>NZ_JAMZEA010000007.1 GCF_024172125.1 Actinomadura rupiterrae
CCCGGCGAGCGCGCGGCGGCGCGGGGAGAAGTCCACGGCGATGACCGGGCCGTGGCCGCGCGCCTTGAGCTGCGCGACGACGCCGAGGCCGATCGGGCCGAGCCCGAGCACGACCGCCACGTCGCCGGGTTCGATGCCGCTGCGCCGGACGGCGCGGGCCCCGACCGAGAACGGCTCGGTGATCGCGGCGACCTTCGGGTCCAGGCCGCCCGGCACCGGCATGGCCAGGCCCTCGTTCAGGATCATGTACTCGCCGTACCCGCCGGGGAACATCGGGGCGTACCCGACGATCCCGGCGCCCTGCGGGCCGATCGCGATCGGCGGGCCGCAGACGGCCGTCCCGATCGGCAGCGCGCGCTCGGTGCCGGGCCCGTAGTCGACGATCTCGGCGGCGAACTCGTGCCCGAAGACCAGGCCCTCGCGCGGGTCGTAGGGCGTGCCGCCGGAGCGGCGGGTGGTCTCCATGAACGCCTCGGGGTCGGCGAGCGCGTGCAGGTCCGACCCGCAGATCCCGCACGCCAGCGTCCGCACCAGGAGCTGGCCCTCCAGCGGCACGGGATCGGGGACGTCGGTGACGGTGAGGGTGTTGTCCTTGGTCGTCAACGCGGCACGCATACGGTTCTCCCCAGTATCCGGTGGCGAAATGTCGTTCCCGAACCGAACCACGTTCACGCGCGGCGCGATAGTCCCCGAGCGAGCGCGATCTTGGCAGAAGTTGCCCTTGGTGCCGCTCCGGACTCGTGTCACCTTGCGGGGGTATGAGAGCCTCACGCCTGGCAGTGGCGCTGGTGGCGGCAGGGTCGCTCGCGGTGCCGACCGCGCTCGCGACGTCCGCCTCCGCCGCACCGCCCTCTCCCGCCTCATGCGACCCGACCCAGACCGCGCCCGTGTACCGGGGCAAGGTCCCGTCCCCGAAGCAGGTCCTCGGCATCGAGCTGGGCGACCGCGAGGTGACCGCCGCCGAGTCCGACCGCTACCTGGAAGCGGTCGCCGCGTCCAGCGACCGTGTCGTTTCCGGGACGCTCGCCACGTCCGCTCAGGGACGTCCACTGAAGTACGCCATCGTCGGACGTCCGGAACTGATCAGTAGGGCCGGGCTCACGCGCGTGCGCGGGGAGGCGGCCGCGCTACGCGACCCGCGCACGCCCGCCAAGCTCGCCGAACGGCTCGCCAATCGCGGCGTGCCGATCCTCTGGGTCTCGGCGAACGTCCACGGGGACGAGCCGAGCGGAACCGACGCGGCGCTCAAGGTCCTGCGCGACCTCGGCGACCGGACGGACTGCGCGGCGCGCACGATCCTCGACAACGCGCTCGTCGTCGTGCTGCCCACGCAGAACCCCGACGGACGGACGCTGAACACCCGCCAGAACGCCTACGGCTTCGACATGAACCGCGACTGGTTCGCGCGCACGCAGCCCGAGGTGGACGGCAAGGTCGCGATGCTGAACCAGTACCCGCCGGTGCTGTACATCGACGCGCACGAGATGGGCGGGACGTCCTACTTCTTCCCGCCGAACGCCGACCCGATCTACCACGAGACGCCCGAGCAGGCGATCGGCTGGATCAACGACGTGTACGGCGCGGCGATGGGCACCGAGTTCAAGCGGCAGGGCATCGACTTCTTCAACCGCGACACCTACGACCTCTTCTACCAGGGGTATGGCGACACGGTCCCGATCTCGGGTTTCCTCGCGGCCGGAATGACGTTCGAGAAGGGTGACGAGAGCCCCTACCCCGAACGGGTAAAGGAGCACTACCTGACCCAGTGGGTGTCGCTGTCGCAGGCCGCGCGCAACCGGCAGCGGATCCTCACCGAGTGGCACCAGATGGCCGTGGACGCCTACCGGGAGGGCGCCGCCGGGAAGCTGGAGCCGAACCAGGTCTACAACCCGCCGAACACGATCGACCGGCAGGTCCCGGACCGGCTCGTCCGGCACTACTTCCTGCGCGCGGACGACCCGGCGAAGGGCCCCGAGGTGCGCACGATCGTGCGGCGCCTGCAGCGGATGGGCGTGCGGGTGGACCGGCTCGTCCGGCCTCTGAAGGTGCCCGATTTCAAGCCTTACGGACGCCCCGAAACCAGCACGACGCTGCCCGCCGGGACGTACTCGATCAGCATGGCGCAGGGCCAGAAGCACTGGATCCAGGCCATGCTGAACGAGGATTCGTATACCCCGTTCCCGTACTTCTACGATGTGACGGCCTGGTCGCTGCCGCTGCTGCAGAACGTCGCGGGCGGATCGTCCGGGGCGGACCTGCGTCCGGTCGCCGTGCCGGTGCGGACCCTGCCCGCGGAGACTCCGGGACATTCCGGAAACGCACCGAAGATCGGTGTCCTTCAGCTGTCGCCGACCTCGTCCAGCTCCCGTCAGTCAGTCGGCTGGCTCAGGTCGCGCTTCGACCGCGAGTGGAAGCTCCCGTACACGCTGCTGAGCCCGGCCGACGTCGCGTCCGGCAAGCTCGCGGGCGTGCAGGTCCTCGTCGTCCCGAACGGCCCGGCGGAGGCCGCCGACAAGGCGCTCGGCGACACCGGGCGCGCGGCCCTCGCGAAGTTCGTCCAGGACGGCGGACGCTACGTCGGCTGGCAGGGCGGCGCGCAGATCGCCGCGCGCGCGGGCATCACCACCGACACCTTCACCGACCCCACCTCGGACGTCCCGGGCTCGCTGTTCCGCGTGAAGGTGGACGGCCGCAGCCCGCTCGCGCGCGGGGTCGGCGCCACGGCCTGGCAGTTCTACTCCTACGACCCGGTCATCCGGCAGACCGACCCGGCCAAGGTCGCTGTGGGCTACCCGTCCGCGTCCTCCCCTGACTGGTTCGTCTCCGGCTACGAGCGCGGCTCCGCCGAACTCGGCGGAACGGCCGCCGTCACGGACGAGCCCGTAGGCAAGGGCCGCACCGTCCTGTTCGGCGGCGAGCCGAACTTCCGCGCCTTCAGCGACGGCACAGCGAAACTGCTCTACAACGCGCTACTCGGCCCGAATCCTTCGATCGCGGTTTCCGGCTTGGCAGCGCCTCGTGCGCACACGGTGGCGAACGCCCCGCTCCAGGTCGAGTCGCCCATCCGGGTCTCGGTCAAGGCGTCCGACGCCGACCGCACGGCCGCGATCCTGCGTTCGGTAGGCGCGCACTACACCGAGCGCCGCTCCGGCGACGTCGTCCACTACGTCATCGACAACCCGTCCGGCCTGCCGACCGACCACCACCCGTTCGCCGGCCGCCTACCGTCCCTCATCCGCCAAGCCGGAATAGCCCCAATAGCGGTCGTCCTCCCCTAACGCCACCCGCTCGGGGTAGCGCTCATGCGCGCGGGACGGCTTTCTGCCGTCCCGCGCGTTGCCGTTGGGCGTCGGCTACTTCGCTATCCAGGCGATGGCGGTCATGGTGCCGGGTGGGACTTCGGTGAAACCGCCGTCGCGGACGGCGACGGTGGCACGGTCCACACACTTCTGCCACGGGACGTCGCGGGCGAGGTGGACGCGCAGGCCGTTCTCCAGCCAGCGCTTGCGGTCTCGTGCGCCCGCTTGGCGGAACAGCAGGTGCGCGGCGTGGCCGCACTGGGCGGCGGCCTTGCCCGTGGTCATCGTGACGTCCGGGTTCAGCGCGATCTCGGCGTGGGGGCCGTCCGGCGGGGGGAGCGGGTCCTCGGCGAGCGGCAGGTCGAGGCCGGCCACCTGGAGCTTGGCGATCTGCGGCGGGACCTCGTCCATCGGAGCGGGCGGGAACGCGCGCACCTCCGCGCCGTATGCCTCGGCTGTGATGCCGGGGATCTCCTGCACCTCGGGCCAGCGCACCCCGCGCGCGCGTCGTGTCACCTTGCGTATGCGGCGCGACTCCCAGCCCTGGACGCAGGCGTGCCATTCGCCCTCGGGCTCCTGCGCGCGCGGGTCGGCGAGGAGCCGCACCACGGCCGTCGCGGCGGCCGCGCAGACCGCGTCATGGGTCGGCGGATCGGCCTTCTCCGCGCGCACTACCAGTTGCATCGCCCATGGCGGGTCGTCAAGCGGGTCGTAGTCGGGTCGCACGCCTGGAGTATTCCAGTTCCAATCTCCTGCCCCGGACGCGACTTCACCGACACGCATCGGGGTACGGCTCACATATCGCTCCGGCGGCGCAGGGGACGTGGCGCGCGGGTGCGATCGGAGAGGGAGCCGAGCGGCGCGAGGCGGGTCGGAGGTCGCCGTGGCCAGTGGGACCTGGAACGAGTCCATTCCGGGTATCGGGACGTTCTTCGTCGGAATCGACATCGCACCCGGCCGCTACCGGTGCGACGACGGCAAGGGAGGCTGGTGGGTGCGGTTCACCGGACCCCGTGGCGGCGACCCCGTGGGTTCGTGGCCGCTGCCCGCCGGACCCACCGAGATCGAGATCTCCCCTAACGATTTCGCGTTCGAGACTCATGTGCGCACGTATTGGCGACGCGTCGCGGACGCCGCCTCGGGCTCCGATCCGGGCGCGTCCGAACCACGTCCGGTTACCGATCCGACGCTGCGCGCCGAACTCGACCCGCTCGTTAGGCGACGGCGTCCGCTCGTGGCGCTCGCGCCCTTCACGGTGCTGGCGGCCGGTTTCGGCGGGCTGCCCCTGCTCGGCTCCATGTGGCTGCTCGGCATGACGATGCTGGCGGCCCTAGTCGCGATAGGCTCACCGACCCTGTTCCTCGACCTGCATCGCGCGCACGAGCTGGACAAGCGCCGCGACCGCTACGTCACGCCGGACGACCTGGACGACGACGCGCGCGCCCTCCTCACGCGCGTGCAGGCGGCGGTGGACACCGTCCGCGAGAGCAAGGTCAACCAGGAGGGGCTGCTGGAGCGTGCCGAAAACGCGGTGATCCTGCCGCGTGAGGAGTGGGAGATCGCGCACGCGCTCGCGCGCCAGTCGCGCCTGCGCGCGGACGAGCCGGGACCGGGCGGCGAACTGCCCGGCGTGGAAGCGGCGCTGCGTCCGCTACGGGAGAAGCTGGACCGCTCGGTGACGGCCGTGACCCGCCGCGTCGAGGCCCTGGAACGTTACGCCGAACGGGTCCGCGCCGCCGACGAGGCCCTCCTCGCGCAACGCCGCGTCGACGAGATCACCGGGCGCGCGCACGAGTACGACGAACTGCTCGCCGACACCGTCCGGGACGACCTGGCCCTGCCGGAGATCGAGCACCTCACCGAGCGCACCGACGACCTCCTGACCGTCCTCCGCGCCCGCCTGGCCGAGCCCGAGGACGAGTAGCCCCAGGGCCCGCCCTCCGGCTGCGCGGAGCCCGCTGGGACGCAGCGGCGCCGAGGTGACGGTCGTCGGCAGGGACGGGGACTCGATCTCGATCATCATCGACCCCGCCACGGGCCGGCTGCTGGCGCGGAGGACCACGGCGGGCGCCACGGGCCCCCTGCCGCGGGGCAGCGACCTCCTCTGGTCCGTCCTCATCAAGGCCGGATGGACCGACACGGCTCCCAAGGGCGCCACCATCCTGCCCGGCTGAGTCCGCTCCGGCCGCCACCGCCTCCGAACCGCTGGTCCAGGGGCGGTTTCGGCGTCCTCGCTTTCAAAGCGTCCTGGTGTAGGTCAGGGCGAACGCGGCGCAGGGCACAAGGAAGAGCCAGCTGAGGACGATGATGCCGCGCAGCACCTCGTGCGGCCCTCGCGCGCGCACGAGCAGTCGCCAATAGGCGCCAAGGAGAACCGGGGCCGACGCGACGGTTATCCACAGAATCCGATTCGGATAGAGCTGGTCGCGGGCGGCGAGCAGGATGGCGAGTGCGCAGGCGGCGGCCAGGGCGGCGAAGCCGATGCACTGCGCGGCACGGGGTCCCAGCCGGACGGCGACGGTGCGGTAGCCGCTGGCGACGTCGGCCCCGTGATCGGCCACCGTGGTCGGCACGTAGAACGCGACGGCCACGAGCACCCCCTGAAAGGAGATCACCCATGGAAATCCGGCCGGCGGACGGACCGCCGTCCACCCCGCGACGAGCGCGAGCCCGCCGTACGCGACGGCATTGGTCGCCACGTCCAGCCCGGGCCGGGCCTTGAACCGGAACGGCGGCACGCTGTAGAGCCACCCGAGCCCGAGAAAGCCGAGCGTGACCAGGGCGAACGAGACCCGGACGGTCGCCGCGGCCAGCACCGCCGCGACCGCCGCGACGTGCGCCGCGACGATCGCCGTCCGCACCGAGAGCCGCCCGCTCACCAGCGGCGCGTCCCGCTTGCGCGGATTCTTCCGGTCCCCGGGCAGGTCCACGGCATCGTTGACCGCGAGCACGGCCAGCCAGACCAGCGGCCCCCACACCACCACGCCGGTCAGGACGGGCGTCACCGCGTCCGCACACCCCCGAGGCCGCGGCAGGCACTCCCGCTGCCCCGCCACAAGCTCCCGAGCGGCCAGCATCTGCCCCAAACCGAAAGGAACCCATGACACCAACCACAAAGCCGGCCGGGCGATCACCCACAGCCCGCCCAGCACCCGTCCGGCCCGCAACACCGGGTCGTCCCGAACGAGCCCACGCACCGCCCACCACCCCCGCGGTGTCCGAACGGCCCTGCACCCCCATTAGACACCTCGTCCAGTTATCGCGGTACCGCGCGCGGACCGCCCGTCCGATCCCCTCCCCCCGGAGGGACGGCCCGCGCGCGATACTGACCACACGTACTGCCGGATCCATCGGTTCATTCCGACATCACAGGGAGCACGACATGACCGCTACCGGAAGCAACCCGTGGCCCGAGGGCGTCGCATCACCCGCCCGCCGCGCCCTGGACGGCGCGGGCTACAAGACCCTCGAATCCCTGGCCGACGCACGCGAGCAGGACCTGCGCGACCTCCACGGCATGGGCCCCAAGGCCCTCAACGCCCTCCGCCTGGCCCTCCGCGCCCGAGGCCTCACCTTCCGCAACGACACCTGACCCCGCAACCCACGGCCACCCAGCGAGCCGTACAAGCGCGTGCACGGCTCGCAGCTACCACCGCGCACGGCCCAGGGCCGCGTAAGTGCACACCAGGGACGGCCCTCGGCACGCGACGCGCCCGCGCGTCCACACACGACCCGCGTCCGCGTCCACGCACCGCCCGTGGCCGCGTCCACGCACAGCACCAGGCCCGCCTGTGCGTGACACGGGGCACCTCCGTGCATGCGGGGCCTGGCTTCGCTGCACTCGGGATGCGCGTCCACGGATGGCCCGAGGCGCGTCCGTGCACAGCAGGGACGCTTTCAAACGCAGGGCGTGAGCGCGCCCACGCACAGCACGGGGCTCGTCGCTGCATGGCACGGGGGGTCCGCATGCAGCATGAGCGGGCTTCGGCACGCGACGCGGCAGCGCGTCCACGCACGGCACGATGGAGAGCGCGTTCAAGCGCTGCCCGTAGCGCGTTCAAGTGCGGCGCGAGGGCGCGCCCACGCAGGGCAAGAGGGCACCGACGCGTGGCAGGGGCCTCCGTGCGTGGCCGGGAGCTGGCACCGGTGCACCGCCGACGGCGCATCCACGCACGGCAGGGGGCGCATCGACGCACGGCGCCTCCGTGCGTGCGCGGGCTGGCTCGGGGCATGGCACGGCCGCGTCCACGCACGGCCCGTGGCCGCGCGTGCGCACGGCGCGAGAGTGCGTTCGGGCAGGGCGCACGGCGAGTCGGCGCGCGGCGGGCACGGGCTTCGGCGCACGGCGCGGGATGCGCGTCCACGCACGGCCCGGGGGCTCGTCCACACTCAGCCGGGGCGTCCACGCACGGCGAGAGAGCGCGTCCACGCACGGCACGGGGCGGTCGGTACATGGCACCGGGCGCCTCCAGGAGGCTCGGCTTCCGGTGCACGGCCCGTGGGCGCGTCGCCCACCGGCCCGTGAGCGGGTGCGTCCACGCACGGCACGGGGCGACCATGCACGGCGCGAGAGTGTGTTCGGGCAGGGACGCACGGCGAGTCGGCGCGCGGCGGGGACGGGCTTCGGCACGCGATGCGGCAGCGCGTCCATGCACGGCCCGTGGCCGCGTCCACGCACAGCACCGGGCCCGTCTGTGCGTGGCACGGCGCGCGTTGGCGCGCGGCGCGGGGCGCCTTCGTGCGTGCGGGACTGGCTTCGGGCATGGTGCGGCAGCGCGTCCACGCACAGCCCGTGGCCGCGTCCACGCGCGGCGCGAGAGTGCGTTCAGGCGCCGGCACTGGGCGTGCCGGCGCGCGGCACCGGGGGGCGCGTCCACGCATGGGACGAGCGCGCGCCCACGTAGGCAAGAAGGGCTTCCTTGTGTGGCAGGGGGCGCGTCGGTGTGCGGTCCGGGGCGTCCGTGCGTGGCGAGAGCTGGCTTGGTGCGCGGCGCGGGATGCGCATGCATGCGCGGCCTGGAGGTGCGTTCGTGCGTGGCGTGTGCGGGCCTTGGCGGGCAGCGCGGGAGCGAGTCCGTGCACGGCACGGAGCGCGGCAGTGCGCGGAACACGGGCGCGCCGCGTGGAACTCGGGGGCGCGCGGGACGCGGGCGCCGCATGCAGGGACGCAGGCGGCATGCGCGTAACGCTGGCGGCGCGCGCAAGGGCGGAGTGCGCGGAACGCGGCCGCGTGCGGAACACGGGCGGGGTGTGTGGAACACGGGCGGGGGCGTGGAGCGCGGCCGGGCGGGGGGCGTGGAGCGCGGGTGGGTGGGGTGGGTGGGGTTAGGGGGTGTGGGGGGTGGGGGATAGGAGGGGGGTTAGTTGGGTGGGGGTGGTGAAGAGGTGGGCGGTCATGCCGGTTTTGCGGGCGGCGGTGATGTTTTGGGGGGTGTCGTCGAAGAAGAGGATGTCGGATGGAGGGACGCCTAGGCGGGTGGCGCAGATTTCGTAGGCGCGGGGGTCGGGTTTGGCTACGCCGATCTCGCAGGAGTAGACGCGTTCGGTGAAGCGGTCGAGCCAGGTGTGGTGCTTGGCCTCGAAGCGGGGGACGAGGTCGGTGATGATGTTGGAGAGGAGGCCGAGGGTGCGGCCCTGGTCGGCCAGGCGGGTGACGAGGGTGACCATGCGGTCGTCGACGTCCGTCCAGCTGTCGAGGTCGGCCTCGATGAGGGCGGGGACGTCGGCGAAGCGGGTGCCGAGGCGGTCGGCGACGGCGGCCCAGTAGGCCGGGCTGGACTGGCCGGCGTCGTAGGCGGGGCGGCAGTCCCAGTAGGCGGTCCAGAAGGGGGGTCCGGCGACGCCCGCGAGGTCCTCGATGTGCTTCTTGGCGGCGTCGGTCTGGGTGCGGGCGATCACGCCGTAGAGATCGAAAACAATGGTTTGGGACATGTTGTCCAGGCTAGGCGGTGTCCCTGTGAGACGATCTCCCCCGGGCCGTATGGAGCCCGCTCGACCTGGGCGGAGGCTGCGAAACAAGCGCTAGATGCGCACCTGGCGGGTGTGGTCGGCGTGGAATCGAGCAAGCGGTTGGGCGACGCGGCATAATGGGAGGGTGACGACCACGAGCACTAATTCCGGACGACCGAAATCAGGCGGCGGGGAGCCCGGCGCCCGGCGGCGCGGCAGGGGCTCGTCGGCCGCCGCGTCGGAGCGCCGCGAGCACCTGGTGAAGCTGGCCGCGGAGCTGTTCGCCGAGAAGGGCTTCCAGGCCACGACGGTGCGGAACATCGCGGACGAGGCGGGCATCCTCTCCGGCAGCCTCTACCACCACTTCGACTCCAAGGAGTCGATCGTGGACGAGATCCTGTCCGGGTTCTTCGAGGAGATCATGACCCGGTACCGCGAGGTCATCGACAAGGGCGACGACCCGCGCACGACGATCGCGGGCCTGGTCCGCATCGCGTTCGGCACCCTGGAGCCGCACCGCGCGGCGATCACGGTCATGCAGAACGACTGGAACTACCTCAAGGGGATGGAGCGGTTCGCCTACCTCACCAAGTCCGAGGACGAGGTGGAGAAGATGTGGACCGACACCATCAAGGCCGGCCAGGAGCAGGACCTCTTCCGGTCCGACGTCGACCCGAAGCTGACCTACCGGATGATCCGCGACACCGTCTGGGTCGCCGTCCGCTGGTTCAAGCCGGGCGGACGCCTCGACGCCCAGGGCCTCGCCGACCACTACCTCAAGGTCATGTTCGACGGCATCAACACCCACTGATCTCACTCTCCGCCCCCCCGTCCCGCAGCCGCACCCTCCGGGACGGGCCCGTCGCTCAGCGCGCCTCGGTCATTGGCGGGATGCTTCGTTCAGCGCGCACGGTGGGCTGCCGGGTTCGACTTATCGCTTGAGGCAGGCGAAAGCGAACCTCCCGCATGGGTTCGTGCGTTCAGGTGGTGGGTGGGCTGGAGTTGGGGGCCGGGACGGTTCGTGCGTCAGGTGATGGTGAGGGTGTAGCGGTCGGCGGCGCAGCCGGTTATTCGCCATCCGCCGGGGACGGGCCGGACGGCTTGGTGCGTGATGCCGCGGCCGTCCAGCATGGGACGCGCCGCTCCTGGAACCCATACGTCCAGCAGGCAGCCGGCGTCGGGCACTTCGACGCCACCGATCACGGTGCTGCCGTTCACCGTGATCGCAGGGGTCCCGCCCTTCGCTGCCGGGCCGGCGGTGTGCGTCTGAGCGGCGGTGCCTACCAGGCGGATGCCTCTGGCGCCGGTGCGGGAGAGGGACGTTAGGACGCCCGGGGCGGCGCGCGGGTAGGCGCGGGACAGTTCGGTGACGGCGACGGAGTCGCGCGGCAGGTCCTTGCCGGTGGCGCAGTCCACCTTGTTGAGGCCGCCGCCGACGGGTTCCGTGCCGTTCTGCGGGTCGCCGCAGGCCTGCTTCCATACCCAGAACGCGCCGCCGAGCAGGTGCCGGTCCTCCTGGGCGGTGTAGCGGCGGATCTTGTCGTGGACGCTCGCCTCGTCGCCCCAGTAGCCCCACTCGCCGCTCCAGACCGGGACGTTTCCGGCGGCGCGGGACGCGAGCGTGAAGCCGTGCTCGATCGTGGTGATGGGCGGCAGGCCCAGCGACGCGTCCATGGTGATCGATTCGGCGTAGAGGTGCGGGGCGAACACCAGGTTGGGGTCGCCGGTGAAGGAGCCGCGCGGCATCGCGTCGAACCCGGTGCCCGACCAGAAGATGCTCGGCTCGGCGAAGAACAGGTGCGGACGCGCCTCGGACGCGCGGATCCGGGCCAGCACGCGGTCGTAGAAGCGGCCGAGCAGAAGCGTCGAGGTGACGGGCGCCTGCTCGCCGAAGCCCGGCTCGTTCAGCGGGTCGAAACCGGCGATGGACGGGTCCGATCCGTACCGGGCCGCGAGCATCCCCCAAGTAGCGACGAGGCGGGACTGCACGCCGTCGCGGTCGTAGTAGAAGTTCGTGAACGCGCGGTCGCCCGCCGGGGAGATGTCGCGTCCGGTGAACTGGCAGCGCGGCGCGCCGTCGGTGACGGTGGCCCATTTCGGCGCGCCGTCGTAGCCATCCATCGTGGAGGTCCCGGCGGGGCAGGACGTGCCGGGCGGCGTCGGTGCGTTGCTCCAGCCGTCCTGGTGCATGTCGAGGACGGTGTAGAGGCCGTTCTCGCGCGCCCACGCGACGGCCTGGTCGATGCGTCCCAGATAGGACGCGTCGTACCGGCCGGGTGACGGCTCGATCCGCGACCAGGACACGCCGAGCCGGACGACGTCGAAGCCGAGCCCGGCCATCTGCCGGAAGTCGTCCGCGCTGAGCGGCCGCGTCGCGGGAAAGCCAGGTCGTCCGGCGTAGAAGTCGACTAGCTGGTTGACGTTGACGCCGCGCAGCAGGACCGTCCGCCCCGCCGCGTCCACGATCCGCGGGTCCGCACCCCGGACGGCCCGCAGCGGCGACAACCCCACCCCCGCCCAGGTCCTCGAAGCAGACGCGTCGGAGTTTCCCCCTGCCCTGACTCCGGTTCCCACGCCGCCCCCGGCCACCAAGAGGGCGACCGCCCCAGAGACACCGACGAAACCGGCCAGTCGCTCGCGTTCCCTGGTCGTGAGGCTGGGCGCTCGCACTGCGAACGGTCGGTTCGCGAGAGCGAAGGCCGCACCGACCAGACCGGTGAGCCAACCGGTCATCACGCCGAACGAGACGCCCTCGCATACGCGGATATACAACGTCGCCGGTGTCTGCAGGATGCTGCCGAAGCCGTCCGCGAAGACGAGCGCGGCCGTCTGCACCGCTCCAAGTCCCGCGCCCGCCCACAAGGTGGCGATCCAGCCGCCGAGGAACCGGCCCGCGTCGCTGCGGAAGCGCCGCGCGAGGGCGTGATGCGCCCCGCAGAGGATGAGGAACAGGATCGCGAGTCCGAGAAGGAACGTGTACCGATCGGCCTCTGGCGAAACCGAGGGGACCCATCCCGGCAGGTCGCGCGACCAGTGCGAGGAGATCCACCGTCCGGTGACGGCCACGGCGAGCACGACGATCACCGCCGTCCGAGCGGACGTCCCCCTCCCCACCTGCACCGCAACAGTGGCGGTCCGCGCGGACGACCTTACGACCGGGTCCTGGGCGGACGGCGGTTCGCCGGCGGGGCGGCGGGACGCGAGGGTGACGGCGGCCGGGAGGAGGGCGTAAACGGCGGCTTTGGGGACGGTGTAGGACGTCGTCCAGACGATGTCGGCGAAGCCGAACCAGGGGAACGTGGCCACCGCGACGGACGCGGCCTTCGCGACCAGGACGGCCAGCACCGTCCCCGCCCAGACCGCCCCGAAGCGGCCGCGCGGGAGGCGGCCGAACACGTGGGTCACCCAGGCCGTCCCCGCGAGCAGCAAGGGAACGTAAACGACCAATGGGGTGAACTGCCACCGGGTGCGCGGCGTCAGATCACCGGGGACGCCGAGGAGGGCGAAGAACCCGACCGGATCCAGCGCCGCGCCGAGCACCACCGCGACGGCGAGGGTCCCGGCGGTCAGGATCGGCAGCCGACGCGAGGTCAACGCGCCCCCTCTGGGTGTTCCGCGCCCCTGTGGCACGGGACACGGAAATTACATGAAAATGACTCATGTTCGCTAGGGGTGCCGTGACGTCCGAGGCCGCCGTCAAGCCGCGCGGGGCGAGTCCCTCCCAGGCACCCCGGTGCTTTTCATCACACCTTGCCAAGTTAGGGTCACACCCGAAGCAACGGGGTTGTTGCGGACGATGAGAACTTCGGGGGGAGGGCGGCATGACGGGATCACCGGGTAGTACGGCCGGGCGCGAGGAGCCACCGCCCGCGGAGCTGCGCGAGGCGATGGCCCGCGGGCTCCAGGAGCAGTTCCCGGGCGTCCGGGTCTGGTACGGCGAGGCCACCGGCTCCTGGTGGGCGATGGTGCCGCTGCGCTCCGGCCCGCGGCTGGTCGAGGCGTCCACCTCGCAGCAGCTGAGGGACCAGATCCTCAGCGTCCGCTCCCGCGGCTGAACCGGGAGGCGAACAACGCGCACAAGGCATCGCGTAGACGGCATCGCGCGCAAGGCATCGCGCAGAAGGCATCGCGCGCAAGGCATCGCGTAGAAGAAGGCGCGCCCGCGAGAGATCGCGGGCGCGCTTTCGGTTCCTCCGGTCCTGCCATGGACGCCGTCCCACCGGCGGTCACACAGGCCGACACCGGCCGTCGTTACGAGCGGGTCGGTAGCGCGTGGTGCGGGTGTTCGGTGCGGTGGCGGCGGATGAACTTCGGGACCCACCAGTTGGCCTCGCCGCACAGTTCCATCAGGGCCGGGACGAGCAGCATGCGGACGACGGTGGCGTCAATAAGGATCGCGACGCCCATGCCGAGGCCGAGCTGCTTGACGGCGACGTCCGCGCCGAGCAGCACCGACAGGAAGACCATCACCATGATCGCGGCGGCGGCGGTGATCACGCGCGCGGTGCGGGCGAGGCCGCCGGCGACGGCCTGCCGGGTGGGCAGCCCGCGCTCGTGGTACTCGCGGACCCGGGAGACCAGGAAGACCTCGTAGTCCATCGACAGCCCGAACAGGATCGGGAACATGATCATCGGGACCCAGGTGGCGACCGGCATCGAGCCGGGGAACCCGAGCAGCCTCCCGGCCCAGCCCCACTGGACGACGGCGGTCAGCACGCCGTAGGCGGCGGCGATCGACAGCAGGTTCATCAGCGCGGCCTGCGCGGCGACGACGACCGAGCGGACGAGCGCGACCAGCAGCACCAGCGACAGCCCGACGACGACCGCGACCAGCCACGGCAGCCGGGTCTGGACGTTGTCGGCGAAGTCGATCGAGGCCGCGTTGGGCCCGCCGATGTAGACCTTCCCGGCGAGCGCGGTGCCGCGCGTGGCGTCCGGGACGACCGTGTCCCGCAGGTGGTGGACGAGCGTCTGGGTCGCCGCGTCCTGCGCGCCGGTGCGCGGGAACGCGATGGTCACCGCGGCAGCGCCGTCCGAGCTGGTGCGGGGCGGCTGGACGGTCGCGACGCCGGGCGTCCGCCGTACCGCGTCCGCGACCCGCGCGGCGTCCCCGCCCTCGGAGACGATCACCAGCGGCGCCTCGACGCCCGCGCCGAACCCGCGCGCCACGATCTCGTGCGCGGCGTACGCGCTGCTGGTGTGCGGCTGCGTGGACGAGTCGGGCAGGCTGAGCCGCATCGACAGCGCCGGGACGGCGAGCGCGACCAGCAGCCCGGCGGCGACCAGCGCGGACGGCACGGGCAGCCGCTGCACCACGTTCGCCCAGCGCTCGGCGAGCGGGCGCTCGGTGCGGCGGCCGAGCCCCGGCACGCGCAGCCGGTCGATGGCCCGGCCGGTGAAGCCGAGCAGCGCGGGCAGCAGCGTGACGGCGGTGACCATGGTCATCAGCACCGTGACGGACGCGGCGACCGCGACCCCGGCGAGCAGCTTGTCGCCCATGACCAGCAGCCCGAGCAGGGCGATCACGACGGTCGTCCCGGCGAACAGGACGGCGCGTCCGGCGGTGGACAGGGCGGTGACGACCGCGGACTCGGGGTCCTCGCCGTCGTGCAGCGCCTCGCGGTAGCGGGTCACGATGAACAGCGCGTAGTCGATGCCGACGCCGAGCCCGATGAGCGCGGCGACGATCGGGCTGAACGAGGGCGCGGGCAGCAGGTGGCCGAGCAGCCCGATCAGCGCGAGCGCGGTGCCGATGCCGAACAGCGCGGTCACGATCGGCAGGCCCATGGCCAGCAGGGATCCGAACGCGATCAGCAGGATGACCACGGCGGCGAGCACGCCGATGCCCTCCGAGGACCCGCCGCCGGGCGTCTCGGCCGTGCTGACCGAGCTGCCGCCGAGCTCCAGCCGCACGCCGTCCTGGTCGCTCCGGACGTCGGAGATCAGCTTGGTGACGTCCGACTTGGGCATGTCGGCGGAGCCGACGTCGAGCTGCGCGGTCGCGAAGGCGATCCGCCCGTCCTGCGAGATCCGGCCGGGGCCTTGGTAGGGCGAGGTGACGCCGGTGACGTGCGGGGTGCGGGCAAGCCGGTCGAGCGCCGGCTGAACGCGGGCCCGGACGGCGGGGTCGCGGACGTCCCTGTCGGCCTGGACGGCCAGCGTGATGCTGTCGCCGTTCATCTTCGGGAAGTGGGCGTCCAGGACCTTCTGGACCTTCGCCGACTCCGAGCCGCCGCCCCCGAACGAGTTGGACGCCTTGGCCGAGAAGGAGAACCCGATCGCCATGACGGCGATCGCGCCGAGCACCCAGAACAGGACGGCGAGCCGCCGCCTCCGGTAGCAGAGCCGGGCCAGGCGCGCGATCGCGCCGTCCGGCGAGGTGGTCTTCGTGGTCATGCGATGAGGTTCGCGCCGTGGTCTCCCCCGTCGCGTCCGGTGTCCGGAGACACCTGGCGGCGCGCCTACTCCCCCTGGAGTACTCCCCCGGTCGACTCCGCCGAACCGGCGGGGGCCGCGGGGAGGACGGCCACGACCCGGAACCCGCCGCCCGGCTCGGGGGCGGCGGTCAGGGTTCCGCCGAGGGACTCGGCGCGTTCGCGCATGCCGACCAGGCCGTGGCCGCCCCCGGAGGGGTCGGCGGAGTGACCCTGAGCGTCCCCGGGGCCGTCGTCGGCGATCTCCACGCGGACGCCGCTCCCGGAGTAGTCGATGGTGATCCGCGCCGTCGCCGCGTCGCCCGCGTGGCGCAGCACGTTGGTGAGCGACTCCTGGAGGATGCGGAAGGCGGCCTCGTCGGTCGCGGCGTCCAGCGGGACGGCCGTCCCGGACACCTCGACCTCGACCGGCTGGCCCGCCGAGCGGACGGCGTCCACCAGGCTCGGCAGGCGTCCGAGTCCCGGCGCGGCCGGTCCGGCCTCGTCGCCGCGCAGCAGGCCGAGCGCCGCGCGGAGCTGCGCGAGCGACTCCTTGCTGCTGGCGCGGATCGCGGCGACGGCCGCGCGGACCGGGTCGTCCGCCGGACGGTCCGCCAGCTTGCGCAACGCCGCGCCCGACTGGACGGTGATCGTCGCCATCCCGTGCGCCACCGTGTCGTGCAGGTCGCGGGCGATCCGGACGCGCTCCTCGGCGGCGCGCCGGGCCGCCTCGCGTTCCTTCTCCTCGGCCGCCATCCGCAGCCGCTCGCGCGTCTCGGCGGCCAGCGCCCGGCGGCTGCGCACCACCTCGGCCAGCAGGATCACGACGGCGACCAGCACCCACTGCTGGATGAAGATCGCCAGCGCCGCCACCGGAGTCGAACCCCGGTTGATCACCGCGAAGTAGCCGTAGCCGAAGAAGAAGCACGTGATCCCGAGCGACCAGCGCATGTACCCGGCGAGCACGGCGGAGAACAGGGGCACGCCGAGCACCCAGATCGGCGAGAAGCCCGGCGCGCCGGACGCGTAGTACACCGTCATCAGCAGGCTCGCGAGCAGCAGCGACGTCATCGGCCGGCTCCGGTGCAGCGGGACGGGCAGCGCGAGCAGCGCGCCGAGCGCGTACGCGAGCGGGGTCGCCGGGCGTCCGCCCGGGTCGTCGGCGACGTACACCATCAGCTCGACCGTCCCGAGCACCAGCAGGGTCAGGACCGCGTCCACCACGATCGGGGACACCCTCAGCTTCCGGCCGCCACTCACGCCGTCACCGTAACCCCGCCCTCCCCCGCACACGAGACGGCACCCGTCGGCCTCGGTGCGGTCAGGGTCAGGGGCGGACCAGGACGGCGGCGCTGCCGTAGGAGCCGCCGAAGCCGGTGCAGAGGGCGACCGAGGCGTCCGCGACCTGGCTGGTGCCGGTGCCGCGGAGCTGCCGGACGGCCTCGGCGACGTTGTTGAGGCCGTGCACGTAGCCCTCGGACAGCAGCCCGCCGTGCGGGTTGACCGGGTGGCGGCCGTTCCAGGCGATCTCCTGGGCGGTCAGCAGGACGCCGAGGTCGGACCGTCCGACCAGGCCGAAGTCCTCCAGCTGGCGCGGGACGAGCCAGGAGTAGGCGTCGTAGAGCAGCGCCACGTCGACGTCGGCGGCCTTCATCCCGGCGGCCTCGTACAGCGGCCCGGCGACGTAGGACGAGAAGATCCGCGTGATGTCCGGGGCCCGGTCCATCGAGGACGCGCCGGGCCCGCCGCCGCGCACGACGGCGTGCACGCGCGGGGCGTCCGGGGCGAGGTCGGCGCGGGTGAGGACGAGCGCGCACGCGCCGTCCGTCTCCTGGCAGCAGTCCACGCGGCGCAGCGGGGACGCGACCATAGGGCTGTCGAGATAGTCGGCAAGGGACATGCGCTGGCGTTGCAGTGCGCGCGGGTTCCGTACCGCGTGCGCACGAGACTGCGCCACGACCGCGTGAAGATGCCGTTCGTTGAGGCCGGTTTCGTAGAGGTACCGCTGCCCGGCCAAGGCGAACTGGTGGACGGGCCCGGCCATCCCGTACGGATGCGTGAACTGCTCTTCCGTGCCTTCACCGAGTTTCAGGCCGAGCGTGTTCATCCGCTTGCCGGAGCGTCCGTTCAACGCCCGGTACACCAGGACGGTCCGGGCGAGCCCGGCGTCGATGAGCATCGCCGCGTCCGCCAGGATCGACGCGCTCTGCGTCCCGCCGCCGTAGATCTCGTTGTGCCAGCCGATCTCGGTGATGCCCAGCTCGCGCGCCAGGTAGAGGACGGGCGCGGAGTCGTTCAGGTGGTAGCTGAGGATCGCGTCGGGCGTCGCGGCGGCGCCGCCGGTCGCCTCGGCCGCCTCCGCGAGCGCGGCGCGCGCGGCCTCGGCGGCGAGCGACAGCTCGGTCCGGCCGGACGAGCGCGACAGTGCGGTCAGCCCGATCCCGGCGACCGCCGCCCGTCCCGAGAACCCCTGCCCCATCCGGCCTCCGGCCGCGCCGCGACGCGAGGGACCCCGCGACGGCGCCGGTGCGCGCCGGCGGGGAGACGCCCGCCGGAGACGGGGCGCGATCCGTCCCCGGCGGGCCTCGCCGCCGAACCTAGCCCGTCGGATCGTCGAACACAAGCGCTTGCTCGGTAACGCGGCACGCGGCCCGAGGGCCGAGCGTCCGGAAGCGGACAGGAAACGGCGTCAGAGTTCGTACTGGACGGACGCGCGGGAGGCGATGAGCGGCTTCATCGCGTCCACGACGGCGCGGTGCGTGGGGTTGTCACGGTAGGCGACGTAGGCGTCGCGGTCGGCGAAGTCGGCCACGATCGCGAAGTCGGCCGTACCGGGGTTGACGCCCGCGTCCGGCCCGACGCTGTAGCCGCGGATCTCCGGGACCACGCCCGGCAGCTCGCGCAGCCGCGCGGCGACTTCGCCGACCTGGGCAGTGGTCGTACCCTCGATCCATGTGAGGAGCACCACATGGCGGAATCCAGTCATGGAAGCACCGTAGCGGTGGGTAGGAGGGAACCAGGTGACCTGTCCCGCCATCACAGACACTGAGGGCCGCTGGCCCACCTGGCCGCAATTCAACGTTCCCCGGCGGGAATGAGTTCCCATGGATCTTGGTTGCAGCCGTACGGAGGTGTCTTTCGTGGACGCAGCGAAGCACACGGCGCCGACATGGCCGCACGCGATCGCCACCCTGGGCGTGGGTGGGATGCTCTCCGTGCCCGCCGTGAACGGCACGCCCTCCTGGCTCGACCGGCTCTCCCTGCTCGCGACCGGGCGCCCGCTGGCCCCGGCGCACGCGGTGGTCCTCGGCATAGCGCTGGTGTTCGTCGCGCGCGGGGCGCTGCTGCGCCGCCGCGCCGCCTGGTACGGCCTGATGGTCATGGTCGGCATGGGCTTCGCGGCGGTGGCCTTCGGCGGCGACGCCTACTGGCGGCTGCCACTGCTCGCGGCCGCCGCGGTCGCACTGTGGGTCAGCCGCGACACCTTCGTCGTCCGGCCGCATCCCGACCGGGTCCGCTCGGCGATCCGGATCGGCGCGGTGCTGGTGGTGTCGGCCGCGGTCCTGACCGTGGTGCTCGGCGGGGTGACGATCAGCTCGGTCGGCCCGGACCTCGCGCAAGGCCTCGCCGCGACCGGCGGGCCGTCCGGCGGCGCGGCCTGGCTGCCCGGCGCGCTGTCGATGATCGGCGGTGTCGGCCTGCTGGTGCTGGTGGTGACGCTGCTCGCGCCCGACCCCGCGCCGCCGCCCGGTGACGAGGACGAGCGCCGCCGCGTCGCGCGGCTGGTCTCGCACCCGGGGTCCGACACGCTCGCGCCGTTCGCGCTGCGCCGCGACAAGTCGTACGTGTTCAGCCCGGACGGCCGCGCCGCGATCGGCTACCGCGTCCTGTTCGGCGTCGCGGTCGCGGGCGGCGACCCGGTAGGCGACGCCGACTCGCACGACGCCGCGATCAACGCCTTCCTGGAACTGTGCCGCCGCACCGGCTGGCGCCCGGCCGTGCTCGGCGCCAGCACCGACCTGGTGCCGTCCTGGGGCGGGTTGCGCTCGTTCGGGTTCGGCGACGAGGTCGTGCTGTTCCCCGACTCGTTCTCGCTGTCCGGACGGCAGATGCGCAACGTCCGGCAGGCGGTGAAGCGCACGCACAACTTCGGCGTGAAGTCCGAGGTCGTCCCCGAGCGGGAGATCGGCGCGGAGCTGCGCGGGCGGCTGCTGGACGTCGCGAGCCGCTCGCTCGGCGGCGCGGCCGAGCGCGGCTTCTCCATGAACCTGGACGAGCTGCTCACCGGCTACCACCCGGGCGCGGTCGTCGCCGTCGCCTACGACGAGCACGGCGACCCGATCGCCTTCCAGCGCTACGTCATGGCCGGCCAGGGCCTCAGCCTGGACGCGATGCGCCGCCTCCCGGAGGCCCCGAACGGCCTGAACGAGCGGCTGATCGTGGACATCGCCGAGTGGGCGAAGGAGCAGCGCGTCGACGTCGTCTCGCTGAACTTCGCCGCGTTCCGCGAGCTCCTCGACGCCGAGGAGCGCAACCCCGTCGAGAAGGCGGGCTACCAGGCCCTGCACCTGCTCGACCCGTGGATCGCCGTCGAGTCGCTGTACCTGTTCGACCGCAAGTTCCGTCCGGGCTACCGGCCGCGCAGCATCGTGTTCCGCTCCTGGACCGACATCGGCTGGCTCGCCGCCGCCCTGCTCACCCTGGAGTTCGGCCGCACCGGCAGCGTCCCCGCCGCCGGCACCGTCCTCGACCCGGCCACCCCGATGGGCCACCCGGAAAGCTCCCACTGACCCCAACCGAAAGCCCGCCGCCCCAACCGGGACGGCGGGCTTTCGCGTTACCTGCCCTACTTGCCCATTTCCTTGCCCAAGTCGATCACGTCGGTCGGAGCCTGGATCTGCAGCGGAGCGTCGTACTCGCTGAAGTCGAACTCCCCCTTCGGCATGTCCCCGATGCTCTCGGACGACCGGAACCGGAGCAGGTCCGGCGCACCGGACGCCGCGACGAACACCAGCGCCTCCTTGCCGCCGGGCCCGGCGATCCCGACCGCCGGAACGCCCTTGACGTCCGTGCGGCTCGACACCAGCCCCCCGGACGCCGCGGGGAAGGTCTTGCGCAGCTGCGCGAAGATCTCCTGGTCGAACTGCCGGATGCCCAGGAACGCCTTGAACTCCTTGACTTCGCCGACCGGGACCGCCACCCACTTCCCACCGAGCTTCTGGCCCATCGCGTTGTCCCCGGTCAGGTTCCCCCAGAAGGACGCGTCGCCGCTCATGTAGAGCTTCCCGCCCACCGAGCGGAGCTTCGTGGTGGCGTTCTGGCTTCCGAAGCTGCCCTGCATGGTGCCGTCCGCCTGGTCCACGCCGAGGCGGAAGTCGATGTGCACCGGCTTGCCCTCGTCCCGGTAGTCCACCGTGAGCCGCACCGACTTGGCGCTCTTGAACCTGTTCAGGGAGGTGGTCACGAGTTCGGCCGGCGACTTGGCGGCGTTCTCCCCGCCGGACGGCGCGGACGACTTGGCGGCGTCCACGGTGGCCTTGGCTTCGGCCTTCTTGTCGCCGTCGCCGCCGCAGGCGGTCAGGGTGAGCGTCGCGGCGAGCAGGGCAGCGCCCGCCGTGATGCTGGTGGTTCGTCCCACGTATGCACGTTCCTCTTGTTGATCGTTCATCGAGCAGCAGTAAGTCGCGCGAAACAGGACGGACGTTGACAGGGCACCCCATAACGCTTGCGTCTCGGCACGGAAGGGCGGGGACCTCCCGTGGATCCGGGGTGGCTGTTAGGCTTCCCAAGCGAGCGCTTGGTACGTAATGATGGCAGGGTGCGGCGCCGCCCCCGGGGCGGGCCCGCCCCGCGCGTTGACGAAGGAGCCTGCGACGTGGCTGACCGGCCGATGAAGTTCTCGACCTTCCACCTGTTCCACCAGTTCGCGGGGCAGACCGCGGGCGAGGTGTACGAGTACCAGATCGAGATCGTCGAACTGCTGGAGGAGCTCGGCTTCGACGGGGTGTGGATCGCCGAGCACCACTTCCGGGACTACGGGACGGTCCCGAACATCTTCACGATGCTGGCGAACCTCGCGGCGCGGACCGAGCGGCTGCGGCTCGGCACCGGGATCGTGGTGCTGCCGCTGCACAACCCGATCCACGTGGCCGAGGAGGCCGCGATGGTGGACCTGCTGTCCGGCGGACGGCTCGAACTCGGCATCGGGCGCGGCTACCAGGCCGTCGAGTTCGAGAACTTCGGGCTCGACCTCGCCGAGGCGCGGGACCGGTTCAACGAGGCGCTCGACGTCATCCTCGGCCTGTGGACGCAGGAGAACTACGAGTACAAGGGGAGGTTCTTCGAGACCAAGCATCCGCTGAACCTGATGCCGCGGCCGGTGCAGCGGCCGCATCCGCCGCTGCACGTCGCTGCGGTCAGCCCGGAGACCGTGGAGATGTACGCGGCGCGCGGGCTGCCGATCCTCGCCGACCCGGCCGCGCCGTTCAAGAAGATCGCCAAGGCCGCGGAGACCTGGCACGCGACGGCCGCCGCGCACGGCGTGGACACCTCGGACGTCGAGCTGGTCGCCAGCCGCACCGTGTACGTCGCGCCCACGATCGAGCAGGCGCGCGAGGACCAGGAGCGGTTCGAGGCGTCGTTCGACCGGTCCCGGATCTTCAACCTGCGGAGCGCGCCGATCGACAGCGCCACCGGCCAGGCCGCCAAGGGCTTCGAGTACTACCAGAACCGGTACCTCAAGGGCGGTTCGGTGGACAACGAGTTCCGCTGGGAGCAGCTGGAGGTGATCGGCGACCCCGAGCGCGTGATCGGCCAGATCAGGGCGGTCCAGGAGATGGGCTTCGGGCACCTGATGTGCGACTTCGGCTCCACCCGGCCGATGCCGCTGGAGGAGATGAAGAAGGTCCTGAAGTTCTTCGCCGCCGAGGTCATGCCCGCCTTCCGCTGACCCGCTGATTCTCCGACCGCTGACCGCTTACCGCCCGCAATCCCCCGCAAGCCGTCCCCCGCCGAGGCAACCACCCCCAGGAGGCGCGATGTCCGCAGTTCACCGGCTCACCCTCGGCGACGTCCTCGCCGAGCACCACCGCGGCCGTCCGGGCGGCACGGCGGTCGTGGACGGCGACGTCCGGCTGACCTATCCCGAGCTGGACGCGCGGGTCGAGCGGCTGACCGGCGCGCTCGCCGGCGACGGCATCGCGCCTGGCGACCGGGTGCTGTGGCTCGGCCAGAACTCCTTCCGCGTGCTCGAACTGCTGCTGGCCTGCGCGCGGCTCGGCGCGATCTTCTGCCCGGCCAACTGGCGGCAGTCCGCCGACGAGATCGCCTACGTCCTGGACGACCTGGCGCCGCGGGTCGTGGTGTGGGAGGAGTCGGAGGCGGTCGAGAAGGCGCGCGGGCAGGTCGCGCTCGACGCGCGCTGGATCCGCTCGGACGCGGACTACGAGGCGTACCTGGCGTCCGCGAACACCGCGTTCTCGGGGCTGGTGGACGACGACGCGCCCGTCCTCGCGCTCTACACCGCCGCGTTCGACGGCCGTCCGAACGCCGCGCTGCTCAGCCACTCGGCGCTCGTCGCGCACAGCATGGCGCTGCTGCACATGCGGCAGATGGAGGACGGCTTCACGTTCCTGGCCTGCGGTCCGCTGTTCCACGTCGGGACGATGATGTTCACGCTCGCGACGTTCCAGATCGGCGGGACGCTCGTCTTCACGCCCGCGTACGAGCCGGACGAGGTGTGCCGCCTGATCGAGGCCGAGAAGTGCACGCAGGCGTTCCTGTTCGGCCCGATGATCGACGGTCTCGTCCAGGCCAACAAGGACGGGAAGTACGACCTGAGCTCGCTGCGCTTCGTCTCGCACAGCCCCGAGTGGGACGCGATGATCACGGTGGACGACAGCCCGTGGTGCGCGTCCAAGATGGGCGGCTACGGGCAGACCGAGGTCGGCGGGATGCTGACGTTCCTCGGGCTCGGCATGGGCGGCGCGGGGTATGCCGGACGGCCGTCCCCGCTCGTCCACGTGCGGCTGCTGGACGCCGACGGGCGCGAGGTACCGCCCGGCGAGGTCGGCGAGATCTGCGCACGCGGACACAGCCTGTTCTCCGGCTACTGGAACCGTCCCGAGCTGAACGCGGCGAAGACGAAGCACGGCTGGCACCACACCGGCGACCTCGGGCGCCGCGAGAGCGACGGGACGCTCACCTTCGTCGGCCCGAGGCTCCGCATGATCAAGTCGGCGAACGAGAACATCTACCCGGCCGAGGTCGAGCGCGCGCTGAAGACGCATCCGGCCATCGCGGACGCGGCGGTCATCGGCGTTCCGGACGACCGTTTCGGCCAGTCCCCCAAGGCGGTCGTGGTGCTCAAGGAGGGCGCCGAGCTGACCGCCGAGCAGGTCATCGAGCACGTCCGGGACGAGATCGCGTCCTACAAGAAGCCGCGCGAGGTCGTGTTCGTGTCCGAGATCCCCAAGCGCGGCTACACGCCCGACTACGACGCCCTCGACGCCGCCCACGGCGGCGGCGCCTACCCGGGCGCCTGATTCCAGAAGAGCGCCGGTCGGCCGACCGGCGCTCTTTCGGGCGCTACTGGTCAGACCACTTGACTTCTCGACCTCCGGATGACCAGAATCGCGGCCATGAGCGGCTTCTCCCCCGTCGAGCGGACCTCCGTCGCCACGGCGGTGTTCGACCAGATCGCGGCCCGGATCCTGGACGGCACGCTCCCCGCCGGCGAGCGCCTCCCGCCCGAGCGCGCGCTGACCGAGGAGTTCGGCGTCAACCGGCAGGCGCTGCGCGAGGCGCTGCAGCGGCTCGACCAGCTCGGGCTGGTGGAGATCCGGCACGGCGGCGCGACGCGGGTGCGCGACTTCCGCCGCACCGCCGGGCTCGACCTGCTCCCCCGGCTGTTCCTCGGCGCGGACGGCGGCATCGACGCGGAGGTCGTCCGGTCGGTGATGGAGATGCGGACCGCGATCGGCGCGGACGCCGCGTCCCTCGCCGCCGCACGCGCCACGTCCGGGGTCCGCGCGGGCCTGCGCGAGACGGTCGCCGACCTGGAGAGCCTCGTGGCGGACGGTGGCGCCGACGACGTGGCCGCCCTCGCCGCGCTCGACGTCCGCTTCTGGGACCTGCTGGTCGAGGGCTCCGGAAACGTCTGCTACCGGCTCTCGCTGAACGTGCTGCGCGACGCGTACCGGCCGGTCGGGGCGCTGGTCGACCTGCTCGTCCTGGACGAGCGGCGCGACGTGCCCGCGCACCGGGACCTCGTGGCGGCCGTCGAGGCCGGGGACGCCGGGCGCGCCCGTGCCCGCGCCGCCGCGCTGCTGGACCAGGGCCGCATCGCCGTGCTGTCCCACTTCACCGAGGAGGATCCAGGGTGACCCCCCGCTCCCACGCGTCGCCGTCCGGAAGGGGACGCGCCGACGCCCCCGGCTGGCTCCGGCCCGGCCTGTCCCTGTCCGGCGCGGCCCGCGAGTTCTTCCGGCATCCGAGCCCGAAGGTGCTCGTCCCGGCCGCCGCGTCCGCCGTCGCGGCACGGCTCGCCGCGGGCCGCTGGACGCGCCGCGACGCGGTCGTCCCCGCCGCGGTCCTCGCCGCCGAGCCGTTCGTCGAGTGGATCGTCCACGTGGCGGTACTGCACTGGAAGCCGAAGACCGTCGGCGGGCGCCGGATCGACCCGCAACTGGCCCGCAAGCACCGCGCGCACCACCGCGACCCGCGCGACGCCGGGCTGGTGTTCGTCCCGATGCCCGCGGTCGCCGGCGCGATCGCCGGGCTGGTCGGCCTCAACCTCGCGCTCCTGCGGGACCGGCGGCTCGCGCTGACCGGCATCGCGACCTCGCTCACCGCGCTCGCGGGCTACGAGTGGACGCACTTCCTGATCCACTCGTCCTACCGTCCGCGGCACGCTCCGTACCGGATCGCGTGGCGCAGCCATCGCCTGCACCACTTCCGCAACGAGCGCTACTGGTTCGGCGTCGTCACGCCGATCTCGGACCGGGCGCTCGGCACCTACCCGGCGAAGGACGACGTCCCGCCGTCCCCTACCGCGCGGACCCTGGGCGTCACCGAGGCATGAGAACGGCGGGCCGCCCATGCGAGGGCGGCCCGCCGGTACTACCGGACGGTCAGCGGTGCTGGGCGCCGCGGTAGACGGACAGCGCGGTGCTCTGCCACTGGGCGCCGCAGGCGTCGTGCCCGCAGCTGCCGTAGTACGACGCGGTCTGCCAGCCGACGCCGGTGTTGGCGTTGAACTTGATCAGGAACGGGCCGCCGCTCGCACCGCCGCTCATCCCGTTGCAGTGCGCCAAGTAGATGATGCGCTTGTCGCTGCTGCCCTTGGGCTGCCCGGAGCAGCGCCACGGGTAGTCCTTGTCGCCCGGGATGCCGAGCAGGTTGGTGTAGTACTGGCTCGGCTTGTAGTTGAACGCGACGCCCTCCGAGCCCGCCGCGTCCTGCACGTGCTTTCCGGCGCGCTTGTTCAGCACGATGAACGCGTTGTCGCCCTTGACGCCGGGGGTGGTCACCCAGCCGGCCTTGCGCCAGGTGAACCAGCCGCGCGGCGCGTGCCCGTTGGCGTAGGCCGGGGCGAACCGGTAGTTGCTGCCGCCCTCGCCGAAGCCGCAGTGCCGCGCGGTCGAGATGACGTCGTGGTTGTCGGACACCACGACGGTCGCCGAGCACATCCAGGTCTGGCCGTGGAGGCTGAAGAACAGCCGGCCGAGCGCCGGGGGCTTGCGCCATTGCGAGGTGACCTGGCCCGGCTCGGCCTTGGGCAGCGTTCCCGCGCGGACGTACTGCGGGCCCTGGGTGGACGCGTCGACCGTCGAGGAGTCGGCGGAGACGGCCGGGGCGGCGGGGGCGCGGTACTCCTTCGCGCTCGCGATGCGCTCCTTGGTCCAGAACCGGTCGACCTGCGCGGAGCTCTGCCCGGCGTCGATGAACTTGACACCCGGGGCGGGAGCGGCGGTGGCGGCGGTGCCGGTGAGGGAGACGGTCGCGGCGACGAGCGCCCCGGCCGCGCCGACCGTCATGAGTCTGCGCATGGCTGTCCTCCTTGCGGTAGGGGATGGCCATCGCAACGCTGTCGCCGGACGATCACCTCTTGATCACGATCGGATGGACAAAGGACGAAGATTCGACCACCTCCGGAGCGGCCCGCCGGACGAAACCGGACAGCGGGGCCGGACGGGGTCAGAGCACGGCCACGGGCGTGACCGGGCTGGCCGTGCCGCCCTCGATCCGGAGCGGCGCGGCGAGGAAGAGGAAGTCCGTCCGGGACGTCCCGGACAGCTCCTCCAGCCAGAGCATCTCCAGCAGCGGAATGCCGTGCCGCCACAGCAGGATCATGTGCAGGTCGTCGGCCAGGCCCTCGTCGGCGAGCTGCCGCTCGTTCAGCCCGCCGATCGCGGCGTTGTCGGACGCGACCGCGCACACGTCCCGTTCGGCGAGCCAGCGTCCCGCGTCGGCGGACAGCCCCGGCTGGCCGCTCCAGTACGCGTCCGGGCTTTCCTGCCAGGTCAGCGGCCATCCGGTGCGGACGACGGCGACATCCCCGGAACGGAGTTCGACGCCGCACGCCTCCAGGTCGTCCGGTGTGATGCGGTCGGTGGCGGCCAGGTGCACGACGCCGCGCAACCGCGGGACGTCGAAGAGGACGCCGCGCGCGACGACCGGACCGGCCTTGTCGATCCCGCATCGTCCGGCTCCGTACGAGCGCACGCGGTCGGCCGGATGGCCGTTGTAAAGCTCGTCGCCCGACCACATGTGGCAGAGGGCGTCCATGTGGGTCGTGGTGCCGTGCGGAGTCACGACGAGCGCGTCGTCGGCCATCTTCAGGCCGGCGCCGATCGCGCGCGTACCCGCCGCGTAGTCGCCGCCGTCCACGGACATGAAGTGCTGCGGCAGCGGCCGCCCGCGCAGGTGCGGGACGGTCGTCGGCGCGGGCGACGAGGTGGCGCCGCGGATCGGCAGCGACAGCCCCAGGACCCGGCCCTCCCGGACGCAGGACGCGGCGGCCAGCACGGTCTCGGGGGTCAGCAGGTTCAGCGCGCCGCGCTCGTCGGCGGCACCCCACCGTCCCCAGTTGTTCGGCTCATCGAGCATCATTCGGTTTCAGACCCTTCCGAGGAGAGGACGCCGCCATGACGACCGTGCAGGGACCCGTGCAGGGACACTGCGACCCGGCCTTCGCCGCCGTCCGGGACGTTTTCGACCGGAACTTCGCCGAGGGACGGGAGATCGGCGCGGCCGTCGCGGTGTACGCGGGCGGCCGCAAGGTGGTGGACCTGTGGGGCGGCCTCGCCGACCGCCGCACCGAGCGCCCGTGGGTCGAGGACACGCCCGCGTTCGGGTTCTCCTGCACCAAGGCGCTGACGGCCGCCGCCGCGCTGCTGCTCGCCGAGCGCGGCGCGTTCGCGTGGGACGCTCCCGTCACCGGCTGGTGGCCCGAGTTCGGCGCCCACGGCAAGGACGTCGCGCTCAACGAGCACCTGTTCACCCACGAGGTCGGGCTGCCCGCGTTCGCGCGCCCGGTGTCGGCCGAGGAGGCCGCGGACGCCGACGCGCGCGCCGCCGACCTCGCCGCACAGGAGCCCGAGTGGAAGCCGGGCACCGCGCACGGCTACCACGCGCTGACCTACGGCTGGCTCGCGGGACACCTCGTCCGGCACCACGCGGGGATGCCCGCCGGCGAGTTCATCAAGAAGGAGTTCGCGGCGGACCTGGACCTGTGGGTCGGGTCGCCGGACGAGGTGATCGAGCGCGCGGCGAAGCTGACGAACGTGCGCGGCGTCCAGAACGAGGACGGCCCGCGCGCGGTCGCGGACGACGCGCGCCTCACCCGGCTCGCCAACGCCTACCTCGACCCCGACAGCCGCATGAACCGGGGGCTGAACAACCCGAGCCCCGGCAAGGGCGGCTTCAACAACCCGGTCATCCACCGCGCGGGCTGGCCGTCCGCCGGGATGGTCGCGACCGCCCGCGACTTCGGCCGGTTCTACGCGAACCTGATCGCCGGGCGGTACGTCCGCCCTGAGACCCTGCGCGAAGGCATCCGGACGCGCGTGGACGGCGAGGACGCGACCCTGACCGTGA
Organism: Actinomadura rupiterrae; assembly: GCF_024172125.1. Taxonomy (GTDB): domain Bacteria; phylum Actinomycetota; class Actinomycetes; order Streptosporangiales; family Streptosporangiaceae; genus Spirillospora; species Spirillospora rupiterrae. The sequence continues at coordinate 28,760 of NZ_JAMZEA010000007.1, forward strand.
ACAGCGCGTTCGGCCTGGGGTTCATGCGCCCGTCCATGACGTTCTTCACGCCCGAGGCCGGACGCGCGTCGGCGTTCGGCCACACGGGCGCGGGCGGCGCGCACGGCCTCGCCGACATCGACGCCGAGCTGGTCGTCGCCTACCTCCCGAACCGCATGGGCGACCAGCTCTCCGGCGACCTGCGCGCCTACCGCCTGGTCGAGGCGGCGTACGCATCCCTTTAGCGGCGTCACTGTGGCCGGTTCACTGCATCGTGATGCCGCCGCTGACCGAGATGGTCTGGCCGGTGATGTAGGCGGCGCGGTCGGTGCAGAGGAACGCGATGATCCCCGCGATGTCGGACGGGCGGCCGATGCGGCGCAGCGGGATCTGCCGGGCGAGCTTGTCCAGCAGGTCCGGGTGCTGCTCGGCCACCTTCCGGACCATGGGTGTGTCGGTCGGGCCCGGGCAGACGATGTTGCTGGTCACGCCCCCTCGCGCGGCCTCGCGGGCGAGGGTCTTCGCGAGCCCGAACAGGCCCGACTTGGTGGCGGCGTAGGCGCCCTCGCCGCCGGATCCGGCGCGCGCGCCGTCCGAGGAGACGAAGACGAGCCGGCCGTGGCCGCGGGCGGACATGCCGGGCAGCAGCGCACGGGTGAGCTGCATCGGCGCGCGCAGGTTGACCTTCCACATGAGGTCCCAGTGCGCCGGGTCGCTGTCCGTGAACGGCTCGACGATGCTGACGCCCGCGTTGTGGACGAGGATGTCCACCGGCCCGACGGCCCCGGTGAAGGCGTCGATCGACGCGGGATCGGCGAGGTCGACGTGCGCGGCCGTCCCGCCGAGGGCCTTCGCGGTCTCGCCGGCGGCGTCCGCGTCGAGGTCGGCGACGACGACGTGCGCGCCGAGCGAGGCGAGGTCGGCGCAGACGGCGCGGCCGATGCCGCCCGCGCCGCCGGTCACCACGGCGGTCCGTCCGGTGAGGTCGAGGCCGTCCATCAGCCCTCCCAGGCTCGGACCAGGTCGCCGGCGGTGGCGCGCGCGGCGAGCAGCGGGATCGTGTGGGCGAGCACGGCGTCCCCGTACTCGGCGGGCGTCCCGGCGACGGCGTCGGTGACGCAGACGACCCGGTAGCCGAGGTTCACCGCCTCCAGGCAGAGGCCCGGGATGCCGAGGTTCAGCGACAGCCCGACCGCGACGACCGTCTCGACGCCCAGCGAGCGCAGCGTCATGTCCAGGGACGTCCCGGTGAACGGCGAGAAGCCGTGGTAGCGGCGCGATTCGAGGTCGGACGGGTCGGACAGCTCGGGCAGCACCTCGACGGCGTCCGTCCCCTCCAGCATGTGCGAGGGGTCCTTGAGCAGAGCGCGGAGGAACGGCGAGTTGCGGGTGTGGCTGCCCGCGCGGTCGGGACGGAACGCGGCCGTGCACTGCACGACGCGGACGCGGGCGGCGCGGGCGGCATGGGCGACGCGCGCGGCGTTGGCCGTCACGTCCCGCTCGGCGCAGGTCTTCACCAGGTCGGGGAAGCGGGCGAGGTCGCCCGCCACACCGCGCTGCATCTCCATGACGAGCAGCGCCGTGCGGTCGGGGGGCACGAGGGCGGCGAGGTCGGTGGGCACCCGGCCAGCCTAAACGACCTAGCATTTGCTTGGGTAGTGCGCTACTCCGGGCGGCGCTGGCCGTACACGTGGACGCGGCGGCCCCGGTAGTCGGTGTCGCGCAGGTGCCGGTGCCCGATCCGCTCGGCCACCGCGACCGAGCGGCCGTTGCCCGGCAGGATCAGCGAGACCACCTCCTCGGCGTCCAGGTCGGTGAAGCAGTAGTCGAGCGCGGCGCGCGCCGCCTCGGACGCGTACCCCTTGCCCCAGTGGGCGCGGGCCAGGCACCAGCCGACGCCGAGGCCGGGGAAGCCGAGCGGGCTCCACGGCCCGGCGCGCCCGACGAACGCGCCGGTGGCCTTCTCGACCAGCGCCCAGTGCGAGAAGCCGCGGATCTCCCGGTGCCCGATGAACATCGCGAGGTTGCGCCACACGTCGTCCCGGGTGCGCCCGACACCCTCGGCGAGGCCCTCCGCCACCTCCGGATCGTCCATCATCGCCGCGTAGTCGTCGAAGTCGGCGCCCGTCAGGGGGCGCAGGACCAGCCGCTCCGTCTCCAGTCGAGTCATGATCACAGTGTGCGGCGGCGCTACCGTTTCCGCCATGGAGATCACGGTTCCGCACGCCTGGCCGGCGACACCGGACGAGGCCGAGGCGATCCAGCACGACCTGCGCGGGCAGGTGGTGGCGTCCGGGACGGTCGCGCCGCGGACGGTCGCCGGGCTGGACGTCTCGTACGCGGGCGACGGCCACAGCACGCACACCCGCGTGGCGGCCGCCGCCGTGGTGCTCGATGCCTCGTCGCTGGAAGTGCTGGAGGAGTCGGTCGCGGTCGGGACGTCCGATTTCCCGTACGTTCCGGGGCTTTTCGCATTCCGCGAGTTGCCGACCCTGGTCGAGGCGCTGCGCGGTCTCTCGATCACGCCCGACCTGCTGGTCTGCGACGGGTACGGGCTCGCGCACCCGCGCCGCTTCGGCCTGGCCTGCCACGTCGGGATCATCACCGGCCTGCCGGCGATCGGCATCGCCAAGACCGCGTTCGTCGGCACGCACGAGCCGCCCGGCCCCAAGCGCGGAGACCGGTCTCCCCTGCTCATTGACGGCGCGGAGGTCGGGAGCGTCCTGCGCACCCAGGACGGCGTGAAGCCCGTGTTCGTCTCCGTGGGCCACCGCGTCGGACTGGACGAGGCGTGCCGACTGGCGCTCGCGCTCGCCCCCGGATACCGGCTCCCGGAGACGACCCGCCGTGCCGACCGGCTGTCCCGGGACCGGCTCGCCACCGCCTGAGAAGTCAACCGGACCGGCTCGCCACCGGCTGAGAAGTCAACCCGATCGGAGCGCAATCGGCGGTCTTGTCGGTCAACCAAGCGTGCGCTAGGTTGGGCCGCGATGGACCCCTCGCGCCCCGCTCCGACGCCGAGCCCGCTGACCGAGCCCTACTGGGCGGCCTGCCGGCGCGGCGGGCTGGCGCTCCAGCGGTGCGCCGGGTGCCGCCGGTTCGTGCACTTCCCCGAGCCGCGCTGCCCGTTCTGCGGCGGCGCGGACCTGCCGTACGAGGCGGTGTCCGGGCGCGGCTCGGTGCACACCTTCACCGTCGTGCACCGCTCGTTCCTGCCCGGTTTCGAGCCGCCGTACACCGTCGCCTGGCTCGACCTGCCCGAGGGCGCGCGCGTCTTCGGGGACGTCACCGGCTGCCCGCCCGAGGACGTCCGGATCGGCATGCCGGTCCGGGTCCGCTTCGCCGAGCTGCCCGGCTTCGGCCCGATCCCCCACTGGAGTCCCGCATGACCGAACTGCCGCGCCTGGGCAACGTGCTCTACCCGGCGCAGGACGTCGAGCAGGCCGTCGCCTTCTACCGGGACGGGCTCGGCCTCACCCTGAAGTTCCAGGACGGCGGCCGGTTCGCCGCGCTCGACGGCGGCGGGACGACCGTCGCGATCGCCGGTCCCGAGGAGGACGTCACCGGCGGCGCGCCCGCCGCGTCCTTCAAGGTCGCCGACGTCGCGGCGACGCTCGCGAAGCTGACGGCGGCGGGGGCGACGGTCGTCCGGGAGCCGGAGGAGGGGCCGCACGAGATCCGCGCCGTCCTCCGCGACCCGGCCGGGAACCCGTTCGTCCTCTACAGCTCCCGCTGACCCGCCCGCACCTTCCGCTCCGCCTCCCGCCGTTCGCACCGCCCCCACCCCCTCCAGCTTGAGCCGAAGGAGCCGAGCCGTGGCGCGAGAGAACAGTCCCAGCAGCGACAGCCCGTTCAGCAACTACGCCCACGCGATCCTGACCGCCAACGCCCTGCGCACCCCGGACAAGACGGCGCTGACGTACTGCGGCGAGCAGAGCTTCACCTACGACCAGCTCAACCGGCGGGTCAACCGCGTCGCGCACGCCCTGCTCGCCGCCGGGGTCGCGCCCGGCACGCGGGTCGCGTCGCTGATGAACGAGACGCTGCACGTCGCCGAGGTGTACCTCGCGCAGATGAAGATCGGCTCGGTCGTCGCGGCGCTGAACCCGTACTGGCCCGCCGACACGCTCCGGCAGGTCGTCGAGCACTCCGAGTGCACCGCGTTCGTGTACGACGCGACGGTCGAGGGCCTGGTCGAGCAGATCCGGCCCGGCCTGCCGAACGTGAAGCTGTGGCTGCGCGTCGGCGGACCGGCCGACGACGTCGTGGACCTGGACGCGCTCGCCGCGGGCGCGGCCGAGTCCGAGCCGCCGCTCGGCGGGTTCGGCAACGACCTGCTCGCGCTGTTCTACACCTCCGGGACGACCGGCCTGCCGAAGGCCGTCATGCACACGCACTTCTCGTCGCTGGCGTCCGCGCAGATCTGGCTGGACGTCGACCACGACCCGGACTCGGTCATGGGCACCGGCGCGATCATCTGGGGCATCGGGTTCCCCGCGCTGGTCGGCCCGGCGTTCTACGCGGGCATGACGCTCGTGCTCGAACAGGACTGGGGACCGGCGAACTTCCTCAAGGTCGTGCCGCGCGAGAAGGTCACGCACGTCTCGCTGATCCCGAGCTTCTTCTCCGCGCTGCTCGGCTCCGACGACCACAACGGTGTCGACCTGTCCTCGCTGAGGGCGATCGTCCTCGGCGGCGAGCCGCTGCTGCCCGCGCTGCGCGAGCGCATCCTCGCCCGGATGCCCGGCGCGGCGATCTACAGCTACTACGGCCAGACCGAGGCCCCCTACACCTGCTTCGGGCGCCAGGACGACTGCAGCCAGGACATCTCGTCGGTCGGCCGCGCCCGTACGTCCTGCGCGGTCCGGATCACCGACCCGAACGGGAACCGCGTGCTGGACGAGGTCGGCGAGATCAACCTCGCCGGGCCGAACATGATGGTCGGCTACGACAAGCTGCCCGGCAAGACCGCCGACGTCATGCGGGACGGCTGGTACGTCGGCGGCGACGTCGGCCGCATGGACGCCGACGGCTTCGTCTACGTGCTGGGGCGCCGCGAGGACGCGATCCTCAAGGGCGGCCAGTGGACGCAGCCCGCCGAGATCGAGGAGGCGGCGATCGAGCTGGACGCCGTCGCCGAGGCGGGCGCGGTCGGCGTCCCGGCGCATCCCGAAGGCCAGGACGCCGTGGAGCAGAAGGTGCTGCTCGCGGTCGTCCCGCGCGCGGGCGCCTCCCTGACCGAGGACGGCGTGAAGGCCGCGCTCGCGTCCCGGCTGCCCGAGCACCGGCGCCCCGACACGGTCGTCATCGCGGACGAACTCCCCCACACGCAGGACGCGTCGGGCGGCCCGGGCAAGCTGCTCCGCCGGGGCATCCGCGACGCGTACGCCGACCGCGCCTGACGACCCGAGTACGGCCGCGACCCGTCTTTGAGGAGGACTGTGAGCCACGTTCCCGAACACCAGGTCAAGGCGTGGATCTCCGGCTTCGGCGTGACCGTGCCGCGCGGCGCGACCGCGCGCACGCCCGCCGAGCTCGAAGCCGCCGCCGGGGGCCTGGCGCCGCCGCTGGTGGTCAAGGCGTACGGCCCGGACCTGCTCCACAAGAGCGACGCCGGAGCCGTCCGCCTCGGCATCGGCTCCGCCGCACTGGCCGCCGCTGCCGCCGCCGAGATGCAGCAGGCCCTCACCGGCAAGGGGATCGTCCCGGACGGCTTCCTGGTCGAGGAGCAGGCGGAACCCGGCGTCGAGGTGATCGTGGGCGCGGTCCGGGACCCGGCGTTCGGGCCGGTCCTGATGGTCGGGCTCGGCGGCGTCTGGACCGAGGCGCTGCGCGACACGTCCCTGCGCCTCGCGCCCGTCACCGAGGCCGACGCGCACGCGATGCTGTCCGAGCTGCGCGGGTCCGCGCTGCTCGACGGCTACCGGGGCGGGCCGCCGGTGGACAGGGACGCGCTGGTCAAGGTGCTGCTCGCGGTGAGCGACATGGTCACGGGCCTCGGCGACGGGTTCACCGAGTTCGAGCTGAACCCGGTGATCTGCGGGCCGTCCGGCGCGGTGGCGGTGGACGCGCGGCTCGTCGGCAGTCTGGAAGCGGAGGCGCCCGGGGAGCCGACCGCCCCGGGCGTGACCGACTTCGACCGGTTGTTCGCGCCGCGCGGGGTCGCGGTGGTCGGGGCGTCCACGAAGCGGCCGAACTTCGGGAACATGTTCCTCGGCTTCTACAAGGCCGTCGGGTACGAAGGGCGGCTGCTGGCCGTCCATCCGTCGGCGGCGGAGATCGACGGCGTGCCGTGCGTGCCGTCCTTGGCCGAGGCGGACGTGGACTACGCGCTGGTCGCCGTCCCCGCCAAGCAGTGCGCGGACGTCGTGCGGCAGGCGTCCGGCATCCCGTTCGTGCAGGTCATGAGCGGCGGCTTCCGCGAGATGGGCGAGCCGGAGCTGGAGACCGGACTCGCGCTCGCCGCGCGGGAGGCGGGCGTGCGCCTGCTCGGCCCGAACTGCATGGGAATCTACTCGCCCGCCGGAGGTCAGACCTTCATCGGCGGCGCCCCCGGAAGTTCCGGACGGATCGCCGTCGTCTCGCAGAGCGGCGGCCTCGCGGGCGAGGTCATCAAGGTCGGCGAGCGGCGCGGGCTGGCGTTCTCCAAGGTCGCGACCGTTGGCAACAGCCTCGACGTCACCCCCGCCGAGCTGCTCCGCTATCTCGACGCGGACGACGGCACATCAGCGATCGGCCTCTACCTGGAGGATCCGCGCGACGGGCGCGGCCTGTTCGACGCCCTGCGCGCGGCGCGGCGTCCGGTCGTCGCGCTGGTCGGCGGGCGCAGCGACCAGGGCCGGACGGCCGCCGCCTCGCACACCGGCGGGATGATCGGCGACGACCGCATCTGGACCGCGCTCGGCATCCAGACCGGGACCGCGCTCGTCCGCAGCCAGGACGACCTGATCGGCGCGCTCGACGCCCTCGACCTGCACGGAGACCGCGCGGTACGCGGGGACGGCGTGCTGGTCATCGGTCCGAGCGGCGGCGCGAGCGTGCTCGCCGCCGACGTGTTCGCCGGCGCGTCCCTGGACCTGCCGCAGTTCCCGGACACCGCCGTCGAAGCCCTCCGCGCGCTCGGCCTCGGCGCGGGCAGCTCGCTCGCGAATCCCCTCGAAATCCCGGTCGGGCCGCGCGGCAACCCCGACCTCGTCCGGAACGCGGTCGCGGCGATCCTGGAGCAGCGCGCCTTCCCGGACGTCGTCGCGCACGTCAACGTGCAGAGCTTCTTCACCTTCGGCGACAGCGCCGACCCGCTCATCGCCTACACGCGCGCGGTCGGGAGGCTCCAGGAAGAGGCCGCGGACACGCGGATCACGCTCGTCGTCCGGAACGCCGAGTGCGCGCCGCCCGGCGTCGAGGACGAGGTGCGGGCCGCCGCGCGCGAGGCGGGCGTCCCCGTCTACCGGAGCATGGAGGCCGCCGCGAGCGCGGTGGCCGCGATGAGGAGGACCCTCGATGGGCAGTCTTGACGGCAAGGTCGCGATCGTCACCGGCGGCGCGCGCGGCATGGGCAAGTCGCACGTCCGGCGGTTCGTGGACGAGGGCGCGCGGGTCGTCATCGGCGACGTGCTGGAGGACGAGGGCGCCAAGCTCGCCGCCGACCTCGGGGACGCCGTCCGGTTCGTCCGGATGGACGTGACGAGGGCCGAGGACTGGGAGAACGCGGTCCGCACCGCCGTCGGGACCTACGGCGCGCTGCACGTGCTGGTCAACAACGCGGGCATCCTCAAGCACCGGACGATCGAGGAGATGACGCTCGACGAGGCGCGCGCGATCATCGAGGTCAACCTGCTCGGCCAGTGGCAGGGCGTGAAGGCCGTGATCGAGCCGATGAAGGCGTCCGGCGGCGGGTCGATCATCAACGTGTCGTCCACCGAGGGGTTCATCGGGGCGTCCGGGCTCGCCGCCTACAGCGCGTCCAAGTTCGGCGTGCGCGGGCTGACGAAGGCGGCGGCGCGTGAGCTGGGGCAGTACGGCATCCGGGTCAACTCCATCCACCCCGGCGCGATCATCACCGGGATGTCGATGCAGCAGGACGTCATCGAGGCGACCGCCGACCGCGCGGACGCGCTGATCCAGGGCCTGCCGCTCGGCCGGCTCGGGAACTCGCGCGAGGTGTCCGGGCTGGTCGCCTACCTCGCCTCGGACGACGCGTCCTACTGCACCGGCAGCGAGGTCCTCGTGGACGGCGGCCTGGTCACCGGCTCCGGCTACTGACCACCTCCCAGCACGGGCGCGGAGGCCCCGGCCGTCACCCCGCCGTGACGGCCGGGTCGGCGGGGCGCTTGTCGGCCCAGCCCTCGACGGCCTCCAGCTGCGCGGCGAGGGAGATCAGCGTCGCCTCGTCGGAGTCGTGCCCGAGCAGCTGCGCGCCGATCGGCAGGCCGTCCTTGCTGAACCCGGCCGGGACGTTCACGCCCGGCCAGCCGAGCACGTTCCACGTCCAGGCGTAGGGGCACGCGGCGGCGACGCCGGACTGCGTGCGCTGGTAGCCCGCGCCGTCGAACGCGCCGACCTTCAGCGGGAGCTGCGCGGTGGTCGGGGTGAGCACGACGTCGGCGGTCTGGAAGATCCGCCCGACGCGGCGCCGGAAGTACGGGTCGAGGCGGCGGGCCAGCGGCAGCAGGCGGCGGCCCGCGATCCGGCCGATCTTCGCCTCCACCTCGGTGCGCGCCTCGGGACGCGGGTTCGGCATGCCGTCCAGCCAGTCCGCGACGCCGGTCGTGCCGCGCGGCACCAGGCCCATGAAGATCGGCCCGTAGTCGGGGTCGGCGGGGAACACCTTGTGCCCGAGCGCGGTGAGCCGCCGCGCGAGCCGCTCCACCGCGAGCCGGATCTCCGGGTCGAGCTTGCCGGGCACGCCGAACGCGGTCCGGAACGAGACCGCGATGCGCAGCCGTCCGGGCTCGGTCTCGGCGGCGGACGCGAACGGCGTGACCGGCTGGTCGAGCTGGTAGGCGTCCTTCGGGTGGCTCCCGGTCAGGACGTCGAGCAGCAGCGCCGCGTCCCCGACGGTCCGGGCGAGCGGGCCCCAGACGGTGATCCCGTTGAACGGGTCGGTGTGCGGGTAGCCGGACACGCGGCCGCGCTGCGGCTTGATGCCGACCAGGTTCGTCCAGGCGGCGGGGATCCGGATCGAGCCCGCGCCGTCCGAGCCGACCGCCGCCGGGACCACGCCCGCCGCGACCACCGCCGCGCTCCCGCCGGACGACCCGCCCGGCGTCCGGGCCGGGTCCCACGGATTGCGCGCGCGGCCGTACCCAGGCGACTCGCTGAACGGCCAGAGCCCGATCTCGCAGGTCGTCGTCTTGCCGACGATGACCGCGCCCGCCTCGCGCAGCTTCCGGACGATCTCGGCGTCCGCGGTCTTCGGCCGGTGGTCGGCGAGCACGGCGAACGGCGTGGTCTCGCCGGCGAGGTCGGTGTCGTCCTTGATCGCGACCGGGACGCCGAGCAGCGGCAGCCACTCGCCCGCCGCCATCCGCCGGTCCGCCTCGTCCGCCTCCTGCAGCGCGGCCTCGTGCCGGACGACGCGGAAGGCCTCCAGCGAGGCCACCGCGTCCGCGCGGGCCAGCGCGGCCTCGACCAGCTCCCGCGAGGTGACCTCGCCGTCCGCCAGCAGCGCCGCCTGCTCGGCCAGGCCGAGGAAGTCCTCCATCGCACACCCTCACTCGTCGTGCCGCCCGCACTCGTCGTGCCGCTTGTCGTTCGTTCGAACGAACGATAACGTGCGGCGTCCGGATGGGGAAGACTGGAGGCGCTATGACCACTCCGCGTGACCGCATGCTCCAGGCGACCCTGGACCTCATCGCCGAGCAGGGCGTCGGCGCCGTGACCAACCGCGCCGTCGCCAAGGCCGCCGGGGTGTCCCTCGGCTCGCTGACCTACCACTTCCCGAGCCAGTCCGACCTGCTGCGGGAGGCGCTCGCCGCGTTCGTGGACGACGAGATCGCCCGCATCACCGCGCACGTCGAGGGGCTGCGCGACGCGGGCGTCGACCCCGCGCACGCCGCCGACGAGGTCGAGAAGGCCACGGTCGGCTTCGCCAACGACCGGCACCAGATCGCCAACCTCGAACTCCACCTCCACGCCGCCCGCGACCCCGAGGTGCGGATCACCTCGGCCCGCTCGGTCGAGGCCTACGACCGCCTCGCCGCCGCGATCCTCACCGCGCTCGGCATCCCGGACGCCGAACGGCACGCCCCGGCCGTGGTCGCGCTGTTCTACGGCCTGGCCGTACGGCGGCTCGCGACCGGCGACCACTCGGCGGCCGGCACCGCCGACGCCTTCAACTCGATGCTCCGCGGCCTCCTGCCCTGACGGGCGGGAGTCCGGCGGCAGCTTCCCGCGGGCCCTTGTCGAGCGGCGTTCGCGGGGTTAGCATCCGGCCGAACAGTTAGGAAACTTTCCTTAAGTAAGGCCATCGGGGGCCTGCCCGCGTCCCTCCTGCCCAGGGAGCTCCCCGTGTCCCGAGCCGCCATCGCCGTCCTCATGACGGCCCTGCTCGTCCTGCTCGGCGTCGCGCCCGCGCACGCCGACACCGCCGCCTTCACCAAGGTCTCCGAATGGAGCGGCGGCTACACCGGCCAGTTCACCGTCACCAACACCGGAACCGCCCAGCTGAACGGATGGGTCGTCGGCTTCGACCTGCCGTCCGGCACGAGCGTCGGATCGTACTGGGACGCCCTGCTCACCCGCACCGGCGACCACTACGCGTTCACGAACCGCGAGTACAACGGCTCCCTCGCGCCCGGCGCGAGCGCCACCTTCGGCTGGGTGTCGTCCGGCAACGGGTCGCCGCTGAACTGCACCCTCAACGGCAAGTCCTGCGCCGGCGCGCCCGACACCACGCCCCCGTCCGTCCCGACCGGTCTCACCGTGAGCGGCGCGACCGGAACGTCCCTCACGGTCAGCTGGAACGCCTCGTCCGACAACACCGGCGTCGCGGGCTACGACCTCGTCCGCGACAGCGGCTCCCCCACCGCCGTCACCGGAACCTCGACGACCGTCACCGGACTGTCGCCGAACACGTCCTACTCGTTCAAGGTCCGCGCCCGCGACGCGGCGGGCAACGTCTCCGCGTACTCGGCCCCGGTCAGCGGCAAGACCACCGACGGCGGCGGCAACCCGCCGCCCACCAGCGGGACGATCAAGTTCGCGCCCTACATCGACATCACGATGAGCACGCCGTCCCTGGCGTCCGCCGCGTCCGCGACCGGGGTCAAGAACTACACGCTCGCCTTCGCGCTCGGCGACAGCACCGGCTGCAACCCCGCGTGGGGCGGCACGATCCCCCTGAACGACTCGCGCATCATCAACGACGTCCGCTCGCTCCAGCAGTCCGGCGGGCAGGTCGTCGTCGCGACGGGCGGCGCGGCCGGCCCCTACCTGGAGCAGTCCTGCGGCGACACCGCGAGCCTCCTCGCCGCCTACGAGAAGGTGCTGGACACCGTCAAGACCAACAACCTGGACGTCGACATCGAGGCGTCCATCGACATCCCCAAGGTCAACACCGCCCTCAAGCAGCTCCAGACCGCCCGCGGCACCACCATCAGCTACACCATGCGCGTCCAGGGCCAGGACTACGGCATGGACCCGTACTCGGTCCAGATCCTCCAGGACGCCGCGTCCCGCGGACTGAACGTCGGCGTCAACCCCATGCTCATGGACTTCGGCTACTCCGGCGACTGGGGCGACGCCATGGTCTCCGCCGCCACCGCGAGCCTCGGCCAGATGAAGCAGATCTGGCCGGCCAAGTCCGACGCCGAGATCAAGGCCCTGCTCGGCGTCACGCCGATGATCGGCAAGAACGACAGTGGCATGACCACCACCCAGGCCGCCGCGCAGAAGCTGCACTCCTGGGCCGTCTCCAACGGCATCGGCTTCGTCCGCTTCTGGTCGGTCGGCCGCGACAACGGCGGCTGCCCGAACGGCCAGGTCTCCCCGACCTGCTCCGGCGTCTCCCAGTCCCCCTACGAGTTCACCGGCATCCTCAAATACTCCTGAGCCGCGCGCTCCCGGAAAGGCGACCGGCCCGCACGGCCCCGAGCGGGGTCTTGCGGGCCGTACGGGCCGGTCACCTGTCTCAATCAGGAACCAGAGTCGGGACCTCAGCCGACGTTCGCTCTGCTGTGCCGCGCCACCTCCGCCGTAGCTCTCCAACCTGACACCCGCAACGCTAAGCACCGCCCCCACCCGCGAGAACCCCCTTAACCCTCGCTTAGGGTTCGCCTGAGCCGGTGTTATTGCGTGTTTCGTCGCTCCTGCGGTGACCTGCGGAAAGTGCGAAGGACCTCCCGCGGCAACGGGAGGCCCCTCCGGTCGCGGTGCCCCGCCCGAGCCATCAGACGTGGAGCCATCGACCTCCACAAGGTACGGGGCGAGCCCTGTTGTTCGGCATCCCTTGCCGTCCGCCGCGCTCGCCGGGCTTGGGGGACGATCCGGGCACGAGCCGTTGACCAGCGGAAATGTTGCGGGAGGCGCGCGGTTTCGTTGTTCGTGGTTTCGCTGCGGAGTGCCGTTCGTGCCTCTGCATGAGCATGTGGCCGGTTCCGCGGCGGAAACGCGAACAACTTTCCCTTGACCGCCGGCAGAGTTGTCGGCTAGGCGATCAAAGCCGGTCGGACTCCGAACAATGAGTCGGGCCATATCGCTTCCGGAAGGCCGGGGCGTCCGACACGATGAACGCGAGAAGGGCGCGGACCGCCCTTCGCGGCGGCAACCGCGAAGGGCCGAGAGGACCGCGCTCGCTCGCTTTCTCCGCCCGAGCCAATCACGTGGGAGTTTCTGTGAATCACCCCCTCGAAGTCGAGCTTTGCGCTGCCCGCCCGGCGGTGCGCGAGATCTGGGCCGCGCCCGTGGTCGTACTGGTGGTCGTGCTGATCCTGCGGGGCGTCGACCCCGGGTGGGCGCTGGCCGTGGCCGGGGCGGCGGTGCTGCTGCGGACATCGCTCCGCTGATGCCGCGCCCGGAGAATCCGCTCGACCCGGACTCGGGCCCCGTCGCGGCGTTCGCCGTCGCGCTGCGGGAGCTGCGGGCGAGCGCCGGCTCGCCGAGCTACCGGACGATGTCGAAGCGGTCCTACTACGGCTTCACCACGCTCGCCGAGGCCGCGGCGGGACGGCGCTTCCCGAACTGGGAGACCACGCGCGCCTACGTCGCGGCCTGCGGTGGCGACGTGAAGGAATGGGAGCGGCGCTGGAAGGAGACCGCCGCCCGCCTCAACCGCACAGGCGACACCGGCGCGGACGAGACCGGGGAACGCTCGCCGCCGCTCCGTCCCGCCGTCCCCGAGCAAGCCCGCCGCGCCGTCACCGCGACCCGCCTTGAGCCGTCCCCGCACGGCTCGGGGCGGGACCCCGGCATGCGCCCGTTCCCCGACGACGCGGGCGCCTACGGGCAGCGCGGCGGGCCGACGATCCGGCGCATCATGCTCGGGGCGCACCTGCGCCGCCTCCGCGAGCGGCGGCGCCTGACGCGGGAGGAGGCCGGCTACACCATCCGCGCCACCGCGTCCAAGATCAGCCGGATGGAGCTCGGCCGCGTCGGCTTCAAGGAGCGCGACGTGGACGACCTGCTCTCCCTCTACGGCGTCGCCGACCCGGACGAGCGCGGCCACCTGCTGAACCTCGCGCGCGAGGCCAGCTCGCCCGGCTGGTGGCACCGGTACGGCGACGTCCTCCCGTCCTGGTTCGAGACCTACCTCGGCCTGGAAGAGGCCGCGTCCATCGTCCGCACGTACGACATCCAGTTCGTCCCGGAGCTCCTGCAATCGGAGGACTACGCGCGGACCGTCGTGCGGATGGGCCAGGAGGACGTGCCGGAGGACGAGGTCGAGCGGCGCGTCCGGCTGCGGATGACGCGCCGGGCCCGGCTGGGCGAGCCGAACGGGCCGACGCTGTGGGCGATCGTGGAGGAGGCCGCGCTGCGCCGCCCGGTCGGCGGACGGAGGATCATGCTCGATCAGATCCGGTTCCTCGCCGAGGTGGCGGACATGCCCAACGTCACGTTGCAGATCGTGCCGTTCGCACTCGGGGCGAGGATTCCCGTGAACACCCCGTTCACGATCCTGCGCTTCGGCGAACCCGATGTGCCCGACGTGGTCTACCTGGAGCAGCTGACCTCGGCCCTCTATCTCGACAAGCCGAGCGACCTCGACGCCTACGGGCGTGTGATGAACAACATCTCCCTTTCGGCCCTGCCGCCGCAGGAAAGCGTGGCGTTCCTGAAGCGCCTCTCGCATAACATCTGAGAAATGCGGGTTCCGTCGGATGGGGAGATTCGGGAGCTGCACTTGCGGCATGCTCCTTCGGCCGAGGCGTTCGATCTGGTCTTCACGCATTGCGAGATCGTGGCCCGCATCGCCGGGCAGTTCAGTGGCAGCCCGCTGGTGCGGGTCGGGGCTTTGCTGCATGACGTCGGCGTGTACCGGCTTTATGACGCGGACGGACGGCTCGACTCCGCGAACTACATCCGGCACGGCGTGCTGGGTGAGGAGCTGTTGCGCGAAGAAGGGCTCCCGGAGGTCCTCTGCCGGTTCTGCTCCCACCACACCGGGGTCGGCCTGACGTGCGCGGACGTGCGCGAACAACGGCTGCCCTTGGCGGAGGCCGACTACCTCGCAGACACGGACGAGGAGGCGGTCGTCATGTATGCGGACAAGTTCCACAGCAAGACGACGCCTCCCGTCTTCGTGTCGGCGGCGACCTATACCGTGAAGGTCGGCCGGTTCGGCGAGGACAAGGCCCTCGCGTTCAAGGGCATGCGCGAGCGGTTCGGGGAGCCGGAGCTGGGCCCGCTCGCCGCGGAGTACGGGTTCGCGATCATCTGAGCCGGGTCCGGGCGGGCCACCTCGGCCGGAGAGGTCCCAAATAAGGGCAATGTCCGAATCAACGGCCGTCCGGCGCCCGCCGCGAGCCGCTCGTCGCAGGACGCATGCCGTTCGATGATTTTTGACGTCCCCGGGTGTCTCTCCTTGCTAGAAACCGAGCATGGAGGAAGACATGAGCGGCATCACCGGAATCTGGGCGACGGGCGTCCCGGTCAAGGACCAGGACAAGGCCGTCGAGTTCTATGTCGGCGTCCTGGGCATGGAGAAGCGGCGCGACGTGCCGCTGGGCGAGTTCGGCGGGCGCTGGATCGAGGTGGCCCCGGCCGGGTCGCCGACCACGATCGCGCTGGTCCCCGCGGGCGACGAGTCGCCCGCCGGGCGCAGCACCGAGATCAGGCTCGCCACCGGCGACGCCGAGGCGCTGCACGACGAGCTGCGCGCGAAGGGCGTGGACGCCGACGACGTCCTGCACTGGCAGGGCGCGCCGCCGATGTTCGCCTTCCGCGACCAGGACGGCAACGGCCTGTCCGTCACCCAGGTCTAACCGGTCACGCCGGGCGCGTTCAAACCGATCAGGCAGGGCGCGTTCAAACCGGTCAGGCAGGGCGCGTTCAAACCGGTCAGGCCCGGCGCGTTCAACCGGTCAGGCCCGGCGCGTTCAACCGGTCAGGCCCGGCGCGTTCAACCGGTCAGGCCGGGCGCGCCGAGCGGGAGTGCCGGCGGCCGACCAGGCGGCGGGACCGGCGCTGCGGCGGCAGCCAGCGCGTCCGCAGCCACATCTGCACCTGCGCGCCGCCGAGCACGGACCGGTGGATGCGCAGGTAGCCGCCCGTGGACTCGGCGGCGCGGCGGGCGATGTCCAGGCCGAGCCCGGTCGAGCCGCCGCCGCTGCGGCCGCGCTGCAGCGCCGCCTCGGGGTCGGTGATCCCGGAGCCCGCGTCCGCGACCAGGATCCCGGTGACGCCCTGCCCCCGGTGCAGCGTGACCGCGAAGGCCGTGCCCTCGGCGGTGTGCTTGAAGACGTTGCCGAGCAGGGCGTCCACGGCGGCGGCGAGCTCGCTGCCGGGCAGCGGCAGCGGCGCGGGGCGGTCCGCGCCGATCAGCTCGCAGGACCGGCCCTCGTCCTCGGCCAGCACCGACCAGAACCGGACCCGGTCGCGCAGCACCTTCGCGGCGTCGCAGCTGCCCCGCGAGGTCGGCTTGCGGACGGTCCGGATGATCTGGTCCACCTCGCGCTCCAGCCGCTCCACGGCCTCGCGGGTCTGGTCGGCGACCGGCCCGCCGCCGAGCGCCTCGGCGTTCAGCCGCAGCGCGGCGAGCGGCGTGCGCAGCCGGTGCGACAGGTCCGCCGCCATCTCCCGCTCGGCCGCGAGCAGCTGGACGACGTGGTCGGCCATCGCGTTGAACGCCAGCCCGGCCTCGGCGACCTCGGGCGGGCCGTCCGGCGACACGCGCGCGCCGAGGTCGCCGTCGCCGAACCGCGCGGCCGCGTCCGCGAGCCGCCGCGTCGCGCGGATCACGCGCGCGCCGTGCCGGTCGGCGGCGAACACCGACCCGCCGACCAGCACGAACGCGACCAGGCCCATCACCACCCAGGACCGGACGACGCCGTGCGTCAGCTCCGACCGCGGCACGAACACCTCGACGACCACGACCTTGCCGCCCGCCAGCCACACCGGTTGCAGCAGGGACGCGCCGCCGCGCACCCCGACCGTGGTCGACCGGCCGTGCGCGATCGCCGCGACGAGCTGCGCGGGTGTCGCCGAGTGCCGTCCGGCGCGCGGAACGGTCGTGCCGTCCGCCAGGTGAAGGGTCATGCGGTGCGCCGCGCCGGCGGGTTGCGCCGCGACGGCACGTTCCAGGTCGTCCGGCGCGGACGCGGTGGCCAGGTCCGGGACGATCGAGGCGGCCTGCCGCTCCGCCGCGTTCAGCGCCCGGTCGTGCACGGTCTCGCGCACCAGCAGCGCCAGCGGGATCAGGAACGCGAGCGCGGTCATGGCCGACGCCGCGAGCGCGACCACCACCAGCGTCCGCCTCATGCCCGCGCCCCTCTCACCACCGGCGCCGCTCCCACCGCCAGTACCGCTCCCACCGGCACCTTCACGGACCTGTCAGCCGGACGCCGACCCCCCGGACGGTGTGCAGGTAGCGCGGTTGCGCGGCGGTCTCCCCCAGCTTGCGCCGCAGCCACGACAGGTGGACGTCGATGGTCTGGTCGTCGCCGTACGCCTGCCGCCACACCTCGGCGAGCAGCTCGCGCCGCGCGACGACGCGTCCGGGGCGGGCGGCGAGGTAGGCGAGCAGGTCGAACTCGCGGCGGGTCAGCTCCAGCGGCGCCCCGTCGAGCGCGGCCTGGCGCCGGTCCAGGTCGATGTGCAGGCCGCCGACGCGCAGCTCCGACGCGGGCCCGGACCGCGCCGCCCGGCGCAGCACCGCGGTCAGCCGCGCGGACAGGTGCTCGGCGGAGAACGGCTTGATCAGGTAGTCGTCGGCGCCCGCGTTCAGCAGCCGGACGATCTCGGGCTCGTCGTCCCGCGCGGTCGCGATGATCACCGGGACGTCCGACACCCCGCGCAGCATCTTCAGCACCTCGCCGCCGTCGAGGTCGGGCAGGCCGAGGTCGAGGACGACCACGTCGGGCGGCGACTGGGTCACCTCGCGCAGCGCGTCCATCGCGGTCCCCGCACTGCGGACCACGTGGTCGCGGGCGCCGAGCTCACGGATCAGGGCAGTGCGGACGTCCGGATCGTCCTCCACCACGAGCACACTCGCCATGCCCGCACCGTACGTCAGCATCGATCGACGCGGGGCGAGATGTCACATGTTGTCGGCGAGGTGAAAAATCTCCGCAAACGCGGTGACCGCTTCGACCGCGTCCCGGGACCGCCGCCACGGCCGGACGATCAGCCGGTCCACCCCGAGCGCCTCCCACTCGGCCACCTCGGCGGGGTCCTCCATCTCGTAGGCGTGCGCGGTGATCTGGAACGGCTCGGCGGCGCGTCCGGCCTTGTCGCGCAGCTCCCGGAGCATCTCGATCTTGGGCCGGATCCGGTCCGGGGTCTGCGGCATGGAGATCCAGCCGTCGCAGAGGGCCGCGGCGCGGCGGAGGGCGGCCTCGGACTCGCCGCCCGCCAGGACGGGGAGGTGCGGCTGGACGGGTTTGGGCTCGAAGGCGACCTCGGGGAAGTCGTAGAAGTCGCCGTGGTGCTCGACGACGGGCTCGGTCCACAGGCGACGGGAGACGGCGATGGCCTCGTTCAGGCGCGGGCCGCGGGTGCGGAAGTCGAGGCCCGCGGCCGTCCATTCGGCTTCGTACCAGCCCGCGCCCACGCCGATGATCGCGCGGCCGCCGGAGATCTGGTCCAGGGTGGCGAAGGCGCGTGCGGCCATGAGCGGATGGCGCAGGCCATAGAGGTAGACCGCGGTGCCCAGGCGGATGCGCGTGGTCAGGGCGGCGAGGGCGCAGAGGTAGGCCGGGGCGTCGTAGAGGGGCGTCGCCGGGGTGAGGGCGGGCTTGTTCCCGTAGGGGTAGTCCGCCATCGAGAGGTCCGTGGCGAAGACCAGGTGCTCGGCCAGCCAGACCGATTCGAAGCCCGCACGGTCGGCGGCGACGGCGAGGTCCTTCCACGCCGCCTGCGGGACGAGGCTGAGCGGCACTCCGAATTTCATGCGGTCGTTCTCCCATCGGCGCGGTCGCGTTCGGCGGATTCAGGAGCGCGTTCGGCGAGCGGGCCGTAGCCACCGCCGCCGGACGTCTCGACGATGAGGGCCTCCCCGGCGGCGAGGGGCTGGCGGGTGGCCTTGGTGCCGAGGGGTTCCGTGGTGCCGTCGGCGCGTTCGCGGTAGTAGCCGCCGGGGCGTCCGGGTGACCCTCCGGACGCGCCGGGCGGCGGCCGGTGGAGGCGGTCGCCTCGCGTATCGACGCGCGCGTCATCGAGCATGCGCAGGACGGTCCGGGTGCCGAGGCCGCCGCGGTGGCGTCCGGCGCCGCCCGAGTCAGGGATCAGCGAGATCTCCTCGATGCGGACGGGCAGCCGGGCTTCAACCGGTTCGACCTGCGGGATGATGTTGCGCCCGCCGCCGAACAGCGCGCCGGTGGCGTCGGCTCCGTCGCCGTCCGGGCGGGCTCCGGTGCCGCCGAGGTCGAAGGACATGTGCAGCCAGGGTTTGCGGACGCCGCTGATGCTGAACGCCTGGAGGATGCCGGACGCGGCGGTCCCGTCCGGCGCGATGGCGGACAGGACGGCCTCCTCGGCGGCGGCGACCGTGCCGAAGCGTCCGCCGCCGGGGAACGGCGGTGTGCAGTGCACGAGCGTGCCGCGCGGCAGCCGGATGTCGACCGGCGTGAAGCAGCCCTCGTTCATCGGCAGAGTCGGATCGACGAAGCAGCGCACCGCGTACAGGACGCCGCCGATCGTCTGGGAGAAGCCCGAGTTCACCGGCAGCGGGACCTGCTCGTCGGTCCCGTCGAAGTCCACGGTGAGGGCGCCCGCGCCGTCCGAGGTGACGGCGACGCGGACGGTGTGGCCGTCGTCCAGCGCGTAGGACGCGCTGCGGGTGCCTGGCGCGATGGCGGCGAGGCCCTCGCGCATGCGGCGTTCGGTGTGCGCGAGGTAGGCGTCGATGCCGCTCGCGAGGCCGTCAGGGGTGTAGGTGTCGATGATCTCGGCGAGGCGTCGGGCGGCGACGTTCGCTCCGGCGATGAGGGCGCGCAGGTCGCCGACGAGCCGGTCCGGGGTGCGGCTGTTGGCGGCGAGGACGCGGACGAGGTCGTCGGCCAGGCCGTCCGCGGTCGCGATCCGGACGGGCGGGAGCTGGAGCCCTTCGAGGAACACGTCGGTCGCGTCCGAGGCCATGCCGCCCGCCGAGATGCCGGAAAGGTCGGCCACGTGGATGAGCGTCCCGGTGAAGTAGGCGGGCGCGCCGTCCACGAACACGGGACGGAAGACGAGCAGGTCGTTGGCGTGGATGCCGCCCTGGTAGACGTCGTTCAGCACGAACACGTCGCCCGGACGCATCGTCCCGGGCGGGTAGGCGGTCAGCAGGAACGGCAGGGCGCTGCGCAGGCTGGCGCACTGGATCAGCGCGGTCGAGAGGGAGTGCGCGACGAGCCGTCCGCGCGCGTCCAGGATCGCGGCCGCGGCGTCCGCGCCTTCCACGATGAACGCCGAATACGCGGACCGGACGACCACGATCCCGGCTTCTTCGGCGGCCACGCACAGCGCGTTCCGCAGGATCTCGGCGGTCAGATCGGGGGACGTCATGGCCGCGCCTCCAGCAGGATCGCGCCCTCGCCGTCCACGGTGCCGTGCCAGCCGGACGGGACGAGCAGCGAGCACTGCGGTTCGGTGATGACGCACGGGCCGTCGAACGTCTCGCCCGGTGCGTGGCTCGTGCGCGCGCGTACAGGGACGTCCTGCCAATCGCCGGAAAGCCAGATTCGACGGGTTGCGCAAGGCGACGGCACCGGATCCATGCGCGGGGAAGGCGGAGCATCGCCGGGGAGCGTGACTCGTACGCGCGCGGTGGTCAGCTCCACGGGATCGCGCAGGTCGATGCCGTACGACTCGTGGTACCGCTTGTAGAACTCCTCGGCAGCGCGCTGCACGGTCTCCGGCGTGACAGGCCCGGCGGGCAGGTCGACCGTGAACGCGTGCGCCTGCCCGATGAAGCGGACGCCCACGGACCGGACGACGACGGCCTCGCCGCTGGCCGAAAGGTCGGCGCGCGCTCCGCGCTCCAGCGAGGCGAGCAGGTCCGCGAGTTCGCCGAACGCGTCGCGGCTGGCCGAGCAGGACGTCAGCCGCGCGACCGGCGCGAGGAACGTGCGGGCGCGCTCGATCGCGAGGTCGGCGTGCAGCAGCCCGGCGGCCGATCCGACCCCGGCGTGCGGCGGGACGAGCACCCGCCCGATGCCGAACCGCTCCGCCAGGCCGACGACGTGGGTCGGGGCGGCGCCGCCGAGCGCGACCAGCGTGAACGCGCGCGGGTCGATACCGCGCCGGACGGTCACGACGTGCACGGCCGCGCCCATTTGCGCCCCGGCGATGTCGTGGATCGCGGCGGCGGCGCTGGTCACGTCCACGCCGAGCGGGCGCGCGACGTGCTCCTCGATCGCGGCGCGGGCCAGCGACTCGTCCAGGGTGAACGCGCCGAAACCGTCCGCGGCGAGGTAGCCGAGGACGAGGTCGGCGTCGGTGACCGTGGGGAGGGTTCCGCCGCGTCCGTAACAGGCGGGTCCGGGATCGGCGCCTGCCGAGCGCGGGCCGACGCGCAGGGTTCCGGCGTCCGCCCAGGCGATGGAGCCGCCGCCCGACCCGACCTCGGCGAGGTCGATCGCGGGGGCCTTGATCGGGACGCCGGTCCCGGGCCGCCGCCCGCCGTAGCTGCCCTTGCCGCCGACCTGGAACTCGTGCGTGATCCCGGGCCGCCCGCCGCGGACGAGCCCGGCCTTCGCGGTCGTCCCGCCCATGTCGAAGCAGACCAGGTCGGCGAGGCCGCGCCGGGCGCCGAGCCGCGCGGCGGCGACGACCCCGGCGGCCGGTCCGGACTCGATCGTGTAGACGGCGCGGTCGGCGGCGAGCGCGGCGGGCAGCACTCCGCCGGACGACTCCATCACGCGCACCGGCGCGGTGATCCCGAGGTCCCGCAGCCGCCCTTCGAGCCTGCGCAGGTAGGCGGCCATGACCGGGCCGACGTAGGCGGACATCAGCGTCGTCGTCGCCCGCTCGTACTCGCCCAGCTCGGGCCACACGTCGCAGGACGCGACGACCGGCGTGCCGTCCGGCAGCCGTGCGGAGACGATCTCGGCGAGCCGCCGCTCATGCGCCGGGTTCAGGTACGAGTGCAGCAGGCAGATCGCGACGGCCGAGACTCCGAGCGCGGCGATCTGGTCGGCGACGGCTTCGGCGGCGTCCTCGTCGAGCGGGGTGAGCACCGCGCCGGACGCGTCGATCCGCTCGGGCACGGTGAACGTGTGCGTGAGCGGGACGGGCGGCTCGGGCTGCGCATAGAAGCGGTCATACCGGTCTTCTTCGACGCGGGCTTGGCGGCCGAGCGCGAGCATCGACCGGAAGCCCCCAGTCGTCACGAAGGCGACGGGCACGCCCGTGCGTTCGAGGATCACGTTGGTCGCGAGCGTCGTCGCGTGGACGAACCGGGTGACCTCCCCGGGCTCGGCGCCGGCGTCCGCGAGCGCCGTCCGGACGCCGCGCAGCAGCCCCTCGGCCGGATCGTCCGGCGTGGTCAGCGTCTTGGCGACGGTGACGCGGCCGTCCGGGCCGGTCAGCACCACGTCGGTGAACGTCCCGCCGACATCGGTCGCGAGGGTGACGCCCATCCGCACCTCCTCGCGAGCCGGCAAACCTAGCTAGCGCTTGGTACGTTAACGGGCATGATGCTGGACGGCAAGATCGCGGTGATCACCGGCGCGGGACCCGGCCTCGGCCGGACGCTGGCGGTGCTGATGGCGCGCGAGGGCGCGGACGTGGTGGTCGCGGCGCGCAGCAGGGACACCTTGGACTCCATCGCCGCCGAGGTGCGGGCCGAAGGCCGCGAGGCCCTGCCCGTGCCCACCGACATCGCGGACCCGGCCCAGGCCGAGCGGCTCGCGGACGCCGCCATGTCCCGTTTCGGACGCGTGGACGTCCTGGTCAACGCCGCCTTCCCCGGCTCGCACCGGCGCAACGTCCTGGACATGGACGGCGCCTACCTCGAACAGTGGCGCAAGGCCGTCGAGATCGCCGCCTTCGGGACGCTCCTGGCCTGCCGGTACATCGCCCCGCACATGGTCGCCGCCGGGACGGGCTCGATCGTGAACATCACGTCCATGTCGTCCCGCACGGGCTACGCCGGACGCAGCGACTACGCCGCCGGGAAGGCCGCCGTCCACCTGCTGTCGCACTGCCTCGCCGACGAGCTCGGGCCGTCCGGCGTCCGGGTCAACTGCGTCGCGCCCGGCTGGATCGCCTCCAACGTCCTGGACGACTGGATGCGCACGCGCGCCGAGGCCGAGGGCACCACGTTCGAGGACGTCCGCGCCCGCGACACGGCCGCGATGGCGCTGCGCCGCATCGCCACCGAGGAGGACGTCGCGCGTGCCGTCCTCTTCCTCGCGTCCGACCAGGCCGCCGCGACGACCGGCGCCACCATCGACGTGAACGGCGGCCAGCTCTTCACCTAGCGCTGCGGCGTGATGAACAGGGCGGTGGCCTCCACGGTAGGCAGGCCGGCCGGGTTCAGGATGCGGCCGGCGGCGTGCGAGCGGCGCCCGGAGGTCCCGGTGACCTCGGCCTCGACGACCAGCGGCACGCCGATCGGCGTCGGCCGGCGGTACTTCAGCTCCAGCGACGCGGTCACGCCGGGGATGCTCTTGGACGCGGCGGCCATGCCCAGCACCTGGTCGAGGATCATCGCCGCGATACCGCCGTGCACGAAGCTCGGCGGCCCTTCATGGACGTGGTTGAGGACGAACTCGGCGCGCGCCCCCGCCTCGGTGAACTCGACCTCGATCGGCGGCGCGAGCGGGTTGCCGGGTCCGGTCACCGGGTTGGTCACGTTCCGGAGCGGTCCCTTGCCGCCGTAGCGGGCGACCGGCGGGGCCTCGCGGCGGACGGCGCCGAGCCGCGCGGTGAGCGCCTCGACCTGCGCGCCGACCTCGGCCAGCTCGTCGATCTCCACATCGGTGAGCACGACGGCCTCGGCCAGCTCGCGGACCCGGGCGGCCAGCGCGCCGAGCGCGGTCAGGTGCGCTTCGTCCAGTTCCCGGCGTTCCCTGCGGGCCCGCTCGATGGCCGATACCACCCCGGTCATGAACCCTCCCCTTGTCAGAACGGGATTCTAGAATGCGGGGCCGCGCCGGGCCGCGACCGGGCCCGGCATGCCGCGCGACCTCACCCCCGCACCCCGCACGACCTCACCCCCGCGCCCCGCGCGAAGGCCACATTGCGCAAGTCCTCGACTATGGCCGAGTGGATCGTGTCATTTCGCCCCGCCAGCGGTGACCATGAGGGCGTGGCGACGGATATCTACGGATTCTTCGAGTGCCGGATGCGCAGCGACCCCCTGGAGCGCTGGCGCGGCGTGCTGGAACTGCGGGACGTGTACGGCGGCCGGTCCGACCCGGCGTTCGGGTGCCTGTTCGGCGTCCGCGAGAAGCTGGGCTTCCGCCCGGTGGCGGGCGGCCGCGGCCTGCCGCTGGATGCCTCGCCGGAGACCCGCGGCGCCCAGCACGAGGGGCTGCGCGGGCACACCTGGATCGGCTGGCAGGAGCTGGCCGGCATCGACTGGGACGAGCCGTCCGAGCGTCCCGACAGCCGGGTGCGGCACTACCGGCGGCGCGACGACGGGACGCTCGAACTCGTCGGGACCTACCTGTGGGACTCCGCGTTCACCGAGCGCCTGGACGTCGCCGCGAACCCGGACGGCCCCGCGGCCTGGGCCGACCGCCGCGAGTGGACCGACGGGCGGACGGTGTACCGGGCCGACCGGGCGCGCCGCCGGGACGCCGTGGACACCGGCGCCTGGGCGCCGGTCTGGAAGATCATGGAGGTGCTGGCGGACGTGCACGGCCCCGCGGCCGTCCGGCTCGTCGTCTGGTTCGGCTGAGCCGGGCGCGGACCCACACCCTGTTCCCAAGCAAATGCTTGGTGCTACCGTGGGCCCGAGCCGAGGAGGAGACCACGTGGCAGAGGGTGGGGCAGAGACGGTGATGCGCGCGGCGGTGCTGCGGGAGTTCGGCGCGCCCCTGGAGATCGCCGAGGTGGCGGTCGCGGCGCCCGGCGCGGGCGAGGTCGCCGTGCGGATCGCCGCGTCCGGCGTGTGCGGCTCCGACATCAAGGCGCTGGACGGCAAGAGCCCGGTCGTCCGGCACCTGCCGTGCGTCCTCGGGCACGAGAGCGCGGGCGTGGTCGAGCAGGTGGGGCCGGGCGTGGCGAACGTCCGGCCCGGCGACCACGTCGTGATCGCGATGAACGGCCCGTGCGGGCGCTGCCGCGCGTGCGCGCGCGGCCGTGCCTACCTGTGCTCGGGCAAGGCGCGGATGTCGGCCATCATGGGCGTCTTCCCGGACGGCTCGACCCGCCTCTCGCTCGGCGGCGATGCCGTCCGGCCGTACATCGGCATCGGCGCTTTCGCCGAGCGCGCCGTCGTGGCCGAGGCGATGTGCGTGAAGGTCGCCAAGGACGCCCCGCTCGACCTGCTCGCCCTCACCGCCTGCGGCGTCGTCACCGGGTACGGCGCGGTCGTGAACACCGCGAACGTCGAGCCCGGCACGAGCGTGCTGGTGGTCGGCTGCGGCGGCGTGGGCCTCAACGTGATCCAGGGCGCGGTGCTCGCGGGCGCCACCACGATCATCGCGGCGGACGTGGTCGAGTCCAAGCTGCGGCTCGCGGAGCGGTTCGGCGCGACGCACACGCTGATCGCCGACGACCTGCCGAAGCAGGTCGGCGAGATCGTGCGCGGCGGCACCGACTACGCGTTCGACGTGACGGGCGTCCCGGAGGTGCTGACCAAGGCGTTCGCCGCGACGCAGCCCGGCGGGACGACCGTGATGGTCGGCTCCCCCGCCGCCGGTCAGAACCTTCAGATCCCGCCCGGCCAGCTGTTCGGCTCGCGGCGGCTGATGGGCACCCAGGGCGGCGACGCGACCCCGGCACGCGACCTGCCGATCCTCGCCGACCTGTACCGGCGCGGGCGCCTCGACCTGGACGGCCTGGTCAGCGAGCGCGTCCCGCTGGACCAGATCAACGAGGCGATCGCGCACGTCCGCGGCGGTGCCGTCGCCCGCTCGGTCATCGTCTTCGACTAGGAAGGCCCCTCCCAGCACGTCCGGCGGCCAGGTCCGGTCCGCTGGACCGGCGGCGGGGACACGCGCGGCTACCCGACGGTAGATTGCCTGCTCTGGCACCGCCGTCGACCTGGAGAGCCGTGAACGAGCAACCGCCGCCCCCGCCGCCGCCCCCGCCCGGCGGCGAGCCGCCGCAGGACGGGTTCCCGCAGGACGCGCCGCCGGTCGAGCCTCCGCCGCACCCGTCCCCCTACGGCGCGCCGCAGGGCTACGGCTCCCAGCAGGGCTACGGGCAGCAGGGCAGCGGGTCGCAGCAGGGGTACGACCCGCGCT
Source organism: Actinomadura rupiterrae (assembly GCF_024172125.1). GTDB lineage: Bacteria > Actinomycetota > Actinomycetes > Streptosporangiales > Streptosporangiaceae > Spirillospora > Spirillospora rupiterrae. The sequence continues at coordinate 54,733 of NZ_JAMZEA010000007.1, forward strand.
ACGGCTACGGACCGCCCGGCGTCCCGCCGTACGGGCCCGGTCCGGGCGGGCCGGTGAACAAGGACGACACGAACATGGTGGTGCTCAGCTACGTGCTGCTGCTGTTCGTCGGCTTCCTCGCGCCGCTGGTCATCTATCTCATCAAGAAGAACACCTCGCCGTTCGTCCGGCACCACGCGGCGCAGGCGCTGAACTACCAGCTCACGATGCTGATCCACCTGGTGGTCGTGGGCGTGGTCTGCGCGGTCCCGGCGATCATCACGCGGAACCCGGCGTTCCTGGTGGGGCTGGTCCCGGTCTACCTGGAGCTGCTGGTCACCGGCTGGGTCCTCCCGATCTACGGCGCGGTGACCGGCGGCAGGGCAGGTGGACGCGGTTCCCCACCTTCTTCTGCTTCCGCATGATCAAGTAGTCCCGGGCCCGGCGGCGCGGTCAGGTGGCCGCGATCCCGGCGGCGTGATCAGGTAGCCGCGTGCCCGGCGGCGTAGCGGTCGAGGACGGGCAGCACCGCGTCCCGGCCGCCGCCCGGGACGCGCAGCACGACCTCCTCGATCCCGAGGCCCGCGTAGTACTCCAGCTTTCCGGGCGTAGGCACGGTCCCGAACGGGACGACCCGGGCTATCGGCCGTCCGGCGGCCTCGCAGGCCGCGCGCAGCGCCGGCAGCGCCTCCCGGACGCCCGCGCCGCCGATCGGCATCCACCCGTCGCCATACTCCGCGACGTGCGCGAACAGCGTCGGGCCGGGCGCGCCGCCGAGCAACACCGGCACCCGCCCTTCGGGCTTCGGCCATGACCAGCTCGGCTCGAACGAGGCGTACTCGCCCTTGAACGCGGCCTGGTCGTTCGTCCACAGCTCGCGCATCGCGAGCATGGTCTCGCGTACGCGCGCGCGCCGGGTCGTCCAGTCCACGCCGTGGTCGGCGGCCTCCTCGCGGTTCCAGCCGTAGCCGATGCCGAGGACGACGCGTCCGCCCGAGATCCGGTCGAGCGTCGCCACGGCCTTCGCGGTGACCAGCGGGTCGCGCTGCGCGGCGAGCATGACACCCGTGCCGAGCGTGATCGTGCTGGTCAGCGCGGCCGCGGCGGCGAGCGCGACGAGCGGGTCCAGGGTGCGGGCGTACTCGTCGGGCAAAGTCTGGTCGCCGGTCGGCGGCGGCGTCGTCCGCGCAACCGGGATGTGGGTGTGCTCGGGCAGGTAGAGCGAGGCGAAGCCGCGCTCCTCGGCGGCGACGGCCAGCTCGTGCGGTGGCATCGTGCGGTCGGTGGCGAACATCGTGATCCCGAGGCGCATCCGGGCTCCCTCCGCTGCGCGCGCCCGGCCCGCTCCCGGCCGGGACACGGCCCGGGTCCGGCGCGCGTCCTGTGCGCGCGGGCGCGACATGCGTCACACACACTATCCACAACCAAGCGATTGCTCGGCTTCCATCGATTGATGTAGCGTGCGCTTGTTCGGTTTATCCGAGGAGGCCAGACCGATGCCGTTCGCAGAGCTGGGCGACGTGCGGATGTTCTTCACCGACGACTCCCCCGCCGGCCGGGAGCCGCGCGGCACGCTGCTGCTGGTGCACGGCTACGGCGCCGACTCCGACGACTGGGTTTTCCACTTCCCCGAGCTGGCCAAGAGGTACCGGATCATCGCGCCCGATCTGCGCGGCCACGGCCTGTCCTCCGCGCCCGAGACCGGCTACGCGCCGCACGACTTCGCCGCCGACCTCGTCCGGCTGCTCGACCACCTCGGCGTCACCGGCCCGGTCGTCGCGGTCGGCCACTCCCTCGGGACGATGGCCGTCAGCGCCCTCGCCGTCGAGCACCCGGACCGCGTCCGCGCCCTGGTCTGCATCGACCCCGCCTACGGGCAGACCCCGGAGATCGCCGCCGCCTTCCCCGCGATGTACGCCGGGCTGCGCTCCGGCGACCCCTACCCGACCGCGCTGGCGAACGAGGAGTGGTGCCACACCCCCGCCACGCCGCCCTGGCTGCTCGCCTGGCACCGCCGCAAGATCCTCGCGACCGCGCCGCAGGCGCTCGCCGAGGCGTTCCCCGCGCTGTACGAGGGGGACGCGGCGTTCGGCGTCCGCCCGCACGGCGACGCCTACCTGGCCCGCCGCGCCTGCCCGGTGCTGTCCTGCTGGTCGGCCGCGCAGGCCGGCTCGGCGGACTGGGAGCGCGGCCTGTTCCGGCACCCCGCCTCGCGCGCCGAGGTGTGGCCCGGCAGCGGGCACCGCCTGCACGCCGAGCGCCCGGCCGAGTTCACCCTGGTCGTCCGCCGCTGGCTGGACGCCCTCGACCGCCCCGACCCCGCCCCGGCCGCCCTGTCGGACCCGGCCGCATCCGACCCGATCGAACCCGCTCGCTAAGGAGACGCCCGCGTGAAGTTCGCGATCTTTCTGAACCCGCAGATCCCCGGCTCCGGGTGGGCCGCCGAGGAGAACGCCAAGGCCAAGCGGCCGATCGGGCGGGACCGCGAGTCGTACCAGAAGCTGCTGCACGAGGTCCGCGAGATCGCCGTGCACGCCGACCGGATCGGCTTCGACGCCCTGATGATGACCGAGCACCACTTCCACTCGGAGGGGTTCGAGTTCTCGGTCAACCCGCTGATGTTCCTGACCGACCTCGCCGCCCGCACCGAGCGGATCCTGCTCGCGCCGCTCGGGCTCGTCCTGCCCGCCTGGGACCCGATCCGCGCGGCCGAGGACGTGGCGCTGCTCGACCACTTCTCGGGCGGGCGGCTGCGGCTCGGCGTCGCGCGCGGCTACCAGGCGCGGTGGGCGAACGTCCTCGGGCAGCGCTGGCACGCGGCGGCGGCGCGGTCGGACGGGTCCAAGTCGGACAACCGCAACTTCGACGTCTTCGGCGAGGTGCTGAAGATCATGAAGATGGCGTGGGAGCAGGACAGCCTGCGCTACAAGAGCGACGTGCTGGACTACGAGGTGCCCGCGCCGTTCGAGGGCATCGAGGGCTGGCCCGCGCAGGAGTGGACGCGGACGTTCGGCGCCCCCGGCGAGATCGACGACGAGGGCGTGCTCCGCTCGGTCTCGGTCTGCCCCAAGCCGTTCCAGGACCCGCACCCCGAGCTGTGGCAGCCGTTCACCGTGTCCGACCGGTCGGTGGTGCGCGCCGCGCAGGAGGGCATCCTGCCCTGGATGTTCACCCCGAACCCCGACGAGCACGCCAAGAAGGCCAAGCTCTACCAGGACGAGTGCGCCAAGCTCGGCAAGGCCTACAAGCTCGGCGAGCACACCGGCATCCTGAAGATCGTCGGGATGGCGGACACCCGCGAGGAGGCCATCGCCACCTACGGCAAGGGCATGCAGAAGGACTTCGCGTCGTTCTTCGGCCCGTTCGGCTACCTGGAGGTGCTGCGCAAGAAGGAGGACGACCGGCACCAGCCGATCTCGCCGGAGAAGGGCGACTTCAAGCGCATGGCCGACGTCGAGATGGCGCTCATCGGCGGCCCGGACGACGTCAAGCGCGGCATCCAGCGGATGCTCGACCGGATGCCGGACCTGGAGTGGTTCGGACTGTTCATGCAGGGCCAGCAGGGCGTGCTGCCGCTGGACACGGTCAAGCGGAACCTGGAGCTGTTCGCCACCAAGGTCATCCCCGAGTTCCAGGACTGACGGCCGTGGAGTTCTGGCTCGGCGCGTCCTTCGTGGACGCCGGGGAGTACGTGCCGCTCGCGAAGGCGGCCGACCGGCTCGGCTACGACGTGGTCGCGGTGTCGGACCACCTGTTCCACACCGACTACCAGTCGTCCTACCCGTACAGCGAGACCGGCGCGCCGCCCTACACGGCCGACACGCACTGGCCGGACGCCTGGGTCACGGTCGGCGCGATGGCCGCGGCGACGAGCCGGGTGCGGTTCGCCACCAACGTCTACATCGCCCCGGCGCGCGACCTGTTCACCGTGGCGAAGGCCGTGTCGACCGCGGCCGTCCTGTCCGGTGACCGGGCGATCCTCGGTGTCGGGGTCGGCTGGTGCGAGGACGAGTTCCGGCAGACCGGCCAGGACTTCCGGACGCGCGGCAAGCGCCTGGACGAGATGCTCCCGGCGCTCCGCGCGCTCTGGAAGGGCGGCACGGTCGAGCACCACGGCCGCTTCTACGACCACGGGCCGCTCAGCATCGCGCCCGTGCCGTCCGAACCGGTGCCGGTCTTCATCGGCGGGGACAGCGAGGTCGCGCTGCGCCGCGCCGCCCGGATCGGGGACGGCTGGATCGGCAACCGGATCTACAAGGAGGGCGACCTCTCCGACCTGCTCGACCGGCTCAGGGGCTACCTCGCCGAGCACGGCCGCACCCTGGACGACCTCCAGGTGGTGGCCCCGATCGCGAAGCGCCCGAGCGCCGGCCTCTACCGGAAGTGGCACGAGCGCGGCGTGACCGGGACGCTCGCCGCGCCCTGGTGGATGCCGACCGACGAGGAGAGGGCCCGCTACACCGGGACCGACCTCAAGATCGCGACGATGGAGCGGTTCGCCGACGAGGTCATCGCCAGGATGTGACCGCGGCCCCTCGCCGTCCGGTGAGGCTCAGTCCGCGAGGCGGGCGACGGCGCGCACGGGCGCGCCGTCGCCCGTGCCCTCGCCCGCCAGCCGCAGCGGGAACAGCATCGCCTCGGCGGGCCCGGTGACCTTCTCCAGCCCGGTCAGGTTCTCGCAGACCACCGCCGCCGCCCCGAGCAGCACGCGGTGCACGTCCAGGAACCCGGCCGGGTCGACGCTCGGGGTGTCGACGCCGACCGTCCGGACCCCGGCGGCGATGATCGCGAGCGCGGTCTCGGTGGCGAGGTAGGGATGCGCGCCCCAGTACTCCGGGGTCCCCCACCGCTGCGACCAGCCGGTGCGGACGAGCAGGACGTCGCCCGCGCGCAGCCCGTCCGGCAGCAGCTCCGGCCCGACCGCCCGGGCCGAGGCGCCCGTCGCGCCCGGGGCCTCCGTCGCGTCCATGACCACGGCCGGGCCCGCGAACCGCTCCAGCGGCAGGTCGCACAGGCGCGGCAGGCCGTCGTCGATGTGGAACGGCGCGTCCACGTGCGTGCCGGTCTGCGAGCCGAGGTGCAGGCCCGCCACGTTCGCGCCGTCCTTCGCGAAGGTCAGCGCGCGCTCGGTCCGCACCTCGGGGTCTCCGGGGTACACCGGCATGCCGCCGTCCACGGGATGCGTCAGGTCCACGTAGGTCATGGACACATCATGGCGTCCGATAGCGTTCACGGTGTGCTGCCGCTCGTAACCGCCACCCGGTACGTGACACCGCTCCGCGAGGGCGGGTCGCTGCCGGGCGTCGTCGAGGCCGACGACCTCGGCACCTACGTCATGAAGTTCCACGGCGCCGGGCAGGGCCGCAAGGCCCTGGTCGCCGAGGTGATCGCCGGGGAGCTGGCGCGCCGGCTCGGCCTGCGCACCCCCGAGCTGCGGGTGATCGAGCTGGACCCGGCGATCGGGCGGCACGAGCCCGACCCCGACGTGCAGGACCTGCTGAAGGCCAGCTCCGGCTGGAACCTCGCGGTCGACTTCCTGCCCGGCTCGCTCGGCTTCGACCCCATCGGCTGGACGCCGGACCGGCTGTTCGCGTCCCGCGTGCTGTGGTTCGACGCGTTCATCGGCAACGTCGACCGCAGCTGGCGCAACCCGAACATGCTCGTCTGGCACCGGGACGTCTGGCTGATCGACCACGGCGCGAGCCTGATCTTCCACCACGCCTGGGCCAACGCCGAGCGGCTGTTCGCGGGCGCCTACGACGTGGACGACCACGTCCTCACCCCGTTCGCCCGGCACCTGGACGAGGCCGAGGCCGAGCTCCTCCCCAAGATCACCCCGGACGTGCTGCGCGAGCTGGCCGGGCTCGTCCCGGACGCCTGGCTGGAGGGCGAGCCCGGCTTCGACTCCCCGGACGACGTCCGCGACGCCTACGTCCGCATCCTGACCCGGCGCGCCGGGAACCCGCGCGACTGGCTGCCGTCGCTGGACGTCACCGGCCGCAAGCCGCACACGGGCGAGCGGCGCGGCGAGAAGCGCCCCGGCTGGCTGGGAGGCCCGGCGTGAACGACGTCCGGACCGGCACGACCGGCGCGCGCAAGGCGAACGTGGGCGCAACGGCGTCCGGGAAGCAGGTCTTCGAGTACGCGACGCTGCGCCTGGTGCCGCGCATCGAGCGCGGCGAGTCCATGAACGTCGGGGTGCTCGTCTACTGCCGCGCGCTCGACTACCTGGGCTGCGCGACACACCTGGACGAGGCCCGGCTGCGGGCGCTCGACCCGGCGCTGGACGTCGACGGCGTCCGCCGGGCGCTGGACGCGGTGACCGGGCTCTGCCGGGGCGGCGAGGACGCGGGCCAGGCCGCCGCCGAGCCGCCCGGCGGCCGGTTCCGCTGGCTGACCGCGCCGCGCAGCACGATCGTCCAGCCCGGCCCGGTGCACGCGGGCCTCACGGGCGATCCGGCGGCCGAGCTGGACCGCCTGCTCGCCCTCCTGGTCGCCTGAACCCGGCCGCTCGACCAGGCCCGGTCGAAGCGGCCCGGTCGAAGCGGCTAGAAGAGGATCGACATGAACTCGCCGACCTCGGCGAAGCCGACCCGGCGGTAGGCGGCGCGGGCCCGGACGTTGTAGTCGTTGACGTACAGCGACACGACCGGCGCGATCGTCCGGAGCGCCTCGGTGACCAGGGCCGACATGCCCGACACCGACAGGCCCTGGCCGCGCAGGTCGGGCGGCACCCACACGCCCTGCACCTGGCAGGCGTACGGCGTGACCGCGCCGACCTCGGCCTTGAACATGACCCGGCCGTCCTCGATCCGGGCGAACGCGCGGCCCGACCGGATCAGCTCGGCGACCCGGGCGCGGTACAGCACGCCGCCGTCGCCGGTGTTCGGCGAGATCCCGACCTCCTCGGTGAACATCGCCACGCAGGCCGGGTAGACCAGCTCGAAGTCGGCCATCTCGACCCGCCGGACGCGCGGGTCGGCCGGAACGGCGGGCGGCCCCGAGGTCGCCATGACCGGCTGGAGCCCGCGGACCGCGCGCGGCGGCCCCCAGTACGGGCCGAGGATCTCCCACAGCCCGGTCACCGCCTCGACCGGCCCCACGATGGACGAGCAGCGCCGCCCCTGCGCCTGGGCCCGCTCGGCGAACGCCCGGACGGCCTCCGGGCCCGCGTTCACCGGGATCAGGTTGGCCCCGGCGTAGCAGAGCGACAGCAGCCGCCCGTCCCGCGAGTAGCCCCACATCTGCGCGCCGAGCCGCCGGGGGTCGAGCCCGGCGGCGTGGACGCGCGAGCCGACGAACACGTTCCCGACCGGGTCGGCGTCCAGGATGCGCAGCGCCTCGTCGCGGTGCCGGTCGTCCAGCACCCGCACGGGCGACGCCCCCAGCATCCGCATGGCTATCGGGCCGCCATCGCCGTTGTCAGCACCACGTACCCAAGACTAGAACCTCGTCCCGACCGGTGCGGACACCGGTCCTGGCGGCGCGGGCCGGACCCGCTTGGCCGGGCCGTCCGGCGTGGGCGGCGGCGGGGCCTTGCAGGTCGCGCCGGGCTTCGGCAGGGCGCCGCGCAGGAGGTAGTTCGCGACCGTCCCGTCCACGCACCGGTCGCCGCTCAGGGTGACACCGTGGTTGCCGCCCCCCACCTGCACCAGCAGCCGCGACCCCGGCAGCAGCCGGTGGGTCTCCACGGCGCCGTTGAACGGGGTGGCGGCGTCCTCGGTGCCCTGGACCAGCAGGACCGGGGCCAGGCGCGCGGGGGCGCCGGCCCGCGGCGCCGGGCCCTGCGGCGGCCGCCAGCTCGCGCACGGTGCGTTGTACCAGGTGTTGCTCCAGGTCTCGAACGTGTAACCCGCACGATAGAGCCGGACGCTGTCGTCGTGCCACCGCCGCCAGGCGCGCGGCCAGGCCGCGTCCCGGCACTGGACGGCCGAGTAGACGGCGTAGTCGTTCTGGTCGAGGAACCCCGGCCTGCTCCACGCCTTGGCCAGCGGCTTCGGGTCGCCCTTCAGGTAGGCGGAGAGGATCTTGGCGTGAACCGGCCACGCATAGTCGCCGTAGCCGTCCGACAGGAAGACGTCGTCCAGCTCGGACGCGCCGATCCGGCCGTTCAGCGGGGCGGCCTTGAGCCGCGCGCGGGCCCGGGCGTAGGACGCGGCGACCTCTTGCTCGGTGGCCCCGAGGTGGTAGACCGCGTCGTAGCGGGCGATCCAGGCGAAGTAGGTCTGGATCCGCTTCTGGAACGCCACGTTCTGGTCGATGTTGGCGTCGTACCAGACGCCGCTCGGCCGGACGACGCTGTCCAGCACCATCCGCCGCACCCGGTCCGGGTACCGCGAGGCGTACTCGGTGCCCAGGTAGGAGCCGTACGAGTAGCCGAGGTAGTTGATCTTCCGCTGGCCGAGCGCGGCGCGGATGTCGTCCATGTCGCGGACCCAGTCCGCGGTGCCCATGTGCGGCAGCAGGCGCGGGTAGCGGCGCGCGCAGTCGGCCGCGTACGCCGCCGCGCGGGCGCGCCAGGCCCTCTCCTCCGCCGCGTTCGCCGGGGTGGTGTCGGCGCGCGGGTGCCCCGGGTCCTGGAAGGACGGGTCGCAGACCATCGCGGGCCGGCTCGCGCCGACACCGCGCGGGTCGAAGCCGATCCAGTCGTAGGCGGCGGCGACGCGGTGCGGCATGCCCTTGGTGAGCAGCAGCGGCATGTCCCGGCCGTGCGCGCCCGGCCCGCCGCGGTTCAGCAGGACGATGCCCTGCGAGCGTGCGGCGGTGTGCCGGGCCCGGGTCAGCGCGAGGGTGATCCGCGGGCCGCGCGGCCGGGCGTGGTCGAGCGGCACCCGCAGCGTGGCGCACTGCAGGGTGCGCAGGCGGTTCTTCTCGACCGGGTCGTTCTTGGGGCAGGGTTTCCAGGCGATCGTCCCGGACGCTCTGGGCGCACCGGGCGCGGCGGCTGACGCGGTGGCGAGGGCGGCGGGCGCGGACAGGACGGCGAGAGCGGCGACCGTCGCGGCGGCCCCGGCCGTCGCGCGGTGGGCTATGGGGTTGCGCACCCTGGAGTTCTACCGGCCGGATCCGCGCGGCCGGGCGACCCGAGATTCCCGCGTTTCCGGGCGAAGCCCCAGGAAAATCGGGGTACGGGGTGAAGCCCGTCCCACGCGGAACGGGGCCGCTCCCGGAGGAGCGGCCCCGCCTGCGCAAGGTTCGAGCTCAGGAGAGCCCGCTAAGGACGGGTCGTCAGAGACGGCCGGCCGGGAGGTCCTTGCCGGTGTTGGCGACCGCCGTGCGCAGCTGCGTCGGGTTCGGGTCGTTCAGCGCCGGGTCGGCCTTGCAGGTGTCGTCGAAGCCCTTGGCGCCCTTCTTCGGCAGCCAGCCGGTGGACAGGTACTTGGCGACCTTGTCGTCCAGGCACTTGTTGCCGTTGAGGGTGTTGGCGTGGGTCTTGCCGCCGAGCTCCAGCAGGAGGCGCGACGACGGGAACCGCTTGTGCATCGCGAAGCCGCCCGCGACCGGGGTCGCGGCGTCGAGCGTGGACTGGACGAGCAGGATGCCGTCCAGGCCCTTCTTGCCGTGGATGTTCAGCGCCGGGCCGCCCTTGAACGGCCAGTACAGCACCGGGGCGTTGTACCAGACGTTGCTCCAGGTGTTGAAGCGGTAGCCGCTCTTGTAGAGCTTGTTCGCGTCGCTCTTCCACTTGGCCCAGCTGCGGGGCCACGCGGCGTCCGCGCCCTGGACGGCGTTGTAGACGGCGAAGCCGTTGTCGTCGTCGCCCGGGTCGACGCTGTCGGTCAGCGGCTTCGGGTCCTTCTTGACGACCCACGCCGACAGGGCCGCGGCCGGGTCCTCGTAGGACGAGGTGTAGTAGCCGGCGTTCAGCACGATGTCGTCGAGCTCGTCACCGCCGACGACGCCGCCGATCGGCTTCTTCAGGGCGGCGGCGCGGGTCTTGTAGTACAGCGCCTCGACGGCCTTCTCGGTCTTGCCGAGGTGGTAGACCGAGTCGTACTTGGCGAGCCACGCGAACCAGAGCTTGATGTTCCGCTCGAACGCCTTGTCCTGCTCGATCTGCGAGCCGTACCAGACGGTGTTGGGGTTGACGTTGCCGTCCAGCACCATGCGGCCGACGCGCTTGGGGAACAGCGTCGCGTAGGTCGAGCCGAGGTAGGTGCCGTAGGAGAAGCCGTAGTAGTTCGTCTTCTTGGCGCCCAGGGCCGCGCGGATGCTGTCCATGTCGCGGGCCACGTCGGTGGTGCGCAGGTGCGGCAGCAGCCAGCCGAACTTCCTGGTGCAGTCCTGCGCGTACTTCTTGGACTTCGCCAGCCAGAACTTCTCGATCTTCGCCGAGGTCGGCACGTAGTTCGGCCGCGGCGGCTTGGCGTAGTGCGCGTCGCAGGTCAGCGCGGGCTTGCTCTGCCCGACACCGCGCGGGTCGAAGCCCACGAAGTCGTACTGGGCGGCGACCTCCGCGTGGCCCACGCCCTTCAGCCAGCGCGGCAGCTTCTCGGAGTAGGCGTAGCCCGAACCGCCCGGTCCGCCCGGGTTGCCGAGCATGATGCCGTGGTAGTTCTTGGTGTCGGTGTGGTGCGTCCGCGAGATCGCGATCTGGATCTGCTTGCCGTGGGGCTTGGCGTAGTCCAGCGGGACGGTCACGAAACCGCAGTCGGCCTTGGCCGCGATCAGCTTGGGGTCGGTGCACTTGACCCAGCTGACCTTCGGCTTCGCCGGGGCCGGAGCCGCGGTGGCGGCCGAAGCGGTACCCGCCACGGCCACCACCGCCGCGGACGCGGCGATGACGATCTTCTTCATCCGGATTCCTTCTGAACGGGGGCGCGCCCCGCCTCGGTGGAAGCGGGGCGCGCCGTCACGTGATGCTCGGCGCCAACGGATCCGCTGGTCAGCGGACCTTGGGCAGCGCCAGTTCGGGCAGGCCGGGCACGGCGGTCAGCGACTTGGCCGACACGGTGGTCGGGTTCGGGTCGTTGGTCGCCGGGTTGGCGTCGCAAGTGTCGTCCACCCCGTGCTTGTCCGCGGGGAGGGCGCCGGTGTCCAGGTAGGAAACAGCCTTGGTGAACAGGCACTGGTTACCGAGGCTGTTGGCGTGCGTCTTGCCGCCGAGCTCGACGAGCAGGCGCGAGTTGAGCTCGCGGTGCTGGACGAACACGCCGTCGTACGGGGTCGCGGCGTCCAGGGTGCCCTGGATCAGCAGCGTCGGGGTGGCGGTGTGGCGGGCGTGGATGCGCAGCTTCGGCCCGCCGTTGAACGGCCAGTAGAAGATCGGCGCGTTGAACCACACGTTCGGCCAGGTGTTGAAGCGGTTGCCCTGCTTCACCAGCCGGACCGCGTCGTTGTGCCACTTGCTCCAGTTCCGCGGCCAGTGCGCGTCGGCGCCCTGGACGGCGTTGTACACCGCGAAGCCGTTGTCGTCGGAGGTGTCGCCCTGCCGGTCCTGGAGGGCCTTGGGGTCCTTGTTGACGATCCAGGCGGACAGCGCGTCGGCGACCGGGATGTACTCGCTGGTGTAGTACGGCGCCTGCTGGACGATGTCGTCCAGCTCGTCCGGGCCGATGGTCCCGCCGATGGGGGCCTTGGCGGCCGCGGCGCGCGCCTTGTAGTAGTTGGCCTCGACGGCCTTCTCGGTGGTGCCGAGGTGGAACTTGGAGTCCCACTTGGCGATCCAGGAGTTGAACAGCTTGAAGTTCCGCTCGAACGCGCGGTCCTGGTCGAGCTGCGTGTCGTACCAGATGCGGTCCGGGTTGACGTTGCCGTCGAGGACGAACTTGCCGGTCTGGCGCGGGAACAGCGTCTCGTAGGTCGCGCCGAGGTAGGTGCCGTAGGAGAAGCCCCAGTAGTTGAGCTTCTGGTCGGCGCCGAACGTGCGGCGGATCTGCTCCAGGTCGCGGGCGGCGTCGGTGGTCCGCATGTGCGGCAGCAGCCAGCCGAACTTCTTGGTGCAGTCCTGCGCGTACTGCTTGGACTTGGCGAGCCAGGCCGCCTCCTCCTTGCGCGAACCCGGGTTGTAGTCCGGGCGGACCGGCTTCTGGAAGTCGCTGTTGCAGCGCAGCGCGGGCTGGCTGTACTCGACGCCGCGCGGGTCGAAGCCGACGAGGTCGTACTTGGCGGCGAGGGCCGCGTAGCCGCGCTTGTTCAGCAGCAGCTTGAAGTAGGGGCCGTAGACGAGGCCCGCCCCGCCGGGACCGCCGGGGTTGAAGGTCAGCACGCCGCGGTAGTCCTTGGTGTCGGTGTGCTTCACCCGGGACACCGCGATCGAGATCTTCTTGCCGTTCGGGCGCGCGTAGTCCAGCGGCACTTCCATCTGGCCGCACTCGGCGCCCGCCGCCTTGTAGTACGCGGCGTAACCGTCGGTCGGGCAGGCACCCCAGGTGACCTTGGACGCGGCGGCGACCGCCGTCTTCGGCGCGGTCGGGCCCGGGTCCGCGAACGCGGCCGTGGCGGCGCCGCCGACACCGACCGCGGCGGCGGTCGTGATCAGGAGGAGCTTCTTCACCAAACCCCCTAGGCCGGGGCACACCGCACCCCACGGTGGGGACGTGACTGGGGGCGGCCCCCGGCATCGCTCCGTCAACAGTTAGGCAGATTGTGGTGTTTGTTCAGGTTCGGACGGGAGAGCCCGATGTGAGTAGATACAAAACTGTGATCAAAGCGCGGGAACACCGAGCGCGGTCCGAACGTCGCGAATCGCTGTACAGGCAGCGGCTCCCGCCGGCGAAACGTCGGCGGGAGCCGGGGTCTCCCAGGTCGCGGCGCGGGCGCCGGTGGCGTGGACCGTGCCGTCACGAGGGTCGTTACTTGGCGATGTCCAGGCCGAGGCCCTTGACGGACGTGCCGGTGAGGGCGTTCGCCGGGGGCACCGGGTCACCCGTCGACTTGACGAAGGTCAGGCCCTTGGCGGGGCGCTTCCCGGTCAGGAAGTAGGTGTCCCAGACCGCGTCCACGGCGGGGTTGCCGCGGTGCACGATGCAGTGCGTCCGGCCGTCGGACTCGACGAGCATGCGCGAGCCCTTCAGCGCGCGGTGCAGCTCCAGCGCGCCCGGGTACGGCGTGGCGGCGTCGTTGGCGGCGTTGAACATCATGATGTTCGTCGGCAGCTTCTTGACGTGGCGCACGTCGACCGGCGTGCCCGGCTTGGCCGGCCAGTACAGGCACGGCGTGTTGTACCAGGCGTTGCCCCAGGTCAGGAAGGGGTGCTTCCTGTTGATCCGGGTGTTGTCGCGCTGCCACTTGGCCCAGTTGGTCGGCCACTGCACGTCGGTGCACTGGACGGCGCTGTAGCCGAAGTAGCTGTTGTCGTCGGACTCGCCGGTGGTCGGGCCGCCGAAGGCGTCCGCGAACCCGGCCATGTCGCCCTTCTTGTAGGCGGCCAGGCCGTTCGCCGGCGGGAACCAGTAGCTCGGCAGCCGCCGGTAGCCGGCGTTCTGGATGTTGTCGGTCAGCGAGTCGGAGGTGACCGCCGTGACGTCACCGGACTGCGGGTCCTTGACGAACACCGGGTTCTTCGCCAGCTTGGCGCGCAGGTCGTAGAACCAGGCGCGCACCTGCTTCTGCGTGGTGCCCAGGTGGTACACCTTGTCCCACTTGGCGAGCCAGCCGAAGAAGTAGTCGATGTTCCGGTCGAACCAGATGTCCTGCTGCAGGTTCGCGTCGTACCAGACACCGGACGGGCCGATGTTGCCGTCCAGGGCCATCCGGCCGACCTTGTCCGGGAACAGCGCGGCGTAGACCTGGCCCAGGTAGGTGCCGTAGGACGCGCCGTGGTAGTCGAGCTTCCTGCTGCCCAGCGCCTTGCGGATGGACTCCACGTCCCGCGCCGAGTCCACGGTCTTGTCGTGGCTCAGCAGCCCGACCTTGTCGGCCTTGCCGCAGGCCTCGGCGTAGCGCTTGGTCAGCCCCAGCCAGGTCTTCTCCGACTTGGGGTCGCCGGTCCCGTAGTCGGGGCGCGGCTCCAGCTGGTACTTCAGGTCGCACCGGATCGCCGGGACGCTGTGCCCGATGCCGCGCGGGTCGAAGCCCACGAAGTCGTAGGCGTCCTGCATGGCCTTGGAGCTCTGGTTGAACACCCGGCCGCCGAAGTAGGCGCCGGAGCCGCCGGGGCCGCCCGGGTTGACGACCATCTGGCCCATGGCCTTGCCCGCGCCGGTGTGCGGCGTCAGGGTCACCTCAAGGGTGATCTTGGTGCCGTTGGGGTGCGCGTAGTCCAGCGGGACGCTGAGCTCGGCGCACTTGATGCGCTTGGACCCCTGCGCCTGGGGGGTGTCGGTCGCGGACACCTGCTTGACGATGTCGGCCGGGCAGGCGTGCCAGGCGAGCTTCGAGGCCGTCGGCTTCGCCGCCCCCTGGTCGGCCGAGGCTGCGGCCGAACCGAGCCCCGCGAGCCCGAGGCCGGTCACCGCGGCGACCGTGACGAGTCGTTTCACGGACCACTCCTCCTTCGGACCCCCGCGAGCGGGGATCCTGAAATGGACGTACCGAGCGATCTTCGTCAACGCGACATATGGGAAGTCAGCCGCCAAATCGTGTTGTAGCTACACCGAGGCCGCGCCGTGATCCGATCGAGACCGGTGCGACGCAGGCCATCGGCGCCGAATGAGTGGTTCGGACCCGTCCGAAACGGGACCGGGCCCCGCCTCCGAGGAGGCGGGGCCCGGTGGGCGGACGTCGCTTACTTGATGACGTCGTTCAGCAGGCCGCCGACGGCGGCGCTGCGGAGCCCGGCGGCCGGCGGGGTGGGGTCACCCAGCTGCGGCACGTGCACGGTGCGCTGCGACGGCAGCTTCCCGTCGAGGAAGTACGCGTCGAAGTACGCGTCCACCGCCGACGAGCCGCGGTGCACGATGCAGTGCGTGCGGTCGCCGTCCTGGATCACCAGGTGCGACTTGAGGCGGCGCTGCATGTCCAGCGAGCCCGCGTACGGCGTCGCGGCGTCGTCCGTCGCCTGGAACATCAGGATGTTCTTCGGCAGGTTCTTCACCGCGCCGACGTTCACCGGCTTGGCGGCCTTCGCCGGCCAGCCGAGGCACGGCGAGTTGAACCAGACGTTGCCCCAGGTCAGGAACGGAGCCTTCTTGTTGACCCGGACGTTGTCGTTGTGCCACTTCTTCCAGCTGGTCGGCCACTGGGTGTCGGTGCACTGGACGGCGTTGTAGACCGCGAAGGTGTTGTCGTCCACCGGCGAGTTCGTCGGGCCACCGAAGGTGTCGACGAAGGTGGCGATGTCGCCCTTCTTGTAGGCGGCCAGACCGGCGCCCATCATGTTCCACATGCCCGCGCTGCGGCGGTAGCCGGCGTTCTGGATGACGTCGGTGAGGTTCGCCGACGACACGGCCGCGCTCTTGTCGGCCGAGTAGACCGGCTTCTTGGCGAGCTTGGCGCGCAGACCGTAGAAGAAGGAGCGGACCTCCTTCTGGGTCTTGCCCAGGTGGTAGGTGGAGTCGTACTTGGCCAGCCAGCCGAAGTAGTACTCCATGTTCTTGTTGAACGCGACGTCCTGGTCCAGGTTGGCCTTGTACCAGACACCGGACGGGCCGACGACGCCGTCCAGGACCATGCGGTTCACCTTGGTCGGGAACAGGGTCGCGTAGACCGAGCCCAGGTAGGTGCCGTAGGACGCGCCGTAGTAGTCGAGCTTCTTGTTGCCCAGCGCGCGGCGGATCGTGTTGAGGTCGCGCGCCGAGTCGGTGGTGTGGATGTGCTTGAGCAGCCCGATCTTGTCGGCCTTCTTGCACGCGGCGTCGTAGGCGTAGGTGCGCTTCAGCCAGATCTTCTCCGACCTGGCGTCACCGGTGCCGTAGTCCGGACGCGGCTCGTGGCCGTAGCCCGTGTCGCAGCTGAGGGCCGGCTTGCTCGCTCCGACGCCGCGCGGGTCGAACCCGATGACGTCGTAGGCGGCGCGCATCGCCGGGGAGTTCTGCGCGAACACGCGGGGGCCGAAGATGCCGCCGGCGCCGCCCGGTCCACCCGGGTTGACGACGATCTGGCCCTTGGCCTTGCTGGCGCCGGTGTGCGGCGTGCGGGTCACGAACAGGCTGATCTTCTTGCCGTTCGGCTTCGCGTAGTCCAGCGGGACCTGGAGGTAGCCGCACTGCACGATCTTCGAGACCGGGAAGATCGGGTCGTAGTTGGTCGCCACCGTCTTGACGAAGTCGGCGGGGCAGGCGTGCCACTTGACCGCCGACACCTTGTAGGCGTCGGCGGAGTCCGTGGCGGCCGAAGCGGCGGTGGCGCCGAGGGCGGTGACCCCCAGGCCGGCCGTCGCGGCCATGATGACGAGTCTCTTCACAGACCACTCCTCCACACCGGACCTTCGAATGGTCCGGTTCACGGTGATTCGCCCGAAATATTGGCGATCCCGGAGGTGACGGAGATAGTCCGTTGACGTCGATCGTTGTTACATAGTTGCCCTTTCGTGACTCTTGCCACTTAGATGAGTGAAAGGTAAAAATCGCCGCTCAGGTCACAGCAGAAGGCCCCCGGGGACATCCCCGGGGGCCGTGAGAGCGTTCGTGAGGCTCCCCGCGTGGCGGGGAGCCGGTGCGTCAGCTGACGGTGACGGTGGCGCCGGACGCGCCGTCCTGCGCGACCACGGTGCCGTCCGAAGCGGTCACCGTGCCGTCCTCACCGATCTCAAGCCCCATCTCCTCGGCGATCCGCATCGCCTCCTCGATCAGGGTCTCCACGATCTGCGCCTCCGGGACGGTCTTGATGACCTTGCCCTTGACGAAGATCTGGCCCTTGCCGTTGCCGGACGCGACGCCGAGGTCGGCCTCGCGGGCCTCGCCCGGGCCGTTCACGACGCAGCCCATGACGGCCACCCGCAGCGGGACGGGGAAGCCCTTGAGCCCGGCGGTGACCTCCTCGGCGAGGGTGTAGACGTCGACCTGCGCGCGCCCGCAGGACGGGCAGGACACGATCTCCAGGCCGCGCTGCTTGAGGCCGAGCGACTCCAGGATCTGCGAGCCGACCTTGACCTCCTCGACCGGCGGCGCCGACAGCGACACCCGGATCGTGTCGCCGATGCCCTGCGCCAGCAGCGCGCCGAAGGCCACCGAGGACTTCACCGTGCCCTGGAAGGCCGGACCGGCCTCGGTCACGCCGAGGTGCAGCGGGTAGTCGCAGGCGGCGGCCAGCTGCCGGTACGCCTCGATCATGACGACCGGGTCGTTGTGCTTGACGGAGATCTTGATGTCGCGGAAGTCGTGCTCCTCGAACAGCGAGCACTCCCAGAGCGCCGACTCGACCAGCGCCTCGGGCGTGGCCTTGCCGTACTTCTCCAGCAGCCGCTTGTCGAGCGACCCGGCGTTCACGCCGATCCGGATCGGCACGCCGGCGTCCTTGGCCGCGCGCGCGATCTCGCCGACCTTGTCGTCGAACTTCTTGATGTTGCCCGGGTTCACCCGCACCGCCGCGCATCCGGCGTCGATCGCCGCGAACACGTACTTCGGCTGGAAGTGGATGTCGGCGATCACCGGGATCGGCGACTTGCGCGCGATCGCGGGCAGCGCCTCGGCGTCGTCCTGCGACGGCACCGCCACCCGGACGATCTGGCAGCCCGACGCGGTCAGCTCCGCGATCTGCTGCAGCGTGCTGTTCACATCGGCGGTGAGTGTGGTCGTCATGGACTGCACCGAGACCGGGGCGTCGCCGCCCACCGGCACGCTGCCGACCATGATCTGACGGGACTTGCGACGTTCGCCGAGCGGCCATACCGCCGCTCCGGTCTCCCGGTCGCCGCCCCGGACCGTTGGAATACCCAGTGAAACGCTCATCCCACTCCCTCACGCTCTCGCCCACCCAACCCTAAGTGCACGTAGTGGGTGGCATGGCGCGTATCGGTGTCGAAGTCGGTGACTCTTTGTAGCGATTCGGTGTCACCCAGGTATCTGGAGTGGATTGAACAGGTCCGCGAGGATCAGCAGCAACCCGAGTCCCACCAGTACCAGCACCGCGAGATAGGTGACGGGCATGAGTTTCGTCATATCGACCGGGCCGGGGTCGGGACGTCCCCTCAGCCTCGCCAGCCACGCCCGGACGCGCTCCCAGACCACGATCGCCAGGTGCCCGCCGTCCAGCGGCAGCAGCGGCAGTACGTTCAGCGCTCCGAGGAAGACGTTCACCGACACCACGAGCTGGAGGAACAGGAAGGTCTTGTCCCGGGCCGTGCTGTGCGAGGAGAAGATCTGCCCGGACACCTCGGTCGCCCCGACGACGCTGCCGACCTGGCCGCCCGGGGTGCTCGCCCGGTCCGGCGAGAACAGCTTGGGGATCGCCTGCGGCAGGCCCGCCGCGACCTTGCCGACGCCCTTGACCATCAGGCCGAGCGTCCGGCCCGCGTAGGCGGCCGCGCCGACGGGGCCCTTCCGCTCGTAGTGGCGCCCGACGACCTTGGACGAGATGCCGACGAACGAAGCGCCGTCCACGTCGGCGAGGGTGATCCGCAGCGTCTGCTCGGTGCCGCCGCGCCTGATCACCACCGGCACGGCCTGGCCCGGTTTCGTCTTGTCGATGGCCTTCCGGAACTGGGACCAGTCGGCGACCGGCGTCCCGTTGAAGACCTCGATCCGGTCGCCCGGCTCGATCCCGGACGCCTTGGCGGGTGACCGCGGGCGCCCCGAGCAGGACGTCGAGGCGCCCGCCGGGACGCAGTCGGCGACCTTGTCCACCGTCGTGCTCGGCGTGCCGAGGTGCAGCTCGCCGAGCGTCATCGCCGTGACCGCGAGCAGCAGGAACGCGAACGCGAAGTTCGCCACCACCCCCGCGGCGATCACGACCGCGCGCCGCCCGGCGGGCTGCCGGTAGAAGGCGCGCTCGCGGTCCTCCTCGGCGATCTCCTCCAGCGGGGTGTAGCCGACGATCTTGACGAACCCGCCCAGCGGCAGCGCCTTCACGCCGTACTCGGTCTCGCCGCGGCGGCGGGACCACAGCGTCGGCCCGAAGCCGACGAAGTACTGGGTGGCCTTCATGCCGAACCGCTTGGCCGTCAGCAGGTGCCCGCCCTCGTGCAGCATGACCGACACCAGCAGCGCCACGACGAAGGCCGCGGCGCCGAGGAGAAAGGCCATCCGGCAGCCCCCTTCGGGCGGTCGCGCCGCCGGGGCCGCTCCCCCGGTCAGCCGGTGCGGGTCAGCGCGCGGGCGCGCTCCCTGGCCCACGCGTCGGCGGCCAGGACGTCCTCGACGGCGAGGTCGGCCGGTCCGGCGCCGCGGGCCGCGTGCTCCTCCACTACCCGGGCGACGGTGTCGACTATCCCCAGGAAGGGCAGGGTTCCCGCCCGGAACGCGTCAACGCACTCCTCGTTCGCCGCGTTGAACACCGCCGGGAACGTCCCGCCTTCGGCGCCGACGTGGCGGGCCAGGCGAACCGCCGGGAATGCCTCGTCGTCCAGGGGGAACAGCTCCCACGTGTGCGCACGGGTCCAGTCCACACCCGGCGCGGCGCCGGGGACGCGGTCCGGCCAGTCCAGGCCGAGCGCGATCGGTAGCCGCATGTCGGGCGGACTGGTCTGGGCGAGGGTCGAGCCGTCGACGAACTCGACCATGGAATGGATGAAGGACTGCGGATGGACCATCACCTCGATGCGGTCCATCGGCACGTCGAACAGCAGGTGCGCCTCGATGACCTCCAGCGCCTTGTTCACCAGGGTCGCCGAGTTGATCGTGATGACCGGGCCCATGTCCCAGGTCGGGTGGTTCAGCGCCTGCTCCACGGTGACGTCGGCCAATTCTGCGCGGGTGCGGTCGCGGAACGGCCCGCCGCTGGCGGTGAGCACCAACCGCCGGACCTCCTCGGCGCGCCCGCCGCGCAGGCACTGCGCGAGCGCCGAGTGCTCGGAGTCGACCGGGACGATCTGGCCGGGCCGGGCCCGCCGCTTCACCAGCGGGCCGCCGACGATCAGCGACTCCTTGTTGGCGAGCGCGAGGGTGCGGCCCGCGTCCAGCGCGGCCAGCGTCGATGCGAGGCCGAGCGCGCCGGTCACGCCGTTCAGCACCACGTCGCAGGGCAGCGCCGCGACCTCGGCGACCGCGTCCGGACCGGCGACGATCTTCGGGATCGGGTACTCACCGGAGCTGTAGCCGCGCTTGCTCGCCTCGGCGTAGAAGGCGAGCTGGAGGTCCTGCGCGGCCGAGCCGCGCGCGACGGCCACCACGTCGGGACGGAACTCCAGGGCCTGCGCGGCGAGCAGGTCGACCCGCCCGCCGCCGGCCGCGAGGGCGGTCACCCGGAACCGGCCCGGGTTGCGGCGGATCACGTCGAGGGCCTGCGTGCCGATCGACCCGGTGGAGCCGAGCAGGACCACCTCGCGGGGGCGCGCTCCGGAGGTCGCTCCGTCGGGTGCTTCGGCCGGGTTTCCAGTCGCGGTTCCAGTCACCGTCCCATTGTCGGCCATGACCGGCCAGGGCGCGGCCCGCCCGCACCGGACCGGCACAGGGCCGTCACTAGCCCGAACGCGGAAACCCGCTGTTCGCCTCTGACAAAGTTTGTCTAGATATGCCCCTTTCGGTGTCAGCCTGCCCGGCATACCGTCCGCAGGCGGGCTTCCACCGCATCCCCGTCTCCACCCCCGACTCAGGGAGACCCGATGGGAAGCATCCCTCGCCGCCCCACCCCCCGCCGCATCGTCCTCACCCTGCTCGGCGCCGCCGCCCTCGTGCCCCTCGCCGCGGGCACCGCGCTCGCCGATCCCGCCCCCACCGCCCCGCGCGACCGCGCCCCTACGGCGCCGGTCACCAACCCGAACCCCACCGCGCCCGACCCGACCGCGCCGTTCGCCCCCGGCCCGACCGCGCCGGTCGTCCACCCGCTGGCCGCCGGCGCCCCCTCCCAGCAGGCGCTGCAGAAGTTCTGGACGCCGCAGCGGATGCGATCGGCCGTCCCGATGGACGCGCTCACCAGCACGCGCACCGCCACGCCGGAGCAGGTGCGCAAGGGCCTGCCGGCGATCATCCAGTACTCGCAGCCGAACGGCGGCTCGGCCTGGACCGGCGGCGGCGCGGTCACCAAGACCGCCGGACGGGTGTTCTTCACCTACCAGGGCGGCACGCACTCCTGCTCGGGCGACGCCATCACCAGCGCGAACAAGAGCGTCGTCATCACCGCCGGGCACTGCGTCAAGCTCAGCGGGGCCTGGCACACCAACTGGGTGTTCGTCCCGGGCTACAACAACGGCAACGCCCCCTACGGCACCTGGGCCGCCGCCAAGACGCTGTCCACCCCGCAGTGGACGGCCAGCGAGGACATCAACTACGACGTCGGCGCGGCCGTGGTGAGCCCGCTGAACGGCCGGGCGCTCACCGACGTCGTCGGCGGCCAGGGCATCGCGTTCAACCAGGCGCGCGGCCAGGTCATGTACGCCTTCGGCTACCCGGCGGCCTCGCCCTACGACGGCACGAAGCTGATCTACTGCTCCGGGACGGTCATCAACGACTTCCTGACCAGCAACGATCAGGGCATCGGCTGCAACCAGACCGGCGGCGCGAGCGGCGGGCCGTGGTTCCTGAAGTTCAGCGAGGCCACGGGCACCGGCATCCAGAACTCGGTGAACAGCTTCAAGTACAACTTCCTGCCGAACTACATGTTCGGCCCCTACTTCGGCACCGACGCGCAGAACCTCTACAACACCGCCCAGTCGTCCTGACCGGTTCCCCACTGGGACGCGCCCGGTGGAGGACCGCATGAGGTGACGGGGACGCGCGCGGCGGCCTCGTCTTACGCCCGTGCCCAGCGCCGACCTGCGTCCTGCTCGTGAGCGGTCTGGTCGGCGAGGGGCAGGGTGAGGACGAAGGCCGCGCCGCCGTCCGGGGCGTCCTCGACGACGAGCGTGCCGCCATGCCGGTTGGCGATCTCCCGCGCGATCGGCAGGCCGAGTCCGCTGCCCCCGGCGTCCCGGCTGCGCGCGGCGTCCAGCCGGGTGAACCGGTCGAAGATCCGGTCCCGCTCGCCCGGCGGCACGCCCGGCCCGTCGTCGGTGACGGTCAGCACGGCCTTCCCGCCGCGCGCCCGGACCGTCACCAGCACCTTGCCGGAGGCGTGCCGGTCCGCGTTGGCCAGCAGGTTCACCACGGCGCGGGCGAGCTGGAGCCGGTTGCCGAGGACCGGCACGTCCGGATCGGCGTCGACCACCACCGGGACGCGCGCCTGCCGCCGCCGGCTCTCCGCGCGGGCGAGCGCGCCGAGGTCCAGCAGCGTGCGATCGGGCTCGACACCGGCGTCCAGCCGGGCCAGCGCGAGCAGGTCGTCCACGATCTGGTGCAGCCGGTCGGCGTCGCGCAGCGCGTCCCGCAGGGTGCGCAGCAGGTCGGTGTCGGCGGGGTCGTCGAGCGCGAGCTCCAGCCGGGTGCGCAGGCCGGTGAGCGGCGTGCGCAGCTCGTGCGAGGCGTCGGAGGTGAACCGGCGCTGCTGCGCCACCGTGCCCTCCAGCCGCTCGACCGCGCCCTCCAGCCGGTCCAGGGTCGCGTTCACCGTGGTGGCGAGGCCCGCGATCTCGTCCCCGGTGTCCGGCACCGGCACCCGCTGTGACAGGTCGGACGCGGTGATGTCGGCCAGCCCCTGCTCGATCCGGCGGACCGGCCGCAGCGGCCTGGCCGACCGCCCGCCACACCCCGAACGCCACCAGCGCCAGGACGGCGGCGCAGAGCAGGCCGAGCACGAGCTGCGCGGAGAAGCTGGCCACGAACCACGGCTCCGGGACGGCCGCGTACACCGTGGCGTCGCCGTACACGGACTCGATGTCGTAGCCGACCACGGCCGCGCACTCGTCCGCTATGCGATCGTCGTTGCAGACCCGGTCGTCCACGCGGTTGTCGTCGGCGCCCGGGAGCTTGTGCGACATCGCGCGCCCGCCGGAGACCGACGCGGACGCGGCGATGACCCGGCCGGTCCGGTCGTCCACTATCTGGATCGCCAGCGACCGCCCCTCGGGCGGGATCGGGTCGGGAAGCCGCGCGGTCGTCGCGGCGACGGTGACTCGGGCGCGGATGGAACGCGGCCGCGCCCGGTGGAGGCTCGGCCTGCGAGGCGCGCCCTGCGTCGACAGTGCCGCACCGTCTCCCATGCCTCCTTTCTAAGCGGGCGCCGTCCAACAACCGGCAAAGCGGGCTCCTCGGGGGCGCCACGGGCGTCCCCCGACCCCGCCACCGAGGTTCCGGTCGGGGTTCGGACTCCCTGGCACAGGGGTTCCGGACCCGCCGAGGGGTTCCCCGATCCGCCCGCGCGGTTCGGGGAGTTCCCCGCCGGGCAGACCGGCCTTACCCGACAGCGCCGCCGGCCCCCGCCCGCGACAGGCCGGACGGAAGATCGCCGCACCGATGCTTTGCCGCTCCTTGCACCCCGCGTAGCTGGTAGAACACAATCGGCGATCTATAACTGGAAGAGTGATCCCGACTCCCGCCACGGGGGGAATGGCAATGGTTCCGCAGGGCGAGCTGAGGTTCGATCCCAGCGCGCTGAGCGCCGCGCAACGCGAGGGCGACGCTTGCGTCGTCTGCCACAAGAGGTGGCCGCGTCCGCGCGTGCGCGTCGGTCGCCTGCCGGACGGCCGGGAGGTGGTGGCGTGCGACGACTGCGCGCCCGTGCTGCCCGTGCCCCGGGCGCGATCGAGGGTGACGCGGAACCCGAAGGAGCGGGACACCGATGCCGAAGGACCGGTGGTGGAACCGGCGTCGGCTACCGCGGCGGCCTTCCAGTAGGCCGCCACGCGACTGGAGATCTCTCCAGGAGAGGTGACCGGGGATTCGGGGGGAGAACCGGTCCGGCCTCAGAAGGCGCGCCCGGCTGGGGGCGGTCGGGCGCGCCACCCCTCCCCCGCCCGGCCCACCGGCACCGCGGACCACGTCCACGCGACGTGGTCTTCTTCATGCGCGACCGGACGGCTTCACGCGCGGGCGCGGCGGCTTCGTGCCTGGCCGGACGGCGGGGTCAGCTCTTCGCGGCGAGGACCTCGTTCCAGCGGCGCACCCAGTCGGTGTACTCCGTGCACGTCGAGCTGCTGCCGTCGCCGCCGCCCTTCGCGCACGCCTTCTCCGGGGTGTGCGCGAACAGCACCTTGTCGATGAAGGCGCGGTCGCCCACGTGGTAGGCGTTGCAGAACGCCTGCTTCAGCCGGTCGCCCGAGCACGCCTGCGGGTTGGCGGGCGCGACGCCGTTCCACTCGGCGACCTGCTGCTGGACGTCGGGCGAGGCCGTCCACTGGAGCCACTGGTACATGCAGTTCGGGTGCTCGGCGCGGGCGCCGATCATCCACCCCGTCATCCAGCCGGACACCCCGTCGGACGGCGCCACGCCCTGCACCGGACGGCCCGCGCGGGTCAGCACGTCCACCTGGTAGGGCCACGCCTCGCCGAGCACGGCGTTGGTGACCGCGCCCTTCAGGTCGGGCTGCCCGCCCGCGAACATGCTCACCGCGTCGGACGCCTGGCTCCAGTACTGCGCGACGTAGGGGCGCTGCCGCTTCAGCAGCGCCACGGCCGCGTCGAGCTGCTTCTGGGTCAGCGAGTACGGGTCGCGGATCTTCAGCGAGCGCTGGTGGGACCGCAGGTACAGCGCGGCGTCGGAGATGGTCAGCGGCGAGTCGCGCATGACGACCTTGCCGCCGTACCGGCGCACCTGGTCGGTGTCGAACAGCCCGCCCCACCCGGTCGGCGTCTGGACCTGCTGGGTGTCGTACATGACCAGGTTGAAGCCCCAGGTGAACGGGACCGCGTAGGTCTTGTCGTCCTTGCCGCTCTTGTCGTTCTTGCCGTGCAGCAGCGTGCGGAGCTTCGGCTCCAGCTTGCGGTAGCCGTCCACCAGGTCGGGGTTGACCGGCGCCACGTCGCCGTCGGTGACCAGCTGACCGGCGATCTCGGGCGGCGCGGCGACGCCGTCGTAGCGGCGGCCCTTGTTGTGCATGAGGTCGCGGGCCTCCTGCGGGGTGCGGACGACCCGCCAGCCGACCTTGCAGCCGGTGCGCTCCTCGAACGGGCCGATCCAGTCGACCCGGGGGTCGCTGCCGCCGTTCTCCATCTGGCCGGGCATGGTCACCAGGTTCAGCGAGCCCTCGCCCTTGCCGAGCGCGCTCGCCATCCGGACCGTGCCGGTCTCGTGGGACTTGCCGCTGCACGCCGCCAGCATCGACGCGGCCAGCCCGGCCGCCGCCGCGGCCGCCAGGACGCGCCGCCGGGCGCGCCCTCCCTCGTTCCACGGAGACCGGCGAACACCCCGTCGCCCGTCCCGCCGGCCTGCGCGCCCCGCACCGGTCCACCGCAGCATGTCGCTCCCGCTCCCCGTCCGCCGTCGGGGAGACTTTACCGCCGCACCGGCCGCGTCCGGACGACCATTACGGCGGAACGCCGGCGCGGCGCCCCGCGGCACGCTCGCCGCGCCCCCGCGGACGCGCATTATTCAGCCATTTATGCGAGCCATTAAAGGGCCGTTCCGGGAAAGCAGAAAACCGCCGCGACCCGGGAGGCAGTGGGTGCTGGCGTCCGCGCCACACACGGAGGTTGCTGGAGAGGGATATGGCGCGGGCTACTGCCGATGCTCGGGCCGCGGCGGTCACCGGTGGGGCGTGGCGAGGTTGGGGAACAGCGGATCACCTTGCAGTGCTGCCTGGCCACGCGGTCACCGGTCCCCGGCGAGGCGGCGACGGTGTGACGCCCTCGAGACGGAGGAGATTCGAGGGGCGCCGCGCGTCCCGCCGGAGGTCGCGGGACGGCCGGGGGCCGTCCGCACGCGGGTACTGCCTGCGATCGTTGTGTTGGATCACCTCGATCCGTGCGATGAGCCTGCGCGGGGTCTCGGCCTCCACGAAGTCCCCGGTGTCGAGCGTCCGCGGCGGGAGCGCCCACCAGTGGCCGGTGAACAGGCCGAACCAGACGGTCCAGCCCGGAAAGCGCCGGGAAAGCGCCTCGACCTCCGCTGCGTGCTCGTCAGTCATCGGGTGACCTTCCTGCCGGCGCGGACGCGTACTCTCCAGGCGCCTGTGGGGCCATGACCTTTTTCAATTCCGTCCCTTTTAATTGGGACAGTTCAGATTGTGTCCCGCACCACAGGGCCAGTCAATACTTGTAGCTATTATTTGTCGGGGCGCGAATGGCGAAAATTGACGACGGAAACATCCGGGCGGCAGAAAGTCCCGACGCGCGGACCTGCGGCTTCGCCGATCCGGCGGCCGGCGATCACCCCGTGCTGCGCTCCGTTCACCCCAGGGACACCCTGGGCCCCTAGCGTGGACGGCCTGTGACCGACGACACCGCTCGCGGCCGCCGCTCGCTCGGTGGGCAATTCGCGAATTTTCAAGCCATCTGGGCGATTCCTCGCCGAGTGTCCGTGCCGCGCGCGGCCGCCTTCGCGCGGGCCCGCATACGCCCGCACGCGCTGTTCCTCATCGTCCTGACGGCAGCGGTGGTGCTGCGCTGGATGGCGCTGCGCGCCTATCCGTCCGGGCTGTGGTTCACCGGGGACTCCTACTTCTACATCGGCCACGCGCTGAATCCGCGGCCCTCCCCGACCCGCACCACGGGCTATTCGATGCTGCTGTGGCTGCTCCGCCCGGCGCACAGCCTGTACCTGATCGTCTTCATCCAGCACGTCCTCGGGATCGCCTCCGCGGTGATGCTGTACGCCCTGGTGCGGCGCGCGCGGCTGCCCGCCTGGGCGGCCGTCCTGACGACGCTGCCGGTGCTCTTCGACGGCTACCAGATCGAGCTTGAGCACCTGTTCATGTCCGAGTCGCTGTTCACGTTCCTGCTGGTAGCGGGCATGATGGCGCTGCTCTGGGGCCCGATCGGGCCGGATCGGGCCCGGCCGACCTGGAAGCAGGCGCTGGCCGCCGGCGCGCTGCTCTCCGCGGCGACGGTCGTGCGGTCGGCGGGCGCGCCGCTGATCCCCGTCCTGCTGGTGGGCCTGCTGCTGTGGCGCGGCGGCTGGCGGTCCGCGGTCGCGTTCGGGACGGCCGCGGCGGTGCCGCTGCTCTCCTACGGCCTCTGGTTCCAGCAGGTGAACGGCACGTTCGCGCTCACCAGCACCGACGGGATCTTCCTGTGGGGCCGGACGGCGAACTGGGCGGCCTGCTCGAAGATCCGTCCGCCCGCCAACGAGCGCGACCTGTGCCTGCCCAAGCAGATGCAGGCGAAGCGCATTCCGCCCGGACGGCTCGACTGGATCAGCACGATCCCGCCGCGCAAGCGCTGGTCGACCCCGGCGAAGCCCGAGGCGAACAGGATCCTGCGGGACTTCGCCATCCGCGCGATCCTGGCGCAGCCGCGCGCGTACGCGAGCGACGTGGCGCGCGGCATCTCCTACACGTTCGAGAACCGGCGCCGTCCCTACCCGAACGACACGACCGAGATGCTGTACCACTTCCCGGACCGTCCGCAGATCTTCCCCGGCGGACGGGGCTGGAGCGGCCACGGCGGGACGGCGCTCGGCGACATCATCCTTTACACGAACGACGGCACCCCGAGCCAGGTGAACCTGCCCGAGGCGAAGCGCATGATCGCCTACCAGAAGCACGTCTACCTGCCGGGACCGGCGCTCGGCGTGATCTTCATCGTGGGCGCCGCCGCGGTGCTGCGCCGCGGCCGGCCCGCCCTGCTAGCCTACGGCACCGCCGTCACGCTGCTGGTCTTCCCGATCGCCACGTGCGACTTCGACTACCGGTACGTCATGCCCGTCCTGCCGTTCGCGTGCCTGGCGGCAGCGCTGGCGTTCGCCCCCAGAAGCGGCGACGGCCCCAGCGGTGCCGGGGCCGTCTACCAGTGGGTGCGCACTGGCCGCCAGTGGACGCGGACTAGCCGTTGGTCGGGAATCCCAGGTTCACGCCGCCGTGAGAGGGATCCAGCCAGCGCGCCGTGACCGCCTTCGTGCGGGTGTAGAAGTGGACGCCCTCCATGCCGTGGGCGTGGCTGTCGCCGAACAGCGACGCCTTCCACCCGCCGAAGGAGTAGTAGGCCATCGGGACCGGGATCGGCACGTTGATCCCGACCATGCCGACCTCCACCTCGTTCTGGAAGCGGCGCGCCGCCCCGCCGTCGTTGGTGAAGATCGCGGTCCCGTTCCCGTACGGGTTGTCCGCGACCAGCCGCACCGCGTCCTCGTAGGAGCCGGCGCGGGCGATCGACAGCACCGGGCCGAAGATCTCGTCCCGGTAGCAGTCCATCTCCGGCGTCACGTGGTCGAGGACGGTCGGACCGAGCCAGAAGCCGTCCGCGCCGCCGCCGAGCACCGGCGTCTCGCGGCCGTCGATCGCGAGCGTCGCGCCCTGGGCGACACCGCTGTCCAGGTAGGACGCGACCTTGTCCCGGTGCGCCCGGGTGACCAGCGGGCCCATCTCCGACTCGGGGTTGTCGCCCGGGCCGATCCGCAGCTTCGCGACGCGCTCCTTGATCTTGGCGAGCAGCTCGTCCCCGACCGGGTCCACGGCCACGACCACCGAGATCGCCATGCAGCGCTCGCCCGCCGAGCCGAAGCCCGCCGACACGGCCGCGTCGGCGGCGAGGTCGAGGTCGGCGTCCGGCAGCACGACCATGTGGTTCTTCGCGCCGCCGAGGGCCTGCACGCGCTTGCCCGTGCGCGCCGCCGTCTCGTAGATGTACCGCGCGATCGGGGTCGAGCCGACGAAGCTGACCGCCTTCACGTCGGGGTGCTCCAGCAGGCCGTCCACGGCCGCCTTGTCGCCGTGGACGACGTTGAACACGCCGTCCGGCAGCCCGGCCTCGGCCCACAGCTCGGCCAGCCGCACCGACGCGGACGGGTC
This sequence comes from Actinomadura rupiterrae, assembly GCF_024172125.1. Lineage (GTDB taxonomy): Bacteria > Actinomycetota > Actinomycetes > Streptosporangiales > Streptosporangiaceae > Spirillospora > Spirillospora rupiterrae. Next base: position 83,447 of record NZ_JAMZEA010000007.1, read on the forward strand.
CTTCTCGGACGGCTTGAGCACGAAGGTGTTGCCGCAGGCGATCGCCACCGGGAACATCCACATCGGCACCATCGCCGGGAAGTTGAACGGCGTGATCCCGGCGCAGACGCCGACCGGCTGCAGGATGGAGTACGCGTCGACGCGGGACGACACGTTCTCCGAGAAGCCGCCCTTGAGCAGGTGCGGGATGCCGCACGCGAACTCGACGACCTCCAGGCCGCGCGCGACCTCGCCCGCCGCGTCCGACACGACCTTGCCGTGCTCGGACGAGATGAGCCGCGCCAGCTCGTCCCGGTGCTGGTGGACCAGCTCGCGGAACCGGAAGAGGATCGACGCGCGCTTCGACAGGGAGGCGTCGCGCCAGGCCGGGAAGGCGGCCTTGGCGGCGGCGACGGCCGCGTCCACCTCGGCGGCGGACGCGAAGTCGACCCGGCCCGAGACCTGCCCGACGGCGGGGTCGAAGATCTCGCCCTGCCGCCCGGCCACGCCGTCGAACGACTTGCCGTTGATCCAGTGGGTGACGTGCTTGCTCACTTGCGGGCCTCGTTCACGGTTTCCAGGGAGTCGATCAGGATGCCCAGGCCCTCGGCGGCCTCGGCGTCGGAGAGGGTCAGCGGCGGCGCCATCCGGACGGTGTTGCCGTACAGGCCGCCCTTGCCGACCAGCAGGCCCCGCTCGCGGGTCGTCTCCATGAGCGCGGTCGCGAGCGCGGGGCTCGGCTCGCCGGTCTCCGGGTCGGCGAACTCGATCGCGAACATCAGGCCGCGGCCCCGGATCTCCTTGACGACCGGGAAGCGCGGCGCGGCGTCCTTCAGGCCGCCGATGATGGTCGCGCCCTGCCGCCGGGCGTTCGCCTGGAGGTCGTGGTCGAGGACGTAGTCGAGCGTGGCGTTCGCGGCGGCCGTCGAGACCGGGTTGCCGCCGAAGGTGGACAGGCCGACCGCGTGCAGGCCGTCCATGAGGTCGCCGCGCGCGACGACGCCGCCGATCGCGAAGCCGTTGCCGAGGCCCTTGGCGAAGGTCATCATGTCCGGCGTCACGCCGTGGTTGCCGATGCCGAAGAAGCTGTCGCCGGTGCGGCCCCAGCCGGTCTGGACCTCGTCCGAGATGAACAGGACGCCCATCTCGTCCAGGACCTCCTTGTAGGCCGCGAACAGGCCGTCCGGAGCGGCGGTGAAGCCGCCGACGCCCTGGATCGGCTCGGCGATCAGCGCCGCGACGTCGCCGCCGGTCGCGGTGGCGAGGACGTGCCGCAGGTCGGCGACGCAGGCCGCGGTGTACTCGGCGTCCGTCATGCCCCTGAACTGCGGCAGGTGGCGGTCGGCGCCGTGCAGGAAGTGGACGTTCAGCGGCGAGTACGAGTTGTTCTTCCAGGCCCGGTTCGAGGTGACGCCGACGGCGCCGAAGGACCGCCCGTGGTAGCTCTGCCGCATGGCGAGCACCTGGTCGGTCCGGCGCGCGTAGGTCGCCAGCAGCAGCGCCGTCTCGTTGGCCTCGGTGCCGGAGTTGGTGAAGAAGACCTTGGCGTCCGGGATGCCGGACAGCCGGGCGATCTTCTCGGCCAGCTCGACCTGCCCGCGCAGCAGGTAGGCGGTGGAGGTGTGCACGACACCGGTCGCGAGCTGCCGCTCGACGGCCTCGCGCACCTCGGCCACGTCGTACCCGATCATGTTCGTCAGGATCCCGACGAAGAAGTCGAGGTAGGTGTTGCCCTCGGCGTCGGTCACCCGGCTGCCCTTGCCGCCGGTGAGCTCGATCGGGTGCGCGTAGTTGAGCGCGAGCCACGACGGCATGACCGCGCGGTGGCGCTGGAGAAGCGAGGCGTGTTCGGACATGTCTTCATCCTCCGTCGCGGTCCGGCGGCTCGGCTACCGGCACACTGTCAACATGGCGGACAGAGTATTGACGCTCTGGCAGGCAGGCCGCCACGATATCCGTAGCAGTTTAGGGGCCCCTATCACTGAATCCGCAGGTTAGACCACTTGCTGTGCGCTACATCCTGTAAGCGGGCGGGCGGTTCGTCCTGACACTGTGTCGGCTACCATCGGGGACGATGCTTCCCACCGTCGCCGACGTCCTCCAGCTGGAGGCGGTCCGCCGCGGCCAGCCACGGGTCGTGGCCGGCGCCGACCGCCTCGGCAACCGCGTGCGCTGGGTGCACGTCGCCGAGGTCGCCGACATCGCGCACCTGCTGCACGGCGGCGAGCTGGTGCTCACCACCGGCATCGCCCTCCCGGACGAGCCGGACCGGCTGCGCGTCTACATCCACGAGCTGGCCGAGGTCGGGGTGTCCGGGCTGATGGTCGAGCTCGGCCGCCGGTACGCCGCGGCGCTGCCCGCCGCGCTGCTCGCCGCCGCCGAGGAGCACGGCCTGCCGGTCGTGGTCCTCGCGCACGAGCCCGCGTTCGTGGACATCACCGAGTCCGTGCACGCCCGCATCCTGCAGGACCAGTTCGCCGAGCTGCGCGCCTCCGAGCAGCTGCACGAGATCTTCACCCAGCTGTCGGTGGAGGGCGCGTCCACCGAGGAGGTCGTCCGGCAGGTCGTCGCGCTGTGCGGGCACTCGGTCGTGCTGGAGAACCTCGCCCACCAGGTGCTCGCGATGGACTCCGGGCCGAGCGACCCGGCCGAGCTGCTGTCGGCGTGGGAGACCCGGTCCCGGGCCGTCCGGCCGCGCAACCGGACCGCCTTCGACGAGGCGTCCGGCTGGCTGGTCACCACGGTCGGCGCGCGCGGCGAGGACTGGGGACGGCTGATCATCACGCTCGGCCGCCCGCCCACCCCGCGCGAGACCGTGCTGATCGAGCGCGCCGCCACCACGCTCGCGCTCGGCCGGCTGCTGGACCGGCACGCCGAGTCGGTCGAGCGGCAGGCGCACCGGACGATCATCGCCCGGATCCTGGCGCACTCCTACTCCGACCCGCAGGAGGCCGCCGCCCGCGCCCGCGCGCTCGGCGTGCCGCTGTCCGGCCGGCGGCTGCTCGGCGTGGTGCTGCGGCCCCGCACCCCCGCCGGGCCGTCCGCGCCGATCGTCACCGGCGAGCTGTACGAGCTGGCCGAGACGGCCGCCGCCGCGTGCAAGGACGCCCGGCTCGCCGCGCTGGTCAGCGTGCTCGACGAGGGCGGCCCGCACGCCCGCGTCGGCGTGCTCGCCTCGCTGCCCGCGCGCGCCGACGCCGAGACCGCGCTGAACGACACCGCCACCCGCATCCGCAAGCACTCCGGCACCGACTACGTGATGGCGGCCGGATCGGTCGTCGAGTCGATCCGCGACGTCCGGCGGTCGTTCCTGGAGGCCGAGCAGGTCGCCGACGTCGCCGCGCGCTCCTCGTCCAGCGCCGCCCGGCTCTTCTACCGGCTGCCCGACCTGCGGCTGCGCGGCCTGCTCCACCTCATGCGGGACGACGCGCGCCTCCAGACCTTCGTCGAGCGCGAGCTCGGGCCCGTCCTGTCGTACGACGCGCAGAAGGGCAGCGACCTCACCCGCATCCTGGAGCTGTACCTGGAGTGCGGGCGGAACAAGGCCGTCGCCGCGCAGCGCGCCCATCTGTCGCGCCCGGCGTTCTACGAGCGGCTGCGGCGCATCGAGCGCGTCCTGAACGCCGACCTGGACGATGTGGAGTCGTGCGTGTCCCTGCACGTGGCGCTGCTCGCGCTCTCGTCCGTCCGCTGGGAGCGCTCGTAACCGCTCCGGTGATCGTCAGAGGAGTTCGTAGCCGCGCTCGGTGAGCGTCACGGGAGTTCGCTGCCGCTCTGGGCGGGTGTCAGGGGACGCTCTGGGTGAGCGTCAGGGGAGTTCGTTGACGGCGCGCCAGGCCGCGTCGATCGCGGCGTCGGCGTAGGCGCGGTTCTGCGAGTCGGAGTTGGCGATGGTGATCCGCCCGAACGGGCGGCGCCCCAGGACGGACGGCAGCGGCCCGTCCGGCCAGAACTTCGCCCACGGACGGCCGTACTCCAGCGCGTAGCCGTGCCCCCAGCGGTTGACCGTGACGGCCTGGATGTCCTTGGCCGGGTCGAAGCCGCCGCCGGACAGCAGCCGCGCGAGCTGGTCGCGGATCGTCCGCTCGAACGACGAGAACGGACGGGCGAACAGGTCGCGGCGGCCCGGACCGATCCCGCCGCGCGGGTTGTCGTAGCCGGGCGCGGTAGCCATCCGGATCATGTGCACGAGGATCGGCTGGGACGGGTCCTTGGAGAACTGGTAACCGGGGAAGCTGACGGGGTAGTCGAGCTCGGCGACCACCCAGTCACCGCTGGTGAAGCGGGTGTGGTAGATCCGCAGCTTCTGCCACGCCTCCCAGTTGCGCAGCTGCACCATCGCGTACACGATCGGCAGCTTCGTGCCGTAGAACAGGTTCTGCTTCTGGTCGCCGGGCAGGTCCTGCATGAGGTACGGGATCATGGTGTTGTAGCAGGCCATGACCACGTGGCCGGCGTGCGCCCGGTACACCTTGCCGCCGCGGTCGAAGTCGACCTCCACCTCGTCCGCGTCGATGCCGCCGCCCTTGTGCTGCACCCGGACACAGGGCGAGCCGAGCCGAAGCCGCACGTCGTTGCCCGCGACGTCGAGCTTGGTGTAGTCGATGCGGGCGAGCGGCTCGGCGTCCATGGTCGCGGGCGCGCCGGTGTTCGGGATGAGCTGCCCGATCAGCAGCTTGCAGATCCCGTTGTTGCCGTCCGGGAAGTGGTAGATGTACGGCTCGTCCTCGTTCCACTGGAGCTGGACGGTAGGGCCGCAGTACTTGTACGGCTGCTTCGTCCGGTTCAGCTTGAGGCCGCCGAAGCCGGGGTAGTCCTCCGCCCACGCGTCGATCGCGCCGAACGCGTCGATGCCGAAGCCCCACTCGTCGCTGGTGAAGGTCTGGAGGTAGTTGAGCACCTCGTCCGGCATCTTCGCGTAGTCGCGGAGGTACTGCTTGTAGGTCAGCTCGACCAGCTTGAGCTTCTTCTGCTCGTCGGGCAGGCCCGGCAGGTAGTCGCCCGGCTTGTCCTGCAATGCCAGGAAAGCGGCCTTGGCCTGCTCGCTCATCGGGGCGCTGGCGAGCGTCTGCGCGGTCTGCGTGTCGTCCTGCATGACCGCGAGGTGGTCGCCGCTGAACAGGTCGCGGGTGAAGAACTCCGAGTCGTTCAGCTTCCACTGCTTGTTGAAGTTCTGGTTGTAATAGGTGTTGAACTTCTGGACCTCGATGCCGAGGTCGGTCAGCAGCTTCTTCGCCTGCGGGCTCCACACCGACGGCGCCTCGATCGACTGCGAGCCGCCGTACCCGATGAGCAGCTGCCCGTTCGGACGGAACTCGTTGCGGCGCGCGTGCCCGCCGAAGTCGTCGTGGTTGTCCAGGATCAGGATCTTGGCGTCCGGCTTCCGCTGCTTGTAGTAGTGCGCCGCCGACAGGCCGCTGATGCCCGCGCCCACCACGATCAGGTCGTAGCGCTCGCCCGAGTCGCGAACGGACTTGCGGCCCTCCCAGTAGAAGCCGTCGCGCAGCTCGTGCGGGACGCGCATCGCCGGGTTCGTGCTGCCGCGCAGCGCGGTCATCGCGGGCGGGTACGCCTTGTTGCCCGCGCCCGCGTAGTTCCAGCCGTCCGGCGGGGTCGCGACCTCGTTGTGCAGGCCGCCGTAGGACCCGGCCGAGCAGCCCGAGAGCGCGCCCGCGGCCACCGCGCCGCCGACCGCGACCGCCATGCCGTCCATGAAGTCACGCCGGCTGATCTTGCGGTGCATCCCGAGCTCCTGGTCGGAATGCACCGGTTCGTAGGAGTCTTGCCCCGCCATAGGTCCCCCAGATGCGCGCTGCCCCGGGGAGATCTTCCAAAGTCGGCGGCAACGGGCGGGAGAGGTGCGCGCAAGGACCGGACAAAGTCTCGGTCCGCGTTCCTCAAGGCCGCGAAGGTGTGCGTCCGAGCAGGCGCAGGAGGCCGGGGTCGGTGTCGAACAGCCGGTTGAGCTCGGCGGCCCCCACCCGCTCGGCGAGGATCTGGAGCGCGATGTCCTGCCGGACGTACTCGGCGGCCATCAGCGCGACGGCCGGATCGGCGGTGTAGATGCCCCACGCCGACCCGTCCGCGCCGAAGCCGCCGACGACGGCCTCGCGCCGGTCCCCCACGACGACGATGAGCCGGTAGCCGAGATCCTGGAGGACGGCCTCGGGCGCGGAGTACCGGTGCACGTACACGTTGCCGGGCAGCGTGCCGTCCGGCACGTCCGTGCCGAACGACATCAGCGAGACGTCAACGCCGCGCCCGGCCGCCTCGTGCACGCGCGCGCCAAGGTGCTCCAGCTCCTCGGGCCACAGGGAGAGGAACACATCCCGCCGGGCGCCCGCCAGCACGTCCCCGGCCCGGGCGAGCATGGCCCCGCCGTCCTTGAGGTTGTGGATCATGTGCTGCTCGGGCTCGGCGACCACCGCGGGCAGCGCGGTCTCCAGCACCGCCACCGACCCGTCGAACTCGCGGCGCATCCGGTCAAGCAGCGAGGCGGGCGGCAGCGGCAGGTACTCGGTCGCGTCCGTCGCCCCGCGCAGCTCGAACGCCGCGCCCCGCGCCACCAGCTTCCCGAGCGTCTCGTAGACCGTGCTGCGCGGCACCCCGGACCGCTTGGCGACCTCGTACCCGTTCACCGGCCGCCCGGCCGCGACCAGCGCCACGTACGCCTTGGCCTCGTAACCCGAGAGCCCGAGCCGCTGAAGGTGCTCCAGAACGTCCTGCAACCCCATATCGCCGCCACTCTACGCGCCCCACCCCACCCCCACAGAGAGATCGTCCCACCCCCCTCAACCGCCCCCACACCGCGCAGCAACCCCCACCCAAGAAGGGCTCCCCCCACCCGCGCAGCCTCATCCCACGCGACCCCCACCGCGCGCCCCGACCCCACCCGCAGAAGGCTGGTCCCCCACCCGCGCAGCGCCGTCCCACGCGGCCCCCGGCTCGCGCAGCGGTCCCACCCGCAGTTGGTCCCTCACCCGCGGAGCGTCGTCCCGCGCGACCCCCGCCACGCGGCCCGCGCGGGGCGGGGGTCGCATTCTTGCTGGTCGGAGGGGGCACGCTAGGGTCGGGGTGTGGATTTGGGACTGGGGGGTCGGCGGGCCGCGGTGGCGGCGGCCAGCAGCGGGCTCGGGTTCGAGGCGGCGCGGGCGCTGGTCGCCGAGGGGGCGTCGGTCGCGATCTGCGGCCGGGACCGCGACCGGCTGACCGTGGCCGCGCGCAGGCTCGGGGACCGCGCGTACCCGGTGCTCGCCGACGTCGGCACGCCCGAGGGCGCGACCGCGTTCGTCCGCGAGGCGCAGAACGCGCTCGGCGGCGTGGACGTGCTGGTCACCAACGCGGGCGGGCCACCGCCCGGCGGGTTCGCCTCCACCCCTCTGGACGCCTACCAGAGCGCGCTCGACCTGAACCTGATGTCGGTCGTGGCGATGTGCAAGGCTGCCGTCCCGGCCATGCAGGACCAGGGGTGGGGACGCGTCGTCGGGATCACCTCGATCTCGGTGCGGCAGCCGATCCCGACGCTGATCCTGTCCAACACGGCGCGGGCCGGGGCCACCGGCTTCCTCAAGACGCTCGCGCTGGAGGTCGCCAAGGACGGCGTGACCGTCAACTCGCTCCAGCCGGGCTACCACGCCACCGAGCGGCTGCGCTCGCTGCGCGGCGGCGACCTGGACGCGGTCGCGGGCGGCATCCCGACCGGGACGGTGGGCGACCCGGCCGACTTCGGCGCGTTCGTCGCCTTCCTCTGCTCCGAGCAGGCCCGGTTCGTCACCGGCAGCGCCATCACCGTGGACGGCGGGGAGTACGCCGGCCTGCTCTGAGACTCGGGTCTGGCCGGTTGGCAAGCCGCCGGGTCATACTCATGTTGTGACAACTTTCACAGCGGCCGCGACCTGCGGCGCTGCCAGCGGTGCTGACAGCTGCGTCAAGCGCTTGGTCGGTTTCGCTTAGCATGCGCGGCATGGCCTCCCCTGCCGCCTGGACCCAGCCGTCCGAGCACCTCATCCGCGCCGCCGACCTCGCCCTGCGCCCCTGGCGCGCCTGGACCTCCCCGGTCTTCCACGGCCTGGAGAACCTGCCGGAGTCGGGCCCGGCCCTGCTGGTCGGCAACCACACCCTGTACGGCGTGGTGGACGCGCCGCTGATCTTCTTCGAGATCCACCGGCGGCGCGGCGTGTGGGTGCGCTCGCTCGCCGACCACGCGCACTGGCGGATCCCCGGCTGGCGCCGCGTGATGGACCTCGGCGGCTCGGTCGACGGCACCCGCGACAACTGCCGCGCCCTGCTGAACGAGGGCCATATGGTCGTCGTCTTCCCCGGCGGCGCGCGCGAGGCGACCCGCGCCCGGCACGAGTGCTACCAGCTGCAGTGGGAGCGGCGGCTCGGCTTCGCCCGGCTGGCCGTCGAGGCGGGCTGCCCGATCGTCCCGTTCGGCTCGGTCGGCGCCGAGGAGATGTTCACGACCGTCCTGGACTCCGACAGCAGGCTGCTGGCGCCCGCCCGCGCGCTCACCCGGTCCGTGCTCGGCGACCGCGCCAGGGGACGCGACGACATCATGATGCCGCTGTCGCGCGGCATCGGGCCCACGCTCGTCCCGCGTCCCGAGCGCCTCTACTTCCGCTTCGGGACGCCCATCGACACCGCGCCGTGGAAAGGCCGCGAGCAGGACGACCTGGCCGTCACCGAGGTGCGCGACCTGGCCCGCAAGTCCGTCCAGGAGATCATCGACGGCCTGCGCGAGGAGCAGGCGGCCGACCGTGGGCGCACTCCCCTGCGCCGCCTGAGCAGGACCATCACCCGGACCGCGCGCGCCCTGCCCGCCGTCCGCTGAGCGAACCCGCCCTGCCGCCGTCCGCGGAGCGGCCCGGCCCCGCACATCGTGCGAGGCCGGGCCTCGACTCAGACCGCCTCGTTCGAACCGTTCGGTCGGCCGCTCGAATCCGGCGGCCCCGGTTCACGTCGTTCGGGTCAGGCGGCGCGGCGGCGCTGGAAGGGGAGGTAGCGCTCGGCGCGGCGCGGGCGGGACGGCATTCCGGTCGACTCGACGGCGAGGATGCGGTCGAAGCGGAACGCGCGGACGCCCCGCCGGAGCCGGCACCAGCCGACGAGGTACCAGTGGTCGCGGTGGACGAGGCAGGTGACCGGCTCGACCTCGCGGATGGTGACGTGCGCGCCGGCGTCGCCGTAGCAGAGCCGGACGACGCGGTGCTCGGTGATGGCGGCGGCGACCACGCGGGCGCGGTCGGCGGTGGACGCGTCGAGCGGGTCGGTGAGGGTGGCGAGGGTGGTGGCGACGACCTCGTCGCGGTCGGCGCCGGGCGGCATCAGGTGGCGGAGGGCGCGGCGGGCGGTGGCCGCCTGCGGGCCCGCGCCGAGGTGGGCGAGGGAGAGCGCGAGGGAGGCGATCTCCGCCGCGGTCAGGGTGGGCTCGGGGGCCTCGAAGAGCGCGTCGGTGGCGGGACCGGTGGTGGTCCGGCCGGAGCTGGGGGTCGCGACGTTCGCCATGGTTCGATTATATGTTCGAACACCGACATTTCGCCGGTCCGTCCGGCACCGGTCGGCGGTACTTCCGACGTGGCCGTCCGGCGCCGGTCGGCGGTCCTTCCGACGTGGCCGTCCGGCGCCGGCCGGGTGTCTCCTGACGTGGTCGTCCGACACCTGCCGACCGTCCGCCTGACGCGGTCGTCCGGCAGCGGCCGGGCTTCCCCTTGAGGTGGCGCCCGCGCATGGGGAACACTGATCCCTCAAAACGGCATCATCCTGGGATATTCGGGGGCGACATGGGCGTGCTGGGGAGCCGCGTTGGCTGACGCGGAGCTCGGTCGGCTCATGACGAAGCAGGAGGCCGACGGGGCGCTCGAACGCCTGCGGGACGAGCGGGAGCGCATCGGCGCGGGCCTGCTCGACCTCGACGCGCACCCCGGGCACCGCATGCTGGACGGCGCGTCCCTCACCGGCGCGAGCGCGGAGCTCCAGGCGCGCGTCGCCGACCGGATGGCGCGGTTGTGGCAGCTGTTCGACCGCTATCGGAACGTCCTCGCGGACGCCGAGCAGCTGCGCGAGCGGCACCCGCGTCCGAAGCCGTCCCAGCTCGCCGACCTGACCCGGATGCTGTACGGGAAATCCGTCGAGCTGGAACCGGAGCAGGTGCCGCTGGAGAAGCGCGGCCTGCTGGGCGGTCCCCGTCCCACGCGGCTGACCCTGCACGCGGCCGTGCAGCGCATGACCGCGCTCTATGACGAGGTCGCGCACGACGTCGCCGCGGTGGACGCGGCGTGGTCGGCGCTACTACCCGCGCTCGACGCCGTCGAGTCGAAGCACCGCGAGGCCGCCGCGCTCGCCGCGTCGCTCGAACTGCCCGTCGCCGACCTGGACGGCCTGGGACGCGAAGTGGCCGAGGCTGGTCACGCCGTCCGCGCCGATCCGCTGTCGCTGGTGAGGAACTCCGCGCCGGACACGTCGGGCTTGACCGAGCTGTCCCGCCGCCTGGACGAGGTCGTGGCGCGGCTCCGCGGCGCCGCGCAACTGCGCGACGGTTTCGCCACCCGGCTCGCCGCCGCCGACAGCCTGATCGCCGAAGTCCGGCAGGCGCACGAGGAGGCCCTGCGCGTCCGCGCCGAGGCCCTGGAGAAGATCGCCTCGCCTGGGCTGCCCGAACCGTCCGATGCGGCGGCCGCGCTCGCCGACCGGCTGGCGGCGCTGCGGCACCTGCCCGCGACCGGACGCTGGGACGACCTGGCCGAACGCCTCGCCGACCTGGAACGTGCCGCGACCGACGCCCGCGCCCGCGCCCAGCACGACCGCGACCTCGCCGCCGGGCTGCTGGAGCGCCGCGAGGAGCTGCGCGGGCGGCTCGCCGCCTACCGCGTCAAGGCCGCCCGCGTGGGCCTGGCCGAGGACGCCGAGATCCAGACGATCCACGAGCGGGCCCGCGAGCTGCTCTGGACGTCCCCCTGCGACCTGCGCGCCGCGACCGTGGCGCTGTCGGGATACCAGCAGGCCGTCAACTCGCGGGCGAAGGGAGCCGACCGATGATCCCGTGCACGCAGCCCGGCTGCGCCGGAAACGTCGAGGACGGTTACTGCGTCATATGTGGCATGCCCCCCTCGCAAGGCACGCCTCCCCCAGCGGCACAGCAACCGCCGCAAGCCGGACAGCCGGCCGGTCCGCGCCGCTGCGCGCGGCCCGGCTGCGCCGGCACCATCCAGGACGGCTACTGCGACGTCTGCGGCCACGCGGCCGAGGAGTCGCCCGTCCCCGCGCCGGGGACGGGCTCCGGCCCCTCGGCGGGGACGACGCCGTCCGGGCAGGTCCCGGTCACGCGTCCGAGCGGCTCGTCCGGCAGTTTCGCGTCCGGCAGCGTGATGACCGGAGGCGTCGGGACGGGCGGCACCGGCAGGACACGCGGGTCGGGACGGCGCGGGCAGCTCGGGTCGGGCCTGGTCGAGGTGCCGCGCGTGCCGTACCGGGACCCGGTGACGGCCGTCCGGCAGAACCCGGAGGTTCCCGAGAACCGGCGGTTCTGCGGCAACTGCGGCGAGAAGGTCGGGCGCAGCCGCGGCGACCGCCCGGGGCGCACCGAGGGCTTCTGCCCCAAGTGCGGGTTCGAGTTCTCGTTCAAGCCGAAGCTGAACCCCGGCGACATGGTGCTGGGCCAGTACGAGGTGCTCGGCTGCCTGGCGCACGGCGGGCTCGGCTGGATCTACCTCGCCCGCGACCACCGGGTCAACGGCCGCTGGGTGGTGCTGAAGGGCCTGCTCAACACCGGCGACGCGGACGCGCGCGAGGCGGCGGAGGCCGAGCGGGAGTTCCTCGCGACGGCCGAGCACCCGAACATCGTCAAGATCTACAACTTCGTGGAGCACGCCGGCGACGAGTACATCGTCATGGAGTACGTCGGCGGCAAGTCCCTCAAGGACATCCTGCTGGAGCACCGCAACACGGTGAACCAGGACGGGCTGCCCGTGGCGCAGGCGATCGCGTACGCGCTGGAGGTGCTGCGCGCGTTCTCCTACCTGCACGCGAGCGGGCTGGTGTACTGCGACTTCAAGCCGGACAACGTGATCCAGTCCGAGGAGCAGCTGCGGCTGATCGACCTCGGCGGCGTCCGGCGGCTGGACAACCCGGACGGCGCGATCTACGGCACGGTCGGCTACCAGGCGCCCGAGATCGCCGAGCGCGGCCCGTCGGTCACCTCGGACCTGTACACGGTCGGCCGCGCGCTGGCCGTCATGACGTTCCCGTTCAAGGGCTACACCAGCACCTACAGCGACCGGATCCCGCCGCGCGCCGAGGTGCCGCTGCTGGCCCGGTACGAGTCGTACGACCGGCTGCTGCGCCGCGCCACGCACCTGGACCCCGACCAGCGGTTCCAGGACGCCGAGGAGATGGCCGACCAGCTGCTCGGCGTGCTGCGCGAGGTGCTCGCCTCCGAGGACGGGCATCCGCGCGCCGCCGCGTCCGGGCTGTTCGGCCCGGAGCGGTTCGCGTCGGCGGCCACCGCGTCCGGCGAGGCGGGCGGTTCGGCGCTGCCCGCGCTCACGCCCGCCGAGCTGGCCGCGTCCCTGCCCGTCCCGCTGGTGGACGGCTCGGACCCGGCCGCCGGATTCCTCGCGGGCCTGACCGCGCTGGAGCCCGCGCAGCTCGCCGTGACGGTCGAGGGCGCGCCCGAGCGGACGGCCGAGGTGAAGCTGACGCTGGCCCGGGTCCGGATCGAGCTGGGCGAGCTGGACAGCGCGTACGCGCTGCTCCAGGAGGTCGCCACCGAGCGGCCGCACGACTGGCGGATCGACTGGTACCGGGCGGTCGCGCTGCTCGCGGCGGGCCAGGTCGAGCAGGCCGACTCCGCGTTCGACCGGCTGTACTCGCTGATGCCCGGCGAGCTGGCGCCGAAGATGGCGCTGGCCGCGTGCCGCGAGCACCGCGCTCCGCAGGACGCCGCGCGCCTGTACGAGACGGTCTGGCGCACCGACCGGAACCACATCAACGCCGCGTTCGGGCTGGCGCGCATGAAGCTCGCGGCGGACGACCGTCCGGGCGCGGTCGCGGTGCTGGAGTCGGTGCCGCCGACCTCGATCCGGTTCGTCCCGGCGCAGGTCGCGGCGGTCGGCGTCGCGGTGCGGGGCCGTCCGGCCGACCGGCTGACGCCGGGCGAGCTGGTCGCCGCCGCGCGCCGCCTGGAGGGGCTGGACCTGGCCGGGGAGCGCCGCGACCTGCTCGCCGCCGAGGTGCTGGAGGCCGCGCTCGACTGGACGCTGAACGGGTCCGCGCCCGGCGCGGGTCCGGGCGGCGCGGCGGCCGGCGGCGGGGAGCTGTTCGGCGTGCCGCTGGCCGAGCTGCCGCTGCGCCGCCGGCTGGAGGGGACGTACCGGGCGCTCGCGCGGCTCACCCGGGACCGGGAGGAGAAGCGGCTGCTCGTGGACGCCGCCAACGCCGTCCGGCCGCGGACGATGCTGTGAACGGGCCCTACGGTGCTGGGGACGGGAACGGGGACATGAACGGGGAGGGCAACGACACCGCTGTGGAAGCGAACGAGACCGCCGCTGACGCGTCGCACGGCAGAACCGGCCAGGCGCAGGGCCGACCTGATCAGGCGCAGGGCCGACCCGGCCAGGCGCAAGAGCGACCCGGCCAGGCGCAGGGCATTCCGGCCGCGAACGAACCGCCCGGCGAGGGGACCGCAGGGGACGCGGCCGCGCTGGTGGAGCAGAATGCGGTGAAACCCGCTGAACTGTCCTGCCCGCAGTGCGGGGTGGTGGTGTACCCGGGCGAGGCGTTCTGCGAGAACTGCGGCCACCAGCTGATCGCCGGCCGGCCCGGCAACGGCGCGCCCCGCCCGTCCGGCGGCGCCGAGTGCGTGGGCTGCGGGGAGGCGGCGGTGGACGCCGAGGGCTACTGCGAGCACTGCGGGCTGAAGCAGCCCGCCGACCGCGACCACCTGGAGGTCGAGGTGCGGACGCCGGGCGGCCCCGTCGCGGGGGTGAGCGACCGGGGCAAGCGGTACGCGCGCAACGAGGACGCGTTCGCGATCGCCCCGCACCCCACCGGCGTCGCCGCCGTGGTGTGCGACGGGGTCGGGTCGTCGCCGCGTCCGGAGACGGCCTCGCGCGCCGCCGCCGACACGGCCGCGACCGAGATCGCGTCGGCGCTCGGCGCGGGCGCGACGCCCGCCGACGCCGTCCGGACGGCGGTGCAGGCCGCGGCGACCGCCGTCGCCGAGCTGGCCGACTCCCCCGAGCAGGCGCCGTCCTGCACCTTCGTCACCGCGGTGACCGGCCCGGACGGCGTGACCGTCGGCTGGGTCGGCGACAGCCGCGCCTACTGGCTCAGCGCCGACGACCTCCGCGCGGACGGGGCGGACGGCGGCCTCGCCGACACCGGCGAGCTGAACGCGGCGGCGATGACCGCCGAGCTGGCCGCCGACGACCCGAACGCGACCACCCCGGACGCCGAGACGGTCCCCCTCGGGGCGTCCCGGCGGCTGACCGACGACGACTCGTGGGCCGCGTTCATGGTGGCGTCCGGCGCGCTCACCGAGGCGGAGGCCGAGGCGCACCCGAACGCGCACGTCATCACCGCGTGGATGGGCGCGGACGCCGGCGAGGTGCGGCCGCACGTCCGCGGCTTCCTGCCGGACCGCCCCGGCACGCTGCTGGTGTGCAGCGACGGCCTCTGGAACTACTTCCCCGGCGCCGAGGACCTGGCGGCCGTGCTGCGCAACGCGCAGGCGGACCCGGCCGCCGACCCGACCGGCGCGGCCAGGACCCTGGTGCGCCACGCCCTGGACGCGGGCGGACGCGACAACATCACGGTGGCCGTGCTCCCGATGGCGGCCGCCCCGAGCACGGAGCAGGCCCGATGAGCGACCAGCCGCAGTTCACCGTGAAGATCGACCAGAACAAGTTCCTGCCCGAGGGCGGGCGCGAGGTGCACGCCATCGTCTCGGTCGAGTCCGCCGGGGGCGCCGTCTCGGCGGCCGCCCCGGCGGCGCGCGCGGCCGAGGTCATCATCATCGACACCTCCGGGTCGATGACCTACCCCGACACCAAGCTGCGCTCGGCGGTCGCCGCCGCGCAGGCCGCCGTGGACACCCTCCGCGACGGCGTGATGTTCGCGGTGGTGTCCGGTTCCAACAGCGCGAAGATGGTGTTCCCGCAGCAGGCGACGCTGGTGCCGGCCAACGACCGGAACCGGCAGGCGGCCAAGGCGGAGCTGCGCCGGCTCACCGCGCAGGGCGGCACGGCCATCGGCTCCTGGCTGCGGCTGGCCGACCAGCTGTTCGACCCCTACCAGGACGGCGTCCGGCACGCGATCCTGCTGACCGACGGCAAGAACCAGCACGAGAGCGCCGAGGAGCTGGAGGCGGTGCTGTTCCGCTGCTCCGGCCGGTTCGTGTGCGACTGCCGCGGCGTCGGCACCGACTGGGAGGTGGCCGAGCTGCGCAAGGTCGCCAACGCGCTGCTCGGCACCGTCGACATCGTCGCCGACCCCGCCGACCTGGTCGCCGACTTCCGCGCGATGACCGAGGCGGCGATGGGCAAGGCCGTCGCGGACGTGGCGCTGCGCGTGTGGACGCCGCAGACCGCGCGGCTGAAGTTCGTCAAGCAGGTCATGCCGAACGTCCAGGACCTCACGTCCATGCGCGCCGAGGCCGGGCCGCAGGCGGGCGACTACCCGCTGGGCGCGTGGGGCGCGGAGAGCCGCGACTACCAGATCTGCGTGGAGGTGCCGCCCGGCGAGGTCGGCAAGGAGCTGCGCGCCGCGTGGGTGAAGCTGGTGGTGCCGGGCGGCCCGGGCCAGGAGGCGCAGGTGCTCGCCACCGGCAACGTGCTGGCGCAGTGGACCGACGACGAGGCGCTCTCCACCAAGATCAACCCGAGGGTGGCGCACTACACCGGGCAGTCCGAGCTGGCCGACGTGATCCAGGAGGGCCTGACCGCCCGCCGCGACGGCGACCTCGACACCGCGACCGCGCGGCTCGGCCGCGCCGTGCAGCTCGCCGACGAGGCGGGCAACGAGGCGGTCACCGCGGCGCTGCGCAAGGTCGTGGACGTCCTGGACCCGGCCACCGGCACCGTCCGGCTGAAGGCCAACGTGGAGAAGGCGGACGAGATGTCGCTCGACACCACGTCCACCAAGACCGTCCGGACGCGCAAGGACGAGACGGTCAACACACGGCGTACCGAGGTCTGAGCATGGCTGTCTGCCCGGTCGGACACCAGTCCGGCTCCGACGACTACTGCGACGTGTGCGGCGAGCGCATCGGCGGGGCGTCCGCGCCGCCGATGGCGGGCGCGGCGCCGTCGCCGGGCCCGGGTCAGGGCCCGGCCACGGGCGCGTCGACGCAGGCGATGGTCATGCCCGGCTCGCCGTGCCCGGACTGCGGCACCCCGGCCGCCGACCGGTTCTGCGAGCAGTGCGGCTACGACTTCGCGACCGGCGGCCGCCGGCCCAGCGCGCAGCCCGGCCCGCCGCCCGCGCCGCAGCCGGCGGGGGCCGAGCCGTCCAACCCGATGCCCGCGCCGAACCCGCCGATGCCGAACCCGTCGCCGGCGCCGCCCGGCCCGCAGCCGGGGCCGCCGCCGGGCCCAGATCCGGGTCCCGGTCCCGGTCCCGGGCCCGGTCCTGGGCCTGGGCCTGGGCCGCATTCGGGTCCGGTTCCGCATTCGGGTCCGGTTCCGCAGCCGGGCCCGCCGCCCGGTCCGGCTCCGCAGCCCGGGCCGCCGCAGACCGGGTGGGTCGCGGTCGTCGCGGCCGACCGGGGCTACTACGACGCGGTGATCGCGATGAACGGCCCGGACGCGGCGCGCATCGTGTTCCCGCCGTTCGCGCCCGAGCGGCGCATCCCGCTCGCCGGGGACCGGGTGCTGATCGGGCGGCGCAGCCCGAGCCGCGGCACCGACCCGCAGATCGACCTGCGCCAGCCGCCGGAGGACCCGGGCGTCTCGCACACCCACGCGGTGCTGCTGGCCCGCCCGGACGGCCGCTGGTCGCTGGTCGACCCCGGCTCGGCCAACGGCACGTGCGTGAACGGCTCGACCCAGCCGATCCCGAACAACGTGGAGGTCCCGGTGGGCGAGGGCGACCGCGTCCACGTCGGGGCCTGGACGACCATCACCCTCACGAGAGGCGGGACGCCATGACGGCCGTCCAGCAGCAGGGAGCCTCGCCTCCCGCGCCCGCGCCCCAGGGCGGGCCGCCCGCGCCGCCCGTCCCGTCCGGGAGCGTCCGGCCGGGGCTCGCCGACGTGCGCGCGCGAGCCGCCGCCATGCCGCCGCGCCGGGGCATCCGCCGGGCCGTGCCGCGCACCAACTCCGGACGGATCCGGGCGCTGTCGGCCGGTGTCGTGGTCGTCCTCGCGGGCCTGCTCCTGCTCTCCTGGAACGCGGTGCACGACGCGCGCACCGGCGTGAAGGTGATCGGGACGGCGGGTCCGCAGGTCATCGCGACCGGCGACCTGTACTTCCGGCTCACCGACATGGACGCGCAGCTCGCACACGCGCTGCTGGTCGGCGCCGGGCCCGCGCACGCCGCCGACCGCGACCAGGCGCTCACCCGCTACGACGGGAGCCGCAGCGAGGCCGACAAGGCCCTGGTCGAGGCGGCCCGGCTCGCCCGCGACGACACCGAGAAGCAGACCGCGCGGTCGCTGCTGGACGCGCTCGGCCGCTACGAGCGGCTCGCCGGGCAGGCGCTGCTGCTGGACCAGCGGTCGCCGCACGCGGCGGGCCCGCCGTCCGCGGCCGTCACGCAGCTCTACCGCCAGGCGACCGACCTGATGAAGCTGGAGTTGCTGCCGCAGGCGTACAACCTGACGCTCGACAACGGGACGATCGTCCGGCACACCTACGAGGACAAGCGCTCGGCCGTCCTGACCGGGCGGACCGTCGTGCTGGTCGTCGGGTTCGTCCTGCTGGTGCTGCTCGGCGGGTTCCAGCTGTTCATGACGCGCCGGTTCCGGCGCCTGCTGAACCTGCCGCTCGCGCTGACGACGGTCGCGGTGCTGGTCGTCGTCGCCTGGACGGCCACGATGCTCTCGGGTGAGGCGTCGTCGCTCGCCAAGGCTAAGCACGACGGGTTCGACTCGATCCTGGCGCTGGCTCGTGCGCGCGCGATCGGCAACAGCGCGCAGGCCGACCAGACGCGGTTCCTGCTCGACCCCGGACGCGCCGACACCTACGAGCAGGTCTTCCAGAGCAAGTCCCAGACCGTCCTGTACCTGAAGGCCGACAACCTCGCCGACTACCAGAACGGGGTCAAGGGACTGGGGACGCTGCAAAGCCCCCGGGACAAGCCGCTGCTCGGGTTCCTCGGTGATGAGGGACGCCGTCCGGGCGGAAGCATCGAGGGGCTGAACGACGTCCTGCACGGGTTCCAGCGCTTCCAGCAGAACGACCGGCAGATGCGCGACCTGGTGGCGCACGGGCAGCGCGACGACGCGATCGCGCTGCAGACCGGGCAGGCCGCTACCGACTACACGTCCTACGACAAGAGCGTGGTCAAGCTGGCGGCCGTCCACCAGGCGACGTTCGACAAGGCCATGAAGGACGGCAAGGGCGGCACGAAGGGCTGGCAGTACGTGCTGCCGGTCGCGGGCCTGGTCGTCCTGCTGCTGCTCGTCGCCGGAATCCGACCCCGCTTGGCGGAGTACCGATGAGCGGACGCGGAACGAGGGGGCGGACGATGCGGGGACTGAGGTACGGAGCGGCGGCGCTGGCGGTGGCCGCGTCGGCGGCGCTGGCGGCGGCGTGCGGGATCGCGGGCGCCTCGGAGTCGTCCGTGGCGCACAAGACCAAGCTGGTCATCGGCGTGAACAAGGACCAGCCGGGGCTCGGCACGCAGCAGCCGGACGGCTCCTACCAGGGCTTCGACATCGAGATCGCGCGGCAGATCGCGCGGTTCATGCACGCGCACGACGTCGAGTTCAAGACCATCACGTCGGCGACTCGCGAGACGATGCTCCGGAACGGCTCGGTCGACCTCGTCGTCGGCAGCTACTCGATCACGCCCGAGCGCAAGACGCAGGTCTCGTTCGCCGGGCCGTACTACGTCGCGCACCAGAGCATCCTCGTGCGCGCGGCCGATGGTGGCCGCGTGAAGACCGTCCACGATCTGGCGGGCCGCAAGGTGTGCCAGGTGCCGGGGTCGGTCTCGTTCCCGCGCGTCACCAAGGAGCGCGGCGTCCCGGCCGTCGCGGTGAGCGCGAGCGGGTACAAGGACTGCCTCGACGCGCTCACCACCGGACGGCTCGACGCGGTCTCGACCGACGACCTGATCCTCGCCGGGCTGTACGCGCAGAACCAGCGCGGCGGCGGGCCGGCGTTGCGCCTGGTCAACGCCCCCTTCTCGGACGAGCCGTACGGTGTCGGCATCAAGCAGGGCGATGTGGACGGCTGCGAGGCGGTCAACAAGGCGATCACGCAGATGTACCAGCAGGGCATCCCGGCGAAGCTGCTGCAGGCGCAGTTCGGGTCGAGCGGCCTCGACTTCACCAGCACGGTGCCGCAGTTCGAGGGCTGCGAGTAGGGCACCGCCGGCGGGCGATCCCGCGGAGGAATTCGGTCGAATGAGACCAGCCGGTCACTGAGATCCATCGGTTACGTAAGTGCCGGTGGCGTCCGGTGATCGTAAGTTATGGTCGCGATCTAAAGCGTGCCGGAAACGTCTACCGCGGGCCAGAGGGGTGCCATGACGACGCTCGTCCTGGTGGTGCTGTGCGTCGTGGTCGGGTCGATGGAGCTGTGGGCGGGGCGGCAGAGCAAGGAGCAGGCGCGCGCCTTCGCCCGCCGGGTGGACGAGCTGAACGACCAGGTCACCAAGCAGAACAGCGTGCTGGTCACGGTCGGCGAGCAGCTCACCGCCGAGCTGTCGCGGGTGAAGCGGGACGTGCTGCCCGCGCTCGACTCGCGGCTGCGCGACAACTCCGGGCAGGTCGAGGAGCTGGCCCGGTTCGTCCACCAGGCCGACACCTACCTGCGCTCGCAGTCGGGCCGGCTGCAGGAGCTGGAGCAGCAGCGGGTCACGCTGGCCGCGCTGCGCCGCAAGCTCGCCGAGATGGAGACCTCGGTGCGGGCGGTGACCGCCGGGGGCGGCGCGGCGGTCGCGGGCCGGGTGGACGAGGCGATCGCGCGCCTCACCGAGGTCGAGCGCGGCGGCGCCGAGATGCTGGAGCTCCAGCGCGCCCTCACCCGCACCCTGGAGGACGTCGAGGACGTCGTCGCCGAGCTGCTCCAGTACACCGAGGGCGAGCTGGACAGCGCCGTGTCGTCCGCGCTCGCCGGGCGTCCGCGGGTCGGCGGCGACGGCCTGTCGGTCACCGCGACCGGACGGCTGTGGAGCCGGGACGAGCAGCTCCAGGACATCCTCGGCGAGATGTACGAGGCGTGCCTGCGCGCCAACGGCCTCCAGGTGCGGTTCCGGACGGTCGAGGACGCCGACGGCGCGGGCCCCGGCGTCCCGGACCACCGCCGCTACTTCCTCGGCGGCCGCCGGATGGAGGAGCTGGCCGGGGCGTTCACCGCGCTGCTGATCTCCACCGGCGCGGACCTGCCGAACGGCGGGTCGCCCGCGCCGCCCGGCGGGCTCAGCCGCGACCCCGGCGCCTCACCCGCGCTCGGCCGCGCGCCCGAGGACGAGGCGGCGCTGAAGTCGCTGCTGCGCGTCCTGTACGAGAGCGCGGGCGCGGTCGCGCAGATCGGGCCGCTGCTCGCCGTCCGGACGCGGGAGGAGCTGGTCGCGGCCGTGCTCGACCCGGGGCAGTCCCTGGAGCTGGAGAACGACGAGGTGTTCTGGGACCCGTCGACCGCGATCGTCCGGCTGCGCCGGCTGCCGACGCATCAGCTGTGGGAGCTGACCGCCTGGGGCGCGAGCGCGTAGGCGCGGACGGTCCGGTCGGCGGGCCCGCCGAGCCGCACGAACACCGGGCAGCGCGCCGCGCCGGACTCGCCGCCGGCCTCCGCGCACAGCCCGACCCCGGCCCCGCGGTCGAGCAGCACCACGTTCTGCACCGCCCGCGCGGCGCGCACCGCGTACGGCACCGAGGACGCGTCGCCCGGCTCGAACAGCTCCTCGAAGGTCAGCTTCCGGGCGAACCGGACGAGGCTCTCGGCGTCCACCACGCGGCTGCCGACGGCCGAGGCGGGCCCGGCGATGACGATGCCGAAGCTCGGGTTCTCCTGGCCGCGCACGTAGATCTCGCGGTCGGGCTCCAGCCCCTTGCGGCGGTCCGGCAGGTGCAGGCCGAAACCGGCCTCGCCCGCGACGAACGCGGGCGGCCCGAAACCCGGGGGCAGCGCCGTTTCGGGAACGTCCCAGGGGACGCCGCCGAACCCGTCCTGCGGGGGCGCGCCGAACGCGCTGCGGCCGTTGGGGACGGCGACGGTGAACGTCCCGGGCGGTTCGGACCAGCCGGGCAGGTACACGCCGATCCCGCGGACGAGCAACCGCCAGACGGGCCGTCCGGTCACGTCTGGGGCGAACACGCCGTCCGGACCCCGGGCGCCCACGGGTGAGTCGGTTCCCGGCCGGGGCTCCCGCGCGGCGTCCATGGCCAACATCATCATGACCGCGCGCCGACCGCACAAGGGAATCCCCGCCACCCGAGGGAAACCCCTGGCCCCCTTACGCCCGCGGGCTTCCGGTGATCTGATCGGGGTCGTCGCCCCGGGCCTCCCCGGTCCCTGCAACCGCGGACTTCCGGCCCCCCTCGCGCCCAGCAGCGCGCTCCGTCCTCCTCCCGGCCCGCGCGGAAACGGGCGGCGGGCGGGCGGGAGTGTGCGGTCGCGGGCAGTGCCCGAGGGTGTGCGGGTCCGCTACCGTTGAGGGCACCAGATCATGACGAGGACGCGGCCATGAACATGCAGGACATGATGGTCTTCCGGGACGCCGGATCGCGGACCGTCGACCGGTATCTGATGAACCACGAGGGGCACGTCATCGCCGTGCGGCAGCATCCGGCGCGGCTGCTGCTCCCGGTCGTCGTCGCCTTCGTCGCGCTGGTGGCCTGCACGGCCGTGAACGCGCTCACCGGCTTCGCCTGGGTCTGGTTCCTCTGGGTGGCCTCGCTCGGCTACCTGGTCTGGAAGGTGTTCGCCTGGTCGATCCAGTTCTTCCTGGTCACCGAGCACCGGATCATGCTGATCACCGGCGTGCTGAACCGCAAGGTCGCGATGATGCCGCTCGCCAAGGTCACCGACATCCGGTTCGACCGGTCGGTGCTCGGCCGGATGATGGGCTACGGCGAGTTCCTGATCGAGTCGGCGGGCCAGAACCAGGGCTTCGACCACGTCACCTACATGCCGTACCCGGAGCAGCTCTACCTGGAGGTCTCGTCCCTGGTCTTCGGCTCGCGGGACGCGGCGCCCGACTAGGGGCGCCGTGCCGGACCGCCCGTCCGCGCTGGCAGGATGGGCCCATGGAACGCGCCACCACCCCCGGGGACGAGCGGGCCCGCCTCGCCGAGGACGTCACCGTCCGCCTGCGCAAGGCCGGATGCGTCTTCGCCGAGGACGAGGCCGAGCTGATCCTGTCCGCCGCGTCCTCGCCGGACGAGGTGGACGCGATGGTGACGCGCCGCGCCGAAGGCGAACCCTTGGAGCACGTGGTCGGCTTCGCCGAGTTCCACGGCCTGCGCATCTCCGTCGACCGGGGTGTTTTCGTCCCGCGCCGCCGCACCGAGTTCCTGGTCCGCGAGGCCGCCGCCCTGGCCGGACGCGACCCCGTGATCGTCGACCTGTGCTGCGGTGCCGGCGCGCTGGGCGCGGCCCTGGCAGCCGGAGCGTCCGGACACGTCGAGCTGCACGCCGCCGACATCGACCCGGCCGCAGTGCGTTGCGCGCGCCGGAACGTGCCAGGCAGCGTCCACGAAGGCGACCTGTTCGACGCCCTACCCGCTGACCTGCGCGGACGCATCGACATCCTGCTCGCGAACGTCCCGTACGTGCCGTCCGGTGAGATCGGGCTGCTGCCGTCCGAGGCCCGCGACCACGAGGCCCGCGTCGCGCTGGACGGCGGCGACGACGGTCTCGGCGTCCTGCGCCGCGTCGCCGCCGAGGCCGCCGCGTGGCTCTCCCCCGGCGGCCACCTGCTCAGCGAGACCAGCGAACGCCAGGCGCTCGCGGCCCAGGCCGCCTTCGCCGAAGGCGGCCTGGAGCCCCGCATCGCCACCGACGAGGACTGGAACGCCACCGTCATCATCGGCCGCAACCCCTAGCCCGCCGGCCGTCCTCGCCTACGGGCGCTGATCAGCCGGCCGGGCAGGGCGGACGCCGGCGTCAGCTGTCGAAGCCGAGGCCGAGGCGGTCGAGGAGGCCGAGCCACGGTCCGCGGCGTCCGGCGTTGCGGTCGGCGCGGGCGATCTCGCGGCGGGTCAGCTCGATGACGCCGTACCGGAGCGGCTCGGGCGGGAACGGGACGGGCTTGGACCGCACCATCCGCAGCCGCGTCCGCTCGGTCTGCTCGCCGGGCTTCAGGCCGACGCCGAGCAGGTCGAGCATGACGTCCGCGCCGAACCGGGTCGCGCCGACGCCGAGGCCGGTGTACCCGGCGGCGTAGGCGAGGCGTCCGGACTGCGCGGTGCCGTAGAACGCGCTGAACCGGCTGCACGTGTCGATGACGCCGCCCCACGCGTTGCTGAACCGGACGTCTTCGAGCTGCGGGAACGTGGTGAAGAAGTGCCGCGCGAGGGTGGCGAACGTGCGCGGCCGCCGCTCCAGCTCGGCGTGCACGCCGTTGCCGTAGTGGTAGATCGCGTCGTAGCCGCCCCACAGGATCCGGTCGTCCGCGGTGAGCCGGTAGTAGTGGAACTGGTTGGCGCTGTCGCCGACGCCCTGCCGGGCGTGCCAGCCGACCGCGTCCTTCTGCGCCGGGGTCAGCGGCTCGGTGACCAGCGCGTAGTCGTACACCGGGACGAGGAAGTACCGCAGGCGGCGCAGCAGCGGCGGGAACGCGCCGGTCGCGAGCGCGACGCGGCGGGCGGTCACCGACCCGTACGCGCCGCGGATCTTCATGTCCCCGCGCCGGTCGGACGACATCCCGGTGACGCGGGTGTTCTCGTGGACGCGGACGCCCAGCGAGCGGCACGCCTCAGCGAGGCCCCAGGCGAGCCGCGCCGGGTGGACCATCGCCACGCCGTCCTTGTCCCACAGCCCGGCCAGGTAGGTCGGGGACCCGATCTGGGCGCGGACCTCGTCGGCGTCCAGCGGGGTAAGCTCGCGCCCGAGCCGCGCGGCGACCTCGACCTCCTCGCGCAGGCCGCCGACCTGCCACGGCTCGGTCGCGACGGCCATCTCGCCCGTCCGCTCCCACTGGGCGTCGATGCCGTAGCGGGTGAGCGTGTCGCCGATCGCGGCCAGGTTCTCCATGCCGAGGCGTTCGAGCACGGGCATCTCGTCCGGCCAGCGCTCCATGCCGTTGCCGATGCCGTGCGTCAGGCTGGCGGCGCAGAAGCCGCCGTTCCGTCCGGACGCGGCGCCGCCGACACGGTCGGCCTCCAGCACCACGACGTCCAGGGACGGGTCGCGCTCCTTGGCGCGCAGCGCCGTCCAGAGGCCGCTGTAACCGCCGCCGATGACGGCGAGGTCGCAGGTGGCGTCCCCGACGAGCGCGGGTCCGGGTTCGGGTCGTTCGCCGTCCGCGAGCCAGTACGAGCCTGGTTCGGCATCGGCGAGTGCCCTCAGCGGATTCACATTTCCAACTCCCTCGGTCCCCGCCGCGCCGGAGTGGCGCGGCGGGGTTTCTGCATGCGGGGCCGCCTGGTCGGCGGCCCCGGTTCTGAAGGCCAGGTGCGGAGTGCGCGCCTGACCGGGGTCAGGTGCGGCGGCCGCGCCTGGCCGAGACCACGGCCAGCAGGACGCCGACAGCGAAGATCAGGGTGCCCATCACGTTCACCTGCGGCGGGGTGCCGGTGCGGGTCGAGGCGTACACCCACAGCGGGAAGGTCACCGTCGAGCCGCTGGTGAAGTTGGTGATCACGAAGTCGTCGATGGACAGGGCGAAGGCGAGCAGCGCCCCGGACAGCACACCGGGCATGATCATCGGCAGCGTGACCAGCCGGAACGTCTCCACCGGCCCGGCCCCGAGGTCCTTGGCGGCCTCCTCGACCTTGGGGTCGAGGCCGACCACCCGGGCGCGGACGGTCACCGCGACGAACGAGATCGAGAACATCACGTGCGCGATCAGGACCGTCCAGTAGCCGCGCGGCAGGTCCAGGCTGACGAACATGGACAGCAGGGACGAGCCCATCACGATCTCCGGGCAGGAGATCGCGGCGAACAGCACCAGGTTCGTCACGCCCTTCCCGCGGAACCGGAACCGGCCGAGCGCTATTCCCACGAACGTGCCGAGCACGGTCGTGATCACGGTGCTGAGCAGCGCGATCGAGACCGAGTTCCACAGCGCCCGGGTCAGGTCGCCCTTGTCGAACAGGTGCTGGTACCAGCGGAGCGTGAAGCCCTCCCACTGGAAGTTCTGCTTGCTGTGGGTGTCGTTGAACCCGAACAGGATCATGATCGCGATGGGCAGCATCAGCCACGCGATGATCAGCCAGGTGTAGAGCCGCAGCCCGAGCCCGTCGCGGCGCGCGCGACGCCGCCGCTTGGCGGGCGCGGGCGCGGACGCCGCCGGCTTGCCGAGTGTGGTCGTCATCGTCCCGCCGCCTCCAGAACGTCCTCGGTGCCCAGCGCGCGGGCGTAGGCGAAGATCCCGACGAGCAGCAGCGCCATCAGGGAGAACGACAGCGCCGACGCGAGCGCGTAGGAGCTGTTGTCGAAGTACTCGGTGCGGATGATGTGGCCGATCATCACGTTGTTCGGCCCGCCCAGCACCTCGGAGTTGACGTAGTCCGACGCCACCGGAACGAACGTCATGATCACCCCGGCGAACACGCCCGGCAGCGACAGCGGCAGGACGACCCGCAGGAATGCCTGCGTCCGGCTCGCGTACAGGTCGTAGGACGCCTCGATGACGCGGTAGTCGATCCGCTCCAGCGCCACGTAGATCGGCAGCACCATGAACGGCAGGAAGTTGTAGGTCAGCCCCGACACCACCGCGAACCCGCTGTCCAGCACGTGGAAGTCGCTCGGCAGCAGCCCGTGGTTCCGCAGCGGCCCGAGCAGCGGCCCGTTGTCGGTCAGGACGAGCTTCCACGCCAGCGTCCGCAGCACGAACGAGACGAAGAACGGCAGCAGGAGCAGGAACAGGTAGGTCGACTTGCGCCGCCCGCCCTTGAACGCGATCCAGTACGCGGCCGGGTAGGCGAGCGCGATGCACGCCACCGTCGCCAGCAGCCCGTACCAGAGCGACCGGACCAGCTTGTCGCCGTAGGTGTGGAAGCCGTCGGTGTAGTTCTGCCAGTGCCAGGTCTGCTTGAAGCCGTCGATGATGTTCCCGGTCATCAGCGACACCGAGAACATGAAGACCAGCGGGACGACGAAGAACACCGCCATCCACAGCCCGCCCGGCAGGATCATCAGGTACGGGGCGAGGGCCCCGCGCAGCCGCCTCATCGCTCAGGCCCCCTGCGAGATCGTCTGGAAGACCTTCTGGTACCGCGGCACCTCGGCGTTGCTGAGCGACCGGTAGGTGCGCAGCTTCGCGTACTCCTCCGGGCTCGGGAACACCAGCGGGCTCGTCGCGAGCCGGTCCAGGTCGGGCTTGTCCTTGGCGGACGCCTCCGCGGCGTCCTTCCGGATGATGTCCTGGACGGCCGGCACCGGCGTGACGTAGTTGATGTACTCGGTCAGCGGCGCGTTGTTCTGCGGCGCGTACAGCCAGTCCATCAGCCGGATCGCGTCCACCGGGTTGGCGGCGGTCTTCGGCATCATCATGCAGTCGCTCCAGATCGTGCCGCCCTCCTTGGGCACCACGAACTTCACGTCCGGGCTGGACAGCGTGTACACGTCGCCGGACCACGCCATCGTCAGCCACACGTCGCCCTTGGTGACGGCGTCGATGTAGCCCTGCTCGTAGTACTTGCGGACGATCCCCTTGTCGCGCTGGCTCCGCAGCACCTCGCGGGCGCGCTTCCAGTCGTCCTCGGTCGACTTCTCCGGGTCGATGCCGAGCGCGAGCATGCCGAAGTTGCCCAGCTCCTGCGAGTCGCTCATCATCCCGACCCGGCCCTTGTACTTCGGGTCGAAGAGCTGCTGGATGCTGGTGATCGGCTCCTTCACGTACTTGCTGTTGTAGGCGATCCCGGTGATCCCGGAGACGTACGGGATGCTGAAGATGTTGTTGCGGTCGTAGGCCCGGTTCTTCGCCTTGGCGCTCGCGTACCTCGCGAAGTTCGGCAGCCGGTGGTGGTCGAGCGGCGCGAGGTAGCCCAGCTCGACCAGCTCGGTGAACTGGATGCCGTTGGTGACCACCATCAGGTCGAACCCGATCGACTGGTTCGCCGCCAGCGGCGCCTGGATCTTCCCGAACCAGTCCGCGGCCTCCTGGATGGCCTCCTTGTAGGTGACCGAGATGCCGGTCTCCTTGGTGAACGCCTTGATCGTGGACCGGTCGTCCTCCATGTAGCCGGGCCAGTTCGCCCAGTTGATGTGGCCCTTCCCGGACCGTCCGTGCCAGTACTCGTCGATGTCCGCCTGGGTGACGATCCCGTTGCCGCCCCGGCCCGGGATGCCGCACCCGGCCAGCGCCGCCGCACCGGCTGCCGCACCCACGGCCCCGAGGAACCCGCGCCGCGTCGTCAGCCCGCGCCGCAACGCCGGATCCGAGGCGCCTCGGCGGTTAGCCGCTGCTTGGCGGTCGGCCGTCATTCCGCGCTCCCGATCACGTACGAGTGCTGCGGCTCCCAGGACAGCCACACCGTGTCGCCGCGGCGCGCCACGTCCTCGGCGTTCATCGCGTTCTGCACGAACACCACGACGTCCGCCCCGCCGTCCGTGGTCACGTTGTAGTTCGTGGACGTGCCCAGGTAGACGACCTCGCTGACCTTCCCGTGCACCCGGCAGAGGCCGTCGCCCGGCTCGTCCGCCGTGATCTGCATCTTCTCCGGCCGGACGGTCAGCTCGACCTTGTCGCCGGTGGCGAACTCGCGCCCGACCTCGATGCGCCCGCCGTCGCCGTGCTTCAGGACGGACGTCCCGCCGCCGCTCTCCACCGCGTCCCCGGCCAGCAGGTTGGACGTCCCGATGAACCCGGCGACGAACTTGCTGGCGGGCCGCTCGTAGATCTCCCGCGGCGTCCCGAGCTGCTCGACCAGGCCGTCGTTCATGACCGCGATCCGGTCCGACATCGTCAGCGCCTCGCCCTGGTCGTGCGTCACGTACACGAACGTGATGCCGACCTCGCGCTGGATGCGCTTCAGCTCCACCTGCATCGCCTGCCGCAGCTTCAGGTCCAGCGCGCCGAGCGGCTCGTCCAGCAGCAGCGCGCGCGGCCGGTTCACCAGCGCCCGGGCCAGCGCCACCCGCTGCTGCTGCCCGCCGGACAGCTCGCTCGGCCGCCGCCTCTCCCGGCCCGTCAGGTCGACGATCCTCAGCATCTCGGTGACGCGCTCGGTGATCTCCGCCTTCGGCGTGCGCTTCCGGCGCAGCCCGAACGCCACGTTCTCGAACACGCTCATGTGCGGGAACAGCGCGTACGACTGGAACACCATGTTCACGTCCCGCCGGTTCGCGGGCACCCCGGTCACCGACTCGCCGAGCAGGTACACCTCGCCCGCCGTCGGCTCCTCGAAGCCCGCGACCATGCGCATCGTGGTCGTCTTCCCGCACCCGGACGGCCCGAGCAGCGAGAAGAACTCGCCCTGCGCGATCGCCAGGTCCACCCCCTGGACGGCCGCCACGGTCTCGCCGTACGCGTGGTACTCCTTGCGCACCCCCGCGAGCTCGATCGCGGGCACGGCGTCCTCGGCACGCCCGGGATCGTCGCGGAGGGGCGCGTGCTGGGTCTCGGTCATGACACGGTCCTTCACGGGGATCGGAGTGCGGCACTCCCTGCACGGAGCACCCGGGGGGCGGCCTCCCCCACCAGGGGTTCGGCCTCGGACCGGCCCCGCGGGACGCGGGTCCGGCCCTGATGGACACGCCGAAGCGACGTCCAGATGCTATGCGCCGGCACGGATCCGTCCTCCATGCCGACCGACCTCGTCCGACTCCATCGCGGGCGCCCACCTGCGAGAAGTCCTTGGCCCGGCCTGTTCTCGACCGTCCGGCCACCTTCCGGACCCCGGGTTCCCCGTCCCCGGCGCCCGATGATCTCCACGCCCGCCCGCCGCCGGACCTCACCGCCCCCACGCCGCTTGGCCGGGCACCGTGGCCTTTGGGCGTAGGGGCGGGGCTTGGGAACCGGTGGGACATCGCGTGTTCCGCCGGTCTTCCTGGGCGGGATGGCTTGCACGGCGGGCCGAACCGTCCGGACGGGCGCGGGCGGCGCGGATCAGGCGCCGATGTAGTGCATGACGTGCTTGATGCGGGTGTAGTCCTCCACTCCGTACATCGACATGTCCTTGCCGTAGCCGGAATGCTTGAACCCGCCGTGCGGCATCTCGGACACGAACGGGATGTGCGTGTTCACCCAGACGGCGCCGAAGTCGAGCGCCTTGGTCATCCGCATGGCGCGGCCGTGGTCGCGCGTCCACACGCTCGCGGACAGGCCGTACCGGACGTCGTTCGCCCAGCGGACGGCCTGCTCCTCGTCCGCGAACCGCTGCACGGTGATCACCGGGCCGAAGATCTCGTTCTGCACCATCTCGTCGTCCTGGCGCAGGCCGCTGACGACGGTCGGGGCGAAGAAGTAGCCGCGGTCGCCCACCCGCGCGCCGCCTGCCTCCAGCCGGGCGTGATCGGGGGCGCGGTCGATGAAGCCCTGGACGCGCTCCAGCTGCGCCCGGCTGTTGACCGGCCCGAAGTCGGCGTCCTCGTCGGGGTTCGGCGGGCCGACCGTAGTGGCGCGCGCGGCCTCGGCGAGGGCGGCGGTGAAGTCGTCCGCGAGCCGCTCGGCGACGAGGACGCGGGTGGCCGCCGTGCAGTCCTGCCCGGCGTTGAAGTACCCGGCGCCCGCGATCCCCTGCGCCGCCGACTCGATGTCGGCGTCGTCGAAGACCACGACCGGGGCCTTGCCGCCCAGTTCGAGGTGGACGCGCTTGAGGTCGTCGGCCGCCGCGCGCGCGACCTCCATCCCCGCCCGGACGCTGCCGGTGATCGACACCATCTGCGGGACGGGGTGGGCGACCAGCGCGCGGCCGGTGTCGCGGTCGCCGCACACCACGTTGAACACGCCCGGCGGCAGGAACTCCGAGGCGATCTCGGCCAGCAGCAGCGTGCTCGCCGGGGTCGTGTCGGACGGCTTCAGCACCACGGTGTTCCCCGCGGCGAGCGCCGGCCCGAACTTCCAGACCGCCATCATCATCGGGTAGTTCCACGGCGTGACCTGCGCGCACACGCCGATCGGCTCGCGCCGGACCGAGGAGGTGTGGTCGGGCAGGTACTCGGCCGTGGCCTTGCCCTCCAGGATCCGCCCCGCCCCGGCGAAGAACCGGATGTTGTCCACCATCGGCGGGATCTCCTCGGCCGCCGTCAGCTTCAGGGGCTTGCCGGTGTCCCGGCACTCGGCGGCGACGAGCTCGTCCGCGCGGGCCTCCAAGGCGTCGGCGAACCGGAGCAGCGCGAGCGACCTGTCCTTGGGGGTGGCGTCGCGCCAGGCGGGGAACGCGTCGGCGGCGGCGCGGAAGGCGGCGTCCACGTCGTCCGCGCCGGAGTTCGGGGAGGTCGCCCACACCTCGCCCGTGCTGGGGTCGACCACGTCGAGCGTCCTGCCGTCCTTGGCGTCGACGTACTCGCCGCCGATAAAGTTGCGCAGCCTGCTCGCCTGCTCGCTGGTCATCGTCGACCCCTTCCCTGATGGCCGCCGCAGCCGGACCTGTCGTTGGCCCCGACCCTTACAGAGGTTCCCCGCTATGGCAAGGGATTCCGTTGTTACGATCGAATTTCACGACTGAATCCATCACCAAGCCCCACTCTCACCCATGATGCCGCACCAAGGAGACCCCACCATGACGGACCGCTCCCCGGAGCGCCGCCCGCCCGCCGGGCGCGAGCGCCGCGCCGCCGTCCCGCTCGACGAGACCGCCAAGCAGATCATCGAGCAGCTCCAGCAGGACGGCCGCCGCTCCTACGCCGCGATCGGCAAGGCCGTGGGGCTGTCCGAGGCCGCCGTCCGGCAGCGCGTCCAGAAGCTCCTGGACACCGGCGTGATGCAGATCGTCGGCGTCACCGACCCGCTGATGCTCGGCTTCTCCCGGCAGATGATGATCGGCGTCAAGTGCGAGGGCGACCTGGAGAAGATCGCCGACGACCTCGCCGCCGTCGAGGCCATCGACTACGTCGTCATCACCGCCGGCTCGTTCGACATCCTGCTCGAACTGGTCTGCGAGGACGACGAGCAGCTCCTCGAACTCCTCGGCCGCATCCGGGCCGTCCCCGGCGTGGTCTCCACCGAGAGCTTCGTCTACCTCAAGCTCCGCAAGCAGACCTACACCTGGGGCACGCACTGACGCCCCCCTGATTCGCGTCGTCCGAAACCCCCGCTCCCTCGACCCCCGCCCGCGACCGGGGATGCCGCTCCGGAGCCCACCGGCGTACCTTGAAGTGCTCCCAGGAAGGAGACCGACCATGGCCGAGTCGGTTGAGCAGGCCCTTCCAGCCCCCCGACCCGAACACCTGGAAGTCCCCACGACCGCGGACCAGCTCCTCACCCTCCGCAAGGCCGCCGACCTCCTGGGCTGGACCGTCCCCCAGTACGTCCTCACCGCCGCCCTGGACCGAGCCGAACGCGACCTCTACGAACAGTCCACCCCCGCACCCCCCACCCTCCCCGCGGAAGCCCTCACCCCCTACACCGCCCTCCTCACCCCCACCTCCTGACACTCCAACGGCACTCGCAGGCGACCAAGCACAAGAGTGCTGGTCACACGCGGCCGACCAGACCACAAACGTCCCCGCAGGCCACGGCACCGGCCCCGGCGAAGTGCCGTTGGAGTACCAACCCGCAGCCCAAGCGCCGACCGCAACCCACGCGCCTAACGCGAGCACGGCGAGCCAGACCTGCAGGCCAATCAGCGCGTCACGGCGTCCGCACACCCCCATGGCCGCAGCAAGTCAGAACCGGGCCACGGAGCAGGCGAGCCAGCCCACCAGGCCGGTCAGCACGGGCGTCACGGCGTCCGCACACCCCAAAGCCGCAGCAAGTCAGAACCGGGCCACGGAGCGGGTCACGGGCCCCGGCGGCTATGCCCTGGCTGAGCGCATCCACGGAGAATCCACCGACCCGAGCCGGGGTTGATCACCCCAGTGCCGTGCGCAGCCGGGCGGCGTACTCTGCGGCCTCCTCATCGGACTCGTACTTGTGCCGGGGCCAGAAGAACCCCTTCAGACCGTCCTTGCGGTTCCGCGGCACCACGTGAACGTGCAGGTGAGGGACGCTCTGGCTGATGCGGTTGTTGGCCGCCACAAAGGAGCCGGCCGCGCCCAGCTCGGTCTCCATGGCGCCCGCGAGGCGCCGCGCCTGCGCGAAGAGCGGCCCGACCTCCTGCTCCGGAAGGTCGACCAGCGTCTCGTAGTGGACGCGCGGGACGAGCAGCGTGTGCCCCTTGAACAGCGGTCGGGCGTCCAGGAAGCCCAGCGCCTCCGGCACGTCCAGCACCACGTGCGCCGGATGCTCGCCCCGGATGATCTCGCAGAACACGCACGGCGTCTCCGCCATCCGCCCCGTCCTCCCCGCGGCTCACACCGCCCTTACCCGGATTCGGCTACCGTGCGCAGCCTATGCGCCTCGACACTGTCGCCTTCCGCTACGGACGGCGTGGCCCCTGGGTGCTCCGCGACGTCACCCTCGCTCTCGGTCCCGGCGACATCATCGAGCTCACAGGACCCAACGGCGCGGGCAAGTCGACCTTGCTCCGCCTGCTGGCCGGCCTGCACCGCCCACGCCGCGGCAAGATCACCGAACGCCCCGCCTCGATCGGCTACGCCCCCGAACGCTTCCCCGCCGACCAGCCGTTCACGGTGACCACCTACCTGGCGCACATGTGCGCATTGCACAACCTCCCCCGCGACGCCTCACAGCACTGGACCCACCTCCTCAACCTCGATCACCTCCTGAACACCCCGCTCCCCGAACTCTCCAAGGGAAGCGCGCAAAAAGTGGGCCTCATCCAAGCGCTACTCCCCTCCCCCAAGCTCCTGCTCCTGGACGAACCCTTCTCCGGCCTGGACGCCGCAACCCTGGCCCAACTCCCCGAACTCCTAGCCACCCTCGCCGCCAACGGCACAACAATCGTCCTCAGCGACCACCAACGCCTCCTCCACCACCCAGCCATCACCAACCTCCCACCCATCCGCCACCTCCACCTCGCCAACAACACCCTCACCGAACCCACCCCCGCACCAACCAGCACCCCCAACCCCACTTCACCAATCGCCATCCGCACCCCCGGCCCCGGATCCCCCACCTCACCCCCCGAGGCCCCCTCCGCCCCGAAGCCGACCCCCGAATCCTTGGCTGAGGACGCGGCCAGCCGAGCAGTGACGACACCCGGCACACCAACCCCATCAACGCCCGCCCCCGGGCCTGATGCACCCCCCGCTACCGCCTCGCCTAATGCACGCGCCGCCACCGCCTCCCCCGATACGTCCACCGCTAGCGCCTCACCTGCGGCATCCGGCGTCGATGTCTCCGCCGCCTTGGATCAAACCCCGGCGCCTCCGTTCCCAGAGGCAAGCACCACGCCCCGCTCGCCCGTCCAGGTGATCAACGCGCCGGCGGACGCTCCGGAGCAAGGCGCCTCATCCAAAGACCCCCAACCCACCCCGCCCAGAACGAGCCAGAGCACATCACGCACCAGCACCCAAGAGCCACCGGACGGCCCGCACACCCCCAGCCCTGGCGCACCACTCCAGCCGACCCCAGACACAGCCGAAGCATCGACAGGCGCCACCAACGGCTACTCACGCAGAACAGCTTCGTCGCAATCATCCTCAGACGTTCCTGACGGATGGACGGTCCTAGAGGTGGTCGTGCGGGCGGACGAGGCCGACGCCGTCGAACGTGAACTGCGCGCCGCCGGACGGACCGTTCGAAGGGGCGCCTCCGAATGATCGCCCTCATCCGCTTCCAGCTCGCCGGCTACCTCCGTTCCATGAGGTTCCTTCCCCCGTTGATCGTCGCGGTCCTGCTGGTGCTTCTCGTGTTCGGGCAGTGGCCGAGCGGTCCCGACCGGATCAAGCTCGCCACCGGCACTCTGGGGGACGCCGCAGCCTTCATGGTTCCGCTCTCGGCATGGACGTCCCGCTCGCTGCTCGACACCCAACCCACCGTCCAGCGCTGGATCACCCTCCTGGCCGTCCGACAGTCGGCCATCGCGGGCCTCCTCGCCGCCTTCACGGCCAGCACCGTCCTCGGCCTCATCCTTTTCGCAGCTCCCCTCCTCCAAGCGCTGACCATCGGAGTCCCCGCGGCGACCACGGCCGCCGCAGCCCTGCTCGTCCCGCTCGCCTGCGCCGCCGGAACCCTCATCGGCGCCTGGACGAGCCGAGCCATCATCCCTGGTGCAGGCGCCTCCCTCCTGACCCTCCTCGCCATCCTCACCGCGTCCCTCCTCCTCGGCCTAGGACGCCTGAGTTTCCTAGCCATCCCCTACCTGGACTGGATAAAGGCGGCCCACAACGGCCCGTCCAACCTCCAGTCCTCCCTCCCAGCAGTCCTCCTCCACCTATTCCTCTGGTGCGCCGCAGCAGCCACCGGATACCTCCTAACCCTCCACCGCCAAACCACCCCCACCTGACCCCCAGCCCCCAACCAAGCCCGCCCCTACCGCCCCCACCTGCTACCCCGCCCCACTTGCCCCGCCCCCCACCTCCACTCGCCCCACGTCCCATCACGTCCCACGCATCTCCACGTCCCACCTGACCCGCGCCTCGCCCTCCACCAGCCAGGCACACCCCGTGCCCGCCGACCAACCGTCACGTCGCGCGCAGGTCGTCGAGGCCGAACAGCTTCCGAGCTCGCCAAAGCCGGAGAGACCGAGCTCAGCGCCGAGCCCGCAGGCGGACGCACCAGAGCAAGAACCACCCCTTACGCCCCGCGCCGCCCAACACCACAAGCAACACCACGCCCCAACAACCACGCTCACCCCCACCCCTCGCGCTCACGCCCCCCCCGCCCCAACCACGCCCACAACACGCCCAGGCCCACGACCCCAGCACGGCCAAGGCACCGCACCGCCGAGGTACGGACGGCCAAGGCACCGCACCGCCGACAGACACGGACGGCCGGGAGGCACGGACGGCCGGCAGGACGGGCGGCCCGGGGGCACGCCAGAGCACGGCCCCGGCACGACCCGGGGGGCGCCGCCACAACACGGACGTCGCGGCCACAGCAAGGCCGGGCACGATCGGGTCCACGGCCGCAACACAGTCGGGGTGCGTCCAGGCAGGTCGGGTGCGATCGGAGCCCGGCCCCGGCACGGGGCCGGGCTGTGCCGGGGCCACGACCACAACTACGGCAAGACACGGGGACGCCAACTACGACCGCAACAGCAACCGCAAACGCCAACCACAACGCCGAACGCAACAGCCGCTGCACCCTCGTCGCCCCCGACCGCCAACGGGGAGCCAGCGCAAGCGACGGTCAGTGCCGCGCGCGCGAACAAGCCTGCTGATGCACGGCACCGCCGGGACGCGTCCAGAGGCCACGGCAAGACAACGGCGACGCCAACTACTACGGCTACAACAACCGCGAACGCCAACTGCGACACCGAACGCAAAGGCAACTGCGACTTCGACCGTCAACGGCGAAGAGCGGCGCAGGCGACGACGCAGGCGACGGTGAATGCAGCGCGGTGCGAACAGCCTGCTGAGGCACGACACAGCCGAGGAGTAGGCACGGCCGGGGCCACAACAAGACATCGGGACGCCAACACGACCGCAACGGCAACCGCGAACACCGACCACGACGCAGAACGCAACAGCAACTGCGACCTCAACTCCTCCAGCCACGGCGAAGGCGAAGGTGACTGCTACAGCGACGAAGGCGAACGCGAAGGCCGAGGCGAACGCGAAGGCCGAGGCGAACGCGAAGGTCAGCGCAGCGTGAGGCGCACAGCCTGCTAAGGCACGGCCGGGGCAAGCCGAGGTGCGGCTGGCGCATGGCCACGGCGCGGCGGGCCACGGCCGGGCGCAGCACGACCGGGTTCACGCCCACGCCAATCGGGACGCCAACACGCCCGCAACGGCAACCGCGAAGGCCGACCGCGACGCCGAACGCAACGGCCGCTGCAACCTCCACCACGACCGCCAACGCGGAGGACGGCGGAGTCGACGGTCAGCGCAGCGCGGAGCGAACAGCCTGCTGGGCACGGCACGGCCGGGCCGAACGACCACAACCACGACGAGACATCGAGGACGCTGAGTGCGACCGCAGCAGCAACCGCGAACATCGACCGCGACGCCGAACGCAATCGCAACTGCGACCTCCGACTGGCAATGCCAGAGGCGAGGGTGAACGCGAAGGCGGAGGTCAGTGCAGAGTGAGGCGAACAACCTGCTGGGTGGTACAGGTAGCGAGGTGATCGGCTGTTGTGGCCTATTGCCGCAATCTCAGCTCGTGGGACGGCGTCATTGGTTGGGGCGGGCGTGGGTCTGCGGCCGTTGGCGTGCGGTGGCGGCTGCTCGGGTGGGGACGAGGGCGGCGGACGAGCGGGCGGGACGTGTGAAGGAGGCATGCGGGTCTCCGAGGACGCGTGGTGTCATAGCGCGTGGTGGTTGAGCCAGGCGCTTTCCAGGGGAGCGTCTGGCTGGACGGTGAAGTACAGGCGGCCTGGGGCGCCCCAGAACCAGCCCAAGGGTGGGTCCGAGTCGAGTTGGAGGATGAGGCGTCTGGTGTTGAGGCTCTCGCGGAGCCGGTCGGTGAGTCGGCGTGTGGCGGCCTTACGGGCCTCGGACGCTCGCCTCGCCTGGGCGGCGGCGAACGCCTCCTGGTCAGCGGAGGCACTCGATCTCGCCGCCGCGACGGCGGCCCGGACCTCGTCCAAGCGGATGGAGTGCACATTCGCCGGGAGGACCGAGACCGAGCGCCGTTGGGTCCGCGGGTAAAGGAACGCCGGGTCATGATCTGTGGCATCCGGCAGAGAGTCACCATCGGGTCCGGACGGCTCCCGGCTCGGTCCCAGCGGACGGCGAGGAGAAGATTCCGGGTCGCCGTCCAGGCTGCGCGGGCGAGTCGACGCCGTTCCCGGAGCGCTCTCCAGGCTGCGCGGACGGTCCCCCGGCGTCCCCTGAGCATCCCCCGGGCCGCCCGAATGGGCCGACGATGTTTCCGAGGCGTCCTGCAGGCTGGGCGGACGGGCCGCCGACGCTCTCGGAGCATCTTCCAAGCGGTGCAGCCGAGCCGCTGGCGCTCCCGGAGCGTCCTTCAAACCGTGCAGACGGCCCGGCGGCGTTCCCCCCGCATCCTCCAAGCCGCGTGGACGGGCCGGCGACGTTCCCGAGGCGTCCCGCAGGCTGGGCGGACGGGCCGCTGACGTTCCCGAAGCATCCTGCAGGCTGCGCGGACCAACCGGCAGCGTTCCCGGGACGGTCTCCAGGTCGCGCGGACGAGGCGGCGACGTTTTCGGGGCGGTCTCTGGGCTGCGCGGTCGGGGTAGCGGCGGTTTCGGAGCGTTCTCTAGGCCGGACGGGTGGGGAGGTGTGATTTCCGGGTCGTTGGTCGGGGCGTGAGGAGGAGGTAGCGGCGTTCGGGGATCGGCGTCCTGACTGCGCGGGCGTGCCGAACGCGTATCCGGAGAGGCCTCCAGGCGTGGGCGGGGAAGCGGGCTTTCTGGGGCGGCATTCAGGTCGTGTGGGCGGGGAAGCGGGGGCTTGGGATCGGTGCTCAGGACTCGCGTGGTGGAAGGGCGGGGTTCTGGGGTGTCGTCCGGGGCGGGTGAGTTGGGAATTGGCGTTGCTGGGTCGGTGGGCGGGTTGTTGTGCGGGTGGGCTGGTTCTGGGGTGGGGGTCAGGACGATGAAGCGCGGGGGTTCATCGGTGAGGTCTGGCGGTTCGTTGGGGGTTTCCTCGGGGTGGAGGCTGGAGGTAGTGGGGAGGGGCGGCTCGGTTGCGATCGGGCTTGTGGTGGCGTGGGTGGTTGTCGCGCTTTCGGCGACGGCCTGGGGTGGGACGTGGCGGTTCGGTGCGGTGCGGCGGTGCTTCTTCTCGGTGGGGCGGCGGTAGTCGGCTAGGCGGATGATCTGATCGGGTTCGGTGGATGGCGTGGGTGGCGCCGACTCGAGTTCGGCAGGTGAAGGAGGGGGCGGCGTAGTGAAGGTGGCGGAGCCCGGCGGGCCCAGGGGGGCGGAGCCGGGCGGGCCCAGGGGGCGGTGGTTCTCCAGGAGTACGGGCCATCCTCCGAGCTGGTGACGGGGGCCGTCGTCCGGCCAGATCTGGTCTAGCCAGCCTTCGTAGAGGGGGCGGTATGGGCCGAGCGTGCCGGGGCGGGCCTGTTCGAGCAGGTCGAGGGCCGGGTCGAGCGGGCTCGGCAGCGACCAAAAGGGAGCCGCGCCCCAGGAACGGGGCTCAGGGACGGCCGGCGGCACGGGAGGTGTCGCCGGTTTGAGATCGCGGGCGTAGACGCGCCAGGTCTCGAAGGTGCCGGACGTGTCGGGGGCGTCCCACGGACCGGGCCTGGTGCCCGAGTAGTAGAACGAGGCGTGGCCCAGCCTCGGGAGGCCGTCCGTCGGCGGAAGCCCGGCGAAGTCGATCGTGCCGAGGTGGGCGAGCGGGCGGCCCGACGCGGTGGGCCAGGGCTCGCCCGCCGGGAGTAACGGCGAGCCGCCGAGGTGGACGGCGCCGGACGTCGCCGGGACGAGGCGCAGCGCGGGACGGGCCAGCGTGAGCAGGATCCCGGCGGTCTCCGGCGTCAGGAAGGCGCTGAAGAGCGGGTGCAGTTGGCGGAACAGTTCGGCGTTCATGTGACCCAGCGTGACCGGCCCCCGCCGGCCGCCGCCACTCGCCCGCCGATCTGTGGATAACTCTCCGGTCAGTCTTGTTCGAGGGCCGCGGCCAGTTGGGCGAGGAAGCGATCGACGTCCTGCTCGTCGTAGGCGCCGTTGAACCTGGCGGTACGGAAGGTCGCCTCGCGCACGTCGCGCGCGCTTACCGGCGGCTGGGTGCCGCGTAGGCCCGCGATGACCCTGTCTAGGAAGGCGTCCACGTCCGCCATGACGTAGCCCTGACGAGCGATCGCTCTAGGGAAGCGCACGCTGTGCACCCACCCGACAAGCCATTCGGGCTGAATATGCGGACGGCGGTGGCGCGGCGCGGCGGACGTAGCGGCCATGGCCTGGAGCTCCAGGACGGTCTCCTGGAGCAGAGCGTCCACAGCGCGCCGGTCGTAGCCGCGCATCACCACGTCGAACCGGGCCTGCCGGACGTCGTCGGCCGTCAGTGGCGGCCCGCTGCCGTCCAGGGCGGCGCGGACGCGTCCCAGTAGCTCGTCCACCTGGACGCGGTGGTAGCCGCGCATCACCACCGGGAAGCCTTCGGCCGTCGCAGCCACCGGCGTTCTCCTTCCGGGGCGCGCGGCCGGGGCTCAGTCCTTGGTGGACGCGGCCAGCTGGCCGCAGGCCCCGTCGATCTCGCGCCCGCGCGTGTCGCGGACCGTGACCGGGACCCCGTGGGCCTCCAGCCGGCGGACGAACTCGCGCTCGTCCTCGGGCCGGGAGGCGGTCCACTTGGAACCCGGTGTGGGATTCAACGGGATCAGATTGACGTGCACGAGGTGTCCGCGCAAGAGGCGGCCGAGCAGGTCGGCCCGCCACGCCTGGTCGTTCACGTCCTTGATCAGTGCGTACTCGATGGAGACGCGGCGTCCGGACCGCTCGGCATAGGCCCACGCGGCGTCCAGGACCTCGGCGACCTTCCAGCGGTTGTTGATGGGCACGAGGTCGTCGCGGAGCTCGTCGTCCGGGGCGTGCAGGGAGAGGGCGAGCCGCACCGACATGTCCTCGGCGGCAAGCTTCTCGATCGCAGGCACGAGACCGACCGTGGAAACCGTCACGGAGCGCTGGGAGATGCCCAATCCACTAGGGGCAGGGTCGGTAATGCGCCGGACGGCGCCGATCACGGACTTGTAGTTGGCCAGAGGCTCGCCCATGCCCATGAAGACGATGTTGGAGACCCGTCCGGGACCGCCCGGTATACGGCCGCGCGCCAGCGCTCGTGCGCCCGCGGCGACCTGCTCCACGATCTCGGCGGTGGACAGGTTCCGCGTCAGCCCCGCCTGCCCGGTGGCGCAGAACGGGCAGTTCATGCCGCATCCGGCCTGTGACGACACGCACATCGTGGCCCGGTCCGGGTAGCGCATGAGCACCGACTCGAACAGGACGCCGTCGAACGCCTTCCAGACGGTCTTGAGCGTCTTCCCGTCGTCGCAGGCGAGTTCGCGTACAGGGTCAAGGAGTTTGGGCAGCAGGGCCCCGACCAGCCGCTCGCGGAGGGCGGCGGGCAGGTCGGTCATCTGCTCCGGGTCGTCCTCCAGCCGCGCGAAGTAGTGCCGGGACAGCTGGTCGGCCCGGAACGGCTTCTCGCCGAGCTCGGCGACGGCCTCCCGGCGCTCGGCGGCGGTCAGGTCCGCCAGATGGCGCGGCGGCTTGCCCCGGCGCGGAGCGGCGAAAACGAGCTTCGCTGGGGTCTTCTTAGCGGTGGCGGCCGGTTCGGCGGTGGCAGACATGGTTCTTCCAGTGTCGCAAACCCCGGCCTATGCCTTGGACGCTTCCAGGCCACCCGCCCTAGGAACACCGCCCGGGAGCACTCTCCCTGGGCCATTCGCTCTGGAGCGCCCCTGCGGGCGCCGCATGCCGCCTATGGGGTCGGGTCGTCCGCCCAGGCGTTCCGGACGTGCCGCAGGTGGTGGTCCATAGCGGCGGACGCGGCGCCCGGGTCTCCCGAAGCGATCGTGTCGAGCAACTCCAGATGCTCGCGCGCGTAAAAGGCGAGTTCCTGGCTCTGGGCGAGCTTGGGCACCCCGTAAAGGCGCGACCGGTAGCGGAGGCGCTCGACAACCTCGATCAGGTGCCGATTCCCTGCCAGGGCCAGCAATTCCAGGTGGAAAGCGTGGTCGGCCTCGATGTAGGCGATGGTGTCGCCGCGCTCGGCGGCCTCCACGATCGCCTCGGCCATGGGCCGCAACGCCGCGATCCGCTCGGACGGGACGGATTCGGCGACCTTGCCTACCGTGGGCACCTCGATCAGCGTGCGGACGGCCGTGATCTCGTCCAGATCGCGCGCGGTCAGCTCGGTCACACGGAAGCCCTTGTTGCGGACGGCCGTGACGAGCCCCTCCTTGGCGAGGTCGAGCATCGCCTCGCGCACCGGCGTGGCGGAGACCCCGAAGCGCTCGGCGAGGACCGGCGCGGAGTACACCACGCCCGGCCGCATCTCGCCCGCGACCAGGGCGGCGCGCAGCGCCTCGGCGATCTCCTCCCGGACGTTCGGGCGGGCCCCGAGTGCGGGCAGGTTCGGCGTTTCGGTCACGGGCGCTCCTTCTTCCCCTGGCCGGTAGCGTGTCACATTGTGACGCACCGTCACAACACGGCCCGTAGATACAATGTGAAATGTTACAGTGCGGCCAACCCGCCCCACCTGGCCTTCACCCCGTCTTCCAGCCGGGACACCCGAAGGGACGCCCATGTCCGACGCCGAAGCCGACCGCTTCGCCACCGGCAGCCACGACCTGCCCGTCTCCGACGCGCTGGCCGAGTACTTCTCCCATTCGTGGGCCGATACCTCGCTCGCGCCCGCGCCCCTCGACTCCGTGCCCTATGCCGCGAAGCGGCGCGCCGCGCTTTCGGAACGTTTTCCGGGTGAGCGCCTCGTCATCCCGGCCGGTGGGCTGAAAGTCCGCAGCAACGACAGCGACTACCCGTTCCGGCCGCATTCGGCGTTCGTCCATCTGACGGGTGAGACCGGTGTAGGCGCGGTCCCCGATTCGGTGCTCGTCCTAGAGCCAACGGCGAACGGCCATGAGGCGACGCTCTTCACGCACCCGCGTTCGCCCCGCGACACCGGAGAGTTCTACCGGGACCGCCGCCACGGCGAATTCTGGGTAGGCCGACGCCGCACCCTTGAGGAACTGCAGCGAACGCTTCAGATCGAGGCCGCCCCC
This sequence comes from Actinomadura rupiterrae, assembly GCF_024172125.1. GTDB lineage: Bacteria > Actinomycetota > Actinomycetes > Streptosporangiales > Streptosporangiaceae > Spirillospora > Spirillospora rupiterrae. Next base: position 125,567 of record NZ_JAMZEA010000007.1, read on the forward strand.
AAGGAGAAGCTGGCCGACGCTTTGCGCGGGCGCGAGGTGCCGACGCGCGTGATGCGTGGCGTGGACGCGGAAGTCGACGATTTGGCTCCCGCGCACTCTGACGCTTTGGCCGACCAAGAACTCGCCTCTTTCGTCTCCGAACTCCGACTCGTCAAGGACGACTGGGAGGTCGCACAGCTCGCCGCGGCCGTCGACTACACGACCCTCGGATTCCGGGACGTCGTGACTGCGCTGCCCAAGGCACTCGCGCACAGGCGTGGCGAACGCTGGGTCGAGGGCCAGTTCAACATGCGCGCGCGCCTTGAGGGCAATGGCGTGGGCTACGAGACGATCGCTGCGGCCGGCTCGCACGCGTGCGTGTTGCACTGGATCCGCAACGACGGCCCGCTGCGTCCCGGTGAACTGCTTCTCCTGGACGCGGGCGTCGAGACCGACACCCTCTACACCGCCGACATCACGCGCACGCTGCCGATCTCCGGGAAGTTCACGCCCGAGCAGCGCCGCGTGTACGAACTCGTCTATCGCGCGCAGGAGGCGGGAATCGCGGCCGTCAAGCCGGGGGCCCGTTTCCGCGACTTCCACCTGGCCGCGATGCGCGTCATCGCCGAGGGACTTGAGGACTGGGGCGTCATCCCGGACGCAGAGGCGGCTCTAGCCCCCGACTCCGGAATCTTCCGCCGCTACACGCTTTGCAGTAGTGGCCACATGCTCGGCATGGACGTCCACGACTGCGCCAAGGCGCGGGCGGAGACCTACCTGGACGGCGTCCTGGAGCCTGGGCACGTCCTCACCGTGGAGCCCGGACTTTACCTTCAGCCAGACGACCTGACGCTGCCCGAAGAACTGCGCGGGATCGGCGTTCGCATCGAGGACGACCTCGTCGTCACCGAAGACGGCGCCCGCCTCCTGTCGTCCGACCTCCCGCGCCACCCGGACGAGGTCGAAAGCTGGATGGCAGACCTGCTCTAGCTAGACGGCAGCCCGCCAGCCCTGGCCAGCGTCCTGCTGAAGCTCAATCGCAGCACTACTGCGGCTGCGCGGCGATCTGCTGTAGCCGCATGACGGACACACTGTAGGCGCCAGGCGCAGAACGCAGTGAACGGCCTCCCCGGTTCTCGGGGAGGCCGTTCCTCATGGGGCCGGGCCATGGGTGAGGCCCGGAGTTCATAGGCCGAGCCGAGGTTCAACGCCTCAGCTCGTGCGCGCGAGGCCGGGACCGCCCCGTTGAGGCCCCGGCCTCACACGGGTCAGCGGATCCGGTAGTCGTCCAGCGGACGGACCGACTCGCCCGGCTGCGCCGCCGCCTTCGCCACACCGACCCAGGTGGGCGTGGGGTCGGGCGTCTTGGCGCAGCGAAGGTCCACCAGGCCATGATCCTTGGGCAGCGTACCGTCGCGCAGGTAGTCGATCAGGGGTTTGTCGAGACACGCGTTGCCCGCGAGCGTGATGGCGTGGCGCCCGCCGCCCTGCTCGACGACGAAGCGCGAGTTCGGCATGGCCTTGGCCATCTCCACGCCGCCCTGGTAGACGGTCGCGGCGTCCTCGGTGGCCTGGAACAGCAGCGCCGTAGGCAGACCCTTGCCGGTGATGCGCGGACGCTCGCCGCCCTTGCCCGCCCAGAAGACGCACGCGGCGTTGTACCACATGTTGCTGTAGGTGTAGAAGTGAGCCTTCTTGTCGATGCGGGCCTGGTCCTTACGCCAGAAGCTCCAGTCGCGGGGCCACGTGCTGTCGCTGCACTGGACGGCGTTGTAGAGGTCGAAAGAGTCGTCGCTGGGGTCCGGCGCGGCGTACCGGTCGTAGGCGACGCGCAGCGGGCCCGCGTCCTTGCTGTTGGTGTAGGCGGCGAGGACGGTCGCTAGGCGCGGCCACTTCGCGGGGTCGTAGCCGCCGGCCAGTTGCGTGTCGTCCAGCTCGTCCGCGCCGATCTTGCCGTCCACCGGGTCCTTGCCGAGCGAGGCGCGCATCGCGTACCACTTGCGCTCGACACCGGACGCGTCCGTACCGAGGTGGTAGGTGCCGTCGGCCTTGGCGACCCACTGGGTGAAGGCCTTGAAGCGCTTCTCGTGCTGCAGGTCCTGCCGGACGTTCTGCTCGTACCAGCTGATGTGCGGGCCGACGATGCTGTCCAGGACGAGGCGCTTCACATGCTTCGGATACAGCGCGCCATAGGTGGACCCCAGGGTCGTCCCATAGGACCAGCCGAAGAAGCTGATTTTCTTCTCCCCGAGCGCCTGCCTGATGTCGTCCATGTCGCGGACGATGTCGACGGTGCGGAGGTGGGGCAGAAGGTCGGCGTACTTGGAGGCGCAGTCGGCGGCGTAGCCCGCGGCCTTGCGCAACCAGGCCTGCTCGGTTCCGGCGCTCGGCTGGTAGTCGGGACGTGGCCCGTTGAAGTAGTTCGGGTCGCAGGCCATGTGAGGCTCGCTGCTCTGCGTACCGCGCAGGTCGAAACCGATCCAGTCGTAGGACGCGGCGACGTCCGCGGGCATCTTCGAGGGAACCCATGGCGCCATCCACAGGCCGCTGATGCCCGGACCGCCGGGATTGAGCAGGATCGGCCCCTGCCGCTGGGCGGCCGGAGCGGTCGCGGGAAGCCGGTTCACCGCGATCTTGATCTTCGGGCCGTTCGGCCGGGCGTGGTCGAGCGGGACCTCCAGCTTCGCGCACAGCAGCCGGGGGTTGGCCGCGTCCCCGCAGGACTTCCAGTCCAGGTGCGGCCTGTACCCGGCCGTCCCCGAGGGCGCGCGGCCCGGTGCGGCCTGTGCGGGCAGGGCCGCGACGACCAGGGCGGACGACGCCGCCGCGGCGGTCATCGCCAGCGCTACGGATCTCCTCATGCGTGTCTCCTCCGGTGCGCGGGACCGGGACGAGGAAGGCCCCGCGGGGCCTGACCGGCCCGACAGAAGCATGTGGCAGTGCAATGTCACGCACTACACTCCTGCCAAGCCGTGACCGAACCGTGATCGAACTTGGACGGCCGCCCGGACCGACACAAGCGACTCGGACCGGACCGGATCATGACAAAGGCCCCGGGAAGGATCCCGGGGCCTCGCCCGACGCGCCGCCTGTCCAGGCGGCCAGTTTCAGCTGTCTACGCAGGGACGAAAAGCTCCAGCAGCAGCCACACGATCGGAGCCGTCGCAACCAGGGAATCGAGCCGGTCCATAACGCCGCCATGCTCCGGCAGCAGCGTCCCCATGTCCTTGATGCCCAGATCGCGCTTCAGCATGGACTCGATGAGATCGCCGACGGTCGCCGTGACGACGGCCGCCAGGCCGATCACCACGCCCTGCCACCACTGGCCGTCGTCCAGCAGCACCGCCACGAGCACGCCGCCCACGAGCATGCAGGTGAGGGCCGAGCCGGTGACGCCCTCCCAGGTCTTCTTGGGGCTGATCGTGGGCGCGAGCTTGTGCTTGCCCAGGAACGACCCCGCGAAGAAGCCGCCGATATCGCTGGCCACCGTCACCGCGATGAAGATGACGATGCGGTGGTCGCCGTCGTCCGGTTTCATCAGCAAGGCGACGATGCCGCCCATGAGAACCAGGTAGCCGACCGCGAAAACGCCCGCAGTAACGTCCCGGACATAGCCGTCCGAGCCGTCCACCATGCGTGTGACGAGGACCGCGAGCGTCGTCAGCGCGACCGCCGCGACCAGCCCCTTGGTGCCCCAGACGTAGGAGACCACCGGCGCGGCCACCATGCCCGCCGCCAGCGGGATGAACGGGACCTCGATCCCGCGCGTCCGGAACGCCTCGCTCAGTTCCCGCAGGCCGAGCAGCAGGAACACCACCATGACGGCGAGGAAGATCTGCTTGAACGTGTAGAGCGACAGCAGGACGAGCCCGCCGAGCGTGACGCCCACACCGACGGCGATGGGCAGGTTCCGGCCGGACTTCTTCTGCTTCTCCGGCGCGTCCGCAGAACCGTCCCCGCTCGCAGAACCAGCCCCGCTCGCAGGACCGTCCCCACCCACAGGACCGTGGCCGCTCCCGGAACCGGCGCCGTTCTCAGAAGCCGAGAAGGCGGAGTCCTCCTGCGGGTCTCCCTGCGCGTACGAGGCTTCGCCTGGCACGCCTGAAGCGGCACCCGTCCCGGCCGGGGTCTCCCCCGGCGCGTCCTGGGCGCCGCTCGCGTCCGCCGCAGCGGACTCGGTCACCGTACGGTCCGCGCGGCCCGCCTCATCGGACGGGCCCGCGGGACCGGGAGTGGCCGGCTCGTCCGGGGAGCGTGCGGGCCCCCCGGCTTTGTCCAGTTCCATCAAACCTCGAGGAGCTCGGCCTTCTTGTGCTCGAGCAGCTCGTCGATCTGCGCCACGTACCGGTGCGTGGAGTCGTCGAGCTCCTTCTCCGCGCGGCGGACCTCGTCCTCGCCGGCCTCGCCGTCCTTGGCCAGCTTGTCGAGGGTGTCCTTGGCGCGGCGGCGGATGTTGCGGACCGACACCTTCGCGTCCTCGGCCTTGCCGCCGGCGACCTTGATGAACTCCTTGCGGCGCTCCTCCGAGAGCTCGGGGAACACCACCCGGATCACGTTGCCGTCGTTGGACGGGTTGACGCCGAGGTCGCTGTCGCGGATCGCGCGCTCGACCGCCGCCATGGACGACTTGTCGAACACCTGCACGATGACCAGCCGCGGCTCGGGCAGCGTGAACGACGCGAGCTGGTTGATCGGCGTGGGCGTGCCGTAGTACTCCGCGGTGATCTTGTTGAACATCGCGGGGCTGACCCGGCCGGTGCGGATGGCCTGGAAGTCCTCCTTGGCGACCGCGACCGCCTTCTCCATCTTCTCCTCGGCCTCGAGGAGGGTCTCGTCGATCACTTCGACTCCCGTGTCATCCGATGGTCCGTGCCGTCACTGCTCGGCCGGGCTGACCAGCGTGCCGATCTTCTCACCGCGGACGGCCCGGACGATGTTGCCCTGCCCCATGAGGTCGAAGACCACGATGGGGAGCGTGTTGTCCATGCAGAGGCTGATGGCCGTGGCGTCCATGACCTTCAGGCCCCGCTGTAGAACCTCACCGTAATCCAATCGGTCGAACTTGACCGCATCCGGATTCTTGCGGGGGTCGGCGTCGTACACGCCGTCCACCTGCGTGGCCTTGAGGACCGCCTCCGCGCCGATCTCCAGCGCGCGCTGGGCGGCGGTGGTGTCGGTGGAGAAGAACGGCTGGCCGAGGCCCGCGCCGAAGATGACCACGCGGCCCTTCTCCAGGTGCCGCATGGCGCGGCGCGGGATGTAGGGCTCGGCGACCTGGCTCATCGTGATGGCGGTCTGGACCCGGGTGTCGACCCCGAGCTTCTCCAGGAAGTCCTGCAGCGCCAGGCAGTTGATCACGGTGCCGATCATGCCCATGTAGTCGCTGCGGCCCCGGTCCATGCCGCGCTCGGCCAGTGCCGCGCCGCGGAACATGTTGCCGCCGCCGCAGACGACCGCGACCTGGACGCCGTCCTGCACGGCCTCGGCGATCGCCTCGGCGACGTGCTGCACGACCTCGGGGTCGATGCCCATCGGCTCGCCCCCGGCGAACGCCTCGCCGGAGAGCTTCAGCAGGACGCGCTTCCAGCCCGCCTTCGGGGCGTGGGTCTCCTTCTCGCGCGCGTCGCGGGAAGGCGGCGCGTCCTTGGCAGACGACGAGGCCGCCGTCGTGTCAGTTCTGTTGGTGTCCGGCACGTCGGCGGCCTCCTCGGTCGACTTCAGCGATAACTCGTCCTGTCTCCAGGGTGCGTCAGGCCTGGCCGACCTTGAAGCGGGCGAAGCGAACGACCTGGACGCCGTTCTCGCCGACCAGCTTGGCGATCGACTTCTTGGGGTCCTTGACGAACGCCTGCTCCAGCAGGACGAAGTCGCGCAGGTAGGCGTTGACCCGGCCTTCGACGATCTTGGCGATCGCGGCCTCGGGCTTGCCCTCCTCGCGGGTCTTGGTCTCGGCGAGCGCGCGCTCCTTCTCGATCACCTCGGCGGGGATCTCCTCGAAGGTGAGGTACTTCGGCGCCATCGCGGCGATCTGCTGCGCGACGTCCTTGGCGACCTCGGCGTTCTCCTTGTCCAACTCGACCAGCACGCCGGTGGTCGGCGGCAGGGACGGGTCGGACTTGTGCAGGTAGCTGGCCACGAAGACGCCCTTGAAGTGGACGTACCGGCCGAGCTCCAGCTTCTCGCCGATCTTGGCGCTGTTCTCCTCGATCAGGGCGCGGACGGTCTTGCCCGGCTCGATCTCGGCGGCCAGCAGGCTCTCGGCGTCGGTCGCGTCGCTACCGGCGGCGAACTCGACGATCCGGTCGGCCAGCGCGATGAACTCGGCGTTCTTGGCGACGAAGTCGGTCTCGCACTTGAGCTCGAGCAGGGCGCCGTCGCCGGAGCCGTTGAAGTGCTCGGCGACCAGGCCGTTGGCGGCGGTGCGCTCGGCGCGCTTGCCGACGTCCTTGGCGCCCTTCAGGCGCAGGATCTCTACGGCCTTCTCGAAGTCCCCGTCGGACTCGGTGAGGGCGTCCTTGCAGGCCATCATGCCCGAGCCGGTGAGCTCGCGCAGGCGCTTGACGTCCGCGGCGGTGAAGTTGGCCATCGCTCTTCGCTTCTCTCGTCAGTGGTCGTGGTGCCCATGGCGATCCCCGGCGGCCGCCTCGGCGGGGCGGCGCACCGGGGATCGGGGGCTCAGGACTGGTCGGCCTCGGCCGGCTTCTCCGCGATCGCGGCCTCGGCCTCGGCGACGGTCTCGGCCGGCGTCTCGGCGGCCTGCGTCTCGGCGGGCTTCGCGGTCGCCTCGGACTCGACGGCGCGCTCGGTCTCGGCGCCGCTCTGGACCTCGGTGGCGCCGCCGTCCTCGGCGCGCGCCTCGCTCTCGACCTGCTCGGCGGGCTTGCCCTCCAGGAGGTCCCGCTCCCACTCGGCCAGCGGCTCGGCCGCGGCGCCGCCGGCGGCGGGCTTCTCGTCGCCGCCCTGGCCGGCGCCGGCGCGCGCGATCAGACCGTCGGCGACGGCGTCGGCGACCACGCGGGTCAGCATCGCGACGGAGCGGATGGCGTCGTCGTTACCCGGGATCGGGTAGTCGACCTCGTCCGGGTCGCAGTTGGTGTCCAGGATGGCCACGACGGGGATGCCGAGCTTCTTCGCCTCGTTGACGGCGATGTGCTCCTTCTTGGTGTCCACGATCCAGATGGCGGAGGGGACCTTCGCCATGTCGCGGATACCGCCGAGGGTGCGCTCCAGCTTGTCCTTCTCGCGACGCAGGCCGAGCAGCTCCTTCTTGGTCATCCCGGAGCCGGCCACGTCGTCGTAGTTGATCTCCTCCAGCTCCTTGAGCCGGGTGAGCCGCTTGTGGACGGTGGAGAAGTTGGTGAGCATGCCGCCCAGCCAGCGCTGGTTGACATACGGCATCCCGACCCGGGTGGCCTGCTCGGAGATGGCCTCCTGAGCCTGCTTCTTGGTACCGACGAACAGGATCGTGCCGCCGTGCGCGACCGTCGCCTTGACGAACTCGAAGGCGCGGTCGATGTAGGACAGCGACTGCTGCAGGTCGATGATGTAGATGCCGTTGCGCTCGGTGAGGATGAAGCGCTTCATCTTCGGGTTCCACCGGCGCGTCTGGTGGCCGAAGTGGACGCCGCTCTCGAGGAGCTGCCGCATGGTGACGACGGGAGCCATGAGCCCGTGTTCTCCTGTCCGGCCCGGCCTTGTGGGGCCAGGGCCACGTTTCGGTTGGTGATCTGCGCCCGTACACCGCCCCACCGCCGGAACCGGCGGACCTAGAGGCCGTGCCCCACACAGGTGGCTGGCGGGCGCGTGAATTCGGCCGCCCGGGGTTGACCACCGTGCGACCGTCAACCAAGTCTACGGGATGACGGGACCCGGCGCTCACCAACCGCCGCCACGGCCGGTCGCGACCGAGGTTATCCACAGATCACGAGGCGGCTGGCGGCGCGCGGTGGCATGCGGCGACCCTCATGGCATGACCCTGCTCACAACAGTGATCATCTGCCTCCTGACCACCTTCGGCGCAGGGCCGGGGCCCTTCGGCGCAGGCCCGGCGGCCTCCGCCCGGACCCCAGCGGCCTTCAGCGCCGACCAGGCGACGTTCGGCTCTGGCGACGCGGCCTTCGCCTCTGGCAGCGCGACGTCCGCCTCCGGCCGCGCGACGTTCGGCTTTGGCTCGGCGACGTTCGGCTTTGGCTCGGGGACCTTCAGGCATGACCCGGGCCACTCACCTCCGTCTCACCCGCACATCTGGCCACCGCCTGAATCAGCGCACCGCACGCTCTCTGAGTCTTGGTCCTGGACGCCTCTGATGGACGGAATGACGCCATTACGCAGCGAGAGCGCGCCTGCACGCTGGGGCTTCGCCGTGCCGCCGCCGATCGGCGACGCCGTCCGACTGCGGGCGGGTGGCGGGGCATTTCGGGCGGACGAGGCGGCTGGCTGGCGGTGGCCGTTGGGGCCGCCCGTCCCTGCGATCGTGCGCGGCTTCAGCCCACCGACCTCTCCCTGGCTCCCAGGCCATCGCGGTGTCGATCTCGCGGCGTCCCCTGGAGATCCGGTGTACGCCGCCGGATCCGGACGTGTCTCGTACGCGGGCGCATTGGCCGGACGGGACGTCGTGGCGATCACTCACGGAGAGTTGCGGACCACCTACCTACCGGTTCGTCCTGCCGTGCCCGTAGGACACGACGTCGCGGCAGGCGCCCGGATCGGGACCGTGGAATCCATGCAGCCGCCGCATTGCCCGCAGGCCTGCCTGCATTGGGGGCTGCTCCGGGGCAGCACGTACCTGGATCCGATCACCTTGGTGCGACCGATCGTCCGCCTGCTCCCGCTCTGGCAGCCGGATTCGTCCACGGCTCTCTCAGGAGCGCCGCCGCTTCCCCAGCCGCCTCCTCCTCCGAGCGAAGCGCGTCCGCCGCAGGGCTCGCTCTCTCCGTCCACTTCTGGCCCTCCGAACGGTTCAAAGCGCCTGAAGTCGTCGACAGAGCCCTTACGAAGCCGGGACGGGCGTCCCACTCGGGACGTCCAGAGCCCGCTCCCCCATTCGGGGCCCACGGATGATCGTCCGATACGCCCCGCTCTCCGCAGCGCCTCGACGGCTGCGGTCGGGACGCTGACGTGCCTCGTCCTGGCACTGTCAGTGGCCTTTGTCCGGAGAGCGCTGGCACGTCCCCGTTCCCGCCAGGCGCACCGACAGCGTCACCGACCACCGCCGAATGTCATCGACCTGGCCCATGAACGACGTCTGCGCCGCCCCACGGCTCCTCAATGAGGCAGCGCTGTGATCAATCCACGGCGCCACGCGGGTGTGCCTGGCGGTGCACTTGCTTGAGGCGCTCGACGGAGACATGCGTGTAGAGCTGCGTGGTCTGAAGGGAGGCATGGCCAAGGATCTCTTGAACGCTGCGCAGGTCGGCCCCGCCTTCCAGGAGGTGGGTCGCCGCCGAATGCCGTAGACCATGCGGTGCCAGATCCGGCACTTCTCCCACCTCGGCAATGCGCGAGTGGACGACCCGCCGGGCACTCGTGGGGTGCAGGCGTCCCCCTCGCACGCCGAGGAAGAGCGCTGGACCGCTGCCGTCCGTCGCCAGGCCAGGCCGCCCCGCCCTCAGCCAATCCCCCAGCGCACGGAGGGCGGGGTCACCAAGCGGCACCGTGCGTTCCTTGCCGCCCTTACCGAAGACGCGCACCGTCTTGCGGCTTGTGTCGACATCGTCGACATCGAGCCCGCACAGTTCGCTGACACGCATGCCCGTGCCGTAGAGCGTCTCCAGGATCGCGAGATCCCGCAGGCCGATCGGTCCGGTCACGTCCATCTCGTCCAGCAGCCGCCCCGCTTCCTCCTGCGCAAGGACGGTCGGCAGGTCGCGTGTCCGCTTCGGCGTGCCTAGAAGCGGCCCCGGGTCGCTGGGAAGCATCCCGCGCCGATGCAGCCAACGAGTGAACGTCCTGGCGGCTGCGGTACGCCTGGCCAGCGTGGCTCGCGAGAGCCCCATCGCGTACTGGCGCGCCAGCCATGCGCGCAACACGTTCACGTCCAGATCAGCGGGCGTAGAGAGGCCGACGGTGGCCCCATAGCGCGACAGCTCCCGGATATCCCCCATGTAGGCACGCAGCGTGTGCTCCGAAACGTCCCGCTCCGCCTTCAGGAACGTCGCGAATTCGGGAAGCAACGCGTCCAGCATCCCTGGACCGCGCTCGCCCGCCTCGGACTGATCCCCGCCCCGCTCCTCAGCACTCACACCCGCCACGCTGCGTCCCACACCCCCTCGAAATCAAGCACCAGCACGCCCCCAATCCCACACCAACACCCCCAGCACCCCAAAGCCGCCATCGCCCCACCAGGACCCACTCACTCTGCGCGCCCTTAACCCACCCCGCACCCGCAACACCCCAGCACGCCCACGCCCCCTCCCCCTCAAGCTGCCAGTCAGCCCCCGGCGACAATTCACACGCGTTAGGAACGCCAAGCACAGGCAGACGCCACACGACGCCGCCTCACTGGGCGCACCAGAAGAGGCGCAGCGCTGGAAGCGCAGCATCGGACAGCGCGCCCACGGGGCGCACGCGGTTCATCCAGAGCAGCTAACGGGCGCGAGCCAGCGCATCACACCCCCACGTCCCTGCCCCGCGCCAAGCAATGCCGACCGCAACACAACGCAGCGCGGAGCGACAAGGCCCGATACGACCCAACACTGCGCCACGTCGAACGGGGCGTCACCGCACCCCGTTGTTCGGGACACCCCTGCGCGCAGTTCAACGTTGGGCGCGGATGTCCGTGCACGCGCACGAGGGACACCCCACCCACCTCCGAGTTATCCACAGAATGGAGTTCGGTTATTGCGGAGCGTGGCCGGGCGGCATCGTCGGAGGCCGGAGGTGAGGCCGAATGAACGGCAACCAGATGCTCGGACAGCGAGGCGAGGACGCGGCGGCCGCGTACCTGGGCCGGCTGGGATGGAAGGTCCTCGACCGCAACTGGCGGTGTTCGGAGGGCGAGCTCGACATCGTCGCCTACGACGGGCGGCTGCACGTGGCCTGCGAGGTGAAGACCCGGCGCTCGACCGCCTTCGGCGATCCGCTCGAAGCGATCACCGAGCGCAAGGCGGCCCGGTTACGCAAGCTGGCGCTCCGCTGGGCGGCCGCGAACCGGGTTCCGGGCGCGCGCATCCGGGTGGACGTCATCGCGCTGGTCTGCGACGGCGACGGGTTCGCCTTGGAGCACCTGCGGGAGGTGTGCTGAATGACGCTCGCCAAGACCCGCTCCGTCTCCCTGGTGGGCGTCGACGGTTTCGTGGTGGACGTCGAGGCGGCGATCACCAGCGGGGTCCCCGGCCTCCACCTGGTCGGCCTCCCGGACGCCGCCCTGAACGAGGCCCGCGACCGCGTCCGTGCGGCGATCTACAACTCCGGCGAAGACTGGCCCAACAGGCACGTCACCGTGTCGTTGTTCCCGGCGAGCCTGCCGAAGAAGGGGTCGACCTTCGATCTCGCCATCGCGATCGCACTGCTCGCGGCCGCGGAAGCGGTCTCCCCGCTCTCATGCGCCGGGTTGACGCTGGTCGGAGAGCTCGGGCTCGACGGACGGGTCCGGAGTATCCCGGGCGTGCTCCCCGCCGTCCTCGCGTCCGCCAACGCAGGCTGCCAGACCGTGGTCGTTCCGCGTCCGAACGGGGCCGAGGCCAGGCTCGTCCCGGGCGTCGAGGTCGTTCCGGTCGCCTCCCTGCGCGAGTTGCTCTGCCTGCTCAGGGACGAGCCTCCCCCGACCGAGGACGAGTCGTCCGAGCCGATCCCGCACCACGGCGTCGACGGCCTCACTCCGCGCACTCCCGATCGTCGCGCGGATCTCGACCTGGCAGACGTCCGTGGTCAGGCCGAGGCCCGCCGAGCCCTGGAGATCAGCGCGGCCGGAGGGCACCACCTCTTTTTCTCTGGGCCACCCGGCTGCGGGAAGACCATGTTGGCCGAACGGCTCCCCACGCTGATGCCGCCCCTCGAACCGGAGGCCGCGCTGGAGGTCACGGCGATCCACTCGGTCGCGGGCACGCTCCCGCCCGACCAGCCGATGATCACCAAACCCCCGTTCCACGCCCCGCACCACACCGCGACAAGAGCCGCGATCGTGGGCGGCGGCTCAGGACGCGTCCTCCAACCCGGAGCGGTCTCGCTCGCCCACAGAGGGATCTTGTTCCTGGACGAGGCTCCCGAGTTCCACGGCGGAGTCCTGGACGCGCTCCGGCAACCTCTTGAAGAGGGAGAGGTTCGGCTCTCCAGAGTCGAGGGCACCGCACGCTTCCCGGCGAGTTTCACCCTCGTCCTGGCGGCGAACCCGTGCCCATGCGCCGCCGCGAAGCAGATGGACTGCTCCTGCGCCCCCAACGTGCGACGCAAATACATCTCGCGCATCTCAGGCCCCCTGCTCGACCGCATCGACCTGAAGCTGGAACTCACCCCGGCGAGCCGCGCCGAACTCAGGTACGACCTTGAGTTCGCCGAATCCAGCACGGTCGTGGCCGAACGCGTCCTCGACGCTCGCGAGCGCGCGATGAAACGCCTGTCGGGCACACCCTGGCGTACCAACTCCGAAATCCCCGGCCCGGAGCTACGCCGACACTTCACCCCGTCCGGCGAGGCGATGCGCGCAGCGGACGAGGCGCTCCAGAAAGGAACCCTCAGCGCCCGCGGCCTCGACCGCGTCCTCCGCGTCGCCTGGACGATCGCCGACCTGGCCGGCCGCAGCGACCCCGGCGACGACGACGTAGGCGGCGCCCTAGCCCTCTGGAACGGCCGATGGACATGACCCCCAACCGACCAACGCCCCCACTCACCCCGTCCCACCCGTCCGCACCAGTATCGCTCCGTATCTCCGCATCAGCCCGTGCACCGAAGACGCCTGAGCACGTAGTGGACCCGACACACAGTCGGTCAACGCACACGGGGCTCAGCACACGCCGGATTCAGCACATGCGGGGTCCAGCACACGCGGGTCCAGCACACGCGGACCCGACACGGAGTCGCACCGAGTGAACGCCGACGCGATGCGGCGCGAACGCCGATGCGGAGCTGCTGCTGGCGAGGATGACGTCGAGGTCGTCGGGCAAACCGTGCGCACGGCGGTGATGGAGATGCCGCCACGGCGAGGACGTCCGGCATGAGTCTGCTGTCGCGTCCCCTGGAGAGTGCCAGCTCGACCGGCTGGCCATCGCGGGGGCGATGCCGAGCGCATGCGAATGCTGAGCTGATGCCGTGCGGGCAGCCCGAACGCCAGGGCGAGGTGGCACAGACACGGCGCAGTGCGGAGTCGACACAGCATCGTGCGTCAGTGACGCCGACGACGCGCGGGGCTGACGCCGATGAGGGCGGGGGCTGACAGCTGGCCCGCCCCGGCTGGGACGTGGGTGACGGCTGGGCGAAGGGCCCGCCCGCCCCGACTGGGCATGGGTGATGGCTGCGCGTGAACGGGCGTGGCTGGGAGCTGCGCGTGGTCGGGCCCGCTCCTGGTGGGGCGGGTGGCGGTGCGCGCGAGTCTTCGCCGAGTGCTTTTTCGAGACATGGAACTAGGAGGGCAACGTGATTGAGACAGATGATCGGATCGCTCGGGCGACGCTGACGGGTCTGGCTGAGCCGGGTGATCCTGTGCTGAACCAGATCGTGGATGTGGTCGGAGCTCCTGCGACGCTCCTTGCCATTCGTGCGGGGTGCTTACCGGATGAGCTGAGGACGAGGGTCGCGGACGATTCCGAGCTGGGGCGGATGGCCGAACGGGTGAGCCATTGGCGGATCAGGCTGTCGGCGGCCGAGCCGGCGAGCGACCTCCTCGTGGCAGAGCGGCTCGGCGTCCGGCTGGTGTGTCCGGGTGACGCCGAGTGGCCCACCACGCTGGACGACCTGGGTGATCGTCGTCCGTACGCGCTGTGGTTGCGTGGGCCGAGCGATCTGCGGCACGGGTGCCTGCGGTCCGTCGCCCTGGTCGGCGCTCGCGCGGCATCGCCCTATGGACTGCGAGTGGCGTCCGAAATGGCGTCCGAGCTCGGCGATCGCGGATGGACGGTCGTTTCGGGCGGGGCCATGGGCATCGATGCCGCGGCGCATCGGGGCTCGCTGACCGCTGACGGTCCGACCGTCGCAGTACTGGCCAATGGCGTCGATGTCCCGTACCCGGCCTGCAACGACGGAATGTTCGCCGAGCTCGCCCGGCGCGAGCTGCTTGTCAGCGAGTCGCCACCTGGCACCAGCCCGAGGCGGCAACGCTTCCTGGTCCGGAATCGTGTCATCGCTGCGCTCTCCAGGGGCACCGTGGTCGTCGAGGCCGGTCGTCGCAGCGGAGCCCTGAGCACGGCGCACTGGGCGCGCAAACTGGGCCGGGTCGTCATGGCCGTGCCAGGGCCGGTGACCTCGGTGTCGTCTGTCGGCTGCCACGCGCTGCTGCGAGATCCGCCGCCGGCCCTGCTCGTCACCCGGAGCGCCGAAGTGATCGAGGCCGTGGGTGAGCTCGGGACCGACCTTGCTTCGATCCCTGCCAGCCCTGTGCTGTCCCGCGATCTTCTGGACAAGGTCGCCCAGACCGTCCTAGAGGCGCTTCCAGCACGCGCTGCCGCCGGCCCTGCACAGATCGCCGCCAAGGCGGGCGTGGATCTCCCAACCGCCAATGCCAAGCTCGGGCTCCTCTCCGCCGGAGGCTTCGTGGAGCGAGCCCAAGGAGGCTGGCGCCTGACCCGGAAGGCGAAATCACCATGATCCGACGCACCTCACTCACCCCGCGTCCTCGCCCGGGATCCAGGGCACACGGCAACCGGCCTCGCTACAAGAGGAGGGAGCCCACAGGCAAACGTTGAGGCGCCCGCTCCGCATCCGATGCACCAACGACGGAGTGACCAAGCGATTGGCACGCCCCGCGCAGACGACCCGGCCCCGGGGGCTGGGCTGGGCCAGGCACGGCCTGATGTTCGCCCCGTCCCAGGTCGGCTGCCAGGCGGCTCGGAAGCGAAGAGCTGCCTCCGCCTGGCGGGCAGCCCCGAGCTGGCAGATGACGCGAGCCTGCTGAGTGGCACGCACCTGGCGGGCAGGGCCCGGAGGGCGCCCCAGACCTGACGGGCGGCTCCGCCTGGGGTGACGCGAGGCGCCGGTGGCGCGCATTTGGTGGGCATGACCCGAAGGGCGACTTTGCCTGGCGGGCAGCCCCCGCCTGGCAGGGGCCCGCGCCTGGCAGGTGACGCGAGCGGCCAGGTGGCACGCGCTTGGTGGGTATGACCCGAAGGGCTGCCCCCGACTGGCGAGCGGCCCTCACCTGGCGGGCAGCCCGCGCCTGGCAGGTAACGCGAGCATGCCAGGCGGAACGCACTTGGCGGGCCGGGCCCGAGGGCCACGCGGAGGGCGACGGCATCATGACCAACGACCTGGTCGCGCTCTGCCACGCCCCGGCCCTCCTGCGGCCTCTGGCTCCACTGAGGCCCGCCGAGGAACGACACCATGATCAGGCCATGGCCACCTGGCACCCTCCGACCTGCGGCCCGAAGGGCAGCAGGTCGGAGGGTCGGGGCTGATCAGCGGCCCGGGTTTGGCGGGCAGGCCGGGCCTGGCGGGCCGGCCGGGCCTATCGGCGGGCCGGGACTGATCGGCGTCCCATGCCTGACGAGCGGGTCAGCCCTTGCCGACGGGTTGGTCCCTTTGAAGGCGGGTCGGTCTCTTGCGGGCGGCGGTTGGCGGCGGGGGGAGGGTGGGAGCTGGGTGTTGCTTTTGGGTTTATTGGTCGGAAGGGAGTTCGAAGTCGCTCTTGGCGAGTTCTTCGACGTTGACGTCCTTGAAGGTGACTACGCGGACGTTCTTGACGAACCTTGCGGGGCGGTACATGTCCCAGACCCAGGCGTCCTGCATGGTGACTTCGAAGTAGACCTCGCCGTTGTCGGCGCCGCGGACCTGGAGGTCCACGGAGTTGGTCAGGTAGAAGCGGCGCTCGGTCTCGACGACGTAGCTGAACAGGCCGACGACGTCGCGGTACTCGCGATAGAGCTGGAGCTCCATCTCGGTTTCGTACTTCTCGAGATCCTCGGCGCTCACACTCGTGTCCCTTCGATCCGGGTCTCGTGGTCCTCCCCGGCCGGTTCCCCCACGACCACGTTCCCATTCTTACGCACGACCCGGCCCACGTTGACGAAGGAGTGGCGGTGTTCGGAGCACGGACCGTGTTCGGCGAGGGCCGCGGTGTGCGCCTTGGTCGCGTACCCCTTGTGCTCATCGAAGCCGTACTGGGGGAAGCGCTCGTGCAGATCGATCATGATCCGGTCGCGGGTGACCTTGGCCACGATGGAGGCGGCGGCGATGCAGGCCACCACCTGGTCGCCCTTGATCACGCCCAGGCTCGGGACCACCAGGCCCGGGACGTTGAAGCCGTCGCTCAGGACGTAGGTGGGACGGCGGCTGAGCGCGGCCACGGCGCGGCGCATCCCGGTGATGTTGCAGCGGTGCACGCCGTAGCGATCCACCTCGTCCCGGGGGACGATGATCGCGCTCCAGCTCTCGGCGCGCTCCACGATCTCGTCGTAGAGCGCCTCCCGGCGGGCCGGGGTCAGGAGCTTGGAGTCGCTGAGGCCCTCGATCCGGCCGCGCTTCCCGTCCCGCAGGATCGCCGCGCCGATCACCAGGGGCCCGGCGCAGGCGCCCCGCCCCGCCTCGTCCACCCCGGCCACCAGGTTGAATCCCGCATGGGCGAGGGCTCGCTCGAAGCCGTACAGCCCGGCGTCACGCCTTGGCGTGAACCGCAGTGGACGACCGTTCATAGTCCGCAGCGTACGTCCCCAGAAAGCCAGAAAGCCCCAATTTGGCGCTTCCGAGACCTCCCAGAAGGAGGCGAGGCGCGAATCCGCAGTTCATGCCCGCTTCAGCCTCGATTCAGCCCAAGGCGAAGGTCCTTCCCCCAGGCGTCCATCGCGGCCAGGTGCTCTGCGGGTGGGCTCGGATCACGCTGGGCGGGGGTATCAACGGCCTCGCGAGCCCCCGGGGGGTTAGTCCGGGGTGTCGGTCTGTCTGCCAAGCGGCTCCGTGGTGGCGGGGAGGAGACAGACACGCTTCTCGCACGCTGCCAGGGGCATCGCCGCCAGGCCCACGGGGTCGAGCGGTGCCACTCCGAGGGGCAGGACAACCCTTCCTGCGGGCAGGGTAACGCCGTCGAGCAGGGCCTTGCGGGCCGCAGGGCAGCGCCGTGCCGGGCCACAAGGCAGAGCGATGCTGAACCGCGGAGCAGGGCCGCGCCGGGCTGCAGGGCAGCGCCGCGCCGGCCCGCGGAGCAGCGCCGGACCACAGGGAAACCAGGCCGCAGGCAGGGTCGTGCCAGACCTCGGGACAGGGCAGCACCGACCTGCGGGGCGGTGCCGGGCTGTGAGGTAGGGCGGTGCCGGGCCGCGGTGGCGGTGGCGGTGGGCTGGGGGCGGGGCGGGGGCGGGTTGCCTGGGTTAGGGGCGGCGGGGGGGTCGGCGGCGGGTTAGGTGGGTTAGGGGGAGGGCGGCTAGGAAGCCGAGGGTCAAGGGGGCCGCTGGGGTCAGGGCGGCGGCGGACTTCATGGCGGGTTGCTTGAAGGTCTTGGGGATGGGGAGGGTGTCGAGGCGGTTCAGGGGCCAGACGATGACGAAGGCGCGGCCGATGACGTGGTCGGTGGGGATGGTGCCGCCGCCGCGGTCGCCGCGGTGCCAGCGGGAGTCGGAGGAGGCCTCGCGGTGGTCGCCCATGACCCAGAGCTGGCCGGGGCCGACGGTGGCGTCGAACGGGTCGATGGACGGCTTGTTCTGCACGTGCGTGGACGGGTCGGTGAACAGGTAGGACTGCTCGTCCAGCGGGACGCCGTTGACCGTCACGCGGCCCTGGGCGTCGCAGCACTTGACGTGGTCGCCCGGGACGCCGACGACGCGCTTGATGTAGTCCTTCTCGTTCGGCGCGACGCCGAAGGCGCTGCCGATGGCGCGCAGCACCTTGCTCACGGGGTTGCTCGGCTTGGAGACCTGGACCTCCGGGTCCCACGAGTCGAGGCCGTTGAAGACCACGACGTCGCCGCGGGCGATGTCGCGGGTGTGGTAGACGACCTTGTTGACCAGGACGCGGTCGCCGATCTGGAGGGTGTTCTCCATCGAGCCGGACGGGATGTAGAACGCCTGGATGACGAACGCCTTGATCAGCAGGGCCAGGACGAGGGCGACGCCGACCAGGACGGGCAGCTCCTTGGCGAAGGAGCCCTTCTTCTTGCGCTTCTTGCCGGTGGACTCGTCGTCCTCCGCGGCGGGCGGTTCGGCGGGCGGCTCCTCGGCGGAGGTCACGGTCTGCTTCTCTTCGGGCACCGCGCCCTCGGCTTCGGAACGCACGTCTCTCCGATCGTCCTCGTGAGTCATCAGGGCGCCAGACTAGCGGCGGGAGGGCCGCCGAATCTCGCGCATGGCCGTGTCGTGCGCACGAGCCGACTGCCTCCGACGTGCACTTTCCCCCAAAACGGGCAACGCCCCGGGATCCGCGATCGGATTCCCGGGGCGCCGGACGCTTCGGCGAAGCGGTCAGAAATCGCGCTTCTCCTTGATGCGGGCCGCCTTGCCGCGCAGGTTGCGGAGGTAGTACAGCTTGGCGCGGCGGACGTCACCGCGGATCGCCACTTCGAGCTTCTCGATGTGCGGGCTGTTGATCGGCCAGGTGCGCTCGACACCGTAGCCGCCCTTGCTGATCTTGCGGACGGTGAAGGTCTCGCGGGAGCCGCCGCCCTGCCGCCGGATCACCACGCCCTCGAAGACCTGGACACGGGTGACCTTGCCCTCGGTGATGCGCGCGTGCACGCGGACGGTGTCACCGGGACGGAAGTCCGGGACGTCGGCGCGCAGCGCGGCCTTCTCGATCTCCTGGATCAAAGCGTGCATGACAGCGTTCCTCAGTGTCGAACGCGGACGTCGAGAGGCCCCGGTCCTCACCTAGCGTGGGGGCGTCGCGCCGCGCGGAGTGGATCTTCTTTGAAGTCGGCGCGCCGTGCGGCATGAGCACACGGCGACGCTCTAGTTTGCCATATCTTCGCCGTGCTCCGGAAAACCGGCGTCGGCGAGGACCTTGCGGTCGTGCTTGTCGAGCTTCCCGGGGTCGAGGCGTCCGAGCAGCTCGGGACGGTGGGCGGCGGTGCGGCGCAGGGCCTCGTCCCGCCGCCAGCGGGCGATCGCGCCGTGGTTCCCGGACAGCAGGATCTCCGGGACGGCCCTCCCCCGCCATTCCGGCGGCTTGGTGTAGACGGGCCCTTCCAGCAGCGATTCCATGGCGCCCGGCGCGAACGAGTCGTCCGCGACGGATTCGGCGTTCCCAAGGACGCCGGGCAGGAGCCGCCCGATGGCCTCGACCATCACCAGCACGGCGACCTCGCCGCCCGCGAGCACGAAGTCGCCGAGGCTGACCTCGGAGACCGGCATGCGGGTCGAGGCCTCCGCGACGACGCGGGAGTCGATGCCCTCGTAGCGTCCGCAGGCGAACAGCAGCCAGTCCTCGGCGGCCAACTCGGCGGCCATGGCCTGGGTGAACGGGCGTCCGGACGGCGTCGGGACGATCATGCGCGGGACGGCGCCGCCCGCCGGGGCCACCTCGTCCAGGGCCTCGCCCCACGGCTCGGGCTTCATGACCATGCCGGGGCCGCCGCCGTAGGGGGTGTCGTCGACGGTGCGGTGCCGGTCGTGCGTCCAGGACCGCAGGTCGTGGACGCGGACGTCGAGCGTCCCGGTCCGGCGGGCCTTCCCGATCAGCGAGACGTCCAGCGGGGCGAAGTACTCGGGGAAGATGCTGATGATGTCGAGTCGCATCGGGGCTCAGTCCTCGTCCAGCAGGCCGGGGGGCGGGTCGATCACGAGCCGGCCGCCCGGCACGTCCACTTCGGGGACGAGCGCGGCGACGAACGGCACCAGCAGTTCCTCGCGGCTCCCGGCGCGGCGGATGACCAGCAGGTCCTGGCCGTGGTGCCGGACCTCGGTGACCTCGCCCACGTCCGTGCCGTCGACTGTGCGGACGGCGAGGCCGACCAGCTGGGCGTCGTGGAAGTCGTCGGGGTCGTCGGACGCGGGGATGTCGTCCGCGTCCACGACCAGCCAGATGCCGCGCAGGGCGTCGGCGGCGTCCCGGTCGTCCGCGCCCGCGAACCGGACGACGAGCCGGCCCGAATGCCAGCGCGCCCGCTCCACGGTCAGCGGCCCGGCGTCCTCGGGGTCGGTGGCGATCTCGGTCCCGGGCGCGAACCGCAGGTCCGGGTCGTCGGTCCGCACGTCCACCGTGCTGTCGCCCCGGACGCCGTGCGGACGCCCGATCCGTCCGATCACGATCCGCTCAGCCACGCGCCGTCCCTCCACCATTCGATCATCGAAACACAAGCCAGGATCCCAGCCTGGCAGCCGCCCCGGGCCCACCACGCCCCACCGCGCCGCAACCTCCGCGGCTGGCGGCGAACGCGTCCCGCCGGCGAGCGAGCCTGCCGGACGCGACCACGCGCCGCGACCGACGCGACCACGCACCGCCGGCCAGCGCGGCCACGCACCGCCGACCGGCGCGAACACGCGCCGCTGGCCGACGCGATCACGCACCGCCAGCCGACGCGATCACGCACCGCCGGGCGGCGCGGTCACACACCGCCGGGCGGCGCGGTCACACACCGCCGGGCGGCGCGGCCACACACCGCCGGGCGGCGCGGCCACACACCGCCAACCGGCGCGAACACGCGCCGCTGGCCGACGCGGTCACGCACCGCCGACCGGCGTGATCACGCACCGCTTCACGGACGCGACCACGCGCCGCTGGCCGACGCGATCACGTGCCGCCGGACGGCGTGGTCACGCGCCGCTTCGCGGACGCGATCATGCGGCGGCCGCCGCCGCGATCATGGGCCGTTCGCAGGCGCGAGGTGGCCTGGGCGGCGCCGGTGGGATCGCTAGTGCGGTCTTTGCGGCGGAGGCCAGGCCGGAGGGCTTCGCCTGTGGCGGGGCCCCCAGGGGCCTGGCCTGGGGTTTAACGCGAGCCGAGCCGCCGCGTCGACCGGGGGCGACGCTGGCGGCTCGGATCGGTTGGACCTGTGAGGGTCCTTATGACGTCCTCCCCTTGACGGGGTGGGCCGCCGTCGCATGGACGGCGGCGAAGCGGGCTCCCGCGATGGGCGCGCCGAGGTGGAACCCCGGCGCGCTCCGATCAGCGGACGGCAGGACCGTCCGCGGCCGGGAGCCCCGCGCCCGAGCCCCCGGGGTCAGCGGACCTCGTTGACGTCGAGCAGGTCCACGCGCACGTAGCGGCCTCCGGAGAGGGCGCTGATGACCGTGCGCAGGGCCTTGGCGGTGCGACCGCTGCGGCCGATGACCTTGCCGAGGTCGTCGGGGTGCACACGCACCTCCAGGACCCGGCCGCCCCTGATGCGGCGGGCGCGGACCCGGACGTCGTCCGGGTTCTCCACGATCCCTCGCACCAGGTGCTCGAGCGCTTCTTCGAGCACGTCAGTCCTCGCTCTTGGCTTCGGTCTCGGCGGCGGTGTCGGCCTCGGCCTTCTTCGGCTCGGCCTTCTTCTTCGACTTGGCGGCCGGAGCGGCGGCCTCGGTGTCGACGTCGCCCATCGACTCCTTGACCGCGGCCTCGAAGACCGCCTTCTTGTCCGGCTTCGGCTCGGCCTTGCGCAGGGTGCCCTCGGCACCCGGCTCGCCCTTGAACTTCTGCCAGTCGCCGGTGACCTTGAGCAGGTTCAGCACCGGCTCGGTCGGCTGCGCGCCGACACCCAGCCAGTACTGCGCGCGCTCGGAGTCGATCTCGATGAGCGACGGCTCCTGCTTGGGCTGGTAGAGGCCGATCTCCTCGATGGCCCGACCGTCCCGCTTGGTGCGCGAGTCGGCGACGACGATCCGGTACTGCGGGTTCCGGATCTTCCCCAGACGCTTGAGCTTGATCTTGACTGCCACGGGTGTGGTGTTCTCCAGACTTGATACAGGCGAACATGGCCGCGCCAGGTGGGGAACACCGGCGACCGGCCAGCTCAATGGACTCCGGAGGCACGGGACGAGAGAGGGCGCCGACGCGCGTTCCGGGTTTCCAGCCTGCCATTCTGCCAGACGATCGCGGAAAAAGCGCAATCGGGCGATGACACGCGGCCACGTCCCCCGCAAAGCCCGCCCGACCTGCACGGACGTTCCGCCGAGAACGAACACGCGGACCGTCCCGATCGAGCTTCAAGATCGGCCCGAAAACGCCGAATCAGCACGCCTCGCCCCTGCGGGCACGAGAAGGCCGAAACAGCGCGCTCGCGCCCCACGAGCACGAGAACGCCGAAACGGCGTACCTCGCCCCCCCGCAGGCAGGAGGGCGAGGAACGGCGCGCGTCGCAAGCACGATGACGGCGGAACGGCACGCGCCGCCCCCTGCGGGTATGAGGGACGCGAAACGGCGCGTCCCTCCAGATGCATGAGAACGGCGGAACGCCGCGTCCCCGGGCGGGGGCGCGGCGTTCGGTGTGGGTTACTTCTTCTCGTTGTTTCCGCCCAGGTCGCCCAGGTCGGGCATCTGGAAGCCGGGCGGGAGCTGCTTGGCGAGGCCGGGCGGGAGCTGGCCGCCGAGGCCCGGCGGGAGGCCCTGGGGCATCGCGTCGGCGCCCTGGTCGGCGGCGGGCTGCTTGCCGAGGGCGCGCTTGCGCGGGTCGCCGCTGCGCTGCTTGCCCTTCTTCTTGGCGGCCTTGGCGGCCTGCTTGGCGCGGCGCCGGCCCGGCATGCCGGGGAAGCCCATGTTGCCGGCCATCGCGCGGACCATCTTCTGCGCGTCGAAGAACCGGGTGACCAGGCTGGACACCTCGCCGACCTCGACACCGGAGCCCTTGGCGATGCGGGCCCGGCGGGAGCCGTTGATGATCTTGGGGTTGGCGCGCTCGCCCGGGGTCATGGAGCGGATGATCGCGGCGACCCGGTCCAGGTCCTTGTCGTCGATCTGGGAGATCTGGTCCCGGACCTGGCCCATGCCGGGCATCATCCCGAGCAGGTTGCCGATCGGTCCGAGCTTGCGGATCATCATCATCTGCTCGAGGAAGTCCTCAAGCGTGAAGTCCTCGCCGGACGCGAACTTGGTGGTCATCTTCTCGGCCTGCTGGGCGTCGAACGCCTGCTCGGCCTGCTCGATCAGGGTGAGGATGTCACCCATGTCGAGGATGCGGCCCGCCATCCGGTCCGGGTGGAAGACGCTGAAGTCGTCCAGCTTCTCGCCGGTGGACGCGAACATGATCGGACGGCCGGTGATGTGCCGCACCGACAGGGCCGCGCCGCCGCGCGCGTCGCCGTCGAGCTTGGTGAGCACGACGCCGTCGAAGCCGACGCCGTCCATGAAGGCCTGCGCGGTGTTCACCGCGTCCTGGCCGACCATGGCGTCGACGACGAACAGGATCTCGTCCGGCTTGACCGCGTCCCGGATGTCGATGGCCTGCTGCATCATCTCGGCGTCCACGCCGAGGCGGCCCGCGGTGTCGATGATGACCATGTCGTGCTGGGCGTGCCGGGCCTGCTCGATCGAGCGGCGCGCCACGTCCACCGGGTCGCCGACGCCGGAGCCGGGCTCGGGCGCGAAGACCTGGACGCCGGCGCGCTCGCCGACGACCTGGAGCTGCTGGACGGCGTTGGGGCGCTGGAGGTCGGCCGCGACCAGCAGCGGCGCGTGCCCCTCCTTCTTCAGGTGCCGGGCGAGCTTGCCCGCGAGGGTGGTCTTGCCGGCGCCCTGCAGGCCCGCGAGCATGATCACGGTCGGCGGGTTCTTGGCCAGGTTCAGCCGCCGGGTCTCGCCGCCGAGGATGCCGATGAGCTCCTCGTTGACGATCTTGACGACCTGCTGCGCCGGGTTGAGCGCCTGGCTGACCTCGGCGCTCGCCGCCCGTTCCTTGATCCGCGCGATGAAGTCCTTCACCACGGGCAGCGCGACGTCGGCTTCCAGCAGCGCGATGCGGATCTCGCGGGTCGTCGCGTTGATGTCGGCCTCGGAGAGCCGGCCCTTGCTGCGCAGCGACGAGAAAACCGTCGTCAACCGGTCGGAGAGCGTCTCGAACACGTGTGGACCCGTCCTTGGAAGCTTTCGTGGGATCGTCTCTCAGACTATCGGGTCAAGCGCCGACTCCTGCCCGGCCCGCAGCACGCCTTGGCACGGGACCCCGGCAGTGCGCCTTGGCGCCGCCGGTCAGCTGACGGCTTTGAGGACGTGCGTCCGGACGGACGGGGCGTCCTCGTCGTCCACGGGGCGGCCCTCGGCGTCCACGACGTAGAAGGTGTCGACGGCCTCGGCGCCCAGGGTGTCCACGCGGGCGGCGGTCACCTGGAGGCCGCACTCCCCCAGCGCCTGGCCCACCCGCCAGAGCAGGCCGGGACGGTCGTGGGCGCGGACCTCCACGACGGTCGCGGTCGCCGAGGCGTCCGGGACGATCGTCACGCGCGGCGGCGGAACGGGCGCTCCGGGCCGGACGCGGACGGACCGGGCGCGGCGTTCGAGCCGGCCCGCGACGTCCAGGCGGTCGGCCAGCATCAGGCGCAGATCGGATTCGAGGGCCGCGGGGTCGGGCGGGTCGCCGAACTCGGGGACGGCCGTGAAATCGAGCACAGCGGTGGTGCCGCGTCCGGCATCCGGGCCGGTCCCGCGCCCGGTGTCTGGGCCAGTGCCGCGTCCGGTGTCCGGGCCGCTCGTCTGGGAGACGGTTCTGGCCGTCCGGACGGCCAGCCGGTGCAGGGCCAGAACGCCCGCGGCCCGCCACAGGAGGCCGGGACGGTCCGGCGCGGCGATCGTGATCTGCGCGCCGTGGACGCGGACGGCGGCGCCATCGTGCCTGGCCAGCGCGAGGGTGTCCGGCCCGAGCGACGGCGCGGGCGGCAGCGTGCCCCCGGCCAGCGACATCAAAGCCCGGCGGGCGAGCTCGGCGACCAGCCGCGCCTTCCAGGACCCCCACGCGGCAGGGCCCGTGGCCT
This sequence comes from Actinomadura rupiterrae, assembly GCF_024172125.1. Taxonomy (GTDB): domain Bacteria; phylum Actinomycetota; class Actinomycetes; order Streptosporangiales; family Streptosporangiaceae; genus Spirillospora; species Spirillospora rupiterrae. Next base: position 150,499 of record NZ_JAMZEA010000007.1, read on the forward strand.
GGCCGTCCGCGATGGCGAGGGCGGCGAGGATCTCGATGACGTCGCTTTCCCGGCCGGGCGCACCGGCGACGGCGTCCAGGACGGTCTCGATCGTCCTCGGGTCGTCGATGTCGCGGCGCGTGGCGGTCTCGGGCAGCAGCAGGTGGTGCCGGACGACGGTCTCCAGCACCTTCACGTCGTCCGGCGCGAAGCCGATGCGGACGGCGACGTCCCGCGCCACGACCGCGCCGCTGACCGAGTGGTCGCCCGGCCAGCCCTTGCCGATGTCGTGCAGCAGCGCGCCGACGAGCAGCAGGTCAGGACGGGCCACCTCGCGGGTGAGGGCGGCGGCGCCGACGGCGGCCTCGACGAGGTGGCGGTCCACGGTGAAGCGGTGCACGGGGTTGCGTTGCGGCCGGTTGCGGACACGTTCCCAGTCGGGAAGCAGCCGCACCACCAGCCCGGCCTGGTCGAGCGCCTCCCACACCGCGATCGCGGCGGGACCGGCGCCGAGCAGCGAGACCAGCGCGTCGCGGGCCTCCGGAGGCCACGGCGCACCGGGCAGAACGGCCTTCTCGGCGAGCCTGTCCACGGTCGCGGGAGCGAGAGGCAGGCCGTTCTGCGCGGCGGCCGCGGCGACGCGGAGCACCAGCGCGGGATCGGTCAGGTCGGCGTTGCGGGCCAGCACGACCTCGCCGTCCTGCTCGACCGCGCCGTCCCCGACGGGACGGCGTTCCGGTCCGCCGCGTCCGGTGCGCGGCCGGACGAACCGGTCCACCCGGCGCCAGACCTGGTCGTCGGCGTGGGTGATCGTCCGGGCGGCAGCGGCGACCGCCCGGAGCAGGACGTTGGCGTCGAGCAGGCCGAGCGCCTCCGCCACGGCCTCCTGCTCCTGCAGGACGAGCCGGTCGGACGTGCGCCCGGTGACCTCGTGCAGCGCGTGCCGGACGTCCAGGATCAGCTCGTGGGACGCGCGGACCCTGTCGTCCGGCGCCGGAGCCACCCAGGACGCCGCGACCGCGCACATGACCTGCACGTCGCGGAGCCCGCCGTGCGCCTCCTTGAGGTCGCCCTCCAGGAGGAAGGCCAGCTCGCCCTGCGCCTCCCAGCGTTCCCGGCACAGCGTGCCGAGCTCGCCGAGCCGCCGCCTGGCGTCCGCTCGCCAGTCGGCGAGCACGCCCGCGCGCGCCTCGTCGAAGAGCGTCGCGTCCCCGGCGATGAGCCGCGGCGCGAGCAGGCCGAGCGCGGCCTTCATGTCCTCGCGGGCGACCGTCCGCGCCTCCTGGACGGTCCGGACGGAGTGGTCGAGCCGCAGCCCGGCGTCCCAGACCGGGTACCAGATCCGGTCCGCGATCTCCGCCACGTCGCCGCGTCCCCGGTGCAGGAGCACCAGGTCCAGGTCCCCGCCGGGCGTCAGCTCGCGCCGCGCGTAACTCCCGACCGCCACCAACGCCACGTCCGCCGCAACACCCCGCCCGGCCGCCGTACCACGCCCAGCGTCAGCCGAGCTTTGCCGCCCGGCATCCGCCGCAGCGCCTCGCCCAGCGTCGGCCGAGCTTTGCTGCTCGGCGTTCGCCTGGGCGCCCTGGTCCGCGTCCGCCGCGAGGTCGCGGCCGGTGGCCGGCGATGCGGAGGGCGCGGGGGCGCCGCGGCCGGTGGCCGTCGCGAGGAGGGCGGACAGCTGGTGGTCGAGGGCGGTGACGCGGGCGGCGCGGGCGGCGGCCAGGGCCTCGCGGGCCGCGCCCGCCGGGCCGGAGGGCGCGCCTCCGGCCCGGTCGCGGTCCACGGGTCCCGGCGTTCCCTGGGCGAGGACCATGCGGCGGCCTACAGGGCGTCCGGGCCGGTCTCGCCGGTGCGGACGCGGACGACCGTCTCCACCGGGACGGCCCAGACCTTGCCGTCGCCGATCTTCTCGGTGCGGGCGGCCTTGACGATGACGTCGATGATGTCGTGCGCGTCCTCGTCGTCCACCAGGACCTCGACGCGGAGCTTCGGCACCAGGTCGACCTTGTACTCGGCGCCCCGGTACACCTCCGTGTGGCCCTTCTGGCGGCCGTAGCCGCTGGCCTCGCTGACCGTCAGCCCGCGGACCCCGAAGGTCTCCAGCGCCGCCTTCACCTCGTCCAGCTTGAACGGCTTGATGACCGCGGTGATGAGTTTCATCGTCATGCCTCCACCTTGTTCTCGGCGGCCGCGCCGCCCGTACCGCCGGCGCCGGCGGCGGACGAGCCGCCGGAGCCGGTCACCGCGGCGGCGTGGCCGGTGCGCACCGAGCCGCCGCCGGCCGGAGCGAGATCGTACGCGGTCTCCGCGTGCGTCGTGAGGTCGACGCCGGTCGCCTCGGCCTCCTCGTCGATGCGGAAGCCCATGGTCTTGTCGATCACGGTGCCGATCACCCAGGCCATCGCGAACGAGTAGAGGCCGATGACGACCGGGCCGAGCACCTGCAGGCCGAGCTGGTGCACGCCGCCGCCGTAGAACAGGCCCTTGTGCTGGGAGGTCAGCGCCGGGTAGGCGGCCAGGAAGCCCAGGGACACCGCGCCGAGCGCGCCGCCGACCAGGTGCACGCCGACGACGTCCAGGGAGTCGTCGTAGCCGAGCCGGTACTTCAGGCCGATCGCGTAGGCGCAGACCGCGCCCGCGACCAGGCCGAGGACGACCGCGGCCCACGGGTCGATGAACCCGCACGCGGGGGTGATCGCGACCAGGCCCGCGACCGCGCCGGACGCGGCGCCGAGCGTGGTGGCGTGGCCGTCCCGGAGCTTCTCGACGATCAGCCAGGCGCCCGCGGCGACGGCCGTGGCGATCTGGGTGTTCATGAACGCCAGGCCGGTGACGGTGTCGACGCCGATCTCCGAGCCCGCGTTGAACCCGAACCAGCCGAACCACAGGATCGCGACGCCGAGCAGGACGAACGGGAGGTTGTGCGGGCGCATCGGCTCCTTGGGCCAGCCGCGCCGCTTCCCGAGGACGATCGCCAGGGCCAGGCCCGCCGCACCGGCGTTGACGTGCACGACCGTGCCGCCCGCGAAGTCCTCGATGCCGAGCTTGTTGAGCCAGCCGGTGCCCCACACCCAGTGCGCGACCGGGAAGTAGACCAGCGAGGCCCACGCCACGGTGAAGACCATCCACGCGCCGAACTTGGCGCGGTCGGCGATCGCGCCGCTGATCAGCGCGACCGTGATGATCGCGAAGGTGAGCTGGAAGGCCGAGTAGACCAGCAGCGGGATGTTGTGGTCCGGGGTGGTGCCCTGCTGGATCGCGGTGACCGTGCCCTTGAGGCCGACCGCGTCGAACCCGCCGAGGACCTTGTTGACCAGCGAGCTGCCGTTGTCGGTGAAGGCGATGGAATGGCCGAACAGCACCCACAGGACGGTCACGCTGATGATGCTGCCGAACGACATCATCATCATGTTCAGGACGCTCTTCGCGCGGGTCATGCCGCCGTAGAAGAACGCCAGTCCGGGTGTCATGAACAGCACCATGGCCGTCGCGGCCAGCATCCAGGCTGTCGCGCCTGTATCGATCTTCATCTCGGGGGACGCCCCTCCTCGACCGGGAACGTGGACTGGCCACAGATTCCGGCGCGGCCGTTTCGCCTGTTCGGCTCCCGTGTTTCGGCGGTGTGAAACCCCGTCGCGGCGTGTTGCGCATGTGTTTCGTAACGCTCACCGACTGTCTGGTTCGGATAGGTGTTTCGGGCTTTTCTGTCAGGTCTTTTCATGCCAAAAGCCCCACCGGTCGGGTAACCGGTGGGGCCGGAAGCCTGACCGAAAGGTCAGGCGCAAAGAACGATCAGCGAAACACCGCCGCAGCGGCCGACGGCGGCCGACCGCCAAGCGGTCAGCCGCCGAGGCGGGCGGTCAGTCGCCGAGGATGGCGTCGACGAAGGCGCCGGGCTCGAACGGGGCCAGGTCGTCCGGGCCCTCGCCGAGGCCGACCAGCTTGACCGGGACGCCCAGCTCGCGCTGCACCTGCACGACGATGCCGCCCTTGGCGGTGCCGTCCAGCTTGGTCAGCACGACGCCGGTGATGTTGACGACCTCGGCGAACACGCGGGCCTGCTGCATGCCGTTCTGGCCGGTCGTGGCGTCCAGGACGAGCAGCACCTCGTCGACCGCGGCCTGCTTCTCCACGACCCGCTTGACCTTGCCGAGCTCGTCCATCAGCCCGGTCTTGGTGTGCAGCCGGCCGGCGGTGTCGATGATCACCGTGTCGACCTTGGCGTCCACGCCCTGCTTGACCGCGTCGAACGCGACCGAGGCCGGGTCGGCGCCCTCGTCCTTGCGGACGACCTGGGCGCCGACGCGCTCGCCCCAGGTCTGGAGCTGGTCGGCGGCGGCGGCGCGGAAGGTGTCGGCCGCGCCGAGCACGACGGTCTTGCCGTCCCCGACCAGGACGCGGGCGAGCTTGCCGGTCGTGGTGGTCTTGCCGGTGCCGTTGACCCCGACCACCATGATCACGGCGGGCTTGTCGCCGTGCCGCTCGGTGTGCAGGTGCCGGTCCAGGTCCGGGCCGATCTGCTTGACCAGCTCCTCGCGCAGCAGGTTGCGGACCTCGTCGGGCGTCCGGGTGCCGAGCACCTGGACCTTGGTGCGCAGGTCGTCGGTGATCTGGCGGGCCACGGCGACGCCGATGTCCGCGCCGATCAGGGTGTCCTCGATCTCGTCCCAGGCGTCGTCGTCCAGGTGGTCGCGCGACAGCAGGCCGAGCAGGGTCTTGCCGAAGGTGTTCTGGGACCGGGCCAGCCGGGCGCGCAGCCGGACGAGCCGCCCCGCGGACGGCGGCGGGACCTCGATCTCGGGCTTGGGCGGCGCGGCGGGTGTCGGCGGAGCCCGTTCCACCGGCGGCGCGGCCTGATCCTCCTCCGGCGGCGCGGTGGTGGTCGCGCCGGGCCGGATGTCGGGCCGCTCCGCTGGTTCGACGGGGGCTTGGGGCTTGCGGCGGCCGGGCCGCAAGAACATCACGCCGCCCACGATCAACGCGAGGACGGCCAGCCCGGCGATCAGGATCACGTATTCCATAGCGGGTCCAGTTTTCCAGACGGCCGCCCATGCCCCGAACGTCCGCCCTCCCCGGCCGCGCCGCCGCCACACCCGGTGGACGCCCCGTCCTCACGCACCCCGCCGCACGGGCGCCCCGCGCACCGCGCCGGGCGCGCTGCCTCCACGGGTCGCGGTGGGCGCGGTTTCCCGCGGGTCAGGCGAGGACGGAGGCTACGAAGGCGTCCAGGTTCGTCCGGACGCGCGAGACCTTGTCCTCTACCGGGATGCCGTCGTCGTGCGCGTCGCCCAGCAGGGTCTGCTTCTTGCCGCGGACGTAGAGGGAGCAGGCCAGGTCCGCGCACAGGTACTGGCCGACGGTGTTGCCCTGCTTGCCCGCCTCGCCGCTGCGCCGCGCGCCCATCAGCGCGACGCCGCCGCCGGTGTGGACGGTGTGGCAGAACGAGCACAAGCTCGTCGAGTTGAACCCGCGGGCCTTGCCGGGCGCGGACGCGAAGCGCAGCGCGATCCCGGTGAGCCGGTCGCCCGTCTCGGTGACGAGGTAGGCGCGGTCGGGGGCCTTCGGGTCCCGCCAGCCGAGGAAGTCGAGGTCGTCCCAGGGCGTCTCCGCGAAGTCCTTGGGGAGGTTCAGGCGCTTGGCATCGCCCTTGGAGCAGTTGACGAAGCAGGAGCGCAGCTCGTCTTCGGTAATCGTGCGCATGGGATCCGAGCCTATGGACGCGTTCGGGACGCAGGCAAAGCATTATCCGGGCAGGACCGAAACCCGGAGCGGCTCGTCAGGGCGCGTCCAGCGGCGGTCAGGGGTGGTACATGCGGATCCAGTCGACCTGGAAGGTGGCGGGGGCGTTCCAGTCGATGCCGCGGGCGGTGTGCTCGGCGTCGCGCGGGAACCAGTCGAGCTGGATGGCCTGCCCCATCGGCCCGGGCGGGAGCGCGCGGCGGCGCGTGGTGTGGAACCAGCGCTCGCCGTCCACGAAGCCGCTGATCGACCGGGCCGTCCACTCGACCGCGAAGGCGTGCCAGCGGGTCATGTCGACGCGGACCCGTCCCGTCAGCTGGTCGTCCTCGTGCACCGGGCCGTAGTGCAGGTAGAAGTCGGCGTTCTGGCGGGTGCCGTCGTCGGCGACCTCCAGCCAGTCGATCTCGCCGCCGCCGCCCTTGGGCGCGTCTCCCCCGCCCGCGGCGGTCGGCCACAGCAGCAGGACGGGGTGGTAGGCGGCGCAGGCGCGGTTCATCCGGACGCGCGCCTCCCAGCGCCCCGTCCGCTGGGCGCCGTGCTTCCAGGCCAGGCCACCGGTCGTGCCGTCCGGACGGCCGGTGATGGTGAGGAGGCCGTTGCGGACGCCGACCGCGCGGGGGCTGCGGTGCCCGTCGTGGTTCTGGCCGGGTCCCTGGTAGACGTCCCAGGCGCGGGGGTCGAGGCGTCCGGTGGTGAAGTCGTCGGACGCGACCGGGATGCCCCAGCCGTACCGCGCGGCGGCGGTGGGCTGGGGGCCGAGGGTCGGCGGGCCCTGGTCCGGACGGCCCGCCGCCGGCTGCGGGCCCGGTCCGCCCTGGCGGCCGCGCCGCGGGACGCCTGCGCTCGATCGACGGAGGTGCCGGACGGACCGGTGGGGGAACAGCCGCATGTCGCGCAGCGTAAGCCGCCCGGCCGCGTCCCGGACGTCCCGTAACCGAAAAGTGGCCCCGGAGAACGGCGTCCCGGTCGCGAAGACCAGGACGGCCGCGACAATGACCGCAATGATCAGCGTTCTGGGCCGAAGGGACACTCTTGGGACGTTACGAAATGACAATTATGGCGCGCCGCCCCGGAGAGCGAGATCCTCGGGAAAGAAAGCCCGCCGAGCGCAAAGTCCTTTCAGATCGTTGAGTTTTATGTACCGTTTAGGGCCGTTTCTCGGGATTCTCCTTTTCCGAGCGCTCCCACTCGTCCACGTTGCGCAGCAGCGCTTCGAGGTACGCGCGCAGGTGCGTGCGGTAGACGTCGCTGTAGGTGCGCAGGTAGGCGATCTCCCGCTCCATCCGGCGGCGCTCGTCGGCGTCGAGCGGGGCCAGGCCGTCGGCCCGGGTCTCCTCTAGGTCCGGCGCGGACGCCGGCTGGGCCGGCGGCTCGGCGGCGGGCGCGACCGACCGCGCCGCCTGGTCGGCCATGGCGGCGGCGCGCTGGTGCGCCTCCTCCATCATCCGGTCGGCCCGGCTCTGCGCGTCGGTCAGGATCGCGTCCCGGTGCTGCCGGGCCTCCTGGGCCAGCTCGCGGGTGTAGCGCTCGGCGTCCGCGACGTACAGGTCGGCGGTCTGCTGCGCCTGGGACAGGATCCGGACGGCCTGGAAGTGCGCGTCGTCCGGTCTGGCCGCGTCGCCCGCGCCGGCCTCGGCCGGGGCGGCGCGCAGCCGGTCCACCTCCTGGCCGAGCGCGGCGCGCTCGTTCAGCAGCTGGACGAGCTCCTGCTCGACGCGCTGGAGGAACTCGCGGACCTGGTCCTCGTCGAGGCCGCGCCGGCCGAGCGCCGCCCGCTGGAAGACCGCCGCCTGGACCTCGCCGGGGGTCAGCCGGGGGCCGCCCTGGGCGAGGGGAGGGTGTGCTGGGTTCACGAGATCACCTCTGTGCGAAGGATTCCAGCCGGATGCGGTCGCGGGGCACACCGTCGCGCAGCAGCCGGTCCGCCGTGCTCTCGACCATGGCGTCCGGCCCGCACACGTAGACGTCGTGGCCGTGCCAGGAGCCGTACCGCCCGACCACCTCGGCGAGCGTGCCGTGCTCGATCCGCGGCCCGCCGGACGGCGCCGCCGCGGATCCGAGCGTGTCCCCGAACGCCGCATGCCCGGACGCCGCGTCCCCGGAGGCCGGCGGCCCGGACGGGCCGAACCAGCCGGGCGCGCCCTGCGCGCCCTGACCGCCGGGCGCGCCCTGCGCGCCCTGACCGCCGGGTGCGCCCTCACCGCCGACCCCGGCCGGGCCGCCGAACGGGGAGCCGAAGGACGCGGCGAAACCGTGCCCGTTCGGCTCGTCCGAGACGGCGGGGACCACCGTGAGCCAGGGGCAGCGGGCGGCGAGCTCGGTCAGGTGCGGCAGGTCGTAGAGCGCGTCGCGGGTGCGGGCGCCGAAGAACAGCGTGGTGCGCGGCGGGTCCTGCCGCCGCGACAGCTGCTCCAGGATCGCCTTGAGAGGCGCGAGGCCGGTGCTGCCCGCGACCATCAGCACGTCCCGCTGGGACGACTCGTCCAGCACGAGGGTGCCGACGGGCGCGCCCATCCGCATCCGGTCCCCGGGCTGGACGGAGCGGACCAGCACCGCGCTGACCGCGCCGCCGTCCACCAGCCGGACGTGGAAGTCGAGCGTGTGGTCCGGGCGCGGCGCGTTCGCCATCGACAGGTACCGCCACTGCCGCAGCCGCTGCGGCAGCTCCACCGCGACCGACTGGCCGGGCTGGTACGGCAGCGGCTGGTCGGGCCGCACCCGCAGCAGGGCGATGTCGAAGCGGCGGCGCTCCACCGCGACGACCTCGCCGTTCCACCAGGCGGGCGCGGCCATCGCGTCCTGGTCGGCGGCCTCCAGCATGACGTGCGACACCACGTCGTAGGCGGCGATCCAGTCGGCTTCGAGCTCGGGCGTCCAGGACGCGCCGGAGTAGTGCCGCAGCGTCGCGACGAGGCTCGCCCCGACGTGCGGGTAGTGCTCGGCGATGATCCCGAACTTGCGGTGGTCCCGGCCGAGCCCCTGCAGGAACGGCACCAGCTCGCCGAGGTCGTCGACGTTGGAGACGATGTGCCCGAGGGCGCCGAGCAGCTTGTCGCGCTGCCCGGTCATCCCGATGGGGAACATGTCCCGCAGGTGCGGGTTCCGCAGGAACAGGTCGGAGTAGAAGAACAGCGCCACCGCGTCACCGTGCTCGGCGACCCGGGCGAAGTTCTCCTTCAGTCGTTGGGCGTCCACACGATCTCCAGGTAGCGGCCGTGGTCGGGGTCTCCCGGACTCACGCGCCGACCCGCTCACCCTCCGCGGCCTCGGTCATGACCTGCGCGACGACACCGTAGGCCGCCGCCCAGTCGGCCTCCAGCTCCGGCGTCCAGGCCGGGCCGCTGAAGTGCTCGAGCGTCGCGATGAGGCTCGCGCCGACCTGCGGGTAGTACTCGGCGACGACGCCGAACCCGTTGTGCCGGACGCCGAGGTCGCGCAGGAACGGGACGAGCTCGTCGGTGTCGTCGACATGCCCGACGATGTGCGAGAGGGCGGCGAGCAGCTTCTCGTGCTGCTTGGCCATCGAGGCCGGGAACAGCTTGCGCAGCTGCGGGTCGCGCTCGAAAAGGTCGGCGTAGAAGTAGGAGGCGACGTCCTCGCCATGGCCTCCGACCAGGGCGAAGTTGTCCTTGAGCCGCTGCACGTCCATGATCGTCCGCCTTTCGGGGCGGGCCCGCGGCGCCGGGCGGGGTTGCTCCGGGCGGGGGACGCGGGCACACCGGCGGACATGTCTACCGGATCACCGGAGAGTGATCAACCTGGACGGGCGGCGGGCGGCGAACCCGAGCAGTTCGTGCTAAACCGGGACCGAGGCGGGCCTTGGACCGGCCCGGGGGTGGCCCTAGACCGGTCCGGAGGCGGACCACAGGCAGGCGCGGAGGCGGGCCTAGACCGGCACGGAGGCGGGTTCCGGCTCGTCCCGGACGATGCGCTGGCTGACCACCTGCGTCACGCCGTCACCGCGCATGGACACGCCGTAGAGCGCGTCCGCGCCCTCCATCGTGCGCTTCTGGTGGGTGATGATGATCAGCTGGGACGACTCGCGCAGCTCCTCGAACACCTTGATCAGCCGCTGCGTGTTGGTGTCGTCCAGCGCCGCCTCGACCTCGTCCAGCACGTAGAACGGGGACGGCCGGGCCTTGAACACCGCGACCAGGAACGCGATCGCGACCAGCGACCGCTCGCCGCCCGACAGCAGCGACAGCCGCTTGACCTTCTTGCCCGGCGGGCGGGCCGCGACCTCGACACCGGTGGTGAGCATGTCGTCGGGCTCGGTGAGCGACAGGCTGCCCTCGCCGCCGGGGAACAGCCGGGCGAAGATCCGCTCGAACTCGCGGGCGGTGTCGGCGTAGGCGGCGGCGAACACCTGCTGCACCCGGTCGTCCACCTCCTTGACGACCAGCAGCAGGTCGCGGCGGGTCTTCTTGAGGTCCTCCAGCTGCGAGGTCAGGAACGCGTGCCGCTCCTCCAGCGCCGCGAACTCCTCCAGCGCGAGCGGGTTCACCTTGCCGAGCTGGTTCAGCTCGCGCTCGGCCTTCTTCGCCCGCTTCTCCTGCGTCGGACGGTCGTACGGCACCGGCACCGCGTCCTCCGGCGCCTCCGGGCCCGGCGGGACGGGCTGGTCCGGCCCGTACTCGTTGAGCAGCGCGTCCACTTCGAGGCCGAACTCCTCCAGCGCGCGCTGCTCCATCTGCTCCAGCCGGAGCCGCTGCTCGGCGCGCGCGACCTCGTTGCCGTGCACGACGTTGACCAGCCGCTCCAGCGTGGACGACAGCTCGCGCACCTGCGTGCGGATCACCCGTAGCTCGGCCTCGCGGGCGGCGCGCGCCTCCTCGGCCGCCTCGCGCTGCCGCACCGCCGTGGCGAGCGAGTGCTCGATGCGCTCCAGCGCGGCCAGCGAGCCCTTGTGCACGGCCTCGGCGATCTTCGCCTGCTGCTCGCGGCGGGCCCGGCGGCGGGCGGCTAGGGCGCGCTCCTCGCGCTCGCGGCGGGCGCCGCGTTCGAGGGAGTCGGCGCGTCCGGAGATGGCCTGCACGCGCTCCTCGGCGGTGCGGACGGTCAGCCGCGACTCCATCTCGCTTGAGCGCAGCTCCTGCACCCGCGCCGCGAGCTCGTCGCGGACGGTCGTGTCGTCGCCGACCTCGTCCGCGACGTTCGCGGCCTCCTCGGCCTCTTCCAACCGCATCGCCAGCTCGTCGGCCGCGTTCGCGTCCGCCTCGCGGGACTCGGCGGCGGCGTCGAGCGCCTTGCCCAGCCGCTCGACCTCGCCGAGCGCGGCCCGCACGTCGGCTTCGAGGCGTGCGGCGCGCTTGGCCTCCTGCGCTGCCTGCGACTCGAACTCGCGCACGCGTACGCGGATGCGGTCCAGTTCCGCCTGGGCCGCGTTCACCCCCGCTTGGGCCTCCCCCACGGCGGCCTGCGCCGCGTCCAAGGAGACCTGCGCCTGCTGCTCGGCTTCGACGGCTTCGGTGAGGTCGGTGCCGCTGCGCTCGGCGGCGGTCTCGGCGGCGGCCAGATCGGCGGTCGCCTCGTCCAGCGTCGCGCGCATCTGGAGGATCGACTGCGCGCCGCCCGCGCCGCCGCCCTGCGCCCAGTGCGCGCCCACCAGGTCGCCTTCGCGGGTGACCGCGCGCAGCGACGGATGCGCGCGCACGAGCTTCGCGGCGGACGTCACGTCATCGGCGACCGCGACATCCCGCAGCAGGAACTCCATCGCGGAACGCACCCCGTCCGGGACGGTCACCGCGTCGATCGCATAGTCGACCCCGGAGACGCGGTCGGCCGGGTTCGCCGAGCCGCCGCCGATCAGCAGGCCGGCGCGGCCCGCGTCCTCGGCGCGCAGCAGCGCCAGCGCGGCCTCGGCCGTGTCGAGCGAGCCGACCGCGATCGCCTGCGTCGCGTCGCCGAGCGCGGCCGCGACGGCCGTCTCGTACCCCGGGCGGACGGTCAGCAGCGACGCGACGGTGCCGAGCACGCCGTCCAGCCCGGACGCGAGCAGCGCCTCGCCGCCGTCGGCGGCCGACGCGAGCGTCAGGTTCAGCGCCTCGATCCGCGCCTGGAGCGCGGTGACCCGCTTCTGCGCGGCCTGGTCGGCCGAGCGCGCGGCCGACACCGCGGCGCGGGCGTCCTTGAGCGCCTGGCGCGGGACGTCCACGGTCGCGCGGGCGGTCTCGGCGGTCTCCTTCGCGGCGGCCAGCAGCTCCTGCGCGGCCTCGTGCTCGGCGACCAGCACCGGGTCGTCCACGACCTCGGCCTCGAACGCCTCGAACTCGGCCTGCGCCGCCGCGGCGCGCTGCTCGGCGTCGGCGCGCGCGGCCGACAGCCGCCCGATCTCCGACTGGCCGGCCTGCGCCTTGCTGCGCAGCGCCTCGACGCGCCCGCGCAGCCGGGCCAGCTCCTCGCGGCGGTCGGCGGCGGCGCGGGCGGCGGACTGGAGCCGGCGCTCCTCGGCGGTCAGCGCCTCCTCGGCCTCCGAGCGCTCCCGGACGGCCTCCGACAGCCCGTCCTGCGCCTCGTCCAGGGCCGCGCGCAGCATCTCCTCCTGCTCGCGGGTCTCGGCGGCCTCGCGCTCCATGTCCTCGGGGTCGCGGCCGCGGCGCTCCTCCTCGCGCGCCTCGGCGGCGTTGCGGTGCCGCTCCGCGGCGAGGTCAGCGACGCCGCGCAGCCGCTCCTTCAGCGACGACAGCTGGAACCAGGTGTCCTGGACGAGCGCCAGCTCGGGCGCCTGCTCGGCCTCCTCGGCCTCCAGCACGCCCTCGCGCTCCTGCGCCTCGGCGAGCGCGCGCTCGGTCTCGACCCGGCGCGCGAGGATCTGCGCCTCGTCGGCGGCCTCGCGGTCGAGTTTCGTCCGCAGCTCGGTCAGGTCGTCGGCGAGGAGCCGCAGCCGCGCGTCCCGCAGGTCGGCCTGGATCACGGCGGCGCGGCGGGCGATCTCGGCCTGCCGGCCGAGCGGCTTCAGCTGCCGGCGCAGCTCGCCGACCAGGTCCTCGACGCGGGTGAGGTTGGCCTGCATCGCGTCCAGCTTCCGCAGCGCCTTCTCCTTGCGCTTGCGGTGCTTCAGGACGCCGGACGCCTCCTCGATCACCGCGCGGCGGCCCTCGGCCCCCGAGTGCAGCACCCGGTCCAGCTGGCCCTGCCCGATGATCACGTGCATCTCGCGGCCGATGCCGGAGTCCGACAGCAGCTCCTGGATGTCCAGCAGCCGGCAGGAGTCGCCGTTGATCGCGTACTCCGACTGGCCGGACCGGAACATCAGCCGGCTGATCGTGACCTCGGTGTAGTCGATCGGCAGCGCGCCGTCGGAGTTGTCGATGGTGAGCACGACCTCGGCGCGGCCGAGCGGCGGGCGGTTCGCGGTGCCCGCGAAGATCACGTCCTCCATCTTGCCGCCGCGCAGCGACTTGGCGCCCTGCTCGCCCATCACCCAGGCGAGGGCGTCCACGACGTTGGACTTGCCGGACCCGTTCGGGCCGACCACGGCCGTGATGCCGGGCTCGAACTTCAGGGTGGTGGACGACGCGAAGGACTTGAAACCGCGCAGGGTCAGAGTCTTCAGGTACACGCGTCGCCGTCCTCCTCCGGAATCGCGGAAGGGGAGCGCCACCGGTGCGCGCGGCGGGCCGTCGCCCCGGGCGGTCGCCCGGGTGCGCGGCAGCGCGCTGACCGCCGCCGTGCACGGGCACGGACGGCTCCGGGCGGCTCGCTCACCCCCGTGGCCCGCCGGGCGGGCGCCCGCGAGCCTGTCGAACGATACCGGCAGCAGGCGTCCGCACCCCGCATCCGCGCGGCCGTTCTCCTCCAATGTGCCACGATCGGGCGAATGGCGCCGGAGATCCGGACGGCCCGGAGGTCATCCGGGCAGCCCGGAGGAACGCCCGGCGGTGGGGCGCGATGGTGGAACGGCCGCGGCGGCCGTGCCCGGAAGGTCCGCCAGACAAACGGTCATCTCACCCAACAACGGGTCAAGAGCACCAGGCGGTGGGGCACGGCGCGGCGGGCAAGAACAAGGGACGCCACGGGAAACGGCGTCCCTGACTCCGCTGACGTAAAAAAGCGGCGCCGATCAGGTCAGCGCCGGTTCACGGTCCTTCATCCCGAGCGACACGATGTCGCCGTCGGCCGCCGTCGCGAGCGCGTCGTTCTCCTCCTGGAGCCGGACGAGCTCGGCCTCCAGATCGCGTACGCGCCGCTGAAGACGCCGCATCTCCGCGACCATCCGGGGGTCGGGACCGCCGACGTGGCCGAGTAGAGCCTTCGCCATGACTAAGGGTCCTCCACGCTGAGTAACCAGCAGGAATCGCGCACGGGAACCAACTGGGTTCGGTGCGCGTATCATCTAGAGTCGCACCAGCGCGAGTCCTGGTCAAGACGGACATCACGGGCCGGTAACAACCTGTCGTCCCCAGTTTAGCAGGACCAAATCGGACTTCCCTACCCGGCTACCGTTCCTCGAAACCGGAAATCCCGCCACGCGGCTCACTCCAGCGCTCGACCGCCCCGGTGACCCGGCCGGGACGGGTCGGAAGCCCGTTTTCGGGCACCGCGTCCGGGCGCAGCATCCCCAGCAGCCGGTCACACGCTGTGCGCGGACCTTCGGCCACCACCTCGACCCGTCCGTCCCGCAGGTTCGACGCGCTCCCCACGAGCCCCAGCTCCAACGCCCGCGCGCGCACCCACCACCGGAACCCGACACCCTGCACGTGCCCCCGCACCCACGCGGTCAGCCGCACATCCGGCTCGTCCGACATCCTCACCCTCCCCAGCCTCTCCCAGCCCCTACCCGACCACGCCCCGACCGCAGGCCGGTTCGCCCGCGCGGGCCTCGGCCGTGGGGCGGTCCGCCTGCGCGGCAGGCGCGGGCGGTTTCTCACCCGTCTCTGGAACGGGCTGATTTGTCCGCTGAGCGATTCCGAGGGCGGTGGGCGCCTTCGGGATCAGTAGCGGGCGCGCCGGGGGCGCGGCTGGCATTTGGGGCAGCTGTAGGACGAGCGGTTCATGAACTCGTCGCGGCGGATCGGGGTGCCGCAGCGGCTGCACGGCTCGTCCCGGCGGCCGTAGGCCTCCAGCGACCGCTCGAAGTAGCCGCTCTCGCCGTTCACGTTGACGTACAGGGCGTCGAAGGACGTGCCGCCGACTCCGAGCGCGGCGGCCATCACCTCCTGCGCCGCCGCGAGGACCCGGGACGCCTCCGCGCGGGTCATCGTCTCGGTCGGCCGCGCCCAGTGCAGCTTGGCCTGCCACAGCGCCTCGTCGGCGTAGATGTTGCCGACGCCGCTGATGAGCGACTGGTCGAGCAGCGCGCGCTTGATGCCGGTGCGCCGGCGCTTCAGCGCGGCGAAGAACGCCTCCTCGTCGAAGGCGTCCTCCAGCGGGTCGGGGGCGATGTGCGCGACCGGCGCGGGCACCAGGTCGCCGACCCTGGACGGGACGACGTCGGCGACCAGCAGGTGCCCGAACGTCCGCTGGTCGACGAAGCGCAGGTCGGAGCCGCCGTCGGTGAACGTCAGCCGGACCCGCAGGTGCTTGTGCCGCTCCCGGTCCGGCTCGCCGACCAGCAGCTGGCCGCTCATGCCCAGGTGGGCGAGCATCGCCTCGGTCGGCTCGGCGCCCGGCCCGCCGGCCTCGCCCTCGGGGACGTAGTCGGCGCCTTCCGGGAGCAGGGGCAGCCACATGTACTTGCCGCGGCGCTTCGGCCGGGCGACGACGCGTCCGGCCAGGCGTCCCGCGAAGTCGGCGGGGCCCTCCTCGTGCCGCCGGACGGCGCGGGGGTGCAGCACCTCGGCGGACGCGACCGTCCGCCCGGTCACCCAGCTCTCCAGCCCGCGCCGGACGACCTCGACCTCGGGAAGCTCAGGCACCGGCCACCGCGGCCTTGCCCTCGTCGTCCTCGGCCGCACCGGAACCCGGCTTGGCCGCGCCGTCGGCGGCACCGTCCGCGCCGCCCTCGCGCTGCACGACCGCCTCGCGGATGGCGTGCCACGCGGCCTCGGCGGCGTGCTGCTCGGCCTCCTTCTTGGACCGGCCCTCGCCGGAGCCGTAGGCCGTGCCGCCGACCCGCACCGAGGCGCGGAACGTCTTCTGGTGGTCGGGGCCGGATTCGGCGACGTGGTACTCCGGGACGCCCAGCTCCTCGACGGCGGTGAGCTCCTGCAGCGAGGTCTTCCAGTCCAGGCCCGCGCCGAGGCCCGCGGAGCGGGTGATGAGCGCGTCGAACAGCCGGTGCACCAGCGCGGACGCCTCGTCCAGGCCGCGGTCGAGGTAGACCGCGCCGATCAGCGCCTCCAGGGTGTCGGCGAGGATGGACGACTTGTCCCGCCCGCCGGTGCCCTCCTCGCCGCGGCCGAGCCGGATGTGCGGGCCGACGCCCAGCTCGCGGGCGACGCCGGCGAGCGCGCGCATGTTCACCACGGCGGCGCGGAGCTTGGCGAGCTGCCCCTCGGGCAGGTCGGGGTGGCCGCGGAAGAGGGTGTCGGTGACGACCAGGCCGAGCACCGAGTCGCCGAGGAACTCCAGGCGCTCGTTGGTCGGCAGCCCGCCGTTCTCGTACGCGTAGGAGCGGTGCGTCAGCGCCCGCTCCAGCAGTTCGGGGGTGATCTCGACCTGCAGTGCCGCCACCAGTTCGGCGCTGTCCGGGATGGGACGGTCCTTCTTGCCGCTCACAGGCCCTCCTCGCCTGCCGGGGCAGCCCCGGGAGGGCTGCCTTGCGAACGGCGCTCGCGAGCGGCGGCGGGCGGGACGGCGGAGGGGTGTCCGCGAAAGCGAGGTGCGCGCCGGTGGGAATGTTCCCGGCGTGCACCACGGCTCCGGGCGCTGGCCTCGGCCGGTCACCGCGGCGGCTGCGACGCGCCGGGTGATCGGGCCCCGGGCCGTCCGGCGGGCGCCAGGACGGGTCCGGGGAACCGCGAGGGGCGGCCGCGTCGGAACAACGCGAGACCGCCCCCCGGATACGACGAGATCAGCCGTCAGGCCGACGGCGCGATGACCTGCCGGCGGTCGTAGGTGCCGCAGGTCTGGCACGCGGTGTGCGGCAGCTTGGTGTCACGGCAGGTCGGGCACTCGACCAGGGTCGGGGCAGCGGTCTTCCACTGCGAACGACGGTGCCGCGTGTTGCTCCGCGACTTCTTCCGCTTCGGGACGGCCACTTCAGCCCTCCTGCTTTCCTTCTCGTAGGTCGATGGAACCGAGCGCCGCCCACCGGGGGTCGGCGGCGCCGTGGTGGTGGTCGGGACCGGCGTCCGCCAGCCGTACACCGCACTCCGGACACAGGCCAGGACAGTCGTCCTGGCACAGCGGCGACAGCGGCAGCTGGAGCACCACCGCGTCCCGGAGCACCGGCTCGAGGTCGATCATGTCGTCCTCGAGGCGGAGCTCGTCGTCGCCCGCGTTCCCGCCGGAGCGGGTGTCAGGATAAACGAAGAGCTCCTGGAAGTCCGCCTCGAACTCCAAGGCGATCGGGTCCAGGCAGCGGGCGCACTCCCCTTCGAGGGGAACCGTCGCCGTTCCGGTGACGAGGACGCCTTCGAGCACCGCTTCGAGCCGGAGGTCCAGCTCCATCGGCGCGCCGTCGGGCACCCGTACCATCTCGATGCCGAAATTCTCCGGAGCCGGCACGGTGAGGTGCTCCCGCCGCTCGGATCCGGGCTGCCTGCTGAGGGCTCGTGTGTCGAGCATGAGCGGGCCGTGCGCGGGTTCGTTGCGGGACAGGGTTTTCCTGCTTTCGTGAGGCATGGCGAATCGCGGCCGTCGTTCCTGGCCGAAGTCCCAGGGTAGCCGACCGGGGACGATCGCCCAACTCAGACGCCCCGTGAGGCGCCTCGCACCCGGCGTCCGGCCCGTCGGGGCCCGGCCGGAGCCCTCGGTCAGGACTCGCGGAGGCGTCCCACGAGCCGGTCGTGCACGACGTCCGGGACGAGCCCCGAGACGTCGCCGCCGAACTTGACGACCTCCTTCATGAGGGAGGACGACAGGTAGGAGTAGAGCGGGTTGGTGGACATGAACATGGTCTCCACGCCCGCCATCCGGTGGTTCATCTGGGCCATCTGGAGCTCGTACTCGTAGTCGCTGACCGCGCGCAGGCCCTTGACGATCATCGGGATGTCGTTCACCCGGCAGAAGTCGACGAGCAGCCCGTACCAGGAGTCGACCCGGACGTTGCCGTACTCCTTGGTGACCTCGCCGAGCAGCTCCATCCGCTCGTCCACGGTGAACAGGCCCTGCTTGGTCTTGTTGATCATGACGGCGACCACCACCTCGTCGAAGAGGCGGGACGCGCGGCTGATGATGTCGAGATGGCCGTTGGTCACGGGATCGAACGAGCCGGGGCAGACGACACGGCGCACGAGACGGCTCCATCCTTGGGCGGGGACGACCTGCGGCGCGACCGTACCAAACCCCCGGAAGCGCCCCCGCGACCGGGTCGCGGCCATACCGGGGACGTCCCGGCCGCCGCCCGCCCCGCAGGTCAGCCGCCGAGGGCGTCGATGATCTTGGCGGCGATCGGGCCCGACTCGATGCCGTAGCCCGGCGCCTCGGTCATCACCGCGACCGCGTACCTGGCGCCCGCTCCCGGGCCGAAGCCGATGAACCAGCGGTCGTTGTAGGAGACGCCCTCGATGTCGGCGGTGCCGGTCTTGCCGCCGCCCACGGACGTCCCCTGGAGGCTCTTTCCTGTGCCGGACTTCACAACCTCCTGCATCAGCTGCCGCATCTCCCCCGCCTGGTCGGAGTTCAGCGCCTGGCCGAGCGAGACGCGCGTCGCGCCCTGGACGACCGAGCCGTCCGCGCCGCGCAGCCTGTCCACCAGGTAGGGCCGCATCGCCTTGCCGCCGTTCGCGATGGCGGCGGCGACCATGCACATTTGCAGCGGCGTCGCGACCGTGCTGCCCTGCCCGATCGAGCCGAGCGCGCTCAGCGAGGGCTGGTCGGTCTTGGGGAACGAGCTGACCGCGCTCGCCAGGCCCTTGTCGTACTCGACCTTCTTGTAGAAGCCGAACCGCGCGGCCTGGTCGGACACCCCGCCGTTGCCGGGCTGCTCGGCCCCCATGAAGGCGAACGTGGTGTTGCAGGACTGCGCGTACGCCGTGATCAGCGGGATGGACGCGTTGTCGCAGTCGCCGCCGATGTCGCCCGCGTCGTTGCTGATCGGCTGCCCGGCGCCGCGCGGCTTGTAGCTGCGCCCGGCGCGGACCTGGGTGTCCTTGGTGGCGCCCCCGGCCAGGTCGGACGAGGCGACGACGGTCTTGAACGTCGAGCCGGGCGGGAAGACCTCGCCGGTCGCCTTGCTGAGCAGCGGCTTCATCGCGTCCTTGTTGAGCCGGTCGAACGCGGCCTGCGCGCGCTTGGCGTTCGGCACCGCGACCTGGTTGGCGTCGTAGGACGGGTAGGACGCCAGGACCAGGATCGCGCCCGTCTTCGGGTCGAGCGCGACCGCCGCGGCCCGGCGCGCGCCGCTGCCGGCGAGCGCCTGGTAGGCGGCGCGTTGCGCGCGCGGGTTGACGGTCGTCTCGACGGTGCCGCCGGGGACCTTCTTGCCGAGGATGCGGTCCATCAGGCTGGTGGTCTTCAGGCGCGCGTCGGTGCCGTCGAGGATGTGGTTCTCCGAGCCCTCGATCTGCGTCTGGGAGAACATCGAGAAGTAGCCGGTGATCGGCGAGAACGTCTCGCTGTCCTTGTAGTGGCGCTGGTAGCGGCCCTTGGAGACGGGGTCGGACCAGGCGATCCGCTCGCCGCCGGCGACGATCGGCCCGCGGGCGATCGAGTCGCGGTTCGCGTACTGGCGCGTGTTCTGCGGGTCGTCCCGCAGCGACTGCGCCTCGAACCCCTGGACGTAGGTGACGTTCGCCATCAGGGCCAGGGCCATCAGCAGGGTGACCACCCAGGTCCAGCGCAGGGCCTTGTTCGTCCCGTCGGAGCTCATCCGGACGGACACCCCCCGAAATCGTCCGGCCACTTATCGTAGCCGGACGCGGAGCGGTCAGCCGGTGGCGCGCCCGTACCAGAACACGGCTTCGCCGTAACGACGGTCACGTTCTGGCATATACCCGTCAGGCCACGACAAAGCAGGCGAACGCACCGAACGTTCGACGGCGATCAGCGCGTCCTCCGCGAGCCACCCGTTGTCGCGGAGCGATTCGAGCAGCTCGGTGACGGCCTCGTCGGCGAGCGCGTACGGCGGATCGGCGAAGACCAGGTCGTACGGCTCGTCCGGGACGCGCTTCACGACGCGCTCGACCTTGTCCGCGACGACCTGCGCGCCGGGCAGTCCCAGCGACGCCACGTTCTCCCGGACGACCTTCACCGCACGCGGATGCGACTCCACCAGCAGCGCATGACCGGCGCCGCGCGACAGCGACTCAAGCCCTACGGCACCGGACCCCGCGAACAGGTCGGCGACGCGCAACCCGTCCAGCGGGCCCAGCAGCGCCTGGACGGTCGAGAACAACCCCTCGCGCGCCCGGTCGCTGGTGGGACGCGTGTCCCGCCCGGCCGGCACCGCCAGCCGCCGTCCTCCCGCACTCCCCGCGATAACCCTGCTCACAGCACCAAAGTATGGCCGCTCGCGGACCGGGGAACGGACAGGGAATCCCCACCCCGAGATTCCCCGCCCGCACCGCGATCAGCGAGCGGCCTACCTGGACCGGCACTTACCCGGACCAGCGCCTGGACCGGCACCTGCCTGGACCGGCGCTTACTACGACAGCGCCCAGCGCACCTGGGTTCGGACTCCCGGGTCGGGATCCGCGAGCGCCTCGGTCAGCGCGGTCAGGACCTCGGGGTTCGTCGGGGCCCACTGCTCCAGCGACTGGACGGCGGCCCGGCGGACGTCCACGATCCGGTCGCGCAGCGCGCGCACGAGCGGCTGCACGGCGACGTCCGGTTCGGCGAACGCGAGCGCGATCGCCGCGCGGCGGCGGACCTGCCAGCTCGCGTGCGCGGTGGCCGTGACGACGCGTCCGACGAGGGGTTCGGGCGCGCCGAGCTCGGCGACCGCGTCGATCGCGGCCATCCGGACGACGGGGTCGTGGTCGGAGAGCAGGTGGTCGAGGGCGGGCAGGGACGGGGCGGCGGCGAGCCGGGCCAGGCCCTCGGCGACCGCGACGCGGACCTCGCGGGCCGGGTCGTCGGCGGCCTCGGCCACCTCGTCCGCCGCGTGCAGCGCGACCAGGCCGAGCACGGCCTGCACGCGGATGTGCGGCTCGTCCTCCTGGAGGCCCTGCGCGTACAGCTCGGTCGCGGCCCGGACGAGCGCTTCGAGCAGGTGGGCGGCGGTGCTGCGGACGCGGCTGTCGCGGTCGGGCGCGGTGGCGAGCAGCAGCGCCTCCACGCCGTCGGTGCCGAGGACGGCCTCGGGCAGGTCGTCCAGGACGTCGGCGGCGGCGGCGCGGACGCGCTCGTCGGGGTCGGCGAGCGTCCAGGCGAGGGTGTCGGCGGCGCCGCGCGGGCCGTCGCCGTCCCGCAGCAGGCGGCCGAGCGCGAAGGCGGCGGCGGCGCGCACCTCGGGCTCGGGGTCGCGCAGGTAGGGGTCGAGGTCGGCGAGCGTGGGCCGGTCGATGCGGTGGAGTTCGAGGACGCGGGCGAGCAGCCCCGGTCCGGTGGGCGTGAGCGTCATGGCGGGCCTCCGTGGTGCCGGCGGATCGGTCCGGGGCGCGGGGGCGCGTCCCGGCGGGGATCAGCGGCGGCTACACAGAGCGCTGGCCTGCCTGCGGAGATCCACGTGGCGGCGCGCTACGAGGGAGGTTCTGTCGTCCACGGGACCATGGTGACCCAGATTCTCCCTAAAGTCAACTTGAAAAGTATGGAATTACTCCGAAGAAGAGGGGACGCGTCGGGCCGCGCCCCCTCCTCGTACAGTCGGTCACGCGACGCGCTCCGCTTCCGGCGCGTCCACCTGCTGCGATGCGGCCGCGCGCGGGGTGCGCAGCAGGACCAGTGCCGCCACCCCTCCGACCGCCGCGATCACGGCCGCCACCAGGAACGCGGTCCGGAAGCCCTCGGTGAGGCGGACGGCGTCGCCCAGCGCGTTCGCGCCGTGCGAGGCGGCGAACGCGGTCGCACCGGCCAGCCCGAGCGCCGATCCGACCTGGTAGGAGGTGTTGACGATGCCGGACGCGAGCCCGGCCTGCTCCGCCGGGGCGCCGGCGAGCGCGGACATCATGGTCGGGATGAAGGCGAGCGACATCCCGAGGGCCGCCACCAGCGACGCGGCGAGCACGTCGGCGGCGAAGCTCCCGTCCGCCCGGACGAAGGTCAGCCCGGCGAGGCCGAGCGCCAGCACCAGCAGTCCGGTCACGGCCAGCGGCTTCATGCCGAACCGGGCCATCAGCCGTCCGGTCACGCCGACCATCAGGATCATGATCGTGACGGTCATCGGCAGCAGCGCCGCGCCGCTGGCGAACGCCCCGAACCCGAGCACCTGCTGCAGGTAGAGGTTCAGGAAGTACCAGGCCGGGATCCAGGCCGCGCCGAGCAGCGCGAACGCCAGGTTGGCGGCGGCGAGGCCGGGCACCCGCCAGATCGACGGCGGCGCGAGCGGCTCCCGGACGGCCTTCTGCACGATCGCGAACAGCACCAGCAGCAGCGCGGCGCCGCCCAGCTCCAGCAGGGTCGACGCGGCGGTCCAGCCCTGCTCCGGGGCGCGGACGACCGCCAGCACGGCCAGCGCGAGGCCGCCGGTCACCGAGACCGCGCCGAGCAGGTCCACCGAGCCGCGGCGGGCGGCGACGGCGGGCAGCACGGCCGGGACGGCGGCGAGCGTCGCCAGCCCGATCGGGATGTAGATCACGAACACCCACGGCCAGCTCAGCCACTGGGTGAGCACGCCGCCGAGGAACACGCCCGCGGTGCCGCCCGCGGGGGCCGCCGCGCCGTACAGCGCCATGGCCTTGCCCAGCTCCTTCGGGTTGCCGCCGAAGGTCGCCATGAGCAGCGCCATCGCGGCCGGGGTGATCAGCGCGCCGCCGACGCCCTGGACGCCGCGGCCGAGCAGCTCGACCCAGGCGTCCTGCGCGGCCGCGGCGACCACCGAGCCGCCGATGAGCACCGCCCAGCCCGCCGCGAAGACCCGGCGGGCGCCGAGCAGGTCGGCGAGCCGCCCGCCGAGCAGCAGCAGGCCGCCGAACACGACCACGTAGGCGTTGAACACCCACTGCAGCCCGCCGGGCGAGAAGCCCAGGTCGCGCTGCATGTCGGGCAGCGCCACTCCGATGATCGAGGTGTCCATGATGACCATGAACTGGGCCGTGGCGAGCACCAGCAGCGCCCACCACCGCCTCGGGTTCGACGCGGACATCTCCGCCTCCTATACCTATGGGGGGTATCTGTTTGACGCGGAGAAACCTAACACACCCCTGGGGGGTATGCTCTGTGACGTGCGTCACCCGGACCTGGAAATGCGGAGGCCCCCGGACGCGGTCATCGCGCTCCGGGGGCCTGGCAGCCCGCTGATCAGGGCTTTCCTAGGCGGTGGGCCTCTTCGAGTACCCGGTCAGGTCTTTTCGAGGTACTCGGTGCGCTCCTCGTCGAGCAGGGACGCCAGCTCGGCCGCCAGGCCGGGGTGCCGTTCCAGGTCCGGGTCGTCCTCGACCAGGGCGGTCGCCTCCTCGCGGGCCAGCCGGATCACGTCCTCGTCCCGCTGGAGGGTCAGCAGCCGCAGGCTGGACGCCCGTCCGGCCTGGGCCGCGCCGAGCACGTCGCCCTCGCGGCGCTGCTCCAGGTCCAGCCGGGAGAGCGCGAAGCCGTCGGTCGTCGAGGCCACCGCGTCCAGGCGCTCGCGCGCCTTGGAGCCCGGCTCGGCGTCGGTGACCAGCAGGCACAGCCCCGGGAGCGTGCCGCGCCCGACCCGGCCGCGCAGCTGGTGCAGCTGCGACACCCCGAACCGGTCCGCGTCCATGATCACCATCACGGTCGCGTTCGGCACGTCCACGCCGACCTCGATCACCGTCGTGGCGAGCAGCACGTCCAGCTCCCCCGCCGCGAACCGGCGCATGACCGCGTCCTTCTCGTCCGGGTGCAGCTTGCCGTGCAGGACGCCGATCCGCAGGCCGGACAGCAGCTCGCCCTCCAGCATCGGCAGCAGCTCCATGATCCCGAGCGGGGAGCGCCGGCCCTCCTCGTCCGGCGCGGGCACGTCGCCCTCGTCGCCCTCCTGCTCGCCGATCCGCGGGCACACGATGTAGATCTGCCGCCCGGTGCCCGCCTCCTCCCGGATCCGCTCCCAGGTGCGGGCGAGGAACGCCGGTTTCTCCGGCGGCACCACATGCGTGCTGATCTTCGCCCGTCCGGCCGGGAGCTGGCCCAGCACGGACGTCTCCAGATCGCCGAACACCGTCATGGCGACCGTCCGCGGGATCGGCGTCGCGGTCATGACCAGCACGTGCGGGCGTCCGCCGGACACCTTCTCGCGCAGCGCGTCCCGCTGCTCGACGCCGAACCGGTGCTGCTCGTCCACCACCACGAGCCCGAGGTCGGCGAACTGCACGTGGTTCTCCAGCAGAGCGTGCGTCCCGACGACGATCCCGGCGCTTCCGGACGCCGCCTCAAGCAGCGATTCCCGCTTGGCTTTGGCTCCCTGCGACCCGGTGACCAGCGTCACCCGCGTCGCGTTCTCGGCCCCGCCGATCTGCCCGGCCTGACCCAGCTCCCCCAGCATCTTGCTGATCGACCGGAAATGCTGCTGCGCGAGCACTTCGGTAGGCGCGAGAAGCGCCGCCTGCCCGCCGTTATCCACAACCTGCAACATCGCCCGCAGCGCGACTATGGTCTTTCCCGCGCCGACGTCGCCCTGGAGGAGGCGGTGCATGGGGTGGGATTCGGCGAGGTCGGCGGTGATCTCCTCGCCCACCTGGAGCTGGCCTTCGGTGAGGTCGAACGGGAGGCGCTGGTCGAAGGCGCTCAGGATGCCGTCGGCCGTGGCCGGACGGGGTTTCGCGGGCAGCGCGGCGGCCGCCTGGCGGCGCTGGGCCAGGGCGATCTGGAGGACGAACGCCTCGTCCCACTTCAGCCGCTTGCGGGCGCGTCCCAGCTGCTCCCAGTCCTTCGGGCGGTGGATGCCCTCGTAGGCGTCGGCCAAGGAGATCATGCCGAGCCGCTTGCGGATCGACTCGGGCATCGGGTCGTCGCCGAGGTCGGCCATGTCCAGGACGGTCCCGACCGACTTGCCGATCGCGTCGATGTCCAGGCCCTTGGTGGTCGGGTAGATCGGGATGATCTCGTCCGCCCACTCGCGCGCGGCGGCGTCGGCGTCGCGGGCGTGCACGACCTTGTACTGCGGGTGGGTGAGCTGGCGCTGCGGGCGGCCCGAGCGCGGCCGGTAGGTGCTGATCTTGCCCGCGAACAGGCCGCGGGTGCCCGGCGACAGGTCGCGTTCGGCGACGTAGGAGCCGCGCCGGCCGAAGAAGCTCAGCTTCAGCTCGCCGGTGCCGTCGGTGACGGTGATCTCCAGCACGTAGCCGGGGCTGCGGCTCAGCGTGCGGCCCTGCACCTTGACGACCTCGGCCATGACGGTGACGTGCTCGTCGTCGGCCAGCTCGTTCAGCGGGGTCAGCTCGCCCCGGTGCGCGTAGCGGCGCGGGTAGTGGTGCAGGAGGTCGCGGGCCGTGTGCAGGTCCAGCCCCTTGGAGAGGACCTTGGCGGTCTTGTCGCCCAGGACTTTGCGCAACGGCTCGTCGAGGTTCGTCACCCGTCTTTTCTACCGCGCCCGCCCGTCATTCCATGCAGGGTCACCGACAGGGTCGCCAGCAGGGCCCGCCCGTCATTCCACGCCGACGAGCAGCGGGTAGAGCTCCTGGCGGCCCTCGTAGGAGACGGTCTCGACGTCCGGGTGGCGCAGGCGGAGGTGGGCTTCGAGGCGGTCGGTGAGGTCGTCCGGGGCGTGCCTGCCGCGGACGAGGGTGACCAGCTCGCCGCCGCCGGAGAGCATCCGGTCGAGCAGCCCGTGCGCGGTGCGGGACAGGTCCCGGCCGATCATGGCGACGTCGCCGTCGATCAGCCCGAGGACGTCGCCCGGGCGGCACAGCCCGACGCTGGTCACGGCCTCCTCGGCGGCGATCTCCAGCTGGCCGAACCGGGTGGCGCCCGCGGCGCGGGTCATCGCGATCACGTCGTCGGCGAACCGGCGCACCGGGTCGTGCACCGCGAGCGCCGCCAGCCCCTGGACGGACGCCCTGGTCGGCACGACCGCGATCCGCGCGCCGCCCTCGCGGGCGCGCTCGGCGGCGGCCTCGGCCAGGTCCAGCACCTCCGGCTCGTTCGGCAGGACGGCCACCTCGTCCCCGGCCGCGAGGATCGCCTCGGCGAGCACGGCCAGCGGCGGGACGGTCCCGGACGCGCGCCGCACCACCAGCGCGCCGTTCTCCTCGAACAGCTCGGCGAGGCCCTCGGCGGCGGTGACGGCGACGACGGCGCGTCCGATGCAGGGTGCCTGCGGGCCGTGGCCGTCGGCGGCCTTCAGGTAGGTGACGCGGATCCGGTGCGGGCGGCCGGCCGCGAGCCCCGCCTCGATCGCGGCTCCGGCGTCGTCCACGTGGACGTGCACGTTCCACAGTCCGTCGCCGCCGACGACCACGAGGGAGTCGCCGAGGCCGTCCAGGGCGGCGCGGAGGATGTGGATGGCGTCGTCGGGGGCGTCCAGGAGGTACATGACCTCGTAGCCGGGGCCGGGGCGCTCGTCCTCCCGGGGCGCGGCCGGGCCGGGGGCGGGCGCGGTGCGCGGCGGGACGACGTACCGCTCGGGGTACTCGTCGGTGATCACGGCGGCGAGCGCGTCGAGCACGACGCAGAGGCCCGCGCCGCCCGCGTCCACGACACCGCTGCGGGACAGCACGTCCAGCTGGCCGGTCGTGGCCCGCAGCGCGCGCCGCGCCCCGGCCGCCGCCGCCCGCGCCGCCCCGCCGAGCGTCTGCTGGTCGCCGATCTGCCCGGACGCGTCGGCGAGCACGCTCAGGATCGTCCCCTCCACCGGGTGCTCGACGGCGTGCCGGGCGAGCAGCGCCGCGTAACCGAGCGCCTCACCGAGCACCCGGCCGTCCGGCGGCGGCGCGTCCCGCCCGCCGAGGATCTCGGCGAGCCCGCGCAGGAACTGGCTCAAGATCACCCCGGAGTTGCCGCGCGCCCCGAGCAGCGCGCCGCGGGCCAGCGTCCGCCATACCTCCTGGGTATCGGCACCTCCTGGGTATCGGCGTCCTCGGGCAGCTCCTGGACGGCGTCGGCGGCCGCCAGGACGGTCAGGTGCAGGTTCGTGCCCGTGTCGCCGTCCGGGACGGGGAACACGTTGAGCGCGTCGATCTCCGCGCGGGTCCGGCCGAGCGCCTCGGCCGCCAGCCCGCACCAGCGCCGGACCGCCGCGCCGTCGAGAACCTCGCCCATCCCGCTCCCGCCCGCCGCGCCGGTTTCCGGCCACGGCCACTCGCGATTCCGGACCACCGGTCTATCGCGCCCATCATGTCCTTGGGAACACCGGCGACCGGGGAATCCGCAGGCCGATTCGCCTACACGCCGCAGCCTGGGCTACTCTGATCCATGCGCCTCGTCCCGAGGCGCTCGTCAGGATGCGCCTCCGGTGCCGGTCACCTAGCCCGGGGCGGTCTGATCCAGAGCATCGACACCCAACTTGGAGTTTCCCGTGGCTTCCGTCTGCGACGTCTGCGGCAAGGGACCCGGTTTCGGCATGCGCGTCTCCCACTCGCACCGCCGCACCCCGCGCCGCTGGAACCCCAACATCCAGCGCGTGCGCGCCGTCGTGAACGGCGCCACCAAGCGGATCAACGCCTGCACCTCCTGCATCAAGGCGGGCAAGGTCGTCAAGCCGACCGTCTGACCTTCCAGACCCCGAGAACCGGCCGAGGGCGACCTCCGGCCGGTTTTCTCGTTATCCCGGAAGCCCTGAGCCCGGACGCGCCGACGCGGCGTCCGGGCGGGGTCGATCAGGCGTGGTGAAGGTTCCAGGCGTGGTCCACGGGGCCGATACCGGCCCCTAGCGGGAAGCCGGCGGCGATGGCGCCCGTCACGTAGCGCTTGGCCTTCTCCACGGCCTCGGGCACCGATTCGCCCTTGGCGAGGTTCGAGGCGATCGCGGACGCGAGCGTGCAGCCCGTCCCGTGGGTGTGGCGGTTGTCGTGCCGTTCGGCGGTGAAGCGGTACTCGGACGTCCCGTCGAACAGCAGGTCAGCGGGCTCGCCCGGCAGGTGGCCGCCCTTCACCAGGACCCACTGCGGGCCCAGCTCCTTGACGGCCTCGGCCGCGCCGCGCATGCCGGACTCGTCCACGACCTTGACGCCCGTGAGCTGCTCGACCTCGAACAGGTTCGGCGTGACGACCGTCGCGACGGGCAGCAGCCTGGTCCGGACGGCCTCCACGGCGTCCTGGGCGAGCAGCGAGTCGCCGTGCTTGGAGACGCCGACCGGGTCGACCACGACCGGCGCGGACACCCCGGCGAGCACCTCGGCGACCAGCTCCACCAGCGCCTTCGAGGCGAGCATGCCGGTCTTCACGGCGTCCGCGCCGATGTCGCCGAGCACCGAGTCGAGCTGCGCGCGGACGGCCTCGGGCGGCAGCTCCCAGTAGCCCTGGACGCCGAGGGAGTTCTGCGCCGTCACGGCGGCGATCACGCTCATGCCGTGCACGCCGTTGGCGAGCATGGCCTTCAGGTCGGCCTGGATCCCCGCGCCGCCGCCGGAGTCGGAACCGGCGACGGTGAGGACGAGCGGAGGGGCCTGACCCGGCTGGTGGGACGTCATGCCGCCCACTCTATTTACCCATTCCCGGCCCACTGCGGCGGGTGCGAGGTCAGCCGCGGACGCAGGCCTGGCGGTTCAGCACGCAGTCGACCGGGGCGGCGACGGCGCCCACGGACGTGTAGGTGATGCGGATCGAGGCGCCCGGCGGGAGCGCCTGGTCCGAGCGGCTGCGGACGTGCACGGAGGAGCCGGTCGAGACGACGGCCGCGCCGCTGACCGCGCGGACGTCGCCGCCCGGGACGCGGAACGCGAGCGCCCACCTGGAGAGGGTCGTCGCGCCGTGGTTGCTGATCGTGACCGTGCCGCGGAACCCGCCGGACGTCCGGGACGCGACCCGGAACGCGACGGTGACGCCGGTGCGGCCCGCGCCGCGGCTGGCCCGCTCGCCCGGCGAGCGCTCGGACATCGTGCCGTCGCTCGGGCCCTCGCCGTCCTGCGGCGTGGCCGCCTGCGGCGACTTGTTGAAGTTCAGCGAGATCTGCTGGGTGCTGTACGCGAGCACGACGACACCGGTGGCGATCATCAGCGCGACGAGCGGCATCAGCGGGAACGGGACGAGCGCGACGACCACCTTCCAGCGAGGCCGGTCGGACGGTCCGGCCGGTGGCGGCGGGGCCTCGTCTTCGGGCATCCGGAGTCTGGTGTGTCGTCCCATCCCATCCCTCTTCGATCACAGGATGTATACCAAACCCTCACCAAGCATGCCTACTGGACGAGTAAACGCCCGGACCCGCGCCGACCCCATTTAACCTGCGCTTAACCCCGAAAGTGGTCCCACCCGCGGACGCCCGGGACGCGGCCGTCCACGGTCACTCCGAAGCCCTCGCCGACGCGTCCGATGACCGTCCAGGTGGCCGGTAGCGCGGTGCCCGCGGGGAAGGTCGCGGCGAACGCGTGGTCCTCCCCGCCGGTGAGCGCGAGGTGCAGAGGGTCGGGCATCGGGACGGCGTCGGGCGCCGGTTCGCCCTGGCTCGTCGCCTCCAGGGACGGTGGCAGCGGAACCGCGGACGCCGAGATGTCGATCGCGACGCCGGACAGGTCGGCGATGTGGCCGAGGTCCTGGAGCAGGCCGTCGCTGACGTCGAGCATCGCGGTCACGCCGTGCGACCGGGCCTCCTCGCCCGCCGCGTACGGGGGCTGCGGGCGGCGGTGCGCGTCGAGGAAGTCGTCCGGGCCGTCCAGGCCGTTCTCCAGCAGGTACAGGCCGGATGCGGCCCAGCCCAGCCGCCCCCGGACGGCCACCAGGTCGCCCGGCCGCGCGCCGGACCGGGTGATCGGCGGGGCGCCGCCGAGGTCGCCGAGCGCGGTCACGGCGATCGTGACGGTGGGCGAGCCGACCGTGTCGCCGCCCGCGATGGACGTCCCGGCCAGGGCCGCCTCGTCCGCGATGCCGTCGTTCAGGCGCAGCGCCCACTCCGCGGACGTGCCGGACGGCGCGCCGAACCCGACGAGCAGGGCCGTGGGCCGCGCACCCATCGCGACGACGTCCGCGAGGTTCTGCGCGGCGGCCTTTCGGCCGATGTCATAAGCGGACGACCAGTCGAGCCGGAAATGGCGGCCCTCGACCAGGACGTCGGTGGTGGCGACGACGCGCCCGTCCGGCGCGGCCACCACGGCGGCGTCGTCGCCGGGGCCGAGCAGCACGTCCGGAGTGAGGTCGCGCCCGGTCGCCTTCCGGATCAGGCCGAACTCGCCGAGGTCCCCGATGCTCTCCACTTTTCTCCCGTTCTCCCCCGATTTCCCGCAGACCGGACCCCGGTCGCCCGCGGCGGCGCGTAACACGATACGGTGACCGTCCGACGTTGAATCTCCGCTTGGGGAGGACGTGATGGTGCAGGCCTACATCCTCATCCAGACCGAAGTGGGCAAGGCCGCCGCCGTGGCGGGCCAGATCCGCGGCATCACCGGTGTGACCCTGGCGGAGGACGTCACGGGTCCCTACGACGTGATCGTTCGAGCGGAGGCGCGCAATGTCGACGAGCTCGGCAAGCTCGTCGTCGCGCAAATCCAGGCGGTCGAAGGGATCACCCGGACGCTCACCTGCCCGATCGTCCACATCTAGGACACTCGTGCGCGGGGCGGCTTCCAGAGCGCTCGTGCGCGGGGCGGCGGGGGTCTCGCTGCTGGCCGCCGTGCCGCTGCTCGTCGGCTGCGGCGACGGCGCCGTCCAGGTCCCCGTGCCGAAGCCGGACGCCGCGACGGTGAAGCTCTGCCAGGGCCTCCGGCTGCCCACCAGGCTGCACGGCCTCAAGCGCCGGAACACCACGCCCGACTCGCCGCTGACGGCGGCGTGGGGCGACCCGGCGATCGCGCTGCGCTGCGGCGTGCCGCTGCCGCCCACGTACCGGATGGACGAGCAGCTCATGGAGATCAACGGGCTGAAGTGGCACGGCTACCCGCATGACCGGCCGGTCACCTGGACCGTGCTGGCCCGCCAGGCGTACGTCGAGGTGACCATCCCGCCGAAGTACGCGCCGCCCGGGGACACCCTGATCGAGATCGGCCAGGCGATCAGCGCCACGATTCCGGCCAAGCCCGAAAACCAGATCTAGCCAGGGAAAATCTCCGTGCCCGGCCGTCCGGCCGGGCACGTACCGTGAACGGCGTGGGTTGCCTTACGACGCCGGGTTCCAGTTCGTCCGCTTGACGAAGTCCTCGAAACCGCGCGGCTCGCGGCCGAGGGCCTGCCGGACGCCGTCGCTGAGGTGCGCGCCCTCGTCCTCGGCGATCCACGTCATCAGCTTGGCCTGCAACTGGGCGAAACGCTCGCTCTCCCCGGCGGCGACGAGCTCGCGCGCATACTCGTCAGGCTCGATGTCGCGGTAGACGATCGGACGGCCTGACGCCGCCGCGATCAGCTCGACGGCCTCCCCGAACGACAGCGCGCGAGGCCCCGACAACGCGTAGGTCCGTCCCTCGTGACCGGCCTGGGTCAGGGCGGCGACGGCCACGTCGGCGATGTCCTCGGTGTCGACGAACGCCTCGCGTCCGGTTCCCGCCGGGAGGCGCAGCTCACCCGAGTCCAGCCCGGCGCGGAACATGCCCTCGCTGAAGTTCTGGAAGTACCAGGTCGGGCGCAGGATCGTCCAGTCGGCTCCGGAGTCGTGGATGACGCGCTCGCGCGGGCGGTCCATGTCCTCGCCACCGGCGCGGGCCGACAGGAAGACCAGACGGCCCGCTCCCCTGTTCACGGCGCGTCCGACGAACGCCTCCAGCACGTCGGCCGGCTGCAGCTCGGGCCGGACGACGTAGACCGCGCCCACTCCGTCCAGCGCGCCGTCCCAGGTCTCGGGAACGTTCCAGTCGAACGGCGGCGTCCCGCGCCGCGACGCGGACCGGTAGGCGATCCCCAGCTCGTCAAGGCGCGCCGCGACGCGCCGACCCGTCTTACCGCCTGCACCCAGCACAAGAACATCTGTCACGTGCGGTGCAACCTCGGCCGCCGCCGCTCTCTTCCCTTGCCGTTCACCACATCGGGACGGGCAGCTCCCCGCGCGCGTAGTAGCCGGGGATCGGCTGCCCGGAGGCGGCCCTGTCGAGGCGGCGGCGCATGCCGTCTGACAGGGCGCCCGCCTTCATCATCTCGACGAACACCGACGTGACGTTGCCGAGGTCGAACCAGTCGCGCTGCCACGACCACTGTCGGTTTCCGGCGTACCGGAACCAGCTTCCGCCGATCCCGGCGACCTCGTACGGCGTCCCGTCCGGACGCTTCGCATCGGCGACCTGCTTCCAGAAGCCGACGACCTCGCCGCGCCGCTCGTCGACGAGGATCGCCTGGTAGGGGTAGGTCCAGCCGTCGAGGCCGCCCATCTCCGAGCCGAGCGCGAGGTCGCGGATCTCGTCGCGCCCGACGGCCATGAAGTCCTGGCCGGGGCCGATGTTCCAGCCGTAGGTGGCGTCCTCGGTGTAGAGGTCGGCGAGCGGACGCCAGTCGCCCGCCGCCTCGCAGCGCCGGTTGGCGTCCAGCCAGTGCTCGACCATCTCGTCCAGCTCGGCGCGGGGGAACGCAGGCATCACGCCTCCATCCGTAGGGCGTCGGTAATGCGCAGGGCTCGGTCATGCGTGGGGCTCGGTCATGCGTGGGGCTCGGTCATGCGCAGGGCCTGGGTCGGGCAGTAGCGGACGGCGCGCGCCACGTCGTCGCGCAGCTCGTCGTCCGGCTCGTGGTCGAGAATGCGGACTTTGCCCCTCTTGGGGACTTCGAAGACGTCCGGGGCTTCCAGCTCGCACATCGCGTGCCCCTGGCAGAGGTCCAGGTCGGCGTCGATCCTCATCGCCGCCTCCGGTACCGGACGACGCACGGCCGGGCGAGCTGGACGACCATCTTCGAGTGGTCGTTCCGGTAGGTTCCGGGCGGCTGGGCGAGGTCGAACTCCCAGTCGCGCAGCAGCACCGAGAAGATCGCCTTGAGCTGGATCATCGCGAAGTTCGCGCCGACGCAGCGGTGCCGTCCCGCGCCGAACGGGACCCACGTCCAGCGGTTGAGCAGGTCTTCCTCCCTGGGCACGGCGTAGCGTTCCGGCCTGAAAGCGTCGGGGTCGGGGAAGTCCTTGGGAATGCGGTTCGAGATCGCGAGCGAGCAGCCGACCATCGTGCCGGGTTCGATGCGATGCCCCAGCACTTCGAGTTCCTTCTGCGCGACCCGGAGGACGAGAATCAGCGGCGGGTGCAGGCGCAGCGCCTCCTTCACCGCCGCTTCGAGGCACGGGATCGCGCGGAGCGCCTGGAAGCTGACGTCGCGTCCGTCCGCGTAGAGGGCGTCCAGTTCGGTGGTGACCTCGTCCAGCGCGGCGGGGTTGCGGAGGAGTTCGATCAGCGTCCAGGCGGCCGTGCCGGACGAGGTGTGGTGCCCGGCGAACATCATCGAGATGAACATG
Organism: Actinomadura rupiterrae; assembly: GCF_024172125.1. Taxonomy (GTDB): domain Bacteria; phylum Actinomycetota; class Actinomycetes; order Streptosporangiales; family Streptosporangiaceae; genus Spirillospora; species Spirillospora rupiterrae. The sequence goes on from NZ_JAMZEA010000007.1 coordinate 183,830, forward strand.
CCGGTGACCTGGTCGGCGCTGAACTTCGGCGTCCCGTCCGGTTCGCGGATCGACAGCAGGACGTCGAGCAGGTCGCGGTCGTCGCGCGGCGGGTGCGGGTCCCGGCCGTCCATGATCTGCTGGACGAGCCGGACCAGCTCCGCGCGCGCCTCGTCCCGCCTGCGGAAGCTCTCGATCGGCGCGTACGGGTCGACGTAGGCGATCGCGTCGGTGCCGCGTTCCAGGTCGTGGTACAGCTCGGCGAACCGGTGGTCGAGCTGCGCGCGGAACTTGCGCCCGATCAGGCACGCGGACGAGGTGTAGATCGTCAGCTCGGCGAACCAGTCGAGCAGGTCGATCTCCCCCTCGTCACCCCATCCCGCCACCATCCGGTCGACCTCGGCGGCGATCGTCGCGGCGTGCCCCTTGAGGAACGAGCCCTTGAGCGCCTGGTTGTGCAGGGCCTCGCGGCGCTGCTCGGGCGTCGCGTCGAACACCACGCCCTCGCCGAAGATCGGCGTCATGAACGGGTACGCCTCGGCCTGGTCGAGATCCTCGTCCGGGGCGCGGAAGAAGAACTCGTTCGCCTCGGCGCCGGTCAGCTGCACGACGCGGCGCCCGCCGATCCGGAACTCGCCCACGTCGCCGCACTCGTCCCTGACCCGTTGCATGAGCGCGATCGGATCGACGCGCAGCTCCTCCAGATGATCAGGCCCGCCCGAAACGACCGGAATCGTCATCGCTCCTCCAGGGGCGCTTCCGGCTGGACTTCGACAAGGGAAAGGTGCGCGCCGCGCGGCATCCCGACGACCGCCGTGATCGCCGCCGCGACATCGGACGGGCGCAGGAAGTACGGATGCCGGGCGTGTCCCCACTTGACCCACTCTTCGAGAACCTGGCCGGTCGTCTCCGGGTCCCAGTTCATCCCCATTCCTGTGGACGTCGGGCCCGGCCGGACGAGGCTCGCGCGCACGCCGGTCCCTTCCAGTTCCATCTGCATCTGCCGCGCCATGCCCTCGACGCCGTTCTTCGCCGCGACGTACGCGCCCATGCGCGTCCTCGGCGACCGGACGACATCGGACGAAACGAACACGATGTCGCCTCGCCTGCGCGCGACCATCCCGGGGACGAACGCCGACACCATCCGGTGCGCGCCGACGAGGTGCACCTGGATCTGCGCGGCGAAGTCGTCGGAGTCGACCTCGTCCAGGCGCTGCGCGGACAGGTCGCCCGCGCCGGAGACGACGACCTCGGCCGGGCCGAGCTGGTACTCGACCGCCGCCGCGAACGCTTTCACCGACTCGCCGTCGCTAACGTCCAGCGGGTGCGCGAACGCCTCGCCTCCGCCCGCGCGGATCGTCGCGGCCAGCTCCTCGCACCTGTCCACCCTGCGCGCGCCGAGCGCGACCGGATGCCCGGCCATCGCGAGCGCCGTCGCCGTGGCCGCCCCGATCCCGGACGAAGCGCCCGTCACCACCGCCGGCCGCCGCCGCGGATGCGGCTCGAACCTGGGCATCTACCGCCCCTCCCACTCGAACCCGGCCTCGCGCTCGAACCTGGGCATTTACCTGGCCTCCCAGCGGACGGGCAGGCTCGCGAACCCGCGCACGTTGATCGAATGGACGCGTCGCGCGCCCGCCTCGTCCACCTCGAAGCCCCTGACCCGCCGGACGAGTTCGGTGAGCGCGATGCGGGCCTCAAGGCGGGCGAGGTTCGCGCCGAGGCAGAAGTGCCGCCCGCCGCCGAAGCTGACGAGCTGCGAGGTGTCGCGATCGAGGTCGTACTCGCCGGCCCGGTCGAACACCCGCGGGTCGCGGTTGGCGGAGCCGACGAGCAGCAGCATCCGCTCCCCCGCTTTGACGGTCGTCCCGTGCAGCTCGACGTCCTTCGCGACGGTCCGTCCGATCATCTGCGAGGACGTGTCATAGCGGAGCGTCTCCTCGATCCAGTCGTCCACGCGTCCGGGATCGTCCAGCGGTTTGCGCACCTGCTCCGGATGGCGGAACCCCCAGTACAGGGCGTTGGCCAGGAGTTTCGTCGTCGTCTCGTTCCCGGCCACGACCATGAGGAACAGGAAGGCGATGACCTCCTTATCGGTGAGGCGGTCGCCGTCGGTCTCGACGTCCAGCAGCGCCGAGGTCAGGTCGTCGCCGGGCCGCGCGCGCTTCTCCGCGACGAGATCCTGGTAGTACCCGGCCAGCGTCAGGGCCGCCTCCATGCCCGCAGGCGGGACGTCGAACACGCCCTCCTCCCTGTGGACGACGATGTCGGCGAGCCGCCGCACCTCCGCGCGATCGGCCTTCGGGACGCCGATCATCTGCGAGATGACGTCCATCGGCAGCAACCCGGCGAAGTCGGTCACCCAATCGGACTCGCCGCCGCTCAACGCCTCGTCCAGGTAGGACGCCGTCAGTTCGCGTATGCCATCGGCCATGAGTTCGACGCGACGCGGCGTGAACCCCTTGGAAACCAGCGCGCGCATACGCGTGTGCTTAGGCGGATCGAGCGCGAGGAACGACATCGTCCGATGCGCGTAGGGGCCCCAAGCACTCGGCTCCAGCGAGACGCCGTTGCTACTGGAGAACGTCGCGAAATCACGAAACGCTTTGGCGACGTCCTCGTGCCTAGACAGAGCCCAGAAGTCCAGCTCGTCGTTCCGGTAGAGGGGCGCTTCGTCTCTGAGGCGCGCGTACAGGGGGTAGGGGTCTTCATGGACGGCGTAGTCGTACGGGCTGTAGGAGGGGTCCACAGCCGCCACCTCACTTAGGAGTCGGGCAGGATCAGCTCCGCCACTTCTTCCAGGCGATCGGCAACGCGCGCGTACGAGGTGTAGCCCATTCCCGCGTGCACGAGCGCCCCTGAGTAAGCAAGCTCCAACGCCCCCAGAGCCTTCGGGTCGTCCTTGCCGAGCGCGGTCTGGAGCCGTTCCCGGATGGCGACCCCGATCCGCAAGCGCAGTTCGCGGACGTCCGGATCGGTGCCGAGCATCGCGGTCGTGCAGGCCGCGGCCAGTTCCGGCTCGTCCGAAACCAGGAGCGCGATCTCGCGCAGCACCTCGACGACCCGCGCCCGTCCCGGCTCCCCGGAGACGTCCGGTAGCGCGCTCAGCCGCCGCCAGAACACCTCGGTCACCAGGTGATTCTTGGACGCGAAGTACGTGTAGGCCGTAGCCGGTGCCACTCCTGCCCGCCGCGCCACGTTCCGCACGGTCAGCGAGTCGAACCCGACCTCCCGGACCTCCTCCACGGCGGCCTCGGTCAACCCGCGCACCGTCTCCGCCTGCCGCGACGTCAGCCGCCGCCGCGTGGACTCGGTGGCCATCTCTCTTCCGGACACATGTCCAGACACTAGTTCAGCCGCACCCCGCCGTCCACCCTCGGTCAGCGGCGGTCCGCCGGCGCGCGGCGTATTCAGCGGCGGTCCGCCAGCGCGCGGGTGATTCCGGCCAGGCCGTACTCGAACGACCGGTCGATCTCGCCCCCGAGCCGGAACGCGCCGCTCAGCTCCATCTCGACGAAGCCGGTCGCCCAGGCCGTCACCAGGCGCGCGGCTTCGAGCGCCTCGTCCTCCCCCACGAGCGGACGGACCGCCCGCAGCACCGGATCGGCCGCCCGGACGCGAGCGTCGGCCGACACCTCCACCGAGTGCATCAGCCGGAACCCCTCCGGCCACGCCATCGCGAACCGCCGGTAGCCGCGCGCGAGCGCGTCGAGCGATCCGTCGGTCGCCTCCAGCTGGACGGCCAGGTCCTCAAGCGTGGCCTCGGCGACGGCCGCCAGCAGGGCCGCACGGTTGCTGACGTGCTTGTACAGCGACGGAGCGCGGACGCCCACCCGTTCCGCGACGCCCTGCATCGTCAGCCGCTTCACGCCGGCCGCCTCCAGGAGATCGCGGCCCGCCGCGACGATCTCGTCGAACGAGGTCTTCTCAGGGGTGGGCACCGCTCGTCCTTCCGCCATCAAAGCTATTGACGTTAGCCATGATAGCTACTTATCTTAGCCGCCATCGATCTTCGTCCCCCCTTCCGGAGAACCCCGTGAAACTCGCCCCCCACCTGCACCGCCTCGGCAACGACATCGTGGCGTGCTACCTCGTCGACACCCCCGAGGGCATCACGCTCATCGACGCCGGGCTGCCCGGCCACTGGAAGGACCTCCAGGACGAGCTGCGCTCGCTGGGCAAGACCGCCGACGACATCCGCGGCCTCATCCTGACCCACGGCGACTCCGACCACATCGGCTTCGCCGAGCGGCTGCGCAGCGAGCACGGCGTCCCGGTGTACGTCCACGCGGACGACTCCGTCCGCACCCGCACGGGCGAGAAGCCCAAGGTCGCGACCGGCCCCCTGCGCCTCGGCCCGGCGCTCGGCTTCTTCGGCTACTCCCTTCGCAAGAACGGCCTGCGCCCCCGGTACGTCAGCGAGGTCACCGAGATCGCCGACGGCGACGTCCTGGACCTGCCGGGCAAGCCCGCCATCGTGGGCATGCCCGGACACTCGCCGGGCAGCATCGCGATCCACGTCCCCATCGCCGACGCGCTCTTCGTCGGGGACGCCCTGACCACCCGGCACGTCCTCACCGGACGCACCGGACCGCAGCCCGCGCCGTTCACCGACGACCCGGCCGAAGCACTCGCCTCCCTCGACCGGATCGCCGGACTCTCGGCGTCCTGGGTCCTCCCCGGCCACGGCGCCCCCTGGCAGGTCTCACCGGCCGACGTGGGCGAGGCCGTCCGGAACGCCTAGCGGCAAACGAAGATCGGTCAGCACGGCCGAGCACTACCGTGGCAGGGGTGCGATACCGACTCTTCGGCCGAACCGGCCTGCGCGTCTCTGAACTCTTCCTCGGCGCCATGACGTTCGGCCAGCCGGACGGCCCCGGCGCCGGCCTCGACGAGAGCCGCCGCGTCCTCGACGCCTACGCGGACGCGGGCGGCAACGTCGTCGACACCGCCATCAACTACCGGAACGGCGCGAGCGAGGAGTACCTGGGCGAACTCCTCGCCGACCGCCGCGACCGCTTCGTCCTCGCGACGAAGTACACCGTGTCCCGGGACGGCGCCGACCCCAACGCGGCGGGCAACCACCGCAAGAACCTGCGCGCGTCCCTCGAAACCAGCCTGCGCCGTTTGCGGACCGACCACATCGACGTCTACTGGGTGCACATCTGGGACCGCAACACTCCCATCGAGGAGACGATGCGCGCCCTGGACGACGCCGTCCGCGAGGGCAAGGTGCTGTACGTCGGCATCTCGGACGCGCCGTCCTGGGTGGTCGCCCGCGCGAACACCCTCGCCGAGTGGCGCGGCTGGACGCCGTTCGCCGGCCTCCAGGTGCCCTACAGCCTGCTGAAGCGCGACATCGAGAACGAACTGCTGCCGATGGCCGAGCACTTCGGCCTGTCCGTCGCCGCCTGGAGCCCTTTGGCGAACGGCATCCTGTCGGGCAAGTACAACTCGGGCAACGCGCCCCGCACCCGCCTCGACCCCAGCCAAATCAGCGACCACGACCTGGAGGTGGCCAAGACCGTTGGCGAGGTCGCGCAGGAGCTAGGAGCGACGAGCGCCCAGGTCGCCCTGGCCTGGGTCCGTGCGAGTTCGCCGGCCGTCCACCCGATCGTCGGGGCACGGACCGCCGAGCAGCTGACCGACAACCTGGGCGTCCTGGACGTGACGCTCGAACCGGACGCCATCCAGCGCCTCAACGAAGCCTCCGGTTTCACGCCCGGCTTCCCATCCGACTTCATCAACGGCACGCAGGAGTTCGTCTACGGCAAGGTCGCGTCCCAGGTCGACAACCGCTGACTACGAGCGCCCGGCCCGGCCGGGCGCTCACGCACGCAGCGGAAAGGCGTTCTGGAAGGCGAGCCGCTCGTCCGCGCCGTCCCCGATGCGCGTGAGGAAGTCGTCCAACGCCGCGAACTCCTCCCACCGCGCCCGCCCACCAGCCTCAGCCAGCCGCGCGACAACAAGATCCTCCAGCTCGGGAACGCGCTTGTTCTTCCAGACCTTGTCCGCGAGGCTCACGAGCAGGTCCTCCAGCGGGATGTCCTCCGTCCAGGACGCATGGGTCGCCGCGAAGCGCGCGAGGCGTTCGTCGAACCCGTGCCGCAGCAGCAACTCGCGCCCGGCTTCCTCATGGGACGCCCCGGGCCCCGAAAGCTCGCCCACATGCACGAACTTCCCAATGTCATGGGTAGCAGCCCCGAACAAGACGGCCTTCCTGTCGAACTCCAGCCCAGGATGCCGCTGCTCAACCCATTCAGCGAGGTCAGCGGCAACATCATGCACAAGCCGTAAATGGGCCCCCAATCGAGGCGCACAGTCCAACGCCCGCAGAAGCTCCGCAACCTGCTCGGGCAGCGGACGAAGCGGCGGATCAGTTTGGTCGTCCAAAGCACGCTGCAACATAGAGAGACCGTAAGGCACCGACAAGAAGCCTCAGCCGTTTGGCAAGTGCAGGCACGGTCAGTCAGCGGCGCCGTCCAGCCAGCCCTGCTCGGCAAGCCGGTTCGCCAGATCCTGTTGCCAGGCGGTCGCGAACTGCCTGATCATCGCAATCTTGTCCGCAGCGAGTCCGTAGGGAGCGTAATCCTCATCCTCGAACAGCGAGACGGCTCCGAGTCGGTAGACAAGGGTCTCGAAATCGAGCTCGGGCTCGTGGCGTCGCCCCAAGACCTCGAGATCGACGAAGGAGAAGCCGCCCTTCGAGGCCGCCGCCTCAAGATCGACGATGTCCCGGACCACCGTCCGATCGTGCAGCGCACGGACCTTCAGCCCCACAGCGTCATCGAGAGGCATCGTGGCGAGGACGACGCCCCCAGTCGACTTCTAGGGCAACCCGTCGAGGCCCCAAGGCTTCTTCAGCAGATCGAGTTCCAGTTCCTGGGCATCGTCCGGCAAGGTGAGCATCAGTCTCGCGGAGCGGGCCCTCGCCTCGATGACATCCACCGAATACCCCAGGGCCAGGTAGTGCTCGGCCACCGCATCGGCGATCTCCCGCAGCGGACGCTGATCGTTGGTGGCAAAGTCCAGATCTTGGGACGGGCGGCAGAGCAGGTCGTGAGCCCGCATGGAGTATCCGCCGGCCAGCAGAAGCCCGAATCGGTCGAAGGCGGGAAGGCCGTCCACAATGACGCGCCGATGACCACCGGGGAGTGGCTCGATCGTCGTCATGCGCCGCTGGGCAGGACGGACTCCCATGCACGCCGGCGTGCTGGACTGAGCATCATCCGAAGCTCGGACCACTGTTCAAGCAGAAGATCGCCATTCAGCCACTTGCAGAGATCGGCGGCTGGAGCTTCCGAGAGCAGCAAGGCGTACAACACCAGGCGCTGGCGGGTGTCACCGAGGTCAAACCTCTTCCGCCCCGACCAGACCACATGAAGCGGAAGCTCCACGGCCCCCGTCACCGGCCCGTGCAGGTCATCGATCGACGCGGGCAGCCGCGCTGCGTAGTCCGCGTTGCGCGACGGAAGCCCCTCTGGCTCGTGCATGAACCCATTATCTCTCAATCCTCGACAGCATGAGTGCCTCTCTGTGATCGAGACGGGACTCTAGGCTCCCGACACCCTTCAGCTTTTAGAAGGGCGTCCGCGAGCGCTTCGGCGGACGAGGCACTGACGAGGACGAACCCGGACGCGCGCCAGACCGAACGGTCATCCACGAACACGTCCCACCCTGGAAAGAGGCCGCGCAGGACGTGCAGGAGCAGAACGCGGCCGGTCACCCGACGTCCAGCACCGCGAAGACGACCTTGCCGCCGCCGGCCCGCGGCCGAACACCCCACGCGCGCGTCATGAGCTCGATCATCGCCAGCCCACGCCCGGACAACGCGTCCAGCGCGAGTGGCCGGACGACCGGCCGCACCTCCGACCCGTCCTCCACCTCAATCACGGGCCCCGCATCCGAGAGCAGAAGACGCACAGTGATCGGGTCGCCCGGGTCACTGCCATGCAGGAGCGCATTGGTAACAAGCTCGGAAGCCACCGTCCGCGCAACGTAGACAAGCTCGGACGCATACCCACGCGCCCCGAACCACTCCCCCACGAAATCCCGCACCACCTTGATCGATTCCCCGCACGCCTCCACCACGATCTCGGCGTCCGCCATCGTCACACCCTGATCGTTTTCCCTGGCCATGAGCGTCCCTCGCAACATCCCTCACGCTGAGTTGCCGAATACACACTCATCCAGTCACGCCAAGGCGTAGCGTCATGAGTCAACTGCAGGGTGCGAACAACTCAGTGACATCCACTGCCCCGTTGCTGACCTCCCGAAAGACCGATATGCCCGCACAGAAGAACGCCCCCGAACTCCTCGCCTTCGGTGACGAGGTGAAGCGGCTACGCCTCTCGGCAGGGCTCACACAGCGCGAAGTCGCAGCTCTCACCAATGTGGCGCGGACGTACATCACGCAGGTCGAGTTGGGCAACACCCGCTGCCGCCGGGACTTCGCCCAACGTCTCGACCACGCGCTGCACAGCGGGACGACAGTCGTCGAAGCTTGGGACGACCTGCTTCAGGCGATAAAGGCAGCCCGTTATCCATCAGTCTTCGGCAACTACCCACACGCCGAGGCCACGGCGAGTGCGCTGCGCTCGTTCGAGCAACGCATCGTCTACGGCCTGTTCCAGACCGAGGCCTACGCACGCGTCCTCCTGAAGAAGGAAGAGGACGTGCTTGCCCGCATGCGGCGCCAGAATGTTCGCAGCCGTACCCCCGCCCCATCCATCTACTCCGTGATGGACGAGAGCGTCCTCTACCGCCAGGTCGGCTCCGTCGAGATCATGCGGGAGCAGCTCGAATTCCTTTACGAACTGTCACAAGCGGAAAACATTTGCCTACAGATACTCCCCCCGATTTACATTCGCAACCTGTGGGCGTCCTTCGCGATCGCGACGCAAGCCGATCAAAAGCAGGTAGTCTACACGTCAAAGGCCTACGGAGGAGAGACGTCCAGAGATCCGGAAGACCTGGCCATCGTGTGCGAGACCTTCTCACGCGTGCAGGCCCAGTCCCTGAACGTCCCAGACTCACGCACGAAGATCAGAGAGGCGCTTGAGGAGAAATGGACCTGAGCCAGGTGGTGTGGCGAAAGGCCTCTCGCAGCAACGAGATCGGCGACAACTGCGTTGAGGTTGCGAACGTTGCGGGTTGGCTGGCCTTGCGGGACAGCAAGGACCCGGACGCCGGGGTACTGGCGCTGTGCCGGGACGGGTTCGGGGCCGTCCTCGCAGCCGTCCGCGAGAGGTAGCCAGGCGATGGATCTCAAAGGTTTCGAGTGGCGAAGGAGCAGCCACAGCGGCACCAACGGCGGCGAATGCGTTGAGGTAGGCACTGCACCTGCGTGGCGCAAGGCGTCCCGAAGCAACGAAGACGGCGCCAACTGCGTGGAGGTTGGAGACGCTCTGGGCGGAGTGGCCGTACGGGACAGCAAGGATCCGGGCGGCGGAGTGCTGGAGCTGAGTCGGGATGGGTTCGGGGCCGTGCTTGCAGCCGTTCGCGAGAGGTAGCTAGGCGATGGACCTCGAAGGTTTCGAGTGGCGAAAGAGCAGCTACAGCGCCCCCAATGGCGGCGAATGCGTCGAAGTGGGCGCCGTGCCCGCGTCCGCCTGGCGCAAGGCTTCTCGCAGCGACGAGATCGGCGACAACTGCGTTGAGGTTGCGGACGCTGTGGGCGGGGCGGCCTTGCGGGACAGCAAGGACCCGGACGGCGGCGTGCTGGCGCTGAGCCGGGACGGGTTCGAAGCCGTGCTGGAGGCCGTGCGCGCCAGGTAGTCGGCGGGATTCAGCGCTCAGGAAGATCCCCCGCCCGTGGGTTACCGTTTGCGCGTGAGGTCATGGGTGAAGTGGCTGGTGGGCCCCGAGGTGGACGAGCGGCGCGCGCGGCTGACCGGGACGGCGCTCCTCGTCGCGGCGCTGGGCCTGACGGTCTGGATCGTCTACCTGGGCTCCGCGCTGCCCGACCAGGGTCCGGCGCAGGACTGGAACACCACCTGGACCGGCATCGACACCTGGCAGCTGACGTGGGTCGGGCTTGACGTGTTCGAGGTCGCCGGGCTCGCCGCGACCGGATGGCTGTTGCGCGGCAGCCACCGGGAGACCCGTACCGCCGCGCTGCTCGCGGCTCCGGTCTTCGTCATCGACGGCTGGTTCGACATGCTGACCGCCGCGAGCAGGTCCGATCTCGCGGTCTCGCTGGCGGTGCTGGCGCTTGCCGAACTGCCGGGCGCGCTCGTCCTCCTGCTGGTCGCACGCAAGGCGCGCCAGTTCGAGGCCGGCGCGCCGGATGAGCGCCCTGATCGCGCACACGCTGAGCACCGCGCCCTGGCCGATTCTCATGATGGCGGGCGAGGAGATCTCGACGACCGGCAGCGCCGCTGACCATTGAGCAGGTGGTGTCGCCCGGGATAATTGGTTTTGTGGGGTCTTGGGGCTCTGACAGCATGTGGGCCATGCGCCACCCTCTTGACACGCTGGACTGGCCGATCGCCACCGACCGGCTGCTCGTGCGCCGGGCCGTCCCGGACGACGCGGAAGCGACCTGGGTCTACCGGCAGCTGCCGGAAGCTTGGGAATGGGTCGGGGGCGCCACGACGACGTTCGACGACTACCGCGAGCATTTTCTCCGCGAGGATCGGCTCGCGAACCTGCTCGTCATCGAGCTGGACGGTCGGGTGATCGGCGATCTGACGCTGCAGGTCCAGGACGCTTGGGCCCAGCAGGAGGTCGCCGACCAGGCGAAGGGCGTCCAAGGAGAGCTCGGGTGGACGCTGGACCCCTCCTACGGAGGCAAGGGCTACGCCACCGAAGCGGTACGCGCCCTCATCGACGTCGCCTTCGGGAAGCTCGGCCTGCGCCGCCTGCACGCGCAGTGCTTCTACGACAACGAGGCTTCGTGGCGGCTGATGGAGCGGGTCGGCATGCGCCGCGAACAGCACACGGTGAAGGATTCCCTCCACCGGACCAAGGGCTGGCTCGACGGTCTCGCCTACGCCCTCCTGGCCGAGGAGTGGACCGCTCCCAACTGATCGATCTCCGCCCTGGAGGTCAGGCGAGGAGGTGCTGGACGGCCTGGGTGAGCACTTCGGGGCGGGTCCGGGTCGGATGGTCCGCGGCTAGGGACTGGTTGGCTATGGCCAGTGAGTAGGCGAGCAGGCTGCGGGCCTCGACGTCGTCCGGGTCGGGGCAGAATTCGCCGAACAGGCTGCGCAGGTAGTCCATGCGGCGGTTGTCGACGTGCCGGAGGCGCTGCGCGACCTCGGGATCGCGGCGGGCCCAGTCGCGGATCGCCAGGTCGACAGGTATTAGCGGCGAAGTGGGGATGAGCGTCCCCAGTAGCCGGATCTTCTCTCTGGCGTCGGCGGTCTCGGCCTCCACTTGGGCCATGAGTTCGTCGGCGCCTTTCTGCTGCCAGGCGTCCAGGAGCGCTTCGAGGAACGCGTCCCGGTCCTTGAAGTGCCAGTAGAAGCTGCCTCGGGTGACGCCGAGTTCCTTTGCCAGCACATCGATGCGGACGGCGTCGGGCCCGCCCGCGGCGAGTGCGTTGAATCCCTTCTCGATCCACGTGCTGCGCGGGGTGCGTGCCGTCGCCGCCATCGCCGTCTCCTCCCGGGTTGTGGGGTGCGGCACAGTGCCTTGCGCTCGCAACAGGGCGAAGTCTAGCGTCCCATCCATACAGTACAGAACTGTATGGATGGGAGCGTGGCGCGGTGATCTGGTGGGCCGGGCGGGGACTGGCGCTGATCGGTGGCGGGCATCTGGCCATCGGACTGCTGCTCAGCAGGAGCTACTTCGACGACTGGTTCGCCCTGCGCCTGTGGGGCCACTGGACGGAGGACACGCACCAGGCCAGCTACTTCTGGGCGAACCCCGCCGGTTTCGGATGGCCTCTCCTGCTCATCGGCCTCACGGTGGTCTGGATGGACCGGCGCGGCATCACCCCGCCGCTCTTCCTGGCATGGATGGTGCTGGGCTGGGCCGTGGTCTGCGCCGTCATCGCCGAGCCGACGCCGGGCCCGGTGCTCGTGGCCTTCGCCGTCATGCTCCTGCGCGGGGTGCAGAAGGCGTCCGGACGCGCCCAGACCGTCCCGGCGGAGCAGGCCGCTGAGACTCAGCGGGCCGGTTTGTGAGCTTTGACGTAGGACAGCATGACCGGGAGATCGCCTTCGTCGACGACCTCGAAACCGGCGTCGGGGATCAGGGTTCCGAGCAGGTCCTTGGGGCTGTGCCGCATCGCCGGGCCGGTCATGTGGCCGGTGAGCGCGGCGACCAGCCGGTTGGACGGCGGACGGAACTCGGCGATCAGGAGCGTCCCGCCGGGCCGCAGGACGCGGAACATCTCCGCGAAGGCGGGCGCGCGATCGTCCACCGGCATGTGGTGGACGGCCAGGCTGGAGACCACCACGTCGAACGATCCGTCCGGAAGGCCGGTCTCCCGACCGCCCGCGACGACGTACGTGCAGTTCGCGGGGGCGCGGCGGCGCGCGTACTCGACCATCGGCTCGGACGGGTCGAGCCCGACGACCTCGCCGTCCCCGACGACCGTGGACAGGATTCTCGTCAGGTAGCCCGTCCCGCAGCCGACGTCAAGGACGCGCACGCCCGGACGGGCGCCGGCCAGCGCGGCCAGCCGGAGGAAGGTCTCGCGCCGCCGTCCCAGGAACCCGAAGCCCGCCACGAACTCGTAGGCGCGCGGGTGCCTGAGCGTCCCGCCCGACTCGCCGTGATCGTGTTCGGTCCCGTGCACCAGTCCACGCAGCCCCATTGCGCATCTCCTTCATTCGGAACAGTCTGTTCGTTAACGCATGGTGTGTTCGGCCGCCGAACGGGGTCAACAACCAGTTGGGGCCAGGTGTGCGTTACCGAACAGAAGGCGGAGAAGTGTTAGAGAAGGTCGACCGTCGCGTGCGGCGTACCCGGCAGGCGATCCAGCAAGCCCTCATGGACCTGATCCTGGAGAAGGGCTACAACGCGGTGACCGTCACCGACCTCATCAACCGCGCGGACATCGGCCGGTCCACGTTCTACGCGCATTTCGACGGCAAGCGCGCCGTCCTCGCCGCGACCATGCAACAGCTCAGCTTCCTGAACGCGGCGCCCGATCCCCACGGGCCCTTGTTCGCGTTCAGCCGTCCGCTGTTCGAGCACATCCACGAACAGCGCCGCATCATCCAAGCGCTGCTGGGCAGGCGCGGCGGACACGAACAGGCCGCTCACGCCAACGAACATCTCCGAGGCGTCATCCGCGACGAACTCCTCGCCCGGGGCGTAACGCCGACCGGCGCACTGGAACTGACGGTCACCTGCGTCCACGGCGCTCTGATGGCGCTACTGACCCGCTGGGCGGACGGCGAAGTCACGGCCACTCCGTCCGAACTGGACGCGGCCTTCCGCGCGACCGTCCTGCCAGGCGTCCAGGCGTTGCTGCCCGTCCAGTAACCGCTAGCCGAGTTCGTTCGGCCACTCGGTAGAGGTGGTGACCTTGAAGCCGCGGGCGGGGAAGACGGCGTCCATGAAGAAGTCGTGAATGGACTGGTCGCCGTCACCACACGCGTCCCGCAGAACGGTGACGTGGTAACCCCGGTCGGCGGCGTCGTAGCAGGTCGCCGCGACCATCGCGCTCGTAGCAACGCCAGCGACCACGATGGTGTCGACACCGCGAGCGCGCAGCACGAGGTCCAGGTCAGTACCGGCGAACGCGCTCGCACGGCGCTTCATCACGACGACGTCCTCGTCCGCGACCGGAAGGGCGATCTCGGTCCCGGACGACCCTTCGTGGAAGGTGTCCCCCGCCTCGAAGAACGACTTGAACAGATCGTTGTCGGCCGGCAGGTCGGCCCCGTTCGGGCGGAACCCGAAATGCACGAACACGACCAGGGCGCCGGCCTCGCGAGCGCGCGGCAGGAGGTCCGCCAGCGGCGCCACGACCTGCTTGGCGAACGGATACGCGCCCGTGATGCCCTGCTGGACGTCCCCGATGATCAGTGCGGTGCCCACGCCTTCTCCTGTCCGATCCGTCCGATGCAGGCCATCGTATGCACAGCACCGTAAGGACTCGAATCAGCCGACGCTCATACGACCGCTCTCCAGGGAACGGAGTGCCGCCCACGGCATCGACAGGGCAACCAGCCGCGGCGAGCAGCCAACAAAGCCCGCCCCAAGCCTTGTCCAGCGACAAGGTTGCCCTGAAGCGCTCCCCCGCCTGCATCTCCGGTCGCGGCCACGAACCGCCCGCCATCGCCGCCCGAGCGGCTTCGGGCGAGACGCGGCCGAGTTCCATCGAGATTCCCATGACCGATCAGCATGCCTGATCGGCCCGCACGGGAACGTGAATCAAGTAAGAAGTGGGGCAGGCGGGATTCGAACCCACTCAGCGCGAAGCACCTGCTTTACAGGCAGGCCCGACTCTCCCACTTCGGCGCCACCCCATACGTGCCCTCGGAGGGATTCGAACCCCCAACATTTCGGTCCTTAGCCGAACGCCTCTACCATTGGACTACGAGGGCGAAGTGCGGCTCCGGGGATTCGAACCCCGATCATCCGGTCGCTGAAACCGGCGCCTCTTCCAGTTGGACTAGAGCCGCGCACATAGAGAGAAGTCTCGGCGTCACCCTGCGCGCGGGCCGGAGTCAGGAAGTGGGATACCGGCCGGTGCTGGCGAGCGACGCCTTGGGCAGTCGATAGAGCTTCAGCATGGCCGGTCCTCCTCTCGGTGGTTCTGTCCGTTGCGGACGTTCATTAGGTTGCCAGCCCCGCGGAGGGCGTGCAACGGAATTAAAGGTCCAGGGTGAGGCGGCCTTGGGTGGCTCGGGAGACGCAGATGAGCATGGTGTTGTCGCCTGCGGGGTCGGAGGGGGCTCGGTCGTCTGCGGCGCCGGAGAGGATTCGCGTCTTGCAGGTGCCGCAGAAGCCTTGGCGGCAGGAGTAGGCGACGTCGGGCTTCTCCTCTTTGATGACGTCCAGGGCCGAGCGGGTGGCGGGGATTTGGAGGACGCGGCCGGAGGACTTGAGTTCCACCTCGAAGGGCTTGCCGTCGGTGATGGGGGCCGGGGCGAAGCGTTCGTAGTGGAGGGTCGCGTCCGCGGGGAGGGCGGCTCGGATGGCGTCGATCATCGGGGACGGGCCGCAGACGTGGACGGCGGTTCCGGGAGTGGCGGAGGCGAGGAGGAAATCGCTGGTCGGGATGCCGTCCGTGTCGTCCGTGCGGATGGTGACGCGCTGGTCTGGCAGCTCGTCCAGGAAAGGGAGGGTCGCGCGGGTGCGGCCGGTATAGATGAGGTGCCAGTCGGCGCCCAGTTTTTCGGCCGCTTTCACCATCGGGAGGATGGGGGTGATGCCGATGCCGCCCGCGATGAAGAGGTAGCGCTTGCGGGGGATGAAGGGGAAGGCGTTGCGGGGGCCCTGGACTTTGAGGACGGTGCCTTCGGAAAGCCCGTGGACTTCCAGGGAGCCGCCTCCGCCGTCGGGGAGGCGGCGGACGGCGATGCGGTACGTGCCCAGGTCGGACGGGTCGCCGCAGAGGGAGTACTGGCGGCGGCGGCCGGACGGCAGGTGCAGGTCCAGGTGGGAGCCGGGTTGCCAGGCCGGGAGCAGGCGGCCGTCGGGGGCGGCGAGGGTGAGGGACACGACTTCCTCGGCGACCTGCGTGACGGCTTGCACGACCAGGCGCATGGAGCGGTCCACCGGGCGGACGGGCGGCAGCGTCGGGGTGCGGAGCGTGCGGAGCCTGTACAGGCCGCTGAACAGGGCGGACGCGGCGATGACGAAGCGGTCGCGGGAGCGGCGGCCGTACAGGTCGGGCGGGATGGTCACCGGAGCGCCGCCTGGGCGGCCGGGGACGTGGCGAGGTAGGCGAGGGCCTGCTCGGTGGAGCCCTCGTTGAGGGGGCTGTAGTCGCGGCGCGTGTAGCGGCGGATGGACGCGGCGACCATGCGGCCCTCGGGGGTGAGCCCGGCGCGTCCGGTGCGGCGGATGTGCCGGACGCCGCCCTTGATGCGGCCCTTGACGATCGGATCGGCGGCCATGAGGTAGCGGTGGCCGCGCTGCCAGAGCGAGACCAGGGCGGTGACCGTCTCGGCCATGGCGCGGAGCCGGGCCGGGTAGCGGCCGTCGAGGTGCATGAACAGCTCGTGCGCGACGTGCCGGTGCTCGACCTCCTCGGCGCCGTGCCAGCGCAGCAGGTCGAGCATCATCGGGTCGGCGCCGGCCTCGTCCAGGGCGGTGGCGTTGAGGATCCAGTCGCCGAGGACGCCGGTGAAGTGCTCGATGGCGGCGATGAGGGAGATCCGCTCGTTGAGCCAGGCGCGGCGGCGGTCGCCGGTGAGGCCGCGGTCGCCGAGCATGCTCTCGAAGAGGAACTCGACCTGCCGGACGAAGGGCCGGACGTCCAGGCCCTGCTCCATGAAGTGGTCGAGGACGGCGTCGTGCGAGGAGGCGTGCATGGCCTCCTGGCCGATGAAGCCGAGCACGTCCTCGCGGAGGTCGTCGTCCTCGATCAGCGGGACGGCCTCCTTGAAGACCCGGACGAACCACTCCTCGCCGGCCGGGAGCAGCATGTGCAGCACGTTGATCAGGTGGGTGGCGACGGGGTCGCCGGGGATCCAGTGCAGCGGGACCGCGGACCAGTCGAAGCGCACGTCGCGGGCCTGCAGGACGAGGTTGTCCGGCTCCCCGAGCTGGGCGGTCATGGGCGGCTCCGGCGGGTGGTACGGGTCTTATTGACGAACTGTCCAGAAAGTACAACGGACGCTCGCCGGTTGACAACGTAACGTCCCGGTGAGGCATGTCACCCGGGGATGTGAGGTGTTCCGTCCCGCATCGCCGGGAAGCGGTGCCGGGCCGCGGTGGTGCCGCGGGTCATGCGGGTGATGTCGGCCTCGGGGAGCGTGTCGGTGTCGTCGTCGATGACCACTTCCCAGCGGCAGTGCGGGACGCGTCCGGCAGGGTTCCGGGGCGGCCGGTGGACGGGCCGGATCCGCGCCTTCGGGTTGACGGCCTGCGCGGTGACGTCGAACGTGCCGTCCTCGATGGTGTGGCACATGCCGGTGACCGACCGCTCGCCGAACGGCTCGACGTCGAGCAGCGCGCCGCAGGAGCGGAGCTGGAAGTAGCCGTGCCGCTCGTCGACCAGCTCGTACTCGACGTCCATGTAGGAGAAGGCGAACCCGGGGTCGAGCTGGAGGCATTTGAAGATCGCCGAGACGCCGTCGCCCTCGATCCGCATGATCTCGCGGATCCGGTCGGTGTAGATCGGGCTGGCGCCCTTCCACTCCTCGATGGCGATCTCCTCGACGGCCGCCTGGCCGTAGCGGAGGCCGACGGCGGTCATGCCGGAGCGGTCGAGCAGGTGGACGATCAGCGCGTACTCGCGGACGAGCCGGACGAGCGCGTCCCGCGACAGGTCCTCGAAGCGGAAGTCGGGGTCGAACTCCCCCGAATAGTCGGGCCGGGGCTTGCGTTCGGTCATGTTCTGAAATGTAGTCTGGACAGGTGTCCAGAACAACCGATCGCTTGTTCGGCAACCACCCCTCTCCCCTGCTCCTGGACGGCCGCCTCGTCCCCGGCTCCGGCGGCACGTTCGACACCCTGAACCCCGCGACCGGCGAGGTGGTCGGCCAGGCCGCCGACGCCACCGCGGACGATCTCGACCGCGCGCTCGAAGCCGCGCGCCGCGCGTTCGACGAGTCCGGCTGGTCGTCCGATGTGAAGTTCCGCGTGCACTGCCTGCGCCAGCTCCGGGACGCCCTCCAGAAGCACGCGGACGAGCTGCGCGAGATCACGATCCAGGAGGCGGGCGCGCCGCGCTTCCTGACATTCGGCGCGCAGCTGGACGGCCCGGTCGCCGATCTCGGCTGGTTCGCCGACCTCGCCGAGTCCTACGCCTGGGAGACCGATCTCGGGCATGCCGCGCCGATGGGCATGGCGTCGCGGCGGCGGATCGTCCGGGAGCCGGTCGGTGTCGTCGCGGCGATCACGCCGTGGAACTTCCCGCACCAGATCAACCTGGCGAAGGTCGGCCCGGCGCTGGCCGCCGGGAACGCGGTCGTGCTGAAGCCCGCGCCGGACACGCCCTGGTGCGCGGCGGCGCTCGGCGTCCTCGCGGCGGAGGAGACCGACATCCCGCCGGGCGTGCTGAACGTGGTCACCTCGTCCGACCACGGGATCGGCGCGCTGCTGGCCGAGGACCCGCGCGTCGACCTCGTCTCGTTCACCGGCTCGACCGCGACCGGCCGCGAGGTCATGGCCGCCGCTGCGCGGACCTTGAAGCGGGTGTTCCTGGAGCTCGGCGGCAAGTCGGCGTTCATCGTCCTGGACGACGCGGACCTCAAGGCGGCCTGCTCGTACGCGGCGTTCGCGGGCGTCACGCACGCCGGGCAGGGCTGCGCGATCACCACGCGCGTGCTCGTGCCGCGCGACCGGTACGACGAGGCCGCCGCGATCATGGCGAGGACTCTGAGCAGGCTCGGGCCGGGCGACCCGTCCGACGACGGGACGGTCTGCGGGCCGCTGATCTCGGCGCGGCAGCGCGACCGGGTCGAGGCGTACCTGCGGCTCGCGGTCGAGGAGGGCGGCGCGTTCGCGTGCGGCGGCGGGCGTCCGGCGGGCCGCGAGCGCGGCTTCTGGATCGAGCCGACGCTGGTCACCGGCCTCACCAACGCCGCGCGGACGGCGCGCGAGGAGATCTTCGGGCCGGTGCTGGTGCTGCTGCCGCACGACGGCGACGACGACGCCGTCCGGATCGCGAACGACTCGCCGTACGGGCTGTCCGGCGCGGTGCACGGCGGCCACGCGCGGGCGAACGCGGTCGCGGCGCGGCTGCGCGCCGGGACGGTGAGCGTGAACGGCGGCGTCTGGTACGGCGCGGACGTGCCGTTCGGCGGTTACAAGCAGTCCGGAATCGGCCGCGAGATGGGCGTGGCCGGGTTCGAGGAGTACCTGGAGACCAAGGCGATCGCCGAAGGGGCGTGAGGATGGGACGGTTCGAGGGGGCACGGTTCGAGGGGAAGGTCGCGATCGTCACCGGCGCGGCGGGCGGGATCGGCGCGGCGTACGCGCGGGCGCTCGCCGCCGAGGGCGCGTCCGTCGTCGTCGCGGACGTCAACGACGCGGGCCAGGACGTAGCGGACGAGATCAAGGGCCTGTTCGTGCACGCCGACGTGTCGGACCCCGCGTCCGTCCAGGCCATGGCGGACGCGGCGGCCGAGCGCTTCGGCGGCATCGACCTGCTGGTCAACAACGCCGCGATCTTCGGGACGATGAAGCTCGACTTCCTGTTCACGGTCGACTGGGACTACTACAAGCGGTTCATGGCCGTGAACATGGACGGCGCGCTGCTCTGCACCCGCGCCGTCGTCCCGCACATGCAGGCGCGCGGCGGCGGCGCGGTCGTGAACCAGTCGTCCACGGCGGCCTGGCAGTACGCCGGGTTCTACGGGCTGGCGAAGGTCGGCGTGAACGGCCTGACGCAGCAGCTCGCGCACGAGCTCGGCTCGCTGGGCATCCGGGTCAACGCGATCGCCCCCGGACCGACCGATACCGAGGCGAACCGGACGGTCGTCCCGGGGAACATGTCGCAGAAGATCGTCCGGGACAGGCTCGCGATCAAGCGGATGGGCACACCGGAGGATCTGACCGGGATGTGCCTGTTCCTGCTGTCCGACGAGGCGCGCTGGATCACCGGGCAGATCATCAACGTGGACGGCGGCGAGGTGTTCCGCGCATGACCACCGGGGCCGTGCGGATGACCACCGGGTTCATAGGGCTCGGCCAGATGGGCGCACCGATGGCGAAACACCTGGTCAAGCACGGTCTGGTCGTCTACGACACGCGTCCCGAAGCGGTCGAGCCGCTCGTCGCCGAGGGCGCGCGCGCCGCTACGAGCGTCGCCGAACTGGCCGAGGCGTCCGACCTGGTCTCGGTCATGGTCCGGGACGACGCGCAGGTGAACGAGGTCGCGGACGAGGCGCTGCCCGTGATGCGTCCCGGAAGCGTGTTCGCGATCCACTCGACCATCCGCGCGAGCACCGCCGAGGCGCTGGCCGCCCGCGCAGGCGAAGTGCACGTCGTGGACGCGCCGGTCAGCGGCGGTTTCATGGGCGCGGCAGACGGCACCCTCGCGGTCATGGTCGGCGGCTCGGACGAGGCGTTCGAGCGCTGCCGCGAACCGTTCGAGGCGTGGGCCGGGCTCGTCCTGCACATGGGACCGGTCGGCGCGGGCACGCGCACGAAGCTGGCCCGCAACCTGCTGCACTTCACCGCGTTCACGGCCGCCGCCGAGGCGCAGCGGCTCGCCGAGGCGTCCGGGGTGTCGCTGCGGCGGCTCGCCCGGATCGTCCGGCACACCGACGCGATCACCGGCGGCGCGGGCTCGATCATGCTGCGCGCGACCACCGCGCCGCTCGCGGACGACGATCCGCTGCGCCCGATCCTGGAGCACGTGCGGGCGCTCGGCGAGAAGGACCTGGCGTTCGCGCTCGAACTGGCCGGCGAGCTGGACGTCGACACCCCGCTCGCCCGGCTCGCGCTCGAACGGTTCGCCGCCGGCCTCGGCCTTGAGGAGAGAGATGGATGAGCGGCGCGCCCGCGGCCTCGCCAAGATGCGCGAGGTCTACGGCTGGGAGGTCGGCGACGCGCCCGGCGACTTCTTCGGCATCACCGTCGACCACCTGTTCGGCGACATCTGGACGCGCCCGGGCCTGTCCCTGCGCGACCGGCGGCTACTGCTGGTCGGCATGCTCGCCGGTCAGGGCTTGAACGACGTTCTGGACATCCAGATCCCGGCGGCGCTGGAAAGCGGCGACCTCACCCCGGACGAGCTGCGCGAGATCGCGATCTTCCTGACTCACTACATCGGCTGGCCGCTCGGATCCAAGCTGTCGGTGCAGGTCGACACGCTCATCGCCAGATGGGAGAAGGGTCGGGCATCAGGATCGGACCGGTGACGGCGAACCGCTCCACACCGCGCCTGGTCAGGTTCACGCGCACCTCGACGACGCCGCTCGCGGAATGGCAGACGCCGCGCGCCGGAAAGTGAAGGCCGTCCACCGCCAGCCGCGCGCCGAGCACCCGGACCGGCAGCAACACCCGCGAACCGGCCGTCAGCGGCGCGATCGAGCATCCGGCCGCGTCGCGCAACCCGTCCTCGCTCAGGCCGGCGCCGCGCAGACCGGCGCGGTGCAGGTCGTCGCGCAGCTCGGCGCACAGGCCCGCGCCGGGCGGGCGGTCGTCGCGCGGGTCGGGCGAGGCGCAGCCGATCGAGCCCGGGTGTCCGGGGCGCGGGGTCGGCGCGCCGTCGTCGCGCGTTACGGACAGGACGTCCACGACCACGACATCGCCGGGTTCGGCGCCGACCACCACGAGCGGTCCGGACCGTCCGGCCGCGGGGACCGCCAGCCGTGCCGTCCCGCCCGTGATGACCTCGGCCGCAGCGGGGATCTGGGGATGCCAGCGGCGCGGGAGATCGATGAGCGAGGACGGCACGGTGGGTTCCCTTCCCGAGACGGCGGGGTGACAGGCACGATCATGCCTACGCGGCTGTTTCCGGACCGTTTCGACGGGACGACGCGCAGGTAAGCGTGCCATCACCGGAAAGCCAGGAACCGGACGCGCGTCCGCGACGTCCAACACCCATGCGTGCCCTGGTTTGTGCATCCGCGCTCACGGCCGCGACGCTCGCCCTTGCGGCCTGCGGCTCCTCCGGCACCCGCAACGGTCCCGTGGCCCTTCCGCCCTTGAAGCTGGTCGGGTACGACTCGTGCGACGCGCTCCTGCGGGATCTGCGCAAGGCCTCGCCGCCGGAGCCCGTCCCGGAGGACCGGGATCTGGTGGGCCGAGCAGGCGTCCCGGACGGCAACGCCTATGCCGCCGCGCCCAACCAGGCCCCCGCACAGCATTCCGGCACAAATGCCTATGAACCGGACGCGGACGAGCCCGACTCCGTGAAGACCGACGGCCGCCGCATTGTCGCGCTCACCGGAGACCGCCTGCAGATCATCGACGCCGCCACCCGGACGCTGACCGCGCGGCTCTCGCTGGCGACTGCCACGCCCGGCCCCTACATACGCGGCGACCAGCTGCTACTCAGCGGCGACCGCGCGCTCGTGATCTCGACGCGCAGCCTGCTCCCGCCGCCCGGGACCGTCCGGCCCGGTACCGTGCCCGACCGCGGGCCCGCCGTCCGGCGCGTCCAGACGACCCTCACGCTCGTCGATCTGACCGGCGTCCCGAAGGCGATCGGGACGATGACCGTGAACGGCTCGTACGTGGACGCGCGGCAGACCGGCTCGACGGTCCGGCTCGTCGTCCGCTCGGCGCCGCGCATGATCATCCCGTTCCGGCCGCGCGAGAACATGCCGCAGCACCTGCCCCGGACCACCATGCCGGACAGCCCGTCCACGTCGCCGAGCCAGGAGCCGACGCCGCAGCCGAAGCTGGACGACTGGCTTCCCAGCGCGACCGTGTCCGTCCCCGGCGCGCCGTCCAGGACCTACCAGGAGCCCTGCGACCAGGTGAAACGCCCGTCCGCGCCGACCGGTGGCGGGCTGCTCAGCGTGCTGACCATCGACCCCGCGAAGGGCCTCGGCGACCCGCAGCCGGTCAGCGTCGTCGGCGACGGCCAGACCGTCTACGGCAACGGGACGACCCTGTACGTGGCGGGCTCCACCTTCACCGGGACGATCCAGACCCGCGTCCACCGCTTCGACGTCGGCGGGACCGGAAAGCCCCGCTGGGTCGCGTCCGGAACGGTTCCCGGCACGCTGCTCAACCAGTACGCGCTGTCCGAATACCAGGGCGCGCTCCGCGTCGCGACGACGGTCGGGAAGGTCAGCGGCGTCCACATCCTCACCCGCAAGGACGACCGCCTCACGCAGGTCGGGCAGCTCGACGGACTGGGCCGCAACGAGCGCCTGTATGCCGTCCGCTACCTGGGACGCATCGCCTATGCCGTCACGTTCCGCCAGGTGGACCCGCTGTACGAGCTGGACCTCGGCGACCCCGCGCACCCGCGCGCGCTCGGCGAACTCAAGATCAACGGCTACTCGTCCTACCTGCACCCCACCCCGGACGGCCACCTCATCGGCGTCGGCCAGGACGTCACGGCCCGCGGCATCCCGACCGGGCTGCTGGTCTCGGAGTTCGACGGCTCGACTCCCCCGCGGCGCATCGCGTCCTACACCGAGAAGGACCGGCTCTCCTACACCGGCATGGACCCGCACGCGTTCCTGTACTGGCCCGCGACCGGCCTGGCCGTCATCCCGGCCCAGTCGATCGGCACCTACCCGCCGCCCGAGGGCGCCTTCGCGCTGACGATCGACGCCAAGGGCATCCGTCCCACCGGCTTCATCAGGCAGGACCGGGTGCGCCGCGCGATGGTCATCGGCGACACGCTCTGGACGTTCTCCGACACAGGCGCGATCGCCTCCGGCCTCACCGACCTGAAGAGGCGCGCCGAGATCACCTACCCCCAGCCCTGACGCGCCCGACCGTGAAAGGCTTGAAAGGCGGCTAGCGGAGGCCGACGGAAGGCGGCTAGCGGAGGCCGACGCGGCGGGACAGGGCGGTCTGGATGAGGCGGTCGACCAGGGCCGGGTAGTCGACCCCGGCGGCGGCCCACATCTGCGGGAACGCCGACGTCGGGGTGAAGCCCGGCATGGTGTTGATCTCGTTGAGGATCCAGCGGCCGTCGGGCGTGTAGAAGAAGTCGACCCGGGCCAGGCCCTCGCAGTCGAGCGCGTCGAACGCCCGCACCGCGATCCGGTGCAGCTCCTCGATCGCGCCGACGGGCAGGTCCGGCGGGATGGTCAGCGAGGTCGAGCCGTCGAGGTACTTGGTCTCGAAGTCGTAGAAGTCGTGCGCGTTCGCCATCCGGATCTCGGCGGGCGGGCTCGCCTCGGCCGGCGCGTCGCCGATGCCCTGCAGCACGCCGCACTCGATCTCGCGGCCGACGATCGCGGCCTCGACGATCACCTTCGGGTCGTGCTCGCGGGCCGTCTCGATCGCGGCCTCCAGGTCGGCCTCGTCGGTCACCCGGGTGATGCCCATGCTGGACCCGGCGCGCGCGGGCTTGACGAACACCGGCAGGCCCAGCTCGGCGATCTCGTCCAGCTTGCGCTTGCGCTCGCGCCGCCACTCGCGGTCGGTCATCGTCACGTACGGGCCGACCGGCAGGCCCTGCGCCTGCCAGACCAGCTTCATGAAGCCCTTGTCCTGGCCGACCGCGCTCGCCAGCACGCCCGCGCCGACGTAGCGGACGCCCGCGAGTTCGAGCAGGCCCTGGAGCGTGCCGTCCTCCCCGTAGGGGCCGTGCAGCAGCGGCAGGACGACGTCGACCTCGCCGAGCGTGCGCGGCACCTCGCCGGGCTCGACGACCATCAGGCCGCGCGCCTCGGGGTCGAACGGCAGCGCCAGCGCGCTGCCCTCGGCGCCGACCTCGGGCAGCCGGCCACCGGTGATCGCCAGGTCCAGGTCCGCGGGGGGCAGCACCCACCGCCCGTCACGCGCGATGCCGACCGGGAGCACCTCGTAGCGGTCGCGGTCGATCGCGGCCATCACCGCGCCCGCGGTGACGGCGGAGATGGCGTGTTCGGAGCTGCGCCCGCCGAACACCACCGCCACACGGATCTTGCCTGAAACCTGGGACATGGTGTCCGACCCTACCGGTGATCAGGCGCTATCGGCCACGCTCGGCACCGGCCCGGCGCCGCGTCCGGCATCGGTTCCGGCGCGCTCGGCGTCGATTCCGGCGCGTCCGGCGACGGGTCCGGCGCGCCGGGCGTCGGTTCCGGCGCGCCCGGCGGCGGGTCCGGCGCGCCGGGCGTCGGTTCCGGCGCGCCCGGCGGCGGGTCCGGCGCGTCCGCCGGTCTCCCGGCCGGTGACGCGCGCGACCGTGTCGAGGGCGCGGCCGACGTCGCGGACGAGGTCGGCGGCGTCCTCCAGGCCGATCCGGAACCGGACGGCCGCCGGGTCGCAGCCGGGCAGCTCGGTCGCGGCGTGCGCGACGGCCGTGCGGACACCGCCGTCGGTCCCGGCGACGAGCGCCAGCCGGACCGCGTCGACCAGCGCCTGGCCCGCGGCGAGCCCGCCGTGCGGCGTCACCGTCACGACCGCGCCGAACCGCGTGCCCTCGGGCCCGGCATCGAACAGGCGGCGCGCGAGCTTGTGCGACGGATGCTGCGGCAGCCCCGGGTAGCCCACGGACCGGACGGCCGGGTGCTTGGCCAGCGCGGCGGCGAACACGCTCGCCGTGTCGCACTGCCGCCGGACGCGCAGCGGCAGCGTCTCCAGGCCGCGGCGCAGCAGGAACGCGTCGTCCGGGCCGAGCGACGCGCCGGTCTCGACCCGGACGCGCCGGATCACCGCCATCACGTGCGCGCCGCCGACCACCACGCCGCCGGACGCGTCGCCGTGCCCGCCGAGCCCGCCGGACGCGTCGTGGACGACCAGGTCGGCGCCGTGTTCGAGCGGGCGGCACACCACCGGCGTCGTCCGGGACGCGTCGACGGCGAGCAGCGCACCGCGCGCATGCGCGAGCGCGGCGAGGCGCGGCAGGTCCGGCACGGCGAGATCGGGCTCGGAGAGCGCCTCCGCCCACACCAGGCGCGTCGTCGGACGCATCGCCGCCGCCATTTCGGACGGCTCGGCGAACGTGGTCTCGACGCCGAAACGGGCGAGCAGCCCGGTCAGCACGGTGCGGACGGGCCCGTGCGCGGCGGCGGGCGCGACGACGTGCGCACCGGACGTCGCGCAGGCCAGCAGCACGCCCGTGACGGCGGCGGCGCCGGACGGGAACGCCTCGGCGGTCGCCGGGCCGTCCAGACGGGCGCCGTCCAGAGCGGCCACGCCGGACGCGAACGCCAGCGCGGACGGGTTGTCGACCGGGTCGGCCCCGCCTACCGCGGATCCGGCGGCGGCCAGCTCGGCGTGCTCGGCCGCGCCCGCGTAGGCGAAGGCGGCCGTGCGCCACACGGGCGCGCCGACCGGGATCTGCTGCGGGACCGCCGGCTGGGGCAGGTGTGCGGCTCGGGTGTTCTCACCCTGCCGGGTACTGGAGGTGCTACGCATCGTCCCCAGTGTGTCACGGACTGTGCTTATCCGCCTTCGGTGTCACGCCGTAACGCTCGGGTTTCGGCGACCGGGTGATCAGCGCGAGGCCCGCCTCCTTGACCGGCTTGCCCTCGTGCAGCACCGCCGCCACCTCCTCGGTGATCGGCATCTCCACGTCGTGCTTGCGCGCCAGCTCCAGCACCGCCTTGGACGACTTGACGCCCTCGGCGGTCTGCTTGGTCACCGCGATGACCTGCTCGGGCGTCATGCCGCGGCCGAGGTTCTCGCCGAACGTCCGGTTCCGGGACAGCGGCGAGGAGCAGGACGCGACCAGGTCGCCCATCCCGGCGAGGCCCGCGAAGGTGTGCTCGTCCGCGCCGAGCGCCGCGCCCAGCCGGGCGGTCTCGGCGAGCCCGCGGGTCATCAGCACGGCCTTGGTGTTGTCGCCGAAGCCGAGCCCGACCGCCATCCCGACGCACAGCGCGATCACGTTCTTCACCGCGCCGCCCAGCTCCACGCCGATCACGTCGGTGGAGGTGTAGGTGCGGAAGTACGGGGTCATCGTGGCGGCCTGGAGGCGCTCGGCGCCCGCCATGTCCAGGCAGGCGGCGACGGCCGCGCCGGGCTCGCCGGTGGCCAGCTCGCGCGCCAGGTTCGGGCCGGAGAACACCGCGACCCGCTCCGGCGGCGCGCCCGCCACCTCGGCGATCACCTCGCTCATCCGCCGCGTGGTCCCGAGCTCGACGCCCTTCATCAGGCTGACCAGCAGCGCGTCCGGCGGCAGGTGCGGGGCCCAGGCGGCGAGGTTGGTGCGCAGCGTCTGCGCGGGGACCGCGATGCCGACCACGTCCGCGCCGGCGAGGGCCTCGGCGGCGTCGGTGGTGGCGCGCAGGTCCTCGGGCAGCGCGACGCCGGGCAGGTAGTCGGGGTTCTCGTGGCGCTCGTTGACGGCCTCGACGACCTCGGGACGGCGGCCCCAGAGGGTCACCTCGCTCCCCGCGTCGCTCATCAGCTTGGCGACGACGGTCCCCCAGGAACCGGCGCCGAGTACGGCGCAGCGCAGGGTCACTTGCCGTCCCCCTGTTCCGCGGCCTGCTCCGGTGTGCCGACGATCCCGGACGGCTCGGCGGAACCGGCGGCCTCGGCGGAGCCGGCGGCCTCGGCGGCGCGGCGGCGCTCCTCCAGGACCTTGTGGTGGTCGTACAGCTCGGCGGGCGCCTGCTCGCCGCGCAGCTCGCCGAGCAGGTCGGCGATCTGGCGCATGATGTCGTCGGTCGCGGCGCGCAGCGTGGCCTTGGTGAGCGGCTGGCCCTCGTACTCCGACAGGTCCACGGGCGGCCCGGCGATCACCTGCATGGTCTTGCGCGGGAACGGGTGGAAGCCCTTCTTCAGCCGTCCGCGCAGCCCGGTCGGCTCGCCCTTCTTGTAGGGCAGCAGCTCGTGCGCGCCCCAGCTCGCCACCGGGACGACCTTCGCGCCCGTCTTCAGCGCCATCCGCGCCACGCCGGTCTGCCCGGTCATCGGCCACAGCTCCGGGTCACGCGTGCAGCTGCCCTCGGGGTAGAACATCAGGCACTGGCCGTTGCGGAGGGCCTCCTCGGCGTCGCGGAGCGCGAGGGCGGCGTCCGAACGGTCGCGGTACACCGGGATCTGCCCGGTTCCGCGCAGCACGTTCCGGATCACCGGGACGTCGAACAGGGTGGACTTGGCCAGGTACACCGGGTAGCGGCCGGACTCGTAGACGAAGTGCGCGAGGGCGAGCGGGTCGGACTCGGAGATGTGGTTGGCCGCGATGATCACGCCGCCCTCGCCCGGCACGTTCCCCCGGCCCCGCCAGTCCCGCTTCAGCAGCCCGTACAGCAACGGGCGAAGGATGACGATGGTCAGCTTCCGCCAGCCGGGCGAATAACCGTGGCCCATGCCCGTCCCTCCTCGTTCCGAAACCCCCGCCGAGGTGAACGCGGGGTGTCCTCAAGTGTCGCGGTTGCGAGCGCATAAAGTCGAATGGCCATGTCTACAGCAGAACGCGCCGTGCTCCGCACCGGCTGGACGCTGGTCGTCCCGGTCAAGGTGCTGGCCAGGGCGAAGACCCGGATGGCGGACGGCGCGGGCCCGCACCGCGAGGCCCTGGCGCTCGCGGTCGCGGGCGACACGGTCGCCGCGGCGCTGGCCTGCGACCGGGTCCGCGCTGTGATCGTCGTCACCGACGACCCGCTGCCCGCCGCCGAGCTGGCCGCCCTGGGCGCCACGGTCGTCCCGGACGAGCCGGACGCGGGCCTCAACCCCGCCCTCGTGCACGGCGCCGGACGCGGCCGCGCGCTCCATCCCGACTCGGGTGTCGGGGCGCTTTCTGCCGACCTACCCGCTTTGCGCCCTGCCGAACTCGCCAGGGCCCTGGACGCCGCGTCCGATGCGCCCGAGGCGTTCGTCCCGGACGCGGTCGGTGTCGGCACGACGCTCTACACGGCCCGTCCGGGGGTGCCGTTCGCTCCGGCGTTCGGCGGTGACTCGCGCACCGCGCACCGCGCCCGGGGCGCCCGCGAGCTGCTGCTTCCGGAGATCGACAGCGTCCGCCGCGACGTCGACACCCCCGCCGATCTCAGGGCCGCGCTGGAACTGGGCGTCGGCCCGCGGACGGCGGCCGTCGCCGCCCTGCTCCCCGAACCGGTGACCGGCCGCTAGGGTCGGGGCATGCAGGCGACCGTGCGCGTGTACGACCCGGAGACCCGCTCCGGCAGCGTCCTGCTGGACGACGGCTCCGAGCTGGACTTCGACGCCCCCGCCTTCGACGCGGGCGGCCTGCGCCTGCTCCGCCTCGGCCAGCGCGTCAACCTCGCCGTGGCCCCGGACGGCCGGGTCACCGCGATCACCCTCTCCACGTTCCCCCTGCCCTGACCGGCCGGGACGCGGCACCAGCCAGGGACGCGGCACCAAGCAGGGACGCGGCACAACGGCGCCAGCCAGGGACGCGGGCACAGCACGGCCGCGGCACAAGACAACGGCGCCCGGCCCCGCGGGATGCGGATGCCGGGCGCCGTCGCTTGCGTTGCGCCTACTTCTTGCCGGCGACCAGGTTCTTGAAGTCGGCCCCGGCCTTGAACTTCGGCACCGACGTCGCGGGAACCTCGATGGTCTTGCCCGTTGCGGGGTTCCGGGCCGTGCGGGCAGGCCGGTCGGCCTTCTCGAACGAACCGAACCCGGTGATCGCGACCTTGTCGCCCTTGGCGACCGTGGCCTGGATCGTCTCCAGGATCGCGTCGACGGCCTCAGCGGCGGCCTTCTTGCTGCCAAGCCGCTCTGAGATGGCGTCGACCAGCTCACGCTTGTTCATGGGTTACTCCTCTAGTTCCCCCCTTGCCCGAACGAAACTAAGGGAGCCATGCCACCGACACAATCACCTGAACGCGAGAGTTCCCGTGTCGCAGGCGTTTTTGTCGGTCTCGCCCCCGTCTCGGGCGGGCGCCGGACCGGATCCGGCCACGGCGAACGCTAGCGGGAGTCGGGGGAAGACGAGAAATCGGCGGCGCGCCCTTCCAGGAAGGCGTCCAGCCTGCGGGCGGCCAGCCCGGGGTCGCGTTTGGCCAGGTCGGTGATCGCCAGGAGCTGCCGGTGGAGCCTGCGGCGGTCGCCCGCGGGCAGCGGCGCGAGCCTCCGGTGCGCCTCGCGCAGCCGCTCGGCGAGCCGGGTGAGCTCCGGGTCGTCCCAGGCGGGTCCCGCCCACGGAACGCCGCTCACCGCGCGCCTCCTGCCACGCCCGGCCCCCTTTCCGGCACGTCGCGCGTGCCTTCGCACAAGGGGAATTGTCCCTGCTGCGCGGGCATGCCGGTACGCCCGGGGTGCGTCCAGCGGACGCGCCCCGGGCGCGGGGCGGACGACGTCGCAGGTCAGAGCACGGAATCAGGCACCGCGCCCGGACCTGCGGCCAGGGCCGTCGGGCGGTTCAGGCCGTGGTGGGGAGCTGCTCGGCGCGGTTCAGGCCGTGGTGGGGAGCAGCGCGGGGCGGTTCCGCTCGAAGTCGGCGATCGCGTCGGCGTGGCGCAGGGTCAGGCCGATGTCGTCCAGGCCCTCCATGAGCCGCCAGCGGGTGTAGTCGTCGATCTCGAAGGACGCGACGACGTCCCCCGCCGTGACCTGGCGGTTCTCCAGGTCGACGGTGATCTCGGCCTGCGGGTCGCGCTCGGCGCGGGCCTGGATC
Organism: Actinomadura rupiterrae; assembly: GCF_024172125.1. Lineage (GTDB taxonomy): Bacteria > Actinomycetota > Actinomycetes > Streptosporangiales > Streptosporangiaceae > Spirillospora > Spirillospora rupiterrae. The sequence goes on from NZ_JAMZEA010000007.1 coordinate 214,047, forward strand.
GCCTCGACCGTCTCGGCGGGCAGGACGACCGGCAGCAGCCCCATCTTCGTGCTGTTGTTGCGGAAGATGTCGCCGAAGCGCGGCGCGATCACGACCCGGAACCCGTACTGCTGGAGGGCCCAGACGGCGTGCTCGCGGGACGAGCCGGTGCCGAAGTCCGGCCCGGCGACCAGCACGGTCGCGCCGGCGTACTCGGGCTGGTTCAGCACGAACGCGGGGTCCTCGCGCCAGGCGGAGAACAGGCCCTTGTCGAAGCCGGTGCGGCTGACCTGCTTGAGCCAGACGGCCGGGATGATCTGGTCGGTGTCGACGTTGCTGCGGCGCAGCGGGACCGCGCGCCCGGTGTGCGTGACGAACTTCTCCATGATTCTTTACGTCCTTACAGGTCGGCCGGTGAACAGGGTGCGGCGAGGCGGCCCCGGCTCACCGAGCAGAGAGGTCGGCGGGCGCGGCCAGGCGGCCGGTGACGGCGGTGGCGGCGGCGACGGCGGGGCTCACCAGGTGGGTGCGGCCGCCGGGTCCCTGCCGTCCCTCGAAGTTGCGGTTGGACGTGGAGGCGCTGCGCTCGCCGGGCGTGAGCTTGTCGGGGTTCATCGCCAGGCACATCGAGCAGCCCGCCTCGCGCCACTCGGCGCCCGCCGCGGAGATCACCTCGTGCAGGCCCTCGGCCTCGGCCTGCTGCTTGACCTTCATCGAGCCGGGGACGACCAGCATCCGGACGCCGTCCGCGACCCGCCGTCCGGACAGCACGGACGCGACGGCGCGCAGGTCCTCGATGCGGCCGTTGGTGCAGGAGCCGACGAAGACGGTGTCCACGGCGATGTCGCGGAGCGGCGTCCCGGCGGTCAGGCCCATGTACTGGAGGGCGCGCTCGGCGGCCTGGCGCTCGGTCGGGTCGGCGATGGCCTCCGGGTCGGGCACGGACTCGCCCAGCGGGAGGCCCTGGCCGGGGTTGGTGCCCCAGGTCACGAACGGCGTGAGCGTGGAGGCGTCGATGACGACCTCCTTGTCGAACACGGCGTCGTCGTCGGTGCGCAGGGACGTCCAGTACTCGACGGCCTCGTCCCAGGCGGCGCCCTGCGGGGCGTGCGGGCGGTCCTTCAGGTACGCGAACGTCGTCTCGTCCGGGGCGATCATCCCGGCGCGGGCGCCCGCCTCGATGGACATGTTGCAGACCGTCATCCGGCCCTCCATCGACAGCTCGCGGATCGCCTGGCCGCGGTACTCGATGATGTGGCCCTGGCCGCCGCCGGTGCCGATCTCGGCGATGATCGCCAGGATCAGGTCCTTGGCGGTGACGCCGTCCGGCAGCGAGCCGTTCACGGTGACGGCCATCATCTTCGGCTTGACCTGCGGCAGCGTCTGCGTGGCGAGGACGTGCTCGACCTCGCTGGTGCCGATACCGTGGGCCAGCGCGCCGAACGCGCCGTGCGTGGAGGTGTGCGAGTCGCCGCAGACCACCGTCATGCCGGGCTGGGTCAGGCCGAGCTGCGGGCCGATGACGTGCACGATGCCCTGCCCGTCGTCCCCCATCGGGTGCAGCCGGACGCCGAACTCGGCGCAGTTCTTGCGCAGCGTCTCCACCTGCGTGCGGGAGACCGGGTCGGCGATCGGCGCCAGCAGGTCGGTCGTCGGGACGTTGTGGTCCTCGGTCGCGATCGTCAGGTCGGGGCGGCGGACGGGCCGCCCGGCCATCCGCAGCCCGTCGAAGGCCTGCGGGCTGGTGACCTCGTGCACGAGGTGGAGGTCGATGTAGAGCAGGTCCGGCTCGCCCTCGACACGTCGCACGACGTGCGCGTCGTACACCTTCTCGGCCAATGTGCGGCCCATCGCTCCACCTCACCTGTGTCCGGCCGGCGCCTCGGTGCGCCCGGCTCCTCCGTCTCCCCGACTTGCATCTCACATCCCGAGACGGCAATATCAAGGCATGGACAACTCTAGCGGAGTCGGCGTTCTCGACAAAGCGGTTCTCGTGCTGAACGCCCTGGAGGCCGGTCCGGCCTCGCTGGCGCAGCTCGTCCAGACCACCGGACTGGCGCGCCCGACGGCCCACCGGCTCGCCGTCGCGCTGGAGCACCACCGGCTCGTGCACCGCGACACCCAGGGCCGGTTCATCCTCGGTCCGCGGCTCGCCGAGCTGGCCGTCGCGGCGGGCGAGGACCGGCTGCTGGCGATCGCCCAGCCCATCCTGGCCCAGCTCAGGGACATGACCGGCGAGAGCGCCTCGCTGTTCCGCCGACAGGGCGACGTCCGGGTCTGCGTGGCGGCGGCGGAACGCTCCAGCGGCCTGCGCGACACGATCCCGGTCGGCGCGGCGCTGCCGATGACCGCGGGCTCGGCCGCGCAGATCCTCCTCGCGTGGGAGGAGCCGGACCGCCTGCACCGCGGGCTGCGCGGCGCGAAGTTCGAGGCCACCACGCTCGCCCAGGTCCGCCGGCGCGGCTGGGCGCAGAGCGTCGGCGAGCGCGAGCAGGGCGTCGGCTCGGTCTCGGCCCCCATCCGCGGCGCGGGCGGACGGGTGATCGCCGCCGTCTCGGTCTCCGGCCCCCTGGAGCGCCTGACCCGCACCCCCGGACGCCTGCACGCCGCCCCCGTCACGGCCGCCGCCGAGAAGGTCAGCGAGGCCATGCGCCGCACCACGAACTGACCCCCGGCCCCCTACGAGCAGACCTCAGCCGGACCCTTCACCAGGGTCCGGCTTTTTGTTCGCCCGGCAGCCGGCTTTCAGCGGAGGGCGGCGAGGATGTCGGCCACCTGGGCCCGGAAGAGGGCGGGCATGTCGATCTCGTCGGGCGCCAGGAGCCACTGGGTCTGGAGGCCGTCCATGAGGGCGATGACCCGGACGGCATAGGAGTCGGCGTCGATGCCGGCGCGGAACTCCCCGGCGGCGACTCCGGCGGCGAAGGACTCGGCCACGCGGGCGCGCAGGTGGGCGTAGCGGTCCCGGGCCCAGGCGCGCGCGGGGTGGTCGGCGGTGACGGCCTCGCTGGTCAGGACGGCGAACAGGCGCACCAGCTCGGGCGCGCGGGAGTTGTGCTCGACCAGGTCGGCCAGCGCGTCCAGCATGGCGGCGCCGGTGGGCGGGGCGCCGTCCGGGCCGAGGAAGCGCTCGGCGTCGCGGCGGTCGCGCAGGTCCAGGACGGCGACCAGGAGCTGCTCCTTGCTGCGGAAGTGGTGCAGCAGGCCGGGCTGGGAGAGCCCGGCGCGCTCGGCGACGCGGGCCAGGGACGTGCCCCGGTAGCCGTTCTCGGCGAACTCCTGCATCGCGATGTGCAGGATCCGCTCGCGTCGCGCGTCTCCGGCGGCGTAGCCCCGCCGCCCGTCCGTCCTGGTGGCCACGGCGCCTCACTTTACGCATCGGAGTAGGTCACGCACTGGTAACAAACCTACCGAGTACTCGGTAAAGCGGCATAGAGTCCGGACCGATGACGGGTTCCCCGCTGGTTTCAGGAGGTCTCATGGAGGACGTGCTGCGGGCGCGGCTGGCCAAGCTCACGCTGGAGGAGAAGGTCGGCCTGCTGACCGGCGCCGACTTCTGGACGCTGCACCCGGTCCCGAAGATCGGGCTGCGCCGGATGGTGCTGTCGGACGGCCCGTCCGGCGTGCGCGGCACCACCTGGGACGAGCGGGACCCGAGCCTGCTGTTCCCCAGCGTCACCGCGCTCGCCGCGACCTGGGACGTCGCGGCGGCCGAGCGGACCGGGCGGCTGAACGGCGCGCAGGCGCGGGACAAGGGCGTGCACGTCCAGCTCGCGCCGACGATCAACCTGCACCGCACCCCGCTCGGCGGCCGGCACTTCGAGAACTTCTCCGAGGACCCGCTGCTGGTGTCCCGGATCGGGGCGGGGTTCGTCCGCGGCGTCCAGTCGGCGGGCGTCGCCGCGACGGTGAAGCACTTCGTGGGCAACGACTCGGAGACCGAGCGGAACTCCTACGACGCCGTGATCGACGACGAGACCCTGGACGAGCTGTACCTGCGCCCGTTCGAGGAGACGGTGAAGGCGGGCGCGTGGGCGGTCATGGCCGCCTACAACAAGGTCAACGGCCTCTCGATGACCGAGCACAGGCCGCTGCTCACCGACGTGCTCAAGGTGAGGTGGGGCTTCGACGGCATCGTCATGTCGGACTGGACGGCGATCCGCTCGACCGCCGAGTCCGCGAACGCGGGCATGGACCTGGAGATGCCCGGCCTGCCCGGCCCGCTGAACTTCTGGCGGGACAAGCTGGTCGCGGCCGTCCGCGAGGGCGCGGTCTCCGAGGAGGTGATCGACGACAAGGTGCTGCGCATCCTGCGGCTGGCGGCGCGCGTGGGCGTGCTCGACGGGTTCCCCGAGCCGGCGCCGGTGAGCACGCCGTCCGACGCGCGCGAGCAGCTCCGCGACCTGGCCGCGCGCGGGATGGTGCTGCTGCGCAACGAGGGCGGCGTCCTGCCGCTGAACGCGCCGCGCAAGATCGCGCTGATCGGCCCGAACGCGGTGCGGTTCGGCGCGCAGGGCGGCGGGTCCGCGCACGTGAACCCGGAGCACGTGGTCACGCCGCTGGAGGGGCTGCGCCGCGTCCTCGGGGACGACACCGAGATCGAGCTGCGTGCGGGCGTCTACCCGCACAAGCGGTACGCGGGCCTGCCGATGGAGCTGGCGACCGATCCCGAAACGGGCGGGCGCGGCGTCCGGCTGACGTTCCTGGACGCGCAGGGCGGCGTCCTCAAGTCGGAGAGGCGCGAGGCCGCGAGCTTCCTGTTCTTCGAGGGCATCCCGGACGGCACGGCGAAGATCACGGTGGCGACGGACGTCACGGTCGCCGAGCCGGGCCTGCACACCTTCGCCGCGCAGGGCCTCGGCACGTACGGGGTGACGCTCGGCGACACGGTCACCGAGATCACGATGGCACTGGAGGGCGACGACCCGCTCGGCGGCCTGCTCGCTCCCCCGGAGCGCCGCTTCGTCCTGGAGCTGGACGCGGGCGCGACCGTCCCGTTCCGGCTGGAGCACGAGCTGAGCGGCGAGGCGCTGTTCGGCGCGGCGTCCTTCGGGCTCGGGTACTTCGCGCCGCACCTGCCCGAGGACGACGAGCTGGACGCCTCGGTCGCCGCCGCCCGCGAGGCGGACGTCGCGATCGTGGTCGTCGGCACCAACGACGACGTGGAGTCCGAGGGCTTCGACCGGGACACCCTCGCGCTGCCCGGCCGCCAGGACGAGCTGGTCGCGGCCGTCGCCGCCGCCAACCCGCGCACCGTCGTGGTCGTGAACGCCGGTTCGCCGGTGCTGATGCCGTGGCGGGACGACGTGGCGGCCGTCCTGTGGGCGTGGCTGCCGGGCCAGGAGGGCGGCGACGCGATCGCGGACGTGCTGACCGGCGCGGCCGAGCCCGGCGGGCGCCTGCCCACCACGTTCCCGGCGTCGGAGGACAACGTCCTGTCGCCGGTCCCGGTGGACGGCGTGCTCGCCTACGAGGAGGGCGACAAGATCGGCTACCGGCACTACCCGGCGGACGACGTCGCGTACCCGTTCGGCCACGGCCTCGGCTACACGACCTGGGAGTACGCGGACGTCAAGGTCGTGGGAGGCGTCGCCGAGGTGACCGTCCGCAACACCGGGCACCGGACCGGACGCGAGGTCGTGCAGGCGTACGCGACGACCGACGAGATGCCGGTGCGGCTGGCGGGGTTCGCCGTCGCGGAGGCGGCTCCGGGCGAGTCGGTGACCGTCCGGATCGAGCTGGACGACCGGCTTCCGGCGTCCTGCCGGGTGCACGTGGGCCGCTCGGTGGCGGACCTCCGGCTGCACGCCTGAGACCCCGGCGCGTCCCCCCGACGCCCCGGGGACGCGCCGAACGAGGCGATACGCCTGATTTGTCAGACTATGCCGTCCCGGCCTGCCGGGACGGCGCCCTCGTTTGTTGGATAGTGCCGGTATTCAATGCCCCTCCTGCTGGATAGTGGCGATATCCAGACGCGGCAGGCATCAGGCGAGGGGCGTGGACGGGTGCAGATCTCCGAACTCAGCGACCGCAGCGGGCTGACCGTTCAGACGATCAAGTTCTACATCCGCGAGGGCCTGCTGCCGAAGGGCACCTCGACCACGGTCACCCGCGCCGACTACGACCAGCGGCACCTGGAGCGGCTGCGGCTGATCCGGGCGCTGCGCGAGGTCGGCGACCTGCCGGTGGCGTCCATCAAGAAGATCGTCGCCGCGATGGAGGACGAGTCGGTCGGGCTGCACGAGCTGTTCGGCACCACCCAGTACGCGCTCGGCCCGCACATCATCCCGCCGAACGACCCGCACTGGCGGGCCGCGCGCGAGGACGTGGACATGCTCGTCCGCGAGCTGGGCTGGGAGGTCGGCGAGCGCGCGCCCGCCCGCGCGCTGCTCGCCCAGACCTTCGTCGCGCTGCGCCGGCTCGGCTTCCCGGTCACCCTCACCGACCTGCGCCCCTACGTCACCGCCGCGACCTCGGTCGCCGAGCACGAGATCAACCGGGTGGCGCTGGACAACCCGCGCACGCTGACCGTGCACGCGATGCTCGCCTCGACCGTGATCTACGAGCAGGTCCTCACCGCGCTGCACCGGCTCGCCCAGGAGGACGCCTCCGCGCGCCGCTTCGCCCCCGAAGCGTCCTGACCCGCGAAACCCTGGCACGCCGAACCCCGGCACGCGAAACGGCGGCCCGGCCGGCGGAAAAACCGATTCGGCGGCCGGAATGGCGTTCCCGCACGTCGCCGGCGGTGTGACTCACGCCACTTCGGCACTTTTCCCGTATATCGGGTCGGAATTCTCATGTCGCATTAACGACGTAACATGGGAATTCACCGGTGCGAAAAGAGGGCGAAGTGAGCGGCCGATGAGCGTCCAGGACTCCCGCGACCGGCATCCGCGCTGGACGGAGCGGCTGCTGGCCGAGGGCCGGGACCCCGACCCGCGGTTCACCCTCGCCAACGAGCGGACCTTCCTCGCCTGGATCCGCACCGCGCTGGCCCTGATCGCGGGCGGTGTCGGGCTCGCGCTCAGCGGGCACCTGATCACCGGTCCGCTCCGGCACGGCCTGGCCGCCGCGTTCGCGGCCGTCGGCGCGCTGGTCGCGATGCTGGCGTTCCGGCGCTGGCTGCGCACCGAGCGGGCGCTGCGCAAGGACGAGACGCTCCCGCCGCCCGTCCTCGCGCCGCTGATGTCCTACGGCCTCGCCGCCGCGGCCGTCGTCGTCCTGGTGGCGCTCCTGCTCACCCGATGACCGTCCGGGACGGAAGCGGCAGGCCCGCGCGGCGCCCCGGTCGCGTGCCGCAGGAGATCTGGGACCCGGGGGCGCAGCCGGAGCGGACCTCGCTCGCCTGGACGCGGACGACCGTGGCGTTCATGGCGGCCGGGCTGCTGTGCGTGCGCCTCGCCCCGGACGACCTGGGCACCGCGCTCGCGGCCGTCGCGGTGTTCGGCCTGGCGGCCCTGCACGCCCGCCGGACGAGCTGGCAGCGGCGCAAGCGCGGGCGGCGGCTCCGGGCGGGCGAGTCGGTGGCCGATCCCGGCTCGATCCTGCTGCTGACCAGCGTGACCGTCCTGCTTGGGCTGATGGGGATCGCGTTCGCGCTGCACTGAGCGATCCATGCGAGCCCATGCGAGCCATGCGGGGTGCGCATGGCTGCCATGTGAGATGTTCGCTGGTGGTATGGCTCGCGGCGTCCTAACGTCGTTCGCGTTATGACACGCATCGCTTTCCTTGGACTCGGGCGCATGGGCGCCCCGATGGCCGGACGGCTCCTCGCCGCCGGCCACGAACTGACCGTCTGGAACCGCACGCCCGAGCGTGCCGCCCCTCTCGCCTCGCGGGGCGCGCGCACCGCCGCGACGCCCGCCGAGGCCGTCGCCGGGCACGACCTGGTGATCAGCATGCTGACCGACGCCGCGGCCGTGCACGACGTGCTGCTCGGCGCGCGGATCGCGCCCGGCACGCTGGTCGTCGAGATGTCCACGATCGGCCCGGACGCCGTGCGCGAGCTGCGCGAACGCCTCCCGGCGGGCGTCGCGCTCGTGGACGCGCCGGTGCTCGGCAGCGTCCCGCACGCGGAGGCCGGCGAGCTGATCATCATGCCGGGCGGGGCGGACGCGGACGTCGAGCGCGCCGCGGACGTGCTCGGCGTGTTCGGGCCCGTCCGGCCGGTCGGCGCGTCCGGGCAGGGGGCGGCGGCGAAGCTCGTCGTCAACAGCGCGCTGATCGCCGCGTTCGGCGCCGTCGCGGAGGCCGTCCAGCTCGCGACCTCGCTCGGGCTCGACCGCGACACCGCGCTCGAACTGCTCGGCCGCGCGCTCCCGCAGGCCGAGCGCACCCGGACCCGCAACCCGGACGCGCCCGTCACCTTCACCGCCGGGCTCGCCGACAAGGACCTCGGCCTCGCGCTCGGCCTGCTCGGCCCGGACGCCGGCGTGCTCGCCGCCGCCCGCGCCCACACCGCCGCCGCCGTCGAGCGCGGCCTCGGCGGCGCCGACATCACCGTTCTCGTCCCCTCGGAGGCCGCCGATGCGCGTGACCATTGACAACCCGCCGACCGTCCCGGCGACCAACGGCTTCTACTCGCACGTCGCGCACGTGTCGGCCGGGCCGCTGCTGTTCCTGTCCGGGCAGGTCGCGTTCGGCGACGACGGCGAGATCGACGGCGTCGGCGACATGGGCCGGCAGTCGGAGGTGATCATGTCGATCATCGAGCGGCTGCTCGCCGCGCACGGCGCGTCCTTCGCCGACGTGATCAACATCCGCACCTTCGTCACCGACCTGTCCCGCGTCCGGGAGTACGGCGCGGTGCGCAACCGCTACTTCCCCAAGGACCCGCCGACCAGCACGACCGTCGAGGTGTCCAAGCTGTTCCACCCGGACGCCCTGCTGGAGGTCGAGGTCGTCGCCGCCGCGCCGGCCGCCTGACCCGGCGTCACGGCCGCGCCGTGGCCGCGGGCTGGAGCAGCTCGGCGGCCACGGCGCGCAGGTCGTCCAGGAAGGCGGTGACCGCGGGGGCGCGGCGGGCGTGGCGCGCGACCGCCGCATAGACCGCCCGCTGGGGCTCGGCATCGGCGTCCGCGACGGACAGGGGCTTCAGGGCCACGTCGTCGCGGACGCCGCCGACCGCCAGCGCGGGCACGAACGTCACGCCGAAACCGGCGGCGACCAGGCCCAGCTTGGACGTCCACTCCGCCACCCGCAGCGGCGTCCGGGGGACGAACCCGGCAGGCGCGCAGCGGGCGTGCAGGGCGGCGACGGCCGCCGCGTCGTCCGCGACGATCCAGTTCTCGCCCGCCAGCTCGTCCAGCGGGACGGTCCGGCGGCGCGCCAGCCGGTGCGCCTTCGGCAGCGCGACGAGCAGCGGGTCGCCGCCGAGCGCGATCAGATCGGTTCCGAGCTTGCCCAGCTTGTGGGTGCTGACCAGGGCGAGGTCGAGCTCCCCAGCGTCCAGGGCGGGCAGCAGGCGCTCGGTCAGCCCCTCGCGCAACCGGATCTCCACGCCCGGATGCCGCGCCCCGAACCGGCCGAGCGCGCGCGGGACGAGCACGGCGTTCGCCGTCGAGAACGCCCCGAGCCGCAGCATCCCCGTATCCACCTGGCGGAGGCCGTCCAGCGCCCGCGCGGTGTCGGCGTACCGCTCCAGCAGGGCGCGCGCGTGCGGCAGCAGGTACTCCCCCGCCGGAGTCGGCCGGACGCCCCGGGCGCCGCGCGCGAACAGCTCGACGCCGCACGCCTCCTCCAGCGTCCTGACCTGCCGCGACACCGCCGACTGCGTGTAGCCGAGCGCGGTCGCGGCGGCGGTGAACGAGCCCAGCTCGGCCACCGACGCGAACGTCCGCAGCAGCACGGGATCCAGGGCTTCGGCGCGCACCGCCGCAGCATACGTCCCGCCCGCCCGGTCCGCGCGCGCCCGAGCGGACGCCGCACGACAGGGGGCGGACCGGCGCGGGATACCCCACCGCGATTGTGTGGAATGCGGGGCGGCTTGGTACGCTCAGGCATCACTTTCCGTGATCACCGCAGCTCGTGATAGGTCCGCCCGTGCCCGAAACCCGCCCGTTCGCCAGCCTCACCACCGACTTCGGCGCCGCCTACAGCGGCACCTGCGCGGGTGTGATGTACGCGATCGCCCCCGAAGCCAACGTGCTCGTGCTGAGCGACGAGGTCACCCCGTACCGGATCGTCGAGGGCGCGATGCTGCTCCGGCAGGCGCTGCCCTACCTGCCGGTCGGCGTGCACGTCGGGATCATCGACCCGGGCGTCGGCACCCCGCGCCGTCCGGTCGCGGTCGCCACCGGACGCGGCGACGTGCTGGTCGGCCCGGACAACGGCCTGCTGGTCCCCGCCGCCGAGGCGCTCGGCGGCGTGACCGCCGCGCACTACCTGGAGAACCCCGCCTACCGGCAGCCCGCGGTCTCCACCACCTTCCACGGCCGGGACATCTTCGCGCCCGCCGCCGGACACCTCCTCACGGGCGTCCCGATCGCCGAGCTGGGCGCCGCCGCGGACGCCCTGCTCCCGCTCGACCTGCCCGCCCCCGTCGTCGCGGACGGCTCGCTCACCGCGTCCGTCCTCTACACCGACCAGTTCGGCAGCCTCGTCCTCGGCGCCGAGCCCGCCGACCTCACCGGCGCGCTCGGTGAACTGCCGTTCGGCACCGGCCTCGAACTGGCTTGGGACGGCGGCCGGGCGCGCGTACCGTTCGAGGAGACCTTCGGCAAGGTCGCCGTCGGCGAGTCCCTGGTGTGGGTCGACTCGTCCGGGCGGCTCGGCCTCGCCGTCAACCAGGGTTCGGCGGCCGAACGCTTCGGCCTCGCCGACGGCATGGCCCTGACGATCACCCGAGCCTGACGCACCCGCGCCACCCGAGGACCCCGCAGACCCCGCCGCTCCCGGTTCCACCGCCACTCCGATCCCGTCGCATCGCTGGAGGCCCGCCTTGGCCCGCCGTCCCCTGCTGACCGCCCTCGCCGGGCTGGCCGCGCTCACCCTCGCCGCGTCCGCGTGCGCGCCACAGAAGAAGGACGACTCGTCCGCCGGGAAGTCCCCGGTGCCGGCGGCGTCCTGCACCAAGGACAAGCTCAAGCTCGTCAAGCCCGGCCAGCTCACGGTCGCGACCGACAAGCCCGCCTTCGAGCCCTGGTTCAAGAAGGACGACCCGACCAACGGGCAGGGCTACGAAAGCGCCGTGGCGTACGCGGTCGCGGGCAAGCTCGGCTTCGCCAAGACCGAGGTCAAGTGGGTGACCGAGTCGTTCGACTCGTCCTACGCGCCGGGCCCCAAGAAGTTCGACTTCGACATCAACCAGATCTCGGTGACCCCGGCCCGCGAGAAGGCCGTGACGTTCTCCGACGGGTACTACGACGTCCAGCAGGGCGTGGTGACCATGAAGGACGGCAAGTTCGCCGACGTCACGCAGGTCGCCCAGCTGAAGGACGCGAAGATCGCGGTGCAGGTCGGCACGACCGCGCTGGCGGCCGTCCGCGACCAGATCAAGCCGGGCAGCCAGCCGAAGGTGTTCAACAACCAGATCGACGCGGTGAACGCGCTGAAGAACAAGCAGGTGGACGCGATCGTCGTCGACCTGCCGACCGCGTTCTACGTGACCGCCGCGCAGGTCGAGGGCTCGAAGATCGCGGGTCAGCTGCCGCAGAGCTCGGGCAACAACGAGCACTTCGGCCTGCTGCTCCAGCAGGGCAACAGCCTCGCCGGCTGCCTGAACCAGGCGATCGGGCAGCTCAAGTCGTCCGGGGACCTGGCCAAGCTCCAGCAGCAGTGGCTGACCTCGGCCGCGGGCGCGCCGGTCCTCAAGTAGGGACGCCCCGGTGACCGCCACCCCCGAGACCTGGGTGAAGAGCGAGCGGCAGCTCGCCCGCGAGCGCGCCCACCGCCGCGCCGGGATCCGCAACGGCTCGCTCGCCGCCGCCTCCACGATCGTCTTCCTGGCGGTCGTGGTGGGCGGCGTCGTCGCCTCGCCCGGCTGGCCGAGCGTCCAGGACAAGTTCTTCAACTGGGGCGAGCTGAAGGCCGCGTTCCCGGACGTGCTGAGCGGCTTCTGGATGAACGTCCGGATCTTCCTGCTCGCCGAGCCGGTGATCCTGGTGATCGGGCTGCTCGTCGCGCTCGCGCGCGGGCTGCGCAACCCGCTGTTCTTCCCGCTGCGCGCGCTCGCGGTGCTCTACACCGACGTGTTCCGCGGCATCCCGACGATCCTGCTCGTCTTCATGATCGGGTTCGGGCTGCCCGCGCTGGGGCTCCAGGGCGTCCCGACGGACGCGGCCGTGCTCGGCGGCGGCGCGCTCGTGCTGTCCTACGGCGCGTACGTCGCGGAGGTGTTCCGGGCCGGGATCGACTCGATCCATCCGAGCCAGCGGTCGGCGGCCCGGTCGCTCGGGCTGTCCCAGGCGCAGGCGCTGCGGTTCGTCGTCCTGCCGCAGGCCGTGCGGCGGGTCGTCCCGCCGCTGCTGAACGACTTCGCGTCCCTGCAGAAGGACACCGCGCTGGTCGGGACGCTCGGCGTGGTCGAGGCGCTGCGGCAGGCGCAGATCCACTCCTCGGACACCTTCAACTACACGCCCTACCTCGCCGCCGCGGTGCTGTTCGTCGCGCTCACGGTGCCGATGGCCCGGTTCACCGACCACCTCGCGGCCCGCGCCGAGCGCCGCCGCGCCCCGGGAGGCAAGTGATGAGCCGTCCGCTGCTGGAGGTCGAGGGCCTCTGGAAGACCTACCACGGCCATCCGGTGCTGCGCGGCATCGACCTGGACGTCGCTCCGCACGAGGTGGTGTGCCTGATCGGGGCGTCCGGGTCCGGCAAGTCCACGCTGCTGCGCTGCCTGAACCTGCTGGAGGACGTGGACGACGGCGCGGTCACGCTCGACGGCGACGAGATCACCGCGCCCGGCACCGACCCGGACGAGGTGCGCAAGAAGATCGGCATGGTCTTCCAGTCGTACAACCTGTTCCCGCACATGACCGTGCTGGACAACATCACCCTCGCGCCCGTCCGCGTGCACAAGCAGGGCAGGCGGGAGGCCGAGGAGCGGGCCCGCGAGCTGCTGACCCGGTTCGGGCTGGCGGACAAGGCGGGCGAGTACCCCGACCGGCTGTCCGGCGGGCAGCAGCAGCGCGTCGCGATCATCCGCGCGATGGCCGGCGACCCGAGCGTGCTGCTGCTGGACGAGGTGACCTCCGCGCTCGACCCCGAGCTGGTCACCGAGGTCATGGGGATCATCCGGGAGCTCAAGGAGCAGGGCATGACGATGGTCCTGGCGACCCACGAGATGGGGTTCGCGCGGGACATCGCCGACACGGTCTGCTTCCTGAGCGACGGCGTCCTGCTGGAGCGCGGCCCGGCCGAGCAGATCTTCACCGAGCCGCAGGAGCCGCGCACCCGCGAGTTCCTCCGCCGCGTCCTCGCGTCCCGCCGCCTCTGACCCCGCCTTGGACTGGGTGCCCGGCATGGGCTGGGTGCCCGCCATGGATCGGGGGCCTGGCGTGGGCTGGGAGAATCCGGATATGGATCTCGACGTTGTCGCCTGGGTGCACATCGCGGACGGCCGGATGCTGGCCGTCCGGTCGCGCGGCCGCGACCTGCTCTACCTTCCCGGCGGCAAGCGCGAGCCCGGCGAGGACGACTGGACGGCCGTCGCGCGCGAGGTCCGCGAAGAGCTGGGGCTGACCCTGGACGCGGCGTCCTTCCGCGAGCTGGGCGTCGTCCGCGCCCCCGCGCACGACCAGCCGCGCCACTCGCACGTCCGGATGGCCTGCTTCACCGCCGGGTACGGCGGCGAGATCGCCGCGACGGGCGAGGTGGACGAGTTCCGCTTCGTCGGCCGCGACGAGCGCGCGCTGCTCGCCCCGGCGTCCGCGGCCGCGCTCGACCTCGCAGCCGAGCACGGCCTCCTCTGAACGCGGTGTTCTGAAACCGGGTCAGGCGGACTCTTCGGCCGGGGCGGGCGCGACGGCGCGGCGGGCCGCGGCGGCGCGCTCGGCGTCCGCGCGGGCGGCGGCGAGGATCATCTCGTCCACCAGCCAGCGGGACTGCGGGGACAGGTCGACCAGGGCGCGCAGCACGTCGGTGCGGACCACGCCCTCCTCCACCTCGCGGCGCAGCGCCTTGAAGGTGAGGTCGTCGTCGATCGGCCCGGCCTCCGACGCGAAGCCGAAGTAGCCGATCGGGACGCCGAAGAACGTGGCCAGCGCGGTCAGCGTGCGCAGCTGCGGGTTGTCCTGGCGGCCGGTGCGCAGCTTCCAGACCGTGGTGGACGAGATGTCCTCGCCCGTCGCGTGCGCGATGGCGCTTGCGGTCTCCACGTTGTTGCGCGGCGCGGGCGCGTCCTGCGGCCACATGTTCTGGATCAGCCACTCGACCTTGTCGGCGAGCATCGCGCCCGGCGTAGGCGGCTTGTCCACCGGCTGGACCGGCGGCACTCCGAGGGGCCGCCCGTCCGGCGCGTCCGGCTCGTTCCCGGTGTTCTCCATGCACCATCCCCTTCGCTCAGGCAACGACTTTAGTTGACCCGAGCGCCGTTCGTCAGCAAGGACACATATCCGGTCGCGTCGCGTATCGAGATGATCACGGAACGCGACCCGCCGGGCGATCTCCCCGCCCGGCCGCCGTCCGGCTGCTTACATCGTGCCGAGCAGGTCGTCCGGGGGGAGGTGACCGCCTGTGGGGAGATCCGCCACGGCGCTGGCCGCGGAGCTGGCGCGCCCGTGCGGCGTGGGACTGGTCGGGGACGGCGCGGACGGCTTCGTCCGGGCCGTCATCACCGAGCTGCTCACCCAGCGGGGCCCGCGCGCCCGGGTCGTCCTCGCGCGGACGGAGGTCGCCCGAGTCTTCGGCACGGCGTTCGACGAACCGCTGCGCTCGGCCCTCGCGCCCGAGCTGCACGTGTGCGACCTGCTGGAGGACGCGATCGAGCACCTGGAGCTGGAGATGCTCCTCAGCGACGCCGAGCGCGCCAACCCCGACCTCAGCCCGACCCGCGGCCGCGGCATGCCGACCACCTTCTGGATCTCCACACCCGGCCAGGACGACGACGTCGTCCTCCCGCTGGTCCGCCGCGGCTCCTCGAACCGTCCCGTGGGGATCATGTTCGGCGTCTGGCCGCACGGCCGCACCTGCTCGGTCGACGCCGCCGGCACGGTCACCACCGCGTCCGGCCCCCGGCACGTCCGCCCGCTGACCTCCGCCGAGGCCCTCGCGGCCCTCCGCGCCCACGCCTCCACCGAACGCACCGGCTGGCTCTGAATCGCCCCGCTGAATCCCGGCGGCACGCTGCCGAAAATGCGCGATCAATGATCAGTGAAAAACGAACGAGGCCCCGGTCGTGATGACCGGGGCCTCGTTCTTCGCGCGTACCCCCGAGCGGATTCGAACCGCCGTTACCGCCTTGAGAGGGCGGCGTCCTAGGCCACTAGACGACGGGGGCCTGGATCTTGCCTCGTGCCTTCGCGGTCTCCCGCTCGGCCTCGCCCAGCTTAGCGGATCGCGCCCGGCTCGCCGACCGGTTTGCACCGATCCGCTCCCCTGACACGATCGAAGCCCCGACCGCGTGTGCGGCGATCAGGGCTCTCACCTGCTGAGTGCGTACCCCCGAGCGGATTCGAACCGCCGTTACCGCCTTGAGAGGGCGGCGTCCTAGGCCACTAGACGACGGGGGCCTGCGCGACACCGGTCCCCGCTTCCGCGGGACCGGGATCAGCTGGGGTACCAGGACTCGAACCTAGACTAACTGAACCAGAATCAGTCGTGCTGCCGATTACACCATACCCCAGTGCCGTGAGCTTTCCCTTGGGCCCTTCCGGGCCTTCCGTTCCGCTCGCGCCTTGAGAAGAATACAGGACTGCCGGACGAGTGCCAAAACGAATAGCGGAGGCGTCCGAGCAGCACCTTCCGGCGGTCCGGCGGTGTCCGGAATCGCCCGTCCGACCGGCGGTCTCGGTCGGCGGGCGGAGCGCTGTCGCGGGTCGGCGGCGAGGGGCGGGCGGGGGCTAGCGGCTGAAGCCGGGCGGGCCGACGTAGGTGTCGGCCCAGTCGCCGAGCGGGCGCATGAGGCGCCAGGACTCGCGGACGCGGTCGACGACCTCGGGGGTGGCCATCCACGGGTCCGAGGGCCAGCCCCGGCGGACGTAGAGGCCGGTGTGGCGGAGCAGCTCGATGCGCGGGTGGTCGGCGTCGAAGCCGCGCGGGCGGGTCTTGAGGGTCGCGCCCGCGACCTCCAGGCCGGCGTCGCGCAGCTCGTCCACCAGGGCTTCGAGGGCCTTGCCGGACGCGGGGGCGTGCACGGCCGCGCGGTAGCGCTTCAGGCGCTCGCCGTCCATGGAGTACATGCCGCCCGCGACCATCATGCCGTCCGCGTCGATCTGGACGTAGAGGGAGCCGCCGGACGCGAGCGCGCCCTGGTGGTCCTTGTAGGGCGTCTTGTCCTTGCTGAAGCGGACGTCCCGGTGCGGCCTGAACACCTTGGACTCGCCGAACTCGTCCTCCAGCTCGGCGACCAGGGCGAGCATCGGCTCCCGGACGTGCCGTTCGTAGCGGTCCTTGTTCGCGGTCCAGTAGTCCCTGCTGTTGTCGGCGGAGAGGCCCTCGTAGAAGGCGAACGCCTCGTCGCCGAACCCGTCGAAACTCATTGATCCTCCTTGGATACGCGCACGGCGTCCCTGGACAGAGCCTAGGGACGCCGTGCGACGGCTTCGACCGCTCCGCGCGGACGCGGTCAGTCGCGCGCGACCACGCGGTTGGTGAGGGTGCCGATGCCCTCGATCTCGACGCCGACCTCGTCCCCGATCTCCATCGGCCCGACACCTGCCGGGGTGCCGGTGAGGATCACGTCGCCCGGCAGCAGCGTCATGACCTGCGTCACGTACTCGACCAGCTCCGGGATGCCGTGCATCAGCTGCGACGTGCGCGCCTGCTGCTTGACCTCGCCGTTCAGCCGGGTGGTGATCGCGAGGTCGGACGGGTCGAGCTCGGTCTCGATCCACGGGCCGAGCGGGCAGAACGTGTCGAACCCCTTGGCCCGCGTCCACTGCCCGTCCTGCTTCTGCAGGTCGCGGGCGGTGACGTCGTTCGCGCAGGTGTAGCCGAGGATGACGTCCTGCGCGCGGGACGCCGGGACCTCGCGGCACAGCCGGCCGATGACCACGGCCAGCTCGCCCTCGAAGTCCACGCGCTGGGACAGCTTCTCCGGGTAGGCCACGGCCTCGCCGGACCCGATCACCGCCGTGGACGGCTTGCTGAAGACCACCGGCTCGGCGAGCGGCTCGCCGCCCATCTCGCGGGCGTGCTCGGCGTAGTTCTTGCCGATCGCGATGACCTTGCTGGGCAGGATCGGCGCGAGCAGCCGCACGTCGGCCAGCGGGAAGCGGTGCCCGGTGAAGGTCAGGTCACCGAACGGATGAGCCGCGATGGCGGCGATGGTGTTCTCTTCGACCACCCCGAAGGACATGCCTTCGCCGGTGGAGAACCTCGCGATTCGCATGTTCAGCAGCCTAATCGCCGCGCGGCCTCAGAATCCGCACGGCCGTCCGGCCAGCAGGCAGCCCTGCGGCTGCGCGGGCTGGCCCGTGGCGCCGATCCGGACCGTCCAGGACCCGCCGGGCGGGATCGGGACGAGCCCGTCGATCTCCACGTGGGTGCCGCCGTGCACGAGCGCGGCGCCCCAGATCGCGTGCACGTCCGCGCGCGGCGTGTCGAAGGTGATCTTCCAGCCGGTGAGCGGCCTGCTCCCGCTGTTGGTGATCACGAACTGGCCCTCGAAGTACCCCTGGTCATGCTGGACGATCTGGAAGCTGATCCCGTTGCCGCGGGTGACCGGCCCGAACGCGCCGGGCTGCGGGCTCACGCCGGGCGGCAGCGCCCCCGGCGTCCCGCTTCCGGACGGCGCCGGCGACGGCGTGGCGGTCGGCGCGGTCGGCTGCTCGGACGGCCCGTTCCCGGACGGTTCGGTCGTCGGCGGCGCCGATCCGCTCGGAGTGCTCGAAGGCTCGGCGCTGCCCGTCTCGGAGGCGGCTGGGGCTGCCGTGGACGACGCCGCCGGCTTCTTCCCGGACGAGCCGCCGACCAGGAACGCCGCTGCTACCCCGACCAGGACGAGCAGGACGCCCAGGCTGATCGCCGCCAGTACCACCAGCCTTCTGTTCCGTCCGCCCGGCTGCGGTGGGACGCCCCCGCCGGGCGCCGTGCCCACTCCCCCAGGCGCCGTACTCGCTCCGGCGGCCCCCATCGCCATCCCGACCGGCACGCCCGCCGCCGCAGCGGGAGCCGGGGCTGCCGCGGGCGCTCCCGCGGGCGTGTGCGGAGGTACCGGCGGGGTCGGCGACGGGGTTCCCACCATCGGTGTCGGCGCCTCGGGCAGCGGTGCCACCAGCCGCTCGGCGGGCTTCTCCGCCGGAGGCTGGACGCCGTGTTCGGCAGACGACGCTTCGGCGGCAGGCGCCTCCGAGGCGGCGAGCGCGGCCTCCGCGCCGAAGCGGGCCGTCCACTCGTCCTCGGGCGCCTGGGCAGGCTCCGAGGGCCCGGTCTCCGTCGGGACGGCCTCGACCAGCGTGGCCGGAGGCGGCGCGCCCTGGAGCGTCTCGTCGGCCCGCGCCTCCTGGCGCTGAATCGGGATGTCAGTCACGGTCGCGCCGGAGCCGGGCAAATCGCTGACCTCGTCGGCGGGCCGGCCGGTGTCGGTGACGTCGTCCGCCGGAAGATCGGTGATCGTCACGACGTCCGCCGGGAGGTCCGTGATGGTCGCGTCGTCGGCTGGGAGATCCGTGACCGTCGCATCGTCCGCCGGGAGGTTCGGGACCGGCGTGTCGTCGGCCGGGAGGTCGTCCGCGGGGAGGTCGGTGATCGTGTCGACCGGGGGCGGGGACGGGGTGTCGTCCGGCGGGGTGTCGGTCCGCGTGGCGTCGGGGCCGGCGGGGGGCCGGTGCGGGATCGCGAACTCCGCGGTGTTCGTGTGGTCCGGGGGGACGTAGCCCGGGGTGTCGCCGCTCACCTGGTCACCTCTCCAGCGCATCGGTTCTCTGGATGCGACGGTCGGCGGGGCGGTCAGGTTCGGTCCGCAGGTGGTCATTCCGGGCGGATCCGGCGGACGGTCCGGGGCTACTCCTCCGAGCCGCGGCGGGCGGCGAGGCGCTGGTGCCGGTTGAGCATGTCGGTGATCAGGCCGATCGCGTCCGGGCTGGTCGTGTCGGGGGCGCCGCTGAGCCAGCGGGTGGCCTCGGCGAGCAGGTCCTCGGCGGAGTCGCCGGCGCGGCGCTCGTCGGCGAGGCGGCCGAGGACGTCGCCGAGGCGCAGCGCGGCGTCCGGGCAGCCGGCCTCGGCGGCGCGGCGGAACCAGGCGGCGGCCTGCTCCAGGTCGCCGTCCTGCTCGAAGGTCGCGCCCAGCCCGAAGGCGACGCCGGCGAACGTCTCGTCCCCGGCGGACGGCGCCGGCGCGGGACGCCAGGTGCGAACGGGCATGGGCTCTCCGGGTCTCGGCTGTCAGGAACGCGAAAGCGCGCCGGGTTCCTCGCGGCGCGCGATCGCGGGTAACTCATGGTGGCCGCCGGACCCACGCTTCGCCACCGGTTTAGCCATGTTCAGCGGCATTTCTCAGTGTTCAACCTGACACGAACCGTCATCAGCCCTGGTCAGGGAGAAGATTCTGGTAATCCGGATGCCGCTGGATCCACGACCGGATGAAGGGGCAGAGCGGGACGACCTCGCGCCCGGCCGCGCGGACGTCGTCCAGCGCGCCGCGGGCGAGCGTGCCGCCGACGCCCTGCCCCTCGAACTCCGGGAAGACCTCGGTGTGCGTGAAGACGACCGTCTTCCCGTCCCCGCGCAGCTCGTACTCGGCGAACCCGGCCAGGGCGCCGTCCACGGTGATCTCGAAGCGGCTCTGGTCGCGGTCGTCGGTGACGTTTCTGCTCATGATCGGTCAATGCCCCGCACGGGGAGGGGATTCCCCTGCCCGGCCGAATTTCAGGCGGTGGGTTCGTGGCCGGCGTGCAGCAGGCAGTAGGTGACGGCCTCCTCCAGCGCCTGCCAGGACGCGGCGATGACGTTGTCCTCGACGCCGACCGTGCCCCACTCGCGCTCGCCGTCGCTGGACTCGATGAGGACGCGCGTCCGGGCGTCGGTGCCGTGGGTGCCCTCCAGGATGCGGACCTTGTAGTCGGTCAGCTCCATCCGCGCCAGCTCCGGGTAGAGCTGGCCGAGCGCGAGCCGCAGCGCGTTGTCCAGGGCGTTGACGGGGCCGTTGCCCTCGCCGGTCGCGATGATCCGCTCGCCCTTGGCGTGGATCTTCACGGTGGCCTCGGAGACCATCGAGCCGTCCGGGCGGCGCTCCACGATCGTCCGCCAGGACTCGACGTCGAAGTGGCGCGGCCGGACGCCGGTCAGCTCCTCGCGCAGCAGCAGCTCGAAGGACGCGTCGGCGGCCTCGAAGGTGTAGCCGGTGGACTCCAGCTCCTTGACCTTCGCGACGACGGCGCCGGCGCGCTCGCCGGACAGGTCGTAGCCCAGCTCGCGGCCCTTCAGCTCGACCGACGCGCGCCCGGCCATGCTGGACACCAGCATCCGCATGTCGTTGCCGACGGCGGCCGGGTCGATGTGCTGGTAGAGGTCCGGGTCCACCTTGATCGCGGACGCGTGCAGCCCGGCCTTGTGCGCGAACGCCGACAGCCCGACGTAGGGCTGCTGCGAGGCGGGCGCGACGTTGGTGACCTCGGAGACCGAGTGCGCGATCCGGGTCATCCGGGCGAGCTGCTCGTCGGAGACCAGCCGCATCCCGCGCTTGAGCTGGAGGTTCCCGACCAGCGTGAACAGGTTCGCGTTGCCGCTGCGCTCGCCGTAGCCGTTCGCGCAGCCCTGCACGTGCGTGGCGCCCGCGCGGACGGCGGCGAGGGAGTTGGCGACGGCGCATCCGGAGTCGTCGTGGCAGTGGATCCCGACGCGCGCGCCGACCGAGACCACGTCGTGGACGACGTCGGCCAGCTCGTCCGGCAGCATGCCGCCGTTGGTGTCGCAGAGCGCGACCACGTCGGCCCCGGCCTCGGTCGCCGTCCGGACGACCTCCAGCGCGTACGCGCGGTTGGCCTTGTAGCCGTCGAAGAAGTGCTCGGCGTCCAGGAAGACGCGCCGGCCCCCCGCACGCAGGTGGGAGACCGTGTCGCGGATCATCGCGAGGTTCTCCTCCAGGGTCGTGCGGAGAGCCAGCTCGACGTGCCGGTCGTGGCTCTTGGCCACGAGCGTCACGACGGGCGCCCCCGAGTCGCGCAGGGCGGCCACCTGGGGGTCGTCGGCGGCCCTCACACCGGCCCGGCGGGTCGCGCCGAACGCGGTGAGCTGCGCGTTCTTCAGTCCGAGCTCGGTCTGAGCGCGGCGGAAGAACTCGGTGTCCTTGGGGTTGGCGCCCGGCCAGCCGCCCTCGATGAAGCCCACGCCCAGGTCGTCCAGGTGGCGGGCCACGGCGAGCTTGTCGGCCACGGAGAGGTTGAGGCCCTCCTGCTGCGAGCCGTCGCGCAGCGTGGTGTCGTACACGTGGAATGCGTCGCCCTGCATGTGCGGTCAGCCCTTCGAGGGATGAGCGGGACCCGCGCCGGAAAACGAAAAGACCCCTCACGGACGTGAGAGGTCTGCGCGCCGGCGGTGTTCCGTCAGTTGCCGGCGCGCCAGCCGATAATCACGAGGCTGTGGCGCATGATGGCTTGAGCATGCCACAGCCGTCTCAAAAAGACCAACCGCCGTCTCACATGACGAGACAACGGTCGGCCAAGTCTTCCCCAAGCCGGAGCCGCGGGGCCCGCCGCGCGGGATCGGCTCGCCGCGCGGTCAGGGCCGTCCGGGGTCAGGCGATCTTGTGGACCCAGCCGTACGGGTCGGGGCGGTGGCCGTACTGGATGCCGATCAGCTCCTCGCGCAGCCGCATGGAGACCGGGCCGGGCTCGCCGTCGCCGATCTTCCACTCGCGGTCGGCGCCCTTGACCGCGCCGACCGGGCTGATGACCGCGGCGGTGCCGCAGCCGAACACCTCGGTCAGCTCGCCGGACTCGCAGCCGTGCTGCCACTCGTCGATGTTGATCTTGCCCTCCTCGACCTGGATGCCGAGGTCGGGCGCGAGCTTCAGCATCGAGTCGCGGGTGATGCCCGGGAGCAGGGTGCCGGTGAGCGCCGGGGTGAGGATGCGCGGCTGCGGGCCGCCGCCGTAGACGAACATCAGGTTCATCGAGCCGACCTCCTCGACCCAGCGGTGCTCCACGGCGTCCAGCCAGACGACCTGGTCGCAGCCGTGCGCGACGGCCTGGGCCTGCCCGGCGAAGGACGCGGCGTAGTTGCCGCCGGTCTTGGCCGCGCCGGTGCCGCCGGGCGCGGCGCGGGTGTAGTCCTGCGACAGCCAGACGGTGACCGGCTTGATGCCGCGCGCGTAGTAGTTGCCCGACGGGGACGCGATGACCATGAACAGGTACTCGTCCGCCGGCTGGTTGACGCCGAGCAGCCGGGTCGTGGCGAACATGAACGGGCGCAGGTAGAGGCTGTGCCCCTCGGTCGTCGGGACCCAGTCGCGGTCGGTGGAGACCAGCAGCTCCAGCGCCTCCACGAACAGCTGCTCGGGGATCTCCGGCATGGCCATCCGCCGGGCGGAGTTGTTCATGCGGGCGGCGTTGGCGTACGGCCGGAAGGTCACGATCGAGCCGTCCGCCTGCCGGTAGGCCTTGAGGCCCTCGAACAGCTCCTGCGCGTAGTGCAGGACCTGGGCGGCCGGGTCCAGGCTGATCGGGCCGTAGGGCTGGAGCCGGGCGTCGTGCCAGCCCTTGTCCTTGCGGTACCGGATGGTGATCATGTGATCGGTGAAGTGCTGGCCCCATCCGGGATCGGCCAGGATGCCCGCGCGCTGCTCCGCCGTGGCGGGGTTCTCGTTGCGGGTGATCTCGAAGTCCAGGGTCGTGCTCATCGTCGGTGTCCTCTCCCGGATCGCCAGGCGGCTCCGTTGCCGTCCGACCTTCCCTAGTCCCTATTGTCGTACTTCGTCCAGACCAGGCACTCCACCCACGGCGGGCACGACGAAAAACCGGGCGCGCCGCGGTCGGCGCGCCCGGTTGTTACCGGCAGGTAGGCGCGCCTACCCGGCTACTCGCTTGGCGATGGCGTCGCCGATCTGCGCGGTGGAGCGGGTGCCCGTCCCAGCGCGCTCGACGAGGTCCTCGGCGACGGCGGACTCGACGCGGCGCGCGGCCGCGGTCTCGCCGAGGTGATCAAGCAGCATCACGACCGACAGGATAGTCGCAGTCGGGTCCGCCTTGCCCTGCCCGGCGATGTCCGGCGCGCTGCCGTGCACCGGCTCGAACATGGACGGGGCGGTGCCGTCGGGGTTGACGTTGCCGGAAGCGGCCAGCCCGATGCCGCCCGCGACGGCCGCGCCGATGTCGGTGATGATGTCGCCGAACAGGTTGTCGGTGACGATCACGTCGAACCGCTGCGGCTGGTTCACGAAGAACATCGTGGCCGCGTCCACGTGGCAGTAGTCGGTCTCGACCTGCGGGAACTCCTCGCCGACGCGCCTCATGACGCGCTGGTAGAGATCACCCGCGTAGGCCAGGACGTTGTCCTTGTGGACGAGGGTCAGCTTCTTGCGCGGGCGGGCCGCGGCCTGCTCGAACGCGTACCGGACGACCCGCTCGACGCCGAAGGCGGTGTTCACGCTCTCCTGCGTGGCGATCTCGTGCGGGGTGCCCTTGCGGATCACGCCGCCGGTGCCCGCGTACAGGCTCTCGGTGCCCTCCCGGACGACCAGCATGTCGATGTCGTCCGGCCCGACGCCCGCGAGCGGGGACGTCGCGCCGGGCAGCAGCTTGACCGGTCGCAGGTTCGCGTAGTGGTCGAACTCGAACCGGGTGCGCAGCAGCAGGCCCCGCTCCAGCAGCCCGGACGGCACGGACGGGTCGCCGATCGCGCCGAGCAGGATGACGTCCTGGTCGCGCAGCTCCGCCAGGACCGAGTCCGGGAGGACCTCGCCGGTGCGGTGGTACCGCGCGGCGCCGAGGTCGTAGTCGGTCTGCTCGAAGACCAGGTCGTGGGCGGGGGCGACGGCGTCGAGGACCTTCAGCCCCTCGGCGACGACCTCCGGGCCGATCCCGTCACCGGGGATGGCCGCGAGTCGGATGCTGCGGGAAGCCATGACGGGACTCTACCGCAACGTCTCACTTGATGAGCAATGGTCTCAGGAGTTGAGACGATCGGTCGCGGTCCCGGGCGCCCGCCACCCTCCGGACGGCCCACCGGGCTTGACGTGGAAGGCCCTGAAAAGGGACGCTTCGGCTGACAAGTGAACAACGAGGCGACGGTGCGCAGGAACCCGGTGCGAGTCCGGGACGGTCCCGCCACTGTGACCAGGAAGTCTCCCCTCGCGCGCGACCACGGCCGGACCACCGGCTGGAAGGTCGGGGGGAGGCGGCGATCTGGGAGTCAGGACACTGACCCGTCGTCCTCCCGCAACCGGGGCGAGTGAACCCCGTGAGGAGACCCTGATGGCACAGTCCGCCGTTCCCGGGCAGCAGGCCGGCCACCGGCCCGCGCCGCTGAGCATCCCCGTCCGCGACATCGTCCCGTGGGCGGTGCTCGCCGCCGTCCTCGGCCTGGTGCTGATCTACTTCGTCGGCGCCGAGCAGGGCGCGACGTCCCTGCTCTCCGGGACGTGGGTGCACGAGTTCACCCACGACGGCCGGCACCTGCTCGGCTTCCCCTGCCACTGATGGCGGCGGACGTGTCCGCCGCCCCGCGCCCGATGACCATGCGTTCCCTGCTCGTCCGGGGGATGCTCGTCGGCATGGCCGGGGCGGCGCTCGCGCTGGTCGTCGCGTGGATCTACGGGGAGCCGCAGGTCGGCAACGCGATCGCGTTCGAGGAGGCGCACTCCGAGCACGCGGGGCACGAGCCCGAGGTGGTGTCCCGGGCGGTCCAGAAGTCGGCCGGGCTGATCACCGCCGTCGGGTTCTACGGCGTCGCGATCGGCGGGCTCTTCGCGATCGCGTTCGCCTTCGCCTACGGACGCCTCGGATCCCTCCACGGGCGGGCGACGGCCGCCCTCGTCGGGCTGCTCGGCTTCGTCGCGGTCGAGGGCGTCCCGTTCCTGAAGTACCCGGCCACTCCCCCGGCGGTCGGCAACCCGTCGACCATCGGCAGCCGGACGGCCCTGTACTTCGGCATGATCGCGATCGGCCTCGCCACCGTCGTCGCCGCGGTGATCGTCTGCCGCCGGCTGGCGCCGCGCCTTGGCACATGGAACGCGGTCACCCTGTCAGCGATCGGGTTCGTGCTGGTCAACGCGGTGCTCTTCCAGATCACCCCGAAGCCGGACGCGATCCCCGAGCACTTCCCGGCCGAGACCCTCTGGGACTTCCGCATCGCCTCGCTGGGCATGCAGGCCGTCCTGTGGGCGACGCTGGGACTGCTGTTCGGCTGGCTGACCGAACGTTCCCTGCGCAAGTAGCGGGAAGGGGCCGACGGCGCGCGTCGGCCCCTTCTCCGTTCAGAGGTAGCGGGCCAGCTCCCACGGGTCGTGGGAGGAGAACACCTCCACCTCGTCCCCGTGGTCGCGGACGAGTTCCCGCAGCCGCGCCTGCGTGCCCAGCCGCAGGTCCTCATGGACCTGCGAGTTGGTCTGCACCATGTCCAGCAGCGGATGCGGCTCCTTCACGTCCTGCATCTCGCGGTGGTAGTAGTACGCGTCGCCGCAGTGCAGCAGCCACCGGTCGTCACCCTTGACCGCGACACCCGCGTGCCCGTCGGTGTGCCCACCGAGCGGAACGAGCCTGATCTCGGGCGGCAACCCGTCCAGCGGGATCGAGTGGAAGCCGAACCAGCTCTCCTCGGACGTTCCGTCATACGTCACCCACTTGGGCCCGTGCGCCCAGTGCGCCGGCCGGTAGCGGAAGGACGCCCCAGCAGCCAACGCGGCGTCCCGCTCAGCCGCCAGCAGGTGGACGGCCGCATCCGGGAAATCAGGAAGCCCGCCGCAATGATCGACGTCCAGGTGCGTCAGGACGATGTGCCGCACATCGGACGCGTCGTACCCGAGCCCCTCGACCTGCCGGATCGCCGTCTCCGCCTCGTCCAGGACGGGTGCGGTCATCGCTACCCAGTCCGCGCCGAGCGTGCCGTCCGGGTCGCGGATGTCGCCGAGCCCGATCCCGGTCTCGACCAGCACCAGCCCGTCCCCGGTCTCGACGACCAGGCAGTGATTCACGGCAGGCTTGGCGGCCGGGCCCTCGTAGGTCGCTTCGAGCGTGGTCATCGAACCGCAGTTCACGTGATGGATCTTCATGCGGGCTATGCTGCGACTTGAAGCGCGGTTCAAGTCAAGGAGCGTTCGCATGGACCTGCTCGACATCGCCGACGTCGCCCAACGCGCCGGACTCGCCCCGTCCGCCCTGCGCTTCTACGAGAAGAAGGGCCTGATCGAACCCGCCGGCCGCAACGGCCTCCGCCGCTCGTACGACCCGGCGGTATTGGAGCGCCTCGGCCTCATCACCTGCGCCCGCAGCGCCGGCTTCACCATCGCCGAAATCGCGGGCTTCCTAGCGGCCCGCCCCGGCGACACCGCCATCCGCGACCGCATCATCGAGAAGACCGCCGAGCTGAACAACCAGATAGCCCAGCTAACCCGCCTACGCGACAGCCTCCACCACGCGTCCACCTGCACCCACGACCCAGTAGTGGACTGCCCCGACTTCAAACGCGCCATCGGCCAAGTCCCCACAAACCCAACCCACCACTGCACACACTGACAATGCGCGACGCGATCTCCTGAGGCGTGTCCAGACGGCTCACGAGTTCATCGACCGCATGCGGGACGTCCCCCAGCCCCAGCCCGGACGAGTCGACGAGCCGCCCGGCCCGCACCACGACGCTCTCGCCCAGATGCGGAACGACCGGATTGGTGATGAGCAGGGAGGACGTGGTCTCCTGAGGCGGCGGCCCCAGCAGCGCCTTCACACGTAACCCGCGCCGGACGAGAAGCTCTTCGAGCTCCCGGAGAACGTCGGTCACCGGTCCTCCTCCCGCGCGTACGCGCGGAGCTGGTCCCGCAGCCCCTCGGGCGTATCGGCCTCCGCCGCGGACGCCCCATGCTGCACGACCTCGCCAGGCCCCGGCCCCCGCAGCGCCCACCACCTCCCGGTATCCCGAGCACAAATAATCGACCACCCCGGAAACTCCCGGCCCAGCTCGTGCTCCTGCGCTTCCTGCTGCTTCGCCGTGAGGCGCACCCTCTGCGTCATGACACTCAGGTTGGCGGCGGGGACGCTCCGTAATGTTCCAAGTTGGTGCACGACGGGCTTGCCGGGAGCGGGTGGTGGGTGTTAGACGGGCATGCGCTGTTGGAGGCGTCTGAGCGGTTCGGGTAGCGCGCGACGGACGTCCACGAGGTGCGCGACGACGGAGCGCGCGGTGGGGTGGAACGTGACCATCTGCGGGGCGATGCGGTCGGCGCTCGCCAGGCGTTCCAGTGCCTTCGCGTGGTCTCCTGCCTCCACGTGGACGCGGGACATGTCGATCTCGTGGTGCGCGCGGCGTTCGGGCGGCAGCGCGGTGAGGGTGCGCTCGCCGATCTCGTGGTCGCGGCGGGCGGCCTCTGCGGTGTCGCCCAGCTCGGACGCCACGGCCGCGCCGTGGATGGCGACGTTCGCGGGGGTGAATTCCAGCCCGTGGACGACGGGGCCCGTCCTACCTGCACGGACACGCTCCACGGCTTGGCCGAAGTAGTCCCAGCCCCGGCCCGCCTCACCGGCGCGGGCGGCGACGATGGCCGAGCGCAGGTCGAGCGCGCCGGCCACCTCGGCGGCGTCCGGACGTCCCGGATCGAGGTTCGCAGCGGCCCGGTCGAGCAGGATCAGCGCGGGACGGTGCTGGTTGAGGCCGAGCAGCACCAGCGCGCGGGCCAGCGTGATCAGCGCCGGGACGTTCGGGTCGCCCGAGCGCCGCGCGGTGTCCGAGGCGCGCTCCAGCAGGGCGAGCGCGTCGCCGCTGTACCCGAGCCTGCGCGCGAGGCTGACGCCCAGCCTCAGCGCCTTGCTCAGCAGCCCCCAGACCTCCGGGTCGCCGTTCTCGTGGGCCCAGTAGGCAAGTTCCTCCAACACGGCGGGCAAGCGCGCGCCGAGCTTGGAGAGCTGGGCGTTGTGCATGAGCTTCTGGCCCGTCGCCACCTCGGCGGCCAGCACGTCCACACTGCGCGGCGGGCCTGCGAGCGCCGGGCCGACGTCCACGTCCGCCAGGATGCGGCGCAGCTCGGGGATGAACGCATGGACACGGTCATCGTGCCCCGGCAGCCGATAGGGCTGGCCGTACAGGTCAGCCGGATCAACACTCAGCGCCGCCGCCGCAGCCGCCACGAACGCCGGCGTCGCCACCTTCTGCCCGGCCTCCACCTGCGCAATGTGGCCACGTGAATACTTCGCCCGCTCGGCCAATCCGTGCTGAGTGAGACCACGGCGCTTGCGGGCGCGTGCGATACGCGTGCCCACCGTCTCCCTCGTGCCGTCCGCCACCATGGAGCCTGCACCTCCCGAGCCGTCGCCCTTTCAGGCTACGGGGCGGGGGGCTTCATCTGCGGGTGAGGAGGGCGCAGTCGCCGCACATTTCGCCGCCGGGTGGGACCTTGTAGTACAGGCAGCAGCTTCTTCGGATGAAGCCTCGCGGGCCGAAGTCTCCTGCGGTGTCGAGGGGCGGGCGTTTGAGCAGGGCTTGGACGAAGGGGGTCAGGGTGGGCGCCAGGTCTGGGGCTAGGCGGGTTGCATAGAGGGTTCCGGCTAGCGCGGATGCTGCGTTTCCCCAGATCAGGCCGTCTGCGAGTTTGACCACCTTGAGGAGCATTTCGCGTAGGGGGTTGAGGTGGCCGTTGACGACCGTCTCGAACGCTTTGTCTGGGGATGCGGGCCAGCCGGTTGGGTCTGCCAGCCATAGGGCTATGGGGGCGCCTGGGGCCCAGCGCCAATGCAAAGTCTCCAGGTTGGGGACTACGCCTTGGGCGGCGCATGCGACTACCGGCGACCATAGGCGGGACGCGATGCCTTGGAACAGGATGCTTGCGGCTACGCGGCGGTCGTCTGTGCCTAGGCGTTGGGCGTACTGGTCGATCAGGGTGTTCAGGTGGTGTGGGTCGGTTTCAGGGAGGGGGCGCCAGGTCGGGTCTACCTCTTCGTTCGGGTCGGTGGTGATGCCGAAGTAGGGGCCCAGTTGCGCGGCGCGTTCTAGGGCCTGCGTGGGGTTGGTCATCAGCCGACCGCCGGTTCGGCTACGACTCGGTTGAAAACGATGTCGAGAGCTGTTGCTACGCCGATCGCTAGTGCGCCCAGGACCGTTGCTTCTGCTCCTAGGGCGGACGGTTCGACTGGGGGTGGGTCCAGTGGGGTCATGTCTGCCAGGCGTTCGCGGACGGCGTCCAGGAGCACGTCTTGGCCGTGACGAACAAGGCCACCGCCTATGACTACCAGGCGCGGGTCCAAGACGGCGATGACGCTGGCCAGGGCGCGGCATACGTTGCCTGCTTCGTACTGGACGGCTTCGATTGCCAGGGGGTCGCCTGCGCGGGCTGCGTCGTAGACGTCCGCTGTGGTGAGGTGCTCGTCCATGCCTAGGCGGCGGGCCGTTGCCACTAGGCCGGCGGCCGACAGGACGCTTTCGAGCATTCCGTGGCGGCGGGCTTCGGGGGCGCGGGTGAGCGGGTCGGTCTCTCCTAGGGGCAGGAACGCGACTTCGCCTGCGGCGCCGCGGGCGCCTCGGTAGAGCTGGCCGTCTAGGACGATCCCCATCCCGAGTCCTGTGCCGACCGAAAGGAACACGAAGTCGGGGACGTCGCGGCCGAGGCCGTGCGCCTGCTCGCCCAGCGCGGCCAGAGCGATGTCGTTCTCGATGAGGACGGGCGCGGGCAGCCGTTCGAGCAGCTCGCGCGTCACACCCGGCGCGTCCCAGCCGGGGAGGTTCGGCGCGAGGCGCAGCCGGTGGGCCTCGGTGTCGTGGACGCCGGGGGTGCCGATCACGATGTGGGTGAGGTCGGCGGGCGCGCAGCCGGCTTCGGCGGCCAGTTCGTCCACCAGGGCGACGAGTTGGGCGGTCAGCTCGCCGGGTCCGGCGGCGCGCGAGCGGACGTCGCGCCTGACCAGCACCTTTCCGTCCAGGCCGCAGAGGGCGGCGCGCACCCACTCGCGTCCGACGTCGATGCCGACGGCGCGTCCCGCGTCGGGATGGATCTCGTAGAGCATCGCGGCACGGCCCGCGCCGCCCGTGCGGTGGCCGACCGTCCGGACGAGGCCGACCCGCTCAAGGTCGGCGAGCGCGAGCGACACCGTCGGCTTCGACAGTCCCGTCTCGCGCGCCACCTCGGGACGCGACACCGGCCCCTGCTCGCGGATCCGCTCGTAGACCGCCCGCTCGTTCATCACCCTCAGCACACTGGTGGTGCTGGCCACCGGTCTGCCGCTCCCCGACGTCACCCGTCCCCCTCACGTGCGCTCCTGCGCTCCACGGATTATCGCGTCCCAGACCGGATGGTCCCATCCCCTTGCTTTGTTAGGAAGCCTCCCTTACGTTCAGCGCAACGGCGAGCCGACCAGAGGCGGTGCGGGCCATGCGGACCACGAACAGACTGCGGACCACGACTGCGGCGATGGCCCTCCTGATGGCGGTCGCAGGCTGCGGGAGCGGAAGCAAGAGCGGCTCGCACGGAGCGGCGACGATCGCGCTGCTTCTGCCCGAGTCCAAGACGACCCGGTACGAGTCGTTCGACAGGCCGCTGTTCGAGCAGCGGGTGAAGCAGCTGTGCGCCGACTGCAAGGTCGTCTACTTCAACGCCGACCAGGACCCGGGCAAGCAGCAGAACCAGGTCGAGTCCGCGCTCACCCAGGGCGCGAAGGTGCTCGCGCTCGACGCCGTGGACGCCAAGGCCGTCGCGCCGCAGGTCAACGAGGCCGGACGGCGGCACGTCCCGGTCATCGCCTACGACCGGCTCATCACCGGCGTGAAGTACGACTACTACGTCTCGTTCGACAACGTCCGCGTCGGGGAGATGCAGGGCCAGGCCCTCCTGGACGCCCTCACCTCCCGGCACACCCTCGGCAAGGGCCGCATCGTCATGCTCAACGGCTCCCCCACCGACCCCAGCTCGGCCGATTACAAGAAGGGCGCGCACAACGTCCTGGACGGCAAGGTCCCGATCGGACGTGAGTTCGACACGCCCGACTGGAGCCCCGACAAGGCCCAGCAGGAGATGGAGCAGTCGGTGACCGCGCTCGGCCGGGACTCGATCGTCGGCGTGCTGTCGGCGAACGACGGCATGGCGGGCGGCGCGATCGCGGCGATGCGGCGCGCGGGCTACCGTCCGCTGCTCCCGATCACCGGGCAGGACGCCGAGGTCACGGCCGTCCAGCGGATCCTGACCGGCGACCAGTACATGACCGTCTACCTCAACATCAAGGCGCAGGCGTACAAGTCGGCCGAGCTGGCGGTCGCGCTGGCGCGCGGGCAGAAGCCGCCGGCGCCGGGGAACGTCGCGAACGGATCCGGCCAGATCCCGGCGTTCCTGCTCGCCCCGACCGCCGTCACCCGCGACAAGATCAAGGACACGATCCTCAAGGACGGCTTCTACACCCTCTCCCAGATCTGCTCCGGCGCAGCCGACGCCTGCAAGAGCGCGGGCCTGCAATGAGCGCGGCCGTCCTCGAAGCGCGCGGCATCGGGCGGACGTTCGGAGCCGTCCGCGCGCTCACCGACGTGACGCTCGAACTGCGCGCCGGGGAGGTGACCGCGCTGGTCGGCGACAACGGCGCTGGCAAGTCCACGCTGGTGAAGATCCTGTCGGGGGTCGTCGCGCCGGACGCCGGACGCATCCTGCTCGGCGGCGAGCCGGTGCGGATCGCGCGGCCGCACGACGCCCGCGCGCTCGGCATCGCGACCGTCCACCAGGACCTCGGCCTCTGCGAGAACCTCGACGTCGTCGCGAACCTGTTCCTCGGCGCGGAACCGCACCGCTGGTCGCTGCTCCGCTCGCTCCGGATGGAACGCACCGCCCGCGACCTGCTCGCATCTCTGGACGTCCGCATCCCCGATCTGCGGACGCCCGTAGCGAGCCTGTCCGGCGGGCAGCGGCAGTCGGTCGCGATCGCCCGCGCGCTGCTCGGCGAACCCCGGGTCGTCCTGCTGGACGAGCCGACCGCCGCGCTCGGCGTCGAGCAGACCGCACAGGTGCTCGCGCTGATCAGGCGGCTGCGGGACCGCGGGCTGGCCGTCCTGGTCATCTCGCACAACCTCGCGGACGTCCGGGCCGTGAGCGACCGCATCGCCGTGCTGCGCCTCGGCAGGGACGCGGGCGTCTTCCGGACCTCCGACACCGCGACCGAGACCGTCGTCGCCGCGATCACCGGAGCGGGGGCCGCCGCATGATCTCCGCCTTCCTCGACCGTCCCGTCCCCGGCGGCGGGCGGCGCGTCCGGCTCCCGAGGCCGTCCGGGGGCGAGCCGGGAGCGCTGCCCGTCGTCGCCGGGCTCGCGCTGATCGCCGCCGTCTTCGGCTCGTTGAACGGGCACTTCCTGTCCGCCGAGAACCTGACCAACCTCGCGCTCCAGATGGCGGCGACCGGGACGATCGCGCTCGGCATCGTCCTGGTGCTGCTGCTCGGCGAGATCGATCTGTCGGTCGGCTCGGTGAGCGGGCTGTGCGCGGTGGTGATGACGATCCTGAACGTCCACCGGCACTTCCCGTCGGGTGTGGCGGTGCTGCTCGCGCTGGGGGTCGCGGCGCTGATCGGGCTCGCGCACGGGCTGATGTTCACCGTCCTGCGGATGCCGTCATTCGTCGTCACGCTCGCCGGGCTGATCGGCTGGCAGGGCCTCATGCTCTACCTGCTCGGACGCGAGGGAACGATCAACCTCCCGTTCGACGGGCCGGTGGCCAAGCTCAGCGACACGTGGCTGCCCGCCTGGCTGAGCTGGACGATCGTGGTCGTGGCGGGCACCGGGTACCTCGCGGCGGCGCTGCTCGTGCGGCGTGCCCGTATCCGTTCCGACCTGCCGGTGTCCGGGCCCGTCCCGCTCGCGCTGCGGACGGGCGGGCTGGTCGTGCTGCTCGGCGCGGCCGTCGCGGTGATGTCCGGAGACCGGGGTGTCCCGCTCACGCTGGTGATCTTCGGCGGGCTGGTCGTCGTGCTGGACCTCGTCCTGCGGCTGACCGTCCCCGGACGCTGGGTGTACGCCGTCGGCGGCAACGCCGAGGCGGCGCGACGCGCGGGGATCGCGGTCCTACGCGTCCGGCTCCTGGTGTTCGCCGGGGCCTCGGTGCTGGCCGGCGCGGGCGGCATCCTCGCGGCGAGCCGCCTGTCGGCGGTCAACCAGAGCTCCGGCGGCAGCGACATCCTGCTGAACGCGATCGCCGCCGCCGTCATCGGCGGGACGAGCCTGTTCGGCGGCCGGGGACGCGCCTACGCGGCGCTGCTCGGCATCCTGGTCATCCAGTCCGTCGCCAACGGGATGCTGCTGCTCAACGTGGACTCCTCAGTCCGCTTCATGGTGACGGCCGGGGTGCTCGCCCTCGCCGTGGCCATCGACTCGGCCGCGCGCGGCGGACGCCGGTGAGCGCGGGGTTCGTGCTGGGCGTCGACTTCGGCGGCACGAAGATCGCCATGGCGACGGCCCGGCCGGACGGCGAGGTGCTGCGCCGGGCCCGCCTGGCGACGCGGGCCGAGGACGGCGCGAAGACCGTCCTCGGCAGGGCCCTGGACGCCGCACGCCACCTGGCCGCCGAGACCGCCGCTGACTGCGATGCGTCCGAGGGCGGACGGCTTGTCGCGGCCGGGGTCGCCACGTTCGGCGTCGTCCGGGACGACCGCGTGCTGCTGGCGCCGAACGTGCCCGGCTGGGAGGATCTGCCGCTCCCCCGGCTGCTCCGCGAGGGCCTCGGCGCGCCGGTCGTCCGGCTGGACAACGACGTCAACGCCGCCACGGCCGCCGAACTGCGCTGGGGCGGGCTCGCCGGAACCGACACCGGCCTGTACGTGAACCTCGGCACCGGGCTCGGCGCGGGTGTGGTGGCGGGCGGCCGGGTGCTGCGTGGCGCGAACGGCGCGGCGGGCGAGATCGGCTACCTGCTGCGCTCCCCCGGTGAGCCCGGCCACGCGGCGGGGCGCGCTCCGCTGGAGGAGCAGGTCTCGGGCGGCGGGCTGGCGCGGCGCGCGTCCGAGCTGGCAGGACGGGAGATCACCGCGCGCGAGCTGTTCGGGCCGTCCGTCCCGGCGGGGCTGCGCGGGCTGCGGGACCGCGCCCTGGACGACCTGGGCATGGCGATCGCCAACCTCGCGATCTCGATCGACCCGGAACGGATCGTCCTCGGCGGCGGCATGGCCGCGGAGCCCGAGCTGGTGGCGCGCCTGGACCGGCTGCTCGCACGCACGGTGCCGTTCCCGCCGGTGCTCAAGCCCGCCCATTTCGGCACGGACGCGGCCCTCCGGGGAGCCCTCGCCCTTGCGCTCGACGCCCTGCCTTGAGACACCGTGCCCTGACGGGAAGAGGCCCTCGCCTCGCGCTCGACGCCTCGCCTTGAACGTCAGGGTGCGGCGTGTTGCCGTCCCGCGCCTGCTAGGAGCGGCAACACGCCGCAGGTCCGGTGCCGGCGGGCGTCGCGCGGACGGCCGCCGGACGACGGCCCCGGGTCAGAGGCCGCGGCGGTCCAGAGCCGTCTGGAGAGCGCGCTTGGCCTCTTCGGCGTCGTCGTCGGAGAGCGTGGCGGTGAAGGTCTGGGACTGCATGGGAGAACTCCGAGGTCGCTGTTCGTCGAGGCGCGGGGACGGATCCGGGGATCGTGGTTCGCACGGTCCGGGTCGGTCGGAACCCGCTCGCGGCAGCGGAGGATGGTCCACGGAACGCCGCTAAGGCTCACTCGCGACGTTACCTCGCGATCGCCGCGTTGTCTTGACCGGTGGCGATTCATCCCACATGTTGAGACGACATATGGGGTGAACTGGGCAAACAGAAACGGGCGGGCGACCGAAGTCACCCGCCCGTCCGAAATCCGAACCCCGGCGGAACCCTGGCCCCTGGCGGAACCCTGGGCCCCGGCGGAGCCCTGGCCCCAGGCGGAACCCTGGGCCCCGGCAGAACCCCGAGGTCAGGCCTCCAGGTCCACGCGGCGGCCCATGTCGGCGCCGACGGCCTCGCCGATCGCGTCGACCAGCTGCGGCGGGATCGTCTCGTCCACGGTCAGCGCGATCAGCGCGCGGCCGCCCTTGGTGTCGCGGCCGACCTGCATGCCCGCGATGTTGACGTCCGCGTCGCCGAGCAGGCGGCCGACGACGCCGACGATGCCCGGACGGTCGCTGTAGGAGAAGAACGCCATGTGCGCCGTCGGCAGCAGCTCCATGTCGTAGCCGTTGATCTCGATGATCCGCTCGTGGTGCTTCGGCCCGGTCATGGTGCCGGACACCGACACCACCGCGCCGTCGGCCATCGTGCCGCGCACCTGGACCACGTTGCGCCAGTCGGGGCTGTCCTCGGACGTGGTGAGCGACACCTCCACGCCGCGGTCGCGGGCCAGCAGCGGCGCGTTCACGAACGTGACCGACTCCTCGACCACGTCGGCGAACACGCCCTTGAGCGCGGCCAGCTCCAGCACCTTCACGTCGTGGCCGGTGATCTCGCCGCGGACGACCACGTCCAGCCGCACCGGGACGCCGCCCGCGAGCGCGGTGAAGATGCGGCCGAGCTTCTCGGCGAGCGGCAGGCCGGGCTTGACATCCTCGGCGACCGCGCCGCCCTGGACGTTCACCGCGTCCGGCACGAACTCGCCGGACAGCGCCAGCTTCACCGAGCGGGCGACCTGCGTGCCGGCCTTCTCCTGCGCCTCGTGCGTGCTCGCCCCGAGGTGCGGGGTGGCCACGACGTTGTCGTGCACGAACAGCGGGCTGTCGGTGCAGGGCTCGGTGGAGAACACGTCCAGGCCCGCGCCCGCGACCCGGCCCTCCTTGAGCGCCAGGTCGAGCGCCGCCTCGTCCACGATGCCGCCGCGGGCCGCGTTCACGATCCGCACCGACGGCTTGACCATGCGCAGCTCGCGGTCGCCGACCAGGCCGAGCGTCTCGGGCGTCTTCGGCAGGTGGACGGTGATGAAGTCGGCCTCGGCGAGCAGCTCGTCCAGGGTGACCAGCCTGACGCCGAGCTGCGCGGCGCGGGCGGCCTGCACGTACGGGTCGAAGGCGATCACGTTCATGTCGAAGGCGGCGAGGCGCTGCGCGACCAGCACGCCGATCCGGCCGAGGCCGAGCACACCGACGGTCTTGCCCTGGAGCTCGACGCCGGTGTACTTGGACCGCTTCCACTCGCCGTTCTTCAGCGCCGCGTGCCCCTGCGGGACGTTGCGGGCGGTGGCGAGGAGCAGCGCGATCGCGTGCTCGGCGGCGGTGACGATGTTGGAGGTCGGGGCGTTCACGACCATGACACCGGCCTTGGTCGCCGCCTCGACGTCGACGTTGTCGAGGCCGACGCCGGCGCGGGCGACCACGCGGAGCTTCTTGGCGTGCTCGAACACCTCGGCGTTGACCTTGGTGGCGGAGCGGACGATCAGCGCGTCCACGTCCTGGACGGCCGGGAGGAGGGCGGCGCGGTCGGCGCCGTCCACGTGGCGGACCTCGAAGTCGTTACCGAGGACCGCGAGGCCGGCCGGGGAGAGTTCTTCTGCGACAAGGACGACAGGCTTGCTCAAGGAACAGTCCTTCGAATGGTGGATTGCCCGCACGATCAGTGCGGATGTGTCGCGAGCTCACCCCGTCGTGCCCTCGCCTGCCCCCCGAGTCTATAGGGACGCCCAAGCCCGGGCGGCGGCCACCGCGACACTCATCGGTAACCGCACGGGCACGCCGCCGGCCCGCCCGCGGGAGCGGGCGGACCGGCGGCGCCGGGGGGAGGAGGAGGGTTCAGATGGTCTTGCCGCGGATGATCAGTGGCCGGGCGCGGTGGACGGGCGGCCCGCCGTGTACAGCCAGGTCTTGATGATGTCGTCGATGTTCTTGCCCGACACCCGCTCGACGTGCCGGACGAACTGGGCGACGCTCGCGTCCCCGCCGCCCTTGGCCGCCTGCCAGGTCCGCAGCGCCTTGAAGAACGCCGCGTCGCCCACCCGGAGCCGGATGGCGTGCACGGCGACCGCGCCGCGGTCGTAGACCTGGCCCGCGAACGGGTCCTGCGCGCCGGGGTCGCCGGGCAGCAGGTTCCACCAGGCGTCGCCCGCCGGGTGCGCGTTGTAGACCTGGTCCGACAGCGCCTGCGCGGTGGCCTGGCCGGTGTGCTCGCTCCACAGCCACTCGGCGTAGGTGGCGAAGCCCTCGTTCAGCCAGATGTCCTTCCAGTCGTGGACGGACACGTTGTCACCGAACCACTGGTGCGCGTTCTCGTGCACGATGACGCTGTAGTTCGGCTTGCCCTTGGCGAAGAACTTGGGGCTGTAGAACGGCCGCGTCTGGGTCTCGATGGCGAACCCGGCCTTGGTGTTCGGGACCGTCCCGCCGGTGGCCTGGAACGGGTAGCGGCCGAACAGGCTGCTCTCCCACTTCAGGATCTCGGGAGTGCGCTTCAGGCTGGTCAGCGCGTTCGCCTTGACGTCGGCGGCCAGGTCCGAGCCGATCGCGTACTCGTAGGGCAGCCCGCCCGGGGTCCGGCCCTTGACGATGTCGAACTTCCCGACCGCGAGGGTCGCCAGGTAGGTGGCCTGCGGACGGTCCTCGCGCCAGCCGTAGGTCGTCCAGCCGCCCTTGCTGCGGGTGCCGGTCGCGATGCCGTTGCTGATCGCCTGGTGGCCGTCCGGGACGGTCACCGCGACGTCGAAGGTGGCCTTGTCGCGCGGGTGGTCGTTGCTCGGGTACCACCACCAGGCGCTCTCCGGCTCGTTCGCCGCGACGCCGCCGGTCGTCGTCCGCTGCCAGCTGGTGAAGCCGTAGATCTTCACCGCGGACGGGACGCCGCCGTAGGTGACGACCGTGGTGAAGTGCTGTCCCTTGCGCAGCGTCCTCGGCGGCGTGATCACCAGCTCGTGCGGCGCCTGGCTGGAGAACTTCGCCGCCCTGCCGTTCACCGTGACCTTGGTGACGGTGAGCCCGAAGTCCAGGTTGAACCTGGTCAGACCCTGCGTCGCCCGGGCCCGGACGGTCGCGACGCCGTCCAAGCGGTCCGTGTCGGGCTGGTACTTGAGCTTGAGCCCGTAGTGGGAGACGTCGTAGCCTCCGTTGCCATAGTCCGGGTAGTAGCTGTCACCGATACCCGGCGCTCCCGGTCCGGCCGGCGGCGGGGCCGCCTGCACGGCGGCCTGCCCTCCGAGCAGGACGCCGACGGCACCGGCCGCCGCGATAGCGGCGCGCGCGCTGCTGCGCATTCGCACTCCTTTGTGGGAAGGGGGAATTGATCGCTTAACCTACTGGAAAAGTAGGAAATACCTGGGTAACGACACTCGTGATCTTGGTCACGCTTGCGCAAACAAGGAACTCACGCGCCCGCGCGTCCGCATCGGGGCAAGACGCCAGAAGCTCGGACGGCCGCGGACCGGGCGGTGGTCAGGCGGCTTCGGGTTGGGCGGCGAGGATGGACGCCACGCTGTCCGCGTCCCGGACGGCGACGTGCGGGACGTCCACGAAGACGCGCATCGGCCCGGCCGGGAGGCCCAGCTCGTCGGCGACCTCCAGCTGCACCTCGCGCAGCGGGATGTACGACAGGTACGCCCGGTGCACGTTCTGCGAGCGGAACATCGCGGTCATGACCAGCCGGTACGCGCGCAGCCTGAAGGCCAGCGCCACCAGGCACGGAACAGTGTCGGCCGGGTCGCCCGGGTCGTTCAGCGAGACCCACGCGCTGGTCGTCCAGGGCCGGGCGCGCAGCAGGTCGGCAGCCCAGTGCAGCTGGTCGACGCCGTGCAGGTCGCGGAGCCGGGCGCCGAGGCCGCCCGCCAGGTCGTCCCGGCCGCGGGGCGCGCTCGCCCAGCGCGCGAGCCGGTTCCGGTCCCCGTACCGGGACAGGACCGGGTCCTGCCAGCTCAGCGAGGCGATCTCGAAGAGCACGGGCGGGCCCTCGATGATCGGCCCGAGATCCTCCATGCCGGCCTCGCCCGCCGACCAGACGTGCCGCAGCAGCGCGATCCACGCGTCGCCGCACGTCTCCCAGTGCTGGAGGTCGTTCCCCGCCGCCGGGATCACCTCACACCTCCGCCGGCGCCGGTTCCGGACGGACCGCAAGGAATTGCAGAGAATTACCTTCTCGTCCGCCGCTCCGTCGGCAGATGTTCACCATCCGCGCGTAATGGCCGCCCCCCTGGGGCCGGTACGCGATCGTGCCGTCCATCACTCTCGCCCCACTGCCGCTCGGGGCGCGGCCACAATCGCAGTTCGCGCGGGTGCGCAGAATCGCCGCGGCCGTAGCGGCTTGACTTCAGTATCCGACAGGGAGCTCCAAAAGGGTAGATTCTCCTCGCCCTTCGGTACCGGAAATCTTTACGCGCCGTGCTGACTCGCCGGTTTTGGACGGTCCGTCCAACGCAGCGCCCGCGACCCCGCCGCGACGCCTGGGGTCATCGGTGCAGGACGACGTACCCGTCCCGGGCGAAGACCGTCCGGTAGCCGGACCGTTCGAGCAGCGCCACCCGGTCCCGCTGCTCCCCCACCGACTCGAACGGGAACTGCACGTAGCGCACGTCGCCGACGACCCAGTCGGCCCAGCGCGGCGTCCGGTCCCAGAGCAGCACGCGGGCCCGTCCGGACAGCGCCGGTCCCGCATGGTTGACCGCCTCGACCTCGACACCGGACGGCACCCGCGACACGGCCGCGGCCGCCGCTCGTGCGCGCGCGTCCCGGACGTAGAGCGAACCGTCGGCGAGAGTGCGGAACGCGAAGAACGGCACGAGCACGAGCGTCCCCGCCAGCATCCCCGCCATCAACCGCACCCCGAGCCGCTCCCGCTCCGAACGCGCCCGCTCCCCGAGCCGCTCCCGCGAACGAGCCCGCTCCCCCGCGCGTTCCTGGACGCGGGTCGCGCCGTCCACCGCCGCCAGGACGAGGGTCGCGACCAGGAAGGCGTTGTAGTGGTAGTGCGGCGCCCACCAGTTGTCGAACTTGCTGGACAGCATCCGCTCCAGCAGCGGCGGGACGACCACCAGCGTCAGCGGTGACACCAGAGGCAGCGCGAGCAGCGGCAGGACCAGCAGCGTCATCGTGCCGAGCTTCACCGGAGGCGTGCCGAGCGCCTTCACCGCGTCCCACGGATGGGTCAGCAGGTGCAGCGCGGCGGCCTTCATGTCCGGGCCGAACGCGCCATAAGCGAAGTAGTAGTTCCCGTTCCCGCCGAACGCCGGAACCAGCACGCGCGAGGCGACCGGCGTCGTCACGAGCCCGAGGACGACCAGCGCCATGCCCAGCGGCCGATCCCCCCGCAACGCCCAGGCGCGGTCGGTCCGGGTGCGCGGGCGCAGGGCGAGGAGGTAGAGGCCGAAGCCGGTGATGAGGAGCCCGGCGTCCTCCTTGACCAGCAGCAGGAGGACGGCCGCGACCGCCGCCTGCCACCGCCGGCCCGCGTCGAACCGCTCGATCGCGACGGCTGTGAGCAGCGGCGCGAACGCGACCTCGTGGAAGTCGAACCGGAGCGCCTCGGCGATCGGCCACGACAGCGCGTACGCGAGCGACGCGCAGAGCGCCGCGGTGCTGCCGAGCC
This sequence comes from Actinomadura rupiterrae, assembly GCF_024172125.1. GTDB lineage: Bacteria > Actinomycetota > Actinomycetes > Streptosporangiales > Streptosporangiaceae > Spirillospora > Spirillospora rupiterrae. The sequence goes on from NZ_JAMZEA010000007.1 coordinate 254,729, forward strand.
GACGTGCCGTGAACGCCCAGATCGGCACGATCGCCAGCGCGAACAGGACGGACTGCGCGACCAGCAGCGTCGCGGGCCCGTCGTGCAGCCGGTAGAACGGCGCGATCAGCGCCAGGATCGGCGAGAAGTGGTCGCCGAGGATCGAGAAGTGCGGCCCGAACCCGTTGTGCACGCCCTTGACCGGCGCGATCGGCCCGTTGAGGCGGCTGTACGAGCGCACCGCCTGGTCGAAGATGACCAGGTCGTACGTGCTCGTCCGGAACGAGCGGAGGCGCAGTAGCGCGTACGCCGCGTAGAGGCACGCGGCCGCGACGGCAAGCAGAAGGGGGGCCGCACGGCCACCCGGCCGGACGCGCCCCCACGTTCCCGTCGCGTCACCCGCCGTCACCGGAGCAGCCACCAGCGGGACGGTACCAGCCGTCCTCACACCCCGCCTCCCGGTCCCCGCGATCGCCCGACCCGCCGCCCGATCCGGCCACGGCGCCGCGCACGGCGATCACACCTCGGCGGCGATCACACCTCGGCGCCGGACGGCGACCACGGCTCAACGCGGGCGGTGATCGCGCCTCACCGCCGGACAGCGACCACGCCTCACCGCCGGACAGCGACCACGCCTCACCGCCGGACAGCGACCACGCCTCACCGCCGGACAGCGACCACGCCTCGCCGCCGGACAGCGATCGCGGCTCGGCGCGGGCGGTGATCGCGGCTCGGCGCGGGAGTGCGACGACACGCTGTGACGATTCGGCTCCGCGGCGTCGCCTCGACCCTTAACGTAACCGTGGAACCCGCCCGACCTGGAGAGCCCCGTGACCTCGGACTGCACGATCAGTGTCCTGCACGACGTCCTGCGCGTGTACGACCACCGCTTCCTGGACCTGGACCGGGCCCACCGGGACCGCCTGGTGGACGGCACCCGGCGGTTCCTCGGCGAGGCGGGGCTGAGCGACGACGTCCGCGCGTGCCTGCCCGCGTCGTACCGGCTGCGCGCGTTCTGCATCCAGCACGGCCTGCGGGACGAGCTGGAGCGGCTGATCCGCGACGAGGTGGCGGGCAGCCCGGCGGGCGCGGTCGTGGTCGGCGGCCGGGTCTACGCCATGTACCCGTACCTGCGCGGCGTCCCCCGGCAGGACGCCGACATCACCGCCGAGGTCGGCGTCGAGCACCGGCTGGACGCGGCCGGGTGGAAAGACGGCCGGGTCCGCATCGCGGGCTACGCGATCGTCGAGCGCGTCGAGACGCACCGCACCGCCGTGGACATCGTGATGCGCGAGCGGCGCACGGGAGCCGAGCACCGGATCGCCGCGGAGTCCGGGGACGACGGGTTCGAGGCGTCCGTCGACCCGGCCGTCCTCGGCGTCGGGCGCTGGGACGCGCACGTCGCCGCGACCGCGCTCGGCATCGGGCGGGAGGCGCGGTTCGGCAGCGTCCGCGATCCGGGGTTCAAGCTGGACGAGGCGATCCGGGCCGTCCCGGAGCACGGTGCGGAGGCCTGGCTGTACCTGACCCGGGGCGGGCACCTGGCGCTGCTGGTCAGGACGGCGCCGAAGCCGCAGCCGCTGCGCGCCAAGATCCGCCGCCGCCTCGGCCGCTGAGAAGGGCGAAGGGCGGACGCCGGAGCGCCCGCCCTTCACAACGAAACCGGCGTCAGTCGTTCAGCCAGCTCATCATCGGGCGCAGCTTGGCGCCGGTCTCCTCGATGGGGTGCTCGGCGGTCCGCTTGCGGTACTCGGCGAACTTCGCCTGGCCCGACTCGAACTCGTTGATCAGCTCCTTGGCGTACTCGCCGGACTGGATCTCGCCGAGGATCTTCTCCATGGCCTTCTTGGTCTCCGGCGTGATCACGCGCGGGCCGCGGGTGAGGCCGCCGTACTCGGCGTTGTCGGACACCGACCAGTACATCTTGGAGATGCCGCCCTCGTACATGAGGTCGACGATCAGCTTGAGCTCGTGCAGCACCTCGAAGTAGGCGACCTCGGGCTGGTAGCCCGCCTCGGTCAGCACCTCGAAGCCGGTCTTGACCAGCTCGGACGCGCCGCCGCAGAGCACGGCCTGCTCGCCGAACAGGTCGGTCTCGGTCTCCTCCGTGAAGGTGGTCTTGATGCCGCCCGCGCGGAGGCCGCCGATCCCCTTGGCGTAGGAGAGCGCGAGGTCCCACGCCTTGCCCGACGCGTCCTTCTCGACCGCGACGATCACCGGGACGCCGCGTCCGGCGGTGAACTGGCGGCGGACGAGGTGGCCGGGGCCCTTCGGCGCGACCATGGCGACGTCCACGCCCTCCGGCGGCTGGACGAGGCCGTACCGGATGGAGAAGCCGTGGCCGAAGAACAGCGCGTCGCCCTCGACGAGAGCGGGCTTGATGTCGTTCTCGAAGATCTCGCGGTGGTGGTGGTCCGGCGCGAGCAGCATGATCAGGTCGGCCTCCTCGGCCGCCTCGCGCGGGGTGAGCACGCGCAGGCCCTCGGCCTCGGCCTTCTCCCGGCTGGCCGAGCCCTCGCGCAGGCCGACCCGGACGTCCACGCCGGAGTCCCGCAGCGACAGCGCGTGCGCGTGCCCCTGGCTGCCGTAACCGATGACGGCGACGTGCCGGTTCTGGATGACGCCCAGGTCGGCGGCGTCGTCGTAGAACATCTCAGCCACTGCTATGTGCCTTTCGTTGTGTCGGCGCGTCCCTGTCATCGGCGCGTCGTTGTCAGTGGGAAGTCAGGCGGAGCGGTCGATGGCGCGGAGCGAGCGGTCGGTGATGGACCGCGCGCCGCGCCCGACGGCCACCATGCCGGACTGGACGAGCTCCTTGATGCCGAACGGCTCCAGGACGCGGATGAAGGCGTCCAGCTTGTCGCGGTTGCCGGTGACCTCGATGGTGACCGCGTCCGGCGCGACGTCCACCACCTTGGCGCGGAACAGCGACACCGTCTCCAGCACCTGCGAGCGCGTCTCGGCGTCCGCGCGGACCTTGACCAGGACCAGCTCGCGCTGCACCGACTGGGACGGGTCCAGCTCGACGATCTTGAGCACGTTGATCAGCTTGTTCAGCTGCTTGGTGACCTGCTCCAGCGGCAGGTCCTCCACGTTGACCACGATCGTCATGCGGGAGATGTCGGGGTGCTCGGTGGTGCCCACCGCGAGCGACTCGATGTTGAAGCCGCGCCGGGAGAACAGGGCGGCGACCCGCGCCAGGATGCCCGGCGTGTTCTCCACCAGCACCGAGAGGGTGTGTTGGCTCATCGGGGTCAGTCTCCGTTCTCCCAGTCGGGGGCCATGTCCCGGGCGATCTTGATGTCGTCGTTGGTGGTGCCGGCGGCGACCATCGGCCAGACCATGGCGTCCTGGTGGACGACGAAGTCGATGATGACCGGGACGTCGTTGATCTCCATGGCCTTGGCGATCACCGCGTCCACGTCCTCGGGGCGCTCGCAGCGCAGCCCGATGCAACCGTACGCCTCGGCGAGCTTCACGAAGTCGGGGATCCGGCGGGAATGCAGGTTGGTGTTGCTGTAGCGCTCGTTGTAGAAGAGCGTCTGCCACTGCCGGACCATGCCGAGGTTGCCGTTGTTGATGACCGCGACCTTGATCGGGATGCCCTCGATCGCGCAGGTCGCCAGCTCCTGGTTGGTCATCTGGAAGCAGCCGTCGCCGTCGATCGACCAGACCGCCGAGTCGGGCTTGCCGACCTTGGCGCCCATCGCCGCCGGGACGGAGTAGCCCATCGTGCCCGCGCCGCCCGAGTTGAGGAACGCGCCCGGACGCTCGTACTTGATGAACTGCGCCGCCCACATCTGGTGCTGGCCGACGCCCGCGACGTAGTACGCCTCGGGACCGGCGAGCTGCCCGATGCGCTCGATGACGAACTGCGGCGACAGCGTGCCGTCCTCCGGCAGGTCGTAGCCGAGCGGGTAGGTGTCGCGCCAGGCGTCCAGTTGCCGCCACCAGTCGGTGTAGTCGCCGCGGCGGCCCGCGTCGTGCTCGGCCTGGATCGCGACGATCAGGTCCGCGATCACCTCGCGGGCGTCGCCGACGATCGGGACGTCCGCCTGCCGGTTCTTGGAGATCTCCGCCGGGTCGATGTCGGCGTGCACGACCTTGGCGTTCGGCGCGAACCCGTCCAGCTTGCCGGTGACCCGGTCGTCGAACCGGGCGCCGAGCGCGACCAGCAGGTCCGAGCGCTGCAGCGCGCCGACCGCGCCGACACCGCCGTGCATGCCCGGCATACCCATGTGCAGCGGGTGGCTGTCGGGCAGCGCGCCCTTCGCCATCAGGGTCGTGACGACCGGCGCGCCGGTCAGCTCGGCGAGCACCTTCAGCTCGGCCGCCGCGTTCGCCTTCAGCACGCCGCCGCCGACGTACAGGACGGGACGGGACGACTCGACGATCAGCTTCGCCGCCTCGCGGACCTGCTTGGAGTGCGGCCGCGTCACCGGCCGGTACCCCGGCAGCCGCATCTGGACGGGCCACTCGAAGTCGAAGGTGGCCTGCAGCGCGTCCTTGGCGATGTCGACCAGGACCGGCCCGGGACGTCCGGTGGAGGCGATGTGGAACGCCTCGACGATCGTCCGGCCGATGTCCTCGGCCTTGGTGACGAGGAAGTTGTGCTTGGTGATCGGCATGGTGATGCCGGAGATGTCGGCTTCCTGGAAGCCGTCGGTGCCGATCAGCGAGGTGGCCACCTGGCCGGTGATCGCCACCATCGGCACCGAGTCCATGTAGGCGTCGGAGATCGGCGTCACCAGGTTCGTGGCGCCGGGGCCGCTGGTGGCCATGCACACCCCGACCTTCCCGGTCACCTGCGCGTAGCCCTGCGCGGCATGCCCCGCCCCCTGCTCGTGCCGGACCAGGATGTGCCTGATCTTGCGGGAGTCGAAGAGCGGGTCGTAGGCCGGGAGGATCGCCCCGCCCGGGATGCCGAACACGGTGTCGACGCCGACGTTCTCCAGGGCGCGGACCAGCGCCTGGGCTCCCGTCATCTGTTCGGTCGTCATGGTTCCGATTCCTTGGGGAGAGGCCCGCGTCCGGGCGGAGGCGGGTGTGCTTCGGGTCGCTCGGCCAACAAAAAACCCCCGCCCGCCCGGATGGCGGTCGAGGGAAGCGCGCAGGTGGGAGTGCTTGATCAGCCTGCGCGCCGACCAAGTACTACGAGAAGGGTGTGGATGCTCTGCACGGTCACCACTCTGGCCGACGTTCCACCCGCCGGTCAAATCCTTGGACACTTTGTCTCACTATGTGAGATGTGGGTGACCGGCGAAAGTGGACGCCAGGCGGGTCGGCGCGGGTCGGCGCAAGTGTCAGGTGGTCGGGGCGTTGGTCAGGGCGGAGCCCTCCAGCGGGAGGCCGATCTGGCCCGGGGTGCCGCGCAGGTTCGTCCGGACGAGCGACTCGACCCGTCCGGCGGCCATCGGGCGCGCCACCAGGAAGCCCTGCCCGCGCGGGCAGTCCATCTCGCGCAGCAGCTCCAGCTGCTCGGGCCGCTCGATGCCCTCGGCGACCACGGTGAGACCGAGGTCACGGCCCAGCCGGACGATCGTCCGGGTGAGCAGGGTGAGCGTCTCGTCCCGGCCGAGCCCGGCCACGAAGGACGGGTCGATCTTGATGATGTCCACCGGGAGCTGCCCGAGGTAGGCCAGCGAGGCGTAGCCGGTGCCGAAGTCGTCGATCGCCAGCCGGACGCCGAGGTCGCGCAGCCGCGACAGCCGCTGCACGTTCTGCCCGCCGTCCTCGACCAGCACCTCCTCGCGGACCTCCAGGGTCAGCGCGTGCGGCGGCAGGCCGGTCTGCTCCAGCGCCGCCGCGACCGACTCCACGAACCGCGGCGCGGCGATCTGGCGGGCGGTGAAGTTCACCGACAGGCCGACGTCCCAGGAGTCCGCGCGCCAGCGCGCCACCTCCCGGCACGCCTCGTGCAGCACCCAGTCGCCGAGCGGGATCATCAGCCCGGACTCCTCCGCGGGCCCGATGAACTCCTCCGGCGGCACCGGCTCGCTCCCCCGCCACCACCGGACGAGCGCCTCCACCCCGGTCACCCGGGACGTGCCCAGCTCCACGACCGGCTGGAACTCGACCGCGAACTCCTCCTCGGCGAGCGCCCGCTGCAGGTCGCTGCCCAGTTCGAGGCGGCGTACCGCGTCGGCGTGCATGTGCGGCGCGAACACCTCGACGCGTCCGCCGCCCAGCTCCTTGGCACGCGCCATCGCCAGGTCGCCGTTGCGGATCAGGTCGGCCGCGCTGCGGCGCAGCGCCGCGCCGCTGCCCGGCTCGACCTCCTCGGGCGGGTCGGAGTCGCCGGTGAACGCGATGCCGACGCTCGCGGTGAGCGCGATGTGCTTGCTGCCCACCAGGTACGGGTCGGTCGACAGGACGCGCAGCAGCCGCTCGGCCAGCTCGACCGCGGCCTGCGAGTCGCTGCCGGGGAGCTGGAGCATGACGGCGAACTCGTCGCCGCCCCAGCGCGCGACCGTGTCGTCCGCGTGGACGGTGCCGCGCAGCCGCCGCGCCGCCTGCGCGAGGACCTGGTCGCCGGCGGCGTGCCCGGCCGAGTCGTTGATGTCGGTGAAGCCGTCCAGGTCGACGAAGACGACCGCGACCGTGCCCGGCTCGGCCGCCTCCTCGCCGCGCCCGCGCGCCGCGTGCTCCAGCCGGGACAGCACCTCGCGGGTGCGCTCCTCGAAGTACGCGCGGTTAGGCAGGCCGGTCAGGCCGTCGTGGAAGGTGAGGTGCGCCACCTGGCGCTGCAGCGCGGCCTGCTCGGACAGGTCGCGGGTGGTGACCAGCAGCCGGGACGGCGCGCCGCCCGCGCCCGCGTACCGCGACACCGTCGACTCGGTCGGCAGCCACGTGCCGTCCGCGGCCCGTACTCGGCACGCCACCCGGAGCGACTGGCCCGGATCGCGTCCGGTCAGCACCGGCGCGACGCCGCCGTCCAGGCCGTCGCCGTCCAGGCCGTCGGACGAGTCGGGCGCGTCCGGCAGCAGGTCGGAGGCGGGGTCGCGGAGGGCGGCGAGCCCGGGCTCGTCGTCCCCGGCGAGGAACGCGGCGAACACCTCGCGCACGCGCGGCAGGTCTTCGGGGTGGATGATGTCGCCCAGCGGACGGCCCAGCAGGTCGGACGCCTCGTACCGGTAGATGCGCAGCGCGCCCGCGCTCGCGTACTGCACGACGGCGTCCAGGTCGCAGATCAGCACCGCGTCGTTGATGCTCTCCGACAGCGCGCGGAAGTGGTCCTCGCCGGTCTCGACGGCGCGGCGCAGCGAGTCGTTCTCGCGCAGCAGCTCGGCCAGCCGCGCGAGCAGCACCAGCGTGGCCGTCCCGGCGACGACCGGCACCACCGGGTCGGAGCCGGACTGCTCGGTCAGGCTGTGCCCGGCGACGAACAGCGCGGCGAGCGCCGCGACGGCGGCGGTGGCCAGGCCGGGGCCGATCATCCGGCCGCGGCGCGGCTCGACCGCGGGCCCGCCGTCGCCGGGCAGCCACGGGATCAGCACGAGCAGCAGCAGGCCCGCGAGCCGCAGGATGTCGGCCGGGTCGTCCGCGGGGGCCCCGCCGCGCAACCGGACGACGGTGGTCACGATGTCGGCGCCCGCGAACGCGGTCAGCGCGCCGTACGCCAGCCACGCCGGACGCCGGTCACCGCGGTCCGCGCCCACCACGAACGGCAGCGAACCGCAGACCAGGACCGTCCCGACCAGCGGGTACAGCAGTTCCAGCAGGAACTCGCTCGGCGACTCGCCGGACCGGTGGTACAGCGTGCCGAACAGCGCCACCCAGCCGAGCACGAACAGCCCGGCGACGCAGACGTAGGTGTCGGCGGCGTAGCGCGCCCACAGGCGCGGCCGGCGCGGCAGCCTGATCGGCACGACCAGGCCCGTGACCAGCGCGAACATCGCCACCAGGTAGAACGGGTCGGTGACCGACAGGGCGAGCGTGCCGCCGCCGTGCAGCATCGCCGACAGCGTCCGGCTGAGCGCCCCGACGCCCCACGCGGCCGCCGCGATGCCGAACCACCGCCAGGACGGCCGTCCGAAGATCCTCGCGGACGCTTCGCCGCCGGTGTCCTCGATCTCGGCCTCGGCCCCGGTCGCGGCTGGTTCGCCGGGCGTGCGGTCGCGGCGCAGGGCCAGCGGCAGCAGGCACGCCGCGGCGGCGGCAGCGGCGGCCGTCTCGGCCCAGCCGAGATAGGCCGGGCCGCCCCAGCCGAGCATCGAGCCCAGCGTGTAGAGCACACCGATGACCGCGACCATGCCGACCGGCACCGCCCAGGGCGGCAGCCGCCTGGCTCCCTCGCCGCTCATCGCGCCGTGTCCCCTCCTGCCCGTCGGGACCTCGCGGTCCCCGGCGCGCCGAGGCGCGCACCCGATGCGTGTCGTCTCCCGTCACCCGCCGGCCGGGCGCCCGGCGCCGGTCGGATCGTGCCCCCGCGCGCGGTCGGCCGTGGGGTGCGGCGGCGAGCGCCCAGGCTGCGCCGGCGGTGGGTCAGCGACGTTGCTGCATGACGGGATCACCGTGATGCTCAATGTACGTTCCGTAGGTCACGGAGCGATTGAGGCTGGGCGTCCTCCCGGCGACAAAGACGGCGCGTGACCCCCGGTCCCACCGGCTGTCACGAAGATCACTCGGATTTCACGCGACACGCCGGGCATCACGCTGCGTAGTCATCGCCCGGGCGCGGTTGGACCGCCGTCCGGCCGGGGATTGAATGGGCCTATGCGCACCATCGGCATGTCCGGGACGGGCGTGGGGCTCGCCGCCGCCACTCTCGCCGCCGCTTTGCTCGGCGGCTGCACCTCCGTGAGTCCCACCCGCACCGCGCAGACCCCGCCCCCGGTCTCGCCCGCCCCCGACTCGCCCCCGCCCGGCTCCGCCGTCGCGGGCACCCCCCGCGACCTGGTGACCGGCCTGTCGGTCCCGTGGGCGATCGCGTTCCTGCCGTCCCGCGACGCGCTGGTCACCGAGCGCGACACCGCCCACCTGCTCCGGATCACCCCGGACGGGCAGCGGACGGACCTCGGCCGCGTCCCGGGTGTGGCGCCGTCCGGCGAGGGCGGCCTGCTCGGCGTCGCCGTCTCGCCGTCCTACGCGACCGACCACCTGATCTACCTGTACTACACGTCCGCGACCGACAACCGCCTGGTGCGCCTCACCCTCGACAACGACAAGCTCGGCCCCGAGCAGCCCCTCCTCACCGGCGCGCCCAAGGGCGAGAACCACAACGGCGGACGCATCGCCTTCGGCCCCGACGGCATGCTCTACATCGGCACCGGCGAGACCTACCACACCGACCTCGCGCAGAACCCCGCGTCCCTCGGCGGCAAGATCCTCCGCGTCACCCCCGAGGGCAAGCCCGCCCCCGGCAACCCCGCCAACACCCCCGTCTGGACGCTGGGCCACCGCAACGTCCAGGGCCTCGCCTGGGACGACGCGGGACGCCTCTACGCCACCGAGTTCGGCCAGGACCGGTTCGACGAGGTCAACCTCGTCCAGAAGGGCCAGAACTACGGCTGGCCCGCCGTTGAGGGCTTCGGCAAGAACCCCCGCTACACCAACCCCCTGCTGACCTGGCCCGTCTCCGAAGCGTCCCCGTCCGGCCTCGCCTACGCCAACGGCTCCCTCTGGGCCGCCGCCCTCCGCGGCTCCCGCCTCTGGCAGATCCCCCTGAAGAACGGCAAGGTCAGCACCCCGATCGCCTACTACACCAACACCTACGGCCGCCTGAGAGCCGTGGTCCGAGCCCCCGACGGCAACCTCTGGGTGACGACCAGCAACAAGGACAACCGAGGCACCCCCAAACCCGACGACGACCGCATCCTGGTCATCCCCCTGAAGTGAGGAGGCAGCTCAGTACTCCAGCCCGGACCAGTCGATCGTGATCGGGAACGGCTCGCCCACCCGAGGCTCGCCGCCCGCCTCCTTCATGAAGGTGCCCACGTGCTTGTACAGCCCCGCCGCCCGGTCGAGCTGATAGCGCTCGATCACTGACACGCCTGTGCCGCCCGTGCGCACGATCCAGTAGTGCTGGATGCCCGCCTTCGCGTACTCGCCGAACTTGTCGACGGTGTCCTGCGTCTCGGACCCGGGCGATACGACCTCGACGAGAAGCAGAGCGTCCTCGGGTCGCAGGAGAACGTCGTCCCCACGTTCGAGGCACCGGTACAGCACCACGTCCGGACGCCGATTCTGCAGCGGCACGTCATGGATGCGCAGGTCGATGTCGAAGTCGACCTCCACGCAAGGGTGCCCGCGCTTCATCGCGTCCCGCGCGAACCGTTCGATGAGGGTGGCCAGGCGCCGCACCACCCGCTGGTGCTCGCGCGTCGGTGCCTCGCAGAAGACGACGTAACCGTCCACGACCTCGATGGTCTTGGCGATCTCCTCCGGGAGCGCCTCGTACTCCTCGGCCGTCATTCGCCTCGGTTGGGGCCGCAGGTCGCGCAGCCAGTGGTCATCCGGCATCGCCGTCCGCGGCCCCCAGTCATCGCAGTGGTCGCTACCAGCGCAAAGCCTAACGCCCAACGCCACAGGCCCAACGCATCGCGTGATGGTCAGTCCCACCAGAACTCCCAGGTTCGGGCTTCCTGGAGGTGCTCGGCGTACTCTTCGTCGCTCATGTCGTGCTGCTCGTCCCAGACGAAGGCCTCGTGCTCGATCGCCAGGGCCTCGGCCTGCTCGGCGGTCGTCGGCGGGGCCGCGATGGCGAGCGTGATGGTGTCGAAGCCGACCGCGACCAGGTGGGCGCCGAAGCGGTCCTCCCAGGAGCGCAGGACGGCCGAGATCGGCGGTGTCTCCGCGTTGTTGCAGGCGCCCGTCCAGCCCATGGCGGTGAGGGCGTCGGCGCCACGAGCGGCGGGAACGAGTCCGATGCGGACGGCGCCGTAGAAGTCGGTGTCCAGGACGATCTCGGCGACCGTGTCGTCCGGGTTCGCGTGCGGGAGGCTCGGCGGGGCGAGGCCGCTCCAACCGGGTCTGGGGAGCGACCACCACTCGCGCAGCTGCTTCTCGACGTCGATGCCGTCGATCTCGCTGGTGGGTCGGGGCTTCAGCTCTCCGGCGAGCCACGGGCGTTCGTCGTCGCCCCGGAGGGATTCGAGCAGCAGCGGGTACAGCCCGGTGCGCGCACGGTCGGCGTAGAGGCGTCTCCAGATCCGGACGGCGTCCTCGGGCTTCTGCTCGCTCACCCAGAGGACCGGCTCGCCCTCGGGCGCGACGAGCCGCCCTTCCGGGAGGTCTCCGGGCAGGGACGCGAAAGCAGGGCTGGTCAATCCCACCAGAACTCCCATTGGGTGGCGTTGGTCAGGGACTCGGCGTAGGAGTCGAAGCTGTCGGCGTTCTGGTCGATGTTGTCGTGGCAGAAGGCGTAGTGCTCGGCCGCGACGGCCCTGGCGTGCTCGGGGGTGCTGGGCGGGGCGGCGACGGAGAGATGGAGGGTGGCGCCGCCCAGCATCACGACGCGGGCGCCGAAGCGGTCTTCCCAGGAGCGCAGGACCGCGGAGATCTCCTCGGTGGCCTGCGTCTGGTGGACGGGGCCGTCCCAGCCGAGGAGGGCCACGGTGTCGGCGCCGCGGGACGCCGGGACGAGACCGACGGCCATGTCCAGGCCGATCGACAGCAGCTCCGCGCATTCGACCGCCGCCATGTCCGGGTCGGACGGAACGGACGGTTCGGCAAGGCCCGGCCAGGGAGGCATGTCGTCTTGGGGCCACCAGGAGCGGAGCAGCGCCTCCACGTCGAGTTCGACGATCGGGCGGGGCTGCTGTGGGGAGGCGTACCAGGGAGTTCCGTCGGCGGGTTGCAGGAGCAGCGGGTAGAGGCCGGTCTCGTGGCGCTCCTCGTAGAGCCGGGTGAAGAGGAGGTCGGGTTCCTCTTGCTCCTCGTCGGTGACCCACAGGAGACGGCCGGGGACGACGCCGCCGTCCGGAAGGTCGTCCGGCAGGGACGCGAAGGGCGCGTTCTCCATCAGTCCCACCAGAAGTGCCAGACGGTGAGGTTCTGGAGGTGGTCGGCGTAGGCGTCGAAGTCGTGCTCGCCCTGGTTGATGTTGTCGGGGCAGAAGGCGTGGTGTTCGGCGGCCACGGCTCTGGCGTGTTCGGGGGTGCTGGGCGGGTTGGCGACCGTCAGCGAGAGGGTGTCGAATCCCACGCGGGCGATGCGGGCGCCGAAGCGGTCGGACCAGGAGCGCAGGACGGCCGAGATCTCCGGAGTCGACGCATGGTTGCAAGGGCCGTCCCACCCCACGGCGGTGAGAGCGTCCGGCCCGTTGGCGGCCGGGACGAGCCCGACGCGCAGCGCGTTGACGTCGAGCATGATGTCCACAGACTCGGCGTTCGCCTCGTCCGGGTCCCATTCCGGCGCGGACGCGGCGGCGAGGCCCTGCCACGGTTCGGAGTCGTCCCACCAGTCGCGCAGGAGCTTCTCGACGTCGATGGCGTCGATCTCCGTCGGCGAGTGGGGGTTCAGCTCCCCCACCTGCCAGGGCCGGTCCCCGGACGAGTCGAGCAGCAGTGGAAACAGACCCGTGTCCGGATGATCGTCCCGAAGGCGTTCCCACAGCTCGAAGGCGTCCGCAGGCGGCTCATCAGATATCCAGAGCACAGGGCTCGGACTCCGCCCCTCACCGAGGAAGTCGGGATCGGGCTCGATCAGCCGCCCCGCCGGAAGGTAGTCGGGCAGGGACGCGAAGGGGGGATGTTCGGTCACGGCACGCGACGGTAGCGGTTCCGGGTGACAGAACTCCAAACGGCCGCCGCCCGGGTGGGCGGCGGCCGTTTGGGGGGTGCGTTACGCCTGGTCGAGCTTCTTGAGGAGGAGTTCGCGGGCTCGGCCGGCGTCGGCCTGGCCTCGGCTGGCCTTCATGACGGCGCCGACGAGGGCGCCTACGGCGGCGACCTTGCCGGAGCGGACCTTGTCGGCGGCGTCGGCGTTGGAGGCGATCACCTCGTCGATGATCTTCTCCAGGGCGCCGTCGTCGGAGACGACCTTGAGGCCGCGGGCGGCGACGACCTCGTCCGGGGTTCCCTCGCCGGCGAGGACGCCCTCGAAGACCTTGCGGGCGAGCTTGTCGTTCAGCTCCTTGGCGTCCACCATCGCCTGGACGCGGGCGACCTGCGCGGGCGTGATCGGCAGGTCCGCCAGCTCGACGGACTGCTCGGTCGCGCGGCGGGACAGCTCGTTCATCCACCACTTGCGGGCCGCGGACGCGTCGGCGCCGGCCTTGATGGTGTCCTCGATCAGGTCGAGCGCGCCGGCGTTCACGACGTCGCGCAGCTCCAGGTCGGTGAGGCCCCACTCGCCCTGGACGCGGCGGCGGCGCGCGGCGGGGAGCTCGGGCAGCGACGCGCGCAGCTCCTCGACCCACTCGCGGGACGGCGCCATCGGGATGAGGTCGGGCTCCGGGAAGTACCGGTAGTCCTGCGCCTCCTCCTTGGACCGGCCGCTCGTGGTGGTGCCCGTCGCCTCCTGGAAGTGGCGGGTCTCCTGGGTGATCCGCCCGCCCGCGGCGAGGACGCCCGCCTGGCGCTCGATCTCGGAGCGCACCGAGCGCTCGACCGAGCGCAGCGAGTTGACGTTCTTGGTCTCGGTGCGGGTGCCCCACTCGGACGCGCCGCGCGGCATGAGCGACACGTTGACGTCGCAGCGCATCGAGCCCTGCTCCATCTTGACGTCCGAGACGCCGAGCGAGCGGACCAGGTCGCGCAGCTCGGCGGCGTAGGCGCGGGCCACCAGCGGGGCCTTCTCTCCGGTCGCGGTGATCGGCTTGGTGACGATCTCGACCAGCGGGATGCCCGCGCGGTTGTAGTCGACCAGGGAGTAGTCCGCGCCGTGGATGCGCCCGGTCTCGCCGCCGACGTGCAGCGACTTGCCGGTGTCCTCCTCCATGTGGACGCGCTCGATCTCGATCCGGTACGTCTCGCCGTCGACCTCGACGTCCAGGTGGCCGTCGACGCAGAGCGGCTCGTCGTACTGCGAGATCTGGTAGTTCTTCGGCATGTCCGGATAGAAGTAGTTCTTCCGGGCGAACCGGCACCACTCCACGATGTCGCAGTTCAGCGCGAGGCCGATCTTGATGATGCCCTCGATCGCGGCGTGGTTGGTCACCGGCAGCGACCCGGGCAGGCCGAGGCAGACCGGGCAGACCTGGGTGTTCGGCTCGGCGCCGAACTCGGTGCGGCAGCCGCAGAACATCTTGGACGCGGTGCCCAGCTCGATGTGGGTCTCCAGGCCCAGCACCGGCTCGAAGCGCGCCAGCGCCTCGTCGTACTTCATCGGCGTCTCCACGCTCACTCGCCCGCCTCCAGCTTCGGGGCCTTCGCCAGCAGCGGGCCGCCCCAGCGGTCTTCGAGGGCCTTCTCCAGGGCCGCGCCCACCCGGTAGACGCGGTCGTCCGCCAGCACCGGCGCCATGATCTGGACGCCGACCGGCAGGCCGTCCTCGTCGGCGAGGCCGCACGGGACGGAGATGGCCGGGTTGCCGGACAGGTTGGCCGGGATGGTGCACAGGTCGGCCAGGTACATCGCCATCGGGTCGTCGGCGCGCTCGCCGATCGGGAACGCGGTGGTCGGGGTGGTCGGCGAGACCAGCACGTCCACCTGCTCGAACGCCGCCGCGAAGTCGCGGTTGATCAGCGTCCGGACCTGCTGCGCCTTGCCGTAGTAGGCGTCGTAGTAGCCCGACGACAGGGCGTAGGTGCCGAGCATGATGCGCCGCTTGACCTCGGGCCCGAAGCCCTCGGCGCGGGTCAGCGCCATGACCTCCTCGGCGCTGCGGGTGCCGTCGTCGCCGACGCGCAGGCCGAACCGCATCGCGTCGAAGCGCGCCAGGTTGGACGAGCACTCCGACGGCGCGATCAGGTAGTACGCGGGCATCGCGTAGGTGAAGTTCGGGCAGGAGACCTCGACGACCTTCGCGCCCAGCGACTCCAGCAGCTCGACGGTCTCGTTGAACCGGTTGAGGACACCCTGCTGGTAGCCCTCCCCGGCGAACTCCTTCACGACGCCGACGCGCAGGCCGGCGACGTCGGCGCGGCGGGCGGCCTCCACGACCGGCGGGACGGGCGCGTCGACCGAGGTGGAGTCCATCGGGTCGTGGCCGGAGAACGCGGCCTGGAGCAGCGCGGCGTCCAGCACGTTCCGGGCGAACGGGCCCGGGGTGTCCAGGGACGACGCGAACGCGATCATCCCGTAGCGGGACGCGCCGCCGTAGGTCGGCTTCATGCCGACGATGCCGGTGACCGCGGCGGGCTGCCGGATCGAGCCGCCGGTGTCGGTGCCGGTGGACAGCGGGGCCTCGTAGGCCGCGACCGCCGCCGACGACCCGCCGGACGACCCGCCGGGGATGCGGGTGAGGTCCCACGGGTTGCGGGACGGCCCGAACGCGCTGTTCTCGGTGGACGACCCCATGGCGAACTCGTCCATGTTGGTCTTGCCGAGGATGACCATCCCGGCGGCGCGCAGCCGCGCGGTCACGGTCGCGTCGTAGGGCGGCCGCCAGCCTTCGAGGATCTTGGACCCGGCCGTGGTCGGCATGTCCTTGGTGACGAAGACGTCCTTGTGCGCGACCGGGACGCCGGCCAGCGCGCCGAGGTCCTCGCCCGCCGCGCGGCGCTCGTCGATCGAACGCGCCTGCGCGAGGACGTGCTCGCGGTCCACGTGCAGGAACGCGTGCACCTCGGCGTCCACCGCGTGGATCCGGTCCAGGTGCGCGGCGGCGACCTCCTCGGCGGAGGTCTCGCCGGACGCGATCAGCGCGCCGAGCTCGGCGGCGCCCTTCCCGTTCAGCTCGCTCACGGTCACGCCTCCTCGTCCAGGATCCGCGGTACCCGGAAGCGCTGCTGCTCGGCCGCGGGGGCGGCGTCGAGCGCCTGGTCCGGCGTCAGGCCGGGCCGGTTCTGGTCGGCCCGGTAGACGTTGGTCAGCGGCAGCGCGTGCGAGGTCGGCGGGATGTCCTCCGCCGCGACCTCCTGCACCCGCGCGACCGCGGAGATGATCTGGTCGAGCTGGGCGGCGAGGTGGTCGAGCTCGTCCTCGCCCAACGCCAGCCGGGACAGCCGGGCGAGGTGCGCGACCTCGTCACGGGTGATCGCGGACATGTGGGAAACCGTTCCTACGGGTTGACAGGATTTCCCCTCATCCTATGGGTCGCGCCCCTCTGACCCGACTCGTTTACCTCCGCATCCGCCCGCGCCCCGCCCCAGGGCGGGCGGCGTACCTGCCCGGGCGGCCGTTTCAACCCCGTCCTCGGGGAACGGGAAACGGGAATCCCCGAGACGGAAGGAGAGCGCGGTGACCATCGGCGGCAGCATCGCCCTGATCATCATCGGCGCCATCCTGGCTTACGCGGTCGACTACCGGTTCAGCGGCGTGGACATCCGCGTCGTGGGCTTCATCCTCATGCTCGGCGGCCTGCTGGGACTGGTGATCGGCATCGCCCGGATCCTCAGCGCGCGGCGCGGCCCGCCCCCGCCGCCGCCCGCGGTCCGGGAGGAGCGCTACTACGAGGACCCGGATGTGAGGCGCCGCTACTGAGCCGTCCGAGCAGGCCGGCACCGGCGCCGGGGGTCAGGCGAGCCTCGGCGCCGGAGGTCAGGCGAGGCGCGGTGCCGGGGGCTCCATGAAGACGCCGCCGTCGCCGGGCAGCCCGGCGGCGTGCATGCCCTGCCGCAGGTAGGCGGTGGCGCGGACGGCGTCCATCGGGTGGGCGAAGTGCCAGCCCTGCGCGGCGTCGCAGCCCATCTCGCGGAGCAGCGCGGCGGTCTGGGCGTCCTCGACACCCTCGGCGACCGAGCGCAGGCCGAGCGTGCCGACCAGCTCCACCACCGAGCGGACGATCACCGCGTCGTCCGGCGAGCCGGTGAGCCGCCGGACGAACGAGGAGTCGATCTTGACCTCCTCGATCGGCAGCCGCTTGAGCCGGACGAGCGAGGAGTAGCCGGTGCCGAAGTCGTCCAGGCTGAGCGCGACGCCGAGGTCGGTGAGCGCGGCGACGGTGCCGGAGGCGGACGCGGGCTCGCCGGTCAGCACCCGCTCGGTGATCTCCAGTTGCAGCGCGGCGGCGGGCAGGTCGCGGGCGACCAGCCCCTCGGCGATGGTCTCGGCGAGGTTGGCGTCGAGCAGGTCGCGGCCGGACACGTTGATCGCGACCTGGACGGTCAGCCCCTCCCGCCACCACGCCTCGGCCTGCGCGAGCGCCATGTCGACGACCTCGTGCGTGATCGCGCGCATCAGGTAGGTCTGCGCGGCGATCGGCAGGAACTCCTCGGGGCCGAGCACGCCGCGCTCGGGGTGCCGCCAGCGCAGCAGCGCCTCCATGCCGACCAGCCGGCCGTCCCGCAGCGCGATCTTGGGCTGGTAGCGCAGCTCCAGCTCGCCGCGGTCCAGCGCGCGGCGCAGGTCGCCGAGCAGGCCGAGCCGGGCGGGCGAGTTGCGGTCCCGGTCGGACGAGTAGACCTCTACCCCGGTGCGGCTGCCCTTGGCGTGGTACATCGCGACGTCCGCGCGCTGGAGCAGCAGCTCGAAGTCGGGCGCGTGGTCGGGGAACAGCGCGATGCCGACGCTGCCCTCCAGGTCGAAGGAGACGCCGTCCAGCCGGACGGGCTCGCTCAGCGCGGCGCGCAGCCGTGCGGCGACCTCACGCGCGGCGGCCTCGTCCCGGACGGTCGGCAGCAGCACCGCGAACTCGTCGCCGCCGAGCCGCGCCACCAGGTCGCCGGGCCGGACGCTGTGCGTGAGGCGGTGCGCGACCAGCTGCAGCAGCCGGTCGCCGGTGGGGTGCCCGAGGGTGTCGTTGACCTCCTTGAACCGGTCGAGGTCCAGCAGGAACAGGCCGACGCGCTGCACCGGGTCGTCCGGGCTCCGGCGCAGCAGCGACCCGCCGGACGGCCCGCCGAGCTGGGCGATCGCCTCCTCGGTGCGGGTGATCAGCAGCTTGCGGTTCGGGAGCCCGGTGAGGCCGTCGTGCAGGGCCTGGTGCTCGCGCCGGACCGAGACCGAGGCGTTCAGGTAGACGGCGATGAACGGCAGCACGATCAGCGGGACGAACGCCGCGGACCGGTCCATGGCGATGACCATCAGCGGGGCGAGGCCGAGCAGGGCCAGGTGGACGAGGATCTGGTACGGCAGGTCCCAGCGCAGCGCGCGGACGAGGGTGATCCGCTCGTGCAGCGCGATCGCCGACCCGACGAGGCTGACGTTGCAGACGAAGTAGGCGATCCCGACGAGCGCGATGACCGGCAGGTCCCGGCCGCCGGGCACCCAGGGCGAGGTCGGCGACGGGTGGATCCCGAACGCGCTCAGCACCAGCGAGGACGCGCCGAGGCTGAGGGTGTACTGGGCGGCGTTGAAAGCGATCCGGTGCGGGCTGCGGCCGCGGAAGATCCCGCAGGTCACGGCGGCGGTGGCCTGGAGCACGGCGGCGACCGGCAGGCCCGCGTAGAGCAGGGCCGCGATGGAGAACGTCGTGGAGGTCGTCGCGCCGCTGGTCTCGGTGAGGCCGGGGGCGATGATCGGGCGCATCTCGCCGACCACGATGAAGGCGCCGAGGATCCAGAACACCGGGTTGCCGAGCAGCGCGTCCAGGTCGGGGCGGCCCAGCCCGGCGAGCGCCGCCGCGCCGGCCGCGGCGCCCAGCGTGATGCACGCGGCGAAGAAGATCCACAGCGGGGAGCCCCGGCGCGGCGACGTGTTCCGCGTGTTGTTCGGGTCCTTCATCACTTCCTCGGGGGGTCCGGGAGGTCTTCCCCTGGCGGCGCGGCGGGAGGTGCGCGGGGGCCGGAGGATCGGCCCCGGTGTCCGCCGTGATAGCTGGGAGGGTACGGCTTTCGGGCAACTTCGCGGAACCGGATGGGTACGTACCGTTATGCCCTCCCCGGACGGACATGCTACCAGTAGGTAGTCGAAAAGTACCCTTAAGTAACTACCCGCTGGTCACTTGAACCGATGTCACCGCAGGTCAGTCCTCCGTGCGTTCGGTTACGGCCTTGGCCGCATCCGGCCCGTCGGCGAGCAGGACGCCGAATCCGTCCTCGTCCAGCACGGGAACACCGAGTTTGACGGCTTTGTCGTACTTGGAGCCCGGACTGTCGCCCACGACGACGAAGCCCGTTTTCTTCGACACCGAGCCGGAGACCTTGCCGCCGAGCTTCTCGACGGCCTCCTTCGCGGAGTCGCGGCTGTAGCGCTCCAGCGAGCCGGTGATCACGACGGTCACGCCGTCCAGCGGGCGGGGGCCCTCGTCGGCGCCCTCGTCGGCCATCCGCACCCCGGCGGCGGCCCACTTCTCGACGATCTCGCGGTGCCAGTCGACCTCGAACCAGGCCTTGATCGCCGCGGCGATGGTCGGGCCGATGCCGTCGACCTCGGCAAGCTCCTCCTCGGTGGCGTCGCGGATCGCGTCCATCGAGCGGAGGGCGCGGGCGAGGTCCTGCGCGGCGCGCGGTCCGACGTGCCGGATCGACAGCGCGACCAGGACGCGCCACAGCGGCTGCTGCTTGGCCTTCTCCAGCGAGTCGAACAGCAGCTCGACGGTCTTCTTGGGCTCGCCGTCCAGGTTCGCGAAGAACGTGACGACCTTGTCCTCGCCGGTCTTCGGGTCGATCTTGGGGGTGCCGGTCTCCTGGTCGAGGACCATGCTCCGGATCGGCAGCAGCTGCTCGACGGTCAGGTGGAACAGGTCGCCCTCGTTCTTGACCGGCGGCTCCTTGGGCTCCAGCGGCTGGGTGAGCGCGGTCGCGGCGACGTAGCCGAGCGCGTCGATGTCGAGCGCCTTGCGGCTGGCCAGGTAGTACACGCGCTCGCGCAGCTGCGCCGGGCAGAACTGGGCGTTCGGGCAGCGGATGTCGGCGTCGCCCTCCTTCTCGTACGCCAGCTCGGTGCCGCAGTCCGGGCAGTGCGTCGGCATCTCGAACTCGCGCTCCGAGCCGTCCCGCAGGCCGACGACCGGCGCGACGATCTCGGGGATCACGTCGCCCGCCTTGCGCAGCACGACGGTGTCGCCGATCAGGACGCCCTTGCGCTTCACCTCGCCCGCGTTGTGCAGGGTGGCGCGCTCGACCGTGGACCCGGCGACCTTCACCGGCTCCATCACGCCGTACGGCGTGACCCGCCCGGTGCGTCCGACGCCGACCTTGATGTCGAGGAGCTTGGTGTTGACCTCCTCCGGCGGGTACTTCCACGCGATCGCCCAGCGCGGCGCGCGCGAGGTCGAGCCGAGCCGCCGCTGCAGGACGAACTGGTCGACCTTCACCACCACGCCGTCGATCTCGTAGGCGGGGTCGTGCCGGTGCTCGCCGTAGTGGGCTATGTAGTCGCGGACCTCGTCGAGCGTCTCGAAGACCTTGTACCGGTCGCTGGTCGGCAGGCCCCACGACTTCATCAGCTCGTAAGTGCCGGCCTGCGAGGTGGGCCGCTCGGCGCCCTCCCAGGCGCCGAAGCCGTGCACGAGCATGCTCAGCGGCCGGGACGCGGTGACGCGCGGGTCCTTCTGGCGGAGCGAGCCGGCGGCGGCGTTGCGCGGGTTGGCGAACGGCTCCTTGCCCTGCTCGACCTGGACCTCGTTGACCTTCTCGAACCCCTCGACCGGCAGGAAGACCTCGCCGCGCACCTCCAGCAGCTCGGGCCAGCCCTCGCCGGACAGCCGGTCCGGGACGGCGCCGATGGTGCGGACGTTGAGCGTGATGTCCTCGCCGGTGCGGCCGTCGCCGCGGGTCGCGCCGCGCTCCAGCACGCCGTTCCGGTAGGTCAGCGCGACCGCCAGGCCGTCGATCTTGAGCTCGCAGAGGTAGGACGCCTTGCCCTCGCCGACCTCCCTGACCACCCGGTCGTTCCATTCGAGCAGCTCGTCGGCGTTCATCGCGTTGTCGAGGCTCTGCATGGGCTCCAGGTGCGCCACCGTCGCGAACTCGGTGACGAACGGCGCGCCGACCCGCTGGGTGGGCGAGGCGGGCGTGACCAGCTCGGGGTGCTCGCCCTCCAGCGCCTGGAGGTCGCGCATCTTCCGGTCGTACTGCGCGTCGGTCAGCGTCGGCTGGTCGAGCACGTAGTACCGGTAGTTGGCGTCGTCGATCTCCTGGCTCAGCGTGGCGTGCCGCCGCCGCGCGTCCGCCGGGACGTCGCTCTCCGACCCACTCCCGGAGCCGCCTGCCGCCGAACCCCTGGCCGCCGAACCCCTGGCCGCCGAAGCCTTGGCCGCCGAACCGCCGCCTGCCGAACCGCCATCGCTCAAGGTCATGCCCCCATTCTTGCGCGCCCCACCGACATTTCCGGGGCCTCGCACGGGGTGTCGCGTCCTGCTCCGAGGGCGGGGTGCGGGCCTCCTAGTCGTCGGTCTCGTGGAGCATACGCGCCGTTTCCTGGCAGCGTTGGAGGGCGGCACGCACATATCGGGGCGAGGCGCCCGCGAACCCGCACGCGGGCGTGACGACCACCTGCTCGCCCCTCTGCGCGGCCGGGAATCCGAGCCTCCGCCACAGCTCCCGGACGGGCGCGGCGGTCTTCTCCAGCGACGGCAGCGGCGCGTCCGTGCCGGGGACGACGCCTAGGAACAGCGCGACGCCCGCGTCGATCGCCTCGCCGATGGCGTCGTCGTCCTTTTTGGGGACGTACCGCATGTCGACCGAGAGGCCCTTGGCCCCCGCGCCGCGCAGCAGCGTGTACGGAACGTCGGCCGCGCAGCAGTGGACGAGCGGGAAGACGCCGTCCACGGCCTCGAAGACGTCGCGGATGCGCTGTTCGGCCAGCGGGGCCTCCACCGCGCGCACGCGCGAGAGGCCGCTTGCGGTCGGGACGGCACCGGCGAGGACGGCGGGCAGGCTCGGCTCGTCCAGCTGGAGCAGGATCTCGGCGCCCGGGACGGCGCGGCGCACGTCCGCGACGTGCTTGGCGACGCCCTCCCCCAGCGACTCGACCAGGTCGCGGACGGCGCCGGGGTCGCGCAGCACGCGCTGGCCGTTCGGCAGCTCGATCGAGGCGGCGAGCGTCCACGGGCCGCAGACCTGGATCTTGAACGGGCCCTCGTAGCCCTGGAACAGCTCGTCCAGGAGGGCCAGGTCGCGCTTGAGGTGGTCGGTCGCGCGCCGGTTGTCGCGTCCGGGACGGTCGCCGAGCCGCCAGCCGGACGGCTCGACCCGCACGGGCAGGTCCACCAGCATCCCGGCGGTCCGGCCGATCATGTCCGCGCCGACCCCGCGCGCCGGGAGCTCCGGAAGGTGCGGCAGGTCGGGCAGCGTGTCGGCCACGACGTGCAGCACCGCGGCGACGTCCTCGCCCGGGTAGGAGCCGACCGCGGTCGCGCTTCCGGGCTTCCACGGGAACGCCCCGCCGCCGCTGGAGGACGCACCGTCGCCAGAGGACGTCCCGTCGCCGGAGAACGCGCCGTCGCGGGAGAACGCCTGGTCGGGGTCAGGAGGAAACGCCATGTCACGGCAGCCTAACGGGTTCGTGATCCCTTGACCGCGCCGCAGGGACGTGAAACCGTCTCACCACTTTCGCACGCCCCTTTTGTCGCATTCGGAGCCCCCCGCCGCTGGACGAAGGGAATGTCGGTGAGCAGACCCGTCCCGCGCCGCCTGCTGACGGCCTCGCTGATCACCTGCCTGGTCGTGCTCGGGCTGACCGCCCCCGCCCAGGCGCACATCGAACGCCCCTCCTACTGGCCCGATCCCCGACCGGACTGCTCGGTCGGCCCGTGTGCGGGCGGGAAGGTACCGACCGCGCGCACGCTGGCGTCCGCGCTGCTTCCCAGCAGCCGGACGCATGTGGTCTGCCAGTCCGATTCGCTCACGCGCCTGCGCGCGTCCATCGCGAAGGCGCTGCGCGTCGGCTACTACATCCGGCCCCACGACCACAGGACGTTCGGCAAGGCCGAAGCCGATGCGCTGTGGAAGACCAACAAGGCGCTGTTCACGCGCTGCTCGTACCACGAGATCCAGCCGGCGGTGACGGCGTCCGGGAACAATGACCGCGTTGTCGTCCTCCCGGGCGTCTACACGGAACCGACGTCCCGCAAGGCGCTCACGCACGATCCGGCATGCAAGCAGTACGAGCTGCTTTCCGGGGCGTACTCGTACCTCGGCGAGTACAGATGCCAGAACGACGCCAACCTCATCGCCGTCATGGGCCGCACACCCGGTTCCGGTAAGGACCCGGACCCGCCGCTTGAGGACAGGCACGGCATCCCCAACCTCGGCTCGTGCGTGCGATGCAACCTGCAGCTGGAAGGCTCCGGCGTCAGCGCGGACGACGTCGTCGTGGACGCCGGACGCGTCGCCTCCGGCAACGGCGGCCCGCGCGACTCCGCCAAGGACGTCGGCATCCGCGCCGACCGCGCGGACGGGTTCGTCCTACGGAACGTGAACGTCCGCCATGCGAACGAGCACGGAATCTACGTCCTTGAAACGGACGGCTACCTGCTCGACCGGTTCAAGGCGTTCTACTCCGGCGAGTACGGCGTGCTGACGTTCGTTGAGGACCACGGACTCATCCAGAACTGCGAGGCGGCGGGCAGCGGCGATTCCGGCCTCTACCCGGGCGCGGGCGCGAAGACCTCCGCCGGACGCGACACCAAGTGGTACCCGACGTTCCGCTACAGCCAGCAGATCCGCTACTGCGACTCGCACCACAACACGAGTGGCTACTCCGGCACCGATGGGTCCGCCACGCATGTCGATCACAACAACTTCTACGACAACGCGCTCGGCTTCACGACGGACGTCTTCACGGCGGCGGGCCACCCCGGCTTCCCGCAGCAGGGAGACCTGGTCGAGAACAACAACTTCTACGCGAACAACTTCAACCCGTACCTGACCGGCTCGGACGTCAGCCCGACCGTCCCGGTCCCTGTGGGGACGGCCCTGTGGATCGCGGGCGGCAATGACAACGTCGTCCGGCAGAACCACATCTACGACAACTGGCGCCGCGGGCCGATGCTGTTCTCGTCCCCGGACGCGGCCGTATGCGGCGACCGCAACGACATCCCCGGCTGCAACCCGTTCACGGTCTCGACGTCCTACCGGAACAAGTTCTATGGGAACACCATGGGCGTCTCACCCAGCGGGACGGCCGCCCCGAACGGCGTGGACTTCTGGTGGGACGCCTTCCCCGGCAACACGCAGAACTGTTGGTGGGGGAACAAGGCCGCGCCGGGCAAGAAAGTCACCTCGTCCCCTGCCGGACTCCCGGACTGCCTGAACGGACGCGCGCCCTGGCTGAGCGTCGGATTCGGCAACCTCGGCAACGAAGTCGAACTGCTGACCTGCATCACGCAGAACACGCGCGCGCCCGGTGGGCCGTGCCCCTGGTACACGACTCCCGCCAAGCCGGGCGGCGGGAAGGCGTCCGCACCGGGCAAGACGGCCGCCGCCAACGAGAACGAGGAGGACGGCAGCCTTTCGCACGTGGACTGCCTGTGGTGGAAGACGGCCGGCCCCAACCAGCGGCAGCACATGCTGGACGTCATGCGCCAGGTGTTCGGCGCCCGCATCGGCTCAGGCGACCACACCGCGGACGGCGCCACCCTGACCGACGAGCAGGCCACCACGGTGTTCGGCAACGCGTGCACGCCCGCGTATGCGACGGCGTTCAAGCTGTACAAGCTCTACAACCACGCCGCCGCCTTCATGGCCAAGCGCTGATCCCATGGCAAACCGCTGACTCCGCTTGTTGGGAGCCCCTGGCGTTCTCGGGGGCTCCCAACGGGTCAGAACAGTTCGGCGAGCTTGTCCAGCGCGGCGAGGGTCTCGTCCTCGGGCAGCGTCGGCAGGTCGAAGAGGATGCGGTCGGCCCCGGCGGCCTGGATCTCGGCGACGGCCTCCGGCTTCGGCGGGACGGCGAACAGCGTCACCGGCAGCCGCCGTCCGGCGCGCTCGCGCAGCTCGGCGATCTGGTTCGGCAGGTCCTCGGTGCCGCGGCCGTAGATCGGCATCCAGCCGTCGCCGAACTCCACGACCCGGTCGAACGTGGTCGGCCCGGAACCGCCGAGCAGGACGGGCGGGTGCGGGTCCTGGACGGGCTTGGGGTAGGAGAACACCGGGTCGAAGTCGACGAACTCGCCGTGGAACTCCGCCTCGTCCTTCGTCCACAGCTCCTTGAGCGCGAGGACGCGCTCGCGCAGCAGCCTCGTGCGCGTGCGCGGGTCGGTGCCGTGGTTGCGCATCTCCTCGCGGTTCCAGCCCGCGCCGACGCCGAGGACGGCCCGCCCGTTCGACACGTGGTCGAGCGAGGCGACCTCCTTGGCCAGCACGATCGGGTCGCGCTGGATGATCAGCGCGATGCCCGTCGCGACCGTCAGCCGCTCGGTGACGACGGCGGCGGCGGTCAGCGCCACGAACGGGTCGTAGGTCCGGTAGTACCGGCGCGGCAGCTCGGCGCCGCCGGGCCAGGGCGTTTCGCGCTTGACCGGGATGTGCGTGTGCTCGGCCAGGAAGAGCGCGTCGAACCCGCGCTCCTCCAGCGCCCTGCCGAGCGCGGCCGGGCCGATGCCGTCATCGGTGACGAACGTCGAGACGCCGAACTTCACAGACTCGTTCCTCTCACACGGGGGGTGATGAGGGGAGCATACGGAACAACCCAGGCCAATCCACCCCAAGATGCAGGGCAGTTCGCACGGGCAGCGGCAGGTCACGCCGGGTGCGCGCCTCCCGTCACGCCGAGATGCGGCCCGTCGCGCAGGAACGCGGGGACGCCGCCCCGGTCGTGCGGGGGGCGGGGCTTCGGTCAGGCCGGGACGCGGGCCGCTTCGGAGATCGTCGCCGAGCCGAGCACGCGGTCGCCCACGTACAGGACGGCCGCCTGACCGGCCGCGACACCCCGCGCGGGACGGTCCAGCCGGATCCGGACGGAGTCCTCGTCGTCCACCTGGACCGTGCAGTCGTGGACCTCGCCGTGGGCGCGCAGCTGCACCTGGCAGCCGACCGGCCCGGCAGGGGCCTCGCCCAGCCAGACCGGCCGCTCGGCGACGATCTCGTGCACGTCGAGCGCCTCGCGCGGCCCGACCGTCACGGTGTTGGTCACCGGCGAGATGTCCAGGACGTAGCGGGGCTTGCCGTCCGGGGCGGGACGGCCCAGCCGCAGCCCCTTGCGCTGCCCGATCGTGTACGCGTACGCGCCCTCGTGCTCGCCCAGTTGCTCGCCGTCCACGTCCACGATGGGGCCGGGGGCCGCGCCGAGCCGGTCGGCGAGGAACGACTTGGTGTCGCCGTCCGCGATGAAGCAGATGTCGTGGCTGTCGGGCTTCTTGGCGATCTGGATACCGCGCCGCTCCGCCTCCGCGCGGATGTCGGCCTTGGTGGTGTCGCCGAGCGGGAAGATCGCGCGGGACAGCTGCTCGGGCGTGCAGACGGCCAGCACGTAGGACTGGTCCTTGCCGCCGTCCACGGCGCGGCGCAGGGTCGTGCCGTCCCACTGGGCGTAGTGGCCGGTGCAGACCGCGTCGAAGCCGAGCGCGACGGCCCGGTCCAGCAGCGCCTGGAACTTGATCTTCTCGTTGCAGCGCAGGCACGGGTTCGGCGTGCGGCCGGCCGCGTACTCGCTGACGAAGTCCTCGATCACGTCGTTCTGGAAGCGCTCGGCGAGGTCCCAGACGTAGAAGGGGATGCCGATCGCGTCGGCGGCGCGGCGCGCGTCCCGCGAGTCCTCCAGGGTGCAGCAGCCGCGCGCGCCCGTCCGGTAGGACTGGGGGTCGCTGGACAGGGCCATGTGGACGCCGGTGACGTCGTGCCCCATCTCGGCTGCCCGGGCGGCGGCCACGGCCGAGTCGACGCCGCCCGACATGGCGGCCAGTACGCGCAGAGTCATAACCACTCCAGCGTAAGGGCCGTCCGCCACTTCTTTATTTCAAGATCTTGAAACCACCGCCGATCCGGGCCGGATCACGCCGCGTCAGAGGGTCCCGTCGGGATCAGGTGTCGCCGGATCCGGAGGGGAACGGCCAGGGGTTCGGGCGGCAGCCGTAGAGCGACTTGGTCTGCTGGACCATCACCGGCGCGCGGCGTCCCGGCCCGGGGCACTGCTCGTGGCCGTGGCCGAGCGCGTGCCCGACCTCGTGATTGATCACATACTCCCGGTACGCGGCCAGATCGCCCTTGTACCAGGGGACGCCGGTCCCCCAGCGGCGCGCGTTGATCACCGACCGGACGCCCTGCCGGCAGGACAGTTCCCCGCCGGTGTTCAGCGGCGCGCACAGCCTGTCGGTCAGCGCCGGGCTGGACAGCGCGACCCGGAACGCCACCGGCCCGTGGTCCACCCGGACGAACCTCATCTGCCCGCCGTGGCCCCAGCTGCGCGGGTCGTTCCGCGTCTGGTGCACGGTCGCGGCAAATTCCGCGACCTTGAACGGCAGGCCGCGCTCGACCTCCACCGCGTACCGGATGGTCGTCCCGCGCGCCCCCGCCGGCGCCTCCTGCGTCCCCTTGGCCACGGCGTACGTGCCGCTCGCGGACTCGGGGACGCGCACGGTCGGCGGCTGGGCGCGCCCGTTCACCGTCCGGGACGGCGAGGGCGCCGGTTTCCCGGAGCCCGTCGTGGACGGCGCGGACGGCCCGGACGACCCGGACGGGCTCACCGGGGCCCCCGCCCCGTCGCGATGCGACGCGAAACCGCAGCCGCTCAGGCCCGCGACCACCGCCGCCAGCGCCAGGGCGGCCCCGGCCGCCGGCAGTACCCGTCCTCGCACGCGCGTCCCCCGAACCGATCACCGAAGATGATCACCAGACCTGGATGTTCCCCCGGTGATCGCCGCTCAGGGTAACGCCCGGGGAAAATTCCGCGATCAGCGCGCCGGAGCTTCTCTGCCCCGGCCACATTGTGCTATCGACCCGTCGCGCAACCGGACCGTCACTCGGTGGTGAAGTCGGCCATCATCGCCATGTCCTCGTGTTCGAGGTTGTGGCAGTGGAAGACGAACGCCCCCGGGTAGTCGGTGAACCGCACCGCGACCTCGGCGGCCTCGGCCGGGCGCAGGTCCATCGTGTCCTTCCAGCCGTGGTCGGACGGCCCGAGCTCCCTGCGGTTGCGCGAGACCACCTGGAAGGCGTCCAGGTGCAGGTGGATCGGGTGGTGGAAGTCGGTGACGAACCGCCAGATCTCCAGCTGACCGAGCTTCGGGCGGGCCAGCGGCCTCCCGGGCTCGTACTCGTGCCCGTTGATCCGCCATCCGCCCGACTTCTTCTGGAGCAGGAACGTCCTGGTCACGGCCGCCTTCGCCGGATCGTGCAGCGGCAGGTCGGACAGCTTGGCCGGGACGGCCGTGTCGTCCTTCGGCGCCCGCGCGGACGGGGACACGTCGAACGCCATGATCTCGCGCGTCCGGCCGTCGCCCAGCAGGTTCACCAGCCGCACCCGGGTGCCCGGCCGGTAGCGCGCGAAGTCCACGATCACGTCGAACCGCTCCGCCGGGGCGGCGTCGATGCCGTCGTGCGCGATCGGCGCGGCGAGCAGGCCGCCGTCCGACCCGATCTGGACCATGGCCTTGCCGCCGGGCGGCGGCGGGTCGAGCGCGATCCGGTAGTTGCGGGCGTTCGAGGCGTTCAGCAGGCGCAGCCGGTAGCGCAGCCGCTCGACCGGGTGCACCGGCCACGGCACGCCGTTGACCAGCACGACGTCCCCGAGGACGCCGTTCATGTGCGCCGCGTGGACGCCCGGCATGTGCTCCAGCGTCCGGTCGAGCGACGGGTAGCGGAACGAGCCGTCCGCCTCGAACGAGCGGTCGGCGATCATCAGCGGAAGGTCCCGGTCACCGCGCGGCAGCGGCAGCCGCTCCTCCTCGTCGTCATGGACGAGGTGGAACCCGGCCAGCCCCCGCCACACGCTCGCGCCGGTGAACCCCATGCGGTGGTCGTGGTACCAGAGCGTCGCGGCGCGCTGGTTCATCGGGTAGGTGTAGTCGCGCCCGCCGAGGACGGGCTTTCCGGGCATCGGGTGTCCGCCCATGACCATGGTCGGCTTCCCGCCCGCCGGGAGGATCTCGTCGCCCGGGTAGCCGTCGCTGTCATGCGGGGTGTGGCCGCCGTGCAGGTGGACGACCACGGGCCTGGGCAGCTCGTTCTTGTGCCGGACGACCGTCCTGCGCCCAGACCTGGACACAATCGTCGGACCGGGGAACGAGCCGCCGTAGGTCCAGGCCGTCGTCGTCGCACCGGGGAGGATGTCCAGGTCGGCGGCCTTCTGGGTGATCTCGTAGTAATCCGTCGTCGCGTCCGTGCGGGTGGGCTTGAGGACGGGCGGCAGCCTCAGCGGGCGCTCGAACGCCTTCGGCAGCGGCCGCCTGCTCGCGAGCACCTTGCCGGGCTGGGCGGTGCCGAGGAACTTCGCCCCGCCGAGCGCCACCGCGCCTGCGCCGACGCCCACGGCCACGCCCGCGCCGAGGAACCCGCGGCGCGAGATGCCGCGCTTGGGGGCCGGTCCGTCCGCCATCACACGCTCTCCTCGACGCGCTCGCCCGCGACCGGGGCCTCGTCCTCGGCGGACGTCGGCAGGCCCATGCCGAGGCGGACGAGGGTGGCGGCGCCGACGAGCAGGGCCGTCCCGAGCGGGACGTGCAGGGCGAGGACCCGCCCGAAACCGAGGGTGATCTGGACGGTCTCCAGAACCACCATCGCCACGGACGGGCCGATGAGCTTCGCGGGACCGCCGCCCGGCCGCCACACCAGCACGGCCGCCGCGATCGTCAGGAGGCCGACGGTCGCGGTGAACATCGCGTTGGCGCTGTGCATGCTCAGCGCCCCGTACCCGCCGGAGAGGAAGCGGCCCGCGAGCACTGCCTGGAGGAGGACCAGAAGGGCCTGGAGCACGGCCGCCACCCGGAAGAGGATCACCGGCCATCGCTTGGGGGGTCGTCGCATCATCGTCACCAGTTTCACGCGAGAAAGTCTCAGATGAGTCTATCTCAGTTGAATCTATCTCAAGTGAAACTATCTCAGCTGGTCTAGAATCGGAACCTGTGACGAACCGACCGGACGGCCCGCCCGTGGGGCTGCTGCTGCGCATGGCCCACGTCCGCGCCCGCGACCTGTTCTCCGCCGCGCTCAAGCCGCTCGGCCTGAAGAGCTACCACTACGGCGCGCTGCTGGTGCTGCGCGCGAAGGGCCCGTGCAGCCAGCGCCAGCTCTCCGAAGAGATGGCGACCGACAAGTCCACGATGGTCCGGCTGGTGGACGACCTGGAGCGCGCCGGGCTGATCACCCGCACCCCGGTCCCCGCCGACCGCCGCACCCACGCGATCACCCTGACCGACACGGGCCGCGACATGCTGCGCCAGGCCGACGCCGTCATGGAGAAGACCCACGACGAGCTCCTGGAGGGCTTCTCCTACGCCGAACGCCAGACCTTGCAGGACCTCCTCATCCGCTTCACCGGCTACACCCACCTCTAACCCCACCCGAAACCGTGCCCCTCAGAGGCGCCCGTCCGGAAGCCACAGAACCCGGATGCGGTCTTGCTCGGACGGCCCGAACGCCCCCGAAGGCCGTCCCGCCCGAGAGCCGCCGTGCCGAAGGTGGCCTTGGCCGAAGGTCGCGGTCCCCGGAGGCGGTCCCGCTCGCAAGGCGCGGTTCCCGGAGGCGGTCCCGCTGGGAGCGGTTGCTGGGGCCGGGGGTGGGCGGGTCAGGTGAGGAGGCCGCCTAGGCTGCGGTTTTGGGAGACGGCGGTGTCGAAGGCCAGCGGGCAGGCCAGCGTGAGGGTCTTGAACGGCTCGGGCAGCTGGACGTGCTGACGCAGGACGTAGCGGTCGGAGCCGGTGAACGCCTGCGCCAGCAGGTCGCCGAAGCCCTCGCTGGCGCGCCGGAACAGGGCCAGCTCCCGCTCCGCGTTGTCCTTGACGCGGCCGCCCATCAGCTCGTAGTAGCCGATCTGCTGGTCGTAGGCGTCCAGCAGCTCCCACCCGCGCAGCGCGCGTTTGCGCAGGTAGCCGATGGGCTGGTTCTGCGGGCTGAGGATGTGCATCTTGGGCGTGTGCGCGAAGCCGTAGGGCTTGTAGAAGTAGAACAGCGGCATGCCGTCCGGGCGGACGATGCTCAGCCGGCGCTCGGCGTTGTTCTGCGTGCCCTGGTTCAGCGCGCGGAAGACCTTGCGCGCGCCGTTGACGCCCTCCTCGCGGACGTAGGCGGCGGGACGCCCGTCCGCGGCCCAGATCGTGTAGTTGGCCTCCACCGAGAAGAAGCCCTGCGGCTGGTCGTAGACCAGGACCGACTCGGCGTAGAGGTCGGCCGGAGGGCCGCCCTGCTGCGGGTAGCCCGGGGGCGGGTATCCCGGCTGCTGGTACTGCTGCGGCGGAGGAGGCGGCTGCTGCGCGTACCCCTGCTGCGGGTAACCGGGCGGCGGCGCGTACCCAGGCTGCGCATAGCCCTGCGGCGGATATCCCTGGGGCGGCGGGCCCTGCGGAGGCGGTCCCTGATGAGGAGGCCCCGGCTGCGGCGGGTAGCCCGGCTGCGGCGCGTAGGGCTGCGGCTGGGGCTGCGGCGCGTACGGCTGGGGCTGGTGCCCGGGCCGCGGCGCGTAGGGGTTCGGGGGGTAGCCCTGCTGAGGCGGTGCGTACCGGGGATCCCTCGGGGGCGTGGGGGGATAGCTCATGAGGCTCCTCATCACAGAACATACGCACTCTAGCGGCACATAACACCCGGCAGCAGGCGCATCGCGTCCGGCCGGGAACCCGCTGGTCGGGCCGGGTCGGCTTCTGCCACAATCCCCCGAAAGATCTCAAACGGGGTGATGGTTGGACGGGAAGAACACGTTGCGGCCGGTGGTCGATCCGGACCTGCCGCGCGACGTCCGTGAAGCGCTGCTCAGCAGGCCCGGAAGCCTCACCTCCGCGTACGGGGAGCCCCCGCCCGCGCCGCCCGCCGGCGGACTGACCGGCGAGAACGCCATCAAGTCGCTCCAGGCCGCGACCGTGTGCGGGTTCCTTCCGGTCATCGCCGCGCCCGCCCTGCTCGGACGGGCCGCAGGACTCGCCGTCGGTGCCGCGGCGCAAGCCGGGCTCGCCGCCGTCTGGTGGTCCAGCGGATTCTGGATGTTCGTGCTGGCCGGAACGGCCCTCCAGCTCCTTTCGTTCGCGGTGCTGCTCTTCTTCTCCCGCACGAAGGACGAGCGGGCCGAACTCGCCCACGTCCACCACGGCCGCTACTACGTCGAGGACGACTTCGCGACGGGGAGGATGCGCGACTGGTTCGGCAACGCCTCCCCGAGCCGCCTGATGCGGCGGACGCGCAAAGCGGTCTCGGCCGTGCTGGGCTCGGACGTGCAGCGCGCCGGCCTGCTCGCGGACGGCGCCGACGAGGACGGCCTGCGGCGCCAGGAATGGGAGATCGCGGAGTCGCTGGCCGCGCTGTCCAGGATCGGGCGGCAACTCCAGGCCACCGTCCCCGCCGGACGGTCCGGCGGAGCCCTTCACGACGCGGTCAAACCGCAGCGGAAGGCCTTGCGTGAGTCGATGGCCGCGTTGCGGCAGCGCGTCGAGGACCTGGAGCGCTACGCCGACCGGGTCCGCGGAGCCGACGCCGCCTACCGCGCATGGCAGGCGCAGCAGGACGTGCCCGGGATCGACGCGGGCACGCGCGCGCTGCTCGCCCGCCTGGTCGAGAACGAGCCGCCCGTAGACGGAATCGATGACCGCCCGAACCGAGCTGCCGACCGGGCCGACGACCTCCCGGACCAGGCTGATGACCTCCCGGACCGGGCCGTCAACAGACCTGATGACCTGGCCGATCGGCCTGGGCTGGGCGCCCTGCGCGACGCCCTCCGCGAGGCGTACGAGGCAGGCCCGCCGCTGACCGGCGACCAGTCGCGGCTGAGGAGCACGTCATGAGCGAACCGAACGCCACGGCCGCCAGGCGCGGCACGCCGCGGGTGCGGTACCCGGAGTGGCTGACCATGGTCGGCGCCATGCTGCTCGTCGCCCAGGGGATCGCCGCCTTCGTCTGGCTTTCGCTGCCGGACGGCGGGAAGGGGGACGCGCGCAGCGAAGGGACCGAAGGCAAGCCGCAGGAAGTGGACGTCACGTTCGTCCTCACCGGGGACCGCCGGACCGCGGACATCTCCTACTCCGTCGGCGCGGGCGCCGAGACGAAGACGGACGCCGCGGTCCTGCCCGTCCGCAAGACCGTCCACATGGCCGAGGACGACCGCCTGTCGGTCACGATCCAGAATCGCTACCAGAACGGCCCGGGGATGGTGACCTGCACGGTCATCGTCGGCGAGCGCGTCATCAAGCAGGAGACGGCGACCGGCAAGAGCGAGATCGCCGCCTGCCTGGGCGTCGTGCCTACCGACCCGACGATCACGGGCGCCAAGGTCCCGGAGCAGGGCAACGGGCTGCTCGCGGGCGAGTCGCGGCTGGCGAGGAACGTGCCGATCAAGCGCTACCGCGGGCCGGGCTCCCCCGAGGCGGGCCGCGTCACCGACGAGGACGCGCGCCTGTCCTACACCTCGCTCGGCGGCGACTGGAACCGCAGCAAGCCGGTGGACCCGCAGCTCTCCGGCCACTCGCGCGAGCAGAACTTCGACACCGAGGCGAGCTGGGAGGCGGTCCTCGCGTCCGGCCTGGTGGACGGCGACCTGGTCACCGCGAACGGCGGCCGCACCAAGCTGCACGACCTCGCCGCGGCCCTCCAGGACTACCGGCAGCGGGCGAACTTCCCCGAGACGGCCCGCGGACGCGACGTCGCGTCCCAACCGCTGAAGGTCGGCGGGCGCAAGGCCTGGGCGATCGTCCGCGAGATCCGGTTCAGCAAGCCCGGCGTTCGCGCGACGCTCGACCTGTCGGCGGTCGTCATCGTCGATACCGGTCGTCCGCGCCCGTCCTACGTGTGGATCGACATCCCGGACAGCCACAAGCACCTCTGGCCGGACATCAACACCGTGGTCGACTCGCTCCAGCCGGCCTAGGCCAGGGCGAGGCGGCGGAAGGCCCGGGCGCTGGACGAGCCCGGGTCGGCCGTCATGAAGACGACCTGCTGGTCCTCGTCCGGGACGGTCAGGACGTCGCAGTTGACGGCCAGCCGCCCGGCCTCGGGATGGCTGAGGGTCTTCGTCCGGTGGCCGGGCGCGCGGACGGGGTTGGTATCCCAGATCGCGCCGAACTCCTCGCTGCCCGCTTTCAGCTCGTCCACCAGGGCTGCGAGGGACGGGTCGTGCGGGTAGCGGGCGGTAGCGGCACGCAACCGGGCGACGGCGATCTCGCCGAACTCCTCGTGTCCGCTGGTCAGGACGTCCGAACCACGGAGGAAGCGACGCCGCGCCAGGTTGAGTCCTTCAAGCTCGCCGAGCAGCGCTTCGGCCAGCGGATTCCATGCGACCACGTCGTAACTGGCCGCCGTCACGATCACACCCGTGTCGGGGAGCCGTTGCAGCAACGCGGCAACATGCGGACGGACCGTCCGGGACGGCGCGGCAGGCGGGTCCGGCGCGACACCCGCTAGCCGGTACAGGTGCGTCCGCTCGGCCGGGACGAGCCGCAACGCGCCCGCGAGCGCATCGAGGATCCGCGCGGACGGACGGGGCCCCCGCGCCTGCTCCAGCCGCGCGTAGTACTCCGGCGACATGCAGGCCCGCTCGGCGACCTCCTCGCGGCGCAACCCGGGCGTCCGGCGGCGCGGCCCGGGGTCGCTCGGGCGCAGCGCCTCGCGCCGGTCACGCAGGAAACGCGCCAGTTCGTCCCTCGCCATCCCGCTCCTTCCGCGCCGCCTGCCAGGTATTCATTGTGCCTGGATGCGGCAGGTGTCCCGGGGGCAGGCTCCAGAGCATGGACAAGCTGATCGCGCTGGTCACCGGCGCCAACACGGGCATCGGCAAGGAGATCGCGCGCCTCCTCGCGGACGCGGGCCACACCGTTTTCGTCGGCTCCCGCGACGCGGGACGCGGCGAGCAGGCCGTCAAGGAGATCGGCGGGGACGCCCGCCTCCTGCCGCTGGACGTGACGAGCGCCGAGAGCATCGCCGAAGCGGCCCGCCAGGTCACCGCACTCGACGTGCTCGTCAACAACGCGGGCATCTCGTCCGAGGACGCCCCGCCCGGCGACACCGACCCCGACACCTTCCGGCGCGTCTTCGAGACGAACGTCTTCGGCGTCGTCGCGGTGACGAACGCGTTCCTGCCCGTCCTGCGGCGGTCGGCGCGTCCGCGCGTCGTGAACGTTTCGAGCGGGACGGGCTCGCTGGAGTGGTCCACCGACGGGCACTTCCCGCAGCGGGGAAGTTATGCGGCGTACCGGTCGTCCAAGACGGCGCTCAACGCGCTGACCGTCCACTACGCGCACTCGCTCGCTAGCGACGGCGTCAAGGTCAACGCCCTGGCGCCGGGCCTGCGCCGCACCGGACTCAACGCGACCGCCGCCGCCAGCGGCGACGATCCCGCCGAAGCCGCGGAGGCCGCCGTCCGCCTGGCCCTGCTCCCCGACGACGGCCCCTCCGGCACCTTCACCTCCTGGGACGGAACCCCCGTCCCCTGGTGAACCTCAGCACATCTGATCGCCCGGTCAGGGTTCGGGGAAGTAGAGGTTCACCTTGCCGCGGATGTAGGAGTGGAACGCGGCGCCCCAGACCCGGAACCCGCGGAACGCGTGCACGTGACCGGCCTCCAGCTCGACGATCACCGGCCGCGCCATCGCCGCGAAGCCGCCGAGCTTGAGCCGGTACGGCGCCGAGACGAGCTCGATCGCGTC
The DNA here is from genome assembly GCF_024172125.1 of Actinomadura rupiterrae. Lineage (GTDB taxonomy): Bacteria > Actinomycetota > Actinomycetes > Streptosporangiales > Streptosporangiaceae > Spirillospora > Spirillospora rupiterrae. The sequence goes on from NZ_JAMZEA010000007.1 coordinate 290,351, forward strand.
GTCGTCCGCGTGGTCGGCGAGCAGCGCCGGGATCGCCACCACCCCGGACTGCATCCCCCGCGCCGCGCCGTGGCGCTGCTTGACCAGCGTCACGCTCGCCTTCACGAACTCGTCCACGCCGTCGCGGGTCGCGTTCGGCACGCGCGCGACGGTCGTGATCAGGTGCAGCTTGTTGAGCATCCGCCAGTTCGACCGGTAGCCGACGAGCGCGGCGTGCTGCCCCACGCGCTCCTCGGTCACCGCGCATCCGTCGGCTTCCATCCGCTGCCGGACGGCTGCGGCGTAGTCGGTGTCCATCGCCCCTCCAGGGTCGCTTCACGAAGAACCCGCGCAGACCGGACGTCATGGACGAGCGGGAGCGGCGTTCGCGGCGGTTTGCGAGGGTGGCGAGAGCGTAGAGGCGGCGGGGTGCGGACCGGAAGCAGCAGGACGGAGGCGTCCGGTTCCGCTGGGTCACGGGCGCCGCGGGCGATGGATGACGAGACGGGCGGGGGCTCGCGTAGGGTTGCGGAGCGGGCTCTTCCGGGCCCGGTTGTGGGTCCGAGGAAGCCCCGTTCGCGGGACCGAGACGGCCCGGTCCAGGGGCCCGAGACAAGGAAGAGACGACTGGTGGGTATCTTCCGCCGTCCGCGCGAGACGCCGTCCGCCGTGAGCCCGGCGATCAGCGAGTTCTGGGAGTGGTGGGCGCGGGCGCGCCCGGACGTCGAGGCGTCGCTGTCGGCCGTCCCGGACACCCCCGAGGCGCTGCTGGCCGAGAGCGGGGGCGAACCCGGGCCGGAGCCGGGGCTCTCGACGGAGATCATGGAGGAGCTGTCCCGCCGGGTGCACCGGATCCACCCCGACCTCCAGTGGGAGATCGGCGGCGTGGAGGGGCGCGCGCCCGCGCTCACGGTGTCCGGGGCGGGCGAGCCGGAGCTGCGCGGGCTGTCCGAGCGCTGGTACCGGGCCGCGCCGACCGGGGAGGCGGCGGGCGGGTGGGAGTTCCATCCGGCGCGTCCGGCCGATCCGGAGATGCTCGGCCAGGAGCTGCAGCTCGGCGACCACGAGTTCGACCTGGAGTACGTCCGGTTCGGCATGCGCGCCGACCAGTTCCGCGGCCGGGTCGACATCGTCGCCTACCACCCCGACTTCCTGTTCGTCTCCGAGGAGCACCAGGTCGCGGTCGCGCTGCACGTGCTGCACTGGGCGCTCGGCGAGGACGACGTGGCGCGCTGGGTCGGCGAGGTGAAGATCTCCACCGCCGAGCCGGTGGACGCGCTGCCCCCGGCGGTGCTGCCCGCCGTGGTCGAGCAGATCGTCGAGGACTTCCGCGAGCCGACCTGGCTGTCCGGCGAGGGCCGCACGCCGCGCGGGCACCCCGCGCAGTTCGGCATCCGCTTCCCCGTGCACCGGCAGGACCACCCGCTCGCCGACCTGCACGTCGAGGTGTCGGTGCCGTACCAGCACGCCAACCCCGACCGGCTGCCCGTCGAGCCGTCCGCCTCGGCGCTGCGCAAGTTCGAGAAGAAGATCGCCGACCTGCCGGGGTCGGTGCTGGTCGTCCGGCAGACCGGGGACGGCCTGCGCGTCTTCCACCTGTACGCCGACCCCGACTCGGGCGTGCTGGCCGAGCTCGACCAGCTCACCGCCGGCTGGGCGGAGGGCAAGGCGAAGGTCGCCTCGACCCCCGACCCGGGATGGCGCGCCCTCGCGCCCTTCCAGCCCTAGCCGCCCGCCCGGGCCTGGCCGCCCGCCGGCTCAGGAGCCCCAGGCCTCCTGGGGCTTGCCGTCCTTGGCGTAGTCGTAGAAGCCCGCGCCGCTCTTGACGCCGAGCCGTCCCTTGCCGATGTACTCGCGCAGCAGCTTGCGCGGGCCCTCCGGCAGGGACGGGTTCTCGGCGGCGTAGTGGTCCTCGATGTCCAGGACGACGTCGAGGCCGACCTGGTCCATCATCTGGAACGGCCCGGCCTTGGTGCCGAAGTTCAGCTTGAACATCGCGTCCACGTCCTGCGGCGTGGACACGCCCTCGTACACGACCTCCAGCGACTCGCGCTTGATGGCCGCCCAGATGCGGTTGAAGATGAAGCCGGTGCTCTCGCGGCGCACCTCGAACGGGTGCAGGCCGTAGTCCGGGAACACCCGCTTGACGAAGTCGATCACCGACGGCTCGGTCTTTCCGCAGGACATCACGTCCAGCGCGTTCGTGGCGGGCGGCATGTAGAAGTGCGTGTTCAGCACCCGCTCGGGCCGCGCCACCTCGTCGATGAACAGGCGGCTGGCGTAGGAGGACGAGTTGCTCGCCAGGATCGCGTCCTCCGGCGCCTCGGCGTCCAGCTGCCCGAACACCTTCCGCTTCAGGTCGAGCTTCTCCGGGACGGCCTCGACCACGAGCCAGGCGTCCCGGACGGCGCGGGCCTGGTCGTCGCTCGCCTCGACCGTCCCCGCCGGGCCGAGCCCGAGATCCCGGACCGTCGCCGGGAGGGCCTGCGCCGCGTAGTCCACGGCGGCCTGCCGCTGCTCGGCGGACGGATCGAAGATCCGGACGGTGCCGCCGCGCGTCGCGAACATCATCGCGATCCTGCGGCCCAGCGTGCCCGCCCCGATCACGGCGACCGGACGGCCCGACCGGTCCTCCGGCAGAGGTTGACCCACGGCTCGCTCCTTCGATCCGCGTCCGGGCGCCGAACGCCTCGCCGCGCGCCTCGCCGCGCGCTGCGGCGCGGGGCGCGGCCGCGGGACCAGCGGGTTTACCGGCCTACCGGACGGAACATGAATGCGTTACGAATGGTGATTCTTATGTGACGTTTCGTGTCCGTCCCGGCGGGCCGGCAAACGCGGCCCCCGTTCAAGGAGTGCCCATGAAGCCGGAAGAACTGCTCCGCGGCCCCGTCCCGCCGCTCGCCGCGCCGCCCTACCCGCTGCGCGCCACCCGCTTCGTGGACCGCGAGTACCTCAACGTCGTCTACCGCACCGACCCGGACGCGCTGCGCGCCGTCGTGCCCGAGCCGCTGGAGATCATCGAGCCGCACGTCCGGTTCGAGGTGATGCACATGGGCGACGTGGACGGCTTCGGCCCCTATACCGAGGCGGGCCAGGTCATCGCCGTCCGGTACGGCGGCGAGGACGGCGAGTACCTGCACGCCATGCACCTGGACAACATCGGCGCGATCCTCGCCGGGCGCGAGCTGTCGGCCTACCCCAAGACCCTCGGCACGCCGCGGCTGTTCGCCGAGGAGGGCGTGCTCGTCGGCACGCTCGACTTCGCGAGCCAGCGCGTCGCGACGGCGACGATGCCCTACAAGTACGCGCCGCTCGACCACGCCGAGGCCCGGGCCCAGATCACCGTGCCGACCTTCGCGGTCAAGACCGTCATGGGGCCGTCCGGGCCGAGCTCCTGCGACCTCGTCCGGACCGAGATCACCGACATCGCAGTCAAGCAGGCGTGGCGGGGCCCGGCGCGGCTCCAGCTGTTCGAGCACGTGATGGCGCCGCTCGCCGACCTGCCCGTCCTGGAGGTCGTCTCGGCGTCGCACGTGCTGACCGACCTCACGCTCGCGCCCGCCAAGCCCGTCCACGACTACCTGGCGGGACGAACCGCCTAGGAGAGGCGGGCTCGGCGGGCCAGGAGAGGCCGGCGCGGCGGGCTAGGAGAGGCCGACGCGACAGGCTAGGAGAGGCCGGCGCGGCGGGCTCGTTCGACGACGGACGGGAGGGCGTCGGCGAGGGCGTCCACGTCGGCGTCGGTAGAGGTGTGGCCGAGGGTGAAGCGGAGCGAGCCGCGCGCGCGTTCGGGCGTCGCGCCCATCGCGAGCAGGACGTGGCTGGGCTGCGCGACACCCGCCGAGCAGGCCGAGCCGGTCGAGCAGGCGATGCCGCGCGCGTCCAGCAGCATCAGCAGCGCGTCGCCCTCGCAGCCGGGGAAGGAGAAGTGCGCGTTGCCGGGGAGCCGGTCGACCGGGTCGCCGTTGAGGACGGCGTCCGGGACGGCGGTGAGCACGGCGTCGATCAGCCGGTCGCGGAGCGCGGTGAGCCGGGCCGCCTCGTCCGCGCGGCGCTCGGCGGCGAGCCGGGCGGCGACGGCGAAACCGGCGATGCCGGGCGTGTCGAGGGTGCCGGAGCGGACGTCCCGCTCCTGTCCGCCGCCGTGCAGGACCGGGACGGGATCGACCCCGCCGTGCTTCCCGGGCTTGCCGAGCAGAAGCGCGCCGGTGCCGACCGGTCCGCCGAGCTTGTGCCCGGACAGGGTCAGCGCGTGCGCGCCGCTCTCCCCGAAGTCGACCGGGAGCTGCCCGGCGGCCTGGACGGCGTCGGTGTGGAACGGGACGCCGTGCTCGCGCGCGACCGCGGCCAGCTCGGCGACCGGCTGGACGGTGCCGACCTCGTTGTTCGCCCACATCACGGTGACCAGCGCCACGTCGTCGCCGGTGCCGAGCATCTCGCGCAGCGTCTCGGGCCGGATCCGGCCGAGCTCGTCGCACGGGACCCACTCGACCTTGGCGCCCTCGTGCGCGCCGAGCCACTGGACGGTGTCGAGGACGGCGTGGTGCTCTACCGCCCCGGCGAGCACCCGGTTGCGCGCCGGGTCCGCGGCGCGACGGGCCCAGAACAGGCCCTTCACGGCGAGGTTGTCGGCCTCGGTGCCGCCGGAGGTGAACACCACCTCGCTCGGCCGCGCGCCGAACGCCTCGGCGATGATCTCGCGGGACTCCTCCACCACGCGGCGGGCCCGGCGGCCCGCGGCGTGCAGGGACGAGGGGTTGCCCAGCCCGGCCATCTCGGCCGTCACCGCCGCGATCGCCTCGGGAAGCATGGGGGTCGTCGCCGCATGGTCGAGATAGGTCACCACGCGCCCCAGGTTATCCGCGCGGCGGCCGGTTCCCGCCGCGGCCCGGACGGCTTGCGAGGCACCCGGAGGAACGGTGGGGTGAGCGTGGTCACAGCGGAATATTTACGCTCCTGATGTGATTTTTACGTAAGATCTTCGAGTTGCTGCCTGAACCGTCCGGTCGGTACAGTAGAGAGGCCATGATGAAGGAAGCCCTCCTCGACGCCGCCGAGGCCGTGCTGTTCGAGCACGGCGGACGCGCGCTGACGCTGAACGCCGTCGCCGAGCGCGCCGGGGTCAGCAAGGGCGGGCTGCTCTACCACTTCCCGAACAAGCAGGCCCTGGTCCGGGCGCTGGTCGCCCGGGTCATCGCGGAGTTCGACGAGCTGATCGACTCGTTCGACGACGGCCGGCCCGGGTCCTACACCCGCGCCTACGTGCTGGCGTCGTTCGAGATCCTCACCGGCGAGGCGCGCGCGCACCGGCGGTGGTCGGCCATCACGGCCGCCGCCACCGACCCCGAGCTCGCCGAGCCGCTGAACGAGGCCATGGGCCGCTGGCACAAGCGGCCCTGCGGCGAGGATCCGGACCCGGCGACCGCCATGGTCGTCCGGCTGGCCGCCGAGGGCCTCTGGGAAGTGCTGAGCCATTCGCCCGAGCTGTACGACGAGGCACAGCTCGCGGCGCTCAGGGAACGGCTGCTGGCCCTGGCCTCCGGCTGACGCCGGACCGGTCCCGCCCCCGCCTCGTCCACCCGCACGACCCCTCATCCGCACGACCCCGGCGCACGCCGCCGAGCCTCCTGGCGCCCCCGCGCGCCCTGGAGCGTTCCAGCGCGTGTGCCGCACCCCTGCCCCGGGCCTCCTCGGCCCCTCAAGACGAGAAAGAGGTGAACCATGCTGGCGCGCGCTCGCACGGGCACGTTCCTGACCTTCGCCCTGGCCGGACTGCTCTGTGGTGTCTGGACGTCGCGCATGCCCGCGCTCGCGAGCAAGTTCGGGACGAGCGAGGCCGAGATCGGCGTCGTGGTGCTCGTCTGGGGGCTCGGGGCGCTCGTCGCGATGCAGGGCCTGCGCTCGGTGATGGGACGGTTCGGCAGCCGCGCCGTGCTGCGCGTGTCGCTGCCGCTGACCGCCGTGTCGTACATCGGCGTCGCCTACGCCCCGTCGTACGGGGTGCTGATCGCGGCCGTCGCGCTGTTCGGGATGACCTTCGGGATCACCGACATCGCGATGAACGCGCAGGCCAGCGTGGTCGAGCAGGCGTACAAGCGGTCGATCCTGTCGTCCATGCACGCGGGCTGGTGCGTGGGCGCGATGAGCGGCGGGCTGATCGGGTTCGGCACCGCGCACGCCGGGCTCGGGTTCAGCGCCACCGTGCTCGCCGCCTCGCTCGCCGCGCTGCCGGTCGCGCTGCTGCTCGGCCCGACCTACCTGGCCGACCGTCCGGCCCCGGTGGCCGCCGCGGGCGAGGGCGGACGCCGCCGCGCCCGGCTGCCGCTCGCGGTCTACCTGGTCGGCGTGCTCGCGTTCATCGCGTTCATGACCGAGGGCTCGATCGCCGACTGGAGCGGCCTGCTGCTGCACGGCGAGCTCGGCGCGACGCAGGCCGTCGCCGCGCTCGGGTACCCGATGTTCCAGCTCGCGATGCTGATCGGGCGCGTCGCCGGGGACCACCTGCGGATGTGGGTCGGCACCCGGAACATGCTGACCGGCGCGGGCCTCGGCACGGCGGTCGCGATGACCGTCGTCGTCACCGCGCCGAACACCGCCGTCGCGCTCGTCGGCTTCTTCCTGACCGGCCTGGTGGTCTGCACGGTCGTGCCGACCTCGATGTCCCTCGCCGGGACGTCCGCGCCCGACCAGCCCGCCGCCGCGGTCGCGCAGGCCGGGGCGATGGGCTACGGCGGGCTGCTGCTCGGCCCGGTGATCGTCGGGTTCCTCGCGGACGCGACGTCGCTGCGGATCGGCGTCGGCGCCGTCGTGCTGCTGGCCCTGATGATCGCGGTCGGGTCCCGGTTCGTCCCGCTCGGCCCGGCCGAGGTCGGCGCCCGGAGCGGCGAGCGGACCGCGTCGGAGATCGTGGTCACGGCGGACGAGCCCGTCCCGTCCGGCACCCGCGCCCCGCAGCCGGAGGGCGACCCGCGCCGCGAAGCCGACCCGCTCCGCGAAGGCGAGCCGCACCCCGTCCCGGCCTGAGACGGCCGTGCCCGCCTGAGCCGCTGGGGCGGCCTGGGCCGCCGGTGCCTCGCGTGAGGGGACCGTCCGCGTGGACGGTTCCCTTTTCGCTATAAACGCTCGGACGGGATCAATTCCGGCGAGGGGGCGGGCATGGACGGCTGGCGCATACCGGGGTACACCGAGCTGCGCGTCCTCGGCGAGGGCGGGCAGGGGCGGGTCGTGCTCGCCCGGCACGACGCCACCGGACGGCCCGCCGCGATCAAGTACCTGACCGGCGGGGACGCGGCGTCCACGGCGTTCCGGGAGAGGTTCGTCCGCGAGGCCGAGCTGCTGCGCCGGCTGCGCAGCCCCTACATCGCGCAGCTCTTCGGGCTCGTCCGGTCGGACGCCGGGCTGGCGATCGTGATGGAGGCCGTGGACGGCGCGTCGCTGCGCGCGGTGCTCGCCGAGCGCGGCCCGCTGCCGCCCGAGGGCGCGCTCGCGGTGCTCAAGGGCTCGCTGCTCGGCCTCGCCGCCGCGCACGAGGGCGGGGTCGTGCACCGTGACTACAAGCCCGCCAACGTGGTCGTCCGGGCGGACGGGCTGAGCAAGCTGATCGACTTCGGCATCGCGGTGGACGCGGGCGCGGCGGACCGCTCCGGCACCCCGCTCTACATGGCGCCCGAGCAGTGGCGCGCCGAGCCCGCCTCCCCCGCGACGGACGTGTACGCCGCGACGTGCGTGTTCGTCGAGTGCGTGTCCGGTTCGCGGCCGTACCCGGCGGCCTCCTCGGAGGAGCTGCGGGAGCTGCACGTGTCCGCGCCCGTGCCGTCCGGGCTGGTGCCGGAACCACTGCGTCCGCTGGTGGAGCGCGGGATGGCGAAGGATCCGTGGGATCGTCCGCACGGCGCGGCGGCGTTCGTCCGGGAGCTGGAGTCGGCCGCGTCCGGCGCGTACGGGCCGGACTGGGAGCGGCGCGGCGTGGCCGCCCTCGGCACGGCCGCCGTCGCGCTCGCAGCCGTCTTCCCGCTGACGGCCGCCGGATTGGGCGTGAGCGGCGCAGGCGGTGCGAGCGCGGCGGGCGCGGGCGGCGCGGGTGCAGGCGGAGCAGGCGCCGGGGGCGCTTCGGCGGGTGGGCAGGCGGCTGCCGGGGCCGCGGGGAAGGGCGTCGCGGCGGCGCTCGGAGGCAAGGTCACCCTCGCCGTCGCCGGGACGGCCGTGATCGTCGCGGGAGGCGGCGCGGCCGCGTACGTCGCGACACACCCCGGCAAGAAGAAGGCGCCCGCGCCGCCCCCGATCGCGATCAGGCTGGCGGCGCTGAACGATCCGCAGAGCGCGCTCCCCGGAGGCGGGACGTGGCGGGTGAACGGCCAGGTCGTGACGGTCTCCGGCCACAAGAACCCGGCGATCGACCGGAAGCTGGACGCGGCCCTGCGCGCCCCGCTCGACCAGCGCTGGACGGAGGCCAAGGCCATCCTCGGCGGCTCGGGCGGCGGCGCCTACACCGCGACGGCCCGTCCGACGATCCTGCTGCGCGGGCCGAAGCTGCTGAGCGTCAGCTACGCGACCGACGTCCAGGGCCAGGTGGGGACGGGCTGGGACCAGGCGCGGTCGGTGACCGTGAACCTCGACACGGGCGCGGCGTACGCGCGTCCGATCGACCTGTTCGGGTCGTCCTCGCCGGCGCTGTCGCCGAAGGTCCTGGCGCACCTGCCGGGCAACCGCTGGTGCCCGCGCGAGCCGGTCGGGCCCGGCATCACCGCCAAGCAGCTGACCAGCGGCGAGGTCGCCGTCACGCTCACGGCGTCCGGGATCCGGGTCGCCTTCCAGGGCGCGGCGCTCGGCTATTCGGGCTCGTGCGGGAACCGCAGCGCGGACGTCCCGTACGGCGAGGTCGCGGACCTGCTGAAGCCGGAGATCACCTCTGCCGTCCCGTACCCCGCGACGTCCGTCCGTCCCACACCGTAGGCACGCGCCCGGAGAACGCGGAACGCCCCGGCCGGAGGGAACCGGCCGGGGCGCTGCGCGCACGCGCCTACTTGCGCTTGTTGATCTCTTCGGTCAGCTGCGGGGCCACCTGGAACAGGTCGCCCACGATGCCGTAGTCGACCAGCTCGAAGATCGGCGCCTCGGGGTCCTTGTTGATCGCGATGATCGTCTTGGACGTCTGCATGCCGGCCCGGTGCTGGATCGCGCCGGAGATGCCGACCGCGATGTACAGCTGCGGCGACACCGTCTTGCCGGTCTGGCCGACCTGGAACTGGTGCGGGTACCAGCCGGCGTCGGTCGCGGCGCGGGAGGCGCCCACGGCCGCGCCGAGGGTGTCGGCCAGCGACTCGATGATCTTGAAGTTCTCGCCGGAGCCGACGCCGCGGCCACCGGAGACCACGATCGCGGCCTCGGTGAGGTCCGGGCGCTCGCCCTTCTCCTCGACGACCTTCTCGACGACCTTGGCGCCCTTGTCGGCGGCGGACAGCTCCACCGACACCTGCTCCTCGGCCGGGGTCGCCGGGGCGGCCTCGGGCGCGACGGAGTTCGGCCGGACGGCGATGATCGGCGTGCCGGTCTTCACCTTGGCGTGCGCGATGATGCCGCCGCCGAAGATGGAGTGCTCGCCGACGAAGCCCTCGGTCACGTCCACCACGTCGGTGAGCGCACCGGAGCCGGTCTTCACGGCGAGGCGGCCCGCGACCTCCTTGCCCTCCGCCGTGGCGGCGACGAGCACGGCCGCCGGGGACTTCTCCTGGACGAGCTTGGCGAGCAGCGCGGCCTTCGGCGCGACGACGTAGGAGGTCAGCTCCTCGTCGGCGGCCAGGTAGACCTTCTTCGCGCCGTGCTCGGCCAGCTTGTCCTTGGCGCCCTCGTAGCCCGGGCCCACCCATACCGCCGCGGCGTCACCGAGGCGGCCTGCGAGCGTGAGCAGTTCGAGGGTGACCTTCTTGACGTCACCGTCGACGTGGTCGACGAGGACCAGGATCTCACTCATTGCTTAGGGTCCCCTTCCCCGCTCAGACGAACTTCTTCGAGGCGAGGAACTCGGCGATCTTCACGCCGCCGTCGCCCTCGTCGGTGACGATCTGGCCCTGCGCGCGCGCCGGGGCCTCGGCGAAGTCCACGACCTCGGTCGCGGCGTTGGCGAGGCCGACCTGGCCCGCGTCGATGCCCGCGCCCGCGACGTCCAGCGTCTCGACCGGCTTCTTCTTGGCCGCCATGATGCCCTTGAAGGACGGGTAGCGCGGCTCGTTGATCTTCTCGACGACGCTGACCACGGCCGGCAGGGTCGCCTCGACCTTGTCGTGGCCGTAGTCGGTCTGCCGCTGGATCCTGATGGCGGAGCCGTCGATCTCCACCTTGTTGGCCAGCGACAGCTGCGGGACGCCCAGCCGCTCGGCGAGCATCGCGGCGAGCATGCCGGTGCGCGCGTCGGTGGACTCCGAGCCGAGGATCACCAGGTCGAAGCCGTTGCGGCCGAGGACCTGCTGGATGGCGTAGGAGGTCTGGAGGGCGTCGGAGCCGGCGAGCGCGTCGTCCAGGAGGTGGACGGCCTTGTCCGCGCCCATGGCGAGGGCCTTGCGGATCGAGTCGGTCGCCTTGTCGGGACCCATGGTCAGGACGGTCACCTCGCCGCCCTGGGCCTCCTTGATGCGCAGCGCCTCTTCGATCGCGTACTCATCGAGCTCGTTGATGACACCGTCCGCCGCACCGCGGTCGAGGGTGCTGTCATCGGACTTCAGCTTGCGCGGGCTCTCCGTGTCGGGAACCTGCTTGACGCAGACGACGATGTTCATGGCCGGTGGCCGACCTCCCTGCACTCAGTTGGCCGCTGGGGTAAGCGGACAGTAGGACGCCGCCCGTGGGCCGGGTCGACGCGTGCTCGCGCCGCCTGGCGGTGGCGCGACTGCTGACAGCCTGCCAAAGACCCGAACGTGCTTCGGCCCCGGGTCCCCGGTTGGACCGTTCACCGGAAATGTTACCGGTCAGTAGGGCCTGGGCGAAACCCAGGTCGTGAGACCTTACCCACGCCGGAGGGCCGCGAACGGGCCCCGCGGACGCACCGCCACCCTATGGCGCACATCACACTCCCGCAGGTCAGTGCGGAAGCGGGCGTGCGGTCAGTGCAGCGAGTTCTGGATGCGGGACACCGTCGCCTCCAGCGTGCTCTGCAGGCCGTAGAGCGGCGCGAAGCTGGGCGTGAGCGACATCGCCGCGACCAGTCCCGCCAGCGACAGCACGCCGAGCACCAGCCCCGCCGCCGCGACCGTGCCCGGACGCCACGCCAGCGGCTCGAACGCGCGCTCCAGCGCCCGCCGCGCGCCGCCCGCGCCCGGGGCCGTCCAGAGCGCGATCGTGCCCGTCCCGGCGCCGAGCGCGCACGCGCCCAGCGGCGACAGCTCCACGCTCACCGCCGCGAGCCCCGCGACCATCAGCGGCACCACCACCGCGAACACCGCCGCGTAGGGCAGCGACAGGACCGTCCTGCCGAGGGCTCCGAGCCGTCCGACCGCCCCGCGCGCGAACGCGACCCGCAGAAGCAGGACGGCCACCGCCGACGCGGCCACCCCGACCACCGGCATCACGACGGCGGCGCTCCCCAGGATCACGATCACCAGCACCGCGAGCAGCCGCGCCCACCCCCGGACTACGGCGAGCTCATGCGCATCGACCGTCCCCGCATGCCGCCCACCCCCGACCACCACGTCCCCCTCCTGCGCCCGCGCCTCAGCAGCCACAGAAAACCCACCACTGGTAACCGAAGCCGCAGCAAACCCGCCGGTCTCGGCCGTCGGCGTGGCCAACCCACCAGCGCTGGCAGTCGGCGCAGCAAAACCACCAGCATCGGCCGTCGCCGCAGCAATCCCACTGGCGTCAGGCGCGGCCTTAGCGAAACCCCCGGTGTCGGCCATCGGCGTAGCAAACCCGCCCGTGTCGGCGGTCGGCGTAGCGAAACCACCGGTCTCATTCGCCGACGTGGCGAAACCGCCGGTCTCGTTCGTCGGCGTGGGGAAGCCACCGGTTCCGGGGCCGGTGGGGAGGGGGTAGCCGCCGCTGTCGGGGGTGGACGGGCGCTGGGGCGGGACGGGGGGCTCGGGGGCCGGGCCGAGGTCGAGGGCCGAGGCGGCGGCGATCAGCTCCTCGGCGGTCGGACGGGCCGCCGGGTCGGGCGCGGCGGCGGCGCGGAGCAGGCGGCGCAGGGCGTCCGGGACGGCGGCGGCGTCGGGAGTGGCGTGCGCGCGTCCGGTGGCCGCGAAGAGCACGGTCGCCGCCCAGGCGCGGACGTCGGCCGCCGGGCCCTCATGGTCGGCGGCGAGGCCGAAGTCGACCACGACGGGCGCGCCGTCCACTACCAGGACGGTGCGCGGATCGAGCGCTCCGTGGGCCAGGCCCGCGCGGTGGATCGCCGCGACGGCCTTGGCGAGCGCGATAGCGAGGTAGCGCAGCGCAGGGCCCCGCAACGGGCCGCTTTCGGCGACGGTCTCGGCCAGCGGACGGCCCGGCACGAGCCGCGACACCACGTAGGGCTGCCGGGGCCCGGCGTCGCCGTCCAGGACGTCCACCACGTAGGGGCTGAGCACCGCGCGCATGCGCTCGACATCGAAGGCGGCGCCGGGCGGCAGCATCCGGATCGCGACGTCGCGCCCGTCCCGGCCCGCCGCCCGGTGGACGACACCGGACGGCCCGTCCAGCCTGGACAGCAGCCGGTACGGACCGATGTGCTCCTGGTGGCTCGTCTCGCCGCTCATGGACCCGGCACCCTACCGCCCACGCCCCTCCCCCCGAAGCCTCATGCGCTCATCCCCCACCCGCCCCACGCCCGGCGACCACCCCGACCGCCCCGTCACCCCGCCCACCACGGCGAACCCAGCCCCCGCGTGCGGCCCCCGGCCACCCCGCGAACCCGCCACCCTGCGAGTCCGGGCCAGCCTGCGGGCCCGGGCCAGCCTGCGAATCCGGCCGCCGCGAATCCGGCCGCTCTCCGAAACCCGGCCATCGCGTCGCGGACCGCAGGTGCCTGCGAGCCTGGGAGCCCCGCGGACGCGGCCGCCCTGCGGGCCCGCAGGGCGGCCCAGGAGCGTGGTCCGGACGGGACGGAGGTCGGCGCGCGCCGGTGGGCGGGCGAGGGCACGCGGTCAGCGGACGAAGGGGATGTGGCCGTGGAGGATGTCCTCGACGCGGGAGCGGACGTGGTCGAGGCTGTTGCTCATGCCGTCGACCGGGGTGGTGTCGGGGGGCTGCTTCTGGGAGAGCACGGCGAGCACGGCCGTGAAGACGCCCAGGACGAGGACGCCGGCCAGGGCGGCCTCGGCGCGGGGCAGCAGGGCGCCCCAGACGCGCGCGAGCTGGCGGCGCGGCGCGCCGCTGCCGGGCGCGAGCGTCAGCAGCCCGATCACGACCATGGCGGAGTAGGCGATCGCGCGCGAGGCGGTCATGTCCGGGTAGGCGAACATGAGCACGCCGAGCATGATCGCGCCCGCGAACGCGGCCAGGCCGGACAGCAGCGCGGTCGCCATCACCGCGCCCGGCAGGTGCAGGGGCGTGCGGAAGGCCGCGCCGACCGCGTCGCCCGCGCGCGGGCCGCGCCGGGTGCGGCGGCCCTCCATGCCGCGCGCCGCCTTGTCCCCCGCGCGCAGCACGAGGACGCCGGCGACGGTCACGGCGACGGCGAGCAGCGGCGCGATGTTCGCGAACGCCACCAGCGCGCCGAGCACGAGCAGGCTCAGCACGCGGTACCAACCGAACGGCTTCGGCTGCTCTCCCTTCTCCCGGCGGTCGTGCTGCGGCTGCTGGCCAGGGGGCTGCCGGCCAGGACCGGGGGGCCGCTGGTCAGGCCGCTGCCGCTGGTCGGGGCTCGGCTGCGTGGGCTGGCGGTACGGGTCGTAGGGCTGGGGCGGATCGCCCCGGCGCAGCGCATCCTGGGGAGGCCAAGTCTGCCCGGGCGGCTGCGCCGGCGGGTGCCCCTGGACGGGCTGTGGATAACCCGCGCGGGACGGACGGTCGTACAGTCCGGGCGCGGGCGGCGGGACGGGCGGGGGCGCCGCCGGAGGCAGCATCCCCACGAAGTCCTTGGGCTGCGCCGAGACGGGCGCGGCCATGGGCGGAGGCGTGTCGCGGAGGGTGTCCGGGTCCGCACTGGTACGTCCCGGGGAGCCCGTCGAGTTCGTCCCGCCGGCCGGGTTCGGCGCGTTCGTCCCGCCGGCCGGGTTCGGCGCGTCGCGGAGCGTCTCGGGGTCGTAGGGGGACGGCGCGTCCTGCACGGTCTCCGGGTCGTCGGTGCCGGCGTCCGGGGCGGGCATGGCGAACTGCCGCACCTGGTCGGGCAGCGGCACGGGCGGGACCGGCAGCGGGTTGCCGTGGTCGGGACGGGTGCTGAACTGGTCGTCGATCCGGGTCTGGTCGGTGAACGTCGCCTCGACGTGGATCTTCCGGACGAGCTGGGTCAGCGCCACGGCGGTCGGCCGCTCGGCCGGGTGCCGGGCCATCGCCGAGCGCAGCACGGGCAGCAGGGCGTCCGGCACGCCGTCCAGGTCGGGCCGGCCCTGCATGATCTTGTAGAAGATCGACTCGAAGGTGCCGGAGCCGAACGGCGGGCGCCCGGTCGCGGCGTAGCCGACCGTGCCCGCCCAGGCGTGCACGTCCGACGGCGGGCCCGCGTCCTCGCCCTCGATGATCTCCGGGGCGAGGTAGCCGGGGGTGCCGATCACCATCCCGGTCGCGGTCAGCCGGGTCGCGTCCGCGGCCTGCGCGATGCCGAAGTCGATCACGATCGGCTCGCCGTCCAGCAGCATCACGTTCGCGGGCTTGAGGTCGCGGTGGATGATGCCCGCGCCGTGGATCGCCGACAGCGCGCCGGCCAGGCCGACCGCGAGCCGCTGCAGGGCGCGCCCGTAGAGCGGACCGCCCTCCTCGACGACCTCCTCAAGCGTGCGGCCCCGGACGTACTGGGTGACGATGTAGGGCCGCTCGGCGGTCACGTCGGCGTCCAGGATCTCGGCCACGTTCGGGCTGTGCACCCGGCGCATCGAGTCGACCTCGCGGGCCAGCCTGCGGCGCGCCGTCGCGTCCCCCGCGACCGACGGGCGCAGCACCTTGATCGCCACATCGCGGCCCTCGGGGTCGGCGCCGAGGTACACGACGCCCATACCGCCCTCCCCGAGTGTCTCCAGGACGCGGTAGTGGCCGATCGACTGGCCGATACTGTCCCCGGACGTGGCGACCCCCTTCATCGTTTCCGAAACCCTACCTTCGTCCGCCCGCCCCGGCCGCGCCGGACGCGGGGCCGTCCGCTTCGCGCCATCTCCCCGTCCCCGCCGCGGCACCCTTCGATCATGCGACGGCCGTCCGGGCCGCGGAGTTCGGACCGGGCACCGGATTCCCTCCCGTCCCCTGCCCCCACTCGGCGAGCGCCCCCGCCAGCCAGCGCGCGGACGGCCGGTCCGCCGGGTCGCGCGACAGCGCCCGCCGGACCGGTTCGGCCAGCGGGCCGGTGACCCCGTCGAGGTCGGCCATCCCCCGCAGGATCCGGAAGCACACCGCGTGCAGCGAACCCTTGCCGAACGGTGAACGCCCTGTGGCCGCGTACGCGACGGTGGCCCCCCAGGCGAAGACGTCCGAGGCCGCGCCCGCGTTCCCGCCCTCGATCAGTTCCGGCGCGAGGTAGGCCGGAGTGCCCGCGACCATCCGCCGCCTCCGCTGCGGCCGCTCCGCCGTGTACAGGACGTGGTCGGCCCCCGGCTCGTGCGCGATGCCGAAGTCGATCAGCGTCGGGCGGTCGCCGAGCACCATGACGTTGCCCGGCGCGACGTCCCGGTGCAGGACCCCGGCGTCGTGGACGGCCGCCAGCGCGAGCGCCAGCGTCCTGGCGAAGCCCGGCACGCGCGCCCTGGGCAGCGCCCCGTACGCGTCCACGAGGTCGCCGAGCGGCGTCCCCGGGACGTAGCCCATCGCCAGGTGCGGCCGGTCGCTCTCGATCCGGCCGCCCAGCAGCGGCGCGACGTACGGGCTGTCCACCCGCCGCTGCGCCGCCATCTCCCTGGCCAGCCGCCGCCGCGCCTCCGCGTCCGGCGCGAACTCCGGCCGCAGCTCCTTGACGGCGACCTCGCGGCCGGTCGCGTCCAGTGCGAGATGGACGACCGCGGTCCCCCCGCGCCCGATCTCGTTCAGCAACCGGTAGTCACCGAGTCGCCGGTGCGTCCCCATACCCCCTTTGACGCCGGTTCCGCCAGGGTCGTTCCTGGGAAACCGGCGACTTCGGTCAAGAAGGGACGATCATCACCTGCACGCGGGCTCGAAATGTCCGGCCCCCTGGGCCGCCCCTGGCCTGGTGAACGGCTCGGAGGACGCGGCCTAGGGGGCCCGCGCGGGTCAGCTCTTGCGGGCGGCCTGGCGGGCGCGGCGCTCCTCGCGGCGGGTCTCGAACTTGGTGGCCGCGCCGTCCAGCGCGGACATGAACTCCGCCAGCTCCTCGCGCGCCTTCTCGCCGTCGCCGGTCAGGTCGGTGCGGTCGAACACGTTCCACTTGCGCAGCACCGGGAACAGCACGTCGTCGTGGTGCAGCCGCAGGTCGTAGATGCCGGCGTTGGCGATGGTCACGGACTTGCGCAGGAAGCCGTCGATGCTGTGCCCGGGCATCTGGAAGCCCTTGACGACGTCGGTGACGGCCCGCATGGTCTCGTCCGGGGCCAGGTCGAAGGCCGCGCCGAGCAGGTTCCGGTAGAAGACCATGTGCAGGTTCTCGTCCGCGGCCACGCGCGCGAGCATCTGGTCGCAGAGCGGGTCGCCGGACGCCTTCCCCGTGTTGCGGTGCGAGACGCGGGTGGCGAGCTCCTGGAACGAGACGTACGCCACACCGTGCAGCAGCGACTCGCCGTGGTCGGCCTCGTAGCCGACCTCCATGTGGTGCATGCGCGCGCGCTCCAGCGCCACCGGGTCGATGGCGCGGGTGACCGAGAGGTAGTCGCGGATGACGATGCCGTGCCGGTTCTCCTCGGCCGTCCAGCGGTTGACCCACGTGCCCCACGCGCCGTCCCGGCCGAAGACGTCGGCGATGGCCCGGTGGTAGCCGGGCAGGTTGTCCTCGGTGAGCAGGTTGACGAACAACGACTCGCGCGCCTCCGGGGTGATCTTGGAGTCGCCGGGCTCCCAGCCCTCACCGCCGAGCGGACCGTCGTAGTCGCGGCCCTGGCTCCACGGCACGTACTGGTGCGGGAACCACTCCTTGGCCATCCCCAGGTGCCGGTTGAGCTCGTTCTCGACGACCGGTTCGAGCTCGGTGAGGAGCTGGATCTGCTGCTTGGACACGGACGTCACGGTCATGCGGTTCCTTCGCTGGACGGAGGGCGGCCGGGCGTCCGCGCGGTCCCGTCGGGGCGGCACGCGGCGCGGCGGGGGCTCGGCCGTGGTCGTTGGTCGCCAGCGGGCGATCATCGAACCTACTGAAGCGTAGGTTCAAGCCTCGCGATCGCGGCCGCCTCCCGTCAAGGCACTCCCGCCACAAGGAGCGGGCCGGAATTCTTGTCGGATGTGATGAAACGCGGGGCCGGGTTTGCTATCCGGCTCCTACGGGCGCCCACCGAAAGGGCGCCCTCGGCTACTGAGAGTCAGCGGCCTGCTTCCACAGGCGGTTCGCCGCCGCGCGCAGGAGCGGCCTGGGCAGCACCTTGAGCGCCGGCATGACCGCCTTGTACTGGACGCCCGGGACGCACAGGGCGCGGCCCGCCTCCACGGCGTCCAGGCCCGCGCGCGCCACGTCCTCCCGGCGCAGCCACAGCGGATGCGGCTCGTGACCGTCCTCGGTACGGGTGAAGCCCGGGCAGAGCGCCGTGACGTGGACGCCCTGGCCGATCACCTCCGCGTGGAGGCTCTCCGAGAAGGACGCCACGTACGCCTTGGTCGCGCCGTAGGCCGCGCTACCGGGGGACGGCGCGAAACCCGACATGGACGCGACGTTCAGCACTCCGCCTCGTCCGCGCGCGAGCATTCCGGGCAGCGCGGCATGGGTCAGCCTCATGAGCGCGTTCACGTTCAGCTCGACCTCGCGGAGCTGGTCGCCGATCGGGATCTCGGCGAACGCGCCGAAAGCGCCGTAACCGGCGTTGTTGACCAGCAGTTCCACCGGTTCGTTCTTGAGGCGATGCTCCACCTCGTCCCGGTCGGCGGACCGCGTGAGGTCGGCGGCGATCACCTCCACTGCGACCCGGTACCGCTCGACCAGCTCGCGCGCGAGCGCGTCCAGCCGGTCGGCGCGGCGGGCCACCACGACCAGATCCGCACCGCGCGCGGCGAGCTCCCGCGCGAAACTCTCGCCGATCCCGCTGGACGCGCCCGTGACGAGGGCGGTTCGGAACGCCTGCCGCATGGCGGGTGATGCTAGCCCCTCCCCCGCCTTTACGCGGCGGCCCGTCCGCGGCGATTGCCGCGCGGTCGTCGGCGGCGGTCGCCCGGGCGGTTGCCCGGGTGAGACCGATTTGGTCGCGCCTCGCGGACATCCCAGGGCAAACCCCCTACGATCATGCACCGCAGTCCCCGACCGCGACGGGTGTCCCAGTGCGAACGGAAGATCGGATCGGCCCCTACCGGGTGCTCGAAGAGCTCGGCGTGGGCGGGATGGGCGAGGTGAGCCTCGCCCTGGACGAGCACGGCCGCGCCGTGGCCGTGAAGGTCCTGCATCCGGCCGTCGCGCGCGACGAGGTCGCCCGCAAGCGGCTCGAACGCGAGGTCGCCACCATGCGCCGGGTGCGCGGGCCGTTCGTCGCCGAGCTGCTGGACGCCGACTTCACCGCGCACCGCCCGTACATCGTGACCCGCTACGTCCAGGGCCGGACGCTGGACGAGGTGCTGCGCGAGCGCGGTCCCCTGCGCGGATCGGCGTTGCGGCGCCTCGCGCGCGGGCTCGCGCGTTCGCTCGTCGCGATCCACGAGGGCGGCGTGGTGCACCGCGACCTCAAGCCCAGCAACGTGATGCTCGTGGACGGCGATCCCGTCGTCATCGACTTCGGCCTGGCGCACGTGCTGGACGCGACCCGCCTCACCCTCACCGGGACCGCCATCGGCACACCCGGCTACCTCGCGCCCGAGGTCCTGGACGGCGAACGGGCCACTCCGGCGTCCGACGTCTTCTCCTGGGGCGCGTCGGTCGTGCATGCGGCCACGGGCCGTCCGCCCTTCGGATCCGGGCCCGCGGCGGCGATCTGCTCCCGGATCCTGCGCGGGCGCGCGGACCTGAACGGCGTCCCGCGCGACCTTATGCCCGCCGTCAAAGCCGCGCTCTCGGTCGATCCGAACGAACGCCCTACGGCGATCGAGCTGCTGCCCATGCTCCGGCCCGTCCCGGCGGACGCTCTTACAGAGCAGATCCCTGTTCCGCCACGTCCACTTGCCGTCTCTGAGACGGACGCGTCCGAGCCCCAAAAGGACGCCCCCGAAGACGAACCCCGCCCCCAGGACTCGCGTGCGCAGGACTCACGCGCGCAGGAGGGACGCGCGCAGGAGGGACGCGCGCAGGACGGGCGCGGGCACGAGGGGCGTGGGCAGGAGGGGGAAGCGGAGGCCGAGGGGGTGGCGCGGCGGTCTTCCGGTGGGCGGCCTCGGAGGTTGCGGGGGGTGCTCGGGGCGCTGATGCTGGCCGTCCTGCCCGGGACGGCGGTCGCGGTGCCCGTGCTGACGTCCGCCGCCTGCCTGCTCTGGTTCTTCTCCGTCTACGCCCGGCGCGCGCTGCGCCGGATGCGGCTGCGCATCACGAGCGCACGGGGCGGACGCGCCGCCCGCTTCCGCGCGGGCACGGCCGCCCTGATCGCCGTCCCGCTCGAAGTCATCATCCGGCTGGGCCTGCTGAGCATGGCCGGTGCTGGCGTGTACGCGGCCATCTTCGCGCTAACTAGGCTCACCCCCGCCGCCGACCGTGCTCCTGAGATCGCCCTAGGAGTCCTGGCGGCGACCGTGGTCGCCCTACGCTGCCGCTACAACACGACGGCAGCCCTATGGCTGAAGCTACTGCTGCCTCTGGTCGCCATAGGGCTGCTGGTCGCGGCGGCACTGACGGTTCATCCGGCCATCTGGTGGCCGCTACCGCCGTGGGACGTCAGCGAGGAGTGACGCCGTCCGTCAGCGGCCGGTGAACTTGGCCTTGCCCGGGCCCTCTTCCACGAAGCTCTTCATACCGTCGCGCTGGTCGTCCGTGGCGAACAGGGCGGAGAACTGCATGCGCTCAATCTCCAGACCGCTCTCCAGATCGACCTCAAGGCCGGAGTCGATGGCCTGCTTGGCGGCGCGCAGCGCCAGCGCGGGCCCGCCCACGAAGGTCGCCGCCCACTTCTTGGCCTCGGCATAGACGTCCGCGTCCGGGACGACCCGGTCGACCAGCCCGATGGCCAGCGCCTCGTCGGCCTTCACGTGCCGTCCGGAGAAGATCAGGTCCTTCGCCCTGCTCGCGCCGACCAGGCGCGCGAGCCGCTGCGTCCCGCCCGCGCCCGGGATGATGCCGAGCTGGATCTCCGGCTGCCCGACCTTCGCGCCCTCGCCCGCGACGCGGAAGTCGGCCGTCAGCGCGACCTCCAGGCCGCCGCCGAGCGCGTACCCGGTGATCGCGGCGATGACCGGCTTCGGGATGCCCGCGAGCGCCCGGGTGAAGTCCTGCAGCAGCCGCGACGGGACGCCGGACATCTCCGCATACGAGAGCGGGGCCATCTCCTTGATGTCCGCCCCGGCGGCGAAGACCCGCTCGCCGCCGTAGAGCACGACCGCCGCCACCGCGTCGTCCTCGCCCACCTGGCGGGCGGCCTCGACCAGCTCGCGCTGCATCTGCGCGTTGAGGGCGTTCATCTTCGGCCGGTCCAGCCGGATCGTCGCCACGCCGTCCTCGACCTCGACACGTACGAACTCGCCCACAAACGCCTCCATCATCCCTACGCGGACTACGTCCCGAGCCTAATGTCTCGGGGTTGTCCACAGGATCGGCGGCCACCGGCGGGGTGTCGGCGGCCGCTGGTAGCTTCGGAGGTCGTCGTCGGGCACGGGTGAACTGGGGGAATGCCGTCATGCTGGTCGCGCACGGCACATGGCACGGCGGAGCGCTGTGCCTGTGGGCCGAGCGGAGCGGTCCGCACGGGCCCGCCGGCGACGCGTCCCCTGCCCCGGTGCATCCGTTCGCGACCCGCGACTTCACCGGCACGTCCTACGAGCCGCTGGTCAAGGGCGCGATGCGGGTCGACCTGGCGATGGCGCTGCCCACCCACGGCGATCATCCGCAGCCGTCCGTCGAGCTGGGGCCCGAGCCGTTCGACGGCCCGGCCGAGCTGCGCGGGTGGCGGGTGCCCGCGCTCGTCCTGGAGCCGTTCCCGGCGATGGCGCTGCTCCAGGCCGCCGAGCACAGCGGCGACGTCGTCCCTGGCACCGACCTGCGCTTCCTGTGTCTGCTCGCGGACGAGGCCGTCCGGCTCGCCCAGCGCGGCCACGTGCTGCCCGCCCTGCTGCGCGAGGACGGCGACCTCGTCGCCCGCTGGCGGCCGGTCGTCGACGACGCCGCCCGGTTCCGCGACCTCGCGCGCGCGATGCCCGCCGCCTGCCGCGCCGCCGAGGGCGGACGGCCCGCCGCCGAGGTGCTGCGCGAGGCCCTGTCCGGCATGGTCGACACGGCCGTCCGCGGGGTCGTCCCCCACCCGCTGCTCCCCCTGCGCAAGGGCAAGGCCCCCGACCGCATCCCCCTGGCCGAACGCTGGGTCGAGGCGCTTACGGGCCCGAACGCGCTGGTCGTCCGCGAGCCCCGCGACGACGCGGAAGACCTCATCGCCGAGCTCGACGCCTGGCACACGGCCGCCCACCGCCCGTCCGGCCCCTTGCGCGTCTGCTTCCGCCTCTACGAACCCACCGTCCCCGAAGACGACGAGCAGGCGCCGAACGAAACCGCGTCCGAAACCCCGCACGAGACCCCGTCCGACGTGTGGCGGGTCGAGTTCGCCCTCCAAGGCACCGAAGACCTGAGCCTTTACGTCCCTGCCGCGCTGGTCTGGTCGGGCGAGGCCAACTTCCTCCCCGACGCCGAGGAAACCCTCCTCACCGGCCTGGGACGCGCCCTGCGCCTGTTCCCCGACATGGCCCCGGCGCTGGACGGCCCCGTCCTTTGCGAAGCCGAACTCGACACTGCCGCCGCGTTCCGCTTCCTGAAGCAGGCCGCGCCCATGCTCGCCGCCGCCGGCTTCGGCGTCCTGCTCCCGCAGTGGGCGGGCAAGGCCAAGCTCGGCATGAAGCTCACCACCCGCGCGCAGGAGGGCGAGGGGTCCGGCGCCGCCGCCGGCTCCGGCTTCGACCTCCAGGGCATGGTGAACTTCCGCTGGGACCTCGCCATGGGCGACGAGGCCATCGACGAGGACGAGCTGGAAGAGCTGGCCCGCCTCAAGGCCCCGCTCGTCCGCCTCCGGGGCCAATGGGTCGAGCTGGACGAGGTGCAGCTGCAGGCGGCGCTCGACTTCCTCCGCCACCCCCGCACGGGCACGATGTCCGCCGCCGAGGCCATGCGCGCCGTCATCCACGCCGGCGACGAGGGCCTCCCCCTCGTCGGCGTCGACGCCGACGGCACCTTCGGCGACCTGCTCTCCGGCACCGCCGACCGCCGGCTCACCCCGGTCTCCACGCCGTCCGGATTCAACGGCACCCTGCGTCCCTTCCAGGAGCGCGGCCTGGCCTGGCTCACCTTCATGGAGAGCATCGGCCTGGGCGGCATCCTCGCCGACTCGATGGGTCTGGGGAAGACGGCCCAGACGCTGGCGCTGCTTGCCTGGGAGCGGGCTTCGGGGCGGCAGGCGCCCGGGCCGACGCTGCTGGTCGGGCCTATGTCGCTGGTCGGGAACTGGCAGCGGGAGGCGGCGAAGTTCACGCCCAAGCTGCGGGTCTACGTGCACCACGGCACGGGCCGCCATCGGGACGAGGAGCTGGTGCGGGCCGCTACGCAGGCCGATCTGGTGCTGACGACATACGGGACGGCCGCGCGCGACGCGGAGATGCTGGCCGAGGTCGGGTGGCGGCGGGTCGTGTGCGACGAGGCGCAGGCGTTGAAGAACAGCGGGACGCGGCAGGCGCGGGCGGTGCGGAGCATTCCCGCGCGCACGAGGCTGGCGCTGACCGGCACGCCCGTGGAGAACCACCTCACCGAGCTCTGGTCGATCATGGAGTTCGCGAACCCGGGGCTGCTGGGGCCGCGGGCGGCGTTCCGGGAGCGGTTCGCCGTGCCGATCGAGCGGGACGGCGACGAGCGCGCGGCGATGGCGCTCAAGCGCGCGACGCAGCCGTTCATCCTGCGCCGCCTGAAGACCGACAAGTCGATCATCTCGGACCTGCCGGAGAAGCAGGAGATCAAGGTCTACTGCAACCTGACACCGGAGCAGGCGTCGCTGTACCAGGCGACGCTCGACGACATGCTGGAGCAGATCGCCGAGAGCGACGACAAGCAGCGGCGCGGGCTGGTGCTGGCGACGATGGCCAAACTCAAGCAGGTCTGCAACCATCCGGCGCAGCTGCTGAAGGACGGCTCGCGGCTGCCCGGCCGGTCCGGGAAGCTGGAGCGGCTGGAGGAGATCTGCGCCGAGGTGCTGGAGCAGGGCGAGAAGGCGCTGGTGTTCACCCAGTACGCCGAGTTCGGCTCGATGCTCCAGCCGTACCTCGCGGCGCGGCTGGAGCGGCCCGTCCTGTGGCTGCACGGCGGGACGTCCAAGCAGCAGCGCGACGACCTGGTGCAGCACTTCCAGAACGACACCGAGCCGTCGGTCTTCCTGCTGTCGCTCAAGGCGGCCGGCACCGGGCTCACTCTGACCGCCGCGAACCATGTCGTCCACGTCGACCGCTGGTGGAACCCGGCCGTCGAAGACCAGGCCACCGACCGGGCGTTCCGCATCGGGCAGACCAGGAACGTGCAGGTCCGCAAGTTCGTCTGCGTCGGCACGATGGAGGAGCGGGTGGACGAGATGATCGAGCGCAAGAAGGCGCTCGCCGAGTCCATCGTCGGCACCGGCGAGGACTGGCTGACCGAGCTGTCGGTGGCCGAGCTGCGCGACGTCCTGCGGCTGTCCCCCGAGGCGGTGAGCGACTGATGGCGCGGTTCGAGGAGTACGGGACCCCCATCGAGGTCGAGGACGGCCTTCGCGCGCGCACGAGGCGCGGGTCGATCGGGTCGCAGTGGTGGTCGCGGCGGTTCATCGACCTGGTCGAGTCGTTCGCCGACACCGGGCGGCTCCAGCGCGGCCGCGCGTACGCGCGCAAGGGCCAGGTCGTGAACCTGCGGGTCGAGTCGCACGAGGTGACGGCGCGCGTCCAGGGCTCGGTCGCCGAGCCGTACGAGGTCGCGCTCGGCATCGACGCGATCGGCGAGGCCGACTGGCGGCGGGTCGAGGACGAGCTCGCGTCCCGCGCGGTGTTCCGGGCCCGGCTGCTCGCCGGGGAGATGCCGCCCGAGATCGAGGAGGTGTTCGCCGGGCTCGGCCTGTCGCTGTTCCCCGAGTCGGCGGCCGACCTGCACCTGATGTGCGACTGCCCGGACTGGGGCGACCCGTGCAAGCACGCCGCCGCCGTCCTCTACCTGCTGGCCGAGGCGTTCGACGACGACCCGTTCCTGATCCTCGCCTGGAACGGCCGCACCCGCGAGCAGCTCCTCACGGCGCTGCGCCGCGCGCCGTCGCGGGAGGCCGCCGACCCGTTCGAGATCGAGGACGAGCCGCTCACCGCCGAGGGCTTCTGGGCGCCGCCGAGTGGCTTGGCGCGGCTGCGCGACCGTCCGCCCGGTACGCCGGTCCCGCCCGGTTTCATCCTGCGCATCGCCGAGCCGCCCCCGGTGAAGATCCGCCGCCGCCCGCTCACCGACGTCCTCCAACCCGCCTACGAGGCCCTCGCCGAAACCCCGTTCACCACCGACTGAGCCCGCGGCGGGCGCGACCGGGACTCCGGCAGGCGCGAACGGGCTCCGCCGGGCTGCGGTAGGGCGAACGGCCTCCGGCTGGACCGCGGGAGCGCGAACGTCCTCCGGCGGGGCTGCGGCAGCGCGAGCGGACTTCGGCGGAGCTGCGAGCGCGCGAGCGGACTTCGGCGGGCCGTGGTCAGCCGTAGTGGCGGCCGGTGCACCCGACCTCGCCCGCGATGGTCGACCAGACGCCGAGCAGGCCGACGATCTCGTGGAAGTCGTCGGTGGTGAACTCGGTCGTGCGCGGGCCGGTGAGCCGGACGCCGGGGATGACCTCGCAGGACTGGGCGATCGAGGTGGAGCTCCACTCGACGCCGAGGGTGAAGGGCGGCTCGACCTCGTGCCTGCGCCAGCGGTCGGGCGAGGCGAGCACGGCCCGCGCGGCCTCGTTGATCATGCGCTGCGCGCGGGCGGGCGGGACGAGCTCGGCGGCGTAGCGGTCGCTGCCCTTCTTGACCGCGACCGTGGCGACCTCGCCGAGCACCTCGCGCGCCTCCGCGCAGGCGGCGACGTCCCCGGTGACCAGGCCGACCGGCACGCCGAGCGTGGACGCGTAGGCGGCCATCAGCCGGATCTCCCCGGCGACCTCGCCGTTGAGCGTGACGTTCTGGATCTCGCGTCCCATCCAGGTGTGGTTCAGGACGCCGCGGGGCGTGCCGGCGCGGGCGTGGTAGCCGACGTAGACCGCCACGTCGCACCAGGTGCCGAGCCCCTCGGCCATGCGCATGGGCTTGTAGGGGCCGCGGACGAGGGTGCAGCGCTCGTCGATGAGGTCCACGCGCAGGTTCTTGCCGCTGCCGTGGGCGTCGGCCACCACGACCTTCTCCGCCCCGGCGTCGAACGCGGCGGTGATGACGGCGTTGGCATCGGCGGTCATCAGCTCGCAGCCGCGCTCGTAGCCGCGCCCGCCCGCGCGCATCTCCTCGGGGTCGGTGAGCCCGGTGATGCCCTCCATGTCCACCGAGACGAACACCTTCATCCGCCCGTACCTCCAGTCGCGTTCTTCGGCCCTCGGCAGGACGAGCCAATCCGATCTTGCCCGTCCTGACAACCCCGCACCCGGGCGGTGGCGGACGCCCTGGTCGCGGCATCGGTTTCTTGCGCTCCTGCGATCGAATGTAGTACATCTACTATCAACAGTCGGAGTTCTACGGTGGCAGGAGATGGCGAGGCCGGTGCCGGCGGACAGGAACAAGGGCGGGGACGGGGACAAGGACCTCGTCCACAACCGCATCGCGGTGCTGCGGGCCGAGCGGGGGGTGTCGCGGCGCGAGCTGGCCGCCGCGCTCGGCGTGCACTACCAGACGGTCGGCTACCTGGAGCGGGGCGAGTACAGCCCGAGCCTGCATCTGGCGCTCCAGATCGCCGAGTACTTCCAGGTGCCGGTGGAGGTGGTCTTCTCGCTGAGGCCGTTCCCGCTCATCGGCAGCGCGGCTTCATGACGCGCGACTTTGCAATGCGCGATTTCGTAGGGAGAGCACTATGACGACCCCCCGCACCAAGCGCGAGGAGCGGTTGCTGACCGTCCTCCAGGCGGAGGTGCCGAGCCGGTACGCGACGCAGGGCGGACGCCGCAACCTCGTGCGCGCAGGGATCGCGTGCCTGGCGCTGTTCTATGTGAGCGCCGTGGTCTGCTGGGAACTGGCTCCGAGCGACACCGCCATGTACACGACGTTCGCGTGCGACGGGATCGGCATCGTCGCCGGGGGCATCCTGCTCGGGCAGATGCTGGTGGTCTCGCGCGGCACCACCCGCCTGCCCGACCACCTGCTGGACGAGCGGCAGGCCCTGGAGAAGCTGCGCGCGCACTCCTCGGCGCACCGGCTGACGGTGATCCTGCTGTTCGTCGCGATGTTCGCGATCGAGCTCGGGATGTCGCGCGGCGGCGACCACTCGCCGTCCGCGGCGGTGCTGGTCACCTTCGTCGCGCTGCTGGTCACGGTCGTGGCGCTGCCGCTGCTGGTGATCACGTGGCGGATGCCCGACCCGATCCCCGACGAGGACGACGAGCTCTGAGAAGGGAATGACCGGGCGCGGCCTCCGGTTTCGGAGGCCGCGCCCGCCTTGCTGTCAGCGCAGGTTGCCGTTGGTCATGCCTTGCGGCACGGGCGGCAGGGCGACCAGGCCCATCTCGGCGCGGTTCGCGAGCTTCGGATGCCGCGGGACGACCCGGACGCTGTAGCCGAACGCGCCGCTGCGCGCGAGCGGCACCTCGCCCGTGTAGCGGAGGCGTCCGTCGTCGACCGCCTCCTGGCAGCTCAGTTCCAGATAGGACGGATCGACGATCGCGTCGGCGTCGTCCACGCATCCGTAGGCGACTTCGACGGCGACATCGGACGGTTCGAGCCCGTTCAGGTCCACGACCACACGGACCTCCAGGCGCGTCCCTACGTGCGGGCTCGCCTCGCCATGCGATTCCACGTGTTCGACGGCGACGCCGGGCCAGCCCTTAAGGATTCGCTGCTTCCAGGCGGCGAGGGATCGCGCGCCCGCGTATCCGTCGTCGCTCATCGCGCGCGCGGACGAGGCGGCGGGCGTGTAGTACTCCGTGACGTAGTCGCGCAGCATCCGCGTGGCGAGCACCTTGGGCCCGAGGGTCGCGATGGTGTGCTTCACCATTTCCAGCCACCGCCTAGGCAGGCCGGACGCGTCGCGGTCGTAGAACATCACCGAGACGTGGTCCTCGATGAGTTCGTAAAGCGCGGCCGCTTCGAGAGCGTCGCGGCGTTCCGGGCCGGCCAGGCCGTCCGCCGAGGGGATCGCCCAGCCGTTCTGGCCGTCGTACCACTCGTCCCACCAGCCGTCCCGTACGGACAGGTTGAGCCCGCCGTTGAGGGCGGCCTTCATCCCGGAGGTCCCGCACGCCTCCAGTGGCCGTAGCGGGTTGTTCAGCCACACGTCGCAGCCCTGGACGAGCAGTTGCCCGAGGGCCATGTCGTAGTCCGGGAGGAAGACGATCCGGTGCCGGACGTCCTCGGCGTCGGCGAACCGGACGATGTCCTGGATGAGCCGCTTGCCGCCCTCGTCCGCAGGGTGCGCCTTGCCCGCGATGAGGATCTGGACGGGCCGTTCGGGGTCGAGCAGGATCGACCGGAGCCGTTCCGGATCGCTCATCATCAGCGTGAGCCGCTTGTAGGACGGGACGCGCCGGGCGAACCCGATGGTCAGGACGTCGGGGTCGAGCGCCTCGTCGATCCAGGTGGTCTCCGCCTCGCTGGCCCCGCGTCCGCGCCAGGACTCGCGCAGCCGCCTCCGCGCGTCCTGCACGAGCCGTTCCCGCAGGATGCGCCGGACCTGCCACATCTCCCGTTCCGGGACGTCGCGGACCTTCTCCCAGCCCTGCCCGGCCTCCACTACGGACGGCACTTCGCGCGCGGCGAGTTCGAGGATTTCGCGCCCGACCCACGTTCCGGGATGGACGCCGTTGGTGATGGACCCGATCGGCACCTCGGCCGTGTCGAACCCGCCCCACAGCCCGCCGAACATCTCCCTGCTGACCTCTCCGTGCAGGGTGGAGACGCCGTTGACGCGTTGCGCCAGGCGCATCCCCATGACGGCCATGTTGAAGACCGTGGGATCGCCGTCGGGGTAGTTCTCGGCCCCGAGTTCGAGGATCCGCTCCACCGGGACGTCGTGCTCCTCGTTCGCCCCGCCGAAGTACCTCTGGACGAGTTCTCTGGGGAAGCGATCGATACCGGCCGGGACGGGCGTGTGCGTTGTGAACACGGTTCCCGCACGCGTCGCCTCTAGGGCGTCCTCGAAACCGAGCCCTTCCTCAGAGACGAGTTCGCGAATGCGCTCCAGCCCCAAGAAGCCCGCATGCCCCTCGTTCGTATGGAACACCTCGGGCGCTGGGTGACCGGTGATACGGCAGTAAGCACGAATGGCACGGACGCCGCCGATCCCTAGCAGCATCTCTTGCAGCAGACGATGGTCACCGCCGCCGCCATACAGGCGGTCGGTGATGTCGCGCGCGGCTTGGTCGTTGTCCTCCACGTCCGAATCGAGGAGCAGTTGCGGGACGCGTCCTACGCGCGCGAGCCAGACCTGTGCGTGCAGGTCATGCCCATGGGGAAGCCCAATGGAGACCCTTACCGGATCGCCGTTCTCCTCATGGAGCAACGTCAGCGGCAGCCCGTTCGGGTCGATCGGTGGATAGCGCTCCAGTTGCCACCCGTCGGGCGAGAGCGACTGGGAGAAGTAGCCGTGCCTGTAGAGGAGCCCGACACCGATGATGGGCACGCCCATATCGCTGGCGGTTTTGAGGTGGTCGCCGGCGAGGATGCCCAGGCCGCCTGAGTACTGCGGTAGCGCGGCGGTGATTCCGTACTCCGGCGAGAAGTACGCGACGGCGCGCGGCCCGTCGTCCAGCGACTGGAACCAGCGCGGCGCGGTCAGGTACTCGCGCAAGTCGTCGGCGGTGTCGTGCAGGCGGCGCAGGAAGCGGCGGTCGCCCGCGAGCAGTTCCAGGCGCTCGGGGCCGATCTCGCCCAGCAGCCGGACGGGGTCGTGCCGGACTTTCTCCCACAACGCGGGGTCGACCTCGCGGAACAGATCCAGGGTCTCGTGATGCCATGACCACCGGAGGTTCAGGATCAGTTCTTCGAGTGGGCGGAGGGGTTCTGGAAGGACGGTGCGTACGGTGAATCTACGGATTGCCTTCACGCACCGCCACGCTAGGCGCTGATCCCTGCGCGCGCGACCCGCCGGTACGAGACCGTCACCCGCACGGATGTGTCGACCACCACACGGATGCGTCGTCCGCGATTTCGGACGCCGTCAACGGGAAGCGAGGACTTTCCGGACGCGCAGCCCCAGGGCGGCCGTCAACGCGCCTATGGCGAGTCCGGACGAGTTGTAGACCACGTCCCCCGGATCGCATTCACGGCCCGGGTCGAGTGTCTGTAGGAACTCGATGAGGACGAACGCCAGCGACAGAAACACGGGCGCGGCTACGGCACGCCTGGTGGCGATGACGGAAAGCGCGCCCGCGGGCAGCCAGAGGGCCACGTTCATGGCGTCCTCCAGGCCGCGGTCACCGAACGTGCGGACGGACCAGGCGGCGCGATCGACCGGATGCGCGACGCACATCGCCAGGCGCTCCCCCATGCCCGGTTCCACGGTCATCGGCACGGTCATGGCAAGGATCAGGCACGTCCACAGGAGGAGGCCGAGCGTCGGCAGGCGGGCCCAGCCCGTCCTACGCACGAGCGGACGCCACGTCCCGACCGCGCCGAGCGCCAGCCCAGTCCACAGCGTCAGCGCTCGTACCGCCTCAACCGGAACGTGATGCGCCACCGGAAGGTGCGCCGCGGCAAGGAGAGGCGGCACCGGCACGCCCGGCAGGGCGAACGCGGGTGTGACGGCTACCGGCACGGCGGCCACGGACATGGCGAGCACAGTCGGGACGACGAGCCGCGCCGCGCGGGAGTTCGCGCACGTCCGACCCCGGCCAGCGCGAGGTAGCCGAAATGTGGCGGAAAGGTGCCGGACCGTCCGGGGCGGCATCCGGCCGATCGCGGGCATGGACGGTTTTGGTCACGTCGAGCGGGTAGGGGATGCCGCATGCGAGTCGAGTCCGGAACATCCGAGATGCACGACTTGATGACAATCGGGCGGATTCCGATACTCGACGTCGCACCGCTCGTCGGCGGCGGGCGGTGGCCCGCCAAGGCCGTCGTGGGCGAGACGTTCGAGGTCGGCGCCACCGTGTTCCGCGAGGGCCACGAGATGCTCGGCTGCGCCGTCGCGCTCCGCGCACCGGACGGCGAGACGGTCCAGTCCGCGCGCATGCGCGAGGTCGGCCAGGGGCTGGACCGATACTCCGCCGAAATCACCCCGACGTCCGAGGGAACGTGGCACTTCCGCATCGAGGCGTGGGGCGACCCGATCGCGCACTGGCGGCACGACGCCGAGATCAAGATTCCGCGCGGCCAGGACGTGGAGCTGATGTTCCTCGAAGGCGCGCGCCTGTTCTCCCGTGCCGCCAAGCAACTGCCCTCGTCGAAGCGGCCGGTCTTCACGCGCCTGGTCAGAACCCTCAAGAACCGCACCGTTCCTGTAGGCGAGCGTCTGGAAGCGGCCGAGACGCCTGACGTCCTCGATCTGGAGGAGCGCTACCCGCTGCGCGACCTGCTGACCACCACCGAGTGGTTCCCCGTGGCCGTCCATCGCGAGCGCGCGCTGTACGGGTCCTGGTACGAGTTCTTCCCGCGTTCCGAAGGCGCGTCGTTCGATCCGCTGGGACGGCGCGGTCCGATGTCCGGAACCTTCCGCACGGCGATGAAGCGGCTGCCCGCCATAGCCGACATGGGTTTCGACGTGGTGTACCTGCCGCCCATCCATCCCATCGGCAAGACGTTCCGCAAGGGTCCGAACAACACCCTTGAGGCAGGCCCCTACGATCCGGGTTCTCCCTGGGCGATCGGTTCGGACGAGGGCGGGCACGACGCCGTCCATCCGGAACTGGGCACGCTGGAGGACTTCCGCGCCTTCGTGGACTACACGCGCGACCTCGGTATGGAAGTGGCCCTCGACCTGGCGTTGCAGTGCTCGCCGGACCATCCGTGGGTGACGGCGCATCCGGAATGGTTCACCACGCGCGCGGACGGGACGATCGCCTACGCCGAGAACCCGCCGAAGAAGTACCAGGACATCTACCCGCTCAACTTCGACAACGACCCCGAGGGCATCTACGCGGAGGTCAAGCGGGTCGTCCGGCACTGGATGGCCCAAGGCGTCCGCATCTTCCGTGTGGACAACCCGCATACCAAGCCCGTCCCGTTCTGGGAGCGGCTACTGGCGGACATCGCGTCCACCGATCCGGACGTGCTGTTCCTGGCCGAGGCGTTCACCCGGCCCGCGATGATGCACACGCTAGGGAAAATCGGCTTCCACCAGTCGTACACGTACTTCACCTGGAAGAACTCCCAGGAGGAGCTCCAGGAGTACTTCGAGGAGTTGTCCGGTGACGCCGCGGCCTACATGCGGCCCAACGTCTTCGTGAACACCCCGGACATCCTCAACGAGTACCTCGTCCACGGCGGGCGTCCGGCGTTCGAGATCCGGGCCGTCCTGGCCGCGCTGCTCGCGCCCGCGTGGGGGGTCTACTCCGGTTACGAGCTCATCGAGAACGTTCCCGTCCGTCCCGGCAGCGAGGAGTACCGCGATTCGGAGAAGTACCAGTACAAGCCGCGCGACTGGGAGGCCACCGAGAGCGAGGGGCTGAGCATCGCCCCGCTCATCACCAGGCTCAACGCCTTCCGGCGCGCCCATCCCGCACTGCACCGACTCCGCAATCTCCGCTTCCACCACGTGGACCAGCCCGAGTTCATCGCCTTCTCCAAGACGCTCGTATCCGAGGCGCTCGAAGGCACGGCTCGTGAAGGCGCGGTGTGCGAAGGCGACACCGTCCTCTGCGTGGTGAACCTCAACCCGCACACGGCCCGCGAGGCGACCGTCCATCTGGACCTGCCCGCGCTGGGTCTCGGCCCGGACGAGGAGTTCGCCGTCACCGACGAGCTGTCCGGCGAGACCTACACCTGGCGGCAGGCCAACTACGTGCGCCTCGACCCGCACGTCCAGCCGGCCCACATCTTCACCCTCCGGAGAAGCCCGAGTTGAGCGAAGCACCCCACGAGGCCACCCGCGCCCCGCACGACGCCCCTCACCACGCCCCTCACAACGACCGCTCCGAGGCCCCCTGCGCCCCACCGGACGAC
Source organism: Actinomadura rupiterrae (assembly GCF_024172125.1). GTDB lineage: Bacteria > Actinomycetota > Actinomycetes > Streptosporangiales > Streptosporangiaceae > Spirillospora > Spirillospora rupiterrae. The sequence goes on from NZ_JAMZEA010000007.1 coordinate 322,973, forward strand.
CAGCCGCCGGTGCCCTTCCCCGAGTCCGACCCGATCCCCGAAATCCCGCCAGAGGCGCTCTCAGCGACGGCGGGCGACCCGGTGCCGGACGCGTTCGACCCCGGCACGCCGCGCGACCCGCACTGGTTCAAGACCGCCGTCTTCTACGAGGTGTCGGTGCGCGGCTTCGCCGACTCCAACAACGACGGCTACGGCGACCTGCGCGGCCTGGTGAACAAGCTCGACCACCTGCAGTGGCTCGGCGTGGACTGCCTGTGGCTGCTGCCGATCTACGAGTCCCCGCTGCGGGACGGCGGCTACGACATCGCCGACTACACCAGGATCCTGCCGGAGTTCGGGGAGCTGATCGACTTCGTCCAGCTCGTGGAGGAGGCGCACGCGCGCGGTATCCGCGTCATCGCGGACCTGGTGATGAACCACACCAGCGACCAGCACCCGTGGTTCCAGGCGTCGCGTTCCGACCCGGACGGCCCGTTCGGCGACTTCTACATGTGGTCCGATACCGACGACAAGTACAAGGACGCCCGCATCATCTTCGTCGACACCGAGACGTCCAACTGGACCTACGACCCGGTGCGCGGGCAGTACTACTGGCACCGGTTCTTCTCGCACCAGCCGGACCTCAACTACGACAACCCCGCGGTACAGGACGCGATGCTGGAGGTCCTGCGCTTCTGGCTGGACCTGGGGATCGACGGGTTCCGCCTGGACGCCGTCCCCTATTTGTACGCGCGCGAGGGGACGAACTGCGAGAACCTGCCGGAGAGCCACGCCTACCTGAAGCGCGTGCGCGCGGAGGTGGACCGCCTGTACCCCGACCGGGTGCTGCTGGCGGAGGCGAACCAGTGGCCGGCGGACGTGGTGGAGTACTTCGGCGACCCCGGCGTGGGCGGGGACGAGTGCCACATGGCGTTCCACTTCCCGGTGATGCCGCGCATCTTCATGGCGGTGCGGCGCGAGCAGCGCTACCCCATCTCCGAGATCATGGCGCAGACCCCCAAGATCCCCGAGAACTGCCAGTGGGGCATCTTCCTGCGCAACCACGACGAGCTGACCCTGGAGATGGTCACCGACGAGGAACGCGACTACATGTACTCCGAGTACGCCAAAGACCCGCGCATGAAGGCGAACATCGGAATCCGCCGGCGGCTGGCCCCGCTCCTGGAGAACGACCGCAACCAGCTGGAGCTGTTCACCGCCCTGCTGATGTCGCTGCCCGGCTCGCCCGTCCTGTACTACGGCGACGAGATCGGCATGGGCGACAACATCTGGCTCGGCGACCGCGACGCCGTGCGGACGCCGATGCAATGGACACCGGACCGGAACGCCGGATTCTCCCGCTGCGACCCCGCGCGCCTGTACCTGCCGCTCATCATGGACCCGATCTACGGCTACCAGGCGGTCAACACCGAGGCGCAACGCGAGAACCCCGGTTCGCTGCTCAACTGGACGCGCAAGATGATCGAGATCCGGCGGCGCCATCCGGTGTTCGGCGTCGGCGAGTACGTGGAGCTGTCCGCGTCCAACCCGAGCGTGCTGGCGTTCGTGCGCGAGATCCCCAATGGGGAGTCAAACCACTGGGGCGGCATGGACACCGTCCTGTGCGTCAACAACCTTTCGCGGTTCCCCCAGCCGGTCGAGCTGGATCTGAGGCGGTTCGAGGGGTCCACGCCCATCGAGTGCATGGGCGGCGTGCGGTTCCCCGCGATCGGCGAGCTTCCCTACCTGCTGACCCTGCCGGGTCACGGCTTCTACTGGTTCCTGCTCCCCCCTCCGGACACGCCAGAGGTGATGTGACGTGCGGCCCTCCGTCCCCTCCCTGGCCGACCTGCTGGCCGAGTGGCTCCCCGCCCAGCGCTGGTTCGCCGGCAAGGACCGTCCGATCCGCGAGATCACCATCGGGACGGCGACCGCGCTGCTCCCCGGCGATCCGGGCCTGCACCACCTGGTGCTGGACGTCCGGCAGGACGGGGAGGTGCAGCAGTACCAGCTGCTGCTCGGCCTGCGCCGGGACCTCCCCGAGCGGATACGGCCGGCGGAGGTCGGATGGCTCGCCCTCGACGCGGGCGCGCACGGAGGGACGGGTGCTTACAAGGACGCGGCGCATGCCTTCGACGCCGCGCACGACCCGGAACTGGCTCGCTGCCTCCTCACCTATATGGCGGACAACGCGGTCGTAGGGCCGCTCCGGTTCCGGCGCGCGCCGGGGGTGGACCTGGACACGAGCCTCATGCCCGCTGTGGCGACGGCCGAGCAGAGCAACACCTCGCTCATCTTCGGGGACGAGTACATCTGCAAGCTGTTCCGGAAGCTCTCCCCCGGCGTGAACCCGGATCTCGAAGTGAACCTGGCCTTGACCAAGCTCGGCTGCGCCCACGTCCCGGGCGTCTATGGCTGGGTGGAGCTGGAGGCCAACGGCTCGGACGCGACGACGCTGGCCCTCCTGTCGGAGTACCTGCGCACAGGGACGGACGGCTGGAAACTCGCCGTCACCAGCGTCCGCGACTGGTTCGCACAGCCGCAGCACGTGTTCGGCACGGACCAGGGTGTCGGTTCGGCGGGCGGTGACTTCGCGGCCGAGGCCGAACGGCTCGGCGAGGCGACCGCGACCGTCCATCAGGACTTGGCCGAAGCGTTCGGCCGTGCCGAGCGTCCGCCGGAACACGTGCGCACGATGGCCGCTCGTATGCGCGCGCAGCTCGAACGCGTGCGCGCGGACGTCCCCGATATCGAGCCGTTCACGAAGGTGATCGGCGCGGCGTTCGCGGCGCTGGCCGAGTGGACGCGTCCGCTGCCGGTCCAGCGCGTCCACGGGGACTACCACCTGGGCCAGGTGATGCGGACCGAGTCGGGCTGGGTGCTGCTGGACTTCGAGGGCGAGCCCGCCCGCAGCCCGGACGAGCGGCGGGAGGCGTCGCATCCCCTCCGGGACGTCGCGGGCATGCTGCGCTCGTTCGAGTACGCGGCGAGGTTCCTGCATACGGCCGGGCCGAACACGCCGCCGGAGGCGGAACGGGACCTGGAGCAGCGCGCGCGTGCGTGGGTGGCGCGCAACCGGGCGGCGTTCTGCCGCGGGTACGCGTCCGCGGGAGGCCCGGACCCCGGCGCGCACGAGACGCTGCTGCGCGCGCTGGAGTTCGACAAGGCGGTGTACGAGGTGCGGTACGAGGCGGCCAACCGGCCCTCGTGGCTTCCCGTCCCCCTGCGATCACTCGCGCATCTCACGGAATGATCGTCCGGGGAAAGGAATGATCTCCCCGGGCGCTCCCAGCCTTCCCCCAGGGCACTCCCAGCCTTCTCCCAGACCATTCGCGGACGGTGATGCGGACATCCGGGAAGGGAAGAGAATTCCGGCCATAATCGGTGCGGGCGCCGTCCGAAAATGATCTTTATGCTTCCGTGACCGAGATCGATCTGGCCGGATCTGGCCAGGTCACATGTGATGGTACGGCGGCTTTACCGCCATTTGTCCGGCGCAGCAATCCGTGATGATGCCCTTACCTGCCGGAGCCGTACCAGGTGCGTAGGCGATCCTGCGCAACTTAAACGAGTGCTCCGGCGGATCCTCCAAACATGATGGGCGCACCTGGCATCTAAAAGGGCCAGGACGTCACCTACTTACGGGGTCTCCCATGTCAACCTCCCATCCCACGGCCCGCGCCGACGATGTGCCTAGAGCGGCCGCCGGAACCCATGGCGGCAACCTCGTGAACCTCACCGACCACGGCCGGCGATGGCGGACCGTGACGGCCGTCGTGCCGACGCTCAACGAGCGCGAGAACCTCGAATGGCTGCTGCCGCGGCTGTACGCCAACGAGGAGCTGGACGAGATCGTCATCGTCGACGGCGAGTCCACCGACGGCACCCGCGAGCTGGCCGCCGGCTACGAGCGGGACTCGCTCCTGCCCGGCCCGCACCCGGCCGTCCGCCTCCTGTCGCAGCCGCCCCGGGGGAAGGGCGCCGCGATGCGCGAGGGGCTCGCCGCGGCCACCGGTGACATGGTCATCATGCTGGACGCCGACGGCAGCATGGACCCCGAGGAGTTCGCCGCGTTCCTGGCGCTGCTGCGGCGCGGCTACCAGTTCGTCAAGGGCACGCGGTACGGCTGCGGGGGCGGCTCGGACGACCTGACGGGCCTGCGCCGGCTGGGCAACCGCGCCCTGACCTGGCTCGCCAACCGGCTCTACCGGCAGCACTGGACCGACCTGTGCTACGGCTACGTCGCGCTGCACCGCGACGCGGTCGAGCGGTTGCGGCTGCGCTCCACCGGCTTCGAGATCGAGACCGAGATGTGCGTCAACGCGGTGCGCGCGGGCCTACGCATCGCCGAGATCGCCAGCCACGAGACCGAGCGCAGGCACGGGGTGTCCAACCTCAACACCTGGCGCGACGGCTGGCGCGTGCTGCGCACGATGGTCCGGCTCCGCTTCGCGGGGCCGCTCGGCGCCGAGGGCACCGCCACGCGGCTGCCCGCAGCCGAGCACCTCGCGCCGGGCGCGCTCGCCGCGTCCGTCCCGGCGGGCTCGTCCGCGCGCGCGGCGGCAGGCTCGTCCGCGCGCGCGTCCGGGGGTTCTTCCGCGCGTGCGGCGGCCGCCTCGCCCGCGCGTGCGTCAGGGGCCTCCTCGTCCGGGCGCGCCACGGCGGCCGGCTCGTCCGGGCGCGCGTCGGCGGCAGGTTCGTCCGCGTGCGCGGCCGTGTCGCCGGAGGAGACGGTCCCGGACCATGTGCGGCTGTCCTGGCGGTCCGCCGCGCTCAGCCGGACGGGCACCGAGTGAGGATCTCCGTCGTCCGCCCGTCCGATCTCGGAGCCGCCGAGATCGGGCGGTGGCGCGTGCTGCAGCGCTCCCACCCCGATCTGACCAACCCCTTCCTCGCGCCCGAGTTCACGCTCGGCGTCGGCCGGTTCCGCCGCGAGGGCCCCGGCCGGGTGGACGTCCTGGTGGCCGTCGTCGAGGACGCCGGAGAGATCGCGGCCTTCTTCCCGTTCGAGCGCGGCCCCCTGGGGATCGGGCATCCGGTGGGGTTCGGCCTCACCGACCTTCAGGGCATGGTCGCGCCGCCCGGCCTCGCCCTCGACGCGCGCGCGTTGCTGCGGGCCTGCGGGCTCGCGGTGTGGGACTTCGACCACCTGCTCGCCGCGCAGCGCACGTTCGCGCCGCACCACACCGTCCGCCGGGTCGAGCCCGTGATGGACCTCGGCGCTGGGTTCGCCGCGTTCGAGGAGGAGATGCGGAGGGCCGCTCCCAAGACGCACAAGACGATCCGCTACAAGGAACGCAAGCTCGGCCGCGATGTCGGCGCACTCCGTTTTGAGTTCTCCTCGGATGACCCCGAAGACCTGCGCCGCCTCATGGGCTGGAAGTCCGACCAGTACAACCGGACCGGACGCACCGACCGCTTCGCGCGCGCGTGGATCGTCTCCCTGGTGGAGCATTTCCACCGCACCGGCTTCGGTGTGCTGAGCGTCCTGTGGGCAGGCGACGAGCCGGTCTCCGCACACTTCGGCCTGCGCAACGAAGGTGTCATGGCGGGCTGGTTCCCGGCCTACGACACCCGGTTCGGCAAGTACTCCCCCGGCATGATCGGCCACCTGCGCCTCGCCGAGGGCTGCACGCTCAACGGCATCTCCGAGATCGCCATGGGACGCGGTGGCAAGGAGTTCAAGGAAGGCTTCAAGGGACGCGAGATCCCCATCGCCGAGGGGCGCGTCGCACGCGCCGCAGCGGGGGCGGGCGTCCACTGGATGCGCGCGACGCCGCTGAACAAGGCGCGCGGAGCCGTCCTCGACAACCCTGCCCTCTACAAGCGGGCGGACCGCGTCCTTAAGACCTATGCCAAGTTGAGGGGGCGGAGCCGGTGACCGACCCCCTTCGGAGCGTTCCGCCTCTCGAACCCCTGGACGGCGGGCCGCGCATCTCGGTCGTCATCTGCGCCTTCACCGAGAAACGCTGGGACGACGTGCACGCGGCCGTCGCCTCCGTGCGCGCGCAGGAGCTCGCGCCCGAGGAGATCGTCCTCGTCATCGACCACAACCCCGCGCTATACGAGCGGCTCAAGGCGTCCCTGCCGGACGTCGTGGTGGTGGAGAACCGCGAGGAGCGGGGCCTGTCGGGTGGGAAGAACACGGGGGTCGCCGTCGCGCAGGGGGACGTGGTGGCCTTCCTCGACGACGACGCCGTTGCCGCGCCGATGTGGCTGCGCGCGTTCTCCCGGCACTACGCCGATCCCTACGTCGCGGGCGTAGGAGGGATGACCCTGCCCATGTGGCCGGGGTCCACGCCGTCGTCGGATCTGGTAGCCGATCCTGTGCCCGCGTCCACCGGAACCCGTCCGCGCTGGTTTCCCGAGGAGTTCGACTGGACGGTCGGCTGCACCTATAGGGGGCTGGAAGCCGGGCCTGTACGGAACCTGATGGGCGGCAACGCGTCGTTCAGGCGGGAGATGTTCCCGGTCGCCGGGGGGTTCAACTCGGGAATCGGTCGCGGTATCCACAGAAGGCCGTTCGGTTGTGAGGAGACCGAGTTCTGCATCAGGCTGAGGCAGCGAAGCCCCGAATCCGAACTGCTGCTCGACGACGAAGCGATCATCTGGCACCGCGTCCCGGCCGAACGCGCCCGGTTCTCCTACTTCCGCGAACGCTGCTTTGCCGAAGGACTGTCGAAGGCCCTGGTCACCCGCAGCGTCGGCACGCAGGACGGCCTCGCCAGCGAGCGCGCGCACGCGCTGCGCACCCTTCCCCGAGGCGCCCTGCGCGGCCTCGGCGACGCCTGCCGCGGCGACCTCGCCGGGCTCGGCCGCGCCTCCGCCATCACGGTCGGACTCGCGTGGACGGCCTGGGGCTACGCCGTCGGCAGGTACGCCGCCCGCCGCTCCACGGGCGCCGCCCCGAGCGCGGCCGCCCGTCCCAACGGGGAGGAACCCGCCCAGTGACCGCCGTCCCGATCCTGATGTACCACTCGGTCACCGACCGCCCGGCGCCCGGGACCCGCGCGCTCTCGGTCCCCACCGCCGCGTTCGCCGACCAGATGGCCCACCTCGCAGCCCACGGCTACAACCCCATACCGTTCTCCAGCTGCCTCGAAGACGGCATGTCTTTGCGCAGTGGGCGCGATGCTCATGAACGGCCGGTGGTCATCACGTTCGATGACGGGTACGCCGATTTCCATGAGAACGCGTTGCCGGTTCTGGAGCGTCACGGGTTCGCGGCGACGCTGTTCGTGACCACGGGGTGGCTCGCGGACGCGGGGGGCGACGCCGCCGGACGGCCGCTCGACCGCATGCTCTCGTGGGCGCAGGTGGCCGAGGCCGCCGCGCACGGCATCGAGATCGGCGGGCACAGCCACAGCCATCCGCAGCTCGACCAGCTCGGCGACCGCGCGCTGCGCGAGGAGCTGGTCCGCAACCGCGGGCTGCTGGAAGAGCGGCTCGGACGGGCCGTCCGGACGATGGCCTATCCGTTCGGCTACTCCAGCGCGCGCGTGCGTCGGATGGCGCGCGAAGCGGGGTACGACACCGCGTGCGCGGTCGCCAACCGGATGGCGGCCGGGGCCGCCGACCCGCTCGCGGTCCCGAGGCTGACCATCCGCGCGACGACCGGGCCCGGCACGTTCGCCCGCGTCGTGGAGGGGAGGGACATCCCCCTGATCTTCCTCAAGGACCGCGCGCTGACCCGCGGCTACGCCGTCGTCCGCCGCACCCGCTACGCGCTCCGCCGCACCCTCGTCCCGCAGCGGGACGCGCCGGCCGGGGAACGGTCATGACCAGCTCCAGCGAGGCGAGCGCCGACGCCGCCGCCCCTCCGGTGGACGGCGCGGGGCGCGGGCCGGGGTGGCTGCGGCGCGAGCTGTCGAACCCGCTGTTCCGCAACGCGTACGCGCTGGTGGTGAACGGCGGGCTGACCGGGCTGCTCGGGCTCGGCTACTGGGCGCTCGGCGCCAAGCTGTACGCACCGGCCGACATGGGACGGAACTGGGCGGTCATCCAGGCCATCATGTTCGTCGGCAGCGTCACGATGCTGAACTTCCTGCTGATCCGGTTCGTCCCGCAGACGGCCCGGCACACACGCGCGCTGGTTCTGGCCTGCTACGGGACGGGCGCGGCAGCCGCGGCGCTGCTCGCGCTCGGGTTCCTCGGCACGCTGTCGTGGTGGGGGCCGTCCTTCCGGCACCTGCATGACTGGCGTTCGGCGCTGTGGTTCCTGGTCATGGCCGTCGCGTGGAACCTGTGGAACCAGCAGGAGGGCGTGTTCACCGGGCTCCGGCACGCAGGCTGGGTTCCGGTAGTGAACGTCGCGTTCGGGCTAGCGAAACTCGTGCTGCTGGTAGCGCTGGCTACGTCGTTCCCTAGCAACGGTGTGACGCTGTCCTGGTTCGTACCTGTGCTGGTGGCGCTCGTCCCGGTCAGCTACCTCATCTTCGGACGGCTCATACCGCGCCACCGCGCGGAGAACTACGGCCGCGGCCCGCGCCCCACCTACAGGGACATCTGGTCCTACCTCGGCGGCGCATACCTCGGCGGCGCGTTCCAGTACGCCTCCATCAGCCTCATCCCAGTAATCGTCGCCGCGCACCTCGCCGAGGATGCGAACGCCTACTTCCAGATGGCGTGGGCGCTCGGCATGATGCTGGACCTGCTCGCACTGACGCTGTCGATGTCGCTGACCGTGGAAGGGTCGTTCGACACCGACCGGCTCGCCTCGTCCGCGCGCGCGGCACTGCGGCGCACGCTGACGCTGCTGCCGCCGGTCGTCCTCGTCGTCGTCGTGGGCGCACCCCTCGGCCTGGCGTTCTTCGGGCATGAATACGCCTCGCGCGGTGCCCCGCTCCTCCAGATCCTTGCCATCGCGGTGCTGCCCAAGGCGCTGATCGAGCTCTACATCGGCGTGCTGCGGGTGGAGAACCGCACCCGGCTCATCGCGGCGTTGCAGGCGGCCCGGTTCCTGGGCGTCCTGGCGCTGCTGTTCCCGCTCATCGACCCGCACCACCTGGCCGTCATCGGTCTCGCGATCCTCGCGGTGAACGCCGTTGTCGCCCTCCTCGTCCTGCCTGGCCTCGTGCGCGCGATACGCGGTGCGGGCCCCCCGTCCCGTCCGGGGGCACCGGAAGACCGGCCGCGGAGCCCAGGAGGCGGCGGGCTGGACGGCCCGGAAGGCGGCGGCCTGGAGGGCGGCGGGCTGGAGGGCGGCGGGCTGGAGGGTGGCGGCGGGCCGGTCGGGCCGGTCGGCGTCTTCCCCGCCGGCGGAGGGCGGGATATCAGTTGAGCATGACGGTTCGCCAGGAACCGGACGAGCGTGCCCGGAACGCGCCGCGCCCTCCCGAGGCGGCCGACCGGGGGACGGCGCTCGCCGCGGCGGCGCTGCTGGTCTTCGGCACCGCGCTGTTCTGGACGCCGCTGCGGCACGTGGACCTCGACGCGATCAACGGGTACGGCCTGGTCAGCGTGCTACCGGTCGCGACGTTCGCCGGCGCGGCCGTGATCGTCCTGTCGTTCCTGCTGACGCTGGCACTGCCGCGCCCGCACCGGGTGCTGCTGGTCGCGCAGATCCTCGTGCTGATCGCGACGCTGCACGGCGTCGCGCAGGCGCTGGAGCCCGAGGCGCGGTTCCCGACGGCGTGGCAGACCGCCGGGTTCACCGAGTACATCGGGCGCACCCACACCGTCAGCTGGGATCTGGACGCCCGGTTCAGCACGCCCGGCTTCTTCGCCTTCGTCGGCTTCATGCTGAAAGCGGTCGGCCAGAACAACATCTCGCCGCTGCTGAAATGGGCGCCGCCGCTGACCGATCTGATGTACCTCGTCCCCTACATGCTGATCCTGCGCGTGCTGAGGGCGACGTGGCGGGCGAAGTGGTTCGCCGCCTGGCTGTTCATCGCCGCCAACTGGGTCGGGCAGGACTACCTCTCCCCGCAGGCGTTCGCCTACCTGCTTTACCTGTTCTTCGTAGCGATCCTGGTGAACTGGTTCCGCCACCACGACGAGACGACGCAGAGCGCGGGCCGTCGCCGCTCGCCGGAGACCGCGCAGCGCACCGGCGGCATGTGGCGCGTCTACAACTGGCTGTTCGGGCCCAAAGACCCAGGCGAACTGCCCGCGCCGAACGCGACCGTCCGCGATCGGACGATCCTGCTCTGCCTGCTGTTCCTGCTGATCCTCGTCGGCACGGCCGCGCACCAGCTCACGCCGTTCCTGATGACCGCATCGTGCGCGGGCCTGGTGCTGGTCCGGCGGTGCAGCCTGCGCGGGCTGCCGTTCATCGCGGGCGTCGTGTACGCGGCGTGGGTCAGCTTCATGACGGTCGGCTACTGGTCCAGCCGCAAGGGCGAGCTGTTCGGCGGGCTGGGCAACGTGTTCCAGAACGTCCAGCAGAGCACGGGCGGACGGATCAGCCAGACCAGCCCGCAGACCGCCGACGTCCAGCAGTTGCGTATCGTCATCGCGGTCGTCGTGGTCGGGCTGGCCGTGCTGGGATTGCTGCGGCGGCGTGCGCGCGGCATTGACGACCGGGTCGCGCTCGTCCTGCTCCTGGTGCCGTTCTCCTCGTTCGGGCTGCAGAACTACGGCGGTGAGATCGCGCTGCGCATCTACTTCTTCATGCTGCCCGCCGCGTGCCTGCTGGTGGCCTACCTGTTCTTCCCCGCGCCGTTCGACGCGCCGCCGGTGCGCGACCCGCGCGTGCGCATGAGGCTGGGTTGGCTGCGCGCCGGGCCGCGTAGGCACTGGCCTGCGGTCGCGGCGGCGGCGGTGTTCTCGCTATTGCTCGTCGCCGGGTTCCTGACCGTCCGCTACGGCAACGAGAAGTACGAGCAGGTGCGGCCGAGCGACGTCCGCGCGTTCGACGTCATGACGCAGCGCACCAAGGGCGTGATCGGCGTGGTGTGGATGAGCGCCGACAATCCGGACCTGGTCGGCGGCACGCCCGTGATGCCCTGGTCGTACCGCGAGTTCGAGCGGTTCAACTACACCCCGGTGATCGCGAACCGGAGCGACCCGGCCGACCTGTCGGAGATCATCCAGCGGCTGCGCGAGCAGGGGCCGGGCGGGTTCTTCGTCACCACCCGCAGCCACGAGGACTTCCAGGTCCTCACCGCCGGGCTGTCCACCGACTTCGCGCCGAAGATGCGCGCCGCGCTCGCGGCCGACCCGCGGATCGAGACCGTCGTGTCCGACCGGGACGCCGCCGTGTACCGGCTGCGGCAGCCCCCGGCCGAGCCGGACCCGCCGGTGCCGAGGTCGTCCGGCCTCGGCCTGCGCTCGTCGCCGTGGACCCCGGCCGGCCTCATCTACCTGCCCGTCCTGCTGGGGGTGCTGCTCGCGCGCGAGCTGCGCCGGCTGCGGCTGCCGCCGGGCGGGCTGTGGCGGCTGCGGCCGCTGACGGTGCTCGCGATCCCGCTGTTCCTCAGCGTCGTCGCGGTGATCGTCGAGAGGTTCGTGGTGATCTCATGAGCCTCGCGCTCGCGCTGCTGCTGTTCGCCGCGCCCGCCGCCGCGTGGTGGCTGCTGCTGCCCGGCCTCGACCCGCTGGGCCGCCTGGTCGCCGCTCTGGCCGGGGCCTTCGCCGTCCTCGCGGGGACGGCGCAGGTCATGCTGATGGCGGACGCCTGGACCCCGCTCCACGGCGTCCTCGCGGTGCTGCTGCTCAGCGCCGTCCTGGCGGCCCTGAGCCGCGTCCACCGACCACCGGGCCGTCCACCCCGTCCGGACGGGCCCGCCGCCGCGGAGCCTGCGCCCCCGCACGCCCCTGCCACGACCCGCCAGGACCTCCCCCTCCCCCGCCGCGACAAGGAGGAGGACGAGGACTGGCTCTTCAAGGACTGACCGCCCGCCGCGCCGGCCCGTCCCCTCCCGCCTCGCGCCGCGCGGCACGACGGGCGGGCGCGGACGGGTGGCGGGGCGGGTGGCGGTCAGCTGGTGTCGCGGTGGCCGTTGGGGCGGGTGTCCAGGTCGGCCGGACGGGCGTCCAGGTCGATGGCGTAGTCGAGCACGGCGCGGTCGGCGGGGATGACGATGTCGCGGCAGACCTCCATCACCCGGTCCCTGGAGATCATCCGCCGGGTGATGGTGAAGACCGGGACGCCGGCGGCCATGCCGAGCGTCTCGGCCTCCTCGGGCGTGGGCATGCGCGCGCCGACGGACTCCTCGACCCGGGTCGGCGGGTGGCCGAGGTAGGCGAGCTGGGCGAGGGTGCCGCCCGGCCAGGGCTCGCGCGCGGGATCCGACACCGGGGTCTCGGCGACCAGGTCCCACGGGAGGTAGTTGACGGAGATCTGCTGCGGGTCGCCGCGCGCGTAGAACACGAACCGGCGGCGCAGCAGCTCGGTGCCGACCGGCAGCTCGAACAGGGCGGCCAGGTCGGGGGTGGCGGCGGCGCGGGTGAACTCGCGGTCCAGGCGGTACTCCCGCCAGCCGATCCGCTGGTCGTGGGTGAAGGTCGTGGCCGGCGTCGCGACCGGCGCGGTGAACGTGCGGTACCGGTCCATCGCGATGCGGCGCACCGGCGGCGCGTGCCGCACGATGGTGCCCGCGCCGCGCCGCGACTCGATCAGCCCCTCCCCGCGCAGCAGCGCGAACGCCTGCCGGACCACGATCTCCGAGACGCCGTACCGGTCGCCGAGGTCCCGCATGGTGGGCAGCCGGGACCCGGGCGGATAGGTGCCCGAGCGGATCTGGTCGCGGATGGTGTCGGCGATGCGCAGGTAGGCCGGGCGTTCGGGCACGGGCTCACCTCCCTAGGCACTGTCCGTGAGGGGACGGTCCTCTTACGGACAGCTTGACACCTCTTCGACCGAGTAAGACTTTTGTATACAGAACAGCCGCCCCGGGGAAAGGACGACCTTGATGGGCGACTTCGAGGATCTGAAGGCGGCCATCGAGCGCGAGTATCCGGGCTGGCTCGTGTGGCGCAGCGACGCGGGCCGCTGGTACGCCACCCGGAGCGGCGACCTCACCGACGCCCAACTCCAGGCCGGATATGCGATGACCGTGGCCGCCGACGACTCGGGCGGCCTCCGCGAGCTCCTCGCCGAGCAGTCCCGCCGGGGCGGGGCCGAGCGGTGAGGGCCGCCGCGGGGGCGCCGGCCGGCCCGGCCCGTCCTCGGGGGCGGGCCGGGATCGGCCATGCCGCGGCGACAGTGACCTGTGGCGCTCAGGTGACACAGGAGTGGAGCCCTGGTCGGTGGGGTGGATGTCACCTCGCGGGCCAGAACGACGTGACCGCACGGATGGCACATCGGCGCGACCCCAACGAGAAGTCGTGCCGTCCGTGCGGTTGCGCAGAGTGATTCTTCCTCCGGGACGGGGTGGAACCGACGCTTTCTCCCGTCGCACGGATCCCTCGCGACGTCCGGGGAAGCGGTGAACCCGTCCGCCCGGACACCCCCGGGAGCGCGTGCGGGGCGCTCCCGGGGCCCCCGTCACCCGCTCCGTCCTCGCGGAGGATGCGGGGGTTTGGGGGTGAGTGGGCAGGTGGTGGGTCGTGCAGGGGGCGCAGGGGGGGTCGTACTCGTGGGGGTTCCGGGGTTGGGGGCGTAGCGGTTAGGCAGTTGTGACCGGCCGAATGGGGGGCGGGACGAACCCGGTCCTTGCGCGTGGCGTTCTAACAGTCGTGCGCGGATGACGCCGATCACAGGAGGCGCACGTGGAAGTTCGGTCGCGGACCCATGACGTGGGGGAAACGGGACGCACCGCGCTGTTCCGGGGACGGCACGGGAAGCACGGGCGCAGGCGCCGCCGGGGAACGGTCGCGGTGGCGGTCGTGGCGGCGATCGCGGGCGTGCTGACCTCCGCGCTGGTGATCTGGCTGATGGGGTGGGGGGCGGGCGGTCTGGGGCCGGGGCCGTCCACGCCGGCGGGCGCGGCGTCCAGGGTGGCGCCGGGCGCGCCGGAGGGCTGGCCCGCGTGGGGCTTCACGCACACGCAGGTCACGGTCGACACCCAGCAGGGACCCGCGCAGGCGCTCAGCGACCTGGCGCGGCAGCCGATGCCGCAGGTCACGCCGATCATGGGGTGGGGTCTGGACAACCCGGAGCCGAGCCCGGGACAGTTCAACTTCGCCTCGCTCGACCGGCGGATGGGCGTGATCCGGCAGACGAAGGGCACGCCGGTGGTCACGCTGTGCTGCTCGCCGGACTGGATGAAGGGCGGGGCCGCGGGCCAGACGGACTGGACGCACCTTGAGGACGCCGTCCAACCGCGGCATTTCGATGATTTCGCGAACCTGGCCGCGGAGGTCGCCCGGCGCTATCCGGACGTGAAGTACTACGCGGTCTGGAACGAGTTCAAAGGCTTCTGGAACAACGGCGCGAACCGCTGGGACTACGAGGGCTACACCAAGCTCTACAACAAGGTCTATGCGGCACTGAAGAAGGTGGACCCAGACATCCAGGTCGGTGGCCCGTACATCGTCCTCAACAGCGACGCCCCAGGTAGGGCCACTGGTCCGCCGTCCGAGCTGCGCGGCGCGTGGGGAAGCATGGACCAGCGCGGGCTCGATGCGGTGAAGTACTGGTCGAAGCACAAAGCGGGTGCCGATTTCCTTGCCGTGGACGGTTCTTCACTGCCGCAACAGAAGGACTCGAAGGTGGACGAGTTCCAGATGCTCGGCAAGTTCTCCGACACCACGAAATGGCTGCGCGCGCTCGATCCGAAACTGCCCGTGTGGTGGGCGGAGTGGTATGTCGAGCCGGATGGTTCGGGATGGACGGACGAGCACAGGGGCGCGGTGTTGTCGGCCGCGATGATGGAGTTCGTGAAGGGCGGCGCGTCCAGCGCCCTCTACTGGAGCCCGCAGACGAACACCAACTCCGACTGCCCCGGCTGCCTGTGGTTCGGTTCGGCGCAGGGCGGCGGCGGAACGCCGAACCTGGTCATGTTGCAGAACTTCGCGCACTGGTTCCCGCCAGGGACCAGACTCGTGGACGTGCGGTCGTCCGACCCGTCCGTGCGGGTACTCGCGCAGGCGCACGAGATGGTCATCGTGAACACGAGCAGCCGGCCCGTCTCGGCCCAGGTGGACGGCCGCGGACTCGACCTCGCGCCCTACGAGGTCAGATGGGCGACCCGGTGAGATCGGGCGCAGGAGACGCGGGGGACGCAGGGGGTATGCGATGACGCTCGCCACCGGTATCGACCTGGTCGACATCGCGTTCTGGGATCGTCCGCCCGGCGAACGGCTCGCGGACTTCGCGCGCCTGCGCGAGCGCGGCGCGCCCGTGTTCTTCGCCGAACCGCGCGTCCCGCTCGTCCGCTCAGGAAAGGGCTTCTACGCGCTGGTCCGGCATGCGGACGTGGTGGAGGCGAGCCGGAACGCGAAGGTGTTCTCCAGCGAGCCCGCGGCGACGTCCCCCGAGCCTCCGCCTTGGCTGGCGAAGGTGTTCGGCACGCCGATGGTGAACATGGACGATCCCGCGCACGCGCGTCTGCGGCGCATCGTGTTCCGCGCGTTCACACCGAAGATGCTCGCCCGGATCGAGGACGACATCCGCGCCACGGCCGCGCGCATAGTCGACGACGTCATCAAGGACGGTCCGGGCGACTTCGTGGAGCAGGTCGCCGCGCGCCTGCCGATCCACGTCATCTGCTCGATGATGGGCATCCCGGAGGAGAAGCGCCCGTACGTGCTGTCGCGGATCGACGCCATGACGGAGTACTCCGGCGTGCGCGGTTCCCTGGCCAGCCCGCGCACGATGCGGCTTCTCGCAGGGAATCTCAAGGCGATCGTCGATCTGCATAGGCTCGTCGCACGCTTGGGTGAGGCACGCCGCCAGAACCCGACGGACGACCTGGTGTCGGCACTCGTCAACGCCAACCCGGACGGTGAGCGCCTGTCGGTGAAGGAACTCGGCTCGTTCTTCGACCTGCTGCTAGTGGCAGGGAACGAGACGACGCGGAACGCGCTCGCGCATGGGCTCAAGCTGTTCACCGACCATCCTGACCAGCGCGACCTGCTCTTGGCTGAGTACGACGAACGGATCAGTACGGCGGCCGAGGAACTCGTCCGGTACGTGTCCCCGATCATCCAGTTCCGTAGGACCCTCACCACGGACTATGAGCTGAACGGGCATGCGCTTAGGGCGGGCGACAAGGTCGTGCTGTTCTACCTGGCGGCCAACCGCGACCCGGAGGTCTTCACCGATCCGGACGCGTTCGACATCACCCGCTCCCCCAACCCGCACGTCGGGTTCGGCGGGCCGGGGCCGCATCTCTGCCTTGGGGCGAACCTCGCGCGCATGGAGTTGCGCATCATGCTGCGTGAGCTGTTCGACAGGTTGCCGGGCCTGCGCGCGTCCGGTGAGCCGGAGTACTTGCTTTCCAGTTTCGACAACGGCATCACGCGTCTCCCCTACACCTGGGGCTGACTTCCGCGGTTCCGTCCGATTTCGGTGTGAGACGGGCGATTCTCGGGGCATGGCCTAGGAGTCTCAGGGCATGGCTAGGGACGCCTCATCGCCCCCGCGAATCGCCCTGGCGAATCGCCCTGGCGAATCGCCCTGGCGAATCGCCCCCGCGTATCGCCCCGAACCGCCCGGAACCGGCCCCGAATCGCCCGGAGGAGAGCGCCGATGACACGAGTGACCCGCGCGGAGATCGACCGGCTCGTCGGAGGCGACCACCACGATCCGCACTCGGTGCTGGGCGCGCATCCCGGACGGTCGGGTGTGACAGTCCGGGCGCTGCGCCCGCTGGCCGAGCGCGTCGAGGTGGTGCTGCCGAACGGCGACCGGAAGCGGCTGCGGCACCATCACGCCGGGGTGTTCACCGGGACGCTGCCGGAGGGCGCGCCGCTGTCCGGCGGGGACGGCGCGCCGCAGGCGGTGCCCGACTACCGGCTCGCGGTGACCTACCCCGGAGCCCCTGAGACCGTCCAGGACGACCCGTACCGGCACCTCCCCACTCTCGGGGAGCTGGACCTGCATCTCATCAGCGAGGGGCGCCATGAGGAGCTCTGGCGGGCACTCGGCGCGCGGGTCCGGACGTACGACTCGGCGTTCGGCACGGTCACCGGGACGGCGTTCTCGGTGTGGGCCCCGACGGCGCGCGGCGTGCGCGTCGTCGGCGACTTCAACCACTGGGACGGCCGCGCGCACCCGATGCGGTCGCTCGGCGCGACGGGCGTATGGGAGCTGTTCGTTCCGGGCGTCGGGGACGGCGACACCTACAAGTTCGAGATCCTCGGCGCCGATTCCGTGTGGCGGACCAAGGCCGACCCCATGGCGCAGTACACCGAGACACCTCCCGCTACGGCGTCGCGCGTTTTCACGTCGTCCTACGAGTGGACGGACGGCGAGTGGATGGACCGCCGTAAGGGACGCGAATGGGTGAGCGAGCCCATGAGCGTGTACGAGGTCCATCTGGGTTCGTGGCGTCCGGGCCTCGGCTACCAGGAACTCGCGGACGAGCTCACCGCGTACGTCCGGGAGATGGGCTTCACGCACGTGGAGTTCCTGCCGGTCGCGGAACATCCGTATGGGCCGTCCTGGGGTTATCAGGTCACGTCCTACTACGCGCCTACCTCGCGCTTCGGGACGCCGGACGATTTCAGGCATCTGGTGGACCGCCTGCACCAGGCGGGCATCGGTGTCCTCATCGACTGGGTTCCCGCGCACTTCCCCAAGGACGACTGGGCTCTCGCACGCTTCGACGGCACCGCCCTCTACGAACATGCCGATCCCGGTAGGGGCGAGCACCCCGACTGGGGGACGTACGTCTTCAACTTCGGCCGGGCCGAGGTGCGCAACTTCCTGGTAGCGAACGCGTGCTTCTGGCTGGAGGAGTTCCATGTGGACGGCCTCCGCGTGGACGCCGTCGCCTCGATGCTGTACCTGGACTACTCCCGCGAAGAGGGCGAATGGACGCCCAACGTCTACGGCGGACGCGAGAACCTCGAAGCCATCTCGTTCCTGCAAGAGATGAACGCGACGGCCTACAAGCGCAACCCCGGAATCGTCACGATCGCCGAGGAATCGACCGCGTGGCCAGGCGTCTCACGCCCCACGCATCTGGGCGGGCTCGGATTCGGCTTCAAATGGAACATGGGCTGGATGCACGACACGCTCAACTACCTCAAACACGACCCAGTCTTCCGGCACTACCACCACAACGAGATCACGTTCTCGATGGTGTACGCGTTCTCGGAGAACTACGTGCTGCCGCTGTCGCACGACGAGGTCGTCCACCTGAAGGGGTCGCTGCTGGAGAAGATGCCCGGCGACACCTGGAAGAAGTTCGCCGGCCTCCGCACGCTGCTCGCCTACATGTGGTCGCATCCCGGCAAGCAGCTGCTGTTCATGGGGGGCGAGTTCGGCCAGGGCGCCGAGTGGACCGAGAGCCGCCCCCTGGACTGGTGGCTTCTGGACAACGCCGCCGAGGGCGCAAACCACATCGGGGTGCAGAAGCTCGTCCGCGACCTGAACCGCGCCTACCGGGAACAGCCCGCGCTGTGGACGCAGGACGCCTCGCCCGAAGGGTTCCAGTGGATCGACGCCAACGACGCGGCCGGGAACGTCCTCTCGTTCGTCCGGTACGCGGAGAACGGGACGCCGCTGGTATGCGTCGTGAACTTCTCCGGCGACGTCCATGAGAACTACCGTGTCGGGCTTCCGCAGGCGGGCGGCTGGCTGGAACTGCTCAACACCGACGCCTACGAGTACGGCGGCAGCGGCGTGGGCAACCTCGGACGCGTCGAAGCGCAGGAGCAGCAACTCCATGCGATGCCCGCGTCCGCGGAGATGCGCGTCCCTCCGCTAGCGGTGATGTGGCTGATCCCCGAGAGCGACGCCACCACCACTGAGGCGAACGCGAATACAGTGACGGAATGACCGTCGCTCAGACCCTCGGAGTCGTCCCGAACCAGTTCGTCTTGGAACACCTACCGAACTCGGTGTTCCCAGAGGACGACGAGTGGGTCGCCCTCGTGCGCGCGCCCGAAGGGCTGACGGTTGTGCGTGAGGCTCCGCCTTCAGTGGAAGCCGACCGCTGGGTGGGCTTCTATGGCGGAGCGACCGCGCACGGGCTCGACACCCCGGGGATGCTCGCCGCCATCATCAGCCCCTTGGCGGAGGCCCGGATCTCGGTGTTCGTCGCGTCCACGTATCACGCGGACCTCGTTCTCGTGCCCGAGTACAAGCTCGATGTGGCCAAGGCCGTCCTCCAGGAAGCCGGGCACCGGATCCAGGGGTGATCCTCACTTGGCCAGGTGGTTCAGGAGCCAGCGGGGGCCGGCGACGGCTCCGCCGGCCGCGGCCACCCGGGATTTGAGCTCGCGGTCGGCGGTGATGACGAGCGTCCTCGTGCCGGACTCGGCATGCGCGACGAGTTCGACGATGTGGTCGTCGCCGCTGCCGGGCGCCGCGCTGACCTGCACCGATTCGGACGAGGTCACGTTCCGGGCCGCCCCCTCCACGACCTGGACCACATCCGGATAGACCGTGTCGTAGGGCACCAGGTCGCCCGGGAGGTCGCTGACACCTCCGGCGAGGACGGCCAGGTCGTCCCGGAGGCGGGTATTCGCGCCCGCGCGGTCGCGCCACCAGCCGTGCTCTGCGCGCGCGCCCACGACGTTCGCGGCGTCCACGATAAGGACGACCCGGACGAGCGCGTCCCGCAGCATCGGCCATGTCGCCGCGAACGGCGCGAACAGCTTGAGCTCCTCCACCTCCTCTACCGGAACCCAAGCGGCGCGGCGGGTCTCGAACGACGCGGGCCGGACGTGGTCCATCTCCGGAACCCATCCGACGACCGAGGTGAACGCCCAGGAACCGTGGTCCTCCTTACGGCTCCCGACGAGCCGCACCACGGACGTGTCGAGGGTGCATTCCTCGCCGGTTTCGCGGATCGCCCCAGCAATCGGGTCCTCGTGGCTGTGATTGGCGCCGCCGAACATGCCCCACGTCCCGCCGCCCAGGCCCCAGGACGCGCGCTTCTGCAACAGGACGCGGACGGCGTCGTCGAGCGACCGGTGATAGGCCAGCAGTCCCGACGCCCCGAACCGTCCCCAGTGCTTATGGCCCTGATCGCAGCGCGTCCAGCCGTCGCCGTCTCCCATGTCCGCGACCCTAGCCGTGACGAAGTGCACAGTGCCCGCGCATCGCCGTCCGAATAACCTTCGGTTCGTTGGCGTCCACCCCGGGGAGCAGCTTTGAGCGTCGAGACCGACCGGACCGTCCAGCTCACCGCGGAGCAGGCCGAGCACGCCCGGATGTGGGACGAGCTGTCCGGCGCCGAGCTGATCCAGGCCATCGCCGACGGAACGTTCCCGCACGTCTCGACCGTGGACGACCACATCGGGCAGGACATCACGTCCGCCGAGCCGGGCCTGGTCGCGCTCCGCTGGACGCCGGGCGAGCACCTCACCAACCCCGGCGGCATCGTGCACGGCGGCTACGTCGCGATGATCCTCGACAACGCCGTCTGCCTCGCCGGCGCGTCCACCTGCGAGCACTTCATGCCGATGCTGACGCTCAACCTGAACGTGAACTACCTGCGCCCCGTCCTCGCCGGAGAGACCTACACCGTCACCGGCAACTGCGTGCACCCCGGCCGCACCCGCATGGTCGCCAACGCCGAGATCACCGACACCAACGGCCGCGCCATCGCCCAAGCCTCCGCCTCCGTCCTCCCCAACCAGACCTTCGCCCGCTAGGCTGTGTTTCAAAGTCCCGGCCCACTGCGCTCGCCTAGCGGCTCGCTCCGTGACCGTGCCTGGGCGAACGCGGCATCGCTTCGCGATCAGCGCGGTGCCGCTCGCCTCCGGCGTCGCGGCACCGCGCTGGTCACGCGTTCGCGCGCGTGGCCGAGGCCACTTCGAAACAGGCCCCTAGCCCCCTCCCCCGGCCACGCCCTCGCATGGGCGACCGCACCGGCCGCGGACTCCGGGCGCGGACTCCGGGCGCGGACTCCATCCACCAGATCGTGAACCCGGGCACGGGGTTCGGCTGGGGGCGGGGTGCGGCGCATAGGGTGGGGGCCATGGTGGATCCCGGCAACGTTCTCAGCGTCATCAGGCAGGCACGCGATCGGCGCACCGGCCCGCTCGTGCTGGAGCTGGACCTCACCGACGGGCTCGTGGAGACCCCGCCGGGCGATCCGCTCTCGGCCTTCCTGGCGATGCGGCGGACGCACCTGCGGGACGTCCTGGACGGCCTGCGCCGGGCCCGCTCGGACGCGCGCGTGAAGGCGCTCGTCGTGAAGGTGACCGGCGGTGTAGGGCTGGCGCTCGTGCAGGAGGTCCGGGACGCGGTCCTCGCGTTGCGCGAGGCGGGCAAGTACACCGTCGCCTGGGCCGAGACGTTCGGCGAGGGCGGACGCGGCACGGTCCCGTACTACCTGGCGTCCGCGTTCGACCGGGTCTACCTGCAACCGATCGGCGAGGTCGGGCTGACAGGGGTGGCACTGGAAGAGCCGTTCTTCGCCGGGGCGCTGGAGAAGGCGGGCGTCCAGCCGCAGTTCGCCAAGCGCTACGAGTACAAGACGATGGCGAACACCTTCATGGAGAAGGGGTACACGCCCGAGCACGAGGAGTCGTCCAAGCGGCTCGTCACGTCCCTCGGGGAGCAGATCACGCAGGGCATCGCGGAGGCGCGCAAGCTGTCCCCGGAGCGGGTCCGCGAGCTGGTCGACAAGGCTCCGCTGCTGGCGGACGAGGCGCTGGAGGCCGGGCTGGTCGACCGGCTCGGCTACCGCGACGAGGTCTACGCGCACCTGCGCGAGAAGGCCGGCAAGGACTTCCAGCTCCGGTTCGTCACGCGCTACAACCGGACGCACGGGCTGGCCAAGCGGATCCCGCAGCCGGGGAAGCAGGACGTGGTCGCGCTGATCAACGGCCACGGCCAGATCCGGCTCGGCCGCAGCGGCCGCGGCGGGCCGCTGCCCGGCCAGAGCGTCGCGATGGGCTCCGACACCGTCGGCGCGGCGTTCCGCTCCGCGGTGAAGGACGACCGGGTCAAGGCGATCGTGTTCCGGGTGAACAGCCCCGGCGGCTCGGCGGTCGCGTCCGACGCCATCTGGCGCGAGGTCGTGCTCGCGCGCAAGGCGGGCAAGCACGTGGTGGTGTCGATGGGCGACGTCGCGGCGTCCGGCGGCTACTACGTCGCGATGGCCGCCGACACGATCGTCGCGCAGCCCGGCACGATCACCGGCTCGATCGGCGTGGTGGTCGGCAAGGCCGTGGTGAACGGCCTGCTCGACCGGCTCGGCGTCGGCTTCGGCGCGGTCGGCGACGGCGCGCACGCCCGGATCTTCAGCGCCACCAAGGAGTTCAGCGACTCCGAGTGGGAGCGGATCAACGCCTCGCTCGACAAGATCTACGCCGACTTCACCGGCAAGGCCGCTGAGGGCCGCGGGATGACCCGCGAGCGGATGCACGAGCTGGCCCGCGGCCGGGTCTGGACCGGCGCGGACGCGCAGGCCAACGGCCTGGTGGACGAGCTGGGCGGCCTCGACCGGGCGATCGACCTGGCGCGCAAGAAGGCCGGTCTGGCCGCGGACGCCCCGGTCCGGACGTTCCCGCACACCTCGCCGCTGGAGCGGCTGCGTCCGCCCGAGTCCAGCGAGGACCGCACCGCCGCGTCCGCCCGCTTCGACGGCTGGGGCTCGCTCAGCGGCGCCGCCGCCCGCCTGGGCCTCCCGCCCGCCGGCCCCCTGACCCTCCCCGGCACCTGGACCATCCGCTGACCCCCGGGCCGGACGGAACGGAACCGGGCGGCGGGGCGGACGGAGCGGCACCCGGCGGACCGGCATCCGGCGGACCGGCAACGGGCGGACCGGCAGGCGGACCGGCACCCGGCGGAGCGGCATCCGGCGGACCGGCATCCGGCGGACCGGCATCCGGCGGACCGGCATTGGGCGGAGCGGCATTGGACGCGGTGGAGTTCACGGAGGCGGTCGCGGGGTTCGCGACCGGGGTGGTCGTGCTGACCGTGCGGGACGGGCGGGACGACCTCGGCACGACGGTCACGTCGTTCATGTCGGTGTCCCTGGAGCCGCCGATGGTGCTCGCCGGCGTGGTGTCGGACGGCTACCTGGCCGAGGTGCTGCGCCGGACGCCGCGCTGGGCGGCGACGGTGCTGAGCGCGGAGCAGCGGGCGCTGGCCGGGCGGTTCGCCGCCGAGGGGCGCCCGTCCGCGCGGCTGCTGCTGGCGTCCGAGCCGCACCACCGCGGCCCGGTGTCGGACGCGCTGATCGTCGACTCCGGGCTCGCGGCGCTCGAATGCGAGACCCGGCAGACGATCGAGGCGGGCGACCACACCCTGTTCGTCGCCGAGGTGCTGGCGGCCGACTACGTGGCCCGCCGCCGCTCCCCCCTGATCAGGGTGAACCGCCGCTACCTGACCTGAGCCGCACCTGGTTTGATCCTCCTAGAACCGATCGCGAGAACACCACCGGGGGATCCCGCATGACCTATCCAGAGCCCAAGTACCTCGGCGAAGGCGGCGAGGCGAGCGCCACGTACCGGCCGAGCACCACCGATCCGGACTACGTGTACGACAGCGGCACGCGCGTCCACTACCTGGCGACCGGGGCGTCCACAGGCGGCAAGTTCGGGCTGTACCGGTGGGAGATGAGCGGCACGCCGAGCGGGCCGTCGCCGCACTTCCACCGCTCGATCTCCGAGTCCTTCTACACCCTCGCCGGGACGATCAAGATCTTCGACGGCGCGAAGTGGATCGACACCACCGCAGGGGACTGGGTGCACGTGCCGGAGGGCGGCGTGCACGGCTTCCGCAACGAGTCGGGCGAGCCCGCGTCCATGCTGATCCACTTCTCGCCCGGCGCGCCGCGCGAGGCGTACTTCGAGGGCACGCCGCACCTGGGCGAGATGACCGACGAGGAGCGCGTCGCGTTCTTCCTCGAACACGACACGTTCTGGGTCTGAGCCGTCCGAGTCCGGGTCCGATCTAAACCTTCTGGATCTGAACCTTCCGAGGCCGAACCTTCTGGCTCTGGACCATCTAGGTCCGAAGCAGACGGTTCCGAACCGGACGGGGCCGTCCGGCTTCAAACCATCCAGATCCTGAACCTTCCGCTTCTGAACTATCTAGGTCCGAAGCAGATGGGTCTGGAGCGGACGGGTTTGATCGGCCCGGCGGCGGAGGGTCAGATGCGGCGGCCGCGCTTCCAGACGGCGGCAACCTGGGGGACGCCCGGACGGTAGGCCAGGTGGATGTGGGACGCGGCCGACAGGGCGAGGACGTCGGCCCGCGCGCCCACTCCGAGCCGTCCGACGTCGGTGCGGCGCAGCGCCCGCGCGCCGCCCGCCGTCGCCGCCCAGACCGCCTCGGCGGGCGTCATCTTCATGTCCCGGACGGCGACCGCGATGCAGAACGCCATGCTGGAGCTGTAG
Source organism: Actinomadura rupiterrae (assembly GCF_024172125.1). GTDB lineage: Bacteria > Actinomycetota > Actinomycetes > Streptosporangiales > Streptosporangiaceae > Spirillospora > Spirillospora rupiterrae. Next base: position 347,306 of record NZ_JAMZEA010000007.1, read on the forward strand.
CAGGAGCCGGGGTTGCAGTCGCTCGCGAGCGCGACCGTGACCCCGGCGTCGATCAGGCGGCGCGCGTCCGGGTAGGGCTGGCGGGTGGAGAACTCCACGCCGGGCAGCAGCGTCGCGACGGTCTCGGAGTCGGCGAGCGCCGAGACGTCCTCGTCGCTGAGGAACGTGCAGTGGTCGGCGGACGCCGCGCCCAGCTCGACCGCGAGCCGCACGCCCGGCCCCTCGCCGAGCTGGTTGGCGTGCACGCGCGGCATGAGCCCGGCCTTGATCCCCGCCTCCAGCACCTCGCGGGTCTGGTCGGCGTCGAACGCGCCGCGCTCGCAGAACGCGTCGATCCAGCGGGCGTGCGGGGCGCACTCGGCGAGCATCTCCCCCGAGACGAGCCGGACGTACCCCTGCGCGTCGTCGGCGTACTCGGCCGGGACGACGTGCGCGCCGAGGAAGGTGACCTCGTCGGCGATCTCCGCCGCGATCCGGACGGCCCGCTCCTCGTCCTCCACGGTCAGCCCGTAGCCGGACTTGCACTCGACCGTGGTCGTGCCCTGCCGGGCCATCTCGTCCACCAGCCGCCGGACGGTCGCGCGCAGCTCCGCGTCGGACGCGGCGCGCGTCTTCGCCACAGTCGTCCGGATACCGCCCGCCTTGTACGGCTGGCCGGACATCCGCGCGGCGAACTCCTCGGCGCGCTCGCCCGCGAACACCAGGTGCGCGTGCGAGTCCACGAACCCGGGCAGCACCGCGTTGCCGGCCGCGTCGTAGGCCTCGTCGGCGGCGGGCGCGTCCGCCGCGCGGCCGACCCAGGCGACCCGCTCGCCGTCGAGGACGAGCGCCGCGTCCCGGACGATCCCGAGCGGCCCCTCCCCCGCGCCGGGTTCGTTGGTGACCAGTTCCCCGATGTTGGTGATGACGATGCTCACGGAACCAGCATCGCATCCGGGCCCCCTCCGGGAACCCCGCGCCCCACCCGCCTCTGTCTCGGATCCGAGACGCCGGCGCATCGCCCCGGACGGGCCTGAACGAGACGCCGGAGCATCGCCCCGGACGGGCCTAAAGCGGTCATCGCGGACGATCCATGGCGTGCCGGTTCGGTGCCAGAGTGTCAGGAAGACCCGGGCAACCAGGACGGCCGGGCACCGGTCGTCGGCCCGGGCGAAGGGCAGGTCGCCATGACCGAGCAGCAGGCGAGCGCTCCGGTTCCGCGAGGCCGCTACCGCGTCCGCAGCGGGTCCTACACGATCGGCATCCGGCGGCAGGACGCCGACTCCGAGGTGCAGGTCGCCGAGTTCGTCCTCGGGGACGCGGCCGACTGCCGGGTGCAGGTCCGGATCGCCCGCGCCGAGGGCGACTGGGCGTCGGCGTCCTGGACGGCCACGATCGCGCAGAAGGACCTGCCCGGGCTGGTCGAGGCGTCCGCCAAGGAGCCTGACCTGGCCACGCCGGGACAGGACCAGCTCGGCGGCTACTTCGCGCCGCGCTCGGACGTCTTCAAGGGCGCGCCGCACCCGTCGGACATCACGCAGGGGCTCGTCGGGGACTGCCGCGTCGCGTCCGCGTTCCAGGCGGTCGCCGCGTGCGCCGCCGGGCCGGAGTTGATCCAATCGCTGATCGCGTCCGGCGAGGGCGTCTACGAGGTCACGCTGGTGCCCACCACCGGGCCGAAGGCGATGCCCGCCTCCAGCGCCCGGGCCACAGCGCTCACGATCTCCGACTTCCTGCCGGTGACCAGGCACAACCGCGACCCGCTGTACCTGCTGAGCGGGTCGCCGTACGGACCGTCCTCGCAGGTGCCGCTGTGGCCGGCCATCCTGGAGAAGGCGTTCGCGACCATGTGGGGCGGCTACGCCGCGCTGGACGGCGCGGAGGAGCGTCCGGTGCTGGCCGCGCTCGGCCTCGGCGACTTCGTGCACGTCAACTGGATGAGCGACGAGGAGACCAAGCCCGCCGCGGCGAAGGTCCGGATGCTCCAGATGGCCAAGGGCGGCTACGCGATCACGACCGCGGCGCGCGCCAAGCGGCACAACTACGCGGTGCTGGCGGTCGACGGGGACGGCGTCCTGGTCGCCGACCCGAACACCACGCGCGCGGGCGGCGCGGAGAAGCGCTGGAAGTCCCCGGCCACGATGAAGGAGGCCGAGAAGCTCCCGGAGTCCACCGCCTTCCCGCTGCACTTCACCTGGGAGGCGTTCTTCGCGACCTTCATGTGGATCTACGGGGCGCTGCCGCCGAAGAAGTGACGCCCGCCCTCCGCCGCTGACCACCGGGTTGCCAGTTCGTACTACGAACCAATATGGTTCGTAGTACGAACTGAGCTATTCGAGGAGTGGTCATCGTGAGCGGAACCGTGGTGATCGTGGGCGGCGGCTACGGCGGCTCGGCCGCCGCCAAGGCGCTGGACGAGCACGCCGACGTCGTCCTGGTGGAGCCGAAGGACGCCTTCGTGCACTCCGCCGCGGCGCTCCGGGCTCTGGTCAAGCCGGACTGGGCGCCGAACATGTTCTTCCCCTACGACCGGCTGCTGGCCCGGGGACGGGTCGTCCGGGCGCGGGCCGCGTCGGTGGACGCGCGCGGCGTCACGCTGGAGTCGGGCGAGCGCATCACCGCCGACCACATCGTCCTGGCGTCGGGTTCCGGATATCCGTATCCCGCCAAGACGCGGACGGACGTAGCGGACGAGGCGCTCGCCCAGCTGCGAGACACGCACGCGGAACTTGCCGCCGCCGAGCGGGTCCTGATCACCGGCGCCGGGCCGGTCGGGCTGGAGCTGGCGGGCGAGATCAAGGCGGTCTGGCCCGACAAGCACGTGACGGTCGTCGATCCCGCGGACCGGCTCGTCCCGGCCTTCGAGGACGGGATGCGCTCCGACCTGCACCGCCAGCTGGACGAGCGCGGGATCGAGCTGCGCCTCGGCACCGCGCTGAGCGCCGAGCCGCCGGTCGAGCCGGGCCGCGCGAAGACCTTCACGGTGGACGGGATCACCGCCGACATCTGGTTCCGCGCGCACGGCGTCGCCGTCCAGACGTCCTACCTGGGCCCCGACCTCGCGGCCGCCCGCACCCCGGCCGGGCGGATCCGGGTGACCGAAACCCTGAGCGTCGAGGGCTTCCCGAACGTGTTCGCGCTGGGCGACGTCACCGACCTGGACGAGGCGAAGATGGCCGGGTACGCGATGAAGCACGCCGAGGTCGTCGCCGCGAACGTCGCCGCGCGCGTGCGGGGCGAGGAGCCGTCCGCGACGTACGCGCCGTCCCCCATCCCGTCGGTGCTGATGCCGCTCGGCCCGGACGGCGGCGTCGGCCAGTACCCCGGCCCGGACGGCCCCGTCGTCCTGACCGCCGACACCGTCGCCGACTACAAGGGCCGCGACCTGTTCATCGGCCGCTTCACCGACCTCTTCAACACCGAGCCCGCCGCCGAACCCGCCGCCTGAGCGGGCGGGCCGTCACGGCTCGTCCATGAAGACCTCGGGGACGTCGTTCTCCTCGACGACGCGGCCGAGCAGCTCGACCAAGTCGGCGCGCTCGGCCGCGGTGAACCCGGCGGGCAGGTCCTCGATGCGGCGGCAGGTCTCGGTGTAGAAGTCGTCGGCGAGCGCGACGCCGGCCTCGGTGAGCGCCACCCGGACGGCGCGGGCGTCGTCCGGGTCGGGCTCGCGGCGGACCAGCCCGCGGCGCGCGGTGCGGTCGACCAGCCCGGTGAGGCTGGACTTGGCCAAGCCCAGCATGCCGCCGAGCTCGCCCATACCGATCGGCCGCATCATCAGGACGCAGAGCAGCTGGCCCTGCTGCGGCGTCAGCCCGTACTCCCGGGCGGACGCGGCGTACACGGCGTTCACCAGGAAGGACGAGCGCACCAGCGCGGTCGCCACCGCCATCCGCTCACCCGTCGACTTTCCCATTACCCCACGATATAGCCACGGAGAAAAAGATGCGTAATTCGCGCCACGAACTTGTCTTCGGACTCGGCCTCTCGTCCGCCGTCGCGACCACCGCCGAGATGCTCCGGCAGGCCGACCGGGCGGACGCGGACGGCCTCGACATGGTGAGCGTCTCCGACCACCCGTACTACGCCGACCGGCTCGACGCCTACGCCACGGTCGGGGTCCTGCTCGGCCGCACCGAGCGCCTCGCCGCCTTCGCGAACGTCACGAGCCTCCCGGTGCGCCCGGCGCCGATGCTCGCCCGGACGATCACCTCGCTGTCCGAACTGTCGGAGGGGCGCGTGATCCTCGGCCTCGGCGCGGGCGGCCTGTGGGACGAGGCGGCGCGGCTCGGCGTCCCGCGGCTCACGCCGGGCGAGGCGGTGCGCGCGTTCGAGGAGGCGTTCCAGGTCGTCCGGGCGCTGTCGGGCGGCGGCGGAACGGTCACCTTCGACGGCGAGTTCTACCAGGTCAAGGGGCTGGATGCGGCCGCCGCGCCGACCCCGCCGATCTGGACCGGCTCCAACGGCCCGCGCTCGCTCGCGGTCACCGGCAGGCAGGCGGACGGCTGGATCCCCGGCCACGCCGCGGACTGGCTGAGCGAGCGCTACCGCTGGTCCCGGCCGATCATCGACGAGGCCGCCGCGGCCGCCGGGCGCGACCCGTCCGACATCCGGACGATCTACAACCTGCCGGGCCGGATCACCGACCGTCCGCTCACCGCGACCCGCGACGCCGAAGGCCGCTGGCTCGGCGGCTCCCCCGCCCAGTGGACGGAGGAGCTGACCGGCGCCGTCCTGGACCACGGCGCGACCGGCTTCACCTACTTCGGCGACCAACCGGACGCCTGGGCCCGCGAAGTCGCCCCCGCCATCCGCGAAGCCGTAGCAGCAGCCCACCCCACCAAGAACTAACCCCGCCCGCCCGCTAACCCCCCCGCAGGACTCCGCCGCGCCCCCGCCTGGCCAACCCCGCGCACCGACACCATGCGCCTCCCCGGCAGGCTCCGCACAACACCGCCGCGCCGCCCGCTTAGCGAACGCCGCGCAGCGACATCCGCGCGGTGACGTCCGGCAGGCTCCGCGCGGCGACGTCGCGCGCCTGCTGGGCGGCTCCGCGCGGCGACGCGGTGCACCCGTTCAGCAGACTCCGGACAGGGACCCCCTGCGGCCGTCCGGCAGGCTCCGCGCGACACGGCCGCGCGCTTGCTTGGCGAACCCCGGACGGCAACACCGTGCGTCCGCATGGGACCGCCGCGCAGCGGACACCGTGCGGCTCTTCGGCAAGTCCCGCGTGGCGGCGCCGTGCGCCTGCTTGGCGAACAGCCGCAGGGCGTCGCGGTGCGCGTGCGGGGCGGGATACGGCTGCGGTGTGGTGGTGGGCTCAGGAGGGGGTGGGGGTTTGGTGGTCGGCGTGGGTGGCGGCGGCTTTGGTTAGGTGGGTTAGGACGGCGGCGGTGGCGGGCGGGTCGGGTGGGGCGCCGTGGACGGCGGCGCTGACCAGGCGGGTCTGGCCGTCCAGGGGGACCGTCCGGATGCCCTGGTGGCGGACCGCGTGCAGGGCGAGGGTGGGGAGCGTGGTGACGGCGAGGCCCTGCGCGACGAGGGCCTGCACGGCCACGTAGTCGTCGGTGGTGAAGGCGATGTCCGGGGTGAAGCCCTCGTCCGCGCAGGCCCGGACGAGCTGCTCGCGGCACCGCTCGCAGCCGCCGATCCAGCGGCTCGCCGCGTGGTCGGCGAGGCTGTTTCCCGCTGTTTCCGCAGGCATGACCAGGTGCAATGCCTCGGTGAGCAGGGGCGTGCGGCGGAGTCCGTTCCCCTCGGGAACGTCGTTCTCGTTGGCGTGCGCGAACACGACGGCGATGTCGATCTCGCCGGCGCGGAGGGCGCGGAGCGCTTCGGGCGGTTCGGCCTCGCTCAGGCGCAGCTCGACGTCCGGGTGGTCGGCGGCGAACGCGGCGGCGGCGACGGGGACGAAGGTTCCGAGCGCGGACGGGAAGGCGGCCAGGCGGACGCGGCCCGCGCGCAGGCCGGTGTGGGCGGCGAGTTCGGCTTCGGCGGCGTCCATCCGGCCGAGGATCTCCTCGGCGCGTTCGGCGAGCATCCGCCCGGCGTCGGTGAGGCGGACGCCCCGGCCGACGCGCTGCACGAGGCGGCTGCCGGTCTCCGCCTCCAGGCGCGCGAGGTGGTGGCTGACGGAGGGTTGCGCGTAGCCGAGCGCGCGGGCGGCCTCGGTGACCGAGCCGTGCCTGGCCACCGCCGCCAGCACGCGCAGCCGGACGACATCGAGCATGCCCTGAACATATCAACGGTGTCGATGTGTTCCAGAGAGGATTGGCATTGGACCTATGGGTTGGCCGGTCGCGACCATGGGCGCATGCGACTTCCCGTGTTCGACGACGTCCTCGCCGCCCGCGACCTGCTGGCCTCCCGGCTGCCCGCCACGCCGATGTGGTCCTACCCGGTACTGGACGAGGCGGCGGGCGCCTCGGTGTTCGTGAAGCACGAGAACGTCCAGCCCACGGGCGCTTTCAAGGTGCGCGGCGGGCTGACGCTGCTGGCCGGGATGACGCCGGAGCAGCGCGCCCGCGGGCTCGTCACCTACTCGACCGGCAACCACGCCCAGTCGATCGCCTACGCGTGTGCCGAGTACGGCGCGCCCTGCACGGTCGTCATGCCGGAGGGCGCGAGCGAGGAGAAGGTCCGCGGGACGCGCGGCTACGGCGCGCGGGTCCTCCTGGCGGGCGCGGACATGGCCGAGGCGCAGAAGGCGGCCGAGGCCCTGTCCGATGAGTTCCTGCTGGTCAGCCCGGGCGACACGCCCGAATTGATGGCCGGGGTCGGCACCGCCTACCTGGAGATCTTCGAGGCGCGGGATGGCCTGGACGCGGTGATCGTCCCGGTCGGCAGCGGCACCGGGGCCGCCGCCGCGTGCCTGGTCGCCGCCGCCGTCGCGCCGCGCTGCCGGGTGATCGCCGTCCAGTCCGCGTCCTCGCCCGCGGCGCACGACTCGTGGGCGGCCGGGCACACCGTAGAACGTCCGAACCGCACGGTCGTGGAGGGCCTGGCCACAGGACGCGGCTTCGAGCTGCCGCAACGCCTGCTGCGCTCGCGGCTGGCCGAGTTCCGGCTGGTTTCGGACGAGCAGATCCGGACGGCCCAAAGTGTTTTCGCCACGCACGCGCACACCCTCGCGGAAGGCGCGGGCGCGGCCGCCCTCGCCGCCGTCCTCGCCGCCCCGGACGACTTCGCAGGCCAACGCATCGCCGTCATCTGCACCGGCGGCAACGCCCCCAAGCCCGAAATCGCCGCCCTCGCCTAACCGAACCACGAGCCCGACGAGTACGACATCAGGCGTCGCACAACCGGGCAGCGCGCCCGGTTGAGCGCAAAGCCGGGTGCTGCTCAACCGAACCGCACGTCCGGTGCGCGGGGGCCTAGGCGTCGCTTAACCGGGTCGAGCGGGTGGTGAGCTTGACGGGAGGCGGCGGGTTGCCGGGTGGGGTCAAGGGGTGGTGGGGACGGTCCAGGTCCAGTCGAGTTCCCATAGGCGGATGTGGCCGGAGGCGCTGCCGGTGAGGGCGTGGAAGCCGTCGTAGGTGGCGGCGATCGCCATGGTTCCGCGGTCGGGTTCGGCGGCGGTGCGGATGTGCGAGGCGTCGCGCAGGTCCCAGATCTGGAGGGCTCCGCCGGAGCCGGCGGCGAGGACGAAACGACCGTCGTCGGTCAGGGCGCTGCCGTTGGACGACTGCTTCTCGCGCATCGTGGGGCCCGGTTCCCCTGTTTCGGTCGTCCAGTGGGCGATGCCGCCTCCGTCGCCGCCGGTCATGCTCGCCACGACGCGGCGGCCGTCCGGGGTGAGGCGGGCGTTCTTCGCCGCGAGCCGGCCGGTCGCGTAGCTGAAAACAGCGAGGCATTCGCCCGTCCCGGCGTCCCAGAGGCGGACGGACGCGTCGTACCCGCCGGACACGACGCGGCGGCCGTCCGGGGCGAACCAGAGGGAGGTGATCTGGCCGCGGTGGCCCGTGAAGGTGCGCAGGACGCGGGCGCTTCCGAGGTCCCAGAGGACGAAGTCGCGGTGGAACGGGATCAGGGCCGTCCGGCCGTCCGGGCTGATCCGCGCGGTCGACCGGTACCCGTCCGGCAGGCCGGTGACCTCGGTGCCCTCCCCTGTTTCGGTCGACCACAACAGCACGCGGCGGTCGCGTCCCACCGACAGGGCACGCGTGCCGTCCGCGCTCAGGCTGACCGATTCCACGAGGTTGGTGTGTCCCTTGAGGACGGTCCGGCATTCGCGCCGCGCCAGATCCCAGATTCGGACGGTCCGGTCGGCGCTCGCCGAAGCCCCGACAGGCGCTTCGGCCGCCGCGTCGATGGACCAGATGCTGGCGGTGTGTCCGCTGAGGTCCGCGGCGATCCAGGTCGAGCGCAACCCGTCGCGGGCGGCGTGGCGTCCGAAACCCCGCCAGGCGTTGAGCGTCAGGTCGGAGCGTTCGTGACCGGGCACTTCGCGGGCCCGCTTCAGGGCGTCCAGCGCCCTGGGCAGGTCGCGCTGGTTCAGGGCCTGCCCGTACTCGGCGATCAGCGAGGCGGCGCGCGCGGACAGCTCGTCCAGCTCGGCATGGCCGCGCGGGCGGCTGAGGCGGAAGGGCGCGTGCGGCGTCCGGGACGGAAGGCCCCACGTGATGAGGGTGTCGTCGTCGGCGGCGCTCAAGGCCAGGCCCGGTAGCGGGACCGCCAGCGCGGAGACGACGTCGCGGTGGCCGCGCAGGGTGCGCAGGCAGCGTCCGGTGTGGGTCTCCCAGATTCGGACGGTCCTGTCGCGGCTTGTGGACACGACGAAAGCGTCGCCGCTGAACGCGACGCCGGTGACGCCGTCCTCGTGGCCGGTGAAAGTGCGCAGGCAGCGGCCGTGCACGAGGTCCCAGAGCCGGATCGTCCGGTCCGACTGGAACCTGCCGCCGGACAGCGCGGTCCGGCCGTCGGCGCTGATGGCGAGGGTTCCGATCGGACCGGAATGGCCTTTCAGTTCCTGCCGGCCGGTTTCCCGGTCGACCGTCCAGACGGATTTGTCCCAGCCGCCCGCGACGGTTCTCAGGCCGTCGGTCTCGACGGCCGTCAGTCCCTCGGCGCTGTCGCCGATGAAGCCGAGGAACTCGCCGGTCCTGCCGTTCCAGACGTGGACCTTCCCGGTGGACGCCGCGCAGAGGACGATCAGGTCGTCCCCGTGCGTGTGGAGCCGGACGGCCCCGATGGCGCGTCCGTGCGGATTCGGTCCGTCCACTCGCCAGGCGTTAAGGAGCCGACCGGAATCCAGATCCCACAGCTGGACGGTGTTCAGGCCCACGCCCGAAACAGCGTGGCGCCCGGTCGCGTCGACATCGACCGAAAGCACCCCGCGGTCGTGCGCCTGGATCGTCGTGACATGGCGCTGGCCGGCGACGTCCCACAAGGAGACCTCGCCGCCGTAGCTGCCGGTCACGACGTACTTGCCGCCCGGCGAGAAACGCATCGCGAGCTCGAAGTCCTGCCTGCGCTGCCAGGGCATCTTCTTCTTGTCGAGCCGCTGCCAGGGCGGGTTCCACGTGTTTCGGACGACCGCCCGCCCGGTTTCGGGATCGGACGCCAGCGCCAGGGCCGCCGCCGCGTCCTGGTCGTCCGGCGCCTCGTGGATCACCCGCCGCAGCAGCTCGTGGGCGGCCTCCGGGTCGCCGCGCTCCAGGTGGACGAGCCCGAGCAGGTAGCGGACCTGCCACGGATCGCCGGTCCCCGCGCCGACCCCTTCCAGGTCGGAAACGAGCCGCTCGTCGGTGATCTCGCCGCCGCGCCAGCGCGTCAGCCCGAGGTTGAACGTCGCCTCCGCATGGTGCGGATCCGCCTCGATGGCCTCCTCGAACGTCCGGCGCGCGTCGTCCGGGCGGCCGAGGTCGAGCAGCGACAGGGCGCGGTTGTTCAGCTCGTCGGCGCGCAGCCGGGCGGCGCGGGGCATGGTGCGCGGGTAGGGGCGCCCGGCGAACCGCCGGTAGGCGTCCGCGAAGTCGCCCGCGACCTCGGCCATCGTGCGCGGGCGCCGGTCCGGGTCAAGCTCCAGGCAGCGGGCGAGCAGCTCGGCGATCGAGTCGGGGACGCGCCCCTGCCTCCGCCACAGGTCGAGCGTCCTGCCGGCGAGCGGCCCGGCCCGCCAGACCACCTCGCCGGTGAACATCTGCAATACCGACGCGCCGAAACTATAAATGTCGGTACGCCGACCGACCGGAAGCCCCTCCGCCTGCTCGGGGGACGCGTACGCCGGCGTCAGCCCGCCGGTCGGAACCAGCACGCTCCCGTCATCGTCCACCGCGTCGCGAGGCGCACTGCTCCCGTCGGCCGACGCACCGCGCGGCGGAAAGCTGCCGTCATCGTCCACCGCATCGCGTGGCGAACGGCCTCCGTCGCCCGAGGTCCCGCGAGGCGCAGGGCTCCCGTCGGCCGGTGCGCTGCGCGGCGGAAAGCTCCCGTCGCCTGACGCGTCGCGTGGCGGGAGGCTCCCGTTGCCCGATGTGCTGCGCGGCGGAGAGCTGGCGTCGCTCGGTGGGAGGCTGCCGTCGCCTGGGAGTGTGCGGGGTGGCTTGGGGACGGGGCGGGCGCGGGCCAGGCCGAAGTCGGTGATCTTGGCGATGCCGTCCGCGTCGATCAGGACGTTCGCGGGCTTGACGTCCTGGTGGACGAGCCCGCTCGCGTGCGCGTGCTCCAGCCCCCACGCCATCTGGACGGCCAGGTCGAGGATCCGCTCCAGGCCCCGGCCCTCGTAGAGGCGGCCGTCGCGGATCCAGTCGAGCAGGCTGCCGCCCGGGACGTACTCGGCGAACACCCGCGGGATGCCGTCGACCGTCCGGACGTAGTGGCAGTTGCACACGTTCGGGTGCAGGCCGAGCGACACCCACGCGTCCGCCTCGGCGACGAACCGGTCCCGGTCCCCGGCGTCCCGGAACAGCTCGGCGCGCGGCGACTTCACCGCCAGGTCGACGCCCCATTCGAGGTGCCGGACGCGGTAGACGAGCCCCATCCCGCCCTGCCCGTGGATCCGGGTCACCCGGTAGCGGCCGTCCACGACGTCGCCGATGCGCCATTCCGCCGTTCCGTCCTCGACCACATCGTCCCCTCTGGTGGCGATCCGCACCGCCAAGCTTGGCCGCGCGGCGGTGCGGAAACAAGGTCGGCATTGGGTCTGTCCTCCGCCTCCCGGCCGCCGTTAAGTTCGATCGGTGAACGAGAAAGTCGGTACAGAACCGAAATTCAACGAGGCGCTGGCCTACCCGAAGGCCGTGCGCGTCGGGCAGTCCGTCTGGATGGGCGGCACGACCGCCGCGGGACCGGACGGCGCGGTCGGCGGGGACGACGTCATCGCCCAGACCACCGAGGTGATCCGGCGCATCGACATCGCGCTGCGCCAGGTCGGGTCGCGGCTGGACGAGATCGTCCGGATCCGCGTCTACGTGACCGACATCGGCCGCTGGCCCGAGATCGTCACCGTGCTCCGCCAGTTCTTCCCGCACCGTCCCGCCGCCACCCTGGTCGAGGTGAGCCGCCTGCTCTCCCCGTCCCTGCTCGTCGAGATGGAGGCCGACGCCGTAGTCCGCGGCTGACCCGCGCCGCGCCCACCCCGCCACCCCGCTCAGCTCCCCCACACCGCTCGTCCGTTCAGGCGCGCCTCACCCCGCCCGCCGCGCCCCGGCCGAGCACCACCCGCCGCGTCCCGCCCGAGCAGCCGCACGCCGCGCCCTGGCCGAGCACCTGCACGCCGCACCCCGACCGAGCACACGACTGCCACGCCTCGGCCGAGCAGCCGACTGCCCGCGACGCTTCAGCCGTCTAGCTCCCCCAGCACGGAGATCAGCCGCGCACGCTCCTCCTCGTCCGCGCGGACCTGGCCTCCGTAGACGCCGAAGCGCGAGATCGGCGCGTCGCCGTGGGCGAGTTCCTCCAGTTCCGGCAGCAGCGGCAACGCGTCCTCGCCCAGCTCGCGCAGCGCGTCCACGAACCACGTCCCGACGCCCACCTGCCGGACGCGCAGGCGGAGCGCCTCGACGAGCGGCTCGCTCTCCCCCGTGATCCGGAAGAACGCGAGCGCGGCGACGTCGTAGTCATGCCGGTCGTGCAACCGCTTCCGCACCCGCCGGTCGAGTTCGGCCCCGGCCCGGCCAAGCAGGCCCGCCAATTCGAGCGCATCCCTGGTGTACCGGCCGGCGTCCAGCGCGTCCGCGGCCGCGTGAATCGCGGGGGCGGTCTCACCGGCATGGAGAAGGATGCGGGACGCCTCGATCCGGTCCTGGTAGACGCCTGGATCTTCCGGCGCGGGATCGTCTCCGGGTGCGGCGGCCTCGCGCAGGGCGTCGAGCAGGCCGTCCAGCGGGAGATCATGTTGGAGCGCCGTCCGTGCGGCGAGCAACCCTTCGCCATCGGCAGCGGCGGCCGGGATGGCGCTGCCGAGCGGGCCGCTGTCTCCGGTGATGGCGGCCAGCGCTCCCGCGCATGCGAGCCGCTGTTTCCAGGACGCCGTCGTGTCGTCATGAACGCGGGTCAGGACGGGCACCGCCGAGGATGCGGCCTTTCCGATCGCGCCGAGCGCCCGAACCGCGTGCCAGCGGTCGTCCGGGACGAGCGCGATCAGCTCGGGCACCGCTTCGGCCGCGTCCGGACCCCACTTGAGCGGCAGGTAGGTCAGCAGGGTGCCCTCGTTGTGCCAGTGCCGCCAGTCCTCGTCACCCGGCTCCATGCGGGTCGGCAGCGCGGCCAGGCGTTCCCGAAGCGCGGTGAGGATCGCCGGGTCGCAGGGCGACTCCGACTCGGCGGGCAGCCTCAGCACATCGGTGGTCAGGCGGCCGGCGCGCAGGGCGGCGCAGAACGGCTCGCGCCAGCGGTCGTCACCGAGCCCGATGAGGATCTCCAAGGCGAGGTTGAACAGGCGTCCCTCGTCCGAGGTGACATCCCGAAACCCGCCGGGCGGCGCAGCCGAAAGGAAGGCCGCCAACGACTCGGCCACACGGGGAGCCGCCTCCCGGACGTCACGGACGGCGAAAGCGGCCGCGACCCGGACGCCGAGATCGGGATGACCGACGGCCTCGGCCAGCAGCGGCGCCAGCCGGATCCGCGCGGCCCGCGACCCCACGCAGCGCTCGTACACGGCGTTGACCGCCGCGAGCGCCGCGTCGGGCGTCCGGTCGAGCGCCGCGTCGGGCGTCCGGTCGAGCATCGCGCGGTTGAACGCCGCGAAGGACGCGTCGTCCAGCCGCGAAACGATCTCCTCGAACGGCCTGGGAGCCCAGATCCAGCCCTGCAGCGGCTCGCCCTGCGACCAGCAGTCGCCGAACGCCGCGGCGGCCTCGTCGGACCAGGGAAGGCCGGCGGTGACCGAGGCCCAGAGCGCTCCGGCGCGCACCGCGTCCGGGTTGGCCGGCGCGAGTTCCGCCTCCAGCCAGTCCGCGCTGTCCAGAGGGGCGAGCCGCGCCGCGGCGGCGAGGAGGCCCGCCACCACGAGCGGCGACGGCTCGGCCTCCCGCCGCGTCCGGAGCGCGGGCAGCACTTGACCAGCCGTTTCGCTGGGCAGGTGGCCGAGGACGTACGTGGCGGCGTGCCTGATGTCGGCGTCCAGGTCGTCCAGGAGGGCGAGCAGGATTCCGATCTCCCGCACCAGGGCCGCATCGACGTCGTTGCGGATGGCATCCGACGCGTCCTCGGCCGCAGCGATCGCACTCAGCAGATGCACCAGGCTCGTGCGCCCGCGCGTACCGGCGTCGGCGGCAAGGCGCGCGATGAACGGCACCGCGTACGGCGTGGCCGAGTAGAGCGTGCCCTGGTGGTAGATGCTGCCGAACAGATAGTCCGTGGCTTCTTCGACGGCCTCGTCGTCCAGACTGGCGAGGTCCCGCAGAACGCCCGGGATGTCGTTTGCCGGGCCGTAGGCGTGGGTGAGCGCGGGCCAGTCGATGTCGTCGAGACCGGGGAGCATTCGCGGGGGTTCCTTCCGTCCTCGGCGCGATCGGCGGTCAGCCTAGCCGGGGGCGGTGGGGTTCAGTCGGCGATCAGCTTCTCCGAGAGCGTCCAGAGGCGGTCGGCGCGGTCGGGGTCGAGGATGCGGGGCAGGTAGTGGCCGCTGGGCGGGTCGCCGGCCTCGGTCCAGGGCCGGGCGATGGCGCAGTTGTCGAGGTAGCGGCCGCCGATGCCGTCGAGTTCGGGGGCGACGGCGGCCCAGACGGTGGTGGCGGCGCCCTGCTCGACGGTCTTCCAGCCGGGCGGGATGACCGGGTTGCCGTCGGCGTCGGCCCAGCCCATGTCGATCAGCTCGTCCGCGGGGAGGTGGCGCTGCAGATCCGTCATGATCGCGCCGGGCATCAGGGCGTTGGACGTGACGCCGTCGTCCGCCCAGCGTCCGGTCAGGCCCACCGCGAACAGCGCGTTGGCGCTCTTGGACTGGCCGTAGGCCTCCCACGGGTCGTACGGGCGGCGCCGGTAGTTCGGGTCGTCGAAGTCCACGTCGCCGCGCCGGTGCGCGCGGGACGACAACACGACGACGCGGGCGCGACCGGCCGCGCGCAGCGCCGGGCGCAGGCCGGTGGTGAGCGCGAAGTGGCCGATGTGGTTCGTCCCGAACTGGGATTCGAAGCCGTCCGCCGTCCGGGTGAGCGGCGTGGCCATCACCCCCGCGTTGTTGATCAGCAGGTGCAGCGGCCGTCCGGCGTCCAGCCAGCGCCCGGTGAAGGCCCGCACGGACGCGAGCGAGGCGAGGTCGAGTTCCGCGTGGACGACCTGCGGGTTCCCGGTCTCGGCGGCGATCCGCCGGGCGACCGTCCGGCCCCGGCCCGCGTCCCGGACGGCGAGAGTCACGCGCGCCCCGGCGGACGCCAGCGCCCGCGCCGTCTCCGCGCCGAGCCCGGACGCGCCGCCCGTGACGACCGCGTCCATCCCGGTCAGATCGTGTCCGGCGACGACCTCGGACGCCGTGGATGTCGCATCAAAGCTCATGGTTTGCCCCTAGATGTCAGTGGTGACAGACCGAGGTTGCCGAACCCACCGCCACCCCGTGAAGGTGGCGGTGTTCCTGGCAGTGACACGGCTAGGTTCCTGGCGGTGACGCGGCTGGCCTCGCGAATCCCCCCGCTGGCAAACTGGACGGATGCCCTCCAGCAGCGCGTTCGGCGACTTCCTCCGGGCCCGGCGTGCCCGGCTGCGTCCCACCGATGTGGGCCTGCCCATCGGACCGGGCCCGCGCCGCACGCCCGGCCTCCGGCGCGAGGAGACCGCCGCCCTCGCGGGTGTGAGCATCGACTACTACATCCGGCTTGAGCAGGGGAAAGAGACCAACCCGAGCCCGGCCGTCCTGGACGCCCTGGCCCGCACGCTCCGCCTGGACGCCGAGGAGCGGGCGCACCTCCTGGCCCTCGCGAACCAGGCCGCCGGACGCGTCGTCCCCGCTCCCGTCCACGAACGTCCCGAGATCAGGACGGGGATCCTGCGCCTGCTGGAACGCGTCCGCCCCTGCCCGGCCTACGTCCTCGGCCGGACCAGCGACATGCTCGCGTCCAACCCCGAGGGCCTGATCCTGTTCGCGGGCATGGAGGACTGGCCGCCGGAACGCCGCAACACCGTCCGCTACGTCTTCCTGCACCCTGCCGCCCGCGACGTCCTCGCCGACTGGGACAAGGCCGCCACGACCAGCGCCGCCCAGCTCCGCAGCCTCACCGCCACCGACCCGGACGACCCGCGCCTCGCCGCCCTGATCGCCGAGCTCCAGGCTGAGAGCCCCGACTTCGCGCGGCTCTGGACCCGCCACGACGTCCAGGCCAGGCGCAGCGACCGCAAGACCTTCCGCCACCCCCGCGTGGGCGACCTCACCCTCGACTTCGAGGTCCTCCACCTGGGCGAGGACCGCCAGCGCATGACCATCTACCAGGCCGAACCCGGCACCCCCGACCACGACGCCATGGTCCTGCTCTCCCTCAGCACCACTACCGACCAGTTCGGCACTCCCCACCTATGACCGCGAGGTCAGGCGTCGCAGAGGCGGATGACTTCGGGGACGAGGTCGGTGAGGAGCGCTTCGTCTTCGGGGGACGTCGGGGTGTATTCGGTGATGCCCAGGCCGATGACCTTGTGATGCGAGGTCAGATCGGTGATTTGGGCCAGGAGTTCCGCGGCGGGGAGGCCGTTGGGGGTGGGGTAGCCGACTGAGGTGAAGCCGTCCAGGACGTCCAGGTCGATGTGGATGTAAAGGACGGTGTTCTCGGGGAGGGCGGTGAGGTCGGCCCACTGGGTGCGTTCGATGAAGTCGGTTTCGGCCGGATCCAGGGAACGGACGCCGGAGAAGGCCACCTGGGACGGACGCAGGGGCTCCGGGGGAAGCAGGTCTTTCGGGCCGTCGCCCAGAAGGGTGCGGAGAACCATTCCGTGAAAGGCGCCCGAAGGGGACGACTCCGGGGTGTTGAGGTCCCCGTGAGCGTCGAACCAGACGACGGTGAGTCGGTCGCCGTGGAGGCGGACGGCGCGGGCGATCGGTTCGAGTTCCACGCCGCAGTCGCCGCCGACGGTGACGGTCAGGCCGTTCTCGGGGAGGACGGAGCGGACGCGGGCGGCCGTTTCAGCCAGCGTTTCGCCGACCTCCACCTTGATGTGGTCGGTGCCTCCGGCCATTGCGGCGATGCGTGCCGCGCCTTCGACCATTCCACGGGCTGTCGGTGAGCCGGATCCCTGCCATTGCGGCACTTCGATGACGGTGTACATCGCGGCCTCCCTAGGAGGTGAGGTGTTCGTAGAGAGCCTGGTGGCCTTCGGGGGTGGGGTGGATGCCGTCGGCGAGGAGCTCGGGCTTGTTCTGGAGCGCGGACCAAAGGTCCAGATGGTCGATGTGGTTCTCGACGCACCAGGCTTTTACGAAGTCGCGTAGGGCGGCTGCGCGGGCGTGGGTGAAACGCATTCCCGGGTAGTGAGGGGCCTTTGACTCGTCCAGCCAGGTTGGGCCGGCGATGACGAGGCGGGCGTTGTGCTCCTGGGCGAGTGCGGCGAACTCGTCCAGGTTTTCGGCCACGTCGGTCAGCCAGTTCTGGCTGTGGGGCAGCGTGGCGGAGTCGTTGATGCCTGCCGCGATGATGATCGTGTCGGGGAGGCGCGGCGGGAGCAGGGCCGGGAGCGTCGCGCGGACATCGTCCAGCGAGAAGCCGGGGATGGCGACGTTGAAGAAGCGGTGGTCGGCCTCGTCCTCGGCGATGTGGGCGGACGCCAGGCGCGCGGCCCAGCCTCCGGCGGGGTCGCAGCGGCCGTAGGCGATGCTGTCACCCGCCAGGACGATGCGGGACGCGGGGCGCAGCGGGTTCGCGTCCAGGTAGGCCCAGGCGGTCTCGCCCGAGATGAGCCGGACGCGGCGGCGGGCGTAGTCGTCGACCTCGTAGGCGTCGGCGGCGGCCAGGTCGGCGTCGGTGAGATGCAGGACGGCGCCCTCGACCTCGGCGAGGACGCGGCGCTTCAGCGTCAGGTGGACGTCCAGCCCGCTGGTCTCGATCACGGACGGGTCGGTGATGGTCAGCGGCCGGGTCGTGTAGCCCGCGAGCGTCGCGGGGGTGGCGGGAACTGCCTGACCGAAAAGCTTGTTCTGGACGCCCTCGTCGAGCAGCGTGCCGAAGGAGAAGAGGGCGTGGGGACGGGACGTGCTCACCGGGGCCTTTCTGCCGGAATGGACCGGTTCAGCCTACCGATGCGCCAGGTCAGAGCGGCGCCCGCGGCCCCTCCGCCCCGGCCCGGCTCCGGTTGCGAGCGCGCGCGGACGAGGCGGCCTCGCGACCTGGCCACGCGCCGCTTGGGAGGGCGCGCGGACGACGCGGTGGTCGGGTTAGCCCTACTCGGAAGTGTCGGGATGGCCTCGCTGCGCCGCGGCGGGCCCGCGCGGTGGGATCTCGGTCATGACTTCATCGATCTTGCGCCGGGCGCGGGTGCCGGTGGCCGGGGCGGCCGTGCTGGCGCTCGCCGGAACCGCCGCGCAGGCGGTCGCCAAGGCCCCGGACCGGGCCGTCCCGGCGTGGACGCAGAGCTGGGGCACGGCGATGCAGCGGCCGATCGCCGGTGACGAGGACTCGGGGCCGAACTGGTCGACGCAGGGGTTCGCCGGGCAGACGCTCCGGCAGGTCGTCCGCCTCAGCACGGGCGGCGCGCGCGTCCGGGTGCGGATCTCCAACCTGTACGGGACGCGCCTGCTCAAGGTGGACGCGGCGGCGGTCGGACGGGCGGCGAGCGGCGCGAAGGTGTGGCCGGGCAGCAGCGTGCCGCTGACGTTCGGCGGGCGGCCCGCCCCAGCCGTCCGTCCAGGCGCGGAGGCGGTCAGCGACCCCATCGCGTTCCCGACCGCGCCGCTGGAGAGACTCGCAGTCACCCTCCGGTTCAGCGCGGCGACCGGACCGGCGACGTTCCACCGATTCAGCACGCAGTCCGCCTACCTGGCTCAGGGCGACCACCTCAAGGACGCGACCTCCGAGGCGTTCACGAAGAGCACCGACTCGTCCTACTTCGTGTCCGGGGTGGACGTCGCGGGCGGGCACGGCGGCGGGACGGTCGTCGCGTTCGGCGACTCGCTGATCGACGGCGTCGGCTCCACGCACGGCGCCGACGCGACGCTGCCGGACGCGATCGCCGAGCGGCTCGCCTCGACGTCCCGCCCGCTCGGCGTCGTCAATGCGGGCATCGGCGGCAACCGGCTGCGCTACGACTCGGCGTGCAGCGGCGACAAGGCGACCTCGCGGTTCGTCCGGGACGTCCTGGACCGGCCCGGAGTGCGCGCGGTCATCGTCCACCTCGGCGCGAACGACATCCGCGTGACACCCGGCGACCCGTGCCTGCGGCCGGGCGGGCCGTCCACCGCGCAGCAGGTCATCGACGCGCAGAAGCAGCTGGTCGGCGCGGCTCGTGCGCGCAGGATCCGGGTCGTCGGCACCACGATCCTGCCGATGCGCTCGGCGCTGTTCCCGGTGTGGACGCCGGAGGTCGAGAAGGCCCGCGTCGCGATCAACCGGTGGATCCGGACGAGTCACGCCTACGACGCCGTCCTGGACGCCGACCGCGCGCTCGCCGACCCGGCCGCTCCGGACCGTCCGCGCCCCGGGTACGTCTTCGAGGACGGCCTGCACCCGAACGACGCCGGCTACCAGGCGATCGCCCGCGCCCTCGACCTCAGCGCCCTCACCGACCGCTGAGCGCACCTTCCGGGCGTCCGGAATACGGACGCCCGGAATCCGGCGTCAGATCGGGTGGTTGCCACCGCCGTTCTTGAAGACATTGCCGGTGCCGCACTTCTCAGATCCGAACGTCCGGTGGCTGACGGAGATCAACTTCTCCGGGGATGTCCGGGACCGGCCGTCACGGCGCGGGCTCAGCGCTGCCGATCCGACTCAGCTGGGCCGGTCGGACGCGACGGGGACGGACGCGTTGATGAGCTGCGCGGCGGTGAAGTGCGCCTTGCCGACGGCGTTCTCGACGGTGTGCAGGGAGTTCGTGGAGATCGCGCCCTCGTAGACGAGCATGAGCTGGTCGGTGAGCAGTTCGGGATCGGCCGTCCGGCTCTCCTGCGCGAGCTGGAAGACGCAGTCGCGCAGCGCGGCCTTGTACGAGTGGATGACGGCACGGGCGGGATGGTCGGGTTCGGCGAGTTCGGCCAGGGCGTTGACGAACGAGCAGCCCCGGAACTGGGACTCGGACTGCGCCCAGCCCTCCAGGGCGTCGAAGACGGCGAGCAGGCGGGCGCGCGGGTCGTCGCCGGCGTCGTCGATGGCGCGCTGCAGGCGGAGCTGCCAGCGCGTCTCGCGGCCTTCGAGGTAGGCCATGATCAGCGCCTGCTTGCCGCCGAAGTGCTTGTAGAAGGTCATCCGCGCGACCCCGGCGGCCTCGATCACGGCGTCCACGCCGGTCGAGTTGATGCCGTGAGCGTAGAAGAGCTCGTCGGCGGCGTCGAGGATGCGACGGCGTGCTGGGGTGCTGTTCTGTTCGCTCATACCCCGACTGTATAGAACGTTCCGTCTACCCTGCAAGGGGGTAGACGGAACGTTCTATATACGAGCTACGCGAGGGCGCCGAAAGCCTCGATGCGGGCGACCGTTTCGCGGTTTCCGGTGTGGACGTGGCCGTCCAGGCCGAGCCGGCGCGCCGCGTCCACGTTGGCCGGGGTGTCGTCGATGAACAGCGCGTCCCCGGCGGCGACACCCAGCCGCCGCAGCGTCAGCTCGAAGATCCGCGGGTCCGGTTTCGCAAAGCCGACCTCGCAGGACAGGACGATCTCGTCCGCGATCCCGGCCATCCCCTCCCGCGCCAGGATCGTCCCGACCACGGGCCACGCGTTGCTGACGATCGCGACCGCCACCCGCCGCTCCGGATCTTCCCGCCCCGCGCGCAGGGTGCGCAGGGCTTCCAGGAGGCCGGTGTTCCAGGTCTCGCGGGCGCCCATGTCGGCGCGCAGGTCCGACACCTCGTCCGGACGGAGCCGGAGGCGCTCGGCGACGATCCCCCACCAGTCGTCCTCGCTCATCCGGCCGACGAGCACCGCCTCGTCGTTCCCGCCGAACACCGCGCGCAGGACCTTCCGCGGCGACGTCCCGAGCCGGACGGCCCAGTCGGCGAGCACCTCCCGGGTGCGGTCGGACCGCAGCACCCCGCCGACGTCGATCAGGACCGCGCGCGCCGCGCCCCGCGCGACCCGCCCCGTGGCCGCGCCCGCGGCCGCGCTCGTCTCGTCCACAAAAGCCATACGCCCAAGTCTCGGGCGAAACCCGCGGAAACGCAGCCCCGGCAGGAGTGCCAGGTCACCGCTGCGTCGCTGACCCATTACGGCCAAGCTGCCTCCAGCCCCGGATCCCGATCGTCAGATAGGTAATCCCAGACGAACGGAGTCCTCGATGGCGGAGGCGCCGCAGCGCGACCGGGGCGGGATCGTCCTCGGCCTGAGCGCGCTCGTCTGGGCGCTCGTGCTGGTCGTCGCGTTCGTCCTGGCGACCAGCGGGGTGTCGGAGATCGTCGCGACGGCGGTGACGGTCGTGACCGCGATCACCTCGGTGCTGGCGCTCGTCCCGCAGTACTTCCCGCCGAAACCGGAGCAGCGCCCTAACCCCGGCCTGCTCCGCGCCGCGATCTGGGCGATGCTCTTCGTCGAGCTGGCCTGCACGGTGTTCCTCGGCGCGCTGCTGTGGAAGCGGCACCACGACGCGACCAAGCCGCTGGACGTGACCGGAGTGGTCATCACCACGCAGGACGCGGCCGGGGTGCGTCCCGGGAGCGCGATGACGATCCGGGTCTCGGTCTCCGACTACCGCCGGCTGCTCACGCTGCGGCTGGACGCCGACGACAGCGATCCGGGCCGCGGGTCGTGCCGTTCGTTCACGAGCCTGGCCCCGCTGACCGTCCTCGGCGGCGGGGCGGCCCGTCCGGCCGCGCTGCGCCCGGGCGGTGTCGTCACCGTGCCGGTGTACCGGCAGGTGGGGTCGGTGACGCTGAAGGTCGGCGTCGTGAACGACCAGGGCGACCGGAACTGCATGGTGCGGATCAGCATCCGCGAGGCCCACCTGACCAACGGCTGACCTGGGAGGACCCATGCGCACCCTCGGCGCCCGCACGACCGCCGCCCCGCGGCTCCCCGGCGCGCGCAGGACCGGCTCCCGCACGACCGGCGCGCGCAGGACCGGCGCCCGTACGGCCGGTGCCCGTGTGGCCGGTGCCCGTACGGCCGGCGTCCTGCTGCTGCTCGGCGCGCTCGGTGGGCTCGGCGCGGCGTGCGGGGGCGGGGGCGGCAAGTGCGATCCGGCGAGGTCGCTGCTGTGCGGGCCGACCGTGTCCGTCGGCGTCGTGGCGGACGCGCCGGGGCTGTCCTGGGGCGCGACGAACCCGGCGGGGCTCGACATCGACGTCATGAAGGCCGTCACGACCGGGCTGAGGCTCCAGCCGTCCACGCACATCCTCGACTCCCGGGACCGGGCCGCGCAGTTGCAGGACCACACCGTGAGCCTGGTCGTCGCGGCCTACTCGATCACCCCCGACCGCAACGCGCAGAAGGTCGACTTCGCGGGCCCGTACGCGGTCAGCCAGCAGGCGCTGCTGGTGCGCGCCGCCGACCACAGCATGGACGGCGGCTCCACGCTGAACGGCAAGAGCGTCTGCACGACCGAGAGCACGACGGGCGGCCGGGTGAAGCTGCCCGGCGCGGTCATGAGCACCCAGCCGACGTCGATCGCGGGCTGCGTCGCGCAGCTCGAACAGCGCCGGGTGGACGCGGTGTTCACCGACACGCTCGTCCAGTACGGGTACGCGCAGCAGTTCCCCGGCCGGTACCGGGTCGTCCAGTCCGGCACGTGGGGCCAGAACCAGTACTACGGGATCGGCCTGCCCATGGGGCACCGCGCCGACTGCCTGAAGATCAACGAGCAGCTCCGGAGCTACCTGCGGACCCAGTGGCGGACGGACTTCCTCGCCACCTTCCCGCTCGCCGTCCAGGGGGCCACGGGCCAGACGAACGGGCAGGGCGACTTCGAGAGCATGTACAAGCCGTCCGACAGCTTGATGACCGAACTGTCCTGCAAGTCCGCGAAGTGAGCGGACACGGCCCGCCGACCGCGGACGCCCCGGGCCCTCTAGTGGGCGGCCGCGCAACGTGTGGCCGGGATCGGACAGGTCTGTCGAAAGGGCTTGATTGCGCACCTCGGCGGGGGTGGCGGCGTGATCGGACGATCACCGGCGGTTGACCGCGGCCCGCGCCTGTTCCTAGGTTGAAAACGCGTAAGAAAGCTTCAGTCTCGCCTGTTGAGATGTCACTCAATTACCCCGAGGGCGGTATGACTGTCACAGATCTCGATTACGAGAAGGCGCTGCGGAGGCTGTCCAAGGCGTCCGTCGAAAAGCACTGGGAACCGTTCCGGGACATTCCCTGGGACGACCCGGAGTACGCGATCGATCCGGCGGACCCGCGCTGGGAACTGCCGCGGGCCGATCCGCTGTCGGCGCATCCGTGGTACCTGGCGCAGCCGGCGGAGACGCGGGCGGCCATCGGGCTGTACCGGCAGGCCAACGTCGCCAAGGTCGGCATGCAGTTCGAGAACCTGCTGAACAGGGGCCTGCTGGCCTTCGCGTGGCGGCTGCCGAACGGCTCGGCGGAGTTCCGCTACGTGTACCACGAGATGATCGAGGAGGGGCACCACGGGCTGATGTTCCAGGAGTTCGTCGACCGCAGCGGAACCGACGCCCCGGGAATGTCGCGAGTGTTCCGGTGGGCCGGCGAGATCGTGCCGGTGTTCGGCGCGGTCGCCCCCGCGCTCTATTTCTTCGGCGTGCTCGCGGGCGAGGAACCGATCGACCACATGCAGCGGCGGGTGCTTCGGGACGGCGAGGAGGGGCACCCGCTCATCACCCGCATCATGGCGATCCATGTGGCGGAGGAGGCGCGGCATATTTCGTTCGGCCGCAGATATCTGCGCTACCACGTGCCGCGAATGGCGGCGCCGTCGCGGTTCCTGCTGAGCCTCGGCGTCCCGCCGACGGCGAAGGTGATGGCGACCGTCATCCTGACGCCGCCGCCCGCGATGGCGCGGAGCTTCGGCATCCCGAAGAGCGTGGTGCGGCAGGCGTACTGGCGGTCCGACGCGTCCAGGGACACCATCGCGGACGCGGTGGGCGGGCTGCGCGACCTCTGCCAGGAGATCGGCCTCATCAACCCGGTGAGCAAGCGGCTGTGGCAGGCGCTCGGGATCTGGCGCGACGGGGCGGGGGCGTCGTCGCGCCAGAACAGGGCGAGGAACGGGCGCCGGGAGGTGGAGACGGCGCCGCTGCCCGAGGGCTAGGGCTGCGGCTCCTCCTGGGTGACGGCGGCGATGGTGTCTTGGAGCAGGGCCGGGACCTCGCGGACGAGCAGGTGCCGGCCGTCCTCGACGATCTGCCGGCCGGAGACCACGACGTGCCGGACGTCGGCGGCGGTGGCGGCGAACACGGCCGTCTCCGCCGCCAGGTCCGGGCCCGCGCCCGCCGTCCGGGGCGAGTCGAGGGCGATCGTGGTGAGGTCGGCGTACGCGCCGGGCTCCAGCCGGCCCGCCTCGGGCCAGCCGAGCGCGTAGTGGCCGTTCCAGGTGGCGGCGGCGAGCAGCTCCGGGGCCGTCCAGTGGCCGCGGACGCGGGTCCGGAGCCGCTCGTCCAGCTCCACCGCGCGCGCCTCCTCGAACAGGTCGATGACGGCGTGCTGGTCGGAGCCGAGGTTGACCGGGGAGCCCGCGTGGTGCAGGTCGCGGGCGGGGCCGATGCCGTCGGCGAGGTCGCGTTCGGTGGTGGGGCACATGCACACGCCGGTGGTGGTCGCGCCGAGCAGGCCGACGTCCTCGGGCGTCAGGTGGGTGGCGTGCACGGCCGTGGTGAGCGCGCCGAGCGCGCCGCACTCGGCGAGCAGCTTCGTCGGCGTCATCCCGTACGCGTCGAGGCACGCCTCGTTCTCGGCGGGCTGCTCCGACAGGTGGACGTGCAGGGGCGCGCGCCGGTCCTTCGCCCAGGACGCGACGGCCCGGATCTGCTCGCGCGGGACGGCCCGGACCGAATGGATCGCGGCCCCCACGCGCGCATGAGGACGAGCGTCCTTGTCGTTGTGCTCGTAGAGGGTGTCGACGCGGCGGGCCCAGTCGCCTGCCGTTCCGTCGCCGAACCGGAGTTGCGGACCGGCGAGGGGCTGTCCCATGCCGCCGGTCAGGTAGCAGGCGTCGAGGAGGGTGATGCGTATGCCGGCCGCGTCGGCGGCCGCGATCAGCGCCTCGCCCATGGCGTTCGGCTCGTCGTAGGACGCGCCGCCGGGCTTGTGGTGGAGGTAGTGGAACTCGCCGACGCAGCTGATGCCGGCCAGCGCCATCTCGGCGTAGACGGCGGTGGCGAGCTCGCGGTAGGAGTCGGGGTCCAGGCGGTCGGCGACCTTGTACATGGTGTCGCGCCACGTCCAGAAGGTGCCGCGGTCCATCTGGACGCGGCCGCGGAGGGCTCGGTGGAAGGCGTGGGAGTGCGCGTTCGCCAGCCCCGGGAGGGTGAGGCCGCGCAGGCGCGGCGCGTCCGGCGGGGCCGGGACGCCGCTGCTGATGCTGGTGATCCGCTCGCCGTCGGCCTCGATGAGGACGTCGGCGGCGACGCCGTCTCCGAGCCAGGCGTACTCGGCGTGCCATCGCATAAGGGATCCCTACCCGCGGACCAGGTCGGCCAGTACCGAGGCGAGGGCTTCCACACCCGCGAGGCAGTCGCCGGTCTCCGCGTGCTCGCTCGGCGCGTGCGAGACGCCGGTCGGGTTCCGGACGAACAGCATCGCCGTCGGCAGCACCGCCGACAGGATGCCCGCGTCGTGCCCCGCGCCCGTGGGCAGCACCGGGGCGCCGCCGAGCGCGCCCACGACCCGGTCGCGCAGCGCGAGGTTGAAGTCGACGACCTCGGTGTAGGACTCCTCGGTCAGCTCGACCGAGACGCCGTGCCCCTCCCCCGCGGCGCGGGCCTGTTCGAGCACGTCCGAAACCGTCGCACGGACGGACCGCTCGTCCGGACCGCGGCTGTCGAGCCACGCGGCCACCGCGGACGGGATCGCGTTCACGCCGCCCGGCACGACCTTCACCTTGCCGATCGTGGCGACGCTGTCGTGCCGCTCGGCGGACGCGCGGGCGGCGAGGACGGTCGAGGCGAACGGCAGCATCGGGTCGCGGCGGTCGGCGAGCCGGGTCGTCCCGGCGTGGTTGCCCTCGCCGCGGAAGTCCAGCCGCCACCGGCCGTGCGGGACGATCGCGGACGCGACACCGACGGGCGTGTCCGGCGCGAGCGCGCGGCCCTGCTCGACGTGCAGCTCGACGTAGCAGCCGATGCGCCCGAGCAGGTCGTCGTCGCGTCCGATCCCGGCGGGATCGACCCCGTTCGCCGCCGCGACCTCGCTGAACGTCCGCCCTTCGGCGTCGGTCAGCGCGCGCGCACGAGCGGGGTCGATCGCCCCCGAAAGCAGCCGGGATCCGAGGCAGGCGACACCGAACCGCGCGCCTTCCTCTTCAGCGAACGCGCCGACCCCCAGCGGACGCGCCGGCTCGATCCCCCGCGCGCGCATGAGGTCGATCGCCGCGAACGCCGAAACCACGCCGAGCGGCCCGTCGAACGCGCCGCCGCCAGGCACCGAGTCCAGGTGGCTTCCGGTAAGGACGGCGTCGTCGCGCCGTCCCGAAGCCGGATACCACCAGGCGAACAGGTTGCCGTTCCCGTCCGACTCGACCTCCAGCGAACGGGCACGGGCCTCGTCGAGGAACCAGTCGCGGCACTCCAGCTCGGACGGCGTCCACACGAAACGGTCGTAACCACCGGTTCCGGCGTCCCGTCCGATGGGCAGCAGCGCCGCCCACATCTCCTCGAAGCCCAACCCGTTCTCCCAGCCGCTCGGTTCAGACATGACGCGCGAGGACCCGCACAACAACGCGCAAGGTTCCGCATGACGCGCGAGGACCCCCAGGATGCGGAAGGACTCGCATGGCGCGGGGACCCGCATGGCGCGGGGACCCGCATGAGGCGGGAGGCCCGAGCCGCCTGGCGGGGCCCGGGTCCTCCCGGTGGATCAGCTCTCGCGCATCGGGATGCGGACGCCGCGTTCGGCGGCGACGTCCTCGGCGCGCTCGTAGCCCGCGTCCACGTGCCGCATGACGCCCGTGCCGGGGTCGTTGGTGAGGACGCGCTCCAGCTTCTGCCCCGCCAGATCGGTGCCGTCCGCGACGCAGACCTGGCCCGCGTGGATCGAGCGGCCGATGCCGACACCGCCGCCGTGGTGGATCGACACCCAGGTCGCGCCGGACGAGGTGTTCAGCATGGCGTTCAGCAGCGGCCAGTCGGCGATGGCGTCCGAGCCGTCCTTCATGCCCTCGGTCTCGCGGTACGGGGACGCGACCGAGCCGCAGTCCAGGTGGTCGCGGCCGAGCACGATCGGCGCGGAGATCTCGCCGCGCGCGACGAGGTCGTTGAACACCGCGCCGGCCTTGTCGCGCTCGCCGTAGCCGAGCCAGCAGATCCGCGACGGCAGGCCCTGGAAGTGCACCTTCTCGCCCGCCATCTTGATCCAGCGGGTCAGCTGCTCGTTCTCCGGGAACAGGTCCAGGATCGCCTTGTCGGTGCGCGCGATGTCCTTCGGGTCGCCCGACAGCGCCGCCCAGCGGAACGGGCCCTTGCCCTCGCAGAACAGCGGCCGGATGTACGCCGGGACGAACCCGGGGAACGCGAACGCGCGGTCGTAGCCCGCCGTCTGCGCCTCACCGCGGATCGAGTTGCCGTAGTCGAAGACCTCGGCGCCCGCGTCCATGAACCCGACCATGGCCTCCACATGCTTGGCCATCGACTGGCGGGCGCGGTCGGTGAAGCCCTGCGGGTCCTTGTCGCGCTCGGCGTCCCAGTCCTCGAACGCCACGCCGGACGGCAGGTACGCGAGCGGGTCGTGCGCGCTGGTCTGGTCGGTGACGATGTCGATCGGCGCGCCCCGGCGCAGCAGCTCGGGGACGACGTCGGCGGCGTTGCCGAGCAGGCCGATCGACAGCGGCTCGCGCTTGTCGCGGGCCTCGACGGCGAGGCGCAGCGCCTCGTCCAGCGAGTCGGCGCGGACGTCGCAGTAGCGGTGCTCGACGCGCCGGTCGATCCGGGACGGGTCGACCTCGACGCAGATCGCGACGCCGCCGTTCATCGTCACCGCGAGCGGCTGCGCGCCGCCCATCCCGCCGAGCCCGGCGGTCAGCGTGATCGTCCCGGCCAGCGAGCCGCCGAACAGCTTGGCCGCGACGGCCGCGAACGTCTCGTAGGTGCCCTGCAGGATGCCCTGCGTGCCGATGTAGATCCACGAACCGGCGGTCATCTGCCCGTACATGGTGAGGCCCTCGGCCTCCAGCCGCCGGAACTCGTCCCAGTTCGCCCACTGCGGGACGAGGTTGGAGTTCGCGATCAGCACCCGCGGCGCCCACTCGTGCGTGCGGAAGATCCCGACCGGCTTGCCGGACTGGACGAGCAGCGTCTCGTCCCCGTCCAGGGACTCCAGCGAGCGGACGATCCCGTCGAAGGAGTTCCAGTCGCGGGCGGCCTTGCCGGTGCCGCCGTACACCACGAGCTTGTCGGGGTGCTCGGCGACCTCCGGGTCCAGGTTGTTCTGGAGCATGCGCAGGGCGGCCTCCTGCGGCCAGCCCTTGGCGGTGGTGAGCTGCGTGCCGCGCGGCGCGCGGACGGGGCGGGGACCGGACATGAGGGATCTCCTCGGAACGACGGGTCGCGCGCGGGTCACCGCGCGCGCGGGATTCAGGACAGGGGGCCGGTGACGGACTCGGCGGCGGCGACGAGCGAGCCGTCCCGCACCAGCTCGGTGGTGGCGGCGATCTCGGGGGCGAGGTGGCGGTCCGGGCCGGGGCCGGGCACGCCGCCCTCGCGCAGCCGCGCCACGACCGCGGCCGTCGCCGGGCCCGGACGCAGCGGGGCGCGCAGCTCCAGCGCGCGGGCCGCCGCCATGATCTCGATGGCGACGACCTGGGTCAGGCCGTCCACCGCCCGGCGCAGCTTGCGCGCGGCGTTCCAGCCCATGGACACGTGGTCCTCCTGCATCGCCGAGCTCGGGATCGAGTCGGCCGACGACGGCACCGCGTGCCGCTTCAGGTCGCTGACGATCGCGGCCTGCGTGTACTGCGCGATCATCAGCCCGGAGTCCACCCCCGGGTCGTCGGCGAGGAACGCCGGCAGCCCGAACGAGCGGGCCTTGTCGAGCAGCCGGTCGGTGCGGCGCTCCGACATCGACGCGACGTCCGCGGTCGGGACGGCCAGGAAGTCCAGCACGTACGCGACGGGCGCGCCGTGGAAGTTGCCGTTCGACTCGACCCGCCCGTCCGGCAGGACGACCGGGTTGTCCACGGCCGAGGCCAACTCGCGGGACGCGACCAGCTCGGCGTGCGCGAGCGTGTCGCGGGCCGCGCCGTTCACCTGCGGGGCGCAGCGCAGCGAGTAGGCGTCCTGGACGCGGGTGCAGTCCGGGCCGCGGTGCGACGCCATGATCGGCGAGTCGGCGAGCAGCGCGCGCAGGTTCGCGGCCGAGATCCCCTGCCCGGGGTGCGGGCGCAGCGCCTGCAGGTCGGCGGCGAACACCCGGTCGGTGCCGAGCAGCGCCTCCACGCTCATCGCGGCGGCGAGGTCGGCGGCGGTGAACAGCCGGTGCAGGTCGCGGATGGCGAGGACCAGCATGCCGAGCATGCCGTCCGTGCCGTTCAGCAGGGCCAGGCCCTCCTTCGCACCGAGCGTGACCGGCTCGATCCCGGCCTCGGCCAGCGCGTCCTTCGCCTCGCGGAGATCAACCTTGGCATCCCGGACCTGGCCCTCGCCGATCAGCGCGAGCGCGCAGTGCGCCAGCGGCGCGAGGTCACCGGAGCAGCCGAGGCTGCCGTGCTCGTGGACGATCGGGGTGATGCCCGCGTTCAGCAGCGCCGCGAACGCCCTCGCCGTCGCGGGCTGCACGCCCGTCCGGCCGGTCGCGAGGGTGTGCAGGCGCAGCAGCATCAGCGCCCGGACGACCTCCCGCTCCACCTCCGGGCCGGACCCGGCGGCGTGCGAGCGCACGATGTTCAGCTGGAGCCGCGCCCGCAGCTCCGGCGCGATGTGCCGGGTCGCGAGCGCCCCGAACCCGGTCGAGACGCCGTACACCGGCGTCGGACGCGACTCCAGCTCCTCGATCGCGGCCCGCGAGTCGGTGATCGCCTTCATCGCCTCGTCGGTCAGCGCGACCCGCGCGCCGTCCCGGGCCACCGCGACGACCTCAGCGAAGGTCAGCGGTTCCGGTCCGACCTGGATGTTCGTGTCCCCCATGCCGAAACTCATACCCCCATTGCAGCGCGCGGACCGCGCCCCCGCGACCCGCCCGGACCGGGTCCTGTCTCAGATACGAGACAATGGCCGCATGACCGAGAACTCCGCCTCAGCGGTCGGCAGCGGGCGCGAGCCGCCCTCCAGCGGCCCGGCGGACGCTGGAGGGCGCGAGGCCGCGGCCGGGGGCGGGCGCGAGGCCGCGGCCAGGGACGGGCGCGAGGCCGCGGCCAGGGACGGGCGCGAGGCCGCGGCCAGGGACGGGCGCGAGGCGGCCGCTGGGGGCGGGCAGGTGCCGGCGGCGCGGCGGGCGCTCGCGGTGCTGCGGCTGCTCGCCGCGTCGGCGGGCCCGCTGCCCGCCTCGGCCATCGCCCGCGAGCTGGGCCTGCCCCGGTCGTCCACCTACCACCTGCTGACCGCCATGGCCGAGGACGGCTTCGTCTCCTACGTCCCCGAGGACCGGCGCTGGGGCCTCGGCGTCGCCGCCTTCGAGATCGGCTCCGCCTACCTGCGGCACGGCCCGCTCGAACGCCTCGCCCGCCCGCTGCTGCGCCGCCTGGTCGACCGCACCGGCGACATCGCCCAGCTCGGCGTCCTGCACGGCGCCGAGACCCTCTACCTGCTGAAGGAGCAGCCCACGCGGCGGCAGGCCACCCTGGTCACCGACGTCGGCGTCCGGATGCCCGCCCAGCTCACCGCGAGCGGCCTGTCCATGCTCGCCCACCTGCCCGCCGCGCAGGTCCGCGCCCTGTTCCCCGGCCCGCTCGTGGACCGCACCGGCCGCGGCCCGGCCTCGCTGCGCGAGCTGCGGCGCGTCCTGTCCGAGGACGCCCGGCGCGGCTGGTCCGCCGAGGACGGCCAGGTCACCGAGGGCTTCGCGTCCATCGCCGCCTGCTCCTTCGACCACACCGGCCACCCGACCGCCGCGATCACCGTCACTTTCCGCCGCGAGACCCGCCCCGAGGAGACCTGGCCCGACCTGGCAGCCGAAGTCCGCCGCACCGCCGCCGACCTCACCCAAAGACTCGGCGGCAAACAGAAATGAAAAAGCCCGCACGATAACGTGCGGGCCTTTCATGGGAAACGGCGTCAGGAGGCGATGCCGGCCTTCTTCAGCCAGTCCTTGGCGACGTCGCGCGCCTCGGCCTTGTCGACGGACATCTTGGAGTTCATGTCCAGGAGGTCCTGCGTGGTCAGCTTGGCCGCGATCGCGTTCAGGACGCCCTGGGCATCGGCGTTGACCTTGCTGCGGTAGATCAGCGGGGTGACGTTCTGGGCCGGGAAAACATTCTTCGGGTCTTCGAGGGCCACGAAGTTGTTCTTGGTGATGGCGGCGTCGGTCGAGAAAAGATTCGCCGCCTGGATCTGGCCCTGCTTCAGGCGCGCCACGGTGATGGGGCCCGCGGTGTCGAGGGACTTGAATTCCTTGAATTCAATGCCGTACTTTTCCTTGATTCCGACCAGGCCGGACTCGCGGGTCTTGAATTCGGACGGGCCGCCGAAGGTGATGGTGGACGCGACCGGCTTGAGGTCGGCGATGGTCTTCAGCTTGTCCTTGTCGGCCGTCTCCTTGGTGACGACGACCGAGTCCTTGTCCTCGGCCTTGGCCGAGTTGAGGATGCCGAGCGTGGACGGCAGCTTCTGGCCGAGGGCGGCGTTGACCTCGTCGGTCGTCGCGGCGGTCGCCTTCGGGTCGATGTGCAGCAGCAGGTTGCCGTTGTACTCGGGGACGATCGCGAGCTGCCCGGACTGGATGGCCTTGTAGTAGGCCTCGCGGGTGCCGGCGACCTTGGTCTCGGCCTTGATGCCCTTGGCCTTGAGGGCCTGGGCGTAGACCTCGCCGAGGGCCTGGCTCTCGGGGAAGTCGGCGGTGCCGATCACCAGCGTGCCGCCACCGCCACCGCCTCCGGTCGAGCCGCCGAGCGGGTTCTTGTCGCCACCGCCGCCGCCCCCGCAGGCCGACAGCGCCAGCGCGCCCACGAGCAGTACGGCGGCGCCGCGCATCTTGGAGATCATCTGAACGGTCCTTTCGCAGGGACTTCGGTGTGAGTCAGGAGGTGCGCCGCAGGCCCGGCGAGACCGCGACCCGGCGCAGCAGGGCGAACACGAACTGGATGAGGAAGGCGAGCAGGATGACCAGGAGCGCGCCGCCCGCGGTGCTGGAGTACTCCTGCCGCTTGAGGCCGTCCACGATGAACCGGCCGAGGCCGCCGAGGCCGACGTAGGCGGCGATGGTCGCGGTGGAGACGATCTGGATCGCCGCGGTGCGCAGGCCGAGCAGCACCAGCGGCAGCGCCATCGGCGCCTCCACCCGCCAGAGCACCTGGGTGCCGGTCATGCCCATGCCCTCCGCCGCGTCCCGCAGGCCGGGCTCGACCTGCTGGACGCCGGTGTAGGCGTTCACCAGGACGGGCGGGATGGCGAGGACGATCAGCGGGATCAGCGTCGGGACCAGGCTGGACGAGGTGACCAGCACGGCCAGGATGAGCAGGCCGAGGGTCGGCAGCGCCCGCGCGCCGTTGGCGGACGCGATCACCGAGAAGCCGAAGAACGAGGCGGCCCTCCCGCGCCGGACGTGCCCGAGCAGCAGCCCGACCGGCAGCGCGATCAGGACGGTGATCGCGAACGCGAGGCCGGAGTACCAGAGGTGCTCGGTGAGGCGGTGCGGGATGCCGTCGGTGCCGTGCCACTGCTGGCCGTGGAAGAACCAGCGGATCGCGTCGAGGATGGCGTTCACAGGGCGGCCTCTTCCGGCTCGGTCAGCTCGGCCCGGACGGCGCGCCGGGCCGTCCTCGCGTTCGATCCCGCGCGGGCCCAGGGGGTCAGCAGCCGCTGGACGAGCAGGAGCAGCACGTCCGCGACCAGCGCCAGCGCGATGATCAGCGCGATGCCGACCACGATCGGGGTGGTGAAGTCGCGGTTGAAGCCGTCGGTGAACAGCTCGCCGAGGCCGCCGACGCCGATCAGCGCGCCGACCGAGACGAGGCTGATGTTGGAGACCGTCGCGACCCGCAGGCCCGCCATCACCACCGGCACGGCGATCGGCAGCTCGACCTGGACGAGCCGGCGCAGCGTGCCGAAGCCCATCGCGGTGGCGGCCTGCCGGACGTGCTCGGGCACCGAGTCCATGCCGTCCACCACGGCGGGGACCAGCACCGACAGGGTGTAGAGGGTGAGCGGGATGATCACGGTGGTGCGGGTCAGGCCGGTGAAGGCGACCAGCACGACGAACAGCGCGATCGCCGGGATGGCGTAGAGCACGCTGGTGAGCCCGACGACCGGCGCGTACAGCCAGCGGTAGCGGGCGCAGAGCAGCCCGACCGGCAGCGAGACGGCCAGGCCGAGCAGGACCGGGACGATCGACAGGACCAGGTGGTCGTTGAGGTGCTGGGTGATGATGTCGGAGTTGCGGCCGATCCAGTCCCAGCGGACCAGCGGCTCCCCGTCGTCCCCGACCGCGAGCGCGCGGCCGGACGCGAGCCCGCCGCCGGTCCCGAGCCCGCCGCCCGGCAGGAGCGGGGCGAGGTGCGCGCTCACCGCTCGCCCGCCGCCGCGGCCCCGCCGCCCTGGGCGGAACCGGTTCCGGTCGCGGACTCCGCTCCGGCCGCAGTACCGGTTCCGGTCGCGGATTCCGCTCCGGTCGCGGACTCGGCTTCGGCGGCGGCCTCCGCGTCGAGCTGCTGGACGAACCGGAGCCGCCGGATGCCGCGCTCCCCGCCGAGGAAGTCGCGGACGAAGTCGTTGGCGGGCTCGGCGAGCAGCTCCTCGGGGGTGGCGTACTGCGCGAGGACGCCGCCGACCTGGAAGACCGCGATGCGGTGGCCGAGCTTCACGGCCTCGTCGATGTCGTGGGTGACGAAGACGATCGTCTTCTCCAGGTCGTTCTGCAGCCGGAGGAACTCGTCCTGCAGCTGGGTGCGGACGATGGGGTCGACCGCGCTGAACGGCTCGTCCATCAGCATGATCGGGGGGTCGGCGGCGAGCGCGCGGGCGACGCCGACGCGCTGCTGCTGGCCGCCGGACAGCTGGGCGGGGTAGCGCTTGGCGAGGCCGGTGTCGAGGCCGACCCGCTCCATCAGTTCCAACGCGCGGGCGCGGGCCTGCTTCTTGTCCTGGTGGAGCAGGTAGGGCACGGTGGCGATGTTGTCGATGATCGTGCGGTGCGGGAAGAGCCCGCCCTGCTGGATGACGTAGCCGATGCCGCGGCGCAGCGTGGGCGGGTCGACCTGGCGGATGTCGCGGCCGTCGACGGTGATCGTCCCGGTGGTCGGGTCGATCATCCGGTTGACCATGCGGAGGGTGGTGGTCTTGCCGCAGCCGGACGGTCCGACGAGCACGGTGATGCGTCCGGCCGGGATCTCCAGGTCGAGGTCGTGCACGGCGACCGTGCCGTCCGGATAGCGCTTCGTCACGCCCGTGAAGGTGATCAAACGAGTCACGTCCTCTTGGGGCGCCGCGACGACGCCGTTCCGCTCGCTGACATTTGGGTGATCGGTACCGGCATCCACCCAACCTTAGACAACCGACAATCTCCGGTACCGCTCCGGCCAGGTCAACCCGTTATCTATCGATGTTACCGACCTGAAAACACGAGAAAGGGGCGCAGCGCCGTGACGCACAGCCGTATCGAGCTTGACGGGACGTCCCTCACCTGCGATCTGGTGGCCCGCGCGGCCCGCGGGGACGTGATGATCGCCATATCCGACGCGGGCCGCAAGCAGGCCCGGGAAGCCTGGACGACCGTCCGGCGGGTGGCCGAGCGGCGGCCGGTCTACGGCCGGACGACCGGGGTCGGCGCGAACCGGGCGGTCGAGGTCGAGTGGGAGGACGCGGACGCGCACGGCCTGCGGCTGATGCGCAGCCACGCGGCCGGGGCCGGTCCGCTGGCGAGACCCGAGGTGGTGCGGGCGATGCTGGTCGTCCGGGCGAACCAGATCGCGGCGGGCGGCTCGGGCGTGGATCCGGGCGTCCTGACGGCCCTCGCGGACGCGCTGAACCTGGGCGTGCTGCCGCCCGTCCCGGTGTACGGGGCGATCGGCACCGGGGACCTGACCGCGATGGCGTCCACGGCGCTGTGCCTGATCGGCGAGCGGAACTGGCTGGACGGCGGGCTGGACGGCGGCGGCGAGGCCGATCCGGACGCCGGGGTGGCGCGCGGCCCGCACTTCCCGCTCAGCTCGGCGGACGCGCTGGGCTTCATGAGCTCGAACGCCGCGACGCTGGGCGAGGCGGCGCTGGCGGTGACCGATCTGCGGGAGGCGCTGGACGCGTCGGTGGTGATCGCTGCGCTGTCGCTGCTGGCCGTGCGGGGGTCGCGGGAGCCGTACGCGCCCGCGGTGCACCGGGGGCAGCCCGTCCAGGGCGAGGTGGCGGCGGCGGTGCGGAGCCTGCTGGCCTACGAGCACGACACCCCGGCGCGCATCCAGGACCCGTACGGATACCGGGCGTTTCCGCAGGTCCATGGCCCTGCCGTGGAGGCGGCGCGGCACGCCGAGGCGACGGTCACGCGGGTGATCAACAGCGCGGCGGAGAACCCGCTGGTGGACGTCCCGGACGCGGAGGTCTGGCACAACGGCAACTTCCACACCGCCGGGACGGGCCTGGCGCTGGACGCGGCGCGGCTGGCGCTGTTCCAGACCGGGGCGCTGTCGGCGGCGCGGCTGGGCACGCTGACCGAGCCGTCCTTCACCGGGCTGCGGCCGTTCCAGGCGAACGCGGAGGCGGCCTCGGGGATCATGATCCTGGAGTACGTGGCGCACTCGGCGCTCGCGGACGTCCGGCGGCACGCGGCCCCGGCGGCGCTCGGCAGCGCGGTGCTGTCGCGGGGCGTGGAGGAGCACGCGGGCTTCGCGACGCAGTCGGCGCGGGCGACGGGCGAGGCGGTCGCGGCGTACCGGATCGGGCTGGCGTGCGAGCTGGTCGCGGCCGTGCGGGCGCTGCGGATGCAGGGGCGCGCCCCGTCCGGCGGGGCCCTCCGCGCGGCCTACGAGCGCGCCGCGGCCGTCCTCCCCGAGGACGTGGCCGACCGCCCCCTGGACGCCGACATCGCCATAGCCGCCGACCTGCTCCCGGAGCTCGCCCGCCTCTACCCCGCCTCCGACGAGCCCCGCCGCGCCGAATGACCGGCCCAGCCCAGGCGGAGGGCTGCCAGAGGAGCGGCTCAGGGCGAAGCGGCAGGGCGGCTCAGAGCAGGGTGGAGGGGCGGACGATCAGCTCGGGTTCGCGGACGACGCGGCGCTTGCGGGACTTGCCGTCGATGACGTCCACGACGAGCCGGACGGCGGCGTGCACGATGCCGTCGATGTCCCAGTCGACCGTGGTCAGCGGCGGGGTGAGCAGCGCGGACATGGGGTGGCTGTCGTAGCCGCAGACGGCCAGGTCGCCGGGCACGGACAGGCCCAGCTCCCGCGTCGCGGCGTAGACGGCGTAGGCGATCGTGTCGGAGAAGCAGAACACCGCCGACGGACGGTCCGGGCCCGCCAGGACGCGGACGGCGACCTCGGTCACCTCGGCCGGGGACGGCGGCGCGACCACCACCTCGACGGCCAGGCCGAGCCGGTCGGCCTCGGCGTTGACGTGCACGTCGGCGGGCCGGTCGGGGGTGCTGGCGCGGGTCGGGGTGAACACCGCGACCCGCCGGTGGCCGAGGTCGCGCAGGTGCTCCAGGGCGAGCGTGACGCCGCGCCGGTTGTCGAAGACGACCTCGCCCTGGGCCTTGCCGCCGTGCAGGGCGTCCCCGATGGAGACGACCGGGAGGGTCTCGGCGAGGTCGGACCAGAGCGCGGCGGCGGGGTCGAGCGGCTGCACGATCAGGCCGTCCACCCGCTGGTCGCGCAGCCGCCGGGCGAGCGCCAGCTCGCGCTCGGGGTCGCCGCCGGCGTCCACGATCAGGGCGTAGCGGTCGCGGGCGAGCAGCGCGCGGCCGATCCCGACGGCGAGGGACTGCTGCCAGTAGTCCTCCAGGGAGCCGCAGAGCAGCCCGACCATGTCGGTGCGGCCGCTGGCCAGGGCGCGGGCGATCGGGTGCGCCTCGTAGCCGAGCTCCTCGGCGGCGGCGCGGACCCGCTCCTGGGTCTCCCCGGAGGTCTGGATGCCGCGCAGCGCGTAGGACACCGCGGCGGGTGAGAGGCCGGTCGCCTGCGCGACCTCCCGGATGGTCGCGCGCTTCCGCCTGTCGCTCACGCCCCCCAACCCTAGACGGTCGGGACGGCGGTTCCCGGCGCGCGCTTGACGCGGCGCCTCCTGAACCGGTTCACTGAAACGGTTAACTGATGCGGTTCAGTAGGGGGCGGCGAGTGTCGGGGGTGGACGTCCACCAGCACCTCTGGGGGGCGCCCCTGCGTGCCGCGCTGCGCGCGCGGTCCGCCCCGCCGCGCCTGGACGGCTGGACCCTCCACCTCGACGGCGAGCCCCCGTACGAGGTGGATCCGCATGATCACGACGTGTCGCTGCGGGCCGCGCTCGTCCGCGCGGACGGTCTCGATCTCGCCCTGGTGTCACTGTCCTCACCGCTCGGCGCCGAACTGCTGCCCCCCGACGAGGCGCGTCCGCTTCTGGACGCCTACCACGACGGCGCGGCGGCGCTGCCGGAGCCGTTCCGGGCCTGGGCCGCCGCCTGCGTCACCGAGATCGACGCGGACGCGCTGGCCAAGGAGCTGGATCGCGGGTTCGTCGGGCTCCAGCTTCCCGCGAACGCGCTGCTGGACGCCACCGGTTACGAGCGTTGCGCGCCGCTGCTGGCCGTCCTGGAGGAACGCGGGCTGCCGCTGTTCGTCCATCCCGGCCCTGCCGCTAAGGCCGAAGGACCTGCGTGGTGGGCGGCCGTCGTCCCCTATGTGGGGCAGATGCACGCCGCCTGGTACGCGTTCCGCGCGTTCGGACGGCCCGCCTTCCCGCGCCTGCGCGTCTGCTTCGCACTGCTTTCCGGCCTGGCCCCCCTGCACGGCGAACGGGTCATGGCGCGCGGGGGCGGACGCGGCGAAATCGACCGGGACGCGTTCGTCGAGACGTCCTCCTACGGGCCGCGCGCTACCGACGCCATCGTGCGCGCGCTCGGCGTGGACGTCGTCCTGCACGGCAGCGACCGTCCCTATGCGGAACCGCAAGAGCTCGGCCTCGGCGAGGCCGCCCGCCACGCCTTCCGCGTGGCCAACCCGTACCGACTACTCAACGGAGAGGAGCGAACCCATGCC
Source organism: Actinomadura rupiterrae (assembly GCF_024172125.1). Lineage (GTDB taxonomy): Bacteria > Actinomycetota > Actinomycetes > Streptosporangiales > Streptosporangiaceae > Spirillospora > Spirillospora rupiterrae. The sequence continues at coordinate 385,264 of NZ_JAMZEA010000007.1, forward strand.
GTCTGACGCCGTTCTCATCGAGGGCAACTCCTGTAACGAGCTTTCCACGGCAGCCGAGCGGCCGCCTTTGCCGGCGCTGCCCGCGCGTGCGCTGGACAAGCGCGAACTGCTCGGGCTGGTGGACGGCCTGGCCGACCGGCCCGAGCTGTGGCGGCAGCACGTCGCCTTCTCCGACGAGGAACGCCACTACGCCTCCCTCTACCGGGACGAGTACGTGGACGTCTGGCTGCTGTGCTGGACGCCGGAGAACGACACGGGCTGGCACGACCACGACGTGTCGTCCGGCGCCGTCCACGTGGTGGCAGGCGAGCTGGAGGAGTGCAACCCGCGCATCGGCGGCGAGCACGTGCGCGTGCGCGTCGGCGAGGGCGCCTCGTTCTCGTTCGGGCCCGAGCACATCCACCGCCTCGTGGGGGCGGCCAAGTCGAGCGTGTCGATCCACGCCTACTCGCCGCCGCTGTGGAGGCTGGGCCAGTACTCGATCACCGACGACGGCGTGATGCGCCGGATCTCCGTCAGCTACGCGGACGAACTCCGTCCGCTGGAGAACTGACCCGGTCCGCGGGCTTCTTCAGCTGATCGGTGCCCGCGCACACGAGGACGGCTACGAGGAAGGCCACTGCGGCGCTTCTGAGGAGCCCGGCCTCGTAGTAGGCGTCCGTGGCGGCGCGGAGGGCCGCATAGCCCGCCGCGCCGCCGACGCCTGCCGCCAAAGCCAGCTGTCCGCACCACAAGACGACTCGTCCGCGCTCCTGGCCTCGGAGCGTTTCCCTTAGCGTGAGGACGACCGCCGCCCCGCACACTGCCAATCCGCCCGCTGCGGACAGCAGGGCTAGGCCGAAGTTCACTCCGTACCGGATGGGCAAGGCCGGGATGAAGAACAGGACCAGCCCCCACGTCAACCCGGCCGTCACAGTACGGACGGCCAGTCCGGGGTCTCCGCGCTCTCCGTATCGGGCGGCCCCCACGCGCGCGCACACGAGGACGGCCAGGGCGACGAGTGCCGAGGGCAGGCGTCCGGGCAGGTGGCCGAGGTTGTAGAGCAGGGCGGTGTCGTAGACGGTCAGGACGAGGTGGCCCAGCGCCCACGTGGAGACGCCGAACGCCAGCAACCCGGCGACGCCCAGACGGCGTTCGGCCTGGATGTCGCGGCGGGTCGTCCAGCCGATCCACAGGGGCGTGACGGCCGCCGAGGCCACCCTGATCGCGATGTCGGCCGCGGTGTACGGGTTGTGGAAGTCCCACTCGACCAGGCAGAACACGGTCGTGTAAACGGCCGAGGCGGCCCACAGGGGCAGGCCGTCCAGCAGGCGCCGGTACCAGCGGACGGACAGCCACCGCAGCACGGTCGCATACGCCAGCAGGACGAACGGCAGCTCAAGGAACGCCTGGACGCGCAGCACCGACGGCCCCAGCACGGACGGCTCGGGGAAGTGCGCGGCGAAGGACCGCATGGTCGGGCCGTCCGCCAGATCGAACCATCCGGTCGGCAGGTAGGGCGCGATGAACGACGTGCTGCCGCCGTGCTCGCGCAGGACGTAGACCGTGAACAGCACCTGGTTGGCGTAGACGAGCCCGGCCACCAGGACCAGGCCCGCCGCCGGGTGCACCACCCAGGCCCGCCATGACCGCCTGGCCGGGCTTGATCCGCTTGCCTGCCTCGATCCGCTTGCCTGCCTTGGCCGCCTCAGCTGGGGGCGTCCCATCAGGTCAGGTGAGCGTGGACGACTTGATGGCGACGAGCGCCAGGAGCAGGACGAGCAACGCGCTACCGGCCGCCGCCTGGACCAGGACGCGCCGGGTCTTTGGCGCGTAAGCGAAGGCCAGCGCGATGGCGCCGCCGGTCAGGAAGCCGCCGAGATGCCCCTGCCAGGACGTGAACCCGGCGGAGACCACCAGCCAGACGATCACGTAGAGGGTCTGCTGGTTGACCGCGCGCATGTCGTGGCCGAGGCGGCGGCTGAACACCCAGTAGGACGCGGCCAGGCCGAACACCGCGCCGGACGCGCCGATCGCCCCGGTCGAGGGTGCGATCAGGAACACCAGCACCGAGCTGCCCAGCGCCGAGAGCAGGTAGAGCGCCGCGTAGCGGGCCCAGCCGAGCATCTCCTCGGCGCGCCGGCCGAGAGTCCAGACCCACCACATGTTCAGCGCGATGTGCAGGACCCCGAAGCCGCTGCCGGGCGGCTGGTGCAGGAACGCGGCGGTGATCAGCCGGTACCACTCGCCGTGCGCGATGCCGATCTGCGTCCAGCCGGGCGGGACGCCGGAACCGTCGTCCACGAAGAGCTTGCCGCCGGGCGCGCGCAGGCCCGTGCCGAGCGCGTCGAGCTTGTCGACGATGCCGGGGGCCGCGAGCTCCAGCAGGTAGCCGAGCACGCACAGCCCGATGATCGTGTAGCTGACCCAGGGCGTGGCGCCGGCGCGCCCGCCGAAGACCGACCGGGCCTGCCGGATGCTCCGGTTCCCCTCGCGGACGCACTCGACGCACTGCTGCCCGACGGCCGCGTCCCGCAGGCAGTCGGGGCAGGCGTACCGGTCGCACCGGACGCAGCGCACCCAGGTCTCGCGCTTCGGATGCCGGAAGCACGTCGGGTTCTCAGGCGGCGTCCCGGAGGCGGCCTCCGGCGTGGTTCCGGTCTGGGTCTCGTCCGGGGTTCCGGTCGCGGGCCGCGCCGGTGCCTGCGCCGCTGTCGGGGGCTGTTCCGGGGTCTGCGCCGGGGGCTCGGCGGTGGTCATCGGGGCTCCGTTCGGGGGCTGGAGCCGCCGATCATAGCCACCGGAAACGACACCCGTGGCAGATCGGGATCGCTAGGATGCGCAACGACAAATACGAACAATGGTGGTTAATCGATGGCTGGTGGCCGCGTCCGCCGCAACGCGGCGTCCCTGCTGGTTTGTGCACCACTCCTGCTCGCGGGGTGCGCTTCGCGCGCGCACGAGACTCCGGTTGCGAAACCACCCCAAGCCGCTGACCGTGTCTCCGCTGGTGCGCCGGTCGTGATGTTCCTGGGCGACTCCTACACGGTCGGCGAGCGCGGCGTTCAGCCCGAGACCACCTATGCCGCCGCGGCGGCGCGCCTACTGGGCTGGCAGGTCGTCCTAGGCGGACGCGCCGGGACGGGCTTCATCGCACCCGGCTCCAAGCACAGCCCGTTCGGCAAGCTCTTCGAGGACCAGCTCGGCTGGCGTCCCGCGCCCGCGCTGCTGGTCGTGTCCGGCGGGCACAACGACGCGCACTACCCGGCCGGGAAGGTCTCGGACGCCGCGCGCACGCTGCTGCAGAAGGCGAAGGCGCGCTGGCCGCACACCCGGATCGTCCTGGTCGGGCCGCTGTGGGGCAACGACCACCCGACCGCCGGCGCGGTCGCGGTCCGGGACGGCCTGCGGACGGTCGCGGCGCAGCTGGACGTCCCGTTCATCGACCCGCTCACCGAGAAGTGGATCACCGGGGACCGGGAGCGCGGCGCCGGCAACGCCCCGCAGTACATCAAGCCGGACGGCACCCACCCGACTCCGGAGGGCCACCGCTACCTGGCAACCCGCCTCGCCGACGACCTCCGCAGAATCGGCCTGGCCCACCCCTCCACCGCCAGCTGACCGCCTGCCCTCTACGCCCCACGTGCCTGGCCCAGCGTGCTGACCGCTTGCTTAGGCGTGGCTGCCGATCCCTCGGCGAAGGCTTCGTTGAAGCCGTCCTCGCCCAGCGCGGACGCGGCCTTCGCGGCGATCCGATCGACATCGCCGCGCTCGGCCTCCGGGAGCGGCGCGCCGACCTCGCGCCGCGCCGCGTCGGCGGCTCCGAGCAGCCAGGCGCCCTTCCGCGCGTCCCCGGCCAGGACGGACACGCCCGCCATGCCCTCCAGCGACAGCGCGAGCGACCTCGGCTCGCCGATCTGCAACGCGATCGCGAGCCCCGCGCTCTGGTGCGCCTCGGCGGCCGCGGCGTCGCCGCGCAGCTCAGCGATGAACCCCGCCTCGGCGGCCATCAGGTGCTCCCCGAGCGGGGACGAGTCGTACTCCTCCTGAATCCGCGCGAGTTGCTCCTCGGCGGCGTCCAGGTCGCCGGAGCGGCGCGCGCCGAGCGCGAGGCCCATCAGCGCGTACACCTCGCTGTACCGGTAGCCCTGCTCGGCCGCCAGCCGCCAGGCGCGTTCGTGCAGCTCGCGGGCGTGGTCCCAGTCGCGCGCGAGCAGCGCCAGGCGGCCGAGCCCGGACAGCCGCTCCGACTCCTCGGCCCGCAGCCCGAGGTCCCGCGCGATCCGCAGCCCGTCCGCCTGGAGGTTCCGCGCCTTCTCGTACCCGCCCCGGACCTCGGCCAGCATCGCGCGCGGAAGGACGGTCTGGAGCTCGCCCCACTGGTCGCCCAGCTCCCGGAACAGCGCGGCGGCCCGCGTCCCGGCCTCGTTGATCGTGTCCAGCTCGCCGGCGTTCATCGCGTGCATGGCGCGCAGCGCGAGCGAGGCCGCAACGCCCCACCGGTCCCCCGAACCCGCGAACGCCTCGTGCGCCCGCGCATTGGCGTCCCTGCTCGCCTCCCCGCGTCCGGCATGAAACAACGCGTACGCGTACAACCAGAGCCCGCGTTCGTCTCCATGCTCCTGGCTCGTGATGACGGCCGTCGCATGCTCGCCCGCCGGAAGGGTCTCGCTATTTAGCGGGCCTTCAGCGCCCTGTTCCTGGGCCGGGGACGCTGTGTGGTCGCCGGTCAGGAGCGCGAAAGCCGTGTGGAGGTACCCGCCCTTGTCGTGCTCCGACAGGACGGCGCGGGCCTCGTGGAAGCGGCCGCGCATCAGCCACCACCAGGTCAGCGCGGCGGCCAGCCGGGACGCGTCGGACGGGGACGCCTCGTCCAGGGCGGCCCGGAGGTTCGCGGCGTCGGCGTCGAGGCGGGTGAGCCAGGCGCGCTGCTCACTGCCGCGCAGCCGGGGCTCGGCGGTCTCGGCGAGCGCGAGGAAGTGGCGGAGGTGCCGTTCCCGCGTGGCGGTGCGCTCCTCCGCCTCGTCCAGGCGCTCCAGCGCGTACGCGGCGACGGACTCCAGGAGGCGGTAGCGCGGGCCGTCCGGCCCCTCGGCCATGACGACGAGGGAACGGTCCACAAGCCGCGCGACCAGGCCGAGGACCTCGTCCGGGCGGACGCCCCCACCCGCGCAGACGGCCTCCGCCGCGGCCGGGTCGCAGCCGTCGCGGTGGACGGCCAGCCGGCGCAGTACGATCCGCTCCGCCGGGGTGAGCAGCTCCCAGCTCCAGTCGATCATGGCCCGCAGCGTGCGCTGCCGCGCCGGCGCAGCGCGCCGCTCGGTCGCCACGACGCGGAACCGGTCGCCGAGCCTCGCCGCCAGCTCCCGCGTGCCAAGGGCCCGGACGCGCGTCGCGGCGAGTTCCAGCGCGAGCGGGATGCCGTCCAGGCGGCGGCAGATCTCGGCGACGGCCTCGCGGTCCCGGTCGAGCGAGAACCCGGGCGCGGACGCGGCGGCGCGCTCCGCGAACAACCGGACCGCGTCGTCCTCCCCCAGCGGTTCGACCTGGTAGACCGTCTCGCCGTCCACCGCGAGCGGCTCCCGGCTCGTCGCGAGCACGCGCAGCCCGGGCGCGGCGCCGCGCAGCACCACGACCAGCTCCGCGACCGCCTCGACCACGTGCTCGCAGTTGTCCAGGACGAGCAGCACCCGCTGATCCCGCAACGCGAGCGCCAGCCGCTGCACCGGATCCTCGGGCACACCCCACGCCGCTCCCGCAGTGCCGGGCAACTCATCCCGAACCCCCAAAACCGCCGCGATGTGCCGCGCCAGCTCGGCAGGGCCTCCCTGCTGGGCCGTCAACTCGACAAGCCACGTCCCGTCCGCTTGCGCGGCCCCGCGCGCCGCCTCAAGCGCCAACCGCGTCTTCCCGACTCCGCCGGGCCCCACCAGCGTCACCAGCCGCCCCGCCCCAAGCAGCCGGACGACATCCCCCACACAAACGTCCCGCCCCACCAGCCCCGTAACCGGCACCGGCAGATTCGTCCCCCGTCCCGCAGCAGGCTGCTCGGGCGCGGCGGGTCGTACCGGTGCGGGCTGGGGCGTGAGGAGCGGATCTTGTCGCAGGATGGCTTCGTGGAGGGCGGTGGCCTCGGGGCCGGGGTCGATGCCCAGCTCGTCCGCCAGGAGTTCGCGCAGCTCAGTGAGGGTCGCCAGGGCCTCGCCCTGCCTTCCGGCCAGGTAGAGGGCCTTGGCATGGACGGTCCGCAACCGCTCGCGCAGGGGATGCTGCGCAACGAGAGCGGACAGTTCTCCAGCAAGGAGAAGGTGCTCCCCTGCCGCAAGACGCGCCTCGGCGTGCTCCTCCAGGACGGCGAGACGCTGATCGTCCAAACTCGCCGCGGCGGTGCGCGCGAACTCCTCGTCCGCCATGTCGGCGAACGCCGGGCCGCGCCACAGGGCCAGCGCTTCGGCGAGGACGGTGACGCGTGCGCGCGGGTCGTCCATCGTGCGCGCGCGTTCGGCGAGGGACGTGAACCGCTCGGCGTCCACGTCGTCCACTACGAGGCGGTAACCCGCCGCCGCCCGGACGACGCGCTCCCGCCCTAGGACGCGCCGCAGCATCGACACCTTCGCCTGGAGCGCATTGGCGGGGTTGCCGGGCGGGCGGTCGCCCCACAGGTCGTCGATCAGCCGGTCGGCGGAGACGGGCGCGCCCGGCCGGACGAGCAGGTCGGCCAGAAGCGCGCGCACCTTCGCCTCCGGGATCGCGACGGGCACGCCCCCGTCGTCCCACACCGCCACCGGACCGAGTACCCCGAACCGCACGTCGGCAGCCTATTCGGATCGACCATCAGCCGCCCGTCAGCGGTCCCGAAGTCCCGCGCGGCACTGTCGTCCCGATCGAAGGAGGCGACATGGTCACCACGCAAGAAGCCACGAACACCACCCCGGCGGCGCGATCCCGCCGGTTGCCGATGTCCCCGCTGCTGGCCCTGGCCACGGCCGTGTTCATCACGAGCCTGACCGAAACCCTGCCCGCCGGGCTGCTGCCCGCGATGAGCGCGGGCCTCGGCGTCGGCGAGTCCGCCGCCGGTCAGACCGTCACGATCTACGCACTCGGGACGGCCCTCACCGCCGCCCCGCTCACCGCTGCGACCGCCGCGTGGCGGCGCAAGCGCCTGCTCCTCACCACGGTGGTCGGGTTCGCCGTCGCCAACGGGGTCACGGCGATCTCGTCCGACTACGCGCTGACCATGGTCGCCCGGTTCGCCGCCGGGGTCGCGGCGGGCCTGGCCTGGGCACTGCTCGCCGGATACGCCCGCCGGATGGCTCCGCCCGAGCTGGAAGGCCGCGCGATCGCCGTCGCGATGGCCGGGATTCCGGTCGCGCTCTCCCTGGGGGTTCCGGCGGGCACCTTCCTCGGCTCGGCCCTAGGCTGGCGGACGGCTTTCTGGACCATGACGGCACTCACCGTCGTCCTGGTCGGCTGGATCGCCGCAAGCGTGCCCGACTTCCCCGGACGCCGGCGCGCAGCCGGAACGGCTCGACAGCGCGTGCTAGGCGTACCGGGCGTCGGGCCCGTCCTTTTCGTCACGCTCGTTTACGTCCTCGCCCACACCGTCCTGTACGCCTACGTCGCCGCCTACCTGGACGGCCTGGGCATGGGCGGCTCGACCGACGCTGTGCTGCTGGTCTTCGGCGCCGCGTCCCTGCTGAGCATCGCGATCGTCGGAGCGCGGATCCACCGGCACCTGCGGCTGCTCTCGCTGGCAAGCGTCCTGCTAGTGGCGGTGGCCACCGCCGTCCTGGCGCTGCTGTCCGACTCCCACGTCCTCGTCTACGCGGCGGCGGCGCTCTGGGGCCTCGGCTGGGGCGGAGCGCCCACCCTGCTCCAGACCGCCGCAGGCCAAGCGGGCGCCAAGGCCGGCGAAGAAGCCGCCGACGCCGCGCAAGCCCTACTCGTCACCCTCTGGAACGTGGCCATGGCAGCCGGCGGCATCGCAGGCGGCCTCCTCCTCCACCGCTTCGGCGCCTCCGCCCTCCCCTGGACGGCCCTCGCGCTCCTGGCCCCCGTACTGGCGGCCGTCATCACCTCGCGCCGCCACGCCTTCCCCGCCCGCTGACCCTGAATTCCTGGAAAGGAAGCATCGCCATGCTGAACGAGAACCCGCTCTCCCCCGCCCGCGTTGGTCGGCTCGTCCTGCCGAACCGGCTGGTCATGGCGCCGATGACGCGGAACCGCGCGGACGGCGACGGGGTGCCCGGCGCGCTGATGGCCGAGTACTACGCCCAGCGGGCGGCCGCCGGGCTGATCATCGCCGAGGCGGCGACACCGAACGCGGTCGGGCAGACCTATCCGAACATCCCGGCGATCCACGGTCCGGCGCACGTGTCCGGTTGGCGCGAGGTCACCGGGGCGCTGCGGGACGCGGGTGGACGGGCGTTCCTCCAGCTCCAGCACGGCGGACGCGTCGGACACCCCGACAACAGCGGCCTGCACCCGGTCGCGCCCTCGCCCGTCCCGCTGCCGGACACGATCCACACGCCGTCCGGGCCGGTTCCCGCGGTCGTCCCGCGCGAGATGACCAGGGACGAGATCCGCCGCACGGTCGAGGACTTCGCCGCCGCCGCGCGGAACGCGATCGACGCGGGCTTCGAGGGGGTCGAGGTGCACTCCGCGAACGGCTACCTGCTGCACCAGTTCCTCGGCTCGAACACCAACCTGCGGACGGACGGCTACGGCGGCTCGATCGCCGGGCGCATCCGCTTCACGCTGGAGGTCACGCAGGCCGTGGTGGACGCCGTCGGGGCGGACCGCGTCGGTGTCCGGATCTCCCCCGGAGTCACCGCCAACGACCTGCGCGAGGACGACACCGACGCGCTCTACCCCGTGCTCGTCCGCGAGCTGGCGAAGATCGGCCCCGCCTACCTGCACGTCGTCCACGCCGACCCCGCTACGGACCTCTTCCGGACGATCCGCGCCCTCTGGCCGACCACGCTCATCGCCAACCCGAAGCTGGACGACCTGACCACCGAGGACGTCACGCGGAAGGCGGAACTCCTCGCCGAGGAAGGAGCCGACCTCGTCGCCCTCGGCCGTCCCTTCCTCGCGAACCCGGACCTCGTCGAGCGACTGCGCACAGGCGCGCCGCTCAACCAGATCCGCGACCAGTACCTCATGTACACAGGCGGCCCGACCGGCTACACCGACTACCCGACCCTCGATCCCGCCCCCTCCGCCCATGCCGCATGAGCCCCCGATGCAAAACCCCGCCCGAGCCGGGCGGGGTTTTGCATCGGTCGGTGCATTACAGCGGGCGGTGTGTTACAGCGGGCGGTGTGTTACAGCGGGCGGTGTGTTACAGCGGGCGGGCCAGGGTGAGGGAGAAGTCGCCGGCCTCGTCCGTCCAGAACTCGGCCAGGCGGAGGCCGGCGGCGCCGAGTTCGGTCGCCATGCGCTCGCGGCGGAACTTGGCGGAGATCTCGGTGCGCATCTCCTCGCCCGCGGCGAACTCGGCGGTCAGGTCGAGCGCGCCGATCCGGACGGTCTGGTCGCGCAGCGAGCGCAGCCGCATCTCGACCCACTCGTCGGACGGGTTCCAGACGGACAGGTGCTCGAACGCGTCGAGGTCGAAGTCGGCGTCCAGCTCGCGGTTGATCACCCGCAGCACGTTCTTGTTGAACTCGGCGGTCACGCCGGACGCGTCGTCGTAGGCCCGGACGAGCCGGTCCTCCTCCTTGACCAGGTCGGCGCCGAGCAGGAGCGCGTCGTCCGGGCCCATCGTCTCGCGCAGCGCGCCGAGGAAGCCGATCCGTGCTGCGGGCGGCATGTTGCCGATCGTCCCGCCGAGGAACGCGATCAGGCGGCGGCCGCCGGTCGGCAGCAGGTGCAGGTGCTGCTCGTAGTCGGCGACGACCGGACGGACCGCGATGTCCGGATGGTCGGCGGCGATCGCGGCGGCGGCCTCGCCGAGGAACTCGCCCGACACGTCCACCGGGACGTAGCTGCGCAGCGTCCCGGCGAGCGCGGTGAGCAGCAGCCGGGTCTTCTCGCCGGAGCCCGCGCCGAGCTCCAGCAGCGTCGTCGCGCCCGTCAGCTCGGCGATCTCGTCCGCGCGGGCCTTGATGATCTCCCGCTCGCGGCGGGTCGGGTAGTACTCGCCGAGCCGCGTGATGTCCTCGAACAGGGCGCTGCCCCGCTCGTCGTAGAACCACTTCGGCGGCAGCGTCTTCGGGCTCCCGGCGAGCCCGTCGCCCACGTCCCGGCGCAGGGACTTGGCGAGGTCGTCGGCGGTGAGGAAGAGTTCCACAGATACTCCAGGTCAGAGGGGCAGGACGCGGGCGCCGGACGCGAGGTCGGCGGCCACGAGGGAGCCGTCGGGAACCGCCTGCCAGGCGGGGTCGGGGTCCAGCGGCTCGGACGCGAGCCACACCGCGTCCGGCTGGATCCGCAGGAACAGCGAGTCGCCCCGCGTGGTCGCCGCGAGCGACGTCCCGTCGGCGGCGAGCAGGTTGAACCGGCCGGACGCGAGCCCGGTCACGGCCCGGACGGTCGCGGCGAGCCCCTCGGCGAGGGACGCGCCGTCCCGCCAGTGCCGGGCGGCGATGGCGAACAGCAGGGCCGAGTCCACGGGCGCGCGGGCGTCGGGCACCTCGGCGAGGTCCCCGGCCAGCTCGCGCAGCTTGGCCTCGACCCCGGCGAAACCGTCGATCTTGCCGTTGTGGCTGAACAGGCGGGTTCCGGCGCGGAACGGCTGGGCGCACGACTCGTCCACGGGGAAGCCGGTCGTCGCCGACCGGATCGCGACCACCGCGCACGGCGCGGAGACCGCGCGCGCAACCTCGCGGAACGAGGCGTCCGTCCAGATGGGCTGCGCCCGGCGGAACCGGAACGCCTCCCCCGCCTGGTACCAGCCGGCGCCGAACCCGTCCGCGTTGAGCAGGTTCCCCTGCGTCATGCGCGGCGCGTACGCCTGGTGCTCCATGCTGTGCTCCCCCGCGTACACGAGGTCGTACAGCGGACGCGCCGGCCCGAGATAACCCAGATGCCGACACATCACAACCACCCCCCACAACGGAGTCCGTGTAGCGGACGTGCCGAACCGAGGCGTCCAAGACAGCGGCGCATCAGGAGCACCTCCCAAGGTGGGTGCCGTTCAACGGACGGGCCGAACCGCGGTGTCCGAGCTGGCGAGACATCAGAGCCACCCCCCGCATAGGGGAGGGCGTGTGGCGGATGCGCTGAAGCGAGGTGTTCTTGACGGCGGGCATCAGAGGGACCTCGCGCAGCGGAAGCCGCTGAAGATCTGGCGGCGGATCGGGTAGTCCCAGTTGCGGAACGAGCCGCGCACGGCCAGCGGGTGCGTCGCCCAGGAGCCCCCTCGCAGGACCTTGTAGTCAGGCCCGAAGAAGACCTCCGAGTACTCCTTGTAGGGGAAGGACTGGAATCCGGGGTAGCCGTAGAAGTCGGTGGACGTCCACTCCCACACGTCACCGATCATCTTGCGCACGCCATAGGCGGACGCGCCGGACGCATAGGTTCCGGACTCGGTCGGGTGCAGAAGGCGCTGGCCGAGGTTGGCGCGTCCCTCCTCCCAGGTGTCACCCCACGGATAGCGGCGGGAACGCCCGGTTTCAGGGTCGTGCCTAGCGGCCTTCTCCCATTCGGCCTCGGTGGGCAGCCGCTTGCCCGCCCAACGGGCGTACGCGTCCGCTTCATACCAGCACACGTGCTGGACGGCCTCGTTCGGCGGCAGGGGCTCGACGCGTCCGAAACGACGTCTCACCCAAGTTAGACCCTCTAGCGTCCAGAAGGCGGGTGCGCGCTTGCCGGAGGAGTTCCGCCATTCCCAGCCGGCCTCCGTCCACCAGCGGGGCTCGTCGTAGCCGCCGTCCTCGATGAACCGCTGGTAGGCGGCGTTGGTGACGGGCTCGGTGTCGATGTAGTAGGCGGGGACGTCCACCACATGGCCCGGACGCTCGTTGTCGTAGGCCCACGGGTCGTCCGAGGTGCCCATGGTGAACGGCCCGGCCGGCACCAGCACCTCGGACGCCTCGACGAGCGAGACCGGCAGATCCGGCGCGGCGCGGTCGAGGAGCGCGGGCTCGCCCTTCCGCAGCTGGTGCGTCGCGAGCATCGTCTCGTCGTGCTGGTGCTCGTGCTGGACGACCATCCCGTACACGAACCCGCCCGAGGTGAGCGGGTTCGCCGGGTCGAAGCGCACCCGCTCCAGGGAGTCGAGCACCTTCGTCCGGACCTCGGCGATGTAGGCGCGCGCATCGTCCGGCGACAGCAGCGGCAGCGTCGGACGCGCCGACCGCGGATGCTCGAACGCGTCGTACAGGTCGTCGATCTCCGGGCGCATCGGCGTGATCCCGGCGGCGGCGCGCAGCAGCCACAGCTCCTCGTAGTTGCCGACGTGCGCCAGGTCCCAGACCAGCGGCGACATCAGCGGCGAGACCTGCGCGGTCAGCTCGGGCCGCGGCAGCGCCCCGGTGGTGAGGCCCAGGCTGCGGTCGCGCGCGGCGGACAGCTCCGCCGCGACCAGTTCCTTCAGGGCGTCCTCGTTCGGCGCGCCCTCGGTCGGTGCGGTCAGCATCGGGAGGCCTCCTCGGCGAACGCGGGGCTGAGGCCCCGCTCGACGTAACGGTCGGCGTATTCGGCGACCACCGGGACGAGCGCGCCCGCGCCCATCCGCGGAAGCGCGGCGAGCGCGGCGCCGAAACACGTCCGCGCCGCCTCGGCGAGCACCGGATCGGCAAGCCCCCTCCGGGCCGCCAGAACCCACCAGTCCCCAGCGCCCGCGCCGTTCACACCGCCCCCGGCGCACGCGCCGGGCACAGCGCGCGGGTCGGACACAGCGCGCGGGTCGGACGCGGTGGCGGTGTGCGGGTTGGCGGGGGCGGGTGGGGGGAGGGTGAAGGGGGCGGTGGCGGCCTCGGCGGCGGCGGAGGCTTCGGGGTCGTCCAGGAGGGCGGTCGCCAGCGCGACCGGGACGGCCCAGTAGGGCTCGGGCAGGGCGTCGATCATGCGCAGTTCGAGCCAGCCGCGCGGGCGGACGGGCGGGAACAGCGTGGACAGGTGGTACTCCAGGTCGGCGGCCGTCGGCTCGCCCTTGTCCAGCCACTCGGCGAAGGTCATGCCGGGGTCGGAGATCCAGCGGTCGCCCGGCCCGCGGACGAGCATGACCCGCGCGTCCAGCGCGTACCGGGTCCAGGCGTCGGCGGGGCTCTCGGCGGCGTCGGCCAGCACCGAGCGGGTGCGGCACGGGTCCAGCTCGGTCCAGATGGCCTGCCGGGTGGACGCCCAGCCGGTGCGCCGCCCGGCGCGCCAGGGCGAGTTCGCGAAGGCGGCGACGAGCACCGGGCCGAGCGCGTGCACCAGCCGCCAGCGCCGGGCCGCGTCCGCCTCGTCCGCGCCGATGTCCAGGTTCACCTGGACGGACGCGGTGGAGCACATCATCTGCGGCCCGACGTCGGGGAAGCCGCGCGCGACGTAGTAGTCGCGCATGGACAGGTACCGCGGGTGCTCGCTCTGGAACCCCGGCGGACGGTGCGGATCGACGCCGTGTCCCGTGAGGGCCAGCCCGGCGGGCGCCAGGGCGGCGCGGACGTGGGCGATGTCCCGGGTCAGCGCCCCGTGCAGCAGGGCCAGGTTCGGAAAGGGGGCGGAGCTCAGTTCCAGCTGGCCGCCGGGCTCGTAGGTGACGGTGCTGCCGCCGGGCGGGGGCCCGGCCCGCTCGACGGCGGCGCGGACGGGCGCGGCCGGGACCGGCGCCCCGGGCTCGCGCGGATCGGTGACGAACCATTCGGTCTCCGCCCCGACGGTTCCGGGCGGTCCGGTCTTGAAGCACGTGCCGACGACGTGGCGGCGGACGTCCCCGGGGCGCAGGCGGCGAGAATTCTCGATCACAGGTTCGAATCCTTCCCTGCTGAAACGCATCAGGAATCATGTGATTCAGCTAACAATCCCCAAACGGGCCCCAAATCGGCAGGAAGCGCCGCCCTTCCGGATCTTCCGGGGCGCGACAGCGGACCCCGCACGTCGCGTTGATTTCCGGAATGCACTAGAGTCCCGTTTCCCACCGGTCCGCCCCGAGCCCTGCCCCTTCCGCTCCGGCGGCCACCGGTCGGCTCCCGACGGCTCTGCCCGAGCCGCCCCAGGCTCGTCCGAGCCGCCCACATCGGAGGTCACATGCGCGGGGACCCGGCTTCCCTCTACGACGCGCACGCCGCCCGCCTCTACGCGCACGGCTGGTCGCTGCTCGGCGACGACGCGGCGGCGGCGGTGCACGACGCCTTCGTGGCGGCGGTCCGGCACCCGCCGCGCGGCGACGTCGTGCTCTGGATGTACGCGCTGTCCCGCACCGCGGCCGAGTCCCGCGGCGCGTTCTCCCGGCCGTGGCACGTCGCCGCCGCCGAGCACGACCCGCTGCTGCGCGCCGCCGCGGCCCTCCGCGCCGAGCAGCGCGAGGCCCTGCTCCTGGACGCGGGCGAATGGCTGGAGCTTCCGGACATCGCGCGCATCCTCGGGCTCGCGCCCGACACCGTCCGGCAACTGCTGCACAGCGGCCGCACCCGGCTCGAACGCGGCGTGCTGGACGCGCTGATGCGCGGCGAGGCCGGCGCCGGAGCCGCCGAGGTCATCGCCGCGTTCGAGAAGGGCACGCTCCCGCGCCTGCTGGCCGGCCGCGCCCCCGAAGCCCTGCCGGAACCGCTGCGCGACAGCGTCCTCGCGTCCTACGAGCGCGAGGTGGACGAGCCGTCCCCGACCGCGACGTCCCCGAGCCCCCTCGTGGTGATCGGCTCCGCGGCACTCGGCGCCCCCGCGCCGGGAACCGCCGCGCACAAGGCCGCCGCCAGCGGACGCAAGCGGTCCGGCCGCAGGCTCGGCGCCGTCGCGGGTCTCGCCGCCTCGGCCGCCGCCGCGGTCGGCATGCTCGCGTCCTGGACGGCGTCGCGCGGCAGCAGCGCGGGCTCGATCGAGCCGTCCGCGCGGACGGACCGCACCGCCTCGGTCACCGGCGCCACCGGCCCGTCCACCACGGCGAAGGCCCCCGGCCTCACCGGCACCGAGCGGACGATCGGCACCACCCCGCCCGGCTCCGGCGACGGCGTGACCACTTCGCAGCCGGGCTCCGCGCCCGAAGCGGGCGGCCCGCCGTCGAGCGGCTCGCCGTCCTCGCCGTCCACCCCGCCGTCCACCGGCCCCGGCACGGGCTCCCCGACCGGCCCCGGCACGGGCACCGCCCCGCCGAGCACCACGCCGCCGTCGACGCCCCCGCCGTCCAGCCCGCCCCCGTCCAACTCCGGGTCGACCGGCCCGTCCACCCCGCCGCCGACGGTCCCCCCGACCCAGCCGGAGCCCACCCCGGCCCCGAGCCCCACCGGAACCCCCACCTCCACCGGCAACTGACCCAAAGCACGAGAAACGCCCCCGCCTCACGGCAGGGGCGTTTCTCGTTTCGTCCAGCTGAGTCCAGGTGAGGCAGCCGCACGGGCCGACCGCGCCCGGGGCCGCGGGATGCTGCGTCAGGCGGCGGCCGGGAGGGCGGCCGGGGGCTGGGCGGCCTGGGAGCGGCGGGCGTAGGCGGGGCTGGTGGCGGACATGGCGGGGCCGGGGCCGATCTTGGCCAGGGCAGGGAGGACGAAGCGGGCGCGGCGGCGCCGGCGGACGGTCATCAGGGCGCCCAGGGCGGTGCCCGTGGCCATCGCGACGACGTGGCCGACGGCGGCGACCTCCAGGCTGGTCAGGCCCTCGAAGAGGTAGGGGGACAGCACGGCCAGCGCGGCGGCGGCCAGCACCCGGGCGGTCTTGCCCGGGCCGAACAGGATCGTGGCGACCAGGGCCGCGGCGAGGACGTAGGACGGTCCGACGTCGCTGATGTCGCGGACCGACGCGGTGAGCGAGCCGAACTCCAGCCGGACGGCCGCCAGGCCCTCGCTGACGAGGGTTCCGGCCACGTGTGCCGTCACGACCAGCAGGAGGGCGCGCAGGTTGCCGAAGCGGCGCGCGACCGGGAACAGGCCGAGCCCCATGACCACGAGCTGCACCGCCTGCGCGGCGTGCTCGCCCTCGGCGACGAAGGCCGAGGTGACCAGGGTGCCGATCGGGTTCCAGGAGAGGTTGTCGAGGTTGGTGCTGCACCACGCGATCAGCGTCTGGCGGGCGGGCTCGGTCAGCAGGTAGAGCTGCACGAACCCGGACGCGGCGAACAGGACGAGGAACAGGAGCGGCACGGGATACCGCCGGAGGAAGCCACCCATCACGCTCGGCAGGCTAGTTCGGGCCCGGGAGTGGTACGGCCGATACGGGAAAAACTCCCCGCTCAAACGCTCGAAATCGCCAGTCATGCCCCTTGGTTCCCGGTGCCGGTGCGGCAGCGGCGCCCACCTCGCGCAACGTGCCGCGTCTCCTCCATGGTCGGGGGGAGAACGCGGCACGAGCGCTTCGGTCGTCCGGGGTTAGTGAGCTATGGCTTCCGGGTTAGGTGCCGGTAAGGGGCGCCGGGCGAGGCGGCTCCTTACCGGCCCCAGGCCCCCGGCCGGCGGGCCCGGTCAGACGGCGGCGGCGCCGTCCACCGGGGTCTGGCCTCGGCGGACGAGGAGGGCGGCGAGGATGGCGACGCCGGCCACGGCGCCCGCGACGGTCAGCGAGGTCTGGAAGCCGTCCATGAAGGCGAGGTGGCTTCCGGTGGTGATGGCGTGCGCGGCCGGGGCCGGGGTGCCCGGCGGGACGGGCGCGACGCCCTGGGAGACCAGGCCGGTCTGGCCGGCCAGCTGGTGCGCGGCCGGGCCCGGGACGCCGGCCCCGGTCAGCCGGTCGGTGAGGACGTGGCCGACCTTGGTGGACAGCAGCACGCCGAGCACCGAGGTGCCGAGCACGCCGCCGAGCTGCGAGGCGGTCTGCTGGAGGCCGCCCGCGACGCCGGCGAGGTGCGCGGGGGCGTTGCCGACGATGGCCTCGGTCCCGGCGACGATCACCATGCCGAACGCGAGCCCGACCAGCACGAACCAGGGCCAGAGCTGGATGTAGGGGGCGTCCACCCCGATCCGGGAGAGGCCGAACATCGCGGCGGAGGTGAACGCCATGCCGAGCACCAGCGGCAGGCGCGGGCCGAACTTGCTGGTCAGGAACCCGGCGATGGGCGAGGCGACGATGAAGATCCCGGTCATCGGCAGCATCCGGACGCCGGACTGCACCGGGGACAGGCCGTGCACGGCCTGCAGGTACAGGGTGATGAAGAAGATCGTCCCGAACATCGCGAAGAAGCCGAGCACGATCAGCCCGGTCGCGGCCGACAGGGACACCGAGCGGAACAGCGAGAGCGGCAGCACCGGGTGCTTGACCCGCAGCTCGGCGATCACGAACGCGATGCCGAGGACGACCGCGGCGGCGAACGAGGCGAGCGGGGTGGTGTGCCCGAAGCCGTGCTCGCCGGCCTTGATCAGGCCCCAGACCAGGAAGAACAGGGACGCGGTGAGCAGCGCGACGCCGACCAGGTCGAACGATCCGGCGGCCTCCTCGTCCTTGGACTCGCGGATCACCCAGAGGCCGACGAGCAGCGCGACCACGCCGAGCGGCGCGTTCAGGAAGAAGACCGACTCCCAGTTGACGTGCTCGACCAGCAGGCCGCCGACGATCGGGCCGCCCGCGATGGAGATGCCGACGGTGGCGCCCCAGATGCCGATGGCGGCGTTCAGCTTCTCGGCCGGGAAGGTGTTGCGCAGGATCGCCAGGCTGGCCGGTTGCAGGAGCGCCCCCGCGAAGCCCTGCACGACGCGCCAGAAGACGACCATGCCGAGCCCGCCGGACAGGCCGATGGCGAGCGAGGCGATGGCGAAGCCGATCACGCCGGCGAGGAAGGTGCGCTTGCGGCCGAACCGGTCGGCGATCTTCCCGGCCGGGATCAGCGATACGGCGAGCGAGAGCAGGTAGGCGTTGGTGACCCACTGCAGGCCGGACAGCGAGGCGTGCAGGTCGTGCGCGATGGCCGGGTTGGCGACCGACACCACGGTGGCGTCGAGGCCGACCATCATCACGCCGAGCGCGACGGCGATGAGGGTGAGCCAGGGGTGGCCGTGGCCGGGCCGCGACCGCGCGCGGGCTTCCGACGGCGGTAGCAGCAGGTCGGGACTGGAGGTCTGAGCCATGGGACGTCCTCGGATGACGAAGGTTGGTAGAGTTAAAGTGTCATACAGTGACACATGTCGTCAAGCGCCAAGCTTCATTCCATGACGTAAGACACACGATGACAGTTCAATGGACGGAGGGCGAATGGGCCGCTACAATCCGGTCATGACCGCGCCCGCTCCCGAGACCGAGCCCACCCCGCCTCCCGGTCGGCGCGAACGCAAGAAGCAGGCGACCCGCGAGGCCCTCCTCGACGCCGCTTTCCGGCTGTTCGCCGAGCAGGGGTTCGAGGCCACCACCGTCGAGCAGATCGCCGAGGCCGTCGACGTGTCGGCCCGGACGTTCTTCCGCTACTTCGCGTCCAAGGAGGACGTGGCGCTGACCTCGCAGGAGGAGCAGTTCTACGCCATGCTGGACGAGTTCCGGCGGCGTCCGGCGGACGAGTCCGTCCTGTCCGCGATGCGGCACTCCGGGACGCGGCTGATCGAGGCGATGGAGGCCGACGGCCAGGCGGACGAGCGGATGTCCCGGTTCGACTGCCTGATGCGCCTCACCGAGGAGAGCCCGGCCCTGCGCGCGGGCAGCATGGAGCGCACCCGCCGCAAGAACGACGAGATGACCCGCGCCGTCGCCGAGCGGATGGGCGCCGACCCCGACCGCGACCTGCGCCCCCGGATGTTCGCCGCGATGGCCTCCACCGCGTTCATGGTCGCCGCCGACGCCTACCGCATGGGCATCGGCGGCTTCGACTCGTTCTCCGAGGCCGTGGACGCCGCGTTCGAGATCCTCGAACAGGGCTTCTCCGGCTGCTGACCGCCTGATCCGGCCGCCCCGTCCGCCTCGGCCTGCTCAGGCACCGGCCGGCGACCGCCTCTCCGCAGAGCACGGCGGGGTGAGGTTCGGCGTGTGGCGGGTGATTGTCGCCGGGGGTCGCTACCATCGCGGCCCATGCGCGTCGACCGTCATGACATTCCGGAAAAGTCCATCGCTGCCGCGCTGGCCGCGGTCCCCGACGAGCTGGGCAGGCAGAGCAAGCTGGCCCAGTACGGCGGCCCGTACGGCATCGAGATGCTCGCCGACATGCTGCTGGACTACGCGACGGCCCGTACCGTCGAGCTCGACCCCCGCGTGGAGTCCCGCGACACCTGGCTCGCGATCTCCTCGGCGGCCGGGCTGTACCGCGACCACGCGCTCGCCGAGCGGCAGCCGGAGGGCGTGGAGGTCCGGGCCTGGGTGGAGTACCTCGGCGTCGGTTTCGGCTTCATCCAGGAGGGCCGGGGCACCCTGACCTCGTTCGAGTGGGTCCGCTCCTGGCACATGGCGCTGGTCGCCGGGGACGACGACCTGCTGGGCAGCCTTTCGGAGCTCGCCTACCTCTTCGAGGACGAGCCTTACGTGGGCGCGCTCGTCGCCCGCTGGCTGGGGGAACCGGTGGAGCTGGAGCCCACCACCCTCGAAAGCGAGATGCTGCGCGCGATCGTGGACGGCGACGCCGCCGCCTTCAACACCGGCCTGATCACGGCGCTGGAACGGCACCGCGCGAGGGAGGGCAGGAACGTCCGCGACCTGATCGCCTGGGGCCCGCTGGCGCTGGCCGCGCTCGCGCACGACGCGGGTCTCGCGATCGAGGTCGAGTCCGGCTACCTGCCCGAACGGCTTTACACCCGCGCCGGTCCCGCCAAGCCGAGTGCGGACGGGGGCCCGGTCGCGCGTCCCGATTTCGGCGCCGAGCGCGCGGAGAAGTGGCTGGGCGGGAGAGGGGAGTACGACGCGAAGGACATCGAGCACGCGTTCAGCCCGAACGTGCTGCTGCAGTACCGGTTCAGGGCGATGAAGGGCGTCGCCGACCACATCCTGATGGCGCTGGCGTTCCGCTCGGTCCTCGATCCGCGCGCCGAGCTGCCCCTGTGGCAGGACGCGCTGGCGGTCGCGAGCGAGGCCACGGCGGCGGCGTTCCGGCTGGCGTCGGTGCCGGAGGGCACGGCGATCACCGTCCAGCTCGCCGGACGCGCCGAGGAGCTGCCCGCGTGCGGCCCGGCGGGCGACGCGTCCGACTGGGCGTACGGGCAGGCGGCGGCGCTGATGTGGGTCGTCCGGTCGTCCGCCGACAGCGCCGTGCTGGCCGCCTTCGACCCCGGTGACCTGCGCCGGACGCGCAAGGACACCAACGACTACGCCCGCGCGTGCCACGCCGTCCTGCGCGGTGAGGACCCGCGTCCGCACCTGCGCGACCTGCTGTCCAAAGCGCCGAGCGACGCGCACGGGGAGTGCCTGCGCCACCCGCGCGTCCGGCTCCTGGACCGCATCGCCGAGGACGACGCGGACGGCTTCAACGCCGTCCTCGCCGAGGCGCTCGGCCTCTACCGCGACTACTACAGCGCGGGCGACAACATCGGCGACCCGGCCGGGCAGCTCCACCTGGACGCGCTGGGCCTCGCCTGCCTCGCGCACGACCGCGGCATCCCGGTCCGCGTCGAGTCCGACTACCTCCCCCGCACGCTCATCGAGCGCGGCTAGGGGGCCCGGCGATGCGACACCACATCCCGGACGAGGCGCTCGAAGCGGCGCTCGCAGCCGTCCCGGAGCAGTTGGCGGAGGACGCCGACCGCGCCGAGAACGGCGGACCGACCGGCATCGAGCTCCTCGCCGACATGCTCGCGGACTACGCCGCAGCCCGGACCACGCAGGACGACCCGCGCGCGGAGACGCCCGAGACGTGGCGCGCGCTGCGCTCGGCGGCCTCGCTGTACTGCGACTACGTCGCCGCCAACGCCACCCGCTCCGGGCAAGCGGTCAAGGTCCAGGTGGACTACCTGGGCGTCGGCTTCTCCTTCGTCAAGGACGTCCGGACGAAGCCGAACCGCAACGAGTGGCTCCACGCCTGGCACATGGCGCTGCTGTTCGACCACGACCTGCTGAACCCGCTGGTGAAGCCGGCCGCGCGCTTCAAGAAGGACGGCTACATCCAGGCGCTCGTGTCCTACAGGGCCGGGACGAAGGCCGACCTCACCGGGGTGGGTTCCGAAGGCGACCTGCTGCTCGCGATCATCGATCGCGACGCGGACGTGTTCAACGCGGCCCTCGCCGGCGCGTTGGAGGCGCACCGCGAGCAGGCGAGCGTACTCCCCCGGTCGCTGATCGCGTGGGGCCCGCTCGCCATGGCCGTCCTGGCCCGGGCCGCCGGACTCACGGTCGAGGTCGCGTCCGACTACCTGCCCGAAGGGCTGCTGCTGGAGGCCGGGCCGGTGCCGCCGGTCCCGGACGGCCCGATCCCCCGCCCCGCCGCGGACGCCTGGGAGGTGAACCAGGAGCTTCTCCGCGAGCGGGTCGACCTCGCCTTCTCCGCCAAGGCGCCCGACCACCGGCGGCTCTCGGCGATCGGCGACGCGGCCGACCTGCTGGGCGAGGCACTGGCCGGACGCGCCCTGTCCGACCCGCAGGCCGAGACGCCCGAGTGGCGCCGCGACCTGGACGCGCAGTGCGAGGCGTACACGGCCCTGTTCGCGCTCGCGTCCGCCCCGAAGGGCACGCCCATCCAGATCACCCTGGACGGGCGCACCGAGGAGATGCCCGCCTCCGGACCGGGCTGGTTCGCGTCCACCGGTCGCTTCGTGCATGCCGTGACCCTGGCGTTCGCCGCGCGGGCGGACGACCTGACGGCAGTGCTGGCCGCCGTCGATCCCGCCGGCCTGGGCCTGGGCGACAACGACACCGGCCACTACGTGCTGGCGCTGCACGCGCTGCTCGACAACGCCGATCCGCGCCCGCATCTCGACCGCGCCCTCTCGGCCCGCCGCCGCGACCGCACCTGGGACCACCTGATGCGGCCCCACTACCGGCTGCTGGACGCGCTCCTCGCGGACGACCACGACGGCTTCAACACCGCGCTCGCCCGCGCGCTCGTCCTGTTCGCGGAGTACCACGCGTCCAGCGTCAAGCCGCGGCTGCCGACGGCGGTGCTCGGCCTCGCCTGCCTCGCGCACGACCGCGGCATCCCGATCACGGTCGAGTCCGACTACCTATCGCGCCGCGTCATCGAAGACCTCAGCCCGCGGTGAGGACGAGGCCGCTCGTCGGGACGCCGGTTCCGGCCGTGACCAGCACGTTCGACACGTCCGGAACCTGGTTGACCGACGTGCCGCGCACCTGCCGGACCCCCTCGGCGATGCCGTTCATGCCGTGGATGTACGCCTCGCCGAGCTGGCCGCCGTGCGGGTTCAGCGGCAGCCGGCCGCCGAGCTCGATGCCGCCGTCCGCGATGAAGTCCCTCGCCTCGCCGCGCCCGCAGAACCCCAGCTCCTCCAGCTGGATCAGGACGAACGGGGTGAAGTGGTCGTACAGGATCGCGGTCTGGACGTCGTCCGGGCCGAGGCCCGACTGGCGCCACAGGCCCTCGCCGACCGTGCGCATCGCGGGCAGGGAGGCGAGATCGCCGCGGTAGTAGGAGAACATCATCATCTGGTCGGCCCCGGTGCCCTGCGCCGCGCCCGCGATGATCACCGGACGGTTCGGCAGGTCGCGGGCGCGCTCGGCGCTGGTGACGACGACCGCCTGGCCGCCGTCCGACTCCTGGCAGCAGTCGAGCAGGTGCAGCGGCTCCACGATCCAGCGGGACGCCTGGTGCTCGTCGAGCGTGATCGGACGGCCGTGGAACCACGCCCTCGGGTTCGTCGCGGCGTGCTTGCGCATCGCCACGGCGACGCGTCCGAAATCCGCGCTCGTCGCGCCGTACTCGTGCATGTAGCGGCGGGCCTGCATGGCGACCCACGCGGCAGGAGTGGCGAACCCGTACGGCAGATGCCAGGAGAACTCCATCGCGTTGGAACCCGAGCCGCCGCCCTTGTTGGCCTGTCCGAAACGGTGTCCGGACCGCTCGTTGAACGCGCGGTAGCAGACCACGACGTCCGCCTGCCCGGTCGCGACGGCCATCGCCGCGTGCGCGACGGTGCCGCAGGCCGCGCCGCCGCCGTAGTCCACGCGGGAGAAGAACCGCAGCGCCGGGATGCCGAGCTCGCGCTGGATGGCGATCTCCGCGCTGGCGTCCGCGGTGAAGGTGACCAGCCCGTCCACGTCGGACGGGGACAGGCCCGCGTCCTTGATCGCCGCCAGGCACGCCTCGGCGGCGAGCTGCAGCTCCGACCGTCCGGAGTCCTTGGAGAACTCGGTCGCCCCGATCCCGGCGATCGCCGCCTTCCCCGACAAGCTCACTGCGCGTCCTCCCTGGTCACTGCGCGTCCTCCTTGAAGGTGACGGTCGCGGTCAGGTGGTCGCCGAGGCTGACCGCGCCGCGCACCTTGAGCGTCCGGGCGTCCACGCGTTCGCCGGTGAGGGTCAGCGCGTCGCCCGCGTAGGCGGGGACGCCGAGCCGCACCTGGATGCCGTCCAGCACCGCGCCCGGGACGGTCTCCAACGCGAACCGCTGGACGAGCCCCATCGACGTCAGGATGTTCAGGAAGATGTCCTTCGACCCCTGGGCGCGCGCGAGTGCGATGTCGTGGTGGACGGGCGTGAAGTCCCGCGTCGCGATCGCCGTCGCGATGACGAACGTCGGCGTCAGCTCGATCCGCAGCCCCTCTGCTTCCGCTTCAGGTTCGGGCTCTTCCGGATCAGGCGCGTCTACCGGAGTCCATTGGGCCAGGACGAGGTCGTCGTCCATGCGCTCGAAGACCACGCGGACGGGCATGTCCACCTCGACCTCGGACGGGTCGCAGCCGATCACGTTGCCGAGGACGCGGACGCCCTCCTCCAGCTCCACGACCGCGACCGCGTAAGGCGGCGTCCGGCCGGGGACGGGCGGATGGTGGTGGACGACGAAGCTGTGTACGGCGCCGCGTCCGCTCGCCTTGCGGAACGTCCGGTTCGTCGAGTGGCACTCCGGGCACATCGGACCGGGCGGGTGCCGGAGCGCGCCGCAGTCCGCGCAGCTCTGGATGCGCAGCTCGCCGTCTTTCAGGCCGTCCCAGAAGAACGCGGTGTCCGGCCCGATCGCGGGTTGCAGCGGGTACTTGCCGG
This sequence comes from Actinomadura rupiterrae, assembly GCF_024172125.1. GTDB lineage: Bacteria > Actinomycetota > Actinomycetes > Streptosporangiales > Streptosporangiaceae > Spirillospora > Spirillospora rupiterrae. The sequence goes on from NZ_JAMZEA010000007.1 coordinate 409,372, forward strand.
ACTTCGCCGAGGACGCCTTCGAGCCGCCGCCTCCCCCGCGCTGTTTCGGCTTGAACTTCAGTACCCGGAACAGCATCTCGGCCACGCGCTGGTCGTTCTCGTCGTACCAGGACTGGTACCACGTCACGAAGTAGCCCTCGCCCATGGCGGTCTGCTTCGGCCCGGCGACGCCGCCGAACCGCATGGTCGAGCGCAGCCGCTCGCCGACCTTCACATAGCGGTCGTAGACCTGGTCGCAGTTGGTCGCGACGACGCCGGTGTAGCCGTTCTCGTTGAGCAGCCGCAGCGGGTCGTCGGCGACCGAGCCGGCCTTCGCGGCGACCAGGCCGGGCATCGACCAGACCTGGATCATCGCGGGCGGCGCCACGTCCTCCCAGGCGCCGGACGCGTCGCCGAGCGCCTGCGTCCAGTGCCGGATCATCGCGGCGTTCACCGCGTCCGGGCAGGGCGGCGCGGGCCGCTCGCCGCCGTCCGCCAGCCGCCCGGCGAGGGTCGTGAGTTCGTCGTGGAAGGCGGCCGGTTCGTCGTCGCGGAGAGCGGCCGGTTCGTTGCGCAAAGCGGCTCCTTAGCGGGGTGCGCGGGGCAGGCCGAGGCCGATCATGGCGATCAGCTCGCGCTGGATCTCGTTCACGCCGCCGCCGAAGGTCAGCACGACCGCGCCCTTGACGCCGTGGTCCAGCACCTCCAGGAACGCGGCGGTCGCCGGGTCGCCGGGATCGCCGAACCGGGCGAGCACGTCGCCGACGATCCGGCCGACGTCCTGCATCCGCTCCGACCCGTAGATCTTGGTGGCGGACGCGTCGGCGGCGCCCAGCCAGCCGAGGTCCATGTTGGCGGCGACCTGCCAGTTCAGCAGCTCGTTGACGCGCAGGTAGGCGTACACCTGCGCGACCGCGCGCCGGACGGCGGGCTCCTCGATCAGCGGGCGCCCGTCGCGTCCGACCGCCGTGCGCGCCCAGGTGGCGAACCGGTCGTAGGTGTGGCCGATGTTGCCCGCCGGGCCGAGCGTGACGCGCTCGTGGTTGAGCTGGTTGACGATCAGGTCCCAGCCCTTGTGCTCCTCGCCGATGAGCATGTCGAGCGGGACGCGGACGTCCTGGTAGTACGTCGAGTTCGTGTGGTGGCGGCCGTCCATGGTGACGATCGGCGTCCACGAGAAGCCGGGGTCCTTGCAGTCCACGATGAGCATCGAGATGCCCTTGTGCTTCTTGGCTTCGGGGTCCGTGCGGGCGGCCAGCCAGACGTAGTCGGAGTAGTGCGCGCCGGACGTGAAGATCTTCTGGCCGTTGACGACGTAGTGGTCGCCGTCCTTGACGGCCGTGGTGCGCAGGGACGCCAGGTCGGTGCCCGCGCCCGGTTCGCTGTAGCCGATCGCGAAGTGGCACTCCCCCGCGAGGATCCTCGGCAAGAAGAACGCCTTCTGCGCGTCCGTGCCGTACTGCAGGATCGTCGGCGCGACCGAGTTCAGGGTGATGATCGGGTACGGCACCTCGGCGCGCGCGATCTCGTTGGCGAAGATCTGCTGCTCGACCGGTCCGTAGCCGCGCCCGCCGTACTCCTCCGGCCAGGCGACGCCGAGCATCCCGTCCCGGCCGAGGCGCTTGCAGTGCGCCATGTAGTGCTCGCCGAACGGGTCGTCCGCGATCTGCTTGCGCTGCTCGGGGGTGAGGCAGCCGCGGAAGTACGCGCGCAGCTCGGCGCGCAGCTCCTTCTGCTCGTCGGTCAGGTCGATGAACATCGGTTACCGCACCTCCTGAGCGGCGACGAGCGCGCCGAGCGTCTCCAGCTGGTCCTCGGCGCCGCCGAGCAGGTGCCCGACCTGCTTCGCCCACGCGAAGTAGCGGTGCAGCGGGTACGTCACGTCCAGGCCGATGCCGCCGTGCAGGTGCTGGCAGGTGTAGAGCGCCTTCACCACCGGGTCGGACGCGTTGTACGCCGCGATCGCGAGCACCTCGTCGGTGTCGTCCGCGCCGGTGGCGAACCGCCACGCGCCGCCCCAGACGCCGACGTCCAGCGCGCGCTTGGCGATGTACACGTCGCCGATCTGCATGGTCACGGCCTGGAACTGGGCGAGCGCGCGGTCGAACTGCTCGCGCGTCTTGACGTACTCGGTCGTCAGGTTCAGCGCGCCCTCGACCACCCCGGACGAGACCGCGACCGCGCCGGTGACGGCCGACCGGCGGAAGGCGTCCCAGGCGCCGGGGCCGAGCGGTTCGCCGCGCGCGCCGTCCAGCTCGACGCGGGCGAGGGGCTCGGTCGTCGCGGACGGCTGGTCCGCGATCGCCGCCTCGGCGCGCTCGACCAGGTACACCTGGATCGTTCCGTCCTCCGCCCGCGCCGGGACGAGCATGTGCGACGCCTCGCGCGCGTAGGGGACGTACGTCTTCGTCCCGGTGAGCCGTCCTCCGCGCGCGGTGGTCTCGACGGTTCCGGACGGTCCGACCTCGCGGTACGCGCCGGTCAGGACCGTCTCGCCCGTGGCGACGCCCGCAAGCAGCGCCTTCTGCGCGTCCGTGCCGGTCAGCGCGATCGGCAGGGCGGCGAGCGCGAGCGTCGCGTACGCCGGGACGGGCGCGACGTGCGCGCCGATCTCCCGCAGCAGGACGGTCAGCTCGACCGGGCCGAGGCCCGCGCCGTCCTGCTCCTCGGGCACGACCAGGCCGAGCAGCCCGGCCTGCGCGAGGGCCTTCCAGACGGGCTCGTCGTAGGCCGTCCCGCCCTTCTCGAACGCTTCGAGGCGCTGCGGCGCGGCCTCGCGGCCGAGCAGTCCGGCGGCGAGGTCGCGCAGCTCGCGCTGGGCCTCGTCGAGGTTGAAGTCCACTCAGGCGCTCCCTTCCAGGAGGTGGCGGCGTCCGCGCCGGCCGAACTCGGCGGCGAGCGACGCCGCGTCCTCGGCGGTCATCCGGCGGTAGGCGAGGTCGCGGCCGGGCCGCCACCACACCGGGTCGTCGGTGCGCCAGCCGTCCCGGGCCAGCGCACGTTTGAGGATCTTGTTGGACGGGGTGGCGGGCAGCTCCCGCGCCACCCGGACGTACCGGGGCGTCCCCTTCGGCCCGAGGTCGTCGCGGCCCTTCAGGAACGCCGCGAACGCGTCCGGGTCGAACCCGCCGGTGTCGGTGACGAGCGCGGCCATCACCTGGTCGCCGGACGCGGCGTCCGGAACCCCGAACACCGCGAGCTGCCGGACGCCCGGGAACGCCGCGAGCACCCGCTCGACCTGGACGGCCCCGAAGTTCTCGCCGTCCACGCGGAGCCGGTCGGCGGCGCGTCCGGCGAAGAAGACGTAGCCGTCCTCGTCGCGGTAGGCGTGGTCGCCGCTCCAGAACATGCCGTCGCGGAGCCGGTCGGGGGCGTCCTCGTTGTAGTAGCCGTCGAACAGGCCCTCGCCGGTGGTGTTGACCAGCTCGCCGATCGCCTCGTCCGGGTTGGTGAGGCGTCCGGTCTCGTCGAAGCGGGCGGGCGGGCACTCCTCGCCCGTCTCCGGGTCGAGCACCTGGATTCCGGGCGTGAGCTTGCCCATCGCCCCGGGCGGCCCGAACGGATCGGGCGAGAACGAGATCGCGGTTTCGGTCGAGCCGTAGGCGTCGATGACGAAGCAGCCGAAGCGGTCGGCGAACCCCTTCTGCTCCAGCGGCGCGGCCTCGTTGCCGAACGCGATCTTCAGCGGGTTGTCCGCGTCGTCCGGTCTGGCGGGTGTGGCGACCACGTAGGACAGCGCCTTGCCGACGTAGTGCAGGTACGTGCAGCGGTGCGCGCGGACGTCCGGCAGCAGCCCGGACGCGCTGAACCGGCTCCGCACGACCAGCTCCGCCCCGGCGGCCAGCGCGGGCGCGAACGCCGCCATGATCGCGCCGGAGTGGAACAGCGGCATCGGGCAGTACACGACGTCCTCGGGCTTGAGCAGGCGCCCGGCCAGGTTCTCGCCCGGCACGACCACCTTCCGGTGCGTCACCCGGACCGCCCGCGGCCGTCCGGACGTGCCCGACGTGAAGATCAGCATCATCAGCGTGGTCGCGTCGACGTCCGCCTTCGGCGGGAGCACCCCGGCGAACTCGGCGACGGCCCGCTCGTGCTCCTCCAGCGAGACGACCTCGCGGGTGCGGTCGGCGAACCCCTCGGTCCGGACGGCCGTCCGCTGCGCGAGCGGCGCGTACTCGGGCTGGTGGACGACCAGGTCGCAGTCGGCGCGGCACGCGTCGCCCGGCAGCTCGGCGGCGCCGCGCGTCGGGTTCAGCGCGACCACGACGTTCCCCGACATGGCCGCGCCGCAGAGCAGGAAGACCAGCTCAGGCACGTTGTCGAGGAGGACGCCCACGTGCAGCGGGCGCTCGCCCGGCCGCCGGGCGGCCATCCACGCGGCGCGGGCGGCGGACTCGGCGACGACCTCCCGCCAGCTCCAGCGCCGCCCGTCGTCGGCGCAGGAGAGTCCCGGACGGTCGTCGTCGGCACGGGCCGCGAGCAGTTCCGCGACGGTCACCGGCATCACCTCCCGGCCGCAAAACTAGAACAGATTCTAGTCTGTGTCCAGGGGCGCCCTCACCCCCTCCGACCGCCCCTGGGCGGAGCGGGTCCGGCGAACCGAACCGCATTCAGATAACACGTTCCTGTCCGCCCTGTACGATGTCCCGGTGAGCGCAGAACAGGCCGTGACCGGCGACCAGCCGACCGGGGACCCCGCCGTGACCGACGCAGGGGCCGACACCGTGGACGGGGTCGCCGCCGGGGAGGCCGCCGCGGCGGACGCCGCCGGGCAGGAGGCCCCGCGCGGAGGCGGCGCGCGGTCGCGCAGCCAGGTCCAGCGCCGCCGCCGGATCGTCCAGGCGGCCGCCGCGCTCGCCTCGCGCGGCGGTGTCGAGGCCATGCAGATGCGCACGGTCGCCGAGCGCGCCGGCGTCGCCCTCGGCACGCTCTACCGGTACTTCCCGTCCAAGATGGACCTGGTCGTCGCGGTCGTCAGCGAGGAGCTCGACCTCCTCGAAGGCAGCATCGAGCGCCGCCCGCCGCGCACCGAGGCCGCGCACCGCCGCGCCGTGGACGTCCTGATGCGCGCGACGCGCGGCCTCATGCGCGAGCCCGAGCTGGCCGAGGCCCTGATCCGCTCCCTGCTGCTCTCCGACGTCAAGACCGACTTCGGCGACCGGATGACCGGCCTGCTGCTGCGCGCCTCGGTCGGCCGCGACGTCGCCGTCCCGCCGGGCGACCGCCGCCACGTCCTCGCCAAGGCCCTGGCCAGCGTGTGGACCATGGAGATGATCGAGATGCTCCGCGGCCACGCCACCGCCGACCAGATCCAGTCCCGCCTCGAAGTCGCCGCCGAACGCCTCCTCCACGACTTCTGACCCGGCCCGGGCCCGGCCCTAGTTCGGCACCTGCCCGGGCCCGTCCACGTACACCGCCCGGGTGCGGAACTCGGCGGACAGCAAGGTCCCCTCGACTCCGGAGGTACCGGAAGCCGGGCGCGGACCGTTCAGGTCACGCGTGCCGAGGTAGGTGTAGGTGGACGAGTCGAACAGGATCTGTTGGACGACCCCCGGGCGGGTGGGCCAGCCGACCCCGACGGCGGTGCGCCCTTCCAGACCGTCCTTGATGCCGGTGGCGACCGTCGCGCCCGGGATCCTCGTCATCGCGAGGTAGACCGCCGCCTGCACCTTCGGCGGTGGCACGCTCTTCATCAGGAACATGCCGAGCTGGGTCACCAGGAGCTCCCAGGCGGGCTCCCCGCTCCCGTTCGTCGCCCGCTCCTTGTCCTTCCACCAGGCGATCAGCCCTGCCGGGTCGGTGGGCAGCCTGGCGACGTTCGCGTAGCCGTGCGGGAAGGGATACGCGGCGATCGACATCCGGTCGACCAGCTTCTTCGACTTCGGGTCGACGGTGGCCGCCCGCTCATCGGCCACCTTGTACCAGAGCCGGTCGTCGGACGTCTTGTACGGGCCGGGCAGCGCATCGTTCGTTTTCGTCCACCTGGTCGCGAGTACGACGCGGGTGTCGACCATGAGCCACTGGTTTGGTCGGGGAGCTTTGAACGGGCGGTGCTCCGCCTCGTAGGCGGCACGTTCGAGCACTCCCTTCGCGGTGGTCGGCTGGGCGGCGAAGTGTTCACCTCTGTTCAGCGACGGAGCGACCGCGAAACCGGTGATGACCGTCGCGGCAACGGCTGCTGCCGTGAGTCCGATCGTCCAGTCGCGGCGCCTGGCCCGGACGCGCGGAACCGGCTCGCCGGACTCGGCGGACTGGGCGGCGGCGGCTCGTTCCAGTAGGGCGGCGCGGGCGTTCGCGCGCGCCGTGGGCGACGGGGGCTCGGTGCCGGCCCAGGCGTCGCGAAGGGTCTCCATGTCGTTCACACGGCCTCCTCGATGGCCTCGGGCAGCGCGGCGCGGACGCGGCGGCGCGCGCGGTGAAGGCGGGACCGGACGGTCCCGGCGGGCAGGTCGAGCGCCTCGGCGACCTCCTGCATGCTGAGCTGCGCCCACGCGACCAGCAGCAGGACGTCGCGCTCGCCGCCCGCGAGGTCGGCGAGGGCGTCGGCCAGGGGTCCGCGCGCGGCGGACGCGTCGAGGCGGGCGGCGGCGCGGTCCTCCGGCCCCTCGGACGGTCCGTCCGGTCCGGTTCGGGCGAGGGCGCGGTACTGGCGGGCCTCGGCGCGGTGGTGCCGGGCGATCAGGTTGGACGCGATGCCGTACAGCCACGGCCGGGCGTCCGGGCGCGAGAGGTCGTAGGCGTCGCGGCGGTCGAAGGCGATGAGGAACGTCTCGGCCGCGACGTCGTCGGCGGCCGTGGGGCCGAGGCGGCGGGACGCGTAGCCGTGGATCGCGTCGTAGTAGCGGTCGAAGATCTGGGCGAAGTCCTCGGGTTCGCGCAGCGATCGTTCGATCACCGACGCGTCGGCGCTTCGCGCGAGGATCCGCTTCACCGGGCGGGGAGGCGCGCTTCGGGGGGCATGGTCGGCCTTCCGTGAGAGGACGCGTTGTCATCCTCCCTTCGCCGGACGCCCGCGTCGCGTTCGCGGGGGCGCGGAAGGGGCGCGCGTTCTAGGCTGGGGGCAATCGCGGACGGGCTCTGAAGGGGTGGCAGTGAACAACCAGGAACCGATCGTCACCGATGGCGTCATCATCGAGTTCATCGACGGCAAGGACGTCCCGGTGAACCACAAGGAGTTCGGTGAGCGGGCCGTGGTGATGCGCTCCGCCAAGGACGACGACGGTCCCGTCCTCTACTTCACCGAGGCCGAGTGGGACGCGTTCGTGGCCGGTGTGAAGGACGGCGAGTTCGACGACCTGCTGGAAGAGGAGCCGCCGGCCGAGGGCTGACGGATCGCCGCGAGGCCCCCGCGTCCGAGATGGGACGCGGGGGCCTCGTTCATTTGCCGTGGCGGCGTTCGGCCTTGGCCGCGTCGGAGGAGCCCTCGCCCTCGCTGGACGGGAGGTCCGGATAGCGCTTGGCCACCGCCTTGCGGACCTGCTCCTTCTCCTCGGGCGTGCCGAAGCGGTCGACGCGGGCCAGCGCGTCCACGGCGTGGGACTTGTTCTCGATCGGGTACTTGCCGGGTCTGCCGTCGCGCGGCGGGATGCCGAACTCGTCCGGCTTCAGCTCGCGGCGCTCCTCGGCGTTCAGTCTGCTCACGCCCGCTGTCCTCCCCGGAACGGCGTTATTGCAGACAAAACGGGCGGCAAAGGACCGTTCAGGGGCGGGCGCCGTCGAGGAACTGGGCGGTGATCGCGTCGGCGGCGTCCTCCAGGCCCATGGCCGGGAAGGGCTCGTAGACCAGCGCGCCCTCCACGAGGAAGCCGAGCATCGCGGCCAGCTGGTCGGCGGGGCGGTCGGCGCGGAAGACGCCGTCCTGCTGGCCGCGCGCGACGACGGCCGCGCCGCGCTCGCGGATGGCCTGCTCCTCGATGCTGCCGCCGGGGTGGGCGCGGCCGGGGACGTAGTAGTCGCGGCCGACGCGCAGCAGCGCCCGGACGATCCGCTCGACCCCGGTCGCGGGCGGGCAGGCGTCGAGGCCCGCCTCGTCCAGGGCGCGGACGGACTCGCTGGTCGAGTGCCGGGCGAGGGCGGCGAGCAGGTCGTCCCGGTTCGCGAAGTACCGGTAGACGGTGGCGCGGCCGAGCCCGGCGGCGCGGGCGATCTGCGCCATGCTCGCCCGCTCGTGCGCGCGCAGCGCGGAGGCGGCCGCGCGCAGGATCGCGGCGCGGGTGCGGTCCTCGGCAGAAACGTCGGAAGAAACGGAGGTCATGGCGCGTTAGAGTGTAGGCGATCGAGACAGTACTGTCTCATATAGGAACAACGATGTTCACGGCCGGAGTCGCGTCCCGACCCCGACCGGCGAGGAGGCAACGATGGACACTCGCTGGGACGAGACCTTCGACGTGGTCGTGGTCGGGTCCGGTGCGGCCGGGCTCACCGCCGCCCTGACCGCCCGGCTGCGCGGCCTGTCCGCGGTGGTGCTGGAGAAGACCGCGAAGTGGGGCGGCTCGACCGCGCTGTCCGGCGGCGCGATCTGGGTGCCGGGCAACCTGTACCTGGAGCACCAGGGCCTCGGCGACTCCCCGGAGAAGGCCCGCGCCTACCTGGACGCGACCGTCGGCGACCGCGTCCCGGCCGAGCGCAAGGACGCCTACCTGGAGCGCGGGCCGGAGATGGTGCGGTTCCTTCACGACCGCACCCGGCACGTCCGGTTCGAGTACGTGCGCGGGTACAGCGACTACTACCCCGAGCGCGCGGGCGGTTTCGGGCAGGGCCGGACGGTCGAGCCGCCGGTGTTCGACCTGCGCAAGCTGAAGGGCCTGCGCGCGACCATGCGCCGCACCGAGCTCCCGACGTACGGCATGGTCATGAAGGGCGCCGAGTTCCACGACGTGAACATGATCGGCCGCACGCTCCGCGGCAAGCTCACCGCGCTGAAGATCGGCGGCCGGTTCGCCCGGGCCGTCGTCACCGGGGCGAAGCTCGCGTCGGTCGGCGAGTCGCTGGCCGCGCGGCTCGCGACGTCCCTGGCGGACGAGGGCGGCGAGATCCGGGTGAACACCCCGTTCCGGGACCTGGTCATCGAGGGCGATCGGGTCGTCGGCGTCATCGCCGAGCGCGGCGGCAGGACCGTCCGGATCCGCGCCGAGAAGGGCGTCGTGCTGGCGTCCGGCGGCTTCTCGCACAGCCAGGAGCTGCGCGAGCGGTACCTGCCGTCCCCGACCGACGCGAAGTGGACCTCGGCCGCCGAGCAGCAGACCGGCGACATCGTGGAGGCGGCGCTGAAGGCGGGCGCGGAGCTGGACCTGATGGACAAGGTCTGGGGCATGCCCGCGGTCGTCCCGCCCGGCGAGAAGCCGGTCTTCCTGGTCACCGACCGGGCCGTCCCGGGCATGGTCGTCGTGAACCAGGACGGCGAGCGGTACCTGAACGAGGCACTCCCCTACGCCGACTTCGTCGACCGGATGTACTCCGACGGCGAAGGGCGCGCGATCCCGTCCTGGATGGTCATCGACGGCCGGACCAAGAACCGCTACATCATGCTGAACCACTTCCCGGGCCAGCCGTTCAAGAAGGCGTGGCTGAAGGACGGGTTCATCAAGAAGGCCGGGTCCGTCCGCGAGCTGGCGGGCCTGATGGGCGTCCCGGCGGAGCGGCTGGAGACGACCGTGGCGCGCTTCAACGCCATGGCCCGCAACGGCCGGGACGTCGATTTCGGACGCGGCGACAGCGCCTACGACAACTTCTACGGCGACCCGACGCTCCCGAACCCGAACCTGGCGCCGCTGGTCAAGCCGCCGTACTACGCGATCCCGCTCGTCCCGGGCGACATCGGCACCAAGGGCGGGCCGGTGGCGGACGCGGACGCGCGCGTCCTGCGGGCGGACGGCACGGTGATCGAGGGCCTGTACGCGGCGGGCAACGCGTCCGCGTCGGTGATGGGCGGGACCTACCCGGGCGCGGGCGCGACCATCGGCCCCGCCATGACCTTCGGTTATGCCGCGGCGACCCATATGGCACGTCCGTAATACGCCCTGGCGGGGCCGCCGTCCGGTTTGACCCGGGCGGCGGCCCTCGGCGAGGATGGCGCCTCTACCGATCACCAGGGAGAGTCGTCTCGTGACCGAACCGAACCACGGGGGCACGGCACACGACCACGAGTTCGCCCGGGGAGCGGCGGCGCTGCTCCGCCGCGAGCTCGCGCGCCCGAGCACCCCCGGATCGCCCGCCGACGTGACCGTCCGGACGAACACCCCCGCCGCCGCGTTCGGCTCCTGGGACGCCGCGGGCGCCCTGGCCGGGACCGCCGCCCGCGGCCATGCCGAGTTCACCGCCGCCTACCGGCTGCTGTTCAGCGAGATCCGGACCGCCGCCGAGGCGCTGGAGCGCAGCGCCGAGACCGTCCAGGACGCCGAGGACGACAACGTCGACCGGGTCGGGCGCGTCCGCGAGCTGCTGGACGGCGGCCCGAAGGCCGGTGGCGCCTCGCCGGACGGCGGCCCGCAGGAGACCTCATGACCGACCCCCGCCACGCTCCCATCCGCACCGGCAACCCCCCGGCCGGCGCCCTGTCCGGGTACGGGGACGCCGACAAGGTCCGCGACATGCTGCGCGGCACCTCCCCCGCCGACGTCGCCACCGCCGCGTCCGCCTACGACGACGCGACCCGCCGCCTGCACGAGCTGCGCGACCTGCTCTTCCACCTCGTCCGGCGGCACGGCGAGGACCCGGCCGCCGAGGGCTCCCCGTCCCTGGCCGCGCTCCGCCGCCTGCTCGCCGACGCCGAGCACCTCCTCGCCGCCGCCCGCGCGATGAGCGAGGCGCTGCGCGCCTACGGCGGCGAGATCCTGCCCTGGTACATCGAGCACGCGCCCGAGCACGGCGCCGTCCAGGACGACGTCGACCAGTACATGCGCCGCCTGAACGCCCGGATCACCGAGCTGTGGCACGCCTTCCCGGAGAAGATCGACGGCGCCGCCGACGCCCCGCCGCCGAAGCGCCGCACCACCCTGGCCTCGGCCTCGCCGTCGCCCGATGCCAAGGACGACGACAAGTCCTCGCCGGAGCACCACAACGGCAACCAGCAACAGCAGCAGATCGTCCCGATGATCGGCATCCCGATGGGCGGGATGGGCGGCGGCCGCGGGGGCTCGGGTTCCCGATCACGCTCCCGCAAGGGCACGCGCCGCAGGATGGACGTCCCGTCCCCGTCGGTCAAGCCGGGGCCGGGCCTCATCCCGGACCGCGAGCCGCGCATCCTGACCCCGGCCGCCGAGACGGCGAAGAAGCCGGCGCCGAAGCTGACCGCGCCGCTCAAGCCGTCGCTCCCGTCCATGCCCCCGGCGCCCGAGCCGGGCTGGACACCGCCGGTCTCGGTCGCCGACTCGCTGACCCCCAAGCCCGCGGCGTCCGCCCCTGCGGAACCGGCACCGCCGCAGAGCCCGATCGCCGAAGCGCTCTCCGCGCCGCGCGAGGACGAGCCCAAGTCCTGAGACATGGCAAGGCCCCGCGCCCGGGTGCTCGGGACGGACGCGGGGCCTTGGTCTGTGCGAGCGCCTAGCGCTCCTCGCGGAAGTCCACGTGCCGCCGGACGACCGGGTCGTACTTGCGCAGCACCATGCGGTCAGGGTCGTTCCGCCTGTTCTTGCGGGTCACATACGTGTGCCCCGTCCCGGCGGTGGACCGGAGCCTGACCACGGGCCGCAGCTCGCTACGCGCCATGAGTTCCCCTCTTCCCTCGGAAACCGATGCCATCATAACGACAACCGTTTTCAATTTCATCCCGGTCGGCGGATTCGGCCCTGCGGGCTGTGGGGCAGGTCACGGTGGGTGGGTGTCACAGGGTTCGGGGGTGCGGCATCTCTATGGCGACATCGTGTTCGCCAGTGAGGAGTCGTTATGGGTGCTCGGTTGAATCTGTTCGGGAGTCCGGTGGCGGCCAAGGCGCTGAAGCACTTCGCTTCGGCGAGCGGGGTCATCATCAAGGAGTCGACCGTTCCGGCGGCGACTCGGGACATGGTGATGCTGCGGGCCAGCCAGATCAACGGGTGCGGGTACTGCACCGATGCGCACAGCAAGGATCTGGCGCATGCGGGCGAGGACCAGACCCGGATCAACCTCGTCGCGGCGTGGCGGGAGTCGAACGTCTTCACGGACGCCGAGCGGGCCGCGCTTGAGCTGGCCGAGGAAGGCACTCGGATCGCGGACGGGGCGGGCGGGGTTTCCGAGGGGGTATGGGAGAACGCCGCCAAGTACTACGACGAGGCGCAGCTCACCGATCTGCTGCTGATCGTGGCGCTCATCAATGCCAGCAACCGGATGGGCGTCATCAACAAGCAGCCGGGGGGTGACTACAAGCCCGGGCAGTTCGGGTGATCTGACGGGGGCGCCCGGGTCGTCCGGGCGCCCCCGCTCCGTCAGGTCAGGGACGCGTAGCGGGAGGTCAGGGCCGCTTCGCCCGCGGGGGTGAGGGTGCCCAGGAGGCGGACGCGGGCCAGGCCGCCGTCGGGGTGGATGTCGATGCGGGCGTGGGTCGCCTCGACGTCGGAGTCCAGGCGGAAGCGGTGGCGGGTGTCCGGTTGGAGGTTTGTTCTCGGCATCAGTTCGCGCCATTCGCCGGTAGGTGTTTGAGCTGAGAGGGCCACGGCGGCGGGGGCGTTGAATTTCAGGTTCGTGGTGTCGAACTCGGCCAGGGCGATCTTGCCGGGGGCGGCCAGTTTCACCACGGCCCAGTCGTTCCCGGCGTCGCGGCGGCGGGCGGTCTCCCAGCCCTCGGCCTGGTTGCGGGCGTGGCCGGGGAAAAGCATGTTGTCGGGTGACGAGTAGAACATGTTGCTGCATTCGGTGACGTGGGCGCCGTTCTCCAGGGCGGCCAGGTCGATGGTGAGGCCCGTGAGAAGTCGGGGATCCGGCACGACTTCGCCGTGGACGCGGAGGCGGGCGATCCCGCCGTCCGGGAACATGTTCAGCCGGACGTGCGTGAAGCGGCGGTCGACGTCCACCTTGAACTCGTGGACGGTGTCGCCCTGCAGCGGGCTCTTCGGGACGATCTCCGTCCAGCCGGTGAGGTCGGACGGGCCGGGGTAGCCGTCCACCGAGCAGGCCTCGACGGAGGCGTGCGGCGGGTAGTTGCCCTTGAACCAGGCGGTGTCGATCACGACACCGCGGATCACGCCGGGGAGGCCCAGGCGGACGACGGCCCAGTCGTGGCCGAGGGCGCCGGACGCGTCGGGGCGGCGGCGGGCGGTCTCCCAGCCGTCGTACTCCTGGCCCTTCGCGCCGAAGGTCTCCGGGGAGAACCGCGGCGCCCAGGGGTTGATCAGGTTCTCCTTCTCCTCGAACGACTCGTCGCTCGCGGCGGTCACCGATCCGCCCAGGGTGCGCAGGGCGAGGTCCGGGAGGGCGGAAAAGTCGGTCACGTACTACTCCGATCGGGTGCGGGGCTCAGCAGGACGCCGCGCGGCGTGCCGTTCACGGACTCGCCGCGCAGCCAGGTCGCCTGGACGGCGCCGGTGAGGGTGCGGTCCGCGTACGGGGTCACGGGGTGGCGGTGTTCGAGGTCGGCGGGGACGACCGTGAAGGGCTCGTCGGGGGCGAAGGCGACGAGGTCGGCGTCGCCGCCGACGGCGATGCGGCCCTTGCGGGAGGTCAGGCCGGCGAGCGCGGACGGCCCTTCGGCCATCCAGCGGACGACGTCGTTCAGGGAGTGGCCGCGCTCGCGGGCGGCCGTCCAGACGGCGGGGAGGCCGAGCTGCAGGGACGCGATGCCGCCCCACGCGGTGGCGAAGTCGCCGCGCTTCAGCTCGGGCGTGCAGGGCGAGTGGTCGGTGACGACGCAGCTGATCACGCCGTCGGCGAGGCCCGTCCAGAGGGCGTCGCGGTTGGCGGCGTCGCGGATCGGCGGGCAGCACTTGTAGGACGTGGCGTCCGGCGACGGGACGTCCCCGGCGGAGAGCGTCAGGTAGTGCGGGCAGGTTTCGGCGCTGATCGGGAGGCCGCGCGAGCGGGCCTTGGCGAGGGGTTCGAGGCAGTCGGCCGCCGACAGGTGCAGGATGTGCGCGCGCACGCCCGTCTGCTCGACGAGCCGGATGACCAGCTCGACCGCCGACCGCTCGGCCGAGGCCGGACGCGACGCCAGGAAGTCCGCGTACTCCCCCGATGAGGGCGGGGCCAGCTGGGACGGGTCCTCGGCGTGCACGATGACCAGGCCGTCCAGCGCGGCGATCTCGCGGAACGCCTCGTGCATCTGCTCCGGGGACAGCGGCGGGAACTCCGGGACGCCCGAGTCGGCCGTGAAGCACTTGAAGCCGAAGACCCCGGCCGAGGTCAGCGGGCGCAGCGATGGAACGTTCCCGGGCACCGCGCCGCCCCAGAACCCGACGTCCACGTGCACCGCGCCGGACGCGGCGGCGCGCTTGGTCTCCAGGGCGGGGACGTCGACCACCGGCGGCAGCGAGTTCAGCGGCATGTCGATCAGGGTCGTGACGCCGCCCCGGGCCGCCGCGCGGGTCGCGGTCGCGAAGCCCTCCCACTCGGTGCGGCCGGGCTCGTTGATGTGGACGTGCGTGTCGACCAGCCCGGGCAGCAGCGCGAGGTCGCCGAGATCGACCTCGGCGGCGGCCCGCAGCGGCGCGTCGCGGTCGCCGACCGCGGCGATCCGGCCGTCCCGGACGGCGACGGCGGCGGGCCGCTCGCCGTACGGGAGGACGGCGCGCCGCGAGCGGATCACCAGGTCATAGCTCACGGTCACTCACCAGGCCACGGCCACTCACCACGTCAGGATCACTCACCAGGTCACAGGTCACGGTCACGGTCACGCTCCTCGCGGGGGACGGGGGTTCCGGTCAGCCACGCCGCGGCGATCCGATCGGCGGCGAGGCGTTCGAGCAGCGGCCCCGCCTCGGCCATGCAGACGGCGGGGTCGGGCTCGATGTCGGTGAGCGCGAAGGCGTCCTGGATGCGGGCCTTGCGCAGCTGCTCGCCGGTCAGGGCGCGGCGGCCCGCGACGGCGACCGTGTCGACGCCCTCCCGGGCGGCGGCGCGGGCGACGCCGACCGGGGCCTTGCCGCGCAGCGACTGCCGGTCCAGCGAGCCCTCGCCGGTGATCACCAGCCGCGCGCCGCGCACGGCGGTGGTGAAGCCGAGCAGGTCGAGCAGGTAGGAGATGCCCGGCCGGACGGCCGCGCCGAGGAAGGTCATCGCGCCGAACCCGACACCGCCCGCCGCGCCCGCGCCCGGCCGCTCGTGCACGGGACCGCGGCCGCCGACCGCGACCAGGCCGGCCATCGACGCCAGCCGCGCGAGGCCCTGTTCGAGCGTCCGGACCTGGGTCGGCGACGCGCCCTTTTGCGGCGCGAACACCTCGGCGGCGCCGTCCGGGCCAAGCAGCGGGCTGTCTACATCGCTCGCCACTACCACCTCGACGTCCTCCAGCCGGGACGGCAGCGTCCCGAGGTCGATCGAGGCGAGGCGGCGCAGCGCGGCACCGCCGGGCGGCAGCTCCGCGCCGTCCGCGTCGAGAAACCGGACGCCCAGCGCGGACGCCATGCCGGCCCCGCCGTCGGTGCAGGCCGAGCCGCCGAGCCCGAGGACGATCCGCCGCGCGCCGCCGCGCAGCGCCGCGTCGATCAGCTCGCCCGTCCCCCGGCTCGACGAGGTCAGCGGCGCGAGCTCGCCGCCCGGCAGCCGCCGCAGCCCGGACGCCTCGGCCAGCTCGACCACGGCCGTCGAGCCGCGCACCGCGTAGGCGGCGACGATCGGCTCGCCGGTCGGCCCGGTCACCGCGGTCTGCAACCGGGAGAAGCCGGACGCGACGGCGGCGTCGACCGTGCCGTCACCGCCGTCCGCGACGGGCAGCAGGGTGACCGGGACGTCCGGGCGGGCGCGGCGCAGCCCGGCCGCGACGTGCGCGGCCACCTCGGCCGCCGTCAGCGACCCCTTGAACTT
The DNA here is from genome assembly GCF_024172125.1 of Actinomadura rupiterrae. Classification (GTDB taxonomy): domain Bacteria; phylum Actinomycetota; class Actinomycetes; order Streptosporangiales; family Streptosporangiaceae; genus Spirillospora; species Spirillospora rupiterrae. The sequence continues at coordinate 425,281 of NZ_JAMZEA010000007.1, forward strand.
GTCGGGCGCGATCACCACGTGGTCCCGCTTCACCTGCCACCTCTTTCTCAGAACGCGCCTGCCTCAGAACGCGCCTACGGCACCGGCTCGTACTCGCGCATCCGGTCGATGCGCACGCCGTTGGCCGTGTCGGACTCGCGGTCAATCATGATCTCGACCAGCACCGGGCGGGAAGTCCGGCCGGCCTCCTTGCGCGCCCATTCCAGCGCGGGCCGGATGTCGCCCGGCGCGAGCACCCGGCGGCCGGAGCAGCCGTACGCCTCCATGATCTTGACGTTGTCGGTGCCGAACTCGTCGTAGTGGATGTCCACCTCGTACTTCATGCCGTAGCCGCCGTGGTCCTCGGCCATCCGGATCAGCCCGAGGTACTCGTTGTTGATCATGATGAGCACGAACGGGACGTCGTACTGCGCCGCGACCGCCAGCTCCTCCACCAGGAACTGGAAGCCGTAGTCGCCGACGATCCCGACCACCTCGGCGTCCGGCTCGGTGCGGCGCAGCGCGGTCTTCACGCCGATCGCCGCCGGGATCTCCCAGCCGAGCGGGCCGGCCTGCCCGCACACCTGGTAGTGCCGCGGCTTCGGCGCCTTCTGGTGCTGCCCGCCCCAGATCTGGTACAGCCCGATCGCGGTGACGAAGTAGGTGTCGCGGCCGTAGAAGGCGTTGATCTCCTTGTAGACGCGGGGCGCCTTGATCGGCACGTCGTCGAAGTCCTCGCGCCGCACCAGCGACGCCTTCAGCGACCGGACGCGCTCGGCCCACGAACCCGACGTCCCGGACACGCCGCGCGCTCGGGCGGCCTCGGTGAGGGCGCGCAGGAAGAGCTTGGTGTCGGAGACGATGCCCAGGTCGGGGCCGAAGACCTTGCCGATCTGCGTCGGCTCGACGTCCACGTGGATGAACTTCCGCTCGCCCCGGTACACGTCCAGCTGCCCCGTGTGCCGATCGCCGAAGCGCGCGCCCAGCGCGAGCACGAGGTCGGCTTCGAGGAAGGACGCGTTGCCGTAGCGCTGCGAGGTCTGGATGCCGGTCATGCCCGCGTAGAGCGGGTGGTCCTCGTCGATCGCGCCCTTGCCCATCAGCGTCGCCTGGACGGGGATCTGGAGGAGTTCGGCCAGCTCGACCAGCTCGTCCGACGCGTCCGCGAGGATGACGCCGCCGCCCGCGAGCAGCAGCGGACGCTCGGCCGCCAGGAGCATGTCGAGTGCCCGCTCGACGCGCGGCGGGTGCGGCGCGACGGGCGTGACCGGCAGCGGCGCGTCGATCGACGCGTCCCACTCGATCTCCTGCTTCTGCACGTCGATCGGCAGGTCGATGAGCACCGGCCCGGGACGTCCCGACCGCGCGACCCGGAACGCCTCGCGGAAGATCCAGGGGGCCTGCGCGGCCTCCTTGACCTGCACCGCCCACTTGGTGACCGGCTTGGCGATCTCCACGATGTCGACCGCCTGGAACGCCTCCTGGTGCAGCCTGTCCGAGGCGGCCTGGCCGGTGATGCACAGGATCGGCACCGAGTCGGCGTGCGCGGTGTAGAGGCCGGTGATCATGTTCGTCCCGGCCGGGCCGGACGTGCCGATCGCCACGCCGACCCCGCCGGTCGTCCGCGACCAGCCGTCGGCCATGTGGGTGGCGCCCTCCTCGTGCCGGACGATCAGGTGCTCGATCCCGCCGTCCCGCTCCATCGCCTGGTACAGCGGCAGGATCGCGGCTCCGGGACACCCGTAGGCGATGTCGACGCCCTCGGACTTGAGGATGTCGACGACCGCCGACATGACGGGAACTTTCGCCATGGTGCACTATCCCTTCTGGGGCGGACGGCCGGCCTCCTGCTCGGAGTTGGCGCTCGGTGGAAGGCCGGCCGTCCGTTCTGGCAAGGAAAACGCTTCTAGGAACGGCCCGAGAGGTCCTCCACGACCTTCAGCAGGGCCGAGTGGTCGAGCGTGCCGTAGCCGCGCGAGCGGGCGGCGGCGACCAGGGACGCGACGAGCCCGGTCATCGGCAGCGACACGTCCGCGCTCCGGGCGGCGGCGGTCGCGATGCCCATGTCCTTGTGGTGCAGGTCGATGCGGAACCCCGGCTCGAACGAGCGGGCCAGCATCGAGTCGCGCTTGAGGTCGAGGATGCGGGACGCGGCGAGCCCGCCCGCGATCACGTCGATGCCCGCCTTGGCGTCCACGCCGGCGGCCTCCATCAGCACGATCGCCTCGGCGACCAGCCCGTAGGTGCCGCCGACGATCAGCTGGTTGGCGGCCTTCACGTACTGGCCCGCGCCGCTGCCGCCGACCAGCTCGAACGTCTTCCCGACGGCCTCGAACACGGGCCGGGCCGCCTCGAAGTCCGCGCGCTCCCCGCCGACCATGATCGACAGGACGGCGTCGACCGCGCCCTTCTCGCCGCCGCTGACCGGGGCGTCCAGCACGCGCAGGCCGCGCTCGCGCCCGGCGGCGGCGACGCGCTGCGACGTCTCCGGACGGATGGTCGAGAAGTCGATGCAGAGCGCGCCCGGCTTGGCCGATTCGAGGATCCCGCCGAAGAAGACCTCCTCGACGTGCTCGTCCTGCGGCAGCATCGTGATCACGACCTCCGCCCCGGCGACGGCCTCCGCGACACCGGACGCCGCGTGCCCGCCCGCCGCGACCAGCGCGTCCAGCCCCGCGGGCGCCACGTCGTAGCCGGTCACGTCGTGCCCGGCGGCGACCAGGTGGCGGGCCATCGGCGCGCCCATGATCCCGAGCCCGACGAATCCGATCGTGCTCATCCTTGGCTCCTGTTCGTCGATGAGAGCCTCATGCGGGCCACTCCTTCATCCAGCCGAACCCGGTCGGGCCGTCCGGCTTGTACTCCAGGGCCGTCCAGCCGTCGTAGCCGGCCTCGTCGAGCGCGCGGAACAGCGCGCCGAAGTCGATGCCGCCGGTGCCGGGCGCGCCGCGTCCGGGCGCGTCGGCGATCTGGACGTGCCCGATGTCGGCGGCGTGCTCCCGGACGACCCGCTCCAGGTCGTCGCCGTTGCTGGCCAGGTGGAACGCGTCGAACAGGAACTTCACGTTCGGTTCGTCCACGCGGCGGAGCACGGCGATCGCGTCGGCGGCGGTCTCCAGCGGGTAGGCGCCGTTCAGGCCGCGCGCGAGCGGCTCGACCAGGACCGTCCCGCCGAACGCGGCGACGCGGCGGGCGGCGAACGCGAGGTTCTGGGTGGCGACCCGGTCCTGCTCGGCGGCCGAAACGCCGTCGAGGCGCTGCCCGTAAAGGGCGTTGAACGCGCGGACGCCCGTCCGCTCAGCGATGCGCTCCAGCACGCCGGCGCTCTCGCGGAACTCGGCCGCGCGCGCCGGGTCCGACAGGACGCCGCGCTCCCCCGCGGGCATGTCGCCCGCGTAGAAGTTGAGCCCGATGTGCCGCACGCCCGCGTCCTCGATCGACTGGCAGAACGCGTCGATCTCGCTCTCGGACGGCACGGGCGCCTCGGGCCACGGCCACCAGAACTCGACGGCCTCGAACCCGGCGTCGCGCGCGGCGGCGGCCCGTTCGAGCAGCGGCAGCTCGGTGAACAGGATCGAGCAGTTGACCGCGTAGCGTCGCGGCATCAAGCTGCCTCCTTCTTCCTCGTCCGGTAGGCGGTCCAGCTCTGGAACTCGGTGATGTCGGTCAGTGTGGGATACGAGGTGGGCGGGCGGCGCAGCAGCATCGCGAACGCGGACGAGCCGTCCGCCAGTTCGACCACGCCGAGCTCCAGCTCGGGCGGCTCGGCGGGCAGCAGCCGGTCCCGCAGCACGTCCATCGGGACGTCGTATACCTCGCCGGACACCGCCGTCCCGCCGTGCGCGACGGGCGCCAGCGCCGGGCAGCGGTCGCCGACGGAGTAGAAGCGGTAGCGGGCGGCGGTCGTGGTGGACGCGACGAGCGGCGCGCCGTCCAGCAGGTAGTGCAGCGGTCCCCCGCGCATCGCCCCGCCGTTCAGGAACACGTGCGGCATCGATCCCTCCTTCGTTCAGGCCACTCCAGCGGCGGTCAGGTCGGTCGTGGTCAGGCGACTCCGGCGGTGGTCAGGTCGTCGTGGTGGATCGGGCCGTCGGTGCGACCCAGCGGCAGGCCGGCGCCGCCGCGCCGGGCGGCGACGAACTCGGCGGCGATCGCGAGGGCGGTCTCCTCGGGCGTCCGGGCGCCCAGGTCGAGCCCGATCGGCGAGCGCAGCCGCGCCAGCTCCCGGTCGGTGAGTCCGGCTTCGCGGAGCCGGACGAGCCGCTCCCGGTGCGTCCGCCGCGAGCCCATCGCGCCGACGTAGGCGACGGGCAGCCGCAGCGCGACCTCCAGCAGCGGGACGTCGAACTTGGCGTCATGCGTGAGGACGCACACGACCGTCCGCCCGTCGAGGGCGCCGCGCGAGGCTTCGGCGGCGAGATACCGGTGCGGCCAGTCCACGACGACGTCGTCCGCGTCCGGGAAGCGCGCGGCCGTCGCGAACACCGGACGGGCATCGCATACCGTCACCCGGTACCCGAGGAACGACCCCTGCCGGGCCAGCGCGGACGCGTAGTCGATCGCGCCGAACACCAGCAGCCGGGGCGGCGGCGCATACGACTGGACGAAGACGTCGAGATCATCGCGGCAGCGCACCGACCGGACGCCGGTCCGCCCGCCGTCGAGCATCGCGCGGGCCTCGCCCAGCACCACGGCGTCCACGTCGGCCAGGCCGGTCCCGCCGAGGTGGCGGTCGGGCCAGACCACGATCGGCGCGGACGCGTGCGGCATGACATGCGCGAAGGCCACGGGTTCGGAAGCGGAGACCGCCGCCAGCCCAGCGTCCGGAACGGGTCCTGGTTCGACGTACACCTCGATGGTGCCGCCGCAGGTCAGGCCCACCGCGAAGGCGTCGTCGTCGCTGTAGCCGTAGGACTCGCGGACGGGCGAACCGCCGTCGAGCACCTCCCGGCACAGCTCGTACACGGCGCTTTCGACGCATCCGCCGGAAACGCTCCCCACGGCCTCGCCGGACTCGGAGACGGCCATGGCCGCGCCGGGCTGGCGAGGTGCGGAGCCGCCCACGTTGATCACGGTGGCGACGGCGTAGCGGGTTCCGGCAGCGTTCCAGCCGCGGAGCCGGTCGGCGATCTCGCGCATCACTTGATCCCCAGTGCTTCCTCGATCGGGTGCAGGGTGAAGTAGGCGATGAAGACCAGCGACAGCGGGTAGAGCAGCCAGTGGATCTCGCCGACCTTCCCGCGGGCCAGCTTGAGCAGCGTGTAGGACAGCACGCCCGCCGCCACGCCGACCGTGATCGAGTACGTGAACGGCATCAGCACGATCGTCAGGAACGCCGGGACGGCGATCTCCAGGTCCTCCCAGTCGATCTTCCGCGCGTGCGTCATCATCAGCGCGCCGACCACGACCAGCGCTGGCGCGGCGGCCCCGACCGGGACGACCCCGGCGAGCGGTGTGAGGAACATCAGCGCGCCGAGCAGGACGCCGGTGACGACGCTGGCCAGGCCCGTCCGGGCGCCCTCGGCGACGCCCGCCGCCGACTCCACGACCGCGGTGTTGGCCGAGCCGTTGATGCCGCCGCCGATGATCGCGCCGAAGCCGTCCACGGTGAGGATGCGCGAAAGGCCGGGCAGCCGGCCCTGCCCGTCGGTCATCCCGGCCTCCTCGCAGACGCCGAGGATCGTCCCCATGGCGTCGAAGAAGCCCGACAGCACCAGCGTGAACAGCACGACGGACGCGGTGACGATCCCGGCCCGGCCGAACCCGCCGAACAGGTCGACCTTGAACATCAGGTCGAACTTCGGCGTGGCGACGATCGAGTCCGGCAGCTTCGGCACGACCGGTCCCCACGTCTTCGGGTCGATCGTGGCGGTTTTGTCCACCACGACCGCGAGGACCGTGGAAACGACGATGCTGATCAGCATCGCGCCCGGCACCTTGCGGATGAACAGCACTAGCGTCAGGACGAGCCCGAAGCAGAACACCAGGACGGGCCAGCCCGCGAGCTTGCCGAGCACGCCGAGCGTGACCGGGGTGGACGCGGGCGCGGTCGCGTGGTGGCCGACGAACCCGGCGTCCACCAGGCCGATCAGCGCGATGAACGCGCCGATCCCGACGCCGACCGCCTGTTTCAGCGCGAGCGGGATGGCGTCCATGATCAGCTGCCGGACGCCGGTGAGCGCGAACAGCACGATGATCACGCCTTCCAGCACCACCAGGCCCATCGCCTGCGGCCAGGTCATGTGCGGCGCGGCCTGGAAGACCACGATCGGGGTGACGCCGAGCCCGGCGGCCATGGCGAGCGGCGCGTTCCCGACCAGTCCCATGAGCAGGGTGGACAGGCCCGCCGACAGCGCGACCATGGTGGTCAGCTGGGCGGGGTCGAGCTTGGCTCCGGTGACGTCCTTCGCGTCCCCGATGATCAGCGGGATGAGCACGACCAGGTAGGCCATGGCGACGAAGGTGGTGACGCCGCCGCGGATCTCGCGCGGCACCGTGGTGCCGCGCCCGGTCAGATCGAAGAAGCGGTCGAGCGGTGAGCGGTTCGCATGGGTGGTGGACGGGCGTGACTTCGGGGGTGGGGCTTGGGTCTCGGTCACGGTTCGTGCCCTCCTTCAGGGCGCGATCGAACCCCGGGCGGCCCTCTTGTACGAGGCCGTCCGTTCGTTTCGATCGGAGCGGTTGTGGAGCAGGGCCCGCCGTCCCCCAAGCGCATCGGCGGGCCGCCCCTGTTGGTCAACTGCTGACCGGAGGCCGCGGCGGGATCACGCCACGATGTGCTCCGGGCGAACCGGCACTCGGGTGAGCGCTTTGCCGGTCGCGTCGCGGACGGCCGCGACGATCGCCGGCGTGGACGAGAGCGTGGGTGGCTCTCCGGCGCCCCGCAGCCCGTATGGGGCGTCGGGGTCGGGGTGTTCGAGGATGTCGAGCCGCATCGGCGGCATGTCGAGGATGGTCGGGATGAGGTAGTCGGTGAACGAGGGGTTGCGGACCAGGCCGCCGGCGACGACGATCTCCTCCATCACGGCCAGGCCGAGCCCCTGCGCGGAGCCGCCGTGGATCTGGCCCTCCAGCGACAGCCGGTTGAGGATCTTCCCGACGTCCTGGACGGCGGCCATCTCGACCACCTTGACCAGGCCGAGCTCGGTGTCGACGTCCACGACCGCGCGGTGCACGCACAGCGCGAGCTGGGTGTGGCTGTTGCCCTGGCCGGTCTCCGGGTCCATCTTCTGCGTGGGCCGGTGGTGGAACTCGCGGGTCGCCTCGATGACGTCCTCGCCGAGCACCTTCTCGATCGGCCCGACGATGCCGTTCCAGCGCGAGACCACGTAGCCGTCGTCCAGGTAGAGCTGGCCGTAGGTGCTGCCGAACTTGCGCTCGGCCATGGCGAGCAGCTCGTCCCGGACGGCGTGGCAGGCCTTCTGCACGGCGCCGCCGCTCATGTACGACTGGCGGGACGCCGAGGTCGAGCCGGCGTCCCCGACCGTGGTGTCGGCGGGCGCGATCGTCACCTTCCGCACGCCCAGCTCGGACCGCGCGATCTGCGCCTGCAGCGTCACCAGGCCCTGCCCGACCTCGGCGGCGGCGGTGTGCACGAGCACGGTCGCCTCGCCGCCGATCACCTCCAGCCGGACGCGGGCGGTGGACAGGTCGTCGAAGCCCTCGGAGAAGCAGATGTTCTTGATCCCGACGCCGTACCCGATGCCGCGCACGACACCCTCGCCGTGCGTGGTCTGGGACGCGCCGCCCGGCAGGTTCCGGATGTCGGACGTGTCGGCCGCGGGCGGCAGCGGCATCGCCTCCAGCCGGGTCAGCATGTCGGCGAGCGGCGCGGGCGACTCGATGACCTGGCCCGTCGCGAGCTTGGAGCCCTGCGAGACGGCGTTCCGGCGGCGCACCTCGACGGGCGAGAGGCCCGTCGCGGCGGCGAGCCGGTCCATCATCGACTCGTAGGCGAAGCAGGCCTGCACCGCGCCGAAACCGCGCATCGCGCCGCACGGCGGGTTGTTGGTGTAGACGCCGTACGCGTCGATCCTGATGTTCGGGATCTCGTACGGCCCGACGCCGAGCGAGGCCGCGTTGCCCGTGACGTTCAGCGTGGACGAGGTGTACGCCCCGCCGTCCAGGACGATCTCGACCTCGGCGTAGAGGATCTTCCCGTCCGCCGTCGCGCCGTACTCGTAGTGCATCGACGCCGGATGCCGGTGGACGTGCCCGAAGAACGACTCGTACCGGTTGTAGGACATCTTCACCGGCTTGCCGGTGTGCAGCGCCAGCATGCCCGCGTGGATCTGCATGGACAGGTCCTCGCGACCCCCGAACGCGCCGCCGACACCCGCGAGCGTCATGTGGATCCTCTCCTCGGGCAGGCCGAGGCAGGGCGCGATCTGTTCGAGGTCGTTGTGCATCCACTGCGTGGAGACGTACAGGTCGATCCCGCCGTCCTCGGACGGCATGGCCAGGCCGGACTCGGGGCCGAGGAACGCCTGGTCCTGCATGCCGACCTCGAAGTCACCGGAGACGACGACCTCGGCCTGGGCGCGCGCCGCGTCCACGTCGCCGACCCGGACGGGCTGGTGCCGCGTGATGCCGCCGAGCGGCTGCACCTTGTGCCGCTCCGGGTCGGCGATCACCGCGCGGGCGTCGGTGACCGGCTCCAGCACCTCGAACTCGATCGCGATCTTCTCCATCGCGCGTCGCGCCGTCTCCGGGTGGTCGGCGGCGACCAGCGCGATCGGCTCGCCCTGGTGCCGGACCTGGTCGATCGCGAGGACGGGCTGGTCGAGCGTCCCGTCGTGGCCGAAGAACTTGACGCCCGGCACGTCCTCGTGGGTGAGGACGGCCACGACGCCGGGCACGGCCAGCGCGGGCGCGATGTCGAGCGACCGGATGAGCGCGCGCGGGTGCGGGCTGCGCAGCGTCGCGCCCCACAGCATGCCGTCGATCCACAGGTCGGACGAGTAGGCGAACTCGCCCGCGACCTTGAGCGTGCCGTCCGGGCGGAGCGGGCTGTCGCCGACGCGGCCCCTGCCCTCCGGCCCGACGTGCGCGGCGACATGCCCCGGCGACTTGATCGGCGCCTGGTTCCTCGGGGCCGTTGAGGAGGTGCGGTTCTCGGGTCGCATGGCTACAGGACCTCCTCGGCGAGGGTCATGAGGCGGCGGTGGGCGGCGGCTCCGCGCCGTCCGACCTCGTCCTGCGGGACGGTGACGAGCGTGTCGTCCTGGACGACCGTCCGGCCGCCGACGAGCAGGCGCGCGAGCGGCGGCGTCGCGCCGTAGCCGAAGGCGACGACCGGGTCGTCGACCGCGGCGTGGAAGCCGTCCACGCGCCAGAGCGCGATGTCGGCGAGCTTGCCCGGCTCCAGCGAGCCGATCTCGTCCTGCCGGCCGAGGCAGCGCGCGCCGCCCATGGTCGCCATCTCCAGCGCCTGCCGGACGGTCAGCGCGGTCGGGCCGTGCTTGGCGCGCTGGAAGTACATCGCCTGCCGGATCTCCCCGGCCAGCGGCACCATCTCGGCGGACGCGGCGCCGTCCACACCGAGCCCGACCGCCGCACCGGCCTCCAGCAGCGCCGACACCCGGGCGATGCCGGCGCCGAGCCGCGCGTTGGACGACGGGCAGTGCGCGGTGCCGGTCCCGGTCTCCGCGAGCCGCTTGACGTCGGTGTCGTGCAGGTGGACGCAGTGCGCGAGCCACACGTCCGGGCCGAGCCAGCCGATCGAGTCCATGTACTCGGTCGGGGTCATGCCGAACTGCTGCAGCGTGTGCTCCTCCTCGTCGAGCGTCTCGGCGAGGTGGGTGTGCAGCCGGACGCCCTTGTCCCGGGCCAGCTCTGCGGACCGGACCAGCAGGTCCTTGGTGACCGAGAACGGCGAGCAGGGCGCGACGGAGATCCGCAGCATCGAGCCGAAGGACGCGTCGTGGTACCGGTCGATCGCGGCGGACGTCTCGGACATGATCGTGTCGATGTCCTCGACCACCTCGTCCGGCGGGAGGCCGCCGTGCGAGGCGCCCCGGTCCATCGAGCCGCGGCACGGCTGGAACCGGACGCCCAGCTCGCGCGCCGCCTCGATCTCGGCGGCGAACAGGTCGCCGCGCCCCTTCGGGAAGACGTAGTGGTGGTCGGTGGACGTCGTGCAGCCCGACTTGGCGAGCCAGCCGAGCCCGGCGGACGCGGCGCCCGCGACGACCTCGGCGTCCATCTTCGCCCAGACCCGGTAGGACGCGACGAGCCACTCGAACAGGGTGTTGTCGGCCGCGAGGCCCTGGGACGCCCACTGGTACAGGTGGTGGTGCGAGTTGACCAGGCCGGGCGTGGCGAGGCAGCCCCTGGCGTCGATCCGCTCGCCGCCGGCCACGGGCGCGGGTCCGGCGCCGACCGCGGTGATCCGGTCTCCCTCGATCACGATGTGGCCGTCCGGGTACTCGTCCCCGGTGACGGTCACGACGTACGCGTTCTCGATGACGATCAGGCTGCTGCTCATTCGGCGGACGCCTTCCGCTTCGCGGCCAGCCGCACGGCGTCGAGGATCTTCTCGTAGCCGGTGCAGCGGCACAGGTTCCCGGCGAGCGCCTCGCGGATCTCCGCGTCGGACGGCTCGGGGTTCCGCTCGATCAGGTCGTGCGACTGGACGATCAGGCCGGGCGTGCAGAACCCGCACTGCACCGCGCCCGCCTCCAGGAACGCCTGCTGGACGGGGTCCAGCTCGTCGTGCCCGGCGGCCGCGCGTCCGGCGGTGTCCCCCGCGGCATCGCGGCGTCCGGCGGTGGCGAGGCCCTCGACGGTGCGGACCTCGCGGCCCTCCACCTGCCCGGCCGCGACCAGGCAGGAGCACACCGGGGTGCCGTCCAGGTACACCGTGCAGGAGCCGCATTCGCCCTGCTCGCAGGCGTTCTTGGAGCCGGGCAGGCCCATCCGCTCGCGCAGCACGTACAGCAGGGACTCGCCCTCCCACACATCGTCCACGGCCTCCTGCGAGCCGTTGACGGTCACGTTCACGCGCATCAGGACGCCTCCTCTCGGGTCGCGCGGTGGTCGTTCCAGGCCCAGGTCAGCGTGCGGCGCGCCATCACCGACAGGGCGTGCTTGCGGTAGTCCGCGGTGCCGCGGACGTCGTCGATCGGCGCGGCGGCCTCCTTGACCAGCTCACCGAACCGCTGCGCGACCGATACCGACAGCGGGCCGCGGGCGTCCCAGTCCAGCTCGGCTGACAGGAACTCCTCGGCGGCGGTCGCGCGGCGCGGTGTCGGCGCGGCGGACCCGACACCGGTCCCGACCCGGCGCTCGTCCGGGTGCAGGGCGATCGCGAACGAGCAGACGGCGATCACCATCGCGTTCCGGGTGCCGATCTTGGAGAAGTACTGCGGGCCGGACGCCGGGGCGATCCTGATCGCGCGGATCAGCTCGTCCGGTTCCAGGGCGTTCCGCTTGACGCCTTTGTAGAAATCCACAGCCGGGATCAGCCGGGTGCCGCGGGCGGACGACTCGGCCTCGATCACGGCGTCCGAGGCGAGGAGCGGCGGGTGGCTGTCCCCGGCGGGCGACGCCGCGCCGAGGTTGCCGCCGACCGTGCCCCGGTTGCGGATCTGCGGGGAGCCGACCGTCCGGGACGCCTGCGCGAGGCCGGGCAGCCGGTCGCCCAGCTCGTTGATCAGCCGGACGTACGGGACGCCCGCGCCGACCCGCAGCGTGCCGTCCGGCAGCGTCTCGACCTCCGCCAGTTCGCGGACGGGGTTCAGGTCGAGCAGCGCCGGCGGCCGGTGCACGTCGAAGTTGATCTCGACCATGACGTCCGTGCCGCCCTGGATCGGCAGCGCGTCCGGCTGGCCGGCCTTGGCGGCCAGCGCGTCCGCCCAGGTCACGGGCCGTAGGAACTCCATATCTCAGCCTCTCACTTCCAGGCCGAAGGCGATTGCGGTGCGTCGTCGTCGAGCACCGAGCCCTCGATCAGCCCGTACGGCCGGTCCGCCGCGAAGAAGACCTCGTTCGGGTTGTCCAGCCCGAAGGGCTCCAGGTCCACGACGAAGTGGTGCTTGTTCGGCATCGCCATCCGCACCTCGCAGACCTCCCTCCGGTCGTTCAGCACGCGGCGGCCCATCTGGTAGAGCGTCTGCTGCAGCGACAGCGAGTGCGTCTCGGCGAACGCCTCCAGAAGGCACTGCCTGGCCCGCCGGTAGGACCGTCCCCAGTCCGAGGACGTGCCCCGGTGCCGCCACTGCGCCGTCACCGCCGTCGCGAGGATCCGGTCGCTGGTCTCGGCGAGGGTCGTGAACTCGTCCTTGATGAACCCGTGGAACTCGCTGCCCGTGGAATTCAGGACGACCAGGTCCGTCAGCCCCGACACCACCGACTCCTCGCCGTCCGTGCCGTCGCTGTGGACGAGGCAGGTCCGCGTCTCCGCGCCGTTCCGGACGAACGAGTGCTGCTCGTCCCGCAACCCGAGGTGCGGGTTGTCCTCCACCGGGATCCGGTCCCAGGCGTACTCCTCGATCTCCACCCGGGCGTGGTGGACGGACGGCTGGGAGTCCACGAAGTGCCGGGCCAGGAGCAGCGCGAACTCCTCGATCTCCCCGATGTTGTACTTCTTCGCGAACGCGAAGACCGTGTTCTTCTGCGTGTCGGTGGGGAGCACCGAGCCGTTGTCGCCGGTCAGGTGCACCTCGTCCATGTCGCCGGAGAGGGAGACGCTGACGTTCAGGTCCTTGATGCGGTGGGTCCCGCCGTCCTTGGTGACGCGCACGACGCGCGTCTCCGCCTTCCCGTAGCGGTTGGGGCCGAGAACGATGGCCATGGGGGGTTAGCTCCCTCGGTAGGTCGAGTAGGCGAACGGGCTCAGCAGCAGGGGCACGTGGTAGTGCTGACCGGGATCGGCGATCCGGAACGCCACGGCGACCTCGGGGTAGAAGTCCGACAGCTCCGCGGTGTCGAAGACCAGCCGGTACGTCCCCGCGGCCAGGTCGGCCCCGCCCCAGTCGCGGATCCGGCCGTCGGCGTCGGTCCGGGCCGCGGCGATCTCGCGGTACCCGGCGCCGTCCCGCCGCTCCAGCCGGACGCGGACGTCCTCGGCGGGCCGTCCCCGGGCGGCGTCCAGCACGTGCGTGGAGAGCGACATTCACGCCCCTTCGATCAGCGTGGAGAGCGGCCTCCGGGCCCCCTCGATCAGCGTGGTGAGCGACATTCAGAACCCTCGGTCAGCGTGGAGAGCGGCATTCAGGACCCTCGATCAGTTTGGCCAGGCGGAGGCCGGTGATCGCGGCGAGTTCGGCGCGGACCGCGGACCGCTCGGTCTCGGCGTCGTGTCCCAGCCGGACGCGCAGGTCGGCGAGGATCTCCTCGGCGGTCCGGCCGGTCGCGCAGATGAGGAACACGTGCCCGAAACGCTCCTCGTACGCCCGGTTCCCCTCCAACAGCAAGCGCTTGGTCTCGTCCGCGGCGGACGCCGCCCCGGACTGCTCGCCGCGCGACCAGCGGGCCTCCCGGCCCTCGCCCTTCGCGCGGTCCCCGATCCGGGGGTGCGCGTCGAGGGCCTCCCGGACGTCCGCCCAGTCCAGGTCGTCCAGGGCCTTCGCCGAGGCCGCCGCCAGCGCGGCCGGGTCGTCGTAGGGCCGCCCGGCGGCGACCTCGGCCGCCCAGCGCCGGGAGGCGCAGCAGGTCAGCAGCTCCGCCTCCGCCGCGTCCTCGGGCAGCGCGTTCAACCGGTCCAGCACTCCGCCTCCCCTTTCCGGTGGTTGACACGAGTACACACAGCCGCCGCCCGGCAGGTCGAGAGACAGGAAGTCCGAACTCCGCACGGCACCTCACCGTGGATTTCGTGCGTTGCTCCAATCGCCTCCGCACGTGAACCGTGGGTTAACGTTCGGCCCTATGAGGCTGCGTTCCCTGCTGGCGATGCCCGAAATCCGGCTGGAGCTGGTAACCGGCGACGACGAGCTGGACCGGGTCGTCCGCTGGGTGGTCACCACCGACCTGCTCGACCCCGGCCGCTACCTGAGCGGCCGGGAGCTGGTCCTGACCGGGCTGGTCTGGCGGACGTCCCCGGACGACTCGCAGGTGTTCGTCCGCGCCCTCGCCCGCGCCGGGGTCTCGGCCCTGGCCGCCTGGGACGCGGTGAACGGGACGATCCCCGCCGACCTGGTGGAGGCCTGCGCCCAGTACCGGATCCCGCTGTTCCGGGTGCCGGAGGACGTGGCGTTCGCGACGGTCACCGAGCACGTCGTCCGGCGGCTGTCCGGGGCGCGGGCGGCCGACCTGACCGCCGTCCTGGACCGGCACCGGCAGCTGGTCGCCGGGGTCAGCGAGGGCGCGGGCCTCGGCCCGGTGCTGGAGCTGGTGGACCGCGACCTCGGCATGCGCTGCTGGGTGCTGACCCCCACCGGACGCGTCGTCGCGGGTGCCGGGCCGCCGGACGACCCCGAGGGCCTGGCCCGGGTGTTCCTCACCGCGCCGCGCCTGCCGCACCGGCTGACCTCGCCGGACCTGTCGATCTTCCCCGTCGCGCCGGACACCACCGCGCGGGTCGCCGACTGGTTCATCGCCTGCGCGGGCGACGTGGAGGACTGGCCCGCCGAGCGGCGCGCGCTGATGTCCGAGCTGACCGCGATCGTCGCGCTGGAACGGGCCCGGCTGGACGATCGGCTCAGCGTGGAGGGGCGGCTGACGCAGGAGCTCGTCCGGCTGGTGGTGTCGGGCGCGGCGGCGGACGAGGTCGTCCCGCGGCTGGAGCTGACCGGCCTCGACGCCACCGCCACCTTCGCGGCCGTTTCGGCCACGGCCACGGGACGCTTGCGGCCCGGCGAGCTGCGGACCGTCCTGCGCGAGGCGATGCCCGGCCCGAGCCCGGTCGTCGGCCTGCTGGACGACGAGGCGGTCGCGCTGGTGCAGGTCGAGCGGGGCCACGACGTGGCCGGCGAGGCGCACCAGGCGCTCCAGGCCCTCGCCCCCGGCCTCGGCGGGGACCGGCTCGCGGTCGGGGTGAGCGACGTCGTCGCCGCCGGTGAGCTGCGCGGCGCGGTCGAGGAGGCCCGCTACGCCCGGCGCCTCTCGGCCGGACGCGGCGAGGCCGTCGCGGTCGTCGGGCACGACGAGCTGGCCACGCACGTGCTCCTGCTGGCGTCCGTGCCGGACGAGGTCCGGCACATGTTCAAGGTCCGGCTGCTCGACCCGCTGCGCACCTACGACGAGGTGCACAAGGCCGACCTGATCCTGACCCTGGAGACCTTCCTCCAGCACTCCGGATCATGGACGCGCTGCGCCGAGCAGCTGCACCTGCACGTCAACTCCGTCCGCTACCGGATCCAGCGCATCGAGGAGCTGACCGGCCGCAACCTGGCCCGTCTGGAGGACCGCGTCGACTTCTTCCTGGCCCTCCGCCTCGGCTGAGCGAGGCGCTTCCTGGCCCTCCGCCTCGGCTGAGCGAGGCGCTTCCTGGCCCTCCGCCTCGGCTGAGCGAGGCGCTTATTGGCGCTGCGCCTCGGCTGACCGCCGGCTTTTGGAGGATCCGGCGGAGTTCGCGGCCGGGCGGCGCCCGCCTGGGCGGAGCTTCGTACAGAGTTCCGGGGCCGTCCTTGACCGGCCCCGGAGCCCCTTCCGTACGGTCGGCGTCACCACGGAGGTGACAGTGAGCCACTTGACGACCGAGTCCGGGGCGCCCGTCGCGGACAACCAGAACAGCGCGTCCGCCGGGGCCGGCGGGCCGCTACTCATCCAGGACCAGCAGCTCGTCGAGAAGCTGGCCCGGTTCAACCGCGAGCGGATCCCCGAACGCGTCGTGCACGCGCGGGGCGCCGGAGCGTACGGCCATCTGGAGGTGACCGACGACGTCACCTCCTACACCCATGCCGCGTTCCTGGCCGAGGTCGGGAAGCGAACGGAGGTGTTCGTCCGGTTTTCGACCGTCGCCGACTCGCTCGGCGGCGCGGACGCGGTGCGCGACCCGCGCGGCTTCGCCGTGAAGTTCTACACCGAGGAGGGCAACTACGACCTTGTCGGCAACAACACGCCGGTCTTCTTCATCAAGGACCCGCTGAAGTTCCCCGACTTCATCCACTCGCAGAAGCGCGACCCGTACACCGGCGTCCAGGAGCCCGAGAACGTGTGGGACTTCTGGTCGCACTCCCCCGAGGCGACGCACCAGGTCACCTGGCTGATGGGCGACCGCGGCATCCCCGCGACCTACCGGCACATGAACGGGTTCGGCTCGCACACCTACCTGTGGGTCAACGCCGAGGGGCGCGCGCACTGGGTGAAGTACCACTTCAGGACCGACCAGGGCATCAAGTGCCTGACCACGGACGAGGCGGCCGTGCTGGCCGGACGCGACCCGAACTCGCACCAGCAGGACCTGCACCGCGCGATCGAGCGCGGCATGTTCCCGTCCTGGACGCTGTCCGTGCAGCTCATGCCCGTCGAGGACGCCGCGTCCTACCGGTTCAACCCGTTCGACCTCACCAAGGTCTGGCCGCACGCCGACTACCCCCTCGTGCGCGTGGGGAGGCTCGTCCTGAACCGGAACCCGGAGAACGTTTTCGCCGAGGTCGAGCAGGCGGCGTTCTCGCCCAACAACTTCGTCCCGGGAATCGGGCCGTCCCCGGACAAGATGCTCCAGGGACGCCTGTTCGCGTACGGCGACGCGCACCGCTACCGGCTCGGCGTCAACCACACGCAACTGCCGGTGAACGCGCCGCACGCCACGTCCGCGTCCAACTACGGGCGGGACGGCGCGATGCGCTTCGACGGCAATGCCGGACGGGCCAAGAACTACGAACCGAACAGTTTCGGTGGCCCGGCCCAAACGAACAAGCCGCTGGCCACAGGAATCGAAGTCTCGGGCCTCGCGGGCGCGCACGAGCCCGTCCTCCACCGGGACGACGACCACTTCTCGCAGGCGGGAGCGCTGTACCGGCTGATGAGCGGCGCCGAGCAGTCTAGGCTCGTCGCCAACATCGCGGGCGGCCTCTCCCGGGTCTCGGACGACGCGATCGTGGACCGCGCCATCGCGCACTTCCGCGCCGCCGACCCCGCGTACGGCCACGCGGTCGAGACGGCCGTCAAGGAGCGCCGCTCCTGACGGACCCCGTCCGGTTCCCCATGACCGGACACACGAGGCGGGCCCCGTCCGACTTCCACCCCGGACGGGGCCGCGCCCCTAGTGGCCGACCTCAGCAACCGACCCCGGCTCCACCGCGTCCCATCCGATGTGGACGATCTGACGGAACCGGAACAACGCCTCTGGGACGCCTTCCCCGAATCGCTCGCCACCGACCTGGCCGGAGCGCCCGTCCGCGCCTCGGTCATCGCCGCGCTTGCCCTGGGCGTCCGCCCGGTCGAGCCAGGCCGCACCCCTGCCGTCCGGCTGTTCAACGCCCGCGTCACCGGGCAACTGGACCTGTCCCTAGCGTCCGTCCCGCATCCGTTGATCCTGGTCGGCTGCGAGTTCGATGAGGCACCCGTCCTGGACGGCGCGCAGATGTCCGCCCTCACCCTCGTGCGCGCGCGATTGCCCGGGCTCCAAGCGCTCGGAACCCGCATCACCGGCGCGTTCAGCCTCCTCGAATGCCGCTGCGACGGCACGCTCTGGCTGGACGGCACCGACATCACCGGCATCCTGGATCTCACCGGAGCCGAGCTGCGCGGCGACCCGGCCGTCCGCGCCGACTACCTGACCGTCGGCCGCGACCTGAGCTTCCGCGACGCCGCGATCGACGGCAAGGTCAGCCTCTGGAACGCCCGCATCGGCCAGACCCTGAAACTCGACGCCGCCCACCTCTCCGCCCCGGACGTCGCCTTCGACGGCGACGGCCTCGCCATCGGGGACGGCCTCTTCGCCCGCGCGATGGAGGCGTCCGGCGAGTTCCGCCTCCAGCACGCCCGCATCGGGCGGCTCTGCGACCTCACCGGCGCCCGCCTCGCCAACCCCGGCGGCGACGCCCTGCGCGCCAGCGCCCTCAAGGTGGACGGCACGCTGGAGATGTCCGGCGGCTTCACTTCCGAGGGCCGCGTCACGCTCCGCGGCAGCACGCTGACCGGCACGCTGCTCATGGACGGTGCGACGCTCGCCAACCCCGGCGGCCAGGCGCTCTACGCTCCGAACACCGAGATCGGCAGGAGCGTCCGGCTGTGCGACGGCTTCTCCGCCGAGGGCGGGCTGACCTTCTCCGGGGCCCGCGTCGGCGGCGGCTTCCACCTGCTCGACTCCCGGGTCTCGCAACCCGGCGGCATCGCCGTGACGCTGGCGACCGCGTCCATCGGAGGCGGCCTGAGCCTCCGGCGGACGAGGCTGGCCGGCGCTCTCGACCTCACCGACGCGCAGGTGACCGCCAGCCTCACGCTCAAAGAGGCCCGCATGGACGGCGTCACCGGCGCCCGCGTCAAGGTCGGCGGCTCGGTGGACTGCTGCAAGGGTTTCACCGCCCGGGGCCGCGTCTCGTTCACGTCCGCGGAGATCGCCCGCGATCTCTGCTTCGACAGCGCGACGATCGACGGCGACCTGGAACTGAAACGCTCCCGCACCGGCATCCTGCGCTTCGCCGAAACCACGAAACTCCTAGGCCAAGCCGACCTGCGCCACGCGACCACCAACGTCCTGGCCGATTTCCCCAGCGCGTGGCCCGAAGCCGTCCGGCTGGACGGCTTCGTCTACGAAACCCTGCACCGTCCCATGCCGGTAGGCCCCCGCCTCCAACTCCTGACACGGGACACCGACGGCTACATCCCTCAGCCCTACGAGCAGTTAGCGGCCGTCTACCGGCGCACAGGGCACGAAGGCGCCGCCCGAGACGTCCTCCTAGCGAAACAACGCCGCCGCCGAAGCGTCCATGCGCTCCCCCAACGCCTCTGGGGCTACGTCCAAGACTGGACGGTCGGCTATGGCTACCGCCCCATGCGAGCCGCCACCTGGCTCATAGCCCTGCTGACCCTGGGCACGCTCATCTTCACCTGGCATCACCCGCCGGTCCTGAAACCCGACGAGCACCCGCGCTTCAACCCGTTCCTCTACACGCTCGACCTGCTCCTGCCCATCATCAGCTTCGGCCAGGAGAGCGCCTTCGCCCCCAAGGGCACCGACCAATGGTTCGCCGCCGCCCTCGTGGCCTCCGGCTGGATCCTCGCCACCACCATCATCACCGGCGCCACCCGAGTCCTCTCCCGCCAGTAGGCGTCACCAGAGAATGCGCTCCACCAGCCGCCAGACATCGCTGTAAGGATTCAGATGCGGATCCCGCTCACCTTCATGCAGCTTCTTGGCACGCTCGCATGCCTGGTCGACTCCGGCTTCGAAGTCGGTGAACCTGGTCTTCGCCTCGCTCCAGCCGGGCACTATGCTCGACAGCGTCTTCTTCGCCTGCTCCGCCGAGGCGAACGGTGCCGCGCGGTCCGTGTGATGCAGAAGCAGCCACGTTTCGAAACTCGGGGTCTACAGGGCGAACTCGACAGGAGTGCCGGAGGACTCGGCGCGCAGCCGACCGATCAGCTCGCGGTCCAGCTTGGTGTCCACGACGCACCAGACCTCGTCGTACTCATCGGTGCAGCGCCGGACGGCCTCGCGAACCACCCCGACGTGATCACCACCCGGTGCGTCGACGGCGAGCTCAGGACCACGCCGCGTGCGCATTCCCGTGAAGTACCGCTTCTCCGTCTTCCCCTCGCAGAGGATCAGAAAACTGGCTCTTTCCTTCTTGGCACCACTGGGACGACGCCGCAGATCCGTGGTCCTGGCCACTGCCCCTTTCGTTTGCTTACATCCGCTGGGCTTCGGAGTTCTGGGGGACATCGGCGGGTTCCTCACGAGCGGCCAATGCGGCGATGAACAGCTCATCGTTGACGACTGGCACGGCACCATACCTTCCTGCGAGGTACCGGCGCTCTCGGTTCTCATCCTTGCGAGGCTTGAATTCGGAGAGCGGGAACAGCTCGGTCTCCCCGGAATCACCTTTTTGGGTGAACCAGATCTGGTCCCGGTGGAGCACCTCGACCCCCTGAACGCGACCGAGAAGGGAGGGATCATGGCTGGTGAACACCAACTGGGCACCGCGCGGATTGGTCTCCGGGTCCTGGAACAGCCTGATCAGCTGAGCGCTGAGGAACGGATGCAGGCTGGCATCCAGCTCGTCCACCACCAGGAGGTTGCCCCGGTCGAGCGAGTAGAACGTCGGAAGACTCAGGTCGAGCAGCGCCCTCGTACCTGCGGACTCCTCATCGACGCCCAGCGAGAAACCCTCCGCCCCGTCAAGGTGGCGAAGGCTGAGACGACGGAGTCGCTCCCGCGCCGCCTGCCCGGGAAATCTCATCCATCAACTTCATTCGCGCGTGGTACTCAGCGTCGTCCTCCTCACGGATCTCCGCCCGTTCGATTCCCGTGTCAGCGGCACGGAGCAGAGTGGAAAGCCGGTCGAGGTATCCCGCCCGCTCCCATCCCGGCAGGGTCCGCATGTGCCGCCGGCCGAAGCCTCTCCCGGTGGAATGGTCACGAAAATCACCGCTGGCGAACCAGTCATAAACTGGGCGAACCGACTCCTGGCGCGTTCGTGCGGCGACCGATATGAACAGCACGTTCGGCTCGGTGAACTGCTCGATCTCCCTCAGGCTTCGCGGAGTGCTCTCGCCGTACCGGTAGCCGTCTCGCGTCCGATGGAACACCGTCCGCTCACGGCCGCGCGGGTAGCTGTACATCCATTCTTCGACGACACCGCCGTCATCGACCGAGAAGCCGTACGTGTGTCGCACACCGTCGATCGACACATCGGTGACGTAGCTCGATGAGGCGGCGCCGTCCGCGCCCGCGAAGGGGTACCGCCGCACACCGGCGTCGGGCTCGCTCTCCCGGAACGAACCGGTCACCATCGCTCGCGCGTATCGGAGGGCATCGAAAAGATTCGACTTGCCCGAGGCGTTGGGGCCGAAGACCCCCACCACCGGGAGCGCCTGCCACGAGGGCGCCTCGGGAAGTCCGAAGCGTAGGACGAGGTGAGGAGCAACTGTTGCTCGTCCCTGATCGAACGATGGTTGGCAGTGCGGAAACTCAGCATCATCTGGATCGAAGCCCCCTCTCATTCCCGGCTTACCCCGCAAGCTTGCCGAAAACTCGCGCACGAGGCCAGTAACTCCATGCAATCACATGAGTCGGTGACGTGGCCGGGACCTTCGGGACTCAGGGGACGCGGGCGACGGCGCAGTGCATGGAGACGTCCTCGACGGGCGGGCGGTGTTCGGGTGGGGTGTCGGGGCGCCATTCGACGACGGAGGTGATGCCGGGGTCGAGGAGGTCCAGGCCGTCGAAGAAGCGGGCGAACTCGGCGCGGGAGCGGTTGCGGAAGGGGATGCCGCTGCGCTGGTTGGCCTCGTTGACAGCGGCCAGCTCGTCCGGGGTGAGGTAGTCGGCGGTCGCGTTGGTGATGATGACGTGGCTGCCGGGGGCCAGGGCGTTCACCAGGGTGCCGACCTTGCCGTAGGCGTCGTCCTCGTCGGTGAGGAAGTGGGTGATCGCGACGAGCAGCAGCGCGACCGGCTTCGTCAGATCGAGCGTCTTGTGGAGGACCGGGTCGGCGAGGATGCGCCCGGGGTCGCGCAGGTCGGAGTCGAGGTAGGCGGTCGCGCCCTCGGGCGAGCTGGTCAGCAGGGCGCGCGCATGCACGAGGACGATCGGATCGTTGTCCACGTACACGATGCGGGACGACGGGTCGATCTCCTGCGCGATCTCGTGGACGTTGCCGGCGGACGGCAGGCCCGTGCCGATGTCGAGGAACTGCCGGATGCCCTCCTCGCGCGCGAGGTGCCGGACGGCGCGCTGCATGAAGCGGCGGTTCTCGATCGCGGCGAGCCGGATCGTGGGGAAGCCGGACGCGACGGCCTCGCCGGAGACGCGGTCCGCCTCGAAGTTGTCCTTGCCGCCGAGCCAGTAGTTGTACCGGCGGGCGGGATGCGGCTTGCTGGGGTCGATCCCCCGGGGGGCGCGCTCAACGCTCACACGGCACCTCGATTCGGGCGGCTCCTGCCTGATCATTGTGCCGGACGGGCGGCGGTTCGGGCGTTCGGGGTGGAATGCCGGGTGGATTCCGGTCATGATCGGTGCGCTTCGGTCGCGACGACGCGGAAGGCCCTTCCCTATGAGTGTCCGCTACAGCCCCTTCGACTTCGACGTCCAGAAGGACCCGTACCCGGTGTACGAGCGCCTGCGCGAGGAGGCCCCGGTCTACCGGAACGACGAGGACGACATCTGGGTCCTGTCCAGGCATGAGGACGTCGAGGCCGCGCTGCGCGACTCGGCGCGGTTCTCCAGCGTGAACGGGCTGCGGATCGAGCCCGCGTTCTGGGGCCCGGACGCCGAGCGGTTCTTCTCGTTCGTCGCCATGGACCCGCCCAAGCACTCCCGCATGCGCGGCCTGGTGTCGCGGGCGTTCACCGCCAAGCGCGTCGCGGCGCTGGAGCCGCGGCTGCGCGAGATCGCCCGCGGCTACCTCGAACCGCTGCTGGAGGCCGGGGAGTTCGACCTGATGTCGGACTTCGCCGCGCGCTTCCCGACCGACGTGATCTCCGAGCTGGTCGGCGTCCCGGAGGCCGACCGGGACCGGGTCCGCGACCTCGGCTCGGCGATCATGCACCGGCCGGAGGACGTGCCCGGACCGGTCACCGACCTGCCGCCGGAGGCGCTCGCCGCGATCGGCGAGCTGGTCGGCTACTACACGCAGCTGACGATCGAGCGCGCGAAGGAGCGCCGGGACGACCTGCTCTCCGGCCTGCTGGACGCGTCGGAGGGCGAGGACCGGCTCTCCCCCGAGGAGATCGTCGGCGTGCTGATCCTGCTGGTCGGGGCGGGGATCGAGACGTCCATGCTGCTGCTCGGCAACTGCTGGCACGCGGCCTGGACGCACCCGTCCGCCCGCGCCGCGGCGCTGCGCGGCGGCCGCGTCGACGCGTGGATCGAGGAGACGCTGCGGTACGACCCGTCCACGCAGGCCCTCGCGCGCACCGCGACCGAGGACGTCGAGCTGCACGGCGTGACCGTCCCGAAGGACGGCCGCGTGCTGGCCCTGCTCGGCTCCGCCAACCGCGACCCGCGCGTGTTCGACGCGCCGGACGCCTTCGACCTCGACCGCGACACCGGCCGGGCGCTCTCGTTCGGCATCGGCCGCCACCACTGCCTGGGCTCGGCGCTCGGACGGCTGGAGGCGCGCGTGGCGCTGACCGAGATCGCGTCCGCCGTGGCCGACTTCGAGCTGGACGAGTCGGGCGTGAAGCGGATCTACTCGTCCAACGACCGCGGCTTCGTCGCCCTCCCGACCCGGATCACCGCCCGGCACTGAGCGGCTGGCCGCAGCTCGGCCTCAGTGGTCGGGGTGGAGCGCGCCGCCGATGTAGGACGCGGCGAGCAGCGTGAAGATGTACGCCTGCAGGACCTGCACGAAGATCTCGAACGCGGTCAGCAGCACCGACATCGCCACCCCGACCACGCCGAGCCCGAACCCCGCGACCGTGGGCCTCTCCAGCAGGAACCACCAGGCCACGGTCGCGAAGAAGGCCAGCAGGATGTGCCCGGCGAACATGTTCGCGAACAGCCGCACCGACTGCGTGAACGGCCGCAGGACGAGGTGCTGGAGCAGTTCGATCGGCGCGTAGAGCACGTACACCCAGGCGGGCAGGCCGGGCGGGAACATGACGTTCTTGAAGTAGGCCGCGAACCCCTGCGTCCGGACGCTGACCACCAGGTACAGGACGTAGCAGACGAGCGCGAGCAGCAGCGGCATCGCGAAGTGCGAGGTCGCGGGCAGCTGCAGGACCGGGACGTCCCCCATGAGGTTCATGGCGAGGACGAACAGGAACAGCGGCAGCAGGAACGGCATCCAGCGGTCGCCGTCCTTGCCGATCATCGGCCGCGCGATCTGGTCGCGGACGAACAGGTAGCCGAGCTCCCCCACGTTCTGGACGCCGCGCGGGACCAGCGACGGACGCCCGAAGGCGCGCCAGCAGAAGAGGCAGACCGCAACGGCGGAGAGGACGATGAGGAGAACCGGCTTGGTGACCCAGTGGGGCAGCACGCCCGGCCACAGCGGCCCCCACTGGAACAGCTCGCCGCCGGGGGCGTGGAAGTCGTCGGACGCGGTCGGCATGCGGCCCTCCCGAGGCATGATGATACGCCTGTACCAAGTAGATATGGTACAGGCGTACCACTAACGTCGGAAGAGGCGGTCGAGGTGGTAGGCGAGGATCGCGCGGGCCTCCGGGCCGTCCCGGTGCCCGGCCATCACGCCGGAGCCGAGCCCCTGCGCCATCGTGAACAGCCCGGCGGCCGTGGTCAGGGCGTCCAGCTCGGGGTCGATCTCGCCCGCCTCCTGCGCGCGCGTGATGTGGTCGGCCAGGAACCGGTCGGTCGCGCTGTGATGCGGAGCGCCGACGCGTTCGGCGAACTCCGGGTCGTCCAGCATGAGGACGAAGTAGGCGTTGTAGGTGCGCCAGAGCCGCCGGCCCTCATCGTCCAGCGGCATGACGGCGGTGAGCGCGCCCTCCAGGACCGCGCGCGGCGGGGGCGGGGACGCCCCGCCGGCCTCCTCGCCGATCCGCGCGATCATGCGCGCCGACATCCGCTCGCCCAGGAACGGGACCGCGCCGAGCAGCAGCTCCTGCTTGGTGTCGAAGTAGTACTGGACGAGCCGGAGCGACACCCCCGCCTCCGCGGCGACCTCGCGCATCGTCGCCGCCTGGAGCCCGCGGTCCCCGGCGATCCGCAGCAGCGCCTCGGCGATCTGCCTGCGCCGCTGCTCGTGGTCGACCTTCTTCGGCACCGCGCCGCGCCCTCCCGTCTCCCGGAATCCGATCCGGCCAGCGTACGGCGCACGCGGGCGCGAAGGCGTCGGGTACGGTCGGCGGCATGTCCGGGTCCAGCACGAGTCCGAAATCCCCGCGCGCACCGCGCCTGCCCAGAGAGCTCACCCCCGCCGGACGGGACGACGCCGAGCTCGTCCACGACGCCAAGCGCCTGTCCCTCGACTTCGGCGCGCTCGACCTGTTCACCCCCGAGGACGACCCGGAGGACGTGACGTTCGAGCGCTGCCGCTTCACCGACACGCGCCTCGCGGGCCTCACGCTGCACCGCGCGGGCTTCGCGGACGTGGCGTTCCGGGGCAGCGACCTCGCCAACCTGCGGCTGTTCGACTCCCGCCTGTTCAACGCCGCGGTCACCACCTGCCGGATGACCGGCACCCAGTTCAGCGAGTCGGGCCTGCGCGACGTCACGTTCGACGGCTGCCGCGCCGACCTGGCCGGATTCCGTTTCGCGGTCCTCCGGAACGTGGTGTTCCGCGACTGCAACCTCACCGAGGCCAACTTCCAGAAGGCCGAGCTGCGCGACGTCCGGTTCGAGAACTGCACGCTGGTCGCGGCGCAGTTCAGCCAGGCGTCCATGCGGGACGTCCGCTTCGACGGCTGCGACCTGTCCGGCCTCGGCGGCGTGGACGGCCTGGACGGCGCGACGGTCGCACCGTCCGACGCCCGCTCCCTCCTCCCCTCCCTCGTCCACGCCCTCGGCATCACCATCGCCGACTAACCGCCGACCCGGCACAGGAGGATCAGGGGGGCTTGGGGGCTGCGGCCTCGCGGGCCACCAGGCGGCTCAGGCGGCGGCCGAGTTCGTCGTCGATCGGGGCGTGGTCGAGCATGAGCCGGTACCAGAGGACGCCGTAGACGACGTCCATGAGCAGTTCGGGATCGGCGTCCGGCGCGACCTCGCCGCGCGCGGCGGCGCGGTCGAGGATCGAGCGGAACGCGGCGCGCCGGGCGAACAGGAAGCGGTCGCGGAACTGCGTCGCGAACGCGGGGTCGAGCAGCGCCTCGGCCATCAGCCCCAGCAGCAGCGGGCGCTGCCCGCGCTGGCGGAAGGTCGCGGCGAGGAACGCGTCCAGGTCGTCCTCCAGCGAGCCGGTGTCGGGGAGGGCGACCGCCTCGTCCGCCCACTCGATCACGGCCTCCAGCACGACGTCGGCCCTGGACGGCCACCAGCGGTAGACCGTCTGCTTCCCCACGCCGGCGCGGGCCGCGATGCCCTGCATGGTCAGCGCGCCGTAGCCGCGCTCCTGGAGTTCGCCGATGGCCGCGTCGAGGATGGCCCGCCGCGCCGCCTCGCTGCGCGGGCGGCCCGGGCCGCGTTGTCCGGTCATGCCCGCCACTTTACAAGACGCCGCGTCTCGGATTAATATCGAGACGCAACGTCTAGAAAAGGAGCGCAGGATGCGCGTCGTCATCATGGGTGGCACCTCCGGCATCGGCCGCGCGGCGGCCGAGCGGCTCGCCGGGCGCGGCGCGGAGGTGATCGTCACCGGCCGCGACCCCGAGCGGCTGGCCGAGCTCAAGGCGGTCGTGACCGCGGCCGAGCAGGTCGACTGCGCCGACGAGACCGAGGTCCGCGAGTTCCTGGAGCGGACGGGCGAGATCGACCACCTGGTCCTCGCCTTCAGCCCCGGCGGGATCGCGATGGGCCCGGTGGCCGAGGTCGGCGCGGACGCCGTCCGGGCCATGTTCGAGGGCAAGCTGTTCGCCTACCTGACCGTGATCAGGCTGGCGCAGGGCCGGGTGAAGGGCTCGATCACGCTGCTGTCGGCCGCGTCCGCGCGCGCCGCGAACCCGGGCACGGCGGTGCTCGCGGCGGTGAACGGCGCGATCGAGCGGATCGTCCCGCCGCTCGCGGCCGAGCTCGCGCCCGTCCGGGTGAACGCCGTCTCCCCCGGCCTGATCGACACGCCGTGGTGGTCCTTCATCCCGGAGGAGCAGCGGACCGGCGCGTTCGACCAGTTCACCGGCGCCCTCCCGGTGCCGCGCGCCGGTCGCGCCGAGGAGGTCGCGGACGCGATCGCCTACCTGGTGTCCGCCGAGTACGTCACCGGGACGATCCTCCCGGTCGACGGCGGCGCGACCATCTCGTAGCGGACCAACTCGCCGAACCGGCGAAGTCGATCGATCCAGATCGCCGCCCCGGCGAACACCGCGACGAACACCGCGACGAGCGACGGTCCCCGACCCGGTCCCTTGCCGGACCGGGCCGGGGCTCATGTCACGGCGGGGGCCGGGTCAGGACCAGCGGTTGCGGCGGACGAGGTGGTCGAGGGGTTTGCGCATCGAGCGGAGGCGGGCGCGGTCCGCGGGGTCGCCGTCCGGGGGCTCCGCCGGGTAGCCGAGCGTCATGATCCCGACGACCGCCACGTCGCCGGGCATGCCGAGCAGCTCCTTCAGCTCGTCCGTCCGGTGGACGATGGCGAAACCGGAGGCCAGGCCGGCGTCGATGGCGGCGAGCTGGAGCAGCATCATCAGCGCGCCGGAGTCCACCCACCAGTACGGGGTGGGCCAGGTCATCTCCGCGCCCTCGGCGTTCACCTTGTCGGGACGCCGGTAGCGCTCGTGGTAGGCGTCCTCGCTGACCCCGAGCACCAGCAGGATGGGCGCGACCGACAGCCACGGCTCGCGCCCGCGGTCCAGGTACCAGCGCTCGTTCGCGATCTCCGCGATCCGGGTCCGCGTCTCCGCGTCGGTGACGGCAACGACCCGGTGGCCCTGGCTGAATCCCGCGCTCGGTGCCCGCCGGACCACCGCGATGACGCCGTCCAGGACGTCCTCGGGAACGGGGTCCGGCCGGTACAGGCGGACCATCCGGCGACGGGGTAGCACCTCGCTGAACTCCATCAGACTCCCTTTCGGCGGGGGACGAGGGGGTATCGGTAGGCGGGCAGCAGGGGCAGGGCGACGGCGGTGGCGAGCGCGCGGTCGCGCGGGGGCTGCGTGCTCAGCCAGCGGTCGTCGCGCCGGACCCGCAGCGGGCCGCGCCGGAGCCTGTCCGGATTGCCCGTCACGGTGTGGTTGACGTGCAGGACGGCGTTGCCTTCGGTGTCCACGGGGGGTTCGCCGGTGAGGTCGGCGAGCCGCATGATCCGCTGGAGCGCGGCGCGCGGGTCGCGGGTGAAGTCCTCGTAGCGGACGCGCAGGTAGCGTTCGGGGAAGGCGCGCCCGATCAGCTCGGACGCGAGGTTGAACGCGACCCAGTAGCCGGTGCTGCGCCCCGGGGCCATGGCCGGGATGTACTCCTTGACCGTCCGCCAGGACTCGGCCGTCGCGCGCGGGTCGCGGACGACGTGCAGGACGCGGACGTCCACGCCCGGCACCCGGCAGAGCGCGGCGGCCTCGGCCGGGAACTTGCCGCTGTCCACGATCACCGACGCGCCGGACTCCGCCGCGATCGCCTCGTACAGCCGGACCATGTCCCCGACCGCTTCGGGTTGGCGTGCGGTGGACAGGCGGGCGCGGGTGTGGCGGGTTCTCAGCGACAGGTCCTGGCGGTGGACGGCCTGCTCGGCGTATTCGCGCCGCTTGTCCGGGTCGTCCCCGGCGACGCGGGTGAGGACGGCCGACCAGAGACCGCAGTCCTCGATCTTGTCGCCGCAGCCGCACAGCCGGTTGGTGCCGGTGCCGAGCACGCCGTTCGTCCACAGGTAGCGCAGCTCGCCGACGTGCTCCACGCCGTCCAGCTCGGCGAGCAGGTTGCCGATCAGGGTCGTCCCGCTGCGGCACCAGCCCGTGATGTAGAGGACCCGGGTCACGCGCCCCTCCCGCCGCGCGCCGCCAGCACCTTCCGGACGGCCTGGACGAGCTGGTCGCAGTCCCGCTCGCCGAGGTTCGCCGAGAGCGGGATGTCGATCGCCTCGTCCAGCCGCCGCGCGGTGACCGGAAACTCGGCGCGCGCCTTCGCCGCGTCCGGGAACAGGAACCGCCAGTTCCAGAACGCGCGCACGTTGGTGTCGCCGGGATCGCCCAGCGCGCGGGCGGCGATGCCCTCGGCCCGCAGCGCCGCCGCGATCCACGCGGTCTGCGCGGACGACGCGTCCGGAACCCGGAAGACCAGCGCCTCGCCGAGGTAGGCGCGATCGGCCACCGGACGGCGCAGTGCCACGTCCGGCAGTTCCGCGAGGCCCGCCGCCACGCGGTCGTGGTTGCGGTGGTGCGCCGCCAGCCGCTCAGGGAGCCGGCGCAGGAGACCGCGCGCGAGCGCCGCCCTGATCTCGTCCATCCGGAGACCGAAAATCGGCATCGCCAGGTCGTCCACCGGCGGCGGGTCGCCGTCGAAGTGCCGCGCCATCCGCCCCTCGTACGCGCCCGCGTACACGATCGCGCGCGCGTGGACGTTCGGGTCGCTGGTGAGCAGGAAGCCGCCTTCGCCGGTGTTCAGCGACTTGTCGGACTGCGTGCTGAACGCCCCGACGTCCCCGAACGTCCCGAGCGGACGTCCGTTGAGGCGCGCGCCGAGCGCCGGGACGGCGTCCTCGACGACCGGGACGCCGAACTCCCTCGCCACCTCCAGGACGGCGTCCATGTCGGAGGCGAAGCCGCGCATGTGCACGACGACGATCGCCTTGACCTCCGGTGTCATGCGCCGGCGCAGGTCCGCGACGTCCAGGTGCAGGTCGTCGTCGCACTCGACCAGCACCGGCCGGTGCCCGGCCAGCCGGACCGCGCTCGGCGTCGCGGCGAACGTGAACGCGGGACACGCCACGGCCGAGCCGGGCGGCAGGTCCAGCGCGAGCAGCCCGAGCGCGATCGCCGTCGTCCCGCTGGCGCAGGCCAGCGCGTGCGGAACGCCGAAGAACGCGGCGAGGTCGCGCTCCAGGCCGCCGGTCTGGGTCAGCTCGTAGGGCCGGTGGTCGTAACGGAAGTACAGGCGGGCCCGGATCGTCTCCAGGACGAGGTCGAGATCCTCGTCCTCGATGAAGACGTCGCCTTTGTCATAGGTCGGCCAGGGCTCGGCGCGCACCGGCCGCGCGCCGTCGATGGCGAGTCGGTCCGGTTCGACGTCCACGGACATCTGGGATCCTCCAGGGAGCGGGCGGGTCGTGGGGCGGAACATCAAGGCAGCGGCGACTGCGCCTGCGGCGGCTGCGGGGACGACGCCTGCTGCGGCGCTTGCGGCAGCGCTTGCGGTGGCGCTTGCGGCAGCGCTTGCGGTGGCGCTTGCGGTGGCTGCGGCTGCGGCTGCGGCAGCGGTGACGGCGGCGCGAGCGCGAGCAGGCTGGGCACGACGTCCGGACGCGCCATCCGGAGGGCTCCGAACCCGATCCCCGCCAGCCCGGCGAACAGTCCAGGCACGGCCCGTCCCGCCCCTGAAGTCCCGCGCGCGACCAGCACAGGCCCGCTCGTTTCGGGCATCGCGGACATCGCGGCGAACGTTGGGGGCATGCTCGCGCCCTCGGGGAGATCGATCCGAGCCAGCTCGGGGAGATCGACCCGGGCCAGCTTGGGGAGATCGACCCGGGCCAGCGCTCCGTGGCAGAACGAGTTGCCGTCATCGGGCGCGGTCTCGCGCCGGCGGACGGCCTCAAGCGCTCGTTCGAGCAGCGCAGCAAGCTCGTCGTCGCCTTCGCCGAGTTCCTTCAGCGCGAGCGCGGTGCCTTCGGGTCCTCGGCACCATCCGGCTCCATCTTCCGGACGGGCGGACAGCAGCAAACGCCGCGCCCGTTCCGCGTACCGCGCGTCCGGCACCAGCCGATGCAAGCGAGCGAGCGCAACCGCAGCGCCCGGCGCGCCGTAGCCGAACCCCGGTCCGTCAGGCGCTCTCACCAGGAGCTGATCGCCTGCGGCCCGCGCCATGTCGAGGATCGCGTCATCGGGCAGGACGGCATGCAGCGCGAGCGCCGAGAACACCGTGCCGGCCGCGCCGTCCAGCGCGTCCGACTCCTCGGGCACGCCCTGGCGGATCAGCGTCGCCCGAGCACATTCGGCCAGGTCAGGCCGCTGATGGACGGCCGCGGCGTGGGCGAGGTAGTAGACCGCGCCGAGTCCGTGCAGGCGAAAGCGGTCGTCGCGGGTGGGCATCTCGGCGGCAAGCTCGCAACGTCGTCCGATTTCGTCCCCAACGTTCTCGGCCAGTCGCGCGTTGTTACCAGTGAGAGCCGAGAAGTAGGAGAGGAACAGCCCGATGCCAGGCAGACCGTTGTACAGATCAAGCCCGGCGGCCGCGACGCGCCGCGACGTGCCGTCCACCCACTCGGATGTGATCCACCCGATCCGGCCGCCGCCGTCGCGAACCGCCGTCTCGTCCAGCTCCTGGGCAACCCTGTCCGCCACCCGTCCCGCCCACTCCAAGGAGACCGCCCCCGCGTAGCCACCCTCCGGACCTCCCCCGGTGCTCGTGGGAGGGGACGGCGGCGATGCGGTGCTGGGCGTTGGTGTGGGCGTGGATGTGAGAGGCGGCGGGGTGGTTTCCAGGGCGATGTCGATGATGCGGGTCTGGAAGCGGAGGTCGTCTTCGTTCAGGGAGTCGAGGCGTTCGGCGATCTCGGCGAGGGGTGTGCTGGGGAGGACGTCCCGGAGGACCGTTCCGTCCTCCAGCCAGAGGTGGCGGTGGCCTGGGCGCAGTTCGAAGACCGGGACTTCGCCGCGCCAGAGCGCGTCACGTTCGACGTCGATGAGGCGCTCGCGTTCCGGGACACCGGGCCATCCCGCGTCCAGCCGGGCGAGGCCGCGTTCCCGCTCGTCCGCATGCCGCATGGCTTCCGGGCGCCAGCTCTCCAGCAGCAACCGGACGTACAGGAAGGTGGATAGCTGAACGAGTCGGATCGAGACGTCCGCGCATCCCGCGAGCGGAGCGTCCTCTCCATCGGTGGACGACAGGAGGGCGTCGGTGGAGGTCAGGAGGGCGGAGCCTGAGCGTGCGAGGAGGCGGTAGGCGAAGCGGTGCCCTTCGTGCAGCGCGTCCCGATGCGGGCGCGGGTCGAGAGGCGTGCCGTCCTCGTGGCGTGCGCGTCCGGGAGGCGCGGGGACGGTCCGGTAGCCGCGGCCGACGCGCATCCGGTCCGTCCCGGGGTTCTCGACCTTGGGTGTCGGGATCAGCGTCCTGCGCTCGACGGGCCCGAACGGGCTGATGTCCACGCCGAACGGACGCTCGGTGAAGACGTCCGGCATGACCAGCGGACCGGGGAGCAGCCCGGTGCGCAGCACGGACGTGGCCAACCGCTCGGCCGCCGGATCACCCAGCCGCGCGCGCCGGACGAGCGGCTGCGTGAGTTCGGTGTGGAACAACGCCTCAAGGTCGATGACGACCGGGTCCGCACCGTCCGCGATGACGTTGTCCGCATGCAGGTCGAAGCCACCGACCGCGTGCATCAGCGCCAGCAGGGCGCCCGTCCGCCAGAGCAGCGCGGGCGCGTCGGCCTCGGCGGTCGGCGCCGCCTGGACGAACTCGCACCAGCCGTGGTCACCGCGATCAAGAAACGTCAACCGCCGCAGCGGGAACCGGGGCCCGCGCTCGTTGAACCACCCGAGCAACCGGTCGAAGGCCAGGTCGATGCCCAACCCGCGCGGCTTGTAGACCACCGTGGCGTTCTCGAACCGGACGAGCGCGACGGTCCGTCCGCCCCGATGCGTCTCAGCCGACCCGAACTGCACCGACCGCAGCCCGCCCAGCCCGCCCGCGTCCACGTCCCCGTCCGCGTCCACGTCCGCGTCCCCGTCCCCGAACACGTCCCGAAGTGCAGGTAGATCTGTGACAAGGTCCCGCGCGAACGCGATCCGCGCCCCCACCCACCCGTCCAGCACGTCCACCACCTGCCGAGCGAGCACCGGATACGCCGCCCAGACCTCGACCGCCCGCCGAGGCTCCCGCAACCCCCGCACGAACTCCCGAAATCCCCGCTCCCCGCCATCCCCCGCCTCCCCCGCAGGCACGGGCGTCCCCGCGGGTACGGGGGTTGGGGCGGATTTGCGGAGTTCCTGGGCTAGGGACGGCTCGACGGCCATGGTGAGCCAGCCGTAGGGCGGGTCGACTGAGAGGGCTTGGGCAAGGTCGGCAGGGAGGGCGGCGATGAGCCTGCGGCGCGCGGCGGCCAGCAGGGGGCGAGCTATTTCAAGGAGCCCCAGGTCGTCGGGCAGTCCGCCAGCAAGGTCCAGGTCGTCGGGCGGATCGTCCGTAAGGGGCTGCTCGGCGGGCGGATCGTCCGCATGAGGCTGGTCGGTGGGAAGTTCGTGCGGCTCCGCGAGGTGCTCGTAGGCATTGCGGAAGGTGCGGTGCCAGGCGGGCTCGGACGTCTCGTCTTCACTCGCCCGCAGAGCGTCCCACCAGGGAATCCCCCACTCAGAGGGTTTGCCTCCGCGGTCTACCGCCGAAGCTGCGCGTCCGCGCTCGACTCCGGGTCGTTCACTGCGGCCGGGCTTCGGGGCCGGCTCGCGGGGTGCGGGGGGCTCGCGGGTTGTCGCGTCGTTTGCGGGGTCGGTATGGAGCGGCGGCGGGGTGGGGTGGACGGGGCAGGCGGGCGCAGGGCGGCGGGCCGGACGGGGGCCAGTGCCGGTCAGCGGATCCAGGACCGGGTCGGTATAGGAGGAGCCGGAGGGAGGCGGGGGTCGCCGGATGCGCACGGGGAGTGAGTTCCCGCGCGCCGGGGCGGCATCGGGGGATGGGATATGCCGCTGGTCCCGGGGGGAATGGTGACGTTCCGCGTTCGGTTCGTCGATGAATTGCGGCACCCCATCACCTCGAACGGTCCGAGACCAATCGGCTGGGCCCGTTCTATCACGGCCAGTATTTATCCAACAAGATTGCGCCACCCCCTTTCCATTTGTGCGCGCGTTGCTTAGTCTCCGAACTGGCGCAGACAAGATCGAGTGCGCCGAACCGGCCGGACCGCGATCCGGAACGCGCCGGAAACGGCTTTACACGATGGGAGTTCGCCGTGCTGGACTACCTCATCGACGATCCGGCCCTCCGCAGCCGCAGCGTGGGCGAGGAATTCGCGCTCGCCGTGGCGCGGGCCGGCGGCGGGGACGCCGCCGTCCGGGTGCGGACGCCCCTGACCACGCTGTTCCCGCTCGCCTCCACCCGTCCCCGGCCGACCGTCCGCGAGCAGACCAAGGGCGGCACCGTCACCGAGCACGCCCTGCGCTACGTGCGCGAACTCCGCGACGAGGAGGGCGGCGAGCGGTCCGGCACGGTCTACGCGGGCACGCCCGAGGCGGTGTTCCGGCCGTCCGTGGCGAAGGCCGAGCTGACCGAGCTGTCGGTGCGGGTGCCCGTCCCGGCCGAGCTGTGCGCCGACCCCGCGCTGCTCGCGCGGTTCGTCGAGCACCGGGTCGTGGTGCGGCTGTGCACGGTCGAGAACGAGGTGCTGCTGCGCGGCTCCGCGGACGGCGCGATCACCGGGCTGCTCGCGGCGCCCGGCGTGCGGCACGGCTCGGCCGGGCCGAAGCGCCTGCTGGACGCGCTGATGGACGGCTGCGCCGGCGTCGAGGAGATGGGCGGCTCGTGCGACGGGCTGGTCATGCACCCGGCGAACTACTGGCGGCTGGTCGGTTCCGGCGCGCTCCCCGCGCTGGACGCGGCCGGCCTGCGCATCACCCGCACCCGCATGATCGACCGCGACCAGGTGCTGCTCGGCGACTTCCGCGCCGGGATCACCCTGCTGGACGGCGAGGAGTCGACGCTCGCGCTGCGCCGTCCTTCCGCGCCGGACGGCTCGGCCGCGATCGTCGCGACGATGCGGCTCGGCCTGGCCCTGCACCTGCCGCAGCACTTCCTCCTGCTCGAACTCTGACCCCCGCCCGACGACGCACTCTTCCGCCCCGCTCCCCGCCTCAGACCAGCTCCTCGCCCAGACCAACTCATCGCCCCGGCTTCAGCCCCAGACCAGCTCCTCGCCCCGGCTTCAGCCCCAGAACCAGCTCCTCGCCTCGGCTCCCGCCCTAGACCAGCTCCTCCGCCCGACGCGCGACCCTCCCGAGCTCCCCGCCCGACGCCACTCCGGATCCATGCCCGACGAACCCCGGCTCCCCGCCCGTCGCACCGCGTCCGCCCAGCTCCCGGCCGGGCGAGCCGCCCTTTCCGCGGGTCCCGCCCGCCGAACCGCCTTTTCTCCGCTCCCCGCTCCCGTCGTCCCGGAGATCACCGGGCACAAGCCTGGCCGAATTGGAGGTGAGCCGCATGCGCACGCCCCCGTGGTAACCCGCCGGGCACGTTTGTTCCGGCGATGGGCCGTGTGTCGCCGGAACAATTCAACGTCCCCATCACATGAATAACACAAATGTCACGGCAGGACTTATGGGAAAGGAGTGACCGCGATGCGCACGCCTCCGTGGTAAAGATCCGAAACGGCGCCGACCGGGATTTCGCAGAGGGCCGGGGGTTCGCCTCCGCCCGGTTGCGCGGTCCGGTCACGGAACGCTGTCAGCGGCGTGGCCTCCTCCTTGGGTCGCGTCCCGGCGCCCGCCACTCCCTCCGGGTGGCGGGCGCCCCGCGTACGTCCCGCCGATCGCGGCGATCAGCACCAGGGACAGCGCCATACCCGCCCAGACCGCCCTGAATCCGTCCCCGGACGCGCCGTGCAGCAGCGCGGTGAGCCCGCCGATCCCGATCGCCGCCCCCGCCGACCGGGCGAGCATGATGAGCGCGCTGCCGTTGCCGGACCGCCCGGTCGGGACGGCCGCCATCGCCAGCGTCTGGAGCGCGATCGTCAGGACGGCCGTCCCGGCGGTGCCGACGATCAGCGCGGGCAGCAGGACCAGCGCGTACGGGCCGTCCGATCCGGTGACGGCGGGCCATGACCAGCCCGCCGCGCCCGCGACTCCCCCGGCCACCAGGACGGCCCGCGTCCCCAGCCGCCGCACGAGCGGCCCGGACAGCCACGACGACACCGCCGACGTCAGCGGCGCCGGGGTCAGCGCGAGCCCGACGCCGAGCGTCGAGTAGTTCCAGCGCGCGGTGAGGAACAGCGCGGCGGCCAGTGGCACGGCGAACGACACGACGGCCGCCAGCACCATCCCGCCGTTGCCGAGCGCGGTCGTCCTGGCCCTGAGCAGGGTGAAGTCCGCCGCCGGACGCGGATGCCGCAGCGACGCGACCACACCGAGCGCCGTCGTCGCCACCCCGGCCAGCGCGGATCCGAGCACCCGTCCGGACGTCCAGCCCCAGTCGGGCCCGCGCACGAGCCCGAGCACGATCCCCGCGACCCCGACGGCGAGCAGCGCCGCGCCGAGCAGGTCGGGCAGGCCGCGCACCGCCCCGTCCTCCCGGCGGACGGCCCGGACGCCGAACGCCCCGCAGCCGAGCGCCAGCAGCCCGAGCGGCAGGTTGATGAGGAAGATCCAGCGCCATCCGCCGAGCGCGATCAGCGCCGAGCCGAGCGCGGGCCCGGCCGCCGCCGCGACGCCCGACACGGCCCCGAACAGCGCGAACGCCTGCGAGCGGCGGCCGGGGAACGCGTCCACGCCGATGGACATCCCGAGCGCAACGACCATCCCGCCGCCCGCCGCCTGCAGCAGCCGCGCGCCCACCAGCGTCCCCGGCCCGGACGCGAGCGCGCACGCCAGCGACCCGGCCGTGAACACCGCGAGCCCCGACAGGTAGATCCGCCGCGGCCCGTACCGGTCGGCCAGCCCGCCCGCCGGAAGCAGCACCGCCGCGAACACGACCGTGTACCCGGTGATCGTCCACGACAGGCCGGCGAGCGAGCTGCCCCGGAAGTCCCGCAGCAGCCGCGGGATCGCGACGCTGACGACGTTGTAGTCCACGACCGCCATCACCTGCGCGACGATCACCGACCCGAGCGCGAAAACCCTCCGCCCGTCCACCCCGCCCCCGCGCCCCCTCACGGGCCCGAAGGCCCCACCGCCCCCGCTCCGCGTCCCGCCTCCCCCGCAACGGCCGAGCCTCCCTCACCCAAGGCGTCGCGTGTCGAGCCGCCCTCACCCAACGCAGGCCGATCCCCCGCGCCCGACACATCACGGTTCGAGCCGCCGTCACCGGACGCATTGGACGTCGGGCCCGACTCGTCCGCTTCGGTCGCAGCAGAGCGAGACGGGCTAGCGGCGCGCCGGGCCAGATCGTCCTCGCGAACCCCTTCGCCGGACGCATCGCGCGTCGAAGCGCCCTCGCCGGTCGCCCTGGCCACCGGGCCCGGCTCGTCCGCCTCGGTCGCGGCAGGACGAGACGCGCTAGCGGCGCGCGGCGCCGGACCTTCCTCGCGCCCCCCTTCGCCGGACGCATCGCGCGTCGAGCCGCCCTCGCCGGACGCACTGGCCGCCGGGCCCGGCTCGTCCGCCTCGGTCGCGGCAGGACGAGACGGATCGGTGGCGCGGCGGGCGAGGTCTTGCTCGATGTCGCGTTTGCGGATCTTGCCGGTGGGGGTCTTGGGGAGGTCGGCGACCAGTTCGAGGCGGTCGGGCTCGAAGCCGCGGGTGAGGCCGGCCTTGCGGGCCAGGTCGCGCAGGTCGTCCAGGGTCGGCGGCTCGCCGGACGGGACGACCACCGCGACGACGCGCTCGCCGAGCACCGGGTCGGGTTCGCCGACGACCGCGACCTCGGCGATGTTCGGATGCTCGCGCAGGACGCCCTCGACCGCGACGCCGGGGACGTGCACGCCGCCGCGGTTGACCATGTCCTTCACCCGTCCGACGATCTTGATGCCGCCGCGCCCGTCCGGACGGGCGAGGTCGCCGGACGCGAACCAGCCGTCATGCAGGGACTCGGCGAACAGCGCGTCGTCGTCCTGGTAGCCGAGGCACATGTTCGCGCCGCGCACTTCCAGGCGACCAGGCTCGCCGTCCGGGACGGGTTCGCCGTCGTCCCCGACCAGCCGCAGCTCCATCCAGTCGACAGGCTTGCCGTCGCTGTGGACGGCGATGTCCACGGGGTCACCTGGGCGTCCGATAGTGACGCCGCCGTTTTCGGTCATCCCCCACAGCGGAAGCAGCGGAAGGCCGAACACCTCGTGCACGCGCGCGGGCATGGTCGGCGGGATCGGCAACGACCCCGACACCAGGTGACGCAGCTTCACCTCGCGCGGGCGCGCGTCCTGCTCCTCGATGAAATCGCCCAGGACGGACGGCGTGATGTACCCGACCGTGATCCCGTACTCGGTGGCCAGGTCGAGCAGGTCGGCGGCGTCGAACGCGTCCGCCCAGACGGCCGTCGCGCCCGCCAGCAGCGGCGCGAGCATCCCGTACAGCCAGCCGCCCTGCCCTCCGACGACGCACGGCGTGGTCAGGACGTCCTCGCCGGTGAGCCCAAGCGGGTCGACGTAGCCGCGCGCCATCGCGTACAGGGTGTTGAACGTGTGCCGGACGCCCTTGGGCCTTCCGGTCGTTCCGGACGTGTACATGATCTGGAACAGTTCGTCCGGGCCGGGCCGCTCCAGTTCGAGCTCATCGAGCCGGACGGACGGCGCGAGCAGCGCGTCGTCGAAGCTCAGCGCACCCTCGGGGACCTTCTCCCCCACGACCACCAGATGCCGCAGATCGGGCAGCCGGTCCCGCATCCCGGCGATGACCGCGGCGGGTTCGAGCCCCCGCACCGCGTCGATCGCCACCGCCACCCGCGCGCCGCTGCGCCGCAGGATCCACTCGGTGTCGGACGCGCCGGTCGCGATGAAGTACGGCACGACCGCCGCGCCGAGCCGTCCGCAACCGAGCGCGAGGACGGTCGTCTGCCACTGGTTGACCAGCTGCATCGCCACCCGGTCGCCGCGCCGGACGCCGAGTTCGGCCAGGCCCGCGGCGCACCGGTCCACGGCGTCCTGCAGGTCGGCGTAGGTGAGGACCCGGTCGGGCCCGTGCGAGGTCTCCCAGCAGTGCCCGACGACCGCGAGCCGGTCCGGAGCCTCGCGCGCCCAGCGGTCCAGGTCGTCCAGGAACGTCCCGTCCCGCCACCATCCGAGGCGATGGTAGCGCTCGGCGTTCGTGTCGGTCATCGTCGACCCCTTCCGTCCGCGTCCTCAGCAGACCAACACGCCCACCTCCCCCGAACAACGGCTGATCATGACAAATCCGTTGATCCCGACCCCCGGAAAATTCACTCGCTCCTCCCGGAACCCGCGCGTACCCTGCGGAAACGTGCTGATCAACGACGTGCAGGCCTTCCTCCGAACGATCCCCGACGACCGCCGCCTCCGCGTCGGCCCGTTCACCGCCAAGATCGACCCGGACGATCCGGACCTGCCGTTCAACCACGCCGTCCCCGACGACGGCGCCGACCCCACCCCGGACGACGTCGCCGCCCTGATCGCCGCCTTCCACGCCCGCGCCCGCGTCCCCCGCCTGGAGTACGTCCCGCGCGCCGCGCCCAAGGTCGAGGCCGCCCTCCTGGCCGCCGGCCTCACCCCCGAGGGCCGTTACCCGCTCCTGGTCTGCCCGCCTTCGGACGTCCTGGACGTCCCGCTCGACCCGGACATCCAGGTCTCCCTCGTCCCCGCCTCCGCGACCGACGACCTCTGGTCCGTCGCCCGCATCACGAACGCCGCCTTCGACGCGCCCCCGCCCGCCGACCACGACCTCACCCGCATGCTCAGGCTCCTCGCCGAGGACGGCCTGATCGCCGCCGCCCGCGACACCACCACCGGCGCCATCGTCGGCGCCGGCCAACTCCTCCCCCCGCGCGCAGGCGTCGCCGAAGTCGCAGGCATCGCCACCGCCCCCACCCACCGCCGCCGAGGCATAGCAGGCGCCGTGACCGCCGCCCTCACCCGCGCAGGAGCCCAGGCCGGAATCACCACCCTCTTCCTCACCCCAGCCGACGACCAAGCCGCCCGCGTCTACGCCCGAGTCGGCTACCACAAACAAGCCGAAGCCCTCTTCATCTCCCTCCCCGCCTAACCACCCCCACTAGCAGCCCCACCCCACCCAACCCGCCCCAGCGCAAGCAAGACGCAGACGCGAAACGCGCAACGCGGAACGCGGAACGCAGACGCGGACTCGGAGCGCAGACGCAGAGCGCGGAAGGCGGGCGCGGGCGCAGAGCGCGGAAGGCGGGCGCGGGCGCAGAGCGCGGAAGGCGGGCGCGGGCGCAGAGCGCGGAAGGCGGGCGCGGGCGCAGAGCGCGGAAGGCGGGCGCGGGCGCAGAGCGCGGAAGGCGGGCGCGGGCGCAGAGCGCGGAAGGCGGGCGCGGGCGCTGGGCTGGGGGCATGGTTGTTGCGATGGGCAGGTGGTTAGGGGCGTGGCTTGGTGCAGGGGCCGAACGCGGCGCGACCGCCCCTTGGGGTGGACGCCCGGCGCAGCGGGTGCTTAGGGGCGCCAGAAAGAAGCGGGGAGGGCTAGGGCGTCTTCGGCGGCTTGGTCCTGGTCGTCCGCGAAGGGGAGGAGGGCCTTGTAGACGGGGTCGCCGCCGGACGCTATCTGGCGGATGACCTGGGCGTTGATGCGGGCGCGGCGGGCGATGACCTCGGGGAGGGCCGTGCGGTCGCCGTCGTAGCCGTAACCGTCGAGCAGGACGTGGAGGCGGCGCGAGCGGTCGGCCTCGTCGCCCGGGTCGAAGACGTCGGCATAGCTCCGCGTGTTGAGCGGTACCCAGGTCAGGGCCATCCAGGCGAGCTCGAACGCGCGGGTGGTCGGGCCGGCCGTGTCCCAGTCGACGAATCCGGCGAGGCGTCCGTCCCGCCAGACGGCGTTGTAGGGCGCGGCGTCGTTGTGCGCGATGATCAGGCCCGGCTGCCAGGGACGGCCGGTGAACCACGGCGCGTCCGGCGGCGGGACGAACTCGGCGGTCAGGTCGTGCAGGCGCCGCGCCCAGGCCCCGGCCTGTGCGAGCGATTCGTCCGATACCGCCCACGCGGGCCAGGGCCGCGCATCGCCGACGACGTCGCCCTCCATGAACGTCAGCACCTCGCGGCCCTGGTCGTCGAAGCCGAGGACGCGCGGCGCGCCGTCGAATCCGGCGGCCTCAAGGTGCCGGAGGAGGGCCTGCACCGACGGCGTCCAGGGCTGGGCCGTCCGGCGGACGGTGTCTCCGACGCGCACGGTCCCGGTCGTCTTGCCGCCGGGCAAGGCTTGTTCGTCCATGCGGACGTTCTATCCGCCGACTTTCATGAACGCATCTGGTTTTCGACGCCAACGTGCGCGCGCGAGTGCGAGGGCTTCTCGATCTCGTCGAGCACTGCGAGCGCGAAGTCGGGCAACGAGATGCGACTGGACGGATCGCCCGGCGCGACGCGGTACTCCCCCGTCCCCTCCGCCTCGTGGTCGAAGTCGCCGGACGGGCTCAGGACCAGCCAGTCCAGCCCGTTTCCGCCGTCGCGCAACACGTTCACGCCCGCGAGATGCCCTTCGGCGAACGGCCGCCACTCCGGTTGGAACTCGGGCAGGTCCATCCAGAGGCCACCCTCGGCCATCTCCAGGTAGGTCGCCAGACCGACCGCGATGACGCGCGGGGCCTGGGACGCGAGGAGCGCACGATTGGCCGCCGGGAAGTGCTCGCCGGGGTCGGCGGCGAGGTCGGCGGCGGCGTTCACCACCGCGTCCTTCCCCTCGGTGAGCCGCGCGACGGCCTCCGCATCGGTGATGTCTCCGCGGACGTACGTGACGCTGGGGGCGTCCGCACTTTCGTGGGAGTTATCCACAGGTCGGGGCTTGGCTTTCACTTCGGCGTCGTCCTGCACCACGCTGGTGTGGGCGGACGGATCGCGGACGACGGCGGTGACGCGGTGGCCACGGGCCAGGGCCTCGCGGACGACGGCGCGTCCGACGCGTCCGCCCGCTCCGAAAACGGTGATCTCGGTCATGGCAGGACGCTAACCAGAAGGGAGGTATCCCCTTGGATACCGTGAACGCGTGCGCACACCCCTCACACCGGACATGTTCGACGAGCTCTGCCCGAGCTCCGTGAGCCCCATCCGCTTCGGCGACAAGTGGGCAGGCATGATCATCCGCTGCCTGGAGGACGGCCCCCGCCGCTTCTCCGAGCTGCGCGTCCCCCTGCGCAACGTCACCCCGAAGTCCCTCACCCAGTCCCTGCGCGGCCTGGAACGAAGCGGCCTGATCTCCCGCCACGAGCAGGCCCGCTCCGTCGAGTACGCCCTCACCCCGCTGGGCCGCAGCCTCCTCGCCCCGATGGCCGCCGCCTGCGCCTGGGCCGAAGACCACTGGGACGAACTAGTGGACGCCCACGAAGCCGCCTACCAAGCCACCCACCACCAAGCCCCGGCCTAACCCACCCCCAACTCCCGCACGCCCACCCGTCCGCCCCCAACCAACACACACGCCCACCACCTACCTCCCGCCCCCAACCCAAAGGAGGCCATCCCACCAACACCCCAACCTCACGCGTCCGCACAACGCAGGCGCACCACACGTGCACCCCTGACCCCAGCAACAGGCGCGCCGCCCCCCATGCGCGTCTTCCCAGGGCGCCGCAGTACCCGTGCAACGCGTCCCGCACGGCACGTACCGCGCAGGATCGCACGCAGCCCAGCCACGTCCACCCCAAGCCGCCCCGCAAACCCCCCGCCACCCGCACATGCGCACGCCCCACCCGGCATGCGCAGCACACGGGCGTGCGCAGCACACGGGCGTGCGCAGCACACGGGCGTGCGCAGCACACGGGCGTGCGCAGCACACGGGCGTGCGCAGCACATGGACGTGCGCAGCACATGGACGTGCGCAGCACAGGACGTTGCCCACCCCTGACACGCGCACATGGCACGTCCCGCCTGGCCTATGCCGTGCCCCGGCGCGCGCAGCACAGGCACCTCCACCGAAAGGCGTCACTCAACGCCCGGTCCGCACGCTGGGGTATGTCCCACCCGGCATGCGCCGCGCCCGGGCGCGCATTGCAGGCGCGTCCACCCAGGCCGTCGCCCAACCCAGCACGCGTGACTGGCGCGTCCACACAAGGCCATGCGCCATCCGAAGAGAGCGCACCAACGTGGACACCACCGCCTGCTGCCCTCACGCACGGACGCGCGCAGCACAGGCACGTCCACCGAAGGGCGTCGCTCAACCCGGTACGCGCACATGGCACGTCCCACCCGGCATACGCCGCGCCCGGGCGCGCAGTGCAGGCGCGTCCCCCCAGGCCGTCGCCCAACCCGGCACGCGTGTTTGGCGCGTCCGCGCAGGGCCATGCGCACCCGAAGGGATAGCGCACCAGCGTGGACATCACGGCCTATTGCCCTCACACGGGCTCCCACATGCGTGGCCTCCGCGCCGCGTCCGGGTATGCGTTCTGGGCGCTGCAGGCGTTCGGTGCGCGGGACGGGTGGTGGGGGCAGCATGCGGCAGCTCGGGTCGCGTGCGGGTGCGTCCTAGGCGTCAGTCCGTGCCGGGCGCAGCGTCCGGCGCAGGGTGCGTTGTCTCAACGTGCGGACGAGCGACTACGGCAGGGCCTCTTCGCTGCACTGCCTGGGACATTTCGCGCGCGGCTTTGTGCCACGGGTAAGGGTGGGGATGCGCGTGTCGAGACACGGGCTCGGGGTGCAGGGGTTGGTGTGGCTGTGCTGCGTCAGACGCGGGCGCGGGTGGGTGCCAGACAGGAGGCACGTCGGCAGGGTTGGGCTGGGTGTGCGTTCCGCGGGTGCTGTGCGGGGTCGTGGCTCGGACACGAGTGTTCTGGGATCAGGCTCGTTGCCGGCTCAGGGGGCTAGCCAGGGAGCTGAGGGGGGCGGGTGGGGTTAGTGGGGGTGGGGGGTGGTGGACCAGGTCCATAGGGCTTGGAGGACGGGGCCTAGGGCTTGGCCTTGGGGGGTTAGTTCGTAGTGGGTGGTGGGGGGCCAGGCGGGGGTGCGGTGGCGGGTGACGACGTTGGCTTCGGCCAGGTGGGCCAGGCGGTCGGAGAGGACCTTGTCCGAGAGGGTCGGCAGGGCTTCGCGGAGTTGGGTGTAGGTGCGGCCGCCCTTCAGGAGCTCGCGGATCACGAGGGTCGTCCAGCGGCCGCGCAGGACGGCGAGGGTGATCTCCACGGGGCAGGTCGGTGTCGGTTCGGGGACGTGGATGTGGGGGTCGTCCGGGAGGCCCGGCTTGGGTGGCGCGGCTGCTTCGAGCCGCGCGTGACCAACCGTTTGGTGAGCCACGAGAGCGCCTCCTAACGTCCGTTTCAGCGCATTTTCTCAAGGTGAGGGGTGTTGCACGAATGAGGAGTCTGGCCGAGCGTCCCGAGGACGTGCCGATGGTGTTCGCCGAGCGGTTCAACAGCGGCGACGTGGCGGCGGTGGCGCAGGTGTACGAGGACGGCGCGCTGTTCGTTCCCGAGCCGGGCACGCCGTTGGAGGGTGAGCGGGCGTTGGCTGCGAACGCCCGGTTCGTGGGGCTGGGGTTGCCGATCACGGTTCAGCCGCGGCATGTGTACGTCGCGGGCGATGTCGCCCTGCTCATCGTCGACTGGGTCATTGAGGGTGAGGGCGTCGATGGCGCGGCCGTGAAGATTGAAGGGACGGCTACGGACGTCGCTCGGAGGGGGGCGGACGGCCGATGGCGTTACGTCATTGACAATCCCTTCGGCGCGGCCACGGGCGCCGCCTGAATTCGCCCTTGGAGGAGGGTTTCGCGATCCGCGGCTAGGCGATCGCGGTTGGGCTCTCCGGCTACCAGGTGGCGGCGGACTTGAAGGTGGTGGGGGTCGGGGTG
Organism: Actinomadura rupiterrae; assembly: GCF_024172125.1. Lineage (GTDB taxonomy): Bacteria > Actinomycetota > Actinomycetes > Streptosporangiales > Streptosporangiaceae > Spirillospora > Spirillospora rupiterrae. The sequence continues at coordinate 469,600 of NZ_JAMZEA010000007.1, forward strand.
TAGCCGAAGGCTTGGCGGGCGGCGGTGATGTCGTAGGTGCGGTCCTGGGCCAGGTGGCTGATCGCGTAGCGGGTCAGGCGGGGTGGCCTGGGGCTGCGGACGAGGAGGAAGGCGGCTTCGGCCACCGCGGCCAGGGCTGCCGCGGGACAGTGCGGGAGGTAGAGGGGGCGGGCGTTGATGCGACGCTCCTTGAGGATGGTCCGGAGCGCGGTGTCGAGGGTGACGGGTTCGGCGTCGGTGATGTTGTAGACGCCGGGCGGGGCGGTCGGGGCTCGGCGGCAGGCCTGGACGAGGTTGTCGATCGAGGTGAGGCTGATGCGCTGGCGGCCGGTGCCGACGGCGGGCAGGTAACGGCCGCGGACGGCTGAGAGGACGCGCGGCAGCAGCGTCGTGTCGCCCGGGCCGTACACGGCGTGCGGACGGAGGACGACGGCGTCCGGATGGCGCAGGACGTCGCGTTCGGCCGCCGCCTTGGACGCGCCGTAGGCGTTGATGTGGCGCCTGGACGGCCCCTCGGACTCGGTCGTCATGACGTGCGGGACGTACGGGTCGTACACGCTGGCGGTGCTGACGTGGACGAAGCGGGCGTCCGGCCAGGTGGCGAGCGCGGCGCGGGTGCCGGACAGGTTGACGGCGAAGAGGTCGGCGGCCGGGCCCCAGTCCGTGACGCTGCCCGCGCAGTGGATCACCGCGTCGACGGGCGGCGGGGACGTCAGGGGGCCGCGGGTGAGGTCCCAGAAGCGGTAGCCGGGACGGCGTCCGAATTCGAGGACGTCGTGGTCGGCGGCCAGGGCGCGCGCGACGGCCCCGCCGACGAAGCCGGACGCGCCGGTCACGGCGATCCTCATCCGGCCGGACGGGTCGGTGGTCATTGGACGGCCTCTTTGAGCAGTGTCCGGTCGAGTTTGCGGGTCCGGCCGGAGCGCGGGAGGGACGGGAGGACGACGATCCGGTCTGGCAGGGCGTCGTGGTCGATGAGCTGCGGGAGGCGGCGGCGCAGGGACTCGGGGGACGCGGTGCCGGTGATGGCGAGGACGACCTCCTCGTCGCCCGTCTCCGGGTCGGGGACGCCGACGATGGCGGCCTCGTCCACGCCGTCCAGGGTGCTGATCGCGGGTTCGTAGAGGCCGGGGTACAAGTTGAACTTGCCGCGGATGAGCATGTCCTTCTTGCGGCCCATGAGTACCAGCCGGTCACCTTCCATCCGGACGAGGTCGCCGGTGGGGAGTTCCTGCAGTGGTGGCTCGCCGAGGTAGCCGCGGCAGAGGTTGGGGCCGGAGAGGCAGAGTTCGCCGTCCGGCGCTACGCGCGTGCGCACGAGGGGGACGCCGAGGTAGTCGCCCTGACCGGCGTGCGCGAGCTTTTCCGAGGCGGACGCTATGGCGACGGGCAGGATTTCGGTCATCGCATAGACGGAGAGCACCTCGGCATGGGGCGCGGCCTCCATCGCGCGCCGCAGGACTCCGGCAGGAGCGGGCGCAGCTCCCAGCAGGACGTAGCGCAGGGTCTTGGGCAGGGACGGTTCGACGTCCAGGATTTCGGACAGGTGGACGGGGACGCAGAACGTGTGCGTCGCGCGGCGTTCGCGCAGGTGCAGCGCGAAGCGGGTCGGCGACGCGAAAAGCGGCGGCATCGACCAGCGCGCGCCGGACGCCAGCGTCGGAATCCCCAGCATGAGCTGGTCGGTGTGAACGACGTCGCCCGGGCCCAGCGGGATGCGCTCGCGGAACAGGTCGAGCGCGGCGACCAGCGATGCCTGCGTGTGGACGACCGCACGCGGGTGCTGCGTCGTTCCGGACGTGAAGATGACCGCCGCCGGCGCGTCCGGATCGACATCGACCTCGACATCGACGTCCGACGCATCGGCAGAAGCCCCAGCCGACGACGCATCGGCAGAAGATCCGGCCGAGGATGTGGCCAGCAGGGCGTTCAGTGAGAGGGCGGCGGCGGGGACGCCTGGGAGGCGGCGGCCGGTGTAGATGTGGCGGAGAGGGAGGTCGGCCAGGTGCGGCAGGAGCAGGCCGCGGCGGCGCGCCAGCGCACGCACGGGACGCAGGCGGCTGGCCGCGTACAGCACGGATTCGGCGGCTGACCAGCGAGGAGACGCCAGCCGCAACCGAGCGGCGAACATCTCCGGGCCCGCGCCCGGATCGGCGAACACGACCACTCCCCCGGCCGCGACGACACCCAGCGCGAGGACGAGGCTGTCCGGCGACGGGCGCACGGAGAACAGCACGCCGTCGCCCGTCTGCAGGCCATGGGCGCGCAGCCCGTTCCGGACGGCCAGAACCTTCCGCCGCAGGTCGCCGTAAGTGAGCTCGGTGCCGTCCCCCGCGATGAGCGCGACCTCGGAGGGCGTGCGCGCCGCCTGGTCCAGGAGGCGTCGGATCAAGGTCATCGGGCGTTCTCCTCAAGCCGGACGTTCAGCCGACGGTAGGCCGGGATCAGGACGCCCCGGGCGGCCCGCCGGTCCGTGATCGTCAGCGGGCCGGACGCCAGGAGCGTCCGCGCGATGGTCCGGATCTCGGCCATGGCCAAGGGGTAGCCCAGGCAGAAGTGCGGCCCGGCCCCGAACCAGAGTCTCCGCAGGTCAGATGGTTGCGGACGGGACGGGTCGAACGGCCCGTACGCGCGGCAGCAGTTGTGCGTCGCGATGAGGACGCGGTCGCCGGGACGTACCGGAACGTCCGCGATCCGGGTTTCGGCGTGGACGCTGCGCAGCATCACCGGGGTGGGCGTGGTGACGCGCATCGCCTCGTCGATCGCGCGGTCCAGGAACGCGGGAGAGGCGGCCGCCTCGTCCAGCGTGCCGGTGTCGTGGAGCAGCGCGATCAGGCGCGGGACGAGCGTCGCGACGGTTTCGGTCCCGGTCAGGAAGAAGGCGCCCGCCGCGCCGCGTGCTTCGGCCTCGGACAGGCCGAGCGCGCGCATGCGTCCCATCACCGTCGAGGACGAGCCCTCCGCATATGCCTTGGCGGCGATGTCGCCCAGCGGGTCGAGGACGGCTCGTGCGCGCGCGATCTGCGAGGGTGACAGTCGGCGCGTCCGGAGCGAGATCATCGACACGATCCGCTCGCCCGCCTCGAACAGCGACCGGAAGTCCTTTTCGGACGCCGTCTCCAGCCCGATGACCCGGCTGATCACGGCCCCGGCCATCACGTGCATCAGGGCCACGACGTCCACGGTCTCGCCGCGCGCCAGGCGCTCCGACACGTCCCGCAGCGGGGCGTCCAGGACGTCGTCCACCAGGGTTTCGGCGTACCCGGGCGTGAACAGGTCGGTGAGGCGGCGGCGCAGCGCGCGGTGCGCCCCGCCTTCCATGTTGAGCAGCACGGACGGGCCGAGGACGGGCGTCCACAGGTCGCCGGGCGAGCCCGGGCCGTCCTTCCGGAAGGTCTCCCCGTCCATCAGGACGGAGCGGGCGCAACCCGCATCGTTCACCACGACCCCGACGCCCGGCACCCGCACCACCGGCCCCCGCCGCGCCAGCCCCCGCAGCAGCGGATACGCCACCGGATGCGCGGCCAGATAAACCCGCGCCTCCCAATCCACCCAAGACGGCCTTGCATCCCGTGCCAAGCGTCCCGCCGTAGAGAGCTCGCTGTTTCGGAACGGGCTCATCGGATGTCCACGACGGTGGGGCGGTAGCGGTGGTCGGCGTACCAGCCGAGGGTGCGGACGAGGCCGAAGGCGCGCAGGCGGCGGACGGAGCCGTAGACGACGACGTCGGGCCGCAGGCCGTAGCGGTCGCTGAGGTAGCGGACGCGGTTGACCAGGGCGCGGTCCTCGTGGACGTCCTCGATGCGGGTGCGGGGGAAGCCGCCGGAGCGCTCGTACAGCTCGGCGGTGATCGCGACGTTGCAGCCCGGCATCATCACGTAGGGGCCCAGGTAGAGCGGGTCCTGGTTGCCGGGACGGAACCGGCCGAACCAGGCGGCGACCGTGATCACCGCGGGCAGCAGCCGCCGTTCCCACAGTTTCAGCGGGAACTCGTCAGTGCGCGGCCGGAGCGGCCCGCTGACCATCTCCAGCCCGTCGTCGAAGGCGCGCTTCAGGGCGGCGAGCCAGCCCTCGTCGGGCAGGCAGTCGGCGTCGGTGCGGGCGACGTGCGTGGCGCCGGCCGAGATCGCGTGCCGGACGCCGGTGTCGGCCGCGGCGCCGGTGCCCTTCACCGCCTCGTGGACGATCCGGATCTCGGGTTTCGGGTTCAGCCCCGCGAACTCGCGGACGACCTCGGCCGTCCGGTCGGTGCTCGCGTTGTCGACCACGACCACGGTGAAGCCGGGGTCGGTCTGGGCGGCGAGCCGGCGCAGCGTCGCGCCGATCGACCGCTCCTCGTTGTAGGCGGGGACGACGACCCAGAGGTCCATCACAGCTCCATGAAGATCACACCGAGGCTGACGCCGCCCGCCAGCCCGATCATCGCGACCCGGTCGCCCGGGCCGCAGCGGCCGTCCCGCCACGCGGTCGCGAGCTGGACGGGCAGCGTCGCGGACGCCATGTTCCCGTGCTCCGGCAGCGTCACCACGAGCCGGTCCGGCGGGATGCCGAGCAAGGACCGCAGCACTTCCAGATAGGGAAGTGTCACCTGGTGGACGGCCACGACGGCGAAGTCGTCCCAGGTCAGGCCGTTCTTCTCCAGCGCGGACAGGAAGATCTCGGGTCCGGCGGCGAGGAACGCCTCCTTCAGCCGGCGGCCGTCGCCGCTGAAGTAGGTGGCCTCGGGGTCGCGCGGGCGCATCGACCCGCCGCCCGGGAGCGTCCCGATCCGCCACGCGGACGACACGGCGGCGAAGTCGCGGTAGAAGATCCCGCGGCCGTCCGGATCGGCCTCGACCAGCACGGCCGCGCCCGCGTCCGAGAGGGTGTAGCCGGCGAACGCGTCCACGAACTGGGCCCGGTCGCGGACCCGCCACCGCACGGCCCGGGACGGCGCCTCGCCCGTGCAGACCAGCACCCGCTCGGCCTGGCCGGTCCGGATCATCGCGTCCGCGGTCTGCAGCCCGTTCAGGAAGCTGTTGCAGGCGTTCTTGACGTCGAAGACGGGGCAGGACGCGCCGAGCTTGTCCGCGACGATGTGCGCGGTCGCGGGCTCGACCAGGTCCTGCGAGGCGGAGCCGAAGACCAGCAGGTCCAGGCTCGCCGGGTCGGCGCCGAGCCGCCGGGCGGCCTCGACCGCAAGGTCGGACGCCTGCTGCTCGGGACCCAGCACGTGCCGGGCCCGGATTCCGGTCATCCGCTCCACGATGGTCGGGTGCGGCCGGTACCCCTCGATCCGCGCCTCCACGTCCGCGCTGGTCAGCACGGTCTCGGGCAGGTACGCGGCGGCACCGGCGATGCGCGCTCTGATCACGGTCCTCGTCCCCCGCTTCCGGTCTTCCGGTCCGCCACGGCCGGAGCCCCCGATAGGCCCGGCGTGGCGTCTGGCAACAGACTCGCTTGCGGACAGGTCCCCTCACCAGGGAGTTCGTACGGAAACTTGGGTGCATGCGGCACTCATCCCGGCCTGAGTACCTTCGCCTACCCCGATCCGGGGTTTCGGACCATCCCATCGGGCGGCCGCGCCCGGCAGGATCGAACCCGTGCTGACCCGACCTGAAGCCCGGCAGGATCGAGCCGTGCTGACCCGACCCGAGGCCCGGCTGCTCTGGGCCGCCAACCCCTGGCTCTACGCCCTCGTCTGCGCGTTCCGGCACGCCGGGCCGCTCACCCGCGTGCCGCGCGTGGGGTGGGTGGTGACCGACCCCGTCCTCGCGCGGCGGGTGCTCAACGACCACGCCGCGTTCACCATGGGCGGCGAGGGCGGTGTCGGGCACCTGTGGGCGCAGCTTTTCGGCCCGGACATGGGACGCTTCTTCGACGGCCCGCGACACGCCGAGCTGCGCACGGCCGTCCGCGACCTGTTCACCGAGGACGCCGCGCACGACCTGATCGCGCGCACGCAGGGCCCGCACCACGCGCGCCTCGCCGTGGACCTCGCCGGGGGCGCGACCGTCGACCTCGCCGACTCCGCCCGCGTGCTGGCCGGGCGGATGGTCTGCGACCTGCTCGGCCTGCCGCCGCAGGACTACCGCCGGCTGTTCACGCTCGGCGAGCGGCTGGCGTCGCTCGCGCTCGGCACGACGGCGTCCACTGACCTGCCAGCGGCGGTTCTGTCGGAGGCGGGTGCCATCGTGGACGAGCTGACCGCCGCCGTCCCGTCCGCGTACCGCTCGTCAGGGCCGTCCACCCTGCTGGGCCGATGCCGCATGCTCGGACTCGGCGAGGACGTCGCGCGCGGCCTCGCGACGCTGCTCGTCGTCGCGGGCACCGAGACCGGGGTGTCCGGAACGCTGCGCACGGTCTCGCTCCTGCACGACGCGGGCCAGCAGCGCCTCCTGCTGGACGACCCGGAGCTGCTCGCCTCCGCCGTCCGCGAGGGCCTGCGCGTCGCGACCCCGGCCCCGCTGATCGGACGGCACGTCGCCCGGAACGTCCGGCTCGCCCCGCACGCCGAGCTGCGCGCGGGGCAGCGCGTCCTGGTCCTGACCTACCTGGCGAACAACGCGGTCGGCCCGTTCGACATCACGCGTCCTTACGTGCCCGAGACGCGGCAGCTGTGGTTCGGCGCGGGACGCCACCTGTGCCTGGGCGCGGCCGTCGCACGCGCCCAGGCGGCCTCGACGCTGCGCGCACTGCTGGCATCGGGCCGTCCGTACCAGATCACGCATCGCGTCGAAGCGCGCCGCGCACTCGTCCCCACCTACACGAAGCTGCTCGTCAAGACCTCCGCCTAACCGCACCCGCACAGCGCCACCGCACCCGCACCCGCACCCGCACAGCGCCACCACAACCGCACAGCGCCACCGCAACAGCACAGCGCCACCGCAACAGCACAGCGCCGCCCTCAGAGCGCCCCCAAGCGCCTAGCGGCAGAGGTCTGTAGGGACGCCGTTGCCTAGGGCGGCCGCGTCGAGCACCCATTCCCATGCGGGACGCCACGGTTCCGTACGGGAGGCGAGTTCCGGCTTGAGCATTTCCGGCCACGACCAGAGCCTGTCGTACGCGGGCTTCCACCACTCGGGCAGCGAATCGTACGCGCGCGAGACGTCCCCATCGGCAGTGACGCGAACGTAAAGCCAGTGCCCGGACTCGGGGTCGCCCTCGTGCGCGCGCAGGGCTTCGAGGAGCACGCACAGCTCCTTCTTCACTTCCGGGCCGTGCGGCTCCCTGAAGGAGGAGTAGTTGTCCCCCACGTAACCGGCGACGATCTCGTCCCGGCCGTTCGCGCGCAGGTACTCTACGACGGCGGTGAGTTCGGCGCTCGGCCCCGGGACGGGCCGCGGGCGCTCGTCCGCCTGCTTCATGGCCATGCCGACGACAGAAGCGTGCAGCTCAGGCAGTATGTGCCACGGCACCTTCCGCCCGGACGGCTCGCCCTGCCCGGCGGGCACCTCGGGCCTGGAGGACCCGTCCACGAGCCCGGCGCGCTGCAGCACGGCGAGGTCCAGGCCCTCGACGCCCGACTGCGGCAGGTTCCCTGCGCGGGCCAGATCCACCGAGTCGGAGCCGCCGAGCAGCTCAAGCAAGTCGGCGTCATCGGACGGAAGGATCAGCTCCGCGCCGTCCTCCAGCGAGTAGGACCGGTGTCCCCAGGACGAACCGTCCCACCAGTACACGAACCCGACGGGCCACGAGCGGTGCAGGATCGCGTCGACCCGCTCCCAGGGCAGCCAGTCCGGCGCGCCCGCGAGCAGGTCGATCGGCGGGCCCTCGGTGAAGGTGTCGCTGTAGTCGTTGTCGAAGCCGACCAGCACCGCGCGGCCTCCGGATACCCAGAGCAGGCGCCACCAGCCGTTCCCGATGTCCTCGGACGCGATCCCGTCGGCGTCCAGGGTGAACCCGCGGCCCGCGGCGGCGCGGACGGCCCCGTGCGCCCACAGCGCGTCCGGTGGCAGAGTCATGATCGGCTCCCTTCGCGAAAGGAGCCATCCTGGCAGCCTTCACCCCGCGATGCCGGGAGAACGGCCAGTTCAGGTGCGAATGACCGAATGGCAGGCATTGTCGTAGGTAGGCGGCTTCGACATGTCGTACGGGTCTTCGGGGCGGTTCGTATCGGTTCCGCCGCCGCTCGGATCGCCGCGGAACGTCGGCCTGATCCAGTCGTCCTTCGCCGCGCACGGCGCAGGCGCGGCGCTGCGGCCCGACTCGTTCATCCAGACCCGCACGTCGCCGCCCTCCCGCGTCGCGGTGAACACCGCCGAGCGCCGGACGATGACGCGTTGCACCAGGTCAGGACGGTTCGGCGGGTGGACGGCGTAAACGAAGTTGTGGTCGGTCTTAACCGTCAGCCCGTCCTTGCCCGCGGACGGCACGACCGTGCCGTGCACCTTCACCGTCCCGGTCGCCGCGACGGCCGAACCGGGCGCGAACGCGGTCATCCACGCCCGGTGGGACGGCAGCGCCTTCGCCTCCTCGGGGTCGAGCGCGCCGGCGAGCGGCTTGGTGTCGCCTGAGTAGACGGTCGCCTGGTCGAGATCGGCGGCGACCAGGATGCGCTTGATCCGCGCGTACGCGGCCTCGACATCGGTGCCGGTCAGGCCGTTCATCGCCTTGGCGGCGGGCATCTCTATGCCGGCCTCGCCGTCCGCGTACGAGGCGGCCGGGCTCCCCGCGAAGGGGTCGGAGGGAGCGGCGCTCGGCGTCGGGCTCTGGAGCTTCAACGTGATGGAGGACGGCTTGGGCGAGTCGTCCCGGCCGAGCCACCACATCCCGGTGGCGGCCGCGCCGAGCACCACCACGGCACCTCCGACCAGCCCGGACGCCTTCAGGTAGCTCATCGTCTCGCCGCTCGCGCCGCGCCGGGACCGCGCGGGACGGCGGCGCGGCGGCCTCGGCAGGCGCGGGCGGCGGCGGGCGCGCTGGCGGGCGGACGGTTCGGAGATGGACGCGCCCGCGATGAAGTCGTCGTCGAAGGGCGGCAGTTCGTCCGGCATGAGCCCGATCGTTCCCCACCGCCCGGACCGCCGCAAGGAGCCACCGCCCGGACCGCCGCAAGGAGCCCCCGTCCGCCCCCGTGCCCTTTCCCGCGAACCCCGTGCGTGCCCTTCCTCGCGGACCCCGTGCCCTTCCCCGCAAAACTAGAACACGTTACAGTCGGAGGCCGAACGTCATTCCAGCAAGGAGTCGCGGATGGGCACCCCGGTGATCGTGGAGGCGGTTCGGACGCCGCTCGGCAAGCGGAACGGCTGGTTGGCCGGGCTCAAGGCGCAGGCCGTGCTCGCGCACGCGCTCAACGCGCTGCTGGAGCGGGCCCATCTGGACGGCGCTGAAGTGGAACAGGTTTTCGCCGGCTGCGTGACCCAGGCGGGCGAGCAGGGCGGGCACGTCGGACGGTACGCGTGGCTGTACGCGGGGCTGCCGTGGCAGACCGGGGTGACGACGGTCGACGCGCAGTGCGGGTCGTCGCAGCAGGCCGTCCACCTCGCGGCGGCGCAGGTCGCGGCCGGTGTCGTGGACGTCGCGATCGGCTGCGGAGTCGAGGTGATGAGCCGCGCGCCGCTCGGCAGCAACGTGCTGCCCGCCAAACCACGTCCGGACGACTGGTCGATCGACATGCCGCACCAGTTCGAGGCGGCCGAGCGGATCGCGAAGCGGCGCGGCCTCACCCGCGACGACGTGGACGCGTTCGGCCTGCGGTCCCAGCAACTCGCCGCCAAGGCGTGGGCGGACGGGCGGTTCGAGCGCGAGATCGCGCCGATCAACGCGCCCGTCCTCGACACCGAGGGCAACGCGACCGGCGAGACCCGGACCGTCACCCGAGACCAGGGCCTCCGCGAGACCACTCTTGAGGGGCTCGCCAAGCTCAAGCCGGTCATGGGCGAGGGCGCGCTGCACACCGCCGGGTCGTCCTCGCAGATCTCGGACGGGGCGTCCGCCGTCCTGGTGATGGACGAGGCGAAGGCGCGGGCGCTGGGGCTGCGTCCCCGCGCGCGCATCCGGGCGCAGGCCCTCGTCGGGTCGGAGCCGTACTACCACCTGGACGGCCCGATCCAGTCGACCGAGCGCGTCCTCGCCCGCGCCGGGATGTCCATGCGCGACATGGACATCACCGAGATCAACGAGGCGTTCGCGGCGGTCGTCCTGTCGTGGGCGTCCGTCCACGAACCGGACATGGACACCGTCAACGTCAACGGCGGCGCGATCGCGCTCGGCCACCCCGTCGGCGCGACCGGCGCGCGCCTGCTGACCAGCGCCCTCCACGAGCTGGAACGCCGCGACGCCGGGACCGCCCTGGTCACTATGTGCTGCGGCGGCGCGCTTTCCACGGCGACCGTCCTGGAACGGCTGCGTTGACCGAGCCGAACGGCCGTCCGGCAAGCCGTCCGAAGAACGGACCGCCGAAGGCGGAGGATCTGGGCGGGGGCGTGTGGAGCGTTCCGGTGCCGATTCCGGGCAATCCACTCGCCTACACCCTCGTCTACGCGCTGGAGACGCCGCGCGGGCCCGTCCTCGTGGACGCGGGCTGGGAGCACGAGGACGCCTGGGACGCGCTGTCCGGCGGCCTCGCCGCGTTCGGCATGGACGTCGCGGACGTGTACGGCGTCGTCGTCACGCACCACCACCCGGACCACGCGGGCCTCGCGGGCCGGGTGCGGGAAGCGTCCGGCGCGTGGATCGCGATGCACCGCGCGGACGCCGACCTCGTCCGCGCGTTCCGCGCCATGGTCGAGCAGGACGCCGACCGCGCCTGGATGTCGGACTCCCTCCGACGCGCGGGCGCGCGGGAGGCCGACCTCGCGGACGGCTCGCACCGCCGTCCCGTCGACCCGCCGGCCCAGCCCGACCGCGAGCTGGAGGACCGCGACCTCATCGACGTCCCCGGGCGTCGACTCCGCGCGATCTGGACGCCCGGCCACTCCCCCGGCCACCTCTGCCTGCACCTGGAGGACGGCGACCGGATCTTCACCGGCGACCACGTCCTGCCCCGCATCACCCCGCACATCGGCCTCTACCCGTACGAGCGGACGGACGTCGACCCGCTCGGCGACTTCCTCGCCTCCCTCGCCCGCGTCGGCGACCTCCCCGTGGACGAGGTGCTCCCCGCCCACCAGTTCCGCTTCCACGGCCTGGCCGCCCGGACCCGCGACATCGCCGCCCACCACGAGGCCCGCCTCGCCGAACTCGCCGCCCTGCTCACGGGCGAGCCGCGCACGCTGTGGGATCTCGCGTCCGCCCTCATCTGGCGCGAGGCGTGGCCCGAGATGTCCCTCCAGTCCCGGCAGATGGCCGCGGGCGAGGCCGCCGCGCACCTCCGCGTCCTCGAATCGCGAGGCCAGGCGTCCCGCCGGAGCGACGACCCCCTCACCTTCACCGCCCGCTGACCCCACGCCCGCCTCCCCCGCGCGCCGGAGAGCTTCGCGCTCGGCCGCGGCGCCGGGCTTCACCGCCCGCTGCCACCTGGGCACTTGGGGTGCTTCGCCGGGGTTCAAACGTGGCATAGGGCACAGTTGGCCCGCAGGCTAGACCCTTGATGAGACTGCAGTCTCATGTGAGAATCGCACTAGGCACGGCTAGCCAAGCAAGCGCTTAGTCGAGCGCGCGTGCACGCGCGTCCTCGCACGTCAGAAGCCCCGCTGACGATCCACCCCGCCCACGCAACCCACCCCGCAGCCCGCAGCCCGCACGACACTCCCGACCGCGAAGGCGCGACCGGTCGCTGGCCCCTGCCCACCCCACCCGGCGAAGGATCCCTTCATGTCACCCAAGACCGGCACGATCGACTCGCCCGTCATCGACGTCATCGACCCCGCCGTGTACGAGGCGGGCGGCATCCCGCACGAGCAGTTCCGGTGGCTGCGCGACCACGACCCGGTGCACTGGCACACCGACCCGAACCCGTCGGTGCCGGGCTTCTGGGCGGTGACGCGGCACGAGGACGTGACGTGGGTGTCGCGGCATCCGGAGCTGTTCTCCTCGCACACGCGGACGGCGATGTTCGAGGAGTTCACCGACGACGAGATCGCCCTGTACGGGCAGATGATGCTGTTCCAGGACCCGCCGGACCACACCCGGCTGCGGTCCATGGTGAACAAGGGCTTCACGCCCCGGATGATCAAGAAGCTGGAGGGGCACATCCGGGCGATCTGCAACGAGCTGATCGACGCCGCCGCGCCGCTCGGCGAGTGCGACTTCGTCGAGCACTTCGCCGCGCCGCTGCCGCTCTACACGATCTGCGAGATCCTCGGCGCGCCGCTGGCCGACCGGGAGAAGATCTTCACCTGGTCCAACACCCTGGTCGCGTTCAACGACCCGGAGTTCATCGGGGACAAGAGCGAGTCGATCGCCTGCGCGGCCGAGTTCATGGGCTGGGCGACCGAGCTGCGGGAGCGCCGGATGCGCGAGCCCGGCGACGACATCGCGACCAAGCTCGTCCAGCCGGACGCGGACGGCACGACGCTGACCGTCGAGGAGTTCCAGCTGTTCGTCCTGATGCTGTCGATCGCGGGGAACGAGACCACCCGGACGGCCACGGCGGGCGGCATGCAGGCCCTGTTCGAGCACCCGGACCAGTGGGACCTGCTGAAGGCGAACCCGGCGCTGCTGCCGACGGCGGTCGAGGAGATCGTCCGCTGGGTGAGCCCGATCAACCAGTTCCGCCGGACGGCCACGCAGGACACCGAGCTGGGCGGCAGGCAGATCCGGGCCGGGGACAAGGTCGTGCTGTTCTACGGGTCGGCCAACCGGGACGAGCGCGTCTTCGAGGACCCGTTCCGCTTCGACATCACCCGCGACCCGAACCCGCAGCTCGGGTTCGGCGGCGGCGGGCCGCACTTCTGCCTCGGCACGCACCTCGCCCGGATGAACCTGAAGATGATCTTCGAGACCGTGTCGTCCCGGATGCCGGACATCCGGCCGGCGGGCCCGGCGCGCCGGCTGCGGTCCAACTTCGTCAACGGGACCAAGGACATGCCGGTCCGCTTCACCCCGTCGAACCACTGATCCCGGTCTGGTCCACCCCGTCGAGCCGCTGATCAGAGCGCCATTCGGTCGGCGGCGCGGGGACGTCCGCGGGCCCGTCCCGGGCGGGCCCCGGAACCCGCCCCTGCCTGGACCTTCATGTGCTTTTCGAAACACTTTTGGACGCGATGCCCAGTATTGAACTCTCCGGTAACGTGCGGAGGCTAAGGTCTAGTTTCGACAGTCTGGTTTCAACGAGGCGTTCGTGATGCCGGTGTGGCCGACGGCCCCGGCGTCCACCCGACGGACAGGAGTGACGCGTGGGCTGGGACGGTCGTGACTGAGGCGGGGTCCGGGGCCGGCGTGACCGACGCGGGTTCCGGGGCAGGCGCGGACTCCGGCGCGGGGCCGGACGCCGGAGAGCGGCCGCTGCGGGTGGCCCTGCTGTCCTACCGGAGCAAGCCGCACTGCGGCGGGCAGGGCGTCTACCTCCGGCATCTGAGCCGCGAGCTGGTCGATCTCGGGCACACCGTGGAGATCCTGTCCGGCCAGCCCTATCCGGAGCTGGACCGGGACGAGATCGCCCTGACCAAGGTGCCGAGCCTGGACCTCTACCGCGACGAGGACCCGTTCCGCACGCCGAAGCGCGAGGAGTTCCGGGACTGGATCGACGTCCTGGAGTTCGCGCACATGCGCACCGGCGGGTTCCCCGAGCCGCTGACCTTCAGCATCCGGGTGCTGCGCGAGCTGCGCCGGCGGCGCCGCGACTTCGACGTGGCGCACGACAACCAGGTGCTCGGCGTCGGCAACCTCGGCATCTCCAGGCTGGGCCTGCCGCTGGTGACCAGCATCCACCACCCGATCAGCGTGGACCGGCAGATCGAGCTGGACGCCGCCGAGGACTGGAAGTCCAAGCTCGGCAAGCGCCGCTGGTACGGGTTCGTGGCGATGCAGTCGCAGGTCGCCCGGCGGATCGGGACCGTGCTCACGGTGTCGGAGTCGTCCAAGATCGACATCGTCCGGGACTTCAAGGTCGACCCGCGCGACATCGAGATCCTGCCGCTCGGCGTGGACACCTCGGTATTCCACCCGCGCGGTCCGCTGAGCGAGCGCGTGCCCGGCCGGATCGTCGCGATGGCCAGCGCGGACGCCCCGATCAAGGGCGTGGACGTGCTGCTCCGCGCGGTCGCCAAGGTCGCCACCGAGCGGGACGTGCACGTCGTCGTCGTGTCCCGTCCCAAGGAGGGCGGCCCGACCGAGAGGCTGGTCAAGGAGCTGGCGCTCGGGGACCGGGTCCGGTTCGTGTCCGGGATCAGCGACGACGAGCTGGGCGACCTGCTGGCCTCCGCGGAGGTCGCGGTCGTGCCGTCCCGCTACGAGGGCTTCTCGCTGCCCGCCGTGGAGCACATGGCGTCCGGCACCCCGCTGGTCGCCAGCCGAGCGGGCGCGCTGCCCGAGGTGGTGGGCGACGCCGGGATCCTGGTCGAGCCCGGTGACGTGGAAGAGCTCGCAGCCGTCCTGCGCCGCCTGCACGACTCCTCAGAGGAGCGGGCGAGGTGGAGCGAGGCGGGACTCGCCCGGGTGCGCGCGCGGTTCGCGTGGCGGGCGGTGGCGCAGGCCACCGTCGGCCACTACCGCGAGGCGATCACCCAGCGCGAGTACCTGCGGAAAGCCGCGGGTAAGTAGCGGCGGCCCGGACGGCGGCGCTGCCCACGCGAGCCGCCGCGCGGGTACGGATGCGGGACCGGTCCCCCGGGGAGGTCCCCAGTACGGAAGGAGCACGACCCTGCTGACCGTGGATTTCCAGCGGTTCCGCGTCACCCCCGGAGAGCGCGTCCTCGACATGGGGTGCGGCGCCGGACGGCATGCCTTCGAGCTGTACCGCAGGGGTGCGCACGTCGTGGCCTTCGACCTCGACGCCGAGGAGCTGGCGGGCGTCGAGAAGATGTTCGGCGCGATGCGACTGGAGGGCGAGGTCTCCGCGGACGCGTCCGCCGAGACCGTCCAGGGCGACGCGCTGACCATGCCGTTCCCCGACGACCACTTCGACAAGATCGTCGCGTCCGAGGTGCTGGAGCACATCCCCGACGACATGCGGGCGATGCGCGAGCTGCTGCGCGTGCTGAAGCCGGGCGGGCAGCTCGCGGTGACCGTCCCGTCCTGGCTGCCCGAGCGGCTGTGCTGGGCGCTGTCGGAGGACTACCACACCGCCCCCGGCGGCCACGTGCGCATCTACACGCGCGCCGAGCTGGAGGCGAAGCTGAAGTCCACCGGATTCCGGGTGGACGGCCACCACCACGCGCACGGCCTGCACGCGCCCTACTGGTGGATCAAGTGCGCGGTCGGCGTGAACAACGACGCGAACCCGCTCGCCAAGGCCTACCACCAGGTGCTGGTGTGGGACATCATGAAGCGGCCGCTCGCCACCCGCCTGGCCGAGAAGGCGCTGAACCCGCTCATCGGCAAGAGCGTGGTCGTGTACGTCACCAAGCCCGCGCAGCCCTCGAAGCCGAGCGTCAGGGAGACCGCGGATGCGGTCTGAGGTCCCGGCGCCGTCCGTCGATGGCGTCGTGACCTCGGCCGACATCCTCGCGACCGCGCACAGCATCGCCCGCCAGCAGGAGCCGTCCGGGGCGATCCCCTGGTTCGCCCCGCTGGACGGCGTGCCCGGCCACGTGGACGCCTGGAACCACGTCGAGGCGGCGATGGCGCTGACCGTCGCGGGCCTCGGCGACCGGGCCCGGCGCGCGTACGCGTGGCTGGCGTCCGTCCAGCGCCCTGACGGGTCGTGGCCCGCCAAGTGGGTGCTCGGGAAGGTCACCGAGCCCGGCGGCGAGTCCAACCACGCCGCCTACGTCGCGGTCGGCGTCTGGCACGAGCTGGTCGTCACCGGGGACGAGGCGTTCGCCCGCGAGATGTGGCCGGTGGTGCGGCGCGCGATCGAGTTCACGCTCGGCCTGCGGACCCGCCGCGGCGAGATCATGTGGATCCGGCACGAGGACGGCTCGGTCGCGGACGAGGCGCTGCTGACCGGCTGCTCGTCGGTCTACCAGTCGCTGCGCTGCGCGGTCGCGCTCGCCGAGCGGCTGGGCGAGCCGCAGCCGGAGTGGGAGCTGGCCGCCGACCAGCTCGGCCACGTCGTCGCGGCCCACCCGGAGGCGTTCGCCGACAAGTCCCGCTGGTCGATGGACTGGTACTACCCGGTGCTCGCGGGCCCGGTGCGCGGCGAGGACGCCGCGGCGCGGATCGCCTCGCGCTGGGACACCTTCGTCGCCGAGGGCCTCGGCTGCCGCTGCGTCTCCGACCAGCCGTGGGTGACGGCCGCCGAGTCCTGCGAGCTGGTGATGGCCCTGGACGCCGCGGGCGACCGGGACCGCGCCCTGGAGCTGTTCGCGACCATCCAGCACCTCCGGCACGAGGACGGCTCGTACTGGACGGGCTGGCAGTTCGAGAACCGCCGCCACTTCCCCGGGGACCGCTCCACCTACACGGCCGCCGCGGTGATCCTCGCCGCCGACGTGCTCGCGGACGCCTCACCCGGCGCCCGGCTGTTCAAGGAGATCGCCGGACGGCCGCTGGGACCGTCCGCCGCGTCCGACCCGGCGGCGTGCGGCTGCCCGCCCGACGTCCCGCGGCAGCTGGCCAACCCGGTGCGCACCCGGCGCTGACCCCACAGGCACCCCTAACCCCACATACCGCCCACCCCACATCGCGGCACCCCGCTGCCCGGGCGGACACTAGAACCCGTTACACAGAAGGCTCCCGCGCCACCGCGCGAGAGCCTTCTCCGTTGCCGGGGGCGTAGGTCAGGAGATGCGTTCGAGGACGCGCAGGGAGCCGACGACGCGGCGTTCCTCGAAGTCGCCGGACTCGATCGCGCGCAGGTAGACGTGGTAGGGCGCCTGGCCGCCGTCCGCCGGGTCGGGGAAGACGTCGTGGATCACCAGCGCGCCGCCCGGCGCGACGTGGTGCGCCCAGTTGGTGTAGTCGGCCTGCGCGAGGTCCTCGGCGTGGCCGCCGTCGATGAACAGCAGCGCCAGCGGGGTCTTCCAGAACGTCGCGACCGTCGCGGACGTCCCGACGACGGCGACGACGACGTCCTCCAGGTCGGCGGCGGCGATCGTCTTGCGGAAGCTCGGGAGCGTGTCCATGCGGCCGGTGCAGGGGTCGACCAGGGACGGGTCGTGGTACTCCCAGCCCGCCTGGTTCTCCTCCGAGCCGTGGTGGTGGTCCACGGTGACGACCGTGGAGCCGCTGTGCCGGGCGGCCGCGCCGAAGTAGACGGCGGACTTGCCGCAGTAGGAGCCGATCTCCAGCAGCGGGGCGTCCGCGCCGAATTTCGAGCCGTAGGCGAAGGCCGTCTCGTACAGGGCCCGACCTTCGTCGTCCGGCATGAACCCCTTGGCCGCGCGGGCGATCCGCAGCAGATGAGGGGGCATGTCCGGGACGCCGGCCGGTTTCTCGGGCTGCGCCTCGGCCGACGGGTCGGCCGGGTCGCTGGTCGTCCCCGCGGGGGTGGACGCCGTCGTGTCGTTCATTGATCTCCTCCGCCGCGCACTTTATCCGGTCGGTCGAGGTCTTGTGACACCAGACTGAAACGTGTTCTACTTTCTGTCGTGGGCGAGCGCGGCGGGCCGCCGACCCGTGGCCCGTGCCGAACTACGTTCGGTATGTTGGGCCCTCCGCGCGCTCACCGGCAAGTGAACGGAGAAGGCGATGAGAGTGAAAGTCGATCCGCTGGTGTGCGAGGCCAACGCCGTCTGCGTCGGCATCGCCGAAGACGTCTTCGACCTCACCGACGACGACGAGCTGGTGATCCTCCACGAGGAGGTCCCGGCCGGCCAGGAGGACAAGGTCCGGCACGCGGTGCGGTCCTGCCCGAAGGCCGCGCTGAGCCTGGAGGAGTAGCCGCCCGGCGCCCGGGGTCCCGGTCGTCCGTCGCCCCGGGCGTCCCGAAGGCCCCCCCGCGCCCGCCCGCCGTCACGTCGCCCACATCGTCCGTTCGCGAACGCCACATCCAACCCACCCCCTCGGAACGCCGCGCCCCACGGACCCGGCGTCCGCCCTCACTGTGGAGGCGTCTCATGGCACGTGCCGCGGTACTGCACGCGGTCGGCGACAAGGAACTGGACCTGCGCGACGACGTGACGGCCGTCGATCCGGGTCCGGACCAGGTGAAGATCCGCATCCGGGCCACCGGGGTCTGCCATTCGGACCTGTCCACGATGTCCGGCGTGCTGCCGTCGGTCCCGCCCGCGGTGATCGGCCACGAGGGCGCCGGGATCGTGGAGGCGGTCGGCGACCGCGTCCCGAACGTCCAGGTCGGCGACCACGTGGTGGTCAACTGGACGCCCGACTGCGGCGTCTGCCCCGAGTGCCTGCGCGGCGAGCCCTACCTGTGCATGGGCTTCATCGGGCAGGCGTTCTCCGAGCCGCGGTTCCGGCTCGGCGACGGCACCCCGGCGTTCGGCATGGCGGGCGCGGGCACCTGGGCCGAGGAGCTGGTGATGCCCTACCAGGGTGTCATCAAGATCGCCGAGGACGTGCCGTTCGAGTACGCGGCGCTGCTCGGCTGCGGCATCCCGACCGGCGTCGGCGCGGCGTTCAACACCGCCGCGGTGAAGCCCGGCTCCAAGGTCGCGGTGGTCGGCGCGGGCGGCGTCGGCCTGTCGGCGATCCAGGGCGCGCGGATCTGCGGCGCGTCCACGATCCTCGCGGTCGACCCGAACGAGGCCAAGCACCCGGCCGCCAAGCAGTTCGGCGCCACGCACACCGCCACCCTGGAGAACCTGGAGGAGACCAAGGGCCTGCTCACCCTCGGCCAGGGCTTCGACCAGGTCTTCGAGGTGGTCGGCAAGTCCGCCGCGATCACCACCGCGTGGAACCTCACCCGCCGCGGCGGCGACGTGATCGTGGTCGGCGCCGGCGCGGCCGACGACAACTGGCA
Source organism: Actinomadura rupiterrae (assembly GCF_024172125.1). GTDB lineage: Bacteria > Actinomycetota > Actinomycetes > Streptosporangiales > Streptosporangiaceae > Spirillospora > Spirillospora rupiterrae. Next base: position 488,486 of record NZ_JAMZEA010000007.1, read on the forward strand.
GATGTCGGCGTTCTCGCTGCTGTTCGAGGGCAAGAACGTCAAGGCCTCGCTCTACGGCGGCAGCGACCTCAAGCGCGACATCCCCCTGTTCGTCGACCTGTGGCGCGCCGGGAAGCTCGACCTGGACGGCCTGATCAGCCGCCGCATCCGCTTCGAGGACCTCAACGACGCCGTCCGCGCCCTGGAAAAGGGCGACGTGATCCGCCAGGTCGTCCTCTTCGACTAGCTCCATCCCTGGTGTGCGCTTCGTCCGGAACTCGAAGTCCGCTGAGAGTTCCGGGCGACGGCTACCGCGGCGCGCGACCGGCGTGCCATGCTGGCACGGTCGGTCGGAGGGGAACCCGAGTGGAGCGATGATTGACCAGGTCGGCGGCTGTTGGACGGGTCGCGGCGTGCCTCGCCGCGGCCGGGCTCGCGGCACCGCTCGCCGCTCCCCTCGGGGCGGTCGCGCAGGCCGCTCCGTCGGCGGTCGCGCTCGCTGATCCGGGCGCGCCGGTGGCCGCGCGGATCCGGGACGTCCAGGGCGCGGGGCACGTGTCCCCGCTGAACGGACGGGACGTCACCGGCGTCGCGGGCGTCGCCACGGCCGTCACCGACTCCGGCTTCTGGATGCAGGACCCGGCCCCCGGCGGCGGTGGGGCGGCGTCTGACGGGATCTTCGTGTTCACCCGCACCCGGCCGCAGGTCCGGCCGGGGGACGCGGTGCGCGTGACGGGGCGGGTGAGCGAGTTCCGGCCGGGCGGGCCCGGGTCGTCCGCGCTGAGCCGCACCGAGATCGACGCGACCGAGACCGTCGTGTCCTCGCACGACCAGCCGCTGCCGGCGCCCGTCGTGCTCGGCGGGCCCGGCGGCCGCAAGGCGCCGGCCTCGTTCCCGGGCGCGCAGCGGGACGCGGAGGCCGACCGCACCTTCGACACCAGGTCCGACCCGCTCGCGTTCTACTCCTCGCTGGAGGGCATGCGCGTCCGGATCGTGAACGCCGTCGCGATCGGCCCGACGCGGGACGGCGCGCTGCCCGTCCTGCCCGCGGGCGGCGCGGGCGCCCAGGACCGGACGCGGCGCGGCGGCTCCCTCGCGCGTCCGGGCGGGCTGCCCGACCCGGCGCGGATCGTCCTCGCCGACGCGCTCGCGCCGCTCCCGTCCGCCGACGTCGGCGACCGCCTGCCCGGCCCGGTGGACGGCGTCCTCGACTACACCGCGGCCGGTTTCGTCCTGCTACCGACCGCCACTCCGGCGCGGACGGACGGCGGGCTCAAGCCGCAGGCCGCGCCCGCCGCCGGCGCCGACCAGCTGTCGGTCGGCACGCTGAACCTGGAGGGCCTCAGCCCCGACACCCCGTCCGACCGGGTCACCGCCCTCGCGGACGACCTGGTCGAGGGCCTCGGCTCCCCCGACCTGGTCACGGTGACCGGCGTCGAGGACAACTCCGGCGCGGCCGACGACGGCACCGTCGCCGCCGACCAGACCGTGTCCGAGCTGATCACCGCGGTCAGCGCGGCGGGCGGCCCGGCCTACGAGTGGCGCTCGGTCGCCCCGCACGACAACGCCGACGGCGGCGACCGCGGCGCCAACGGGCGGATCGGCTTCCTGTTCCGCACCGACCGCGGGCTGGCGTTCGCCGACCGGCCGTCCGGCTCGTCCGACCTGGGCGCGCCGGGTGTGCCGGACCTCGCCGCCGCGCCGACCCACGTCCAGCCGGACGGACGGGGCGGCGCGCGCCTCACCCTCAGCCCCGGCCGCGTCGCGCCGTCCGACCCCGCCTGGGACGAGTCGCGCAAACCGCTCGCGGGCGAGCTGACCTGGCGCGGGCGGCGGTTCGTCGTCGTCGCGAACCACTGGTTCGGCCGGACGTCCGCCGACCCGATCGCCTACGGCCGCCGCCAGCCGCTCGACCGGCCGAGCGAGGCCCGCCGCGAGGCGCAGGCGAAGGCCGTCGCGGGCTTCGTCCGGACGGTCCGCCGCACCGCCCCGGACGCGAACGTGATCGTCACCGGGAACCTCGGCACCGGCGACGGCTCCGCCGCGCTGCGCGCCCTGACCTCCCCCGACACCGGGCTGCGCGACCTGTCGTCCGACCTGGCCCCGCAGGACCGCTACACCGCCGACTCCGGCGGCGTCGCCGAGGACCTCGACCACATCCTGCTCAGCCCCGCGCTGGCGAAGCGCCCCCACGACTACCGGATCGTCCACCGCGCCTCGGAGTTCGCCGACCGCGCAGGCGACCACGACCCGTCCGTCGTCCGGATCACCCTCACCGGCCCCGTAACCCCCACCACCACCCCCGTCGCCCAACCCGGCAGCCCCGCCAACCGCCCCGACGCGCCCCTCCCCGCCTCCTGACCCGCCTCCCCACCGCACACGCGGCCTCCCGCCGCACGTGCCGCGCCGGGCCGGTGTTTGATCAGGGCCGAAATTGGACCGGGGGGTCGGGACTCAATCCGGTCGCCGTTTCACCTCCCACCCGCCGGGGCAGCCGTGGGGCGACGGCGACCGCCGTCACCACGGAAGGAGGCGCCGCGGCGATGGCGATCCGAATCCGCCCCCACATCGGACTACTGGGGACGCTCTACCTGGTGGTCGGGGTGTTCGTGGCCTGGAACCGGGGCTACCTGACCAGCGACCTGCTGCGCCGCATCGCGGGCGCGCTGCTGGCGATCCTGCTCTGGTTCCTCGTCCTGCTGGGCGCGGACCTGCACATCCACGGCTGACACGTGCGGCCGGCGCGGTCCTGCCGCGCCCGGTCCGCCCCGGCCGGGGTGGCCGGAGGGGCAGACTTCCCTTCCGGCTCCGGCCCTACCCCCGCCGCCGCGAGGAAGGTACGTTCCGAGGCATGACAAGTGGTGGATGCAGTTGCGGACACGGCGGCGGTTGCTCCTGCCCGAAAGGTTGCTCCTGCGGCTGCAACGGCTGACCGAAAACCCGACCGACCAACCGACGCCCGCCGCCCACCGAGGGCGGCGGGCCGTCCCACGCCTTCCTGCGAAACAGCACCACCCACCGCAACCCGGCAGTGACCACTGCGGGGCTGTCGCGGACCGTGAGTTAGGGGTGGCCTCGGTAGCCGTGGCGGTTGAAGGTGGGCAGGCGGCGCGGCTCGGGCTCGCGGTGCTGGTCGGTGATGTCGATGGCGCCCTTGTAGGCGAGCCCCTTCAGGCGGATGAGCGGCGCGTCCGGTGTCGGGTCGGTGTGCAGCTCGGTCGAGACGCCGAGCCCGCCCGCGTCCACCCGGACGCCCGGCGGGACGATGATCGTCGCGTTCGACTTGTAGGCGACCACCCGCAACGTCGTCTCCGCCGACTCCAGCTCGGCGTTCCGCAGGTCGACCAGCGCGGTGCCCTTGTAGACGACGGTCGTGTGCCGCTCGGGCAGCCGCCAGCGCCCGCCGCGCCGGATGCCGCTCTTGTAGGCGAGCTGGAACCGGCCGCCGAATCCGCTCTTCCCGGACGTCCCGACGGGCGCGGCATGGGCCGTCCCGGGGTCGGGGAGGTCGGCGGACAGCGCGGACAGCTCGGCCATCGTGCGTGCGGCCAGCGCCCGCTCGATCCGCTCGTCCAGCTCGGGCTCGGTCAGCCGTCCCTCGGCGAACGCGCTGTGCAGCCGGACGAGCACCTGGTCCCGGTCCCGGTCGGACGCCCGCAGCCCTCCTGCGCCGGGGGCCTTTTCGGGCGTGCCGGTGCGGTCCGCGTGGGCGACCGTGTTCGAAGGCTCGTCGCTCATCAGGACTCCTTCCAAGTCGCGATGTATCTTAACTCACTTTCCCTCGCTTTTCGAGACGATCATCCGGCCGCGCCACCGGGACCCGGCGGGAACGGTCCACTACGCTCGGCGAGGTGATGATCACTCGTCCTCGCCCGTGCCGGACATGACCGCCACCGCGGGCCATCCGCACGGCCCCTACACGCTCTACGACCTGGAGGAGCTGCCCGAGGAGGGCCGCCGCCACGAGCTCGCCGACGGCTGGCTGCACGAGCTGCCCGGCGACATGTGGCACGACAACGCCGCCGAGCGGCTGCGCGCCATCCTCAAGGACGCGGCCCGCCAGTCGAACGCCGACGTGCACGTGGCGGGCGCGCCGCAGGAGGTGGCGACCTCGGCGGGCATCCGCCGCCCGGACGCGTTCGTGGTCCACCGCGACGTCGCCCGGCTCGCGCTGGAGCGCCGTACCCGCACCTACTACGGCCCGGACCTGCTGCTGGTCGCCGAGATCGTCACCCCGCGCACGGCCAGCGAGCGCACCGACCGCGTCCGCAAGGTCGCCGAATACGCCGCCACCGGCATCCGGCACTACTGGATCGTCGACCTGGAGCCCCGTCCCGCGATGACCGTCCTGGAACTGGACGGCACGCCGTACCGCCCCGCCTACCGAGTGCACCGCCGCGCCCGCTCCGGCGAGGACGTGCGCCTGGACCTGCCGTTCCCCGTCACCTTCGACCCCGCCCGCCTCTCCGAAATGGAGTAACGGGCGGGCCCGGTCAGAGGGTGCGGAGGTAGGCATTGCGGTCGAGGGGGTCCGGGCCGGTGCGCGGACGCGTTGGAGGACGCCCCTGCACCGGACGGTCGCCGGACGGGCGCGGCCACCAGACACCATCGCCGCCGGTCAGTCCCGGCAGCTCCCGCTCGAACGCGCCGACCCGGCGGGCAGGCAACTCGCCCTCGATCCGCCAGCCCTCGGGGTCGGGCTTGGCATCCTGAATGTCCGCGCCCAGCGCCGAGAGGCGCGAGGTCACCGCGCTGAGCGCGTCGTCCGGGACCTCCAGCTCGAACCTGCTGTACGGCTCGTACACGCGCGTCCCGGCGGCGCCGAGCGCGCGCATGAGGATCATCGGCGTGAGACCCCGGAAGTCGGCGGCGGTGCTCACCGGCCCGGCGAACCCGGAGGCCGTCAGGATCACCGCGCAGTCCGTCACCGGCCAGCCGTAGCGCCCCTGCTCCAGGGTCAGGTGGACGGTCTCGACGATGGCCCGGTCGAACGCGGCGGGCAGCGCGCCGAGCTCGGTCTCGCGCCGGAACGTCACGCCCGAGCCGGGCGGCCCCGGCTCGACGCGCAGCCCGATCGTCGCCCAGAAGTCCGGCTGGCGCCGGCGCCAGTCCATGTCCTCGACCGCCTCGCCCACCCCGGCAGGACGCTCAAGGTGGACGATCCGGCTCTCCTCGAACTCGGCCTCCACACCGAACGTCTCGCGCAGCGTCGCGCCGATGACCTCCTTCTGCACTTCTCCATAGAGCCGTACTGAGGTCGTCCCGCCGGGAAGCGGCGAGACATCGATGAGCGGATCCTCCTCGGCCAAGCGGAGGAGCGCCGCCCGCAGGCGCGATGCGTCCGCGCCGTCCCGCGCGCGCACGACCGTCTCCAAGGTGGGACGTCCGAACTCCGGTTCCGCGACGTCCGCTGTGGCGGCGCCTTCGGGTGTCGTGACGACGTCCCCAACGCGCGCCTCGGCCAACCCGCGCACGCGCACGATGTCACCAGGCCCGGCCCATCGTCCGCCAGTGGTGACGCGAAGCCCGGTCACCCGCGCCTGACGGTCGAGCGCATGAGGACTGCGCAGGACGACCTTGGCGCGTGGCCGCAACTCCCCTTCGAAGAGCCGCACCAACGCGGTCTTCTCGCCCGTCGCGCCCCGCTCCAAGGCGAACACCGTCCCCCGCAACCGTCCACCGGCACCCTCCTGTGCAGACGCGCCGCCCTGTGCGGACGCGACGGCCTGCGTTGCAGCGCCGCCTTGCACGAATGCGATGGGCCGTGCGGGTGGCAGGTAGGTCGCGATGGCGTCCAGGAGGTCGTGGGTGCCTTGGCCGGTGAGGGCTGAGCCGAAGATCAGGGGCGTCGCTTGCGCGGCCGCCGTCTGGGCGCGCAGGACGGCCTGGACGCGGGACGGTTCGGGCACGCGGCCGTCCACCAGTTCGGCGAGCAGCGCGTCGTCGTGTTCGGCGAGGATCTCGGCGGTCGCCTCGCGGAAGGACGGGTCGGCGAAGTCGCAGGGCGTGGTCCGGACGGAACGCGTCCCGATGCCGTGCACGGCGTTCAACGCGACCGTGCCTGGGAACAGGCGGCGGCGGACGGACGCCAGCAGGTCCGCGTCGCGCGCGCCCGTCCGGTCGATCTTGTTGACGAACAGCAGGGTCGGGACGCCCCGGCGGCGCAACGTCCGCGCGAGCACGCGCGTACGCGCCTGGACGCCCTCCACCGCCGACAGGACGAGCACGGCCGCGTCCAGCACGCCGAGGGCGCGCTCGACCTCGGCGGTGAAGTCGGTGTGGCCGGGCGTGTCGACGAGGTTGACGGTCAGCCCGCCGAGCGCGAACGACGCGACGGCGGAGCGGATCGTGATGCCGCGGCGGCGTTCGAGGTCACCGGTGTCGGTGTGGGTGTCGCCGCCGTCGACGCTGCCGAGGCGGCCGATGGCCCCGGCGTCGAAGAGGAGTCGTTCAGTGAGGCTGGTCTTCCCCGCGTCCACGTGCGCGAGCACGCCGAGGTTCAGGGTGGTCATGTGCGGTCAGGTCCTTGGGAACGCTCGTCCGGATACGGCTCTGAGAGATCACCTGGACCTGGCGCATTCGGGACCGTTCCCCCCACTCGGTGGCCTGACCGTCCAACGATGCCCGCGGCGCGGGTGGGAGGGCAAGCGAATTTCGGCGCGTCCGCTGCCGGATGGTGGCCTGGCCGGTGGACGGCCCCGCGCCGAAACCCCCTGGGCGACGGCCGTCCACCGGACGCAAGTCCGCACGGTCACCCCGCGACCGGACGGCCCCCGCGCGGGCTCCCCAAGCCCGCAGTCGTCCCGGCGCGGTCCTCGACCGTGCACGGCACACTCTGCCCGACCAGGATCAACGTCCGATCAACGCACGTCAGAACCAATGTTGATCCGCCCCCGCCCCCGCCCACCCCGAACCGAACGGCACGGCGTGGCCCCCGATCCGCACCGCGCTCCGTGGGCCGGGGCGGACGCGGCGGGCAGGGTGCGGCTGGGTGGTTCGAGGCGGACGGGGTGGGTGGGGTTACGGTGGTCGGGTGCTGCTGCTGACGACGCTCGATGGGTGGAAGGGCCGTTCGGGGGCCCGGTTCGTTCTGTCGGAGAACGGCGCGGTGTGGGGGCCGGACGTGCCCGACGGCGCGGACGCCGCCGAGCTGCTCGCGCTCGCCGACGCCTCGTTCGACGGCGGCCAGGTGGTCGCGGTGGAGCTCGACCCCGCACCGGACTCAGGACCGCCGCGAGGCGTCGTGGACGCGTCGGACGCCCGGCGCGTCCGGTACCTGCGTCGCGGCCCGGACGGACGGCACTCCGCACTGCTCGACCGGCCCGCGACGGCCGAGGCGCTGGACCTCCTGCCGCATCCCGAAGGCGGCTGGTACCGCGAGACCTGGCGCACCGGCCAGACCTTCACGCCGGAGGGCTACCCGGGGCCGCGCAGCAGCGCGACCGGCATCTACTTCCTGCTGCCGCCCGGCGAGGAGTCGATGTGGCACGCCGTCCGCTCGGACGAGGTGTGGCTGTGGCATGCGGGCGGGCCGCTCGACCTCGTCATCGGCGGCGACGGCGACGGGCCGTCCGCGGAGACGACGACGATCGTGGTCGGGCCCGATGTCGTCGCCGGCCAGGTACCGCAGGCACTCGTCCCGGCGGGGCACTGGCAGGCCGCCCGTCCCTCCGGGGACCGGGAGGTACTGGTCAGCTGCGTCGTCTCCCCCGGCTTCGACTTCGCCGACTTCCGCGCCTGACCCGGGGGCCCGCGCCGACCCCGCTACCCGACCCGCGCCACGCGCCTGACCCGCCCCGCGCGCTTCGGCACGCGCGGGGCCGGGGGCGGGCCGCGGGGGTCAGCGGGTCAGGGCGCCTGGGTCGCGGCGGACCATCGAGCGCATGATGTGCTCGACCAGGGTGATGAGCACCTGCTTGGCGGACTCGCGGTCGCGGACGTCGCAGGTGATGACCGGGATGTCGGCGGACAGGTCCAGCGCGTCCCGGACCTGGTCCGGGGTGTGCAGGCCGGAGCCGTCGAACTGGTTCACGCCGATGATGAACGGCAGGCCGCGCCGCTCGAAGTAGTCCACCGACGGGAAGCAGTCGGCGAGCCGGCGGGTGTCGACCAGGACGACCGCGCCGAGCGCGCCCTTGGCGAGCTCGTCCCACATGAACCAGAACCGGTCCTGGCCGGGCGTGCCGAACACGAACAGCACCAGGCCGTTCGGCAGCGTGATGCGGCCGAAGTCCATCGCCACGGTCGTGGTGGTCTTGCCGGCCACGGCCGTGGTGTCGTCGATCCCGATGCTGCGTTCGGTCAGCGCCTCCTCGGTGCGCAGCGGCCGGATCTCGCTGACCGCGCTCACCAGGGTGGTCTTGCCGACGCCGAAGCCCCCGGCCACCAGGATCTTGACGGTCAGCGCCGAATCGCCCTGCGGGGAAGGATCAGAGCGCACGGATTCCATCAATCACTTCCTTGAGTACGCGCTCGCCGGGGAACTGGGCCACCGGTGCGGGGCGCCGGACCCGGACCAGCGAGCGGTCGAGCAGGTCGCCGAGCAGTACCCGGACGACCCCGAGGGGGAGTTCAAGGTCCGACGCTATCTCGACGACCGACAGCGGAGTGCGGCAAAGCGACAAGATCATCTCATGTTCGGGGTCCAGCGCGTCGGCGCGGCCGCCCGTCCGCAGGCCGTGGACCTGCCCCGGTTCGCCCGGGTCGTCCAAGGTCTCGATGAGCGCGACCATGTCGAGGTCGTGGCCGTCGTACTGGGTGCGGCCGCCGGTCAGCGCGTACGGGCGCACGACCGGGCCGGCCGCCTCGTCGAACCAGCCGTCGCCGCCCTGGGGCGGTGCGGCCGGTGCGGTCGTCCCGTCCTGGCCGGGGCCGGACGGGTCGCCGGACGCGGGGCCGGCGGCGATCCGCTCCCCGGCGCCGGCGAACGCGTCGCCCGCGGGCCCGTCCGGGACGGGCCGCTCGGGCGGCTGCTCGGGCGGGGCCATGGCTAGGCGCCGCCCTGCTGACCGGCCGCGACGGCCGAGCGCGGGTCGGCCGACAGGTGCTGGCCCACGCGGGTGACCAGCATCGCCATCTCGTAGGCGATCACGCCGAGGTCGGCCCCGGCGTCGGCCAGCACGGCCAGGCACGCGCCGTGCCCGGCCGCCGAGATGATGAGGAACGAGTGCTCCATCTCCACGATGGTCTGCCGGACGGCCCCGCCGCCGAAGGTCTCCCCCGCGCCGCGGGCGAGGCTCTGGAAGCTCGCCGCGACCGCCGACATGTGCTCGGAGTCCTCCCGGGCGAGCCCGCTGGACGACGCCATGCGCAGCCCGTCGCTGGACAGCACCACCGCGTTCTGCACCTGCGGGACGCGCTGCACCAGGTTGTCGAGCAGCCAGTTCAGCTCGCCTGCCGCCGCACCACCGGCCTGTTGGGCTTGTGTCATGGAATCTGGTCCTCCTGGTCGGATGGAGTGGTCGGTTCCGGGGGGCCTGGGGGAGCGGCGGGGTCGTGCGCTGCCTCGCGTCCTGCGGCGGGTGTGGGCGCCGCGTCGGGGCCCGCTGCGCGGGTCGGTGACGGGTCCGGCGCGCCGGGTTCGGCGGCTCGGCTGTCGTGGGATGGCGGGTCGGTATCGGACGGACCGGTGCCGGATGGACCGGCCTCGGGCTGGCGGATGCCGTCGGTGGACTCGGCGCGGCCTCGCTGCCAGCCCGCCTGCATCGCGGAGAGCATCGAGCGGAGCGACTCGGGCGAGCGCTCGCCGTCCGCTGGGCCGGTCGGGACGGGCGCGGCGAACGGGCCGCTCGCGCTCGGGTCCGGAGCCGCCGGGACGATCGGGACCGGTCCCGTCGTCGCCGCGTCCAGGTCGCCGGGGGCGACGTGCGGCGCGGCCGGGTAGCCGTCCGGCCCCGCGGAGTACGCGCCGTCCGGCCGACCGCCGTTCGCGTCCGGACGGTTGCCGTTCGATGCGTCTGGGTGGTTGCCGTTCGCGTCCGGCCAGTTCGGTGCGTCCGCGCGGTTGCCGTTGGACGCGTCCGGACGCGGTTGGGCAGCCGGGCGTCCCTGCGCGGCCAGGCGGGCGTCCACCCGGTCCCGCAGCTGCGGAGCCAGGTGCGTCTGCTTCTTGCGCCGGGGCAGCCCGCTCGCGCTGGTCTCCGAATCGGACGAACCGGAGCCCGCGGACGCCCCGTCCGAGGACGAGCCGGCCGAAGTGGCGGTGTCCTTGACGGTCCGCGTCGGGTCGCCGTCCATGCCGTTCAGCCCGTCGCGGCCGTTCAGCCCGTCGCGGCCGTTCAGCGCGCCGTTCAGACCGCCGGTCGGCGGGGTGGGTGAGCGGTCCGGACGGGCCGACGCGGTCGGGTCCAGGCGCTTGCGGCGGCGGCGCGGCAGGCCGTCCGGCCCGACCGGCGGCCCCGCTTCCGTCTCAGCGTCCGAAGCAGACTCGGCATCCGGAGCGGGCGCGGCGTCCGCGACGGGCTCGGCGACGAGCCGGACGACGGCCGGCGCGGTCGCGGTCGCGCGGCCGTTGGACGGCCCCTCCGACAGCGGCGCCGGCGTCATCGAGCCCGTGGGACGGCGCGCGATCGCGACCGGCTCCGGGTTGTCGACGAGCAGCGCGTCCGGCAGCAGCGCGATCGCGGTCGTGCCGCCGTACGGGGACGGCCGCAGCGTGACCTTGACGTCGTGCCGGGCGGCGAGCCGGCCGACGATCGCCAGGCCGAGCCGGGCGCTGTCGGCGGGGTCGAACTCCGGCGGGTCGGACAGCCGGGAGTTGGCGTCGGCGAGCGCCGCCTCGTCCATGCCGAGGCCGCGGTCCTCGACCTCGACGGCCAGGCCGTGCCCGACCCGGTGGCCGGTGACCAGCACCGGCGCGCCGGGCGGGGAGAACGCGGTGGCGTTCTCCACGATCTCGGCGAGCAGGTGCACCACGTCGGTGACGGCGGTGCCGACCACCGACAGCCGGGGCAGCGGCTGCACCCGGACGCGCGGGTAGTCCTCCACCTCGGCGACCGCGCCGCGGACCACGTCCACGAGCGGGACGGGGTTGCGCCAGCCGCGGCCCGCGTGCTTGCCGGCGAGGATCACCAGGCCCTCGGCGTGCCGCCGCATGCGGGTGGCGAGGTGGTCGAGCTTGAACAGGTCGGCCAGCTCGGCCGGGTCCTCGGTGCGCCGCTCCAGCGTGTCGAGCAGGCCGAGCTGGCGGTGCAGCAGGGCCTGGTTGCGGCGGGCGAGGTTGACGAACACCTCGTTGACGCCGCGGCGCGCGGCCAGCTCGCCAGCGGCCGCCTCCAGGACGGCGTCGCGGGTGCGGACGAACGCGCGGGAGATGCGCCGGATCTCGTGGATCCGGTAGTCCCGGTTCTCCTCGCCGCCGAGCGCCTCGACGGGGTCGAACGCCTCGCCGCGGCGGGCGGCCTCGGCGAGCACCGGGAGCTTGTCGCGGGCGAAGTCGCCCACCTGGGACGCGAGCCGGCGGCACTCCTCGACCAGCCGCCGCGCGACCCGCCAGGCGATGACCGCGGACGCGACGACCGCGACCAGGCCGAGCCCGCCCGCGATGCCGAGCCGCAGGAACACGCCCATGCCGACGCCGCGCGCGTCGCGGACGATGTGGTCGAGCACCTGGTTCTCGAACTTGTACAGCCGGTCGCGCATGATCTCCGACGCCGAGCGCCAGGCGTCGTCGTCGACCGGCGGCAGCCGGTGCAGCCGCTTCTCGCTCGGCGCGAGGTTCTGGACGACGTCGTCCTCCATCTCGCGCAGCTGCGACATCACCGGCGACTGCTCGATCTGGGACCACTCGGCGCGGTCCTCGGTCTTCAGCATCGGCGCGGTGTCGGCGTACAGGGTGCGCTGCGAGCCGCTCAGCCGGGCGAACTCGCCGCGCTCGGCGACGGTGACCCGTCCGGCGGCGAGCGCGCCGGCGAGCAGCGCGTCCTCGCGGGAGAGGTACTCGTGCGCGCGGGCGAGGGAGGTCAGGGTCCGGGCGTCGACGGCGAGGGCGCCGCTGCCGCTCGGGGTGCCGTTGTTGTAGATGGAGAAGCCGGCGTCGATGATCTCGCTGTAGTCGACCAGCGCGCCGGGCCGCTGCAGGTTGCCCGAGTCGATCGAGCGGCGGATCGCGGGGAGGGTCTGCGCCTTGGCGACCAGCCCGTCGATCGCGCGCAGCGCCTGCGTGCCGACGCTGCCGCGCAGGCCCTTGTCGCGGGCGCCCGCCCGGACGACCGCGGCGGCCTCGTCGGTGTGGTCGCGCTGGGCCGACAGGTCGACCTGGTCGCGGGTGCCGTGCGAGCCGATGTAGACCTGGGTGAGGCGGCGCTCCTTCTGGAGCTCCACGATGAGCCGCTGCGTGGGCAGCAGCGACTTGTCCTGGAACTTGCCCCCTTGCAGCAGGCTGTTGGCATCGCCGAAGAGCACCGTCGTGACGAACGCCCAGAGGGCGACCATCGACACGAGCGGCACCAGGGCCAGCACGGCGATCCTCGTCCGAATCGAGGAGAACCGCCGTCGTTTAGACGACATCTGCGGGATTCCCTCCCGATGCGTATTGTGCGGGGGTCTGCGGAGCCTACTATGCCGCGATCACGCCGCGCCGCCCCCTCCGCGATCTGTTCGTGACCGGCCCGTTGTCGACCCGGGCGGACGCCCCTTGTCGAGGGCGCTGTCCAGGTAACGGACGGGTGCGATACCCCCCGTTGAACGGGGGCATCTCCGACACCGTGAGTTCCGGTGCGCTACCGACGGCGTTACGATTCCCGCCGTGACTCCCGAAAGCCAGGCATCCGAGGCACTTCCGTCGCGCCGGAGCCGCGCCCTGCGCGGCGGACGGCACCGCGGAGACGAATCCTTCCTACTGCCCCCGGGCTCGCCCGCGCTCGTCCTGGCCGTCCCGGGACCGGCGAGCGGCCACGCCGGCGCGGTCGCGGCCGAGCTCGCGCGCGACGTCGAGCTGGAGAACACCGGCCAGCCCGCGCTGGTCGCGAGCATCGGCGGCGGCCCGGACGGCCTCGGCGCGGTGCTGTCCCGGCTCGCCCCGGCGCGTCCGGACGAGCCCGCCGCGGTGGTCGTCCCGCTGATCACCGGCCCGGACCCGGCGATCATGAGCGTGGTGGCCGCGGCCGTCGCCACCGCGCCGGTCCCGGTCGTCGCGGCCGACCCGCTCGGCCCGCATCCGCTGATCGCCGAGGCGCTGCACGACCGGCTCGCCGAGTCCGGCCTCGCCCGCGCCGACCGGATCCGGATGATGACCATGGTCACCGAGGCGGGCGGCGTGGTCGTCGCCGCGCCGGGCGACGCGTCCGCGGTCCGGCAGGCCGAGATCACCAGCGTGCTGCTCGCGTCCCGGCTCGCCTGCCCGGTCTTCACCGCGTCCCTGGACGACGAGGCCGCGCTGCGCGGCGCCGCCGACCAGCTGCGCGCCTCCGGCGTCCGGACGGTCGCGCTCGCGCCGCACCTGATCGGCCCCGAGGTCTCCCCCGACCGCATCACCCGCGCCGCGGCCGCCGTCGGTGGCACCGCGGCCCACCCGCTCGGCGCCCACCCCGCACTCGCCCGCCTCGCGGCTCTGCGTTATGCGGAAGCGCTCGCTAGCGCTCTCGCTTCCTGAGCCCCGGCTCCGCGCCCTCGCCTAGCGGCTCGGGCGCGGCCCGGTGCTCGTGCGAACGCTGCATCGCTTCGCGATCAACCGCGCGGGGCTCGCCTTCGGCTTCGCCCCGCACGGTTGTTAACGCGTTCGCGCCGGTTGCGGTTGTCGCGTGGTTCTAAGTGACAGGCTGCGTGGCTCGGGGTCACAGGTTGCGGTGACGGGTTGCTTGGTTTGGGGTCACTGGTTGTGGAAGTCGGGGGGGCGTTTTTCTAGGACGGCCTTCATGCCTTCGGCCAGGTCCTTGGTGAAGAAGGCGAGGGTTTGGACGCTGGTCTCGGTCAGGAGGTGACCGCGTAGGCCGGGGGCGTCCAGGGACGCGTTCAGGAGTTCCTTCGTGCGCCGGAGTCCGTACGGAGACTTCTGCAGGAGGCGGTCGGCGAGGGCCTGGGCGTCCGCGAGGTCCTCGCCCTGGGCCGCCTTCTGGGTGATCAGCCCTAGGGCGTCGGCGGTGTCCCGGTCCAGGCGTTCGGACAGGTAGGCGAGCTCGGCGGCCTTGGCCGGGCCGACGAGGCGGGGCAGCAGCCAGGACAGGCCGCAGTCCCCCGCCGACAGGCCGAGGTCGGTGAACGGGACGACGAAGCGCGTCGTCGGGTCGGCGACGCGCAGGTCGCAGGCGAGCGCCCAGGACACGCCCATGCCCGCGACCGGGCCGTGCAGGGCCGCGATCACGGGCTGCGGGATCTCGCGGAGCCGCGCGGTGACCTCGCCGCCGCGCGCGATGCCCCGGTGGAGCCGCTGGACGCGTCCCTCGGACGACTCGTCCTCCCGGCCGTCGCCGAGGATGTCCATGCCGGAGCAGAACCCGCGGCCCTCGCCGGTCAGCACGACGACGCGGGTCGCGGGGTCGCCCATGAGCCCGTTGAGGACGTCCAGCATCTCCTCGGTCAGCTCGGCGGTGACCGCGTTCAGCCGCTCTGGGCGGGACAGGGCGATCGTGAGCACCCCGTCCCGCCGGTCGAGCCTCAGCGAGCCCATCGGCTCAGGAGGTGAGCTGCTGGATCAGCGGCCCCATCTGCTCGCCCACGTTCTTCGGCACGGTGTGCGGCTCGGCCGCGTTGATCGCGGCCCAGTTGTCCCGGACGGCCTCGACGCTCAGCGCGTCCTTGGTGCCCCAGCCCGGGCCCTCGGCCACGAGCATCTTGGCGATCCGGCCGCCGCCGACCGTGTAGACCTCGCCCGAGTCCGGGTTGGACTCGTGCACCAGGTAGGCGACGAGCGGGGTGACCTTGTCGACGCCGAGGTGGTCCTTGAAGTCGGCGGGCAGCAGGTCCTCGGTCATCCGGGTCCACGCGACCGGGGCGATCGCGTTGGCCTTGATGTCGTACTTGGCGCCCTCGTGCGCGAGCGTCTTGGTGAAGCCGACCAGGCCCATCTTGGCGGTGGCGTAGTTCGCCTGGCCGAAGTTGCCGAACAGGCCCGCCGGGGACGAGGTGTTCACGATCCGGCCGTAGCCGTTCTCGCGCAGGTGCGGCCACGCGGCCTTGGTGACCAGGAACGAGCCGCGCAGGTGGACGGCGATGACCGCGTCGAACTCCTCGACCGTCATGTTCTTGAACGACTTGTCGCGCAGGATGCCCGCGTTGTTGACGACGATGTCGACCTTGCCGAAGGCGTCCACGGCGGTCTGGACGATCGCCTCGGCGCCCTCGGGCGTCGCGACGTTGTCCGGGTTGGCGACGGCCTCGCCGCCGTTCTTGGTGATCTCGTCCACGACCTCCTGGGCCGGGCCGGCGGACGCGCCGACGCCGGAGCGGTCCCCGCCCAGGTCGTTGACCACGACCTTCGCGCCCCGCGCGGCCAGCTCCAGCGCGTGCTGGCGGCCCAGCCCGTGCCCGGCGCCCGTCACGATCGCGACGCGTCCGTCATAGCGCAGTTCCGACATCCGGTTCTCCTCACCTCGCGGCGGCTGCTACTCCCAGGTAATCACTGGGCGGTTACTGAATACCATCCAACCGAATCCCGCTCGGCTTCGGGGTGGCGCACCTCACAGCGCGCGGCCCCTCCCAGCGGCCCCGCGCGGGCCCGGTGGCTGGGACTCCGCTGAGAAATCTCACCAACCAGCCCACGTCACGGGGTATCCCGCGTAGTCTCCTCTGCTTCGGATCTCCGACTTACCACTCGAACCCCACCCCATCCGGGCGAGTACGGAGGACACGCATGACCGAGGTTCCCGGCGACCGTCCGCCCCGCGCCGTCCACTGCCGGACGGACCGCACGAGCCCGCGCCGCCCGCTCCGCGTCGTCCAGTGGGCCACCGGCGCGCTCGGACGCAGCGCCATCCGCGCGGTGCTGGAACGCCCCGACCTGGAGCTCGCCGGAGTCCGGGTGTTCGACCCGGCCAAGGACGGCATCGACGCCGGCACGCTCGCGGGCCGCGCCGAGACCGGCATCACCGCGACGCTGTCCACCGAGGCCCTGCTCGACCTGGACGCCGACTGCGTCATCTACGCCCCCGCCCCCGGCGGCGCGCCGTTCGCCGACCTGGAGACCGTCCGCGCGCTACTCGCGTCCGGGAAGAACGTCATCTCCACGACCGGCTACGTCTACCCCCACGCGCACGGCCCCGGCCTGGTGGACGGCCTGGAGGACGCCTGCGCGCGCGGCGGGTCGTCCCTGCACGGCAGCGGCGTCAATCCCGGCTTCATGTCGGACGTGATGCCGCTGCTGCTGTCCCGGCTGTCGCGGCAGGTCACGCACGTGTTCGCGCGCGAGTGCTCGGACTTCTCCGGGCACCCCTCGAAGCGGATGCTGCACGACCTGGTCGGCCTCGGCCGCACCGAGGACGAGTTCGGCGCGTTCCTGCGGCACGCCCGCCCGGTCATGCGCACCCACTTCGGCGAGAGCCTGCACCTGGTCGCCGCCGGGCTCGGGCTCGCCGCGCCCGAGGTGGACACCGACGTCGCGTTCCGGCTCGCCACCGAGGACGTCGAGGCCGCCGCCGGAACGGTCCGCAGGGGGACGGTCGCGGCCGTCCGCTGGACGTTCAGCGCGATGGTCGGCGGGCGCCCGGTGATCGGCCTGGAGACGATCTACAAGGCGGGCCCGGCGGTCGCGCCCGAGTGGGGACGTCCCGGCTACGCGGTGCGGGTCGAGGGCCGTCCGTCGATCACCCTGACCACCGAGGAGGACTGGGTCACCAATGGCATCGCCGCCGCGGCCGCGCACGCGGTGAACGCCGTCCCGGTCGTCTGCGCCGCGCCGCCCGGCATCCGCACCTTCCTGGACCTGCCGCCCGTGCTCGGCCGCGCCTCCGTCCACCACCTCGCCGACGCCTGACCCCGGACGGGCCGATCGCTCGTCCGGGCGGGCCGTCAGCTCTGGACGGGCTCCTGGGGCTGCTCGTCGAGCGCCTCGGCCTCCTCCTCGGCCTCGCGCTTCTTCTTGCGGAAGTGCCAGACGACCAGGGCGACGACGGCGAGCACCGCGACACCGATCGCCAGGCCGCGGCCGGCGATCTTGGCGACGTGCTCGAAGGCGTTCCCGGCGAAGTAGCCGCCGAGGGTGAAGGTGACGACCCAGATGACGCCGCCGATGAAGTTGAACAGCAGGAACTTCGGATACGGCATCCGCGAGCAGCCGACGAGCGCGGGCATCAGGGCGCGCAGCAGCGCGGTGAAGCGGCCGATGACCACCGCGAACCCGCCGCGCTTGCGGATCATGTCCTGGGTCCTGCCGACCCGGGCCTCGTGTTTGGCCATGACCCTGGTCGTCAGCAGCCGGGGCCCGAGCTTGCGGCCGATCTCGTAGCCGACCGAGTCGCCGGTCACGGCCGCGACGACCGCGATGACCAGCAGCAGCGGCAGCGACAGCTTGTGCTGGCTCGCCAGCACGCCGCCGACCACGATCGCCGTCTCGCCCGGCAGGACGAAGCCGAAGAACAGGGCCGCCTCCGCGAACACCAGCGCCGCGATCACCAGGTAGATGAGCGCGGGCGGCAGGCCGTCCACCAAGGCGTTGAAGTTCTCCAGCATCCCGTCCCCCGCGGCAGGCGCTCCGCGCTTCTCGCGGTGCGGTCGATGCACTCATCGTAGTCAGCGCCCGGATCCTGGTGGATCCCTCTGAGGTCGCAGGGAAGGCCCTACTTTGGAGGGGTCCCGGGAAGTGACGCCCACCGAGAGGACCACGGACGTGACCGCGCAGCAGAACACCTCGGCGCAGCAGCAGGAGCCGGTTTCGGACGTCCCGAAGGAGATCGAGCGGGGCCGGTTCGTCCGGCAGCCGAACCGGTTCACCGGGGAGATCACCGCCGCCCCGGGCCCCTACCCCGCCGAGGCCGGGCGGTACCGGCTGCTGGTGTCCTACGCCTGCCCGTGGGCGCAGCGCAGCATGATCGTCCGGCGGCTGCTCGGCCTGGAGGACGCCATCTCGCTCGGCGTCGTGGACCCGATCCGGGACGAGCGCGGCTGGCGCTTCCCCGAGCCCGACCCGGTGACCGGCGCGACCTTCCTGTCCGAGCTGTACCTGGCCACCGACCCCGAGTACACCGGCAAGCGCTACACCGTCCCCTGCGTCTGGGACACCGTGACCGGACGCCTCGTCACCAACGACTTCCCGCACATCACGACGATGTTCGAGACCGAGTTCGCCGCGTTCCACAAACCCGGCGCGCCCGACCTCTACCCGGAGGAGCTGCGGCCGGAGATCGACGGGATGAACGAGCTGGTCTACGCGACGGTGAACAACGGCGTCTACAAGGCCGGGCTCGCCACCTCGCAGGACGCCTACGACGAGGCCGTGGACGCCCTGTTCGCCACGCTCGACCGCCTGGAGGAGCTGCTCGCCGACCGGCGCTACCTGGTCGGGAACCGGCTCACCGAGGCCGACGTCCGGCTCTACCCGACGCTCGCCCGCTTCGACGCCGTCTACCACGGCCATTTCAAATGCAACCTGCGGCGCCTGGTCGACTACCCGAACCTGTGGGGCTATGCCCGCGACCTCTACTCCCGTCCGGAGTTCAGCGGGACGACCGATTTCGACCAGATCAAACGGCACTACTACGGGACGCACAAGATGATCAACCCGTCCGGGATCGTCCCCAGGGGCCCCGAGGTCGACTGGACCGCCCCGCACGACCGCGCCGAGCTCGGCCCGGCCTGACCGCACAACCCGCGGGCCCTCGTCGCCGCCCGGCTCGGACCTGCCTGACCACATAGCGGGCCGTTCACCCGATTCCGCTTAAGCACCTGCTTAAACGCTTAGAGGAGACCTTCAGGGAGCGTTCAGGTTCGATCACTACGCTGGCCCACCTCCTGGACGCATCCCCCGCGGCGTCACACACACGAACAGACCCTCCGAAAGGTCTCCCTCAGAAAATGCGCAGCCCCTTCTTCAACAACATGGACCAGGGCGAGCCCGTCCCCGGCCACTTCACGCTCCAGAACGGCAAGATGCTCCGCGTCCACCTCAACGGGGACGTCATCGCCCGGCAGGGCGCCATGGTCGCCTTCCAGGGCCAGATGGACTTCGAGTACCAGGGTGCCGGCGGTGTCGGGAAGTTCCTCAAGAAGGCGCTGACCGGCGAGGGCGCGCCGCTGATGCGGGCCAAGGGCCAGGGCCTGCTGTTCCTCGCGCACAACGCCGAGGACATCCACCTGTTCTACCTGGAGAACGAGCAGATCACCGTGAACGGGGCCAACATCCTGGCCTACGACGCGCACCTGCAGACCGACATCAAGAAGGTCCAGGGCGCGGGCATGATGTCCGGCGGCCTGTTCAACACCACGATCGGCGGCACCGGCTGGGTGGCGGTGCACACGCACGGCGCCCCGGTCATGCTGGACGCCGGCCGGGCCCCGACCTTCGCCGACGGCGACGCCGCCGTGGCGTGGAGCACCAGCCTCCAGGTCGGCGTCAACCGGACGATGAAGGCCGCCGCGCTGATCGGCCGCGGCAGCGGCGAGGCCATGCAGCTGGCCTTCCAGGGCCAGGGCTTCGTGCTCGTCCAGTCCAGCGAGGGCCCGACCGTGCCCGAGCACACGCACTGATCGACTTTCGCCGGGCGCCTTCCGGACGGCCCGGTCGGAGCCGGGCGGTGAGACCGTCGCCACACCCGTGACCTGCGCGGACACGGGTGTGGTGAACGTCGCCGATTAAACCCCTGAATACTGGGCAAAATCCCCAGTTTTGGGTCTTGAGCCGCGGAGCGCGCCCCGCGCTGGCATGGTGGACGCCCAAGTGCGAGTAGCCTTGACTCGTCTCAGAACTCACCTGCGAGCTGCGGAAGAGGGCGATCTCCGCCGTGTCGACAGAGTCAGCGCCAACCAGTGCCGACCCCAAGACCACAGACTTCGGTGCCAACGAGTGGCTGGTTGACGAGCTGTACCAGAAGTACCTCGAAGACCCCAACTCCGTTGACGAGGCGTGGTGGAACTTCTTCGCGGACTACCAGCCGGGCTCCCGGCCGGCCGCGTCTCCACCGGTAGCCACGGCCCCCGCGGCGGGCGGCGCCACCACGGCCGACAGCGCCACCACCGCGCCGACGCCGCCGCCGGCCGCGCCGGAGCCCCAGGCCGGCGCTGACGGCAAGGCCGTCGCGAAGAAGGCGGCCAAGCCCGCCGGCCCGCCCGTCCCGGCGGGCGAGCAGGAGAAGCTGCGCGGCGTCGCGGCGCGCACGGCGCAGAACATGGACCTGAGCCTGTCGGTGCCGACGGCCACCTCCGTGCGCGCGGTGCCCGCCAAGCTGTTGATCGACAACCGCATCGTCATCAACAACCACCTCAAGCGCGGCCGCGGCGGCAAGGTCTCGTTCACCCACCTCATCGGGTTCGCCATCGTCAAGGCGATGGCCTCGATGCCGGAGATGAACCACGCCTACGCCGAGGTCGACGGCAAGCCGACCCTGGTCCGGCCGGAGCACGTGAACTTCGGCCTCGCGATCGACCTGAGCAAGCCCGACGGCACGCGGCAACTGGTCGTCCCGTCGGTCAAGGCGGCCGAGACACTCGACTTCCGCCAGTTCTGGGCGGCCTACGAGGAGATCGTCCGCAAGGCGCGCGGCAACAAGCTGACGCTGGACGACTTCCAGGGCACCACGATCTCGCTGACCAACCCCGGCACCATCGGCACGGTCCACTCGGTGCCGCGGCTGATGCCCGGCCAGGGCACGATCATCGGCGTCGGCGCGATGGAGTACCCGGCCGAGTTCTCCGGCGCGTCCGAGGAGACCCTCGCGCGCATGGGGATCAGCAAGGTCATGACGCTGACCTCGACCTACGACCACCGGATCATCCAGGGCGCGCAGTCCGGCGACTTCCTGCGCCGGATCCACCAGCTGCTGCTGGGCGAGGACGGCTTCTACGACGAGATCTTCGCCGCGCTGCGCATCCCGTACGAGCCGGTGCGCTGGGTGAAGGACATCTCGGCCACGCACGAGGACGACGTGGCCAAGGTCGCGCGCGTGCACGAGCTGATCCACGCCTACCGGGTCCGCGGCCACCTGATGGCCGACACCGACCCGCTGGAGTACAAGCAGCGCCGCCACCCCGACCTCGACATCCTGCAGCACGGCCTGACCCTGTGGGACCTGGAGCGCGAGTTCGCGACCGGCGGGTTCGGCGGCAAGCCGACCATGAAGCTGCGCGACATCCTCGGCGTGCTGCGCATGGCCTACTGCCGGACGATCGGCATCGAGTACATGCACATCCAGGATCCCGAGGAGCGCGCCTGGATCCAGGCCCGCGTCGAGATCCCGCACGACAAGCCGAACCGCGACGAGCAGCTGCACATCCTGCGCCGGCTGAACAGCGCCGAGGCGTTCGAGACGTTCCTGCAGACCAAGTACGTCGGGCAGAAGCGGTTCTCGCTGGAGGGCGGCGAGTCGCTGATCCCGCTGCTCGACTCGGTGATCGGGGCGGCCGCGACCGAGAACCTGGACGAGGTCGTCGTCGGCATGGCGCACCGCGGCCGGCTGAACGTGCTCGCCAACATCATCGGCAAGTCCTACGGGCAGATCTTCGGCGAGTTCGAGGGCAACCTCGACCCGCGGTCCGCGCAGGGCTCCGGCGACGTCAAGTACCACCTGGGCGCGCAGGGCGACTTCACCGCCGCCGATGGCGCCACCATCCACACCGAGCTGGTCGCCAACCCGTCCCACCTGGAGACGGTCGACCCGGTGCTGGAGGGCGTCGTCCGCGCCAAGCAGGACCTGCTGGATGTCGGCGAGGCCGGGTTCACCATCCTGCCGATCCTGATCCACGGCGACGCCGCGTTCGCCGGCCAGGGCGTGGTCGCCGAGACGCTGAACCTGTCGCAGCTGCGCGGCTACCGCACCGGCGGCACGGTGCACGTGGTGGTCAACAACCAGGTCGGCTTCACCACCGCGCCGGAGTACTCGCGGTCCAGCGTGTACGCCACCGACGTGGCCCGGATGATCCAGGCGCCGATCTTCCACGTGAACGGCGACGACCCCGAGGCGTGCGCCCGGGTGGCGAGGCTCGCGTTCGAGTACCGCCAGACGTTCAAGAAGGACGTCGTCATCGACATGATCTGCTACCGGCGCCGGGGCCACAACGAGTCGGACAACCCCTCGTTCACCCAGCCGCTGATGTACGACCTGATCGACGCCAAGCGGTCGGTGCGCAAGCTCTACACCGAGGCGCTGATCGGCCGCGGCGACATCACGGTCGAGGAGGCCGAGGCCGCGCTGCGCGACTACCAGGAGCAGCTGGAGCGCGCGTTCACCGAGACCCGCGAGGCGGCCAAGAAGCCCCTCGAACCGGGCGCGGTGGTCAAGCCGGACGTCGAGGAGATCATCCCGATCGACCACGCCGCGGCCGGCTCGGCGATCAGCGGCGAGACGGTCAAGCGGCTGATCCAGTCGCAGGTGAGCCTGCCCGAGGGCTTCTCGGTGCACCCGCGCCTGCAGCCGATCCTGCAGCGCCGCGTGCAGTCGGTCGACGACAACGCGATCGACTGGGCGACCGGCGAGCTGCTGGCGTTCGGCTCGCTGCTCATCGACGGCCACCCGGTCCGCCTGGTCGGCCAGGACTCCCGGCGCGGCACCTTCGGCCAGCGGCACGCGGTGCTGGTGGACCGCAAGTCCGGCGAGGAGTACACGCCGCTCAAGCAGTTCGGCCAGGGCACCTCGAAGTTCTACGTGCACGACTCGCTGCTCAGCGAGTACGCGGCCATGGGCTTCGAGTACGGCTACTCCATGACCCGCCCGAACGCGCTGGTCGCGTGGGAGGCGCAGTTCGGCGACTTCGCCAACGGCGCGCAGTCGGTCGTGGACGAGTACATCTCGTCCGGCGAGCAGAAGTGGGGGCAGCGCTCCAGCGTCGTCCTGCTGCTGCCGCACGGCTACGAGGGCCAGGGGCCGGACCACTCGTCCGCGCGCATCGAGCGCTACCTGCAGATGTGCGCGCAGGACAACATGACGGTCGCCTACCCGACCACCCCGGCGAACTACTTCCACCTGCTGCGCTGGCAGGTGCTGTCGGGCCGGGGCAAGCCGCTCATCGTGTTCACGCCGAAGTCGCTGCTGCGGCTGAAGGCGGCGACGTCGGCGGTCAGCGAGGTCACCGAGGGCGCGTTCCAGCCGGTGATCCCGGAGCGCAACGCCGAGATCGACCCGGCGGGCGTGCGGCGGGTGCTGCTCACCTCGGGCAAGATCTACTACGACGTGGTGGCGCAGCGGGACAAGCTGGAGCGGAACGACACCGCCGTGGTGCGGGTCGAGCGGCTCTACCCGGCGCCGGCCGAGGAGATCAAGGCCGAGCTGGCCAAGTACCCCGAGGGCGTCGAGGTCGTCTGGGTGCAGGACGAGCCGGCGAACATGGGCGCCTGGCCGTTCATGGCGCTGAAGCTGCCGCACCTGATCGACGGGTTGAAGATGACCCGGGTGTCGCGCCCGGCGTCGTCCTCCCCCGCGGTCGGTTCGGCCAAGCTGCACCAGGCGGAGCAGGAGGCGCTGCTCGGCCGCCTGTTCGGCGACAAGTAGCGGAACGAGTTCGGCGAGGGGGTCCCGGCGCGGTGCGCCGGGGCCCCTTCCCGTGCGGCAGGGAGGACCATGTACTTCACGGACCGGGGCATCGAGGAGCTGGCGGAGCGGCGCGGCGAGGAGTCGGTGAGCTTCCACTGGCTGGCCGAGCGGCTGCGCGAGTTCGTGGACCTGAACCCGGAGTTCGAGACGCCGGTCGAGCGGCTGGCCACCTGGATGGCCCGCCTGGACGACGACGACCCCGACGACGAGTAGCAGCCCGTCCCGGGCGGCCCGCATCGCGGGCGGGACGACGCGCCCGAAAAACGCGATACATCTTGACTTTCCGGCGACGCGACATATCGTGTTGTCCCGTAAGGTGTTGCTTCCGGACGGAGGGTTGAGGCGCCATGTCGCGGTGGACGATCGACGAGCCGACCACGCTCGAATTCGACGGGGTGGTGGCGCTGCGGGCCACGCTGATCGCCGGGAGCGTCTCGGTGGTCGCCGGGACGGGGCGTCCCTCGGTGCACGTCGACAGCGTGGACGGGCCGCCGCTGCAGGTGGCGCACGAGGCCGGGATGCTGGCGATCACGCACGAGAAGCTGATCGAGGGCGTGCTGAGCTGGCTGCGCACGCAGAAGGCCAGCGCGCACGTCACGGTGACCGTCCCGGCGGACTGCCCGGTCAGCCTCAACCTGGTCTCCGCGGACGCCGTCATCACCGGCATCCACGCCCGCACCCAGGTCCGGTCCGCCACCGGGGACGTGACGCTGCACGACGTGGCGGGCGACATCGAGGCCAACACGGTCTCGGGCGACGTCGAGGCGTCCGGGCTGGACGGCCGGGTCACCTTCATCTCCGCGTCCGGGGAGCTGGCCCTGGCGGGCGGCTCGCTGGACCGGCTGGCCGCCCGCTCGATCAGCGGCCGCGTCTCCGCCGACGTCGAGCTGCGCGGCGAGGGCCGCACCGAGATCCAGACCGTGTCCGCGGACGTGGCCGTCCGGCTGCCCGAGCACGCCTCCACCCGCGTCGTGCTGAACTCCGGCACCGGACGCGTCGAGGCGTCCTTCCCCGAGCTCGCCCGCCAGGACCGGGCCATCGCGCGCTCGGTGTCGGGAAAGCTGGGCGACGGCTCGGCGGACCTGACCGTCAACACCATCTCCGGCAACGTGACGCTGCTGTCCCGGCCCGCGCACGACGCCCTGGAAGACTGAAGGAGTCGAGTTGAGCCCCGTCTTCGGCCATGGCCGCCTCCGGCTGTACCTGCTCAAGCTGCTGGAGGAGTCCCCGCGGCACGGCTACGAGGTCATCCGGCTGCTCCAGGACCGCTTCCTCGGCGTGTACTCGCCGTCCCCCGGCACGATCTACCCGCGCCTGGCCCGGCTGGAGTCCGAGGGCCTGGTCAGCCACGAGGTGGTCAAGGGCAAGAAGGTCTACTCGCTCACCGACAAGGGCCGCGCCGAGCTGGAGCGCCGGATGGACGAGCTGGCCGAGCTGGAGGACGAGATCACCGCGTCCGCGCAGGAGTTCGCCCGCGAGGTGCAGCAGGACGTCCGGCAGACCGTCCGGTCCCTGCGCGAGGAGCTGACCGCCGCCGCCCGCACCATGCGCGACCCGGGCAACGCCGCGTCCAAGGAGGCGTGGAAGGAGGCCACCCAGCAGCAGAAGGAGGAGTGGAAGCGGCAGAAGGAGCACTGGAAGGAGGCCACCGAGCGCCAGAAGGACGAGTGGCGCCGCCAGAAGGAGTACTGGCGCGAGCAGAAGGAGGCCTGGAAGGAGGAGTGGCGCCTCAACTGGGAGGACGCCTGGCGCAACGTCACCGGCTCCACCGACGAGGTGGCCCGCCTCAAGCTCGAACGCCTCATGCGCCGCTTCGTCGAGGACGTCCGCAAGGACGCCAAGAAGGCCTCCCTCTCCGAAGCCGACCTGGCCGCCATAGAAACCCTCCTAACCGAAACCCGCACCCGCCTCCACAACCGCTTCCACCCCCACGACTGACCCGGGCAACGCTGCAGGTCAGTCAAGGGGGTAGCGGGCGCAAGTAGATTCTTGGTTACCCAGCGCAGCAATACTGTCACTCAATATGGCGATACGCCTGCGCCCCAAGTAGAGTGCTTCCTAAACTCCGCCGCATGGAGGAGTGGGAGATCAGAGTCACGCATGAGTGGCGCCGCTGGTTCGACGGCCAGGACGCGTCGACACGACGTCAGATCATCTGGTCCCTCGACCGGCTCGCCGAAGGCGGCCCGGTCCTGGGACGGCCGATGGTCGACCGGATCGAAGGGTCACGGATCCACAATCTGAAGGAGTTGCGGCCCGGCTCCGCCGGAAACTCCGAGATCAGGATCCTCTTCGCCTTCGACCCGTGGCGATCGGCCATCATGCTGGTCGGCGGGGACAAGTCAGGCGACTGGAGCGGATGGTACCGGCGGATGATTCCTCAGGCCGAGGAGCTGTTCGGGCAGTACCTCAAGGAACGCCAGGCCGAGAAGGAGGGGCGGGAGTGACCGGCTTCGAGAAGTGGAGCGACATCCGCGAGGAGGTCGTGGCGGCCGCCGGCGGCGAGGAGGCCGTCGCCGAGGCGGGCAGGCGGGTCCAGGCGTACATCGACGGGTATCGGCTGGCGGAGCGGCGTAAGGTGCTGGAGCTGACGCAGATGGACGTCGCCGAGCGCATGGGTGTGACGAAGGGGCGTGTCTCGCAGATCGAGCGGGGCGAGGTCGCGACCGTGGAGGCCATCGCCCGGTACGTCCATGCGCTGGGCGGTGAGCTGCAGGTGAACGCCGTGTTCGGGGATGACGTCTACATCCTGCGCGGCGCGGATCCGAACGCGGCCTGACGCGTGGCGCATGTGCACTCGGCCGTGGACGGCGGAGAACTGAGCGGAAGGTGGCTGTGCGAGGGCGGCTGGCCGCCTCCTGAGAACGTCGTCGCAGTCGACGACGAACTCACCGCCGATGCGGCGTACCGCCTGGTCAGGCAGGGGACGACGCTGCTGTGGCGCGGGGACTTCCACAATGCTCGGCAGGTGCTGAGTGCGCTTGGGCGGCGGGTGCGGAAGGACGCCAAGACGCCGAAGGGCGACGATGCGCGGGCCGTCTTCTACGCGTCCCGGGAGGCGCGGACGCGCGAGGTGCGGCTGCTGTCGCGGTTGGTTGTGCCGTTGGATGCTGAGAATGCGGTGGTGTTGCGTAGGGCGCCGGATGTGCGGGTGGCGGTCGGGCGGGTTTACGAGCCTGGTGAGCCTTCGCTGATGCCGTTGCGGGAGCTTCTGGGGATCCTCGGGGCTGAGCAGTGGCGCGAGCAGGGGGTCGCGGTGCCCGCGGTGGGTGGGCGGATCCATCCGCATTACGGGGTGTTCGCTCCTACGCGGCAGGAGTACGTCGAGCTGGTCGCGCAGGCGCCGCTGCCGGGGACGGACGTCGCGTTCGACATCGGCACCGGGACGGGTGTGCTCGCCGCCGTGCTGGCCCGGCGGGGTGTCGGGACGGTCGTGGCGACCGACATGGACGAGCGGGCGCTCGTGTGCGCGCGGGAGAACGTCGAGCGGCTTGGGCTGGACGTCCGGGTCGAGCAGGCCGACCTGTTCCCGCGCGGGCGCGCGGACGTCGTGGTGTGCAATCCGCCGTGGCTTCCGGGCAAGGCGGTGTCGGGGCTCGACCGCGCGGTCTACGACCCGGGCGGGCGGATGCTGCACGGGTTCCTCGACCGGCTCGGCGCGCATCTCGTGCCGGGTGGCGAGGGCTGGCTGGTGCTGTCCGACCTGGCCGAGCACCTGGGCCTGCGGACGCGTGCGGAGCTGCTGGCGCGGTTCGAGCGGGCAGGGCTGCGGGTGGCGGGCCGGCTCGACGCCAAGCCCGTCCACCCGCGCGCCGCGGACGCCGCCGACCCGCTGCACGCCGCCCGCGCGGCGGAGGTCACCTCGCTCTGGCGGCTCGCCGTCAGAGCGTGAAGACGATCTTGCCGAAGAGGTCGCCCTCGGCCATCGCGGCGAAGCCCTCGCGGGCCTCGGTGAGCGGCAGGACGCGGTCGATCCGCGGCCGGACGCCGCTGTTCACCAGGAACCGGGCGAGGCGTTCGAGCTGGTCGCGGGTGCCCATGGTCGAGCCGGTGACCGACAGCTGGAGGAAGAACACCCGGTTCAGCTCGGCCGGGGGCAGCTGGCCGCTGGTCGCGCCGGACACCACGATCCGGCCGCCGGGGCGCAGCGACTTCAGCGAGTGCGCCCAGGTGGCCTGGCCGACCGTCTCCAGCACCGCGTCCACCCGCTCGGGCAGCCGCGCGCCCGGCTCGAACGCCTCGGCCGCGCCGAGCTCCACCGCCCGCTTGCGCTTGGACTCGCTGCGGCTCGTCGCGTACACGCGGTAGCCCGCCGCCGAGCCGAGCGCGATCAGCGCGGTCGCGACGCCGCCGCCCGCGCCCTGTACCAGCACGGACGCGCCGGGCTCCAGCCCGGCCTTCTCGAACAGCATCCGGTAGGCGGTCAGCCACGAGGTGGGCAGGCAGGCCGCCTCCTCGAAGGACAGCCCGGCGGGCTTCGGCACCAGGTTCCGGCGCGGCACCGCGACCTTCTCGGCGAACGTCCCGGGGTGGGACTCCGACAGCAGCGTCCGCTTCGGGTCGAGGGTCTCGTCGCCGCCGCCGCGCGCCGGGTCCCCGATCACCGCGTGGACGATGACCTCGTTGCCGTCCTCGTCCACGCCGGACGCGTCGCAGCCGAGGATCATCGGGAGCCGGTCGGCGGGGAGGCCGATCCCGCGCAGCGACCACAGGTCGTGGTGGTTGAGCGCGGCGGCCTTGACCGTGACGGTCGTCCAGCCGTCCGGGACGTCCGGGTCGGGGCGCTCGCCGAGCGTGAGGCCGGTCAGGGGCTGGTCTGCATCGAGGCTCGTGGCCGTGACAGCGAACATGCCGCCACCCTAAAGGGGGCGCTTACCGCGACGACTGGGCGGATATGTCGTTGGCGGTCTTGCGGGCGACGTCGGCCAGCGTGTCGGTGGTCGCGACGCGGACGTCCAGGGCCTTGCCGGCGCGGACGGCGTGCACGTCGAGCGTGTAGGCGTGGCCGTCCCAGCGCTCGGCGTACCAGGTGCCCGCGTCGTGCTGCCGCCAGTCGGCGCCCGAGTCGGGACGCGCCGGCGGCGGGCACGCGCCCGCGCACGGTCGCTGCTCGATCTCCAGCTGGAACGGCCCGGCCTTCGCCCCGGACGGCATGTCCTGCGGCTGCACGCAGAACCAGCGGCCGCCGTCCCTGATGCACTGGCCGAACACCGGGCCCCGGAAGGCGAACCCGAGCCCGTCCAGGGCCCAGAGCCGCGACCGGTCCCCCGTCGCCCAGGTCGGCCCGGTCACGATCCGCGCGGGACGCTTCCGGTCGTACAGCGCGAACCGGGGATCGGACGGGGTGGGCAGCGGCCCAGGCGGGGCGTCCTGGACGCGGTACTGGGCCTTCTTCGGGTCGTCGAAGGCATGGGCGAGCGCCAGGTCGAGGGCGTACCGCGCCCGCGGACCCAGCTCGCGGTCCTGCGCCTCGCTCCACAGCACCAGGGAGTAGTTGTCGCCTCCCCAGGTCGCCCCGGACTCGGCCCTGAACGGCCCGGACTTGCTGATCTCGGCTCGGCTGTTCGGCTGCACGTCGACCGTGCCGGTCTGGTTCGGGTCGCTGCTGATGGTCGCCGCCGACGAGATCTCGAAGGTGGCGCGCAGGTCCGGCCGGAACGGGTCGCCCTCGACGATGTCGCAGATCGTCTTCTTGCGGCCCCGTGCCTCGACCGGCTGGGAGAAGAGGCCGCCGAGCCCCGGACGGAGCATCGCGCACGTGTTCTTCCAGTGCCCGCCGTGGTCACCCGTGCCCCACCTGAAGAAGCCGACGACGTGCCCGCCGTCCGCCCCGGGCAGCACGACCAGGTAGAACAGCACCAGGCAGAAGATCTCCAAGGCGAGCATCCGCCGCCCGTCCCAGAGCACCCGCGGTTCGGTCTGCGGACGCGGCGGACGCTTCGCCTCCCTGACGTAGGC
Organism: Actinomadura rupiterrae; assembly: GCF_024172125.1. Taxonomy (GTDB): domain Bacteria; phylum Actinomycetota; class Actinomycetes; order Streptosporangiales; family Streptosporangiaceae; genus Spirillospora; species Spirillospora rupiterrae. Next base: position 518,032 of record NZ_JAMZEA010000007.1, read on the forward strand.
CTCGGCGAGCCGGTCGCGCAGCGCGCCGTGCCGGAACCGGTAGCCGCCGCCCGACTGCCGCAGGACGCCGCGCTCCCGCGCGTCCTCCAGGAACCCGATGAGGTCGTGCGGGACCCGGTGGCGCAGCATCAGCCACGCGTGCGCCACCCGGAACCGCCCCCAGGACGACAGCACGACCCCGGCGTACCAGAGGACGGCCATGTCGAGCAGGAACGCGGGCCCGAGCGCGGCCGGGTCGAGCCTGGGCTCCCAGCGCAGCGCGAGCAGCGCCGGCGTGGCCAGGAACAGCGGCAGCGGCCACACGTCCACCAGGACGCGCTCCCAGCCGAGCACGAACGCCGCGCGCCCGTCCGCGCGCACCATCCCGGGCGGTCCCGACTCCTCCGCCGGGTCGGACGCGACGCTGAACCGCCACGCGAAGCCCCATGCCAGCATCACTGCGACCAGCACCAGCGAGGCGGCGGCGAAACGACCGAGCAGACCGTCCAGCCAGATCCCGAGGGCGGCGAAGCCGACCGCGGCCAGCGGCAGCGCGATCAGGCCGCCCGTGCCCGCGCCGCGCCGCTTCAGCTCCCGCCGCACCTCGCCCGGACCGCGCAGCCGGTGCGGCGGGATGAGCCAGCCCTCGCGCGCGATCTGCGACCACGCCAGGAGGCCGAAGTAGGCGAGGATCGGGAACATCGCCCAGACCGCCACCCACGTCGCGTCCGGGGCCAGCTGCCGCGCGATCCAGTACTTGTGCGGGATGCGGTAGCCGAGCGCCCAGACCGACACCGCCGCCGCGAGCAGCGCGGACGCGGGGGCCAGCGCCCGGACGGTCGCCGGGACCGCCTCGTCGAGCCGCCACCACTCCAGGTCGTTCTCGTCGTTCTCGCGCAGCCGCCAGGCCAGGTAGCCGAGCCAGCCGCGCGCGTTCTCGGCGCGCTCCTCGTCCGCATCGGCGTACGCGGACGGGACGAACCGGTCCAGCAGCCGGTTCTCGACGCTCTCCGCGTCGTCCAGGTCCAGAAGCTCGGACGGGTCGTCGTCCGGACGGCCGTAGGCGGCGCGCGCCAGCCCGACCATCAGCGGGGACGCCAGCGCCTCCCGCACGGGTTCGGCGTCGCCGCTCTCCAGCGCCTCCACCACGGGCCGCCAGCGCTCGTCCGCGCCGGTGCCGTCGTCGGCGGTCGGCAGCGAGGCGAGGATCTGGCCCGCGACCAGGGGCCGCAGCTCGACCACCGCCGCGTCCTTCAGCCGCGTCCCGGCCGCCTCGACCGCGCCGGTGTACTCCTCCGGACGGCTCGTCAGCACCAGCGGCAGCTTCGCCGCGCCGACCCGGTTCAACTCGGCGATCGCGGTGGCGCGGGCCTCGGCGGGGATCTCGTCCAGGCCGTCCAGGACCGGGATGACCCGGCCGGTCTCCAGCAGCCCGGCCGCGACCAGCCGCGCGTCGGCGACGGACCGTCCGAGGTCGGGATGCGCGGCGGCCAGCCGGCGCGCCGCCCACTTCAACACCCCTTCGCGGCTCGGCACCCAGCCCGCCAGCGGCACCAGGACCGGCACCGGGCCGTTCCGGTGGCGCTCCATGAGCTGCACGGCGAGCGCGGTCGCCAGCACCGACTTGCCCGCGCCGAGCGGGCCGAGGATGACCAGCCGCCCGGACGGCACGCTCTCCAGCAGGTCCGCCGCCTCGCCGTACTCGCCCGACCGGCGGAAGTCCCCGGCGCTGGCCGGCTGCCGCAGCTCCGCCGGCACGCCCCACCGGACGGCGATCGCGCTGTCCCGGTCCACGCCCGCCTGCTCCAGTTCGCGCCGGTACCCGGCGAGGACGGCCGGACCGAGGTCGGCGGCCTGCTTCTTCAGCCGGTCGTCGGTGATCGACCACTTCTCCCAGCGGTTCCGCCAGAACCACCACGCGCCGGTCCCGGTGAGCATCAGCCCGAAGGCGACCAGGACCGCGCCGACCGCGCCGATCCAGCCGGACCAGCCGAGCAGGAACGCCCCCACGCCCCCGATCGGCGGCCCCGTCAGCAGCAGGGGCAGCGCGGGCCGGTGCGGCCGCAGGTCCAGCTCGTACCAGGTGCCGACGTTGACCGTGCCGCCGGGCCCGACCTTCGCGATCTGGACGCCGATGTCGAGATCGCCGGTGTAGGCGTTCCCGATTCCCTTCCCCACCGGCGATCCGCCTCCCGTCCCAGAACCGATGCCCGTCTCCGCCCCGGCGATCCTCGGCCCCGACCCGAGATGATCTCCGAGGGGCCACTCTCCCCCAGACGCTCCGATTCGGCCACCGGTTCGGCGCAACCGAAAACGGCCCGCCCCGAAAGGGACGGACCGTCGTCCGGAACAGGCCCGGAGAGCGGCCGGTTCCGGCCGCCCGCCGAGGCCGCGCTCAGCGCGCGTCCGCTACAGGCCCCTTAAAGGACCTTCGACAGGAAGTCCTGCGTGCGCGGGTGCTGCGGGTTGTCGATGATGTCGCGCGGACGGCCCTTCTCGACCACCACGCCGCCGTCCATGAAGACCAGCGAGTCGCCCACCTCGCGGGCGAAGCCGATCTCGTGCGTGACGACGATCATCGTCATGCCGTCCACCGCGAGCTGCTTCATGACCTCCAGCACCTCGCCGACCAGCTCGGGGTCGAGCGCGGACGTCGGCTCGTCGAACAGCATCAGCGCGGGCTCCATGGCCAGGGCGCGCGCGATCGCGACCCGCTGCTGCTGCCCGCCGGACAGCTGGCTCGGATAGGAGTCGGTCTTGTCCGCCAGCCCGACCCGCTCCAGCAGCTGGACCGCCTGCTTGCGGACCTGCGCCCGCGGCAGCCCCTTCACCTGGACCGGCGCCTCCATGACGTTGCCGAGCGCGGTCATGTGCGGGAACAGGTTGAACCGCTGGAACACCATCCCGATGTCCCGGCGCTGCGCGGCGACCTCGCGGTCGCGCATCTCGTGCAGCCGGTCGCCCTTCTGCCGGTACCCGACCAGGTGGCCGTTCACCCACAGCCGGCCGCCGTTGATCTTCTCCAGGTGGTTGATGCAGCGCAGGAACGTCGACTTGCCCGAGCCGGACGGCCCGACCACCACCATCACCTCGCCCGGCCGCACCTCCAGGTCGATGCCCTTCAGCACCTCCAGCCGGCCGAAGCTCTTGTGCACGTTCTCGGCCCGGACCATGAACTCGGGCGGCTCGGCGCCCGCCCCGGCCTCCGGGGACGGCTTCGACAGCGCCATCAGGGCCTCCTCCCGCTGCGGACCCGCAGGTTCGCCACGAACCGCTCCAGCATGGTCTGCCGCTGCGCGGTGCCCCGCCCGAAGTAGCGCTCCAGGTAGAACTGCCCGACCGTGAGGATCGAGGTCATGACCAGGTACCAGATGCTCGCCACCAGCAGCATCGGGATCGTCTGGTAGGTCCGGTTGTAAACGATCTGCACGGAGTACAGCAGGTCGGACAGCGCGATCACCGACACCAGCGAGGACGTCTTCAGCATGGAGATCGTCTCGTTGCCGGTCGGCGGGATGATCACCCGCATCGCCTGCGGCAGCACCACCCGCCGCATGATCTTCGCCCGGCTCATGCCGAGCGCCGTCGCCGCCTCGCTCTGCCCCGGGTCCACCGACAGGATGCCCGCGCGGACGATCTCCGACATGTACGCCGCCTCGTTCAGCCCCAGGCCCAGGCAGCCCGCGACGAACGCGGTGATCAGGTCGTTGGCGTTGAAATGGACGAACGTCGGGCCGAACGGGATCCCGAGCGAGAACGTCGGGATCAGCGCCTTCACGTAGAACCACAGGATGATCTGCACGAGCACCGGCGTGCCGCGGAACACCCATACGTACAGCCACGCCACACCCGAGATCAGCGGGTTCGGCGACAGCCGCATCACCGCGAGCAGCACGCCGCCGACCACGCCCATCAGCATGGCGATGACCGTGAGCTCCAGGGTCGTCACGATCCCGTCGAGGATCGCGCCGTCCCAGAACCACGCGTTGATCGTGTCCCAGCCGAACCGCTCGTTGTTCGCGACGCTGTACACCGCCCAGATGGCGATGTACAGGATCAGGGCCGCCGCCACCCACCGTCCGTAGTGCCGGACGGGAACGGCCCTGATCTCGGTGGGCCGCTCCCTCGGCACGTTCTCGTCAGTCAGCGTCATGCGGTCAGCTCTGCGCCTGGTTGATGCCCGGGGTCTCCAGGGCGCCGTGCTCGATGCCCCACTTCTCCAGGATCTTCTTGTAGGTGCCGTCGGTCTGCAGCGCCTTCAGCGCGGCCAGCACGGCGTCCTTGGTGGTGCCGAGCTGCTTGCTCAGCGCGATGCCGTACGGCGCGGTGTCGTAGGTCGCGCCCGCGGTCTCGAACTGCCCGTTCGACTGCTTCACCGCGTAGTCGATGACCGGCGAGTCGGCCAGCACCGCGTCCGCGCGGCCGGACGACAGCGCCAGGTTCGCGCCGTTCTGGTCCGGGAACGCCTGGCCCGTCGGGCCGGACTTGCCGCCGTCCTTGCACTTCTTGGTGCGGCTGCCGGTGCCCTTCTTCTCGTCCACGGTCGCCGAGACCTCGTCCAGCTGGACGGTGCCCTTCTCGACCGCGACCTTCTTGCCGCACAGCGACAGGTCGTCCGGCTTGAGCCCGCCCGGGTTGCCCTTCTTGACCATCAGCGCGGTGCCGGCGGTGAAGTAGGTGACGAAGTCGACCGTCTTCTCCCGCTCCTTGTTGTCGGTGATCGACGACATCGCCGCCTGGTACTGGCCGCTCTGCAGGCCCGGGATGATCCCGTCGAAGCTCGCCTTGGTGAAGGCGAAGTCGACGCCGAGCTTCTTGCCGAGCGCCTTGCCGAGGTCGAGGTCCATCCCGACCAGGGTCTTGTTGTCGTTGCCGAAGAACTCGTTCGGCGCGTAGGACGGGTCCGTCGCGACGACGATCTTGCCGGACGACTTGACCGCGGCGCCCAGCTGGTCGTGCAGCGCCGGGTCCTGCTTGATCGCCGAGAAGATGTCACCGACGTCCTTGCCCTGCGCGCCGGTGTCCTTCTTGCTCCCGCCACAGGCCGAGAGTGCGAGCGCCGCCGACAGCACGAGCGCGCCCGCCGCGGCGGTGCGACGTCCCAGAGAACCGGTGTTCACTGGTCCCCCTCCAAGTCGTTTCGTCGGACCGCGTCCCGGCCCGGGTTGGAAGGCACATTTTGGCGCACAGTGCGCATGGCCTTGATTAAGGCTCCGAAACAATCGGACAACAAGCCAGTGCTCGAAATCCAGATGAACACGCGTAAATTGACGGTGTGTGATCGGGATTACACGCCACGTCGCCATGCCCTCGGCGCCATCCTTCGCTGCCCGGTCGCGGCCGCTCGCGGCCGTTCACGGCCGTTCGCGGCCGCGTGACCCAGGCCATCACGGGTGTTCCCCGGATGGCCGCGCCCGATGTGGCACAATCGGACAACGGGTGACCCCCGTACGTCGCGAGATGCACCCCGACCGGCACCGGCCACCAGACCGGCGCCACCCGCGGCGGCATCGTCCGTATCGCCGAAACTCTGACAGGGGTCGCTGTGGCTGCCGAGCCCATCACTCATCCCATCTCTCACACCGCCTCACTCAACGACGATCCCGCTTTCGCCCTGCACGTGGGCGGCAAGCTGGAGGTCCGGTCGTCGGTCCCGGTCCGCAACGCCGACGACCTCTCCCTCGCCTACACCCCGGGCGTCGCGCGCGTCTGCAGCGCCATCGCCGACAACCCCGAGCTCGCCCGCGACTACACCTGGACGTCCCGGGTGGTCGCGGTGGTCACCGACGGAACCGCCGTGCTCGGGCTCGGCGACATCGGCCCGGCCGCCTCCATGCCGGTCATGGAGGGCAAGTCGCTGCTGTTCAAGGAGTTCGCCGGGGTCGACTCGGTGCCGATCGCCCTGGACTGCACCGACGTGGACGAGATCGTCGAGACGGTGATCCGGATGGCGCCGAGCTTCGGCGGCATCAACCTGGAGGACATCAGCGCCCCGCGCTGCTTCGAGATCGAGGACCGGCTCCGCGCCGCCCTCGACATCCCGGTCTTCCACGACGACCAGCACGGCACCGCCGTGGTCGCGCTCGCCGCGCTGAAGAACGCCGCCCGGCTCGTCGGCCGCCCGCTGTCGGACCTGCGCGCGGTCGTCGCGGGCGCCGGCGCGTCCGGCATCGCGGTCTCCAGGATCCTGATCGAGGCGGGCATCGGCGACATCGCGCTGTCCGACAGCAAGGGCCTCATCTACCAGGGCCGGGACGGCCTGAACCCGGTGAAGCAGCGGATCGCCGAGATCACCAACCGGTCCCGGCTGACCGGCTCCACCGAGGAGGCGCTGCGCGGCGCGGACGTGTTCATCGGCCTGTCCGGCAGCACCGTCCAGGAGTCCTGCGTGGCGACGATGAGCGACGACGCGATCGTGTTCGCGCTGTCGAACCCGACGCCCGAGGTGCACCCCGAGATCGCCCGCCGGCACGCCCGCGTGGTGGCCACCGGGCGCAGCGACTTCCCGAACCAGATCAACAACGTGCTCGCCTTCCCGGGCATCTTCCGGGGCGCGTTCGACGCCAACGCGCACACCATCACCGAGGGCATGAAGCTCGCCGCCGCCGACGCGCTCGCCGCGATCGTCGGGGACGACCTGACCGCCGACTACGTGATCCCCGGCCCGTTCGACCCGCGCGTCGCCCCGGCCGTCACCTCGGCCGTGGCCGCCGCGGCCCGGGCCGACGGCGTCGCCCGCTCCTGACCGCCCGCCGCGCGGGCACGCACTCCGTACAACCCTCGCATATGGCCTGACCACGTATTTCCTGGACGGCCCGCTCTCCGCACCCGGAGAGCGGGCCGTCCGCATTCCCGGATACGGCCATGGCCATAACGCCGGAGATTTTTGCCGTGTCCGGAGTGCCCGACGAACAAATCACCGGTTTCGGATGCTCGACACCGAATGATTTCCCCTTTCCGGCCACGAACAGGTGCCGTCCGAGGTGTAATGCTCGGCACGGGGGAATGCAGTACGGCGAATCGCACCATCGGGTCTACTCCGGCAGGAGTGCACGTGGACCTTGCTTCGTACGCCGATCTGGCGATCATTCTGGTGAACAGCGACCACCGCGCCGGCGGTGACCGGCTGCGCGACGTCAACGGGCTCCGCGAGCTGCTCGCCGGGCGCCCGCACCTCGGCGGCCGTCCCCGGCCCCACGACCTGGACGCCATGCGCCAGCTGCGCGCCCAGCTCCGGGCCGTCTTCGCCGCGTCCGCCCGGGGCGAGCCCGAGCTGGCCGCCGACCTGCTGAACGAGCTGCTCATCCAGCACCCCGTCCACCCCCAGCTGTCCGCGCACGACGGCCAGGACTGGCACCTCCACCTCAACGACAGCGGCGCGATCCCCGACGTCTTCGCGGCACGCGCCGCGATGGGCCTCGCCGTCCGGGTCGCCGAGCAAGGCATCGACCGGCTCCGCCTGTGCGCCGCCGAGACCTGCGGCCGCGCCTTCCTGGCCGCCCCCGGGGAACGTTCCGGCCGCTACTGCTCCGCCGAGTGCGCGGCGCGCCGCACGTCCGCCGCCGCGGCCGCCGGCGTCCCCCCACGCCCCCGCGTCAGCGCCGACCTCGACACCCCACCCCGAGGCATAACCCCCGCCCACCGCCCCTGACCCCGACCGGCCCGAAGGCACAACGCTGGCAGGAAGGCAGGCCGCAGGGCAGGCGCCGACCTCAAAGCGGTGCGTTTGACGGCCCTCCGGAAGCAGTGCCCGCGGGCCGTCGCCGGGGCTGCGGGTCAGGGCAATCTGGGAGGGGGCGGGGCGGTGAGGAGGCCGGCGCGGGTGACGGGCCAGTAGCGGGCGACGACCGGGCCGAGCACCAGGCGGTGCGGGACGGCGTCGAAGTCCCAGCTGTCCTGGCGTCCGTGCGCGCGCTGGTTGTCGCTCTCCAGCCACCAGCCGCCCGACTCCTCGCGGACGGCGCGCTTCACGATGAGCTGGTCCTCGTTCCAGGGGTGCCGCGCGACGACGGCGTCGCCGCCCCGCACGGGCGCGCCCGCCCTGACCAGCAGCCAGTCCCCCGCGCGCAGCGCCGGCAGCATGGACTCGCCGGTCACCGCGACCGCGAGCAGCCCGCTGCGCCGCCATGCCACCGCCGCGAGCCCCGCCGCGGCGACGCACGCCCCGGCCGTCCCCGCCGCGCGTCCGGGACGCATCCGCATCGACTCTCCTCGCCTCGTCGCTCGGCGCGCGGGCCCCCGCACGCATGGACGCGCCCGGATCGGGGACCTACGCCCAAAGACCGAGAGCCCTGGCCGAACGCGCCACCGGGCACAAGAGTAATGTCGGTGCCCTGAGCATGATCCGATATCGAGGGAAGGGAACGCAGGTGCTGGTCAACCTTCTGCGCCCGAAGACCACGGTCTCCGCCCACTGCGACCTGCCGTGCGGCGTCTACGACCCGGCGCAGGCCCGGATCGAGGCCGAGTCCGTCAAGGCGATCATCGAGAAGTACAACGCCAACGAGGACCCGGCGTTCCGCGCGCGCGCCATTGTGATCAAGGAGCAGCGGTCCCAGCTGGTCAAGGAGCACCTCTGGGTGCTCTGGACCGACTACTTCAAGCCGCCGCACTTCGAGAAGTACCCGCAGCTCCACACGCTGTTCAACGAGGCCACCAAGCTGGCCGGCGCCGGCGGCACCAAGGGCAGCCTCGACGCCGAGGCCGCCGACAAGCTGCTGGAGAAAATCGCCGAGATCGACAAGATCTTCTGGGAGACCAAGCAGGGCTGACCTGCCGACCTCCTGACGAGGCCCGTCCTCCCCTGCGGCTGGGGAGGGCGGGCCTCGTGCCGTCCGGGCCGCCTCCGGCAGATGTTGCCAGTGTGGGGTGGCAGCGTTGGGAGAACTTTGCGGCAGACGTGGCGTTTGGGGTGGATCATGAGGTTCGATGACGCTTCAGTCATCGAAAGGATGGTCCATTGCCCCCCAGGACTTCCACGCGCACGCGCGTCGCCGCCTCCCTCACGGCGTCCGCGTGCCTGCTCGCCGTCGCGTCGCCCGCCTCGGCGGACGCGCGCCCGCGGTTCGCGCCGGGCGCGGCCGGTGTCGGCGACCGCTACTTCCCGCTTGAGGGGAACGGCGGATACGACGTCCTCCACTACGACCTCGGGCTGGACTACACGCCGTCGTCCAACGCGCTGAAGGCGACCGCGACGCTCTCGGCGCGCGCGACGCAGAACCTGTCCCGGTTCGACCTGGACCTCAAGCAGCTCAAGGTCACCTCGGTGAAGGTGAACGGCAAGCGGGCGAGGTTCGCGCGCAAGGGCCAGGAGCTGGTGGTCACGCCGGCCAAGGGCCTGCGCAAGGGCCACGGGTTCACGGTGGCGGTCGCCTACGGCGGCGACCCGAAGCCGGTGAACCGGCCGGACATCGGCAAGTACGGCTGGATCAGGACGCCGGACGGCGCGTACGCGGTGTCCGAGCCGGATGGCGGCTCGTCCTGGTTCCCGAGCAACGACCACCCGTCCGACAAGGCGACGTACACGTTCCGGGTGACCGTCCCGAACGGCACGCAGGTGCTGTCGAACGGCGAGCGGAGCCCGGTGGTCACCAAGGGCGGACGCTCGACGTTCACCTGGAACGAGCGGACGCCGATGGCCAGCTACCTGGCGATGCTGGCGATCGGGAAGTACCAGACCCTCACCGGACGGACGAAGACCGGCGTTCCGGTCCTGACCGGGGCGTCCCCGAACCGGACGACCGAGCTGAAGGCGCTGCACGAGAACACGATCAAGGCGATCGACTGGGAGGAGACGGTCTTCGGGAAGTACCCGTTCCGCTCGGTCGGCGGCATCCGGGTCGGCGTGGACGTGGACTTCTCGCTGGAGACGCAGGGCCGCCCGATCTACGGGTTCTCGCCGGACATGGCGACGGTCGTGCACGAGCTGGCGCACCAGTGGTTCGGCGACACGGTCAGCGTGCGGCGCTGGCCGGACATCTGGCTGAACGAGGGCTTCGCGACGTACGCCGAGTGGCTGTACGACGAGCAGCACGGCGGCCCGACCGCGCAGGCGACGTTCGACAAGTACTACAACCAGCCGAAGAGCTGGAAGTACTACGACGCCCTGTGGAACCGGAACACCGCGGGCGACCCGGGCGCGCAGACGATGTTCACGGTGCCGCCGTACTACCGGGGCGGCATGACGCTCCAGGCGCTCCGCGTCCGGATCGGCGACAGGGCGTTCTTCGCGCTGCTGAAGACGTGGGTCGCGCAGCACCGGAACGGGGACGTGTCGACGCCGGAGTTCGTCCGGCTGGCGGAGAAGATCTCGCACAAGAAGCTGGACGGCCTGTTCCGGACCTGGCTGTACACCAAGGGCAAGCCCGCCAAGTGGTGAGCTGAAGGCTTGCGGCGGCGCCGTCCCTGGCGGGGCGGCGCCGCCGTTTGGTTTGCGGGGCGGGCCAGTGGTTAGCCTGGGAAACATGATTCGCCCCGCACGTCCCGAGGACGTTCCGACGATCTTGCGGCTGGTCCGCCGGCTGGCCGAGTACGAGCGCGCCGCGCACGAGGTGAGGGCGACCGAGGAGGACCTGCACGCATCCCTGTTCGGGCCGGACCCGAAGGCCTTCGTCCACGTCGCCGAGCACGAGGGGGAGGTCGCCGGCTTCGCTCTGTGGTTCCTTTCGTACTCCACGTGGCTGGGTCGGCACGGCATCTACCTGGAGGACCTCTTCGTCGACCCGGACGTGCGCGGCCGCGGCCTCGGAAAGGCACTGCTCGCCGAGCTGGCCCGGATCGCGGACGAGCGGGGTTACGGACGGGTCGAATGGTCCGTCCTGGACTGGAACACCCCGGCGATCGGCTTCTACAAGGCGCTCGGGGCCCGCCCGCAGGACGAGTGGACCGTCTACCGCCTCACCGGCGACGCCATCCCGGAGCTGGCGCGCGACCGCGGGGCGTAGCCGCGGAGCCGTCCGGGAGCACGGCGAGTGAGGATTTTCCCGTCCGGGCCGGGTTTGGGCGCGGACGGGGGTGTCGCCCGCTGTTTCGGTGCGCGACCCGCGCGCGCCGGACGCTCCGGACACGGCTCGCAGGCGGTAGTTTCGAATCAGCGGGACCACCCCAAGAGGGAGAGACGTGACCGAGGAAACCGCTGCCATGGCGGCCAGTACCAAGTTGTCCGTGCGTGACGTGGTGACCGTCCGGCTGCCGGCCGCCAGCGCCTACCTTTCGGTGCTGCGGACCGCGACGGCGGGGCTCGCCGCCCGTCTGGACTTCACCCTGGACGAGATCGAGGACCTGCGCATCGCGGTGGACGAGGCGTGCGCGATGCTGCTCGCGCAGGCCGTGCCGGGCACCGACCTGACCTGCGAGTTCGAGCTCACCGGAGACGCGATGCGGATCTCGGTGTCGGTGCTCACGATGGACGGCACCGAGCCGAGCCGCGACACCTTCGCCTGGACCGTCCTGTCGTCGCTGGCGGGCGAGGTGGACGCGCGGGTCGGCACCGACGACCGGGTCACCGTGACGCTGCAGAAGCGGCGCGGTGCTGCGGGGGCCCTGTGACGGAGAACAGGACAACGCTCGCGGGCGACAGCCCCGGCAACACCGGCAACGAGCGCGAAGGCAGCGCGGTGCCGGACCGCGCGCGTGCCCGCGCCCTGTTCGAGCGGCTCGCCGAGCTTCCGGAGGGCGACCCCGAGCGCCAGCGCATCCGCGACCAGCTGGTCGAGCTGCACCTGCCGCTGGTGGAGTACCTGGCCCGGCGGTTCCGCAACCGCGGGGAGTGGCTGGACGACCTGATCCAGGTCGCCACCATCGGCCTGATCAAGTCGATCGACCGGTTCGACCTCGGCCGCGGCGTGGAGTTCTCCACCTACGCCACCCCGACGATCGTCGGCGAGATCAAGCGGCACTTCCGCGACAAGGGCTGGGCGGTCCGGGTGCCGCGCCGGCTCCAGGAGCTGAAGCTGTCGCTGACCAAGGCGATCAGCGACCTCGCCCAGCGCGAGGGCCGCGCGCCCACGGTCAGCGAGCTGGCGGCGCACCTGCAGATGACCGAGGAGGAGGTGCTGGAGGGCCTGGAGTCCGCCAACGCCTACTCCACGGTGTCGCTGGACGCCCCGGACTCCGGTGACGAGGACGCGCCGGCGGTCGCCGACTCGCTCGGCATGATCGACGAGTCGCTGGAGGGCGTGGAGTACCGCGAGTCGCTGAAGCCGCTGCTGGAGAAGCTCCCGGCGCGGGAGAAGAAGATCCTCCTGCTCCGCTTCTTCGGCAACATGACCCAGTCGCAGATCGCCGCCGAGCTGGGCATCTCGCAGATGCACGTGTCCCGCCTGCTGGCGCGGACGCTGGCGCAGCTCCGGGAGGGCCTGACGGCGGACGAGTGACCCGCGCCGCGGACGGCTGTCAGAGGCCCGGACGAACCCGCATCGTCCGGGCCTCACCACGTCCAGGCCTCACCACGTCCGGGACGCGGCAGGTCCGGGACGCGGCAGGTCCGGGACGCGGCAGGTTCGGGACGCGGCAGGTTCGGGAACGCGGCACGAGCGCCGGTGCGGGGTGGGGCGGGGGCTCAGGAGCCGGATCCGGCCTTCTGGTCGGCGTCGGTGTCGTCGTCCTCGCCGTCCTCGCCGTCCTGCTCGTCGTCGTCCTCAGTGTTGAGCCAGACGGTGACGGGCGGGCTGAGGACCAGGACGAGCGCGAGGACCGCCACGACGGCCAGCGGGACGGCGTAGGCGGGCTGGTGGCTCTGCCAGAGCGACCAGGCGATCGGCAGCGCGAACAGCTGTGTCAGCACGATCGGCGCGCGGCCCCTCGTGTCGGCGCGCAGCAGCATCCGGGCGCAGGCGAGCATGGCCAGGCCGCCCCCGAGGGCCAGCACGGTCACCGCGACCGCGCTGGTCGGGTCCACGGCCTCGCCGAGGGCCGTCTCGACGCCGGAGAACAGCCCGAAGGCCAGGGCGGCGAGGCCCTCCAGGCCCTGCAGCCCGGCGGCGGCGGTCACGATGCTGGGACGCTTCGACACAACCCGCCACCCTACCGGCCGCTTCCGGATGTCCGGCTTCGGGACGCCCCGAGCGGCCCGTCCGGACGCCCCGGAACAGGGCGCAGGCCGTCCGCCGCGGGGTGTAGGGGGCACTCGCGCGGGCGTGCGGCGGGGCTTCGGCACGGGAGGGGCGCGGCGGCGCGGTCGCGGGCTGGGTAACCTTGCGCCGTGCGCGCGATGCTGATCGCCAACCCCAAGGCGACCTCCAACAGCCGGCGCGCCCGTGACCTGCTCGTCCGGGCGTTCGCCGGGGACCTCGACCTGGAGACCGCCGAGACCGGGTACCGGGGCCACGCCACCGAGCTGGCCGCCCGGGCCGCCGCCGAGCGGTTCGACCTGGTGATCGCGCTGGGCGGCGACGGCACGGTGAACGAGGTGATCAACGGGCTGCTGGCGGACGGGCCGTCACCGGACGTCCCGGCCCTGGCGGTGCTGCCGTTCGGCAGCGCGAACGTGTTCGCCCGCGCCCTCGGCCTGCCGAACGACACGGTCGGGGCGACCCGGCAGGTGCTGGAGGCGCTGCGCGCCGGACGGCACCGGACGGTCGGCCTCGGCGCGGCCGTGCTGCCCGACGCGTCCGAGCGGTACTTCACCTTCTGCGCGGGCGTCGGCCTGGACGCGGAGGTGATCCGCGAGGTCGAGCGGGCGCGGCTGGCCGGTGCGAAGGCCGATCCGCTGCTGTACGTCCGGACGGGGGTGCGGCAGTTCTTCGCGGGCACCGACCGGCGGCGGCCCGCGCTGACGCTGGAACTGCCGGGCCGCGACACGCGCGCCGCGAAGGGAAAGCTGTATCTGGCGTTCGTCTCGAATACCGCGCCGTGGACTTTCGCCGGTCCGTTCCCGGTGAATCCGAGCCCGAAGGCGAGCTTCGCGCGCGGCCTGGACGTGTTCGGGATGCGCTCCCTGGACGTCCTGCCGACGCTGGGCGCGCTCGCCGGGATGTTCGCCGCGCGGGTCCGGCCGGTGCGCGGCCGCCGCGTGCTGAACGTGCACGACGCGACGCAGGTCACGCTCACCGCGGACCGCCCGACCGCCTACCAGCTGGACGGCGATTACCTCGGTGAAGTGGAGCGCATCACGTTCCGTTCGGTGCCGAAGGCGATACGGATCGTCATTTGAGGCCGATCCGGTGATCTGTTAACAACAAAGTCACACGGCCGACCCACCCGTGTGACACATGCGACACTCATACTTTGAGAAACCTTTCTCAAAGGTCTTGCGTCTGTCCACGCCCCCCTGACACGCTCAAAGTGCGCCGGTCGTCAGGGGCCCAATGAGGCAGCCACCTGATCGCAGCGCCGCCGAACTGTCACCCCTGACGAAACCTTGACCGTTCCGGGGTGTTCGCGACATGTGAATCCGTTCACAAGTGGAGTGACTTCCGCCACCGCTGACGAAGGAGTGGACGCATGGACTGGCGCCATGAGGCAGCCTGCCGTGACGTGGACCCCGAGCTGTTCTTTCCGATCGGCAACACCGGGCCCGCGATCCTGCAGATCGAGGAGGCCAAGCAGGTCTGCCGCCGCTGCGAGGTGACCGAGGCGTGCCTGCGCTGGGCCCTCGGCTCCGGCCAGGACTCCGGTGTCTGGGGCGGGATGGGCGAGGACGAGCGCCGTGCGCTGCGCCGCCGCAACGCCCGGGCCCGCGCCCGCGCCACCGCCTGAACCCCGTCCGAACCACCGCCGCGCCGTCTGAACCACCGCCGCGCCGCCTGAACGCGTCGCGACGCTGAACCACACCTGAATTCGGCGCCTTCGCCACCCGAACCCCCTGGTCGGTACGGCGCAAGCGCGATAACGAGAATTACGCCGGGCTCGTGGAGGGCCTCCGCCGTACAAGGCGGCGACTCTCCACGGTCCCGGCGTTTCCCTTTTCCGGCCGCGGGTTCGGCGCGTCGCGGAATGACGAGTGGGCACAACGAAAGGGAGAGAAGTGACGGAATTGCCGTCCCGCCGTTGTTCTCTTCTCCATCCCTAGGCGGCGGGGGCCAGCGCGGCGTCCCGGGTGACGAGGGCGGCATAGCGGCCCTCGGCGGCCATGAGGGTGGCGTGGGTGCCGCGCTCGGCGACGCGCCCGTGGTCGAGGACGATGATCTGGTCGGCCTCGCGGACGGTCGAGAGCCGGTGCGCGATGGTGATCGTCGTGCGGCCCCGGGAGAGGGCGTCGATGGCCTGCTGGACGGCCTGCTCGGTCTGGGTGTCCAGGGCGCTGGTCGCCTCGTCCAGGACGAGGACGGGCGGGTCGCGCAGGATCGTCCGGGCGATGGCGAGGCGCTGCTTCTCGCCGCCGGAGAAGCGGTAGCCGCGCTCGCCGACGAGGGTGTCGTAGCCGTCCGGGAGCCCGGCGATGTGGTCGTGGATCTGGGCGGCGCGGGCCGCGGCCACCAGCTCCTCGTCGGTGGCCTCCGGCTTGGCGAAGCGCAGGTTGTCGGCGACGGACGCGTGGAACAGGTAGGTCTCCTGGGAGACGACGCCGACGGTGTCCGACAGGTCCTTGAAGGACAGGTCGCGGACGTCCACGCCGTCGATGGCGACGCGTCCCTCGGTGACGTCGTACAGGCGCGGGACGAGGTAGCTGAGGGTGGTCTTGCCGGACCCGGTCTCGCCGACGACGGCGAGGCTCGTCCCGGCGGGGACGGTCACGTCGACGTCGCGGAGGGCGGGCGCGCCGTCCGGGTCGTAGGAGAACCCGACGTGCTCGAAGCGGACCTCGCCGCGCGGGCGTCCGGCCAGCGGCGCCGGGGCGTCCGGCTCCCGGATGTCGGGGACCATGTCGAGGTACTCGAAGACGCGGTCGAACAGCGACAGCGAGCTCTGCACCTCCACGCCGGTCTGGAGCAGGATCATCAGCGGCCGGAACATGCCGGTGAGCAGCGTGGTGAACGCGACGAGCGTGCCGATGGTGACCAGCGGGTGGCCCTGCGAGACGGTGAGACCCGCGGCCCAGTAGACGATCGCGGGCATCGCGGCCATCACGATCGAGATCGTGGACTGCCGCCAGCGGCCGGCCATGTTGGCGCGGACCTCCAGGTCGACCAGGCCCTCGGACTCGGCGGCGAACCGGTCGGTCTGCGCGCGCGAGCGGCCCATCGTCCGGCCGAGCAGGACGCCGCTGACCGACAGCGACTCCTCCACGATCGCCGACATCGCGGCGAGCTGCTTCTGCCGGGCCGAGGTGATCTTGCGGCGCTCGTTGCCGACCCGGCGGCTGATCCAGACGAAGAACGGCAGCACCAGCAGCGAGACGAGGGTGAGCCGCCAGTCCAGCGCGAGCATCGCGGCCAGGCTGGCGACGACCGTGGTCAGGCTGGAGACCAGCTGGGTGGCGGTCGAGGTGACGGTGGACTGCATGCCGCCGATGTCGTTGGCGATGCGCGACTGGACCTCGCCGGTACGGGTCCGGGTGAAGAAGGCCAGCGGCATCCGCTGCAGGTGGGCGTAGACGGCGGTGCGCAGGTCGTGCATGACGCGCTGCCCGACGGCGGTCGAGATGTAGGTCTGCAGGACGCTGAACACGCTGGTCAGCACCGACACGGCGATCATGCCGAGGACGAGCAGGGTGAGCAGCCCGGTGCGGCCGCGCGGCAGCGCCACGTCCACCACCTCGCGCAGCATGAACGGCGAGGCGAGCGAGACGACCGCGGACAGCCCGACCAGCAGGCCGACGGCGGCGAGCCGCGCCCGGTACGGCCGGAACAACCGGACGATCCGGAGCAGCTGCCGCTCCTTCTTGGAGGTCGAGGGGTTCTGGGGATTCACGGCGTTCGACGGGCTCGGCACGGGCGGCTCCTCTTCGGGGGGTTCGACGCCAGGTGATAACTGAGCTTAGCTCACAATTATTCCGATGCAACAGTGAGATACACTCAGACCCATGACGCGGAAGGATCCCGGGAGCCGGGCGGACGGCGGTGAGCGGCCCGAGCCGGGCCGCGAGGGCGGCGAGCGGCCCGAGCTGGGCGAGCTGTTCCTGCGGGCCGCCAAGCGCGTGCACCGCGGGATGTCCGGACGGCTCGCGCCGCTCGGCCTCACCCCCGCCCAGGGCCGGGCGCTGCGGGTGATCGGCAAGGGCGGCGAGCCGCCGCGCATGTCCGAGCTGGCCGAGCGGCTCGGCATCGTGCCCCGCTCGGCGACCACGCTGGTGGACGCGCTGGAGGAGGCGGGCCTGATCCGCCGCGAGGCCGACCCGTCCAACCGGCGCGCGACCCGGGTCGTCCTGACCGAGGACGGGCGGCGGACGCTCGTCCGCATGCGCGAGACCCGCATCCGCGCCGCCGAGGAGATGTTCGCGCCGCTCTCCCCCGAGCAGCGCGAGACCCTGCGCGACCTCCTCGCCGCCATCGACCCCGACTAGCCCGCGTCCGGGACGGCCCGCGTCCGGGACGGCCCGCTTCCGGGGTGGGCCGCGTCCGGGGTGGGCCGCGTCCGGCTCGCCGAAGCTTCCGCCAGGCCCGTCCGGGCGGGCCTTCGAGGCCCTGCGGGGCGGGTGTTACGGGACGGTGGGGGCGGACGGGGGGCGCTGGTGGTGGTCGAGGGGGACGTCCACGACGACCTCGGTGCCGCCGCCCTCGCGGGCGCGGAACTCCAGGGTGCCGCCCAGCTCGCCGACGATCAGCGTCCGGACGATCTGCAGGCCGAGGCTGTTGCTGGCCTCCATGTCGAAGTCCTCCGGCAGCCCCACTCCGTCGTCGGAGACGATCACCACGAGCCGCCGGCCGGACGGCTCCGACCCGCCGCCCGCCGGCGAGCCGTCCGGGGACGGCGCGGACGGCTCGTCCGCGGGCCAGTCGCCCCAGACCCGGATGCCGCCCTGCGGGGTGGCCGGGACGCCGTCGCCGTACCGGGACGCGCGCACCTCCAGCGTCCCGTAGCGGTTGGCGAGGCCGTGCTCCAGCGCGTTCTGCAGCAGCTCGGTCAGCGCCATCGCGAACGGCGTGGCGACCTCGGCGGGCAGCACGCCGAAGCTGCCGGTGCGGCTCGGCACGACCTTGGACTCGGGGGTGGACACCTCCCCGGCCATGGTGATCACCCGGTCCGCGATGTCGTCGAAGTCGATCAGCTCGTCCGGGGTGTGCGACAGCGTCTCGTGCACGATCGCGATCGAGCCGACCCGCCGGACGGCCTCGTCCAGCGCGGCGCGGCCCTCGGGGATGCGCAGCCGCCGGGCCTGGAGGCGCAGCAGCGCCGCGACGGTCTGCAGGTTGTTCTTCACCCGGTGGTGGATCTCCCGGATGGTGGCGTCCTTGGTCATCAGCTCGCGGTCGCGCCAGCGCAGCTCGGTGACGTCCCGGCAGAGCACGATCGCGCCGATCCGGTTGCCGCCGACGACCAGCGGGATCGTGCGGAGCTGCATGACCGAGCCGTGCGCCTCGACCTCGACCTCGCGCGGGGCGCGGCCGGACAGCACGACCGGCAGCGCCTCCTCCATCGGCTCGCCGGTGTCGCACAGGTCGCCGGTCACCCGGCCGAGGGACTCGCCGACCAGGTCGGTGGCGAGGCCGAGCCGCCGGAACGCCGACTGCGCGTTCGGGCTGGCGTAGGTGACGTGCCCGGACCGGTCGAGCCGGATCAGGCCGTCCCCGACGCGCGGCGACCGGACGAGGTTGGGCTCCTCCCCCGGCACCGGGAACCGGCCCTCGGCGATCATCTGCGCGAGGTCGCTGGCGCTCTGCAGGTAGGTCAGCTCCAGCCGGGACGGGGTCCGCGCGGACGACAGGTTCGTGCTGCGCTGGATCACCCCGAGCAGCTTCGCGCCGCGCCGGACCGGGATCGACTCCTCCCGGACGGGGATGCCGCTGCCCCACTCGGGGTCGCCCTCCCGGACGATCCGCCGCTCCCGCCACGCCACGTCGATCAGCCCGCGCCGCCCGGACCGGACGACCTTGCCGACCAGGTCGTCCGGGTAGGCGGTCGGGCCGGTCGTCGGCCGCATCTGCGCGATCGCGACCCAGCCGGGCACCGAGCCGGGCGGCTGCGGGCGGGCGCGCCGGTCGGCGGGCGGCAGCACCGCGTCCGACCGCAGCGGCACCCACAGCACCAGGTCGGCGAACGACAGGTCGGCGAGCAGCTGCCAGTCGGAGACCAGCGCGTGCAGCCACTCCAGGTCCTCGTCGGTCAGGTCGGTGTGGTCGCGGACCAGATCGGTCAAGGTAGGCACGGTCCAATCATCGCCTACCGATTCTGTGCTCCGCACGGCCCGTTGACCTGGCAGGATGCCGGACATGACGGACGCCATGACGGAGCGGGGGACGGCGGCGGAGGCGGGCGGCGCCTGGGCCGATCCGCTGGAGCGGCTGCGCGCCGCCGCGCGGGCCCGGGAGGCCGCCGGACTGCGCCGGGTCCTGCTGCCCCGGGACGGCGGCCACGGCGGGCTGATCGACCTGGCGTCCAACGACTACCTCGGCCTGTGCCGGGACCCGCGGCTCGCGGCGGGCGCCGAGGCCGCCGTCCGCGAGTACGGGACGGGCTCGACCGGGTCGCGGCTGGTCACCGGCACCACCGAGCTGCACGCCGAGCTGGACCGCAGGCTCGCCGCGCTCACCGGGACGGCCGCCGGGCTGGTCTTCTCGTCCGGCTACCTGGCCAACCTCGGCGCGATCGCGACGCTGGGCGGGCGGGACGTCCTGGTGGTCTCGGACCGGACCAACCACGCCTCGATCGTGGACGCCTGCCGCCTCTCCCGCTCCCGGGTCGTGATCACCCCGCACCGGGACGTCGCCGCCGTCGAGCGGGCCCTCGCCGAACGTGACGAACGCCACGCCCTGGTCGTCACCGACGCCGTCTTCTCCGTGGACGGCGACGTCGCGCCACTCGCCGCGCTGCACCAGGCGGCCCGGGCCCACGGCGCTCTCCTTGTCGTGGACGAGGCCCACGCCCTCGGCGTCGTCGGGGACGGCGGCCGCGGCGCCGCGCACGCCGCCGGGATCGCCGGCGAGCCGGACGTCGTCCTCACCCTCACGCTGTCGAAGTCGCTGGCGTCCCAGGGCGGCGCGGTGCTCGGCGCGCCCGAGGTGATCGAGACCCTGGTGGACGCCAGCCGCGCGTTCATCTTCGACACCGGCCTCAACCCGGCCGCCGCGGGCGCCGCACTCGCCGCCCTGGACGTCCTCGAAACCGAGCCCGACCTGCCCGAACGCGCCCGCGACCGAGCCCGCCGGATCGCCGCGTCCGCCGCCCGCCTGGGCCTGGAGACCACCCCGGACCCGGCCGCCGCCGTCGTCCCGGTCTTCCTCGGCGCCCCCGAGGACGCCTTGCACGCCCGCGACCTGTGCCGCAAGAACGGCCTCAAGGTCGGCTGCTTCCGGCCACCGTCGGTCCCGGACGGCCGGTCCTGCCTGCGGCTGACCGCGCGCGCCACCCTGGACGAGGCGGAACTCACCGTCCTCCGGGGCGCCCTGGAGGTGATCGCACGCTCTACCGGCCGTAGTCTGCACACGTAACATCGGGGACAACCGATGATGAACGTGAGGAGAGGCCGTGACGGAGGTCAGGGGCACACCCACCCGCCACGCCGGCGGGTACGAGCGCACACCGCTCAGCGACATCGGCCGCCACCACTCGGCCTCCGCGCCGCGCATCCCCAAGTACTACAAGCTGAAGGAACTGCTCGTCGAGCTGATCCTCTCGCTCCCCCCGGGCAGCCCGCTGCCGCCCGAGCGCACCCTCGCGGAGAAGTACGAGACGTCCCGCACCACCGTCCGCCAGGCGCTCGCCGAGCTGGTCGTCGAGGGCCGCCTCCAGCGCATCCAGGGCAAGGGCACCTTCGTCGCCAAGCCCAAGGTCTCCCAGGAGCTCCAGCTCGTCTCCTACACCGAGGACATGCGCCACCACGGCCTGCACCCGGAGACCCGCATCCTGGACGCCGGCTACGTCAGCGCCGACGAGCGCCTCGCGACGCTCCTGGCGATCCGCCCCGGCGGCCGCGTCCTGCGCATCCACCGCCTCCGCCTCGCGGACGGCGAGCCCATGTCGATCGACACCTCGCACCTGCCCGCCCGCCGCTTCCCCGGCCTGCGCCGCGAGTTCGCCCGGCACCGCTCCCTCTACGAGACCCTCGCCACGGCCTACGACGTCCACCTGACCGAGGCCGAGGAGACCATCGAGACCGTCCTGGCCACCCCGCACGACGCCCAGCTCCTCGGCGTCGACGTCGGCCTCCCCATGCTCCTGCTCTCCCGCCACGCCTTCGACGCCACCGGCCAGCCCGTCGAATGGGCCCAGTCCCTCTACCGAGGCGACCGCTACAAGTTCATCACCCGCCTCCGCCGCGACTGACCCACCTCCGGCCTCGATAACCCTCTGATACCGAGCGTGCGATTCCCCGCACGTTCAGACACATTCGTTCCCTACGATGACGGAGCGCATCGCGAACGAAGGGTGGCTGAACGTGATCATCGTGGACGTTCCCGCGCACAAGGCCGTGCTCCCCGACACGCCCGCCAACATGTGGGCACGCGGGGAGCTGCACGATTTTCTCCGCCTCCCGCACGACGGGACTCGTGTCGAGATCATCGGAGGTGAGATCGTCGTGTCTCCCCCGGCCTCCGTCACCCTTCACTCTCAGCGACCAATCGTTTGATTCCGGGTACGATGCGAACACACGTTCCCTACGATGGCCGGAGCACACCGTGAGCGAAAGGTCGCCTAACGTGAAGCTCCCCATGTCGGTCGACTACAGGGAGCCGCTGGTTCCCGCCGAGACCGTGTTCGACCTGTGGATGCGCGACGAACTCGCGGACTATGTCCATATCCCCGACGGCTGGCGCGTCGAGGTCGTCGAAGGCAAGGTCGTCGCGTCTCCCTCCGCCGCTCCCATTCACAACGGCATCGTCACCGTCATCGGCGACGCCGTAGCCCTCGCGCAGCACCTCCGTTCGGACTTCCCCTGGACCAAGGAGGCGGGCAGTGGCCTGGGGCTCGGCGCATCGGCCCGAGGCTGCGTCCCCGACCTCATGATCCTCTCGGCGGACGTCCTCAAAGCCGTCCACGAGTCCAGAACGAAGCGGTTCTCCGCCGACGAGATCGAGCTCGTCGTCGAGATCACTTCACCGGGCAATGCGGAAGCCGACCGAAGGCCGCTCGAACCGCAGCATGTCCCCAGCAAGTGGAACAGCTACGCCGCGAGCGGCATCCCCTACTACCTGCTGGTGGACGCCGACCCCAAGGTCGCAAGGACGACTCTGTACTCCATTCCGGACGAGGGCGCGGCGGCATACCTGCACGACGAGTCCTGGGCATTCGGCCAGACCGTCCATCTCCCCGACCCGTTCGACCTTCAGATCGACACCACGTCCTGGTTTACCTGGTAGGACCGAGAGCCGCCGTCGCCAGCCGGATCAGACCGGGTCAGAGGGTCTTGGAGAGGGCTTTGATGGGCATCTGGAGTTCGGTGAGGAGGTCCAGGTCCTGCTCCGCCGGGCGGCCCAGGGTGGTGAGGTAGTTGCCGACGATGATGGCGTTGACGCCGCCGAGCATGCCGTCGCGGGTGCCGAGGTCGCCGAGGGTGACCTCGCGGCCGCCGGCGTAGCGCAGGATGGTGCGCGGGAGGGCCAGCCGGAAGGCGGCGATGGTCTTGAGGGCCTCGGTGCCCTCGACCACGGGGTAGCCGGCGAACGGGGTGCCCGGGCGCGGGGCCAGGAAGTTCAGCGGGACCTCGTCGGGGTCGAGCTCGGCGAGCTGGGCGGCGAACTCGGCGCGCTGCTCGACGGTCTCGCCCATGCCGACGATGCCGCCGCAGCAGACCTCCATGCCCGCCTCCTTGACCATGCGCAGGGTGTCCCAGCGCTCCTCCCAGGAGTGGGTGGTGACCACGTTCGGGAAGTGGGAGCGGGCGGTCTCCAGGTTGTGGTTGTAGCGGTGCACGCCCATCGCGGCCAGCTCGTCCACCTGGTCCTGGGTGAGCATGCCGAGCGAGCAGGCGATGTTGATCTCGACGGCGTCGTTGATCGCCTTCACGCCGTCCCGGACCTGGGACATCAGGCGCTCGTCCGGGCCGCGGACGGCGGCGACGATGCAGAACTCGGTCGCGCCGGTCTTCGCGGTCTCCTTGGCGGCCTCGACCAGCTCGGGGATGTTCAGCCAGACGGACCGGACGGGGCTGGTGAACTGGCCGGACTGCGAGCAGAAGTGGCAGTCCTCGGGGCAGCCGCCGGTCTTCAGCGAGACGATGCCCTCGACCTCCACCTCGGGGCCGCACCAGCGCATCCGCACCTCGTGCGCGAGGGCGAGCGCGTCGGCGACGCGGTCGTCCGGCAGGGTCAGCACCTGGAGCGTCTGCGCCGCGTCGAGGCCGCGGCCCTCGTCGAGGACCTGCCGCCGGGCGATGTCGAGGATGTCGGTCACGGGCTCTCCTTGGTGGGGGCGTGGGTGTCGCGGAACGAGGCGGCGTCGAAGGAGCCGCCGAACACCGGGGCGAGGCCGCGGTGCGCGGCGACCAGGAACTCGGCGGGGTCGAGCGCGCCCGCGCCGGCCGGCAGCGCCCCGGCGAGGGGGCGCGCGGCGAGCGTCTCCAGGTCGCGCAGGTTGCTGCGCATGGCGAGGTCCGGGGCGTCCGGCCAGGAGCCGATCACGACGCCCGCGAGGTTCAGGCCGCGGTGCGCCATGGCCTCCAGGGTGAGCGCGGTGTGGTTGAGCGTGCCGAGGTCCGGCCGGACGACCAGCAGCACGGACGCGCCGAGCCAGCGGGCCAGGTCGGCGACCGTGTTGCCCTCGTCGTCGTAGCGGACGAGCAGCCCGCCCGCGCCCTCCACCAGGACCAGCTCGCGCTCGGCCGCCAGGCCCGTGACCCGGGCGACGGCGGACGGCAGGTCGACCGGCGGCATCCCGGCGTGCCGGGCGGCGGCGGCCGGGGACAGCGGGTCGGGGAACCGGGCGAACTCGTGCAGGTCGGACACGCCCGCGAGGCGTCCGATCTCGGCGAGGTCGCCGTCCTCGTCCGGCCCGACGCCGGTCTGGGCGGGCTTGACCACGGCCACGGACGATCCGCGCGCGGCGGCCAGCGACGCCACCGCCGCGGTCGCCACCGTCTTCCCGACTCCGGTGCAGGTCCCGGTCACCACGAGCACGCTCACGTCCGGCACGATAGCGCGACGTCCCTGGACGATCGCTCGCGGAATCCCACAGTGTTGGACGACCCGGTTTGTATCCGGGCCGTCCGCGCCCGGGTTCCGGACGGCCCGTTCCGGACGGAACCGGGCGGCGCGGCATGGCGTCCAACCTCCATGGCGGTTCCCTCCGTACGATCGGCGGGCATGATGGCCCGTGGCGTGGCAGCGGTGCTGGTGGGCTCGTCCCTGCTCATCGGCTGCGGATCCCAGACCGGCGGCACGAAGGCGGGCGGCGTGCACGACTCCACCTCCGCCACCCAGGCTCCGTCCGGCGGCGACCCCTCGACGGACAATGGCGCCGGGCTGGTGCTCCGCTGGCGGATGACCGGCGGCATCGCCGGGCTGGGCGGCGCGTTCACCGTCCCCGAGTTCTCCCTGTACCCGGACGGGACGGCGATCGTCCCCGGCGATCGGGCGAAGGGGCGGCTCAAGCGGTACCACCTGAAGCCGCAGGCGGCCCGGGCGCTGTTCGACGAGGCGACCGCGGCCGGGCTGGCGCAGCCCCGGAAGATCGGTCCCCACGGCCAGATCGCCGACGCGATGACCCTGGTGATGTGGCTGGGGAAGGCGCGGACGGAGATCGTCCAGCCCGAGGCGCAGAGCGTCCCGGCCACGCGGCTGTGGAACAAGCTGCATCCCGAGCAGTGGAAGCAGAGCGACCAGCAGTCCCCGCCCGACACGTACGTGCCGGAGCGGTACGCGGTGAGCGCGCTCGGGACGGGTGAGCACGCGTCGTCCAGCACGCCCGCGTGGCCGCTGGCGCCGCTCACCAAGGGCAAGCAGGTCGGCGGCGGGCTGTGCACGGTCTACTCCGGCGGGGACGCGGCGCGCGTCCGCGGCCTGGCGGAGAAGGCCCCGGTCGGCCAGTTCACCAGCGGCGGCCAGGTCTACAGCGTCCGGTACCGGCCGCTGCTCCCGGACGAGAAGTCCTGCGACGACCTCGCCTAGCCGCCTCACGAACACGAAACCCGCCCGGCCACCGGGGACGTGGGTGGCCGGGCGGGAACTCCGGGTGATCGCTACTTCTTCAGGGCGGGCTGGTTCAGGCTGGGTTGGTTCAGGCCGGTGTCGAGCGCGGTGGTCAGGGTGCCGGTGTCGCCGGACATCTCCCAGATCATCGCGCCGAGCAGGCCCTTGCTCTTGAGCCACGCGGTCTTCTTGCCGATCGACCACGGGTCGTCGAAGGACCACCACTGGCCCTTGTCGCCGGTGAAGCAGTACGTGGCCACGGCCTGCTCGTTGTGGTAGACGGTGCAGTTCGGGACGCTGGAGATCAGGTTGCTGTAGCCGCGCGTCCCGGCCTCCTCCTGGAACTGGCCGGGCGCGGCGCCCTGCGCGGCCTGCCACTGGCCGTGGACGCCGCCGTCGGTGACGCTCTGCCAGCCGCGTCCGTAATAGGCGAGGCCGATGGTGAGCTTGCGCGGGTTCACGCCTGCGGTGAGGTAGGCGTTGACGGCGTTCTCCACGCTGAAGTGGAACGAGTAGGGATCGTTGGTGTCGGCGTAGAGGTTCCCGGCGTGGCCGGTCCGGTTGGGCTCCCACGAGTTGTCGCTGCCGGAGCCGTGGAAGTCGTAGCCCTGGACGTTGAAGATGTCGAGGGACTTCGCGGTGCCGGTGAGGTCCCAGCCCGCGGTGATCTTCGCGGGGTCGGCGGGCGTGAACGCGGTGAGCAGGTAGCGCTTGCCGGTCTGCTGCCCGAGCGCGTCGAGCTGGGTGCGGAACTCGGCGAGCAGCAGCGTCAGGTTCGCCTTGTCGTTGGGGCTGACGTGGTTGCCGGGGTGGCCGTCCGCGCCGGGCCACTCCCAGTCGACGTCGATGCCGTCGAAGATCCCGGCGGCGGTGCCGGGGCCGCCCGCGCCGCTGTAGGACGGCAGGTTGCCCTTGATGTAGGTGTCGAGGCAGGACGCGACGAACTTCTTCCGGGACGCGTCGGTCGCGGCGACGTCGGAGAAGTACTTGGAGTAGGTCCAGCCGCCGATCGACATCAGGACCTTCAGGTTCGGGTACTTGGCCTTGAGCTTCTTCAGCTGGTTGAAGTTGCCGCGCAGCGCCTCGTAGCCGGTGTCGGCCTGGCCGTCCACCGACTGCGCCGCCGACATCGGACGGGCGTAGTCGGCGTCCGCGTCGCCCGCGCCGTCGCCCTGGCTCGGGTCCTCCGGGTCGGACGTGGTGCCCTTGGTGACGCCTTCGAGGCAGGTCAGGTTGGTCGGGTCGATGTTGCCGAACGCGTAGTTGATGTGGGTGAGCTTCGCGGCGTTGCCGGTGCTGTCGAGGTTCTTGACGAAGTACTGCCGCCCGTAGATCCCCCACTGGACGAAGTAGCCGACGCGGGCGTAGCCGCTGACCACGTCGCTGGTGGTGACCTGGATCGGCGCGCTCTGCGCGGAGACGTTGTCGTACTGGTCGCGGGCGAGGACGGTGAACGAGTACGTCGTGGACGGCGACAGGCCGGTCACGGTCGCGCTCGTCCCGGTGACGGTCGCGGCGGTCTTGCCGTTGACGAGGACGTCGTAGTTCGCAACGCCGGTGTTGTCGGTCGAGGCGTCCCAGGCGAGCTTGACGCTGGACGCGTCCTTGCCGGTGCTGTGCAGGTTCCCGGGGACGGACGGCGGGGTCGTGTCGTCCGAGGGGTTGTTGGTGGTGACCGAGACGGGCGCGCTCGCCGGGGACGTGCCGCCCTTGCGGTCCTTGGCCTTCACGGTGAACGAGTAGGCGGTGTTCGGGGTGAGCCCGCCGATCGTCGCCGTCGTCCCGGACACGGTGGTCGCGAGCGCCGAGCCGTTGTAGACGTCGTAGGCGGAGACCGGGAGGCTCCCGGCCTTCGCCGCGTCCCAGGCGAGCGTGACGGACTTGGTGGTCTTCACGACGACCTTGAGCCCGGTCGGCGCGGACGGCGGCGTGTCGGGCGTCCCGCCGCAGTTGGCGTCGTTCACCCGGCAGGACGTCGGCGACGCCCCGGACGAGCTGAGCGAGAACGTCGGGCTGTAGGGATCGGTGGTCTTCCCGGCCGCGATCGTCGTGTTGTAGTAAGCCGGAGTGAGCGTGACGGTCGTCCCGGACTGGCTGATCGAGCCGTTGCTCGCGTTGCTCGCCGTCACTCCGGACGGCAGCGTGAACACGACCGTCCAGCCGTTCACGGCGGTCGTGCCGTGGTTGGCGATCACGAACGTGCCGGTCGTCCCGCTGACCGAGTAGTCGGCGGTGACACCGGTCAGGGTCGGCGGCGGCGCGCCCGAGCCGTCGCAGTTCGCGCCGTTGAGCAGGCACGACGTCGGCTGGACGGCGGAGCTGAGGCTGAACGTCGGGCTGTACGGCTCGGTGTTCTTCCCGGGCTGGACAGTGGCGATGTAGAACGCGGGCTTGAGCGTGACCTTCGTGCCGTTCTGGGTGAGCGTCGCGTTCTGCGGGTTGGACGCGGTCACCCCGGACGGCAGCTCGAACACCAGCGTCCACCCGGAGACGGCGGTCGTGCCCGGGTTCGAGACGACGTACTTGCCGGTCGTCCCGGACAGGCTGAAGGCGGCGGTGAGGCGTCCGTCCGCCGCGTGCGCGGGCGTCAGTGCCAGCGCCACGGCGGCGAACACGGATATCAGGGCGGCGAGCAGTCGGCGCATGGCCGTCACCTACTTCGGGGGTCGAGGAGCGCCAGCATCGCGGCGATCTCCGCCGAACGTGAGCGGTCGATGGTCGCGGCGAGCGACCGCGCCCAGGCGTCCTGGCCGTGGGCGGTCTCCATCCGGGCCATCTGGACCGCGTCGTCCTGATGGGCGATGAGCAGGTTGAGGAAGGCGCGCTCGAAGCCGTCCGGCGCGGCGCGCTGGACGGACCGGACGGCCGCGGGCGAGGTCGCCGGCAGCCCGCCGTGCGCGGCGTGCGAGCCGGGCGCGGCGGTCGCCGGGCGGTGCCAGGCGCGCAGCCGCGCCGACATCGCCCGGACCTCGGTGAGCTGCGTGCTCGCGATCGCCGCGGCGAGCCGGGCGACCTGCGGCCGCACCGCCCGCCCGCGGCCGGCGGCGAGCCGGGCCAGGGTCACGCCCTGACCCTCGTGCGGCGCCATCATCTGCAGGAACATCACATCGGTGGGGTTGAAGCCGGGGCCGCCGCGCGCCGCCGCCGACGACGCGGGGCCACCAGCAGACCCGCATCGTCCGAGCAGGAGCAGCGCGCACGCGGCGGCCACGGCGAGGACGGCCCACCGGACCGTCACGCGGCCCGCCACAGCGCCGGAGCGTTGGGCGGTTCCCAGCCCGCGATCGCGGTGTGGGCCTGAAGGCAGGTGTAGGTGACGCCGCCATAGCTGACCTGGTCACCGGTGGCGTAGGTCTTCCCGGCCGCCCAGGTGTCGCCGGGCGTCTGCGTGGGCGGCGTGGTGGGCGGCGGAGTCGTCGGCGGAGTCGTGGGAGGCGGGGTGGTCGGGGGCGGCGTGGGCGTGGTGGAGCCGCCGAAGTCCACGTCCGAGCAGGTGTAGAACGCCTCGTCGCTGCCGACGACCCGCTGCCAGATGGAGTAGAGCAGGTGGCGGCCGGTGCGCTGCGGCAGGTTCAGGGTCCACTGCGTGTAGGTGGACGGGTGCTGGTCGAGGAACGTGGCCAGCGGGACGAGGTCGCCCCAGCGGAGCGGCTGCGTCGGGTCCCAGCCGTCCCGGGTGATGTAGAACTCGAAGTTGCTGTCCTGGTGCGGGGCGGTGGCGTAGTAGGTGACGGTCAGCGGCCCCGGCCGGACGGCCTTGGCGGGCCAGTCGGCGCGCTGGAGGTCCAGGCCGCGGTACTTGGCGCGGCCGGCGCTGCACAGCTGGCCGTCCGGGATGATCTCCCGGGACCGTCCGCCCGCGTCCAGCCGGGACACCTCGTTCCAGTCGTAGAACGGCTGGGTTCCGGCGACCGCGACGGCGGCCTTGCAGGCGTCGGACTTCGGGTTCTCCGGGCCCTCCTGCTTGCAGACGAAGACGCGGCTGGGCGGGTCGGACAGCGTGCCGTGCGCGTTCGCGGGCGCGGCGGGGGTCGCCAGCACGGCGACCACGGACGCCGCGGGGACGGCGGCGACCGCTAGAGCGACCTTCGCGTGGGCAGATCGCATGGTCATCCTTCTTTCGGGGTGGGGAGCGTCTTTCGGGGTGGAGCTTCTTCCGGGAGGCGGCTACGGGAGCGTGTCGAGGTGCGGCCGGACGGTCTTCGCGAAGCCGTTGCCGTCCGAGACGTCCCAGTTGATGGACCAGGTCA
The DNA here is from genome assembly GCF_024172125.1 of Actinomadura rupiterrae. Taxonomy (GTDB): domain Bacteria; phylum Actinomycetota; class Actinomycetes; order Streptosporangiales; family Streptosporangiaceae; genus Spirillospora; species Spirillospora rupiterrae. The sequence continues at coordinate 547,364 of NZ_JAMZEA010000007.1, forward strand.
TCGCGCCGCGGATGTCGGGGTAGGTGTGCGGCGGCTTGAACGAGCCGCAGTTCGTGCCGCGCGCGAGGCAGTCGAGCGCGCCGTTCACCAGCGACGGCGAGACGATGCCGCCGCCCGCCGCGCCCGGCCCGGCGGGCAGGCCCAGCGCGACCTGGTCGGGCCGCAGCCCGTTCTCCAGCTGGATGCAGGCGAGCGCGGTCATGAAGTCGACCGAGCCCTGCCCGTACACCTTCTGGTCGCAGCCGAGCATGGAGCCGGAGTTGTAGTACTGGGTGTGGACGACGGTGAGGATGTCCTTGATCTTCAGCGCGAGCTGGAAGTAGGACGCGCCGGTGGACTGCATGTCGATGGTCTGCGGCGCCATCGTGATGATCAGGTTCGCGCCGGCGGCGGAGCGCAGCGACCGCAGCGCCTGCTCCATGTAGGTCGGGTTGACGCCGTTCTCCAGGTCGATGTCGACGCCGTCGAACCCGTAGGACGAGATCAGGTTCCCCATGCTCGTCGCGAAGTTGCCCGCCGACGAGGAGTCGCTGACCTGGACCGTCCCGTTCTGCCCGCCGACCGAGAGGATCACCCTCCTGCCCTTGGCGTGCAGGGCGGCGATGTCGGCCTTGAACTGGGCGTCGGTGTAGCCGCCGACCGCCTTGGACAGGCCGGGGTCGAGGCTGAACGCGACCTCGCCCGGCTTGCTCGTGGCGTCCCCGAACGCGACGGCGATCAGGTCGTACTCGCTCGGGACGTCGGCCAGCTTGAGCGGTTTGGCGGAGTTGACGAAGTCCTGCCAGTAGCCGGTGAGGAAGTGCTTGGGCAGCGGACCGGTCGCGCATCCGGTGGTCGTGCCGGTGACGGACGCGCTCGCCGGGGACTCGCCGTTCGCGTCGTACGCCTTGACCGTGTAGGTGTGCGTCGAGCAGGCGGTGAGGCCGGACAGCGTCGCGGACGTGCCGGTGACGGTGGCCTTGACGGCCGTCCCCTCATAGACGCGGTAGCCGGTCGGGGTGCCGGTGCCGGCCGTCCAGGTCAGGGTGAGGGACGTGTCGGTGCGGGCACTCACGGTCGGCGTACCGGGCGCGCCGACGCCGCCGCCGGGCGGGGTCGTCCCGCCGGAGCAGGACGCGCCGTTCAGCGTGCAGTTCGACGGCGCGCCGGAGCCCGAGCCGAGGAAGCCGAACGTGACCGTCCCGCCGGGCGGGATGGACGCGTTGTAGTCCCGGTTGGTGAAGGTGTAGTGGGGCGGGGACGAGGTGAGCAGGGCGTCCCAGTACGAGCCGACGGTCGTGCCCGAGGGCAGGTCGAACGCGACCTTCCAGCCGTTGACCGCCTGGGACGACCCGTTGCTGAGCGTGAACTGGCCCTGCCACCCCGATCCCCAGTCGGAGACCTTCGTGAAGGTGGCGGTCGGCGTGCCGTCCGCGCGCGCCGGGGACGCCGGGGACGCGGCGAGCGGCACGAGCAGGGCGGCGACGAGTGCCGCGACGGCGGCGAGGGAGCGGACGAGAGAGCGCAACGCGACTCCAGAGGCACGGTGACGACGGACGGACGTGGAACCCCGATCCCCGAACCCCGATGGCGCTACTACTGATCAGTTAGGAAAGTTTCTTTTCAATTAAGCCGCACCGTAACCAGCCGTCCGCCGCCCGGCAAGCCCCGCCGGAAGCGGCCGCCGCGCCGCCCGGCGACCACCCCAGTTAAGGCACCGAACCAGCTCGGCGGCCCGGCGAACTTTGGCATCTTCCGCCAAGACGAACGCCGCCGCCTTGGCTTGATCGCTCAAGGCGGCGGCGCAGGCCGCTCAACGCACGGCGGCCCGGATCGTGCAAAGGACCCGGGCTAGCCGGGCTCGTCCAGTTCGGCGGCGACCTCGCGGGCGACGGCGGCCAGCTCGGGTTCGAGGGTGTCCAGGCGGGCGTCCAGGTCGTCGGAGAAGCGGTGCCGCTCCACGTCGGACGGGGCGGGCACGGCGCGCGGCATCCACGCCGAGTGGATCAGGAAGGGCAGGACGGTCCCGCGCGGCGGGGCGAGCACGGCGATCGGGCCGCGCGCGACGTCCGCCGCGTCGAACACCTCGATCCGGAAGCGGTCGTCGTTGTGCACGGCGACGACCAGGTAGCCGTCGTGGCCGCCCGGGTCGGCCCCGGCGTAGGTGCTGCGGCCCGGCGCGCCGAGCCCGCGCGGGACGAACGAGGGCGAGGTCGGGTAGTCGTCCAGCGCGAACGTCCACTCCGACAGCGGTTTGAGGTCGCCGCGGTCGAGGCTGGCGAGGACGGCGGGCGTCTCCTCGGCCGGGAACAGCGACCGGTCGATCCGGTCGCCGTAGTTGCGCAGCGCCCGCTGGTTGATCGCCTCAGGGTGGAAGCCCGCGAACAGCAGGTGGTGCCGGGTCGGGTCCGCGAGGCCCTCGCGGCTCCAGTCGATCGCCGACAGCTCCGCCTGCCACCACCGGGACGGGTCGTACGCGCGGGCCCGCTCGGCGACGCGTCCGGTCTCGGGGTCGAAGCGGAGCACGGTGGTGAGCGCGGGCGTCATGCCGTGGCAGTACATGCCGCGCAGCGCCGGGTCGATCGGGCGCCCGAGCAGGTCGAGGTCGTCCTCGCGCAGGTACATGCCGATGTCGACGCCCGGCGTGTGCTCCATGACGATCTCGACCTGGCCGCCGGAGTCGTCGTAGCGGGCGTAGAAGTGGTTCACCTCGGGCGCGATGCGGAACTCGCGGCAGCCGACGGTCGTCCGGGACGCGTCCAGGTCGTCCTTGCGGATCAGCAGGACCGGGCCGTCCGGATTGTTGGCGACGGTCCGGTCCGCCCCGAAGATCTCCTGGACGTCCACCTTGTAGGCCGTGTCGGCGAGGACGAGCCAGTCCCGCGTCTGCGCGATGGTGTGCGTGGCCTGCGGCAGCGCCGCGCCCTCGACCTCCCAGCGGCGGACGTTCCGGCCGTGCCCGTCGTACCGGACGACCGACACGGCGCCGGTCATCACGTCGCGGCTGACCGTCCAGAGGCAGTCGCGGTCCGGGTCGACGACCGGGTGCGCCGACGACGCCACCAGCGGCAGGACGGCCTGGTCGATCGTCGGCTTCCAGCCGTCGCGGTGCCCGACCTCGGCGACGAAGCCGAGCGTGACCGGGTCCACCTCGACCGGGCGGCCCGCGTCCCAGGCGGTGAACAGCCGGTCGCCCCACGGCAGCGGCGCGGTGTTCGCGCAGTTCACGAACCCCCACGGCGAGCTGGTCCCGACCGGGCCGGGCAGGAACAGGTCCGGGCGCCTGCGGCGGAGCCGGACCGACGGCGTGTCGGTCACCCGCGACCGCCACGCGAACCGGCCCGGCGGCGCGCCGTCCGTGCCGGGGCGCAGCGCGAGCCGGGCGACCACCCCGTCCCCGAAGAACGCGTGCACCGGGTGCGTGCGCTGGTCGGACGAGCTGACGACGAAGTGCCCGGTCAGGTCGTCCGGCCAGGCGCCGGCGACCAGCTCCAGGTCGAGATCGGCAGGGTCGTCCTTGGTGAGGATCGAACGGGGTATCGGCATCGCGGCGGCTCCCTCCGGTTCCCTGTCCCGTCCAATCAAGCCGCCCGGCACGGCCGTCGTCAAGGCCCTAACTACTAAAGCCGCGCCGGGCCTTTGGCACTCGGTGCGCGTCGGGCCTGGTCAGGCAAGAAAGCGCTTGTTAACGTCCGTAGATGGACGGTGCGGAGAACGGCGGCGGTCCGGACGAGCGGCACGGCGGCGGCCTGCGGCACGGCGGCGACACCGCGCTCACGGCCGCGCTGCGCTTCGGCGTCGAGACCATGTTCACCCTCTCGGGCGGGCACGTCTTCCCGCTGTACGACGCGGCCGTCCGGACGGGCACCCGGATCGTGGACGTCCGGCACGAGCAGTCCGCGGTGTTCGCCGCCGAGGCGACCGCGCGCCTCACCCGCCGGGCCGGGCTCGCCGTCCTCACCGCCGGGCCGGGCGTCACCAACGGCGTCAGCGCGATCGCGACCGCGCACTTCAACGGCTCCCCGCTCGTCGTGCTCGGCGGGCGCGCGCCCGCCTCCCGCTGGGGCTCCGGCGCGCTCCAGGAGCTCGACCACCCGCCGCTCGTCGCGCCGATCACCAAGTCCGCGGGCACCGCGTCCGGCCCGGGCACCCTGGACGCCGACGTCACGCGCGCCTTCGACACCGCGCTCGCCCCGCACCGCGGGCCGGTGTTCCTCGACATCCACATGGACCACCTGTTCGCCCCGGCCGTCCCGCAGGCGGCCCGTCCGGACCGTCCGCCGCGCCCGGCCGGCGTCCCGCCGCTGGACGATCTGGCGCCGGTCCTGCAGAGCGCGCGGCGGCCCGTCCTGGTGATCGGCTCCGGCGTCTGGACGGACGGCGCGGAGCACGCGGCCCGCGCCTTCGCCGAGGAGGTCCGCGTCCCGGTCGTCGCGAACGGGCAGGGCCGGGGCGTGCTGCCCGGCGGGCACGACCTGCTGGTCACCCGCGCCCGGCGGACCGCGTTCACCGAGGCCGACCTGGTGATCGTCGCGGGCACGCCGCTGGACTTCCGGCTCGGCTACGGCGTGTTCGGCGACGCCCGCGTCGTGCACCTCGCGGACGCGCCGTCCGCGCTCGCCGCGCACCTGGACGCGACCGGCGTCGCGGGCGACCTGTCCGCCGTCTTCGCCGCGCTCCCCCGCTTCAAGACCGACCCGGACTGGCTCGCCCGGCTCCGCGACGCCGTCCGCGCCGCCTCCGCCGCCGACGGCCCGCTCCTGCACTCCGGCGCCGACCCGATCCACCCGCTGCGCGTGTACGGCGAGCTGAACCGCGTGCTGGACGACGACGCCGTGGTCATCGGCGACGGCGGCGACTTCGTCTCGTACGCGGGCCGGTACGTCGAGCCGAAGCGCCCCGGCACCTGGCTCGACCCGGGCCCGTACGGCTGCCTCGGCACCGGCCTCGGCTACGCCATGGCCGCGCGGATCGCGCGCCCGTCCGCGCAGGTCGTGCTACTGCTCGGGGACGGCGCGGCCGGGCTCTCGCTGATGGACGCCGACACGCTCGTCCGGCACCGGCTGCCCGTCGTGATCATCGTCGGCAACAACGGCGCGTGGGGCCTGGAGAAGCACCCGATGCGCGCCCTGTACGGCTACGACGTCGCCGCCGACCTCCAGCCCGGCTGCCGGTACGACGAGGTCGTGCGCGCGCTCGGCGGCGCGGGCGAGACCGTCACCCGTCCCGCCGACCTCGCCGGAGCCCTGCGCCGTGCCTTCGCCGCGAACGTCCCGTACCTGGTCAACGTCGTGACCGACCCCGGCATCGCCTACCCGCGGGCCACCACCGGCGTCTGACCGGCCGGGCCCCGGCTAGGCCGAGCTGAGGCTGCCGTGCTCGACGCAGCGGGCCGTCCAGCCCGCGGGGGTCACCTGGACGACCATCCGGCGGCGGCAGCGGCCGCAGTAGCGCGGCGGTTCGAGGGCGCGGGCCGCCTGGCACGCGGCATGGTCGCCGCCGGCCAGCTCGTCCCCGCAGCGGTCGCAGTAGGCATCGCTCTCCACGAGATGCACCGTACCGCCACGCGCCCGATTATCGATCCGTCAGTTCGACGCGGGACGCATGCGCGCGACGAGGCCGGTGTCGTAGGCGCCGGACGCGAACTCCGGGTTCTTCAGCAGCTCGGCCAGGAACGGCAGGTTCGTGGTCAGCGTCCCCTCGATCCGGAACGCCGCGACCGCCGCGCGGGCCCGCTCCAGCGCCGCCTCGCGCGTGTCGGCGTGGACGACGAGCTTCGCGAGCAGCGGGTCGTAGTAGGGCGTGACCATGTTGCCCTCGGCGTACCCGGCGTCGATCCGGATGCCCGGTCCGACCGGCTCCTCCCACACCTTGATCCGGCCCGGCCGCGGGACGAACCGGAACGGGTCCTCGGCGTACACCCGCAGCTCGATCGCGTGCCCGCGGGACTGGACGCCGTCGAACGACACCTGCTCGCCCGCCGCGATCCGCAGCTGCTGCTCGACCAGGTCGAGCCCGGTCAGCGCCTCGGTCACGGTGTGCTCGACCTGGAGCCGCGCGTTCATCTCCACGAAGGAGAACTCGCCGGACGCCGGGTCGATCAGGAACTCGACCGTGCCCGCGCCGCGGTAGCCGACCGCCTCGCCCGCCCGGACCGCCGCCGCGTAGAGGCGCGCCCGGAGCGCCGCCGGCAGCCCCGGCGCCGGCCCCTCCTCGACGATCTTCTGGAACCGGCGCTGGACCGAGCACTCCCGGTCGCCGAGCGCGACGACCGAGCCGTCCGGCAGCCCGAGCACCTGCACCTCGACGTGCCGCGCGCCGCGCACGTACCGCTCCAGCAGCACGTCGGTGCTGGTGAAGAACATCTCCGCGCGGGACCGCGCCGCCGGGTACACCGCGCGCAGCCGCGCCTCGTCGTGCGCGACGCCCATGCCGATGCCGCCGCCCCCGGCCGCGGCCTTCACCATCACCGGGTAGCCGATCCGGGCGGCCTCCTCGACCGCGGTCTCGGTGTCCGGGACCGGCTCCCAGACGCCCGGCGCGACCGGGACGCCCGCCTCCTTCATCAGGTTCCGCGCGTTGATCTTGTCGCCGAGCCGCGCGATCGCCAGCGGCGGCGGGCCGACCCAGGCCGGACCGGCGGCCTGGACGGCGCGCGCGAAGTCGGCGTTCTCCGCCAGGAACCCGTACCCGGGGTGGACGGCCCGGGCGTTGTGCCGCCGGGCCGCCTCCAGCACGGCGGGCGCGTCCAGGTAGCTCTGCGCCGGGATGGGAGGGCCGATCAGGACCGCCTCGTCCGCCTCGTGCACGAACGGCAGGTCGGCGTCGGCCTCGGAGTAGACGGCGATCGCCTTGAGGCCGAGCCCGCGCACCGTGTGCACGACGCGGCTCGCGATCTCGCCGCGGTTGGCCACCAGGACCGATTCGAACACGAGCGGACACACCCTTCATGGTCGGTTCCGGACCGCGGGCGTGTTCCGAACCCGCGGCCGGCTTCCCAACCTAACGGCTAGGTGCGCGGGCGCCGGTCCACCACGCGGCTCAGGGCCTCCACCACCGACGGGTCGTACTCGGCGGCCGAGTCGAGCCGCAGCCGCTCCAGCACCGCCGCGCCGCGGTCCCGGTCGTTGGAGTCGCCCACCAGGTCGTCGTAGGCGTTGGCGACCTTGATGATGCGGCTGGCGAGCGGCGGGCCCGGCGGCAGCTGCCGGTCGGTCTCGACCCGCCCGTCCGACGGCGGCGCCGCCGGGGCCCGGTACGGGTCGGACGACAGCCGGACGATCTTCGCCACCCCGTCCAGCACGCCGGTCTGCTCGATCACGCCCGCGCCCAGCCGGGCGATCCGGCGCTGCTCGCCCGGCGAGGCCAGCACGGTCGCGCCGCCCGGGATCGGGTCGCCGAGCGACAGCTGGCCGATGTCGTGCATCAGCGCCGCGTACTCCAGCTCCAGCAGCTCGCTCTCGGACATGCCCAGCTCGCGGCCCATCGCGACCGCCAGCCGCGACACCCGCCGCGAGTGGTCGCGCTCCACGTACCCGCCGACCTCGGTCACCCGCGACAGCGCCCGGACGGTCTGGAGGTAGGTCGCGCGGATGCCCGAGTAGCGGCGGAACGCGACCTGCGTGACCAGGATCGGCGCGGTGAACACCGCCAGCGCCACCGGGCCCAGCGCCGTCGTCGCGACCGCGATCAGCATCGCCGTCGCGCCGGTCGCCGCGCACAGCCCGACCTTGGCGTTGAACTCGTCCCGGACGGCGATGCCGAACCGCGCCCGGACCGCCTCCGCGCGGATCAGCGCGGCCAGCCCGAGGTCGACCGCGCAGGCCAGCACCACCGCGATCACCATCACGACCAGCAGCAGCCGCCAGCCGAGGTGCAGCGCGAGCAGCGGCCGGAAGCACAGTGCCACCACCGCGACCGAGATCAGCCGCCGCGACACCGCGTCCGGACGCGGCGGGCGCCCCACCGCCAGGTGCGGCAGCGAGCCGAGCAGCGCGGCGACCGCCGTCACCGCGACCACCTGGAACGCCGAGTGCGTCGCCGGGACGCCGCCGAACGGCGCGTCCTTGGGCGCCCCGCGCGGGCCGACCCCGACGAGCAGCGCGTACCCGACCGCCCCGGCGGACGCGATCGGCGCGACCTCCCGGTTGCCGGGCATCACCATGCGGAACAGCTCGCCGAGCGCGATCAGCACGCCGAACACCACCGCGACGTTCGACTGCCGCAGCCCGGACGCGGCGACCTGCGTCACCGCGCCGATCACCAGCAGCACCGCCGCCGAGACCAGCAGCAGCTGGCCCGCGTCCACCGCCTGCCAGGCCGGCCGCGCCACCGGCTGCCGGGCCGCCTGCGGGGCCGCGCCGCGGGAGGGCGCGCTCACCGCCGCCACGCCCCGTCCCCGGCCGCCCCCGGCCGTTCCGTCCGCGCGGCGTTCTCGGCGCTCTCCTGGCGGGGGACGCGCTCGTCGCCCTCGACGCGGATCGGGGCGCTCGGGTCGTCGTGGTCCTGCTGGGTGGTCTCCACCACGTCGTCGTCCGGGGGCGGCGCGGCGTCGGGCGGCTCCCAGCCGTCCCGGTCCAGCGCGCGCAGGAACGCCTCGACCATGAGCGGGTCGAAGTGGTCGTCCATGCCCCGGCGCAGCTCGGCGACGGCCTCCTCGATGCTGCGCGCGGCCCGGTAGGACCGGGTGGAGGTCATCGAGTCGAACGCGTCCGCCACCGAGATCACCCGGGCGAACTCGGGGATCTCGTCCCCGGCGAGGCCCATCGGGTAGCCGCGGCCGTTCACCTTCTCGTGGTGGTGCATGATCCCGGCGAGCGCCTCGTCCAGGAACCCGATCTCCCGGACGATCTCCAGCCCGCGCATCGGGTGCAGCTGCACGGCCGCGAACTCCTCCTCGGTGAGCTTGCCGGACTTGCGCAGCACCTTGGTCGGGACGCCGAGCTTGCCGACGTCGTGCAGCATCCCGGCGTACCGGATCGCCTCGACCCGGTCCGGCCGCATCCCGATCTCCTGCGCGATCATCACCGAGCCGCGGGACACCCGCTCGGAGTGCCCGCGGGTGTAGTAGTCCTTGGTCTCGACCGCCTGGCAGAGCGCAGCGAGCGTCGCCGCGTGCGCCTGCCGCTGGTCGTGCGCCTGCTCGAAGGCCCACCGCGCGATGAACAGCGGCAGCAGCACCAGCACCGCCGCGAACGGCCCGACCCGCGGCCACAGCCCGGCGATGAGCAGCCCGAACATGCCGTAGCCGAGGAACCCGACCACGACCGTGCCGGACTCGCGCGCCAGCTCGCGCGGCGCGGCCTGGCGGGACAGCACCAGGATCCCGGCGGTCAGCGCCATGTTGACGAAGACGAAGGTGACGAGGGCGCCGAGGAACGGCCCGATGACGTGCTCGGCCCACTGCGCCTGCTGCGGCTCGAAGCGGTGCCCGCCGAGCAGCTCGAAGACCGTCCCGGCGGTGAAGCCGCTGAGCGCGAACTGCGCGCCGTTGAACAGCCGCTTCTCCGGCGCGAAGAAGCGCTGGCCGGTGACCAGCGCGCAGCCGCCGAGCAGCGCCGCGCCGGCCGCGCCGACGAGCACGACCGAGGCCAGGCTGGCGGCGAAGCTGAGCGAGACCTTGGCGCTGGAGACGTTCAGCCGCGCGGGCGCGGAGTCGCAGACCAGGAACAGCACGGCCAGCACGGCCAGCGTCCGCCAGTCCACCTCCGCGTACGACGCCGTGCCGATGAGCCCGACCGCGAGGGCCACCACACCGCAGACGTACGCCCAGGCAGCCAGAGGTAGTCCACGCAATGCCGCCCCCTCCGGGAGTCGACGCCCCCGCCCCTGCGGGGGCGGAGGCCTGCGAGGGGGCCGTCCCCCCTCGACGGTACGCGGGCGCCGCCCGGCCCGGGGACGCGGCCGCGCCCCTAGGCCCAGGACACGCCCTTGGGCACCATCAGCGACGACACCTCGGCATGCCCGGAACGGCCGGTACCGGTCCACTGCGGTGATGCGAACATGGCTTGCAAGCCTCCCCCGTCATCCGGGACCGTCCGGACCGCTTCCGCGGCCGGCTCCGCCCGGGGCGAGCCCGTCTCCGTCCCTACCCGGGCGTGCACGTGCTCCCGTCGCTGATTTCGGGCACCAGCCTAACCTGGGAGACCCAGGTCACACAGGCGTGCCGGGAATCGTGAGCAAAGCGTGAACTTTCAGTCACCCTGCGTCGCGAAGCGCCGGTGAAGCCTTACCCGCAGTACACGCACAAGCCACCTGCACGTGCATTCGCCTCTCACGCCCCGGGACGGACGCCCCGGGCCCACGCGACGGTGGCCTTCAGCCCTTCGAGCAACGGAGTCCGCGGCTGCCAGCCCAGGGCCTCGCGCGTCCGGGACGCGTCGATGGACATGGCGGGCAGGTCGCCCAGGCGCGGCGGGGCGAACTCGGGATCGTCGGGGGCGCCGGCGGCCTCGGCCACCAGGGTGTGCAGCTCGCGGTCGGTGGTCTGGAGGCCGGTGCCGACGTTGAGGCGCATCCCGGACCCGCCGTCGCCGGTGGCGCGGGCGAAGGCGTCCACGACGTCCAGGACGTAGACGTAGTCGCGGGTCTGGCCGCCGTCCCCGAACACCCGTGTCGGCCTCCCGGTGAGCAGCGCGTCGGTGAAGATCGAGACCACGCCCGCCTCGCCCTCGGGCGTCTGGCGCGGTCCGTAGACGTTCGCCAGCGTCAGGACGGTGTGGTCGAGGCCGTGCAGGGCCGTGTACATCCGGGCGTACACCTCGCCCGCCACCTTGGACGCCGCGTACGGCGACGCGGGCCGCAGCTCCGCGTCCGGCGGGACGGGCAGGACGTCCGGCACCCCGTAGACGGCGCAGCTGGAGGTGAACACGACCTTGCGCGCGCCCGCGAGGCGCGCGGCCTCCAGGACGTTCGCGGTGCCGATCACGTTGGTGCGCGCGTCGGCGAGCGGGTCGCCGACGCTCACCCGCACGCTGACCTGGGCCGCGAGGTGGCAGACCACCTCGGGGCCGAAGGCCGCCACGCGCTCGGCGAGGGCGGGGTCCGCGACGTCCAGCCGCCACAGCTCGACGGCCTCGTCGCGGTGGCGGCCGGTGGACAGATCGTCGACCCCGGCCACCTCGTGGCCGTCGGCCAGCAGCCGATCCACCAGGTGGGATCCGATGAACCCGGCCGCGCCGGTGACCAGAACGCGCATCCCAGCACCCTATCGGCGCCGCTCAGACGTGCCGCTCAGACGGTGCCGGCGGTGCCGGTCTCGGTCTGCTTGAGCTCGGTGCAGATCTGCTCGATCCGGCCGAGCACCTTGGCGCGCAGGTCCTCGGGGGCGGACTCGCACTCGCAGCCCTTCTTCACGATCTTCTTGACGGCCTCTTCGAGGCCGTACTCCCGCAGGCAGGGGCCGCATTCGTGCAGGTGCTCCTGCACCTCGCCGCAGCCGCCCTCGTCGAGCTCCCCGTCGAGATAGGTGTAGACCCGGGCGAGGACCTCACTGCATGGGGTCTCGTGGTGGTCGCCGCAGCTCATCGCTCATTCACCTTCCAGGGGGCGGACGCCGTCACGGTCCGGGGAGCGGGTCATTTCGACCCCTCCCCCGCGCGCGTCAGGCCACGGTCCTGAGCGTAGTCCTCCAGCATGCCGCGCAGCTGGCGCCTGCCCCGGTGCAGCCGCGACATCACGGTGCCGATCGGGGTGCCCATGATCTCGGCGATCTCCTTGTAGGCGAACCCCTCGACGTCGGCGAGGTAGACCGCGATGCGGAACTCCTCCGGCAGGTCCTGCAGGGCGCGCTTGACGTCGGAGTCGGGCAGGTGCTCCAGCGCCTCGGCCTCGGCCGACTTCAGGCCGGACGAGGTGTGCGACTCGGCGCGCGCGAGCTGCCAGTCCTCGATCTCCTCGGTCGCCGACTGCTGCGGCTGCCGCTGCTTCTTGCGGTAGGAGTTGATGAAGGTGTTGGTCAGGATGCGATACAGCCAGGCCTTGAGGTTCGTGCCCTCCTTGAACTGGTGGAAGGACCCGAACGCCTTCGCGAACGTCTCCTGCACGAGGTCCTCGGCGTCCGCCGGGTTGCGCGTCATGCGCAGCGCTGCGGAGTACAGCTGGTCCAAGTACGGGAGCACGTCGCGCTGGAAGCGCTCCTGGCGCTCCTCGACGGTCTCCGTGGTGCCCGCTACCAGACCCACCCCCTCGGCTGTGGTGACGCCCCCCTTGGCGTCGTACCCAACAGACGATATCGGTCCGGCGACGCGCATCACGCCGCCGGGGGCGGTGCCCCGCGGCTGGGGAACGGTTTTACCGTTTCGTGCCCCGGCAACGGCTGTGGTCATCAAGGGCCCCTCCGTTGTACTACTGTGCCTCGCTCCGCGACGCGTGCGGACCGTCTGTGTAGAACGTGCAGTGCGTGACAACGCACGGAGGGTCCGGTCGATTCCCTCACCGGGGGTAACGCGGGGGGCAAGTTTCCGGATGGTTCGGTTCACCTTCCCCCGGCCAGCACGGAGGGTGATGTCCGGGGCTGGCGGGGAAGAAAGCTCATACACGGCGAGAACAGGAGCAAAGCGTTGCTACCGGTGCCGGCGCAGCCTCCAGAACCCACCATCGCCAGTCTTCGCGAGGCCCCCGGCGCCTCCGGCGAGGCCGACGGCGATGCCCTCGGTCCCTACTGGACGTTCTACTGGGCGGTAGCGGCGGCCCAGCTCGCCCGGTGGCTCCCCCGCGAACCCGCGCGCGTGCTGGACCTGTCCGGCGGCGGCGGCCGGTTCGCCCGGCAGGCCGCGCGGTCGGGCCACACCGTGGTCGAGGTCCTCGACCGCCCACCGGCCGCCCCGGCGCCCGAACCCCCGGACGGCGCGCTGAACGGGTCCGCGCCGGGGGCGGGCCCGACGCCGCCCGCCAGACCGCCGGACGAGCCGCCAGCCGACGGCGGGCCGCAGGACGCGGCGCCGCCGGACGGGAGGCCGCCGGAGGCCGGGCTGAACGGGTCCGCGGCGCGGGCGCCCGCCGGGGCGGCGCGCATCCCGGGGCTCGTGCCGGCGCGTCCGGCCGTCCCGCCGGGGGCGGTCCAGCGCGTCGTCGGTGACCCGGGCGCGCCCGCGTTCCTGGCGGACGCCAGCGTGGACGCCGTGGTCGCGGAGAACCGGATGCTGTCGCGGCACCTGGTCGCCGAGTCCACCGTCGCGGAGATCGCGCGGGTGCTGCGGCCGGGCGGCCGGGTCCTGCTGACCGTGGACTCGCTCACCCTCGGCATGGCGCTGCTGGCCGAGCAGAACTGCTGGGCGCACCTGTCGGACGTGCCGCGCGCCGAGGTCGTCCTGGTGCCCTGGCCGGACGGCACGATCACCCGCTGCTTCCAGACCGACGAGCTGCGCGAGCTGCTCGCCGACGCGGGCCTGGAGGTCGAGTGGATCAGGCCGCGGACGGCCCTGTCGGCGTCCACGGTCGAGCACGTCCTGGCGACCTCGCCGAGCGCGCTGCCCCGGCTCGTCCGGACCGAGCTCAACGTCCCGCCGGGGGACGAGTCGCTGGGCATCCACCTGCTGGCCAGCGCCGTCCGCGTCTAGCGGGAGCGGGCACCGGGCCCCGGGCCCCGGGCCCCGAAGGCCGGACCGGCCGGGCTCAGTAGCGGTGGCGGTCGTGCCTGGACTGGCAGGAGACGCAGCGGGCGGCCTCGGGGCGGGCCTCCAGGCGGCCGGGCGGGACGGGCTTGCCGCAGGTCACGCACAGGCCGTAGCCGCCCTCGGCGATCCGGTCCAGGGCGGCCTGGACGGCCGCGCGCTGCGCCCGCAGCGAGGCGAGGGCGGCCTCGACGCGGTCGGCGTCGGTGAGCCAGGCGCCCGCGTCGGCGACCGAGGACTCGGTCGCCGGGCGCTCCCCGGTCAGGATCTCGATCGACCGGTCCAGGCCGGCCCGCTGCTCTTCCAGGCGGGCGCGGGCGGTGACGGTGTCGACGGTGTCCACGGCGCTCCGTTCTCCTCCCGGAGCCCGGGCGCGGGGGGTCGCGCCAGATCCGCGTGGCGGGGCGTCAGAACAGGGTTCCGGAAGTGCTGCCTGGACTATCCCCGTTCGTGGCGGGATCTATGAGTTGCGGGCCGTTGTTTCTCACGTTGTTGACGGCGGTGGAGACGGGATAGGCGTCCATCGTGCCCGCGAGGGCGGGGGTGAGCAGCCCGCGCACCTCCTCGGCGGCGGTGAGCTCCGGGTCGAGCCAGGCGTCCCAGCGGTCCGGGGTGACGATCATGGGCATCCGGTCGTGGATCCGGCCGAGGTCGTCCGGCGCGTCGGTGGTGATCACCGTGCAGGTCCAGACCCACTCGTCCTCGGGCGACCTCCACAGCTCGTAGAGCCCGGCCATCGCCATGATCGCGCCGTCCTTGGGGTGGATGTAGAAGGGCTGCTTGCGCGGTTTCTTCTTCGTGCCCTTCTCGTCGGCGGCCGGGTCGCCCTCCGGCGTGTACCACTCGAAGTAGCCGTCGGCGGGCAGCAGGCAGCGGCGGCGCGCGAAGGCCCGGCGGTAGGCGGGCTTCTCCGCGACGGTCTCGACCCGCGCGTTGATCATCCGGGCCCCGGCGGAGAGGTCCTTGGCCCAGAACGGGACCAGGCCCCAGCGCAGCGTGCGCAGCTGCCGGAGCGCCTCCTCCTCGTGCTCGTCATCGCCGCCGGGGCGGCGGATCAAGACGGCCGGGACCTGCTTGGTGGGCGCGACGTTGTAGTCCGGCTCCAGCTCGCCGCCGGTCTCGTCCGCCTGGATCGCGAACTGGTCGAGCAGCTCCTGGCGCGCCCGCGTGGTGGCATAGCGTCCGCACATGGCCTCATCCTCCCGCGCTTGACCGACAAAGTCGTGGGCATGTAGCTCAGCATGCGACCCATCACGACCCCGGCCCGCCCGCTGGTGGCGGCCCCTTACATCATCACCGGCCTGGACGCCCTGCGCGATCCCGGCCCCCGCGCCGAGCAGGTCGCGCCCGCCGTCAAGCCCATCGCGGACCGCCTGGACTGGCTGCCGACGAAGGACCCGGTGGCGCTCGTGCGGATCCAGGGCGCGCTGAGCCTCGGCACGGGAGCGCTGCTGCTGACCGGCCGGTTCCGCCGGTTCACCACGCTGCTGGCGGCCGTCCAGCTCGTCCCGGCGCTGGCCACAGAGCACCGCTACTGGACCGAGGACGACCCGGAGCGGCGCCGGAGCGAGCGGTCCCACCTGCTGAAGAACGCCGCGCTGTTCGGCGCCCTGCTCATGGTGGCGGGATCGCCGGGCCGGGGCCGGACGGCCGAGCTGCGCCACCAGCTGCACGAGGCCCAGACCAGGGCCGCCGTGGAGGGCAAGGCGCTGCGCAAGCAGGCCGCGACCGAGGTGAAGGCCCTGCGGCGGCAGGCGCGCAGCGAGGCCAGGGCGGCCCAGCGGGACGCGGCGCTCAGGGTGTGGAAGGCGCGGCAGCGGGCCCGGAAGCCCGCCGGGCTCGGCCGGCTGATCCAGGGCGCGGTCTCGTCCGGCTCGGGCAAGCCGTCGGTGAAGAGCGGGCTGGCCGAGGCGGGCAAGGCGACCGCGAAGCGCGGGAAGGCGGCGTCGAAGCAGGCCAGGGCCGCGTCCAAGATCGCCTCCAAGCAGGCGAGGTCCGCTTCGAAGGCGGCGTCGAAGGTCGCGTCCCGGCAGGCCAGGGCGGTGTCGAAGCGCGGCGGCGAGCTGGTCCGCTCCGGCCACCGCTGATCCCGATCCCGTTCCCGGACGGCGCCAGCCTCAGCCGGGCGGGCGCCGTCCGCCGGTTCCGTAGCGGCGGGACAGGACGGGATCGGTCTCCCACCAGGGGCGCATCATCTCCGGCTCGTCCACGACGACGCCTTCGGCGGCCCGCTCGGCGACCTGCCGCTCCTGCTCGGCGTCCAGCTCGCGGTCGACGCGTTCGGCCTCGACGCGGTCCTGGCGCAGCATCCTGATGGCCAGGACGACCAGGAAGGGCATGCCCGCGAAGTCCCCGACCATCCACAGCAGGCCGCCGCCGATCTGCTGGTCGCGGTGGACCGACGGGCCCCACGTCCGGTGCACGTGCTCGTAGTAGGACGCGGCGAGCGGGTGGTGCCGGAGCATGATCGTGAGGCCGAGCGCGCCGTCGAACATGGCCTCGGCGAACGTGATGCCCATCGACAGCACGTGCGGGTAGGACCGCGGCATCGGGTCGACCTGGAGCCGCGCCCAGTAGTAGACGAGCCCGATCAGCACGAGCGCGATCTTCACGGCCTCGTCCGCGGCGGCGTTGCGCAGCGTCAGCTCGTAGAGCGGGCTGAAGTAGAGCAGCCAGGGTGTCACCACGAGCGCGGCCGTCCCGGCGGGCGGCGAGGTCAGGACGGCGACGGCGCGGCTGTCCAGGACGCGCTTGACCCGGTCGCGGCGCGGGCCGTTCGGCATGGTCTCCAGCAGGAGCGAGAACGGCGCGCCGTTGGCGAGGAACAGCGGCGAGACCGCCAGCAGGGTGATCACCTGGAGGGCGCGGGGCCAGAAGAGCGTGCCGTCGTAGGCGCCGACGAACGTGACGGTGACGGCGAGGACGCTGCCGAGCCCGAGGCCGACGAAGTTGAGCGTCCGGGACAGGGGCCAGCCGTCCGCGCGGCGGGCGCTCAGCAGGTACCAGGCAGCGAGCGCGACCACGAGGACGAGCATGGCGGGATCAACCGTCCAGCTCGCGAGCGCGCTCCCGACCGTGAGTTCCCGCACCTGCCATCCCCGACGCGTTGAACCGGGCGGCCGGATTCCCTCACACCCGCACCGCGAACCCGGCCGCCACGTGACAGGGACAGTAGGGCAGGGACCGTAAGCGCCAGGTGAACGTCTCCGAAACCCCCCGATAGGACAGGTCCGGAAACCCGGGAACCGGAAGTGGGCCTTAAGCCGGGTTCAAAAGCGTTGAACCCCCGCCGGGAGCGGGGACGTACTGCCTGCCGACCGCCGCTCCCGACCGGACGGAGACGCACGGCAATGGCAGCACTCCGCGGCCTGGCCGCCCGCCGCCGGCACTCCTCGGACGCCCCTCCGCCGGGCGACGAGGAGATCGTCGCCGCGCTGTACCGCGAGTACCACCGGCCGCTGCTGGCCTTCGTGCTGCGGCTGACCGGCGGCGACCGGGGCTGGGCCGAGGACGTGGCGCAGGAGACGATGGTCCGCGCCTGGCGCAGCGCGCGGACCCTCGACCCCGACGCGGGCTCCCTGATGCCCTGGCTGGCGACGGTGGCCCGGCGTATCGTGATCGACCACCGGCGGTCGCGCGACGTCCGGCCTCCCGAGGTGGGCGACGGGCCGCTGGAGAACCTCCCGGCGGCGGACGAGGTGGACGGCTTGCTGCGCAAGGTCATGGTCGCGGAGGCGCTGAACTCGCTGTCCGCCGCGCACCGCCAGATCCTCACCGAGACGGTGCTGCGCGACCGCACCGTCAACCAGGCCGCCGACGCCCTGGGCATCCCCGTCGGCACCGCGAAGTCGCGCGTCTACTACGCCCTGCGCGCCCTGCGCGTCGCGCTTGAGGAGAGGGGGGTCACGCCGTGACCGGGCATGTCGAGCACACCGATGTGGGGGCGTACGCCCTGGGCCTGCTGGAGGACGAGGACCGGCGGGCGTTCGAGGAGCACCTGCGCGGCTGCCCGCCGTGCCGCACCGAGCTGGACGAGATGTCCGGCATGGCCGACGCCCTGGCCGGGATCACCCCGCTCGACGAGGCCCCCCAGGAGGCCCCCCGGGAGGCTCCCGAGGAGGCCCCGGCCGCGGACGAGCCGCCCCGGAGCAACGTCGTGGACCTCATGCGGCGCCGGCGCGAGGCCGACCGGCGGCACCGGCGCGGCACGTACGTGATCGGCTCCGCCGCGGCCGCCGCCGTCCTCGCGGCCGGGATCGTGATCGGAACCCAGCTCACCGGGAACGACGGATCCCTCGGCCACGACCACTCCCCCGCGACGGCGCTCGTCCTGACGGGCGAGAAGCACTCCGCGTCCGACGCGGCGTCCGGCGTCTCGGGCACGATCGGCCTGGAGAAGAAGGGCTGGGGCACGCACGTCGGGCTGGAGCTGCGCGGCGTGAAGGGCCCCCTCCGCTGCCACCTGGAAGCCGTCTCGGCGACGGGCGAGCGCACGGTGGTCACCGGCTGGAAGGTCCCGGCGAAGGGCTACGGCGTCCCGGGCGCCCCGTCCCCGCTGGTCATCCACGGCGGGACCGCCCTGACCCGCCCCGAGATCACCCGCTTCGAGGTCCGCGTGGACGACCAGCAGTCCACGACCCTCCTCACCATCCCCCTCTGACCCCTCCGACCGTCCCGCCCCGGTGGCCGCCTCCGGCCGCCGGCTGCCGGATCGGCCGGACATCGCTACCCTGCCCGGCATGATCACAACGCGGGGCAGGATCATCGGCGCGGCGGCGGGCGCGGTCGTCCTCGGCGGCACGGTCGCCGTGGCGGTCGCGAGCACGGGCGGGGACGCGGGCAAGAGCGGCAGCGCCGGGGCCGTAGCGGACGTCCAGTCGCAGAACGTCGCGAAGGGGACGCCGCTGCACAGCGGGCCCGCCTGGTACCCGCGGGCCGTCCGGCTGTCGTTCTCCGCCGACAAGGCGCACCGCGGGCGGATCGTGGTCTCCACCAACACCAACGCGGGCGGGACGTTCTCCGAGAGCACCGACGGCGGCCGGACGTTCCACCGCCTCAGCGAGATCCGGACGCCGATGGCGAGCGGCCAGTTCTCGTGCTGCTCGACGCTGTTCGAGTACCCGCAGAAGCTCGGCCGCTACCCGGCCGGGACGCTCGTCTGGGCGGCCTCGGTGAACTACCTCGGCGGCGGGGACGCCAAGCCGGACCCGCACTCGGCGATCGTCGGCTGGCGCAGCACCGACTACGGACGGACCTGGAGGGCGCTGCCGAAGCCGATCGTGACGGGCGCGGGCGGGCACGGCCTGTGGGAGCCGGAGTTCTCGGCGGCGGGCGGCGGCCTGGTCGTCCACTTCTCGGACAAGGTGCAGCGGAAGTACGGGCAGGTCCTCGCGCGCGTGCGGTCGCTGAACGGCGGCGACGCGTGGAGCGGCAAGGTCAACACGGTCGCCGTGGGCGGCAGGCAGGACTCGCCCGGCATGCCGGTCGTCCGGCACTACCCGGGCCGCGGTTACGCGATGGTCTTCGAGTACTGCGACACCTCCGCGAAGCCGAGCGGGCACGGCTGCCGGGTGTACTTCCGCACGTCCAAGGACGGCTGGAACTGGGGCGACGCCCGCAAGCCCGGCACGCTGGTCAGGACGCCGGACGGCCGCGAGCTGGCCCACGCGCCGACGCTGGCGTGGACGAAGGGCGGCTCGAAGGGCCGGCTGCTGCTGGTCGCGCGGCTGGTCGAGTGGTCGCCCGCGAGGGTGGACAAGAAGGCCAGCGGCACCACGATCCTGGTGAACGACGCGGGCGGCGCGGGCCGCTGGCGCACGATGGCGTCCCCGGTGAGGATCACGAACTTCCGGGACGAGAAGCTGACGCCGGAGCAGAAGCGGCTCGTCCTGCCGTGCCAGAACTACAGCTCGTCGCTGCTGCCGTCCGCCGACGGCCGCACGCTGCTGGAGGTCGCCACGGACGCGGTCGGCGGCACATGCAGGGCCTACTACGCCTCCGGTCCGATCCGCTAGGACAGCGTGACGACCTCGTGGACGTGGCGGAGGACGGGGTCGCCGCCGGGGACGGCGTCGCGGTGCGTGATGAGGATGACCGTGCGGTCACCGGCGCGGGCGAGCAGGTCGGTGAGGACGGTCACGGCGGTCGCGTCGTCGAGGTGGGCGTCCGGCTCGTCCAGGACGAGGACGGGCGCGTCGGCGAGGAGCGCGCGGGCGAGGGCGATGCGCTGGCGCTGGCCGCCGGAGACGGCCGAGCCGTGCTCGCCGACCCGGGTCGCGAGGCCGGCCGGGAGGACGGTGAGCCAGGGGCCGAGCCCGGCGCGGCGCAGCGCGTCCGCGACGTCCTCGTCGGACGCGCCGGGCCGCGCGAGCCGGACGTTCTCGGCGACCGTGGTGTCGAAGACGTGCGCCTCCTGCCCGCCGAGGCAGATCACGCGGCGCACGGCGTCCGGTGAGAGGTCGCGCAGCTCGGCGCCGTTGAGCGTCACGGAGCCCCGGTAGTCGAGAAAGCGCGCGAGGACGGCCGCGAGCGTCGACTTCCCGGCGCCGCTCGCACCCATGATCACAAGGCGGCGGCCGGGCGGCAGGTCGAGCTGGAGGCCCGGCTCGCTGAGCGAGTCGGACGGCGCGTCCGGCCAGCGGGCCGTGACGCGGTCGATGCGCAGGTGGGGCGGCCCGCCCGGAATCGGCGCGGGGACGGACGGCTCGGTCACGGGCTCGGGCAGGGACAGGACGGCGGCGACGCGGCGGGCGTCTTCGCGGGCGCGCAGGAGGCGCTGCGCCGCCTGGGACAGCTCGGCGACGGCCTCGAACGCGGCGAGCGGCGTCAGCACGATCACCGCCAGGAGCACGAACGGCAGCCGTCCCTCGCGGACGGCCGGGACGCCCAAGGCGAGCGCCCCCAGCACGGACGCACCGGTCGCCAGGACGGTCAGCGCCGAGCCGAGTCCGGCCGTCCAGGCCGACCGGAAGGCCGCGCGGGTGACGGCGCGGTCGGCGCGGCTCAGCAGGGCGAGCCGGTCCGGGAGCGCGCCGAAGGCGGTCAGCTCGGGCAGGCCGTCCAGGGTCTCGGCGGTCCGGGCGGTGAGGGTGGCGCGCGCGGCGGCGGCGTGGAGTTCGGCGCGGCGCGCGCCCGACGCGGCCAGCACGGGCGCGACGAGCCCGCCGACCAGCAGCCCCGCCAGCAGGACGGCCCCGGCGGACGGCGTCACCCACCACTCCAGGACGACGGCCGCGCCGCACGCGATCGCGGCCGACGCCATCGGCAGGACGCCGCGCAACCAGCGGTCCGCGACACCTTCCGCATTGTCGAGAACCGTGCCCAGCGGGCCGGACGGCCGGATCGCCGGGGTCAGCTCGGCGAGACGCTCGAAGACCCGGACGCGCGTGCGCGCGAGGAGCCGCAAGGCCGCGTCATGCGATACCAGCCGCTCGACATAGCGCAGCGCACCGCGACCCATCCCGAACGCCCGAACCGCCACGATCGCGACCATCAAGTACAGGACGGGCGGGTGCTGCGAGGCCCGCGAGATCAACCACGCCGACGTCGCCATCAGCCCGATCCCGCAGACCAGCGCCCCGCTCCCGGCCAGCACCGAAGCCGCCAGCCGCACCCCCGGCCGCTGCGGGGTCATGCGGGCACTGCCAGGGCGTTCAGGTCGATCAGGTGGTCGGCGCGTTCGCGCAGGGCGGTGCGGTGGGTGGTCGCGATGACCGTGCGGCCGTGGAACGGGCCGTCCAGGAGGTCCAGGACGCGGAGTTCGGTGTGCGGGTCGAGGTGCGCGGTCGGTTCGTCCAGCAGGACGAGCGGGGTGTCCAGAAGGTCGGCCCGCAGGACGGCGCGGGCGAGCGCGACGCGCTGCCGCTGACCGGCCGAGAGCGCGGACGCGTCGGCGTCGAGCGGGGTGAAGTCCGGAATGCCGACCAGCGAGGCGGCGCGCAGCACGGCGTCGTCCGGTGACCCCGGGACGGCCAGGGCGATGTTCTCCGCGACCGTCCCGGCGACCAGGAACGTCCGCTGCGGCACCCAGGCGATGCCGCGCCGCCACTCGTCGCCCGGCACGACGTCCGCGCCGTCCAGGAGGACCCGGCCGGACGCGGCGGGCGTGAGGCCCAGCAGGACGTCCAGCAGGCTCGTCTTCCCGATGCCGGACGGCCCGGCCAGCACGGTCAGCGCGCCCGCCGGGGCGGTGAACGAGAACGGCCCGACCGGCTCGCGCCGCGCGATCGTCACGTCCTCGACGCGCAGCTCGCCGATCGGGCGCAGCGCGCCGCCGACCTGCACGTCCCCGCCCGGCGCGTCCAGGACGGCGAAGATGCGCGTGGCCGCCGCGACGCCGTCCTGCGCGGCGTGGAACTGCGAAGCCGCAGAGCGCAGAGGCAAGTAGGCCTCCGGCGCGAGGATCAGGACGAACAGCGCCGTCTCGAACGGCAGCGCCCCCGACACCAGCCGCAGCCCGGCCGACACCGCGACCAGCGCGACCGACACCGTCGCCGCGATCTCCAGGACCAGCGCCGACACGAACGCGATCCGCAGCGTGCCCAGCGTCGCGCGGCGGTGCTCGGCGGTGATCCGCCCGACCTGCGCCGCCTGCGCCTGCGCGCGCCCGAACGCCTTCAGCGTCGGAAGCCCGCGCACGGTGTCGGCGAAGTGCCCGGCGAGGACCTCCAGACTGCGCCAGCGGCGGCGGGTGCGCGCGGCGGTGCAGAGCCCGATCAGCGCCCCGAACATCGGGATCAGCGGCAGCGTCACCGCGACGATCACCGCCGACTCGACGTCGGTCACGGCCAGCGCGAACAGGACCGCCAGCGGGACGACCACCGCCGGCGCGAGCTGCGGCAGGTAGCCCGCGAAGTACGGGTCCAGCGCGTCCACACCGCGCGTGACCAGCGCGGTGACCTCGCCGGACGGCCCGTCCGGACGGTCCCGGACGACCTTGTCCAGCACCCGCGCGCGCAGCTGCGCCTTCACCCCCGCGGCCGCCCGGTGCGCGGTGACCTGCTGCCCCCAGACCAGCAGCCCGCGGAACGCGACCACTCCGATCAGCGCGAGGGGCACGGTCGCCCGGGCGATCGCGTGCGCGAGCAGCGCCGCCTGCCCCAGCGCGCACGCGGCGACCAGGCCGCCGGAGACCGCGCAGGCGACCAGGTACGGCGCGGTCGCGCGCGCCTCGCGGAGGAGCCTCGGATCGACCGGTCCGGGCATCAGTGGGCGGGCATGTCGTGCACGGTGACGCGCTTGCGGAACACCCAGTACGTCCAGCCCTGGTAGAGCAGCACCAGCGGAAGGAAGATGCACGCGACCCAGGTCATGATGCCGAGCGTCTTGGGCGAGGCGGAGGCGTTGTCCACGGTCAGGCCGTCGGCCGGGTCGAGCGTGGACGGCAGCACGTCCGGGTACAGCGACACGAACACCGTGGCCGCCGCGAACACGATCGCCGCGCCGGACAGCCCGAACCGCCAGCCGTCCCGCCCGTCCATGCGGGTCATGACCCAGGACGCGACGAGCGTCACCGCCGCGAGGACGGCGCAGACCGCCGTCGAGACCGAGCCGTGCCTCGCCTGCGTCCAGACCAGGAAGACCGCCGCAACGACGATCGTCGCGATGCCGATCTGCCAGGCCAGCGACCGCGCCCGCTCGCGGAGGTCACCGGACGTCTTCAGCACCGTGAAGACCGTCCCGTGGAAGGTGAACAGCAGCAGCGTGGTCAGGCCGCCGATCAGCGAGTAGATGTTCAGCAGGTCCCAGAGCGACCCGACGTGCAGGTGCCGCGCGTCCAACTGGACGCCGCGGACGACGTTGGCGAACACCACGCCCCACAGGAACGCGGGCACCAGCGAGCCGAAGAAGACGCACACGTCCCAGTTGGACCGCCACTGCTTCGAATCGCGCCTGCCGCGGTACTCGAACGCGACCCCGCGCACGATCAGCGCGACCAGGATCAGCAGCAGCGGCAGGTAGAAGCAGCTGAACAGCGAGGCGTACCACTCGGGGAACGCGGCGAAGGTCGCGCCGGCCGCGGTGATCAGCCACACCTCGTTGCCGTCCCAGACCGGCGCGATCGTGGCGAGCAGGACGCGCCGGTCCGACTCGTCCCGGGCCAGGACGCGGGTCAGCACGCCCACGCCGAAGTCGAAGCCCTCTAGGAAGAAGTAGCCGATCCACAGGACGGCGAGGGCGGCGAACCAGAGATCCTGGAGATGCATCGCGGCTCTGCTCCCACTCAGTACGCGAACGCGGGCTGGTCGCCGCCGCCGGGCTCGTCCGGCTCGGCGGAGACGTCGGGCGGGTCGGCCTTGGCGTACTTGACCATCAGCCCCACCTCGACCACGGCGAGCACCCCGTACAGCAGGGTGTAGACGATCAGCGAGGTCAGCACGGTCCCGGACGGGACCGAGGGCGAGACGCCGTGCCGGGTCTGCATCAGCGAGAACACGACCCAGGGCTGGCGGGCCATCTCGGTGAAGATCCAACCGGCCGAGTGCGCGATGAACGGCAGCACGATCGCGAGCAGCGCCACCCGCCAGAACCAGGGCGCCCAGCTGCCGCCGGGCAGACGTCCGCGCCGGGTCAGCCACAGCCCGGCGAGCGCGACCAGCGTCGCCAGCCCACCCGCGCCGATCATGATCCGGAAGCCCCAGTAGGCGATCGGGATGACCGGCCGGTAGTCGCCCGGCCCGTACAGCCGCTTGTACTCGGCGTTCAGGTTGTCGATGCCCCGGACCTCGCCGTCGAGGGTCCCCGTGGCGAGGAACGACAGCAGGTGCGGGACCTGCACCTCCCAGAGCGGGCGCGAGCCGTCCAGGGTGCCGATCGTGAAGATCGAGAACGACGCGGGCTTCTCCGTCCGGTAGAGCGCCTCGGCGGCGGCCATCTTCATCGGCTGCGTCTCGGTCATCACCTTGCCGAGCAGGTCGCCGGAGATCCCGACGCCGACGAAGCCGATGACCGTCGCGACCAGCCCGAGCCGGAACGAGGTCCGCATCACGTCGAGGTTGCGCTTGCGGAGCAGGTGCCAGGCGGCGACGCCCGAGGTGAGCACCCCGGCGGTCACCCAGCAGCCGAAGATCGTGTGCGGGAACGTCGCGAGGACGACCTTGTTGGTCAGCACGTCGGTGAACGAGGTCAGCTCGGCGCGCTGCCGCGCCGGGTCGAACCGGAACCCGACCGGGTGCTGCATGAACGAGTTCGCCGCCAGGATGAAGTAGCCGGACAGCATCGTCCCGGCCGCCACGATCCAGATGCAGGCGAGGTGCAGCGGGCGCGGCAGCCGGTCCCAGCCGAAGATCCACAGGCCGAGGAAGGTCGACTCCAGGAAGAACGCGAGCAGCGCCTCCATCGCGAGCGGCGCGCCGAAGATGTCCCCGACGAACCTGGAGTAGTCCGACCAGTTCATGCCGAACTGGAACTCCTGCACGATCCCGGTCACCAGGCCCATGCCGAAGTTGATCAGGAACAGCGTGCTCCAGAACTTGGTGGCCTTCAGGTAGCGCTCGCTCCCGGTCCGCGCCCACGCCGTCTGCAGGATCGCCACCAGCAGCGACATCCCGATCGTGACCGGCACGAACAGGAAGTGGTACACGGTGGTGACCCCGAACTGCCACCGCGCGAGCAGCAACTGGTCCACGCCTCGCCTCCCCGGATCCCCAGGCCGCGATCTCCTGGTACGGCGTGGAACCTATGCCCGCGACCGGCACGGATCCGGGGCGCGATCAGGATGTTGTCCCAAACTTGGCCAGGATTTGCCCGGCAAGGTCCGGGCCGTATCCGGCGGTCCTCGCCGCCGCGTCCGGCGGCGCTCGCCGCTGCGTCCGGCGCGTCCGGCTGGGCCTGCCGGCGCGTCCGGGAGGGCCCGGCGCCGGGGCGGGCGGGGCCGCGCCCGATAACCTTGGGGCATGCCGCTCTCCGAAACCGAGCGCGACTGGGTCGCGCCCGTGGCGCCCGGCCCGGTGGACGCCGTGGTGCCGCTGCCCGGCTCCAAGTCGATGACGAACCGGGCGATGATCCTGGCCGCGACCGCGGCCGGGTCGTCGCGGATCGGCCGCCCGCTGGTCAGCCGCGACACCGAGCTGATGGCGCACGCGCTGCGCGCCCTCGGCGCGGACGTCTCGGAGGACGAGCGGGACTGGCTCATCGCGCCCGGCCCGCGGCTGCGCGGTCCCGCCGACATCGACGTGGGCCTCGCCGGGACGGTCATGCGGTTCCTGCCGCCCGTCGCGGCGCTCGCCGACGGCGAGGTCTCGGTCGACGGCGACCCGCACGCCCGGAACCGGCCGATGGGCCCGCTGCTGGACGCGCTGCGCGCGCTCGGCGCCGGCATCGACGACGGCGGGCGCGGCGCGCTGCCGTTCACCGTGCACGGCCGCGGCGCGCTGCGCGGCGGCACGGTCACGCTGGACGCCTCCGCGTCGTCCCAGCTCGTCTCGGGCCTGCTGCTGTCCGCGCCGCGCTACGACCAGGGCGTGGAGGTGCGGCACGAGGGGCCGCCGGTGCCGTCCGCGCCGCACCTGGCGATGACGGTCGCGATGCTCCGCGAGGCCGGGGCCACCGTCGACGACTCCGAGCCGGACGTCTGGCGGGTCGCGCCCGGCGAGCTGAAGGGCCGCGACTGGCACATCGAGCCCGACCTGTCGAACGCGGCGCAGTTCCTCGGCGCGGCGCTGGTGACCGGCGGCAGGGTCACCGTGCCCGGCTGGCCGTCCGAGACTACGCAGCCCGGCGACGCGCTGCGCTCGCTGCTCGCCGACATGGGCGCGGACGTGTCCCTCGGCCCGGACGGCCTGACCGTCCGCGGCCCCGGCGGCGGGTTCGCCGGGCTGACGGCCGACCTGCGCGACGTGGGCGAGCTGACACCGGTGCTGGCCGCGCTCGCCGCGCTCGCGGACGGCCCGTCCCGGCTGACCGGCATCGCGCACCTGCGCGGCCACGAGACCGACCGGCTCGCCGCGCTCGTCCGGGAGATCGGCGGGCTCGGCGGCGACGTCCGCGAGCTGCCGGACGGCCTGGAGATCACCCCGCGCCCGCTGCGCGGCGGCGTCTTCCACACCTACGACGACCATCGGATGGTCATGGCGGGCGCCGTCCTCGGCCTCGCCGTCCCGGACGTCCGGGTGGAGAACGTGGGCACGGTGGGCAAGACACTTCCCGACTTCACCGATCGGTGGAGCGCGATGCTCGCGACGGCCGGATAGAGGGGCGGACCACTGGCACGCCGAACACGCGACTACGACGAGGACGACGTCCGGATCCGGCCCGGACGGCGTGGTTCGCGGCCGCGCACCCGGATCCGCCCCGCGCACGAGGACGCCGTCGTCGCCCTGGTCACCGCCGTCGACCGGGGCCGGTACCGCTGCCTGGTGGTGGACGCCGACGGGGAGCGCGAGATCACTGCGATGCGGGCGCGCGAGCTCGGCCGCAAGAGCGTCGTGGTCGGCGACCGCGTCGCGCTGGTCGGGGACGTGTCCGGACGGCCCGACACGCTCGCCCGGATCGTCCGGATCGAGCCGCGCACGTCCACGCTGCGCCGCACCGCCGACGACACCGACCCGTTCGAGCGGGTCATCGTCGCCAACGCCGACCAGCTCGCGATCGTCACCGCGCTCGCCGACCCGGAGCCGCGGCCCCGGATGATCGACCGGCAGCTCGTCGCCGCCTACGACGCGGGCATGGACCCGCTGCTCGTCCTCACCAAGGCCGACCTCGCGCCCCCAGCGGCGCTGCTGGAGATCTACGAGCCGCTCGGCGTCCCGTACGTGGTGACCCGGCGCGGCGACGACCCGGCCGAGCTGCGCGAGCTGCTCGCCGGGCGGGTGACCGTGCTGGTCGGGCACAGCGGTGTCGGCAAGTCCACGCTGGTGAACGCGCTGGTCCCGGACGCCGGACGGGCCGTCTCGCATGTCAACGCCGTCACCGGCCGCGGCCGGCACACCTCCTCGTCCGCGCTCGCGCTGGAGCTGCCGGAGAAGACCGGCTGGATCATCGACACGCCCGGCGTGCGCAGCTTCGGCCTCGCGCACGTCAAGCCCGAGAACGTCATCGACGCGTTCGAGGACCTCGCCGAGGGCGCGGCCGAGCGCTGCCCGCCGCACTGCGACCACCTCCAGGCCGACTGCGGGCTGGACTCGTGGGTCGCCGACGGCCACGCCGGCCAGGCGCGCCTCGACTCCCTGCGCCGCCTGCTCCGCAGCCGCGAGGGCGACCCGGACCAGCCGACCGAGCAACACGACGACCCGCCCGTCCCCTAGCCCCGCACAGCCCGGCGATTGTGCGGGGCGCTCGGGGCGGGCGAATCGGTATCGTCTGGGGCCATGCCCCCCAAGGTGATCGCAGGGCGGTACGAACTCCTGGAGGTGCTCGGCCGCGGCGGCATGGGCGCCGTGTGGCGCGCCCGCGACCGCACGCTCGACCGCGAGGTCGCGGTCAAGGAGGTCGACCTCCCGCCCGGCCTGACCGCCGACCAGGTCGCGCGGGTGCACGCCCGGACGCTCCGGGAGGCCCGGTCCGCCGCGCGGCTCGACCATCCCGGCATCGTCACCGTCCACGACGTGGTCGAGGAGGATGGGCGGCCCTGGATCGTCATGAGCCTCGTCCGCGCGCCCGCGCTGGACGCCTTCATCAACCGGCAGGGGCGCCCGCTGCCGCCCGTCCGCGTCGCCGCGATCGGCCTGGACCTGCTGGACGCGCTCCGGCACGCGCACGCCGCCGGGGTCGTGCACCGCGACGTCAAGCCGGGCAACGTGCTGCTCGGGACGGAGCGGGCCGTCCTCACCGACTTCGGCATCGCCTCGATCGCGGGCGACGAGACGCTGACGCAGACCGGCGTCGTCGTCGGCTCCCCCGCCTACCTCGCGCCCGAGCAGGCCCGGCACCAGAAGGCGACGCCCGCGTCCGACCTGTGGTCGCTCGGCGCGACGCTCTACGCGGCGGTCGAGGGGCGGCCGCCGTTCAAGCGCGACGACGTGTGGGGCGTGATGGCCGCGCTCCTGTCGGACGAACCGGACCCGACGCGGCTCGCCGGCCCGCTCACGCCCGTCCTGACCGGGCTGCTGCAGCGCGACCCCGACCGCCGGATGGGCGCGGACGAGGCCGTCCGGGCGCTGCGGCAGATCGTCCAGGCGCCCGCGGCCGTCCCCTCGCCGCCGCTGGGCATCCCGCTGGTCGAGCCGCCCAAGGACCCCTCGGTGGACGACCTGTCCTTCCCGCCGCCGAAGGACCCGTCGCTCGACAACCCGTCCTTCCCGCCGCCGCAGCCTCCGCCGCCCGGCTTCCCGACGCCTCCCCCGATGGACGCCCCGACGCAGCCTCCGGCGCGTCCGGGCCGGCAGGTGCCGTGGCCCGTGATCGTCCCGGCGGCGGTGTTCGGCGTGCTGATCCTGATCGCGGCCGTCGTGCTGGTCGTGTTCATGAAGGACAACTCCAGGAACGGCGCGTCCGGGGCGCATCCGCCGACCGGGCCGGCCACCGCGGCGTCCCCGCCGGTGCAGCAGTCGCCGTCCGCGTCCGCGACGCCGACGCAGCCGCTCCCGAGCGGGTACACGCTCTACAACGGCAGCGCGTTCAGCGCCGCGTACCCGACGGGCTGGAAGATCGACGACAAGGGCAGCGGCGGCGACGTCACCTTCCAGGACCCGGCGCCCGGCGTCATCCGGGGCATCTCGGTCTTCAAGGCGACCGGCCTCTACCTCACCAACGGCCTGATGCTCACCGAGGTCAGCAAGAGCCTCAGCCAGAGCGACGCCTACCGCGACTACAAGGAGGTCGGCCGCAAGGACTCGGTGCCGGTCAACGGGCACGACGCCGGAGAGCTCCAGTTCACCTTCACCCGCCGGGCCGACAACGGCAAGGACGTCCAGGGGCGCGCGGTCGTCCGGGTCTTCCAGGTCGAGGGCGGCGCGGAGGCGATCCTCATGGCCGCCGCGCAGAAGGACTGGGACGGCGGCCAGGGCGCCTACGACGAGTTCTGCAAGACCTTCACCCTCAAGTGACGTCCGGGCTCGGCCCGGGCCCGGGCGCGGCTCAGTCGGCGAGGCGGTCGAAGAGCGTCGCGGCGCGGGCCTCGGTCTCCTGCAGGACCCGGACGTGCTCGGGCGCCAGCTCCTCGACGCACTCGGTCATCGCCTGCGTGACCTGCGAGAACGCGGTCTCCTCCGCGGCCCGCAGCGCGGACCGGACGGTCGCCGAGCGGGCGCCGAGCGTGGCCCACTCCAGCTCCAGCCGCGCCACCGCCTCGTCGAACGTCCGGGAGATCTCGACGGTCTCCTCGCGCATCGCGTCCGGGACCGGGCCGCGGCCGACCTGCCGCGCCCGCGTCGACAGCGCCGAGATGCGGCTCGCCAGCGCGAGGCCCTCGCGGGCCATCGGCAGCACGCCGTGGATCAGCTCGGTCACCGCCTTCGCCAGCTCCTCGACCCGGGTGAGCAGGATCTGCGTCGCGTCCTCCAGCGCCGCCGAGGTGCGCGCGGCGACCCGCTCGGCCACCTCGCGCTGCCGCCGGGTCAGCTCCGGGACGATCTCGCCCTCCAGGTGGCGGCGCAGCTCCCGCGCGCGCCCGCCGGACCGGTCGACCGGACGCGTCCGGTCGAGCCAGTGCGCCCAGATCCGCTCCACCCGCTCGGCGCCGGACGCCGCGATCTCCCCGGTGATCTCGTCCATCGCCTCCCCGGACCGGGTCTTCAGCCGGTCGACCCGGCCGTACAGGGCGTCCCGCTTGAACGGGTCGTTCAGTTCGTTCAGCAACGCCTGCAACCGGCGGGACACGTCGATCGCGTGCTCCGCCAGCGGGACGAGCCGGTCGGCCAGTTCGTCGAGCGTCGAGGCCCGGCGCGGGTCGGTCAGTTCGGCCACCCACCCGGGAAGGTCGTGCGCCATGCCCGCCATCGTCCCATCCCGGCACGCTCCGCCGCCCCTCCGCCACGCTTCGGGGCCGAGCTTCCGGTAAGGCTGTCGCCGCAGGCCGTGATCGCGGTAGCGTGTCCGGCCGTGGCGAGCTTTTCCGATGACCTGCGACTGGCGCACGTGCTGGCCGACGCGGCCGACGACATCACCACCAAGCGGTTCCGTGCGCTGGACCTCGCGGTCGAGACCAAACCCGACCTGACCCCGGTCAGCGACGCCGACCGCAGCGTGGAGGAGCAGATCCGGTCCACGCTGAGCCGGGCCCGGCCGCGCGACGCGATCCTCGGCGAGGAGTACGGCCGCACCGGCGGCGGCAAGCGCTGCTGGATCATCGACCCGATCGACGCCACCAAGAACTTCGTCCGCGGCGTCCCGGTGTGGGCGACGCTGATCGCGCTGATGGAACGGGACGAGGTCGTGGTCGGCGTGGTGTCCGCGCCGTCGCTGAACCGCCGCTGGTGGGCGATGCGCGACGGCGGCGCCTGGACGGGCCGCGCCCTCAACCGGGCGCAGCGGATCCAGGTGTCCCAGGTCACCGACCTGTCGGACGCGTCGCTGTCGTTCTCCTCGCTGGGCGGCTGGGAGGAGCAGGGCCGGCTCGACAAGTTCCTCGACCTCACCCGCTCGGTGTGGCGGACGCGCGCGTTCGGCGACTTCTGGTCGCACATGATGGTCGCCGAGGGCGCGGTCGACATCTCCGCCGAGCCCGAGGTGTCCCTGTGGGACCTCGCCGCCCTCCAGGTGATCGTCGAGGAGGCGGGCGGCATGTTCACCGACCTGTCCGGCGTCCCGGGACCGGACGGCGGCAGCGTCGTCTGCACCAACGGCCAGCTCCACGCCGAGGTGCTCCGGG
Source organism: Actinomadura rupiterrae (assembly GCF_024172125.1). Lineage (GTDB taxonomy): Bacteria > Actinomycetota > Actinomycetes > Streptosporangiales > Streptosporangiaceae > Spirillospora > Spirillospora rupiterrae. Next base: position 578,702 of record NZ_JAMZEA010000007.1, read on the forward strand.
CGCTCGGCGGCGGCCGCCTCACCCTCCGCGTCTGACCCTTCCGGGAGGGGACCGCAGACCGTCCGCTGGCCGTCCGCGGACCGTCCGGGCGTGGGGGCGCCGGGTTCCGGGAACGTGCTCACCTGCGCGGTCGGCGCTCGACCGCCGGGGAAACGCGACATATCTTGGAACCGGCGGCCCGCCTCGGCCGTCTTCATAGGTAGGCGGCCGTACGGAGGTTCGGACCATGAACACACCGGCAAAAATCGCGATCGGCGGCGTGATCATCTCGCTGCTGCTGTGGATCGTCCTGCCGACCTGGGTGGTCGGGCTGCTCGTGCTCGCCGCGATCGGCCTGCCGGTCGCGGGGTACCTGATGCTCGACCCGTCCCAGCGCAAGCGCGTCCGGGCGCAGAGCCGCAAGCGCCTCGGCAGCTGACCCGCGCCCCCGGCCCCGGAACGGACAGCCCGACCGGGACCGGCCGGGCCCCTGGGCAGCCCCGGCGCCCGGACCGTAGGGTGCCCGGGTGACCGAAATGCGCATCGGTGTGGTCGGCGCGGGCATCCTGGGACTGGCGGTCGCGCGCCGCCTGGGAGAGGTCCGCCCGGACGCGGAGATCACCGTCCTCGACAAGGAGGACCGGGTCGCCGCGCACCAGACCGGCCACAACAGCGGTGTCGCCCACGCGGGCCTGTACTACGCGCCCGGCTCGCTCAAGGCGCGGCTGTGCCGCGAGGGCATCGGCCTGCTCAAGGAGTACTGCGCCGACCGGGGGCTGCCGTACGACGAGTGCGGCAAGGTCGTCGTGGCGCGGACGGCCGCCGAGCTCGAACCGCTCCTGGAGATCGAGAAGCGCGCCACCGCGAACGGCGTGCCGGACCTGCGCCGCCTCACCTCCGCCGAGCTGCGCGAGGTCGAGCCGCACGCGCGCGGCGTCGCCGCGCTGCACTCCCCCACGACCGCGATCGTCGACTTCCCCGCGATCGCCCGCGCCTACGCGCGCGACGTGACCGACGCGGGCGGGACCGTCCGGCTCGGCTTCGAGGTCGTCCGCATCTCCCGCGCCGGCGAGCGCGTCGCCGTCGCGTCCCGCGACGAGGAGCTGGTGTTCGACCGGCTGGTGATCTGCGCGGGCCTGCAGTCCGACCGGGTGGCCCGGCTGGCGGGCGACGGCCCGGGCCCGGCGATCATCCCGTTCCGCGGCGAGTACTACCGCCTGACCAGGCCGGACCTGGTCCGCGGCCTGATCTACCCGGTGCCCGACCCGCGCTACCCGTTCCTCGGCGTGCACTTCACCCGCCGGGTGGACGGCGGTGTGGACGTGGGTCCGAACGCCGTCCTCGCGCTGGCCCGCGAGGGCTACCGCCGCCGCGACGTGAGCCCCCGCGACCTCAAGGAGACCCTGGCCTGGCCGGGCTTCGCCGCCCTGGCCCGGCAGCACTGGCGCACCGGCGCCAAGGAGATGTACGGGTCGCTGTTCAAGCGCGCCTTCGTGAAGGAGGCCCGCTCGTTCGTCCCGTCCCTGAAGACCTCGGACGTCGTTCCGGCCCCGGCCGGAGTCCGCGCCCAGGCCATCGACCCGGACGGCTCGCTCGTGGACGACTTCCGCATCAGCCGCCTGGGCCCGATCACGTCCGTCCGGAACGCCCCGTCCCCGGGCGCCACGTCGTCCCTGGCCATAGCCCGCTACGTCGTCGCCGAAGCCTTCGGCTAGAACGTCGGAGCCGCCCTCTACCGTGGGCGCATGCTCTCGCTGTTCCTCGCCTGCGACGACCCCTACGCCACGGCGGAGTTCTTCACCGGACGGCTCGGCTGGCGGCTCGTCTGCTGATCGGCCTCGGAGCTCCGGAGTTCCGGGAGGTCAGGCGTCCCAGAGGCGGCGGAGGTTCTCGTTCGGGGCGTTCACCAGGGGGTTCTTGGCGTCGCCGAAGCGGCGGGTCTGGCGGGTGCCGGGGGTGTACTGCGGCCAGCCGGGATTGCCCGAGGTGGCGAAGTCGACCCAGGCCTTGTGCATGGTGTCGGCGAGGGGCTGCGGCGGGTTGGGGCCCGCGAGGCCGTCCGGGTCGGCGGAGTCGAGGTTGTCGAAGACGAAGCCCAGCTCCAGGGCGTGGCAGGCACCGAGGTCGTGAACGGGGCTGCGCCAGGCGAACTCGTACATCCAGGTGCGGGCCCGGTGGGACGCGGCCAGGCGCGTGGCGGGGATGCGGAACAGCGACTCGGTGATGAGCGCGGCGAGGCGTTCGCCCGGGTCGGCGTAGAGGTCGCGGTGGGCGTCGATGACGGCCGCGGGGGCGCCCATGGCGGACGCGATGGGCGCCACGAGGTCGTCGGTGACCACCTTCGCCAGGCCGTTCGGCATGAGGAACAGGCGGAACTCCTCGGTCGTGCAGCCGATGAGCAGGTCGGTGCCCGCGGCGGCGCCGGCGGCGATGCCGTCCTCGGCGGTGCGGGTGAGCAGGTCGCCGTCCAGGACGGGGACGTACGCCATGGCGGTGCGCGCGGTCGTGGGTCCCCAGCGTCCGGGGTCGGGCAGGGTGGCGACCTCGGCGGCGACGCCCGCCTGGACGGGGATGATGGCGGACGGCGCGATCTGGGCGAAGGCCTCGGCGGTCGGCTCGACACCCAGGCGGCGGGCGGTCTCGGCCAGGACGAGGGTCGCGTCCTCGGGGGTCTGGGCGACGTTACCGCCGCCGCTCTGCGCGATGGCACGGCGGAACAGGCCGAGGTCGAGGGAGAGCAGCGTGTTGACGCTCATCGCCCCCGCGGACTCGCCGAAGACCGTGACGTTGTCCGGGTCGCCGCCGAAACCGGCGATGTTGTCGCGCACCCATTCCAGGGCGCTGATCTGGTCGCGCAGGCCGCGGTTGGACGGCGCGTCCGGAAAGTGGCCGAAGCCCTCTACACCGAGCCGGTAGTTCAGCGTGACGCAGACCACGCCGTCGCGGGCGAAGTTCGCGCCCGAGTAGATCGGGACGGCGCCGGAGCCGTTGCGGAACGCGCCGCCGTGGATCCAGACCATGACCGGGAGGCCGGAGCCGCCGGGGTCGGGCGTCCAGACGTTGAGGTTGAGGCAGTCCTCGCCGGGGACGACCGGGTCGGGCAGCAGCTTGTCGAACGGCCGGGGGTAGCCGGGCTTGGGGACGGTCGCCCCGTACTCGACCGTGTCGCGGACGCCGTCCCAGGACGCGGGCGGGCGCGGCTCGCGGAACCGGTTCGCGCCGAACGGCGGCGCGGCGTACGGGATGCCGAGGTAGGCGGCGACGCCGTTCTCCAGGAGCCTGCCTCTGACCTTGCCGTGTCGGGTAGCGACGATCGCCGACTCCATGCGCGCCTCCGCCGTTCTAGAACAGGATTCGAGGGTTGCAGCCTAACCCGGCAGCAGGCGGGTGAGATGTATGCGGGCGAAAGCCCGGATGTCCGACTCGTCCTGGAGCGGGATGCCGCCGCCGGGGATCAGCAGCACCGACACCGCGACCCGCAGCATCACCTCGGACGCGGCGGCGATCTCGTCCGGGTCGGCCTCCGGCAGGGCGCGGCGCAGCCGGGCGGCGAGGATGTCCCGGGCGGCGAGCAGCACCGCGCCGCCGTTCATGCCGAGCTGCCGGACGAACACCTCCGGCTCGCTCTGCAGCACGCGGGTGATCAGCGGGTGCGAGCGGGCCGCGGCGAGCCCGACCACGAAGCCCTCGACGACGGCGTCCACCGCGTTCCGGCGGCTCTCGGTGGCGGCCGAGATCGCGGTGAGGAAGCGCCGGACCTCGCGCAGGTTGACGGCCTGGAGGAGCAGCTCCTTGTTGGTGAACCGGCGGTAGATGGTCGTGCGGGCGACCCCGGCGCGGCGCGCGACGTCCTCGACGCTGACCCGGCGCAGCCCGTAGGTCTCGAACTCGGCGAGCGCCGCGTCCAGGATCCGCGTGTCGAGGTCGTCGGGGTCGGGGGCCGCCTCCAGCAGCCCGGCCAGCGGGGACGCGTCCATGGTCATGCCCGCACCCTATGCTGGCCGCCGTGGTGGAACATAGTTACAATCATCATGCTTTTGTCCTCCATTTTCCGTGCCCCCTCCAGCCCCGGCGGTGACCCGTGACGGCCACGACCGCGCCCGCTCCCCTCGGCCCTGCTTCGCTGACCTGGGCCTACTTCGCCGACACCCGGCTGCTGCTGGTCGGCCCGCGCGCCGCGGTGCTGCAGAACATGCTCCCGGCGCTCGGCCAGGGCGTCCTGGACCACTCGGTGTTCTTCGACGAGACGTTCGCGCGGCTGAAGCGCTCGGCCGGGCCGATCCTGGACACGGTCTACGGCGGGCCGGACGCGGCCGCGTCCGGACGCCGCGTCCGCGACTTCCACCGCGGCATCAAGGGCTCCCTACCGGACGGCGACCGCTACCACGCGCTCGATCCGGAGACCTACTTCTGGGCGCACGCCACGTTCCTCGACCACCTGGTCTACGGGATCGAGACGTTCGTCCGGCCGCTGAGCCCGGCCGACAAGCGCCGCATCTACGAGGAGTCGAAGACCTGGTACCGGATGTACGGGGTCAGCGACCGGACGATGCCCGAGACCTGGGACGACTTCGAGGACTACTGGGAGCGCATGCTCGCCGAGGTCGTCGTCGCCCACAAGACCGCCCGCTACGGCGTCGGCTACGTCACCAAGGGCCTGCCCGCGCCGCCGAAGGTCCCGAAGCCGCTCTGGCGCGCGGTCTCGCCGCCGCTGAACGCCGTCGCGCGCTTCATCACGGTCGGCGGCTGCCACCCGCGCATGCGCGAACTGCTCGACCTCCCCTGGAGCGCCGCGGATGAGCGCCGCTACCAACGCTTCGCCGCGACCGTCCGGCGGCTGGGCCCGCTCTGGCGGACGCTGCCCGAGGCCGTCCGCTACTTCCCGCAGGCCCGCCGCGCCTTCCGCAGGGACGGCCGTCCGAGCGTCCGCTGAGCGGAGGTTTCCGCTGAGCGGAAAGAGCGCCTGCGGCACCGGTGGCGCAGGGCGGACACTGCGCGGAAGGACGACCGGCCGCGACGGTGCGGCCCGCGAAGGAGAGACGATGCCCATCACCCGCGCGCTGCTGATCGGCGGCAAGGACGTCCCGGCCCGGTCGGGGCGGACGACCGACGACGTCTCCCCCTTCACCGGCGAGGTGTACGCGACCGTCGCGGCGGCCGGGCCGGAGGACGTCGCGGCGGCCGTGGACGCGGCGGACGCGGCGTTCGAGGCGTGGGCGGCGGTGTCCCCCTACGCCCGCCGCGCGGTCTTCCTGCGCGCCGCCGACCTGCTGGACGGGCGGGCGGCCGAGGTGGCCGCGCTGATGGCGGCCGAGGTCGGCGGGACCGCGCCGTGGGCCGGGTTCAACGTGATGCTCGCCGCGAACATGCTGCGCGAGGCGGCCGCCGCGGTCACCGCGCCGCGCGGCGACGTCCTCGCCGCGCAGGAGCCCGGTGCGCTCGGCCTCGCGGTGCGCGAGCCGGTCGGCGTCGTCGCGGCGTTCTCGCCGTGGAACGCGCCGGTCATCCTCGGCGTCCGGTCGGTGGCGGCGGCGCTCGCGGCCGGGAACACGGTCGTGATGAAGCCCAGCGAGGACGCGCCGATCGCGTGCGGCCTGCTCATCGCGGACGTGCTGAGCGAAGCGGGCCTCCCGGACGGCGTGCTGAACGTCATCACCAACGACCCGGCGGACGCGGCCGGGATCGCCGAGACGCTGATCGCCGACCCGCGCGTCCGGGCCGTCAACTTCACCGGCTCGACCGGCGTCGGCCGGATCATCGGGACGCACGCGGCGAGGCACCTCAAGCCCGCGCTGCTGGAGCTGGGCGGCAAGAACGCGATCATCGTCCTGGACGACGCGGACCTCGACTACGCCGTGGACGCCGCGACGTTCGGCGTGTTCATGAACGCGGGCCAGATCTGCATGTCCGGCGACCGGTTGCTCGTGCACGAGTCGCTGGCCGAGGAGTTCACGGCGAGGTTCGCGGCCAAGGTCGCGGCGCTGCCGTCGGGCGACCCGTCCGTGCCGTCCACGGTGATCGGGCCGCTGGTCACGCGGGCGGCCGCGCAGCGCGTCGCGGCGCTCGTCCAGGACGCCGTCGCCAAGGGCGCGACCGTCGTCACCGGCGGCGGGGAGCCGGACGGCGCCGTCCACCCGGCGACCGTCCTCACCGGTCTGACGCGGGACGCCGAGCTGTACCAGGGCGAGGCGTTCGGGCCGGTGTGCGTGGTCGACACGTTCGCCACCGACGACGAGGCCGTGGCCAAGGCGAACGACACCGAGCACGGCCTGACCGCCGGGATCATCACCGAGAACGGCACCCACGGGCTGCGCGTCGCGCGCCGGCTCAGGACCGGGATCGTGCACGTCAACGACCAGTCCGTCGGGGACGAGCCGCAGGCGCCGTTCGGCGGCTTCGGCGTCTCCGGGTACGGACGGTTCGGCGGGCGCTGGGGCCTGGAGGCGTTCTCGAACACCCGCTGGGTGACCCTGGCCACCCAGCAGGCCCACTACCCCTTCTAGTTCCGGATCCGGTCGTCGTAAAACTTGCGGGCCTCGTGGTCCCAGTCCAGGAAGACCTTGTCCAGCCGGTACAGCCGCATCACGGCCTCCCGCACGCGCTCGGGGAACAGCTGCCCGAGCTTGGTCGGGAGGCCGAGGTTGGCAGGGACGACGACCTGCGCGCGCGGACGTCCGATGACCGCGACGATCGCGTCCGCGATGTCCTCGGGCTCGCAGTTCCTCTGCCCGCGCGGCGAGTCCGTCCCGGCGATCAGCTCGGTGTTGGTGAAGGACGGCAGGACGGCGGTCACGTGCACGCCGCTGTCCAGCACCTCCAGCCGCGCCGCCTCGGTGAACGCGACGACGGCGGCCTTGCTCGCGTTGTAGAGCGCGAGGCCGGGCGTCGGCAGCAGCCCGGCCACCGACGCGATGTTGATGACGTGGCCGCGCCCGCGCGGCAGCATCCGGGCCAGCGCGAGCTTGGTTCCGAGCATGACGCCGTGCACGTTGATGTCCAGGCAGCGGCGCGCGTCCGCGTCCGACTCGCCGGTCACCGGGCCGATCGGCATGATGCCCGCGTTGTTGACCAGCACGTCGATCCGCCCGTGCGCGGCCTCGGCCGCCGCGAGGAACGCCTCGAACGACTCGCGCGACGTGACGTCCACCGGGAGGGCCGTGGCGCCGAGCCGCTCCCCGGCCGCCTTCGCCGCGGCCTCGTCGATGTCGCCGATGACGACCGTCCCGCCCTTGGCCTTGCACGCGCGCGCGGTGGCGAAGCCGATCCCGCGCGCGGCACCGGTGATGACGACGACCTTGCTCATGACGGGCCCTCCAGGCTCATGACAGGCGCCGGGCTCATGACAGGCGCTCCAGGTGGACGGGCAGCCCGTCCTTCGGGGACGGGAGGGACGTGGTGTCGAGCGGCCAGGTGTAGCGGCCGGGGACGCTCCACCGGTACCGCAGCAGCCACTGGTGCATGATGCTCTTCACCTGCATGCCCGCGAAGTGCAGGCCGATGCACTTGTGCGCGCCGCCGCCGAACGGCGACCAGGCGTACTTGTGCGCCTTGTCCTCGCGGCGGTCGGGCGCGAAGCGGCCGGGGTCGAAGCGGTCCGGGTCCGTCCAGACCTCCGGCATGCGGTGGTTGGTGAGCTGCGGGACGACCACGGTCGTCCCCTTGGGGATGTGGAAGCCGAGCAGCTCGGTGTCCTTGACGGCCTTGCGCGGCAGCGCGGGCACCGGCGACACCAGCCGCAGCGACTCCTTCATGACCGCGTCGATGCCGGTCATGGCGTCCAGGTCGGCGAAGTCCAGGACGGGCTTGCCGAGCGCGGCCGACTCCTCCCGCAGCCGCTCCTGCCACTCGGGGTACTTGGCCAGGTAGTACGCCATCGTGGTGAGCGTGATCGTGGTGGTGTCGTGCGCCGCCATCAGCGCGAAGATCATGTGGTTGACGACGTCCTCGTCGGTGAACCGGTGGCCGTCGTCGGTCTCGGCGGCGCAGAGCGCGGCGAACAGGTCGTCCCCGCCGTCCCGGCGCTTGGCGGGCAGGTGCGTCCGGAAGAACTCCTCCAGCGCCTTGCGCGCGCGAAGGCCCTTCTGCCAGCGCAGGCCGGGCACCGGGAAGCGGACGTAGGCCGTCCCGGCGCGGACGGCGTCGACGAACGCGCCGTTGATCCGGTCGGCCTCCGCGCGGGACAGGTCGACGCCCATGAACACGTCGGTCGCGAGGTCGAGCGTGAGCTGCTTGACGTGGTCGTAGACCTTGAAACCGCGCGCGGGCTGCCACGCGTCCAGGCCCTTGCCGATGCTCGGCGCCATCGTCTCCATGTACGCCTGGAGGCGCGGGCGGGTGAACGCCTGCTGCATGATGCGGCGGTGGTGCAGGTGCTCCTCGAAGTCGAGCAGCATGATCCCGCGGGTGAAGAAAGGGCCGATGAAGAAGCTCCACGCCGGGCCGTTCGCGAACGCCTTGTCCCGGTTGACCAGCACCGCCTCGGCGGCCTCCGGCCCCTGCACGGTCACCGTCCGCTGGCCGAGCAGCCAGCTCCAGCTCACCTCGCCGAACTGCGCGTACCGCTCGCGCGACACCTCGAACGGATGCCGCATGACCCGGATCGTGTTCCCGACGTACGGGAGCCCGGGGACCCCGACGACGGGTTTGAGGTCGCTGCCCGCGGGCGGGGCGGCGAGGACGCGGGTGGCCATGCGGTACCTCCCAGGCACCGCGGCCGGCGTGGATCGCCCGCCCGGTGCGCTACAAAAGTGCGATATTTGTTCCTCTGTTGTAGCGTGCCGCTTCCCCGCGTGTCCAGAGCCGCGCCGGGCACCGCACCGTCTCGTCCAGCCTCGCCCGGGGGCGATGCCGCGGTAAAGCCTCATGCCCGATCGGTGTTACCGGACGCCTGCGCGACGCGGCGGGCCTAGCCTCCCGCCTATGCTCGCCGGTCTCGCACTCGCTGCCGCCTCCGCCGTCACCGCCTCCCTTCCCCTTCCCCCTTTGGACGTCGTCCCCGTCCGGGCGCCGGCGCATGTGCGCGCCGCCAAGCCGCGCCCGCATCGCCAGAAGGTGGACATCCGCGCGGTCCAGCTGCGGCTCATCGCGCTGCACTACGACCCCGGACCCGCGGACGGCGTGTACAGCGGCTTCACCCAGGACGCCGTCTGGGCGTTCGAGGAGGTGAACGGCCTGCCGCCGACCGGGAAGCCGGACGACCGCCTCGTGCACGCGCTCGCGCATCCGAAGGCGCCGCGCCGGCTCACCCACGACAGCTCGCGCGCGCACGTGGACGTGGACATCCGCCACCAGATCCTCGTGGTCTACAAGGACGGCAAGGTCGCGCTCATCTCGCACGTCTCGACCGGCTCGGGCCAGCACTACTGCAAGGACGGACGCTGCGGCTTCGCCCGGACGCCCCGAGGCGACTTCCGCGTGACGCGCAGGTTCCCCGGCTGGCACCGGTCGCGGCTCGGCTACATGTACCGGCCGCTGTACTTCTACAGCGGCTTCGCGATCCACGGCTCGCTGGACGTGCCGCGCGAGCCCGCGTCGCACGGCTGCGTCCGCATCCCCATGCACACCGCCGACCTCGTCCCCGGCCTCGTCCGGAACGGCGAACCCGTCCACATTCACTAGCGGGCCGTCGTCGGCGTTATCAGCGGAGCAGGCGGCGGCGGGCGGTCGCGGTGAGGCGCCGGTACGCGCCGGACGAGTCGCGGTAGTACGTCTCCCCCGCGCCCGGTTCCGGCACGCCCTCGGCGCGCAGCGGACGCGGGTCGAGGCGGTGGCCGGGCGTGACGGGGATGGCGTCCACCACGCGGACGACGGCCGGGCGCAGGTCGGGTTCGACCCGCAGCAGCGCCTCGGCGAGGTCGACCGGCTTGAGGTCGGCGCCCGGGCACAGCGTGATCGCGGCGGCGACCAGCTCGGAGTCGCCCGCCGGGACGCCGTAGACCGCGACCGCGTCCACCTGCGGCAGGTCGCCGAGCGCGTCACGGGCCGGGCCGGGCGGGACGATCCCGTCGGCTGTGCGGACCAGCTCGGCGTCCCGTCCGACCAGCCAGAAGTCGCCGCCCTCGTCGCGGCGGAACAGGTCGCCGGTGACGGTCCAGGCGTCCGCGGGCGCGAACACGCCGCGCAGCGGGCGCCGCCCGGTGGCCACGCTCTCCGGCCGGACGCGGGCGAGCAGCATGCCGATCTCGCCCGGCTCGCTCTCCTCGGCGAACCCGTCCGGGCCCTCGACGAGCCGCCCGCTCTCCAGGTCGTAGCGGGCGAGCCGCAGGTCGGTGCTGCCGGGCAGCGGGCGGCCGAGCGAGCCCGGCTTCTTGCCGCTGAGGTTGACCAGCACGGCCCCGCCCTCGGTGGACGCGTAGAACTCCAGCACGCGCGCGGGCGCGAACCGCTCCTCCACACGCCGCCACAGCCCGCGCGGCATCCCGGACCCGATGAACAGCCGCACCGGGTGGTGCCGCTCGGCCGGGTTCGGCGGCGCGTTCACCAGCTCGCGCAGCAGCGTCCAGGTGTAGGACGCGACGGTCACGCCGTAGCGGCGCGCCTCGTCCCAGAACGTCTCCGGGTCGTAGGCGGACGCGAGCGCCAGCCGCGAGCCGCCCGCGACCGCGCCGCCCAGCGACATCATCAGCGCGGACGGGTGCTGCAGCGGCGTGATCGAGAAGACCGTGTCGGCCGGGGACAGCGCCGCGGACGACGCGGTGCCGAACGCCGACAGCGCCCACCGCCGGTTGGTGATCCGGTTCGCGCGGGTGTGCTCGCCGTCCCCGGCGAACACCACGAACGCGGTGTCGCCCGCGCGGCCCGGGTTCGCGCGGAACCAGGCGGGCAGCGCGACCGTGTCCGGGTCGATCTGCTCCATGTCCGGGATGTCCGGCGCGTCGCCGCGGGTCTGCACGCCACCCAGCAGGTGGACGGGCAGCCCGAGCCGGGCCGCGGCCGGCGCGTTGTCCGGGTCGGTGATGACGCGCGTGGCCCCGGCGAGGGCCGCTTCCCGCGCTGGGTCGCCGTCCGGGCGCAGCAGGACCGCGACCGCGCCGAGCCTGCTCAGCGCGGCGACGAGCGCGAGCGCGGTCGGACGCGTGTGCATGAGGACGCCCACCGGGTCCCCCTGCCGCACGCCGATGTGGACCAGGCCCCGGACGACGGCGTCGATGCGCTTCTTCGCCGCGTCCTGCGTGTAGGCGCGTCCCTGGTAGAGGAAGAAGACGTCCTCGGGGGCGCGGTCGTGCTGCTCGTCCAGGAGCAGGCCGAGCGACATGCGCGTGTCGTGCTGGATGCGTTCCAGCCGCGCGAGCCTCGGCAGGTTCTGCGTCGCCTCGTGCGCGAGCGACCGGCTTCCGTGGACGGCGCGCGACGCCGTCCGGAACGCGGACCGGACCGTGTTCGCGCCGATCCCGACGGCCAGGTTCAGCCCGTACCCGGCGGCGCCTCCGGGCGGCGCGGGCGACTCGGCGCCCTCGTCGCCGTTCACCCGCGTCACCGAGGACGGCAGGTCCGCCGCGCCCGTCCGCCACTTCGCCCACTCGGCGACGGTCGGCCAGGTCTGCGCCATCGCCAGCGACCCGACGACGAGCCCGAAGTGCCCGGCGCGCAGCGACACCTCGTACACCTCGGCGCGCGGCGCGGCCCGCCGGATGCCGCGGATCATCGGCGGCGGCGCGATCTCGTCCACCTCGCCGACGAACGTCAGCACCGGGCAGGTGATGTCGGCGAGCGTGACCAGCCGGTCGCCGATGACGAACCCGCCGGTCAGCATCCGGTTGTGCTGGATGAACTGGCGGACGAACTCGGCCAGCGCCGGGCCCGGCCAGGCGACGAAGCCGGTCCGCTCCAGGAACTGCCGCTGCCGCTCGCGCGGCGCGAGCGCCTCGCGGTCGTGCAGCTGGAGCAGGAAGTCCAGCCGGCTGCGCACCGACTTGACCGGGCTGAGCAGCTGGAACCCGGTGCGGGTCACCCAGCCGGGGACGTCGAAGTTGCGCAGCAGCACGTCCGGCACGCGCCCGGCGGCGTCGGTCGCGATCCAGCTCGGCAGGCCGAACGGCAGCGCCACCGACGTGTCGGCCGGGCTGCCGAACGTCACGATCGACTCGATGCCGCGACTCCGCCGGTAGGCGGCGGTCTGGTAGACGAACATGCCGCCCTGCGAGTAACCGCCGAGGTGGACGTCGCGTCCGGTCGCGGCGCGCACCCGGTCGATCGCGTCGCTCACCGCGACGACGTGGTCGGTGACCGTCCGCTCCAGCCCGCCGGGCTCGCGCTCGGGGGCGCCGAAGTCGACCACCCACGGGTCCACGCCGAGCCGGTGCAGCTCGGCGACCGCGCTCACCCGGGACGAGATGTCGTACACCTCGGCGGTGATCATCAGCGGCGGGACGAGCAGCATGACGGGGCGCTTGTCGTCTTCCCTCTCGGTGGGGAAGTAGTGGCGCAGCCGATAGGTCGGGCGGCGCGCGACGATCTCGCTCGGCGACGCGTCCTCGTCGGTGACCAGCCCGCCGAACCGCGCCACCTCCAGCGCGTTCTGCGCGGTGGAGCCCAGCCGCGCCCCGAGCCGGAGCAGCGATCTCGCAACAGGGGGCATCGTCGACCTTCCGCCGGGTCACGCCATGTTTACCGCTATCGACAGTTTTATCAACAAGCGATCATATCCGGGGCGTGACTTGATGATCTGCGGAGGGTCAGCACGCGTCACCCGAGTACCGGCGGGTCGGAAACGGCGAAGCCCGGCGAGCGCGCACGGGCGCTCGCCGGGCTGCAAGCCGGTCGGAAAGGGTCAGTCGAGGCGGCGGGCGGCGGGCATGCGGCCCGCCTGGAACTGCTCCCACATGTAGCGGCGCCGCGGCTTGCCGCTGGAGGTGCGCTGGATCAGGCCCGAGCCGACGATGATGGTGACCTCGACGTCCTCGCCGACGCGGCGGCGCAGCATCTCGCGGACGTCCGCGGCCCACGCGTCGTCGTTGGTCTCGGCGAACAGCGCCAGGCCCTTCTGGCCCGCGCCGGGCACGGCCGTGACGGTGATGCGGCCCTTGCCGAGCTTGGTGACCTCGGCGATGCGCGCCTCCAGGTCCTCGACGTACACCGAGCGCCCGCGCACCTTGATGCTGTCGCCCATCCGGCCGAGGACGAACAGCCGCCCCTCGTGGAAGAAGCCGGCGTCGCCGGTGTAGACCTTGCCGTCCGCGAACCGGGTGGACTTGCCCTCGGCGCCCGCGTAGTAGCCCGGGCAGGCGGACGGCCCGCCGACGACGATCTCGCCAAGCAGGCCCTCGGCCAGCTCGTTGCCGTCGTCGTCCAGGATCTGGACCGGGACGTCCTCCTCGGGGTGGCCGCAGCCGACGATCCAGCCCGACTTCGCGCCGCGCGACGCCTCGCCCAGCTCGTGCTGCTCCAGGATGCTCACCGGCTGCCCGAACGACAGCGACGCCGGGTCCGGACGGACGGCCAGCGGCAGCCGCCACGGGTGGTCCATGGTGACCAGCAGCGTCGTCTCGGCCATGCCGTAGGCGGGCTTGAACGCCTCGCGCCGGAACCCGAACGGCTCCAGCAGCTCGGCGAAGACCTCCAGCGAGTGCGGGTCGATCGGCTCGGCGCCGATCAGCGCCATCTTCCAGCCGGACAGGTCGAGCCCTTCGAGCTGCTCGGGCTTCACCCGGCGCGCGCAGTAGGCGTAGGCGAACGGCGGCGCGGCGGTGTGCGCGGCGGTCGCGAAGCAGCGGATCCAGCGTGCGGGGTCGCGGATGAAGTGGTCCGGCCGCATCAGCTTCAGGTGGCCCTGCTTCGCGATCGGCGTCAGGAAGCAGCCGATCAGGCCCATGTCGTGGTACAGCGGCAGCCAGGACGCGACCTCGTCGCCGTCCACGTACCCGGCGCTGCGCGCGATCAGGTCGCAGTTGGCCTCCAGGTTGTCCCAGGTGACCATGACGCCGCGCGGCGCCCCGGACGACCCGGAGGTGAACTGGAGGATCGCCAGCTCGCCGGCGGGCTGGACGTCCGCCTCGGTCTCGGCCTGCCGCGGCAGCCACGGCTCGCCCTCGATGCCGGCGTCGGCCATCGCGCGGGCGGCGAGCGGCGCGAGGTCGGCGGACGCGATGGTCAGCACCGGCTCCGCCTGCCGCAGGATCGCCGCGACGTGCGCGACGTAGTCGTCCCCGTCCTGGAACAGCGGCGGGGTGACCAGGCAGACCGTCGCGCCGGCCGCCCACACGCCGAAGTAGGTCTCCACGCAGGTGAAGTCGGTCGGCAGCACGACGCACACCACGTCGCCGGGCCGCACGCCCGCCTCGATCAGCGCACCGGCGGTGCGCCGCGCCGCGGACGCCAGCCGGCCGTAGTCGCGGTGGTCCCAGCCGCCGTCGTCGGTGGCCAGGCTGATGCCGCGTCCGGTGTTCGGCTTGTCCAGCCAGTCCCGCAGTGCGGATGCCATCGGTTTCCCCTTATGCGCTTTCTCCCGGTCACCCACGTGACTCGTGGGTAACTTCACCAGCGTCCGGGCTTCCGCGTCAACAGGTACAGCACGGCCGCCTCCCGGGTTTGTGCGCGAGGTGACAACGTTCCCCGAAAACAACTCACGTTCCGCCGTACCGGCGCGTTCCGCCTGGTTGTTACGGTCTCGCCACTTCGTCTCGACCGCTCCGTCCCGTTCCGCCCCGACCGCGTTGCCCCGTTCCACCTCCACCCCTTCGCGTGCCCGTTCCGGCGCGCGAGATGCCAGGATCGGAAAGCCGTATGCAGAACCGGCGCGCCTTCTGCCGCACCACCGGCCTCAGCGCGGGGGTCGCGTTGGGCAGTGGCCTGTGGACCGAGCCGTCCGCCTGTGCGGCGGCGTCCCGGTCACGACTCCCCTTGGGGACGACTCGTGCGCCCGCGCGGGTCACGTCCGAGAAGCGGGTCGGCGGACGCGCCGTGGACCTGACCGTCGCGTCCCCGGCGATGCACCGGTCGCTGAAGGTCCGGCTGCTGCTCCCCCGCGGCTGGTCCCGGACGGCCGAACGCACCTGGCCCGTCCTCTGGGTCCTGCACGGAGGCAACTGCCACTACGACGCCTGGACGCGCAACACCGACATCGCCGAGCTCGCGGACCGCTCCGACGTCATCGTGGTCATGCCGGAAGGCGGGTACGCGGGCGGCTACACCGACTGGTGGAACTACGGCCGCGGGGGCACGCCGGCCTGGGAGACCTTCCACCTGACCGAGCTGCGCGTCCTGCTGGAGGAGCGGTACCGGGCGGGGAGGCGGCGCGCGGTGGTCGGCCAGTCGACCGGCGGCTACGGCGCGCTGATCTACTCGGCGCGGCATCCCGGGATGTTCCGCTACGCGGGCGCGTTCAGCCCGTTCGGCTCGACGCTCACCCCGGGCGCGCCGGAAGTCCTGATGACGGGCCTCACGGGGTTGGGCCCGTTCACGGACAAGTACGCGATGTGGGGCAATCCAGCCTTCCAGCGCGGGGTGTGGGCCGCGCACGACCCGGTCAGCCAGGCCGTGAGACTGCGCGGCACCAAGCTCCACATCTCGGTGGCCCGCAACGGCCGCCGCGGCCCGCTCGACCCGAAGAACGCGCAGCTCGCCGACCCGGCCGAGGCGTTCTGCTGGTACACGACCAAGCCGCTGCTGGCCCGGCTGAAGCAGCTGCACATCCCCGTCACGACGCACCTCTACGAGGACGGCACCCACAGCTGGGTGTACTGGCAGCGCGAACTGCACCGCTGCTGGCCCACCCTGATGCGCGTCCTCGGCGCCTGACGCCCCGAGGACGCATGCGCGGCCCGGACGTCCTCCCCCGAGCGTCCGGGCCGCCCACCAGAGCGCCGTTTCAGGCGGTGCGGGCGCGGCGGATCAGGCGGTGCGGGCGCGGCGGGTCAGGAGGGACGCGAGGACGCGCCAGCCGAGCAGCACCAGGCCGAGGAACAGCGTCGCGACGATGACGAACGCGACCGCGATGCCCTGCCCGGACGCGACGCGCAGCAGCATCCCGCCCGCGACGGCCGCGATCCAGATGCCCAGCCCGGACGGCACGAGCGCCGCCGGGGCGCGCCAGGCGCGGGTGGTGAGCCAGCCGATCAGCGCGCCCGCCAGGAACGGCCACGCCGTGTTCAGGAACCCGGTGACGCTGCCCGCCTCGTCGTGGGACGCGCGCCCGATCGCGACGAAGACCAGCACGCACACGGCGTCCGCGATCGCCGCCCCTGCCACATTCCGCATAAGCCCAGGCTAGTGCGCCCCTCCGGATCGGCCGCACCGCCCCGGTCCGCCCGCGGCGCCGGAAGGCGGAACGCGGAACGCGGAACGCGGAAAAGCGCGGAGAAAACGCGCACGACGCGCACGAAAAAGGCCCGGTGTTCGCGATTTCTCGTGAACACCGAGCCTTTGACCTTGGTAGCGGGGGCAGGATTTGAACCTGCGACCTCTGGGTTATGAGCCCAGCGAGCTACCGAACTGCTCCACCCCGCGGCGATGTCTTAACTCTATGGGGTGCCGGTTCTTTAGGCAAACTGGAATACGCCGTCAGCGCGGCGGTCAGTCCATCGACGAGATCGCGGACGAAGTCGTCGTGCCCCAGCAGCGTCCTGCCGGGGCGGGCCGGGTCGGGTTCGCCGTCCGGTCCGACGCGGACGGTGCGGTCGGCGAGCGCGGCCGTCAGGAACGCGATGAACAGCGCGACGCGTTCGAGCGCGAGCGGCTCCGGCAGGACGGCCCGGCAGGCGTCCTCCAGGACGGCGAGCTGCCCGGCGAGCGCGGTGTCCTTGATCAGCGCGGGCAGCGCTTGCTCGCGGACGCCCGAGCGCCCCGCGACCTGCGCGACGACGCGGAGGAAGTCGCGGCCGCGCGCGGTGCGCAGCTCGGCGGCGAGCGGCTCGACGACGGCCGCGACGACACTTCGCGGGTCGGACGCGTCGAGGCCGGGCAGCGCGGCGGCGCGGGCGGGCTCCATCCGGGCGACGCCGTCCCGCAGGATCGCCTCCAGCAGGCCGCGCCGGGAGCCGAAGTGGTAGGTGATCGCCGAGTCGTTGCCCTGCCCGGCGAGCGCGACGATGTCGCGGGTGCGGGCGGCGTCGACGCCGCGCTCGGCGAACAGGCGCGCTCCGGCGCGCAGCAGGCGGTCGCGGGTGTCCGTTGCGTCCCTGGGCATGCGGTGATATTAACGGAAGGCGTTAATAACGGGGGCCGTTAGACACGCGCCGTGAGCGATCCGGGAGGCCCGGCATGACCGAAGCGACCGACGTCTACGCACCGTTCGACCCCGCGTTCCAGGCCGACCCCTACCCCGCGTACCGGCGGCTGCGCGACGACGACCCCGTCCACCGGCACACCGATCCGCCGTTCTGGGCGCTGTCGCGGTTCGAGGACGTCTGGACGGCCGTCCGCGACCACGAGACGTTCTCGTCCGCGAGCGGCCTCACCTTCTACGAGGACGAGATCGGCAAGCTCGGCCTGGCCCCGACGATCGTGATGCTCGACCCGCCGCGGCACGCCGTCCTGCGGCGGCTGATCAGCCACGGCTTCACCCCGCGCCGGACGAGCGCCATGGAGACCGCGCTGCGCGCCTTCGTCCGGGCGCGCCTGGCGGAGATCGAGAAGCGCGAGGCGGACGGCGAGACCGTCGATCTGCACCAGGATTTCGCCTCGCCGCTCCCCACCTTCGCCCTGGCCGAGCTGCTGGGCGTCCCGGAGGCCGACCGGGAGCGCTTCGGCCCCTGGGTGACGGCTTTGACGACCTTCCAGGACCGCGGTTTCGACATGACCGAGGGCCCGGCCGTGCAGGCCGTCGCGGAGATGTTCGAGTACTTCGGCCAAGTGGTCGCCGACCGCCGGGCCGCGCCCCGCGACGACATGATCAGCGCGCTCACCGCGGCCGAGGCGGACGGCGAGAAGCTGACCGACTGGGACGTCCTCGGCTTCTGCTTCGTCCTGGTAGCGGGCGGCAACGACACGACCGGGAACCTGATCTCGCACGCCGTGGCGCTGCTGTCGCGGTACCCCGACCAGCGGGCGCTGCTGGCCCGCGATCCGGCGCTGATCCCGAACGCGCTGGCGGAGTTCCTGCGGATGGAGGGCTCGGCGCAGGCGCTCGGCCGGACGACGACGCGTCCGGTCACGATCCGCGGCGTCGAGATCCCCGCCGGGGAGAAGGTGATGATGCTCTACGGCGCGGCGAACCGGGACGAGCGGGAGTTCGGGCCGTCCGCCGACGTCCTGGACGTCACCCGCGAGATCCCGCGGCACCTCGGCTTCGGGAGCGGCGTGCACTTCTGCATCGGGTCGCACCTGGCGAAGCTCCAGGCGCGGATCGCGCTGGAGGAGCTGCTCGCGGCGCATCCGGATGTGGAAGTGGACCAGCCCCGGGCGAAGAGGATCATGTCTCCCTTCACCCGGGGCTGGGTGTCGCTGCCCGCGTCCCTCGGCGGTCCCCCGAGGCGCGGGTGACGCACGGGCGGTTCGCGCCCTGGCCGGCTCAGCCCATGTGCGGGTATCAGCCCGTGTGCGGGGGTCAGCCCATGTGCGGGTACCGGTAGTCCGTCGGCGGGACGAACGTCTCCTTGATGGAGCGCGGGGACGTCCAGCGCAGCAGGTTCAGGATCGAACCGGCCTTGTCGTTCGTCCCGGACGCGCGCCCGCCGCCGAACGGCTGCTGGCCGACGACCGCGCCGGTCGGCTTGTCGTTGATGTAGAAGTTGCCGGCGGCGAACCGGAGCACCTCGGCGGTGCGCGCGGCGGCGGCCCGGTCGTTCGCGATCACGGCGCCGGTCAGCGCGTACGCCGAGACCGACTCCATCTGCGCGAGCATCTCCTCGTACCGGTCGTCCTCGTAGACGTGCACGCCGAGGATCGGGCCGAAGTACTCGGTGCGGAAGATGTCGTTCTCCGGGTCGTCCGACACCAGGACGGTCGGCCGGACGAAGTAGCCCTCGGAGTCGTCGTAGGTGCCGCCCGCGACGACCTCGACCTTCGGGTCCGCCTGCGCCCGGTCGATCGCGGCCTTGTTCTTGGCGAACGAGCGCTCGTCGATGACCGCGCCGATGAAGTTCGACAGGTCGTTCACGTCGCCCATGGTCAGCGAGTCGACCTCGGCGGCCAGCTCCTCGCGGAAGCCGCTCTCCCAGATCGACCGCGGCACGTAGGCGCGCGAGGCGGCGGAGCACTTCTGCCCCTGGTACTCGAACGCGCCGCGGACCAGGGCGGTCTTCAGGACGGCCGGGTCGGCGGACGGGTGCGCGACCACGAAGTCCTTGCCGCCGGTCTCGCCGACGAGCCGCGGGTAGGTGCGGTAGCCGCCGATGTTGGCGCCGACGGTCTTCCACAGGTGCTGGAACGTCGCGGTGGAGCCGGTGAAGTGGATGCCCGCCAGCTCGGGGTGCGCGAGCGCGACCTCCGACACGGCGACGCCGTCGCCGGTGACCAGGTTGATGACGCCCGCAGGCAGCCCGGCCTCCTCCAGCAGCTCCATGGTCTTCACGGCCGCGTAGGTCTGCGTCGGGGACGGCTTCCAGACCACGACGTTGCCCATCAGCGCGGCCGAGGTCGGCAGGTTCGCGGCGATCGCGGTGAAGTTGAACGGGGTGATCGCGTAGACGAACCCCTCCAGCGGCCGGTGGTCGGACCGGTTCCACACGCCGGGCGAGGAGACCGGCTGCTCGGCCATGACCTGGCGCGCGAAGTGCACGTTGAACCGCCAGAAGTCGATCAGCTCGCAGGAGCTGTCGATCTCGGCCTGCTGCGCGGTCTTGGACTGGCCGAGCATGGTCGCGGCGGCGAGCGTCTCGCGCCACGGCCCGGCCAGCAGGTCGGCGGCGCGCAGGAAGATCGCGGCGCGGTCGTCGAAGGACAGGTCGCGCCAGGCCGGGGCGGCCTTCAGCGCGGCCTGGATCGCGTCGCGCGCGTCGTCCTGGGTGGCGGTGCCGAAGGTGCCGAGCACGGCGGCCTTCTTGTGCGGCTGGACGACCTGGGCCTTCTCGCCCGCGCCGAGCCGCTTCACGCCGCCGATGGTCATCGGCAGGTCGATCGGGGCCTGCGCCTGCAGCTCGGCCAGCTTCGCCTCCAGGCGGGCCCGCTCGGGGCTGCCGGGCGCGTAGCCGAGGACCGGCTCGTTCACCGGCGCGGGGACGTTGGTCACGGCGTCCATGGGACCTCCTGGAAGTGATCGCGGGTCGGGTCGGGGGCGGCGGGAGTCGCGGGGCGGGGTCGTGCCTCGGCCCCGCAAAGCCGGAGTGGCGGGGCCGGACCGGCCGCGGGGGCGGGATGCGGCCGGTCCGGCAGGGGGATGGTCAGCGGGAGACGAAGGAGCGCAGGAAGAAGGCCAGGTTGGCCGGGCGCTCGGCCAGCCGGCGCATGAAGTAGCCGTACCAGTCGGAGCCGTACGGGACGTAGACGCGCATGTCCTCGCCCGTCTCGGCGAGGCGGCGCTGCTCGCCGGCGCGGATGCCGTAGAGCATCTGGAACTCGTAGCTGCCGGGCTTGCGGCCGTTGCGGTGCGCCAGGTCGAGCGCGATCTCGATGATGCGCGGGTCGTGGCTGCCCACCATCGGGTGCCCCGCGCCCTCCATCAGCGCCTTCAGCGACCGGACGTAGGCCCGGTCGACGTCCTTCTTGGACTGGTAGGCGACCGACTCGGGCTCGGCGTAGGCGCCCTTCACCAGGCGGACGCGCGAGCCGGGGCCGGACAGGTCGGCGATGTCGCCCTCGGTGCGGCGCAGCATCGCCTGGATCGCGACGCCGGTCGCCGGGAAGTCGGCGCGCAGCTCGCGCAGGATGCCGAGGGTGGAGTCGACCGTGGTGTGGTCCTCCATGTCCAGGGTGACCGTCATGCCGAGGCCGTCCGCGGCGGCGGCGACCGCGCGGGCGTTGTCCAGGGCGATCTGCTCGCCGTCCCCGGGCAGCGCCTGGCCGAGCGCGGAGAGCTTCAGCGACGCGTCCGCGCCGACGGTCAGGCCCTCGGCGGCGAGCGCCCTGAACAGGTCGAGGTAGGCGTCGCGGGTGGCGTCCGCCTGGGCCCGGTCGACGGTGTCCTCGCCGAGGTGGTCGAGGGTGACCTTCAGGCCGTCCCCGGTGAGCTCCTGGATGGCCAGGATCGCCGCGCCGAGGTCCTCCCCGGCGACGAACCGGTCCACGACGCTCCGGGTGAGCGGGACGGAGGTGATCAGGCCGCGCATCCGCGCGCTGCGCGCGGCCGCGAGGAGAAGTGGAGCGAGCACGCTGGACCTCCGGTTTCCTACCAGTCGGCATTGACATGGCGGGCGCGTCGGCCGGGTGCGGCGACAGGTGCCCTCACCTCGACGTTAGGCCCGTCTGACCTGCACGGATATAGTCGAATGCCACATGGTGGACGTCCGGTGTTCATACATCTGTACGAGGGGGTGGCGGTGGCCGGTTCCGGGGACCTGCAGGAGCTGACCGAGCTGGTGGCCGACCTGCTCGGCGCGCCCGCGACGCTGGAGGACCGCGACTTCCACCTCGTCGCGTACGCGGCGCACGGCGGGGCCATCGACCCCGTCCGGATGGACTCGATCCTGAACCGGCGCGCCACCGACGAGGTCCGCGACCGGTTCGAGCGGTTCGGCATCGCGCGCGCGACCGGGCCGGTGCGCATCCCGGCCGATCCGGCGGCGGGCGTGCTCGGACGGCTCTGCCTGCCCGTCCGGTGGCGGTCGGTGACCTACGGCTACCTGTGGCTGCTGGACGACGAGGGCCGCATCGGCGACGGCCTGCTCGCCAGCGCCGCGCCGCTCGCCGAGCGCGCCGGGCTGCTCATGGCGCGGCAGTCCCGCGAGCGCGCCGACCTGGGCTGGCAGCTCGCCGACCTGCTGTCCGCGCACACCGAGGTGCGGACGGCCGCGGCCGCGGCGCTCGGCGAGGTGCTGGACGCGCCGGTCGTCGTGGCCGTCCTGCGCACCCCGGACGCCGAGCCGCAGCCGCTGAACCCCTGGCTGCTGCCCCGGTCCGTCCTGACGACGACGTGGGAACGCGATCACGTGCTGGCGATCCCGCACGACATCCCGGCGACCGAGACGATCGTGGCGCGGGCGCGCCGGCTGCTGGAGGAGCGCGGATCCGGCCCGGTGGGGGCCGGGCTGTCCGACCCCTGCCCCGACCTCACGGGCGTGCGCGAGGGCTGGCTGCGGGCGCGCGTGGCCGCCCGGGCGTCCGGCGGGACGACCCGCTCCTGGTCCGATCTCGGCGCGCTGCGCCTGCTGCGGCTCGGCGACGACGACTCGCTGAGCCAGACCGTCCTGACGCCGGGCATCTCCCGGTTCCTTGAGCCGAAGCACGCCGAGCTCGCGCGGACGGCCCTGGCCTACCTCGACCACGCGGGCAGCGTCCAGGCGACGGCGGGGGCGCTGAACGTCCACCGGCAGACGCTGTACCACCGGCTGCGCCGCATCGAGGAGATCACCGGCCTGTCCCTGTCGGACGGGCGCGACCGCCTGACGCTGCACCTGGCCCTGACCATCGCCCCGCATCTCGGACGCTGACCGCTTTTCGATCACCGGGCGGGAAAATCGGGTGAAATGCCGAAGGCCCGGAGCCATTTCTGACTCCGGGCCTTCGAACCTGGTAGCGGGGGCAGGATTTGAACCTGCGACCTCTGGGTTATGAGCCCAGCGAGCTACCGAACTGCTCCACCCCGCGGCGATGTCTCAACTCTAGAGCATGAACGGGGATGGACCAAATCGGTTACGCGGGACGACGTCATTTCGAGCAGGCGGGGACGTCGCCCTTGCCGGAATTGATAGCGTCCAGGGACTGGATCGCGCCGTGCAGCGTGTCCGCGCGGACGAGCCGCAGGCCCTTCGGGCGCGCGCCCAGCGCCTCGGCGCAGTTGTCCTTCGGGGTCAGGAAGATCGTCGCCCCGGCGCGGCGCGCCGCGATCATCTTCTGCCCGATGCCGCCGATCGGGCCGACCTGGCCCTCCGGGGTGATCGTGCCGGTACCCGCGATGAACTTGCCGCCGGTGAGCGACTGCGGGGTCAGCTTGTCCACGATGGACAGCGAGAACATCAGGCCCGCGCTCGGCCCGCCGACGTCCCCGACGCTGATGTTGATCTTGAACGGGAACTTGTAGTCCTCCGAGAGGACCATGCCGACCACCGGCTTGCCGTCCTGGCCCGCGACGGTCGTCAGCGCGGCCTTCGCTGGCTTGTTGTCGCGCAGCAGGTCCAGGGCGGCCTTGCCGCCCACGCCGACCTTGTTCATCTCGGCCTTGACCTGCGCGACCGTGCCCGTCTTCACGCCGTTCACCGCCGTGATCTCGTCGTTCGGCTTGAGCTGCGCCGCGGCGGGCTTGCCCTGCTGGACGGAGTTGACCACGACCCGCGTCGGGACCGCGATGCCCAGCTCGTGCAGCGCCGCGGCCTCGGCGTTCTGCTGCGAGTCCTGCATCTGGCGGGTGTTCTCGGCGTCCACCTGCTGCTGCGACTCGTGCTTGGGGAAGATCGTCTCCTCGGGCACGATCGCGGTGTCCGACGACAGCCAGCCGCGCAGCGCGGTGAACAGGTCGATCCGCGCCTCCGGGCCGCCCCGGTAGGTGACGGTGGTGAAGTTGAGGTTCCCGCTGTCGGGGTAGGTCTGCCGTCCCTCGATCTGGACGAGCGGCACGCCCTTGTCGTTGTTGCTCAGCGTGTTGGTGGTGGGGCCGGGCATGAGCGCGACGTACGGCACCGGCAGGACGGCGCCGACGACCACCAGCACCAGGACGAGCGCGCTCGCGACGGCGAGCGTGACGGCACGACGAGACATGCCCGAAAGCCTAGGCCACGCGCGGACTCAGCAGGCCCCGACCCACTCGTCCCCGCCGTCGGCGAACGCCTGGTGCTTCCAGATCGGCACCTCGGCCTTGAGGTCGTCGATCAGCCGCCGGCACGCCTCGAACGCCTCGGCGCGGTGCGGGCAGGACGCCGCCACCACCACGGCCAGGTCGCCGATCTCCAGGTCGCCGACCCGGTGCACGGCCGCGATCGCCCGCACCGGGAAGTCGGCCGCGACCTTCTCCATGACCCGGCGCAGCTCCTGCTCCACGGTCGGATGGGCGCTGTAGGACAGTCCGCTGACCTCGCGCGCGTGGTCGTGGTCGCGGACCGTCCCGACGAACACCGCGGTGCCGCCCGCCGCCCTGTCCTGGACGGCGGCGAACACCTCGTCCACCGACAGCGGCGTCCCGCGCACCTCGCACAGCCGCACGACGCCGGAGGTCTCTGGGGAGTGGGTGGCCTCGCTCACCCGACGCAGCCTACTCGACCACCCGCTCGATCCCCTGCGCGCGCCCGCGCGAAGCGGCCCAGGCGTCGCGGTCGGGCCCTCCGCGCGCCCGCGCGAAGCGGTCGGGCCCACGCGCGCCCGCGCGGGACGGTTCAGGCGTCGTGGTGAGGCGTGTCAGGCGTCGTGGTCGGGGACGTCGGGTTCGAGGGTCGCGGCGAGGGCGTCGGCCAGCGCGGGCACCAGGTCGGGGCCCGCGAGGACCTCGTCGTCCAGGTCGTGGCGGCGCAGCCGGAGCGCGGAGTGGCGCTCGCCGTCGCGCAGCACGCCGACGATCATCCGGACGTCCTCCCGGCCCGGGTGGCCCGCGGCGAACGCGGCGGCCTCGGCGGGGTCGGCCGGGATCTCCTCCTCGGCCTCCGGCGGCAGCACGACCCGCTCGATGACCAGGGCGCAGCCCGCGACGGCGTCCGGCCACGCGATGGTCGCCAGCGCGTCCTCCACCGACGCCTGCGAGGGCAGCTCCGGCTGCTCCAGCGCGGCGAGCGTGTCGCCCTCGCCCGGGTCCTGGGCGAGGCCCAGCTCGGCCGCCAGCTCGGGCTCGGTGGTGCGGATCTCACTGCCGTAGACCAGCGCGTACAGCTTGGGCGCGGTGTCCCAGCCCTGCTCGGCGGCGTGGCGTTCCAGGTCCAGGACGACTTCTTCGAGATGGCTCACCGCCCCATCTTCCCGCGTCCGCCCGCGTGCGTCGGACGCCGCGTCCGGAACGCGCCGGGGACGGGCCGGAGCGGAGCCGGGGGCGGGGCGGCGAACCGGGTTATCCACAATCGGGCGCGGACATGCGGGAACCACCGGGCCAGTCGATAGGTTTCTAGGACAGCACCGGCGGGGGATGCCGGTGGGGGCGCGACCTGAACGGAGGGGCCCCGTTGACCTTCCGGACTCCCGGGATCCGTCGCCGGCTCGGCGCCGGCCGGTCCCGGCTGCTGCTGCCGACCCTGGTGGCGCTGGCGGTCCTGGTGATCGCCTTCATGATCGTCACCTCGGTGTGGACCAACCTGCTCTGGTACCGGTCGGTCGGCATGTCGTCGGTGTACACCACGCAGCTGTGGGCGCGCACCACGCTGTTCTTCGGCGGCGGGCTGCTGATGGCGCTGGTCGTCGGGGTGAACATGGCGGTCGCGCACCGGCTGCGGCCCGCCTACCGGCCGCTGTCGGTCGAGCAGCAGGGCCTGGAGCGGTACCGGGTGATCATCGACCCGCGCCGCCGGATCGTCACGGCCGCGGCGCTGCTGCTGCTCGGCGTGCTCACCGGCGCGTCCGTGGCCGGGCGGTGGCAGACCTGGCTGGCGTTCCTGAACCGCACCAGCTTCGGCGTCAAGGACCCGCAGTTCCACAAGGACGTGTCGTTCTACGTCTTCACCTACCCGTTCCTGCGGCTGGTGCTGGGCGTGGTGTTCGCGACCGTGATCCTGTCGGTGCTGGCGGCCGTGATGGTGCACTACCTGTACGGCGGCCTGCGGCTCCAGGGGCCCGGCGACAAGGTCAGCCCGGCGGCGCGCGCGCACCTGTCAGTGCTGATCGGCCTGTTCGTGCTGCTGAAGGCGTTCGCCTACTGGTTCGACCGGTACGGCCTCGTCCATAGCGAACGGGGTGTGCGCACAGGGGCGTCCTATACGGACGTCAACGCGCTGCTACCCGCCAAGACGATCCTCGCGGTCATCGCGCTCGTGTGCGCGTTCCTGTTCTTCTCGAACCTGGTTCGGCGCGGCATGGCGCTGCCCGGTGTCGGCCTGATCCTGCTGGTGCTGTCGGCGGTGCTGATCGGCGGGCTTTACCCGCTGCTCATCCAGCGCTTCCAGGTGAAGCCGGACGAGCAGAACAAGGAGCGCCGCTACATCCAGCGCAACATCGACGCGACCCGCGCCGCCTACGGTGTCGACGGCGTGACGCTCGAACCGTACGGCGCCCGTCCGGAGAGCGACCAGGGCAGGCTCGCCGCCGACGCGCGCGACCTGTCCGGGGTGCGGCTGCTCGACCCGGCCGTGGTCAGCCCGACCTACCAGCAGCTCCAGCAGATCCGCGAGTTCTACCGGTTCCCCGACACCCTCGACGTCGACCGCTACCAGGTCGGCAACCGGCTGGAGGACTCGGTCGTCGCCGTCCGGGAGCTGTCCGGCCCGCCGAAGGGCCAGAACAGCTGGGTCAAGGACCGGCTGATCTACACGCACGGCTACGGGTTCGTCCGGGCGCCCGGCGAGCGCCTCACCGCCGACGGCACACCCGACTTCCAGCAGCGCGACATCCCGCAGAAGGACGTCTCGGGCAACCCGGTCAGCACGCCGCAGATCTACTTCGGCGAGCGGACGACCGACTACTCCGTCGTCGGCGGCCGCGGGCAGAAGGAGTTCGACCACCCCGACCCGTCCGACAGCGCGCAGCAGGTCAACACCACCTACCACGGCGACGGCGGCGTGCCGATCGACTCGGCGGTGAACCGCACGCTGTTCGCCGCCGAGTTCCAGGACTGGAACCTGCTGCTGTCCGGCGCGATCAAGAAGGACGCCCGGATCCTCTACCACCGCACGCCGCGCGAGATCGTGCACCGCGCCGCGCCCTGGCTGACGCTGGACGGCAACCCCTACCCGGTCGCGGTCGGCGGCCGCATCCAGTGGGTGCTCGACGGCTACACCTCGTCCAACGGCTACCCGTACTCGCAGACCCTCGGCCTGCAGGACGCCACCCGCGACACCATCACCGACACCCGCTCGGCGGTCGCCAAGCAGGCCGACCACAAGATCAACTACCTGCGCAACTCGGTCAAGGCCACCGTGGACGCCTACGACGGCTCCGTCCACCTCTACCTCTGGGACGACCGCGACCCGATCGCCAAGACCTGGATGAAGGTGTTCCCCGGCACGGTCGAGCCGAAGTCCAAGATCCCGCCGCAGCTGCTCGACCACCTGCGCTACCCGGAGGACCTCTTCAAGGTCCAGCGCCGCGTCCTGGCCCAGTACCACGTCACCCAGGCCGACGCGTTCTACGGCGGCCAGGGCTTCTGGGACGTCCCGGAGGACCCGTCCCCCGCCAACAAGGGCAAGACCCAGCCGCCGTACTACCTGAGCCTCCGTATGCCCAAGCTGCCCGGCGCCCAGCCGCAGCTCCCCCAACCCGGCGCCCAGCCCGCGCCACCAGGCGCGAAGCCCCCGACGCAGCCCAGCACTTCGCCAAGCGCCTCGCCAAGTGCCTCGCCAAGTCCGAGGCCGAGCATGACGCCGACCGGGCAGCCGGGCACGCAACCGGGAGCGCAACCTGGCCAGCCCAGCGGGCAGCCGAACGTGACGGGCGGCGGACAGGGAGCGGGCGACCAGTTCGGGCCGCCGCGGTTCTCGCTGACGTCGGTGTACACGCCGCGCGGGCAGCGGTACCTGTCGGCGTTCCTCACGGCCGACTCCAATCCGGGCGACGCGGGTTACGGCAGGCTGCGCCTGCTGGAGATGCCCACGGCCGACCAGCCGGGCCAGCCGCGCCCGCAGGGCCCCGGCCAGGTGCAGCAGGCGTTCGAGAACGACAAGGACATCCGCGCCCTGCTGTTCCCGACCCGGGGCGGCGGCACCGAGACCAAGCTCGGCAACCTGCTGGCCCTGCCCTTCGCGGGCGGCCTGCTTTACGTCGAGCCGCTCTACTCGCAGACGACGCAGAGCAACCAGGCACCCTACCCGACGCTGCTGGCCGTCCTGGTGAAGTACGGCGACCGCGTGTCCTTCGCCAGCCGCTCGGACAAGGTGCAGGGCCCCGACCTGCTCCAGAACGCGCTGGGCAACCTCTTCGGTTCGAGCCCGCCGCAGTCCCCCGGCAACCAGCCGGGCCAGCCCGGCCAACCGGGCCAACCGGGCCAACCGGGGAACGGCAAGCTCTCCCCGGCGGCCCAGAAGGCGCTCGGCGACCTGTCGAAGGCCGTCGATGACTACAACAAGTCCTCGGCGGCGCGCGACTTCAAGGGCATGGAGGACGCCTGGAACCGCGTCGTCCGCGCCCGCGACGCCCTCACCGCGGCCACCAAGTAGCCCGAGCCGGCCCGCATGGACCAGTCCGCGCAGGGAGGGCGCCGGTCCCCGCGCGAGTCCGTCCGCGCGGCCGGGTGCAGCCCTCCCCGCAGTTGCGACCGCGCGGGCCGGACGCCGCTCTCCTTGCGGCGCGTTCGCGAGCAGAGCGAGAGGCGGTCAGGGCTTCTCGGCCAGGTCTCTGGTGGTCTGGTCGATGCGCCGGATGCGGCCGTCCTCGGCGAGGTGGCCGAACATGTAGATCTCGCCGGCGAAGTCCGGCCCCTTCGGGAGCGCGGCGCGCAGGGTGTAGCGGGCGGAGATCCGATCGCCGGAGACGAGCGCCTCGTGGACGTCCAGGGAGACCTGGTCGGACGATGCGACGCGCTTACGCATCGGCTTGACGTGCGCCATCATCCGGTCGCGGTCGATGACGAGCCCGTCGGCGCGGAACTCGAAGTCCGGGGTGAAGAACCGGTCGAGCACCTCCCCCGGGTCGGTGTCCGGACTGACCATGTCGCGCGTGTAGGTGACGAGGAACTCGGACAGGTCGTGCTCGCTGCGGATGCCCATGGTCCACCTTCGTAGGTGTACGAAATACGCTTACGACCCGCACAACGTACCCCACCCCCGCAGGGTTCCGCGCCCGGCCCGGTTTCCACCCCGGCAGGCCCCCACGCCCGCAGCACTGCTCGATCCCGCGGGACTCCTCGGGACCGCGGGGGCTGTGGAACGGTGGAGGTCCTGGATCGCTGGGAGGCGGTGGCTAGTGGGTGGCGGGCGGGGTGGGGGTGCAGAGGGCGGTTTCCAGGGCGGTGCGCATGTCGCGCGACTGGGCGCGCGAGCCGCCCGGGTCGAGGTTCGCCATGACGCTCGCCTGCCGGCCGTCGGACGTGGCGCCGCCCATGGTCTGGAAGCCGAAGATGTCGCCGCTGTGCCCCCAGTACAGGCCGCCGCACGGCAGCTCCCTGCTCTCCAGGCCCAGCCCGTAGGCGCGTCCGCCGGAGTCGCCGGTGAGACGCGTCGCCATCATCTGCCGCAGCTCGGCCGGGCGCAGCAGCTTGCCGCGCACGAGCGCGCCCAGGAAGCGGTCGAGGTCGCGCGTGCTGGAGACCATCCCGCCCCCGGCCCCCGCGACCGAGGGGTTGAAGGACGTGATGTCCACGAGCGGGCCGTCCGGGCTCGGCCGGACGTAGCCGCGCGGGTGCCGGCCCGCGATCTCCGTCCGGTCGCCCGGGACGGAGGTGTCGCGCAGGCCGAGCGGCGCGATGACGCGGCGGCGGACCTCCGCGCCGTACGGCCGTCCGGTCACCCGCTCGATGATCATCCCTGCGACCAGGTAGCCGGTGTTGGAGTAGCGCCAGCCGTCGCCGGGCTTGAAGGTCCGCGGCCGGGACAGCGCGAGGTTCAGCAGGTCGCGGGCGTCATGGTGGGCCAGAGGGTGCGCGACGATGTCCTTCTGGTCCAGCAGGGCGACGTAGTCGGGCAGCCCGCTGGTGTGCTGGAGCACCTGCCGGACGGTGATCTCCCGCCCGTCGTTGTCGGCCCCGCGCACGACGCCCGGCAGGTAGCGCTCCACCGGCGCGTCCAGCGCGACGCGTCCCTCCCCCACCAGCTGCAGCATCACGGTCGCCGTGAACATCTTCGTCATGCTGCCGATCCGGAACCTCGAACCGGAACGCATCGGCGCGCCGTTTTGGACGTCCGCCACGCCGCTGGTCAGGGCCGTCCGGCCTCGGCGGTCGCGTGCTTCCAGCAAGGCACCGGGCGCGCCGTCGGCCTTGGTCAACTGGTCCAGCGCGTCCTGAAGCGGCCCGCTCGGCGCCTTCGACGTCGCCGCCGCGAACCGGCCGGACGAGGCATGAGCCGTCCCGCTCACCAGCGCGCCCAGCGCAAGAGATCCTCCGATGGCCAGTGCCAGCGTGCCGCCGAGTGCGCTTTTCCCGTTCAGCATCTGAGCTCCTAAAGATCGCGAGGAGCCCAAACTAGAAACCCGAGCACCGGACGGGCGTCACCCGCCGGAGCCAGCCTTCACCTCACGCCAGGGGATCATCCGGGACGGCGGGGAGCACCTCGAAGCGCCGGTCGTCCAGCAGCGCTTCGACGAGCTCGACCGTCCCGCCCACGTAGGTCGAGTCGAGGTCGATCTCGGTCGCCGCGCACCAGGCGCGGTCGTCGGGCCAGAACAGGTTCGGCGACTGCGGGAAGAAGTAGTCCTCTCCGCGCTGCCCGAACTCGGCCGCGGCGTCCACCGGGCCTTCGTAGAGCAGGTAGTCCCGATGCGGCAGCCGGACGCGCGGAGCCGAGGCGAGCGCCTCCTCGGGAATCCAGTCCCAGCCGTCCCAGAGGCAGAACCAGCACCGATCGGGCGTCCCGGTGAAGCGGCTGAGGAGCCCCGTCAGCGCCGGCAGCTGATCGGCGGGAAACTCCCCGACGCGGGGCCACTCGTCCCAGAGCGCGGAGAACGTGCCTTCGACGAGCTCCCCGAACCGGGTCTGCGCCCGCACCTCCCGCCCCACGTCACGCCCGATCTCCGCCCACCGGACGGGCCGCTCCCCCGGCGACAGGGCCGGATGCAGGATCCGCGCATAAGCCTCGAAAATCGCAGGCATCACGCCCCGGACCCCGGAACCGAACTCCCCCATCGCCCCGACCACCCAGCTGGCGGCCGTGACCTCGTCCTCGTCCCGGGCCATCCGAAGCCGTCCCCCCGAAGCTTCCATCCCCCCATTCTCACGGACCCGCTTCCCCAGGTCAGGGACGGCCCCAGCGCGCGCCGGAGACCATGCCCCGCCCGGGGCCGCGGGCGCGCTCAGGTCAGGGCGTCGGTCTCCAGGAGGGTCTTGAGGTCGGAGAGGATGCTCGGCCAGCCCTCGGCGACCATCGTGAGGACCTTGCTCCCCTGGGTGGCGGTGTGGGTGACGGTCAGCTTGACCTTCCCGTCCAGGGGCTCGATGTCGAAGGTGACCTTGGACCGGGGTTCGGCCGCGATGACCGCGAGGGTCTGCTCGTCGATGCCGACTGCCTTGGCCCAGTCGGGCGTGAAGGTGTGCCAGGTGTAGGAGAGGCGGCGGCCCGGCTCGGCCTCCAGGACGACCTGGTCGGGGTCGGAGTTTCCTGGTCCCTCGCCCTTCCAGACCATGGGCGAGCCAGGCTTCCAGTCGGTGTCGAACTCGACGCCCCAGTAGCGGCGGGTGAACGCCGGGTCGGTGAGGGCCTGCCAGAGCCGCTCGGGCGTGGTGCGGATGTAGGTCGTGTAGACGAAGTCCGTGCCGTTCATCGGCGTCTGCTCCAATGCGGTCTTGAGGTCGGCGAGGGCCTCGGCCCTGCCCCGGTCGTACCGGCTGATCCAGCGGTCGGCGATGGCGTTGACGGGCTCGGCGTTCAGGTAGTGCAGCTTCTCCCGGCCCTGGCGGGCGGTGGTGACCAGCCGGGCCGCCTCCAGGACGGCCAGGTGCTTGCTCACCGACTGCCGGGCCATGTCGAGCCCCTCGCACAGCTCGTTCAGCCGCTGGCCGTTGCGCTCGTTGAGCCGGTCCAGCAGGCGGCGGCGCACGGGGTCCGCCAGCGCTTTGAACACCTCGTCGTCCATGGGACCATCCTCGAACATGCAGCCATCCGGCTGCCTATCAGGGTTCACTATAGGCAGCCAGATGGCTGCATTTCAAGCGATCGCCCGCGCCAACCGCGGGGGCGCGGCGGGCGCGGCGGACGCGGGCTCGGTCGGGGCACGGCGGGCGCGGCGGGCGCGGCGGACGCGGCCTCGGCCGGGGCGCGCTGGGCAGGGCTTGGTCAGACGCGTCGGCGGCGGCGGGCTCGGCGGATCGCGGCGGCCGCGCCGATCGCGGCGACGGTGGCTCCGGCGGCGGTGGCCATGGTCGCCTCCTTGCCGCCCACGCGGCGTCCGACGACGGCATGCCGTCCCGCGGTCTCCTCCATCAGGACGAGCAGGGCGGTCGCGTTGTCGTAGGCGGGCTTCCACCCGGCGGCGCGCAGGCGCGCGGCGTCCACGACCCACGGGAAGGCGACGTAGTGCAGGTCCGTGGCGGGCGCCGGGGTCATGCCCAGGCGGTGCAGGCGCTGCGCCATGCCGAAGGTCACCGCCGCCGGCAGCTCGAACCCGCGCTTGCCGGTGATCTCGGAGACCTCCTCCATACCGAGCCAGCCGTCGCAGCCGACCGCGACCGGCCCGGCGAGGTTCTCGATCACCACGGTCTCCAGCGCGGACGCCAGGTCCTCGATGTGGCAGAACTGCCAGGCGGGCTCGCTGCCCTTCACCGTGAGCAGGCGCGGCGCCTCGAAGTGCCGGGTGACCACGGTGTCCACGCCGGGGCCGACGAGCGCGGCCGGGCGGACGACCGTGACCTCCAGCCCCGGGTGCGTCCCGGCGGCGGACGCGGCGAGGTCCTCGATCTCCAGGTAGTCGCCCGCGATGGAGGTGTTCGCCTCGGCGAGCAGCGGCGCGTCCTCGCGGAGCGGCACCTCGTTGCCCGCGACCGCGCCGTAGACCATCGCGCTGGTCACCAGCACGACGCGCCGCACCCGCGCGGCCGCGGCGGCCGTCACCACGGTCTGCGCGCCGCGGACGTTGTGCGTGCGGCGCTCCTTGGCGTCCGCGTCGGGGGACCGCTCGATGTCGAGGTTGACGACGACGTCCACGTCCGAGAGCCGGTTGGACAGCAGCGGGTCACGGATGTCCACGACCCGCCAGGTCACCCCCGGCACGTCGCCGCGGTGGCCGTCCACGGCCACGACCTTGCGGATCTCCTCGCGCTCGGCGAGCCTGGCGGCCAGCAGCCGCCCCGCTCCGGACGCCGCGCCGGTGACGGCGACGACCGGGCCCTTGCTACGCCGAGGGCGAACCTTGCCCGTTGCCACGGGGGCTCCCCCTTCTCTGTGTACGCGACCTCGCCGGGACCGGCTAACGTTGCGGATATGAGCCCATCATGCATGCCAGGGGCAAACCGATGAATGACACTCCGTTCGGCTTCAACCGTCCGGGCGACGGTGACGACGACAAGCCCCAGAACCCGTTCGGCGGCATGGGCGGCGACATGGGCGACATGCGGCAGTTCGCGGACATGCTGCACCGCTTCGCCGACATGATCGGAACCCAGGGCGCACCCGGATCCGGGAGCGACGGCCCGCTGAACTGGGACCTGGCCAAGAACATCGCGCGGCACACCGTGGTGGAGGACGGCGGCGACCCGTCCGTCCTGGACGCCGAGCGCACCAAGGTCGTGGAGGCCCTCCGGCTGGCCGACCTGTGGCTCGACGAGGGCACCACGCTGCCCGCCGGCATCCGCACCCCGCAGGCCTGGAGCCGCTCGGAGTGGATCGAGGGCACCCTCCCGGTCTGGGAGAAGGTCTGCGACCCGATCGCCTCCCGCATGGTCGAGGCGATGGGCGGCGCGCTCGGCGGCGGCCTCGGCGAGGACGTCCCGGCCGAGATGCAGGCCATGGCCGGCCCGCTGATCGGCATGGTCCGGCAGATGGCCGGGGCCATGGTCGGGGGCCAGACCGGGCAGGCGCTCGGCGCGCTCGCCAAGGAGGTCACCTCGTCCAGCGACGTGGGCCTGCCGCTCGCCCCGGCCGGGGTCGGCGCGCTGCTGCCCGCCGCGGTCGCCGCGTTCGGCGACGGCCTGGAGGTGTCCGACGACGAGGTGCGGCTGTACCTGGCGCTGCGCGAGGCCGCCCACCAGCGGCTGTTCGCGCACGTCCCGTGGCTGCGCTCGCACCTGCTCGGCGCCGTGGAGGACTACGCCCGCGGCATCACCGTCGACCTGTCGGGCATCGAGCAGGCCGTCTCCGGGATGGACCTGTCCAACCCCGAGGCCCTCCAGGAGGCGCTCGGCGACGGGATCTCCCTGACACCCCCGGAGACACCGCAACAGAAGGCCGCGCTCGCCCGCCTGGAGACCACGCTCGCGCTGGTCGAGGGCTGGGTCGACACGGTCGTGAACCGGGTCGCCGAGGGCCGGCTGCCCGAGGCGGTCAAGCTCGCCGAGGCCGTCCGGCGGCGGCGCGCGACCGGCGGTCCCGCCGAGCGCACCTTCGCCACCCTGGTCGGGCTGGAGCTGCGGCCCCGGCGGCTGCGCGAGGCCGCGGCGCTGTGGCGCACGCTCACCGACGTCCGCGGCGCCGAGGGCCGGGACGCGGTCTGGGAGCACCCCGACCTGCTCCCCACCGCCGACGACCTCGCCGACCCGGACGCCTACGTGCACGGCGACCCCGACAACCCGGGCCTGTCCGACGCCGACCTGACCGCGCTCACCCAGTCCGGCACCCCGGACGAGCCGGAGGCGACGGCCGAGGGCAACACGGGCGAGGGCGGTTCCGCCGAGAAGCCGGATGATCCGGACGAGGGCGACGATAAGGGCAAGGGCGACGCGGAGCCGGGCGCATGAGCACGGCCCGTCCCGCCTCGCACGTCAACGGCTGCGCGCTGACCCTGACCCGGTCGGCGCTGATGCGCCGCCGCACGGCCCGCCGGGCGCTGTGCTGGCAGCGCCCCAGCGACCAGGAGCGCCGCCGCCACCAGCGCGCCAACTCCAGCTACCCGCGCGTGGGACGAGTGTGACCGCTCCCCCACCCGCGGACTCCGCCTCGTCCCCGTCCGCTGCCGGGGACGAGGCGCCGAACGGGCCGGTGACGCCTGCCCGCGAGAACATCGTGCCGCCGAGAGCGCCGTCACCCGGCGGGTTGCATTCGGATGCCGTTCGCGTCCTCTCGTCGTGGACGGCGCCGGACGCAGAGCAGGCCCGCGTCCGCGACGGGTTCCTCGATCATCTGGCCGCGTACCCGGACGGGACGTGGCGGGAGTGCGTGCCGGGGCACATCACGGCGAGCGCGCTGGTGCTGGACTCCTCGCGCTCCCGCGTCCTGCTCACCCTGCACGCGAAGATCAAGAGGTGGCTGCAGCTCGGTGGGCACTGCGAGCCGGGCGACAGCACGCTCGCGGCCGCGGCGCTCCGCGAGGCCACCGAGGAGTCCGGCATCCCGGACCTCGTCCTGGAGCCGGAGCCGGTGCGGCTCGACCGGCACGCCGTCCGCTGCCACCCCGAGGGCTCGTGGCACCTGGACGTCCAGTACGTCGCGGTCGCCCCGCCCGGCGCGCGGGCCGCGCTCAGCGACGAGTCGGACGATCTCCGCTGGTTCCCCCTGGACGCCCTCCCCCATCCCGCCGACGAAGCCCTCCGCCGCCTGGTGTCGGCCGCCCGCCCCTGAACCGACCCGTCCGGCGTTCGCCGACGGCCTTGCACCGAGCCGTCCGGCGCCTGTTGGCAACCGCCCGCCCGTGAAGCGCGTCGTCCGTCCCGCGTTTCGGAGTGGGCTGCCGGGCGGGCTATAGCACGTGATCTGCACCACGCGCGCCTCAGCGCAGGGCGTCGACGCGGCCGATCCGGGCGGACGGCACCCCGGGGACGCTCTTCAGGGTGTGTCCGTAAAGGCCGTGGGCGGCGGGCGCCCGGGTCGGCGGGCGCGGCCGTTTCAGTGGATGGGGTTGCCTTCCAGAAGGGCTCGGGTTGACTCCCAGCCTTCGAGACCCGGGTCGAGGAGGGCGACGTCGTCCGGGGTGCGCAGCCGGTGCCAGCTCGGCCCCTGCGGGATCTGCCCGGGCCTCGGCGCCGCGGCACGGAGCTTGGAAAGCGCGTCGGGGGCGTCCAGATCGGCGTCGGCCAGGGCGGTTTCGAGCCAGGACGGCAGGGGCAGGCGGGCCGCCAGGGCGACGAGCCCGCCGCCGGCGGCCTGGCAGGCGGCGGCCGGGGCCTGGCCGAGCGCGCGGAACAGCTTGCCGAGCAGCAGGGGCGGCAGGTCCGGGGCGTCCGGGGCGAGGAGCGCGGCCTCGGTGGCGCCGAGCGCGTGCAGCGCGGCGAACGCGGCGGGCAGCGTCGGCTCGCGGACGATCGGGGTCCCGGGCCAGGTCAGCGCCTCGACGTCGGGCTGCTCGGGCGGGTCGAGGACGAGCGCGGCGGTGACCAGCTCCAGCCCGGCGACGACCTCGTAGGTGTCCTCCAGCAGCGCGAGCCGGTACTCGTCGGCGTCCACACCGGGCGGCGGTTCCGCCTGGCGGCGGGCGCGCAGGGAGAGGACGGCCGCGTAGCGGACGGCCCGCGGGACGTCGCGGGGGGCGGGCTGGTCGGTCAACCGGCCACTCCGTGGCGGAGGTCGTCCTCGTCCGATCCGTGGCGGAGGCCGTCCTCGTCGGAGGTGTCGGACTCCATCGGCAGGTGGGCCGCGGCGGCGACGCCCTCCAGGTAGCCGCGGGCGCGGTCGGCCTTGGGGTAGTTGCCGACCAGCTCCCAGAAGTCGGCGCCGTGGCCGGGGACGAGCAGGTGGGCCAGCTCGTGGACCAGGACGTAGTCCACGACCCAGGACGGCATGCCGCGCAGCCGGGTGGACAGCCGGATGGTCCCGTCGTCCGGGGTGCAGGAGCCCCAGCGGGTGCGCTGGTTCTCCACCCAGCGGACGCTGGCGGGGACGGCCCGGCCGGCCAGGTAGCGCCGGTTCAGCTCGTGCGCGCGGCTCTCCAGGTCGGCGTCGCTCGGACGGCGGCGGCGCTCACGGTCGGCGAGGCGCTGGAGGATGGTCGCGATCCACTGCTCCTCCTCGGCCTTGCTGAGCCGGGACGGCAGCATCACCACGACCTTGTCCCCGTCCCGATATGCGGACACCGTCCGCCGACGTCTGCTGCTCCGGCGGACCTCAACGTTTGGGGGCACGCTAGAACCGTACCCAAAACTTTGCGCCCGCCACAGGGGGGGTTGGCCGTTTTCCCAGCTCAGCACCGATGTTTTCCCCGCTTAGGGGTTGCTCGTAGCCGCCGCGGGGACGGTCCGGACACCGCTCCGGAAGGACCTTCGGTGAATTCGGTCAGACCGAAAAGAGTACGGAGCGTGACGGAAGTTCGCTCTCAGCGGAGCCGATCAAGAAACCGGGGCGGGCCCGTCACATTCCCGGCGCGCGATCCGTCGAGGGGGTGACGACGGCGCTCCGGCGCGCCGTCCCTCGGAAACGGAGAAGCCATGACCGCACCGATCCTCGTCACCGGCGGCACCGGGACGCTCGGCTCCCTGCTCGTCCCGCGGCTGCGGGAGGCCGGACGCGAGGTGCGGGTGCTCACCCGGCACGCGCGCCCGGCCTCGGACGGCACCGAGTACGTGGCCTGCGACCTGCTCCAGGGCGACGGGCTGGACGAGGCCGTCGCGGGCGCGGAGACCGTCGTCCACCTGGCGGGCGGGCCGAAGGGCGACGAGATCGCCACCCGGAACCTCGCCGAGGCCGCGAAGCGCGCGGGCGCGCGGCACCTGGTCTACGTCTCGGTCACCGGGGTCGAGGGCGTCCCGATCGCCTGGCTGCGCTCGAAGCTCGCGTCCGAGCAGGCCGTCGCGGATTCGGGCGTCCCCTGGACGACGCTCCGGCCCGCCCAGTTCCACAGCCTGGTGCTCGGCATCGCGCAGAAGATGGCGAAGAGCCCTGTAGTCCCGGCCCCCGGCGCGTTGCGCTTCCAGCCCGTGGACGAGCGGGACGTCGCGGACCGGCTGGCGGAACTCGCCCTCGGCGCCCCCGCCGGGCTCGTCCCCGACCTGGCGGGCCCGACCGACTACACCCTGCCCGAGCTGCTGCGGAGCTACCTGGCCGCCGCCGGCAAGCGCCGCCCGATGCTGCCCGTCCCGATGGCGGGCAAGATCGGCCGCGCCTACCGCGAGGGGCTCAACCTCGCCCGCGAGGGCGCCGCCCGCGGCACCCGCACCTGGGAGTCCTACCTAGCTGACCACGTGGCCGCCCGCACCCCCGCAAAGGCGTGAGCCCGACGGCGCCGCGCCCCCGAGGAGGCGTGAGCCCCGGCAGGCCCGCATCCCGGGCTGCGGAGGCGTGAGCGGTGGCCGGATGTGGGCAGGGGGTCGGGCGTGTCGGGGGATGATCGATCATCGATCGGTCAACGGCCGGTGAACTCCGGGGGGCGCTTCTCGCGCTGGGCGGTGAGGCCTTCGAGCATGTCGGCGGTGGTCATGGTGACCGGCTGGGCGAGGGCCTCCCAGCGCAGCGCGCTGGCCATGTCGGGGTGGCCGCCGTTGGCCAGGGCCGCCTTGGTGAGGCGGGTCGCGATCGGGGCCTGGGCGGCGACGCGGTCCGCGGCGGCGAGCGCCTCGGCCAGCACGTCCTCCCGCGGGACGGCCCGGTTGACCAGGCCCTTCGCCTCGGCCTCGGTCCCGGTGAGGACGCGCCCGGTGAGCAGCATCTCGCGCGCGAGCGGCAGCCCGGCGACCTCCGGCAGCAGCCAGGTCGCGGCCATGCCGGGGTGCAGGCCGAGCGCGGTGAACGGCGCGAGCAGCTTGGCGTCTGCGGCGGCGTAGCGCAGGTCGCAGGCGAGCGCGAGGCACAGGCCCGCCCCGACCGCGTGGCCGTTCACGGCCGCGATCGTCGGGACCTCCAGGTCCCTGATCATCAGCCACGTCCTGTAGTAGTCGGTCATCCGGGTGCGCAGCTCCGGCAGCGCGGCGGCGTTGGTGTCGGCGAGCCAGGACAGCACGCCGCCCGAGGTGAACGCGGTCCCGGCGCCGGTGACGACGACGCAGCGCAGTCCGGTGTCGGCGCGCAGCTCGGTGAGCGCGTCCTTCCAGGCCGCGGTCATCTCGTCCGACATGGCGTTGCGCCGGGACGGGTCGTTCAGCGTGAGGACGGCGACGCCGCCCGGACGGCGCTCCACCAGCAGGACGCGATCTTCAGCCATGGCCGAACGCTATCGCCAGGCCCCGGACCGGGTACCCCCGGCCGCGTGAGAAAGCGCACACTTACCATGTTTCCGCAGGTAGTGAAAGTGCGGCAAGTTCCGGCCGTCGGCTTTGTCATGGATCTTTATGGCGCGAACCAGGGCAGGCCGCGACAATGGTCGCCGTGAGCGATCTTCCCCGCCGCGCGGTGACGCGGTCCGCAAAGCTGGCGTCCCTCCCGCTCGGTTTCGCCGGGCGCACCGCTCTGGGCGTCGGGAAACGCACCTTCGGCAAGTCCGCCGAGGCGGTCGCCATGGAGATCCAGCAGCGCACCGCCGAGCAGCTGTTCAAGGTGCTCGGCGAGCTCAAGGGCGGGGCGATGAAGCTCGGCCAGATGCTGTCGATCTTCGAGGCCGCGCTGCCGCCGGAGATCGCCGGCCCCTACCGGGCCACGCTCACCCGGCTCCAGGAGGCGGCGCCGCCGCTGCCCGCCTCGGCCGTCCACAAGGTCCTCGCGGAGGCGCTCGGCGAGGACTGGCGCGACCGGTTCCAGGAGTTCGACGACAAGCCGGCCGCCGCCGCGTCCATCGGGCAGGTGCACCGCGCCGTCTGGGAGGACGGCCGGGACGTCGCGGTCAAGGTCCAGTACCCCGGCGCGGGCAAGGCGCTGATCAGCGACTTCAACCAGCTGGCCCGGCTCGGCCGGCTGTTCGGCGTGCTGATGCCCGGCCTGGACGTCAAGTCGATGCTCGCCGAGCTCAAGGAGCGGGTGATCGAGGAGCTCGACTACTCGATCGAGGCCGCGTCCCAGACCCGGATGCGCGAGGGCTTCCCCGCCGACGACCCCGACTTCTACGTTCCCGAGGTCGTCGCGCAGGACGGGAACGTCCTGGTCACCGAGTGGATCGACGGCACCCCGCTGTCGAAGATCATCAGCGACGGCGACCAGGAGACCCGCGACCACGCCGCGCTGCTGTACTGCCGGTTCCTGCTGTCCGGGCCGAAGCGCTGCGGGCTGCTGCACGGCGACCCGCACCCCGGCAACTTCCGGCTTCTCCCGGACGGCCGGCTCGGCGTCCTCGACTTCGGCGCTGTGGACCGCATCCCCGAGGAGTTCCAGCACCGGATGGGCCGCCTGCTGCGCATCGGCACGCTGGAGGACATCGACGAGATCGAGGCCGCGCTGCGCGACGAGGATTTCATCCGCGAGGGTGTCGACGTCGACATCGAGGGCCTGGAGGCGTTCCTCGCCCCGATCACCGAGCCGTTCGTGACCGAGACCTTCAAGTTCAACCGCGAGTGGCTGCGCGACATGGCCGCCCGCGTCACCGACCTGCGCCCGACCAACGTCGTCCGGCAGCTCAACCTGCCGCCGCAGTACGTGATCGTGCACCGCGTCCTGTCCGCGGGGACGGGCGTCCTCTGCCAGCTCGAATGCGAGATCCCGGCCCGCGCCGAGTCCCTCGCCTGGGTCCCCGGCTTCGCCGACGAGGAAGACCCGGAACCGGTCGGCTGACCCCGCGCAAGCGAACGCGCCCGCGCAAGCGAACGGGGCCGCGCACTGATGAGGTGCGCGGCCCCGTTTCGTCGCGTCCGGCCAACGAGAGGGAGGGCCGGACGCTCGGCGGCCTGGTTCGAGAGGCTCGCTGGTCCGTCAAACCATCCAAGAAAGAACGGACCGGGCCTTCCACCGAACCGGCGAGGTAGGTGCGGCCGCCGCGCGCCGGGCGCGCGGCGGCCGTTGCGGATCAGTCGAGCGGGCGGCGCGGGGCCGGGGCCAGCAGGGCCCGGTTCACGCGCGCGGCGCGGAACCGCGCCTCGCGCCGGGCCCTGCGCAGCGCCCGCACCCGCGCGGCGCGCATCTCCGCCACGTCCGCTCGCACGGCTGCGGCCGAGGTCGCGGTCGGCTCGGAGGCGGACACCTTGTCCACCCCGAGCGCCGCGAGGGACGGCGCGTCCGCCTGCGGATCGGCCGCGGCGGGAGCGACGTCCGAGCGGACGGGTATTCGCTCGCGCGACAGGTCCTGGCTGAGCAAGTTCATCTCGGTCTCCTGGGGGACGGGGCGGCGCGACTCGACGGTCGCGCCGCCCGGTGCCTCGAACTGGACGGTCGTCATCGGGGTCATCGCCGGATCACGCGGTCACCTGGTCGGGAAGCGGGTGCTTCCGGGGACGGCCGCGCGGCCGCTTGCGCGGGACGACGACGCCGCGGACGAACAGCTCGCCTCCCCACACGCCCCAGGGCTCCTTGCGCTCCAGGGCGCCGGCGAGGCACTCGCGGCGGAGCGGGCACTCCACGCACAGCGCCTTGGCGAGCTCGACGTCGGCGGGCGCCTCGGCGAAGAAGAGCTCCGGGTCGGTCCGGCAGGGCAGAGTCAGGTCCTCGTCGCTCATCGCGAGAGCCCCCTGCATCACGGTCACCCTTGTTCCTCTCGTTGGATCTCAACGGGTTCGTGTCGTCGGGTCGTCTGGGCAAAGAAGAAGGCCGCGGGTTCCGGTGTCGGAATCCGCGGCCTGGGGGCTCGCCGGTCTGTTCTAGACCGGTCGTCGCCGCCAGGGGTACGGACCCGACTCGTCTCCTCGCGGGGAGGGGACGTTCACGTGGGTCGTGGCCGGAGCGATGGGCTGCTCGTCCTCGGCCTTGTCGGTCGCGACGCCACTTTCGGTGGCGATGAGACCGGTGGCCGGGAGGACACTGCCGCCGTGCTCATCACGGGACACCTGCTGCATCAGGCCGCGCAGCCGCAGTGCCTCGCCGGACAGGCCGAAGCCGGCCGGCTCAGCCTGGAACCGCGCGTCCATGCGCTTGCCGCCGCCGAGTTTGCCCACGCCACCGAGGTTCCCGGTGTGGACGGAGGCAGCGGTCGCGCCGGCATAGGTCGCCGAGGAAAGCGGGCAGGGCACGGCCCCGTTCCGCCACGCGCTCATCGAGATCATGTTCATCACCGGACCACACACCACCCTTCTGTTCCTCGTGCCGACCGCCGGACCAAGATCCAGTCGTTCGACTGCTGAATGCCTGCCCTGAGCGTACGGTGATCCGCTCGAAATCAGCAAGATATTTTTGACCTGCGGTTTTGTGGCCCGTCTCACCGGAACCGGCACCGCTTCCCGCGCGTCCCACAGGACTCACCGCATGAACCCGCGCGGCCACCCGCACGTCCGGAGCGGACCCCCGCGGGGCTCGGACGCGGAACCCGGCAGGGCCCCTGCGCCGTCCGGATCGGACGCCGCTGCTGAAGCGCCGCGTGGAGTCCGAGACCGGCGCCGCCGAGGTCTCCGACGAGCGCCTCGACGGCTACGAGGAGGCGCAGCAGCGGCTGATCGACGGCGCCCGCGACCGCCTGCGCGGCCTGGAGGACGAGGCGGACGACCTGGCCGGCCGCCTGTCCCGGTCGTTCGCGTCCCAGGCCCGCGCCGCGCGGCTCCTGCTGATGTGCGCCGAGCACCGGAACATCGTCCCCGGGACGGCGATGGCATCCGCGCTGTCCTCGACCGCCGAGATCATGCCCGGCTTCCTCCGCTCCCCCGAGCGCCGCGCCGAATTCACCGAGGTGTTCGCCCGGTTCCTGATGCTCGCGGCGGGCATCGCCCCCGACGCCGAAGTCGTGCTCGCGGACGTCCCGTCCGACCTGTCCGAACAGGCCGCCGCGCTGGTCGACGAAGCGCTGGAGCGGACGAAGACGAGCCTGGAGCAGTTCGATCCCGAGCTCACTTGCCGGACGGACCAGACCCGCAACCTGATCGCCCACCTCGAAACGGACGGCCCGGAACGCCGGATCGCCGCGCTCTGCCTGTCCGCCGAACCCGACCTGGCCCCGCTGGCCGACGCGCTCCGCTCCGCGTCCATCCCCTGACGCTCCCCGGCCTCAGCCGGACGCTCCGTGCCGCCTCTGCCCGCCGGACGCGGCAAGATAGGCGGCATGTCCGACAACGCTGCCCTGCTCCGGCGGATCGAGACCGACCAGAAGCTCGCCGACCTCCTGCTCTGGCCGGGCGATTTCGACATCGTGCGCCGCGACCCGATCGAGGACGTGTTCCTGGAGTCCGGCACGTCGCTGACGCCGATCGCCGGGGACGGCGCGGGCGGCACCTACTTCCTCTGCGGCGGAGTGGACGGTCCCGTCCTCTATGCCGACTCCGAGGGCCAGGCGACGCTGATGGCGGCCGACCTGACCGAGGCCGTCACCCTGATCGCCGTCCTCCCGTACTGGCAGGACCTCGGTTTCGGCTGGTCCCTGGAGGACTCGGAGGCGGCGCTGCTGGCCGAGGAGCCCGACGCCGCCGAGCACCGCGCCGAACTCCTCGCCCTCCTGGCCGTCACCCCGCCGTCCCACCAGGTCGTCGCGGACCGGATGCGCGCCGCCGCGAGCCGCACCGCCCCCGACTTCCAGCCCAAGGCCCGGCACGACGACGGCGACGGCGCGTACGTCGCGACCTACGGCCTGCTCTTCGGCGAAGCCTGACGACCGAGGCGCGGCAGCACCTCGTCCGCGATCGTTTGCAGCACCGCGACGTACCGTTCGGCGGGGAACAGCCAGAGCCCGACGCTGTCGGCACCGGCCTCGTTGAGGTCGCCGAGCCGCGCCGCGACCTGCTCGGGCGTGCCCGCGACGGCGAACTCGTCGATCCAGGCGTCCGGAACGTCGAACGGGTCGCCGTCCAGCGCTTTCCGGACGGCCTCCGCGTGGGGTGAGCGTCCGACCAGATCGGTGTGCGCCTCGGCCTGGAGGAAGAACCCGACGGCCTGTCTCACCGCGTCCCGAGCGGCGGACGCGTCGGCATCGGCGGCGGACAGCGCGAACGCCGTGATCCGCGGGAGGGGCCGTCCGGCCTCGGCGGCGCCCTCGGCGATCACGTCCCGCGCCCACGCGACGTACTCCGGACCGGCCAGCACCGACAGGAGCACGCCGTCCGCCTTGGCGCCGGCCGCGCGCAGCGCACGCCGGTTCACCGCGCCGATCCACAGCTCGGGCGGCTCCTCGGGCGGGAAGGCCAGCTCGATCCCGTCGAAATGGTGCGCACTGGTCGGCTCGCTGACCGTCCGTCCGTCCAGCAGCGCGCGCAACACGTCGAACGTCTCCAGAACCGCCGTTAGCGGACGGTCCGGAACCAGCCCCATCTGCTTGAGCCAGCCGACGTTCCCCAGCCCGATCGTGGCGCGCGTCCGCCCGGGATAGAGCCGGGCCAGCCCCGCCAGCTCCATCGCCAGCACCGCCGGATGCCTGGTTATCACGCTCGCCAGCCCGAGCCCGGCGGTGATCCCGCCCGTCGAGGCGAGCATCTGCGTCAGCCCCGAAACACCTCCGGTGAAGAAGCAGTCCTCGGAGAACCACAACTCGCCGAAACCCAGCCGCTCCGCCAGCTCGGCCCCGGTGGCAAGCTCCTCCGGCGGCGTGAGACTGCCGAACACGATCCCCAGCCGGTCGTCCCCGTTCACGAGCATCCCCTCCCTTTGACTGAGGACCATCAAAAGCGGAAGGCACCCGAACCGGCTATCCACCGAACGCCGAGCATCACGCGCTTACCGGATAGCCCGGAGCGTCTGCGACGGCAACTCTCCGAAAGCGTCCCGGTACTGGGCCGAAAATCGTCCGAGATGGCCGAACCCCCAGCGCAAGGCGACATCGGTAACGCTCCCCTCGCCATCACCCCGGGCGATCCGCCGCAGCTCTTCGTGCGCGCGCCGAAGCCGAACCTGCCGCAGATGCGCCATGGGAGTCGTCCCGAGCTGCGTCCGGTACGCCTCCTGCAAACTCCGGACGCTCGTATGCGCGGCCTCAGCCAAATCGGCCAACGTGATCGGCTCGTCAGCATGCTCCTCGCAGAACGCCAAAGCCCTCCGCAACGCCCGAGGAGCCACCGCAACACCGCCACTCGCCAGCACCTCGGAGAACGAATGCGGCTGAACGTCCAGCAGCCCCTGAACAACGAGCTGCTCGAAATGCCCGACCGCCA
This sequence comes from Actinomadura rupiterrae, assembly GCF_024172125.1. GTDB lineage: Bacteria > Actinomycetota > Actinomycetes > Streptosporangiales > Streptosporangiaceae > Spirillospora > Spirillospora rupiterrae. Next base: position 623,577 of record NZ_JAMZEA010000007.1, read on the forward strand.
AAGGCGACCGATCCAAAAGCTCAGCCCCCGCGAATTCCGCGAACCGCCGGATCAACTCCGCCCATTCGCCGCCCACCCCAGCGCCCGTCCGCAACGCCGGATCGAATCGCACGCGCGGCCCCGACGCCTCGCCCAGCCGCATCCCCAACGCGCCCTCGACGACATCCCGCGGAATGCAGACCACCAACGTCGCAGCGCCGCTTCCCCACCCGACCGCCATTCGCTGCCCCGGCCCGGCAATGGCCCCCTGCGCCCGGACGTCCACGCCGTCCACGGCCCCGCCCCGGACGCCCGCCAGCGGCACATGCGCGATGTAGACGTCGGGCAGCTCGTCCACCACCACCTCGACGTCCGCGCCGTACGCCAGCGTGTGCAGCCCGATCCGTCCGCAGTGATGCCCGACGAACCGTCCGCCGAGACAAACATCCCCAAGAACCCGCACCGAGTGCGCCCCGAACCGGACGCTCACCTCCTGGTGGAGCTCCTCAACACTCGCGCCCACCCCAGTTCCGCACGGAACACCCATGAAAAGCGCAACGCCACCCCCGCCGCGCTCATTTCCGCGCCTCAGCCGCCGAACAGCGCCTCTACCCCTTGTGCGGACGTGAAGACATCCCGCGCGTCATGCCCGACCCCGGCCAACCGAACCAGCCGATGCCTCTCAAGGCTCCCCCCGGCCTTCTGCTCCAGGTACTCGTAATACCGGACGCCACGCTCGAAACGAGTGAGCCCCTGAGCAAGCGCCGCCGGATGCACCTCCAGAAGCGCCGCCCCCGGATCGGCGTCCTCCTCCCCGAGCAGGTAGACCACGTCCCGACCCAGATAGCGCTCGAAGTAATACTCGGCACTCTCACTCACATACTCAGGCCGAGCACCCCCGAACCCGTACCGCCATTGGTCGCGCTCAGCCCCAACAAGCCCGTCCACCCCAGGCCGCACCCGATCGAAATACAAATACGTAGAAGGATTGGCCACCACGAACCGCACCCGCTCGTCCGGCACATTCCCCACAGCCGCATACCGGTTCACGAACTGCCCGCCCGCCGAGTTCCCCGCCACAGTGACCCTGCGCACGCCATCGAGCAGCCGACGGAGCAGCGCATCGAGCACCTCGAACGAGCTGACCTCCCCGAACCCGCCCTTCCAGTCCTCGGTCTCCCAGTGCAGCAACTCACGGCACTCGGCCCGCCCCCGCACATCGACAGCCGTAAGAAACTGCGGCGCAAGCACAAGCACTCGCCGCCCACAAGCCGCTTCCTCAACTATCCAAAAGTAGTCCCCAGCATTACGCAGCGCCCCATGCACCACCACGACCGCCGACTCCACATCCGTCGGCACCCGCTCCAAAGACGAAACGTTCCCAAATAGCGGAAACTCCCACCCCCCACACTTCGCCCGAAGAGGACCGATCTCGCCGATAACCTGCGCCTGCATCTCGCCTTGTATCGCAAACCGAGTCACCGAACTCACGATGCCAGTCCCGCCCCCGCCGGAGCACCGTCCGCTGGTCCGGGGGTCGGCGATCGAGGGACGGGAGAAGATCAGCTGCGGGGCCATCCGCGTCCTCGCGGAACTGGGCCGAACCCGGCACCTGCCCCGCCGTCCTCCTCACCATGATCGCCAGCCTGGTGGAGCTCCTGGAAACCAACCCCGACCCCACCTGACCCCCGCGACTCACGCGTCCGTAACCCGAATCAGCCCCTCCTGCATAACCGAGGCGACCAGGTCCCCATCCCGCGTGAAAATCTGCCCTCTTGCTAGGCCTCGGGCGCCGCCGGCGAAGGGGGTGTCTTGGTAGTAGAGGAGCCAGTCGTCGGTTCTGAAGGGCTTGTGGAACCACATGGCGTGATCAACAACTTGATCACCAAAGACAGTCCTGACCTGCAAAGACTCCGATGACGCCACCCAAGAGCCGACCATCGGCACACCATACGCACAATCCTCGCCCGCCAGGGCCACGGAAGGCCGGTCACTCGTCCAGGGTGACCGGCCTTCTCGCGTCTCAGACCAGCCCATGGCTCAGCAGCCAGCCACTCATCCGGAGCACCCCCTTAGCGCACAGGTCCGACCTTCGGGCATGCTGCTGCTTCGGAACCTCAAGCGCCCATCAAATCCCCGGGAGGTGCCGAAGGACAAACAACTCGACAGTGGAACAAAACGGACGCAAATCTTGTGGCGCTGCAGCCACACACAGCAATAGTCCCAGCTCATTTAGCCCGTCACCGGCCCTCACGGGCCGGTCATCATTGCGGCCACCCCGGAAGCCACTCCGGGGACGGAGACTCCCGTGCCGTCACCGGCCCTCACGGGCCGGTCATCATTGCGGCACTTCTTCGGGCCCCGGCGACGCGCGGTACGCGGGTTCCGTCACCGGCCCTCACGGGCCGGTCATCATTGCGGCGGCACTCGTGGGGTGGGAGACGATCGTCGTCACCAGCGCCGTCACCGGCCCTCACGGGCCGGTCATCATTGCGGCCGCGTGGAACAGGTCGCTCATGGAGTTCACGAAGACCGTCACCGGCCCTCACGGGCCGGTCATCATTGCGGCTTCGCACACGCCCGTCAGGACACCCTCGACCTCGCCGACCGTCACCGGCCCTCACGGGCCGGTCATCATTGCGGCCCCCGCCTGGTCGTCCCGTTCCTCGGGTTCGACGGCCCGTCACCGGCCCTCACGGGCCGGTCATCATTGCGGCTGGGACAGATCGATCGTGTCGAGCCGCGCAGCCTGGCCCGTCACCGGCCCTCACGGGCCGGTCATCATTGCGGCGACCACCAGATGTCGGCGGTTCAGGCAGCGCTCGGCGGCCGTCACCGGCCCTCACGGGCCGGTCATCATTGCGGCTAGGAGGCCGGGATGGTGACTTCCGGGCTCGGACGCCGTCACCGGCCCTCACGGGCCGGTCATCATTGCGGCAACCCGGACGCCCTCGGCGTCCTGACGGTGTCGGCCCGTCACCGGCCCTCACGGGCCGGTCATCATTGCGGTTCCGGAGGGACACTGGCCCGCTCTCTGCGCTGGGGTGTCACTGACCCTCTGCAGCCAGTGATCATTGCAGTTTGGGCGGCATTGTCCGTTGAGCAGCATTGGCGGTTGTCACTGGCCATCTGTGGCCAAGCGACGTTGTGCGCGGCCGTGATTTTCCGACGTTGGGGAGTTCTGTCGGGGCTGTGACGTAGCGTCTGCGTTGCGTGTTCGGCGTCACATCGGACGGGGTTGGTCGGGATGGTTGCGCGGGTGGTGGAGCGGCTGTTGGCCGCGGTGGCTGAGGACCGGACGGACGCAGGGGTGGCGGTTCATGGGGTGTATCGGCCGGCGGCCGATGACAAGGTGATGCCGCCGACGTTCCCCGAGGGTCCGTACCTGTTGGAGTCGCGGCGCGTGGATGGGGAGGCGCGGGCGACGGTGGTGCTGGATCAGGTGCCGTCGCAGGCCAACCGGATCGAGGAAGCGCTGCTGGTCGCGCGGGACAAGGGGCGGATCGAGCTGCCGCTATTCGAACTGCGAGCTGAGACCGAGCGGGGGCCGGTGCGGCTGACGTCGCTGGAGTTCCCGCACCGGTACGCCGACGCCTATCTGCGCGACAGCCTGGTGAGCGGGGTCCGGTTCGACCACAGCGACGTGGGGCAGCGGCTGCGGGAGGTCAGCGCGGAGGATGTGCGGCCGCTGTTCGAGCGGGATCCCGGTTCGCTGATCTTTGGTGCGTGGGATTCGCATCGCAAGGGTCGGTGGGCGAAGTTCGCCCGGTTCTACGCGTCCTCGATGTTCGGTCTGGATCCCCAGGAGGGTGAGCGGCGCAGTATGCGCAAGGATCCGCTGAACCTGTCCGGGGGGATCGACGACAAGACCAGGGCTGAGAGTGACTGGAAGTTCATCGCGGTCGGGGACAAGGCCAAAGACAAGGCCAGGGACAAGGACAAGAAGCTCAGCGTGATCGGGCATGGGCACGCGTTGGATGGGGCTCCGCCCGGCGGGATGGTAATCAGTGAGGCGCGGCGGGATGCGTGGATCTCGCTGGGTGGGCTGGAGCGTCTGCGTTTCGGGGACGTCTCGGACGAGGTCGCGCAGTTGGCGCGGGCGACGTTGCTGGCGTTGGCGCTGGCCGGGGATCGGTTGGCGTTTGATCGGCCGTCGGTGTGGCTTCGGTCGGGGTGTGACCTGGTGCGGGTGCGCGAAACGTTGGCGTTTGAGCGGGACGGCGGCGAGGTCGAGGAGTTCTCCCTGTCGGCCGCGGATGCGGTCGGGGTCTTCCACGAGTTGCGGGACCGGACGGCTGAGGCTGGTTTGGTGATGGCGTCCGACACGATCGAGGTGACGCCGATTCCGAGCCTGGCCGAGGCGATCCGGCATGCCGTGATGGCGGCGGCCGGCGAGGAGTGAGCCGGTGGCGCTGTCGATCGTGGTGCGGCTGCGCGATGGCCGCTACGACGCGGCCGGGCGGCGGGCCGACCGGGCCGAGTGGCCGCCGCATCCGGCGCGGGTGTTCTGCGCGCTGGTCGCGTCCGCGACCGTCCAGGAGCATTGGGACGCGCTGCGCTGGCTGGAGGAGGCCGGGGCACCGGAGGTGTGGGCTTGTGAGGAGTTCACGCAGGCGCGGCGCGAGGGGTATGTGGTGGCCAACGCCACCGACAAGAAGGCCAGCAGCCAGCATCGGCTGGGTCGGTCGGGGCGGAAGAAGACGCGGCTGAGTGCCGAGCCGGTGTATCCGGAGTTCGCGGTGGTGTGGCCGCATGCCTCCCCTGCTCCGGACACGCTGAAGGTGCTGGCGCGGTTGGCGCGGGGCGTCCCGTATCTGGGGCGTTCGACGTCGCCGGTGACGCTGAGCGTGGTCGATGAGGTGGTGGACGAGCGTGCGGAGTGGACGCGGTTTGCTCCGGTGCGGCTGGGTGAGCCTGCCGAGTTCGGCCTGCGGGTTCCCTACGGCGGGTACTGCGATCAGCTGCGGAAGCTGTATGCGCAGGGGGAGCGGTCGTGGAACGCCGACCAGGAGGTCCCCTATGCCCGGCCGGGTGTCGCACCGCCTGAGCCGCCCGCGCGGTCGGTGTTCACCGAGCTGCTGGTGTTCAGGTTCGCGTCCGGGACGGTGAAGCCACCCGGGGACGCGGTGGTGGCGGTGACGTCGGTGCTGCGTGCGGCCGTGATGGATCGAATCGGGACCGACATCCCGGCCGAGATCAGCGGGCACGGCGCCGACGAGTCCGCGCATGTGGGGTATCTGGCGTTGCCGAACGTCGACAACCGGCATGCCGATGGCCGGCTGCTGGGTGTGGGGGTGGCGATCCCCGAGTCGCTGCCCGCAACGCCTATGCCCGGTTGTGGGGGGCGTTGGTGGAGCGACCGCTGGAGTATCTGAGCTACGGCGACGGACGCCGGTTGCGGGTGGAGTTCCAGCCGAGTACCTCGGGGTGGGGTGTGCGGCCGGAGCGGTGGACGGCCGACCAGCGGCGCGGTGCGCGCACTTGGGTGACGGCGACGCCGATGATGCTGGACCGCTATCCCAAGCGGCGGCGCGGCGACGACGGCATCCTCAAGGAGATCCAGCGTTCGCTGGAGATGGCCGGATATCCGCCGGTGCAGGAGCTGGAGTTCTCGCCCGCGTCCATGATTCGGGGAGCGGTGCATCGGCCGCGCCGGGACACCATGCCGTTGAACCGTCCGATCCGGCCGCTGGTGCACGTGACGGTGACTTTCGAGCGTCCGGTGGTCGGGCCGGTGCTGCTGGGCTCGATGCGGTATCTGGGGCTGGGGTTGTTCGCGCCGCAGGGAGGCGTGCGTGAGTGAGTTGACCGCCGCCGACTTCGAGGCGCTCGTGCACGAGGTGCACGGGCATGGGCCGTTCCCCTGGCAGCAGGCGCTGGTGAACGACATCCTGGCGTCCGGGCGGTGGCCCGACGTGGTGGACGTCCCGACCGGGCTCGGCAAGACCTCACTGATCGACGTGTTCGTGTTCGTCGCCGCCGTCCGGCCCGAGCTGGCGCGGCGCCGGCTGTTCTTCGTGGTCGACCGGCGGCTGATCGTGGACGAGGCGTACCGGCACGCTGGCCGCCTCGCCGAGGCATTGGGTGCTGGTTCGGGCCCGTGCGCGCGGCGAGTGGCGGAGGCGTTGCTTCAGGCCGGTGACCAGACGCCGCTGCAGGTCACGCGGATGCGCGGCGGAGTGACGTGGTCCTGGCGCTGGCTGGACCGCCCCGACCGGTTCGCCGTGGTGGTCGGCACCATCGACCAGGTCGGCAGTCGGCTGCTGTTCCGCGGCTACGGGGTGGGCGAGCACCTCCGGTCCATCGACGCGGCGCTGGTCGGCGCCGACAGCCTGATCGTCCTGGACGAGGCGCACCTGGCCGATCCGTTCCGGCAGACGCTGCGCGCGCTGCAGGAATTGGAGCCGGACGACGGCGTCCCGGCGCTGGTGACGATGTCGGCCACTCCCCCAGACGACACAGCGATCCGGGTACACCAGATCAGCGATGCCGATGAGCAGCATCCGGTCGCCCGCCGCCGGCTGCATGCCGAACGCCGACTGCATCTGCTGGCCCCCAAAGTGACCCGCAAGTCTGCTGCCACGGTCCTGCCGCAGGTCATGGCCAACTGGGCACGACGCTTGGCCGAGCCGCAGGATTCCGGGCGAGTGGTGGCGGTGGTGTGCAACACCGTGGCGCGCGCCCGGGCGGTACACGCGCAGCTCGACGGCGCAGTGCTGCTCACCGGACGGATCCGGCCCGTCGACCGCGACTACCTGCTGCACCGCTACTACGACCGGCTGCGCGCCGGACGAACCCGCACTCCCGGCCTGCCGCTGATCGTGGTCGCCACTCAGACGATCGAGGTCGGCGCGAATCTGGACGTGGACGCGCTGGTGACCGAGTCGGCGGATTTGTCCGCACTGATCCAGCGGCTCGGGCGCCTCAACCGGCTCGGCGACCTGTCCGCCAGCCACGCCCTGGTCGTCCACGACACCAGCGTCGGCGCCGACGACCCGGTGTACGGGCCCGCGCGGCAAGTCACCTGGGACTGGCTGACCGACCAGGCCCCGCTCTTGTCGGCCAAGGCCACCGATCTGGTCGGCGGGCTTCTGGTGTCGCCCGCCTCGCTGCGGCAGCTCACCTCCGGCATCACTCCTGATCAGCGTGCTGCGATGCGTCCGCCCGCGCCCTACACGCCGCGGTTGAACGCTGGCATCCTGGATGCCTGGACCAGGACGTCTCCGCCGCCTCATCCCGACACGCCCGTCGCGCCGTTCCTGCACGGACTGCAGCGCGGGATGGCGGATGTCTCGATCGTGTGGCGTGCCGGTCTCCCCGGCGGCTTCACCGGCTGGGCGGGCGCGCTACGTGCAGTGCCACCCGCCACCGAGGAGATGCTTCAGGTCCCTCACGCCGCGGCCCGGCGCTGGCTCGCCGGCCTGGTCGACGACACCCTCTCCGACCTGGAAGGCCAGCTCGACACAGCCGAGGCTGCCGAACCTGGCGGGTACGTCGCCGTCCGCTACACCGGCCCGGACGATCCTCCGGTACCGGTCACCGCCACCGAGGTGAAGCCGGGAGACCTCATCGTGGTCTCCGCCGAGCGCGGTGGCTGTGACCAGTTCGGCTGGAATCCTGCTTCGACCGACCCGGTACCCGACGTCGCTGACCTCGCAGAACGTCGCGGACGCCCGCTGCTGCGGTTGCGTCCCGAACTGGCCGCCACGTTGGAGCTCTACCACCCCGAACTGGCGGCTGGCTTCGCGCCACTGCTGGACTTGCTGAACGACCCGGACGACCTTCCCACTGCAGCGGTTGTGCGAGCCCAGCTCCTGGAACCCGACGCGGACCTGCTGCCGCTGCAACGGAACCTTCAGCTCTTGCGGCAGCGCTGCACCGTGGTTGCCGCGCACTCCGACGCCGGACCGGTGCTGGTCCTGGCGTCCCGGGGCGGCGGGCTGCGTGGCGACGAAGGCGCGCTGGAATCATCCGCCGGCGTCCGCCGCGCGGTCTTGTTGAATGAGCACCAGCAGCAGGTCGCAGACCAAGCCGCCGTATTCGCCGCCAACCTGGGGCTGGCCGAACCGCTACAGCACGCCGTCCGCCTGGCCGCGCTGCTGCACGACGAAGGCAAACGCGACCCCCGCTTCCAAGCCATGCTCTACCAGCGGCCCCTGCGCGCCCTGGCCGCCGAGATCGCACCCCGCGCCAAATCTGGCATGGACCCGGCCGACCGCGCAGCGTTCCGCCGCGCCCGGATCCAGGCCGGATACCCCGCCGGGCTGCGCCACGAGGCCCTCTCTGCGCGCATCGCCGAACACACCCACACGCCTGGAGACCTGGTCGTCCACCTGGTCGCCAGTCACCACGGCCGCTCGCGCCCGCTCCTTCCGCCCGTCCAGGACCCCGACCCGCAGCCACTGACCATCGGAACCCTGCAGGTCACCGACCACAGCATCGACTGGCAGGCGCCCGAACGCTTCGCCCGCCTCAACCGCCAGCAGGGCCGCTGGCAACTCGCGCTGCTGGAAGCCATCGTCCGGCTGGCCGACATCTGGTGCTCCGAACGCGACGACCAAGGATCGCCCCATGCCCAGTGTTGAACTGCCTGCCCTCAACGGCACCGACCCGCTGGGATTCCTCGCCGCCCTCGGCCTGCTGCGTGTCCTCACCAGCGAGCACGCCGAACCGGTCGCATTGTCGTTCTCCGACACCACCGGCCGTGCCATCCTCCACAGCGATCTAGCGTCCACCCATCAGATCGCCGAGACGCTGGGGAAGATCGTCCAGCGAGCCGGACCCGACACCGCCATCGTCGGCGTCGACGACCGCTTCCCGCTACGGCGCCCCAGCCAAAGCGCCGTCCGCGCCAGTGAACAGTCCGGCGGCGAAAAGGACCCCATGCGCGTCCCGCGCGACCAGTACCCGCAGCTTGCCGCCAAGGTCGCCGAACTCGGCGACGAAGCCAGCCGCTGGCTCAACCACCTGGTCACCGACCTAGCCGTCGATGGCAAAGGCCAAGCCGCCCTCACTCCCTACTGCGCGCCCGCGGGCAAGCAGAGCCTCCGCTCCTTCTTCGCCACCCCGCTCCAAGCAGTCCGGGCCGAACCCGCTCATCTGCACGAAGCCCTCTCCGCCTGGCGCCGCGTCGACAACTTCACCGGCGAATACCTCGACTACCGCGTCATCCGCGACGCCGCCGACCACCCCCACGGCAAGTCCACCGAAGCAGGCGTCCCCGGAGCCACCTGGCTCGCCACCCAAGCCCTCCGCCTCCTCCGCCTAACCGGCGACGGCGACCGCGTCACCGCCACCCTCTGGCACCGCCACAACCGCCGCCCCGTGATGATCTGGCCCCTCTGGGCCCAGCCCCTCAACCAAACAGCGACCCAAGCCCTCCTAGAACACCCCGCGCTGGCCCCCGCCCCCACGGCCAACCTCACCGTCGCAAAAGAACCACTACGGCAGCTGGGTGTGTTCACCGTCGCCGCCGCCGAACGCCGCCCCCTCCGCGACACCAAATCCGCCGGCGTCCTCCTCCCACTTCCTGTGGGCCTCTGACCACCCGACGCCCTGGCACGACGGTTCGGAACCTCTAGTGCCCACCGAATCCCCGGGAGGTTCCGAAGCACAATCAACTCAACAGCGACACAACTCGGACACGGTCACTGTAAGCATGCACTCACACAAAGCGATAAGGACAGCTCATTTGCCCTGTCACCGGCCCTCCGCGGCCGGTCATCATTGCGGCGTCGCGTTCGCGCTTCTGTGGCCTTCTGAGGGCTGTCACCGGCCCTCCGCGGCCGGTCATCATTGCGGCCCTTGTCCCGAAGGAGTCAGGCCCGCGCGCAGGCCGAGTCTGTCACCGGCCCTCCGCGGCCGGTCATCATTGCGGCGAGGGCCCGGCGTATGCGGTGCCGACGACGGCGCCGCTGTCACCGGCCCTCCGCGGCCGGTCATCATTGCGGCGGCGGCTTGAGACGGAAGGTAGGGCCGTCCGGGGGCGCGACTGTCACCGGCCCTCTGCGGCCGGTCATCATTGCAGCTCCCTGACGCAGATCCAGACCAGCCAGGGCTACAGCCCCGTCACCGGCTCACTCAGCATCTTCCAAGCTGATCAGGACCGCTGTCGCGTCGTCGTGGCGCTTGGAGCGCGGCCAGCGAGTGCGATCAGGGTCGCTGTTCTCGATCTCGCGGAGTCGTCGGAGCCATGCGGCAGGGCCGTTCTGGGCGAGGTCATGGAAGCACTCGTCCCAGGTCACTACACCGAAAGGGTCGACGGGACGGGCGCCGCCGTCGGAGAACAACAGGGCGTGTGTCAGGTCGGCCAGCGGCACAATGCCTGTCAGTGCATGGTCGGCGGCCTCGGGTTCGCCAGCGGCTATCCAGTAGCCGTCCGGATGGTTGCGGAGTCGCCGTTCCTCTGTCACCAAGGCGTTCCAAAGTTCTGGGTTCCGGCCGTCGGCTCGCCGAAGTGCACTTCGTTGCTTCACCGCCCCGTGTTTGAGCCGCTGATCGGTGATGACCTCGATCTGAGCACGCCCTCGCATCACGAGGAAGGAGTCCCCCAGCACCAGCCATTCGAGGTTCTCATCGTGTCGGCGGACGGCGACCACTGTTGAGGACGGGGATACGGGGTGGTTCGGATCGCAAGTGTCCGCATGGGCCAGGGCGGTTAGTTCGATCGCTTGCTTCAGCGCTCGCGCCAGGGAGTTGTCTGTCTGCTGGGCGGTGCCGATCATGCTGTTCGCCAGCGTGCGCACGAACCAGGGCAGTCCGTGACGGCATCCCGTTTCCGCGCTTGGTGGGACGCCTGAACCGTCCAGGAGGACGACCACGTCGGGCGTCGCCAGGACGTAATCCTCATTGGGGCGATCGGGCTGCTTGGCCCAACTGGCAAACGAGACCTCCATGCTTCACGCACTCCCGGCATGACGGAGCGGACGGGTGAGCGCGCGCGTGGAGAGGATCTCCTCCGCTTCGGGGTCGTACTCGGAAGTGATCACCATCGAGAAGGGCTCAGTCCCGACTTCGTCATAGAGCTCGGCGAGATGCTCCCTCAAGTATCGCGAAGCGCCCAGGGAACCGATCGCGTGGACTCCCGCGACGAAAAGGAACGTCCCCTGACCGTCCGGCCGGGGAAGCCGGCCAAGGTAGGCGATGTCTTGGGGGGCCGGGTTGTCGGGATCATCGGACGGTGACACGTGCGTCTCGCCGGTCCCGCGTTCACTGATCGCCCATCGGGAGTCGGGGAGCTGGTGGAAGTCGAGCCTCGGATCGGCCTGAAGGGCGGCCGCAGTGACAGGGGATGTCTTCGGGCCGCAGATCACCACCAAGTCGTCACGGTTGAGATCGATCTCGCCGGACAGCGGGATGTACTCAAGCTCCCCCGCAAGGCCCAGGGATGACGCCGCGCTCAAGACGGTCTGGCCGGTCGCCGCATCCGCGCGCGCGACGAGGCGGCGTCCGCCTGGACGTTCCGGCACGGCCACGCTGAGCTGTCCGATCCCGAGGAAGGCGCGCTCAGGGGCCGGACCAGCGTCCTTGAGCTGCGCTACGCGGGCGCGGCTCACTCCCATCAGCCGAGCCACGTCCGCCATCGAGCGGCCGTGATCGCGAAGCCATTGAATGCTCTCGCGCCGCATGCGCGCCGTCTCCTTCACGGCTTCCTGCAGCTCTGCCATCAGCTTCGCGGCCTCACGCGCTCTGACCTCGTGGTCTTCGACCCGAGCAAGTCGCCGCACCTCCTCGATCACGCGTCTCCTCCCCTGCCGCGTTCAACCGCCCGACGCGGATCTCCTCACAGCCTAGTGATAAGGGGGGCTTGACAGCATCAGCGGCACGGTGCCACTGTCTTGCTAACCCTCCCTTAACACCTAAGGAAGAGGGGAAACGCCCCTGGATGGTCAGGGACGACAACTGAAGTAGCTCCTGGTCCTCTGTCTGCGGGCGACCTCAGACCGGACTGATCGGTTCTTGACATCCCCATAAGGCGTTGGCGATCGCGAGAGAACTCGTGTGCCTGGGTCGATGCTTCACAAAGTCCCCAGGTCCTCCCGGTCGGTGCAGCGCCCCGTGATCAGGCAGGCGCTTGCGCTGCCTGCCCATCACGGCCCGGGCTCCGATCGTTGGTCGATCGGTCGTCTGGTCCGTGGTGGGCGGAGAACGCACAGCACGGCTCGTTCACCTTCTTCCTGGGGAGACTCCCGCATGACCAGGCACAACGGTCGCCCGATACTTCTCGCCAGCTCGATGCCTCCGCACCAGCTCTCGCTGCCGGCTGGTCGTCACCCGACGATGGTGTGTCCCGACTGTGGGACGTGGCGGGTGTGGCGGCGCGGCATGCTCCTGCCGCACAAGGACGGCGCGCGGCGGTGCGCTGGAAGCAACCAGCGGATCCGAATCGATCTGTCCCCGGCGCTGTGGCAGGCGTTGCTTGTGTCGGCGGTGGCGGAGACGTCCACGCGCCGGAGCAGGCGGCAGTTCAGCAAGCCCGCCCTGCCGGTGGCGCCCGCGCTGCATCAGATCGCCTCGGTGCACTGATCCAGCTCACCGCGGCTGGCAGCGAGTTCGAACCACGCAAGCAACGAAACATCCCCTTCACGTCCCGTCGGGTCACCGGCGGGACGTTTTTGTGCGCGCCCGGCCGAGGCGTGCTCCTTCCCCTATGCGAGAGGAGATCTCGATGTACGACCGGACTACTTCGCGGTTGGTCGACCGCGTCTTCGCTCACCAGCAGATCCTGGACAAGGTTTCGAGCGGCCAGCCGAGCCCGGCCGCGTCCTCCGCGGTGCGGCCCTCGTGCCGCCCGCCGCTGCCGCTGTCGCCGTGTTGTGAGGCGTCGCTGTCGGGCGGGCCGGTGGTGCTGTGGTGCGGGCGGTGCGGGCACCAGGTGCACGCCTCCCAGTTGGACCGGGAGGTCCCCGCCCCCCAGGCCCCGGCCGGTTCGGACGGGCGGTGGGCGTGATGGGCACCCCGACCTCGCGCCGCGCTGGCAGGATCCACCGGCGTGAGCCGGTCGGGTGGGAGCTGCGGCCCCGCATCGACACCCCGGACGAGCTGTGGTTCGGCCCCGGTGACGGCGCCGAACGGGAGACGAGTCTGGAGTACCGGCGCCGTGTCCTGCTGGCCAAGGAGTACTGCGCGGAGTGCCCGCTGGCGCTGCGGCGGCACTGCCTGGAGCAGGCGCTGCAGTTCCCGGCCGATGAGCAGTACGGCGTGGTCGCCGGCCTGGACCACTACGAGCGGCGTGCGCTGCTGACCCGCCGCGGCGCACGCCCGGCCGCGGCGGGGAAGGAGTCGGCGGCATGAGCGGCGGCTACCGGCCCCCGCTGGAGGGCGTGCTGCGGATCACCCGCTGGGATCAGGTTCCCGATGGCTGGTTCACGCGCGGCCAGCTGGCCAGGCTGGACCCGCCGCGCCGTCCCGCCAGGGATGCCGTGCCGCAGGGGCAGGTGCTGTATCACGGCAACTCCTACGCGCCGCTGTTCGCGCTGGCCGACACCGTGCCCAAGCGGCGCGCGTCGGCGGCGCAGCGGGCCGCGCTAGCGCGGGCTCGGCAGCTGCAGTGGGTATGCCGCCGGTGCGGTTGGCGTGACCCGCATCCCGATGCGGCGCCGCTGGGCCGCGGCCGGGTCTGCCTTGGCTGCGCGGCGACCCAGGCGGCGTTCGGTCGGCACCGGCAGGCGACTCGGAACGCTCGGTGGATGCTGGATGGATGGCTGTCCGGGCGGGCGCTGGCGCTGGTGGTCGACAACCTTGAGGACCCGTCGGAGCTGGCGGTGGCGGGGCGCGGCTTCCGCGAAACCCTCACCCTGCCGCCGTCCGCAGACGGTACGGCGGCCGTCGCCGCAGTCCAACGGGTATCGGCTCAGGTCGCCGAGCACCTGGACGCCTGTGAGCGGGTGCTGTGCTGGACCGACGCCCACACTGTCCGCCACGCACTGAGGCGTATTCTGGTCCCGGATCTGCCCTGGCCCAGCCAGGACGACCTGGACCCCGGCGCCCTGCACGCGGCCCGCAGTCGGGTGAACGCCGAGGCGCTGCGCCGCGCGGGTGATCCGGGCTGGCTGGCCAAGGCGAAATGGCGCGAGGTAGTGGACGAGTACGCCCCCTGGTACGGCCAGCCGGGCGACTGCACCGTCCTGGAGCAGGGCCGTTTCCGGCCGGACCGGCGGTTGCCGCTGGCCGCCGACACCACCGCCGGGGCGCTGGATGCGCTGCTGGACAACCTGATGGCGGTCGCCTACAACGACCGTCCGACCAGCGCCCGCGCGCCCTGGCACACCAACCCCGCGGCACTGGACACCCCGGAGAGGTAACCGCGTCATGTCCGAGTCCTACCCGCGCCAGGTCACGCGCCTGGCCGACCGGGCACTGCGACTGGCCGCCGATATCGACGCCGTCGCGCTCGTCCTGGACGACGCGCCCGATGAGCACTCCCGCACGACCCGCCGGGTCTGCCACGGCCACGCCGTCACCGCCGGCCAGACCGGCACCACCACCGTGACCCGGCTGAACACTGCCCAGCCGTAGCCAACCCCGAATGCCCTTGACGCCCTCGGCCCTCTGGCCGGGGGCTGTTCGCCGTTGCCTTGTTCGGAGGTCTGATGACCCGCTTCAACCACACGCCCGCGTCCCCGCCCGACCGGTCACCGGCACATGCCGCGCCCGGTCCGGTCGCCACCCCCCAGCCGCCGCCGACCCGGCCGACCAGTGACCTTGGGCCGCTGGCGACCGCGTGGCGCACCGCTTTGGACATCGCCGAGCTGCAGGAGGCCGAGCGGCACCGGCGCCGGGTCCGGCTGGGCATCGCCGCGGTGTTCTTCGCCATCGGCGCCGGGACCACCATCCCGGCCCTGACCAGCCTGCACCCGCTCCGGCACCTGCCGATCTTCGCCGTCCCCGCCGCCGTGCACGGCTTCCTGATCGTCGGGGCGATCGTGGGCCTTTCCTGCCTGCTCCGCGGCCTGATCGAGCGGTTCACTACCTACTACCGGCTCACCCGGCGCGGGTGCGCGTGGTGGCCGGTCCGCCGCTGGTACGCGCCCGGCTCCTACGCCTGCCTGCGCTACCCGCCGGCCGAAGCAGCTCAACCGGCCGTCGTCATCGAGGGCTGGGCCGACCACCCGCTCTGCGACCAGCCGTGGGTGCTGATCCGCCAGGACGGCCACACCGCCCGCTGGGCGCGCCTGTCCGACCTGCAGCTGATCCCGCCCCGCACCCCCTGACCAGACCCGCTCCTCCCAGACCGTCCACCCGAACCGCCTCCACGCACACCAACCCCTCATGGCCCGCCGCCCCTGCCGCTCGGCAGGGGACGGCGGGCCGTGGGCAGATGGGAGCCCCTATGACCATGACCGCTTTCCAGCGCGCCCGGGTGATGCCCGACCGCGCGTTCCAGGACCTTGCCACCGAGGTCGCCGAGGTCCTGAACCGGCACCGCGTCCAGGTCCACCTCTACTCGGAGTGGGAGCGGCTGGAAGCCGCGCTGTGGGAGTTCATCCACCCCGACCTGGCCTGCAGCGACACCAACCCTTACCGCGCCCTCCACCTCAACGCCTGCGACGGCGGCTGCGGCGCCCCGGACAACGGGGCGGGGGATTGAACGAATGAAGCTCACCCTGGACACCAAGACCTTCGCCGACACTCTGAGCTGGATCACCCGGAACCTGCCCTCGCACCCGCCGATGCCGGTAATGGCCGGGGTCAAACTCACCGCCACCGCCGACACCGTGCAAGCGGTCGGGCGCGACTGGGAGGTCACCTCCCGCGCGGTGCTGGACGCCGACGTCGCCCAGGACGGCACGGTGCTGCTGCCCGGGCGGCTGCTGGCCGACATCACCCGGCAACTGCCCGCCGGGCCACTGCAGATCGTCGTGGAGGACGCCACCTGCATCCTCACCGGGCCGCGCTCCACCTTCACCCTGCAGACCCTCCCGCTCGACGACTACCCCGACCCGCCCCAACCGCCAGACGAGGCCGGACGCATGAGCGCCGAGGCGTTCACCAGCGCCATCACCCAGACCGCGATCGCCGCCGGACACGACTCCACGGTGCCGATGCTGACCGGCCTGCGCATGGAGTTCACCGGAGACCAGATCGCGTTCGCAGCGACCGACCGGTACCGGCTGGCCGCCGCCGCCCGCACCTGGGAACCCGCCGGCAGCACCGACGACACCGACGACTCCGGTGAGTACGCCCTGGTGGCCCCGGCCGCCACCCTGGCGAACCTGGCCAAGGGCATCGACCGGAGCATCGAGCACATCACCCTCGCCATCAGCCGCCACGCCACCGACAACGGCACCGTGGTGACGGGGCTGTCGATCACCGCCGGGACCCGCACCCTGCACACCCGGGTCCTGGAGGACAACTTCGTCAAGTGGCGCAAGATCCTGCCCGCCACCTTCACCGCCTCCACCCTTGCCGACACCGGCGAGCTGGCCGCCGCCGTCCGGCGCGTCGCGACCGTCGCCGAACGCAACACCCCCGTCCGGCTCACCTGCACCCCCGGCGGCGGCGATGCGGAGGGGGAGATCGAGCTGCAGGCCGGGCACGGCGACGCCGCCGCCGCCCGCGAAACCCTGCCCGCCCTGGTCACCGCAACCAAGCCGCTAACCATCGCCTTCAACCCCGACTACCTGCTGGACGCGTTGATCACTGTTCCCGGCGAGCGGATGTGCCTGCACACCACCGACTCCGTCAAGCCCGCGGTGATGGTGCCCGCGCCCGCCGACACGGGCGTCGAGACCCTGCCCGCCAGCGGCGCCCCCGGACCAGGCGAGCACCGGCACCTGCTCATGCCGGTCCGCGTGACCAGCTGACCGCGCAAGAAGGGACCAGACCATGAACAACCTGATCCCGGCCCGCACCTGGGTGCTGTCGGCGGGCGGCTCGCTCGGCCAGGTCGTCGGTCACGACCGCTGGCGGGGAGCCGACTGGTACTTCGTCAGCTTCCGCGACATCACCCTCCCCTACTCCGGCATGGCCGAGCGGGTCAACGCCGAGTCGGTCAAGCCCGCCGTCCTGGGCGACAACGTGTGCCGCAAGCGCTGGCTTGAGTGCTTCTGCGGACTCAAGCACATCCCCGACCCGCAACTGCTGGACGCCCAGACCAAGAAGCTCACCGCCGCCCGCGACTGAGCGCTTGCCACGCCCCGGCCCGCGCCCACGGCGGCCAGGGCTTGTCCCCGCCTGGCCGGATCCGCGCATTCCCGTCCCGGCCTGGGCGGACCGTGTGCCCCGCCGCACCACCCGACCCGCCTGGCCGGCACCAGGCCGCCCCGCTTGTCCGAGGGACGGCCCGGTGCACTTTCTGTTTGGAGAACGCCATGGACTTCACCACCGCGAACAAGGTGTTCCGCCTCAACGATGCCGACGATCGGCTGCTGGCGTCTGATCGGGACAGCCGGTACGGGGCCTACCTGCGGGCCCGGACGCACATGTTTACCGACCTCGACGACTCCGAGGCCGTCACCAGCGACCCGGTGCTGTTCACCCGGTCGGCGTGGGTGATCGCCTGCGGGCCGATCATGTCCCCGGCCTATCTGGAGTGGCTGCCCGAGCGGGTTCAGTCGGTCACCACCGCCTGCAGCGAGCACGACGGTTCGCTGATCGCCCGCGTGCAGATCGCCGTCCCGCGCCCCGCGCAGCTGCGCGGCCTGCGCGGCTTCCAGGACTGGACCCGGGACTCCACCTGGGGCGGTCCGCGCACCTACCAGACGCCCTACGACGATCAGATGACCGACCGTCCGGCGCTGCTGACCAGCACCGTGCTGTTGGTGGCGATCCCGCCGGAGCAGCTGCACCAGCCCGTGACCGCGCCCCGCTGGGTGGCGGTCGCGGACGCCAAGGCGGCGGTGCGGCGGCTGGCCGAGCTGCTTGACGCGCACCTGGAGCCGGTCCTGTCCGCTCTGGACCGGGACGCGCGGTGAAGGTCCGCCTGACCGGCCTGCAGGACGAACTCGATGCCGCGGTCACCGTGCTGGGCACGGTGCTGCAGGTCGATGAGGTGTCCCGGCCCTACCCGCGCCGCAACTCTTCCCGGCTGGTCTCGCTGTATCTGGAGGCCCGCCTGCCCGAGCCCGTCCGCGGCTCGGGGACCGATGACGACAAGAACGCCCGGGACGCCGACGCCGGCAAGCAGTGACGTCCCGGGCCTCCACTCCAACCTGATGGAAGGGGTTGGCTCATCATGAACGACCACGCCCCCAACGGCCAGATCCGCTGGCCGCACGACCGTCTCGATCACCCGCTGACCGGCCGCGCGCTGCCCGCGGAGCAGGCGGGGTTTCAGCTGGCCGAGGCCAGGCGCCTTCAGCTGTTCAACAGCCGCGAGTGGTCCCAGGCTCACGCCGCGCTCGGGGCGGGATTGGCGACGCTGGCGGTCCAGCAGGAGCTGGCCGCCGCGCGCGGCGAGCTGCGCGCGTTGACCGAGGCCGTGCAGGGCTTGGCGATCGCGCTGACGACCGGGATGGGGCTGCTCACCGGGCAGGTTCGCGGCGGCTGCACCGAGATCGCCGGGCGTATCCCCGCCGATCTGACCGACCGCCTCACCGACGCTCTCGCCGAGCTGCGAGACGAGCTGTGCACCGAGGTCGCTGAGGCCGGCGCCCGCCAGCCGTGCTCGGACCTGCCGCGGCGCCGGGCGTGGTGGCCGTGGCGACGCCGAGAGGGCGGTGAGCAGCGATGAGTTGGGATGTCCGTTCCGAGCGCATCGCTGCGCGCGCCTCCGCCGCCAAGGCCGCCGCCGAAGCCGAGGCGCTGCGCACGCAGACCGCCATTGAGCGCGAGCGGGCCCGTGCCGAGCTGGACGACCAGCGCGGTGACAAGCGTCGTGCCCGCCGCGCCGAGACCCGCGCCGCCCTCGCCAAGGCGGTCCGGGAGCGCGCGGGACTGGTGCTGCCGGTGGTGGCCGTCGGGTCCCCGGCCGTGCTCGCCTGGCGCGGCCAGGGGCAGTTCGCCGACGCGCAGATGCACCTGGGGCTGCTGTCGCCGCTGCTGCCGATCGCGATCGAGGGCAGCGTCCTGTACTGCGCCTACCTGGCGCATCAGGCCGTCGCCGCCGCCCTGCCCGCCACCCGGTACCGGGTGCTGAGCTGGCTGCTGGCGTTCATGGCCGCCGGGATGAACCTCTGGCACGGCCGCGCCGCCTCCGGACTGCAGGTCGGGGTCGCGCTCGCCGCCACCAGCCTGCTGTCGATCGTGCTGCTGGAGCTGACCATCGGGCTCCGCAAGGCCCGCCAGGAGCAGCAGTCCACCGGCCGGACCGCCGCCGAGGTCCGCCGCGCCCTGATCCGCCGGGTGCGCTACCCGCGGCTCAGCCTGTCCGCCGACGCCCTGGCCGCTGCACGCGACCTGGACGCCGGGCAGGCATGGCGGGCCGCGTGGGTGGAGCGGTACGGCCTCGGGCCGGAGGCGACCCGGCGGGACCGGCGGATCGCCCGCCGAATCCTGCGCTATGACCAGCGCGCCGCCAAGCAGATGGCCCGCGACATGCAACTGACCATCGTCGACGGCCAGCTCGTCCCGATCGTCTGGTTCAACGACAACGACCCCGACAAGCAGCCCGCCGCCCCGGATGCACACGGCGAGGCCCAACCGCTGGTGGACTCCTCAGCCTGGGACGAGGTCATCAACCTCAACGTCCAGGAACGCGCCCCGGGCATGATCGCTGACATCGAGCGGTACCTGACCGAACAGGCCGAACGCACCGGCGGACCGCTCCTGGAAATGCCGTCCGGCGGCGACGAGCGCCGCGCTCCTCAGCGCGAAGAGCGCCCGGACCGTCCGGGCGAAGAGCACTCAGGCGAGCACGGTGAAGAGCGGCCGGAGGGTCGCGGCAAGCGCCGCTCGTCCCGACGCAGCAAGAGCGGACGGCGTGCAGCTCGCCGAGCACCGCAGGGCCAGTTCGAAGAGCGCCTGGCCACCACCCGCCGCCTGATGGACGAGCACGACAACCGGCTGTCCTCCACGCAGCTCGCGAGCGAGCTGGGGATCGGGCAGTCCACGGCCAGGAAGCTGCTGCGCACGGTGCGGATCGAGCGCGGCCTGGCCATCCCGACCCAGCGCGAGAACGGAGACACCCCATGACCATCACCGCCCCGAACCCCGCCGTGCTCGACCTGCGGGAGCAGGTGCGAGCCGCCCGCGCGAAGGTCCTGCAGTTGCGCGCCGAGCTGAGCGAGGTCCGCACCGCGCTCGACCTGACCCGGGACGAGTTGGCCCAGGCCCGGATCGAGCTGGAGGTGCTGGGAGAGCAGGAGGCGGCGCTGCGCCGGACTGCCGAGTCCGAGCACCTCGCGCGCTGCGCCGCCGAGGCGCTGCTGCAGCGTCCGCCGAGCGGAGGCGACCAGCCGTGATCACCTTGACGGACTGGACGTCCACCGCGGCCCGCGCCCTTCCGGCGCGGGCCGCGGCGTCTGTGCAGCACATGCAGACCGTGCCCGCCTCGGGCGAGGTGCTGGAGATGGTGCTGACCTTCGCGGCGCTGACGGCGCTGGCCGCCGCGCTGGTGCTGGCGGTCAGCTCGGGCTGCGCCCGGGTGATGGCCGCCATGCGCATCCCCGAATCCTGGCGCGAGCACCCCCTCCAGTCGGCCACCCGCCGGTGGAGGTGGGCCGTGACGTTGTGGCACACCGCCGCGGCGCTGTGCACGCTGTGCGTGCTGGTGGGGGTGGGGTCATGAGCATCTGCGTCATGACCGGCCGCGGTGGGCTGCCCGGCACGTTCGCCTCGGTGGAGCACGCCCGGCACCTCATCGCCGACGCCCTGGCCGGCTGCCTGCCGGGTGAGGTGCTGGACGATGTGCTGCTGGCGGTCGGGGAACTGGCCGCCAACGCCGTCCGGCACACCGCCAGCGGTCACCCGGGCGGCACGTTCACCGTGCTCGCCGGGATCAAGGACGGCCTGGTCCAGGTCGCCGTGCTCGACCAGGGCGCCCCGGGCTGCCCGGCCATCACCACCAGTACGGAGCTGTTCGCCCCGTCGGGGCGCGGTCTGGCGATGCTCGCCGAACTCGGTGAGTGGGGCTGGATCGGCAGCGCCCGCGCCCGGCTCACCTGGTGGCGATGCCCCCTCACCCCGGCCGCCTCCCTGCCCGCGGCTCCGGGCGGTAGCGCTGCGGAGGCCCTCTGATGGCCGGACGTCGCCGCGCGGCGGGAAAGCCGCTGCTCAGCACCGTGAAGGCCACCCGGGTCCGGAACCGGTACGCGGCCCGGTTCGCCGAGGCGGGCACGGTCGATGCCCGCGTCTCGACGGCGGCGGACTTTGTTCGCGCCGCGTTCGGCCCGGCCGCCGCCCCGGAGCAGGTCGCGCCGGTGGTGGCCGAGCTGCTGCAGGCCGCGGACCGGGTGTGGGCCGAGCGGCACCGCAGCCAGGTGCAGGCCGACCTGGCCGCCGCCGACACCGGCAGTCGCCAGGTCGCCGTCGCGGCCCGCTACCTGCGGGCCGCGCTCGGCCCTGCCCCGTCCGGCAAGGCCATGGAGATCGCCGAGGCGGCGGTGCAGCGGATGCGGCACGCCGCCGAGAACCAGATCGGAGGCCGGTGATGTTCGGCCGCAGACCCGACCCGGTGCGTTGGAGCACCCCGGTCGACGCCCCGCCCGCAACTACCGACCGTCAACACCAGGCCGAGGCCGCTCCCGGGCGGACCGGCCGCGTGTTCGCCCCGGACGACGGGGACGGGCCGCACAGTGCACCGCACAGTGCGGCCGGAACTGCGCAGTCGGCCACAGGCGACGACAAGGCGCGCGGGCGCACCTGCACGTGCGCCTGCGCGCGCGAGGGTAGCGGCCAAACCGCACAGTCGCCAGCATGCCCCGTGCACCCGCCCGGCCCCCGGAGCATGCCTGCGGCGAGACCCGCGACCGTCCCCGCGACGGGCACGCACCGTGACGGCGACCCTCCCTCGGACTCCAGCCCGGCCGACCCGCCGGAGCAGGACACCGACGGCCAGGACCACGACGCGGGCGCCCACCGGGCCGAACCGCTCTGGCCGCAGGTCCGGGCCCAAGGGTCGGCGGCGCTGGCGTTCTGGACCCCGCCCGACATCTGGAGCCACGACAGGCCCTCGCTGGAACGCGTGTGGGCCTACGCCGCCCGCGGCGCGTGGACGACGCCGTCCGGTGCGCTGCGGTGGCTCGGCCGCCTCTACGCCGTCCCCGCGGCGGTGGTGATCGGGCTGCTGTACGGGCTGGCGTGGATTGTCGAGCGTCCGTCCCGACTGATCGCCGCGCTGGCCCTGCTGGCCGTCGCCGGCGTCTGGCCGCTGTGAGCCGCTGACCGCTGATCACAAACAACGATGGAAGGAGGCCGACATGTCCAACGTCGGTCTGGTGGTGGCGCTGCCCGCACTGTTGGTGCTGATCGCGCTGAACAAGAAGCACAAGGGCAAGCCGAAGAACAAGCTCGCCAAGGCCATCATCGGGATCGCGATCCTGCTGATGGCCTTCACCGTCGGGTGCGGGTTCGCCTACAGCTTCGTCGGCCGCTGGGCCGCCGCCGCGGTGTCCACGGCCGCCGGGTGGATCAGCGCGGGCGGCGGGCTGGCGATCGGCCTGACCGTGGTCGGGATCCTGTGGGCCACCGCGGACGTGATGTACGACCGCAAGGCCGACAAGGGCGCCCAGGGTTGGCTGATCGTCCTGCCGACGCTGCTGGCGCTGGTGGTCGGCGGCCAGATGGGCGCGACCGGCGGCCACGCCGTCGCGGTGTTCTTCGACCAGGCGCACACGCTGCTGACCCGGATGGGCGGTGCGTGATGGATCCGCTGACCGCCCTGCTGGTGGCGATGTGGATCGCGGGCCACTTCACCAAGAACGTCACCCAGGACCTGGCGTGGAAGGCGCGCGGGGAGGACCCGCCGTCGTTTCGCCGGGAACAGGCCCGGCGGGCCAACGGCACCAGCCGCCGGCCGTTCACCGAACGCCGCGAGGCCCGCCGATTCTGGGTCAACGCCTGGGAAGACGCGTGGGAGAACGCCGACGCCCGCCGGGCGCGCCGCCACGACCGCAAAGCCGAGCGGCTCCGCGAGAAATGGGAGCTGCAGGACGAAGTCGAACGCGCCGAGAAGCAGGCCCACGACCGCAACCGCGCCCTCGACGCCGCTGAGGACGCCGCGCACGACCGCAACCTGCAGCTGGAGCAGTGCGAGCAATGCGGCACCGCCTACCCCGAATCCGAACTCACCGCCGTCGTGGTCGACGGGCAGGCCCGCTGGCGCTGCCGCACCTGCGCGGCCAAGGCCATCAAGCCTTCCGCACAGGAGCAGTACCCCAAGTGCTGGCGGTGCGGACGGCTGACCTCGGCCCCGCAGAACTACTACTGGCGCGGCATGAACTGCGTGCTGTGCCGCCCGTGCCACCGGCACCTGGTGCGCACCCAGGGCGTGGATGTTCCGCCGACCGGCGACGGGGTGTCAGCGCCGCGGGTCGACACCGAGGTCGTCCTGCCGGAGGACGAGCACGTGCTGGACCCGCCGGAGCGTCCGGTTCGGCCTCGTCCGGGAACCAGCGAGTTCTGCCCGCACTGCGTGGCCTGGAGGGATCACGACTGGCAGGGGCGGCCGGTGATCGTCCACGAACGGCACTGCCTGCGCAACATCCCCGCCTTCCGGCCCGAGGACGCCGCCCGTGAGGACGGCGCCGACCCGCCCGCCGACACCACGTCCGACAACACCCCGGACCACGCCCCTGACGACGCTTCGGCTCAGGCCCGGACCGGGGAGCCGCCCCCGGGCCGGTTCTCCACCGACAAGGAGGCCAACGATCCGCTCATCCCGGGCACCGCCCGCACCACCGACCCGCCCGCACCCGCCAAGGGTGAGGCGCAGGTCATCCAGTTCAGCACCTGGCGGCGCGACCACCCCGCGCCCGACAACAGCGATCGCAGCACGGCATCGACCACCAACCAGGCCCCGGTCGGGGCCGCAACCGCCGCGAGCGCGGCGGCAACCGTGACGGAGGAATCCATGAGTGCAGAGAGCCAGACCCTCAGCCAGGCCATCGCCTTCACCAACGGCATGGCCACCAGCGCCAGCGCGGCCTTCAGCAACACCGAGCTGTCGCTGACCGGGCTGCGCACCGGCGGCGTGAGCGGCGAGGCGCTGAACGCGCTGGAGCAGGCGATGGAGGCCATGCAACAGGCCCAGGCCGCCTACCAGCGCGCCAACGCCGTCCTGATCAACCACCTGGCCGTCCGCGAGGCCTACGAGGCCAACCAGGGCGCCGGATCCCGCGAGTACGTCACCCAGGACTAACCCCGGCCTTCACCCGGCCCCTAGGCCCAGCTCCCGGGTCTTGAGCCCCGGGCGCGTGGCGCGCCCGGGGCGCCCGCACCGCCGCCGCGTGCCCCGTGCCCGGCGGCCGGTGTGGGCGTCCCAGGTCTTCCACCCGCAGCGCTACCGAACGCATCACCCCGCGCCGAGAGCGGCGACCAACCACCACCAGGAGGAGACGGTGAAGACCGCGCCCCGCGCCGCCGCGGCGCCCCACACCCCAGCCCCAGCAGAAGAAGGCAGCCCCCCGCCCACCGGACAGCCCGGCACCCCTGAGCAGCCTGGCCGTTTCTCGGCCGAAGGGCTGTTCGGGACGGCCCGCACCGACCTCACCGCCACCCTGGCGCTGACGTGGCGGCAGTGGATGCCGCACGCCGTCGCCGCCACCGTTGCCGGTACCGGACTGGCACTGCAGGCCATCACCTCCTCCGGAGCGGCATCTGCGACCGAGACCGCCACCGTTGCCGCAGCGGTCACCGTCCCGGCCGCCGTCCGCACCGCGCAGCTGGTGCGGCGCCGCCGCCCGCACTGGACGCGCCGGACTCTGGTCGCCGGGCTCGGTATCGCCGCCTGGCTCACGACCGCACCCTGGGGCATCGGCCACGACCACCTCGCCGTCCTGGCCGGGCTGGAACTGGCGCTCGCGGCCCGCTGGTGGCAACTCCACCGCATCCCGCACCCGCCCACCGACGAGCCCGAGCACACCGAACCGGAACCCGGCGAAGCCGGTGGCGACTCAGCAGCCGACGGCCTGACGCCGTTCGCGCAGCAGATCACGCGGCTGTGGCAAGAGCAGGTGGGGACCAAGACCGGGCCCGCGCCGAGCTCGGAGCTGATGCTGCCCGCGCCCACCCGCTACGGCTACGAGTGGAAGCTGCGGCTGCAGCCCGCCCAGCAGATCTACCCCAAGATCCTCAACGTCCTGGACCTCATCGCCTCCGGGCTGGACGTCGGCATCACCGACGTGATGATCGAAAAGCATGCCGACCACCGGTCGGCGCACTGGTGCCGCCTGCAGGTCCTGGAACGCTCGCCGATCGAGGGCAACGTCGACTTCACTGGCCCGCGCCGCATCGACACCCTGGGCGGCGAGCCCGGCTACGGCATCCTGCAGCTCGGGCCGTATGCCGACGGCGAAGGCGAAGCGCCCTGGCGGCTCTACACGCCCGGCTCGATGTGGAGCGGCGTGGTCATCGGCGACACCGGCATCGGCAAGTCCCGCGTGATGGAGAACCTCGTCATCTCCGCCGTCTCCTGCGGCGACACCGAGTACTGGTACATCGATCCCAACCGCGGCGGCTCGTCCCCGGCCCTGGCCGACCACGCCGACTGGTTCGCCACCGCCGACGAAGCCGACGACGTCCTGGCGGCGCTGCTGTGCATCGTCGACGCCCGCGCGGAAGAGAACGCGGTGATGCGCCTGACCGGATTCACCCCCTCCCCCGACCGGCCCGGCCTGCTGGTCGTGATCGACGAATGCCACCGGGTCTTCACCCAGGACAGCGCCGCCGGATGGGCCCGGATCGCGCGCGAGGGCCGCAAGGTCGGGGTGGCGCTGCTGCCCGCCTCGCAGTACGCCGGGATCATCACCTTCGGCAACCACGAACCGCTGCGCCAGAGCGTGATGGTCGGCAACGCCATCGCCATGCGTGTCACCAGCAAGTCCGGCAAGGGCCTGATGGCCGGCCTGGAGGTCGACCCGCTCACCCTGCCCGAGCTGCCCGGCTACGGCTACACCATGCGGTCGGAGAAGCACGGCGGCCGCACCGCCCCGTTCCGCAACCGCAACACCACCCCCGGCGGGGACGCCGAAGCCCCCGCCCGCTGGCTCGCCATGCAGCCCCGTCCCGGCCTGGACACCCTCACCGTCACCGCGACCCTGGCCGCCGGAACCGCCTACCGGGACCGGCACGCCGTCGACGCGACCGGCCGGACCGCCTCGGCCCGCCGGGTGGAGCAGCTGCGCGCCGGGCACCTGCCCGACGACTTCCTCAACGGCACCAGCCCCGCCGACACCAACGGCCACCAGGCCGAACCGCCCGTCATGGGCAAGGTCATCACCTTCCCCACCTTCACACCTGCTCCGGCAGCCGCCGAGGCGCCCGTGGGGCCTACGGCCTCGGCCCGCCGACCGATCGGCCTCAGCGACTCCCACCAAGCCGTGTGGGCCGCCGTCGCCGCCGGCATCGACCGCCCCAAGGAGATCGGCGAACACGTCGGCCTCTCACCCCGCCAGACCCAAGCCCTGCTCAGCCAACTACTCAAGGACGGCCACCTGATCCAACCCAAGTACGGCCGCTACCAGACCGCGTCCTAACCCGACTG
Organism: Actinomadura rupiterrae; assembly: GCF_024172125.1. GTDB lineage: Bacteria > Actinomycetota > Actinomycetes > Streptosporangiales > Streptosporangiaceae > Spirillospora > Spirillospora rupiterrae. Next base: position 650,137 of record NZ_JAMZEA010000007.1, read on the forward strand.
GAAGGAGCACCCTCCGATGCTGTTCACCCGCACCCGCCGCGACGCCCCCACGCCCGACCGGCCGCCGTTCACCTTCCCGACCGCACCCGCCCTCACCAGCCAGGACGACCAGGCCGCGACCATCACTCCGCGGCTGCGCCGCAAGGCGCTCGCCTGGGCCTCCGCCATCACCACCGACCGCACCGACGACAACCAAGTCCTCGGCCACGCCGAGGTCATCCTGGCCTGGCTGGAGGTCGCCGACACCGCCGACGACCTGAGCGCCCGCGAGGCCGCCCTCACCCAGGCCGGCATCAACCACGGGTACCCCCACGACGGCGACACCGACCGGTTCCTCGGGCGCGCCCGGAGCCTCTACGGCTTCCTCACCGACACCTACAGCCCGGCCGCCGACTCCATCCGGATCGCCAGCCGGTACGGCTTCGGAAAGCACAGCGGCACCCGGCACGGCACCGCCGAGACCGTCCCCGGCTCCGAGATCCAGATCTGGAGTTTCGACCCCAAGCAACAGAACCCGCACTTCTGACCCGAGACCCTCCCACCTACCGACGGGCCTGGCAGGCGCACATCCACGCGCGCTGCCAGGCCCGTCCGTTCTCCAGGGACCCCGATGCCCTCAGCACTGCCCACCACGATCCAACCCACCTCACCGCCCACCACCCCGACACCGGGCGGCCCCACACCGCATCACCCCTCCACCGCAAGCGCCATCGCCTTCGCCGCGCTCCTGCTGATCGCCCTGTTCATCGCCTGGCGGATCAGCCTGCGCACCCACCCCTGGACCCGATGCCCAAAATGCAAGGGCGACCCGCGCTCCTACCACCCGATCTTCAGCCGCCACTTCGCGCTCTGCCCGCGCTGCAACGGCACCGGCCGAGTCCTACGCAAAGGCGCACCACCCCAATAGCCACCACCCCAGAAAGGAAGCCACCCGTGAGTCGTCCCGACACCGACCACACCACGCTGCTGATCCCCGAACCGGCGCGCATGTTCGACCTCGGCCAGCAGATCGCCACCGAGATGCGGAAGCACTTTCCCGTCCAGGACGAACGCGACCGGCAGATCCTCGCCCTCGCCGAGGAAGCCGGCGAGTTCGTCGCGGCCTACCGCCGCTGGACCGGCCGCGCCCGCCGCACCGGCCCCTTCACCGACGTCATCGACGAACTCGCCGACGTCCTGATCACCGCCTACGTCACCAGCGCCGTCCTGGACTCCTGGGTACCCGTCCGCCGCGACGACATCGCCCGCCTCCTCACCGAGGAACCCGTCCGGCAAGTCATGCACCTGCACGCCAGCGTCGGCGCCTTCGTCCAGGAGCAACTCGACAACACCTCCACCCCCGCCACCGGCCTCAACCGAGTCATCGCCGCCACGCACGCCACCGCCCACGCCCTCGACATCGACCTCCAGGCCGCCGTGGACGCCAAGACCCAGATCGTCTTCACCCGCGGCTGGCGCGACCCCCGCTGAGCGAATGTCACCTACAAGCCCGGACGGCCCCGTGCCGTCTGGGCTTTTCTTCGCCCCACCACGTCACACCCGCCCCACCAGACCGACCGAGCCCACCGCCCATGACCCGCGTTCCTCGCCGCTGTGCGACTAAAACGCGCGCGGGTCCAGCAGGGGCCACGTCAGAAAGCGAGACCTGATGACCGACCAGCAACCCCAGCCGTCCGCCGCGACACCGCCACCGCCCGGCCGCCGGCCCACCCCCGACATGGACGTGAACATGCAGGAGTTGATGCGGCTGGAGCGCCAAGACCTCGCCACCGCCGGGATCACGCTGACCGACCAGCAGGCCCGCGAACGCGTCGAACTCACCATCGCCCTGATGCGCCGCTACATGACCTCGGCGCCCTGGAGCCCGCCGCCGCGCCCGGACCGCGGTCTGCTGGGCCCGCACTGCTCCCACCACGACGACTGCGCGATGGACGTGTGCCAGGACGGCTACGCCTGGAACCCCTGCCGCACCCCCGGCTGCCCGATCTGCGGCGGCCCGCCCGTGCAGACCCCCGAGCACTGGGCCGGGTCGGCGGTCGCCCAGGCGCTGATGAGCGAGTTCGACCGGGCCCGGGCGCGCGCCTACCTAGACGCCTACCCGCTGATGCGCCGACCCGCCGACCCGCCGGTCATCCCCGACGAACGCCAGGACGCCGTTTGCAACTGGGACACCGACGACGGCCAACCCTAGTGAGCACCGGACCGAGCCCACGCACGTCGCATGTGGGGTGGACCATCAGTGAAGGATGTAGCCGAGGATAAGAGCGGGGACGAGGGAAGCCGCGAACGCCGCGAAGGCCACTAGTGGTGGGCGCCACCACAGTGAGGTCTCTACAAGAACGGGTTCCCCGTACTGCACTGGATGGTCAGCGATGGCGGCCGCGTGCGCCGCGGCGAGCACCTGGTGAGCGCGACGGAAGCTGCGGTAGCCCAATATTTCCCCCAGCACGGAACCCCCGAACTGGATCGAGGTCAGCTCCTGACCGTCGAGCAACCTGATGGCCAGGCCGCCCTCCACGACCACCTCCGCCACGCACCTCCAGGCCACTCGCGAAGTGAAAACGCCGTTGGTCACCGACACATGGGTTGCGTCGTACCGCACTGCGTTCCCCCACCCCAGAGTCCAGAAGAAGGTCAGCATGGCCGCAAAGACCGCAACTACGAACCATCGGGCTTGATCAGAGGACGATGCCAACAAGAGGCACATGACCACCCAGATCGCGCCACCGAAAGTCAGCGGGAACCAGGAGAACGTGATCCGCCGAACGGGACGCATCTTCACCTGAGGGCGCAAGCCATCCCCCTATCCCGACCAAAACCACATCGTCACAGGACAGGGGAGACCGTAGCGCGACACCCTTGCCCGCTCTCGTTCCGGGTTGTTGTGTCCGCACAGCCCTGCTTCCGCTCCAGCAGGTGACTTTCGCCGCCACCAGGAGGGCCGGTGCTCGGGCGCTGGTCGTTCCCAAATACGCGCCTCCTCTCGTCCAGGAGCGCTCCCGCTCCGATCGTGGCGCACCCGCCTTGTTCATAGGAGCGCGCGCCATCGAATCCGCAGGAGCGGACACAGGTCGCTTGACGCTCGCACAGGCGCCTCTGGCAGCGTTCGCCGTTTCCCCTGCTAGATCGGTTGCGCAAGGGGGCGGCAAGGGCATGTCAATGGGTGCTGGCGAGGCCGCGCCCCCGTCACCCTCCGGTCCGCCCAGCCGATCGCAAGGAGCGCTCCTCATCCCGGTAGGAGCGTTTCCGGTGACGGCCAGGAGCGCTCCTGTTTGCCCGCAGGAGCGCCTTGCGTGCGCGCGCTGGCGCGTCCGCACCGTGCCGCCTGCAGCGCCACTCCGCCTTGTGGCCAGAGCATTGGAAAGTCGGGGGTGAGGTGTCACGTCCCCTGGGGCGGCGACACCTGTAAGGGGATGTGAACGACAAATCTGTCGGAGCCGAGCCGCTCCACCGTCGCGCCCACCTGTCCATCGTCCCGTCCGCCGAGCCGCCGGAGGAAGGCGGCGCCTGCAATGTCGCAGGAGGTACCGCCAGCGGTACCGCGGGCGGTACCCACGCAGGTGCCGCGGCCACTTCTCCGGGAAACGGCATTCGCCCTGGTCAGCGCATGCGCGGCAAGGGGGGTGAGAGTGCTGACTTCCTTCTCGATCCCGCGATTGGATCGATCAGTACCGGGGGCGCGGGGGTGATGGGGGTCCTGTACCAGTGCCGGATGGCCACCGCCGAGCAGCTCCGGCGGGTGATCACACCCAACAGCGCCTCCACCCGGTATGTGCGGGCCGAACTCGGCAAGCTCGCCCGCGCCGGGCTGGTGGGCGCGGTCCGGCGGCGCGGCGAGCCGCGCACCAAAGTGTGGTTCCTGACCCGCGCCGGCGCCGCCGCGACCGAGGCGAGCCCGGAGATCGTCGCCCGGCCGTACCGGATGACGGCCGCGACCGCGGCGGGCCCGCTGCAGAACCACGCCCTGGCGGTCACCGACCTGCTGACGGCCTTGTCCGCGTCCGGCCAGGCCGCCCTGCTGGACTGCCAGGTGGAGGTCTCCCACGGGCAGGGCAACGCCCTGGACCCGACCGGGGTGTCCGGCCGTTCGATCGTCATCACCGACGCGGTCGTCCGCCCGCTCCCGGCAGCGGTCGACCAAGGGGTGCCGCCGGTGCTGTTCGTCGAACTGGACCGGGCGACCACCAGCGGGCTCCGGTTGGTCGACAAGCTGCACGCCTACGACCGGTACCGCCTCCACCAGCGCACCAGATCCAGCGCCAGCAGCAGCTCGGTGTGGAAGACCCGCTACCACGGCGGCTATTTCAGCGTGTTCCCGCCGGTGCTGCTGGTCATCACCGGGCCTCCCGAACGGGCGGCCCGCCGGATGGCGCTGGTGCGGGATCTGCTGTGGCAGCACCGGTGCAGCGGCCTGGAGGGCGGGGACGTGGCCGCGGCGGCGGTGTCGCAGGTGGCCCTGCTGAACCACCTGGAGCGGGGCGAGGGGCTGACCGCGCCGATCTGGATCCCGCTGAGCCCTGACGCCCCAGCCGCCCCAGTCGCCCTGCCCGACCTGCATGAAGCAGTCCGGCCGCCCAAGCAGTACTGACCGCGGCGAAACCACCCCGTACATGCGAGAAGGCCCCCGGGCCAGGGGGCCTTCTTGTGCAGCACACGTAGCACGAAGGGTCGCATATGAGCACACGTGATCACAACGGTGACCAACAGCCCCACAACCGCACCGACGACAGCAGCGACCCCGACTCCACCGGCCACCAGGACCCCTCCGCCGACGCCAAGGGGCGTGGGCCGACCAAGCACGACCGGGCCCTGGCGCTGCTGACCGAGCACCTGCAGCTGCGGCTCAGCGAGTACGGCTGGCCGTATGCCCGCGATCAGGACCGGCTGTTCCGGTTCACCCAGGCGGGGAGGAGCGAGCTGTGCGCCGAGGCGCGGCACCTGTGGCGCAATGCCTACCAGGACCCGCCACCGCCCGACCGGACGCTGCGCCAGGTGGTCGCCGACCTGCAGCGCGCCGCCCGCGACGCCGATGTCGACGATGCGGCCGCCACCGGGTGGCTGCGTGAGCGCGGGGTGGAGCCCTCGCCGGAGGAGGCGACCGGACAGAACCGGGGGCTGGCCGCCCTGCAGGAGCTACCGGGCTGCCCAGTCGATGACGGCTACGTCATCCCCGACCCGTACACGATCGCGGTGGATGCGATCTGGCGGTGGCGGATCGACGGACCGCCCGAGCGGGTCGCCTGGGGCCCGGTGCTGGTCACCCGGGTCTACGCCGACCCCGACGGTGAGGAGCTGGTGGAGCTGGCCTGGTGGCACCGCCACCACTGGCGCACCGCCACCACCGCCCGCGCGGTCGCCAAGAGCGGCCGGATGCTGGTGCGCGAGCTCGGCGGCCGCGGTCTTCCCTTCACCGAGGCCGACGCCAAGTCGGCCGAACGCTGGCTGGCGGCCGTGGAGACCGCCAACACCGACACCATCCAGGAGGTCACCATCGCCCGCGCACTCGGCTGGCAGGCCGACGGCACCTTCGTCACCGCCAACGGCCAGCCCTACCAGATCCACGGCATCGAACCCCAGATCCTGCCCGCGCTGGCCGCGCACCGCGAGCACGGGTCGCTGACCGGCTGGCAGAACGCCGTCCAGTCGGCCCAGCGCTACCCGCTGGCGGCGATGGGCGTCTACGCCGGGTTCGCCGCCCCGCTGCTGCAGATCCTCGGGGTCAGCTCCTTCACCCTGAACTGGGGCGGGAACTCCACCCGCGGCAAGACCACCGCCGCCCAGGGCGGACTGTCGGTCTGGGCCGACCCCGATGAGAACGGCCCGGCCATCACCAGCTGGTCAGCGACCAAGACCGCCCACCAGGCGCGGCTCGCGCTCGCCGGCAACGGCATCCCGCTGCTGTTCGACGACACCCAGACCGCAGGCAAGCCCGAGAACGTCTCCGACATGCTGTACCAGGTCACCCAGAACCAGGGCAAAGGCCGGATGGGTGAATGGCGCACCTACCGGTGGCGGACGATCCTGCTGTCCACCGGCGAACGCTCCGCCCTGTCGTTCGCCACCCACCAGGGCATCTCCGCCCGCGTCCTGGACCTGGCCGGCGCCCCCTTCGGACACAGCGACCAGTCCGGCGCCGACGCCGAAACCTTCCGCAACGGCGTCACCGCCAACTACGGCATGGCCGGCCCCGCCTTCATCGACAAGCTCCGCGACCACCTGGCCCGGCACGGCCCCGACAAGCTGACCGCCCGGCACGCCGAACTCACCGACCTGCACCGCCAGGACGCCACCAGCATCGCCCGCCGCCGCGCCCCGCTGGTCGCCGTGATCCGGCTGGCCTCAGAGCTGGCGCACCACTTCGGCGTCGTGCCGTTCCCGACCTTCCCCGACGCCACCTGGCGGCAGCTGTTCGTCGCCGACGACCCCCGCGACAACCGCGCCCAGCTCGCCCTGGAAGTCATCAAGGAGTACATCGCCAGCCACACCGACCGGCTCTACGAATCCGGCCGCTTCACCGCCCCGCCGGGGGGATGGATCGGGGTCCGCACCGAACACGACGGCGACAAGAACGCCATCGCGCTCATGCCCCAGAAAGTCCGCGAAGCGCTGGACCGGGCCGGGTACGAACTCGACGCCGTCCTGCCCGGCTGGCGCGAAGACAAGGCCCTGCACGAACACCCGCCCGGCTCCAAGCAGCGCCCGATCTACCAGATCGCCCGACGTATCGGCGGCTCCAAACCCCGCTGCTTCGTCTTCCGCGGCGAACTGTTCAGCGACGACGACTAGACATCCCCCGCACCGTCGGCCCGTGAAGCCCGCATCCGGCGCGTACCCCGCGTACCCACACCCCCTCGAACTCACATTCATCCAGGTCATACCTGGAATGAGGTGGGTACGCGGGCCGGGTACGCACCGGGTACGCACCGCGTACCCCGCCCGCCCTGGGTACGCGCCTCCCGCGAGCCTGGGTACGCGCTCCGCGTACCCCACATCTCCGCAGGTCAGACACGGTTTTCGGGGTGGGTACGCGCCGCCCGAAAACACCCCCCCTTACAAACCGCCGGGGGTGTGCGCATGTCCCGCCTCTCCCCTCGGCCGCGGCCCGCCCGAGATTCCTTCGGCCGCCTGTCACCTTCACCGCTCCGCATCCACCTGCACCTGGTGATCCCGCCCTCACGTGATCGCCCGAAAGGAGGCCCGATGTCCGTCAGCACCCCAACCACCACCCACGCCGCTGACCGCACCGACATCCGGCCGGTCCAGCTCGCCCTGGACCTGGCCGCGCTCGGCTGGCACGTCTTCCCCCTCTCCCCGTCCAACAAGCGGCCCCTGGCCAACTGCCTGGACTGCCACAACAACCCGCACTGCGCCGCGGGCGACTACCGCGGCTGCGTCTGCCTGCCCGACGGGCAGTGGTGCCACGGCGTCCGCGCCGCCACCACCAACCCCGACCGCATCACCACCTGGTGGCGCCGCGTCCCCGACGCCGTCCCCGCCGTCGCCGCCGGCCCCTCCGGCCTGGTCCTGATCGACCTGGACACCCACACCAGCCAACCGCCCCGCGACCCGGCCGCCGAGCTGCTGCCCGGAATCTCCCTGACGGAGGAGCAGGTACCCGGCGGCTACGGCAGCGTCCGCAACGGCATCGACGCCATGCACCTGCTGGCCCGCCTGCGCGGCGGCCCCCACCCCTGGCCCGCCGGACCCGACCACCAACCCGTCAGCGTCCGCACCCCCTCCGGAGGACGCCACCTCTGGTACCGAGCGCCCGACGGCCACCTCCACCAGGCGCTGTCCGCCCTCGGCTGGCAGATCGACATCAAAGCCGGATGGTCCTACGGCATCGCCCCCGGCGCCGTCACCCGCGCCGGCGCCTACGCCGTCCACGCCGGAACCCCACGCGACCCGGGCCGCATGCCCGACTGGCTCCTGCACGAAGTCCGCCGCGTCGCCGGCCCCAAACCCGAGCCGCCACCGGCACCGGCCGCCCCCGCGCCGCAAGGCCGCGGCAACGCCGTCGGCTACGTCCGCACCGTCCTGGACAACGGCGCCTCCGAACTCGCGGCCCTCACCGACGGACGCAAAGCCGCCCTGGGCGCCCTGGCCTACAAGATCGGCGGCCTGCTCACCTGGGCCGGACTCACCACCGCCGACGTCGAAGACCACCTCATCCACGCAGGCCTCGCGTCCGGCCTCACACACCGCGACGCCCGCCGGATTGTCCAGCGCTCCCTGACCAACGGCCTCGCGCGGCCGCTCCCCGCACCCCGCGACGGCCACAGCGCCTGAGCTGCCCGACCAACCAACCCACAGACCGTGGACGGCCCCGGCGAGAACGCCGGCAAGCAGACCCCGCCGGGGCCGCCACCTCCCTTGAGAGGCATCTTCATCATGGCGACTCCCACCGCATCTCAGCAGGACATCGCAGAGACCGGCCTGCCGACCGACAGGCTCGGCACCATCGAAGAGGTCGCCGGGTTCCTCGGCATCCCGGTCGCAACGCTCTACCGGTGGCGTCAGGTCGGCAAGGGCCCGAAGGCCCGCAAGATCGGCAAGCACCTCCGCTACCGCTCCTCGGACGTGCATGCCTGGATCGACGCCCAGGACTAGAGCCCCTCCCCGCCTTCCCGCCTCGACGAACGAGCTGCTCCGCAGCCGCTACACCGTCCCGCACACGCCAGGCCGGAACCGGAGGACACGGACCTCCGGTTCCGGCCCGTCCCCGAAAGCGAGATAACACCCCAGTGCGCATCCGCAACGTCCAGTTCTGGAAGACCCAGTTCCGCGCGGGCCGCCGCAAGCCGTACCAGGTCCGGTGGGCTGTCGACGGAAGTCCCTTCTACGAGTCCTACGTCACGTCCGCCCTCGCCGAGAACTTCCGGAACGACCTGATCGCGGCCGCGCGCCGCGGCGAGACGTTCGACCCCGAAGTCGGCGGCCTGCCGCAGTCGATGTGGCCCAAGCCGAAGGCTGTGACCTGGTACGAGTTCGCACGGAAGTATGCGCTGATGAAGTGGGCGCATTCCGCCGGGAACAGTCGGCGGAACAGCGCGTCCGGCCTGATCCGGATCACGTTGCTCCTTCTGAGCTCGGATGTGCGGAAGGAGGATGCACCTCGGCTCCGGCACGCTCTACGGCACTGGGCGTTCCGGCGCGTGGACGATGCCGCGGTCCCGCCAGAGCAGGCCGAACTCCTTGAATGGATCGCCGAGCGGTCCCGGCCCATCACCGACCTGGAAGACCTCGGCACGCTCCGGGAGCTGCTGAACGAACTCGGGCTCTGCCTCAACGGAACTCCGGCCAAGGCCAGCACGGTCGCGCGTCATCGAGCGGTGCTGACCAGCACGCTGAACTACGCCGTCGAGCAAGGCGTGCTCAAGTACAACCCCGTCGACAAGCTGGCGTGGAAGCCGCCCACGCTCTCCCGCCAGGTCGACCCGCGCGTGGTCGTCTCGCCCCAGCAGGCGCGCGAGCTGCTGAAGGCCGTCACCTATGTCGGGACGTGGGAGAAGCAGCGCGGCCCCCGGCTCCGGGCGTTCTTCGCCTGCATCTACTTCGCGGCTCTGCGCCCGGAGGAGGTCGTGGCGCTTCGGGAACAGGACTGCAAGCTGCCCGAGCACGGTCCGGGCCTACTCGTCCTGTCCACGGCGATCACCCGTGCGGGCGGAGCGTGGACCGACGACGGCAACAAGCACGAGACCCGGGGGCTGAAGCTTCGGGCCGTGGATGACGGGCGAGACGTCCCCATTCCCCCGGAGCTGGTCCGCATCCTGCGCCAGCACATCGCGGACTTCGGCACGGCCGCGGACGGCAGGCTCTTCCCCGGCCCTCACGGCCAGGCCCTGGACTCGACTCGGTACCTGGACACCTGGGAGAAGGCGCGACGTCTCGCGCTACCGCCAGAGCTCGCCGGATCACGCCTGGCCCGGCGCCCCTACGACCTGCGACACGCGGCCCTGTCGCTCTGGCTGAACTCGGGGGTGGCGCCGGCGGAGGTAGCGCGCCGCGCGGGGAACACGGTGCCCGTCCTGCTTCAGACCTACGCCCGGTGCATTCACGGCCAGGAGGACACGAACACCAAGCGGATCATCGACGCCCTCGGAGACCCGGAGGAGCAGGAGGAGCCCGACGAAGACGAGGAAGGCTAGATCCAACCGATTGGTCTAGACCATTGACCAAGATCGGCACACTCCTGGCACAAAAATCTTGATGAGCGATGCGTAACGACGGTGAAGGACGGCATCGGACGGCGGCGGGTGCGCAGGGCTGCGCGCACCCGTCTCAGTCCAGCGCTCGGCCGTCGGGACGCGGCTCCGAGAGACGCGCCGGGCCCTGAGCGAGAAGGGCGTTGTTGCTGGTCAGGCGTCGGTGACGCGGATCAGGCCCTCTTGCATTACCGATGCGACGAGGTCGCCGTCGCGGGTGAAGATTTGGCCTCTTGCTAGGCCGCGGGCGCCGCCGGCGAAGGGGGTGTCTTGGTAGTAGAGGAGCCAGTCGTCGGTTCTGAAGGGCTTGTGGAACCACATGGCGTGGTCGAGGGAGGCGCCCATGGTGCGTTTGTCGCCCCAGGCGAGGCCGTGGTTGAGGAGGACGGTGTCGAGGAGGGTCATGTCGGAGGCGTAGGTCATGAGGCAGACGTGGAGGAGGGGGTCCTCGGGGAGGTCGTCGTCCACCTTGAGCCAGACCTTGGACTCGGGGGTGGCCAGGGCCGGGTCCTTGGCGGCCTCCCAGGTGAGGGGGGTCGCGTGCCGGACGTCGAAGGGGCGGCGGTTGACGAACTCGGTGGCGGCGCGCTCGCCGAAGACCGGGATGAGGCGGTCCAGGGCGGTGGGGAGGGTCTCGGGGTCCGGGGCGTCCGGCATGGGGGCGTGGTGGGTGGGGCCGGGCTCGTCGATCTGGAAGGACGCCGAGAGGCTGAAGATGGCCTTGCCGTGCTGGATGGCAAGGACGCGCCGGGTGGTGAAGGAGCGGCCGTCGCGGACGCGGTCCACGGTGTAGACGATCGGGACCAGGGGGTCGCCCGGGCGGATGAAGTAGGCGTGCAGGGAGTGCACCGCGCGGGTCGGCGGGACGGTGCGTCCGGCGGCGACGAGGGCCTGGCCCGCGACCTGGCCGCCGAAGACGCGCTGCTGGCGGTCCTCGGGGCTGCGGCCCCGGAAGATGTCGTTCTCGATCTGCTCCAGGTCGAGGATGTCCAGCAGGGCCTTCACTGATTCCTTCACGCGGATCAGTCTCCCAAACGCGGGCGTGTGAGGGGGCTCTCACCCCCCGTTGAGCAGCGCCAGGACGTCGGTGCCGAAGCGGTCGAGCTTGACGCGGCCGACGCCGGGGATCTGGGCCAGCTCGTCCATCGAGGCGGGGGCGCGCTCGGCGATCGCCTGCAGGGTGGAGTCGGTGAAGATCACGAAGGCGGGTTCGCGGCGCTCGGCGGCGGTGCGGGTGCGCCAGTCCTTGAGCGCGAGGAGGAGGTCCTCGTTCAGCTCGGCGGGGCAGTCCTCGCAGCGGCCGAGCTTCTGCTCGATCGCGGCGGTGAGCGGACGGCCGCAGACCCGGCAGGGGCGCGGGCCGGAGCGGCGGGTGCGGCGGGACGCGGCGCGGTCGACGCGGGCCGGGGTGGGCGTGGCGGTCTTGCCGGTCAGGCCGTCCAGGAAGCGGGACGGCTGCCGGTAGCGCTCGCCACCCGGGTCGCGGGACAGCGCCCACGACAGGTGCAGGTGCGCGCGGGCGCGGGTGACGCCGACGTAGAGGAGGCGGCGCTCCTCCTCGACCTGCTCGGCGGTCTCGGCGTACTTGATCGGCACCATGCCGTCGGTGAGGCCGATCAGGAACACCGCGTCCCATTCCAGGCCCTTGGTGGAGTGCAGGGACGCGAGGGTGACGCCTTCGAGGGACGGCGCGTGCTGGGCGGCGGCGCGCTCCTCCAGCTCGGCGACGAAGTCGGGCAGGCCGGCGGACGGGTCGTCGACCGCCATGTCCTCGGCGAGCTGGGCAAGCGCGGCGAGCGACTCCCAGCGGGACCGGGCCGCGCCCGCGCCGTCCGGCGGGGCGTCGGTGAGGCCCGCGCCCGTCAGGACGTGCCGGACGGTCTGTATCAACCCGAGCCCGTCCAGTTCGGCGTCGCCGCCGGCGCGGGCCGCGCCGCGCAGCCGGACGACGGCCTCGCGCACCTCGGGACGCTCGAAGAACCGCTCCGCGCCGCGCACGACGTACGGGACGCCCGCGTCGTTCAGCGCCTCCTCGATGCGGGCCGACTGCGCATTGATCCGG
>NZ_JAMZEA010000008.1 GCF_024172125.1 Actinomadura rupiterrae
TCGTCGCGGAAGACCCAGTTCGTCCCGGACGCGAGGCCGTTCAGCAGGCCGCGCGAGCGCAGCCAGTACACGTAGGCGAACGCGCCGTAGAAGAACAGGCCCTCGATGCAGGCCGCGAAGCAGATCAGGTTCAGCAGGAACGCGCGGCGGTCCTCGCGGGTGCGCAGCTCGTCCAGCTTGTCGATCGAGCCGATCCAGCGGAAGCAGAACTCCGCCTTCGCCCGGATGGACGGGATGTGCTCGATCGCCGCGAACGCCTTGACCCGCTCGTCGTGGTCGGGCAGGTAGGTGTCGAGGAGGGTCAGGTAGAACTGGACGTGCACGGCCTCCTCGAACAGCTGCCGGGACAGGTAGAGGCGGGCCTCCGGCGCGTTCACGTGCTTGTAGAGGTTCAGCACGAGGTTGTTCGCCACGATCGAGTCGCCCGTCGCGAAGAACGCCACCAGGCGGTTCACCAGGTGCAGCTCCTCGGGCGTGAGCTTCGCCAGGTCGGCCAGGTCGGACGCGAGGTCCACCTCCTCGACCGTCCAGGTGTTGCGGATCGCGGCGCGGTAGCGCTCGTAGAAGTCGGGATAGCGCATGGGACGCAGCGTCAGGTCCATGCCGGGGTCGAGCAGCATTTCCAAGGTCTCCAGGTGTCGCGGCGCCGGACGGGCTACTGGCAGGCTTCGCAGGTCTCGGGGTTCTCCAGGGAGCAGATGACGGCGTTCTCGTCGGAGAAGGTCGCCGAGACGGTCGTCTGCGCGATCCGGGTCGCGGGACGGCTGCGCAGGTAGTAGGTGGTCTTGACGCCGCTGCGCCAGGCGTAGGCGTACATCGAGGAGAGCTTCCCGATGGTCGGGGTCTCCATGAACAGGTTCAGCGACTGCGACTGGTCCACGAACGGGGTGCGCGCGGCGGCCAGGTCGATCAGGGACTTCTGCGGGAGTTCCCAGGCCGTCCGGTAGAGGGCGCGGACGTCGTCGGGCAGGTCGGCGAGGCCCTGCACGCTGCCGTTCGCGCGCTTGATCGCCTCGCGCACCTCGGGCAGCCACAGCCCCTCGGCCTTCAGGTCCCGGACGAGGTACTGGTTGATCTGCAGGAACTCGCCGGACAGCGTCTCGCGCTTGAACAGGTTGGACACCTGCGGCTCGATGCACTCGTAGCAGCCCGCGATGGACGCGATCGTCGCGGTCGGCGCGATCGCGACGAGCAGCGAGTTGCGCAGGCCGGTCTTCGCGACGCGGGCGCGCAGCTCCGCCCAGGCGTCCGGACGGGTGATCGCGGCGTCCGGGAAGTGGTCGACGTGCAGCTGGCCGCGCGCGGTGCGGGTCTGGTCGTAGGCCGGGTGCGGGCCGTACTGCTCGGCCAGGTCCGCGGACGCGCCGTACGCGGCGAGCGAGATCTCCTCGGCGATCCGGGTGGACAGGGCGCGCGCCTCGTCCGAGTCGAACGGCAGGCGCAGCTTGAAGAACACGTCCGCGAGGCCCATGACGCCGAGGCCCATCGGGCGCCACTTCTTGTTCGCCTTCTCGGCCTCGGCGGTCGGGTAGAAGCCGCGGTCGATCGTCCGGTCCAGGAAGCGGACGGCCGTCCGGACCGTGGCGCGCAGCCGCTCCCAGTCGATCGAGTCCCCGGCGACGTGCGCGCCGAGGTTGATCGAGCCGAGGTTGCAGACGGCGGTCTCGCCGTCGCTGGTGACCTCCAGGATCTCGGTGCACAGGTTCGACAGGTGGACGACGTTGCCCTTCTCCGCCGTCTGGTTGCAGGCCCGGTTGGAGATGTCCTTGAAGGTCATCCAGCCGTTGCCGGTCTCCGCCAGAGTGCGCATCATGCGGCCGTAGAGGCGGCGCGCGGAGATCGTCCGGACGGCCTTGCCCGCCTCCTCGGCGGCGCGGTAGGCGCGGTCGAAGTCGTCGCCGTAGAGGTCGGTCAGCTCGGGGACGATCTTGGGGTCGAACAGCGACCAGTCCTCGTCCCGCTCGACCCGGCGCATGAACTCGTCCGGGATCCAGTTGGCGATGTTGAGGTTGTGCGTGCGGCGCGCGTCCTCGCCGGTGTTGTCGCGCAGCTCCAGGAACTCCTCGACGTCGGCGTGCCACGGCTCCAGGTACACGCAGGCCGCGCCCTTGCGGCGGCCGCCCTGGTTCACCGCCGCGACGGACGAGTCGAGCGTGCGCAGCCACGGCACGATCCCGTTCGACAGGCCGTTGGTGCCCTGGATCAGCGACCCGCGCGACCGGACCCGCGTCCAGGAGATCCCGATCCCGCCCGCGTACTTGCTCAGCCGCGCGACCTGCGCGTACCGCTCGTAGATCGACTCCAGCTCGTCCCGCGGCGCGTCCAGCAGGAAGCAGGACGACAGCTGCGAGCGGCGGGCGGCGCTGTTGAACAGCGTCGGCGAGGACGGCAGGTACGACAGCGTGGACAGCAGCCCGTACAGCTCCCGGACGTCCTCGACCGACTCCGCCAGCCCGACCGCGACGCGCAGCAGGAAGAACTGCGGCCGCTCCAGGACGCGCCGGGTCTCCGGGTGCCGCCACAGGTACCGGTCGTAGACGGTGCGCAGGCCGAAGTACTCGAACCGGTCGTCGGCCTCGTCATCGACGATGGCGTTCAGCGCGTCCGCGTTGGCGGCGACGAACGCGGCGGGCTCGTCGGCCATCAGGCCCTCGCGGTGCGCGGCGGCGGCCGACTCGGCGAAGGTGCGGACGCCCTCCTCGGCGGCCTCGTCGGCGATGTGCGCGTTCAGCAGGCGGGCGGCGACCTTGGAGTAGGCGGGCTCGACCGCGACGAGCGCGGCGGCCTCGGCGATCGCCAGCTCGCGCAGGCCCTTCGCATCGGACGCGTCGCCGCCGCGGACCGCGGCGAGGATCCGTCCGGGCTCGGCGTCCGGAAGGCCGGCACAGGCCCGTCCGACCTCGACCTCAAGCGTTCCCCGTGCGGTCTCCACCGGCGCGACCAGCTGCTGCGTCATCGGCCCTCTCCCCTTCGCATCACCCTCGCGGGGCGGCCGGGAGCGGGCGCGCCCGAGCCGGGCCCGGCCCGGTCCCCCCGAGCGGGCCTCGCCGGTCCGTCCCGTTCGCGGCCGTCACGACCGCGCCCGGAGCGTTTTCGGGCAGGCTTGCGCGCCCGTCCATCGGCCTCCCGCGAGGCTTTCGGACGTTCGTCGTGCGGGCAGGTCTTCGGACTCGCGGGCGTCGGCGGCGCGCCTGTCGGCGCGCAGCCGGGCCTAGTGGCCGTCGCTTCCCGGTCCGCGCGGGGCGGATCCAGTGCTCATGACGGCGGTCGTTCCCGCTCACCGCTGCGGGGCAGTCCCGGATTCCCACCGGGTTCCCTCTTGCGACGCCCGCCCCGCCGCTCACGCGCGGCGGCGCGGAGCGGCGGTGCGGGCGAACCAGCACGGGGCTAGACCCTACATCTTGAGTCGGCTCACTGCGCAACCCCAACATGTTGGGCGTGTCCGCGACCACTTTCGGGGGGTCGGGTACCCGGCGCGGCGCCGGGATGGCACCATGAGAGCGACATGTCCGCAGCACAGCCCCGGCCGCTCCTGCGCCTCGCGCGCGCGGTGGTGTTCTCCACCGTCTGCGTCGCCCTGGCGACGCTCGGGCATGCCCTGGCGGCCTCCGCGACCGTCCCGGCTTGGGCGGCGCTGGCGGGGTTCGCTGGCGTGCTCGCGGTCACCTACGCGCTGAGCGGGCACGAGCGGTCGCTTCCGACGATCGCCGGCGGCCTGGTCGGCGGGCAGTTCGCCCTCCACGCGCTCTACACGAGCGCGTGCGGGTCCTGCGGGCCCCGCTCGATGGGCGGCGGCGGGACGTCGTCGATGCACTCCCCGCACCACGCGGTCGCGGTCGCCGCGACGCACGGGCCGGGCGCGGCGATGACGTTCGCGCACGTCGCCGCGGGTCTGGTGTCGGGCTTCTGGCTGTGGCGCGGCGAGCGGGCGGCGTGGGCGCTGACCCGACGCATCGCGTCGTTCGCGGACCGTCCGGTGCGGGTCCTGTTGGCGCTGCTCAGGGTGGAGCCGGTGGTTCCGCCGCTGCGCGTCGGCGTCGTGCCGGTTGCCGTGCCCGTTGCGGCTCTTCGGCGCCGTGCGCTGCGGCATCAGGTGGTCCGGCGAGGACCGCCGCTTCTCCGTTCACACCCCTTCGCGACCGCCTGACCGACCTCCGGTCGGGCGTGGTTCGCGCGTGGCGCCGTCCACGCGGGTGTCCGCGTGGCGTCGTCCGCGCGGGGTTTCCGGCAAGTCACCGGACGTGGCCATAGCCCGTCCGGATTTCCCCCATGCCTGAACGGAGAATTCGATGTCTTTGGTTCGCGCGCGGCGTCTCGCCGCCGTCGCAACGCTCGCCGGTGTCTCGCTGGTCGGGCTCGCGACGGCCGCGTCCGCGCATGTCACCGTCAACCCCGGGACCGCCGAGAAGGGCGGTTTCACCAAGGTCTCCTTCCGCGTCCCGAACGAGAAGCCGAGCGCCGGGACGACGCAGGTCCGCGTCGACCTGCCCGCCGACCACCCGGTGGCGTTCGTGTCCGTCCGCCCCGTCCCCGGGTGGACGGTCAAGGTCGCCAAGTCGAAGCTCGCCACGCCGCTGAAGGCGGAGGGCGGCGAGCTGACCGAGGCCGTGTCGAGCATCACCTGGTCCGGCGGGCGCATCGACCCCGGCCAGTTCCAGGAGTTCGATGTCTCGCTCGGCCCGCTCCCGGGCAACGCCGACCGGCTCGTCTTCAAGGCCGCGCAGACCTATTCCGACAACAGCGTCGTCAACTGGGACCAGGACCCGGGCAACGGCACGAACGAGCCGGAGCACCCCGCGCCCGTCCTGAAGCTGACCCCGAAGGGCGCGGACGGCCAGGGCATGGCGGTCGCGGCCACGTCCAAGACTCCCCCGGCGGCGTCCGCCAAGTCGGACGACGGGACCGCCCGGACGCTCGGCGGCGTCGGTATCGCGGTCGGAGTGATCGGCATCGCCGTCGGCACCTACGGCCTCAGCCGCAACCGGAGCCGGGCATGAGGGCGAAGGCGCGGGCGTTCCTGGTGGGAGCGGCGGCGGCCGTGGCCGTGCTGGGGGTCCCGGCGGTGCCGGCGTCGGCGCACACGTCGCTGACGTCGTCGAACCCGGCGGCGAACGCGAAGGTCGCGTCGCCCGCGGAGATCACCCTGAAGTACGCGGACCCGGTCGGGTTCCCGCAGGTCGTGCTCGCGGACGCGTCCGGCGGACGGCACGAGGCGGGCACCGCGCACGCCGTGGACAACACCGTCACCGAGGCCGTCAAGGGCCCGCTGCCGAACGGCGTCTACACGGTCGGCTGGCGCGTCGTCGCCTCGGACGGGCATCCGGTCACGGGCGAGTTCAAGTTCACGGTGACCGGTTCGTCCGCCGCACCGGGACAGGCGGCGAGCGCGCCCGCGTCAGCCTCGCCAACTCAGCCGTCCGCCGCGTCCGCGCCGCGGTCGGAGAAGTCCTCGGGCGGCGGGAGCGCGGGCTGGCTGTGGCTCGGGCTGGGCGTCGCCGTCCTCGCCCTGCTCGTCGGCGGGGTCGCCTGGATGCGGAGGCGCACGAGCTGACCGCATGCTCCGGGAGGCCCGACCCGGCCTCCCGGAGCATGCCGATTTCCGGCGAACACTCCCCAAGGCGCTGATTACATGATTACATGATCACCACCGCCTGAAGGGGTGACCACCATGATCGTCGAATACATCCGCTACCGCATCGGCGGCGCGGACGCGGACGCGTTCGAGGCCGCCTACGGCCGTGCCGCCGCCTCCCTCGCCGCCGCGCCGCAGTGCGTCGGCTACGAGCTGAGCCGCTGCGTGGACGAGCCGGAGTGCTACGTCCTGCGCATCACCTGGACCTCCGCCGACGCGCACCTCAAGGAGTTCCGCTCCGGCGAGCACTTCGCCGCGTTCTTCGCCGAGATCAAGCCGTACGTCCAGCAGATCGAGGAGATGCGGCACTACGAGCAGACCGCCGTGCGCGGCAACGGCGGCAGCGTCCCGTCCCTGTACGACTGGGCGGGCGGCGAGGAGGCGCTCGCGCGGCTCACCGAGGTCTTCTACGGCCACGTCCTCAAGGACGACCTGATCGGCCCGCTGTTCGCGCACATGGACAAGCACCACCCCGCCTACGTCGCGCTGTGGCTCGGCGAGGTGTTCGGCGGGCCGGAGCGGTACAGCGCCGAGCGCGGCGGCTACCACCACATGGTCCGTCAGCACCTCGGCAAGGCGATCACCGAGCCGCAGCGCCGCCGCTGGGTGAGCCTGCTGATGGACGCCGCGGACGAGGCCGGCCTGCCGGACGACCCCGAGTTCCGCGCCGCCTTCGCGAGCTACATCGAGTGGGGCACGCGGCTCGCGGTCGGCAACTCCCAGCCGGGCGCGACCCCGCCGCTCGAAGCGCCCATGCCGCACTGGGGCTGGGGCGTCGCCCCGCCCTACATCCCGTCCTAGCCGCCAGGCGGGACGCGTCCCCGCGCGTCCCGTCTAACGGAGTTCGCCCGCCAGGCGGGCCAGGCGCCTAGCGGAGTTCGTCCGCCAGGCGGGCCAGGGTCCGGTCGAGCTCGCGCCGGACGCCGAGGGGGATGATCGCGGCCCGGGCCGGGACGCGGACGCCGCCCGTGACCGCCACCCGGGTGCCGCCGCCCGGCTCCGGCGCGGCGGCCATCCCGAGGATCAGGAAGCGGCTCTGCAGCCAGCACCAGCCGGGCCGCAGCGTCCCTTCGAGGCGGGCGCGCATCCCGAAGCGGCTGCGCGCCACCGCGACCACCCGCCCGCCCTCCGCCCGGACGACCCGGACGTGCCGCATGTCCGTCTGGAACCGCCCGAAACCGTCCTCAAGGTCGCCCATCACCGCCCACACCTCGTCCAGCGGGAGCGGCAGCACGCGCTCGCTCACCCGCCCGCCGGGGATCGCCGCCGCCATCACGCGCAGCCGCCGGACGTCGTCCAGCTCCGCGGTGGGCCAGCCGCCGCCCTGAAGGTCACCGCTCATGCCGACCACGCCTTCCGGAAGCTCTCCCGGGCACGGTGCAGCCGGGACTTGACGGTGCCCGCCGGGATGTCCAGCAGGCGGGAGGCGGCCTGCTCGTCCAGGCCCTCCAGGTCGCGCAGCACGAGCACCGCGCGGTGTTCGGGCGACAGCCGCGTGAGCACGTCGCGCACGTCGGCGGCCAGCTCCGGATCGTCCGGTGCGGGGAGGTCGGCCAGCTCGGCGGGACGCGACCGGGCGTCCCGCCGCGCCACCCGGACCGCCTCCCGGACGGCGATGGCGCGCGTCCAGCCGTAGAGGGCGGCCGGTTCGCGGAGCGTGCGCAGCGACCGGAACACCGCGACCAGCGCCTCCTGCGCCGCGTCCGGGCCGGAGTCGAGCGCGATCGGCCCGCAGATCCGCGCGACGTAGGGGGCGAGGTGGGCGAGCAGGTCCTGCATCGCGACCGTGTCGCCGCCAAGCGCCGCCCGCGCCAGCGAGACCCCCGGATCGTGGGGGTCGGTCGGGAGGGTCATCGCAGGAACGCTTCCATCAGCGGCGTCACCTGGCCGGGGCAGTCGAGCGTGAGGGCATGCCCGCAGCCTTCCAGGACATGCACCTCGGCGCGCGGAAGCAGCGTGCCGAACCGCCGCGCCTGCCGGACGGGGAGCACGGTGTCCTGCCGTCCCCAGATCACGAGGGCGGGTTGCCGGGTCGCGGGCAGCGCGCGTTCGGTCTCGCGCCAGTCGAGTCCGCGTTCCAGGCGGTAGTTCGAGCGCAGGTTCGCCTTCGCGGTTCCGGGCGCCCACATCTCGTCCACGAGCGCGTCCGTGGCCCGCTCCTTGTGGACGAACAGGGACCGGACGGCCGAGGCGGTGAAGCTCCGTCCGGCGGCGAGGTTCGTCAGCAGCTCCCCGACCGCGGGCATCTTCAGCGCCTCCCAGGTCGCCGGGTCGCGCTCGTCCAGGCCGGACGGCGCGAGCAGCGCGAGCCTGCTGACGCGGGCGGGATGCCGCTGCGCGTAGGCGAGCGCCCAGCCGCCACTCCACGAGTTCCCCGCGAGCGCCACCTGCGGCAGCCGCAGCCCGTTCAGGAACGCGTCGATCGCGGCCGTCATGCCTTTGAGGTCCCACGTGAAGTGCGGGTCGCGGACGGACGTGAACCCCTGTCCGGGCAGGTCCAGAACGTAGACGGTGTGCGTGCGGGACAGGGCCGTGAGCTGCTCCTGCCACGCGAACGCCCAGGCGGCTCCGGGCGACAGCAGCACGACCGGCGCGCCGCCGCCCTGCCCCTGCTGGACGTAGTGGAACCGCGCGATCGGAGTATCCAGATACCGCGACGGGACGGACGCCAGGAACGGCGACCGGTATCCGCGCTGCTCCCCAGGCTGCCACCCGTACGCGGCGACCAGGACGCCGGCAGTGAGCACCAAGGGAAGGGCCAGCGCGACGGCCCGTCCGAGATGGTCCGGCACTCCGACCAGCCAGGCCGCCGCAGCGCCGAAGAGCAAGCAGACCGGTGTGTAGAGCAGCAGGTTCAGCCAGTAGAAGGTCGTTCCGGACCCGTCGCCGACGCCGCACGCCCACGCGATGCCGACCAGCCCTCGCACCAGCATGCCCGTCGCCACGGCGAACGTCACCACTCCGCACAGCCTGTGGATAAGTCGCCGGGCGCGTCCGCCGCTGAACGTCAGGACGGCCACCGCCGCAACGGTCAGGATCGCGACCAGCGGCAGCAGGGTGCCCGGGGTGAACGGCACCTGCCCGCCCAGCACGTTGATCGACAGCGAGCGCCGGCCGGACGCGGGCCATGTCGCCCCGGTCGTCCAGTACAGGTGGACGCACGCGTCCAAAGCCAGCAGCGTGGCGACGGCCCGCCCGGCCCGCCCGGCCCACCGCCTGAGATCACTGCGCACGATTCCCGCCTCTCCCGAAAGGGTTGTGCGTGGAAGAGGACGGCTCCTGGCCGGACGTTCCTGTGACCTCGGTCATAGCGGGAAAGCGACGTCGCGTCCGGAAATGCGGTGTCGAATTCCCGCCAGCGCGCGACCCCGCCGGACCGCAGACTCGAACCCATGAGCAACGAGATCGAGAACAAGGCCGCCCTGGTCACCGGCGGGAGCCGCGGCATCGGCGCCGCCGTCGCCGTCCGCCTCGCGCAGGCCGGCGCGGACGTGGCCTTCACCTACCAGAGCAACGCCGAGGCGGCGGGGAGGGTCGTCGAGAAGATCAAGCAGGCCGGCCGCCGGGCGCTGGCGATCAAGGCGGACGGCACCGACGCGGCGGCGGTCGTCGCGTCCGTGGACGAGGCCGCCGCGACGTTCGGGCGCCTGGACATCCTGGTCAACAACGCCGCCACCTTCGTCCTCGCCCCGATCGACCAGATCGGCGCCGACGAGCTGGAGCGGACGATCGCGCTGAACGTCCGCGCGCCGTTCCTCGCCGCGCAGGCCGCCGCCCGGCACATGACCGAGGGCGGGCGGATCGTCAGCATCGGCAGCAACGTGGCCGAGCACGCGCCGTTCCCCGGCCTGTCGCTGTACTCCATGAGCAAGACCGCGCTGGTCGGCATGACCAAGGGCCTCGCCCGCGACCTCGGCGCGCGCGGGATCACGGTCAACGTCGTCCACCCCGGGCCGACCGACACCGACATGAACCCGGCGGACGGCCCGAACGGCGAGACCTTCGCCGCCTTCACCGCGCTGAACCGCTACGCGCAGCCGGACGAGATCGCCGCGGTGGTCGCGCACCTGGCCGGTCCGGGCGGCGCGTACGTCTCGGGCACCACGATCAGCGTCGACGGCGGGTTCGCCGCCTGACCGGGGGCCGGTAGGGCCTAGAGTCCGGAGGGGAAGTCGAGAGCGTCCGCCCGGCGCCCGCCGCGCGGGGCGGACGAGCCGGCCCGCGGCGCGGGGCGGACGACCCGGACCGGAGGCACGGCCGACCATGAAGTACGTCGCGATGATCTACGGCAGCAAGGCGAAGTGGGACGCGTTCCCGCACGACGAGTGGGTCGAGGCGGTCGCCGCGCAGGACGCGTTCAACACCAAGTACCGCGCGACCGGCGAGCTGGTCGCCGCTTACGGCCTGGGTGACGAGACGCAGGCCCGGCTCGTCCGCCGGGAGGACGGCGCGCCGGTCGTCTCGGACGGCCCGTACCTGGAGACCAAGGAGTACATCGGCAGCTTCTACCTGCTCGATGTGGACAGCGCCGAGCGGGCCCAGGAGATCGTCGCCGACATGCCCTGGGCGGCCCGGGAGCCGGTCGAGCTGTGGCCGGTGCTGCACAGCGCCGACGACGACCTCTAGCCGGTGGCCAAGCAGCCGGTGGCCGAGCAGCCCGTGGCCGGGCGGGCCGTCGAGGACCTGCTGCGCGAGTGCGCGCCGCAGGTCCTCGGCGCGCTCGTGCGGCGGCACGGCATGTTCGACGCGTGCGAGGACGCCGTGCAGGAGGCGCTGCTCGCCGCGGCGCTGCAATGGCCGAAGGACGGCATCCCGGACAACCCTCGCGGCTGGCTGCTGACCGTAGCGAACCGCCGCCTGGTGGACGAGATCCGCAGCGACGAGGCCCGCCGGCGCCGCGAGGACGCCGACGCCGCCACTCCGGCCGAGGCGGCGCAACGCCCGCCCGAACTGGACCGCGACGACTCCCTGCTCCTCCTGTTCATGTGCTGCCACCCGTCGCTCTCGCGGCCGAGCCGGGTCGCGCTGACGCTGCGCGCGGTGGGCGGCCTGACCACGGCGCAGATCGCCGCGGCGCTCCTGGTGCCCGAGGCGACGATGGCGCAGCGGATCAGCCGGGCGAAGCAGTCCCTCAAGGCGTCCGGGATGCCTCCGGACGCGGAGCGCGCGGCTCGGCTCGCCGAGGTCCGGCACGTCCTCTACCTGATCTTCAACGAGGGCTACACGTCCACGTCCGGGCCGGACCTGACCGCGCCGGAACTGTCGTCCGAGGCGATCCGCCTCACCCGCATGCTGCACGGCCTCGTCCCGGACGACGCGGAGACCGCGGGCCTCCTGGCGTTGATGCTGCTCACCGACGCGCGCCGTCGGGCGCGCACGAGCCCGTCCGGCGAACTCGTCCCGCTGGACGAGCAGGACCGCTCCCTCTGGGACAAGGCCCTCATCGCCGAAGGCGTGGACCTCCTCAGCCGTACCCTCCCGCGCGGCCAGGTCGGCCCGTACCAGCTGCAGGCCGCCATAGCCGCCGTCCACGACGAGGCCGCGACCCCCGACGCGACCGACTGGCCGCAGATCCTCGCCCTCTACGACCTGCTCGGACGCACCGACCCCGACAACCCCATGGTCGCCCTGAACCGGGCCGTCGCCGTCGCCAAGGTCCTGGGCCCGTCCGAGGCGCTGGCCCTCCTGGACGACCTGGCCGAGGACAAGCGCCTCAAGGACCACCACCGCCTCCTGGCCGCAAGAGCCCACCTTCTGGAACTCCAGGGCAACAGGGCCGAAGCCGCCGA
The DNA here is from genome assembly GCF_024172125.1 of Actinomadura rupiterrae. Lineage (GTDB taxonomy): Bacteria > Actinomycetota > Actinomycetes > Streptosporangiales > Streptosporangiaceae > Spirillospora > Spirillospora rupiterrae. The sequence continues at coordinate 11,422 of NZ_JAMZEA010000008.1, forward strand.
AACCTACCGAGCCGCCGCCCGCCGAACCACCAGCACCCCCGAGCACCGCCACCTGACCAACCGCGCCGACCGCCTCAGCGAGTAGCCGGGACGCGGCTCGGCTTGAACGTGGCCACGGCGAGAAGCGCAGCGCCCGCGGTGAGAACGGAAGCCGTGTAGAGCAGCGTGGCGAGGCCGGGACCGTCGGTGAGCTGGCCGCCGACCAGGGCGCCCAGGGCGATCGAGGCGTTGAAGGAGGACGAGAGCAGCGACGACGCGGCCTCCGGCGGAGCGTCCCGCTCAGAGGACAGCAGCGTTTGGAGGGAGACCGAGACGCCGCCGTAGGCGATGCCCCAGATCAGCAAGGGCAGGATCGGCGGGACGGGCGTGGCGGCCAGGACGACCGTGACCAGGGCGATCGCGACGGCCTGGGTCAGCAGCGTGAGGCGCGGGCTGCGGACGGCGGTCCGCCCGGCGAGGAAGTTGCCCGCGATCCCGGCGAGGCCGTAGGCGAGCAGCATCGGGCCGATCAGCGCCGAGCGGACGCCGCCGATCTGCTCCAGAACCGGGCGGACGTAGGTGTACGCGGCGAAGTGGCCGACGACGATCAGCGCGGTGAGCGCGAGGCCGACGCGCATCGTCGGGAGCCGCAGCACGGCCGGGAGGTCGGCCACGCGGAACGGGCTCGTGGCGGGCAGCGGCGGCAGCGCAACGGCCATGAGGACGAGCACGGCGAGCGCCAGCGCGGCCATGACGGCGAACGATGCGCGCCATCCGGCGACCTGCGCGATGAACGCGCCCGCCGGGACGCCGACGACCGACGCGACCGCGATCCCGCCGAAGATGACCGCCGTGGCCGTCCCGACCTGCCGTTCGGGGACGAGCCGGGGCGCGAGGCTCGCCGCGATCGCCCAGAAGCCGCCGATCGCGACACCGACCAGGACGCGCGCGGCGAGCAGGACGCCCAGCGACGGCGCGACCGCGGAGACGACGTTGGCGACCGCCAGGAGAGCGGCGAGCGAGCAGAGCAGGACGCGGCGGTCGAGGCGTCCCGCGCCGAGCGCGACGGCGAGCGCGGAGGCGGCGGCGACGACGCCGGGAAGCATCACGGCGAGCCCGGCCGCGCCCTCCGACACGTGCAGGTCGTGCGCGAGGGGCGGGAGGAGCCCGACAGGGAGCATCTCGGTCGTGACGATGGTGAACGTGCCGGCGGCCACCACCAGCGGAGCTTTCGCGATCATGATTCCAGGCTCGGCGGCGCCCGCACTTGGAACAACCGTGACCTACGCATCCTTGGATTACTACGACTAATCACTGACGGTTCGGTCGGGGGAGGCGGCGCGGTGGAGCTACGCGAACTGGAATGCCTGCTCGTGCTCGGCGAGGAGCTGCACTTCGGCCGGACGGGCGACCGGCTCGGCATCTCGCAGGGCCGGGTCAGCCAGCTCGTCCGGTCGCTGGAGCGGCAGGTCGGCGGGCGGCTGTTCGACCGGACGAGCCGGAGCGTCCGGCCGACCCCGCTCGGCGAGCGGCTGCTGGACGAGGTGCGCCCGGCCTACACCGCGCTGCACTGCGCCTTCGACAACGCCCGCGCCGCCGCGCGCGGCATCACCGGCGAGCTGCGCGTCGGCTTCCTCACCGGCACCGCCCGCGAGGGTGTCGTCGAGGCCGCCGGGATCTTCGAGGCCCGGCATCCCGACTGCACCGTCACCTTCGTCGAGATCCCCATGGCCGACCCGTTCGGCGCGCTCCGCCGCGGCGAGGTCGAGGCCGTCGTCACGCTGCTCCCGGTCGCCGAGCCGGACCTGGTCGTCGGGCCGTCCTTCGCCAAGGAGCAGCAGGCCGTCGCGCTCGCCGCCCGGCACCCGGCCGCGCGCCGCAGCCGGCTGCACGCCGAGGACCTCGCCGACCTGCCCGTCCTGGACATTGACGGCCCGGCTCCCGCGTACTGGCGCGAGCACATGTCCCCGACCGCCACCCCCGACGGCCGCCCGATCCCCCGCGGCCCGGCCGTGTCCGGCCTCCAGGAGGCGCTGATCACGATCGCGGCGGGCCGCGGCGGCCTGGTCTTCTGCATCCCGACCGGCCGCCTGTTCGCCCGCTCCGACATCACCTACGTCCCGGTGGACGGCCTGCCCGACTCGCTCCTCGGCCTCGTCTGGCGCCGCGGCGAGACCAGCCCGCGCCTCCGCGCCTTCGCCGACCTCATGTCCGCCCGCTTCTGACCATCCCGCCCGCTTCTGACTGCCCCGCCCGCTTCCGACTGCCCCGCCCGCTTCCGACTGCCCCGCCCGCTTCCGGCCATGGAAAAGCCGCCCCGGACCTCGACGGCCCGGAGCGGCGGTCAGCTCAGGCGCGCCGTCAGCCGACGACCCGGACCGAGGTGGTGAAGGCGTCCGCCCCGGCCGATGCCACGGCGGCGCGCGAGTGCGGGTCGATCGCGTAGTGGAACTGGAAGCTCACGATCGCGTAGCCGGCCTTGCGGGCAGGAAGGCGAGCGATCCTCGCATCCGGCGGCTGCCTGCGCCGACACAGGTCACACTGCCGCATGTGGACAACCGTGTCACGTGGGGCAGAAGCGGTCGAGGTGCTTCACGGGCACGGAAGGGGTTTGGGGACGTGCCGGGGCGGCTACCCCCGTTCGGGGGTGGCGCGGGTCACAGTGAGTGGACACGATCCTGGGGAGACGAGGAGGTCCGATGCAGGCGGTCGAGTTCCGGGCGGCGCGTGATTTTCTGCTGGCCCATCGCGAGGACTACCAGGCGGCGCGGGAGAAGTTCCGCTGGCCGGTGCTGACCGGGTTCAACTGGGCGCTGGACTGGTTCGACCACATCGCGGACGAGAACGACCGCACCGCGCTGTGGATCGTGGAGGAGGACGGCTCGGAGGCCAAGTACTCCTTCGCGTCCCTGGCCGAGCGGTCCGCGAGGGTCGCGAACTGGCTGCGGGCGTCCGGCGTCCGGCGCGGTGACCGGGTCGTGGTGATGCTCGGGAACCAGGTCGAGCTGTGGGAGACCGTCCTCGCCACGATGAAGCTCGGCGCGGTGATGATCCCGTGCACGCCGCTGCTCGGGACGGACGACCTGCGGGACCGGATCGAGCGCGGCCACGCGAAGCACGTGGTCGTCGCGTCCGGGAGCGCGGGCAAGTTCGACGGCGTGCCCGGCTCGTACACGCGGATCGCGGTCGGCGAACCGGTGGACGGCTGGCTGGACTACTCCGACGCCTACGACGCCGACCCGCACTTCACCCCGTACGGGACGACCCGGGCCGACGACACGCTGCTGCTGTACTTCACGTCCGGGACGACCGCGAAGCCGAAGCTGGTCGAGCACACGCACGCGTCCTACCCGGTCGGGCACCTGTCCACGATGTACTGGATCGGGCTCCAGCCCGGCGACGTCCACCTGAACATCTCCTCGCCCGGGTGGGCCAAGCACGCGTGGAGCAACGTCTTCGCGCCGTGGAACGCCGAGGCGACCGTCTTCATCTTCAACTACGCGCGGTTCGACGCCGACCGGCTGCTGGACGCGATCGACCGCTGCGGGATCACCTCGTTCTGCGCGCCGCCGACCGTGTGGCGGATGCTGATCCAGGCCGACCTCGGCCGGCTCCAGCACCCGCCGCGCGAGGTCGTCGCGGCGGGCGAGCCGCTGAACCCCGAGGTCATCGAGCGGGTCCGGGACGCGTGGGGCATCACCATCCGGGACGGTTTCGGGCAGACCGAGACGACCGTCCAGATCGCGAACACGCCCGCGCAGGAGGTGAAGCCCGGCTCGATGGGACGTCCCGTGCCGGGCTACGACGTCGTGCTGGTCGACCCGGTGACCGGGGAGCGCGGCGACGAGGGCGAGATCTGCCTCGACCTGATCGAGCGTCCGCTGGGCCTGACCGCCGGGTACCACGGCGACGAGGAGCGCACGGCCGAGGCGATGCGCGACGGCGTCTACCACACCGGCGACATCGGCTCCCGCGACGCCGACGGCTACATCACCTACGTCGGACGCGCCGACGACGTGTTCAAGGCGTCCGACTACAAGATCTCGCCGTTCGAGCTGGAGAGCGTGCTGATCGAGCACGAGGCGGTGGCGGAGGCGGCGGTCGTGCCGTCCCCCGATCCGGTGCGGCTCGCGGTGCCAAAGGCGTACGTGACGCTCGCCGCGGGCTGGGAGCCGGACGAGGCGACCGCCAAGTCCATCTTCGAGCACTGCGCGGCGCGGCTGTCGCCGTACAAGCGCGTCCGGTTGCTGGAGTTCGCCGCCGAGCTGCCGAAGACGATCTCCGGGAAGATCCGCCGGGTGGAGCTGCGGACCGCCGAGACGGGCAAGCATCCGGACGCCGATGCGCGTCCCGAGGGCGAGTTCCGCGAGGACGGGCTGCGATGACGGAGCTGTCCTACGCGTCCGGGACGTCCGCGCTGCCGCTGCTCGGCGACACGATCGGCGCGAACTTCGACCGCACGGTGGCGTCCTTCCCCGACCGGGAGGCGCTCGTCGAGTGCGCGCCCGCCGGGAGGCCGGGTGAGGCGCGCCGGTGGACGTACGCGCAGCTCAGCGATGAGGTGGACGCCGTCGCGCGCGGGCTCGCGGCGCTCGGCGTCCGCAAGGGCGACCGGGTCGGGATCTGGGCGCCGAACGTCGCCGAGTGGGTGTTCGTCCAGTACGCGACGGCGAAGCTCGGCGCGATCCTGGTGAACATCAACCCGGCCTACCGGACGCACGAGCTGGAGTTCGTGCTGAAGCAGGCCGGGATCCGCACGCTGGTCGCGGCGCCGTCGTTCAAGACGTCCGACTACGCGGCGATGATCGAGGAGGCCCGGCCGAACTGCCCCGAACTGCTGGACGTCCTGCTGCTCGGCCGCGACTCGTGGACCGACATGCTGGAGGCCGGACGGGACGGCGCGCTCCCCGAGGCCGTGCTGTCCGCCGACGACCCGATCAACATCCAGTACACCAGCGGGACGACCGGCTTCCCCAAGGGCGCGACGCTCTCGCACCACAACATCCTGAACAACAGCTTCTTCGTCGGCGAGATCTGCGGCTACGACGAGGAGGACCGGATCTGCGTGCCGGTGCCCTTCTACCACTGCTTCGGCATGGTGATGTGCAACCTCGCGGCCACCTCGCACGGCGCGTGCATCGTCATCCCCGCGCCCGGTTTCGACCCGGCGAAGACGCTCGCCGCCGTGTCCGCCGAGCGCTGCACGTCCCTGTACGGCGTCCCGACGATGTTCATCGCCGAGCTGAACGACCCGTCCTTCGAGGCGCACGACCTGTCCTCGCTGCGCACCGGGATCATGGCGGGCTCGCCCTGCCCGGTCGAGGTGATGAAGCAGGTCATCGAGCGGATGGGGATGGCCGAGGTGACGATCTGCTACGGCATGACCGAGACGTCCCCGGTGTCCACGCAGACCCGCGCGGGCGACTCGCTGGACCGCCGCGTCGGCACGGTCGGGACCGTCCACCCGCACCTGGAGGTCAAGGTCGTCGACCCGGAGACCGGCGCGGCCGTGCCGCGCGGCGTGCCCGGCGAGCTGTGCACCCGCGGCTACTCGGTCATGCTCGGCTACTGGGACCGGCCCGAGCAGACCGCCGAGGTGATCGACCCGGCCCGCTGGATGCACACCGGCGACCTCGCCGCGATGGACGACGAGGGCTACGTCACCATCACCGGCCGGATCAAGGACATGGTCATCCGCGGCGGCGAGAACGTCTACCCGCGCGAGGTGGAGGAGTTCCTGTTCACCCACCCGGACATCGTCGAGGCGCAGGTCATCGGCGTCCCGGACGAGAAGTACGGCGAGGAGCTGATGGCCTGGGTCCGGCTCCGCCCGGGCGCGCCGCCCCTCACCGCGGAATCCCTGCGCGAGTTCTGCGCGGGACGGCTCGCGCACTACAAGATCCCCCGCTACGTCCACCTCGTGGACGCGTTCCCGATGACGGTCACCGGCAAGGTCCGCAAGGTCCAGATGCGCGCCGAGGCGGTGGACATCCTCGGCCTCCCCTGACCGCGGACGGCTCCGGACCGCGGACGGCTCCGGACCGCCTGAACGCCCGGTTTGCGTTCGCGGCTCAGCCGGGCATGCTGACGTGCATGGACGAGGACGACGCCAGCCGGGCGCACACGGCCGTCCTCGACACCGGGCATCCCGGCTGGGAGGAGGTCCGGGCCGTGCACGCCGAGCTGCTGGAGCTGGCCGAGCGCGTGCCCGACCCCGAGCTGCGCGAGCGGCTGCGCGCCGCGTCCCGCCGGCTGGCCGCCGCCGGGACCGTCCCGTCCCGGCAGGCGCACCGGCCGAGCCTCTCGCCGCGCGAGCTGGACGTCCTGGCGCAGGTGGCGCTCGGCTGCACCAACGCCGAGGCCGCCGGGCGCCTCGGCCTGCTGCCCGAGACCGTGAAGAGCTACCTGCGCTCGGCCATGCGCAAGCTGGACAGCCACACCCGGACGGAGGCCGTCGCCACCGCCCGCCGCAAGGGCCTCCTCCCCTGACGTCCCCGTCAGAAGGACGCGGCGGCCGCGCGGACCTCGGCGAGCGCCTTCTCGCGCGCCGCGTCCGCGTCGGCGGTGACCAGGTTCGGCTGGAACCGGACGGTGGTGATGTCGCGGATCCCGGCCCAGCGCAGCCAGTCGTCGAAGAACGGCTGCTGGAAGTCGCTGCCGAACGCGGGCCCGCGCCCCTCGCCCCAGACCGCGCCGGTGTAGATCACCGCGGCCTTCTTGCCCTTCAGCAGCCCCTCGTACCCGGTCTCCGGGTCGAAGCCGAACAGCAGGCCCGGCTGGGAGACCACGTCGATGAACTGCTTGAGGATGTACGGCACCCCCGCGTTCCACATGGGGACGGAGAACAGGTACCGGTCGGCGGCGTCGAAGCGGGCGAAGGTCGCGGTCGCGGCCTCCCAGGCGGCGGCGCGCTCCCCGGCGGGCTCGGCTCCGGCGAACACGTCCATCTTCGCCGCGGCGGCGGCCGGGCCGAACTCGGGCAGCGTGCCGTCCCACAGGTCGAAGTGCTCGACCTTGTCCTCGGGACGGCTCCGCCGGTAGGTGTCCAGGAACGCGCCGGCCAGCCCCAAGGACTCGGACGCGGCGCCACGCGGCGAGGCGCTGATGTGCAACAGGCGTGTCATCGTGAATCTCCGCAGGTCAGATAGACAACAGGGCAGAAACGGAATAGATTCCGTTTCCATGGGAGAAGGTACCGGAATGGATTCCGCTTCGTCAACGGACCTGCCGCTGGCCGGGTCCGGCCGCCGCCGCGCGGACGCCACGCGCAACCGGACCAAGGTCCTGGACGCCGCCGAGCGCCTGTTCGCCCGCGACGGCGTCGAGAAGGTGACCATGCAGGACGTCGCCAAGGAGGCGGGCGTCGGCGTCGGCACCCTCTACCGCGGCTTCACCGACAAGGCCGGCCTCGCGATGGCCCTCCTGGACGAGCGCGAGCGCGCCTTCCAGGAGCGCATGCTCTCCGGCCCGCCGCCCCTAGGCCCCGGCGCCGACCCCCTCGACCGCCTCGCCGCCTTCGTCGAGAACTACGTCGCTCTCGTCATCGACCAGCGCGAACTCGTCCTGCTCTCCCAGACCGCCGCGCCCGGCGCCCGCTTCCGCAGCGGCGCCCACGACCTGTGGCGCACCCACTGCCGCCACCTCCTGGACCTGGCCGGCGCCCCGTCCCCCGACATCCGCGCCGACACCCTCCTGGCAGCCCTCTCCGCCGAAATGCTCACCCACTGGCTGACCGACCAGAACCGGCCCCAAGAAGCCCTGACCCGAGACCTCTCAGCCCTGGCCCGCTCCCTCGCCACTTAATGCTCTTGTCACCCGCAGTCAGCGCCTCATAAGATCCCGCCACCTTCCACTGGAAAGACGGGACACGCATGACCGAAACCACCGCGCCCGCAACCGAGCGCGCCGTCCCGTACCGGGACCTCTCGGCCATCGCACTCCCGCTCGTGGAACTAGCGCTACTCGCGGGCCTGCTGGCCCTGAAGCCGCACTACCACCCGCGACTCTCCTGGCTGTTCCTGGCCGGAGCGATACTGCTCGTCGCCTCGGGCACGCTCACGGCGCTGCGGGCGCGCCGCGGATTCACGCTGTCGCCGGACGGCCTGACCTGGCACAAGCACCAGATCTTCGTCCCCTGGTCGAACGTGACCGAGGTGGTGGCGGCCGGCGACCGCGTGGTGGTCAAGGTCGCCGAGACCGACCAGCTCCGCGACGCCCGGTGGCTCGGCGGCATGACCGAGACGCCCTGGAACACCCGCCGCTTCGGCGGCCCGATCGCCCCGAAGGCCAAGCGCCTCGGCATCCCCGCCGCGGAGTTCGTCGAGGACGCCGAACGGCGGCGGGCCGCGTACACGAAGTCCGCCCTTCGCTCGATGCCCCGTGCGAAGGGCGCGCTCGGCTCGTCCGTGCTGAACATCGCGGGCGTGGCGCTCGCACTGTTCGCGGTGATCTTCAGTGACCCGCCGGTCGAGGAGGGCCTGGTCGTCCAGCGCAGCGGCATGCTCGTCTTCGAGTACCACCCGGGAGGCCCGGACACCGGCTTCCCGCCCCGGACGCTTGTCATCCGTAACTGGGAGCGCCTCGCGGTCGCACCGACCCTCGCCTTCACCCCCCAGGACAGCAAGGGCCGACCAGTGCCCGACGTGACGGTCCGGACAGCGTTCGGCAGCGACCGTGGCCTGCTGGCCGTCCCCCCACGCGGAATCGCCCAGGACGCCCTGGCCTTCGAGGGCCCGCGGGCCACCGACGTACGCCGGGTGAGGGTGACCGTCCGCGGCTCGAAGTACGTAGACCTCACACGATGAGCGAGGCAGCCTCCGCCATGGACGCGAGCACCACAGAACGCCGCATTGCCTACCGGTCTCCCCAGCCATGGCTGGGCCTCGCGGGCTGGACCGGCTTCGTCATCGTCGTGGTCGCCATTGACGCATGGACTCACCGGAAAATCCCGGTGCTCTGGGCGGGCGGAAGCGTCCTGATGGATGTCGCCGCCGCGCTTACGATCATCAGGGGACGCCGCGGGTTCACGCTGTCGCCGGCCGGGATCTCCTGGCGCAGGCACGACGCCTTCTTCCCCTGGTCGAACGTGGCCGAGGTGTGCGAGCGGACGGTCGGCAGACGGTCGTACGTGGTCGTCCGGCTGGCCGACCCGGACCAGGTCAACGACCTTCCGCGGGGGGCCGTCGGGGCGGCCCGGCGGAACGTGCAGAAGTACGGCGGGCCGTTCGCGGCCCAGGCCAGGTGGCTTGACATCCCGGCCGCGGAGTTCGTCGCGGAGGCCGAGCGGTTCCGCGCCGCCTACCGGTCGGAGTTCCTCTCGCGGCACGCGGCACCGAGCAAGGACCGCGTCGCGGAGCTCGTGTGGTGGGTCGGAGTCGTGCTTCTCGTGCTCGGCTTCGTGCCGGGTGTGGGCTCCATACGGCTGGGACACGCTGCGGAGACCACGCAGAACAAGGGCCCGCTGGAGTTTCGCTACCAGGCGCGGGGCGGCACCGGGTACATGGACCAGACGCTCGCGATCGCCAACCGGGGCGGCGACGCGATCGCTCCCACGCTGGTGTTCACTCCGCAGGACGAGCAAGGCCACGACCTCCCGCAGGTTCGGGTGCGGACGGCGCTCGGCAGCGACGGCGGGCTGGTGGTGGTGCCGCCGCAGTCGACGGCCTTCGACGTCCTGGCCTTCTCCGGGCCGTCCGCCGGGAGCGTCCGCAAGGTGAAGGTCACCGTGGTCGACAGGGTGAAGGTCGACGCGCCGATGCTCTCCTCCGAGGGGTTGCGCGCCGAGCCGCTGGACGCACAGGGCCGGCTCGTCCAGCTGGGTTCGCGCTTCGCCAAGGTCCGCGTCACGCCCCGGTCGTCCTCGCAGCTGGCGGCGATCGACACGGGCAAGGTCCGTGTCGTCTGCATCGCCTGGGGGCCGGAGACGGCCGGTGCGCCTCAGCAGATGGTGGATCGCGTCGCGGTCACCGACCTGGCGCCCCTGGACCGGGGAGCGCCCACCGAGGTCGCGGTCACCGGGCCAGGACGGGACCACACCGAGCAGTGCGGGAGCCTCGTGGCCTACTACTCGCGGGGGTGAGGCGGGCGCGGCGGGGGCTGCCGCCGCGCCCGGGCGGGGTCAGATGAAGGTGCTCAGGGCGCCGGCTATGGCGAAGCCGACGAGGGACAGGATGGTTTCCAGGACGGTCCAGGTCTTGAGGGTGTCGCGGACGGAGAGGTTGAAGTAGCGGGAGACGATCCAGAAGCCGCCGTCGTTGACGTGCGAGGCGATGATCGAGCCCGCGGAGATGGCGATGGCGATCAGGGCCAGGTGGGCCTGGGAGTGGTGCTCGCCGTGCAGGAGGGGGCCGACGATGCCGCCGGTGGTGACGATGGCGACGGTGGCGGAGCCCTGGGCCAGGCGGAGGCCGCAGGCGATCAGGTAGGCGAGCACGATGACGGGGAGGCCCGCGTCCGACATGGTGGCGGCGAGGGCCTTGCCGACGCCGGTCGCGGTGATGACGGCGCCGAAGAACGCGCCGCCGCCGACCACCAGCAGGATCATGCCGATGGGGCGGAGCGAGCGGGTGGCGAGCTCGGACAGCTCCTTGGCCGGGGTGCCGCGCCGGACGCCGAGCAGGTAGAACGCCAGCAGGACGGCGATGGTCAGCGCGACGGCGGGGGTGCCGAGGAAGGTGAGCAGCGGCAGGACGGAGCTGCCCTTCCACCAGACGTCGCCGAAGGTGGCGAGCAGGATCAGCACCAGGGGCACGGCGATGATCAGCCCGACGAGGGCGAGGGACGGCTCGGGGCGCTCGTCCTCGGCCTCCTGCTCGCGCGCCTCCTCGCCGACGGTGTACTCGTCCGGGACGGACGCGTCGACGCGCTTGCCGATCCACGCGCCCCACGCGACACCCGCGACGAGGAAGGCGGGGATGCCGCAGACCAGGCCCATGATGATCAGCCAGCCGAGGGAGACGCCGAGCAGCCCGGACGCGGCGACCGGGCCGGGGTGCGGCGGCAGGAAGGCGTGCGTCATCGACAGGCCGCACAGCATCGGCATCGCGTACAGGACGAGCGACCGGCCGCCGCGGCGGGCGGTGATGTAGACGAGCGGCGCCAGGACGAAGATCCCGATGTCGAAAAATACGGGGATCCCAAAGATGAGGCCGACGAGGCCCATGGCGAGGGGTGCGCGCTTCTCGCCGAAGACGTGCAGCAGCTTGCGGGTCAGGACGTCCGCGCCGCCGGACGACTCCAGGATCGCGCCGAGGATCGTGCCCAGGCCGATGATGGGCGCGATATGGCCGAGGATGCCGCCGAACCCGGTCTCCAGCAGGGACGTCTTGGAGCTGAGCGGGGTGCCGACGATCTGCGAGACGGGCAGCCCGGCGGCGAGCGCGAGGGCGAGCCCGGACACCAGCAGGGAGATGAACGGTTCGAGCTTGACCTTGATGATGAGCAGCAGGAGCAGGGCGATCGCCGCTGCGCACAGCAGCAGCAGACCGCCCGTCTCGTGGCGGAACCAATGGGCCATGGGGTCGCCTCTCAGGGGGTGGAGGTGGTGTCCCGGCCGCGCCGCAGGGCGTGGCCGGGCAGTGCGCCGGTCGGCCGGCCGTCCGCGAGGACGGGGACGCCGTTGACCAGCACGTGCGCGATGCCGTCGGGGACGGTCCGGGGGGCGTCGAAGGTGGCGGTGTCCCGCACGGCGAAGGGGTCGAACAGGACGAGGTCGGCGTGGTACCCGGCGCGGACGAGGCCGCGGTCGCGCAGCCGGAGTCGCCGGGCGGGCCGTCCGGTGAGGTGCGCGACGCACTCCTCCAGCGGCAGGACGCCGAGGTCGCGGACGTACCGGCCGAGGTAGCGCGGGAACGTTCCGAACGCGCGCGGGTGCGGCTTCGCCCCGGGCGTCAGCGGGAGCAGGCCGTCGCTGCCGCCGGTGTGCGCGGGGTGCCGCATGATCGCCTGGACGTTCTCCTCGTGCCCGACGTGCTGCAGGATCGTCGTGCCGAAGTCGTCGGCGGCGAGCAGCTCGCGGAACACCTCGAACGGCGTGCGGCCCGAGGACGCGGCGAGCGCGGCGACGGTCCGTCCGACCGTGCCGGGGACGCGGGAGCCGGAGATCTCGATGGTGCCCCACTCGACGGGGACGCCGTGGCAGCCGTCCGAGCCGTCCACTTCCATGACCTCGCGGATGGACGCGGCGGACGCGGGGTCGGCGAGCCGGGCGAGCGCGACGGCGGGTCCGCCCTCGGCGGCGCGGCTGGGCAGCAGGGCGGCGAGCGTCGTGGATCCGGGCAGGTAGGGGTAGGTGTCGAGGGTGATGTCGCAGCCGCCGGCGATGGCCTCGTCCAGCAGCGCGAGCAGCTCGCCTGCGCGGCCCTTGTTGACGCCGAAGTTCATGGTCGCGTGCGCGAGGTGCAGCGGGCAGCCGGAGCGGCGCGACACCTCGACCATCTCGGCGTACGCGGCGAGCGCGCCCGCGCCGTACGAGCGGTGGTGCGGCGAGTAGTAGCCGCCCAGCGAAGCGACGACCCGGCACAGCTCGACCAGTTCGTCATCGGACGCGTACATGCCCGGCACATAGGTCAGGCCGCTGGACATGCCGACCGCGCCTTCGCGCATACCGGTCGCGACGAGATCGCGCTGCCGGTCGAGTTCACTAGGCGTGGGTTCGCGGGCGTCCCAGTCCATCGCGAGCATCCGGACGGCGCCCTGCGGGACGAGGTAGGCGGCGTTGACCGCGATGCCCTCGTCGAGCCGGTCGAGATACTGGCCGACCGTCCGCCAGCTCCAGTCGAAGCCGGCCGGATCGCCGTTCCAGCCCGCGATGGCCTGCCGGACGGTCGCCAGCGTCGCGTCCGATACCGGCGCGTACGACAGGCCGTCCTGGCCGAGGACCTCGGTCGTCACGCCCTGCGCGACCTTCGCGAGGTGCTCGGGCGCGGCGAGCAGCGCGAGGTCGGAGTGCGCGTGCATGTCGATGAAGCCCGGCGCGAGGACGAGCCCGCCGGCGTCGATCACGCGGGACGCCGGGGGCGCGTCGTCGGAGATCGACGCGATGCGGCCGTCCTCGACATGGACGTTCGCGCGGTACGCGGGCGCGCCCGTGCCGTCCACGACCGTGGCGTCCCGGAAGAGCAGACCCCGGGCCACGGTCAGAACCAGGTCCGGACGAGGTCGACCACGGCGGGATCGTCATCGCCGACGGACGAGACGACCGGGATGAGCTGCCATTTGTCCATCGCCGTGCACGGGTGCGAGAGCCCGAACCGGACGATGTCGCCGACCTCGACGTCCGCGTCGCGGAGGAACGCGTGCTGGTCGGCGAGCGCGCTCACGTACGCGTGCTCGACCGGTTCGGTTCCGCGTCCGCGGACGAGCTGCGGGACCGGCAGGCCCTCGTCGAACGGCAGGTCGCGCTTGCCGGTGTCGACGAGCGCGAGGCCGCGCTCGGGGCGGGAGACGACGCGTCCCCAGCCGTGCATCGCCGACCGGAACGCTTCGCCTTCGGCGCGGGCGAGCGGCGAGACGCCCCGGTAGAAGCCGTCGTCGTGGATCAGGTACGCGCCGGAGCGCAGGATCACACGCGCGGACGGCAGGCCGCCCAGCACGTCCACGACCTGGTCGAAGTAGGCGCTGCCGCCCACGGTGACGATCGGCGCGTCCACCTCGAACGCGAGGCGTGCGTACAGCTCGGCGACGCGGTGCAGGTAGCCGTCCACGATGTCGAGCGATGCGTCGGTCGCGTCGTGGACGAACGCGGCCTCGTATCCGGCGACGCCGGCGAGCCGCAGCGTCGGCGCGGACCGGATGGCCTCCGCTACGGCGTCGGCCTCTTCGAGCGTGCGCGCTCCGGTGCGTCCGCCGGGTCCGCCGAGTTCGACGCAGACGTCCACCGGACGGGACGCGCCCGCCTCGCGCAGCGCGGCGTCCATCAGCGAGACGGTCCGCACGGAGTCGGCCCACGACACGAACTCGAAATCCGGATCGCGGTCGAGTTCGGAAGCGAGCCACGCGAGCCCGGCGGGGTCGATGAGCGAGTTCGCGAGCATCAGCCGCCGCACGCCGAACGCGCGCCCGACGCGCAGCTGCGGGAGGTTCGCGAGCGTGATGCCCCACGCGCCGGCGTCGAGCTGCCGCTGCCAGAGCCGCGGCGCCATCGTCGTCTTGCCGTGCGGCGCGAGCCCGACACCCGCCTTCGCCGTCCAGCCGGCCATCAGCGCGAGGTTGTGGTCGAGCGCGGCGGCATCGAGCGTCAGCAGCGGGGTACCCAGGTCGCTGAGAACGGGTCCGGACGCGAGGAACTCGCCGACCGTGCGGCCGTGCGCGGCCGCGGGGACCGCCTGGAATCGCCAGTCGAGTCGCTCGCCGCGGAGCGCCGCCACCGCTTCGGCGTCGATTGCCACCGCTTCCACCTCCTATGTTGCGCACCTTGCAATGCTCATTGCACGATGTGTTCTGCCGGTTGTAGCATCGCCGTCACGAGCAGGTCAACGGCGACAGCCGGATCGTCGGCCACGGGGAGCGGCAGAGTGATTGAGCGGCAGTCTCCGGCGGCGGGCGCGGAGCCGGTGGCGGGAACCGGGCCGGTGGCGTGCGTCGGCGAGGCGATGGCGGCCTTCTTGCCCGACCGGCCCGGGCCGCTGGAGCACGTCGAGACGTTCCGGCACGCGATCGGCGGCGCGGAGGCGAACGTCGCGCGCGGGCTCGCCGCGCTCGGCGTCCCCGCCGCCTGGGTCGGACGCGTCGGAGCCGACGGTTTCGGCCGCCGCATCGTCGCCGAGCTGGCCGCGTCCAGCGTGGACACCTCGGGCGTCGTCACCGACCCGGACCGTCCGACCGGCCTCTTCGTCAAGGAGGCGGGCCCGGACGGCAGCGTTCTGCACTACTACCGCGACGGTTCGGCCGGTTCGGCGCTCTCGCCCGAGATGATGGACGTCCGCGTGCTGCGCGACGCGCCGCTCGTCCACCTCTCCGGCATCACGCCCGCGCTGTCGGAAGGCGCGCACAAGCTCGTCGCCGAGCTGCTGCAACGACGCGTCCCGGGCCGCCTGACCAGCTTCGATCTGAACCACCGTCCGGCGCTCTGGCCGCCGGGCACCGACGCCGCCGCGACGCTCGTCCCGCTGCTGGACGCCGCCGACATCGTCCTGCTCGGCGCGGACGAGGCCGAACGCGTCCTCGGCACGGGCGACCCCGAACGGCTCCGCGCGCTGCTCCCCGGACCGGACGTCATCGTCGTCAAGGACGACAAGCACCGCGCCACCGCCGTCACCCGCGACGCACTCGCAACCGAGGTCGCGTTGCGCGTCGAGGTCGTCGAGCCGGTGGGGGCGGGGGACGCGTTCGCCGCCGGGTTCCTGGCCGGTACGCTGCGCGGGCTCGACCCGCGCGGGCGGCTGCGGCTCGGCCACCTGGCCGCCGCGGGCGCGCTGGTCGTGCACGGCGACCACGGACCGCCGCCCCCGCCCGACCGGATCGCCGCGCTGCTCGCCGCGTCCCCGGCGGAGTGGGCGGCCACCACCATCACCCGGGGGATCGGATGAGCCAGAGCCTCGCGCGCGGGCTGCACCTGCTGCGCGGCCTCGCGGACGGCCCGCGCTCGCTGGACGACCTCGCGGCCGAGCTCGGCGTGCACAAGACGACCGTGCTGCGGCTGCTGCGCGTCCTGGAGGACGACCGGTTCGTGCATCGCGACGGCGAGCACCGCTTCCACCTCGGCTCGCGGCTGTTCGAGCTGTCGGCGGCGGCGCTCGACCAGCGCGGCGTGCGGCGCGTCGCGGCCCCGCACCTCGCGCGGCTGAACGACCGCACCGGGCAGACCGTCCACCTCGGCGTGTACGAGGGCGGCGAGGTCGTCTACCTGGACAAGTACGACTCCCGGCACGCGGTCCGGATGTACTCGCGGGTCGGCCTGCCGATGCCGCTGCACGCCACCGCGATCGCGAAGGTGCTGCTCGCCGACCTGCCGGACGCGCGCCGCCGCGCGGTCGCCGCGGCCATCGAGTACACCGCGTTCACGCCGAACACCATCACCGGCCCGGACGCGCTGCTCGCCGAGCTGGACCGCGTCGCGGCGCGCGGCTACGCCGTGGACGACGCGGAGCACGAGACGTTCATCCGCTGCGTCGCGGCGCCCGTCCGGGACGCGTCCGGGCAGGTCGTCGCGGCGGCGTCGGTCTCGGTGCCCGACCTCGCGCCGGTCGCGCCCGAGCGCGTCACCGACCTGCTGCCCGACCTGCTGGAGACGGCCACCGCCATCTCCGCCGACTTCGGCCACCGGCCCCGAGAGAAGGGAAACCAGCAAGCATGACCGCCAAGACCGAGGTCCGTTCCGACGGCGCGCCCGCGCCCGCGTGGGTGTTCTCGCAGGGCGTCCGCAAGGGCCCGCTGCTCCAGGTCTCCGGGCAGGGCCCGCAGGACCCGGAGACCGGCGCGTACCTGCACCACGGCGACGTGAAGGCGCAGACCACGCGCGTGCTGGAGAACGTCCGCGCGATCCTGGAGGCGGGCGGCGCGTCGGTCGAGGACGTGATGATGTTCCGCGTCTACCTCACCAAGCGCGAGGACTTCGCCGCGATGAACGAGGCGTACGGCGAGTTCGTGAAGAAGTACTCCGGCGACACGCCGCTCCCCTGCCGAACCACGGTGTTCGTGGAGCTGCCGCACGAGGACATGCTCGTCGAGATCGACGCGCTCGCCTGCGTCCTCTGACCGACCCGCTCAGGAGTAGTCGCGGCCGTCGCCGAAGTGCCCGGCCGCGACCAGTTCGAGCATGAGCAGGGCGGATGCCGCTTCGACGGCCAGCAGCGCGATCAGCACGAGCAGCTGCGCGGCGCCCGCCTGCACCGGGCTGGCGCCGCCGAGCAGGACGCCGACGAACGCGCCCGGCAGCGTGACCAGCCCGACCGTCCGGGTCTGGTCGATCGCCGGGACGAGCGCGAGCGCCGCCGCCGGACGGCACACCTCCAGCGCCGCGTCCCGCTCCGGCAGCCCGAGCGCGAGCCCGCCCTCGTACTCGCCGCGCCGCAGCCGCAGGTCGTCCAGCGCGCGGCGGCCGGTGAGCGCGGTCGCGGTCATCGCGCCGCCGATCAGGATGCCCGCGATCGGCAGCACCGCGACCGGACGCAGCGGGACGAGCCGCGTCGCGAGCATCAGCACCAGCGCGGGAACGGCGCCCGCGCCGATCGCGAGCGCCGTCCAGCCGGCCGCGCGCACCGAGGCCCGCAGCGTCCGGACGGTCCGTCCGACGACGCGGCGCGCGGCGGTGAACGCGGCGACCGTCAGCATCGCGGCGATGAAGCAGCCGGTCAGCGCGCCGCTGCGCAGCACCCCGGCGATGAGCAGCGACACGGCCGACAGCTGCACGACGGCGCGCAGCGCGGCGGTCGCCATGTCGCGCGACAGACCGAGCCCGCCGAACCGGACGAGCACGACCGCGAGGACCGCGAACGCGGCGAGGACGAGCCCGAGCAGCGGCCCGACGGACGGCGTTCCGGTCATTGATGAGCGACCAGCTTCATTTCAACCGATTGTGACCTGATTCCGGCACCTCGGCGTGCGGAAACCCCGCTAACGTGGGGCATGTGGCGGATACGGGGACCAGCGGACCGACCAGGCGAACCGCGCTCACCCTGATGGGTGTCGCCGGGCTCGCCGTGCTCGGCGCCGACGGCGCGCTGCACGGGAAGGCCCGGGCCGCGCACGTCCACCAGGCGGCGAACACCGGGCACCCGGCGCAGCAGCTCAAGCCTACGCCGACGCCCACGCCCACCCCGACCCCCACGCCGCGTCCCGCGTCCTGGACGCAGGAGCGCCTCACCCTGGTCAAGGCGCCCATCCGGGACATCTTCAAGGACGTCAGCCCGCCCGCGCCGCCGAACTCGATCGCGCTGACCATCGACGACGGCCCGCATCCGGAGTGGACGCCGCAGGTGCTCGACCTGCTCGCCGAGCACCAGGTGCACGCGACGTTCTTCCAGATCGGCGAGCAGATCCAGGAGTGGCCGAAGCTGACCCGGCGGGTCGTCGAGGCCGGGCACCAGATCTGCAACCACACCCAGACGCACCCGATCCCGTTCGACCGGCTGTCCGGCAAGCGCCTCCGCAAGGAGGTGCTGGAGCCGTACAAGCGGGTCGCGGACGTCACGGGCGTCGTCCCGACGCTGTTCCGCGCGCCCGGCGGCGCGTGGTCCAAGGAGAACCTGGAGCTGGTCGCCGAGCACGGCATGCTGCCCGTGGACTGGGCCGTCGACCCGACCGACTGGTCCCGTCCGGGTGTCGGCCACATCCGCCGGACGATGCTGTCGGCGAAGGCCGGGAACGTTCTGCTCTGCCATGACGGCGGAGGCGACCGCTCCCAGACGGTCGCCTCGCTCCGCTACGTCATCCCCCGCTTGAAGGCGCGCGGCCTGAACTTCGTCGCGCTCTGACCGTCAGGTCCGCTTCGACGGGTAGAGCGCTGCGGGGACGAGCGTCAGTGCCGATAGCGCGAGCGCCCATCCGAACGCGCCGCTGAAGGCGTCCGATGCCGGGTGGTGTGCGAGCGCGTCCTGAAGGACCAGCGCGAGGACGGCCGTCCCGAGCGAGCCGCCGACGCGGTTGACGGTGTTGACCGCTCCGGCCGCGCGCTGCACCTGGTCGCGCGGCACGCTCGCGTAGATGGCGCGCATGCCCGGCGTCATCGCGATACCGAGTCCGACGCCGCGCAGGGTCAGCGCCGCCATGAGCAGCCAGGTCGGCGGCCCCGCGAGGACGAACGGGACCGTCCCGGCCAGCGTCAGCGCGATGCCCAGCAGGATGAGCGGGCGCGGCGCCACGCGATCGGCGAGCCGTCCGGACAGGAACGACGCGGCGGCCGTGCCGAGCGCCTGCGGCGTCAGCAGCAACCCCGCCTCCAGCACGCCCGCATGCCGGGCGCTCTGGAAGTACAGCGGAAGCAGCAGCATCGAGCTGTACAGCGTCGCGCCTTGCAGGAACGAGTTTCCCGACGCGACCGCGAACCCGCGCCGCGCGAACAGCCGCAGGTCGATGAGCGGAGTCCGGGACGTCCGCAGCGCGTGCACGGCGTACCCGCCGACCAGCGCCACGCCCGCGCCCATCGCAAGCCAGGACGACTCGGACAGCCCGTAGACCAGCGCCGCGAGCCCCGGCGACAGCAGCGCGAGCCCGAGGACGTCCAGCCGCGTCCGCCCCGGCCCGCGCTCGTCGCGCGGCAGGAAGCGCGCCGCGAGCACGGCGGTCAGGATGCCGATCGGCACGTTCACCAGGAACATCCAGCGCCAGTCGAGATGCCGCAGCAGGACGCCGCCGAGCACCGGCCCGAGCACCGGCGCGAACGTGAGCGGCAGCAGCGTGAGCGACAGGACGCGGCCGAGGCGCTCCGGCCCGGCCGCGCGGACGAGGGTGGCCTGCCCGATCGGCTGGATCATGCCGCCGCCGATCCCCTGCACGACGCGGAACGCGATCAGCGCGGGCATCGACCAGGCCAGCCCGCACAGCGCGGACCCGAGCGTGAACAGCGCGACCGAGCCGATCCACATCCGGCGCGCCCCGAACCGCTCGGCGGCCCAGCCCGACAGCGGCATCACCATCGAGAGCGCGAGCAGGTACCCGGCGGACACCCACTGCACGGTGGTGAGCGACCCGTGCAGGTCGCGGGAGACGGCGGCGATCCCGACACCGACGATCGTGGTGTCGAGCAGCGCCAGCACCGGCCCGAGGACCAGCACGAACGCGGCCCGCAGCAGCGGCCCGTCCAGGCGGGCGGCGTGCTGGCGGCGCTCCGCGCCGGGACGTGTGGCGGCGACAGCGGTCATCGGACCTCCTTGATTAGGTTGGGACTAAATTTAGGATGCACACACTCAACCGGTCAAGAGAAAAGTAGGTCCGACATAAAAAAGCCCCCGCCCGCCGAAGCGGACGAGGGCCTCCACACCCACAGGGTCAGCGGGTGAGTACGCGGTCAGCGGGTGAGTACCGGGGAGCCGTCTCCGGAGGCGGCGGCGGGGTGCGGGGCCTCCGGCTCGCCGTGCGAGACGGCCGGGAGCCAGGCCAGCCAGCGCGGCGTCCACCAGTTGGCGCGGCCGAGCAGGGACATCACGGCCGGCAGCAGGATCACCCGGACGAGCGTCGCGTCGATCAGCACCGCGACCGCGAGGCCGACGCCGAGCTGCTTGAAGTCCTGCATGGACAGCGTGCCGAAGATCCCGAAGGTGGCGATCATGATGACCGCGGCGCTGGTCACCACGCCGGCGGTGGCGCGGACGCCGTCCGAGACGGCCCCGGTGGTGGGCAGGCCGCGGTCGTGCGCCTCGCGGATCCGGGAGACCACGAACACGTGGTAGTCCATCGACAGGCCGAACAGGACGACGAAGACGAACAGCGGGATCCAGGACTCCAGCGCGCCGACCGGCTCGGTCGCCACCAGCGACGCGCCCCAGCCGTGCTGGAACACCGCGGCCATCACGCCGTAGGCGGCGCCGACCGACAGCAGGTTCAGCACGATCGCCGTAGCCGCGATCACCGGCGAGCGGAAGAACACCAGCATCAGCAGGAACGTCACGCCCATCACGAACAGGAACACCGGCAGGATGCTGTCCGAGAGCCGCCCGTTGAAGTCCTCGGAGAAGGCCAGGCGGCCGGTGACCTCGGCCTGGCCGACCTTGCCGACCGTGTTCGGGACGATCTGCCCGCTCAGCGTCTTCAGCGCGTCCTTGGACGTCCGGTCGGTGCCGTCCCCGGCGAGCGGGACCTGGATCTGCACGACCGACGAGCCGTGCACCCGCGTGAGGATCGGGTTGTTCATCTTCCCGGTCGCGAGCGCCTGAGTCTTCAGGTCGGCGATCGCGGCCTTGACGGGCGCGGAGTTGACGTCGTCGGCCTTCAGCACGACGACGGCCGGGCCGGGGCTGCCCGGGAACGCCTTGTTGATCGCGACGTAGGTCTGCGCGAGCTGCTCGCTCTTCGGCATCTGCTGGTTCACGTCCAGCTTCTGCGTCTTCAGGCCGAGCGCGGGCGCGGCCAGCACCAGCAGCACCCCGGCCGCGAGGACGGCGGCGATGCCCGGCTTGGCGAGGACGGGGCGCAGCAGCGCGCCGACGATCCGGCCGCCCTGGCGCGCCGGCCTGGCCTGGCGTCCGCGCCGTCCCGCACGCCGCCCGGACCGGTTGAGGAACGGGATGCGGCCGAGCTCCACCTTGTCGCCGAGCAGCGACAGCAGCGCGGGCAGGACGGTCACCGAGCCGAGCATCGCGACGCAGACCACCAGGATCGTGCCGAGCGCGAAGCCCTCGAAGATCCCCATCCCGGTGATGAACATCCCGGCCATCGCCACCATCACGGTCAGGCCGGACACCAGCACGGACCGTCCGGACGTCGCGGCGGCGATCCGGAGCGCGGCCTCCTTGTCGCGGCCGAGCGACCGCTCCTGGCGCTCCCGCTGGAGGTAGAACAGGCAGTAGTCGACGCCGACGGCGAGGCCCATGAGCAGCATCACCGAGTTGGTCGAGTCGTCCACGTGGATCCTGTGGCTGATCAGCCCGACCAGCCCCATGGACGCCAGGAACGCGGTGAACGCCAGCGTCACCGGCAGCAGCGCGGCGAGCAGCGCGCCGAACGCGACCAGCAGGATGCCGAGCGCGAGCGGCAGCGCGGTGATCTCGGCGCGCTTGAAGTCCTTGCCGACCGCCTTGCCGAACCAGTGGTTCGCGCTCGCCCCGCCGAACTCGCCGATCGAGACGCCGGGGTTGGCCTTCTGCGCGGCGGCGGTCGCGTCCAGGACGGGCTGGACGTGCGACTTGGCCTGCTTCGGGTCGCCCGCCATCTCGAACATGACCAGGCGGTCCCGCGGGTCCTTGCCGGTCAGCGTCGGCTTCATCCCGCTGACCTGCCCGGTCGCCTGCGCCCGGGCCCGGACGTCCGCGACGGCCCTGGTCAGCTTGCCCGCGTCGTCGGAGTGCAGCAGCACCATCTCGGTCGGCGGGTTGTCGATCCCGGCGTCGTCCAGGATCCTCTCGGCGCGGGCCGACGACCCGACGCCCTGCTCGTAGGACTTCAGCTTCACGGTGCCGGCCATCCCGCCGAGCACCGTGGCCAGCACGACGAAGGCGAGCCAGCCGACGATGGCGATCGTGCGGTGGTGGGCGCTCCAGAGGCCCAGCCGCTCCGCGAAGTTCCGCTTCATGGTCATCCCTGCTGCATAGGTGGGGGGTGCAGGTCAAAACGCTAGGAACTCGCGGCTCGCCGGAAAATGACGCTATGTGCCGACCTGGGGTGTACTTAGGTGCACCACGGCCTCGGGTTCCCGCCACACTGCGCCCGCCGGGCCACCAGCGGAGACTGGGTGCCGATGGTTCGAACGATGGAGGATCCGGTGAGCGGCGAGGTTGCGTTGAGGGACTGCTTCAGGAGGCACGCGGCGGTGCCCTGGCGGGGGCTGCGACTGTGGCTGCTGTCGTTCCCGCTGCTGTTCGTCTCGACCATGGTGACGACGGCGTTCTCGCTGGTCGGCGTGGGTGTCGGCATCCTGCTCGTGCCGTCGGCGGTGCTCGCCCTGCGCAGCCTGCTCGGCACCTACCGCGACCTGGTCTCCAACTGGACGGGCCGGACCGTCGAGCGGCCCTACCTGCCCGTGCCGGAGGGCGGCCCGACGCAGCGGTTCGTCGCGATCATCCAGGACCCGGCGACCTGGCGGGACCTGGCGTTCATGCTGCTGGACCCGTTCGTCAGCGCGTTCACCGCCTCGCTGTCGTTCTTCGCGATGCTGTACGGGATCTACGGCTGGCTGCTCGCGGCGTTCCTCGGCCGGATCATCAAGGCGCACAGCGGGAACGAGTGGTACACCTTCATCCCGCTCCAGGGCAGCTTCTCCGACCACCCGGTCAACGCGGCGCTGATCGCCGGGTTCGGCACGCTGTACGCCATCGCCGGGCTCTACTACGGCCCGCGCCTGATGGACGTCTACGGCCGCTGGACGCAGTCCATGCTCGGCCCGACCGAGAAGTCCCGGCTCGCGCTGCGCGTCCAGCACCTCGCCGAGACCCGCGCGGACGCCGTGGACACCTCGGCCCGCGAGCTGCGCCGCATCGAGCGCGACCTGCACGACGGCGCGCAGGCCCGGCTGGTCGCGATGGGCATGAGCCTCGGCGCGATCGAGCACCTGCTGGACAAGGACCCCGACCGCGCCCGGACCCTGCTCGCCGAGACCCGCGCGTCGTCCGCCAAGGCGCTGTCTGAGCTGCGCGACCTCGTCCGCGGCATCCACCCGCCGGTGCTCGCCGACCGCGGCGTCGGCGACGCGGTGAAGGCGCTCGCGCTGGACCACCCGCTGCCCGTCGAGGTCTCGGTCGACCTGCCCGGACGTCCGGACGCCCCGGTCGAGTCCGCCGCCTACTTCGCGGTGTCGGAGATCCTGACCAACGTCGCCAAGCACTCCGGCGCCCGGCACGTCTGGGTGGACGTCCGGTACGAGGCGGGCATGCTGCGGATCTCGGTCACCGACGACGGGACGGGCGGCGCGTCCATGTCCGGAGGCACCGGACTTCGCGGGATCGAGCGGCGTATCGGTACATTCGACGGTGTGCTGGCCCTGAGCTCCCCTCCGGGCGGCCCGACCATCGTCACCCTGGAGCTGCCCTGCGCGCTCCTCACTTCCTGACGGAGACCCGTTGCGCGTCGTGCTCGCCGAGGACCTGGCCCTGCTGCGCGAGGGGCTGGTCAGCCTGCTCCAGGCGCACGACTTCGAGATCGCGGCGGCCGTGGACAACGGCCCGTCCCTGCTCAAAGCGCTCCTCGACCACCGCCCGGACGTGGCGGTGGTCGACGTGCGGCTGCCGCCGACCTTCACCGACGAGGGCCTGCAGGCCGCGCTGGAGGCCCGCCGCCAGGTGCCGGGGCTGCCCGTCCTGGTGCTGTCGCAGTACGTCGAGCAGCTCTACGCCCGCGAGCTGCTCGCGGACGGCTCGGGCGGCATCGGCTACCTGCTGAAGGACCGGGTGTTCGACGCGGGCCAGTTCGTGGACGCGGTGCGCCGGGTCGCGTCCGGCGGCACCGCGATGGACCCGGAGGTCGTCGCCCGGCTCGTCGCGCGCGGCCGGGACGACTCGCCGCTCGGCCGGCTCACCCCGCGCGAGCGCGAGGTGATGGAGCTGATGGCGCAGGGCCGCTCGAACGCGGCGATCGCGCAGCAGCTGGTCGTCACCGAGCGGGCGGTCACCAAGCACACCGCCAACATCTTCGCCAAGCTGGACCTCGCCGTCTCCGACGACGACAACCGGCGCGTGCTGGCGGTGCTCGCCTACCTCAACCAGTGATCCCCGGCCGACACGGTCAGTGCTGGAAGTTCACGCCGTTCATGACCGGCTGGATCGTCCCGGCGGTGAACGAGTCGGGGCAGAGCACGACCGGGCCTCGCTGACCCGGCGTCCGGACGTCGATCCAGCCGCCGTGCAGCTTCACGCCGAACCCCCCGATGGACGGGCAGCCGGCGGTCGCGTCGTACTTCACGCCCTCGAACGCCGACGTGCCGGGCTTCAGCGTGATCGTCACGCCTTCGCCGGGCATCTTGGCGCGGGTCGTCCGCAGATCCTCGAACCTGCCGTTCCTGCCCTTGCCGAACCCGGCCCACCCGGCGGCGAGCGTGCACGGCTTGGACGCGCGGTTGGTGAGGATCAGCGTCGCGAACTCGTGGCCCTGCTTGCTCCACGGCTGCCGCTGGAGCTCGGCGCCCAGCTCCGCCTGGGAGCAGCGGGCGCCGGAGCCGCCGCGCTCGCCCTCCTTGACGTGCGAGGGGACCGTCTCCGGCACCGTCTTCCCGCCAGGTGCCGCCGTTCCCGTCGACGCGCCGGCCGACGGCGTCAGGCCGGACGACCCGGACGTCTTGCTGCCCGCCTTGGTGTCCCCGCACCCGGTGAGGGCCACGGCCACCGCCGCCGCTCCCCCGACCAGCGTGACGCTCATGCGAACGGTACGTGGCTTCATGGCGAACACCCTGCCAAAGGCGCTGCCCCGCCACAACCGCCGCATCCGTCACAGGAGGCGCCATGGGCGGCGTCCCGGGCGACGCCCTGGGGTGGCGTCCTGGAAGTCCGGCGGACGCGGCGTCAGTTCCCGGCCCAGGTGAAGCGGGGCTGGCGGCGCTCCAGGAAGGCCGAGACGCCCTCGGCGACGTCGCCGCCCGCGACCACCTCGTCCAGCCAGGACCGCACGAGGTCCTCCACCGGGCGGTCGGCGGCGATCGTGTCCACGATGTCCTTGGTGGCGCACTGCGTGAGCAGCGACCGCGTGGTGAGCGTGGCGGTGAACGCGGCCACCCGGTCGTGGACGGTGCCCGCCGGGACGGTCTCGTTCAGCAGCCCGATCCGCAGCGCGTGCGCCGCGTCCACGATGTCGGCCGAGTAGAGCAGGTACTTGGCCGCGGACGGCCCGACCAGCCGGACCAGCCGCGCGGTCGCGGCGGCCGGGTAGACGATGCCGAGCTTGGCCGGGGTGATCCCGAACCGCGCGTCCTCGGCGGCGAACCGCAGGTCGCAGGCCACCGCGAGCTGGCAGCCGCCGCCCACGCAGAAGCCCTCGATCGCGGCCACGGTCGGCTTCGGGAACGCGGCCACGGCCTCCTCGGCGAGCGTGGACAGGTGGCCCTTGTCGTGCCGGTTGATGTCGGCCAGCTCGGAGATGTCGGCGCCCGCGCAGAAGTCGCCGCCCGCGCCGGTCAGCACCACCGCGCGCACCGACCGGTCGGCGGCCAGCCGGTCCAGCAGGACCGGCAGCTCGCGCCACATGTCCGCCGACATCGCGTTGCGCTTGGCGGGCCGGTCGATCGTGATCGTGCCGACCCCGTCCGCCACCGCGCAGCGCAGCCCGTCCCGACCCTCATCGGAGGCCATGTCCACCCCTTCCGCCCGTACGCGTCGCCATCGTACGGAAACCCCCGTCCACCCCGGGACGCCGAGGGCCCCGCAGCCGCCCGGCGCGGAGGCCCCGAGGCCGGGATCCGGGCGTTCCGGTGCTCGGCGCGGGCCGGTTCGCGGGCGTCCCGGGGGCGGGGCGGCAGGGCTGTCGGTGGCACGTGGGAACCTCGTCGCGCGTTCGCACATCGAAGGCCGCAAGGCTTCGGGCAAGCCGTCAGGGGAGGCCATGGCGCGCAGGGGACCGCCGGAACGGCGGAAGGGCGGGAATGCACACCACGCGGAATGTGCTGTACTGTCAAATCAGCGCCTCGCCTCCGTACCGGCGGGACCGAAGTCGGAGCAGGCGCGTTCGTTCCCCGCCCCGGGCCTCTGAGCGCCCGGAGACAGCCCGCGCGGCCCCCGTGCCGCCCGCAGCCTTCCAGGGAGCCGAATCTCTTCCGCCCGGACGCGCCGGGCCGATCGACCACTTCCCTCTTTCGTTCCTCTCGACCACGCGCCGCCAGGGGCGGCCGTCTGAAGGGACCCGCATGACCACTACCACCACGGCAGAACACGCCGCCCTGCCCGCACAGGCAGACCGGCGCCGCCGCACCCGGGCCAGGACGACCCCGGCCCGCACCCCCGCCCACGCGCCCGACGGCGCGGACGGCGCGGCCCCCGCCTCCGCCGCGAACGCGCAGGCGGCGGACGGCCAGGGCGAGGCCCAGCCCCTCCCCGTCGTGCCGTTCCACGGCATCCTGGCCGTCCAGGACAACCGGGCCTTCGTCCGCACCTCGGGCTACCTGCCCGGCCCGGACGACGTGCACCTCAGCCAGGCGCAGGTCCGGGACGCCCACCTGCGCCCCGGCGACATCGTCGCCGGCACCGCCCGCCCGCCCCGGTCCAACCGGGAGAAGTACGCGGCGCTGGCGTCCGTCGAGACGGTCAACGGCCTGGCGCCCGAGACCGCCGCGGACCGCCCCCAGTTCAACAAGCTCACCCCGCTGTTCCCGAACGAGCGGCTGCGGCTGGACACCGGCGCCATGGTGACCC
Source organism: Actinomadura rupiterrae (assembly GCF_024172125.1). GTDB lineage: Bacteria > Actinomycetota > Actinomycetes > Streptosporangiales > Streptosporangiaceae > Spirillospora > Spirillospora rupiterrae. Next base: position 38,322 of record NZ_JAMZEA010000008.1, read on the forward strand.
GCGTCATCGACCTGGTGGCGCCGATCGGCAAGGGCCAGCGCGGCCTGATCGTGTCGCCGCCGAAGGTCGGCAAGACCATGATCCTCAAGGCGCTGGCGCACGCGATCTCCACCGCCAACCCCGAGTGCCACCTGATGATCGTGCTGATCGACGAGCGGCCCGAGGAGGTCACCGACTTCCAGCGCTCGGTCGAGGGCGAGGTCGTGCACTCCACCTTCGACCGGCCCGCCGAGGAGCACATCGCCCTCGCCGAGCTGGCCGTGGAGCGGGCCAAGCGCCTGGTCGAGCAGGGCCACGACGTGGTCATGCTGCTCGACTCGATCACCCGGCTCGGCCGGGTCTACAACCTGGCGGCCCCGTCCAGCAGCCGGATCCTCGCCGGCGGCGTCGCGACGACCGCGCTGTACCCGCCGAAGAAGTTCTTCGGCGCGGCCCGCAACATCGAGAACGGCGGGTCGCTCACCATCCTCGCCACCGCGCTGGTCGAGACCGGCTCGCGGATGGACGAGGTGTTCTTCGAGGAGTTCAAGGGCACCGGCAACATGGAGCTGAAGCTCGACCGGAGCCTCGCCGACCGCCGCGTCTTCCCGGCCGTGGACGTCGAGGCGTCCAGCACCCGCCGCGAGGACCTGCTGATGTCCCCCGAGGAGCTGGAGCTCAACTGGAAGCTCCGCCGCGCGATGTCCGGGATGGACAAGCAGCAGGCGATCGAGCTGCTCCTGGAGCGGATGAAGGGCACGAGCTCCAACGCCGAGCTGCTGCTCCGCATGCAGCAGGCCCTCTGACCCCCGCCTCCGATCCCTGGGACCCCGCCGGCACCGGCCGCCGGGACCCCGCTAGTTCCCTGTGGAGGGCTCCGGATCGAACGACCGCAGGATCCGGTCGTAGAGCCGCGCACCAGGCGTCCACCGCGAGGCGCGGGTGTAGAAGAAGAACTCGTACCCGGCGACGCGGCTGCGCAGCGCGCGCGTCCCGCCGTCCCGGTTCCAGGTGAACTCCCATTCCGCCGCGTCCCGCGCGAGGTCGGGCGCGGGTTCGAGCCGCAGCCGGCGGTAGCCGGGGTAGGCGCCGTCCGCGGTCGCGGAGCGCTCGTCCGCGTGCAGGCCGCTGAGCGCGTCCCCGGGCGCCCGGACGATGGTGAGGCCCTCGTCGCCCGAGGGGGCCTTCCAGGCCACGCCGTTCCGGACGTGGTGGTTGTGCCAGTTCGCGGGGACCTCCACGCTGAACGCGCCCTCCGCGTGGAAGACGGTCGTCGGCGCCGACGCGCCGGGAACCGGCTGCAGCACCGCCGAGGCGCTCTTGCTCACCGAGGTCCAGCGCGCCGACCAGGCTCCGAGCGCCGCCACTCCGGCCAGCGCCGCGCCGAGCCCGAGCAACGCCCCGAGCCGCGGGCGCCGCGACGCGGGCATCCGGACGGCCGCCCGGCGCACCGAGCCGCGCCCGCCGCCCGTCCCGTAGACGGCGTTCTTGTCGGCCAGACCATAGGCGTCCGCGTTCTTGTCGAACGGCTCGTACGGCCCTGCCTGCTTCAGGCTTCCGGCCTTCAGGCTCGTGGCGACGTCCGCGGCCTCGTCCACTACGGCTGCGGGCGGCGCGTTCCCGTCGCTGGTCGACCGGTCGCTCTGAGCCGCGACGCCCGCAGGCCGCGCGCTCCCATCCGCGATGTTGGTCGAACGGGTGGTCTCGGCCGTGCTCACGGCGAGCCCCTCCGTGGCGTCGGCCTCGTTGGGCAGGGTGCGCAGGGCGTCGCGTAGGAGTTCCTCGACGTCGTCGGCGGTCAGGCGCTCGTCCGGGTCCTCGCGGAGCAGCCCCTCGACGACCGGGGCCAGCGTGCGCGAGGCGCGCGGCGGCTCGTACTCGCCAAGCAGCACCGCGACCATCGACGCGAGCGCGTGGCAGCGCAGGAACGGCGAGCGCCCCTCCAGGGCGGCGTACAGCGTCGCGCCGAGCGACCACAGGTCGGACGCCGGGACGCTGGGCAGCCCCCGCACCCGCTCGGGCGGCAGGTAGGCGGGCGAGCCCTCGATGCCGGAGACCAGCGTGTCCTCCAGCTGGCGGCCGCCGTTGATGTGCACGGCGAGCCCGAAGTCCGTGAGCAGCACCCGCCCGTCATCGCAGAGCAGCACGTTGGACGGCTTGACGTCGCGGTGCAGGATCCCGGCGGTGTGCGCGGTGCGCAGCACCGACAGCAGCGCCAGCCCGACCTCGGCGGCGCGCGCGGCCGGGAGCCGGCCGTCCTGGGCGAGCACCGCGTGCAGCGAGCGCGCCTTCAGGTACTCCATGATGATCCAGGGCCGGCCGTCCTCCATCAGGATGTCGAAAACCTGGACGACGCCCGGATGGCGGAGCGCCGCGGTCGCCCGCGCCTCCTCGACCATCCGCCGGCACGCGAGCCGCCGCTCCCCGACGGTGAGGCGCTCCGGCAGGCGGACCTCCTTGACCGCCACCTCGCGGTCGAGCATCTCGTCGTGGGCCAGCCAGACGGTGCCCATCCCACCGCGCCCTACCACCGAGTGCAGGCGATACCTGCGCGCGAGCGGTATCACCTCTTCTCCCCCCATGAGGTGGTTATCGGTCGCCCGCGCTCAAGGCATGTTCCACCGGTGGTAACAATATCCTTACGTTGAGTCATTTGCGGACCAATGCCCGATACGCCGGAACTGCCGGGACGCTCCGGGAGCGGCGGCTCAGCAGCCAGCCCAGCCAGCCCGCGCCGCCCGCCGGGATCTCCACGGCGTAGGTGTAGAAGGAGTACAGGATCGTCGCCGCGGCGGCCGGACCGGCGGCCACGCCGAAGTGCACGAGCAGCGCGGCGGTCCCGGTCTCGCTGATCCCCGCGCCGCTCGGCGTGATGATCGCCGTGGTGAGCATCCGGTTGATCGCGAACACCGCGGCCGCCTCGGCGACCTGCACGTGCGCGCCGACCGCGAGCAGGCAGGCGTACAGCAGCGCGGCCTGGAGCAGCAGGTAGGCGGCCATGCCCGCGGTGAGGCCGCGCCAGCCGGTGCGCAGGACGTCCACGGTCCGGTCCCGCACCGACAGCAGCACGCCGTCCCCCCGGAGCAGCGGACGTCCGGCACGGGCGGGCAGGCGGCGGGCCAGCGCGCGCAGGCGGTCGTCCACGGCCCGGGCCGCCTTCGGCGAGCGCAGCGCGAGCGCCAGGACGCCGACGATGCCCAGCAGGACGGCGGCGGCGAGCAGCGCCATCGCGGCCATCCGGCGGCCCGGCAGCTCGCCCGCGACCAGCAGCACGACGATCCCGACGGCGGGCAGCAGCAGCCGCGCCAGCACGTTCCATATGCCCGTGACCAGCGCGGACACCGTGATCGAGGCGTTCCGGTGGCCCCAGCCGCGGGCCATCGCGAAGGTGACCGCGAGGCCCGCCGCGCCGCCGAACGGCAGCAGGTTGCTGACCGCGCTGCCGACCGTGTTGAGCAGCAGCCCCTGCCAGTTGGTCAGGCCCGGCAGGGACGCCTTGAGCACGTAGGTGTAGGCCCAGAGCCCGGCGAACCAGAGCAGCGTGAGCCCGGCCAGCTCCCAGAGGGCGAGCCGGGACAACTCGCGGCCGATCTCCGCCCAGTCCACGCCCACCAGGTAGGGCAGCGCGACGAGCAGTCCGGCCGCCCCCGCCAGCGACAGCACCGACAGGACGGCCCGGGTGGGGCGGCTCAATGCTCCGCCGTATCCGCCGCCAACGCGGGTTCGCCGGGTTCCGGCGCCGGTGCCCTGTGCGGCCAGGACGCCAGCGGATGCCGCAGGACGGTCCCCGGCGGCAGATCGCGCCGGACGTACCACTCGGTGCCCAAAGCGCGCCGGAACAGCGGTCCGGGAAGCCGCAGCAGCGCGGCCAGCGTCCGGACGGACTCCCCGCCGGTGGTCTGGGTCGCGTGCGCCGCCATCGCGGCCCGCTTCGCGGCGGCGAACCGGCGCACCGGCACCCGGTGCGTGATCTCCGCACTCGGCGAATAAGCCCTCTCGAAGGACGCGACGTCCAGCGAGCGGGGCAGCAGGCGCCAGCGGGCGAGGCCGCGCAGCACGCGCAGCAGCAGGTCCCGGTCGACGGTCGCCTCAAGGACGACGGGCGTCCCGGCCATCCTCGCCGCCTCCGTCCCGACCCGGTGCACCTGGACGTGGTCCGGGTGTCCGTACCCGCCCGCGGGGTCGTACACCACCAGCAGGTCGGCCGCCTCCTGCCGGAGCAGCTCGGCCAGCTCGGCAGCGGCCGCCTCCGGATGCGCGCGGGCGAACCCGCCCGGCGCGTCTCCGGCCAGCCCGGAGTCCTCGTATCCGAGCAGGACGACCCGCTCGCACCCGAGCGCCCGCGCGGAATCGTGCAGCTCAGCCGTCCGCACCACCCCGAGCCGCGCCCGCCGCCGCGCATCCCGCCCCCGCGCATCCCGCCCCCGCTCCGCCGCTCCCGCCGGGGGGCCCGCGGTGAGGCCGCGCTCGCCGGCGGTGGCGACGACGAGCACCACGCGGTGCCCCTCGGCCGCCAGCAGCGCCATCGAACCCGCCGTGAGCAGCGCCTCATCGTCCGGATGGGCGTGGAAGAAGACGCACGTTCGTCGCACGGGATCTTGATTCCCGGGACGCGTGAAGGCCGGGCCCGCTCCGGGTCAAGGCTCGCCCATCCCCCGCGCGGTCGGGCGTGTCGCCGTGCGCCCCGACCGCACCGTCAGAGGGTGCGGATTCTCCACGTCAGCGACTGCTTCCCGCCCCGGCTCGGCGGCATCGAGGTGCAGGTGGACGAGCTGGCCCGGGCCCAGTACGGCACCGGCCACGAGGTCGCCGTCGCCACCGCCACGCCCGCTCCGGCCGGTGCGGGCGAGCCGACGCCGTTCCCGGTGGCGCGGCTGGTCGCGCCGCTGCCCTGGGAGCTGCCGATCGGGCGCTCCCTGGGCCCGCTGCTGGACGACCTGAAACCGGACGTCGTGCACGTCCACGCGGGCGCGGTCTCGCCGTTCGCCTGGCGGGCCGTCCACAGCCTGGGGATAACGGGTCCGCCGGTCGTGCTGACCGTCCACAGCATGTGGGGGCCGGTCAGCCGGACGGTCTACCGGGCGCTCGTGCCCGGCTGGGCGCGCCGGCACGGCGGCGGGCTGGTGGTCACGACGGTGAGCGAGGCGGCGGCCCGTCCGATCCGCGCGGTCGTGGACGGGCGGCTCCCGGTCCGCGTCATCTCGAACGGCATCGACCTAGCGCGATGGCACGCCGAGACGCCCGCCGAAGGGGACCGGCGCGTCGCACCCGTCCCACTCGAAGGCGACGGATCGGCGCACGTGGTCGCGGTCGGACGCCTGGCACCCCGCAAGGAGCCGGTGAACCTGCTGCGGGTGCTGCGCGAGGCCGCGTCGGCGGTCCCGCTGCGCGCGACGATCGTCGGGGACGGCCCGGCGCGCCGGCGCATGGAGCGGTACCTGCGGCGGCACGGCATGTCCGGCTGGGTCCGGCTGACCGGACGCCTCGACCGCTCCGAGGTGCGGAACGTCCTGGAGACCGCGGACATGTTCCTGGCCCCCGCGTCCCGCGAGTCGTTCGGGCTCGCGGCCCTGGAGGCGCGCCTCGCGGGCGTGCCCGTGGTGGCCCAGGCGGGCGGCGGCGTCGCCGACTTCGTCACGTCCGGACGGGAGGGGCTGCTCGGCGGGACGCCGCGCGAGCTGGCGGCGGCGCTGGCGCGGCTGGCGTCCGACCCCGCGCTGCGGGGCCGGATCGCGGCGCACAACCGCGCCACCTCGCCCGTCCGGTGCTCGTGGCCCGCCGTGCTGGCGGCGTTCGACTCCTGCTACGAGGCGGCGTCGGCGAAGACCGACTTCGCCCACTTGTAGTCGGACTTGCCGACGGCCGTCCGCTGCACCTCGCTGACCAGGCGCACCTCGCGCGGCAGCTTGTATCCGGCGAGCCGGTCGCGGCAGTGCGCGGTCAGCTCCTCCAGCGTCGGGGACGTGCCCGGACGCGGCGCGACCACGGCCGCGACGCGCTGCCCGAACCGCTCGTCCGGCAGGCCGACCACGACGACGTCGTAGACGTCCGGGTGGTCCTTGAGGGCGACCTCGACCTCCTCGGGGTACACCTTCTCGCCGCCGGTGTTGATCATCAGCGAGCCGCGGCCGAGCAGCACGATCGTGCCGTCCTCCTCCAGCGACGCGAAGTCGCCGGGGACCGACCAGCGGACGCCGTCCGCGTCGGTGAAGAACGTGGTCGCGGTCTTCTTCGGGTCGTTGTAGTAGCCGAGCGGGATGTGCCCGGTCCGCGCGAGCTTGCCGATCTCGCCGGGCCGGACGGGCTTGAGGTCGTCGTCCAGCACCGAGATCTCCGGCTTCATCATGAACCGGGCGGTGCCCTCCTTGCCGCCGACCGACGGCCCGCACGCGCCGGTCTCGGACGCGCCGTAGTTGTCGAGGAAGATCACGTTCGGCAGGTGGACCTTCAGCTCGTCCTTGGCGCCCTCGGTGAGCGGCGCGCCGCCGGACGCGATCGCGAACAGCGACGAGACGTCGTGGTCGCCGCTCGCCAGCTCCTTGGCGACCGGGCGCGCCATCACGTCGCCGACGATCATCAGCACGTTCGCCTGCTCCTCGGCGAGCAGCCGCAGCGCCTTGGCCGGGTCGAACGCGTGGTCGGTGTAGAGGACGACCTTGGCGCCGCTGAACAGGCCCATGAACGCCACCCACTGGCCCGCGCCGTGCATCACCGGCGCGCAGTCGAGCACCGCCATCGCGGGCTGCTCGGCGTTGGCGGCGAGGGCCTCCGGGCTGGTCACCGGGTCGCCGAGGACGTTCCCGCCGCCGAGCGCGCCGAAGAAGATGTCCTCGCAGCGCCACTCGACGCCCTTGGGGTAGCCGGTCGTCCCGCCGGTATACATGATGTAGCGGTCGTCGCTGGACCGCGCGGGGAAGTCGTCGTCGCCGGTCGCCTCGCCGAGCGCCTTCTCGTACTCGACCGCGCCGGGGATCTCGGCGTCCGCGCCGTCCTCCAGGACGACCACGTGCCGCAGCCTGGGCAGGTCGCCGCGGACGTCCTGGACCTTGGCCAGCAGCGACCGCTCGCCGACCAGCGCGACCGAGTCGGAGTCCGAGAGCACGTGGTGCAGCTCGGCGGACACGTACCGGTAGTTCACCGGGATCGGCACCGCGCGGATCTTGAAGATGCCGAGCATGGTCTCCAGCCACTCGGCGCGGTTGAACGCGAGGATCGCGACGTGCTCGCCCGGCTGGACCCCGGCGCCCGCGAGGTGGTGCCCCACGCGGCTGGCGCGCTCGTTGAGCTCGGCGTACGTTCGGCGCTGGTCACCCGCGACGAGAGCCGGTCTGTCGGGACCCGCCTCCGCGAGGATTTCCAGGAGATCCGCCAGGTTGTAGCTCCGCGCCATGGCCACACGTCCTCGGTTCGGGGTGGGTACCGGGTGCCCCCGATGATTTCCCGGCACCCGGTGCTCACTCAATACTTCTGGACGCCCCGTCCAATGAGATGGGTCACATCCCTCAGAATCGGACAAACCTCAAGGTCGTGGGGACTCCACTGTCGACAAGGCGCCCGTCCGGACCGAACGTACCCAGGCCGAAGTCGTTGTCGTTCATGACCGCGAGGGTGCGCCGCCCGGCGAGCGCGACACCCTCGATCTTGCCCGGGACGCCCGGGACCTTGGCCAGATCGACGGCGAGGGTCTTCGGCAGCGCGGTCACGCCCGCCGGGACGTCCGGGGACGCCTCGAAGGACGGCGTGGTCGCGGTGTCGTCCCAGCGCGAGCCGAGGATGTTCGTCGCCGTGCGGACGTCCACCGAGTACAGCCGGGCGAGGCGGTCGGTGCGCTCGTCCACGAGGATCCGGCCGTCCGGAAGGGCGGTCAGCGCGGAGATCTTCATCTCCGACTGCTTGCCGCCGCTCTGCGGGTCGAACGAGGAGACGTCCTCGAAGCGGTAGGCGAACTCGCCGGTGACCTCGTCCTTGCGCAGGTCGAACCGGAGGATCCGGCCGTTCCGGGACACCTTGGACGTCTTCTTGTCCGGGTTGGACAGCGGGCTCTGCACCGCCGCGTACAGGTAGCGGCCGTCCGGGCTGATCGTCAGGCCCTCGAAACCGCGGTTGTAGGTGCGCTTGTTGAGGATCGCGGGCAGGTTCGCCTTGATCGGCGAGTGCGCGCCCTGGCCCGGCCAGCCCTGCGGGACGTACCGCTTGATCACGCGCCCGTGCCGGTCCAGGTGCAGCAGGGACGGCCCGTACTCCTCGGCGATCCAGAACCCGCCGTCGCGCGTGCGCACGAGGCCCTCGGTGTCGATCCCGTCAGGGTTGTAGGCCAGCTGCGTCTTGCCGTCGAAGGAGTAGGGCGCGTCCTCGCGTCCGGGCACGTTCGGCAGGCCCGTCACCGGACGGCCGTCCCGCGCGCGGACCGGCAGCGCCTTCACGATCTTCAGGACGCCCTTGTGCGCCCTGACCTTGACGATCGTCGGGTCGAAGGAGGGGACGGGGAACGTCGTGCGGTCCTCGCCGTCCACGGTGACGGTGCCGTTCGGGCCGCGGTCGGTGATCGCCCAGAACTCGTCGTTCGGAGTTCCGGGCTCGTGGAACAGGTCGCTGCCGATCCCGCCGAGCGCGACGCCGTGATCGTCGGCGATGCTGTGCGGCAGGAGCCGGTTCTGGAACTGGGCCAGCGGGATGCGCGGCAGCGTGGCGCCGCCGGTCTTGGCGTGGTCCGCGCCTGCCGGAGCAGCGCTGTCTGCCGCTACCGCGGGGGTGCTGTCTGCCGCTACCGCGGGGGTGCTGTCTGCCGCTACCGCGGAGGTGGCAGCGGCGGCGGGGAAGGCGATGGCGGCGGCCAGGGCGGCCGCGGCGGCCTTGTAAAGGGATGAGCGATCGGTCACAGCCGGAAATTAGGGGTCCCGGATGTCCAGCGGGTGATCAGCGGGTGAATGCCCAGGTCGGACGGGGTTTGCGCGGTCCGGTCCCAGGAGTCGCGGCAGTGCGCTGGAACCCCTGGCGGCGACAGGCCGCAGTGTTCTTACACCGCTCTTATCCGCGGACCGGCATGCTGAGCCGTAACGATTACGTATCAGACGGGGGTAGCGGTGAGCGCAGGCACAGTGGCGTGGACGCCTCCGACGTGGGAGGAGATCGTCGACCAGCACTCCACCAGGGTGTTCCGGTTGGCGTACCGGCTGACCGGGAACCGGCACGACGCCGAGGACCTCACCCAGGACGTGTTCGTCCGGGTGTTCCGGTCGCTGTCGTCCTACACGCCGGGCACGTTCGAGGGCTGGCTCCACCGCATCACCACCAACCTCTTCCTCGACCGCGCGCGCCGCAAGCAGCGCATCCGGTTCGACGCGCTCGCCGAGGACGCCGACGAGCGGCTGGAGGGCCGCGAGGTCTCGCCCGCGCAGTCCTACGACGACCGGCACCTCGACGCCGACATCCAGACCGCGCTCGACTCGCTCGCGCCCGAGTACCGGGCCGCCGTCGTGCTCTGCGACATCGAGGGCCTCACCTACGAGGAGATCGCGGCCTCGCTGGGGGTCAAGCTCGGAACGGTCCGCAGCCGCATCCACCGCGGGCGCGCCCAGCTGCGCGTCGCCCTGGAGCACCGCCGCCCGGCCGCCCCGGCCCCGGCCCCGGCTCCGGCTCCGTCGGCGTCGCAGGAGTGCGTGACGACCGCGCCGTAGCGGTCCCGAAAGACTTGAGCCGTGCGGAGCAGGCGCCGCACGGCTCAAACATGTGCGCTCAGTGTGCTCGCCGTCAGGCGCCCGCGCGGTGGTCAGGCGCCCGCGCGGTGGTCAGGCGCCCACGCGGTGGTCAGGCGCTCACGCGGTGGTCAGGCGCTCACGCGGTGGCTGGGCTCCTTGAGCCTCGCGTCCCAGTCGAGGCCGAAGCGGCGGCCGAGCGCTTCGAGCGCCTCGCGGTTCCGCCCGACGACGTCGAAGTTCCCGTCGCCGCCGTGCATGTCGTAGACCAGCACGTCGGGGCCGCCGTACAGGTGCGTCTCCGCGTCCAGCTCCCGCCAGGGGTGCTCGAACCCGAGCGGAGCCAGCGAGGCACGGAGCCGGTCGGCCTCGTCGCCGTCGCCGTCCAGCCAGGCGCTCCAGCCGAGCGTCATCGGCAGGCACACGGCGGTGAACTGGAGGAAGAACCGCGAGAGCGACGGCGCCTGGACCATCCAGACCTGGCCGTCCTCGTCGGACTCCTCGTCCTCGAAGGTGACCAGGACGCGGGGGTCGTCCAGGTGCGCCTCGGCCGCCAGGTAGCCCCACTCGTTGCAGTACTGGTTCTCGGCCATGAAGGCGACGAGGCGGCGGTCGGCGTCCGCCGGGAGCAGGTCCGAGCCCTCCTGGAGGCCGTCCGCGACGCCGTAGCCGGACGGGTCGGGCCGCATCGTCGGCGGGAACTCGGGGTTGCTCCCGTAGAAGCCGGGGTTGTGGACGAACGAGTTGAACGGCAGCGTCCACCACTCGCCCAGCGCCGCCGGGATCGACACGGACGGGTCGACGCCCTCGCGGTCGTCCTCGTCCACGTTCATGAGCTCCTGCACGTACGCCTTGTGCCCGTTGGACGCGGCCCGCGCGAGCAGCAGCTCGTGGTCCTCATCGTCCGCGATCGGCGGGGGCGCGTAGCCCCACTCCTCCTGGAACTCGCGGAGCAGGTCCCAGCGGCCGCCCGCCCGCTTCATGCGGTCCGCGAACACCCCGTAGTCAACGATCTTCGCCATGGGCGGCAGCGTAAGGGGACGGTCCGGCGACCGTCCCCGATACGCGGCGATCAGCCGATCTCGGCCAGACCGTCCTTGATCACGACATCGCCGGAGCTGGACGTGGTCTCGAACGCGTACGTCCCGTCCCCGCTGCCGAAGATCCGCGTGGTGACGTCCTGGCCGGGCAGGACGGGCTTGGAGAAGCGCACCGCGAGCCGCTTCAGCCGGGCCGGGTCGCCGCCCGCCGCCGACTCGATCACCGCGCGGGACGTGAACGCCATCGTGCACAGGCCGTGCGCGATGATCCCGGGCAGGCCCATGCTCTTGGCGAACTCCTCGTCCAGGTGGATCGGCATCGGGTCGCCGGACGCCTCGGAGTAGCGGAACGTCTGGTCGTCGTCCACGTGCTGCGTGACCTCGGCGAGCGGCGCGCCAGCCCGCAGCTCCTCGGGGAAGGTGTGCGCGGGGGCCTGCTCGCCGACCGTCTCCCCGGCCTGGAAGCCGCGGAAGAACGACACCATCCACTGCTCGTTGACCAGCTCGCCGCCGTCGGTGCGGGTCTCCAGCTTCAGTGAGACCGTCGTCCCGGACTTCTTGGACGAGTACCCGGTGACCTTCGCCCGCGAGACCAGCTTCATGCCGGGCTCGATCGGCCGGTGGAAGACCATGTCCTGCTCGCCGTGCACGACGAACGGGATCAGGCTGTCCGGGACGACCTTGAACAGCGGGTCGATCATGCCCTGGAACACCGGCACGATCGCGAACACCGGCGGGGCCAGCTCGCCCGAGGTGTACCGGGGGTTGCCGTCGTTGGTGGCGGCGGCGTACGCGACCGTCCGCTCCCGCTCGACGGCGAAGTCGAACGGCTCGCTCCAGACGCCCAGGTTGTCCTTGTTCATCTCGGTCATGAGGGGATTCCTAACTGATAGAGAGGCCCTCTTGGTAGTGGCCTACTGATAGAGCCCCTTGGCCCAGCGGTAGTCGGCCTTGCCGGCGGGCGAGCGCCGCACCTCGTCCACGATCCTGATGTCGCGGGGAGCCTTGTACCCGGCGAGCGTCGCGCGGGTGTGCACCATCAGCTCCTCGGGAGTGGCGGACGCGCCGGGCGCGAGCGACACCACGGCGGCGACGCGGGAGCCGAGCCGCTCGTCCGGGACGCCGACGACCAGCGCGTCGTACACGGCCGGGTGCGTCTTCAGCGCCGCCTCGACCTCCTCGACGAACACCTTCTCGCCGCCGGTGTTGACCACCAGGGAGCCGCGGCCGAGCATGACGACCGCGCCGTCCTCGTCCACCCGGGCCATGTCGCCCTGGAGCGCCCAGCGCACGCCGTTCTCGTCGGTGACGAACGTCTTCGCGGTCTTGGCCTCGTCGTTCCAGTAGCCGAGCGGGATGCGTCCGGACCGCGCGAGCTGCCCGATGTCACCGCTGCCCGGCCGGACGGGCCGGAGCATGTGGTCGAGCACGGCGGTGTCGTTCCCGCGCGGCATGAACCGCGGGTGCCCGTCGGCGGACGGCTCGACCCCCTGCCCGGACGCGCCGGTCTCCGACCCGCCGAACGCGTCCAGCACCATGAGCAGGGACGGGACGAGCTCGTGCAGCCGCGCCTTCACGTCCGGGGACGTCGCCGCGCCGCCGGTCGCGATCACCAGCAACGCGGACAGGTCGTACGCGCCCGGCTTCGCCTCCAGTTCGGCGATCAGCGGGCGGGCCATCACGTCCCCGACCGCCAGCAACGAGACCGCCTTCTCCCGCGCGGCGATGGTCAGCACCTGCTCGGCGTCGAAGCTGCGGCCCGTCCACAGGACGAGCGTGGACCCGGACGTCAGCGCTACCCACGCCACCCACATCCCCGCGCCGTGCATCAGCGGCGCGCAGACCATCGTGGTCAGGCCGCCGTCCAGCACCTTCGTGGACAGCGTCTCGGGCTTCGGGATCGGGTCGCCGATGAGGTTCCCGCCCCACATCGCGGCCATGAAGATGTCGACGTGCCGCCACATCACGCCCTTGGGCATGCCCGTGGTGCCGCCGGTGTAGAGCAGGTAGAGGTCGTCCTCGGAGCGCTCGCCGAAGCCGCCGTCCGGCTTCTGCGCCGCGAGCGCGGACTCGTACTCGACGGCGCCGGTGACCTCGTCGTCCGAGCCGTCCTCGATGAGGATCACGTGCCGGAGGTCGGCGAGCTTGCCGCGCGCCTCGCCGAGCCGCGCGAGCAGCGACCGCTCTCCGACCAGCGCGACCGAGTTCGAGTCGCCGACCACGTAGGCCAGCTCCCCGGCGGTGTAGCGGTAGTTGATGTTCACCGGGACGGCGCGCAGCTTGTACGCGCCGATCTGCGCCTCCAGCCATTCGGCGCGGTTGTGGGCGAGCAGCGAGACCGTGTCGCCGGGGCCGACGCCCTGCGCGGCCAGGTGATGGGCGAACCGGTTGGCGCGTTCGTCCAGTTCCCGGTACGTCAACCGGCGTTCCCCCGCGACGAGCGCGAGCTTGTCCGGCACCGCCTCGGCGACGATCTCGAACAGGTCGGCCAGGTTGAAGCTGCGAGACATCCGTCCTCCGGAGGTGGTGCGGCGAACCGGTCTGGGTAGAAACATACAAGCTTGACTGTTTCTAATACAGGGCCTAGCGTCCCGAGCGACCCGAGGAGAGGCGGCCAGATGACCAGCAGGACCTTCGTCGTGGGTGTCGGCATGACCAAGTTCGAGAAGCCCGGCAGCCGCGAATGGGACTACCCCGACATGGCGCGCGAGTCCGGGACCAAGGCCCTGGAGGACGCCGGAATCTCCTACGACCTGGTCGAGCAGGCGTACGTCGGCTACGTCTACGGCGAGTCCACGTCGGGCCAGCGCGCCGTCTACGAGCTGGGCATCACCGGCATCCCGGTCGTGAACGTCAACAACAACTGCTCGACCGGTTCCACCGCGCTCTTCCTCGCCCGCCAGGCCGTGAAGTCCGGAACCGTCGACTGCGCGCTCGCCCTCGGGTTCGAGAAGATGCAGAAGGGCTCCCTCGGCACCACCTTCGAGGACCGCGAGCAGCCCATGCTCAACCACCTCAAGGAGCTGTTCCCGCTGTTCGAGTGGGGCGGCGAGCCGATCGCGCCGTACATGTTCGGCGCGGCCGGACGCGAGCACATGCAGAAGTACGGCACGACCGCCGACCAGTTCGCGCGGATCGGCTGGAAGAACCACAAGCACTCGGTGAACAACCCGTACGCGCAGTTCCAGGACGAGTACTCGCTGGACGACATCAAGGCCGCGCGCATGGTCTACGACCCGCTGACCAAGCTCCAGTGCTCCCCGACCTCGGACGGCTCGGGCGCGGCGGTCATCGCGTCCGAGCGCTTCGTGGACGAGCACGACCTCTGGGACCGCGCGGTCGAGATCGCCGGCCAGTCCATGGTCACCGACACCCGCGCCACCTTCGACGCCAAGTCGGCCATCAAGATCATCGGTGCGGAGATGTCCGAACTGGCCGCGCGCCGCGCCTACGACGAGGCCGGGCTCGGCGCCGAGGACCTCCAGGTCGTCGAGCTGCACGACTGCTTCAGCACCAACGAGCTGATCACCTACGAGGCGCTCGGCCTGGCCGCCGAGGGCGAGGGCGGCAAGCTCGTCGACAGCGGCGACAACACCTACGGCGGGCGCTGGGTCGTCAACCCGTCCGGCGGCCTGATCTCCAAGGGCCACCCGCTCGGCGCGACCGGCCTGGCGCAGTGCGCCGAGCTGACCTGGCAGCTGCGCGGCAAGGCCGACGCCCGCCAGGTCGAGGGCGCCACCGCCGCGCTCCAGCACAACATCGGCCTCGGCGGCGCGGCCGTCGTCACCGTCTACAAGCAGGCCCGCTGACCCACGGGCTCACAGGCGCCAGAGGTGGATCTTGCCGTCGGGACCCCCGCCGGCGACCACCTTGGCGTCCGGGCTGACCGCCACCGAGAAGCTGCTCCCGCCACCGAGATCGCGGATCTTCGTGCCCGTGCCCGGATCCCAGATCTGGACGGCGGAGCCGCCCTCCTCGGCTGAACTCGCCAGGAAGCGGCCGTCTCGGCTGAAGGCGAGCCTGCCGCTGGTCCCTCCGGCGAGGTCCCGGCGCTTCGTGCGGCTGGCGAGATCCCAGGTGCCGACCTGCGTCTTGGGCCCGGTCGCGGCGATCGTGCCGCCGTCCGGGCTGAAGGCGACCGCGTCGACGGACCGGCCCGCCTCGATCGTGCCGCTCTCCTTGCGCTGGACGACGTCCCAGAGGCGGATGCTCTTGCCCGCGCCGTACGCGAGCGTCCGGCTGTCGGGGCTGAACGCCGGTTCGTCGATGAAGCCGTTCGTCATGGGCGTGGTGAAGCTGAGGCGCCGGGACGCGACGTCCCAGACCCGGACGCGGCCGTCGATGCTCACGTTCTTGCCGAACCTGAAGACCCCGACGGCCAGGCTGCGTCCGTCCGGGCTGAACGCGGCCGAGACCGCCGATTCGCCGTCCGGGTCGCCGAGGGTCGTGATCACCCGGCGGGTCGCGACGTCCCAGAACTGGATCTGGCTCTCGGCGTTCTCGGCGGCGAGGATCTTGCCGTCCGGGCTGAACGCCACCACGTGCCGGGACTTCTCCGAATCCCCGGTGTCGTGCGCGAGCGTCGCGACCGGCGCCCCGGTCGTGGTGTCCCAGAGCCGGAGCGTGCTGCCGTCGTCCGCGCTGGCCAGCAGCTTCCCGTCCGGACTGAACGCCAGTCCCCACGCCGCCGCGGTCCCCGTGTCGAGAATCCCGTCCGCGGGCAAGGGCGGCAGCGAACTGTGCGACGCGGCCACGCGAGGCTTAGCCCCGCCCCCGCTGAACCCCTTCACCGTGAACGCGGTCCCCACGGCCAGCACCACCGCGACCCCGGCCGCGATCCCCGCAACCCGCCCACGGCGTCCCAGCCCGGAACGTTCCGAACCAGCCACAAGCGTCTTCCCCGGCGAGGGAAGAACCTCAGTCCGCGGAGGAGCCGCTGGAGGCGCGGCAGGACGAGCTGGAGCAAGCCGCGGTCGGACGTCGTCAGCGGTCGCCCGCGACTCCGGGTCCTTCTGGAGAAGCGCGGTGAGGACGTCCGCGAGCGGCCCGGCCTTCTCTGGCGGGGACGGCTCCTCGGTGGCGATGGCGACGAAGATCGCGCCGTGTGTGGGCCCCTCGAAGGGCGGACGCCCCTCCACGGCGGCGTAGAGCGTCGCGCCCAGCGACCACAGGTCGGACGCGGCCGTGGCCGGACGGCCCCGGACCTGCTCCGGCGCCATGTACGCGGGCGTCCCGATCAGCACGCCGGACTTGGTGATCGTCGCGTCGCCGTCCAGCGCGGCGATGCCGAAGTCGGTGAGGACGGCCCGGTCGCCGTCGAGCAGCACGTTCGCGGGCTTGACGTCCCGGTGGACGATCCCGTGCGCGTGCGCGGTGGTCAGCGCGTCGAGCATCTGCCGTCCGAGATCGGCGACCCTTTCGGGCGGGAGCGGGCCGTCCTCGCGGATCACCGCGTCCAGCGACCGTCCCGCGACCAGCTCCATCACCAGCCAGGGACGCCCGTCCTCGCCGGTCACGCGGTCGTGCAGAGCCACGATGCCGGGGTGCCGCAGCCGCGCCGCGGCGCGCGCCTCGCGCTCGGCCCGCGCGTACCACTGCCGCCGCTCGGCGTCGTCGATCTCGTCCGGCAGCCGCAGCTCCTTGACGGCCACCTCGCGCCCCAGCTCGGTGTCGAACGCCCTCCAGACGCGCCCCATCCCGCCGCGACCGATCAGCCCGAGAATCCGGTACCGCCCGATCATCGAAACCCCGGACTCGCCCCGCATGCGAGCGAACATAGCGGCCTCCGGCACGCGGCGGGAGGTGCGGGGCGGCTCAGCGCCCGGCGGGAGGGGTGGGAGGTGCGGGGAGGCTTAGCGCCTGGCAGGAGGGAAGGTCATATGGAGGAGGCGTGATTTGCTGCGGAGCCAGCGGGCCTCCAGGCGTTCCGGAGTGGTGGGATGGACGAAGTTGAGGAGGCAGAGGCCGCGGATGGTCTCCAAGGCGACGTAAAGGTTGCCCCTGATCTCGGGGTCGTCGACCTGGTCGCCGAAGACGGCGCGGCTGATGTCCAGGATGCCCGCGGTGATCAGGCGCTCGAACTCGGCGACGTGCTCGCGCAGGTCGGGGTCGGTGCGGGCGGCGACCCACAGCTCCATGGACGCCTCGAACAGCGGGCCCTGGAAGGCGCGCCAGAGCAGGTCCAGGGCGTCGCCGAGGGGGTCGGCGGAGCGGCGCAGGGGGTCCAGGTCCTCGGCGAGGAAGCGGTCGGCGCGCTTGCGGGCCAGGTGCTCGACGGCGGCGAGGACCAGGTCGTTCTTGGTCGGGAAGTGGTGCACCTGGGCGCCGCGCGAGACGCCGGCGCGCTCGACCACGCGGGTCGTGGTGGTGCCGTGATAGCCGTACTCGACCAGGCAGGCGACGGTGGCGTCCAGCAGGGCCGCGCGGGTGGCCGCGGTGCGCTCCTCCTGGGTGCGGCGGGGACGGACGGGTGACGGCATGGCCGCAGCCTACCGAAGAAACATACAGGTGGACCGGTATGTATGAGGGGGACTTGACACTGCTTGAAGTCTCAACTAATGTCCGGAGAGTCAGTTCGTTGAAGTTTCAAGAACACCCCGTGGAGACAGCCATGACCCTCGCCGCCACCGAGCTCGGCCTCACCGCCGGCACCTGGAACATCGACCCCGCGCACTCCGAGGTCACCTTCGCCATCCGGCACCTGATGACCAAGGTACGCGGCTCCTTCACCGACTTCTCCGGCGCCGTCGAGGTCGCCGACGACCTCGCGAAGTCCACCGCGACGGCCGAGATCAAGCTCGCCTCGATCGACACCCGCAACGCCGACCGCGACGCGCACGTCCGCGCCGCCGACGTGCTGGACGTCGAGCAGCACCCGACCATGACCTTCGCGACCACCGGCGTCCGCGCCGAGGGCGGCGACTACAAGCTGGACGGCACCCTGACGATCAAGGGCGTCGCGCAGCCGGTCACGCTGGACCTGGACTTCCACGGCGTCGGCCAGGACCCGTGGGGCGGCACCCGCGCCGGGTTCTCCGCCACCGCCACCATCAACCGCAAGGACTGGGGCATCGAATTCAACGTCCCGCTGGGCGGCGACAAGGCCCTCCTCGGCGACAAGGTCGACATCACCCTCGAAATCCAGGCCGTGCAGGCTGCCTGAGACCGAGTCCTGCTTGAAGGGACCGCCCGCACACCGCGGGCGGTCCCTTCAAGTGTGCAGGGGCAATCGGAGGACGAAGCGGGCACCGCGGGCGGAGTCCTCGATCGTCAGGGAGCCGCCGTGGGCTTGGGCGATCTCGCGGGCGATGGCCAGGCCGAGGCCGGTGCCGCCCGCATGGCGGCTGCGGGCGCTGTCCAGGCGGGTGAACCGCTCGAAGACCCGCTCCCGGTCGGCCTCCGGGACGCCGGTCCCGTCGTCCTGGACGGTCAGCACCGCCGTCCCGCCGGACGAGCTGACCGACACCGCGATCGTGCCGTCCGCGTACCGCTCGGCGTTGTCCAGCAGGTTGCCCAGCAGCCGGACGAACTGCATCCGCACCCCGCGCACGCCGACGTCCAGGGCGAGGTCGGCGACCAGGCGCGGCGCGTCCGCGGCGCGGGGAACGGCGGCGCGGCGGGCCAGCTCGCGCCGGGCCAGCTCGCCGAGGTCCAGGTCCTCGCGGGCCGCGTTGCCGGTGCCGATGCGGGCGAGGAGCAGCAGGTCGGTGACGATGTGCTCCAGCCGGTCGGTGTCGCGCAGCGCCGACTCGACCACGCCCTTGAGGTCGGTGTCCTCGGGATGCATCGAGGCGTCCTCCAGGTTGGCGCGCAGGCCCGCGATCGGGGTGCGCAGCTCGTGCGAGGCGTCCGAGGCGAACTGGCGCTGCCGGTTCACCGCGCGCTCCAGCCGGTCGAGGGTCTGGTTGGCGGTCGCGGCGAGCTGGGCGATCTCGTCCTCGCCGGACGGCTGCGGCACCCGCCGGGACAGGTCGCTGCCGCTGATCTCGGCGAGCTGGGCGCGGATCATCTCCACCGGGCGCAGCGTCCGGCCGACGACCCGCCAGGTCACCCAGGCGGCCAGCGCCGACAGGACCAGCACCGCGACCACGAGCAGGGCCTCCAGCGCGCCGTTCACCAGCAGTGCCGGGACGCCGGTCGCGGCGTAGACCACCACCGAGTCGGGCGCGGTGGTGACCCGGATCGCCTCGATGATCGTGCAGCGCCGGCCGAGGCCGTGGCCCTTGCACTCCTCGTAGTCGCGGACGCGCTCGTCCCGCGGCGGCCAGTACGCGCTGACCCGCGCGTGCCGTCCGGCGGCCGGGGTGGTGTCGAGCATGTTGCCGCCGGGCCCGACGACCTGGATCAGCACCCGCCCTCCGGAGTCGTCCGGGATGGGCGAGGCGAGCGAGCCGTCCCGGATCGCGGCGCTGGTCCGGCGCGCGGACTGCGCGCTGTCCCGGACGAGCGCGGCGTTCTCCGCGCCCCGGATGCCGAGGTCGGCCCCGGCGGCGATGCCGCCGAACACCACCGCGGCCAGCACCGCTGCGACCAGCGTGTCCCGCGCCCTGATCGACCGTGGCCGCAGCCGCATGGTGCTCCTCCTCACATCCATCACAGCGTGTCACGGCGCCGGCCGCGCCGTCCTCACTCTCGGTCTCCCGCCGGTGCGCGGAACGGCCCGCGCACGCGTCGCTCCTGGCCCCCGGGTCCTCTCGCGGCCCCCGCCCACCACGGCACGTCGGCGGACGGTGACACTCCGGAGCGCGGTTATCGGCGCGCCCGTAACCCCGCTCCGGGTTTCCCCAGTCCAGATCTGGACATTTGGCTCAGAAGACCATATCCGCGGCAGAAGGCGAGGACATGGGACGGGACGTTTCCGCCGCGACCATCAGCGGTATGGACCGGCGCAGGTACCGGGAGAAGGTGCGGCGCGACCTCGACGTGCTCGCGCGGATGCTGGGCGAGTCGCAGTTCGAGTTCGACCGGCCGCACATCGGGCTGGAGATCGAGCTCAACCTGATCGACGCCGCCGGCGATCCGCTGATGCGCAACGCCGACGTGCTGAAGGCCATCGCCGACCCGGCCTGGGCGACCGAGCTGGGCCAGTTCAACCTGGAGATCAACATCCCCCCGCGCGAGCTCGGCGGCGACAACGCGCACGAGCTGGAACAGGAGGTCCGGGACCATCTGGTCCACGCCGAGGCGCACGCCCGCGAGGTCGGCGCCGAGCTGGTGACGATCGGCATCCTGCCGACGCTCCGGCGCGCCGACATCGGCGAGGAGGCGCTGTCGGCGAACAACCGGTACAAGCTGCTCAACGACGAGATCTTCGCGGCACGCGGCGAGGAGATCCGGATCGACATCGACGGTCCGGAGCCGCTGTGCATGCACACCGACACGATCACTCCGGAGGCCGCCTGCACCAGCGTCCAGTTCCACATCCAGGTCAGCCCGGAGCGGTTCGCCGCGCACTGGAACGCGGCGCAGGCCATCGCCGGCCCGCAGGTCGCGCTCGCCGCGAACGCGCCGTTCCTGTTCGGGCACCGGCTGTGGCGCGAGACCCGGATCCCCCTGTTCGAGCAGGCCACCGACACCAGGCCGGACGAGCTGAAGGCGCAGGGCGTGCGGCCCCGGGTCTGGTTCGGCGAGCGCTGGATCACCTCGGTCTTCGACCTGTTCGAGGAGAACACCCGCTACTTCCCCGCGCTGCTCCCGATCTGCGAGGAGGAGGACCCCGAGGCCGTGCTCGACGGCGGCGGCATCCCCGAGCTGCCCGAGCTCGCCCTGCACAACGGCACGATCTACCGCTGGAACCGGCCGATCTACGCGGTCGTCAACGGGCGGCCGCACCTGCGGGTGGAGAACCGCGTGCTGCCCGCCGGGCCGACCGTCGCCGACACCGTCGCCAACGGCGCGTTCTACTACGGGCTGCTGCGCGTCCTCGCCGAGGAGGAGCGCCCGGTCTGGTCGCGGATGTCGTTCGCGACCGCGCGGGAGAACCTGCACCGCGCGGCCCGGGACGGCATCGACGCCCGGCTCTACTGGCCCGGCCTCGGCGAGCTCCCCGCGTCCGAGCTGGTGCTGCACCGGCTGCTCCCGCTCGCGCACGAGGGCCTGGACCGCTGGGGCGTCGAGCCGTCCCGCCGGGACCGGCTGCTCGGCATCATCGAGGGCCGCTGCCTGGCCGGACGCACCGGGGCGGACTGGCAGATCGGCACCGTCGAGGCCGTCGAGGAGCGCATCGGGCCGCGCCGTCCCGATGCGCTGCGCGCGATGACCCGCTCGTACGTGCGCAACATGAACTCCAACGAACCCGTGCACACCTGGCCGATCGGTCCGTGATCGACACAGGATCCGCACAACCCGCCCTGGGAGCGCGCGCACCGCGCTCCTAGGGTCGGGTCATGCGCATCCTGGTCGTCGAGGACGAACCCACCATCGCCAAGGCGGTCGCCGACCGGCTGTCCGCCGAGGGCTTCGCGGTGGAGACGGCCGCGGACGGGCCGTCCGCCGTCGCGCGGGCGCGCGAGACCTCCCCCGACCTGATCGTCCTGGACGTGATGCTGCCCGGCTTCGACGGGCTGGAGGTCTGCCGCCGCGTCCAGGCGGACCGTCCCGTCCCGGTGCTGATGCTCACCGCCCGCGACGACGAGACCGACAAGCTCGTCGGGCTCGGCGTCGGCGCGGACGACTACCTCACCAAGCCGTTCAGCATGCGCGAGCTGGTCGCCCGCATCCGCGCGCTGCTCCGCCGCGTCGAGCGCGCCGCGACGCTGTCCACCGCCGAGCCCGTCACCCGGCTCGGCCCGCTGGAGATCGACCAGCGCTCCCACCGCGTCCGCCGGGACGGCTCGGAGGTGCACCTCACCCCGACCGAGTTCGACCTGCTCAGCTGCCTCGCCCGGCACCCCGGCGCCGTCCTCACCCGGGCCGTCCTGCTGGAGGAGGTCTGGGACTGGTCCGACGCGTCCGGCACCCGCGTCGTCGACGGCCACGTCAAGGCGCTGCGCCGCAAGCTCGGCCCGGACCTCATCCGCACCGTCCACGGCGTCGGCTACAGCCTGGAGGCCCGCCCATGACCGGCCCGGCGGGGTTCGTGTGGGAGCGGTTGCGGCGGCCGCGCGGGTCGGCGGCGCACGCGTGGGAGCGGCTGCCGCGGCCGCTGGACCCGCTGCGCTCGATCAAGGTGAAGCTCGGCGTGCTGGTCGTGGTGACCGCGTGCATCGCGATCCTGATCGTCCTCTGGGGGTACCCGCTGGGGTTCCGGGGGCGCGAGACGGTCCCGGTCGGGCTGCTGATCGCGCTGGTGATCACGCAGCTGATCGCGCACGGGATGACCGCGCCGCTGCGCGAGATGACGGCGGCGGCGCGGGCGATGGCGCGCGGCGACTACTCCCGCCGGGTGCGCTCCACCTCGCGGGACGAGGTGGGCGAGCTGGCCCGCGCGTTCAACCGGATGGCCGCCGACCTCGCCGCCGTGGACCGGCAGCGGCAGGAGTTCGTCGCGAACGTGTCGCACGAGCTGCGCACGCCGATCAGCGCGCTGCACGCCGTCCTGGAGAACGTCGCGGACGGCGTCACCCCGGCGAGCCCCGAGGTGCTCGAATCGGCGCTGGAGCAGACCGAGCGGCTCGGCCGCCTGGTCGGGCAGCTGCTCGACCTGTCCAAGGTGGACGCCGGGGCCGTCCCGCTCGACCTGCGCGAGCTGGAGGTCGCCGGGTTCGTGGACGAGGTGACCGCCGCGTTCCCCGACACCCCGGTCAAGGCGGACATCGCGCCCGGGCTGTGCTGCGTCGCCGACCGCGACCGGCTGCACCAGGTGCTCGCGAACCTGCTCGACAACGCCGTCCGGCACGGCCCGTCCGACGGCGCGGTGTCGATCACGGCGCGTCCCGGCGACGGCGCGGGCTCGCTCGTCCTGGAGGTCTCGGACGAGGGCCCCGGCATCCCGAAGGGCCAGCGCGAGCGCGTCTTCGAGCGCTTCTCGCGCGGCGCGTCCGGCGCGGCCACCCCCGACGGCGGCACCGGCCTCGGCCTCGCCATCGCCCGCTGGGTCGTGACCATGCACAACGGCCGCATCGGCGTCGTCGACACCCCGCACGGCTGCCGCATCCGCGTAACCCTCCCCGCCCGGGGGTGCGCCGGCGGCGGAGGGTGACGATCACGCCTAGCGGCGGAGGGTGACGATCTCGCCGGTCTCGCCGACGGCCTCGCGGTGCGCGTCGAGGAGGTGCTCGCCGGCGCCGGACGCGAGCAGGGCGCGGGCGCGCAGCACGATCTCCAGGTCGAAGCGCAGGTCGGGGTCGAGGAGCTGGTCGCCGAACAGCTCCTCCAGCTGGCGCAGCCGGTAGCGGACGGTCTGCGGGTGGACGTGCAGCCGCATCGCGACCTCGTTGGCGTTGCGGCCGGACTGGAGCCAGGCGAGCAGCGTCTCGGCGAGCCGGTCCTGCTGGCTGACGCGCAGGTGGGCGAGGGGTTCCAGGCGCAGCGCCGCGAGCGAGGAGATCAGGTCCTCGTCCTGGAAGAGGATCAGCGTGGACATGTGCTCGACGCTGCGCACCACGCCGCCGTCGGTGTCGATCACGCCGCGGTCCACCAGCGCGAGCGTCTTGCGCGCCCACTGCACCGAGCGGGCGGCCTCGGCGACCGGGACGGTCGGGCCGACGACGGCGAGCGTCCCGGCGAGCGCGCGGTCGATCAGCCGGGCGCGGCCCGGGCCGTCCGGGTCGGGGACGATCAGGGACGGCGTGCGGCGGGTCAGGTCGGCCAGCACGTCCGGCGGGAACGCGGGGTGGTTCGACCCGGCGGGCGGGCGGCCGAGCGCGACCGCCGCGACGGTCCGCGGGACGGGCCAGTGCGCGGCGGCGGCGAGGTCGGCGATCGCCTCGGGCGCGGCGGGCGGGTCGGCGAACAGCAGGTCGAGCAGGCGCTTGCGGCGGCGCTGCATCTCCCCCGCGACGGCGGCCTTGGCCTGCGCGTACCCCTCGGCCGCGGCGGCGGCCAGCTCGTCCTGGACGAGCATCAGCGCCTCGCCGACCGCGCCGAGCGTGCGCGGCCCGACGTCCAGCATCGCGGCGCCGTCGGCGATCCGGCGCCAGGCGACCATCGCGCCGACCCGCATCGCGGACTGCATCGCGTCCAGGCTGCGGCCCTCGCCCGCCTCGCCGCGGCCGATCGCGCGGAAGAAGTCGGCGACCGCGGCGGGCTCCTGGTGGGGGTCGGCGATCCGCTCGACGAAGTGGTGCAGCACCCGCTCGACGGCGAGCCGGAGCGTGCCCGAGTAGGGACCGTCGCCCGGCCGGTCGTACTCGCGGACCCGGCTCTGGATCTCGGCGATCATGTCGTCGGCGACCTCGTCCAGGTTCGGGCGCATGTGGTCGGCCAGCTCCCTGGGCAGGTCCGCCCAGGGCCGCCCGTCGCCCGTCCCGGTCCCTCCCGTCACATCGTCGGTCACGCCGCTCCCCCCGGTGCCGGTTACTCCCTGTGTGCCTTACAGCTACACACGGGAAAATTGCTCACATTTGAGTCTAGTGTGGGGAAAATCATGACCAGAACCAAGGGTCCGGCGGCGGTCCACGGCGATCGTTGACCTGATTCGGCCGTCCGGGTTGACGAAGTTGCACTAAAACCCCCATGGAACCGTCCGGAAGTCGGTGCCACATTGGAGGGGCCAGGTGAACCCGAGAGGCGGCCGCGGACGCCCCGAACCGGCCCGGCCGCCGGTTTCTGGAGGCTGCGGTGACCGGTGCGTCCCCCGAAAAGCCGCACGGACCGTCCCCCGCGACTACTCAACGTGATCAAGCGCCGGAGCGGTTGCGCGGCGCGGGCCGGGCGCTCGACGAGCGGTTCGGCGGGACGCCGTTCCTCCGCACGGCGATGCGCAAGGCGTTCCCCGACCACTGGAGCTTCCTGCTCGGCGAGATCGCGATGTACGCGTTCGTCGTCATCCTGCTGACCGGCGTCTTCCTGACGCTGTTCTTCAACCCGTCCATGCAGGAGGTCAGCTACCACGGCTCGTACGTGCCGCTGCGGGGCGTCCGGATGAGCCAGGCGTACGAGTCGACGCTGCGGATCAGCTTCGACGTGCGCGGCGGGCTGCTGATGCGGCAGATCCACCACTGGGCCACGGTGATCTTCCTCGGCGCGATCGTCATCCACCTGCTGCGCAACTTCTTCACCGGCGCGTTCCGCAAGCCGCGCGAGCTGAACTGGCTGATCGGGATCGTGCTGTTCATGCTGGTCATGCTGAACGGCCTGTTCGGCTACTCGCTGCCGGACGACCTGCTCTCCGGCACCGGCATCCGGATCCTCGAAGGCGTGATCCTGTCGATCCCGGTGGTCGGCAGCTACGTCCTGATGTTCGTGTTCGGCGGCGAGTTCCCCGGGGACGACATCGTGCCGCGGCTGTACGTCATCCACATCCTGCTCATCCCGGGCATCCTGCTGGCGCTGATCCCGCTGCACGCGGTCGTGCTGACCTGGCGGCAGACGCACACCCAGTTCCCCGGCAAGGGCGCGACGAACAGGGTCCAGTACGGCTACCCGTTCTTCCCGGTCTTCATCGCCAAGACCACCGCGTTCTTCCTCTGGGTCTTCGGCGTCTGCGCCCTGCTCGCGACGTTCTTCCAGATCAACCCGATCTGGCTGTTCGGCCCGTACGACCCGGGCGCGATCAGCGCCGGCTCCCAACCCGACTGGTACATGGGCTGGCTGGAGGGCTCGCTGCGGATGATGCCCAACTGGGAGATCACCGCGTGGGGCCACTCCCTCCCGCTGAACGTGATCGTCCCGGCCCTGGTCGTCCCCGGCCTGCTGTTCACCGGCCTCGCCGCCTACCCGTTCCTGGAACGCTGGGTCACCGGCGACCACGCCGTCCACCACCTGCTGGACCGCCCCCGCGACGTCCCGCCCCGCACCGGCATCGGCGTCGCCGGCGTCACCTTCTACGGCGTCCTGTGGGCCGCGGGCGGCAACGACATCCTCGCGAAGACCTTCGACGTCCCCCTCTTCTGGACGACCTGGTTCTTCCGCTGCGCCATCATCCTCGGCCCGGTCCTCGCCTACGCCATCGCCTACCGCTTCTGCCTGGGCCTCCAGCAACGCGACCGGTCCCTCGTCACCCACGGCCTGGAGACCGGCATCATCCGCCTCCTCCCCACCGGCGAGTACATCGAGGTCGAGGAACGCCTCCCACCCGACCGCCTGGCCCCCCTGACCGACGACCGCCCACCCCCCGCCGTCCCCCTGACCCGCCCGAACCACCAGGGCATCGAGCCCCCCGAATCCCGAACCCTAAGAGGCCGCCTCCGCCTCCGCCTCAACCGCGCCTACAGGGCCGATCTGGCCGGTCCGCATGAGGAGCAGGCGACTCTCACCGAGCACCATGAGCCATGACTCCCGCCGGGGTTCCGCGGGTCACTGGTCGCGCATGGCGAGGCGGCCTCGGGCTTCGAGCCAGGGGAGCATGGCCTGGTCGTCCAGGTGGCAGCCCTTGAGGTAGGCGCGCAGGACGCGTTCGGTGGGGAGCTTCCTGCCCTTGTCGGCCTGGGAGAGGGTGGAGACGACCGGGGAGCCGCCGCTGAGGCGGGTCATCTCGTGGTAGGTCGCGCCCTTGTACTTCTTGAGCCGCCGGAGCTGCTCGGCGAACTCGGCGGTGGTCCTGGCCGTGGCGGGGTCGGGGCGTCCGGACGGGTCGGGGCGCGCCCAGCGCTGCAGCGCGCCCGCGAGGAGTCCGGCGGCCGTGCGGAGGCCGCGTTCGACGCCAGCGGGCGGACGCTTCGCGCCCGGGTTGCGGTCGGGCGGTCTTCGGTCGGTCCTGCCGTTGTCGGCGTCGTTTACCGGCATGGTGGCCCCGCCTTCCCGCGGGCCCCGCGCTCCCCCTTCGCAGCCATCTGACGCGCTCCTCCCACTGGTCGGGTCTGACCGGACGTGCAGAGTGGGCGTCGGACGGTGGCGGCCGCCGCGTCGCCCCGACCCACGAAATCATGGCTCAGAGATCAGCATCGCGGCGGCTTTTCTAACGAGATGGTTAAGGGGGAGAAATCCACACCCAGGGGCTGCGGATCGTCCCCTGCGGGGCGGGGGATGGCGGACATATATCCCCGCCGGTATCCGATCATGGGCTATAAAGCACCTCAATTCGGACACTCGTTTGACCGCGCCCGCGATAATCGTCGGCGGGCGGACTCGTGTCAGGTGACACGAAACCGCCCACCCGCAGGGCGCTCCTGACCGGGCGGCCCAGGCGGCGGACGCTCGGCGCGATGCTGTGGCGGCAGGGCGCCTGCGCGTCCGCCGCCGTCCGGCCCGGCGCGTCCCCGGCCCGGCCCGGCGCGTTCGCGGCCCGGCCGGCGGGTGCCGCATCCGCAGCCGACGCGTTCGGCTTTGTTCGGGTCCGCGCTGATTTCGGTCGGCCGCGTTCGTTCGGGTCCCGGAGCGCGGCGGGCCGTTCCATCCTGGCGGCGTTCCCCGGAGTGGGACCGGGGGACGCGCTTCCGGCGGCGCGACCAGACGCCGGCGACGAGGTGGAGCATGGATGACAACGGGTTGCCGGGCCATCCCGTGCCGCGGGCGGTGTTCGGGCTGGACGTGGTCGGTTACGGCCGGCGCGCCGGGGCCGTCCGGCGGACGCTGCGGGACGACCTGCACGGCGTCGCGCGGGCCGCGTTCGCGGCGGTCGGGCTGCCGCTGGAGCGCTGCGCGTCCCGCGACACCGGGGACGGGCTGGTGCTCGCCGCGCCCGCGGACGCGGACTGCGGGCTGCTGGTCGGGGAGGTCGTCCAGCACCTCGACCGGCGGTTGCGCATGCTCAACGAGTCCCGCTCGGCGGAAGGGCGGCTGCGGCTGCGCGCCGCCGCGGCGCTCGGGCTGGTGATGCGGGACGACGAGGGCCTGGACGGCGACGCGTTCGTCCAGCTCGCCCGGATGCTGGACGCGCCGGCCTTCCGCGAGCTGATCGACGGGCATGGCACCGACCTCGGCTTCGTGACCTGCGGGTTCCTGTACCGGAGCTTCGTCCTGCAGCACCGGTCGCTGCTCCCGCCCGGCGCGTTCTTCGAGATCGACCTGACCAACAAGGAGAGCACGGAGACGGGCTGGGCCTGGGTCGCCGAACCGCAGCGGCGCCTCCGCGTCGTGGGAGGACGCCTCGGGCGCGTCCTCTAGAGCTCTGGCGCGTGCTCTAGAGGTCGGGCGCGTGCTCTAGAGGAACTTGCCGAAGCAGCGGCTGTTCGGCGAGCAGCTGTAGAAGCCGAACTTCTCGATTTCGACGTATCCGGACGAGGTGTACAGAGCGATCGCCTCGGGCTGGGCGATTCCGGTTTCGAGGATCATGCGCCGGCGGCCCGCGGCACGCGCGGACGATTCGAGCTCGGCCAGGAGTTCGCGGGAAAGACCCCGGCGGCGGGCGCGCGGCGCGACGTACATGCGCTTGAGCTCGGCGTCCCCGTCCTCGAAGCCGGGCTCGGACGCGTCGTGGGCGCGCCACCCGCCGCAGGCCACGGGGTCGCCGTCGACGCGTCCGATGATGAAGTGGCCGAGGGGCGCGGCGAACTCGGCGGGGTCGATCGGGGTCTCGTCCGGGCCGCCGTAGCGGACGACGTACTCCTGCTGCACCTCGGCGATCAGCTTCCGCGCGACGGGGTCGTCGTAGGAGCACACCTGCATGTCCATGGCGAGCAAAGTACGCGAAAGGGGCATACTCCCGCGATCACGCGGCGGCCGGGGCTCGGCGCGGCAGCAGGGCGAGCGCCGACAGGGCCAGCAGGACGATCGGCAGGGCCAGCGCCAGGTGGAGTCCGGCCAGCGGCGTTCCGACGGTCATCAGGGCGCCGACCGCGGCCGTGCCGAGGACCGATCCGAGCTGCCGGACCGAGCTGCCGGACCGAGTTGCCGGACCGAGTTGCTGAGCCCCGAGGCCGCCCCCGCGAGGTGCGGCGGGACGCCGCGCATGGCCTCGGTCGAGAGCGGCGCGATCATGCATCCGGTGCCGAGGCCCATCAGCATCAGCGGCGCCGTGAACGTCGCGGCGTGCGCGTCGCCGCCGGCCAGGAACGCAACGGCGGTGAGCCCGGCGGCGAACGCGACCAGGCCGGTGAGCAGGACGGACCGTCCGCCGATGCGATCGCTGAGCCGTCCGGCGAGCGGCGACACCAGGAGCGACACGAGCGGCGACGGCGCGAGCGCGAGCCCGGCATGGACGGCGCTGAGCCCGAGCTGCTGCTGGAGGTAGAGCCCGAGCGGCAGCACCGCGCCGACGAGCGCCGCGCCGATCACCCCCATCAGGACGGTCATCAGCGCGAACCCGCGGTTCCGGAACAGCTCGAACGGGACGAGCGGCTCGCGGTCCTGGCGTCCGGCCTGGTGGCGGAGGAAGAGCGCGCCGAGCGCGGCGCCGGCGGCGAGGAGCGTCCAGATCCAGGCGTTCCAGCCGTACCGCCCGCCTTCCATGAGCGCGAAGGTCACGCAGGTCAGCGCGGCGGACAAGAGCAGGACGCCGGGCAGGTCGAAGCGGTGCGCCCGTCCCGTCCGGACGTCCGGGACGAGCAGGAAGGTCATCGCCAGCACCAGCACGCCGACCGGGACGTTCACCAGGAACACCCAGCGCCAGCCCGCCGCGCTGACCAGCAGCCCGCCGAGCGCCGGCCCGGTCAGCGTCGCGACACCGGCGACCGAGCCCCAGATCCCGAGCGCCGTCCCGCGCCGCTCGGCGGGGAACGTCGCGACGATCAGCGCCATGGTCTGCGGGGTGAGCAGCGCCGCGCCGAGCCCCTGGACGACCCGCGCCGCGATCAGCGTCCCGGCGCCCGGCGCGAGCCCGCAGGCCGCGCTCGCGAGGGTGAAGACGGCGACGCCGATCGCGAAGACCGTCCGCTGCCCGCGCAGGTCGCCGAGCCGCGCGGACGTCACCAGCAGGACGGCGAGGACGAGCGCGTAGCCGCTGACCGTCCACATCACCTGGTCGAGGCCGGTGTGCAGGGAGCGCATCACGTCCGGGATCGCGATGTTCACGATCGTCATGTCGAGCAGGGTCATGAAGAACCCGAGGGACAGCGTCGCCAGGACGGCCCAGGGGTTGCCGCGTGCCTTGGTCATGCCGATGACCGTAATGCATCTTTTTCGATGCATCAAGAGAGATGCATCTCTGATGATGTAATCTCGCGGCGTGAACATCACCGAGCTCTACCTGCTGGGCCGCCGCCTCCAGAAGATCGCCGAGGCCGCCATCCCGACCGAGGGCGTCGGCGAGCACCCCACGAGCACCAGCACCGTCCTCGCCGTCGCCGACGACCTGCGCGACCATCCGGGCACCACGGTCACCGAGATCGCCAAGCGCACCGGACTCGTGCAGAGCCAGGTCTCCAACTGCGTCGCGCGCCTGCGCGAGGCCGGCACCGTCCGCGCCGAGCCCGACCCGTCCGACCGCCGCCGCACCCTCCTGCACCCGGTCGCCGAGCCGTCCCCGCGCGCCCGGATCGTCCGCGACACCCCCATCGAACCCGCGCTCGCCGAGGCCACCACCAACGTCCCCGAAACCCTCGCCCTCCTAGACCGCCTCGCCACCCTCCTCGACATCAACGCCTGAAGCGGTGGGCGAGGGCTTGGAAGGATTGCTTGGGGGTGAAGTTTCCGGTCTTCGGGTAGTCGGTGGATACCGTGACCAGGGAGAAGCCGGCGGTGTCCAGGTCGTGTGGGGGGTCGGACGGGACGTGCGGTGAGTCCGGCTCTATGAAGTCGTAGACGAACGCGCCGTACATGCCCTCGGATTCGAAGATGTCGAGGCACTCGGTGATGTAGCGCGCCTGGACGTGCTCGTCCCGGACGTAGCCCTTCGGGATGGACGGCGGGATCGCGTCCCAGTCGACTATGTCGAAGCCGTCGCCGCCGCGTTTTTCAGCTCCCCGGTATGTGCAGCAGCCGAATTCGGTGATGACGACGGGTTTTCCGAAGCGGTGCAGCGCGCGGACGTCGCGCCGGTAGGTCGCTTCGTTCGAGGCGTCCCTATAGAGGTCTACGCCGACGACGTCGAACTTGCGCCAATCCACCTGTTCCCACACGCCGGACGTGTAGGTGAGGTTCCCCTTGAACAGCGGGCGGACGGTCTCGTGCGCGCGCACGAGGAAGGCGTTCAGGCGCTCGTTGTAGCCCTTGCCCGCCGGTGTGCCGAGGTTCGCCGCCCGTTCCTTGTAGTTCTCTCCGGGGACGAGGCCGTCCATGAAGATGGTCAGTTCGCAGCCGACCGAGATGCCGACACCTGGGCGGCGGCGCCGGAGCCGTTCGGCCATGACCGCCGTCGCGCGGAGGAATTCCAGCGTGCGCCGCGCGTCCCGGTCGAACTGGCGCGGCTCGAACCAGACGAACATCCCTTGTTCGGACGCGTAGCGGGCGGCGAGTTCGAGGCGCGCCAGGTCGCTGCCGAGCAGGATGACCGCGTTGCAGTGCAGGTCGCGCCGGATCGCGCGGATCTCGCGCCGCACGAAGGCGGGCTTCCACACCTCGCGCTCGGTGTCGTAGTTGACGCCGCGCTGCGTCAGCCCCTGCCTCTGCGGGCGGACGGCGACTGGCCGCGCACCCACTCGAAGGCGCGCGTCTGGGTTTCGCCTGGGCGGCTCATCGCCGCGCCCCCGATGGCGGCGACCGCCAGCCCGGCGATCACGGATCGCCGTCCGATGCCCGACATTCTGCGTTCCTCCCCGTTTGGCCCGCCCTCGGCAAGCCTCGCGCTGGGGGACGCGTCCGGGCATCGGCCATCGGGCGCTTCGCGGTACTACCAAAGTCGACATTCAGGCAGTGCGGAGGTCGCGTTCAGCTCGGCGCGCCACGGCCTTCAGGAGTTCCAGGCGGATCATGCCCGCGCCGCCGAGGCGGATGAACCCCCAGTACAGGCCGAAGATGCGGCGCGAGCGCGGGTCCGTCGCCAGGATGCGCGTGTCGGCGGCCAGCACCGTGCCGTTCTCGGACGGGACGATCTGGAGCGCCATCGCGGCCTTGGCCCAGCCGGGGTCGCTGAAGGCGGCGAAGCCGTCGGCGTCGGTGGTTTCGGACGGCCCGGGCACCGGATTCGGCTTCCAGAACTGGGCCACGCGGCCGACGACGACCTCGCGGCCGTCCTGGCGTCCGAGTTCGGGCATGGGCGCGCGCTCGATGAGCGGACCGGCGACCCGGCGGCGTCCGCCGGAACGGATCCGCATCAGGACGCGGGTGAACGGCAGGTCGTCGGCGTCCACGGCGAGCAGCGCGCGCCACACGGTTTCGGGCGGGGCGTCGATGCGGCGGGTGTAGCGGGTGCGGAAGTCGGGCGCGGGCAGCAGGCGGTCGAGGATCCATTCCATGGTCGGCACTCCTCCGGGACGTTCTAGACGGTGGCGTACAGAACTAGACTGTACGCCACCGTCCAGAACATGGGGAGAGTGAGCCATGCCACGCACCGCCCGACTCAGCCGGGACGACTGGGCCGCGGCGGCGCTCGCCGCGCTGGCCGAGGGCGGGGCGGGCGCGGTCGCGGTCGAGCCCGTCGCGGCGCGGCTCAAGGCGTCCAAATCGAGCTTCTACTGGCTGTTCGAGAACCGGTCCGCGCTCCTGGACGCGGCACTTGAGCTGTGGGAACGCGAGCAGACCGAGCGGGTCGCGGCGCGGCTGGCCGAAATCCCCGATCCGGCCGACCGGTTGCGCGAGCTGCTGCGGCTGGCGCTGACGGCGGGCGGCGGCGACCTCGCGCTGCGCCTGACCGGCGAGACCGACGCCGCCGTGCTGCCGGTCGCGGCGCGCGTCACGCGGCGGCGGCTGGAGTTCGTCGAGGCGGCGTTCCGCGACCTCGGCATGCCCGCTGAGCAGGCGGGTCTTCGTGCGTCCGGCGCCTACGCGACCTACCTCGGAACGG
Source organism: Actinomadura rupiterrae (assembly GCF_024172125.1). Taxonomy (GTDB): domain Bacteria; phylum Actinomycetota; class Actinomycetes; order Streptosporangiales; family Streptosporangiaceae; genus Spirillospora; species Spirillospora rupiterrae. Next base: position 70,895 of record NZ_JAMZEA010000008.1, read on the forward strand.
CCGCCCTCGCCCGCCTGGGCGCCGCCCCCACCGACACCGACGCCTACATCGAAGACCTCCTGACGGCCTTCATGCCTACCGGCCCTGGCCGGTGAGGTCGGCGGAGATTTTCCAGAGGCGGGACGCGTCGTCCGGGTCGACGGCCCAGGGCTTGACGCCGCCGATCAGCATGTCGTCGCCGGTGGCGGGCTCGGCGACGTCGCAGTCCTGCGTGTAGAGGCCGCCGAGGTCGTTCAGGAGCGGGGACGTGGCGGCCCAGATCGCGGTGGCGGCGCCCTGTTCAGGGGTTTTGAAGCCGTCCGGGAGCGAGCCGTCCTCGGTGATCCAACCCCGCGCGACCTGGTCCTCGTGCGGGATGTGGCGTTGCAGCGGGGTGAGGATGCTGCCCGGGTGCGTGGTGAACGCCTGCACGCCGAGCGCGTTCAGGTGGACGGCGAACAGCGCGTTCGCGGTCTTGGACTGGCCGTACGCGAGCCACCGGTCGTAGCCGTCTTCGAACTGGAGGTCGTCCCACCGGATGCTCGACAGGAAGTGCCCGGCGGACGTGACCGAAACGACGCGCACGTCGTCCGCGAAGAGCGGGCGCAGGCGGTTGACCAGCGCGAAGTGCCCGAGATGGTTGGTCGCGAACTGCGCCTCCCAGCCGGGTCCGACCCGCGTTTCCGGACAGGCCATGATCCCGGCGTTGGTGATGACGATGTCGAGCGTCCGGCCGTCCGCCACAAGGTGATCGGAAAATCGCCGCACGCTCTCAAGGTCGCCCAGGTCAAGTTCGAATACGTCCACCCGGGCCACACCACGCAGCGCTTCGCGCGCTACCTCAAGCCTGCGAGCTGGGACGACGACCCGCGCACCCGCTTCCACGAGCGCCCGGACACCCGCGAGCCCGAGCCCCGAGTAGCCACCCGTGACCAGCGCGGTTTTTCCGGTCAGGTCGATGCCGGCGAGGACGTCCCGCGCCGTGCTGTGCGCGCCGAACCCCGAGCCGATCTTGTGCTGCTGCTCCCACGTCATGGTCTCGACGCTAGGGCCTGGAGCCCGCTCCAGGTCAACGCGGCCGGTGCCGTCCCGGCGGACGCGGCCGGAGGACATGCGCGACGACCACGGCGACCAGAGCACCCACGCCTCCCCCGGCCAGCACGCACCCGACCAGCACGGAGGCCCGCAACACGTCATACGTGGCGATCATGCGTCCGCGTCCGGTGCAACGAACCGCGCCCACACGGTCTTGCCCCCGTCCGCCGACCCGTGCTTGCCCCACGAGACCGAGAGGGCTTCGACGATGCCCAACCCGCGCCCGGTCTCGCATGAGTCGTCCGGATTCTGCACCTCGGGGCAACCGGGCCCGTCGTCCCACACCGCGACCTCGACCATCTGCGCGGTGTGCCGCTCGATCAGCAGCCGGATATCGGACGCCCCGCAATTCAGCGCATTCGTGACCAGCTCGGAGACGCACAACGTCGCGTCGTCCTCAAGATCGGCGCGTCCCCACCGGCGGAATACCGCCGCCACCCGCCGCCGAGCCTCCCCGGCCGCACCGAGCCCGGTGCCGAGCCGGCAGACGACCAGCCTTTCCTGATCCCCTCCCACAGAAGCCTTCGAAAGCATCGGACCCGTCCTTCATGGCGCGAGATTCTCGTGTTCTGCATCACACCCTGACGCCGCCCGACTACTGTTGTCACCGTTGCCAGCAACATCGGAAAGCCCTGCGATCCCCCCGAAGGGCCGAACATGGTCAAGCCGCCGCCCGACCCATACACGTCCCTCTATGACCTCATCAGCTTCTACCTGCGGTTTCTTCGAATCCAGAAGAATCTGCGGCAGCACGACGTCGCGGAAATCCTCGGCTGCTCGATCGGCCAAGTTTCCAAGTACGAGACAGGCGAGAAGCAGCTCGACAGCGCCGATTGCATAAAGCTGGACAATGCCTGGAAGACCGGAGGATTATTCTCGATTCTCCTGTTCTATGCGCGTCTCGGCCCCGATCCGACGTGGCCGCAGCGGGTCAAGCGGTTCCAGCGTGCTGGCGTCGAGCACAAGATCCTCAACACCACGTTCATCCCCATTCCGTTCCAGACCGAGGACTACGCCCGCGCCCTTCTGCACGCCGGATACGTGGCGGGCAACGTTCTCGACGTGGACGGAGCGGTGGCGCGCAGGATGGAGCTCCAGGCCGCCATCCTCGATGGCGATCCCCAGATCTGGTTGCTGCTGGACACACCCGGCCTTCGGCCGATGGGCAGCCGCGAGATGATGCGCAGTCAACTCGACCGCGTCTTGGAGCTCTCGCAGGCACTTCATATTTCCGTACGGATCTTGCCTGACGCCGCCACACCCCACATCGCTGTGGACGGTTCCTTCTGGTGGACCAGCCTCCCCAGGAGGCGCCTCATGGTCTTCGCAGGTGGTGCCCTGGAGGTGGGCCGAGTGATCGACGATCAGGCCGCCGCGTTGCGCGCGGGACTACAATTCGATCGTCTCGCGGCGCGTGCCTGGAACGAGGACCAAACCCGCGAACACCTGATGAGGCTGCGGGAGGATGCATGATCGTCTGGCGCAAGAGCACCCACAGCGAAGGTCAGGACGCGGGTGGAACCTGCGTCGAAATGGCTGATCTCGGTACTTCCATCGGCGTCCGCGACAGCAAAAACCCGCGTGCGGGCCACCTCACCCTCACCCGTACCGCCCTCCACCAACTAACCGAAACCATCCGACACTCGGACAAATAGGCGCCCCCGCGCTTCATTCACGCCCGCGGGAGGACTCGTGTCGGCTTGGCGGAAGAGCAGCCACAGCAGTGAAAGTGGCGGTGGCGGGACCTGTGTGGAACTCGCCGACCTGGGCCCGTCCGTTGGCATCCGCGACAGCAAGAACCCTCGTCTCGGCCACCTGACTCTCACCCGAGGCGGCCTCCGCCAGGTTGCTGAAACCGTCCAACACATCGACAAATAGGCGACCGAGGTTTCGTCCCAGGTGAGTCAGGGCTGGTCGTCCGGCGCCGACGGCTCCTTCTGCGTCCCTCGTCTGAGCGGCCTCCCTTCGGTCGGACAATGGTCGGATGATGCAGATGCGGCTTGCGACCGGCGCCGATCGGCCGCAGGTCGCCCGGCTGGTCGAGGCGCGGTGCGTCTGGCAGGAAGGTCGCGGCCTGCCGAGCTGGCGGTCCGCGCTGGACGACCTGGTGGCCCAATGCGACAACCCGGACGGCGACCTGTGGGTGCTGGTCGACGACCAGGCCGGCGTCGTGGGGCAGATGGTGGTGCAGGACGTTGGGCCGCCGTGGGGTTGGTCGGACGCTGAACGCGCCGAACCGGCCCTCTACCTGTCCGGGTCGGTCACCATGCCGGGAATGCCCGGGCGGCTCGGGGAGACGATGGCGCTGTGGGCCGTGGACCGGGCCGCTCGCCTGGGGATCCCGTGGGTACGGCGGCACTGCCAGGTCGAAGAGGTCGCCGCCTACAACCTGACGCAGGGGTTCGTGCTGGTGCGTGAGGAGCAGCGCACCAGCGCTCACCTGTGGATGATGGCCCGCCGCTCCGAGCGACTCGACCTGTCGGATCGGCTCAGAGAAACGCCCGCGACTTGAAGCCGTCATCGATGAAGCGGCCGCGATAGGCGGCCGCCCCTACTGATCGACGCCCCGGGACCGGCTGCTAGAGGGACGTTTCACTCTTGTGGGCGAGGGTGATCGGTCGGGTGGGGGAGGTGGGTGGGGCGGGGTTGGCGCGATCTTTTTGGCATGTCCAAGCATGTGAGGGTCAAGCTGATCGTGGTCGCGCTGCTGACCGCTGTCATTGCCGGTGCCATGATCGCGTCCGGGTCCGGGTCGGGGGCGGGGACGTCCTCGAAGGGCGCTGGTAGCGCGGGGAGTTTGCGGTGAGCGCGGCGGTTCGGGGGGCTGTGCCTCGGTGGGCCGAGTGGGTGGCGCAGGCGACGATGTGGTGCGCGGTTCCGTCCGGTATCTGGCGGATTCTGTTCGCGTTGCGGCTGCCTGCGGGCTTCACGGGGAGCAGTGATCCGGCGCGGATAAATTTCTTCGGCTTGCTGGGCTACGTGTGCGCGCTGACCTTGCTGTCGGAGACGCTGGCGTTCCTCAGCATGGGGCTGGTGCGGTCGTGGGGCGAGGTGTGGCCGCGGTGGGTGCCGTTCCTGCGCGGGCGGCGCGTCCATCCGCTGGCGGCGATCATCCCCGCCGGGGCCGGGGCGATCGGGCTCATGCTGCTCTGGACGCCGCTGGCCTTCGGCGTCCACTTCTCCGATCCGGAGTATCCGCACGGCGTCAAGATGGCCATCCTGTACCTCTGCTACCTGCCGCTTGTCGCGTGGGGGCCGCTGCTGGCCTTGCTTACCGGGGCCTATGCGTACCGGCGGTATCGGTACTGATCACTTGCGGAAGCGGCCGAACTTGCGGGGGCGGGACGTCTCGTCCTCGGCGGGCGGGTCGGGTTCGTGGGCCTCGATGAGTTCGGCGACCGAGACGCGGAAATCGTCGGTGTTGTAGCCCCAGCTCTCCTTGAATACGACGCGGAGGACCCCGTCCGGGGAACGGTAGATCTCGCGGGTGCAGCTCCGCGCGCCTCCGTACGGGAGGTGCTTCCGGGCCACTTCCAGGGCCTTGGCCTGGGCCTCTTCGGGGCTGTCGCCTGCGGGGATCGTCTTGGTGACGCGGTAGTTGAAGTCGCCGCCGGTCAACTCCGATCGCTCAACGAGCACGAACCATGCCATGACCTGCTTCGACGTCCTTTCGCTTGATCGCATCCGGACTCTAGCGAGCGGGACGTCCTGACATCGCGGGCGGGTGCGTCGTCGGGGTGGCGAGACCGTCTTGAGAAAGGAAACCCGCCATGACGACCACGCACGAGGGCATCAAGTCGCGGCTGCCCGACCTGACGCAGCAGTTCCCCGAGCTGGCCAAACTTTCCGCGTCCGTGCACAAGGCCATCCGGGACAGTCCCGTTCCGGCGGGCACGGTCAGCCTGATGCAGCTGCGCGCCTCGCAGCTCGTCGGGAGCACGTACCACGCGTTCCGGCTGGTCGATAACCTCCGGCAGAGCGGCGAGTCCGAGGAGCGCATCACCGCTCTGGCGACGTGGCGGGACGCGCCGTTCTTCACGGACGCCGAGCGCGTGGCGCTGGAACTCGTCGAGGCCGTCCTCACCCCGAACCCGTTCGGCGAGCGGGTTTCGGACGACCTGTTCGCCCGCGCGTCCGCGCACTACGACGACGAGCAGCTCTGGGCGCTCACCATCGCGATCGGGCACTTCTGCCTGTTCGTCCCCGTCGCGCTCATCGGCAAGCCGATCCCGGGCCGTCCGCCGGGAAAGAACTACAGCAAGTGAGACGGGCCGTCCCGGAGGGCTAGTGGACGCAGAACTCGTTGCCCTCCGGGTCGGTCATCACGACCCATTCGCCGCCCATCTCCTGCACGCGGCGCTGGACGCCGGCGCCGAGGTCGCGGAGCCGTTCGACCGCCGCCTCGCGGTCGCCCGCCGGGTCGTGGACGTCGATGTGCAGGCGATTCTTTCCGCTCTTCGTCTCCGGGACGCGGTTGAAGAGCAGGCGCCGCCCCTGGCCGACGCCGCTCTTCTTGTCGAACGGGTCGTCCGGATGACGCACCGCCGCCGCGTCGCGCCAGGCCAGACCGTTGACGACCAGATCGGGGTCGACGATCCCGGCGTCGAGCAGCTCGCCGATCAGCGTGCTGTGGTCCTCGATCTCGTAGCCGAGCGCGGCCGCCCAGAACCGGGCCTGCGCGTGCGGGTCGTTGGCGTCGACCACGAGTTTCCAGTGCAGCGTCATAAGCCCTAGTTATAGACCGCGCCCCTGCCGGAAAGTCTCAGACGCTCCGGCTCGCGCGCGGGCCGTCGATGTTCCACGAGACGATCCGGGCCGGCGTGATCCGGATGTACTCGCGGGACAGGTTCTTCATCGGCGGGTCCTGGTCGACGAGGGCCTCGGCGGTGCCGCGGATCTCGATGCCGCGCGCCTTCCACGGATCGGTCGAGATCAGGTCGTCCACGACGAACGAGACGGTGCTGCCCGCCTGGACGTTCCGGAACTTCTTGGACGCGCCCATCGCGCCCCCGCCGATCATGATCGCGCCGGTGCCGGGATCCACGACGAAGTTCACCGGGTTGTTCTGGACCTGGCCGTCCGGGGCCACGGTCGCGAGGCGGCCGAGGGGCTGCGCGGTCAGGTAGACGAGTTCCGCCGAGCTGAAGATCATGGCGGTCAGCCTGCTGCCCGGACGGCGGCCGCGTCAACGCGGCGGACGCCCGGACGGCGACCGCGGGCGGCCGGACGGCCGGGCGGCGACCGGAGCGGCCGGACGGCGTTCACCCCTGAGAGCCAGCCCCGGGTTGGCCCCGCAGCGGGACGATCTTGAGGGTGCCCGGCTCCTAGCCTCCTGGTGATCGACAAAATCGGGAGGGTTCCATGCGCCGCCAGTTCCTCAGCCTCGCCCTGGCCGCGTCCGGTGTCGCGACGCTCGCCGCCTGCGACTTCGGTCCGGACAGCACCTACGGCGACAGCGCCGCGCTGACCGCCAAGGTGACGTCCGTCCGGCTGGACGGCATCGGAGCGGGCAGCGTCACCGTGCGCGGCGGCGCGTCCAAACCCGCCCTCGCGCGGACGATCCAGTACAGCGGCTCGCGCCCGGACGGCCCGACCCACCGCGTGACCGGCGGCGTCCTCGTGCTCTCCGGCTGCGGGCGGCACTGCTCGGTCAGCTACACGCTCGACCTGCCCGCGGGTCTTCCGGTGAGCGGCGACACGTCGAACGGCTCGGTCCGCCTCACCCGCGTCGGCCAGGTGAACGTCACGACGCACTCCGGCTCGATCCAGCTGGACGGTGTCACCGGATCAGTCACGGCGCACACGTCCAACGGACGCATCGAAGGGCGCGGCCTCAGCGGCGACGCCATCGAGGCGCGGACGTCCAACGGCTCGATCAGCCTGACACCGGCCAAGCCGCAGAGCATCCGGGCGAAGACGACGAACGGCTCGATCACCCTCACCGTTCCGGCCGGTCCGTATCAGGTGGTCGCGCACTCCAGCAACAGCGGCCGCGACATCCGCATCCCGAACGACCCGTCCGCCCGCAACCACCTGGACCTGACCACCAGCAACGGCCACATCACCGTCGCCCAGGCATGATCTCGGCCAGCAGGGCGCGGACGCGGCGGTCGATCTCGTCCCTGATCGGACGCACGTCCGCCACGCCGCGTCCCGCCGGATCGTCCAGCTTCCAGTCGAGATAGCGCTTGCCCGGAAAGACCGGGCAGGCGTCGCCGCAGCCCATCGTGATCACCACATCGGCCGTCCGGACGGCCTCCGCGGTCAGCGGCTTCGGGAACTCGCGGGAGAGATCGAGCCCCACTTCGGCCATGGCCTCCACGACAGCCGGGTTGACCGAATCGGCGGGGGCCGATCCCGCCGAACGCACCCGCACCCGACCCGCCGCGTGGTGGTCGAGCAGCGCGGCGGCCATCTGCGAACGTCCCGCATTGTGGACGCACACGAACAGCACTTCAGGAACGTCCGTCATACCGGCACCGCGCGTGGAGCGAGGACCGCGGACAGGCGCTCCAGGGCGGGTGGGTTGATCCAGTAGTAGACCCAGGTCCCGCGGCGTTCGGAGTCGATCAGGCCGGCCTGCCGCAGCACCTTGAGGTGGTGGCTGATCGTCGGCGCGGTGAGGTCGAACGCGCCGGTCAGGTCGCAGACGCACGCCTCGCCGCCCGCGTGGGACGCGATCAGCGACAGCAACCGCAGCCGCACCGGATCGCCCAGCGCCTTGAACAGCGGCGCCAGCTCGGCGGCCTCGCCGTCGCGCAGCGGCTCGCTCACCAGCGGCGCGCAGCACCCCGGCGCCTCGACCACGGGCAACCCCTGCTTCGACATACCTCTAATTTGACATCCACCTATTCAGCGGCGCAAGCTGCTACTTAGACACCTGTCGAATCAAGGAGGGCCATGTCCCGCGTCCAGCTCGCTCTGCGCGTGTCCGACCTGGAAGGCTCGATCGCCTTCTACTCCAAGCTGTTCGGCACCGAGCCCGCCAAGCAGCGGGGCGGATACGCCAACTTCGCCATCGCCGAGCCGCCGCTGAAGCTCGTCCTCATCGAGGCCCAGGACGACGAGCCGACCCGGCTCGACCACCTCGGCATCGAGGTCGAGACCACGGACGCGGTGGCGGCTGCGGCCCGCCGCCTCAACGACAGCGGGCTCCCGATCTTCGAGGAGAACGACACGTCCTGCTGCTACGCCGTGCAGGACAAGGTGTGGGTGTCGGGCCCCGGCGCCGAACCCTGGGAGGTCTACGTGGTGAAGGCCGACGCCGACAACCTCACCAAGTCCGACACCGCCACCTGCGCCTGCGGCCCTACCGGCTGCTGATCAGAGCACCAGCGGGATCGTCCGCTCGGGTAGGGGAAAGTCCACCCCGGGGCTGGGGGAAGGCCCATGGGGGCCGTGTTGCCGGGCCGACAGGCTGAAGGGGTCGGAGCAACACGGAGGACGAGATGAACAAGTACTGGACGGCGATCGCCGCGGCCACGGCCCTCGGGACGATCGCGGGCATAGCGGCGGCGACGCCCCCGGCGCAGGCCGCGGCGGACGGCGCGGTCGTCGCCACCGACAAGGGCTCGGTGCGCGGGACGGTCGCCAAGGACCATCGCGAATTCCTCGGCATCCCGTACGCAGCGCCGCCGGTGGGCAAGCTGCGCTGGGCGTCGCCGCGTCCGGCCGCCGCGTGGAAGACCGTCCGGAATGCGACCAAGCCCGGCAACCGGTGCGCCCAGCAGGCCGGGCTCCTCAGCCCGACCGGCGAGAAGGAGAGCACCACCGAGGACTGCCTCTACCTGAACGTCACCACGCCGCGGCACGCGCCCAAGGGCAAGAAGCTGCCGGTCATGGTCTGGATCCACGGCAGCGGGTTCCGGAACGGCGCGGGCGCGCTCTACCGTCCGGCCGAAATGGTCGCGCGGGACGATGTGATCGTCGTGACCGTCAACTACCGGCTCGGGATGTTCGGCTTCCTCGCCCATCGCGCGTTCGACAAGGCCGGGAACGGCTCGGGCAACTTCGGCCTCGAAGACCAGCAGGCCGCGATGCGCTGGGTGCAGAGGAACGCGGGCGCTTTCGGCGGCGACGCCCGGAACGTCACGATCTTCGGCGAGTCCGCGGGCGGCGTGAGCACCTGCTCCCAGCTGGTGTCGCCGCAGTCCGCCGGGCTGTTCCAGCGCGCGATCGTGCAGAGCGGTCCGTGCACGCGCGCCCCCGGCGACTGGCCCGAGTTCGACGGCTCGCGCGGCGACGCCGACTCCTGGCTCCCCCACGCGCGTCCGGCGGCCGAGAGGCTCGGCAAGGACGTCGCGGCGAAGCTCGGCTGCCCGGACCCGGCCACGGCCGCCTCCTGCCTGCGCGCCCTGCCCGTCCAAAAGGTCCTCAAGGAGTCGGGCTACGGCTTCACCCCGACCTACGGGGGCGGCGGCGTCCTCCCGACCGCGCCGAACAAGGCGTACGCGACCGGCAAGTTCCACCGCGTTCCCGTCATGCAGGGCATCACCCGCGACGAGTACCGCCTGTTCCAGGCCCTCGGCGAGGAGTTCTCCGGCGAGAAGCTCGACAAGGCCGGCTACGAGTCACACGTGAAGGCCTACGTCGGCGCGAAGCGCGCGCCGGAAGTCCTCAAGCGCTACACCCTGAAGAAGTACGGCTCGTACAGCGTGGCCTGGTCGGCGATCGTCACGGACGCCAGTTTCGGACGCGCCTCCACCGAGCAGCGCCTCGCCCTCCAGAAGCGCGTCCCGACCTACTCCTTCGAGTTCGCCGACGCGTCCGCCCCCCTGGGTCGCCGACTCCAAGGCGCCCGCGTTCCCCACGGGCGCCTTCCACGCCGCCGAACTCCATTACCTCTTCAACACCGACTACTTCACCGGCCGCCGCCTGAGCGCCCCGCAGCTGAAGCTGTCCCACCAGATGATGGACTACTGGACCCGTTTCGCCCGGACCGGAAACCCGAACGGCCCCGGCACCCCGACCTGGCACCCCGGCCCGTCCGTCCAGTCCCTCTCCCCCAACGCCATCCACCCGACCAACTTCGACCAGTCCCACGCCTACACCTTCTGGCACACCTTCTAACCCACCCCTCAATGCCCCGCCCACCCGGCGGGGCATCTGCCGTAAAACGAAGCTTTCGCCGCAACTCGCCGACGAGCAGTGCTATAGCATCCGTGGTATATAGCGTCCAGGTGTGGGTATCTACGTCATCGAGATCGAACCCGAGGTGCGACAGTGGCTCGACTCCCTAACGGACCGGGAGTTCGGTCGCGTCGAGTTCTTCGTCGAGCTCCTTGCCGAGAACGCGGAGACGCTCGGCGAACCATGGTCGAGGCATCTCGGGGAGGGGTTGCGCGAGCTTCGCATGCACCTGCACCCCAAGGACGTGCGGATCACCTACTGGCTTGCGCCCGACCGGAGGGCGATCCTTCTGACCGTGTTCACCAAGACGCGCGGACGCGAGACGGCCGAGGTCGAACGGGCGCGGCGGGCGCACAAGGAATGCGCTGCCGAGCATGGCCATGCCCAGCAGGAGTACGAGAGGACGGTGGGGCGATGAGTGGGGAGCGGAGTCCGCACAGCAGGTGGGAACTCGGCGCGGGACGGGACGGCACCGAGGTGCGGGCCGGCCATGAGGAGGCGCGCCTCGCCTACGAACTGGGGAACGCCGTGCGTGAGAGGCGGCTGGCCCTCGGCCTTTCCCAGACCGAGCTCGCCAAGCGCGCCGGTATGACGCAGCCTGCGCTGTCGCGCCTTGAGGCCGGTGGACCGACGCCCACGATCGGCGTTCTCGACCGGCTGGCCCACGCGCTCGGCGCGAAGCTGACGGTGACCTTCACCGACGCGGCCTGACGGCCCGACCCTCGGACGGGCCGCCGACCGGGTCAGGACTCTTCGGGCGGGTCGTTGGGTTTTGGTGGGGTTTTGGTTTCCCAGGTGGGGGAAATGGTGACGGATTTCAGGCGCCAGCCGTAAGGGGTGCGGGCGGCGGTGGCGGTGAGGACGCCGCCCGTTGAGTAGAGGGCGTCGGAGTCCTGGAGGACGCAGGTAGCCCGCGTGTTGGCGCGGACGGACGCCTCGTCCTCCTTCACGTCGATCAGGTAGTTGGAGAAGACGTGCTGGGTCGGGCCGTAGGCGGTCAGGGAGTCCTTCAGGTGCCGGGTGACCTCGCCCAGGCCCGCGTGGTCCTCGGACGGCGGGCCGACGGTGGCGTCCGGGGTGAGCAGGGCGGGGAGGGTCTCGTCCAGGGTGCGGTCGTCCAGGGCGCGCGCGTAGCGGTCCAGGAGGGTGGCGATCTCGGCGCGGTCGGCGAGCGTGATGAGCCGGGCCTCCGCGGTCATGTCGTACAGCGCCATGCCCTGTCTCCGTTCGGGCGATCATCCGTTCATCGCCGAACGTAGCATCCCGGACACGTGAAGTGATCATCGGGGGGGTGTGTCGGGACGAGCGGGGAGCGGGTCAGCCGCCCTGGGTGCTGCCGCCCGCGTACTTCTGGCAGGCCTTCTCGGCGGCCTGGAAGACGGGGTTGTCGGGGGTCATGCCGATCTTGTCGCCGTCGAGGTTCGCGCCGCCGTTGGGGTTGGGGTCGGGGAACTTGGGGACGCCGTGCGCGCGCATGCACCGGGAGTGCTTGAGGCCCATCGCGCGGTCCTGCGCCGGGTGGTCGCCGCCGCCCGCGGGCAGCATGGATTTGCAGGCGGTGTCGGCGTTCTTGTAGGTCGCGGTGTCACCGTTCACGGCGTTCCCGTCCACCTGGAGGCCCTTGCCGAGCACCGGGTCGGGGAAGTTGCTCACGCCGTGCGTCCGCATGCACTTGGAGTACTTCAGCAGCCCGTCGTAGACCTGCTGGTCGCTCGGGCGTCCGCCGCCCCCGCCCTGCGTAGACGGCGAGCCCGTCGTCAGTGCCGCGACGCCCTTCTTGCCGTCCCCGCCGGACGAGCCGCAGGCGCTCGCGGAGAGCGCGAGCGCGGCGAGCCCGGCGGAGAGCAGGACGGTCGTCTTCCTGACGAGCCCGGCTTTTCCTTCCATCGCCCCGACCTTTCGTTCAGCCCTAATTCCCTGGCGTTATCCGTTCTATCGGGGAAGCGGTTTCGCTCAGGTATCAGCCGAAGTCGAGAGCCGAGGCAGAGCAACACTCGAATGCAAAAAGGCGAGGGTCGCGAAACCCTCGCCTTTCGCCCTACATCTGAACGTCAGTGGCGGAAGAGGTGGAACTTCTCCTCGCCGATGCGCTCGCGCAGCTCGGGGTCGCTGACGCCCTGCCCCTCGGCGGTCGCGCCGCACAGCACCGCGACCTTGCCGATGTGCTGGTTCAGCTGGACGGCGCGGGTGGCCTCGCCCGCCTCGTCCAGGGAGTAGCTGCGGGACAGCGTCGGGTGGATCATCCCGAGCCCGAACAGCCGGTTGACCTGGACGGCCTCGTGGTAGTTGAAGCCGTGCGAGCCGATGATGCTCTTCAGCCGCATCCACAGGAACCGGTTGTCGTACTCGTGCTTGTAGCCGGTCGAGGAGCCGCACGTGACGATCTTGCCGCCGCGCTTGGCGACGTAGACGGACGCGCCGAACGTCTCGCGGCCGAGGTACTCGAAGACGATGCCCGGGTCCTCGCCGACCTGGCGGCGGATGGCCTCGCCGAGGATCCGGCCCGCCTTCGGGTTGCGCAGCCCGCCCTCGCCGAGGTCCAGCTCGGACCGGTTGATGACGTTGCGGCAGCCCTGCGACCGGACGATCTCGGCCTTCTCCTCGGACGACACGACCGCCACCGGGATGCCGCCGCCGTTGAGCACGAGCTGGGTGGCGAACGAGCCGAGCCCGCCGGTCGCGCCCCACACCAGGACGACGTCGCCCTGCTTCATGCGGGCGCCGTGGGTGCCGACGAGCATCCGGTAGGCGGTCGCGGCGCAGAGCGTGTTGGAGCCCGCTTCTTCCCAGGTCAGGTGGGCCGGCTTCTTGACGAGCTGGTTGGCCTTGGCGACGCAGAACTCGCCGAGCGCGCCGAAGTTGGTCTCGAAGCCCCAGGCGAGCTGGGTCTCCGACATCATGCCGTCGTCGTAGGAGCCGTGGTCCTCCTCGTCCACGTAGGACGGGGAGATGACCACCTGGTCGCCGACCTTCCAGTGCTTGACGGCGGAGCCGGTGCGGACGACCACACCCGCCGCGTCCGAGCCGAGGATGTGGTACGGCAGGTCGTGCCGGGCGCCGTACCAGCCCTGGCGGCCGAACTTCTCCAGGAAGTGGAAGGTCGGCATCGGCTCGAAGATCGCCGACCAGACCGTGTTGAAGTTGATCGCCGCGGCCATCACCGCGATGACGCACTCGTCCGGCGCGATCTCCGGCATCTCGACGTCGCCGACGTGCATCGACCGGCGGACGTCCTTGTCCTTCTGCCCTTCGAAGATGCCCACCTCGTCCTTGCGTGTGAAGGCGGCGCGGAACCTGGTGGGCAGGTCGATCTCGGCCAGTTCGCGGCCGGACGCGCCGGAGCGGACGGCTTCGAGCAGCTCGGACATGGGGGATCCTCCGCGTGGTCAGTGGGCCGGGGACAGGGCCGCCGGACCGCCCGCCGCGCCCTTCAGGGCAGTCGGGGCAGGGGCGTCGGCATCGGTGCCGGCGGCGGCGAGCTGGCCGTCCAGGTGCGCGGCGAGGGCGTCCACACCCGGCGGGTCGAGCAGGTTGAGGTGGTGCGCCCCGGGGATCGTGACCTTCTCCAGGGCCGGGCAGAGCGGCCCGAAGCCGTTCGTCCCGTCGAGGACGTACCGCGCGTCCTTCACGGCCCAGGGGGTCTCCTCGGGCGCGTAGTAGAGGATGACACGGCCGTCGTAGGTCCGGGGCTCGTACGCCTCCAGGGACCTCGTGTCCTGGTGCGAGGTGAGCTGGTGGTGCAGCGCGGCGGGCGGGATCAGCTCCGCCAGCGGCGCGGCGCGCTCCATGACCAGGGCGAACTGCTGCTCCTCCGACAGCCCGGACAGCTCCTCGTAGCCGAGGTCCACCCGGAGGTCGTAGGTCTCGTTGATGTAGTCGGTGAACGCGGCGAAGCGGCGGGCGAGGGTGTCGGACTCGTCCTCGACCGGCAGCGGCAGGCCCGCGTCGAACAGCGCGACGAACTCGACCTCGCGTCCGGCCTCGCGGAGCTGCCGCGCGGTCTCGTACGCCAGGACGCCGCCGAACGACCATCCGGCCAGCCGGAACGCGCCTTCCGGCTGCGCCTCGACCAGGTGCTTCACGTAGCGGGCGGCGCGCTCCTCCACCGAGGGCGCGTCGTCGAACCGCTCCAGCCCGTACACCGGCTGGTCCTCGCCGAGCAGCTCGACGAGCTGCCGGTAGCAGGCCGTCGTGCCGCCCGCCGGGTGCGCGATGAAGATCGGCCGCCGCCCGCCGGACGCCTTGAGCGGCCGGACGATCTGCCGCGCGGCCTCCTCGTCGGCGGCCCGGATGTACTCGGCGACGTGCTCGGCGGTCGGCGTCGCGAACAGCTCGCCGCGGGTCGCCTCGCCGCCCAGCTCGGTCATCACGAGCGCCACGACCGCGTCGGCCTGCTCGTCCGTCCCGCCGAGGTCGGCGTAGAAGTCGGCGACGACCGACACGCGGTCGAGGCCGAGGACGTCCTCGAAGAACCGGACGGCGAGCCGCTCGGCGGCGTCGCGCGCCATCACGTAGCCGGACTCGGCGTTGGAGACGGCCGTGGACGCCGGCGCCGGGGCGCCCGCAAGGCCCAGCTCCTCGGCGGCCCACTCCTCGAACACGTGCACCGAGGCGCCCTTGAGCAGCACCGACGCCGGGACGGTCAGCCCGAGGTCGTGCTCGACACCGCTCTTGATCCGGACGGCGACCAGCGAGTCCAGCCCGAGGTCGGTCAGCGGGACGGACGGGTCGAGCCGCTCGGGCGCGAAGCCCAGCACGGACGCGATCCGCCAGCGGACCTGCGCGGCGATGCGGGCGCGGGCCTCGGCCGGTTCGAGCGCCTTGACGGCGTCGATGCCGGGCCAGTCGCCCGCGTCGCCGCCGCCGGTCTCCGCGGCCTCGGTGAGCGCGGCGAAGTACGGCATGTTGGTGATCTCGGGGAACAGGCCCACGGCCGCGGACGGGTCGAACCGCAGCACGCCCGCGGCGGTCGCGTCGGCGGCGAGGAGCGCTTCGAGGGCCTCGGCGCCCTCGTCCGGGGTGATCGGCTCGATCACCGCGACCTTGAGGTCGGCGGCCCCGCCGACCTGGGACCAGGTGCCCCAGTTGATCGTCGTGGCGGTGCGGCCGTGCGCGCGGCGGTACGCGGCGAGCGCGTCCAGCGCCGCGTTCGCGGCGGCGTAGGCGGCCTGCCCGGGCGAGCCGAGCAGCGCGGCGGCCGAGGAGTGCAGGACGAACCAGTCGAGGTCGGCGTCCCAGGTCGCGGCGGACAGCAGCCGCGCGCCCTCCACCTTCGCGGCCCACACCCGGTGCAGGTCGGCCGGGCCGAGGTCGGTGACCATCCGGTCGTCGATCGCGCCCGCGCCGTGCACGACGCCGCGCAGCGGGGCCCCGCCCTCGCGGGCGGCGGCGACGAGCCGCTCGGCCACGCCGGGCTCGGCGATGTCGCCGAGGACGACGCCGACGTCCACGCCGCTCTCCCGCATCCGCGCGATGGCCTTCTCGGCGTCGGCGGACGGTCCGGACCGTCCGGAGAGCACGATCCGCCCGGCGCCGCGCTCGGCGAGCAAACCGGCCGTGACCAGCCCGATCCCGCCGTAGCCGCCGGTGATGATGTAAGCGCCGCCGCGCCGGACGACCTTGCGCCGCTTCCCGCTCTCGGGCAGGACGGCGAGGTCGAGACGGGCGGTGTGCCGGACGCCCTCGCGGTAGGCCGTCTCGCGGGACGCGGCGTCGGCGAGAAGTTCGGTGACCAGATCCGCAGGTCGGGGCGCGTCCACGAAGGTGGCCTGCTGGACGGTCCGCTCGAACGCCAGAACCCGCGTGATCGCGCGGATGTGCCCGCGCCGGTGGTCTCCGGCCTCACCCGGCAGGACCGGGACGGCGTGGCGGGCGGCGACGTACAGTCGCGGCCCGTCCGGCGTCGCGACGGACGTCCGAGCGACGGTCAGCACGAGCTCTTCGTCCGACAGGTCGCCCGGGATGACGACGACGCCATGCACATCGCCCGAGGGCGCGGAGCCGAGCGGCGCGCGCGAGACGCGATGACCGCGAAGCTCCAGCTCAGCCGTGACACCGTCCGCATAGGGGTCGGCGGCCTCGGCGAGCAGCAGCCAGGACGCGTCGTCCGGAACGGCCGGTTCCGGGGCTTCCGTGGCGGTCCAGACGACCTCGGCGAGCTTCCCGGAGAGCGGGACGGGCAGGTCGGTGCGGTCCGCGCGGCGCAGCGTGATCCCGGACGCCTCGACCAGCACCTCGCCGTCCGGGCCGAGGATCCGCAGGTCGCCCTGCTCGCCGGCGAACGCGGCGCGAACGTGTCCGCCGCGGTGCGTCGGCCCGTACACGCGCAGGCTGCCGATGGTCTCGACGATCCACGGGCCCTCGCCCGCCTCGGCGTACAGGACGCCGAGCGCGCGGTCGAACACCTCGGGGTGCAGGCGGTAGTGGCGGCTGCCGCGCTCGGCCGCCGCGATCTCGGTCGCGGGCCCGTCCAGCGGCGCCGCCGGGGTGCGGTGGTCCTCGCCGACGTCGGCGCTGGCCAGGCGGGTCCAGGTGCCGGCGGGGGTGAGCGCGTGGATCTCGACGCGCTGCTCGTCCTCGCCGAAGGTCGTCGTGACCGTCGTGGACGCGTCGAGCGCGAGCGGCCGCTCTATCCACAGGCTGTTGACACGCACGGACTCGACGCCGAGCGCCTCGGCGCCCGCGGCGAGCGCCATCTCCGCGTACGCGGCGGACGGCAGGACGTGCAGCCCGTTCGTCGGCGCGATCCACGGCTGCGCGGCGGTGCCGACGTCGGCGCGCCAGGCGTGCCGGTCCTCGCCGGGCATCTCGACGTGCGCGCCGAGCAGCGGGTGCTCGTCGCGGCCCGCGCCGCGCCCGCGCCTGGACGTGTCGATCCAGTGCCGCTCGTGCCGCCAGGGCGCGGACGGGACGTCCACGACCGCGCCGTCCCGCGGCGGGGCGATGGCGTGGCCGTGCGCGGCGAGCCCGGCGAGCTGCGCGTGGAAAGTCAGGGTGTCGTCGGTCTCCTGACCCTTCGGCGCGCGCTTGAGCGTGTGGGTGACGAACGCGCCGACGCCGTCCAGGGTCTCGCCGACCGCGTGCGACAGGATCGGATGCGCGTTGACTTCGATGAACGTCCGGAACCCGTCGTCGGCGGCCGCAGCGACCGCGTCCGTGAGCCGGACGGGGTTGCGGAGGTTCTGCGCCCAGTACTCGGCGTCCATCGGGACGTCGGCGCGCGGGTCGTCCATCGCGGTCGTGTAGAGGCGGACGCCTTCGGCGAGCGGCGTGCCGGGCTTCGCGCCGATCTCCGCGAGCGCCTCGCGCAGGTCCGGCAGCAGCGGATCGACCTGCGGGGAGTGGCCCGCGCCCTCGGCCTTGATCATCCGGGCCAGCCGGCCCTCGGCCTCGGCCCGCGCGACGACCGCCGCGATCTGGTCGGCGTCGCCGGTGACGACGGTCTGCTTCGGCGAGGAGTGGACGGCCGCGTACACCTCGTCCAGGCCCTCGGCGAGCCGGGCGACCTCGGCGGCGGACGCGCCGAGCACCGCCATCGCGCCGCCGCCGACCAGCCGGTCGAGCAGCCGCGAGCGGCGGCAGATGACCTTGACGCCGTCCGCGAGGGACAGCTTCCCGGCGACGACGGCCGCGGCGACCTCGCCCATCGAGTGGCCGACCACCGCGCCAGGCTCGACGCCGTACGCCTTCCACATCCGCGCGAGCCCGATCTGGATCGCGAACAGCAGCGGCATCGTGACGGCAGGGCCGCCCTCGATGGGCTCGCCCTCCTCCAGCAGCGCCCAGAGCCCGGGGCCGCCCTCGTCGGCGAACAGCGCGTCGAGATCGTCGATGGCCTCGGCGAACGCGGGCTCCTCTTCCAGGAGCCGCTGCGCCATGCCCGTCCGCTGCGCGCCGTACCCGGAGAACACCCAGACCGGACGACCCGGAGCGCCGACCGCGGTCCCGCTCGCCAGGCCGGGATGCGGACGGCCCTCGGCCAGCGCCCTCAGCCCGTCGACCAGCCCGGCGCGGTCGCGCGCGGCAACGGCGGCACGGGCCCGTCCGCGCCCGTCGCGGCGGCGCAGCGTCAGAGCGAGATCGGCGTCAGCGATAGCGGGGGCATCGGCGGCGTCCAGCCAGCCGGCCAGCTCGGACGCGTAGGCCCGGATGCGGTCTTCGGACGTGTCGGAAAGCGGGTAGATCCGGACCGGAACGTCCTCGCGGACGGTCTCGGCCGCCGGGGCCTCTTCGAGGACGACGTGCGCGTTCGTCCCGCCGAAGCCGAAGCCCGAGACGCCCGCCCGGCGCGGGTTGTCCCGCTTCGGCCACGGCGTCTCCTCCGCGACGACCGCGAGCCGCAGGTCGTCGAACGGGATGTGCGGGTTCGGCTCCTTGTAGTGGTTGGACGGCGGGATCACCCCGTGGTGCAGCGCCAGGACGGCCTTGACCAGGCCCGCGGCCCCGGCGGCCGCCTCCAGGTGGCCGAGGTTGGACTTCACCGAGCCGAGCAGCAGCGGGTCGTCGGCGTCCCGGCCGGCGCCGAGCGCCTCGCCGAGCGCCTTGGCCTCGATCGGGTCGCCGAGGAAGGTGCCCGTACCGTGCGCCTCGACGTAGTCCACCTCGCGGGTGTCGATCCCGGCGGCGGCGTACACCTCGCGCAGCAGCGCCTTCTGCGCCTCGGAGTTCGGCGCGACCAGGCCGTTCGAGCGGCCGTCGGAGTTCACGCCCGAGCCGCGGATCACCGCGAGCACCCGGTCGCCGTCGCGCTGCGCGTCGCTCAGCCGCTTCAGGACGACCGCGCCGCAGCCCTCCGCGCGGACCATGCCGTCCGCGCTCGCGTCGAACGCCTTGCAGTGGCCGTCCGGGGCCGTCCCGCCGGCGAGGTCGAAGGTCATCGTCACGGTCGGCGACAGCAGCACGTTCACGCCGGACGCGAGCGCGACGTCCGCCTCGACGTTGCGCAGCGCCTGCACCGCCAGGTGCGCGGAGACCAGCGACGACGAGCACGCGGTGTCCACGATCATGGACGGTCCGCGCAGGTCCAGCAGGTAGGAGAGGCGGCCGGCGATCACGCTCAGCGCCGCGCCGGTCGCGGTGAACGGCTCCAGCGACGCCAGGTCGGACGCGGTGAACGCGGCGTACTCGGGCGCCGAGACGCCGACGAACACGCCGGTCCGGGAGCCGCGCAGCGCGGCGGGCGCGAGGCCCGCGTGCTCGAACGCCTCCCAGGCGACCTCCAGGACGAGCCGCTGCTGCGGGTCCATGACGGCGGCCTCGCGCGGCGTGATGCCGAAGAACTCCGCGTCGAACCCGGCGATGTCGGACAGGAAGCCGCCGAGCCTGGTGGTGCGGTCCAGCAGGTCGCCGACCTCGGGCGATCCGTCGTCGAACGGGTCCCAGCGGCCGTCCGGGACCTCGCTGACCGCGTCGCCGCGGCCGAGCAGGAACCGCCAGAACTCGTCCGGGCCGGTCAGGTCGCGGCCACCGCCGGGCAGCCGGAGGCCGACGCCGACCACGGCGATCGGCTCGTCCGAGCGCGCGGCCGCGACCTGCGCCGGGACGGCCTGCGGGGCGGCCGGGGAAAGATCGGCGTTCCCGGCCAGCGCGGCGGACAGCCGGTTGATCGTGGGGTGCTCCCAGACCAGCGTCGCGGGCAGCGCGCGGCCGAGGAACTGCTCCAGCTCCCCCGCCATCGCGACCGCGTCGCGGGAGGCCAGACCGAATTCCTCAAGGGGGCGGTCCGTATCCACCTCGGCGGGTTCGACACGGGACCGGCGCGCGATCTGCTCGACCAGGTACCGGCGGATCGCGTCCTCGCCGATCCCCTCACTGGTGTGCATCTGCGGGGTTCCCCCAATGACACGGGATCGTTCTGTGCTGCACGGAACGGAGGACCACGATGTCCTACTTTGACCGTCTCACGATGCGCACACAGGCCACTTTTCTCACAGGCCACTTGTCACGCCGATGACAAGACCCTCTGGCAGGCGATGTGGGCTGATGGGATAGTTGTGCACCATAACCACACGAGCTCACAGGGGGAAGCGGCGAGCGAGGTGACCCGAGGAAGATACAGGTGGGCACTGCTCGTCGTCGCCGTCAGCGCCTTCATCACCACCATGGACAACACCGTGGTGATCCAGGCGATCCCCACGATCCGCCGCGATCTCGGCATGTCAGGATCGGCGGGCGAATGGGTCACGACCGGCTACATGCTGATGTTCTCCTGCCTGATGGTGGCGGGCGGCCGGATCACCGACATCTACGGCTGCCGGGTCGGCTTCACCACCGGCATGAGCGTCTTCACCGCCGCGTCCGCCGCGTGCGGGCTCGCCCCGGACGACGCGATCCTGATCATCTCCCGGGTCGTGCAGGGCGCCGGCGCGGCGCTCGCGCTGCCCGCGACGCTCGTCATGGTCACCGTCGGACGCACCGACAAGCAGCGGTCGCTCGGCACGATCGTGTGGGTCGGGGCGGGCGCCGCCGCGACCGCGCTGGGCGGGCCGATCGGCGCGTCCATCGTGACCTACTGGTCGTGGAGCTGGATCTTCCTGGTCAACATCGTGCCCGGCGTGCTGGTGATCGCGCTCGGCGCGGTGGTGCTGACCTCCAAGGCCGAGAACGAGCACGCCAAGGTGGACATGCCGGGCGTGCTGATCTCCGCGACCATGCTGTTCGCGCTGGTCTACGGGCTGGAGGCCGTCCAGCGGGACGGTTGGGCCGCGCGTCCGGTGCTCGGCGTCTTCGCGCTGGCGCTGATCGCACTGGTGTGCTTCGTCACAGTCGAGCGCTGGGCCCCCGACCCGATGATCCACCTCGGCTTCTTCAGGAACCGGGTGTTCGTCGGCGGGCTGCTGTCCCAGATGCTCCAGGGCATGGGGTTCACCGCCGTGCTGTTCTACTCGGCGTCCTTCATGCAGGACTACCTGGGCTTCAACGCGGTCAAGTCGTCCCTGGTGCTGCTGCCCGCGGCGTTCACGATCATGTCGATGACCCCCGTCGCGTTCTGGCTGGCCGCGCGGATCGGGCCGCGGATCGCGATCGGCGGCGGCATGGGCCTGATGGCGCTCGGCATGGCCTGGTTCTCCACGATCCGGCGCGGCGACGGGTACACCGACCTGCTGCCGGGCGTGCTGACCGTCGGGCTCGGCTCCGCGCTGGCCATGCCGATCGCGATGTACGTCCTCAAGGCCATCCCGGACGAGCGGACCGGCGTCGCCAGCGGCATCCTCAACGTCATCCGGGAAGCGTCCGGGGCGTTCGGCATCGCCGTCGTCGGCGTGCTGGTGCACGACCTGCCGTCGCACGCGTCCGCGCAGGCGCTGGAGAAGTTCCGGCACGGCATCGCGTCCGGGCTGCTGCTCGGCGCGGCGCTCGTCGCGGTCGGCGGCCTGATCAGCGCCACGACCCTGCCGCGCAAGGACGTCGCGACCGCGCCGAAGGACGAGCCCGTGCCGGTCCGCGCGGCGTCCCGTCCGGTGCCGGAGGACGTCCTGGTCGCGGCGGCCGTGGGCGGCGACCGGCAGCCGGACGCGCGGCGCGGCAGGACGGGCCGGAGGGGCGACCGGCGTCCGGTGAACGGGCAGCGGCCCCGGGTCCCGGAGACGCGCCGGTCGCCCTCGTACAACGGCTACGAGATCGGTTCGCAGCATCCGCAGCCGCGCGGGCGCTACTCTCTGCACTCCTACCTGGACGAGAACGTCCGCCGCGGCTTCCCCCCGCCGCCGGAGGGCTGGTACCGCCCGTACGATCCCGAGGACGGCGAGGCCACCGGCCCGCACCGCGTCCCCCGCGGCGACGCGTGGTGACCGCGACCGGACCGGGGGCGCAGGCGGTGGGCCGGACGGCGGCCGAACCAGGCCGGCCGGGGCCCGGCGGCGGCCGAGAGCTGAGGAGGTACCGGTGAGCCGGACGATCGTGATCTTCGCGGCCGGGTCGCGCGGGGACATCCAGCCGTGCGTCTCGCTGGGCCGCGCCCTCGCCGCGCGCGGCGACCGGGTGCGGCTGGTCGCGAGCGCCCGGTACGCGCCGCTCGCGCACGCCGCCGGGCTGGACCTCGCGCCGCTGACCGTCGACCCGACCGAGATCCTCAGCTCGGACGCCGGGCAGGAGCTGCTCGCGGGCGGCCGGAACCCGGTGCGGTTCCTCACCGGGTTCCGGCGGATCCTCGGCCCGGCCGCACGGCGCCTGCTGGACGAGTGCCTCGCCGGGTCCAAGGACGCCGACCTGCTGCTCGGCCCGACGCTCGGGCTGCTGCCCCGGCACGTCGGCGAGCACCTCGGCGTCCCGTGGGCGCTGATCCACTTCCAGCCGAGCCAGCCGACCGCCGCGTTCCCGCACCCGTTCGTGCCGCGCTCGCTCGGCGGGCCGGGCAACCGCGCGAGCTTCGCCGCCGTCGACCAGATCGCCTGGCAGCTGTCCCGGCCGTTCCTGAACCCGTGGCGGCGGGAGGCGCTCGGCCTGCCGCCGCTGCCGCTGCGCGGCCCGGGCCGCGACGACGCGCTGGTGCTGGCCTGCTTCAGCGAGCACGTGGTGCCGCGGCCGCCGGACTGGCCGTCCCACGTGCACCTCACCGGCTACTGGACGCTGGACGAGCCGGAGTTCACCCCGCCGGACGAGCTGGCCGCGTTCCTCGCCGCCGGCCCGCCGCCGGTCTACGCCGGGTTCGGCAGCATGGTCCCGAAGGACGCGCGGCTGACCGACCTGACCGTCCGGACGGCGCTGCGCCTCGCGGGCGTGCGCGGGATCGTGCAGGGCGACCCGGCCTCGTCCGACGACGACATTCTGGCCGTCCGGGACGTCCCGCACACGTGGCTGTTCCCGCGCATGGCGGCCGTCGTCCACCACGGCGGGGCGGGGACGACGGCCGCCGGCCTGCGCGCCGGAGTGCCGTCCGTGGTCACTCCGTTCTTCGGCGACCAGCCCTACTGGGGCGACCGCGTCGCGGTGCTCGGCGCGGGCCCGGCGCCCGTGCCGTTCAAGGCCATGACCGTCCCGAGACTGGCGAACGCGATCCGCCGGGCGACCGGCGACGAGGCCGTCCGGGCCCGCGCCGCCGACCTGGGCGAGCGCCTCCGCGCCGAGGACGGCGTCGCCCGCGCCGTCACCCTCCTGGACCGCGTCCTCCCGGCCTGACCTGCGAGCAGGTGCCCGGCCGGGCTGCGCCTCGCGGCCCGGCCGGGCTTTTCGCTGGTCAGTGGCGGGCCTTGACGCGGTAGGTGTGCTTCTTGGCGATCTTCACCGCGGGCTTGGACGCGTGCTTGGCCGACCTCGCCGCCAGCAGCGCGCGGAGCTTGGCGGCGAGCGGGTTGGACGAGCCCGGCGCGAGGGCGTCCGGCACGTTCGCGGCGTTGATGCCGACGCCGAGGTTCAGGATGCCGGTGAGGTTCATGCTGTTCTTGTCGGCGGGCGAGGGCAGTCCCATCATCTGGTTGATGACGCCGTCCAGGATGTTGAACGGGCCGCAGCCCTGGGCCTTCGGGATGGCGATCGGCGCGTTGATCTCCATCTGGCCGCCGACCCAGCCGAGCTGCGGGTCGTCGCCGAAGCCGCCGCCGGTGAAGGTCGGCGCGAGTTTGGCGTCGACCGGGCCGATCACGCAGTTCGGGCCGAGCAGGTCGTTGTTGAGCTTGATGTTGATGGTCGTCTGCGCGCCGAAACCGCCGGGCGCGGCCAGCACGTGGACGGGTCCGGCGAGGCTCTGCGTGACGGTGAGCTTGTTGACCGCCCACATCGCCGCCGGGGTCTTGCCGAGGATCGGGCCGACCAGCGGCAGCTGCCCGATCAGGCCGCCCGGCACGTCGATCGGCTTGCCCTCGAACTGCTGCCCGCTGACCGGCGGCTTCAGGACCGGGAGGCCGGTCGAGTCCGGGTCGCCGAGGTAGCCGGTGATCCGGATCGCCCCGGCGGGCAGGTCCAGCGCGAACGAGCCGATCTTGGTGTTGCCGCCGGTGGTGACCTCGGTGAGGCAGATCGTCTGCGGGCAGCGGTTCTGGAACTGCGCGGCCATGGTCGGCGCGCCCGGGCCGTTCGGCGGTGTCGCCTGGTGCGGGAAGCCGGACGGCGGGTCGGCCGGGTCCACGAAACCGATCCGGCCGCGTCCCGGTGCGGTGTACCAGAGCTTGCCGTCCGCGCCGCTGACCAGGCGGAACGGCGCGGAGAGCGTGGCGGGCAGCGGGTACTCGGTGATCTGGCCGCTCGCCGGGTCGAGCATGCCGAGGTTGGACGCGGACGACTCGGTGAACCAGACCGTCCCGTCCGGGCGCACGGTCAGCCCGGCCGGACGCGCGTTGGCGGTCGGGACGTCGTACTCGGAGATCTGCCCGGACGCCGGGTCCAGCGATCCGATCTTGTTGCTGCCGGACTCGGTGAACCAGAGCTTCCCGTCCTTGCCCGCGGTGATCTCGCCGAGCGCCGGGTAGCCGCCCGCCGCGCTCGGCGGGGCGAACGTGGTGACGGCGCCGGTCGCGGGGTCGAGCCGTCCGATCTGACCGCCCTGGTCGGTGAAGTAGACGGCCTGGTCGGCTCCGACAGCTACCGAGTAGGGGGCGAGGCCGGTGGCGAAGGTGGTGATCACCCCGGCCGAGCCGGTGGCGGTGATCTTCAGGAGCGCCCCGGCGGAGCCGGTCGCGGCCCACATCGCGCCGTCCGCGCCGGGTGCGATGCCGGTGATCTGCGCGTTCGGGAGCGCGTCGGCGGGCGGCTCGTAGGTGCTCACCTTGCCGGTCGCGGGGTCGAGGCGTCCGACGCGGGCGACGGTTCCGGACGAGTCGGTGAACCAGGGCGCGCCGTCGCTCGCCACGGCCATCGCGTCCGGGTAGCCGGTGCCCTTCTGCCCGTTGCGCGGGACCGGGTACTCGGTGACCCTGCCGCTCGGGGTGATCTTCCCGATGCCGCCCTGCGCCTCGGTGAACCAGGCGCCGCCGCCGCTCGCCGCCGCGACACCGGTCGGCGTCACGTCCGGGACGGGCAGCCCGAACTCCGTCGCGTCCGCCGCGTGCGCGGCGGGCGGCAGGGCCATCGGGACCGTGCCCAGGACGGCCGTGAGCGCCACGGCCGCGGCGCGATTGCGTCGACGGCGCATGCCATCGCCTCCTCTTTGTCAAGATCCGAGTGGCCCCAATAGAAACCCGGGGGTGTTTCAGGTCAAGACATGGGCGGCGCACCGGCCTCATCCGGCCAGTCCGGGCTCCGGCGCCAACCTCGTCCGCCGGTTCACGTCCGTCCCGCCGGGATCACCGGCAGGACGGACCGCGAGGCCGTCCGGGATCACCGGACGGCCCCGCTCGGACGGATCAGCTGATGTTGACCTTCGGGCTGGTGAGGAAGTCGCCGGACACGGTTCCGGTCGGGCTGACCGCGCCGCAGCCGGAGGCCGAGAACGCGACGGGGGCGTTGACGAGGTGCCAGTAGCCCGTCCCGTTGTCGTAGTTGCCGGTCAGGTTCACCGGGCCGGTGGGGGCGGCGGTGACCACGCAGCCGGGCAGCGTCGTCGTGCTGAACGTCGCGCCGGCCTTGGGCATGGTCGCCTGGACCTTCGGACCGACCGCGATCGCCAGCAGCGTCCACGCGCCGTTGGTGTGGTTGGTCTTCACGGTCGCGGTGCCGCCGAAGCTGTCCTTGCACGTGCCGCCGAACACCGGGTCGGAGGTGTTCACCGGGCCGTAGCCCGAACTCGGGGTGGTGAAGGTGAGCGAGGAGTTCGTGCAGCTCACCGAGAAGTTCAGCCCGGACAGCGTGCCGCTGAACTTGACGTTGGTGCTGGTGGCGGTGATGAAGGTGCTGGCCGGGGTGACCCCGGCGGCGTACGCCGGGCCGACGGTGAGGGCGACCAGGCCGGTCGTGGCGGCGGCAGCGGCCACGGCGGTGCTCAGGATTCGCGAGGGCATGTGCGGCGTCCTCTCTCGGGACGGGTGGGGTGGATGCACCGGCCGGATGCGAGAGTTCTCAGAGCCACTAGAAACCAAGCGGTGTTTCATGTCAACCTGAGTCAGGACCGGCGTCCGGATCCGGACGCCGGACAGCGACGGGGCGGGTCGGCCCGATTCGCCTCGGCTACTTGGCGACGGACTCCGGACGGGCGGGACCGGCGGCGTCCGGGGAGGAGGTGCTCGTGTCCATGTAGCGGGCCGCCTCGCGGCGTCCGACCAGCGGCATCAGCGCGAAGTAGGTGAGCTGCGGCAGCAGCTCGGGCAGCCGCGCCGTATCGCCCTTCTCGATGTGCGTGTAGATCGTGCTGTAGACGCCGCCGACAACGGCGTCCGCGACGACGGTCGGCACAGGGCTCTCGCCGGGTCCCGGCCCGGGCCCGGCGAAGAACGCCCGGAAGCGCTCCATGCACTCGGTCCGGGCGCGCCGGACGCGCGGCCCCGCCGCGTTCACCTCGACCATCGACATCCGCGCGAACGCCGGCGCGGCGGCCAGCATCGACAGCACCGTGCGCAGCGCGGCGCGGATGCCGTCCGGCCACGTCGGCTCCGCGCCGAACGCGCCGGACATCGCGGTCAGGACGATCGCCGTGCCGCGCTCGTAGGCGGCCAGGAAGCAGTCGTCCAGCTCGGTGAAGTGGGTGTAGAACGCCTTCTTCGTGACGCCCGCCGCCTCGGTGATCCGGCCGATGGTCGCGCCCGCGTACCCGCGCTCGGCGACGACCTGGACGAAGGCGTCGATCAGCCGGTCGCGCTGGATCGCGGCCACGGCCTCGGGGGCCAGGCCGTGCCGGCCGGGCTTGATGGCGCGGTCCGGCTCCAGTGCCGACCGGGTGCCGGGCAGGGGCGTCTCCGGGGGCTCGACCATGGCGTCCGCGTGCTCCTCCGCTCACGATCCGTCGCGGACCACCCTACTTCCCGGAAAGCCCCCAGCCGAGCCCGAGCGGCGCACCTCACACCCGGGCAAAGGGGAAGGCGCACGGACGGGCCGTCCGTGCGCCTTCCGCAACCGCGATCAGCGAACCGGTTTCGCTCCGATCGCCTGCATCATCTGCGGCCACGCGAAGTGCATCTCGCGCTTCCAGTACGGCCAGGAGTGCCGTCCGGGCCCGTACATGTGCGCGGTGATGGGGATGTGCAGCCGCCGCGCCTGGTTCACGAAGTCCTGGACGGTCGGGTTGATGGCCTTCTCGCTCAGGTAGCCGATGTCCCACGGCGCGGTGCCGGGCTTGTCGTACGGGCCGGGCTCGCCGTTGCCCGCCGACACGTAGAACCTCGTCCCGCGGACGCTGGACAGCAGCTTCACCGGGTCGTGCGCGTCCCAGTTGGCCTGGTCGATGCGCGGGTATCCCCAGATCGCGTACGGGTCGGTGCCGGGCCGCGTGTTGGTGTACATCAGCAGCGACGGCACGCCGGGCAGGCTCATCGACAGGACGCCGCTGAAGCACGCCGCGTACTTGAACGCTCCAGGGAACCGTCCGGCATAGGTGCACGCACCCTGCGCACCAGACGAGATGCCCATGACCGCGCGGGACGCGCCCGCGTGGTAGTTCCGCTCGACGAGCTGCCGGACCTCCTTCATATGGAAGTCCTCCCAGCGCGGCTTGCCGCCCTTCCCGTAGTTGAACCAGTTCGTGTACGACCCGTTCGCGCCCTCCGGCATCACCACGATCACGCCCCACTTGGACGCGATGCTCTGGATGTCGGTACTGCGCGTCCACGAAAGGTAGTTGTCGTTCCCGCCGTGGTAGGCGTACACGACCGGCCACGCCTTGCCGGAGCCGAACTTCCAGCCCTTCGGCAGCAGCACGCGGACGTTCCGCTTCGCCCCGAGCGCGGGCGAGTTCACCGTGAAGTCGAACGCGGTCCTCGACTTGTTGAGCCACTTGTACGAGGCGATCGACGCCCCGTCGTCGGCCTTCCTGAAGGACGCCGCCCCGGCCGTCCCGGTCACCGCGAGGGGCAGCAGCACCCCCGCGATCCCGGCGGCCGCGACCGCCGCCGCTCTCCGTCTGACAACTCCGCGATACGACTCACGAGTCATCGCTCTCCTTCACGCTGCTCCAGCGCCACCCTGAACCATCGTGGTTGGGAACTATCCCACGTTTCGGACCAGAGGAAGGCGTGCTCTCCGGTTCCGGCCGTCCGCCTTCCCACGGCCGCCAGGGGCCGTGCGTGGGGTCGGGCACCGGACCGTCCGGTACCGGAGGTGTGGGGTTGGATGCGGGATTCGTGGCGGAGGGCGAAGTCTGCGGGTAAGCCCCGTTCGCCGCGGGCGGCACGCTCGGCCTGCTCGGCGCGGGCGGCACGGGACGGACGGGCGGAGCGGCGGGAGCGCTCGGGGGTTGGTGGGGCGTGGCCTGCCAGTTGACCGCGATGGGAGACGTGGACGGCTGGACCGGGCCGGGGGTGTCGGGGAGGTCGTCGCGTTCGCGCAGGTCCAGGGCGGCGTGGAG
Organism: Actinomadura rupiterrae; assembly: GCF_024172125.1. Lineage (GTDB taxonomy): Bacteria > Actinomycetota > Actinomycetes > Streptosporangiales > Streptosporangiaceae > Spirillospora > Spirillospora rupiterrae. The sequence continues at coordinate 99,462 of NZ_JAMZEA010000008.1, forward strand.
GCCCGCCAGGAAGCCGGGCAGCCACCAGTTGCCGCGGCCCATGAACCGCATCGTCGCCGGGACGAGCAGGGAGCGGACGAGCACGGCGTCCACCGTGATGGCGACGAACATGCCGACGCCGATCAGCTTGACGACGGTGATGCCCGCGGTGGCGAACCCGGCGATCACCACGAGGAACAGCAGCGCGGCGCTGGTGATGATCGAGCCGGTCTTCTGCATGCCGCGCGCGACCGCGAGCCGGTTGTCCTGGCTGCGGTCCCACTCCTCGCGGATGCGGGAGAGCAGGAAGACCTCGTAGTCCATGGACAGGCCGAACACGACGGCGAGGATGAGGATCATCGAGGTCGCCTCGACGCTGCCGGTCGGCGTGAAGTCCAGGAACCCGGCGAGGTGGCCGTACTGGAAGCCCCAGACGATCGCGCCGAACGAGGCGCCGATGGACAGCACGTTCATCACGATCGCCTTGAGCGGCAGCACGATCGAGCCGAAGAACATGAACAGCAGCAGGAACGTCCCGACGGCGACGAACAGCGCCATCTTCGGCAGCGTCCGCATGAGGCTGGACATCAGGTCCATCTGCGCGGCGGTGTTGCCGCCGACGTAGATGTGCATCGGGACGCCGTCCTTGGCGAGGGACATGCCCCTGATGGTCTTGACGAGGTTCTGGGCGTGCTCGTCCATCGGCTGGTACTTGTGCGTCACCGAGATCCGGACGCCGGGGTAGTCGCCCGCGTAGCCGGTGAACTGGGCGCCGGTCACGCCCGGCATCGCCATCAGCTTCTTGCGGAAGTCCTCCAGGAACGGCGGGATGTTGTCGCCCTTGCGCGACGGCGCCCAGTGCCGCGGGACGAGGTCGCCGGTCAGCACCACGTCGATCGGCTCGGCGGACTGGCTCGGGAACTCCTTCTGGACGGTCTGGACGACCGCGCGCGACGGACTGTCCTTCGGCAGCGCCCGCGCGTCCAGCGAACCGAACTGGACGTTCAGGAACGGTCCGAACATCACGCCGAGGACGACGAGCACGCCCGCGAAGTAGGGCAGCGGGTGCCTCATGACGTTCGTCCCGAGGCCGAACCAGAAGCCGGCGTCGGGGTCGCGGTCCGGCTTCGGGCGCCGCCAGGGCATCCGGCCGAACTCGACCTTCGGGCCGAGCAGCGCGAGCATCGTCGGCAGCAGGACGGTCGCGCCGAACACCGCGACCATCACGGTCGCGATCCCGGCGAGGCCGATCGTCCGCAGGAACATCTGCGGGAACAGCAGCAGCCCGGCGAGCGCGGCGGACACGGTGATGCCGGAGACCATGATCGTCCGTCCGGCGGTGCCGAGGGTGCGGCCGAGCGCGGCGCGCACCACGGGCTTGAGCGCGCGCTTGTACTCCTTGCGGACGTCCCGCCGGCCCGAGCGCGGCAGCGACCGGTAGCCCCTCTTCGTGGCGCGGCGCGCGGCACGGGTGGCGCCCTGCTTCCAGGGTTTCCCGGGTGGCAGCCCGGCGGCGAGCTGGCCGCGTTCCATCTCCTCGCGGAACCGGCTGATCACGAAGAGCGAGTAGTCGATCGCGAGGCCGACGCCCATCATCGTGACGACTTCGAGCGCCATCGACGTGACGTCCGCGACGTAGGTCACCAGGTGCAGGACGGCGAGGCCGCCGATGATCGAGAACAGCGCGACCACCAGCGGCAGCAGCGACGCGGTGACCGCGCCGAACAGCAGCACGAGCAGCACGAACAGCGGGATCGCGGTGATCGTCTCGGCGTGCACGATGTCCGCGACGACCCGCTCGCCGAACTCGGTGCCGAGCGGGAACGCGCCGCCGAGCCGCGTATCGAGGCCAGGGGCCTTGAGGTGGTCCTTGACCGCGAGGTAGTTGGTGTTGCGGGTCGCGTCGTCCTTCCCGGCGACCTTGATCGAGACGATCGTCTGGTGCCGGTCGCGGGAGACGAAGCTGTCGGACCCCTTCGACCCCTCGAACGTGTAGTACGTGAGGAACTGGCTGACGTTCGCCTTGGGCAGCCGCGCGACCGTGCCGACGACCGCCGCCTCGAAGCGCGGGTCGTCCACCGTCATCCGGTCGCTCTTGTAGAGGACGAGGATGTCGGGGTTGGTCTGCCCGAAGTAGCTCTGCCCCAGCTTGGCGACCAGCGTCGAGGACGCCTTGGGGTCCTCGAACCCGCCCTGCTTGAACTTGGCGAGCACGCCGGCGCCCCACGCCGCGGCGAAGAAGCTGATCAGCAGGATCAGGACAAGGCTGGTCCAGCGCTGCCGTTGGATGAGACGGCCCAGCCCCCCGAGCATGATCCTCCCGATTCGTTCGTTCCGTCCGGCTTCCGGGAGGCTACCCGCGCGCGGCCGCCCGCGCGGCCAGCTTGGCCGCCGTGGTGCCGAGCTCACCGGCGAGGTAGCGCTGCCGGGTCGCGGCCCTGGCGATCTTGCCGGACGAGGTGCGCGACACGCCACCCGGTTCGATCAGGACGAACTCGTGCACGCGCATCTCGTGCTCGACGTTGACCGCGCTCCGCACCGCGCTCTCCACCTCGGCCAGGTCGAGCCGGGCCAGCGGGACGCGCCGGTTCCGCTCCGCGACGATCACCAGGTGCTCGGTCTCCTCGCCCGGCACGGCGAACGCGGCGACGTGGTCCTCGCGGACCGCCGGGTGCGCCTCCTGGGTGGTCAGCTCCACGTCCTGCGGGTAGTGGTTGCGGCCGTCCACGATGATCAGGTCCTTGATGCGGCCGGTCACGTACAGCTCGCCCTCGTGCGCGATGCCGTAGTCGCCGGTCCTCATCCACCGCTCGGCGGGCAGGTCGCCGGGGTCGGTCAGCTGCCCGCCGAAGATCTCCTGGCTGCGCTCGGAGTTGCGCCAGTAGCCGGGCGCGGTGTTCGGGCCGTGCACCCAGATCTCGCCGACCACGCCGTCCGGCTGCTCGCGCCCGGTCTCGGGGTCGACGATCGCGACGTACTGGCCGACGGGCCGTCCGCAGGAGACCAGCGCGCTGGCGCTCTGCGCGTCCTCGGCGACCAGGACCGCGCGGCCCTGGGTCAGCGCCTCCCGGTCCACCGTGATCACCTTCGGCGGCTCGTCCTCGGCCGCCGCGGACACGAACACCGTCGCCTCCGCCAGGCCGTAGCCCGGGGCCTGCGCGCCGGGACGCAGCCCGACCGGCGCGAGCTTCTCGGCGAACGCCCGCAGCGTGGCCGGACGGATCGGCTCGGCGCCGTTCAGGCAGGTCACGAGGCCGGACAGGTCCAGCCCCTCCATCTTCTGCGGCGTCGCGTGCGCCACGACGTACTCGTAGGCGAAGTTCGGCGCGGCCGTGTAGACGTTCTTGTTCGGACGCTCGGCGATCAGCCGCATCCACCGCATCGGGTTCATGATGAACGACATCGGCTCGGTGTAGACCGCGTGCGCGCCGTTCACCAGCGGCAGGCCCAGCGTCGCGACCAGGCCCATGTCGTGGAACAGCGGCAGCCAGCTCACCAGCTCCGGCTCCGGCCGCTCCGGGTGCCAGCCCGCCCACAGCTGGCCGGCGTTCGCGGCGACGTTCCCGTGCGTGATCTCCACTCCGGCCGGACGCCGCGTCGAGCCGGACGTGTACTGGAGGTAGGCGAGGTCGTCGGGCTCGATCGGCTCATCCGTCCAGCGGTCGGCCAGGTCGAGGTCCACCTCCTCGGCGAACACGATCTCCTTCGGCCGCGGCACGTCGTGCTCGGCGAGGAACTTCTCCACCTGCGGCAGCGAGGCCCGGGACGTGACGACCACGGTCGGCTCGGAGTCGGCGTACGCGCCGATCAGCCGGTCCGCGTAGCCGGGCAGGTCCGGCGAGAACAGCGGGACCGCGACGACGTGCGAGTACATCGCGCCGAGCATCGTCATCACGTAGTCGAGCTTCTGCGGCAGCAGCAGCGCGGCGCGGTCCCCCGGCTGCGCGACCTGGCGCAGGCGGACCGCCATCGCGCGGGCGCGGCGGTCGCTCTCCCCCCAGGTCAGCGTGGTCTTGGTGCCGGACGGGTCGGCGGAGTACTCCACGAACGTCCAGGCCGGGGCGTCCGGCTTCTCCTGCGCCCAGCGGGCCAGCCGCCGGACGAGCGGGACCCGGCCGGAGCCGCCGGGCGCGAGTTCGGGAAGCAGCGAGCCCAGTGCCATGGAACCAACTCCCGGGGGATGGGCCGGACGGCGGCCCGCGGGGGCCGGACGCCGTCGGCGGACGTGCGCGCCGCCCGGCGGAACGCCGGTGTGCTCGCGGGGGAACGCCGGTGGGGTCCCTGCGGAACTCCGGTGTGTCGCGGCCGGGGGCGCCTGGGTGCGGCAAAGATCGTGCAGCGTGAAGCTACCGGATAGTAGCCGGGCCGGGCTTCCACCCCCGCGCACATTACCGCCCGGCGGCTTTGTCACTCGGGTGACAAGCCTTCATCAGCCCTGACGCACGCGTCGCCCGCAGATCAGCGCCGCCGCGCACCCGCACTCGTGGCCGCTCCGGCCGGCCCGGCCGGCCCGGCGGTCCGGCCGAGGGCGAGGCGGCGGCGCAGCAGCGACAGGCACGCCGCGCCCCACAGCAGGACGACCTCCCCGACCAGCACGACCCCGAGCACGACGGCCCAGTCCCGCGCGTCGCTGATGTCGCTGGCGGGCGACACGAGCGTCATCTGCGACTCCCCGGACGGCCCGGGGAGCGGATCGTCCGGGTTCACGGGCGCATTTTTGGTGCTGTTCAACGTCGGCAGGATCGGCCCGCTCGGGATCGACGGCATGTCCATCGGCCCCTGCTGAGCCGGCGGCGCCGGAACCGGCATCCCGGAGGGCCCGACCAGCGGAGCATGCACCCCTGACCCCGCTCCGGGCCGCCCCGGCACCCCGTCCGGCGGCGTCTCGGGCGCTACACCTTGCAGCTGCGTCCCAGGCGCCGTCCCACTCCCCCCAGGAGCCTGCGGCACACCCTGGCCACCCTGCCCCTGCATCCGCGGGGCAGTCGCCTGCTCCTGTGTCACCCCTGGTTGCTGGGGAACCACAGGTCGCTGCGGAACCGGAAGTTGCTGCGGAATCGGAGGTAGCTGAGGTGTCACCGGCCGGTGAGGCAACACTGGCTGCCGCGGCGCCACCTGCGGTCGCGGATGCCGCAGCTCCAAGCGCGGCAGCCCGTTGACCAGCGGCACATGGTCGCTGTTCGGACGCGGCGCCGGATTCTCCCCGAACATCCTGGACGGCCCGGAGGCCGGGGGCTTGTGCGCACTCGCTCCCCTCTGCGGGCGCGGGCCCGTCCTCCCCTTCGGCGCATGCTTAGGCACACCCTTAACGGCTTGGCCGGTCGGGCGCTTGGGCGGATGCTGGCCAGTCCCCTTCGGCGGGTGCGCATGCGAGCCGACCGCCGGGTGCGGGATCGCACCGGGCAGAGTGTGGACGTTCGGACCGCCCGGTTTCGGCGCGGCGGAGCCGGTCGGTGCGTGTGCGGTAGGCCCGTCCGGCGCCTGGCTGGACGAAGCGGACGGCGACTGCGCAAGCGAACCGGTCGGCACCTGCGTGCCGTCCGTGGTCGGGCTCAGCGTGAAAACGGTCCGCGCGGACGAGTTGCTAGCGCGCGCCTCAGCCGTGACGACCGGCGCACCCGCGCCGCGTCCGCCCCCGGCATCCGCGCCCCCATCACCGCGAGCGGCCTGCTCCTCGGGATCGCGCGGACTCTGGCTCTCGGAAAGGTGACGGTTCAGGGTCGCAGGGACCCGCACTTCGATCGGGAAGGTGCGGGCGGTCGGCAGATCGCCGAGCTTGCAGAGCTGGCGGACGGCGTCCGGTGCGACGGTGCAGCCGGTGCTGGGAGCGGCCCAGGTCAACGGCTGCTCGGCAGTGAGCGCAAGGATCGCGGCGCGAGCGGTTCCGCTCGACGGGCGGATTCCGATGAGGTAGCGGAGGACCAGGTCGTCCCCTTGGCGGCGTTCGCCTGTCGGCTCCGCCGTCGCGAGCAGGCGCAGGGCGCTGAGCTGCGAACTGTCCCCGGCCGTCCCGGCGCCGGAGGACGACGAGAGGCCCGGAGTTCCGGCGGTCGCGGGGCTCGGCGTAGGCGAAATGGAGCGGGCAGCGGCGGACGAGCCCGCCAAGGCGGGCGGGACCACCAGGGCGGCGCCGAGCACGGCCGCGCCGACACGGCGAGTCCTACGCAAGCGCGGGCGCGCCGCCTCGTCCCCCATCGCCGATCCTTTCCGCTGCGCCGTTTCGGTCTGGTCTCGCCGGGGGGCACCCGCTGTTATAACCGCTCGGACACGGACCGTAACCCTCCCGGCCTCTTTCGCACAGCGAAATCGAATCTCCGTAGGATTGGGGGATCGCGTGGAGAGGAGTCGCCGGTGGCGGAGGCCGTACGGTCCCTGGAACGCGCCTTCGAGCTGCTGGAACACCTGGCGGACGCGGGCGGCGAGATGGCGCTGTCGGAGCTGACCGAGGCGTCCGGCCTGCCGATGCCGACGATCTACCGGCTGATGCGGACGCTGGTGAACCACGGGTACGTCCGGCAGGAGGCGAGCAAGCGGTACGCGCTCGGGCCCCGGCTGATCCGGCTCGGCGACGGCGCGGGGCGGCTGCTCGGCTCGTGGGCGCGGCCCGCGCTGGCCCGGCTGGTGGACGAGGTCGGCGAGACCGCGAACATGGCCGTCCTGGAGGGGGACTCGGCGGTGTACGTCGCGCAGGTCCCGTCCCGGCACTCGATGCGGATGTTCACCGAGGTCGGACGGCGCGTCCTGCCGCACTGCACGGGCGTCGGGAAGGCGCTGCTCGCGCAGCTGCCCGAGTCGCGGGTGCGGGAGATCCTGTCCCGCACCGGCATGCCCGCCCGCACCTCGCACACCTTCACCGACGCGAACGCCCTGGTGGACGAGCTCGCGCGCGTCCGCGAACGCGGCTACGCCGTGGACGACGAGGAGCAGGAGGTCGGCGTCCGCTGCGTGGCCGTCCCGCTGCCGGGCGCCCCCACGCTGACCGCGTTCTCGGTGTCCGGCCCGTCCGCCCGGATGACGCACGAGGCCGTACAGGAGGTCGTCCCCGTCATGCACGCGGTAGCCGCCGGCTTCGCCGCCGACCTGGACGGCACCCCCCGCCCCTGACCACCCCCGCGCGGAGGGGGACGCGCGCGGAGGGTGGACGTGGAAAGGCCGACGGTGGCTGCCGTCGGCCGGTTCCTGGTGCGTGGTCGGTCAGTCGATGATGTCGCCGACGACGACGTTGGGGCGTCCGCCGCGTTCCCAGGCGACGTAGTCGCCGGCGGCGCGGATGAGCATGGTCGCCAGCCAGAGCGCGACGCCGGTGTCGTCCATGACGCCGACGAACGGCAGGAACTCGGGGATCGCGTCGATCGGCGAGATGATGTAGACGAGACCCAGCGCCAGCATGCCGAGGGATCCGATCGACATGCCCTTGTAGTCGCCGCGCAGGACGGACTTCAGCATCCGCGGCACGGCTCGGACCCGCTCGCCGAAGCGGGGGGCGCCGTCCTGGAGCGTCTCGCTGTAGATCTGCCACGCCTGGCCGGCCGCCGCAGCGCCTCGCTTCCCGTTCACTCGCCCTCCCGGGGTGTTCGCGGGCGGCCCGTCACCACCCGTCCCCAACTAGGACGCAATCGAGACCTATCTTGTTCCATGGCCCGATCGTGCCAGCGCGGTGATCCCAGGTGACAATTTGCTGTCTTTCGTAGACAGAGTGTGGGGATTGGGGGGCATTATCCGCCGCCCGCTGGAAACATGAAGCTCGGTAACTCCGGACTCGCGGGAGGAGCGCCGCCTCCCGTCCGTCCGCGGCACCGCCCGCCCCGGCCGCCCCCTGCGGCCCCGGGACGCGGCGGCGTCCGCGCAGGCGACCGCCGCGACCGCGAGGAGCTGACCAGGACGATGACCGCCCACGCCGCCACTCCGGACCCCCGACGGCCGTCCCCTGCACCACCGGACCGTCCGCCGAACGCCCCGCCGCCCGAGACCGAGCCGACTCCGACCGAACCCCAAGCGCCACCCTTCGCCGGATGGCCGCCCGGCGACCAGCCCGCCGCAAAGCCCGAAGCCGAGCAGGCCGCCAAGGGACCGGCGCGTGCCCAGACGGCCGAACCCGCGTCCAGCGGGCCGGGGCCCGCGGAGATGGAGGCGGACGGGGGCGGTTCGCCCCGGCGTGGGGTGGAGTTGGCTTGGCCGGTTCGGGGGGCGGCGGCCGGGGTCGGGTACATCGCGTTGCCGCCGACGACCGTGGACGCGCGGGCCAGCGGGCCCACGCGGCTGATCGTGGCGTGGCCCGGTTTCGATCCGCCGCGGGCGGCGGGCGCCATGGCGGCGGCGGTGCCGATGACCGGGGTGCCGACCTGGCGGGTGTTCCTGGACCTGCCGCAGGCGAGCGATCCGGCGGGCGGGTTGCCGACCGGGCTGGGTTCGCAGATGTTCCTCTCGGACGCCGGGGTGACGGCGTTCGGGACGGCCGTCGAGCAGGGCGCCGAGCGGCTGCCCGCCGTCCTCGCGGAGTTGCGGCGCGATCTGGGCGTCCCGGAAGGTCCGGTGGCGCTGGCCGGGTTCTCGGCGGGCGCGGCGGTGGTGCTGCTGGCGCTTGCCAGGCAGGACGTGCAGGTCAGCACGGCCGCATTGATCGCGCCGGTGGTGTCGCCCGCGCGGGCGGCGCGTTCGGTGGAGAAGCGCTCGGGGCGGGAGCGGTCCTGGAGCCCGGCGGGCGTCGCGCTGGCCGAGCGCCTCGACCTCTCCGAACACGCCGGACGGATCGCCGGAGCGGGCGCGGCGCTGCTGCTGATCGGCGGCGCGCGGGACCGGATCGTCCCGGCCGCCGAGGTGACGGCGCTGCGCGACCTGCTGTCCCGGTGCGGCGCGAAGACCGTGGAGGCGGCGACGTTCCGGATGGCGCACGCGCTCGCCGCCGAGCCGGGCCTGGAGGCGCGCCCGCCGATCACCGAGGCCGTCCGCGTGGACGGCGTGCTCACCGACTGGTTCCGGGAGCGGCTGGCCGAGCCGACGACCCGGACGACCCCGCCGGTGTCCCTGCACCTGACCGGCAGCTCGTCCTGACCCGACGCCTGCTCGCGGTGGGTCGACGGGTGGGGCGGGCGGTCGCTACGCTGATCTTCAACACCGGCTAAAGGGTTTAGATGGTGTCTTGGAGGCGCGGGATGGCTCGTCGGGTGTCGTTGCTGGACGCTCCGTCCAATATTGGGCTGAGGCCGCTGTACGAGGGGCACGTGCCGGGGGTGCGGCGGCTGCCCGAGGCGCTGCGCGCGCATGGGCTCGCCGAGAAGCTGGATGCCGAAGAGGCCGGACGCGTCGAGGCGCCGGGCTATGCGGTCGTCCCGGATCCGGTCACGGGGTATCGGAACGGGCAGGCTCACATCGCCTACACGGCACAGTTGGCCGACCGTGTCGCCGAGTTGCTCGATGACGGGCGGTTCCCGCTCGTCCTCGGCGGGGACTGCGGGGTGCTGCTCGGACCGCTGCTGGCGCTGCGGCGGCGCGGAACGTACGGGCTCGCCTACCTTGACGGGCACGCCGACTACGCCCCGCCGCGCGACCGCGCGAAGGCGCACGGTGTCCGCAACGTAGCGGGGTACGCCCTGCGCATCGCCACCGGGCACGGCGCGGACGGCCTAGCCGACCTGGACGGCCTGCGCCCCTTCGTCGCCGAGGAGCGGGCCGTCGCGCTCGGGTACCAGTGGGAGCCGGAGGACCACGGCGTCCTGGCGTCCGAGGAGTTCGACGCGTCGGCGATCACCCGCCTGTCCAGCGCGGACATCCGCGCGCGCGGCGGGAAGGACGCGGGCGCGGCGGCCCTGGACGTGCTGGAGGACGCCGCGTCCGACGGCTTCTGGATCCATCTGGACGCGGACGTCCTCGACCGGAGCGTGATGCCGGCCGTCGACTCGCCGAACCCGAACGGGCTGTCCCTCGACGAGCTCTCCGACCTGCTGGAGGTCCTCCTGTCGAGCCCGCGCGCGGTCGGCATGAACGTCTCGATCTACGATCCGGACGTGGACCCGGACGGCACGGCGGGGGCGGCGCTCGTCGGGGTGCTCGCCCGCGCCTTCAGCCGCGGCGGCTAGCGCGAGGGTTCGTTCGGGTGCGCGAGGGTCAGCCGCGGGAGAGGACCTCGTAGCGGACGGGGATGACGCCCGCGCCCATGCCGTCCACCGCCTTCATCGCGGCGGTCGAGAGGTCCAGGCAGCGCCCGCCGACGTAGGGTCCGCGGTCGTTGATGCGGACGATGACGGACTCGCCGTTGTCCTTGTTGGTGACGCGGACCTTGCTGCCGAAGGGGAGCGTCTTGTGCGCGGCGGTCAGCGCGTTCGGGTTGAACGGCTCGCCGCTGGCGGTCTCCTGCCCCTCGCCGTACGAGGACGCCTCGCAGCTGCCGCTGGAGACCACGTTGTAGGTCTTCTTTTTCGGCTTCGGCTTGGGCGAGTCGCTGGTCTTCACCGGCTTCGGAACCGGCGGACGGGGCTCGCCGCGGCTGGCGCGGCTCGGCGTGGTCCGCGGCGCGTCGGCCAGCGGGGTCTGGGTGCTCTGGGGCTGCGTCGGCGGCGTCGCGAGCTGTCGCGTCTGGGCCGCGTTCGCCGATCCGCCGGAGCCGCCTCCCATCAGCAGCGCCGCCGCGCCGGCCGCGAGGACGGCGACCGCGACGCCCGAGGCGACGAGCAGGGTGCGAAGGCGGATCTTCGGGCGATGCTTACCCACGGAGAAGTCCTTTGATCGGGGACAGGACCCCGGACACCCGGTGCGCCGCTTTTCGGGCACAGTTCTCCGCGCACGCGGGCAGGACTCACTCCTGGTCGCGTGCCCCGCGGGATCTGCTGCTACGAGGGATGCTCCGCCTCGTGGCCGGTTCTCGGCACCGGTGGTTCGACGCGTCCGCCAACATGCGGACCGGGCGTCCGGCGGTGCGGCTCCCGGCCATCTTCAGTTGGAAGAACCACAGCGATCTCAGATGGGGCCGCACACAAGTCCTTGACCGTACGGCTTGATCGGCTTTACGCAAGCGAAAGCCCGGAGTTTGTGGGGTTTGTCACCCCGATTTTGTCGCAGCGAAGTGGATCTAGTGCGCTGCGTCAAGATTCCGTTGGCCAATCTCGGCGGGATAACAACCGTGTAATTCACTCCCCCGGACATGCGGACGGGACGCCCGCGCCGGTGTGGCGCGGACGTCCCGCGGGGGTTGCGGACGCTGCCCGGTCAGGCGGTCTTCTCCCTGTTCAGGCCGGGGAGGTGGACGGTCGCCGGGCCGTGCGGGCCGGTCAGCCGCTGCAGCACGTCGCCCACGACGGGCACCGGCACCGGGGCGGGAGCCGGAGCCGGAGCGGCGGCGGGACGAGCGTCCCGGACGCGCTGGCCGGGGAGGATGCCGCCGGCGCCGCCGGGGAGCAGGTTGCCCGGCAGGAGCTGGCCGTTCGAGCCGGGCGTCCCGAGGGTGTTGCCGCCCTTGGTCAGCCCGTTCAGGACGTTGTTGACCGGGTTGTTGTCGGCCGGGGCGCTGGTGTGCCGGACGCGGTCGACCGGGAAGCCGGCCGGGTTCGGCACCGGCAGCGGGAGCGGCACGGGCAGGCCGGGGACCAGGGACGTCACGCCGCTCAGGTTGCTCAGGGCGTCGAAGCCCGGCAGCGGCGGCGCCATCCGCGAGGCCCGCTCGGCGGACGGAACCGCCCGCTCGGCCGACGGGACGGCCCGGTCGGCGCCGGGGACGGTCTGCGGACGGCCCGGGACCGCCGGCATGTTCGGCAGGTTCGGCTCGGTCATCGGCTGGCCCTTGAGCAGCTGCGTCACCTTGCGCAGGTCGGCGAGGACGGTGCCGAGCCCGGGCCCGCCGATGTCCTTGGCGCCGGCCGGGCGCGGGCCGGTTCCGCGGGTGCCGGACGGCGCCGTCGCGGCGTCCCGCAGCCGGAACGGGATCGGGTTCGGACGGCCGGTCAGCTGCGAGACCAGGCCGCTCACCACGCCGGGCTGGGCGACGGGCGGCGACGCGGTGCGGGTGGTGCCGGTGGTGCGGGCGGTGCGGGCGTTCGGCGCGACGGCGCCGGTGGCACCGGCGGGCAGGGCCTTGCCGAGCGCCGGGAGCGGCACGTCCGGGAGGCTGACGGGGAGGTCGGTGTCCTGCGGCAGGCCGAGCGAGGACGCGAGCCGCTCCGGCAGGCCCACGCGGACGTGCCCGGCGGGCTTCGGCTCGGCGGCGCGGCGCGGGGCGTCGGCGCGGCGCAGCCCGGCGCCCGGGTTCGGCAGGCCGAGACCGCCCGAGCCGGCGTTCGGGAGGCCGAGGCCGCCCGCGCCCGCGGTCGGGTTGGTGAGGCCGAGGCCGCCGGCGGTCTGGTCGACCGTCCGGGTGAGGCCGGCGACGGCGCCCTTCACGTCGGCGACGTTGCCGAGGCCGGTGTCGGCCGGGCGCGCCTGGCCGGCGGACGCCGGACCGGCCAGGCCGGCCAGCGCGACGGCGAGTGGCGCGATCGCGGTGGCTCTGAGCAGGCTGCGCGCGGATCGGTTCATGCTTTCCCCCCGGGAATCGGATTGACCCTGCACTGGCGGGCCACGGAATCGGCCGCCGCTGTGCCGTCCGGTGGCGTGCACCGGTTTCCGGTCGGGGACGTTAGTACAGCCGGAGCCCGCGCACAGCGAATTCGGAAATCCATTGCCCGCGACGAAAAAGATCAATAGGAATGGACGCGGGACCGGGCGCCCGTCCGTTTTGCCAGGACATGCGGCACCATATCCTCCCGGTTCACCAAGGCCATTTGGCGAACTTCTGACAGGAAAAGCGAAGCGGGGGCGCCGGACCGGCGCCCCCGCTTTTTTACCGTCCTTACCCGGACTCTGCCTTCGCCGGTCTCAGCCCTCGCCGCCGAGGGCGATGGCCTCGTCGACCTCGGCACTGCGGGCCGCGAGCTCCTGCTCGTACCGCTCGCGGTCGACGGCGTCGGCGATGTCCTCGTCCTGCTTCATCAGCGCTTCGAGATCGGCCTTGGCGTTGTCGAGCACGCCCATGTCGAGGTAGGCGGCCTGCACCTTGTCGCCCCACAGCCCGACGTCCTTCACACACGGGACGATCCGGCTGAACAACAGCGACTGGTAGAGGGTGTACATGTCGGAGTTGTCGACGTACTCCATGCACTTGTCGACCGGCATCCCGAGCTGCTCGAAGACCTCCCGGCCCTTGAACCGGTCGCGCATCAGGTAGCAGCCCTCGACGACGAACTCCTCGCGCTCGGCGCGCTCCTTGGTGGTGAGTTCGGCGTAGTAGTCGCGCAGCGCGAGCCGGCCGAACGCGACGTGCCGCGCCTCGTCCTGCATCACGTACGCGAGCAGCTGCTTGACCAGCGGGTTGGTCGACATGTCCCGGTACAGCCCGAACGCGGCGAGCGCGAGGCCCTCGATGAGCACCTGCATCCCGAGGTAGGGCAGGTCCCAGCGGGAGTCCTCCAGCGACTCGGCGAGCAGCTTCGCCAGGTCCTGGTTGATCGGGTAGTAGGTGCCGATCTTCTCGCGCAGGAACCGCGCGTACAGCTCGACGTGCCGCGCCTCGTCCATCGTCTGGGTGGCGGCGTAGAACTTGGAGTCCAGGTCCGGGACGGACTGGACGATGCGCGCCGACACGTTCAGCGCGCCCTGCTCACCGTGCAGGAACTGGCTGAACAGCCACGCGCCCTGGTGCCGTCCGAACTCGTCCTTCTCGGCCTGCGACATCCGGTCCCAGATCTCCGAGCCGAACAGCGGGTTGAACTGGTCGGGCAGCCCCGCGACGTTGTTCGGATCGACCTCCAGGTCCCAGTCGATGCGTTTCTGCGCGTCCCACTGCTTGTCCTTGCCCTTCTGGTACAGGTTCAGCAGCCGGTCGCGCCCGTCGTCGTACTCCCAGGTGAACCGGGCGTCGCCCGACATGGGCACGTCCCAGGTCTCCTTGGGGACGGACGAGACGTAGAAGTCGTACGAGGTCATGCGTGCCAACCTCCCGGGACAGGCGTCCCCCCGGCCTCGGCTCGGCCGCGGGACGGCGCGGGGTGGTGCCGCCCACCGCTTTACATCCCTTCGTAACATGTAAAGCCCGCCGGGAACAGACCCATTCACTCCGCCCGGAACCCGGGCGAGGGCCATGACAAAAGTCACCGCGGGCTCGCGACAACCTTCACTAACCCGATGACCTGCGCATTTCTAGCGTTGACGGCATGGACGCCATCACCCTCACCGATGTCGCGAAGAGCTACGGACCGGTCCGCGCGGTCGCGCCGCTGGACCTGACCGTCCCGGCCGGGCAGGCGCTCGCCCTGCTCGGCCCGAACGGCGCGGGCAAGAGCACCACGATCTCAATGCTGCTCGGCCTCGCCCGCCCCGACTCCGGCCGCGTCGCGGTCTTCGGCGACGACCCGCTCACCGCCGTCGCGCGCGGACGCGTCGGCGCGATGCTCCAGGACGGCGCGCTCGTCGAGGGGCTGACCGTCCGGGAGGTCGTCGGGTTCGTCCGCGGCCTGTACCCCGAGCCGCTGCCGCTCGACGAGATCCTCGCGACCGCGGACCTCACGGAGGTCGCCAAACGCCGCGCGGACAAGCTCTCCGGCGGGCAGCGGCAGCGCGTCCGGTTCGCGATGGCGATCGCGGGCGGGCCGCGACTCCTCGTCCTGGACGAGCCGACCGCCGCGATGGACGTCGGGTCGCGCCGCACGTTCTGGACCAGCATGCGCGCCTACGCCGCGGGCGGCCGGACGATCCTGTTCGCCACCCACTACCTGGAAGAGGCGGACGAGAACGCCGACCGGATCGTGGTGATGGCGCGCGGCGGCATCGTCGCCGACGGCTCCGGCGCCGAGATCAAGTCCCGCGCCGGGACCCGGACCGTCCGGTTCACCCTCGGCGACCAGCCCGCCGCCGGGCTGGACCGGCTGCCGGGCGTCACCGGCGTCGAGATCCGCGGCACCTCGGCCGTCCTGACCAGCACCGACGCCGACGCGACGACCGCCGCGCTGTACCGCACCGGGCTGGCCGTCCGGGACCTGGAGGTCCGCGGCGCGGGCCTCGAAGCCGCCTTCCTCGACCTCACCTCCCCCGACCACTCCTGACCACCGGAAGGGATCTTTCGATGCTCGCCTACCTGCGCCTTGAGATCGTGCGGATGTTCCGCGACCGGCGCTTCACGTTCTTCACGCTCGCCGTCCCCGTGGCCTTCTACCTGCTGTGGGCGAACGTCTTCGATGACGGCGGCCGCGACCCGGCGACCGGTCTGGACGCGCGGACCTACCTGATGGTGTCGATGGCCTCGTTCGGCGCGATCGGCGCGGCGCTGTCGTCGACCGGGCAGCGGTTCGCGGCCGAGCGCGCGTCCGGCTGGCTGCGCCAGCTGCGGACCACGCCGCTGCGGCCGACGGCGGTGGTGGCCGCCCGGACGGTCGCCGCGATGGTCCTGGCGCTGCCCGCGATCCTGCTGGTCAGCCTGGTCGCGGTGGCCTTCCAGGGGGTGCGGGTCGACCCGCTGCACTGGCTGGCGATGGTCGCGCTGATGTGGCTCGGGGCACTGCCGTTCGCCGCGCTGGGCATCCTGATCGGCAGCCTGGTCGGCCCGGACGCGGCGCAGCCGGTGACACTCGGCTGCTACTTCGCGCTGTCCATCATGGGGGGATTGTGGATGCCGACCGACCGGCTGCCGTCCGGGCTGCGCGCGATCGCGGGCTGGACGCCGTCCAACCGGTTCGGGTCGCTGGGCTGGACGCTGGTCTCCGGACACGTGCCGTCCGCGACCACCGGCCTGGTGCTCGCGGGCTGGACGGCCGGGCTGGTCGGGCTGGCGGTCCCCGCGTACCGACGTACCATGCGGGCGAGCTGAGCGAGAGGAGCGCAGCACGAAATACTGGACATGACAGGCGATACCCACCACGGAAGCGAGCGATGAACCGGCTGTTCAAGGAGACGATCGACGGCGAGGACCCGGGGAGGTCCCGGCTGCGCCGCGCGTTCTGGGCCGCGTTCGGGCTGGTCTACATCGTTCCGCTGGTCAAGGTCATCGCCGGGTACCACGGGTCGCGGCTGGTCCTGGCGGTCCTCGCGCTCGTGCTGTTCGTCGCGGTCTACGTGGCGACTCCGCTCACCATGTCCAGCTGGATGCTCCCGGCGAGCCGCCGCACCTACGTGCTGTTCGGCGTCTTCGCGGCGCTGTGCGCCGGGCTGCCGCTCGCGTTCGGCCACGAGTGGGTCGGGATGCCGATCTACCTGGCCATCATCGCCGCGATGACGCTGCCGCTGCGGGTCGTCCCGTACGCGATCGCCGCCTCGGCCCTGCTCGGCTCGGCGCAGTGCCTCCTGCTGGACGTCGGCCGCGGCGGACTGCTCACGATCACCATGACCGCGCTGTCCATCGGCCTGTTCATGTTCGCCTTCCGGCACGCGCGGACGCTCGTCCAGCAGCTGCGCGAGGCGCGCGCCGAGACCACCCGGCTCGCCGCCGCGAACGAGCGGCTGCGCATCGCCCGCGACCTGCACGACCTGCTCGGCCACAGCCTGTCGCTGATCGTGCTGAAGAGCGAGCTGGCCCGGCGGATGGCGCCGCGCGACGTGGACCGCGCCATCGCCGAGGTGAACGACATCGAGTCGGTGGCGCGGGAGGCGCTCCGCGACGTCCGCGCGACGATCTCGGGGTACCGGCGCCGGGACCTGACCGGCGAGCTGGACGGCGCCCGGGCGGTGCTCACCGCCGCCGGGATCGAGCCGGTCGTCCGCACCTCCGGCACCCCGCTTCCGGACGAGGCGGACAGCCTTTTCGGCTGGGCCGTCCGGGAGGCGGTGACCAACGTCGTCCGGCACTCGCGGGCCCGCCGCTGCGAGATCGACGTCCGCCGCGAGCCGGACGCCGCCGTGCTCACCGTCACCGACGACGGGACGGCGACCGAGGCGTCCTTCGCGCCGGGCAACGGCCTCACCGGCCTCGCCGAGCGGATGGAGTCGGCGGGCGGGACGGTGACCGCACGGCCGCGCCCGTCCGGCGGGTTCGGCGTGGCCGTCCGGCTCCCGCTCTCCCCTGCCGACGCGGCGGGCGCGGCGCCCGAACCCGGTTCGTCCGGCGGCGGCGGGGGCACCCGACCGGCAGTAGGGTCTGCGTCGTGATCCGGGTGATGCTGGCCGAAGACCAGGGCATGGTGCGCGGCGCCCTGGCCACGCTGCTCGGCCTGGAGGACGACCTGGAGGTGGTCGCCGAGGCCGCGGGCGGCGCCGAGGCGGTGCTGGTCGCCGAGCGCGAGCGGCCCGACGTCGCTCTCCTCGACATCGAGATGCCCGGCAAGGACGGCCTGGCCGCGGCGGCGGAGATCCGCGCCGCCGTGCCGTCCTGCCGGGTGATGATCCTGACCACATTCGGCCGCCCCGGATACCTGCGCCGCGCCATGGAGGCCGGCGCTTCGGCGTTCCTGGTGAAGGACAGCCCGGCGAGCGACCTCGCCGCCGCGATCCGCCGCGTCGTCGCGGGCGAGCGCGTGATCGACCCGAACCTCGCCGCCGCCGCGCTCAGCGCGGGCCCGAACCCGCTGTCGCCCCGCGAGCGGGACGTGCTGACCGCCGGCGCGGACGGCTCGACCATCGCCGACATCGCGTCCGGCCTGCACCTGTCGGAGGGCACGGTCCGCAACTACCTCTCGTCCGCGATCACCAAGGTGGGGGCCCGCAACCGGATCGAAGCCGTCCACACCGCCCGGGCGCAGGGATGGCTCTGACCCCCCGAGCCCGGCCGCGCGGGCCCTCCCGCGCCATCGCGCTGCTGTGCGCGCTCGGCGTGCTGGCGGCCGGATGCCACGGCGACCCCGGGACGATCAAGGCCGAGCCGGTCGGGCCCGCCCCGCCGGTCCCGCGCTGGGCCAGCATCGGCTGCACCGGCGGGACGCTGACCACCGGACGGCACCGGTTCCAGGGCCGCGACTTCCTGGTGAAGACGCCCGACCAGCCCAAGCAGGAGCCGCAGGACCCGCAGGACCAGAGCCCCGCGCCGCTGATCCTCGACCTGCACGGGCTGAACTCGTCCGGGTTCGAGCAGGCGGTCTACGGGCGGCTCGCCGACGCGGGCGCGGCGCGCGGCTTCACCGTCGTCGAGCCCGACAGCGCGTCCGGCCGCGCCGGCTGGAAGCTGCCCGGCATGGCCGACGGCGACGCGGACATCGGCTACGTGGGCGCACTGCTCGACCACCTGGAGAAGGGCCTGTGCCTGGACCGCCGCCGCGAGTACGCGGCGGGCTTCTCCAACGGCGCGGGCCTCGCCGCCGCGCTGGTCTGCGGCCTCGGCGGGCGGCTCGCCGGCGTCGCCGCCGTCTCCGGCCTCAACCTGGCCCGCCCCTGCCCGCGTCCCGCGCCGACGACGATCGTCGCCTTCCACGGCACGGACGACCCGGTCGTTCCGTACGACGGCGGCGAACCGTTCGGCGGGAACCGCGCGCAGGTCCCGTCCTGGATGGCCCCTTCGGACGGCTCGTTCGACCTGCCGTCCGTCGCGTCCGCGGCGGCGGCCTGGGGACGCGCGTTCAGCTGCGCCACCTCGACCTCGGCGGACGCGGCGTCCGGCGTCCGCCGCCGCTCCTGGACGGGCTGCCGCCGCGACGCCCGCGTCGACCTCTACACCGTCTCCGGCGCGGGCCACGCCTGGCCGGGCTCGTTCGCCGTGGGGGCCGGCGCGTCCACCAAGAAGATCGACGCGACCGCCGTCACCCTGGACGCCTTCGCCACCGGCACCGGCCGCTGGCACGGCCGCCACGAGTTCCCCAGCCCCGACATCACCGGCGCCAACGGCGACCGCTCCCCCTACACCGCCACAACTCCCTGACCCGCTGGCCACAAGGCCGCACGCCGCGAGGGCGGACTTTGCGTGGCGGACGTTGCTGAGGCGGACGTTGCTGAGGCGGACGTTCGCGGAGCCAGACGCCACGAAGCCGGACGTCGCGGGCGGGCGGTGGGTCAGCCGGCGGTGATGTGGTCGGCGAGGTAGCCGTGGATGAGCCGCTCGGCCTCGGCCAGTATCGCGGGGTCGCCCGCGGGGTCGCGGCGGAAGGCGAGCTTGAGCACGGCATCAGCGGCCTCGACGGCGATGGCCAGCGCGGTGGCCAGGCCGGGCGTCTCGGCGACGCCGAAGGTCTCCACGATCAGCTCGCGCAGCCGGGCCGCGACGACCGAGTTGTTCTCGGCCGCCTCGTCCAGCAGCCGGACGTCGGCGACGTCGCCGAACCGCAGGACGCGGAAGCCCGGCACCGAGCGGTGCATGCCGACGAAGATCTCGATGATCGCGCCGACCGTGTCGGACCAGTCGTCGAAGCCGCCCTGGCCGAGCCGCTCGGACACCCGCCGCTCGAACTCCTCCAGGTTGCGGAGGGCGAGCGCCTGCGCGACCGCGCGCTTGTCCGGGAAGAACTGGTAGACCGAGCCGATCGCGACCTCGGCGCGCTGCGCGATGCGCGTCGTGGTGAGCCCGTCGTAGCCGTCCTCGTCGAGGATCTCCGCGCAGGCGTCCAGCATGCGCTGCACGCGTTCGGCGCTTCGGCGCTGGGCGGGGCGGCGGCGGAGCGGCGTTCGGATCTCGGTCACGTCCCCATTCTCTCTCGTCCGCGCGGTGCCCGGTCATCCCGACGTGATGATCCGTCGCCGCGGAAGCCCGCTCTCGCCGACGCGGTCAGGCCCTATCCCCGTTCATGCCGGGACCGATTCGCGGGTGCGGTGGGCCCGGCGGTACTCGCTCGGGGAGACGCCCATCTCGCGCGCGAAGTGGGCGCGCAGGTTCGGGGCGCTGCCGAGGCCGCACCGGGCGGCGACGGCGTCCACCGGCAGGTCGGTGCGTTCGAGCAGCTCGCGGGCGCGCAGGACGCGCTGGGTCAGCAGCCAGCGCAGCGGCGTCATGCCGAGCTCGGAGTGGAAGCGCCGGTGCAGCGTCCGGACGGTCAGCCCCGCGCGGGACGCGAGGTCGGCGATGGTCAGCGGGTCGTGCAGCCGCTCGACCGCCCAGTCCAGGACGGGGCCGAGGCCGTCGGCGCAGCGTGCGCGCGGGATCGGCGCCTCGACGTACTGCGCCTGCCCACCGGACCGGTGCGGCGGGACGACCATCTGCCGCGCGACCGCCGTGGCCGCCTCCGCGCCCAGATCGTGCCTGATCAGGTGCAGGCAGAGGTCGATCCCGGCGGTGTTGCCGGCGCCCGTGAGCAGGTCGCCGTGGTCGTGGTACAGGACGGACTGGTCGACGATCACGCGCGGGAACCGGCGGGCCAGCGTCTCCGCGTGCTTCCAGTGGACGGCGGACGCGCGTCCGTCCAGCAGCCCGGCGGCGGCGAGCACGAACCCGCCGGAGCACAGCGAGACGATCCGGGCGCCGCGCCCGTGCGCCTCGCGCAGCGCGCCGAGCAGCGTCTCGGACGGGTCGCGGGACACGTCGGCGGTCGCCGGAACGATGATCGTGTCCGCCTCGCGCAACGCGTCCAGGCCGTGCGATGCCTGCACGCCGAACAGGCCGGGCAGGTCGTGGTGCCCGGACGAGCCGCGCATCGGCACGTGCCGGGGCCCGCCCTCCGCGCAGACCCGCAGGTCGTACCAGGGGCCCTGGTGCCCGGGCGGCGGCGTGCCGAACAGCTGGCACGGGATGGCCACCTCGAACACCGGCATGTCGTCCATCACGACGATCGCGAGAACCCGCATGGCAGGAATCTAGCGCATCGTGTCATTTCTGCCACTCGTCCGTGATCGTGCGCCGACCCGAGGCTTGGATCATGAACACTTCGCTGGCGGGGGCACCCGCCGTCCCGGCCCCTCCCGAGACCGCCTCCCCCGGCCGGAGGTGGTGGGTGCTCGGCGTCGCGTCGGTGGCCCAGTTCCTGGCGATCCTCGACCTGTTCGCGGTCAACATCGCCTTCCCCGCCCTCCGGGACGGATTCGGCGGAGCCTCCCTCGCGGACGTCTCGTGGGTGCTGAACGCGTACACGATCGTGCTGGCCGCGCTGCTCGTCCCTGCCGGACGGATCGCGGACGACGCCGGACGGCGCCGGGTCTTCCTGATCGGCATGGCCCTGTTCGGCGCGGCGTCCGTCGCCTGCGCGGCGGCCCCGACGCTCGGCCTGCTGATCGCGGCCCGCGTCGTCCAGGCCGCGGCCGGGGCCCTGCTGATCCCGACATCGCTCGGCCTCGCGCTACCCGCCTTCCCGCGCCGCGAGCACCCGACGGTCATGGGCATCTGGACGGCGGTCGCCGCGGCCGGCGCCGGCTGCGGCCCCGTCCTAGGCGGCCTGCTACTCCTCGCCGGCTGGCGCTGGATCTTCCTGATCAACCTCCCCGTAACCCTGGCCGCCCTAGCCCTAGGCCGCCGCCTCCTAACCCCCGACCACCCGACCACCCCTGAACGACCCGACCCCACCACCCCGGACGGACGCGAACGAGGCGCCCCGGAACGGCGGCCGCTGGACCTGCAAGGGGCGGCGCTGCTGCTCGCGACCGCCGGGACGCTGACCGCGCTGCTCACGCAGGGCACGGGCTGGGGCTACCCGTCCGTCCCGACGATCTTCAGCGCCGCGCTGCTCACCGTGCTCGTGCCGCTGCTCGCGGCGCGGCTCATGCGGGCGCGCGACCCGATCATCGACCCGGCGCTGTTCCGGAACCGGACGTTCGCGATCGCGGTCACCGGAGTCTGGCTGTACTACCTCGCCTTCGCGGCCGGACTGCTCTCGACGACCCTGTACTTCACGCAAGTTCTGCACTGGTCGGCGGTCACGGCGGCGCTGGCCCTCGCGCCCGTCCCGCTGGCCTGCATGACGCTGTCCCCCTTCTCCGGACGCGTCGTCGCGCGCATCGGCGGACGCGTCTCGGCCGTCCTCGGCGGGCTCACCCTCGCGGTCGGCGCGGCCTGGTGGGCAACCGGCATCGGCGCCGGATACGCGCTCGGCTACCTGCCCGGCGCGATCCTGTTCGGCGCGAGCACGGCACTGCTCCAGCCACCGCTCTTCGGCGCGTCCACCGCCCTGCCGGGCGACCAGATCTCGCTCGGCTCGGCCGTCCTGATGACCACACGGCAGATCGCATCCGCGCTGGGCGTGGCCGTCCTCACATTCGTGCTGGGCACCCGTCCACTGGACGCCGACTACCGCCTCGGCTGGACCCTCATGGCCGCCGCAGGCATAGCCGCCGCCGCAGCCTGCCTAGCCTTCCGCCGCGACTAACCCGCACGGACATCAACCACACGCAACTCAAACACCCAGGCCAAACAAGCGCAGCACGGCCCGGCGCATCTGGCGCAGGCGCAGCTCAAGCGGGCGCAGCTCAGGCCCTCGCATGCGGCGGCATCCTGGCGTCCGCCTTGTCGGGCACGTTCACCCGCCTCGACCGTCCAGGCCCGATGATGCTGGTCGGCGCGTCCGGCTGGGGCGTGTCGCTCGCCGCCCGCGCGGCTGCGCCAGGCCCAGCTCAGGCGTTCGGGCCCAGAGGGTCCAGCTCCGGCGAGCGCAGCTCAGGCCAGCGCAGGACAGGCGGGCGCGGCTCAAAGGGCGCAGCTCAGGCCGGGGCAGCTCGGAGGGCGCAGATCAGGCGCGCGCGGGGGCAGAGGCCGCGGTCGGTGGAGGCCGTGGGTCAGCAGTCGGCGCAGACCAGCGGCCGACGCGGACCAGCGGCCGGCGCGGGGTTGGCGGAGGGAGCGAGGTTGGCGGACGACGCGGGGTTGGCGGACGGCACAGGGTTGGCGGAGGGATTGGGGTTGGCGGGGGCCTGGGATCAGCGGAGGGACTGGAAGAGTTGCGCGGCGGCGGGTTCCGTCCACTGGACGCGGTTCGGGTCGGACGGGTAGGGCCCGACCGGGACGGTGTTGAAGTTGATCTTCCCGGTGTCGCCGACGCTGTTGGCCAGGTCGAACATCCGCTTCAGCCCGAGCCCGTCGTCCGTCGTGACCGACTTCGACCCGGCGCGCAGGAAGGAGTACAGCCGGGCCGGGTTGCCGAGCTGGCCGCGCGCCTTGTCCGCCATCGCCGTCATGAGCTGCTGCTGCCGCTTGATCCGGCCCAGGTCGGAGCCGTCGCCGACGCTGTAGCGGACGCGCGCGTACCCGAGCGCCTGCTCGCCGCTCAGCTTCTGCCGCCCGGGATTCAGGTGCAGCCGCGCCTTCGGGTCGTCGATCTTCGCCGGGACGTCCACCTCGACGCCGCCCAGCGCGTCCACCATGGACTTGAAGCCGGTGAAGTCGATCTGGAGGGCGTGGTCGACGCGCATGCCGGTCGCGGACTCGACGGTCTTCCACGCGCAGGCGAGCCCGGCCTCGTTGAACGCCGAGTTGATCAGGTCGGTGCGGGCGGGCACGGACGCGCCGCCGGGCCCCCGGCACGCCGGGACGTGGACCATGGAGTCGCGGGGCAGGCTGACCCCGCGCACGTCCTTCCCGTCCTTCGGGACGTGGAAGAGGATCATCGTGTCGGTGCGCGCGCCCTGCTGCCCCTTGCCGTACTCGGCGTTCGCGCCGTCCCGGCTGTCCGAGCCGACGACCAGGATGTTCTCCGCGCGGGTCAGCTTGGCCGGACGCGGACCGAGGTCCTCCGCGCTGACATGCTTGATGTTGCCGTTGACCTGCGTGTACAGCCCGTAACCAGCGAGCGGGAGCAGCGCCGCGAGCACCCCGAGCGGAACGAGCCGCCGCACCCGCCGACGCCGCCGCAACCGCCGCGACCGATACCCGCCCGCCCCACGCCCACCACCCTCGTCCGGCCCCCCGAACTCCACCTGCCGCTGCTCTCGCCCCGACGCACCGGTCCCCTCACCAACCGCGAAGGCACCAAACGCCCCACCAACCGGCCCAGCAGCCCCAAAGCCCCGAGACGGGCTGGCCATAGCCCCGGCAGGCGCGGCAGGCGCAGCGGCACCAGGCGAGCCGACGCCAGGGCTAGCAGGCGCAACGGCACGGGACGGGTCAGCGGAAGACCCCGCAGGCGCAGGTGCGCCGGTCGAACCGGCGGGCGGCTCGGCAGATGCGGAGGCGCCAGGCGAGCCAGCGGAAGACCCTGCGGGCGCGGTGATGCCAGGCGAGCCGACGGCAGGGCCAGCAGGCGCGACGGCACGGGACGGGTCAGCGGAAGACCCCCCAGGCCCAGGGGCGCCGGTCGAACCGGCAGGCGGCTCGGCAGGTGCGAAGGCGCCAGGCGAGCCAGCGGGCGGCTCGGCAGGCGCAGTGGCACCGGAGGAGTCGGCGCGCGGCCCGGTAGGCGCGACGGCGCCGGGCGGGGCGGCGCCGGGCGGGGCGGCGCCGGACGAGTCAGCGGGCGGCGCGGTGTCGCCGGACGAGGCGGCCGGATCGGCGGGGTCGGTTGTGGGCGGTGTGGGGGGTTGGGCCCAGGCGCCGGTGTTGGCGCGTGGGAGGGCGTCTGGGGATGTTTCGGTTGATTCCGGGCGTGGTCGCCCGGCCCGGTGGCTGCTCATCAGGTTCCCTTGTGTTCGGCCCGGCGCGTCCAGGACGGCTCTGAGCAGCGGTCCGAGCGCTGCCACCAGGCTTCGGGCGGACGTCCGCGGTCGCGGACGGCGGCTCATCCGGTCGCGGCACAGGCACGACCGGGCATCCGGTCGGCGCCCGCCCCCGCTGGGCGCCGCTCCAGAACGGCGGCGTCCTCGCCGCCCGTCCTGACAACGATCCGGACATGCCCGCTGTTCCGAAAGGGGCAGGCGGGATCGGTCGCCCAAAGCGGCGCGATCATCGACCTTGGTCGCTAGTACCCGTCCTGACCTGCGGCAAAGCTGGTCAGCATGAACGATCCGAAGGTCTATGACGGGTTGCAGTCAATGGTGTTCTTCGCCGGCTTCTACGAGGGGCTGCTGCCCTTCGCCGCCAAGTACTTCGGCTGGACGCCGGTGCTGTCACTGCCGTCCTGGATGCCCTCGCCCGCTTGGTGGATCGTCGCGACCGCCGCCCTCGTGGCCGCGGGCGTCCTGCTGGTCCTGCTCGACGTCGCCAAGAACCGCCGCTTCCCGGACGCATAGCAAGGCGCCGCCGCCCAAGCTCTTGGACGGCGGCGCAAGATCCGCGCGCGGAGCCCGGTTGCTCGCCTGCCGCGCCTTGAACGCCCGCCCAGCGGACGCACGCGTCAGCGGGCACTGGCCTCGGCGGGCACTCGCCCCGCGGACGCTCGCCTCGACAGGCGCTCACTCTGCGGACGCTCGCCTGGGCAGGCGCTCACTCCGGCGGGCACCCGCCTCGGCGCTCTCTCCCGTCATCCGGCACTGGCTCCGGCGCGCGCTCGCGTCGGCGGCCACTCGCCCCGGCAGGCACTCGCGTTGGCGCGCACTTGCCTTGGCGGGCGCTGGCTCCGGCGGGCACTCCGTCGGCGGACGCTCTCGTTGGCAGGCGCTCGCTCTGCGGGCACCCGCGTCGGCGGGCGCTCGCTTCGGGTGGTGCTCGCTTCGGCGGGGGCTCGCGTTGGCGGGCGCTCATTCCGTGGGCGCTTGCTCCGGTGGGTGCTCGTGTTGGGGGACGTTAGGTGGAGGGGGCCTCCGGGAGGCGGGGGGTGTGGCGGTCGGTTGCGCGGCGGAGCATTCGGGCCAGTGCGCGGTTCGCGGACGGGGCCAGGCGGGAGATCGTCCGTCCCACGCGGGCCTCGGCGGCCACCGGCACGACGGGGCGGTTGTGCCGGACGGCCTGGAGGATCGCCTGCGCAACTCGCTCGGGCGGGTATCCCCGGAGCGCGAACGCCCGCGCCGCGGACTCCCGGAGCTCGTCGGCGGTCTCGGCGGACACCCCGACATAGCGGGTGCGGCGCGGGATCTCGGTGTTGATCACACCCGGGCAGATCGCCGAGACGCCGATGCCCTCGTCCGCGAGCTCCTGCCGCAGGCACTCGCTGAGCTGCAGGACGGCGGCCTTGGTCGCCGAGTACGCGGCCACGTCGGCGCCCGGGACGAACGCGGCCATGGACGCCAGGTTCACCAGGTGCCCGCCCTCGCCGCGCGCGACCATCTGCGCGCCGAACAGGCGGCAGCCCCGGTACACGCCGTCCAGGTTCACGGCGCGGATCCGGGCCCATTCGTGCTCGCCGGTCTCCAGCAGCGGTCCCGCCATGCCGATGCCCGCGTTGTTGACCACGACGTCCGGGACGCCGAAGGTCTCGCTCACGTATCCGGCGAAACGCTCCATGGCGTCAGGGTCGGCGACGTCCACGCCGTAGGGGTGCGCCTCGCCGAGGGGCACGGTGCCGGAGATCTCGTCCACGACGCGCTTGGCGGCGCCCTCGTCGATGTCGGCGACCACGACCGACGCGCCCTCGGCGGCGAACGCGCGGGCGGTCGCGCGGCCGATGCCGCTACCCGCACCCGTCACCACGACGAGCCGTCCCGTGTACTCGCCTCCGGGACGTCCGGCAGCACGCGCGCGCATGAGGTCGGGAGTGTCCGGGCCGCCCGCGAGGTGGTCGATGAACTCCGTGACCCAGTTCGCGATGCGGTCCGGGTGCGTGCGCGCGGCCCAGTGCCCGGCCGGGAGGCGCCGGACGTACAGCGGGTCGGCGTGACCGCGCGCCGACAGGAGGACGTCCTGCGTCGCGTACCGGTCACGCGTGGGGACGATCAGCTGCACCGGCACGCGCGCCGTCCCCTGTCCTGACGAAAGCCGCATGATGTTGGCGCGGTACAGGCCGAGCCCGTTGCGCGCGTCCCGGCCGATCGTCGGCGCCGGATGCCCGGGCCGCGGCTCGCCGCCCTCAGCGCGCTTCAGCCCGCGCGCGAACGTCGCGGAGACGATCCGGGCGAGCGCCTCGCCCGTCCCGGGGGCCGCGAACACCGGCATGTAGGCGCTGCGCCGCGCCTGATCGAGGACGCGTCGTGTCCGGCGAGCCCTGTCCCGCGCCCGTCCGGCCCCTTCACGCAGCCCGCGCGTCCGCTCGGCCACCTCCCGAGCCCGCCCGACCACCTGCCAGGCAACCCCCTGCGCTCCTTCACGCCCACCCGCGCCTGCGCCTGCGCGCCCGGCCAGGCGCTCGAAGGCACGGCTGGCACCGCGACCGCCGTCCCAGCGCCTACCTGCGCGGTCGGACGCCTGCTCAGACGCGCGGTCAGCACCGCGGCCCGTGTATGGCCCGCCCTCGCGGTCTCGCTCGCGTCCAGCCCCGTACGCGCCAGCGCCACCGGCCTCACCCTCTGCGGCCCTGCCGGCCCCGCCGGCCCCGCGCGCGGCGGCGCTGGCCGAGTCGCGCCCGGTGGAGCTATCGGCCTCGTGCGTGGCGGTACCTTCGGGCTCGCGCGCAGTAGTCCTGTCAGCTTCGCGCGCGGTAGCGCTGTCAGCCCCGGGCGCGGTGGCGCTGGCGGCTTTGCGGGCCTCGGCTAGGTCGGTGGCTTCTCGGGCGGGGCGTTCGTGGGCTCGGGTTTGGGGAACGTAGGCGCGGCCCGGCGGGTCGGCCGGGGTGCGGGCGGTCTCGCGGCGGACCCACTGGGCGACGTGTCGCCAGTCGGGGCCGGAGATCGAGGTGAAGGACGCGATCCGTCCCCAGAGGGGTCGGCCTGCCGGGTCGTCGGTGACGGCGGCCCAGCCCTGGACGGAGCCCCAGTCGTGGCCGACGAGGTGGACGGGCGCGTCGCCGCCGACGGCGTCGAGCACGGCGGCGAGGTCGCCGAGCAGCGCTTCCATCCGGTAGTCGTTCGGGTCCTCGGGCGTGGTGGACGCGCCGGCGCCGCGGACGTCGTAGGCGAGGACGCGGAAGCGCTGCGCGAGCATCTCCGCGACCTCGTCCCACACGGCGCTGGTGTCCGGATAGCCGTGCAGCAGCACGACCGTCGGCCGGTGCGCCTCCCCTCGCTCGCGCACGGCCAGCTCGACCTCGCCCGACCTCACCCTGTGATCCCGCACCGCGATCACCTTCTCCGTCGGAGGGTGCCCTTTCCGCGAACCTACGCCCGCAGCCCTCCGGGAGCGACCCTCACGCCCCGCCGGGACCGGCCGCCGCGACGGGCTGGCGCAGGACGGTCAGCTCGCCGAGGCTCAGGTAGACCTCGTGGTGCAGGCCCCGCCGGACGAGGTTCCGCTCGGCCATGAAGGCGTCCATGCGGGCGAGCGTGGCCGGTTCGTCCGCGTAGTCGCCGTGGTGCAGCACCTGGACGCACCGTCCCACCGCGAACTCGGTCAGCTGGACCCGCGCGGCCGCCGGGAGCTTGGGCCGGACGGCGTCGAGCGCCCCTTCCACCCGCTCCGCGCCGAGATCGCCGTTCACCTTGAGGAACACGTGCCAGCGCCACTCGGCGCGCGGGACCTCCAGGGGCGGACGCTCGTCCTCGACCCACCAGCGTCCTTCGAGCGGCGCACCGGCCGCGCCGGCGGCTCCGGCCACCGCGTACAGGGCCTCGACGGCGGCCGCGTGCTCCGGGCCTCCGGGCTCGCCGCGCCCGCTGACGGACAGGCCGCGGGCGGTGCCCAGCTCCACCAGGGCAGGCTCGTCGGTCGCCGCATACCAGGCATCGGTCATCGTTCGTCCTCCAGTCTGATCTGCACACGCGTCACCAGCGCTTCCGGCGGCGTGTGGTTAGGGTCGGCGAGGTAGGTCTCCCGGGTCGTCCCGCCGGGGGTGTGGCCGTGGTCGGCGCACCAGGCCAGCAGCCCGTGCACGACGAGGCCCACCTGGTCGAACGGCCCGACGTGGACGGCCGTCGCGAACGCCCCGCCGCCGAGCACCTCGCGGCGCGTCCCCGCCGGCGCGTCCGCCCCGTCCGGCAGGACGAAGGCGAGCGCGACGGGGATCTCCTCGGCGGGGTCCAGCGGGAACAGCCCGATCGCGGGCTCGGCGGGCACGACACCGGACAGGCGCGCGGCGCACCGTCCGATCGCGGGACCGATGTCCTCGAACGGCGCGGTGTCCCGCGCGACGGCGACCGTCCGGGCGGGTTCGTCCACGACGGTGACCGGCGGTGCGGGCAGCCCCTCGACGAGCAGGCGTTCCAGCACGTCCAGGGCGCGGCGGCGGCGCGCCAGCTCGGCGGCCTGCCGGTCCCGGACCTGCGCGAGCGGCGCCGCCGGGTCGTCCTCCGCCAGCGTCCGCGCGATCATCGGCAGCGGGACGTCCAGCGAGCGCAGCAGCCCGATCGCCAGCGCGTCCCGCGCCTGCCCGGGCCGGTAGTACCGGTAGCCGGACTCGGGATCGACGTGCGCGGGCGTCAGCAGCCCCAGCTCGTCGTAGTGCCGCAGCCGTTTCACGCTCAACCGGCACAGCCTCGCGAACCGGCCGATCGGCAGGAGATCTTCGCTCACCCCCACACTGTCCCGCCTCCCTCAATGGGAGAGTCCAGCGGAGGGGTGCAGGTTAAGAAGGCTTGGCGGTCAGGCCGGTGCAGGCGCGGAGGCCGTTCCAGCGCTTGAGCTCGGCGGTCGCGGCCTGCCCGGTCATCAGGGTCGGGATGCCGCCGGAGATGTGGGCGGGCTTCCAGGTGGCCTTGGCGACCTTCCCGCCGTCCAGGCGCAGCGTCAGGACGCCGGAGTTCGCCGTCGCCCCACTCGCCGACGAGAACACGAAGTTACCCATCCCGTAGTGGACGTACTTGCCGCGCATGTAGCCGCCGCCAAGTGGGACGTGCGCGTGCCCGCCGACCACGACGTCCGCGCCCGCCCCGACCAGGGCCTTGGCGAGCTCCTGCTGGCGGGGCAGCGGGCAGTTCCGCATCTCCTGGCCCCAGTGCAGGTGGACGATCACGTAGTCGGACCCCTGCCGGGCCTCCTTGACGGCCTGGACGAGGCGCGGGACGTCCTTCGCGGACGCGAGCCCGCCCTTGTCGGCGGTGGCCGTCCACGCCTGGATGAGGTGGTCGTCCATCACCTGCGTCGCGCCGACGACCGCGATCCGGTTGCCCTTCACGGTGAAGCGCGCCGGACGGTACGCCTCGTCGGCGTTCTTTCCGATCCCGACCACGGGGAAGCCGCTCTTCTTGATCGCGCGCAGCGAGTCGCGGAGGCCGCCTTCCATGTAGTCCATGCCGTGGTTGTTGGCCATGGAGACGGCGTCGACGCCGGCGGCCTTCAGCGCGGTGAACGCCGAGGGCGGGGCGCGGAAGGTGAACTCCTTGTTCGGGGCCTTCGTCCCGCCGGTGGTGATCGCCGTCTCCAGGTTGACCATGGCGAAGTCGGCGGCCTTCAAGGTCTTCGCGATCGGGCCGAGCGCGGTGGAGGGGGAGGCGAGCCGTCCGCGGAGGGAGCCCTCGAAGTGCGTGTCGCCGCCGAACGCGATCGTGATCGGCTGGCGTCCGGCGCCGGGCTGCTGGCCCGCACCGGGCTTGGGGGCCGTCCCGGACGCGGACGGCTTGCCCTTGCTGTCGGCGGACGCGTCGTTCCCGCCGTCCCCGCAGGCGGAGGCGGCGAGCGCGACCGCACAACCGACCGCCGCGAGCGCCAAGGCCCTCGTCCTCCGAGCACGCGAAATCTGGCTGTACGCAGGGTGTCCGTCACGCATCGCGCCCGCACCTCCTTGATCGGCTCGGCCAAGGATGGCATGCGGGGCCGGATGCTCCGCCCGTTTCGGCCTGGCGATCGAACCTCCCGCGACCGTTCCTTTACCTGGTTCCACATGAAACATCAGCGGCACGGACCCGTACCAACCGCCCATCGAGGGCATACATCCAGGGGCACGACGGGAGCCCTTCACACCTCTTGGTGGTTCCTTTTCCAGGGTCGGCCGCTCCGCAGAACCCTTCACGGGTAGTGGCCCTGATCCGACGATCCGGCAGAGCAAGGAGGAAGCGCGCCCATGTCCGACAAGCGCATCGCGACCAACGACACCGGCAACCCGGCGCCCAGCCTGGAGCACTCGCAGTCCGTCGGCCCGAACGGCCCGCTGCTGTTCCAGGACCACTACCTGATCCAGAAGATGGCGCACTTCAACCGGGAGCGGGTGCCGGAACGGGTCGTGCACGCCAAGGGCGGCGGCGCCTACGGCGTCCTGGAGATCACCGAGGACGTCAGCCAGTTCACCAAGGCCGGGCTGTTCCAGAAGGGCGCCCGCACCGAGTCGCTCGTGCGGTTCTCCACGGTCGCGGGCGAGATGGGCGCGGCCGACTCGATGCGCGACCCGCGCGGCTTCGCGATGAAGTTCTACACGGACGAGGGCAACTACGACCTGGTCGGCAACAACACGCCGGTCTTCTTCGTCCGCGACCCGCAGAAGTTCAGCGACTTCATCCACAGCCAGAAGCGCCGCGCCGACACGCACCTGCACGACAACAACATGCAGTGGGACTTCTGGACGCTGTCCCCCGAGTCGGCCCACCAGGTCACCATCCTGATGAGCGACCGCGGCACGCCCATGTCCTGGCGGCACATGCACGGCTTCGGGTCGCACACCTTCCTCTGGTACAACGCCGGCGGGGAGCGGTTCTGGGTGAAGTACCACTTCAAGACCGACCAGGGCATCCGGAACTTCACCGACGCCGAGGCCCAGGAGATGCGGTCCACCGACCCGGACGTGCACATCCGCGACCTGCACCAGGCGATCGACCGCGGCGAGTACCCGTCCTGGACGGTGAACGTGCAGGTCATGCCGTTCGCGGACGCCGCCGGCTACCGGTTCAACCCGTTCGACCTCACCAAGGTGTGGCCGCACTCCGACTACCCCGAGATCACCATCGGGAAGTGGACGCTGAACCGGAATCCCGAGAACTACTTCGCCGAGATCGAGCAGGCGTCGTTCGAGCCGTCCGCGTTCGTGCCGGGTATCGGGCCGTCCCCGGACAAGATGCTCCAGGGCCGACTGTTCTCCTACCCGGACACGCACCGGCACCGCATCGGCGCGAACTACCTGCAACTCCCGGTGAACCGCCCGAAGAGCCGGGTCGACACCTACAACTTCGACGGCCCGATGACCTACGAGAACCCGACCGACCCGGTGTACGCGCCGAACTCGGCCGGCGGCCCGGTCGCGGCCGACCCGTCCACCTGGTGGGGCGAGTCCTACGAGGTCGCGGGCGAGATCGTCCGGCACGCCTACGACCTGCACCGCGACGACGACGACTTCTCCCAGCCGCGCGCCCTGTGGGAACGCGTCATGACCGACACCGACCGCGAGCACCTCGTCACCAACATCGTCGGCCACGCCTCGGCGCCCGAGGTCACCTCCGACACCAAGAAGCGCGTCGTCGAGTACTGGCGCAACGTCCACAAGGACCTGGGCGACCGCGTCGCCAAGGGCCTCGGCGTGAACGGCACGTCCTGACCGAAGCCGAGGGAGACCGCGCGGGTCTGGTGCGGACGCGTCCTAGGCGGTCTTGTGGGCCCCGATGGAACGCATCATCAGCGGCCAGGCGGTGTGCATCTCGACCTGCCAGTACGCCCACTGGTGCCAGCCGTTGCCGTAGATGTGCGTGGTCACCGGGATCTTGAGCTGCTTCAGCCGGGCGGCCAGCGAGACGTTGGTCGCGCCCGCCGTCTGCTCGCTCACCCCGCCCGCGAGGCGCATCTTGACGTAGTCCCAGTCCTTGAAGGGCGGGTCGAGTGGACCGGGCTCGCCGGTCGTGCCGGACGACAGGTAGAGCCCGACGCCGCGCAGGTTCTTCGCCAGGACGTACGGGTCGTGCGCCTTCCAGTTGGCCATGTCGCCGGTCGGCGGCCCCCAGATCCGGAAGGGGTCGTCGCCCTTCGGGCCGAACGCGTAGCCCAGGGCCATCAGCACCGCGGGGATGCCCGGCTGCGTCAGGTGCACGATCCCGCTGAAGGACGCCGCGTACTTGAACAGGCCCTTGTGCCGCGCCGCGTAGGTGACCGCACCCTGCCCGCCGGACGAGATGCCCATCGCGGCCCGGTTCGTCCCGGCGCGGAAGTTGCGCTCCATCAGCTGGACGACCTCACGGGTGTGGAAGGTCTCCCACTTGGGCGAACCGCCCTTCCCGTAGTTGAACCAGTCGGTGTACGACCCGTCCAGGCCGCCCTCCGGGAGGACGACCATCGCGTCCCATCCCGAGGCGACCTGCTCGATGTCGGTGCTGCGCGTCCAGGACTCGTAGTGGTCGGCGCCGCCGTGGTAGGCGTACAGCACCGGCCACGTCCGGCCCGACGTCCGCGACCAGCCCTTCGGCGTGATCACCCGGACGCTCACGGTCTGCCGCAGCGACGGCGACTTCACCGACACGTCGAACGTCCGCGCGTCCACCCGCTTCTGCGCCACGATCGACGCCCCGGTGTCCGCCTTGCGCAGCCCTCCGGCCGCGTCCGCTGGGGCCGCGAGCCCACCGGCCATAACGAGGGACGTCCCCAACAGCCCACCGGCCAGACGAAGGCCACGCGGCATGCTCACGCTCCGATACCCGCCCGGCCCCGCACCGCAAGGCCGAAAACAACGCGAAGCCCCGTCCGATACCGGACGGGACCAGCGCGACGATAGCGGCCCGCTCCCGCAAAAGCACCAGAAAACCTGCCAATTCCCCCGGCCGATTCCCCCAACACCTGAATCCCGCTCACGTTCCGCCCCCGCGCCGCAACCCCTGTTGATCTTCCTTGCCTTCATCACTCCCCGTGCACGCCACACCGCGAAAGATCACCTAGCAGCCGGGACAGCAAGGCTCGACGAGCGACGTAAGGACAGCGTCCGGGCACCGGGACGGCGCAAACATTGGGAGGAACGGCGCGTCCGGGCACCGGAACAGCGCCGTTCGGTCGCCTTCTCGGACTACCGCTTCTGGGCGCCCTGCGGGGAATCGGCGTTCCTGCTCCCGGGGCTGGGGACCTTCGCCCGATCGTCCGGCTTTGCGGCCGAGGTCAGCGCGGGCTGCCGCCCGTCCTCCGCAGGCGCGTCCAGCGCCCGCGACGCCTCGTCGGCCCCGGATTCCCGTTCCTCATCCGGCTCGGAGCGCGGAGACGCAGCGTCCGCACCCCCGGTGAAAGCGCGCTTGATGGCGTCCAGAGCGGACGTGACCTCGCCCGGGATGATCCAGAACGTGCTGTTCTCGCCTTCCGCGAGCTTCGGGAGGGTCTGGAGGTACTGGTAGGCGAGCAGCTTCGGGTCGGGGTCGGCGCGGTGAACAGCGGTGAAGACCTCGTGGATCGCGGTGGCCTGGCCCTCGGCCTCCAGGATCGCGGCCCGCTTCCCGCCCTCGGCGCGCAGGATCGCGGCCTGCTTCTCGCCCTCGGCGGTCAGGATGTTGGACTGGCGGGCGCCCTCCGCCTTCAGGATCGCGGCGCGCTTCTCCCGCTCGGCGCGCATCTGCTTCTCCATGGCGTCCTTGATGGACGTCGGGGGCTCGATCGCCTTGATCTCGACGCGGGTGACGCGGATGCCCCACTTGCCGGACGCGTCGTCCAGCACGCCGCGCAGCGCGGTGTTGATCCTGTCGCGGGAGGTCAGCGTGGCCTCCAGGTCCAGCGTCCCGATCACGTTCCGCAGCGTGGTCGCGGTGAGCTGCTCGATCGCCTTGATGTAGTTGACGATCTCGTAGTCCGCCGCGCGCGGGTCGGTGACCTGGAAGAACAGCACGGTGTCGATGTGCACCACCACGTTGTCCTCGGTGATCACCGGCTGCGCCTTGAACGACACGACCTGCTCGCGCAGGTCGATCAGGGCCTTCACGCGGTCCACGAACGGGACGACGAAGCTGATACCCGGCTCCAGCGTCCGGTGGTAGCGCCCGAGCCGCTCCACGTTCCGGGCCCGCGCCTGCGGGATGATCCAGACCGTCCGCATGGTCGCGGTGACGAGCACCGCGATCGCCCCGAGCAGCACCACCAGCAGCGCGATGGCGATATCGGTCATGGTCCCACCTCCGGTGTCCGGGCCACCCCGACCGGATAGAGCACCGCCGTCGCGCCCTCGATCGCGAGCACGTCGGCGGTGGACCCGGCGGGAATGACCAGCTCGGGGTCGTACGGACGGGCCGTCCACTCCTCGCCGCCGATGCGCGCGCGGCCGCCCGTCCTGCTGACCTCGGTGAGCGTGAGGGCCTCGCGTCCGATCAGGGCGGCGGTCCCGGACCGCAGCGCCGGAGGCTGCCGGACGTGCCGCCGCGCGACCGGGCGCACCACCCAGATCCCCCCGGCCGCGACCACCCCGAAAACGACCCCCTGGAGGACGACCGGAAGCCCGGCCGCGGCCGTCAGCCCGGCCGCGAGCGCCGCTACCGCGAGCAACCCGAGCGCCAGCGTCAGCGTCAACAGCTCGGCGACCCCGAGCAACGCCGCGACCAGCAGCCAGGCGACCCACGCCTCCATGCGCGTCATCTCCCAGAGGCGGTCGATGTCCTCCCTTCCAAGTTAACTCCGCCCACACCCCCACTCAACATCCCCCACCCCCACCCACCCGCAGAAACACCCCCAACCAACCCCCCACCCCCAAAACACCCCCACCCGCAACACAAACCCCCCACCCCCAAGGCCACCCCCCAAATCCACCCACCCCCAGCACGGCACCAGCCACGGCACCCAGGCACGGCGACATGCACACGGCACGGACACGGCGCACCGCACCCGTAATACGGGGCATACGACCAAGCCCACCGGACGGGAACGCCGTAAGGCCAATCACGTGCCCGGCACGGCCGACCCGCAACACCAGCAGAACGCCCCCGGGCACGGGCACGCGGTCGCAGTGGGGCAACGGGGCTGGCCAAGCGCGGCGCAACGCACCCGCTAGACGAGGGCGTGCGACCAAATTCGGCAGGCGGGAACGCCGTAAGGCCGATCATGTGCGCGGCACGGCCAGTAGCCGAGACCGGGCAGCACACACACGTCCAGAGCACGCGGCCCAGAGCACGCGGGCAAAGCACACGACCGGGACCCGGCGGCGGGCAGGCGGAAGGCGCGGCGTGGCCGCGATGCGGGGCGTCCGCCTGGCTAGTCGGGGCGGCCTGGCGGGGTTGGTGGCGGTGGGGGGTGGGGGCGGGTCATCATGGGGGCGGTGTCGGCGGCGACGAGGAGTAGCGGCCATGGGCGGGCGGACGGCTTGGCGGACGTGTCCGCTTTGTGAGGCGCTGTGCGGGTTGGAGCTGACGCTGGACGCGGCCGGCGCGGTCACGGGCGTGCGCGGGGACCGGGAGGATCCGCTGAGCGCGGGGTTCCTGTGTCCGAAGGGCGCGACGCTCGGACGGCTGGACGGTGACCCGGACCGGCTGGACGCGCCGCTGGTGCACGGGGTTCCGGTCGGGTGGGACGAGGCGTTCGCGGCCGTCCGGGACGAGCTGGCCGGGGTCGTCGCGCGGTACGGGCGGGACGCGGTCGCGATCTACGTCGGGAACCCGACCGCGCACTCGGTCGCGGGGCCGCTGTACGGGTCGGCGCTGATCAAGGCGCTGGGCACGCGGAACGTGTACACGGCGAGCACCGCCGACCAGATGCCGAAGCATGTGAGCTGCGGGCACGTGTTCGGCGATCCGCTCGCGATCCCGGTGCCCGATCTCGACCGGACCGAGTACCTGCTGATGCTCGGCGCGAACCCGTTGGAGTCGAACGGGTCGCTGTGCTCGGCGCCCGACTTCGGCGGGCGGCTGAAGGCGATCCGGGCGCGCGGCGGGCGCGTGGTGGTCGTGGATCCGCGCCGGACGCGGACGGCCGCGCTCGGGGACGAGCACCTCTTCATCCGGCCGGGCACGGACGCGCACCTGCTGATGGCGCTCGTGCACACGCTGTTCGCCGAGGAGCTGGCGTCGGTCCCCGAGGACCTGCCGCTGAACGGCCTGGACGAGCTGCGTGCGCTGGCCGTCGGGTTCTCGCCGGAGCGGGTCGCGCCGGTCACGGGCGTCCCGGCGACGGTGATCCGCCGGACGGCTCGGGACCTGGCCGCGGCCGAGCGCGCCGCCGTGTACGGGCGGATCGGCACCTGCACGCAGGAGTTCGGCACGCTCGCGAGTTGGCTCGTGGACGTGCTGAACGTGCTCACCGGCAACCTCGACCGGCCGGGCGGCGCGATGTTCCCGCGGCCCGCGCACATGCCGGTGTACCGGCGGCGGCGCCCGTTCACCACGGGCCGCTGGCGCAGCCGGGTGCGCGGGCTGCCCGAGACCATGGGCGAGCTGCCCGTCGCGACCCTCGCGGACGAGATCGAGACCCCCGGCGAGGGGCAGATCCGCGCCCTGATCACCATCGGCGGCAACCCGGTGCTCTCGGCTCCGGACGGCGCCCGTCTCGACCGCCTCCTTCCCTCACTCGATCTCGTGGTCAGCGTGGACCCGTACCTGAACGAGACGACCCGGCACGCGCACGTCGTGCTGCCGCCGCCGCGTCCCGCGCAGACCCCGCACTACGACGTGGCGCTGCTGGCGTTCGCCGTCCGCGACTACGCCCGGTACTCGCCGCCGGCCGTCCCCCTCCCGGACGGCCGCCCGGCCGAGACGGAGATCATCGCGCGGCTCGCGACGATCGCCGCCGGCACCGACGCCACCCCCGCCGACCTGGACGAGCTGATCATCATGACCACGCTCGGCCGCGCCGTCGCCGCCCCCGGCTCCCCCGTCCACGGCCGCGACCCCGCCGACCTCCGCAAACTCCTCGCCCGCCCTACCGCCCCCACGTCCGACCCGTCGTCCTCCAACGCCGCAGGCGGAGAACTCCCGGACATCTCCGGCTCCGCCGCACGCAGCGAGCCGCTCGCAGACAGCTCGTCCACCGCCCATCCGGCCGGCCCCAGGCCTTCCGAGCAGGCACCTGCAGCCGACCTGTCGTCCTCCGACGGCGCAGCCGGAGAACTCCCCGGCATCTCCGGCTCCGCCGCACGTAGCGAGCCCCTCGCAGACAGCTCGTCCACCGCCCATCCGGCCAGCCCCACGCCTCCCCAGCAGGCACCCGCAGCCGACCCGGCGTCCTCCGACGGCGCAGCCGGAGAACTCCCCGGCATCTCCGGTCCCGCCGCGCGCAGTGAGCACCTCGCAGGCAGCTCGTACGCCGCCCAGGCGGACGAGTCGCCCGGTGCCGAGAGCGGGCCGAGTCGCCAGGACGAGACGCAGGGTGCCGGGATGGGGTCGGGCGGCCAGGGCGGGACGCCGGGTGTCGAGGCGGGGCCGGGTGGAGCGTCTGGTGACGGGGCGCGGCCGGGTGGGGTTGGCGGTGCGGTTCCGCTGGTGGAGCAGCGGTTGGACATGATGTTGCGGCTTGGGCCCTACGGCGAGGGGTTCGGGGCGAACCCGGACGGGTTGACGCTCGCGCGGTTGCGGGACGGGCACCGGCACGGCATCGACCTCGGCCCCCTCAAGCCGCGTCTGGACGAGGTGCTGTGCACCGCGTCCGGACGGATCGAGCTGTGCCCGCCCGCGTTCGCCGCCGACACCGACCGGCTCGCCGCCGCCCTGGACGCGCCGCGTCCCGATCTCGTGCTGATCGGACGCAGGCAGCTGCGTTCGAACAACAGCTGGCTGCACAACATCCCCCAGCTGCGCGGCGGCTCGAACACGTGCACGCTCCAGCTCAACGCCGCCGACGCCGACCGCCTGGGCATCGCCGAAGGCGCACGCGTGCGCGTGGCGTCACGCACCGGCACGGTCGAGGCCGTCGCCGCCCGCACGGACACGGTCATGCCCGGCGTCGTCAGCCTCCCGCACGGCTGGGGCCACGGTCTCCCCGGCACGCGCACCCGGGTCGCCTCGGCGGACCCCGGCGTCAGCGTCAACGCGATCACCGACGACCAGTTCATCGACCCCCTTTCCGGCAATGCCGCGTTCAACGGCGTGCCCGTCACCCTGACACCGCTGCCCTCACCCCCGCCGGCAACGGAGGCCCCCACGCCCTCGCAGAAGTCCTCCACTCCCGTTCCCTTGCCGACGGCAGAGTCCTCCTCGTCCGCACTTCTGCAGGAATCCTCCTCGTCCGCGACCTTGCAGGAGCCGTCCACGCCCGGGCCTCGGCAGGAGTCCGGCTCGCCTGGGCCCCTGCAAGAGTCCTCCTCGCCCAGGCTTCTGTAGGAGCCCCCGCCGGGGCTCCCGGAGAAGTCCGCCTCGCCGGTACTTCCGGAGAGGGCCTCTCGCACTCACCCCTGTAAAACGTCCGGCGGCCACGAAACGTTGGGGTCCGGTTCCAAGATTCTTCGGTTCCCGGTCGGGCGGCGGGCGGACGTTGGAGGCGGGCTCCGGTCCCGCGGCCCTTACCGGGAGTGTTCAACCGGTTCCGGGCGGGGTAGTGCCGATAGTGGTTGTCCGAAGCCGGGTTTAGGGTTCCCTACCCGCTGGTAGGTATTCCTCGGCGTGGACGGAGCGTGACGGCGCAGGACGGGTCCGTCCGGCTGCTCACCTCGGGTGGCCGCGCGGACGGGACGGCGGCTAGGGTCGCCATCGAGCGTCCAGTTTCGGCGTCGGGAACCGGAGCCTTCCGGGACCGGAGCCGTCCGGAACCGGATCGGAGGCACGCACCCGAGGAGGGACGACCTTGAACCGACGGGCGAGCAGCATCTTCCGGCGCGGCCCCCGGCCGCAGGTCGGGCCGCATCCGGTGGACATGGCGGAGGGCCTGGAGCAGGCGAGCGTCTTGGACCGCGCCATCCGGGTCATCTCGGGCGGCGTCCGGCGGGCGCTCCCTCCCGGCCCGGTCAAGGACGCGCTGCACGGCGTCCCGGTCGGGCATCCGGCGCATCCGCCGCTCACCGACCTGCCGATGGGCTGCTGGATGTCCTCGGCGGTCCTCGACCTGATCCCCGGCACCGAGCGGGCCTCGTCCGTGCTGGTCGCGGCCGGTCTCGCCGGTGCCGTGCCGACCGCGCTGACCGGCATCGCCGACTGGTCCGCGCTGCACCGCGAGCAGCAGCGGGTCGGCCTCGTCCACGCGATGGGGACGGCCGCCGCGAGCACCCTCTACGCGGCATCTCTGATCGCGCGGCTGCGCGGCCGGGACACCGCAGGCCGGGCCCTGGGCTTCGCCGGACTCGGCGCGCTCTTCGCGGGCGGCTACCTGGGCGGACACCTCGCCTTCCGGCAGGCCGCCGGGGCGAACCACGCCGACCAGGTCTCCCACCTCGTCCCGCTCGGCTGGCACGACCTCTGCCCCGCCGCGGACCTTCCGGACGGCTGGCCCGTCCGCCGCACGCTGGGCTATATCAGCCTGTTCGTCCTGCGCGAGGAGGACGAGGTGTACGCGCTCGCCGACCGCTGCAGCCACCTCGGCGGACCGCTCCACCAGGGCCGGATCACCATCGACGACGAGGGCGACACCTGCGTCGTCTGCCCCTGGCACGGCAGCGAGTTCCGCGTGGCGGACGGATCGGTCGTCCACGGCCCCGCCACCGGCCGCCAGCCCGCCTTCGAGACCCGCGTGACGGAGGACGGAATCGTCCAGGTCCGTCCGCTCAGCTGACCTCACGAAGAGCCGGGCACCGCGAGGCCGCCCGGCTCTTGCGCTTCCCGGACGTCCGCGAACGGCCCGAGCGTCTTGCCTCGTTGCCGGACGCGTCCGGGCGTCCCTAGTCGTTGGCGGGACGGCGGGTACGCGGGAGGAGGGCGGCCGTAGCGATGAGCCAGAGCGTCCCGCCGAAGCGGACGACCGGAACCAGGTACGTGAAGCCGTAGACCGCGAAGGTCAGCGAGGACAGCGCGCCGACGACAGCGATCACCAGGCCGATCACGGCGAGCGGGCGCGGTAGCAGCCGGGCCAGCAGACCGGGCACCGACACACCCGCGATGAGCAGGGCGAACGTCACCGAGAAGCCCGGCCCTCCGGCGGCGAAGGACAGGTCGGCGAGGACGCGAGCGAGCGCCGGGGACGCGTCGGAGGCGAGCCGCGCCCCAGTCCAGGCGAACATGCCCGAAAGGGCCAGCGCGGACGCGGCGAGCACGCCGCCCACCAGGGATATCGCGCCGCCCGGCGCCGTCACGCCGAGGGTGCGCAACCGCCGGTAGAGAACGGCGGCGGTCACTGCGAGCGGCGACGCCGAGGCGAACAGCAGGAACGCGCCGGCCTTGATCTGTGCGGCGTGGTCAAGGTCGTGCCGCAGCACCTCCGCACCGGACGCGGTGGGCTGCGGCGTGGACGCGTTCACCGCGACATACGCGATGGTCAGCGCCACATAGGCCAGCACGGGGACGAGCAGCGGCGGGCCCAGCTGAGCGCGACGCCGAGTGACGGCGGACGGGTGGACGTGGTGGGACGCGGTGGTCATGTCAGCTCCTCGAAATCGTTCTACTCGATAATGATTACAGATCTGAACGATTGTCAATCGTGTATCATCTCGTCCATGACGACCGAACAGCCGACGGAGCCCGTCCCAGCGCCCGCGCAGAGCGCGACCGGGCAGAGCACGGCTGAAGAAGACGCAGCTGGGCAAGGCGCGGCCGGGCAAGGCGCGGCCGAGCAAGACGCAGCCGGGCAAGGCGCGGCCGAGGAAGGCGCGGTCGGGCAGGGCGCGGTCGGGCACGGCGGCGGGGGGCCGGTTGGGGCTGCGTTCTTGTTGGCGCAGTTGGGGGCGCATGCGGCGGGCGTGTTCGCGGAACGGATCAAGGTGCTGGACCTGACGCCGCCCCAGGCCGGCCTCCTGCGAATGCTGAAGGCGAATCCCGGAGGCAGCCAGCGCGAGCTCGCCGACCGCCTGGGCATGCCGCCGAGCCGCTTCGTCCCGTTCGTGGACAAGATGGAGCAGCGCGGACTGGTCGAGCGCCGCCGCAACCCGGACGACCGGCGCCTCCATGCGCTCTACCTGACCGAGGCCGGCGAATCGCTCCTGGGCGAGCTGATCCCCATCGCGATCGAGCACGAGACGGACCTCACCTCGGCGCTCTCACCCGGGGAGCACCAGCAGCTCACGGAGCTTCTCCGGCGCATCGCCGACGAACGCGGCCTCACCCCGGGCGTCCACCCCGATTTCCGGTCCGTCCGCGCCCGCTAGGCCACCAGACCGCCCACGCAGCCCCGTCCGCGCCCGCTAGGCCACCAGACCGCCCGCGCAGACCTGTCCGCGCCCGCTAAATCACCAGACCGTCGGCGCTGGTCCGTCCGCGCCCACCAGACCACCAGGCCGCCCTGAAGGCCCGCCCGCGCCCACCAGACCACCAGGCCGCCGTGAAGGCCCGCCCGCGCCCGCTAGATCACCAGGCCGCCCGCGCAGGTCCGTCTGCGCCCACCAGACCACCAGGCCGTGCGAGGCTGTTCGCGGGGTCAGGAGTCAGGGGGTTCGGGGTGGTCGTCGGCGATGGGGTACTCGACGAGCGCCAGGACGCGGCTGGCCATGAAGCGGGCGGTGCGGACGGGGGTTCCGGTGCGGGTGACCTCGCTGACCTCGACGACGCCGCGCCGGTTGGCGATCTCCACGCGGCGGCCGGCGCGCGTCGCGGCGACCTCGTAGGTGCGGACGCCCTCGCCGCCCGCGTCGATGACGATCTCGACCCTGTCGCCCTTCATCGGACACCCCTCGCGCAGTCGAACATATATTCGACTTATACCCGGATCAAAGGGTCGGCAACCGTCGAAAGCGCAGGTCAGGCCAGGAACTTGTACAGCGCGGCGAGGCCCACGAGCACGATCACGCCGCGCAGCACGGGCGCGGGAATCCGCTGCCCGACCTTCGCGCCGAGCAGTCCGCCCAATGTGGAACCGGCCGCGACGAGCAGCACGGCG
The DNA here is from genome assembly GCF_024172125.1 of Actinomadura rupiterrae. GTDB lineage: Bacteria > Actinomycetota > Actinomycetes > Streptosporangiales > Streptosporangiaceae > Spirillospora > Spirillospora rupiterrae. Next base: position 141,883 of record NZ_JAMZEA010000008.1, read on the forward strand.
AGCCAGCTGATGTCGGTCCGGCCGAGCGCCCAGGACCCGATGAACACGACGGCGGCGGTCCCGTTGACCAGCGCCGACAGGACGTTCTTGGCGGCGTTGACACGCTGCAGGTCCTCGTTCAGCGCGGTCCCGAGCAGGCCGATCAGGACGATGCCCTGCGCGGCCCCGAAGTAGCCGCCGTACATCCCCGCGCCGAACACGCCCGACCACAGCGCCGGCCCGCCGTGCTCGCGCTGCATCTCGCGTCCGCGCAGGTAGCGCTGGAGGCGCGGCTGGAACACCACCAGCACCAGCGCGATGACGATCAGGATCGGGACGATCACCTTGAACGCCGTGGCGGGCAGCGCCAGCAGCAGCAGCGCGCCGACCGCGGCGCCCAGCACGGACGCGCTGCCGAGCCGCAGCAGCCGCCCCCGCTGCCCCTTGAGCTTGTCGCGGTAGCCGTACGCGCCGGTCACCGAGCCGGGGACGAGGCCGATGTTGTTCGAGACGTTCGCCGTCACCGGCGGGAATCCGAGCGCCACCATCGTCGGGAACGTGATGAGCGAGCCGGATCCCACCACGGCGTTGATCCCGCCCGCGGCGATCCCCGCGGCGAACACCGCGCCCGCGTCAAGCAAGTCCACGTTCGTCCCGTCCCGTGCTCGGAGCCTCCAGCAGTCCCCCGATGTTAGGGAAGCCCGAGATCACCGGATTGGCCGGGGTCGTCCGCCCACATGCTGAGACACGCCGACCGCGGCCTCGCAGCACGCCGAGCACGGCCCAGCAGCACGCCGAGCGCGGGCCGGAAGGCGGCGCGCGGTGCGGGCGCGTAGCCGCGGTCTAGTAGGCGGCTCGGGCGTACCAGCGGCCGTTCTGGCGGTCGATGGACAGCGGGACGCCGAAGCATTCGGTGAGGTGCTCCGGGGTGAAGACCTCGTCCACCTTGCCGGACGCGACGACCTGGCCCTTGCGGAGCAGCAGGGCGTGCGTGAACCCCTCCGGGACCTCCTCGACGTGGTGGGTGACCATCACCGTCGTCGGCGCGGCGGGGTCGTCGGCCAGGATGCCGAGGCGGCGCACCAGGTCCTCGCGCCCGCCCAGGTCGAGGCCCGCGGCGGGCTCGTCCAGCAGGAGCAGCTCGGGGTCGGGCATCAGCGCGCGGGCGATCTGGACGCGCTTGCGCTCGCCCTCCGACAGCGTGCTGAACCGCCGCTTGACCAGGTCGGCGCAGCCGAGGGCCTCCAGCAGCTCGATCGCGCGCGCGAGGTCGGTCGACTCGTACTCCTCCTGCCAGCGGCCGAGGATCGCGTACGAACCGGTCAGGACCAGGTCGAGGACGGTCTCCCCGGTCGGCACCTTCTCGGCCACCGCGGAGCTCGCGACCCCGATGCGCGGCCGCAGCTCGAACACGTCCGTGCGGCCCAGCTCCTCCTCAAGGATCTCCACCGAGCCCTCGGTGGGATGCAGCAGCGCGCCGGCGACCTGGAGCAGCGTGGTCTTGCCCGCGCCGTTCGGGCCCACGACCACCCATCGCTCGTTCTCGTTCACCGTCCACGTCACGTCGCGCAGCAGGGTGGCCCCCTCGCGCCTGACGCCGACTCCCCGGAGTTGCAGTACCTCGCCGGCCATCGCGCGCCTTTGTCCCCAATCTCGCGTTCTCAGGCGATCCGATTCGCAACAAAGAACCTATGCGATTCGCAGCGCTTATGGTGGTCGGCATGGACGCAGGCGCTGACCGAACGGGCTCGACGGGCGACGCGGCGACCGCGCTCACCGCGTGGGGGAACGCCTGGCTGGCCGGACACGTGGGTCTGGACGAGGCGGTCGACGCGGTCGAGCGCGCCGCCGGACCGCAGGTCGTGGGCCTTTCCGCGGCCGAGCCGAGCGTGCTCGGCGGGACGACCGGGACCGGCGCGCCGCGCGCACCGGACGCGCCGGACGCGCTGCCCGGGCTGTCCGGAGATGTTCCGCTCCGGCGGGCGCTCGGCGAGTTGCGGGTCGAGGGGATGAGCGCGCTGCGGCTGGCGGTGCCGGTGCCGGGCGACCCGCTCGGGCTGACCGGTCCGGCCGCGTTCAACCGGGCCGCGATCGCGGCGGGGAGCGCGGTCGTCGCCGTCCTCGCCGACCGCGCGGTCGGGCTCGTCCCGCACGAGGACCTGCGCGGCTCGTCCTACGCGGGCGTCCGCTGGGAGCCGTCGGCGGCCTCGACCGGACGGCCCGACGTGCCGTCCCTGCCCGAGGCCGACCGCGACCTGACCATGGCGATGCGCGAGGCCACCGAGGCGCTGCTCACGGTGAGCGACGTCGCGTCCGTCCCGCCGGAGATCGCGGACGAGCTGATGGGCCTGCGCTCGGCGGGCGCGGACGAACCGCCGCTCGCCCCGGGCTACCCGCCGCGCGCCCAGCGCACCGCGGCCCGCGCCGTCCACCTCGCGACGGTCGTCCGGCTCGCGCGCCGGATGGAGGCCCGCGGCCTGGACGCCCCGCAGATGCGCCGCCGCGACGAGGCCCTCCGGCTGCTCGACCGCGCCGTCCGCCGCGCCATGATCGCCGCCTGCGACAGCGTCTTCGACCCCGTCGACCGCTGACACCGCGCGCCCGGCCACACCCGACACCCGACGACGAGGGCCCCGGGACGAGCGTGGGCCGAAGGCCCGGGAACGCGAAGCGGGGCGCCTCCTGTGGAGGACGCCCCGCCGGCAGGTGCCGGAGATCAGGCCCGCACGACGAGCGTGTTGACGATCTTGTCGGCGAAGGTCTGCTTGCGCTCGTCCCACAGCGGCCACAGGTAGCCGACGTAGCAGGCGAAGGTGTCGGCCGCGTGGCAGATGCGGCGCAGGAACGCCATGCCGAAGCCGATCGGCTGGCCGGTGTCGGCGCTGACGACCTTGATGCCCATCTGGCGCTTGCCGATCGTCTGGCCCGTGGTGCCCTCCTGGTAGATGAACCAGAGGGACACGCCGAGGGCGCCCAGCCAGACCACCAGCATGAGCAGGAGGCCGAGCACGGGGACCTTGGCGGCCAGGGCGGCGGCGATGAAGTAGAGGATGCCGACGGGCGCGCCGAGGATGAGGCCGTCGATGAAGGTCGCGCCGACGCGGGAACCCCACTCGGCGAGCTGGCCGCCACCGGCGGGCGCGCCGCCGTAGTACTGCTGCTGACCGTACGCGGCGGGCTGCTGGCCGTAGCCGGGCTGCTGGCCGTAGCCCGGCTGGGGCGCGGGCTGCTGGCCATAGCCGGGCTGCTGCTGACCGTAACCGGGCTGCTGGCCGTAACCCGGCTGCGCGGGCGGCTGCTGGCCGTATCCGGGCTGCTGGCCGTAGCCGGGCTGCGCCGGCGGCTGCTGCCCGTAGCCGGGTTGCTGGCCGTACCCCGGCTGCTGCTGGCCGTACGGGTCGTAGGGGTTGCCCACACTCGCTCCTTGATTGATTGACCCTGTGGTGTTTGTGACGTCCGCCGGACCGGGAGGGCTCCACGGATCTGGCCGACGACGGACGCCTGCTCAGACCCGCAGGACGCCGAGCCTGACGAGCTGCCAGAGCTCCGAAGCCACGAGTGCGGCGCCGAGGACCCGCCGGCGGGTCTCCGGGGCCAGCTCCCACCACCGGGCTCCCAGCCCGAGCGGAGCCAGGGCGAGCGCCACGGCTCCGGTGAGCGCCACCGGGTTGGCGAGCACGGCGTGGCCGGGGCGGCCGGCGCCGAGCTCGATGAACGCGGTGGTGCCCCCGCACAGGGGGCAGGGGATCCCGGTGACCGTCCGGAGGGGACAGAGCACGCCGGGGTCGTGGACGCGGTGGACCCAGGCCGCGGCGACCGCCGCCGTGGCCATGGCGGCGACCCGCAGGGCAACGCCCAGGGGGCCGCGACGCGCGGCGACGAGGCTCCGGTCGACGAAGCCGCCGAGCGCGCCCTGTGGCGCGCCGGTGACCGTCGGTCCGGTCGTTCCCCCCACCGATTTCCTCCGCCTCAATGACACTTTTGTCCAGGTGACCCATATATCGGGTCCACCCCGAGGTGGGTCAAGCCAGGACAGGCATCCGCGATGCGACCGTTACCTGGCCCGTGACCGTCCCCACCCTGGCAGCAGGGTAGGACATTTCGCCACAACGGAGTGCACGATTGCCGGGATAGGACGTAGCAGGTCAGCCCGCAACCGGTCGGACAGCGTAACAGAACGTACGCACCCGCCACACCCCGCACCGAAACCCCCGAAACCCCAAGGTGAACAGCGTGAGGACGCGTCCGGAACGCATGGGTGCGGGGCGCGGAATCGAGAAGCGCGCGGCGGCGGAAGCGGAACGCGTGCGGCGGAAGCGGAAACGTGAGCGGCGGAAGCGGAAACGCGCGGCGGTGGAAGCGCGGGGGTCATGAATGCGCGGGTGTCATGAATGCGCTGGGCTCAAGGACGCGTGACGGGGACGCGACCGAGCGAGCGAGCGTGCGCAAGGAACGTTCAGGCACGAGGCGCGGGGGCGGGCAGCGGCGCGCGGTGCGAAGGGGGGTGTTCGGGGGGTTTGGGGGGTTAGGAGTTCGCGGCGGCGCCTACGGTCAGGGGGGTGGTCGGAGGGGCGGCGGCCAGGTGGTCGGCCTCGACGACGTCGGCGATCACCGCGGTGATGTTGTCGGGACCGCCGCCGTCGCGGGCGAGGCCGATGAGGCGGTGGACGGCGCGGGCCGGGTCGGGTTCGGCGGCGAGCACCTCGTAGGCGGTCTGCGGGTCGACGACGTTGGACAGGCCGTCCGAGCAGAGCAGGTAGCGGTCGCCGAGGCGGGCCTCGCGGAGGCGGAGGTCGGGCTCGCGGTCCTCGCGCCCGTCGAGCACGCGGTACAGGACGTGCGACAGCCGGGACGTCTCGGCCGGGTCCGGGGTCTGGCCGGACTGCTCGGCCTCGGCCTTGAGCAGCTCGTCCATGGTGTGGTCCTGGGTGATCTGGAACAGCTCGTTGTCGCGCAGGAGGTAGCCGCGCGAGTCGCCGATGTGCGCGAGGGCGACGCGCGAGCCGTCCCAGAGCATGGCGGTGAGCGTGGTGCCCATCCGGGACAGGTCGGGGCGTTCCTCGCGGACGATCCGGAGCTTCTCGTTCGCCTCGGCGACGGCGCGGCCGAGCGCCTGGGCGAGGTCCTCGGCGGGGGCTTCGGCGTCCAGCGAGCGCAGCGATCCGATGACGGTCGAGGAGGCCACCTCGCCGCCGGCATAGCCGCCCATACCGTCCGCCACCGCGATCAGCCGCGACCCGGCGTAGCCGGAGTCCTCGTTGTTCTCCCGGCTGCACCCGATGTCGCTGCCTGCTGCGTACCTGATTGCTACGTTCATACCGTTTTCGATGACGATCCTGTCAGTGGAAGTTGTTCTATCAGTCCGCGACCAGGCCGTGCCGGACGGCGTACAGCGCGGCCTGGGTCCGATCCTGCACTCCCAGTTTCATGAGCAGATTACTGACGTGCGTCTTGACCGTCTTCTCGGAGACCGCGAGGACGCGCGCGATCTCCCGGTTGGACCTGCCCCGCGCGATCTGCACGAGCACCTCACGCTCCCTGTCGGTCAGCGCGGCCAGGCCGCGGTCGTCGTGCCGTCCGTCCCCGCCGGCCGCGTCCGCGCCCAGCACGGCCTCGGCCGCGTCCGGCGCGAACAGCACGTGTCCGTCGTGGACCGCCCGGATCGCCTGGACGAGCGCCCGCGGATCGACGTCCTTGTACAGATACCCAGCCGCGCCCGCCTGAACTGCCGGCAGCACGTGTCCCCGCTCGGTGACGCTGGTGAGCACCAGCACCCTCGCCGCGACCCCGCGCGCGCGCAGTTCGGTGAGCGCGGCCAGGCCGCCCGCGCCCGGCATCTTCAGGTCCATGAGCACGATATCGGGCTCCAGCCGCTCGGCCATGGACACCGCCTCGACGCCGTCCGCGGCCTCGCCGACCACCTCGATGTCGTCCTGGATCCCCAGGTAGGTGCGCAGCCCCTGGCGGACGACCGGATGGTCGTCGGCGATGAGCACCCGGATCGCCGCGTCCCCGCCCGTCCCGCTGCCGGCGCCGCTCAAAGGGCCACCTCCACTCGCACCACCGTGCCCCTGCCTGGCGCGGTGTCGATCGACAGTGTGCCCCCGATCGAGCACGCACGGTCCCGCATCGACACGAGCCCGAGCCCGTTCCCGCCGCTACTCCCGGGCGTGTCGCCGGACGGGCTGGTCGCGGTGAAGCCGCTGCCGTCGTCGGCGATCTCCAGGGCCACGGCGTCCGGCGCGCCCGCGAGGCGGACGCGGACCGTCCGCGCCCCGGCGTGTCGCAGCGCGTTGTAGAGCGCCTCCTGCGCGATGCGGAACAGCACGGTCTCCTGCTCCTCGGACAGGTCGGCCGCGCCGTCCACCTCGCACAGCACGCGCGCGTCGTAGGCGCGGTCCAGCACCTCGGCGTGCTTGCGCAGGGACGCGGCGAGGCCGTCCGCCAGGTCCGCCGGCCGCAGCTCGAAGATCACCGCGCGCAGCTCGGCGAGCGCGTCGGCGGCGAGCCGCTCGACCTGGTCGAGCTCCTGGACGGCCCGCGCCGGGTGCCGCTCGGCCAGCGCGGACGCGGCCCGCGCGGTGAGCCGCAGCGAGAACAGCTTCTGCGCCACGGCGTCGTGCAGCTCGCGCGCCAGCCGGTTCCGCTCGGCGACGACGGTCAGCTCGCGGTTCGCCTCGTACAGCCGCGCGTTGGTGATCGCGATGGCCGCGTGCGCCGCGAACAGCGTCAGCAGCTCCTCGTCCCGCCGCGTGAACCCCCGCTCCGCGGCGGAAGGCGAGGAATGGCGGCGGTTGGCGAGGAAGATGATGCCGAGGACCTCGCCGCCGTCGCGGATCGGGACGCCCAGGAAGTCCTTCAGGACGGGGTGCGCGGACGGCCAGCCCTCGAACTCGGGCTCGCGGCGGATGTCGGCGAGCCGCTTGGGCTCGTTGTCGCGGAGCATCGCGGCGAGCATCCCGTGCTGGCGCGGCAGCGGGCCGATCTTCTCCCAGTCCTCGTCGCTGACACCTTCGACCACGAACTCGGCGAACGAGCCCTGGTCGTCGGGGACGCCGAGGGCTGCGTAGCGGGCGTCCAGCAGCCGCGCCGCGGCCCGGACGATCACCTGGAGCACCTCGCGCACCGACAGGTGCCGGGTGACCGCGAGGACGGCGGAGCTCACGGCGTGCAGCGCCGCCCCTTCGCCGTCGTCCACGTCCACCCGCGACTCCCCGTTCTCGGGGCGGGAAGCGCCCGCCTGTGAAGACCGTACTCGGTGTACGGCGCGGGGCGAATCAGCCCGTGGACCGGGCTCCGCGGCGCGCGCGTCGTCCGCCCGGACGACGCGCCGGATCCGGGCGCTCCCCCGCCAGCGGTATGCCCGGCTTTCAGTATGATTCGGCGATTTTCATGATCTCTATGATCGGGGATTCCTTGCACCGTTCCCTCCGGTCGGCGAGCACCCTCGCCGCCGCCGCGGCGACCGCCCTCGCGGTCGCCCCCGCACCCGCACACGCGTCCACCAAGGCCACCTGGCGACGCGGACGCTCGGCCGGAGCGGCATCTCGTCCCTGGCGTTCCGGTCGTCCCGCGACGTCTGGGCGGCGGGCTTCGACGGCTCCGGGAACGGACGGCCCGTCGTCCTGCACTACGACGGCCGCCGCTGGCAGCGCGAGCGCGTTCCGATCCCGGCCGGGGGTGTCTTCTTCGACGACGTCGCCGTGGACCGCAACCGCGTCTGGGCGATCGGCAGCGGCATCGGCGACGAGAGCTACGCCTTCTTCAAGGACCGCCGCGGCTGGCACCGCGAGCGGATCCCCTACGCGAGCCACCTCGCCATGGCCTCCGTGCCCCTGCTGACCGACCGGGGCGAGCTGGTGGTCATGGGCATGTCGATCGGCGAGCACACGCCGCCCAAGTACCGCGAGCGCACGGTCCTGTACCACCGGGCCGCGTCGGGCAAGTGGCACGTCGACATGATCCCGGCGAAGCTCGCCGGACGCGAGTACGACCCGTGGGGCGCGACCGCGCTGCGCGGATCGGGAACTTCCTTTTCGGCGGTTCCCTGTCGTCCGGTAGCGGGTCCGCGCCGGCCGTGGCGTCTTACCGTCCCGGCCACTGAAACGGGCCGGAAGTCCTGGATCTGCGGAATCCGGCCGGGAGCCCTAGGACCAAGGGCTGATCCTCGTGCGCCCGCGCGGCCGATGTGCCTCGCGGGCGTCCGAAATAGCGTCGTCGGCATGTCGAAGACCGCACTGATCACCGGAGCGTCCAAGGGCCTGGGCCGCGCCCTGGCCGCCGACCTCGCCCGCGACGGCTGGACGGTCGTCATCGACGCGCGCTCGGCGGACGAGCTGGCCAAGGCCGCCGCCGAGATCGGGCCGAACGCCGTCGCGGTCCCCGGGGACGTGACGGACCCCGCCCACCGGGACGCGCTCGTCCGGGCCGTCGAGGCGGCGGGCGGGCTGGACCTGCTCGTGAACAACGCGGGCACGCTCGGCACGACCCCGCTGCCGCTCCTCGCCGACCAGCCGCTGGACGACCTCCAGGACGCGTTCCGGACGAACGTCACCGCGCCGCTGGCCCTCGTCCAGGCGTTCCTTCCGGACCTGCGCGCACGGCGCGGCGCCATCCTCAACATCACCTCGGACGCGGCCGTCGAGGGCTACCAGACGTGGGGCGGCTACGGCTCCACCAAGGCCGCGCTCGAACAGCTCTCCCACGTGCTCGCCGCCGAGGAGCCGGACGTCGCCGTCTGGTGGGCCGACCCGGGCTCGATGAACACCGACATGCTGCGCGCGTCGGGCGAGGACGCGGACGCCGCACCGCAGCCCGCGACGGTCGCCGCCGCGCTGCTCTCCCTGGTCTCCGACCGCCGTCCGAGCGGCCGCTACCGCGCCGACGACCTCGCGCGACCCACCTCCCCGCGAGGGGACGGACAATGACGACCGTGCTGAACCCCGACACCCCACCCGAAGACCCCCTCATCGCGCCCGTCACCTCGCCTGGAGAGCCCCTCATCACTGCCGACGCCTCGTCCGGAGACGCCCTCATCGCCGCCGACGCCTCGTCCGGAGAACCCCTCACCGCCGCCGAGACCCTCGTCCAGGACGAGACCGCAGTTCAGGACGAGGCCGAGACCGGCGGCGATGAGCCGCGGGCGCGCGGGGTGTGGAGCGGGCGGCTGCTGGTGCCGACGCTCGGCATCGTGCTCGTCGTGACGCTGCTGGCGTTCGAGGCGATGGCGGTCGGGACGGTCATGCCGCTGACCGCCCGCGACCTGCACGGGCTCTCGCTCTACGGGTGGGGGTTCAGCGCGACGCTGATCGCGAGCCTGCTGACCACCGTGCTGTCCGGCGGCTGGGTGGACCGTTCCGGCCCGGGCCGTCCGCTGCTGACCGGGCTGGGAGTGTTCGTCGCGGGCCTGGCGGCGGCCGGGGCCGCGCCGACCATGTGGATCTTCATCGGCGCGCGCACCCTGCAGGGCCTCGGCTCCGGTGTCGCGCTGGTCGCGGTGTACGTGCTGATCGCCCGGGTCTACCCCGAGGAGCTGCGGCCGCGGGTGTTCGCCGCGCTGTCGGCGGCGTGGGTGCTGCCGTCGCTGATCGGCCCGGCGATCGGCGGGCTCGTCGCGCAGCACGCGGGCTGGCGCTGGGTGTTCCTCGGGCTGATCCCGCTGGTCGCCCCGGCGGCGGCGCTGCTGGTGCCCGCGCTGCGGGACATGCGTCCGGCCGAGCGGCCCGCGGCGCGTCCCAAGGCGGTCCGGTACGTCGCGGCGGTCGCCGTCGCGGGCGCCGCGGGCGTGCTGCTGTACGGCCTCCAGCACCCCGGGATCGTGATGGCCGTCGGCGTGGCGGCCGGGCTGGCCGGGCTGGCTTTCGGGCTGCCGAAAATGCTCCCCGCCGGGACGATGCGGTTCCGGCGCGGGCTGCCGAGCGCCGTCCTGGTCCGCGGCATGCTGTCCGGCGCGTTCTTCGGGATGGACGTGTTCATCCCGCTCGCGCTGACCAGCCTGCACAAGTTCAGCGCCGCCGAGGCCGGTGTCGTGCTGACCCTCGGCGGGCTCGGCTGGTCGGCGGCGTCGCAGATCCAGGGCCGGTCCAAGCGGTCCCGGCAGTTCTTCATCCGGCTCGGCGCGGTGCTGGTCACCGCGGGGATCGCGACCGCGGCCGTCGCCGTCCAGCTGAACGGCTGGGCCGCCGCGCCCGCCTGGATCCTGGGCGGCGCGGGCATGGGCTTCGCGATCAGCAGCGTCAGCGTCCTGGTGCTGAACGGCTCGCCCGAGGCGGAGCAGGGCGTCAACTCGGCCTCCCTGCAGATCGCCGACAACCTCGGCTCCTCGCTGTTCGTCGGCGCGTCCGGCGCGCTGGTCGCCGCCCTCGGCACCGACCACCTCGGCACCGGTCTCGCCGTCGCGGGCGTCCTGCTCACGGCCCTCGCCGCCGTCGGCGTCCTCGCCTCCACCCGCCTCACCACTCCCTGACCGACCCGTCCACGCCTCGCGGCTCTTGAGCGGCCCGGCTCTCGCGGGCCGGATCCGTCCGTCCCTTCTTCCGACCCCGCTGCCGGGGCCGAGTCTGGAGTTCGTCATGACCGAAACCCTCGATTTCGTCCTCCCGGCCGAGCTGGAAGCGCACGAGCCGCCCGAGGCGCGCGGCCGGACGCGGGACGGCGTCCGGCTGCTGGTCGGACGGTCCGCATCCGGGGAGGTGAGCCACCACGAGTTCCGCGACCTGCCCGATCTGCTGCGGCCCGGGGACCTGCTTGTGGTCAACACGTCCGCGACGCTGCCCGCCGCCGTCCGGCTGGACCGGCTCGCCGTGCACTTCTCCACGCCCGTCCCGGGCGGCGGCGGCGAGGACCGGGACTGGCTGGTCGAGCTGCGGCGCCGGTCCGGCAAGGGCAGCCTCCCGTACGACGGCGGCTCGCCCGGCGAGTGGATCCCGATGCCGGACGGCGCGACCCTGACCCTCGTCCGGCGGCACACCGAGCGGCTGTGGCACGCGCGGCTCAGCGTCCCCGTCGTCCCCTACCTGCGGCGGAACGGCGTGCCGATCAGGTACGGGTACGTCCGGCGGGACTGGCCGACCGCCGCCTACCAGACCGCGTTCGCCTTCGACCGGGACGACGGCGGCGCGGAGATGCCGAGCGCGGCCCGCCCGTTCACGCCCGAGCTGGTCACCGGGCTGGTCTCGCGCGGCGTCCTGGTCGCGCCGCTGACCCTGCACACCGGCGTCGCGTCGCCCGAGGCGCACGAGCCGCCCTACGCCGAGCGGTACCGCGTCCCGGAGCGGACGTGGGAGCTGGTCCGGCACGTCCGCGAGCACGGCGGACGCGTCGTCGCCGTCGGCACCACGGTCGTCCGCGCCCTGGAGACCGTCGCGGCGGGCGGTCCGCTCTCCGGCTGGACCGAGCACGTGGTCACCCCCGAGCGCGGCGTCGCGGCCGTGGACGGCCTGCTCACGGGCCTGCACGAGCCCAGGTCGTCCCACCTGATGATGCTGACCGCGATCGCCGGCCGGCCGCTGCTCTCCGCCCTCTACGCCGCCGCCCTGGACGAGCGCTACCTCTGGCACGAGTTCGGGGACCTCAACCTGATTCTGGCCGATTAGGACGGATCGGCCCGTCCTGGTCTACGGGCGCATGAACCCCCGATGGGACGCGCTGAACGCTCGGCGTCCGCATGGTGGACGTCACAGACGCGGTCCCGGCGCGGCCGGTACCGTGGTGAGCAGCATGGACGGCACAGCACAGCGCACGCTGCTCATCACGCTCACCGGCCGCGACCGCCCAGGGGTCACGTCGCGGCTCTTCGGCACCCTGTCCGAATTCCCGGTAACGGTCGCCGACGTGGAGCAGGTCGTGATCCGCGGCCGGCTCGTCCTCGGCGTCCTGGTCGCCTACGCGGACGGCGCCGACATCGGACGGGTCTGGACGGCCGCCGAGCGCGTCGCCACCGACCTGGACATGGAGATCGAGCTGTCCACCGGGCGCGACCGGGCCGTCCCGCGGCGCCGGGGGCGGCTGCACGTGACCGTGCTGGGCGCGCCGCTGCTGCCCGCCGCGATGGCCGGGATCGCCGGCCAGATCGCGGCGAACGGCGCGAACATCGACCGCATCGAGCGGCTCGCGAGCTACCCCGTCACCTGCATCGAGCTGGACGTCTCGGGCGCGGACGCGGCCGGCCTGCGCGCCGCGCTGGCCCGCGAGGCCGCCGAGCGGCAGGTCGACGTGGCCGTCCAGCCGGGCGGGCTGCACCGCCGGGCGAAGCGGCTGATCGTGATGGACGTCGACTCCACCCTGATCCAGGGCGAGGTGATCGAGCTGCTCGCCGAGCAGGCGGGCTGCCTGCCCGAGGTCGCCAAGGTCACCGAGGCCGCGATGCGCGGCGAGCTGGACTTCGAGGGCTCGCTGCGGGAGCGGGTCGCATTGCTCGCCGGGCTGGACGCGGGCGCGCTGGAGGTCGTCCGCGACCGGATCGAGCTGGCCGCCGGGGCGCGCACGATGGTCCGCACGCTGAAGCGGCTGGACTACAAGTTCGCGATCGTGTCCGGCGGGTTCACGCAGATCACGGACGCGCTGGTGAGCGACCTCGGGATCGACTACTCGGCCGCCAACACCCTGGAGGTCGAGGGCGGACGGCTCACCGGACGCGTCGTCGGCCCGGTGATCGACCGGGCGGGCAAGGCGTCCGCCCTGGAACGCTTCGCCCGCGAGGCGGGCATCCCGGTCAGCCAGACCGTCGCGATCGGCGACGGCGCGAACGACCTGGACATGCTCCAGGCCGCCGGGCTCGGGATCGCCTACAACGCCAAGCCGGTCGTCCGGCAGGCCGCCGACACCGCCGTGAACGTCCCCTACCTGGACACCATCCTGTTCCTGATGGGCATCTCCCGCGAGGAGATCGAGGCGGCCGACGCCGCCGACCCCTCCATCGCCTGACCCCAGCCGCCCCGCCCCAGCGCCTGCCTTCGCAGCGCCTGACCTTGGCCGCCTGCCCTCAGCGCCTGACCTCGCTGCGCTTGGCCTCGCGCCGCTTCCCGGCGGGGCTCGCTCCCGCGTTCGCGGAAACGGACACCGGTGACGCAGGTGACGTGCGGGCATAGTGATCACCGGGGCCGGGACGGGGTATACCCCAGCGGTCCGGAGTGAGCGGGGAGGCGAGGCCAGGGTGCTGGAGCGGGTGCGGCAGTCGTTCGCCTACGTCGAGGGCGAGCCGACGCCCTTCTTCGGGCTCTCGGCGGCTCTCGCGATCGCCCTGCCGCTGATCGTCGGCGCGCTGACCGGGCACGCCGGCCCGGGCTCGGTGATCTCGCTCGGCGCGTACCTGGTCGCCCAGCGCGCGCCCGAGGGGCCGTACGGCGCGCGGGCCCGCGACCTCGGCAGCGCAGTGCTGATCGTGGCGCTCGGCGCGACCGTCGGCGGCCTGCTCAGCGGGCACACCTGGATCGCCGTCGCGGCCGTCCCGCCGATCGTGGCGATCGGCTCGGCGGTCAACTGGATCGGCTCCACGGCGGGGATGGCGGTGCTGATGACCGCGATCCGGCCGCACCCCCACGACCTGGTCTCCATGGGCACGCTGGAGCTGCTGGGCGGCCTCCTGTTCTGCGTGCTGGTGCTCGCGCCGTGGCCCGCACGGCGGCTGCGCCCGCTCCAGGAGGCCCTGGCGGACGCGGCGGACGAGGTCGCCGGCGCGCTCGACGCGGTCGCGCAGGAGATCGGCGGCCAGGACCCCGCCGCCCTCAACGCCGTCCACATCACGAACCCGGACCTCGCCGAGGTCGTGCACACCGTCGACTGGGACGCGCAGCGCCGCGCCGCGGCCGAGGCGCTGACCGAGGCGCGCGAGACCTACGCCCAGTACCGGACGGCCCGCAGCAAGGTCGAGCCGACGCGTCCGGAGCGGCTGATCGACGCGCTGTCCCGTATCCTGCACGAGACGGTCGCGCTGCGCGCCCTGGTCGAGGCCGAGCGCCGCCGCCCGCCGGACCGCAACCGCGAGTGGGAGCTGGAGGCGCACGTCGCCATCGCCGCGCTCGCCTCCCGGCTGCGGCTGCTGTCCGGCGCGATCCGCACCGCCGGGGAGTCCCCGCTGGGCGCGCCGCTCGGCGACATGGACTCGGCCGCGATCCGGCGGCTGGCCCGGCAGAGCGACAAGATCCGCCGCGCCGGCCTCGCCGGGGACGAGGACCTGGTCGCGGTCGCGCTGATCAGCCAGATCCGGCGCGCGATCGACCGGATCGCGGGCGGCGTGGACTCCGCGCGGCGGCTGGTCAAGGGCGGCCTGCGGCTCGGGGTCGGCCCGCCGAAGCTCCCGACGCCGCATCCGATGTCCACCTGGGAGCGGGTGGTCCGGGCCGTCCGGACGCGGTCGCCGACGTTCCGGCTGGCGATGCGGGTCTACGTCACGGCCGTGGTGGCGATGTCGATCTCCGCCGCGTTCGACATGCCGCACGGGCAGTGGATGGTCATCACCGCGATGCTCAGCCTGCGCGGCACCTACGGCGAGACGATCGACCGCATCCTGGAGCGCATCGGCGGCACCGCGGTCGGCTCGGTGATCGCGGCGGTGCTGCTCGCGCTCGCGCCCGGCCAGATCGCCGCCGCGCTGATCCTGTTCGTGTTCGCCGTGGCCGGGTTCACCATGCGCCCGGTCAACATCACCTACTGGTTCCTGTTCGGTACGCCGCTGGCGATGATGACGCTGGACTTCTCCACGCCGTCCGACTGGACGGCCGCCGGGGAGCGGATCGTCCTCACCCTGCTCGGCGGGGCGCTGGCCCTGCTCGCGATCCGGCTGCTGTGGCCGGCCGGGCACGTCGAGCGGCTGCCCGGCCAGCTGCGCCGCCTGCTGACCGCGCACGCCGAGCTGGTCCGGGTCGCCGCCGAGGTCGTCCAGGGCGAGCGCGAGCAGCTGCCGTACGAGATGATCGTCAGCGCCGAGCGGAGCGCCGAGACCGTCGCCGAGGCGCGCACCAGCCTCGGCCACGAGCGCGTCCCGGACGACCTGCGCGCGCAGGACCTCGGCCAGGCGGTCGACTCCGCGCACCGGCTCCGCGACCACCTGATCACGATCGCGCGGATGACCCGCGAGGACGAGTCGGTCGACTCCGGGCCCGTCCCGGAGATCCTGGACCGCGTCGCCGACCTGCTGGAGGAGGCGGCCGAGGTGCTGTCCGAGCCGGTCTCCAGCCTGGGCGCCGCCGAGGGCCCGTCGGTCGAGGACCGGCTCGAAGAGGAGTTCGCCGACCTGGACGAGCACCTGTCGTCGATCGCCCGCAGCCGCCGGGACGAGGTCGAGGGCGGCGTCGACCACGACGAGTACACCCCGCTCCGGCACGCCCTGCTCCAGGTGTCCGGCACCCGCTACGCGCTGCGCTCGCTGCGCCGCGACACCGACATGCTGATCAGCGGCTCGCTCAAGGCCGCGCTGCAGGACGTCCCGCCCCCCGAGATCCCCGAGCCCCCGCGCGCGCCGAAGGACATCCCCTACACCCCCATCAACCTGCCGCCCCCACCTCTCTGACCGGGCAGCCCGGGGGTTCAGCTCTTGGGGTCGTGGTAGGCGACGAGGTCGCCGATGCCCGGGCGGACGGCGCTCCAGGCGTCCGGCACGGCGATGATCGCGAGAGCGCAGGTCGGGAAGCCGGGCGGCGCGGCGTTCGGCACCAGGTCGTGGACGAGCTGGTGCACCGACGGGTTGTGCCCGACGAGCAGCACCGCCGCGACCTCGTCCCCGACCTCCCGGACGAGCCCGAGCAGTTCCTCGGCGTCGTTGCCGTAGATCAGCGGCTCGTACCGGACGGCGGTGTCGAGCCCCAGCTCGGCGACCGTCTGCCGGGTGCGGACGGCGGGCGAGCAGAGCACGAGGCCGGGCAGGTCGTCCTGGCCGGGCGCGTGGCCGTGGGTGCGCAGCCAGTCCCCGGCGGCGGCCGCGTCCCGCCGTCCGCGGGCGGTGAGCTCGCGGTCGGCGTCGGCCTTCCCGAACCCGTCCTCGGCCTTGGCGTGCCGCAGCACGATCAGAGTCGGCATGCCCGGCAGCCTACGGGGCGGCCAGGTAGGCGATGAGGAACAGGACGCCGATGATGGCCAGCATTCCGGCGAGGACGAGGGCGAACCCCTTCGGGCCGGACAGGGTGGACTTCTCGCCGCTCAAGGCCGCGCCTCCCGCATGTCGTGGTGTGTCGTACAAGCGTACGGCCGCCCCCGCATGCCCCGTATCCAGGGCCACCGCACGCACGCGCGCCCCCGTCCGGACGGGCCGGGCGGGGGCGCGTTGCTCGGGACGCCGTCAGGGGCGTCGCGGGCGGGGCCTCACTCCTTCTTGGTGGGGTCGGCGGTGCGGGTCGTGCCGTTGGCCTCCGGTGCGGTGGCGGCGGGCTCGGCGTTCTCGATGGCGGGAGCCTCCGCCTCGGCCGGGACGGTCACGGTGGCGGCGGCGGAGCCCGGCGCGGACGACCCGACCGGCGGCGCGGCCTCCACGTCGGAGATCGAGCCGATCGGGTCGGCGCGGCGCTTGGAGACCACGATCGCGGCGACCACGACGGCGACCGCGACGAGCGCGACCACCACGCGCAGCCAGGTGTTCCCGGCGTAGCGCACGACGGCGTCCGCGACCAGCAGCGCGACCAGGTTCATCACCTTGATCAGCGGGTTGATCGCGGGGCCCGCGGTGTCCTTGAACGGGTCGCCGACGGTGTCGCCGATCACGGTCGCGGCGTGCGCCTCGGAGCCCTTGCCGCCGAGCCGGCCCTCCTCGACCAGCTTCTTGGCGTTGTCCCAGGCGCCGCCGGAGTTGGACAGGAACACCGCCATCAGCACCCCGGCCGCGATCGCGCCGCCGAGGTAGGCGCCGAGCGGCGCGTAGCCGAGCGCGAACCCGACCGCGATCGGGGTCATGATCGCCAGCAGCCCCGGAGTGGCGAGCTCGCGCTGCGCGTCCTGGGTGCAGATCGACACGACCCGGTCGTAGTCGGGCTCCTCGGTGTAGTCCATGATCCCGGGCCTGGTCCGGAACTGGTTGCGGACCTCCACCACGACGCGTCCGGCCGCGCGGCCGACCGCCATGATCGCCAGGCCGGAGAACAGGAACACCACGGCCGCGCCGATCACCAGCCCGATCAGCACGTTCGGGTTGTCGATGGACAGCGAGAACACCTTGAAGTTGCCCAGCGCGTCCTTCGCCGAGGGCGAGGCGTGGTCGAGGGCGTTCACCACGGTCGTCCGGAACGAGCCGAACAGCGCGGTCGCGGCGAGCACGGCGGTCGCGATCGCGATGCCCTTGGTGATCGCCTTGGTGGTGTTGCCGACCGCGTCCAGCCGCTCCAGCACGGCGGCGGCCTCGCCCTGGACGTCGCCGGACATCTCGGCGATGCCCTGCGCGTTGTCGGAGACCGGGCCGAAGGTGTCCATGGACACGATCACGCCGACCGTGGTGAGCAGGCCCGTCCCGGCCATCGCCACGGCGAACAGCGCGACCGTGGTGTTGCCGAAGCCGAGCAGGAACGCGCCGTAGACGGCGGCGGAGATCACCAGGGCGGTGTAGACGGCCGACTCCAGGCCGAGCGAGATCCCGGAGAGGATCACGGTCGCGGGGCCGGTGCGGGCACTTCCGGTCACCTCCTTGACCGGCTTCCGGTTGGTCTCGGTGAAGTAGCCGGTGAGCAGCTGGATGGCGCTGGCCAGCACGATCCCGATCAGCACGGCGCCGAGCGCGACCCAGCGCGGGTCGGCGTCCAGGCCGCGGATCTTGGCGTCGGTGACGCCGTGCAGGTCGGCGAACGAGGACGGCAGGTAGGCGAACGCCGCGATCGCGACCAGCACGGCCGAGAAGATCGCGGAGATGAAGAAGCCGCGGTTGATCGCCGACATCCCGGACCGGTCCCGGGCCCGCGGCGCGACCGCGAAGATCCCGATCACCGCGGTGATCACGCCGATCATCGGGACGAGCAGCGGGAACACCAGGCCCTCGTTGCCGAACGCGTTGGTGCCGAGGATCAGCGCGGCGACCAGCATGACCGCGTACGACTCGAACAGGTCCGCGGCCATCCCGGCGCAGTCGCCGACGTTGTCGCCCACGTTGTCGGCGATCGTCGCGGCGTTGCGCGGGTCGTCCTCGGGGATGCCCTGCTCGACCTTGCCGACCAGGTCGGCGCCGACGTCGGCGGCCTTGGTGAAGATGCCGCCGCCGACCCGCATGAACATGGCGAGCAGCGCGGCGCCGAACCCGAAGCCCTCCAGCACCTTCGGCGCCTCGCCCTTGTAGGCGAGCACGACCACGGCCGCGCCGAACAGGCCGAGCCCGACGGTGAACATGCCGGCGACGCCGCCGGTGCGGAACGCGATCCGCATGGCGGTCTTCTCGCCGCCCTGCGGGTCGCGGGCCGCGGCGGCGACGCGCACGTTGCCGCGCACCGCCAGCCACATGCCGGTGAAGCCGGTCACCGCCGAGAACAGCGCCCCGACGACGAAGAAGACCGACCGGCCGATCCGCTCGCCGGTGCTGTCGGCGGGAAGCAGGAGCAGCAGGAACGGGATGACGACAACGAAAACGGCGACCGTGCGGAACTGGCGCTTCAGGTAGGCGAGCGCGCCGACCTGGACGGCCCGCGCGATGTTCTGCATCTTCTCGGTGCCCTGGCCTGCGGCCAGCACCTCTCTTACCAGTCCTGCGGCGACGGCCAATGCCAGCAGCGCGACCACGGCGACGACGACGACCAGGGTGAGGTCGCCGCCGCCGAGATTGACATCCGCGCCTTTCGCAACGGCCGGGCTTGACAGGGAAAGCCCAGACATCCGTCCTCCTCGACAGGGGCGTGGCGATCCGGATCGCCCAAACGGACGATCTTTACCGCGTACCCCGCGAGCGGCCGTTTCAATGTCTCCGAGGAGGGACGGGCCCCCTGCACCCCTCGGCGGCAACGCCGAATCAGTCACTGCGCGCGGCTACGCGGGTGCCGGGAGTCTACGCAGGTGGCGGAGCATTTGAGAAGACCGTCCGGCGCCGCCCGGGCGCGTGTCGGAAATGCAAGTCCGGGGGCCCGGGGATTTGCCGCCGTCCGTCCCGCTCCGTCCGTCCGGGCAGGTCAGCCAGGGTAAGATTTCTCTTACCTCAAAGCTATAATTGCGTCACGCTCTTCCCAGGGGCCGCAGCCGTCCCAGTTATAGACATCCGAAATCGGTAATTGATCTTTGACCGATATCGAACGGCGGGAAGACGGCAGGAAGATCGTCCAGGGAACGATCTCATAACCGTTCTCCCCGCGAGTCACAGGGGTACCGCCCTTCACACCGGCCCCGAATTCGGCAACCGCACCGTGACGCGGAGACCACCGCCCGGATTCGGCGACGCCACCGCCGATCCGCCGTGCGCGACCGCCACCGCCCGGACGATCGAGAGGCCGAGCCCGCTGCCCCGGTCCGACCGCACCCGCTCCGCGCCCAGCCGGCGGAACGGCTCGAAGATCGTCTCGGTCTCGTAGCCCGGCACGACCGGGCCGGTGTTGGTCACGGTCAGCTCCGTCCAGCCGTCGTGCACGCCGGTCATCACCCGGCACGTCCCGCCGGAGTGGTTGTGCCGGACGGCGTTCTCCACCAGGTTCTGCACGAGCCGCTCCAGCAGCACCGGATCGCCCGCCGTCGGAGCCGGGCTCAGCTCGCCGCGCACCGTGACCTCGCGTCCCGCCGCCTCGCCGTTCTCGGCGGACGCCAGGTCCACCACGTGCCGGGCGACGTCGGCCAGATCGACCGGCAGCCGCTCGGTCACCTCGTTCTCGCCGCCCGCCAGGGTCAGCAGCCCGTCGATCAGCCGCTCGTGCCGCTCGTTCACCACCAGCAGCGACTCGCCCAGCCGCCGGACGTCCTCGGACGCGCCCTTGCGCCGCAGCGCCACGTCCACCAGCGTCCGGTTGATCGCCAGCGGCGTGCGCAGCTCGTGCGAGGCGTTCGCGACGAACCGGCGCTGCCCGTCGAACGAGCGGGACAGCCGGCCGAGCATGGTGTCGAAGGTGTCGGCCAGCTCGCGCACCTCGTCGCGCGGCCCGGTGTAGCCGATCCGCTCGGTCAGGTCGTGGCTGCGCGCCACCCGCCGGGCCGTCTCAGTGATCCGCTGGACGGGCCGCAGCGCGCGGTCGGCCATCAGCCAGCCGAGGCCCAGCGCCGCCAGCGCCACCAGGCCGAGCGCGATCGCGCCCTGCGTCAGCACCGAGTTCAGCGTCGCCTTCTGGAAGTCCGCCGCCGCCCCGCCGACCTTCTGCTTCTGGAAGAAGATCCCGGCCTTGCTCCCGTTCACCCCGCCGCCGAGCACGGTGCCCTGGGGCACCTCGCCGGGCGTGATGACCCGCACCTGCGGTCCGGCCCCCGTGTTCCCCTCGGGCGTCTGGAGCTTGGTGGGCGTCTTGCCCAAGCGCTCGGTGTCGGAGGGCTGCTTGCCCGTGGACTGCATGTCCGTCGGCTGCTTGCCGGTGGATTGCGTGTCGGTCGGCTGCTTGCCGGTGGATTGCGTGTCGGTCGGCTGCTTGCCGGCGGGCGACTGGGGGATGAGCTTGGTTCCCGGCGAGGTGCGCAGGAGCGTCAGCGGGTCCGTCTCGCTGGACTGCTGCCCCTGCGGGCTCGGGACCTGCGCCGACGTGACGAGCTGGTTGACGAGATCGCCTCGCGGCCCCCGCAGGCTGTTCTGGACGAGCACGTAGGTCAGCGTGAGCAGCACCAGGCCGGCGACGACGAACATGCCGCCGTACAGCAGGGTCAGTCGCGCGCGGATCGTCGGCCTCATGGAATTCGGTACCCCACTCCCGGGACGGTCTCGATGACGGCGGGCTCCCCGAGCTTGCGCCGCAACTTCATCAGGGTCACCCGCACGGTGTTGGTGAACGGGTCGGTGTGCTCGTCCCACACCTTCTCCAGCAGCCGCTCGGCCGACACGACCGTGCCGTTCGCCCGGAGCAGCTCGGCGAGCAGCGCGAACTCCTTGCGCGCCAGGTGCACGTACCGGCCGTCCCGGAACACCTCGCGGTGCGCCGGGTCGAGCCGGATGCCCGCGCGCTCGAACGTCGGCGGATCCGCCGGACGGGCGCGGCGGCCGAGCGCGTGCACGCGGGCCAGCAGCTCCTCGAACGCGAACGGCTTGGACAGGTAGTCGTCCGCGCCGATGCTCAGCCCCTCCACCCGCGCCGGGACGGACGACGCGGCGGTCAGCATCAGCACCCGCACCTGCGAGCCGGACTCCACGACCGCGCGGCACACCTCGTCGCCGTGCACGACCGGCAGGTCCCGGTCGAGAAGCAGCACGTCGTAGTCGTGGATGCCGAGCCGTTCGAGGGCGGCGTCGCCGTCGTAGGCCACGTCCACCGCGATCGCCTCGGCGCGCAGCCCCTCCGCGATCGAGTCCGCGAGCATCCGCTCGTCCTCGGCCACCAGTACCCGCACGACCCGTCCTCCTCCCATTCGCCCGGCGCCGGGCCGCTTCCGGCGCTCGTCCCGTCGGGGACGAGCGTCGTGCAGAGCCCATAATGTCCGCATAACGCATTGCGGTTACGGCACGGTTATCGGCCGACCGCTGGACTTCTCCCCGATCGCCGGGAAGGCCCCGGCGCGGAGGAGGAGACGACCATGCGCACCTCACGGCTCACCGGTCTGCTGCTGGTGCCCGTACTGGCCTTCGGGCTCGCCGCCTGCGGCAACGGGCACTCGGGCGACAAACTGGCCTCGCAGACGGCCAAGAAGGCCGACGAGGCGACCGCCATGCGCAACTTCGCCAAGTGCATGCGCGAGCACGGGGTCGACATGCCCGACCCGGACGGCGACGGCCACGTCACCATGCGCATGACCGGCAAGCCCGGCGCGGGCAAGGGCCCGGAGAACGACACGGGCATGCAGACCGCGCAGAAGGCGTGCCAGCACCTCATGCCGAACGGCGGCAAGCCGAAGAAGCCGACCGCGGCCGAGCTCGACAAGATGCGCAAGTTCGCCAGGTGCATGCGCGACCACGGCATCAACATGCCCGACCCCAACGCGGACGGGGGCATCACGATCAAGCAGAGCGCCGGCCCGGGCGGCGGCGCGGGGCAGAAGCTGTCGGCGGGCGGCCCCGACTCCGACCCCAAGTTCAAGGCCGCGCAGGACGCCTGCAAGCAGTTCCAGCCCGGGGGCCCGAAGTGAGGCGAGCCCGCGCGATGGCGCTGGGGGTCCTCGCGATGGCCGCGGTCGGCGGCGTCGGGCTCGCGTCCGCCGGGCTCGGCGGCGGGGGCGGGTCCGGGCCGTCCAGCGGGCCGAAGGTGCCCGCCACCGCGTCCGTCGAGCGGACGACGCTGACCGAGACGCAGAAGGTGTCCGGCACGCTCGGCTACGGCGACACCTCGTCGCTGTCGGCCGGGTCGTCCGGCGGAGGCGGGGGCGGCGGCAAGGGCGGTTCGGGGTCCGGGTCCGGATCCGGGACGATCACCTGGCTGCCCTCGCCCGGGACGAAGATCTCCCGCGGCGAGGCCGCCTACCGCGTGGACGACCGTCCCGTGCCGCTGCTGTACGGGAAGCTGCCGCTCTACCGCACGCTCAAGCCCGGCGTCTCCGGCTCGGACGTCCTCCAGTTCGAACGCAACCTCGCCGCGCTCGGCTACGGCGGCTTCGACGTCGACAAGGACTACTCGTCCGCGACCGCCTACGCCGTCAAGGAATGGCAGGACGACCTCGGCATGGCCAAGACCGGCGAGGTCACCGCGGGCAGCGTGGTCATCGCGCGGGACGAGATCCGCGTCGCGGAACGCCGCGCCCAGGTCGGCGACAAGGCGTCCGGGCCGCTGCTCACCTACACCGGCACCACCCGGGTCGTGAGCATCGACCTGGACGTCAAGTACCAGAGCCTCGCCAAGGTCGACGCGCCCGTGTCCATCGAGCTGCCCGGCGGCGGCACCACCAAGGGGACGATCAGCTCGGTCGGCAAGGTCGCCACCCAGGCCAAGGCCGACGACCCGACCACCGTCAAGGTCACCGTCGAGGTCGGCCGCCAGCAGGCGCTCGGCAGCTACGACAAGGCCCCGGTGGACGTCTACCTGACCGCGTCGAAGCACGCGTCCGTGCTGGCCGTCCCGGTCGGCGCGCTCGTCGCCCTGCCGGGCGGCGGCTACGGCGTCCAGGTCGTGCCCGGTTCGGCCGCGGCGACCGCCTCGTCCCTGAAGACGGTCAAGGTCGAGACGGGCGTCTTCGCCCAAGGGCAGGTCGAGGTGTCCGGGTCCGGCATCGCCGAGGGCACGAAGGTGGTCGTCCCCACATGAGCCCGCACACCAACCCCTCGTCCCTGGACACCGCGCCGGACGCGACGCTCGCGGCCGGCGGCCTCGCCCCCATCGCGGACGAGGCCGTCCTGGCCGTCGACGGCGCGTCCCCCGAACCGGGCGGGGCGGGCTTCGCGGTCGTGGAGCTCCGCGAGGTCACCAAGTCCTACCCCGGCGGCGTGACCGCGCTCGACTCGGTGTCGCTGACGATCGCGCCCGGCGAGTTCGCCGCCGTGGTCGGACCGTCCGGCTCGGGCAAGTCGACCATGCTGCACCTGCTCGGCACCCTCGACCTCCCGGGCTCCGGGACGGTCCTGTTCGAGGGCCGGGACGTGTCGAAACTGTCCGACCGGCGGCTGTCGGCGCTGCGCGCCCGCCGGATCGGGTTCGTGTTCCAGCAGTTCCACCTCGCCGCGGGCGTCACCGCGCTGGACAACGTCGCGGACGGGCTGCTCTACGCGGGCGTCCCGCCGGCCAGGCGCCGCGAGCAGGCCCGCGAGGCGCTGGAGCGGGTCGGCCTCGGGCACCGGCTCGGGCACCGCCCGCACCAGCTGTCCGGCGGCGAGAAGCAGCGCGTCGCCATCGCCCGCGCCGTCCTCGGCGACCCGGCCCTGCTGCTCGCCGACGAACCCACCGGCGCGCTCGACACCGCGTCCGGCACCGTCGTCCTGGACCTGCTGCGCGAGCTGTCCGGCGGCGGCACCACCGTCGTCCTCATCACCCACGACCGCGACATCGCCGCCCGCGTCCCGCGCAACATCACCATGCGGGACGGCCGCGTCGTCAACGACACCGCGGAGCCCCGCCCATGACCGAGACCCGCCCCCCGCAAGACCGCCCTGCCCGGGACCGCCCGGCGCGGCTGCGCCCGGCGCGGCTGCTCCGGAGCCGGGGCGGAGGCCGCCGGAAGCAGGAGCGGGGCCGCCGGGTCGAGCGGGTCGGCCGGCTCGGCGCCCGCGACGTGGTCCGGGTCGGGGCGGCGGGGCTGCGCGCGCGGCCGCTGCGGGTCGTGCTGTCCGCGCTGGGCATCGCGATCGGCATCGCCGCGATGATCGGCGTCGTCGGGATCTCGACGTCCAGCCGGGCGCAGCTCCAGGCCACCCTGGACCGGCTCGGCACCAACCTGCTGACCGTCACCCCCGGCAAGGACTTCTTCGGCAGCAACGCCCAGCTCCCGCTCGCCGCCCCCGGCATGATCGCGCGGATGCCGGAGGTCTCGGCCGCCGCCGCCACGGGCAAGGTGACCGACACCCACGTCTACCGCAACGACCACATGGACCCCGAGGAGACCGGCGGCATCAGCGTGCTCGCCGCCGACCTGAAGCTCCCGCAGACGATCGGCCTCACCCTGCGCTCCGGGACCTGGCTGAACGCCGCGACCGGCCGCTACCCGGCCGTCGTGCTCGGCTCCGCCGCCGCCGACCGGCTCGGCGTGGCCGGCGCGGGCGTCCAGGTGTGGCTGGGCGGACGCTGGTTCACCGTCGTCGGCGTCCTCAACACCAACGAGCTCGCCCCCGAACTGGACTCGGCCGCCCTCATCGGCTGGGACGCCGCCGTCGCGCGGCTCGGCTTCGACGGGCACGCCACCACGGTCTACACCCGGGCCAACAAGGGATCGGTCGAGCGCGCGCAGGGCCTGCTCGCCGCGACCGCCAACCCGGAGTCGCCGAACGAGATCGAGGTGTCCCGGCCGTCCGACGCGCTGGCCGCCGAGCACGCCGCGAACCAGACCTTCACGGCCCTGCTCCTCGGCCTCGGCGGCGTCGCCCTCCTGGTCGGCGGTGTCGGCGTCGCGAACACCATGGTCATCTCGGTCCTCGAACGCCGCGCCGAGATCGGCCTGCGTCGGTCCCTCGGGGCCACGCGGGGCCAGATCAGGCTCCAGTTCCTGACCGAGTCGCAGCTGCTGGCCGCCCTGGGCGGGCTGGGCGGCGTGGCGCTCGGCGCCCTGGTCACCTTCGGCTTCGCGGTCGCCCAGGGCTGGCCCACGGTCGTCCCGCCCTGGGCCATGGTCGGCGGCTTGGCGGCCACCCTCGTCATCGGCGCCATCGCCGGCCTCTACCCCGCCATCCGAGCCGCCCGCCTCCCCCCAACCGAAGCCCTGACCACCCCCTGAACGCGGAAGCGGAAGGCCCCGTCCCTTTGCGGGACGGGGCCTTTCACGTTTCGCGTTCTCCGGGTCCGGGGGGTCGCCGCCGGTCAGTTCGCGGGAGCCGCTGGGTGCTCGGCCGGCCAGCTCATCCGGATCTGGACGCCCTTGGGGGAGTTCGAGAACTCGACGTCATCGGCCAGTCCGGCGATGACGGCGAGACCGAGGTCGGCGTCCCCGGCCAGAGCGAGCTCCAGGCCGTCGTCCGGGCCCGGCGCCGAGGGCGGCTCGCCCGCCGCGTCGTCGGCCGGGACCGAGTCGCTGACGATCACCTGGAAGCGGTTGGCCGCTTCGGTCAGCTCCAGCTGGACCGGTTCATCGGGACAGTGCAGGCGGTGGGCCTCCACCGCCCGCGAGCACGCCTCCCCGACCGCCAGCCGGACCTCGTCCATGATCGCTTCGTCGACCCCGCTGCGGCGGGCGACGGCGGTGACGATCAGGCGGGCCGTCCGGACGTGGACGGGCAGGGCGCTGAAAGAGAGTTCGACGGTCGCCATCGGGTTGACAGGCCGCCTACTTCGCGCCCTTGCGCTTCTCCTCGGCCTCGGCGATCGTCTTGTGGATGCCGAAGACCTTGGTCAGCCCGGTGATGCGGAAGATCTTGAGGATCCGCTCCTGGGTGCAGACCAGCTCCAGCGAGCCGTCGTGCGCGCGCACCCGCTTCAGACCGCCGACCAGGACGCCGAGACCGGTCGAGTCGAGGAACTCCACCTTCTCCATGTCCACCAGCAGGTGGAACTTGCCCTTGTTCACCAGGTCGATCAGCTTCTCGCGAAGCTTGGGGGCCGTGTAGACGTCGATCTCGCCTTCCACGGTGATGACGGTCAGGCCGTCATCGGTGGTGTAGTCGTTCACCTTCAGGTCCACAGGTCCTCCAGCGCCGTGCAGCGAACTAGCACTCCGCACGCCCCGATCCCCCGGTGACGGCCGGTTTCGGAACGGCGGAACTCCGTCGAGATTCAACCACGCTCCGCCGCCCTACAGGCAGGTTATCGCCTACTGGGACGAAAGTTCGCGCCATCGGGTCTGACCTGGTGATCTGCCGGTCATGGCACGGCGGAGCCGGCCCCCGGCGGCGGGGCGTTCCAATGGTTGTCCCCCGGCTGGCACACTGAAAACCTCATGTCCGGCCAAAGATCTTCATCACCCCTGGACCGCCTCCTGGCCGACCCCACCCGGCGTGGGCGGATCACCCATGTCCAGCGCGTCCCCGCACGTCAGGGCCGTCGCGCGCCCTGGCCCGCCTGGGCCCCGCAGGTCCTGCTCGACCGCCTCGCCGCCGCCGGCATCGAGGCCCCCTGGCACCACCAGGCCCGCGCCGCCGACCTCGCCCACTCCGGCCACTCTGTGATCATCGCCACCGGCACCGCCTCCGGCAAATCCCTCGCCTACCTCCTCCCCGCCCTAACCGCCCTCCACCCCACCACCCCCATCCCCTCCCCCCGCACCCCCACCGCAACCACCACCCCGCCCGCACTCCCCCCCGCCGCCCGCAAGGACACCGCAACCGGACGCGAGCGCACCCCCGCCGGCCACGAGGACGCCACCAGCACCCGCAAGACCGCCCCCGCCGAACACGAGCAGACCGCTGCCGAACGCGAGGCCGCCACCGGACGCGAGGATGCCACCGCCGCACACAAGCGCACCGCTTCCGGACACGAGGACGCCACTGGCAAGCGCAAGCCCGCCACCGGAAATGTGCCCGCCGCCGACAGGCGCGAGGACACCGCCACCGAACGCCAGAGCGCCACCGGCTCACGCGAGGACGCCCCCGAACGCGAGGACGCTGCCACCGAACGCGAGGACGCCACTGGCCCGCACGAGGACGCTGCTGGACGCAAGGACGCTGCTACCGGACGCGAGCGCGCCACCGCCGGACGCGAAGACATCGTTGCCGGAGACGAGGTCGCCGCTGGCAGGCGCGAGGCCGCCACCGGAAATATGGGCGCCGCCGACAGGCGCGGAGACGCCGCCACCGGACGCGAGCGCGCCACTGGCCCGCGTGAGGACGCCGCCACCGGACGCGGGGGCGCCGCCACCGGACGCGGGGGCGCCGCCACCGGGCGCGGGGGCGCCGCCACCGGGCGCGGGGGCGCCGCCACCGGGCGCGGGGGCGCCGCCGCCGGACGCGGGGACGCCGCCACCGGGCGCGATGACCTCGCCGCCGGAGACGAGGACGCCACTGGCAGGCGCGAAGGTGCCGCCGCCGGACGCGAGGCCGTCGCCGACAGACGCGATGGCATCGCTGCCGGACGCGAGGTCGCCGCCGCCGGGCGTGGGGACGCAACTGCCGGGCGCGAGGGCGTCGCTGCCGGAGACAAGGACGCCGCCGCCGGATACGAGGTCGCCACTTCCGGACTTGGGAACGCCGCTGCCGGGCGTGAGGGCGCTACGGCCGGGCGTGAGGGCGCTGTCGCTGCGCGTGCGGGTGTTGTCGGCGGGCGCGAGGGGGAGCGTGCGGGGCGGGGGCGGGTCGGCCGGGCTGGACGGGCTGGAGGGGTTGGCGGCGAAGGGACGGTTCTCTACCTGGCGCCGACGAAGGCGCTCGCGGCGGACCAGTTGCGGGCCGTCCGGGGGCTGCATCTGCCTCGGGTTCGCGCGGCCACCTACGACGGGGACACGCCCCGGGACGAGCGGGGCTGGGTGCGGCAGCACGCCAACTACGTCCTCACCAATCCGGACATGCTGCACCGCTCGATCCTGCCGTCCCATTCACGCTGGTCCGGGTTCCTGCGGCGCTTGAGTTACGTGATTGTGGACGAGGCGCACGGCTACCGAGGCGTGTTCGGCTCGCACGTGGCGCAGATCATCCGCCGCCTCCGCCGGGTCTGCGCCCGCTATGGCGCGTATCCGACGTTCATCCTGGCGTCCGCGACGACGTCCGAGCCCGCTACCGCGGCGTCCCGCCTCACCGGGCTGGACGTGATCGCCGTGGACGACGACACGTCCCCGCGCGGTCCGGCGACCTTCGCGCTGTGGGAGCCGCCGCTGACCGACCTGCGCGGCGAGCACGGCGCTCCCGTCCGGCGCACCGCGACCGCCGAGGCCGGCGACCTGCTCGCCGACCTCGTCGTCGAGAACGTCCAGACGCTGGCGTTCGTCCGATCACGCAGGGGCGCGGAGTCGGTCGCGCTCGGCGCGAAGCGCGCGCTCGACGAGGCGGCCCCCGAGCTGACCGGCCAGGTCGCCGCCTACCGCGCGGGCTACCTCCCCGAGGAGCGCCGCGCCCTGGAGGCGTCCCTGCGCTCCCGCGAGCTGGTCGGCCTGGCCAGCACGAACGCCCTCGAACTCGGCGTGGACGTGTCGGGCCTGGACGCCGTCCTGATCTGCGGCTGGCCCGGCACCCGCGCCTCGCTCTGGCAGCAGGCCGGCCGCGCCGGACGATCCGGACAGTCCGCGCTGGCCGTTCTGGTCGCCCGGGACGACCCGCTGGACACCTACCTCGTCCACCATCCCGAGGCGATCTTCGGCACGCCGGTCGAGGCCACCGTCCTGGACCCGGACAATCCGTACGTCCTCGAACCGCACCTCTGCGCGGCCGCCGCCGAACTCCCGCTGACCGACGCCGATCGCGAACTTTTCGGTCCGACCGCGGACGACCTGCTGCCCGACCTCGTCCGCCGCGGGATGCTGCGCCGCCGCCCCACCGGCTGGTTCTGGACGCGTCGCGACAACCCCACCGACCTCGCCGATATCCGCGGCGCCGGCGGGACGCCCGTCCAGGTCGTCGAGCTCGCCACCGGACGCCTCCTCGGCACCGTGGACGAGTCGTCCGCCCACACCACCGTCCACGACGGCGCCGTCTACATCCACCAGGGCGAATCGTTCGTCGTCCAGACCCTCGACCTGGACGACTCGGTCGCGCTGGTCGAGGCCGCCGACCCCGACTACACGACCACCGCGCGCGACGTCACCGACATCCGCATCGTCGAGGAGCTGCGCTCCACGCCCTGGGGCGAGGCCCGCCTGCACTACGGCACCGTCGAGGTCACGCACCAGGTCGTCGCCTACCAGATGCGCCGCCTCCAGACCGGCGAAATGCTCGGCGAGAAGCCCCTGGACCTCCCCCCGCGCACCCTCCGCACCCGCGCCGTCTGGTGGACCCTCTCCCCCGACCAGGTGGACCGCCTCGGCGACCTCGACCTCGCCGGCGCCGCCCACGCCGCCGAGCACGCCTCCATCGGCCTGCTCCCCCTCTTCGCCACCTGCGACCGCTGGGACATCGGCGGCGTCTCCACCGCCGTCCACCCCGACACCGGCCTCCTCACCGTCTTCGTCTACGACGGCCACGAAGGCGGCGCCGGCTTCGCCGAACGCGGCTACCGCGACGCCCAGGCCTGGCTCACCGCCACCAGGGACGCCATCGCCTCCTGCGACTGCGACTCCGGCTGCCCCTCCTGCATCCAGTCCCCCAAGTGCGGCAACGGCAACGACCCCTTGGACAAACAAGGCGCCCTAACCCTCCTAGCCGCCCTCCTCCCCACCCCCACCCCCCAACTCCCCACCTAACCCCCAACCACCCCCACGATCCCCCTCGCGAAGGCCGCCCCCTGGCCGGGACGCCGGCCTCACGAAAATCAAGCCCTACCACGGAGAAGCACCTAGATAGCCGGACCCACGCGCCTAGCCTCGACGGCCAGGCCCGGCGGTGGCCAAGCCTGATGCCTGGCGATCGCAACGGGCCTACGAGGGTTGCGCGCCCGGGTGGACGAGCCCAGTCCCGGAAGGACGTTGCGTGGCAGACCGCGCATGGCAGACCGCGCATGGCAGACC
Organism: Actinomadura rupiterrae; assembly: GCF_024172125.1. Lineage (GTDB taxonomy): Bacteria > Actinomycetota > Actinomycetes > Streptosporangiales > Streptosporangiaceae > Spirillospora > Spirillospora rupiterrae. The sequence continues at coordinate 172,033 of NZ_JAMZEA010000008.1, forward strand.
GCGCGTGACGGACCGCGGAGGAGCCTAGTTCTTGCGACGGCGGCGGCCGCGGCCGGAGCGGCGGCTCTTGGACGGGGTTTCCGTGTCCGTTGCGTCCTGGGGCGAGGCGTCGGGAGTCTCAGGGAGGTCCGCGACGGCCGACTCGACGCTGAAGATGTCGCGCTGCGCCAGCGGACGCGTCCCAGCGCCAGGAGCGCTCGGCCCCTGGCCCGCAGAGTCAGGTCCGGCCGCGTCCGCCGTCAGGTCAGCGGGACGATCGGTACCCCGGCCACCGGGGGCGTTGGCCTCCGGGGCGCCGGACGCCTCGGGCGTCGAGCCGCCGAAGGGCCGACCCGAAGGACTGCCGAGCAGCGCAGCGTCCGAAAGACCGCTGTTCGCCCCGCCAGCAGCGGTCGGCGCGGAGCCGCCGGTGACCGGAGTATTCGGCCCACCTGGAATTTCGGGCACCAAGCCGCCAGGCAGCGAAGCAGCCGCATCGTTCACCTGCGCGGTGCCCGGTCGGCCTTGCTCGCCGGCGATGCGAACTTCAACTCCGCCGGGACGCTTGCCCAGCCGCGCCGGACGCCGCGGCGAGCGACGCGGGCCAGGATTGGCGGCCGCGCCCTGGACGACGCTCTGGTTCACCGGCTTCGAGGCGTCGGCGTCCGCGCCGGGCATCGCGTTGAACGCCGTGGCGTCGGCCTGCGCGTCTCCACCGGACGGCCCGGCGGTTCCCTGCCCCATCGGGGACATTCCGTCAGAGGCAGCGGGAAGCACGGCGGTCTTCGCCATCGCCTCGGCCTGGGCGATGTGCTGCTGCGCCTTGCGGACGCGGCTGCGACCGGAGCCGCCGCGGGCGAGCCGGGCGGCCATGCCCCGCTCGCTCACTCCGGCCTGCACGGTGCGCAGTCGGCGCGTCCAGGTGCCGAGGTGGGCGGCGACGACGAGCAGGATGAGCGCGATGCCGATGCTGCGCCCCCACTGGAGCTGCGTGGACGCGGCTGCGTTCTCCGCCTTCGGCGCCTGGTTGGACGCGACCTGCGGCGTCGGGTAGGTGAACCCCGGGGTCGCGTCCGTCGGCTGGACGGACGGCAGCGTGACCGGCGACTGGTTGTTGAACGGCGTGAGCGGGCCGTTCCCCTTGGGTCCGCCTCCGCCCGGAGGCGGCGTCGTGCCGGGCGGAACGCTCGTCCCGGGACCGTTGCCGTTCCCGCCACCGCCGACCGCCACGCTCGTCGAAGCGGGCGAGGACGACACCGAACCGCCAAGCCCGTTGGACCGGAGCGCCTGGACCTGGACGGTCACGTCACCGCTCGCCGATCCCACGGGAACCGAGGCCGAGCAGCTGGAGCCCGAGCACAGGCTGCCGACGCTGCCGCTCTTCGAGCCGCTGCCCGCCCGGACGGAGTACCCCGTCAGGTCGTCCTCGTATCCGAGGTTCCAGTTGACCCGGACGGTCCCGCCGGATGCGGACGCGGAGACGCCGCTCGGCGAGGCCGGCGCGATCCTGACCGTGAAGGTGCTGGACGCGTAGACGTGGCCGGTCTGGGAACCCTTGATGTAGACGGTGTAGCGGCCGTTCCGGTTGATCGAGAGCGGCGCCGACAGCGAGTGGTCGAAGACGCCGCCGGACGTGAGGAAGCTGTCGCCCGAGCCGGGGACCTTGGCCCGCAGCTGCATCTGGAACGCGAAGTCGTACGTCGCGCGGACGGACACCTCGGAACCGCTCGTGATCACACTGCCGTCTCGCGGCGCCTGGATGCCGTTGGACGCCCCGGCCGGCGCGAGGCCGAACACAGGGAAGGCCATCGCAAGGGGCGTCGCGAGAGCGATCACGCCGATCCTGCGAATCCTCGTCACAGCCTCATACCTCCAACAGCACCCGACCGGACCCGCACCGTCCGCGCAGCCGAGCCCGTCTGGGGGTGTCCGGCCTCGGGAGGGGCGAGGGGCCGTAGCAGCCACCGTGTCACGCGATAACTCTGGGCTTACGGCAGCGTAACGTACCACTTGGTAGCGAAAGTCACGGAACGGTGACAAAGCAACACGGCTTTGGCCGCCACCGGCTCGCGGCACCCTTCCGGCCCTCTATTGACATCTGGTTCAAGAGTCGAATCACGTCAGGGTACGCCGTCTCGTCCCGCAGGACCAGCCCTGGCCCGGGCCGCGACCCGAACCCCATGGATCCCGAACGGCAGCCGCACCACGACGTCCGCCGAGACCTCGACGATCCTCCCACGCACCGCGCACGAAGCCACCCGGCCTCCGGAATCCGCCGCCACCTCCCGCGCCGCCCGGCACGCCACCACCTCCCCTTCACTCGCCCTCTGCGCCCCCGCCAGCGCCCCCAGATCCGCCGCCGCCTCCACCCGATGCCGCGCGACCCGCACCCCTCCCACCACCATCGCCGCAACCCCCACGACCCAGATCACCCCCATGAACGCCAGGACCCAAACCGTCCCCGCCCCACGATCCGCCACCCCACACCCCAACCCCCACCGCCGAACCCTCACAACTTCCCCCTCCACGCCTCTGGCTCCCCTTCCCCCACGCCTCTGCCTCCTCCTCCCTTCACACCCCTGGTCTCTCCTCCCTCCACGTCCCTGCTCCCTCCACGCCCCTGGCTCCTCCTGCCTCTGCACCTCACGCTCCCGCCCACAACCCCAGCCCCACCGCGAAGCCTCCTCAGCCTCGCCTGCCCCCTCCCGCAGCCCCGCGCACCAGCCACTTTTGTCCACTCAAGCCGCCTGACCACTTGGGCCACCTGCTGACCACTTGGGCCACCTGGCCGCCCAGGGCGACCTGGCGGCTCAGGCGACCTGGCCGCTTGGGCCACCTGGCCGCTCAGGGCGGTGAGGGCTGCTGGGAGCTTGACCCAGCACCGGACTCCGGAGCGTCCTGCACGCCTGGCTCGGTCTCGGCCTCCGCGCGTGCCTGGACGTCGAGAGCCGGCAGACCCGTGAGCGCCGGAGGACGCACAGCCGTCGAGACCGCCACCTGGACGGAGTCGGCGTCGCGCCGCACGGTGACCATCGCCCCTCGGGGCGCCGATCTCGCCACCAGCGCTCGGACGGCGTCCAGGGACTCGCCGCGCGCTGCGGCACGGGCTCCGGCGCGCGCCGCGTCCACGCAGGACATGTGCGTGGACGCGACCGCCACCGCCCACAGCGCGAGCACCGTGACCAGGACCAGGGCGGGCAGCGCGACCGCGATCTCCGCCGTGGCCATGCCACGGTCGCGCTGCCGCCGCATGGTCACTGCGCCAGCTGAAGCGCCTTGTTGATGATCCCTAAGAGCGCTTTCTGCACCTCCGCACTGGTAACGATCTTGTAGAGCAGGCCGGCGAACGCGGTGGCCGCGATCGTGCCCACGGCGTACTCGGCGGTGGACATGCCCGCATCGCGAGCGACATCGAGCCGGCGCCGGAATGCCCGTGCGATCTTTCCCATCATGATCCTTTCGTCTGGCGCGCTTTTCACGCTCTGCAACCAGATTGCTACGCATGCACTCGCCTCACCAAGCCCGGCGCCGATCTGTGGATAACTTCAACCGAGCCATGGGCGCGAACCACAAAACCGCTGCTCAGAGCCCCTTCCATCACGCGGAACCAGCGCCGTGGCCGCCGCCGAAGACCCAGCAGCCAGCTCCAGTTCCTCGCGGATCGGCTCAGCGGGAATCCTCAGAGGCCGCGAAACGGAATCTCCGGAGCAGCAGACGCCCTCATGCGCGGGCGTGAGAATTGCACGAAATCACCAGGGGAGCGTCATAGAGGACGCGATTCCAACAATGGCCGGGACGATCCCGAGCAACACGAAGGCCGGGAGAAAGCACAACCCCAACGGCATCAATGCTCGAATGCCCGCCGAACGCGCCCGCGCGGCCGCCGCCGTTCTCGCGGTGCGTCGCTGCTCCTGCGCGAGGCGTCCCAATGACAGCGCGAGCGCCGTCCCGCTGCGCGACGCCCGGACGGCGGTTCGGGCCAACGGTGCCAAAAGGGGCTGCCGCTCCCCCAAGTCGAGCCAGGCCCGCATCGGATCGGCGCCCAGACGTATCTGGACGGAGACGGCGGTGAGCTCCTCACCCAGCGGCCCGCCGATCGTGGACGCCACGGCCTCGACCGACTCGTCCCACGGCATCCCGCCTTTGAGGCACGCGGCCAGCAGATCCACGGTCACCGGAAGCTCCTGGACGATCCGACCGTGCCGTTCCCGCTCGTCCGCCTTCCCCAGGTTCACCGACCACTTGGCGACCAGCGCGGCCACGATGGCCCCGGCGATCCATCCGCCCGAACCTCCGACCACCCAAACGACGACCAGCCCAGGAACCAGGGCCGCCACGATCCGCAGCGCCCGCTCCCGAACCTCAGAGCCTTCAGACCCCCGCGAAGCCGAGCCGCCACCGGACGCCGAACGACCGCCCCCACCAGCCCTCGGCCGCTGAGCCCCGAGCGCCAAGGCGCCCACCGACGAAACAGCAACACCGGCGTAATCAGGTGCCCTTGCTCCGAAGAGCGCAAGCCGACCGTCCAGGAAGCGGCCACTGAACACCTCTCCGGGCCGTCCCAGAGCCACGCCCGCCCCACGAGGCCCACCGCCATGAACGCCTTCCGTCGAGGCAGCCCCAGGCCCCGCCTGCGAGACATGCGATCGGCCGCCAGCACGCGGACGAGTATCCGGCGCGCGAGCCAACCCCCACCCCGCCGCTCGTAGCCGAAGCCCGTCCCACCAGCCTTCCAATCCGGAGGGACTGCACCTCCATCTCCCTCCCCCAGCTTCCCGAGGCTCGTCCGACGAGCGAATGTCAGTGAGCCGCCGCGTAGCCGACCGAGACGGCTTCGACACCAGGAAGGCGCAGACGGCAAAGCAGAGAACGGCTATCCACAACATGTGAACTCCTGAACCACGCAGTGAGACGACACAGACCAAGCCACTCGCACAGGCCGCCGAGCAGACGGACCCAGCGGGGCATACGCACCGAGCACGCCACAGCGCACCTTGAACGGCCCCGCGTGACTTGAGGAGGCGGAGGTTGAACGGCCCAGCACAGCCCGAGAGGGGCAGCGCGGCTTGAGGACGCGCGCTGAACGGCACAGCGCGCCTTGAGCAGCCCGGCATCCCTTGAACGCGCAGGCGCAGCGGGCTGGCCTTGTGCGGGGCCTCTGTGAGCACCAGGGGCTCTCGGCAATGCACGCATCGCGTGAGCGGTGCCTCCGGACGCATCGGAGCGCACTGGCGAACCACGCACCGAAGAAGCGCGGAGCAGCGCGTCCAAGCAGCGCGTCCAAGCAGCGCGTCCAAGCAGCGCGTCCAAGCAGCGCGTCCAAGCAGCGCGTCCAAGCAGCGCGTCGTGTGGGATCGGCAGGTGGGACTCTGCGCTGCGCATGACGAGGCACGTGTGGGCGGAACCAGTGTGGTGCGTGCCAATCGGGCCCGCGTGTAGCACGTGGCGGCAGCACAGAGGAAGTTCGCGCTGAGCGGCACGTGGTGTGCGCATGTACGGAGTCCGCCGCGCGGCGCGTGGTGAAGGTCCATGAGCGTGTGGTGGAGGTGAATGTGCGGTGGTCGGGGGCAACTGGGCGCCTGGAGTGCCGGACGCGGGGTGTGTTGCGAGTTCGCGCGGTGCATGGCGTCCCTGCGTCCCCTCGACGTGTGAGCGTGATGGAGCACGTGTAGGCACGTGCAGAGAGTTTGGGACGGCACTTGCGGACGGCGCGCGTGGGTGGCCCGCCTGAATACGACCTGGAGGCTGCACATGTGGGCCCCACACCGCTTCGTCGTAAACGACCCGCCGAATGGCGCAACCGAACGACGCGGCCAGCTGGCGTGTCCAGGCGGGCAGCCGGGCAGGACATCGCGGCCGGACATCCGGCCGTAGCAACTGGGCGGTGCAGATCGGCGGGCAGCTGGTCGGCGCGGGGTGCCAGCAGCCGCGCGACGCGAGCGCGGGTGGACGGGCAGTGCCGGAGCAGGTGGCTGAGCGGCCGGTGGCGGGCAGCTGAAGGTGCAGGCGCGGGTGTGGAGCTGGGCAGCGCGGCGGGGCGGGTAGGTGGCCGTCGCAGATGCCAGCAGCCGCGCCACGCCAGCTCGGGGGATGACGGGGGATGAGCAGCGCCGGGCGGGTAGTCGGGCGGCGTAGCTGTGGGCCAGCCGGCAGCGCGGGCGCCTGCAGGCGGGCAACGCGGGCGCGGGGCGGGTGATCGGATGGCGCGGGTAGCTGGGCGGGGTTGCTGTAGGGCAGCCGGGCGAGGCGGGTGCGGAGCCGGCAGTCGGGTGGGTTGTTGTGGGCAGATGGTCGGCGCGGGTGTCGATGGATGGACGGCGCGGGGCGGGCAGTCGGGCGGCGGTGCTATTTGGCCAGCTGGCAGTCGGGCGGCGCGGGCAGGTGGGCCGGTAGCTATCGGCAGCTGGGCAGCAAGGGCGCCGGTAACTGGGGAGCGCGGGCGCGAGGCGGGCTGTTGGGCGGTGCGGGTAGCTGGGCGGGGCGGGTGGGCGAGAAGAGGGGTGTGGAGGTGTGTTGGGAGGCATGGGATTGGGGGTGGGGCTAGGGCCTGTTTCGAAGTGGCCTCGGCCATGCGCGCGAACGCGTGACCAGTGCGGTGCCGCGACGCCGGAGGCGAGCGGCACCGCGCTGATCGCGAAGCGATGCCGCGTTCGCCCAGGCACGGTCACGGAGCGAGCCGCTAGGCGAGCGCAGTGGGCCGGGACTTTGAAACACGGCCTAGTGGGCGGAGTTGGCTAGGTGGGTGGTCCACCAGAGGCCGAGGGTGTCTAGGGCTAGGGCGGTGGTTAGGCAGGCGAGGCCTGGTGGGGTGGTGACGAGGAAGGGGAGGGGGTTGGTGCCCAGGGCGGTGGCCATGGCCAGGCCCAGGACGGGGAGGACGGCCAGGAGGCGGGCTGTGGCTCTGGGGGCGGCCAGGTGGACGGCCACTTCCTGGCGTTGGGCTTCCTCGTCGCGCAAGGCGGCGGCCAGGCCGTCCAGGACCGTGGCCAGGGTGCCGCCGCGTTCGGCGCCCAGGCGCCAGGTGGCGGCCAGGAGTCTGAGGGATTCGGCGCCGGGCTGGGTGGCCGCCAGATGGTCGAGGTGGTTGATGGCGTCGTGGTGCGGGGGCGGGGCTCGCAGGGACCGGGCGATGGACGGGGACAGGACTGCGGCGGTGGTGGTGAAGGCCTCCTCGGGGGTTCTGCCTGCGGTGAGTTCAGCCGCCATGCCTTCGCAGAGTTCGATGGAGGCGGCTCGCCAGCGGGCGGGCGCTCGGCGCTTGTCCAGGAAGGCGCGCCGGACGGCGTCTGCCCTGTGGACGAGCGTCGCGACCGGGGTCGATGTCGGTTTTGTCGGGAGGGCTCTCTGGAGGCGTTGGGCTGACTCGGGCGGGGCCAGCAGCAGCCAGGCCGCGGCGGCGGCGCAGAGCATGGCCAGGGTCACCATGGCAGCGGCCAGTGGGGGTGCAGGAGGCGGGACAGGGCGGGGGCGGCCTCGGCCGGGTCGAGGGTGCCGGACGGGGTGAAGGTCACGGCCGGGACGGCGGTGACCAGGCCGTCGGGCGCTCGCTCCAGCAGGCAGACCTCGGCCACCCGGCGCAGCCCGGTTCCTGGGGATCTGACCAGGTGGACGACGACGTCCAGGGCGGCGGCGAGCTGGCTGTGGACGGCCTCGCGGCTCAGGCCCGCCGCGCAGGCCAGCGCTTCGAGGCGGGCCGGGACGTCGGTGGCCGCGTTCGCGTGCAGGGTGCCGCAGCCGCCCTCGTGGCCCGTGTTCAGCGCGCCGAGGAGGTCGACCACCTCGGCGCCCCGGACCTCGCCCACGACCAGGCGGTCGGGACGCATGCGCAGCGCCTGCCGGACGAGCTGGTGCAGGGTCACGCCACCCGCGCCCTCGACGTTCGGCGGACGGGTTTCCAGCCGGACGACGTGCGGATGGTCAGGGCTCAGTTCGGCCGAGTCTTCGACCAGCAGGAGGCGTTCGGACGGTTCGGCCAGACCGAGCAGGCAGCTCAGCAGGGTGGTCTTGCCGGTGCCGGTTCCGCCGCTGATGAGGAAGGCGGCGCGCGCCTTGACCAGGGCGGCCAGAAGCGCGGCTCCGGCGGGTGGGATCGCCTCTGTGGCGACCAGTTCGTCCAGGGTGAAGGCGCGGCGGCGGGGCAGGCGCAGGGAGAGGCAGGTGCCGGTCGGGGCGACCGGGGGCAGGACGGCGTGCAGGCGCACTCCGCCGGGCAGGCGTGCGTCGGCGTATGGGGACGCGTCGTCCAGGCGGCGGCCCGCGGCGGCCGTGAGGCGTTGGGCCAGGCGGCGCAGCGTGGCCTCGTCCGCGAACCGGGTGGCCGTGCGGACCAGGCCCGAGCCGGCGTCCACCCACACCTCGTCCGGGCCGTTGACCAGGACGTCGGTGACCTCGGGGATGCGCAGCAGCGGCTCCAGCGGGCCGGCGCCCACGAACTCGGCGCGTAACTCGTCCGCCAGGGCGAGCACCTCGCGGTCGCCGAGCAGGCGTTCTTCGGCGCGCAGGGCCGCCGCGACGCGGCCCGCGGTGGGCTCGGCGCCGCCTTCGGCCAGCCGGCCGCGGACCGCCTCGGAGAACTTGCTGGTCATGGCTCGCTCCTTCAGCGGTGGTCAGGCGGCCTTCGAAGCGCTCGCGGCGCTCGCGGGCTTCGCGGCTGGGGCCAGGGACTGGGCGTCGAGCAGGTGGTCGCAGAGGTCGCGGAGCGGGCCCCGGCGCGCCACGCGAGGCAGGCCGCCCTGCTCCAAGGCGGGCGGGACGCGGCGGTCGCGGTCGAGCGTGCCGATGCTCGGCAGCCCGAGATGCCTGGCCACCGCGTCCGGACGCAGGCCGCCCGGCGGCTGGCCACCGATGATGAGCCGCACGTCGGCCGTCTCGCGGCGCAGGAAGGACGCCAGGACGTCGGCGGCGACCGTGGCCCGGACCTCGGACGGGACGACCAGGTAGCACGTGTGCGCGGCGTGCAGCGCGACGCGGCCGATGTCGCCGAGGTAGCGGGGCACGTCGACGACGGTCAGGTCGAAGCCGCGCGCCGCCGAGTCGAGCAGCGAGCGGACGGCCTCGGGGGCGACCGCGATCGGCTCGCTCTTGCCCCAGGACAGGACGGACAGCTCGCCCAGGCTCGGCAGAGATTCGCGGAGCGTGGCGACGCTGATCCGCCCCTGCCGCTGCGCGAGGTCGGGCCAGCGGGCGCCCTCATGGCCCTCGATGCCGAGCAGCAGGTCGACGCCGCCGCCCAGCGGGTCACCGTCCACGAGCAGGGTGCGCAGCCCGTCGCGGGCGGACCGGTAGGCCAGGGAGGCGGCCAGGACGCTCGCACCCGCGCCGCCGCGCGAGCCGGTGACGCAGACGACCACGCCGCGCGCGTCGGCGGGCTCGGCCGCGGCGGCCATCGCATCGGTCAGCCAGGGCTCGTCGTCTGGTAAGACGGCGACGTCGCCCGCCCCGACACCGAGGGCGAGGCGGTACATGTCGGCGCCCTCGCCCGGGCGGGCGACCAGGACGACGCCCGAGCGCCGGTGCGGGCCGGCGGCGGCGAGGCCGTCCGCGACGTCCGCGCCCACCAGGACGAGCGGGGCCTGGTACCAGCCCGCCCGCGCGTCGCCCACCGAGCCCACCACCTCGGCGGGCGCGTCGGCGGCGGCGGCCAGGCGCAGCAGGTCGTCGGCGGTGGACGGGTCCTCGGTCACGATCAGCGCGGCGGTCATCGCGCTCTCCTCTCGCATCGGCGGAGTTCCACGATGCGCCGCCCGCCGCGTCCACCGGAAGCCGAGCCCCGTTCTGTGGATAACTTCCGCGCGGTCAGGCGAAACCACAGGTCAAGCCCGTGGTCGGGAGGAGTGGTTCGGTGAAGGCCCGGGTGGTCGCTCCGGGGGGTGGTAGCCACCACCCGGGCCGTTCACGTAAGGCGACCCCCGCCGGGGGGGAGAGCGGGGGTCGCCGAACGGTCCGGCTCCGGGGGGGTAGAGCCGGCCCGTTTTCCAAGAAAGTCTCAGTCGGATCGCACTAAGTGGTACACCAGTTTGATCTAGGGAGTAGCAATCTCGCCATCTCCAGTCTAGGCAGATACAACATATGCTGCCCGATCGTCGAGAGTTCCGTCGAGCGGGAAAGTCCCTCCGCGGGGACGAATTTTCTTGCCTGGTTGGGAAGACCGTACTCCCGCGCGCACGAGGGCTTCACTCGGCCCCTGCGGGCGCGGGCGCAGAGCCGGACAGTCCCCCACGAGTCCGCACGCATAGGCATGCGCGGCCACGAGCGGGTGCAATTAGAAACGATCACACTGAGTGATCGGAATCGGCGATCACGAAGGGGCGCGGACGGGCGCCGAAAATGGCGCGTTCCACGGTCTCCGGGGGCTCGGCGGCCGCACGGTTCCCTCCTCCGCTCCCCGCGCACCGCCCCCCGTTGGAACGTTTCCTTTACCGGCTCAGGCCTTGTCAACTGGACATACGAGGCGTAGACAGGTTCTACGGACCGAGTGTCCGTGCACGGCAGCCGGGCACCCACGCGCGACCAGCCGCGGGAGGCGCGTCGAGACGGGCTTGACCCGCTCCGACGAATATGAGGTGCACGCTTGGTAACCCGGTGTGACGTGACCAGGGCGGCGCCCCGCCAAGTGCGGGGTGCCGTTCCTTTGCGCCGGGCCCCCGGCAACGCTCGGTGACCGCACTTCAAGCCGCGCCCCGACCACCAGAGACCCGCCCGCGCGGACGTGCCTTGCGGACATGCCTTGCGGACGTGCCTTGCGGACGTGCCTAGGGGAGTGCACCGATCCGGGGCGAGTCTTCAGGGACGGCCCACACAGGACGTCCCGTCCAGGACACCCGTCAGGAACCTGTCACCCGACACGCCCCCGTACCGCCACGCGCCGCTGGGGACGCGCCGTATGCACGCTGGTCCGAGACAGGTTCGTAACCACGCGCCTGCCCGGGACGCGCTAAAGCTGCGAGCCCGCCCGAGACGAGCCCATAGGCACGCGCGGACATAGACCTACGGACGCGCCCGTTTGAGACGCGTCCGTAGGTGCGCGGCCGCAAGGGCGTGCCTGGCAGGACGCGCCGTGAGAGACGCATTCGCGGGAACGCGTGCGCACGAGGGGCCGGAGCGGGGGTGTTACGCGGGGTCAGCCGCGCATGTAGGCCTCGCAGATGGCCTGGGAGTCGCGGGCGGCGGCGACGGTGGCGTCGGCGCAGTGGCGGATCCAGCGGGCCATGCCTTCGGCGGTGCCGGACGCGTAGGCGCGCAGAGCGTCCGGGTAGTCCGCAGCGAGTTCCAGGTGCCCGACCTCGGGCGCGGTGAGAGATTTGGGGTCGAGGCCACGCGCGACGAACGTGAGCCGCTCGGCGGCCCGTGCGATCACGCCGTCCGCCACGCCGAACGGACGCAGCGTCAGCAGTTCGCCATGTACCAAAGCGGCGATGACCAGCGCCGGAGCCTTGCTCGGGCGCACGAGGAGGTCGCACAGCGCGTCCAGCCGCTGCGAGACTTCGGCAGCGGACGGCGCCGGCCCCAGCTCCAGCGGGTCGGAAACCGAAACTTCGTCCGAGCGCGGACGGCCCAGAACGTCCTCGTCCACCAGATCGGCGGCGGCCAGTACGTGCAGGCGCGCGAGGACCTGCCTAGGCGCCTTGCGCCAGGTCTCAGCCAGCGAGCCCAGTTCGGCGCTGACCCTTAGCGAGCCCTGGACGATCGGTGAGGCATGCCCCTCCACCGCGCCGCGCAGCTCGTCCAGCGTGACGGACGCGCCCTCCAGTACCGCGGACGCACGAGCCCCGCGCAATGCGGACTCCGTGGAGACTTCCGCGCTGCGTCGGCGCAGGATGCGGTGGCCCAGCAGGCGGTCCACCGCCTTGCGCGCGTCGGCTACGGCCTCGTCCACCCCGGGCAGGGCGGCGACACCGGCGAAGGCATCGGCTTCGGCCGCGCGCGCAGCATCGGCTTCGGCCACGCGCGCAGCATCGTGATCGGTCACGCGCCCGACTTTATGCGGTCTCCGGAACACGCCTTCCGGCCGCCTCCCGTCCGCCCGCGCGACACGCGGCCGACACCCCGAACAGGAAACTTTGTTTCAAGTAATCCCGATCACGCCGAAAGGGCATCCATGCAGGTCAGAAGGGCATAACCAGGATCACACCGAGTCGGCCGATCACGCGCGGATTCCCGGACCCCCGACCGGGTAAGGGCACGTGTGGCTGGCATCACATAGCATCCAACCCGAAGCCGGGGAGTACCTTTCGCCCCTTGTGCCCACGAAACCGGCAAGCCCTTGTCCGGACCGGACGTTCGCTGATGGAGTGGGCCGTGGAAGGCGCCCCCTCTTTGACCAGCGAGGAGTACGCGTGAGCGAGAGCCAAGAGACACTGTCGAACCTCCTTCAGGAGACGAGGCGCTTCCCCCCGCCGGCCGAGCTCGCGGAGTCCGCCAACGTCAAAGCCGACGCCTACGAGCGGGCCGACGCCGACCGCCTGGGCTTCTGGGCCGAGCAGGCGGACCGGCTCGCCTGGACCAAGCGCTGGGACGAGGTGCTCGACTGGAGCAACCCGCCCTTCGCCAAGTGGTTCGTGGGCGGCGAGCTGAACATCGCCTACAACTGCGTCGACCGCCATGTGGAGAACGGGCACGGCGACCGCGTCGCCTACCACTGGGAGGGCGAGCCGGGCGACACCCGAACCCTCACCTATGCCGACCTCCAGACGGAGGTGGCGAAGGCCGCGAACGCCCTGCTGGAGCTGGGCGTGCGCAAGGGCGACCGGGTCGCCATCTACATGCCGATGATTCCCGAGCTGCCGATCTCGATGCTCGCGTGCGCGCGCATCGGCGCGACCCACTCGGTCGTGTTCGGCGGGTTCAGCGCCGACGCCCTGCGCACCCGCATCGAGGACGCCGAGGCGAAGCTCGTCATCACGGCGGACGGCGGTTACCGGCGCGGCAAGCCGTCCGCGCTCAAGCCGACCGTGGACGAGGCCGTGCAGAGCACGCCGTCCATTGAGAAGGTCCTGGTCGTCCGGCGGACGGGCGAGCAGGTGGAGCAGCACGAGCGGGACGTTTGGTGGCACGACGTCGTCGACCGGCAGAGCGCCGAGCACAAGCCCGAACCCCTCGACTCCGAGCACCCGCTCTACATCCTCTACACGTCCGGTACGACGGGTAAGCCGAAGGGCATCCTGCACACGACCGGTGGCTACCTGACCCAGGTCGCCTATACGCACCACGCGGTTTTCGACCTGAAGCCGGAAACGGACGTGTACTGGTGCTCGGCCGACATCGGCTGGGTGACCGGGCACTCCTACATCGTGTACGGGCCGCTCGCCAACGGCGCGACGTCCGTCATGTACGAGGGCACCCCGGACACGCCGCACCGCGGCCGCTGGTGGGAGATCATCCAGAAGTACAAGGTGTCGATCTTCTACACCGCGCCCACCGCGATCCGGACGTTCATGAAGTGGGGCGACGACATCCCCGCGCAGTACGACCTGTCCTCGCTGCGCGTGATCGGGTCGGTCGGCGAGCCGATCAACCCCGAGGCGTACGTCTGGTACCGCGAGCACATCGGCGCGAGCCGCTGCCCGGTCGTGGACACCTGGTGGCAGACCGAGACCGGCGCGATCATGATCAGCCCGCTGCCCGGCGTCACCGCGGGCAAGCCGGGCGCGGCGATGCGCCCGCTGCCGGGCATCTCCGCGGACGTCGTGGACGACCAGGCGCGCCCGGTTCCGAACGGCGGCGGCGGGTTCCTCACGCTGCAGGAGCCGTGGCCGTCCATGCTCCGGACGATCTGGGGCGACGACGAGCGGTACGTAAAGACCTACTGGTCCCGGTTCGAGGGCCTGTACTTCGCCGGGGACGGCGCGAAGAAGGACGAGGACGGCGACATCTGGCTGCTCGGCCGGGTGGACGACGTGATGCTGGTGTCCGGCCACAACATCTCCACCACTGAGGTCGAGTCGGCGCTGGTCTCGCACCCGAAGGTCGCCGAGTCGGCGGTGGTCGGCGCGACCGACCCGGTCACCGGGCAGGCCATCGTCGCGTTCGTGATCCCGCGCGGCAGCGCCGGCGAGGACGTCGAGGGCGAGGACTTCCTCAAGGAGCTGCGCGAGCACGTCGCCCGCACCCTCGGCCCGATCGCCAAGCCGCGCCAGATCATGATCGTTCCGGAGCTGCCGAAGACCCGCTCCGGCAAGATCATGCGGCGCCTGCTGCGGGACGTCGCGGAGAACCGCAGCATCGGCGACGTCACCACCCTCGCCGACAGCACCGTGATGAACCTCATCGCCGAGAAGCTCCCCAGCGCCAAGTCCGAAGACTGACCGACACCGCGAACCCCGGCCAACACCCCGGAACCGCATCAGGCACATAGGCCAAGCCCTAGAAGCCTGGCCGCCTTCCGGGGCCTGGCCGGGGTTCGCGCATCTCCACCCCCGCGCAAGTCGGGCGCGCATGAGGCTCGCGCACGCTAGGCGCGGCTGCCTGAACGACCCGCGCACGCACGAGCCCACGCGCACGAGCCCCGCGCACACAAGCCCGAGCACACGAGCCCCGGACAGACGAGGCCCGGGCGCACGAGGCGCGGGCGCACGAGGAACGCATGCTTAAGGCGCGAGCGTTGGAGGCACGCACACCGAGGGGCGCGGGCAGCGCATGACACACCCCAGGCGCGGGCGCACGAGACGCCCGCACACCAGACCCGACCGCCTGGGCCCCAGACGCCTGGGGCCCGGACGCACGGGCCCGGATGCATGCCGTCTGGACGCATGCGGTCTGGACGTGAGGGGCGCGGGTGCTTGAAGCGCGGGCGCAGGAGGGCCGCCTAGGCGTCGGACGCGCGTGGGCGTGAGGCGGGTGCTCGGTGGAAGCCCTTGGGTGGCCGTTTCGCATGGTCAGGGGCGGGCACAAGGGACTTAGGTGACGATCATCCGGGTACGCTCGAGATCTGGTGTGCCGGGAAGTCTGGTCGGCGTTGGGGGCGGACCGGTCTCCGCGCGCACGAGGGGTCTGTCTCGTCCCCGAGACCATGGTTCGTCCGCCACTCGGGGGATCGATGACGCGCGTTCGAAGCAGCTGGCCTGTCCGGCCTACCGTCCGTTACGGCAAGAACGTGACGGACGCGCTGCGTACGGAGACCGTAGGCGGCGTCATCATGCTCCTGGCGACCGTCGCCGCGCTCATCTGGGCCAACACGCCTTGGTCGTCCTCGTACACGCGCATGCAGAAGTACGAGCTGAACCCCAGCTGGCTGGGCCTGGAGCACATGGATCTGGCGCATTGGGCGTCAGGTGGCTTGCTCGCCGTCTTCTTCTTCATAGCCGGGCTCGAACTTCGTGAAGAGCTGACACACGGCGAGCTGCGCAACCCAAGGGACGCCGCGCTGCCGGTCATCGCCGCTATAGCGGGCGTCGTCGTTCCCGCGCTCATCTTCGTCGCCTTTACCGCTGGCCATGGGGACGCGACGCGCGGATGGGCCGTCCCTACGGCGACCGATATTGCGTTCGCGCTGGCCGTCCTGGCCGTGACGTTCTCCGACTGCCCCGCGCCGTTGCGCGCGTTCCTGCTCACGCTCGCCGTCGTGGACGACCTGATCGCCATCACGATCATCGCGTTGTTCTACACCTCGAAGCTGTCGTACGGGCCGCTGCTGACCGCCGTCGTCCTCATCGCCGTGTACGGGTTCCTGCAGCTCAGAGGCGTCCGGACGCCGTGGTTGTACGTGCCGCTGGGCATCCTCGCCTGGTACTTCGCGCAGCGCAGCGGCATCCACGCGACGGTCGCCGGTGTCGCGCTCGGGATGCTGACGTCCCCGCGGGAGACGCCGGACGAGCGGCCGACGAACGCCGAGCGGGCCGACCATGTGTTGCGTCCCATATCGGCGGGTTTGTGCGTCCCGCTGTTCGCGTTCCTCAGCGCGGGTGTCGCGCTGGGCGGGGACGCGCTCGGCGCCGTCTTCAACGACCGCGTCGCGCTCGGCGTGATGGCCGGGCTGGTCCTGGGCAAGTTCGCGGGGGTCCTCGGCGGCGCGTGGACGGCCGTCCGGCTCGGCCTGGCCACGCTCGGCGCCGAGCTGCACTGGCGGGAGATCGCCGGGGTGGCCGCGCTGGCCGGTGTGGGCTTCACCGTTTCGCTGTTGATCGGCGGTTTGGCCTACCCCGACCCGGCACAATTCGAGAGAGTGACAACAGCGGTCCTGATCGCGAGCGTGCTCGCGTCGGTGGCCGCGTCCGCGGTCTTCCGGCACCGGGTGCGGCAGCGCGCCCGCGAGGCGGAGGCGAGCTGATGTCCGGAACCGGGCCGACGCCCATCCCCGGACAGATGCCCGGAACCGGGCCGACGCCCGGAACCAGGCCAAGGCCCGGCGCCTGGCTGAGGCCCGGGGCCGGGCTGAGGTCGGGTGCCGGGCTGAGGTCGGGTGCCGGGCTGAGGTTCGGAGCCGGGGCGAGGTCCGCGGGCGGAGGCGGCGGGACGGGCGGACGCCCCCTGCGGGCGGGCCGGGTGGTCCGGGCGGCGGACGAGCTGCCAGGCTGGGTTCGGCCCTGGTGACCGGGGCCCTGGAAGGAGAGAGCGCTATGTCGGAGGCACTGCCGGGCGGCCGCATGGAGGACAAGTCCCTCGGCGAGCTCGTCGCGATGGCGTCCAGCAACGTGTCCAGCCTGATCCGGGCCGAGATGGACCTGGCCAAGCTGGAGCTGAAGGACGACGCCAAGAAGGCCGCGCTGGGCAGCGTGATGTTCGCGATCGCCGGGCTGTGCGCCGGGCTCATCGTGATCCTGCTGTCGATCGCCGCCGCCTACGGGCTGGTCGCGGCCGGTATCTGGCACTGGGCCGCGTTCCTCATCGTCGCGGGCGTCTACGCGCTGCTCGCCGGCGCGCTGGTCGGCATCGGGTACCTGCGCATCCGCAAGATCGACGGGGCCAAGCGCACCCGCGCCGAGCTGCGCGCCGACTTCGACATGCTCCGGCACCGCGGCGACGCCGACGACGCGGTCGACGCGGTCGACGCCGCGGACACCCCGGCGCTGACGGACTGAGCGGGCGAGACACGCCATGGCCGCGCCGGACGCCTCGCTCGTCGAGATCGACGGCCCCTGGACGCACCGCTCGGTGAGCGCGGGCGGCACCCGCTTCCACGTAGCGGAGGCGGGCGAGGGGCCCCTCGTCCTGCTGCTGCACGGCTTCCCCGAGTTCTGGTGGGCCTGGCACCACCAGCTCGTGTCGCTCCCGGCCGCCGGGTTCCGCGCGGCGGCCGTGGACCTGCGCGGCTACGGCGCGAGCGACAAACCACCGCGCGGCTACGACCTGGTCACCCTCGCCGCGGACGCCGCGGGCCTCGTGCGCGCGCTCGGGGAGGCCAACGCGATCGTCGTCGGCCACGACTGGGGCGGACTACTCGCCTGGACGATGGCGGCCTACCACCCCAAGGTCGTCCAGAGGCTGGTAACGGTAGGGGCGCCGCACCCGCTGCGACTGCGCCAGTCCCTACGCAGCGACCCGCGCAAACAGCTATGGGCTACACGCCACACGCTCGGCTTCCAGGTTCCCGTATGGCCCGAGCGTCGTCTCGTCCAGAACGAGGGCGCACTTGTAGGCCGCTTGCTCCACGACTGGTCCGGCCCCGGCTGGCCGGACGAACGGACCGAGCGCCTCGTGCGCGACGCGATACGCATCCCCGGCGTGGCGCATTGCGCGCTTGAGTACCACCGTTGGCTCGTCCGCTCCCAACCGCGTCCGGACGGTATCCGCTACGCGCGACGCATGCGCGCGCCCATCCAGGTCCCCACGCTCCAACTGCACGGCGCGCTGGACCGCTGCACGCTTCCCTCCAGCGCCCAGGGTTCCGGACGGTACGTCGCCGCCCCCTACCGCTGGAAGCTCATCGAGGGCGCAGGCCACTTCCCCCACGAGGAACGTCCACGTGCCTTCGACGCGCAGCTCACCGGCTGGCTCAAAGACCCCGAACCCGAACACTGACCATGCCCGACCCCAACGCGCAGCCACGCGACCGCGACACACCAGGACAGGACCGCCGCTCCGAGGGACGCGATCGCGATCCGCAAGGACGGGCACGCAATGCGCGACCTCGCGACGCGTACGGACGCCCGCTCCCCCATGACGCGGAGGGTGTTCCTACGACACCCGACGATTTCATGCTGCCGCCGAACGAAGCGTTGGACGAGGCCCAGCGGCTACTCGACGCCGACCGTCCGTTCCACGCGCACGAGGTGCTGGAAGCGGTCTGGAAGGCGGCCCCCGAAAACGAGCGCGAACTGTGGCGCGGCCTAGCTCAGGTAGCCGTAGGCATCACACACCTGCGTAGGGGCAACCCACGCGGCGCGCACGCACTCCTGTCACGCGCCGCCGACCGCCTAGACGAGTACAGCGACAACACGCACGGCATCGACATCCCCCGCCTGACCCGCGACATCCGCACCCTCGCCGAAGACCGCCCCCTCAACACCCCCGTCCCCCTAAACCTGCGCTAACCGCCCCCACCCCCACAACCCGCGCCCCAAGCACTCGTCCCAATCCGCCGCGTTCGGCGCGGCTGCGAGCGTGAACGCGCTGCCGCCACGCTCGCCTCAGCCCCGGCGGCCCCACCTCATGCGCGCCCCGTTGCGCCCACGCTGACCGTGACGCCCGCCCCGCCCTGTGCTCGTGCCAACCGGCGCGTCCAGACTGCTATGCGCCCGCGCACCAGCCGCTCTGCGTCCGCGCGGTTCCGTGCGTCCAGGCTCAGATGTGCCCGCGCTTGGCGGCGCATCCACGGCAGTCTGCGCTTGCGACAATCCGGTACGGCCTCACATGGCAGCGTCCAGGAATGCTCGGCTTGCACGCTTGGCTGTGCGCGCGCTAATCAGGTGCATCTGCGCTCGGTGTGGTTGCGTGAGGTTGCTCGGCGGATCGCAAGCGCGCGGGTGCGCTAGTCGGCGCAGCCTTCGGTGGAGACGGGAAGCGTGGCGCCTTCGGCGGCGCGTGCGTCCGGCTCGACCTCGTTGGCGGTCAGGGCGTAGCCGGTCTGCGGGGAGTCGAGGGCGGCGGCGAAGATGACGCCGTAGACGCGGCCGTCGGTCGACAGCAGCGGGCCACCGGAGTTGCCCTGCTCGACGTCGCCGCGGATGGCGTAGATCTCGCGCGT
The DNA here is from genome assembly GCF_024172125.1 of Actinomadura rupiterrae. Taxonomy (GTDB): domain Bacteria; phylum Actinomycetota; class Actinomycetes; order Streptosporangiales; family Streptosporangiaceae; genus Spirillospora; species Spirillospora rupiterrae. The sequence goes on from NZ_JAMZEA010000008.1 coordinate 191,132, forward strand.
GACCTGCGGCGAGTGGTAGATGTCCGGCGCCCTGGAGATCTGCCGGGCGCGGACCCGGGCGGCGAGGGCGGTGAACGGGCGGCTCTTGGGGTAGCCGGCGATGATGGCGTCGTCGCGCACGCGCGCGGGTCCGGCGAACTTCAACGGCGAAGCGGTCAACCCCGGGACATACAGCACCGCCACATCCCGCTGCGGGTCATACAGCACCACCTTGCCCGGACGGTGGGTGCCATCCAGCGAATCGATCCGGGACGAGCCGCGGGCGCCGGCGACCACGTGCGCGTTGGTCATCACCCGATCGGGCGCGAACACAAACCCCGTCCCCTCGATCCGGCGCTGGCAGTCCGGCGCGGTACTGGTGATCTTCACGATCGACTGCCGGGCCGCGCGCAGCGAGGCGGTGTTGAGGATCGCATCATTGGGCGGCGGGACCTTGGCCACCGACTCCCCGCCCAGCCCGTTGAACACCTGCGGGAACTCGCTGCTGGCCACAAACCCCCGGAAGGAGGAGAACCAGGTCTGCGCCTGCTGCGGCATCACATCATTGACCCCGCGGATGATCGACGACCCCTTCACCTGCGTCCGCACCGACTTGAACTCCGAATTGGCCACCAGCGACCCGAAGAACCACGCCACGATCAACAGCGACAGCACCGACACCACCCCACCACCCACCGCATCGGCGGTCCGGGCATTGCTGTCGGTCACCCGGTTACGCAGCACCGCCCCCAGCGACGACGCCAGCAACTGCCCCAGCGTCGCCGCCAAAAACGCGATCACGATCGCCAGCAGCGCCTGCTGCGCCGCACCACTGACCGTCGCCTCGGCGATCGGCGGGGCGATCAGCACACCCACCACACCCCCGCCGACAAACCCGACGAAGCTCAGCAGGCTCACGATGAAGCCCTGCCGGTACCCCGACACCGCAAACAGCAGAATCAGCACGAGCAGGATCAAATCCAGAAGGTGGTCGCCCAGCACCGCTTCACCGTATAGCGACTACGGGCCTGCGCACGTCCCCTCGCTGTACCAGTTTCACCGGACGTGTGTAGTCATCCGGGGCGATGTGCACGCGCGCACGAGGCGTCGCAGAGGCCCGTATGGCCCGCTTATCAGCGGTACACAAAGCACCTTCGGCTATCAAACGTGGCCGCATAAGGCGCCGCCCATAGCCCGGGGCAACGCCGCATGAGGCGCGTCCCACAGCCCTACGGCGACGCTGCGTGAGGCGTGGCCCGCGGGCGTCGGGCAACGCTGCGTGAGGCGCACCCTCAGCAACAGAGCAAAACCGCGTGGGGCGGGCGCTCAGCTACGGAGCGAGAGCGACAGGGCGTCCGGCGGAAGGTCCTCGACGTGACTTGGGTCCCACGGACGGTCCCAGCCGCCCGCCTGGAGGACGGCCGTCAGCAGCATGGCGGTGAATCCCCAGACCAGCATGCCGCGCACCCGGAACGCCGGGCCGAGCCGCAGTCCGGACGGGTGCCGGACGGTCAGCCGGTTCGCCGGGTCGGTCAGTTCCGCGATCGGGACACGCGCGACGGTCGCGACCTCGCCGGGATGTCCGGGCGCGATTTCGGACGGTTCGCGCCACCAGCCGATGACCGGCGTGACCCGGTGGTTGCTGTGCGACAGGTACAGCTCGGGAAGCGTGCCCAGGACGTCCACGCCCGAGGGCTCGACGCCGGTCTCCTCCTGGGCCTCGCGCAGCGCCGCGGCGATCGGGCCGCCGTCTTCGGGGTCGATGCGTCCGCCGGGGAACGCGGGCTGCCCGGCATGGTTGGACAGCGTCGCGGCGCGCTCGGTGAGCAGGATGTCCGGACCGTCAGGGCCCTCGCCGAAAAGGATCAGCACCGCCGCGTCCCGGCTGCCCTCACCGGGCCGCATGCCTTCGGGGACCGGCATCCGCGGGGCGTCGCGGAGGAATCGGTCCAGCCATGCGGGCGAAGCGGCGTCGGTCACAACATCTCCCAACCCGGCGGCGGGCCGGATGCTTCCCGCCGACCGGAAATCCGGCGGCCGGGCGCCCTGTGACGGAGCGCCCGAAACCACTCACGATCCCCTTTGCGGATGCCCTCAATCGCGCTTCGGCCCCCCTCGCACGCCCGGCCGCGCGACGCAGCCCGCGGGCCCGTCCAAACCGATACCTCGAACCACTGCCAAACAAGGAGATTTCGCGATAGAAACCCCGATGACCGGCCTTGATCGCTTCGGCCGGAGAGCTGATGCGGCAGGAGCATGACATGACCAACTGGCCGATTCTGGAGCAGTCCCACGAGGCGCTGCGCACCGCGGCGGCCGCCGTCGCCGACTGGGACGCCCCGACGCCCTGCGCGGACTGGAGCGCCGCCCAAGTGCTCCAGCACGCGGCGGGCGACCAGATCGCGTTCGCGGCCTTCCTCACCGGCGGCCCCGGACCGTCCTTCGACCCGTTCGCGCCGACCGGCGTGCTCGACGGGACCCCCGCTGACCTGCTCGAACCCGCTCTGGCCAGCGCGGCCGAGGCCTGGGCGGGCGTCGCGACCAGCTCCGAACAGGTCCACGTGCCCGTCCCGCCGAACGACATGCCCGCCGGGCTCGGCGTCGGCGCCTGCGCCCTCGACGCGGCCGTCCACGCCTGGGACATCGCGAGGTCCGCCGGCGCACCCTCGCCCCTGTCCACCACGCTCGCCCGCGACCTGTTGCCCGTGGCCCAGCAGATCGTCGAGCCGCTGCGCACCTACGGCGCCTACGCCGCCGTCCTCCCCGCCACGTCCGGCGACGACGAGGTAGCCGCCCTCATGCGCTACCTCGGCCGCGACCCCCACTGGAAGTCCTGACCCACACAACTGCCGAGTCACCACCCCCTGCAGATGCACAAGAGCATCTGCAGGGCCTAAGTCCCTCCGACAGAAGCGCAAAGCCCGTTCCCCCGCACAGGACGCTCGTCGGCAAGCACAGAGAGCATCCAACGGCAAGCAAAGCCCCCCACAAGCGCCACCACGCCTCGCGCGCGCACGCAGGCGCCGTACGCGCATCCAGGCACCATGCACGCATCCAGGCACCGTGGGCGCACGCAGCCGCCGTGTGGGTGCACGCGGGTCGTGGGCGCACGCAGGACCCCCAGCGGTCCGTGGTGGCCCGTGGACGCATGTAGGCGCCGAATCATCCGTGAGCGTACGAAAACGCTGAAGAGCGGCCGTGGACGCACCTAAAGCATGGCGAACGTGGACAACAGCACCGTCAATACGCGCAGAACGCCTGCCAACACGCGCAGGACGCCTACCAGCGCGCGCGGACCTTCGCAGCAGCCCGCACGGGACGGCCGCCAGCCCGCGTGAACCTCCCAGAAGACCGCGCGAGACGCCCGCCAATCCGCGCGGGCCTTCCCCAGCCCGCACCGGATGCCCGGGGGAAGGCGAGCACGCGCGGACCTCCATCAGCCACGCGAGCCTCCACTAGCCACGCGGGACGCCTACCCAGCCCAAGCGGGACGCCCACCAGCGCGCACGAACCTCTCTCAGCCGCGCGAACCTCCAATTAGGCCGCTCGGGACGCTTCCCAGCGCACACAAGCCGTTCCAGCCCGCGCGGGGGGGACGGCTGCCAGCACGCGCGGACCTTTCGCAGCCCGCACCGGACGGACCCCCGGCGCACACAGGCCTTTCCCAGCCCGCGCGAACCCTGCGCGGAGCTTTCAAAGCCGGTGCGGGACGCCCGCCAAGACGGGCAAATCACGCATGGGCGCGTGGTGAGCGTCTATGGATGCCGACGGTGAGTGTTCCGCGACAGCTCAGGCGAAGGAGCGGTCACGGATCAGCTTCGCGGCAACCTTCGGGTCCGTCGGCCCTTCGCCGTAGGACGGGCACAGCGGGGCGATCGCGCACGCACCGCAGGCCGGACGCTGCGAATGGCACACGCGGCGGCCGTGCCAGATCATCCGGTGCGACAGGATCGTCCATTCCTTGCGCGGGATGAGCTCCGCGATGTCCTCCTCGACCTTGACCGGGTCGTCGGACGTCGTCCAGCCCATCCGGCGCGCGAGCCGCCCGAAATGGGTGTCCACGGTGATCCCCGGGACGCCGAAGGCGTTGCCGAGCACGACGTTGGCGGTCTTGCGCCCGACGCCGGGCAGCGTGACCAGGTCCTTCAGCCGGTTCGGGACCCGCCCGTCGAACCGCTCGACCAGCGCCTTCGACAGCCCCATGACGGACTTGGTCTTGGCCCGGAAGAACCCGGTCGGCTTCAGGATCGCCTCGACGTCCTCGGGGTTGGCGGCGGCCAGTTCCTCGGGCCCCGGGTACTTGGCGAACAGCTCAGGTGTCGTCATGTTCACGCGCTTGTCCGTCGTCTGCGCGGACAGGACGGTCGCGATGAGCAACTCGTAGGGCGAGGCGAAGTTCAGCTCGCAGTGCGCATCCGGGTAAAGCTCGGCCAGTTCCCGGTTGATGCGCCGCGCCCGCCGGACGAGCCCCAGCCGCGTCTCCTCCTGGAACCGCTTCCGCCTCTGCCGCGGAGTCACCTGCGTCGCCATGAGCCCAGCGTAGAAGCTCCCGCGCCCTGACACGCCCCAACCAAGCCCCCCAAGTCCACACACCCCCAACACGCGAGCACCCAACCCGCGTAAGCCCCTCCCCTCCTCACACAAACCAACTCCCCCACGCTCGCCCCACGCGCAAGCCCACCCGCTCCACACGCAAGCCCACCCCGGGGGCGTTGGGGACGGTGCCGCACCACCTCGCACATGCAACACAGCCCGCACGCGCGACATCACCTGGCACGCGCGACATCACCCGCATCGCGACGCCACCCCGCATGCGCGACGCCATCCCGCGCACGCAACACCACCCCACGCGCGCAGCATCACCCCACCACGCGCAGCATCACTCTGCATGCGCGACGCTATCTCGCGCCCGCGATGCCTATTCGCATGCGTGAGTTCCTCTCGCGTGCGCGATGACCTTTCGCATTCGTGAGGCCCTATCGCATACACAAAGGCTTCAGACAGAAGCAGGGGCCTCGCGCGTTCGTGGGCTCATCTCGCGTGCGCGATCCATCACGGGGGGCGCGGGTTGCGGGGCGTGGTTTGGGACGGGGCTCGGTGGGTTTGGGGTTGGGGGCCGCAGGCCGGTTGGGGGCGTGGGTGCGGGTCGGTCTGCGGATACGGGTGGGCATGCGCGCGCGGGGTGGGCATGTGCGCGGGGGTGGGCATGCGCGCGCGGGGGTGGGGCCCCGCCACGATCTCCACCGCCGTCGCCGCCGCCGTGGGCATGCGCGCGCGGGGGTGGGGCTGCGGGCGGGGGTGGGGCTGCGGATGCGAGCGGATGTGTGGGTTGGTTTGGGGGGCGGCGGTTGGGGCGCTCGGGGTGGGGCGCGGTGTTGGGGGTGGGGTGATTTTGGGGTGTGTTTGGAGGGGGTGACGTGGGGGTGTCGGGGGTGGGGGGTATGGGGTTTGTGTGCGTTGTGGGGTGTACTTGCCGCCGTTCGGGGAGCTTGCTGATCCGCGGGTGCTTGCGGGGCTTGCCAGGAAGGCCGAGGACGCGGGGTTCGACGGGTTCTTCCTTTGGGATCACGTGGCGCGACCGAACCGTCCTGAGCTGGCGGTCTGTGATGCCTGGACGGGGCTGGCGGCGGTTGCGGCGGCCACGGAGCGGCTGGTCTTCGGGACGCGGGTCACGCCGCTCTCCCGTAGGCGTCCACAGGAAGTGGCGCGGCAGGCAGTGGCGCTCGACCAGCTCAGCGGAGGACGGTTCGTCCTGGGCGTGGGGCTCGGATCCAATACGGGCGGCGAGATGACGCGCCTCGGCGAGGTCGACGACCCGCGCACGCGCGCGAGCATGCTGGACGAGTCGCTGGAGCTCATCTGCCGCCTCTGGAGCGGTGAGCGTGTCGTGCATCACGGTCCGCACTACACCGTGGACGGGCTGCGCTTCCTGCCTCGTCCCGTACAGCAGCCGCGCATTCCCATATGGGTGGCCGCTCAGTCGACCAGGCCGGCGCCGCTGCGGCGGGCCGCGCGCTACGACGGGCTGTGTCCCGAAGTCTCTCCAGACGATCTCCGTCGGATGCTGGAAATCATCGCCGAACACAGGGACGGTGACATGGACGGATATGAGGTCTCCGTAGGCGGCCCACCCGGCACCGATCCGGGCCCGTACGCGCGCGCAGGAGCCACCTGGTGGCTCGTCCAGTTCCCCGAGACGACGGCCGTCCGGCAGGTGGAGGAGGTTCTGGCGAACCGCAAGTGACCAGCGGGTAACCACGTCCGAAGAGGAGAAACGGTACCTTTGTGACCGCATTCACCCGGCGATCCGTACACTGGGTGCGCAGGAGACGTTCAGGCAACTGGACGCCGCTGCGGGGGCGATCCGCCGCAAGCACCGCCGGAAGCGGCGGCGCGGCGAGTTGGACCGGTCCGGTTTCGGCGCGCCGTGGACCCTGCCTTCACGTACGCGGTGGGACGTACGTCACACTATGCATGTGGGTGTTCGAGGAGGAGAAGCGTGACCGACCGCGACGTGGACGTTCTGAGCAGGGCTCCGCTGTTCGAGGCCCTGGACGAGCAGGGTGCCAAGGCGCTGCGCGCCAACGTGACCGAGGTGCGCCTGGCCCGCGGGCAGACGCTGTTCAACGAGGGTGAGACCGGCGACCGGCTGTACGTCGTCCTGGAAGGCAAGATCAAGCTGACCCGGACCGCGCCGGACGGCCGGGAGAACCTGCTGAGCGTGCTCGGCCCGTCCGAGATGTTCGGCGAGCTGTCGCTGTTCGACCCGCGTCCCCGCACCGCCAGCGCGATCGCCGTCACCGAGTGCCGGCTGGCCGGGCTCGGGCACGACGACCTGCGGCCGTGGCTGACCGGCCACCCCGAGGTGGCGGTGCAGCTGCTCCGCGCACTCGCGCAGCGGCTCCGCAAGACCAACGACGTGATGGCCGACCTGGTCTTCACCGACGTGCCGGGCCGCGTCGCCAAGGCGCTGCTCGACCTGGCCGAGCGTTTCGGCCAGCCGTCGGAGGCCGGGCTGCACGTCCACCACGACCTCACCCAGGAGGAGCTGGCGCAGCTCGTCGGCGCGTCCCGGGAGACGGTGAACAAGGCCCTCGCCGACTTCGCCCAGCGCAACTGGCTGCGCATCGAGGCGCGCGCCGTCGTCATCCTCGACATCGAGCGCCTGCGCAAGCGCTCCAAGTAGCGCGACCCGCGCGACGCACGCACGCAACGTCCGCCGCGCCTTCGCGAACGCGGCGCGCACGAGCTCCGGCTCATGCGCGCGCGTTCGCGCGCACAGGTCCTCCGACATATGCACGCACGCGCAGGGCCTCCGACTCATGCCTGCACAGGCCCCGCCTCATGGCCGCTCGCGCACACGGGCTCCGCCTCGTGGACGCACGCAAACACGAACGTCCACGCGCACAGCCCCGGCTCACGGGCGCGCTCTAGCGCACACGCGCTCCGGCTCACGAGCGAGCGCTCGCGCACACAGGCCCCGGCTCATGCGCGGGCACGGGCCCGCTCTTGCGCGGGGACGGGCTTCGGCTCATGGGCGCGCTCGCGGGCACGTACGGTCGCGCGCATGGGTTTCGGGTTGTGGGCGTGGTCGTTAGGTGCGTTCGGCCAGGTAGTCGAGTTGGCTTTGGACGGACCATTCCGCTGCGGGCCAGAGGTTGCGGTCCACGTCGGCGTAGACGATCTCCACTACCTCGCGGGCGGTCCGGGCGCCTGCGGCGACAGCTGCCTCGACCTGCGCGAGCCGCTCCTGCCGGTGGCCGATGTAGTGGTCGATCGCGGCGAGCGGGTCATCCAGCTTGGGTCCGTGGCCGGGCAGGACGGCGGCGGCCTCGTTGTCGTCGGCGAAGCGGCGCAGGCGGTCCAGGGACGCCAGGTAGTCGCCCAGCTTGCCCTCCACGACGGTCGATCCGTAGCCGAGGACGGTGTCACCGGTCAGGATGGCCCGGTCGGCGGCCAGCCAGAACGTCAGCGAGTCGTCGGAGTGGCCCGGCGTCTCCATGATCCGCAGGTCGAGTCCGCCGGTCGTCACCACGTCGCCCTCGACCAGGCCCTCGTCGCCGAGCCGGTGCCTGGGGTCGAGCGCCCGCACCCGGACGCCCTTGCCGGCCATTCCGGCGAACATCGCGGCGCCGGCCGAGTGGTCCGGGTGGCCGTGCGTCAGCAGGACGACGCCGACGTGCCGCCCGCCCTCCTCGGCCTCGGCCAGGACGCGCTCCAGGTGCACCCGGTCCTTCGGGCCGGGATCGACGACCACGACCTCCTCCGCGCCGGGCTCGCCGAGGATCCAGGTGTTCGTCCCGTCCAGGGTCATAGGGGACGGATTGGGGGCGAGCACGCATCTCGCCCGCTCGGTGCCGGTTCCGTCGATCTCGCTCACGCGTCCCATCCTGCCCGACCGGCCGGGACCGAGCCCCAGCCGGGCCAGGCGTCGCGGCACGGACGTCCCGGCCAGGCGCATCCCCAGGGCCCACATCAGACGGGCCCGCACCGCAGCCAATGCACCTCCCAAAGGCTCAGGCGTGGATGTCGGCGTGGGTGGCGGGCCGGAGGGGGGTGTCGCGGGTGGTGTTAGGCGGGGGTGTCGTAGTGGACGGCGTCTTCGGGGAGGACGAGGTAGGGGGCGCCGTTGATGATCCGGCCCTCGGGTTCGAGGACGGCGATCTCGCGTTGCGAGGCCAGGACGTCCGCGACCGTGTCGAAGCGGGCCAGTTCCTCCAGCGTGGCGAGGGTCGGGGGCAGCATGGGCCACTCGCCCGCGCGCGCCCGCACGGCGGCTTCGGCCGGACGGACCCAGGCGACCCTGTCGGCCTCGGTGCTCACGTCCCGCGCGCGCTGCCCCTCGGGCATGGCCGCGACGAAGAACCGCGTGTCGTAGCGCTTCGGCTCGATCTTGGGCGTGATCCAGTGCGCCCAGGGACGCAGGAGGTCCGAGCGCAGGACGAGCCCGCGCGCGTCCAGGAACTCGGCGAACGACAGCGAGCGGTCGAGCAGCGCCTGCCGCCCCCGCTCCCAGTCGTCGCCGCGCGTGTCGTCCACGACGGACCCGCCGGTCGGCCCGGCGAGCAGCACGCAGGTCTCCTCGAAGGTCTCCCGGACGGCCGCGCAGACCAGTTCCCGCGCGAGCGGCTCGTCCGCGTTGAAGGCCCGTCCCCACTCCGCCGGGGAGGGCCCGGACCAGCCCACACCCGCCTCGCCGTCGCGCGGGTCGACCGAACCGCCGGGGAACACGTACGCGCCGGGCGCGAATGCCATCGAGCCCACCCGGCGCAGCATGAAGGCCTGCAACCCGTGCTCGGCGTGGTCGCGGAGCACGACCACCGTCGCGGCGTGCCGCGGCCGGACCGGCTCGATCGTCCCGGCCGCGATGCCCTCGATCCGCTCCCGGAACCCGTCCGGCAACCTCAACCCGTTCATGGCGCCCCATTCGGACATACCGAATCACATTCCGTCAAGAGCGCCCACCTCGTCCCACCACTCACGGCACGACGGCCGCGGTCAGCGGACCTCGGCGATCAGTTCGACCTCGACCGGGGCGTTCCGCGGGAGGACCGCGACGCCGACGGCGCTGCGCGCGTGCGCGCCTGCCTCGCCGAAGACCTCGCCGAGCAGCTCGCTCGCGCCGTTGATCACCTGCGGCTGGCCGTCGAAGTCCGGGTCGGACGCGACGAACCCGACGACCTTGACGATCCGCACGACCTTCGACAGGTCCCCGATCTCGGACTTCAGCGCCGCGATCATGTTCAGCGCGCAGATCCGGGCCAGCTCGGCGGCCTGCTCGGGGGTGATGTCCGCGCCGACCTTGCCGGTGCGCAGCAGCTCGCCCTTGACCAGCGGCAGCTGCCCGGCCGTGTAGACCAGGTTCCCCGTGCGGGAGGCCGGGACGTAGGCGGCCAGCGGGCGCGCCACCTCGGGCAGTTCGAGGCCCAGCTCGGCGATCCGCTCCTCGGGCGTGGCCACGCTCACTCCACCTCGCGCTTGAAGTAGGCCACCAGGTTCTCCGGGTTCGGGCCCGGCAGGACGGTGACGAGCTCCCACCCGTCCTGGCCCCAGTTGTCGAGGATCTGCTTGGTCGCGTGGACCAGCAGCGGAACGGTCGCGTACTCCCACTTCTTCATGGCGCTCAGCCTAGCGATCGCGCAGGCGCAGGAGGCGCCAGCCCGGCCTGTCCGGCGTCGTAGCGGGTGCGGGCCGCGTCCATGTCGGGCATGTGGCGGTCGGCCCACTCCCGGACGGTCGCGACGATCGGGATCAGGCTCTCCCCGAGGACGGTCAGCGTGTAGTCCACCTGGACCGGGACGGCGGGCGTGACATGCCGCGTGACCAGCCCGTCCCGCTCCAGGCCGCGGAGCGACTGGGTGAGCATCTTCGTGCTGACCCCCGGGACGGCCCGGGCGAGCTCCGCGTGCCGCATGGTGCCGTTCTCGGCGAGCCGGTTGAGCAGCATCGTCGTCCACTTGTTGCCGAGCACGGCCATCAGGCGGCTCGTCGGGCACGCCTCCATGTAGGCGTCGAACTCCACCTTCGCCTGCGCGCGGCGCTCCGCGGCGGTCATCGTGGTCAAGCCCCACCTCCGGTTCCGGCGCGTCCCGAACCCCGCCCCGGTTCCGCGCATGCGGCATTGCGGGCACTTCGGGGTCGGGTACGCACCCAGAAGTAACCTCTTCCGGCCGACGTCTCTTCCGCGCAGGCTTGCCTGTGCGGGGAAACCTCCCGCGAACCCCATCTGACCAGGGAGTATTCGGCATGCGCGCGATCAGTGTGACGGAGTACGGCGGCCCCGAGACGCTGCGGGTGGCGGACGTCCCCGAACCCGTCCCGGGCCGGGGGCAGGTGCGGATCCGGATCGAGGCGGCGACGGTCAACCCGGTGGACGTGGCGGCCCGCGCGGGATACCTGGCGCCGCTCGCCCCGGACCTCCCGCTCGGCCTCGGCCTGGACGCGGCGGGCGTGATCGACGCCGTCGGCGCCGGCGTGGACCGCCTGGCCGTCGGAGACAAGGTCATCGGCCTCCGCGACTGGCTGCCGATGCCGACCGGTACGCATGCGGAGGCGATCGTCCTGGACGCGGACGCGGTGACCCACGCGCCCCGCACGGTCGACGCCGCGCACGCCGCGACACTGCCGCTGAACGGCCTGACCGCCTTCCAGGCCCTCGACCTCCTGGACCTGCCCGCCGGCGCGTCCCTGCTGGTCACAGGCGCTGCTGGAGCCGTCGGACGGTTCGCCGTGGAGCTGGCGGCGCTGCGCGGCCTCCGGATCGTCGCCGCGGCATCGGCCGCCGACGAGACCGACCTCCGCAAAGCGGGCGCCGAGTTCTTCATCGGACGGGACGAACCGCTCGGCGCGACCGTCCGGAACCTCGTCCCCGGCGGGGTGGACGGCGTCCTGGACGCGGCGGGCCTCGGCATCCGCGCCCTGGACGCCCTGCGGAACCGCGGCGAGTTCGTCGCCGTGAACGGCGGCGACGTGGTGCCCGTGAACCTGCGCGGCACCCGCGTCCGGAACGTCTGGTTCCGTGCGGACGCGGGGCAGCTCGCCCACCTCGTCTCGCTCGTCGACGCCGGACGCCTCAGCCTGCGCGTCGCGGACGTCCTGCCCCTGGAGGACGCCGCGAAGGCGCACACCCGCCTCGCCGAGGGCGGCCTCCGAGGCCGCCTCGTCCTCACCCCCTGATCAAAAACCGCGTCCGGCCTTCCGGTCGGCGCGGCAGCGGCAGCAGGAGGCGGCAGCAGGAGGCGGCAGCCTCGGGAGCGGCGAAGTCGGGAGCGGCAGCGGCAGGAGGCGGCGGGATCAGGCGTCGGGGTCCGGGGTGTCGGCGCGGATGACGACGCGGCGGAGCAGGTCGGAGAGGTGGCGGAGCTCGTCGCGGGTGAGGGCGGCGAAGATGCGGTGCTCCTCGTCGCCCTGGGCGTCCATGGCGCCGCGCCAGGCGGCGCGGCCCTCGTCGGTGAGCTCGACGACCACGCGGCGGCGGTCGGTCTCGGACGGGGTGCGCCGGACGAAACCGCGCGCGGCGAGCCCGTCGAGGCGTCCGGTGACCGAGTTGGGCGCGACGCCGAGGTCGGCCGCGAGCTGCGAGGGCGCGGCCTGGCCGTGCCGTCCGGCGAGGGCGTGCAGGGTGTCGAACTCGTGCAGGTGCAGCGAGCCGTCGGCGAGGGCGCGCTCCCGGACCCGGCGCAGGTGCCCGGAGATCTTGTGGACGCGGGTGATCGCGCCCTCCACGTCGGGATCGAGGTCGGGCAGCAGGGGCAGCCATCGCTCGACGTGCTCGTCCACCGTGTCGCGCATCCGCATGCCGGACAGCTTACCGGTTCGGCGCAGAATTATTCTTTGACGAATAGTTCGGCATCGAACTACTCTCCCCGGCATGACGCACCCGCTGGGCAGCCGGGACTTCCGGCTGCTGTTCACCGCCCGCGCGCTGTCCCTGACCGGCGACGCCGCGATCCCCGCCGCGCTGGCGCTCGCCGTCCTGCGAATCTCCGAGTCCGGCTCGGCGCTCGGGATCGTGCTGGCGTCCGCGCTGCTCCCCCGGCTCGTGGCGCTGCCGCTCGGCGGCGTCCTCGCCGACCGCAGGGGCGCGCGGCCGATCGCGATCGGCACGGACGCGCTCGCCTTCGCCGCCCAGCTCTGCACGGCCCTGCTGCTGCTCGGCGGGCATCCGGCGCTGTGGCAGCTCGCCGCCATGCAGGCGGTCGGCGGCGCCGCGTCCGGGCTGGCGCTGCCGACGCTGTCCCCGATGGTCGTCGGGACCGTCCCGGTCGAGGCGCTACCTCGCGCGAACGCCCTGCTCGGGACGGTCGCGGGCGCGACCCGCTTGCTCGGTCCGGCCGTCGCGGGGACGTTCGTGCTCACCGTCGGCCCCGGCTGGACGTTCATGCTCGACGCCGCGTCCTTCGGAGCGAGCGCCATCCTGATCTCGTGCGCGCGCGTCCGGCGAAGGCAGGTCACCACGCATTCCTTGCGCGCCGACCTCAAGCAGGGGTGGACGGAGGTCCGCTCACGCGACTGGTACTGGACGAGCCTCATCGCACACGCGATGTGGAACGGCGCCCAGAGCGCCATGCTCACCCTCGCGCCCCTCATCGCTGTAGAACGCCTCGGCGGCGAGACCGTATGGATCATCACTACTGAAGCCGGTGCGGTCGGGCTCGTCATCGGGTCCCTGATGGCGGGACGCTTCCGACCACGCCGTCCGGTGGCGGTCGCCAACGTCGGCCTAGCCGCCTACGCGATACCGCTCGTCGCGCTGGCCTTCTATGCGCCGGCCCCGGTCTTTATCCCCTGCTACTGCCTGGCCTTGGCAGGACTCGGCTTCCTCAACCCGACCTGGGAAACCACCGTGCAGGCCGTCATCCCTACAGAATCGCTCGCCCGGGTCAGCTCCTACGACTGGCTACTGTCACTGGCCGCCGCGCCGCTCGGCTACTCCCTCGCGCCATGGGCCGCGTCCATCTGGGGACCACGAGCCCCGCTGCTGGTCGCAGCCGTCATCGTCGCCACGGCCTGCCTAGGCACCTTGGCCGCCCCCGGCGTCCGCCGCCTCACCCTAGAAGCCCCGACGTCCACCCCGACCAAAGAGCACCAGCCCGTCTAACCCCCGCGCACACGCGAAGGCCCGGAGCCCCCGCCCGCGCACGCGAAGGCCCGGCATCCCCGCCCGCGCACGAGAGGGCGCGGCGTCCCCGCGCGCACCTGAAGGCGCGGCGTCCCCGCGCGCGCACGAGAAGGCCCGGCGTCCCGCGCGCGAGAGAAGGCGCGGCGTCCCCGCGCGCACATGAAGGCTCGGCTTCCCGCGCGTGCAAGAGGGCGTGGCGTCCCGCGTACACGAGAGAGCGCAGCGTCCCGCGCACACGAGAGAGCGCAGCGTCCCGCGCACACGAGAGAGCGCAGCGTCCCGCGTGCGGGAGGAGGCGCGGCGTCCCCGGCGGCGCTGGATGGAGTGCCGGGGACGCCGCTGGTCGGGTCACTCGCGCGATGGCGAACCGTCAGCGCCCTCCTCGGGCTTGGCGGCTCCCGCGATGCCGCGCGGGCGCTCCGGACGCGTCAGCTCCGGGGCGTCCTCCTCGTCGCGGCGCTGCGGCTCGTCCAGGCCCAGGACGGGCGGGACGTCCTCCACCGACCCCATCGGCGGGGCCTCCTCAGTGGCCTTGGCGAGGTCCTGCTCGGCCTTGGCCAGCCGCTCGCTCAGGTTCGTCCTGGGCTGGGCGTCGCCGGCCTGCGCGGAGAGCGAGCCGCCCGCCGCGCGCTCGAAGAAGCGCAGGATCTCGACCGGGAGCGGCATGACGAGCGTGCTGTTCTTCTCGGCCGAGACCTCCACGACGGTCTGCAGCAGCCGCAGCTGGAGCGCCGCCGGGTCCTGCGACATGATCTCGGCGGCCGCGGCGAGCCGCTTGGACGCCTGGAACTCGCCGTCCGCGGTGATGATCCGGGCGCGCCGCTCGCGCTCGGCCTCGGCCTGCCGGGCCATCGAGCGCTTCATGCCCTCGGGCAGCGAGACGTCCTTGATCTCGACGCGCTCGATGAGGATGCCCCAGGGGTCCTGGGTGATGTTGTCGATGATGCCGCGCAGCCGGGCGTTGATCTTCTCCCGCTCGCCCAGCAGCTCCTGCATGTCGGACTGGCCGATGATCGACCGGAGCGAGGTCTGCGCGACGGTGGACACCGCGTAGCCGTAGTTCTGCACGTTCACGATCGCCTTCACCGGGTCGACGACCCGGAAGTAGACGACCGCGTCCACCCGGACGCTGACGTTGTCCTGGGTGATGCCCTCCTGTGCGGGCACGCCCATGGTCACCGTCTGCTGGTTGACCTTCTGCATCCGCTCGACGATCGGCAGGATGAAGGTCAGGCCCGGCCGGCGCACGGCGCCCGGGCGGAGCTGGCCGCCGCGCTGCACCTGGCCGAACCGGAACACGATGCCGTGCTCGAACTGCTGGACGATGCGGACCGACGACGCCAGCCCGATCAGCGCGAGCACACCGATCACTATGACGAGGAAGAGGGCCACCGCCATGGCGGGCCACCTTTCAGCCGAACTGCCCCTGGATCCGAGGCCCGGATCCGGGCGGACCGGCCGTCCGGCCTGGCCGCCGCCGCCCGGCCGTCCGACCGGACGGGGCGGACCGGCGCCCGGTTCGCGTTTCCCAGCTAACCGCGTGGGCACGTCCGAAACAACGGTCCACACCTCGGCGGGGCATCGTGTCAGGGATCACTTATATAGCTGGAGCCGGGCTCTGAAGTCCTCGCCGGGCGAACGATATGGTCGATCGGGTGAGCGCGAGAGACACCGACTGGGACGGCGTACGCCTCCACGTGGTCACGGGCAAGGGCGGCACCGGCAAGACCACCGTGGCCGCCGCACTCGCCCTGGCACTGGCGGCCGGAGGACGCAGGGTACTGCTGGTCGAGGTCGAGGGGCGGCAGGGTATCGCGCAGCTCTTCGACGTCCCGCCCCTGCCCTACGGGGAGCGGCGGGTCGCGGTCGCCCCGGGCGGCGGCGAGGTGCACGCGCTCGCCGTGGACACCGAGGAGGCGCTCATCGAGTACCTCGAGATGTTCTACAACCTCAAGCGCGCCGGTAAGGCCATGACGAAGCTCGGCATCGTCGACTTCGTCACCACGATCGCGCCCGGGCTGCGCGACGTGATCCTCACCGGGAAGACCTCCGAGTCCGTCCGGCGCAAGAACAAGGACGGCTCGTTCATCTACGACGCGGTCGTCATGGACGCGCCGCCGACCGGCCGCATCACCAAGTTCCTGAACGTGAACGAGGAGGTGTCCGGGCTGGCCAAGGTCGGCCCGATCCGCAACCACGCCGACACCGTGATGAAGGTCGTGCGCAGCCCGGAGACGGCCGTCCACTTCGTCACGCTGCTGGAGGAGATGCCCGTCCAGGAGACCATGGACGGCATCCACGACCTGCGCGAGGCGGGCCTCCCGGTCGGCGGCGTGATCGTGAACATGGAGCACAAGCCCGTCCTGCCCGCGGACGCGCTCGCCGCCGCGGCGGCGGGCGGGCTGGACGCCGAGGAGATCGTCCGGGGCGTGAAGTCCGCCGGGCTGGAGCAGGACGCCGAGCGGATCGCCGCCGTCCTCGCCGCGGAGGCGGGCGAGCACGCCCGCCGCACCGCGCTCCAGGCCCGCGAGAAGGAGCGCCTGGAGGACCTCGACCTGCCCCGCTACACCCTCCCGATGCTCCCGGACGGCATGGACCTCGCCGGCCTCTACGACCTGGCCGAGGCCCTGCGCGCCCAGGGCGCCGCATGACCCGCCCCCAGGCCCCGGCATGACCCCGCGCCGCCCCACGAGCCCACGCCCGAGCCGCCCCACAACCCCACGCCCAGGACGCGGCACGGCCCCGCGCCGCTCCATGACCCCGAGCCCGCGCCGCTCCATGACCCCGAGCCTGAACCGCGGCACGACCACGCACGCGAGCCGCGGCACGACCCCACGCGAGGAGGGCGGCGGGCGCGGGGACGGCCGCGCGCGCCGCACGACCACTGGTTCCACGGAGACCGCCTGATGAGCCCGACCGGCAAGACCCCGCCCGCCCTGGACGTCGACGAGCTGCTGGACGACCCGCGCACCAAGATCATCGTCTGCTGCGGCTCCGGCGGGGTCGGCAAGACCACCACGGCCGCCGCGCTCGGCGTCCGGGCCGCCCGGCGCGGCCGCGACGTGGTCGTCCTCACCGTCGACCCGGCGCGCCGGCTCGCGCAGTCGATGGGCCTGTCGGAGCTGGACAACAGCCCGCGCCGGATCGAGGTCGGCGGCGACGGCGAGCTGCACGCGATGATGCTCGACATGAAGCGGACCTTCGACGAGATCGTCGAGGCGCACGCCGATCCGGACCGGGCCCGGCAGATCCTCGCCAACCCCTTCTACCAGTCGCTCTCCTCGTCGCTGTCCGGGACGCAGGAGTACATGGCGATGGAGAAGCTCGGCCAGCTGCACCGCTCCGGCGCCTGGGACCTGATCATCGTGGACACCCCGCCGTCCCGGAACGCCCTCGACTTCCTGGACGCGCCCGAGCGGATGGGCCGCTTCCTGGACGGCCGGTTCATGAAGATCCTCGCCGCGCCGGCCAAGACCGGCGGCCGGTTCGGGGTGAAGGTGATCAGCGCCGGGTTCGGCATGTTCACCGGCGTGCTCAACAAGGTGCTCGGCGTCCAGCTGCTCCGCGACGTGCAGACGTTCGTCGCCGCGTTCGACACGATGTTCGGCGGGTTCCGCGAGCGCGCCGAGAAGACCTTCAAGCTGCTCCAGACCCCCGGCACCGCGTTCCTGGTGGTCGCCGCGCCGGAGCCGGACGCGCTGCGCGAGGCGTCCTACTTCGTGGAGCGCCTGGCCGAGGAGCGGATGCCGCTCGCCGGACTGGTCGTGAACCGCGTCCATGAGGCGGACGACCTGCTGTCGGCCGCGCGCGCCCAGGCCGCCGCCGAGACCCTGGAGGAGCGCGCCGAGCACCCGCTCACCGCCGCCCTGCTGCGCCTGCACACCGACCGCGTCCAGCTGGCGGCCCGCGAGGACCGGCTGCGCGAGCACTTCTCGTCCACGCACCCGACCGTCCCCGTCGTCGCCGTCCCGGCCCAGGCCGAGGACGTCCACGACCTGGACGGCCTCCGCCGCGTCGGCGCCGACCTCGCAGGCGAGCCCCGCCCCGAGGAGGACCCCACCCCCGCGACCGCCACCGGCTGACCCTGCGTTGCGCGGCTTCGGCCAGACGAGGCGGAACGACCAGCCGCACCCTCGACCCGCGAAAGCCGCAACCACGGCACCACCTCCCCTGTGACCTGGCGAGGTCGGCCATCTGCGGCTTCGGCAGGACGGTGTGCGACGACCGGCCGCGCTCTCCCAGCTCAGCGGGAGTCGCCGTGCGGCCTCGCCTGCAGGGGCGGCCCGTGATCCGGGAGGCGGCCCTGCAGGGGCGGCCCGTGATCCGGGAGGCGGCCCTGCAGGGGCGGCCCGTGATCCGGGAGGCGGCCCTGCAGGGGCGGCCTGTGATCTGAGAGGGCGGCATTGCGCGGCTTCGGGTGAGTGGGCGCAATGATCTGGTGCGGCTTGCCGATCTGGTGAGAGTTCTGGCCGTCGCGCGTGCTCGGTAGAGGGCGCGACTATCGCATGCGGTTGCTCTGCGGGCCGCTGCGAGTTGTGACTACTGAGCGGAACTGCGGGGCCGCGCGCGAGGGTGCGAGTAGTGCGTCCTGAGCTGGGGATTTATTCGTTTGTACGGAGAAAGTCGGGGCGCTCCGTAATCGTCGGGGAAGCTGGTGATTAACGGCGAATGCCCGGCGGGTGAATGGCCCCCGCCGGGCATTCGCCGTCCCATGACCGCGATGCGCGTCTGATCAGCGGTGCCCGGACCCCGTGGCGGCCAAACCGCAAGATCGTGGCCACATCCGGCCACCACGCGTTAGAGCAGGTCCGAAAATCCGGGTTCTGGACGTCCGAAACGTGCCTGACCAGGGACGACAGCGGCCGTGGACCCGTCTCGGGGACGATTCGGGTCCACGGCCGTAAGGCATGTCTCACCGCCGGAACGGCGTCGTGCTCGTGCTGCACCGGCCCGGCATCGCGCTCAGGCGTTGCCGTGCCGGTGTCGTCGTGCTGTCGTGGCGTCGTGGTCGCGTTCGCCGTGCCCGCTGCTGGAAGCCCCGCGCGCCCCGGCCTGCCGAAGCCGGCCGCCCCTCCCACGAGGGCGCGCGAGCCCGGGACGGACACCCCCTCCCGAACGCGAGGACGCCGGGGGTCTCAGCTCGCGACGAGTTCGCTCTCGTCGCCGTCCACCGACCGCTCGTACTCCTCCTTGGCGGTCTCCAGCAGGTCGCGCCATGAGAGCACGTCCGGCCGCCGCCGCAGCAGCGCGCGCCTTTCCCGCTCGGTCATGCCGCCCCAGACGCCGAACTCGATCCTGTTGTCGAGGGCGTCGGCGAGGCACTCGGTCCGCACCGGGCAGCCGCGGCAGATGAGCTTGGCCCGATTCTGCGCCGCACCCTGCACGAACAGGGCGTCCGGATCCGCGTTACGGCAGGCGGCGCGGGCGGTCCAATCCGTGATCCACATCTTGGCCCCACTCCCCTAGGGTCTGTGTCGATTTGCGCTCTATGGCCAGACGGGCGCGGACGTCAGGCCGCCAAACGAAAGCCGTGGGGAAGAACTTACGGAAGCGAGGGACGATTCAACAGTCCCCGATGGGCCCATTCTCGATATAGCCCACCGGGGCCATACCGCCGGAACGGACTAGTTACCTGTACTTGACGCGTGAGCTAGGCCGACGGTTGTCGTTCACATGGCACGGGGCTACGGGAACGAGGCGGTGGGGAGGACTATGTTCGGGCCAAATCCCGGCGGCGAGGGGTGACCTGTCCCGAATGCACTGGTCGTCCCGCGTACTCTTGTCCCCGTGCATGATGCGAACGAGGGTCGGGGGAACGCCTTCTCCACGCTGGTCAGGCTGCTCGCCGCGGCGGTCGCCGCCGGCGTGCTCGTCGCGCTGATCGTCCTGCCGGGCGTCGGCTCGACCGGCATGACCGCGCGGGACGCGGCGGAGAACTTCGAGAGCATGGACAGCAGGCTCGACGCCACGCCCCCGTCCGAGAAGACGGTGGTCTACGACGCGAGCGGCACCCAGGTCGCCACGTTCTTCGACCGGTACCGCGAGTCGGTCCGCCTCGACCAGGTCGCGCCCATCATGCGCAACGCGATCGTCGACATCGAGGACTACCGCTTCTACCACCACGGCGCGCTCGACCTGAAGGGCACCATCCGCGCCCTGGCGTCGAACGTGGAGTCCGAGGGCACGCAGGGCGGTTCGACCCTCACGCAGCAGTACGTCAAGAACATCCTGGTCGACCGCGCGCGCAACCAGAAGGAGTACCAGGAGGCGACCGCGCCGACGGCGGGCCGCAAGCTGCGCGAGCTGCGCTACGCGCTCGACATCGAGCGCCGCATGTCCAAGGACAAGATCCTTGAGGGCTACCTCAACATCGCCTACTTCGGCGCGGGCGCGTACGGCATCCAGGCCGCCGCCAAGCGGTACTTCAGCAAGCCCGCGTCCGCCCTCACGCTGGAGCAGGCGGCGCTGCTCGCGGGCATCACGCAGAACCCGAACTCCTACGACCCGATCCGCTTCCCGGACGCCGCGAAGAAGCGCCGCGACATCGTGCTGCGCCGCATGCAGCAGCTCAACCACATCACCAAGGCGCAGGCCGACGCCGCGATCGCCAAGCCGATCACGCTCGACCGCACCGACCCGGCCGGCGGCTGCGAGACCAGCAAGGCGCCGTTCTTCTGCGAGTACGTGAAGTACGAGATGCTCAACGTGCTCTCGGACGGGAAGTACTGGTCCCTCCCCGGCAAGCAGCAGGTCGAGTTCGTCAACAAGCTGAACCGCGGCGGCTACACCATCCGCACCACGCTCGACATGGACGCCCAGCGCTCGGTCGACAGCGCGCTGCGCAACGCGGTCACACCGTCCGGCAACAAGGTCGCGGCCGAGGCGATGGTGCAGCCCGGCACGGGCAAGATCCTCGCCATCGGGCAGAGCAAGCGGTTCGGCGACGTCAAGGGCCGCACCACGCTGAACCTGGCCGCCGACACCGCGCACGGCGGCGGCGCGGGCGTCTCCGCGGGCTCGACCTTCAAGACCTTCACCCTCGCCGAGGCGCTCGACCAGGGCATCCCCGTCAACACCACGATCGACTCGCCGCAGACCACCTCGATCACCTATCCGATGTGCAAGGCCGGCAAGCTCAGCGGCGGCGGTCTCTGGACCCCCATCAGCAACGCCGGCGACTCCGAGGCGGGCAAGTTCAACCTCAAGAACGGCACCTGGCACTCGGTGAACACCTTCTACGCCGAGTTGGAGAAGCGGGTCGGCGTGTGCAACGCCGTCCGGATGGCCGAGAAGTTCGGCATGAAGAAGGCCACCGGCGCCCCGCTCGACCCGTACCCTTCGCAGGTCCTCGGCACCAACGACATCGACATGGTGCACCTGGCCGCGGCCTACGCCGGGTTCGCCGCCCGCGGCAAGTACTGCGCGCCGGTCGCGATCACCCAGATCGTCGACCCGCAGGGCAAGCAGCTGAAGCTCCCCGGCCAGGACTGCCACCAGGCCGTGGACGCGAGCGTCGCCGACGAGGTCAACTCGATCCTCACCGGCGTCCTCACCAAGGGCACCGCGAAGAACATCGGCAGCATCGGACGTCCCGCCGCCGGCAAGACCGGCACCTGCGAGGAGTTCACCTGCGCGGTGTTCGCCGGCCACACCCCGAACCTCGCGTCCGCCGTCGCCTACTGGGACTTCCGCGGCCCCTGGAACCACAAGGTCTACGGCGTCTACGGCGCCGACATCCCGGCCCCGATCTGGGCGGCGTCCATGCGCGGCACCCTGTCCGGCAAGCCCGCCCCCGGCTTCACCTCGCCCAGCAAGAACTTCGGCGACACCACCAAGGTCCCGGAAGTGAAGGGCCAGTCGGTCGGCGCCGCCACCGCCACGCTGAAATCCGCCGGTTTCGACGTGAAGGTCTCCCCGCAACCGGTGAACTCCGACCAGCCGAAGGGCACGGTCGCGTCCACCTCACCGGGCGCGGGCTCGGACGCCGACACCAACACCGTCGTGATCATCTACCTCAGCAACGGCGCCCAGAAGAACCCGCAGCCCGGCGGCCCGCCCCCCACCCAGAACGGCGGCGGCGACGGCTGGCCCTGGCCCTTCTGACCGCCCTCTGCACCCCGAGCCCGCTTCCGGACGCAGCGAGCCCTCAGACGCCAGGAGGCCCCGGACGTTAGAGGCCCGGCACGCCAAGGAGGCCCCGGCGGTGCTTGCGCCCGCCGGGGCCTCGACGTTTCCGTTCGCCCTTCAGGACGAGGTCAGCTGGCGCTTCACCTCGGCGGCGACGCGGCCGCCCTCGGCGCGTCCGGCGACCTTCGGGTTCACGGCCTTCATGACCTGTCCCATCGCGCGCGGGCCGTCCGCGCCGGTCTCGGCGATCGCGTCGGCGACCAGCGCGGTCAGCTCGACGTCGCCCAGCTGCGCGGGCAGGTAGCCGTCCAGCACCTCGCCCTCGTCCCGCTCGGCCTGCGCCTGCTCGGCGCGGCCCGCGTCCGCGAACGCCTGCGCGGCCTCGCGCCGCTTCTTGGCCTCCCGGGTCAGCACCTTGACCACGTCGTCGTCGGACAGCTCGCGGGCCTGCTTCCCGGCGACCTCCTCGTTCTTGACCGCCGTCAGCGCCATCCGCAGGGTGCGGGTGCGCACCTCGTCGCGGGCCTTCATGGCGACCGACAGGTCGGCCTCCAGCTTCTCCTTCAGGGTACTCATGGTCACATGATGCCCGCTGCGCACCGGCAGGCTCACCAGGATTACCGCGCGGCCCGGGACTCTGGAACCATTGGAGCAGGACATCCGGAGGGAAGAGAACCGTGCGAAAGCTCTACAGCGCGCCCCTGGCCCTGGCGGGCGCGGGCGCCGCGACGTTCGGCTACGCCTCGCTCGTGGAGCGCAACTGGTTCCGCCTGCGCCGGTTCGACGTGCCGGTGCTCGCCCCGGGCCGTCCGTCCGTCCGGATCCTGCACGTCTCGGACGCGCACCTCACCCCGGGCCGCCGCCGGCTGATCGACTGGGTCCGCTCCCTGGACGCCCTGGAGCCCGACCTCGTCGTCAACACCGGCGACTCGCTCGGCCACCGCGACGCCGTGGGCCCCTTCCTGGACGCGCTGGGCCCCCTCCTCGACCGTCCCGGCGTCTTCGTCTACGGCTCCAACGACCTGTACTCACCGACGTTCAAGAACCCGCTCCGCTACATCTGGCGGACGAGCAAGTCCGACTATGCCAGGCGCCGCCGCGAACCGGACCTCCCGTACCGCGAGCTGGCGTCCTCGCTGCGCGCCGCGGGCTGGCTCGACCTGAACAACCGGATCGGCCGCCTCAAGATCGGCA
Organism: Actinomadura rupiterrae; assembly: GCF_024172125.1. GTDB lineage: Bacteria > Actinomycetota > Actinomycetes > Streptosporangiales > Streptosporangiaceae > Spirillospora > Spirillospora rupiterrae. Next base: position 214,053 of record NZ_JAMZEA010000008.1, read on the forward strand.
GCCTGGACGTCGAGTTCGGCGGCATCGACGACTCGCACATCAACCGGGACCGCTACGACAAGATCGCCGGCCCGGTCGACCCGCAGGCCGACGTCCACCTCGGCATCACGCACTCCCCCGAGCCCCGCAACCTGGACCGCTTCGTCGCCGATGGCTACGACCTCATGCTCGCCGGCCACACCCACGGCGGCCAGGTCTGCGTCCCCTTCTACGGCGCCCTCGCCACCAACTGCGGCATCGACCGCCCCCGCGTGAAGGGCCTGCACGAGTACAACGGCGCCTGGCTGCACGTCTCCGCGGGCCTCGGCACCTCCCCGACGGCCCCGATGCGCTTCTGCTGCCCCCCGGAGGCCAGCCTCCTCACCCTCGTCCCCCGCGAGGGACGGACATCACCGCGATAACCCGTCCACAGCACTCCCCGACATCCGCTAAAGTAGTCAAGGCGCCGGGAGGAACGTACGACTCCCGGGCAGCCACCAACCGGGGTGTAGCGCAGCTTGGCAGCGCGCTTCGTTCGGGACGAAGAGGTCGTGGGTTCAAATCCCGCCACCCCGACGCCATGTCAGAGCCCCCTTCCGATCTCGGAAGGGGGCTCTGATTTTTTGCGTACAGCAGCGAAGTACAGCAACGCGTCCTAACAGCTACAGCTTGAACGCGTCCCCAAGGCGCTTGAGCGCCTCCACCGTCTTCTCGTCGGTGGCCTGGGTGTAGACCTCCATCGTGACGTCGATCTGGGCATGGCGCAGGATGCGCATGGCCACGCGGGGATGGATGTCCAGGGCCGCGAGCAGTGTGGCGCAGGTCGCCCGGGTGTCGTGGACCTTGATCAGGCGAACTCCCGCCTTCCGGCACCGCTTGACGAACTCCCGGTTGAAGTTCCGGGGGTCAACCGGGGTCCCGTAACGGGTGGTGATCAGGAACTTGGTTTCCGTCCAGGCGTCTCCCGCCGCTTTCTTCCGCTGTTTCTGCCGTGCCTCATGCACATCCAGGGCAGCCATGCAGATGGCGGGGAGCGGAAGCTTGGCGTCCGATGCCTCGGTCTTGGTCTCACGGTGGAGGAGTTCACGCCGGACGCGCTGGAGCTGCCACGACACGTCGAGTTCGGCCGCGTCGCGGTCGATTGCGTCCTTCGGGGCGCCCAGGACCTCCCCCTTGCGCAGGCCGAGGATGAGCACCAGGACGTAGGCCAGGTAGAGCGGATCACCCGAGTCCCGTGCGGATTCGAGGAACTGCCGCGCCTCCTCCACCGTCCACGGCTTGTTCTTGCGCGAACGCGGCTTGGAGACGCGGACCAGGGCCGCAACGTTCTTCGAGATCAACTCTTCGCGGATGGCGTTCGACAGCGCGCTACGGAGGACCGTCCAGGCGTCCCGGATCGTCCGCTCAGACGCGAAGCGCTGGCAGCACTTCCCGACCGCGCAGCAACGCCGCTTCTTCTCGTCGCGGCGGGCGTCCTTCCCCTGAGCGCAGCACTGGCACGTCTTCCGGGTCGCGTTGAGCCAGGTCCGCACGTCCCGCACCGTGAGCTTGTCGAGCCGCTTCTTGCCCAGGCCAGGGACGATGTAGAGACGGACGAGGGTCTCGTACGTCGAGCAGGTCAGGGGCGCGAAGTCCGGCGGGACCACGACCTCTTCCAGCCAGTACGAGAGGTAGTCGACCAACGTCGGAACCTTGGTCGCCACAGGGCCCTTGCTCGCTTCGGCATGGAGCTTCAGCCACTTCTCGTGAGTCTCGGCCCGATCCTTCCCGTAGACCCATCGGCGCTTACGGTCGCCGGCCGGAGTCGTGACCCACACGTAAGCGGCGTAGGTGCCGTTCCTGTACGGGAAGATCGACCCTTCACCATTGGCGCGGCCACGCCCCCGGCTCTTGCGCCCCTTCCGGCCCTCCGGCTCCTCTGGCGTAGCAATCGCGGTTCTAGGCATCAGGCAGCCTCCTCCATGAGGTGTTCCACGTAGTCGGCAAGGGCTTCCACGGGGACCAGACGACGACGGCCGATCTTGACCGTCCGGAGCTCGTTGGAGCGGATGAGGTTGTAGAGGGTCCAGCGGCTCACGCGGAGCTGTTCGGCAGCCTCGTTGACGTCGAAGACGAGGCTGTCCATGAAGTTGGGCCTGTCCATATGGCTCCTATTCAGCAGATGGGGAGTTCGGGGGAATGAGGACGTCTCGTCCGGTCAGGGCAGCGGTGACGAGCGCCTCGCCGCGCGTGAGGCCCTGGTGGGCGAAGCGCCATTCGGCGAGGACGGTGATCTCGGCGGCCTGCTCGTCTGGCGGTTGCCAGCCGGGGCGCTGCTGGCGGACGAAGTCGATGCGCGCCTGTCGGAGCGCGCCGAGGGTGGTGGAGTAGCGGCGGCTCTTGGTCGAGAAGTGGCCCCGGAAGCCGAGCATGTGAGCCCACTGGACGAGGCGGAGGTCCGCGAACTCCTCCAGGTCGCCGAGCCGGAGACACTCGGCGATGAGTCGCCGGGCGTGCGGTGTGATGGGCAGCGCGGCCAGGTCCTCGTTCTCGTGAACGCGACGGTCGAGGGTGCCGACGCACTCGGCGGCCTTGGTCGCGTACTTGGCGATGTAGCCCGCCACGGCCTGTTCGGTCAGCGCTCCGGATGCGGTGATGGCCTTGACGTCAACCTGCGTCCCCCAGGTGAGAGACCGCGCGGGAACCTCCGGGCTCTCGGGGGTCGTCACCGAGACAGCGGAGGCGGCATGGCGAACGGCGTCCTCCAGGAGGGTGAACGTCGCCCAGGAGGGCGGCGAGGAGTGCGGCCCGTCCGGTCCGTCGAGGCGGATGACGGCGTGGAAGTGGACGACGCCCCGACGCTGGTACTCCGCGACCTTGGCGAACGAGATCACCGCCGACTCGCGAAACTCCTTCAGCGTCAGGCCCGCAGCCCTGACCACGTATCGGCGGAGCGCAAGCGTGTAGCGTCGCCAGAGCTCCGGCGCAAGCGCGTTGAAGAGCACCGAGCCGGAGTAGTCGTAGCAGTCCGGGCACAGTGGTGCGCCGAGGCGGGAGTCATCTGCCGAGTGCTTGGCGGTGCACGACATCCGGACGCCATGCGGGCAGGTCACGGCGTCGCGGCGTGGGTGACAGCGTTCAGCGCGCCCGCCGGAGCGCCCCCGGTGCGCATGCACGGGACCGAACGAAGGCGCGGTAAGGGTCACGAACGCGGCCGGGTGCTTCGTCACTGTCTCGGGGACGCCCTTGCCACCAGTCAGGCCCGCGCGGATGAGTTGGTATGTGTCCGCGCGGTAGACCTCAGCGCATGCCGGGCAGCGCGTAGCACGACGCGTCTTGCAGGCAACTGGGAGTGCGCCGTCCGGCTCACTGTCGGTCGTGTAGTGGTGGAGGCTCTCCCCCGTCACCTTGTGGACGTGGTCCACATTGCCGTGCAGAAAGATCGGTTGAGAGCACCCGCCCGTGGAGCGGGCGCGAGCGGCCCAGCGGTCGAAGTCTGAGCGGTCGAGAATCTTGGCTATCAGCCGGGCGTCATCCGGCGTGATGACGGGATGAGGCACGATAGGGGCGTCTCCTATCCGAATAACAGGCGGTTGAGGGGATGGCCCCCGACGTGGCGCGTGTGTGCTTGGCGGCTTATGCGGCCACGTCGGGGGCGATGGAGATCAGGAGCAGTGCCCGAGTCCTTCGCAGTGCGGGCAGGCGCCTCCGTAGGCGTCCAGGCCCGTCCCGCCGCAGTTGCAGCACTGCCACCACTCGACGGGCGGGACCAGCGGGCGGGGGAAGGCGATCGCCTGTCCCGTGACGGCGTCCTGGGCAGTCACTTCGTCGGCTCCGCAGGCCGAACAACGCGGACCGGTCCGCATGCCGAGTAGGACCGTCCAGGAGACGGGGGCGGTGGTGGAGCAGGAGCGGCACCGCAACCGCCAACCTTCTGCAACCTTCTCGGCAGTCATCAGGCGGCCCGTCCGGTCTCGCTGGAGTCCGCCGAAGCGGTGCCCAGGCGGTCGAAGTTGTTGGCGTAGGACATGAGCGCCTGATGAGCGCGCTTGGTGGCGTCCGTGATGTGGACCATGTGGTACTCGACGCGGCCGAAGCTCTTGGTCGCGGTGTAGTGGCCGCCGTTGGCGGTGTCGTCGTCCGGGGTGACGCCCAGGAGAACCGCGATGCGGTTGACCTCGGCGCGCCGGGCGCGCTCGCAGTCGTCCCGGTCGGCGAACACCGTCGCCTGCATGAAGCTCGGGGCGGGGACGGCCGGGTTCTCCTCCAGGAAGGTCGCCAGGGCGCGAAGGCCCATGATGAGCCGGAGGCGGTCGAAGAGCTGGTAGGGGCGAATGAAGTCGTCCATGGTGATCTCCTTCGGTGTCAGGCGGTGGCCAGGTGGCCGAGCAGGTCACGGGCGAGTTGGTCGGAGACGCCGAGCCGTGCGCGGAGCGCGTCGGCGGTGATGGGCTGTCCGTGCCGGGTTCGGTGTTCGTCGGCGACACGGCGGGCGAAGGCGACCAAGGGCGCGGCAGGGGCGGGTTTGGCGGGTACCGGTGAGCGATGTGCAGGAGCCGCTATCGGGGCGGTCTGGCGCTCGTCCTCGTCGTGATTGACGGACGCTGCTTCCGGCCGAGGGACGTCGCGAACCGGCAGAGTCGGGGACGGCTCCGCGTCCGCGTTGCCGAACGAGGGAGGCACTGCCGGAACCGATGCGTCGCGAGCCGCGCCAGCACGACCACCGGCGGCCCGACGTTCGAGCATCGACACGGCGACCAGGAAGGCCCCCGCAGGAGTGGCCGCCGTGAGCCAGCCCCAGATGCTCGGGTCAGCCTGAGCGAGGTTCGCGGCCAGAGAGAGCACAACGCCTCCAGCGAGGACGAGCGTCGGCCAGGTGAGCCGCCCGGTTGCCCTGTCTGTGCGCTTGTCCCGGTGTCTCTCGCGGGCCGCCATAACGCACGTCAGATCGATGCAGACCGCGACGGCCCAGGCCATCCAGCCGCCTTGCCCGTGCTGGCGAGCCGTGTCCCGGATGTGGGTGAACGAGCCCGCCGCAGCGATCCCGGCGAGGATCAGCACCGGCCCGGAGTCGGCCACGGCCCCGGCGAGACGCCGCATCAGGCGGCCCGCCGGAGGTCGGTCTCGGCGAGGAGCGCGATCATCTCGGGGTCGCAGTGGTGGCGGTCGGCCCATGCCTCCACCTCGCCGAGGCGAGAGGACCGGAAGTGCGCGGCGCAGGCACCGCATCGGGCGAGGTGCAGGCCGGGGGCCGCGTCCCACTCGATCGTCACCAGGGTGACGGGGACGAGGCACGGCACGGGGTACAGGTGGCGAGCGGGCATCGGAGCCTCCTTCAGGCATGGGTCGGGTAGGGACTCGGCGCGAAGGGGCTCACGCCAGCCGTTGGGGTGGGTGGATTACGCGGCGTTAAGGACGGCCGGACGGCCGAGGAGTTCGTCCCAGGTGGGGGCGACCCGCGCGCAGTCGCGGGCGGCCTGTTCGGCCTCTTCCTCGGGGACGTACACGGAGCGTGCGCGGTGCCAGGTGCCGTCCTGACCGGCGACGACCGCGATACCGGGGGTTTCGGCGGCGATGCCGCGCGCCACGTCCAGGGCGGCGGGGTCGAGGTCGCCGAGCGTCATGTTGGCGGTCTCAGGGTCGTTGACTCGGTGGCAGACGCGGCCGGAGAGCTGCGCACGCAGGGCGGTAACGCCGGGACCGAGGTCAGAGCCGATGCGCTGACCGCAGAGGACCAGGAAGACGCCGAACGCGCGGCCAAGCTGCGCGATCCTCAGCAGGGCGGTAGCCGTCCGGCCGACCTCCTCCTTCTCGGACTTGTCCGCCATGAGGAAGAGCTCCGCGAGCTCGTCCACCAGGACGACGATCGGGATCGGGCACAGGTCCGGCGACAGCCTCCAGATGTTGCGCACGCCGTGCGCGGTGCAGACGGCCATCCGGCGCCCGAGCTCGTCCACCAGATCTTCCAGCAGTTCGACGGACTCCTTCCGTGTGGTGGCCAGAGCGGACAGCCGCGGCTTGTATGGGGTGAACTCCACGCCGCCTTTGAGGTCGAGGCCGACGATGCCGACAGGCTGAGGGGCGAGCTCTTTGATCAGGGCGTTGGCGAGGTTCGACTTTCCGGACTGCGTAGCACCGACGATCATCCAGTGCGGCACGGTCCGGAAGTCGATGACCCAGGGCTCTCCGTTCTCCAGGACGCCGGGCCGCACGACGAGAAGCTTCGGCGGAGCGTCAGGGGTGGTGACGTTCGCCAGCGGGTCACGCCGCGTCGCGAGAAGCGTGATCTTCCCGGGCTTGCGCTCCAGGACCCGCACACCGTGCACCCTCCAGGAGTGCGCCAGACGTTCGGCTACGGCCGCGTAGTCGCTGGGGATCTGGCCTTCGTGCATCTTGACCCGCAAGCGCCAGCCGAACGGCGTCGGCAGCATGAGGCCGAGGCGAGGAGCCTGCTCGACATCGACCATGCGGAACCGCCGCCGTTCGACCACCATCCCCGCCGTCCGGGTCGCTTCTCCCACGACCGGGAGGGAGTCCAGGGTGAAGCGCCAGGCCCGCTTCCTACGGGTCACCTTGCAACCGGAGGCCACGGCCTTCCAGGTCAGGTAGACCCAGACCACCCGCAGCGGGAAGCCCACGCCGTACCAGAAGGACGATGGGTGCCAGTGACGCCAGGCCCAGAGGCCGGCCGCCGTAGCGGCCAGCACGCCAAGCACCAGGTAGAGCGTCGTCTCGCTCATGTCAGGCAGCCACCGCGCTCTCGGCACCGGCGGGGACGATGCGCTCCGCCCGGAACGACACCCCCGAGCGGCTCGTTCCGTTGATCGTCTGCTCCCAGTAGAAGCCGACGAGGCCGAGCGGCGTGACGACCTGTCCGAGCGTGACGCCCGGGTCTCCCGTCACGGCGACCGTGACCAAGTCCACGCGCCCCTCCGCGTTCGCGGCCGAAAGGCCGACCTGGTAGACGGCGTCGCCGTTCTTGTCCACCTTGACCTCCCCCGTCTCCTGGCTGACCAGCTTCGGGCGAGGCGGGGAGACGCAGACGAACGCCAGGTTCGTGATGTCCACGGGGATGTTTCGCATGTCCAACCTCCGGGTTGCTCCGACTTCCTACTTTCCTAGGTTACATAGGAAAGTAGGAACGTCAAGCGATTGACCGGAAGTTTCCTGGGAACGCAGGTACCTACGTCGGCCGGTAGGCTGTTGACATGGGAAGAAACGGGTCCGTGGACCGGCGCAAGGTGTATGTGCGCATCGCCGATGACCTGCGGAACGACATCGCCTCAGGCCGCTTGGCGGTTGGCGACCCTCTCCCGTCCATCGCTCAACTGGTTGAGCGGAACGGGGCCGCGAAGGCGACGGTCGAACGAGCTCTGGCGGTACTCCGCGAGGAGGGCCTCATCCAGAGCAGGCAGGGAAGCCCGAGCGTCGTCGTTGCGATACCCGAGCATGAAGAAGCCGGAGACTCCCCCCAGGAGCCGAGCCAGGAGTTCACGCTCCTATGGGCTCAGCTCCAGGAGATCAAGGAGAGTCTCCGGCAGCAGCGGATCAGGCTGGACGAGCTTGACGAGCGGACGAAGGATCGCTGAGCCGAGCCCTGATCTCGTTCGTCAACCGCTGCATGTCCGCGACCTCAGCAGCGATCTCCGCTAGCTCCCTCAGCAACCGCTGACGTTCGATCTCGGTAAGACCAGTGTTCGGGATCATCACCGTTCCTGACATGTGCCGATAGTTCGCCTTTCACCGTGAACAGGTGTCGAGCACCTCCGGCGAAGTGACGTCGCCGGACGAGACTTGCGCCACACCAGCGGACTACGGGATCAGTCGAGCGCCATCTTGGCTGCCAAGGCCCGGATCTCCCTCCCTTTGGAGTGCCTCCCGCTGCTTCGCAGATCGCGCACCAGGTTCCGCACGATCGGCCGGTTCCGTACGTGCTGAGGCGCGATTCGGTCGGCCGTCAGCAGCGCATCAACGGCCTTGTCTTCCTTGCGGTTCATCGCCATGCCAGCCGCGCGGCAGGTCCAGTAATGAGCCTGCCTCTCTCCCGAGGCGATATCAGCGACCTCTACGAGCTCTGACCGGGAGACGACATCACGTGGACGGCCGAGTTCGAGGCTGATCTCGACGGCGTGAATCCGAGTGTTCACGCGGTTGAACTGGGTCTGGTAGACGTTCCCGTTCGGGGGCAGCGCGGCAGCGACTCGCTCGGCTTCGCCGAGGTGGGCCTCCGCCTCCGAGCGGTTGAGCAGCCGCGAATAGGACACGGCGGCCCGCAGATGCAACGCACCCCAAAGCGCTTGAAGGGCCGGGTCGTTGGACCCCATGTGCTCGTCAATGTCGTCCAGTGCGGCCAGGGCAGCCGACTTCGCCCCTTCCAGGGACGCTTCATGCAGCCAGACCCCGCACAGATCCCACGCGGACGCGGCAACGAGCTCCGGAGCGCCCACGCGATCAGCGGCGACAAGCTCACGCTGTACCGCCGTCCAGCCGAGATCGTGATGGCCCAGAAGGTTGGACGTGACGCGCGCCATGTGGCAGGCCCGGAGCATTAGCGCCTCCGCCCGATCCAGGGTCGAGGCGTTCCGGTCGGCCGTGTGAAGCGTCAGGTCCGTGATGATCTGCGGGAGGATCGCGCCGAGCGCCGAGAAACGCGCGTCCTGCCGCAGCTTCTCCGCGAGCGCCACCTGACCGGCGATCTCCTCCAGGCTGCTCGGTTCCCGGCTCCGAATCATCGCGGCGCCACCCGGCATTGTGGCCTGTTGGAGCGCAAGCCGGAGCTCGGGAATGGTCGAGTGACCCGAGTCGAGTTCGGCCGTCTCGTGCCGGTAGGGCTGACCCGTCAACTCGGGGACCTCAACGTCCAGCACGCTTGCGAGCTTGGCCAAGACGCTCGCACGGTCAAGCGGTAGCCGTCCGTTCTCGATCTTGGTTACCCAGCTGACCGACCGGTCCATTGCGTCGGCGAGGGTCGCCTGATCCCAGCCCTTCCGGGTACGCGCACGAGCGACCCGCTGCCCTGTGGTCATCTGCTCCGTCACAAGCACTCCCTTCGCCACACTGGCAAAGTACGGGCAGCAGCCGCACCCACTGTCAGGAAAAGTGACAGCAGCGGTTCCGCAGCGCTTCTGACCTGGAGAGACTCCATCGCAGAAAATCTGCCAACTGTCACCTACCCCACTGAAGCACAGCCAGGGCAGCCAGCGCCAAGCACAAGTCGGCGCTGAAGGCCGGGTTTCTTGCCCGTGAGCCAGCGAGCGAAGCGAACACGGAGAACGCCACGACCAAGGCGGCCACGCGCGAGGAGGTCGCGCACCTGGCGTCTTAGGAACCTCGGCGAGGCGAGCAATCCGGACAGGGAGCCTCGGCGTAGGTCCCCTCCGCGACAACCACACCCGCACCCAAGCACGTCCGGCACAGCCCCGAATGACGCACAGCCGGATGATCCCCAGCGGGCGGCAACGGTCCGTGAACGGCAGGGTCGTACTCCTCGCCTTCCTCAGGGATCTTCCAACCCCGAGCGTTGTACCGCGGTCCGTCCTCTGCCGGTTCGTCCTCACCGCCGACGACCTTGCGGCCATGGCAGAAGCGGCACATCAGCCGCAACGGCCCGATGCGCTCCTCACCGGTCCCGCCGCACTCGGGACAGGCGATCTCATCACTCATGAGCGTTGCCCGGTCCCCCTACAGTCCTCACACTTGATCCACCGCTTGGGCTTGGCCTTACCTGGTTGCCCATTACCGAACTCCCACCAACCGCCCTCGCCGTTACAGGTCGAGCACTTCGTGTTCGGCATGGTGGCCTCCTGCTCTAACGGTAACTGTGGAACCCTCCGGCCGGACGGGAACAGATGCGCGATGCCATCCGCCGGCCGGAGGGAGTCACTCGCCGCCCTGGTCGTCGCGGGCGTTCGCAGATCCCATCTCGCTCTGGTCGTCACCGAGCCCTGCGAGGGCATCCCATGTCGCGACGTCGGCGAGGTTCAGGATGTCGAGCAGCTTGGGTTCCTCCAGGATCGCAACCGCGAGTCCGGCGACGTACTTTGCCGACCGTTCGTCGTACCCAGCACGCGCCATAGCGGCCCGGTATGCGCGGTGAACCAGCGACACCCGCTCACGTGCGATGTCGGACTCTTGCCGTGCCTTGAGCGCCACCAAGGCGAGCGTCTCAGTTACGGTGCCTCGCCCCATGTGCTCACCGATCACGGCGTCCGTCACGATCTCCGCAACCTCGGATGCGGTGGCGTCAGGGTCGCGCGGCCCGCGGGTCGGCCCGTTCACATCACGGCCCGATGCAACTCGCGGCGGATCACATCGAGGGTGTTCGCCATGTCATCAACCGGCGCGATCGTCCGGCCATCCTGCGGACCGAGGTGCCACACGTACCACCAGCCGCCATCCCCGCCCGCCTGATCGCGTAGGTAGTCACATCGCACCCGCACGGCTGGACTGCCCATCGTGGCGAGCACCAGGTACGGACCGTCGCGCAGCCCCGCCCAGTGCACGCGCAACATGCGCTGGGACGCCTCGTCCTGCAATGCGCGCAGCGCCGCGTATCGGGGCGCTTCCGGCGAGTCGATTGGAACGATCCTGCCGCGGACCGCTTCGGACGTGTGACGGCCCTTCCTTCGCCGCATACCTCTCACCGCCTCCCCTCCGACTCGGCATCAGGCTCGGAGATCCCGGGAGGCATCAGCACATACCTCACCCGCTCCGCGGCACCGGGTACATCGTCAGCCCGGCCGAGTAGAACCTCCTGCGACACCCAGCGGAACCACAGTTGGCCGTCCCGCTCACCGCACCCGATCGTTTCCTGAGCGACTGGAGGCCCGAGGAACTTGACGTGCAGCAACGGAGGATCATCCATCGCGAGTCGCGTACTCAGCCCCTCTGCCATCAGTGCAGCGCCGAGCCTCTCCAGTCGCTCCCTCGGGTCGGCCATATCGCCCTCCGTTACGATTCGCTCACGCAGAACGTACGGCCGAGTTTCTCGCGATCAAGCAGAAATACTGACAGTGCAGATCGCTGACCAGGAGAAAGGCCGGATGCGGCAACTCTCGGCGCAAGCCGGATGAGAACTTTCTTTACGTCTTCAAGGGCGGCCCACAAGCGGGCCGCCGGGGCCGCCGCCCCCGGCTCTTCGCGCCGGGCGTGCGGCCTCTCCGGGCCGGTCCCGGCGCGAAGCCCGTGGACGGCGGCCCCTGCCCCCGGATGCGAACCGTCCACAAGCCGAGAGCAGTTCTCACCGGCACCGAGCCCGCAGCGGCAGCGCCTTGACCGCGACCGCGATCAGTATTCGACGACGAGCACCAGGCCGACGAGGCCGAAGCGCCGAACCACGGCTCAGAGCCGCCTTTGCCGGTCGGACGAGCTCGAACAAGGGGGCTTCGCAGCCCCCTTGACCCCCGCGAGCCGGAGCACTCATTCGCGCGAATCTGTCTGGCACGGGGTGACGACCGTTCGCGCGAATGAGCACCCCGGAACGTCGCTGCGTCTGTGGCGGCCCGCGCGGGCTAGGAACGGGGAAGACCGGCCGTCGCCCCCGTGCGGGTGTGCGCGGGTCGGGGACACGGATGACGGCCGTCGGGAGAGGAGGAGTGATCTTGTGGGGGTAGGTGCGGGGATGATGAACCTCGGGCGGAGCCGCGCACGTGGCATGTCGCGCACAGGGTTTGAAGGGCAGGCAGCGACGAGGAAGCCGGGACGTCCTGTCTCCGCATCCGTGCGGCCTGTGGACACGACGGCACGTACTACGATGAGGCCGCGTACGAGGGCCGCGAAATGCTGTACGTCCGCAGACCGGTTCGCGTGAGGCTTCCCCTGGTCAAGGTGGGTGCCGTACAGCGCCGAAGTACAGCAACAGAGGCTTACAGCCCCGCTCTACCCCACATGTCCGCACACTCGCCGACCTGGGGACCAAGCGAGTTGGACCAAGATCGCCGCTAGTTCGGGACGAAGAGGTCGTGGGTTCAAATCCCGCCACCCCGACAGGTTGGTCAAGGGCCGGCGCTCCTTCAGGAGACCGGCCCTTGGTCGTTTTCTTGGGTCAGCGGGTTTTGCGCTTGCGCGGTGGCAGATGCGAGGCCGAGCGGGTCCGTCGGGGGGATGGCCGCTCGGCCTGCGTTTGGAGACGGACGGTGTCTCGTCTCATGATCGAGGGCTTACGGCTGCGCGGGCACCACTGTGGGCAGGTCAGGACGGGTCGGAATGATCGCTCCTTCCGTCGGTACCGCGTATGTCCGCACGTAGTCCTTGCCGCTCGTCCAGTCGGCGAAGGTGTCCGGGCCGCCACGGAAGACCACCGCGTAGTAGCCCGATCCGTACGCCTTGACCTTCTTGCTGAACCGGCCGTACCGGTCGGTTTTGGCCCAGGCCAGGTGGTACCAGGTCTTCTTGCCCTTGAAGCGGAAGACGACCTCGATGGTGCGGCCGGCGTAGCCGGTCCGCTTCGTCATCGAGACCGCCCTGGTGAGCGACCCCGACACGGTCACGCTGTGGTTCTTGCGGACCTTGCCAGGCGAGACCCTGAAGTGCTCGAACCGGGCGTTCCACCGCCAGAGCTTGGCTGCCGGGCTGAAGACCTCGTCGTTGTACCGGTCGCGCAGCACGTGCGGCCGCCAGAAGCCGGACCGGTTCCAGGACGCCTGGAACGAGCAGAACGAGCCGCCGTACTTCCTGGCCACCGTCCAGGCACCGCGGCCGTCAGGCGAATACTCGACCTGGAACCTCGGCTGGTGGCCGGAGTAGCCGCCGAAGCAGCCGTCCAGTGCCACCCTGCCGTACGGGTCGAAGGTCCAGCGCAGGCCGGACAGGTCGGCCGTGTAGGGGACCACGATCGGCGCGGACGCCTCCGAGGGATCATGGAAGGTGTCGCCGCCCACGCAGGCGGTGACGGGATACGAGTTGTCGATCTTCAGGGGTACGGAGAAGTGCCCGGAGTCGTCCGTGGTGGCCGTCTGGTTGTCCGGGGCCGGGCAACTGTAGCCCGCTCGGCCCCCGTAGTAGACGGCATGCCCGGGCAGCGGCTTCCAGACCCCGTTCACGTTGTGCTCCGCGAACCCGCGCACCGTCGCGGTGTCACCCCAGTGGAGCCGGTCGGGGCTGACACTCACCTTCAACCGGGTCTGCGACACCGCCGACGTTGCCCGGTACCAGAGGTTGCCGCCATCGAGGTCGGGGTTGTCGGAGTCATCGCCGACGTGCCCGTCCAGCCAGTCCTCCCGCGAGTTCTGCCGGAAGGTGTAGGTGAACCGTCCGTCGGCATCGGTGGTCAGTTGCGTCTGGCTGCCCGGGCTGTCGATGTCCTGGACGGAGAGCTTGACGTTGTGCAGTGCGACCGGCTGTCCCTGCGGGGTGAGTCCGGTGATGTGGCCGTGCAGGGTCGCCTGGGGGTTGTCCGCGCTCGCCTTGTCGAGGCTGAGGTCGAACTGCGCTTGGACGCCCCAGAGGAAGGCGAAGGGCCCCTGTCCTGCCGTCTGCAGGCTGTTGCCCTCGGTGTCGGTGGCGGTCACCTCGACCGTATAGGTGTCGAGGACGCCTGGACGCACGGTGGCGATCGCCCGCTGGAACTGACCGACCGGCGGGCTGAAGGTGAAGTCGGTGACGTCGATGGCCGGGGCGTCCTTGTGCCGTTTGGGCACCAGATGGGCTTGGACGGTCTTGACCTTCGTGTAGCCAGAGAAGTCGATCTGCAGATGGTCCTTGTGGCCCGACTCGTTGCTGGCCTGGATGACGGTGGTGACGGTCTCGGCCGAGGCAGGGACGGCCGGGAGCACGGCGAGCAGGGGGAGGGCACCGGTCAGACCGGCGACGGCGCGACGCATGGAACTCCAGCAAACGCGGGGGGCGTCAGATGACCGCGTGATCGTACACGGCGCCACGTCCCGGATCTCGCCCGAGGCCCAACCATGTGAATCGGACACAGGGAGGAGGGCCGGGGCTCCTTTTGGAGGCCGGCCCTTACTGAGGTTTTCGTTAGTTCTGTGGGTGTGAGGGGTTCTTGCGGTGTGAGTATCGTGGCGTGCCCTCCGAGTCTTCGTTGGTTGTTCCCGTGTCCTCGGCTCCGCCGCTGACCCGGCCGCAGGTTGCCGAGGCGCGGCGGATGCGTGCGGTCGAGTTGTTCGAACAGGGTGTGCGCCAGGTCGAGGTCGCGCGGATCCTGGGGGTTCATTCCGAGAGCGTGCGGCGTTGGAAGCGGCTGTGGGAACAGGGCGGGGCCGCGGCGTTGCGGCGGCGCCCGGCCAGCGGACGACCGCGCAAACTCGACGATGACCAGGTCGAACGGGTGCGGGCCGCGCTGGACCAAGGGGCCCGGGCGCATGGCTTTGAGGCCGAGGTGTGGACGCTGGAGCGGGTCGGAATGGTGGTCGAACGCATCACCGGGGTGCGGCTGGCTGCGACCTCGGTATGGCGGCTGCTGACCGTGCGGCTGGGCTGGAGCCTGCAACGTCCCGCGCGGCGGGCGGTCGAACGGGACGAGGCCGAGATCGCCCGGTGGCTCACGCATGAGTGGCCGCGGATCAAAAGGGGGCCGTGAAGAACCGGGCATGGATCGTGTTCTTCGACGAATCGGGCGTCTCGCTGCTACCCCAGGTATGCCGCACCTGGGCGCCCCGCGGCCGCACACCCATCCTGCGGCACCGGCTGAACTGGAAACGCGCCTCGATGGCCGCCGCACTCGGCTACCACGCCGCCGACGCCGACCGCGGCGCCCGGCTGTGCTTCCACCTTCAGCCGGGCAACTACGACACCGCCGCACTGATCACTGTGCTGGAGCAGGTCAAGAGGTTCTACGTCGGTGAACACGTGGTGCTGGTCTGGGACGGGCTGGCCGCACATTGGAGCCGCGCGATGCGTGCCTGGGTCGCCGACCAGCACTGGCTCACCCTGGAACGGCTGCCCGCCTACGCCCCCGAACTCAACCCGGTGGAGTTGTTGTGGTCATCGATCAAGAAACGCGAGCTGGCCAACCTCGCCGGCGACCACCTCGCCGATGTCGCCGACGCCGCCGAACGCGGCATCAACCGCGTCTGCGCCGACCAACAACTACCGCGCTCCTTCCTCACCCACACCGGACTCACCATCCACCCGCACACACCACAGAACTAACGAAAACCTCAGTAGTTGGTTTTGGGTTAGTGGGTTTTGCAGAGGGCGTCGTCGACTAGTTTGTCTTCGGCCTTGACGATGCGGAGGACATCGGCTTCGGAGTTGGCGTTGACGCCGGTCAGGGAGAGGGCGACGCTGCGGCGGCCGTCGGCGGTGACGGCTACGGTGCTGATCCAGCCGGAGTCGCCGCCCTCGTGGCCCCAGTAGCGTCCGCCGCAGGTCAGGGGGCGGGAGAAGATGCCCAGGCCGTCGCGGGCGTGCGGCATGAGGGGCTGGAACTTGGCGCCGACGGGGACGGTCGTCCTCATCTGCTTCATCTGCTTCGGGGGCAGCAGGCGGCCGGCGGCGAGGGCGCGGAAGAAGCGGTTGAGGTCGGCGGTCGTGGAGACCAGGCCCGCCTCGCCGTTGCTGACCAGGCCGACCTGCTCGGTGACGTCGATGAGCGGGCCGCCGGGGGCGAAGCGCTGGTAGCTCTTGGCGTGGGGGCTGGGCAGCTTGGGGTTGGTCCCGTTCGCGAAGGTGTGCTTGAGGCCGAGCGGGCGGGTGATCCGGTCGCGGATCTCGGTCTGCCAGGTGTGGCCGGTGGCGCGCTGGATGATCATGCCGAGCAGGACGTAGCCGGTGTTGGAGTACATCCACTTCTTGGCGGGCGGCTGGAAGTCCGGCTTGTGGCGCATGGCCCGGTCGACGATCTGCCGGGCCGTGTAGACGTCGTTGCGGTGCTTGTAGAAGTCGTCGGCCGAGGTGAACTCGGGGTAGTCGTCGTGGACGCCGCCGGTGTGCTGGAGCAGGTTGCGGATGCTGATCTTCCGGCCGTCGTTGCCGTTCTTGGACACTACACCGGGCAGCCAGCGTTCGACCTTGTCGTCCACGGAGAGCCGGCCCTCGGCGGCCAGCTGCATGATCACGGTGGCGGTGAACGCCTTGGTGACGCTGGCGATGCGGAAGTAGCCGTTCGGGGAGACCGGGCGCTTGGTCTTCAGGTCGGCGACGCCGCCGGTGGCGGTCAGGTCGCGGCCGTGGGAGGTGGTCAGGCGGGCCTGGGCGCCCGTCGCTCCGAGGGCCTTGAAGGCGGCGACGTCGTGCTTGAGCAGGTCGTCCCGGTGCGGGGAGGCGGCGTTCGCGGCGGAGACGCAGGTGGTGGAGAGGGCTCCGGCCAGGAGCGCGGCAACGGTCATGCTCCGCCGGAGGGTCGGTGCGTTCGTCATGGCCATGACGCTAGGTCGGGCAGGGCGACGCGCACGATACAGCGCGCTGGTGAGCAGAAGGGGTAGTGGGCTGTAGTGCGGTGCGGGCGGTCAGGTCCAGAGTTGGCGGAGGTGCCAGGTTTCGGGGGTGGCGGTCACCTCGGCTATGGCGAGGGCGCCGGTGGGGGTGGTGACCTGGAGGCGGAGGAGGCGGGGGGCGCCTGGCGGCTGCCATTCGGCCATGACGCGGCGGACGCCGAAGTGCGTGCCGTCGGGACGGGTCAGGCGGAGCGGACGGCCCGTCGCGGTGGTCTCGGCGGTGACGGATTGGTCGAGGTGCATGCGGCCATCGTAGAACACTTGTTCGAAGATCTGTGGGACGGGTTGCGTGTCGCGGGCCGGCGGGGCCGGATAGGCGTGGATTGTGCGGTTTCGCGGCCGCGTGTCAGGGGGTCGGCTGCGTTGCGTACGCGGCGGCCAGGGCGGTGAAGGCGGCCTTGGGACGCCAGGGCTCGTCCGGGACGATCTTGACGACGCCGTAGGACGCCATGTCGAGGTCATGGGCCGGGTCGGACGCGTCGTGCGGGAGGTCGAAGCCCGCGAAGGTGAACCAGAAGGCGCTGTCCACGCCTTCGGCTTCGAAGATCTCCAGGAGCTCTTCGAGGTAGCGGACCTGCTCTTGCTCGTCACGGACGAATTCGCCCTTGAGGCGGGGCGGATTCGCGTCGCGGTCCACGATCGCCCAGCCCATTGCGCCTCGGTCGGCGGCGCCCTTATAGGCGCAGCAACCGAATTCGGTGACGGCTACGGGCTTTCCGTGGGTGAAGCGGCGGCGCAGTCCTTCGCGGTATCCCTTTGCGTTGTCCGCGTCACGGTAGGCGTCCACTGCGACGATGTCGAAGGGAGTCCAGTCGACGTCTTCCCAGGGGCCTGCGGCGTAGGTTACGGGGCCGTGGAATTCGGCGCGGACGGCGGAGGACGCCTTGGCCAGGAACTCGCTCGTGCGTGCGGGCACGTCGGCCATCTGAGCGTAGACCTGCGGGTCTCCCGAGGCCAGGGCGGAGATCCGGCCGTAGACGTCGTCACCTGGGATGAAGCCCTTGGCGAAGAGGCTCACCTCGCATCCCGCCACGAAGACCACCTCCGAGCCGTCCGCCCGGATCTGCTCGGCGTCCTTGGCGCAGCGGGTGAAGAGGGTCAGCATTTCGTCGGCGGTCAGTTCACAAGGGAACGGCGCGTACCAGATTTCGAGTCCTGCGTCGGCTGCGGCTTTGGCGGCAATGGCCAGGCGGTCGGGGTCTCCGCCGGTGATGCGGACTGCGGTGCAGTTGAGGTCGTTGGCGATGACCCGCATTTCCTGCTGGACGGCTTCCCGGGTGAAGTCCGTGCGGGAGCTTTCGCCGCCGGGGAAGAATCCGGTGTCGTAGTTTATGCCTTTGGCGCGCATCGCGTTTCTCCTGTTGACGTTTCTAGCGGGTGTACTCGTCGACCATCTTCTGCATCGGGTCCGCGACGCTCCCGCCGCCGATGACGGCGGCCAGGGCGATCGTGACGACCAGCAGGACGGTCGGGAGCCAGATCAGGATGCCGATCGGAAGGACGAAGGCGCAGATCACGCGGGTGACGCACTCGGCCAGCAGGGCGCCGCCCCAGATCAGGCTGAACCGGCGCTCCAGGCGGCGGAACGCCGCCGAGTTCGCCCTCAGCCCGTCCCAGGCTTCGATCCGGGCGGGCTGGCCCTTGGTCACCCAGGGCTTGAGCCCGGCGGTCATGAGCGGCTCGGCGCGGAAGGCCGAGATGAGGATGACGATGCCGATCACGCTGCTGATCCCCGCGTCCTTGACCAGGATGAACCGGGCGCTTCCGGTCGCGAAGCCGAGCGCGATCCCGGCCAGGTTCACCAGCAGCACCAGGCCCGCCAGGCCGTTGAACGCGCGGTCCCGAACCGCCGAGACGACCGTCCGGACGCCCGGCACCACGCTGCTGATGAGCAGGGACGGCACGAGGCCGAGCCCGAAGGCCTTGTGCGCGACGTAGTAGGCGGCGAGCGGAACCGCGACGTCCAGAATCAGCGGCGCGAACGCCGCCCGCGGCCCCGGCGCGGTCGCGCCGCTCTGCTGGCTCGCACCCTGCCGGAACTCGCTCTGCGGAGTCGCGGCCTGCGGGGTCGCGCTCTGCGGGGTCGTGGGCTGTGCGATGTCCGCGGAGTCGGGCTGCGCCATCCTGAGTCCTTCACTTCGCTGAGGCCGTGTTCCTTCGTACGGCTTCAGCTTCGAGCATCAGGCCAGGTCGGCGGCACCGCCGTCCATCCAGTGATCGCCAGTACAAATGTCCTACCCGCCCGCATCCCCGAAGCGACGCAAGCCCGCGACCACAGCAGCAACACCCCGCGCGTAAGCCCGGACGCGCGTTCAGCCCGCACGCGCGCGGACGCGCGTGACCGAGCGGACGCCCGTGACCGAGCGGACGTGCGTGAGCGCGGACGGGCGTAACCGAGCGGGCGTGCGCGGGCGTGCGTGTGACCGAGCGGGCGTGCGCGTGACTGCGCGGGCTGCGGGAGCGCGGGCGTGCGGGAGCGCGGGAGCGCGCACGTGCGGGAGCGCGCACGTGCGTGAGCGCCGACGCGCGTGAGCGCCGACGTGCGTTACCGAGCGGGCGTGCGCAGGCGTGCCTGAGCGCGGACCTGCATGAGCGCGCGCGTGCGTGAGCGCGCACGTGCGTGAACGCGGACGCGCGTGTGACCACGCGGATGCGCGTGAGTGCCGACGTGCGTGAGCGCGCACGTGCGTGAACGCGGACGCGCGTGTGACCACGCGGATGCGCGTGAGTGCCGACGTGCGTGAGCGCGCACGTGCGTGAACGCGGACGCGCGTGTGACCACGCGGATGCGCGTGAGTGCCGACGTGCGTGAGCGCGCACGTGCGTGAGCGCGGGGACGTGCGTGTGACCGAGCGGGCGTGCGCGGGTGTGCGTGTGACCGGGCGGGCGTATGTGAGCGTGGACCTGCGTTGGTGGGTGGGCGTGCGGAAGCGGCGGCGCGTGTCCGTGTGTGGGGGCGGGTGTTAGGGGCGGCGGACGGTCTGGGTGAGTTTGTCGACGACGGTGACGGCCAGGTCGTCCAGGTAGGCGGACGTCGGGGCGGTGCGGAGGACGGTCAGGCGCCAGTACAGCGGGCCCATCAGGAGGTCGAGGACGAGGTCGGTGTCGAGCTCCTCGGGGAGTTCGCAGCGCTTGACGGCGGCTCCGAAGACCTTGGACGTGATGTCCCGCTGGGTGTCGCGGAGCGCCTGCTCCAGGGTCCGGGCGATCTCGGGGTTGCGGGCGGCCTCGGCGAGCAGGTCGGGGACGATCTGGGAGGCCAGGGGGTGGCGTAGCGCGCGGCTGAGGATGCCCAGCAGGGCGCGGACGTCGCCGAGGAGCGTCCCGGTGTCCGGGGCGGGGATGCGCAGGGCCGCGACGGCGGAGACCGCGTCGATGACCAGTTCCAGCTTGGACGGCCAGCGCCGGTAGATCGCCGTCTTGCCGACACCGGCACGCCGGGCGACGGCCTCGACCGACATGCGGCCGTAGCCGGCCGAGGCGAGCTCCTCGAACACCGCCGCGCGGAGGGACTCGGTGATGTCGTCCCGCAGGACGGCGGCTCCGCTGGGGGCGCGGCGCGGTCGGGGCTGGGTCGTCATGACGGTCGAGCCTAGCGGAATGGACGGAACGGTTGCGTTCCATCCATCGGCCGCCTACGGTGTTGACGACGCGACGATACGGTACCGTTCTATCCATCAGGCGGTCGCGTCCACTCACGAATGCGAGCGTCGCCATGAGCGCCATGAGCCAGCACGCCCTCGGTCATCCGGGAATCCGCACCGCACCGCCGCCGTCGTCGGCGTCCGCTGACGACGAGGACGATCTGCCGCCGCATGAGCTCGCCGCCAAGTACGGGCTCGGCGTCAGCGGAGCCAGGCCGTCCCTGGCGGCCTACACCCGCCAGGTGTGGTCGCGCCGCCACTTCATCACCGCCTACGCCACCGCCCGCCTCACCTCGATGTATGCGAGCGCGAAGCTGGGCCAGCTCTGGCAGGTCATGACACCGCTGCTCAACGCGGGCGTCTACTACCTGATCTTCGGCGTCCTGATGGGCACCCGGCACGGC
This sequence comes from Actinomadura rupiterrae, assembly GCF_024172125.1. Taxonomy (GTDB): domain Bacteria; phylum Actinomycetota; class Actinomycetes; order Streptosporangiales; family Streptosporangiaceae; genus Spirillospora; species Spirillospora rupiterrae. Next base: position 234,450 of record NZ_JAMZEA010000008.1, read on the forward strand.
GTCACGCACTTCATCCCGTACCTGTGCACCGGGGTGTTCGTGTACGGCTTCACGCAGGGCACCGTCCTCGCCGGGACGCGGGCCGTCCAGGGGAACCTGAGCCTGATCCGCGCCCTGCACTTCCCGCGCGCCTGCCTCCCGATCGCGCTGACGCTCAACCAGCTGCAGCAGATGCTGTTCTCCACCGGCGTGCTGGCGGTGATCGTCCTGGCGTTCGGGGAGCCGCTAACACCGCGCTGGCTGCTCATCGCGCCCGTCCTGCTCGCGCAGTCCCTGTTCAACATGGGAGTCGCGCTGGCGATGGCACGCGTCGGCGCCAAGTACACCGACGCCGCGCAGCTCGTTCCGTTCATCACTCGCACCTGGCTGTACTTCTCCGGCGTGTTCTACAACCTGACCACGCTCACCAAGCACGCGCCGTCCTGGGCCGGGACGCTGCTGGAGGCCAATCCCGCCCACGTCTACATCGCGCTGATGCGCTACTCGCTCATGGACTCCGTCTCCAGCGCGAGCCTGCCCGCGCACATCTGGGTCCTGGCCATCGCCTGGGGCCTCGCCATCGGAATCGGCGGCTACATCTACTTCTGGAAGGCCGAGGAGGAATACGGTCGTGGTTGAGTCCCCAGCGTCCGCACAGCACCCGTCAACGCACCAAACGCCCGCAGCACAGTCCGATCCTCAAGAAGCACCCGCGCCAGCGCCAGCGCCGCAACGCGCGTGGCGCGATGCGTCCACTGCACAGGCCGATCCTCAAGAAGCGCCAGCGCCGCAACGTGCGTGGTGCCAAGCATCAACTGCACAGGCCGTTCCTCATGAAGTGCCAGCGCCGCAACGTGCGTGGCGCGACGCATCTACGGCACAGGCCACGCCCCAAGAAGCACCCGCAACACAGGCCGCACCGCGAGAAGCGACCGCAACACAGGCCGCATCCCGAGAAGCGACCGCAGCACAGGCTCCATCTCGGGAAACACCCAGGCTGCACGCTGCGCCTCGGGTAGCGCCCGCAGCGCAAGGTATGCCTGGGGAAGCGGCGACGGCGCCGGGTGGGACTCGGGAGGCGCCTACGGTGATCGTGGATGATGTGCATGTCGTCTACCGCGTCCACGGGTCGGGGACGGGGCGCGGGAGCGCGACTTCGGCGCTCGGACGGCTTGTCGCGCGCAAGGCCCTGCCCGGGACGCGCGACGTGCACGCTGTGAAGGGTGTCAGCTTCGTCGCCCGGCGAGGCGAGGCCGTCGGCCTGGTCGGGACGAACGGGTCCGGTAAGTCCACGTTGCTGCGCGCCATCGCCGGGCTCCTCCCGCCCGAGCGCGGACGCGTCTACACCGATGGCCAGCCGACGCTCCTCGGCGTCAACGCCGCCCTGATGAACGACCTGACCGGCGAGCGCAACGTCGCTCTCGGCTGCCTCGCGATGGGGATGACGCCGGCCGAGACGCAGGAGCACTACCCGGACATCGTCGACTTCTCCGGCATCAACGAACGCGACGACTTCATCCACATGCCGATGCGGACCTACTCGTCCGGCATGGCCGCGCGGCTGCGCTTCTCCATCGCCGCCGCGAAGGCGCATGACGTGCTGCTGATCGACGAGGCGTTGTCCACAGGCGACGGTTCGTTCCAGCGGCGGAGCAAGGAGCGGATCGAGCAGCTCCGCGCGGAGGCCGGAACCGTCTTCCTGGTCAGCCACCACAACGGCACCATCCGCGAGACCTGCGACCGCACGCTCTGGCTGGAGGCCGGAGTCCTCCGCATGGACGGCCCGACCGACGAAGTCCTCGCCGCCTACGAAGCCTTCACCCGAAAGGACCCCAACCCGCGACGCCGCTGACCTCGGCGGGCACAAACCAGCCGAGGTCAGCCCGCCAACGACGACGGTAAACCCCGGTCGGCGATTGATGGCCGCCCGAGCCAAGCAACCGCCCATCATCCGGACAGGCTTCACGTGCCAGTACATGGACGTGAAGCCGCACACGAACACCGTCGCGTTCGACGACATGGACGGCGTGACCGCCAAGTGCTACGGCGGATCGCACGTCCTGTGCGGGATCGTCTGACCGGGTCAGCCTGTGGTGAGGACGGCCGGGTCGGGGCCTTTCGCGGCGCCGGCCCAGACCGTGCCGGTACCGGGGACGGCGGCCACCGAGCGGATCGCGACTCCGGACGGCGTGGTGACCTTGGTCCAGGTGCTCCCGGTGAGCCGGTAGAGGGACTCGTCGGGGCCGTTGCGGACACCGATCCATGGGGTTCCGGTGCCGTCCACATCGAGGGCGAAGGTCTCGCCGCCGGACGGAACGGGAGTCTGCGTCCACGAAGCGCCGTTCCAGTGCGCGACCGAGTGCGTCATGGTGATCCACACGTCGTCGGCCGCGCGCGGGACGATGTGGGTGACGATCTCCGTGGCGGACGGCGGAGCGGGGAGTTCGCTCCAGGCGCGGCCGTCGTAGCGGTAGATCGCCGGGGTGCCGCGGCCGCCTCCGCCGAGGTCGCGGTCCTTCGCACCGACGGCCCAGACCGCGTCGGCGGCCGGAGCCTTGAGGTCCCAGATGTACTTGAGGTCGGACGGCGCGGGGACGCGCGTCCAGGTGCCGCCGTCACCCTGGTAGATGCTGTATTTGCCCAGGTAGTCCGGGGAGTCGCCGGTGACGATCCACGCTCCGCCAGTGCCGACGTCGAGGTTCGCGACTTTCGCGCCGTCCGGAACCGGGGATTTCTGGAAGGCCGTCCCGTCGAAGCGCGCCAGGAAGCCGGGCTGCGTGTAGTCGCCGCTGATCCAGGTGCGTCCGGCGGCGCTGCGGACGTGCCCGATGCCGCCGTTGCCCGTCCACCCGTTGATCGGGTACTCGCGCCATCCGGACCCGGTCCACCGCCGCACGACCGGGTTGCCGTTGCTCTGCACGACGCACGAGTCGGCGAACGGGATGCAGACGTAACCCTGGAGTCCGGCGAACCAGACGTTGTCGGGCCCTCCTGCGGCGACGTCGTCCACCCCGGCGGCCGACCAGAGGAACGGCAGGCCGACGGTGTGCAGGGACGGATCGGCCGCGGACGCGGCGGGAGCGGTCGCGAGCAGGGCGGCCAGAGTGACGCCGGCCGCGCCCGCGCGGAGCATGCGCTTCATGATCGCCACCCTGTCTTAGCCAGCGCCCACTGGCAAGGTCATGACCACGACCGGCCGCCACCGCCCCGAACCGCCGATCCGGAACCTCCGCCGGACGCGTGGGATTTGGGGAAATCTTTGAATCGACGCACACGAAGGGTGCCGGTAGCGTCACCATGAGTTCATGAACACTCGCGAACGGCTCGTCCGGCGGTGAAGGCGTTCCCGCTCATGCGCGGCTACGACACGATCAACGTCCGCGCGGACCTGGAGCCGATGGCGGCCATGCGCGACGCGGAGCTCGGGGAGCGGATCCGCGCGTTCCCCAAGATGCTTCCCGGCGGCTCGCCGGACTTCGCCGTCGCCGAGCAGGTCGGCGACGAATGGCGCCTCCTGTGCAGCGGGGCGAACGACCCGGCCTCAGCGCGCATCGACCTGGCCTCGAAGCTCCGCTGCTCCGCCGAGCCCGAGTCCGAAGCCGAGGCCGACGTCGAACCCGAAGCCGAGTCCGAGGCCGAGTCCGAAGCCGACCCAGCGCCGTTTCTCCCGGACGGGGTGGAGGGTGTTACCGGGGTGCGGCGGGAGGTTGATCCCGGGACGGCGCGGGCGATGCTGGCGGCGGCAGGGCGGCTTGATCCTGAAGAGGGGGAACCGCTCGCGAAGGACGAGTGGGAGATCGGTGACCGGCGCTACCGCATCGTCCGGATCGAGAAGTTCGTTCTGATCAACTCGGACGGGATGGAGCCGCCGAGGTCCAGCGACGCCGAGCCGCCGGACGAGGTGTCGCTGCTGGCCGGGCATCCGATCGATCCGGGCGCACCCGCGGGGTTCTGGGAGGCGCAGATGCGGTTGAACCTCGTCGGGTTCGGGCCGCTATCGGGGTCCGTGCCCGAGCAGGTGGAGGCGGAGGCGAGGCTCGCTTCGCGCACCCATCCGGGTGTGGTGATGCTGCCGCCGACCTTCTCCATCGTCGAGGTCACGGCCGAGGGAGCCTGGAAGCCGCTCACCGGCGGGCACGGGCCGGACAGCGCCAAGGAGCGGTTGAGCGGCCACTTCGTCCAGCTGCTTCCGATGCTGCGCGAGTTCCAGGGCGAGCCGGCGTCCGAGGACGAGCTGGCCGACTGGGCGTCCGCGGCCAAGGAGATCGACGCCGAGCCCGGTCCGGAGTGGAAGCTGACGATCGGCGGCGAACCGCGGCGCTTCCGGATCGTCCGCATCGGCCGGATGCTGCGGGTCGGCCCGGACGGTCCGGAGGCTCCCCGCCCGTCCGACCAGGACCGCTACGGCATTCGACCGCCCCGCGAGGCATAGAACCCAGCTCGCCGAAAGCCGAAGGCCGAAGGCCAGGGCTGAATCAGTCGGGTTCTATGCCGATGTAGTGGGTGCAGTCGCAGTAGGTGCCGCTCGTGGTCTCGATGATGTCGCCTTCCCAGCCGACCGTGGTTTCGGTCAGGTAGGGCGGGCCGAGCACCGTGCAGTGGCCTCTGCCGTGGCCGTGGGACGTCCAGTTGTGTCCGCAGGTCCGGCACCGGTAGGACGTGGTCCCGTGCCAGTCGATCGGACCGCTGCCGCCCGAGGGCATGGAGGGTGCCGAGGAAGGCCGCTCGAAGCGCGCTTCGAGCCAGGTGATCGTCATAGGCAGGACGACCACGAGCCCGAATCCGCCCAGCACATAAGGCCAGTAAGGGACGAGCGCGTGCACGACACCCGCCACGACCAGGCCCAGGGAGGCGAGCAGCGCGAGCGCCGCGGCGATCCCGGCTAGGGCGGCGACCAGGACGAGCACCCGTCCGGACGCCTCGTCCACGCGCTTCAGCCACTTGCCCGTGGGCAAAACGGTCCCTCCCGGAAAGCCCGACCTCACCCCCAACGTACGAGGCGTGAGCGGCTTTCCGGGAGGGCCGTCGTCAAGAGTTCACCGTGAACTTCAGGGTTTGTTCGGCGGCGGTCCGTCCGCCGCCCACGGTGCTGCCGGAGGTGTCGGTCCAGGCGCGGGCGGGCGTGGTCTCGGCGAGGCGCCCGGCGGCCGAGGACATCCCGAGCACCAGGCCGCTGTACCGGTTGACCAGGCGGAACGTCCCGCCGCCGGACGGCACGACCCACCACTGCTGGCCGACGCCCGAACCGTTCGCGGTGACGGTCGGCTTGGCGCCCCACGCGCGTCCGGCCGTCCCGCTGGCGCTGACGCCGAGGGACTTGCCGGTGCTCGCGTTGGTGACGCGGTACGAGCCGTCGCCGTTCGCCGCGAACCTCCAACCCTCCAGCGACGAGCCGGTGGGCACAGCGTCAGAGGTGGTCGCGGAACTGCCCCTGACCTGCGCGAGGACGCGTCCGTTGCCGTTGCCGATCCGGTACGTCCGGGACAGGTCGATCGGCGGCGGGGTGGCCGTGCCTGGCGTGATGGTGACATTCGCGTACTCGCCGTCCGACGACGCGCAGGCGATCGAGCAGTACGACCGGAACGTCTTCCCGACGATGGTGGAGTTCGTCCGGTTCGCGCTGTCCACGAGCCAGCGGTACCAGGACCCGGACGTGTAGCTCCCCGAGTCGCCGATGAGCTGCCACTTCTGCGTCGCGAGGTCGGCCGTCGCGTAGAACCGCTGCGGCGCGGTGCCCTTCACGACCTCGGGCTCGCCGATGTAGAGGCCGAGGTGCGCGTCGTAGGCGATGTTCATGATGAACAGGTCGGACTTCGGCGGCAGCTCGCCCGCGGCGACCTGCTGGTCCACGTTCCCGGTGCTGGACGGGTCGTAGTCGCCGGCGACCGGCGTGTACCCGGACGGGTTGTCCGAGGTCACCGGCACCATGTTGCTCTCCTTGCCGCCGATGCCGGGCTGCGACCAGGAGCCGTCGTACCACTTCGTCCAGGAACCGGACGCCATCTTCGCCGACATCGGCGCGCGCGCGACGTGCGCGAGGCCGCCGTTACTGCCGCCCACGCCGCCCTTCGGGATCACGCGCGAGCCGTAGTAGACGTAGAAGTATCCGGACGCGGCGTCCACGAACAGGCGCGGGTCGCCGTCGCCGTAGTTGTAGGTCTGGTTCGGGAACGCCGCCGTGTCGCCGCGCTTGGTGCTGTACGGCGAGGTGATGGCGTGGCCCTTGATGGTCCAGGTCAGGCCCTGGTCGGTGGAGACGGCGTAGTCGAGCGAGTCGTAGTGCAGGCCGTCCCCGAAAGGTTGCGGCGTGAACTCGTTGTGGACGAGCCCGACCCAGTTCCCCGTGTCCGGGTCGACCCAGGTGCCGACGAGGTCGCAGAAGTTCTTCTGCGAGTACCCGGACCCGGACGGCGCGGCGGTCGCCTCCACGCCGGTCGGGCTGTTGTTGCAGCGCGCCGTCGTGTCGTTGTTGGCGTCGCTGATGGTCTTGGCGCGCGTCGCGTGGTCGAAGTCGGAGCCGGAGTAGAACTCCCAGTAGCGCGGGTCGGTCTTGCCGTAGAGCGAGGCCGACTGCTGGAAGTAGAACGTTCCGTCCTTGTCGGTGAACGCGCTGGCCGGAGTGTCGGTCGGGTAGGCGTAGGTGCCGGTCGAGCCGATGGTGATCGTGTAGCCGGCGGCCGATGCCGCGGGCGCGACGGCCACCGACAGCGCCGCCGCGGCGGTCAGGGTCGTCAGGGATGCGGTGAACCTTCGTGTGGACACACGTGCTCCTTCCGGTCCGTCCCCCGGGTCGGATGTCGTCGTGCCGTGATCGTTCAACCGGACGGTAGGTGAATTTGACCGGTCAAACAAGAGGGATCTCCCCATTCCCTTGACCGGGACCGCAGGACCCGACTACCAATGACAGTGATCTCTTGGACCGGTCAACTGGAGGCCCCGTGGTCACGATGCGCGAGGTGGCCGAGCGCGCGGGCGTCACGAAGCAGACGGTCTCCAACGTCGTCACCGGACGGGTCCGGGTGCGTCCGGAGACCGAGGCGCGGGTGCGCGCCGCCATCGCCGAGCTCGGCTACACCCCGAACCTGGTCGCCCGCTCGCTCGCGACCGGCGCGTCCCGGACGGTCGGGCTGTTCGTCCCGACGGTGACCAACGCGTTCTACTCGGAGGTCGTCGAGGAGGCCGAGAACGTCCTGGAGGAGCACGGCTACCACCTGCTGCTCTGCACCACCCGGCAGGACGCCTCGCGCGCCGCCCGGCACATGGCGAGCCTCGCCAGCCGGTCGGTGGACGCCCTGCTCATCGCGGGTGACGAGGGTCTGGACGACCATCTCCCGCTGCTCGCCGACGCGCGCTTCCCGATCGCGCTGTGCGCCTGGGAGACCGAGATCCCGAGCTCGCTGCCGGTCGTCACGATCGACTACGAGCAGGCGGGCCACCTCGCCGGACGGCACCTGCGCGACCTCGGCCACGAACGCGTCGCCGTCGTGGCGAGCCTGCCCGCGCACGCCGACCGCCTGGACGGCTTCCGGCACGCCTTCGAGCGCGACGGCCTGACCGTCCCGGACGAGATGGTCTTCCCCGTCACCGACCCGACGGCGGCCGGGGGCTTCGCCGCCGCGACGCGGGCGCTCCGCGCGCATCCCGAGCTGACCGCGGTCTTCGCGACCTACGACGTCCTCGCCATCGGCGCGCTGGACGCGGCCCGCACGCTCGGCCGCGCCGTCCCGGGCTCGCTGTCGGTGATCGGCCACGACGACGTGGACGAGGCGCGGCACGTCCACCCGTCGCTGACGACCGTCGCGATACCGAGCCGCGCGATGGCCCGGCAGGCGATCGAACTCCTCCTCCACGCCATCGAGAACGACCGCCCGCCGGTCAACTCGCTCCAGCTCCTGCGCCCCACCCTCGTCCCCCGCGACAGCACCGCCCCAGCACCCAGCCTCTGAGCTAGCCTCCGCGAAACGGCCACGTAATCCAGGGGCCGACCTTCACTCGCTCCGCCAGGCACGCCATCGCGCGCTCCGGCAGGCGGGCGATCGCATGCTCCGCCGGACGAGCTGTCTCCCGCTCCGCCGGGCACGCGGTCACGCGGGTCGGGGCGAGGCGCGGGAGGGCTGCTACCAGAGGTCGGAGAGGTTGACGGTGGCGGCCATGAGGGCGGCGCCGGGGTCGTTGAGGTGCATGCCGTCGCCGGCGTCGAGGTCGGGGCGGATGTGGTCGGGGTTGCCGGGGTCCTCGACGGCGCGGGCGACGTCGAAGATGCCGTCGAAGACGTGCGTGCCGCGGATCCAGTCGTTCACCTCGCGGCGGACGCGGAGGCCGTCGGGGGTGCTGATGCCCTCGTAGATCGCGCCGCCGAACGGGCCGATCGTCGCGGCGAGGACGCGCAGGTCGGCGGCGTGGATGCGGGCCGCCAGCTCGGTGAACCCGGCGATCAGCCCCGGCGCGGTGGCGGCCGGCTCGCCGAGCATTCCGGGCAGGCCGATGTCGTTGATGCCGAAGTTGAGCAGCACGTGCGTCGCGCCCGGCACGGACAGGACGTCGCGGTCGAGGCGGGACAGCGCGTGCTCGCCGATCTCGTCCGTGAGGAGGCGGTTGCCCGAGATGCCGAGGTTCACGACCCAGCCGCGGGCGAGGCGCTCGTTCAGGGCGTCCACGGAGCGGGCGTTGCCGCCGACGGTCGTGCCCGTCCCCTCGAACCAGGAGTCGCCGAACGCCACGGCGACCGGGGTTCCTTCAGGCGCGAGGACGTCGACGCCGGTGACGTAGACGCGCGCTTCGGCGGTTTCGGACGCGTCCAACTCGGTGGATTCGGTCTGGTTGCCCGGCGCGATGAAGGCGTTCTCCATCGGCATGTGCGAGTACGTCGCGGGTTCTGACCCGTCCGGAAGGTAGAGGCTCAGCGCGAGGAGGGTCTTCGCTTCGACCGCGAGCGGCACGTCGTCGCTCACGACCTCGCCACCGGGCGGGATCGTCACCTCGGAACGCCCGTCGAACAGCAGCGCGCGGTCGGTCTCCAGGACGATCGCATCGGCCTTGGCCTGCACGGCGACGCGCGCCGCGCCGATCCGCAGCGGGTTGCGGCCGAACCGGTTGCTCAGCCGCACCCGGATCCGCTCGCCGCCGCCCGCCAGGAACAGCGGTTCCCGAACGGTCTGGTCCGCGAACGTCCTCAGCTCGACGAGCCTCGCCTGCTCGTACGGGCTGAGCACGGCCGTCCGGTAACCCGCCACCCACTGCTGCGCCATCGTCGCCTCGTCTCCTCGCACGGAATTGATCGCCGCAACTCGCCGCATTCCGCCCTGATTCCCGCATGGCCGGACCAGGCCGTCCCAATCGGGACCGGAGGTTCCAACCAGGTGCGGAGGTTTCATCCAGGTGCGGAGGTCCAACCAGGTGCGGAGGTTCCAATCGGGTGCGGAGGTTCCATGACGTCCCGGGTAATCGCCGTGGCGCAGGGGGCGGGAGCAAGCTCAGTGGCATCAGCGACCGACGACTCGCAGGAGCGCGAAATGACCGCCGTCACGGCACCGGAATCGGCACCCGCCCGGGTCTCCGCGCCCGGCTGGGGGACCCTCCTGGTCCTGCTCACCGGGATCTTCATCACGACCCTCGACTTCTTCATCGTCAACGTGGCGATCCCGGCCACGCAGCGCGACCTGCACGCCACCCCGTCGCAGATCGAGTTCGTCGTCGCCGGGTTCGGCGTCGCGCTCGCGGCGGGCCTGATCACCGCCGGACGGCTCGGCGACCTGTACGGGCGCCGCCGGATGTTCTCGATCGGCCTCGCGGTCTTCACGCTCGCCTCGGCCGCCTGCGCCGAGGCTCCGACCGCCGGGACGCTGATCGCCGGACGCGTCGCGCAGGGCGTCGGCGCGGCGCTGCTCATGCCGCAGGTCCTCGGCATCGTCAACACGGTGTACACCGGCGCGGCGCGGGCGAAGGCGTTCAACGCCTACGGCGTCGCGATGGGTTTCGGCGGGGTGTTCGGGCAGCTCATCGGCGGTGTGCTCATCAAGGCCGACATCGCCGGGATGGGCTGGCGCGCGATCTTCTGGATCAACGTGCCGGTCGGCGCGGCCGCGCTCGCGCTGGTGCCGCGGCTCGTTCCCGAGTCCCGCGCGCCGGGCGCGGCCCGGCTCGACCTGGTCGGCACGGTGCTCGCGTCCCTCGGGCTCGTCGCGATCGTGTACCCGCTCGTCCAGGGCCGCGAGCAGGGCTGGCCGATGTGGACGTGGGAGTGCCTCGGCGCCGCGGTCGTGCTGCTCGCCGCGTTCGTCCTCTACCAGCGCCGCGCCGCCGCGCCGCTGGTCGCACCGGCCCTGTTCCGGCACCGCGCGTTCGCCGCGGGCGCGGTCGTCTCGCTCCTGCACGCCATGACGATGGGCTCGTTCTTCCTGATCCTCGCGCTGTACCTGCAGATGGGACGCGGCCTGTCCGCGCTGGAGTCCGGCCTGATCTTCCTGCCGCTCGGCCTCGGGTACTTCGTCTCCTCGGCGCGGGCCGCGGCCGTCACCGAGCGGCTCGGACGGCAGACCGTCGCGGTCGGCGCGCTCGCCATGGCGCTCGGACTCGGCGTCCTCGCGGTCACCGCCACCGAGCTCGGCCAGCACGGCGCGATCGGCTGGATCATCCCCGGCCTGGTCGTCGCGGGCGCCGGGATGGGCCTGGTCATGGCGCCGCTGCCCGCGCTGGCGCTGAGCCGGGTGGACGCCGAGCACGCCGGCGCCGCGTCCGGAGTGCTGAGCACCGCGCAGCAGGCGGGCGGGGCGATCGGGGTCGCGCTCGTCGGGGTGGTCTTCTACGGCGCGCACGGCGGCGTCCCGCACGCCTTCGCCACCGGGCTGGACCTGCTGATCGTCCTGGACGTCCTGGTCGCCGCGCTCGTCCAGGCCCTCCCCCGCACTCGCTGACCGAGACGATTTCGCAAGGCCCCGCCGAGCCCGGCGGGGCCTTTCCCGTTCAGGTACCGATCCCGTTCAGGTGACGAGGTCGGGGTCGGCGCCGATGACCTTGCCGGGGTTGAAGAGGGACAGCGGGTCGAGCGCGTCCTTCACCGCCTTCTGCATGGCGCGGACGCCGAGGGGAAGCTCGCGCTGCATGCCGTGCCGCTTGAGCAGGCCGACGCCGTGCTCGCCGGTGACGGTGCCGCCGACCTCGATGGCCGCGGTGAGAAGCTCCTCGAACGCCGCCTAGGCGGCCGCGCGAGCGGCTTCGTCGCCGGGCGGAGTGATCAGCAGCGGGTGCAGGTTGCCGTCTCCGGCGTGCGCGATCGTCGCGATCCGGACGCCGTGCCGGCGGCCGATCTCCGCGGTGCGGGCGAGCATCGCCGGGACGCGGGAGCGCGGCACGCACAGGTCCTCGGTCAGCACCGGGCCGAGGCGTTCCAGCGCCGGGTAGGCGAGGCGGCGCGCCTGGAACAGCGCCTCCGCCTCGACCGGGTCCGTTGACTGCTCGGCCCACACCGCGCCGCAATCACGGAACGCCGCCGCTACCGCCGTGGCGTCCTCGTCACCGGACGCGCCGGGCGTGTCGATGCTGGCCAGCAGCATCGCCTCGGCGGACGGGTCGATACCGAGGTGCTTCCACTCCTCGACGGTCTCCAGGCTGAACCGGTCGAGCAGCTCCAGCGCGGCGGGGACGAGCCCGCGCGCGGTGACGGCGGCGACGGCGCGTCCGGCGTCCACGAGGTCGTCGAACGCGCCGACGACCGTGCGCGGTGCGTCCCGCCGGGCCGGACGCAGCCGCAGCGTCACCTCGGTGACGATGCCGAGGGTGCCTTCGGATCCGACGAACAGGCCGGTCAGGTCGTATCCGGCGACGCCCTTGGTCGTCCGGCGCCCGAACCGGAGCCGCGTGCCGTACGCGCCGCCCGGCCCGCCGACGACGGCCTCCAACCCGAGGACGTAGTCGCGCGTCACCCCATATTTCAGGCAGCACAGGCCGCCCGCGTTGGTGGCGACGTTCCCGCCGATCGTGGACCAGGGCGCGCTCGCCGGATCCGGCGGGTACCAGAGGCCGTGCTCGGCGACGGCGGCCTTCAGGTCGTCGTTCACCACGCCCGGCTGGACGACCGCGACCAGGTTCTCGGTGTCGATGTCGACGATCGCGTCCATCTTGGACAGGTCGAGGACGAGGCATCCGTCGACCGCGTTCGCGCCGCCCGACAACCCGGTGCCCGCACCTCGTGGGACGACTGGAATCCCCAGTTCCGCGCACGCGGCGACGGCCCGCGAGACCTCCTCGGCGGACGTGGCCCGCAGCGCCGCGACCGCCTTCCCCGCCGGTGCCCATTCCGCCTCGTCATGCCCGAGACCAGCCAGTACGTCAGCGTCCGTGACCAGCCTGGCGCCCGGCAACGCCCGAGCCAGTTCCTCTACAGCCACAACACCGTCCTTCATTTGGGGCCAGCGGATTCGGGTTCGGCACGGCGGTCGGGACGGCGGTCGGGGTGGCGGTCGGCCAGGCCGTCCAGGAGGCAGTCGAGGGCGAAGGCGAAGCGGCGCTCGCTCTCCTGCTCGGGGTCCACACCTGTCGCGGCGGCCATACGTCCGGCCAGCAGGGGGTGGCCGCTCACGGCTTCGCGCAGGTAGGCGGTCGTTGCCTCGTTCCAGGTCGCGTCCGGGTCGCTGAGCGCGTCCCGCCAGGCGAGCTCGGCCAGGACGGCCCCCACGACGTGGTCGTTGACGACGGCGAGCGCGGCGTCCAGGTCCGCGTCGGCGAACCCGGCGCGGGACATGAGCTGGAGCCCGGTCTCCGCCAGCGCGAACGCGTTCGGGCCGAGGTTCGGCCGGACGGTCAGCTCCGACAGCACCCACCGGTGCCGGAGCAGCATCGCCCGATGGCTGCGCGCGAGATCGCCGACCGCGCGCCGCCAGTCCTTCTGCGCGGGGTCGGCGGTCACCTCGCCCAGGACGTGGTCGAGGGCGAGTTCGAGCAGCTCGTCCTTGGTGCGGACGTACCAGTACAGCGATCCGGCGGTGACGCCGAGCTCGGTGGCGACGCGGCGCATCGACAGGGCGCGGTGGCCGCCCGCGTCGAGCAGCGCGACCGCGACGGCGACGATCCGGTCCCGGTCGAGCTGCCGGTCGCGGGGTGGACGGTCCGGCCGGAGCCAGACCGAGTCAGAGGGCGGCACGCCGTCCACGCTACCGGCAGCCCGGCGGCCGGGGTTGACTCCGGTGCCCGGCATCTCCTATACAAGGTTTAATATTATTGAACGTCGTTTAAGGAGGTGGGGTCATGTTCCGGGCCAACGGGGAGCTGCCGGGCGAGGTCCATGCCCGCGTTCTCGGTCCCGCGGACGCGCCGCGCGCGGTGTTCGTCCACGGGTCGATGAGCTGGGGGGACGATCCGGTGTCCGGCTTCGCGGCGCAGGAGGCGCTGGCGGAGCGGTTCCGGCTCGTCCTGATGGACCGGCGCGGGCATGGCGGGAGCCCCGACGCCGGGCCCGCGTTCCGCAGCGACTACCTCGCCGACGCGGACGACATCGCCGAGCTGCTGGACGGCGGCGCGCACCTGGTCGGCCACTCGTACGGCGCGGTCGGAGCGATGATGGCCGCGGCGCGGCGGCCCGAGGACGTCCTGTCGCTGACGCTGATCGAGCCCGGCTGCTACCAGGCCGCAGCGGACGATCCGCAAGTCGCGGCGGCTTTGCAAGCCAACCGCGAGGCATACGCCGACTTCCCCGAATTGACGCCCGCGCAATGGTTGCGTGCCGCGACCGACTCCGTGGGCATGCCGCCTATGGAACCGACCGAACAGCGCTTGCGCGCGGCGGGCAGCGCACTGAACGAGCGCGTCTGCTGGGAAGCCGGAATTCCCGTGCCCGCACTACGGATCGCGTCCTTCCCCAAGCTCATCGTCTCCGGGACATGGGAGACCGCGCCCGACCTCTACCGCGAGCGCGGCGCTGGGCCGCTCCTCGCGTGCGCGCGCGTTACGGCTGAACGCATCGGCGCCCGGCATGTGTCCGTTCCGGGCTCGGCGCACTATCCCCACGTGGACGCGCCCCAGCACCTCAACGACATCCTCGCCGCCTTCTGGGAAGCGTCCGCCATCGCCTCACGCGCATAGTGCCCTGTTGCGGTGACTACGGTGTGCTGGTGGACGAGCGTGCGGTGGTGCGAGAACTCACCCGGACTGCATCACCCCCGCTGGTGCCGGAGGTGCGGCTGCGGCTCGCGGAGGAGCCCTTCGCCACCTGGACGGCCACGCGCGCCGACGATCCGCCCTTCTGGGCCTTCGCCTGGGCGGGCGGGCAGGTGCTCGCGCGGTACGTCCTCGACCATCCGGACGTGGTGGCCGGACGTCGCGTCGCGGACATCGCCAGCGGATCCGGACTCGTCGCGATCGCGGCGGCTCTCGCGGGCGCCGCGCACGTGACCGCCTTCGACGTCGATCCGCTCGCTCGGACGGCGGCCACGGAGAACGCCGCGCTCAACGATGTCGTCGTCGAAGTCGTCCAGGCCGACGTGACGAGGACGCCAGGTCTGCACGAAGCGCTCCAGACCGCGGACGTCGTGCTGGCCGGGGACGTCTGCTACGACCCCGACATGGCTCCGCCGATGCTCGCCGCGCTGCGCGCCTGCGCCGCGCGGGGCGCGAAGGTGCTGGTAGGAGACCCGCACAGGCCCTACCTGCCGCGCGGGCTGGCGTCCATCGCCGAGTACGACGTCCCCGAGACCGGCAATCTCGAAGAACGCGACACCACGCGCGCGGCCGTCTTCGTCCTCCGGAACTGACGCGGAACCCCTAGGCGGACGAGCGGGCGCCGAGTTCGGTGCGTCCCAGCGTCGCGAGCTCGTCGGCGCGCTCGTTGCCCGGGTCGCCGGCGTGGCCCTTCACCCAGAACCATTCGACCTGGTGGCGCTGGACGGCCGCGTCGAGCCGCCGCCACAGGTCCTCGTTCTTGACCGGTTTGCGGCCGCTCGTCTGCCAGCCGTTGCGCTTCCAGGAGTTCATCCACTGCGTGATGCCCTGCCGGACGTACTGGCTGTCGGTGTGCAGCCGCACGCGGGACGGCCGCCGGAGGTGTTCGAGCGCCTCGATCGCGGCGGTCAGCTCCATCCGGTTGTTGGTGGTGTCCGCCTCGCCGCCGCGCAGCTCCTTCACGTGCGGGCCGTAGCGCAGGACCGCGCCCCAGCCGCCCGCTCCCGGGTTCGGGCTGCACCCGCCGTCGGTATGGATGATCACAGAATCGGGCAACGCGGCTCCAGCGGACGGGCGATCGACGCCGGACACCTTACCGTCCGGCGCCGGTCGCTCTCCGTAGACCCCGCGGTGGGAACCGTCAGCGGGCGTTCAGGGCCGGGTCGCTGAGGCTCGGCCGGCCGGTCTCGACGTGCCCGGCGAGCCGCCGCAGGTAGGACGGGTCGCCCGGCACGGTGACGGTCACGTCGTACCAGGACGCGGACCGGTGCAGCCGGACGGTGTGCGTGGCCTTGTGCCCGGCCTTCACCGTGTGCGTGACCGCCTTGAGGCCCTCGTAGGCGTCCGCGATCGCGATCTCCACGGCCGTCGAACCGTGGTTGGCGACCGTGATGCGCAGATCCGAACCGGACTTCGCGACGGTGACCTCGGGGGCCGCCTTCGTCGTGTCGCCCTTGAACTGGCGCAGGAACCCGTTCGGCCCGTACACCGCCAGCTCGTACGCGCCCGCGAACGTCCAGGTGTCGGCGAGCTTCTTGCCCGCTTCGACCGTGTAGGTCCACGGGCCGTCCGTCCGCGCGGACGAGGTGACGTAGAAATTCGCGCCCACCTTCGTCCCGGACGCGAAGTTCACCGTGACCTTGGACGGCGCGACCGACGCCGTGACGTCCAGCGCGTACGGCAGTGGACGCGCGTACCGGGTGCCCGCCTCCTGCTTCGGCATCGCCGGGATGCCGGGCGCCTTGATCGGGTAGCTCGGGTGCCGGTTCTTGTCCGGCGGGACGTAGCCGCCGGTGGACGGCAGCGGAGCGGGCTTCGGGTCGGGCGTCCGGGCGAAGTCGAACGCGGACGTCAGGTCGCCGCAGACCGCGCGCCGCCACGGCGAGATGTTCGGCTCGCGCACGCCGAAGCGCTTCTCGATGAACTGGATCACCGAGGTGTGGTCGAAGGTCTGCGAGCAGACCCAGCCGCCCTTGCTCCACGGCGAGATCGCGAGCATCGGCACGCGCGGCCCGAGCCCGTACGGGCCCGCCGGACGGCTCGCGTTGCCCGGGAACACCTCGTACGTGCTGTCCGCCGTCGAGAGCCCCTGGTTCGCCGAGGCGGGCGCGAAGGCCGGGACGACGTGGTCGAAGAAGCCGTCGTTCTCGTCGTAGGTGATGAGCAGGACGGTCTTGCTCCACACGTCCGGGTTGGAGGTCAGCGCGTCCAGCACCTGGGCGATGTACCAGGCGCCGTAGTTGACCGGCCAGTTCGGGTGCTCGGAGTAGGCCTCGGGCGCGGTGACGTAGGAGACCTGCGGAAGCCGGCCGTTCTTGACGTCGTCCTTGAGGACGTCGAAGTACGTGCCGCCCTGCTTGATGGTCGTGCCCGTCCGCGCCTTCTCGTAGAGCGCGTCCCCCGGCTTGGCGTTGCGGTAGTTGTCGAAGTAGAGCAGCGACGTGTCGCCGTAGTTGCCGATGAACGGGTCGCTGGTCCATCCCCAGGACCCGTTCGCGTCGAGGCCGTCACCGGTGTCCTGGTAGACCTTCCAGGAGATCCCGGCCTTCTCCAGGCGCTCGGGGTAGGTCGTCCAGCCGTAGCCCTTCTCGTCGTTGCCGAGGACCGGGCCGCCGCCCTTGCCGTCGTTGCCGACGTAGCCCGTCCACATGTAGTAGCGGTTCGGGTCGGTCGCGCCGATGAAGGAGCAGTGGTAGGCGTCGCAGATGGTGAAGGCGTCGGCGAGCGCGTAGTGGAACGGGATGTCCCGGCGCTCCAGGTGCGCCATCGTGTTGACGCCCTTGGCCGGGATCCACTGGTCGTACCGACCGTTGTTCCAGGCCTTGTGGCCGCCGTTCCAGTCGTGGTCGAGGCCGGGCAGGTACTTCATGCCGAGGTCGTCGACGTCCGGGCGGAACGGCAGCACCTCGGTTGAACCGTTCTGCTGGTGCCAGACCGTCTTGCCGCTCGGCAGGACGACCGGACGCGGGTCGTTGAAGCCGCGCACGCCGCGCAGCGCGCCGTAGTAGTGGTCGAAGGACCGGTTCTCCTGCATCAGGACGACGATGTGCTCGACGTCCCTGATCGTGCCGGTGCGGCGGTGCGCCGGGATGGCGGCGGCCCGCGCGATGCTCTCGGGCAGCATCGTCAGCGCGGTCGCGCCACCCGCGATCTGGAGGAACCTGCGGCGGTTCACGGCGGTCATGGCACGTCTCCTCACGGAGCGAACGGCACACGGGCAAATGCGCACACATGCACCAAGCGGGGGATTATCGCGCACACACTGTCGCCCACCGCGCACGAACGCGTCAACGGCCGCTTA
Organism: Actinomadura rupiterrae; assembly: GCF_024172125.1. Lineage (GTDB taxonomy): Bacteria > Actinomycetota > Actinomycetes > Streptosporangiales > Streptosporangiaceae > Spirillospora > Spirillospora rupiterrae. The sequence goes on from NZ_JAMZEA010000008.1 coordinate 251,881, forward strand.
CGGCCGCCCGACTCCGGCGTGAACAGCGCCCGCCGACGTTTAGGATGTGCGGAGACCATCTGCGCGGAGGGTGACATGGAACCGGACGACAGCCCCGGCTACCTGCTCTGGCGGGCGACGCTCCGCTGGCAGCGGCAGATCACGGCGACGCTCGCGCCGTTCTCGCTGACGCACGTCCAGTTCGTCCTGCTGGCCAGCCTGTGGTGGCTCGACCGGGAAGGCGTGCGGCCGAACCAGCTGGCGCTGGCCCAGCACGCCGACACCGATGTGAAGATGACGTCCCAGGTCGTCCGGCGGCTGGAGGACAAGGGGCTGCTCGTCCGCGAGACCGACGCCGCCGACACGAGGGCCAAGCGGCTGCGCATCACCGACCACGGCCGCACGCTCGCCGAGGCGGCGATCTCCGCGGTCGAGTCGTCCGACGTGTCGTTCTTCGCCGCCGCGCCCGACCAGTCGGCGCTCCTGGCGGCCCTCCGCCCCCTGGCCGGCCGCCGCCTCTGAACCCTCCTGCCCGGCCGGGCACGCTTTGGCGCGCACCGGTCAGGGCTGGGCCGGTCCGCGAGCTTCGGTTGCGGTTTGTCAATTGCCGTCTTCGGACGCGCGGGTCAGGTCAGGGCGGGGTTGGCCTCGCGGCCTTCGGTGCTGAGCAGGACGACGGTGCCCTGGCGGGGCAGGCGCGGCAGGGCGGCGCGGAGCCCGGCGAGGGACGCGGCGCCGCACGGGCCCGCATCGACGCCGAGTTCTTCGAGGTCGCGGACGGCTCGTCCGGCGTCGGCGTCGGAGACCGCGACGGCCGCGTCCACCCCGGCGCGCAGGATCGGCCAGGCGGTCTCGGACGGCGTGGTGCAGTTGAGGCCCGCCATGATCGTCCGGCCGGGCGGGACGGACGTGCGGCGGCCCGCGACCAGCGAGGCCAGCAGGCTCGCGGCGGCGTCCGGTTCGACGGCCAGCAGGGTCGGCTGGAGGCCGGTGCCGCCCCGGTAGTGCGTCACGGCCGCCTGCGCGAGCGAGCCGACGCCGACCGGGAACGCGACGAGATCGGGCGGGCCCCCGAGCCGCTCGTCGATCTCGGTGAACATCGTCGTGTAGCCCTCGCAGATCCAGCGCGGGACGTCCTCGTAGCCGGACCATCCCATGTCCTGGACGAGCAGGCCGTCCGCGGCGGCGGCACGCCGTACGGCCTCGTCGTAAGGGACGTCCAGAACCGTCACGCGGGCGCCTTCGCGCTCGATCGCCGCGCACGCGGACGGATGGACACCCGCCGCGACGAACACCTGCGCGGGCAGTCCGTAGAGCCGTGCCATGCGAGCGACGGCGCGTCCGTGGTTCCCGTCCGTCGCGGTGACGAGGCGGACGGGCCGCCGCTCGCCGATCGCGGTCCGCACGTCGTCCGCCGTCGCGCTTGCGGGCAGGCCGTAATGGCCGGTCAGCGCGCGGTGCACGCCCCAGGACGCGCCGAGGATCTTGAACGCGGGCAGCCCGAACCGGGACGACTCGTCCTTCACCAGCAGCCGCCCGACGCCCAGCTCGGCGGCCAATCCCGGCAACTCGACCAGCGGCGTGGGCGCGTAGCCGCTCAGCCCGGTGTGGAAGGCGGCGACATCACGCGACGGAGGCTCGCACCTCCATGAACGCGCGTCCGGGTTGGAGAACCAGGCGGTCCGGCGGCCGGGGAGCGGCGAGGTCCAGACGGTGTCGGCGGGCGGCTGCATGGTCACGACCATTCCGTACCCGCGTTCCGTCGGTCCAGCGGACGTTTCCGAGCGAGCATCATCCGACGACCCGAACCGCGCCGCCCACCTTGCTCGCACGTGACTTCGATCTTGTCGTAACCGAGGAATATCCGGGTAGTCCTGTGGGATGACCTGCCGGTATTGATGTGAGCGAGCCCGTGCGGGGGCGGGATCCGCCTCGCCTCACGTCGGCACGCGTTGGACTCGCGCGGGCACGAGTTGGAAGCGTGCGGGCACGCGTTGGAAGGGCATCCGGCCGTCCGCGCCTGCCGCCGAGCGCTCGCCGAGGCGGCCTCCAGCGATCCTCGAACGGGGTGGGGCACGGTGCGTCCAGGCCGTCCCGTTGGAACGGGCTACAGGGGGCTTACCTTGCGGATATGGGGGTCGGGTCCACTGTCAAATGGGGGTTTTCACCGATGGCGATGACTTCGTGAGGGCGTCAGAGTCGTATTCAGCAGAAGGGGCCGGGAGACCCCTCCCGATGGAAGAAGGTCCACGATGGCGACGAAGCCGACCGAGATGACCGCCCCCGCCCTGGCCCAGATCCTGTTCGCCTCGCGCCTGCAGGAGTCGCAGGGACCGTCCGACGAGCAGATCCGCAGCGTCGTCGAGAACGGCCTGTGCGCGTGCCGCGAATGCGCCGAGTACGTCGCGCAGGAGGCCGGGGACCACCCCGAGCTGTTCGCCCGCCGGATGCGCTGGGCGCTCGACGCCGTGTCGCACGCCTTCCCCCGTCCCGTTTCCGCGGCCTGACCCGAGAGGAGACCGCCATGCGCCGCTCCCGCTTCGCCGACCGCCCGGAGACCGCCGTCGCGCCCCGCACGCTCTCCCAGCTCGTCGCCACGGACGAGGCCGTCCGCGCCGCGGAACGCCCCAGACGCCACAAACCACGCGGAACGCGAACCCTTCGCAACACCACGTGATCACGGGCCGTCCGGGCGAACTATGCTGACCCGGTGCGCGCTGAACGGGATCTGACGGGCGAGGGCCCGAGGGCCGAGGCCCTATCCGGCGAGGCTCTGCCCGGCGAGGGCCGACCGGACGACGCCCTGCCGGGCAGGGAGCACCTGCCGGACGGACGGACGCCCAGGGGCGCGGGCCGCGAGTACCGGATCGGCGAGCTGGCCGAGGCCGCAGGGCTGCCCGTCCGGACGCTGCGCTACTACCAGGAGCGCAAGCTGCTGCCGCCGCCGCGCCGCACGGGACGGATCGGCCTGTACTCCGAGGAGCACCTCGCGCGGCTCCGCATGATCGCGAGCCTGCTGGAGCGCGGGCACACCCTGGAGGGCATCCGGGAGCTGCTGTCGGCGTGGGAGCAGGGCCGCGACATCCGCAGCGTCCTCGGCGTCGAGCGGGCCGTCACCGACCCGTGGTCGCACGAGGTGCCGGTCACGATGACCTACGACGAGCTCGCCGCGCTGTTCCCCGGGCAGGTCACCCGCGAGCGGCTGCGCGCCGTCGCCGAGGCCGGGCTGCTCGACGTGGACGGCGACCGCATCACGCACTGGAGCCGCCGCCACCTGGAGGCGTCGGTCGCGTTCGTCCGGGCCGGCGTGCCGCTGGAGGAGGTGCTCGCCGCCGGGGTCGAGCTGCGCCGCCGGCTGGACGAGCTGGCCGCCCTGTTCGTCCGGCTGACCTCGGAGTACGTCGTCGGCGGCCCGGCCGGCAAGGATCCGGGCGAGCTCGCCGACACGCTCGCCCTGCTGCGTCCCGGCGCGCAGGTCGCGGTCGAGGCGGGCTTCGCCGCCGCGATGGACCGGCAGGTCCGCGCCGAGATCGACCGCGTCCTCGGCGGCCTCGCCGCCCACCCCGACTGACCTCGCCTTCGGCCGCGCCGCGCGCCCCGACCGACCTCGCCTTCGGCCGCGCCGCGCGCCCCGACCGACCTCCGAGCGGCCTCGGCCCCTCACGCACCTATGCGGCACCGGATACGCACCTATAGCCGGACATCAGAACCCCTAGCCCGGTCGCCAGTTACGGAACCGTTACCGCCCACATCCCGTGACCGGGCGCGAATGATCACTAGCGTGGCGAGGGTGACCCGACGCGTCCCGCGTGCCCTGGCCGCCGCACTCCTCACCACCGCGCTCACGTCCACGGCGCTCACGTCCGCCGCTGGAACCGCGCAGGCCGCTCCGGCCCGCGACGCCCGCCCCCCGCTCACCGGGGACGCGACGGCGGACGCCGCGTCGATCTGCTCGTCCAAGACCTCCCCCACGACCGCGCGGCGGCTCGGCACCGCCATCGCCGCCGCCCTGCGCGGACGCACCGGAACCGAGTCCGTCGCCGTCTACGACCGCGAGCGCAGGCTCTGGTGCGGCGTCTCGTCCGGCAGCCACTACGACTCGGCGAGCGTGGTGAAGGCGACCATCCTCGGCGCGCTGCTCCGCAAGGTGCTGGACGAGAAGCGCCACATGAGCGCGTCGGAGAAGTCGCTCGCCAAGAAGATGATCACGAAGTCGGACAACAACGCCGCGTCCGCGCTGTGGGCGCACGTCGGCCGCACGCGCATGCAGCGCTTCCTCCGCCAGGCGGGCATGACCCACACCACCCTCGGCGAAGGACGCTACTGGGGCCTCACCCAGATCACCGCGTACGACGAGATCTCGCTCCTGCGCCGGTTCACCGAGCCCAACGGCCTCCTGACCACCAAGGCCCGCACCTACGCGCTGACCCTCATGCACGAGGTGATCCCCTCGCAGCGCTGGGGCACGCCGTCGGGCACCCCGTCCGGCATCACCTGGCACGTCAAGAACGGCTGGCTGCCGCGGCACGGCAAGAACTGGCGCGTGCACAGCATCGGCGCCTTCACCGGCGGCGGCCGCTCCTACACGATCGCCGTCCTGACCAGGGACACCCCGTCCATGGCCTACGGCGTCGCCACCATCGAGCGCGTCGCCCACGCCGTCCACCGCGGCCTGAACCCGGGCCTGCGCGCCATGTCCACCGAGCACGACGCCCACATCCCCTGGGAACGCTCGGACGGCTCCGTCCCACCCACCAAGTAGCCAAAGCAACCTCAACACGCCGGTCCCCCGCCGTCGGCGCTGCCACTCCTTCCCTCGGGAGAACCATGCGCATCCTCAGCACGGCCGCCGCGACCACCGCGCTCACCGCGACGCTGGCGGCACCCGCGTCCGCCGAGGCGTCCTCGTGGACGGTGTCCAAGGGCTTCAAGCTGGGCGGGTACACCTCGTTCAGCTCGATGAAGGTCTTCAGCCGCACCGATGTCTGGGCGTTCGGCGGCCATGACGAGAAGGGCGTCGCGTTCCGCTGGAACGGGAGGTCCTGGCGTTCCGTCCCGCTGCCGAAGCGGGCCGGCGGAGCCATGGAACACGTCTCGGCCACCTCGCCGTCCAACCTGTGGATCGGCAGCAACGACCCGGGTCACGGGCCATACGTGATGCGCTGGGACGGACGCCGGTGGACGAGCCGCCATGACTTCCCGGGTGTCATCACCGGTGTCACGGCGCTCGGCCCGCGCGACCTCTGGGTCTTCGGTAACGACCTCGGACAGCCGGGCGCGGGAACCTGGCATTTCGACGGACGCGGCTGGACGAAGACCAAGAAGATGCCGTTCGAGGTGCACCACGCCTCGGCGGTGTCCGCGAAGGACGTCTGGGCCATCGGCGAGGGCAAGGGCGGCCCCAACGCGGTTGGCCACTTCGATGGGAGGACCTGGCGGAAGGTGTCGCCAGGCGCCCTGCTGCCGCCCGCCTCCTCCAACTCGACCACGTACACGACCGATGTGCTCGCGCTGTCGGCGAAGAACGTCTGGATCACCGCCGAGATCGACCGGAACGCGTCCAGGACGCAGTACCTGCTGCACTGGAACGGCGCGAAATGGAGCCGCGAGGTCGTCCCGTCGAAGGGGCAGCCGTACCAGCGCGTCCTGGTGCCGGACGGGCGCGGCGGGCTCTGGTTCCTGCTCGTCCACGCGGACGCGTACAGCCGCAGCACGCCGCTGCACCGGGACGCCAAGAGCCACTGGACGACCGGACGGATCAGCGGCGGATCGGCGATCCCGCAACTCCGCGACGCGGCGGTCCTGCCCGGCACGCGCACGCTCCTCGGCGTCGGCGACCTGCTGAAGCGGAACGAGCGGGACGCGGACGGCGCGGTGTTCACCTTCCACGGCTGAGTGAGAGCGCCCCCGGTATCTCCGATACTGGGGGGCATGGTCGACGAGGAGCGGTGGAAGGCGCGGTTTCGGGCCGCGCGGGTGAGCTTGCCGCGCTGGGCGCGGGACGCGCCGGAGCGGAGCACGTACCAGTCGAACGCGACGGGCACGTGGGAGATCTACGCCTGGGACCGGGAGACCGGCGAGCGGCGGCAGGTGACGGACCGGGCGAACGGGACGTGGATGGGGTCGGTCGATCCGTCCGGGGCGTGGGTGTGGTGGTTCGACGACACCGACGGGGACGAGTTCGGGGTGTGGAAGCGCACGCCGTTCGGCGGCGGCGAGGCCGAGGTCGCCGTACCCGGGCTGGACGCGTCGTACCCGTCCGGGCTGGCGATCGGCAGTAGCGGGACGGTGCTGGTCGGACGGTCCGGGGAGCAGGGCAGCACGGTCCACCGGTACCGGGCCGGCGAGCTGGTGCAGCTGTACGCGCACGCCGAGGACGCGCACGTCGGCGGCCTCTCGCGGGACGAGTCGCTCGTCGCGATCGGGCACAGCGAGCACGGCGACAGCCGGCACATGGCGATCCGGGTCGTCCGGACCGAGGACGGCTCGACCGTCGCCGAGCTGTGGGACGGGCCGGGCAAGGGCGTGTACGCGGCCGGGTTCGCGCCGGTCGCGGGCGACCCGCGGCTGCTGGTGAACCACGAGCGGCGCGGCCGCGAGGAGATCCTGCTGTGGGACCCGGTCGGCGGCGAGCAGCGCGAGATCACCTTCGACCTGCCGGGCGAGATCGATGCGGACTGGTTCCCCGACGCGTCCGCGCTGCTCGTCACGCACTCGTACGAGGCGCGCGACGAGCTGTACCGGTACGACCTGGAATCGGGTGAGCTGACCCGGATCGAGACGCCGCGCGGGTCGATCGGCGGGGCGACCGCCCGGCCGGACGGGACGGTCGAGTTCGCGTGGTCGTCGGCGGCCGAGCCTCCGGTGATCCGGTCGACGTCGGGCGCGGTCGTGCTGACGCCGGAGGGTCCGCCCGCGCCGCCGTCGGTGCCGGTCGCGGACGCGTGGGTGGACGGTCCCGGCGGCCGGATCCACGCGCTGGTCAGCCGTCCGGAGGTGGGCGAGGGCCCGTTCCCGACGGTGTTCGACGTGCACGGCGGCCCGACCGCGCAGGACGACGACTCGTTCGTGGCGTCCGTGGCGGCGTGGGTCGACCACGGGTTCGCGGTCGTCCGGGTCAACTACCGGGGTTCGACCGGGTACGGCTCGGCCTGGCGGGACGCCATCGAGGGACGCGTCGGGCTCACCGAGCTGGAGGACGTGAAGGCCGTCCGCGACTGGGCCGTGGCGTCCGGGCTGGCGGATCCGGAGCGGCTGGTGCTGACCGGCGGGTCATGGGGCGGGTTCCTCACGCTGCTCGGCATCGGGACGCAGCCGGACGACTGGTCGGTGGCGGTCGCGGCCGTCCCGGTCGCCGACTACGTGGCCGCGTTCGAGGACGAGATGGAGGCGCTCCAGGCGTTCGACCGGTCGCTGTTCGGCGGCTCGCCGGAGGAGGTCCCGGACAAGTACCGCGAGTCCTCGCCGATCACCTACGTGGAGCAGGTGCGGGCGCCGGTGCTGGTGCTCGCCGGGGAGAACGACCCGCGCTGCCCGATCCGCCAGATCGACAACTACCTCGGGCGGCTCGCCGAGCTGGGCCGTCCGCACGAGGTGTACCGGTACGACGCCGGCCACGGGTCGCTCGTGGTCGAGGAGCGGATCAAGCAGATGGAAACGGAGATCGGCTACACCTTGAAGAACCTCTGACCGTTCGCCGGGGTTTCCGGGCGGTGCATAGACCCCGATTCAGACGGGTCGGGCAGCACCGTCCGGACGCCCGGAACCCCTGACCCGGCGGGCCTCACGGCACATTTCGGTGGGCCGGATCGGGTGGTTCGGGCGGTTGGATCTTGTTTGGCGGGCGTTCCGCCCGGGAATCGTCCGGCACGATGTCGCACGACGCCCGATGCGTCGTTTCTCCCCCGGCGACCGGAGTGTGCCGGAGGGAACGATGAGAAGACGGATCGTCTGCGGGCTGGCCCTGGCCGCCCTGCCGATCGCGGCGGGAGTCGCGGCCGTGCCGTCCTGGCCGCACCTGCCGTCCTTAACCTCCCATTCGTCCGCGAAGAGCAGCCATGCGGCGGCGTTCGCGGCAGGCGACCGGTCCGCGTCGGCCGGCGCCTCGCACCAGGCGCACCAGGCCCCGGCGGGCGGCGGCGGACGGGCCCTGGTCGGGACCGCGCTCCGGCCCTCGTCCCTCAGCCTCCTCGGTGACCTGGGCAAACGGCTGACGAACCTGACGGGCCGGATGGAGCACGCCGCGCGCGGCCTGCCGCTCACCCAGGAGGCGGCCGAGCAGCTGCTGACCAGCAACCACATCCAGTGGCGGTCCAACGGCAACTGCCACGAACGCTCCAATCCGAACTGCACGGCGTTCCAGGGCCTGCTGCGCGGCTCCATGGACGACCTGCTCGACTTCGGCCGCACCAGCGGCTGCCCGCTCACCGTCTCGGGCGGCACCGAGCAGGGGCACGCGCCGGGCAAGCTCAGCCATGGCACCGGCCACAAGATCGACGTGATGCCGACGCAGTGCCTGGACACCTACATCCCGGGCCACTTCCAGCACACCGGCGTGCGCGGCGACAACGCGGAGCTCTACCGCTCCCCGTCCGGCGACGTCTTCGCCCGCGAGACCGACCACTGGGACATCCTCGTCCCCAGGTGACACCGGGCCCGCGCCGAGGCCCGCGCCGAGTGCGTCCGCAAGGTCAGGCGCGGACGTCGCGGATGATCTTGACGAGGTCGCGGGTGACGGACTTGAAGCCGGGCAGCCGGGACATCGAGACCATCTTGTTCACCAGCGGGACCGTCCGGTCCACGAGCAGGTAGGTCTTGCGGCAGCCCTCGGACGAGTCGTGCACCCAGTACAGGACGATGCCCATCGAGTACAGCCACAGCAGCTCGGGCAGCTCGGCGCGGAAGTCGTCGTCGATCTTGAGGGACGAGCCGTCCACGACCTCGCGGTACAGGGCGACGGCGGCGCTGCGGGCGGAGCCGGACTCGGAGCTGAACGGGTTGAGCGGGCTGTCGGGCTCGGCGGCGAACTTGAAGAACTTCCCGGCGAACTCGTGGTACGGGACCATCGTGTCGACGCGGGCGCGCAGCACCCCGCGCAGCCGGGCGGCGAAGTCGCGCTCCCGGAGCAGGACGGCCCGGCAGGCCTCCTCGTGCTCGTCCTGGAGCTGGTCGTAGTAGGCCTGGAGCAGCTCTTCCTTGGAACCGAAGTAGTAGTAGGCGTTCCCGACCGCGACCCCCGCCTCCTTGGCGATGGCGCGCATGGTCGTCGCCTCGTATCCGCGCTCCCGGAAGAGGCGGAGCGCGGTCTGGACGATCTGTGTCCGCGTCTCGGACCTGACGGCTTTGGTCTCGGTCACGCCCATCACCCTAAAGGCCCGCAGAGACACTTGGCTGTTGCGTTCGTCGCGATTCCGGGCCGGAGGCGAGTTCGCGATTCCGGGCCGGAGGCGGTTTCGCGCCTCCGGCCCGGACATCTCTTCTCACTGGCGGCCCTGCTCGTGCGGACCGTGCGTCCCGGTCCGTTCCCGGCTGGGGACCGGCTCGGGCGGCCGTCCTGCCGCCGACGGCCGACCTCACGCCGCGTAGCCGCGAGCCGGAACGTTGACCGGAGCCGGAGCCGGAACGTGGGCGGCCGGGGCGGCCGGAGCCGGGGCCGGGTAGGACTTGAGCTCGATGGACGTGGCGGCCTTGGTGGTCAGCTTGTCGAGCAGCCGGATCATCGGGCCGGCGGTGAGGACCTTGTAGATCCGGGTGCGGCGGCGCAGGCTGCGCTCGGTCTTCGGCGCGAAGAAGCCGCCGACGCCGCCCGCGACCTGCTGGCAGGCCTTGGTGAACTTCTTGATCGCCTGCTCGTAGGCGGGGAAGGCGACCCGGTGGTCACCGTTCGCGGCGGCCAGCTCCCCGGCGAGGACGTAGGCGCAGACGACCGCCAGGCCGGTGCCCATGCCGCCGCAGGTCGCGCCGTATCCGGCGTCGCCGAGCAGCGCGATCCGGCCCTTCGTCCAGGACTTCATCCGGACGATGCTGATCGAGTCGTGGTAGAAGTACGGCGCGCTCCGCATGTCGTCCAGGAGGGCCTGGGAGTGCCAGCCCATCCCGGCGAAGCGCTCGGCGACCAGGCGCTTCTGGCCCTCGTAGTCGTGCCGGTCCACCGCCGATCCGTCCGCGGTGAAGACGCACATCACGTTCGCGGACGTCCCGCCGCCGAGCGGGATCACCGACAGGCCGCGGCCGGGCTCGCTGTAGAGCAGGCTGTCGCGCTCCAGCCCGAGCCGGTTCGGCGCGTTGAAGATCGCGACGTTGTAGCCGGAGTCCTGGACGAACTGGGACTCGTCCCCGAAGGTGAGCCGCCGGACGTTGGAGTGCAGCCCGTCCGCGCCGACGACCAGGTCGAACCACTCGGGCGCGCTCCGCTCGAAGGTCGCGTAGACGCCGTCCGCGGTCTCCTGGAGGGAGGTGATCGAGTCGTCGAAGACGTAGCGGGCGGCGTCCTTGGTCCGCTCGAACAGGATCCGCGCCAGGTCGCCGCGCTGGATCTCGACCTGGCCGCCGGTGAACGAGGCGGGCAGCGCGAGCAGGTCGGCGCCGGTCCCGTCGATCATGCGCAGCGGGCCGTTGTCGGTCTGGTGGCCGCGGATCTCGTCCAGGATGCCCATCTTCTCCAGGACCTCCATGTGGACGTGCCCGCGGAAGTCCACCGCCTGCCCGCCGGGGCGGATGCCGGACGCCCGCTCCACCACGGTCACCTGGTGCCCGTACCGGGTCAGCCAGAAGGCGAGGGACGGACCGGCGATGCTCGCACCCGAGATCAGAACCTTCATGATGTGCTCCCTGCGTTGCGTGTCGTTCGTTCCTTGCGACAACACAGAGATTCGCTGGGCCCGCTGACCGTCCGCGCACCACGGGCTGACAACGCGAAGGGCCGTCCGGTGCGCCGGACGGCCCTTCGGAAGAACGCCTGGTCAGCGGCCGGTGCCGCCGTAGACGACCGCCTCGATCTGGTCGGAGTCGAGGTCGAACGCGCGGTGCGCGGACGCGACGGCGGTGTCGACGTCGTCCTGCGCGACCACGACCGAGATCCGGATCTCCGAGGTGGAGATCATCTCGATGTTGACCCCTGCGTCGGCGATCGCGCCGAAGAACTTCGCGGTGACACCGGGGTGCGAGCGCATGCCGGCGCCGATCAGGGAGACCTTGCCGATCCGGTCGTCGAACCGCAGCGACTCGAAGCCGATCCGGTCCTTGAGCTTGTTCAGCGAGGTCAGCGCGGCCTGGCCGTCGGTGACCGGCAGCGTGAACGAGATGTCGGTGCGCCCGGTGGACGCGGCGGACACGTTCTGCACGATCATGTCGATGTTGATCTCGGCCTCGGACAGCGCGGAGAAGATGGACGCGGCCTCACCGACCTTGTCCGGCACCCCCACCACCGTGATCTTGGCCTCGCTCCGGTCGTGCGCGACGCCGGAGATGATCGCCTGCTCCATCTCGTGCCCTTCGATCTCGCTGCTGTCGACGACCCAGGTGCCCTCCTTGGTGGAGAAGGACGACCGGACGTGGATCGGCATGTTGTAACGGCGCGCGTACTCCACGCAGCGCAGGTGCAGGATCTTGGCCCCGGACGCGGCCATCTCCAGCATCTCCTCGTAGGAGATGCGCGGGATGCGGCGGGCGCCGGGGATGATCCGCGGATCGGCGGTGAACACGCCGTCCACGTCGGTGTAGATCTCGCAGACGTCGGCGTCGAGCGCCGCGGCGAGCGCGACGGCGGTCGTGTCGGAGCCGCCGCGGCCGAGCGTGGTGATGTCCTTGGTGCCCTGCGACACGCCCTGGAACCCGGCGACGATGCAGATCGAGCCCTCGCTGAGCGCGGTCTGGATCCGCCCCGGCGTGACGTCGATGATCTTCGCCTTGCCGTGCGCGCCGTCGGTGATCACCCCGGCCTGCGAGCCGGTGAACGAGCGGGCCTCGTGGCCCAGGTTGGAGATCGCCATGGCGAGCAGCGCCATCGAGATGCGCTCCCCGGCGGTGAGCAGCATGTCCAGCTCGCGCCCGGGGGGCAGCGGCGAGACCTGCTTCGCCTTGTCGATCAGGTCGTCGGTCGTGTCGCCCATCGCGGAGACCACGACGACGACGTCGTTGCCCGCTTTGCGGGTCGCCACGATCCGCTGGGCCACCGCCTTGATGCGCTCGGCATCGGCGACGGAGGAGCCACCGTACTTCTGCACGACAAGGGCCACGGGCAGCGCTCCTCGGTTCGGGGTCAGGGGCTTGCCAAGGTGAGTCTACCGAGGTTGGGAGGTGTCATTACGACGAGGTAACCGTGGAGGTGAGACGGCGCGTCCGGAATCCGAGACGCCGGAGGTCATCCGGGCGGCCTGCGCCACACGATGCTGTAGCGCCACAGGAGGTGCCGCCGGAACTCGGCCCCCGGGAGCAGCTCCGCCGCCAGCGCCCGCATCTCCGGATAGCCCACGGGCGGCGGCCACACCTGAGGGGACGGGTGCTCCCAGTACCCCCTCGCCACCCGGTGCACTGCCCCGACCGCCACACCTGCCAGTTCGAGCGGCAAGTCTTTCGGCATCTCGTTCCGGGCGAGGCCCACGACCGCCACCACGCCGCCCGGACGGACCAGGTCCCGCATCCGCGCGAGCCCGGTCGCGGTGTCCATGTGATGCAGGGTGGCGACGGACGCGACGACGTCGAACGAGGCCGGTTCCAACGGATATTTCAGGAAGTCGCCGAGGATGTAGTCGATGTCGTCCTTGTGGCTGTCGTCCTTGTGGCTTCGGGCCTGCTCGATGCTGGGCGCGTCGAGGTCGATGCCCGTGACCTCGGGGACGGTCTGGTGGAGCGCGCGGGAGAGCATTCCCTCACCGCATCCGACGTCCAGGGCCCGCCGCGCGCCCGCCGGGACGGCCCGCAGGATGCGCGGGTGGTAGTGGATGTTGTGGTTCCAGCGCCCGTCCCGCCGCCGCCCCATCTGCCCGCCTTCCACCCGCCCGGTTCGTCCGGCTCAGCCTCCCAGACGGCGATCCGGCTCAGCCTGCCAACCGGCGAACGGCCCGGCAGACGGCGAACGGCCCGGCAGGGCGTCCGCCTGCCGGGCCGTTCGCGGGAGGTCAGGCCACCGGGAGCGGGGCGGCCTGGGGGCGGGGCGCGGTGAGGCCGAGGGCGCGGAAGGTGACGCGCTGGTCGAACCAGAGCAGGCCCATCGTGATGGCGGCCATCGTGAGGCCGAGCGCCAGGTGCGCGGGCGCGCTGTGGATCTCGGCGCCGATCGCCCCGAGGACGACGTGCACGCCGAGCCGCAGGCCGATCAGCGCGAAGAAGATCTTCCGGGTCCGGTTGTTCTTCAGCATCGCCTTGATCAGCTTCTTGCGGCGACGCAGCACGGTCAGCCCCACGAGCACGTTCACCGCGCCGAGCGCCGCGAGGACCATCCAGGCGCCGTCCCAGGCCTTGAGCAGGTCGTAGGCCGCGCCCATCGTGCCCTCGAAGGCGAAGAACCAGATCGGGAGGGGCTTGATGTCGCTGTCCTTGAGGGTCTCGCTCATGTCCTGCTCCTGGGTCAGTGTCCGCGTTCTGCCGACATCTGAATCCTGTCGCGCGGGGCCCTTCCGGCGGCAGGAACATCCCTCCGGTCTCTGGCAGTACAAATGTCATATCGGCCGACGAACGTGGCGCAGGTCACTGTGATGCACGTGCCGCCCCCGGTGTCTCTTGTGCGAACGCCGATGGAGGAGGCAGGCATGAAGGTGATCGTGGCAGGAGCGGGATACGCCGGGACGGTCGCGGCGAACCGGGTGGCGAAGAAGCTTCCGGACGCCGAGATCACGGTGGTCAACCCGCGTCCCGACTTCGTCGAGCGGGTCCGGCTGCACCAGCAGGCCGCCGGGACGGGCACCGCCGCGACCCCGCTCGCGGACATGCTGCGCGCCGGCGTCCGCACGCGCCGGGCGTCCGTCGACAAGATCGGCGACGGCCAGGTGCTGCTCGACGGCGGCGAGGCGCTGGAGTTCGGCTTCCTGGTCCTCGCCGTCGGGAGCACGCTGAACCCGCTGCCCGGCGCCGTCCCGATCGGCTCCTGGGAGGGCGCCGAGCAGGCCCGGAACGCGCTGGCCGCCCTTCCTGCGGGACGCACCGTGACCGTGGTCGGCACCGGCGCGACCGGCATCGAGACCGCCGCCGAGGTCGCGGGCGCCCGTCCTGACCTGAAGGTCCGGATCGTCGGACGGGAGTTCGCCGCGCCGCTCTCGGACGGTGCCCGGCGACGGCTCCGCGCGGGCCTGGAACGCCTGAACGTGGACGTCCTGGAGGACGTCGTCACCGAGATCCGCGAGGCCGCGGACGCGCTGCCGGAGTCGGGCGCGGACGCTCTGCCGGAGTCGGGCGCGCTGCCGGAGTCGGGCGCGGATGCTCGTCCGGGGAGATTGGTGCTGGAGTCGGGCGGCGAGGCCGCCTCGGACCTCACGCTGTGGGCGGTCATCGGCAGCGTCCCGGACCTGGCCGCGCGCAGCGGGCTGACGGTGGACGGGAAGGGCCGCGCGATCGTGGACGAGTACCTGCGCAGCGTGGACGACCCGCGGATCATCGTCGCCGGCGACTGCGCGGCCGTCCCCGGGTCCCGGATGTCCTGCCAGACGGCGGAACCGCAGGGCGCGCACGCCGCCGACAACCTCGTCCGGCTGGCGAAGGGCGAGGACCCGGTTCCGTACGCCCCGGAGTACCTCGCGTCCTGCATCAGCCTCGGCCGGCGCGACGGCATCATCCAGTTCCTCCGCCGCGACGACGGCCCGGGGCGGCGGTACTTCGGCGGCCGTGCGGCGGCCCTGACCAAGGAGGCCATCGTCCGCGGCGCCCGGTTCAGCGCCCGCACCGGCATCGTCGGCGGACGTCCCGGCTCCAAGTGACTCCTGTTGCGTCCCGGCCCGGCGCCCCGCTTCAGAGGCCGGCGAGCTCGCGGAGGGCTCGGGCGGAGGGGGTGCCGGGTTCGGCGGCGAACAGGTCCAGGGCGCAGCAGGACGGGGCGTCCGGGAGCGAGACGAGTTCGGCGTGCAGGGTGAGGTCGCCGACGACCGGGTGGTGCAGGTCGTACGCTCTGGACCGCGTCTGGGCGACGGGATGTTCGTCCCATAGGCGGGCGAAGTCGGCGCTGAGCGCCCGCAGGGACTCGACGTGCGCGACGAACGCCGGATCTCCCCGGAACCGCGCGAACAGGACGCGAAGGTGCGCCACGTGCTCGCGCGCCGCCGCTCCCCAGCCGTCCCCGTACAGGTCGCGTTGGGACGGCTCGGTGAACAGCAGATGCGAGAGCGTCCGGCGCTCGTCCGGGACGTTCGCGAAGTCACCGAACACCGCGGCGGCGAGGGGGTTCCAGGCGAGGAGCTGGGTGTGCCGTCCGACCACCAGCGCAGGAGTCAGGACGAAGGAGTGCAGCAGATGCCGCACGCTCAACGGAACCTCGGCCCGGGCGGTGCCGTCCTTGTTCGCGCAGGTTTCCGGGCGGCGCGCGATCCGGTGCAGGTATGTGGACTCGTCGGCGTCCAGGCGCAGCGCGGCGGCGACGGCGGTCAGGACCTCGTCCGAGACGACGTCGCCTTTGCCCTGCTCCAGGCGCGTGTAGTGCGCGATGCTCACGCCTGCCAGCCGCGCAAGCTCCTCGCGCCGCAGCCCCGCGACGCGGCGCGCACCCCCGTAGTCGCGCAACCCCACGTCCTGCGGACGCAACCGGGCACGACGCGCCTTGAGAAACCCACCCAACCCGTCCGCCCCGGCATCCCCCACAAGATCACCCTACGCCGCCGCAGAGCCCGCAGCGCAGGCGCAGAGCATGCAGTGCAGGGCGCGGGGTGTGGGTGATCAGGTGGTGAGTACGCAGGGCGTGGGGCTGGTCGGTGGTGGGCGGCGGGCGCAGGCTGGGCTGGCTCGCTGTGGATCCACGAACGGAGAACGCCGTGTTCCAGACGCTCGGAATCATCGGAAGCGGACGAATCGGAACGGCCGTCGCGCGGGTGGCCGTCGCCGCCGGGCTGGACGTCGTCCTGAGCAACTCTCGCGGTCCGGACACGCTCGCCGGACTCGTCGCCGAGCTGGGTGCCGAGCATGCCCGCGCGGGCACGCCGGAGGAGGCCGCTCGGGCCGGTGACCTCGTGGTGGCGGCCATCCCGTTCATCGCCTACAGGCAGCTGCCCGTCGCGGCTCTCGCCGGGAAGACCGTGCTGGACACGGCGAACTACTACCCCGAAAGGGACGGCCATCTGGACGAGCTGGACTCCGGCGTCCTCACGTCCTCGGAGCTGATCCAGCGGCATGTACCGGACGCGCGCCTGGTCAAGGCGTTCAACACGATCACCCCGCACCAGATCGTCAGCCTGGCCCGCGCCGCCGGGACGCTCGGCCGCAGTGCGCTGCCTGTGGCGAGTGACCACGCGGACGCCACGGCCGAGACCACGCGGTTCCTGGACCTGCTCGGATGGGACGCGGTGGACATCGGGCCGCTCAGCGAAAGCTGGCGCAGCGAACCGAACACCCCGGTCTACATCAGGCCGTACCTCGGCGAGATCCCCGCCCTGGGCCTCGACGACTTCCTTGAGTGGACGGAAGGCGTCCCAGGCATCGCCGTGCCCGCGGCTGAGATCGCTCGGCTGGTCAAGGATGCCGTCCGGCAGACGGCAGGCGCCGCCAGACTCCCCAGCGACGCCTGATACCAACCGTCAGCCCGCTACGGCGGCCTCTTCGGACACGTCCAGGCGGGCGTTCGCCACGACGGCGTGCAGGGCGCGGAGCGCGGCCCCGGCGTGGTTGCCCCAATGGTTGAAGTAGGAGTACTGCCACCACCAGAGTGCCTCAAGCGGGCGTCCCTGCTGGTAGTGGCGCAGCCCGTGGACGAGGTCGCTGGCGACGTCGACCAGGTCGTCCGAGAGCCGGTAGGCGGTCGGCTCGGTGTCCTTGTAGGGGTCGAAGACCTCGACGTACTCGTCGATGTCGGCCAGGCGGTCGGCGAGCCCGGACCGGACCTGGTCGAGGTCCGGGTCGTCGCCGACCTCGGGCTCCCAGTTGTCCGGCAGGATGACGTCCGCGCTCGCGCCGAGCTGCGCGCCGGCCAGGATGACCTGCGAGACCTCCAGCAGCAGCATCGGGACCGTGTGCGTCCCGGCCTCGCCGCGGGCGACGGCCTCCAGGCCGCTCAGGTAGTTCTCCACGTGGCAGGCCACGCGCTCGGCCAGGGTGTTCCATTCCTGCGGGCTGTTTGAGTCAGACATCGAGCAGCCTCCGTCCTTCGAATGCGCGGCCCAGCGTGACCTCGTCGGCGTACTCCAGGTCGCCGCCCACCGGAAGGCCGCTGGCCAGGCGGGTGACGGTGAGGCCCATGGGCTTCACGAGCCGCGCGAGGTAGGTTGCGGTGGCCTCCCCCTCCAGGTTGGGGTCGGTCGCCAGGATCAGCTCCTTCACCGTCCCGTCCGCGAGCCGCTGCATCAGCTCGCGGATCCTCAGATCCTCCGGGCCGACGCCCTCGATCGGGCTGATCGCCCCGCCGAGCACGTGGTAGCGGCCGCGGAACTCGCGGGTCT
The DNA here is from genome assembly GCF_024172125.1 of Actinomadura rupiterrae. Taxonomy (GTDB): domain Bacteria; phylum Actinomycetota; class Actinomycetes; order Streptosporangiales; family Streptosporangiaceae; genus Spirillospora; species Spirillospora rupiterrae. Next base: position 269,430 of record NZ_JAMZEA010000008.1, read on the forward strand.
TCTCGATCGCGACCACGTCCTTGGACTCCTCGACCACGCAGATCACCTGCGGGTCGCGGCGCGGGTCGCGGCAGATGCGGCACTCGTCCTCCTCCGCGACGTTGCCGCACGTCCTGCAGAACCGGACCTTGTCCTTGACCTCCTTGAGCGCCCGGCCGAGCCGCTCGACGTCGGCGGGATCGGCGGCGAGGAGGTGGAAGGCGATCCGCTGCGCGCTCTTGGGGCCGACGCCGGGCAGGCGGCCCAGTTCGTCGATGAGGTTCTGGACGACCCCTTCGTACAACGGTCGCGTCCTTCCTGCTGAGAGGGGAGTGAAGGCGCCGCGCTGGGCGGTGCCTTCTGCCGGTCGTGTTCGTGTTCGTTCTAGTGCTGCGGGCCCTGGATTCCGGGGCTTCCGTGGGGTCCGGGGCTTCCGGGCGTTTCGGGGCCGCCGCCTGGGAAGCCCGGCAGGCCCGGAAGGCCGCCCTCGCCCATGCCCGGCATGCCGCCGCCCAATCCCTCGGTGAGGGGGCTCATCTTCTCCTGCTGGAGCTCCTGGGCGGCGCGTCCGGCATCCCGGATCGCGGCGAGCACCAGGTCGGCGACGGTCTCCGCGGTGTCCGCCGGATCGTCGGCGTCGATCACCTTCGGGTCGATGGTGAGGCCGGTGACCTCGCCCTGCCCGTTCACCGTGGCCGAGACCAGCCCGCCGCCCGCCGTGCCGGTGACCTCGGCCTCGGCCAGCTCCTGCTGGGCGTCGAAGAGCTGCTGCTGCATGCGCTGCGCCTGCTGCAGCAGTTCCTGGATGTTGAATCCACCGGGTTCCACGGTGAGCTCCGTTCCGTCGCATCCCCCAGCCGGACGGACGGGCCGGGTCCGACCCGTCCGTCCGGCACCGGACGTTCTGTCTACCTGAGACTACGGGTTTGGAACCGGATGCGGTATTCACCGCCCCGTGCCTCATCCCCGCCGCGTCCGACCTCCAGGGCGAACCCCCCGCAAGCCCCCATCACACCCCCAACCGCACACCCGAAGAAGCCCCTGCCGCACCCCGCCCCACCCCGAAACACCGCCGGGCCCGCGACGCGCACCCCTTGCCGCGAACGCCCAGACACGTCCCCCACCAAGCGCCACCCACGCCCGCACCGAACGCCCCGAGCAAGACCCGCAGAGCACCCCGGCACACCCCGCACCTGCAGTCCCGCACCTGCAGTCCCGCACCCGCGCCCGCGCCCGCGCCCGCGCCAACAAAACCCGGCTGTAAGCCTCCTGCGCACGGCGCCCGAACACGCAGCACCAGGGCGCGCGTGCCCGAACATGCGGCCTGGACGCGCGTGCCCGGACGCGCGTGCCCGGACGCGCGTGCCCGGACGCGCGTGCCCGGACGCGCGTGCCCGAACGTGCCTGCCCGAACGTGCCTGCTTGGACGCGCGTGCCTGGACGCGCGTGCCCGAACGTGCCTGCTTGGACGCGCGTGCCTGGACGCGCGTGCCCGAACGTGCCTGCTTGGACGCGCGTGCCTGGACGTGCCTGCTTGGACGCGCGTGCCTGGACGCGCGTGCCCGAACGTGCCTGCTTGGACGCGCGTGCCTGGACGCGCGTGCCTGGACGCGCGTGCCTGGACGTGCGTACCTGGACGTGCGTGCCTGCCCGATGGCCCCGGTGCGGGCATCGCCAAGCGTGCGTGCCCGAGCATGCGGGGCGCCAGAGCGCGCAACGGCTGGGCGTGCGCTGCCCGAGTCTGCGTTGCTGGGCGTGCTCGCGAGTGCGGTGCCCGAGCGCACCGCCTCCAGGCGCGTCCGGGGCGCATGAGGCTCGAACACGTGGGGCCCGCCCGGGTGAGGCGCGGCACGGGAAGATCCGGGCGCCCAGGGTCCGAGCCCGCGAGCGTCCGGGCGTCCGGGCGTGCGGGCTTCCGGGGTCAGGTGTTGTCGATCTCGCGGATGATCTGCCCGCCGAGTTCGCGCTGGATCAGTGCCATGCCTCCGGACTCGACCTCCGTGCCGTCGTAGTCGGCGTCGCCTTCCGGGTCCACGACGTCGATGTCGTCGGGCGGACCGGGCTCGGAAGGCGGGGGCGGCTCGTCCGGAGGCGGCGGCAGCGGACCAGGGTCCTGGGACGCGCTGTCCCCGGCGCCTCGCGGGGCGGATGGCTTAGCGGCCTGGTTCGCGGGCCCCTGAGCTGGGGCGGACGGCCCGGGAGACGGTTGCGGCGCGGGCTGCGAAGGCTGAGCCGGCGGCGGAGCGGACGGGGTCTGCGGAGGACTGGCCGGACGCGGACCCGGAGCGGGCGGGGGCGCCGGGGTGGACGCGCCAGCGAATCCGGCAGCAGGTGCGCCGCCGCCGAAGCCTCCCCCGGATGCGGGGCGTCCCGCATTAGGGGCCGGTGCGGCTACGCCGTGGACCGCCTCGATGCGCCAGTCGACGCCCAGGCGCTCCTTGAGGACTTCGCGCAGCACGGTGTCGCGGTTGCCCGCGGTGAAGTTCTTGAGCGCACCCTCGGCCTCGAAGGAGAGGGTGAGCTGGTTCCCGACCAGCCCGATCGGCCGGACGCCGTTCATGATCGAGACCCAGGCGACGCGGCTCTTGAACTTGACCGCCTCGACGATCTCCGGCCAGCGCTGCTGCACCATCGACACGTCCCCGCCGCCTTGCGCAGGCGCACCGGCGCCTTGCGGAGAGGAACCGACGTTGGACGCGGCGGGATTGGACGCGGCGGCGTTGGAAGGCCCGGCGGGAGCAGGCCAATCCGAACCCGCTCCGGCCCCGCCCGCCTGGCCGCCAGAGCTGGAGGAAGCCGCAGCCGCTCCTCCTCGACGCCCGTCACCCGAGCCGTCGTTGGCCCCCTGGCTGGAGCCACCGCCCTGGTTGGAACCGCCGCTTTGGCCGGCCCCCTCTTGCTGGGCGCCGCCTCCGTGCTGTCCGGCCCCGCCATGCTGGGTGGCGCCTTCCTGCTGGGCGATCCCCCCGTGCTGGGCGGTCCCTTCCTGCCGTGCGCTTCCTCCGCGCTGGGCGGCGCCCCCGTGATCGGCCTCACCGCGAGCGCCTTCGCCACCACGGTTATCCACAGAACCGCGTTCGCCTTCTGGGCTTCCCGTGGGCCGTTGGACACTGGAAGTGGGGTCGCCCCCCTGGGCGGGCGGGGGTTGCTGGGACGCCGGAGGTTGCTGGGACGCCGGAGGTTGCTGGGACGCCGGAGGTTGCTGGGACGCAGGAGGTTGCTGGGCCCCTGGAGAAGGTTGCTGGGACGCGGAAGGGCGCTGGGACGCCGGAGAAGACGCAGGAGCAGAAGAGTGATCCGCGGAAGCAGAGTGGCCCGCAGAAGCAGGGTGGCCTGCGGAAGCTTGGCCGCCCACCGACCCTTGAGGAGCCGACGAGACCTGCTGGGCGGACCCGTAAGAAGCCCCCTGGGACGGCATCGCGCCACCGGCCGCGCCGACGAACCCGCCCCCCGAAGCCGCAGCCCGCTCAAGTCGATCAAGCCGGGCCATCAGGGACGCCTCGTCCCCGTAGGCCGCCGGCAGCAGGATCCGCGCCGCGATCAGTTCCAGCAGCAGCCGCGGCGAGGTCGCCCCCCGCATTTCGGTCAGCCCGGTGTGCAGCAGGTCGGCGGCCCGCGTGAGCTCCCCCGGCCCGAGCGACGACGCCTGCCGCCGCATCTGCTCCAGCTCGTCCGGCGGGACGTTCAGCAGCCCCGATCCGCCCGCCTCCGGCACGTTCGACAGGATCACCAGGTCCCGGACGCGCTCCAGCAGGTCGGCCGCGAACCGCCGCGGGTCCTGCCCGCTCTCGATCACCCGGTCGATCGCGGCGAAGACGGCCCCGCCGTCCCGCGCCGCGAACGCGCCGATGACCTCGTCCAGCAGCGCCGAGTCCGTGTAGCCGAGCAGCGAGACCGCGCGGGCGTACGTGATGCCCTTCTCGTCCGACCCGGCGAGCAGCTGGTCCAGGATCGACAGCGTGTCCCGCGCGGATCCGGCCCCGGCCCGCACCGCGAGCGGCAGCGCGGACGCCTCGTAGGGGACGTCCTCGGACTTCAGGATCTCCTCGACGAGCTCCTGGAGCGTCCCGGGCGGGATGAGCCGGAAGGGGTAATGGTGCGTCCGCGACCGGATCGTCCCGATGACCTTCTCGGGCTCGGTCGTCGCGAAGACGAACTTCAGGTGCGGCGGAGGCTCCTCGACGAGCTTCAGCAGCGCGTTGAAGCCCTCCCGGGTGACCATGTGCGCCTCGTCGATGATGTACACCTTGAAGCGCGCGGACACCGGCGCGAAGAACGCGCGTTCCCGCAGGTCACGAGCGTCGTCCACACCACCGTGGGACGCCGCGTCGATCTCGATCACGTCGATGTGCCCGGACCCCGTGGGGCCGAGCGCGACGCACGAGTCGCAGGTCCCGCACGGATCGGGCGTCGGCCCCTGCTCGCAGTTCAGGGACCGCGCCAGGATGCGCGCGGACGAGGTCTTCCCGCACCCCCGCGGACCGCTGAACAGGTACGCGTGGTTGATACGACCGTTGCGCAACGCCTGCTGCAGCGGCTCGGCGACGTGTTCCTGCCCTTTGAGCTCGGCGAACGTCGCGGGACGGTACTTGCGGTACAGAGCCAGGCTCATCGGGGGCCGCCCTCCCTCGCGCAGCAGAGCGTCAGAAGCGAAAAGGACCCCCCGCACACCCGCCAGAGCCTGCTTATCCTTGCTGCCTTCCGGCCCTGGGGAGGTTCACAGGGTGACGCCGTGCGAGGGGTCTGCCCAGAGTCTATGACATCCACCGTGCCGCTCGCGCCCGTCCCGCACGTAGGCTCCACCACCATGACGGACCAGACCCCCTCCTCACCACCCGAAACCGTCCTGCACATCGCCGAACGCGCCCGCTGGGAATCCGCCCGCGCCTCCGGCGAGTCGTACGCGATGTCCACCCGCGGCCGGACGCTCGCCGAGGAGGGCTTCATCCACTGCTCCTCCGACCTCGACCAGGTCCGCACCGTCCTGGGGGCCTTCTACAAGGACGTCCCGCCCTCCGACCTCGTCCTGCTGACCGTCTCCACGCAGGGCCTGGACGTCCGCCTGGAGCCGGCCGACGGCGACCTCTTCCCCCACATCTACGGCCCGATCCCGCTCTCGGCCGTAATCGAGGTTCGACCAGTCCCCGACAACCGCTAAGCTATCCAGCGGAGGATTCGCCTAGTGGCCTAGGGCGCACGCTTGGAAAGCGTGTTGGGGGCAACCCCTCACGAGTTCAAATCTCGTATCCTCCGCCAGCCTGCTAGCAGGCTAAACGCGCTGAAGGCGGCACCTACGGGGTGCCGCCTTCACTGCGTTCTAGTCTCAGTTTTAGTCTCACTTGCCCGGCCCAGAGGACGGGCAAGTGAGCTAGTCCACGTCAGCACTCAGTGATCAGTGCCGCCGTCACCGCGCCTGACACCGCTTGCAAGCCCTGCGGCGGTACGCGAGAGAGTCTCGGTCCACTGCTTGCGCTGAGCCTCAGACTCGCGGGCAAGCCTCATCGCCGGCCCCGCCAGCTCCTCAGCCCACCGCTTCCACTGAGCCTCGGCCTCGCGGGCCAGCGTCACCACCGAGGGTGAGAAGGCCTCGGCCCACTTCTTGTGCTGAGCCTCCATCTCCTCAGCGATCTTCATGGCCGGCTGCACCGAGGCAGCCAACTGACGGGCCGTCTCCTTGCGCTGAGCCTCAGACTCGCGGACGAGCACCGCCAGCTTGGGCGAGAAGGCCTCGGCCCACTTCTTGCGCTGAGCCTCAGACTCGCCGACGAGCACCGCCAGCTTGGGCGAGAAGGCCTCGGCCCACTTCTTGTGCTGAGCCTCCATCTCCTCAGCGATCTTCATGGCCGGCTGCACCGAGGCAGCCAACTGACGGGCCGTCTCCTTGCGCTGAGCCTCAGACTCGCGGACGAGCACCGCCAGCTTGGGCGAGAAGGCCTCGGCCCACTTCTTGCGCTGAGCCTCAGACTCGCCGACGAGCACCGCCAGCTTGGGCGAGAAGGCCTCGGCCCACATCTTGTGCTGAGCCTCCATCTCCTCAGCGATCTTCATGGCCGGCTGCACCGAGGCAGCCAACTGACGGGCCGTCTCCTTGCGCTGAGCCTCAGACTCCCGGGCAAGCCTCAGCCCGGGTTGGATGCGGGACCACAGCGCCTGCCGACGCGCAGCTTCCTCAGCAATCATCCGCAGAGACAGCGGCGCTCGTGCTCCATACGAGGGGCTTTCCAGGGACGGAGCCCCGTCGTTCCCAGTCACGGAGCCTTCTCGTGCGTACTCGCTCGCAGCCCGCGTGTAGCTGATGCCTTTCACAGCCTTCAGCTTGCGGATCTTGCGTTTGCGGCCCTGACTACGACCCATGATCGAACTTCTTTCAGCGAAGCCCCCACGTCGCCTCGCACAAGTCGATCGGCGTTCGCCGGGCATCTGCGAAATCACGCTGAGTCCAGAGTTCTCTTATCCTCAGCACCAGGAGCGACGTGGGCGCTCATGGCTCGGAAGTAGGCCAGCGTGTTGGCCAAGCCACAGACTACACCTGATCAAGCTTCGACGAGGAAGCCAAGACGAACGCGCCCAGCAGGACGCTGGGCGCGTTCCAAGATGCGAAAGACCTGATCAAAAGTCGCCGACGGGAGCCATTCCTTCATTCTCGTCGTCTTCGTCCTTGCCGGGCTCCCAGAGGAGGCCACCGACGCGGGTCGCGACGTCGTTCCGGATGGCGTCGCTCATGTGCTGGTAGCGCTTGGCCATGGACGCGCTCGACCATCCCATGATCGCCATGGCCGTAGGCGTCGGGACGCCGAGGATGAGCAGGACTGTGGCGGCTGTGTGGCGGGCGTCGTGGAGTCGGGTCTCACGGAGCCCGGCCGTCTCCAGAAGCGCTTTCCACTCGTGGTAGTCGGTGTTCGGGTTGAGGGGCTGTCCGTCTGGCTTGGTGAAGACGTAGTCGTTCCCCTGCCAGAGCTGCCGTGCGGCCTTCCGCTCGGCCTTCTGCTTGGCCTGATGCTGCTTGAGGATCTTCGTCAGGTGCTCAGGGAGACCGATCGTCCGGCGTCCGGCCTTGGACTTGGTCCGACCAGTCTCCGCCCGTGTCTGCTTGCGCTTGGGGCAGTAGCCGGCTTTCCTGCCGCACGGGCTCTCTTCCCCGCATCCGTGGGCGTACTTCGGACGCAGGCGTCCGCGTCGCACCCGGAGCATTCCCGCCTTGAGGTCGATGTCATCCCACTTGAGGCCGAGTGCCTCGCCCTGCCGGAGGCCAAGGGCAAGCGCGAGGACCCACCGGGCGCCATTGCGCGACTGATTCTGGGCGACAGCGAGAAGCCGCTTAATCTCGTCGATCTCGTACGGCTCCGGTTCCTCCTCGTCCAACCTGGGGGCCGTCGCAAGGGTCACCGGGTTGGTGCCAAGGTGCCCGCGCTTGACGGCGACGTTGAGCGCGTTCCGGAGGGTGCGGTGGACGTGGTGTGCGGTACCGGCCGAGAGGCCGCTCTCCTGCATCTTGGCGTAGAGCTTCTCGCAGTGCTCCGGCGTGAGCTTGTTCAGGCGGTGAGCGCCGATGCCGGGGATGAGGTGCTTCTCCACGTCCACGCGGTACCCGGAGTGGGCGTTCTCCGAGATGCTCGGCGGGATGGCGATGTTGTCGATCCAGTGCGTCAGCCACTTCTCGACGGTCCAGCGCTGACCGGCCTTGGGCATCTTCCCCTTGTCCCGAAGCTTCTCCAGCTCTTTGACCTTCTCGGTGACCGTGGTCTTGGACTTGGACATCACGTGGCGGCGGTCAGGCTTGCCGTTGTCCTTCGTTCCGACCGTCACACGACCGTGCCAGTACCCGTCCTTGCCGAGGTAGATGCTGGACCTTCCGTTCGCGCTGCGTCCCATGCGGAGACCTCCGGTGATCAGTTGGCTTGGACGGCGGCCAGAAGGCCGGAGACGTAAGTGGCGAGGCATTCGGCCGGGACGCGGCGCAGACGGCCGATGGTGACGCTCGGCACCTCGCCGGAGGTGATGAGGGCGTACATCTGGGTTCGGCCGATGCGGAGGCGGCGGGCGGCCTCTTCGACGGTCAGAAGGAGGTCGGTGTCAGCGGTGGTCGTGGTCGTCACTGGGACCCTCCAGAGGTGAGCGGCGGCGGGTTCCGGTGCCTTCGCGGCGCGGCACCGTGGCAGGCTTCACGGGCGGCGCGGCGGGGGTCTGCAACGGCGCAACGGTCCACAGAATCCACAGGAATTCGTTTCTGTGGATTTCGTGTTGCGTTGCGGCGTTGTCCGGCCGTGGCCGGGGGCGCTCACTGGGCGTCTCCGGCGGGCGCGTTCGCGGCCTCGGGGTGGACTTCGTAGGCGACGGAGGGCGTGCGGCCCGCACCCTTGCGGGGAGGCGCGGGAAGCCGGCGGATCCAGCCGTGGGACTCCAGGACGCGGAGTCCGGCGTCGGTGTCGGTCACCTTGGCGAAGCGGGACCGGAGCGCCTGGACGACGTCGCGGGCGGTGAAGCGCTCGGTGCCGGTGCGGCGGATCCACTCCAGCAGCGCGCGGGCGTCGGCGACGGCGGGATCTGCGCCGATGGCGTCGTAGGCGGCTTGGGCGTGCTGGGTGAAGTACTCGCCGATCTGGTGGGCGTTGGTGAAGGTCGCCAGGGTGATCGGGCGGTCCCATCCGGTGCGGAGGTGCTCGGCGAGGTGGAGCAGAGCGGAGATGCGCAGGATCGCGCCGACGAGCTTGCCGCCCCAGTCGGGCATGTGGGCGAGGTCGCCTCCGGGACGGAACCGCTCCTCGGTGTCGCGCAGCAGGGCGATGACGGCGGCCTCGGCTTCGGGCGTGAAGCGCAAGGTGCGCGGCTCGTCCAGGGCGGCCAGGGACAGGACCAGGGCCTTGACGTTGCTGGCGTAGGTGTCCAGGACGGCGGCCGGGACTGGGTCGGGGTCGGCGCGGCGGAAGCCGAGAAGGGACTTGGGCACCGAGCACAGCAGGCGGGCAAGGAAGCCCTGTTCGCGGAACTCGGGGGTCTCGCCGAGGCGGGCCAGAACGCCGGGCTGGATGCAGACCCCGAGGGTGAGGGTCGCGGCGGTGACGTCCTCGCCTTCGCGGCCCATGCGGTCGGTGCGCATCTCCTCGCCCGCGTGGCCGGAGAGGAACACCTCAAGGTCGGGGCTGCCGGAGTAGCGTCCGGCGAGGATGGAGAAGATCTTGCCCTCGGGGGCGAGGATCGCGAAGCGTCCGCCCTGCTCGGCGAGCATGGACGTGAGCTTTTCGACGGTGGCGTTCGCGGTGAACAGGCGCGGTTCGGCTGGGATGCGCGTCTCGTCCAGGCGGAGCGCGGCGTCCTGGGCCTCGGCGAGGCGTTCGGCGCGGAGGATCTCGTCCACGGCGTTCACGGCGGCGCGTTCGGCCTTCTCGGCGTCGGCCTCGGCGACCTTGCGGGCAAGCTTGGCCTCGGCGATGCGCGGCGCGGCGGCGCGGACGAGTTCGGCCTCCGCAGCCTTGAGAGGCGCGGTCATCGCCTTGTAGACCTCGGACTTGCGGTTGCCCGGAGGCAGCACGACGACCGTGTAGAGGTTGGTCGGTTCGGTCCAGGTCGTTCCGCGGACCCACACCTTGCCGCTTGCTGCGACGGCCAGGACGGCGAGGGCGAGTGATCCGGCGAGGTCGGCCGGGGTTTGGGTGGCCTCGGCGAGGGCGGACACGTAGTCGCCGAGCCAACCGGGGAAGCACCAGACCGGGAACGCCGGGAGGTCGTCGGAGGCTGCGCCCCACAGCGGCGCGGGGGCCGGCCAACCGCGCGTGTCGGGTGCAGTGACGGCGGAGATCTCGGTTGCCACGGCGGCGCGCAGCTCGGCGATGTCGTCGCCGGATGAGGCGTGGCCGAGCTGGGCTAGGCGCGTGCCCGTGGCGACGACCTTCCGGGCGTAGGCCAGATCCCGGAGCATGTGCGCGTAGTAGGCCACGTTCACGGCGGTCGGGACCTGGGAGATCAGGGTGTGCAGATAGGGCGCTCCGCCGACCTTGGCGATATCGCGCGGACCGATCGCGGCGGCCACGGCGACCGGATCACACGGCGCGCCACGGTCGGCGAGGCTGAGGATGCCGTCCCAGATCTGGGCGTGGGCGGGGCGGTAGAACTCCGAGCCGTCCAGCAGGCCGCGCGCCTCGCCGAGGGCGACGGCCGAGAGCATCGCCGAGCCGAGGACGTGTTGCTCGGCTTCAACGCTGTGCGGCAGGGGCCGGATGAACTCGGTTCCGTCCGGCGCGTCCGCGCTGTCGATGATCAGGCGGAGTGAGGGCGTGGCGTTCACGGTGGCCTCCGGGCAGTGCGGCGGGGTGCGGGCGGCCGGTCCGGGTGCCGCGCGGAGGCGGCACCCGGACGGCGAGGGCTATTTCTTGGCGCGGTCGCGGGTCGTCTTGAGGCCGGTCAGGATGCGGCGGCCGATGCGGAGCTGTCCGCCGGTGCCCTTGCAGTGGCGGCAGTAGCGCCACGCCTTGCCGGAGGCCGAGCGGTGCTTTCCGCCGTCGCAGTAACGGCATGGCCGATACGGGTAGATCGCGCAGTGGATCAGGTAGCCGACCGTGACGACGGGCAGGAGCAGGAACCAGATTCCGGGGCTGGACGAGTGGTGGCTAGAGGCGGCGATGAGGGCATGCAAAGGAGTCCTCCTGACCTGTTGGAGAGGTTCTCGCAGGTGGGGGGTCTAGGCGCTAGATCACTGGTCAGAGCGCGGATGGGGCTCTAGAGAGGGCTCTAGGTCTAGAGAGGACGGCCTCTAGACCTAGAGCCGGTCGCGGAGCGTCAGCGGCTCCGGGCGCGGCTGTTGTCCAGGGCGCTGAGGACGTGCTCGCGGTGTACGCCCTTGAGGTTGCGGCCCTTGCCGGTTTCGTCCTGTCCCCAAACCTGGGGTGTGGTGATGCCGTGCGGCTTGAGGGCATTGGACAACTGGGTGGCCTTGCCCTTGCCGTCCTGGTCGGCCCACGGGCCGTAGATGATCGGGCGGAGTTCGGCGAGGCGGTCCACGATGGTCTGAGAGTGGACCTTGTCCTCACCGGGGGCCATGACGGCGAGGACGTCCTCCAAGAGGTTGGTTCCCTGGTCGTCGGCCGGGGTGGTGTCCTCTCCGGCCGCGTAGCCGGTCAGGGTGCCCGCCGTCTTGCGGACCGCGCGGGCGCGGGCGGCGATGACGTCGGCGGCCGGGCCGTCGATGTAGTACGAGCGGCAGATCTGCGGGTCGTCGGCCTCGCCCACCAGGTAGCCGATGCCCTTGTCCTGTTTGGTGAACGTGGTCGCACGGACGCCGTTCTTGTACATCGACGTGCCAAGGATCATGTCGTTCTCGGTCTGTCCCATGACCCGCAGGCAGTAGCGGAGCCCGACGTTGGCGGACACGCCGGTCGGGAGCGAGTCCTTGTCCGGGCGCTGCGTGGCCAGCAGGAGGATGATGCCGAGCGCGCGGCCGCGCTTGATGATGGCCGTGGCCTTCTCTCCGGCGTCCTTGCCGACCTCGTCGTCCGCGAACAGCTCTTGGCATTCGTCGATGACCAGGACGAGCGGGAAGAGCTTGAGTGACCGCTTGGCGGCGAGTTCGGGCGTGACCTTGTTCTCCGGCCGGACGTCCTTGGGCAAGCTCGCGATGGTCTTTGCGCGGCGTTCCAGCTCGGCATAGACCTCGTTGAGCGAGGCGAGGCAAGCGCGCTTGGTCTCGTCGTCCGCGCCGGACGCGTAGTGGTGGGCGTACTTCTCGGAGAAGTCCAGGTCACCCGTCCCCTTGAGTTCGAACACGCGGACCTGTGCCTTGGGGTCGAGCCCGGCGGCCAAGAGCAGGGGCTTGAGAGCGAACGTCTTGCCCGCACCCGGCATCGCGCCGATGAGCGCGTTCGCGTACATCAGCGTGAGCATGACCGGGCGTCCGCGCTGGTCGGTGCCGAACGGGACGGCCTTGAACAGGTCGGCGCGGCCGGACTTGGCGAGTGGCCATGCGGGCGGCTTGACGCTCTTCATGTCCTGGTCACCGACCCACAGGACGAGCCGTCCGGCGTGCTGCTCGTTCGCCGGTTCGGGCCACACGCAGCCCAGCGGACGGCGGAGGCCGGAGGCGAGGCGGTCCCGGCGCTCCATGATGTCCGACACCGTGACGCCGTACGGGAGATCCACGTCCGCGCGCCATCCGGGACCGTCGCGGGTGATCGGGGCGGGGAAGGTGATCCCGCCGCCGCCCTTGGCCATCGCTTTGTTGATCTCGGCGATACCGAGCGAACCGAGCGCCCGGACGACAACCTCGGAGGTGAGCTTGGGGGCCTTGTGCTCGACCACGGCAACGTCCAGGACGCGCTTGTCCTCCGGCGTGCCGATCCAGCCGAGGAACAGGACGAGCGCGGTGAACACCGTGGCCTGCGTGACGCCTCCGGCCGCGCTCACGGCGGCCACGCCGAGCCCGCCGCTGGCGGCTCCGGCGAGGGCCATCAGCCGACGCCAGCGAACGCGGTCGTTCCGCTCGTGGACGAGCTTGAGGTAGGCGTCAATGTCGTTGCGGTCCACGGCGTAGGTGCGGAGCGGCATGCCCTCGGCGTCGAAGGTCCAGCGCCACGTACCGCGCACGACGCGGGCCAAGCCGCGGGGCGACCGGAGCGTCAGCCGGACGCCGTACAGCGGGACGCGAGCGGCGTGGTAGCCGGCGACGTGTCCGGCGTAGCCGAGCGCCCATCGGACGGTGGCGGTCGCCTCGTCGCGGTCGCGGACCCACGGCGCGATGATCGGGCGACGCTGCGCGCGCTCGCCCTCGGCGCGCCGCGCCTGGACGCTGGGACGGCGGCCGGAGTCGGGCGTGTCCACCAGGACGCGCCCCTCCAAGACCGTCCCGTCCGGACGGTCCCGCTCGTCCGCGCTGGACGAGTCGGCCGCTCCGTCCTGGACGGTGGACTCCGAGGCGTCGTCGGCCTCGGGGACGCGCCGGACGGGCAAGTGAACGACGTCGGCCATGGGCTTGGGGAAGGTCATCAGGCTGCCTCCTCCTGCGTGGTGGGCGTGCTCGTGGCATCGGGGGTCTCGGTCTTGAGGCGGGTCAGCAGGGCCCCGACGCGGGCGTTACCGGCGGCCCGTCCGGCGTCGCGGAGTTGGGCGGCGAGGGTGTCCCGCGTGAGGGCTTCGCCCTTGGCTTCCAGGTCGGCGGCGATGCGCCATCCGAGCGGCATCAGGTCGCTGACATCCGGCGCGCTCGTCCGGGACGAGCGGCGGGACCGTCCGCGCTTGGGACGCGCGCTCTTGGGCGGACGGGGCGTCTCGTCCGTCCGGGACGGCTCGGGGGCTTCGTCCGCGCTCTCGTCCGAGGACGGTCCCGCTTCGATCGCGGGCCGCTCGTCCGGACCGGAGACCGGGACGAGTTCACCGAGCCGGTACAGCGTCCGGACGCGTCGAGGAGCGCTCCAACGCCATTTGAACGCGCCATAGGAGTCCTGGAGTTCGGTCAGGGCGAGGAGCCGAGCGCGCTCGCGGCCGAGGGCATCCCGGTAGGAACGGATCTCCCACAGCACCATCCGACGCCACAGCGCGGCCGTCCGCAGCGGAGACAGAAGCCAGCGAGAGGGCCGGATGCTGTCCATCCGCGTCCCGTTCTCGACTCCCGCCCGGACGCGGACGACATGCGCCCCGATCTCCACCGCCAGCACCCACAGGCACGGCAGGACGGCGTGAGCGACCTTGCCGAACGGCGTCGCCTGCTCGGCGACGTTGAGATAGACGGTCGCGGCGGTAAGCGTCCACGGGATGAACCGCAGCCAGCGGACGCGCATGTCGAGCCGGGCGAGGACGATGTCCAGCGCGGCGAAGATGGCGATGCCGAGGTCAATGCCGAGCGGCACCGACCAGGACAGCCGACCGAAGGACGGACGGGCGGCCTCGGCGACGGCCGCGAAGCTGTTGACGAACCCGAGGAGCCCGAGGACGGCGACCAGGGCGGCCACGGTCGCGACGGCGGTGAACTCGTTCTGAGTGAGCGGACGAAGCGAGGGCTCGTCCGCCTCGGCGTCGTGCCCGAACGAAGGCGGCGGGGACATCGGCGCGACAGTCACGCGGCGCTCCTGTTCTGGTGAGCGGATGCGGTGTGGGACGCGTGCATGGCGCGGCTAGCGGCAAGGCTCGCGTCGATACGGGCGTCCCGAGCCTCGGAGTCGATGCGGTGCTCGGAGACGAGCGCGGCCCGCGCGTCGTACAGGGCGCGGAGCGCAAGGTCGATGTGCTTGATGGCCTCGCCTCCACGCGCGGTGTACGGGCTGCCCGCCGTGCTTCCGTCGCGTCCGGCGTGCCAGATGCGCAGAGCCTTGGCGGCCTTGAACAAGGCGAGTCGGGCGCGGCCGAGATGCTCGGACGAGCCGAGATCGGGCGGAGGCGGGTAGTTGGCAAGGTCGGTCATGACGTTGCTCCCAGCGAGGCGAGGAGGGCGGCGAAGGCGGTAGCGGAAGCGCCGAGCATCAGAAGCCTCCGAACGCGCGGGACGCGGCGGCGGCCGGGGCGGCGGGCGTGCGGACGCGACCGACGCGGCTACGGGCGTCCACGCGCAAGCTGTCCGGGTCGCACATCGGGCCGGCGGTCACGTCGACGTCCCCGGAGGTGGAGAACGCCTCGATGGTGCCGGGGCCGGTCGCGGTGATGGTGATGTCGCCGGAGGTCGCCGTGAGCGAGGCGATTCCGCTCGTCCCGGCGCTCAGGTAGTCGCGGACGTCGATGTCACCGGAGGTGCTCTTGGCGAGGACGTTGACCGTCCGGCCGATGCGGACATCCCCGGAGGTGCTGCTCACGTTGGCGTGCTCGGCGACGTCGGCGCGCACGTCCCCCGACCGCGTTTCGGCGAGGAGGTGCCGCGTCCGCTCGGCACGAAGGTTCCCGCTGGACGAGTCGAACTTGATGCCCTCATAGGTGCCGTACGCGTCCAGGTCGGCGGCGAGAGTCTTGACGATGATGCTGGACAGCTCCGGCACTCGCGCGGTGACCTGGATGCTTCCGGCGTCCGCGCCGACGACGGTCGTTCCGTTCACGGTGACGCCGTTGATGGTGACGCCCTGGTCGCCGATGTTGATATCGCCGACGACCGTCCCAATGCTGGTCACGACCGTGCCTCGCCCGACGTGGATGGCGTTCCCGTTGATGTGGACGGAGCCGTTCGTCTGGATGATGGTCTGAGCGCCGCTCATGACCTCCGGGACGCGCAGCATGAGCGCCTCGCGGGCGTCGTCCCACAGGAGGATGGCGTCCTGGACGGCCTCGGCGAACGCCGCGTCGGTGCCCGTGGCGGTCACGGTCACCTCGGCGACCGTCCGGCCGGGCTCGGAGATCACTTCGACGGACCCAACCGGAAGGTCAACGGACAGGTAGACCGGGCCGGACTTGGGAGCGGAGAGGGTGCGGAAGGACATCGGAAGTCTCCTAGCTGGACGAAGCGGCGGGTCAGGCGGCGATGTTCAGCGAGCGGCGCGGGATGTCCTCGGCGGCTACGGCGGCCCAGACACCGGAGCGCGCCCCGATGCCGACCGCACGGACCAGGCACTTGGACCGGACCGGGCAGGAGAGGCAAACGTCCTTGGCGACGTCCTCCCGCGCGGCCTTCTCCTCGGTGGTCTCGATGACCAGGCGCGGGCCGGTGTGAAGCTCGGAGTCGTAGGCGCACTCCGCGCCGACCAGGCCGGCGGCGATGAGGTCCGTGGCGGAGAGCTTGCTCGGGTGCAGCTTCATGAGTTCCTCGCAGATCGAGAGTCGGGCGGCGAACGAGAGCGGCGAATCAACCCGCGTGGTGGTGGCTGCCGATGCGGTCGGCCATGACCTGGACGACGTGAAAGGCGTGGTTGACCATGTCGGCGGCCTGCTCGGGGTTGGCCCAGACGAAGAAGACGACGACAGCGGTGATCAGGTACTGGGGGAGCTTGCTGGTCTGCTGCTGGAACATCGGAGCCCCTTCGTCGGTTTGTAAGTTTGCCAGCAAACTGGCGAACGAGGACGACGTTAGACGGGTCACACGACGCGGCGCAAGAGACTCGCCCGAAGTTTGTTGGCAAACTTGTAAACCGGCCTAGGATGGTGCCCATGAAGCCGCAGCCCACCCCGGTACGGCGGTCCGTGCCGCTGGCCATCGCCGACGACATCCGCATGCGCATCGAAAGCGGGGAGCTGTCCCCCGGCGACCCCGTCCCGACGATCCACCAGCTCGGCGAGACCTGGGGCTGCACCGTCGGCGCGGCCCGTGAGGCTCACCGGCTCCTCAAAGAGCAGGGGCTCGTCACGGGCGGACGCGGCAAGCCGCTCTCCGTCCGCCAGCCCGTCAACCAGACGCTCAGGTCATCGGCGCGCCACCAGATCGAGAAAGACTTGGCCGCGCAGCCCGAAGAAGAGCGCGCGAAGGTCGGCACGGCCGAGCTGGAGACCGGCATCTCCTTCGAGGAGATCGACTACAGCAGCACCTACGACGTCATCCCAGCGAACGTGGACCTCGCCGAGGCGTTCAAGGTGGATGCCGGGACGGACATCCTCATGCGCACGTACGAGGCGCGCATCTCCCGGACGGGCGTCCTCAACTCGTGGAGCCTCTCGTACCTGCCGGTCGAGATCATCGGCCAGAACCCGGCCTACATGGACGCGGCGAACGAGCCTTGGCCGGGCGGCACGCAATACCAGCTCCGGACGCTGGGTATCGAAGTCGGCGAGATGATCGACGAAGTCACCGGGCGCATGCCGACCACGGCCGAACGCGAGGACTGGCACATGGACGCAGGCGTCCCGCTGCTGGTCGTCCGGCGCATCTCGATCGACACCACGGGCCGGGTGGTCGAGGTGTCCGACGCGACCTTCCCCGCTGACCGGACGAAGCTCTCCTTCCCGACGCCTCTCAAGCCCTGGAGCGAATGACCGATGCCTCTGATCTCGATCATTACCGCAGCTCACGCGCCGTCCGCGACCTACCTCTCCGAGACGGCGAAGGCCATCGAAGCCGTGAAGCTGCCTGAGGGCTGGGACCTTGAGTGGGTCGTCCAGGAGGACGGCGCGGACCCGAAGCTCCGCGAGTTCTTCGCTCCCATCCCGTACGCCAAGTACGACGCGGCCGGCCGCCAGCTCGGCATTGCGCTCACGCGGAACCTCGCCCTGACCCGAGCCTCCGGCGTCCTGCTCCAAGCACTCGACCAGGACGACATGCTCCTACCCGAGGTGTTCACGACCCTGATCCCGCACTTCGCCGAGCGCGGAGTCCACTGGGCCATCGGCCAAGCGGACGACATCCTCCCGGACGGCACCCGCAAGCCCTACCCCTCGCCCATCCCGTTCGGCCTCAAGCGGCCGGGCGAGGTGAACGAGTTCGCCGAGGCGGACGGCGGCAACTGGCCGATCCACGGCGCAGCGTTGATGCTCCGCACGGCCACCTTCCGCGCCCTAGGCGGCTGGACCGGCATCCCCTACGACGACGAACTCGCCACCTTCGCCGCCCTCTCCCAGATCTGCGAGGGCTACTACGACGAAGCGATCACGTGGCTCTACCGCCACCACCCCGGCCAAACCCACCGCACCGAGGGCGCCCAGCAGCTCAGCGCGGCCGGCCGCCGCATCGCCCTACAGCGCGCCGTAGCCGCCCAAGCAACCGGCATGACCTTCTCACCCGAATCCGCCGGCGCCTTCGTGAACGAGCGCCCCGTCCAGGTCGGCAAGGTCACCAAGGACACCACCCTCGGCGAGTAACCCCAGAACAGCAAGTAACCCCAGCACAGCAAGAGGGGCCGTCTCCAACCGGAGACAGCCCCTCTTCGCGTTCGGACGTCGCGCGCTACCCGAGTTCGGACAGATGAGCGCGGTCATGATCGACCCGCGCGAGGTTCGCCCGGATCCGGACGAGCGCCTCGTCCAGGCTGTGAACGGGCGCGAGCGGTTCACGCCAGCTCGTCCAGAACCAGCGTCCGCCGCCCCCGTCTGCGGCCGAACGCCGCGCACAGGTGATCCGGTCGGCCGGGTGCCGAACCTCATCACAGCATCCGGACGCTTTGGGGTTCATCACATGCAGTCCCGTGGCCGTGAGATGCGTAGTGAGCCCGTACAGCTCCAGACGCACAGCAAGCGCGGCGAGGGGGTTGTCTTCGGTGGATGTTGGGACCACGGGCAGGCACCTCGATTCCTGCTTGGGGTCCGGTCCGGCGCTTCTCGTCGGGCCGGTACGGACAGATGGGGCGGGCGCGCCTCGGCGCACGGGGTCGGTTAGACGCCGAGGCGCACCCACGTTCATTCGGCCCAGAGCACCGCGCCGTCCTCGTCGGCCAGCCAGCCGAGTACCTCCCGGCCTATAGGCATGTAGACATTCCGTCCGGAGGGCGGAAACGCGACACGACGCATGACGACCACGCATCCCTTCGGAGCACGCCGAAGGGCTGTTTGTGCAGCGTCCCGAGCCTTGTCGCGGTCTCTGGAGACGCCAGCCTCGGACGCGCCATCTCCGATGACGTCCCACGTGTAGATCGGATCGGGCTCCCATGGACGAGAGCGGGCGGCCACGGGATCACCTCCTCGTGGTGAAGCACTGAGCTACGAACCTCACTCACGAGTGTAGAGCGGTATAGAGCGGTATGCAGCGGCATGCCGCTACCCGTGCATCTATGCAGCTCAGAGCCGCTATAGCGTGATCTACATGGCAGGTCAGAGCCCGGTGCCGCCGTTCGAGCCCAGCGAAGCGGCGTACGTTTACATGCAGGTTGCCGACCACATCGCCGCGCGCATCGCGGCCGGCGAACTCTCGCCCGGTGCCCGCCTACCCGGAGAACGCGACCTCGCTGAGGAGTACGGCGTAGCCCTCGGCACCATCCGCCGCGCCATCGAAGAACTCCGAGACCGCGGCCTTGTCCACACCCTCCCCGCCAAGGGAACCTTCGTGACGAGCCCTAAAGATGAGGCATCAGCAGAGAACGCCTAGGGCTGATGCAGATGTTCTCAAGTTCGCTCAATTTCAATACGAGTCAGATTTACAATATTATTTTTTTGCCTCCACTCCCGCGCCCAAATATCCACTCTCTCCAGCTAGATATTCCAGTGCCGATAACTTCCTCTTCTTCTGCAATCGCATCAGCCTGATTTAGAATCCGCTGAACAATTTTGGAGCGGAGTTGATCCCTTCTCGTGGGATCCACAACCCGCTCTATTACCGCCTCGGATTGCTTTATTAATTCCCCTAGGCGGACTTCATCGCGAAGAGGATTCGCCTGTCGCTCAAGGTGCTCACGTGCACGATTTGTTTGGGCGAAGAAGAGGCCTGAAGTCAGGTTTGTAATTAATCCACTTGCGGTAATTATTATACCCGCCACCTGCTGGCCACCGGACCGAAAAATAGAAACCCCTACACCAATAAAGATGAGCACAGTGCCGACTGTAGCGATGATCTGATTAATGCGATAGCTGCTTCTGAGTTGCGTTAGCGCCTGACTGTATACCTCAATGAGAACAGAAAGGCGGGCGTCATCAATATCCGCTGCCTCCTCATAATCCGCCAGCCGCTCACGAAGCTCCGACATCTCCTTACGCAGAGAACGAATTTCTCGCGCTTGCGTAGGACGGCTTCGCAGGTCTTGTATGGTCGTCTCAAGTTCGGATATCTGGTGCGCCATATCGTCAATTGCTCGGCTAGCACGTTCCGGTGTCGCCGTTAACTGAGCCGAACGCCGCAGGCTGCGAGCCACCCTCTCAGTCTCTTCTGTACGTCGCTCGGCGGGTCTGCTCAGACCGGCAAAAGTAATTGCCACGACGAACATTAGAACCGTTACCCGAATCACGGTCTCCCAACTAAGATCCTTGGGAATTTTATTTGGATCAATAACAGTGATAGCTATAATTCCGCCGATCACAAAGAAGACTGACGCGATCAGAACCCTGACTAGCTGCATGCCTTGTGATCGCTGGCACGACCGAAATCGTTTCACATACTCGTCCACGCGCCCTGATGGCACATGATTCCTTGTGTTCAGGTATCGCGACGCGCATATGATGCCGCTGGCGCTGAGTTGAGGCAGGACGGGGCCTTGCCCGGCTGAGAGGCTCCCGGATGCCACGCCACTATGCGAGGCGAGACGATGCCAGGGGATCATGGCCACCGCTCACCCACGGTCCGCCTACCTGGCGGTGACGTGGAACGCGTAGTCTCAGTTCTAGTCTCAATTGCTCGGCGTTCGGGCTCGTTCAGACCAGTCCGCCGAGGGCTGACCCCACCGGCAGAATGCCCGTGAGCTTGCGTTCCGGGCGTGGGTGATCACGCGCGGACGTTGGTCAGCAGACTTGGAAAGCGTGTTGGGGGCAACCCCTCACGAGTTCAAATCTCGTATCCTCCGCCAGCCTGTACCAGGCAAGCAACGCTGAGGGCGGCACCTACGGGGTGCCGCCCTCAGCGCATTTCAGCCTCAATCGCAGTCTCGGTCGCTACCCAGCAGCCAAGGGCCCCACCCACCCCACGAAGCCACGAAGCGTCTGCCCGCCCCGCTGGATCATTCGACGTCTTCGGCGGGGACGGGCTCGATGAGGTGTTTGGCACAGCGACACGGCATGCGCGCGAAGATCCGGGCGCCATCGGGATCGTCCGCGCGCGAGGACTGGATAGGCCGCCAGCCGCGGCCGTCACACGCCGGGCACTCCGGGTCGGGTCCGCGGCCAGGCAGGAGCTCGTCCTCCGCGCTGTCGGCCCCTGGAGGCGGGCCGTCAATGAGCTCGTCGAGCGCGCCGGACGGGTACCCGTGCGCGATCAGCTCGCACCCGTCATGCCCACTTCGGCCGCAACCGCCGCACGCCGGACAGAACACCGGAAGGAGCAGCAGCCGGACCTCGCCGGTGACCGGGTCGCGATCCCAATCAGTGGACACGCGCTCGTGCGTGATGCCGAGCCCCCGACACACGGCGCAGGGCACGGCGCCGTCCAGCTCCGGCGAGGGAAACACCGCCTGGCAGTAGTTCACGTCGTTCATGCCTCTCCGCCGACTCAAGTCGTTCACAGGACGTGCCACAAGCAATGGCAACGATCATTGCCCGTCGAGCTTGATGAGACCGAGCAAAGCCCGCAAGCCCCTTCGGCCATCTCCCGGGCCCAGCAGCTCGTTCGACGTCCGGCCCCACCTCCAGCGTTCAAGCGACATAGGGCCTTCATGGGCGGATTTTGCTGCTGCACTGCGCGGTGGTTCGGCGAACATTGGCTGCTCAGGGGCTCTACCCAAGGGGTTGGGAGTGGGGCATGATCCGTCGACCGGCCTCTGCCCGCCCGGCCGGCCCCTCGGCCTCCCTGGAGGAGCCTTGTTCCGTCCCTACCGTGCGCCTCGTCTCGTGCTGTCCGCTGGTGTCGCGATCGCCGCCGTGTCCGGGCTCGCCGCCGCGCCCGCCGCCGCGGCGGCGCCTGGAACCGGTACCGGTCAGGTGTTCATGGTCAATCCCGTCCAGTCCTCGGGGAACGAGGACCTGGCGGACGGCAAGGACGCCGCGTCGGCCGTCCCCATCTCCGCGTACGCCAAGGTCGCGTTGAGGAACCTGGACGGCAGCGGTTACCTGTCCGGTCGCTGGGCGGCCGTCCGCTCGGAGACCGGCGCGCCCGCGTACTCGACGACCGGTGACTTCCGCTACACGCGGGACGTCGACCAGTTCGAGCAGGTCATGGCGTACTTCTGGGTCAACGAGGCCCAGGAGTACCTGCAGAGCCTCGGCTTCGGGTCCGAGCTGCCCGGCGCCAACGACAAGCAGCAGAACGTCCGGATCAACCAGTGGGGAGCGGACAACTCGTTCTTCACCGACAAGAAGCACGAGATCCGCTTCGGCAAGGGCGGTGTGGACGACGCGGAGGACGGCGAGGTGATCGTCCACGAGTACGGGCACGCCGTGCACGAGGCCCAGGTGCCCGGGTTCGGCAGCTCGGAGGAGGCCGGCGCGATCGGCGAGGCCTGGGGCGACTACCTGGGCGTCGAGGTCGGCCTGGCCGCGGACGCGCGGTACGGCTGGCCGCGGCTGACGCCCGAGGCCTGCGTGGGCGACTGGGACTCGACGTCCTACACCACGACCGTGCCGCACTGCCTGCGCCGCCTCGACACGGGCAAGGTGTACGGGGACAAGGTGGGCGAGGTCCACGCGGACGGCGAGATCTGGTCGAACGCGCTGTGGGACATCCGCAAGGCCCTCGGCGCCCGCACCGCCGACCGCATCATCGTCAACGCCCAGTTCTCGTTCGCCCCCGACACCAGCTTCAGCGCCGCCGCCAAGACGACGGTGGCCACGGCCCGCGCCATGTACGGCGACCAGGCCGCGGAAACCGTCCGCCAAGCCTTCGCCGCCCGGCAGATCCCCGGCCTCTGACCCTGACCTGACTGAGGGCGGCGCTCCCGAGCGCCGCCCTCAGCGCTTTCCTACGCAGGCCCGGCCAGGAGGCGCTTGTATACAAGTCGTATATTCTGGGGATGCAAGGTTGCCGGGAGGAAGGTTCGGCGGGCATGTCCGGGAGTGGGGAGCGGCGGAGCGGCGCGTTCGGGTGGCGGGTGGTTGCTGCGGGGATGTTCTGCTGTGGGTGGGCCGGGAACCAGTTCACGCCGCTGCTGGTGATGTACCGGCGGGTTGGCGGGTATTCGCCGCTCACTGTGGACGCGATGCTCGGCGCCTATGTGCTCGGCCTGGTTCCGGGGCTCCTGATAGGTGGGCCGGCTTCCGACCGGTACGGGCGTAGGCCGCTGATGCTCGGTGGGACGGCCCTGTCGGCGGTTGCCTGCGCTGTGCTCGCGGCCGGTCCGCTAGGAGTGGGGCCGATTTTCCTAGGCAGGATGTTGACCGGCGTTGCCGTCGGCGTCGCGATGGCCGTCGGGACGAGTTGGGTAAAGGAACTCTCCGGCGCGCCCTTCGAGCCGGACGCGTCGCCTGGTGCGGGGGCGAGACGTGCTTCGCTGGCGCTGACGGCCGGGTTCGCCATGGGGGCCGGTGTGGCGGGGGCGTTGGCGCAGTGGGCTCCGGCGCCCATGGTGCTTCCCTATCTGCCGCCTATTGTGCTGTCCCTCTCGGTGGTGGCGCTGTTGCCTCGGGTTCCGCAGCTTCCTCCTGGACGAATCGAAGGACCGCTTTGGCGGGACCTGCGCGTCCCTACGGCAGGGCATCGGCGCTTCGTCCGGGTGGTTTTGCCTACGGCGCCCTGGATTTTCGGGGCGGCCGGGATCGCCTACGCCATCACGCCTCAGCTGGAGGCCGATCGTATGGGCGACTGGCAGCTTGTGTATGCGACCGCACTGACCGTCCTCACGCTTGGGACGGGTGTCGCCGTGCAGCCCATCGCCAAGCGACTTGACTCGGTCTCGACCGCGCGGGGCGCGATGGCCGCGCTGGGGCTCGTCGCGTTGGGGACGCTCATGTGCGCGTTGAACGCTGGGCCTCGTTCGCCGTGGGCTGGGCTGGCAGTGGCGATCGTGCTGGGAGCGGGCTACAGCATCGGGCTCGTTAGCGGACTCCTGGAAATCCAGCGCATCGCTACAGGACGGGACCTCGCGGGGCTTACAGGCGTGTTCTATGCCCTGTCCTACGTGGGGTTCTTGCTTCCGGCGACGCTCGCGCTCCTGTCGGACGCCGTCTCCTACAGCGTCCTTCTCTTCCTGGTGGCGGTTGTCGTGCTCGTTTGCCTGGGCGTGGTGGCCACCAACTCGCGCCGCCACCTTCCCCAACGCTCAGGCGCGAGGCATGCCGCGCTCCGCGCGGACGTGCAGGCGTGAGTGGAACGGACACCGGCCTAGGGCTCGGGCACTGATGCCGAACGCGATCTGCGGGACGATGACGACATGACCTTGCGCACTCCCGCCGCCGAACGCGCGTACTCGCACGTGAGGCGGAGCCTTCTGGACGGCACGCATCCCGGTGGCACGCTGCTGTCCGAGGCGGCGCTGGCCGAGCAACTGGACATTTCCAGGACGCCCGTACGGGAGGCATTGCATCGGCTGGAAGCGGAGGGTTTCCTACGGCTCTACCCCAAGCGCGGGTGGCTGGTCGTCCCGGTGACATTGACCGAGGGCCGGGAGACGATGGAGGCCCGGCTTCTACTGGAGCTCTACGCGCTGGACCGTGTCGCGGCCATGGGCCTAGAGAAGCTGCGCGAACTAGGCCGTGCCCTGGCGCCGGACGCCGATCCGAGCCGTCCGGTACGGGACGACGATTTCGTGGACATGGGGGCGTCCTTCCATAACCGGCTGCTCGCCGCGGCCGGGAACTCCGTCGTCCAGGACATGTACGCACGCCTGTGGAACCAGCAGCTTCGGCTTACGGCAGGCTCCGTAGCCGATCCCGACAATGCGGCCGAGGACGTCGAGGAGCATGGCCAGATCGCTGCCGCCATGCGGGACGGCGACGCCGCACGGGCTCGGCGGTTGCTCCAAGAACACGCGGGGGGAATCCTGCGCCGGCTGGGCCTCGGCGGGCACGACATCCGGCTGCCACCTCCGGCGAACTGACCGCCGCGGCTACTTTTTCGCAGGTCAACCGGCCTGGCAGGGAAGTTATCCACAACTCGGCGCTGAGGACGCGGCGGTGGGGCGTCCATGCCACCCTGGGGTGAGCGCCCTCGACCGCGGGGGCACCGGGGAGATGGATCGGGATGGACTTCAGAGACGACGCCGACCTCGACGCCTCGCAGGTGGAGGACGCGCGCGGCGGGGGCGGCGGCATGCCCGGCGGCATGATCATCGGCGGCGGCGCCGTGGGTGTCGTCGTGACCATCGTCGCGCTGGTGTTCGGCCTCGACCTGACCGGCGGTTCGGGGACCGGATCGCACGCGCCCGGCGGGCAGGGCCGGATCGGCTCGGGCACGAACCTGGCGGCCAAGTGCCGCACGGGCGCGGACGCCGACCAGTCCGACGACTGCCGCATCGTCGGCACCGTCAACAGCGTCCAGAAGTACTGGTCGCAGGAGTTCGCCGACCAGGGCCGCCGCTACTCCCCGGCCAAGACGCGGCTGTTCAGCGGCGCCACCCAGACCGGATGCGGCTACGCCACCTCGCAGGTCGGCCCGTTCTACTGCCCCGCCGACCACCGCGTCTACCTCGACCTGTCCTTCTTCGACGAGCTCCAGCGGAACTTCGGCGCGAAGGGAGGCCCGTTCGCGCAGGCGTACGTGGTCGGCCACGAGTACGGCCACCACATCCAGAACCTGCTCGGCACGATGAACAAGGTGAAGGCGAACGCGAAGGGCGCGACGAGCGGCTCCGTCCGCCTCGAACTCCAGGCCGACTGCTACGCGGGCACATGGGCGAAGCACGCCATGTCCACCGGCTTCCTGACCCAGCTCACCAGCAACGACATCGACCAGGCCCTGGACGCCGCCGGCGCCGTCGGCGACGACCGCATCCAGAAGCGCGCGCAGGGCCGCGTCAACCCCGAGGGCTTCACCCACGGCACCTCGGCCCAGCGCCAGAAATGGTTCACGACCGGCTACCAGACAGGAGACCCCAGCCGATGCGACACCTTCTCCGGCTCCCTCTAACCCGTCCCCGAACCCCCTAGGACGCCCATGCCCACGACACAGCACGCCCACCACCTGCCTTCGGCACCCAAGTCGGCCCAGGTCATCCCTGCCTGCCTGAAGCGCCGCCGCCGATCCGACACTCCCCGAGCGTGGACGGCGCTCACACCGTCCACGGCCCCCGAGACCGTAAACTCGAAACCGTGATCTTCAAGGCGGTCGGCGACGGAAAGCCCTATCCGGAGCACGGCCTGTCCTCCAGGGACTGGGCCAAGATCCCGCCGCGCCAGGTCCGGCTCGACCAGCTGATCAGCACCAAGCGGGAGCTCGACCTGCAGTCCCTGCTGGCCAAGGACTCCACCTTCTACGGCGACCTGTTCCCCCACGTCGTCCAGTGGAAGGGCGAGCTCTACCTGGAGGACGGCCTGCACCGAGCCCTCCGCGCCGCCCTGCAACAACGCCTCGTCCTACACGCCCGAATCCTCGACCTAGACGTCGTAGACCTAGGCCCCACCCCCTAACCACCCCACCCTCGACGCGCACCCGGTGCCCCAGCCCAGGCACCACCCCAGACGCAGCGCAGCAATGCCAGCACGCACGCCCAGCACCGAACACGACCCGCGCCCATCCCGCTGGCATTCGAGATGTGCACCCGCTCCGTCGCCTCGCTGCGCACGTGCGACCCGCTCTTCACGGGACGCGCCGACCTTCACGCGCGCGCATTGCCTCCGGCTCGGGTCGGGCGTCTCCCCGATCCAGCGCGGACGCAGTGCGGGCGCTATGTGGACGCAGCGGGGCCGTGCCAGCGCGTGCCTGGCGCTGGGCTCGGTCTGCGCGCATCCTGCTGGTGTTTGGCACGCGGGCGCGTCATTCCGTCGCCGCACCCGCACGTGACGTCCGGCTCACAGGGTTTGGCTCGGGCGGCGCGGCGTCTCAGCTCGGGCGCGTGTACAGGCTTGGGTCGGCGCGCATCAGTCCGGTCTCGACATGCGGGGGGTGACTGAGTTCTCATGCGTGCGCATCGGGCCCTTTCGTCTCGTCTGCGGTGTGGCGGGCTCGGTGCGCGTGTTGGGGTGGGTTTGGCGCTTCGCGGTCCGGGGTTGGCCTGCTGGTCAGCGGGTGGGGGCGGGTTCTTGGAGGGGGATCAGGGACTCGGACTCGATCAGTTGCTCAAGTTCGGATTCGGGGGTGGTGCTGGGGCGGACGTAGCCGGGCCTGGACGCGAGGACGCCGAGGATCACCTCGGGGACGATCAGGACGAACAGCAGGCCGAGGGAGATCGTCCAGCCGCCGGTCAGGTCGTGCAGGAGGCCGACCGCCAGCGGTCCGGCACCGGCGAGGAGGTAGCCCGCGGTCTGCGCCATGCCGGAGAGCCGGGCGGCGATCATCGGGCTCGGGGAACGCAGGTTGAGCAGGGTGAACGCCAGCGGGAAGGCGCTGCCCGTGCCGAGGCCGAGGAAGACCACCCAGAGCCAGCCGGCGGACGGGGCGACGATCAGCCCGCCGATGCCGAGGACCATCACTGCGGCCATACCGATCACCAGGGCGCTCTGGTGGCGCATCCGGGCGGCGGCGACCGGGGTCGCGAAACCCAGCGGAATACCGATCAGCATCATCATCGAGACCATCACGCCCGCCTCGCCCGCGGCGAACCCGTGGTCGCGCATGATCTGCGGCAGCCACGACATCAGGACGTAGAACATCAGCGACGCCAGGCCCATGAACCCTGCGACGTACCAGGCCAGCGGCGAGCGGAGGAGCGTGCCTTCGGCCGCTGGACGGGTCGCCGGGGTGCGCTCGCCGGTGTCGGCGGAGAGGTGCCGTTCGCGGCGTGCGCGCAGCGCCAGCGGGCTCCACACCAGCGCGGCGATCAAGGACGGGACAGCCCAGACCGCGAGCGCCAGCCGCCAGCCGCCTGTGTCGTCCAGCGGGACGGCCAGGCCGGCGGCGATCGCGCCGCTGCCCGCCATCAGCATCATGGCCAGACCGGTGAGCGAGCCCACCTTGCGCGGGAACGCGCGCTTGATCACCGCGGGCATCAGCACGTTGCCCATCGCGATGCCCGCGCCCGCGAGCACCGTCCCGCCGAACAGCGTGACCTGCGCCGGGACGACGCGCAGCACGATCCCGGCCGTGATCAGGACGAGCGCGACCGCGATCGCGGCCTCCGCGCCGATCCGCCGAGCGAGCACCGGGGCGATCGAGGCGAACACCCCGAGGCACAGCACGGGCAGCGTGGTCAGCATGCTGACCTCGACGCCGCTCAGCTTCAGCGAATCCTGCAGGTCGCCGAGCACGGGAGCGACGCCGGTGATCGCGGCGCGCAGGTTCACGGTCAGCAGGACGAGCCCGGCGAGGGTCCAGAGCGCCGTCAAGCGCGAGACGCCGGGTGCGGTGGTGGGTGCGGTGCTAGTCATGATCCTTCGGTCCTGGCCGCCGGTTCCGGCGACATCGTCGTGGTCTCTGGCTATGGGGCATGTGCGCGGCGCCGTTGCCGTCCGTCTCAGGCGATCCCGCGATCGGGACGGCCCGGGCTTGGTCGGAGCGTCGCCCGCTTTGGCGCGATCGTTCCCGCCGAAAGCGCTGCTCTCGACGTCGCCCGCGCGCACTCACGCTGGTCTCAGACCCACATGGCGGACGCTGATCACAGCGTCTTCCTCGGGGCGAACGCTGATCCCAGCGCCTTTCCGCTGGTCGCAGCGCCTTCCCGAGGGCGGTGTCGAGCCTTCATGCCTGCCTTCGGTCGGCATCAGGCTCAGGTGCCTTGGGGGCGGACGCCGGTCTCAGCGACTCCAGGCAGGGACGCTGGCACCGACTCGGCCGAGGTTCCGCAGTCCGTCCCCTTCGGAGCGCGGAAGCCTGGCTTTAGAGGCGTCCGGATCACGACGGTCCGGCCTGGCTGGCTGGGCGGTCTCGATGTGCTCTGCTGGACGCAGCGGGAGGCGGGCGCCGTGGGGTGGGTCCGTCCTGCCGGGCTTCGCCGGGCGAGGGTGTCACGTTCGTCCGAGGCTCACGTGGCCGGGGTGGAACGGCTGGGCTGGCTGCTCAGTGACCTTGGTGGCGTTCCGTCGGGAGGCGCGGCGCTTGGGTGGGGACGCTTCGTTGCGTCCCTCGGCCACGGGGGCCTCGCGGGGTTTGCATCGTTCCAAATCGGGCGGCGACGCGATCCGGGCGCGGCGGACGTCGTCGTGGTGCCGGACGGGTCAGGGGGCGTCGGGGACGGAGCGTTCGACTTCGTCGTCGGCGTTGTGGACGTCCGCCTCGTCCATGATCCGGTCGAGGCAGCGGCGCGCGGCGGACGCGGCGGCTTCGCCGTCGCCCGCGGCGATCGCCGACGCGATGGGGTCGTGCGGGATGTCGGCGTGCTCGACCAGCGGCCCGGCGGCGCCGATGCTCGCCCGGAGCGCGGCGCTGAAGTCGCGGTACAGCTCGATGAGCATCCGGTTGTGGGTGGCCTCCACGACGGCGGTGTGGAAGGCGAGGTCCGCTTCGACGAACTCGATGTGCTCGCGGGCGGCCCACGCGGCGTCGCGCAGGACGAGTGCAGCTTCGATCGCCGAGATGTCCGCGGGAGTGCGGCGCGCGGCGGCCAGCCGGGCCGCTTCGACCTCCAGGCCGCGGCGGACTTCGAGGATCTCCACGAGTTCGGCCCGCTCCAGGCGCCGGCGCATGGCTCCGGACATCTCGCTGGTGGCGCGCACGTACGTGCCGTCCCCCTGAAGGCTTTCGAGGATTCCGGCGTGCGTCAGCGCGCGGACGGCCTCGCGCACGGTGTTCCGGCCCACGCCGAGGCTCTCCGAGAGCGCCGGTTCGGGCGGTATCCGGGCGCCGACCGGCCACGTGCCCGCGACGATCTCGCCCTTGAGCTGCTCGATCACCTGCTCGACCAGGGACGAGCGGCGAGCTGTCCGCAGAGTCACGTTCCTCCTCACGACCGTGTCGGGACGGGATCGACCTCCGATGAGCCAATCATCCCATGTCTCCATGTTAGGACGTCCCGCCCCGGAGATTCATTCCTTTCCGACGTGTGACGGCTCACCCCAACTGCCAACCTCGCCCAGCCCGCCTCGCCGTCCTAGAAACCGTGACAGCCGTCCCCCGGCGACGGCGGCACCAAGCTGTGGCGCCCAGATGGCGACCACAACGCCGATCAGCGGTGGCAGTTGCTCCGGACAGCGTGCGGCGTCACGTCCAGCCTGCCGTGACACCGCGTGTGCCGGCGGCACACCGCGTTCGAGGCGCCGTGTCTGGCCTGGCGTGGCGCCGCCCGCAGTGGTCGCCTGTCTAACCTGCGGCGAGAGTGCGGGCGGCGGCGAGGACCAGGGAGACGGCGGCGATGTCCTGGGTGATCACGCCGACCGACTTGTAGAGGGTGATCTCGTCCGGGGTCGTCCGTCCCGGGTGCGTGCCCTCGATCACCTCGCCCAGCTCGGCGCGCACGTGGTCGGCGGTGATCAGGCCGCGCTCGATCGGCTCGGCGAGGTCGAGGTTCGGCGGGACGGCCTCCAGCGCGGCCGTTCGGGACTCGACGAACAGGGAAGCGTCGGCGACGGTCGCGTCGTCCAGCTCGCGTCCGCGCGGGTTGTAGCCGATCGAGGTGACGTGGGTGCCCGGCGCGAGCCAGGCGCGGCGGATGACCGGTTCGTCCGCGTAAGTCGCGCCGCACACGATGTCCGCGCCGTCGCATGCCTCCTCGTAAGAGGCCATGGCTCGTACCGGGACATCGCCGGACATCTCCGCCGCGAACGCGCGCGTCCGCTCGAAGTCTCGGCCCGCCACCCTGATCTCGCGCAACGACCGCGCGAACGGCAAGGCGCGTATGTGCGCGCGTGCCTGCGGGCCCGTCCCGAAGACCGCCGCAACGGACGCGTCCGGACGAGCCAGCAGGCGTGCCGACAGGACGGCGCACGCCGCGGTGCGGGTCGCCGTGATGTGCGTCCCGTCCAGGAACGCGACGGGTTCGCCGGTCCCCGCGTCGAACGCCACGATCACCGCCTGCCGAACCGGCAGACCATTTCCGGCGTTCCCCGGGAACACCGACACGAGCTTGCTGATCAGCAGCTCGGCGGACGGCGCGTACCCGGGCATGTCCAGCAGCAGCGCGTCCGCCTCGGGAACCAGCGCGGCCGTCCGGGCGGGGACCGCCGCCCTCCCCGCCGAGAGGTCGGCCATGGCCGGTGCCAGGGCGTCCACCAGCGCCTCGACGTCCAGCAGTTCCTCAACGTCCTGTTGCGAGAGCACGATCACGTCCGCAACCTACTCGCCGCCTCCGACAATCCCAGTCGGAGGCTCGGACGCACGGCAACTCCGCGAGCGCATCGACTGCGCACCGGGCAGCGAGCCGCCGAAACGTGAGGTCGTGCCTGGGCCGTGCACAAAAGGGCCGCGCCCGCTGAGCGGACGCGGCCCTTGAGGACCGTTCGGGAGGTGGGGTCAGACTCCGATGTCGCAGGGGGCCGTGTGGGGGCGGCCGGCGCGGAGACCTGCGGCTTCGAGGGACTGGCGGTAGGCGGTGGTCGCGGCGAGGGTGTCGCCGGCGATCTGGAAGAGGTCGCCCAGTTCGTGGAGAAGGCGGGCGGTCGAGCGGTTCGCGGGGAGTTCGGCGAGCTGGGTCGCGGCGGCGCGCAGAACCACGAGTGCGGCCTGCGGGTCGTGCTGCGCAACGCGTGCGCGCGCGAGGACGAGCCTGGCCTGGGCCATCTTGTGCGTCCGCGCGACGAGGTCGGTGCCCGGGGGCGGGCCGAGGGTGGTGAGGCTGTCCTCGGTGGGCGCGGCCAGGGCCATGCCGGTTTCGAGGAACTCCTCCAGGCCGGAGATGGCCTGCGCGGGCCGCCCGAGGATGACCAGGGCGCGGGCCTTCTCCACGGTGCGTTCGGTGACTTCCGCGCCTTCCAGGTCCTCCGCGCCTTCCAGCAGGCGGAGCGCCTCTTCGGCCGCGCCGGGGGACGCGCCGAGCGGCATGTCCTCCGGGACGGGCGTCTCGACGGAGAACGCCGGGACGCCGCGGAGCAGTGCCTTCGCGGCTGCGAGATCCAGACGCGCGAGCGCACGAGGACGGGTGCCCTCACCGCGCGCGGCCAGGGCCTGGTCCGCGAAGTAGAGGGAGTCGCCGATGGCGTTCTGGTCGAGAGCGCGGACGCTGGCCTGCTGGTAGCAGACGCTGAGCGTGTCGCCGTCCCCGGTCCGTCCGGCCTCCTCGGCGGCGAGGAGCGTGCGGCCGAGCGCGTGCGCGCGGGCGAAATCAGAGCGGTCCACGTAGGCGAGCAGCAGCATGCGGCCCACCTCGATCCGCTCGTGCCCGCGCGCGAGGCCGAGCTCGTCCAGGCGAGCGAAGGTCCGCTCCCCCAGCGCGATCGCTTGGCCGAGGTCGCCGACCGCGTGGTAGCAGCGGGCGAGCGAGATCACCGGAGGGAGCCAGCTGGTCCGCCCGGGGTCGCGTTCGGCCTGCTCGCGCAGCTCCTCGAACAGCGCGATCGCGTCCTCGACGCGGCCGAGCTGCTCCAGCGCGTGGGCCTGGCCCTCGCGCGCCCGCGCGGTGAGGTCGGGGTCGTCGCTGCGCTTGATGACGTCCTCGAAGACGGACGCGGCGCCGCGCGGGTCGCCGGCCAGCAGGGCCAGGTGCGCGTGGCGCTCCCGGACCTCCAGGTGGGCGCGCTGCTCCGGCTCCACGCCCTCGGCGAGGTACTCGGGCGTGCACCCGAGACGCTCGGCCAGCATCCGCAGCACGGTGGGGGTGGGAGTCCGCTTACCGGACTCGATCAACGAGATGTAACTGTCGGAGAGGTCGTGACCGGCGAGCTGCGCCTGTGACAAGCGTCTGGTCAGCCGCAGGTTGCGGACGCGCTCCCCGACGTTGCCTGGACCCGGCATGAGAACTCACTTAGCGGAAGTAAACAGGCGGCTGGGGTTCCGACATAATTGCACATCGTCGGTTATCGCACGTCGAGAGTAACGAAGCGGTCCCAGTCGTCCCTAGTTACGGCTTTGGCGGTGATAACGGCTTAACCCAGTAGATCATGCTCGACAGGCATCGCGCACGGAAGCCGTACCACGGCTGCGGCCGGGCGCCGCAATCGCCGTGCCCTGCGGGCCGGAGCGCCGATGGACGCGTCCACGCGGAGAAGGCGCACGCCAAGCCGCATGCGGACGGGTCAGGAGAGGCTTACCGAGGGCCTCGGCGCCCGCATCATGTGACGCAGATCACATGCTCCTGGGGCGGGTCAGTCGTCCGAGGCGTTCTTGTTCGGGAAGATCATCTCGCAGACCTCCAGGTACAGCTGCTCCGGATAGGGCAGGTACGGGACGGCCGAAAGGGCCTGGTCCTGACCGGCCGACTCCAGGACGAACTCGCCGTAGCCGAGCATCCGGCCCGCGACCGTCCGCTTGAAGCTCATGTCGGTGACCTTCGCCAGCGGCATCATCGCGACCTTGCGCGTGATCAGGCCGGTGGTGAGCAGCATCCGCTGGTTGGTGATCACGAAGTAGTCCACCGACCACTCCGCCACCCGCCAGACGAACCAGGCCAGCAGGATCAGCCAGCCCCACCAGATCCAGCTGATCACCGTGCCCGCGTCCTTGGCCAGGGTGTTGCTGAGCACCCCGGCGATGATCAGGCCGCCGAGGACGAGCCCGACCGGCAGCATCAGCACGGCCGGATGCCGGCGGACCGTGATCACCTGCGTCTCGTGCGGGAGCAGGTACTTGTTGACCGACGCGGGAGCGGAGTCACCGGGCGTGACCAGGCGCATGGGAACCTCAGCCGAGCGCGTTGAGGAAGGTGGCCACCGAGTCTGCGGCGGAGGTCAGCCCCGACGCGGCGCGGGCGACCGAGCGCGCCGCCCCCTCGGGCTGCTGCACCAGGTAGACCACCGCCACCGCGACGGCCGCCCAGGCGACGTACTTCTTGGCGGGCACTCATGCCTCCCGGAGCGGACGACCCACGGACCCTCGGCCAGTTTCGCACAGCGCCCAGGCACGGCAAAGCACCCGCACGGCGCCTCCGCGGCCGTGTCACCCGGATCGTCCGCCGGTGTCACCCGGAAGTCGCCCCCAACGTTTCATGCCCCCCGTTCGTTCTGTGGGGTGAGGGACGACGGAGACGGAAGGGTCAGGGGGTGTTCCCCAGTGAGGTACGCGGTGATCGGCGCCGCTTCTCCGCGGCGACGACGGCCAGCACCTGAAGGTGCTTGCGGGCGACGCGCTCCACCAGATCGGCCGGGGCGGCCCCGGTCACTTCGAGCGCGCCGTACCGGGCCGCGGTCACGCACCGCTCCACGGTCCGTCCGTCGTGCACGCCCGAGAACTCGCGGGCCAGCCGCTCGCCGATCTCGCCGTAGTGAGGTTCGGAGTCCGGTCGCTGAGCCATGACGCTTCCCCCAAGCTCGCTCCCCCCGCCCCGGTCCTGAACCGTCCCCGAATGCCGGAGCGGCGGAGAGGAACGCCAGCCGACGTTCCGTAAACCGGGTACTACCCACCGTGAACGCCCCCCGAACCAAGATCGCCAGACGTCCCGCCCCGGCCACCAGAAGGACGCCACGCAACCGAAGGAGACCGAATGCCAGCAGAATCCGAAGAAGGCCACATGAGAGCAGCCGGACGAGCCCGCGGCCAGCGCAGCCCCGGGAACCCGCGCAGACAGCACCCCGGAAGCCCACGTGGTCAGCGCACCCCAAGGAGCCCGCGCGGACAGCCCAACCCCGGAAGCCCGCGCGGCCAGCCCGACCTGGGACCGGGGATCGGCGGACGTGAGGCGGGTCAGACGACGCCGTAGAGGCGGTCTCCGGCGTCGCCGAGGCCCGGGATGATGAAGCCGTGCTCGTTGAGGTGGTCGTCGATGGCCGCGGTGACGACGCGGATCGGGGCGTCCGTGCCGGCGAAGTCCTCTTCGAGGTACTTCAGGCCCTCGGGGGCGGCGAGCAGGCAGAGCGCCGTGACGTCGCGGGCGCCGCGGTCGAGCAGCAGCTTGATCGCGGCGGCGAGCGTGCCGCCGGTGGCCAGCATCGGGTCGAGGACGTAGCACTGCCGGCCGGACAGGTCGTCCGGCAGGCGGGTGGCGTAGGTCTGGGCCTGGAGGGAGCCCTCGTCGCGGATCATCCCGAGGAAGCCGACCTCGGCGGTGGGCAGCAGCCGGGTCATGCCGTCCAGCATGCCCAGGCCCGCCCGCAGGATCGGCACGACCAGCGGCTTCGGGCTGGCCAGCTGGACGCCGTGGGCCTCGGCCACCGGCGTCTGAACGGTGACATCGGTCACCCGCACGTCCCGGGTCGCCTCGTAGGCGAGGAGGGTCACCAGCTCGTCCGCCAGGCGGCGGAAGGTGGGCGAGTCGGTGCGCACGTCCCGCAGCGTGGTCAGCTTGTGGGCGACGAGCGGGTGGTCGACGGCAAGGGTCTGCATGTGCTCACGGTAGCCGACCTCGGAGGCCTGATCAGATCCCGCCCGGCCTGCGGCTAAACCTCGCGGGCGGCCCGGGACCCGGTTCGTTCGGCCCAGGTCGCCGAGCGAGGTGGGAGGACCGGCGGAAGGGAGGAGTCGGATCTTTCAGGAAGGTGGTGTCGGCCGGGCTCCAGGGCCGGGCAAAGGCAGGCGAAGATGGCCGTACGGGACGCATGGGGCGTGCCGACGCGGGTAGTTCGGCGGGAGACGGGGTGCTGGGCACGTCAGGACGCCGGTGGGCCGGGGTCGGCCCACGCGTTCGGATGTCGGGCAGTGGGGTCGGGTCGCAGTCCGGTTCCGAGAGGAGGACCACGGTGGACGGCGAGACGGCGGCGCTTTCGGGTGCCTGGTCTGAGTCGGGGGGCACATCTGATCCGGCGGTCACGAGGGAGGCTGACCTCGTGGCGAGGAGAACGGCTCGACGGGAGCGGGGGCTCGGCGCGGAGCGCGCGGAGTCCGGGCGCGTCCTGGGGGCGACGGCGGCGCGCCCGGCTTCGGCGGGAGCCGGCGCGGACGACGGCCGGGGAATGCCGCCGGGCGGCGGTCCCGTTGAGGAAGGCTGTACGGAGGACGACGCGACGAGACTTCAGGAGGCGGGGGTGCTGAATCTCACGCCGGAAGAGTCCCGGGAGCGGCTGCGCCGCCGGGCCCGGTTCCTGCGGGAGCTCGCCGAGGCCCGTGAGCTGCGGGAACGGGTGACACCGCATCGGGCGCGGCGCAAGCAGATCCACGCCGCGCTGCGGCACCGGACGTTCCGGTTCCTCCCTTGACCTTTGCCGCCTAGCGGCGTCATCCCTGGTCGAAGTGGTGGAAAGCGAACCCCGGCGGGGCCGCGGAGGCGCCGCCGGGCGCTCGGTCGTCCCCGCTGGACGGGCCTGCTGCCCATCCGAGACTCCCGGCGGGGCCGGATCGAGTAGATTCGGACGGCGCGGTGTCCGGAAGGGACGCCGTGGCACCCCGCCCGGTACGGCGGCGGGGTTCGCGAGGGAGGGGCCCCGTGCCTCCGTCCTCGCAGGACACGCGCGCCGGGTGGGGTGGACATGACGGATGTGGACGCGGCGGATTTCGCCGTCGTGGTGTACCGCGAGGACGCGAGCTGGGAGGCGGAGGTCCTCCCGGTCGCGCTGACCGGCGACCTTGAGGGGCTGATCCATGCCCTCCGCCAGCAGCCGAGCCTCGGCGGCACCATCGGGCTCGTCTCGGTCGGCGACGACTTCTTCGTGGCGATCCGGCTGCTGGGCGAGGACGACATGGTCTTCCTGTCGGACGTCACCGCCTCGGTGGACTGGCCGCTCGCGCAGCAGGTCCTGGAGTACCTCGACATCCCCGTCCCGGAGGACGAGGAGCTCGACCAGGTGCTCCCGGTAGGCGACATGTCGATCTTCGCCGACCTCGGCCTGGACGAGATGGAGCTGGGCGCGATCTCCGGCGACCTGGAGCTCTACCCGGACGAGATGCTCCTCAGCATCGCCGGCCGCCTCGGCTTCGCCATCGCCTTCGAACGAGCCCTAGACACCGTCGCCTGACCCCCGTCCGCCACTCCCCGCCCCCAGGCCAAGCACCCCCACCC
The DNA here is from genome assembly GCF_024172125.1 of Actinomadura rupiterrae. GTDB lineage: Bacteria > Actinomycetota > Actinomycetes > Streptosporangiales > Streptosporangiaceae > Spirillospora > Spirillospora rupiterrae. Next base: position 305,849 of record NZ_JAMZEA010000008.1, read on the forward strand.
GCCATCCCCCCGCGCCCCTCCAAACCACGCCCACGCCCCCCTTTCCTACGCGCCCCGAGCCCGTCCGGCCCGTGCCGCTCAGAGGTATGCGGTTCGGAGGCCGGCTGGGCAGGGTTGGGTGGCTTTCGGGGGGCGGCTGCCAGAGGTTCCGGTGAACTCGTCCGGTGCGGGGTGTGACCGGCGGATCCTCGTGGTCCACAATGAGAACGTGTCGTATTTCGCCGCCGTCTTCGCCCGGACGCCGCAGGGCTGGGTGGGAACCGAGGCCGAGCTCGCGGAGGCCGAGAGCGTCGACGACATCGCCGACCAGATGCGCGAGGCCGCCGTCGAGTCCTACGGGGACTCGGTGGTCCTGCTGGTCGAGCGCGAGGACGACTGGTTCGCGATCGTCCGGCTGGACGGTGACGGCGAGCCGCGCGCGTACGTGTCCGCCGTCCGCGACGACCGGCTCGCGGGCCTGTTCCAGCCGCTCGTCGGGGAGGCCCCGGACGGCGACCCGTCCGGCGACGCCGCACTGCTGGGCGATCTCGGCGTCGACGGCGAGCAGCTCTCCGAGCTGGGCGAGCGCTCCCTGCCCGGCGACGCGCTGATGGCGGTCGCCGAGCGCGCGGGTTTCGGCGAGGAGTTCGACCGCCTCCGTGACTGAGGACGACGCGTCCGGCGCCCGGGTGGAGTTCGGCGTCCCGGCCACCGACGACGCCGCTCGCGAGTACGAGCCGGCCATGCGCCTCGCCCTGGATGAGGCCCGTCTCGCAGCTCAGGCGGAAGACATTCCGGTAGGCGCCCTCGTCCTCGACCCGGACGGACGCGTGATCGGGCGCGGCCACAACGACCGCGAGCTGACCGGCGACCCGACCGGTCATGCCGAGATCGTCGCGATGCGCCAGGCCGCGTCCGCGCTGGGCTCGTGGCGCCTGACCGGCTGCACGCTGGTGGTGACGCTGGAGCCGTGCACGATGTGCGCGGGCGCGGCCGTCCAGGCCCGGCTGGACCGGATCGTCTACGGCGCGATCGACGAGAAGGCGGGCGCGGTCGGCTCCCTCTGGGACGTCGTCCGGGACCGCCGCCTCAACCACCGTCCCGAGGTGATCGTCGGCGTCCTCGCCGACGAGTGCGCCGTCCCGCTAATCGAGTTCTTCGCATCCCGCAGAGTCCGGTAGGCTCTTCCGCGGTGGCGTCGCCTAGTGGACGAGGGCGCACGCCTCGAAAGCGTGTGAAGTGCAAGCTTCCGTGGGTTCGAATCCCACCGCCACCGCCATCTAGATGGCCTATGACCTGGCCAAACGTCTGAGGGCGGCACCCCGCGGGTGCCGCCCTCAACGCTTTCTAGGCTCAGTTCTAGTCTCAGTTGCCCTTCCCGGCCTGCTCATCGGGCTCGTCCGGGCCCTCGGCGGGCTCGTCCGGGGCCTCGGCGGGCGGGTCAGGGTTCTTCGGGGGCGATGTCTTCGGGGGTTTCGACGCGGAGTTGCCTGCGGGCCTCGATGCGGAACTGCTGGACGGCCTCCACGAGGCGCTCGTAGGGCGGGTTCGGGTATTCGGCGGCTCTGGGGTCGCTGCCGTCCCGGGTCTCGGTCACGACGGCGTAGGCGTGGCGGAGCATCCAGCGGGCCGCTATCTGGAGGTCCCTGCTGCCCAGCAGCCTGATCTGCTCGACGAGCAGGCTCAGCAGGTGGAGGTCTTCCGCCATCTCGCGGAGCGCGGTGTCGCGGTCGCCTTCCGCGTATTTGACCGCGTTGCGGCCGCGCAGGATCTTCCGGACGCGCACCGCGGTTTCGGAGCAGAGCTGGTGGAGCGGCTCGTCCCACCGCTTCTTGAGGGTTTCGCGCTCGCGGCGGCGTTCGGTCAGGTAGGTAGGCACGAACCCGATCAGGGCGCCGGCCGTTACGGGCAGCAGCGTGAGGGCCGCTTGGGTCGTCAAGGACATGGATCCGCCGCCCGGGTCAGGAGCGGGTCAGGATGAGGCGGGCCTGGCGGTGGCGTTCGCCGGGGCGGGGCTCGCGGAGGACGCGGCAGACCTCGGTGAAGCCGGCCGCGGCGGCCTGGGCGGCGAGGGCGTCGATGGGCCAGCGGTAGGCGGGGGTGACCTTGTGGTCGTACGGGACGACCTGGGAGCCCTCGGCCTCGAAGAAGCCGAGCAGCAGGTGGCCGCCGGGCGCCAGGACGCGGTGGAACTCGGCCAGGTAGGGCGGGAGTTCGGCGGGCGGTGTGTGGATCATCGAGTACCAGGACAGGACGCCGCCGAGCGAGCCGTCCGGGCCGTCCACCGCGTCCATGGAGGCGAGGTCGAAGCGCAGGTCCGGGTGGGCCTCGCGGGCGATGTCGATCATCGCGGGGGCGATGTCCAGGCCGAACGGGTCGAGGCCGAGGTCGCGCAGGTGGGCGGTCATGTGGCCGGGCCCGCATCCGGCCTCGACGGCCCTGGTGTTGCCGGACTCGCGGACGAGGTCGGCGAAGGCGGCGAGCACCGCCCGGTCCAGGGGCTGGCCGTCGAGGACGCCGCGAACGAACTCGGCATAGCGGACGGCCATCGCGTCGTAGGCGCTCGCGGTGTCACTCACGTAGGTGGAGATTTCCGGCATGGCCGATCACTCTAGGTCTTCCGGGACGTCAGGCGGCGGGCGTGGCGTCCGACTCGGCGGGTTTCAGCCGACCGTTACGAGGGTCACGCCTGTGGCGGCCAGGGCCAGGCCCAGGCGCTGGACGGTCCGGAGGCGCTCGCTGTAGGCGATCCGGGCGAGCAGGACGGTGATCGCCGGGTAGAGCGAGGTCAGGACGGCCGCGAGGCTGAGGAGTCCGGAGTTCACCGCGAGGTAGTAGAGGACGTTCGCGGAGGCGTCCAGGGCGCCGGACAGCACGGCGAGCCCGATCAGGCGGCGGCCCGAAACGCCCGTTCCGGGCGAGCCGCCGCGCGCGAGCACCACGGCGAGCGCGAGCGCGACGACCGCCAGGTTGCCCGCGCGGGCCGCGACGAGCGGCCAGAGCCCGCCGGACGTCCCGGCGGTCTTGACCAGGACGAAGAACAGGCCGAAGCAGATGCCGGAGATGCCCGCCATGAGCGGTCCGTTGTCGAGCGGGTTGCCCGAGCGCTCGGACGGCCCGTCCGACTTCTCCATGCTGACCAGGGCGATCGCGACGAGGCAGATCAGGACGCCGGCGAGGACGGTGGCGTCCAGGCGCTCGCCGCGCGCGACGCCGACCGCGATCGGCAGCAGCGCGGACGCGAGGGCCGAGACGGGTGCGACGACCGACATCGGGCCGCGGGCGAGCGCCCGGTAGAAGGTCATCAGGCCCGCGCCGCCCGCGAGACCGGCGACGAATCCCCAGGTCAGCGAGGTCGCCGTGGGGATGCGTCCGGTGAGCAGGGCGGAGGCGGCCAGCACCGCGAGCCCGGCCGGGACGCACCAGAACAGGGCTTTCAGCGTGCTGGAATGCCGGGTGACCGTGCCGCCGAGGAAGTCGGCGACGCCGTAGGACAGCGCGGCGCCCAGCGCGAGGAGCGTGATCATCAGCCGAGCAGCCGGGTCTCGATCCGGGCTCCCGGGGAGATCGCGCGGAGGTGGCCGGCGAGGGCGTCCCCGGCGGCGCGCAGGCGGTCGAGCGGGTACGGCTCCAGGCGTTCCAGGATGAACAGGGCGTTCTTGGTGTCCTCGGTGATGCGCGTGCGGACGCACTGCCGCCAGTTCCAGCGGCGGCACGTCACGCCCTTGTCGTCCCGCCAGACGACCTCGCCCTCGACCGGGTTCTCGACGGCGGGCTCGCCGTTGGCGATGACGTCGAAGGGCTCGTCCCCCCGCGCGCGCACGAGGCGGGCCGGGCCTTCGTAGGTGTCGAGGTCCTCGCCGCCGATCGGGAGGGCGTACTCGACGCTGACGGCGTTGTAGGCGTCCACGACGCGGTTGATGGCGGGCAGGGCGTCCGCGCGGCGGAGCAGGGCGTCTACGGACGGCCGGGTCCGCTTGGGTTTGGCGCCGAACGCGGCGTACGCCTCGCGCCAGGACTCGACGTGCGGGTCCCCGGGGTCGGCCTTGGCGGCGGCGTCGCTCAGCCAGGACCCGGACGCGGCGTCGGACGGGCCGTTGACCAGGCCCTCCGCGGACATGAGGAGCACGGCGAAGTCCGGGCGCAGCGCGCGTACGGCATCGTCGACGGTGATCGTGTCCAGCATGGCGGTGCTCCCCTCGGTCATTTCAGCGAACTATGTATACCATTCGATCGACCGAGCGTAGGGTGACCGGATGAGCGGGCAGGAGTGATCGGGTGAGCGAGCAGGAGGCGGTCGGCGGGGCCGTCGCGCGGACCGTCCGGACGCTGCGCTCCGGCCACGGCTGGAGCCTGGACGAGCTCGCCGAGCGGGCCGGGGTCAGCAAGGGTGTCCTGGTCAACCTGGAGGCGGCGCGCGGCAACCCGAACCTCGGCACGCTGATCCGGGTCGCGGACGCGCTCGGCGTGCCGCTCGTCCGGCTGGTGCAGGTCCCGGAGCGGCCGGCGGTCCGGCTGTTCCCGCCCGAGCGGCAGGTGGTGCTGTGGGAGGGCGGGTCCGGCGGCACCGGCACGCTGCTCGCGGGCACCGACCCGCGGCCGACGATGGAGCTGTGGCGCTGGGAGCTGCGGCCCGGTGAGCTGCGCGAGAGCGAGGCGCACAAGCCGGGCACGAAGGAGATCGTGCAGGTCGAGACCGGCACGCTGACGCTGCATGTGGACGGCCACGCCCAGCCCGTCCCCGCCGGAACCGCCGCGGTCTTCCCGGGCGACCATACGCACGGTTACGGAAACGACACCCCGGAGACAGTGCGCTTCATCCTCGCGGTACAGGACTTGTAACCCTCCGGACGCGGCGGAACACGCCGAAGCGGCTCGCGCGTTTCCGAAGTGGGGGACGCTTGTCAAGACACCCCGGACGGTCAATGATCCCCTCCGACGGGGATGTCGTTCTCACCTTCACGAGGGGCCGCACACGGTGAACCGGAACGCCACCCAGGCCCGCGCCGGAGCGAGCGGCGCGGTGATGGCGCTCTCCCCCGGCACCTCCGTTTCGTCCGGGTCTGTACCCGGCCCGCCGCCGCTGCCCGGCGCGGGGCACCTGCTGTACGGCATCGCCGCCACCGCGTCCGGCGTCTGGGTCGTGGGCGCCTCCGGCCAGAAGCCGCTTGCCGCGCGCTGGGACGGCGCGTCCTGGACGATCTTCCCCGATCGGTCCGGATCCTCCCTGGCGTCCGCCGCGCTGCTGGGCGCGCGTCTCCGCGGCATCGCGTCCGGCGTCGGCCCGGAACCCGCCCCGATCGCGGTCGGGGGCGCGTACGACCGGCTCGAACAGGTCGATGTCGCGCTGATCCGGCATTGGACGGGATCGGAGTGGACATCCTGGGACAAGCCCGGCCTGCTGCACGGCATCGTCCTCAACGACGTGGCCTTCGACTCGTCCGGCTGCGCATGGGCGGTCGGCCATGCCAGCCCGCACGGGCCGCGCGTGCTGCGCTGGGACGGGACGTCGTGGGAGTCGTCCGGCGACATCCCCGACATTCCGCGCGGACGCCTCGTCGCCGTCGCGGCCCTCGCGCCGGACGATGTCTGGGCGGTCGGATCGGCCGACCGCGACGCCCTGATCCTCCACTTCGACGGACGAGCCTGGACCCGCGTCCCCGGCCGCGCCAAAGGCCCGCTCGCCGCCGTCTCAGCCACCGCCCCCGATGACGTCTGGGCCGTCGGCCACCAGACCGTCATGCATTGGAACGGCAACCGCTGGAGCCGCGTGAAAACGCCTCTGACCTCGGCGAACACGGTCACAGCTCAGTCCCGGGACGACATCTGGGCAGCCGGGGGCAACGGCGAGCTGGCGCATTACGACGGGCACCGCTGGACGGTTACGCCCAGCCCGGAATCCACCACCTGGCTGGCCTCGTCCTCGTGTGACCGGACCGTCTGGCTCGCGGGCACCCATACCCACGAACCCGCGGCCGTGGACACGGGCCCGAAGCCCGTGACCGCGCACCCCAACGACGCCTGAACCCCCTGGTCAGGAGGTCAGGCGGACGGGCATCGCCAGGTATCGGAAGCCGGTGTCGCCGTCGAGATCGGGCTGGTCGCCGTCCTTTTCGGCGTCCGGAATTCCGGTGAGGAGCGCGGCCTTGGTCGGACCGGCGCATTCCAGGCGGGCATGCTCGGAGTGGATGCCCGCCAGGCCGTCCAGGAGGTACTGCGGGCTGAAGGCGATGTCGATGTCCTCACCGTCGAGCTCGGCGCCGAGCGACTCGTTCGCGCGCGCCGAGTCGCCGGAGGCGGCGCGGATGCTGACCTCGGACCCGGTGAACGCGAGCCGGACGGGCGTGTTGCGCTCGGTCACCAGCGCGACGCGCTTGATCGCCTCGACGAACGGCGCGACGCGGACGCGCGCGACCGACGTCCAGTCGCCGGTGAGGCGCTTGCGGTAGTCGATGTACTGCTCGTCCAGCAGGCGCGTGGTCATGCTGCGGTCGCCGCCGGACACGCCGATCAGCGTGTCGGATTCGCCGGAAAGGCCGAGCGACACGGTCGCGCCCGGGCGGATGGCCTTGGCCGTGTCGGCGAGCGTGCGGGCGGGCACGACGACGCCGGCGTGGAAGTCGGCCGCGTCCGGCGACCAGGTGAGCTCGCGCGCGGCGATGCGGTACCGGTCGGTGCAGGCCAGCCACATCGTGTCGCCTTCGAGGTCGAGGCGGACGCCGGTGAGCATGGGCAGGGCGTCGTCGCGTCCGGCGGCGGGGGTGACCTGCGCGACGGCGGCGGCGAACGCGTCGCCCGCGATCGTGCCCGCGCGTTCGGGCGCGTCGGGAAGGGTCGGGTAGTCCTCGACGGGCATGGTCTGGAGGCCGAACTCGGCGCTTCCGCAGCGCAGCACGAGCTCGGCGTCCTTGGTCAGGAACTCCACGGGCTGCGCGGGCAGGCTGCGGACGATCTCGGCGAGCAGCCGTCCCGGGACCAGCGCGCGACCGGGCGTCGCGACGTCGGCGTCCACCCTGGCCTGCGCGGACACCTCGTAGTCGAACCCGGCCAGTTCGAGGCCGCCGTCCGCGTCCGCAACGAGGCGCAGGCCCGCGAGCACGGGCAGCGCCGGACGCGCGGGAAGGGTGCGGGCGGCCCAGGCCACGGCGTCTGCGAGCGCCCCACGATCGACCCGGAACTCCATGTTTCCTCCCCTTCGCTGGTCGAATCCGGCGACTCCCCGACCCTAACCACCCCCACCGACAGAACACCCTGTGCGTAGCCACGCAGGCGGAACTCCCCCGCTCGGGGGAGCCGGTTCGCCGACGCGGGGGAAGCCCGGACCGCGGCCCGCGCAGCAGGATCGTCCACATGCAGATCACCGCGGCCCGCCGCCCCACCTTCGCCCACCCGACGACGCTCGGACGCCTGCTCGCCTACACGGCGGCGGTGTGGGGCGTGCTGTTCTCCGCCGTCCACGTGTACTGGCTCGCGGACGGGCGGCTCGGCCTCCCCGACGGACGCAGCATCTACAGCACCCCCGCGCTGCTGGTCATCGACGTGATCGCCATCCCGGCCTCGCTGGGCGCCGCCGGTATGGCGCTCGCGCTCATCCGTCCCTGGGGACGGCGGCTGCCGCGCCGGGCGCTCGCCGGGGCCGTCTGGGGCACGACGGCGGTCCTGCTCGTGCACGCGCTCCCCAGCATCCCGGACTGGATCGGCCTTATCGCGGGCGCACGAGACGCGGCGGACTTCAGCTCCGAGGAGCGCTTCACCACGTTCCTCTACGAACCCTGGTTCATGACCGGAGGCGTCCTCTTCGGCCTCGCCGCCTGGTTCACGCGCCGCCACCGCTGACCCCGCGCGCGCACGAGGTGAAGGCCCCACGCCCTCGGGCGCGGGGCCTTTTGCTGGTTGGTGGTTAGAAGAGGGCGGCGGATTCTTCGGCGGGGTGGTGCGAGCGCTCGAAGTCGAGCAGGAAGCGCTTGCGCTCGATGCCGCCTCCATAGCCGGTGAGGCTGCCGGTGGAGCCGACCACCCGGTGGCACGGGACGATGATCCCGATCGGGTTGCGGCCGTTGGCCAGGCCCACCGCGCGGGACGCGCTGGGGTTGCCCAGCTCGGCGGCCAGCTCGCCGTAGCTGACCGTCTCGCCGTAGGGGATCCGGGTCAGCGCCTCCCAGACGCGCTGCTGGAAGGGCGTGCCCTTCAGCTTCAGCGGCAGGTCGAACTCGTGCCGGTCGCCGGTGAAGTAGGCCGCGAGCTGGGACGCGGTGGACGCGAACGGCTCGTCCTCCGGGTCGCCGGGCGCGCCGAAGGTCTCGTCCTCGGGGCGGTGCCGCTGCTGGTTCATGTAGAGCCCGACCAGTTCGGGACCGTCCGCGACCAGCGTCAGCGGGCCCACCGGGCTGTCGATCACGACGTGGGTGTTCACAGCGGATCTCGTTTCATGCGGGAAGGGTGTTGATGGCGTGGTCGCCCGTCGCCCAGAGGTGCTGGACGGCGTAGGAGCGCCAGGGGCGCCAGGCCGCGGCCCGCCTGGTGAGCGCGGACGGCGTCGTCGGCAGGTCGAGCAGCCGCGCCGCGTGCCGGACGCCGAGGTCGCTCGCGACGAACGCGTCCGGGTCGCCGAGCGACCGCATCGCGATGGTCTCGATCGTCCACGGGCCGATCCCGGGCAGTTCGGACAGTTTCGCCCGGGCCTCGTCCCAGTCCGCGCCGACGCTGAGGTCCAGCTCTCCGGACGCCAGGGCCGTGACCAGGGTCTTCAGCGTCGTCCGGCGGGATTCGGGGAACGCCAGGGTCGCCGGGTCCAGGTCCACGAGGACTTCGGGCATCGGGAACAGATGCGTGAGGCCCCCGGCCGGATCGTCCACCTGCTCCCCGTGCGCGCGCACGAGGCGCGCGGCATGGGTGCGTGCGGCGGCCGTGGACACCTGCTGCCCCAGGACGGCCCGGACGCCGAACTCCGCTCCGCAGGCCGTCCGCGGGACGCGCCTTCCGGGAGCCTTGCGGACGAGGGTTTCCAGGACTTCGTCGCCGGAGAGCAGCTCGTCGACGGCGACCGGGTCGGCGTCGAGGTCCAGCATCCACCGGCACCGGCTGATCGCGATCGTGAGGTCGCGCAGATCGGTGAGGGTGAGCGTGCAGGCCACGTAGGTCGGCGTCGGCTTCAGCGCGACGACGCCCGGACCGTGCGGGAGCCGCAGCGTCCGCCGGTACGCGCCGTCCCGCCACTCCTCGACGCCCGGGACGGCCGTCGCGGCGAGGTGCCCGAACAGGTTGTCCGGGAAGAACGGCTGGCGGAACGGCAGCCGCAGCGACAGCGAGCCGTTCACGGCGGTGGGATGCCCGCGGGCCACTCGATCACGCAATTCGGTAGGAGTCTGCGCGAAGACCTCCCGAATAGTGTCATTGAAGGCCCTGATCGACGCGAATCCGGAAGCGAACGCCACGTCCGACATGGGCAGGGCGCTCGTCTCGATCAGCAACCGGGCGGTCTGCGCGCGCTGCGCCCGCGCCAGCGCCAGCGGACCCGCGCCCAGCTCGGCGCGCAGTTGCCGCTCGATCTGCCGGGTGCTGTAGCCGAGCCGGGTCGCCAGGCCCGGCACCCCCTCGCGGTCGACCACGCCGTCCGCGACCAGGCGCATCGCGCGCCCGACGACGTCCGCGCGGTGGTTCCACTCGGGCGAACCCGGGCTGGTGTCGGGACGGCACCGCTTGCAGGCCCGGAATCCGGCCTGCTGCGCCGCCGCCGCGCTCGGATAGAACCGCATGTTCTGCGCCTTCGGCGGGACGGCCGGGCAGCTCGGACGGCAGTAGATCCCCGTCGTCACCACCCCGGTGAAGAACCACCCGTCGAACCGGGCGTCCTTCGCCTGGACGGCCCGCACGCACCGTTCCGTGTCCTCGTGCATGTCTCCAGCATCACCGAGGACCGGACCGTCCACTAGCGGAAAAACGACATCAACGTCAGAGGCCGGCCGGGCGAGGACGCGCGGCGGGGTCAGCGCTTGCCGGCGAGCGCGTAGAGCATGACGCCGATCGTGATGGCGACGATACCGGCCCAGCCGACCGCTCCGGGCGCGGACGAGCGCAGGAGCACCGGCTCCAGCAGGGCGACGAAGACCACCTCGGCGGCCTGCGTGGCCTCGACCGCGGCCAGCCGCATCGGGTGCGCGCGCTCGCGGTGGGTGGCGGCGAAGAAGAGCGAGGTGGCGATCACTCCGGAGAAGACCGCGACGACCGCGGTCGCGCCGAGCTGCCCCGCCGTCGGCAGCCCTGCCCTGAGCCCGCCGATCACCGCGATGACCAGCCAGAACGGCATGCTGGCGAGGGACATCGCGGCGAGCCGCTGGAAGGTGTCCAGGCCGTCCCCGGCGAGCTCCATGGCGCGCCGGTTGCCGACCGGGTAGGCGACCGCGCCGAACAGCACGGCCACGACGCCCAGCGCGGCCTTCCAGGTCAGCGCGGACGCGCCACCGCCGAGCTGCGTCAGGAACACCCCGCCGAGGATCAACCCGGACAGCGCCAGGCCGCGCATCGGCACCCTGCCGCGCTCGTCCCCGCGTCCGTAAAGGATCGGCGCGAGGACGACCCCGCACACGATCGTGACCTGCCAGGTCGCCGCGACCATCCAGCCCGGCGCGGTCGTGGCCGAGAAGCACAGCGGCGCGTAGAACAGGCCGAAGCAGACCGTGCTCCACAGCGTCCAGCGTCCGGGCGCGGCCCGCAGCGCACCGAAGACGGGACTCAACCCCAGGTCAGCGCTCTGGCGCGCGGTCCGGGAGGCGCGCGCGGTCCGGGAGGCGCGCGCGCCGCGCACCGCGACGATCGCCAGGAAGATCGGCAGCGAGTAGGCGAACCGGAGCGACGCCGTCCACTCCCACGCGCCGCCGCCGACCGCCATCAGCCGGTTCGCGATGAAGGACGAGGAGAAGAACAGCGCGCCGAGCACGCCCAGCCCGATCGACGCGGTCGCGCCGCCGCCCGGCCACGCCGCGCGCACGCGCCGCCGCCGCTCCACCGGACGCGCCCAGGCCCGCGCGTCCGCCATCGTCATCGTTCCAGCGCTCACCCGCACCCCTCCCCGGACGGGCCGACCCTATCCGCCGCGAACCGGAGCGGACGTCATGACCCGGGAGGTAATCGATCTTCCACACCGTCCGCGACATCGTTGAACACGTCGGGACGGACCCGGCGAGAAGGGAAGATCATGAACAACGCGCAGCAGCAGATCGAGCGCTACATCGCCATCTGGAACGAGACCGACCCCGCCGCCCGCCGCGCCGCGATCGACGAGGTCTGGGCCGAGGGCGCCACCTACACCGACCCGCTCGCGGCCGTCGAGGGCCGGGACGCGATCGACGCGGTGATCGCCGGCGCCCAGGGCCAGTTCCCCGGCCTGGTCTTCCGCCTGGCCGGCCCGGTGGACGCGCACCACGACATCGTCCGCTTCACCTGGGAGCTCGGCCCCGAGGGCGCCGAGGCCCCGGTCGTCGGCTTCGACGTCGCGGTCCTGGACGAGGACGGCCGCATCGCCAAGGTCCACGGCTTCCTCGACAAGGTCCCCGCCGCCGCGTGACGCCCGACCCGGCGGGGCGGCCCGCCGCCCCGCCCAGGCGCCCACACCACGACGCGGAAACAGCCCGCGCACCCACCGGACGACGCGGGCCCGAGCGATCAGTCACACGACGCCGCGGGCCTGGGCAATCGGTCAGAGGACGGCGCGGGCGCGGGTGGTCGGTCACAGGACGGCGCGGCCCGGGCGATCAGTCACAGCACGGCACGGGCCCGAGCGATCAGTCAGAGGACCGCGCGGGCCCGAGCGACCGGTCACAGCACCGCACGGGGCTGGGCGAGCGGTCAGAGGACGGCGCGGGCGCGGGCGATCAGTTCGCGGGCGGCGGGGCTCATCGGGCCTTCGGAGCGCCAGGCGAGCGCGACCTCCCCGCGCAGCTCGGGCCCGTCGATCTCGATCATCTCGACCAGGTCCGGATGCGCACCCGCCAGCGACGCGGGCACGATCGCGACACCGAGGCCGCGCGTGGCCAGCTCCAGCAGCACCAGCGGGTCGGCGGCCTCGAACGCCACGGTCGGCTCGAACCCCGCCGCCACGCACCCCGATTCAACGATCGCGCGGATGCCGGTGCCGCGCGGCAGGCTCATCAGCCGCCGCTCCCGCAGCTCGGACAACCTCACACGGCTGCGTCCGGCCAGCTCGTCGGACGGCGCGACGGCCACCACGAGCCGCTCCGAGACGTAGGTCTGGACGGCGATACCGTCCGGCGGGTCACCCGCGAGGCCGACGAACGCCAGGTCGAGCCGTCCCTCCAGAAGTCGCGCAGAAGATCCGCCGAGTTGCCCTCGGACAGCGTGATCTCCACGCCGGGATGGTCGCAGTGCAGCCCGGCGAGCAGGTCCGGCACCAGGGCGGACGGCATGGACGTGACGGTCCCGACCGCCACGCGGCCGCGGATCAGCCCGGTCAGCTCGTCCACCGCGAGGCGCGCGCCGTCCGCCGCCCACAGCGCCGCCCGCGCGTACGGCAGCACCGCCTCGCCCGCCTCGGTCAGCTTCACCGACCGTCCGGAGCGATCGAAGAGCTCCTGCCCGAACTCCCGCTCCAGCTGCCTGACCTGCGCGCTGATCCCCGGCTGCGCGACGTGCAGCCGCTCGGCCGCCCGCGTGAAGCCACCCTCCTCGGCCACCGCCACGAAGTACCGGAGCTGCCGCAGTTCCATGGACGCCGACCCTAACCGCGCCCGCGCCCGGGCGCGCGCTCAGGACCGGTGGCGGCGGCAGCGCTTCCGGCCGCCCAGCGACTCCATGATCAGGCTGAGCCCGATGCCCAGCATCCAGGAGTCCTTCGCCAACGGGATGCCCTGCTGCGTCGGCCGCAGGCTGCCCTCCTCGCGCATCCCCGGGATCTTCAGGTACAGCCCGAGCAGCCCCGCCGAGAACCCCGTCAGCGCCGCCCCCGCCAGGAGCGACGGCACGATCGGCGCGAGCAGCGTCGCCCCGACCGCGACCTCGGCCGCGCCCAGCGTCCGGGTGAACTTCACCGGCTCCCAGCTCTCCAGGAACGGGTAGGCGGTCTTGGCGGTGCCGTGGATGCCCTCCGCCATCTCGTCGGTGTTGCGGAGCTTGCCCAACCCCGAGTTCAGGATGAACGCCCCGGTAGCGATCCGCACCGGCATCTGGTGCGGACGGGTCAGAATCGACATGACGGCCTTCCGATCGCGCGAACGAGCACCGAGCCCAAGCCCCAGGGCTCCCCGCACCCCTTCCCCCGCCGCTCCTCAGAGAACCCCGCCCCACCCAGACCTTGCCCGCCCCTTGACCACCCGCGGCACCCCGGACTACCGGAAGGGCCAAACCCCGAGCACCACTACTGAGCCATATCGACAAACCGGCTGTAGTGCCCCTGGAAAGCCACGGTCACCGTAGCCGTCGGACCATTACGGTGCTTGGCCACGATCAGGTCCGCCTCCCCCGCCCGAGGCGATTCCTTCTCATAAGCATCTTCACGATGCAGCAGAATCACCATGTCCGCATCCTGCTCGATGCTGCCGGATTCGCGCAGGTCGGAGACCATGGGTTTTTTGTCGGTGCGTTGTTCGGGGCCTCGGTTCAGCTGGGAGAGGGCGATGACCGGGACCTGGAGTTCCTTCGCCAGGAGCTTGAGGGACCGGGAGAATTCGGAGACCTCTACCTGGCGGCTTTCGACGCGCTTTCCGGAGGTCATCAGCTGGAGGTAGTCGATGACGACCAGGCGCAGGTCGTGCTGCTGCTTGAGGCGGCGGGCCTTGGCGCGGATCTCCATCATCGACATGTTCGGGGAGTCGTCGATGAACAGGGGGGCCTCGGCGACCTCGCTCATCCGGCGGGCGAGGCGCGTCCAGTCCTCGTCCTGCATGGTGCCGGAGCGCATGGCGTGCAGCGCGACGCGGGCCTCAGCGGAGAGGAGGCGCATCGTGATCTCGTTGCGGCCCATTTCCAGGCTGAAGAACGCCGAGGTCAGCCCGTGCTTGATGGACGCCGCGCGGGCGAAGTCGAGCGCGAGGGTCGAGTTGTGCGTCGGGATGGATGAGCGGCCGGCCAGGTACATGTGGTCGGCGTTGTCCACCTGGATGCAGCGGACGGGCACGCTCGGAACCGGCCGGACGTCCACGATCTTGGTGACGCGGTCCTGCGGGCCGTCGATGACGTGGGTCTCGGCGAGGGTGGCGGCGATCTGGGCGGTGGTGCGGACGGCCGTCTCGCCTGACACGGACGTGCGCCACTGGTGCTCGGCGTCGGCGATGATGATCTCGCCGTCGGAGAACTCGACCTCGTAGCAGGGACGGCCGTGCATGACCTCGGTGGCGGCGACGACGCGGGTGGGCTGCCCGTCGGCGTCGAAGACCTCGTCGCCGACCGCGAGAGCGCCCATCGTCGTCCAGCCGGAGGGGGTCGGGATCGGGGTGGGCAGCGCCAGTGCCTTTCCCATGGCGGGGCGGGCTGCGACGACGATCATCTGGCCGGGGTGGAGGCCGTTGGTGAGGGCGTCGAGGTCGGCGAAGCCGGTGGGGACGCCGACCATCTGGCCGCCGCGGCTGCCGATGGCCTCGATCTCGTCGAGGGCGCCGGGCATGATCTCCGAGAGCGGGACGTAGTCCTCGCCGGACCGCTTGTCGGCGATGGCGAAGACCTCGGCCTGGGCGCGGTCGAGGATCTCGTCGGCGTCGGCGCCGTCGGCGTTGTAGCCCATCTGGACGATGCGGGTGCCGGTCTCGACGAGCTTGCGCAGGACCGAGCGCTCGCGGACGATCCGGGCGTAGTAGCCGGCGTTGGCGGCGGTGGGCACCGAGGAGATGAGGGTGTGCAGGTAGGGCGCGCCGCCGACGCGCCCGATCTCGCCGCGCTTGGTGAGCTCGCCCGCGATGGTGACGGCGTCGGCGGGGTCGCCGCGGCCGTAGAGGTCGAGCACGGCGTCGAAGATGATCTGGTGGGCCGGGCGGTAGAAGTCGGCCGTGCGCAGGACCTCGATCACCTCGGCGATCGCGTCCTGGGACAGCAGCATGCCGCCGAGCACACCCTGCTCGGCCGCGATGTCGTGCGGCGGTGTCCGCTCGAACTCCCGGTCGCCGGGCTCGAGTTCGGAGACGCTCATCCCGGGCACACCCCCCTCACCTCGGGCGCCGGCGGCCCCGTCCGCCTTCGCCGTCCGTCCAGCCCACATCTATCCCAGGGCTCCGACATTCTCTCCGCGGCCGGGCCGGGCGCCAAAAGGATCTGTGGACGGGATTGTGGAGTCCCTGTGCAGACACGCCGTGCGGGTTGTGCACGACCTGTGGACAACCCTGGGGACAACTTCGGGAGCTTTCCCGCGAGCCCGCACTGACCTGCGGAAATACTGTCCACCGGGTGTGTGGGAAAGAAAGTCGGGCAACTCGCCCGAAGTAAGGGGAGTACAGTGAACGTCGATTACCCATTCTTCGTGTGACGAGGCCCATGAGCGCAACCCGGAAGCAGGACCGCGAGATCCTGCGGCTGGCCGTGCCGGCGTTCGGCGCGCTGGTCGCCGAGCCGCTGTTCCTGCTGTCGGACTCGGCCATCGTGGGGACGCTCGGCACCGCGCCGCTGGGCGGCCTCGGCGTGGCGAGCCAGCTGCTGAACACGCTGGTCTACCTGTCGGTCTTCCTGGCGTACGGGACGACGGCGGGGGTCGCGCGGCAGATCGGTGCGGGGAACGTGCGCGCCGGTATCCGGCAGGGCGTGGACGGCATGTGGCTCGCGCTCGTCATCGGGGTCGTGCTGGTCGTGGTGGGCCTGCCATTGGTTCCGTGGCTGGTGGACGTCTTCGGGGCGTCCCAGCAGGTGGACCCGTACGCGCGCACGTACATGGCGATCAGCCTGTTCGGCGTCCCGTCGATGCTGGTGGTGCTCGCTGGGACAGGCGTCCTGCGTGGCCTGCAGGACACCCGCACACCGCTTTTCGTGTCGTTGGGCGGCTTCTCGCTGAATCTGCTCCTGAACGCCGTGTTCGTACTCGGGTTCGGTTGGGGCATCGCCGGGTCCGCTTGGGGGACGGTCATCGCCCAGACGGGCAGCGCGGCCGTCTACGTGGTCGTGGTGGTGCGGGCGGCACGACGCCATGGGGCGGGCGTGCGTCCGGATGTGGCGGGTCTACGGACGGCCGCGTCCGCAGGGGCGTCCTTGCTGGTACGGACGGCGGCCTTGCGGATCGTCCTCATCGTGGGGACGTCGGTTGCCGCGCGTATGGGTGATGCTGAAATCGCGGCGTATCAGGTCGGTTTCCAGATCTGGTCCCTGCTGGCGTTCGCGCTGGACGCTCTCGCCATCGCCGGTCAGGCCATCACTGGACGGTACCTCGGCGCGGCGGACGTTGCTCGTGTGCGCGCGGTGACGCGGCGCATGGTCGTGTGGGGCGTGGGCTCTGGCGTGGTGTTCGGGCTGGGGATCGTGGCCGTCCGGCCGTGGCTGCCGTCGTTGTTCACGGCCGATCCGGACGTCCGGCATCTGCTGCTGGCGTCGCTGCTGATCGTGGCGCTGCTCCAGCCGGTCGCGGGCGTGGTGTTCGTGCTGGACGGCATCCTGATCGGCGCGGGCGACGGGGCGTACCTGGCGTGGACGACGCTGGTCGCCACGATCGTCTTCCTGCCCGCCGCTCTGACCTCGTACTGGGCAGGCTGGAGCCTGGTCGGGCTGTGGTGCGCGATCGGCCTGTGGATGGTGACGCGGATGGTCACGCTGGGCGCGCGGGCGCGGGGCGACCGGTGGCTGGTGACCGGGGCCGTCCGGCGGGCCCGGGAGGACGCCCCCGCAACGTGACGCGTTCGACGTTGCGGACATAGCGTCAGGCTCACCCGTCCCCGGGGTCCCACTCGCTACTATTCGAACATGTGTTCACCCGAGGGCGAGGGCATCGACCGGCTGGCCGACGCGATCGACGATCTCGCGGACGCCGCTACCGACGCGCTCACCCCCGAGGAGGTCGCGGCGCGCATCGCCGGCCTGTGGTCGATCGTCGAGGCCCTGGACCCCGAGATCGCCCGCCGCCGCTCCCGCTACGACACCCCGCGCTCCCGCGACAACTAGCGGCCGGCTTTGGCTAGCCGGCGGTCGCGATGGCGATGGAGCCTTGGGCGACGGCGCAGAGGGTTTCGGTGCCCGACGCGTCCAGGGTCGTGATGTCGCAGCGGCAGATGACGCGGGTGCGGCCGGCGCGGACGACCTCGGCACGCGCGCGCAGCGTCTCGCCGACGGCGGGCTTCAGGTAGTCGATGGTGAAGCCCGCCGTGACCAGGTTCGCGCCGGCGACCGAGCCCGCGGCGAAGGTCAGCGTGTTGTCGGCCGCATACGACAGGACGCCGCCGTGCACGAAGCCGTTCTGCTGGCGCAGCTCGTCCCGGATGTCGAGTTCGAGGGTGGCCGCGCCGTCGCCGAACGCGGTGATCCGCGCGTCCAGCAGGCGGCTGAACGGCTGCGCGGCGAGGGCCTTGCGGGCGAGGTCGAGGTCGAGATCCATCGGCGTTCCTCACTTCACTGGTGAAGTGAGGATGTCGCGCGGGGTTCGGCTCTGTCAAGATCGGCGCATGGCCGAACCCGATGAGCGCCTGTTCTTCCTGCTGCAACGCGCCGCGCACCAGCTGCGCCTCGCGGCCGACCGGCGCCTCCAGGCCGCCGCCGGGATCAGCACGGCGCAGCTCGGCGCGCTGTTCGCGGTGCAGGACGCGCCGGGCCTCACCCAGCGCGACCTCGCCCGGACGCTGGGCCTGCGCGAGTCCGCCGTCACGGGCCTGGTCACCCGCCTGACCTCGGCGGACCTGGTCGTCCGGGAGCCGCATCCGGACGAGCACCGCGCGGTCGTGCTGCGCCTCTCCGCGGGCGGCGAGGCCGCGTTGCGCGCCGCGCAGCCCGCGATCGACGCGTTCAACGCCGAGCTGCGCGCGGTGCTCGGCGACGCGAGCTTCGTCCAGACCTCGGCCGCCCTGAGCCGCCTGGTGAGCGCGCCGGAGGCTCAGGGGTCGAACTGAGTGCCCTGCCTGCGGAACTCGTCGGGGTCGTCGTCCTGGAAGGGCGGGGACGGGTCCGGCGAGTCGTCGGTGGGTTCCTGGGCGTCCGGCGGGAAGGGTTGCAGGGAGGTCGTCCGGCGCGCGACGGCCTTGCGGAGGTCCGGGATGCGCGAGTAGAAGCGGTCGCCCGGGCAGTCAGTGGAGCACAGGTCGCGGTGGCCGACGATCGCCTCGGACGGGTCGAGGCCGTACCGGACGCAGAGCCAGGCGCAGACCTCCACGAGCGAGGCCCGCAGGGCGTCCGGGAGGTCCTCGGACACGTAGGTGCCCTCGTTCTCGATCCCGATCGTGTGCGCGTTGTGGTGGAGGGCCTGGGCGCCGACGGCGTGCCTGCCGTCGAGGATCGCCTGGAGGCTGCGGTTGCGGCCCTCCATCACGTACCCGCCGCGGCTGATCGTGAGCTGCTGGCCGCTGTCGTCCCAGCCGCGCCCGCGCATGTGGAAGCGCTGGACGTCCCGCGAGAGCCGGTAGGCGTGCTCAAGCGAGGTGTCGGGCGAGTTCGGCGACGCGGTGTGGTGCAGGACGATGCGGTCGGGCGCGCGGTTCAGGACCGTGGCCGGACGGCGCGGTGGACGGGCCTTCCAGTCGGCGCGTGGATGGACGAACGGGTCCGGCCCGCCGTCCCCGAGCCGCGCCGCGTCCTCGCGCGCCCGGAGCGAGTCGTGCGGATGCGGCTCGGCAGAGCCATCGCTGCGGACGCCGCCGCCGGCCGATCCGGACGCCGACCCAGGACTTGGGAGGTTTTCCGCCATGGCCGCATTCTGGGGCCCCAGCAGCGCGTCCGCCGTCCAGAGCCCCAGGACCGCGCCCAGCAGGCTCCGCCGCGACACCACCTCCGCCGCATTGGACGGCGCCGGCGGCCGATCTCCCGACCGGTCCGGCCCTTCTCCCGACCGGTTCGGCCGTCCTGCCGACCGGTTCGGCCGTCCTGCCGACCGGTTCGGCCGTCCTGCTGACCGGCCTTGCTGTTCTGCCGACCGGTCCGGCTGCTGTGCCGACCGGCCTGGCTGTTCTGACGAAAGACCCGGCACGCTGACCCTCCGAACCGACGATGTGATTACGGAACGTAGTCGGTGGGCGCGGGTCGGCCCAAGCACCCGGCGGTTCGCTGACGTTTCACATGAAACGGAAAACGGCCGGACCCCCGAAGGGGATCCGGCCGTCCGTTCACTCAGAGTCGAGCTCAGCCCTCAAGGACGTCCACGTCGATGGAGGCGCTGACCTCCGGGTGCAGCCGGACGCTGACCCGGTGGGTGCCGACGGTCTTGATCGGGTTGCCGATCTCGATCCGCCGCTTGTCGAGCTCGGGGCCGTCCGCGGCCTGGACCGCGGCGGCGATGTCGGCGGCGGTCACGGCGCCGAAGAGGCGGCCGTTGCTGCCGGTCCGGGTGCGCAGCACGACCTTGAGCGACTGCAGCCGCCCGGCGATCTCCTTGGCGTGCTCGACGGTCGCGATCTCGCGGGCCGAACGCGCCTTCTTGATCGACTCGATCTGCTTCTCGGCGCCGCGCGTCCACAGGATCGCGAAGCCGCGCGGGACGAGGTAGTTGCGGCCGTAGCCGTCGCGGACCTCGATGACGTCGCCGGGCTCGCCGAGCCCGGTGACCTGCTGGGTCAGGATGAGCTTCATGTCGTCGTCCCCCTGACTCAGCGCGCGGTGCTGGTGTAGGGCAGCAGCGCCATCTCGCGGGCGTTCTTGATCGCCGTGGCGACGTCGCGCTGGTGCTGGGTGCAGTTGCCGGTCACGCGACGGGCCCGGATCTTGCCGCGGTCGGAGATGAACTTCCGCAGCAGGACCGTGTCCTTGTAGTCGACGTAGGAGATCTTCTCCTGGCAGAACACGCAAACCTTCTTCTTCGGCTTGCGCGGAGGTGGCTTCGCCATCGTGGTGCTCCTTTGGGGAGAGCCCCGCTCGCGCGGGAATGGACGTGTGTGTGTTGGTTAGAAGGGGGGGTCGTCGGAGAACCCGCCGCCCCCACCGCCGCCGCCGGTGGCCCAGGGGTCGTCGGCCGGGGCCCCGCCGGGGCCGCCCTGCTGGCCGCCGCCGCCGAAACCGCCGCCGCCGCCCTGCTGGCCGCCGCCCTGGCCGCCGAAGCCGCCACCGCCGCCGAAGCCCCCTCCGCCGCCGCCCTGCCGCTGGGTCTTGTTGACCTTGGCGGTGGCGTTGCGCAGGGACGGGCCGACCTCGTCGACCTCGACCTCGAACACGGTGCGCTTCTCACCCTCGCGCGTCTCGTACGAGCGCTGCTTGAGCCGGCCCTGGACGATCACCCGCATGCCGCGCTGCAGGCTCTCGGCGCAGTTCTCCGCCGCCTGCCGCCAGACGTTGCAGGTCAGGAACAGCGCCTCGCCGTCCTTCCAGTCGTTCGACTGGCGGTCGAAGAACCGCGGGGTCGAGGCGATGCGGAAGGACGCGACCGCCTGGCCGCTCGGGGTGAAGCGCAGATTCGGGTCCTCGACGAGGTTCCCGACGATCGTGATTACGGTGTCGCCTGCCATGGGGCTGCTCCGGCTGGGTGTTGGGCTGGACCGCTCCGGCTCAGTGGACCTCGGGGCGGATGACCTTGGTGCGCAGGATCGTCTCGCTCAGGTTGAGCTGACGGTCGAGCTCCTTGACCGTCGCGGGCTCAGCCGTGAGGTCGATCACCGCGTAGATGCCTTCGGGCTTCTTCTGGATGTCGTAGGACAGCCGGCGGCGGCCCCAGACGTCGACCTTCTCGACGCTTCCGCCGTCAGCCGTCACGACCTTGAGAAACGGGTCGAGGGCGGCGGCCGCGGTGCGCTCGTCGATGGCGGGGTCGAGAATGGTCATGAGTTCGTAGCGACGCATGCTTGTCCCTACCTCCTCTGGACTGATGCGGTCACGGTATTTCCGTGACAGGAGGGCTTCTTGCGTCCTTCGCGGCCGCGCCTTCCGGCGCCCGTCCGCACCGGCGGACCGGCCGCGAGACCGATACAGGCTATCAAGACTCGGCAGCGTGCGAGCCATTCCCGCCCGACCGGCCCACCGCCGCACCAGGTCGCCGGGCGACCAGGTAGCGGCGTCAGCGGCGGGCGGACGCGGCGTGCTGGGCCGGACGGCCGCAGCGGCGGCGTTCGAGCTCGGCCATGATGTCGGCCATCCGCGACCGCATGCGCGCGGTCTGGGTGGTCAGCATGGACAGTTCCTCGACGAGCTCGGCGTCGCCGATGACCGCCAGTTCGCTCTCCCTCATCAGCAGTCCCTCCCCGCCCGGACTCGTCCGGTCGAATTCCTGTTCGACGTTACCGGGTCCCGCCGACATTTCCGCGCACGCGCTCCGGATTGATCCCCGCCCCGTCCGGGAATCTCTGGGACAGCGCGGTGCGCCCGCCACGTCCGTCCGGCGGGTCCACCCGCGTCCCACAGCGACCCCGAGACACAGATCGCACCTACCGAGGGGGTGTCCCGATGCCACAGGAGGTAGCGGGAAGCAGCAGCAAGCGCGAGGCCGCCGGTGTCGGCGCCCGCGACCGGCACGGGATCGAGGACTCGCTCGCCGGCGGCGCGATCACGATCGGGCTGGTCGCGCTCGTGCTCGGCTGGATCCCGGCGACGCACTTCTTCGGGGCGCTGGCCGGCGTGATCGGGCTGCCGCTGTCCCTGTACTCCCAGATGGTGTCCAAGACGACCGGCGAGCGCTGGCTGAACGTCGTCGGCATGGTCGGCTCGTTCGTCGGGTTCGGATTCGCGCTGCGGCACGGCGGCTTCACCTTCTGACCTGCTCGGCGGGACGCTTCCGGAACGGCCCCGCCGGTTCCCAAAGCGGCCCGGCCGGTTCTGAATCCGGGGGCGGGACGGGCGGATAGGCTCGGTGCATGCGCATCGGAGCCCACGTCGACCAGACCAACCCGCTCGAAAGCGCCCGCGCCCGGAAGGCGGACGTCGTCCAGTTCTTCCTGGGCGACCCGCAGGGCTGGAAGAAGCCGGTCATCCCGGACGGGGCGGCCGACCTCGCGGGCTCCGGCGTGGACGTGTACATCCACGCGCCGTACGTGGTGAACGTCGCCACGTCCAACAACCGGATCCGGATCCCCAGCCGCAAGCTGCTCGCGCAGCACCTCGAAGGGGCCGCGTCCGTGGGCGCGAAGGGCCTGATCGTGCACGGCGGGCACGTGCTGAAGGACGACGACCCGGAGACCGGGTTCGAGAACTGGCGCAAGGTGTTCGAGCGGCTGGACGACGTGCCCGTCCCGGTGCTGATCGAGAACACCGCGGGCGGGGGCAACGCCATGGCCCGCAAGTTCGACCGGATCGCCCGACTCTGGGAGGTCCTGTCCGGGCTGCCGAACCTGGAGTCCAAGGTCGGGTTCTGCCTCGACACCTGCCACGCGCACGCGGCGGGCGAGGAGCTGATCGACGCCGTGGACCGGATCAAGGCGATCACCGGCCGGATCGACCTCGTGCACTGCAACGACAGCCGGGACGCCTTCGACTCCGGCGCCGACCGGCACGCCAACCTGGGCTCCGGCACGATCGACCCGGAGCTGATCCTCGGCGTCGTGCGCGGCGCGGGCGCCCCCGTCGTCGTCGAGACCCCGTCAGGCGGCCAGGCCGCCGACATCGCCTTCCTCCGCGACAACCTCTCCTGATCCGCCGCTGCCGCTGAACCGCCCCCCGGGCGGACGGTCCGCCGCGATCGGCGGTGGGCTGGACGGACGGCTGCCTGCGCATTCCCGGCGTCCCCGCGCCCGGGCCGGTCAGGGCTGGCCAGTGTCGGCCGGACGCCGCGGGAACCGCGGGTGCGCGGCGGGAACCCGGCCGGAGCACGAACCATCTAATATCGCGCAGACCCGATGTCACGTCACACTGGCATAATCCGGATTCCCTACCACCAGCGCACGCGGAACAGCAGCTTCGACGGCGGGCGCGCAACCCGATCGGGAAGTCAATGGCACAGCCCCCCTACGACCCGTACGGCGGTTACGGGCAGCAGCACGACCCGTATGCCGTCCCGCAGCCCCAGCCGTACGCCCAGCCCGCTCCCGTGCAGCACAACTACTACGGCGGACCGTCCGCCGCGCAGTCGACCAACGGCATGGCGACCGCGTCCATGGTGCTCGGCCTGGTCGGGATCTTCTTCTGCGGCTTCACGTCCGTGCTCGCGATCATCTTCGGGCACGTCGCGCACGGCCAGATCAAGCGCACCGGCGAGGGCGGCTCCGGCATGGCCACGGCCGGCCTGGTGCTCGGCTACATCGTCGCCGTCGGCTGGATCATCTTCTGGATCTTCTACATCGGCCTCTGGGCGGCGATCGTCGGCTCGTCCGGCACGTCCACCACGTACTAGGAGGCCGCCGCACGGTCGGGCCGTCCGGTCCGCGGTCCGGCCGAACCCCGCGCGGCGCACCCCGCGCGGCGCACCCCGGAAGCAGGCACGGCGGGCTCGCGTCAGCCGCGGCGAGCGGCGTCAGGCGAGCGGTGTCAGGTGAGGCGCGGGACGCCCGCGACCTCGACGCCGACGCTCGACAGCAGGACCGTCATCGGCGTATCGGTGTCCCGCCAGGACGCGACGGCCTCGGCGAACACGTCCAGGGCCGTCCGGAAGGACGCCTGGTCGGCGTCGGCGAGCTCGGCCCACGACTCGTAGAGCACCAGGTAGCCGTGGTCGGCCGGGGCCCAGGAGAGATCGGTGAGGCTGTCCTCCAGGGCGTCCCAGTTGTCGCCGAACCAGTCCGGGAAGGCGAAGGCGTCGGCGCAGGCGCGCAGGAACGCGTCCTTGTCGCGGGCGCGGCGGCCGTCGAGGTAGAACGGGCGCCAGCCGTGCTCCCCGGCGCGCTCCATCCAGCCGGTGTCGCCGACCGCGCCGGTCCCGGCGGGCACCCGCCACTGGTAGACGCCGGGCTTGAGCCGCCCGGTCAGGAGCTCGTCGAGTGCCTGGTTCGCGTCCACGTCATCCCCCGTCCCCGTTCGTGTCCGTCATCGCGGGGATCATCCCCCGCTGACCCGGACGAAACTGCGGTAGTGGTCCTGGGTGTAGTAGCGCTCGCCGCCCCGCCCGGCGATCACCCGGCGCGCACCGCGGTCACCGGCGCCCGGAGTGGGGACGGTGTACTCCTTGTAGTACCCGCCCGGTTCGTCCGGCAGCCGTCGCTCGCGGTTCCCGAAGGTGGCGCCGTCCTTGCGGTAGGGGAACGGGCCGCCCGCGTCGATCAGCTTCAGCGTCCGCTGCGCCTCGGCGGGCAGGCTCGACGCCGGCACCTCGCGGATCGTGCCGTGCGCACTGCCCGGTCGGATGGCGCTGCTCGTGCGCGCGTGCGTCTGCGAGGGGCCGGATGCTCCTGCGTCCCCGCCGGACGATCCGTTCCCGCATGCCGCGAGTCCGGTCAGCGCCAGCAGCGGGACGACGACCAGGGCGAGCAGCGTCCGCCGCTTCCTCGCGTCCACCGTCACCCCGTTCACCGGCCGATCGTCGCACACGCCTCGCCCTCCCCTGCCCTTCCGACGCGCTGACCAGCGAAATCCGCGGCGCCCGCGGCGCCCGCGGGGCTCACTTCCAGCCGAAGCCCCAGTCGAGGATGCGCGCGGCGTCGTGGAAGCGTGCGGTCCGGCGCGTCCGGGAGCTGTTGAGGACGGCGCCGATGAGCGTGCGCCCGGAGCGCCGCGCGGCGAACAGGAAGCTGTAGCCCGCCTCGGAGGTGTAGCCGCTCTTGATGCCGATCAGGCCGGGGTAGTCGCCGAGGAGCGTGTCGGTGTTGATCCAGACGTTGCGTCCGTGCGTGCGGGTCGCGCGGGAGAGGTACGCGTCGCGGGCCACGGCCGCGCGGAAGTCCGGGAAGCGCATGGCGTACCGGCCGAGGGCGACCAGGTCGCGGGCCGTGGACCAGCCGGGCGAGGGCGGCAGGCCGGCCGGGTCGTTGTAGTGCGTGGAGCGCAGGCCGAGGCTGCGCGCCGTCCGGTTCATCTTGCGGACGAAGCGGGCGCGGCCCGGCCCGTAGGCGTTCGCGAGGGCGGACGCCGCGTCGCAGCCGGACGGGACGAGCATCGCCGTGAGCAGCTCGCGCGCCGTGAAGCGGTCGCCGGGACGCAGCCGCGCGGTCGAACCGTGCCGCGCGATGGCATAGCCGAGGTCGGCGCGCCGGATGCGGATGCGCCGGTCGAGCCCGCCCGAGCGGAGCACCACCACGGCCGTCATCACCTTCGTGATGCTGCCGATGGGACGGCGCGTGCCGGCGTTGCGTCCCCAGAGCACCTGCCTGGACGTCTCGTCCACCAGGTAGGCGGAGCGGGCGTGCACCCCGCGCGGCCCCTTGCGGGACGACGCGACGCGCGCGTCCGGCGCGTCCGGCCAGATCGTGCCTGTCGCGCTCTCGGCGGACGTGCTCCCGGTGGCCGGGACGGGTTCGGTGGGCGAGGGAACGGCGGGCGAGGGAACGGCGGGCGTCGGCGAGACGGGCACGCTCGGTGTCGCGGGCAGGGCCGGTGTGGGTGTGGGTGTTGCTTCCGTGGACGCGGCCACGGCGGGTGGGGTGAGGCTGAGGCTCAGGCCGAGTGGGACGGCCGTGAGGAGCGTGATCCGCATGACGGGGTGATTACCCCGCTGACCAGCCGATCCATTCGGCGCTTCCGAGAACTTGACCTTGGCGGCCCGGTATCCGCCGAGATGCCCCGTCCGGTCCATGCCGGGGGGGGAAGCGAAACGGCGGGCCGCGTCCCCGGGCCCTTGAGGACGCGTCCCGCCGTTCACCAGTGGCCTGTGGCCCCCGGAGCCGCCCGGGTTATCGGGCGAGCTTCCAGGTGCGGACCTTCGCGCACTTCAGGTTCTTGAAGGACACGGTGTGGTTCTTGTGCACGTAGACCTTGTCGGCCCAGCACAGCGTGGCCTGCAGGTAGCCGGTCTCGGGGGCGCTGAAGGCGGCCTTGTAGAGCGCGTTGGACTTCGTCCAGTTCACGCCCGGACGGCCCCACTTGCCGCCCTTGGTGGCCTGCCGGTGCCAGAAGACCAGGTACTTGCCGTTCTTGGCGGTCTTCTTCAGGTTCAGCGTGGACTTGAAGCCCTTGCTCGAAACCGTGTACGCCCCGTTCGCCTTGCCACCCTTGACCGACAGGTTCCAGCCGTGGGCCTTCGCCGCGTGGGCGTCGGCCGGAGCGGCCAGAGCGGTGCCGGTGGTCAGGGCGCTCACGATCCCCATCGTGCCCAGAGCCAGAGCGGTACGCCGCATGAGTCCTCCTCGGTAGGGGGTTCTGACGGGGCGCCACTTTTCCGAGATTCCGGACAGCATGCAAGCGCCGACAGGTGAGTTAACTCACCCGCGGGAACCATGTGGCGTTCACCCTGCCCAGCCTCCCGAGGTGAAGGTGAGGAGTTGGAGCACGGCGAACGGGGCCGCCGCCGCGACGGCCGCTCCGAACAGCCAGCGGTGACGGAGGGCGAGCGTCCCGAACCCCAGCCACAGGGGCCACCACAGCAGCGTCGCGCGGCCGATCGAGAGGTAGTACGAGGACGTCATCAGCGCCGCGAGTTGCAGGCCCACATAGGCCAATTCCGGCCAGCGCCGCCGGTACAGCAGGTACAGCGAGAGCAGCACGCCGACCGCCGCCGCGAAGACCTCGATGCGGAACGCGAGCGTGAACTCGTAGTTCGTCTCGAACGCGGACTGGTAGGTGAGCTTGAACGCGTCCCACGGCATCGTGAACTTGCGGTGCCAGCCCGCTTCCTGCGCGTGCTGCCACGCCATCCAGTCGCCGGTGCGTCCCCACTGGTAGACGGTGTAGGCGAGCAGCGGCGTGAACGGCAGCACCAGCCAGCCGATCGGACGCCAGCCCTGCTCGCGGCGCCCGTGCCGTCCGACCAGGTACTCGACGATCATCGCCAGGACGAGGAACAGCCCGGTGATCCGGACGGCCGAGGACGGCGTGGCGAGCAGCGCCGCCCAGGCCCAGCGGCCGCGCTTCGCCATCAGCCACGCGGGCAGCGCGAACGCGAGGAACAGCGACTCGGAGTACCCCGCGAACAGGAACACCGCGGCGGGGCTGGCCAGCATCGCCGCGACCGCTCCGGCGCCGATCGTCCCGGCCTCGTCGGCGGCCTCTTCTTCCGCGGCTTCGAGCGTGTGCCCGTTCGCGGACGATGCGGAGCGGCGGACGGTCGTCCGGGGCGGCGCGGCCTCGGCAGCCTGGACGCCGCGACGATGCGTCCCGCTGCCCCCGCCGCTATGCGTCCCGTTGCCGCCGCCATAGGTGCCGTCGCCGCCGCCATAGGTGCCGTCGTCGCCGTAGTCCCAGGTTTCGTCGCCGTCCGGGTCGTGTTCGGCGCCGTCCAACCGCTCACGGTCGTCCAACCGCTCACCGTCGCGTGCGATACGGGACGTCCAGCCGGACAGCCGCGTGCGGAGGGCGCCGCGGCGGCGCGGCCGGGCGCCCACCTCCTCCTCGGCGAGGCGGCCGAGCGCGAGCGCCGCGACCCCGCCCGCGAAGAACGAGATCACCAGCCCCGCCAGCTTGTAGTCACCCCCCGTGAAAAGGCCGGTGAACTTGAGCGCGAGCGGATATCCAGGGAAGAATGCGGGCCATCCTGGATCGAACTTCTCGCCGGGAACGCCCCCGTAACCGTAGGTCGCGATGTCGAGGAAGCGCACCGCGTCCCACTGGGCCCACCGGTCCAGGTAGGGCTTGCCGTCGAAGACCGACGGGAGCACCCGGGGGACCACGGCGACGAAGAACATCACGCCGACCCAGGACCCGAGCCACAGGGCGAGCGCACGGCGGTCACTCGGCCGGAGCCGGCCGGTAGGTAGCCTCACGGTGCCATCAAATCCTGATCTTCGGGGTTTCGGTCGGCATACTCGTTCGTCTCACTCCATAGTCCGCGTAACCAGAGGGGGCCCGGCAGATGGATCCGGCCGCGATCGGCGAACCGCTGGGGCCGTGGGATCCCAGGACGCTGGGCTCGTACGATATCCGCCGCCGGCTGGGCCGGGGCGGGCAAGGCGTCGTCTATCTGGCCGAATCGGGCGAACACGGGCTGGTCGCGATCAAGCTGCTCGGCGGCGACGCGCCGGGCGCGGTGTCGCCGGACGTGGCCCGCCGCTTCGCCCGCGAGGCGGACGCGGCGATGGCCGTCGCGCAGTTCTGCACCGCCCGCGTCCTGTCGGTCGGGGACGACCAGGGCCGACCCTACCTGGTCAGCGAGTACGTCCCGGGACCGTCGCTGCAGGCCCTGGTCGCCGAGCGCGGCCCGCGCACCGGCTCCGACCTGGACCGGATCGCGGTCGCCACGGCCACCGCGCTCGTCGCGATCCACGAGGCCGGTGTCGTGCACCGCGACTTCAAGCCCGCGAACGTGATCATGGGTCCGGACGGCCCGCGCGTCATCGACTTCGGCATCGCCCGCGCCGTCGGCCCCGACGTCGCCACCACGGCCGTCGTCGGCACCCCCGCGTACATGTCGCCGGAGCTGCTGCACGGCGCGTCCCCGACCAGCGCCGTCGACGTGTTCGCCTGGGCCGGGACGCTCGTCTTCGTCGCCACCGGACGTCCGCCGTTCGGCGCGGACGCCATGACGTCCCACCGCGTCCTGCACGAGCCGCCGAACCTGGACGGCGTCCCCGAACGCCTGCTGCCGCTCGTCCGCGATTGCCTCGACAAGGACCCGTCGCGCCGTCCGGCCGCGCAGGACCTGCTGCTTCGGCTGCTCACCGGCCGCGCCTCCGGGACCGTCCCGCCGCAGCCGACCGCCTCGCAGATGCTCGGCCTGGGCGCCGACCTCGCCGCCAGCCCGCTCCAGTCCGGCGACCAGAACCCGGCGGTCGCGCCTGGCCCCTCGCCCGGCGCAAGCGCTCCGGGCGTAGAGCCCGGCTTCCCCTCGAACCCACCGTCCGGGCCCGGTTTCCCCTCGAACGCACCGGCAGCGCATCACGGATATCCCGCTCATGCGACCCAACCACCAGGGACCGCGACACCTCCCCCTGGAAGCGGCGCGCCGCATACGCTGCCGGGTCCGCCCGCGCCCAAGCGACGGCTCGGCACGGTGATCGGTGTCGCCGCAGGTGTAGCGGCCGGGCTGCTCGTCGCCGGGGGCGCCGCCTACGCCTTCTGGCCGGACGGCAAGCCTTCCGGTCCCGTCGCGGTTACGAGCCCGCCCAGCGCGTCCGCGCCGACCACGCCACCGACGACGGCGCCCTCGACGTCGTCCGCGCCTACGGCTACCGGGAAGACCAGTAGCCCTACTTCGTCACCGTCCGAAACCAAGTCCCCGCCTAAGAAGACGACCGGGGGCTGGTCGGCGCCGTCCGCCGCGTCCGGGATCAGCGCGACCGGCACGTACGACACCCGGGGAGGCCGGTTCAGCGGGGACGTCGTCCTGCGCATGTCGGCGTCCAAGGGCTTCGCCGTCTTCGAGCACCAGCACTTCAACGGCGCCACGATGTGCGACTACGGCGTCGAGCTGGCCAAACCCGGCGAGACGCACAACGCGACCTTCGACTCCAAGTGCACCGGGTCATTCCGCGTCCGCACCTGCCTGGCGAGCAAGGTCACCGGCTCGGACAGCGCCCCCGACATCACCTACGACCGCTGCACCCCCTGGCACGCCGTCTTCTGACGCGACGTGGCGCGCCGACCCCCGCAGGAACGGCGCGCCACAGGTCACTCGGATCAGCCGCGCCGCCAGGTCGCCGTCTCGACGGCCTTGGCGTGCAGGTTCGCGGACGGGTTGTACCAGTTGTACGACCGCTTCCACACGAGCCTGGTCTTCGTGCAGGTGAACCCCGCCTTGGCCGGCACCTGGATCACGTCGATCCCGCGCTTGAACAGCGCCTTCACCAGGCTCCCGCTCGGTCCCCCGCCCGGCGGGACGACCCCGACCGACTTGAACGTCGCGTTCCCGGTGGCCGCGCGGGTCTTCGAGGCGAAGACACCCTTGCCGCCGCCCGTCACCGACGACGGGATCGCCAGGTTCTTCCGGTAGATGTCGTACGCCTTGTTGGGCTTGTGCCCCTTCTTCAGGTAGTCGAGCTCCCAGATGCGGGCCGACTTGTCGAAGTTGTAGTACGACTTCGTCTTCGTGATGGTCAGCTTGGCGCCGCCGCCGCCCGTCCGCGAGCCCTTGTACCACCGGTTCGTCCCGGTGGACTGGGCGTTGATACCGACGAGCGTCCACTTGCCCAGCGCGCACTGCTTGGCCTGCGCCGCCTGCGGCTCCGCCGCCTGCGCGGGCGCCGCGACGGCGAGCGCCGCACCCATCGCCAGCGTCGAGACCAGGGATGTCACCACGGCTCTGGATGCCACGCACTACTCCTCTTGATCAAGACCTTTTCCCGGCACGCTACCCCCAGACAGATCACCAGACAGGGCGACCGGCGACTCGTCCGAGTCCTGATGTGGTCAGCCTTCGCCCAGGCTTCTTCGAGCCCTGTTCGGCACAGCCGTCGCCTGGCGTCCCGGCCGGTGGCCATGGCCACCGATTGGCTGGTGACGGCTACGGCTTGAACTGTTATGCCGGGGCTATGAGGTATCCCGATGGAGGCGGGCTGACCGCGGAGGAGCGGGCCCGGCGGGAGAGGGTGCGGATGGCCGCGGCCATCATGTTCGAGTCGGGCGCGAGCGACCGGGAGGTGGCGCGGCGCTTCGGCGTGACGCGGACGTCGGCCCACCGGTGGCGGCGCGCGCTGGCGGCCGGCGGACGCGACGCGCTCCGGTCCAGGGGCCCCGGTGGCGCGCGCTGCCGCCTGACCAAGGCGCAGCTCCGGGTTCTGGAACGCGAACTGGAGGCCGGGCCGGCTGCTCACGGCTGGGACCAGGACCAGGGCTGGACGCTCGTCCTGGTCGCGGCCTTCCTCCGCCGCCGGTTCGGCGTCGACTACACGCTCGCCGGCGTGGACCTGCTGCTGCACCGGATCGGCTGGACCGTCCAGTCAGCGGCCCACCGGCCCGCCGAACACGACGAGTCCCCCGTAAACGGACGAAGGAACGGTGACTCCTCCGTAGGCAGAGCAAGGCGGACCTGGGCCCCCGCCAGGTCCGCCGCGAAATCGAACTGAGCACCACGGCGACGGATGCGGCTGAGGGACGCTCTGCGCCGATGATGCCGGACGCCTGAAACAGCGGCGCGGGGCCGCCGTCCGGGGTGTGGACGGCGACCCCGCGTCACAGGGTGCTCCCGGTCAGAACGCCTCGCGCGCCGGTGTCCCCGCGTACTGCGGGAGGGCCTGCGGACGCTGGCCGTCGTTCGGCTTGTTCGGGTTGCAGTACTTGTAGTCCGGGTGCGAGCCGCAGAACCACGACGGCGGGTTCTTCTCACTGCCGGGCGGCGGCTTGTCCGGGTCACACGTCGGCCTGCCCATGCCCGGGATGCTGCAGCCGGGAAGGTTGCCGTTCGGCGGGGACGTCGGAGTGGTCGGCGTCGTGGGCGTGGTCGGCGTCGTCGGCTTGCAGCCCTTCTTGCCCTTGCCGGGGCCCGGCGTCTGACCGGGCGGGCAGGACGGGCTGTCGGTCGGCGAGTCGGACGGCTTCGGCGAGCTCGTCGGCTGGTCCCACATCTTGGGCGTCGTCCCCGAGTAGTTCGGGTCCGGGAAGGGCTTTGCGTCGATGTTCTCCCCGTGGATGACCTTCTCCATGAAGGACTTCCAGATCTTCGCGGGGATCGTGCCACCGTAAACGCTGTTGCCCTGGAAACCAGGAATGCCGCTGATCGTCTGGTGCTTCGTGTTGAACATCGTCACAGCCGTCGAGAGCTGCGGGATGTAACCCACGAACCAGGCCGCCACATTCTTTTCGGTGGTACCGGTCTTGCCGGCCACCTGGCGGCCGTCGTCGAGCTGGGCCCGGGTCGCCGTACCGCTCTGCACGACGGCCTTCATCGCGGTGTCGGCCTGAGCGGCGAGGTCCTGGTCCATGATCCGCTCGGGCTTCTTCCTGTCCCAGGGAAGCTTGAGGTCCACCCACTTCTTGGACCCGGTGTCGTAGCGCTGGACCTTCTTGATCAGGTGCGGCGTGACCTTGTAGCCGCCGTTGGCGAAGGTTGCGTATCCGGCCGCCTGGGTGACCGCCGGGACGTCGGCGATACCGAGCGAGATACCGGCCTGGTAACCGCCGCCGGACAGCGCGAAGGGCTTGAGCGAGTTGCTGGGGACGCCGAACTGCTGGGCCGTCTTGGCGACCTCGCTGGTGTGCAGCTTGATGCCGAGCTTGACGTAGGCGGTGTTGACCGACTTCTCGGTGGCCTTTACCAGGTCGATGACGCCCATGGGGCCATCGCCCTCGTCGTTGGCGACCGGGTATCCGCCCTTGGCCTTGCAGGAGGTCGAGTCGGAGACACCGGTGATGTTCTCGCCCTCGCCGTCGAAACACTGCGGCGAATGGCCGTCGATCGTGGACTTGATGCTGTACCCGGCCTTGAGAGCCGTCGCGAGCACGTACGGTTTGAAGGACGAACCCGCCTGGGCGCTCGGGTTGAAGACGGAGTCGTAATCTCCGTTGTGCTTCTTGTCGCCACCGTAGAACGCCTTGATCTCACCATTGGCGGGGTCGACGGCGATAAGGCCGCTGGAAACGGCCTTCGGCCACTTCTTGACGCCCGCCTCATCCACTGCATCGGCGGCGTACTTCATCCACGTGGGGTCGATGGTCGTAATGACCCGCGCCCCGTTCTTGTCCCAGTTGTCCGGGAGGTTGAGCCCACTCAGTTCGGACTCGACCCGCTGCTGGATGTAGACGCCCTGGCCGTTGGCTCCCTTGACGTCGCTCCAACTGTGGGTGGTCTTGGGGAACCTGGCGCTCGTCTTCTGCTGCTCGGTGATCACGCCCATCTTGACCATGCCGTCCAGGACGTACTGCCAGCGGTCGATCAGCAGCTTGTGGTTGATCGAGGTGCCCTGGGTGGCGAAGAAGCTCGGCCGCTGGATCATCGCGGCGAGCATCGCGGCCTGCTCGTACTTGAGGTTCTTGACGTCGGTCTTGAAGTAGGCCTGGGCTGCGGCCTGGATTCCGTAGGCGTTGCGCCCGAAGGGAACCGTGTTGAGGTACATCTCCAGGATCTGGTTCGCGTCGACCTTGCGCCGGAGCTTGATGGAGATGAAGATCTCCTTCACCTTCCGGCTGATCGTCTTGTCCCGGCTCAGGCCCTGGTAGTAGTTCCGGGCGAGTTGCTGGGTGATCGTCGAACCGCCCTGGACGTCGCCGCCGGTCGCCGTCAGGTAGATGGCGCGGGCGAGCCCCTTGGGCGAGACGCCCCAGGTCTCGCTGTAGAAGTTGCGGTCCTCAGCGGCGAGCACCGCCTTCTGGACCACGGGCGGGACGTCCTTGAGCTGGACGCTCTGCCGGTGCGTTCCAATCCGAGAGATCGGCGTCTTGGAATCCGCGTACATGATCGTGGTGCCCTGGTCGTTCACGCCGTCCTGGGCGTCCTTGGGCACGCCGGTGAGCATGTAACCGGTGACGACCAGGGTCGCTACCGCCAGGACGCACAGGGCGGTGACCGCGGAGACGATCTTCCAGGACGGGACCCAGCGGCGCCAGCCGGTCTTCTTCGGCTTGCCCTTCTTGCCGCCACGTCCGCCGCGTCCGCGACGGCCTTCGCGCTCGTCCGATCCCCAGAAGTCGTCGCCCGGACCGCCGGGGCCTCCCGGCCCTCCCGGACCGCCGCCGGGTCCACCCGGCCCGCCCGGTCCACCGGGGCCGCGGCCTCCGCCGCCGCCTCCTGGACGGCCGGGGCCACCCGGGCCTCCCGGACCACCCGGGCCCATCGGGTTGCCTACGCCGGGGCCGCCCGGTGCGGGACGGCGCGGGGCGTTCGGCGGGGCGGCTCGGCGTCCGCCGCCGCCCGGGGCCTGGCGGCCTCCGCCTTGGCGGGTGGGCGCGCCGCGGCCGCCGACGCGGGCCGGTCTGCGGCCTCGCGCGGGGGTGCCGGGGTCGCCGTTCGGGGTCCCCCGGCCTTGCGGCATGGCGCTACCGCCGGGGCGGCTGGAGCCCGGCGCCTGCCGCGGGCTCTCTCCGTATTCCGGTCCGTATTGGCTTCGGTAACTCACACGACCTCATCGGTGGGGGTACGGCTGTGCGTCGTCCGAGAGTACTGCGCACCACGGGGCGCTGGGGGCGGCCCTGACGCGCGCGGACGCCGGATCAACGCGGGAACGACACGAAAAATCCCAGTTCAGAGGGGGTTTTACTGTTTTGTCACCGAATGAGCTAGATCACTCTCGGTACCGGGCCGGGCACCGATGGTCGATGACGGGCTTCTCACTCCCTTCACAAGACGCGAGCCCGGCCCGACGGGTTGTCGGGCCGGGCTCGCGGCATTTCGGTCAAGTCCGGGATTACGGTCTCGACGAGGGCGGTGGAACCAGGATGCGCGGACGCTCCGCCAGGGCGTTCGGCCAGGCCGGGCCGTTGTTGCCGTGCCCCTTCTTGCGCCCGTCGCACCGGTCGTCACCGCGGTGCATGAAGCACCACCACTGCGGCGGCGGGTCCGACGGCGGGGTTTTCGGGTCGCAGTTGCCGTCCGGGTAGGGCGACTGGCAGGGCTGCTTGCCGTTGCCGTCCCCGTTGTGGTCGCCGCCCCGGCACTGCGGGTCGAGCTGCGCCCACGGGTTGTTGTCGCACCACGGCGGGCGCTTGTCCTTCTTCTTCTCCTTGTAGGCGTCCACCCACTTCTGCGGGGTGCCGACCCACGCGGGCGGCGGGAACTCCTCGACCGGCATGCCCTTGGTCGCCTCGGCCATGTAGGCGTGCCAGATCCGCGCCGGGACGCTACCGCCGACGACCTCGCCGATGCCCGGGACGACCAGCGTCTTCCGGTCGTTGTTGTACATCGTCACGGAGGTGGACAGCTGCGGGACGTACCCGACGAACCACGTCGCGACGTTGTTGTCGGTCGTACCGGTCTTGCCGGCGACCGGACGGTCCGACAGCGCCGCCGCCGGCGCGGTGCCGCCCGGCTTCACGGGCCCCTGCAGCGCGTAGGTGACGTCCTGCGTGATCGGCTTCGACAGGGCGGACTTCTTCACCTGCCAGCTGAGCGACTTGAAGGTCTTGCCCTCCGCCGTCGCCACCTTCCGGACGACGTGCGGCTGGTAATAGGTGCCGCCGTTCGCGAACACCGAGTACCCCGACGCCTGCTCGATCGGCCGGATGTTGTTGATGCCCAGCGCGACGCCGTACTGCGTCTTGTACTGGTCGACCATGTCCGGGCTGACGCCGAGTTGCTCGGCCATGGACACGATGTTCGACGGACCGGTCTTGATCGCGAGTTGCGCGAAGGCGGTGTTCGTCGACTCCTTCATCGCCTGGATGAGGGTGATCCCGCCCTTGGCGCTGTGCGAGTTCGGTAGACCGCCCTGCGTGACGTCCTTCGGGGAGCCGCCCTTGACCGAGTTGCCCTCCGCGTCGAAGCCCATCCCGGACCGGCCCTCGACCATGCTCTTCAGGCCGTAGCCCTTCTCCAGCGCGGCCGCCAGGACGTACGGCTTCATCGCCGATCCGGCCTGCGCGCTGCCCATCCAGACGTTGTCGTAGGAGTCCTTCAGGTAGCTCGGACCGCCGTAGATCGCCTCGACCTCGCCGTTCGAGGTGTTGACGGACGCCAGGCCGAGCCGGATGTGCTTCTTCAGTAGCTTGTTCGGGTCGACACCGGGGACGGTGGTCTCGACGGCCTTCTTCGCCGCGGCCATCTTGTCCTTGTCGAACGTCGTGGTGATGCGCAGGCCCTTCTCCACGACGGTCTGCTCGGTGATGCCCTGCCGGTCCAGCTCCTTGAGCGCGCGCTTGATGATGTAGCCGCGCTGCCCGCCGAACGTGGACGGCCCGCCGATCGGCTTCGTCTCGGGCATCCGCTTGCTGTACTGCGCGTACTGCGCGTCCGACAGCTTGTGCATCTTGCGCATGCCGTCGAGGACGTAGCCGTAGCGCGCCTGCGTCTCAGCCTGCCACTGCTTGTTGCCGCTGCGCGGGTCGTACTTGCCCGGCTGCTGGATGATCGCGGCGAGCAGCGCGCCCTGGTCCGGCGTGAGCTGGTCGACGTGCTTGCCGAAGTAGGTGTTGGACGCGGCCTCGATGCCGTAGGAGTTGCGGCCGAAGTAGATCGTGTTCAGGTAGAGCTCAAGGATCTTGTCCTTGCTGCCGAGCTTGTCCTCCAGCTTCAGCGAGATGAACAGCTCCCTGAACTTGCGGCCCATCGTCCGCTTGTCGTTCAGGTAGTAGTTCTTCGCGAGCTGCTGGGTGATCGTCGAGCCGCCCTGGGTGTCGCCACCGGTGAGGTTCTTCCAGACGGCGCGGGTGATGCCCGTCGGCGAGAACCCGCTGTCGGTGTAGAAGGAGCGGTTCTCGGCGGCCACCACGGCGTACCGGACGTGCATCGGAACCTTGTCGATCTTGACGATGATGCGGTTCTTACCGATCCGTCCGACCTCGGTCTTGCCATCCGAGTAGTAGAAGATCGCGGCGGTCTTCGTGGCGTCCGCGTTGCCCTCGTCCGGGACGGGTGTCTGCGCGTACGCGATGCCGATCATCGAGCCGAGGCCCGCCGTCACGAGCAGCCCGGATCCGACGACCAGCTTCCAGGACGGCAGGAACCGCCGCCAACCGGTCGTCCGCGACCGCAGGTGGTCGTACCACTGCCGGGGCCCGCGCTCCGGCTGCTTCCGTCTTCGTCCGCCGCCAGGCCCACCCGGACCGCCCGGACCGCCTGGACCGCCCGGACCGCCTGGTCCCCCGGGACCGGAAGGCCCGCCGGGACCGCCCGGCCGTCCGCCACCCGGCTCGGGGTAGCCGAACTTGAGCTCTCCGCCCACATGCCCCGCCCCCGGCATGCCCATCGCGGCACCACCGGCCGCACCGGGCCCACCCGGCATGCCGGGACCATTCGGCCTACCCGGACCGTTCGGGCCACCCAGAGCATTCGGAACGCCCGGCCCGTTCGGGCTCGCGGACGGAATCCCCCGCCCGCCAGGGCTCGTCGAAGGAACGCCGGGCCCGTTCGGGCTCGCAGACGGAATTCCCGGGCCGACTGGATTCGGAGAGGGGATTCCCGGGCCGCCCGGGCTTGCCGACGGGACGCCGGAGGCGCCGGGGCTCGCGGACGGGATGCCGGGGGCGCCGGGGCTCGCGGAGGGCGGGCCTGCCGGCGGGGAGCCGCCGGGTCCGCCGGGCGTGCCGGGGCTTCCGAAGGCTCCGGAACCGTCGCGTCCCGGCGGCGGAGGGGTGTTCACCGAAGTGTCCGGACTGTCGCCGGGCGCGGGGACGTGCCGTCCGCCGGGCCGCAGCGGACCGGGTTCCGGTCGGGGCTGGCCTGGAGTGCTCACGTGACCTCGTTCGGCAGGGGACAACGACAGTTGTGGTGTCGGAAGAGTACTGGGCCTCCCGGTGAACGGGAGAGGCCCGTGCCGGGCCCAGACGAGACCTTGGCACTTCGCGCGGGGGCGCGAGCGCGGCCGTGAAGCGGCGAACGGGCAGGTCCGCGCGGGGTTCGCGGCGGACGGGCGGGCTCACCGGTCAGGCGGCGGATCTCCGTGACCGAGAACATAGGAACGCGACAGGTGGTTCCACGCGCAACTCTGGCACACCTCTACCACGTACACCCGGAATTCGCCGTACTCGCGCGCCATCTCCGCCAGCTCGACGGACGCGGTGACCCGCCCGGCGAGGCGGCCCAGCTCGTCCCCGTAGACGTACCGGACGAGGGTGAGCGGGACGGCATGGCAGACCGGGCAGGGGGTGTCGGCCGGTTCGCCGTGGTAGCGGGCCGCGCGGAGCAGGTAGGGCTGGGCGTCGCAGGCGTCCGCCCTGGTCAGGTGCCCGGAGCGCAGCTCGGCCAGGGCCGCGCGCTTGGCCAGGCCGTAGTCGACGACCAGCCGCGGCCTCATGGGCGGCGGTCCCGAGCAGCGCGTCCGGCCCGCATGCCAGCAGGGTAATCCCGGGCCGTCCGGATCCGGAAGATCACAGCCGCCGCGATCGCCCTGACCAGCAAGAACGAAGAGGGCCGCCGGGGCGGAGGGGACGCTCGGCGACCGGTCGCGCCCGGTCCGTGCGGCAGTGATCACATCCTGTGGACTTGCCAGGACGCGCGGTACTACGTATCTTTCAGATGTATCGGGTCGATACATTCACTCGATACATCACATGGAGACATCGGCTCCGCGGACGACGGGACGGACTCATGGCAGGCAAGAAGGGCGCGGGCGTGCTGGAGCTCGCCGTGCTCGGGCTGCTCCACGAGTCCCCGATGCACGGGTACGAGCTGCGCAAGCAGCTCAACATCCTGCTCGGCATGTTCCGCGCGTTCTCGTACGGCTCGCTGTACCCGTGCCTCAAGCAGCTCCTCGCCAAGGGGCTCATCGTCGAGGACCGGCCGAGCGAGCCGAACGTGCCGCTCGCGCTGCAGAGCCGGCGCTCGAAGATCGTGTACAAGCTCACCGCCGACGGCAAGGAGCGGCTCCAGCAGCTGCTCACCGAGGCCGGCCCGGCGGCGTGGGAGGACGAGGGGTTCGGCGTGCACTTCGCCTTCTTCTCGCACACCCGCGCCGACGTGCGGCTGCGGATCCTCGAAGGCCGGCGCAGCCGGCTGGAGGAGCGCCTGGAGAGCGTGCGCGCCGCCCTGGCGCGGACCCGCGAGCGGGTCGACTCGTACACCCTTGAGCTGCAGAACCATGGACTTGAATCCGTCGAGCGCGAGGTCCGGTGGCTCAACGAGCTGATCGGCCGCGAGCGGGCGGAGCAGGAACAGGCAAGAACCAAAGAACGTCTACAGCAATCGATTCAGAACATGCCTCGGGAGACCGGCCGCTGAGAGCGGCTCGGCCTCGAGAGGGACGGGTGAGCACCACCTCATGTCCCGCAGAGGTGGCGTTCGCCCTTCGGGGCGGGCGAGGATCGCAAACCGCTAAAGAGAAGGAGCAACCGGATGGGTTCGGTGCGCGTAGCCATCGTGGGTGTGGGCAACTGCGCCTCTTCCCTCGTCCAGGGCGTCGAGTTCTACAAGGACGCGAGCCCCGAGACGCGTGTCCCCGGCCTCATGCACGTCCAGTTCGGCGAGTACCACGTCGGTGACGTCGAGTTCGTCGCCGCCTTCGACGTGGACGCCAAGAAGGTCGGCATGGACCTGTCCGAGGCGATCTTCGCGAGCGAGAACAACACCATCAAGTTCGCCGACGTCCCGCCGTCCGGCGTGACCGTCCAGCGCGGCCACACCTTCGACGGCCTCGGCGAGTACTACCGCGACATCATCGAGGAGTCGGACGCGCAGCCGGTCGACGTCGTCCAGGCCCTCAAGGACGCGCAGGTCGACGTCCTGGTGTCCTACCTGCCGGTGGGCTCTGAGGAGGCGGACCGCTTCTACGCGCAGTGCGCCATCGACGCCAAGGTCGCGTTCGTGAACGCGCTGCCGGTGTTCATCGCCTCCGACCCCGAGTGGGCCGCCAAGTTCACCGAGGCGGGCGTGCCGATCGTCGGCGACGACATCAAGTCCCAGGTCGGCGCGACCATCACGCACCGCGTGATGGCCAAGCTGTTCGAGGACCGCGGCGTTGAGCTGCTGCGCACCTACCAGCTCAACTTCGGCGGCAACATGGACTTCATGAACATGCTGGAGCGCAAGCGCCTGCAGTCCAAGAAGATCTCCAAGACGCAGTCGGTCACCTCGCAGATCCCGCACGAGATGGCGAAGGCCGACGTGCACATCGGCCCGTCCGACCACGTGCCGTGGCTCGACGACCGCAAGTGGGCCTACGTCCGCCTGGAGGGCAAGTCCTTCGGCGACACCCCGCTGAACCTGGAGTACAAGCTGGAGGTCTGGGACTCCCCCAACTCCGCCGGCGTCATCATCGACGCGGTGCGCGCCGCCAAGATCGCCAAGGACCGCGGCATCGGCGGCCCGATCCTGTCGGCCAGCTCCTACTTCATGAAGTCCCCGCCGGAGCAGTACTCCGACGACGACGCGCACGACGCCGTCGAGGCCTTCATCAACGGCGAGCTCGACCGCTGACCTCCGTCCCCGCGACGGCGCGCGGCTGAGGCGCCTGGCTGAGGCCGCCGCGAGCGCTCGATCCAAGATCGACAGAGTGACCCCTGATGGGATTCGTCCCGTCAGGGGTTGTTTTGTTTCATAGGAAAATCGGGATACAGCACCCGTAGTCACGCTCCGGCCCTACCCTGGCACCCCGCGTGACATTTTCGGGAGGCTCCGATGGCAGCACCGGCGTGGCACCCCACGCCCCGCCCAGACCACCCCCACGACCCCGACTTCCACCCGTCCGAACCCGGCCCGCCGGACCTGCTGGAACCCCACACACGATCCGGTCCGAACGACACGACCGGCCCCGAGCCTGAGCCCACCTCCGGCGGCGGGCGAGCAGCACGGCGGCGCGAGGCGCGGCAACGGCTGGCGCGGCAACACGAGACGCGACGGCAGGAGGCGCGGCGACGGGAAGCGCGGCGGCAGGAGGCGCGACGGCAGGAAACGCGGCGACGCGAGACGCTGCGAGGCGGGACGCGGCGGCGGGAGGGGTGGCGGCGGGCGCGGTCCGGGCCGGTGATCGCGCTGGTCACGGGCGTGACGGCGCTGGCGGCCGGGTGCGCGTGGCCCGGGCCGGACGACCCGACCCACGCCGGCGTCCCCCGGGACGGCGGGACGCTGCGGGTGGTCGGCTCGTCCGACGTGGAGCACCTGGACCCGGCGTCGGCGTCGAGCGTCGGCTCGCGCGGCCTGGACCGGACGTTCGCGCGCACGCTGTTCGGGACGGTCGCGTCCAACACGTTCGCCGAGACCGTCCCGGTGCACCCGGACGTCGCCGAGCGGCTCCCCACCCGCGCGAACGGCGGCATCAGCGCGGACGGCCTGACCTACACCGTGCGCCTCCGGGGCGACGCGATGTGGGACACC
Source organism: Actinomadura rupiterrae (assembly GCF_024172125.1). Taxonomy (GTDB): domain Bacteria; phylum Actinomycetota; class Actinomycetes; order Streptosporangiales; family Streptosporangiaceae; genus Spirillospora; species Spirillospora rupiterrae. Next base: position 346,716 of record NZ_JAMZEA010000008.1, read on the forward strand.
AAGCCGCCCCGCCCTGTCACCGCGCGCGACTTCGTGCGCGGGTTCAAGCGCCTGTGCAACCCGGCCTCGCCATCCAGCGGGATGGGGTACTTCACCGCGACGCTGCGCGGCATGGACGCCTACTGCCGCGGTTACATGCAGCTCGGCGCGCAGGGCATCGCGGCGTCCACCCCCGGCGCGGACGGCAGGACCGCCGCCGCGTTCGCCGCCTACCAGAACGGGCACGGCATCGAGGGCGTCCGGGCGAAGGACTCCCGCACGCTGGTGTTCCGGCTGGTCAGGCCGGCCTCGGACTTCCTGAACCTGCTCACGCTCGGGTACACCGCCGCGGCGCCGCAGGAGTACGACGCCTACGTGCCGGACGGCCCGGTCTTCCGGCAGCACACCGTCTCGGACGGTCCGTACCGGATCACCGAGTACCGTCCGAACACGACCTACCTGCTCACCCGCAACCCGGCATGGCGTACCGGGAGCGACCCGCTGCGCGAGCAGCACGTCGACCGCATCAGGATCACGCTCGGGCAGGACTCCCCCGAGGCGGTCCAGCAGCAGCTGGAGCTGGGCACGGCCGACCTGGCCTGGGACCAGCCCGTGCCGACCTCGGCGCTGCCCCGGCTGCGCGCCTCGCGCGACGCCCGGTTCGCCGTCCGGGACGCGCCGTCGACCAGCCCGTACCTGGTGTTCAACCTGCGCAGCCCGAACAACGGGCGCGCGCTGGCGAACCGGAACGTGCGCCGCGCCCTCGCCTACGCGGTGGACCGCTCCGCCCTGGTCAAGATCGTGGGCGGACCGGACGTGGCGCGCCCGCTGCACACGGTCATCCCGCCGGGCACGACCGGGTACGCGCCCGCCGACCCGTTCCCGACGCCCGGCGACTCCGGCGACCCCGCCACCTGCCGCCGCCTGCTCGCCTCGGCAGGCTATCCGCGGGGTCTGACACTCCGGTTCCCGTACCGGGTGAACAGCGTGCACAAGCTGATCGCCGAGTCGCTGCACCAGAACCTCGCGGCCTGCGGCGTCCAGACCGTCCTGACCCCGGACACCGCGGGCGACTTCTACGGCCGGACGCTCTCGGACCCGCAGCGCGGCGCGGCCGGCCAGTGGGACATCGCCGCTCCCGGCTGGACGCCCGACTGGTACGGCACGAACGGCCGCTCGGTGCTGCTGCCGCTGCTGTCGGGCCGGACGCTCGGCCCCGGGTCCACCAACTACGGCGGCTACGCCGACCAGCAGGTGGACGACCTGATCGACCAGGCGCTCACCACGACGTCGGAGTCGAAGGCGGCCGACCTGTGGCGCCGCGCCGACCAGATGGTCACGCAGGACGCCGCGATCCTGCCGCTCCTCGACCGGAAGTACACCGTCTTCACGTCCTCCCGCGTCCGGAACGCCCTGTTCCTCCCGATCGCCGCCGGCTACGACTACACCCGCATCTACCTGGCCCAATAGCCCGAAAACGACGCTGTGCGACCAAATCTCAGTGGAGCTGGGCCGGTTGGGGGTCGGCGGCCTGGGTGGTGCGGGTGATGGTGCGCTCCAGGAGCGCTCGTGCGCGGGCGATCTCGTCGGCCTTCTCGTCCAGGGCGGTGAGCTGGGCGCGGAGCTTGTCCAGGACGCCCGGGCACGCGCGGAGGCCGCCGTCGCCTTCCGAGCAGGGCAGCAGCTGGCGGATGAGGCGGCTGGGCAGACCGGCCGCGAGCAGCGCGCGCACCTGCCGGACGGTCTCCGCGACCGACTCGTCATAGTCGCGGTAGCCGTTCGGCAGGCGGCGCGACTGGAAGAACCCCCTGCTCCTCGTAGTAGCGCAGCAGCCGTTCGCTGACTCCGGTACGGCGAGCGAGTTCCCCGATCAGCAACGGCGCGTCCCTTCTCGTAAGCGGTCGGCGGGCTCGAAGCGGCCCGGCGGTCGGGCTTGACCTTCCAACCGTGTGAAGGGGCAACAGTGGGCCGCGCGGGCGCATTCCGGCGTCCGCGGGACCTCCTGGAGGCACCTTGATCATCGATGCGCACGGCCATGTCCACGACCCTGTGGGCGAGCACATCGCCCTGCTGGACGAGGCGGGCGTCGACCGCGCGGTGCTCTTCCCGACGCGTCCGCACCCGGAGCGCGCGCCGGATCTGGCGTCGCTGCAGCGCGAGTTCGCGGTCCTCGACGACGCCCTCAACGGACGGACCGACGAGGGCCCGGCCTTCGCCCGGGCATTGGACGAACTGGACGCCGCGCTCGCCGCGCATCCTGACCGTTTCCTCGGTTTCGGCCCGGTGCCGCTCAGCCTCCCGGCCGACCGGATCGGCGCCTGGGTCGAGCGGGAGATCGCCGGACGCGGGCTCCGCGGCATCGGCGAGCTGACCCCGCCGCCCGGACGCGCCGACCTCCTCGGTCCCGTCCTGCGCGCCGCCGCCGAGCATGACGGCCTGCCCGTCGTCGTGCACGGCTTCGCTCCGACGACGGCGGGCGACCTGCGCACGCTCGCCCGGCTCGCGGCCGAGTATCCGCAGGTCCCGCTCGTGGTGAGCCAGCTCGGCGGGTTGAACTGGATGGACGCCGTGGGGCTCGTCCGCGATACCCCCAGTATGTATCTGGAGCTGTCCACGTCCCCGACGGTCATCGCGGTCCGGATGGCCGTGGCCGAGATCCCCGGGCGCACGCTGTTCGGGTCGGACGCGCCCTACGGAGATCCCCTGGTCACGCGCATGATGATCGAGCGGGTGACGCCGTCCGGCGAGGTGTGCGACCGGGTGCTCGGCGGCACCGCCGCGGCCCTGCTCGGCCTGGACCGAGAACCGGGGTGAGATAGGGCGAACCCTTGTGGAATGGGAGGTTTCGACGGCGTCGGTGGGGTATCGTCCTCCGCTCCGGATGATCAACTGGAAGCGGGGACGCATGCCCGTGCGGCCGAACGCCTACGAGGCCCGGTGGTACGCGCTGTGCGCCGCGCTCGACGAGCATCCCGAGATCAAGGTCCGCTACCGGATCGACGGCGGCCTCGACCCCCGGTTCGACGACGCCGAGGCGGCCTGGACGGCCGTCATGGGCCATGAATCGGCACCCGACGGGCTGGCGGCCTGCTTCCACCGGTTCCGGGAGCTGGGACGCCAGTGGGACTCGCTGCATGACGGCACGGGCGGCGAGTTCTTCCTGACGGACCTCGCGCACGCGCGCCCGCAGGCGTACGAGTCGTGGATCGAGTCCTGGAAGGGCGGCGAGCGCTTCCCATCCTCGGAGCTGCGCATCATCGACGAGCACCCGGTCACCGGAACGGGGAGCTATGCCGGGATCCGGCTGCGTCCGGACGGCGCGGAGCCGGAGCTGTGGTGGTCCACGATCCGGTACGCGGACTGGCAGCTGGACCTCGGATACCGCCAGTACCTGGACACCCTGCTGCTGACCCGCGGCGCGTTCGGCTGGCAGTTCCTCTTCACTGGCGCGCCGCTCGGGTCGGAGGAGTTCGACGCGCTGCGCGAGCGGCTGGCGCGGACGCTCGACGAGCTGCCCGTGCTGTTCCCCGAGGACGACTTCACCCTGCTCAGGCGGCGTTTCGAGGAGCGTCGGCGATGACCGGGACGCGGTTGGACGCCGTCCGGTAGATCAGCGCGCCCAGCACGTACACCGCCGCGACGCCGACGACCGTGCCGGACGACACGCCGCTCACCGGCAGCCAGCTCGCGGCGAGCGCGGCCGAGGCGGCGAAGGCGGCGTTGAAGAGCATGTCGTAGACGGCGAAGACCCGTCCCCGGTAGGCGTCCTCGACGGTCTCCTGGAGGATCGTGTCCACGCACAGCTTCACGCCCTGCGACGAGACGCCGAGCGCGAACGACATCGCCGCCCACGGCGCCTCGGCGAACGGCAGCCCGAGGACGAGCACGACGGCGCCGCCGCCCGCGAGCAGCAGCGAGATCCAGGCGGGTTTGGTGATCCGCCGGACGGCCGCCGGTGTGATGACCGCGGCGGCGAAGTAGCCCGCGCCGGTCACGCCGAGCATCACGGCCGCGACGCGCAGGCCGTCCTCGGCGTTGCCGGTGAAGTGGCCGCGGCACAGCAGCAGCGTCTGCATCAGCACCACGCCGTACAGGAACCGGTGGAACGAGATCGCACCGAGTGCGAGCCCCGCCGGACGGAGCCGGACGATGTGCCGCGCGCCGTCCACCAGGCCGTGCAGCACCTCCCGGGCCGTCCCGCCGCCGGACGTCTCGCCGGCGTGCGGGCCGAGCAGGTCGCGCGGCAGCAGCGCGGCGAGCGCCCCGGCGGCCAGGAACAGCACGGCGGCGACCACGAGGATGGACGCGGTGCCGTGCGGACCGCCGCCGAACGCGCCGCGCAGGAGGTAGGCGAGGCCGCCGCCCGCGAACGCGGCGATCGTCCCCGACGTCACGGCGAAGGCGTTGGCGGTGACGAGCTGCTCGCGCCGCACCACGTGCGGGAGCGCCGCCGACAGCGCGGCGAGGAAGAAGCGGTTCACGCCGAGCACGACCAGGCCCCCGATGAAGAAGGGCAGGCCGTCCTCGTCCACGCCGACCATCACCGCGACGAGCAGCACGACGGCCGCGCGCAGCACCGGCGCCCACACCAGGATCTGCCGCCGCCGCCAGCGGTCGAGGAACACCCCGGCGAAAGGGCCGAGCGCCGAGTACGGCAGCAGCGTGACCGCGAACGCGGCCGCGGCCTTCGCCGCGGACGCCTGCCGCTCCGGCGAGAAGAAGACGTATCCGGCGAGCGCGACCTGGAAGACGCCGTCGGTGAGCTGCGAGACGAGGCGCGTGGCGTACAGGCGGCGGAAGTACCGCTCACCCAGGATCCCCCGCAGCTCACCCGCCCTCATCCGCTCACTGTAGTCACGCCCGGACGCGCCCGGGCTCCCTCGCCCCCGTGAACGGGCCTCCGGGGCCGCGGGTTCAATCCCGGCTGCTAGCGGTCAGCGTCCTCGACAGCGTCCGGACGGGCGGCCCACAATCGTCGGCACCGGCATATCCGCCGGTCAACGACGGTTCCGGCCCCTCCGGCCGGCCGCCTCCCCGCCGCTCGGGACGGCTTCCCCGGCGGCTCCTCACCGACTCCTCCAGCAAGGAGACCAGCCATGCCCGCATCCCGAAAACCCGTCCTCGCGGCCGCCGCCTGCGCCGCGCTCGTCAGCTCGCTCACCGGCCTGGGGGTCGCCCGGGCCGCCGCGCCCACGTTCACCGTCAGCCCGGGCGGCGCGTTCTCCGGAACGGCCACCGGCACCTCCACCCAGGCGTTCCCCGCCTCGCTCCGTGACGCCGACACCAACTCGCAGGTGCTGTGCAGCGGCTTCTCCGTCGCCGGGAGCCTCCGCTCCGGGACGGGCCTGCCCGGCGCGAACATCGGCACGATGACCGGCCTGTCCTTCACCGGATGCACCGACCGGGTCGCCTTCACGGTGAACACGCACGTCTCGGCGTCCACCCCGTCCACCGTCAACGCCAACACGTTCGCGAGCGGGACGACCGTCGGGACGGTGAGCATCAGCTCCATCACGCTCGACGGGTCGAACGGCTGCCACATCCTCGTCACGGGACGCGCCGGCGCGCCCGGATTCACCGAGTTCGCCTACGCGGACGCGAACGCGCGCCTCAGCTTCAACGAGGGCAACCTCGTGGTCGCCTCGATCACGAGCGCCTGCCGCCACTTCGCCGTCGGTGACATCTTCGAGCTCACCGGCGGCATCGCCCCTACCGCCGTCACGATCGCACCGGGGCAGACCATCACGTCCCCGTGACCGATCAGCGCTGAGCCCCGGGGTGTCCGATAGGACGCGGAACCCCGAGGCCACCGGTCGGGCGCGCCCTCAGTCCTCCGCGCTCGTGGGCTGGGCCGCGGCGGCGTACATGGCGTCGGCGATGTGCTCCAGGTCGTCCTCGGTGGAGACGTACGGGGGCATCGCGTAGATGAGCCGCCCGAACGGGCGCAGCCAGACGCCGTGCTCCAGGACGGTCTCCTGGGTGGCCGCCATGTCCACCGGCTCGCGCATCTCGATCACCGCGATGCCGCCGAGGACGCGGACGTCCGCGACGCCCGGCAGCTCCCGCGCCGGCTCCAGGCCCGCGGTCAGCACGGCCTCGATGGTGTCGATCTCGCTCCGCCAGTCGCGGGACAGCAGCAGGTCGATGGACGCGGACGCGACGGACGCGGCGAGCGGGTTCGCCATGTAGGTCGGGCCGTGCATCAGCACCCCGGCCTCGCCCTCGGTGATCGTCCGGGCCACCTCGTCGGTGCACAGCGTCGCCGCCATCGTCATGTAACCGCCGGTCAGCGCCTTGCCGACGCACATGATGTCCGGGACGACCTCGGCGTGGTCGCAGCCCCACAGCTCGCCGGTGCGGCCGAAGCCGGTGGCGATCTCGTCCAGGATCAGCGGCACGCCCAGCTCGTCGGCGACCTCCCGGAACGCCTGGAGGTACTCCGGCGCGTAGAAGCGCATGCCGCCCGCGCCCTGGACGATCGGCTCGACGATCACCCCGGCGATCTCGGCGGCGTGCTCGCGGGCGAGGCGGCGCAGGGAGTCCAGGTACGCCTCGTCCGGCTCGGCGTCGTAGCCGGACGGCGGCACGTCGGCGAACAGGTGCCGGGCCAGGACGTCGTTGAAGGTGTGGTGCATCCCGTTGACCGGGTCACAGACGGCCATGTCGCCGAACGTGTCGCCGTGGTAGCCGCCCCGGACGGTCAGCAGCCGGTGCCGCTCGGGCCGTCCCTGCGAGCGCCAGTACTGGAGCGCCATCTTGATCGCGACCTCGACCGCGACCGAGCCCGAGTCGGCGAAGAACACCTTCGTCAGCGGCCCGGGGGTCAGCTCGACCAGCTTGCGGGCGAGCCGGACGGCGGGCGGATGCGTCAGCCCGCCGAACATGACGTGCGCCATCTTCCCGAGCTGCCCGGTGACCGCCGCGTTCAGCTTCGGGTGGTCGTAGCCGTGGATCGCCGCCCACCACGACGACATCCCGTCGATCAGCTCGGTGCCGTCGGCGAGCGTCAGCCGCGTGCCGGACGCCGACACGACCGGCAGCGCCGGGACCTTCGCGGGCATCGGCGCGTAGGGGTGCCAGATGTGCTCGCTGTCGAAGGCGACCAGGTCGTCGGCCGCCTGCGGGCTCATCCGCCCGAGCCGAAGGTCGATCACGACGCGTCCTCCGTCCCCGCGGCCTCGCTGCTCCCGGGGCCGTCGCCGGTCTTGCCAGTCTTGGCGCTGCCGCCGGTCTTGCTGGCCTTGTCGCTGCCGCCGGGCTTGCCGGCCTGCTCCGGCGGGGTGACGCCCTGTTCCGCGGCCCATGCGAGCAGGCTCGCGGTGGCCGCTTCCTTCCCGATGGGGCCCTGGTCGAGCCGCAGGTCGAGCAGGTGCTTGTAGGCCCTGCCGACCAGCGGGCCGGGCCGGATGCCGAGGATCTCCTGGATCTCGTTGCCGTCCAGCTCGGGCCGCATCGAGGCCAGCTCCTCCTCCTCGGCGAGCCGGGAGATGCGCTCCTCCAGCTCGTCGTAGGTGCGGCGGAGCCGGTCGGCCTTGCGCTTGTTGCGGGTCGTGCAGTCGGCCCGGGTCAGCTTGTGCAGCCGGGACAGCAGCGGGCCCGCGTCCCGGACGTAGCGGCGGACGGCCGAGTCGGTCCACTCGCCCGTCCCGTAGCCGTGGAACCGCAGGTGCAGCTCGACCAGCCGGGACACCTCGCCGATGACGTCCTTGGGGTAGCGCAGCTCGGTCAGCCGCTTGCGCGCCATCTTCGCGCCGACCACCTCGTGGTGGTGGAACGAGACGCGCCCGCCCGACTCGAACCGGCGGGTCTTCGGCTTGCCGATGTCGTGCAGCAGGGCGGCGAGCCGGAGCACCAGGTCCGGGCCGTCCTCCTCCTGCGCGATGGCCTGCTCCAGGACGATCAGCGAGTGCTCGTAGACGTCCTTGTGCCGGTGGTGCTCGTCGATCTCCAGCCGCAGCTTCGGCAGCTCGGGCAGGACGTGCGCGGCGAGGCCGGTGTCGACCAGCAGCGCCAGGCCCTCGCGCGGGTGCGCGCCGCACAGCAGCTTGGACAGCTCGTCCCGGATCCGCTCGGCGGAGACGATCTCGATGCGGGACGCCATCTCGGTCATCGCGGCCACCACGTCCGGGGCGACCGAGAAGCCGAGCTGGGAGGCGAACCGGGCGGCGCGCAGCATCCGCAGCGGGTCGTCGCCGAAGGAGTCCTCTGGGCGGCCGGGCGTGCGGAGCAGGCCCGCGCCGAGGTCGGTGAGGCCGCCGAACGGGTCGACGAACTCGTAGGCGGGCAGCTTCACCGCCATCGCGTTCACCGCGAAGTCGCGGCGGCGCAGGTCCTCCACCAGGGAGGTGCCGTAGGCCACCTCGGGCTTGCGCGACTTCGGGTCGTAGGTCTCCGAGCGGTAGGTGGTGATCTCCAGCTCGTGGCCGTCCTTACGCAGCCCGACCGTGCCGAACTCGATGCCGATCGTCCAGACCGCGTCGGCCCAGCCGTCGATCAGCTCCAGGATGCGCTGCGGCGGCGCGTCCGTCGTGAGGTCGACGTCCTTGGTCGGGCGGCGCAGCAGGGCGTCCCGCACCGGGCCGCCGACCAGCGCCAGCTCGTGCCCGGCGGCGGCGAACCGCGCGGCCAGGTCCTCGGCAACGGGGGCGACGCGGGACAGCAGCTCGGTGATCGCGGCCCGGCCGGCGTCGGGAGCGTTCGGGTTCGCGTTGGGGTCAGGCACGGCCATCGAGCGTATTTCCTTGGTTGACTGCTGACAAAGCACTATTCACCGCCGCGAACCCCTCCACGCCCCTATACATGGCGCGATAGCCGGGTTACGTTCTGATCACCCCGCGAGCGCCCGCGCGGCCGACGGTGAACCTCCGTACGACAACGGTAGCGGGGAACCCCGGGCGCGCGGTCCATCGCGGGCGCCGCACCGACCGTGGCGCATCGGGTGCGGGCGGGTCCGGCCGGACCGGACGGCGCCGCGCGGAGTGGATCCCGCGCGACCCGCCGGGCGGGCCGGCGACGCCGGTGCCGCGGCGGAACGGGGTTTACGGGGCGTCCGGGACGCGGCGCCCCGCATCATGGCCGCATCGACGGGTATGTGGGGAGGCCCCCTCACAGCGTGGCTCACGGGGGACGGAAACACCACCGGATGCGGGGTGTGGACCCCGCGGGACGGAGCCGGACATGAAGGACGCTCTCACCATCCACCGCGCGTTGCTCGGCGGGGAGACGCGGCACGAGATCGTGCGGCTGCCCTTCGGCATCGCGACCGCCGACGAGCTGCCCGAGGCGCTCGGACTCCCGGCGGTGCGGTGCCTGGTGACCCGCGTCTACACCTGCGAGGACGTGTACCGCGGCGACCGCTTCCTGGCCGCGGCCGTGGTGTGCGCGGGCGCCCGGCCGCCGCTGGAGGCCGTCCGGAGGGAGGTGGGCGCGCGCCAGGTGCGGCCGGCGCGGGCGGACATGGTCAACGCCGTCACCGAGTACGCCGCCGGGCTGGTCGCGCCGCTGCTGCTCCCGCCCGCGATGCCGCTGCTGCTGGACCAGCGGATCACCGAGGTGCTCGCCGCGGACGACGTCGTCTACACGCCCACCGGCGAACCGTCCACGGCCCTCGGCATCCGCGTCGCCGACCTCTGCACGCTCAGCGCCGCCAAGCCCTGCGCGCTGGAACCGCCCAGCGGGCCGAAGGCCCCGCCCGCGATGTTCGTCGACTCGCCGGCGCTGCGCGGCCGCTTGGCGCCCCGCCCCCGCAGCGCCCGGTCCACCGGCGCGGCCACCCTCCGCGACGTCCCCCGAGGCACCAACCGCCCACCCCGGGTCCGCTGACCCCCCGACCCGCCGGGGGTTCGTTCAGCGGGCGTCCAGGGTCGGGCGATCTTTGCCGGTGGGGGGTTCAGACGGTCGGACGGGAGCCTGGGCGCGGCTAACATCGAGCGCGTGGTGCGGAGACTGAGCGCCCGGCCGGCCCGCCGCGGGCCCCGGGCGGGCGCGGCGTGAGAGCGGTGAGTCGGGCGGCGGCCCTGGCCGCGCTGGTGCCCTGCCTTCTCACGAGCGCCGCGCCGGGGGCGTTCGCCCTGCCCTCCGGCGGCGCGTCCGTCTCCGACGTGAGCCTCACGACGAGCGCGCTGGCCGCCGAGCCGCAGGCGCCGGACGCCGAGCCGCAGGCGCCGGACGCGTCGCTGCCCCAGGCGCCCGACTCGGCGACGCAGCCGGAGAAGGCGCGGCAGGGAAAGGTGACGCTCGCGCTGTCGAGCGTCAGTCCCAAGGCCGCCGAGGCGACCGGCAAGCGCGCCAAGGTGCGGATCACCGGCACCGTGACGAACGGAACCGGGCGCGACCAGACCGGGCTGACCGTCCGGATGCGCTACAACGGCACCGCGCTCACCACCCGCTCCCAGCTGGAGCGGTACGCGGAGGGCCAGCCGTCCCAGCTGCTCCGGGGGGTCGGGCAGAAGCCCGCCCAGCTCCCGAAGGCCGCCGCGCCGAACGGCTCGCAGGCGTTCTCGCTCGACGCGGACACCGCCGACATCGGCATGCGCCGCTTCGGCGTCTACCCGGTCGGCGTCGAGGTCGTGAACGCCGCTCAGGAGGTCGTCGCCGGGGTCATCACGTTCGTGACGTTCAGCCCCAAGCCGGGCGATGTGAAGCCGATCAAGGTCGGCTGGGTCTGGCCGCTGATCGACCGGCAGCACCGCACCGCCGGGGACATGTTCACCGATGACGACCTGAACGCCCAGTTCGGCAAGGGCGGCAGGCTGAGCGGCCTGGTGTCCGCCGCGGCGACCACCAAGACCCCGCTGACCTGGGCCGTCGACCCCGCCCTGCTGGACGACGCGCGCCAGATGGCCACCGCCGGCTACCGGGTCCAGGGCCTGCGGGACGACAAGTCGGTCAAGAAGCCCAAGAGCGCCGCCGCCGACGCCTGGCTGAAGTCGCTCAAGCCCGCGATGAAGGGCGATCCGTACTTCGCGCTGCCCTACGCCGACCCCGACGTCGTCGCGCTCGTCCGGAGCAAGCAGAAGAACCAGGTCGCGCTCGCCTACCGGAACTCGCAGGTCGCGACGGCCGTGCTGGGCGGGCAGCCGAGCACGCCGATGGCCTGGCCGCCGTCCGGCGTCGCGGGGCCCGGCACGCTCAAGCAGCTCGTCCAGCCCGGCTGGGTCGGCTCCGGGCCGATCCTGATGAGCAGCGACAACGCCTTCGGCGGCGCGCAGAACGGCTACACGCCGAACGCCGTGACCACCGCCGACATCGGCGGCAGGCAGCACGCCGTCCTCACCTACGACGACAAGATCACCGACATCCTGGACCAGGACCCGCGCGCGCCCGGCGCGAAGGCGCTGACCGAGCAGCGGTTCCTGGCCGAGACCGCGATGATCACGGCCGAGCAGCCGCAGACCGCGAACCGCACCCTCGTCGTCGCGCCCGGACGGCACTGGAGCCCGTCCGCCGACCTCGCGCAGGGCCTGCTCAACGACACCTCGTCCGTGCCGTGGCTGAAGGCGAGCACGCTGGAGCAGATCGCGCGCACCACGCCGCAGCAGCGCCAGCAGAAGGACTACCCCGAGGAGTACCAGGGCTACGAGCTCGGCCCCGGCTACCTGGAGCAGGTGCACCGCATCCAGAAGGAGGCCAACACCTTCGCCTCCATCGTGGTCAACTCGCCGAGCCCGGTCTACGAGCGGGCCGTGCTGCGGCTGGAGTCGGTGTCGTGGCGCTCCCATTCCTCCCAGGCGTTCGCGGCGCGGCGGCGGGTCAGCGACGAGCTGGCCGCGGACACGGGCCGGGTCCGGGTGGTCAGCGTGTCGACCGCGCTGGCGGGCAACTCCGGCATGGTGCACATCACCGTCTCCAACGACCTCCCGGACCAGACCGTCCGGGTGACGATGAACATCTCGTCGGAGAACAGCGCCAAGCTCCAGATCGGCAAGCTGGAGGGGCGCTCCCCGATCGAGCTCAGGCCCAACGACAAGGTCACCCGCAACCTCCCGGTCACCGCCAACGGGAACGGGCGCTTCCGGCTGCTGGTGCAGCTCGCGTCCGCCAACGGCGACGACTACGGCGACCCCCACGTCATTACCGTCCGGACCACCGGGTATGGACGGACGTCGCTGCTCATCACGGGTGGCGCACTTGCCGTACTCTTCGTGGGCGTCGGAGTGCGGGCCATGCGAGCGAGGCGCCGCCGGAAAGCGGAGGCAGCCGGTGACGGACCGACCGGAACGGGACCAGCGGCCGGAGCGCCGGGGCCCTACTACCCCGGAGCAGAACCCCTGGTCTCGGGAGACTCCGGGCTACCCAAACCCGGACCAGGAGCAGGACCCGAGGCAGGCCCTTCCGCCTACCCAGGCGCCCCAGCAGGGCCCGGCGGGGCAGATGCCTCCGCAGGACCCGAGGCAGGCCTATCCGCAAGGCCGGCAGGGCCCGGAGGCTCCGCAGGGCCCGCAGGCTCCGCAGCAGGGCCGTCCGATGGGGAATCCGCAGGGTCCTCCGCAGGGGCAGCCCCCGGCGGGGTACCGGCAGAGCCCTCCGCCGCCCGCTACCCAATGGGACCAGCCTCGGACGCCGTCCCGACCGAATACGGGCCGTCCGGGTCAGGCGCAGCCGATCCCGGGGCAGCCGGGCCAGGCGGGTCCGGGCCAGGCGGGTCCGGGTCGTCCGAACCAGGGACGTCCGGGCCAGCCGCAGGACGTCACGCGTCCGGAAACGGCGCAGGGCCGGCACCACGCGCCGGGCGCGACTCCCGCGCCACCGTACGGGACTCCTGGTCCTCCGGCCGGACAGAACCGCCAGCCGACGGTGCAGATGCCGATGCCGGGACGTCAGGGGACGCCGGGGACGCCGGGACCGACGAGTGGGCCGAGGCCGGAGGCTGGTTCGGGACACGGACCCGGCATGAATCGGGCAATGGCTCAGAACCCGGGTCCGGGAACGGGTCCGGGAACGGAAATGGGTCCGGGCCAGGGTCCGGGGACGCCGGGAACGGGACGGAACCCGGGGACGGGTCGTCCTCCGGCGGGGATGGGCGCCGCCGCTGAGACGGCGCTCGACCTTCCGCTACCGCCCGGCACCGAGCCGCCGACCGCGCCGCCCGTCGAGACCGGCGGAGGCGGAGGCGGCGGATCGAGCCTGCTGAAGTCTGGCGCGATGATGGCGCTCGGGACGATCGCGTCCCGCGTGACCGGATTCCTCCGGACGGCCGCGATCGTCGCCGCGCTGTCCAACGGGACGCTGCTCGGCATCTACAACACCGCCAACACCTTCCCGAACCAGATCTACGACCTGCTGCTCGGCGGCATCCTGACCAGCGTCATCGTGCCGCTGCTCGTGCGCGCGAAGGAACGCGACAAGGCCTACGGCGAGCAGTACGAGCAGCGCGTGTTCACGCTGTCGGTGCTGGGCCTGCTCGGCCTGTCCGCGGTCGCGATGCTCGCCGCGCCACTGCTGATCACGCTGTCCGCGCCGTCCTACCACGGGGACGAGCGGAAGATCGCGATCCTGTTCGCGCTGTTCTTCCTGCCGCAGATCTTCTTCTACGGGGTCGGCGCGTTCGCCGGCGCGATCCTCAACACCCGCGGCTCGTTCGGCGCGCCGATGTGGGCGCCGGTGCTGAACAACATCGTCATGATCGGCGTCGGCGGCGCGTTCCTGTGGGTGTCGGGCGGCAAGACCGTCGGCGCGTCCACGATCACCGACACCGAGTTCTACCTGCTCGCGGCGGGCACCACCGGCGGCATCGTGCTGCAGACGGTCGCGCTGTGGCCGTCGCTGCGCCGGGTCGGGTTCCGGTGGCGGCCCAAGCTGAACTTCCAGAAGGGCGAGATCAGCGGCGTCGGGAGGCTCGCCGGCTGGACCCTGCTCTACGTGATGCTGACGCAGGTCGCGTTCACCGTCGTCACGGCCCTGTGCAACAGCGCGGGCAGCAAGGCGCACAACGCGGGCGCGGGCGACGTGTACGGGTACGGCTCGTACTCCACCGCCTACATGATCTTCCAGCTGCCGTACGCGATCGTCGCGGTGTCGGTGATCACCGCGCTGCTGCCGCGGATGTCCCGGCACGCCACCGAGGGCGCGTCCGAGCTGGTCCGGGACGACTTCTCGTCCGGGCTGCGGCTGTCCTCGGTGATCATCCTGCCGGCGGCGGCGCTGATGGCGGTGCTCGGCCCGGAGATCTCGGTGGTGCTGTTCGCGCACGGCTCCACCTCGGTGTCGGACGCCGAGGTCATCGGACGTGTCATGCAGGCGTTCGCGATCGCGCTCGTGCCGTTCTCGTCCTACCAGCTGATGCTGCGCGTGTTCTACGCGCACAACGACACCCGCACCCCGGCGTTCATCGCGTTCGGCACGGTCGGCACGAACATCCTGTGCGCGGTCGGCGCGTACTACCTGCTGCCGGTCAAGTGGATCATCATCGGGATCGCGTCCGGGTTCGCGCTCGCCAACGTCGTCGGCACCGTCGTCTGCTGGGTCGTGCTGCGGCACAAGCTCGGCGGCCTGGACGGGCGGCGCGTGATCGGCACGCACCTGAAGCTGCTGGTGGCCCTGTGGCCGCTGATCGGCTTCGCGTACGCCGTGCACGCTGTGACCGAGGCCGCACTCGGCCGCGGCCTCATCCCGGGCATGCTCGCCCTCGTGGTGGGTAGCGCCGGTGGAGGCGTGCTCTACCTGCTGTTCGCCCGGCTCCTGCGCGTGGGGGAGGTCCAGTCCATGCTCTCCATGGTCGGCTCCCGCATCCCGGGCCGCGGGTAAAGTGCGCTCACCGGCACCGGCGGGCATCGCAAACTCCACGCCACCCGCGCGGTTAAGGCGACCGGCAAGCGGTCCAGCCACTACCATGTTGGGGACTACGGCTTGCGGGGCGACACCCTGGGGACTGCAAAGAGGAGGGTCGGAGGCGTAAGCTGCCACGCCACGAACATGGGATCTGACCACCTGCGCTGGACACTGCCGTGAGCACGTCCGTCATCGAGCCCGGCGCCCGCTTCGCGGGCCGTTACCGGCTGGAAGAACGCATCAAGGACTCGGGTGGCTCGTCCCTGTGGAAGGCCATCGACGAGATCCTCGCGCGCGCCGTCGCCGTCCGCACGTTCGAGCCCGGCTTCCCGCGCGTGCACGAGGTCGTCACGGCCGCGCGCGCCGCGTCCCGGCTGACCGACCCGCGCCTCACCCAGGTCTTCGACGCCGACGACTCGGGCGAGCGCGCCTACGTCGTCAGCGAATGGGTCGTCGGCGAGACGCTGGAGCAGATGCTCGCCAAGGCCCCGCTGGAGCCCGGACGCGCCACCACGCTGCTGTACGAGGCCGCCGAGGCGCTGTCCGCCGCGCACGCGGCCGGTCTCGCGCACCTGTGCCTGTCCCCGCGCGACCTCGTGTGGACGACCGGCGGCACCGTCAAGGTCCTCGGCGTCGCCACGGACGCGGTCCTGGCCGACCACTACTCCGACTCGCCCGCGTCCGTTGACACGCGGGGTCTCGGGTCCATGCTCTACGCGGCGCTGACCGCGCACTGGCCGGGCGAGCCGTCCCGTTCGTCCTTGCCTGCCGCGCCTACCGCCGGCGCTTCGGCATCGGGATCGGGCTCGCAGTCGGGCGCGCACGAGAACGCCACCACGGTCACCACGCCGGACGGCGATCCCAAGGCGAACGTCACCACGCCTGACGAGCCCGCTTCCGCTTCCCTGCTCGCGCCGCGGCTGGTGCAGGCCGGGGTGCCGTCCGCCGTGGACGACATCGTCTGCCGCAGCCTCGGCCTTCCCGCGCCCGCGAGCGGCCCGGACGCCGAGGCGCTCCGCACGCCGTCCGACTTCGCCGGTGCGCTGCGGCGCGTCCCGCGCACGCCGCTGCCGCTGTTCGCCGGGCTCGGCACCGCGCCGACACCGCGTCCGCCCGCGCCCACGCGCGCGACGGCCGCCTACCACCAGCCGCCCGCGCAGGCCCAGCCCACGCAGGTGCACTCCGCCCAGCCCGCGCCCGCACCGGCCCGCTCGGCGGCTCCGCCGCGTCCGCGCCGGTCGTCGTCCGGGCCGTCCACCACGCCTCCGCCCGTCCAGCCGACCACCCCGGTCGGACGCCCCTCGCACCACGGCGCGCCGCGCAAGCCGATGAACCGCGGGCTGCTCGGCATCGCCGCGGCCGCGCTGACGGTCGTCGTCGGGCTGAGCGCGTGGGCGCTGTCCAGCGGCAACGACCACGGCGACAAGAGCGGCAAGCAGGGCAACGTCGGGCACACCGGGCAGACGAACTCGCCGTCCGAGCCCGCCGCGACCGCGCTGAAGCCGTCCGGTGTCTCCTCCATCGAGGACTCCAAGGGCGACACCGACAGCCAGATCGGCAAGAACCTCGACACCCTGATGAAGGGCGGCCACGGCCGTCCCTGGCAGAGCGCCGGGTACCACGGGGACAACTTCGGCAACCTGAAGAACGGCCTCGGCGTCGTCTTCGACATGGGCCGCAAGGTGAAGGTCGACAGCGTCCGCGTGAACACCGCGGGTGTCGGCAACGCCCCGATCGAGCTCCGCGTCGGCGACGCCAAGGACCTCGGCGCGCTGCACGTCGTCGGCAAGGGAACCTCGCAGGGCGCCACGTTCCCGATCAAGGCCGAGAAGGCCGCGAGCGGCCAGTACGTCTGCATCTGGTTCACCACGCCCGTCCCGGACCGCTTCAAGGCCAAGCTGAGCGAGGTCACCATCCTCGGCTCGGCCGGCTGACGGCCGGGCATCCGAACGCCGGCCGCCGACCCGGACGGCGTTGGCCGCCGGGTCCGAGTCATATGCCGCCTGACCTGCTCGAACGTGGCTGGCGGCCGGGTGGTGCGAGAGCGCCCCGGCAGTGCGGGACCAGGAAGGAAACGGCCATCCGTGCAGGTTCACTAAGGGATGGCACCGGTAACGATGGGGTGGCGATCGCGCCGGTGCGTTTCCGTGTTGTGACGTGGGGCGGGGCTTCTCGGTATCGTTCCTGTGAGCAGAATGTCCCCTCCCCCCAGGAATCTGTGGTGTCTTCCTCAGCAGGTGCGGCCGTTCCCGGACGCCGGGTGACCAGCGAAGGCGAGCGGTCATGGCTTCGGTGAGCACGCCGCGCGTGGACGAGGTGCCCGACAAGGAGCTGCTCGCCCGGCACGCGCAGGGGGACCCGCACGCCTTCGCCGAGCTCGTCCACCGGCACCGGGACCGGATGTGGGCCGTCGCCCTGCGCACCCTCGGCGACCCGGACGAGGCCGCCGACGCGCTCCAGGACGCCTGCCTGTCGGCGTTCCGCGCCGCCGGCCGGTTCCGCGGAGACGCCGCCGTCACGACCTGGCTGCACCGCATCGTCGTCAACGCCTGCCTGGACCGGATCCGCCGCCGCTCGGTCCGCCCGTCCACGCCCATGGGGGACGACGCGACCTTCGACGCCGTCGCGCCCAAGATGCCCGACCCCACCGACGCGCACGGGGTGTCCCTGGACGTCCAGCAGGCGCTCGCGCACCTGCCGTACGAGCAGCGGGCCGCGCTCGTCCTGGTCGACATGATGGGCTATTCGGTGGACGACGCGGCCGCCGTCCTGGAGGTCCCACCAGGGACGATCAAGTCCCGGTGCGCGCGCGGGCGCGCGAGGCTCGCCCCACTTCTGCGGCAGCATCGGAACCGAAGGGACGCGCGGAACGTCGGAGGTGTGGAAGGAGGTGGCGCACCCTGATGATTTCCCCGCACCTCGACTACGACACCCTGGCCGACCTCGCCGAGGGACTGCTCGAAGACGACCGGGCCGCCTCCGCCGAAGCGCACCTCGACACCTGCGCCGAGTGCCGGGACCGATCCGCCGACCTTGCGGACGTCCCCCGGCTGCTCGCGGAGGCGCCCCTCCCGTCCATGCCCGCCGAGCTGGCCGAGCGGATCGACTCCGCGCTGGCCGCGGAGTCGCTGCACACCGCCACCGTGGTGAGCCTGGAGCAGCGGCGCAAGCAGCGGCACTGGCGGGTCCTGTCCGCCGCGGCGGCCGCGGTGGTCGTGCTCGGCGGCGGAGCGGCGGTCGGCACGAATCTCCTGCGCGGCGGCGGCCATGACGGCAGCGCGAGCGTCTCGTCCCCGGTCACCGACCCGTCCGGACGCAACCACCTGAACTCGGGCGCCGACGGCGGTGTCGCGCCCTCGGCGGCGGCCACCGGCGGCTACGAGATCGTGACGACCGGCACCGCGTACCGCGCGGCCACGCTCGGCGCGCAGGTGGCCAAGGCGCTCGGCGAGCACGCCCGGAACCTGACCATGCGGAGCGCGACGTCCGCGGCGCTCCAGCCGTGCGTCGCGTCGCTGGCCAGGGCGGCCCGGCCGCTGCTGGTCGACCAGGCCAGCTACGACGGCGCCCCGGCCGTGATCATCGCCCTGCCGGGACCGTCGGCGGGCCGCTACGACGTCTGGGTCGTCCGGCCGAACTGCACCCCGGAGAACCAGCAGCTCATCAGCCACACGCAGGTCTCCGGCTGAACCGGCGCCACCGGAACGACGGCCGTCCTCGGACGGCCGTCGTTTCTCTTTGTCCCGGGGCAGTCGGGGACGTTCAGAGACGTCTTCTTGTCCCTGGGCGGTCGGGGACGGTCAGAGGGTTTTGAGGAAGTCTTCGGCGATCGCCCAGGCGCGCTCGGCGGACTCCTCGTCGTAGTCCGGCAGCTCGGGGTCGGTGAAGATGTGCCCGGCGCCCGGGTAGCGGAACACCTCGACGTCGGCACCGGCCCGGCGCATGCGCAGGTACCAGGCGTTCTGCCAGTCGACCGGCTCGTAGGTGTCGGGGTCGGCGACGTGCAGCTGGACGGGCAGGTCGGGCGCGGACGCGTCGTCCGCCATGTCGGACGTGCCGTGCATCAGCAGCAGGCCCTTGGCGTTCTCGTCCGCGAGCGCGAGGTTCTGCGCGAGGGCGCCGCCGAGGGAGAAGCCGGCGTAGACGACGCCTCCCGCCGACAGCGGAGCCGCGGCTGCGACGGAGCGCTTGAGCAGCTCGTCCATGCCGATCTCCTCCTTGATGGCGAGCGCCTCGTCCGGGTCGTCCGAGACGCGCCCGTCGTACAGGTCGGGGACGTGCACCTCGTGCCCGTGCGCGCGCAGCCGGTCGGCGGCCTGGTGGACGGCGGGCCGCAGCCCGTACATGGAGTGCAGGAGAAGAATCCGGGCCATGTGGTCAAGCTTATGTCCGGCCCGCGCCCGTCCCG
This sequence comes from Actinomadura rupiterrae, assembly GCF_024172125.1. Taxonomy (GTDB): domain Bacteria; phylum Actinomycetota; class Actinomycetes; order Streptosporangiales; family Streptosporangiaceae; genus Spirillospora; species Spirillospora rupiterrae. The sequence goes on from NZ_JAMZEA010000008.1 coordinate 365,872, forward strand.
GGACGGGCGGGAATCTGCGGGCCCTAGGATCGGTTGACGCGACTGGCGGACGGAAACGGCTCCGGGGATCCTGGGGAATCGGCCCGGCGTTCCCGCCCCTCCGGCCACCGACAGCCATCGAGAAAGGCACTGAGACAGTGAGCGACGACGTCCGCAACGTCATCATCATCGGGTCCGGCCCCGCGGGCTACACGGCCGCCGTCTACGCCGCCCGCGGCGACCTCAAGCCGCTGGTCTTCGAGGGCTCGGTGACCGCCGGCGGCGCGCTGATGAACACCACCGACGTGGAGAACTTCCCCGGCTTCCCGGACGGGATCATGGGCCCGGACCTGATGGACGGCATGCGCAAGCAGGCCGAGCGGTTCGGCGCCGAGCTGATCACCGACGACGTGACCGAGGTCGACCTCACCTCCGACCCGAAGGTCGTCAAGGTCGGCGAGGACGTGTACCGCGCGCACGCGGTGATCATCGCCACCGGCTCGCAGCACCGCAAGCTGGGCCTGCCCCGCGAGGACCAGCTGTCCGGACGCGGCGTCTCCTGGTGCGCGACCTGCGACGGCTTCTTCTTCCGCGACCAGGACATCGCGGTCGTAGGCGGCGGCGACACGGCCATGGAAGAGGCCATCTTCCTGACCAAGTTCGCCCGCACCGTCACCGTCGTGCACCGCCGCGACGAGCTGCGCGCCAGCCGCATCATGCAGGACCGCGCGTTCGCCAACGACAAGATCCGCTTCGCCTGGGACAGCGAGGTGGTCGAGCTGCAGGGCGACCAGAAGCTGAGCGGCGTCCGGCTGCGCAACGTCAAGACCGGCGCCGAGGAGGACCTCGCGGTCACCGGCCTGTTCATCGCGATCGGCCACGACCCGCGCAGCGAGCTGTTCACCGGGCAGCTCGACACCGACGACGAGGGCTACCTCCTGGTGGACGCGCCGACCACCAAGACCCGCCTGCCCGGCGTGTTCGCGTCCGGCGACGTGGTCGACCACACCTACCGGCAGGCCATCACCGCCGCCGCGACCGGCTGCTCGGCCGCCATCGACGCCGAGCGCTGGCTGCAGGACCAGGGCGAGGGCGAGACCATCCCGCAGACCGACCCGGCCGTCCTCGCGGGCGAGGGCTGACCGGTGCGGCGGCGGGGGGCCGCCGCGCCGTTCCCAGTACGAGAACCAAGGGAGACCCGATGAAAGCCGTGACCGACGCCGACTTCGGCACCGCCGTCCTCAAGAACGACAAGCCGGTGCTCGTCGACTTCTGGGCCGAGTGGTGCGGACCGTGCCGGATGGTCTCGCCCATCCTCGAGGAGATCTCGGCGGAGCACGGCGACAAGCTGGAGATCGTCAAGATGAACATCGACGAGAACCCGAAGGTCCCCGCCGAGTACGGCGTCATGCAGATCCCGACCATGAACGTCTACAAGGACGGCGAGGTCGTCAAGCAGATCATGGGCGCCAAGCCCAAGGCCGCCCTCCTCCGCGACCTCGCCGAGTTCATCTGACGCACCCGTGAGGCCCCGTTCCACCCGGAACGGGGCCTCATACGTCCCTCAGATCCCCTCAGACGGGCCGGAGCATGCCTTCGGGTGTCATGGAGCCGAGCAGACGCTCCAACGCCACCTCGACGTCCTCACGCCACGACAGGGCGGACTTCAGCTCCAACCGCAGCCGCGGGTACCGGTGATGCGGCCGGATCGTCTTGAACCCGACCGACAGCAGGTAGTCGGCGGGCACCATGCACCCGCCCTCCTCGCCCTTCAGGTCCCCGAACGCCTCGACGGCCTTCACCCCGCGCCGCACGAGGTCCTTGGCGACCCCCTGGACGAGCATCCGCCCCAGCCCGCCGCCCGCGAACTCCGGGATGATGTGCGCGGTCATCAGCAGGACCGCGTCCGCACTCACCGGACTCGTCGGAAACGCGATCGCCCGCGGCACGTACAGCGGCGGAGCGAACAGGACGAACCCGGCCGGAACATCGTCCACGTAGACGATCTTCCCGCAGGACCCCCACTCCAGCAGCGTGGACGAGATCCACGCCTCCTTCTCCAGCCCCGGGTCCCCGGCCTCCTCGGCCCGCCCGCGACTGACCGGATCCAGCTCCCAGAACACGCACCGCCGACACCTGTGCGGCAGATCATCCAGGTTGTCCAGCGTGATGTTGACCAGACGACGCGACACCGGCCCGGCACCCCCGCCCTAAAGCGCCCTACCACCCAACCCACCGGCATCGTACTCGACCACCCCCCACCCACCCCCGCCGCTCCGCAGCCCCGATCCCCCCGCCCCGGCCACCACCACAAATCCGGCCCGCTGACCAAACGCGACCGACGCGCGAGCCCCGCACAACGATCGATGCGCGTAAGCCGGGTCGAACACGCAACGACGTGCTGAGCCCGCCCACCGCGTCAAGCCGCACCACGAACGTCGAGTTCATGGAAGACGGTTGAGCGCGGAACACCGCGTGAAGCCCCGCCACCCTGCTCAGCCCGCCCACCGCGTTGAGCACGAACCCAGCCTGGACGACGGCGTCGTCGCGGACAGCGGCGAAACACAGACACGAGGCGGCGGGTGGACTGGGAGGGAGGCAGGTCGGGCGTGTTGAGCGCGGCCGCCGCGCTGAGCCCGGCTGCGGACGTCGGGTCCATGGAAGACGGGTGAGGCCGACCGCCATGTTGAGCACGCACGCCGTGTTAAGCACGCCCGCGCGTACTGGACGCAGACAGCGGGTTCGCGGACGGCAGGCGGAACGCAAACGACAGGCACCGGGCGGGATGCGGACGCCCGGCGCAATGCGGAGGGCTGGCGGGGCGCGGAGGCCGGGTTGGGCGCGGACGACGGGCCAGGGGGTGGGAGGGGCGCGTTGGGCGCGGAACGCCATGTGGAGCATGGACGCGGGCGGGACGCGGAGGGCTACCGGGACGCGAAGGACGGGTTCCCGGACGGCGGGCGAAACCCAAACGGCGGGCGGCAGGTTGTACGCGGACGCCGAGCGGAACACGCACGCCGGGGCGAGAGGCGGGCGGCGGGTGGGGCGCGGAACGTCGTGTCGAGCGTGCCGCCGTGTCGAAGGGTTCGCGGGCCGGACGGGGACGGCGGGCTCGCGGGCGGCGGGCGGCAGGTTGGGCGCGGACGCCGAGCGGAACGCGCACGCCGGGCGAGACGCGGACGGCGGGTTGGGCGCGGAACCGCGTGTCGAGCGTGCCGCCGTGTCGAACGAGCAGCGGGCTGGACGGAGAAGGCGGGCTCGCGGACGGCGGGCGGAGGGCGGGTGGGCTGGGAAGGGGGGTTGAGCGCGGAAGCGCGCTGGACAAGGACGACGACTGGCCGCGGACGAGCCGTTCGTGGACGGCAGGTTCGTGGGCGACGGGCAGGACGCGGAAGACGGACCGGAGGGCGGGCAGGCGGGTTGGCGCGGAACGCCGTTTGGGGCATGGGCGCCTGGTTGGGCATGGACGCGGGCGGGGCGCGGACGGCGGGCCTGGGGATGGCGGGCTCGTTGGCGGCGGGTTGGTGGGGGGATGGGAGAGGTTGGGGGTGGGGACTGTGGGGGGTTCTCGGGGTTGGTGGGGGGCGGATGCCGTAGTTTGCTGGGTAATCCGATCGCCCTGGAGGTGCCTCGTGGAGCAGCACACGCGTACAGATGCCTATTCCGACCGCTACGCCGACCGCGCCGCCGGCATGGTGGCTTCGGAGATCCGGGCTCTGTTCGCCGTGGCTTCGCGGCCCGAGGTGGTCTCGCTCGCGGGCGGGATGCCGTACGTGTCGGCGCTTCCGCTGGACGAGTTCGGCGGGATGGTCGGGGACCTGATCGCGCGGAACGGGGCCGAGGTGCTCCAGTACGCGTCGGCGCAGGGGGATCCGGGGCTGCGCGAGCAGATCTGCGACGTGATGGCGCTGGAGGGCGTGCAGGCGTGCGCGGACGACGTGATCGTCACCGTCGGCGCGCAGCAGGCGCTGGACCTCGTCACGCGGATCTTCGTGAACCCGGGGGACGTGGTCCTCGCGGAGGGCCCCTCCTACGTGGGTGCGCTCGGCACGTTCGCGTCGTACCAGGCGGACGTCGTCCACGTCGCGATGGACGAGGACGGCCTCGTTCCGGACGCGCTGGAGGAGACCCTCGCGCGCCTCCGGCGGGAGGGACGCACGGTCAAGTTCCTCTACACGGTGCCCACGTTCCAGAACCCGGCGGGTGTGACGCTGTCCGCGCCCCGGCGCGCGCGACTGCTGGAGCTCGCGGCCGAGTACGACATCCTCATCATCGAGGACAACCCGTACGGGCTTCTCGGCTTCGACGGCGAGCCCATGCGGGCGCTGCGCGCCGACGACTCCGACCGCGTCGTCTACCTCGGCACGTTCTCCAAGACCATCGCGTCCGGCCTGCGCGTCGGCTGGGCGCTCGCGCCGCACGCGGTGCGAGCCAAGCTCGTCCTCGCGGCCGAGTCGGCGGTGCTCTGCCACTCCAGCTTCTCCCAGCTGGCCGTCCGGGAGTACCTGGCCACGCAGCCGTGGCGCGAGCAGATCAAGGAGTTCCGCCAGCTCTACCGCGAGCGCCGGGACGCCATGCTGGACGCCCTCGACGCGCACATGCCGGAGGGATGCACCTGGACGCGTCCGGGCGGCGGCTTCTTCGTATGGCTCACCCTCCCCGAAGGACTCGACGCGAAGGCGATGGCCCCGCGCGCCATCGCGGAACGCGTCGCCTACGTGCCCGGCACCGGTTTCTACGCCGACGGCAACGGACGACGCGACATGCGCATCTCGTACTGCTACCCCGAGCCGGACCGCATCCGCGAAGGCGTCCGCCGCCTGGCCGGCGTCATCGAGAACGAACTGCACACCCGCGACACCTTCGGAGGTGTGGGCCCCCACCGCTCTCCCGGCGTGGACACCCCCGGCCCCGAAGTCATCTGATCCCTCGCATCACTCCCTTCCCTCGATCGACCTGCACGCGCCCTCTCGCCTTCGTCAAGGCGGAGGGCGCGCGCTTTTGGCCCTTCCAGGCCGCGTTTCCCGCCTCGCCGAACGCTCACCATCCCGCATGCACCCATGGTCGCCGGAGCGGGTCGGCCGCCGAAAGTCGAAGCGGGTTCTGTGGATAACCCGCCGACGCCCGCCCCCGTTTCACGTGAAACAGCGGCAGCCTCCATGATGGATGGCGACCGGAACCGCCCGACCCGCCCGAAGGAACCGCAGTGGAATTCGCTCACGTCGTCGTCCTGGCCGGAGGACTCTCCTACGAGCGCGAGGTCTCGCTCCGCTCCGGCCGCCGCGTCGCCGACGCCCTGCGCGCCCTCGACATCCCCGTGGAGCTGCGGGACGCGGACGCGCACCTCCTGGAGCGCCTCGCCGCCGACCCGCCGGACGTCGTCTTCCCCGTCCTGCACGGCGCCATGGGCGAGGACGGTGCGATCCGCGACATCCTCGAACTCGTGGACGTCCCCTACGTCGGCGCCCGCCCGTCCGCCTGCCGGGTCGCCTGGGACAAGCCCACCGCGAAGTCGGTGGTGGCACGCGCCGGGATCGCCACGCCCGCCTCGGTCGCGCTCCCCAAGGAGCTCTTCCACGACCTCGGCGCCACCGCAGTCCTCGACCTGATCATCGAACGGCTCGGGCTCCCGCTCTTCGTGAAGCCCACCCGGGGCGGGTCGGCGCTCGGTGCGTCCGCCGTCCACAAGGCCGAGGACCTCACCGCCGCCCTCGTCTCCTGCTTCGCCTACGGCGACGCCGCTCTCGTCGAGCGCTACATCGCGGGCACCGAGGTCGCGGTGAGCGTCATCGAGGGCCGGAACGGCCCGCGTGCCCTCCCCGCCGTCGAGATCGTCACCCCGAACGGGCGCTACGACTACACCGCCCGCTACGACGCGGGCGACACCGAGTTCGTCGCCCCCGCCCGCCTCTCCCCCGAGGCGGGCGAGCGCGCCACCCATGCCGCCCTCACCGCCCACGAAGCCCTGGGCCTCCGCGACCTCTCCCGCACCGACCTCATCGTGGACGCCGCGGGCGACGTCCACTTCCTCGAAGTCAACGTGGCCCCCGGGATGACCGAGACCAGCCTGCTCCCCCGCGCCGTCGCCGCCGCCGGCCTGGACCTCGGCCCCCTCTGCGACTCCCTCCTCCGACGCCGTTTCACGTGAAACAGCGCCCCGCCGCCCCCATGGATCACATCGTCATCCTCGGACGAGGCAAGTCCACCCTCGCCCGCCGCCTAGGCGCGCCCCTCGCCCTCCCGGTGATCGAACTAGCCGAGCGATTCCGGACGGACGACCTCACCCCCGCCCCCAAGACCGAGTGGGCCGCCATCCAGCATCGGCTCATCAACGAGTCCGAGGGCTGGATTACTAGACGGCGACCTCGGCCCCTACGACGTCCTCGCCGTGCGGCTACGCGCGGCCGACACCGTGATCGTGCTCGACTTCCCACTGTGGCGCTGCGCCTGGCGGGCCGCACGCCGCTCCCGCGAGAACTGGGCCTTCTGGCGCTTGCTCCTCACCTACCGCCGCAGCAGCAGCAGCTTCCCCGCCATCAGAGAAGCCATCGGCCGCGAGGCCTCGCACGCCAGCCTCCGCATCCTCAAGTCCCCCAAGGTCGTCGAGCACCTATTGGCCCAAGCCAGCACTACCCCTCACTGAAGACCTCCCGCAGCCCCAGCCCCAGCCCCAGCCCCAGCCCCAGCCAAGCCGGACATCACCTTGAGCCAGGTATGCATGTTTCATGTGAAACATGGGCCCCGCCACTTACGAGTCACCCCCGAGCGCGCGCTCCTTCTCCCTCGTCGCTCTGCCTTGGGGGACTCTCGGGGCGGCACTCGCGGATGGTCGCGGGACGCGGTTCGAGCGAAAGTGCGTGTCCGGAGAGGGCGTGAGCGCGATTTTTCGCTCGTGGGGAGTTCGCCAGGAAGCTCTCAGAGCGCGAATGGGACGCGCTGGAGGCCGCAGATTCGGCTCCTGAGAGGACTGGTTTCACGTGAAACGCGGCTCAGGAAAGGGCTCGGAGCACGGAAACGAGCGGTCAGATCGCCGGAAAAAGGAAACGCCCGCCTCGGAGAGCGAGGCGGGCATCCGGGGAGAGGCGGCTAGGGCCTGTTTCGAAGTGGCCTCGGCCACGCGCGCGAACGCGTGACCAGCGCGGTGCCGCGACGCCGGAGGCGAGCGGCACCGCGCTGATCGCGAAGCGATGCCGCGTTCGCCCAGGCACGGTCACGTAGCGAGCCGCTAGGCGAGCGCAGTGGGCCGGGACTTTGAAACACAGCCTAGTAGTCCTCGTCGACGCCCTTCTCGTCCGGAGCCATGGACTTGATGATGCGGTCGAGGTCCTCCAGGGTGGCGAACTCGACGACGATCTTGCCCTTGTTGCGCCCCATGTCGACGCGGACCTTGGTCTCGTAGCGGTCGGAGAGGCGGTCGGCCAGGTGCTTGAGAGCAGGCGCGACCGGGCGCTTGCCGCGGACGCGCGGGCCCTTCGGCTCGTCGTCCGCCTCGCGCATCGCGATGATCTCCTCGACCGCGCGGACGGAGAGCCCCTCGGCGACGATGCGCTGCGCGAGCCGGTCCTGGGCCTCGGCGGTGTCGAGCGACAGCAGCGCGCGGGCGTGCCCGGCCGACAGGACGCCCGCCGCGACCCGCCGCTGCACGTTCGGCGGCAGGTTCAGCAGCCGCAGCGTGTTGGTGATGTGCGGTCGGGACCGTCCGATGCGGGTGGCGAGCTGCTCGTGGGTGGCGCCGAAGTCCTCCAGGAGCTGCTGGTAGGCGGCCGCCTCTTCCAGCGGGTTGAGCTGCTGGCGGTGCAGGTTCTCCAGGAGCGCGTCCCGGAGCATCGCGTCGTCGCCGGTGTCCCGGACTATCGCGGGGATCGCGTCCAGGCCGGCCATCTGGGCGGCGCGCCAGCGGCGCTCGCCCATGATCAGCTCGTAGTCGTGCTCCATGCCGTCCTGGATGCGGCGCACCACGATCGGCTGGAGCAGCCCGACGATGGAGATCGACTCCGACAGCTCGCGGAGCGCCTCGTCGTCGAAGTGCTCGCGCGGCTGGCGCGGGTTCGGCCGGATGGTGCGCGGCGGCAGCTCGGCGAAGTGCGCCCCCGCGACGGCCGAGGCCTCCGGGTACGCGCCGTCCGACGTGACGTCCCGCGCACCCGCGCCGACGCCCGCTCCCGCACCCGACCCGGGCCCGGCGGACGGCCCGGTGGACGGGTCGGCGGCCGTCGGCGGCGGCGGGGCGGTCGGGATCAGCGCGCCGAGCCCTCTGCCCAGCCCGCGCGGCTGCTTGCTCACTGGGCGGCCTCCACCCACCGGTGCGCCATCTCCGAGGAGGCCTCGGCGTAGGCGAGCGCGCCGCTGGAGCCCGGGTCGTAGGTCATCACGGACTGCCCGTAGCTCGGCGCCTCCGAGACCCGGACGCTGCGCGGGATCACCGTGTTGAGCACGACGTCCCCGAAGTGCGCCCGGACGTCCTCGGCGACCTGCGCGGCGAGCCGGGTCCGCGCGTCGTACATCGTCAGCAGGATCGTGGAGACGTTCACCTGCGGGTTGAGGTGCGCCTTGACCAGGTCCACGGTGCGGACGAGCTGCCCGAGGCCCTCCAGCGCGTAGTACTCGCACTGGATCGGGATCAGCAGCTCGTCCCCGCCGACCAGCGCGTTCACCGTGAGCAGCCCGAGCGACGGCGGGCAGTCGATGAGGACGTAGTCGAAGCCGTCGGTGTCGTAGGCGTCCAGCGCGCGGCGCAGCCGGGACTCGCGGGCGACCTTGGAGACCAGCTCGATCTCGGCGCCGGCGAGGTTCAGCGTGGCCGGAGCGCAGTAGAGGTTCGGGATCTCCGGCGCCGGGACGACGATGTCGGCGAGCGGCGTGTCCTCGATCAGGACGTCGTAGATGGACGGGATGTCGGCGTGGTGGTCCACGCCGAGCGCCGTCGAGGCGTTGCCCTGCGGGTCAAGGTCGACCACCAGGACACGCGCGCCGTGCATGGCGAGCGACGCGGCGATGTTCACCGACGTGGTCGTCTTGCCCACGCCGCCCTTCTGGTTGGCGACCGAGATGATCCGGCACCGGCTCGGCCGCGGCCATTCGGCGTCCCGCCGGCCCGAGCCCGGCATCACCTTGAGCGCGGTCACGGAGGTTTCATGTGAAACCTTGGCGTCCTTCAGCGCCTCGCGCACGAGTTCTGACTCCCCCTGAGTGTGTCCCTGCCGCGGGTGCGGCGGCGTCGCGCCGCCGCCTCCGGTCGGGACGTACCCGACGGTCTCCGCGGTTCCGGACGTCGTGTTTCCCCACAGTGCGTGTCCGGAGGGGGCGGCGCCCGCCTCCGGCGAGGGTCGCGGCACCTCGGGCCGGTCCCCCGCGTCGCCGGGGGCCGCGGCGGGCGGCGCGCCCGCGTCGGGCCGTCCGGCCTGGTCGGCTCCGGGACCGGACGGGCCCCCTGGGCGGTCCGGCGCATCGGCGTGACCGGGAAGGCGCGCGGCGGCCTGCTCGTCAGCGGATTCGTCGGGGCTGCCAGAGCGGCCCGGTACCGGTCCCGTGCTCATGAAGACCTCTTCTTCGACCCTTTGGCGGGACGCGGCGCTCGGTCGGCCACCACCCGGACAAGCGTTGTCGGCGGCTCGACCTTACCTTGTCCGACTTGCAGTAGTTCAGTGGTCCGCACACCGAATCGCTTGAGCACCGGCGCGGCCTCCTCGATCTCGGCCGCCGCGCGCTCCCCCTTCATCGCGAGCAGCTCGCCGCCCGGACGCAGCAGAGGCAGCGCCCACCTGGCCAGCCGCTCCAGCGGGGCGACGGCGCGGGCGGTCGCGACGTCCATCGAGAACTCCTTGACGACCTCCTCCGCGCGGCCGCGCCGGACCTCGACGTTCTCAAGCCCGAGCAGGTCGACCGCTTCGATCAGGAAGTTCGTCCTGCGGAGCAGCGGCTCCAGCAGCGTGATCGACAGGTCCGGCCGGACGATCGCGAGCACCAGCCCCGGCAGCCCCGCGCCGGAGCCGATGTCGACCACCCGGGCGTTCTCCGGGACGGCCTCGGCGACCACCGCGCAGTTGATCAGATGCCGTTCCCACAGCCGGTCCGCCTCGCGCGGACCGATCAGCCCGCGCTCCACGCCCGCGTCGGCGAGGAACTCCGCGTAGCGTTCCGCGATCGGCAGCGCGTCACCGAATACCTCACGTGCAATGCCCACCAGACGAATCGTTCCACAAAAACCGCCCACGGCGTACCCGGGCGGGCGGCGCCACGCCAGCTCACACGGCTTCCGGACGCCTCCTTGGCCTCCCTCTGATCGATTCCCCCCGCACCGCGCCCGCGATGAAGGGCACGGCAGGCGCAGCGGCCACGCATATTCGGCGTGGAGGGGGTAGGAGGAGGGCGGCGCTGTCCACCGCGACGGGAGGGACTCACATGGGTATCGGCGTCAGTCTGGCCTTCGTCGCACTGGGGATGATCCTCGCCTTCGCCGTGCGCGTGAACCTCAGCGGCCTCGACATCCACCTCGTCGGCTGGATCCTCATCCTGGTCGGCGTGATCAGCATGGTCTTCACGTTCGCCTACACCCGCCCGCGCCGCCGCACGCAGCAGGTCGCCGGCGCGGACCCGGGCTACGACCTCGAACCGGACCGCCCGGTCGTCGAGGAGCGGCTCGTGGAGCGTTCCGACGAACCCAAGGTCATCGAACGTGTGATCGAACGTCCGGCGACCCGCGAGGAGATGCACGCGGGCCACGCGGAACAGGACCCCTCGCTGGCGCAGGACCCGGCCATAGCGCAGGATCCCGCCGTGGCCCAGGACCCGGGAATCGAGGAAGACCCGCCCCTGGCGGACCGTCCCCCAGTCCACCGAGGCCCGCGCAACCACTGAAGTTTCCGGCGGAATCAGGCGCCCGGCCGCGCGCCTGGCGGCGGCCCGCGGCCGGGCAAAGCAGAGGCCCCGCACCGAACACCCGGTGCGGGGCCTCTGCCTGGAACGCGGAACGACATCGGCGGTCGGACGACCAGGGCCCGAACAACGCCTGGCATAGGAGCCTCACGCCGGCCGCCTGTCGACCGTTTATCATTGAGCGAGTTCCTGGCTCATCCGGGCGGGCGGTTGAGGCGAGCACAGCTATCAATGACCGATAAATCAACGGCGGTGTGTTGAGGCCGTCCCAGATACGGCTAGCCGCGCGACGGCGGCTGCCGGCCAATCAAAGCGCCTGCCACCCGCCCTGCCATTCTTGGAACGAGCCAAAATTCAATGACCTGGCACGACACGGCGTTATCCAAGAGCTGAATTTGATGTCGCCTCCGTAGTGGCGTACGTAATTTCCCGGATGCCCGCTTGAAGGCTGATCATTACGATCCCTCACATCCGGCCCAGCCACTTACGAAAGAGGGGATCCAGATGATTGGTTTCAAGGCACTGGCCGCAGCCGTCGTGCTCGCCGGCGCTACCACGGCGATCGCCGCCCCGGCGGCGGACGCGAGCACGCAGGCCAAGCGGGGCTGGTCCTGCAGGAACGCCTATACCTCGACCACGGGCGCCTGGGGAAGTGCGCGCATCTGCTGGATCTCTCTCGGAAAAGGCTTCTACAAGATCGACGTCGCCGGCACCGTCAAGGACACAAAGGGCGACGGCAAGCGGGCCGCGCTCTACATCCACACCTGGGACAAGGGCGGGCACAGCTACACTCCGCGGGTCGCTCTCGCCACGAAGTACAGGCAGGTGCGGTACGGGCACGTGGCCATCTCGAAGGTCAAGTACACCGCTCTGATCTACGTCTGCACCGTGGACCGCTTCAACACGTCCTATAGGTGCAGCAAGGACGCTTAACTCGAACCAACAAAAGAATCGCCTCGTGCTCCCGAGGAATGCGCGGGAGCACGAGGCGATTCACTTTCGGTGCGTCCGGGGTCTACTCCGGGTGGACGACGACGTAGCGGTCGGGCTCTTCGCCTTCGGACTCGCTGCGCAGGCCGACGGCGGCGATGGCGTCGTGCACGATCTTGCGCTCGAACGGGGTCATCGGTGCCAGCGGCTTGGCCTGGCCGGACTGCTTGACCTCGGCCGCGACCTCCTGGCCCAGCTTGGTCAGCTCGGCGCGGCGGCGCTCGCGGTAGCCGCCGATGTCGAGCATCAGCCGGCTGCGGTTGCCGGTCTGGCGGTGCACGGCGAGCCGGGTGAGCTCCTGGAGCGCCTCCAGCACCTCGCCGCGCTTGCCGACCAGCTCGTCCAGGGCGCCGCCGACGACCGCGACGACCGCGCGCTCGCCCTCGACGTCCATGTCGATGTCGCCGTCGAAGTCACCGATGTCCAGCAGGCCCTCGATGTAGTCGGCGGCGATCTCGCCTTCCTGCTCCAGCGCCTGGACGTCGACCTCGGTGGTGTCGGTCTGGCTCAACGGGATCTCCTTCTTCGGCAAGGACCGGGGTCAAAACTAGCGCTTCTGGGAGCCGCTGCGCTTGCTGCGCGGCTTACGCGTCGGCTGGTTCCGGACGACCTTCGGCGCGGGAGTGTCGGCGGTGCCGGACGCGTCCGCATCGGCGGTGGACGCGTCGGCGCCCTTCTTCGCCTTGGCGCCGGCCTTCGCCTTCGCGCCGGCGGCCGCGGGGGCCTTGCCGTTCTCCTTGGCCTTCTCCAGCGCCTCGGGCGACTGGTAGCGCTTGTAGATGTAGTGCGACTGCGCGAGCGTCCAGGAGTTGGACGTCACCCAGTACATGAGCACGCCCAGCGGGAACCCGAGGCCGAACAGGCCGAACGCGGGCGCCAGGAAGACCATCATCTTCTGGGCCTGCATCATCGGGTTGTTCTCGTCCGCCATCGGCTGCTGCCGCTGCATGCTGGCCCGCACGGTGAAGAACGTCGTGCAGGACGAGATGATGACCGCGACGCCGGTGATGACCAGCGCGTTCCAGGCCTTGGGGCTGTGGTTCCAGGCGGTGAGGAACGTGTCCGAGATCCGGCCGCCGAAGATCGGCGCGTTCTGCGCGCTGGTGACCAGCTCGGGCGTCATCTTGAAGACGCCGTGGGTGGCGTGCCCGGACTTGTCCAGCGGGACGTCCGAGATGCGCTTGAGGACCTGGAAGAGGCCGATGAAGACGGGCATCTGGACCAGGAGGGGCAGGCAGCCCGAGAGCGGGTTGGCGCCGTTCTCCTGGTAGAGCTTCATGACCTCCTGGTTGAGGCGCTGCTTGTCGTTCTTGTACTTCTTGCGGAGCGCCTGGACCTTCGGGTTCAGCTCCTGCATCTTCCGGGACGCGTGGATCTGCTTGACGAACAGCGGAACCAGCAGCAGCCGGAGCAGGACGGTCAGCAGGATGATCGATCCGCCCCAGGCCCACCCGCTGTCCTTCGGCAGGACGACGCTCAGCGCCGCGTGAATCCACACGACGAGCTGGGAGACGATCGTGTACAACCAGTCAAGCACCGGGCAGCTCCTTGGGCTCTGCTAGGGCGGGGCCGCTCTGCTCGCGGCCGGAGGTCTTCGGGGGTTCCGCGGCCTGTTCGCGCGGACCGGCCCCGGACGGCGCGTCCGGAGCGGTGGCGCGGTCGCGGCGCGGCGGAACCGGGTCGTAACCGCCGGGGTTGAACGGATGGCACCGGGCAATCCGCCGCACCGTCAGCCAGGAGCCGCGCAGCGCGCCGTGCTCCTGGAGGGCCTTCAGCCCGTAGGCGCTGCATGTCGGCCGGAACCTGCACGTGGGCCCGAGCAGGGGGCTCAAGAAGCGGCGGTAGCCGCGGACGAGGACGATCAGGCCCGCGGCGACCGGTCCGGGGCGCGGCGCGGCGCCCGGTTCGTCCGGGGAGTCCGCGCGGCCGGGTCCGACCGGGGAGTCCGCGGGTCGCGCACCCGACGGTCCGCTCGTCATGTCCGTCCCTTGGAGGTCTGCCGCAGCACCCGGTCGAGGGCGGAGTCCAGGTCCGCGGCCAGTTCGTCACCGCGCGCCGTTCCGGCTGCCGGGTTGGCGCGCACTACGAGCAGGCTACCCCCCGGAAGTCGGTCCAGGCGCGCACGCACGAGGTGACGCAGCCTGCGCCGCACCTGGTTCCGGACGACCGCGTTGCCGACCGTCCGGGCCACGATGAACCCCACCAGCGCGGGGGCGTCGGCCCGCTGGGTCTGGTGCGCGGCGGCTTGCGAGGCGGATCGCGGGTCGCCGTTCGCCGAGTTGTCCACATCCATCCGAACGAATGGGCGGGACGCGTCGTCAGCGCCGGCGGGGCGGTTTTCCACAGGCCGGATTCCGCCTGTGGCCGAACGCCCCGGCTCGACGTCCCCGCGGGACGCCCCGGCACGGGACGGCACGGCTGATGCGTCCCCGCGGAGCAGGTGCACGACGACAGTTGGCCGTCCGGCGCGTCGACCGCGCCGGACGGCCAGGGTGAAGTCGTCCCGCCGCCGCATCCGGTGTCCGGACGGCAGCATGCGTCAGTGGAGGGTCAGACCGCGATGCGGGCGCGGCCCTTGCCACGCCGCGAGGAGAGGACGGCGCGCCCGGCGCGGGTGCGCATGCGCAGCCGGAAGCCGTGCTTCTTGTGGCGGCGGCGGTTGTTCGGCTGGAAAGTACGCTTGCTCACTTCAGGCTCCAGGGCTGCGGTCGGTGTGATCAGGCTCGATGATTCGCACCGCGGGCCGCGTCCGGTCCCCCGCAGCGGGGGCCCACCCGGCTCTCCCGAACTGGGCGAGACGGCGGGCACGCGTCATCTCCGTCGATGCGACTCGACCTCAGCACGTTACGGGCTACTCGCCCATCTGGTCAAACGGAGCGCCCGCAGCCGCCGAGCGTCCGCACCGTCCCCGTGAGCACGGCCCGGCCTCCCCTGGACGCGGAGCCTGGCTCCGGAGCGTCATCGGGTGCGTTTCCCACAGGGCCTCGTGCGCCCGCGCAGGGGCGGGAGGTCCCAGTCGCTAGTGAACTAGCGATCCCTCGGGCTCGTGCGCCCGCGCGGGGAGGGCGGGTCAAGGTGTCCTGACTTGCCTCGTGCGCCCGCGCGAAGGCTGTGGGTAACTGTGGATCATGTGGGGACGAACACGGTGCCTACGGGGTTTCTGAGGCGTGTTGCGACCATCCTGAGTCAGGCCCTACAGTGTCGGGACGAGCTTCCCGGTATGTGGTCCTCAGCCGACCGGTTCTCCTAGTTCTCGCAGGTCTCGCAGGGTGCGCCGAGACCACGAACCCCTTGCTACGTACGGCCTCCGCGGTCGTGCCATGGACTTTTACACAGGCGTCCCCATGTTCATGCACATGGTGTGGACAACTCTGTGGACAACTCGTGAGAGAGTAAGTCTCCCGCGTTGTGGACGGGCCTCTGTGGCAGCCCGGACCGGCGGGATCGACGGGTTGAGGGGCACTCCGTGCGGGCGACGTGGCGGAGGTATCGGGAGGGGCCTAGCGCATGGACGGACAGAATCTCGGATCCGCCTGGTCCCGCGCGGTGGCGGCTCTGGCCGACCGTGACCTTTCTCCCAACCACCGGGCCTGGCTCCCGCTCGTCCGCCCGCTCGCCCTTGTAGAGGACACCGCTCTCCTTGCCGCGCCGAACGAGTTCGCTAAGAGCGCCTTGGAGAACCGGCTGCGCGGCCTCATCACTCAGGCACTCTCCGAGGAGCTGGGGCGCGAGATCCGTGTGGCGGTGACCGTCCAGCCTGAGTCGTCCGCGCCGTCCAGTCCTCCCGCGCCCGCGCACGAGGGCGGCCAAGGGCAGCCTGACGCTCAGCCCTACCGGGGCGACGACGCGTCCGGTTACCGGGGTGAGCGGGACCGTCCCTATGGCGACCAGGGTTATGAAGGACGCCCCTACGGCGAGCGTCCTTATCCAGAGCAGCCCTATGCGGAACGCGGGTACGGCCCGTCGAACTACCCGCCCGCCCAGGACGATGAGCGCTGGGCCCCGAAGCGTGACGAAGACGACCGCGGTTGGGCAGCCCAGCGCGAGAACGACGACCGCGGCTGGCCCCAGCGAGGCGGCGACTACGGAGGCCGTCCCTCCGGATACGGCCCCGCCGGCGGGCGTTCGCCCTTCGATCCCCAAGGACGCGGTCCACAGGGCGGTGGATATCCCGGCGGCCCGGACCAGGACCGCTTCGCGCCGGATCAGGACAGGTTCAGCCCGGATCAGGACCGGTTCGGCTCCGAAAAGGACCGGTACGGTGCCGGCCCAGGCGCCGACCAGGACCGCTACGGCTCAGGCGCCGACCAGGACAACAGGTACTCCTCCGGTCCCGACCAGGACCGTTTCTCCCCTGCCGCCGACAACGACCGCTTCGCGCCGTCCGACAAGGACCGTTTCGGTGTGACCGCCGATCCGTCCGGCGGCGGCTATGGCGGCGGTGACCAGAACGGCTTTTCCGGTCCGGAGCAGAGCGGCGGCTACCCCACGTCCGACCTCGGCGGCTACGGCGGCCCCCGCAGCGGACGGCCCGGAATGGGCGGCGGCAACCCCGGCATGGGAGGCGGCGCGACGGCGACCGGTTCGCACGCGCCCTCCCACCTGAACGACCGGACGCTCGGCACGGCCCGTCCGGACAGGGACCAGCGCGCCGGGAACGAGCCGTCCAGGGGCGGACGCTCCGACGGCGGCACAGGTGGCCCGGGAGGCCCGGGTGGCCCAGGCGGTCCAGGCGGCCCGCAGGGTTCGCCGTTTCCGCCGTCCGACGTCTTCCAAGGGGGAAACGAGCGTTCGCCCTACCGGGGAGGTAGCGACACCGACCAGCCCTACCGGTCCGACGACTCGTCCTACAGGGACGACGACTCCGCCCAGGCGCCCGCGCCCAGCGGTAGCGGCCAGCAGGCCGCCGAGCCCGGTCGGCTGAACCCGAAGTACACGTTCGAGACGTTCGTCATCGGCTCGTCCAACCGGTTCGCCCATGCGGCGGCCGTCGCGGTGGCAGAGCAGCCCGCCAAGGCGTACAACCCGCTCTTCATCTACGGCGACTCCGGCCTCGGCAAGACGCACCTGCTGCATGCCATCGGCCACTACGCGCAGAGCCTCTTCAATGGCGCGCGCGTGCGCTACGTGAGCTCCGAGGAGTTCACCAACGACTTCATCAACTCCATCCGGGACGGCAAGGCGGACGGGTTCCGCCGCCGCTACCGGGACGTCGACATCCTCCTCGTGGACGACATCCAGTTCCTTGAGGGCAAGGAGCAGACGCAGGAGGAGTTCTTCCACACCTTCAACACGCTGCACAACGCGTCCAAGCAGATCGTCATCTCGTCGGACCGCCCGCCCAAGGAGCTGGTCACGCTCGAAGACCGGCTGCGCAACCGGTTCGAGTGGGGCCTGACCACCGACGTCCAGCCGCCCGAGCTGGAGACGCGGATCGCGATCCTGCAGAAGAAGGCCCGCCAGGAGGGCCTGGCCGCGCCGCCGGACGTGCTGGAGTTCATCGCCTCGCAGATCGCGACGAACATCCGCGAGCTGGAGGGGGCGCTGATCCGGGTCACCGCGTTCGCCAGCCTCAACCGCCAGTCGGTGGACATGAAGCTGGCCGAGATCGTGCTGAAGGACCTCATCCCCAACGACACCGGGCCGGAGATCACCGCCCCGATGATCATGGCGCAGACTGTGGAGTACTTCGGGACGACGATCGAGGACCTCTGTGGACCGTCGCGCTCCCGGATGCTCGTCACCGCGCGGCAGATCGCGATGTACCTCTGCCGCGAGCTGACCGACCTGTCGCTGCCCAAGATCGGGCAGCAGTTCGGCGGCCGCGACCACACCACGGTGATGCACGCCGAGCGGAAGATCCGCAGCTTGATGGCCGAAAGGCGGGCCATCTACAACCAGGTCACCGAGCTCACCGGGCGGATCAAGCACCAGGCGCGCAAGCGCTGAACCGGCCCGCGGGACGGCGGTTCCGGCCGTTCTCCGGGGCGCTCGCACAAGATCGACATTCACAGCCTGGGGAAAACTCCGCCCTACACGGTGGATAACCCGGGGGAAAACCTGCGGACAACCCCGTTGAATCTGAGGACGACTCGTGGACGGATTGTGGACCGGCTGGGGACGGCCACCCGGCATCATGGGGACGGCTCGGTGGATGACCTGGGGACGGCCTGGGGACGCGCTGTGCACACCGCCCGCCCGCCGGAGGCCGCGCCGGGTCCGCGCCGGGACGGCCGGGAAAACCTGCGGAGAACTCGTGGACAACCGGGGGATGACATGAGGACGACGTGTGGGGATCGTTTCGCCGTCCCCAGGCCGCGCCGCGCAATCCACCTCCGCTGCACAGGCCCGGTGGATGAAGAAAAGCGGTCTCACCTGCGGGAACGGCGGTTGTCCACACTATCCACCGCCCCTATGACTAGTACTTCCTCTTCTCTCTACCCAAGAAAAGATCCATCTCAAGTCAGGGCCTGGGGAAACCCGTGAGGTCCGCCCCGACCGAGATCTGTCCAGCCCACCGTTGCCCGAAACCTGCAGGAGGCGGGTCCCCTTGAAGTTCCGCATCGACAGAGACGCCCTGGCCGACGCCGTGGCCTGGACGGCGCGCACCCTCCCGGTGCGCCCCCCGGTGCCCGTCCTCGCCGGGATGCACATCGAGGCGAGCGACCGGCTGAAGCTGTCGGCGTTCGACTACGAGGTGTCCGCCCAGGTGTCCACCGACATCGACACCGAGGAGCCCGGCACGGCCCTGGTGTCCGGGCGGCTGCTCGCCGAGATCTGCCGCAGCCTTCCTCCCCACCCTGTGGAGGTGACGACCGACGGCGCGAAGGTGATGCTGCGCTGCGGGTCGGCGAAGTTCACCCTCCTCACCATGCCTGTGGAGGACTACCCGACGCTGCCGGCGATGCCGCCCGCCGCGGGCTCGGTCGGCTCCGACGAGTTCGCCGCCGCGGTGTCCCAGGTGGCCATCGCGGCCGGACGCGACGACACGATCCCGATGCTGACCGGCGTCCGGGTCGAGATCGAGGGCGAGACCGTCACGCTCGCGTCCACCGACCGGTACCGGCTGGCCGTCCGGGAGCTGCACTGGAAGCCCGAGCGCCCGGACTTCTCCGCGGTCGCCCTGGTGCCCGCCAAGACGCTCGCCGACACCGCCAAGTCGCTGACCGCCGGGGCCGAGGTCTCGATCGCGCTGGGCGGCTCCGAGGGCGGCGCTGGCGAGGGCATGATCGGGTTCGAGGGCGGCGGCCGCCGCACCACGTCCCGGCTGCTGGACGGCGACTTCGTCAAGTACCGCTCGCTGCTGCCGAGCGAGTACGCGGGCCTCGCCGAGATCTCCACCGCGCCGTTCATCGAGGCGGTCAAGCGCGTGTCGCTGGTCGCCGAGCGCAACACGCCCGTCCGGCTGTCGTTCCGGCAGGGCGAGGTGGTCCTGGAGGCGGGCACCGGCGACGAGGCGCAGGCCGTGGAGGCCCTGGAGGCCACGCTGGAGGGCGAGGACATCGACATCGCCTTCAACCACGGCTTCCTGCTGGACGGGCTGTCCGCGATCGGCTCGGACGTCGCGCGGCTGTCGTTCACCACGCCGACCAAGCCGGCCGTCCTCACCGGCAAGCCGCCGCAGGACGGGGAGAACCCCAACTACCGCTACCTGATCATGCCTGTGCGACTCTCTGGGTAAGCATCACGACCGGGGGCAGAGTCAGGGGACCCCGGAACGGTCCGGGGCCTTCTGGGACGACCAGGGGACCATCCCGCCGCCGCGTGCCCGCGCGCGGCGGTGCCACGCAGGGGAGTTGAAGCAATGGAGCTCGGAATCATCGGCCTCGGCAAGATGGGCGGCAACATGGCCGAACGTCTGCGCCGCGGCGGGCACACCGTGGTGGGCTACGACCGCGACCCGAAGGTCAGCGACGTCGCCTCCGTCGAGGAGCTGGTCGAGCGGCTGTCCGCCCCGCGCGCGGTGTGGGTGATGGTGCCGGCGGGCGGCCCCACCCAGGAGACCGTCCACAGGCTGGGGGAACTGCTGTCGCCCGGTGACATCGTCATCGACGGCGGCAACTCGCACTATGTGGACGACCAGAAGCACGGCGCCGAACTGGCCGCGAAGAGCATCGGCTTCGTGGACTGCGGCGTGTCCGGCGGGGTGTGGGGGCTCCAGAACGGCTACGCGCTGATGGTCGGCGGCTCCGAGGACGACGTGAAGCGGCTCATGCCGATCTTCGAGACGCTGAAGCCGGAGGGCGAGTACGGGTTCGTGCACGCCGGGAAGATCGGCGCGGGGCACTACGTGAAGATGGTCCACAACGGCATCGAGTACGCGATGATGCAGGCGTTCGGCGAGGGCTACGAGCTGATCGAGGCGTCCGACCTGGTCACCGACGTGCCCGGCACGTTCAAGTCGTGGCAGGAGGGCACGGTCATCCGGTCCTGGCTGCTCGACCTGATGAACCGCGCGCTCGCCGACGACCCGGAGCTCGACGACATCCGCGGCTACGCCAACGACTCCGGCGAGGGCCGCTGGACCGTCCAGGCCGCCGTCGACCACGCCGTCCCGCTGCCGGCGATCACCGCGTCCCTGTTCGCGCGCTTCGCCTCCCGCCAGGACGACTCCCCCGCGATGAAGGTCGTCGCCGCCCTCCGCAACCAGTTCGGCGGCCACGCCGTCGAGTCCGCCAAGGGCGCCGACTCCCCCGGTGCGGACGTCGTCCCGCCCAAGGTCTGATACCCGAACCCGGCGGGCCACCCTGCGCCTGACCGCCGCATTGGGATCTGATCGCCGCACGGCCGCCCGAGCCCCGGCATCCCCACCCCTGGGGACGCCGGGGCTCGGCCGTTCCGAAGTTATCCACAGGCTGTGGCGAACCCGCCGCCCGCCAGTGGACGAGCGAGCCCGGTGCGTGCCAGAGGACGAGCGAGCCCGGCGGTCGCCGCAGGCCGAGCGAATCCGGTGCCTGCGCAGGCCGAGCGAACCCGGCGGCCGGCGGTGGGCGCGCCGTCGCCCGTCGCGGACACACGGGTTGAGCTGGTGGCGTGCCGGGCGGCCGGTGCGAGGGCCTACCCTCGTGTCTCGTGCATGTCGCCCATCTCTCGCTCCAGGACTTCCGCTCGTACGCGACGGCCGAGGTGCCGCTGACGCCGGGCGTGACCGCGTTCGTGGGGCCGAACGGGCAGGGCAAGACGAACCTGGTCGAGGCGATCGGGTACGTCGCCGCGCACGGCAGCCACCGGGCGGCGACGGACGCCCCGCTCGTCCGGCAGGGCGCGGCGCGCGCCATCGTGCGCGCGGGCGTGGTGAAGGACGACCGCAAGGCCCTGATCGAGCTGGAGATCAACCCGGGCAAGGCCAACCGCGCCCGGCTGAACCGCTCCCCCGTCCCCAGGCCGCGCGAGATCCTGGGGATGCTCCGGACCGTCCTGTTCGCGCCCGAGGACCTGTCCCTCGTCAAGGGCGACCCGGGCGAGCGCCGCCGATACATGGACGAACTGCTGACGGCGCGCGCACCGCGCTTCGCAGGCGTCCGGTCGGATTACGAGCGCGTCCTCAAGCAGCGCAACGCCCTGCTGAAGTCGGCGGCAGCGCACCGCCGCTCCCCTGGTCCCGAGGTTCTGGCCACGCTGGACGTCTGGGATACCCACCTCGCGCGCACAGGGTCGGAGTTGCTCGCCGCGCGACTCGAACTCGTCGCGGCGCTGCGTCCTCTTGTCGCGCGCGCGTATGCGGAACTCGCTCCACACAGCGGGATCGCCGATCTGACGTACCGCAGCTCGCTGGGCGAGGGCGTCGAGTTGTCCACAGACCGTGCACAACTTGCCGAGCAGCTGCTCGGGGGTGTGGCCGAGGCGCGCAAGCAGGAGCTGGAGCGCGGCGTCAGCCTCGTCGGGCCGCACCGGGACGAACTCGTCCTGCGCCTGGGGGACCTTCCTGCGCGCGGTTACGCGTCCCATGGCGAGTCGTGGTCGTTCGCCCTGGCGCTGAGGCTCGCCGCGTTCGACCTCCTGCGCGCGGACGGCGACGACCCCGTCCTCATCCTGGACGACGTGTTCGCCGAGCTGGACGCGGGGCGCCGCAGCCGCCTCGCCGAGATGGTCGCGCCCGCCGAGCAGGTGCTGATCACCGCCGCCGTCCCGGCCGACGTTCCGGCAGAACTCACCGGGACGACCTTCGCGGTCGCGGACGGTGACGTGGTCCCCTCCCCCGCGCGCACGAGTGGGACGGATGGGGATGCCGTTCTCGGTGAGTCGGCGGATGATGGTGGAGTGACGCTGGGGTGATCCCCAGGCGACCCGTCGGGTTCCGGAAGGGGGAGGGACGATGAACGAAGATCCACGGGATGTGGATAACCCCTCTGGAACGGTGGATTCCGGCGCTTCCCAGACGTCCGGTGCTTCCCAGACGTCCGGCGGCTCTGGGGCGGCCGATGCTCCGGCGAAGTCGGGCATCGAGCTGGCGCGCGAGGCGCTGGCGCAGGCGCGCGCGGACGCGATCAAGCGCGGCACGCTCCCCGGCCAGGGCCGCAAGCGGAGGGCGCCGTCCGGAGTCGGACGCGTCCGCGAGCCCGGGCGCGGCGGCGACCCCAAGCCCTTCGGCAACGCGATCCGCGACCTGCTCGCCACCCGCGGCTGGGAGCAGCGCGCCGCGGTCGGCGGCGTCTTCGGCAACTGGGCGGGCCTCGTCGGCCCCGAGCTGGCCGAGCACACCCGTCCCGAGAAGTTCGACGAGGGCGAGCTGACCGTCGTCGCCGACTCCACGACCTGGGCGACCCAGCTGCGGCTGCTGTCGTCCACGCTCGTCCGCCGCCTGAACGAGCAGCTCGGCCACGGCACCGTCAAGCGCGTCAAGGTCGTCGGCCCCTCGTCCGGCCCCCGCCGCACGGGCGCCTGGCGCGTCCGCTAACCCGTCCCGTTCCCCCTCCGGAACGTCCTCTCTGGGACGTTCTCGTGCGCGTGCGCGTTGCAGCGGAGGGGGTTGGCGGAGAGTTATCCACAGTTTGGTGCGCGGCTTTGACCGGCGGTCCGCGGGCGGCAGGCTGGGGGAAACGCGCTCCGGTGCGTCGGGAGGCGAGAGAGCCCAGGTCAGCCGTGGGGAAGGGAGTGTCGGAGGTGCATGGGAACATGCGTTCGGAGCGATCCGGTACCGCGAAGCGCGAGCGTGCCGTAGGGCGGAGAACCCCCCCGGATCCATGGGGGGATGCATCTCCAGGCCCTTTCGAGCGGCACACGCGCGCACAGCGGCCTTCAGTGCCTCTTTTCGGGTTCCGAGCGGGTAGGATGGGAGCGGTTCAGGATGTTGCGCCGCCGTGGGTCGCCCAGGCTCCGTCCGACACCGACGAGGAGTAGTGGGCGTCCCTTACGTGTGTTACGGGGCACACCGCGTCAATCGCGGGACGGCGAGCGTCCCCGGCAGGAGGATCTCCTTTGGCGTACGACGCTAGTTCGATCACTGTCCTTGAGGGCCTTGAGGCGGTGCGCAAGCGCCCCGGCATGTACATCGGCTCGACCGGGGAGCGAGGCCTGCACCACCTGGTGTACGAGATCGTCGACAACTCCGTCGACGAGGCGCTCGCCGGGTACGCCGACACGATCATGGTCACGCTGCTGGCCGACAACGGGGTCCGGGTCACCGACAACGGGCGCGGCATCCCGGTCGGGCTGCACCCGGTGGAGAAGAAGCCGGCGGTCGAGCTGGTGCTGACCACGCTGCACGCGGGCGGCAAGTTCGACGGCAAGTCCTACGCGGTCTCCGGCGGCCTGCACGGCGTCGGCTCGGCCGTGGTGAACGCGCTGTCCACCCGCCTTGACGCCGAGATCCGCACCGACGGCCACTACTGGCGGCAGTCCTACACCTGGAAGGGCCCGATCGGCCCGCTGGAGAAGGGCGAGCCGACCGACGAGACCGGCACGACCATCACCTTCTGGGCCGACCCGGACGTCTTCGAGACCACCGAGTGGTCCTTCGAGACGCTGTCGCGCCGCATGCAGGAGATGGCGTTCCTGAACCGGGGCCTGTCCATCACCCTGCGGGACGAGCGGCCCGACCACACCGAGGCCGAGGGCACCACCCGCCAGGTGACCTTCCACTACGAGGGCGGCATCGAGGACTTCGTCCGCTACATCAACGCGAAGAAGGAACAGGTCCACGACTCGGTCATCTACTTCAGCGACGACACCGAGGGCATGTCGGTGGAGATCGCGATGCAGTGGAACGCGTCGTACGCCGAGTCGGTGCACACCTTCGCGAACACGATCAACACGGCCGAGGGCGGCACCCACGAGGAGGGCTTCCGCGCCGCGCTGACCACGATCGTCAACCGGTACGCGCGCGACAAGGGCCTGCTCCGCGAGAAGGACGACAACCTCACCGGCGAGGACGTCCGCGAGGGCCTCACCGCGATCATCTCGATCAAGCTGGCCGACCCGCAGTTCGAGGGCCAGACCAAGACCAAGCTCGGCAACACCGAGGCCAAGTCGTTCGTGCAGAAGGCCTGCAACGAGCACCTGCGCGACTGGTTCGAGGAGAACCCGGGCGAGGCCAAGGAGATCATCAACAAGGCCACCCAGGCGGCGCGCGCCCGGGTCGCGGCCCGCCAGGCGCGCGACCTGACCCGGCGCAAGAGCCTGCTGGAGTCGACCTCGCTGCCCGGCAAGCTGTCGGACTGCCAGTCCACCGACCCGGGCCGGTCCGAGGTCTACATCGTCGAGGGCGACAGCGCCGGCGGCTCGGCCAAGGGCGGCCGCAACCCGATGTACCAGGCCATCCTGCCGATCCGCGGCAAGATCCTGAACGTCGAGAAGGCGCGCATCGACAAGATCCTCAAGAACAACGAGGTGCAGGCGATCATCACCGCCCTCGGCACCGGGGTGCACGACGAGTTCGACATCACCAAGCTGCGCTACCACAAGATCATTCTGATGTCGGACGCCGACGTGGACGGCCACCACATCAACACGCTGCTGCTCACCCTGCTGTTCCGGTTCATGCGGCCGCTGATCGAGGCGGGCCACGTCTACCTGGCCAAGCCGCCGCTGTACAAGATCAAGTGGGACGCCCGCGGCAACGAGGCCGACTACGCCTACTCCGATGCCGAGCGCGACCAGATCATCGAGGCGGGCATCGCGGCCGGCAAGCGCGACCCGCGCCCGCGCGACCAGGTCCAGCGGTTCAAGGGCCTCGGCGAGATGAACGCCGACGAGCTCTGGGACACCACCATGGACCCCGACCGCCGCGTCCTGATGCAGATCCAGCTCGACGACGCCGCGCAGGCC
The DNA here is from genome assembly GCF_024172125.1 of Actinomadura rupiterrae. Lineage (GTDB taxonomy): Bacteria > Actinomycetota > Actinomycetes > Streptosporangiales > Streptosporangiaceae > Spirillospora > Spirillospora rupiterrae. The sequence goes on from NZ_JAMZEA010000008.1 coordinate 390,982, forward strand.
GACGAGCTGTTCAGCGTCCTGATGGGCGAGGAGGTCGAGCCGCGCCGCGAGTTCATCCAGCGCAACGCCAAGGACGTCCGCTTCCTCGACATCTGAGCCCGCCCGAACCGATCTAGAGCAGAGGTCTTACGCACGTGACTGAAACGACCACCGACGGCGGCGGGCGGATCGAGCCGGTCGACATCCAGCAGCGGATGCAGACCAGCTACCTCGACTATGCGATGTCGGTCATCGTCGCGCGCGCCCTTCCCGAGGTGCGCGACGGCCTGAAGCCCGTCCACCGGCGCGTCCTGTACGCGATGTACGACGGCGGCTACCGTCCCGACCGCGGCTACTTCAAGTGCGCCCGCGTCGTCGGCGACGTCATGGGCAACTACCACCCGCACGGCGACTCGGCCATCTACGACGCGCTCGTCCGGCTGGCGCAGCCGTGGGCGATGCGGTACCCGCTGGTCGACGGCAACGGCAACTTCGGCTCGCGCGGCAACGACCCGGCCGCGGCCATGCGCTACACCGAGTGCCGCATGGCCCCGCTGGCGATGGAGCTGCTGCGCGACATCGACAAGGAGACCGTCGACTTCACGCCGAACTACGACGGTCGTTCGGCGGAGCCGACGGTCCTGCCGTCGCGGTACCCGAACCTGCTGGTCAATGGCTCGGCCGGGATCGCGGTCGGGATGGCGACCAACATCCCGCCGCACAACCTGCGCGAGGTCGCCGAGGGCGTCCAGTGGTACCTGGCCAACTACGGTGCCGCAGACGACGAGCTGCTCGAAGCGCTGATCGAGCGGATCAAGGGCCCGGACTTCCCGACCGCCGGCCTGATCGTCGGCCGCAAGGGGATCGAGGAGGCCTACCGCACCGGCCGCGGCTCGATCACGATGCGCGCGGTGGTCGAGGTCGAGGAGATCCAGAACCGGGCCTGCCTCGTCGTCACCGAGCTGCCGTACCAGGTCAACCCGGACAACCTCGCGCTCAAGATCGCCGAGCTGGTCAAGGACGGCAAGCTCGACGGCATCGCCGACGTCCGCGACGAGACCTCCGGCCGCACCGGCCAGCGGCTGGTGATCGTCCTCAAGCGGGACGCGGTCGCCAAGGTCGTGCTGAACAACCTGTACAAGCACACGCAGCTGCAGGAGACGTTCGGCGCGAACATGCTCGCGCTGGTGGACGGCGTGCCGCGCACGCTGCGCATCGACCAGTTCATCCGGCACTGGGTCGAGCACCAGATCGAAGTGATCGTCCGCCGCACCCGGTACCTGCTGCGCAAGGCCGAGGAGCGCGCCCACATCCTGCGCGCGCTGCTGAAGGCGCTCGACCGGATCGAAGAGGTCATCGCGCTGATCCGGCGGTCGCCGTCCGCGCAGGAGGCGCAGCAGGGCCTGATGGCGCTGCTGGAGATCGACGAGATCCAGGCCCAGGCCATCCTGGACATGCAGCTGCGCAAGCTGGCCGCCCTGGAGCGCCAGGCCATCATCGACGAGTACGACAAGCTGATGGCCGAGATCGCCGACTACAACGAGATCCTCGCCTCGCCGGAGCGGCAGCGCCAGATCGTCGGTGACGAGCTGGCCCCGATCGTGGAGAAGTTCGGCGACGAGCGCCGCACCGAGATCATCCCCTTCGACGGCGACGTCTCCTACGAGGACCTGATCGCCGAGGAGGACGTGGTCGTCACGATCACCCGCGGCGGCTACGCCAAGCGCACCAAGACCGACCTCTACCGCGCGCAGCGGCGCGGCGGCAAGGGCGTGCGCGGCGCGCAGCTCAAGCAGGACGACATCGTCGACCAGTTCTTCGTCACCACCACGCACCACTGGATCCTGTTCTTCACGAACAAGGGCCGGGTGTACCGGGCGAAGGCCTACGAGCTGCCCGACGCCACCCGCGACGCGCGCGGCCAGCACGTGGCGAACCTGCTGGCCTTCCAGCCGGACGAGCACATCGCCCAGGTCATGGACCTGCGCGACTACGACGTCGCGCCGTACCTGGTGCTCGCCACCAGCAAGGGCAAGGTCAAGAAGACCGCGCTGCGCGACTTCGACTCGCCCCGCTCGGGCGGCATCATCGCGATCAACCTCGGCGACGACGACGAGGTGATCGCCGCGCGGCTGGTGTCGCCGGATGACGACCTGCTGATGGTGTCCACCAACGCCCAGTCGATCCGGTTCTCGGCCGACGACGACTCGCTGCGGCCGATGGGCCGCGCGACGTCCGGCGTGATCGGCATGCGGTTCGAGGAGGACCAGCACCTGCTGAACATGCTGGTCGCGTCCGACGCCTCGCACGACGTCCTGGTCGCGACCGAGGGCGGCTACGCCAAGCGCACCCCGATCGACCAGTATCCGCGCCAGGGGCGTGGGGGTAAGGGAGTCCTCACCGCTAAGATCGTGGAATCTCGCGGCAGGTTGGTAGGGGCGCTGATGGTCGGCCCGGACGACGAGGTCTTCGCGATGACCGCCTCCGGGGGTGTCATCCGGACGACCGCGGCGGAGATCAAGCAGTCCGGTCGGCAGACCATGGGGGTCCGGCTGATGAACCTCGCGAACGGCGACAGCGTCGTGGCGATCGCGAGGAACGTAGAGTCCATGGAGGACACCGGCGAGGACGACACGGCCGAGGGAGGCGAGGGCGAGTGACCCTGCCGCCCGCCGCCGCGCCCGCGCCGCCAGGCCAGGAGGTCACGTGAGCAGCGAGCCCGGCAAGGACCGGCCCTCGGGGGACAAGGGCACGACCGGCAAGCCGCCGGCCCGCGGCAAGGCCGTGCCCGCCACGTCCAAGCCCGGCCGGGACGAGGCGACGGTGGAGATCACCGGGGACGAGACCAAGCACGACCTGCCCAAGGTCGAGGACAGGCCGTCGGTGACGTCCGCCGCCGCCAAGCCGGGGCCGGGCAGGCCGGGTTCGGCCAAGCCGGGTTCGGCCAAGCCGTCCGGTCCGGCGAAGCCCGCCTGGGACGAGCCGGCCGAGCCCGCCGACTCGGTCTCCACCGACCGCACCGAGAAGCGCTTCACCCGCGCCGAGTCGCCGTCCGCGGCGGCCGCGGCCGCGTCCGCGCCGAGCGGCGGGGGCTTCGCCGGCACCGTCCTGAAGGACCGTCCGGCCACGCCGCCGCCGTCCCGTCCGGCGCCGTCCCCGGCCGCCCCGGCGCGTCCGGCGGCGCCCGGGAAGTCGGCGCGCAAGGCCCAGCTCCAGCTCGCCAGGCTGGAGCCCTGGTCGGTGATGAAGTTCAGCTTCGTGATGTCGCTGGTCTGCTTCGTCGTCCTGCTGGTCGCCGTCATCGTGCTGTGGATGATCCTGTCCGGCCTCGGCGTGTTCGACGCCATCGCCAACACCGTCCACGACCTGACCTCCAAGCAGGGCGAGGACAGCGGCGGCGTCGATGCCGGCAGCTGGTTCTCGTTCGTCCGCGTCCTCGGCTACACCGTGCTGGTCGGAGCCCTGAACGTCATGCTCATCACGGCCCTGTCCACCGTCGGCGCGGTGATCTACAACCTGGCCGCCGACCTGGTCGGAGGCGTCGAGGTGACCCTCAAGGAGGCCGAGTGACAACTGATTACCGCCCACGCTCCACCATGCGGTAATCTCACATGCGTCGCCGCGGGACGGCGGCGCAGCTGAGGGCGTATAGCTCAGTCGGTTAGAGCGCATCCCTGATAAGGATGAGGCCCCAGGTTCAAGTCCTGGTACGCCCACCAGTTCAAAGCCCCCGCCGGGATTCGGCGGGGGCTTTTTGACGGCAACGGTGACGGCAACGGGCTCAGCTCTCCGCTGTTCCGAACAGCTCTCCGGCGACCTTGCCGAGCCCCGTGCGGTGGTCCTCATTGTCGCCGTGAGTGTAGATCTCCAGCGTTACCGAGACACGCGCGTGCCCGAGGATCTCCTTCGCATCGCTCGGCGGGACGCCCAGCTTCTTGAGCAACGAGGCCGTGGTGTGCCGCAGATCGTGAAGGCGGATGCGCCGAAGGTTCGCGTCGTCCGTGATCCGCTCGAAGGCACGCGCGAGGTTACGCGGTTCGATCGGACGCCCCGTGCGCGTCGTGAAGATCAAATCACTCTCCTGCCACGCCTCCCCGGCCAGACGCCGGGCCGCCCCCTGCTGATCAGCCCGCGCGATGAGCGCTTCCCAGGCGATCGGGAGCAGCGGAAGGTCTCGATTGGCCGCATCCGTCTTGACCGGCACTCGCTGAAGCGAACCGTTGATGCGCTGCAACTGCCAGCGCACCCGCATCTCCAGAGCGTCCATGTCCGTGTCGTCCCAGCCCAGGCCCAGCACCTCACCGCGCCGGAGTCCGTAGGTCAGCATGAGAACGAACGCCGGGTAGAGAGGCGACTTCCGCGCAGCGGCCAGGAAGGCCCGCGCTTCCTCGGCCGTCCAGGGCTTGACCTTCTTGGACGGCGGAGGAGGCAGCGTCGCCAGGCGCGCGGCGTTGATCGAGATCAGCTCTTCCCGCTGGGCACGGGTGAGCGCGGCCCCCAGGACCATGCGCATGATGTGGACCTTGGCCACCGAGTGACCCGCCGCGATCTGCTGGTTCAGGAACGTCTGAACCTTCGCGACCCGAAGCCGGTCCAGGCGTTGCTTGCCGAGACCGGGCTTGAGGTACAGCCGGACTGTCTGTTCGTACTTTTTGTAGGTGTTCCACCGCTTGGACGGCTTGACGATGTTCTCCAGCCAGTAGTCCAGGTACTCGCCGAGCTTCCAGGGCTTGTTGGCGACGGGAACACCGGTCGCGGATTTCTGCTGGGCCTGGACGAGCTTTTCGTGAACCTCCTCCCGAGTCTTGCCGTACTTGCGGATGCGCTTGAACGTACCGTCCGCCGTCAGGACGTACGCAGCCCCTTCCCAGCGCCCGTCCTTACGCGGATAGATGGTTCCTTCGCCATTCGCCCGCCGCTTCGGCTTGCGCTTCTCAGCCATCAGGCCGCCTCTTCTCTTAGGTGGGTAATGAACATGTCGATCGCATCGGCAGGAACTCGGCGTGCACGGCCGACCTTGACGGACTCCAGAGCGCCGGAACGAATCAGGTCATAGACCTTGCAACGCCCGAGATTCAGCACGGCCATGACCTCCGGAACGGTCATGAGCTTCACTTGCGAATCGGCCATGAGTTCACCTCCCGCTATGCCGCTTGCTGAGTTGCCGGAAGTTCTGGGGTGGCTTGTGCGAGCTGCTCGCGCCGCTTGACGCGTTCGTTGATCAGCAGCAGTAGGCGGTGTTCGAGGGACCGGACGTCGGCGTCACCGGGGCCCGCGCGTTCCCAGGCGTAGCCGGAACCGGTGTCGGTGTTGGTTGCCGGAATCCCTGCCTCGGCCAGGCGTGCAAGCACCCATGCCTTCCGGTCGGCTTTGTGGTCGGCGAGGGTCTTGCCGGACCACTTGCGGGAGACCAGGACCCGCCGGCCCCCGTAGCCGAGGTGCTCACGCTTGTGGGCTTTGCCCTTGCAGAACCCCGGGACCATGCCGCTACGCGGGTTCTTGGGCTGGACGCCGTAGCGGAGCCAGTTCGCGCAGGTCGGCGAGCACGGCTCATAGCGGAGAGCGTCGGCGAGGCGTTCGACGTGGGCTTTCTGCCGGTCGGTTTCGGGTTCGTGGCAGTCGGCGACGCTCTTGACCAGGTACTTGGTCAGGTAGCCGACGCAGCGCCGCGCATCCGGGGTGTCGGCCAACACACCCTGTGCGTCCACCTGACGGCCGAACCGGACCACGTGAAGGGGCTCGGCGTCGTAATCTTCGCCGATCGCGTCCAGGGCCTCATCCCAGGACGGCAGCGCCGCACCCGTATTCGGATCGAGGTAACCGCCCTGTCCGTCGTCTCCGGCCGACTCGTCCCAGACCGGAAGCCGGTCGTTGGGGTAGACGATCCGGTCGGTGGAGGGCCACCACACCTGGTGATAGGTCGCCGCCACCACCTGACGCAGTTCGCGACGTGAAATCGTCCCGCGGATCGCCATATGGAGGTGGGGGGCGAGGCGGCGTTGGGGTTCGACGGCGGCGAAGTACTGGACGTCGTAGCCGACGAACCGGCGGAGGTTCTGCACGAACCGGTCGATCAGCTTCCCGAAGTGGATCGCATCGCGTGCGGCCCGCCGGTAGTCGTAGCCGTCCGGATCGACCGGCGTCCCATCGGAGTGCACGCGCCCGTAGGAGTCGAGGGTGAGCGTGAGGAAGATGGACGGCCGGAACGTCTTCCCGCCGGGTGCGGTGAAGGTCTTGCCCACGGTCCGCGCGTCCACGGGACGGCGGGGAAGGTCGGGGGCGTCCTGTCGCCGCCGCGTGCTTCGCGTCCGCCGCGTGGGCTGGTCACCGGTCTTGAGCGTGCCTCGCACCCCAGCACGTTCGATCTCGACGTCCAGTTCGGCGAGCAGGCCATCCCAGAACTCGACCGGTTCCCCGTGCGCGCGTCCTTCGGCTTTGGCCCGGTCGCGTTCGGCTTGGGCTTGGGCGCGCAGTTCCATCAGGTTGCGCTGGTGTTCGGCCGGGTCTTCGCGCCGGATTTCCGGTTCGGTGTCCAGGTGCCAGCCTTGGGAGCACTGGACGGCTCGGAGCTTGCGCTTGCGTTCGGCGCACGAGGGGCAGACCGAGGCGAGGGTGTGTCCGCACGGCACGTAGACGACTTCCGACACTCCCGAGCGGAGATCGACCCGCCGCATGGGCACGGGGCGGATGCACACGCCGTGTTCCAGAGCGACGGCCTTGACCAAGTCGCGCGCGAGCGGCGGGTACACCTTCACTCGCCCGGTCTGCTCAGCCTGTTCGACGGGGCTGTCCGGGGCGTCGAGGGTGGGTTGGGTGAAGGTCATGCGTCACCTCCCGTGGTGTTGGCCGGGTTGAGGGGCCGCAGCTCCACCAGGCGGCCATCGGCGAGCAGCACCAGGACCACCGCGTTGCAGGACTCGCAGGTCACCCGGTCGCCGTCCCGGTCGGGCCGGTAGGCCAGCCACGAGGGGTTCAGGCGAGCGCAGGACGGGCAGCGCACCGGGTCAAGCCAGTGACGAGGCGCGCTCATGCCGCCGCTCCGGGGCCAAAGGTGCCGCCATCCTGGTCGTCGAAGTCGTCTCGTTCGTCGCGGGCCAGGGCGTAGGCGACCATGGCGCGGATGTCGTCGTCGGAGACGTACGCGGCCCGGACGCGGACGGGATCGGGCACGGTCTCCAGCCGGACGAACCCGACGCCCGCGCCGATCTCGGGGACCGAGGAGATCTCATCGGCGTATGCGCCACGGTCCCGCGCCCCGTCCCCAAGGATCATGTCCACCTGGTCGGACTCGTCCAGCCGGAGCGCCATCCGGTCGGGAAACAGGTTGCGCAGGTTGTTGACCTCTTTGCGGGCGTCCTGTTGTGCACCGAGCAGCCCGTAGCCGACCGATCGGCCCTGGGAGGCGAGGATGGCCAGCGCGGACTCGGCACGCTTGCGAAGCTCCCGCTCTGGGCAGTAGGCCGTCAGGAACGCCAGCTCATCCACGATGATCAGCCGGAACGGGTGCCGGCCGCTCGGGGTGAACGACCGCACAGCCCCACCGAACTCGGCCGCGCGGGCGTTCATGTCCTCGGCCGCCGCCTCCAGCAGCTCGACCATCCCGCCCTTGGGATCGTCGGAGTACCGGCCGTACCGCTCGAAGAGCTGCCGTCCAAAGCTCAGTTCCATGCGCTTGGGATCGATGGCCCACACTTCGACCAGTCCGGCGACCATCAGCGACAGCAGCGCCCGCACCACTGACCAGATCACCGAGCCCTTGCCTGAACCGGTCGCGCCCGCGACCAGGACGTGTGTCCCCTGGACGCGCAGCCGCCACGGGGAGCCGTCCTCACACCGCCCGATCTCCAGCCCGCCGAGATCGACGGCCGCAGCGGCGGGGATCGGCAGCGCGGGAATCGGGGTGGCGAGAACGTCTTTGCGGACGAACTCCAGCCAGACCCGCCCCGGACGGCCGCCGTGACGGACACGGACCAGGGACGAGCCGAAGCCATGCGCGAGGTTGGCCGTGACCCGCTCCCAGGCGTCCGGAGCCTGCCCTTTGAGCATCTGGACCAGCACCCGGTCAGCGGACGGACCACACTGCACACGCTTGATCGACGGAAGGTACTCGCGCCCTTTGTGGACGCGGGACAGCCCGGACCCGACGATCACCGGTTGCCAGTCGCGCCGGTAGATCCGAAAGTGCCGCCACTTGGCACGAGCCGGGTAGCCGACCCAGTGGAGGAACGAGGGACGGTCCCAGGCCGCCCACCCGGCCAGAGCGGCACCGGCGAGCAGTACCAAGACGACCGGCAGGACCCAGCCGTACCGGTAGGCGAGCCATCCGAGCCCGGTCAGAGCCGAGAGCGGGAGGGCGTTGCGGACGGTGAACACGGTCAGCCGGACGAGGAAGCGGACGAGGTTGACCAGCAGCACCAGGCCCTCTGGCATGTGCCAGACCGGCGGAGCCCACTTGGGGCCCGCGAACGGGTCGGTGGACGCTTCGACGGCGACGTTCTCGCCCGGACCGAGCTTGCGGAACTCCCATGCCATGATGAGGTCACCCCTTCGGGATTCGTGGACTTTGCGCAGGTAGAGGAAGCGAGCGAGAGGGGAAGGGGCGGCGGGAAGGTTGCAGCTTCACGCCGCCCCGCCCTCACCTCGCGCGAACTCGCTAGTTCAGGTGACCCGGGTGAACGCGCCCGGGATCGACGGCGGTCCGGGGAACCAGACCGGGACGATCAGCACCGGACAGGCCCCGACCTTCGCGGCGGCCTCGGCCGACTCGGCAGCCAGCGCGCACGGTTCACAGGAGGCCCGGCCGCAGTGACGGCCCATGGTGTGGCACCAGCGCACCGCCCGCCGCGACTCCAGCCACTCACCCAGCAGCGCCAGCGCGCCCATGACGCCCACGGCCATCAGCACCAGCCCCAGCAGCGCCAGCGCCATCACGCCGCACACTCCGAGGTGTCCGCGCCGGAGGAGTCGTCAGACCCGGAGTCGGCGGTGTGCTCGGCGTGGAGCTGTTCGAGCTTGGCCGCGTAGGCGGCGAATGCCTCGGCCAACTCCCGCGCGGTGTGCACGTCCGCCGCCGTGACCAGCTCCCAGTCAGCGGGGGTGAAGGCGACGCTCACGCCCTCCTGCGTCACCGCCACCTGCGCCGCATCGCCCTGGAGACAGGCCAGCACCGACACCGACTCACCGCCGCGCAGGACCACCCCGATCCGGGGGGACTCGCCCGGCTCGATCGCGATCGTGGTGTAGGAGTACTCACCCATCAGGCCGCCCGCCCCTTCCGCGCCGCGTGCGTGGTGCGGCCGGACGCCTTGTAGGCCCGCTCGACCTCGGTCGCGTAGGCGCTCGCCTGCTCGGCCAGGGTCCGGGCGAACTCCACGTCCTCGGCCCGCAGCCGCTCCGGGAGCGTGAGCGTCACCAGGACGCGCCCCGCGATGATCGAGAACAGCGGCGTCCGCGCCCGGAAGGACCGGAACTCGCTGGTGGCGTTCGCGTCCACCGGCAGCGTGAGCGCGCCCATGCGCCCCTTGCCCGCCCCCATCAGGCCGCGTCCTTGGTCGCCGCAGCCGGACGGCTCTTCACGCCACCGGGGACGTTGGCCGGAGCACGCACTCCGCGCGCCCGCCACGAGTAGGCGATCCGGGGACGCGACCCCGAGTCGTCCAACCACGGCGTGACGGTCAGCCCCTCGAACTCGCACGGGCGGAACGGCCCCATCACCGGCTCGGGCACCACCGGGCACACCTCGGCGGAGATCTTCACCCGGATCGCGCTGTTCTTGTGGTTGGCCTCGGGGTCGGCGTCGTACACGTCCACCACCCACACCGGGAGCCCGTTCTCCTTGTCGATCTCCTGCCGCTTGGTGTCGAAGTTCTCCAGCGGCTCGGCCGCCGCCGTGGCGAAAACCCCGTACGGGAACACCTCACCGAAGTTCACCGGAATCCGTCCCAGAACCGCCATGCGCCATCTCCTTCGTCCGCTTGACCTCTTGTCCGGTCAAGCTGATACCTAGAGAATACCCCGTCCACTCGTCCGGACAAGTGCATGAGCGTGTGACGTGAGTCACATTAGCTGGACGAATCAGTTCGGCACGCTGTAACGGTCTTCCAACTCGTGCAGGTGGCCAGGTAGCAGCACTTCAATCCCGAACCGCGAGGCGTCGGCCGCGTCCCGCGCCGAGGCCGTCAGCGCCAACACTGCGTCAGTGGGCTTCAGGTCCAGCAACTCGGCCTCATCAGGCCGGGGGTGCCGCGCGGTGAGCTGCTCGACGATGTGATCAATACGCAGGTCCTTGACCGTGCGCAGATGCTCCCGGATGCCCGCCGTGATCGGCCGGTCCGAGTCCAGGTCGGTCCCGTAGGCGAGTGCAGGCGGGAACCAGCACGTCACCAGCTCCGACGGGATGCCTTCCACCATGTTGACCCAGCGCCGCCGGATCATCTGCTCACCCCGGTCCACGCCCATCAACGCAGCCACACCAGGGGAGACCTTGGCCAGGCCGACCGCGACCGGACGCGCCGTCTCCGGTCGGTCCAGCACCGCAAGACCCGGACGGCTGGCTTCCTCGCGCGTGACCGGACGGCCCCGCACGAACGACCCGCGCCCATGCTCCCGGGTGATCCAACCGTCCTTCTTCAGCAGCTCCAGCGCCCGCACCACGGTCGTACGGCCGACCGCGAACTCACGCACCAACTGAGACTCAGAAGGCAGCGCAGCGCCAGGCGCGTACTCGCCGTCCTCGATGCGACGGCGCAGCTCCAGCACCACCCGGGCATACTTCGGAGGCTCGAATTCCAAACTCGACATGTTGACCACCTGACGACTCTGCCACTTGAGCGAACGACCGCTCTACCGGGCAGCCTAGTCGTCCGCCGAGCCGCAGGTCACGCCCACAGCACGCCAAGACGGCCAACACATCGAGTTTCGCCACGCCGACGCAGGCGCAGATTAGAGAGTCTTCTCGGCCGGACGTCCGGCTGTGCCATCGATGATCTCGACCCGATCGAGTTCGGATTGGGCATGGCTCAGGAGCATGTGAGCACCGCCGAGGGTGTCACGGCAGGACGACAGGTTCACCATGGCCTGATCCAGGGCATGCAGCTTCGCCCGTGCCTGGGCGGCGTTCGCGTCGTCCCACACCGGCCCATCCGAGACGGTGGCGTGATGGATGGCGTTCAGGCTCTCTCCGGCGTCCCAGAGCAGCCCCAGAAGCTGATCGAAGATGTCGAACAACCAGGAGAGCAACTCATTGGTCTGCTCCACCGGCAGCGTGCCGGACGCCGACACCGCTTTGCGGAACAGGTCCGCCGTTTCGGTCATGGCCTCGGCCAACACCAGCGCCGCAGCCCCCGGCTTCCCGTCCTCAGACCCGCCGGCCAACTCGTCTAACCGAGCCTCGGGCAGCCCCTCGCGCTCCGGCTCACTGGTCATGTGCGCCTCGTGACCCCGTGTTCGGCCACGGCCAGCCGTCCGCCTGAACCACCGCATCACGCAACTCCCGAGGGCTGATCGCTTCCACCAGGCGCGACCCACCACCCACACGGACCATCGCCCACCACGAACGCGTCTTCTCGCCGTACCAAGCCATCTCCACCCGGCACCCGAACTCGGACTCAATCGCCCGCGTCACCGGCCCGGCATCCAACCCCGCCGGAAGCTCCACCCGACCGGCCGAACCACCAGCAGCGACCGGTAGGCGTCCCGCGGCTTCACCACCCCGACCATCCACCCAGCCCGCGAACCCGCCGCCCATCACGACACCCCGGCGTCAGCGAACGGCACCGCCAACACCCGCGCGATTGCCTCGGCCGCTCGCGCCGCATCCTTGGCCGGACACAACGGCTCCAGCTCCACCAGCGGCGAACCATCAGAGTCGTCTCCCACCGGACGCGGCACCGACCAGGCCCACCACCACCAGAGTTCACGGTCAGGCCAGTCCGGACGGCACCACACCTCCTGACTCAGACCAGGAGAGGCGGCAGTGCCCACCGGGTCGTCAGGGGCAGGCTCACCGGCCGGGTTCCGCGCCCACACCGCGCCGTGCCCCCGCACCTTCGCCACCAGGCCCCGCGCGGCCAGCTCCACCACCAGCGCACGCGCCGCAGGAGCCCACACCGACGCCTCAGCCTCGCTCAACGGCTGCTCACCCACCGCCTACCCCCTTCCCAGGGTTGGAAGCGGGACCGGTGAACCGGGGACATGACCCGAGAGGCGACACCACCCCGTGGAAAGGAGGCACCGCAGCCACCCACACCAGAACACCGGCCCCGCAGCTCATCAGGCCGCCCGCTCGACTTTCGCCGACGAGCACCAGGAGCACGGCCGCCGCTCAGGCTTGGGGCCGACGCCCCGGCCCGAGTTCCGGACCAGGACCAGACGACGCAGAGAAACCAGCTTCCAGCCCCGCCCGTCGCACTCGGCGCACTCGCGCATCCCGTCCGCCATGAACACTCAGCCTCCGCGCTGACTTGATCACCATGTGATGTGGTCACCCATCGTGAGCCAGCGACTTCCCGGAACCGATATGCAGCGGATATATGCACGGCGTATCGTCGGGCTGTGAGTGATCGTCAACCCTGGACCAATCCGCGTCTACGCGCCGCGTGGGCTCGAAAGGATTGGGCGGCGATCTTCCGCGAGTACCGGCGGGTGACCGGACTCAGCCAACGCGAGCTGGAACCGCTCGTAGGCATGGCTCAGCCGTACATTTCCGTCATCGAGCGCGGGAATAAACAGATCACCTCAGCCGAGGTGATCGACCGGATAACCCGGGGGTTGAACGTGCCGGAGGAGCTGGGAGGCGTTCCCGCACGGGAACAGGATCTTTCCGAGTGGATGCCGCCGCCGGAGCTTCGGGAGCGCATCGCGCACGCCCACACGACCGGCAGCCCAGATGTACGCACGGCGGATTGGATCAGCGAAGTACTCGCGACTTATCGCCGCGCCGAAGACCAGGTAGGCGGGCGCGAGCTGTGGTCGGTGGTCCGAAGCCAGCTTGACAGCGTGACACGTAGCATCCCGGACGCGTCCGGGGCGACGGCCGACAAGCTACTCACCCTCGCGGGTGAGCATGCGCATTGGCTGTCCTGGGTAGCCGCGCAAGAGGGGCGAATGGGTGTGGCCCTGAGCTGGCTAGACCTTGCCCAAGGATGGGCGAGCGAGGCAGGAGCTTACGACCTCAGCTCTTGGGTTACCCGAGTGCGATCACATTACGTGTTGACCCACAACGACCCACTTCGCGCAATGCGGATCGCGGAGGGCGCTCGCATCGCTCCACCAGGACGAAGCCTTTCCCCAGCCGCCGAGGCGATCGCAGCGCACACTCAGGGCATGGCCGCCGCAGCAGCAGGCGAACGTGATCGAGCACGGCAACTCAGTGATCAGGCGTACGAGCTTGCACTACGTGTCCCGGACCCAGGCGAACGGCCGGGATGGCTGTATTGGCTCGATCCCGTCCGCGCCCAGCTCCAGCGCGCGGACATGGCCTATGCCGTCCGAGACTGGAGCGATGCAGCAGCGCTGTACGGAGCGAGCCTCAGCGACCTTGAGGGATACCCCCGGGATCATGCGTACTACTCGGCCCGGTACGACGACGCGCGCAGCCGGGCTTGAGACCACTAAGCCCCGATGATCTCCGCGTCCGTCAGGATGGCGTGTTCGCCAACGTGCTCCCGCACGGCCTCGCGCATCAGCTCAAGGATCTTCTGTTCGTCCTCACCGGTCCGAGCCAGGCCGTCAGTCGGAAGCTCGACAACGATGGACGGGTCAGGCCGCGTGTCCATGCCGAGCATCGCATCCGTACTGCCGTCCCAATACGAGAGCTTCCACTTTTCCACGTTGCTCCCTTGTTGCTTGCCTGCCGTGCCCGCAGCCTACCGACGACCACCCACAGCCCGCCGTGCCCGCGTAGGTCGGCGGAGCTTCCCGCGTTGCTTGCCGAATTTGGCCGTTTGAGATCAAGGGGCGGCGGCGCTCGCGCCGTTGGCGCGGCCCGCCGCCCGCGCGGCCGGGGCGTGCGGCGTGGGCGCCGGTCCCCGACCGCGCGCGCCCGGCCGCGCATCGGCGACGGCCCGGCCCCGTCTCCCGGCCAACGGTCGTCCGCCGGGGCGCACCGCCGCCCCACGAGCATCAGGCGCAGGCCGCCGGCCAACGGGCAAGCCCGCCCTTCGGGTGCCTACGGCATTGGACGGCAGCCCGCTCACGTAGTCGGGGCGTTCCTACTCCACTTGCCGAGCTTGGCGAGGGTTCGTTCACAGGCGATCCGGACGGCAAGCACCACCACCAGGCCGACGCCGAGCAGCACCGGGGCAGCGAGCCACATGGCCGCGCCGATCCATTCGGCCAGCGCCCACACCCACAGCAGGCTGAACAGCTCTCCCAGCGCAACGACGGCGAGCGTGCCCAGGTAGACCCAGCGCACCAGGTACGGAGTCACCTGATGCTCAAAACGGGTGTCGAGCAGCGCAGCCAGAAGCGAGGGCCGGGGGCGTTGCGGGCCGGGTGCGGGGAGTGCCATCGGCCAAGGCCATCGAAGGGCGCGCGCTCAGTCAACCATCGACACGGCGACGGAGACCGACGTCTGTCGGTGGGCAGGTCCGGTTGAGCGCGTTCGAACCAGGGGGCTACGCCGCCCCCTGGACCCCCGCGAACCAGAGCACTCATTCGCGCGAATCGGTCTGTCAGGGGTTCTCGCCGTTCGCGCGAATGAGCACTCTGGACCGGTCGCTGTACCTGTGACGACGAGTTGCCGGATTGACGACGACCAGGCCGTCACAGAGGTTCGCGTCCCTGCCAGCCAGGCCGGGAGACCGACGGCAGTGACGGCAGCGCTGACGGCAACAGGGGCAGACGACGACAGACCCAGGCAGGCGTCAGCAGGAGGTCAGGGGTTCGGGGCAAGGCTGTGATCTTGGGCTGCGCCGAACTGATAAGGATGAGGCCCCAGGTTCAAGTCCTGGTACGCCCACCAGCCGAAACCCGCCGGATCACCGGCGGGTTTTCGCATTTCCGCCGCAATAGTGGGGCCACCGCCGCGCCGATATCCCGATCTAGGGCCGGCGGACGGGCGGGGCCATTCCCCATTGGCTGTAGGTCGTGGTGAATGCGGCGTCGAGCCGGGCGCCGTCCGCGACGGACATCGCGAAGTGGAACTCGACCTGCCGGGGGAGACGGTCGGCGGCGAGCTCGATGCGGAAGACGACCGCCGGTGCGTTGGCGTAGGCGGCGAACAGCGGCGCCGACGGGTTCCCGGTGGTCAGGGCTGCCGTCGAGGCCGTACCGCGCAGGACGAGGCCGTCCGGGCCGTGCGTCTGGGTGATGGAGCGGCCGAGGCGCAGCAGGGTCGCGATGTTGTAGGGCGTGCTGGCCCAGCGCGCCTCGGCGAGCCCGCCCAGGCAGCCGTCCTCTCCGGGCGGGGACGATCCGGGCGAGATGTCGAAGACCCCGGCGGACCCGTACAGCGAGCTGTAGGCGGTGTTCCCGATGAGGACGGCGCTGACCGGGGCCAGCGCGCACCCCTTCTCCAGCTCCAGCTGGTAGCTGGTGGAGCCGCTGCCGTCGAAGCCGAGCTCGCCGATCGCGTGCAGCTGGTACTCCCCCTCGGTCTGCTGGTTGGACATCTCGAACGACGCCGTGCGCGCCCGCGCCATGGCCTGCAGCGCCGCATCACTGATCGCCTGCGGCGAGTCCCCGGGATCGGAGGACGCCGGAGACTCCGCGGCGGTCCCGACCAGCCGTCCAGGCGAGGTGGGCGCGCTGTTGGCGGCCGCGTTCTGGGAACGCAGGCTCCGCACCCAGAACGCACCCCCGATCACCGCCGCCACCAGCAGGACGGCCCCGACGGCGATAACGGCCCGCCGGAACCCCGGGCCGGCCGGAAGAGGCGGCGGCCCCAGAGGCACCGCCGCAGCCGCCCCCTCGGAGAGCATCAACGTCGCATCCCGCGGCCCCCGCGCCAGCCCCCCAGGCGGCAACCGCACACCAGCCACCTCCGCAGGCGGAGTCTCTGGAGTGGGCGCGTCGGACTGGGCCGGGGGTGGGGTCTCCGGGGCGGGTGGGGGGTTCGGGGTGGGGGCGGGCGGTGGCTTTGTGGGGGTGGGGAGGGTGGTGCGGTTCAGGAGGGTGTGGAGGAGGGTGGGGGCGGTTGGGCGGCGGGTGGGGTCTTTGGTCAGGCAGGTGGTCAGGACGTCGCGGAGGTGGTCCGGGATGCCGTCCAGGTTGGGCGGTTCGCGCAGGACGCGGGTGATCACGGCGGGGATCGAGTCGTCGCCGAACGGCGGACGGCCGGTGGCGGCGAACACGGTGAGGCTCGCCCAGGCGAACACGTCGGCGGCGGCTCCGCCGGGCCGGCCGGCGAGCTGCTCGGGGGCCATGTAGGCGGGGGTGCCGACGATGTCGCTGGTGACGCCGGTCGCGGCGTCCAGGGCCTTGGAGATGCCGAAGTCGATGACGCGCGGGCCGTCCGCGGCGAGCAGGACGTTGGCGGGCTTGAGGTCGCGGTGCACGATCCCGGCGTCGTGGACGGCCACCAGGGCGGTCGCCGTGCCGACGGCGAGGCGGTCCAGGTCGGGGCCGTCCAGGGGGCCGCCGTCCCGGACGGTGCGCAGCAGGCTCGCCCCCTCGACGTACTCGGTGACCAGGTAGCAGTCGTCGCCCTCGACGCCGCTGGCCAGCACGCGCGCGGTGCAGAACGCGGCGACGCGCTGGGCGGCGGCCAGCTCCTTGGCCATGGCGCGCTGGGCGCTGAGGTCGCCGTGCGAGTAGAGCAGCTTGACCGCGACGCGCGAGCCGTCGTCGCCTCGTCCGAGGTAGACGACACCCTGGCCGCCCGATCCCAGCCTCCCCGACAGCGTGTAGCCGCCGATCGCCCGGGGGTCGGTGGCGCGCAGCGGCAGGGCAGCGGAGGCGGGGTCCTCGGACGGTGTGGACACGGGGTGTGCAGTCTCCCTGCTGACCGGACGGAATCGGCTGATCGTACTGACGGGCTGCGCCCTCCGTTCCGCCTCATCGTGATGGGGCCGACTGTGGCCAGGGAGCGTGTGATTTGTGCGAATTGCCCGACTCGAAAACGTGACAGAGCTGGCCGTGGGCGCGTTGCGGCGAATGGCTCGTCGCTCCCCTTTTGGGTGCGCTCGGATCGGGGGTTCGTCCGACTCTCGGTGCTTCTTTGCGTTATTTCGCTAGTAGCGGGGTTTTTGTCACTGGGGGAATCTACGATGCCGTGAGTGGAAATTGAGGCGCTTGAGGAGAGGCTGCGGGAGGATCCCGGGGATCTGGCCTCGTGGGACGTGTACGGGGCACGGCTGCGCGAGCGGGGCGACACCCGGGGCGAGGTGATCCGGCTGGAGCGGCGCCGGGCCCGGACGAGTCCGGCTCGCCGGGACCCGCTCGATCAGGAGCTCGCCGCGCTGCTGGCCGAGCACCGGACGGAATGGGACGCCGCGCTGCCCAAGAGCGCGACCGTGCTGGAGCGTCGTTTCGGCTTCGCCACCAGAGTGGCGGTCGAGTGGTCGGACAACGCGCCGGTGGACGTCGACCAGGTGCTGCGGTCCCCGTTCGTGACCGCGCTGCGGATCGCTCCCGGCGATGACACCGGCGACTACTGGGACGAGGATTACGACCGCGACGAGGACGGGGAACCGGAGCCGTCCGCGTCCATCGACACCGGCGCGCTCGCGACGCTGAGCTTCGGGCGGGTCACCGAGCTCGACCTGTCCTACCTGCGGATCGGCGCGCTCGGCGCGCGCACGCTCGCCGTCGCGACCTACCTGCGCGCCGAGGCCGAGCCGGCCCGGATCACCACGCTCGACCTGCGGTACTGCGCCGTCGGGAACTCGGGGCTGGCCGCGCTGGCCGAGTCGCCGAGCTTCGCCGGCGTCCGCACGCTGCGACTGCAGAAGAACTCCATCACCGCCGCCGGTGTCGCCGCCCTGCACCGCTTCGAGGGCCTCACCGAACTCGACCTCCGCTACAACCCGATCGGCGCGGAGGGGGTGCGGACGCTGCTCGGCGCGCCTTTCGCCGGCTCGCTGGAGCGGCTGCTGCTGAACCGCGCCGACGTGATCGACGTCAGCGACGACGGAACCGCCGGTGAGGACGGCGCGCCCCTGCTCGCGGACGCCCCCCAGCTCCCACCTGCACTACGCGCCATCTGGAGGTGCCGATGAGCACTGAACTCCGTGACCGCTACACCGAACTCCGCGACCGCTTCTTCGCCCTGTCGAGCGGCGGCGCCCCGCCTGAGGAGGTCGGGCGGTTCCGGGCGGAGGTCGACGCGACCTGCGGCGGCGCCGTGACGACGGTCGACGGGCTCGCGGTGTCCTGGCATCCGACCGCGCGGTTCAAGGCCGTCCGGTTCGTCGATGCCGAGCGCCTCGACGAGGACGTGCGCGAGTGGTTCGCCCGTCCGATCGAGGACGCGCAGTACCTGGCGGCCGTGTTCGCCGACCCGCACGAGCTGTCGTTCCGGACGTTCGAGAACATCCTCCCGCTGGACCGCGTCTTCGCCGACGTCCCGCTGGAGTTCGTCCTGGACGGCCGGACGGAGATCGCCGAGGGCGCGTTCGCGTTCGGGATGCGCGTTCCGGACGCGACCCGGACCGGCCTTGAGGGCCTCGACTCGCTCGACCTGTACGTCCCGCCGCTGAACTCCGGTTCGCGCGGCGGTGAGCGCTTCATCTTCCACTCGGCGCTGCTCGCCGAGGCCCTCACCGGCGCCGTCGCCAAGGCGATGCCCGAAGCCCTCATGGACGGGTTCTCGCACGTCAACCCGGTGTTCCGGTGCAACCGCTTCGAGCCCGGCGACGCGAACTTCCACCGCCACCGCGACACGCCGTACCGCGATGCCGCGCGCAAGCAGGCGTCGCGCTACACGGTCCTGCTCTACCTCACTGGCGGATCGGGCGCGGACGGGCCCGTCCTCGACCTGGGCGGCGCCGGCGCGCTCACCGAGATCCCCGCGTTCACCTGCGTGGTCTTCGACCAGCGGTACGAGCACGAGGGCGCGCCCTACCGCGACGGGCGCAAGGTCTTCCTGCGCTCGGAGCTGGTCTTCACCGAGGAGCACGTCGGGGACGACCCGGAGATCGGCGCGCTGTTCAGCAAGGCCTGCTACCTGACCGGCGAGAGCGTGTTCGCGCCCGAACTCGCGCGGCACGCCGACGACTACTACAACCGCGTCGCCGCAGCGCACTGGAACGGCCTCACGCCCGGGGACGGCGCCGAACCGTTCGTCCACAAGAGGTTCCGTGGTGTGGAGTTCGTCGCGAACGGCTACGACTTCTGGTTCGCCAAGGGCGACGGCATCACCGCCGCGGAGTGCGCCGCGATCACGCTGCTCGACTACTTCAACTGCAAGATCGGCGACCGGGCCTTCCGCGACCTGTGCGAGGCCGACGTCGTCGAAGCGGCGGACGCGGAGTGGATTCCCGGCTTCCTCGCGGACCGGCGCAGCTCGTCGGCCGTGCCGCCGTTCGACAAGTCCGCGCTGTTCCCCGAGCCGGAGAGGCCCGACGACGGCGAGATCCCGTGCTGCGGCTTCCACATGGGCGGCGTCTCCAACTACGACATGACGCGCAACGCGGACACCATCGGGCGCTACACCGAGCTCCAGGAGAAGGCGAAGCAGGAGGTCATGCCCGCGCCGATCCTGCTGCTCGGCGAGGAGGTCGTGCTCGACCCCGACCGGTTCGTCGTCGAGGGCAACCTCGTCCACGTCCTCGGCAAGGACGCGCTCACCCCGGTGAACTTCGCGGCCTGCCAGGGGCCGGACATCGACCCGAAGATCTTCGTCGGCACCGAGCGGACCGTCGGCGCCGTCGACGTCCTCGTCCCGCCGATCCTGTTCACCGAGACCGCCGACCTCTTCCACCTGCGGTTCGACTTCTTCCGCAACTCCTGGACGGTCGGCCACGCCCAGTCCGAGGTCCAGATCCCCATGATCCGCGAACCGGAGGAGGAGGACTTCTTCTGGGACGACGAGGACTGGGACGAGGACGACGACGAGTGGGACGAGGACGAGGACGACGAGGAGACCGAAGAGGACGAGGGCGAAGACGAAAGCGACGGCGAGCCGAAGGACTAGCTCCGCGGCGCCGCGCTGAGCTCGGCCATCCGGGCCAGTGCGGACACCCAGAAGCGCTGCCGCTCCGGCGTCTGGCCGACGAGGTAGGTGGCCCGCAGCTTCGGCGGAAGGTGCCGGAGCAGGCGGGCCACCGCGTCCAGGTGCCGCTCCAGCTGCGAGACCTCGGCGTTGGAGAACACCTGGTGGACGAGGTCGGTGTCGTCGGTGCCCTCCGCGGACTCCTCGGCGGCCGCCGCCAGCCGCGCGTCCCAGCCGGGCAGGTCGGCCGCGATGTCGGCGAGGCCGGTTCCGCGCCGTCCGGCCAGGCGGGCCTCCAGCGCCGTGAGCGGGACGGGCGCGAACTCGCCGTCGCCGAGGTAGATCAGCCCGGACTGGAGCGGCATGTCCGCGCGGTGCAGCTTGATCAGCCGCTCCAGGGTGCGCTTGGTGACCCAGTCGCGGCCCTCGTCGTCGATGTCGTTCTTCCACCAGTCCAGCACGGTCTCGGCGGTCTCGCCGTAGGTCGAGATCAGCCACTCGTTCGCCGGGATGTCCTCCGGCCGGACCTCGTAGCTGATCGTGAACCGGCTGGCCTGCGCGACGTTGTTGCTGCTCACCAGCATCTTGCGGCCGAGGTGGTAGGGCGGGTTCTGCAGCGCGACCTGGGCGCGCAGGTTCGGGATGGGACGCCCGGCGAGCGTCCACTCCTGCGTGACCTCCATCAGCTTGGCGAAGGTCGCCTTGTCCTTCGGCCGGTTGTACTCGTCCCAGACCAGCACCTTCGGCTCGGGGTCCAGCAGGGTGCGCGCGAGCATCGCGTCGAGCGCGCCGTCCGGTGTGGGGACGGGGACGCAGAGGTCCTCGACGTTGGTCACGGGCAGCGAGAAGTAGACGGGTTCGCGGCCGGTCTCCTCGCGGGCGATCTGCTTGGTGATCTCGGTCTTGCCGCACCCGGGCGGCCCCTGGAGCAGGACGGCCCAGCGGTGCGTCATCGCCGCGCGCAGGATGCGGCGGACCGGGTCGGCCACCGTGGACGGGTTGCTTGCCCCGACCGACCGCGCGATGTCGTCCAGCACCTCGGCCGTTCGGTCGCGGCCGGGCTCGCCGTCCGGACGCTCCTCGACCAGCGCGAGGCGGCTGCCGTTCAGCAGCGGCAGCCCCCAGGTCAGCGGGAACCCGGCGCGGGCGCAGTCGAGGACGTGCTGGAGCGTGCGCGGCGACAGCAGGTGCCGCAGCTTGGGGCTCAGGGAGGCCCACTGCCGGAACACCTCGCGCAGGTCCCAGTCGGGGTAGCGCTCGGCGAGCGCCAACCGCCACGCGGTGTCGTTCGCGGTCAGCTTGAGCGTCACCATCCGGTCGAGGATCGCCAGGTCGGAGCGGCGGACGCTGGTCTCGGCGAGCGACTCGTTGTCGGTGAGGAACACCCCGACGCAGCCCAGCGCGCGCAGGTCGTACTCGCCGAGGTGCCAGTCGCACGCGATCTGCATCAGCTGCGACTGGACCGTGCTGCCCGCCTGCAGCGAGTCGTCGATGAGCAGGACGAACGGCTTGCCCGGGACGAGCTGCCGCATCACCAGCTGGCGCAGCGCCAGCTCGCCGGTGCGGTCGTCGCGGACCGGCGCGTTGACGAGCAGGTCGTCCGGGGTGAGGTTCGCGGCCGGGACGATCACCAGCTCGGTGCCGGGGTACCGGGACGGGATGTAGGAGACGAACGTGGAGGTCTTGCCGATGCCGTGCTCGCCGAAGATCTGCCCGGTCTGGCCCATGGCGATCATCGCGTCGATGAACTTCTCCAGCCGCGTCGTGGGGCCCGCCTCCGGCGCGTCCGGGTAGGTGGCGGTGGCTTTCCACTGCCGTCCGCCCCGGTCGGCGAGCGGGGGACGGCTCTTCGTCGGTGCGGTGGGCACGGGTGCGTTCTCCTCCGTCGGTCATGGTTCCGGCCCGGTTCGCCTTCGGGCCCTTCTGGGAGCGATGCGGCCTCAACGCCGGCTTCAACGCCGGCCTGGGCGGCCGCGTGTCAGCCGGACGATGTGACCCGGTGGCAGGCCATCGGGGGGTGGTGGCGGTCCGGCCAGTCGTCGCCGTTGTCGGTGATGAGCCAGATCCACTTGTCCGGCTCGGCGGGGCTGACCTTCCGCGCGTAGCCGTCGGTCACCATGATGATCGCGTCGGGCTCGACCATGAGCCGCTTGCCGGCCACTTCGAGCCGTCCTTCGGCGTAGTCGACGACGTTCTGGAAGTTCGTGCCGCCCCCGCCGAGCACGCGCTCGCCGGGGACGAACGGCATCACGACGCCGTCGAAGCTGAGCCAGTGGCTCTCGACGCCGTCGGTCTGCCCGACCAGCGTGGTCAGCCAGCTGATCACGGCGTCCGGCATCGACCCGGACGTGTCGAGCGCGATGAGCACGACCTTCTTCCGCTCCGGGCCGCGCCGGGTCAGCATCGGGTCGTGGCCGAGCGCCAGCAGGATCGCGCCGTGCTTCTTCGGGTAGACGAGCCGCTCGGCGTCCTCCAGCTTCGAGGCGAGGACGTCGACCAGCCAGCGCTGCCACCACTCGACGCGGCGGGTCACCGGCGTGACGCCGCGCAGCTTCTCCAGGCCGAGACCGCCCCACATGCGCTGGATGCGCTCGCCGCCGTCGGCGGAGCGGTCGGCGAGGTTCAGCACCTCCTCGCGCGCTGACTGGTTGCCGCGCAGCGCCGCCTGGACGACCTCGCGCAGCACCTCGTCCGCGACCTGCTCCACGGTCTCGGGGTCGAGCGGGATCTCGTCATCGTCCCCGTGGACGCAGTAGGCCATCGGCGGCGGTTCGAGCGACTTCATGCGGCGCAGCTCGCCGTACACGGTCAGGTCGGTGTAGCAGAACTCGTCGTACGGGAGGGGCTGGAGCCCTTGCTTCCGCAGGTCCTCCTCGTACATCGCGTGGATCTTGCGAGGGTCGATTCCGGTCGGTTCGGGCGGTCCGCCGTCCTTGCCGGGGATCGTGGGCAGGCTGTCGCGCCGCAGCCGGAGCAGCGCGACGTGGTTGATCGCGACCTCGGCGGCGAGCGTGAACCTCGGGTCGCTGCGCAGCTCCTCGTCCACGTACAGGTGCCGGTGCATGAGGTGCCTGGCCTCATGGAACAGGACGAACTTGACGCCTTCCTGGTCCAGCTCCAGGAAGAAGTGCGGGTTGTAGAGCAGGGCGCGGCTGCCGTCGCCCGTGGCCAGCACCGCCGCCGTCGGGACCGCCGTGGTCGGGATGTGGTGGTGGCACTTCGCGTACAGCCAGGACGCGACGGAGCTCTGCGCGATCCCGAAGTCGAGCAGCGCCGACTCCTTGCGCTTGCGGGCCTCCGCCACGATGTCGGGGTCGGCCGGCTCCTCCGCCATGAGGCGGCGCAGATCGGTCAGCCGGGCGTCGACGCGTCCCTCGATCGGGGCGAGCTTCCTGGTCGTCCCGCCGTCCGTCATGTGGTGTCCCAACGTGACTCGTCCTGTACCGACCGCATGAACGTTAGCGACGCGCCCCGACAATCCGGACGGTGCTCGGGCGGGCTCAACGGTCGAGTTCCGCGGCGATGTCGCGTGCCAGCGCGACGACCAGGGCCAGCTTGTCGGCGCCGGGTTCGGTGTGCGTGCGGGCCGACACGTCGACCAGGGCGTTCGAGATCCGGAACTTGGCGTGGACGTCGTAGATGTCGGTCTTCGACCAGAGCACCTTGACCGTCATCACGTCGGTCCGCGTGTACCCGCCGTCGCCGATGTCGACGGGCCGCGTGGGGGACGAGCCTTTGGCGCGCCAGTTCTGGAACTCCGTCTTGGCCCTCGACTCCGCAGAGACGCGACCTGTACGGGTCACGGCCTCGAAGTGGATGCGGACCGTCCGGAAGGGGTGGTCCTGGCCTTCGGGGACGCTGCTCCACTTGCACTCGGAGCGGGCGTCGCCGCCGAGACCGATGACGGTTTTCGGACGGGAGTCGATGGGCTCGCGGGCCCCCGCGGCCACCAGGGGTGCCAGCCGCGCCGGGGGCGGGAGGAGGGTGCAGGCGTCGCGTCCGGTGAAGCGCCCGTCCGAGGTGAAGAGGCCGATGTACCAGGCGCCGGTCGTGACGCTCGCGGCGGCGGCCGCGGTCGTGGTGAGGGCGATCGTCCAGACATGCCTCGCGATCATGCCCGGCATCCTGGCATTCCGGGCGGTTTCGGGTCGCTTGAACGCGCGGATTCGGTCTGGATGATCGTCCGGCCCGGCCGGACGCGGCGGGAGCCGACCGTTCGTCGCCCGGTGGGGCCCGCTCGGCGCACCCGGGGCGTGAAGGGACAACGCCGCCGGAGGGGACCGCTAGCCTCGGACACGTCCGCCGGGGGGCTTTACACCGGCGTCCCGATCTGGGGGGTGAGGGGCGCCAGGGGGGTGTCGAGCATTGGCGGACATCGGGGGGAAAGCCACGCGGCCGAGCGGTCTCCGCTCCGGTCGCGTGGAACCCCCCGATGATTTCACCGCCGACCCCGGAACCGGGCGCCGGTCTGGTCCAGGACGCTAGTTGAAGCAGTCCTGGTTCTTCAGCTCAAGCCAGATGCCGCTGACCTTGCCGTGCCGGAGGGCGAACGAGTAGAGCGCCTTGCGGTTGCCCGGCGCGGTGACGTCGTAGTAGCCGTGGATGTCGCGCCGCACGCCGGGGTAGGCCCGCTTGAGCTGCGCGTAGGACGAGCCGACATGAACGCCTCGGCTGGTCGAGACGCCCTTCGGCGCGGTGATCATCGCGACGCCGTACTTGTGCGAGATGTAACCGCCGACGTTGTCGCGTCCCGTGGGGTGGCCCTTGAGGTCGTAGCCGATGCAGATCCGGTCGCGGTGCTTGACCACGACGAGGCCGGAGCGCAGCGCGGCCTTCGCGGACTCCCCGATCCGCAGCCTGCCGTAGCCGAACGACGTGAGGTGCGTCTTGCCTGCGGCCTGCGGTGCCGGTGTGGCCGCGCTCGCCGCCGACGCCCCGCCCGCGATGGCCAGCCCTGCCCCGAGTGCCACGACCGCCGGCCGCGCGAACTTGCTGAGTCGCATGTCATTCCCCGTTCTCGATGGACTCCTGCGGACGATGAGATGCACAGGGATGATCACGGGTTCGCGCCTTCGGAGAAACGTTCGCGCCCTTGGAGAATCATTTACCGTCGCACGCGACCCGTCCGCGCGCGTCGGTCCGGACGGAACGCG
Source organism: Actinomadura rupiterrae (assembly GCF_024172125.1). Lineage (GTDB taxonomy): Bacteria > Actinomycetota > Actinomycetes > Streptosporangiales > Streptosporangiaceae > Spirillospora > Spirillospora rupiterrae. Next base: position 416,206 of record NZ_JAMZEA010000008.1, read on the forward strand.
ACGCCCCGGCGGGAGCCGCCGGGGCGTCGCGTGTTCGGACTCTGGAGTGGTGGAGCGGGTCAGTGCGTGGCGTCCTGCTCGGGACGAGGCTGCTTCGGGAGCAGGAAGGTGGCCGCGAAGCTGGCCCCCAGCAGGCCGATGGTGGTCCACAGGGTGGCGTCCATCGCGTGCTGGAAGGTGGGGCCGCTCGCGCTGAGGTGGTCGCCGAGCCGGTCGAAGAACACGGTGCCGAGGACGGCCGCGCCGAGCGCGCTGCCGAGCTGCTGGACGGCGGTGAGCGTGCCGCCCGCGGCGCCGGTCTCGTGCGGCTCGACACCGGCCAGGACGATGTCGAAGAAGGGCGCCATCAGCAGTCCCATGCCGAGGCCGGTGACCAGCAGCGCCGGGGTGAGCTGCCAGGGACCGACGCCGGTGCCGGCGAGGTGCAGGGTGAGGATGATCAGGCCCACGCCGCCGGCCATCACGACCGTCCCGACGTGGATGACGTGCCGGCCGAAGCGGGACACCGCCTGCGCCACGCCGAACCCGACGATCATTCCGGCGGACCAGGGGATCTGGACGAGGCCGGCCTTGAGCGGCGAGTAGCCGAGGCCGAGCTGGGTGTAGAGGCCGAAGGCCAGCGCGAACCCGGTCATCCCGGAGAAGAACACCAGGCCGACGGTCAGGCCGCCGCTGAAGCCGCGCTTGCGGAACAGGGAGGGCGTGACGAGCGGGTCGCCGCCCGCGCGCTGCGTGCGGACCTCGTACCAGACGAACAGGGCGAACACCGCGGCGGACGCGGCCATCATCGCGAACGTCCAGGCGGGCCAGCCGTGCTCGCGGCCCTGCACCAGCGGGTAGACGACCAGTCCGGCGCCGAGCGCGGCGAGCAGCGCGCCGACCAGGTCCAGGCGGCTGGCGCTCGCGGCGCGCGCCTCGGGCAGGAAGCGCAGCCCGGCGGCGACCGCGGCGAGGCCGAGCGGCACGTTGATCATGAAGATCATCCGCCAGCCGGTGCCGAACAGGTCGGCGTCGATCAGCCAGCCCGCGAGCACCGGGCCGCCCACCGAGGACAGACCCATGATCGGCCCGAACAGGCCGAACGCGGCGCCCACCTCCTTGGGCGGGAACATCTTCTTGATCAGGCCGAGGCCCTGCGGCAGCATCAGCGCGCCGAACAAGCCTTGCAGCACCCGCGAGCCCACGAGCATCTCGGGTGAGACGGCGAGGCCGCACAGCAGCGAGCCGATCGTGAACCCGGCGGCGCCGATGAGGAACATCCTCTTGCGGCCGTACAGGTCGCCGAGCCGCCCGCCGGTGATCAGGCCGACGCCCAGGGCGAGGGTGTAGCCGGCCGACAGCCACTGCAGGGTGCCGGCCGTCCCGCCGAGGTCGGCGCGGATGGTCGGGGCGGCGATCGTGGTGATCAGCGCGTCCAGCATGTCCAGGATCTCGCCGGCCAGGATCACGAGCAGGGCGATCCAGCGCCAGCGGTAGAGCCTCTCGGGGACGGCGGCGGCGAGCCCGCCGGGCGCCGCGTCGGTGGTGGTGGTCATAGCGTCCTCATCTCCAGAGCACGAACGCCGTTCGTTCGTTGCAAACACTGTTCTATGCTCGATCAGTGTTCGTGTCAAGTACGGCATTCGTTATCAAGTACGATGTTCGTGGACGGTCGAGGCGGCCGTCCCGGACGAGGGAGGGGCGCGGATGGCGACTCGGGAGGACTCCGGCCGCAGGCCGCGGGCCAGGGCGGCGGCCGGGACGCCGGCGGGCGGGGGCGCGGCGCTCCCGGTGCCCGCCTGGCGCGGGCAGCGCAAGGGCGGCGGCGCGCAGAAGCAGCCGCTCAGCCAGGACCTGATCGTCGAGACCGCGCTGCGCATCCTGGACGCCGAGGGCCTGGACGGCGTCAGCATGCGCCGCGTCGCGCAGGAGCTCGACACCGGCCCGGCCTCGCTCTACGCGCACGTCTCCAACAAGGAGGAGCTGCTCGACGTCATGTTCGACCGGGTCTGCGGGGAGATCCGGCTTCCCGAGCCGGACCCGGCGCGCTGGCGCGAGCAGATCAAGGAGGTCGCGTACGAGATCCACCGCGTGATGTCCGAGCACGCCGACATCGCGCGGGTCCCGCTCGGCAACATCCCCACCGGGGTGAACTCGCTGCGCGTCAACGAGTGGCTGCTGACGGTCATGCTCGCCGGCGGCGTCCCGTCGCCCGCCGCGGTCTGGGGCGTGGAGCGCCTGTACCTCTACATCAACGCCGACGCCTACGAGGGGTCGCTGCACCTGTCCAAGCAGCGCGCGAGCGGGCTGACGGAGCGGGAGTACATGACCCGGTTCCTCAGCCAGGTGCGCGAGTTCTTCGCCGCCCTGCCCGTCGAGCAGTTCCCGTCGACGGTCGGGCACATCGGCCCGCTGCTGTCCCCCGAGGCCTCGGACGGCGAGGACCGGTTCGAGTTCGGCCTGGAGATCATCCTGCGCGGCCTGGAGTCCTACATCGAGCGGTAGCCCTGCCCGCCGTGATCACCGCGCCCTATCCTGGCGAAAGTCCCCCGGAAACTTTTTCGGGGGACGTGTCGATCCGGGCCGTCCCCCGTTCGACCTACGAGTGCAAGGGCCGGAAGGCGGCCCGGACGATCCAGGGAGACAGGGCCATGAAGTACATGCTGATCTGGCGCGCCACCGACGAGGGCCTCGCGAGCCTGGCGAACGTCGACTTCGAGAAGATGCTGGAGACCGTCGGCCGGTTCAACGAGGAGCTGATCCGGGCGGGCGTCCTGCTCGCCGCCGAGGGCCTCGCCGACCCGGCCGAGAGCGTGGTCGTGGACAACTCGTCCGAGGTGCCGGTCGTCACCGACGGCCCGTACGGCGAGACCAAGGAGCTGTTCGGCGGCTTCTACCTGCTCAACGTCGCGTCCAAGGAGGAGGCCGTCGAGTGGGCCAAGCGCAGCCCGCTGATCGCGCCCGGCTTCAAGACCGAGATCCGGCGCGTCACCACGATCGACGAGTTCCCGCAGGACAACGAGTGGGTCAAGAAGGAGCGCGCCTGGCGCGAGGCCCACGGCCAGCTTTGACCCGGCCGGCTCTGACACGGCCGGCTCTGACATGACCGGACGCGAGGCACCGGGCGGCCGCCTGACCGAGCGGTGGGGAGAGACGGATGGGCGGTAGCGGACGCGAGGCGGTGGCGGCGGTCTGGCGGATCGAGTCCGCGCGGATCGTCGGCGCCCTCGCCCGGTACACCGGGGATTTCGCGCTGGCCGAGGATCTGGCGCAGGAGGCGCTCGCCGAGGCGCTGGTGACCTGGCCGCGCGACGGCGTCCCGCGCAATCCCGCCGGGTGGCTGATGACGGTCGGGCGGCGGCGTGCGATCGACACGTTCCGGCGGCGTTCCACGCAGGACGAGAAGTACGCCGCCCTCGCCCGCGACCTGGGCGAGGGCGGCGTGGCCGCGGGGGCCGCCGCGCCCGCCGATCCCGCGGGGGAGGGCGCCGAGATGCCGTGGGACCCGGACCAGATCGACGACGACGTCCTGACGCTGATGTTCATCGCGTGCCACCCCGTCCTGTCGCGGGAGGCGCGGGTGGCGCTGACGCTGCGCGTGGTCGGCGGCCTGACCAGCGACGAGATCGCGCGGGCGCTGCTCGTCCCGACCGCGACGGCGCAGGCGCGGATCACCCGCGCGAAGAAGACGCTCGCGGCGGCGCGCGTCCCGTTCGCGGCGCCGGCGGCCGGGCAGCGCGCCGAGCGGCTCGGCTCGGTGCTCAGCGTCATCTACGTGATCTTCACCGAGGGGTCGTCGGCCAGCTCGGGCGGCGAGGTGATCCGGTTCGACCTGGCCGGGGAGGCGCAGCGGCTCGCGCGGGTGCTGGCCCGCCTGGTTCCGGACGAGCCGGAAGTGCACGGCCTGCTGGCCCTGCTCGAACTCACCGCCGCCCGCTTCCCCGCCCGGACCGGCCCGGACGGCGAGCCCGTGCTGCTCGAAGACCAGGACCGGACGCGCTGGGACCAGGCCGCGATCCGCCGCGGGCGCGCCGCGCTCGCCAGTGCCGAGAAGGTCGGCCGCGGCCTCGGCGCCTACGGCCTCCAGGCGGCCATCGCCGAGTGCCACGCCGTCGCCCCGTCCGTCGAGGCGACGAACTGGGAGCGGATCGTCCTGATCTACGAGGCGCTCGGCCGCCTGGCGCCGTCCCCGGTGGTCGACCTCAACCGCGCGGTCGCCGTCTCGATGGCCCGCGGCCCCGCCGCCGCCCTCCCCATCGTGGACGAGCTGGTCGCGGCCGGTTCGCTCGCGACCTCGCACCTGCTCCCGAGCGTCCGGGGCGAGCTCCTGGCCCGCCTCGGACGCACCGGCGAAGCCCGCGCCGAACTGGAAGCCGCCGCGAACCTCTGCGCGAACGACCGCGACCGCGACCTCCTCCAGAAGAAGATCGCCGCCCTGACCTGAGCCCTAGTCGAGCGGTCGGCGGACGGTCGCGGTGCCGGAATCGAGGTCGATCCGGGTGCGCGGGGGCGCGCCGTCGGTCTCGTCGTCGCGCATCATGAGCGAGGACGCGCGCTGGTCCTGCTGGTTGCGGTGGGTGCCGTGGAAGAACGCGTCCAGCTCGCCGACCGCGATGGCCGAGACGGGGCGTCCGACCTCGTCCCGGCGCCAGGGGAGGCGGAAGCGGCGGTGCGCCCACCAGCCGAGATGGTCGAGGACGGCGAACGCGACCAGCCCGAGGACGAGCCCGGGGATCGACATGAACGCGACGAGTGCCACGCCCGCTCAACGAGCGCGGCACCCTTCCGGTTTCGGCCCGGCGACTATTCGGCGAAGGCGGGCTTGAGGACGTCCTCGCACCACTGGCGGAACGTCGTGGGCGTGCGGGACTCGGACGTGCGCGGTTGCGCGTGGTAGATCCCGTCCTGGTCGACGGCGGTCATCATGGCGTTGATGCCGTCGGCCGACGCCTCGCTGGAGCCGTACCTCATCAGCGCGGCCTTGTGCTCCTCGGGGGAGATCTGCTGGAACCGGACCGGACGCTCCAGCACCTCGGACATGATCCTCGCCATGTCCTCGGCGGAGAGGTCCTCCGGGCCGACGGTCGGGACGCCCTGCCGGCCGTCCCAGGACGCGTCGAGCAGCAGGCGCGCGGCGACGGCGGCGATGTCGCGGGTGGCGACGGCGGGCTGCTTGCGGTCCGGGGTGACGGTCGAGGTGAACATGCCCGCCGCCTTGATGGACGGGATGTTCCACAGCATGTTGTCCATGAAGCCCGGCAGTTCCAGCGAGCGGTAGTGGACGCCGGTGGCCTCGATCGCCTCGTCCATGGCGAGGGAGACCGAGATGTGGCCCGCGTTCTTCGCGACGCCGCGTCCGAGCGAGGAGACGGCGACGACGCGCGCGACGCCGGTCTCGGTGATCGCCTCGCAGAACGGCCGCGTGAACTCGTCGAAATGGTCTTCGATGCTCGGTGCCGTCCGGTCCGGTGGGACGAGCCAGAAGACGCTGTCCGCGCCGGTGAGCGCCTTGGTGAGGACGTCCTTGTCGCTGTGCGAGCCCTGGACGATCTCGGCGTTCTCGCGCACGCGCGCGGGGAGGCGGGCGGGGTCGCGGACGATGACGCGGACGGCCGCGTCCGCGTCCAGCAGCAGGTCGAGGAGCTGACGGCCGATCTGGCCGGTGGGAGTCGTGACGACGATCATTGGTGCACCTCCGTGGGGATACGCCGATCAGCCAACCCGTCCCGCCCGCGAACCTGAAGGACCGGTTCGATCGCGATTGATACCCTGCGGATATGAGTGATCTGGAGGTGCGGCAGCTCCGGTACTTCGTCGCGGTCGCGGAGGAACTGCACTTCGGCCGCGCCGCCGGGCGCCTCGGCATGGCGCAGCCGCCGCTGTCCCGGGCGATCCGCGAACTCGAACGGCAGCTCGGCGTCCAACTGCTGGAACGTACTACCCGCAGCGTCGCGCTGACACGCGCCGGCGAGACCCTCCTGCGGGACGCGCGGACCGTGCTCGAAGCGGTTGGCGCGGCGGACCGGCGCGCCCGGCACGCGGGACGGCCCTCCGCACGGCTGCGCCTGGCGCTCAAGGCCGACAACGACGGCGGCATGCTGTCGGAGATCCTCGCCGCCTACCAGCGCGAGGACGCCTCGCTGCCGGTGGAGCTGATCTGGGGCGGGCGCGACGAGCAGGCGCAGGCCCTCCGGGACGGACGCGCCGACGTCGGCCTGCTGCTCAACCCGTTCGACGACCGCGGCCTCGACTTCGAGCCGCTGCGCACCGAACCGCGCATCGCCGTCCTGGCCGCGGACGACCCGCTCGCCGGACGCGCCAGCCTGAAGCTCGCCGACCTGGCCGGACGCCTGCTCCCGGACGGGAGCCCGGTCGTCCCGGGCGAGAAGCCGACCGCGTTCGCCCAGAGCCGGCTGCAGGCCGTCCGGCGCGGGCTCATCGCCGAGCCGCGCCCGCCCGTCTCCGACCTGTCGCAGCTGTTCCGGCTCGTGGAGCTGGGATGCGTGGTGTGCCTGCTGCCCGCCTGGGTCACGCGCGCCTACCCGCGCGCCGAGCTCGTCCACATCCCCGTGGAGGACGCCGAACCCGCCGTCCTGTCGGTCGGCTGGCCCCGCGACGCCCGCTCCCCGGCGACCGCCGCCTTCGTCCGGGCCGCCCAGGCCGCCTTCGAGGCGGCCGCCCGCGCCGCCTGACACCTGGCGACCTCGGACGGCGGCGGTCGTTGACCACCGGGTCACCACGTGGAAAACCTGGGGACCGGGGTGGGGAGAGGCTGGTGACGACGCGCCCTTACCCGAGGTCAATACCTGTGCACAGAAGTTATCCACAGGGCGTGGATAACTTCTGTGCGGATCTTGGTTCTCAGGCCGCCACCTGCTCGCCGAGCGCTCGCCGCGAGCGTCCGGCGGCGACCAGGACGGTCAGCGTCAGCACCGCCCCGACCAGCAGGACCACGCCCGCCGACGACAGGGCCGCGAGCGTGCCGAAGACGGCGACGCCGAGCGCGGTTCCGGTCTGGCGCGCGGCGTTGAGCGCGCCCTGACCGGTCGCGGCGAGGTGCAGCGGGAGCGCGGCCGACATGTCGGCGATGCAGGACGGGATCGCCAGCGGGCTCCCCACCCCGACCAGGACCTGCACCGCGAAGACCGTCCACAGGGACGTCCCGCCCAGGGCCAGGACGATCCCGCCCGCGAGGTCCAGCGCCAGCCCGGCCAGCATCACCCGGCGCGCGCCGAACCGGACCACGAACCGTCCGGTCAGCACCGGGACGAACAGCACCGGCACGGTCATCGGCAGGAACGCCGCGCCCGCCTGGAGCGGCGACAGGCCCTTGCCGTCCACCATCCACTGCGTCAGCGCGAACAGCAGGCCGTAGTAGATGAACTGCGACATCACGCCCACGACCAGATCGACGCGGACGCGGGTCAGGCGCACCAGCGCGGGCGGCAGCACCGGCGACGCGGCGCGCCGCTGCGCGAGCGGCAGGGCGGCGATGATGACGGCCGCGACGAGCAGCCCAGCGAGCGGACGGACCCGGAGCCAACCGCCCGTCCCGCCGTCCACGAGGCTGAACGTGAGCGCCACGAGCCCGGCCGTCGAGAGCAGGATCCCCGTGCGGTCGATCGGCTTGGCGGTGCCGCCGCGATGGCCGCTGAGCCCGCGCGACGCGGCGAGCGTGAGCAGCCCGACCGGGATGTTCACCAGGAACACCAGCCGCCAGCCGCCGAGCGCGACCAGCGCGCCGCCCAGCACGGGCCCGCCGACGACGCCGATCCCGGTGATCGCCACGATCGAGCCGATCCGCCGGGACCGCTGGTCGGGCTCGGGGAAGAGCGCGGCGAGCAGCGCCATCGACGCGGGCACCAGCCCGGCGGCGGGCACGCCGAGTAGCGCCCGGCCCGCGATCAGCACGCCGACGTTCGGCGCGAGCGCGCACAGCAGGGAGAAGAGGGCGAACCCGGCGAGCGCCACGCGGTAGACCGCGCGCGGGCCCCAGCGGTCCGCGACGGAGCCGGACGCCAGCATCAGCCCGGCGAGGACGACCGTGTAGGCGTCCACGGCCCAGGGCAGCGCGGCCGCCGGGGCGTGCAGGTCGGCCCGCATGTCCGGCAGTGCCACGTTCAGGATCGTCGCGTCCAGCGCGATCATGAAGTTGCCCGCCGCGATCCCGGCGAACGGCAGCAGCGTCCGCCGCCGCGCCGGCGCGGCGGCGGCCGGTCGGGACATCTCGGTGCTCAGGGACATGACCGCGAAACTCCAGGTGAGGGGGAGGAGGACGGCTCCCACTTCACTCCTGTGCGCGGCTGCGAACCAGAAGCACTCCGCGCGCGCAGCGATCACGAATCGAGATCGCGCCTCCGGCTCAGCCTGTGCGAGGGCCGGAGTTCCGGGCGGCTTTGATCAGCGCGCTGACGCGCGCAGGCGGGTTCGCCGGGACCACCAGGACGGCGGGCAGCGAGAGCGGCGGCCGGACGGGCCGGAACGCGACGCGCGTCGTCCGGACCTGGTCGGCGGCGGCGGAGTAGACGACCGTCCAGCCGTCGGTGCCGGCGCCCAGCGAGGCGAGGGTGTCCTGGAGCGTGCTGTGCGGCGGTCCGGGGACGGGCGTGAACCCGGCGTCCTCGCAGGCGCGGACGACCAGCTCCACGAGCGCGGGGTTGGCGCGCCGATCGGTCATGATCAGTGGAAGATCGGCCAGGCGCGCCAGGTCGATGCTCTCCTCGTCCGCGAAGGGGTGGCGGGCCGGGAGCGCGACGAGCAGCTCGTCCTGCCAGACCGGGAGGAGCCGGACGTCCGCGCCTTCGGGCGGGTCGGCCACGCCGCGGACGAACGCGGCGTCCAGCTCGCGGTCGGCCACCTGGCGGATCCGCTCCTCGGGCGCGCTCGCCGACAGCTCGACCCGGTATCTCGACGCGGCCAGCGCCTCCAGGATGCTGGTCAGCCTGTCCCCCATGCCGCGGCTCGTCCCGATCCGCAGGACGGTTTCACGTGAAGCCACGTACGCGCCGATCGTGTCCGCGGCGTGCCGCTCGGCGTCCAGGACGGCCCGGGCGGCGGGCAGGAACACCGCGCCCGCCTCGGTCAGCCGGACGTGCCGGGGGGAGCGGTCGAACAGCGCGACGCCGAGCTCCCGCTCCAGCCGCCCGATCTGCTGGCTGACCGCCGACTGGACGATCGTGAGGCGCTCGGCGGCGCGGCCGAAGTGCAGCTCCTCGGCGACCGCGACGAAGTACCTGAGCTGGCGCAGTTCCATGGCGTGATCAGGGTAGTCCGAACCCGGCGGCCACACTTGCGTGCCGGATCGTGACCCTGTGCCGAGCGGCGCGGCGCGCCCGATCCGGGTCCGCGATGCTGGGACCGGTTCGGAGGAGGAGTCCCATGTACGACGAGACGGAGAGCCCCGCTCGGGAAGACGTCCTTGAGGTCGCCCGGGCCGACCGCATCGCCCTCTACACCGAATCGGTGATCGCCGCCGCCGCGCACGCGCTGCACGACATGGAGGAGGTCCTGTTCGAGCACGGCGTCTACGACCCGTACACGCGCTGGTCGGGGCCGCTGCCCGAGCGTGTGCTGCGGGCCTGCGACGAGCGGTTCACCCGCGAGTGCCTGTACGTGGACGAGGAGGTCGAGCCGGTCAAGCTGCTGGACACCGTGGTCTGGCAGGCGTCCGAGCACTTCGGGAGCGAGCTGGTGCCGATCGAGGGGCCGGTCATGGCCGACTCCCGGGCCGAGGTCGGCTACGTGAAGCTGCCGCGTCCCGCCGCCGCTCCCCTGCTGGTGACGCTCGGCCGGCCGGACGAGTCCGCCGCGCAGATGATCATGGGTTCGGGTGCCGCGTCGCCGGGCCCGTACCGTCCGGGGCCGTGGATGTGGCACCTCACGGTCAGGACGCCCGGGCGGCACTTCATCGGCGACGGCACCCGGATCGTCGCGCCCGCGCCGTCCCACGAGACGGCCGCCGAGGTGGGCGTGATCGTCGCGGGCGTCCTCGCGGGCCGGATCGTCCCGCCCTGCGGCGTCGACTGATCAGCAGCCCCGGCGACTGATCAGCAGCCCCGGCGACTGATCAGCTGCCCCGGCGACTGATCAGGTTCCCCGGCGGCTGATCAGGCGGCCCGGCGGCGGCGGAGGATCAGCCCGCGCCCGGCCAGTCCGAGCGCGAACATCACCACCCCGGCCAGGACGGACGGCCAGGGCAGGGTGGCGACCAGCACCACGCAGCCGACCAGGCCGACGCCGTTGAGCCAGCGCGGCCAGCGGCGGTCGGACGCGGGTTGCGTCAGCGCCGACGCGTTCGCGATCGCGTAGTACACCAGGACGCCGAACGACGAGAAGCCGATCACGCCCCGCAGATCGACGGTCGCGACCAGGACGCTCACCACCACGGCGAGGGCGATCTCCGCGTGGTGCGGCACCTTGTACCGCGGATGGACGGCGGCGAGCCAGGACGGGAGGTCGCGCTCGCGGGCCATGGCGAGCCCGGTTCGTCCGATCCCGGCGATCAGGGCCAGCAGCGCGCCCAGCGCCGCCATCGCGCCGCCGATCCGGACGACCGGAGCCAGCGCCGGTGAGCCCGCCGCCTCGACCGCCGCCGTCAGCGGCGCGGACGCCGTGGCGAGGCGGTGCGGCCCGGCGGCCAGGAGCGCGGCGACCCCGACGACCAGGTAGACCGCCACGGCGAGGAACAGCGCGATCGGGATCGCGCGCGGGATGACGCGGCGCGGGTCGCGGACCTCCTCGCCCATCGTCGCGATCCGGGCGTACCCGGCGAACGCGAAGAACAGCAGCCCGGCCGACTGGAGGACGCCGTACGCACCGCCGGTGGTCCGGCCGTCCAGGTGGGCGGTGCTCGCGTGCCCGCCCGCCGCGATGCCGATCACGACCACGGCCAGCGCGGTGAGGCTCGTCGCGACGAGGACCCGCGTGAGCAGGACGGTCTTGGTGACACCCCGGTAGTTGAGCGCGGCCAGCGCCAGCACGCCCGCGACCGCGACGATCCGCTGCGCCCACCACGGGCCCGGGACCGCGTACGAGGCGAAGGTCAGCGCCATCGCCGCGCACGAGGCGGTCTTGCCGACCACGAAGCCCCACCCGGCCGTGAAGCCCCACCAATGGCCGAGGCGCTCGCGTCCGTAGACGTACGTCCCGCCCGAAACCGGATATGCCGCGGCCAGTTGCGCGGACGCGACCGCGTTGCAGTACGCGATCACCGCCGCGATGAGCAGGCCGCCCAGCAGGCCCGTCCCGGCGGCGCGCGCGGCCGGCCCGAACGCGGCGAAGACACCGGCGCCGATCATCGAGCCGAGCCCGATCACGACCGCGTCCCCGGTCCCGAGCCGCCGCGCCAGCCGCCCGTCCTCACCGCCTGCCGGCTGCGCACGTGTGTTGCCGGCGCTGGACTGCTGCACGACGGTTCCCTCCGGTGGCCGGGCCGGTTCTCGGTCCCTGGAACACGTACCGCGTCTCAGTGTCGCTTACGTGTCACGCAGATGGCCTACCCCAGTCACCGGGTCGTCGTGCGTGTCGATCAGGGCTGCTACTGGGAGTTGGTGCGCAGGTAGTCGGCCACAGCGAGGAAGACGAAGAAGTTCGAGATGCGGCTGACGGACGTCGTGGACAGCGACGACCACTTGCCGGTGACGCGCAGGGAGACGAAGCCGTTGCTGACCTTGATCTCCTCGACCTGGTTCCAGGCGACGGACTTGGAACCGGAGCCGACCTCCGCCGCGGTCAGCCAGAGCGGGCCGAACTCCACGCGCTCGCCCGCCCGGACGCGCGCGACGGCCTGCGGGAGGTGGACGTCCGTGACGGCCTGCTGGATGGCCGGGCCCCACTGCTCCGGGTTCGCGTAGCCGCCGCTCAGCGTCAGCTGCTGGCCGGTGGTGTCGGTCAGCGTGTAGCGGTAGGTGATGCGCGTGGTCTGCCCGTAGCGCGTGTACCGGACGATGTCCTGCAGCACGCCCGTGCTCTCGTACCGGACGGCCCGGACCTGCCCCCGGTACGCCGACGTGAGCCCGCGCTCGAAGAGGTCGAGGCGCGCGCCGTCGTTCCGTCCGGCCATCCCGCTGTAGCGGAAGTAGGCGAACACGGCGATGAGGAACGGCCCGCCGAGGATGATCAGCAGCGCCGGGTAGCCGGTGGCCAGGCACACCAGGCAGAGGACGAGCAGGACGATCGCGCCGATGCCGACGCGGTTGGCGTGCCGCGCCTGGGCGTCCGCGATGGACGCGAAGGCGGCGCGGTGCGCGCCGAGGCCGTTGCTCGCGGCGACGGCGCCGATCTGCTGCTCCGTCGTGCCCGCCGCGCTCTGGCCCTGTCCTTGCGGCTGCCCCTGCGGCTGCCCCTGTCCGGTCATGCCCGCCGCGCCCTGCTCGGTCACTGCCGCTCCCTCGGTTGCGGTCTCGGTCGGCCGGTCCGGCGGACCGTCCGGAAGTCTCTAACAGACGTAAGTGTCTGGCAAGAATGGCCGACCGGAAAGTCCGATAGATCACGATTCGGTGTCCGCGGCCAACCGCCCCGGAGGGTCGCGCGTCGCTTCATCACCCGCCACGTTCCACCTTCACCGTTCGATGTCCTTCACACCCGGAGGGATCACTTGCTTCGCTTCGCCACGGTCGGTGTCACGAGCACCCTGCTGCTCGGCACTCTCACCGCCGTACCGGCGTTCGCCGACGGGACGGCCGCCGTCACCATCGCCGCCCCCGCCTCGGTGGACCCCGAGCACCCGACCGCCACCATCACCGGCAAGGTCACCAACGCCGACGGGACGCCCGCTGCGGGCGCGGCCGTCGAGCTGTCCGCCCCGGCCGGAGAGGGCACGGTCACCGCCGGCACCACCGACGCCGACGGCAACTACACCGCGACCCTCGCGCCCAACGGGACGTCCGACTCGGTCGTCGTCTCCGCGAACGTGCCGTCGCTCAGCCTCCACTCCGACCCGGTGACGGTCCAGATCGTCCGCGGCCAGACCGACACGGTGATGACAGCCGACAAGTCCACCCTGGACGAGGGCCAGCCGGTCACGCTCAACGGCGCCGTCACCTACAAGGGCACGGCCGTCCCCGGCGGCAAGGCCGTCCTCGGCCAGACTCCCGACGCCAACTGCACCGGCGCCCCGATCCCGGCGCAGACGCTGACGGTCGGCGCGGACGGCAGGTTCAGCACGACCGTCAAGCCGTCCTGCGGCGGGACGTTCTACGTCGACACCACCCCGGCCGGCCTGTTCAAGGGCGGGCGGGTCACGCTCGGCCACACCGCGGTCCGGTACGCCGGGCGGCTCGCCTTCTCCACCACGATGGACGCCTACGGCCAGGTGACCGCCTGGACGAACCTGTACTCGCCGTCCGGCGGCGGCCAGGTCTACAACCGCAAGGTCGTCCTGGAGTACTCCAGCAACGGCACGACCGGCTGGAAGACCATGAAGACGTTCTCGCCGTGGAACACCGGCTACAAGACCTCGCTGCGGGTCTACTACTCCGGCTACTGGCGCTCGCGCTTCCTCGGCGACACGACCTACGCTCCGTCGGTCTCGCCCGTCCGGAAGCTGTGGCGCTGGTCGACCAAGATGTCGAAGCTGAGCGCCTCGAAGACCTCGGTCCGCAAGAACTCCTATGTGACCGTGTCCGGCACGCTGAGCCGCTGGTACGTGTCCAAGGGCGGGTACGGCGCGTTCGGCGGGCAGACCGTCCGGATCATCTTCCGCTTCAAGGGCAAGAAGACCTGGTACCACGTCAAGTGGGTGAAGACCGACAAGAAGGGTCACTTCAGCGCGAAGGTCCGCGCCTACGGTGACGGCTACTTCGCGGCGGTCTTCGGCGGCACCAGCGACACGTGGGCGGCGGGCACGCCGAACGACCGGTACGTCAACACCTACGCGATCCCGGCGCCGGGCAACCTCGGCGGTCCCGCACCGGTCATGAACGTCCTGCCGTGGCGGGGCGAGTAGCACTCCACCTGACGAGCGGCCCCCGGGGCTCAGCTCTCGTCGTATTTGGGTGACGTGAAAGGACGGCCGGGGATTCCGGGCCGCTGCTGGTACGGCAGCGGCCCGCCCGGCCGCCTGTAGTCCACGCCCATGGCGTCCAGCCGGGCGTAGTGCTCCTCGCGCATGCGGCGCTCGAAGCCGCCGAAGTCGCGCCCCTCGGACGGCGACCAGACCGCCTCGGCGAACGCCGCGAGGCGCGGCCAGACCATGTAGTCGATGCGCTGCTGGTTCTCGGTCTGCTCCGTCCACATGTTCGCCTGCGCGCCCAGGACGCGGTCCGCGTGCGCGGTCCCGGCGAGCTCCGGCGGGACGGCGTCGAACGCGTACACGTCCGCCAGCGTCTTCGTCCAGCCGAACGCGACCGGTTCGTCCGGATGGTCGCTCTGCCGGTGGTCGAGGTAGACCTCCTGCATCGGGCACATGACGACGTCGTGCCCGGCCTCGGCCGCGCTGACGCCGCCGTCGCGCCCGCGCCAGCTCATGACCGTCGCGCCCGCGGCGAGCCCGCCTTCCAGGATCTCGTCCCAGCCGACGAGGCGGCGGCCGCGCTCGGCGAGCCACCGGTCGAAGTGCCGGACGATCCACGACTGGAGCCCGTCCTCGTCGCCGACGCCCAGCTCCCGGATGCGTGCCTGTGCGGCCGGTGACGCCTTCCACTCGTCCTTGGGGCACTCGTCGCCGCCGATGTGGACGAACCGGCTCGGGAAGAGGTCGAGCACCTCTTCCAGGACGCCCTCGAAGAAGAGCAGCGTCGCGTCGCCCGCGTTGAGGACGTGCGGGTTGACGCCCCAGTCCGTCTTCACGCCGAGCGCGGCCGTGTCCAGGACGTCGGTGTTGCCCAGTTCCGGGTACGCGGCGATCGCGGCCTGCATGTGCCCGGGAAGGTCGATCTCCGGGACGACCGTGATGTGCCGTTCCGCCGCGTACGCCACGATCTCGCGGAGGTCGTCCTGCGTGAAGAACCCGCCGTGCGGGCGGTCGTCCCAGAGGTCCGGCTCGCCCCAGCCGAGCTTGGTCCTCCGGCGGGACGACCCGACCTCGGTCAACCGCGGATAGCGCTTGATCTCGATGCGCCAGCCCTGGTCGTCGGTCAGGTGCAGGTGCAGGACGTTCAGCTTGTGCGCCGCGAGCAGGTCGATGTACCGCAGGACGCCGCTCTTCGGCGTGAAGTGGCGCGCGACGTCCAGCATGAACCCGCGCCAGCGGAACCGCGGCGCGTCCTCGATGACGACGTGCGGCAGCTCGCCTTTGGCAGGTTGCGCGCTTTGCCGGAACGCGTCCGGGCCGAGGAGCTGGCGGAGCGTCTGGCGGCCCCAGAACACGCCCGCCTCGTCCCCGCCGACGATCTCGACGGCGCCGTCCGCGCCGGTCGTCAGGCGGTAGCCCTCGGACGGCAGCGACGCGTCGATGCGCGTCCGGACCGTCCCGTCGAAGGGGACGTTCCCCTCACCGGAGATCCGGACGGGCCGGGGCACCAGGTTCAAGATCGTCACGGACTCGTTCCTCTCCCCGTCCACATCGGTCCAAACGGAACTTATCGCCAGAGGTCTGCGGGCGGGGACGCGCCGGTGGACGGTGGAGGACGCGGGGGTGACGGACGTGCGGCGCCTCGGATTTTGGCCACTGTTGCCATATTTCGGACGTGACGATGTTGGCGAACATGGCGGTGTTCGTCCCCTCGCCAAGGAGGCCCCTTGAAGCAGCTCAAGAAGAAGCCCGCCCGCGCGTCCCGTGCGGCGCACGCGTCCCGCGCGTCGTGGACCAGGCGCGCGGTCGTCAGCGTCGTCGCGGCCGCGTCGGTGACCGGTGTCGCCGCGGTCGACGTCGTCCCGGCGAGCGCGTCGGTGTACCAGACGTGCACGGTGAGCCGGTGCGCGGACGGCAGCTACGCCGCGTCCGTGTGGGCGTCGAAGGGCTGGCCGTCGACGAGCGGCTGGTACTCGTGGCCGGACGGCCGCTACAACTACACCGGCGGCGTGTTCCAGAACCGCGAGGGGCAGCTCCCGAGCGGCGTGACCTACCACGAGTACGACGTCTACTCGCGGGCCAAGTACGCGCAGCGCGACGCCTACCGGATCGTCCACAGCAGCACCGGCAAGGTGTACTTCTCGCCGGACCACTACTCCAACTTCTACCTGCTGAGCCAGTGAAGCCTCAGCGCTAGCTGAAGCTCCAGCGCGCGGGACGGGCTGTTCCAGTCGTCGCCGAGGAGCCGCCGGACGCGGTCGAGCCGCTGCACGACCGTGTTCACGTGGACGTGCAGCGCCTGCCTGGCCTCGGTCAGGCTGGCACCGCTCCGGTAGTAGGCGTCCAGCGTCCGGACCAGCTCCGTCCCGCGCCGCCGGTCGTAGTCGATGACCGGCCCGAGGACGCCGCGCACGTAGCCCTCGACGTCGGCGCGGTCGCCCAGCAGCACGCCGAGGAAACCGAGCGACGGCGGGTCCGCGCCCTCGCCGCTCCGGCCGAGCGTGTGCAGCGCGCGGGCGCACCGCAGCGCCTCCTCGAAAGCGGCCGGCAACCGCCCGAGTCCCGGCCCGGAAGCGGACGCTCCGATCGTCACCGGAACGCCGCCCAGCGCGTCCCGCAACTCCCCTGACAACGACTGCGCGAGCGCGCCCGGCGCGTCGGTCGGAGCGAGTAGGACGACGTTGCCGTTGTGCGTTCCGGCGAGCCCTCCCAACGCGCGCGCACGACGCGACGCTTCGGTCAGCAAGCGCTCCCGCTTGGACGCGTCGCACTGCAGCACGAGCACCGCGTGCGCACGAGTGAAGACCACGCCGAGCTTGCGCGCGCGCAATGTCAGACTGTCGGCATTACCTCCGGTCAGGAGGTCTCCCAACAGGTCGCCGCGAACGCGGTCTTCGGCCTCCGCGACGGACCGCCGCAACAGCAGCAGGAGCGCCGTCACGATCCCCGCGCGCTCGAACAACCGGCGGTCGCCGTCGGTGAGTTCCGGACGGCCCAGAAGCGCCATCGTGCCGAGTGGTTCGGCGCCCGCGAGGACCGCGTAGACCCACGTCCCGTCCACCGGGACGGCGCGTCCGCTCGCGCGCGATGCCGCCACGCCGTCCGGCGCCGGGACGAACGGTTCGGCGGCCACGCGCGCGACCTCCGTGCCGTCCGCGTCGTGCACGACGAGGCCGCCGCCGAGCAGCGCGACGATCTCCCGCGCGACGTCCGTCGCGTCCCCGCCGCGCAGCACCAGCCCGGTCAGCCGGTCGTGGATCGCGGCGGCCCGGCGCATCTCCTCGCTGCGCGCGCGGACCGTCTCGTTCGCGGCGTTCAGCTCCTCGTTCGCCGCGTTGAGTTCGGCGTTGGCCGCGTTCAGCTCGGTGAGCGTCGCGCGCGTCTCCTCCAGCAGCCGCGCGTTGTCGATCGCGACGGCCGCGAGGTCGGCGAGCGACGACAGCAGCGTCACCGCGTCCGGGTCGAAGTCGCGCGGCCGCCGGTCCGCCGCGTACAGCACGCCGATCACGCGCGTCCCGACCCGTATCGGGACGCCGAGGATCCCGCGCAGCCCCTCCTCGCCGACCGCGTCGTCGATCGTGCGGGTGTGGTTGAAGCGCGTGTCGGTGCGGTAGTCGCGGCTCGCGTAGGGGAGCGCGGTCTGCGCGACGAGCCCGCCGAGCCCCTCGCCCATGCCGAGCCGCAACTGCTGGAACTTCGCCGACACCGAGCCGTCCGTCACGCGCATGAACGTGTCCCCCGCTACCGGATCGTTCATCGTGAGGTACGCGGTGTCGGTGCCGAGCAGCGTGCGCGCGCGATGCACGATCGCGCGCAGCACGGCGTCGAGGTCGCGGAGCGCGGCGAGGTCGCCCGCGCTGTCGAACAGCGCAGCCAGCTCGCGCTCGCGGCGGCGGTGCGCCTCCAGCGTCCGGCGGATGTCGAGCGCCATGCGGGTCGCCTCGTCCACGGCGGCCTGCTCGTCCGGGGCGAGGCCGGCGGCGCGCGCCTCGGCGGCCGGACGCGCGAAGTCCTCGGCGGGCGCGCCGTCCACGAGCAGCCCGAGCAGCCCGCGCATCGCGGACAGTGCCGGATGGTCCATGCCGGTTATCGTCGCAGCCTTCCCCCCAGAACCGCCCGCCTCAGCGAACGTGTGGGCGGGCGGTTCCGGGTGCGTGGTGGGGGTGGTCAGGTGGTGCGGACCGTGACGGCGGAGGGGGACGCGGCGTCGGCTTCGACGCGGGCGAGGTCGCGGCCGCGGGTCTCGCGGGCGACGGCGACGGTGAGCGCGGTGACGACGGCCGCCAGGCCCATGTAGAGCGCGACCGGGACGGACGAGTCGTAGTCCTTCAGCAGCTCGACCGCGACGATCGGCGCGAGCGCCCCGGCGATGATGGACGCCAGCTGCGATCCCATCGACGCGCCCGAGTACCGGACGCGCGTGTCGAACAGCTCTGACACGTACGCCGCCTGCGGCCCGTACATCGCGCCGTGCAGGACGAGCCCGACCGTCACCGCGAGCGTGATGACGCCGAACGAGCGGTCGTCCACGAGCGAGAAGAACACGATCGTCCACAGCGCCATCCCGGCCGAGCCGATCAGCATCACGGGCCGCCGCCCGATCCGGTCCGACAGCGCGCCCCACGCCGGGATCACGAGGAAGTGCACGGCCGAGCCGATCAGCACGGCGTCCAGCGCGGTGCTCTTCGGCAGCTTCAGATGCTCGGTCACGTACACGAGCAGGAACGAGGTGAGGATGTAGTACGAGATGTTCTCGCCGAAGCGCGCGCCGATCGCGACGAGGACCTGCCGCCATCCCGTCCGGAACACCTCCACGACGGGAACGCGGTCCTGCGCGTCCTGCTTCTCCTTCGCCTCCAGGAACAGCGGCGACTCGCTCACCGACACCCGGATCCACAGGCCGATCACGACCAGCACGCCCGACAGCAGGAACGGCACGCGCCAGCCCCACGCGCGGAACGTCTCGTCCGACTGGACGGCCGCGAGCAGCGCCAGCACGCCGGTCGCCAGCAGGTTGCCGCCGGGCGCGCCGGACTGCGGCCACGACGCCCAGAACCCGCGTTTGCGATCACCGCCGTGCTCCGACACCAGCAGCACCGCGCCGCCCCACTCGCCGCCGAGCGCGAACCCCTGGACGACCCGGAGCGCGGTCAGCAGCAGCGGCGCGCCGACGCCGAGCGTCGCGTACGTCGGCAGCAGGCCCATCGCGAACGTCGCGCCGCCCATCATCACCAGGCTGACGACGAGCAGTTTCTTGCGCCCGATCCGGTCGCCGAAGTGGCCGAACACGACGCCGCCGAGCGGGCGCGCCGCGAACCCGATGGCGTAGGTGAGGAACGCGATGAGCGTCCCGGTCAGCGGGTCCGCCTTGGGGAAGAACAGCTTGTTGAACACGAGCGCGGCGGCGCTGCCGTAGAGGAAGAAGTCGTACCACTCGATCGTGGTGCCGATCAGGCTCGCGCTGACGATCCGCGCGATGCCCTTCGAGCGCTCTCTCCCGTTTCCGGGCACGGCTGTATCGGGGTGGGACATGGGGGCTCCGTCCTGGGCTGAGGATGGGGGACTGGTGAGGCTTCCGGTGGGATTGGTGCGGCGTCCGGTGGGATTGGTGCGGCGTCCGTTGGGACTGGTGTGGCGTCCGGTGGGGGACTACTGGGCGGTCCAGCCGCCGTCCATGGAGAGGGACGTGCCGGTGACGAAGCCCGCGTGCGGGCCGCAGAGCCACAGCACCGCGGCGGCGACCTCGTCCGGCTCGATGAGGCGCTTCACCGGCGTGCGGGCGAGCAGCACGTCGTCCACGACCTCGTCCGGCGGGACGCCGTGGACGGCCGCCTGGTCGCGGATCTGGCCCTCCACGAGCGGCGTGCGGACGTAGCCGGGGTCGACGCAGTTGCTCGTCACGCCGTGCGCCGCGCCCTCCAGCGCGGCGACCTTGCTGAGCCCTTCCAGGCCGTGCTTGGCCGCGACGTAGGCCGCCTTGTAGGCGCTGGCGCGCAGGCCGTGGACGCTGGAGATGTTGACGATGCGACCCCAGCCGGCCGCGTACATGTGGGGGAGCGTCCGCCGCATCAGCAGGAACGGCGCGGTCACCATCACCTGCTGGATGCGGACGAACCGCTCGACCGGGAACTCGGGGATCGGCGCGACGTGCTGCAGGCCGGCGCTGTTGACGAGGATGTCGGCCTCGGCGGGCAGCGCGTCCACGGCGTCCGGGTCGGCGAGGTCGGCGATGTGCGGGCGGCCGCCGATCAGCTCGGCGACCGCCTTCGCCGCCTCGCCGTCGATGTCGACCACGTGCACGTCGGCCCCGGCGGCGGCGAGCGCGGCCGCGCAGGCCCGGCCGATGCCGCTGCCGCCGCCGGTCACCAGCGCCGTCCGCCCGCCGAGCCCGCCACCCGCGCCGACCGCGCCCGCCGCAGCGGTCGCGGCGGTCGCGTCAGCCGGGTCGCCGGCCCCGGCCGGGCTTGCGTCGTGCGGGGGACGGTCCCCGGACGGGGCCGTTCCCGCAGGCCAAGAGTTCGTCATGGCCCGAACTGTAAGCTGGGTCACACGCGCTGCCCATGGTGTCGACCCACACACTCTGTCCGTTCCGAGTGGTGCCTCAGCCCAAGGTGCAGGACGTGACGGGGCCGGCGGCCGGGCGCGGGACGGTCCGGCTCGGCGGCGGGGCCTCGCCGCGTCCGATCCACCGTTCGAGGGCGGTGAACGCCGCGCGGTGGCACGGGACGAGCGGACGCAGCCGATCCGGGAAGGCGTCGAAGAGCGAGTCCACGTGCGTCCCGCCTTCGATCCGGTAGTAGCGGAACATCGCGCCGCGCCCCTGTGCGCGCACGAGCCGCGCGTACACGTCGGAGTCCTGGCTTATGGGCAGCAGCCCGTCGAGCGTCCCGTGCAGCGTGATGAGCGGCTTTCCTATGCGTCCGGTCAGCGCGACCTTGGCGACGGCCTTCCGCACGCTCTCAGGACGGCTCTGGTAGTCGTATGCGGCCTCGTCCCCTGTGTAGCCGGGGTCGAACTCGGCGCGGTAGATGCGTTGCGTGAGTCCCCAGTAGTACTGGCTGTAGAACGGCCACAGGAACTCGGATTCGGCAGGGAATCCCGCCTTCACCACAGCGTCCTTGTCCTGTGGATAACCGCGCAGGGCCGGTGGCAGGAACGTCAGAAGGTTCGGGCCGTCCGTGCGCCAGAGCGTGCCTTCCCAGTCGACTCCCCCGTCATACAGCTCGGGATGGTTCTCCAGCTGCCAGCGCACCAGGTATCCCCCGTTGGACATGCCCGTGACGAGCGTCCTACGCGGCCTCTCGTGATACCTCTGCCGGACGACCTTCTTAGCCGCCCGCGTCAGTTGCGTTAGGCGGAAGTTCCACTCTGCGATGGCGTCGCCCGGATGCCGACCGTCCTTATAGAAGTCGACTCCGGTGTTGCCCTTGTCCGTAGCGGCGAACGCGTATCCACGCGCGAGGACCCAGTCGCCTATGGCGCGGTCGTTGGCGAACTGTCCGCGCACACCGGGGGAGCCGGAGACGACGAGCCCGCCGTTCCAGCGGTCGGGGAGGCGGATGACGAACTGCGCGTCGTGGTTCCAGCCGTGGTCGGCGTTCGTCCGGGACGAGTCGGGGAAGTACCCGTCCACCTGGACGCCGGGCACGCCGCTCGGCACCGGCAGGTCCTTCGGCGTCAGCCCGGCCCAGTCCCCCGGGACGGTGTGCCCGGACGCGACCGTGCCCGCCGTGGTCAGCTCCGACAGGCACGCGACCTGCTGGTACTCGGCTCCGGGCACCCTGATCCCGGACGGGCACGACTCGGCCCGTGCAGCGGTCGCGGGTGCGGCGACGAGGCCGGCGGCAAGGGCCAGCAGTGACAGCGATCTGAGCGACATCGGGGACCTCCCGGCGATGGGGGACAGATGCCGCGGACGCTAGATCGCCCCGCCCCGGCGCGACATGGCCGCGTCCACCACTCTCGCTCCCCCGCCCCTGGCTCCCGCCGCCACGACACTCCCCCGCTCTTACTTCCCGCCGCCCGGGCTCGCGCCGCCCGGGCTCGCGCCGCCCCCGGCTCGCGCCGTCCCCGGCTCGCGCCGTCCCCGGCTCGCGCCGCCACGTCCGGCCGCGCGTTCGTCCGGCGTCCCGATGTGGCAGTGTGGTGATCAGGCTCGTGAGCGACCGGGGGCGCGGGTGAAGGACAAACGCGGGAACCTGATCTGGCTGGTGCTGCCACTGGCCGTCGTCGCCGCGCTGCTCACCATCAAGGGCGGCGGCCACGCGTCCAAGACGGACGCGTCGCAGAAGCCGGCGGCCAAGCCGAGCGCGACCGCCACGGACGCGGGCGCGGACGGGCAGTCGTCGAAAGACCGTTCACCCGAGCACTTCGGGACGCAGGTGAAGTTGTACGCGCACGAGGCGCGCGTCGACCCGGTGCTGCTGATGGCGATCCTCTACAACGAGTCCGACAAGCCGCACGACGCGAATTTCGAACGCACCTGGCAGCGGTTCAAGCCGGACGCCGCGTTCGGCATCGCGAACATGCACCGGGCCGCGTTCGACGACACCAAGGACGGACGCCCCTTCCAGAACCGCCGCTGGGAGGAGCTGCCGGACGATCCCGCACTGGCCGTCCGCGCCGCGGCCTGGTTCCTGCACGACCTGGCGCGCCAGCTGCCGTCCGACCGGTCGTCCACGTTCAGCAAGTCGGATCTGCTGGCGCTCGGCTACAACGCCGGGGCGGGAAACATGCGCCTCTTCGCCGAAGGCACGAAACCGGGCCCGCAAGCCGCGTCCTACCTGAGCCGCCTCCACGACAACTGGCCCAAGGCCCAAGCCGCCCTGCGCTAGGCGCGCCGCTCACGCCTTGAGGTCAGGCGTCGGGACGGCGCGGAACGCGAGAATCGCCAGATCGTCGTCCAGCCCGCCTTTCCCGAACTGCCGGACGGCGTTGTGCAGGCGCCGCGTCACGGCCCGCGCGGTCAGGCCAGTGCACGTGGACAGGAGGGCGGCGAGGCCGTCGTCGTCGTCCAGCAGGCGCCCGTCTCGGCGGCGCTCGGTGACGCCGTCGGTCACGCAGAGCAGGAGTTCGCCCGGCGCCAGCCGCGCGGTCTCCGCCTCGTAGCCGGGCGACCGCATCGCGCCGAGCAGGATCTGCGACTCCCCGACCGCCCGGACGCTGCCGTCCGGGCGCAGCAGCAGCGGCGGGATGTGCCCGGCGAGGACGACCGACAGGGCCACGCCCTCGCCGTCCGGACGCAGCTCGCCATGGACGGCCGTGAGCAGCCGCTCCACGCCCTCGTCGAGCATCGCCTCGTTCAGCCGTTCCATCGCGGGCGCGGAGTCGTACCCCTCGCGGCACAGCGCGCGCAGGGTGTGCCGCGCGAGCCCGGTGACGGACGCGGCCTCGGGGCCCGTTCCGCACACGTCCCCTAGCGTGAACCGCCAGCAGCCCGGCGCGGCCGCGAACACGTCGTAGAAGTCGCCGCCCGCAGCGGCGTCCTGCCCGGCGGGCGCGTACACGATGTCGTAGTCCAGGCCGGGGATCGGCGGCAGCCGCGACGGCAGCAGGCCGCGTTGCAGCGTGAGGCTCGCCGCGGCCTGCTCGCCGTAGCTGCGCGCGGTCAGCAGCGCACCCGCGATGCGCGCGCACAGGTCCTCGGAGAGCTGCAGGAGATCGGTGGGGAACGAGCCGGCCTCGGGTCCGCCGAGCAGGACCGTTCCGAGCCGCTGGTCCCGCGTCGCCAGCGGCAGCTCCAGCACCTCCGGCCCGTACGCGAGCCGCGCGGGGACGGGCATCCGCTCCAGCCCCGGCCACGGACGCACCCGCTTCACCTGCCCGCCGAGCGGCGCCTCCACCGTGCCGAGCGCCGCCCGCAGCGCGCCGATCTGCTGCTCGTCGGCATGCCACACGTGCGCCAGCTCGCCGCGCTCGCCGGGCCCAGCCAGGAACACCGCGCACCACGCGCCGATCCGCGGCACGAGCAGCTGCGCGCCGAGCGCGACGACGAGGTTCGCGTCGAGCGTCCCGGCGAGCAGCTCGCCCGCCTCCGCGAGGAACCCGATCCAGGTGCGGTAGTCGCGGTGCGCCTGCGCGCGCCGCTCGTCCGCGACGACCGGGGTGAGCGCGTCCGCGGCGAACCGCAGCCTCGCCACGTCCAGGGTGCCGAACCGGTCGGCCGGGACCGCGACGGCCACGACCACGCCGAGCCGCTCGCCGTCGCGCCGGATCGGGACGCTGATCACCGACAGGAAGCCGCCGTCCGGCAGCCGCGGCGGCTCCCGGCCGTCGTCCTGCGCCTCCGCCAGCAGCCGCGCCGCCTCCTCGACCCGCGCGTCCGGCGACTCCGGCGTCCCGGCCATGGCGGACGCGGTCGAGGCGCGCACCCGCAGCCCCTCGCCGGGCGACCCGACCAGCACGTACGCCGCGTCCGCCTGGGTGATCGCCCGCGTCCACTGGACGACCTGGTCGAACATCGCCTCGGTGGACAGCCCCGACGGCCACGGCAGCGGCATCGGCGCCGCCGGGAACCCCGGGAACGGCTCGCGCACGCCGTCCAGCACGAGCGACCCGTCGAGCACCCGAGCCCCTTCGAGGATCTGCCCGCGCGTCCCGTCGTCGGCGGCGTCCTCCGGCTCGCCCTCGGAGCGCACGCCCCGCTCGTCCTCAGAGCGCTCGCCCCGCTCGCCCTCGGAGCGCTCGCCCCGCTCGCCCTCGGAGCGCACGCCCGGCCCTTGCCCCTCGCCGACTCCGCCGATCTGGTCGGACGCATCGTCTGCGCCCGCTTCGGTGGACGGGACGGCCAGCTCGAACCACGCGGTCGTCGTCTCGCGCGTGTACGTCACTCCCCATTGCTCGGCCAGCGTGTACGTCAGGCGCGGGCCGAGGCGTTCCGGAGCGGCGTGCGCGGACGCGAACGGGGTCGTCCGCGTCCGGCAGCCGACCTCGATGCGCAGCCGCCCGCTCGGACCGTCCAGGCGGCACGTCAGTTCGAGGTCGTCCGCCTTGCGGAGGACGGCGCCGGCGACGAGTTCGTCCGCCACGAGCAGCGCCTCGTGCGCGCCCGCGGGCGGCAGGCCCCATTCGAGGAGCACCGCGCGGAGGTGCTGGCGCGCGGCGGACACCGAGGCGCTCCCCTGCGCCAAAGCGATGCTCGACGAGCGAGAGAGCATGCGTGATCCCCCTGGTGGCCAGGATCTTCACCGAACCCGGCACCGTAACCAAACCCTCGGATTTGCGGGTGAGGGTCCTGACATGGTGACAGACTGCAGAGGCTCAGACACGCCAAGTTCGCAAGGTCGTCGCCATGACTGCTAGAGCGCCTCTGACCTCGGCTCCCGACGACCCCGACGCGCCCCCGCCCGCCGAGTCCGGCGCGTCCGCCGACAGCTCGCCGCCGGGTTCGGCGGCCGGAGCGGGCGCGCCCTCGGTGTCCGCCGCGTCCGACCAGGAAGCGGCGCTGCGCTCGCTGCTGGAGGCGCTGCGCGCGATACGGGACGGCGACTTCCGGCCCCGCTTCACCGCCCCGGACGGCGGCACGATGGCCGAGATCGCCGAGGTGCTCGGCCAGATCTCCGACCGCAACCGGCACCTCGCCGACGAGGTGCACCGGGTCTGCCAGCAGGTCAACCGGGAGGGCCGGCTGGACGAGCGGCTCGCCGCCAGCCCCGGCCAGGGCCGCTGGACCAGCACCGTCGAGCAGGTCAACACGCTGCTCGACCTGATCACCACGCCGCTGTCCGGCACCGCCCGGGTGCTGGAGGCGGTCGCCGCGGGCGACCTGTCGCAGCGCGCCATCCTGGAGGTCGGCAACCGCCCGCTGCACGGCGACCTGCGCCGTCCCGGCCTGGCCGCGAACCGGATGATCGACCAGCTCACCCTGTTCACCAGTGAGGTGACCCGGGTCGCTCGCGAGCTGGGCACCGAGGGACGGCTCGGCGGGCACTCCAAGGTGCGCGGCCTCGCCGGCCGCTGGGCGCAGGTCACCGAGGCCGTGAACGACATGGCCGGGCGGCTGACCTACCAGGTCCGCGACATCGCGGCGGTGACCACGGCGGTCGCGCGCGGCGACCTGACCCGCAAGGTCAGCGTGGAGGCGACCGGCGAGATGCTGGAGCTGAAGCTGACCGTCAACACGATGGTGGACCAGCTCTCCGCGTTCGCGGACGAGGTGACGCGCGTCGCGCGCGAGGTCGGCACGGAGGGGCGGCTCGGCGGCCAGGCGCAGGTCCGCGGTGTCAGCGGCACGTGGAAGGACCTCACCGAGTCGGTGAACGTCATGGCGTCCAACCTGACCTACCAGGTGCGCAACATCGCGCAGGTCGCGACGTCCGTGGCGCGCGGCGACCTGGGCCAGAAGATCACCGTGGACGTCAAGGGCGAGCTGCTGGAGCTCAAGGACACCATGAACACGATGGTCGACCAGCTTTCGGCCTTCGCCGGCGAGGTGACGCGCGTCGCGCGCGAGGTCGGCAGCGAGGGCAACCTGGGCGGACGAGCCGAAGTCCAGGGCGTGTCCGGCGTCTGGAAAGACCTCACGGACAACGTGAACTCGATGGCCAACAACCTGACGAGTCAGGTGCGGAACATCGCGCAGATCACGAAGGCTGTGGCGGACGGGGACCTGTCCAAGAAGATCACCGTCGATGCGCAGGGCGAGATCCTGGAGCTGAAAGACACCATCAACACGATGGTCGACCAGCTCTCCGCCTTCGCCGGTGAAGTGACGCGCGTCGCTCGCGAAGTCGGCACCGAAGGCCGTCTCGGCGGTCAGGCGCAGGTCCGCGGCGTCTCGGGTGTCTGGAAAGACCTGACCGACAACGTGAACTCGATGGCCAACAACCTCACCAGCCAGGTGCGGAACATCGCGCAGATCACCAAGGCCGTGGCGGACGGCGACCTGTCCAAGAAGATCACCGTGGACGCGCAGGGCGAGATCCTGGAGCTGAAAGACACCCTGAACACGATGGTCGACCAGCTCTCCGGTTTCGCCGACGAGGTGACGCGAGTCGCGCGCGAGGTCGGCACGGAAGGCGAGCTGGGCGGTCAGGCGCAGGTCCGCGGCGTCTCGGGTGTTTGGAAAGACCTGACCGACAACGTGAACTCGATGGCCAACAACCTGACGAGTCAGGTGCGGAACATCGCGCAGATCACCAAGGCTGTGGCGGACGGAGACCTGTCCAAGAAGATCACCGTCGATGCGCAGGGCGAGATCCTGGAGTTGAAGGACACCATCAACACGATGGTCGATCAGCTCTCGGCTTTCGCTTCGGAAGTCACCCGGGTGGCGCGCGAGGTCGGCACCGAAGGACGGCTCGGCGGTCAGGCGCAGGTCCGCGGCGCATCCGGCCTGTGGAAGGACCTGACCGACAACGTGAACTCGATGGCGAACAACCTCACCAACCAGGTGCGGAACATCGCCCAGGTCGCGACGGCCGTCGCCGGCGGCGACCTGACCAAGAAGATCACCGTGGACGCGCGCGGCGAGATCTTCCAGCTCAAGACCACGATCAACACGATGGTCGACACGCTCTCCGCGTTCGCCGACGAGGTGACGCGAGTAGCGCGCGAGGTGGGGACGGAAGGCGAGCTGGGCGGCCAGGCGCAGGTCCGCGGCGCGTCCGGGATGTGGAAGGACCTCACCGACAACGTCAACGCGATGGCCAACAACCTGACCTACCAGGTGCGGAACATCGCGCAGGTCACCACGGCCGTCGCGAACGGCGACCTGACCAAGAAGATCGACGTGGACGCGCAGGGCGAGATCCTCGAACTGAAGACCACGATCAACACGATGGTCGACACGCTCTCGGCGTTCTCGTCCGAGGTGACGCGCGTCGCGCGCGAGGTCGGCAGCCGCGGCGAGCTGGGCGGGCAGGCGCAGGTGCCCGGCGCGTCCGGGGTGTGGAAGGACCTCACCGACAACGTGAACCTGCTGGCCAGCAACCTGACCACGCAGGTCCGCGCGATCGCCGAGGTGGCCAGCGCCGTCGCCCGCGGCGACCTGACCCGCGCCATCTCGGTGGACGCGCAGGGCGAGGTCGCCGAGCTGTCCGACAACGTCAACCTGATGGTCGCGAACCTGCGCGAGACGACCCGCGCGAAGGACTGGCTGGAGTCCAACCTCGCCCGCATCGCCGGGCTGATGCAGGGCCACCGCGACCTGGTCGAGGTCGCGAGCCTGCTCCTGTCCGAGCTGACGCCGCTGGTCGCCGCGCACTACGGCGCGTTCTTCCTCGCCCAGCGCGGGGACGGCGACCGCGACCCGGGGCTGCGGCTGATCGCCGGGTACGGCTACCGCGGCGGCAGCCGGCTGAACGAGGAGATCGGGTTCGGCGTCGGGCTGGTCGGGCAGGCCGCGGTCGAGCGCAAGCGGCTGATCATCCTGGACGCGCCGCCGGAGTACATCAAGATCTCCTCCGGGCTCGGCGAGGCGTCCCCGGCCTGCGTGGTCGTGCTGCCGATCGTGTTCGAGGACGCCGTGCTCGGCGTGATCGAGCTGGCCGCTTTCTCCCCGTTCTCCGACGTCCACCTGGCCTTCTTCGACCAGTTCGTGCACACCATCGGCGTCGCGATCAACACCATCATCGCCAACGCCCGCACCGAGGCGCTGCTCGCCGAGTCGCAGCGGCTCACCCGCGAGCTGCAGGAGCGCTCCGCCGAGCTGCAGCGCCAGCAGGAGGAGCTGCGCCGCTCCAACGCCGAGCTGGAGGAGAAGGCGGCGCTGCTGGCCCAGCAGAACCGCGAGATCGAGGTGCAGAACACCGAGATCGAGCAGGCCCGGCGCGCGCTGGAGGAGCGCGCCGAGCAGCTCGCGCTGTCGTCCCGGTACAAGTCCAACTTCCTCGCGAACATGTCGCACGAGCTGCGCACGCCGCTGAACAGCCTGCTGCTGCTCGCCAAGCTGCTGTGGGCCAACCCGGACGGCAACCTGACGCCCGAGCAGGTCCGGTTCGCCCGCACGATCTACGGCGCTGGGCACGACCTGCTGCAGCTCATCGACGACATCCTCGACCTGTCGAAGATCGAGGCGGGCAAGATGGAGATCCACCCGGAGGACATCCCACTCGCCAAGCTCGTCGACTACGTCAACGTCACCTTCCGGCACATCGCGATCGAGCAGGGTCTGGACTTCGACGTCGAGGTCGCACCGGAGGTGCCCGAGACGCTGTGCACCGACGAGCAGCGGCTCCAGCAGATCGTCCGGAACCTGCTGTCGAACGCGCTGAAGTTCACCGGCCAGGGCTCGGTGCGGCTGCGCGTCGGCCTCGCCGAGAACGTGGTGTTCGCGACCGACACCCTGCGCTCGTCCGAGCGGGTGATCAGCTTCGGCGTCACCGACACCGGCGTCGGCATCCCGTACGAGAAGCTCACTGTCATCTTCGACGCGTTCCAGCAGGCGGACGGCACGACCAGCCGCAAGTACGGCGGCACCGGGCTCGGCCTGTCCATCTGCCGCGAGATCGCCGAGCTGCTCGGCGGCGAGATCAAGGCGGTCAGCGACCCCGGCCGCGGCTCGACCTTCTCGCTCTACCTGCCCGAACGCTCCCCGTACCGGCCGCGTCCGGACGACATGCTCGACCCGCTGGCGGACGTCCCCGCGGACCCGGTCCTGACCGGCGGTTCCGTGCTCGCCGCACTGCCCGCGCCGGCGTCCGCGCCCGGCATCGAGACGCTCACCCCGGTCGCCGACCCGCGCCCGCGCATCGGCACGCCGGAGCCGACCGAGCCGGGCCCGGTCGTCGCGCGCGACGCGGCGTTCGCGGGCCGCAAGGTGCTGATCGTGGACGACGACATCCGCAACGTGTTCGCGCTCAGCACCGTCCTGGAGCGGTCGGGCCTGAAGGTCTGCTACGCCGCCGACGGCCGCCGCGGCATCGAGGCTTTGGAGCACGAGGACGACATCTGCCTGGTGTTCATGGACGTGATGATGCCCGAGATGGACGGCTACGCCACCACCCGCGCGATCCGCGCCATGCCGCGCTTCGCCGACCTCCCGATCGTCGCGCTCACCGCGAAGGCGATGAAGGGCGACCAGGAGAAGAGCCTGGTCGCGGGCATGTCCGACTACGTCACCAAGCCGGTCGAGATCGAGCACCTCTTCATGGTCATGCGCCGCTGGCTGGAGCCCCCGGCCGTACCGCCACCCGCACCCGACGGGGACGCCAACGCGGACGCGGGCGCGGAGGCCGACGTGAGCGCCGAAGTGGCCGCCATCTTCGACACGGACGCGGTGGCGGACGGCGGCCCCTCGACAACGCCCGGGGGACCGACCGATGGCCGCTGAGCCCGCGCGCATCCTCGTCGTGGACGACCAGCAGGAGAACCTGCTCGCGCTGGCGGCCGTCCTGAAGAGCCTGGACGCGTCGGTCGCCACCGCGCGTTCGGGCGAGGACGCCCTGCGCGCCCTGATGGCCGACCACTACGCCGTCATCCTCATGGACGTCCTGATGCCCGGGATGGACGGCTTCGAGACGGCGTACCACATCAAGCGCAAGGACCGGACCCGCGACATCCCGATCATCTTCCTGACCGCGGCCCGCGGCGAACCCGACCTCGCCTTCCGCGGCTTCGCCGTCGGCGCGGTCGACTACCTGGTCAAACCGTTCGACCCGTGGGTGCTGCGGTCCAAGGTCGAGGCGCTGCTCGACCTGCACCGCGAGCGCCGCCGCCTGGACGCCGGGACCAGCGCACTCGCCGGCCTCCTGCCGGGCCTGGCCGGGCTCCCGACCGATCCGTCCACGGCGTCCGCGCTGGTCAAGGCCCTCACGTCCCGCCTCGAAGCGGTCGAGGCGTCCGTCGAGGCGATGTCGGACACCGTTACCGACACCGCCACGAAACAGGCCCTCATCCAGCTCGACCGCGAGACCGCCGCGCTACGAGCGGCCCACGACGCCCTCTTCACGCCCCCCGACTGACGTCGGGCGGATGCGGTTTGATGCGTCCATGCCGATCACCCCTCCCGCCGCCGCGGACCCCGCCGCCGAAACGAACCCCTACCTGATCCGCTTCAAGTCGTCCCTGGTCAAGCGCTGGTCCCATACCCGCATGCGCGAGCTCTACGAGGAGCTCGACCTCGCCACCTACCTCTGGGCCCTGGACCGCGGACCCGAGGCCCTGGAGATCCTCGACTCGGTCACCACGGCCGTTCCGAAGTCGAGCGGCGACTACAACATCTGGTCCCCGGTCGTCTCGATGCACGCGCTGCAGGCCCGCATCCTGCGCTCGGCGTCAGCTGCCCCGACCCGAAACGTCGACGCCGTCCTGGACGATCCGGGCCTGGCGGACAACCCGTCCTACATCGGGGCCCAGGTCACCGAAGCCGAGGCCAAGTTCGCCGACGCGGACGCCCAGCGCGGCCGCACCTCGGCCTGCCGCCGCTACTCCCGCGCCCTCTGCCCCCTCTTCGTCCTCTCCGAACTGGCCCTGGCCCACCACCCGTTCAGCACTTACTACCCCGAGGACGCCCCCGACCGCCTAATCCAGCAAGCCCGCCCGAGTCTGGCCACCCGCCTAACCGCCTAGGCGGCTTTTGTGGACTACTGACCGGGGGCGGCGGCAGCAATGAACCGGTTGATGACCGTGGCCCAGTCCGCGTCGTCCACAGGGTCGATGTCCAGCATGTTGGTGAACAGCGTCCCCAGCGCCACGGCCAGCAGGAAGCGCGCCAAGGCCCCGGACGGAAGGGACGAATCAACCGAACCTTCGTCCTGAGCAGCGGTGACGAGGCTCTGCACGCTCTCCAGGTGCGCCGCCAGCTCAGCCGCGAAGATCTCCGCGACCCGGGGATCGCGCCGCGCGGCCGCCGCCCCCTCGACCAACATCGCACTGATCTGCCGGGGCCGGTGCGGAAGCTCCTCGCCGAGATGCTGGACGACGTCCGGCACCGGCACCCCGAGAGCACCGTCACTCAGCAGCCGCGCCAGCTCAGCAGGCATGTGCGCCTTGATCGCGTCCGCCAGCAACTCCGCCTTGGACGCGTACCGCGAGTAGATCGCGCCTGTGGACAACCCCGCCCGCCGAGCGATCTCACTGGTGGCCGTCCCCGCGTAACCGCGCTCGACGAACACCTCGGCAGCCGCCGCCAGCAACCGCTGCCGCGCCTCCGCGCCCGTAAGCCCAGCCACTCTCCCCATACCCCAACCCTAAAGCGCCCCCACCGCCACCCGCGCTCCCGCACACCGCGCACCCTCACGCCCGCTCCGCACACCGCACCGGCGGCCCTCACGCCCGCCCCGCATCCGCCCACCGCGCAGATTCATGTCCGCACATCGCGCACCCTTGCGCCCGCTGCGCACATCGCACCGGCCGGTCCTCGCGCGCGTCCGCGTCCGCCCACCGCGCAGATTCGTGTCCGCACATCGCGCACCCTTGCGCCCGCTGCGCACATCGCACCGGCCGGTCCTCGCGCGCGGTCCGCATCCGCCCACCGCGCAGATTCGTGTCCGCACATCCTGCGGATTCGTGTCCACACATCGCGCACCCTTGCGCTCGCGTCCTGTATCGCGCGGGTCGCCGTCCTCCGCGGCGCGGGCTCCACCCGCCTGTCGTGTGCAGTGGGGGGCCGTCCATTGTGCGGAGTCCAACGCTCTGGGTTAGGCGGGGGACGCTGCGGGCGTCATTCCGCCTCGTCCATTCGCTGCGTTGGGTGTTGGCGGTGGGGGAGGCCGTTGGGGGCGGGGGCCGGGGAGTCGGTGGTGGAGAGCATGCCGGTGCGGCGCCAGATGCGGGCGCTGGGGCCTTCGATTATGCCGATCTCGGTGAGGAAGCCGGTGGCGCGGCGGAAGGCCCAGCGGAGCGTGGCCTGGCGGTGGGGGCTGGACTTCGCGGTCCGGTACGCCATGCGCGGGTCAAGGCCGACTGCGGCGTAGACGGCCGGGCGGGTCAGGCGCGGCGCCATACGGATTCCGACGCCGGCGATACCGGACGCCTGGACGCGGCGCAGCGGACGCGGCGTGCGGGCGACCTGCCGCTTCAGCTCCTCGCGCGCGTACGAGATGTGCCGCGCCTCCTCGGTCACGTGGATGCGGCTGATCGTCCGAACGAGGGGCTGGACGCGGTCGTCCGACATGGCCACGCGCTGGACGGCGTCGGTGACCTCCTCGACGAGCAAGACGGCGGCGAACATCGCCATCGGCGGGTCGACGAGTCCGGCGAGCTTGCCGATCTGGAACTCCGGCCAGGCCATCCGGTACGGGCGCAGTCCGGTCTTGCCGATGAAACGGCCGAACATCGTGGAATGGCGGCATTCGTCCGCCGTCTCGGTGAGCGCGTACGCGACGTGCCGCGTGGTCGGATCGGCGCGGTAGACGTGCCCGAGCAGGCCCTTCATCAGCATGATCTCCGACCAGATGCCGAACGACAGCATGCTGACCAGCTCGTGCCGGGACAGCTCGACGCGCTCCTCGTGGGTCATCCGGTCCCACAGCGGCGTCTCGTAGAGCGAGACGGCCTCGGGCGGGAGGTAGAAGAGCTCCGGGTCGAACGGCGCGGACCAGTCGACGTCCACCTCGGGGTCGTAGGACTTCCTGGCGGACGCCTTGAGCAGCCGTTCCGCCACGCGCTCCCGGTCGCGCAGCTCCACGGTGTGGTCGCCGTCCGCGCATCGCACCAGCGTCGTCGTCATCGTCACGCCTCCTGGGGGTGGGGCCTAAAAATAGTAGGCATTATTTTTATCGCCGCACGCAAGGGCCCCGGGGGTGTGACGTGCGTCGCGTCACCCGCCCGGAGCAGGGGCAGGTGACGGGACGGGCCTCCCGGTCGTGTTCACTGTGTGGCAGGGGAATCGACCTGCGGAGGGCGGATGGCTGTGGGAGGTCAGCGGCTGACGGCGGCTTGGGCGGGCCCGCGTCCGGACGGGCGGCCGGTGGTCGTCACGGGCGTGTTCGACGTCCTGCACGTCGGGCATGTCCGGTTCCTTCGGGACGCGGCGGAGCGCGGCTTCCCGGTGGTGGTCGGCGTCGAGAACGACGAGCGCGTCCGCGCGTGGAAGGGCCCGGGCCGTCCGGTCAACACCGCCACCGAACGCGCCGAGGTGCTGGCAGCGCTGCGCTCGGTGGCGGGCGTCTTCGTCATCTCCGGCCCGCCCGAAGTGTCCGCATGGCAGGACTATTCGGAGCTTCTCGCCTCCCTCGAACCGGTCGCCCTCGCCTACACGGCAGGCGACCCGCACACCGAGGCGAAACGCCTCGGCGCGGAGGCCATGGGCGCGCTGGCCTGGGAATTCGGCATCACCGAAGCCCATTCCACCAGCGCCATGCTGGAAGCCATAACCTCCCTCGGCTGACGCACCCCACCCCCACGACCACCCACGCGCTCGGACACGCGCTCGGGCGCACCGTCAGCCCCGCGACCGGTCCGCGACCAGGTCCGCGACCAGGCACACGACCAGGCACACGACCCGGCACGCGACCGGGTCCGCGCTCGGGCACGCCGTCAGGCAGGCGGTCAGGCCCGCGACCGGGTCTGCGACCGGGTCCGCGACCAGGCGCACGGCCCGGCACGCGGACGGGCACGCAGCCAGGCGCGCCGTTAGGCAGGCGGTCAGGCGCACGGCCAGGCGCACGGCGAGGACCCCGGCCCGGCAGCCGACCGGGTCCGCGCTCGGGCACGCTGTTAGGCAGGCTGTCGGACACGCGACCGGTCCGCGACCAGGCGCACGGCCCGGCACGCGGTCGGAAACGCGACCAGGCACGCTGTTAGGCAGGCGGTCAGGCGCACGGCGAGGACCCCCGGCCCGGCAGGCGACCGGGTCCGCGCTCGGGCACGCGCTCGGGTCCGCGACGGTCCGCGACCAGGCACGCGCTCGGGGCCACGGTCGGCGCGCGCTCGGGCACGCCGTCAGGGAGGCGGTCAGGCACGCGACCGGTCCACGACCAGGCATGCGACCAGGCATGCGACCAGGCACGCGCTCGGGCACGCGACTGGTCCGCGACCAGGCATGCGGTCAGGCGCACGGTCCGGCACGCGACCGGGTCCGCGCTCGGGCACGCGACCAGGCACGCCGCTAGGTAGGCGGTCAGGCGCACGGCCACGCGCACGGCGAGGAGCCCGGCCCGGCGCACGATTTTGCCCACGGCGAGTTCCGCAGCGAGGTCTGCGGCCGGGCCCGCCACCTGGTTCACGACACCGCCCGTGCGGGCGTGGGGTACTGCGTTCACGTCCGTTCGCAAGGGCGCGTCCATGTCCGGGGCTCACCTCTATTTGCCGCGGTGGCATGTACGCGCCAGAAGTGCCTCCACGCCTGTACTCAGCTCGCGCCAAAACCCTCGGCAACGCGGTTCCGCTCGGGCTGGGGCGGCGAATCCGCGACTGCGTCGGGTGGTGACTCGTCGCGATCTGTCCTTTGAAGCAGCGTGGCGTGGAGGCTTGTGGCAGTGAGAAGCGCGCGCCGCGGGCTTGCGAGCGAACATCGCCTTGTGGACGGTCAGCAGGTGATGGTGCGTGAGTGATGCTGTGCGGCCTCCACGGGGTGAGGTGGTGTCGCAGGTGAAGATCGGGCGTCGCTGAGATGGTGGTCGGCGTCTGCGCAGGGCACGTTGTCGCGCCAGGGATGCCGACTCAGGCGGGTAATCCGATTGCGTGGATTAGGACGGGTTTCTAGGGTCGGTATTGATCAGCGTGTAGCTCAGTCAGGAGAGCGCCGGGCTCTAGACCCGGAGGGCGCGGGGGCGGAACCCGCCACGCTGGCTATGAACATCGGACACGGTTACCCGCTCGGGCAGCTCGCACGCGCCTTCACCACCGCAACGCGGCACGAAGACGCCGCCACCCGGCGTCGAGCTGAGAGGCGCGTTCGCGCCTGGACGCAGGTTCTCGACGGGATGACTGACGGCACGCTCAGTATCGGCAGCCGCACACCGGTCGCAGGGCTTCCGGCGTGGGTCACCCTTGAGGTCGTGCGCGGAGGCTTCGCGACCGGCATACCGCTGGCAGGCGGCCCCCTGCTCCCGCACGAGACGTCTGTCGCCCCGAACCGCGCCGCCGTCTTCGCGTACTACCTGACGGACGCCGGCCAGGCCGAACTCAACGCCATGCTGGACGCGGGGGACTACGAGATCACCGTTCCAGAAGAAGCCGCGCTTCTCACGGTCGCGTGGCTGTTGCGGGACGGCGACCGCGCGGCCGCGCTCGACGTCCTGGACGAGATCTCGCCGTTCGCGGACAGGGTCCGCTTCGTCCCGGCGCGCCGTCCGGGCCGTTCTCCACGCAACCCGCGACACGTCTTCCGCCGTTCGGTAGGTGACGTGCGCGATGCGCTCCTCGCACGCCGCACTCCTCCCGCGATCGACGCGATGCACGAGGCGCTGAGCGTTTGGAATCCCTTCGCTGATCGCCTCCTCTCTCATTGGCTGACCACTGTCGTGGACGGACGCGTTGCCACTGCCTTCCCGGAAGGCTGGACGGCTCAGGCCACCGCCTTCCTGAACGAGTACCGCGAGCTGGCCGTCGAACATCGCCTGTGCTCCAAGCACCGCCGGCCAAAGGAGAACGCGGCGATCCTGCGCACTGCCATGGAGGACGTCCTCCTCGGCATTGACACGAAACGCGGCCTTCTCCAGCACGCCGTCGACTCGATGCTCGCTCGCCGAGGCGTGCCTGGATCTCCCGAGCACTCGGCCCTCCGCGAGCGCCAAGCCGCCGAGGCCGCACGTCCGACCCACCAGGCCCTCGCCACGATCGCGGCAGCGCGCCTAACCTCCGTCCCCCAGAACGACGGCCTCCCGGACATCACGCCCTTCGTCCACCCGGTCACCGAACACGAACACGCCTCCGCCAGCACCGACTCCCCCAGCACCAAGGACGCCTCCCCCGACCCCCAGCCCGCCGCGACCACCCCCGACGCGTCCACGCCCCCCAGCCCGTCCACGCCCCCCAGCCCGTCCACGACCGCCAACGCGTTCACGACCGCCAACGAGCCCGCGGGGCCCAGCGCGTCCGCGGAACCCAATGCGACCACCGGACTCGAGAACGCGGGGCTTGGGCGAGCGGTACGGCGGCAGGATGGGGTGCCTGTTGGGACGGTCATGCCGGACGTCGTGCTTCGCACAGTTGGGCAGGCCCTGAGTGCGCCTGTCGGGACGCTGGTCGAGCGGCGGATCGTGCCATCGGCGGAAGTGCTTGCGGAGCTTGTTCCGCAGCTGGTGGCGTCCACGGTGGCGCTCGACTACGGCGATCCGGCGCTGGCGTCGCTGGTCGCCGCGGAGTACCGGGCGTTCCGCGCGCGCCGCTCGCTGCTGCTGGTGAATCTGGAGCACCAGGTGCGGTTCGAGGAGCTGCCGTGGGTCCCGGCGATCGCGTCCCGGCGGGGGAGCGGCGGCGACGCGGCGCACCAGGCGGCCCGGACGACGCTGACCCGGCTGGGCGAGCTCACGATCTCCGCGTTCCCCGGGACGGTCGTTCCGAACCGGCTGGTCACCGAGCTCTCGACGCTCGCGCGGCAGGCCGGCCTCGACGTCCCGTTCGTCGAGGAGCTCGCCGCGGACATCTTCATGGGCACGTTCTCCCCGAAGTTCGTGCGCGCGGCCGAGATCGCCGCCGACCTGCTCGACGGGTCGCTGTACGTCCGCTACTACGGCATCGACGCCGCGCATGTGCGGACGCTCCGAGCCATTGCCGCCGAACGCTCGCATGAAGGCGAGCACAAGAACTCGCACAAGACGCGGAAGAAGCACGTCCGTAACACCTCCGATCCCGAATGGGACGCCGCGAGGGAGTTCGCGGCGCTGTGTTCTGCGCGTGCGGGCGACGGGCCCGGCTCGTGGGTGGTCGCGAACGGCCGGGTCATCGAGCAGTCCCAGGTCCTGACCACGCACAATCTCGCCGTGCTCGTCCGGAAGGTGGGCGTGACGCCCGGGCCTGGCTGGCCCGAGCTGGCGCGCCGCGCCTTCGCCGTGCTGTGCGACCGGCTCGCCACCGCGAACCGGTCGGCGCTGCCGCTGCGCGCGGTGAAGGACGCGGCGTACGCGTGGCGGCAGGCGCTGTTCTTCCTGTCGATGGCCGGCGACGCCGAGGCCCGCGCCTTCACCGCCTGGGCCAAGGACGAGGCCGACCGTCTGTTCGGACCGGTGGCCACCCGCACGACCGCGCCGACGGCCGGGCTCGACCGCGTGATCGCCGGGCTGGAC
Organism: Actinomadura rupiterrae; assembly: GCF_024172125.1. GTDB lineage: Bacteria > Actinomycetota > Actinomycetes > Streptosporangiales > Streptosporangiaceae > Spirillospora > Spirillospora rupiterrae. The sequence goes on from NZ_JAMZEA010000008.1 coordinate 454,246, forward strand.
CACGTCCTGGACGGCGGCGGGCTGGACGATGACGGGGCTTACCCGCGCCGCTTCCTGGGCTGGTCCGGCCGCTGGATCATCGGCCGCTGACCAGCTGTCCGAACTGGGGACGGAACGCTCGCCCCGCTCCCGGAACCCAGTGTTCCCGCAGCCTGCGGCGGGTCAAAACGATTCCACAGTCTGTGGATAACTTGCGGACGGGAGTCTTCCGCCTACGCACCGCTAGCTCAGCGTAAAGGTAGGAACCGGGCGACGCGTGGACCGTGTCGGACGGCCGCAGCGTGTCGAGTGGTGCGTCCTGTGGACGGGGCGCACAGTGTGGTTCACAGGAAGATGATCTGGGGACCCGGCTGGGGATTTCCCGTGGGCGGACGGTTTCCACCGGATGCGGGACACTGTGGAGGCCCGCCGCCCACAGCCTGTGCACGAGCCTGGGACATCGCCTTCTCGGAGCCGCCTCGGCACTGGTCAGAGCGTTATCCACCACGTGGATAACGGGACGCCGTCCTGGGGGCATCCTGGGGACGCGACGTGGATGGCGAGTCTTCCCCACTCCCCACAGGTTGTGCACCGAAGTTATCCACAGGGTGTGGAAAATGAGGGACCCGGTGAACGTCGCCCACACGCCGTCCCCAAGTTGTCCAGAGTCCCGGCGCGTGTCCGTAAACCCCCGGCCAACTGGGGATTCTCGTGTGGAGGAGAAGCCCGAAACCCCTACCCGCACAGCCGAGCAGCTGTGCAAACGACGCGCTCCAGCCTGTGGATGAACCCCCTCGTCGGCCCCTGTCCACCAGGCGAGGGCCGTGTCCCATCCAGAGGCGACACACCGCGGCGAGCGAGCCCGACTCGCCGATTACGGACGTGCCGTCCGTCACGCTTACGCGCTTCACCTCGTTCGCCGACAGCGATCAAGATCCGGCTGCGCAGCGTCACATCCCGGCGCGCCACAAAAGCAGGATCACGGACGAAAGGACCAGCCCGGCCGTCCCCAGCGGAGCCTGCCCCATCGTGATCAGCACCCTGCACCCGGCGGCCGTGGCGACCGCGACGAGCAGCAGTCCGCGCAGGCCCGAGGACTCCGGACGGTCCTGCGCCTCCGCCCGCAGCTCCCGCTCCCAGAGACCGAAGTCGTCCTCTGCGCCCACCGGACTCTCCTGACGTCGTTGCCCGGATTATCCGGCCGATCCGCGTCCGAAACGAGATGGCGCATCCGCCACAGCAACCGCACCGTCTTTGGACGGCGGGTCCGATAACGGCACAGGGGGTGCGGATCGCTCCGCCCGGGTTGCTAGGCTGCGGAGAGCCTGGGGGAAGAGTCTCTTCATACGTGTGTCCCTCGGGCTGGCTTCATAGTCGAGGTGAAGGGGTCCCCACCGTGAAGAAGCTGCTTGTTCTGGCCGTTGTAGCTCTCGGCGGGTTCGTCGTCTGGCGTCGTCTGCAGCAGGACCGCGCCGAGTTGGACCTGTGGACCGAGGCCACGTCCACCGACAGCTGAACCGATATCCGCCGTGCATGGCCCCGGCGTGACCGGGACGGACCGCCGTCCCGATCCCGCCGGGCCAAGGCCATGCGCGGCACCCGCACACCACACCGATATCCGGGCGCGTCCGGCGCCCGTCCCCCGGTAAGCTTTGTCCCGCCGAGGGGCCTTAGCTCAGTTGGCAGAGCACCGGCTTTGCAAGCCGGGTGTCAGGGGTTCGAATCCCCTAGGCTCCACCCGTAAGGAAGCCCAGGTCAGGGACGATTTCCCGGCCTGGGCTTTCGGCTTTTCAGGGCCACTGCCTCCGAGAGTGGGGGAATAGTGGAGATCACCCCGAAGGGAGGGGGCGTTGGCCCCCCACCGGAAGGTGCGAGCAGGAGGGCACCGCCGCGCGCGCGGCTGTCCAGGGCCTCGCACGCCTGCGAGGCGCACTAGGACGTCCACTCCTGTAGTGGGTGTTAGACCCGCGACCCCACAATGAAGTCGGCGGCGATGCCGCGTTTGTGACGGCGCTGGCCGCGTTCGTGGGCTGCCGGAGGCGATCGGGTTAGGGCGGGCTGATGATTGTGGACGGGACATTGGCGGCGTCTGGGGTGGCTAGGCAGAACGGGTGGCCGGCCGGGTCGAGGAAGACGCGATAGCGGCGGCCGCCGGGCTGGTGCGATGCGAGTCGCGCGCCGAGGTCGATCACTTGCCGTTCGGCCTGGTCTAGGTCGTCCACCTGGATGTCAAGGTGGACGCGTCGGGGCGCGTCCGGATCCGGCCAGGCGGGTGGCTCCGGGTTGCCGACGCGTTGGAAGTCCAGCCGGACGCCGCCGTTCTCGCTGGTCAGCACCACGAAGTCGGGATTGGACGAGCGCATCTCGCCACCTAGGAAAGCTTGGTAGAAAGCGGCCAGGGCGACGGGATCCGGGCAGTCGATGGTGACGGCGAAGAGCATGGATCAGATCAGAGGGTCGGCGGTCGCCTCGTTTGAGCCGGTCGGTGGGACGGGCTCCGGCGGCACGACGCCGGGTCGGTTGATGCGGCCGGGGACCAGCAGGAACACCTTGGAATCCAGTCGTTCCATGTCTCCGCCGCGTCCGAAGACCAGGCCCGCGGCGAAGTCGACGAACTGCCGGGCGACGTCGTCGGTGAGCGCGGTCAGGTCCATCACCACCGGAACCCGCTTGTTCCGGAAGAAGTGCCCGACGTACAAGGCCTCGTTGTAGTTGCGCGGCCGCAGCGTCTTGACCATCACCCCGCCAGTCTTCCCAAGTCCCACTGGACGTCAAGCCCCGCTGAGAATTGTCGTACTCCTCCGTTACCGTCTGTAACACCCGAGCGAAGGGAGTGAAACCACGGATTTGTTCTGTTTGGGCTCCAGAAGGCGACGCTCGACGGCAGGAGAGCCGGACGGCCTGCGGGGCCATCCGGCTCGATGCGGTGCTGCTCAGGATGCCGCGAAGCTCGCGTAGTACGTGGCGGCCATGTCGAGATCGCCGTGGCCTTGGGCGATGGCCCGGCGGAAGCGGTCGCGTGCGGCTTCGGCCATGTCGAGCCGGACGTTCGCCGAGGCGGCGGCCTCGGTGATGAGGCGCGTGTCCTTTTCGGCGTTCCGGACCGTGAAGCTGGGCGTGAAATCGTCCGCGAGGACGGCGCCGAGCTTGGCCTGGAGGTAGGGGCTGTCCAGCGGGCCACCCGTGATGACCTCGCCGAACAGGGCGGGGTCGAGGCCGAGCGCCTTGGTCAGCGCCAGGGACTCGGCGAGGATCGAGGTCAGCGAGATGCCGTAGGCGACCGCGGCGAGCTTCAGGCGCGTGCCCGCGCCGGACGCGCCGTCCTCGTCGAGCCACACGGTCTTCTTGCCGACGGCGTCGAACACCGGCGCGAGCTGGGGACGCGCGGCCTCCGGACCGGCCGCGAGGATCACGAGCGCGCCCTGCTCGGCGGGCTGCCGCGTGCCCTGCACCGGCGCGTCAACGAAGATCAGGCCATGCTCGTCGGCGAGCTTGGCCAGCGGCGCGACGGCCTCGGCTGCCACGGTGCTCATCTGCGCCCAGACCTGTCCGGGACGCAGCGCAGGGCCGACCGCCTCCATCGCGGCGCGGACGGCCTCGCCCTCGGTCAGCATCGTGATGATCACGTCCGCGTCGGCGACGGCCTCGGCGGGCGTGTCCGAGATGGACGCGCCGTGCGCGGCGAGCGGTTCCGCCCTGCTCCGGGTGCGGTTCCAGACGGTCAGGTCGATCCCGGCGCGAGCGAGGTTCGGGGCCATCGCGGCCCCCATGATCCCGGTGCCGAGGAGAGCGACGGTCGTCATCTTCGGGCTCCTTTTCTTGACTGTACATTCCATAAAATGGGCACTGATCGAGCGGTGCCCGCGTGACGGACGACGGGTCAGAGAACGTTGAGCGCCGTGTCCACCACGGCGGCGAGCCGGCGCCGGTCCGCGCCGGCCTTGCCCTGGACGCGCAATCCCTGGATCGTCGTGACGAAGAAGTCTGCGATCGCCGTGATGTCGGCATCTGGGCGGATGTCGCCCCGGTCCCGGGCCCGGCGGAGCACGAGCGTGATCGCCTCGGCCGTCCCGTCCAGGGACGACCCGACCACGCGCGCCGCGAACCGGTCACGCGGCAGCCGCTCGACAGCACTGTTGGTGATCAGGCATCCGCGCCGCTCCGGGTCGTCCACGGTCTCGTCCACCAGCGCCAGGAGCAGGTCCCGCACGACGATCCGGACGGGTTCGTCCCGATCCAGCCGCGCGGACATCGTCGCGGCCGACCGCTCCGCATAATGCTGGAGCGCCGCCACGTACAGGCCGTCCTTGCTGCCGAACGCCGCATAGATCGACCCGCGCCCGATCCCGGTCGCCTCGACGAGGTCCTGGATCGATGTCGCCTCGTAACCGAGCCGCCAGAACACGTCCATGGCCCGCTCGACCACGGCCGCGGTGTCGAACTCCCTGACCCGTCCCATGCCTGCGACGCTAGACCTTTCTGTAATGATCGGTCAACTTGACGGCCGGCGCTGGCCCGCGCCTTGGCGACACGCGCTCGTTGTGCGCGGACGTCCACCGGAGCGCGGGCGGTGTCGAGATGACGTTGTGAGCGAGTCGGCGCCCAAGAGGCCGCTCCCAAGCGAGTGCGCCTGCCCAGCTTCGTCAGCCCGAGCGCTCAAATGGGACAAGCCAGGCTCGTCCGGGTCGGAGGGCCTGCGTGCGTCCGGATGTGAGCGCCCCGGCGAAGGTCGGCTCTCCGATGGTCGCGGTCTCCACCTCCGGCCTGGCCTGCGAAGACGCACACCGGTGTGCGGACGAGTGGACCGTGAGCCACCACCCGAATCGACTGTCCGTATTCCTTCCGGGCGTCCACTCCTCGCAGCCCAGAACGACGTCTTCGAGCTTGGGCGGGGCGGACGAGCCCATGCCCGGATGGCCTAGCCGGGTCGGCGATTGGCTGCGTTGGTGCGTCAGATCGGGGCGGCGGTTCGGAGGGGGTTGTCGAGGGCTCGCTTCTCGTAGTCGACGGCGAGATCTTCGGGCATCGCCGCGAAGTCGGTGCAGCGCACGAAGTCGCGCAACGTCGTGCCGGTGCAGGCGGCGTCCACGTTCGGGGCGGTCCGGTGCGTCCGCACGTCGTCCAGGTGGACGGTGCGGAAGTCGATGCTGAAGCGCGTCCGCCCCGAGGTGTTCGGCACGGTCGAGTGGAACTGCGCGCCGGAGAAGATCAGCATGCCGCCCGGTTCGGGAACGACCCGGATCTGCGGATCCAGCTCGACCGATTCCTCGGGCTTGGGCTGCTCGCGGGTGTCCGTGCCGATGTGCTGGGCGGCCGTCTGCCGGCTCGTCCGGTTCCACTCCCCGTAGTCGTACCGCGCGCTGCCGTTCTTGACCGGCCGGTCAAAATACCTGGGGTGGAAGGCCATCGCGTTGTCCGGGACGACCTCGAACACCGGAATCCACCAGTTGACCTGGTTGAACGGCGCCGAGTACCAGCAGTCCCGGTGCGGGTGGAACGCGTAGGAGATGCCGGTCGTGAGGTAGTCGTTGGACGTCGAGGTGCGCAGCCGCGGCACGTCGAAGTAGGTGAGGGACGGGTCGCAGCCCATCTCCTCCAGCAGCGCGGGCAGCAGGATCCGGCAGCGCGGATGGTGGATGAAACGCGGTTTGAGCTCGGCCAGCAGTGCGGCGAACTCGTTGACCTCCATCTCGTGCTGCGCCGTCTCCGGATCGCGGCCCCCGAACGCCTCCGCTACCAGCTCCCGAGCGAACTCGACCAGCGCCCGCGACGCCGGCGTCGCCGAGTAGACGAACAGCTCCCCCTGGAAGAGCATCCCCCGTCGTGTGTCGTCGTCCATCGCGGCGTTGGAGAAGACTGAAGTCACCGCAACACGCCCCCTTGCCCCCGTACACCATCGTTCCGGACGAATAGTGGCTCAGGCGCTGACAAATTTCTGCTCTGCGGCCGGGAAATGACCAGAACAGGACATCGAAGCCACCACTTCGACCCTTCGAACGTCCGGAACGTCCAGCCCGACCTGCGCCATCGAACATCCAGAACCACAGCGCCACCGTCAGGACTCCGAACTACTCAACCTCCCGAGACCACCAAGCCTCCCGAACGTAATTACGTCCCACACCCACCATCCCTTCCGAACTACTGCGGCGGCCCATTCGCAGCCATCCCGTGATTCCTCACATGAATTCGGCCCACCCGAACGATCTCAACGCTGCCCCTGCCGCCCTCCTCCCGAACGCAGCAACAACCGGCACGCCGAACCACACTCACAACCACCCCAGGCAAGCCAACACACCTGGCGCCGGCTGACCCAAGGCACCTGGTTTTTCCGAGGGCCAAGCAAGCAGGCACGCCGATGCGGCCGCTCTGGTCGGCCTCGGCCTCAGCGTCGTTCGGGCCGTCCTCGTCACCACCGTCGCGCAGCAGGCGGCAAGCCTGCAGCTCCTACGGCACAGGCTCCGTCTCCACGACAGCCGAGCCTGCTCGCTGCGTCCACGCGGCTCCGAATGTGCTACTCACACATCCATCAACGCCATCTGCCTAACAGCGCACTCGGTGCACGCTCTCGCATGGCGCGCCTGGCTTGGTAGGCGGTAGGCGAGAACCGGGAACAACTGTTGTCGGGTTCCAGGAACGTTCGGCGACCCGGAGTTGGCTGTGCTCCGTGATGCCGAGTTAAGGGAACGCCAAGGGGACCTACGTGTCGCTGAATGGCTCGGGCGTGCGTCCGGTGTCAGGATCTCGTGGCGCCTGAGATATCACGCCAGGGGTAGGATAAGGATGGATGGCGGGGCGTCCGTTCTCATTTGAGGGCTCGTCTTCGGAGTCGTCCGAACTGGCTCGGAGGGACAGCGTGCGGAGCCAGGTCAGGCCGATGGCGGAGATCGCGATCAGCCCGGCCCAGTCCAGTAGGGCGATCAGATGTCCCTGCTCAGGGGTGGCTTCCGGGAGGTAGCCACGGTCGATCATCCCGGCCTGCCAGGCGTCTCCAGTGAGCCGGAGCGTCACTGCGATGGCGATGCCATGCATGGAATCCCAAAGGGCGTGCAGGAGTGAGACTCCGAGCCATGTCAGGATGACTGCTCCGCTGATGTGGAGTCGCTGCCGTCTGCGCGACGCTGAGAAAAGGACTCCGCCTACGATCGCCGTCCACAATCCATGTCCGACCGGTGAGAGCAACCCTCGGAGAATCTCGGTCTCCACCATTGCGCGGATGCTCAGTCCGTGCACAGTGAACAGCGCGTTCGCCGCATATCCAGCGCTCTCGAACGCCGCGAATCCGAACCCGACCGTCGCGCCGAGGACCAAGCCGTCCCGTGTCGTCCGGACGTGGAGCCGGTGCGCTACATACATGAGCGCGGCGAGCTTGGCCGCCTCCTCGATCAGCCCGACACCCACGTACATCCATGGCGACGGATGCAGCAGGTAAGTCTCCAGCAGCGACGCCCCGAGCAGCCCGAGCACGCCGCCCACGACGAATGCCCGGAACAGGTACGGGACGGTGATCTCGCCCGACGTCCCATGCTCGTAGGCCCACACGACGAACGCCATCGGCACTGCGAAGCTGCCCAGCAGAACGATCGTCGGCACCAGGTTCGAGTTCGCGGTGATCCCGGTGACCACCACGCTCGCCACCCACAGCGCCAGTCCCGAACCTAGAACCCGCAGCCAGGACCGCCTGTTCGCAGCTCCCGCCCGCGAGACGAACCCAACTCCCCCGACCCCCATAGCCGCGATTTACCCCCACGCCTTCCAGCCCAACCAGCCGCGTCCCAGCGCACGGCAGCGCCCGCGCCATGCGCCGCGGAGCCCCCGAGCTACGCGCGGCCCACGCCACCGTCCCGATGCCTCACCCAGCAGAACAATCCGACCGACCACCCGGCGTTCGGTCACTCCGGCAGCCCAGTGCGGGCCCCCCATCCGAAGCCGTCGCGTGCGTCGGCCGTTTCCGGAAGCATTCACGCGCCGGTGTAGCCCGACCTCCGCCACGGCTGGATCAGAGGCCGCCGGTTCATGCGCTGGTGCAGCTCAACCTCGGCCATGTCTGATTTGGGGCCGCCGGTTGCGCTGCAGGGCAGGCGAAGGGGGCTGCCGCCTTGTGCAGCCACCCGAGCCCGCCTCGTGTCGTTACAGCCGAGTCAGGCCGTGGGGCCGGACGCGTGGGGCCGGGCGGCTCAGGCCAGCCGTGGCACGGCCTCCCCTGGCCTGCCGCCACGAAGGGCCGACTGCAGGCCAGCACCGAAGGTAGGCCTGGGGAAATGCAGCTCCCGCCGAGGTCCGTGCGCTGCCGGGCGAGGTCGATGCGGCTGCCGGGAGCAGGTCCATGCGGCTCCGGCGCGGAGGTCTATGCGGCTCCGGCGCGGAGGTCTATGCGGCTCCTGTGCGGAGGTCTATGCGGCTCCTGTGCGGAGGTCTATGCGGCTCCTGTGCGGAGGTCTACGCGGCTCCTGTGCGGAGGTCTACGCAGCTCCTGTGCGGAAGGTGTTTCGGTAAGCGGACGGGGACGTGCACATGATGCGGGTGAAGTGGTGGCGGAAGGTGGCCGGGCTGTCAAAGCCGACGGCGGCGGCGATCTTCTCCACGGGGGTGGTGCCGTTCTCCAGGTGGGGCAGGCTCGCCATGATCCGCTGGTGCAGGACCCAGCGGAGCGGGCTCGTGCCGGTCTGCCGGTTGAAGTGGCGGATGAAGGTCCGGGGCGCGAGGCAGGCGACCCGTGCCAGCTCGGCGATCGTCAGCGGACTGGTGAGGTTGGCCAAGGCATGGTCCATCGCGCGGGCGATCGCGTCGTCGGCGGCCGGCTCAGGGACTGCGGCCGCGACGAACTGGGCCTGGCCACCGTCCCTGTGCGGCGGGACGACGAGCCGCCGCGCGACGGCGTTCGCTACCCGCGCCCCGTGGTCCTTGCGGACGAGATGCAGGCACAGATCGAGGACCGCCGCACTACCCGCACCGGTGATCACGTCGTCGCCGTCCACGTACAGCACGTCCGGCGTGACGTCGATCTCCGGATACCGGCGGCGCAGCAGGTCGGCGTAGAGCCAGTGCGTCGTGGCGGAGCGTCCGTCGAGTAGTCCGGCGGCGGCCAGGGCGAACGCTCCGGAGCAGTTCGAGACCACCCGCGCGCCGCGAGCGTGCGCCGTCCGAAGCGCGTCCACGACAGGAGCAGGGACTTCGCCCCTGACGTCGGGCACCGCAACGACGATCACGGTGTCGGCGGCGGCGAACTCCTCCAGACCGTGATCGGGCGTCATCGTGAGCCCACCGACCATCCGCAACGGCTCGCGATCCAGCCCGCAGACCTGCAGCTCGTACCAGGGCACGTCCAGCTCGGGCCGGGGCAGCCCGAACACTTCGACGACCGCGCCCAGCTCGAACGGCGCCATCCCATCGAAGACGAGCACCGCAACGCGGTGCCGACGCCCCACAGCAACCTCGATCATGGCCAGATCTTAACGCTCAGCGGCGTTCTTGCCACTGTCGCGGCGATCGCAGACCGGCGACCATTTCCCTGTGAGCAGCGACAACACCGTCCCGCTGCTCGCCAGCCGCTCAGTTCGTCCGAAGCAACATCGACCTCCAATCCATCACCAGCTCTTGATCACCCCAGCGGCTCGGCCTCGACCACGGCCCACCATGTCAAGCTCAAGACGAACGTCACGCCCAAGACGAACCGAGCACAAGCCGCGTGGGCCAGACCAAGCGAACGGCTCGCCGCCAGGAGCCACCGGCACGGGCCGCCGGCCCGGGCCCTCGGCGAATGCCCCTGGCCGGAGCATCAGCCGATGCCCGTCAGCCAGACCACAGCGAAGTTCTGACCTTGTAGAACGCAGTTAGGAGACCTCCTTTGAGCGTGAGTGAGATCCAGATCGAGGACGCGGCCGTGCGGTACTTTGCCGCGCGGCTGGCCTTCGAGACCGACCCCTCGGACCTTTTCGCCCAGATGCAGGACGGGACAGAGAAGATCGTCGTGGTCGACTCGCGGGCTCGCGAGGCCTGGGACATGGGACACGTCGCGGGAGCCGTGCACATGCCCCGGGCCGAGATCGCCGCTCGTCACGAGGAACTCCTCGATCGGGACGTGCCCGTAGTCGTCTACTGCTGGGGGCCCGGCTGCAACGGCGGGGTGAGGGCCGCTCTGGAGCTGTCCCGGCTCGGCTACAGGGTCAAGGAGATGATCGGCGGCTTCGAGTACTGGGCGCGCGAGGGGTACCCGGTCGAGGCCGCCGCCGGTGTCAGCCGTCGTGCTCCCGACCCGTTGACCGCCCCGGTCGCCGGCATCACCTGCGCCTGCTAAGCCGCGCCGAACCCTGAACATCGAATCCCGGACCCTGAACATCGAATCCCGGACCTCGACCCGGCTCCGGACCTCGACCCCGAACCTCGGGCCCGACAGATCACCCCCCCCTTCCGCTGTCGGGCGAAGAAGATGATCTCCTTCGCCTGGATTCCTTCCTCCGGCGTCACTGATCAATCCGTGCGTCGGCTCGGCGGTGCCGACGAACGGATGGCCGCGCCTGTGCCCCGTGTCACCCCCCCAGCGAACGAGGGGCACAGGCGCGGTTGTGACGTGATCACTTCGACCTCACCTGCCGATGGCGGGCTCGGTGCAGGACCACCCGTCCATCGTCGGCGCGGCTCCGAACACGCCGCCACCCGACGGCCAACCTGTGGATAACTTCCCGACAGCCTTGCCGTCCCCATACGCAGAACGCGCACAAGCGAGCCACCCCCACTGGCCAACTGCAGGCCACATCACCGTGCACGTCTGGGCCACCCCACATGCGGGCCACATCACCGGCCACGGACGGAGCGCACCGCCGACCCACGCCACCACGCAGCTGGCCGACGCGCGGAATCCACGCCGTTCCGCACACGGGAGGGCGCCGTCCCGCTCACGGAACCGATGCCGTCCCCCGCGCGGGCGCACGAACGTCCGCGGGCGGAAACAGTGCCGCCAAAGGCTCCCCACGCGGCGCGGCGCGCCTCCTTCATGGACCCCTACAGACCAGGGCGAAGTGGCCTGTGCGACAAAGGCGGCCCTGCAGGATGGGCATAAGCAGGGGGCCTCCCGACGTTAGGATGAACAAATCGCTCTTATGACGCCCGCCCGAACAGTGGCGGCGTCACGACTGGCTCGTCCTTGCAGCGCACGAATCACGGCCGCCTCCCCGGCCTCTGTGGTGCCTCCCGAGACGCGCCCCCTCTCGGAAGGTATTGCGTGACCGACGTTTCTGCTGCCCATGCCCAGTCCACCCCTGCGGAGGACGTCGCGGACACCGCGAGGGCCGAGGCACAACCCGGCTTCGCGGAGCTCGGCCTGCCTGAGCCGCTCGTGGCGGCTCTCGCGCGCCAGGGCATCGAGTCGCCGTTCCCGATCCAGGCCGCGGCCATCCCGGACGTCATGGCAGGCCACGACGTCCTCGGCCGTGGCAAGACCGGCTCCGGCAAGACCCTGGCCTTCGGCCTGCCCATGCTCGCCCGCCTGGAGGGGCGCCGCGCCGAGCCGCGCCGTCCGCTCGGGCTCATCCTCGTGCCCACGCGCGAACTCGCCCAGCAGGTCGTGACCAACCTGGAGCCGCTCGGCCGGTCCCTGGGCCTGCACTTCAAGACCGTCATCGGCCAGACGTCGATGTTCAAGCAGATCGACGCCCTGCGCCGCGGCGTGGAGATCCTCGTCGCCACCCCGGGCCGCCTCAAGGACCTCATGCGCCAGGGGGCCGCGGACCTGTCCGCCCTCGAAATGGTCGTGCTGGACGAGGCGGACCACATGGCCGACATGGGCTTCCTGCCCGACGTCACCGACATCCTCGACGAGGCTCGTCCGGGCGGGCAGCGCCTGCTGTTCTCCGCGACCCTCGACAAGGACGTGGACGTCCTCGTCCAGCGCTACCTGAGCGACCCGGTCACGCACGCGATCGGGCCTGTGGACGAGCCCGTCGACACGATGGACCACCACCTGCTCCTGGTCGCGCCCAAGGAGAAGGCGGCCATCACGGCCGAAATCGCGAACCGTGAGGGCCGGACCATCCTGTTCGCCCGGACCAAGCACGGCGTCGACCGGCTCGCCAAGCAGCTCACCCAGGCGGGTGTGCGGGCGGCCGGACTCCACGGCGGCAAGTCCCAGGGGCTCCGTACGCGCACGATCGCCGAGTTCCACGAGGGCACGTTCGACGTCCTCGTGGCCACGGACGTCGCCGCGCGCGGCATCCACGTCGACAACATCAGCCTCGTCATGCACGTGGACCCGCCCGCGGACCACAAGGACTACATGCACCGTGCCGGACGCACCGCGCGCGCGGGCGAGAAGGGCACCGTCGTCACGCTCGTCCTGCCGCACCAGGTGCGTTCGACCTCGGCGATGACGCGTCGCGCGGGCATCGAGGCGCCCAAGCACCGCGTCACGTCCGGTGACGACGCGCTGATCCGCCTCACGGGCGCGCGCGAGCCGTCCGGCGTGCCGATCGAGGGTCCGGTCATTCCGGAGCGTCCGCGCCGCGAGGCTGGGCGGGGCCGTCGCGGCCGCTTCAACGGTGGTGGCCAGCGTCGTTTCCGCGAGGACGGCGGCCGTCGCCGCGAGTTCGGTGACCGTGAGGGCGGTTCCGGTGGCTACCGCCGGGACTTCGACGGCGACCGCCGTGGCGGTGGCCAGGACGCCCGAGGCGACCGCCGGGACCGCGGCTTCGACGGTAACCGCCGTGGCGGCGAGTCCCGTGGTGAGGGGTTCCGCCGCAACGACGACCGTCGCGACAGCGGCCCCCGCGATGACCGCGGCTTCCGGGACGACCGCCGTGAGGGCGGTTACCGCGGAGACCGGCCGTACAACAACGAGCACCGCGACCGGAACTTCGACGGTGACCGTCGGAACAGCAATTTCTCGGGCGACCGCCGTGAGGGCGGCAGCCGCGCGCCCCGTGGCGACCACGGCTTCTCCGGCGACCGCCGGGGCGCCGCGCCGCGCGGGGCGAGCACGGGCGGCCGTCGCAACGGCAGCGGTTCCTCCTACGGCGGCCCTCGCCGTGAGAGCAACGACCGTCGCCGCGCCCGCTTCAACTAGGCCGTGTTTCAAAGTCCCGGCCCACTGCGCTCGCCTAGCGGCTCGCTCCGTGACCGTGCCTGGGCGAACGCGGCATCGCTTCGCGATCAGCGCGGTGCCGCTCGCCTCCGGCGTCGCGGCACCGCACTGGTCACGCGTTCGCGCGCATGGCCGAGGCCACTTCGAAACAAGCCCTAGGCGCCGCACGCTCATCTGAGCATCCTGGACGGGCCGCTGACACCACACGGTGTCAGCGGCCCGTCCGTCTTTGTTGCTTAGGAGAATGCCGCCTGCGCCGAAGTTATCCACAGAACGACGTTCGGTTTCTGTGGGTGCGGCCCGGCGCCGAGGATGGATCCCGTCAGTCGTCGGGGCCGGTGTCCGCCGGTCCCGGAGCGAGGCGGAAGGTGATCAGGGCATGCCATATGGAAGCGGGATCGCAGGGCAATGCCGTCGTGAGCGGCGGCCGATCGTCCAGCTGCGGGACGAGTCGGAGGCGGACGTCAGCCGGCTTCTCTGTGGGCCTGCCCGGGGGCGGCGTTGCGGAGCTTGTCCTGGAGGAGTTGCAGTCCTTCCATCCCGTCCAGGGAGAGCGCCGCCAGTTCGTCCAGGGAGATGAGCGGCTGGTTCCGGAGCGGGGGCTGCCAGCCTTCGGCGGGGGTGTAGCTGCGGAGCACCTTGGCGGGCACGCCGCCGATCACGGAGTGGTCGGGGAACTCGCCCCGGACCACGGCGCCGCCGGCCACGGCCACGTTCCGGCCGAGCTTGGTGCCGGGGAGGATGATCGCGCCGGTGCCGATCCAGCAGCCGGAGCCGATCACCACCGGGTTGTTCTCGGGCCACTGGCGCCCGACCGGCATGTCCAGGTCGCTGTAGGTGTGGTTCTGGTCGGTGATGTAGACGTTCGGGCCGGTGAAGACGTCGTCGCCGATCTCGATGGACTGGTGCCCGACGATGTGGGTGCCGCGCCCGAGCGAGCAGCTGCCGCCGATCTTCACGATCACGTCGGGACCCAGGTCCAGGCCGGGCACGAAACCCGCGGAGATCGTGACGTGCGTGCCGACCAGGGTGTGGTCGCCGATGGAGATCCACGGCTCGCCGTAGATCGTCCCGACCGGGAAGCCGATGCACACGCCCTCGCCCAGGTAGGCGAAGCGCCGCCGCCCGTGCGTCTCGGGTGTGATCTCGCCGTGCCGCTGGACCCACTCCCAGCCGCGCTGCACGGCTGTGTGCAGGCCCTGCCGGGCCTTGCGCTTGAGGAGCCCGGTGAGCTGCTGCCCAAGTGGACGCGGAGTCGGCGACATGGCGCCACCGTACCGGTTGGTAGGAACCCCCGGACCGCCAACCCAGAACGCGATTCGGCCCCACCGGCCCCAACACCGCAACAACTCAAGAGCGGAACCGCCCAGAACCACCAGCCGCAAGCCCCCCCAGCCACAGGCATGCCGGGCCGCAGGGACCCCGGGATCCAGGGGCACCCATGCCGGAGAGCGCCGGAACCCGGGGGTACCGGGCTGCGAGGGTGCCGAGCTGCAGGGGCGCTGAGCCGCAGTGGCGCTGAGCCGCAGTGGCGCTGAGCGGTAGGAGCGCCGGGCTCCAGGGGCGCCGGGCTCCTAGGGCGCCGGGCTCCTGGGGCGCCGGGCTCCTGGGGCACCGTGCCGCAGGAGTGCCGGGCCGTAGGAGTGCCGGGCCGTAGGAGTGCCGGGCCGTAGGAGTGCCGGGCCGTAGGAGTGCCGGGCTGTGAGGCCGCAGGTGTGCCGGGCTGTGAGAGCGCCGAGTCGTAGCGGGGCCGGGCCGCGGAGGTGCCGAGCTGCGGGCGTGCCGAGGCGCAGGAGTGGCGGGCCGTGAGAGCGCCGGGGCGCGGAGGTGTCGGGCGGCCAGGGTGCCGAGTCGCGGGGGTGTCGAGTCGCGCGGGGTGCCGGGTCGCGAGGGTGCCGGGCCGCGAGCCCCGACCGCAGGAGTGCCGGGCCGCGAGAGTGCCGGGCTCCAGGGGCGCCGGACTCCAAGGGGCGCCGGACTCCAAGGGGCGCCGGGCTCCTGGAGTGCCGGACTCCAAGAGGTGCCGGGCTCCTGGAGTGCCAGGCTGCGGGAGGGCCAGGCTGCGGGAGCGCTGGCCGCGGGACAAACCCATGAACCCGCACACACCTTGCCACCCATGCGGCCGCACGCACCGCGCCACCTCATGCGGCCGCGCGCACCGCGCCTCAGCTTCCGCCGGGCAGCCTGTTTCGGCAGTGGGCTGGTTGGGGGGGTGCGTGGAAGAAGGACCCGGCCTTGTTGGTCGGGTCCCTCTTCGGTGGTCGGCGTGCGCGCGGGTTCAGCTGCTCTTGGACGGCACGTGGTCGGCGTGCTGGGCGTCGGCCGGTTCGGCGGTCGACTCGTCCGTCATCATCTGGACCGTCTGTGCCGCGTTGCGCCGGGTGAGCACGACACCGGCCACGCAGGCCGCCGTCGCTCCCGCCAGCATGGCGACCATCACGCTGCGCGCTCGGCGGCGGCGGCGTGGCGGCTCGACCCGGTGGGCCGTGTCGGACAACATGGAGCTCACTCGTGGGCCCAGATCCGTCTCGACATACCTGGCCGCCTGCTTCAGCCGCGGGGCGCTCCAGCCCCGGGCGGCCAGCACACGCTCGGCTGCGACGACACGGCTCTGGCGCGCCGCCGGGCCGATCCGCTCTGCCGCCACCGAGGCGCCACCCCGGCAAGCCGACAGGCCTTGACGGAATGCCACCTGTGCACGGTCCAGCCGCGAGCCGACATCCTGGCGCGGCTTCCGGCGGATACTCATCTTTAGGGACACGCTAACCTCCCTGTTTGCGAGGTCCTGTCAGGCAGCCTTCCCCTGCAGCGGGAGGTAAACCCTGGAAGAGTGATCAAGGCGTGACTCAGGGTAGACAGGAGTGCGCCTCGCGAAACGAGCCTTGACCAGCTCAGACGCAAGCATCTCGACGAGGAGGCGGCCCGCGTGGCTGAGGAAATCTTTGCGACGCTGAACACCAACAAGGGCAAGATCGTGGCCCAGCTGTTCCCGGACAAGGCGCCCGAGACGGTGGCCAACTTCGTCGGCCTGGCGGACGGCTCCAAGCCGTGGCGGCACCCCGAGACCGGCGAGGACAAGACCGGCACCTCGCTCTACGCCGGGACGATCTTCCACCGGGTGATCGACGGCTTCATGATCCAGGGCGGCGACCCGCTCGGCCGCGGCACCGGCGGCCCGGGCTACGAGTTCAAGGACGAGTTCCACCCCGACCTCAAGTTCGACCGGCCGTACCTGCTGGCCATGGCGAACGCCGGCCCCGGCACCAACGGCTCGCAGTTCTTCATCACCACCAACGTGCAGAACACCCGGCACCTGACCGGGCGGCACACGATCTTCGGCAAGGTGATCGAGGGCACGGGCGTCGTGGACGACATCGTCTCGGTCGAGACCGGTCAGATGGACCGTCCGAAGCAGGATGTCGTCATCGAGTCGGTGACGATCGAGCGGCGCCAGTCGTAAGACTAGGTAGGGGAGACGGACCCGGTCCGGACGGACCGGGCTCGTCCCCCAGCCAGACCGGTCCGCGGGCGGACCGGCCCCGCCGCAGCCAGGCCCACGGAGCCGCCACCATGAGCACCGACCAGCAACCCGCCCCAGAGGCGCCGGTCCCGACCTGCTACCGGCATCCGCGCAGGGAGGCCCACCTCCGCTGCACCCGCTGCGACCGGCACATCTGCCCCGACTGCATGCGGGACGCGTCGGTCGGCCACCAGTGCCCGGAGTGCGTCGCGGAAGGCAACCGGACGGCCCGCAGGCCGCGTGCGGCGATCCCCCGGCGCTCGTCCGACCAGCCCGTGGTCACGTACGCGCTGATCGCGGTGTGCGTGCTGGCCTACGTCGGCGAGATCGCCTCGAAGCGGGTCGTCCCGGACCTGATGATGCTCGGCGCCTGGACACGCCCGGACGGGACGCTCACCGCAGGCGTCCTCGACGGCGAGTGGTACCGGCTGATCACCTCGATGTTCCTGCACCAGGAGCCGAGCGGCGGCGGCTTCGGCTTCGCGCACATCCTGCTGAACATGTGGGCGCTGTACGTGCTGGGCCCGCCGCTGGAGATGGCGCTGGGCCGCGCGCGCTTCCTGTCGCTCTACCTGCTGTCCGGCCTGGGCGGCAACGTCCTGCTCCTGCTCGTCGCGCCCTACACCGGCGCGGTCGGCGCGTCCGGTGCGATCTTCGGCCTCTTCGGCGCCTTCTTCGTCGTCGCGCGCCGCAGCGGCGCCCCCACCGCCCCGATCCTGTTCCTGCTCGCCATCAACCTGATCTTCACCTTCTCGGTGAGCAGCATCTCCTGGGAGGGCCACGTCGGCGGACTCCTGACCGGCCTGGCCGTCGCCTTCGTCTACGCGTACGCCCCCGTCGCCCGCCGCCGCTGGATGCACATCGCCGCCCCCCTGGCCGTCCTCGCCCTCTTCATCGCCCTCATCGTCATCAAGGCCGCCACCTTCACCGCCAACCCCGGCAACGGCCTGACCTGACACCCAGCGCCCAGGCCCCTCCAATCCCCCAGCCCCGCCCGCGGCCGGGATGCGTCCAGCTGAAACGCGCGCCAGCGGAACGCGCCATCAACGCCAGCGGCAGGCTGACCTGAATCCTCGGCATCCAGGGTCCCCACTTCAGCCCGAGCCCGGCGCCCGAGCGCCTCGCGCGCGACGGCGCCGTCTTCGCCAGCGCCGTCACCTTCCCGCCCAGCCATCCCGCTCATTTGGGCCGTCCAGACGGGATAGGCGATGCGGCGCATCCCCGGCGAGCTGCTTTCGCTGGGCTTGTCGCTGTGGTTCATCGCGGGGCTGAGCGCGAAGAACGCGCAGCGCCGCGCCCCCGCTTTCCAGCGCCGCATGGTTGGTGACGTGGCTGAGGTTGTGGCTGCTTGGCGTCGCGCGTTCCAGCTGATGCCGTGGGGGCGGCGGTTCGTGTTGTGTGGGGCTGGGGGTGCCGGTTGTCAGGGGTGTGGGTGGCGGTTTTGTGCGTGCGGGTGGCCTGGTTGGGGCGCGAGGGGATGGGTTTGGGCATGGGTGGGGGCCGCGGCTCGGGTGGGAGACGCGGCTGGTGGGGAGGCCTGGGGACGGGTTTCGGGGTTATCCCCAGCCTGTGGAAAACTTTCGTGGATTCAGGTAGCGGGGAAGTGGGTAAGCGTCAGCGCCACTTGGTGGAGAGGCCGACTCCCAGGATGATCGCGACGAAGCCGATCAGCAGGTTCCAGCTCTTCAGACCGGTCATCAGGGGTACGTCGACGCCGGTGGCGGCGGTGACGTAGTAGACGGCGATCCAGGCGAGGCCGACCAGCCAGAGCGCCACCATCGTGGGCGCGAGCCAGCGAGGGCTGACCTCGGGCGCCTTGGACTTCTGCGGCGGCGTGTAGACGGCCTTCTTGCGCACTTTGGACTTGGCCACGGTGGGTTCTGTCTCCTCGGGCGGGTCGGCCGGCGCACCGGTCCGCGCATGGGTGGTTTGTCGGTTAGCGTAGTCGCTGGTGAGCAGCGTACGGCGTCGAGCGTGGGGAAGCATCATCCCAGCTCTCACGGTCCTTGCGGGAGCCCTGTTCGCGGCGAGCGCGAGCACGGCCCGCGGCACCGACCTGCGCGACACCGGACGGACCCGGATCACCGAGCTCATCACCGCCGAACAGCGCCGCACGCTGGGCGAACGCGCCCGCTACGACCGGCTGCGGCACGAGGTGGACGGGCTGTCGCGGGCCGCCGGACGCGCCGACGCGCGGGTCAACCAGGCCCAGGGTGACGCCGACAGGCTCGCCGGGCGCGTCGGGATGACGCCGGTCGGCGGCGACGGCGTGAAGGTCGTCCTGGACGATGCGCCGCGCGGAACGGCTCCGACCGGGGCGAGTCCGGACGACCTGGTCGTCCACCAGGCGGACGTGCAGGCCGTCGTGAACGCGCTGTGGGCGGGCGGCGCGCGGGGCATGCAAATTATGGACCAACGTGTGATCGGCACCAGCGCCGTCCGGTGCGTGGGCAATACGCTGATCCTCCAGGGGGTGGTGTACTCGCCGCCGTTCCGGATCACCGCCGTCGGCGACCCGGACCGGCTCCGCGCCGCGCTGGACGCCTCCCCCGCGATCACGGTGTACCGGCGGTACGTCCGCGCGTACGGCCTCGGCTGGTCGGTGCGGACGCTCCGGCGGGTGACCCTGCCCGCCTACACCGGGAACGTGACGATGAAGCACGCCACGGTGCCGCCGGACGCGGGCGACGACACGCCCGGGAGCCGGCCCCCGGGCTGACATGGCGGTGGGAAGGGGGCACGGCGGTGCGGGTGCTGATCCGCGGGCTGGGCGAGCTGTGCATCACCGCGGGCCTGGTGCTGCTGCTGTTCGTGACCTACGAGCTGTGGGGGACGGGCCGCTACACCCACGAGCAGCAGGACAAGCTCGGCAAGGAGATGATGCGTACCTGGGCGTCCGGGCCGTCCGGCGGGAAGGTGACGACCGAGCGCGTGAAGCTCGGCAAGGGCCTGGCGATGATCCGGATCCCGAAGTTCGGCTCGTCCTACCACTACGTCGTGATCGAGGGCGTCTCGCTGGACGACCTGCGCAAGGGCCCCGGCCACTACCCCGGCACGCAGCTGCCCGGCGAGGTCGGCAACTTCGTCGTGTCCGGGCACCGGACGACCTACTCCGCGCCGTTCAACCGGATCGGCGAGCTGAAGCCGGGCGACGAGATCGACGTCGACACGCGGGACGGCAAGTACGTCTACAAGGTCACCACGCGCCGCGTCGTGGACCCGACGGACGTCCAGGTCACCGCGCCCGTGCCGTTCCATCCGGGGGAGCGCGCCAGCAAGCGGATGATCACCCTCACCACCTGCCACCCGATGTACTCGGCGGCCGAGCGCCTGATCGTCTTCGGCGAGCTTTCCGCCCAGTACCCCCGCGTCACCGGAAAGTAGGAGGACCAGGGCATGTACGCGCTGATCTGGCGGCTGCTCCCCGGCGGATGGCAGACGAAGACCGCCATCGCCGCCGGCCTCGTCCTCCTGGCGGCCGTGATCCTCTGGTACCTCGTCTTCCCCTGGGCCGAACCCAAGATCCAGTTCGACCACGGCGTCATGAACGGCAACCCCGCCACCACCACCCCGGCCCCCACCCCACCCGGCCCCTGAACACCACCCGCACGCCCAAACCCCGCACCGAACCGCCCCGCGGCGCGCAACACCCCGAAGGACCCTGCACGCCGCGCGAGGTAGTGCCTCCTCGCCCCGCGCGCTGCGCCCGCGCCTGTGCGCTGCGCCTGCGCGCTGCGCCCGCGCTTGCGTGCTGCGCCCGTGCGGCGCGCCGAAGCGGCCCTGCGCGGCGCGCGACGGAGTGGTCGCTCGCCCGGCGCGCTCGAACGGCTCCGCGCCGCGCGCCGGTGGGCCATGTGCGCGGCGCGTCGGAGGGCCGTGCGCGCGGGGCGGCGCCGGGCTGTGTGCGCTGTGCGCTGGAGTGGGCGGGGGGCTTGCTCGCTGGATCGGACGCGGGTTGAAAGGGGGGTTCGGAGTGGTGGGTGAAGGTGGGGTTGCGGGCCCCGCGGCCTGGGGGAGGACGCGGGGAGCGCGGGGGGTGTGGGTTAGCGGAGGCGGTGCCAGGGGCCGGGGTGGTAGGTGCCGCGGCGGTCGATGGTGCCGCCGCGGGCGACCAGCCACTCGGCGCCGAGGCTGACCAGGGACGAGCAGACCGTCGAGCCGACGCCGCGGTGGTTCACGGCGTTGACGTACAGGATGGTCGGGGTGCCGGGCTCCTTCAGGGCGACGGTCATCCGGACGGCGCGTCCGTCAGGGCGGACGTCGCGGGCGCAGATCTTCAGCTTCAGGTACTCGTGGCCCATGCCGCGCGGCGGTCCCCAGTAGCCGTAACCGGTCAGCCCCCGCACGTCGTCGTACCGGAACGCGCCGTAACCGGGCACGGCGGCGCCGGAGAGGACGAGCGGAACGCCGGGCAGGAGCGCGAGGAAATGCATCGCGGAAACCTTTCGATCTCGGAGGGGTGCCGAGAGATTACGCTCCGCATACGGGCGTTCGCCGCCGTTCGTCAACTTGTGGGGATAGCGGGGAGAATGGAGGGGTGCGTGTTCTGGTCGTGGACAATCACGACAGCTTCGTCTTCACGATCGTCCAGTACCTGCGGGAGCTGGGCGCCGACTGCCGGGTGGCCGAACGCGAGGACGTCTCCCCCGAGGACGCCCGCGAGGCGGACGGCGTCCTCATCAGCCCTGGTCCGGGGCATCCGGCGGACGCCGGGGTCAGCCTCGACCTGGTCTGGGACGCCGTGGAGCGCGGCATCCCGCTGCTCGGCGTCTGCCTGGGCCATCAGGCGATCGGGCACGTCTTCGGCGCGACGGTCGGTCACGCGCCCGAGATCGTCCACGGGGAGACGAGCCAGATCGAGAACGATGGCAGGGGCGTCTTCGCGGGCCTGCCGAGCCCGTTCACGGCCACGCGGTACCACTCCCTGGCCGTCCGTCCCGAGACCGTGCCGCAGGACGTCCTGGAGGTGACCGCGCGCACCCCGGACGGCGTCGTGATGGGGCTCCGGCACCGGACGGCCCCGGTCGAGGGCGTTCAGTTCCACCCCGAATCGGTGCTGTCCGCATGTGGACACGCACTTCTCCGGAATTGGCTCCTCACCTGCGCAGAGTCCGGTTGACCAGCCCCCGAGGGGTTTGCACGGAAAATTCGGAGTGACGCATGTAACGCCGATACCTCCGGGTACGAAGACACTAGCGAGAGGGCTTCCGCCATTGCCCCCGAGTGGCGGAGGCCCTCTCCCATGTCCGCACCCCGCCCGGATGTCCGCACCCCGCCCGGACGCCGCCACCGCGCAGCGCAGGGGCGAAGGCCCCGGTACCGCACCGCGCGGACGTCCGCACCCACCGCACGAGCGCCGACACCGCACCGCATGGACGTCCGTGCCCGGCGCACCGGCTCCAGCGCGCGGTAGTCACGACCCCAGGCAAGGACGAAGGCGCGCGGCAGGCCCAACCCCACCGGCAAGGGGAAGGCCCGGGCCCTCATAGTGAGGGGCCGGGCCTTCCGTGGGCGTCAGGGTTGCTGGCCGGGGGGTGGCTGGTTCTGGTCCGGGGGCGGGGAGGTCGCCGGGGGCTGCGCCTTCGGCGTGACGATGATCGTCACGGACGAGCCGGACGGGAGCTTGGTGCCCGGCGCCGGGCTGACGTTCCACACCGCGCCCGGCGGGATGGTCGCGTCCGGCGACGGCTGCTCCTGGACGACGCAGGTCAGGTGCAGCGCGCGGAGTCGCTTGCAGGCCACGTCGCGCGGCAGGCGCTGCAGGTTCGGCACCGCGATGTCCTGCGGCCCGGTGGAGACGTACAGGGTGACCTGGGAGTTCGGGTCGACCTGCTCGCCGGCCTTCGGGTCGGTCTTGACGGCCATGCCCTGCTGGACGTCGTTGGACGGGATCCGCTGGATGTCGACCTTGAAGCCGCGGCCCTCCAGGGCCTGCTTCGCGTCGCCCTCCGGCTGGCTGGCGACGTCCGGGACCTCCACCTTCTTCGGCGGCTCCGGCCCCTTGGACACGACCAGCGTGACCGCTGCGCCCTTCTTCAGCGACGTGCCCTCGGCGGGGTCGGCCTTGATGACCTTCCCCTTGTCGACGTCGTTGCTGAACTCCTTCTTGGTCTCCGGCGCGAGCGCGAGGCCCTGGTCCTTGATCGCCTTGGTGGCGTCCTCGACCGTCATGTTGGCGACCGTGGGCACCTTGACGGTGTCGCTGCCGCCGCCCGGCGCGAGCAGCCAGCCGACCAGCGCGGCGACCGCGAGCACGGCCACCACCGCGGCGATCCACGCGGCCGCCTTGCCGCCGCCGCCCCCGCCGCGATGGTCGCGGTCGTAGTCGGCGTCCTGCCGGTAGTCGCCGTACTGGACGGGCGCCAGGTCGTAGTTGTCGGGCCGCTGGACCTGCGTCGCGCCCATCACCTGCGTGTGCTGCGGCTGCTGGACGGCCGTCGGCGCGGCGCCCATCATCATCGTGGACGCGGCGGTCGACGACACCGGCTGCCCGTGCAGGGCCCGCTGGATCTCCTGCCGGAACTCGGCGGCGTTCTGGTACCGGTTCGCCGCGTCCTTCGCCATCGCCTTGAGAACGATCGCGTCCGCCCACTGCGGGATGTCCGGATCGATCTGGGACGGCGGGGTCGGCTCCTCCCGGACGTGCTGGTAGGCGATCGCGACCGGGGAGTCGCCGGTGAACGGCGGCCGCCCGGTCAGCAGCTCGTACAGCACGCAGCCGGTGGAGTAGATGTCGCTGCGGGCGTCCACCCGCTCGCCCCGCGCCTGCTCGGGCGACAGGTACTGCGCGGTGCCGATGACCTGCGCGGTCTGGGTCATCGTGGACGCCGAGTCGGCCATCGCGCGGGCGATGCCGAAGTCCATCACCTTGACCTCGTGCTGCCGGGTCAGCATCACGTTGGCCGGCTTGATGTCGCGGTGCACGATCCCGCCGCGGTGGCTGTAGTCCAGCGCGCGCAGGATCCCGTCGGTGATCTCCAGGGCCTTCTGCGGCATCAGCGCGCGGTTCTCGCGCAGCAGGTCGCGCAGCGTCGAACCGTCCACGTACTCCATGACGATGTACGGGATCGGGGTGTCGCCGACGGCGTCCTCGCCGGTGTCGTAGACGGCGATCACCGACGGGTGGTTCAGGGACGCGGCGGACTGCGCCTCGCGCCGGAACCGGGCCTGGAACGTGGGGTCGCGGGCCAGGTCCGGACGCAGGGTCTTGACCGCGACGATCCGGTCGAGCCGCAGGTCACGGGCACGGTAGACCTCGGCCATGCCGCCGCGCCCGATCACGGAGTCGAGCTCGTAGCGGCCGCCGAGCAGCCGAGGTTGACTCATCTGCGCACATTCCCTCGAACGTCGTCACCCTGTCCCCCGAACCTAGCCGCCCGCCGCGCGGACGCGGCGGAGCCGGGCTCGGAGTTGACGGAGTCGTGGCGCGCCCGGTCCCGTCCGCCCCGGCCATCGGGCCGGTGCGCCCGGACCGGTCCGCCTCGGCCGCTCGGCCGGTGCGCCCGGTCCGTGCCGGGACGTTCCCCGGCGCGGCGGAGGCATGCCCCGTCCTGGCTCCCCGTGAGGGTACCCGTGCTCACTTCTTCATCACCGCCTGCATGATGGCGGCCGCGATGGGGCCGGCGCCGTGCGCGCCGTCCCCGGTGCCCTCGCTGACCACGGCGAACGCGTACCGCGGGTGGTCGGCCGGGCCGAACCCGACGAACCAGCGGGCGTTGGGGTTGCCGCCGCCCTGCTCGGCGGTGCCGGTCTTGCCGGCGATGTCGTCGCCCTGGAGGTTCTTCGCGGTGCCCTCGGACACCACGGCGCGCATCATGTCGCGGAGCTGGCTCGCCGTGTCCGACTTGATGGGCTGCGCGAAGACCTGCGGGTTGGCCTTGTAGACCTCGGACTGGTCCTTGGCGGTGGCGCGCTGCACCACGTACGGCTTCATGATCTTGCCGCCGTTGGCCACGGCCTGCGCGACCATCGCCATCTGCAGCGGGGTGGCGCGAACGTTCTCCTGGCCGATGCCGGAGCGGGCCGTGCCGTCCTTGCCGGTCGGGATGGACTTGCCGGTCTGCAGGTCGTTGATCGCGATCGGCACTTCGCTCTTGGCCGCCTTCATCAGCGGCTCGACCTGGACGTTCTGCCCGAAACCGAACTTGGACGCGCCCTCGTTGAGCTTGTTGATCGTGAGGTCGAGCGCCATCTTGCCGAACGTGGTGTTGCAGGACTCGGCGAACGCGCCCTTCAGCGACGCGGTGCCCGCGCAGCTGCCGCCGTCGTGCGAGTTCGGCAGCAGCTGGCCCGACTCGGGGAGCCGCAGCTGGCCGGACTCGACCTGGGAGTTCTCGTTCAGGCCGAGGTTCTCCATGCCGAGCGCGGCGACGACGATCTTGAAGGACGAGCCGGGCGGGAAGGTCTGGCTCATCGCGTTGTCGATCAGCGGCTTGATCGTGCCGGGCGCCTTGTCCAGCTCGTTCAGCCGCTTCATGCCCTTCTCGCCGAGCTGCGGCGCGACCTCGTTCGGGTCGAAGGTCGAGTTGGACGCCAGCACTTTGATCGCGCCGGTCTTGATGTCGACGACCGCCGCGGCCGAGCGCCGCTCCGTGTCGCTGTTGAGGCGCTCGTAGGCGACCCGCTGCGCCCTCGGGTCGATGGTGAGGTCGACGTTGCCGCCCTCGGGCTTCTTGCCGATGAACTGGTCGAACCAGCGCTGGTGGGTGATCTTCTTGTCGGTGCCCGCGAGCAGGCTGTTGTAGGCCAGCTCGACCTTGGACGCGCTGCCGTTGAAGTACCCGGTGACCGGCGAGAAGTCCTTGCCGTCCTTGTAGTTGCGGCCGTACTTGGGGCTGTCCTTGCCGGTCGGGGTGGACCAGGCGAGCACCTCGCCGCCCGCGGTGATCTGCCCCCGCGGGTTGTTGAACACGTCGGCGATCTTGCGCGTGTTGTTCGGGTCGTTCCGCAGCTTGTCGGCCTCGCTGCCCTGCACGTAGTTCACCTGGGCCATCAGCCCGAAGAACAGCAGCAGGGCGAACACGGCGACCCGCCGGACCGGCTTGTCCATGTTCACGACGCGGCGTCTCCTCGCTGGGGGGCTTGGGGGCTACGGCAGGTCATCGCAGGCTCACGATCTGGGTCATGCCCTCGTCCTGGATGGCCTGCGGGGCGGGCTTGCGGGCGTCGTGGCTCATCCTGACCAGGATCGCGATCAGGATCCAGTTCGCCATCAGCGACGACCCGCCCTGGGACAGGAACGGCGTGGTCAGACCGGTCAGCGGGATGAGCCGGGTCACACCGCCGACGATCACGAACACCTGCAGCGCCAGGACGAACGAGACACCGCCCGCGAACAGCTTGAGGTACGGGTCGCGCGCCGCGACGGCCGTCTTCATACCGCGCTGGACGATCAGGGCGTACATCAGCAGCAGCGTCATCAGGCCCGTGAGCCCGAGCTCCTCGCCCATCGAGTCGAAGATGAAGTCGCTGAACGACAGCGGTGTCAGCCAGGGTTTGCCCTGCCCGAGCCCGGTGCCGAGCACGCTGCCCTGGCCGAGCGCGAACATGCCCTTCATCAGCTGCGCGCTGTCGGAGTACTCGCCGCCCATCTTCGTGCAGGCCCACCAGCCCGGCCCGACGAGGCGGGTCTGCATCGCGGTCGCCTTCTGCCCGGCGGCCTCCTGCTGCTGGGCCTTGGCCTCCAGCGTGACCTTGGCCTGCTTGAAGATGTCGGTGTTCGGGTTGACCGGGACGACCTTGCCGTTGTGCATCAGGCAGCCGCCGTCGAAGTACGGCTTGGGGTTCTGCCAGATGTCGATGCGCTGGTTCACGTGCTGCATGAACGGCAGCAGCGTGACCACGAACACCGCGAGCGCCAGCAGCCCGACACCGATCATCACCCAGGAGACCCGCTGCGTCGCGATGTACAGCATCGACACGAACAGGCCGAAGTACAGCAGCGCGGTGCCGAGGTCCTTCTGCATGAACAGCACGCCGAGGCAGAACAGCCAGATGACCACGATCGGGCCGAGGTCGCGGGCGCGCGGCAGTGACAGCGGGCCGATCTTCTTGCCGATCAGCGACATCGCCTGCCGCTTGTTCACCAGGTAGCCGGCGAAGAAGGCGACCAGCATCAGCTTGGCGAACTCGCCCGGCTGCACCGAGAACCCGCCGACGCTGATCCACACCCGCGCGCCGTTGATCTCCGCGCCGACACCCGGCACGATCGGCAGCAGCAGCATGATGATCGCGCCGAGACCGATCATGTAGGTGTAGCGCTGCGCGGTCTTCGGGGTGAACGACAGCTTGGCGTCCGGCTTGCTGGTGTCGCGCATGATCGCGATCGCGACGACGAACAGCGCGATCCCGACGAAGGTCCATATCAGCTGGCCCGGGGCGTCCGCCGCGTCCTTGAGCACCTTCTTGCCGGCGATCTCGGCGGCCTTGTGGTCCGCCGAGGTGTCCAGGTCCAGCCGGTAGATCATGGCCATGCCGATGCCGTTCAGCGCCACCGCCAATGGCAGCAGCAACGGGTCGGCGAACGGCGCGAACCGCAGCTGAACCGCGTACGCGATCAGCGCCATCACGACCAGGCCGCCGCCGTAGCCGAACAGCCCGCCCGGGATCGAGCCGTCCCGGGCCAGGCCGACCTCGGCGAACGCGGCGAGCGTCAGCACCATCGCGAACACCAGCAGCGCCAGCGAGGCCGCGTTGCGGCGCTGGTACGGGATCTGCGCCCTGATCTGCTCCCCGAGTGCGTGCATGCGCTACGACCTGCCCCTCGACGGCGCGGGACAGTCCTTGATCGCCGGGTGCGGGCCGTGGCACTGGCCCACCCGCTCGGTCAGGTCGGCGATCTTCTTCTCCGCCAGGTCCACGCCGATGAAGGAGTACTTCCCGTCCCGGACGTTGTTCAGGTCGGACGTCGGCAGCTCGGTCAGCGGGATCGTCCCCGCCTGGACGGTCTTGGGCGCGCAGTCGTTCTGGTCGACGCCGAACCGGATCGCCACCTTGCCGCCCTCGTCGCGCAGGCTGTACTTGCACACGGCCTTGGCCAGGTCGTCCAGCGCGCCGGGGCCCTTCACCGTGTACTTGGCGCGGACGGCCTGGGCGCGGTCCTGCGGCAGGTCCGACACCTTGATCGGCGGGTTCGGCTGCCGGTCGGCCTTGCGGGACAGGCTGATCAGCGGCACCTTCTGCGTCGTCCCGCGGTACAGCACGACGGTGCCGTTCTGCTCGCCGACGTAGTAGCCGCTGCGCGCGGTCTGCACGAAGAACACCCCGCCGCCGACGACGGCGACGACGAACACTCCGGCCACGACGACCAGCCACAGCCAGCGGCGCGGGCCGCGGCTCGCGCGCTTGGCGGCGCGGCGCTCGCGGCGTCCGGCGGGCTGGTACTCCTGCTCGGCGGCCGCGTACGGCTGCTCCTGGTAGCGCGGGTCGGGGACGGTCGCCTGCGGGCCGGTGCCGTGCGGCCCGGCCTGACCGCCCGGATGGTGCGGCATCGGCGGCGGCATCTCGTCCACCGCGACGGGCTGCTGCGGCATCGTGTCGCGCAGCTGCGCCGCGCGGCTCGCCGGCGTGTCGCCCGGACCCGCCGGGCCGCCGGGCATGCCGGGGCCGCCGGGCGCGTTCGGGTCGCCCGGAACCTGCGGCGGGGCCGCGTTCGCAGCCGCTCCGACGGCCCGTCCGGGGCCGGGGGGCGGGGGCTGGTTGCCGAGCTCCACCACGTCCGCGCAGACGCAGGTGATGTTGTCGGGGCCGCCGCCCCGGTTCGCCAGGTCGATCAGCTGCCGGACGGCCTGGTCCGGCTCGTCCGCCTCGGTCAGCACCTGGAAGATCGTCTCCGCGGTGACCACCGTGGACAGGCCGTCCGAGCACAGCAGGTAGCGGTCGCCCGGCCGCGCCTCGCGCAGCGACAGGTCCGGGTCGATCTCGCCCCGGCCGTCCATCGCGCGCAGCAGCAGCGAGCGCTGCGGGTGCGAGGCGGCCTCGTCCGGGCTGATCCGGCCCTCGTCGACCAGCGACTGCACCAGCGTGTGGTCGTGCGTGATCTGGAACAGGCTGCCGTCGCGCAGCAGGTAGGCGCGCGAGTCGCCGATGTGCACCAGCGCGATCTGGTTGCCCGCCCACAGCATCGCGGTGAGCGTCGTCCCCATGCCCTGCAGCGCCGGGTCGGACTCGACGATGCGGTGCAGGTTCTCGTTCGCGGTCTTGACCGTGTGCTCGAGCGCGGCCAGCAGCTCGGCGGCGGGCATCGCCTTGTCGAGCTTGCGGATCTCGGAGATCGCGGCGGCGCTGGCGATCTCCCCGCCGACGTGGCCGCCCATCCCGTCCGCGACGGCGAGCAGGTGCGCGCCCGCGTAGCCGGAGTCCTCGTTGCCCTCGCGCAGCATGCCCACGTCGGACCGGGCGGCGTAGTGGATTCCCAGAGTCATTTGCGCAGCTCGATCACGGTCTTGCCGATACGGATCGGGACGCCCGGCGGCACCGGCATCGGCCGGGTCACCTTGGTGCGCCCCAGATAGGTCCCATTGGTCGAACCGAGATCTTCCACGATCCACTGACCGTCCTGCGCGTAAAGCCGGGCATGTCGGCTCGAAGCGTAGTCGTCGGTCACGATGAGCGTGGAGTCATTCGCCCGGCCGATGGTGATCGGGACGCCGGTGAGGTCGATGACGGTTCCGGTCCGCTCGCCCTGCACGACCACCAGCTTGGACGGCCCCCCGCCGCCCCGCTGGCCCCCACGTGGCGGCGGCCCCTGTGGAGCGCCCTGCGGCGCCCCCTGCGGTGGCCGCGCGGCGGCCTTGGGCGGGCGCTGCTGGACGGCCCGCGCGGCGCGGTTCGCCGCGCGGGAGGCTGCCTTCGTCGCGGCCTTCGACCCGAAGAGGTCGGCGCGGATCACTCCGACGGCCGCGATGACGAACAGCCAGAGCACCGCGAGGAACGCCAGCTTGATCAGCGTGAGGGTGAAGTCGGACATCGGAGTCGGGGTTACTCCCTATCGCGGCGGAACACGAGTGTGGTGCGCCCCATCGTCACACGGCTTCCGTCCACCAGGGTGACCCGGCGGATCGGCTGGCCGTTGACGAAGGAACCGTTGGTCGACCCTAGATCGACGAGCACGATCTCGGGACCTTCTATACGGATCTCGGCATGGTGCCGCGAAACCCCCGGATCCACCAAACGAAGGTCGCAGTCGGTGCCCCGCCCGAGCAGCGTGACCGGCGTGTTGACCTCGTAGGTGCTCTGGTGGGCCGGGCCGTTGTCCATCGTCGTGGTGACCAGCAGCCGGGGGTTGCCGCCGAAGGCGCCACCGGGCGCGCGCGGGTAGTCCGACGGCGGCCGGCGGATCTCCCCGCCCTCCACCGTGGACCCGCGGATGACCCCAGAGCGGATCCGGAACATGCCCGTGGCCAGGTCGTCGGCGTTCTCGAAACGCACCCGGACCGGACCCACGAAGGAGTACCCCTGCTCCTTCGCGTACTCGCGGGCGAGGTTCGCCAGCTCCTGGCTCAGGCTGTCGGCGTACACCTGAAGCCGCTGGCCGTCCTGCTGCGAGATCTCCACGACGAAGTCGTTCGGCACCAGGGTGCGGCCGGCCGCGACGATCGCGGCCCGGTCGTCCATCTCGCGCTGCACGGCACTGGCCACCTCGACCGGCTGCAGCTCGGACTTGAACGCCCGGGCGAAGGCACCTTCGACCATGCCCTCAAGCCTCCGCTCGAAGCGCTGAATGACGCCCACGGGCACCTCCCTTCCCCACTGGTAGACGATCGTATCGGTGTCAAGGTTCGCTAGAAGTATCCGGTTGCCGGACCACCCCCTGAACCGTGCTAATCTCTTCCTGCACCCGGAAACGGGGGCGACACCCGGGGCGGGTGGCGGAACGGCAGACGCGCACGGTTCAGGTCCGTGTGTCCGAAAGGATGTGAGGGTTCAAATCCCTCCTCGCCCACTTCGGGGTAGTGACGCAAGTCCTCCCCCCATAGTGACGAAATAAGACCCCTCTGCGCCAGGCGGAGGGGTCTTCGTCGTTGTCGGTGCTCCGAAGGGGGTGGCTTGCCGCCTTGAGGGCGCCGCGAATCGATCATGGGGGCCTTCTGAAGCGGGCGTGCGGCGGCTCAACTGATTCTGGGCAGGCTCGCGCCCGGAGAGTTGCCGTGGTGCGTGCGGGATGGTCAGGCCACCTCGTCGAGGTGGCCCTTGGGTGTCCAGGTGCCCAGCGGCTTGTACTTCCGACGCCGCGCTCGGCGGCGGGGCTGGCCGTCTTCGCCGGGCAGGGTGTCGATCCAGGCGCTGATCTTGCGCTGGTTGACGCGAGCGAGCTGGAAGGCCAGCACCAGGCTCTGTGCCGCGACGCCGCGGATACGCCGCTTCTGAGCCCGCTCGATCGCCTCTTGCGCATCGTCCTTGGCGAATCCGTTGAAACCCTCGACGGCGTTGCGGAGCCGAAAGTAGAGCTTCTGCCAGATCGGACTGCCGTAGGGGTGTGCCTGCCAGTGCTTGGCGCCGTCCTCAGAGCCGATGGTGATGCTTCCCTGCTTACAGATGGGCGGTGGCTCGCTGACGGGGGACGGCCGTGGATCGACCAAGGGCAGGCGAGGGTCTGTGCCCATACTGGCCGGCTTGAGGGGGCACTGGACCTTCCCGGCGGCGGCAGGACACATGTAGCGCTGCTGCCCCTGGTCGCCGGGCAGGCCCTTCCGGGGCAGCAGGTAGTGAGCGCGGGCGTGGATGCGTTCCACCCAGGTTTCGGGGTCGATCTTTTTCGGCCCGGCGGCGCGCTGCAGATCGCGGGTTGCGTCGATCAATCGTTGCGGGGTCGAGGGACAGCACCAGGTGCCCTCGACCAGCAGTGCGCCGTCGGCCTGCGCCATGCTTCCGAGCTGGTCCTTGCGGTAGTCGTATACCGGGTCATAGCCGAGCGCCCGCACAGGGAGTTGCCAAGCATTCGGGTTCGAGCCGTTGTAGAGCCGGTCGCCAGCCACATACCCGACGGGGTGTCCGCGTTCCTTGATGCTCTTCAGCATGGTGACGCCGTTGCTGCCGGGGTTGTGCCCGGGCTTGTCCAGGCGCATGCTCAACACCAGCGCGGGCAGGAGCCTCGGGTCGCCACAGCCGTGCTCCTGGGGGCGTGGGTCGTGGTGGGGGTTGTATGCGATCGCCAAATTCGCGTCGTAGCCGAAGAGCCTCCTTGCACTCCTCTTCTTACGTGGGTTCCGTTTGCTGCCAGACTTGGTCGGGCGGATGTGGCTGTGGAGGTCGGGGGCGCGGTGGTCGCCCTCGCGGACGTACCAGCCTGCGTCGGGGTCGGTGGCGGTGACCGGCCCGTCCTGTTCGACGCCGCGGGCCCATGTGGCGATCGGGGTTGCGTCCACACCCAGCGAGCCGTCCCAATGCTCATCCAGCCGGTGGCGGACGGCGGCGATCGACGCCCCCAGGATTGCGTCGATGACTTTGTGGAGCCGTTCACGCCGCTGCGCGAGCAGCTCGCTGTCGGCTTCCTGGATGATCTGCTCAACTACGGCGACCGGAAGCCGCCGGTTCATGGGCAGGGGCGAGGGGTTCAGCTCGTCGAGGAGGCGGTGCGTGAGCCGCAGCACGACTCTGTAGGCGGCAGCGAAGCCACGGGCGTTGTCGACGCGGTCGACCAAGCCGAAGCGGCGCCGCCAATCCTCGGGAATGCCCCAGTGCAGGATCTCGGTGACCTGAGTGAACAGCACTCCTCCGGTGCGGTGAGCACACAGCGCCATCCCGACCAGCAGCCCCTCGACGGTGCACGTACGGGGACGGCCTCGTTCGCGGGCGATGTACCTCTCCAACTCGGCTACGATCCCGGATTCGGCGATGAACGCGGCGGCGTCGCGCACTCGCTGATCACCGAACTC
Source organism: Actinomadura rupiterrae (assembly GCF_024172125.1). GTDB lineage: Bacteria > Actinomycetota > Actinomycetes > Streptosporangiales > Streptosporangiaceae > Spirillospora > Spirillospora rupiterrae. Next base: position 486,692 of record NZ_JAMZEA010000008.1, read on the forward strand.
AATGCGTGGACGTTGAGCCGCCGAGGCGGGAAGGTCCCCGTGTTGAAGCGGCGGCAGTGTCACAGGTCACCGCGCAGCAGGTCGGCGGCCGGTCCGGCGGCCATGCCCCGGACGTGCGGAAGGATGCGGGACAACCCGTGCAGGGTGTCCAAGCCGGCTGCCGCAACAATCACTGGCAGCGGCACACACTGCTCGATCAACTCGACCAGCCAGGTCGCCCGTAGTCGGCCCATCACCAGCGTGGGGGTGCTGGGCGCATGGTGACAGCGGGCCAGGAAGTTGGTGACCGTGTTTTTTCCGCGAGCGCCGGATCGGGGCCGGAACAGATAGGACACCTGCCCGTCGAATCGCGCGGCCTCGTGCAACAGAGGCCTCTCCCAGGCGCGCCGGCACACCACCTGTCGTTCCCGTCGTCCGCGGATGTGGACGACGGCTGCACCGTTGCCCGGTCGCCGAATGTCATGGGCGCGCAGCGGGATGATCTCGGGGGAGTCCAGACCACAGCCTCGGCCCAGGCACAGCAGCAACCGGCAGCCTGCACGGAGCTCGTCGGTTGGCTGTCCGTCGGCCCAGTACCAGAGGCGCGCCACCTCGGAGTCGGTATAGGGCTTGGCCGCTGTCGCAGCCGACAGCTTGACCGGCTTGCCGGTCTGGCAGTCGGGGCCGAGTACCGCCTCGCGCAGCCGATGCAGCTTGGTGCGGTAGTTACCCCGAGAGCATTTGCTCGCATTCGTGCCCACCAGGATGAACCGTTCGATCAGCTCCCGCGACAACCAGCTTTCGGCGCCCGGCGGATAGCCCTGGGCGTCGGCGAACATTGCCAGCTGCGCCAGCACGCTCATCAACTCCCCGGCGGTGTAGGGCGTCAGCGGCTCGGACCGCTGCACGATCTCCCGCACCCCGTCCTCGACCCGCGCCCAGGCCGCGGGACTGCCTCGCCGCGGTCGGTAGGAGTTGATCCGGTTGGACACAGGTACCTGCCAGAGATAGACGCCCGGAGGCACCTCCGCCCCCCTAAGCACCGCTACCCCAATAGCACCCTGCTATTTCAATAGACGGATCATAAATGATCATGGAGAGGGCAAGGTCGGCGACGTGTCTGGTGACGACTCCCGTACTCGACGCCCCCGGGACTTCGCTGTCGAAGGGCAGTGGCCGCAGGCACTGCTGGTCGACGAGTCCGGCGGCGAACCCTATGGAGCGCAGGTCGCCCAAGAGCTCGCGCGCCGCTTGGGCGAGGCGATGGCCGAGCAGGGATTCAGTGCCAACCGCCTGTCCCGCGAGAGCGGTGTCAATCGGCAGACCATCGCCAATGTCCTGGCAGGGGCGGTCTGGCCGGACCTGATGACGATCGCCAACCTGCAACGGGCGCTCAGCGTGCGCTGGCTGCCGGACGGCGCGCAAGAGGGGACCGTCCGGCAGGAGGCCGGCGGTGAAGAAGGACATGGGCATCTCGCCGTTCGAGGATGAAAACGGGCACGTCAAGGCGACGGCCACGGCGAAATGCCCGAATCACCTGCGACCCGACTGTGGAGACGGGTAGTGTTTCGAGCAAACGACGAGCCGTCAGTTATGCGCTGTGGTCAGTCGTTCGGCCGCCGCCGAAGGTCAGAGCTCGGCGGCGGCCACTTTTATTGCGCGACTTCAGACGCGCACCAGGGTTACATCGTTGCCCCCTGCTCATCGATGGGGGCGTCCTCGTCGGAGGCTGCGGACGCGGACGGCGCGGGTCGGTCGACACCGTCGTTGAAGCGGTACCAGGTCTCGTTCTTCGAGGCCCAGTGCTTGAGCACCTCGCCCTTGTCGACCATCTTGTCGACGGTGAGACGCACGATCTTGTTGTTCGCTTCTCCGAGAGCCACGGTGATCTCGTTGACGCGCCACCACCGCTCGGCGCCCTGGGCCAGGATCTGCCAGATCCTGTCCCGGCGCGGGGCCTTGATCTTCACAACGTTGGTGGCCGACTTCGCAGGCGTGACAGGCGTCGTGCGAGTGACCGGTGCCACAGGTTCGGGGGCCGGTCCAGGCTGCGAGGTGGGAGCTTCTTCGGGCCCCTCGGGCTCGGCGTCTGAGGACAGAAACTCCGGATCGTCGGGGAATGCCTCGATATCCGCCCTCTGGGCATCCAAAGCGGCCCGCACCGAGGAGAGTCGCTCACTCACGGCGGCCAACTGGCTTTTGAGTCGAGACTCTTCCTCGACCAGCCCTGCCGCCACGCGCTCATACGCCTCTACCGACACGCGTCGGAGATCCTGGCCCATGGGTCAGCAAGCTACCGCGCCCGAGCTGCCCGACGAGGCAATTTGTGTGATCTTCCCGGATTTTGCCTGCGGGAAGAGACATCTTCCCAGTTCACGCCCCTTGCCCCGATTCATTGCCCGGTCCCGCCGAGCCGGGCAGCCCATGGAGGCGCGAACCGCTGAACCCGCTTTGTTTCCCCGAGGGTCAAGCCCGCCGCAGCGTCTTCCGAAGGTGCTCCCACCAGGAAGGTGTCATGTCGGGCATGCCGCTTTGGTCGACAGTGCATGCCGGACATAGCAGCTGTGTGGAGCCGACTGTCCAGCCGGCCTGCCGAAGACGGGTTCGGGCTGGTGCCCAATCGGGTGAGGCTGTGGTGCTGGTCGCCGTCGAAGCAACCATGACCGGCCCGGTGCCGCTCAGGCAGAACGAGCATTCCACTGGCCACAGTGCACTCGTTGGAGCGCAGTCATAACAGAAGTGTGCCTCCTGCCAGCCGGTGTCTGACCAGATGAGCCACGTGCAGGCAAGGTCGCCGGCTGCGGACTCCAGTGCTCCCGCCCGGCACAACCCCGGCGCCGCGGCGGCCACCTGGCGCGCGGAGCGGCGACAGCCTTGGCAGCGCGCTGATAACCGGCCGCGCGCTGGCCAAGCGAGTGGCCGCCGGTTCCCTCGTCGAGTGGGCACCCGGCATTACCTGGCTGTTGTCGAGCCCATAGTGGGCAACGCAAGACGACCACTAGCGTCGGCCAAGACGGAACAACGATTCCTCAGCCTGGCGGCACCGCTGACGGACGGTGCCTTCACCACCACGAATGTCTCCATGCTGGTCCCCCGAGTATTGCTGTGAGAACGGTGGTCCCCCTTGATCATCTGTTGCCCAAGCATGGTCAGGTGCAACCACGATAGCAACCTGAAAGGTTGCGGCGGACGGCACCGGAACGGCGGTACTGTCCCTCTCCCGCCAGCCGGAATGGGAGATCATGTACCGGATACTCTGCATCCTGGCTTTGGTCGCAGTGTCGGCGGCAGGCCTGACGGTGGGCTGCTTCGGCCAACAGGACACCTCCCGTGCAGCGGACTGGGCTAGGCGGGCATGCGAGAAGCTCACCGCCCGTCCTCAGGGGAGCCCGCCGCGTGCGGCGACCCAGCATGGGGCATATGTGCTGATCGCGCACCAGATCCATGCGGTCTCGGACCTGTCCACGCGCGCTGCCCGAGCCGATTTGCGCTGGGAGGAGCTGAACCGGGCCATGGCTGTTCTGGTCGACTCCGCGGACTGGAAGGTCAGCCTTCCGAACCCCGACCATCTAACCTCCGACGAGAATCGGACGTTCCAGCAATGGCAGGACTGGGGACAGGCGGCCATGAACACAGTGCTGGCGGAATGCCGCAAGGCGACTATCCATCCGCAATAGAGGACTGCGGTGTCCAGGCGATCCGAAGAGTCGTCACTCCGCCGGGTCACGTCTTGACGTGCCGGATCAATCCCTGGCGGTCGCCGTGCCGGGGCGTGTTGCCTGGGTGATCGCCGAATGCAGGCCAGGGGCGGCTTGAGCGACCAGAGTGACGATGACGTTGCTGATGCCGAGGTGTCCGCCAGTGCGCAGGACGCGGGCGGCTTTGAGTCACCGTCCAGGGAGGTCCGGGCGGCTGATGTCGGTGCCATCGCCGCGTTCCAACGAGCTTCCTGGTTCACAACCCGGGATGGCCGATTTCGGTCGATCGGCTGCAGTATCTGCACCCAGTCGAGGATCGCCGGAATTCGATAGAGTTGCGTTGCTTGACGGTGCGCTGCGGACATGGCGCACGACCTCCGCTGATCAGGTCTCAACGAGCAGGTTGGTGATCACCCTGTCATTCGTGGCGCCTCTTCTCCTCCGGCTCCCAGCCCATTGGATCTCCGATGGTGCGCCGGACGGTCCTCTCTCGGGGAAGTCGACTTGCGCCGAAAGGTTCCCAGGCGTAGGGCCTCAACAGGACCTTTGCACCCGGCGCATGGTCTGCAACGGCATGACGATCCGTGAGAGAGCGCGGTGAGTCTGCCGGAACCGCGTGGGCGGCAATCGGATGTGATTTACCTGCCAGGAGCGGGACATCAGGTTGTTCTGGGCACTGCGGGCACAGGCAAGACCACGATGGCGATGCTGCGCGCTGAGCATCTGGCAGCGCCCGAAACTCGTAACAGTGGCCGAGTCCTCCTGGTCACCTACAACAATGCGCTGGTCACCTACCTGCGCCATATCCAGCCCGCTGCCGCGGCCAACATCACCATCGAGACCTACGGGCTTTTTGCCCGTGGGTACCTCAACAGCGTTGGCAAGATGCCCTATGGCGCGATCGCCAATCCCGAACTGCGCCGCCACCTGGCCGGACAGGCCATCAAGGAGATCGCTGCCACCTACAAGCCGGGCCAGTTCTTCGAACGGCCCGTCGAGTTCTTCCTCGACGAGATCGAGTGGATCAGTGGTATGGGCTTGCAGGCCCTGTCGGACTACCTGGCCGCCGAGCGCGTTGGCCGCGGCCGGGGGGCTGGCCTGAACGACAGCCAGCGCGAGGCCATTTGGAAGATCCGCACCGCCTACCTCAAGCTGCGGTCTGACCATGGCAAGACCTACGACTGGTGGGACCTGCCCGGAGCTGTCCGCGCCAGCCTCCCGCAGGACTCCCGGCCCCGCCGGTACCGCCATGTTGTGATCGATGAAGGTCAGGACCTGGCGCCGGAGGCGATCCGCTCCCTGGCCGCCACCGTTCCCGCCGATGGCTCGGTCACCTTCTTTGGCGACTACCACCAGCTGATCTACGGGCAGGGGGTGAGCTGGCGCTCCTGCGGACTGAACATCCACCGGGTTGAGCGCTTCAGTGACAACTACCGCAACACCGCGCAGATTGCCCGGCTGGCGATAGCCATGAGTCGCATGCCTCACATGGCGGGTGATCCCCAGGACCTCGTCGAGCCACGCGAGCCCACCGCGGCCGGAACGCTGCCGACATTGGTGACCTGCTCTGATCCTGAGCGGGAGATCCAACTGATAGGTGCCCAGGCCCGTGACTACGCCCGTACCGGGACCGTCGCCGTGCTTGCACGCACCTGGGCAGACGCGCGCCAGGCGTGCGTGGGGCTGCCCGTCCGCGAGCTGGATCCTGAGATGCGTGTATGGGACCCCACGCCGGGAATCTGGTGCGGTGCCTATCACTCGGCCAAGGGGCTGGAGTTCGACACGGTGATCCTGCCTTTCCTGGACGCTGCGCACATGCCGAATCCCGACAAGGTCGCCGCCTTTGGTGAACGCGACGCCGAGGCCCGGGAGGCCAGGCTGCTGTACGTGGCGATCACCCGGGCGCGCTCGGACCTGTTGCTTACCCACCGTGGGCCCCTCACTCCGCTGCTCCCGACCGATCCCGCCCTCTACACCAGGCTGGCTGTATGACCGGCAATGGCGAGGTCGCCCACGCGCGCGCCGCCGTCAGGCTGACACGGTTGGCGCACTTCACCCCTGCCAAGAATCTGTTCCACATCCTCCGGGACGGGCAGATCCGCAGCAGCAAGGAACTCGCCGACAATGCCAGCGACCAGTTCTCCCCAACCGACTCCGAACGCTACGATGCCCATCCCGACCGCATTTGCTGCAGCATGCAGTTCCCCAACCCCTACTATCTGTCGATGGCCAAGGCAAAGGGGCCCTTTCTGAACTACCAGGACTGGGTGTGCCTGCTCCTAGACGCAGCACTCGTCGACAAGCTCGGCACCCTGTTCTCACCCTGCAACGCCGCCAAGGACCGAGGCGCGCACCTGCGGGTCGGCCGCCAAGCCTTGCTTGATTGCTACGCCGCCGTCTCAAAGCCTGGAGGATGGCAACGCGGTCCCCGTCACGTTCCTGGGGCGGCAACCGATCTGCAATCCGAAGCGCTGATCCTTGGCCCCGTACCGGTATCGGCCGTCACCGGCATCGTTGTCGCTGATGCCGCCACCGCGCGGGAGCAGTACGCTGCCCTCGGCCGACGCGGCCACGCGCCCGACCGATTCTGCTGGATCGTCGCTCCGATCTTCTTCGACCGCGTGAGACTGCCTTCCCGGATCCGAAACGGCGGAACAATCGAGGAGCGGCCTTGGTCCCCGTCGGCAGACTGAGAAGATGGCTGACATGACGCCGCCGCCTGCGAATTTTCCGCAACGCGCACGGGGTGCCGTGCTGTGCGCTGCCGTTGGCGACGCTCTCGGCTGGCCTCAGGAGATCCGGTCGAGCATCGTCGGCGGGAACAAGTCCCGCAGCATCCAGCCAGAGCCCAGCTTTCGTTCCTGGGACCGTAATTCCGGTGGCCAGTACGCCCGCTACACCGAACGCGTCAACGCCGGCGACTACAGCGACGACACCCAGTTGCTGATGTCGGTCGCCCGCGCCTGCTTGAGCGGCCCGCGGTGGCTCAACCGCCTCACCGAGACTGAGTTGCCGGCCTGGCCCGTCTACCAACGTGGCGGAGGCAGGGCGGTAATCTCCGCCGCCCACACCTGGGCTACGGGCACACCGCCCTGGCGACGGGTTGCCGACTCTACGAGCCGGGCTCTCGCCGACCGCGCCATCGGCGCTTACTTCAACGCAGGCGCCAACGGCGTGGCGATGCGGATTGCCCCCCACGTGATCGTCTCCGCCGATCTGAACCCCGGGTCGTTGCTGGCAAGGATCACCACGGACGGCATCACCACCCACGGTCACCCCCGGGCACTGGTGGGCGCGCTCATCCATGGCTTGGCGTTGCGTCACACACTCCTCCGTCAGGGAACACTCGGCTACGGCGATCTCGTCCAAGCCCTCATCGAAGACCGATCGTGGCAGGACTTCGATCGGGTACACGGGATGCTGCCTGAAGTTTGGCTCCGAGCCTTCACAGCGTCCACGGGCCAGTCACCCGCCGCCATTTGGCAAGCCACCATCGGCGAAGCCCGCGAACTGCTGGTCATCGCCCACAGGTCGCTGGGCCGCGGCGCGCTCGCCAACGACGACGAAACCCTGGCTGAGCTCGGTTGTTTCGACAAAACCCGCAACGGTGCGGGCACGGTCACCGCCGTCGCATCCGCTTATCTGGCCGCCCGCACGGCCACCCGCCCGCTCAGCGGACTACTGCGCGCAGCGTTCCTGCCAAAGGCCGACACCGACACCCTCGCCTCCATGACCGCATCCCTGCTGGGCGCCCTGCATGGACCAGAGTGGACAGGTTCTCTGGGCAGGGACGTCCAGGACGCTTCCTACCTCGCGGCTCTGGCCGACCGGCTGAGCACAGCGGCATTCGATCAGCCCTCCCCATCGCAGAACACTGCCGACGCAGCGGTCCAGCGCGACCTGGACCGCAGTCCAACCCCAGTGCGTGTCAACGACATCAGAGTGTTTCGCGACCATTTGCCGCCCCACTCTGACAACGCTCCTCGCAGATTCCTGGACGGCCGACTAGTTGAACAGTACGAGCACGAGAGGCTGAGCAGCCACCGTGCCGTCCGGGTCGACCGGACCAAGATGGTGCTTCACGATGGGCAGAGTCTGATCATCGACTCTGTCACCAAGGTCCCAGCAGAAGCTGAGGATCGGCCGAGCGGCGTCCCGGGCACACCGAGTTCCTCGACATCAAGAGTGCGACGACCGGCCCCAGAGCCTCTAGCACTGTTCACCCCGCCCTCAGACCCGCCGCTACCACTACGCGAAAGCTTCGATCGGCTCCGGGAACTGGTGAGCACTGCGACACAGATCGCTCCGTCTCTGGAGGGCGGACCGAAGCCGCTGGATCTGGAAGATCTCCACCGGGCCTGCTGGGTACAGGCGGTCGCGGTCGTGGAAAGTTGGATCTTGGGAGGAGTCCGAACCCGGCGTCCGACTCCCGCGGCCGCCTCTCGAGAACCCTCACGTGATCGACCCAATATTCGTGGCGGCGTGTTCGACCTCTGGCCAGAGACCGCACGCGCACTGGGCGGAGACCAACAATCGCCCGACGTCCTGCGGTCACGTATGAACGAGATCGTCCAGCGCAGGAATCAGATCGTCCACGGCGCCGACCGCCGCCCAGGCGGGGGCGAAAGCCGTGCGCCGCTCACCGCAGAAGAAACTCTTAGCACGATCGACTGGCTGGAGACCTTCGCGGCCGCGGCTTGGCGGGTCCTTGCAGACGTCCCGCAGGAACCCGCGGGCGCACCCTCCCGGCAACGCTCCTGAATGGAGCCCGTCCTGTCAACTCAACCGTGGGCGATCCGGAAGCCCAGGAGGCGACTTGACAGATTCAGGCTAGAGAGGGAGGTGCAGAGTTTGCCAACCAGTTCGTCTGGGAAGCTGTTGGTCATCGCCGTCACGGAGGCGAAATCCAGGACGATCAGCCTGATCTCGGTGGGGTGAAGTGTTCGCTCCAGTTTCTGGCACAGCTCAGCGCCGGCCGCGTGCATGGCCAGGACCCCACCTCCTCCTACAGATCCGCACCCGCGTCCTTAACAATGACCTCCGAGCCGACTTCGTCCGCTGGAACCCCGGACCCGTTGGCTCGGATCAGCTGCTCGACCTCGCGGCCTGATCGTTCCCACGATTTCTCCTGGGACCCACGTTGGTGTGCGGTTGCAGTAAGTGGCAACACCCGGAACTCGCCGCAGGACCGTTGCACGCCAGCGCAACCCCGGAGATGGCCTCGATGGTGGAGGGCGACACCACTGCTTCCCCGACTTGTAAGGGAGTCCTCGATGGCCAGGCCGACCCCCAGCTCTGACCGTGACCGCGAACCCGGCTGTGGCAGCGGGCCTGAGCCGCTGCTGGGGGTCCGGGCGGCTATCGTCCTCGCGCTCGCTTTGGCCGCCGGAGTGGTCACCGGGGCCCTCACTCTGTGGGCCGACGGGTCTGTTCCCGTGGTGGTGCTGGCTGCTCTGTCGGCGACCAGCGGAGCGGTCCGGGTCCTCAACGAGATCATCGCCCGGTAATGGCCAGTTCTGTCGACGCCGGGGTGGCGCCGGGCCGGTGCCGAGATGATGGGCGCGTGATCGACAGCGAACGCCCTTCCCGGCATGTCCCGGTCGAGGACCGGGCGCAGGTCAAGGCCTTCGCGTCCGAGCTGAAGGCCCTGTTCGACTCGGTCGGTATGAGCCAGGGGGCGTTCTGCAGGGTCAACCCGACCATCGACAAGGGCACGCTGTCGCGCTACCTCAACGGCAAACGAGTCCCCCGCGACAGGTGGCTGCTGGACCGGCTGTTCGCCCTGCGCGTCGAGGCCGGGACCCCGCTCAACGACCAGGCCCGCGACCACTTGGTCGAACTTTAGCTCGCCGCCCTGCAGGTCGCCCTGAGGTGCCCCGGATCTTCCGGACACGTCCATAGCTAGGATTGTGGACGAACCGGAAGGAAGGTCATTGGCAAGGCGTAAACGGCGGTACTTCTCCCAGGAGTTCAAGGACGAGGCCGTCCGGATGGTGCTGGACGGTCCGCGGCCCATCACCCATGTGGCACGAGACCTGGATGTGCACGAGACCACCCTGGGATCCTGGGTGAAGGCGTATCGGCTGACGCACGGCGCCGACACGCAGGCCGCATCGGGTCCGGGCGAGGGCAGGACCGAGCGGGAACTCCAACTCGAACGCGAGAACCGGAGGTTGCGCGAGGAGAACGCCTTCCTGAAAAAAGCCGCGGCCTTCTTCGCCAGGGAACACCCGTGACCGCCAAGTACGAGTTCATCGACGCGGAGAAGGCCAACCACAGCATTATCGATATGTGCGCCTGGCTGCATGTTTCGCGCTCGGGGTTCTACGAGTGGCGGCGGCGGCCGGCCTTGGCGACCCGCGAACGCCGCGAGCGGCTCAAGTTGATGATCGAGGCGGTCTTTGCGGCCAACCACCAGACCTATGGCTATCGGCGGGTGCATGCGGTTCTGGCTCGGTCGGGTGTTCGGGTGTCGCCGGAACTGGTCCGGCAGCTGATGCGCGAGCTGGGTCTGGAGTCGGTGCAGCCGCGGCCGTGGCGGCCGGTCACGACCCGGGCCGACGGCCCGGGCGCGGTCCCCGACCTGGTCCGCCGCGACTTCACCGCCGCCGCGCCGGGCACCAAGCTGGTCGGGGACGTCACCTACATTCCCACCTGGGAGGGCTTCGCGTATCTCGCGACGGTGATCGACTGCCACTCCAAGATGGTGGTCGGGTGGGCGATGGGCGACCATTTCAAAACCTCGCTGCTCACCGACGCCCTGGATGCGGCCGCAAGGAACATCGACATCGAGCCCGGATGTGTCTTCCACTCCGATCGCGGGTCGAATTACATGAGTGCCGAGTTCGGTCGGCACCTGGCCGGGCATGGAATGCGCCGGTCGGTGGGCCGGACGGGCGTATGTTGGGATAATGCCTTGGCCGAGTCGTTTTTCGGGGCGTTGAAGAACGAGTGGCTGAACCGTATGGTATTTGCCACGCGCGCGAAGGCCCGCCGGGCGTGCATGCGCTACATCGAGGGCTTCTATAATCGACGCAGGCTACATTCCGCGAACGGGTACCGGACCCCATGGGAGGTCCACAACGAGTACCTGGACCGGCAGCAAGCCGCGTAGATCACCCATCAAGCAGGTGTCCGGAAAACGCGAGGCCCCTCACCCACCCCCACGGATACCGGGTCTTGCATGTGTCCGACCAGCTCACCGAAACCGTGACTGCACTGCGCGAAAGCCAGCGCTACATCGCCCAGCTCACGACAACCGAGGGCCTGAAGGATGTGACCGAGTGGTACGCCGAGCGGGTGCGCTCCGCAGCATGGGCCAAGGTCAGCCATCTCTACCCCAAGGTTGATGACACGAATGTGTCCGCGTCCCTGTGGGCGAGGACAGTGGCCTGCCCCTGCCAAGGGTGCGGTATTCGTATCCCCCTCTACACCTCGCCGTGGCTGAGCAAGAGGCCCCAGGATCTGCGGTGGCTCAGGCCAGTTGTCACTGGCGGGCGGGTTGAATTTGAGGTCGGGGAGGGGAACAAGTTTCCGCCGCCCGCGACCAAACTTGAAGGTGGCCGACCGCGCTTCGCCTGTCCGGGTTGCGGGACTGTATTCGCCACCGACTACGTACGGACCGAGGGGAGGGCCGGTCGCCTTGGGCTGCAACTCCTAGCTGAGGTGATCGGCGGCGGCAAGGACCGCCGGTACGTACCCGATGCTGGGCGGCGAGGAGCAATCTCCATGCCGGAAGGAATGAACTATGAGGCACCGCTCACCCTTGACCGGGGCAGCCGGATGTATGGAATGGCCAGCCCCCTCGAACTCTACACAGCACGTCAGGTGCACACCCTGAACGCGTTCGCGGATGCGGTAGCGCAGATACCGACCTGGGTGCAGGAGGACGGTCGCTCGGAAGCACATGCCGCAGGAGTCACGGCGGCCCTGAGCCTATGTCACAGAAAGCTTGCACAACGGTGTTCGACCCAGATGCGATGGCGGGTTTTCGATCGCTACTCAAGGCCGGAGCCGACGTTCGGGCACCCAGTGCAGCCCATGATGTGGGATTTCGTAGAGATCAACCCGTTCAGTGAACCTTTTCCAGCAGCCTCTTCAAGGCTGCTGATCACAGCATGATCGCGGGCGGCGTGGCTGGCCGTGGACGTGAAGAAACCCCTGGTAGGAGAGGGGTCTCTGACCTCCGCCCCCCACAACCAGAGGTTTCACGTGCTTTTCTATCGTGCTTCGCTGCCGTTGTCGCGTTCGACTCTGAACTACCTGACCGGTCTCGTCCGGCGGGAGCGGACGAAGCTGAAGAGCAAGGGCCGGGCTTTGAACGCGGGGCAGCAGGCGCTGATGACGCTCGCATACTTGAAGAAGGGCGATACGTTCGCGCAGCTCGCGGCAGGTTTCGGGGTCGGGACGACGACCGCGTGGAGGTATGTGAACGAGGTCGTGGCTTGGCTGTCGGCCCGCTCACCCAAGCTCGGCACCACACTCGCCAGGGCGAAGAAAGACGGGCTGGGACATCTGATCCTGGACGGCACTCTCATCGCGACCGACCGCCTCCGCGCCGACCGGCTCTTCTACTCGGGCAAGCATCACAAGCACGGCGTGAACCTGCAGGTAATTGCCGGCCCGTACGGGCAGATCGTGTGGGTGTCGGGTGCGGTACCCGGCTCGATCCACGACCTGAAAGCGGCCCGGAACTGGGGAATCATCCGCGCCCTGGCAGCGTGCGGGCTGCCGGTCCTGGCCGACAAGGGCTACGTCGGCGCCGGTCCCGCGATCATCGTTCCTTACAAGGGCAGGAACAAGCCCGCCTCCCAGAAACAAGCCAACCGGGCCCACGCCAAGCTCCGCGGACCAGGTGAACGCGGAAACGCCCAGCTCAAGTCATGGAAGATCCTCACCAAGCTCCGCTGCTGCCCCTACCGCGCCGGCCACCTCGCCAAGGCCATCAGCGTCCTACAAAACCGCGAGGCCGCCCTCGCCCCGTGATGGAAAAGGCTCAGTGGCTGCTATGGCGACTGGGGTGCTGTCGTCATGACAGCCTTCGCTCCGCGACGACAACGGCCGATGCGCGACCCTCTTTCATCCTGCTGGGACGGACCCGTCCCAGGCGCTTCGTCTGGGTAAAGCTGAAAATGATGTCTAGCTTTCGGCGCAGCATCGAGGGTGATCCGACCTGGCTCAGCACCGCCACCGGCCGGTAGACTCCCGCTCCTCGGAACAGCCAACGGGTGCTGTCAGCTCCGTTTCAACCTCTGAATTAGGCTCGGCCGCCCAACCATCGTCCCCGAATCACTCGGCGATCAACAAGCCTGATCGACACCGCGCGCGGTGAGCGGCGCGCGGACGGGCGCGCGGACTCTGGCTTGGATACGTGCTCGGACATGGCGGACCCCCGGGTCGATCTTGGGAGGCGGGACCGCCTCCCAAGATCAACTGCTGCCCGCTCACCAAGGGTGCTAATCCATTTGCCCTCCTGGTGTGGGGTTTCCGGGGCGGCGGGTGGTTCACAATGACCGGTGTGGCCGGGGACGACTCGCGGGCCAGACGGCCCCGCGACTATGTGATCGACGGGGACTGGCCGCAGGCGGGACTGGCCGACCACCACGGCGCGCACGTCGCCCAGCAGCTGGCGGTGCGGCTGGCCAGGGCGATGGCGGCGCAGGGCTGGAGCGCCAAACGGCTCGGAGCGGTCAGCGGGGTGAACCGGCAGACCATCGCCAACGTGCTGGCCGGGGCCGTGTGGGCCGACCTGCTGACCATCGCCAACCTCGAACGTGCCCTGGGCCCGCTGTGGCCCGAAAACGGCGAACCGGGCCGCCCTGCTGCCGCGGCGCCGGAGATCGACGGCGGCCCCTGACACGGGGGCAGATGTCCCGGAGGTGCCTCCGCTGCGGGCGCCAGGTCTGTTGCTGTTCATGGGTGGTTGCACCGTTCCTTCCCGCCTGATGGCGGGAGCGGTCGGCAGACAACCCCGGCGCGAACGCGTGCCCTACCGCCGCCGCGGACGGCGGCGGCGGTATCGTCGCAGGCGGACGGCCTGGCGTGTCTGATGCGAAAAAGGGTGTGCACGGTCTTCCGCGGCCGCCGTCGGGGTACCAGCTCGACGGCGGCCGATCTGTTTCACGGGCCTGCGCGGACCTCCGCGGCGTCGTGGGCGACGCGCCCGCGGTCGTGCGGCCATTGCCCCCGGCCGCGGTGCGGAGGCGCCGACCGGGCCGGCATCAGCGCGTTGGAGATCACGGTGCGCCCCGCAGGGCTCGCGCGGCCTGGTCGGGTTCCAGCGCGCGGGCGTAGCGGATCACTCGTTGCAGCGTGGCCCAGACGTCGTCGGCGCCGACCGCCACGATCGTGGTGAGCGGGACGTTGTCGTTCAGCAACCCCACCAGCCAGGTTGAACGCAGCCGCGGCATCGACAGCTTCGGGGGGCCGGGCGCCGGATGGGCGCGGGCAAGGAAGCCGGAGACGACGCCGGCGGTGCGGACATGGCAGCGCGGCTGGAACAGGTACACCACCTGCCCGGCCAGTGGCTCGGCCTCCTGCCGCAGCGCCCGCTCCCAGTCGCGGCGGCACAGCACCCCCCGGTCCCGCGTCGCGCGGGCCCGCACCGAGACCGGATCGCCGACCTGGCCGCCCAGGCGCACGTCGTGCCCACGCACCTGGATCACCTCGGCGGAGGTCAGCCCGCACCCGGCGCCCAGCACGATCAGCTGCCGGCAGCCGCGGCGCAGCGCCTCGGTCGGCTGGCCGCCCGCCCAGGACCACAGCAGCGTCATCTCGGTCCGGCTGTAGGGGGCGTTCGGGTCGTAGGCGTTGAACCTCACCGGCGGCGCCGTTCCCCCGGAGGCGTCCTGGAGGCCCACCACCGCCTGGCGCAGCTGCCAGGCCTCCCGCTGGCGGGCGGCGCGGGTGGACTCTGCGACCTTCCCGCACCCGACCTGGACGAAGGCTGCGATGGCCTCGGGTGCCAGCACCGACGACACCGTCACCGGGAAGCCCTGCTCGTAGGCGAACCGAGCCAGACGGTAGGCGGTGGCCAGCACCTGCTTGGCATGTTCGGGAGAGCGCGGACCGGCCACGGTGGCGATCTGCCGCACCGTCGGAGCGAGCAGTTCCCATACCTGCTCAGGACAGCGTCCCGGACGCCATGAACCGATCTTCGCCGCAACCAGATCGTTCCACCGCAGCACCCCGGCCGGCGCGAGCCGGCTCCGCTCAACCACGGCCGCCTCCCCCCGCAGCGCCGCCCCGACACCTGCTCGCGGCCGATTTCGGCGGCACCAGCGGCCCCGATGCCCACCCAGGCAGGCACGCGTGCGCCCAAGGACACCGGCCCGGCCGGCCTCTGGAGGAGCGCAGCGCGATCCGGGAATGCGATGATGGTGAGGGCGGCTGGGAGCGCCGGTGGGAAACCGACGGGATGATCGGCTTATCGGGCTGGTCAACGGGCACGGTGTTCTCCTTGCGTGCGCCCAAGGGTGGGTCAACACGCGGTCGGGACAGCGCGCGCGCCGCCGGTACCGCCCTCCTGCGGCGGTACGGTGGCGACGCGGCTTGCTGCCGGTTGCTGAATCGCCCTTCGGGCGAGGCCGTGCGCGAGTCGTCTGTGGCGGGGGCCGTCGTCGAGCTGGTACTGGGCGGCGGCCGCTCGCTGGATGAATTGGGAGTCGGGCTAGCCTGCCCTCCCCGCGGTGGGGTCGTCCTGACTCCGCGCCCGAGCCGCGGCCGTCGTCGTGGCGTTCGGGCGGTGCTGGTAGCGGCCCGAACCGTGTTTGCGCACCCGGCCTGCAGCCGCCAGATCACGCAGCAACAGCCGGATCGGCTCCCAGTCGGTCAGCCCGTACTCGGCCGCGATCTCCTGCGGGCGCCACCTTCGGTCCGCTCCGATCCTCAAGAAGTCAAGGACCTCCCGTTCACCGACCTGCCGGAGTGGCGCACCGGACCGGCCCCCGCGAGGCCGCGGCACTGGGCGGTCGGCGGCGCCGAACGACGCGAACGCCACGTTGCCGGCCGGGCGGCCTGGTGCCTGGCGAGCCGACCGGTGGTCGCTGGCGTCGGCGTCCTCGGTCAGCAAGACCAGCAGGCCCCGGTCCACACCGGACTCGGGCGCCGCCTCGGATGCCGCCGGAGGATCGGGCTCGGGAGCGGACCCGTGAGGGGACGTGGAGCAGGCGGGCTCGGCGAGCCGATAGGAGGCGTCGGAGTTCTTGGCCAGCCGACCACGGCGGTGCATGTACTTCATCAACGACCGGACGCTGTTGACGTTGTCCACGCCCAACAACTCGGCGACCAGCCGCGGTCGCCACGAGGTGCGGTCCGGACGCTGCCGCACCAGGTGCTCGATCTCATCGCACCGCGACCACCGCGGCGATCCCGGCGCACCTGTTCCGCCACCGGGCGCAGGCGGCCGGTCGGACTCGGCCTCGCCCTGGTCCGTGCCCCCCGAGTCGGCATCCGGTTCCGCATTCTGCCCGGCCGCGACATTCTCACCGGCACCATCACCGGAGGCCAGAGGGGCATCAAAGGTGCTTCCTGGCGCGTCGGCAGCAGAGTCGGCGTGCTGCCTGGCATCCTGGGTGATGGTCTCGTCGATGCCCCAGCCGGTGCCTTGCCGGGTGTCCCGGTCACTCTGGCCTGCAGCACGGACGATCAGACGATCCAGGGAGGCATCGGTGCGCTGGAAGTCACCGATCTCCTCCAGCACTACATCCAACCGGGACCGCAAACGAACCGCCTCGGCCCGCAGCGACTCAAGCGTCGCGCCCACATAATCCCTGGCGCCGATGAGGTGCTCCACCACACCGGACTGGCTCTCCTCCCCCGCGCCCGGAACTCTAACCCACAGTGATCGTTCTGCTACGTAATAACACGCGGGGTAGCGGCCTAAACCATCGGGCCGCCGGGGCACATCAGCACTGACACCCCAGGCGGGGGACGCTCCCGGCCCGCCCAGCTCACGGTGACGAGCGTGCACCGGTCTGAACCCTGTGTTCACATGCCGTCAGCGCATGAGACGGTGCCCGGTAGTGTCGGCGACCCTGGTCGCCAACGACAGCCGCTGCTGGCAGTGGCAGATGCGGGGCGATCCCGAGCCCGAACGGCTCCAACGAGCACTGGCCCGGTCACACTGGCGGCGCTGCCACCACACGGTCGCCCGGGCCTATGCCCGCTGGCACAACCCCGCCCCCACCATCCTGAAACTACGGCCGAGCAGGCGATCTGCAACTGAAGCGCTATGCGCTAAGAACGCTGCCGATGGTGAAGGTCGGGGCGGGTCAATTTCTGGGTGTCCCCAGATGTCAGGACGGCGGCGGAGGCAAGAGTGAGCAGGATTCCGCAGCCGAGGAAGACGGCTGTTGTCCCGAAGCGGAGTGCCAGGGGCGCGGCCAGGGCGGCGCCGGCGGGGCCGAGGGCGAACGATCCCAGAGCGTCGTAGGAGCTCACCCTGGAAAGGACATGCGGGGGGATCCGAGTTTGGAGGCTGGTGTTCCACAGGATGTTGAAAAGGGAGGCGCTGAATCCGCCGAGGAGCATAGCCGCGCCTATCAGTTCACGCGGGGTGTTCCAGCCGAGCGCGATGTACATCGGGGCGAAGCCGAAGGTCGCGGCGGTGGCCGTCAGCATGGGGCGGGCAGAGCGCGTCCTGAGAGCGGCGAGGCTGCCGACCGCGAGCCCCGCGGCGTGCAGCGCCAGCATCGTCGCCCAGAAGGGGGCGCCGCCGAAACGCCGGTCCGCGACGACTGGCCCCAGGACCATCAGGGGACCCTGGAAGCAGGCGTTGACGAGGGAGAACTGGGCGACCGTCGCCCAGACCCAGCGCCGCGACCGGAACTCACGCCAGCCGGTGCGCAGCGCCCTGAGTGCGTGTTCGTGCGCCGCGGGGTTGTCTGGCCTGGTGCGCATCGCTCCGAGTAACCCGGCCGAAAGCAGGAAGGTCACGGAGCCGACCGCGAGGGCCCAGTGCGGACCGGCCAGGGCTACCAGTGCGCCGGCGGTCGCCGATCCGACGACCGCGGTCAGGTTCATCGACAGCCGCAACAGGCTGTTGGCGGCGGTCAGGGCCTCCATCGGGACCAGGTGGGGAACGAGTCCGGTGGAGGCGGGCCAGAACAGGGCCCAGGCGGCGCCGTTGACCGCTGCCAGCACCAGCAGCGCGGGCAGTGTCGCACTGCCAAGGAAGAACAGGCCAGCTGTCGCCGCCTGGGCGATGCCCGCCATCGCCTCTGCCCCGACCATGACCTGCCGTCGGGGGAACCGGTCGGCGACCGCCCCACCGATCAGCAGGAACACCACTTGAGCCACCGACCGGACCGCCAGGATCAGCCCCAGCCGGGTCGCGGCGCTGGGTGTCGCCTGCCCGAGCACGGCGAACGCCAGGGCGATGGGAAGGATGGCATTTCCGAAGAACGAGATAGCCCGGGCCCAGAACATCAGCTGGAAGGACCGGTCCCGCAGCAGGTCGCGGACAGGTCCGGTCACGGTCTGCGGCCGGCGGCCACGATGCCGGTGATCGTCGAGAGGAAGGTGCCCTGTGCCGTCTCGCGCTCGAGGTCGCTCAGCCACCGGTCGGCGTCCGCGCTGCTGATGGCCCCCGCTTCCGCTGCGTCCCGTGTGGCGGAGGTCAGCCCGAAGAGCAGGTCGGCGGTTTCCAGGTCGGGAACCAGGATCGCGGATGCACGGACCTGGATGTCCTCCATGCCCGAGCGTTTCAGCATCGCGGGGAACCTTCGCGCGAGCCAGCCATGGACCACGCGGTCGCATCTGAGGTCGAGAATGCTGCGGGTGACCGTCCGGTTGTTTCCGGGAACGACGAGGGATCCCCAGTCGGTGCTGGCGACCACCACCGTGCCGCCGGGCCGCACGACCCGCACCATTTCTCTCAGCGCGCGTGCAGGCTCGGTGAGATAGGGAAGGACCCGGTCGGAGCGGACCGCGTCGAAGTGCCTGTCGGGGAAGTCGAGGTGGAGCGCGTCCATCTGCAGGCATCGGACGGGCAGGCCGCTCATCCTCGCCTTCGCTTCTTCGATCATGGTCTTGCTGCTGTCGATCCCGACGACACCGCCCCGCGGCCCCACGAGTTCGCCGAGTTTCGGCAGGTCTTCGCCGATGCCGCAGCCGACGTCGAGGACCGTGTCGCCATCGCGCGCGTTCAGCAGATCGAAGGAGAGCAGCTTGTAGGGCCGCATTCCTGGGACCGTTGAGATCGTCTTGAGGTAGTCCAGGTGAAGCGACGGGTCGGCTGCCTCGTCGACGTGAGTGAACTGAAGTGCCTCGAATCCATCCCCGGTCCCTGTCATCAGGTGATCCCCTCACGGCGCCGGATCTCTTCGGTCAGGCGCGCTACGGTCTGCGCTCGGAAGAGCTCCTTGACGGTGACGTCGGTATCGATCTTCTTGCGGATACGAGAAATGATCGCCACAGCCTTGAGCGAGTGTCCGCCGAGGTGGAGGAAGTTGTCGTGCACTCCGATGCGGTCCAGGCCGAGGATGTCCTCCCAGATGCCGGCGATGATGGCCTCGGTGGGATCGCGCGGCGGGATGTAACCGGTCTGGAGTTCTGGGCGCGTTTCCTCCGGCTCGGGAAGCCGGCCCCGGTCAACCTTCCCGTTGGCGGTGAGAGGGAAGTCGTCGAGGGTGACGAAATGCGTCGGCACCATGTAGGCGGGTACGTACCGCGCGAGGTACTGGCGCACTTCCTCCACCGATGTGTGCCCACCGCGAAGATAGGCGATCAGGCGCTGCGCGCCGTGGCCGTCCTGGTCGGCGGTGACCAGCGCATCGACCACATCGGGATGGGAGCGCAGACACGCCTCGATTTCCCCTGGCTCGATCCGATGGCCACGCAACTTGATCTGATGATCGACCCGCCCCACGAACTCCAGGTTCCCATCTGGCAACCACCGGCCGAGGTCCCCCGTCCGGTAGAGACGATCCCCTGGCCCCCCAAACGGATCGGCCACGAACCGCTCAGCGGTGAGGTCCGGCTGCCCGAGGTACCCTCGCCCGACTCCGGCGCCGCCGATCCAGATCTCCCCGACCGACCCCCTGGGCACCAACTGGTCATTCTCCGACATCAACACGACCCGCGCATTAGCCACCGGGCGACCGATCGGTGCCGCACCGACGAGCCCTCGCGGGAGGGTGTAGTGGGTAGCGACGTGGGTCTCGGTCGGGCCGTACTGGTTGTGGACCTGCCAGGTGATCAGCGCCGACTCGGAGGGCATCTGCAGCTGCTCTCCTGCGCAGACGACCTCAGGTCGGATCTCCCGGAGCGCGGAGGCGAAGTCATCCCCCGCCAGATAAGAGGAGAACGCGGCAGGGGGCAGGAAGAGGGTGGTCGGCTTGGCATCGGACACGATATCGGCAAGGCGCGAGGGGTTCGTGCGCGCCGCATTGTCGACGAGGTGAAGCATGCCGCCGTTGAGCAGCGTCAGGAAGATCTCCTGTACGGAAACGTCAAAGGTGAACGGAGCGTATTGGAGCACGCGGCCGATGTGGTCGGAGGAGTTCGCGTGCCAGTGGACGAGGTTGACGATGTTGCGGTGTTCGATCATGACACCTTTGGGGCGTCCGGTTGATCCCGATGTGTAGATGACGTAGGCCAGGTCGCGGGACGTTGCGCCAGAGGCCAGATTGTGTTCGGCCAGGCCGTCGGTCAGATCCTGCTGCTGGTCGAGGAGAAGCGTCGGAGGGGATGGAAGGCCGGCTGTGAGGGGCGGCGCGGAATCGGTGTGGGTGATGAGGGCCACTGCTCGCGACTCCTCGAGCATGTGGGTGAGGCGGGCCGCCGGGTAGTCGGGATCCAGTGGCAGATAGCCGCTCCCGGACTTCAGTACGGCTAGGACACTGATGACCGCCGCCGTCGTTCGGGGTAGGCAGACCGCCACCACTGCACCTGGGCCCACCGGCGCGACGGCGCCAAGCCGACGGGCGAGCTTGTTGGCTCGCGCGTTCAACTCCGCGTATGTGAGCGACTCATCGCCGGCCACCACCGCGACGGCGCCGGGCGTCCGCCCGACCTGCTCCTCGAACAACTCCGACAACGTCCGATCCGGGCACTCGACCACAGGACCCGCACCCAACGACAGCAGTTCTGCCTGGTCATCGGCTGAGAGGAGACTGAGCGTCGCGACCGGGGCCCGGGGCGTCGAGGGCAGGCTCTTGAGGATCGTCACGTAGTGACGGGCCAGACGGATTGCGGTCTCCCGGTCGAAAAGATCAGTGCTGTAGGTCAGCTCGACCTCGGTGGATTCACCACGGCAGTCGAGGTGAAGTTCGATGTCAAACCGGACCGAGGTCGCAGGGGAGGGGACCGGGAGGGCTTCGAGGCCGGGCCACCGAGGCGGATACGCCTTCGCTGAAGACCTTTCGGTGATCTGGAACAGCACCTGGATCAGCGGGTTGCGGGAGAGGTCGCGTTCGACGTTCAGCTTCTCGACCAGCCACTGCAGAGGAAGTGCTCGTGGCTGTAACCGCCGATGACTTGGGACCTGACCTGACCGATCAGTTCCTCGAACGTCTGGTCTCCCAGGTTCCGGATGCGGATGGGCAGCGTGTTGGAGAAGAACCCCAGTGTGTTCTCGAACCGGGTCTGTGGTCTTCCGGCGGAAGGGGTGCCGATGATCAGGTCCTGCTGCCCGGTGTGCTTGGAGATCAGAACGGAGAAGGCGGCGAGCGCGGCCACGAAGAAGGTGGCCTCCTGGTCTCTGGCGAGAGCCCGTGCCCGGTGGATGACCGCTGTTGGAACCGGCAGCCGGACCACGTCGCCCGCGTGGGTCTGGGCTGCCGGGCGTTCCCTGTCAGTGGGAAGCGCCACAACGGGCTCGGCGTCCGCCAGTTCGTCGAGCCAGTAGGGCAGATTCTCCAGGGAGAGAACTTGCTCTCGGGATCGTTCCCATCGCGCGAAGTCCGCGTACTGGACGGCGTTTGGCGGTCCGCTGTACTCCTCCCCCCGGAGCCTCGCGGCGTATGCCTCGGCGATCTGCTCATTGAAGAGGTCCTCCGACCACCAGTCCATGACGATGTGGTGATAGGTCGTCGCGAGGATATGCCGGTCCGATGACAGTTCGAGCAGCTTGAAGCGGAGGAGCGGGCCATCGGCCAGAGAGAAGGGCGTCCTCAGGTCGGCGGTGAGGACCCGCTCGATCCAGGTATCGGCATCCGTACCATCAGGGACAGACACTAGAGAGACTTCGACGTCCTGCAGGGGCCGCACCGAGCTGCGGAGGGCACCGTCGTCCTCGGTGAACACCGTGCGGAGAATCTCGTTGGCCTCGATCACGTCGCAGAGCGCCTGCCGCAGCTTCGAGTGGTCGAGGCCGCCTGTCAGACTCACGGCGGTCAGCATGTTGTAGAACGGGTTTCCGGCCTCCATAGCGCTCAGGAACCACAGGCGTTCCTGAGCGAAGGAGAGGATTCCCTTTCCGTGAGCCCCGACGGCCGGATCGTTTGAAGCCTTCCGAGGACTGCTCGGAACGTCGCCCTCGGCGACGAGTTGCGCGGTGGCGGCGATGGTCGCGCCTGAAAGGAATTCCCCCAGATCCAGGGAGGCGCCGATCTCCTGGTGAATGCGGTTGAGGATGCTGGTGGCGAGCAGTGAGTGTCCGCCGAGGTGGAGGAAGTTGTCGTGCACTCCGATGCGGTCCAGGCCGAGGATGTCCTCCCAGATCTCGGCGATGGCGGCCTCGGTGGGATCGCGGGGCGGGAGGTAGCCGGTCTGGATTTCTGGGCGTGTCTCCTCCGGTTCGGGAAGCCTGGCCCGGTCGATCTTCCCGTTGGCGGTGAGGGGGAAGTCGTCGAGGGTGACGAAGTGTGTCGGCACCATGTAGGCGGGTACGTACCGCGCGAGGTGCTGGCGCAACTCCTCTACGGGCGACCAGTCACCACGGAGATAGGCGATCAGGCGCTGCGCCCCGTGGCCGTCCTGGTCGGCGGTGACCAGCGCATCGACCACATCGGGATGGGAGCGCAGACATGCCTCGATTTCCCCTGGCTCGATCCGATGGCCACGCAACTTGATCTGATGATCGACTCGCCCCACGAACTCCAGGCTGCCATCCGGCAACCATCGGCCGAGGTCCCCCGTCCGGTAGAAGCGCTCCGTGTAACCACGGTAGGGAACCGTCACGAACCGCTCCGCGGTGAGGCCCGGCTGCCCGAGGTACCCTCGCCCGACTCCGGCGCCGCCGATCCAGATCTCCCCGACCGCCCCCCTGGCCACGAGCTGGTCGTCCTCCGACATCAACACCAGTCGTGCATTAGCCACCGGACGACCGACCGGTATGGTGGCGGCGTCGGCAGAGTTCGCCCTGACGATGTGGCGGCAGCTGACCATCGTCGACTCCGCTGGACCGTACTGGTTCACGACGAGCCCGGTGGGCATGATCGGCCGGAGCCGCTCCGTCAGATCGGTGGTGAGCGTCTCTCCCGCAGTCGCAAGGACGCGGAGGGGCCAGTGAAGCCCCTTGGCTTCGGCATGCTCGATCAGCTGCCTGAGCAGGCTCGGCACGATTGCCGCTGCGACGGTCACCTCACCCGAGGCGAAGAGCTCTGCCAGTGCTCGCGGTGACCTGTCGGCTGGTTCGGGCAGCATGAGGATCCGCGCGCCCACGAGCAGAGGTCCGAGTATCTCCCGGAGCGCGGGGTCGAACGACGGGCTGACGATCTGAGCCACTCGGTCGTCCGGCCCAGGGCGAGTCACTCCGGACGCGGCGGCCAGATAGTTGACGATGTTGCGGTGTTCGATCATGACACCCTTGGGGCGTCCGGTTGATCCCGAGGTGTAGATGACGTAGGCCAGGTCGCCGGATGTCGCGACGGAGCCTAGGTCGCCCGCGGGGGAACCGTCCACCAAGCCCTGCTGCCGGTCGAGGAGGAGCATCGGAGGGGCGGGGGCGTCGACAACCAAGGCCGGCGCGGCATCGGTGTGGGTGATGAGGGCCACCGCTCGCGATTCCTCGAGCATGTGGGTGAGGCGGGCCGCCGGGTAGTCGGGATCCAGCGGCAGATAGGCGCTCCCGGCCTTCAGCACGGCCAGGACACCGATAACCGCGAGCTCCGAGCGCGGGAGGCAGACAGCCACCACCCTGTCGCGACCGACCGGTGCGACGGCGCCAAGCCGACGGGCGAGCTTGTTGGCTCGCGCGTTCAACTCCGCGTACGTGAGCGACTCATCGCCGGCCACCACCGCGACGGCGCCGGGCGTCCGCCCGACCTGCTCCTCGAACAACTCCGACAACGTCCGATCCGGGCACTCGACTACAGGACCCGCACCCAACGACAGCAGTTCGGTCACATCCGTCGGGGTCATGCCGGGATCTCCATGTCCGGGTCGGTGTCCTCCCGCGTCGCGATACACCAAGACACCAGCCGGTCCACCATCGCCCGATCGACCGCTGCGGGCGGTTCCCCCAACGCCCTGACCAGGTTGCTCTGATCGAAGGCAAACGTGCGGTTGATGTACTTTCCTGTGTAGCTCAGGCGCGCGTCGACCAGTCGTTCTATACGGCTCATCGAATGGTCATCGACCTCGTCCGGGGAAACGATGCTCAGGTCAACGGGAAGACGGTCGCTGATCGTGGCCAAGAAATCCTTGACGGGCACGGCATTCGCTGCCAGAGCATGGAAGATCGGCGGATCGAAATCTCCCACGGCGGACCGAGCGATCCCCAGCAGGGCGTCGACACAGGAGTCGATCGGCAGCCAGTGGAGCGCCGACTCAGGATCGCCCTTGACCCGGATGGCCCTGCCGGGCCATCGGCGGGCGAACCGACTCACCGTTCTCATGAAGTCGTAGACACCGTAATCAGTGTCGGCATGGCCCGTCACCGAGTGACCGACAACCTGCCCCAGGCGGATGGCCGCGCCGTCCACCCGCCCGTCGCGCAGGTAGTCGCGGAGGACGAGCTCCGACTGGTTCTTGGTGAGCTCGTAGAAGTTCCGGAAATGCTCAGGATCTGTGCGCTCGTTCCACTCCTCGTGAAAGGTCCGCTGTTCGGTGCCGCACACGTAGGCCGTGCTGATGAGGAAGAACCGGGAGCCTGGCTTGGCGTGCCGGGCGAAGACCTCGAGCGCCCGCCGTGTTCCGGCGACGTTCACCGCCTCGAGTTCATCTCTTCGCCCGGGGTTGAAATTGACGACGGCCGCCAGATGCCAATAGTCGCACGGGACCGCGAAGAGCCCGGTCACGGCCTCTTCCGAAAGCCCGAGGCTCTGTGAGGTGAGCGCGTAGCAGAGCGGATGGAGTCGCTCCATGCCGAGGTCCGTGGGCGCGGTAGGCGCGCTTCTCACCCTCTCGGCCACCACGTCGCCCGGCACCCTCGCGAGAGCGTGCACGACGTCCCCAGCGCTGATCATCGCGCTGATCAGGTTCGCCCCGACATAACCGTTGGCACCGTCCACCACATGCACGCCCATGACTTCATCTCCTTCGAGAGTGGAAAGTATCTGCCGCCGGAATCGCGCCAACCGGAAAAGAATTGCCGCCCGAGCTGAGGGTTAAGAGCCTGAGGGAAGGCCCTGGCGTAACTTGAATAGTGTCTGGATGTCAGATAAAGGGAAAAAGATCGCCGCCGATCAGCATAGGCCGGATGATCCGCACCCAGTAAGGGGCAAGTCTGGCCACATCTGGACCCGGGGAAGCCGTCACGTGGGCACCACCATGTGCCCACGTGCTGGTTGAGTCGGAGATATGTGAAGATCTAACCGATAACGCGGAGTGGGTAAATAAAATTTACTCACAAGGTAAGCTGGCTACACTCTGGGAGTCGTGTTCGCGATACGTTGCCCGACGCTGGAGGAGGACCTGTGGTTGATCTTAGTCGAGAGCCGGTGGCCGTCGCCCACAGCGCGCCGCTTTCTTTCTCTCAACTGTTGCTGACCTTCTTCGAATCTCTACATCCGGGATGCGCGCTGGGCCCGCTGTTCACGATCTCCTCTACTCACCGCCTCCAGGGCAGGATCGATGTTGAGGCCCTCAACGGAGCGGTCGCTGATGTAACTCTTCGCCACGAAGTGATACGAACCGTAATTCACCGCCGCGAGGGCATGCCGTCCCAATGTGTGTTGGAGCCGGAAGGCCATCGATTCTCCGTCACAGACCTGAGCGGCAAAGGCGGCTACTCGGAAGGCGCCGCCGAAGAATTTATCAGAACGATCGAGTTGGGAGAGCGCCCGTGGACGGAGCCTCCTCTTCTCTGGGTTTTCCTGGGCAGGTTCTCGCCTGATGACGCTGTTCTCGTGCTGTTCATGCACCACTCCGCCTCCGATGCCTGGTCACTCGAAGTGGTGATGCAGGATCTCGGAGCCTTCTACCGAGCCAGGCTCTCCGGCGCGGATCCGATGCTCCCACCGGTCCTGCAGTACGGGCAGTATGCGGCACGGCAGCAGGCGGAGCCCCTCACCCGAGCGACGAAACGGGCCCTCGACTACTGGCAGAGGCAGCTCGACGGCGTCAGGCCCGCGAGGATTCCCTTCATGCGCCGGCGTGGTCCGCAAGACGCCGGTCATAGGTCGGTGTTCCGCTTCGAGGTGCCCGCAGCACTCGCCGACGCGGTGACGCACGTCAGTGAGGACCTTCAGGTAACGCCGTTCGTTCTTCTTCTCAGCGCCTACAAGGTGTGTCTCCGCAAGATCACCGGCGTCGACGACATCGTGGTGCCGACATTGACTTTCGGGCGAGATGTCCCAGAGACCGAGAACATGGTCGGGTTCTTCGTCAATGCACTGCTTCTTCGAACTGAGCTCTCCGAGGAGATGACTCACCGGCAGGCGGTGGAACAGGTCCAAGAGACCTTCCTCGACGCCTACAGTCATGATCTTCCGGTCCTTCAGGTCATCGATGAGAGCCTGGACCTCGGGCTCCTCCTCGCTGATGAGGAGTTCTTCCTCATGCCGTTCCAGGTGGTCGTCATCGAAGGCGCCGGGCGGTACCGGCTCAGCGATGACTGCCTGGCGGAACGTCTACAGCGCTCGGACTCCTTCGTGGATGGCATGGCGGTCCCTCTCGACGGCCTGTGGACCATGGAATGGGGAAAATCGCTCACCGGCAGTGTCATCTACGACCCCAGCCTTCTCGACGAGGCGGGCATAGACCGTCTGGTGAGCGGATTCACCGATGCCCTCACCCAACTCAGTCGGGATCCCGGGCAAGCCCTGGACGCGTGGCGTACTGGATCACCAGCACAATGAAACGGGAGGTCTTTCCATGGACAAGCGCTGGTTTGTGGTCGCCGCAGTCGGCAGCGCTACCTTCGTCACGTCCCTCGACACCGCAGTGCTGAACACGGCGCTGCCTTCCATCCGCGCCGATCTGTGCATGTCTCTGACGGATATGGAGCGGATCGGCGCATCATTCCTGGTGACCTACGCGAGCCTCATCCCAGCGGGCGGACGCATGGCCGACAGGTTCGGACGCAAGAGAATACTCCTCTGCGGGCTGCTCCTTTTCGGCTGCTCCTCGGTCTTCGCCGCCTCGGCATGGTCAAGTGGCTCTCTCATCACGGCGAGGATCCTGCAGGGGGCAAGTGCCGCATTAATCTCTCCAACCTGTCTCGCACTGATAGGAGCTACTTTCAAAAGCGTTGAGCGGAAGAAGCGGGATATTGCGGTGGGGGTATGGCTCAGTCTGGCAGCAACTGCCGTTGCTGTCGGCCCCCCGATGGGCGGCCTGATCTCGCAGTACGCCGATTGGCGCTACATCTTCTGGATCAATGTGCCGACGGTCGGAATGTCGGCGTTACTGGCCGTAGCCGGTGTCTGCGAGAGGAGCGACGTCCCCCGCCGGAAAACTGTGGGCCTCGGCGGTATCGCCCTTGCGGCATGCGCCATCCTGGGCACTGTCGTCACCCTCCTCCTGGTCCAGGACCGAGGACCTGGCTCTCCTCCTGTCTTCGTCTCGGCAACCTTCGCGATCATCACCGCGCTGGCGTTCGTCCTTCACGAGCGGCGCACGGACGACCCTCTTATCAACGAGGAAATGCGCAGAAGTCGAACCTTCATGGGGGGACTCACAGTTTGCTTTATTGCCCACTTTAGCCTTATGGGCGCATATTTCTATTCGGCGATCTTTATCCAACAGGCCCTGGGCTATTCACCGACACGGGCTGGACTGATCTTCGTGGCCTTCTCCCTCCTGATGCTGCTCGGCGTCCCGGTGGCCACCCGGGTCTGCGCTGCACACGGAACTCATGTCTCCACAGCAGCGGGACTGCTCACGATGGCGATCGGCATCGGACTCAGCGCCGCCGCGGGAACTGGAATCAACTATCTCGAACTGAACGCCGTCTTTGGGCTGATCGGCGCTGGCTACGCACTCATGACGACCATGTCCGGGAGTGCACTCGCAGTGGTCCCCGAGAGCGGCTACGGAACCGCTTCTGGCCTGCTCGACACCGCTCGGGAGCTCTCGAGCCTGTTCGGCATCATCTGCGCCGGAACGATCTTGATGGCGGAGGAGAAGTCATCCCTTGCGGGAGGCGCGACCACCGGAGAGGCCTTCGTCAGCGGCTACAGGACCGCCCTGACGGCCGCGGCCATCACCATGGCGGCGGGTGCAGCGATCGGCTCGATCCTCCTAACTCCTCGAACCGATGATCGCCGCTCGAGCTCGCCCGCGCACCCGGCGCATCCTCTCGACACGCCTGGGGGGCGCTCTGATCATGACCCAAGTGGAAAATGATCTTAGTTAGCGTGGAATCACAGGTGTCAGAGTGCCCGCATCGCTGCAGGCCAGGAAGTTTCGTCAGTAGCCCACTTCACTTCATCACTGGGAGCAGTGTCCCGCGCTAATCGCGCCGGCCGCTGCTCCTTCGTCGTTTTCCCCCACCAACGCCCCCGGAACCCCCCGAGGGCCCCTCTGGACCGCCGCCCCCTCGGCGCCGCCCCCTCGAAGGCCGCGCGCCGCCCACACCACCTTCCGGACGCCCTCCCCCCGCTCCAGCGCGAGAACCCCGTCCACACCCTGCCGCCGCCCGCGCCATCCCTCCGACTCCGCCCGCCCCGCCCTGCCCAACCCGCGCCCGCCCCAACTGCACCCCTTCCACCAACACCCGCCCAGACCGGCCCTCCCCGTCCAACCCCACCGCCACCCCATGCCCGCCCGGCAGATACCCGCCGCGCGCACGCCCGCCGACCGGACGCCCACCCTGCGCACGTTCACCGGACGCCCACTCTTCGCACGTTCACCGGACGCCCACCCTGCGGACACCCGCCGAACCGGCCTCGCGCACACTCGCCGGACGCCTGCCCCGCGCACCCCCGCCGGATGCCCGCCTCCCGCGCGACTCTGCCGGATGCCCGCCCTGCGTACGTTCACCGGACGCCCCACCCTGCGGACGCCCGCCGAACCCGCCGGACGCCCGTCCCGCGCACCCCCGCCGAACCCGCCGCGCGCACCCCCGCCGGACGCCTGCCCCGCGCACCCCCGCCGGATGCCCGCCTCCCGCGAGCCCGCCGGACGCTCACCCTGCGGACGCCCGCCGAACCCGCTGGATGCCCGCCTTGCGCACGCCCGGATATTCGGCTCGCCGGACGCCCACGCCACGCCAGCCCCGCCGGGCGCCCATCCCGCGCGTCCTGGCCAGGCGTACGCCCGCCGGACGCCCACCCGCGCAACTTCGCCAGGCGCACGCCTGTCGGATACCCAATTCGCTCGACCTGCGGACGCCGCGTCCCCGCGTCCGTGCGCCCCTGCGGCCCCGCGTCCCCGTGTCCGTGCGGCCCCGCGTCCGTGCGGGATGCCTGGGTGGCGGTGTTGTGCGTGGCTTCAGGCTTGCGCGCGGGCGGTGTGTCAGGCAGGGGCCAGGGTGCGCTGGACGATGGTTTGGACGGTCGTCTTGACGTCCGCCCGGGTATAGGACGGCCCGGATTCGCTGCTTGCGTCGTGCAAGGTGGCGTGGGCTCCGTGGTAAAGGATGCGAGCGAAGACCTGGGGATGGCCTGGGCGCAACGTGCCGGCGTTCATGCCGCGTTCGATGGCTTCGGCCAGCAGGTCGATAACGCGCTGGTTGGTTTCCGCGCAAAGGGCTAGGGCCTTGGCGTCGGCGGAGCCGTAGACGATCCGGTGCAATTCGGCGTTCTCCACGGCGTGGTCGATCAGTCGCTCAAGAAGCTCGGTGAGGACGCCGGTTCCGGCCTGGTCGGTGAGGGCGTCGGATTCGTCCCGGTCGGTGAGGACGGCCTGGGCCAGGTCCATGTAGCCGGTCACGTATCGCTCCCATAGCGCGGCCACGACCTGTTCCTTGGCGGAGAAGTACAGGTAGAAGGTGCCCTTCGCGACCTGCGCGCGCGAGGTGATGTCGTTGACGGTCGCGTCGGCGACGCCGCGTTCGGCGAACACCTCCAGGGCGGCGTCCAGCAGGTCGGCGCGGCGTTCCTCCGCCGGCTTGAGGACGCGCTTCCGCACGCCGTCCGGAGCCTTGCCCATGAGCCACCTCTTCGCTCGCCTTGACTGACCGCCGGTCAGTGGCACAGACTGACCATCGGTCATTCGACTGACCGCCGGTCATTAATGTACCGGTCCCGCTATGAAGGAGTGGCGTCCGATGAGCCTGAACCTGCGTCCTGGACTGGCGGTGGCCGGTGCGGCGATCGCCCTGCCCGTCCTGCTGAACCGCCGTCGCGGCGAGACGGTCCCGATGGACGCCCGCGCCCGGAAGGACGCGCCCGGGTCGTTCGTCCGGCTTCGTCACGGAACGACGCACGTGATGGTGGACGGACCGGAGACAGGCGAACCGGTGCTGTTGATTCCCGGAGCCACCTTGTCCCTTTGGGTCTGGGACGAACTCTTCGAGCGGCTGGCCCGCGCCGGTTATCGGACCATCCGATTCGACCGCTACGGCCTCGGATTCAGCGACCGTCCCGACATCTCGTACGACCAGCCGCTGTTCGAAGAGCAGATGATCGACCTGCTGGACGCGCTGGGTGTCGACCGTCCGGTGACGCTGGTTGCGCTTGCCTTCGGCGGCCCGATCGCCGCCGAGTTCGCCGTGCATCACCCCGAACGCGTCGCCGGAGTCTGCCTCGTCTCGCCCGACGGGTTCGCGACGCCGCTGAGTCGCGGCCTGCGGATCTCGATGCTTCCGGGCATCGGGCTGCCGTTTTTCCGACTGACCGGAAACCGGGCGCTGAAATCACGCCTGCCCGGCTACTCCCGCGACCCGCGCGTGGTGGCGCGCGTCCAGGCGCGCCTGCTGCCGGAACTGCGCTATCGGGGATTCAAGCGCAGCCTGCTGTCCGCGCTGGCCAACGTCCCCTTCCATGGGGCTGAGTACCTCTACCGCGTTCTGGACGCCGCCGACGTCCCCGTCCAAGTCATTTGGGGACGCCATGACCCGATCACCCCGATGCCCCCAGAAGACGTCCTGCGCTCCGTCTTCTCTCACGCCGACCTCCACCTACTAGAAGGCGTCGGACACCTCCCACACTTCGAACGCCCCGACGAAACCGCAGCCCTCGTCCTGGACTTCCTCCACTCCAACCCCTGAAGCGCCGCCCCCAACCCCCAAGCCCCCCGCCCCAACCCACGCCGACAACGTCCAGACAGAGCCCCGCAGGCCCAGAGGCGAGAGCCCTTCGAGCACAGCCCGGCGTCACCTCCAAACCCCCCCACGCCGACGAGCGTCCGCGCAGAGCCCCGCGGGCCTGGAGGCGCAAGCGCTTCGCCCGCAGTCGAGCGGGAACCTCCAGGCCCGCGCCAGCGAGCGTGCGGGCCGAGCCCTGCAGGCCTGGGGCGCGGGCGCTTCGAGCGCAGCCGGGCAGCACCTTCACGCCCCACGCAGGCGAGCGTTCGAGCAGAGCCCCGCGGGACTGGAGGCGGCGCGAGTCCTTCGAGCCCAGCTGGGCGGAACCTCCAAGCCCTAGGCCGACGAGCGTCCGGGCAGGGCCCCACGGCCTGGAGGCGCGGACGCTTCGCCCGCGGCCGAGCGGGAACTTCCAGGCCCCACGCCAGCGAGCGTTCGGGCCGAGCCCCGCAGGCCCTGGGGGCGCGGGCGCTTCGAGCGCAGCAGTGCGGAACCTCCTCGGCCGCCGCCCCCCGGGGGGCTAAGGACGCGACTGGGCGGGCTTGTGCAGGTGATGGTCGTGGGCGCGAGCTTCCGAGGTGGCCTTCAGGTCGAGCAACCACTGCTTGAGGCCATCCCCGAGCAGGCGCGTGGCGGTGGGGACATCGGCGTCGACCTGCTTGCCGGTCCAAGTCTCCTCGGTGTGCACGTGGACGCCGCCCTTGACCTTGGTGAACTTCCACAGGTGGACGCCCTGGTCGATGCGCACGCCGTCCCCGATCGCCGGCCCGCTCCACAGGATGCAGTCGTTCTGCTTGATCCGCTGGATGGTGGACGTGATCGTCATCGTGGTCGCGGGCGTCGTCGGGGTGGCCGGGCCCGGCGTCGTCCACCGGAACCGGGACCCCGGCCGAAGGCGTCCCGGGTCGAGGAGCTTCATGGACAGCACGGGCTTCTGCCAACTCGGCCAGCGCCTCACGTCGGTCTGAACCTTGAACACCGTGCTCAACGGAGCCTTGATGAAGATGTCCGTCTCGTACCGGACGCGTGCGGCGGGATCGACCCCCGCGCCTCTGCACTGAGGCGCGCCCGCATGATGCCGCTCCGCCGCCTGAGCGCCGTCCGCCGCACTCGCGAGCACCCCGGCCGCAGCAACCGTGATCACCAGCGCACTCCCGCGCGCCCGTCCCCATGTCCGCGCCCGAAGCCCGAACGTCCTCGAAGTGGCCTTACCGAACATGCTGCTCCTCCGTGTCCAAGCCCTCATGGGCCATGTCCGCTCTCATGTTTGCTAGAGGGTGGTTCGTTCGTTAGAAGGTATAACTGGACGGCCGGGCTGCGGTCAATAGGTTCCGTGATACCTTCTAACTAAATCTTCAAGGTCTAGCTCAAGGAGGCGGGTCAGTGGCGGAGAAGAGCTCCGAGACTCCGCGCGAGCGCTACCGCGTCCAGATCCGGGCGGAGGTCAAGCGCCGCGCCTGGGAGCAGATCGCCTCGGCCGGAGCCTCGGCGCTGTCCCTGAACGCGATCGCGAAGCAGATGGGGATGAGCGGCCCGGCCCTCTACCGCTACTTCGCCAACCGCGACGAGCTGATCACCGAGCTCATCCGGGACGCCTACCAGAGCCTCGCCGACACCGTCCAGGCGGCCACGACGCTGAGCGCCGACCTGGGCGTGGTGGCCCATGCCCTGCGCCGCTGGGCTCTCGAAGACCCGCAGCGCTACTTCCTGATCTACGGCACGCCCGTCCCCGGCTACCAGGCCCCGGACGACACCACCGTCATCGCGGACGAGATCATGTCCGTCCTGCTCAAGGCATGCGCCAAGTCCATCCCGGAGCGTCCCGCCACTCCGCTCGACAAGCACCTCGAAGACCACCGGCAATGGGCGGACGCGTCCTACCCACCTTCCGTCCTGCACCGGGCCCTGACCTTCTGGACGCGCTGCCACGGAGTCCTGTCCCTCGAACTCGCCGGCCACTTCACCGGCATGGGCCTCGACCCCGCCAAGCTCTTCGAAGCAGAACTCGACGACCTCCTCACCCCATAACCTGCGGCCAACCACCTCCACCAACCCGACCCCCAACCACCTCCACCCCACGACTAACCGGGCCCCCAACCGACCCGGCCCCCAACCGACCCGGCCCGCAACCGACCCGGCCCCGGGACGGAACCCGGTCCTGGCCCGGCCAGGCTCCATGGCCAAACCCACAGCCAACCCGGTCTCTCGGCCAAGCCCACGGGTCTGGGCAGTTAGCAGTAGGCGGCGCTGAATGCGTGCGTGTGTTCAGTC
Source organism: Actinomadura rupiterrae (assembly GCF_024172125.1). Lineage (GTDB taxonomy): Bacteria > Actinomycetota > Actinomycetes > Streptosporangiales > Streptosporangiaceae > Spirillospora > Spirillospora rupiterrae. The sequence continues at coordinate 520,154 of NZ_JAMZEA010000008.1, forward strand.
GCGTCCGCCTACGAGCGAGAACCTGCCCAAGGCGTGCGCGACGGCGAATCCGCGCGCGACTTGCCAAGCCAGCTCGCCGACCGGCAGCGCTCTGGAGTGCGCACAGGGCATTCGACGTCGGCGTTGGTTGCGGATCGATCAACGGGCCCGCACGCCCCCATGTCACACCTGTTCGAGCCTCCAAGGGGACGACTTGTGCCCCGCCGGCCCGGCTGCGGCGTTCGAGGTCATCAAGTCCGGAAGGCCCGCCAGAGCGCGCTCGACGGTCCTATCGGGTTGCCTCGGGCGGTGCCGGAGCGCGATCTTCAAGTGCGGCGAACTCCTGGAGCGGCACCGCGAACGAGCCGCCTCGGGCCGCCGCCGCCCGACGACGACCGACAGGAGACAGCGGACGATGATCGACAAGATTGCCTGGATCCATCTCGACGAAGGCAAGATCCTCAGCACACGATCACGAGGGAAGGACGTCTACTACCTCCCCGGCGGGAAGCGCGAGCCCGGCGAAACCGACATCGAAACCCTGGTCCGCGAGATCGACGAGGAGCTCGCCATCACGATCGTCCCCGCCACCGCCGAGCACCTGGGCACCTTCCAAGCCCAGGCTCACGGCCACGCAGACGGCATCACCGTCCAGATGACCTGCTACACCGCCGACCACGACGGCACTCCGACCGCCGCCAGCGAAATCGAAGAAGTCACCTGGCTGACCTACGCGGACCGCCACCGCGTATCTCCCGTAGACCAGATCATCTTCGATCACCTGCACCAGACCGGCCAGCTCCACTGAACAACCAGCCCATGCGCCGAACGGGCGTTTGCCACCCTGCACGAACGGCTACGTCCTGACGGCTCACAACCTGTCGATTCCCGACCCCGCCGCCTCACCTCCAACCGCCTCACGTCCAATCGCCTCACGTCCAATCGCCTCACGTCCAACCGGCTCATGGCCGGTACGGCTCTCGATTGACCGGCTCAGGCCCGCAGGCCGATGGTGATGCCCGTCCGCGTAGAACCGTCATGTTGCAACGTTCGTTCGGACGGCCACATGACCTCGGGACACCGCAGTTGGTTGTTCCGAGGACGGGCTGTGCCTGTCGACGGACTGGGCAGCGTCCGTCGCAGGGGCATGGCCAGCGGGCCGCCATAACAGGCCCGGCCCCAGCGGGTTCGTGAAGTACTTCCCTGGCGCCCAGACCGAGGTCGACTACCGAGCAAGCCCGGCTCGGCATTTGCCGATTGGCGCCATCAAAGGATGGACGGGGTGTCCGCGCTTCGAGGCCAACCCCTCGCGTGCACCCTCAGCGGTGAACTGGACGTCGCGGGCCTTGGTGTCGGTGCCGTCGTCGCGGCCGGGCCGCAGCCGCCGCACCAGGTCGGCGTAGGACGGGTCGGCCCCGGCCGAGTCGACCGCCCCGGCGAGGACGAGCGGCACCATCGCCTCGTCCACCATCATTCCGTCCACTCTCGGGCCAACAACCGCCGCCGTTCAAGTCGGGCCCGGCCCTTCGATGGCTCCCGAAGGGCTGGCTGTGTCGAGCCTGCGGGACATGCTCGCCGCTGAGGCATCGGTGGTCTGAGGTGGCGGCGAGGCTCCCTTGTGGACGCAGGTGAGCGGATCGGCTTGCGGGACGGACTGTGACTCGAAGGTCATCGGACCGGCATCGCGCCGTCCGCACCGCCGAAGACCGATGCGACGCTCCAGTCGCCGTCGCCGTCGCCATCCGGCCGAGGTGGTTGAAGACGATCTCCGGGGACGGTGGCGCGGCCAGGTCGGCGCCGGGGGCCGTCGTGCAGGTGGCGGAGCAGGCCGAGGCGGATGCCGTTGTCCAAGATCGCGCGGAGCCGCTCCTTGGTCTCACGCAGGTCGGCCGTCCGTTGCGCCTGGCGGTCGGCGCCGCATCCTGGGGCGAATCGGGGACGTCCCGGCCCATGGATGGACGTATTGCGCCGGGCCCTGGACGCGGGCCGGGCTGCGGACGCGGCTGTGGACGTGCGCAGGACCGTGGACGCGCGCCCGGGCTGTGGACGTGCGCCCGGGCTGTGGAACGCGGGCCCGGGCTGTGGAACGCGGGCCCGGGCTGTGGAACGCGGGCCCGGGCTGTGGCCGTGGGCCGGGCCCTGGGTGTGCGCCGGGCCCTGGGCGTGGGCCGGGGAGTGGGCGTGGGCATGCGCCGTGTCCTGGATGTGGTGGGCCGTGTCCTTGGGTGGCTGGCCAGACCTTGGGGCCTGGTTGGGCGCGGCTCCTGGGATGGTGGCGCGGGAGGGCTTGAAGCGGTCAGGAGTCCAGGAGGCGGCCTAGGAGGTCGTCGGCGGCGGCTTCGGCTTGCGTGACGGATTCAGGGGAGCCTTCGGAGTTGGCGACGAGCAGGGCCAGCTCGTTGATCGAGGCCAGGAGCATGTGGGCCCAGAGGTCGGCGCGTTCCGCGGGGAGGGCGCCCTGCTCGGCCAGGGTGTCCAGGACGGATTTGAAGAGGCCCAGGGCGTGGCGTTCCTCGATCTCGCGCCACTGCTGCCAGCCGAGGACGGCCGGGGCGTCGATGAGGACGATGCGGCGGACGGTCGGTTCGGCGGCCAGGCGGATCCAGGCGCGGCAGCCGGCGCGGAGGGCGTCGACGGGGGATTTGTCCTTGCCCGCTTCCAACACCTGGCGGGTGATGTCGGTTTCAAGCTCCTCCAGGACGGCTTCGAACAGGGCTTCCTTGTTGTCGAAGTGGTGGTAGAGCGCGCCGCGGCTCACGTTCGCCCGATGCAGGACGGCCTCGATCGATGTGCCCTCGTAGCCGTACTCGGCGAAGAGGCGGGAGGAGATGTCGACCAGGCGGGCGCGGGTGGCCTGTCCGCGGTTGTTCATGTTCGCCTCCCTGGACATACCGACTGTCGGTCGGTAGCTTCCAAACCGACTGACGGTCTGTTTCTCTGAGTTTAGGGGGTCGTGCGGAAGATGGGACTCAACGACAAGGCTGTGGAACTGCGCCGGTTGCACGAGAGCCTGCTGGTGCTGCCGAACGCGTGGGACGCGGCCAGTGCCGCTGCGGTCGTCCACGCAGGGGCGAGGGCCGTCGCGACGACCAGCGCGGGCATCGCCTGGGCGCAAGGCCAGGCGGACGGGCACAAGCTCGAACGCGCCGAGATGGCGGAGGCCGTGCGCCGCATCTGCGCGGTCGTCGACGTCCCCGTCACGGCGGACATCGAGAACGGCTACGGCGAAGCGCCATCGGATGTGGCGCTCACGGTCGCCGAGGTCGTCGGGGCCGGCGCGGTCGGCGTCAACCTTGAGGACTCCCGGTCCTTCCAGGAGCCGCTGCACACCATCGATGAGCAGGCCGAACGCATCCGCGCCGCGCGTGAGGCGGCGACCAGCGCGGGAGTGCCCGATCTCGTCATCAACGCACGGACCGATGGCTACTTCCTGCAGGTCGGCGAAGAGTCGGCGCGCTTCGATGACGTCCTCGCGCGGGCTGCCGCTTACGCCGAGGCCGGGGCGGACTGCCTCTTCGTGCCCGGATTGCTCGACCTGACCGTCCTGAAGGAGCTTGTGGCGGCCTCGCCGCTTCCTGTCAACGCGATGGCCGACCCCAGCGGGCCGACGGTGGCCGAACTGGCCGGGGCCGGAGTCCGCCGGGTGAGTGTGGGAGCGTCCCTGCAGCTGTCCGCGTACGCAGCGGCACACCAGGCCGCTGCGCAGTTGCTCGCCCACGGCACGTTCGACGGCTTCACGGACCCGACGGAAGTCGCCTCCGCCATCGTCCGCCTCTGAGCCCAACGCCTGACTCGACGAACGCCCCGTCCCTGAAGGCTCCCCCACTTGCCTCCAGGGATGGCCGTCCTCAAGACGCCTGCCCTCGCCCCCGAGCACAGGCGTCTTTGTCATGAATGCGGATCGAACCCGAAGACCACGCTCCCTGATGCAAGCGCATCAGCGCAGTCGATCGCCTGACTACCCCCGCCAGGGTTCGCCGACCAGCCCGCACCACCAGCCCGACGACGCCTCACGCCTGCTGCCAAGTACAAGGAGTAAGGACGCGACGGCCCCCGGACCCACGGGAGACGGAGTCACTGGACGCGCGGGACATGGTGCCGCCGGGCGCGTGGGACATGGTGCCGCCGGGCGCGTGGGACGCGAGGTCACCGGACGCTTGGGTACGCGGAGTCATGGGACGCGCGGCGCGCCAGCCACGCGGGATGTGGTGGCGGGGGGATGCGGGCGGGCTAAGGCAGCGCCAGGGGCGCAGGGCCGACGAGCGCGGCGCGTCCTTCGGGCGGGAGGCTGCGGACGCGCGAGGGCGTTTGGCGAGCGGGTGTGGTGGCGGGACGCGGGGTCCAGACGCGCCGGGGCTGGGCGCGGAGTCGGCGGGTGCGCTGGTGCGCGGGGGCGGGTCATCGGGTCCGCCACGGGCGTGGGGTGCCGGATGCGTCGGGGGCGAGGGCCCGGCGGACGCTGGACGCGTGGAACGCGGGTGTCGTCGGGCGCGGGGTGTGCCAGTGCGTGGAGTGCGGAGGTGCCTCGTTCGCTGGGTGCGGGGCTCAGGCGCGCGTGGTGCAGGGCCGTCCGATGCGCGGACGCGCCCCCCGCCCCGCGCCCCCCGCCCCGCGCCCGTCGGCGTGGGCGTGGGGCGGGGGCGCGGGTGTGGCGGGGGCGCCCTGGGCGTGGGGCGCGGGACGGATACGAGCCGAGGCCCTATCGCCGGACGCGTGGAAGGCGGGCGTCGTCGGGCGTGCGGGGGCGTCTGGTGAGCGGGGGCGGTGGCGGGACGCGACGTCCAGAGGCGCCGGGGCCGCGGTGCGCTGGGTGCGCGGGGCGCGGGTGCAGTGGGTCACGGCGTGGGCTGCCGGATGCGTAGGGGCGAGGGTCCGGGCGGGCGCTGGACGCGTGGAACGTGGGAGTCGTCGGACGCCGGTGGTGCCAGGCTTGCATGGGGAGCGGAGGTGTCTCGTTCGCTGGGTGAGGGACTCAGGCGCGTGGTGCAGGGCCGTCCGATGTGCGGGTGCGCCGCCCCCGTCCCCGCTCCCGCTCCCGCCGTCGCTCCCGCTCCCGTGGCCGCATCCGCGAGGCGTGTGCATGAGTCAAGAACGCGGGTTCACCGGCTGCGCGGGACATGGAGTCGCCGGATGCGGTGGGTGCGCCGGTGGCGGTATGCGGAGGCGGGCCGGTAAGCGGGTTCAGAGGCACCGGAGCGCTGGGGGCGCGGGAGTCGGGGGTGCTGGGTGAGTGGGAGTCGGTGGGGGTTTGGGGAGGCGTGTGCTCGGGGTGGTGGGCATGGCGGGTGTGGGGGTTAGTGGGTGGGTGGGGTGCGGTGGCTTAGGGCGGCGTGGGCTCGGAGGATTGCGGGGAGCAGGACGTAGACGACGGTGGGGACGACGATGGCGGTCACCAGCAGCGTCCGGATGGGGAGGGGCAGCGGGAGCAGGGCCGGGCCCAAGGTGAGCTGGGTCGCCATGAGGGTCGAGTAGACGGCTAGCCAGGTGAACAGCGCTCGCAGGTGGATTGATGGGAGGGCGGGCTGTTGTGCGCGTGGCGCTTCTGGTTCGGAGAGGGGCTTGTTGCTTGGTACTGGCAGGGCGCTCGGAGTTGCGGTGGTGGACGGGGGTTGCGTGGTTGCGGCGGCGTTGGTTCGGGGTGGGGTGGGGCGGTGGGTGTTGATGGTGATGGGCATCGAGGGCTCCAAGTAGCGAGAGTGTTTCCAACTCGGTGGTTGGAGTTTGGCATGGGAGGGGCCAGAAGTCCAACTCTTGAGTTGGAGATGTCGTATGCTCGGGGCATGGCATGGGACACCGAGAGGACGAAGCGGCTCATCCTGGAAGCTGCGGTCGAGGAGTTCGCCACCCATGGGCCCGAGGCCGCGCGGATGGACCGGATCGCCGCCGGCGCCGGGGTCAACAAGGAGCGGATCTACTCGTACTTCGGCAACAAGCAGAAGATGTTCGCCGTGGTGCTGACCAGGGAGCTGGAGCGGTTGGCAGAGGCCGTGCCGCTGGACGACCGGCTCGCCTCCGACCTGGGTGAATACGCTGCGCGGGTCTTCGACTACCACCGCGCGCACCCGCACTTCATCCGGTTGCTGCACTGGGAGGGCTTGCACGTCAGCGGCGGGGAGGCGGCGGCCCGGGAGGCCCGGGCCGCGCACTACGCCGAGAAGATCGCCACGTTGACGAAGGCCCAGGCCGCAGGACACCTGAACGCCGATGTTCCGCCGGAGGATCTCCTCTACGCCGTCATCGCCCTGGCGGGGTGGTGGTTCGCGACGCCCCAGCTCCAGCCCATGCTGATGCCCGGACTCAACGATGATCCGGACGGGCAGCGCGCCGCTCTTGTCCGTCTCGTCCGGCTCCTGGGCGCCACCGCCTGACCAACCCCGGCCCCGGCCCCGGCCACTGGCCAGGGCCCGCCGAGCAGGGACTTGTGGCTTGACCGCCCCCGGCGGGAGGCCCGATTGGCCACATGTAGAGGACGGCTCGGGATCGGGGCGAGGGGGGTTACCAGGAGATGGGGCCTAGGCGGTCGGTGAAGGTGGCGGTCGGGCCGTCCGGGGCGAGGGTCGCCAGGCGGACGATGGCGTCAGTGCCTTCGGTGACGGTGAGCTGGCCGGTGTGGTGGTTCATGTCGGTGGCGGCGAACGTGTGGTTCGCGACCTCGCCCGGCGTGATGGCGTTGAACTTGATGTCGGGCAGGGCGTGGGCGTACCGGACGGTGATCATGTTCAGGGCCGCCTTGGACGAGCTGTAGGCGAGTTCGTGCAACTTCGCGGCCGGCTGGTCGGGGTCGGTGATGGCGGCGAAGGAGCCGACGGCGCTGGAGACCATGACGACGCGCGGGTTGTCGGAGGCGCGCAGCAGCGGCAGGAACGCGTTCGTTACCCGGACGGGCCCGTACACGTTGGTGTCGTAGACGCCGTGGAGCTCCTCGGGCGTCACTTCGGCGGGCGGGACGGCGTGGCCGGACGCGCCCGCGTTGTTGACCAGGACGTCCAGGCGGTCGGTGTGCTCCCGGACGAGCCGGACGGCGTTCGCGACCGAGGCGTCCGAGGTCACGTCCAGTGGGATCATGGTCACCTTGATGTCCTGGGACAGGAGGGTGTCGGCGGCGGCGCGGCCCCGGCTCTCGTCGCGGGAGCCGAGGAAGACCGTCCAGCCGAGGGCGCCGAGGCGGCGCGCCGTTTCGAGGCCGAGTCCCTTGTTGGCGCCGGTCACCAGCACTGTGGTCTGCTCGTTGTTCGTCATGCCCCCTGAGACGAGATGGCCCGGCCGCCTGTGACACGGTAGGGCGGGAAATGTCGGACAAGGGGGTTGGTGTGGCGAGGATCGAGGAGTTCCAGGAGCTCAGGCCGCTGCTCTTCTCGATCTCCTACCGGATCCTGGGCAGCGTGACCGAGGCCGAGGACGCCGTCCAGGAGGCGTGGCTGCGCTACGAGGCGTCCGCGACGACGCCCGATTCGCCCAAGGCGTTCCTGTCCGCCACGGTGACGCGGATTTCGATCGATGTGCTGCGGTCGGCGCGCGTCCGGCGCGAGGAGTATGTCGGGCCGTGGCTGCCGGAACCGCTGCTCACCGATCCCTACCAGGATCCGGAACGTTCCATGGAGCTGGCCGACTCGCTCTCGGTGGCCGCGCTGCTCCTCCTCGAACGGCTCAGCCCGCTCGAACGCGCCGTTTTCGTGCTGCGTGACGTCTTCGACTTCGGCTTCAGGGAGGTCGCGGACGCGGTCGGACGGTCCGAGGCGGCGTGCCGGCAGCTGCTCGTCCGGGCGCGGCGGCATATGGACGAGGGCCGTCCGCGCTTCGAGGCCGACCGTAAAACCCGCGACGAACTGGCCTCGCGGTTCTTCGACGCGCTCCGGGAAGGCGACGTGTCGAGCCTCCGGAACATGCTCGCGGACGAGGCGTCGCTGGTCGGAGACGGCGGCGGCAAGGCCCCGCAGCTGGCCCGGGTGCTCGTCGGCGCCGAGAGCGTGGCGCGGCTGCTCGCGTCCGCCTTCCCGCGGATGGCGCGCGCGGACGTGGCGTGCGAGCCCCGCGAGATCAACGGCCAGCCGGGCGCGATCTTCCGCGACCGCGGCGGACGGGTGCTGCACACGCTCGTCCTGGACGTTCTGGACGGCCGGATCCGGGCCGTCCGTGTCGTCATCAACCCCGACAAGCTCGCGCACCTCGGCGAGGTGGCCGACGCCCACGCCGTCGACCGCGAGGTCAGGCGGGCCCCGCGTCCCGCCCTGTGACGCACGCCACTGTCACAAAAACCATCGCTACGGCGTCGTTTGTGCGGCAGGCATTGGCACGAACGTTAGGGGGCCACGCATGAGTGAGATGCCGAAGGAAACGAAAGACCCTCTAGATACTGCGACAAGGTCTTTCGTCGAGCACAGGAACCTGCTCTTCACCGTGGCCTACGAGATGCTCGGCTCCGCCGCCGACGCCGAGGACGTCCTGCAGGAGACCTGGCTGCGCTGGACCGGCGTGGACCTGGAGGACGTGCGCGACCACCGCGCCTACCTCGTCCGCGTCACGACGCGGCAGGCGCTCAGCCGGCTGCGGACGCTCGGCCGCCGACGCGAGTCCTACGTCGGCCCGTGGCTGCCGGAACCCCTGCTGACCACGCCCGACGTCGCCGAGGACGTCGAGCTCGCGGACAGCGTCTCGATGGCGATGCTGCTCGTCCTGGAGACCCTCGGCCCGACCGAGCGCGCCGTGTTCGTCCTGCGCGAGGTGTTCGACCTCGGCTACGACGAGATCGCCGAGGCGGTCGAGAAGACCCCGGCGACCGTCCGGCAGATCGCGCACCGCGCGCGGGCCCACGTCGCCGCGCGCCGTCCCCGCGAGGTGGTGTCACCGGCCGAGACCAAGGACGCGGTGGACGCCTTCCAGCGCGCGGTCGAGACCGGCGACCTGCAGAACCTGCTGGACATCCTCGCCCCGGACGTCGTCCTGCTCACCGACGGCGGCGGCGTCGTCCAGGCCGCGCTGGAGCCCTTCGTCGGCGCCGAGCTGGTGGCGGGCCTCCTGCTCAAGGTCCCCGTCCTGACCGCCGCGGAGCCCGTGCAGGTCAACGGCCACCCGGCGATGATCCTGCGCCGGGACGGCGAGATCGACACCGTCGTCGCCGTCCGCATCGACGACGGCCTCATCAGCGGCCTCTACGTCGTCCGAAACCCGGAAAAACTCTCCGCCATCGCCCGCCAAACCCCCCTCCGCCGCTAACCCCCAACCCCCGCAAGCCGACCCCTCTCCGCCGCCACCCCGAGGACCACCGGCGCCGCCGCCCCGGCCCCCTCCGCCGCCGACCCGACGACCCCCCTCGCTGACCGGGCCCCCTCCGCCGCTGACCCGAGGACCCCGGCGCCGCCCCAGCCACCCTCCGCTGACCCGAGGACCACCCTCCGCTGACCTGGCCGCCAGCCCGAGGGCCACCCGGCCCCCTCCGCCGCCAACCCGAGGACCACCCGCTGACCCGGCCACCCTCTGCCGCTGTTCCGACGCCCCCCGCCGCTGTTCCGACGCCCCCCGCCGCTGTTCCGACGCCCCCCGCCGCTGTTCCGACGCCCCCCGCCGCTGTTCCGGCGCCCCCCCGCCGCCGACCTTGCGGGCCTGCACAGGTTGCCGCTGCCCCAGGTGCCGCCGTCACAGCTGCCTTCGCACAGCTGCCTCCGCATAGCTCTGCCTTCCCGGTCGCGCGCCTGCACTGTGGCGGCCGCGTCGGGCGTGCGTGGTGTCTTCTTGCGTGTGCTGAGCTTGCGTGAGGTCTGCACTGTGTCCGTGCGGCCCCTGTCGTGACCACGTGCGGCTTCGGGTGGCGTCCTCTGACGGCCCGTACCCTGACCCGTTGGGCGCGTGCCGTGTCGGCGCGGAGGCCGTCTCGGGCTTGGGCGGCGTCTCCGGACGGGGCCGCGCCGTGGTCCATTGGGCGTGCGCCGTGTCGTGCGGAGGCGTGCCGTGTTTGGGCGAAGGCGTGTCGTGGTTGTCCCGGGCTTGTGCGGCGTGCCGGACGCGTTCGCGCTGCACCGCGGTTTGTTCAGGACGAACCCCGCGACGCGACCCGCGTTGAAGGGCTGGCCGCTGACGTTCGGCGGGGTGAGTTGTGGGCGGCCGGTGCGTTGATGGGTGCGGGACTGGTCGTGTGCGCGGGGCGGGATGAGGTGTGGGGGTGTGTTGGGGCTGGTGGGGTGTGGGATTGTGCTGGGCGCTGGTTTGTGGGGTGGCTGGCTGAGGTTTGGGATGCGCTCTTGTTGGGGCGCGGGAGTTGGAGGTTGGGGATGTCGTATCCGGATGCTCGGTACTTGGCGGAGAAGGGCGAGGTCAGTGCGGTGTTCCGGGGGGCGGACGCTGTGCCGGAGCTGGCCATTGGCGGGCGGACGAACGTGCACTACCTCGCTACGGGAGCGACCACCGATGGGCACTTCGGGCTCTATCGGTGGGAGATGGGGCAGCAGCCGTCCGGGTCTGGGGCGCACTTCCACAGGACGTTCTCGGAGTCGTTCTTCATCCTGGACGGCAGGGTCAACCTCTTCAATGGGGATGCCTGGACGACGGCCTCGCCCGGTGACTTCCTGTATGCGCCGCCTGGTGGTGTCCATGCGTTCCGGAACGAGGACGGGCCGGCCACGATGCTCGTGCTGTTCGCGCCCGGCGCTCCCCGCGAGGCCTACTTCGAGGAGCTGGCCGAGATCGTGGAGAGCGGGCGGGAACTCAGCGAGGAGGAGTGGGCTGAGATCTACCTCCGCCACGACCAGTTCATGGTCTGAGCAGCGGAAATGTGCAGTGTGAGCGTGCCGAGCCCGGCGCGCGGCGTGCGCGGTTGTGTGGCATGGACGCCGGGTTGTGCCTGATTGGGGCCGTTCGAGGCCGCCCGAGGGGGTTCGGGCGGCCCCAGGGGTTATTCGGGGGTGATGTTGTGGTTTTGGGTGAAGAGGTTGGTGGGGTCGAACTGGTGCTTGATGGACGCCAGGCGCTTGCGGGTTTCGGGCGGGTAGACGGCGGCCACGTCCAGGTCGGTGGCGGTGGCCAGGAAGTTCGCATAAGCGCCGGTGGTGTGCGGGGTGAGGCGTTCCCAGATCGTGTCCTGGGCGGGGCGGGACGCCTCTAGGGCGGGGGCCGGACCGGCGGTGGCGGTGACGAACATCAGTTCCGCCTGTCGGTGTGCGTAGGCGGTCGCGTCGTCCGGAACCCGGGATACGGCCGCGCCGACCGTGCGGACGGAGATGGACGGTGATCCTGCGGCGGAGCCGACCTCGGTAAGGATGTCCAGGACGTCGCCGACCGATTCGGTTCCGACGAATGCGGCTCGGGAGGCGAAGCGGATTCCGGGCGGCGGGGCGATGCCCTCCACGAGGATTTCCGCATAGGGCTTCAGGGTGACGTCGTCGGACGTTACCGTGCCCAGTTTCCGGATCGGGTCGAGGGCCGCGGCGGCGCTTTCCGGGTCGTCGCCGTCGTAGGTGACGAGGACTTCGACCGGCGCGTCCGGACCGCCGAAGAAGGGGTTCGCGAAATTGATGATGGACGTGAGTTCCTCGGGCGCCGTGCGCAAGTAGTCCGCCCATCCCCGGAGGACGGTGGAAAGCTCCGCGGCTGGGAAGGTGATCCTGCCGAAGTGGACGTCGGTGGAAGGGTGCGCGGCGAATTCGAAGGCGGTGACGATGCCGAAGTTGCCGCCGCCGCCGCGGAGCGCCCAGAAGAGGTCCGGGTTCTCGTCGGTGCTCGCGCGCAGGACGTGGCCGGCGGCGGTGACGACCTCGGCGGCGACCAGGGCGTCCAGGGCGAGGCCGTGTTCGCGGGCCTTCCAGCCGATGCCGCCGCTCAGCGTGAGGCCGCCGACGCCGACGCTGCGCGTGTCGCCCGAGGAGATCGCCAGGCCGTGCGGCTGCAGCGCGTCCGCGACCGCTCCCCAGGTGGCGCCGCCGCCGATCCGGACGATGTGCCGGTCCGCGTCGATGATGTCCACGCCGGAAAGGCGGCCGAGGTCGATGACCACTCCGCTGTTATTCGTACCGAATCCGGCGAACGAGTGGCCACCGCCGCGCACCGAGAGGGGAAGGGACGATTCGGCGGCGAAGGCTATCGCCGCACGAACGTCCTTCACATTCCCGGGACGCAGGACATAAGCCGGGGATCCCGGAACGAGCATCGCTCCGCTCGCCGATTCGTAGTCCGCGGAGCCCGGCTCGATGATGTCGCCGCCGAAGTCACGCCGAAGGTTTTCCGTTGCCGAAGTCATGAGCGTCTTGTCCGTTCTCCCGTGGTGCCCGATGTTCGAACACAAGACGCCGCCGACTTCGATGATGTGACAGGGTGATAAGTGTGACGTGAGCCACATATCCCAAACGGGTCAGACGGTTTCCGGCTCGGGCGCCGGGGCGGGTTCGGTAGCCGATTGGGACGACGCCGGACGCATGATCAGAGTCAGCGCCGCCAGTCCTGCGAAGAGCGCCGCGGCGACGAAGCCCGTGACGTGCAGGCTCGTCGTGAAGGCCGCGCGGGCGGTGTGCAGGAGCGGCGCGGCCTGGGAGGCGGGCAGGTGGTGGGCGGCGGCGACCGCTCCGGCGAGGGAGTCGGACGTGCCGTCCGTCCCGTCCCGGTAGACGACCGCGGCGAGGACGCCGAGCACCGCGAAGCCGAGCGAGCCGCCCAGGTAGTTGCCCGTCTCCGACATCGACGCGGCCGATCCGGCCCGCTCCGGCGGGACGGACCCGACGACCAGGCCCGTGCCCAGCGCGAACAGCGGCCCGGTGCCCAGCGCCAGGACGGTGATCCCGACCATGATCAGCGGCAGCGCGCCCTGGCCGTGCACGGCGGCCAGCAGCAGGCTGCCCAAAGCGGACACGGCCAGCCCGCCCGAAATGGCGGTTGCGGGCTTCATCCGCCGCGCCAGCGCCGGCGCGGTCATGGTCCCGGCCGCCACGCCGAGCCCCATCGGCGCGAACAGCATCGCGGCGGCGGCGGGCGAGTGGCCCAGGACGTTCTGGAGGTACTGGGTGACGAGCAGGCCCGTCCCCGCCATGGCCATCCCGGCGAAGATCAGCCCGACGATCACGGCGGTGAACGGGCGGCTGCGGAACAGGCGCAGGTCCAGGAGCGGCGTCTCCATCCGCAGCTGCCGGCGCACGAACACGGCCCCGAGCAGCGCGCCGACCACCAGCGCCACCGACGGGACGACCGGACGGCCCTCGATCGCGAGCTGCTTGAACCCGTAGACCATCAGCAGGACGGCCGCCATCGACAGCGCGACGCTTGCGGGGTCGAGCCGTCCGGCCCGGTCGCTGCGGAACTCCGGCAGCAGGAACGGCCCGGCGGCCAGCAGGATCACCATCGGCGGCACCGCGATCAGGAACACCGAGCCCCACCAGAAGTGCTGGAGCAGGAGCCCGGCCAGCACCGGGCCGAGCGCGCCGCCGGTGAACTGGCAGGTCGCCCAGATCGAGATGGCCTTCCCGCGCTCCCGCTCGTCCCGGAACATGTTGGTGATCAGCGCCAGCGTGGACGGTGTCAGCGTCGCGCCCGCCACGCCGAGCAGCGCCCGCACGATGATCAGCATCAGCGGGTCCACGGCGAAGGCCGCCACGACCGACAGCACGGCGAACGCGGCTCCCCCGGCCAGCAGCACCCGGCGGCGGCCGATCCGGTCGCCGAGCGTGCCGGCCGTGATCACCAGTCCGGCCACGACCAGCCCGTAGCCGTCGCTGATCCACAGCTGCTCGACGCTGCTCGCGCCGAGGTCGGCGCTCAGCTTCGGCAGCGCCAGAAGCAGCGCCGTCATGTCCATCGCGACGATCAGCGTCGGCAGCACGAGGACGATCAGCCCCAGCCACGCGCGGTTCGTTCGCATCTCCATCACCCCTTCTCTCAAGGCAGGTACGCGGGGTGGTCGGAGCGGCCGGACGCTTCTTGACATGGTGGAGGCGAGACCGCCGGAAAAAATTCGTGCGAGATTTTCGCGGCGGGATGTCAAGACGACGGCGGCGGCTCCGACCAACCGGCGAAGGGCCCGCCGAGGGCCGGACACGAGGGCCCCGAAGGCCCGGCCACGACGCCCTCGGCGACCCGACACAAGGCCCCACCCGGGGCCGGACGCCAAGGCCCCACCCGGGGCCGGACGCCAGGGCCCCAGCCCGGGGTCTGACGCCGAGGTCCCAGCCGGGGTCTGACGCCAAGGCCCGCCGAGGGCCTGATGCAAGGGCACATCGAGGGCCGACTGCAAGGGCCCCGAGGGCCGGAGATGGAAGCCCCGCTGGTGGGGCGGAGACTGGAGCCCCGTTCGCGGGGACGCGACGTGAGGAGAGCACGATGAAGTTCCTGATCAGCATGCACATCAACCCGGCCGTCCTGGACGCGCTGACCGACGAGGAGAAGGAGGCGATCGGCAGCGGCCACGGCCGGTTCATCGAGGACCTCCGCGCGTCCGGCGAGATGATCAACACGCAGGCGCTGGTCGACCCGTCCCAGGCGGCCGTGGTGAAGGTGCGCGGCGGGCAGACCGTGGTGACGGACGGCCCGTTCCTGGAGGCCAAGGAGTTCCTCGGCGGCTTCTACCTGGTCGACGTCGAGGACCGGGACCGCGCGCTGGAGCTGGCCGCGCAGATCCCGGACGCCGCGATCGAGGGCCTGGGGGTCGAGGTCCGACAGGTCATGTTCTACGACGGACAATTGGAGGCATGACCGAACCGGACCGAACCCCGCACGAGGTCGAGGGCCTGCTGCGCGAGCTGGCGCCGCAGGTCCTCGGCGCGCTCGTGCGCAGGCACGGGCAGTTCGAGGGCTGCGAGGACGCGGTGCAGGAGGCCGTCCTCGCGGCCTCGGTGCAGTGGCCCGCCGAGGGCGTGCCGGACAGCCCGCGCGGCTGGCTGGTCGCGGTGGCGCAGCGCAGGCTCATCGACCAGATGCGCAGCGAGCACGCCCGCCGCGAGCGCGAGACGGCGCACGCCACCGAGATCGTCCCCGAGGACGTTCCGGACACCGACGACACGCTCGTCCTGCTGTTCCTGTGCTGCCATCCGACGCTGACCGCCGCGTCGCAGACGGCGTTGACGCTGCGCGCGGTGGGCGGGCTGACCACGGCCGAGATCGCGCGCGCGTTCCTGGTGCCGGAGGCCACGATGGCGGCCCGGATCAGCCGCGCCAAGCAGCGGATCAGGGCGGCGGGCAGCCGGTTCGAGCTGCCGGAGGGCGCCGAGCGCGAGGAGCGGCTGCGGGTCGTCCTGCACGTGCTGTACCTGATCTTCAACGAGGGGTACACGGCGTCCTCCGGGGACGAGCTGGACCGCGCCGACCTCGCGCGCGAGGCGATCAGGCTCGTCCGGATGGTGCACGCGCAGCTGCCCGAGGACGGCGAGGTGGCCGGCCTGCTCGCGCTGATGCTGCTCACCCACGCCCGGCGCGACGCCCGCACGACCGCCGGCGGCGACCTCGTCCCGCTGGACGAGCAGGACCGCGGCAAGTGGGACCGCGCGCTGATCGACGAGGGAACGGCGCTGGTCAAGGGCGCTCTGGCGGACACCACGCTCGGCCCGTACCAGCTCCAGGCCGCGATCGCCGCCACGCACGCCGACGCCGCGAAGGCCGACGAGACCAACTGGCGGCAGGTGCACGCGCTGTACCTGATCCTCGAACGGATCGCGCCGAACCCGATGGTCACCCTGAACCGCGCGATCGCCCTGGCCGAGATCGACGGCCCGGCCGCCGGGCTCGCCGTCCTCGCGGACCTGGACGGGGACGAGCGGATGTCCGGCCACCACCGGCTGCTGTCCGTCCGGGCGCACCTGCTGGAGAAGACCGGCGAGACGGACGCGGCGTACGAGCACTACCGCGCCGCCGCGAAGGCCACCGCCAGCCTCGCCGAACAGCGCTACCTGGAGTCCAGGGCCGCACGCTTGAAACGCTGACACACCACAGGCCCGGCTGAAACGCTGACACATCACGAGGCGCATAGGCCCGGCTGAGATGTCACAGGCGGCGGGGCTGTCTTGTCTCAGGTATGTCGAGACAAGACGGCTAGTCGGATTGGTGCAGTCATGAAGGTGTTCATTGCAGGTGGAAGCGGGGTTCTGGGACAGCGGCTCGTGCCGCTCCTGATCGCGCGCGGGCACGAGGTGACCGCGACGACGACGAGCAAGGCGAAGCTGGAGCTGCTGCGGAAGCTGGGCGCCAAGCCGGTCGTGATGGACGGTCAGGACGCCGCGTCCGTCCGCGAGGCGGTCACCGGCGCCGAGCCGGACGTCCTCGTCCACCAGATGACCGCGCTCGGCGTCGTCCACGCGGGGACGAACATGAAGTCCGAGCGGTACTTCGCCGGGACGGTCAAGTTGCGCACGCAAGGCACCGACAACCTGCTGGCCGCTGCCGAGGCCGCAGGCGTGTCCCACATCGTGGCGCAGAGCAACGCCGCCGCGAACGGCCCGCGCGACGGCGGATGGGACGGCCCGGAGCGCGACCCGCTGGACCTGTCGTCCGGCTTCGGCCCGCTGGTCGCGATGGAACCCGTCCGGTACCTGGAGGAGGCGGTGCTCAAGGCGGGCGGCGCGGCGCTGCGCTACGGCTGGTTCTACGGTCCGGGCGCGACGGACGACCAGGTCGAGATGCTGCGCAAGCGTAAGTTCCCGCAGATCGGCAACGGCGCCGGGGTCTGGTCGTGGATCCACCTGGACGACGCGGCGGACGCGACCCTCAAGGCCATCGAGCAGAAGGCGCATGGCATCTACAACATCGTGGACGACGACCCGGCGGAGGTCCGGGAGTGGCTGCCCTACCTGGCCTCGTGCGCGGGCGCGAAGAAGCCGATGCGGATTCCGGCGTGGCTGGGCGGGCTGCTCGCCGGAGAGGTGGCGGTGACGATGATGACCAAGGCGAAGGGCTCGTCCAACGCCAAGGCCAAGGCCGAGCTCGGCTGGGAACCGGCTCACCCGTCCTGGCGCCAGGGCTTCAAGGACGTCCTCGCGTGAGCGTCCACGGAGGAGACGACGCGAACCCCGATGCGAGTTCCGGAGCCGCCCCGGGGACGAGCCGGACGGAGGAGTTCGAGGAGCTCCGCCCGCTGCTGTTCTCGATCGCGTACCGGATCCTGAGCAGCGTGACCGAGGCCGAGGACGCCGTTCAGGAGGCATGGCTGCGGTACGAGGCGGCCGGCACGGCGCCCGAGTCGCCGAAGGCGTACCTGTCGGCCGTGGTCACGCACATCTCGATCAACGTGCTGCGGTCGGCGCGCGTCCGGCGCGAGGAGTACGTCGGGCCGTGGCTGCCCGAGCCGCTGCTCGCCGACCCCTACGACGACCCGCAGCGGTCGGCGGAGCTGGCCGACTCGGTGTCGATGGCGGCGCTGCTGCTCCTCGAACGGCTCAGCCCGCTCGAACGCGCCGTGTTCGTGCTGCGCGAGGTGTTCGGATTCGGCTTTCCCGAGGTCGCGCAGGCGGTCGGGCGGTCCGAGGCGGCGTGCCGCCAGCTGGCCGTCCGGGCGCGGCGGCACATGGACGAGGGCCGTCCGCGCTTCGAGGCGGACCGGCGGGAGCGGCGGGAGCTGGCCGAACGCTTCCTCGACGCCTTCCGCCAGGGCGACGTGGACGCGCTGGCCGGGATGCTCGCCGCCGACGTCCACATGGTCGCCGACAGCGGCGGCAAGGCGCCGCAGTGGGGCAAGGGGGTCTTCGGCTCGGCGAACGTGCTGCGGCTGCTCGCCGCGATGTCCGGGCCGCTCGCCGGGATCGGCGTCGCGGTGGAGCCGCACGCGGTGAACGGCCAGCCCGGCGCGATCTTCCGGGACCGCACCGGCCGCGTCCTCAACACCTGGACGCTCGACGTCCTCGACGGCCGGATCCAGGCGATCCGGACGGTCATCAACCCCGACAAGCTCGCCCATCTCGGACCGGTGGCCGACGCCTGGGAGGTCAACCGCGAGGCGAACGCCCACCGGAACGAGTCCGGAGCCGGAACGCACCGGAACGAGTCCGGAGCCGGAACGTACCGACACGGTCCCGGAGGCGGAGCGCGCCGCGAGGGGTGACGCCGTACGCGAAGAGCGCGGGAGGCCGGGCCTCCCGCGCTCGCGAACCGGACAGGACGATCAGACCCCGGCGGGCTCCTCGACCGCAGTGGGAACCGGAGCCGAGGCGCGGCGGCGGAACGGCATCCACCAGTTGGCCTTGCCGAACAGCTCCATCACCGCCGGAACCAGGACGAGCCGGACGATCGTCGCGTCCACCAGGACCGCGACCGACATGCCGAGGCCGATCTGCTTCACCCCGACGTCCGGCCCGAGCAGGGACGTCGTGAAGACGGCGACCATGATCGCCGCGGCGGCGGTGATGACCTTGGCGGTGCGGGCCAGGCCGTGCGAGACGGCCGTCCTCGTGTCGCCGGTCCGGACGTACTCCTCGCGGACCCGCGAGATCAGGAAGACCTCGTAGTCCATGGACAGCCCGAACAGGATCGGGAACATCATCATCGGCACCCAGCTCGTGACCGGCATCGCGGTCGGGAACCCGAGCGCCTTGCCGAGCCACCCCCACTGGACGACCGCGACGAGCACCCCGTAGGCGGCGCCGATCGACAGCAGGTTCATCACGGCCGCCTGGACCGCGATCGTCACCGACCGGACCAGCGCGAGCAGCAGGACCAGCGACAGCGCCAGCACGACCGCGATCATCAGCGGCAGCCGCGCGCCGATCATGTCGGAGAAGTCGACCGTCACCGGGTTCGGCCCGCCGAGGTGGACGGCCTTGCCGCCCGGCACGCCCGGCAGCACGTCGTCCCGGAGGTGGTGCACCAGGCGCGGCGTCGCCTTGTCCTGGTAGCCGGTCGTCGGGAAGGCCATGAAGACGGCGGCCTGCCCGTCCTTGCTGACCCGCGGCGGCGTGACGTAGGCGACGCCCTCGGTCTTCGAGACCGCCTGGACGATCGGGCGCAGGTCGGCGTCGCGGGACGCGATCGGCGTGGCGAAGACGAACGGCGCGCCGTAACCGGGCCCGAAGCCTTCGGACAGGATGCGGTACGAGACGTAGCTGCTGCGGTCGTGCGGCTGGACGCTGGCGTCCGGCAGGCTCAGCCGCATCGACAGCGCGGGCGCCGCGAGGACGAGCAGCCCCGCCGTGGCCAGCGCGGCCGCGACCCACGGCCGCCGCTGCACCAGCGCCGCCCACCGCTCCGCCGCCGTCCGTCGGGCGTGCCCCCGCCCCTGCCCGTCCACGACGCCCTGCACGGCCTCGGAGGCCGGGACGTTCGCCGCGGCCTGGGCGTTCCGGGCGCGCTCGGCGCGGGTGGTCCGGCGGGGCAGGCGCAGGGAGTTGATCTTGTAGCCGGCGAAGCCCAGGAAGGCGGGCAGCAGCGTCACGGCCGCGACCATCGTGACCAGGACGGTCACCGACGCGGCGATCGCGACGCCGGTCATCAGCCGCTGCCCCATCGCGACCAGGCCGAGGAGCGCGATCACGACGGTCGTCCCGGCGAACAGCACCGCGTGCCCGGCGGTCGTGATGGCCCTGACCGTGGCGGCCTCGGGCAGGTCGCCGTCCTTCAGCGCCTCCTTGAAGCGGGTCACGATGAACAGCGCGTAGTCGATGCCGACGCCGAGGCCGATCAGCGCGGACACGACCACGGTGAAGTCCGGCGCGGGGAAGATGTACCCGACCAGCTTCATCAGCGCGATGCCGCCGACGATCGCCATCAGCGCGGTCACGATCGGCAGGCCCATCGCGACCAGCGAGCCGAACGCGATGAACAGGATCACCGCCGCGGCGAGCACGCCGACGCTCTCGCCGGCGCCCTGCCCGGGCGTCTCGGCCTTCTCGGCGTTGTCGCCGCCGAGGCCGAGCGTCACGCCGCCGCCGGACGCGTCCTTGACCGCCGTCACCAGCGACCGCACGTCGCCGATCTTGACGTTCTGGCTGGTCAGCGGGATGGTCGTGCGCGCGATTCGGCGGTCCTTGGTGACCAGTGCCGGGTCCCGGTAGGGCGAGACGATCGGGCCGGTGGCGGGCGAGGCGTCCAGCTCGGCGACGAGCTTGTCGATCTTCTGCTTGGCGGCCGGGTCGTCGATGCCCCGGTCCGCCTTGATGGCGAGGGTGAGCGTGTCGCCCTGCTGCTCGGGGAAATGCTTTTCGATGAGTTTCTGCGCCCGTGCGGATTCGGACGCGTTGCCGGAGAAATCGTTGTCGGACGCGGCGCCGAAGCCGAAACCGGCGAACGCCACCGCGATCACCCCGGCGACCCAGAGCAGCAGGACCAGGCGTCTGCGCCGGTGGCAGAAGCGGGCGAGCCCGGCGAGGAAACCGTCCTCGCGGGCCTTCTCGGTCGTCATCGTCAACTCCTGAGCAGTCGTTCGTCACGGCTGGACGGAATTGATGATTCCGGCCGGATCCGCGCGGCGCGTCCGCCCGGCGAAGGCAATGTGCGCTACGTCCGGCGGCGCAATTCACGCGCCTTTCTGCTGCGGACGATGTGGATCTACTGCGGGCGCAGTAGCGGACCGCTCGTCCGCGCGCAGGAGGTGGCCGCGCCGGGATGCGGCTAGGTTGCGGCTATGCGTACCGGACTGGCGGCTTTGAGCACTGGAACGTCCGCCGTCTGGGCCCGGGGCAGGGACTGGATCATCGCGGTCTGCCTGGCGGGGGCCCTCCTGACCACCGCGTTCGCCCAGGGACGTCCCGCGACCGCCCTGGAGATCCTCGGCTACGCGCTGATCGGCGGCAGCGGCCTCGCGCTGGCGTTCGTCCGCAAGGCCCCGGTGGTCGTCCTCGGCGTGACGTGGGTGTGCGTGGCGGGCTACCAGGCGCTCGGGTGCGAGGTGCCCGCGGTGGCGTTCCTGTTCGCGGTGTACGCGGCCGTCCGGGCGGGGCATCACGCGGTCTCGGTCGCGGCGAGCGTGACGCTGCTGCTCACGCTGCCGCTCGCGGCCCTGCTCGCCCCGCGCGGCTGGTCGCTGGCCGAGGCGGTCGCGCAGGCCCGCGGCGTCCTGGAGATCGCGTGGCTGATCGCCGCCGGGGCCGCCGGGGTGGCGCTGCGGCAGGCCGAGCGGCGCGCGGACGAGGCGGAGCGCACCCGCGAGGAGACCGCCCGGCTGCGCGCGAGCGAGGAGCGCCTGCACATCGCGCGCGAGCTGCACGACTCGCTCACCCACCAGATCTCGATCATCAAGGTGCAGGCCGGGGTGGCGGTGCACCTGGCCCGCAAGCGCGGCGAGGAGGTGCCCGCGGCGCTGCTCGCGATCCAGGAGGCCGGACGGGAGGCGACCCGCGAGCTGCGCGCGACCCTGGAGACGCTGCGGGACGACGCGGCCACCCCGCCGCACGGTCTCGACCACGTCTCCGACCTGGTCGAACGCGCCCGCGGGACGGGCCTGGCGACGACCCTGACGATCGAGGGCCAGCGGCACGACGTCCCGACCGAGGTGGACCGGACGGCCTACCGGATCGTCCAGGAGTCCCTGACGAACACCGCCCGGCACGCCGCCGCGACGACCGCGTCCATCGTGATCGACTACCGTCCGGGGATGCTCGCGATCAGGGTGGACGACGACGGCAGGGCGACGCCGGGCCACGCGCCCGTCCCGGGTGTCGGACTGCTCGGCATGCGCGAGCGCGTGACCGCCCTCGGCGGCCGCCTGCGCGCCGAACCCCGAGGCGAAGGTGGCTTCACCGTCCAGGCCGAACTCCCCGTAGGCCCCGCATGACCCGCGAGCAGGACGAGCGGCCGGTGAGGTCTTCGTGATCCGTGTGCAGGACGAGCGGTTGGTGGCGTGCTCGTGATCCGGGTGCTTCTGGTGGACGATCAGCCATTGCTGCGCGGCGGGTTCCGGGCGCTGCTCGATGCCGAGGACGACATCGAGGTGGTGGCCGAGGCGGCGGACGGCGCGGAGGGGCACGCGCTCGCCCGCGAGACGCTGCCCGACGTCGCGCTCGTGGACATCCAGATGCCCGTCCTGGACGGCATCGAGACGACCCGGCGGATCGCGGCGGATCCGGCGCTGGCCGGGGTGCACGTGGTCATCCTGACCAACTACGGCTTCGACGAGTACGTCTTCAACGCGCTGCGCGCCGGGGCCGCGGGCTTCCTGGTCAAGGACATCGAGCCGGAGGACCTCCTGCACTCGGTGCGGGTCGCGGCGCGCGGGGACGCGCTGCTCGCGCCGTCCATCACCCGGCGGCTGATCGGCCAGTACGTCGCGCGGCCGCCCCGGACGGGCGCCGGGACGGGCCTGGACGAGCTGACCAACCGCGAGCGCGAGGCGGTCGCGCTGGTCGCGCAGGGGCTGTCGAACGACGAGATCGCGGTCCGCATGGCGATCAGCCCGGTGACCGCGAAGACGCACGTCAACCGGGCGATGATCAAGCTGCACGCGCGGGACCGCGCGCAGCTGGTCGTGCTGGCCTACGAGTCCGGCCTGGTGGCGCCCCGGACGTCCTGAAGCTCCTGCTGGGACAGCGTCGCCAGCAGCCGCAGCGCCGCCTCCGACGGCGAGCCCTCCTCGACCGTGTGTGCGATGAGCGCCTGGTCGGGGTCGTCGGGCAGCCGCAGCGTCTCGTACGCGAGGTCCAGGCGTCCGACGACCGGGTGCAGGTAGATGTACCGGCCGTGCGTCTTGTCCTTGACCTGGTGCTCCGCCCACGCGGTGCGGAACTGGGCGCTCTCGGCCGACAGCTCCTCGATCAGCGCGGCGGTGCGCGGGTCGTCGGGATGCCGGGACGAGTCGAGCCGCAGGAACGCGGCGACGTCGGCGACCTTGCCCGGCCAGTCCTCGTAGAGCGCGCGGACACCCTCGTCCAGGCAGACGAGCCGGGCGAGGTTGCGCTCCTCCGGCGGCAGCGCGCCGAAGTCGGTGATCAGCGCCGCGGCGAGCCGGTTCCAGGCGAGCACGTCGGTGTCGCGGCCGACGACGTAGGCGGGCACGTCGGGCGCCGCGTCCAGGAGCCGCCGCAGGCCCGGCCGGACGGTCTGCGGCGGGGACGGGGCGTCCGTCCCCGACCAGGGCCGGGCCAGCCGGAACAGGTGCTCGCGCTCGGCCGGGTTCAGCCGCAGCGCGCGGGCGACGGCGTCCAGGACCTCCTCGGAGAAGTGCAGCGTGCGGCCCTGTTCGAGCCGGACGTAGTGGTCCACGCTGACCCCGGCCAGCAGGGCCAGCTCCTCGCGGCGCAGCCCGGGGACCCGCCGGCGTCCGCCGTAGTCGGGCAGCCCGAGCTCTTCGGGCCGCAGCCGGGCCCGGCGTGACCGGAGGAACTCGCCCAGTTCGGCGCGCCTGTCCAAGACCATGGCTCCAGTATCGCGCTCCGGGCCAAGTGGTTCCTGGTCACGTCGCGCCCAGGCAACCGGCATGCCGCGCCCAGTCACGCAGAGCAGCCTGGTCACGTCGCGCCCAGGCACGCGCTGGCACTGGGTAGCGCGCTTGCGCCGGACGACAGTGATGGTCATCCGATCCGCATCGAGCAAGGAAGCACCACGAAGATGACCGACACTGTTCGCTTCGGCCGCACCGACATGGAGATCACCCGCCTCGGCTTCGGGTCGTGGGCGGTCGCGGGGCCCGGCTGGAAGTTCGGCTGGGGCGCGACCGACGACGCCGAGTCGATCGAGGCCGTCCGGCACGCGGTCCGGTCCGGGGTCAACTGGATCGACACCGCCGCCGTGTACGGCCTCGGGCACTCCGAGGAGCTGGTCGGGAAGGCGGTCGCGGGGCTGCCCGAGTCCGAGCGCCCGTACGTGTTCACCAAGGCCGGCCTGGTCTGGGACCCCGCCGACCCGCAGGCCGCGCCGCGCCGGATCATGAAGCCGGCGAGCGTCCGGCGCGAGCTGGAGGACTCGCTGCGCCGCCTCGGCGTCGAGCGCATCGACCTCTACCAGGTGCACTACCCGGACACCGGCGAGTCGCTGGAGTACGCGGGCGGCGGGTTCGGCGCGGTGTCGCCGAACGCGACGCCGCTGGAGGAGTACTGGCAGGTCATGGCCGACCTGAAGGCCGAGGGCAAGGTCCGCGCGATCGGCCTGTCGAACCACTCCGTCGAGGAGCTGGAGGCGGCCGAGAAGATCGCCCACGTGGACGCGATCCAGCCGCCGTTCTCGGCCATCAACCGGTCGGCCGCCGCCGAGATCGCCTGGGCGCGCGGCAACGACACCGCCGTGATCGGCTACTCGCCGCTCCAGTCCGGCCTGCTCACCGGCGCGTTCTCCGCCGAGCGGGTCGCGAACCTGCCCGCCGACGACTGGCGGCTCGGGCACGCCGACTTCACCACGGGCCTGGCCGCCAACCTCCAGGTCGCCGAGGCGCTGCGGCCGATCGCCGCCCGGCACGGCGTGACCGTCCCCGAGGCCGCGATCGCGTGGGCGCTGGCCTGGCCCGGCATCACCGGCGCGATCGTCGGCGCTCGGACGTCCGCGCAGGTGGACGGCTGGATCGGCGCCGCCGAGGTGACGCTCACCCAGGACGACCTGGACGCCGTCTCCGCCGCGATCACCGCGTCCGGCGCCGGCACCGGCCCGGCCCGCCCGTGACCCCCGGGGGCACGGCGCTGGTCGTGGTGGCGGAGCTCCGGGCCGTGCCGGGGCAGGAGGACCGGCTGCGCACCGCGCTGGAGGCGATGATCGAGCCGTCCCTGGACGAGCCCGGATGCCTCGCCTACCAGCCCTACACCGACCCGAACGACCCGTCCCGCATGCTCGTCGTCGAGGAGTGGACCGGCCAGGACGCCCTGGACGAGCACTTCACGACACCGCACTTCCGGCACGTCGAGCAGGTGCTGGCGTCGATCCTCGCCGAACCCGTCACCATCAGGAGGCTGGCCGAAATCTGGGTTGAGCCGCCGCCAACGGAGGTCACGGGTTGAGCAGGGCGTCGCCGACGGCCGTCCGGCGGTAGAGGACCTGGCGGCCGTCGCGCGCCCGGCTCACCAGGCCGGTCGCGTGCAGCACCTGGAGGTGCTGGGAGATCGCGCTCGGCGTGACCCGGAGGCGGCGGGCGATCTCGATCGTCGGCAGGGGCTCGGCGAGCAGCGCGAGCAGCCGGACCTTGGGCGCGCCGAGCAGGGCGTCCAGCGCCGGGAGGTCGGGCGGGGGCGGCGCCTCCCAGAGCGTGCCGACGCCCCGGCAGGGGTAGGCGAGCACCGGCGGCTCGTCCGGGCTCAGCGGCGGGGCGGGCTTGTGGACGAAGACCGACGGCATGAGCAGCAGCCCGCGCCCCCGCGCCGCGACGTGGTGGTGGCTGATCATCTTGCTGATGTGCAGCACGCCGTCCTGCCAGCGCAGGTTCGGGTGCATGTCGGCGAACAGCAGGCGCGCGCCGCCCAGGGCGAGGCGGCGCGCGCGGTAGGTCATGTCGGCTTCCAGGACGAGCCGCATCCGCTGCCAGTGCGGCGCGATCGCCAGCTCCCAGAACCGGTGCAGGACGTCGCAGATGGCCTCGTGGAGCGCGGCGGTGTCCGGGGCGCGGAGCGGTTCGGGCAGGTCGTTCGGCGCGTGGGCGGCAGCGAGGTCGCGCCGGACGTGGGCGGTGGGCGTCCGCCGCACGCGGTCCAGTTCCGCTTCGAAGCGGGGCTCGAACTCGTCCGGACGGGGCGTCAGGTGGTCGGGCAGCGTGCGGCGGGCGCTGACCAGGGACAGCAGCAGGCGCAGGTCCGAGGGGTCCACGGCGTCCAGGGCGGCCCGGCGCCACGGCAGGTGCAGCGCCGACAGGCTCGGGTCGCGCAGCACGCGGAGGCTGACGACGGTCTCGTGCAGGGGCGAGACGGCGAACCTCGTGTCGGCGAGGTCCTCGACGTCCAGCTCGAAACTGATCATTAAGTTCCACGCTACATCCATTGGCGACCGCCGCCGCATGCCGTGGACTCGACCGCATGGCAATGACTCTCCAGAAGGCGGGCGCGCGGCCGGACGTCGGGCGCGGCGTCGTCCTGCTGCTCGCGCTGACCTGCGGCATCGCCGTCGGGAACGTCTACTTCCCGCAGGCGATCAGCCCGTCGATCGCGTCCGGGCTGGGCGTCTCGCCGGACACCGCCGCGCTCGCCGTGACGGCGACGCAGTTCGGCTACGCGGCGGGGATCTTCCTGCTGGTGCCGCTCGGCGACCGCGTCCCGCACCGGCGGCTGGTCGTGGCGCTGCTCGCGCTCACCGGCCTCGGCCTGCTCGCGGCCGGCGCGGCGCCGGGGACGGCGCCGCTCGTCGCCGCGTCCGCGTTCGTCGGCGCGGTCACGGTCATCGCGCCGATCCTCGGGCCGATGGCGGCGGGCCTCGTCCCGGCCGACCGGCGCGGGATGACCAGCGGGATCCTGCTCGGCGGATCGATCGGCGGCATGCTGCTGTCCCGGACGCTCGGCGGGTTCGTCGGCGAGTGGCTCGGCTGGCGCGCGCCGTACCTGGCGATGGCCGCCCTGACGCTCGTGTCGGCGCTGGTCCTGGCGCGCGTCCTGCCGGAAACGCGTCCGGCGTCTCGCGACCGCTACCCCGCACTGCTGGCCGCGTCGCTCCGGCTGCTGCGGACCGAGCCCGAGCTGCGCCGGTCCTGCTTCTACCAGGCGGCGGTCTTCGGCGGGTTCTCGGCGGCCTGGACGGGCGTCGCGCTGCTGCTGACCGGCCCCGCCTACGGCCTGACGACGCGGGCGGTCGGGATGCTCGCGCTGGTCAACGCCGCGACGATGGTCTGCACGCCGTTCGCCGGACGCCTCGCCGACCGGCGCGGCCCGGACGTGGTCAACCGGCTCAGCATGCTCGCGGTCGTCGCGTCCGCGCTGGTCCTCGCGGCGGGAACGCTCGGCGGGCCGATCGGGTTCGCCGGTCTCGTCGCCGGGTTCCTCGTGCTGGACGTCGCGATGCAGTCCGGCATGGTCGCCAACCAGGTCCGCATATACGCGCTGCGCGACTCCGAGCGCAGCCGCCTCAACACGGCCTACATGACCTGCGCGTACCTCGGCGGCAGCGTCGGTTCGTGGCTCGGCGCGCACGCTTTCGAGCGGTTCGGCTGGAACGGCGTGTGCGCGCTGGTCGCGGCCCTGGCCGTCGCCACTCTGGCCAGGGCCGCGCGCGCGGAGCGCCGTCCGGTCAACGGGACCGCTTGAGGAACCCGGCGGCCAGGACGGCCCCGGCGACCACCAGCGCCGCGTTCACGCCGATCGCGACGCGCAGGCCGGGCAGCACGCCGCCCGACGAGCTCGCGACCACGACCGCGCTCATGATCGGGGTGCCGAGCGTGATGCCGATCTGCTGGGTCATCGTGGCCACGCCGGTCGCGCGGCCCTGGTCGGCGTCGTCCAGGCCGGACGTCGCGGTGACCATGAACGCGACGATCACCAGCATGTTGCCGACGCCGCCGACGAAGGTGGCGGCGAGCAGCAGCGCGATCCAGGCGTGCGAGGTGCCGAGCGCGACGAGGGTCGCGGTCGCCGCCGCCTGGACGAGGCCGCCGGTGAGGATGGTGGCGCGGGTGCCGAACCGTCCGACGACGCGTCCGCCGAGGGTGCCGCCGAGGACGGTGCCGAGCCCGAGGACGCCGAACGCCAGGCCGGTGGCGAGCGGCGAGTAGCCGAGCACCTTCTGCAGGTAGAGCGTGAGCAGGAAGACCAGCGAGGTCTCGGTCACGAACGCGATGAGCCCGGCGGTGTTGCCCCAGACGACCGTCCGGCGGCGGAGCAGCGCGGTCGGGACGAGCGGCTGCGCGGCGCGCTTCTCGACGAACCAGAACGCGACGACCAGGACGGCGCCGGCGGCGAGCGCGAGCAGCGTGAGCGGGGAGGTCCAGCCGTGCTCGCCGGCGCGGGTCAGGCCGAACACGAGCAGCAGCAGGCCGCCGGTGACCGAGACCGCGCCCGGGACGTCCAGCCGGGCCCGGACGCGCGGCGCCGCGTCGGTGATCATCCGGGGTGCGAGCGCGACCACCAGCGCGGCGACCGGGACGTTGATCAGGAACGCCCAGCGCCAGGACAGCAGGCTGGTCAGCAGGCCGCCGAGGATCGCGCCGGCGGTGAAGCCCGCCGACATCAGCGCGCCGTTCAGGCCGAGCGCCCGCTCGCGCAGCGGCCCCTCGCGGAACGCGGTGGTCAGCAGCGCGAGCCCGGCCGGGGTGACGGCGGCGGTCGCCAGGCCCTGCGCGACGCGCGCGGCCAGCAGCATCTCCGGCCCGGTCGCGAGCCCGCCGACCAGCGAGGACACGCCGAGCACGGCCATCCCGCCGATGAACAGCCGCTTGCGTCCGGCGAGGTCGGCGAGGCGGCCGAACAGCAGCGTGAACCCGGCGGCGGCGAGCGCGAACGCGGTGGCGACCCACTGCAGGTTCGCCACCGAGAAGCCGAGGCCCGCGCCGACCTCGGGCAGCGCGACGTTCAGGATCGAGAAGTCGACGGCGACCATGAACTGCGCGCCGAGCAGCAGCGTGAGCAGCAGCCGCTGCCGCCCGGTCATGCGGTCGGGCGGCGCGGCGGTGCGCGCGGGCGAGGTGAGCGCGGGTGAGTGGTGCGCGGGTGAGGTGTGCGCGGGTGAGGGGGCGGACGTGGACGCGGCCATGGAAGCCTCCAGCAGTTAACGGTTCTGTAGTTCCGTTAGGATGGGCTCGACGGTACCACCCGCCGCGCCTAAATGGAACTGGAGACCCGTTATGCCGCAGAACGTGCCCGAGACGGAGTCCGCGCCGGAGGAGGAGACCGCGCCTGGCACGGTGCGTCCTGGTGGACGGACCGCCCGGGTGCGCGCCGCCGTGCTGCGCGCCGCCGAGGACGCGCTGATCGAGTGCGGTTTCGACGGCATCGACCTGGCGGAGATCGCGCGCCGCGCCGAGGTCGGCAAGACGACCGTGTACCGGCGCTGGGGCAGTCCGCGCGTGCTGGTCGCCGACCTGCTGGAGGGCATGGCCGAGCAGTCCGTCGCGCGCGCCGACACCGGCTCCCTGGACGGCGACCTGCGCGAGAACGCCCGGCTGGTCGTCGCGACGCTCACCGACGAGCGGCAGGGCGCGCTGTTCAAGGCCGTGATCGCCGCCGCGACCGGCGACGAGCGCACCGCCGAGGCGCTGCACCGCTTCTACGCCGCCCGGATCGCGGAGTGGGCGCCGTGCGTGACGCAGGCCGTCGAGCGCGGCGAGGTCCCCGAGGGGACGGACGCCGCCGAGGTGATCCGCGCGGTGTCCGCGCCGGTGTACTACCGCTTCCTGGCCAGCGGCGATCCGCTGGACGAGGCGGTCGCCGACCGGGCCGCGCACGCCGCGTGCTGTGCCGCGCGGGCAGGAGTGTATGTCGATCCTAAATTTAGGCTTGCAGATTAATTAGGTCTGACCTAATGTTTCGCCCATGACGTTGCGACTGATGACCGTGCACGCCCATCCCGACGACGAGTCCAGCAAGGGCGCGGCGACGCTGGCCAGGTACGCGGCCGAGGGGGCCGAGGTGCTGGTCGTGACCTGCACGGGCGGCGAGCGCGGCGACGTCCTCAATCCTGGGATGGACCGTCCGGGGGTCCGGGAGAGACTGGCCGAGATCCGGCGCGCGGAGATGGACGCGGCGCGGACGATCCTGGGCGTCCAGCAGCGTTTCCTAGGGTTCGTCGACTCCGGCTTGCCCGCGCCTGGCGAAGCGCTCCCGGACGGCTGTTTCGCCCTCGCGCCGATGGACGAGCCCGTAGCGCGCCTTGTCGGCGAAATCCGTGCGTTCCGTCCGCACGTGGTTGTGACCTATGACGAGACCGGTGGTTATCCGCATCCCGACCACGTGCGCACGCACGAGGTGACCGTCGCGGCGTTCGACGCAGCGGGTGACGCCGACCGTTTCCCCGAGGCGGGCGAGCCGTGGCAGCCGCTCAAGCTCTACTACCACGGCGCCTTGTCGAAGGCGTGGTTCCAGGCGCTCCACGATGGGATGACCGCGCGCGGCCTGCCGTCGCCTATGGCGGACGTCCTGAAGGAGTTCCCCGACGACGTCCCGGCACCTGAGTTCACTACGCGCGTCCAGTGCGCGGAGTACTTCGCCACCAGGGACAAGGCGTTGCTCGCGCACGCTACGCAGATCGATCCGAACGGCGGATTCATGCTGCACGACCGCGACGTGGAGCGCGACGTATGGCCGACCGAGGATTACTACCTGGCGAAGGCGCACATCCCTGTCACGCTCCCCGAAGACGACCTGTTCGCAGGCATCCCTAAAGGAGAGTGACCGGTAGCAGTTCGGGGCGTTTGGCGCTGCGGCCGTCCGCGGACGAGCGGCCCCGGATCCGCCGCCACACCCACGGGCTGAGGAACGTCGCGGCCCAGGTCAGCTCGGTTCCGGCGCGCCGCCACGCCGGGACGGCCGGCAGCGGCGGCAGCGGGTCCGACCAGCTCGCGTCGCTGTCGGGCAGGTTCAGCGCGTGCGCGACGGCGGCCGCGATCCGCGCGTGCCCGAGCGGCGACGCGTGGATGCGGTCCGGGTTCCAGATCCGGGGATCGGTGACGACCGGGTGCCCCCAGGTGTCCACGAGGACGGCGCCGTGCCGCTCGGCCATCGCGCGGATCCGGTCGTTGAACGCCATCACCCTCGGCCGCAGCCGCGCGACCAGCGGCGCGATCGTGCCGACGTCCGGGAAGGTGAAGGCGACCACGGTCGCGCCGGACGCCGCGAACGCTCCGATCATCGCGTCCAGGTCGGCGGCGACCGCGTCCGCGTCGCAGCCCGGCCTGATCAGGTCGTTCATCCCGGCCATGACGGTGACGAGATCCGGGTTCAGGGCGAGTGCCGCGTCCGTCTGGCCTGCACGGATCGCGCCCGCGAGTTTCCCCCGGACGGCCAGGTTCGCGTACCGGAACCCCGGCTCGGCGGTGGCCAGCTTCTCGGCGAGGCGGTCGGCCCAGCCCCGGTAGCCGGACGCCTCGTCGCCGTCCATCAGCCCTTCGGTCTGGCTGTCGCCGACCGCGACATAACGCAGATATCCCACGACTACTCCACCCGGCTCCGGCGTGCTTCCAGGACGGCGAGCGCCAGCTCGCCCCAGCGCAGGTTCTCCCGCTCGAACTCCAGCCCGCGCATCAGCGTCAGGTACGGGCCGACGCGCTCCGCCTCGGCGAGGTGCTCGGCCTCGGTCCGGCCGGCGAGCAGCCGCGCGCGCAGCCGCTCGAACCGCGCGATCTTCGCCTCGGCCCACAGCATCCGCTCCCGGACGGCCTCCATCACGGCCTCGGCGTCGCCGCCGTCCACCGCCTGCACCTTGACCATCAGCTCGTCCCGGATCGCACCCGGCTTCGGCGGTGCGGCGGTGAACTCGCGCAGCGCGCGCCGTCCCTCCTCGGTGAGCGAGAACAGCCGCTTGTTGGGCCGCCGCTCCTGCTCGACGACCCGCGCCTCGATCAGGCCCTCGCCCGACATCCGCTCCAGCTCGCGGTAGAGCTGCTGCGGCGTGGCCATCCAGAAGTTGGCGACACCGGCGTCGAAGTTCTTGGCCAGGTCGTACCCGGAGGCCTCGCCGTCCAAGAGGGCGGCCAGCACCGCGTTGCGCAACGACATGGCTAGAGCGTACCCCAGTGATTAATCAATTTGTTGACTATAAGGAGATCATCCGGCGCCCGTCCGGGCATGATTGAACGGGCCACCACTGCGAAGGGTTGATGCTGAGATGACCGAGAACACCACCGCCCGCCCCGCCGACGCGTCCGGGACCTTCGCCATCGGCGGGGACCTGCCGGTCAACCGGCTCGGCTACGGCGCGATGCGGATCACCGGGCGCGGCGTCTGGGGCGACCCCGCCGACCCGGACGAGGCGCTCCGCGTCCTGCGCCGCGCCGCCGAGCTGGGCGTGAACTTCATCGACACGGCCGACTCGTACGGCCCGTTCGTCAGCGAGCAGCTGATCCGCAAGGCCCTGCACCCGTACCCGGACGACCTGGTCATCGCGACCAAGGGCGGCCTCACCCGTTCCGGCCCGGACGACTGGCGTCCCGTCGGACGTCCGGAATACTTGCGCCAGCAGACCGAGCTGAGCCTGCGCCACCTCGGCGTCGAGCGCATCGACCTCTACCAGCTGCACCGCATCGACCCGAAGGTGCCGGTCGAGGAGTCGCTCGGCGAGCTGGCGCTGCTCCGCGACGAGGGCAAGATCCGGCACATCGGGCTGTCCGAGGTCAGCGTGGACGAGCTGAAGCGCGCCCGCGAGACCACCGAGATCGCGTCCGTCCAGAACCTCTACAACCTGGCGAACCGCAAGTCCGAGGACGTCCTGGACTACGCCGAGGCCGAGGGCATCGCGTTCATCCCGTGGTTCCCGATCGCGGTCGGCGAGCTGGCGCGTCCGGGCGGGCCGCTCGACGGCCTCGCCAAGGAGCACGGCTCCACCCCGGGCCAGCTCGCGCTCGCCTGGCTGCTGCGGCGCTCGCCGGTGATGCTGCCGATCCCCGGCACGTCCCGCGTCGCGCACCTGGAGGAGAACCTCGCCGCGGCCGAGATCACGCTCACCGACGCGGAGTTCGAGGCGCTCTCCAACGCGGTCTGACCGCCTCGCCCGGCCGCCGCGGTCAGTGGCCGGGGAACGTCCAGATCTTGGTGACACCGGTGCGGCCGCCGCTGGCGAAGGACTGGCCGTCCGGGCTGAACGTCACGCACTCGACCTGCTTCGGGTCGGCGGTCACCGACGCGACCTGCCGGGCGGTCGGGACGTGCCAGAGGCAGACCAGGCCGTCCTCGGCGCCGCTCGCGAGCACCTTGCCGTCCGGGCTGAACGCGAGCGTGGTGATCTGCCCCTTGTGCCCGCCTTCGAGCTTCGTGCTGCCGTGGTCGTCCGGCGGGCCGAGGTAGATCGTGTAGTCGCCGGTCGAGTTGGAGGACGCCATGGTCGAGCCGGACGGGCCGACCGCCACGACCGGGGCGCCGATCTGGGTGACCGCGCTCGGCACGCCGAGCGTGGCGCCCTTGACCGGCGCGTCCGCCACCCGGGTCCGCTTGACCGCGCCCTCGCCGAGCAGGACGTCCCGCCCGTCCGCGCTGAACAGCAGGACGCTCTGGGTGCTGCGGGCGTAGTTCGGGACGGTCTTGACGGTCTTCTTCGCGGAGACGTCCCAGACCTGGAGCGAGTTGTCCTGGCCGATGTAGGCGAGCAGCCGCCCGTCCGGGCTGAGCGCGACCGACTGCACCCGCGTCCCGGACGGGAGGGTGCCGATCGCCTTCCCGGTCAGGACGTCGCGGATCGTGAACGTGCCGCTCCGGGTGCCGGCCGCCGCGATCCGGCCGTCCGCGCTGAGCGTGTAGGGCCGCTCCCAGCCGTCGAAGTCCAGCTCGGCGACCTTGCCCTGCCCGGTCGCGAGGTCCCAGTTCCAGAGCGCCTCGAACCCGAGGCCGGACAGCCGCTTGCCGTCCGCGCTGAAGGCGAGCTGGAACATGTCGACGGCGGTGTTCGGCAGCGTGGTCGGGACGGGCGTCCCGAGCGGCGTCGCCGGAACGTCGCCCTGCCCGGCCGAACCGCTCTCCGGCCACAGCAGGACCCCCGCCGTCCCGCCCAGAACCGCGACCGCCGCAGCCGCACCGCCCCCGATCAGCAACGCCCGCCGAGACGGCCCGCCAGAACCGCGCGGCGACGTCACCGCCGGAACCCCACCCCCCGGCACCGTCCCCAGCTGCCCTGGAAACCCGAGCTGCCCGCCATGCCCGTGAGGCGCGCCCTGCGCCGCTTGCGGGCCCGGCGCTGCGGCATGCGCGCCGGGCGCTGCGGCTTGCGGGCTTAGCGCTGCGGCTTGCGCACCCGGGGCGGCGGCGTGCGCGCCAAGGGGTGCGGCTTGCGGATTGTCGGGGGCGAACTGCGGGGCGTGGGGCGTTGCGGCGGGGAGTTGCGGGGTGGTCAGGCGGGTGATCAGGTCGGGGACGGTCGGGCGCTGCGCCGGGTCCTTGGCGACGCAGGCGGCGACGATGTCGCGCAGGTCGTCGGTCAGGCCGTCCAGGGTGGGCTCGCCGTCGGTGATCCGGTGGACGATCGCGGGGATCGTCGGGGCGTCGAACGGGCCGCGTCCGGTGGCGGTGTAGGCGAGCAGGCAGCCGAGCGAGAAGACGTCGCCGGGCGGGCCGGTCTCCTCGGCGCACACCTGCTCGGGCGACATGAACGAGAACGTCCCGACGACGACGCCCGCCGAGGTCAGGGACGTGGCGTCGGCGGCGCGCGCGATGCCGAAGTCGATGATCCGCGGGCCGTCCGACGACATGATCACGTTGCCGGGCTTCAGGTCGCGGTGCACCAGCCCGCTCTCGTGGATCGCCTTCAGCCCCTCGGCGATGGCGGCGCCGGCGCGGCGGACCTCGCCCGGCGGCAGCGGGCCCTGCCGGACGACGACCTGGCGCAGCGACGGGCCGGGCACGAACGCGGTGACCATCCACGGCGACTCGGCGTCCGGGTCGGCGTCCACGACCTGCGCGGTGTGGAACCCGCCGACCTTCCGGGCCGCCTCGATCTCCCGCGCGAACCGCGACCGGAACTGCGGGTCGGTCGCGAACTCGGCGCGGATCAGCTTGACCGCGACGAGCCGCCCGCCGGGCGAGACGCCGCGGAACACCTCGCCCATGCCGCCGGCGCCGAGCCGTCCGTCCAGCCGGTACGGGCCGACCTGGCGCGGGTCGTCGGGACGCAGCGGCTCCATCAGCGGGCCTTCCACAGGTAGACGTTGGGGTCGGCGTCCGAGCCGTTGCCGGAGCCGGCCGCGATCAGCGAGCCGTCCGGGCTGACCCGCACCGACTCGATGTCGGACGCGGGGCCGGTCAGCGTCCCGGCCGGGGCGCGGGTCGCGAGGTCGAACCTCCGGACGGTCCGGTCGGTGTTCCCGACGACGAGCGTGCGGCCGTCCGGCGTCGCCGCGAGGCTGTGGATCGCGCCGCCGCCGACCGTGATCGTCCCGGTGGTCGTCCCGGACCGGTAGTCCCAGATCCGGACGATCCCCTCGTTCCCGGCGGCCGCTGCGGACTTGCCGTCAGGCAGGAACGCGAGCGCGCGGACGCTGTCCTTGTGCCCGGTGAGCGTGCCGGTGCGGCGCCCGCTCACCGGGTCGTACATCAGGACGCTGCTGCCGGGCGCCTTCTTGTAGTAGCCGTCGGTGACGGCGGCGACCGTCCGCCCGTCGGAGCTGAACGCCACGTCGTGCACGCCGGAGTTCCCGCTCCCGGTGAGGGTGCGCAGCTTGCGGCCGGATCGGGCGTCCCAGATCCAGATGTCGGGATTGCAGCCCGCCAGGAGGGAGCCGTCCGGGCTGAACGCGACCGAGACCGGGCCGAACTCGACGGTGGGCAGCGTCTGCTTGAGCGCGCCGGTCGCCGCGTCCCACAGCCGGACGGACCGGTCGAGCGCGGCGCTGGCCACCGTGCTTCCGTCGGGGCTGACCGCGACGCTGAGCACGCTGGAGGTGTGGCCGCGCAGCGTCCGCGCGGGGTGCCCGGCCGCGATGTCCCAGATGATGATGGTCGAGTCGTCGCTGCCGCTGACCAGGTACTTGCGGTCCGGGCTGAACGCGACGCTCCGGACGCCCTGCGTGTGCCCGCTGAGCGTCGCGACCGGCGAGACGAACGCGATGAGCGGTGCCTTCTTGGGCTGCGCCGCCTTCTTCTTGCCGCCCGAATCCCCGAGCAGCAGCGCAACCGGAACCCCGATCGCCGCCGCCGCGACCGCCGCCCCGCCCCCGATCAGCAACGCCCGCCTCCCCCCGTCCACCGACGCCCCCCGCGCCAACGCCGGAACCTGTGCATGCGGACCGACCACGTGCGGCCCAGGCCCCTGCGGCCCCTGCCCGTGTGCACCGACCGCGTGCGCGCCAGGCCCCTGCGGCCCCTGCCCGTGTGCACCGACCGCGTGCGCGCCAGGCCCATGCGGCCCCAGTCCGTGCGGCCCCGCCGCGTGGGGCCCAGGCCCCTGCGGGCCGACCGCCTGCGGCCCCTGCGCGTGCGGGTCGGCCGCCTGCCCGTCGACCGCGTGCGGGGCGGGCCCCTGCGGCGCCGGCTGCTGTAGGGGTGACTGCGCCGGGGGCGACTGCGGGCTCGGCGCTGGCGGGACGGCGGGGGGTTCGCTGTATTCGCGGGTGGCGAGCATGGTGGACGAGAGTTGGGTGGGGCCGTCCGGCGTCGGGTGCGGCTCCAGGGGCTCGATCTCCGGCTCGACCTCCGGGGCCCGGAGGAGCGCGGCGAGGCTCGGCGTGGGGAGCGCGCCGGAGTTCGGGTCGGTGAGGTGCGCGAGCACCTGCTGGACGGTCGGACGGGCCGCCGGGTCCTTCGCGAGGCAGACCGACACGAGCGTCCGCAGGACGTCCGGGACGGCCTCCAGCTCGGGCACGTCGTTGAGGACGCGGTGCACGATCGCCGGGATGGTGTCGGCGTCGAACGGGCCGACCCCCGCGGCGGCGAAGGCGAGCAGGCAGCCGTAGGAGAACACGTCGGAGGCCGGTTCGGGCGGTCCGGCGAGGACCTGCTCGGGCGCCATGAACGCGTACGTGCCGACGACGACGCCCGCCGAGGTCAGGGACGTGGCGTCGGCGGCGCGCGCGACGCCGAAGTCGATGATCCGCGGCCCGTCCGCCGCCATGATCACGTTCTCCGGCTTCAGGTCGCGGTGCACCAGGCCGTGGGCGTGGATCGCGGTGAGGCCCTCGGCGAGCCCGGCCGCGAGCGCGCGCAGGTCGTCCCGGCCGAGCGGGCCGCGCGTGGCGACCACCTCGCGCAGCGACGGGCCGGGGATGAAGGCGGTCGCGAGCCAGGGTTCCGGCGCGTCCGGATCGGCGTCCACGACCTGGGCGGTATGGAACCCGCCGACCTTCCGGGCGGCGTTGATCTCGCGCGCGAACCGGCGGCGGAACCGCGGGTCCTCGGCGTGCCCGGCCTCGATGACCTTGACCGCGACCTGGCGCCCGCCCGGCGAGACGCCGAGGAACACCCGGCCCATCCCGCCCGAGCCGAGGCGCGATTCCAGCCGGTAGGGTCCGATCTGCCGGGGGTCTCCGGGACGCAGGGCTTCCACCCGGATGTTCTAGCAGACGTCCATGTCCCTTTGGTGCCGTTGTGACAGACCCCATCCACGTGATCAGGACGCCCGATACCCGCCAGATCGAGCAGAGGCCGCCGAGCGCGGCGGCTAGGCCGGGGAGAGGCGGGCCAGTAGCTCGTCCAGGAGCAGGCGCTCGCCCGGCGTGAACTCGGCGGACGACTCGTCCAGCACGGCGCGCAGCGCGACGGCGCGGCGGGACGGTTCGCGGTCCTCGGGTGCGGTGCGGTCGGTGGTGACGGCGGCGATGACCGCCTCGCGGGTGCGCTCGGAGAGGCCCGGGTCGCGGCGCTCGGGCGCCTGGTCCAGCAGCGTCAGCGTCACGCCGACCCCGGCCGCGAGCATCATCTCGGCGGCCTGGTCGATGCCGATGGCGAGCCGTCCGGCCTCGGCGACGCGCTCGACCAGCCCGCGCAGGATGTCGCGGGACTCCTGGGCCGCCGGATGGTCCGACCCCGGGCCGAGGAACTCGCTCATCAGCCGGTACTGCGCCGGGTTGTCCAGGCCGAACCCGATGTGCAGGTCCCAGCCGGCGCGCAGGTCGTCGACGGGGTCGCCGGCCCGCGGCTGGGCGTTCTTGATCTTCAGGTAGCGCGCGAAGCCGTCCGCGGCGACGGCCTCCAGCAGGCCGCTCATGTCCCCGAACAGGCGGTAGATGGCGGGCGGCTGGACCCCGGCGGCGGCGCTGACCGCGCGCGTGGTCACCGCCTCGCGGCCCTGCTGGACGAGCAGGTCGGCGGCCGCGGCGACGATCCGGTCCCGGGCAGGCGAACGTTCCGGCATGTATCGATGGTAACAAATCGGCGTTAGCGCTTGTATGGTAGCGTCGGAAGCATCGACCGGATATCGCTGATATCCACGGTCGGCGGCCAAGTTTCGGCATGGCTCTCGCCATGTCCCGAATGCGGCCGCCGGGCCGCAGGAACACCCCTCAGAGGAGGACTTGATGAGCAGCACCATGCGGGCCGTCCGGGCCGTCGCCGCGGGCGAGCCGTTCCAGGCCGTGGAGCTGGCCGTCCCCGAGCCGGGACGCGACCAGGTCCGGGTGAAGGTGCACGCCTGCGGCGTGTGCGGCGGCGACGCCGTGGCCCGGTTCGACGCGCTCGGCCTCGGCCTGCCGCGCACGCCCGGGCACGAGGTCGCCGGTGTCGTGGACGCCGTCGGTGACGGCGTCACCGCCTGGCGGCCCGGCGACCGGGTCGGCGTCGGCTGGCACGGCGGGCACTGCTTCGTGTGCCGCGCGTGCCGCCGCGGCGACTTCGTGAACTGCGACGAGCGCAAGATCGTCGGCGCGAGCTACGACGGCGGGTACGCCGAGTACATGGTCGCGCCGCAGGCCGCGCTCGCCGCCGTCCCGGACGAGCTGACCTTCGGGGAGGCCGCGCCGCTGATGTGCGCGGGCCTCACCACCTTCAACGCGCTGCGGCACAGCGGCGCGCGGCCCGGCGACACCGTGGCCGTCCAGGGCATCGGCGGGCTCGGGCACCTGGCCGTCCAGTACGCGGACAAGATGGGCTTCCGCGTCGTCGCCGTGAACCGCGGCCGCGCCAAGGAGGACGTCGCGCGGCGGCTCGGCGCGGACGAGTACGTCGACAGCGAGGCGTCCGGCGGCGCCGGTGCCGGGCTGCGGAAGCTGGGCGGCGCGCGGGTCGTGCTGTCCACCGCCGGGTCCGCGTCCGCGCAGGCCGACATCGCGACCGGCCTCGCCCCCAACGGGCGGATGGTCGTGATCGCCAACGACCACGACCCGATCCCCGTCCCCGGCGACCTGCTGGTCTTCGGGCGGCGCGAGGTGACCGGCTGGTACAGCGGGCATGCCGCCGACTCCGAGGACGCCATGGAGTTCGCCGTGCTGACCGGCGTCCGCCCGATGATCGAGACCCGTCCGCTCGCCGAGGCCGAGGACGCCTTCCAGACCATGAACAAGGCCCGTTTCCGGACCGTCCTGACCATCTGAACTGGAGAAACATGACCACCGACCAGGAGGACACATGACCACCGCACAGCTCGATCCCGCCGTCCGGACGCTGGTGGACGCCGTCAACGCGGGCGACCGGAACGCGTTCCAGGCCGCGCTGACCCCGGACGCGACGATGTCCGACGACGGCTCCGACCGGGACCTGTCCGACTGGGCCGACCGGGAGATCTTCTCGTCCAACGGCCGGATGGAGATCGAGTCCACCTCGCCGGACGGCCGCTCGTTCGTCGCGAACTACACCAATGACACGTGGGGCTCGATGCGCACGTCCTGGCGCTTCATCGTCCAGGACGGCAAGATCGCCCGCTTCGAGACCGGCCAGGCTTAGGCGCCGGGCGGTTCGGGCCTGACGGTGAGGACGACGGCCAGCGCGACGGCCGCTGGAATCGCCAGGTAGAAGCCGCAGGACAGCGCGACGACGCCGACGAAAACGGTCGCGGTCAGCGCGAGCGCCCGGGACCGTCCGCGCGGCAGCAACCGGACGGCGGCGGCGACGCCGACCAGGGTCACCGCCGCGAGGCAGGCCGAGGTCGCGCGCATCAGCGGGTCCAGGCCGAGGTCGAACGCCAGCGCGGCCGCGGCGACCGCCCCGGAGATCACTTCGAGCACGACCAGGCTCCGGTGCGGGACCTGCCCGGCGTCCGCGCCGCGCGCGAGGGCGCGGGGTAGCGCGCCGTCGCGGGCGAGCGCCGCGCCGAGCCGTCCGCCGCCCGCGATGTAGGTGTTCATCGCGACGAAGCTGAGCGCGATGGCCGCGACCGCCGTGAGGGGCTTGGCCGCCTGCCCGATACCGTCCTGCAAGAGCAGTGTTAGCGGGACGGGCGAGGTCTCCGCGCGCGAGCCCAGCGCGCCGGTAACCGTCATCGCGAGCCCCAGGTACAGGACACCGACCAGTCCGAGCGTCGCGACGGTCGCCCGCCGCAGCAACGTCCCGGTTTCGCTGCTTTTGCCGGACGCGAAGTCGGCCGAGAGGTGGCTCGCGGCCTCCCAGCCTGCGAAGGCGAAGAACAGGACGCCCGCCGCCTGCGCGACGCCGACCGCGCCGTGCGGGGCGAAGGGAGTGAAGGCGTCCGCGCGCACGTGCGGGATCGCCGTGCCGATCGCGACGACCAGCAGGACGGCGAGGGCCGCGACCAGCGCGAGCTGCACGCGGCCGGACAGCCGCAGCCCGCCGTGGTTGCTCGCGAACGCCGCGGCGAGCAGTGCCAGCGTGACGGCCGCCGCGCCCGGACGGCCCCACCCGGCGGCGGACGCGACGTAGTCCCCGCCGATCATCGCGCCGGCCACCGTTCCGACCGGGACCACGCCGAAGAACCACCAGCCGACCGCCATCGAGGTGCGCGGGCCGAACGCGCGCCGCGCGAACGACGCGACGCCGCCCGCGTCGGGATGCCGGACGCCGAGCGACGCGAACGTCAGTGCCACCGGCGCGCTGAGCACCAGCAGCGCGGCCCACGCGATGATCGCGGACGGTCCGGCCGCCGCCGCGGCCAAATGCGGCAGGGCGAGGACGCCGGGTCCGAGCACCGCGCCGGTCAGCAGCGCCGTGCCCGTGCCCACGCCGAGCCGCCCGCGCGGGGGCGCGGGCCGGGCGGGGCGGGTCTCGGCGGGAACCTGGGCAGCCGTCAACGAGCGCTCCTTTCGGATGTCCGGGATGTGGCCTCGAAGGTAGGCAGCCCGGCGCCCATATGGGGGCCTCGCCGAACGTTCGACCGGAAATCGACCAGAATCACGGTCATGGACGAACTTGATTCGGAGATCGTGCGGATTCTCCAGGCGAACGCTCGGACCTCGAACCGGGAGCTCGCCCGGATGCTCGGTGTCGCGCCGTCCACGTGCCTGGAGCGGGTGCGGGCGCTGACCCGGCGCGGCGTGATCCGGGGTTACCACGCCGACATCGATCTCAAGGCGCTCGACCGCGGCGTGCAGGCGCTGGTGGCGCTGCAGATCCGGCCGCTGAGCCGGAAGGTGATCGACGCGGCGATCGCGTACGTGAGCACGCTGCCCGAGGTCATCGGGGTGTTCACTGTCGCGGGCGGCGACGACATCGTCCTGCACGTGGCCGTCCGGGACCTGGACGACCTGCACGCGATGCTGCTGGACCGGCTGAGCAAGCGCCCCGAGATCGCCGGGTTCCGGACCTCGGTGATCTTCGAGCACGTGCGCAACCCGGTGCTCGAACCGCTGTCCATAAGCGATGCTTCTAGGAAGTAGAAAAAGCCTCTCTTGGACTTATGGATCGGCCGCGGGCAGGGTGGAGGTGCGTGGACGAGAGGAGACTCCGATGACCATCCCGAACTTCCAAGGCACCGTCCTGACCAGCGCGGACGAGGGTTACGACGACGCGCGCGCCGCGTTCCAGCTCGCCGGGTGGCACCGCCCGGACGTGGTCGGCGTGGCGTCGTCGGCGTCCGATGTGGCGGCGGCCGTCCGGTACGCGGCCGAGCGCGGGATGCCGGTCGCCGTGCAGAACACCGGCCACGGCATGCCCGTCCCGGCGGACGGCGGCCTGCTGATCAACGTGAGCGGGCTGACCGGCGTCGCCGTGGACCCGGGCGCGCGGACGGCTCGGGCCGAGGCGGGCGCGCGCTGGCGGGACGTCGTGCGCGAGGCCGCGGCGCACGGGCTGGCCGGGCCGAACGGGTCCGCGCCGAGCGTCGGCGTGGTGTCCTACCTGCTCGGCGGCGGGATCTCGATCCTCGGCCGGACGGCCGGGCACGCGTCGGACCACGTCCGGGCGATCGAGGTCGTCACGGCGGACGGGACGGAACGCCGCGTCACGGCCGATTCCGACCCGGACCTGTTCTGGGCGCTGCGCGGCGGCCGGGCCAACTTCGGCGTCGTGACGGCCGTCGAGCTCGACCTCTTCCCGCTGGAGCGGCTGTACGGCGGCGCGCTGTACTTCGACGCCGAGCACGTCCCGGCGGTCTTCGCGGCCTACCGCGAGTGGACGGCTAGCGTCCCCGACGAGATGAACTCGTCGATCGCTCTCGTCCCGCTACCCGACCTGCCGATGGTGCCCGAGCCGCTGCGCGGACGGCATGTCGCGCATATCCGGATCGCCTACCTCGGCGACGCGGACGCGGGCGAGCGGCTCGTCGCGCCGCTGCGCGGGATCGCGCCGAGGCTGGTCGACTCCGTCCGGGTGATGCCGTACCCGGAGATCGGGACGATCCATAACGAGCCGGACGTCCCGATGGGCTACTTCACCACCCACGCCCTGGTCGGTGACCTCCCCCAGACCGCCGTGGACGAGCTGCTGCGCCTGACCGGCCCGGGCGGCTCGGACGCCCCGCGCATCATGGAGATCCGGCATCTCGGCGGCGCGATGGCGAAGGCCCCGGCCGTCCCGAGCGCCGTGGGCCACCGCGACGCCGCCTACTTCGTCGCCTTCCTGTCCCCGCTGGTCGGTGGGCTCACGGCGGACGACGTCCGCGACTTCCACGACCGGCTCGACGCCGTCGTCGCGCCGTGGAAGCTGGGGCACGCGCTCAACTTCCTGTACGGCGCGAACGCGACGCCGGAGAACGTCCGCGCCGCGTACGAGCCGGGCGACTACGAGCGGCTCGTCGCGCTGAAGCGTGCGTACGACCCGTCCAACCTGTTCCGCCTGAACCACAACATCCCGCCCGCCTGACCGGCCCCCGAGGGACGGTCAGGCGGACGGGTCGCCGATCAGGCAGTCAGGCGCAGGTCGTCATGGCGTCCTCCG
Source organism: Actinomadura rupiterrae (assembly GCF_024172125.1). Taxonomy (GTDB): domain Bacteria; phylum Actinomycetota; class Actinomycetes; order Streptosporangiales; family Streptosporangiaceae; genus Spirillospora; species Spirillospora rupiterrae. The sequence goes on from NZ_JAMZEA010000008.1 coordinate 562,744, forward strand.
CGAACGGATCAGCAGGGCGGGCACGAGGGCGGCTACGACCAGCGACAGCGGCAGCAGGTAGGTGAGCTGGAAGGCGTGCGCGAGGGTCGGCGCGGCGGCCTCGCGGGCGGGCCCGGTCAGCCGGTGGACGGCCTGGATCCCGCCGTCCGGCAAGCGGGCCGACAGCAGCGCGGAAGCGGATGCGATGCCGACCGCTGACATCGTGGTCGTGATGAGGTTGACGGTGGTGCTCGCGGCCGGCGCCTGCTCGTGCGAGACGCCCTTGGTCGCGGCGGTCAGCGCAGGCATGATCGTCGCGCCGCCGCCCCCGCCGATCAGCGCCGTCGCCCCGGCGATCCCCCAGTACGAGCCGTCCGCCGTGAGCTGGACGGCCAGCAGCACGAACCCGGTCGCGGCGGCCGCGACCGACACCGGGACGATCCGTCCGGCGCCGATCCGGTCCACCAGCCGCCCGGCGACCTGCATCGCGATCCCGGACGCGAACGCGCCCGGCATCGCCAGCAGCCCCGCGACCGTCGCGGACTCGCCGCGCACCACCTGGAAGTACAGCGGCGCGAGGATCATCGTCCCGAAGTACCCGGCGCTGAACACCGTCAGCGTCGCGCTCGCGGCGGAGAACGTTCGGGTGCGGAACAGGCCGAGGTCGATGAGCGGGTGCGCGGCGAACCGGGCCCGGACGGCGAACGCCGTGGCCAGCGCCAGCCCGGCGGCGATCCAGAGGAGCGGCGCCGCGCCGTCCGCGCCGTCCCCGAACCGGGTCACGCCGTAGATCAGCGCGGCGAGGCCGGGGGAGAGCAGCAGCAGGCCGGGGACGTCCAGCGCGCGCCGCGCGGCGGGCGCGTCGGCGGGGAACAGGCGACCGGCGAGCAGCAGGATCGCCAGCCCGACCGGCAGGTTGATGAAGAACATCCAGCGCCAGGACACCTGGTCGATCAGCCAGCCGCCGAGCGCGGGCCCGGCGAGCGGCCCGACCAGGATCGCCAGCCCGTTGGTACCCATCAGCTTGCCGAGCTCTTCCGGCTTGGCGGCGCGGATCAGGATCGTCATCCCGGCGGGCATCACCAGCCCGCCCGCCAGGCCCTGCAGCACCCGGAACGCGATCATCGACGGGACGTCCCAGGCCAGCCCGGCCAGCACCGAGCCGAGCGCGAACGCCGCGACGGCCGTCAGGTACAACCGCTTGGCGCCGAACCGGCCGACCGCCCAGGCCGCCGTCGGCACCATCGCGCCGAGCGCGAGCGAGTACCCGGTGGCGATCCACTGGATCGTGGCGAGCGACGCGTCGAAGGTCTCGGACAGCCGGTTGATGGCGACGTTCACGACGGTGGTGTCGAGCGAGACCATGATCCCGCCGAGCACCAGGATCAGCGCGATCGTCATGGGCTTCAGCGTGCGTGCGGGCGCCGCGGTGTCAGCGGCGGTGAGCGTGGCGGCCATCGTCAGACCTCCTCATAGGGACGGACGGCTCGGGCGTCGCGCAGCGCGCTTCCCCACCAGCCGAGTTGGTCGAGCATCCGGTGCGCGGCGGCGCGCGCGTCGGGGCATTCGGCGTCGAAGGTCGTCCACGGGTTGTGGACGCTGACCACGTTCCGGACGGTCGTCGCGTGCAGTTCGGCGAAGACCTGCCGCAGGTGCTCGACCGCGCGCAGCCCGCCCGACATGCCGCCGTACGACACGAACGCGACGGGTTTGGCCTGCCACTGGCGCAGGTGCGCGTCGATGAAGTCCTTCAACCCGCCGGGGAAGCTGTGGTTGTACTCGGGCGTCACGATCACGAACGCGTCCGCCCGCTCCAGCGCCTCGCTCGCCGCGGCGAACGCCTGGATCGCCTCCGCCGCGCTGGGCACCCCGGATGCCGCGGCGGCGGGGGCCGCGTCCGCGGCGGAGGACGCGGTGCCGGGGGCCTCGGGCGGCTGGACGTCGGCGAGGTCGATGACCTCGGTCTCCAGGTCGTCGCGGGTGCGGGCGACGGCGGTGAACCAGTCCGCGATCGTGGGTCCGAACCGTCCGCGGCGGGTGCTGCCTATGATCACCGCGAGCCGCAGAGGCGGCTGCGGGGGGCTTGCGGTCTCACTCATCTCTGCGTGGCTCCGGTGGTCGCGCGCCCCGCGGGTCGGGGCGACGCGTTCCACTCTGGAACCTCAACTTTTGTTGAGGTCAACCTCCGGACCGGCGTGACGGTCGTCTCACCTGGTCACGGCACCGGCGTGCGGCGGGTCCCAGTTGAACACCGCGTCGCCCTGGCGCAGCAGCGCGGTCGGGCCGAGCAGTCCGAGCGCGCGCATCACCGCGTCCCGTCCGGCGACGGCGGCCGGGTTGCTCACCTTCGAGAGGCGGGCGATGCCCGCCGACTTCTTCACGATCGCGGACGTCCGGGGCAACCGCGCCCGCGTGTAGGCGGGCAGGCCGCCGCCGTCGGTCATCTCGTGCGCGAGGACGATGGCGTCCTCGATGGCCTGGCAGGCGCCCTGCCCGAGGTTCGGCGTCATCGGATGCGCCGCGTCGCCGAGGATCGCGACCTTGCCGCGGTGCATCGCGGGCAGCGGCTCGTGCAGGTAGAAGACGTCGTTGCGGAGGATGTCCCCGGTTTTCCCGATCAGCTCCGGGATCGGCGCGTGCCAGGTGCCGAACAGTCGCGTCAGTTCGGCCTTCTCCCCGTCCGGCGCGGTTCCGCCTGCCGGCGCCACGGCCGTCGCGTAGCAGTAGACGCGGTTCCCGGCGAGCGGCATGACACCGAAGACCAGCCCGCGCCCCCACGTTTCGGACGGCATCGGAGCCTCGTCCGCATCGACCACGAAGCGCCAGGCGGTCAAACCCGAGTACCGGGGTTCCGGATGGCCCGGAAAGGCGGCCTTGCGGATCGCCGAGTGGATGCCGTCCGCCGCCACGACCAGATCGGAGCGCGCTTCCGCGCCGTCCGCCGTCACCACCGTCCCGCTCTCCGCATCGACGCTGGTCACGGACGTGCCGAGGCGCAGTTCGCCGCCGTCGAGCCGTGCCGTGAGGAGGTCGACCACCGTCGCGCGCATCAGCAGGACGGTCGGGTCGCCGAAGCGGGCGGCCGCGGCCTCCGCGCTCGTCCGGCTGAGCCACGCTCCGCTCGCCCGCCGGATCCCGCCGTCCCCCTGGAAGGCGGCCAGCTCCCGGACCGGATCGCCGAGCCCGAGCGTGTCCAGCGCGCGCAGCGCGTTGGGGCCGAGCGCCATGCCCGACCCGACCGGGTCCAGCGAGGCCGCGCGCTCGATGAGCGTGACGTCCCAGCCCTTGTCCTTCAGTGCCACCGCCGAGGTCAGTCCGCCGATGCCGCCGCCCACCACGATCGCCGTCCGCGTCGTCATGCCACTACCCCGCTCACTACGCCTGTAGTTCATCTCGTGAGCACTGTAGCTCGGGCTTCACTACAGCGGTAGTGTGATCCCCATGACGTCACGAGCCGAGCTGGTCGCAGACGCGGCGATCGCCCTGCTGGTCGACCGCGGCATGCGCGGACTCACCCACCGCGCCGTGGACGAGGCGGCCGGGCTCGCCCCCGGCTCCACCTCCAACATCGCGCGGACCCGCCTCGCGCTGCTCGAACTCGCCATGACCCGGCTCACCGGACTGGACGACTCGGCCCTGCTCGCCGGCCTCTCCGTGCCGTCCCGGCTGACCCGCGAGCAGCTCACCGAGATCGTCGCAAACGCGCTGAACATCGAGCTGACCACCGCCCGCCGCCGCGCCCTGGCCCGCTACGAACTCGCGCTGGAGGCCAACCGCCGTCCCGAACTCCGCGAGATCTACGACCGCGCGGGCCGCCGCTTCCGCGAACCCCTCGTCGCCCTCGTCGCCGCGGCCGGCTCCCCCGACCCGGCCCGGCACGCCCGCCAGCTGGTCGCCTTCCACGAGGGCGTCCTCTTCGACGCCCTCGCCGGCGCCGGCGACACCCCGTCCCTGGACGACCTGCGCCGCTCCACCGCCGACTTCCTGGCCGGCATCCTCCCCTGACCGCGCTCGCGCGCTCTCGGACGAGCCGCACGAGCGCGATCAGGCCGCTCGGGCTAATACAGCTCAGGTGAGGTGCGGACCGGCATCCTGACCTTGAAGACCTTGCCGTCACTCAGGAAGAAGATCACCCGTGCGTTGTCGCCCGGCGTGATCAGGCGCGTGGGCTTCTCGAACATCAGGTGGTAGCGGCCCGGGACGAAGGCGAACTCGCCGTGCGCGGGGATGGTGAACTTGTCGAGCTTGACCATCCTGCTGGACTGGGAGTCGACGACGGTCTGGTAGATGCTGACCCGCTGGTAGTCCGGTGTGCGGATCTTGGTGACGTCGAGCGGCTTCTCCGACGAGTTCTTCAGCGTGATGTAGCCGGCGGCCGGGAGCGCGTTCGGCAGCCAGCGCACCCAGGTGGACTTGTCGACGGCGGTGATGTCCGTGGTGACGGGCGTGACGGCCCTGGTCCGCTCGGCGGCCCGGTGCTGGGCGATCCGGTGTGTGTCGTGCGCGGCCGCGGCGGCGGCCACCGCGGACGCGGGTACCAGGGCGGCGGACAGGGCCAGCACGGTCAGAGTGCGAGCACGCATGGATGAACCTCCGGTTCGTTGTGTCGCTCGCCATTGACTACCTACAGTCACCTATACATCACCATCAGTTACTCTCTGTCAAGGGGTGGTGCCGATCCGGACGAGTGCCCGGGCCAGAGCGTGAAGCGGACCTCCCGGCAGGCCCCGGTTAGGGTTGGCGGGTGGACGGAACGGGCGCCCGTGCGGCGGACGAGCGGGCGACGCTGATCTCTCTGCTCGAAGCCCAGCGGGACGCGCTGGCCATGGTGTGCGCAGGTTTGAGCGACGCCGAAATGGCCGATCCGTCCGTCCCGCCCTCGACCCTCACGCTCGGCGGCCTCGTCGGGCACATGGCGGAGGTCGAGCGGGCCTGGTTCCGGCGCGTTTTCGCAGGTGAGGACGTGCCGCTGCGCTGGTCGCGGTTCCCCGGCGACGACTTCGGGTTCGACGGCCCGGCCGAGGACGCCTACGACGCCTGGTACGGCGAGTGCGCGCGGGCGCGGGAGGTCGTCGCGTCCGCTCCCTCGCTGGACGCGTCCGGACGGCATCCCCGGCGCGGCGCGGTCTCGCTGCGCTGGATCCTCTGCCACATGATCGAGGAATACGCCCGGCACAACGGGCACGCCGAAGTGTTGCGCGCGGCGATCGACGGCCGGGCCGTTACCGTGGACCGGTGAAAGTCCAGCTCACGGGCGTTTCCGAGACCCTGCTGTGGACCCTGTACCACCGGGCCGCCGAGGCGCGCCGCGACGACGCGCTGCTGCACGACCCGAAGGACGTCCAGCTCGTCGACACGATCGACTACCCCTTCGAGCGGTTCGGCGGCGGCGGGAGCCTCGCGCAGTGGCAGGCGCTGCGCGTGCTGGCGTTCGACATCGCGGTGCGCCGGTTCATGGACGAGCACCCCGGCGGGACGGTCGTCGCGCTCGGCGAGGGGCTGGAGACGCAGTTCTGGCGGGTGGACGACGGGCGCGTCCGCTGGCTGACCGTGGACCTGCCCGAAACCCTCGACGTCCGACGCGAGCTGCTACCGGACGACCCGCCGCGCCGCCGCAGCGTGGCCCGCTCGGCGCTCGACCTGACCTGGATGGACGAGGTGCCCGAGGGCGAACCCGTGCTGGTCACCGCGCAGGGGTTGCTGATGTACCTGCGCCCGCCGGAGGTCCGCGGCCTGATCGCGGCGTGCGCCGACCGCTTCCCCGGCGGCCGGATGCTCTTCGACACGATGCCGCGCGCCCTGGCGGCCCGCAGCCTCAAGGGCCTGATGCGGACGGCCGACTACACCGCGCCGCCGTGGCACTGGGCGATGGACGCCGGCGAGTACCCGAAGATCGCCACCGCGTCCCCGAAGATCACCGCCGTCCGCGCCCTGCCCTACCCCGCGGGCCGCGGCGCGTTCCGCCTCGCCCCGTGGAGCCACCGCATCCCGCTCGTCCGCGACCTCCGCCTGACCATCATCGAGATCGACTTCGCCTTCGACTGAGCGTCCGGTCGACCTCGATATCGACTTCGGCTGAGCGTTCCGTCACTCGCCGGTGGTGCCGTCGATGCGTTCGCGGAGGAGGTCGGCGTGGCCGTTGTGGCGGGCGTACTCCTCGATCATGTGCGTGACGATCCAGCGCAGCGACCAGTCCTCGTCCCGCCAGTGGACGACTTCGCCCAGGTCGTGGGACGCGACGATCGCGCGGGCGCGGTCGCACTCGGCGTGCCACGCCTCGAACGCCTCGCCGGGGTCGGCGTCGTCCACGAGGAAGTCGGCGTGCTCGCCGTCCACGCGCGGCCAGATGGGGCCGGGCGACTCGCCTGCGAAGACCTCGCGGAACCAGCTGCGCTCGATCTCCGCCAGGTGCCGGACGAGGCCGAGCAGCGATAGGTCCGAGGGCGTGAGGGATTTGCGTTTGAGCTGGTCGGCGTCCAGACCCTTGCACTTCATGGCGAGCGTGTCGCGCTGCCAGTCGAGGAATCCGGCGAGCGTGGCGCGCTCGCCGGAGGTGTGGGCGGGTTCGAGCCGTCCGTGCTCGTCGGCGAGGTTCCGGACGAGCCGGAACCGTTCGGTCACCACGAGGGTGTCGTCATCGACGGTGAAGTCCGGGTCGCCCAGAAGCTCGCGCATCTCCGCGCCGTGCCAGAACGACTCGTGCGCGGTGCGCCACTCGGCGAGCGAGTGGTAGCCCTCGCCCTCGTCGCGGGCGTGCTCCCAGCTAACGTCCGCTAGCCGGACGGTCTCGACCGCTACCGTCTCCAGCACCGCGACGGTCCGCTCTACCGAGTCGATCAGGACGCCCTGCCGTCCGGGCTCGGGCAGCGGCTCGTCCTCCTCCTTGTAGGCGGCGACCAGGCCGGTAGTGCTCGTCTTGGCGCCGTCCATGATCGCCGCTACCAGCTTGTCGCGCAGCGGGCCCGGGAACGCGAACTCCAGCCGCGGCAGTCCGTCCAGTTCGGTCACGCTCTGGACGCTAGCAGCGGCCCATGAGGTCGCGGGGCCGCCGGGCTCAGGCGACGTAGAGGAAGAGGGTCTCGGCGACGCAGGCGGCGCGGCGCTCGCCCTCGACCTCGACCTTCATCCGGACGGTCGAGAGCTTGCCGGCCGGGGAGTTCTTGATGTCGAGCAGCTCGGCGCCGCCGCGGACCCGCGCGCCGACCTTCACCGGCGCCGGGAAGCGCACCTTGTTCAGCCCGACGTTCACCACCGAGGACAGGCCGTCGATGAAGAAGATCTCCGGCATGAACGCGCTGACCAGCGACAACGTGAGGTAGCCGTGCGCGATCGTGGTGCCGAACGGTCCGTCCTTGGCGCGCTCGGGATCCACGTGGATCCACTGCCGGTCGTCGGTCGCCTCGGCGAACATGTCGATCCGGCTCTGCTCGACCGTCCGCCAAGGGCTGTAGCCCAGATGCTCGCCCTTGGCGGCGGCGAACTCCTCCACACTCGCGAAACGCCTCATGGAACGATCCTTGGGCCTCCGCGAGACCCGCGCCAATGCCGCATCCGACAAACCGGCGGCCCTCGCCCTTGTCCGAAGCGTCCAACGGGCTCACAGGAGCCTGAGCAGCGCCGTCGTCGCGGCGGCGGCCAGGACGGCGACCATGAACGGCGCCTTCCGCCAGGCCAGGACGCCCCCGACCAGCACCCCCACCGGCCGCGCGACGTCCGCCGGGCCGCTGCCCTCGGTCAGCGCGGTGACCGCGACGAGCGAGGTCAGGAGGACGACGGCGGACGTGTCCAGCAGCTTCTCGACGCTCGCCGGGAACGTCACGCGCGTCCGCAGCACGGGCCCGGACATCCGCAGCAGATACGTCCCGACAGCGAGCGCCAGCATCGCAGCGATGATCATGCTTGCCTCCACTCGCCGGACACGACGGTCTCCGCCGCCCCCATCCGATCGTCCTCGGATTCCGTGCCAGGGCCGTGGCCAGGCTGTTGCTCGTCCGTGGCGGCGGGCAGTCGGCGGGTGAGGAGAGGGAGGAAGGCCAGGGCGGCGAGGCTCGCGAGCATGGGGAGGCCGGCGGGCAGGACGGGGACGCATGCGAGCGCGATGACAGCGCCCAGCAGCGCGGGACGGCGCGCGCCCGCGTCCCGCAGTGACGGCAGGATCAGCGCGAGGATCGCGGCGGGGAACATCGCGTCCAGCCCGAACACGTTCGGATCGTGGACGGCCGAGCCGACGCCCGCGCCGAGCAGCGCCCCGAGCGGCCAGCACAGCAGGACGCCGACACCGCACGTCCAGTAGGAGCGCGTCGGATCCTTGCGGGTCAGGGCGAAGACGACCGATTCGTCGTTCATCAGGTGGACGCCGAGCCAGCGCCGCCACCCGTGCCCGAGGACGTCCGGCAGGGCGAGGCCATAGGGCATGTGCCGGGCGTTGACCAGCAGGCCGGCGAGGGCGGCGGCGATCGGCGAGCCGCCCGCCCCGACGATCCCGACGAAAAGGAACTCTGAGGACCCGGCCAGCACGAGCGCGCCCATCACCATGGGGAACCAGAACGGTAGCCCCGACGCCACCGAGATGGCGCCGTAGGACACCGAGGTCGCGCCCACGGCCAGGCAGACCAGGACGATGTCCCGGTCGGGTGTTCTCCATATCGAACGCACGTAGTCCAAAATGAACGATCCGTGCCGTGTTCGTCAAATCGAACTGCGTTCTCTAGGATGAACGGCCATGAGCGAGCAGCCCGCCCGTCCGCCGATGGAGTTCATCGCCGCAGCGCTGCGCCGCGAGCGCGCCCGCAGCGGCCAGTCCCTCACCGAGGTCGCGCGGCGCGCCGGGGTCGCCAAGTCGACCCTGTCGCAGCTGGAGTCCGGATCAGGAAACCCCAGCGTGGAGACGCTGTGGGCGCTCGCCGTCGCGCTGGACGTCCCGTTCGCGCAGCTCGTCGCGCAGCCCGTCCCGCGCGTGCAGGTGATCAGGGCGGGCGAGGGGCCGTCGCTGGCCGCCGACCGCGCCGACTACCGCGCGACCGTCCTCGCGTCCTGCCCGCCCGGCGCCCGCCGCGACATCTACCAGATCACCGCCGAGCCGGGCCCGCCCCGCGCGTCCGACCCGCACATGCCCGGGGTGGTCGAGCACGTCGTGATCAGCACGGGCCGCGCCCTGGTCGGCCTCCTGGACGATCCGGTCGAGCTGTCTCCCGGCGACTACATCGCCTACCCGGGCGACCTCCCGCACACCTTCCAGGCACTTGAGCCCGGCACCCGGGCCACCCTGGTCTCCGAACACACCTAGCAGCCCGAACGACCGGAAGCCGTGTCGGTCAGTAATCCTCGGGTTCGTCGTCCTCGTCCCATGCGAACGGTGGGACGAACTTCCCGTCGCGGAAGGTGACGATCTTCCCGGCGCGCAGGTGGAGCGGGGTGTCGGGCTCGCCCTCCTCGTACCAGCGGAGATAGCCGAAGAAGGCGGTTTCGCTGTCGCATCGTCCGGCCAGCCAGTCGAAGAGTTCGGCGATCTCGGCGTGCCCGTCGGGGTGGATCTCCCAGCGGCAGGTCAGCGCCCAGCGGCCGCCGTCAGCAGCCCCCTCGCGGACCAGGGACGAGGAGACGACGCCGGGGATCTTGTAGGCGGCGCGTGGCGAGCCGTCGTGCCATGCGGGTTCGGGAAAGCGCTTGATCACCCAGTCGCCGTCCTCGTCCTGCACCGGCTCCTCGCCCTCGTCCCGGACGATGTCAAGGATCTCGTTGACGACGAGGGTCTCCTCGCCGATGTGCTCGGGACGCGGGCCCAGCCCCACCTGCCAGCGCAACTCGGCGACCTCGGCCTCCGACAGGCTCGCGCGCAGGTCCGTCGCGATCATCAGTTCCTGGATGTCTGCCATGCCCGGGAACGCTAGCCGGACGCGGTGACAGGACGCGGTCGCGCAGAGTTATCCACAGGTCGCCGCCTTCGAGGCGGCTCAGCGCTCCGCGTGCTGTTCTTGAGGCATGAGCGAACTCGACCGGCACGGAAACTCGGCCCAGACGCACGAGTCGTGCGATCCCCAGGCTGTGGACAGCGCCTCGACCAGCCACAGGCCGCGTCCGCCCTCGCCGCACGCCTCGGGCTGGACGTGCGGCTGGTCAGGGCGCCGCCGTCGTCCTGCACGATGAGGCGCACGGCGCGGCCGGCCGTCTGGACGAAGACGGAGATGCGTCCGCCGCGTCCTGATGCGGTGTGCTCGCACGCGTTCGCGACCAGCTCGTCCACCACGAGCGCGAGGTCGGAGAGCGTCTCGTCGGTGACGTCGATCAGGGTGAGCCGGCGGGCCAGGCGGGTGACGAAGGCCCGGGCGAGCTGCGCCGAACGCGCGACGCCCGGGACGTCCAGGGTGCCGACGAGGTTCATGCGGCGCGCCCCCGCACGGCCGCCGCGATGTCCCGCGCCGCGAGGTCGAGCGTCTCCGCGGACGCGGTGCCTTCGAGGCCCCACATGATCAGCCAATGGCCTTCCGACTGCGCGGCGAGAACGGTGAAGCCGGAATGCCCCGGAATGTGCACGGCGAGAACGGTCTCGCCGCGCACCGGCAGCAGGACGGACGTCGCCACGCACAGTTTCCGCAACTCCCAGGCGAGCCCGACCAGCAGGACATAGCGCTTCTCACGCGGCGTCATCGGAACACTCCTTCCCGTAAGGACCGCCGCAAGCATGAAACGCCGGCTCAACCCGCACAACACGTTCCAAGAACACGACCGCTCCCGGGAACGGGCGGCTCCCGAAAGCTGGAACTCGCGCGAAGTATCGACCCGTCAACTTCGAAACTTTCACTGAAAAACGCGTGACGGATCGTTCACCATGCGTGTATGGCGCAACGTCCCCCGACCCTGCGAAGGCGCCGCCTCGGCGCACAGCTCCGCCGCCTCCGCGAGGAGCGCGGCCTGACCCAGGATGAGGCATGCCTGCTGCTCAACCTGTCCAAATCCACGCTGCACAGGATGGAGAACGCCCGAGTCGTGGTCCGCCGCCACGAGGTGGACTACATCCTCACCAAGTACGAGGTCACAAGCCCCGCGGTCCGGGAATCCCTGATGGGCCTCGCGTCGCCTGGCCCGTCCCGTGAGTGGGTCCGGCGGAACAGGCTGGTCTTCCCCACGAAGAAGATCACGGAGTACCACGAGCTTGAGATCGACTCGTCGCGTGTGAGGTCGTACTACCCGGAGCTCATTCCCGGGCTGGTTCAGACACCTGGCTATGCACGAGCCGTGATGGGCTCCTTCAAGTACACCCCGGAGGAGTTGGACCGCCATGTGGAGTTCCGCATGGCTCGAAAGGAGGTCTTCGACCGCGAACCGCCGCTGCGCTACGAAGCGGTGATCGGCGAAGCCACGCTTCGCATGAACACCGGCGGTCCGTTCGTCATGGCCGAGCAGATGGGCTACTTGCTGAAGGTCTCATATGAGGACGACATCCAGCTCCGTGTCCTGCCGTTCAGCGCGACGACCGTCCCTGGCATCGATGGTTCGTTCTCGATCCTGGACGTCGAGACCGGCAACTTCACGGTGGTGGCGTTGGCCGCGCTGACCCGGGCACAGTTCCTCCAAGAGGACGACGAGGTGGCACGTTACCTCGACGTGTACGAGGACCTCTGCTCGCTGGCCCTGTCCGTGGAGGATTCGCGCCTGGAGTTCGAACGGGCAGCGAGAGCGTTCCGCGCGATGGCTGGAGGCGCTGGTGGCAACATGGCGGAAGAGCAACAAAAGCGGAAATGAGCCTCACGGGTCCTGGCGCAGGAGTAGCCACAGCGGCAGCGATCCTGAGAGCGACTGCGTGGAGGTGGCGGTCATGGCCTCGTGGGATGTCGGCGTACGCCACTCCAAGCCCCCCGGACGACGGCTGGAGGCACCGGCGACGACCTGGCGGAAGAGCACTCGCAGTGGGTCGGACGGTGAGCACTGCGTGGAGGCGGCTGCTTTCCTGAAGTCCGGCGTTGCCATACGTGACTCCAAGGATCCGGACGGGGGGCGGCTGCGGGTTGGTGCGTCCGAGTGGAGCGGGCTCCTTGCCTCCATCAAAGCGCGGCAGGCTTAGCGCGACGCGGCTGATGCTCGTTCATGGTGAGTGAGGGTGGCTCCTGCGATCTTGGGGGCATTGGAGAGGCCCGCTCGGTCGTGGGACGGAGCGGGCCTGGCTTCACAGCCGGAAGTGGTGTCCGGGTGTGAGCGTGCGCTGGGCGCTGGGCTCAGTTGTGGCCGAACTTGCGCTGGTGTTTCGGCTTGGCGATCGGCTCCTTCTTCAGGGTGGCCGTCGGAGCCGCCTGGGCATCCATGACGGTCGTCGTCTGGGCCGCGTCCTGGGTGTGCTCCACCGGGCGTGCGTGCCTGTCCTGCTGCTGCTTGGCGCGACGGGCCTTGCTCATGATCGTCCCCCCTCTGGACTGTGAGGTCTCGCCTTCCCGTGACCTCCCAGAAGATCCACTACCCACTGCTATCGGACGAAAACCGTCGGTAATCGAACGAAGTGGATGAGTGCTCGTTCGGCCGGGGTCCGGACGCGTCGGTGCCTAGGGCCTGTTTCGAAGTGGCCTCGGCCACGCGCGCGAACGCGTGACCAGCGCGGTGCCGCGACGCCGGAGGCGAGCGGCACCCGGGTTGATCGCGAAGCGATGCCGCGTTCGCCCAGGCACGGTCACGGAGCGAGCCGCTAGGCGAGCGCAGTGGGCCGGGACTGCGTAAACACGGCCTAGTCGCGCAGGACGCAGGTGGCCAGCTTGTGGTCGTAGTGCATGCCTTTCGGGCAGCGCGCCACCTTCAGGGGCACGCAGCGTCGTAGGTGGAGGTTCCACACCTTGTGGGGCGGGCAGAGGTGGGGCCGCATGGTCGCCTGGGTTCGTCCGTCAGGCGTGCCCGGGGCGGCCGCAGATGCCGGAGTCAGGGCGATGCCGCTGGCCAGCAGGGCCGCCGAGAGTGTTGTGGTGATGCGCACGGGTTCTCCTTCTCGCGAGGATGACCGCTGCACCGATGACTCTACGCACGTTCCGGCTACCTTGAGTGAGGGGTTTTGGGTGTCCAGATGGCCACCCCTCGCTGTTGGGCCGGCGATCATGGGCCGGGGGTCGGGATGGTGCGTCCAACCGGAAACGAGGCCGCGGGGCGGAGCGCATCGTGCCCGGTCCGGGCGCCTTCGAGCGGGGAGGACGCATGGACGAGCGGAATGCCGCCCGGCAGGAGCTGGTCGCCGAACTGGAGGCGGCCGAGCGCGAGTTCTGGAAGACGTTCTCGGGTGTGGTGCGGCGGTGGGTGCTGTTTCCGCAGGTTCCGGCGGCGCGCGGGCCGCGGCTTCATTCCGGTGGGATCGGCCTGCTCGTGTGGACGTTGCATGCCGCCTTGCTCAGCACCGGCGTGGTGCTCAGCCTGGCCTCCACCGGCGGCGTCCGCGGCCTGGGGTTGAGCCTGGTCGTCGGCTCCCTGTTCGGAGTGGGCGCGGTCGCCGCGCAGGTGTGGAGCGTGGCGTACCAGAAGGAGCAGGCGTTGTTGCAGAGAGCCCTGGGGGACGTCGCGTACGAGGACGTCCTTGTGCAAGGCGCTCGGATCCAGGAGCTGGCGGCGCAGGTCAAGGCCCTGGAGCAGGGCTGATCCGGCGGGCCGGCGAAAGATTTCCGGGTGGGTGTCCATTTCGGGGGCGGCTGTTCGTGGTTGCGGGGTAAGCGATCCGAACAGCTAGGGAGTGCAGGATGAAGTACCTGCTTCTGGTCAACACCGCGGCGCCCGGTTCGGCCGAGGAGTATCCGGCGGACGGTCCGACCGTCGAGGAGTTCATGGCGTTCGAGAGGACGGTCACCGAGGCGGGCGTCCGGCTCGACGGGCGGGCGCTGGACACCACGAACGCCGTGTCCGTGCACGTCCGGCCGGACGGCGAGCGCGTCGTGGTGCACGGCCCGTCCGAGAAGGACCGCGAGATCGCGGGCGGCTACTACCTGATCGACGTCCCCGACCTGGACGCCGCGCTCGACTGGGCGGCGCGCTGCCCCGGCGCCAGGTACGGCAACGTCGAGGTCCGGACGGTCTGGGAGCACGCCTGACCCGAACGAAGGACGGACGCGGCCCCGAGACTCGCTCGGGTCGCGTCCGTTCGGCGTTCGGGCTGGGCATTCCGTTCGGCGCTCGGGCCGGGTGTTGCGTTCGGCGCTCGGGCCGGGGGTTGTGTTCGGCGTTCGGGGCGGGGGTTGCGTGCTCAGTCGTCCTCGGGGGTGGGGGTGGGCTTGCTGTAGAGGATCTCGCGGCTCTGCTCGGCGGCGCGGAGGAGGCTTTCGGTGACGAAGTCGAGGAAGCGGGCGACGCTCTCCAGGCGGTCGCCGGCCGGGGTGCCGCGGCCGAGGACGCCGACGCCCTCGCGCGCGGCGGCCACCGTGTCGTCGTTGGCCTTGGCGCTGCGGACCATCGACCGGTACCAGAGGTCGTCGTCGACGAAGTAGCGCTCGCGGCGGCCCTGGTCGCGGTCGCGGTTGATGAGGTCCATCTCGGACAGGAACGTGGTCGCCTTCGACACCGACGCGGGGCTGACCTGGAGGAGCCGGGCCAGCTCGCCCGCGGTGAGGCTGCCGGAGTCGGTGCAGTACAGGCAGGCGAGGACGCGGGCCATCATCTTCGGCAGGCCCGACATGATGAAGACCGTGGTGAGCTTCTCCTGGAAGGCGAGGACGGCCTCGGGGTCGCGCCCGTGCGGCTGCGGGGACGCCGCCGGGCCCTGCGCGGAGGCCGTCCGGCGGCGGTTCGTGCGCTGCTGGGTGGCGTGCTGGGCGAGGTCGGCGCGGTAGCCGGCCGGGCCGCCGTTGCGCATGACCTCGCGCGTGATCGTCGAGGTGGGCCGGTCGAGGCGCCGCGCGATCTCGGCGTAGGCCAGGCCGTCGGCCAGTCCTGCCGCGATCTGCTGGCGGTCCTGCTGGGTGAGCCTGCCTCCCGGCATCGCACTCTCCTCGCTGCTGCTGCGTCCTGATACCGCCAGCATAGCGTTCACCGGCACCGTAACGCAACGAGTTGCGGGACGCGTGTTGCGTTATACGGCAAGCCGTTGCAATGATTTTCGTGTCTTGACCTGGAAAAACAAGGTCTCGTCGCAACGTTGATGTTGCGTAGATCGTGAAAGCAACGTAGCGTTTGCGGTGTCGGAAAGAGAGCGGCAAGCGCCGCGGACTCAAGGAGCACACGATGCAGAAGTTCGACACCACCGCCCCGATCGCCGCCGTCGTGACCGTCCCCGCCGGGCGCGTCCACTTCGTCGCCGCCGACCGCGCCGACGCGACCGTCGAGGTCCTCCCGGTGGACGCGGGCAAGGGCCGGGACGTGAAGGCCGCCGAGCAGGTCGCGGTGGCGTACGCGGACGGCGTCCTGAAGATCGAGTCCGCGGCGAAGAGCTCGGCGTTCGGGTCGTCCGGGGCGGTCGCGGTGACCGTCCACCTGCCTGCCGGGTCCCGCGTCGAGGGCAAGGCGGAGGCCGCCGAGCTGGTGACCGAGGGCCCGCTGGGCGAGGTGGCCTTCGAGGGCGCCTACAAGCACATCACGGTGGACCAGGCCGCCGGCCTGCGCCTCAAGGCGACGGACGGCGACATCGAGATCGGCCGCCTGAACGGCCCGGCGGAGATCGCCACGGCCCGCGGCGACATCCGGATCGCCGAGGCGGTGGCGGGGACGGTCGTCCTGCGCACCCAGTCCGGCAGCATCTCGGTGACCGCGGCGCACGGCGCCTCGGCCTCCCTCGACGCCGAGACCCCCAACGGCCGGATCAGCAACGCGCTCAAGAACGACGGCACCCCCGGCCTGGAGATCAAGGCGACCACCTCCAACGGCGACATCACCGCCCGCAGCCTCTGACGCCGCATGGCGATGCAGCCTCCCTGCAACGAACAGCGGAACGGCCCCGGCAGACGAAAGTCCGCCGGGGCCGTCCCTGTTCTCTCCTGCCGACGCCGCGACGGAGGGGCGCTCCCCTGCCGGCCTACGACGCTCGCGTCAGCGTCCGCTCAAGCGGCCAACCGCCTGCTCAAGCGGCTACTTGACCGTGACCACGACCGAGTTGGTCTTGTAGGTCTGGCCCCACTTGCCGTGGTGCTTGAACTGGACGGTGCCGCGGAAGGCGTGCTTGCCCTTGGCCTGGTTGCCGAAGTTGAAGGCGATCGAGTAGATCTCCGCCTTCGCCTTGCGGTCCCAGTGGCCGACCGTCGTGCACTTGACCGTCGCGAACTTGCCGGGCTTGCCGGTCGCCTCCTGGAGGCAGAACTTCGCGCCGGTCAGGTGCTCGTGCGCCGAGTCGGTCGCCGCGGCCAGCTTGAAGCCGACGGTCCCGTGCCGGTGCACGGTCTTGTGGTTGGCGTGCAGGTCGAAGCTCGCCTTGGCCGAGGCCATCCCGGCGGTGCCCAGCGTGACCGCCCCGGCGGTCGCGATGACGCCCGTGGCGAGGATGAGCTTGCGTCGCATCTGTAACTCCCGTTCCTTGGTGGACGAAGCGTAAGACGCGTCACTTAAGCAAAAGGTTAAGGAACAGATCGTGTGATCTGGGCCACTCCCCGGTGTCCCTCGCGCGACGGGACCGAGCCGTCATTTCACGTGTTTCGGCACCACGTCGGTGTCGGTGTGGTGGCTCTCGGTCGGCTTCGGAGCCGGGGTCGGCGGCGGCGGGACGGGACGCCTGTCCCACACGACGACGTTCGGCATCCGGCCGACGCTGCGCGCGGTGACGGTGAAGGTGATCTTCGCCGTGTCGCCGGGTGCGAGGCGTCCCGTCCAGACCAGGTAGGGCTCGCGGTAGGCGACCCGGCCCTTGGTCGCGTGCGCGTCGTGGTTGTAGTCGCCGTGCTTGAGCACCTTGCTCATGTCGTCGGTGAAGTGGGCGAGCATGGTCGTCCCGCCGACGTTCTGGGCGGTGATCGTGTACCGGACGGTGTCGCCGACGCGCACGTACCGCTTGTCCACAGACTTGTGGACGACGAGTTCGCCCGGCGCCGGGTTCGGCGACATTCCGGTGCACTGCGCCCGGACGTCCCCGAGGACGACCTTCGCGATCGGACCGCGGTAGAGGACGCCGCGAGCGCCGTTCAGCGTGCCCTCGATGTCGAACACGACGCGCGCCTCGGCGGCCGTGTCCGGCGTCGTCTTCTGGACGCGCGTCATCGTGACCTTCAGCGTGCCGGTCGTGACGTCCGGGTAGCCGAGCTGCGCGCCGGTGACGTCGACCGAGTTCTCGCCGTCGGCGAGCAGCCGTTCCGCGAACGTCGGCGCGGTCACGTAGTTCTGGACCTGCGGGGCGTGCGGCGGCTCGCACTGCGCGTAGGTGTGCACGGCCGCGACGTCCAGGACCTGCGGGGCGCCCGGCTTGAGCGACATGGCGAACACGTTGGGGTCGCTGGTCGCGTCCCAGGCGCCGACCGCGGTGTTCCCGGACGTGCTGCCGGACGGGTTCGCGATCGTGACCAGCGACTTCACGCCGTCCGGGTCGTGGGCGTAGTCGGCCTGGTCGCGCTCGGTGGCGTCGCCGGTCGTGGCCGTGCCGAGGCGTCCGGTGAACGCGGGCTGCCCGATCGCCGGGATGCCCGTGACGTCCAGGTTCACTCCGACAGTGGACGAGCGCGGCCCCGCCCGACGCGCGGACGCGAGTGCCGACCCGGGTGCGGACGCGGGTGCGGAGCCGGTTGCGGATCCGGTCGTGGCGACGGCCAGGCCGATCGTGGCGGCGGCCATCGCGATCGCCGCGACGGCCGCGGCCAGCGGCGCGGCGAGCACGGCCGGCAGCGCGGCGAGAGGCGCGGCGACGGCCGCGGCCAGGGCTCGGAGCCGCCGTCGTTGCGTAGTGATCATGCAAGCATGAGTTCATGCCGTGGCGCGGTCCGACCTGCGGATACGCCGTTGGCGGGCGGAGCTGTCCCCGCAGTTGGCGAAGGATCTACCCGAGTGGCGCACGTCACACGGCGGTCTGTCACGGATCGGGCGGGCCGCTTGTCCCATGGGCGTCGAAAAGGGATCGTCCTCAAGGAGATGGGGAAGATGCGCAAGAGCATCGTCGTCGTGGGCGCCGGCTACACCGGGATGTTGAGCGCCGTCCGGATCGCGCACGGGACGCGCCGCGACCGGGACGTCACCGTCACGCTGGTCAACCCGTCCGAGCGGTTCGTGGAGCGGCTGCGCACGCACCAGACCGCGTCCGGGCAGGAGCTGGCCGTCCGTCGCATCCCGGACCTGCTGGACGGTTCGGGCGTCGTGTTCCGCCAGGGCAGCGTGACCGAAATCGACACCACCCGGCGCCGCGTCGTCATCGACGGAACGGACGGGCTCGCCTACGACGTGCTCGTCATCGCGCTCGGGAGCAGGGCCGACACCTCGCTCGTGCCCGGATCGGCCGATCACGCGTTCACGCTGGACGAGCCCGGACGGCTCGCGGCGCGGCTCGCCGAAACGGACGTCCGGAACGTGACCGTCAGCGGCGGCGGCCTGACCGGTGTCGAGGCGGCGACCGAGATCGCGGAGACCCGTCCCGACCTCAAGGTCACGCTGGTCAGCCGCGGCGAGCCCGCCGCGATGATGGGCCCGCGGGCGCGCGCGCACATGGCGAAGGCGTTCGAGCGGCTCGGCGTGACCGTGCGGGTCGGCGAGGCCGTCACGAAGGTCCTCCCGGACGGCGTGGAACTCGCGGACGGCACGATCGTCAACTCGGACGCCACCCTGTGGACGAGCGGCGTCCGCGTCCCCGACCTCGCGACGGCCGCGGGCATCACGACCGACCGCAGCGGACGCGTCGTCGTGGACGCGGAACTCCGCTCGGTGTCCCACCCCGACGTGTTCGCGGTCGGCGACGCGGCCGCTGCGAAGCAGGCGTGGGGCGAGATCCACGGGACCTGCCAGAGCGGCATGCCGACCGCTGCGCACGCGGCCGACAACATCGTCCGGATGCTGCGCGGGCGCGCGCTCAAGCCGTTCCGGTTCGGCTACTTCCACCAGCCGGTCAGCCTCGGCCGCCGCGACGCCGTCATCCAGTTCACGCACGCGGACGACACGCCGCGCCGCTTCGCGCTCACCGGGCGCGCCGCCGTCCTCTACAAGGAGGCCGTCAGCAGCAGCCCCATCCCGTTCTTCCGGATGAGCAGGCGCTTCAATGTGTACCCGTACCTCTCCAAGGGTGGCCGTACCACCCGGTGAAGGAAGGCGGCCCGTGATGACGAGCACCGGCACGGCAGAGGACCCGTTCACCGCGCACCGGCGTTTGCTGTTCGGGACCGCCTACCAGCTGCTCGGCAGCGTCGCCGACGCCGAGGACGTCCTCCAGGACGCGTGGATCGCGTGGAACAAGGCCGACCGCACAGGCGTCGAGAACCCGCGCGCCTACCTCGTCCGGACGGTCACCAACCTCTCCATCAACCGGCTGACGTCCGCCCGTGCGACGCGCGAGAGCTACGTCGGGCCCTGGCTCCCCGAACCGCTGCTGACCGCGCCCGACAGCGCCGCCGAGGAGGCCGAGGTGGCCGACACCGTCTCGACCGCGATGCTGGTCGTGCTGGAAACGCTGTCGCCGATCGAGCGCGCGGTGTTCGTCCTGCGCGAGGTGTTCGGCTTCTCGTATGCGGAGATCGCCGGTTTCGTGGAGCGGCCCGAGCCGTCCGTCCGGCAGGTCGCGCACCGCGCGCGGGAGCACGTGCAGGCCCGGCGCCCCCGGTTCGACGACGATCCGGAACGCCGCCGAGCGCTCACCGAGCGCTTCATGGCCGCGGCGTCCGGCGGCGACATCAACGCCGTCATGGAACTGCTCGCCCCCGACGTGACCTGCTGGTCGGACGGCGGCGGCAAGGTCACCGCGGCGCGGCGCCCGCTGCACGGCCCGGACCACGTCGCGCGCTGGCTGCTCGGCACGCTCGCCAAGCCGGAGTCGGTCGGCGTCGTCCTGGAGGCGAGGACGGTGAACGGCGAGCTGGCGGTGGTCGCGGTCATCGGCGGGCAGCCGATCGGGGTCGTCACCTACGACCTGCTCGACGGCCGCATCCAGAACCTGCGCTTCCAGGTGAACCCCGACAAACTGGCGGGCCTGCGAGGATGAGCCGGATGGGGAACGTGATCATCCTGGCCGGGCCGCCCGGCGCCGGGAAGACGACCGTGGCCGGGCTGCTCGCCGGACGGTTCGAGCGCAGCGTCCACCTGCACACCGACGACTTCTGGGCCTACATCAAACGCGGAATCATCCCGCCGTATCTGCCCGAGTCGCACGAGCAGAACGAGACCGTGATGGGCGTCGTCGCGGGCGCGGCCTTCGGCTACGCGGCGGGCGGCTACACCGTGATCTGCGACGGCGTGATGGGCCCGTGGTTCCTGCACAAGTTCGAGGAACGCGCGCAACCGTTCCACTACGTGATCCTGCGTCCGGACGCCGCGACCGCGCTCGCCCGCGCGACCGGGCGGGACCCGGATCGGCACCTCACCGATCCGGGTCCCATCGCGGACATGCACGCCCAGTTCGTGGCGCAGGACGGCTACGACCGGTACGTCCTCGACTCGTCCGTGCTCACCCCGGACGAGACCGCCGACGCCGTGTCGGACGGGATCCGGGACGGCGCGTACCTCTTCAAGCGGCCCCGCTGAGCAGCGACCGCTCCACCTCCGGGTCGAGCCCCACCGCCGGACGGTCCGGACGCTGCGGCGCCTCGCCGCCGATCGACCGCAGCCACGCCCACGTGTCCGCGACGGTCTCCTCGACCGGACGGCACCGCAGCCCCTCGCCGATCACCTTGTCCACGTTCGTCCGGTGCAGGAACTCGTACAAATCGCCCGGCGGAACCCAGACCGGGAGGTCCTGCCACGGCTGCACACCCGCCGCGAGGATCGGGTCCGGGTCGGCCCAGCGCAGCCGCGCGTCCGACCCGGTCGCCCGGACGCACGCCTCCAGCAGCTCGCGCATCGTCGTGTGCCCGACCGGGCTGGTCACGTTGAACGCCCCGCCGACCTGCCGCGCCGCCGCGTCCAGCGTCCACGCCGCCAGGTCGCGGACGTCGATCAGCTGCAGCTTCAACTCGGCCGGACCGGGCGCGAGCACGGGGCCGCCCTGTGCGATCCGGTTCAGCCACCACGGCAGCCGCCCGATGTTCTCGTACGGGCCGAGGATCAGACCGGCGCGCGCCAGCAGCGCCCGATCACCGAACGCGCGGACCGCGGCCAGCTCACCTCCGGCCTTCACCCGCGCGTAGTCGGAAGCGCGGTCGTGGTAGTCCGCGTCGTCCGGCGAACCCTCGACCAGTGGCGCACTCTCGTCCGCGCCGACCGCGACCGGGTACTCGTAAACCGACCGGCTCGAAATGTACGCATAGGAACCCGCGCGGCCCGACAACAGTTCCGCCGCGTCCCGCACGGCCGCCGGGGCCCACGACCAGGTGTCGACCACGACGTCCCACTCGCCGTTCCGCAACTCCGCCAGCCCGTCCGGCGCGGTGCGATCGCCGCGCAGCACCGCCGCACCTTCCGGGGCCTCGTGCGTGCCCCGGTTGAAGACCGAGACCTTCCACCCGCGCGCGACGCCCTCCTCGACGACCGCGCGCCCCACGAATTCCGTACCGCCAAGAACCAGAAGCCTCATACCTCCGTGCTATCACCCGGAGGCCACGTCCGTTCAGGGGCCACGACACCGCTCATAGCGAACACCCGCAGCCCAGAGCGAACATGAGGGCTCCTCACACGCGCGCGCCCCCGGGCGGCTTATGATCACGCCGTACCCGCCAGGTGGGAGAGCCGATGACCGCGGAATGGGCGCCGACCGGAGTCGACACCAGCGTGCCGAGCCCGGCGCGCATCTACGACTACTTCCTCGGCGGCAAGGACAACTACGCCGTCGACCGCGCCGCCGGGGACGCCTTCCTCGCGACCGCGCCCGAGACGCTCCACGCGTGCCGCCACAACCGCGCCTTCCTCAGCCGCGCGGTCACCCACCTCGTCCGGGACGCCGGGATCGACCAGTTCATCGACATCGGCACGGGCCTCCCCACCCAGCAGAACGTCCACGAGGTAGCGCAGCAGCACAACCCGGACGCCCGCGTCGTCTACGTCGACAACGATCCGATCGTCGCCGCCCACGCCCGCGCCCTGCTCGCGAACACCAGCGGCGTCGCCCTCGTCCAGGCCGACCTGCACGACCCCGAGGCGATCCTCGCCCACCCGGACGTCACCCGCCTCATCGACTTCGACCGCCCCGTCGCCGTCCTCCTCCTCGCCGTCCTGCACTTCTTCCCGGACGCGGACGACCCGCACGGCATCGTCGCCCGCCTCATGGCCCCGACCGCACCGGGCAGCCACCTGGTCATCTCGCACGGCACGTCCGACCCCGACCCGGCCATCGCGCAGGAGGCCGAGCAGGTCTACGACAGCCACTCCTCGGCGTCCCTGCACACCCGCACCGCCGCCGACATCGCCCGCTTCTTCACCGGCACCGACCTCCTCGACCCCGGCCTCGTCTACACCGCCGCCTGGCGCCCCACCCCCGAAACCCTCCCCGCGACCCCCGCCGAAGCCGGCATGTACGCCGCCATCTCCCGCAAACCCTGACGTCCTCCCGCTCAGTCCCGGATGGTGCCGAGCCAGAGCAGGTCGCGGGCCCTCGTCATGGCGACGAAGGACTGGCGGCGGGTCAGCGCGGCGCGCTCGGCGGCGGTGGGATCGCCGCCGAGGGTGGTCGGACGCGTCGTGAACGCGGGCAGGAAGACGTGCTTGAACTCCAGGCCCTTCGCGCGCAGGTAGGTGCCGATCTTCAGGGCCTCGGTGGGCCGCCCGTCGTAGCTGTCCAGGCGCAGGACGGGCAGCCCGGCGCGCGTCAGCAGCCGGTGGTAGTGCTCGACGTCGGTGCGCGAGCGGCACAGGACGGCGGTGCTCGCGAGCGCGGCCGGGTCGCCCGCCGCGAGCGCGCCGAGAGCGCCGACCAACACGTCGTCGTGGTCGGACTCCGACGCTGCGGCGGCGTGCACGACGCGGCCCTCGTGGTAGGTGGTCTCGACGGTCCGGTGGCCGTTGGCGGTCGGGCCGTCCAGGTCGTCGAACGGGTCGTCCGAGACCAGGCGCATGGCCTCGTCCAGGATCGGGGCGGCGTTGCGGTAGTTGATGCGCAGCACCGCTCCGCGTCCCTTGATGCCGACGCCGGCCTCGCCGAGCCGGAACCCGCCGGGGTAGACGGCCTGCTGCCCGTCGCCGATCAGCAGCAGCCCGTTGGGGCCGTCGCCCGCGAGGGCGTGCAGCAGCCGGACGCCGACCAGCGTGAGGTCCTGCACCTCGTCCACGATCACGGCGGCGTAGGGCGGGGCGGCGGGACGCTCGCGCAGCTCGGCGAGCGCGCTGCCGCGGCCGGCCTGGAGCCACGCGCGGGAGAAGCAGTCCTCCGCCGCGCGCTTGTCCAGGTTGATCCGGACGCCGCGGTCGGCGAGGAACCGCTGCGCCCAGCCGTGCAGGCTGGTGAACTCCACCCGGTCGGCCAGGTGGGGCGCCATCCGCTGGAACAGCCGCCCCTGCACGCGCGGGAGGTTGTTCACGTAGGTGACGTACATGATCGGCCCGGTCGTGCGGGTGGCGATGTGCGCGGCGCGGTGCAGGCCGACGACGGTCTTGCCCGTCCCGGCCGGTCCGCTGATGCGCGCCGGCCCGCTCCATTCGCGGCGCGCGATCGCGACCTGGTCGGGATGCAGGAACGTCATCCACTGCTCGATCGGGCCGTGCAGGACCGACGCCATCGCCGCCTGCTCGACCTCCTCGACGTCGAACAGCCCGGACTTCTCGCCCGCGGCGGCGGCCGGACGCTCTGGAAGCGCGTTCGCCTCGTACGCCGGGAAGCCCTCTTCCAGGTAGGCCGCGACGGCCTTCACCATCGGCGCGTTCAACCGCTTCGGCGCGGCGAGCAGCATGCTCAGGACGTCCTCGCGGCCCGTGAGGCGGACCCGTCCGAGCGTCTCGTCCAGGCGGTGGCCGGCGAACACCAGCAGCGGCTGGACGGCCACCGGCGACATGCCGAGCGCGACCGCCGCGCCAGCTCCAGTGCCTGCTCCCGGGCCCGCAGCCCCCTCGCCCCCGCCGATCCGCCAGCGACCACCGCGCACCCCTTGAGCACCGTCAGAAAGTCACGACCTCCCAGAGATAGCAACAATCACTCTCCGACAACACCCCTGAACTACGGAAATCGCCGTGACCATGGAGGATCCGGGCGGATGGCCGGCACGCTCCGGAGTGGGCGGGCGGGTGGGGCTGCGCAAGGGTTGACGAAATTTTTCTACGTTTGTCGTGATTGCTCGTTGTTCGGTTTGCGGCACTGTGCGTGAGGGCACTTCCAGGATCCCCCTTGAGAGGAGACCTCCGCATGGTGAGGTTCGGTGTCCTTCTGCCGGCGAGCGGCGCGGCGGCGTCGCCCGAGGAGATCGTCCGGGTGGCGGCCGGGGCCGAGCGGGCCGGGCTGGACTCGGTGTGGGTGCAGGACCGGCTGCTGCGGCCGCCGGGGCCGGTGTCGTACGGCGGGGTCATGCCGCCCGCCGATCCGCCGGACGAGTGGGCGAACGTGTACGACCCCCTGGAGGTGCTGTCGTTCGTCGCGGCGCGGACGGAGCGGGTGCTGCTCGGCACGAGCGTGATCGCGGCGCTGTTCCAGCCGCCGGTGGTGCTCGCGCGGCGGGTCGCGACGGTCGACCGGCTGTCCGGCGGGCGGCTGCTGGTCGGGCTCGGGCAGGGCTGGATGGCCGAGGAGTTCGAGGCCGTGGGCGTGCCGCTCGGCCGGCGCGGCGCGGGGTTCGAGGAGCACGTCAACGCGATGCGCGCGGTGTGGGGGCCGGACCCGGTGCGGTTCGAGGGGCGGCACTACCGCATCCCCGAGTCGCAGATCGGGCCCAAGCCCGTCCGGGACGTGCCGGTCGTCATCGGCGCGGTGAGCGCGCGGGCGGTCGCGCGGGCGGCGCGGCTGCGGGCGGGGCTCACGCTGTCGCTGTACTCGTGGGACGACCTGCGCGAGATCGTCGCGCTGTACGGGCGCGCGGCGAAGGAGGCCGGGGTCGATCCGGCCGACACCCCGCTCGTCGTCCAGGCGAACGGGCCCGTGGGCGAGACCGATGCTGATCCGGGGCGGATGCCGCTCACCGGGTCGCCCGAACAGGTCGCGTCGGACGTCGAGCGGCTCGCGCAGCTCGGGGCCGACCACGTCTACTGGCCGCTGGGCGAGGGAGGTGTTGAGGCGGTCGCGCGGCTTCGCGGATGAGCTGGTCAGAGTGATTTGGGCAAGGCCCCGGGGTGTCGTCCCGGGGCCTTGGCCTTCCGGGGGACAACGCGGGGACAAGGCGTGAACAAGGGACCTTCGTAGCTTCGGGTACAGCTCGTCCACAACGTGGTGGAACGGGCTTCACACCCCGAACTACCCGGAGGTATCTCTCGTGTCCGCACAACCCGATGCGGCGAGGCGCGGGCCCGGTTTCGCCGTGCTCGCGGTGACGCAGTTCATCCTCATCCTGGACGCGGCGATCGTCACGATCGCGATGCCGTCGATCCAGCGGGGCCTGCACTTCTCGCCCGAGAACCTGTCCTGGGTGGTGTCGGCCTACACCCTGGTCTTCGGCGGGTTCCTGCTCCTCGGCGGGCGCGTCGCCGACCACGTGGGGCACCGCGCGATGTTCGTGTGGGGCCTGCTGATCTTCGTGGTCGGGTCCGCGTCCTGCGGGCTGGCGCAGAACTCGGCCTGGCTGATCATCTCGCGCGGCGTGCAGGGCTTCGGCGCGGCCGTGGTCGCGCCCGCCGCCCTCGCGCTGGTGATGCGGCTGTTCACCGAGCCGCAGGAGCGGTTCAAGGCGCTCGGCATCTGGGGCGCGCTCGCCGGGCTCGGCAGCGTGTCCGGGACGGTGCTCGGCGGCGCGCTCACCGACTGGATCAGCTGGCGCGCGATCTTCTGGATCAACGTCCCGATCGGCATCGTCGCGCTGGCCCTCACCCCCGCCCTGCTCCCCGGCGGACGCGTCGGAGAGCGCGCCGCCTCGTTCGACGTCGTCGGCGCGATCGCGTCCACGCTCGGCCTCGGCCTGCTGGTGTACGGCTTGGTCACCGCGCCCGACAAGGGCTGGGGCTCGACGTCCACCGTCGCGTCGCTGGTGGTCGGCGTGCTGCTGCTGGTCGCGTTCGTGGTCGTGGAGAACCGGGTGTCCGCGCCGCTGGTGCCGCCGAGCCTGTTCCGGCTGCGCCCGCTGACCGGCGGGAACCTCGGCATGGGGCTCATGACGATGGCGCTCGTCCCCGGCATGGTGTTCCTGACCCTCTACATGCAGCAGGTGCACCACTGGTCGCCGCTCCGCTCGGCGGTCGCGCAGCTGCCGATCTGCGTCGCGATCATCATCGGCACCCAGCTCGCCCCGCCCGTCGTCGGACGCGGCGGGCCCCGCGCGGCCGTCGCGATCGGCTCGATCATCGCCGCGGCCGGGATGGCCTGGTTCGGCGCGATCTCCGCGGACGGCGGGTTCTGGGCGCAGATCCTCGGCCCGTCCCTGCTCGCCGGGATCGGCATGGGCATGGTGTTCGTCGCCGCCACGATCGCCGCGACGTCGATGGCCCCGCCGCACCTGGCCGGTGTCGCGTCCGGCGTGCTGAACACCTCGCAGCAGGTCGGCGCGACGCTCGGCATCGCGATCCTGACGCCGGTCGTGACGGAGCTGATCAAGAGCTCCGCCAAGGACGGCCACCCGATGCCGGAGGCGCTGACCAGCGGCTACTCCGGCGCGCTGGTCGCGGGCGCGTGCATCGCCGTCCTGGTGCTGCTGCTGTCGGCGACCGTCATCCCCGGCAGGCCGCCGCAGGGCGCGCCCGCTCCGGACGCCTCGCCCGCCCCCGCCGAGAAGGCCCCGGAGGCCGGCGCCTCCTCGGCCTGACCCGCCGAACCGTCCGATCCAGCCGCCCTGGCCGCCCCGCTCGCCCAAGGCCACCCCACCACCCCGCGGCCGGGAGTGGAGCCGGTGCCCACCCGGCTCCTCCCCGATCTCCCGGCCCGCCGCGACCGGGAGGGGGACAACGCCTCCGCGTCCCCCTCCCGGCCACGGCACCTCCCGTCCCTCGTCCCCCCAGCTCGTCCCCGGCCTGTCCCCCCGGCTCCCCGCTGCTCGTCCCTCTTGCTCCGACTCCCCGCTGCGTCCCCTCCACGGCCCTCGATGAAAGCGAGAGCTCTACGCATGGTCACGCGACGGCAGTTCGTCCTCGGCGGAGCGGCCACGGCCGCCACCGCCGTCCTCTACAACGCCCACACCGCGCGCGCCGCGGGGCCGATGGCCGGGCACGGCTCGCACACCGCGCACCTGCTGCGCGCCGGCAGCCGCCTCACCACCTCGCCGTTCTCCGTCCAGATGCCGGTGCCGAGCGTGCTGCGGCCCACCTCCTCGACGTCCACGACCGACTACTACGACATCGCCGTGAAGAACGGCACCGAGGAGCTGGTCCCCGGTGTGAGCAGCGGGATCTTCGGCTACAACGGCACGTTCATCGGCCCGACGATCCGGGCCTGGCAAGGGCGCCAGGTCGTCGTCCGGCAGACCAACTCCCTGGACCGGCCCATCTCCACCCACCTGCACGGCGGGCACGTCTCCGCGGCGAACGACGGCCACCCCATGGACGTCATCAACCCCGGCGGCAGCAAGACCTACACCTACCCGAACAACCAGTACGCGGCGACGCTCTGGTACCACGACCACGCGCACCACGTGGAGGCCGAGAACCTGTTCAAGGGCCTCGCCGGGTTCTACCTGATCTCCAGCCCGGACGAGCGCGCGCTGAACCTGCCGCGCGGACCGTACGAGGTGCCGATCATGCTCCGGGACGTCCGGATGGCCGACGACGGCACCCTCAACTGGGTCATGGACGACTTCGCGAACCGGACGACGATCCTCGTCAACGGCCGCAACCAGCCGTACTTCCCGGTGCAGGCCCGCAAGTACCGGTTCCGGTTCCTCAACGCGTCCAACCTGCGCCCGTTCGGCCTCGGCCTCGCGGACGGCTCGACCCTCACGGTGATCGGCGCGGACCAGAGCCTGCTGCCCGCGCCGGACGACGTGACCTCGTTCGAGCTGTGGCCGGGCGAGCGCTTCGACGTGGTCATCGACTTCTCCCGCTACAAGGTCGGCGACCACGTGCTGCTGACGAACGCGATGCCGTTCCCGAACGAGGGCGACGCGCAGAAGCAGCTGCTCCGGTTCGACATCGTCGGCACCGCGTCCGACACCAGCGACGTCCCCGACCAGCTCGCACCGGCGCCGACGCTGCCCGCCGCGACCAACACCCGGCGCATCCAGTTCGGGCCGTTCGACCCGCCGAGCGGCGTGATGGTGATCGACGGCAAGACCTACGACGACACGAGGATCGACCAGACCGTCCCGCTCGGCGCGACCGAGATCTGGGAGATCTACAACGCCGACACCCAGTACGGGCTGCCGCACAACTTCCACATCCACCTGGTGCACTTCAAGGTCCTCGACCGCAACGGGACCCCGCCTCCCGCCGCCGAGCAGGGCTGGCGGGACACCGTGACCGTGCATCCCGGCGAGACCGTCCGGGTGCAGGCGACCTTCGCCGACTACCGCGGCACCTTCGTCTACCACTGCCACCTGATCGACCACGCCTCGATGGGGATGATGGCGCAGTTCCAGGTGGTCTGACTCCGTTTCGCGTGCTCTATGGCTGGAGGCAAGTCCCAGTGGAACCGACTCCCAACTTCACGACACTTCCGCAACTGCTATCGGTGGCCGCCCATGACAAGCGCGGCGTCACTTTCGTCGACGGACCGCACCTTCCCTACGCCGACCTGGCCGAATGCGCGAAACGCGTGCTGTGCGGCTTGCGCGGCTACGGGCGCCTGCCCGGCGACCGGGTCCTGATCGTCGCGGACGACCCGCAGACGTTCCTGCCCGCCTTCTGGGGCTGCGTGCTCGGCGGGATGGTGCCCGCCCCGATCGCTCCGCCGAACGACGCGGCGCGGTGGCGGACGCAACTGGAACAGCTGAGCGTGCTGCTCGGCGAGCCCCTGGTGATCGCGCCGAAGGCGGCCCTCGCCGACCTTCCGGACGTGCCGCGGCTGCGCAGCGCCGCGATCGAGGAGCTGGCCGAGTCCGACCTCGGCCGGCGCGGCGAGATCCACCTCCCGCAGCCGGACGACCTGGCCCTGCTGATGCTGACGTCCGGCTCGACCGGCCTGCCGAAGGCGGTGCGGCTCACGCACGCGAACCTGCTGGCGGCGCAGGCGGGGAAGGCGGGCGCGCTCGGCATCACCCGGCACGACGTCTTCCTGAACTGGATCTCCGCCGACCACATCGCGGCGATCGAGGCGCACCTGCTGCCGATGACGGCCGGGGCCGACCAGGTGATCGCGACGCCGCAGACCGTGCTGGCCGACCCCTTGCAGTTCCTCCGGCTGGTGTCCGAGCACGGCGTGACCGTGACGTTCACACCGAACTTCCTTTTCGGGCAGCTCGCGCGGGCCCTGTCCGACGTTCCGCCGGGCGCCGAATCGTTCGAGCTGGGGAAGGTCCGGCACATCATCTCGGGAGGCGAGGCGACGGTCACCGCGACCGTCCGGCGGTTCCTGGACCTCGCCCAGCCGTACGGGCTGCACGGGGACGTCGTCGTCCCGGCGTTCGGCATGACCGAGACCTGCGCGGGGAGCGTCTTCAACACCGTGTTCGACCCGCGCGACGACGACGCGGAGTTCCCGGCGCTCGGACGGCCCGTCCGGGGCCTGGAGATCCGCATCGCCGCGCCGGACGGCCACGTGCTCGCCGCCACGTCCGGAGCGTCCGGCGCGACCGCGGCTGCCGGAGCGGACGGCCGGTCCGAGGCGGCGGGCGAGGTGCAGCTGCGCGGGACGATGGTCACGAGCGGCTACTTCGGGAACCCGCAGGCCACCGCCGACGCGTTCACCCACGACGGCTGGTTCCGGACGGGCGACCTCGGCATGTTCGACTCGTCCGGCGCGCTCGTCCTGGTGGGGCGCAGCAAGGACAGCGTGATCGTCAACGGCGTCAACTACTACAGCCACGACCTCGAAACCGTGCTGGGCGACCTGGACGGCGTGCGCGCGGGCAGCGTCGCGGCGTTCCCGACGCGTCCGGCCGGGGCGGACACCGAGCAGCTCGCCGTCGCGTTCGCGCCGGACGGCGACGCCGCGTTCGACGACGCCGCGCTCTACCGGACGATCGTCGCGATCCGGAACTCGACCGTCATGCACTGGGGCTTCCGCCCGGCGGCGATCCTGCCGGTGGACGAGGAGGCCATCCCGCGCTCGAACCTCAACAAGATCCAGCGGAGCCGGCTCCGCGAGGACCTCGAACGGGGACGCCTCGCCGCGTCCGCCCGCCGCGCGGACGAGCTGGCCGCCCGCTACCTCGGCGCCTTCGCCGAGCCCGGCACCGACGCCGAGCGGAGGCTCGCCGAGATCTACGCGCGCGTGCTCGACGCGGAGGCCGTGTCGGTGACGACCAGCTTCTTCGACCTCGGCGGCACCTCGCTGGACGTGCTGCGGCTGAAGGTCGAGGTGCAGCGGGCGTTCGGCGTGGACGACCTGCCGATGTCGACGATCCTCCAGGCGCCGTCCGTCCGGGCGCTGACCGGGCGGATCGCGGGCGGCGCGAAGGCCGAGTACGACCCGCTCGTCCCGTTGCAGCTCACGGGCGATGGCACGCCGCTGTTCTGCGTCCACCCGGGGCTGGGCGAGGTGCTGGTGTTCATCAACCTCGCGAAGTACTTCACGAACGAGCGCCCGTTCTACGCGCTGCGGGCGCGCGGGTTCGGCGAGGGCGAGGCGCACTTCGGCACGTTCGCCGAGATGGTCGACACGTACGTGGACGCCATCCGGCGCGTCCAGCCGCTCGGGCCGTACGCGGTCGCCGGGTACTCCTACGGCGGCGCGGTCGCGTTCGAGATCGCCAAGCGGCTGGAGGCGATGGGGCAGAAGGTGTCGTTCGTCGGCGTGTTCAACCTGCCGCCGCACATCGCCGGCCGGATGCACGAGATCACCTTCACCGACGGCGCGCTGAACCTCGCGCTGTTCCTGGACCTGGTGAACGCCGCCGACATCCCGGCCCTGGCCGCCAAGCTGCGCGGGCTCCCCGAGGACGAGCAGCTCGGCTACCTGGTCGACAACGCGCCCCGGCAGCGGCTGCGCGAGCTGGACCTGAACGTCGAGCGGTTCGCCGCCTGGGTCGCGCTCGCGCAGAACATGGTGCACCTCGGCCGCGACTACGCGCCGTCCGGGACGGTCGAGGACGTCCGCGTCTTCTACTGCACGCCGCTGAAGGGCACCAAGGCCGACTGGCTCAACGACCAGCTGCGCGCCTGGGACGACTTCACCCGCTCGGAGAACCGCTTCATCGAAGTGGACGGCGAGCACTACACGCTCATGAGCCCCGAGCACGTCCGGACGTTCCAGGCCACGCTGCGCGCCGAGCTGCGCGACGCGCTCGCCTCCGACCGGCGCGCCTCCTGACGCCTCCGACCAGGAAGACAGGACCACAGTGATCCACGGCAAGAAGATCCTGATCACCGGCGGGACGGGCCAGGTGGCCCGTCCGGTCGCCGAGGCGCTCGCGGCGGGTAACGAGGTCTGGTGCCTCGGCCGGTTCGGCGACCGGGACGCCCGCAAGGCGCTCGGCGAGCTCGGCATCCGCACCCGCGTCTGGGACATGGGCCACGGCTCCCTGCCGGACGACCTGCCCGGCGACTTCACCCACGTCCTGCACTCGGCCGTGCACCGGGGCGACGGGACCGACTTCGACGACACCGTCCGCATCAACACGACCGGGACCGCGCAGCTGATGCGGCACTGCGCGGACGCCGAGGCGTTCCTCTACGTCTCCAGCGGCGTCGTCTACAACCGCGCCGACCGCATGCACCGCTACCGCGAGACCGACCCGATCGGCGGGCAGGCGCCCTGGCTGCCCACCTACCCGGTCGCGAAGATCTCCACCGAGGGCCTGGTGCGCGGCCTCGCCGCCGCGCTCGGCCTGCCGACCACGATCGCGCGGCTGAACGTCGCGTACGGCCCGTACGGGCACGGCGGCCTGCCGGTGATCCTGTTCCGCCGGATGGCGGACGGGCTGCCCTGCGCCGTCCCGCGCGAGGGCCAGAACTTCTGCAACCTGCTGCACACCGACGACGTCGTCCGGCAGACGCCGCTGCTGTGGGACGTCGCGTCCGTCCCCGCCACCGTCGTGAACTGGGGCGGGGACGAGGAGGTCGGCATCACCGACCTGCTGCACCACATGGCCGCCCTCACCGGGATCGAGCCGCGGCTCGACCCGGGCGACCTGTCCCGCGAGACCGCGGTCTTCGACCACACCCG
Source organism: Actinomadura rupiterrae (assembly GCF_024172125.1). Taxonomy (GTDB): domain Bacteria; phylum Actinomycetota; class Actinomycetes; order Streptosporangiales; family Streptosporangiaceae; genus Spirillospora; species Spirillospora rupiterrae. The sequence continues at coordinate 595,037 of NZ_JAMZEA010000008.1, forward strand.
GCGCCTGGAGCTGGTCGGCCCCTGCGAGGTCGACTGGCGCGCCGGCGTCGCCCGCGTCCTCGCCCACCACGCCCCCGACCTCGTCCTGGAGCCCCGATGACCGCCGACACCGAGCCCACGACCGGCACGGCCGCTGACACCGCGCTCACGACCGGCACGGCCGCTGACACCGCGCTCACGACCGACAACATCGCGCTGATCTCCGCCTCGTACGACGCGTTCCGGCGCGGTGACCTCGACGCGGCGCTCGCGTTCTTCGACCCCGACATCGAGTGGGTCCACCCGGACGGTATGGACGACCACGGCCTCGGCGGCGTCGAGCGCGGCCTTCCGGCCGTGAAGGCGTTCATGGCCCGCGCGCGGGCGCTGTTCGCCGAGGTCGGGATGCGTCCCGACACGTTCTTCGCCGAAGGCGACCAGGTGGTCGTCACGGGCGTGAACCACATGCGCGCCGCCACGACCGGCCGCGAGGCCGACATCACTGTCGTGCACCACTGGCGGATCCGCGACGGGAAGGCCGTCCGCTTCGAGGACATCCACGACACCGCCGCCATCCGCGCCCTCGTCGAACCGGCCGTGGACCCGGCGATCGAGCCGTGGCAGGTCATCCGCACCGGGTTCCGGTTCTGGGAGTCGCGGGTGCTCATGTCGGCGATCGAGCTTGGCCTGTTCGAGGCGCTCGCGGACGGCCCGCGCCCGGTGGAGCGGATCGTCCGGGAGCTGGGCCTGCACGAGCGCGGCGTCCGGCCGTTCCTGGACGCGCTGACCGGCCTCGGCATGCTCGCTCGCGAGGACGGCGGCGCGTACGGCCTGACGCCGGTCGCCAAGCGCTTCCTCACCGAGGCCGAGGGCACGAACGTCGCGGGCCTGCCGCTCGCCGCGTCCCACCTTTGGTGGGAGTCGTGGAAGGGCCTGACCGAAATGCTGCGCACCGGCCTTCCGCAGAACAAGGCGAACGCGGGCGACGACCCGTTCGAGGCGCTGTACGCCGACCCCGAGCGCGTCCGCGCGTTCCACGCGGCGATGGCGGGCGGCGCGACCGGCGCGGCGCTCGCGCTGGCCCGCGAGAGCGACCTCGACTGGGACGCCGTGAAGACCGTCGCCGACGTCGGCGCGGCGGGCGGCGCGGTGCTGCGGACGCTGCTCACCGCGCACCCGCACCTCGCCGGGATCGGCTTCGACCTGCCGCAGGTCCGGCCGCACTTCGAGCGGGCCGCGCGGGAAGCGGGCCTGGCCGACCGGATGCGGTTCGAGGGCGGCAGCTTCTTCACCGACGACCTGCCGGCCGCCGACCTGCTCGTCCTCGGGCACGTGCTGTGCGACTGGGACACCGCCACCAAGCGCGACCTGCTCGCCAAGGCGTACAAGGCGCTGCCCGCGGGCGGCGCGGTCGTCGTCTACGACCTGATGACCGACCCCGGACGGCCCGACGGGGCCGCCAACCTGTTCGGCCACCTGGCCGATCTGCACATGATGCTGGAGAGCCCCGGCGGGCACGGCTACCGGCCCGCCGACGCGGCGGCCTGGCTGGCCGAGGCCGGTTTCGGACGGGTCTCCGTCCGCCCGCTGTCCGGCCCCGAATGGCTCGCCGTCGGCTTCAAGGACTGACCCATCCGATCGGGACCGGGCCCCCGACGACGCGGCCCGGTCCCGTCCCGACCGAGCACCCGAGCCGCCGGCGCGGCCTGCCCGCCGTGCCACGCGGCCTCGCCGAGGAGGAGAACCCGCATGCCCCAGCTGGACTTTCCCGGAGCCAACCCCGAAGGCGTCGAACTCGCCCAGCGGCTGTTCGTCATCCACGACCAGATGCGCCGCGACATGGACGAGTTCCGCCGCCTGGTGACCGCCGTGGTGGACGGCGTCGGCGGCGACGCGGCCGCGCGCCGCAGGCTCCAGGGCGCGATGGACGCCTTCCGCCAGCGCGACTGGCAGCGCATCCTGCCGCGCTACTGCGCCCAGTTCTGCTCCTTCGTGCACGGCCACCACACCGTGGAGGACGCGTCGATGTTCCCGGTGCTGCGGAAGCGCAACCCGGACCTCGCGCCGCGCATCAAGCAGCTCATGGACGAGCACGAGCGGCTCGTCGCGCACCTGGACCAGCTCCAGCAGATGATCCGGCTGCTGCCGGGCGACCCGGCCGTGGGCCCGAAGATGCTCGCCAAGGTCCGGGAGGTCTCCGAGCTGCTGTCGGCCCACCTGGAGTACGAGGAGACGCACCTGACGCCGACCCTCGTCCGCCTCACCTACGCCGACATCGCCTGACCCCTGACCCGCTGACCCGCTGCGCCCCGACGCCGCCTTACGCGCTTCGCCGACGCGGCCTCCCGCGCTTCCCCGACGCCGCCGCCCGCGCCCTCCCTCCTTCCGTTCCTGGAGAATCCTCATGCCCGACTACCGGCACGACCTGCTGTTCGGCGTGTTCCTCTCGCCGGCCGTCGCCGACATGCCCGCCACGATGGAGAACGTCCGGCTGGCCGAGAGCCTCGGCCTCGACCTCGTCGGGATGCAGGACCACCCGTACCATCCCGGCTTCGCCGACACCCCGACCCTGCTCACCCGGGTCGCGCTCGCGACCCGGAAGATCACCGTGTTCCCGGACGTGGCGTCGCTGCCGCTGCGCGGTCCGGTGACGCTCGCGTCCTGGGCCGCCACGCTCGCCGAGATCAGCGGCGGGCGGGTTCGCGCTCGGCCTCGGCTCCGGCGCGCACCAGGGCGGGATCGCCGCGCTCGGCGGCCCGTCCTGGACACCGGGCCAGCAGGTCCAGGCGCTGGACGAGGCCGTCGGGTCGTCCGCGGCCTGCTGGACGGGCGCCCCGGGCACACCGTCGAGGGCGAGTTCTACCGGCTCCGCGACGCCCCGCCGATCCTCGGCCGCCCCTTCGACGTCCCGCTCTGGCTGGGCGGGTACCGGCCGCGCACGCTGAACCTGATCGGCCTGCCTCGCCGACGGCTGGATCCCGTCCTCGGCCTACATGGGCCCGGGCGAGATGGCCGCCGCGTCGCCGCTGATCGACGAGGCGGCCACCGCCGCCGGACGCGACCCGGCGGCCGTCCGCCGCCTCTACAACCTGGACGGCGTGTTCTCGCCCGGCGCTTCGGGCGGGTCCTGCACGGGCCGCCGAAGGTCTGGGCCGATCAGCTGGCCGAGCTGGCGCTCGAACTCGGCGTGTCCGGGTTCGTCCTGTCGTCGGGGCGTCCCGCCGACATCGAGCTGTTCGCCCGGGAGGTCGTCCCGGCCGTCCGGGAGGAGGTGAACCGTGCCCGCAGTACCTGAACGGTCGCCGTACCCGCAGTACACGCCGCGCGTCACCGGCCTCACGCCCGCCGCCAAGCCCGGCCGGGTCAAGGCCGGGGCGCTCGCGGCCGTCGCCGCCGGGAACGCCCTGGAGTGGTACGACTGGTCGGTCTACGCGTTCGCGCGCCGATGTTCGCGCACGCGTTCTTCCCCAAGGGGCAGCCAGCGGCAGCGCTGATGGCGGCGCTCGCGACGTTCGCCGTGGCGTTCTTGGCGCGTCCGGTCGGCGCGGCGCTGCTCGGGCGGCTCACCGACCGCTGCGGACGCCGCGCCGGCATGACCGTGTCCGTCGCGATCATGGGTGTGGCCTCGGTGCTGATCGCGATCGTCCCGACCTACGGGACGATCGGCGTCGCCGCGCCGCTCGCGCTGCTGGTGCTGCGCTGCGCGCAGGGCGCGTCGTCCGGCGGGGAGATCGGCGCCACCGCGGCGTACCTCGCCGAGACCGCGCCCGCCGAGCGGCGCGGCTGGTACTCGGCGGTGTTCCAGCAGTCCACGGTGCTCGGCACGCTCGTCGCGGCGCTCGCCGCGACCGGCCTCTCCGCCGTGCTCAGCAAGGACGAGATGCACGCCTTCGGCTGGCGGATCCTGTTCGCCGCCGGGGGACTCGCCGGGATCGCCGCGATCGTCCTGCGCCGCAAGCTCGCTGAGAGCTTCCTGTTCACCGCGCAGGACGGCGCCGACCGGCCACTGCGGACGCTGCTGCGCGAGCACCGGCGCCCCGCGCTGCGCATCGCCGCGATCACGCTCGCGCCGACGATCGTCTTCTACACGTGGGTGCTGCAACTGCCCGCCTCGC
>NZ_JAMZEA010000009.1 GCF_024172125.1 Actinomadura rupiterrae
TACTCGCGAGGTCGGCCATGGCGTGCTTGGCCTTGGCCAGCGCGTCGGCGAACCCGTCCGGGACGACGCCGCGCCAGCGGAGCAGCTCGTAACCGGTGGGCCCGTTCGCCAGCAGCTCGTCCACCCGGCCGGGCGGCAGGTCCGACAGGCGCAGCAGCAGGCCCTGGAGGGTGAGCACGAGCCGGAAGCCCTGCGCCTCCAGGAACCCGACCGCGGGCGGGCGCGCGAGCACCTGGGCGATCACGCTGGTGCGGCCGTCGGCGCGCAGGCCGTCGGCGGCGGCGGCGAGGAGGCGCGCGGCGACGCCGTGCCGCCGGTGCGCCGGGTGGACGCGGATGTCGATCTCGCCCGGGCGGTCGGCTCCGGGCTCGCCGGGCAGCCGCAGCGCGGCGACGCCGACCATGGCCGGTCCGGACATCGCGGCCCAGAGCCGCTGCCGGGAGCCCTGCTCGGGGCCGAGCAGGCGGGCGGCGGTCTGGTGCGGCTGCGGCGCCGGGTCGCCGTCGGGCTCGGCGGCGTGCACCGCGGCCAGGACGGCGTGCCAGCCGCGGATCTGCGGGTCCGTCGGATCATCGAGCGCGATGACGTCCATCAGGACTTTGTACCGGATCCGGGCGTCGCGCGAGCCGGACGCGACCCAACCGATACGACACGGCCGGAACCCGGCGCGCGCTTCGGCCCGATCTCACCTGTCCCGTCCCCCAGCGCGGCCTGTCCCGTCCTCCAGCGCGGCCTGTCCTGTCCCTCCAGCGCGGCCTGTCCCGTCCTCCAGCGCCGCCCGTCCGTCCCCCGGCGCAGCCGGTCCCGTCCCCCAGCGCCGCCGGTCCTGTCCCCTGGCGGTGTCCGGGTCAGCGGTCGAAGGCGCGCAGGATGCGGTCGGCGGCCAGCGCGGGGGTGAGGGTTCCGGCGGTCACCTCGGCCTCCAGGTCCGGCGCGATCTCGCGCACGGCCGGGTGCGCATGCAGTTCGGCGAGGAGCCGGTCCCGGACCATGGCCCAGGTCCAGCGCACCTGCTGCGCGCGGCGGCGCCGGTCCAGCTCGCCCGAGGCGGCGAGCCGGTCCTGGTGGGCGACCAGCGCGTCCCAGACCTGGTCGAGGCCGGTGTTCTCGATGGCGCTGCAGGTCAGGACGGGGGTGTCGTGGGCGCGTTCCTCGCTGCGCAGCAGCCGCAGCGCCCCGGCCAGCTCCCGCGCGGCGCGCTTGGCCTCCATCGCGTGCGGGCCGTCGGCCTTGTTCACGGCGATGACGTCGGCCAGTTCCAGGACGCCCTTCTTGATGCCCTGGAGCTGGTCGCCGGTCCGGGCGAGGGTGAGGAACAGGAAGGTGTCCACCATCTCGGCGACCGTGGTCTCCGACTGCCCGACGCCGACCGTCTCGACCAGGACGACGTCGTACCCGGCGGCCTCCATGACGACCATCGCCTCGCGGGTGGCCTTGGCGACGCCGCCGAGCGTCCCGGCGGTCGGGGACGGCCGGATGAACGCGGCCGGGTCGACGGCCAGCCGGTTCATGCGCGTCTTGTCGCCCAGGATCGACCCGCCGGACCGGGTGGACGACGGGTCCACCGCGAGCACCGCGACGCGGTGGCCCGCCCCGGTCAGGTTCGTCCCGAGCGCATCGATGAAGGTGGACTTGCCGACGCCCGGAACGCCGGTGATGCCGATCCGGCGCGCCTTGCCCGTGAACGGCGTCAGCTCGACCAGCAGCCGCTGGGCGAGGTCGCGGTGGTCCGGGCGGGACGACTCGACCAGCGTGATCGCGCGGGCGATCCACGCGCGCGAGCCGTCCCGGACGCCGGTGACGTAGTCCTCGAGCGCCGCAGGGCTCACCCGTCCGACCCCGGCTCCGCGCGCTCCGCCCCTTCGCGGCCGGCCTCAGCGCGGCCGGCCTCTCCGCGCTCCGGCGCTTCGGCGGACAGGTCGGTGTGGCCCAGGTTCGCGGCCAGGTCGCGGAGCAGGTCCTGCGCGGCGTCGGCCAGGACGGTGCCGGGCGGGAAGATCGCCGCGGCGCCGGCGGCACGCAGCTCGGCGAAGTCCTGCGGCGGGATGACCCCGCCGACGACGATCATGATGTCGTCGCGGCCCAGCGCGGCCAGCTCGGCGCGCAGCGCCGGGACGAGCGTCAGGTGCCCGGCGGCCAGCGAGTTGACCCCGACGACGTGCACGTCCGCCTCGACCGCCTGCCGGGCGACCTCGGCCGGGGTCTGGAACAGCGGGCCCACGTCGACGTCGAAGCCGAGGTCGGCGAAGCCGGTCGCGATGACCTTCTGGCCGCGGTCGTGGCCGTCCTGCCCCATCTTGGCGACCAGGATGCGCGGCCGCCGCCCCTCGGCCTCCTCGAACGCGGCCGTCAGGGCGCGCGCCTTCTCGATCGCCGACACCCGGCCCGCCTCTTCCCGGTACACACCGGAGATCGTACGGATCTGCGCGGAGTGCCGTCCGTAGGCCCGCTCCAGCGCGTCGGAGATCTCCCCGACGGTGGCCTTGGCGCGGGCCGCGTCGATGGCCAGCGCGAGCAGGTTCTCGTCCAGTCCGGAGCCGCGGGTGCCCGCCTCGGCAGCGGACGCGGCGCGGGTCAGCGCGTCCAGCGCGGTGCGCACGTCGTCGCCCGAGCGCTCGGCGCGCAGCCGCTGCAGCTTGTCGAGCTGCTGCGCGCGGACGGAGGCGTTGTCGACCTTCAGCACCTCGATGTCCTGGTCGGCGTCCGGACGGTACTTGTTCACGCCGATCACCGGCTGGCGGCCGGAGTCGATGCGCGCCTGCGTCCGCGCCGCGGCCTCCTCGATGCGCAGCTTGGGCAGGCCCTCGTCGATCGCGCGGGCCATGCCGCCGGCGCGCTCGACCTCCTCGATGTGGCCCCAGGCGCGGCGCGCGAGGTCGTAGGTGAGCCGCTCGACGTAGGCCGAGCCGCCCCACGGGTCGATCGTGCGGGTCGTCCCGGACTCCTGCTGGAGCAGCAGCTGGGTGTTGCGGGCGATCCGCGCGGAGAAGTCGGTCGGCAGGGCCAGGGCCTCGTCCAGCGCGTTGGTGTGGAGCGACTGGGTGTGGCCCTGCGTGGCGGCCATCGCCTCGATGCAGGTGCGGGCGACGTTGTTGTAGACGTCCTGCGCGGTCAGGGACCAGCCGGACGTCTGGGAGTGCGTCCGCAGCGACAGCGACTTGGGGTTCTCTGGGCCGAACCCCTTCACCAGCTTCGCCCACAGCAGCCGCGCCGCGCGCAGCTTGGCGACCTCCATGAAGAAGTTCATCCCGATCGCCCAGAAGAACGACAGCCGCGGCGCGAACGCGTCGATCGACAGGCCCGCGTCGCGGCCGGCGCGGATGTACTCGACGCCGTCGGCGAGGGTGTAGGCCAGCTCCAGGTCGGCGGTGGCCCCGGCCTCCTGGATGTGGTAGCCGGAGATCGAGATGGAGTTGAACTTCGGCATCCGCCGCGAGGTGAACGCGAAGATGTCGGAGATGATCCGCATGGACGGCGCGGGCGGGTAGATGTAGGTGTTGCGGACCATGAACTCCTTGAGGATGTCGTTCTGGATGGTCCCGGCCAGCGCCTCGGGCGCCACGCCCTGCTCCTCGGCGGCCACGATGTACAGGGCCATGACCGGCAGCACCGCGCCGTTCATGGTCATCGACACCGACATCCGGTCCAGCGGGATGCCGTCGAACAGCTGCCGCATGTCGTAGATCGAGTCGATCGCGACGCCCGCCATGCCGACGTCCCCGGCGACGCGCGGGTGGTCGGAGTCGTAGCCGCGGTGGGTGGCCAGGTCGAACGCGACCGACAGGCCCTTCTGCCCGGCGGCGAGGTTGCGCCGGTAGAACGCGTTGGACTCGCTCGCGGTGGAGAAGCCCGCGTACTGGCGGACCGTCCACGGCTGGGTGGCGTACATCGCCGGGTAGGGGCCGCGCAGGTAGGGCGCGATGCCCGGCAGGGTGTGCAGGAAGTCCAGTTCGGCCAGGTCGTCGCCGGTATAGAGGGACGGGACGGCGATGCCCTCGGGGGTGTCCCACACCGAGGCCTCGTCACCGGCGGCCGAGCGCCAGCGCTTGGCGGCCTCGTCGGCGGTGACCGGCGCGCCGAGGTCGATCTCGGAGAAGTCGGGGATCATCGGTTCACTCCCAGATCGGTGAGGGTGGTCGTGAGGACCTCCACCGCGTCGCATCCGGCGAAGATCCGCGCGTCGACTCCGTCGAAGGCGCCCTTACCCGCGAGCCATACTTTTACCGCTCCGGCGTCGCGCAGCGCGCGGGCGGCGTCCGCCGCGTCCTGCTCGTACACCTTGTCGGACGAGCACAGGCACGCGATCGTCGCGCCGGACGCGGCGAACTCCTCCGGCGGGCCGCTGACGGTCTCGACGCCGCCCGCCTGGAACAGGTTGGCGGCGAAGGACGCGCGGGCGGTGTGCGCGGCGACCGGGCCGAGGGTGGCAAGGAAGACCCGCGGGCGCGCGCCGGTGGCGGCGAGGTGGGCGTCGGAGCGTTCCCTCAGGGCCTCGAAGTCCTGCCCGTAGGTGACCACCGGCAGCCCGCCGCCGTTCGGAGCGGCAGGGGCGGGCTCGCGGACGGGCAGCTCCTCGGCGAGGTTCGGGAACTCGCTGAGACCGGTCAGCGGGGCCTTCCGCCGGGCGATGTCGCGGCGGCGGCGCTCCCAGGTCTCCCCCACGCGCCGCGCGACCAGCCCGGACGCCAGCGCCGCGGCGAGCCCGCCCGCCTTCTCGATCTCGGTGAACCAGCTCCACGCGGCCTGGGCCAGGTCCTCGGTGAGGCGCTCGACGTACCAGGAGCCGCCCGCCGGGTCGACCACGCGCGCCAGGCTCGACTCCTCCAGCAGCAGCGTCTGGGTGTTGCGGGCGATGCGCCGGGAGAAGTCCTCGGCCAGGCCGAGGCGGGCGTCGAACGGCTGGACGGTGACCGCGTCCGCGCCGCCGACCCCGGCCGCGAACGCCGCGACCGTGGTGCGCAGCATGTTCACCCACGGGTCGTGCCGGGTCATCATCGCCGAGGACGTGACGGCGTGGATCCGCGCGTCCGTCCCGTCCGAGGCGCCGGAGACCTCGGCGACGCGCTGCCAGAGCCGGCGCGCGGCGCGCAGCTTGGCGATCGAGGCGAACTGGTCGGCGTTGACGGCGAACCGGAACTCGATCTGCCCGAACGCCTCGTCCACGCTCAGCCCGGCATCGGTGAGGACGCGCAGGTAGGCGACCCCGGCGGCGACGGCCGCGCCGAGCTCGTCGGCGTCGCCGCCGCCCGCGTCGTGGTACGGCGTCGCATCGACGGTGAAGGCGCGCACCTTCGGGAACTCCCGGACGCACCGGATCGCCAGCACCGCCACATCGTCCAGGACGGCCGGGACGCCGGTCCGGGCGGCCAGGCCGAGCGGGTCGGCGCCCAGGTTCCCGGACGGCTCGGTGCCGCGCTCGGCGGCGAGCGACAGGAACGCCTCGGCGGCCTCGCCGGTCTCCGCGCCCGCGTCCAGGACGACCGGCGCCATGTGCAGGTGGACGTCCCGCAGCACCTCCGGCAGCGCCGGAACCGGGATGCCGCCCGCGCCGAGCGTCAGCCACACCGAGGTCGCGCCGTTCTCCAGGTCGGCGAGGATCGCCGCGCGCGTCGTCTCGGGGTCGGGGTCGCCGTGCCGCTGGCGGACGTCCCAGCCCGCGAGGCCCTCGCCGTCCGGCCTGACCTCGCGCACGCGCGGGGCGAGCCCGGGGCGTCCGGGGGCGGAGTCCTCGGCGGTGTAGAGCGCGGCGATAGGAACGCCGTCGTAGGTCTCGTGGGCGAGCAGCCCTTCGATCTCGTCGAGGGGGGTGTCCTCGGACGCCGCGCCGGTCTTGCGCAGCACCCCCTTCACCATCTCCCGCCACCGGTCGCGCTCGGCCGGGGGGAAGGCGGCGGCCAGTTCGAGTTCTTCAGGCGGCACCGTCATGGCAGGGATGGTAGGCGAGCACTTGCACCCCGCGGACGACCGGGGTGCCCGCAAGTCCGCGTCCGGTACCCCAGATTCGTCCGGCCCGAACCCGTACCGCGGCGGGGTTGACACCTCCCTGACCGCACCCCGACCCCGGGGGTGCAACCGGACGGTCCGGCACGTACCGTCGAGGTGACCGTCCGAGCTCGGCGGGGCCGCAGCAGGGCCGCGCCGCGCCGGCCCCGGCACCGAGGTGGTGGGATGGCCCCCAGGTTCGGCATCGAGGAAGAGTACTTCGTCGTCGATCCCCGTTCCCGGCAGGTGGTGCCGCGCGCCGGCCGGGTCGTGGCGCGCGCGGCGGGCAGCCTCGGCGAGCGCGCCTCCACCGAGCTGGTGTGCTTCCTGGCCGAGGCCAAGACGCCCCCGTGCGACGACCTGGACAAGCTGGCCGAGCAGATCCGCGCGATGCGGGCGGCGATGGCCGACGCGGCGCGCGCCGAGGGCCTGATGCTGGTCGCGACGGGCACGCCCGTCCTTGGCGACCTGCTGCCGCCGCCGATCAGCCCTGGTCCGCGCTACGCCGACAGCCTGGCCACCTACCGCGCGCTGGACGACGAGCAGTGCATCTGCTCCTGCCACGTGCACGTGGAGATGCCCGACCGGTCCCGAGCGGTGCAGGTCAGCAACCATCTGCGGCCGTGGCTGCCGACGCTGCTGGCGATGACCGCCAACTCGCCGTTCTGGGCGGGCCGCGACACCGGGCACGCGTGCTGGCGGGTGATGTCGTGGGCGCGCTGGCCGGTGGCCGGTCCACCGCCGCTGTTCGAGTCGCTGGCGCACTACGAGGAACTGGTCGGCACGCTGCTCGCCTGCGGCGCGCTGATGGACGCCGCGACGGTGTTCTGGGACGTCCGGCCCTCGTCCCGGCTGCCGACGCTGGAGGTGCGGCTGGCCGACGTGGCGCTGACCGCCGAGGAGGCCGCGCTGTTCGCCGCGCTCGTCCGGGCGCTGGCGCAGGTCGCGCTCGCGGCGGCCGAGGACGGCGCCGACCCGCCCGCGCCGTCCCAGGAGATGCTGCGCGCCGCCTACTGGCTGGCGGCCCGCGACGGCCTGGCCGGCAACGGGATGGACGTTCGAACGGGCCGTCCGGCGCGGTTCACCGACCTGGCGGCCGGGCTGCTCGACCACGCCCGGCCCGCCCTGGACGACGCGGGCGACTTCGACCGGGTCGCGGCGGGCCTGGACCGGCTGATCGCCGGCGGCACCGGCGCGGACCGGCAGCGCCGCGTCCACCGGCGCAATGGCCGGCTCGCCGACGTCGTGGACGCGGCGGCCCTGTCCTGCGGCCCCGGCGGGCGCGGCTGAGAGGACGAAGCGGCCGGACCGGAGAGGGAGCGGCCGCTACGGAAAAGGGAGCGGCGCGGCCCCGGCAGGCCGCGCCGCTCCCGTCCGTGGCCCGCACCCGGCTCGGCGCGGGCCGATCACTCAGTACGGGCCGATCAACTCAGCAAGGGCGGGCCGGTCACTCCGGCGAGTGGATGGTGACGCCGCTGCGGGTGCAGGACGTCCCCTTCGGCGCGGTCGTGTGGTGGCAGACCCAGCCGCTGAACGACGCCGACCCCGTGGCGGTCTTCTTCTGGGCGTAGATGCCGAACACCTTCTCGGCGTGGGCGCAGCTGATCCGGCCCGCCTTCACGGTGACCGTGCCGCACTTGGTGCCCGGGCCGACCAGCGGCCCGTCCGACGGAGTGGTCTTGCCCGGCTTGGTCGGCCCGGTCGCCGGACCGCTCGGCGTGCCGGACGGCCCGCCGCTGTCGGACGGCGAGGCGCTCGGCGAGCCGGAGTCGGACGGCGAGGGCGCCGCGGTCTTCTTGCCGCCGCCCCCGCAGGCGGTGAGGAGCAGCGCCGTGGCCACCGCTCCGATGGCGAGTACTGGCTTGTGCATGAGGTAACCCCTGCCTCCCGATTCCCCCGGGATCGCGATCAGTCGGGCGCACGCAGGGTCCGCAGTAGAGCACAGCAAAGGTTAGTAATGGGTTAAGCACCGGGGCGGCGCGGCGAGTGGCGGACGGAGCCCGCGGGCCACGACGTGGACACGCGGCGGAATCGGACGTTAACCGAGCGCTCATCCGGAGGTCCGTACGCTGGCTCGCGTGACGGTGCAGCGACGCAGCATCCTGGGCGTGGCAGCGGGAGCGCTGGCCACCGGTTTCGCCGCCGCGTGCGGCGCGCACGGGCGCCGGGCGGCGTCCGCGTCCCCTTCTCCTCCGCCCTCGGCCGACCCGACGTCCGGCCCGTCCGGCCCTGCCGCGCCGACCGGGCCGGTGCACGTGGCCGGGGAGATCACGCACGGCCCGCGCCGGGTCCCGCAGGTCGCGCTGACCTTCCACGGCGCGGGCGACCCCGGGCTGGCGCGACGGCTGCTCGCCGAGTTCGCCAAGGGCGGCGCGGCGGTGACGGTCCTCGCGGTCGGGACGTGGCTGGACGAGCAGCCCGACACCGCCCGCGCGATCGTCGCGGCCGGGCACGAGCTCGGCAACCACACCCTCAGCCACGGCGACATCACCGCGATGACGCCCGAACGCGCCTACGCGGAGATCGCGGGCTGCGCGGACCGGCTGCGCAAGCTCACCGGGTCGCCGGGACGCTGGTTCCGTCCATCGCAGACGCAGCACGCGTCCAAAACGGTCCGCACGCAGGCGGCCCGCGCCGGGTACCACTCGTGCCTGTCCTACGACCTGGACTCGCTGGACAACACCGACCCGGGCGCGGACGCCGTCACCGGTACCGTCCTCGGCAAGATCGCCAACGGGTCGATCGTGAGCATGCACCTCGGCCACGCCGGAACGGTCCGCGCCATGCCCGCCATCCTGGACGGCCTGGGGCGCCGGGGCTTGAAACCCGTCACCGTCTCGACTCTGCTGGCCTCATGAGCGGATCACCCCTGGCGGGGCGCGTCGCCGCGCTCTGCCTTGCCCTGGTTGCCGCTTCGGGGCTCGCGGCGTGCGGCGGCTCCGACCACCATGGTGGCGACCACGCCGGGCATGGCAGGGCCGCTCCGCCGATGCCGCCGCCGCCCTCGTCCAAGGAGAGCGCCAACGGCACCGACGTGTACGAGCACGACCGGCCCGGCATGCTCAGCCCCGCCGTGAAGGACATGCCAGCCCGCGTCTACGTCCCCGACACCAAGAGCGACGACGTGATCGTCCTGGACCAGAACACCTTCAAGCAGGTGGACCGGTTCAAGGTCGGCAGGCTGCCGCAGCACGTCGTCCCGTCCTGGGACCTGACGACGCTCTGGGTCAATGACAACGACTCCAACGACCTCGTCCCGATCGACCCGCGTACGGGCAAGCACGGGAAACCCGTCCACGTGGACGATCCGTACAACCTCTACTTCACGCCGGACGGGAAATACGCGGTCGTCATGGCCGAGCGGAACGAGCGGATCGACTTCCGCGACGCGCACACCATGAAGCTGGTCAAGTCGGTGAAGGTGCCGTGCCGGGGCCCCAACCACGCGGACTTCTCGGCCTCGGGCGACTTCTTCCTCACCGCCTGCGAGTTCTCCGGCGACGTCCTGCGGATCGACACCGCCGGGCAGCGCCTGACCGGCATGCTCTCGCTGACGCATCACGCGATGCCGCAGGACGTGAAACTGTCACCGGACGGTCGTACGTTCTACGTGGCGGACATGGCGACGAACGGGGTGTGGGCCATCGACGCCCGGAGTTTCCGGAAAACCGGGTTCATCCCGACCGGAAAGGGCGCGCACGGCCTGTACGTCAGCAGGGACTCGAAAGTGCTGTACGTCTCGAACCGAGGGGAGGGGTCGGTCTCGCTGGTCGCGTTCGGCTCCGGCCGGGTCGAACGCACCTGGCGGCTGCCCGGCGGCGGCTCGCCCGACATGGGCGGCGTTTCCGCGGACGGGAGGGTGCTCTGGCTGTCAGGACGGTACGACGGGGTCGTCTACGCGATCTCGACCGTTGACGGGAGGATGATCCGAAAGATTAGGGTCGGTGCAGGACCGCACGGTTTGTGCGTCTATCCTCAGCCGGGCCGTTACTCCCTGGGGCACACGGGGGTACTGCGCTAGTCACAAAACGGGGATCGGGGATCGGCATGATCGGGCCGCAGAACATTCTGGTGTTCCTGCTGTTGCTACTGGGATTCGTCGCGGCCACCTGGTGGCAGTACCGGACCGGCAACGTCGCGCTGCGCGTCGTCGCGGCGTTCTGCGCCTTCCTCACCGCCGCGCTGTTCGGGATCGCCGCCGTCAACCGCTACTACGGCTACTACCAGGGCTGGACCGACATCTACCGCGACGTGGCCGACGACTCCAGCGGCAACGGGCACGGCGTCCCCGAGGTGAAGGCCTTCAGCGCCGGGTTCCCCAACGCGCACGGGCAGACCGTGGCGGGCGGGCGGCTGGTGAACGTCCGGATGAACGGCCGCGCCAGCGGGCTGGTCCGCCAGGTGCTGGTCTACCTGCCGCCGCAGTACTTCGACCCGGCCTACTCCTCCTACCGGTTCCCGGCCGTGGAGCTGCTGCACGGCTCCCCCGGCACCCCCACCGACTGGACCCGGCACATCCCCGCTCCGCAGACGCTCGCGCTGGCCGTCCGGGAGCACCGCGCCGACCCGGCCGTGCTGGTCATGCCCGACATCAGCGGCGGGCGGCGGCTGTCCGGGCAGTGCCTGAACGCCAAGGACGGCCCGCAGGACGAGACGTTCCTCACCCGCGACGTCCCTGACTACGTCTCCGGGACGCTGCGGGTCCGGCCGCCCGGCGACGGCTGGGGCCTGGCCGGGTACTCCGAGGGCGGCTACTGCGTGGCGAACCTCGCCCTCCGGCACACCCGCACCTACGGCGTGGCGGCCGTGCTGAGCGGCTACTTCCAGCCGCTGCCCACCAACCGGACCCCGGCGGGACGCCGCGACCCGTTCGCCGGCGACCAGAAGGCCCGCGACCAGAACACCCCGATGCGGGCGCTGGAGCGCATGTCCGCGGGCGCGCACCTGCCGCTGTTCTGGCTGGCCTCCGGCTCGGAGGCGGCGGGCGACACCACCGCGGCCCGCGGTTTCGTGGCGCTGCTGCGCGAGCACCGGCAGGTCGCGCCGCTCACGGTGCTGAAGGGCAGCGGCCACGACTTCCGGACGTGGCGCAACGCGCTGCGCCCGATGTTCCAGTGGATGACCGAGCACCTCAAGGGCGGGACGGGCACCGGTCCCGCGCCGTCGCCGACCCGCCAGCCGCGCGCCGGCGGCGACCGCCTCACCGGCCAGACCCCCGCCACCCACCGCCCCCGCACCGCCCTTTCCCGCCACTGATCCCCGGGTCCGGCCGTCGCTGACGCTGAGCCGCCGGTGTTCTTGACCTGCTGCTTTCCCTGACCGGCGGCCTGTCCCGGCCGACCGCCGCCTCTGGCGCGGGCGGCCCTGACCGGCCGTGGGCCTTGCCTCAGCGCCGACCCTGGCGTCAGGGGCGGTGGAGGAGGTCGTCCAGGAGGTGGGACCAGAGCGGGCCGATGCGGTCCAGGCGGTAGGCGTCGGTGCTGGCGGGCGCGGCCTTGCCGAGCCGGTCGCGCAGGTCGCGGTCCGACAGGACGCGGTCGAGCGCGGAGGTGAGGGCGTCCACGTCGCGGGCCGGGACGAGCAGGCCGTCCACGCCGTCCTCGATCATCTCGGCGGGGCCGGCCGGGCAGTCGAACGCGACGACCGCGAGGCCCTTGCTCATCGCCTCCAGCAGCACCAGCGGCATGCCCTCCATCCGGGACGACAGCACGTAGACCGAGGCGTGCTCCAGCGCCTCGCCCATGTCGGTGCGCGGCAGCAGCTCGATCCGGTCGCCGACGTCCAGCTCGGCGATCTGCTTGCGGAGGCGTTCCTCACGGGCGCCGCCGCCGTGGATCCGCAACGTCCAGTCCGGGTACTTCTCCGCGAGCGGCGCGTACGCCTTGATCAGCAGGTCGAAGCCCTTCGCGCGGACGAAGCGCCCGGCGGCCAGCACGACCGGCTCGTCCCGCTGGGACGGGCCGCCACGCAGCTCGGTCAGCGCGTTCGGGATCGTGACGATCCGGACCGGCGTGCCCGCCAGGGCCTCGGCGAACCCGGCGCGGGAGGCGGCGGTGAGGGTGGTGAGCGCGGTCAGCCGCCCGTACCGCCGGACGATCTCGGCGCGCAGGGCGGGCCGGTATCCGGGCAGGTGGCGGTGGTCCTGCCCGATCGTGATGACGCCCTTCGGGGCCAGCTCGGCGAGCAGCAGGTTCAGCGACGGGCGCGTACCGACCAGCACGTCGGCGGGCCGGGACCGGACGGCGCGGACGAGCCGCAGGTCCGTCCAGAGGTTCATGTCGCGGAAGGCGGCGTCCTCCAGCGGGGTCAGCACGCTCGGCAGGCGGCGCAGCACGCGGCGCGCCCAGCGCGCGACGGGCCCGCGCGGCGGGGTGAGCCGGTCGTCGGCGACGCTGACCCGGACGCCGTCAGGGACGGGGAAGAACGGGTCCTCCCGCCACCGGAGCACGCTGACGATCTCGACGTCGTGGTCCTCGGCGAGGTGAGCACAGGTGGTGAGGACGGTCCGGATCGTCCCGCCGGTGCCGTTGGCGTGCTGGAGCAGCACGCGCACGACGGGGCGTCCGGCGCGGGCGGGCGCGGGCCGTCCGCGCGCGGTCAGGCGCAGCAGCGCGAACGCCAGCCGCCGCAGGCCCCGGTGCGCGGCGCGCCCCGGATCCTTCAGCCGTGCCCTCAGCTTCCTGCGCCGCTTGGCGGCCCCGGCGCCCGCGGGCGCCTTCGCTGCCTGACGTGCCACCATCCGGACCCCCGGTTCCGGGCAGACTCAGTGCTCCCGCGCCCATCCTGGTCGACGGAACGGCCGAACCGAAGGGCTTTCCCGATCCTGGCGCGCCGAATCCGCGTGCGCCGACAGCGCCGTGTCCGCTTATACGGCGAATGCGGCGAAGAGTCGGCCCTCAGCTCAGCCGGTGGTGCTGACCTCCTGGCCGAGCGCGCTGCCGCGCAGCCACTTGGCCCAGGACTGCTGGTAGAAGCCCCAGCCGTTGCTCCACGGCAGGTCCCGGTCGGTGCCGGTGATGACCACCGGGTCGCCGCGGTAGGAGAAGCCGTAGTACCACTCGGCCTTCTCCGGCGGGGAGTTCACGCAGCCGTGGCTGACGTTCTCCTCGCCCTGCGCCCACACGGTGGAGGCCATCGAGTGGATGTACTCGCCGCTGTCGGAGATCCGGACCGCGAACGGGATGACCTCCTTGTAGCCCCCGTGCGCCTTGTCCTCCGGCTTCACGCCCATCCACTCGGACGTCATGATCGCCGGGTTCTCCTTGCCCATGGTCAGGTGGACGCCGCTGGTGGTCTGGTAGACGTCCACCCCGTCGCGGATCATCCCGCCGCGGCCGGCGCTGATGCCCCAGCCGTTGACCTTGACGCCGTTCTTCTTCACCACCAGGCGGTGCGTCTTGGTGTTCACGGTGACCATGTGCGCGTCACCGATCTTGAACGCGCGAGTGAAGTCGTCCACGCCGTAGGTGCGCTTGCCCGCCTTCACGCCGGACAGCCTCGCGGTGAAGGTGACCTTCTGGTTGGCCTGCCAGTACTGGCCGTTCTTGGTGCGGAAGGTGACGTGCGAGTCGTCGATCCACTTCCACGCGCCGACGGCCGGCTTCTCGGACCGGACCTGGAGCGACTTCTCCACGGCCTTGCGGTCGTCCACGTCCCGGTTGAAGGTCACCATGATCGGCATGCCGATGCCGACCTTCTCCCCCGAGTTCGGGGTGACGTCGGTGATCTCCAGTTCGCTGCCGGCCTTGACGGTGCCGAACGCGCTGCTGGCGGTCGCGGTCTTGCCCTTGGGGCTGCGCGCCGACGCCTGCACCTGGTACTGGCTGCCGGGCCGCAGCGTGCGGGACTGCCAGGTGGTCTTGTCCGCCGACATCTCGCCCTCGACGGGCTTGCCCTTGCGGGTGACCACGACCTGGTCCAGCGTGCCGCCGGCGACCTTGACGACCACGCCCGCCTCCGGCGCGGCCTTGCCGTCGCCGTTGCCCGGTGTGATGGTCAGCTGCGGCGACCCCGCCTCGGCCTTGCCGTCCACGTTCGTGCCGCTGTGCTTCTCGCCGCCGCCGCACGCCGCCAGCGCCAGCGCCATCGCGGTCAGCCCCGCGCCCGTCCGCACCCCCGCGGTGAGCGTCCGCCCCACGTCAACCTCCATGCCCCGCCGTATGGGCCAGACATTAGCGACAAATGTGGTTGCCGTGGGGCCTGAGATGGGCATCTCCGGCGTCCGAGATCAAAGCGTTGCCAACCCGGCCGACCGGGTCAGGCGAGCGCGCTGCCCTGCTTCCAGGTGTCGAAGGGCATCTGCCAGAAGCTCCAGCCGTTGTCCCACTCGACCTTGCGGGTGCTGCCGGTCAGGTTGAGGACGTCGCCGCGCTGGGCGTGGTCGTAGTACCAGCGCGCGTTGGCCGGGCTGAGGTTCAGGCAGCCGTGGCTGGTGTTGGCCGAGCCCTGGATGCCGACGTTCCACGGCGCCGAGTGGGTGTACTCGCCGCTGTTGGAGAACCGGACGGCCCAGTCGACGTCGGTCTTGTAGTAGCCGGGGTCGCCGGGCTTGCGTCCCGGGGACACCATCGTCACGTGGCTCTCGCGCTCCATCAGCAGGTGCGCGCCGCTGGTGGTGGTGTACTCGCGGGTGGTGCCGTTACCCGCGCTGAACGGGATGCGGCGCACCTTCCGGCCGTCCCGGTAGACGGTCATCTCGTGCTCGGAGATGTCGCCCTTGGTGATCTGCTCCGCGCCGACCTGCATGGTGGCCGCGGAGTCCTTGGCGCCGTAGACGCCGTTGCCCGCGTCGACCCCGGCCAGCCTGGCGTCGATCTTCACGGTCTGGTGCGGTGCCCAGTAGGTCCTGGTGCGGTAGACGGCCTGGCTGTCGCCGATCCAGCGCCAGGCGCCCTCGACGGGCTTCTCCGGGGTGACGGTCAGCGTGCGCTCGACGGCGGCCTTGGCGGCCTTGCCGGTGACGGCGCGGTTGAAGCGGACGAAGATCGGCATGCCCACGCCGACCTTCTCACCGGACCGGTTGGGCGTGATGTCCACGACCTTCAGCGTCTTGGACGGCTTGAGCGTGCTGAACCGGCTGGTGAACGTGACGGGCTTGCCGTTCCGCTTGCCCTGGGCGGTGACGGTGTAGTCGGTGCCCGGGATGAGCGTCCGGGACGAGCGCCAGCTCTTGCGATCGGCCGAGACCTGCCCCTCGACGGCCTTGCCGCCGCCCTGCAGCGTCACGGCGTCCAGCGTCCCGGCGGAGGTCTTCACCTCGACCGTCCCGTCCGGCTTCACGGCGGTCGCGCCGTTCGCCGGGGTGACGGTCACCGGGTTGGACGACTCGGCGGCCAGCTCGCCGCGCGCGGTCCCCCCGCCACCGCCGCTGCCGCCGCACGCCGACACCAGGACGAGCACCGCCCCCGCCCCCGCGGCGGCCATGCCGAGACGCCCGTTCGCCATGAATTCCCCCCGAATCCCCCAGATGGCATACGAAGGACAAATCTAGACGATTTTGGGACATGCCTGGAACCGCTTTACGGGCCGCCCGACTCCCCCTCGCCGCCACCGCGCGCCCCTGCCGCAGGCGGCACCTGGACCGATCCGGTCGTCCCCCTTGACCCGTATTGGACCCCTCGTTAATAGTGCGGGGACCAGGTCTCACCGAGGAGGCGCCATGGGTGTGCAGATCCCGTCCGACGCTGACGGCTTCAAGCAGATGCTGGAGGCGGTGAGCACCCCGGCCGAGCTGCGGGAGCTGCTGCACGCCGACGGCGTCGACGACAAGGTGGTCGCCGAGTTCGTCCGGGCCGCCGGGGTGGACGACGTGCTCGACCGCATCTTCGGCCTCATGGGCGGCCGGTTCGTCCCGGAGAAGGCGGGCGACGGCGCCGGCAGCGTCCAGTGGAACGTCAAGACCCCCGACGGCCCGCGCACCTACCACCTCGACATCGCCGGCGGCCGCGCGACCGGCGGCCGCGGCGCCCCGGCCAAGCCCACCGTCACCCTCGGCGTCTCCCTGATCAGCCTGCTGCGCCTGTGCACCGGCGAGCTCAACGGCGTCACCGGCGTGATGACCGGCAAGATCAAGATCTCCGGCGACCTGATGTTCGGCGCCAAGATGCAGGGCTGGTTCGACTACTCCTGACCGGCGCCTGCGCACCCGCCGCCCGCCGCCTGCCGCCGGCGCCAGGCCCCGGGGGCACGTTCGGGGCATCTCGAACGCAGCCGCAGGGTCTTCGCCGGGCGCGGTCACGCCCGGGCGATCCGACCCGGGCGGGTCAGGTGTCGGGGAGGGCGGGGGTCGCGTGGCGGGCGGCGGCGTAGAGGGTGCGGAGGGTGACGGCGACGGCGGGGCGGCGGACGCTGGCGGCGCGGGTGACGGCGTAGACCTCGCGGGCCAGCGTGCAGCCGGGGATGCGGCGGACGGCGAGGCCGCGGTTCTCGGCGGCCAGGGCGAGCGCGGGGACGGCGGTGATGCCGAGGCCGCGCTCGACCAGGCTGAGGATGGTGTGCAGGCCCTCGAACTCCCACGGGACCGGGCCGGTGCCGCCGACGTCGGCGAGCAGCCGGTCCACGGCCTGGCGGGACGGCTCGCCGGGCGGGGCCGCCATCCACGGCTCGTCGCGCAGCCTGCGCAGGTCCACCGGGCGCTCCGGGTCGGACAGCTCGTGGCCCGCCGGGACGACCAGCACCAGCGGGTCGCGGCGCAGCCGGAAGACCTCCAGGGACGCGGGGGCCTGGTCGGGCAGCGAGCCGGTCCAGTCGTCCACCAGGGCGATGTCGACCTCCCCGCCGCGGACCTGGTTGACACCGTTGCCGAGGCGGGTCTGGCGTAGCACGAAGGTGAGGCCGGGGTACTCGGCGAGGCCGTGCGCCAGGGCCGGGGCGAAGGCCACGGCGGCGGTCGGGAACGCGGTCACCGCGATCCGGCCCATGGGCGCGCCGGCCTGGGCGGACAGTTCGGCCTCGGCCACTTCCACGAGTCCGAGGATCTCCTCGGCGCGGGCGGCGAGGCGGCGTCCGGCATCGGTCAGCTCGGCGCTGCGGGCGGTGCGGTCGAGCAGCGGGACGCCCGCCTCGCGCTCCAGCGCGGCCAGCTGCTGGGAGACCGCGGAGGCGGTGTAGTCGAGGGCCGCGGCGGTCGCGGCGATGCTGCCGCGGCGGGCGAACTCGGCCAGCAGTTTCAGTCGGCGGACTTCGAGCATAAGCACATCTTACGGTGAGCATCGTCGAGAGGCGCTTGTGGTGATGCTCTGGACGAGCAAGCATGGAGTCGAACCCGGCCGGGTCACTCCCGGGGGTCGCGCCTTCACTCCGCGCATCCCCGCCGAGCACTAACCGAAATCCACTCACTCCGCCCAGGAGCGTTGATGCCTGCCCTCAGTCCGTCCGCCGTCCGGCCGGTCGCCACCACGCCCAGAGCCGTCCCGCTGTCCGCCACGCTCGCCGTCAACGAGGCGCTGGCCCGCCGTGCCCGCGCGGGCCTCCCGGTGCTGCCGCTGGGTTTCGGCGAGGCCGGAATCCCGATCCATCCCGCGCTGACCGCGGCGCTGGCGGAGGCCGCGGGACGGGGCGGGTACGGCCCGGTCGCCGGGTCCGACGAGCTGCGCGAGGCGGTCGCCGGCTACTGGACGCGCCGCGGGATGCCCACCGCGCCCGACCGGATCGTCGCCGGCCCCGGCAGCAAGCCGCTGCTGTTCGCGCTGCTGCTGTCGCTGGGCGGAGCGGTCGCGGTGCCGAAGCCGAGCTGGGTGTCCTACGCCGCGCAGGCGGCGCTGCTGGGCGCCGACCCCGTGCTGATCGCCACCCCGCCGGGCGAGGGCGGTGTGCCCAGCCCCGCGCTGCTCGCCGACGCGTGCGTCAGGGCGCGGGCGGCGGGCCGGCCGCTGCGCGCGGTCGTGGTGACGCTGCCGGACAACCCGACCGGGACGCTCGCCTCGGCCGGAACGGTCCAGCGGCTCTGCGAGGCCGCCCGCGACCACGACCTGGTGATCATCTCGGACGAGATCTACCGCGACCTGCTGCACGACCCGGACGGCTCGGTGCAGAGCCCCGCCCTGTGGGCCCCGGAGCGGACGGTCGTCACCACGGCGCTGAGCAAGAGCCTTGGCGCGGGCGGCTGGCGGCTCGGCGTCGCCCGGCTCCCGGACGGCCCGTTCGGCGCGGAGCTGCGCGACTCGCTCACCGGGATCGCCAGCGAGATCTGGTCCAGCGCGCCCGCGCCCGTCCAGCACGCCGCCGCCTACGCCTTCGGCGAACCGCCGGAACTGGTCGCGCACATCGACGCGAGCCGCCGCCTGCACGCCGCGGTCGTCCGCGCGGTCGGCGAGCGCTTCACCGCCGCCGGGGCGCGCGTCCCCCGCCCCCAGGGCGCGTTCTACCTTTACCCGGACCTCGACCCCGTCCGGGACCGGCTGCGGGCCGTGCACGGCGTGACCACCGGGGCCGGGCTGACCGCCCTGCTGCTGGAGCGGCACGGGGTCGGCGTCCTGCCCGGTTCGGCCTTCGGCGACGACGCCGAGGCGCTGCGGATGCGGGTCGCCCCGAGCCTGCTCTACGGCCCCGACGACGAGCACCGCCTCGCCGCGCTCGCCTCCCCCGACCCGGCGGCGCTGCCCTGGGTCGCGGAGGCGCTCGACCGGCTGTCCGGAGCGCTCGCCGACCTCACCGACGGCGCCCTGGAACCGCTTCCCGAGGTGTGCTGACCGGTTCCGGCCCGTCCCCTGCCCGGCAGCACCGGCCCATCCCGCCGCCATCACGGGATGGGCCGGTTTCCGGTGGTGTAATCTGCGTCGTCGCGTGGGGCAATCGCCGAAAAGCACCAAGTGCGTTCCAAGCACTCCGTGCCGCGATTGCCCGGTGAGAATCCAAGAACCACTGCGATGCCACGGATGTGATCAATGGAGGCGAGGGGGCCCGCCATGAGGCATGCACGGGACGGTGCGGCGGCCGCGATGAACGCCGCTTCCCGAGTGCTCGTAGCCCGGGGCAAGGCCGAGCCCCAGGAGGTGGAGAACCCCGACGTCGCCTGGGGGCAGCGGGCGCGCGACGGGGTGTGGGTCCCCACCAAGGACGGCCAGCGCATCCACATCGGCGTCGACCTGACCGCCGCCGACACCGTCCCGCAGGTGCTGCGGCCGACGCTGCGGGTGTTCGTCGGCGTGGACGTCGACACCGACCTGGTGGCGCAGACCACCGCGCACGGCGTCCGGCTGCTGACCGTGATCCACGGCCCGAACGCGCCGATGGAGTTCCGCTTCCCGATCTCCCTCGCGGACGGGCTGGCGCTGGAGGCGATGCCGTCCGGCGGCTACGACGTGGTGCACCTGCGCTACGGCGCGACGGTCGGCCGCTTCTACAACCCGTGGGCCGGCGACTCGATGTTCCGGCAGATCAAGGCCGACTACGTCCTGGACGGCCAGACCATCACCATGCGCGTGCAGCACGAGGGCGCCACCTACCCGGTCATCGCCGACCCCAACTACGCCCGCTGACCCTCCCCCGGCGCACGTCCCCGCCGCCGGCTCAGGTGGGACGGCTCAGGTGGGACGGCGGAGGGAGACCGGTTCGGCGAAGTCGAGCTCGTTGCCGACCTGGCGGACCGTCGCGGCGCCGATCTTCCCCTTGCGGTAGAGGGTGTTCAGCTTGGCGCGCTGCGCCCGGACCAGCTCGGCCCGCACCCGCTGGCTCCCCGGCGGCTCGCCGCGGTCCTCGCGCCTCCCCTCGCCCTCGCCGCCGTCCTCGTCCATCTCGTCCAGGAAGTACTCGACGCGCTCCAGGCGCAGTTCGAGCATCTGCCGGAAGGTGTCGGCGGTCCGCTCGTCCACCTCGTCCGCCGAGGCCATCTCGTCCAGCCGGACCAGCGCGGCGTTCGCGGCGGCCTGCCGGGCGGTCATCGCCTCGCGCCGCCGCCGGTCGGTCTCGACCAGCCCGAACCGGCGCAGCAGCACCGGCAGCAGCGGCGCCTGCCCGACGAGGGTGACCAGCACCACCAGCGCGGTCAGCAGCACCATCAGCTCGCGGTCGGGGCCCGCGGCGGCGGGGATGGACAGCGCGATGGCGAGCGAGATCGCGCCGCGCATCCCGGCCAGGCCGACGACCAGGCGCTGCCGCCAGCCCACGCCCTCCTGGCTCTGCCTGCCGCCGGGCAGCAGGTCGGCGATCGGGCCGTTGCCCAGCTCCCACACCACCCGGACGCCGATCACGACCACCGAGACCGCCAGCGCGATCCAGGCCACGTCCCACCAGGACTTGCCGCCCGGCTGGTGCAGCAGCTCGCGGATCTCCAGGCCGAGCAGCACGAACAGCGCCGACTCCAGCAGGAACGTCAGGATCCGCCAGAACGTCATGCCCAGCAGCCGGGACGCGGGCTGCAGCAGGCCCTCGCCGTGGGTGCCGAGGTAGAACCCGGACACCACGGCCGCCAGCACCCCGGACGCGCCGAGGCTCTCCGCCGGGACGTAGGCGATGTACGGGGTGATCAGCGACACGATGATCTGGCTGCTCGGATCGGAGATCCACCGCCGCACCCGCCGCACGACCAGCCCGACCGCCAGGCCGTAGGCGACGCCGCCGACCACCACCTGGACGAGCCGGACCACCCCGTGCCCGACCGTGAACGGCGCGTTGATCGCCTCCACGGCGAGGCCGAACACGGTCAGCGCGACACCGTCGTTGATCAGGCTCTCGCCCTCCAGGATCGTCACCAGCCGGGGCGCGGCGCCGAGCCGCTGCATCACCGAGGTCGCGGCGACGGCGTCGGTGGGCGCGACGGCCGCGCCGAGCGCGATCGCGGCGGGCCAGCCGGTGCCGGGCAGCAGCACGTACGCGGTGCCGGCGACGGCGGCGGTGGTGACCAGGGTCAGCCCGACCGCCAGCGCGAAGATCGGGACGGCGTTGGTGCGGGTCTCGCGCGGCGCGGAGAAGAACGCCGCGTGGTACACCAGCGGCGGCAGGAAGCCCAGCAGCACCACCCGCGGCGAGACCGTCACCGTCGGCAGCCCGGGCATGAACCCGGCCGCGATGCCCAGCACCACCAGGAGGATCGCGTCCGGGACGCCGAGCCTGCGGGCCAGCGCGCGGGCCAGCAGCACCACGATCGCCACGACCAGCAGCACGATGAACAGGCGGTCCTCCCCCACGAGAAGATCGTTTCCCGTCCGCCCCCCGGAGTATGCGCCCCCCGCCCCGCCAAGCGCCCGCCGAGGCGCCCTGCAGGCCGAACGGCGGGGTGGGTTGCCGGGCGTCCGGCAGGGGACGGGCGGGGTGGGTGGCGGGGGGCGGGACGGGAGGGGGACGGGGCGCGACGGAGGGATGACCGGAGGGGGGCCGATCGCCGGGCGGGCCGACTAGGGTGGGAGCGCGTCGCGCGTTCCCCCACGGTAAGGTCCGCGCCAGCCGTGGCGACGCGTGTACGCGCCGACCGCGGCGACTCGTGCCGCGCCGACCGCGGCGTGGCGCGTCCTCGCCGGCCCCTGGCGACGGGACGGACCGCCCCCGGTCTCCGAGACTGGAGTGACCGTGATCTTCACTCATGACACCGAGCACGCGCTGACCGCGGTGGTCGATCTCGTCAACACCGCGCCCGCGGCGGCCGGCGAGGAGGGCCTGCCCGACCTCGCCGCGCTGCGCGACCTGCTGCACCGGCACCGCACCAGCGACGTCGGCGAGCTCACCGACCGCGACCTGGAGTTCGTGCGCGGCCTGCGCGACCGCTTCCACGCGGTGTTCCTGGCCGCCGGCGACCCGCCTGCGGCCGTGGCGCTGGTGAACGAGGTGGTCGGCGGCGTCCGCACCACCCCGCACCTGACCGACCACGACGGCTACGACTGGCACGTGCACTTCTTCGCCCCCGGCGCGCCGCTGGGCGAGCACCTGGCGGCCGACTGCGGGATGGCGCTGGCCTACGTCGTCGCCGCCGGGGAGCTGGACCGGCTGCGCACCTGCGAGGCCCCCGACTGCGGGCGCGTCCTGGTGGACCTGTCCCGCAACCGCTGCCGCCGCTACTGCGACAGCCGGACCTGCGGCAACCGCATGCACGTGGCCGCCTACCGGGCCCGCCGCAAGGACGCCCAGGCCCCCGCCTAGGCGAATACCCCGCGAGGTCGCTAACCTCGTGAACCAGAATCTCGTTCATCTCCGGCCCAGGCCGCCAGATGGGCCCCACGAAGACCTTGAGAAGCCTTGGAGGAACCCCTGTCCAGGCGAGCACTGATCACCGGGATCACCGGGCAGGACGGCTCGTACCTCGCCGAGCACCTGCTCGCCGAGGGCTACGAGGTCTGGGGGCTGGTGCGCGGGCAGGCCAACCCGCACGTCGCCCGGCTGCGCAAGCACGTCGGCGACATCAGGATCACCACCGGTGACCTGCTCGACCAGGGCAGCCTGATCTCCGCGGTCGAGCGGGTCCAGCCCGACGAGGTCTACAACCTCGGCGCGATCTCCTACGTCCCGATGTCCTGGCAGCAGGCGGAGCTGACCGCCGAGGTCACCGGCATGGGCGTGCTGCGCGTGCTGGAGGCGATCCGGGTCGTGTCGGGGATCGGCGGGTCCCGCACCCCGTCCCGGGACGAGCAGATCCGCTTCTACCAGGCGTCCTCGTCGGAGATGTTCGGCATGGTCCGGGAGACGCCGCAGAACGAGCGGACCCCGTTCCACCCGCGCAGCCCGTACGGGGTCGCCAAGACCTACGGGCACTACATCACCCAGAACTACCGCGAGTCCTACGGGATGTTCGCGGTCAGCGGCATCCTGTTCAACCACGAGTCGCCGCGCCGCGGCGCGGAGTTCGTCACCCGCAAGGTGACGCTCGGCGCGGCCCGGATCAAGCTCGGGCTGGCGTCGGAGCTGCGGCTGGGCAACCTGGAGGCGCGCCGGGACTGGGGGTTCGCCGGCGACTACGCGCGCGCGATGCGGCTGATGCTGGCGCAGGAGACCCCCGAGGACTACGTGATCGGCACCGGCAAGACCCAGTCGGTGCGGGACCTGGTCGAGTTCGCCTTCCGCACCGCCGGGCTGGACTGGGAGCAGCACGTCGTCCTGGACGAGCGGTACACCCGCCCGGCCGAGGTGGACCTGCTGTGCGCCGACCCGAAGAAGGCCCGCGCGCAGCTCGGCTGGGAGCCGGAGGTGACCTTCGAGGAGCTGGTCACCATGATGGTCGAGTCGGACCTGCGGCTGCTGTCGGGGTCGGCCCGTCCCGAGGACGAGCCGTTCAGCCCCGACCACTGGTGACCACGCCCCCACCGGTGACCGCCCGCCACCGGTGACCGCCCGCCGCCGGTGACCGCCCGCCGCCGGTGACCACGCCGCGCCGCTGAGCCCCGCGCGCGGCGAAGATCACCTCCGGCGTGACCGGGCTCGGGGCGGCATGCGACGATGCGGTCATGAGCACTTGTGAACACGTCGCGGGGCTGCCCGTCCCCGAGCCCGCCCCCCAGACGCCGGAGGGGTGCGAGGAGTGCCTGCGGGACGGGACCCGCTGGGTCCACCTGCGGCTGTGCCTGGAGTGCGGCCACGTGGGCTGCTGCGACTCGTCGCCGATGCGGCACGCGTCGGCGCACGCCGCCGACGCGAAGCACCCGGTCATCCGGTCGTTCCAGCCGGGCGAGGACTGGCGCTGGTGCTACGCGGACGAGATGATCGTCTGATGAGCGGGGTCCGGCTGTCGCAGCCGCAGGGCCGGTGGATCCTGCTGGCGACGGTGCTCGGGTCGGGCGTGGCGTCGCTGGACGCCACGGTCGTCAACGTCGCGCTGCCGAAACTGGCGGGCGACCTGGGCGCCTCGATGGCCGGGCTGCAGTGGACGGTCAACGCCTACACCCTCACCCTCGCCGGGCTGATCCTGCTCGGCGGGTCGCTCGGCGACCGGTTCGGCCGCCGCAAGGTGTTCGTGATCGGCGTGGTGTGGTTCGCGGTCGCCTCGCTGCTGTGCGGGGCGGCGCAGAACGTCGGGATGCTGATCGCCTCGCGGGCGCTGCAGGGCGTCGGCGGCGCGCTGCTGACCCCTGGCTCGCTGGCGATCATCCAGGCGTCCTTCGACAAGGACGACCGGCCGCGCGCGGTGGGCGCCTGGTCCGGGCTGTCCGGCGTGGCGGGCGCGATCGGGCCGTTCGCGGGCGGCTGGCTGGTGGAGGTCGCCGGCTGGCGCTGGGTGTTCCTGCTGAACGCGCCGCTCGCGGTGATCGTGGTGCTGGTCGCGCTGCGGCACGTCCCGGAGACCCGCGATCCGGAGGCGACCGGACGGTTCGACTTCGCCGGCGCGGTGCTGGCGGCGCTCACCCTCGCCGGGACGACCTACGCGCTCACCGAGGCGCCCAACAAGGGCTCGGGCGCCTCGGTCGCCGTCGCCGGGGCGGTCGGGATCGGCTGCGCGGTCGCGTTCGTCCTGGTGGAGCGGCGGCTGGGCCGTCCGGGCGGGCACCATCCGCAGCCGATGCTGCCGCTGACGATGTTCGCCAACCGGGAGTTCTCGGCGGTCAACGCGGTCACCTTCATCGTGTACGGCGCGATGGGCGTGATGTTCTTCCTGTTCGTCCTGAACCTCCAGGTGGTCGCGAAGTTCACGCCGATCGAGGCGGGCACGGCGCTGCTGCCGACGACGGCGATGATGCTGCTGCTGTCGTCGCGCGCGGGCGGGCTGGCGCAGAAGATCGGGCCGCGGATCCCGATGACGGTCGGGCTGCTGCTGGCCGCGGGCGGCATGGCGCTGGTGTCGCGGGTCGGCGCGCACGCCTCCTACTGGCGGGACGTCCTGCCCGGCGTGCTCGTGTTCGGGCTCGGCCTGTCGGCGATGGTCGCGCCGCTCACCGCGACGGTGCTGGCGAGCGCGGACGTCCGGCACGCGGGGATCGCCAGCGGGGTCAACAACGCGGTGGCGCGCGCGGCGGGCCTGCTGGCGGTCGCGGCGATCCCGCCGCTGGTCGGGCTGACCGGCGACGCCTACCGCGACCCGGCCAAGTTCTCGCACGGGTTCCACCAGGCGATGCTGGTCTGCGCGGGCATGCTGGTCGCCGGGGCCGTCCTGACGCTGTTCACCGTCAAGGAGGACACGCTGAAGGCCGCGCCGCCCTCGCAGAAGCCGGAGTGCAAGACGCACTGCGCGGTGGGCGCTCCCCCACTGGAGTCCGAGCACCCCGCCACGGCCGGCGCCGCCGCCGAAGCCGGGACGGCCTGACCGATTCGTCCGTGATGTCGTCACGGTCGGTGGCGACTTCGCGAATCTCGGGCCGATTCCGGCTATGTCCAGGACCGGATCAGTTCGTTGTCATACGGTCAGGGCATGAATCTGCGGCAGCTGCGCTATGTCGTGGCGACCGCCGACCACGGCACGATGACGTCGGCGGCCCAGGCCCTCTACGTGGCCCAGCCCGCCCTGTCCCGGGCGGTCCGGGAGCTGGAGCGCGAGCTCGGCGTCGAGCTGTTCGCCCGGTCCGGGCGGGGCGTGGTGCTGACCGCGGCGGGCGAGCAGGTCGTCCGGCACGCGCGGGTCGCGCTGTCGGCGGTCGAGTCGATCGAGAGCCTGTCGGCGGGCGGCGCCGGCGGCCGCGGCGCGGACCTGCGGATCGCGACCACGCTGTCGCTGGAGCCGGAGCTGACCGGGCGGCTGATCCCCCGGTTCGCGCGCGACCAGCCCGCCGTCCGGGTCCGGGTGGTGCGCTGCCCGGGCGCCACGCACGCGGCGGCGGCACTGCGGCAGGGCCGCGCCGACCTGGCGCTGACCGACCTGCCGGTGCCCGGCGACCTGGTCGCGCACCCGGTCGACCAGCGCGAGGTGGTGCTGGTGTCGCCGCCCGGGCTGAAGCTGCGCGAGCCGGTCCCGACCGCCGCGCTGAACGGGATGAAGCTGATCCTGCCCGCGCGCGGCACCGCGCCGCGCGCCGAGATCGACATGATGCTGGAGCGTGCCGGGGCGTCCCCGGTCGCCGCGGTGGAGTCGGAGGAGCGCGGCGCGTGGCTCGGCTGCGTCCGCGCGGGCATGGGCTCGCTGCTCTGGTACCGCAACCAGCTGGACGACACCGGCGGCCTCGCGGTCCGCTCGTTCATGCCGCCGCTGACCCGGCTGGTCGGGATCGTCCACGCGCACCGGCAGCTGCCTCCGGCCGCCCGCGACTTCCTGGCCTTCGCCAAGGACAACCCCCGCCCCGTCCACCACCCCTGACCTGCGCTCCTGACCCGCACTGCCGGCGGTCCGAGCGGTGCGGGGGGCGTGCCATGATCGGGGCGTGGAGACGACGCACGCCCTGTGGCTGCTGGCGGTGCCGGTGGCCGCCCTCGCCGTGGCCGCGCTGGCCCGCCGGACCCGGATCGCCGCGCCGCTGGCCCTGGTGATCGGCGGCCTGCTGCTCTCCTACGTGCCGGGGGTGCCGGACTTCCAGCTCGACCCGGAGTTCGTGCTGTTCGTGTTCATGCCGCCGCTGCTGTTCTCGGCGGCCTGGCAGAGCAGCTACGTCAACCTGCGCGACAACATCCGGCCGATCGCGCTGCTGTCGGTCGGGCTGGTGCTGTTCACCACGCTGGCGGTCGGCTGGGTGATGCACATGACCGTGCCGGGGCTGCCGCTGCCGGTCGCGCTGGTGCTCGGCGCGATCGTCGCGCCGCCGGACGCGGTCGCGGCCGTCAGCGTCGCGCAGCGGCTCGGGCTGCCGCGCCGGACGGTGACGA
Source organism: Actinomadura rupiterrae (assembly GCF_024172125.1). GTDB lineage: Bacteria > Actinomycetota > Actinomycetes > Streptosporangiales > Streptosporangiaceae > Spirillospora > Spirillospora rupiterrae. The sequence goes on from NZ_JAMZEA010000009.1 coordinate 26,629, forward strand.
TCCTGGTCGGCGAGAGCCTGTTCAACGACGCGACCGCGCTGACCGCCTTCCGGGTCGCGGTCGCCGCCGCGACCGGCGCCGGGTTCACCTGGCTGGACGGCACGGGCCGGTTCGCCTACGCGGCGGTCGCGGGCACGCTGGTCGGCCTCGTCCTCGGGCCGCCGCTGCACTGGCTGCGGACGCGGCTGCGCGACCCGCTGGTGGAGAACGCCGCCGCCGTCCTCGCCCCCTACGGCGCGTACCTGATCGCCGAGGCGGTGCACGCGTCCGGCGTGATCGCGGTGGTGGTCAGCGGCCTGTACCTCGGGCACCGGTTCACCGACTCGCCGGCGATCACCCGGCTCATCGGGCACTCGTTCTGGAAGGTCGTCGTCTTCCTGCTGGAGTCGGTGGTGTTCCTGCTGATCGGCCTCCAGCTGCCGCCGGTGCTGGACGCGGTGGCGAAGCGGTCCTGGACGAGCCTGACGTGGTGGGCGCTGGTGACCTTCGCGGTCACGGTCGTCGCGCGGTTCGCCTGGCTGTTCGCGGTGTCCTACGTGCCGTCCAAGCTGAACCCGACGCGGTCGGTGGACGACCCGCACTCGCCGGGCTGGCGCGGGCACGTGGTGGTCGGGTGGGCCGGGATGCGCGGCGTGGTGTCGCTGGCGGCGGCGTTCGCGATCCCGTTCACGACCCGGTCCGGCGCGCCGTTCCCCGACCGCGACCTGGTGCTGTTCCTGACCTTCACGACCGTCCTGGCGACGCTGCTGGTGCAGGGGCTCACCTTCCCCGCGCTGATCCGGATGCTGCGGATCCGCGGCGGCCGCGAGGAGTACACCGACACCGTCGCCGAGGCGGGCGCGCAGCACGCGGCGGCCTCGGCGGCGCTGAACCGGCTGGACGAGCTGGCCGCCGAGGAGGACCTGGACGAGGACGTGGTCGCGCGGCTGCGGCAGCTGGCCGAGCACCGGCAGCTGCGCGCCTGGGAGCGGCTCGGCGGCGGCACCGGCCCGGACGGCGGCGAGGTGCCGAGCGTGACCTACCGGCGGCTGCGCCGCGAGATGCTCACCGCCGAGCGCGCCACGTTCGTCAGGATGCGCGACGACCGCCGGATCGACGACGCGGTGCTGGCCCGCGTCCTGCACGAACTCGACCTCGAAGAGGCCTCCCTGCAACGCGACTGACCCCCGGCACCCGGGGCCGCAACCGAGCGCCGAGCCCGTACGACCGAGCGGCACCCGCGTATCGCGTGAGTGAGCCCCGGACGCCGGGGGCGTCCGGGGCCCGGGGTCAGGCCGGGGTGTCGCCGTTGGGCGGCTTGTCCGGCAGCTCGACGGCGTAGGACTCCTTGACCACGTCCAGGTGGTGCCAGGACTCGCGGACCGTCGCGCCGGGGATCGCCCGGACGGCGTCCAGCACCCCGACCAGCTCGGCCCGCGACGACGCCTCGGCCTGGCCGACGATGTCGTAGCGGCCGAACCCGGTGGCCAGGTACCGCACGCCCTCCTGCTCGGCGACGGCCTCGGCGACCCGGCGCAGCGCCCCGGTGACCACCAGCCCGAACCCGCCGAGCTCGGCGGCGCCGAGCGCGAGGGGGTCGGCCAGGCCGGTGACCTGGATGACGCCCGAGCGCATCAGCCGGACGACGCGGGCGCGGGTGGCCGCCTGCGAGAGCCCGATGATGTCGGCGAGCCGGGTGTAGGGGGCGCGGCCGTCGCGCTGCAGCTCCTGCAGCAGGCGCCAGTCGATGTCGTCCAGGCTGATCCGGTCCAGGGGGCGGACCACCGCGTGCGCGTCCCGGACGGTGGTGACGGTGCGGAACACCTCGGTGGCCTCCACGCCCGGCACCGACCGGATGTGGTCCACCTCGGCGGCGAGCGCGGCGTCGTCCCGGGTGCGGACCTGGGCGACCAGGTCGTGCGGCCCGGCGGTCAGCGCGGTGAACCCGACGGCGGGCCGCTCGGCGACCGCGGTGGCCACGTCGCGGGCGGGGCCCGCCACGGTGATCGAGACGTGCCCGACCGCCTCCGCCCCGACCACCGCCGAGTGCACGATGCCGACGACCCGGACCACCCCGGTCTCCAGCAGGCTCTGCACCCGTGCCCGCACTGCCGTGCGGGAAAGCCCCACCCGGTCGGCGAGCGCCTGGAAGGTCGCTCTGCCATCCCGCTGGAGCTCGCGGACGAGCACGGCGTCGACCGCATCCAGCACGGCTGTCCTCCTCGCGATGCGATGAAACTTTTTGTCGGAACTGCAAGATCATTCCATTTCACGGCGGTCTGCCGTCAAATATTGATCTTGCTCGTGTTCGCCGGTCCCGGCCGCCGTCGAAGCGTCGGCGTACGGCCCGCACGGCGACGAATGCGGGGCGGCGCGCGGGCGCGCGGGAGCGCAACGCGCCCCGCCGCACCGCGCGGGACGGCGCCCGGGCCGGACGCGCGCGGGCGTGGCGATCGTCACTCCCGCCCCGGCGGCGGGCATGCCGGACCGGGGCGACGAGCGTCACTGGCATGCGTTGGCTCCCGGTCTTCTGCTGTGACGCCTGCTACGGCGCATGGGCCGTCCGCGCGAGGCTCATGTAAGAAAAGTGCATCGAGCGCGCAAGAACGTCAAGAGGTGACTTCACAGAGAGCAAGGCCCCGTAAGCCCCGTGCCGCAGGGGTGTCCATGCTGGTCGGCAGCGGCCTGCGGCGGCCCGCGGAACCCAAGGGACGATCACCTCGCGGCCACGTTTTCGTCACCGTGCGAGACCTCGCCGTCCACCCCGCGCCCCTTGAGCCGCCCTTGAGCGCCCCTTGAGCGGCCCGCAGGCGCGCGCGCCGCCCGGCGCCGTGCGGACACTCCCGGACGGGTCCCGCGGCGGCTCAGCGGCGCCGTCACGAGCGGGAACGGCTGATCCAGGCGCTTGGTTCGAGTGATCTAGGCGCTTGGTTCGAGCATGGTCGGGTATGGCTCACAATGTACGGTGGCCCAGCCACCCGGAACCGCGATTGGTGTGTAGAACAGCCGTGCGCCTGTTGAACGGTGAGCGACCCGCTCACGATCTCACCTACAACGACGTCTTCATGGTCCCGCGCCGCTCGTCGGTCGGGTCCCGCCTCGAGGTGGACCTGTCCGCAGTGGACGGCAGCGGCACCACGATCCCGCTCGTGGTGGCGAACATGACGGCGGTCTCGGGCCGCCGCATGGCCGAGACCATCGCCCGCCGGGGCGGTGTCGCGGTGATCCCGCAGGACATCCCGGTGGACGTGGTGTCCGAGGTGATCTCCTGGGTGAAGTCCCGCGACCTGGTCGTGGACACCCCGATCACGCTGTCCCCGTCCGACACCGCCGGCGAGGCGCTGGCGCTGCTGCCCAAGCGGGCGCACGGCGCGGTCGTGGTGGTCGAGGACGACCGCCCGGTCGGGGTGGTGACCGAGGCCGACTGCATGGGCGTGGACCGGTTCGCCAACCTGCGCGATGTGATGTCGCGCGACCTGGTGACGCTGCCGGCGGGCATCGACCCGCGCGAGGCGTTCGAGCGGCTGCACGCCCGCGGCCACCGGCTCGCCCCGGTGGTGGACGGCGGCGGCCGCCTGGTGGGCGTGCTGACCCGCACCGGCGCGCTGCGCGCCACCCTGTACAAGCCCGCCGTGGACGCCGCCGGACGGCTGCGGATCGCGGCGGCGGTCGGGGTGAACGGCGACGTCGCCGGCAAGGCCAAGGCGCTGCTGGAGGCGGGCGCCGACCTGCTGGTGGTGGACACCGCGCACGGCCACCAGGAGAAGATGATCGGCGCGCTGCGCGCCGTCCGCGGCCTGGACCCGTCGGTCCCGGTAGTGGCGGGCAACGTGGTGACCGCCGAGGGCACCCGCGACCTGATCGAGGCGGGCGCCGACATCGTCAAGGTCGGCGTCGGCCCGGGCGCGATGTGCACGACCCGGATGATGACCGGCGTGGGCCGGCCGCAGTTCTCGGCGGTGCTGGAGTGCGCGGCCGAGGCGCGCCGGCTGGGCCGGCACGTCTGGGCGGACGGCGGCGTCCGGCACCCGCGCGACGTGGCGCTCGCGCTGGCCGCCGGCGCGTCCAACGTGATGGTCGGCTCCTGGTTCGCCGGCACCTACGAGTCGCCCGGCGACCTGCAGCGGGCCGCCGACGGGCGGCTGTACAAGGAGAGCTTCGGGATGGCCTCGGCGCGCGCGGTGCGGCTGCGCACCGCCGAGGACTCGCCGTTCGACCGGGCCCGCAAGGCGCTGTTCGAGGAGGGCATCTCCACCTCGCGCATGTTCCTGGACCCGCAGCGGCCCGGCGTGGAGGACCTGGTCGACTCGATCGTGGCCGGGCTGCGCAGCTCGTGCACCTACGCGGGCGCGCGGACGCTGGAGGAGTTCCACGAGGGCGCGGTGGTCGGCGTCCAGTCGTCCTCGGGCTATGCCGAGGGCATGCCGCTCGCCACGTCCTGGTAACCGTTCGCTCCGCTGACCTGCACTGTTTCCCCGGGGCGGCCGATCCGGGCCGCGCCGGGGGTACGGACATGATCGAATATTCCGTGCGGCGGGGGCCGTCCGGACGCGCGCAAGCCCGGCGAAGTGCCTATTCTTGGCGGCACTTGGCAGGAGCACGTACCGCACGTATTCGGACGACTACTTTCGCAACCTTGACCCGGATTTGCGCGTCCTAAATGTAGTTCTATGCCTGAATTGAGTGCGCGTAGGGAAGTGGAGCGTCCATGACGAGTCGACCGGCGCGGCGGAACCGCCGGAACGCGGAGGCGGGCCCGGGGCCGGACGAGGCGGCCGGAGGCTCCGCCGGCGACCCCGGGGACTCCGGGTCCGGCGGGCTCCCCCGCGCGCTGGGGCTCACCGCGGCCTCCACGCTGGTGTGGGGCGTGGCCCACCTGTGCACGGGCCGCCGCAGGTTCGGCGGGACGCTGGTCGGGCTGTTCGTCGCGCTGGTGGTCGGCCTGGCCGTCTGGTACACCGTCTACCGCCCCGACCTGCTGCACCTGGCCGTGCGCCCGGACCTGCTGTCGGCCGCGGCGGCCGGGATGCTGGTGGTCGGCCTGGTCTGGCTGTGCGTGATCATCCGCTCGTACCAGATCACCCGCCCGGGCGGCATGTCGGCGCCGGCGCGGACGGCGGGCGCGGCCGTGGTCGCGGTGCTGTGCTTCGCGGTCGCCGTCCCGGTGTCCTGGGCCGCGCACACCACCTACGTCGCGCGCTCGACCCTCACCAGCATCTTCCACGCCGGCGGCACCAACGGCGCCAAGGAGATCGACGCCAGCGACCCCTGGAACGGGCAGTCGCGGGTGAACGTGCTGCTGCTCGGCAGCGACTCGGCCTACGACCGCGAGGGCACCCGCACCGACTCCATGACGGTCGCCAGCGTCGACACCAAGACCGGCGAGACCGTCCTGCTCGGCATGCCGCGCAACCTGGAGCACTTCCAGATGCCGCCTGGCCCGGCCCGCGACCGCTTCCCCGACGGCTTCACCGGGGACGGCCCGGAGACGCCCGGGCTGCTCAACGAGGTCTTCCAGTACGCCGAGGACCACCCGGACATGGTGCCGGGGGTGGCCAAGAACCACCGCGGCCCGACGCTGCTGAAGCAGACCCTGGAGGGCATCCTCCACCAGCGCATCGACTACTACATCATGGTCGACATGTTCGGCTTCGCCGACATCGTGGACGCGGTCGGCGGCGTCAAGATCAAGATCACCCAGCCGATCCCGTACGGGCTGCAGGGCGGCGTGCTGCAGCCGGGCGACCGCGTCCTGCACGGCAAGGAGGCGCTCTGGTACGGGCGCTCGCGCACCGACAGCGACGACTACACCCGGATGGGCCGGCAGAAGTGCCTGCTGCGCGCGATCGCCCGGCAGGCCGACCCGACGACCGTGCTGACCCGCTTCGACAAGCTCGCCGAGGCCACCAAGCGGGCGATCTCCACCGACATCCCGCAGGAGCTGCTGCCGGCGCTGGTGAAGCTGTCGGAGAAGGTCAAGGACGGCGCGCAGATCAGCACCCTCGCCTTCGTCCCGCCGCTGATCAGCACCGGCAACCCCGACTTCGCGCTGATCCGCAAGCTGGCGGCCAAGGTGATGGAGTCCAACCCGTCCCCGTCGCCCTCGCCGTCGGGGTCGCCGTCGGGCTCGCCGTCGGACGCGGCATCGCCCGCCGGGTCCGGGTCGCCGTCGGCGTCCCCGTCGGACTCGCCCTCCGAGTCGCCCTCGGACACGCCGTCCGGCTCCCCCTCGGGAAGCGGCGGAGGCGGCACGGACGCGTCCGGGCACGACCGGGCCAAGCCGATCTCGCTCGACTCGATCTGCCCGTCGTGATCCGGGGAACACTCCCGGTGTGAGGGCGGTGCACCGCCTCCGGCGGATCGCGAACTGGGCGAACCTGTCGACCCCGCTCGGGCTGCTGCTCGCGCGGGCCGGCACCCGGCCCCGCGCGGCGCCGGCGCGGGGCCCGGAGGGGCTGCTGCTGGCGGGCGGCTACCGGCTGCCCGTGCCCGCGGCGCCCGCGTTCACGATGGGCAACGTGGTCATCGCGCGCGGCGACGCGGCCGGGCTGGCCGCCGATCCGCCGCTGCTGGCGCACGAGGCGCGGCACGCGACCCAGTACGCCTGGTGCCTCGGCCCGGTCATGCTGGTGCCCTACCTGGCCTGCGCGGGTGTGTCGCTGGTGGTCTGCGGGGACGCTGCCAGCTACAACCCGTTCGAGCGGCTGGCGGGGCTTTCCGACGGCGGGTACGAGCGCCGTCCGCCGCGTCCGCTGTTCCGGCGGCTGCTGCGCCGCTGAGGCGGCCCCCGGACGGGCGGTGGACGGGACGGGCCCGGCAGGGGGGATCATGGTGGGAACGGTTCGACGAGCGTGAGGACGGGTGCGGGTGCCCCAGATCGAGGGCTGTGAGACCTTCCGGGTGGCGATGCCGCGCGGGCGGCGGCCGGAGAGCATCCTGGTCCGGCTGACCGGCGCGGACGGCGCGGTCGGGTGGGGCGAGGTCGCGGTGCCCGAGGAGGCGGCGGGCGCCGGCCCGGCGTGGGCCGACATCGCCGAGCGGATGGCGCCGGCGCTGATCGGGCTGGACTGGGACCGTCCCGAGGACGTCTCGGCGGTCGCCGACCTCGGCACCAGCGGCGCCGCCGCCGCGGTCGACACCGCCTGCTGGGACCTGTGGTGCCGCGGGCGCGGCGAGCCGCTCGCGCACGCGCTGGGTGGCACCCGCACCTCCATCGTGACCGCCGCGCGGATCTCCCCCGACGCGATGCTGGACACCGTCGTGGGACGGGTGAACCGGGCGATCGGCGCGGGCCACACGCGGGTGACGGTGGAGATCCGGCCCGGCTGGGACGTGGAGCCGATCCGGGAGATCCGGGCGGCCTACCCGGCGCTGGCGCTGGTGGTGGACGGCCGGCACGGCTACACCGAGTCCTCCGCGCACCTGGACGCGCTGGCGGCGCTGGACGGCTACGGCGTCACCGCCGTCGAGCGGCCCTTCGACGCCGACGACCTGGCCGCGCACGCCCGCCTCCAGGGCCGGGTGGACGCCGCGGTCGCGCCCGACATCGGCGACCGCGACACCCTGGAGGCCGCGATCGACCTCGGCGCGGGCCGGGCGCTGAACCTGCGGCCCGCCCGGTTCGGCGGGCTCACGGCTGCGCGCTCGGCGCACGACCGCGCGTACGCGGCGGGCTGGGAGGTGTGGTGCACCGGCGCGGGCGCCTTCGGCATCGGGCAGGCCGCGGCGGTCGCGCTGGCGTCCATGCCGGGCGTGACGCTGCCCAGCGAGGTGACCGACCCGGCGGGCGGCCCGGTGTTCGTGACGCCGCCGGTCCGCTCGTCCGGCGGGGTGGTCGGCGTGCCGCTGACCCAGCCGGGCCTGGGGCACGTGATCGACGAGGACGCGATCGTCCGGCTGGCCCGCGAGCACCACCGCCTCCCCGCATGACGCGCACCGCGCCCGCCACCGTGTGGGTGGTGGCGGGCGCGCCGGGGGGCGGGAAGAGCACGGTCGCCGGGCTGCTGCTGGCGCGGCTGCGGCCCGTCCCGGCGCTGCTGGACAAGGACACCCTGTACGGGCCGTTCGTCGCCGCGACGCTCGCCGCGGCCGGGCGGGACCCGGGCGAGCGCGAGGGGCCCTGGTACGACGAGCACGTCAAGGCGCACGAGTACGCGGGGCTGACCGCCACGGCGCGGGAGATCCGCTCCTACGGCTGCCCGGTGCTGCTCAGCGGCCCGTTCACCGGCCAGATCCGCTCGCCGGAGCGGTGGGCGGCGTGGGTGGACGGGCTGGGCGGCCCGCCCGTCCGGCTGGTGTGGATCAGGTCGGACGCGGCGACGCTGCGGCACCGGCTGGAGGCGCGCGGGCTGCCGCGCGACGCGGGCAAGCTGGCCGGGTTCGGGGCGTTCACCGCCCGGATGCGCCCGGACGAGCCGCCACCGGTCCCGCACGACGAGATCGACAACCGGCTCGGCGCGCCCGTCCCGCTGGCCGAGCAGGTCGCGCACCTCACCTGACCTGGCCCTTTACGGCGGCGCGAGCTGCCATCCCCGGACGCTAGGGTCATTGAGTGACTTTTCGGGGGAATCTCACACTGGACGGGAGGACGGCGGCGAGCGGCCTGCGGGGAAGGCCGCCCGGGTGGCCGGGTCCCGCCGACGTCGGCGTGCCGCTGCTGCTCGTCCCGCCGCAGCTGGGCATCGCCGCGCTGATGTCCCTCGGCGACGACTTCCTGGTGCCGCGCGACCGGACGGGCTGGATCGCCCTGGTCGCGCTGGTGCTGTTCATGGACGCCGCGCTGGTCTGGCGGCGCGTCCGGCCGCTGCCGGTGCTCATGATGATCGTGGTCGTCGGGGACGCGGGCACCGTGATGATCCACGCCATGGAGGTCCCGGCGACCGACTTCGCGCTGTGGGTCGCGCTGTTCTCCCTGGCCGCGCACAGCGACCGGCGCAAGGCGCTCCTCGGCTGCGCGGCCGCATACGTGATCCACGAGGTCGCCGCCGCGTTCCGCGCGGACGGCGTCGGCGACTGGGCCCTGGACACGGTCGTGGACGCGCTGATGCTCCTGGCCCTCACCGCGCTCGGCCAGCTGCGCCGCCAGCGGCGGGCGCGCCGGGCCGGGCTGGCCGAGCAGCTGGCGGCGGCCGAGCGCGAGCACGCCGCCGCGGGCGCTGCCGAGCGCGAGCGGCTGGCCCGCGACCTGCACGACGTGGCGGGCCACCACCTGAGCGCGGTGATCGTGCACAGCGGCGCGGCCGCGGCGGTCCCGGACGCGGCGCTGGCCGCGCACGCGCTGGAGACCGCCGCCGGGACCGGCCGCGACGTGCTCGCGGCGCTGGCCCGGCTGGTGGACGAGGTCGAGCCCGAGGAGCAGGCCGCCGAGGGGCTGCCGGGGCTGCTGCCGCCGCTCTGCGAGGGGATCCGGCGGCTCGGCACGCCGGTCGCGCTCGACGTGGAGGGCCGCGCGCGGCGGCTGCCGCCGCAGGTGGTGACCGCGGCGTACCGGATCGTCCAGGAGTCGCTGACCAACGCGATGCGCTACGCCTCCGGCGCGGCGGTGGACGTCGCCGTCCGGTACCTGCCGGGCGCGGTGGAGATCGAGGTCGGCAACGGCCTGCCTGCGGTCGAGGGGTACGTGCCGCCGCTCGGGACCGGCCGGGGCGTCGCCGGGATGCGCTCGCGCGCCGAGGCGCTGGGCGGGACGCTGGACGCCGGGCCGCGCGCCGGCGGGGGCTGGCGGGTCCGGGCCGTCCTGCCGACGACGCTGGCGGACGGGCGGCGCGGCCACGGCTGGCCCGAGGTCGTGGACGGCGTCCTGATCGCCCAGTCGGTCCTGCTGCCCGCGTTCGTGGCGTTCGTCCCGCCCGAGCAGGTATTGCCCGGCTGGTCGGCCTGGTCGGGGATGCTGCTGGTTGCCGCGTTCGTCCTGCGCGCGCTGCCGCTGTGGTGGCGGCGGCACGCCCCCTACGCCGTGCTGGCCTGGACGACCGGTTTCGACGTGCTGTGGTCGGCGACGGCCGGGACGTCCCGGGCGGCCATGACCGGCCTGCTGCTCATCGGCGCGACCACGCTGGTCAGCGCCGTGTACGCGGTCGCCGCCTACGCCCGGCGCGGCGTCCCTGCCTGGCCCGCGCCGTTCGTCGCGGCGCTCGCCTGGGCCGCGACGCTCGCCGCCATGCTCGTCCGGCTGTCCGGCGGCTCGATGCTCGTGCCCGGCCTGCTCATCGGCTACGGCGCCGGTCTGGTGTGCTTCCTGCCCGCCTGGATCGTCGGCAAGGCCGTCGTGACGCGCGGGCACCGCTGGGAGAACGCGGCGCTGGAGACCATGGCGGCGCGCACCGGCGCGGCCGTCACGGCCGAACGGCATCGCGTCACGCAAGGGCTGCGCGGGACCGTCCTGGAGCGGACGGCCCGGTTCGTCCGGGTGGCCGAGGACGCCCTCGCCGACCCGGACGCCGACCATCCCGCCGCGCTCCGCGAGGTCGCCGAGCACGCGCGCGCCGCCCTCACCGACATGCGCGCCCTCCTGGACGCGCTCCGCCCGGCCCCCGACACCGAGCCCGCCTCCACCTAACGCCGGACGGGGCGCGGGGGCCGGTAGGCCTCGCGAGGACTAGTAGGACTTCGGCAGGCCCAGGGAGTGCTGGGCGACGAAGTTGAGGATCATCTCGCGGCTGACCGGGGCGATGCGCATGAGCCGGACGACCCCGGCGAGCATCCCGACGCCGTACTCGGTGGTCAGGCCGTTGCCGCCGTGCGTCTGGATGGCGGTGTCGACGCAGTGGATCGCCGCCTCGGCGGTGGCGTACTTGGCCATGTTCGCGGCCTCGCCCGCGCCCATGTCGTCGCCCTCGTCGTACAGCCAGGCGGCCTTCTGCGCCATCAGCCGGGCCAGCTCCAGCTCGACCTTCGCCTGCGCGAGCGGGTGCGCCAGGCCCTGGTGCGCGCCGATCGGCGTCTTGAAGACCTGCCGCTCCTTGGCGTAGCCGACCGCCTTGCCGAGGGCGAGGCGGCCGATGCCGGCGCCCATCGCCGACGCCATGATCCGCTCGGGGTTGAGCCCGGCGAACAACTGCAGCAGCCCGCCGTCCTCGTCCCCGACCAGCGCCTCGTACGGGAGCCGCACCTCGTCCAGGTGGCAGATGAACTGCTTCTCCGGCGAGAGGATCTCCATCTCGATCGGGGTGTAGGTGAAGCCGGGCGCGTCGGTCGGGACGATGAACAGCGACGGCCGCAGGTTGCCCTTCTGGTCCTCGGTGCGGCTGACGAACAGCACCGCGTCGGCCTCGTCCACGCCGGAGATGAAGGTCTTCTGCCCCGACAGGACCCAGCCGTCGCCGTCCCGCCGCGCCGTCGTGGTGATCCGGTGCGAGTTGGACCCGGCGTCCGGCTCGGTGATCGCGAACGCCATCTTCACCGAGCCGTCGGCGAACCGCGGCAGCCAGTGCTTCCTCTGCGCCTCGGTGCCGGACCGGGCGATGATCGTCGCGCAGATCGCCGGGGACACCACCATCAGCAGCAGCGGGCACCCGGCCGCGGCCAGCTCCTCGCACACCGCGGCCAGGTCGCCGATGCCGCCGCCCCCGCCGCCGTACTCCTCCGGGACGTTCACGCCGAGGTAGCCGAGCCGTCCTGCCTCGGCCCACAGCTCGTCGGTCTTCTCCCCAGCCTTGGCCTTGCGGACGTAGTAGTCCGGCCCGTACTTTCCGCCCAGCTCGGCGACCGCCGCGCGCAGCGCCCGCCGCTCCTCGGTCTCGATGAAGCTCACTTGTGGGGGGTCCCTTCGGAGATCACAGCGAGGACCGATCCGGCCTCGACCTGCTGCCCTTGCGTCACGTTCAGCTCCGCCAGCGTCCCGGCGGCCGGTGCGGCGATCCGGTGCTCCATCTTCATCGCCTCCAGGATGAGCAGCGTCTGCCCCTCCGCGACGTCCGCGCCCGGCTCGGCCTCGACGCGGACGACGGTGCCCGGCATCGGCGCGAGCAGCGAACCGGGTGCGACCAGGTCGCTCGGGTCGGCGAAACGCGGTTCCGGGGTCAGCGCCACCGGGCCGAGCGCCGAGTCCACGAACACCCGGCCGCCCGCCGCCTGCACGTCGAAGGCGTACCGGACACCCGCTGCGTCCAGGACGACCAGCTCGGGGGACGCCTCCACCAGCGCCACGCCGTCCTCGGCGACCAGGCCGTTACGGGTGAGCCGGTACGCGACCTCGATCCCGCCCTCGAACGCCTTGCGCTGCGGCTGGGACGGCAGGTTCCGCCACCCTGACGGCAACCCGCCCAGCACCGGCGCGCTCGCGCGGTTGGCCGCCGCCTCGGCGAGCGCCGCCGCCAGCGCCGACAACCTGACGGCCCGCTCGTCCGCGAGCGGCTGCGCCAGCTTGTCGAGGCCGACCTCGTCCAGGTAGCCGGTGTGGGTGTCCCCGGCCAGGAACGCCGCCTCGCCGAGCACCCGGACGAGCAGGTCCCGGTTCGTGGTGACGCCGTGCAGCCGCGCCTGCGCGAGCGCCTGACGGAGTCGGCGCGCGGCGGCGGCGCGGGTCGGCGCGAACGCGATCAGCTTGGCGAGCATCGGGTCGTAGTGGACGCCGACCTCGCCGCCCGTCTCGTACCCCGCGTCCAGCCTCAGCCCGCTCCCGGCCGGAACCGCGAAACGCGCGTCCACGTCCGGGACGTCGAAAGCGTGCAGGACGCCGCTGGCCGGACGCCAGTCCAGCGCCGGGTCCTCGGCGTACAACCGGACCTCGATCGCATGACCGCGCGGCGCGGGCGGCTCGTCCGGCAGCCGCGCGCCCTCGGCGACCTCCAGCTGCAACCGGACCAGGTCCAGCCCGTACACGCACTCGGTCACCGGATGCTCCACCTGCAGCCGGGTGTTGACCTCCAGGAAGAAGAACCGGCCGTCCGGCGCGAGCATGAACTCGACCGTGCCCGCGCCGACGTACTCGATCGCCTTGGCCGCGTTCACCGCCGCCGCGCACAGCTCGGCGCGCAGCTCCGGCGACACCGCCGGGGACGGCGCCTCCTCGACGATCTTCTGGTGCCGGCGCTGGATCGAGCACTCCCGCTCCCCCAGGGCCCACACCGTCCCGTGCGCGTCCGCCAGGATCTGCACCTCGATGTGCCGGGCGCGCTCCAGCAGCGGCTCGCAGAACACCGCCGCGTCGCCGAACGCCGACGCCGCCTCGCGCCCGGCCGCCGCGACCTGCTCGTCCAGCTCGGCCAGGTCGCGGACGACCCGCATCCCGCGCCCGCCGCCGCCCGCCGACGCCTTCACCAGGATCGGCAGGTCCGTCGCGATCACCGCGGCCGGGTCCGGCTCCGGCAGCACCGGCACCCCGGCCGCCGCCATCAGCCGCTTCGCCTCGATCTTGGAGCCCATCGCCGCGACCGCCGCGGGCGGCGGCCCGACCCAGGTCAGCCCCGCGTCGATCACCGCCTGCGCGAAACCGGCGTTCTCCGACAGGAACCCGTAGCCGGGATGGACCGCGTCCGCGCCCGCCGCCCGCGCCGCCTCGATGATCCTCTCGGCGCGCAGGTAGGTGCCGGACGGCGCGTCCCCCGGCAGCCGGACGGCCGCATCGGCCTCCCGCGCGTGCGGCGCGCCGGCATCGGCGTCGGAGAACACCGCGACCGTCGCGACACCCAGGTCGCGGCAGGTCCGGAAGACGCGGCGGGCGATCTCGCCGCGGTTGGCGACCAGCAGTTTCTCGATCATCATCACATCCGGAAGACGCCGAAGCCGTCCGCGCCGCGCACGGGGGCGTTGTGGACCACCGACAGGCACAGGCCGAGCACGGTGCGGGTGTCGCGCGGGTCGATGACCCCGTCGTCGTACAGCCGCCCGGACAGGAAGAACGGCAGCGACTCGGCCTCGATCTGCGTCTCGACCAGCTCCCGCATCGCCCGGTCCTGCTCCTCGTCGTACACCTGGCCGCGCGCCTCCGCGGCGGCCCGCGCGACGATCGACAGCACCCCGGCCAGCTGCTGCGGGCCCATCACCGCCGACTTCGCGCTCGGCCAGGCGAACAGGAACCGCGGGTCGTAGGCCCGCCCGCACATGCCGTAGTTCCCGGCGCCGTAGGACGCGCCCATCACCACCGTCAGGTGCGGCACCTTCGAGTTCGCCACCGCGTTGATCATCAGCGCGCCGTGCTTGATGATCCCCGACTGCTCGTACTCCGCGCCGACCATGTAGCCGGTCGTGTTGTGCAGGAACAGCAGCGGCGTGTCCGCCTGGTTCGCCAGCTGGATGAACTGCGCCGCCTTCTGCGCCTCCGCGCCGAACAGCACGCCCTGCGCGTTGGCGAGGATCCCGACCGGATACCCGTGCAGCCGCGCCCACCCGGTCACCAGGCTCGTCCCGTACAGCGGCTTGAACTCGTCGAACTCCGAGCCGTCCACGATCCGGGCGATCACCTCGCGCGGGTCGAACGGGACCTTCAGGTCCTCCGGCACGATCCCGGCCAGCTCCTCCGCGTCGTACAGCGGCTCCTTGACCGGACCCGGCGCCGGGCCGAGCTTGCGGTGGTTGAGCCGCTTGACGATCTGCCGCCCCAGGCGCAGCGCGTCGTGCTCGTCCACCGCCATGTAGTCCGCCAGCCCGGACGTGCGCGCGTGCATCTCCGCGCCGCCGAGCGACTCGTCGTCGGACTCCTCACCGGTCGCCATCTTCACCAGCGGCGGCCCGCCCAGGAACACCTTCGCGCGCTCCTTCACCATCACGGTGTGGTCGCACATGCCCGGGATGTACGCGCCGCCCGCGGTGGAGTTGCCGAACACCAGCGCGATCGTCGGGATGCCCGCCGCCGACAGCCGGGTCAGGTCGCGGAACATCCGCCCGCCCGGGATGAAGATCTCCTTCTGCGTCGGCAGGTCCGCGCCGCCGGACTCGACCAGGTTGATCACCGGCAGCCGGTTCTCCAGCGCGATGTCGGACGCCCGGAAGCTCTTCTTCACCGTCCACGGGTTGCTCGACCCGCCGCGCACCGTCGGGTCGTTCGCGACGATCATGCACTCGACGCCCTCCACGACGCCGATGCCCGTCACCACCGACGCGCCGACCGCGAAGTCGCTCCCCCACCCGGCCAGCGGGCTCAGCTCCAGGAACGGCGAGTCCGGGTCGAGCAGCAGCTCGATCCGCTCCCGCGCCAGCAGCTTGCCGCGCTTGTGGTGGCGCTGCACGTACTTCTCGCCGCCGCCCGCCAGGGCCTTGGCGTGCTCGGCGTCCAGCTCGGCGATCTTGCCGAGCATCGCCGCCCGGCGCTCCCGGTACTCGGGGCCGGCGGCGTCCAGCGTGCTTCTGAGGGTCAAAGGACGGCCTCCGGGACGATGACGGAACGGGACCGCAGCCACTCCCCGAGGGCCTTGCCCTGCGGGTCGAACCGGGTCGAGGCGGACACGCCCTCCTGCAGCAGCCCTTCGATCACGAAGTTCACCGCGCGGAGGTTCGGCAGCGCATACCGGACGACCCGCAGGTCCCTGGTCTCCGGCAGCAGCTCTTGCAGACGTGCTTCGGTGAGGTGGCTTTCGAGCCACTCATACTGGGCGGGGGTGCGGGCCCAAACCCCAATGTTGGCGTCCCCACCCTTGTCCCCACTGCGAGCCCCGGCGATGGTTCCGAGCGGGACGGTTCGCGTGGCCCTTTCGCGGGCTGCGGGGGCGGGCGCGGAGGTGGGCGCGGGCGGGTTATCCACAGGCGCGGCAAGCCCTTCCCGCGGCTGACCTGCGGGTTGGACACTAGTAATGGGGTCGCCCCCCTGGGCGGGCGGGGGTTGCTGCACGGGATTTTCCTTGGCCCTCGCGCCCGAGGAGGCACTCACGCCCGAAGGAGCACTCGGGCTCGGCGCAGTGACGGGCGCCGGGGGGATGGGGACTTCGGTGCCGTTGGGGAGGACGGCCAGGTGGCGGACCTCCTCGTTGGGCACGAAGGCCGGGCGGTACACGCCGTACGGGCTGCCCTTGCCCGGCGGGGACGTCATCGTGAAGCCGGGGTATCCCGCCAGCGCCAGCTCGACGGCGGCGTTGCTGAAGGCGCGGCCGACCTTCTCCGGGTCCGGGTCCAGGACGGCGCAGCGGAGCAGCGACGTCGCCTCACCCTGCGTTCCGGCGTCCGGCTTCGCCGCGCCGATCGTCGTCCACTCGACCCGGGCCGGACGGTCCTTGCCCAGCGCCGCGTCCATCTGCGCGCGGACGAGGTCGGCCTTGGCCTCGATGCCCAGCCCGGTGAGGACGAACGTCATCTCGTTGCGGTGCCCGCCGAGATGGTTGAGGCAGACCTTGGTGGCCGGCGGCGGCGGCGAGCCGCGCACGCCGCTGATCCGCACCCTGTCGGGGCCGTCCGGCGCCAGCTCGACTGTGTCGAAATGCGTCGTCACGTCGGGTCCGGCGTAGGCGGGCGCGCCGATCTCGTACAGGAGCTGCGCGGTGACCGTCTCGACGGTGACCGCGCCGCCCGTCCCGGCGTGCTTGGTAATGACGGACGACCCGTCGGCGTGGATCTCGGCCAGCGGGAACCCCGCCGGACGCACAAAACCCGCCGCCTTTACGTTGTAGATTTCTTCGAAGAAGGCGTAGTTTCCGCCGGTCGCCTGCGCGCCGCACTCCAGGACATGCCCGGCGGCGGTCGCGCCGGCGAGCGCGTCCCAGTCGTCCCGCGCCCAGCCGAAGTGCGCGGCAGACGGCCCGACCACCAGCGACGCGTCCGTGACGCGCCCGGTCACCACGACGTCCGCGCCCGCCTTCAGGCATTCAGCGATCCCCCACGCACCAAGGTAGGCGTTGGCGGTCAGCGGAGCGCCGTACCGCTCGTCCCCGAGGCCGAGCTCCTGCGCGCGCGGCAGCAGATCGTCCCCGTGGACGAATCCGACCCGCACGTCCAGCCCGAGCCGGTCCGCCAGCTCGCCGAGCCGCTCCGCCAGGCCTCGCGGGTTCAGCCCGCCCGCGTTCGCCACGATCTTCACGCCGCGCTCGACGGCGAGCCCGAGCGCGTCCTCCAGCTGCCGCAGGAACGTCGAGGCGTACCCGCCGCCGGGGTCCTTCAGCCGCGACCGGCCGAGGATCAGCATGGTCAGCTCGGCCAGGTAGTCCCCGGTGAGGACGTCCAGCGGGCCGTCCTCCAGCATCTCCCGGACGGCGCTGAACCGGTCGCCGTAGAAGCCCGAGGCGTTCCCGACGCACAGCGGTCGACTCATGCTCCGCACCCTGCCAGCCCGGCAGGAAAAAATCAATCGCGCTTGATTGTTTTCTTGGCGGCCGTTCTGCTTGACTGGCGTGAGCAGCAGATCCTCCGCCCAAAGCAGCACATCCGCCGCCCGAAGGAGACCATGACCGCCCCGGCCGTCCCCCGCGAACCCCGGCAGGACCGCAGCCGCGCCACGCGCCGCCGGCTGCTGGAGGCCGCCGTCGAGTGCCTGGCGTCGGCGGGCTGGGCTGGGACGACCGTGACCGTCGTGGCCGAGCGCGCCGGCGTGTCGCGCGGCGCGGCCCAGCACCACTTCCGCACCCGCGAGGAGCTGGTCACCGCCGCCGTCGAGTACGGCACCGAGGTCCGCATGGACCAGATGCGCGACCACCTCGACGACCTGGCCGGACGCCGCCCGGACACGCTCGAAGTGGTCACCCTGCTCGGCGACATGTACTCCAGCCCGCTGTTCAAGGCCGCGCTGCAGCTGTGGGTCGCGGCCAGTTCCGACGAGCAGCTGCGCGCCCAGGTCGTCCCGCTGGAGGCCCGGTTCGGCCGCGAGGCGCACCGGCTGACCGTCGAGGCGCTCGGCGCGGACGAGTCGGTCCCGGGTGTCCGCGAGACCGTGCAGGCCACGCTGGACCTGGTCCGCGGCCTCGGCCTCGCCGACCTGCTCACCGACGACTCGGCCCGCCGCGCCCGGCTGCTCCGCCAGTGGGCCGCCACCCTGGACGCCGCGCTCGGCCGATAATGATCACATGCTGCACATCCTCCGGCTGACCTACACCGGCTCCGAGGCGGAGGCCGCCCCGCACGTCCCCGGCCACGTCGCCTTCCTCGAACGGCACCACGCGGCCGGCACGTTCCTGCTGTCCGGGCAGACCGTCCCGACCGAGGACGGCGGCGTGATCCTGGCCGCCGGGGACCTGGACACCGCCGCCGCCCGCCGCCTCACCGAGGACGACCCGTTCGTCCGCGCCGGCGTCGCCCGCTACGAGATCACCACGGTCGACCCCGGCCGCGTCCACCCCGCCCTCAAGGCGTTGCTGGCAGGCGACCAAGGCGGCCCAGCCTAAACGCGGGGGCCTAGTGGTGGCGGGCGTCGCCGCGCGGACGATCCAGGACGAACTGGTCGACCGGCGTGAGATCGCCGTACGGGCCGTCGAAAGTGTAGTAGGTGACGTGCATCCGGGTCCGGCCGGTGCGCGCGTCGCCGGGGTCCACGCGGAAGGCGGCGAAGCCGTGCGTGTGCGTCCGGTCCTGGACGGCCCGCCACGGGGCGTCCTCGGTGACCATGACCGGCTTGCGGTGCCGGCCCTCCGTCTCGTCGGTCAGCGCGACCACCACCCGGCCCTTGGGCTCGTCGAACAGCGAGTCCTGCGTGGTCGCGTAGTTGCCGCCATTCCCGATGATCATGTGGACGGTTCCCTTGCCCGTGTCGGCGATGTCGGTGCCCGTCGACACCGGGACGGGCGTCCGGGTGTCGTTCGGCAGGACGCCGCGCACCGGCAGGGACCGCTCGTAGTAGTGCTCGTGCCCGCACAGCACCAGATCGACGCCGTACCGGTCGAACAGCGGCCCCCACGCCTCCCGGATGCCGAGGTCGCTCCCGCTGCCCGACTTGCTGCTGGAGACCATCGGGTGGTGCATGAACACCACGATCCAGTCGATGTGCGCGCTGGCCCGCGCGGCCCGCAACTCCTGCTCCAGCCAGCGGAGCTGCGCACCGCCCGAGTACCCGCGGACGTGGTCTCGGCGCTGTCCTGGATGGCGACGTCATCGTTGGCAAGGCTGATGAAGTGGACGGACCCGACCGTGAACCCGTACCAGAGCCCGCGCGTCTCGGCCGAGTCGTCCGCCGCCGAACGCGGCAGGGAGTAGTAGGCCTGGTAGCCCGTCAGCCCGATCGGACCGTTCCCCTTCTCGTTCTCGCTGTTGCCCACGCACGGCATCCACGGGCGCACCCGTGCCGAGCGGCTGTTGCCGATGAACCAGTCGGCCCAGGTCGCCGCCCGGTCCAGGCCCAGGATGCCCGCGCCGTTGGCGTAGCACAGGTCGCCGTTGACCAGGTTGAACAGCGGCGAGACGCGCTCGATCGCGGCCACGATGTCGGCGGACGCCTGCGTGCCCGCCTGGCTGCTGGTGTACAGCGGCCAGCGTCCGGTGGGGGACGGCGTGCCGCCCGACGGCCAGGTGACCGACCGGCGCAGGTTCGGCGCGCCCTGGTCGCCGAAGCTGGTGAAGGTGAACGCCGACCGGCCGCGCGGCGCGGTGGTGAACGCGCCCGTCTCCGGCGCCGTCCCGTCGTGCTCGGCCGCGTACATGTAGGTGGTGCCCGGCCGCAGCCCCGTCAGGCGGGCATGCTGGACGTACACCTCCTGCCCGGACAGGCCGTCCCGGTACGTGCGGGTCTCGGCGTCCACCACCCGGCCGAGGCCGCCCTCGGGCGAGCCGTAGCGGACGCGCGGCCGCCGCACCGAGCGCGGTCCGATCCACGACACCACCATCTCGCTGGACGGGTCGCTCCCGAACTGGAGGTGCAGGCCCGTCACGCCGGGGACGTCCAGGCGGCCCGGGCCGGTCTGGAGCATCGGGCTCCCGGACGGCACGCCCGCCTCGGCGCGCGGTCCGGCGCCGAGGGCCGCGGCCGTCGCGGCCACCGCCGATCCGGTCAGCAACGACCTGCGTGCGATCACCATGTGCCGTCCTTCGTGTCGTGCGGTGGAGGTACCCGGAACGCTAGTTCGCCAGGTCGGGGCGCGCCGCCAGCCAGGTGCGGTCCTCGGTGAGGAACCGGTCGAAGCGGAGCCCCGCCGCCGCCAGGACGCCCGGGATGTCGTCATCGTCCAGCCGCCGCGAGGTGAAGGTATGGGTCCAGGTGCGGTCGCCGTCGCTGTACTCCATCGTCGCGGTGACCGCGTCCGGCGCGACCCGCTCCACATCGCGCAGCCGGTAGCCGAGTCCGCCGCGCGTCCACGCCCGCGGGCCGCCGTCGAACATGCCGGCCGGCTCCCGCTGGATCAGCACCTGCCCCTCGGGACGCGCGTGCCGCCGGCAGGCGGGCAGCAGCATGTCCCGATCGCCGTAGTTGACCAGGTAGGACATCAGCAGGACGGCGTCGAACCGCTCGTCCAGGGCCAGTTCCTCGATGCTGCTGCGCACCGTCCGGATACCGGACGGGATGTGCGCGAGCATCTCCGCCGAGGCGTCCACCGCGGTGACCTCGTGCCCGCGCGCGCTCAGCGGGACCGTGACGCGGCCGGTCCCCGCGCCCAGTTCGAGGACGGACGCGCCGTCCGGCAGCGCCTCGTGCACGAGCGCCGCGCTCGTCTCGTCCGGCGGCGCCACCAGGTAGTACTCGACGGCCGAGCCGTCCGCCGCGATCGGACCGGGGCCGGTTCCGTGGCTCACGCTGCCGTCCTCCTCACGGCGGCCGGACCGGCCCGGTGCCGGCTCCTGCGGCCGCCCTGCAAATATCAGCGGAACGGCCCGGGCGAGGAAGAGCAAGAGTGCGCGACGCGGGCCCACCGCCGCTGGCGAGTTGTGATCTTGACGCCCGCGTCAGCGCCGCCAGGCGTCGAAGAAGGAGACCAGCGGCGGCGCGAAACGCGCACCGTCAAGGCACATCCGCTGGGTTCCCAAGGCGACGACGTCCGGCTCCGTCTCAAGAAGCGCGCGAGCCGCGTCCTCGGGGATGGCGTTCCCCCTCACGTCCAGCATCCGCAGGTGGCCGAAGACGGACCAGCGGTCGCGGAGACGCGCTGCGGCGGACGAGCCGAACACGCCGAAGGGCAGGCTCAGGGATTCCAACCGTCCGATAAGCCTGCTGTCGGCGAGCACGTCGACCAGTGCGTCATCCAGGTCGCTCACCAGGGTCAGCCGCCGGAGGGCCCCGAACCCCGGGTTGTTCAGCAGCGGAACCAGGTCCCGCGCCGAACGCCCCCAGCCGAACTCGAAGCGTCCGAGCCAGAGTTCGAGCGACTCCAGCCGCGGGAAGGCGGACGCCGCCAGCGCGTCCACCACCTCGGGATCGCACGCGCTATCCCGCAGCACTAGCCTTTGCAACCGCGCCATCTGAGGCAAGGCGCCCTGGTTGACGCTGATGTCATTGCACTGAACGACGAGCTGCTCGACGGTCGGCACGGCAGCGAACACCGCTTCGAGCGGCACCGACAGCGTCCAGGACGACCCGTCGCGCGTCAGATCCCCCGGGATGTGATCGCCCCGCCCAAAGTCCGGAAAGGCAAGCGCACCCAGCCCGAGCCTCCGCACTTCCGGCCGATGCGCGGCCAGGACGCTCGCAACCGGACGAAGCGAGCCATGATGGACCCTGCTCGTGGTCACGAGAAGCTCCGAAAGGGCCTTCCCCCGATTCGCCGCCAACCAGCCGTCGAGCGCCGCCGCGCAATGATCTGCGTCCACGTCGTGCCGCGTCGCGACGCCGGGCCTGCCGCACTCCAGTGTGAGATGCAGCTCCGCCTCCTCGTCCCGGTCGTCGGCATAGAGGACGTGATCGCAGGCGTCGGAACCCATCGGGGCAGCGTAGCCACAAGATCGCGGAGCCCGGCGGCAGTTCGCAGAACGGGCCCACGACGGGCAGCGATGGGGGCCACTGCACGGTCCCTCGAAGCCCTCCGAGGTGCGCGCCCGTAACCGTGGCCCTATCTACTACCGACAGTGCATCCCCTACACAGGGAGGATCCTTCATGCGGATGCGCATTCCCACGGCTCTTCTGACCGCCGGCGTCATGGCGCTCACCGGCGTGGCCGCTACAGCGATGGACGGCACGGCCGCCCTAGCCCAAGGCCGCCGCTGCGGTCCCGGCGTATCCAAAACGGGCTCCGGGTCCCTCGGCACCGGCTGGTCCCTGAAGTCCATGTACGACGATGACGGCCCCGTCCAGGGCCAGCTCGTCGTCGGCGAGGAGTTCGAGATCTTCACCCAGGGCGCCGGGCAGCACTGGAGCGTCACCTTCACCCACAACGGCACGGTGTTCTTCTCCAACTCGGACGACGTGTCCACGGCCACCGGGATCCGCGAGGTCCACATGACCTCGGCGCTGCACAACACCACGCAGACGATGAACGCCCACGCCGTCCGCAAGGACACCGGCGAGGTCATCGACGGAACGGTCACCCTGCCCTTCGCCCCGCCCGCCTGCGCCCCGAACTCCCCCTGAGAAGCCCCTGAAAATGCGAAAGGCCCCGCCATGAAAATGGCGGGGCCTTTCTAAGAAATGTCCGGCGGCGTCCTACTCTCCCACACAGTCTCCCATGCAGTACCATCGGCGCTGAGGGGCTTAACTACCGGGTTCGGGATGGGACCGGGTGTTTCCCCCTCGCCATAACCACCGAACGATCAACGCACACACCCCGACAGGGTGCGGCAAGTCTCGTCCGAGCCGTCAGGCTCAGCACATTCTGTTGTAGCGGTACCCAGGTTGCTTTCTGGGAACCACACAGGGACGCGAACATCGTTAAGCAGGATGCGATTGGTTTGAACGCTATGTGTGTTCAAGCCACTCGGCCTATTAGTACCGGTCGACTCCACACGTTACCGCGCTTCCATCCCCGGCCTATCAACCCAATCGTCTCTTGGGGGCCTTACACACCCGAAGGTGTGGGAGAACTCATCTCGAGGAAGGCTTCCCGCTTAGATGCTTTCAGCGGTTATCCCGACCGAACGTAGCCAACCAGCCATGCCCCTGGCGGGACAACTGGCACACCAGAGGTTCGTCCGTCCCGGTCCTCTCGTACTAGGGACAGACCCTCATCAATTCTCCTACGCGCACAGCGGATAGGGACCGAACTGTCTCGCGACGTTCTAAACCCAGCTCGCGTGCCGCTTTAATGGGCGAACAGCCCAACCCTTGGGACCTACTCCAGCCCCAGGATGCGACGAGCCGACATCGAGGTGCCAAACCATCCCGTCGATATGGACTCTTGGGGAAGATCAGCCTGTTATCCCCGGGGTACCTTTTAGCCGTTGAGCGACACCGCTTCCACACGCCGGTGCCGGATCACTAGGCCCTGCTTTCGCACCTGCTCGACCTGTCGGTCTCACAGTCAAGCTCCCTTGTGCCCTTGCACTCACCACCTGATGACCAACCAGGCTGAGGGAACCTTTGGGCGCCTCCGTTACTCTTTGGGAGGCAACCGCCCCAGTTAAACTACCCACCAGGCACTGTCCCCCACCCGGATCCACGGGTGCGGGTTAGACGTCTAAGGCGACCAGAGTGGTATTTCACCAACGACTCCACGAACACTGGCGTGCCCGCTTCACAGTCTCCCACCTATCCTACACAAGACACATCAAACGCCAATGCCAAGCTATAGTGAAGGTCCCGGGGTCTTTCCGTCCTGCTGCGCGAAACGAGCATCTTTACTCGTACTGCAATTTCGCCGGGCCTGTGGTTGAGACAGCGGGGAAGTCGTTACGCCATTCGTGCAGGTCGGAACTTACCCGACAAGGAATTTCGCTACCTTAGGATGGTTATAGTTACCACCGCCGTTTACCGGCGCTTAGATTCTCAGCCTCGAACCCTCACGGGTTCTAACCGGTCCTCTTAACGTTCCGGCACCGGGCAGGCGTCAGTCCGTATACAGCGTCTTACGACTTCGCACGGACCTGTGTTTTTAGTAAACAGTCGCTTCCCCCTGGCCTCTGCGACCACCCCCAGCTCACGGTGCAAGACCGGTCACCGGGCATGGTCCCCCTTCTCCCAAAGTTACGGGGGCAATTTGCCGAGTTCCTTAACCACAGTTCACCCGATCGCCTTGGTATTCTCTACCTGACCACCTGAGTCGGTTTAGGGTACGGGCCGCCGGCACACTCACTAGAGGCTTTTCTCGGCAGCATGGGATCACTCACTTCACCAAAAACGGCTCGGCATCACCTCTCACCCTTCACAGACCGCGGATTTGCCTACGGTCCGGGCTACAGGCTTACCCCGGGACAACCATCGCCCGGGCTGAGCTACCCTCCTGCGTCACCCCATCGCTCACCTACTACCGCATCGGGCCCCACGCTCCCCACACGAACAAGCCCGAAGGCTCGTAAGGTGGTTCGGGTGGTTAGCATCAACGGGCTCGGCGTTGGCGCGTACCAGCGGGTACGGGAATATCAACCCGTTGTCCATCGACTACGCCTGTCGGCCTCGCCTTAGGTCCCGACTTACCCTGGGCGGATTAGCCTGCCCCAGGAACCCTTGGTCATCCGGCGCACACGTTTCTCACGTGTGATTCGCTACTCATGCCTGCATTCTCACTCCCACACCCTCCACCGCACGATCACTCGACGGCTTCTTAGGATGCAGGACGCTCCCCTACCCATCCAAGCAGACGCTTGAATGCCACGGCTTCGGCGGTGTGCTTGAGCCCCGCTACATTGTCGGCGCGGAATCACTTGACCAGTGAGCTATTACGCACTCTTTCAAGGATGGCTGCTTCTAAGCCAACCTCCTGGTTGTCACGGCAACTCCACATCCTTTACCACTTAGCACACGCTTAGGGGCCTTAGCCGATGATCTGGGCTGTTTCCCTCTCGACTACGAAGCTTATCCCCCGCAGTCTCACTGCCACGCTCTCACTTACCGGCATTCGGAGTTTGGCTGACGTCAGTAACCTTGTCGGGCCCATCGGCCATCCAGTAGCTCTACCTCCGGCAAGAAACACGCAACGCTGCACCTAAATGCATTTCGGGGAGAACCAGCTATCACGGAGTTTGATTGGCCTTTCACCCCTAACCACAGGTCATCCCCCAGGTTTTCAACCCTGGTGGGTTCGGGCCTCCACACCGTCTTACCGGCGCTTCACCCTGCCCATGGCTAGATCACCCCGCTTCGGGTCTACAGCATGCGACTATTTCGCCCTCTTCAGACTCGCTTTCGCTACGGCTACCCACCACTGGTTAACCTCGCCACACACCATAACTCGCAGGCTCATTCTTCAAAAGGCACGCCATCACGAACACAGAGCCGAAACCCTGTGAGGACGCTCTGACGGCTTGTAGGCACACGGTTTCAGGTACTATTTCACGACCCCTCACCGGGGCACTTTTCACCTTTCCCTCACGGTACTGGTCCGCTATCGGTCATCAGGAAGTATTCAGCCTTACCACGTGGTCGTGGCAGATTCACACGAGATTTCACGGGCCTCGTGCTACTCGGGAACACACCCAGAAGCCACTGGAATTTCGTCTACCGGACTCTCACCGTCTACGGTCGGCCATCCCAAGCCGTTCAACTATCCCAGCAGTTTGTAACTCCTCGTCGAGATGGCAGTCTCAACAGGGTGGTCCCACAACCCCGCACACGCAACCCCTGCCAGGTATCACACGCGCACGGTTTAGGCTCCTCCGCTTTCGCTCACCACTACTCACGGAATCACTATTGTTTTCTCTTCCTGCGGGTACTGAGATGTTTCACTTCCCCGCGTTCCCACCAACCGGCCTATACATTCAACCGGCGGCGACACCCCATGACGAGTGCCAGGTTCCCCCATTCGGAAATCCCCGGATCAAAGTCTGGTTGCCGACTCCCCGAGGCATATCGCAGGCTCCCACGTCCTTCATCGGCTCCTGATGCCAAGGCATCCACCGTATGCCCTTAAAAACTTGAACACACAAAACGATCAAACAAATCGCAACAGAGAACAAAACTCACAAAGGAGTCTCGTTCAGAGATGCTCGCGTCCACTGTGTAGTTCTCAAAAAACAACCGGGCCTACCAGCGCGGCCGAACGGATCCCGTTCGGCCGTCATCCAGTCCCGCAGTCCAGAAGTCCCGGACACTCAACGTGTCCGTTCCTTCAGGACCCAACAGCGTGTCCAGCCTGCCGACCACCCGGGACTCCCGTTCCCCTCCCCTTGCGGGGCGGTACTAGCGAGACCGCATGACCTGCGGACTGAGTAGCCAGTGCTCCACATCTATGAGCAGCCATCCAGCGGACGTGCGCCGCTGATGATGGCCACCGACCATGACCCCAGGTTGCCCTGAGCGTCCTGGCCAGTTGGTGCTCCTTAGAAAGGAGGTGATCCAGCCGCACCTTCCGGTACGGCTACCTTGTTACGACTTCGTCCCAATCGCCGGCCCCACCTTCGACCGCTCCCCCCCTTGCGGGTTGGGCCACGGGCTTCGGGTGTTGCCGACTTTCGTGACGTGACGGGCGGTGTGTACAAGGCCCGGGAACGTATTCACCGCAGCGTTGCTGATCTGCGATTACTAGCGACTCCGACTTCATGGGGTCGAGTTGCAGACCCCAATCCGAACTGAGACCGGCTTTACGGGATTCGCTCCACCTCACGGTATCGCTGCCCTCTGTACCGGCCATTGTAGCATGTTTGCAGCCCAAGACATAAGGGGCATGATGACTTGACGTCATCCCCACCTTCCTCCGAGTTGACCCCGGCGGTCTCCCATGAGTCCCCACCACCCCCGAAGGAGCGTGCTGGCAACATGGAACGAGGGTTGCGCTCGTTGCGGGACTTAACCCAACATCTCACGACACGAGCTGACGACAGCCATGCACCACCTGTCACCCACCCACTAAAGGAACCGATATCTCTACCGGGGCATGGGCGATGTCAAGCCTTGGTAAGGTTCTTCGCGTTGCGTCGAATTAAGCAACATGCTCCGCCGCTTGTGCGGGCCCCCGTCAATTCCTTTGAGTTTTAGCCTTGCGGCCGTACTCCCCAGGCGGGGCGCTTAATGCGTTAGCTACGGCGCGGAATCCGTGGAAGAACCCCACACCTAGCGCCCAACGTTTACGGCGTGGACTACCAGGGTATCTAATCCTGTTCGCTCCCCACGCTTTCGCTCCTCAGCGTCAGTACAGGCCCAGAGCACCGCCTTCGCCACCGGTGTTCCTCCCGATATCTGCGCATTTCACCGCTACACCGGGAATTCCATGCTCCCCTACCTGCCTCTAGCCTGCCCGTATCGAATGCAGACCCACGGTTAAGCCGTGGGCTTTCACACCCGACGCGACAAGCCGCCTACGAGCTCTTTACGCCCAATAATTCCGGACAACGCTTGCGCCCTACGTATTACCGCGGCTGCTGGCACGTAGTTAGCCGGCGCTTCTTCTGCACCTACCGTCACGTTAGCTTCGTCGGTGCTGAAAGGGGTTTACAACCCGAAGGCCGTCATCCCCCACGCGGCGTCGCTGCGTCAGGCTTCCGCCCATTGCGCAATATTCCCCACTGCTGCCTCCCGTAGGAGTCTGGGCCGTGTCTCAGTCCCAGTGTGACCGGTCGCCCTCTCAGGCCGGTTACCCGTCGTCGCCTTGGTAGGCCATCACCCCACCAACAAGCTGATAGGCCGCGAGCCCATCCCCAACCGAAAAACTTTCCACACACATCCCATGCGAGAGTGCGTCGCATCCGGTATTAGACCCAGTTTCCCAGGCTTATCCCAGAGTCAGGGGCAGGTTGCTCACGTGTTACTCACCCGTTCGCCGCTCGAGTACCCCCCGAAGGGGCCTTTCCGCTCGACTTGCATGTGTTAAGCACGCCGCCAGCGTTCGTCCTGAGCCAGGATCAAACTCTCCATCAAGGTCCAACGACCACCCAGGGGGCGAACCCCAGGCAGCCAAACCTCATGAAGGATCCGAAGATCCCAGCAAAGCAATCCCGAAAGATCGCTTGCCTCAAAGAAATCCCCGACCCCAGCCGAAACTAGGGCCACGGGGCGATCAGGCACATGGCCTGATCGATAAAGGCACTGGCTTTTAACACGCTGTTGAGTTCTCAAGAAACGGACACCCACCGCGCTCCACCCGCTCTCGCGGGCCTCGCTCCGGGGCAACCCTGCTAGCTTACCCGATCCGTCCGGTTTGTTCAACTTCGTCCGGTTCGGGTGCCCGCAGATGCGTCATCGAAGGCCGGAGGCCTTCGGCGTCGCTCTGTGGGTTTCCCCTCGGGTCGGCCACCGTCTCCGGCGTCCCGCTCCCCTTGGGGCAGGTAAAACACTAGGTCCGGTCGCGGGGACCGTCAAATCAGCCGCCGCGACCTTAAAATCGCAGCTCAGAGCCTCTTTCGACGGCCCAGAAGGCGGTTCTCGGGCGCTCCCCGTGACCTCAATGTGACGTGGATCTACCGATCTTTTTCCGCATCCATGCCGAAGGCCCCCTCCGCCGATCCGGAGGGGGCCTTCGTCGTCCGAGGTCAGGCGCGGTGGGGACGGGTCAGGAGCGGACGACCTCGACCCCGCCGATGTTGCGCTTGCCGCGCCGCAGGACCAGGAAGCGGCCGTGCAGCAGGTCGCCGGCGGACGGGACGGCGTCCTCCGACTCGACCTTGGCGTTGTTCACGTACGCGCCGCCCTGGGCGATCGCGCGGCGCGCCTCCGACTTGCTCTTGCACAGGCCGGACGCGGCGAGCAGGTCCGCAACCGGAGGCAGGTCGCCCGGGGCGACCTCGGTGCGCGGGACCTCGGAGAGCGCTGCGGCGAGCGTCCGCTCGTCCAGCTCGCCGAGCTCGCCCTGGCCGAAGAGGGCCCGGGACGCGGCGACCGCGGCGGCCATCTCGTCCGCGCCGTGCACCAGGGTGGTCATCTCCTCGGCCAGCGCGCGCTGCGGGATGCGGGCGGCGGGGCGTTCCGCGCCCTCCTTGAGCAGCGCCTCGATCTCCTCGCGGGACCGGAACGAGAACACCTTGAGGTAGTTCTCGATGTCCCGGTCGTCGGCGTTGATCCAGAACTGGTAGAACGCGTACGGCGAGGTCAGCTCGGGGTCGAGCCAGTAGGTCTCGCCGCCGGCGGTCTTGCCGAACTTGGATCCGTCCGCCTTGGTGAGCAGCGGGGTGGTCAGCGCGTGCGCGGTGCCGCCCTCGACGCGCCGGATCAGGTCGACGCCGGCGGTGAGGTTGCCCCACTGGTCGCTGCCGCCGGTCTGCAGCAGGCAGCCGTGCCTGCGGTACAGCTCCAGGAAGTCCATGGACTGGAGCAGGACGTAGCTGAACTCGGTGTAGCTCATCCCGGACGACTCCAGCCGCGCCTTGACGGTCTCGCGGGCCAGCATCCGGTTGACCGGGAAGTGCTTGCCGATGTCGCGCAGGAACTCGATGGCCGACATGGGGCCGGTCCAGTCGAGGTTGCTGACCATGGTGGCGCCGGTCGGGCCCTCGCCGAAGTCCAGGAACTTCGAGACCTGGCCGCGGATCCGCTCGACCCATCCGGCGACGGTCTCCTCGGTGTTGAGGACGCGCTCGGTGCTCTTCCCGCTGGGGTCGCCGATCAGGCCGGTGGCGCCGCCGACCAGGCCGATGGGCCGGTGCCCGGCGCGCTGGAAGCGGCGCAGGGTGAGGATCTGGATGAGGTTGCCGAGGTGCAGCGACGGAGCCGTCGGATCGAACCCGCAATAGAGCGTGACCGGCCCCGCGGCGAGCAGCGCCCGCAGTTCACTCAGGTCGGTGGACTGCGCGATCAGGTCGCGCCATGCGAGATCGTCCAGGATGTCGGTCACGGTCTCCCTCGTCTCCGGCTTGCTTTCCTACGTCCACCAGCATTCCCGATGGACGGTGCACAGGCTAACGATATTCGGCCCCGACCGAGCGGGTTCCGGCAGGTGGACGGGCCCCAGGCGGCTGTCCCGGCGGCCTGCCTGACGGCACCGGACGGCGGCCGGGCGCGATCATCGACGGCGTCCGGCGGCGGTTCCCCGCGAGGTCAGGAGCCGGCGGTGGCGCGGCGCCGCGGGACGTGCGGCCGGTAGACCGAGACGGTCGGTTCGCCGTCGATCCAGAACCGCCACGGGGTGTCCTTGCCGCCGTTCACGCCCACGCGGGGTCCGGACCGGACGCGGGCGGGGGCCACCGGGTCGCCGGGAAGGATGCGCAGGGCTCCGCCGGGGTCGCAGACGTCCAGGCCGTTCTCCGGACGGGCGATGGCCAGCGCGTTGCAGAGGCGCGCGGGTCCCCGGGCGAGGTCGCGGACGGTGGAGTTGGGCCGCCGGGACGCGGCCAGCTCCGCGCCCTCGATGATCTCCCCCGCGCGCAGCAGGATCCCGGACGCGGTGCCGGCCGGCCCGCAGACCAGGTTGGCGCAGAAGTGCATGCCGTAGGTGAAGTACACGTAGGCGTGCCCGGGCGGCCCGAACATCACGGCGTTGCGGGCGGTCTGGCCGTTGTAGGCGTGGGAGGCGGGGTCGCGGGGTCCGGCGTACGCCTCGACCTCGGTGAGCCGGACGCCGACGGAGCCCTCGGCGGTGGTGTGGACGAGGACGCTGCCGAGCAGCAGGGGCGCGACCGTCTCGACGGGTGCGTCGAAGAAGGTCCGCGGCAGTGGTGCTCCGTTCATTTCCCCACCAGGTCGTCCGTTTCGGGCCGTCCCCACCGTACCGGCCGCCCGGACGCCCGCGGACGAAGATCACGCAGGCGCCCGGACGGCCGCCGGGCCCGCACGCAGGCCCGGCGGCGGCGCTCCGCCCGAGAGGATGGACTCCCCCGGGTCAGGAGTCGGAGCCGGCGGCCCAGGCGGCGTGCTCGTCGACCTGGGCGCGCAGGGACGCCAGCTGCTCCCGGACGCGTTCGGGCGCGGTGCCGCCGTGCGCCTTGCGGGACGCGAGCGCCCCCGGGACGTTCAGCACCTCCCGGACGTCCGGGGTCAGGTGCGGGGAGACCTTGGCCAGCTCGTCGTCGGTGAGGTCGCCGAAGTCCTTGTCGTTGACCTGGCACCACACGACCAGGTGGCCGACGATCTCGTGCGCGTCGCGGAAGGCGACGCCGCGCCGGACGAGCAGCTCGGCGAGGTCGGTGGCGAGGGCGAAGCCGTCGGGGGCCAGCGCCTCCAGCCGCTCGGTGTTGATCCGCATGGTGGCGATCAGCCCGGACATCGCGGGCAGCACCAGCAGCAGCGTCTCGACGGCGTCGAAGACGCCCTCCTTGTCCTCCTGGAGGTCGCGGTTGTAGGTGAGCGGCAGGCCCTTGAGTGTGGTGAGCAGGCCGACGAGGTGGCCGATGAGGCGGCCGGCCTTGCCGCGCGCCAGCTCGGCGACGTCGGGGTTCTTCTTCTGCGGCATGATCGACGACCCGGTGGCGTAGGTGTCGTCCATCTCGATCCAGCGGAACTCCTGCGAGGCCCAGAGGCAGATCTCCTCGCCGAGCCGGGACAGGTGCACGCCGACCAGGGCGGCCACGAACAGGAACTCGGCGACGAAGTCCCGGTCGGACACCGCGTCCATGGAGTTGGGCGCGGCCGAGTCGAAGCCCAGCTCGGCGGCCGTGGCCTCCGGGTCGAGCGGCAGGGACGACCCGGCGAGCGCGCCGGAGCCGAGCGGGGAGACCGCCGCGCGCTTGTCCCAGTCGCGCATCCGGGCGATGTCGCGGGTCAGCGGCTGCACGTGGGCGAGCAGCTGGTGGGAGAACAGCACGGGCTGGGCGTGCTGGAGGTGGGTCATGCCGGGCGCGGCGACGCCGAGGTTGTGGTCGGCCTGGGCGATCAGCGCGGTCTCCAGCTCGACCAGCCGGGACACCACCTGGCGGGCGTGGTCGCGCAGGTAGAGGCGCAGGTCGGTGGCGACCTGGTCGTTGCGGGAGCGGCCGGCGCGGAGCTTGCCGCCGAGCGCGCCGAGGCGTTCGAGCAGGCCGCGTTCGAGGGCGGTGTGCACGTCCTCGTCGGCGACGGCGGGCCGGAACTCGCCGTTCTTGCAGGCCTCTTCGAGGTCGTCCAGCGCGCCGATCATCTTGCCGAGCTCGTCGCCCGTGAGCAGGCCCGCGCGGTTGAGCACGCGGGCGTGCGCGCGCGAGCCCATCAGGTCGTAGGGGGCGAGCCGCCAGTCGAACTGGACGCTCACCGAGAGCCGCGCGAGCGCGTCCGACGGGCCGCCTTCGAACCGGCCGCCCCACAGGCGCGTCGGTGCCTTCGTCACTGGTAAGTCCTCTTCACTTCTACCGTTGTCGGTCGGTGGTCCCGCTGCTTCCGCCGCCGCCGCCGCGCGCGGCCGGTCGTGCCGGCGCTGGCCGCGGCTAGCTTCGTCGCTCGCGCCCGGTGGCCAGGCGGAGCAGCGCCTCGGCGAGGTCGTGGCCGCCGGTCGGGTCGCGGGAGATGACCAGGATGGAGTCGTCGCCCGCGACGGTGCCGAGCACCGACGGCCATTCGGCGTGGTCGATGGCGGAGGCGAGGTACTGGGCCGCGCCGGGCGGGGTGCGGACGATGACCAGGTTGGCCGACGCGTCGGCCGAGACCAGCAGTTCGGCGGCGAGCCGGGTGAGCCGGCCGTCGAAGGTCTCGGCGGTGCCGGTGGGGACGCGGCGGATCCGCTCCCCGCCCTCCCCCGGCACGGCGTAGATCAGGCTGCCATCCTCGGCGCGCAGCTTCACCGCGCCGATCTCGACCAGGTCCCGGGACAGGGTGGCCTGGGTGACCTCGACACCGGCGTCCGCGAGGAGCTTGGCGAGCTCGCCCTGGGAGTGCACCGGGTGCCGGGACAGCAGTTCGATCACCCGGGCGTGCCGGGCGGCCTTGGTCATCGGGGTCGTCACGCAGTGTTCTCCAGTAGCCAGGTGAGCAGGGCCTTCTGCGCGTGCAGCCGGTTCTCGGCCTCGTCCCAGACCACGCTGTGCGGGCCGTCCAGGACGGCGCCGGAGATCTCCTTGCCGCGGTAGGCGGGCAGGCAGTGCAGCACGATCGCGTCCGAGGCGGCGTGCGCGAGCAGCGCCTCGTCCACAGAATAGGGTTCGTAGAGGCCGGTGTCCTTTCCTTCCTGCCCCATGGAGACCCATGTGTCGGTCGCAAGGACGTCGGCTTCGGCCGCGGCTTCGGCGGGGTCGGCGGTGACCAGGACGGAGCCGCCGGTGGTCGCGGCGATCTCCTCGGCGCGCGCGACCACGTCCGGGGCGGGAGGCTGGGACGCGGGCGCGGCGATCCGGACGTGCATGCCCGCGGTGGCGCAGCCGAGCAGGTAGGAGTGCGCCATGTTGTTCGTCCCGTCGCCGAAGTAGGCGAGGGTGCGGCCGGCCAGGACGCCCTTGTGCTCCCGGACGGTCTGCAGGTCGGCGAGGATCTGGCAGGGGTGGAACCGGTCGGTCAGCGCGTTGACGACCGGCACGGCCGTCCCGTCCGCCATCTCCTCGATGCGGGACTGGTCGCCGGTGCGCCAGACGATCGCGGCGACCTGCCGTTCGAGCACGCGGGCGCTGTCGGCGATGGTCTCGCCGCGTCCCATCTGGCTGCTGCCGGTGTCGAGGACCAGGGCGTTGCCGCCCAGCTCGGCGATGCCGACGGCGAAGGAGACCCGGGTGCGGGTGGACGACTTGTCGAACAGCACCGCGACGCTCTTCGGCCCGGCGAGCGGCTTGTGCGCGAAGCGGTCCTTCTTCATCGCGTCGGCGAGGTCGAGCACCCGCGCCTGCTCGGCGGGCGTCAGGTCGTCGTCGCGCAGGAAGTGCCGGACGGTCATTGCGACGCCTCCTGGAGGATGGCGGGCAGGGCGTCCACGAAGGTCCGCGCCTGCGCGGCGGTGAGGGTGAGCGGCGGGGCGAGCCGGACGGCGTTCGGGCGGAGCGCGTTGACCAGGAACCCGGCGGCGAGCGCGGCGTCCTGGACGGCGGCGGACGCGTCGGCGGTCAGCACGATCGCCTGCCACAGCCCGCGGCCGCGGACGCCCGCCAGCAGCGGGTGGTCGATCGCGGCGATGCCGTCGGTGAAGACCCGGCCGACGAGCGCGGCGTTGGCGAGCAGGCCGTCGGCCTCCAGGGTGTCCAGGACGGCGAGGGCGGCGGCCGCGGCGACGGGGTTGCCGCCGAAGGTGCTGCCGTGGTCGCCCTTGGCGAAGATCTCGCCGTGCGCGCCGAACGCGACGACCGCGCCGACCGGCAGGCCGCCGCCGAGGCCCTTGGCGAGGGTGAGGATGTCGGGGCGGGCGTCCTCGTGCTGGAAGGCGAACCAGGCGCCGGTCCGGCCGATCGCGGACTGGATCTCGTCGCCGACGTAGAGCGCTCCGTTGGCGGTGCAGATCTCGCGGGCGGCGGCGAGGTAGCCGGGGGGCGGCGGGACGACCCCCGCCTCGCCCTGGGTCGGCTCCAGGAAGACCGCGGCGCAGTCCTCGGTGACGGCGGCCTTCAGCGCGTCCGCGTCACCGTAGGGGACGAACCGGACGTCCTGCCCGAACGGCCCGAACGGCTCGCGGATCGCCGCCTTGCCGGTGAGCGACAGCGCGCCGAGGCTGCGGCCGTGGAAGCCGTCCTCGGTGGCGACGAAGTACGACTTGCCGTGGATCCTGCCGTACTTGATCGCGAGCTTCAGCGCGGCCTCGTTGGCCTCGGTGCCGCTGTTGGCCAGGAACACGCGCCCGTCGCCGCCGGCCAGTCCGAGCAGCCGCTCGGCGAGCCGGATCTCCGGCTCGTTCAGGAACAGGTTGGAGGTGTGGGCGAGCCGCCCGACCTGCTCGGTCACGGCCGCGACGAGCGCGGGGTGGGCGTGCCCGAGCGAGGAGACGGCGATGCCGCCGATGAGGTCGAGGTAGGCGTTGCCGTCGACGTCCCAGACGGTGCAGCCCTCGCCGCGCGCGAGCGCGAGCGGCGGGACGCCGTAGTTCGGCATGAAGGCGGCCCCGTACCGCCGCTTCAGGTCGTCGTTCTGCTTCGGGTCGTTCTGCTTCGCGTCGTTCTGGGGGGTGGTCACGCGGGTTCTCCCTCCGGCACCGCCGGTTCCTCCTCGGCCTCTGCGGCCCGTCCTTCCGGCACGACGGGCCCGCCCGGGACGCCGGGCGTGACCATCGTGCCGATGCCCTCCTCGGTGAAGATCTCCAGCAGCAGCGCGTGCGGGACGCGCCCGTCCAGGACGTGCGCCTGCGGGACACCGCCGCGCACCGCCGCCAGGCACGCCTCCATCTTGGGCGCCATGCCCGCCGACAGGTCCGGCAGCAGCGCGGCCAGCTCGTCGGCGGTCAGCCGGTCGATCACGTCGTCGGACGCGGGCCAGTCGGCGTACAGGCCCTCCACGTCGGTGAGCACGACCAGCTTGGCGGCGTCGAGCGCGACGGCCAGCGCGGCGGCGGCGGTGTCGGCGTTGACGTTGTAGACCTCGCCGTCGTCGCCGCGCGCGACGCTGGACACCACCGGGACGCGGCCGTCGGCGATCAGCGCGGTGACCGCGCCGACGTCCATCTCGACGATCTCGCCGACCTGGCCGATGTCGACCTCCGCGCCGTCCACGACGGCGTGCTTGCGCTCGGCGGTGAACAGGTTGGCGTCCTCGCCGGACATCCCGACCGCGAACGCGCCGTGCCGGTTGATCAGCCCGACGACGTCCCGCTGCACCTGCCCGACCAGCACCATCCGGACGACCTCCATCGCCTCGGGGGTGGTGACGCGCAGCCCGGCGGTGAAGCTGGACTCGATGCCGTGCGCTTCGAGCGCGGCGTTGATCTGCGGGCCGCCGCCGTGCACGATCACCGGCCGCAGCCCGGCGTACCGCAGGAACACGATGTCCTCGGCGAACCGGTGCCGCAGCGCCTGGTCGGTCATGGCGTGGCCGCCGTACTTGATGACGACGGTCTTGCCGTGGAAGCGCTCCAGCCACGGCAGCGCGTCGATCAGCGTGCTCGCCTTGGGCAGCACGGCCTCGCGCCGGCGGCGCATCCGCTCCCCGGAGACCAGCCCGCTCACGAGCTGTACGCCGAGTTCTCGTGGACGTAGTCGGCCGTGAGGTCGGTCGTCCAGACGGTCGCGCTGTGCGGGCCCGCCGACAGGTCGACGGTGATGGTGACGTCCCGGGGGCGCAGGTCCACCTTGTCGCGGTCGTCGCCGAACGAGCCGTTGCGGCAGACCCAGACGCCGTTGATCGCGACGTTCAGCTCGTCCGGCTCGAAGGCGGCGTCGGTGGTGCCGACGGCCGACAGCACCCGGCCCCAGTTGGGGTCCTCGCCGTGGATGGCGCACTTGAGCAGGTTGTTGCGGGCGACGGTGCGCCCGACGGTGACCGCGTCGGCCTCGCTGGCCGCGCCGACCACCTCGATCGCGATGGCCTTGGACGCGCCCTCGGCGTCCACCAGCAGCTGGCGGGTGAGGTCGGCGCACAGGTCGGTCAGCAGGTCGGTGAAGGCGGCCTCGTCCGGGGTGGTGCCGGCGGCGCCGGACGCCATCAGCAGGACGGTGTCGTTGGTGGACATGCAGCCGTCGGCGTCGAGCCGGTCCAGGGTCGCGCCGGTCGCGGCGCGCAGGGCACGGTCCAAGGCCTCGGCGGGCAGGTCGGCGTCGGTGGTGACCACGCACAGCATGGTCGCCAGGGACGGCGCGAGCATGCCGGCGCCCTTGGCCATCCCGCCGATCATGTAGCCGTCGCCCTGCCGGAAGGCGATCTTGGCGACGGTGTCGGTGGTGCGGATCGCGTCGGCGGCGGCGAGCCCGCCGTCGCCGCGGGACAGCTCGGCGGCGGCCGCCTCGACACCGGGCAGCAGCTTGTCCATGTCCAGGCGGGTGCCGATCAGGCCGGTGGAGCAGACCGCGACCTCCCCGGCGGAGTCGGAGAGCAGGTCCGCGACCTTCTCGGCGGTGGCGTGGGTGTCGGCGAAGCCGTCCGGGCCGGTGCAGGCGTTGGCGCCGGCGGAGTTCAGCACCACTGCGCGCAGCCGGCCGCCCTGGAGCACCTGCTCGGACCACAGCACCGGCGCGGCCTTCACGCGGTTGCGGGTGAAGACCCCGGCCGCGGCGCGGGACGGTCCCTCGTTGACGACGAGGGCGACGTCGCGGCCGCCGCTGTCCTTCAGGCCGGCGCTGACGCCTGCGGCGCGGAAACCCTGGGGGGCGGTGACGCTCACGGGGCGACTCCGATCGTGGTGAGGCCGAGTGTTTCGGGGAGGCCGAGGGCGAGGTTGGCGCTCTGCACGGCGCCGCCCGCGGTGCCCTTGACGAGGTTGTCGATCGCGGCGACCGCGACGATCCGCCCGGCGCGCTCGTCGAGCGCGACCTGGACGAGCGCGGTGTTCGCGCCGAGGGTCATCGCCGTGGCGGGCCACTGCCCCGCGGGCAGCAGCTCCGCGAACGGCTCGCCGTCGTAGGCGGCGGTGTAGGCGTCGCGCACCTGCGCGGCGGTGACGCCGGGCCTGGCCCTGGCGGTGCAGGTGGCGAGGATGCCGCGGCTCATCGGGGCGAGGGTCGGGGTGAACGACACCGACACCGGCTCGCCCGCGACGGCCGACAGGCTCTGCTCCATCTCGGGGGTGTGCCGGTGCACGCCGCCGACGCCGTAGGCGCTGACCGAGCCCATCACCTCGCTGCCGAGCAGGTGCGGCTTGGCGCCCTTGCCCGCGCCGGACGTCCCGGACGCGGCGACCACCACGACGTCCGGTTCGGCGAGGTGCGCCTGGAACGCCGGGTAGAGCGCGAGCGCGACCGAGGTCGGGTAGCAGCCGGGGACGGCGATCCGGTTCGTCCGGCGGAGGGCCTCGCGGTGGCCGGGCAGCTCGGGCAGGCCGTAGGGCCAGGTGCCCGCGTGCGGGGAGTTGTAGAAGAACTCCCACTCCAGCGGGCTGCCCAGCCGGAAGTCGGCGCCGCAGTCGACCACGAGCGTCCGGTCGCCGAGCCGTCCGGCGATCGGGCCGGACTCGCCGTGCGGCAGCGCGAGGAAGACCGCGTCGTGGCCGGCGAGCGTGGCCGGGCTGGTCGGGGCGAGCACGCGGTCCGCCAGCGAACGCAGGTGCGGCTGGAGCTCGCCTAGGGTACGTCCCGCGTTGGAGCCCGCGGTGACCGTGCCGATCTCGAATTCCGGATGTCCCGCCAGCACGCGAAGGAGCTCGCCGCCCGCGTACCCGCTGGCACCGGCGACCGCCGCTCGGATTCCCATCTCTCCCGCCCTCCCGAAGCAATCAGCAAAAGTATGCACGGGTATGGATGATTATTCAACACCGGGCCGCACGGCCGCTCACGATGTGAGACATCCTCTGGTTTGTTAGCCCACTAATGATTTGACGGCTAAAAGTATGTTGGCTAAGAATGTCCGCATGGACTCCGAGAAGTTGGGTTTCGGGGACCTCAGCTCGCTGGGGCCGCCCGAGAACTGGCCGATCGGCCGCCTGTTCGGCGCCGCGATGCGGCTCGGCGGCCCGGTCATGGCGAAGGTGGTGGAGAAGCACGGGATGAGCCCGGCCGGGTTCTTCCTGCTGCGCATGCTCCACAACACCCCGGACGGCCTGCGCGCCGGCGAGGCCGCCCGCCGCCTCGGCGTCACCCCCGCCACCCTCACCTCGGTCGTCAACACCCTGGAGCGCGACGGCTACGTCGAGCGCCGCAGCGACCCGGGCGACCGCCGGGCCGTCCTGCTGCACGCCAGCGAGGCGGGCATCGCGCTGCTCCGGGACGTCGGCCCCGACATCGGCGCCGACCTGTACCAGCTGTACGACGTGGTGGACCCCGAGGACGAACCGGCCGTCCGCCGCTTCCTGATCCGCCTGATCAACCGGTTCGAGGAGTACTCGAAGGGAGACCGGGAGTGCTAGACCGACCCCCCATAAAGCGGATGGATGAGCCGATCGACGAGATCCGGGCCGCCGTCCGGACCGTCGACCTGCACAAGACCTACAAGGGCCCGGGCGGCGAGGTCCCCGCCGTCCAGGGCATCGACCTGTCCATCGCGCACGGCGAGTTCTACGGCCTGCTCGGCCCGAACGGCGCGGGCAAGTCCACCACCATCGGCATGCTGACCTCGCTGGTCGTGCCCACCTCCGGGCGCGCGACGGTGTGCGGCTTCGACGTCGCCAAGCACCCGGTGGACGTCAAGCGCCGCATCGGCATGGTGTCGCAGGGCAACACCCTGGACAACGAGCTGAACGCCTTCGAGAACCTGGAGTTCCGGGGCCGCTACTTCGGCCTGTCGGCCCGCGACGCGCGCCGCCGCGCCGGCGAGCTGATGGAGATGTTCAACCTCACCGACCGGCGCGAGGGCAAGCCGTTCGAGATGTCCGGCGGGCAGGCCAAGCGGCTGATGATCTGCCGCGCCCTGGTGCACCACCCCGAGGTGCTCTTCCTGGACGAGCCGACCGCCGGCCTCGACCCGCAGACCCGCGTGAACCTGTGGGACGTGCTGCGCGAGCTGCAGAGCGGCGGGCAGACGATCCTGCTGACCACGCACTACATGGAGGAGGCCGAGGCGCTGTGCGAGCGCGTCGCGGTCATCGACCACGGCAAGGTCCTCGCCAGCGGCACCGTGGACGACCTGAAGGCGTCCGCGGGCGCCGACACCGTCATCACGGTCTCCTACGACGGGCCCGTCCCCGACGGCGTGGCGAAGCTGCGCGACCGCGGCGGCGTCACCAAGGTCGAGGTGACCGGCACGCAGGTGCGCGTGTTCGCGCAGGCCGCCGACGGCCTGCTCGGCGAGCTGGTCGCGATCGGCTCGTCCGCCGGGACCGGCGTCACCGACGCCTCCCAGCTGCGGCCCAGCCTGGAGTCCGCCTTCCTCACCCTCACCGGACGGGAGTACCGGGAATGACCGCCGTCTCCACCCCCGCGTCCAGCCCCGCGCCGAGCCCCGCGAGCGCCGCGCCCGCGGTCCGGCCGACGCTGCCGCGCACCTTCCTGGCGATGATGGCGCGCGAGATGCGGGTGATGCGCAAGAACTTCGTCGCCACCTTCGCCCGCGTCCTCGCCCAGCCGGTGCTGTTCGTGTTCGTCTTCTCCTACGTGCTGCCGAAGATCGGCGGCGCGGGCGCGGGCACCATGTCGGCCGCCTCGCGCGGCTCGGGCGGCACCTTCTCCACCGTGCTGGTCCCCGGCCTGGTCGGCTCGGCCATCGTCATGCAGGCGATGATGGCGGTGATCTTCCCGCTGATGATGGAGCTGAACTGGCAGCGCTCCATCACCGACCGGGCGCTCGCGCCGCTGTCGGTGCCGATGCTCGCGGTCCAGAAGATCACCGCGGCCGGGGTGCAGGCGCTCATCGGCGGGCTGCTGGTGTTCCCGTGCGTGCTGTTCGTGCACGCCTCGGGGCAGGGCCCGAAGATCCACGTGAGCAACTGGGCGACCCTGGTCGTGGTGCTGGTGCTCGGCTCGCTGATGTCGTCGGCGGCCGGGCTGTGGCTGGGCACCCTGCTCGACCCGCAGAAGGTCCAGATGATGTTCGCGCTGGTCCTGCTGCCGATGTCGATGCTCGGCTGCGTCTACTACCCGTGGGCGGCGATGGGCCACATCCGCTGGCTGCAGATCCTCGTCCTGGTCAACCCGATGGTGTACGTGAACGAGGGGCTGCGCGCGGCGCTCACCCCGCAGGTCGGGCACATGTCGGCGTGGGCGTACCTGAGCGTGCTCGTCGTCGGGACCGTCCTGCTGACCTGGGGCGCGATGCGGACGTTCACCCGCCGCGTCCTGCAGTAGCAGCGGCACTGCGTCGTGCCGTAGTCGGCACCGCGCAAGCGCAGCGCCCGCCGCGTCCTCCGGGTGAGGACGCGGCGGGCGCCGCTCTTCCCGCTTACATCGGTTCGGTCTCGGACAGGCCCTCGGCGCGGTCCACGCGCAGCCAGCGGGTGATCCCGAGGCTCCGCAGGAACGGCAGGTCGTGGCTCACCACGATCAGCGCGCCCTCGTAGGCGTCGAGCGCCTGGCCGAGCTGCCGGACGCTGGCCATGTCGAGGTTGTTGGTCGGCTCGTCCAGCAGCAGCAGTTGCGGGGCGGGCTCGGCCAGCAGCAGCGACGCCAGCACCGCGCGGAAGCGCTCGCCGCCGCTGAGCGTCCCGGCCGGACGCTCGGCCCGGTCGCCGCGGAACAGGAACCGCGCCAGGCCGTTCCGGACGGTCTTGATCGGCGCTTCCGGCGCGACCGCGCGGACGTTGTCCAGCACGCTCAACTCGTCGTCCAGGACGTCCAACCGCTGCGGCAGGTAACGGACGCCGTCCACGCCGACCTTGACCGCCACGCCTTCGGGGACGCGCTCCCCCGTCAGCGCGCGCAGGAACGTGGTCTTGCCCGCGCCGTTCGGACCGACCAGCGCGATCCGCTCCGGCCCCCGGACGATCAGCTCCTCCAGCGTGCCCGGCACCGGTTCGGACGCCGTCAGGCCGGAGACGGTCAGGACCGTCCGGCCCGCCGGGACGCGCGTGGCGGGCAGTTCCACCTTGATCTGGTTGTCATCGCGGATCAGCTCCTCGGCCTCGGCGAGCCGCTCGCGCGCCCCCGCCAGCCGCTCCTCGTGCATGATGCGGTGCTTGCCCATCGACACCTGCTGCTGGCGCTTGCGCTCGTTCATGATGATCTTCGGCTCGCGCTTCTGCTCGGTCATCTTCTTGCCGTACCGGACGCGCCGGGCCAGCTTGGTCTGCGCCTCCACCAGCTCGCGCCTCTGCTTGCGCACGTCGCTCTCGGCGGTGCGGACGCGCTGCTCGGCGGCCTCCCGCTCCACCTCCAGCACCTCCTCGTAGGCGGTGAGGTTGCCGCCGAAGGTGCGGATCCGGCCGTCGCGCAGGTCGGCCATCTCGTCCATCCGGTCCAGCAGCTCGCGGTCGTGGCTGACCACGACCAGCACCCCGGACCAGGCGTCCACCGCGTCGTAGAGACGGCGGCGGGCGTCCAGGTCGAGGTTGTTGGTCGGCTCGTCCAGCAGCAGCACGTCCGGGCGGGCGAGCAGCAGCGCCGCCAGCCCGACCAGGATCGTCTCGCCGCCCGACAGCGTGCCGACCGTCCGGTCCAGGCCGAGGTGGTCCAGGCCGAGCCGGTCCAGCTCGGCGCGGGCGCGCTCCTCGACGTCCCAGTCGTCGCCGACCGCGGCGAAGTTCTCCTCGGTGGCCTCGCCGCGCTCGATGGCGTGCAGCGCGGCGCGGGCCGGGGAGATCCCGAGCAGGTCGGCGACGGTGCTGGCGGTGCCGAGCGGGAGGGTCTGCGGCAGGTAGCCGATCCGCCCCTGCACCGACACCGATCCGGACGCCGGGCGCAGCTCGCCCGCGACCAGCTTCAGCAACGTGGACTTGCCGGAGCCGTTGACCCCGATCAGGCCCGTGCGGCCGGTGCCGAACGCGGCATCTAGGCCGTCGAGGACGGACGTGCCGTCCTGCCAGGCGAAGGTGAGGTCGTTGCAGACGATGGCAAAAGACATAGGGGCCTCCATGGAACGTGTCGGTGCGTGCTGGGGCACATGGAGGCACCGCGGCCGTCGCGCGTTCGCGCGCGGGCATGGAAAAGCCCGGCCGGGAGAGTCCGCTGAGATCGCTGCGCATCCTCGAGCCCGAGACGGGCGAGGCGACTGCGCGGTGCCTGCGACCTCAGTTCTTCAAGGGACTCCCCAACCGGACGACGATGTGACGGTGATCAGTATAACCGAACCCCACGACTAAAGCAACACTTGTCGCATTAGGATTCGGCGAGCACCGCCGGGGCGAGCCGTTCGAGCAGGTCGACCATGCCGGTGAGGCTGGTCGCCTGCGGTGTGATCAGGACGTGGTCGGCGCCGGCGTCCAGGTGCTCGGCGACGCGCCGCGCGATGGCCTTCTCGTCCCCGTGGCCGTAGATCGCGTCGATGATGCGGTCGGACGCGTTCTCGATGTCGTCGGAA
Source organism: Actinomadura rupiterrae (assembly GCF_024172125.1). Classification (GTDB taxonomy): domain Bacteria; phylum Actinomycetota; class Actinomycetes; order Streptosporangiales; family Streptosporangiaceae; genus Spirillospora; species Spirillospora rupiterrae. The sequence continues at coordinate 69,246 of NZ_JAMZEA010000009.1, forward strand.
CCGAATCCCAGCCGGGCCAGGTTGCGCGCATACGAGGGCACCCGGAACCCGTAGCCCGCCGTTTCGCGGAGCATCGCCCGCGCCTTGTCGGCGTCCGGTTCCAGCAGGACGGTCTGCTGCGGGATGAGCAGCTTGCCGGGACCGAGCACGCGGCGCGCCTCGGCGGTGTGCGCGACCGGCACGAAGAACGGCTGGACGCCGTCGGCCCGGTCGCGGGCCAGTTCCATCATGCGCGGATTCATCGCGGCGAGCACGCGCGGGTAGGGCGCGTCGGGGAGGACGGACAGCCGGGGACTGCCGGGCGGGAACGGCGGCCCGGCGTCCAGCTCGTCCAGGTAGGTGCGCATCTTCTCCAGTGGACGCCACTCGTTCACGCCGGCCGCCTCGGCCTGGAACGGGTGGCCGACCCCGATGCCGAGGACGAACCGTCCCGGGTAGGCGTCGGCGAGGGTCGCCGCGCCGGCGTGCGCGGTCGCGCCGTGCCGCGACCACACGTTGGCGATGCCCGTGCCCGCGACCAGCGTCTTCGAGGCCGCCAGGAACAGTCCGTGCTGGACGAGCGCGTCCTTGCCGCCGAGGGTCTCGCCCGCCCACACCGAGCCGTAGCCGAGCGCCTCGATCCGCGCGATCTCGCGCCGCTCGACGTCCGCCGGGACGGCGCCGTAGACCGCCTTGTTCAGCCACACCCCGACGCGGCCGAGCCGCCGCCGGGTCTCCCGCACCACTTCCACGTCCGCCATGAGCGCCTCCGAACCATTAAACTGAGGGGTCCTCCATTTAATCGGAGGGCCCCTCCGATTAGCAAGGGGACCCGCATGCCCGACCGGCCCATGCGCGCCGACGCGCGCCGGAACTACGAGCGGCTGCTCGCCGCGGCCCGCGACGTGGTGGCCGAGCAGGGCACCGACGCCTCCCTGGAGGAGGTCGCGCGCCGGGCCGGCGTCGGCATCGGCACGCTCTACCGGCACTTCCCCACCCGCGAGGCGCTGCTGGAGGCGCTGCTGCACGACCGCTTCGACGGGCTGCGCGCCCATGCCGAGGAGCTGCTCGGCGCCGGTGACCCGTTCGAGGCGCTGGCGGACTGGCTGCGCCGCCTGGGCGCGGGCGCGCTCACCTACCAGGGCCTCGCGCAGGCGATGATGTCCGCGATCCAGGACGAGTCGTCCGACCTCTACGCCTCCTGCCATGGGATGCGCGCCGCGGGCGAGGCGCTGCTCGTGCGCGCGCAGAAGGCGGGCCAGGTGCGTCCGGAGGTGGAGCCACTGGACGCGCTGTACCTCGCGGCGATGATCGCCTCGGCCACCGAGCGGTCCCCCGCCGATCCAGAACTGCGCGATCGGCTGTTCACGTTCATGCTCGACGGCCTGCGGCCCCGATAGCCGGTGGACGGTACGCAGCAATCTGGGCATTCTGTCCGGATGAAGGGCAGGGTTTTCGTCGGCCGGACCACCGAGCTGGCCGCGCTCCGGGCCGCCTACGCGCGCGCGGAGGCGGGCGAGACGGCGGTCATCCTGCTCGCCGCCGAGGCGGGCGGCGGCAAGTCTCGCCTGGTCGAGGAGTTCGTCCAGGGGAAGCGCGCGTTGATCGGCGGCTGCCTGGACCTCGGCGCGGCGAGCCTGCCGTACGCGCCGTTCACCGCGATCCTGCGGCGGCTCGGCCCGGAGACCGTCGCGCGGCTGGCCTCCCCCGCCGCGCGCGGCGAGCTGGCCCGGCTGCTCCCCGCGCTCGGCGACGCCGCGCCCGACGCCGGCTCGGGCCAGGTGCGGCTGTTCGAGCACGTCCTCGGGCTGATCGAGCGGCTCGGCGCGGACGAACCGGTCGTGCTGGTCGTGGAGGACGCGCACTGGGCCGACCGCTCCACCCGCGACCTGCTGACCTTCCTCGTCCGCAACCCCGTCCCGGCCAAGGTGCTGCTCATCGCCACCTCGCGGGTGGACGACCCGGACGTCCGCGCGCTGTTCGGGGAGCTCGCCCGGCTCCCGCACGTGACCCGGCTGGACCTGCCGCCGCTGACCCGCACGCAGGTCGCCGCCCAGGTGCGCGGCCTGGTCGGCGGCCCCGCCCCGGCTCTGATCCGGGACGCGCACGCGCGCGGCGGCGGCAACCCGCTGTTCGTCGAGGCCCTGGTCGAGGACCCCGGCGAGGCGGTGCCCGGCTCGCTGCGCGACCTGCTCCTCGCCCGGTTCCGCACGCTGCCGGACACCACCCGCGCCGCCGTCCGCATCGCGAGCGCGGCGGGCGACCGGGTCGGGCACGGCCTGCTCACCGCCGTCGCCGGGGACGCCGGGCTCGACGAGGCGCTGCGCCCGGCGGTCGAGCGCGGCCTGCTGGTCGTCGACGAGGACGGCTACGCTTTCCGGCACGCGCTCATCCGCGAGGCCGTCCACCTGGACCTGCTGCCCGGCGAGCGCATCCGCCTGCACCGCCGCTACGCCGAGGCGATCGAGGCCGATCCGGCGCTCGCCGAGGCCCCCACCAGCGCGCTCGCCCTGCACTGGAACGCCTGCGGCGACCACGCCCGCGCGCTGGAGGCCGCCTGGCACGCCGCGGACGAGAGCGGGCACGCCGCCGCCTACGCCGAATGCCTCGCCCTGCTGGAACGCGTCCTGGACCTGTGGGACCGCGTCCCGGGCCCCGAGCGGCTGGTCGGCGTGGACCGCGACGAGGTCATGCTCCGGACGGCCCGGGTCGCGATCACCGTCGCCGACTTCGAGTACGGCATGCGGATCGTCCGGACGCTCCTGGAGAGCACCGACGACCCCGACGAGACCGCCGAGCTGCTGTGCCTGCGCGGGACCTTCCGCGGCTTCGCCGGGCAGAGCGACGACCTGGACGACTACCGCGAGGCCGAACGCCTCGCCTCCCGTCCCAACGCGCAGCGGGTCTGGGTGCTGACCCACCTCAGCTCGCGGCTGTCGGTGCGCGGCGAGAAGGCCGCCTCCGAACGGCTGGGCCTGGAGGGCCTGAAGCTCGCCGCCGAGCTCGGCGGGCACCCCGCCGTGGACGGCCTGCGCGTCGTCGTGGCGTCCGCCGCCGCCCGCGACGGCCTCGGCGACCTCGCGCCGCTGGAACGGCTGCGCACCGCCGACCTCCGCGACGACGCCCGCGTCCGCGCCTTCACCAACCTGTCCCACGCCTACGGCGGCGCGGGACGCGTCGCCGACTCGCTCGCGGTGGTCGATGAGGGGCTCGCGTTCGCCGAACGCACCGGCCTCACGCACAGCGTCGGCCTCGCCCTGGTCACCAACCGGATCGAGGCGCTGTTCCTGCTCGGCCGGTGGGAGGAGGCCGCGGGCCGGCTCCGGCAGGCCCTCGACCGGTACCACAACCCCGCGATGCGCATCCAGCTCGGCATCTGGGCCGCCGAGCTGCGCGCCGCGACCGGCACCGGCCCCGCGCCCGAACCGATCGCGCTCGCCGAACCGGTCGACTCCGGATACCCGCAGACCGCGCTGCCGCTCGCGCAGGCACTCATCAACCTGCGGCTGTCGGAGGACGACCGTCCCGCCGCCCGCGCGACCGCCGAGGCCGCGCTGCGGCATCCCGAGCTGACCGTCCAGCCCATCTTCACCTGGCCGCTGCTCGAAGCCGCCGCGCGCGCCGGCGTCCTCGCCGCGCCCGAGACCATCGCGGCGGCGCCCGTCCAGGGCGCGATCGCGACCGCGCACGCGGCGGCGGTCGCGGCCCGCACCGGCGACCCGTCCGGCTGGGACACCGCCCTGGAGACCTGGGAGCGCCTGGACCACCCCTACAACCTGGCGCGCACGCTGTTCGAGGCGGCCTGCGCCGATCTCGCCGCCGGCGCGCGCAAGTCCGCCGCCAACCGGCTGCACCGGGCCGAGCAGATCGCCGAACGCCTCGGCGCCGCCCCCCTGCGGCGGCAGATCGCCGAGCGCTCCCGCCGCGCGGGCCTGGCGGGCTCCACCGGCGGCCCGCTCACCCCGCGCGAGTCGGAGGTCCTGCGGCTGCTCGCCCGCGGCCGCTCCAACAAGGAGATCGCCGCCGAGCTGTTCATCTCCCCCAAGACGGCCAGCGTCCACGTCTCTAACCTGATGGCCAAGCTCGACGCGTCCTCCCGCACCCAGGCCGCCGCCATCGCCCACGACCGCGGCCTGCTCTAGGACGTCCGGCCCCGCCGGGCCGGATCTAAGGCGCGGTCTTAGGGCTCCGGGGGCCGCCTTACGGTCACCGTCGGGGCATGGAAGCCGCAGTCTCCGCGTCCGCGCTGCGCCGCACCTACGAGCGCAAGCGCAAGGACGCCGTCGTCGCCCTGGACGACCTCACGCTCTCGATCGCCCGGAACGAGATCCACGGGCTGCTCGGGCCCAACGGAGCGGGGAAGACCACGCTCGTCAAGATCCTCTCGACCGTGCTGCTGCCGACCGCCGGGACCGCCCGGGTGCTCGGCCACGATGTCGTGGCCGAGACCAGGACCGTCCGGACGCTCGTCGGGCTGGTGCTCGGCGGGGACCGGGGCCTGTACGACCGGCTGAGCGCCCGCCGGAACCTGCTGTTCTGGGGAGCGCTCTACAAGCTGGACGCCCGGACCGTCCGCCGCCGCGCCGACGCCCTGCTGGAGCGGGTCGGCCTCGCCGAGCGGGCGGACGACCCGGTCGAGCGGTTCTCGCGAGGCATGCGCCAAAGGCTGCATCTCGCGCGCGGACTGCTGCACGAGCCGCAGGTCCTCTTCCTGGACGAACCCACGTCCGGGCTCGATCCGGTCGCGGCGGTCGCGTTCCGGCGGCTCGTGCTGGAGCTGCGCGACGAGGGCCGCACGTTCCTGCTCGCCACGCACGACATGGACGAGGCGACCGCGCTCTGCGACCGGGTCTCGCTCATCGATCGCGGACGGCTGCTGCTGACCGACGACACCGCGAGCATCGGGCGCATCCTCGGGGACCGCGAGTGCGTCGACTTCGTCCACGACGACGGCACGCACGCCGAGGCGCTGGCGCTGCTTCCGGAGGTCACCGACGTGGAGCGGCTCGACGACCGGTGGCGGGTGCACACCGCCGACCGCGACGGGTCCCGGCGCGTCCTCGCATGGCTCGTCGAACGGGACGTGCTCACCGCGCGGCACGCCCAGCCGACCCTCGAAGAGGTCTACCTGCGGACCGTCGGCGACCGGGGGATGCGGGTATGACGTACCTCAGAGTCGTGTGGCAGGCGTTCCGGCTCCAGGCCGAACTCGCCCGGCGCGGGCCGCAGCACCTGCTGATGCTGCTGGTCACGCCCATGCAGACCGCGAGCCTCCTGGCGCTCACGCTGCACAGCCACCGGCCGGACGCCCTGGTCAACGCGGTGATCGCGCCCGGGATGATCGGGCTGTGGGTCGCGGCGCTGGACTACGCCGGGAGGGTCGTCCCCGAAGACCAGTGGGCCGGACGGTTCACGCCGATGGTCGCCGCTCCCGTCCCGCTCACCGTGGTCGTCGTCGGGCGGGTCGCCGCGGTCGTGCTGGTCGGCGCGGTCGCGTTCGCCGAGTCGTGGCTCACCGCGGCGGTCGGCTTCGGCCGGGTGCTGACCGTGGCCGAACCCGGGGTGTTCGCCGCGGCCGTGCTGGCGACCTGCCTGGCCGCGGTCGGGACGGCGATGCTGCTGTCCGGGGTGATCGCGCTGTCGCGGGCGCGGGACGTGCTGCAGAACTCGCTGAGCTACCCGTTCTACATCCTCGGCGGCGTCGTGTTCCCGATCACGGTCCTGCCCGCGTGGGTGCGGCCGTTCAGCCGGGTCGTGTTCCTGTCGTGGAGCGCGCAGCTGCTGAGGGACGCCGCGCACGGGACGGTCCGGCACTGGGCCGTCTCGCTCGCGGTGATCCTCGCGCTCGGCGCGGCGGCCCTCGCGGGCGGGATGTGGCTGACCCGCCGCGTCGTGGACGGCGCCCGGCGCAAGGGGACGGTGGGGTTCGCATGAGGGACGTGCTCCGGATCGTCTGGCAGGCGGTCATCCTCGGCTTCGCCGAGATGCGCCGCGTCTACACCTGGAAGACCTGGACGTTCGGCTGGCTCATGCGGCTGCTGTGCCAGGTCACCTTCTACGCCCTGCTCGGCTCCTACCTCGGCGACCCGCACCTGATGCGGTACGTGCTGGTCGGCAACACCGTCGGGCTGGCCTGCCTGGAGTCCACGATCGTGGTGATCTCGCTGGCGGGCGAGCGCGCGATGGGGACGCTCCCGCTGCTCGCCATCGCGCCCGCCGGGCACCTGCCGGTCTACCTCGGGCGCGGCCTCCAGTGGACGACGACCGGGCTGATCAGCTCGATGGTCGGCTGGACCGTCCTGCCGCCGCTGCTCGGCGTCCCGCTCCCCTGGCCGCGCGCCGCCTACGCGATCCCGGTCATCGTGCTCGTGGTCATCAGCAGCTACGGGTACGGATGCGCGCTCGCCGGCGTCGCCCTGCGGCTGCGCGGAGTCGAGTGGCTCGTCCTGAACGTCGCCTACGGGATCGTCCTGACCTTCGGCGGGACGAACGTGCCGCTGTCGTTCTGGCCCGCTCCCCTGCGCGCGGTGCTGGAGTTCCTGCCGCTCGTCCACGGGTTGCAAGCCGTCCGGGGAATCCTGGACGGCGCGCCGGTCGGGCACGTCTTCGGCCTCATCGGGATCGAGGCGCTCGTCGGCGCGGGCTGGTACCTGGTCGCGTGGCTGTCCATGGACCGCCTCGTCAGCGTCGGGCGCCGCACCGGCACCCTCGACTACGCCGGCTGACCAACGGGAAACGCCCCCGGCCGCAAGACCGGGGGCGTTTCTCGTTTGCGTTGACGCGGGTATGCGCTTACGCGCCGCGCAGGACCGCGCCGGTGCGCTCGGCGGCGACGGCGACGGCCGCATCGCGGGCCTCGCTCGCCTCCTCGGCGGTCAGCGTCCGGTCGGACGCGCGGAACCGCAGCGTGTAGGCGAGGGACTTGCGGCCCTCGCCGACCTGCTCGCCGGTGTAGACGTCGAACAGGCGCAGCGACTCCAGCAGCTCGCCCGCGCCGTCCCGCAGGGCGGTGGCGACCTCGGCGGCGGGCACCGCGGCGTCCACCGTCAGCGCCACGTCCTGCGTCGCGACCGGGTAGCCGGACACGTGCGGCGCCCGGACGTCCCGCGGCTCGCCGAGCAGCCGGATCTCCAGCTCCATCGCGCAGCTGCGGGCGGGCAGCCCGAACGCCTTCACCACGCGCGGGTGCAGCTCGCCCGCGTGGCCCACGAGCGTGTCGCCCGCGTACAGCGCGGCGCAGCGGCCCGGGTGCCACGGCGCGTGCCGGTCGGCCTTCACGGTCAGCTCGACGCCCGCCTCGCGCGCGACCGTGCGGGCGGCCTCCACCGCGTCCGCCCAGTTCGCGGGCTCGCCCGCGCCCCACCAGCCGGACGGGGCGCGCTCGCCGGACAGCACGGCCGCGACGCGCAGCGGCTGGTCGGGCAGCGCCGCGTCGACCGAGGCGATCTCCTCGGCGGACGGGCCGCGGTCGACCGGCAGCCGCGGCGCGGACTTCGGCGCGCCCGGACGCGGCCGGAACACGCGGCCGACCTCGTACACGGCGGCGTCGCCGAAGCCGCGCCCGACGTTGCGGGCCAGCGCCTTCAGCAGGCCCGGCAGCAGCGTCGTGCGGAGCAGCGGCTCGTCCTCCGACAGCGGGTTGGCCAGGCGCAGCGCCACCCGGCGCGCGTCGTCCGCCGGGAGCTGCAGGTCGTCGGCGTCCTTCGCGGAGGTGAACGGGAAGGACAGCACCTCCACGTACCCGGACCCGGCGAGCGCGCGGCCGATCCGGCGGCGCAGCCGCTGGTCGGCGGTCAGCCCGCGGCCCGCGACCGGACGGGGGGCGTGCGACGGGATGTTGTCGTAGCCCTCCAGCCGGATGACCTCTTCGGCGAGGTCGTTCGGGTCGTTCAGGTCCGGACGCCACGACGGCGGCGTCACCGTCAGCGTGTCGTCGCCCTCGACGGTGCAGCCGACCTGCTCCAGGCGGCCGACGACCGCCTGCCGGTCGTACACCACGCCCGCGACGCGCGACGGGTGCCCGAGCGCCATCGTGATCGTGCGCGGCGCGACCTCGGCCTCGGCGCTCGTCACGCCGGGGACGACCTCCGCGCCGCCCAGCTCGGCCAGCATCCGCGCCGCGCGCGCCGACGCGTACAGCGGCAGCTCGCGGTCGACGCCGCGCTCGAACCGGTAGGACGCCTCGCTGTGCAGCTTGTGCCGGCGCGCCATCCGGGCGATCGCGACCTCGTCGAAGTGCGCGGCCTCGATCACCATGTCGGTCGACTTCTCGTCGATCTCGGTGTTCAGCCCGCCCATCGTGCCGGCCATCGAGATCGGCCCGGACGCGTCGGCGATCAGCAGGTCCTCGGCGTCCAGCTTCCGCTCGACGTGGTCGAGGGTCTCCAGCCGCTCCCCCGCCTCCGCACGGCGCACCACGATCGGGCCGGTCAGCTTGGCGCGGTCGAAGGTGTGCAGCGGCTGGCCGAGCTCCAGCATCACGTAGTTGGCGACGTCCACTGCCAGCGACACCGGGCGGACGCCGGCGCGGAACAGCCGCACCTTCATCCGCAGCGGCGTCTCGGCGGACGGGTCGAACCCGCGCACCTCCCGCAGGACGAACCGGTCGCAGCCGGACGCGTCGGCGATCGAGGCCGGGTAGATCTCGCCCGCGTCGTCCGGGAGCTCGACGTCGGCCGGGTCGTGGAACGGCACGCCGTAGGCCGTCGCGGCCTCCCGGGCGATGCCGCGGATCGACAGCGCGTAGCCGCGGTCCGGCGTGACGGCGATGTCGAGCACGTCGTCGCGCAGGCCGAGCAGCTCCATCGCGTCCGCGCCGACCCCGGTCTCCGGCGGCAGCACCAGGATGCCGTCGTGGTCGTCGCCGATCGCCAGCTCGCGGACCGAGCAGATCATGCCCTCGGACATGTGCCCGTAGGTCTTCCGCGCACCGATCTTGAACCCGCCGGGCAGTTCGCCGCCGGGCAGGATGACCACCACGTGGTCGCCGACCGCGAAGTTGGTCGCGCCGCAGATGATCTGCTGCGGCTCGCCCGTGCCGTTGGCGCCGCCGACGTCCACCGTGCAGAACCGGATCGGCTTCTTGAAGCCGGTCAGCTCCTCGATGGTCAGCACCTCGCCGACCACGAGCGGGCCGACGATGTCCGCGCCCGCCCGGTCGACGGTCTCGACCTCCAGGCCCGCGTCGATCAGCCTGGCGGCCAGCTCCCGGCCGGTGATCCCCTCGGGCAGCTCGACGTACTCGCGCAGCCAGGAAAGCGGGGCCCGCATCAGATCTCCATCCCGAACGGGAGGGTGAACCGGACGTCGCCCTCCACCATGTCGTGCATGTCCTCCACACCGTGCCGGAACATCAGCGTGCGCTCGACGCCCAGGCCGAACGCCCAGCCGCTGTACCGGCCCGTGTCGATGCCGCAGGCGGTCAGCACGCGCGGGTTGACCATGCCGCAGCCGCCCAGCTCGATCCAGCCCTCGGACGAGCAGGTGCGGCACGGCTCGCCGCCCGGCTCGGCCGACGCCCCGTGGCACACGAAGCACTGCATGTCCACCTCGGCGGACGGCTCGGTGAACGGGAAGTACGACGGGCGGAACCGGGTCTTCAGGCCGCCGCCGAACATGCCCGTGACGAACGCGTCGATCGCGCCGCGCAGGTCGGCCATCGTCAGGCCCTCGTCAACCGCGAGCCCTTCGAGCTGGTGGAAGACCGGAGCGTGCGTCGCGTCCAGCTCGTCGGTGCGGAAGGTGCGGCCCGGCGCGACCACGTAGACCGGCAGCTCGCGCGACAGCAGCGAGCGGATCTGCACCGGCGAGGTGTGCGTGCGCAGCACCAGGTCGGACTCCTCCGACTCCACGAAGAAGGTGTCCTGCATGGACCGCGCGGGGTGGTCGGGCTTGAAGTTCAGCGCGTCGAAGTTGAACCAGCCCGCCTCGACCTCGGGCCCCTCGGCCACCTCGAAGCCCATGGCGACGAAGACGTCGGCCATCCGCTCCTGAAGGGTGGTCAGCGGGTGCCGGGCGCCGCGCGGCGCGCGGTCCCAGGGAAGGGTGACGTCGACGGTCTCCTCGACCAGGACGCGCTGGTCGCGCTCCTCCTCCAGCTCGGCCTGGCGCTTCTTCAGCGCCTGCGCGACCGCGCCGCGGGCGGCGCCGACGCGCTTGCCCGCCTCGGCCTTGGCCTGCGGCGGCAGCGCGCCGATCTCCCGGTTGGCGAGGGCCAGCGGCGAGCGGTCGCCCGCGTGCGCCAGCCGGACGGCCTTCAGGCCGTCCAGGTCGGTGGCCTCGGCGATCGCGGCGAGCGCCGCGTCGCGGGCCCGGTCGAGCTCCGCGGGTTGCAACGCGGTCACCTCGACGGGGTCGTAGGACTTGTTGGGTGCAGACATGGTGATGTGATAGCTCCGGTCGGCGTGGGACGTCCGCAGTCTAGTGCGCGGACGGTGAAGATCCGGAAAAGCGTGCGCGGTGCGCGCCGCCCGCGCGGGGAGCCCGGGCGCCGGACCGCTGAGCGGGCGCTCAGGCGGTGGCGTGGTCGGGCGCCCCGGCGGGCACGGTAAATCGGAACTCGGCGCCGCCGCCGGGCGCGCGCCGCACGGTGATCGTGCCGCCGTGCGCCTCGACGAGGCCCTTCACGATGTAGAGGCCGAGGCCGGTGCCGCCGCGGCGGCCGGAGGCGGGCCCGCGCCAGAACTGCCGGAACACGCGCTGGGCGGCCTCGGGCGGGATGCCCTCGCCCTCGTCGCGCACCGACACCGCGGCCCCCTCCTTGTGAGCGTCCGGCTCCACCACGATCGTGACAGTACCAGCGCCGTGCCGCACCGCGTTCTCCACCAGGTTGCCGAGCACCTGGTCCATCTTGTCGGGGTCCAGCCACAGCTCGGGCAGCTCGCCGCGTGCCTCGAACCGGAACCGGTCGGCCGGGTCGCCCGCCGCGACCCGGCCCGCGATGATCTTGCGGACCTCCTCGGCCAGGTCGACGACCTGGCGGCGCATCTCCAGCCGCCCCGCCTCGATCCGGGACACGTCCAGCAGCTCGGTGATCAGCCGGGTCACCCGGTCGGCGTCGGCGTTCACCGTCTCCAGCATGACCAGCTTCTGGTCGTCGTTGAACCGGTGCCACTTGGCCAGCAGCGTCGCGGTGAAGCCCTTCACACTGGTCAGCGGCGACCGCAGCTCGTGCGCGACGGTCGAGACCAGGTCGGCCCGGTCGCGCTCGCGGCGGGCGCGGCGGGCGGCGTCCCGCAGGGTGACGGTGAAGCGTTCCACCCGTCCCGCCCCGTCCCGCCGGTAGGCGGCGCTGACCAGCAGCTCCGTGCCGTCCGGGAGGAACAGGGTCTGCTCGGGGTGCCGGGAGCGGGTGTTCAGGCCGTCGTAGGGCGCGGCGCACTTCCACCAGTCCCGGCCCTCGGCGTCGTGCAGCGGCAGGACGTCGCGGAAGTCGCTCCCGAGCGCCGCGTCGGCCGCGACGCCGGTGAGGCGCCGGGCGGCGGCGTTGAAGACCTCGACCAGGCCGTCCGGGCCGGCGACGAGCAGGCCGTCCGGCAGGTCGTCGGGCTCGACCGCCCCGGGGACCGGCGGATCGGCGTGCCCGGCCCTGCGACCGGGCACGCGCCGACGCGCGGTCGGGGAGTCCTCTCCACCCACGGACGGCCTCCAGAACACCGGACGGGACGCGGCCTGACGACAACAGACTCTATCCGGAGACGGCGGCGCCGCGGGACCCGAGAAGCTCTGCGGGGCAAGCGTTTTGTGTCCCTCGCGCCCCTGCGCGGCACGCGGCCGCGCGGGGCTCCGGGACCCGGCCCGGGCGGGCTGTACCCGCCCTTACCGGGGGCCGGTCAGCCGCGGCCCGCGGTGGCCGCCTCGGCCGCCGCGACCGCGCCGGCCACGTCGGCGTGCAGCGGGAACAGGGTGTCCAGGCCGACGACCCGCAGCAGCCGCAGCTGCGCCGGGCGCACCCGGGCCAGCCGGAGCCGCCCGCCGCGCGCGACCAGCGCGTTGCGGACCGAGACCAGCACCCCGACGCCGCTCGCGTCGCAGAACCGCACGCCGCCGAAGTCGAGCACCAGGTCGGTGCAGGCCGGGCCGTCCTTCAGCCCGGCGAGGCCGGTCAGCTCCGCGCGCAGCGCGTCGGCGGTGCGCAGGTCGATCTCGCCGGCGACGGCGACGACCGTGGTCGTGCCGTGCGCGGCGGTGAGCTCGGTGCGCAGCTGCGCGGGCCCCGCGCAGGTCGCCGCGCCGTGCGCGGACGCGCCGTGCGACGGCCCGCCCAGGACGGCCGAGGCGGCCGGTGCGGCCGCCGGACGGCCCGCGGGGACGCCGGTGCGGCATCGGACCTCGGGTCCGCGCCGGACCGCGCGCCGGCCCGCCGTCCCCCTGTGGTCGGTCATTCGATCCCCCATCTCGCGGCGTCGCCGCCGTCCCACGGTTCCACCGTAGGCAGCCGTCAACGCGTGTGAATCCCCCGTTGGACCGGTTCGGCCCTCCTCCGATGGAAGGAACCGCCGGTACCGCGCCCGTCTCCCCCGCCCGCCGGATCCGGCAGGCGGCGCGGCCCCCGCCGCGCCTTCCGGGCGGGTCCATCTTCGCAGGCCGCGATGGGTGCGGGCGCCGTACGGCGCGAACCGTCCGGTTGCGGTCAGCACCGAACCGGAAGGCCCGGGCGTCCGTCCGCTCCGAACCGCGCGCCGCCCGGGGCGGCGCTCAGCGCAAGGGTCGGGGCAGGGCCCGGGGGCAGTGGTCAGGCGCGCTGGGCGCGCGCCGAGGCGTACAGGCAGACGGCGGCCGCGGTCGCCAGGTTCAGGCTCTCCGCGCGGCCGTAGATCGGCACGCTGACCACCTCGTCGGCGTGCCGGAGCGTCTCCTCGGGCAGGCCCCAGGCCTCGTTGCCGAAGACCCAGGCCGTGGGGCGGGCCAGCAGCCCGCCGTCGATCGCCTCGTCCAGGGTGCGGTCGCCCGCGCCGTCGGCGGCCAGGACCGTCAGCCCGGCGGCCTTCAGCTCGGCGGCCAGCGGCTCGAACCGCGGGCCCGTCACCACCGGGAGGTGGAACAGGCTGCCCGCCGAGGCCCGCACGCACTTGCCGTTGTAGGGGTCGACCGAGGCGTCGGTGAACACCACCGAGCCCGACCCGGCGGCGTCGGCGGTGCGCAGGACGGTGCCGGCGTTGCCGGGGTCCCGCACGTGCGCGAGGACGGTCACCAGCTTCGGCGCGCCCGCCAGGGCCTCCGCGAGCGGGACGTCCAGGAACCCGCAGACCGCCAGCAGCCCCTGCGGGGTGACGGTCTGCGCCAGCTCGGCCATCACCTCGCCGCTCACCCGCAGCACCGGCGCGCCCGCCTTCTCGGCGGCCGCGACCAGCTCGGGGTGGCGGCTCTCCGCCTCGGCGGTGGTGAACAGCTCGACCAGGCCGCCGGGGATGGCCAGGGCCTCCCGGACGGCCTGCGGTCCCTCGGCGAGGAACCGGCGCTCGTTGCGCCGGAAGGCCCGCTTGGCGAGCCGCCGAGCGGCCTTCACCCGTGGTGATCGGATCGAGGTCAGCTCGCGGCCCGCCATGCTCACGCCGGTACTCGTGCCCGTGCTCGTCGTCCGGGCCGCGCTCAGGCGGCCTTCTCGCCCTCGGCCGGCAGCGCGGCCTTGGCGACCTCGACGAGCGCCGCGAACGCGGCGGCGTCGTTGACGGCCAGCTCGGCCAGCATGCGCCGGTCGACCTCGACCTCGGCGGCCTTCAGGCCCTGGACGAACCGGTTGTAGGTCATGCCGTTCGCGCGGGCCGCGGCGTTGATGCGCTGGATCCACAGCCGGCGGAACTGGCCCTTGCGGTCCTTCCGGTCACGGAAGGCGTAGGTCATGGAGTGGAGCTGCTGCTCCTTGGCCTTGCGGTACAGGCGCGACCGCTGGCCGCGGTAGCCGCTCGACCGCTCCAGGACGACCCGACGCTTCTTGGCGGCGTTGACCGCCCGCTTCACGCGTGCCACGTTTCGAACTCCTTCGTGGGGGCCGGCGGCTCAGGCGCCGGCCGGTCGTACGGACTGCTGGTCTGGCGGCTGCTTACTTGCGCAGCAGCTTCTTGATGTTCTTCGCGTCGGCGGGCGACACCACGACGGTGCCGTCGAGACGGCGGGTCCGCTTGGTGGGCTTGTGCTCGAGCAGGTGGTTCTTGTTGGCGCGGCGGCGGATCACCTTGCCGGAGCCGGTCAGCTTGAACCGCTTCTTGGCCCCGCTGTGGGTCTTGGTCTTCGGCATGGCGCCGTCGTCTCCCTCTCGTTCGGACCCCCGTGCTCGGCACGGAGGCGCGCCTGATCGGCGTGGCACCACGGGTCGCGCGGTGCGACGCCAGGTCAGGCTCAATGTACGTGCGTCTCTGCCCTGCTGCCGCAGGGCACCACCCCGCTCGCGCGGGGCCCGGCGGACCGGGGCGCGGAGCACTCAGCCCTGCGCGGACTCCTGCTCCTGCGCGTACTCCTGCGCGCGCTCCTCGGCGCGCGCGGCGCGCTCCGCCTTGGCCTCGGCCTTCGCCTCGGCCTTCTTCTTGTGCGGACCGAGCACCATGATCATGTTACGGCCGTCCTGCTTCGGCCGGGACTCGACGAAGCCGAGCTCGTCGACGTCCTCGGCGAGGCGCTGGAGCAGCCGGTAGCCCAGCTCGGGCCGGGACTGCTCGCGACCGCGGAACATGATGGTCACCTTGACCTTGTCCCCGGCCTTGAGGAACCGCACCACGTGACCCTTCTTGGTCTCGTAGTCGTGCGGGTCGATCTTCGGCCGGAGCTTGATCTCCTTGATGACCGTGTGCGCCTGGTTCTTCCGCGCCTCACGCGCCTTCATCGCGGACTCGTACTTGAACTTGCCGTAGTCCATGAGCTTGGCGACGGGCGGGCGCGCGGTGGGCGCCACCTCGACCAGGTCGAGGTCCGACTCACGCGCGAGTTCAAGGGCCTTGGCGATGGGCACGATGCCCACCTGTTCGCCGTTCGGGCCGACGAGCCGGACCTCGGGCACGCGAATGCGGTCGTTGATACGCGGTTCGGCGCTGATGGGACCTCCTAGGAGCCGTGCGTGGCAAGCTTGCGACCGGTTGTACCCCAGGGCCCCTCATGCGAAAAGCCCCGCACGACGCGCATGCGGGGCCACCTTCGGTCGGGTCGTCGCCCTACGGGGACGGCGACCACGGAACGGGCGCCGGGGCGCCGTTCACGGACCGGGACCCACCGGCCGTGTGGCCGGTCAGGTGGGAGGTGGCCTCCGCTTGAACGTCCGGTACGCCTCCTCCGCGAGGAGGGACGCACAGGACCGGTCGACCACCAAGACTAACACCCTTCGGGGACTGGTTGTTCCACCCCGCCCCACGATCTCGTCACGAAACCGTACCGCGACCGGCGGCGCGGCCGTGCCGGACCGGCGGAGCGGCCGCGCCGCGGCCGTCCGGACCATGATCGTCCTGTCCGCGGGCCCCGGGCGGCGGCGCGGCCGGCCGCCGCGGGGCGCGGGTGCCGCCGAGGTGAGGTGCATGTGCCCGGACGGTTCGGGGCACCCGACCCCCGGCGGGGTTACGGTTGGACCAGGACGGCCCGACGGGGCCGCGTTGCGAGGGGTCTCCCGCCATGCCCGCACCCGCCGCCCCCACCGCGATCACCGCGCTCACCGCCCCGCCCGGCGCGCCGGTCCGGCTCGAGTTCGCGCAGAAGGCCTTCATCGTGGCCGGCGACCCGGCGGCCGGGGACCGGCTGCTGATGGTGCGCAAGTCCACCACCGACCCGCACCATCCCGGGCGCTGGGAGGTGCCCGGCGGGCGGCTGCACGTCGCCGGCGACCTCGATCTCGACGACCACATCCGCCGCGAGGTGTGGGAGGAGGTCGGGCTGAAGATCGATCCGGGGCCGCCGTTCCACCTGTGGCAGTGGTTCATGCCGGACGGTCCGGGCGAGCAGGTCCGGGTGGTGGCCGCCGCCCGCACGTGCCGCCCGCTCACCCTGGACGTGAGCCTGGAGCACCGGGTGGCCGACGACCATCTGGACGAGTCGGCGTGGGTCCCGCTCGGCCGGGCGTCCTCGCTGGACCTGATCCCGAGCCTGCGCCCGGTGCTGCGGGAGTTCCTGCGCCTCCACCCGGCCGCGCGCTGATGCCGCGGGGGCGTCCGGACGGGCGGGCGGCGCCGCCCGGCGCTCCGGGGCCGCCCCCGGACGTGGGGACGCCGGTCGCCACCCCGGGGCTCGCGGGCGCGGCGCGGCGGCGGTTCTCGGTGGTGGTGCTGGGCGACGTGCGGATCGAGGTGCGGGCGACGCTGCGCGGGGTCCGGTTCGCCGAGGTGTCGGCCGACCGGCTGGCGTACGCGCCCGCGAGCGCCGTGGTCGGCGGGACGGCGGTCAACATGGCGCGCTGCGCGGTGGAGTACTTCCGCCGGGTGGCGGTGCTCGGCCGGATCGGCGACGACGACTTCACCCCGGTCGTCCGGCGGGAGCTGCGCCGGATCGGGGCCCGCGACCTGCTGCGCGCCGAGCCCGGCACCGCGAACGGCGTGACGGTCATGCTGCGCGACCTGGCCCCGGGCGGCGGGCGCGGCGCGCGGCTGCTCATCGCCGAGCACGACGCCCCGGACCGCCGCCTCTCCCCCTCCGACGTCCGGGACGCGGTGCGCCCGATCCGCCGCGCCGACGCGCTGTGCTGCGACGGGTACGCCTCGCTGGCGGCGGCCTCGCGGGCCGCGCTGCGCACCGCGATGGAGGCCGCGCGGGCGGCGGGCACGCTCGTGCTGTTCGACCTGGTGCCGCACGACGTGGACGGCCGGCTCCCGCCGGAGGAGGCGCTCGCCCCACTGGCTCTGGCCGACATCGTGACCAGCGAGGCGCCGACGCTGGCGCGGCTCCTCGGGCGGCCGGGCCCGAGGACGGCCGACGACACCCTCGCGCTCGTCCCGGCGCTGGACGCGCTGGTCCCCGGACGTCCGCTGTGGCTGCTGCGGTTCGGGCCGTCCTCGCTGGAAGGCGTGCTCGCCCACCGTCGCGGCGACCTGACCCTGCACTACGCGTCCGGGTACGCGGAAGGGGTGGAGCGCATCGGGTTCGGCGACCGCCTGGCCGCCGCCGAACTGTACTGGTGGCTCGCACGGCGCGCCGCAGGAGCACGCTAGACGACCATCAACGGCTAGGCGACCGTCAACGGTTGGGTGACCGTCTCCGGCTGGCGAACGTCTCCGGCTAGGCGGCCTGGTCGGTGTCTTCGACCGCCGCGCGCAGCGTGTCCAGGGTGTCGTGGAAGCGCGCCCGGCTCGCGTCCGTCGCGAAGACCTCCTGCCAGCGCCACGGGCCTGGAGCGCGCATCGCGGTCGCGGCGGCGTGCCGGAGGTACTGCCCCGGGACGCCCTCGCCCGGATGCACCGTCGCCGTCCCCGACTCCTCGACGAGCAGGTAGGAGCGTCCGGTCTGCTGCCGTTCGCGCAGCAGGGCGTGGCCGGCCGGGACGCCGTCCAGCCCGTCGCGCGCGAGCACCGCGCGGACGCCGGTGACGCCCGGCAGCAGGTGCCAGTGGAAGTGGTCGACGCACGCCCCGCCGCCCTGCGGGGACGCAGGGCCGTGTTCCAGGACGAGCAGCCCCGTATCGCCGTAGGCGCGCTGGAACAGCCGCGCGACCATGCCGCGCCAGGCGACCGCGCGGTCCCACAGGTCCGGGCCGAACGCCCCCGCGCACGGCAGGTGCGCCGCCGCGACGAGCAGCAGGTGCCCCTCGGCCAGCGGCGCGAGGTCGGGCATCAGGAAGAACGCGTCGTCCTCCGCCAGCACCGCGTCCCGCCCCGGGAGCCCGGCGATCGTGTTCAACCGGAACCGCAGGGGCGGGCACAGGACGCAGTCCTCGTCCGGCACCGCCCGATCCGCCGTCATGCCGCCTCCTCCGTCGCCACGGAGAGTGCCCGCCGGGGCGTCCGCGATCTGCGCGGAACCGCCACAACCGTGGCGCCCGGACGGTAGAGCACCTGTCCTTCCGGGCACATACCCGGTAGAAGGCCCCCACAGTGAACACTCCCCTGAACCAGCAGCGACAGCGCACCGAACAGCCGCCGAACACCCGGTCCACCGGCGACCGGCTCGACATGGCGCTCCTCCACCGCACCCTCGACGAGTCCCTCGACGTCCTGCGGGACACCTACGCGCCGGCGAACGGCACCGGCGGCGGCTGGTACCACGAGCTGGCCCGGCCCGAACCCGGCGCGACCGCCACCGCGCTCGGGCTGCTCGCCTTCACCGCCGCCGGACGGCCCTTCGAGCACTTCGACGCGGGCCTGGCGTTCCTCGCCGCCCGGCAGGTCGAGTCGTCCGACCCGCTGCGCGACGGCGGCTGGGCCACCAAGACCAGCCTCGGAATGCCGGTCGTGGAGGCGACCGCGTGGATCGCCCGGTTCCTCGCCATCGCCCGCTGCGACCTGCGCCCGGACGCCCCGGACCTGCGCCGCGCCTACGGCTGGCTGCTGCGCAACCAGAACACCGACGGCGGCTGGGGGTCGCTGCGCGGCGCGCCGTCCCGGACCTGGCTGACCTGCCTGGCGCTGCGCGCCCTCGCCCGGCTCAACCCCTACGACCCGGCGGTCGAGCGCGGCGTGGAGTGGCTGACCGGCGACCGGACCGCGCTGCGCCCCGGCTGGGGGTCCACCCCGGCGGCCGCGCCGACCGTCGCGCACACCGCGTTCGCGCTGGTCACGCTCGCCGAGGCCCGGCCCGGGCAGGAGGACGACCGGCTGCTGGCCGCCTACGACTGGCTCGCCGCGCACCTCGACCCGACCGACGACCACACCTGGATCGAGACCTACGACGTCATGCCGCACGGCCCGATCGCCGCGCCGATCTGGCGGATGGCGCTGTGGCACTACGGGCTCCCGCTGGCCGTGACCGCCCTGGTGCACGACCCGCGCGGCGTCCCGGGGCCGCTGCTCGGACGCGCCGTCCGGACCCTGCTCGCCACCGCCGCGCCGACGCCGTCCTGGTCCGGCTACCCGGTGGACGGGCGCACCTCGCTGTGGACGCTGTGGTGGCGGCTGGACGCGCTGATCGAGCTGGCCCGGATGCCGCTGGCCCGCGCCCGCGACGTGCTGCACTGGCTGCCGGACGCGACGGTCGTGCAGCGGGCGCACGCCCGGGACCGTCCGCTGCCCGCGCTGCTGCCCGCCCGGCCGCGCCCGGACCCGGTCCGGTTCGTCAAGCGGTACTGGTCGTCGCTGCTGCTCGCCTCGGTGGTGATCGGCGGGCTCGGCGGTGTCGAGGGGCACGCGTGGGGCTGGCGCGACTTCTGGCTCAGCGTGATCATCCCGATGGCGATGACCACCGGGCACGAGTCCCTGCGCCGCCGCAAGGCCAAACAGTAAGCGCCCGGAGCCTGGATCAGGCGGCGGAGTCAGGCGGCGCGTTCAGGCGGCGCGGCGGGACAGTTCGGCCTCGCCCGCGGCCCGCATCGCCGCCACCGGGACGTCCTCGCGGCCGGTCATCAGGGCCACCTGCCGGACGGCCTGGTGCAGCAGCATCTCGAACCCGCTGACCACGCGTCCGCCCGCCGCGCCGACCGCGCGGGCCAGCGCGGTCGGCCAGGGCGCGTACACCACGTCGAACAGCGCCGCACCGGACGCGGCGACCGGCTCGGCGAACGCGTCGGCGGTCCGGCCCGGCAGCGTGGAGATGACCAGCTCGGCGGGGAGCGCCGCGTCAAGATCGTCCAGCCGGACGACCCGCGCGGACACCCCGAACCGCTCCCCCACCTCGACCGCCTCGGCCGCCCGCTCGGGGCTGCGCACCGCGACGGTCACCCGCGACGCGCCGAGCCGCGACAGCGCGGCCAGCGCGGACGCGGCGGTCGCGCCGCCGCCCAGCACCAGCACCGACCCGGCGCTGTCCAGGCCCGCCTCGCGCAGCGCCGTGACGATGCCGTGCACGTCGGTGTTGTCAGCGGAGCGCCGCCCGTCCCGCAGGACGAGCGTGTTCGCGCCGCCGACCTTCGCCGCCAAGTCCGACACCGAGTCGGCGAGCGACAGCGCCACCCGCTTCAGCGGCATCGTCAGCGACAGGCCGCGCCACGACCCGTCCAGGTCGCCGAGGAAGCCGGCCAGGCCCTCCTCGCCGACCTCGAACGCCTCGTACGACCAGTCGTCCAGGCCCATCCCGGCGTAGGCGGCGCGGTGCAGCACCGGCGACAGCGAGTGCGCGACCGGCGAGCCCAGGACGGCGGCCCGGTTCACTTGCCCTCCGGATGCGCCGCCAGCCACTTGTCGAGCTTGGCCTTCATCCGGGTGAACTCGGCCTCGGTCGTGCCGTACTCGGTGTAGCCGTTGGACGGGTCGGTCGTGACGAAGAACAGCCACGGGCCCTTGGCCGGGTCGAGCGCCGCCTTGAGCGCGTCAGCGCCGGGGCTGTCGATCGCGCCGACCGGCAGCGGCTTCACCAGGTAGGAGTTGTAGGGCGACTTGACCTGCGTGTCCTTGTAGGTGACGTGCAGGGTCCGCTTGTTCAGCGCGTACAGCACGGTCGTGTCGAGCTGCAGCGGGCGCCCGGCCCTGATCCGGTTGTAGAGCACCCGCGCGATCTTCGGGTAGTCGGCCTTGGTGCCGCCCTCGGCCTGCAGCAGGCTCGCGAGCGTGACGACCTGCCCCGGGTCGAGCCCGACGCCCTTGGACTTGTTGACCAGGTCCAGGTCGCGGGCCTCCTGGTTGAACCGGTCGACCATCTGCTTGAGGATGTCCTTGGCCGGGGCGCTCGGGTTCAGGTTGTACTGCCCCGGGTAGAGGTAGCCCTCCACCTTGCCCTTGGCGTAGGACGGCAGGCCGAGGCCCTTGCCGTCCTTCGCGGCGTTCTGGAAGCTCTTCACCGAGATGCCGGTCTTCTTCGACAGCTTCTCGAACACCTCGTTGGCGCGCAGCCCCTCCGGCAGCGTGATCATGTTGCCGGCGCGGGCCTTCGGGTCGAGCAGCAGCGCCATCGCCGCCTTGGACGACATCCGCAGCCGCATCTGGTAGTAGCCCGGCTGGAGGCTGGACGCCTTCGGCTCGTGCGAGTACACCTTCAGGAACGCGCGGACGCTCTTCACCACGTCGTGCTTCTGCAGCGTCGAGGCGATCACCGAACCGGAGTCGCCGTCCTTCACCTGGACGATCACGTTCCCCGACCCCTGGCCCGGGTAGTCCGGCGGGTGCATCCGGTTGTCGAGCCACGCGTAGCCGAGCACGCCGCCGGTGCCGACGATCGCGACCAGGAACGCCATCGCGAACAGCACCGCCGCGCGTCCCTTGCCCTTGCGGCGGCGCTGCTTGGAGCGCGCCCGCCGCTGGTCCTCGCGGGTGAGCCGGTCGCCCCGGTTCAGCTGGTCGTCGAGGAGGTGCCCGCCGCCCTGGCCCTGCGCCTGCTCCTCATCGTCGTAGTACTCGTCGTCGTAGTACTCGTCCTGCTCATACTGCTCGTACTGGCCGTGCTGCTGCTGGTACTGACCCTGCTGCTGGTCGTACTGGCCATGCGGCTGTTCGTACTGCTGCTGACCTGGGTGTTGCTGCCCGTACTGGTCGTACTGCTGCTGCTCGTACCCCTGCTGCTGCCCGGGGTGCTGCTGGCCGTGCTGCTGCTGGCGGCCGTACTGGTCGCGCTGCTGCCCGGCCTGGCCGTACTGCTGGTGCTGGTCGTACTGGTCCTGGCGGTACTGCTGCTGGTCATAGCCCTGCTGCTCGTACTGCTGCTGCTGACCGTGCCGCTGGTCGTACTGCTCCTGCTCGTACCGCTGGTCCTGGGCCGGACGGCCGCGGCCGCGCCGCCCGCGTCCCGACTGGCCCCCGCCCCCCGAGCGCCCGCGGCCGGACTGGCCGCGGCCGGGACGGCCGCGGCCGTTCGGCGGTTCGGAGAACAGGTCCACGTCGCTCATCGGCTCTCCCGGACGATCTCACCGGGCGGGCGACCTGTCGATCGCTCGCCGTCCAGGGCCGCTTGGAGCAGGACGGCCGCGGCGGCCTGGTCGACGACCTTGCGCCGGGCCTGGCCGTGGATCCCGCCCGCGCGCAGGCCGCTCTCGGCCGTGACGGTGGTGAGCCGCTCGTCGTAGAGGCGGACGGCCCCGGGGGGTAGACGCTCCGCGAGCATCGCGGCGAACTTGCGGGCGGACGCCGCCGCCGGGCCTTCCCGGCCCGACAGCGACGTCGGAAGTCCCACGACGACCTCGATCGCCTCGTTCTCGGCGACCAGCCGTACCAGCCGGTCGACGTCCCCCTTGCCCGCCTTCACGGTCTCCAGGGGGGAGGCGAGGATGCCGCCGGGGTCGCTGCGGGCGACGCCGATCCGGACGCTCCCCACATCGACTCCCAGTCGGACTCCGTTCCTCATGCGGCCCCTACGGCTCGTTCCACGGCGGCCAGCGCCTCGCCGATCTTGCCGGCGTCCGCGCCTCCGCCCTGTGCGAGGTCGTCCTTGCCGCCGCCGCCTCCGCCGAGGGTCTTGGCGGCCAGGCCGACGAGCTGGCCCGCCTTGAGACCGCGCTCGCGCGCACCCTCGCTGAGGGCGATGACGACGACGGGCCGGTCCTTGGGCGCGCCGGCGACCATCACCACGGCCGGACGGCCCTGGAGGCGGCCGCGCACGTCCACGGCGAGCTTGCGCAGGTCGTCCGCGCCGGTGCCGTCGGGGGCGCGGTGCCCCACGAAGGCGATCCCGTTGACGTCCTGCGCCGAGTCGGCGAGACCGGCCGCGGCCTGCAGGACCTGCTGGGCGCGGACCTTCTCCAGCTCCTTCTCGGCGTCGCGCAGGCGCGTGACCAGGCCGGAGATCCGCTCGGGCAGCTCCTCCTTGCGCGCCTTGAGCTGCTCGGAAAGCTGGTTCACCAGCACGCTCTCGCGGGCCAGGAAGCGGAAGGCGTCGATGCCGACCAGGGCCTCGACGCGGCGCACGCCCGCGCCGATGGACGACTCGCCGAGCACCTTGACCAGGCCAAGCTGCCCGGACCGCGCGACGTGCGTGCCGCCGCACAGCTCGCGCGAGTACTCGCCGATCTCCACGACCCGGACCTCGTCGCCGTACTTCTCGCCGAACAGGGCCAGCGCGCCCATCGCGCGGGCCTCGTCGATGGAGGTGTGGAAGGCGCGCACGTCCAGGTCGTTGACCAGGACCTCGTTCACCTCGTCCTCAACGTCGCGCAGCACGCTCACCGGGACGGCGCCGGAGGCGGTGAAGTCGAACCGGAACCGGCCGGGCGAGTTCTCCGACCCGGCCTGCGCGGCGGACTCGCCGAGCGCGCGCCGGAACCCGGCGTGCACCAGGTGGGTCGCCGAGTGCGAGCGGGAGATCGCGTGCCGCCGCTCGACGTCGACCTCGGCGTAGGCGGTGTCGCCCGCCCGCGCCTCGCCGCCGCGCACCACGCCCCGGTGCACGACCAGGCCCTTCAGCGGCGACTGGACGTCGCGGACCTCGATGGACGCGCCGCCGCCGAGCCGGATCACGCCGGTGTCGGCGAGCTGGCCGCCGCCCTCGGCGTAGAACGGGGTGCGGTCCAGGACGACCTCGACCTCGGCGCCCTCGCCCGCGGCGGGCACGTTCGCGCCGTTCACCAGCAGGCCGACCAGGCGGGCCTCGCCGACCAGCTGGCCGTAGCCGATGAAGTCGACCTTGCCGCCCGCCTCGGTGAGCAGCGCGTCCAGGACCGAGACGTCCAGGTTGCCGGTCTTCTTGTCGCGCGCGTCCTGCTTGGCCCGGTCGCGCTGCTCCTTCATCAGCCGGCGGAAGCCCTCCTCGTCCACCGACAGGCCCTGCTCGGCCGCCATCTCCAGGGTGAGGTCGATCGGGAAGCCGTAGGTGTCGTGCAGCTTGAACGCCTGGTCGCCCGCGAGCACCTTGGCGCCCGAGCCCTTGGTCTCCGCGACGGCCGTGTCGAAGATCGTCGTGCCGGTGCGCAGCGTGGAGAGGAAGGACTCCTCCTCCGCGTCGATCACGGTGTGGATGTTGGCGGCGGTGCGGATCAGCTCCGGGTACTGCTCGCCCATCGCCTTGATCGCCACGTCGGTCAGCTCGTGCATCAGGCCCGCGTCCTGCCCGCCGAGCAGCCGCAGGTTGCGGATCGAGCGGCGCAGGATGCGGCGCAGCACGTAGCCGCGGCCCTCGTTGCCCGGCCGGATGCCGTCGGACACCATCATCGTGCCGGACCGGACGTGGTCGGCGACGACCCGCAGCGACACGTCCGCGCGGTGCTCGGCGCCGTAGGTGGTGCCGGTGAGCTGCGCGGCGCGGTCGAGCACCCGCCACAGGGTGTCGGTCTCGTAGATGTTGTCGACGCCCTGGAGGATGGCGGCCATCCGCTCCAGGCCCATGCCGGTGTCGATGTTCTTGTGGGCCAGCGGGCCGAGGATCGGGAAGTCGTCCTTGCCCTGGCCGGGGCCGCGCTCGAACTGCATGAACACCAGGTTCCACACTTCGAGGTAGCGGTCCTCGTCGACGACCGGGCCGCCCTCGCGGCCGTACTCCGGGCCGCGGTCGTAGTAGATCTCCGAGCACGGGCCGCACGGCCCGGGGACGCCCATGGACCAGAAGTTGTCGGCCATGCCGCGGCGCTGGATGCGCTCGGCGGGCACGCCGACCTTCTTGTTCCAGATCTCGGCGGCCTCGTCGTCGTCGTGGAAGACGGTGACCCAGAGCCGCTCCTCGGGGAACCCGAAGCCGCCCTGCTCGCGCGGCGAGGTCAGCAGGTCCCAGGCGAACGGGATCGCCTGCTCCTTGAAGTAGTCCCCGATCGAGAAGTTGCCCAGCATCTGGAAGAACGTGGCGTGCCGGGTGGTCTTGCCGACCTCTTCGATGTCCGGGGTGCGCACGCACTTCTGCGAGCTGGTCATGCGCTGCGCCGGCGGGGTCCGCTGGCCGAGCATGTACGGCTTGAACGGGACCATCCCGGCGTTGACCAGCAGGAGGGTCGGGTCCTCCGCGACCAGGCTGGCCGAGGGCACCACCAGGTGCCCGCGCTCTTCGAAGAACTTGAGGAAGCGGCGCGCGACCTCTGCCGACTCCATATCAGTGGCCATCCTTGTCGTTGACGATCGTGTAACGCGCCCGCAGGACCCGGCGGGCGGGGCGGGGGTCCTCGGGGCCCGGGAGGGTGCCGTCGAGCCCGACGGCCTCCCGCAGCTCCTGCTCGCGCGCGGCGGTCTCGGCCTTCACCTCGGCGGCGAAGTCGAGCAGCCGCCGTCCCGCGCCCTGCCCGGCGTTCACCGCGCGGACCGCGACGCCCTCCGGCGACCACTCGCGGGCGAGGCGCTCGACCCGCCGCTTGACCCGGTGGGAGGCGTAGACGCCCGCGCCCGCGCCGACCGAGAGCCAGAACAGCCGCTTCACCGCCGCCTCCCGCGTCCGCCGCCGGTGCTCCCGCGGCCGCCGTTCGCGCCGTTGCTCCGCGACGCCTGGGCCGGGAGCTGCGGACGGCTCGGCGGACGCTCCTCGCCGGACCGGTTGCCGAGGGCCTTGCGCACCCCGTAGGAGAACGCGGCGGCCTTGACCAGCGGGCCGCCGACGACCGAGGACATCACGGTGGTGACCGCCGAGACGTTCTGGGTGACCGTGCCGACCTGCTTGGTGATCACGTCGGTGCGGCCGAGCTGCTCGTTGGCGCGCCGGACGGTGCGGGCCATGTCGTCCATCAGCGGCCCGGCCTGCTCGCCGATATCGGCGACCATCTTGGTCGCCTCGCGCAGCAGCCGGGCGAGTTTGAGGAGCGTGTAGGCGAGGAAGGAGACCAGCACGGCCCAGAACACGGCCACGATGAGACCTGCTAGCTGTCCACCAGTGAGCATCAGGGCTTTCCGTTCGCTGTGTCGTCTGCGGCGGTCGCCGGTACGCGGACCGCGATGCGGTATTCGCCGCGCGGTTCTCGGTACGCGGTTTTCGGCCGCGGCCGGGCTGGTCTGACAGACCTTACCGTGGTCCGGCCCCGGCGGCGGGCCACCCGCCCGGGGCCCCGGCACGAGATCGTCCCGCCTCCGGGTCAGTTCTCCTTGGGGCGGGCGGTGCCGCGCAGCACCGCCCTGATTCGTCCCAGAACCTCCGTGAAGCGGGCCTCCGCGCCGTGCCGGGTGGGGCGGTAGTACTCGCGCCCGTGCACGTTGTCGGGGGC
Source organism: Actinomadura rupiterrae (assembly GCF_024172125.1). Taxonomy (GTDB): domain Bacteria; phylum Actinomycetota; class Actinomycetes; order Streptosporangiales; family Streptosporangiaceae; genus Spirillospora; species Spirillospora rupiterrae. The sequence goes on from NZ_JAMZEA010000009.1 coordinate 95,317, forward strand.
GTACTGCTGCTCGACGACCCCGCCCGGGAACTTGTGCGCGTACTTGTACCCCTTGCCGTGCCCGAGCTTCTGCGAGCCGCGGTTGTGGGCGTCGCGCAGGTGCAGCGGGACGGGCCCGACCAGGCCCTTGCGGACGTCGCCCAGCGCCTCGTCCACGGCGGTGATCACGGCGTTCGACTTGGGCGCGACGGCCAGGTGGATCACCGCCTGGGCGAGGTTGATCCGCGCCTCGGGCAGCCCGACGAACTCCACCGCCTGGGCGGCCGCGACGGCGGTCTGGAGCGCGGTGGGGTCGGCCATGCCGACGTCCTCGCTGGCGTGCACGATCAGCCGCCGGGCGATGAACCGCGGGTCCTCGCCCGCCTCGATCATGCGGGCGAGGTAGTGCAGCGCGGCGTCGGCGTCGCTGCCGCGGATGCTCTTGATGAACGCGCTGATCACGTCGTAGTGCTGGTCGCCGTCGCGGTCGTAGCGGACCGCGGCCCGGTCGACGGCCCGCTCCAGCACGGCGACGTCGACCGGCGCGCCCTCCTCGGCGACCATGGCGGCCGCCTCCAGGTAGGTCAGCGCGCGGCGGGCGTCTCCCCCGGCGAGCCTGACCAGGTGCTCCTCGGCGGCGGGTTCCAGCTCGGTCGCGCCGCCCAGGCCGCGCTCGTCGGCGAGCGCGCGGCGGATCACCTCGCGCAGGTCGTCCTCGCCAAGCGGCTCCAGGGTGAGCAGCAGCGACCGGGACAGCAGCGGGCTGATCACCGAGAAGAACGGGTTCTCGGTGGTGGCGCCGATGAACGACACCCACCGGTTCTCCACGGCGGGGAGCAGCGCGTCCTGCTGGGCCTTGTTGAAGCGGTGCACCTCGTCCACGAACAGGACGGTCTGCCGGCCGGCCATGCCCAGCTCGCGGCGGGCCAGGTCGATCTCGGCGCGGACCCGCTTCACGCCGTCGGTGACGGCGGAGATCTCCACGAAGCGGCGGCTGGTGACCTGGCTCACCACGGTCGCCAGCGTGGTCTTGCCGGTGCCAGGCGGGCCCCACAGCACCAGCGACATCGGGGCGTCGCGCTCCACCAGCTGGCGGATCGGGGTGCCGGCGCCGAGCAGGTGCCGCTGGCCGACGACCTCGTCCAGGCCGCGCGGGCGCATCCGCACCGCCAGCGGCTGGTGCGCGCCCGCAGCACCCGACGCGCCCCCGGGCCCGCCGGCCCCGTTTCCGGGTACGGGCTCGGGGCGGCGGGCGGGCTCGGCGCCGCCGGCCGCCGGATCATCGAAGAGCCCCTCCGGCTCCCCCGCTCCCAGGCTGCTCGTCACCCTCCGACACTATCTCGGACCGGTGACAACTCAGGATGATCGGGAACGCACGGGACGTCGCAGGCGTTGGGACGTCGCGGAGGTGAATCCGAGCAGGTGACCGGAACCGCGGCCGACCACGCGCCGCAGCGCGCGGATCAGGGCACGGCACAGCGCCCGCCACAGGGCACACCACAGCGCCGCCACGGGATGGCGGGACTGCTCGTGGTGCTGTTCGCGTTCGCCGGGCTCGTGTTCAGCTACGGGCTGGAGCACGTCCCGCCGCCCGACATCTGCCACGCGCACTCGATCACCTGGCTCGCGCCCGCCGCCGACGGGAGCCCGCACCTGCGCCTGGTCGGCGTGGACGGCGCGCCGCCGACCTCGATCAGCTCCCATGACCGGACGCCGCCCGCGCCCATCGACACCTGCCTCTGCCTGGCCGTCCTGCTGGGCCTGATGCTGCTCGCGCTGGCCGCGCGTCCGGGCCGGTGGGCGCTGCTGCTGCCCGCGCGACTGGGCTGGCGGTCCGCCGAGCCGGCCCGCCCGTCCCCCTCGCCCCTCTCGCTGGCCTCCTTGCAGGTCCTGCGGCTGTAGAGGCCCCTCGGCCGCCGCTGCGGCGGCCCTGCCTCCACATCCCTGACCAAGGCCATCCGAGAGGACCTCTCCAGCCATGTCCACGAACGCCCGTTCACGCATGCCCGAAAACGGGCCGGGCAAGCCCGGCGCCCGCAAGAACACCCCTGGGAAGGGCGCATCCGGCAAGAATTCGCCCGGTAAGAACACGCCCGCCAAGAACGCGTCCGGCAAGAACGCGTCCGGCAAGGCGGGCGCGCGCAAGCCCGCTCCGCGCAAGAACGCCCTGACCGAGCGGCAGACGCCGTGGGGCACGATCACCTTCTTCGCCGTGATCGGCCTGGTCGCGGCCGTCGCGATCGGCTTCGCCTTCATGCAGACCCGCTCGTCCGCCGACGCCGGCAAGATCGCCGGACTGGTCAGCAAGGACGAGCCCGGCCGCGAGCACGTCACCACCTCGGTGAAGTACGACGCGACCCCGCCCATGGGCGGCAACCACGACCCGGTCTGGCAGAACTGCGGGGTCTACGGCAGCGCGCTCCGGAACGAGAACGCGGTGCACTCGCTGGAGCACGGCGCGGTGTGGATCACTTACCGGCCCGACCTGCCCAAGGACCAGGTGGTCAAGCTGTCGGCGAAGGTCGGGGCCACCGCCTACACGCTGCTCAGCCCCTACCCCGGCCTGGACGCCCCGATCGTGCTGAGCGCCTGGGGCAAGCAGGTCAAGGTCCAGGACGCCGGTGACAAGCGGGTGGACGAGTTCCTGCGCGCGTTCGTCCGCGGCCCGCAGACGCCCGAGCCGGGAGCGCCCTGCACCGGCGGCAAGGCCACGGCGTGACCGCCGCCGGCACCGAGGCCGAGGCCCCGCCCGTGGCCCCGCGCGGGCGCCGGACCGCCGTCCTCCTGGTGGTGGCCGTGGTGGCGGTCGCCGCGGTCCTGTACGGCTGGACGCAGCGGTCCGGACGGCCCGCCGCCGAAGGCCCCGAGGCGGGCTTCGCCCGGGACATGAGCGTCCACCACGCCCAGGCGGTCCAGATGTCGTTCACCGTGCGGGACCGGACGCAGGACAAGGCCGTCCGGTTGCTCGCCTACGACATCATCAACACCCAGCAGGCCCAGATCGGCATGATGACGGCCTGGCTGGACGGCTGGGACCTGCCGAAGACCGACCCTGCCGGGCCGATGCGCTGGATGGGCCACGGCGGCCACGGAGCCGGGACAGGGACCGGGGCTGGGGCTGGGGCTGGGGCGTCGGTGCCTGCGGACGGGGCGATGCCCGGCATGGCCACGCCCGCCCAGCTCGCCGGGCTGGAGAAGGCGTCCGGGCGCCCGGCGGAGACGCTGTTCCTGCGGCTCATGATCGCCCACCACCGGGGCGGTGTCGCGATGGCCGAGGCCGTCCTCGGCCGGACCGGGAACGCGCAGGTCAAGCGCCTGGCCCGGACGATGGTCGAGGGCCAGCGCGCGGAGATCGACCTGATGGAGCGGATGCTCACCGAGCGCGGCTCCCCGGCGGTGTGACCCGGACACGACGGGGCCGCCCGCCCTGGAACCGGCCGAACCCCGGCCGGTTCCAGGGCAGAGCCCGGCCGGTTCCGGGTCGGCGGGCAAGCCGACCGGCCCCGGCGTCCTGCTTGACACCGCCCGCCGATCGCGGGTGACTGGGCGGCATGGCGGGCAGCGCGGCGAGCGGCGGCACAGGCGGCGAGCACGGCCGGGAGCGCGGGCCAGAACGCGTGCCGGACACCGCGGACCGGCGCCTCGGCGGCTACGAACGGGCGCTGGACCTGTTCGAGCACGTGGCCGGCGCGGTCACCCCGGACGCCTGGGCCGCGCCCTCACCCTGCGCGGGCTGGACCGCCCGGCAGGTCGCCGGGCACGTCATCGGCGGCCAGCACATGATCAGGTCGCTCGCCACCGGCGCGGACCGGCCGGACGTGAACACCGGTCCCGAGCGGTTCTGCCCGGGCGACGTGCTGCTCGCCTGGCGCTACGCCCGCAAGGAGTGCGCGGCGGCGCTGACCGGCGAGGCGCTCGCCCGTCCCGTCCCGCTGGGCCCGCTCGGGGAGGTCCCGCTGGGCGACTACCTCGCCGGATACATCCTGGAGCCGCTCGTCCACACCTGGGACCTGGCGGTCGCCACCGGGCAGCCGTGCCGCCTGGACCCGGACCTGGTGCACCACGCCTTCGCGACCGCCCGGGTGATCGCCACACCGATGCGCGCGGCAGGGCACCTCGGCCCGCCGCTGACCGCGCCGCCCGGTGCCGGCGAGCAGACCCGCCTGCTGTCCTTCCTCGGCCGCAGCCCCGACGGCCTGCAGCGCCCCTGACCTCCGGACGCGCGCGAGCCTGGTGACCGCCACACGGCCACCGGGCTCGGCTCTCTTGATCAGAACGCGGTCAGGAGAACTCCGCGAGGGTGCGCTCGGCCTCCGACAGCCACGCGCGGCGGGCGGCCAGGGCCTCCTCGGCGTCCCGGACGTCCTTCTCGCGGCCGGACGCGCGGGCCTTCTCCAGCCGCTTCTCCAGCTGCTCGATCGAGGACCGGAGCTGGTTCACCGTCGCCTCGGCGCGGGCGCGCGCCTCGGGGTTGGTGCGCCGCCACTCCGACTCCTCGGCCGTCCGGACGGTCTCCTCGATCTTGCGGAGCCGCCCCTCCAGCCGGTCGCGCATGTCGCGCGGGACCATCCCGGCGGCCTCCCAGCGCTCCTGGATGCCGCGCAGCGCCTGCCGGGCCGCCCGCACGTCGGTGAGCGGGAGCAGCTTCTCGGCCTCGGCGAGGATGCGCTCCTTCTCCTCGGCGTTCACCCGCAGCTCGGCGTCGCGCTCGGCGAACGCGGCGCTGCGGGCCTGGAAGAAGACGTCCTGCGCGCCCTTGAACCGGGCCCACAGCTCCTCCTCGGCGTCCCGGGCGGCGCGGCCGGCGAGCTTCCAGCGGCGCATCAGGTCGCGGTAGGCGGCGGCGGTCTCGGTCCAGTCGGTCGAGCCGGACATCGCCTCGGCCTCGGCGACCAGCCGGTCCTTCTCGCGGCGGGCGTCCTCGCGCTGGTCGTCCAGGGTGGCGAAGTAGGCCTTGCGGCGCTTGGTGAAGGCGTTGCGGGCGGCCGACAGCCGCTTCCACAGCGCGGTCTCGGTGGGGCGGTCGACGCGCTCGGCGCCCTTCCACTCCTCGACCAGCTGGCGGAGCCGCTCGCCGCCGTTCTTCCAGTGCGTCTCCTCGGCCGCGATCCGCTCGGCCTCGGCGACGATCCGCTCCTTGATCTCCTTGGCCTCGTGCCGGGCGTGCTCGCGCTGCGCCTTGACCTCCTCGCGGCGCTTGCCGACCAGGCCGTCCAGCGCGTCCAGGCGGCGCACCAGGGCGTCCAGGTCGCCGACGGCGTGCGCGTCGGTGACCTGCTCGCGCAGCCGCGCGATGCTCTGCTGCGCCTGCTGCGGCTGCAGGTCGGTGGTCCGCACCCGCTGCTCCAGCAGGCCGATCTCGGTCGCGAGAGCGTCGTACTTGCGGCGGAAGTAGCCGAGGGCCTCCTCCGGAGCGCCGGCCTGCCAGGACCCGACGACGCGTTCGCCGTCAGCGGTCCGCACGTAGACCGTGCCGTCCTCGTCCACCCGGCCCCAGGGATCGGTCGCGCTGGACACCCTTGCCTCCTGAATCGCGGGTCCGATCGCGTGCGCGCCCGAGTGCGCGGTCGTGTTCACACTCATCGGACCCTCCACACCTTAGTATCCCGATCCCCTATTTCCCGGCGATCGCGACGTCCTCGATCGTCACCCGCTTCTTGGGCTCGCCGGTGCCGTCGTCGCCCGCCTTGGCGATCCCGCCCTTGGCGACCGCCTGCAGCACGTCCAGGCCCGAGGTGATCTTGCCCAGCACCGTGTAGTCCGGGGAGAGCTGGGAGTTGCCGTACACCAGGAAGAACTGGCTGCCGTTGGTGTCCGGCCCGGCGTTGGCCATGGCGAGGGTACCGGCGTCGTACTTGGCGCCCGCGGTGTTCTCGTTGGCGAACTTGTAGCCGGGGCCGCCCTGGCCGGTGCCGGTCGGGTCGCCGCACTGGAGCATCTGCAGGCCCGCGCTGGTGGACAGCCGGTGGCAGTGGCTGCCGGCCCAGAACTTCTTGCTCGCCAGGAACGCGAAGGAGTTGGTGGCGCAGGGCGCCTTCGCGCCGTCCAGGGTGAGCCCGATGTCGCCCTGGGACGTCTTGATCGTCGCCTTCACCGGCCCGTTGTAGGCGGGCTTGGCGGGCGGCTTCGAGCCGTCCTTCAGGGCGCCCTGGTCCTGCGAGGCGTTGTAGGCGCACTCGCCGGGCTTGGCCTTGGACTGGGTGGCCTGCGCCTCGGGCTTGGCGGGCTTCTTCTTGTCGTCCTTGCCCAGCACCAGGGCCGCCGCCGTGCCGCCGCCGATGACGACCACGGCCGCCACCGCCGCCCCGACGATCTTCAGGGTCCGGGCACGGGCCTCCTCGGCCTGCCGGCGCGCCTGCTGGCGCTCGTAGCGCTGCCGCGCGAGCTGCTTCTTGCGGTCCTTCGCCGCCACGTGGCCTGCCCCTCGGAATCGTCGGATGTGTGATCAGGTGAACGTGCAGCGCATAGTAGCGGTACCGGGGCGGTCCTTGGCCCCCGGATCCGCCCCCCGGGCCGCCCCCGCCGGGCGCCGGAGCCCCCGACACGGCGATCGCGGGATCTCGTTCGCGGCGGGACCTGCCGCGCCGGTACCCTCGTACCACCGCGTGTGCGGCGGTGGCGGGCCGGAACCGGCGAACGCGCCGGACCCGCGGCGCCGTCCGGAAGCGGACGTCGCACGGGCGCCCCGCGCCCACCGCACACTCAGCGAACTCACAGGAAGGACGACCGTGCTCTTCGCCGGGTTCCCCGCCGGGTCGTTCGCCGCGAACTGCTACGTCGTGGCGCCCGCCGCGGGCGAGGAGTGCGTGATCATCGACCCCGGCCAGGACGCCGAGGCCGGGATCGACGAGATCCTGCGCGAGCACCGGCTGAAGCCGGTCGCGGTGCTGCTCACGCACGGCCACATCGACCACGTGTGGTCGGTCGCGCCCGTCTGCGGCGCCAAGGACGTGCCCGCGTTCGTCCACCCGGACGACCGCGACCTGCTGACCGACCCGGGCAAGGGCCTGTCGCTGGCCACCAAGCAGCAGTTCCTCGGCGGCCTGACGCTGTCGGAGCCGGACGACGTCCGGGAGCTGTCGGACGGCGCGACGCTGGAGCTGGCGGGCCTGGAGATCACCGTCGACCACGCCCCCGGCCATACCGGCGGGTCGGTGACCTTCCGGACGCCGGCCGTGGACGAGGTCCCCGAGGTGATGTTCAGCGGGGACCTGCTGTTCGCCGGCTCGATCGGACGCACCGACCTGCCGGGCGGCTCCTACGAGCAGATCCTGGACAGCCTCGCGCGGGTGTGCCTGACCCGGCCCGACGAGACGGCCGTCCTGCCCGGCCACGGACCGCAGACCACCATCGGCCGTGAGCGCGCGACCAATCCTTTCTTGTCGGATTTGAAGCCGACCGACGGCCCGCACAAGGGATTCTGACCCACAGACATGAGTTCGAGCTTCCAGGCCCCCAAGGGCATCAGCGAGTACGTGCCGCCCCGGGCGGACCTCTTCTACGCCGTGCGCGAGGCGTTCGCCGAGCGCGCCCGGCTGGCCGGCTACGGCTACCTGGAGATGGCCGTCTTCGAGGACACCAACCTGTTCAAGCGGGGCGTCGGGGAGTCCACCGACGTGGTCTCCAAGGAGATGTACACCTTCACCGACCGCGGCGGGCGGTCCCTGACGCTGCGTCCGGAGTTCACCGCCGGGGTGCTGCGCGCCGTCCTGGAGCACAACCTGCACAAGCAGGGCGCGCTGCCGGTCAAGGTGTGGACGAGCGGCCCCGCGTTCCGCGCCGAGCGGCCCCAGCAGGGCCGCTACCGGCAGTTCTACCAGCTCGACCTGGAGGCGATCGGCAGCGAGGACCCGGCCGTCGACGCCGAGGTGATCGCGATCGCGGCGGGCTGGTACCGCACACTGGGCCTGACCCGGATGCGGCTGCTGCTGAACTCGCTCGGCTGCAAGCAGTGCCGTCCGGCCTACCGGGCCCTGCTGCAGGAGTTCCTGCGCGGACTGGACCTGGACGAGGCGACCCGCGAGCGCATCGAGATCAACCCGCTGCGGGTGCTGGACGACAAGCGCCCGGCCGTCCGGGAGCAGCTCAAGGACGCCCCGCTGATGGCCGACCACCTGTGCGGCGACTGCAAGGCCTACCACGACCGCGTCCGCGAGCTGCTCACCGACCTCGGCATCGGCTACGAGGACACCCCGACCCTGGTGCGCGGGCTGGACTACTACACCCGCACCACCTTCGAGTTCGACCACCCGCTGCTGGGCGCGCAGTCCGGCATCGGCGGCGGCGGGCGCTACGACGGCCTGTCGGAGGACATCGGCGGCCCCGAGCTGCCCGGCATCGGCTTCGGCCTCGGGCTGGACCGCACGATCCTCGCGCTGGAGGCCGAGGGCGCCGAGTTCACCGCCAAGCCGCGCTGCGAGGTGTTCGCGGTGCCGCTGGGCGAGGCGGCCGAGCGGACCGTCTTCGACCTGGTCGCCGCGCTGCGCGAGGCCGGGATCGCCGCCGACATGGCGTTCGGGGGCAAGCGGCTGAAGGGCGCCATGAAGGACGCCGACCGGTCGGGGGCGCGGTTCGCGCTGATCCTGGGCGAGCGAGATATCGAGGGCGGGGTCGTCCAGCTCAAGGACCTCTCGTCCGGGGAGCAGACCCCCGTCGCGCTCGCCGACACCACTTCGACGTTGAAGGAAAGGCTTTCACGATGATCCGCTCGCACGAGGCCGGGACGCTCCGCGCGGAGCACGCCGGCCAGCGGGTGACGCTGGCCGGATGGGTGGCGCGACGCCGCGACCACGGCGGCGTCACCTTCATCGACCTGCGGGACGCCTCCGGCACCGCCCAGGTCGTCTTCCGCGAGGAGGACACCGCGCACGACCTGCGGTCGGAGTACTGCGTCAAGATCACGGGCGAGGTCCGGATCCGGCCCGCGGGCAACGAGAACCCCGAGCTGCCCACCGGCGCGATCGAGGTCGCCGCGGACGAGATCGAGGTGCTGAGCGAGTCCGCGCCGCTGCCGTTCCCGATCGAGGGCGACGTCAACGTCAACGAGGAGGTCCGGCTCAAGTACCGGTACCTCGACCTGCGCCGCGAGAACGTCGGCCGCGACATCCGGATCCGCTCGCAGGGCTCCTACATCATCAACGAGGTGATGCGCGAGCACGGCTTCGTCAACGTCGAGACCCCGACGCTGACCCGCTCCACCCCCGAGGGCGCCCGCGACTTCCTGGTCCCGGCGCGGCTGCGGCCGGGCCACTGGTACGCGCTGCCGCAGTCGCCGCAGCTGTTCAAGCAGCTGCTCATGGTCGGCGGCGTCGAGCGGTACTTCCAGATCGCGCGCTGCTACCGCGACGAGGACTTCCGCGCCGACCGGCAGCCGGAGTTCACGCAGATCGACATCGAGATGTCGTTCGTGGAGCAGTCCGACGTGCTGACCGTCGCCGAGGACCTCGTCCGCCGGCTGTGGCGCGACATCGCCGGGCACGAGATCGGCGACATCCCGCACATCACCTACGCCGACGCGATGGCCCGCTACGGCTCGGACAAGCCGGACCTGCGGTTCGCGCTCGAACTGACCGACATGACCGAGTACTTCGCGAACACCTCCTTCCGGGTGTTCCAGGCGCCGTACGTCGGTGCGGTCGTCATGCCGGGCGGCGCCGCCCAGACCCGCAAGGAGCTGGACGGCTGGCAGGACTGGGCGAAGCAGCGCGGCGCGCGCGGCCTGGCCTACGTCCTCGTCCAGGAGGACGGCACGCTCGGCGGCCCGGTCGCCAAGAACCTGTCCGACGAGGAGAAGGCGGGCCTGGCGGCCAAGGTCGGCGCCGAGCCCGGCGACGCGGTCTTCTTCGGCGCGGGCCGCCCGCACGCGACCCGCGAGCTGCTCGGCGCGGCCCGGCTGGAGATCGGCCGCCGCAAGGGCTTGATCGACGAGGACGCCTGGGCGTTCTGCTGGGTCGTCGACGCACCGGTGTTCGAGGCCGTCGAGGACGACAAGGGCGAGCGGATCGGCTGGACCTCGGTGCACCACCCGTTCACCGCTCCGAAGCCCGAGCACGCCGACCGCCTCGTGTCGGACCCGGGCGCGGTGCTCGCCAACGCCTACGACATCGTCTGCAACGGCAACGAGATCGGCGGCGGCTCGATCCGCATCCACCAGGCCGAGATGCAGCAGAAGGTGTTCGACGTGCTGGGCCTGTCCAAGCAGGAGGCCGAGTCGAAGTTCGGCTTCCTGCTGGAGGCGTTCAAGTTCGGCCCGCCGCCGCACGGCGGGATCGCGTTCGGCTGGGACCGGATGGCCATGCTGCTGGCGGGCGAGTCGTCCATCCGCGACGTGATCGCCTTCCCGAAGGCCGCGTCCGGCTACGACCCGCTGACCGCCGCGCCGACGCAGATCACGCCGGAGCAGCGCGCCGAGGCCGGGATCGACTTCGTCCCCGAGGACGAGGACGAGACCGAGGGCGCCGAAGCCTGATCACCCGGGCATGAGCAAGGGCCGGTCCGACTCTCGGACCGGCCCTTTCGCTTGCCAGATTCGCGCCGTCTCCGCAGTGGTCAGCGGTTGGTGCCGCTGGTGACGCGGTAGACGTCGTACACGCCGTCGATGGACCGGACGGCCTTCAGCACGTGCCCGAGATGCTTCGGGTCGCCCATCTCGAAGGTGAAGCGGCTGACCGCGACCCGGTCGCGGGTGGTGGTGACCGACGCCGACAGGATGTTCACGTGCTGGTCGGACAGGACGCGTGTCACGTCCGACAGCAGCCGCGGCCGGTCGAGCGCCTCGACCTGGATCGCGACCAGGAACACCGAGTCCTCGCCGGGCGACCAGCGGACGTCGATGAGCCGGTCCGGCTGCTCCTTGAGCTGGGCGACGTTCACGCAGTCGGCGCGGTGCACCGACACGCCGTGGCCGCGGGTCACGAACCCGACGATGTCGTCGCCCGGGACCGGGGTGCAACATCGCGAGAGCCGCACCCACACGTCCGGGTCGCCGGCGACGACGACACCCGGGTCGCCGGCGGGACGGGTGCGCTTGCGCCGCGTCGGCAGCGCGATCTCGGCGAGGTCCTCCTCGGCGGACTCGACGCCGCCGAGCGCCTCCACGAGCTTCTGCACGACGCTCTGCGCGGAGATGTGGCCCTCGCCGACCGCCGCGTACAGCGACGAGATGTCGGGATAGCGCAGGTCGCGGGCGAGCACGAGCAGCGCCTCGCCCGACATCATCCGCTGCAGCGGCATGTTCTGCTTGCGCATCGCGCGGGCGATGGAGTCCTTGCCGGACTCGATCGCGGTGTCCCGGCGCTCCTTGGAGAACCAGTGCTTGATCTTGTTGCGGGCGCGCGGCGACTTGACGAAGTTCAGCCAGTCCCGGGACGGCCCGGCGTCCGGCGCCTTGCTGGTGAAGATCTCGACGGTGTCGCCGTTGTCCAGCACCGACTCCAGCGGGACGAGCCGGCCGTTCACCCGGGCGCCGATCGTGCGGTGCCCGACCTCGGTGTGCACCGCGTAGGCGAAGTCGACCGGTGTCGCGCCCTGCGGCAGCGCGATCACGTCGCCCTTCGGGGTGAAGACGAACACCTCCGACACCGACAGGTCGAACCGCAGCGACTCCAGGAACTCGGCCGGGTCGGCGGTCTCCTTCTGCCAGTCGAGCAGCTGCCGCAGCCACTGCATGTCGGCCGCCTTGCGGCCGCCGACCGTCTCCTCCTTGTATTTCCAGTGCGCGGCGACGCCGTACTCGGCCCGGCGGTGCATGCCCCAGGTGCGGATCTGCAGCTCGACCGGCTTGCCCTCGGGGCCGATCACGCTGGTGTGCAGCGACTGGTACATGTTGAACTTCGGCATCGCGATGTAGTCCTTGAACCGGCCGGGGACCGGGTTCCACCGCGCGTGGATGGTGCCGAGCGCCGCGTAGCAGTCGCGGACGGTGTCCACCAGGATCCGGATGCCGACCAGGTCGTAGATCTTGTCGAAGTCCACGTCCCGGGCGATCATCTTCTGGTAGATCGAGTAGTAGTGCTTGGGGCGGCCGACCACGGTCGCCTTGATCTTGGCCTCGCGCAGGTCGCCGGAGACCGCCTCGATCACTTCCTGGAGGAAGACGTCGCGGCGCGGCGCGCGCTCGGACACCAGCCGGGCGATCTCGTCGAACCGCTTGGGGTAGAGCGTGGCGAACGAGAGGTCCTCCAGCTCCCACTTCAGCGTGTTCATGCCGAGCCGGTGCGCCAGCGGGGCGAAGACCTCCAGCGTCTCGCGGGCCTTCTTCTCCTGCTTGTGCCGCGGCATGTAGCGCAGCGTGCGCATGTTGTGCAGCCGGTCGGCCAGCTTGATCACCAGGACCCGGATGTCCCGGGACATCGCGACGACCATCTTGCGGACGGTCTCGGCCTCGGCCGCGTCGCCGTACTTGACCTTGTCGAGCTTGGTCACGCCGTCGACGAGGGCGGCGATCTCGTCGCCGAAGTCCGAGCGCAGCTCCTCCAGGGCGTACTCGGTGTCCTCGACGGTGTCGTGCAGCAGGGCCGCGCACAGCGTCTCGGTGTTCATGCCGAGCTCGGCGAGGATCGTCGCGACGGCGAGCGGATGGGTGATGTACGGGTCGCCGCTCTTGCGCTTCTGGTCGCGGTGGTAGTGCGCGGCCACGTCGTAGGCGCGCTCGATCTGCCGCAGGTCCGCCTTGGGATGGGTGTTGCGGACCGTCTTGATGAGTGGTTCGAGTACCGGGTTCATGGCTGGTCCGCGCTGGGATCCGAGCCGGGCGAGCCTGCGCCGCACCCTGGCCGCTGACGGTGGGATCGGGGCCTGTCCGGAGCCCGCCGCGGCGGGCTCGGACGGCTTCGGGCCTTCGGGTGGGGGCGTCGCGCCGGTTCTGGCGGGAGTCGCCTGGCCTTTGGCGGGAGGGGTGGCCGCGGAGTCGGCGGGCACCGGGTCGGCAGGGACCGGGTCGGCGGGCACGCGGGCGCCGGACTGCGCGGGCGCGCCCTTGGCGGACGCGGCGGAAGCGCGCACGGCGGTCCCGTCCGGCGCGGCAGGACGCTGCTCCGCGTCCGTCCGCGTGCCGGTCACCGCGTCGGTCGATACCACCTCACCGGGCACCCAGCCTCCTCGAAGCCGTGCGGGCGCGATCTCCCCGGTTGCCGGGCGGGCGCGCCCGTCCCCGCCGGTCCCCTGATCCGGACAGTGTATCCGGCCCCCTTTTCGCACCCGGCCGAATCCCCGATCTCGGGCGCGTGATCAGTAGAACATTCTCGAGGGACCGGACATTCCACACGTTCCGGTGGGGGTTCGGTGTCAGACGGTCACCAGGGCGTGCACGTCCAGGCCGTCCAGCTTGTCGCGGCCGTCCAGGAACGACAGCTCCATCAGCACCGACAGGCCGACCACCTCGCCGCCGCCGCGCCGCATCAACTGCGCCGCCGCGCGGGCGGTTCCGCCGGTCGCGAGCACGTCGTCCACGATCAGCACCCGCTCCCCCGGCCGGAACGCGTCGGTGTGCATCTCGATCGTCTCCGAGCCGTACTCCAGCTCGTAGCTCTGCTCGAACGTCGCCGAGGGCAGCTTGCCCTTCTTGCGCACCGGGACGAAGCCCGCGCCCATGTGGTAGGCCACCGGCGCGGCCAGGATGAAGCCGCGCGCCTCGATCCCGACGATCTTGTCGACGGTGCCGCGGCCGTAGTGGTTGACCACCGTGTCCACCACCCCGGCGAACGCGACGTGGTCGGCCAGCAGCGGGGTGATGTCCTTGAACACCACGCCGGGCTTGGGGTAGTCGGGCACGTCGCGGATCCGGTCCTGGATCAGCTTGTCGAGGTCCACGGGTCTCCTCTTGGGGTTCTTCGGGCGGGTCCGGGGCCGGGGCCGCCCTGGCGGAGGCGGCCGGCCCCGGGCAATGCGACGGCCGCGCCGCCCTCCCGGAGAACCGGGGGGACGGACACGGCCGTCGTGCTCGTTCGAGCAGGTCGTTCCAGCAGCCTACTTGCCGCGGCGCCGGCCTTCCGCCACAGCGGCGTCCGGCCGGCGCGACCGGCGCGTCCGGCTACTTGCCGCCGCGGCGCTGCTGCCGGGTGCCGCGCTTGGGCTGCTGGCGCGGCCCCTGCTGCACGACCTTCAGCGTCACACCTGCGGGCGCCTCGCTCTGCCCGCCGTCCGACGCGGTCTTGCCGGACGGGGGCGTGTCGGACGGCGGGGTGTCGTCGTCCTCGGAGGTGGCGATCGCCTGCTTGGCCGCCTTCGCCTGGCGCTTCGGGCTCTTCTCCCGCTCGGCGATGTTCCTGCGCAGCTCGCGGAAGCGCGGCTCGCGCTCCTTGAGCTGGACCAGCAGCGGCGTCGCCACGCAGATCGAGGAGTAGGTACCGACGATCATGCCGACGAACAGCGCGAGCGACAGGTCCTTCAGCGTGCCCGCGCCGAACACCGTGGTGCCGATGAACAGGATCGCCGCCACCGGCAGGATCGCCACCAGCGAGGTGTTCAGCGACCGGACCAGGGTGCTGGACAGCGCCTGGTTCGCGGCCTCGCTGTAGGTGATCTTCGATTTGGAGTTCAGCGGCCGGGTGACCTCCTTGATCATGTCGAACACCACGACCGCGTCGTACAGCGAGTAGCCGAGGATGGTCAGGAAGCCCAGCAGCGTCGCCGGCGTGACCTCGAAGCCCGACCAGGCGTAGATGCCGGCCGTGATGATCAGGTCGTGCAGCAGCGCCACCATCGCGGCGACCGCCATCCGCCACTCGAACGCGACCGCCAGGTAGCCGATGATCAGGATCATGAAGACGATGAGCGCCTGCCACGCCTTCTTGGTGATCTCACCGCCCCAGGACGCGCCGACGACCTGCGTGCTGATGTCGTTCTCGGAGACGTTCAGCTTCTTCGAGGCGTCCTGCTTGACCTCGGCGACCTGCTTCGGCTCCAGGCTCCTGGTGGTCACGCGCCAGGCGTCACCGGCCTTCTGCACGATCGGGTCGTGGATGCCCGCGACGCCGTTGACCGCGCCGCGCACGTCCTCGATCGAGGCGCTCTTGGCCTTGTTGATGGTGAAGACCGAGCCGCCCTTGAACTCCACGCCGAAGTTCAGGCCCTGGATGAGCAGCCCGGCGACGGAGAACACGATCAGCAGGCCGGAGATGGAGTACCAGAGCCTCGGCTTGCCGACGATGTCGGCACTGATCTCGCCCCGGTAGATCCGGGAGATGACCGCGCGCAGTCCCATGATCAGGCCTCCTGGTTCGTCGGGCGGGCGGTACCGGCGGACCGGGACTGCGCCGAGCGGCGCAGCCGCGCGGCGTCCAGGCCGGAGAACTTGTGCCCCCTGCCGAAGAACTCGGTGCGGCTGAGCACCGACATCAGCGGCTTGGTGAAGAAGAACACCACCACGACGTCGATCAGCGTGGTGAGGCCCATCGCGAACGCGAAGCCCGCGACGCCGCCGACGGCGAGGAAGTACAGCACGACCGCCGCGATGAAGGTCACCGCGTCCGCCACCAGGATGGTACGCCGCGCGCGCTTCCAGGCGACCTCGACCGACGGCCGCAGGGCCCTGCCCTGCCGCAGCTCGTCGCGGATCCGTTCGAAGTAGACGATGAACGAGTCCGCGGTGATGCCGATCGAGACGATCAGGCCGATGATGTGCGCGAGGCTGAGCCGGAAGCCCATGTTCTCACCGAGGATCACCACCGAGACGTAGGTCGTCCAGGAGGCGATCGCCAGCGAGCCGACCGCGACCAGGCCGAGGCCCTGGTAGTAGAGCATGCAGTAGAACACGACCAGCGCCAGGCCGATGCCGCCCGCGATCAGGCCGCCGCGCAGCTGGTCGTTGCCCAGCGTGGAGGACACCTCGTCGGTCGAGCTCGGGGTGAACTTCAGCGGCAGCGCGCCGTACTTGAGCTTGTTCGCCAGGTCGTCGGCGTAGGTCTGGTTGAAGCTGTCGGCCGGGCCGTCGATCCGGGCGCTGCCGCCGGTGATCGCGCCCTGGTTGATGGACGGCGCGGACACGACCTTGCCGTCCAGCACGATCGCGACCTGCGCCTGCGGGGACGACGGGTTGGCCTGGTAGGCCTTGTACGCCTCGGTCGTGACCTGGGCGAACTGGTTGCCGCCGCGGCCGTTGAAGCCGATGTTCACCGACCAGCTCGACTGGCCCTGCGAGGTGTCCGGCGGCATCGCGTTGGCGGACTTGACGTCCTCGCCGACGACCCGCACCGGGCCGAGCAGGTACTTGGTGACGCGCCCCTTCTCGGACTTGTCGTCGCACGAGACGACCCACTTGCGGTTCACGTCGTCCGAACCGTTGAGGGTCGGGCCGCCGCCCGGGCTGCAGACCGCCTTCTCGAACTCGGCGATGGCGGCCTTGTCGTCCACCCCGGCGAAGTCGTTGCCGTCCGGCGCGACCGGCGTCTGCGGCGTCGGGGTGCCCGACGGCTTCGGCGTGGTCGACCCGGTCGGCTTGGCCGACGGGGAACCGGACGGCGTCGGGGCCGTCAGCGCCTTCGACAGCGCGCGGCCGCGCGGCGTGGACGAGTCGGTCGGCTTGGCCGTGCTCGACGGCGTGCCGGACGGGCTCGCGCCGGTGCCCGGGATCGTCGCCTTGCCGGTCGGCTTGCCCGACCCGGTCGGCGTCGGGGACGGCGTGGTCGCCGGGGCCTTCTGCGGCAGCCCGCTGGCCTCGGCGAACACCTGCCGGAACTGGAGCTTGGCGGTGGACCCGATGGTCTCGGCCGCCTTGCCCTGGCCCTGCCCGGGCAGGTTCACCACGATGTTGTTGCCGCCCTGCTTGGCGACCTCGGCGTCGGAGACGCCGAGCCCGTTGACCCGCTGCGTCATGATCTTGACGGCCTGGTCCATCTGGGACGACGGCGGGTTCTTGCCGTTCTCGGTCTTCGCCGTCAGCGTGACGGTCGTCCCGCCCGCGAGGTCGAGCCCCAGCTTGGGGGTGCCCTTCCCCTGCATGAACATCACGCCGGTGAGGGCTGCCAGGACCACGAAGAGCGCTAGGAGGGTGCGCCCCGGCCTGGGGACATTGCTACGAGACGATGCCACTGGTCGTCGAACTTCCCGTCTTGTCGGTGCCGCCGCGGGTCAGGCGGAGGGCTTGCCGGCCTTGCCCGCGCGGGCGGCCTCGTCCTCATCCTTCGCGTCGGCCTTAACGCCCGCCTTCACGGCGGTCTTCCCGTCCTCGGCGGCGTCCTCGCCGGCCTCGTCCTTCACATCCGCGTCGACCTGGGTCTTCGCGTCGGCCTTCACGTCGGGCTTCGCCTGCGCGGCCTCGTCGTCGGACGCGGTCTCGGACGCGGCCTCGTCGGACGGGGTGTCCTCGTCGTCCTCAAGCTCCTCGTCGGCGGGCTCGTCCTTCAGCACCTGCATGACGGCCTGCTTGACGAACTTCGCCTGGACGCCCGGGGCGATCTCCAGCACGATGCCGTCGTCGAGGACCTCGACGACCGTGGCGTGCATGCCCGCGGTGGTGAGGATGCGGGTGCCCGGCTCCATGCTGCTCTGCATGTCCTGCTGCTGCTTGCGCCGCCTGCTCTGCGGCCGGATCAGCAGGAAATAGAAAACCAGTGGCACGGCCAGCAGGAGCAGCAGGTTGAATGGCCCGCTGCCCCCGGAACCCGCCGCCACGATGTGAATGTCGCTGCCCATTGGAGGGGCGTCCTTCCGATTGGTTTGCCCAGCCTGTGGCCGGTAGGCCGCGTCTCGGGACCGCCGGCTGGTGGACGGTGTGACCAAGTCCCGGAGTCTAGAGAGTACGCGAGACCCCGGCAACGACGTGACGAGCGGCACTTCCGGGAAGTTCCCAACCCGTTACGCCCCGATCACGCCACCGTGATCATGCCGCATGATCACGGCTCGCGTCCGGGGCCCCGGACGGCCCGTCATTCGGGCTCGTCCGGCGCGTCGTCGAGGTCGAACAGCGCGGCCCCCGCCATCGGCGCGGACGGCGGCGGGGTGAGGCCCAGATGGGCCCACGCGGCGGGGGTGGCGATGCGGCCCCGCGGCGTCCGGGCCAGCAGGCCCTGCCGGACCAGGAACGGCTCGGCCACCACCTCCACGGTCTCCGGCTCCTCGCCGACCGAGACGGCCAGCGTCGAGAGACCGACCGGCCCGCCGCCGAACTTGCGCATGAGCGAGCCCAGGACGGCCCGGTCGAGCCGGTCCAGGCCCTTCTCGTCCACCTCGTAGAGCGTGAGCGCCGCCCGGGCGGCCTCATGCGTCACGATCCCGTCGCCGCGGACCTCCGCATAGTCCCGGACGCGCCGCAGCAGCCGGTTCGCGATGCGCGGCGTGCCCCGGGATCGGGACGCGACCTCCGCCGCGCCGTCGTCGGTGATCTCCACGTCCAGCAGCCGCGCCGAGCGTTGGACGATCACCTCCAGCTCGGCCGGGCCGTAGAAGTCCATGTGGCCGGTGAAGCCGAACCGGTCGCGCAGCGGTCCGGGCAGCATCCCCGCCCGGGTGGTCGCGCCGACCAGCGTGAACGGGGCGATGTCGAGCGGGATCGCGGTCGCGCCGGGGCCCTTGCCGACCACGACGTCCACCCGGAAGTCCTCCATCGCCATGTAGAGCATCTCCTCGGCGGGACGGGCCATCCGGTGGATCTCGTCCAGGAACAGCACCTCCCCCTCGGCGAGGGTGGACAGCACGGCGGCCAGGTCGCCGGCGCGCTCGATCGCCGGACCCGAGGTGATCCGCAGCGGCTGTCCCAGCTCGGCGGCGATGATCATGGCGAGGGTCGTCTTGCCCAGCCCCGGACCGCCCGACAGCAGCACGTGGTCGGGGGTGCGGCCGCGCCGCAGCGCGCTGCGCAGCACCAGCGACAGCTGCTCGCGCACGCGCTCCTGCCCGACGAAGTCGTCCAGCCGCTTCGGCCGCAGCGCGGCGTCGATCGCCTGCTCCTCGGGCCCCTCGGCCCCGGCGCCGACCAGGCGCTCCTCGTACTCGCTCACTTGCTCAGCTTCTTCAGGGCGGCCTTCAGCAGCTCGCCGACCGGCGGGACCTCGGTGCCGTCCAGGTCGGCGGCGACCGCGTCCACGGCGGCGTCGGCGTCCCGGACCGTCCAGCCGAGGTTCACCAGGCCGGTCTGCACCTGCGCGCGCCACGCCTGCCCCGCGCCCGGACGGCGGCCGGGCGCCTCCGCCGCGCCGACCGGGCCGCCGAGGCGGTCCTTCAGCTCCAGGACGATCCGCTGCGCGCCCTTCTTCCCGATGCCGGGCACCTTCGTGAGCGCGTTCACGTCCTCCTGCGCGACCGCGATGCGCAGCGCGTCCGGGCTGTGCACGGCGAGCATCGCCAGCGCCAGCCGCGGCCCCACGCCGCTCGCGGTCTGCAGCAGCTCGAAGATCTGCCGCTCGTCGTCGTCGGCGAACCCGAACAGGGTGAGCGAGTCCTCCCGGACGACCAGCGACGTCGGCACGTGCGCCGGCTCGCCGACCTTCAGCCCGGCGAGCGTCGCCGGCGTGCACTGCACCGCCATCCCGACGCCGTGCACGTCGATCACGGCGCCGTCCGGCCCGGCGGCGGCCACCTTGCCGCTGACGAACGCGATCACCTCGGGAAACCTCCTCGACTACGGGAACGGGCCGCCCGCTGCGCCTCGGCGATCCGGGCGGCGTTGATCTCTGCCTGGCTGGGCCCGGCCTGGCCCGGGACCGCGCGCTTCCGCGCCGCGGCCAGCCGGGCCTGCCCGCCGCCGCGCCAGACGTGGCAGATCGCCAGCGCCAGCGCGTCGGCGGCGTCGGCGGGCTTCGGCGGCGCGTCCAGCCGCAGCAGCCGCGTCACCATGGACGTCACCTGCGCCTTGTCGGCGCGTCCGTTGCCGGTGATCGCGGCCTTGGCCTCGCTCGGCGTGTGCATCGCCACCGGCAGCCCGCGCCGGGCCGCGGCGACCATCGCAAGACCCGCCGCCTGCGCGGTGCCCATGACCGTGCTGACGTTGTGCTGGGCGAACACCCGCTCCACCGCCACGACCTCGGGGCGCAGCTCCTCTATGAGCGCCTCGATGCCGCGCTCGATGCCGAGCAGCCGGAGCGCCACGTCCTCGTCCGGGTCGGTGCGGACGACCGACACGTGCACCAGGCTCAGCGGCGCGCCGGGAACCCCCTCCACGACGCCGACACCGCACCTGGTGAGCCCGGGGTCCACGCCCATCACCCGCACGGCCCCGCCTTTCGATCATGTGTTCGGCCGACGGTCACGCTATCGGACCAGCATGACATGCGCGCGCAGGCCCGGCCGGGTGTCGCGCGGGCCCGGCCGGGTGTCGCGCGGGCCCGGCCGGGTGTCGCGCAGGCCCGGCCGGGTGTCCGGACCTCAGTAGTAGTCGAGGGCGAAGGGCTGGGCGCCGAACACCGAGTCCAGCGCCTCGGAGCGGATGTCGCCGCCGTGCAGCAGCCCCGACCGGCGCAGCGTGCTCAGCGGGACGCCCGCGTACAGCGCCGCGAGGCCGCGCGGGCCGACGCGGACGGCCGCCGGGTCCTCGGAGGCGGGTTCGAGGCGTCCCTCGCCGTCCTTCACCGTCAGCGTCCAGTCGCCGGTGTTCGCCGTCACCAGGTCGTCCTCGATCCGGACCGGGATCTCGGCGCTCACACCCGGCCGGTAGCCGCGCAGCTCGACCGCCTTGGGGGCGTCCAGGACGCGCAGCATCCACTGGGTGCGGTCGATCATGTCGTGCTCGCGCTCCCCCACCAGCCACAGGACGGGGTCGTACGGCGCCAGATGCGCCCGCACCGTCTCGGCCGTGGACGCGCCGGACCCGACGATCGCCCACAGCCCCCGCGCCGTCCGCTCCGAGCCCGCCACCAGCCGCTCGACCTCCAGGGCCGAGCCGTCCTTGGACCAGCGGTAGATCAGCACGCCGTCCTCGGCCAGGTAGGCGAACGGCTTCTCGTCCGCCAGGACGACCCGCCAGTACGCCCCGCCGCGGTCCATCGGACCGCTGTCGCGCGCGTCCCGGTGCACCCGCGCGATCGTCTCGGCGACCAGCTCGGCGTCGTCCGGCGTCGCGCGGTGCACCTCGACCCGCTCGGCGGAGAGGCCGCGCAGCACCTCGGCGGGCATCGTGATCTTGTGCATCCCGCCCGCGTGCTCGAAGCCCAGCCCGCGGTAGAACGCGGTCGTCGCCGGATGCAGCGCCGCGAGCACGTCACCGCGCTCGATGGAACGTTGCAAAGCGGCGGTGACGATCTTCCGCCCCGCGCCGCGGCCGCGGTCCTCCGGTGCCACCGTCACACCGGCCACGCCGCCGGTCGGCACCGCGCGCCCCTGCCACCACTGCCGGAACTTCCAGATCCGGGTCGTCGCCACGAGGTGGTCGCCGTCCCAGCCGGCGATCTCCCGGCCCTCGGGCAGGACCAGATCCGCCCGGTGCCGCCAGGAGCGGACCTCGTCCTCGTCCACCGGCCCGAACGCACGGACCCGGTTGTCCAGCACCGCGTCCAGGTCGGCGGTGGTCACGTCGCGAATCTCCATGATCCCCACCCTAGGCGCGACAGGACGGACGCCGCCTCCCGGTATCCGGGCGGCGGCGTCCGTCGACAGAGGTGCGCGGCGACGCGTCAGGCGTCGATGGCCTCCATGACCTCGTCGCTCACATCAAAGTTCGCGTAGACCTCTTGGACGTCGTCGGAGTCCTCCAGGGCGTCGAGGAGGCGGAACACCTTGCGGGCGTTCTCCTCGTCGAGCGGGACCGACATGGTCGGCAGGAACTTGCTCTCGGCCGACTCGTAGTCGATCCCGGCCTCCTGCAGGGCCTTGCGGACCGGGAGCAGGTCGGTCGCCTCGGAGACCACCTCGAACTGGTCGCCGATGTCGTTGACGTCCTCGGCGCCCGCGTCCGCGACGGCCAGCATCACGTCGTCCTCGGTCGTGCCCTCCTTGGGGACGATGATGACGCCCTTGCGGTTGAACATGTACGAGACCGAGCCCGGGTCGGCGAGCGAGCCGCCGTTGCGGGTGAGCGCGACGCGCACCTCGGAGGCGGCGCGGTTGCGGTTGTCGGTGAGGCACTCGATGAGCACCGCGACACCGCCGGGCGCGTAGCCCTCGTAGGTGATGGTCTGCCAGTCGGCGCCGCCCGCCTCCTCACCGGCGCCGCGCTTGCGCGCGCGCTCGATGTTGTCGTTCGGGACCGAGCTCTTCTTCGCCTTGTAGATGGCGTCGTACAGCGTCGGGTTGGAGTCGGGGTCGCCGCCGCCGGTGCGCGCCGCGACCTCGATGTTCTTGATCAGCTTGGCGAAGAGCTTGCCGCGCTTGGCGTCGAGGGCAGCCTTCTTGTGCTTGGTCGTCGCCCACTTGGAGTGGCCGGACATGCTTAATCCTCCTCGGTCGCCCGGCGCACCAGTTCGGCGAAGTAGTGGTGCACGCGGTGGTCGCCCGTCAGTTCAGGGTGGAACGAGGTCGCCATGAGGCGGCCCTGGCGGACGGCGACGATCCTACCGACGTTCGGGCCGCTCTCGGCACGACCGAGCACCTCGACCGCCTCGCCCACGCGCTCCACCCAGGGAGCGCGGATGAAGACGGCGTGGTACGGCGTGTCCCCCATGCCGGTGAGCTGAACCGGCGCCTCGAACGAGTCGACCTGGCGGCCGAAGGCGTTGCGGCGCACGGTCATGTCGATGCCGCCGGCCGTCTCCTGCCCGGCGGCGCCGCCCTCGATCCGGTCGGCGAGCATGATCATGCCGGCGCAGGAGCCGTAGGCGGGCATGCCCGCCTCGATGCGCTTGCGGAGCGGTTCGAGCAGCTCGAACGAGCGGGCCAGCCGCCACATGGTGGTGGACTCGCCGCCGGGGATCACTAGCCCGTCCACGCTCTCCAGCTCCTCGGGGCGGCGGACCGGGAGGGTCCGCGCCCCCGCCTCCTCAAGGGCGCGCGCGTGCTCGCGCACGTCGCCCTGCAGGGCCAGCACGCCGATGGTCGGCACAGAGGTCACGCTTGTCCTTCCGGGGAGTTTCAGGGAGTTCCGGGGACCGGTCACAACCCTAGACGTCGGTTACAACACCCCCGGACCTGCGCTCCCTTCCCGGAAGGGAGGTAAAACCGGGGGCTCAGCAGAGCTTGAAGCGGCGCAGCGGCAGTTCCAGCGGCAGGAAGCCGTCCGGGCCGAGGGACGCCAGGTCGCGGCCGACCATGTGCTCGCGCGCGATGGCGAGGCCGAACTCCTCGGGCGAGAACGGCAGCGGCACGTCGGGCGCGCCGCCGTCGATCGCCGCCCAGTAGGGGCGTTCGGCGGGCATCCGGCCGCCCTGGTCGATGACCACGCCGTCGTCGGCGGTCACGAACACCTCGCGGCGCAGCCCGCCCGCCTCGTACCAGCGGAACCAGCACCCGGCCGCCACGTGCTGCAGCACCAGCACGCCGCAGCGCGCGCCGGGCAGGGCCGCCGCGACCGTGTCGGCGATCCGGCGGGCGTCGTCGTCCAGGCCGAACAGCCGCCGGTCGCAGACCAGCAGGGCGCGGTCGAAGGCGCCGACGAACAGCTCGTCCTCGTAGGGCCAGAGCGCGAAGTCCAGCACCGTCTCGCCGGCCTCGACCAGGGTCGCCGCCGGGTAGAGCCGCCGGGCGAGCGCCGCGCCGGCGTCCGGATCGGGGCTCAGGCCCGGCCGGAACACCTCGGCGGGATCGCCCGCGGTCGCGCAGGCCAGAGCGACCGACCAAGCCATGCTCGTCCATCCCCTCCCGCGGCCGCTCCGCCCACGGGGACCAGGCCCCCACCGGCCGCGCGGCCAGCGTAAACCCTCGCGCGCGGCGCGGGGAGCCCGGACCGGGAAGTAACCCGGCCGTTCCGGCGCGGGACGCCTACCAGCCGCGGTGGGCGAACTTCTGGTCCTCGCCGAGGGAGGCGACGTTGATGCCGACCATGGCGTCGCCGAGGCCGCGGGAGACCTTGGCGATCACGTCGGGGTCGTCGTGGAAGGTGGTGGCCTTCACGATCGCCTCGGCGCGCTGGGCCGGGTTGCCGGACTTGAAGATGCCGGAGCCGACGAACACGCCCTCGGCGCCGAGCTGCATCATCATCGCGGCGTCGGCCGGGGTGGCGATGCCGCCCGCGGTGAACAGCACGACCGGCAGCTTGCCGTTCTGCGCGACCTCCTTGACCAGCTCGTACGGGGCCTGGAGCTCCTTGGCGGCGACGAACAGCTCGTCCTCGGGCAGGCTCTGCAGCTTGCGGATCTCGGCGCGGATCTCGCGCATGTGCGTGGTGGCGTTGGAGACGTCGCCGGTGCCGGCCTCGCCCTTGGAGCGGATCATGGCCGCGCCCTCGGTGATGCGGCGCAGCGCCTCGCCGAGGTTGGTCGCGCCGCACACGAACGGCACGGTGAAGGCCCACTTGTCGATGTGGTTGGCGTAGTCGGCCGGGGTGAGCACCTCGGACTCGTCGATGTAGTCGACGCCGAGGGCCTGCAGCACCTGGGCCTCGACGAAGTGGCCGATCCGGGCCTTGGCCATCACCGGGATGGAGACCGCCTCGATGATCCCCTCGATCATGTCCGGGTCGCTCATCCGGGAGATGCCGCCCTCGGCGCGGATGTCGGCCGGGACGCGCTCCAGGGCCATCACGGCCACCGCGCCGGCGTCTTCGGCGATCTTGGCCTGGTCGGGCGTGACGACGTCCATGATCACGCCGCCCTTGAGCATCTCCGCCATGCCGCGCTTGACCCGGGCGGTGCCCGTGGCGGGAGCGGTGTTCTCAGGAGCGTTGCTGGGTGTGGACACGGGCATTCCTCACGTGAACGGACGACAAGTCTGATCCCATGATATTGCCTGCTAGGGCAGCCCCTCGACCCGGCAGAGTGTCAGCACCGCCGGGCCCGCCGCCACGGCGTGTACGGGAGCCATCTCCGGAACGGGCCTTACAGATTGGAAAATCCCGCGCACGGCCGGAAACCGCTACGCCACCTATCGCGAAGCGCTACTCCCCATCGAGAAGCGCTACTCCGAAGTCCGCAGAGCGCTACAGCAGGCGGAGAGCGCTACGGCATGTAGGGCTTGCCGTCGTTCACCAGGACCACCCAGACCTGCCCCGGCGCGAAGTTCAGCGGCTTGCCGTCGGCGGTCGTGAACGTGGTGCCCTTGTCCTCGCTCGGCCGCGACCACTTGGCGTCGTAGGCCTTGCCGTCGCGGTAGACGGTGGCGGTGCCGGTCCCGGTGGTGTGGATCAGCGGCGTGTAGGCGCCGAGGAAGTCGTGGAACTGCGACCTGGTGGTCTTCGCGCGCTGGACGACGATGGTCCGGCCTCCGACGCGTCCGCCGTTCGCGTCCATGTCGGGACGGCCGTGGAAGGACGCCAGCCAGCGCTTGTCCTTGGCCGACCAGGTGAACTCCATGTCGGCGGCGGGCCACTTGGCCGTGAAGGACGAGGTCGGCTTGCCGCCCTCGGGCGCGTCGCCGAACCGGAACCCGACGTCCTGCGGGCCCTGCGCCTTCGGGGCCTGCTTGAGCAGGTCCTTCGGGTCGGCGTACAGGTTGTAGGGGATCTTGCGGGAGTTGTCCCGGACGTAGGCGCGGCCGCCGTTGTCCTGGGAGATGTCGTACACCGGCGCCTGCTTGATGTACTTCTTCATCTTGCTCTGGACGCCGGAGAACGCGAACGCCGGGCGGCCGAACTGCGGCAGCAGGTGCAGGTCGGAGATGCGGGCGCTGCGGACCGGCCCGACCCGCTTCGGCAGGTGCGAGGAGAACACGGCCATCAGCCGGGTCTCGCCGCCCTCGACCTGCTCGACGTAGACGAGGTCGGCGGCGGACACGCCGCTCTGCGGCATCGCCGGGGAGGTGTTCTCGACCTTCACGGCGAGCACCGGGTTGTGCAGGCCCGTATGGCCGCCGTTGAGCGGGTGGTAGCCGAGCGCGGTCGGCGAGGCGGACGCGCCGCCCTTGAGGGGCTGGGACGACGGGGACTTGCCCTTGCCTCCCCCGCCGCAGGCCGCGAGCGTCCCGCAGACCAGCACCCCGCCCATCCCGGCGGCCGTCCACGTCCGCAGGGTCCGGTTCCGGACGAAGCCCACGCGCTCTCCTCACTCCGACGACGGCGATCGGCCCCGAGGGTAGCCGACCGCCCGCGGCCGTCCCCGGACCCCGCGCCGATCCGCCTCCACAGATCGCGATCGAGCGGGCACGGAGGGTGACTCAGGGGCGCGGCGGGTCGTCGTCGATCTCGAAGAACCCCGGCCAGGCGGCGCGTCCCGCCAGCGGCAGCACCCTGATCAGCAGTTTCCGCCGGGCGGTGCGGG
Source organism: Actinomadura rupiterrae (assembly GCF_024172125.1). Lineage (GTDB taxonomy): Bacteria > Actinomycetota > Actinomycetes > Streptosporangiales > Streptosporangiaceae > Spirillospora > Spirillospora rupiterrae. The sequence goes on from NZ_JAMZEA010000009.1 coordinate 121,509, forward strand.
CGGACGCGACGGCGTCGTTGTAGAAGCTGCGGGCGTAGACGACCTTGGCCGAGGCGCTCGTCAGCTCCTCCAGGACGGCCTGCCCGTCCGGTTTGGCGGCGAGGGTGGCGGCGAAGTCGGGCTGGTCCACCACGGCGCGCAGGGCGCGCGACAGGTCGCTCTCGGCGAACTCGCGGGACTCGGCGTCGGCAGTGCGGGCCTCGTGCGCGGCGGTCGCCAGGACGAGGCTGGTGGCCGGGTCGAGCAGCCGGGACGCGGCGAGCTCCAGCGTGACGGCCGCCCGCCGGACGAGGGCGGCGTCCAGGGCGGCGCGGGCGGTCTCGACGCGGACGTGCAGCCGGTCCAGCCGGGTGGCGCGCCAGGAGACGTACACGCCGACCAGGAACACCACGGCGGCGACGAAGAGCAGGTCGTAGATCCAGTCGGGGAGCATCGCGCGTCCTAGGCCCCGCGTCCGGACTCGACGACCGTCGTGCCGGGCAGCGTGACGGTCTCGTAGACCCGCAGCACGTCGCGGGCCACCGCCGACCAGTCGTAGCGGCGGACGGCGGCGCGCGCCTCGGCCGACAGCTGCTTGCGGCGGGCCGGGTCGTCCAGCAGCTCGGCGGCGGACGCGGCGAGCGCCTCGGCGTCGCCGACCGGGAACAGCACGCCGGCCCGGCCGCCGAGCAGCACCCGGTCGAACGCCTCGATGTCGCTGGCCAGGATCGGCGCGCCCGCCGACATCGCCTCGGCCAGGACGATCCCGAAGCTCTCGCCGCCGAGGTTCGGCGCGACGAACACGTCCACCGAGTGGTAGGCGCGGATCTTGTCGGCCTCGCTGACCATGCCGAGCACCGCCACCCGGTCGCGCAGCTCGGGCGAGACGCGCGCCACGACGTCGTCGGCGTCGCCGGGCCCGGCGAGCAGCAGCCGCAGCCCGGGCCGCCGCCGGGCGAGGATCTCGAAGGCCCGCAGCAGCACCTGCAGGCCCTTGCGCGGCTCGTCCATGCGGCCGAGGAAGCCGAGCACGCCGCCGCCCTCCCCCGGGCCGGTCCCGAGGTGCGGGCCGGGGCCGGGGAGCGAGCCGGTCCCGAGGTGGGGGGCGGTCGCGAGGTGCGGGCCGGTCCCGGCGGTGGCGTCGCGGCCGGGCCAGCCGGGCAGCGGGTCGGCCATCGCGTACCGCTCGGTCGCGACGCCGTTGGGGATCAGCACCGCGTCGCCGCCGAGGTGCTCGACCAGGGTCTTGCGGGCCGCCTCGGACACCGCGATCCGGCCGGTGATCTTCTCCAGGCCGGACTGCAGGATCGGCGCGGTCACCGACACGACCCGGGACTTGGTGTAGGACGCGTGGAAGGTGCCGACGATCGGGCCGTCGGCCGCCCAGCAGGCCAGCAGCCCCAGGGACGGCGCGGCCGGCTCGTGCACGTGCAGCACGTCGAAGCCGCCCTCGTGGATCCAGCGCCGCACCCGGCTCGCCGACCGGAACCCGAAAGCCAGCCGGGCGACCGAGCCGTTGTAGGGCACCGGGACGGCGCGTCCGGCCGACACCGCGTACTCGGGGAGCTGGGCGTCGTCGTCGGCCGGGGTGATCACCGAGACGTGGTGGCCGAACCCGACCAGCGCCTCGGCGAGGTCGCGGACGTGCTGCTGCACCCCGCCGGGCACGTTCCAGGTGTACGGGCAGACGATCCCGACCCTCACCGCGCGTCCCCCGCGGGGCGCCCCGGGCCCCGGCCCCGCCCGGCGCCCGCGCCGAGGTCGGCGACCCACACCTTCTGGAGCATGTGCCAGTCCTCGGGGTGTTCGGCGATGCCCTGCTGGAAGACCCGCGCGAGCTCCTGGGTCATGGCCTGGACCCTCTCCCGTCTGCCGCCCGTCGCGGGGACCGGGATCTCCTCGTGCACCCGGGCCCCCCAGTCCTCGCCCTGGTACCAGAGTGTCACCGGATGCAGCGCGGCGCCCGTCTGGATCGCCAGCGCGGCGGCGACGGCGGGCATCCGGGCGGTCTCGCCGAAGAACTCCACGTCGATCCCGGACTCGGTGAGGTCGCGGTCGACGACCAGGCAGACGGGGCGTCCGGCGCGCAGCCGCTGGGCGAGGCGGCCGTACGCCGACGCGCCCCGGTGCGGCAGGACCTCCATTCCCAGGCTCTCACGAAAAGCGACAAAACGGTCGAAAAGGGATTCGGGCTTGAGGCGCTCGGCGACCGTGGTGAACGGGTAGCCCATGTGCACGAGCCAGGCCCCCGCCTGCTCGTAGTTGCCCATGTGCGGCAGCGCGAGGATGATCCCGCGGCCCGAGTCGAGGGTCTTCAGGGCCCTCTCGTGCCCGGAGACGTCCATGTGGCCGAGGATGCGCTCGCGCGAGTACTCCGGCAGCCGGAAGACCTCCAGCCAGTACCGGAAGTAGGACCGCATGACCTGCTTGGCGGTCAGCCGGACGTAGGCGTCGGGCTCGGGCCGCCCGAGCACCCGGCACAGGTTGCGCTCCAGCTGCCGGACGCCCTCGCCGCGCCGCCGCCAGGTGCGGTCGGCGATCGCGGTGAACAGCGCGCGGGCGAGCCGCTCCGGCATCTTGCGGACGACCGTCCAGCCCAGCGCGTACCCGGCGTCGGTGACGCGCGCCACCGCCCGCCCCCCGACCCCCGCCGCACGAGCGCCGAGACGCCCCGCCTTCCCGGCCCCGGCCGCGCGGGCGCCGGCGCGGCCCCGCTTCCCGTGCCCGGGGGCGGCAGGACGGGCCGGTTCTCCGGGACCGGCGGCGCCGGATCCGGGACCGTCCTCCTCCGTCCCGGAGCCGGTCATGCGCGCCGTCCGGGCGCGTGCCGCTCCTCGTCCACCTCGGCGACCTCCGCGACCGTCTCCGGCCCTTGCGCGCGCTCCTGGGCCGGGGCCGCGGGCTCCGGCCGCCCGCCGCGGGGCTCGGCCGGGCGGGGAGCGTCCTGGACCCCGGGCGGCAGCGCGTTCGCCTGCTTGTAGACCGTCGCGAACCGCTGGCCGACCGTGACCGTGCTGAGCACGGCGAGCAGCCACAGCGCGAAGGTCAGGATGTAGGGGACGCCGAGGCCGTGGAACCCGGCCGCGACCAGCGCGATGATCAGCCGCTCGGACCGCTCGGCGATGCCGACGTTGCAGGTGTACCCAAGTCCCTCGGCGCGCGCCTTGGCGTAGGACACCACGACCCCGGCGACCAGGCAGTACAGCGCGACGGCGGCCAGGCCGTCCTCGCCGTCGCGGGAGAGCCCGATCATCAGCCCGGCGAAGATCGCCGCGTCCGCGACCCGGTCCATGGTGGAGTCCAGGAACGCGCCGAACCGGGAGGTCGTGCCCGTGACCCGGGCGACGGCGCCGTCCAGCATGTCGAACAGCACGAAGGCGGTGATCACCATCGTGCCCCAGAAGTAGTGCCCCCGGGTGAAGAGGACCAGCGCCCCCGCGACGGTGCCCGCCGTCCCGACGACCGTGATCGCGTTGGGCGTCACGCCGGTGCGCGCGACTCCCCGTCCGATGGGTGTCAGGACGCGGCCCAGCGCAGGCCGCAGTTTGTTGAGCATCGCCGTCCGTTCATCGAGAGTCCGAAGGGCCGGGCGCCAGCGGGGCCGGACACGGCCCATCCGCGCGCCGCGCGGCGCGCCCATCGTAGTGCTCATCATTACCACCTCACCCCTTGTGGTCCGCGCCGACACGGGAAAGGGTGAGGAGACGGATGTGACGCCGCTCACTCCGGGCAGAGGTCCCCAGGAGGAGCGTGCCGGGCTCCCGTGGCGGGAGCCCGCCCGAGGAGGTGTGTCATGACGGACAGAGCGAACCACCCGGGAGGCCATGGCAGGGCACCGGAGGCCGACCGGCCCGACAGGGTGCGCAACGTCGCGCTGGTCGGCCACTCGGGGGCGGGGAAGACCACGCTCGCCGAGGCGCTGCTCGCCGCCACCGGGACCGTGCAGCGCGCGGGCCGGGTCGAGGACGGCACCACGGTCAGCGACCACGACGACGTCGAGGTGCGCCAGCAGCGCTCGGTGAACCTCGCCCTCGCCCCGTTCGAGCACGGCGACATCAAGGTCAACCTGATCGACACGCCCGGGTACGCCGACTTCGTCGGGGACCTGCGGGCCGGGCTGCGCGCCGCCGACGCCGCCCTGTTCGTGGTCTCCGCCGTGGACGGCGTCGACGGGCTGACCCGGATGCTGTGGGAGGAGTGCGCGGCGGTGTCGATGCCGCGCGCGGTCGTGGTCACCAAGGTGGACCAGCAGCGCGGCGACTTCGACGACACGCTGCTGCACCTGCAGGACGCCTTCGGCGAGGGCGTGCTGCCGTGCTACTTCCCGGTCACCGAGGGCGAGCGGCTGACCGGCCTGGTGGGGCTGCTGACGCAGCGCTGCTTCGACTACTCGTCCGGGCGGCGGGCCGAGCGCGACCCCGACCCGGCGCACCTGGAGCGGATCGCCGAGCAGCGCGCGTCGCTGATCGAGGGGATCATCCAGGAGAGCGAGGACGAGTCGCTCATGGAGCGGTACGTGTCCGGCGAGGACATCGACGTCAAGGCGCTCATCGCGGACCTGGAGACGGCGGTCGCGCGGGGCAGCTTCTACCCGGTGCTCGCGACCTCGGTGCCGCACGGCCAGCAGCCGGGCCCGGTGATCGGGATGGCCGAGCTGCTGGAGGTCGTCACCCAGGCGTTCCCGTCCCCGCTGGAGCACTCCTGCCCGCAGGTCTCCCCCGTGAACGGCGGCCCGCCGCGGCCGATCAAGTGCGATCCGGAGGGGCCGCTGGTCGCGGAGGTCGTCAAGACCGTCTCCGACCCCTACGTCGGGCGGATCTCGATGGTCCGGGTGTTCTCCGGGACGCTGCGCCCGGACACCACCGTGCACGTCTCCGGGCACGGGATGACCGACCGCGGGCACGAGGACCACGACGTGGACGAGCGGATCGGGGCGCTCAGCTCGCCGCTCGGCAAGACCCAGCGGACGGTCGCCGAGTGCCGCGCGGGCGACGTGTGCGCGGTGGCCAAGCTGGCCCGCGCGGAGACCGGCGACACCCTGTCCGACCCGTCCAACCCGCTGGTCATGGCGCCCTGGACGATGCCGGACCCGCTGCTGCCGGTGGCGATCCGGGCGCGCTCGAAGGCCGACGAGGACAAGCTCGGCCAGGCGCTCGGCCGGCTGGTCGCCGAGGACCCGACGCTGCGGCTGGAGAACAACGCCGAGACCCGGCAGCTGGTGCTGTGGTGCATGGGCGAGGCGCACGCGGACGTGCTGATCGACCGGCTCGCGTCCCGCTACGGCGTGGAGGTGGAGCGGGTGGAGCTGCGCGTGCCGCTGCGCGAGACGTTCGGCGGCAAGGCCGACGGGCTCGGGCGGCACGTCAAGCAGAGCGGCGGGCACGGCCAGTACGGCATCTGCCACGTCACCGTGGAGCCGCTGCCGTCCGGGGAGGGCTTCGAGTTCGTGGACCGCATCGTCGGCGGCGTGGTCCCGCGGCAGTTCATCCCGTCGGTGGAGAAGGGCGTCCGGCAGCAGATGGAGCGCGGCGTCGCGGCCGGGTACCCGCTGGTCGACGTGCGGGTGACGCTGCACGACGGCAAGGCGCACTCGGTCGACTCGTCCGACATGGCGTTCCAGGCGGCGGGCGCGCTCGCGCTGAAGGACGCCGCGAGCCGCGTCCCGGTGCTGCTGCTGGAGCCGGTGGACGAGGTCAGCGTGCTGATCGCGGACGAGTACATGGGCGCGGTGATGTCCGACCTGACCTCGCGGCGCGGCCGGGTGCTCGGCACCGAGGCGGTGCCGCCGGGCGGCCGGACGCTGATCCGGGCCGAGGTGCCGCAGCTGGAGATCATCCGGTACGCGATCGACCTGCGGTCGATGTCGCAGGGCACCGGCACCTTCCACCGCGCGTTCCTGCGGTACGAGCCGCTGCCGTCGCACCTGGCGGACCGGGTCGCCGAGGAGGAGAAGGCCGAGTGACGCGGGGCTGAGCGAGGGGCCGTCCCCATCGGACGGCCCCCTTCGCCGCTTTTCTCCGGCGATGTCCACCCCGCTGGGGAATTCTCTGCGAACTGTGAGATTCTTTTCAGCTGTGACGAGTACGGGGGACGGGCGGGACCGGGGCAGGCCGAGCCGCCGCAACATCATCAAGGGCGCGGGTCTGGCCGTGGGCGGGCTGGCCGTGGGCGCGGCCGGCGGCGCGGGGGCCGTCGCGGCGGTCCCGGAGGGGACGCCGAAGTCGGCCATGGCCATCCCGGTGGCCGGGCCGTGGCGCCCGGTGCACGGGCACGTGGACGTGACCTGGTCGGTCGACACCTCGCAGAAGCTGGTGGCGCTGACCTTCGACGACGGGCCGATGCCGAACTGGACCGGGATGGTGCACGACATCCTCGACGCCGAGAAGGCCAAGGCGACGTTCTTCATGGTCGGCCAGCGCGCGGTGGCCAACGCGAAGATCATCCACGGCCGGATGGACCGGCACGAGGCGGGCAACCACACCTGGGCGCACAAGGACATGTCGCGCCTGACCCACGACGAGGCCGTGGACGCGATCCACCGCGCGCACAAGGCGATCGCCTCGATCACCGGCAAGGAGCCCCGGCACCTGCGGCCGCCCTTCGGGCAGCTCGGCGGGACCACCATGAGCGCGGCGGGCCAGCTCGGCTACGACCTGACGCTCTGGGGCATCAAGATGCTGGAGAAGACCTACCAGGACCATCCGCAGGGCCTGGTCGACTACATCGTCAACAATGTGAAGCCCGGGACGATCGTCCTCGCGCACGACCACGGCAACCCGGACCGGCTGGTCGCGCTCCGGAACCTGTCGAAGATGATCCGCGGGCTGCGCGACAAGGGGTTCGAGTTCGTCACGGTCTCCGAGCTGCACGCGGCGGCCGGTCCGCCCCCGACCAGCGCCCAGGCCCCGGCGCAGCCGCCGTCCCCGCTGACCGGCAACTGAGCCGCCCCGCCGCGACTCAGGAGCCGGCCGGCCAGGCTTCGGCGATCAGGCGGCGGGTGTCGCGGAGCAGCTGCGGCAGCACCTTGGTCTGGCCGATCACCGGCATGAAGTTGGTGTCGCCGCCCCACCGCGGCACCACGTGCTGGTGCAGGTGCGCGGCGATGCCCGCGCCCGCGACCAGGCCGAGGTTCATCCCGACGTTGAAGCCCTGCGCGCCGCTCGCCCGGCGCAGCGCGGTGATCGCGCGGCGGGTGAGCACGGCCAGCTCGCCGTACTCGTCCTCGTCCAGCTCGGTGTAGTCGGCCACGTGCCGGTACGGGACGACCATCAGGTGCCCCGAGTTGTACGGGTAGAGGTTCAGCACGGCGTACACGCTGCCGCCGCGCGCCACGATCAGCCCGTCCTCGTCGCTCATCTTCGGGATCTCGCAGAACGGGCAGCCCTCGTCCTCGCCGGACGGCTTGTTCTCGCCCTTGATGTAGGCCATCCGGTGCGGCGTCCAGAGGCGCTGGAAGCCGTCGGGGGTGCCCGCGCCGCCGCGCTCCTCCTCCAGCTCGGGCGCGTTCTGGCTGGCCTCCGGCCCCACGGGCCCCTCCGGCTCTACGCTCAAGGCGGCGCTCTCCTTCACTGACGGCCTGACCAGCAGCATAGAGAGGGGTGCCGGACGGGCCGAGGGCGGGTCAGGGCAGGGGACGGGGCGGCGGGCGGGACGGAGGTCAGGCGGGCCGGGCGTAGCAGGACTGCATGTCCACGCCCACGGACATCGTGGTGATCTTGACGCGGCGGACCAGGGCCGGCGCGACGGTGAAGTGGAACTTCTGGGTGCCCGCGCGGTGCACGGTCGCCTGGTCGCTCAGGTCGCCGTGGCCCGCGACGGTGACGTCGGCCTTCACCACGCCCGCCGCGCCGACGCTCACCGCGACGTCGATGCCGTTCGTCCCGGCCGCGCGGTAGTCGGCCGTGCCCGCCGGGCAGAACTGCGGGCCGACACCGCCGCCGGTGCCGGGCATGGGCGCGCCCTGGTCGCCGGGCTGCGAGCCCGTGCCAGGCGCCCCCGACTTCGAAGGGTAGGGGCTGCCGCCCCGCGTCTGCTGCTGCACCGGCCCCGACGGGACCGTTCCGGACGTCCCGCCGGACGCGCCGCTGGACGGGCTGGTGGTGCCCGTCCCGGCGGCGGACGCGTCGCTGCGGTGCTTGCCGCCGAACGCCTGGAACACCAGCACGGCCAGGGCCGCCGACACCAGCAGCGCCGCGCCGCCGTACCCGAGGAACCGGGCCACGGTCCGGCCCGGCCCGGCGGAGGGCGGGCTGCTGGTCTTCATGCTGGGTACTCCCGGACTCCGGTCGTGGGCGGCGGCCGCGGGCGGCTCTGACGTGCGTATGCCGCCCGAGGCTACCAACCCGGACCCCGCCCGGCGGCCTCTGGAATCGGCGGCCGTCCGGGCGGGCGGGGCGGTCAGACCTGGACGCGCTCGCGGACGGCCTTGACGATCTCGGCCACCGCGTCGGGGATGGCGACGCCGTTCTTCTGCTCGCCGTTCCGGTACCGGAACGAGACCGCGTCGGCGCTCACGTCGTCGTCGCCCGCGAGCAGCATGAACGGCACCTTCTGCTTCTGCGCGTTGCGGATCTTCTTCTGCATCCGGTCGGACGAGGCGTCCACCTCGACCCGGATGCCCTCCGCGCGCAGCGCCGCCGCGACCTTCTCCAGGTGCGCGACGTGCGCGTCCCCGATCGGCACGCCGACCACCTGCACCGGCGACAGCCACGGCGGCATCGCGCCCGCGTAGTGCTCGATCAGCACGCCCATGAACCGCTCGACCGACCCGAACAGCGCCCGGTGGATCATCACCGGCTGCTGCCGGGTGCCGTCGGCCGCCTGATACTCCAGGCCGAACCGCTTGGGCTGGTTGAAGTCGAGCTGGATGGTGGACAGCTGCCAGGTCCGGCCGATCGCGTCGCGCGCCTGGACGGAGATCTTCGGGCCGTAGAACGCCGCGCCGCCCGGGTCGTCCATCAGGTCCAGGCCGGAGTCGAGGGCGGCCTCGCGCAGCGCCTCGGTGGCCTCCTCCCAGTCCGCGTCGTCCCCGATGAACTTGTCGGAGTCGTCGCGGGTGGACAGCTCCAGGTAGAACTCGCGGAGCCCGAAGTCGCGCAGGAGGCTCAGCACGAACTGGAGCAGCGACTTGATCTCGTCGCCCATCTGCTCCTTGGTGGCGTAGATGTGCGCGTCGTCCTGGGTCATGCCGCGGACGCGGGTGAGGCCGTGCACCACGCCGGACTTCTCGTACCGGTACACCGCCCCGAACTCCGACAGCCGCAGCGGCAGCTCCCGGTAGGAGCGGCCGCGGGCCCGGAAGATCAGGTTGTGCATCGGGCAGTTCATCGGCTTGACCCGGTAGTCGGTGCCGTCCAGTTCGAAGGCGGGGAACATGTCCTCGCCGTAGTACGGCAGGTGCCCGGAGATCTCGAACAGCGACGACTTGGTCAGGTGCGGGGTGTTGACGAACTCGTACCCCGCCTCCATCTGCCGCTGGCGCATGTAGTCCTCCATCTCCTTGCGGATGATCCCGCCCTTGGGATGGAAGACCGGCAGGCCGCTGCCCAGCTCGGGCGGGAAGGAGAACAGGTCGAGCTCGGCGCCCAGCTTGCGGTGGTCGCGCTTCTCGGCCTCGGCGAGCATCGCCAGGTACTCGTCCTGCCGCTCGCGCGACTCCCACGCGGTGCCGTAGATCCGCTGGAGCTGCGGGTTCTTCTCGCTGCCGCGCCAGTACGCGCCGCCGGTGCGCATCAGCTTGAACGCCGGGATGACGCGGGTGGACGGCAGGTGCGGGCCGCGGCACAGGTCCTTCCAGCACAGCTCGCCGGACTTGGCGTCCAGGTTGTCGTAGATGGTCAGCTCGCCCGCGCCGACCTCCACGTCCGCGCCGTCGTCGGCGGACGCGGCGCCCTTGAGGCCGATCAGCTCCAGCTTGTACGGCTCGTCCGCCAGCTCCTCGCGCGCGTCGTCGTCGGACACCACGCGGCGGGAGAACCGCTGCCCCTGCTTGACGATCTCGCGCATCCGCTTCTCGATGCGCTTCAGGTCGTCGGGGGTGAACGGCTCGGCGACGTCGAAGTCGTAGTAGAACCCGTTCTCGACCGGCGGGCCGATGCCGAGCTTGGCCTCCGGGTGCAGCTCCTGGACGGCCTGGGCCATCACGTGCGCGGCCGAGTGCCGCATGATCGCGCGGCCGTCCGCCGAGCCGATCTCCACGGGCTCGACGGCGTCGCCCTCGGCCACCTCGGCGGCGAGGTCGCGCAGCGCGCCGTTGACCCGCGCCGCGATCACGGTGCGGCCGTCGGCGTCCAGGGCCTGCCCGGCGGTCGTGCCGGCGGGCACCACTCGCTCGCTTCCGTCGAGGGTGATGCGCAGCTCTGACACGGTGTCTCCTCGCATTGCTGGTGGTGCTGGTCGGTTGTCGGACGGGTCGGTTCGGAATGCTGGTCGGGTCGGTTCGGAATGCTATCGAGCGGGGGCCCGGAACGCGGTGAGGCCCCGGGAGCAGCTCCCGGGGCCTCACCGCAGTTCGAAGATCAGGACGTGCGGCCGCGGCGCCGGGGCGTGCCCGGCGTGGTCGTCAGCGCCTCGAAGGCGGCGAGCACGGCTCTCACGGCGTCCACTGTACTACGCGGCCGTACCGGACGCCCGCGAGACCCGGCGACCGCGCCTTACGCGGCGGACGGCTTGGCCCTGCGGCGGGTCGGGCCCTGGAGCTTGTCCATGTCCTCCAGCTCGCGTCCCTTGGTCTCCGGGACCATCCGCCACACGAAGACGAAGGCGAGGGCCGCGAAGGCGGTGTAGAGGCCGTAGGCGAGGCCGAGCGAGATCCCCGACAGCCACGGGAACGTCACGGTGATCAGCCAGTTCGCGATCCACTGCGCCGCCGCCGCGACCGCCAGCGCCGCGGCGCGGATGAAGTTGTTGAACATCTCCCCCAGCATCACCCAGACGACCGGCCCCCAGGTGGACGCGAAGCCGAACACGTACAGGTTCGCGGCGACCAGCGCGACCGGCCCGGCGATATGGCCGAGCTTGGGGTTGCCGTCCACGATCGGCGCGGTCTGGAAGCAGACCGCCATCGTGCAGAGCGTCACCGCCATCAGCGCGGCGCCGAACAGCAGCAGCGGGCGGCGGCCGACCTTGTCGACCAGCGCGATCGCGACCAGCGTGGAGCCGACGTTCACCATCGAGTTGATCACCGAGGTGAGCATCGCGTCGTTCTCGCCGAACCCGGCCGCGTGCCACAGCGTGGTGCCGTAGTAGAAGATCACGTTGATGCCGACGAACTGCTGGAACACCGACAGCAGGATGCCGACCCAGACGATCGGGAGCAGCCCCAGCGTCCCGCCGCGCAGGTCGCGCAGGTGGACGGGGCGCTCGGTGCGGATCGACCGGAGGATCTCGCCGACCTTCAGGTCGACGTCGGTGCCGGCGCCGACGATCCGCTGCAGGATCTGCTTCGCGCGCGCGATCTCCCCCTTCTTCACCAGGTAGCGCGGCGACTCGGGGATCACCAGGGCGATCACGCCGTACAGCGTCGCGGGCAGGACGGCGACGGCGAACATCCAGCGCCAGGCCGCGCCGCCCCAGGGGAAGGTGCCGGTCGCGCCGCCGTCGGACACCCGGGCGATGACGTAGTTGGCCACCAGCGCGGCGAAGATGCCGAGCACGATCGCCATCTGCTGGAGCGAGCCGAGCCGCCCGCGCAGGTTCGCCGGGGCGATCTCGGCGATGTAGGCGGGCGCGATCACCGAGGCGGTGCCGATGGCCAGGCCGCCGACCACCCGCCAGAACGTCAGCTCCCAGGCGGCGAACGCCAGCGCGGAGCCGAGCGAGCTGACCACGAAGACGACCGACGCGCCGATCATCACCTTGATCCGGCCGATCCGGTCCGCGAGCGGCCCGGCGAACCAGGCGCCGACGGCGCAGCCGAGCAGCGCCGAGGAGACGACGAAGCCGATCCAGAAGGAGTTCAGGTCGAACTCCTTCTTCAGCGCGTCCACGGTGCCGTTGATCACCGACGAGTCGTAGCCGAACAGGAACCCGCCGAGCGCGGCGGCGCCGGCGAGCATCGCGGCGACGGCGGCGTGCGAGCCCTCCGCGGGCTCCTCGATGGCGCCGGCGTCGGGGCTGCCCTGTGTCGTCATGTTGCCGACCTTCCCAGGAAACGATCAGGCAATCCTGGCCGCCGGCCCAAGGTTCGGCAGGGCCCGGACCCGCGGGGACGGCCGCTCTGACCTGCGTTCGGACGGGTCCGATACCGCAGGCGGCGGCCCGGATCTCCCTCTCCGGGTTCACGCGGCGGCGGGCGCGGGCGGATTAACCTCCAGGGGAAATGAGCGACCAGAACTCCTCCTCCCCCGCCGCCGACCTCGTCCGGGCGGCGCTGCAGCGGGCCGTCCTGCACGGCCCCGTGCTCGGGCCCGACGCGGCGCGCCCGCCGCTGCCCCGCAGCCTGTGGGCGCGCGGCCCGCTGATCGCCGCGCTGACGCTGCTCACCATCGGCTTCACGGCCGGGTCCATCGCCGTGCCGATGGAGACGCTGCACCGGTCGGCCGACGAGAGCGTCCCGCTCGGGCTGCTCCAGGCGGCTCCGCTGGTGGTGGCGCTGTTCCGGCCGCTGCTCGCCTGGCGGGTCTCCGCCGCCGGCCTGCTGCTCGGCGCGCTGCTGGTGCGGGACGCCGGGTTCTGGCCCTGGTCGCCGACCGCATGGCTGGCGTTCCTGATCATCCTGTTCTGCGTCGGGACGGCCGGGGACCGGACGGCCGCGCTCGGCGTCGGCATGGTCACCGTCGCCGGGGTCATCGGCCCGGCCGTGACGGTGGCGATGCCGGTCTGGTTCGGCGTGATCCTGTCCGCGCTGGCGCTGCTGGCGCTGGTGTTCGGCGACGCGGTCGGCGGCCGGCGGGCCGCCGAGCGGGCGCTGCGCGAGCAGGAGGAGCTGCACCGCCGCGACCTGGCCCGGCAGGCCGTGCTGGAGGAGCGGGCCCGGATCGCGCGCGAGCTGCACGACGTGGTCGCGCACCACATGTCGGTGATCGCGATGCAGGCCGAGGCCGCGCCCTACAAGATCCCCGAGCTGCCGGAGCAGGCCCGCGAGACGTTCGTGGTGGTCCGCGACGCGGCCCGGCAGGCGCTGGCCGAGACCCGCCGGGTGGTCGGGCTCCTGCGCGCCGAGGACGAGGCGGCCGAGCGCGCCCCGCAGCCGGGCCTGGACGGCCTGGACGGGCTGCTGGAGGCCGCGCGGCACTCCGGCCTCGCGGTGACCAGCTCGGTGACGGGGATGCCGCGTCCGCTGGCGACCGGCGTGGACCTGTCGGCGTTCCGGATCGTCCAGGAGTCGCTGAGCAACGCGTCCCGGTACGCGCCGGGCGGGACGGTCCGGGTGGAGATCGGCTACGGGGACGAGCGGCTCGCCGTGGCCGTCCGGGACGAGGGGCCGGGGCCGGGCGGCGAGCCCGAGTCGTCCGGCGGCGGGCACGGCCTGGTCGGGATGCGCGAGCGGGTCGCGATGCTGGGCGGGACGCTGGCGGCGGGCCGGCGCGGGGACGGCCGTCCGGGCTGGGAGGTGGAGGCCGAGCTGCCCTACGGCGACCCGGACTGACCCCCGGCTGCGACGATCTTGGTTGCGGGACGCCGTAGGGTGCTCTCGTGACGATTCGGGTGCTGATCGCCGACGACCAGGTGATGATCCGCGACGGGCTGGCGGCGCTGCTGTCGTCGGATCCGGAGATCGAGGTGGTGGGGCAGGCCGGGGACGGCCGGGAGGCCGTGTCCCTCGCCCGCGAGCTGGGCCCGGACGTGGTCGTCATGGACATCCGGATGCCCGAGATGGACGGCCTCGCGGCGACCGCCGAGCTGGTCGGTGACGAGCCGGACGGCGGCCCGAAGGTGCTGGTGCTGACCACCTTCGACCTGGACGAGTACGTCTACGAGGCGCTCGGCGCGGGCGCCAGCGGCTTCCTGCTGAAGGACGCCCCGGCCGCCGACCTGGTGCAGGGCGTGCGGGTGGTGGCGTCCGGGGACGCGCTGCTCGCGCCGTCCATCACCCGGCGGCTGATCTCCGACTTCGCCCGCCGCAGGCGGCACCAGCGGCCGAGCCCGGCGGCGACGGCCGCGCTCACCCCGCGCGAGCGGGACGTGCTGCGGCTCATGGCGCGCGGCATGTCCAACGCCGAGATCGCCGCCGACCTGGTACTGGCCGAGCAGACCGTCAAGACCCACGTAGGACACGTGCTGACCAAGCTGGGCCTGCGCGACCGCACCCAGGCGGTCGTGTTCGCCTACGAGAACGGCCTGGTCGGCGACTGATCAGCCCCCGCCACCGCCCAGGCCGCAGCCAGCGACCAAGCCGCGGCCGGTGACCGGGCCGCGGCCAGGGCGGACGGTCAGCGGGACGGATCGAGGACGAGCTTGCCGGTCGTCCGGCGCGAGCGCAGCTCCTCGTGCGCGCGGCGGACCTCGGACAGGCCGTACTCGCCGCCCGCGACGACCTTGAGGCTGCCCGCGGCGGCGAGCCCGAACAGCTCGTCCAGGGCGGTGCCCATGACGTCGCCGGGGAGCTGGAACACGTGCGCCAGCCACATGCCCGCGACGGTCGTCGAGTGCGACATCAGGTTGGCGGGCTGGACGGGCTTGGGCAGCTCCCGGGACGCCATGCCGTAGAAGGCGAGGCGGCCGAACGGCGCGAGCGCGGTGAGGCTCTGGTCGGTGACGCTGCCGCCGGTCATCTCCAGGACGATGTCGACGCGGCGGCCGTGGTTGGCCTCCATGAGCGCGGCCTTGAGGTCGGGCTCGGCGGGGTCGACGGCGATGTCGGCGCCGAGGTCGAGCGCGAGCGCGCGCTTCTCCGGGGACGAGGCGGTGGCGATGATCCGGCCCGCGCCCCACGCCCGGGCGAGCTGGACGGCGAGGGTGCCGACACCGCCCGCCGCCGCGTGCACCACGACCGACTCGCCGGGCGCGAGGTGGGTGCTGCGGCGCAGCAGCAGCCAGGCGCTGACGCCCTGCACGACCATGCCGAGCGCGGTGAGGTCGTCGATGACGTCGGGCACGTTCCACATCGTCGCGGTCGGCGCGACGGCCTTCTCGGCGTAGCCGCCGGTGCCGAGCAGCGCCACGACGCGGCGGCCGTCCGGCGTGCGGCCGACCGCCTCGCCGCCGGGCACGAGCGGCAGCGTCTGCTTGGCGAGGTAGCTGTTCTCGGCCTGGTGGGTGTCGGCGTAGTTGATGCCGGCCCGGTCCACCTCGATGAGCGTCTGCCCCTCGCCCGGCACGGGGTCGGGCAGCTCGACCGGGGTGAGGACCTCCGGCCCGCCGAACTCGGTGATCTGGATGGCGCGCATCTGCTCTCTTCCTGGCTGCTCGGCGCGGGCTGTCAGCGGGGTCCGGGGACGCCGCGGAACCGGAACGGCTCGGACGGGCGGCCGGGCACCACGTACCAGGCGTCCCCGGCGCCGTCCGCGTCCAAGATTGCCATGAACGCGTCCACGACGTGGGAGACGGGCAGGATGGGGAAGCCGGTGCGCTCCAGCTCGGACCGGATCGGGCCGATGATGTCGGTCTCGGCGAAGGACGGGCACAGCGCGTTCACCCGGATGCCCTCCGGCTGGTGCGCGGGGCCGAGCGCCCGGACGAGCCCGACCACCGCGGCCTTGTTCGCGCCGTACACCGGGTCGAACGGGGTGGAGGTGAGCGCGGCCATGCTGGCGGTCGCGACGATGTCGCCGCCTCCCCGGGCGCGCAGCGCGGGCAGCACGGCGTGCACGCCGTAGACGACGCCGTCCACATTGATGGACATCGCGCGGCGGTAGCGGTCGGGGTCGAAGTCGTCGCCGAGGCCGAAGCCGCTGGCCACGCCCGCGTTGAGGAACGCCAGGTCGAGCCCGCCGAAGCGGTCGACGGCCGTCTGGACGGCCCGCGCGCTGTCGCCGGGCTCGCGCACGTCGCAGAGGACGAACTCGCCGTCCACCTCGTCGGCCACCTTGCGGCCGCCGTCCTCGTCCACGTCGGCGAGCACGACGCGGACGCCCTCGCCCGCGAGCCGCCGGGCGACCGCCGCGCCGATGCCGTTCGCGCCGCCGGTGATGAGCGCGACCTTGCCCGCGCGCGGGCCCGCCTCCTGGAACGCCGTCATGGGCACCTCATCCTCGCAAGTAACTGACTCGTCAGTTACTATAACGGAATGGACTTCGGTTTGAGCCCCCGCGCCGAGGAGTACCTCGGCCGCATGCAGGACTTCATGGACGCCCACGTCTACCCCGCCGAACCGGTCTACGCCGAGCAGCGCCGGGAGCTGACCGCCGCCGGGCGCGCGCACGAGCTGCCGCCGGTCGTCGAGGAGCTGAAGGCCGAGGCGCGCAAGCGCGGCCTGTGGAACCTGTTCCTGCCCGACAGCACCGACCCGGAGCACGGCCTCAGCAACACCGACTACGCGAGCATC
The DNA here is from genome assembly GCF_024172125.1 of Actinomadura rupiterrae. GTDB lineage: Bacteria > Actinomycetota > Actinomycetes > Streptosporangiales > Streptosporangiaceae > Spirillospora > Spirillospora rupiterrae. Next base: position 137,914 of record NZ_JAMZEA010000009.1, read on the forward strand.
GCCGAGCTGACCGGGCGCTCGCCTCACCTGGCGCCCGAGGCGATCAACTGCGCCGCGCCCGACACCGGCAACATGGAGGTGCTGCACCTGTTCGGCACGCCCGAGCAGAAGCGGCGCTGGCTCGCGCCGCTGCTGGACGGCGAGATCCGGTCCGCGTTCGCGATGACCGAGCCGGACGTGGCCAGCTCCGACGCCACCAACATCTCCACCCGGATCGAGCGGGACGGCGACCACTACGTCATCAACGGCCGCAAGTGGTGGATCACCGGGTCCGCCGACCCGCGCTGCGAGATCATGATCGTGATGGGCAAGACCGACCCGGACGGCCACCCCTACCTCCAGCAGTCCATGGTGCTGGTGCCGATGGACACGCCGGGCGTCGAGATCGTCCGTCCGCTGCCCGTGTTCGGGTACCACGACCAGCAGGGGCACTGCGAGATCACCTTCACCGACGTGCGCGTCCCGGTGGAGAACCTGGTCGGCGAGGAGGGCGGCGGCTTCGCCATCGCGCAGGCCCGGCTCGGCCCCGGCCGCATCCACCACTGCATGCGGGCGATCGGCATGGCCGAGCGGGCGCTGGAACTGATGTGCCAGAGGGCCGTGGACCGGGTCGCGTTCGGCAAGCCGCTGGCCGCGCAGGGCGTCGTCCGGCAGCAGATCGCCGAGTCCCGGATGGCGATCGACCAGGCCCGGCTGCTCACCCTGAAGACCGCGTGGCTGATCGACAAGCACGGGGTGAAGGCCGCCCGGTCCGAGGTCGCGTCCATCAAGGTGATCGCGCCGCGGGTCGCGCTGGAGGTCGTCGACCGCGCCATCCAGGTGCACGGCGGCGCGGGCATGTCCGACGACACCCCGCTCGCCGCGATGTGGGCCGGGCTGCGCACGCTGCGGCTCGCCGATGGCCCCGACGAGGTGCACGTCCGGTCCGTCGCGCGCGCGGAGTTGGGTAAGTTCACCTCGAAATGACGAACACCACGGGGGACGCGGGCACCCGCGAGACGGGTGCCCGCAAGCGGATGCCGCACGCCCGGCGCCGGGAGCAGCTGCTCGGGCTCGCGCTGCGCGAGTTCGGGCGGCGCGGCTACCACCTGACGCAGATGGAGCACGTGGCGGCCGCCGCCGACGTGTCCAAGGCGCTGCTCTACCAGCACTTCGCGTCCAAGGAGGAGCTGTTCGCCGAGGTCGTCGGCTCGGTCGTGGCCGAGCTGACCGGACGGCTGAACGCCGAGGTGCGGGCCGAGGACGACTCGGTCGACCGGATCCGCGCGATGGTGCGGGTGCTGTTCGACTACGCCACCGACGAGCCGGACGCCTGGACGCTGGTCATCCGGCACCTGGACAAGCCGGAGGTCGGGCCGGGCCTGCGCGAGCTGCGCGACCGGCTCGGCGAGGCGTTCGCCGACCTGCTGCTGATCCGCCGCCGCGCCGACCCGGCCCTGTCCCCCGCCGAGCTGGCGGTCAACGAGCACCGCGCGCGGCTGCTGGTGCCGCTGATGCACGGGTCGATGCTGTCGATGGTGTCCTGGTGGCTGGAGCACCCCGACACCCCGCGCGACCGGGCGGAGGCGATGGCGGTCGAGTTCATCTGGCTCGGCCTGGACCGCCTCCGCACCGGTGAGCGCCTACGCTCGTAACCCGCGTGCCTGCCCTGCGGGCCTGACCCGCGGGCCTGACGTGTGCTTCTGACGTGCGGGCCTAGGGCCTGTTTCGAAGTGGCCTCGGCCACGCGCGCGAACGCGTTACCAACCCGGGTGCCGCGACGCCGAAGGCGAGCGGCACCCGGGTTGATCGCGAAGCGATGCAGCGTTCGCCCAGGCACGGTCACGGAGCGAGCCGCTAGGCGAGCGCAGTGGGCCGGGACTTTGAAATACAGCCTAGTAGCCCGCCTCCGGGCCCGGCTGGACGGTCGGGACGGTCAGGGCGACCTTCGACGCGTCCAGCCAGCCGATCGCCTTCTGCGAGGTGAACAGGGCGGTGCCCGGCGTGATCTGGAGCGCGAGCCGGTGCCCGGGCCCGACCTTCCAGGACACCGCCTCCAGTTCGCACTCGGTCGTCCGGCGGCGCCCGTCCAGGGTGATCGGGATCGGCGTCGCCTGGTTGCCGACGACCAGGCCGGTGTCGAGGTCGACGATCTGCGCGTAGACGGCGGTCTGCGGGTGCAGCGCGCGGCCCTGGTAGCTGAACCGCAGGTGCGGGACGCCGACGGCCTGGCCGTCCGCGGCGGGCATCGGGATCGGGACGGTCAGGGCGTTCTTGGCGGGCTGCGCGACCATCTGCGTGCCCGAGTTGTCCAGCGGGGTCAGGTTCAGGTGGCCCTTGCCGGTCGCCTTCAGCGGCGCCGCCGCCGGTGCCGGGTAGGACGCGGCGGTCCGGTAGACGCCGTCCTGGTCGATGTACTCGAAGCCCGCGCCCGTGTCGGCCGAGGCGTCGCCCTTGAGGTAGCGGGCGAACCAGGCGAGCGTGGCCTTGGCCAGGTGGTCGGACGCACCGGCCTTGGTCGTGCAGGACCCGTGCCCGCCGCAGAACCAGATCATCTTGACCGGCGCGCCGTTCGCCTTGATCGGCCGGTAGAACGACAGGCCCTCGCGCAGCGTGAACAGCGTGTCCACGGTGCCCTGCATGACCAGCGTCGGGATGCGGATGCGGTTCACCAGCGACCCGGCCCCGGCCTGCATGAACCACTTCTGCACCGACGGCGACAGCGTCCCGCTCAGCGCGCCGGACGCGCAGCCCTCCAGCACCTTCCCGGCGACCCGGTTGCCGCTGGTGACACCGCTGAGGCACAGCAGCGAGCCCCAGCCCGCCCGGTAGACCGAGTCGCGGTACAGGCTGCGCTCGACGCTCTGGAACGCGATCGTCGGGGTGATCACGTCCACCCGGCGGTCCATCCCGGCGGCGACGAGCTGGATGCCGCCGCCGTAGCTGCCGCCCGCCATGCCGAGGCGCGGGTCGCCGGGCCGGTCGAGCTGGACCTCGGGCTGCGCCGCGGTCCAGTCGATGATCTTCATCACGTCGCGGCCCTCGACCGCGGGCGTGTCCACGTTGGCCTCGCCCTCGGAGCCGAAGCCGCGCGCGTTCCAGGTCACCACGTTGTATCCGGCGGAGGTGAGCAGCGCGAGCTGGCCCTTGGCGGGGTCGGTCTCGGCGCGCCCGCCCCAGCCGTGGCCGAGCAGGACGGTCGGGGCCTTCGCCCCGGCGGCCAGCCCCTTGGCCGGGAAGAAGTTGGTCACGATGTGCACGCCGTCGAACGAGGCGAGCTGCACGGTCCGGGGCGCGGGCGGCGCGTCGTCGGCGTGCGCGGGGATGGCCGCGGCCAGGGGCAGGGCGGCGGTCAGCGCCGCCGCCGCGGCGACGGCGCCGCGGCGGGATCCACGTGGCATGGGTGAACTCCGGTGGTCCAAGGGGTAATCAGTAACTGATTCGAGAACCCTTGGAATACACCAGGGCCGACACCACCGGCAATAGCGGACCGACCGCCACATTCCGGCTTAGGATGCGGTGTGGCCGGATCGACGTCCGTCAGGCTCAGCCCCGTCACCGCCCTGCGGTTCGACGACGACGCGCTCACGATCGTCCGGCCGTGGCGGCGACGGCGGATCCGCTGGGACGACCTCGCCGGGCTGATCTTCACCCGCGTGCACACCAGGCACACCGGTCCGATCCCGGTGCAGCTGCGGCTCGTGCTCAAGGACGGCGCGCCCGAGCCGGGACGGTTCCTCACCGAAGGCAGGCCCCCGGCGCCCTACGCCCGAGGGCCCGTCCTGTTCAGGACCCACACCCTCGAACCGGACGACGCCGGCCCGGCGCAGAAGCAGATCTACGCCGAGCTGGAAAGCCGGGGCTTCGAGCGGCCCGAGCCGTTCGCGATGCGCTACCAGCCCTCCGGCTGCACGCGCGAGGAGCAGACCCTCGCCGTGGCCATGGACGTCCGGCGGCGCGAGCACAACACCCATCCGGTGACGGTGAACCACGACGGCGGCGACGAGCACCTGATCGGGCCCGTCCTGGCGCGCCTCGCAATACGGCACCACGCGACAGGGAAGCCGCACGTCCAGCCGTTCCACAGCATCTTCTTCTTTGAAGGCGCGGAGGCAGAGGCGAACTCCGTGGCGTTCGCCGACGCGGTCCGCCAGGTCGTCCCGTCCGGCTGGATCGTCACGGCGTCCGCGCTGCCCGAGCGGCGCTCCTAGGCGGCACGCCCGCCCCCGGCGCGGGGGGCGGATACTGCCGCGCTCATGGGCGGGCAAAGAGTGTGCCGCATGCCGCGTCCCGGACCCGTAGCGCAGGGCCCGCGCCGCTAGCGTCGCCGGAGGCCGCAGCGGAGTCCGGGAGGGCAGTGGACGAGGAGTACGGCGCGGACCCGGCCCCCGACGAGGACCCGGATCCCGCCGAGACCGAGGCCGCCGACGAGGCCGCCGACACGGCCTGGGCGGCGGAGTCCGGCGCGTCCTCCACCGCCGAGAACCCGCTCGCCGCGATGGAGGCCGCGCTGCGCGGCGGGCGCGAGCCGGGCGTCGGCACCGACGCCTACGCCACGATCGACCTGGCCCTGCGGGTCGGCGAGCTGATGCTCGCGGGCGGCGACACGGCCGAGTCGGTGGACCTCGCCATCGGACGCATCGCCCGCGCCTACGGCCTCCCGCACACCGAGAACAACGTGACGCTCGCCGCCGTGGGCATGTCCTACATGCCGCGCGGGGACCGCCCGCCGGTCACCGCCGAGCGGCGCGTCCGGCGGCGGACGCCGAACTACACGCGGCTGGTCGCCGTCCACCAGATGGTGCGCGAGGCCGCCGCCGGGCACCTGGACCTCCAGCAGGCCAAGTTCCGGCTCAGCGACATCATCGGCCGGCGGACGGCCTACCCGCACTGGACGCAGGCCGCGGCGCTGTCGGTGCTCGGCGGCGCGGGCGCGGTGCTGGTAGGCGGCGGGTTCCTGGCGGCCGCCGCCGCGTTCGTCGCGACGCTGCTCGGCGACTGGGCGGGCGGCTGGCTCGGCCGCCGCGGCATCGCCGACTTCTTCCAGATGGCGCTCGGCGCGGCGATCGGCACGCTCGTCACCGTGCTGCTGGTCGCGACCAACGCGCCCGTCCGGTCCGGGACGGTCATCATCGGCGTGGTCATCGCGCTGATCCCCGGCCGGGCGCTGGTGGTGTCCATGCAGGACGGCATCGCCGGCGACCTCGTCACCGGCACCACCCGGCTCGTCGAGGTGCTGTTCGTCATCATCGCGATCCTCAGCGGCATCGGCGCGGTCACCTACGTGGCCGCGCGCAGCGGCGTGCCGATCTCGCTGGACAACCTGCCGACCGCGCCGACCTCGGTCGCCGCTCCGCAGACCCTCGGCGCGGCGGCGATCTCGGTGGCGTTCGCGGTGTACCACCTGGTGGCGCGGAGCCTGCTGCCGCCGGTCGCGCTCGGCGGCATGCTCGCCTGGAGCGTCCTGGTCGAGATGCGCGGCCTGGACCTGCCCGCCGCGCCCGCCACCGCGATCGCCGCGACCGTCGTCGGCCTGCTCGGCACCGCGCTCGCCCGGTTCCTGCACGTCCCGGCGCTGGTGTGCGTGACCCCGTGCATCGCGCCGCTGATGCCCGGCACGCTGATGTACCGCGGCATGCTGGAGCTGACGACCGGACGCACCGGGCACGCCGCCCTCGTGCTCGCCGAGTCGCTCGCCACGGCGCTCGCGATCGGCGCGGGCGGCTACATCGGCGGCGAGCTGCTCCGGCTCTTCCGCCCGGCGCGGCGCGTGCTGCGCCCCCCGCGCCGCGTCCGCGCCTGACCCGCACGGCCGGTTGGTACGTGACAACACACCTCCTGGCCTTCCTGGCGTAACGATTTCGACTCGGGCGGTTCCCCTCGGTGTCGCGGCGGCGGGACGATGCCAGCGTGGCAGCCAACGGGAGTGGCGCGACGACGGCCGTGGGCGGCACCGCCCGGCCGGTCGAACGGTGGGGGGCCGGGGGGAACGGCGGCCGCCTGCTCGAACAGGTCGGGTCCTGGCCCGGCGTCTCGGTCGTGCGGGCCGACTGCGGGCTCGGCCGGGCCCTGGCCGCGGACGGCCGGCAGGTGCTGCACCTGCACGGCGGGGACGAGGCCGAGTTCCGGCTGACCCGGCCGGTGCTGGAACGGCTCGGCGAGGCGCTCGCCGGATCCGGGCGGGTGCGGGTGCGCCCCGGCGGCGAGTGGGTCGCGATCAGGCTCGACACCGACTCCGACGTGGCGCTCGCGCTGGCCCTGACCAGCGTGGCGATCAAGGCGACCGGGACGGTCCGGGACGCCGCGCCGTGCGACGCCGCGTCCCGGACCGGCTGAGAACCCCCGGTCGGTCCGGTCCAGCCGGACCGGACCGGTCCGCTAGAGCGCCGAGGTGCGGAACGGCGTCTTCGGCGCGCCCAGGTTCGGCTTGCCGATCAGCTGCCTGGACGACAGCGCGTAGATGCCGTCGTTGGTCATCACCCAGACGATCCTGCGGTCCCACTCGACGTAGACGCCGTGGGTCTGGTTGCCGAGCGCCCAGTCCGGCACGTCCTTGCTGTAGCCCTGCGGGACGAACTGCGCGACGATCCTCGGGTGGGCGGGGTCGCGCACGTCGAAGAACTGCGCGCCCGCGTTGTAGAAGCCGTAGGTCAGCAGGCCGTTCGGCGGGGTGCCGGGCGAGGTGTAGTAGCCGGTGCGCTTGGGACCGAAGCTGCCGCCGCGCTGGCAGAAGTCGGCGAAGCCGGAGCCCTTCGGCGGGACGGGCCGGGGCAGCGTCCCGACGATGCGCGGCTTGGCGGGATTGCGGACGTCCACCTGGAAGACGTCCTTGTACGGCTCGTAGCAGTCCTCGCCGAGCGGGTAGCCGCTGACGTAGACGATGCCGGTCTTCGCGTACTGCGAGACGTCCACGTTGTCGGCCTCGGTGCCGCCGACCGACATCGGCAGGTCCAGGTGCCCGACGGTCTTCATGTGTGCCGGGTCGGAGATGTCGAGAATGGAGAGCCCGAAGCCGCCCTGCGCGGCGAAGGCGTACTTCCCGCCCTGCTCGACGGGCTTGGGAATGAACAGCGGCATCCGCGCGCCCATCCAGGACGTCTGGTTGCCGCAGCGCGGGTTCGTCCGGTACGCGGCCTCCTCGCCCTTGACCTGGCCGGGCAGGTGCCATTCGCCGAGCTTGCGCGGGTGCGCGGGGTCGGACATGTCGTAGGAGGCGTACCCGGCCGAGTACAGGTTCGTCGGGACCTCGGAGTTGCCCCACGAGTCGCGCGGCGCGGCGGCGATGAACATGTACTTCTCGCCCGTGTAGTACGGGACGTCGAGCGAGCCGGACCCCTGCTGCGCGGCGTTGGCGTCGGAGTGCAGCGGGTCCTTCTGGGTGGCGTCGGTGCTGACGGTCGCCAGCAGGTGCCAGTCCTTCTTGCGCGGGCCGTCCAGGCGGAACACCTTGAAGCCCTTGAGCTGCTTGGTCGCGCGGACCTTCTTCACGCCCTCGGGGTTGCCGAACTTGCTGTGCGCGGGGTCGTCGTTCAGCTCGTCCGGGATCTGGCGCTTGGCCTCGAAGCTCTGCACCATGACGTAGGCGTTCAGCCTCGTGTTCCACTGGATCGTGGACGCGCCCCAGAAGTCGTGCGCGGCCCAGGCGCCATTCGCCTTGTTCTCGTCGCCGTTCACGTCGTCGCGGGTCATCTTCTCCACGACCTTCACCTTCTTGACGTCGGTGATGTCGTAGACGCGGCCCTCGCTCCGGTCGTACTGGAACATATAGCGGCGGCCGTGGAAATCGACGATGTTCTGCCACGAGTGGAAGTAGTCCGGGGTGAATTCCTTGCCCCGGTAGGACGCCTCGACCCGCACCGGGCCGGACCGGTGCGCGTTCGGGTCGTAGCCCGCGGTCTTGCCGAACAGGTCCATCGACCCGCCCGGGAACGGGTGCCGCTCCTCGTCGGCCGGGGTCAGGGCCGGGTGCCGGAACGAGCCGTCCAGCTGCATCCCGTACGAGCCGGGGTCGGCGGCGGGCGGCCTGCGGTCGCCGCAGACGGTCGGGATGTAGGGGTCGGTAGGCCCGGCGTGCGCGGAGCCGAGCGCCGCGAGCGAGGCGAGGACGGCGGCGGAGGCCGTGCCTGCGGCGGCCGTCGCGAGGCGGATTCTCCTCATGGAAAATGCCTTTCCTAGGGGGTTCGGAAAGCATGCTCCGGTTGAGGAGAATCCGCTAATACCTACTTTCGGCCGGGCTATACCGAACCGGTTATCGCCGGGATTTCCAGCCGGACGGGCCGGGGCCTTACGTCAGTTTCGCGAGCGCCTCGGCGGCGCGGTGGCAGTCGTGGAAGGTGCAATAGAGCGGGACGGGCGCCAGCCGGACGACGTCGGGTTCGCGGGCGTCGGCGATGACGCCCGCCTCGTCCGCGAGGGCCTTCACCAGGCCGCCGGCGTCGGCGACGCGCAGCGACAGCTGGGTGCCGCGCCGCGCCGGGTCGTCCGGCGTGATGACCTCGACGCCGCCGACCGGTGCGAGCCGCTCGGCGAGGTAGCCGGTGAGCCGCTCGCTCCGGAAGCGCAGCGCGCCCATCCCGACCCGGTCGAAGATCTCCAGCGAGACCAGCACCGGCGCGAGCGCCATGATCGGCGGGTTGGACAGCGCCCACGCGTCGGCGGTCGGCGGATGGTCGACGTCCGGGTCCATGCGGAACCGGATGTCGGCCCTGGTGCTCCACCAGCCGTCCAGGCGCGGCAGCGAGGTGTCGCGGACGTGCCGCTCGTGCACGAACGCGCCCGCGACCGCCCCCGGGCCGCTGTTGAGGTACTTGTAGGTGCACCAGGCGGCGAAGTCCACGTCCCAGTCGTGCAGGTTGAGCGGAACGTTCCCGGCGGCGTGCGCGAGGTCCCAGCCGACGACCGCGCCCGCCTCATGGCCCGCGCGCGTGATGGTCGCCATGTCCATCAGCTGCCCGGTCAGGTAGTTCACGCCGCCGAGCATCAGCACGGCGACGCGGTTTCCCTCCCGCCGCAGGTAGTCGACGACGTCCTCGGTGCGCAGGACGTCCTCGCCGGGACGCGGGCGCAGCCGGACGACCGTCTCGTCCGGGTCGAGCCCGTGGTGGACGGCCTGGCTCGCGACCGCGTACGAGTCGGACGGGAACGCCGAGTCCTCGATGACGATCCGGGTCCGCTCCCCCGCGGGCCGGTAGAACGTGGCCATCAGCAGGTGCAGATTGACCGTCAGGGAGTTCATCGCGACGACCTCGTGCGGGCGCGCGCCGACCAGCCGCGCCGCGGGCTCCGTCAGCAGCTCGTGGTACGACACCCACGGGCGGCGGGCCTGGGTGTGGCCCTCCACGCCGAGCCGCGACCAGTCGGTCAGCTCCTCGGCCAGCCGCGCGGCGGTCGCCTTCGGCTGGAGGCCGAGCGAGTTGCCCGCGAAGTAGGCGGCCTCCTCGTACCGGCCGCCGGGCGCGGGCGGGATCAGGAACTCGGCGCGCAGGGTCGGCAGCGGGTCGGTCTCGTCCAGGCTGCGCGCCTGGCGCTCAAGGGCGGCCGCGTCGGTCACGTGTTCTTTCCTTCGATCAGGTCGAGCGCCACATCCACGATCATGTCCTCCTGGCCGCCGACCATGCCCCGGCGGCCCACCTCGACCAGGATCTCCCGCGTGTCGAGGCCGTACCGGCGGGCCGCGTCCTCGGCGTGCCGCAGGAAGGACGAGTAGACGCCCGCGTAGCCGAGCGTGAGGGTCTCCCGGTCCACCTGGACGGGCCGGTCCTGGAGCGGCCGGACGATGTCGTCGGCGGCGTCCATCAGCTTGAACACGTCGCAGCCGTGCTTCCAGCCCATCAGGTCGGCGACGGCGACGAACGCCTCCAGCGGGCAGTTGCCCGCGCCGGCGCCCATCCCGGCGAGCGACGCGTCCACGCGGCGCACGCCGTTCTCGACGGCGACGACCGAGTTCGCGACGCCGAGGCCGAGGTTGTGGTGGGCGTGGATGCCGATCTCGGTCGCGTCGTCCAGGACGTCCCGGTACGCCCGGACGCGGTCCCGGACACCGTCCATGGTCAGGCGCCCGCCGGAGTCGGTCACGTAGACGCAGTGCGCGCCGTAGGACTCCATCAGCCTCGCCTGCCCGGCGAGGGTGGCGGCGTCGGCCATGTGCGACATCATCAGGAACCCGGCGACGTCCATGCCCAGCTCGCGGGCGGTGGCGATGTGCTGGGCGGAGATGTCGGCCTCGGTGCAGTGCGTGGCGACCCGCACCGACCGGACGCCGAGCTCGTGCGCGCGCTTCAGCTCGGCGATCGTGCCGATGCCGGGCAGCAGCAGCGTCGTCAGCTTCGCGTTCGGCATCACCTCGGCGGCGGCGGCGATCCACTCCTCGTCCAGGTGCGCGCCGGGGCCGTAGTTCACGCTCGACCCCGCGAGGCCGTCGCCGTGCGCGACCTCGATGGCGTCCACGCCCGCCGCGTCCAGCGCGGCGGCGATCTCCCGGACCTGGTCGACGGTGTAGCGGTGGCGGATGGCGTGCATGCCGTCCCGCAGCGTCACGTCCTGGACGTACAGTTCGACGCTCATCGGGTGGCCAGCCTTTCTGCCACGCGCAGCGCGGCGGACGTCATGATGTCCAGGTTCCCGGCGTAGGCGGGCAGGTAGTGCGCCGCGCCCTCCACTTCGAGGAACACCGAGACCAGGTTCCCGGCCTCGCCCCCGGCGAGCGCCGCGAGCGGGTCGGCGGCCTCCAGCGGGCGGATCTGCACCTTCTGCTTGAGCCGGTAGCCCGGCACGTACGCGGCGACCTCGCCGATCATCTTCTCTACCGACGCGGTGACCTGCTCGGGGTCGCAGTCGCCGGTCACGCAGTACACGGTGTCCCGCATGATGAGCGGCGGCTCGGCCGGGTTCAGCACGATGATCGCCTTGCCCCGGGCCGCGCCGCCGACCTCCTCCAGCGCCCGCGAGGTGGTCTCGGTGAACTCGTCGATGTTCGCGCGGGTGCCCGGACCGGCCGACTTCGAGGCGATGGACGCGACGATCTCGGCGTACCGGACGGGCGCCACCCGGGACACGGCAGCGACGATCGGCACGGTGGCCTGGCCGCCGCAGGTGACCATGTTGACGTTCGGGGCGTCCAGGTGCTCGTCCAGGTTGACCGCGGGCACCACGTACGGGCCGATCGCCGCCGGGGTCAGGTCGACGACCTTCTTCCCGTACGGCTCCAGCACCTTGGCGTTGTGCAGGTGGGCCTTGGCGGACGTGGCGTCCAGCACGACCGAGACGCCGTCGAACTCCGGCATCGCGACCAGGCCCTCGACGCCCTCGTGGGTCGTCGCGACGCCGAGCCGGCGCGCGCGGGCGAGCCCGTCGGAGTCCGGGTCGATGCCCGCCAGTACCGCGACGTCGAGCGTGTCCGACGTCCGGAGCACCTTGATCATCAGATCGGTGCCGATGTTGCCCGATCCGATGATCGCGACGCGCTGCGCGTCCGGCATGGCACGGTCTCCCTTCCCTGTGCGAAATCGGCTGCGTGTGAGGAATCGGCTGCCTGGGACGAATCGGCCGCGTGTGAGGAATCGGCCGCGTGGCAGAAGGCGGCGAAGGCCGCGGTGGTCTCCGCGCCGAGGGCGGCGACGTCCGGCCCGGTGCCGGTGAGCGGGGCCAGCCGCCGGTCGTGCAGGGTGCCGAGGTGGAACGGCACGTCCACCAGGTGCGCGGCGCCGAGCCGCACGCCGGAGTGGGCGTACGGCGAGGGGTGCGCGAACCGGACGCGCCGGACCTCGCCGCCGTGCGCGGCGTGCCAGCGGGCCAGCTCGTCGGCCGGCCGCTGCATGACCAGTTCGGTGCGCGCGCCGGCGGCCGACAGCGTGACCGGGTCGATCGCGGCGAACAGCCGCATCTCCTCGGCGGTGGTCGTGACCAGCAGCGGCACCGGTTCGGCCGCGCCGCTGCGGACGGCGTCCATCGGGTGGCGGGGCAGGAACGTCCCGTCCACCACAGGCGCGACCGGAAGGACGCCCTCGACCGGCGGAAGCGACCGAGCCGCTTCGCCCTCGGCGGCGAGGACGGCCTTCAGCGGCGCGGACCGGGGTTGCGCCCGTCCGAGCGCCCGCCGGAACGCGGTCGTGAACGTGCGGGCGCGCGTCTCGGTCGCGAACCCGTAGGGCAGGCCGCTCATCACGGCCGCCTGCTGGAACAGCCCGCGCGCGCTCGGCGCGGTCATCAGCGCGAGCACGCTCATCCCGCCCGCCGAATGCCCGGCGAGGGTGATCCGGTCCGGGTCGCCGCCGAACGCGGCGATGTTGGCGCGGACCCACACCAGCGCCGCGACCTGGTCGCGCAGCCCGAGGTTCGCCGGGATCTCGTCGTCGTAGCCGAAGCCGAGCACGCCCAGCCGGTAGTTGACGGTGACGACGACCAGGCCGTGGTCGCGGGCGAGGACCGTCCCGCGGTACATCGGCTGCGCGCCCGAGCCGAACACGAACGCGCCGCCGTGCAGGAACACCAGCACCGGCCGCCGTCCGGCGGTGTCGGGCGTCCAGACGTTGAGGGTGAGGCAGTTCTCGCGGCCCGCCTCCGGGTCGATCTCCAGGCCCGGCACCCACGCCATCCGGCCGGGGCGCTGCGCGGCGGGCGCGCCGAACGCGCGGGCCTCGCGGACGCCGTCCCACGGGACGGGCGGTTCCGGCGGCGCGAACCGGCGGGCGGGCGCGGCGTACGGGACGCCCCGGAACACCACGGTCCCGTCGTCCGGGCCGCCGCGCACCGTCCCCGCGGCGGTCGCCACCGCGGTCATGTCGCCAGTCCGGCCGCCGGGAGGTCTTCGGCGAGCGGCGCCAGGACCGGCTCCGGGGCGGTCGCGAAGAACCGCTCGGCATTGCCGCCGAGCATGGCCGCGCGGTCGGCGTCGGTCAGGCCCGGGCAGGCCCGGATCGTTCCACCCGGCTCCTGCTCGCCCAGCGGGAACGGGTAGTCGGTGCCGAGCATGACGCGCTCGACGCCCATGACGTCCACCAGCAGCCGCAGCGCGCGCGGGTCGAACACGGCCGAGTCGACGTGGAACCGGCCGGTGTACTCCGACGGCGGGCGCGGCGAGTCGGCACGCACGATGTCGCGGTTGCGCCAGGCGTTGTCGGCCCGTCCGAGCAGGAAGGCGAAGCTGCCGCCGCCGTGGCAGAAGCACAGCCGCAGCGCCTCCGGCAGCCGCTCGAAGGTGCCGCCGAGCATCATGCCGAGGATGCTGAGCTGGGTCTCGGCGGGCATCCCGACCAGCCAGGGCAGCATGTGGCCGCGCATCCGGTCGGTCGCCATCATGTCCCACGGGTGGACGAGCACGGGCAGCCCGAGCCCGGCGCAGTGCGCCAGGAACTCGGCGATCTCGGCGTCGTCCAGGTTCCGCTCGCCGACGTGGTTGCCGATGTGCACGCCGCGGTGCCCGCCGGCGGCCGCGCGGGTCGCGACCTCGCACGCGGTCTCGGCGTGCTGCAAGGGCACCTGGCAGAGCGGCAGCAGCCGGGCCGGGTCGGCCGCGCAGTACGCCATGATCCGGTCGTTGACCAGGTCGCACCAGGCGGCCGCGCGGGCCGGGTCGGCCTCGTAGCCGAACATCAGCGGCGTGGACGAGACGGCCTGGACGTCCACCCCGCCGGCGTCCATGTCGGCGAGGCGGCGGGCGGGCTCCCACAGGCCCTCCTCGACCGGCCGGTACTCGGCGGCGCCGCTCATCATCATGCCGGTGCCGTCGCCGTGGTCGCGCAGCCACGGCTCGCCGGTGTCGCTCAGCACCCGTCCCTCCGCGCGGCTGATGCGCGGGAAGACGTGCGCGTGGACATCGAAGACGCTCACGGGGACCTCCGTTTTTCGGGCGTGCTCGCGCCCCCTTCCGGCGGGGCGGGCCGCCGGAAGGGTCGCGGTCGTTCGGTCAGGCGCGGGGCGCCGTCTGGGGGACCATCGCATCGGGCCACTGCTTGCCCGGGTGGGTCGCGCCGCAGTTCGGGCACTGCCGGTCGCCGTCGTAGAAGGACTGGAACACCGGCGGCAGGTCGTCCACGATCGAGCGGACCTGCAGCTCGGCGCGGTGCACCAGGTGGTGGCACTCGGTGCAGTACCACTCGAAGGACTCCAGCTCGCCCTCCGGCCGGGAGATCTCCACGACCAGGCCGACCGAGCCGGCCTCGGGCCGCTGCGGCGAGTGCCGGACGTGCGGGGGCAGCAGGAACACGTCGCCCTCGTTGATCTGCACGTCCACCGGAGGCTTGCCCTCCTCCTCCATCACCCGCAGCACCATGTTGCCCTTGAGCTGGTAGAAGAACTCCTCGCGCGGGTCGTCGTGGAAGTCGGTGCGCTGGTTCGGGCCGCCCACCACCATGACGATCATCCCGGCGTCCTCGAAGACCTGCTTGTTGCCGACCGGCGGCTTCAGCAGGTGCTCGTGGTCCTTGATCCACGCCTGGAAGTTGAACGGCTGACCGTGCACCAGTTTCGGAAGGGTCATGCTCCTGCCTCCTTGTTAGGGATGTGAGCGACGCACGAGATCTCGATCAGCAGATGCGGGTGCGGGAGCTGGTGCACCGCGACCGTGGTGCGGGCCGGCCCGGTCTCGTCGAAGTACTCGGCGTAGACCTCGTTGTAGCCGCCGAAGTCGTTCATGCTCACCAGGTAGGTGGTCACGTTGACGACGTCGGACAGCCCTCCCCCGGCCGCCCGGAGCAGGTCGCGGATGTTCTCGATCACCGCGCGGGTCTGCGCGCGGATGTCGAGGTCGGTGACGCCCATCGGATCGGCGCTCGCCCCGGCGAACGTGCCGTCCGGACGCCGCGAGCTCGTCCCCGACACGAACACGAAGTCCCCCGCGCGGCGCAAATGCGGGAACTTCCCGCGCGGCTTCGCCTTGCCCTCTACCAAGATCGCTTGGTCACCGTTCGTCCGGGTCACTTGGTGGTCACCTCGACGGAGCCGAGGCCGGAGCCGGTGACGCGGACGTGGGCGCCCTGCGGCAGCGGGACGGCGGCGGTCGCGGCGCCCGCGAGGACGACGTCGCCCGCGCGCAGCACGATCCCGGCCTCGGTCGCCAGCCGCGCGGCGGCGCGCAGCGCCCGGACCGGGTCGCCGAGGATGGCCGCCGACGAGCCGGTCTGCAGCGGGCGCCCGTCGATCTCCAGGAGCATGCCGACGTTGGAGACGTCCCGAGGGCTGTGCCAGGCGCCGACGCCGAACCCGGACGCCGAGGCGTTGTCGGCGATCACGTCGGCGAGGGTGAACTTGAAGTCGGCGTAGCGGGAGTCGAGGATCTCGTACCCGACCGCGACCCCGGCGACGGCGGTCTCCACGTCGGCGGGACGGGTCACGTCCCGGCCGATCAGGAACACGATCTCCGGCTCGACGCGCGGGTGGATGAGCCCGGAGACGTCGGCGACCGACTCGACCTGCATCCGGTCGGTGAGCTGGCCCCAGATGACGTCGTCCACGCCCATCTGGACCATCTTCGCGCGGCTGGTGAAGCCCATCTTCACGCCCGCGAACCGCTCGCCCGCCTTGCGCCGCAGCTCGATGCCGGCGCGCTGCACGTCGTAGGCGGCGGGCACGTCCAGCTTCGGCTCGGACGCGCTCAGCATCGTGATCGCGGTCCGGTCGCGCCGCGCCGCGTCCAGGCGGGCGGCCAGGCCCCTGGCGTCGGTCATGCCGCCGCTCCTTCCTGCTTCGCGAAGGCGACGCGGACGTCGCCGAGTCCGTCGATGCGCGCCTCCAGGACATCGCCCTCGGCGACCGGCACCACCGGGCCGAGCGCGCCGGTGAGGACGGTGTCCCCGGCGCGCAGTGGGCGGCCGACGCGGACGAGCATGTCGGCGAGCCAGAGCGCCGCGTTGAGCGGGTGCCCGAGGCAGGCGGCGCCGGTGCCGGACGACACCTGCTCGCCGCGCCGCTCCAGCACCATGCCGCACAGCCGCAGGTCCACGTCCGCCAGCGGGACGGGCCGGTTGCCCAGCACGTACATGCCGGACGAGGCGTTGTCGGCGACGGTGTCGGCGAGCGTGATGTCCCAGTCGCGGATCCGGCTGCCGACGACCTCGATCGCGGGCAGCGCGAACGCGGTCGCGCGGATCAGGTCGGCGACGGTGTGCCGCTCGTGCGTCAGGTCGTGCTCCAGCACCAGCGCCACCTCGGCCTCGGCACGCGGCTGCAGGACGGCCCCGGCGGGCACCTCCGCCCCGTCCGGGACGGCCATGTCGGCGAACAGCATCCCGAAGTCGGGGCTGTCGACGCCGAGCTGGGCCTGCACGGCGGTCGAGGTGAGGCCGATCTTGCGGCCGGTGAGCCGGCGGCCGTCGGCCAGCCAGCCCGCGGTCAGCCGCTCCTGCACGGCGTACGCCTCGTCCGGCGTGGAGATCAGGTCGCGGACGGGCGCGCAGGGCGTTCCCGAGGCGTGCGCCGCCAGGATGCGGTCGGCCGCCTGCTGGACGGCGGGGTTCGCGGTATCGGTCAAGGCTCGCTCTCAGATCTGGATGCAGACGTTGACGGGCTCGGAGAAGAAGTCCAGGGAGTACTCTCCACCCTCGCGGCCGATCCCGGAGGCCTTGACGCCGCCGAACGGGGTCCGCAGGTCGCGCAGGTTCCAGCAGTTCACCCAGACGATCCCGGACTCGACCCGCGGCGCGACCCGGTGCGCGCGCGACAGGTCGCGGGTCCACACGGTGGCGGCCAGGCCGTACTCGCTGTCGTTGGCGAGCCGGACGGCCTCTTCCTCGGTGTCGAACGGCGCGACGTGGCAGACCGGGCCGAAGATCTCCTCCCGGACGGTCCGGGCCTGCTCGGGCAGCCCGGTCAGCACGGTCGGCTCGACGTAGAAGCCCTTGTCGCGGCCGTCCCCGAAGGACGGGACGCCGCCGCCGGCGACGACCGTCGCGCCCTCCTCGACCGCCAGCCGGTAGTACGAGAGCACCTTGTCGCGGTGATCGGCGGAGATCATCGGGCCGTAGCCGTCGAGCGCGCGGGCGCGGGCGCCGAGCCGCTCGACGAACTCCTCGAAGACCGGCCGCTCGACGTAGACGCGCTCGGTGCACAGGCAGATCTGCCCGGAGTGAGTGAAGGTCGAGCGGACGGTGCCGTCCACCGCGGCGTCGAGATCGGCGTCGGCGAACACGAGCGCCGGGTTCTTGCCGCCGAGCTCGAACGAGACCGGGGTGACGTGGTCGGCGGCGTTCCGCATGATCGCCGCGCCGGTGGCGGACTCGCCGGTGAAGGCGATCGCGTCCACGCCGGGGTTGCCGGTGAGGAACGCCCCGGCGGCGTCCGCGCCGTGCCCGTGCACCAGGTTGAACGCCCCGGCGGGCAGCCCGGCCTCGTGGATCACCTCGGCGAGCAGCGTCGCGGTGGAGGGTGTCTCCTCGGACGGCTTGGCGACCACCGCGTTCCCGGCGGCCAGCGCCGGGGCGACCTTCCAGGTCAGCAGGAGCAGCGGCAGGTTCCAGGGGGAGATGATCGCGACGACGCCCAGCGGGCGGCGGACGGTGTAGTTCAGCGCCTGCCCGGTGCCGCCGCTCCAGCCGGGGACCGTCGTGTTGTAGGCGCGTTCGGGGCGTCCGTACAGCAGGTCGGCGTAGGCGCGGAAGTTGCCCGCGGCGCGCGGGATGTCCACGGTCGCGGCCAGCTCGCGGGGCTTGCCGGTGTCGCGGACCTCGGCGGCCACGAACTCCTCGAAGCGGGCGTCGATCCCGTCGGCGATCCGGCGGAGCGCGGCGGACCGCTGCTCGGGCGAGGTGGCGCCCCAGTCGCCGTTCAGCGCGGCGCGGGCGGACCGGACGGCCTCGTCCACCAGGGCCCGCGGCGCCTCCGGGGCGGTGCCGGCCTCGTCGCCCGTGACCGGGTCGACCAGGGCGAAGGGCGCGCCGTCCGTCCGGAACCCGCCACCGACGTAGTGCCGCACCCGCATGCCGTTCGCCTCCCGCATCGCCGTCCCGACACAGCGATCCTCCCTCCCCCAGCTATGCGCGTCCAATACCGAATGACATCCTTGCTATATCAGGAGGGTTATTGGTAGGAAGGCGGGCATGCGCGCCATCGACCTGCTCAACGGGCGGCTGAAGCTGCGGCACCTGGTGCTGGTGGTCGCGATCGCCGACCACGGCAGCGTGCTGCGCGCGGCCGAGCACCTGCACCTGGCCCAGCCCGCGGTCACCCGCAGCCTGCGCGAGGTCGAGCACATCCTCGGCGTGGAGCTGTTCACCCGGGGGCCGCGCGGGGTGACGCCGACCCTGTTCGGCGAGGCGTTCGTGGAGCACGCCCGCGCCGTGCTGGCCGAGCTGCGCCGCGCCGGGGAGCGGATCACCGGCCTGGCGGACGGCCAGGTCGGCACGGTCACCATCGGCACCCTGCTCGCCGGGTCGAACGTGCTGCTGCCGCGCGCGATCGCCGCGCTGAAGCGGGAGCGGCCGGGCATCACCGTGATCGTCCAGGAGGCGACCTTCGACGCGCAGGTGCCGCGGCTGCTGGACGGCGAGATCGACATGGTCCTCGGCCGCCTCAACCCGATCGGCGACGAGCAGGGGCTGCGCCAGATCGTGCTGTACGGCGAGCCGGTGCGGCTGGTCGCACGGGCCGGGCACCCCGCCCGCGACCGGCCGGACCTGACCCTCGCCGACCTGCTCGACTACCCCTGGGTGCTGCCGCTCCAGCAGACCGCGCTGCGCAGCGAGCTGGAGCAGATCTTCCGGGACCGGGGGCTGCCGCTGCCCACCGACCTGGTCGAGTGCACGTCGGTGCTGACCGTCCGGACCCTGGTCCGGGACACCGACATGATCGCCGCGCTGCCGGACCTGGTCGCCCGGACGGACGCGGGCGTCGCGCCGCTCCCGGTGCCGCTGGATCCGGTGCGCCGCCAGGTCGGCGTGACGATCCCGGACCGCCGGCCGCTCACGCCGTCCGCGCGGCTGATGCTCGACCACCTGCGGTCGCAGGCCGCCGAGATCACCCAGCCGGCCTGATCGGCTCGTGCCGGGCGCCCGGCGGATCAGGCGTTGCGGCGGACCAGGCGCTGCGGCCGGTCAGGCGTTGAGGTAGGCGAGGACGGCCAGCACGCGCCGGTGCCCGCTGTCGGACGGCGGCAGGCCGAGCTTGGCGAACACCGCGCCGATGTGCTTGCCGACCGACCGCTCGGTGATCACCAGGGTGGTCGCGATCGTCGCGTTGTCCAGGCCCTGCGCCATCAGGCCGAGCACCTCGCGCTCGCGCGGGGTGAGGGTGCTCAGCGGGTCGCGCCGCACCGACATCAGCTGCGCGACGACCTCGGGGTCCAGCGCGGTGCCGCCGGCCACCACCCGGTCGAGCGCGTCGAGGAACTCGTCCACCCGGCCGATGCGGTCCTTCAGCAGGTAGCCGACCGCGCCCGCGCCGTCCGACAGCAGCTCGCCCGCGTAGGTCTCCTCCACGTACTGCGACAGCACCAGGACGGGCAGGCCCGGGATCGCGCGGCGCGCCTCGATCGCGGCGCGCAGGCCCTCGTCGCGGAAGCCGGGCGGCAGCCGGACGTCCAGCACGGCCGCGTCCGGGCGGTGGGCCAGCAGCGCCGGCACGACCTCGGGCCCTGCCCCCACGGACGCGACGACCTCGTGCCCGCCCGACTCCAGCAGCAGCGTGACGCCCTCCCGGAGCAGCACGTTGTCCTCGGCGATCACGATCCGCACGGCAGGTCCACCTCCAGGGTCGTGCCCCGGCCCTCGGGGCTGTCGATGCGGGTCGCGCCGTCCAGCGCGGCGACGCGGCGGCGGATGCCGGCCAGGCCGCTGCCGCGCATCTCGTCCGCGCCGCCCTTGCCGTCGTCGGCGACGCGGATCCGCAGCAGCGGGCCGTCCCGGTGGACGGCGACCGCCACGCCCCGCGCGCCCGCGTGCTTGGCGACGTTGGTCAGGGCCTCGGCGACGACGAAGTAGGCGGCGGCCTCGACGGCGGCGGGGGCGCGCAGGCCGTCCGCCGGGACGTCCAGGTCGACCGGGATCGGCTGCGCCCCGGCCAGCGCGCGGACCGCCCCGGCGAGCCCCCGGTCGGACAGGATCGGCGGGTAGATGCCCCGGATCACCGTCCTGAGCTGCGTCAGCGCCTCCTCCACGCCCTCCCGGGCCTGCAGGAACAGCGCGCGGGACGCCGCCGGATCGGCGTCGAACCGGCGGTCGGCCAGCCCGAGCCGCAGCGCGACCGCGACGAGCTGGGCCTGGGTGCCGTCGTGCAGGTCGCGCTCGATGCGGCGCAGCTCGGCGCCGTGCGCCTCCAGCGCCCCGGCCCGGGTCTCGGTCAGCTCCTCGACCCGCTCGCGCAGGGTGACGCGCCGGCGCGGCGGCGACAGCAGGAGTTCGGCGAGCTTCGCCTCGCCGAGGGCGAGCAGCGGCACGACCCACACGACCAGCGCGAGGTCCAGCGCGACCTGGAGGAACGGCAGGGTCAGCGCCTGGCCCCAGGTGTGCAGCCGGACGAACGCCGACACCGAGCCGTCCGGGGCCGCCCACCACCACAGCGGCAGGGTCAGCGAGTACAGCGCCGAGGGCAGCATGAGCGTGCCGAAGATCCCGGCGATCAGGCCGTAGCCGCCGTGCAGCAGCAGCCAGGCCAGCTCGCGCCAGGTCGCCGCCGAGCGCAGCAGGCGCACCCCGTCCTCCAGCGCCGAACCGGACGGCGGCGGGGGTTCGGGCGCGGCGATCTCCCGGCCCAGGAACCGGGACGCGCGGCGGCGCTCGATGCCGGCCAGGGCGTGCACGGGCCGGATCATGAGCGGCAGCCAGGGCAGCGCCACGAACAGGACGCCGAACAGCAGCGCCAGCGGCACCAGGTAGAAGCCCGCCAGCGCGGGCACCGCAGTGAGCAGCCCGGCGGCCAGGTAGCCGATGGCGCGCCGCACGCGCCCGAGCTGTCCTCCCATGGCGATCACCGTATGTCACGGGACGAGCGGACGGTCCCGGTCCTGCCCCCGTCCGATGGTGTAGCTGGGTACACCATGGGTCCGGGGGCGCGCCCCGATGGCAGACGATCTTCGGCTCCGTAGCGTCGACGGCGTGAACAGCGCGATGACCGGCGCACCCGCCCCTCCGGCGGTGCGCCTCGACACGGTGACCAGGACCTACGGACCGCTCAGGGCGCTCGACGGCGTCTCCTGGGCGTTCCCGCGCGGCGGGTTCACCGCCGTGATGGGACCGTCCGGGTCCGGGAAGAGCACCTTCCTGCAGTGCGCGTCGGGCCTGGACCGCCCGACTTCCGGGACGGTCTGGATCGGCGGCACCGATCTCGGGCGGCTCCGCGAGACCGCGCTGACCCAGCTGCGGCGGGAGCGGATCGGGTTCGTGTTCCAGGCGTTCAACCTCATCCCGTCCATGGACGTCGAGGAGAACGTCGCGCTGCCGCTGCGGCTCGGCGGGCGCGCGGTGGACCGGGACCGAGTCGCCGCCGTGCTGGAGCGGGTCGGCCTGGCCGACCGGATGCGGCACCGGCCGAGCGAGCTGTCCGGCGGGCAGCAGCAGCGGGTGGCGCTGGCGCGCGCCCTGGTGACCGAGCCCGAGGTGGTGTTCGCCGACGAGCCGACCGGCGCGCTCGACCCGCGCACCGCCCGCGAGACGCTCCGGCTGATGCGCGAGGCGGTGGACCTGGCGGGCCGGACGGTCGTGCTGGTCACGCACGACCCGGTCGCCGCCGCCTGGGCCGACTCGGTGCTGTTCCTGGACGGCGGCCGGATCGTGGACGAGCTGGTCTCCCCGACCGTCGCGTCCGTGCTGGCCCGCTGGGACGGGGTGGCCGCGTGAAGCCGCGCCGGGAGGACTTCCAGGGCGCGTCCCTGGGCGTCTTCGCGACCCTTCTGCTGGCGGCCGTGCTGGTCGGGTCGTTCGGGGTGCTGTTGGAATCGGGCCTGCGGGCGCACGCGCCGGTCGAGCGCTACCGCGCGGCCAAGGCCGTCGTCACCGCCCCGGGCAACGTCGAGATCAGGACGAAGTCGCCCGGGGCGAAGCCCAAGACGCAGAAGCGGCCCCGGACCGAGCTGCCGCGCATCCCCGTCGCCGCCGCCGACCGGCTGCGCCAGGTGCTGGGCGTCCGGGCGGTCGTGCCGGACGTGTCGTTCCCGGTCGTGGCGTCCGGCGGCGCGGTCCTGTCCGGGCACGGCTGGGACTCGGCGGCGCTGCGACCGGCCGCGCTCGCCGCGGGACGGGCTCCGCAGGCGTCCGATGAGGTCGTGCTGCCGGCCGGCACGGAAGCCCGGGTCGGCCAGACGATCAAGCTCCAGGCGAACGGCGCGCCGACGGCCTACCGGGTCACCGGTCTGGTGGGCTCCGGCCCGGCGGCCGCCTACTTCGCCCCGGACACCGCCTTCGGGCTGAGCGGGCACCCCGGTTTCGCGAACGCGTTCGGCGTGCTCGCCGACCACGGCACCAAGATCGGCGACCTGCGCGCCGCCGCGCCCGGCCTGTCGGTTCTGACCGGGTCCGCGCGCGGCGACGCCGAGGACCCGTCGGTCGCGGCCGTCCGGCCTGACGTCGTCGAGATGGGCGCCGCCGTGGGCGGGACGTCTTTGATCACCGCGCTGATCGTGGTCGGCGGGCTGCTCGGCCTCCAGGCGCGGCGCAGGTCCCGCGAGTACGCGCTGCTGCGCGCGGTCGGCGCGACGCCGGGCCAGGTGCGGGGAACCATCGTCCGCGAGGCGCTGCGGACCGCCCTGCCCGCCGCCGCGATCGGCGGGGTGCTGTCGCTCGGCGGCGGCGCGCTGCTGCACGCGGCGATGCACGGCAAGGGCGTGCTGCCGCCCGGTCTCGGGCTGGCGCTGAGCCCGCTGCCCGCGCTCGGCTCGTTCGCGCTGACGGTCGCGGCGACCGTGGTGGTGGCACTGCTCGCCTCGCTGCGCGTGTCGGGCATCCGCCCGGCGCAGGCGCTCGGCGAGACCGCCGCCGATCCCGTCGAGCCCCGGCGCCGGCGGATCGTCGCCGGCGCGCTGATGCTGGCGGGCGGGCTGGCCTCGCTCGGGGTGACGCTGCAGGCGTCCGGGGACGCGGCCGCCGCCTCGCTCAGCAGCATGGTCATGTCGCTGATGGTCGGCGTCGCGCTGCTCTCGCCGGTACTCGCCCGGTTCGGCGCGCGGATCCTGGGGGGCGTCGTGGTCCGCTTCTCCCCGACCACCGGACGGCTCGCCCGGCATGCCGCCGCGGCCGCCGCGCCGCGCGCCGGAGCGGTCCTGACGCCGGTCGCGCTGGTGATCGCGTTCGCGCTGGTGCAGCTGTCCGGGGTCGCGACGACGATGGACGCGACGGCCGCGCAGGCGTCCGCCGCCGACCGCGCCGAACGGGTCGTCGTGTCGTCCGGGCCGGGCGTGCCGTCCGAGATCGCCGAGGCGGTCCGGAACGTGCCGGGCGTGGCGGCCGTGACGCCGGTCCGCCGCACGACCGTGGTCATGGCGCGCAAGGAGATGGGCGACACGAAGCTGCGTTCGCTGCCCGCGCGCGGGCTCGGCGCGGACGCCGCGAGGACCGTCGACGCCAAGCTCGTCAAGGGCGGCCTGGACGGCCTGACCGGCACGTCCGTGGCGCTCGGCAAGGACATCGCGGGCGGAGCGCGGATCGGGTCGTCCCTGACGCTCTGGCTCGGCGACGGCACCCGGATCAGCGCCCGCGTCGTCGCCGTCTACGACCGCGCCCTCGGCCTCGGCTCCGTGCTGCTCCCCCGCGACCTTGTCGCCGCGCACTCCGGCTCGGCGCTGGACGACCACGTCCTCGTGCGCTGCTCCGGCCCGTGCTCCCCGCAGACGTCCCGCGCGCTGGACGCGGTCACCGCCCGGTACACCGGCGTGCGCGCCGTCGACCACGCGGCGTTCGGCGAGGCGACCTCGCGCGAGCTGCGCACCCAGGAGCTGCTCAGCCAGATCATCGTCGCCGCCATCGGCGGGTTCGTGCTGGCCGGCGTCGTCACCACGCGGGTGCTCGCGACCACCTCCCGCCGCCGCGAGCTGGCGCTGCTGCGCAAGGTCGGCGCGACCCGCGCCCAGGTGCGCGGCTCGGTCCGGCTGGAGGGCCTGATCGTGTTCGGCACCGGCGCGGCGGCCGGGCTGGCCGTGGCGGCGGTCACCACCGCGGCGCTCGCGGTGTTCGTCAGCGGCCAGCCGATCCCCTCCCTGCCCTTCGCCCACTGAAAACCCTCACGAAAGGTCCCCTCCCATGAGCTCCACCACCCGCTGGACGCTGTTCGTCGTGCTGCTCGCCGTCAACGTCGGCTACCAGCTCGCCTTCCACGGAACCTGGCACCAGATCGTCGTCAGCGCCGTCACCGGAGCCGGCATCATCGGCCTCCTCGTCGAATATCTGGTCCGGGGCCGCCGGGAGCGGTGAACCGTGCGCGGGCCCGCGCGGTCGCCGTTACGATCCTGGAGTGCCAAGATCGGTGTTGGCACGAAGTGGACCGGAACGGCGTGATATGGACGACGTGGACCTCGACCTCCGAGAGCGGCTGCCGGGAGACCTCCCGAAGCTCTTCCCCGACGGCGGCGCCGAGCGCGCGCTGTCGGCGGAGCTCCCGCCCGGGGACGTGGTCTGGCCGGACCCGGGCTACCCGCAGCGGCAGTTCGTCCGGCGGCCCGCGTTCTGGGTCAGCGACGACCCGGTGACCGGCGAGGTGTGGTCGCGGGTCCGCGCCGAGCACCACCGGTCCGGGCTATGGCCGGTGCTGCTGGACGAGTCGGACCAGCCGTGGGCGGCCGGCCAGGTCGCCCCCGAGCCGGTCGCCGACATCGGCAACTACGCGCCCGCCGCGTTCATGTACGAGGTGTGGAGCGACTTCGCCGAGCAGGCCGCGCCCGGCGACTTCGAGGATCTGGCGCCCTTCGGCCGGCACTGCCCCGGCCCCGCCGCCCCCGGCACCCCGCTGGACGACCCGGACGCCGCCGCCGACCGGCACGCCCGCGCGCTGAGCGCCCGCGGCCTGTCGCTCGGCCTGGTCGCGGTCGAGCGCGGCGCGGACGCCCTCGCCGCGATCGGCTGGCAGGGCGCGCTGAACCACAACGAGTGGACCGCGCCGCTCGCCGCCGTCGTCCGCGGCTGGGAGGAGCGGTTCGGCGCCCGGGTCGTCGGCCTCGGCTTCAACACCCTGGAGCTGAGCGTCTCGGCTCCCCCGGTCACCACCCGGCACGCGGTCCAGGTCGCCGCCGAGCACTGGGCGTTCTGCCCCGACATCCTGTTCCAGGGGCCCGGCACGCTGGCCGGATACGCCGAGGAGATCCGCGGCAAGACCTGGTGGTCGTTCTGGTGGGACTGACCGGACACCCTTTCCCGCCCGTCCGGACGGGCCGGGCGCCACTGGATCACCCGTGGCCGGTTTGTCTACGATGCCGGTCTGGACGGGATCAACGGGAGAACGGCGGTCGCGGTGCGCTGGACGGGACGCGGGCACGGGCCTGACCGGAGGCGGCGGCGCGCGCTGCCCGCCGTGGTGGGTGCGGCCGTCCTGGCCACGCTGGCCGCCGACGTCGCAGCGGTCGTCTCCGGCGTCGCCTCCCCGTCCGACAAGAAGACCGGACGCCTCGTCTCGGTCGCCGACGGGGCCGCCCCCAAGCCGCCGACCGTCGCGCCCCTCACCCGCACGCTGACCCCGCACCTGCTGGTCGCCGGGCCCGGCACGCTGCCGCCCGACGCCGTGGCGAAGGTCCGCCGGATGAAGGGCGTCGCCGGGGCGACCGTGGTGGACGCCGCCCGCGCCCAGGTCGCCGGACGCCAGGTCGGGCTGCTCGGCGTCGACCCGTCCGACTTCCGCGCCTACGTGCCGAAGCAGAGCGGCGCGTCCGACCAGCTCTGGCAGACCGTCGCGACCGGCGGGCTCGCCGTGTCGTTCACGATGTCCCAGGACGGCTCGGTGCCGCTCGGGCAGGTCGTCCCGGCGGGCAGCCCGTCGCGTCCGGGACGGCTGCGGGTGTCGGCCTACGCCGCGCTCGGCATCGACGACGTGGACGCGGTCGTCTCACGCGGCCAGGCGCGGGCCCTCGGCATGCCCGACGGGAACGCGCTGCTGCTCAGCGCCCCGAAGCTCGACGCCGCGAAGCTGGAGAAGCAGCTCAAGAAGATCCTGCCCAAGGGCACGAAGGTGGCGGTCCTCAATGCACCGGCCAAACCCGTGAGGGACGACACCCCCCGCTCGCAGCCGGAGGTCTCGGGACGCCCCGACGGCGTCGCCACGGCCCGCACCCCGATCACCGGCAACCGCATGACCGCGACGATGCGGGACGTCGTGCTGGAGATCGACGGCATGTTCGGGCCGTTCCCGACGATCGGCTGCTACCGCTCCGGCGCCGACGCGCAGGACCACGCCGACGGCCGCGCCTGCGACTTCATGGAGAGCGTCGGCGGCGCGATGCCGAGCGCGTCCGCGCAGCGGCACGGCGACCAGGTGGCCGCCTACGCCGTCCAGAACGCGTCCCGGCTCGGCATCTCGTACGTGATCTGGAAGCAGCACATCTGGAACATCGCGCGGGCCTCGGAGGGCTGGCGCCCGATGGCCGACCGCGGCGGCATCACCGCCAACCACTACGACCACGTGCACATCTCCGTCCTCCGCTGACCAGGCCGCGCGTCGCGCACCGACCCGGCGGCGAGCCCCGCGTTGAGCCCTGCCGCGGACGGACCACCGGTCCTACGGGAGGGCCTGCTCGCACCAGACGGCCTTGCCGGTGGCGGTGCGGCGCACGCCCCAGCGGCGCGCGAGCCGTCCGACCACGTGCAGGCCCCGGCCGGTCTCGGCAAGCGCGGGCTCGCCGGGGTCGAACGCGCCGTGCACGCGCGGCCGGCCGTCGGACGAGTCCTGCACCTCGCACATCAGCCCGCCCTCGCGGACCAGGCGCAGCGTGACCCGCCCGCCCGCGTGCCGGATCGCGTTGGTGACCAGCTCCGACGCCAGCAGCACCGTCGAGTCGGCCAGCTCGGGCAGGCCCCAGCGGTCCAGCCGGTCGCGGACCAGGCCGCGGGCGCGGCGCACCGCGGCGGGCTCGGCGGGCAGCTCCCAGCTGACGTGGTCGGACGCCGGGATGCGGCGCAGCCGCGCGACGAGCATCGCGATGTCGTCGCGGTGCCGGTCGTCGAAGACGCCGCCGAGCGCGCCGTCGCACAGGTCTTCCAGCGAAGGCACGGTGGGCTCGTCCACCCTGTCGAAGACGCGCTGGAGGCGGGCGAGGCCGTCGTCGATGTCGCGGCCCCGGTTCTCCACCAGCCCGTCGGTGTAGAGGAACAGGGTGGTGCCGTCCTCGACGGTGAACTCGCGGCTGGCGACCGGCCCGTCGCCGACGCCGAGCGGCGGGGCGGGCGGCACGTCCAGGTAGGTCGCGGCGCCGCCGGGCGGGGCGATCAGCGGCGGCAGGTGCCCGGCGCTGGCGACCTCGCAGCGCCCGGTGACCGCGTCGTAGACCACGTAGGCGCAGGTGGCGAAGTGCGGCTCGCGCTCGCCGAGGGTGGACATCAGCAGGTCGAGCCGCTCCAGGGCCTCGGCGGGCGGCAGGTCCAGCCCGGCGAGGGTGTGGATCGCGGTGCGCAGCCGGCCCATCGTCACCGCGGCGCGGACGCCGTGCCCGGCGACGTCGCCGACGACCAGGGCGACCCGGCCGCCGGGCAGCGCGATCGACTCGTACCAGTCGCCGCCGACCTCGACCAGCCGCGAGCCGGGCAGGTAGCGGTGGTGCACCTCCACCGACGACGGCGCGGACAGCCCGGTCGGCAGCAGGCTGCGCTGCAGCGTGAGCGCGGTGGCGCGTTCCCGGCCGTAGCGGCGCGCGCCGTCGACGAACCGGGCGGCGCGCGCGGCGAACTCCATCCCGATCTCGATGTCGTAGGCGTCGAACGGGCGGTGCGCGGTGTTGCGGGTGCAGACGAAGAACCCGGCCGCGCCCGGCGCGTCCTCGTCCAGGCGCACCGGGAGCAGCAGCATCGAGGTGCCCTTGAGCAGGTCGGCGACCGGCGGGCGGCCCCACTTCTCGGCGAGCAGCGTCGCGTCCTCGCCGCTGTAGAGGGTGAGGACGGGCTCGCCGGTCAGCACGCACCGCTCGTGCGGGGTGCCGGCGGGGTAGGCCAGCACCTCGCCGGTCGGGAACGCCGCGTCCCAGGCCGAGTCGCCGTCGTCGGTGCAGACCGCCATCCGGCGCAGCGGCGGGGTGCCGGACTCGGGCGGCTCCTCGGCGTCGACCAGGCTGTCCAGGAGCAGCAGCGCGCCGGAGTTGCAGAAGTGCGGGACCAGCACGTCCATCAGGCCGTGCGCGAGCAGCTCCAGGTCGAGCGTCGCGCCGATCCGGGGCAGGCCGTCCTCCAGCAGCGCGCGCCGGGTCAGCGCCGGGTCGACGAACCGGTCGGCGAGCGGCGTCGGCATCCGGATCACCGCGAGCGCGGCCGGGCACGCCGTGGCGCCCGGCGCCGCCGGGCTCATCGGGTGGACGGTCACGACGGCCTCGCGCGCCACGCCCGCCTCGCGCTCGGCCGGGGAGCCGACGGGCAGCATGGCCGTGCGCTCGCGGCCGGACCGCAGCGCCTCGGCCAGCGGCGCCGCGCCGCCGGGCACGACGTCCTCCAGCAGCGCGCCGCGCAGCCCGCCGGGACGCCCGGCGAACAGCGCCTCGGCGTTCCGGTCGGACTGGATCACGCTGCCGGCGGAATCCAGGCCGAGCAGCAGAATCCGGGTGGACGACTCCATCGCTCGATTATGGAACATTGGCGCTTCCCGGCGCGGCGATATGACCTTGGAGTTTCCTGAAAATCGCCCGCACGGCCATTCTCCGATAATGGCCACCCGGTCATTTCCGCCCGGACCGCCACGGGACCGCGATATGGACCGCGCCAGGAGTCGTGCGCCGGGCGGCTGGGCGGACCGGCGCTCGGGCCCGGCGCAGCGGGCGCCCGAGGTCAGCTGCGGCCGAAGACCTGCGGCGGCGGGACGGGCGCCTCGATGTCCTCGCCGTCGCGCAGCACGGCCGCGCCCGCGGCGAAGGCGGCCAGGTCGTCGCCCTCCAGCAGCCGCGCGCGGAACACCCCACCCGCCGCCCGCCGGGTCAGCTCCGCCACCGGCAGCGGCATCCGGGACGCGGCGAGGATGAGGTTGCCGAACCGGCGCCCGCGCAGCACCCCGGGGTCGCCGAGCAGCAGCGCGTGCGGGAACACCGAGCGCAGGGTCGCCGCGACGCGGCGCGCGAACGGCAGCCGGAAGCCGTCGGCCACGTTCAGCAGGTAGGTGCCGCCGGGCCGCAGCACCCGCGCGACCTCGGCGGTGAACTCCGCGGTCGCCAGCTCGACCGGGATGGCCGCCTCGCTGAAGGCGTCCAGCACGACCAGGTCGTCCGCGCCGTCCGGGACGGCGGCCAGCCCGGACCGCCCGTCGGTGATCCTGATCTTGAGGCCGGGCACGTCCTTCACCGGCAGCTGCTCCCGGACGAGCTGGACCAGCCGCCCGTCCGGTTCCAGCACCACCTGACGGGAGCCGGGCCGGGTCGCCGCCACGTAGCGCGGCAGCGTGCAGCCCGCGCCGCCGATGTGCACCGCGTCGAGCGGCGCGCCGGGCTCGCCGAGGCAGTCGACCGCGTCGCCCAGCAGCCGCATGTACTCGAAGTCCAGGTGGGTGGGGTCGGCCAGGTCGACGTAGGACTGCGGGACCCCGCCGACCAGCAGCACCCAGCCGCCGTCGCGGTCGGCGTCGCGCAGCAGCTCGGCCTCGCCGCCGGTGATCTCGTAGCGGTCCGCGCGGGGCCCGTCCCCGCTCCTGCTGCCCTTGCGCGCCATGCCCCTCACCCTATGCGCCGCCCCTCACCAGAGCGTCCCGCGGCCGGGCGGCCCCAGCCGGGCGGCTCGGCTAGGCGTCCCCGGCGACGCCCGAGACGGTCGGCGCGGCGGCGAAGTGGCAGGCGCTCGGGTGGTCCGAGCCGTCCCGGACGACCAGCTCCGGCACCTGCTCGGCGCACACGTCGGCGGCCTTCCAGCAGCGGGTCCGGAACCGGCAGCCGGACGGCGGGTCGATCGGCGACGGCGGCTCGCCCTCCAGCTCGATCCCGGCGGGCGGCGCCTCCGGGTCGGGCACCGGGACGGCCGACAGCAGCGCCTGGGTGTAGGGGTGGGTCGGGTTCCGGTAGATCTCCGCCGCGGTCCCGGTCTCGACGATCTTCCCCAGGTACATCACCGCGACCCGGTCCGACACGTACCGGACGGCCGCCAGGTCGTGCGCGATGAACACGTACGACAGGCCGAGTTCGCGCTGCAGGTCGGCGAGCAGGTTCATCACCTGCGCGCGCACCGACACGTCCAGCGCCGACACCGGCTCGTCGCACACCACCACGTCGGGGCGCAGCGCGAGCGCGCGGGCGATCCCGACGCGCTGCCGCTGGCCGCCGGAGAACTGGTGCGGGTACCGGTCCACGTGACTCGGGTCGAGGCCGACCAGCTCCAGCAGCTCGCGGACGCGCGTCCGCCGCTCGCCCTTCGGGGCGACGTCGGAGTGGATCGCGAACGGCTCGCCCACGATGTCGCCGATGGTCATGCGCGGGTCGAGCGAGGAGTACGGGTCCTGCAGCACCATCTGGATCCGGCGGCGCAGGCCGCGCAGCTCGCCCCGGGGCATCTTGAAGATGTCCTGGCCGTCGAACTTCACCGTCCCGGCCGAGGGCTTCTCGTCGGCGAGCAGCAGCCGCGCCAGGGTGGTCTTGCCGCAGCCGGACTCGCCCACGACGCCGAGGGTCTCGCCGCGGCGCAGCGACAGGTCCACGCCGTCCACGGCCTTGACCGTGCCGACCTGGCGCTTCACCACCACGCCGCGGGTGATCGGGTAGTGCTTGACCAGCCCGCTCACGTC
Organism: Actinomadura rupiterrae; assembly: GCF_024172125.1. Taxonomy (GTDB): domain Bacteria; phylum Actinomycetota; class Actinomycetes; order Streptosporangiales; family Streptosporangiaceae; genus Spirillospora; species Spirillospora rupiterrae. Next base: position 168,691 of record NZ_JAMZEA010000009.1, read on the forward strand.
CAGGATCGGGTCATCCGGCACGGTCCACCTCCAGCTCGCCGGCGAACACCTCGGCGGCGAAGTGGCACGCCGCCTCGTGCCCCGGCGCGACGGCCACCAGCGGCGGCTCCTGCTCCGCGCAGACCGCCTCGGCGCGCGGGCAGCGCGGCCGGAACGGGCATCCGGACGGCAGCGCCGCCGGGTCCGGGGGCGCGCCGCGGACGGGTTCGAGCCGTCCGGCGTCCTGGTCGAGCCGGGGCACCGAGGCGAGCAGCCCGTGCGTGTAGGGGTGCGCGGGGCGCGCGTACAGGTCCCGCGCGGACGCGCGCTCGGCCACCGACCCCGCGTACATCACGACCGTCCGGTCCGCGATGCCCGCGACGACGCCGAGGTCGTGGGTGATCAGCACCAGGCCCATGCCCAGCTCGTCCCGGAGCCGGGCGAGCAGCCGCATGATCTGCGCCTGCACCGTCACGTCCAGCGCGGTCGTCGGCTCGTCGGCGATCAGCACGTCCGGCTCCAGCGCCAGCGCCATCGCGATCATGATGCGCTGCCGCTGCCCGCCGGAGAACTGGTGCGGGTAGTCGCCGAGCCGCGTCCTCGCGGACGGGATGGCGACCCGCTCCAGCAGCTCGACCGCCTTCGCGCGGGCCTCCTTGCGCCCGGTGCCGCGGTGCGCCCGGTACATCTCGGCGAGCTGCGCGCCGACCGGGATGACGGGGTTGAGCGCGGTCAGCGCGTCCTGGAACACCATCGCGATCCGGTCGCCCCGGATCCGGCGGCGCTCCCGGTCGGGCAGGCCGAGCAGCTCGCGCCCGTCGAGCCTGACCGAGCCGCCGGTGATCCGCGCGGGCGGGGTGTCGAGGATCCCCATGACGGCCTGCGCCGCGACGCTCTTGCCCGAGCCGGACTCGCCGAGGATCGCCAGGGTCTCCCCCGCCTCCAGGGTGTAGCTCAGGCCGTTCACCGCGCGCACCTCGCGCCCGCGCACGGTGAACGCCACGCTCAGATCGGTGACCTCAAGGAGCGGCGTGCCGTCTGCCGGTGTGTCGGCGGTTGGTGTCATGTCATCGCAGTTTCGGGTCCAGGGCGTCGCGCACCGCGTCGCCGAGCAGCAGGAACGACAGCACCGTGGCGGACAGGAACAGCGCCGGGAACACCAGCAGGTGCGGATGGTCCACGACGTAGGACTGGGCCAGGTTCAGCTGGAGCCCCCAGGAGACCTTCGGGTACTGCAGCCCGACGCCGAGGAAGTCCAGCGTCGCCTCACCGGCGATGACGTTGCCGACGTTCAGCGTCGCGACCACGATCACCGGCGCGATCGCGTTCGGCAGCACGTGCCGCGCCATGATCCGCGCGTCGGACGCGCCGAGCAGCCGCGCCGCGCGGACGTAGTCGGCGTCCCGGACCGAGATCACCTGCCCGCGCATGATCCGGACCATGGTCGTCCAGCCGAGCAGCACCAGCACCAGCGTCATCGCGCCGATGCCGTGGCCGGGGAAGGCGACCAGCACGACGGTCGCGCCGAGCACGAACGGCAGCCCGAAGAACACGTCGGTGAGCCGGGCGATGATGGCGTCCACGATGCCGCCGTAGTAGCCGGACAGCAGCCCGAACACCAGCGCGATGAGCAGCGCGAATAGCGTCACGACCAGGCCGATCAGCAGCGTCGGACGGGCGCCGTGCACCACGTGCGCGTAGTAGTCGCACCCGGCGAGGTCGGTGCCGAACCAGTGCGCGCCGGACGGACCCTGCTTGGCCACGTTCGGGTCGCAGTTCTGGTTCACGCCCCGGCTGGTGAACAGCCGCGGGACGGCCGCCATCAGCGCGACCACCACCAGCACCGCCGACGCGGTCCAGAACATCGGGCGGCGGCGCAGGTCGTACCAGGCGTCCCGCCACAGCGACGCGGCGCGGCCCTCGACCAGCCCGCCCGCCTCGGCGACGGCCGCGCCGGTCTCCCCGGACTGCACGTCAGTCATAGCGGATCCTCGGGTCGAGCAGGCCGTAGAGCAGGTCCACGGCGAGATTCACCAGGATGAAGACCAGCACGAGCAGGGTGACCGCGCCGACGACGACCGGCCCCTCCTTCAGCTGGATGGACTGGAACACCTGCTGGCCGACGCCGGGCAGGTTGAAGATGCCCTCGGTGACGATCGCGCCGCCCATCAGCGACCCGAAGTCCACGCCGAGGTAGGTCACGACGGGGATCAGCGAGGTGCGCAGCCCGTGCCGGACGACCACCCGCGTCCGGCTGAGCCCCTTCGCGCGGGCCGTCCGGACGTAGTCGGCGCGCAGGTTCTCCGCCAGGCTCGTCCGGGTGAGGCGCGCGACGTACGACAGCCCGAACGAGCCGAGCACCATGCCGGGCAGCAGGTAGCTGTACGGCCAGCCGTCGTCCACGCCCGCCGACGGGAACACCTTCCAGTGCACCCCGAACAGGATCTGCGCGGTGTACCCGACGACGAACACCGGGACGGCGATGAGCAGCGTCGTCCCGCCGAGGACGAGCGTGTCGGCGAGCTTCCCGCGCCGCAGCCCGGCCCACACGCCGAGCGCGACGCCGAGCACCAGCTCGAAGACCCAGGCGGTGACCGCGAGCTTCGCGGTCACCTCCCAGCGGCCGGTCAGCATGTCGCTGACCTTCTGCCCGTCGTAGTTCTCGCCGAGGTCGCCGTGCACGATCAGCCGCCACATGTACTTGCCGTACTGCTCCAGCAGCGGGTCGTTCAGGTTGTAGCGCTCACGCAGCTCGTGCAGGACGTTCGCCGGGACCGGCTTGTCGCCCGCCATCGCCTGGATGGGGTCGCCGGGGAGGGCGAACACCAGCAGGTAGATCAGCAGGGTCGTGCCGATGAAGACCGGTATCGCCTGCAGCAGCCGCCGCAGCGTGTACCGCCACATCTACTTCTTCACCGTGACCTCGTCCACCAGGAGGCCGAGCGCGAACGGCGTGATGGTGACGTTGTCCACCTTGCTCGACCGCCCGGCCTGGCCCGCCCAGGTCCACAGCGGGATCTGCGGCATCTCCTGGAGCGTGACGTCCTCGGCCTGGTTGTAGTACTTGAGTGCCTCGTCCTGGTTCGCCGCGCCGTTGGCCTTGGCGATCAGCGCGTTGAACTGCGGGCTGTTCCAGCCCATGCGGTTGCCCGGGCCGTACATGTTCTCCAGGTAGTTCTGGGGGCTCGGGTAGTCGGCCTCCCAGTTCTGCCGGTACGGGCCCTTCTCCTGGTGCTTGCGCAGCAGCCCGAAGTAGTCGGACGCGGGGACCTGCCGGAACTGGACGTCGGTGATGCCGAGGTTCTGCTTCAGCGAGTTCGCGACGATCTGCATCCACTGGTAGTACGTCGGCTGCGCGTTGGAGAAGTACAGCTCCATCGAGCCCTTGAACCCGCCGGCCTCCTGGAACAGCTGCTTGGCCTTGGCCGGGTTGAAGGTGCACAGCTCGCCGCACGCGCCCGCGCGGTGGCCCTGGATCGCGGGCGGCAGCACCCCGTCGGCCGGGATGTAGTCGCCGTTGTAGACCGCCTTGTTGATGCCCTGCCGGTCGATCGCCATCGAGATCGCCTGGCGCAGCTTCGGGTTGGCGTAGCGCTGGTCCCACAGCGGGAAGCCGAGGTAGTCGATCGTGCTCTTCTTGTGCGCGATGAACCGGTCGCCGAGCAGCCGCTTCGCCTCGGGCACCTTGGCCGCCGGGATCGTCTGCAGCACGTCGATGCGGCCCGCGCGCAGGTCGGTGTAGGCGGTGTCGGCGCTGGAGTAGCTCTTCCAGGTGATGCCCTTGTTGTGCGGCTTGCGCTGGCCCTGGTAGTCCGGGTACGCCTTCGCCTTGATCGCGATGTTGTGCTGCCAGTTGCCGTCCATCTCGTACGGGCCGTTCCCGATCGGATGGTCGTCGTAGGCCTTCAGGTCCTTGAACGCGGCCTTCGGCATCGGCGCGTACGCCGGGTAGGTCAGCAGGAACGGGAACTGGCTGAACGGCGCGTCGAGCGTCACCTTCAGCGTCGTGTCGTCCACGACCTGGAGGCCGGACAGCTTGTCGGCCTTCGGCTTGGCCTTGGTGTCGGCCGGGTTCAGGTCGGCGTACCCCGCGATGTGCTGGAAGTACTCGTTCGCCTGGGTGGCGTTCGGGCCGTAGGCGGCCCAGTTCCAGGCGTCGGCGAAGCTGGCGGCCGTCACCGGCTCGCCGTTGTGGAACTTCCGCCCCGGCCGCAGCTTGATCGTCCAGACCTTCTGGTCGGTGGAGTCCACCGACTGGGCGGCGAGCGGGTACGGCCTGCCGTCCTTGGTCAGCCCCTCGACGTTGTCGAACAGGTTGGTGATGACGTCGAAGCTGTAGCTGCTGGTGGTGTTGCCGGGGGTGAGGTGGTCGGGTTCGGAGTGCCCCATCGTGAAGGTGCCGTCGCCGGACTTGCCCCCGCCGCCGCACGCCGTGGCGCCGGCCGTGACCGCGAGCAGCACCGCCGCGAGAGTCGCCGTCGTTCTCAGGCCCGTCATGTGCCCCTCCCTCGCGCGTCGTGTTGCGGATGCTTTCGTACCGTTGGAACGATCTCGGTACGCGTCCCCTGGGGGATTCGTCACCGTTTCGAGATCAACTTCACCGGAAGGTCTGCCTCGTGCCAGGATCCGCGACCGACACGAACGCGTCCACGCCCTCTGCCGCATCCGGAAACCCCGCTTCCGCGTCGTCCGAGGTGGGCGCCATCTGCGCCGAACTGCTGCGGATCGACACGACCAACCGGGGCGAGGGCGACGCCGAGGGCGAGCGCGCCGCGGCCGAGTACGTCGCGGAGCTGCTGTCGGACGCCGGGGCCGAGCCGGCCGTGGTGGAGTCCGCGCCGGGACGGGCCAGCACGCTCGTCCGCATCCCGGGCACGGACCCCTCGCACCCGGCGTTCCTGATCCACGGGCACCTGGACGTCGTGCCCGCCGAGGCGTCCGACTGGAAGGTCCACCCGTTCTCCGGCGACGTCGAGAACGGCTGCCTGTGGGGACGCGGCGCGGTGGACATGAAGGGCTCGCTCGCCATGACGCTCGCGGTCGTCCGGCAGCGGCTCCGCGAGGGCCGCCGGACGCGCGGCGACCTGGTGCTGGCGTTCCTGGCGGACGAGGAGTGCACCGGCGACTACGGCTCGCGGTACGTGGTGACCGAGCACGCCGGCTGGTTCGACGGCGTGACCGAGGCGATCAGCGAGTCCGGCGGGTACAGCGTCACCGCCCCGGCGGGCGACCGGATCTACCCGGTCGCGGTCGGCGAGCGCAGCTCGGCATGGATGCGGCTGACCGCGCGCGGCACCGCCGGGCACGGTTCCAAGCCCAACCCTGACAACGCCGTCGCCGAGATCGCGCACGCCGTCTCGCGGCTGGCCGCGTACGAGTGGCCGGTGCGGCTGACCCCGGCCGTCCAGGCGCTGCTCGCGAGCCTCGGCGAGATCCTTGGCGCTCCCATCGACCAGAACCGGCTGGAGACCGAGGCGGCGCGGCTCGGGCAGATCGGCAAGCTGTTCTCTGGAACGATCCGCAACTCGGCGAACCCGACCCGGCTGGACGCCGGCTACAAGGTCAACGTCATCCCCGGTTCGGCGTCGGCGCAGGTGGACGGCCGGTACCTGCCCGGGCTCGGCGAGGAGTTCCTGGACACCGTGGACCGGCTGCTCGGCCCCAAGATCACCCGGGAGTTCATCAACCACGAGGAGGCGCTGCCGGGCGACCCGTCCGGGCCGACCTTCACCGCGCTCGCGGACGCGCTGCGCGCCGAGGACGAGGCGGCCCGGCCCGTCCCGTACGTGATGGCGGGCGGGACGGACGGCAAGTCGTTCGCGCGGCTCGGCATCCGCAGCTTCGGCTTCGCGCCGCTGATGCTGCCGTCCGACCTGGACTACCAGGCCATGTTCCATGGCGTGGACGAGCGGGTCCCGCTGGCGGGGCTGGAGTTCGGCACCCGCGTCCTGGACCGGTTCCTCGACACGCGCTGACCGCGCTCGCCGACCGGAGCCCGCGTCCCGGAAGCCGCCGACCGGAGCCCGCGTCCCGGAAGCCGCTGAGCGGGCCCCGGGCGGGGTATCGACCTGGGGTGGATCTCACCAGCGCCGCGCGGAAGCTCTACGGGGTGGCCCCCGAGGAGTTCACGGCCGCGCGCCAGGAACTCGTCAAGGCGGCGCGGCAGGAGGGCGACGCCGCTCTCGCCAAGCAGGTCGGGGCGCTGCGCCGTCCGACCGCGTCGGCGTGGGCGGTGAACCTGCTGTCCCGCGAGTCCGCGCCGGAGCTCGACCGGCTCCTGGACACCGGGGCCGACCTGCGGGAGGCGTGGTCGGCGGGCCGGTCGATCGGCGGGCTGGAGCAGCGCCGAGGCGAGCTGGTCGACCTGCTCGTCCGGACCGCGCGCCGCCTGGCCGCGGAGGCCGGTCGGCCGCTGCGCGACCCGGCCGTCCGCGAGGTGGAGGACACGCTGCACGCGGCGACGGTGGATCCGGACTCGGCCGAGCAGGTCCGCGAGGGCGCGCTGACGCGTCCGCTGAGCCATTCGGGGTTCGTCCCGGCGGGTTTCGCGCTCGCTGCCCCCGTCCCGTCCGAGGACGACCAGGCCGCCGCACCTTCAAAGAAGGCGGCCTCGAAGGGCGCGACGGCACGGCCTGCGAAGCGGAGTGAGGCGGCCTCGTCCGGCAGGAAGCGCGCGGCGGGGGCGGACTCGGCTCCGGTGCGCAACCCGTCCGCCGAGCGGGAGAAGTCCCGGGTCGCCGAGCGGCGGGAGGAGCGGGCCCGGGAGCGGGCCGCGGCGGCGAAGCGGGCCGAGGAGGCCGAGCGGCGCGCGGAGAAGGCCGAGCGGCTGCTGGAGTCGCGCGAGGCGGAGGCCGATGACGCGTACCGGGAGCTGGACGCGGCCGAGACCGAGGTGGAGCGGCTGCGAGCCGACCTCGACGCGGCCGAGCACCGCCGTGACCAGCTGCGACGCCGGGCCGAGCGGGCGGAGAAGCGGCGCGCGCAGGCCGCCGGCGCGGCGGCGCGGGCGCGCTCCGCATCGGACAATTCGGGATAATCACCTACCCCGGCGGTCGGACCGGGCGCCACCATGCAGTAGGTTCGGGACCGAACGAGATTCGGGACCCGAGGGGGAGCAGGTGGCGGAACCGCTGACGGAGCAGCCCGCGGACTGGACCGAGCCGGGCGCCCATCCGGTCGCGGCGGGCGTGCACCGGATCCCCCTGCCGCTGCCCGTCGCGTCCCTGCACGCGGTCAACGTGTACGTGATCGAGGAGCCGGACGGCCTGGTCGTGGTCGACTCCGGCTGGGCCATGCCGGACAGCCGGGCGGCCCTGACCGGCGCGCTCCGCACCCTCGGCCACCGCATCGAGGACGTGTCCCAGTTCCTGGTCACGCACGCGCACTGGGACCACTACTCCCAGGCCCTCGCGCTGCGCGCCGAGTTCGGCGGCCGGGTCCGGATCGGCCGCGGCGAGCGCACCTCGATCGAGGCGTTCGACGTCCGGCGCGGCCTGCACCCGCGGCAGGCGGACCTGCTGCGCCGCTGCGGCGCGGACGCCATCGCCGACGAGATCGCGCGGCTCGGCGTCAACACCGAGGAGCGCGACCTCCCGCACACCCTGCCGGACGCGTGGCTCGACGACGGCGAGAAGGTCGCGCTGACCCGCCGCTCGCTCGACGTCTTCGCCACCCCCGGGCACACCCGCGGCCACATCGTGCTCCGCGACGCCGCCGCCGGGCTGCTGTTCGCGGGCGACCACGTGCTCCCCCACATCAGCCCGTCCCTGGGCCTGGAGACCGAGCCGGAGCCCAAGCCGCTGCGCAGCTACCTGGCCTCGCTCCGCCTCGTCCGGGACATGCCGGACACGCTCCTGCTGCCCGCGCACGGCCCGGTCACCGCCAGCGTCCACACCCGCGTGGACGAGCTGCTGCACCACCACGAGCAGCGCCTCGACACCGCCGCCGGGCACGTCCGGGCGGGCTGCGCGACCGCCTACGAGGTCGCCGCCGCGATGCCCTGGACGCGGCGGCAGCGGAAGCTGGACGACTTGGACGTGTTCAGCCGGATGCTGGCCGTCCTGGAGATCGACGCGCACCTGGACGTCCTCACCGACCAGGGCGTCCTGGTCGCGCACGAGACGAACGGCGTCCGCCAGTACGCCGCGTCCTGACCACCGAGGCAGGCGCCCGAGCAGGCGCCGGGCGGGCGTTCGGGCGCGGGCGGTCAGGCGCGGGGGTCGCGGCCCAGGTAGGCGACGAGCAGGTCGCCCGGATCGGTGGCGTCCGGCACCGGGACGGGCGGCGCGAACAGCGATCCGCGCGCGTCCAGCGGGACGAGGCGCGGCGCGTACCGCAGCAGCCGCAGAGCGAGCCCGGCCGGGATTGGCTGCCGCGCGCCCGTCGCCCGTCCGACGTCCCAGCCGTGCACGGCCAGTTCCATCGCGGCCGCCACGGCCAGGTCGGCCCGCGCCAGCACGCGGTCCCCGATCGCGACCACCGCGACGTCCCCGCGCACCTGCACCAGCCGCGCGATCCCGTCCCGGACCGCGTCGAGCGGGTCCGCCCGCTCCAGCGGGGTGCCGTGCGCCGCCTCCCGCATCCCCGGCGGGGCGACGACCCCGCCGATCAGCGCCTCGGTGAGCGCCGCCACCGACTCCTCCAGATGCCACAGAAGGGCTCTCAGGTCCCACTCCGCACAGGGTGTCGGACGGCCGAGCATGCCGGAGTCGGCCTCGTCCAGGACGGCAAGGGCGTACGTCGCGCCGCGCGCCAGCAGCGCCGCGGCGTCCGCGCCCTGCCTGCGCGCCGTGTCCGTGAACCGGCCGTGCCCACCGCTCGCCGCCATGCGCACCCCCTTCGCCCGATGTGACCGCCGGGACGCGGGGAATTCATCGACCTGACGCGATTTCGGCGCGCCTCCGCAACCTCGGAGAAGGCCGATGTGCCTCACCGCCCCCTGGCCGCCCCACCCCGACGAATGGGACGTCTTGGGCGTCTCATTAGGCTGGAGGTCCCTCCGGGCTCCAGGAAGGACCACCCCATGGCCGAGCAGACCGACACCGCCGCGCGCGTCGAGCTCACCTCCCCGGACGAGCTGCGCGAACTGCTCGGGGAGGTGAAGCCGCGCGCCCGCGACAAGGAGCGCCCGCGCCTGCACCCCCACGACCGGGCCTGGCTCGCCGCCTCGCCGTTCTGCCTGATCGCGACCAGCGACGCCGAGGGCAACTGCGACGTCTCCCCCAAGGGCGACCCCGCCGGGCAGCTGGCGCACGTGCTGGACGACACCACGATCGCGATCGCCGAGCGGCCCGGGAACCGGCGCGCCGACGGCTACTTCAACGTGCTGTCCAACCCGCACGCGGGCCTGCTGTTCCTCATCCCCGGCCGGAACGAGACGCTGCGGATCAACGGCAGGGCGCGGCTGCTGCGCGACGCGCCCTACTTCGACGACCTGGTCGTCAAGGGGCACCGGCCGATCCTGGTGCTGGAGCTCGCGATCGAGACGATCTTCTTCCACTGCGCGAAGGCGTTCCTGCGCTCGGAGCTGTGGACGCCCGGGACCTGGAACCCCGGCGTGCTGCCGTCGCACGCCCGGATCACCAAGGACGTCATGGCGACGCCCGAGTCGGTGGAGGAGCTGGAGGCCTACTACGGGGCGTCCTACGCCGAGCAGCTCTACAAGTGCTAGCGGGGGCCCTCGCCGGGCTCCGGTGGTCGCCGGCCCCCGCGTGGTCCGCGGGGGCCGCCGCCCCGGTCGTCAGCCGCTCTTGCGGCGGAACTGGCGCTGGTGGTCGGCGCGTTCGTGGACGCCCCTGACCTTGGACCCCGCACCGCCGCCGTTCTTACCCCGGCTCGCGGACGCGGCGCGCTTGCGCTCCAGGGCCTCCCGGAACCTGCGCTTGACCTCGTCGTCGCCGGCTTCGGACTCCGTCGAGTCGGCCATGTGGACCTCCACCTCTCGTAGGGCGGTTCCAAGCCTCGCACGTCCGGGGACTCCCCGTGATTCCGGGCCGTCCGCTTTCAGCTGAGCGGCCGCTCCCGCCCCGGCCGCTCCAGGCCCGCTCAGGGGTCGCTCAGGGGTTCCGGCCCTGGTCGTTCCCGTGCAGGTGAGCGCGCGCGCCGTGGCGGTCCGCCGGCCCGTGGGCGTGCCCGTGCTCGGCGGGCGGGCCGCACCACTTCTCCAGCGCCTCGCGGATTTCGGGCGCGCGCCTTTCCGGGGCGGTCTCGTCCGTAGCCCAGGCGACGTAGCCGTCCGGCCGGACCAGCGCGGTCGTGCGCGTCGCCCCGCCCGCCGGGACGCACCGGACGCGGTCGGCCCAGTTCCGGGTGGCCAGGTAGGTGACCGCCGGGTCGTTCGCGGCGACGACCAGCACGAACCGGCCGTCCCGGAGCGCCTCGTGCAGTCGTCCGCCGCCGCCCAGCCGGACGTCGGGGGCGCGCTTGCCGATCAGCCGGTGCGCACCGCGCGGCGCGGGGTAGGCGATGTCGATCCCGGACAGGAAGCCCGCCATGCGCCGCGCGGCCGGGGGCGTCCGGGTCACCGCCCTCAGCAGGACGGACCGCCCGAGCCGGACCGCGCGCCGCTCCACGAGCACCCCGCGCAGCAGCGTGCCGCTGACCCGCAGGACCAGGCGGCCGACCGGGTGCCGCTCCTCGTTGTAGCTGTCCAGCAGCCAGGACGGCGCGTGCCCCCGCAACTGCGCGGCGAGCTTCCAGCCGAGGTTCGCCGCGTCCTGCAGCCCGGTGTTCATGCCCTGGCCGCCGACCGGGGAGTGCACGTGCGCGGCGTCCCCGGCGAGGAACACCCGGCCCATCCGGTAGCGCGGCGCCTGCCGCTCGTCGCTGTGGAACCGCGACGTCCAGCGCGGCTCGCCCATCCCGTGGTCGGTGCCGAAGACGCGGCGGAGCACCCCGCGCAGCTCCTCGACGTCCACCGGCGCCGAGTCGGGGAGCTGGCGCGCCCGGTTCCAGCCGATCACCCGGTACCAGCCGTCCCCGAAAGGCGCGATGAACCCGAACGCGTCGCCCGAGGCGCCCACGGTCAGCACCTCGTCCGGCGGGTCGGCCAGCCGCACGTCCGCGAGCATCACCGACCGGACCGCCGACTCCCCGGGGAACAGCATCCCGATCTGCTCGCGGACGGTGCTGTGCACGCCGTCCGCGCCGACCACGTACGCGCCGCGGATGCTCTGCTCCCGCCCGTCCAGCCGGTACCGCACCTCGACGGACAAGCCGTCCTGCCACAGCGCGACGACCTCAGCGCCGCGGATGATCTCGGCGCCCGCCGCCAGGGCCCGCTCTTCAAGCACCTTCTCGGTCTCGTACTGCGGCGTGACCAGCACGAACGGGAACCTTGTCGGCAGCCCGGACAGGTCGAGCCGGGCGCCGCCGGGCAGCCGCAGCCGCCCGACCCGGCGGCCGGTGGCCAGCAGCTCGTCGGCGACGCCGCGCTGGTGCAGCGTCTCCAGCGTCCGGGCGTGGACGGCGAACGCGCGCGTCAGGTTCGGGACGTCCGCGCGCCGCTCCAGCAGCGTGCAGTCCACTCCGGCGGCGGCCAGGTCCCCGGCGAGCAGCAGCCCGGTGGGCCCGGCCCCCACGATCACCACGTTCTCTTCGCCGGTCATGGCGGCGCCCCTCTCCAGTGGAGTCCGGTGCCGGAGACCCTTCCCCGTAACGCCCGTCCTCACCGCCCCGGAGAGGGATCACCCCGTCCATGACCGCACACGGCCGCCGTCCTGCCGGCCGGGCGCGGCGTCAGGCCTCGCGGGCGCGCAGGTTGAGGCCCAGGGCGCGGAACTGCTCGACCGGGTGGTGGTAGCCGCGCTCGATGTGGTGGACGCCGCGCAGCGTGGACGGCCCCTCCGCGACGGCCGCCGCGAGGACGGCGGAGAACCCGGCGCGGATGTCGGGCATCGTCACGTCGCCGCCGCGCAGCTTGGTCACGCCCCGCACGACCGCCGAGTGCAGCGCCGCCGTGTCGTGGTACCGGCAGGCCGGGCCGCCGAGGCAGGTGTCGTAGACCTCGATCTCCGCGCCCATGCTCTGCAGCGCCGGGACGTAGGCCAGCCGGTTCTCGTACACGGTCTCGTGCAGCACCGACATGCCGTCCGCCTGGGTGAACAGCACCATCAGCGGCGTCTGCCAGTCGGTCGCGAACCCGGGGTGGGTGTCGGTCTGCACCGCGGCGGGCCGCAGCCCCTGCGGCGCGGACGCGGTGATCCACTCGTCGGTGATCTCGAACCGCGCGCCCATCCGGTCCAGCGTGGTGATCGCGGTGACCAGGCGGTCCTGCGGGCAGCCGTGCACCCGCACCTCGCCGCCGGTGACCAGGCCCGCGACCAGGTAGGAGAACGCCTCGATCCGGTCGCCCGCCAGCCGGGTGCGGGCGCCGCTCAGCCGCGGCACGCCCTCCACCACGATCCGCCGGTCCGGCGCGAACGAGATCCGCGCGCCCATCCGCTGCAGGTACAGCGCCAGCTCGATGATCTCCGGCTCGGTCGCGGCGTTGCGGATCACCGTCTTGCCCTCGGCCCGGACGGCCGCCAGCAGCACCGTCTCGGTCGCGCCGACGCTCGGGTAGGGCAGCGTGATCCGGGTGCCGACCAGGCGGCTCGCGCGGGCGTGGATGCCGTCCTCGGCGATCTCCACCTCGGCGCCGAACGCGCGCAGCGCGTCCACGTGGAAGTCCACCGGCCGGCGGCCGATCGGGTCGCCGCCGACCAGCGGGACGAACGCCTCCCCGGCCAGGTGCAGCAGCGGGCCGAGCATCAGGATCGGGATCCGGTTCAGCCCGGTGAACGCCTTGGGCACGTTCGGCTCCGCGACCGGCCCGGGCACGATCGTGATCTCCCCGTCGGCGCGCTCGACGCGCATCCCGAGGCCCTCCAGCATCGCGCCGGTGATGCCGACCTCGCCGACGTCGGGCGCGTTGGTGATGGTGCTGGGCCCCTCCCCCAGCATCGCCGCGACCATGTGCTTACTGACCGCGTTCTTGGCCCCGCGCACGGTGACGTCGCCGCGCAGCGGCCCGGACGGCTCGATCTCCCATACCTTCTCGCTCACCCGAGCAGCCTATGACCGACCTCCGGGACGTCCAACCCGAACGCACCGAAGGTCGGTTACCGTCCCGTTATGGATCTCACGTCCCTCCGCCTCCGGCCCGTCCGCGAGGACGACCTTCCCTTCCTGGAGCCCTTCTTCTCCGATCCGCTGGTCGCGGGCGAGTTCGGCTGGCACGGCTTCGCCGACGGCCGCCGCTGGAGCCGCCTCTGGCAGGAGACCGGGCTGCTGGACGACGAGCGCAGCGTCCTGCTGGTGGTGAGCGGCGACGAGCGCCTCGGCTTCGTCGCCTGGTCCAAGGTCATCGCGACCCGGATCACACACCACTTCAGCTTCGGCATCGGCCTGCACCCGGGCCACCGGGGCAAGGGCGTCGGCACCGAGGCCCAGCGGCTGCTGATCCGCTACCTGTTCGCCTACAGCCAGGTGCACCGGCTGGAGGCCGACACCGAGGTGGACAACGTCGCCGAACAGCGCGCGCTGGAGAAGCTCGGCCTGACCCGCGAGGGGGTCATGCGCCAGGTCGCCTTCCGCGACGGCGCGTGGCGCGACGGGGTCCGCTACGCCATCCTCCGCACCGACCCGCAGCCCTGACGGCTCTCAGGAGCAGCCCTGGAACTCCGGCACCGTGCCGGCCAGGTTCGTCAGGCCGGACGCCCCGAACCACTTGCGCAGCAGGCGCGGCGCGGTGCCGTCCTGGTACAGCCGCGTGATCGCCTTGTTGACCGCCTCGCAGCCGTCCACGTCGCCCTTGCGCAGGCCGACCCCGTAGGGCTCCTCGGTGAAGGGGCGGTTCAGGATCCGCACCGAGCCGCCGTTCTGCGCCGCGAACCCGGCGAGCACGAGGTCACCTGTCGAGACGGCGTCCAGCGAGCCGTCCAGCAGCCCCTTCACGCACGCCGAGTACGACCGCTCCCGGACGAGCGTCGCGTCGATCCCGAGCCCCCGGACCACGCGGGACGTCGAGACCGACCCGCTCGCCTCGCACATCCGCCGCCCGGCCAGGTCCCGGACGCCCCGGATCCGCCGCTCGCCCGACCTGACCATGATGTCCTGGTGCGCCACGTAGTACGGCCCCGCGAAGGTCACCTTCGTCGAGCGCTCCGCGGTGATCGAGTACGACGCGAGCACCAGGTCGACCTTGTGCGCGTTCAGCAGCGCCTCGCGGTCGTCGGAGGTCACCTCCGCGTACCGGACGCGCGTCGCCCCGACCCGCCTGGCGATCTCCCCGCCCAGCTCCACCTCGAACCCGCTGAACACGCGCCTGCCGGCATCGGCGAGACCGAGCCCCGGCTGGTCCGCCTTCACCCCGACGACCAGCGTCCGCTTCGCCGCGACGGAGCCGTCCGTCGCCGCGTCGGCCGCGCATCCCGCCAACCCCGTTGCGAGCACCGCCGCGGCGGCGACCCGTAGGACAGATGTCACCTCCCTACGTCTAACGGGCGGACGCGTCCACTCCGTGAACACCGGGCGAGATGTGGGGGTTGCCGACGGAAACTCACCCTCCCCGGCGGCTCCGCGTATACGATCTCCCGGACGGTCCGTGGCGGGGAAACGAGGTTCGGCCGATGTCAGCGGAGTGGGTGCCCCAGGGCATCGACACGAGCAGGCCGAGCGTCGCTCGCGTCTACGACGTCGCCCTCGGCGGCAAGGACAACTTCGAGGTCGACCGCGCCGTCGCCCGCCGCCTCCAGGAGGGCCTCCCGGAGATCATGAGCATGGCCCGGGTGAACCGCGCCACGCTCGGCCGCGGCGTCCGGCTGATGGCCGAGCGCGGCATCCGGCAGTTCCTCGACCTCGGCGCGGGCCTGCCCTCGGCGGACAACACCCACCAGGTCGCCCAGCGGATCGTCCCCGAGTCCCGCGTGGTCTACGTCGACAAGGACCCGATCGTCCTCGCCCACGGCCGCGCCCTGCTCGCCGACAACGACCACACCGCGGTGATCACCGCCGACCTGCGCGAGCCGGCCGCGGTCCTCGGGCACCCCGAGGTCGCCCGCCTGATCGACTTCTCCGAGCCGGTCGGCGTGCTGTTCGTCGCGATCCTGCACCACCTGCACGACGACGAGGACCCCAAGGGCATCGTGGACGCCTACATGTCCGCCGTCCCGCCGGGCAGCCACCTGTTCGTCTCGCACTTCTGCGACTTCGGCCCGCTGTCGCAGGAGCTGCAGCGCCGCTTCCTGGACCTCCTCGGCACCGGCCGGTTCCGCACCGCCGCCGAGATCACCGCCTTCTTCGACGGCTACGACCTCCTGCCGCCCGGTGTCGTCCCGAACCCCCTCTGGCACCCGGACGAGCCCCCGCCCGCGGACCTGTCCCTGGCCCAGCAGATGCACTACACGGGCATGGCCCGCAAGCCCTGACCCTCACCCCCGGCGCCGGCGCCCCCGCTCCGCGACCTGCGCGAGCTCCTCGGCGGTCAACGCGGGCACCCCGCCCGGCCGCGCCGCCTCCGGACGCAGCCCGTCCAGGACGAACCCCAGGCACCGCCGCCACGCGCCCGGCGCGACCTCCAGGCTGTCCCCGATCACGCGCGACATCCCCAGCACGAGCAGCGCCACATCGGTCGCCTCGAAGTCCGCCCGCAGCACCCCGGCGTCCCGCGCCCGCCCGATCACCAGCCCGAGGTCCCGCATCCCCCGCCCGCACGCCTCCTCCATGCCCGCGGCGGCCGGGAACATCGAGGCCAGCGCCTCGTTCAACCCCAGATCCGCGGCCTGAAGCTCGAACAGACCCTCCACGAACAGCACGAAGCCGTTCCACGGGTCCGGATCGGCCAGCGCCTCCGCCGCGACACGGTCCAGCGCGCCGAGACGCTCCCGGAAGACCGCATCGACCAGGTCGTCCCGCGTCGGGAACCGGTTGTACAGCGTCCCGATGCTGACCCCCGCCCGCCGCGCCACATCCTCCAGCGGAGCCCCCAGCCCCCGCTCGGCGAACACCTCCGCCGCGGCCGCCACCAGCCTGTCGCGATTCCGCCGGGCGTCCGCCCGCAGCGGCCGGGATTCCGTAGTCATGACGGCCACCCTACAAACCTGAGACCGCCCTCAACTTCGTGCTACCGTCCTCTCTAACTTGAGACTCACCTCAAGTTAGCCGCCTGGAAGGGATCACGGATGCCAGGTCACGTTGACGGAACGGCCGTCGTCCTCGGAGTCGGACCAGGGCTCGGAATGTCGATGGCACACAGGCTCGGCCGCGGGGGCCACACGCTCGCCCTCGTCTCCCGCACCCCTGAGCGCCACACCGGGTACATCGACGAGCTGGCCGGCGCGGGGATCAAGGCCGTCTCATTCACAGTGGACGTCCGCGACACCGCACGCCTCGCAGCGACGCTGTCCACGATCAGCGCCCAGCTGGGACCGGTGAACGTCCTCTACTACGGCCCAGGCTCGGTCAGCGACACCGATGCACGCCCCAAGCCGATCACCGACATCTCCGGCAAGGACGTCGAGGAGGCGATGACCTTCGTCCACCCGGCCCTGGAAGCCGTCCAGGCCGTCCTCCCCGGCATGCGGGCCCGCAAGTCCGGCGCCCTGCTGTTCGCCGGCGGCCTGAGCTCCGTACTGCCACTTCCAGCCCTGGGCGCATACGCCCTCTCGTTCGCCGCACTCCGGAACTACGCCCTCACGCTCAACGCGGCCCTGACGGAGGACGGCGTGTACGCCGGGACGCTCACCATCGGCGGCCTCGTCGAGCGCGGCGACATCCACCGCTTCGTCGCCGCCCACCCCGACCGCTACGGCGACCTGACCGCAAAGACCCTGAGCCCTGACGACATCGCGGCCGAGGCCTGGTCAATGATCACCACCCGAACCCGCGCCGAGACCGTCTTCAACGCCCTCACCCCCTGAGCAGAAACCCCCGCGGCCGCTCTCAGTACGGCGCCTCCACCAGCTCGCCGATCACCTGCAGCCCGACCTTGTCCGCCAGCCACGGAGCTCGCTCGGCCTCGACCTGCTTGACGTGGACGAACACCGTGTGATCATTCGCAGGCTCCATAAGGTCGAGATCCCGCGTGCCACTCGGCCTCCGGGAGGACGGCCGACAGCGCCGCAAGCGACTCGACCGACGTGACCCGCACGTCGAAGTCGACCTCAAGACCACTCAGGTCGGCGATCTCCAGTAGCCGCTCCACGACGGCTAGTCCTTCGGAGAGGTCCGCTGTTCTCAGAACAGGCTGCGCATAGGAGTTGGACACGCCGATCAGCATGCCACCGAACAAGGCCGACCAGCATGCCTTGCCCGTGAAATGCGAAAGGCCCCGCCATGAAAATGGCGGGGCCTTTCTAAGAAATGTCCGGCGGCGTCCTACTCTCCCACACAGTCTCCCATGCAGTACCATCGGCGCTGAGGGGCTTAACTACCGGGTTCGGGATGGGACCGGGTGTTTCCCCCTCGCCATAACCACCGAACGATCAACGCACACACCCCAAGAGGGTGCGGCAAGTCTCGTCCGAGCCAGGCTCGGCATATTCTGTTGTACGGTACCCGTTTGCTTTCTGGGAACCACACAGGGACGCGAATCATCTCACAGCAGATGCGATTGGTTTGAACGTTCAGTGTGTTCAAGCCACTCGGCCTATTAGTACCGGTCGACTCCACACGTTACCGCGCTTCCATCCCCGGCCTATCAACCCAATCGTCTCTTGGGGGCCTTACACACCCGAAGGTGTGGGAGAACTCATCTCGAGGAAGGCTTCCCGCTTAGATGCTTTCAGCGGTTATCCCGACCGAACGTAGCCAACCAGCCATGCCCCTGGCGGGACAACTGGCACACCAGAGGTTCGTCCGTCCCGGTCCTCTCGTACTAGGGACAGACCCTCATCAATTCTCCTACGCGCACAGCGGATAGGGACCGAACTGTCTCGCGACGTTCTAAACCCAGCTCGCGTGCCGCTTTAATGGGCGAACAGCCCAACCCTTGGGACCTACTCCAGCCCCAGGATGCGACGAGCCGACATCGAGGTGCCAAACCATCCCGTCGATATGGACTCTTGGGGAAGATCAGCCTGTTATCCCCGGGGTACCTTTTAGCCGTTGAGCGACACCGCTTCCACACGCCGGTGCCGGATCACTAGGCCCTGCTTTCGCACCTGCTCGACCTGTCGGTCTCACAGTCAAGCTCCCTTGTGCCCTTGCACTCACCACCTGATGACCAACCAGGCTGAGGGAACCTTTGGGCGCCTCCGTTACTCTTTGGGAGGCAACCGCCCCAGTTAAACTACCCACCAGGCACTGTCCCCCACCCGGATCCACGGGTGCGGGTTAGACGTCTAAGGCGACCAGAGTGGTATTTCACCAACGACTCCACGAACACTGGCGTGCCCGCTTCACAGTCTCCCACCTATCCTACACAAGACACATCAAACGCCAATGCCAAGCTATAGTGAAGGTCCCGGGGTCTTTCCGTCCTGCTGCGCGAAACGAGCATCTTTACTCGTACTGCAATTTCGCCGGGCCTGTGGTTGAGACAGCGGGGAAGTCGTTACGCCATTCGTGCAGGTCGGAACTTACCCGACAAGGAATTTCGCTACCTTAGGATGGTTATAGTTACCACCGCCGTTTACCGGCGCTTAGATTCTCAGCCTCGAACCCCGAAAGGCTCTAACCGGTCCTCTTAACGTTCCGGCACCGGGCAGGCGTCAGTCCGTATACAGCGTCTTACGACTTCGCACGGACCTGTGTTTTTAGTAAACAGTCGCTTCCCCCTGGCCTCTGCGACCACCCCCAGCTCACGGTGCAAGACCGGTCACCGGGCATGGTCCCCCTTCTCCCAAAGTTACGGGGGCAATTTGCCGAGTTCCTTAACCACAGTTCACCCGATCGCCTTGGTATTCTCTACCTGACCACCTGAGTCGGTTTAGGGTACGGGCCGCCGGCACACTCACTAGAGGCTTTTCTCGGCAGCATGGGATCACTCACTTCACCAAAAACGGCTCGGCATCACCTCTCACCCTCAATGGACCGCGGATTTGCCTACGGTCCGGGCTACAGGCTTACCCCGGGACAACCATCGCCCGGGCTGAGCTACCCTCCTGCGTCACCCCATCGCTCACCTACTACCGTCTCGGGCCCCACGCTCCCCACACGAACAAGCCCGAAGGCTCGTAAGGTGGTTCGGGTGGTTAGCATCAACGGGCTCGGCGTTGGCGCGTACCAGCGGGTACGGGAATATCAACCCGTTGTCCATCGACTACGCCTGTCGGCCTCGCCTTAGGTCCCGACTTACCCTGGGCGGATTAGCCTGCCCCAGGAACCCTTGGTCATCCGGCGCACACGTTTCTCACGTGTGATTCGCTACTCATGCCTGCATTCTCACTCCCACACCCTCCACCGCACGATCACTCGACGGCTTCTTAGGATGCAGGACGCTCCCCTACCCATCCAAGCAGACGCTTGAATGCCACGGCTTCGGCGGTGTGCTTGAGCCCCGCTACATTGTCGGCGCGGAATCACTTGACCAGTGAGCTATTACGCACTCTTTCAAGGATGGCTGCTTCTAAGCCAACCTCCTGGTTGTCACGGCAACTCCACATCCTTTACCACTTAGCACACGCTTAGGGGCCTTAGCCGATGATCTGGGCTGTTTCCCTCTCGACTACGAAGCTTATCCCCCGCAGTCTCACTGCCACGCTCTCACTTACCGGCATTCGGAGTTTGGCTGACGTCAGTAACCTTGTCGGGCCCATCGGCCATCCAGTAGCTCTACCTCCGGCAAGAAACACGCAACGCTGCACCTAAATGCATTTCGGGGAGAACCAGCTATCACGGAGTTTGATTGGCCTTTCACCCCTAACCACAGGTCATCCCCCAGGTTTTCAACCCTGGTGGGTTCGGGCCTCCACACCGTCTTACCGGCGCTTCACCCTGCCCATGGCTAGATCACCCCGCTTCGGGTCTACAGCATGCGACTCAAACGCCCTCTTCAGACTCGCTTTCGCTACGGCTACCCACCACTGGTTAACCTCGCCACACACCATAACTCGCAGGCTCATTCTTCAAAAGGCACGCCATCACGAAACAAGAAGACAAGTCTCCCTGTAGGACGCTCTGACGGCTTGTAGGCACACGGTTTCAGGTACTATTTCACGACCCCTCACCGGGGCACTTTTCACCTTTCCCTCACGGTACTGGTCCGCTATCGGTCATCAGGAAGTATTCAGCCTTACCACGTGGTCGTGGCAGATTCACACGAGATTTCACGGGCCTCGTGCTACTCGGGAACACACCCAGAAGCCACTGGAATTTCGTCTACCGGACTCTCACCGTCTACGGTCGGCCATCCCAAGCCGTTCAACTATCCCAGCAGTTTGTAACTCCTCGTCGAGATGGCAGTCTCAACAGGGTGGTCCCACAACCCCGCACACGCAACCCCTGCCAGGTATCACACGCGCACGGTTTAGGCTCCTCCGCTTTCGCTCACCACTACTCACGGAATCACTATTGTTTTCTCTTCCTGCGGGTACTGAGATGTTTCACTTCCCCGCGTTCCCACCAACCGGCCTATACATTCAACCGGCGGCGACACCCCATGACGAGTGCCAGGTTCCCCCATTCGGAAATCCCCGGATCAAAGTCTGGTTGCCGACTCCCCGAGGCATATCGCAGGCTCCCACGTCCTTCATCGGCTCCTGATGCCAAGGCATCCACCGTATGCCCTTAAAAACTTGAACACACAAAACGATCAAACAAATCGCAACAGAGAACAAAACTCACAAAGGAGTCTCGTTCAGAGATGCTCGCGTCCACTGTGTAGTTCTCAAAAAACAACCGGGCCTACCAGCACGGCCAGGTGACTACTCACCCGGCCGACGTCTGGTCCCGCAGTCCAGAAGATCCGGACACTCAACGTGCCCGTTCCTTCAGGACCCAACAGCGTGTCCAGCCTGCCGGCCACCCGGGACTCCCGTTCCCCTCCCCTTGCGGGGCGGTACTAGCGAGACCGCATGACCAGCGGACTGAGTAGCCAGTGCTCCACATCTATGAGCAGCCACCCAGCGAACATTCGCCGCTGATGATGGCCACCAACCACGACCCTGCCGAAGCGGGCGTCGTGGCTGATATGTGCTCCTTAGAAAGGAGGTGATCCAGCCGCACCTTCCGGTACGGCTACCTTGTTACGACTTCGTCCCAATCGCCGGCCCCACCTTCGACCGCTCCCCCCCTTGCGGGTTGGGCCACGGGCTTCGGGTGTTGCCGACTTTCGTGACGTGACGGGCGGTGTGTACAAGGCCCGGGAACGTATTCACCGCAGCGTTGCTGATCTGCGATTACTAGCGACTCCGACTTCATGGGGTCGAGTTGCAGACCCCAATCCGAACTGAGACCGGCTTTACGGGATTCGCTCCACCTCACGGTATCGCTGCCCTCTGTACCGGCCATTGTAGCATGTTTGCAGCCCAAGACATAAGGGGCATGATGACTTGACGTCATCCCCACCTTCCTCCGAGTTGACCCCGGCGGTCTCCCATGAGTCCCCACCACCCCCGAAGGAGCGTGCTGGCAACATGGAACGAGGGTTGCGCTCGTTGCGGGACTTAACCCAACATCTCACGACACGAGCTGACGACAGCCATGCACCACCTGTCACCCACCCACTAAAGGAACCCCTGTCTCCAGGGGGGCATGGGCGATGTCAAGCCTTGGTAAGGTTCTTCGCGTTGCGTCGAATTAAGCAACATGCTCCGCCGCTTGTGCGGGCCCCCGTCAATTCCTTTGAGTTTTAGCCTTGCGGCCGTACTCCCCAGGCGGGGCGCTTAATGCGTTAGCTACGGCGCGGAATCCGTGGAAGAACCCCACACCTAGCGCCCAACGTTTACGGCGTGGACTACCAGGGTATCTAATCCTGTTCGCTCCCCACGCTTTCGCTCCTCAGCGTCAGTACAGGCCCAGAGCACCGCCTTCGCCACCGGTGTTCCTCCCGATATCTGCGCATTTCACCGCTACACCGGGAATTCCATGCTCCCCTACCTGCCTCTAGCCTGCCCGTATCGAATGCAGACCCACGGTTAAGCCGTGGGCTTTCACACCCGACGCGACAAGCCGCCTACGAGCTCTTTACGCCCAATAATTCCGGACAACGCTTGCGCCCTACGTATTACCGCGGCTGCTGGCACGTAGTTAGCCGGCGCTTCTTCTGCACCTACCGTCACGTTAGCTTCGTCGGTGCTGAAAGGGGTTTACAACCCGAAGGCCGTCATCCCCCACGCGGCGTCGCTGCGTCAGGCTTCCGCCCATTGCGCAATATTCCCCACTGCTGCCTCCCGTAGGAGTCTGGGCCGTGTCTCAGTCCCAGTGTGACCGGTCGCCCTCTCAGGCCGGTTACCCGTCGTCGCCTTGGTAGGCCATCACCCCACCAACAAGCTGATAGGCCGCGAGCCCATCCCCAACCGAAAAACTTTCCACCACCACACCATGCGGTGGGCGGTCGCATCCGGTATTAGACCCAGTTTCCCAGGCTTATCCCAGAGTCAGGGGCAGGTTGCTCACGTGTTACTCACCCGTTCGCCGCTCGAGTACCCCCGAAGGGGCCTTTCCGCTCGACTTGCATGTGTTAAGCACGCCGCCAGCGTTCGTCCTGAGCCAGGATCAAACTCTCCATCAAGGTCCAACGACGGACACGGGGGCGAACCCGCACCGCCAAACCTCATGAAGGATCCGAAGATCCCAGCAAAGCAATCCAAAGATCGCTTGCCTCAAAGAAATCCCCACCCCGAACCAGAGGCTCGGAGTGCGGGGCGATCAGGCAAACCTGCCTGATCGATAAAGGCACTGGCTTTTAACACGCTGTTGAGTTCTCAAGAAACGGACACCCACCGCGCTCCACCCGCTCTCGCGGGCCTCGCTCCGGGGCAACCCTTCAAACTTAGCCGGTTTCTTTCGCGAGTCAAAATCGGTCCGTTCGGACTTTCCGGCTCGTGATTGTCACCGCCTCACGGGCGTCGAAGATCGGCCGGACCGAAGTCGGCTGACGTTGATGCCTTGTGAGGTTCGCCCGGCGGGCCGGCCGCCGTGTCGGCGTTCTGCATCCCGTTTCAGGCTGTGTGGACCATCGTACATCAGGTCGAGACGCGCTCGAACCGATTTTCCGATCCTGTCCCCCCGGGGCCGTCCGCCGGTCTTGGCGTCCCGCATCCCCTTGGGGCACTACGACTGTAGGAGCAGCGTTCGGGAGGGTCAAATCGGCGGTCGCCGATTTGCGCGTCCGCTCTGGGAAACGGCTGGTCGGGTGCGGTACGGTTCCGCTCACCTCGTCCGGCCGGCTGGAGGGAGTGCCGCATGTACCCGTCCCTCGCCGCGGGCGGACGGTCGTCGGCGGAGCGCCTCGTCGTCGCCGCGACCATGGGTCCGGCGATCCACGATGTGCAGGCGTGGCGCTTCCGGCCCGCGGACGGCTGGATCGACGTTCAGGCCGACCCCGCCCGTTTCCACGGCATGGACGATCCCCGGGGGCGGGGCCTCCATCTCGGTAGTGGCGCGGCGCTGACGAATCTCAGGCTGGCGGCCGCGCAGCTCGGCTACGGCGCGGTTGTTCGGCTACTTCCCGATGCCGAGGATCCGACTCTCCTCGCGCGCGTACGCCTGACGAGGAGCCATCGCACGTCTCGCGCCGAGCGCCTCGTGTATGCCGCGACGATGCGACCGTCACCCACGCGTCGTCCTGGTACTGGTAGAGCGCCGTCGGCGTCGTTCCTGAACGGTTTGGCCGAGGCGGCCCGCCTGGAGGGCGTGAGACTGGACCTGCTCGCGGCCGGCCAGGGCGCGACCATCCGCAGGGCCGTGCTCAGCACGCGTGGCGACGGGCCTGAATCATGGATGCGTGCGGGCCAGGCGCTGCAGCGCATCCTGTTGGAGGCGTCGGTCCGTTCGGCGTCGGTCTCGTTCATGTACGAGGTCGTGGACGGACGGGACGTACGGCCGATGCTGACCCCCGGGGACGTCCCGCAGGTGCTCCTTGAAGCGTCGGGTCCGGCATGCAGGGCTAGGGCTTGCGGCGGAAGTGCGAGAGCACGAACGACAGCGGCACCGGATGCGGGTCGGGTAGCTCGCTGAGCCTGGCCGCAAGGGTGTCGGCTCCGACGTGGTGGGCGCTCGGGCCCATGCCCACGAGCGTCAGGATCTCCTCGTGCGCGAGGGGGGCCTCGAATTCCAGCTCGTCCCTGCTGACCAGGTCGAAATGGTCGGCGAGCGTCGCGTCGGTGCGTTCTTCCTTCTGCTCGTCCACCTTGAGGAGGCCCAGGACGTCCACGAGGGAGCCGAGGTGGCGGCTGGACGGCGTGACGACCACCAGCGAGCCGTCCGGACGCAGGACGCGGTGGAACTCGGCGGCGTTGCGCGGTGCGAAGACGTTGAGGATGGCGACCGCCGCTGAGTCCGCGACGGGAAGCGGGCGCCACAGGTCGGCGACGATCGCGCCGATACGCGGGTGCGCACGAGCGGCGCGCCGGGCGGCGTACTTGGAGATGTCGAGCGCGAGGCCGAGGGTCTTCTGCGCCTCGGGTCGGTCCAGGACGGCGCTCAGGTAGTAGCCCGTGCCGGCCCCCGCGTCCAGGAGGCACCCGTCCGAGCCGAGGCGCGCCTCCCCCAGGGATGGCGAAGCGAGGTGTCCGAGCGCCTCGGCCATGGGCGCGAAGTGGCCTGCGGCGAGGAAGACGTCCCGCGCGCTCACCATTTCGGGCGTGTCGGCGGTGCCGGGACGGGCGTTACCCGGGAGCAAGTTCGCGTAACCCTGCTTCGCGATGTCGAAGCCGTGCCGGTTCGGGCAGCGCAGCTCCCGTGCCTCCTGCGCCAGAGGTTCGGCGCATACGGGACAGGTGAGGAAGCGGACGACATCGGCGAGCACCCGTCCATCATCGTGCATCCCGCTCAGCCACCGCGCCACCAGGCACGCACGACCGCACCGACCGGCCGCCCCGCTCAGGGCGGCCGGTGGAGGCGACGCGATCAGGCCCGGGCCGGGGTTGCCGGAAACGTCAGGCCGGCGCGCCGGGCCGGAGCGTCAGGCAGGGGCGTCAGGCCTGGAGCCGGCTGCGCACGTCGTCCATGTCCAGGGCCTCGACCTGCTGGATGACGCTTTCCAGCGACTGCTCCGGCAGGGCGCCCGGCTCGGCGAAGACGATCACACCGTCCCGGATGGCCATCAGCGTGGGGATCGAGGAGATCCCGAAGCGCTGCGACAGCCCCGGCTCGGCCTCGGTGTCGACCTTGGCGAAGACGATGTCCTCGTGCTTCTCGGCCGACTTCTCGAAGACCGGGGCGAACATGCGGCAGGGCCCGCACCAGGCGGCCCAGAAGTCGACCAGCACGATGCCGTCGCCCTTGGCGACCTCGTCGAAGTTCTCCTCGGTCAGTGTGACCGTCGCCATGTCGTTTTCTCCTCGGTACGGGTATCAGGACAGGTAGAGCCGCGTACTCAACCGAAGTATTCCCAAGTTGGGAATCACAGGACGGTAATTAGCGTTGTCCTCCTAGGGAGATCGCACCGAAGAAGGGTCAGGATGGCTGCAACCCGTAACAAGGGCGACAGGGTCGACACCCCCGACAAGGACCTCGTCGGGGCGTACCTCGACCGGATCGGCCGCACCCCGCTGCTGGACGCGGTGGAGGAGGTCGATCTGGCCAAGGCGATCGAGGGCGGGCTCTACGCCGAGCAGCTGCTCGAAGAGGGCCGCGTGCCCTCCGGCGCCTCCCCCGAGGAGCTGGAGGAGCTGGTCGAGGCGGGGCTGCGCGCCAAGCAGCGCTTCGTCGAGGCCAACCTGCGCCTTGTCGTCTCCATAGCCCGCAAGTACCCGACGGACTCGCTTCCGCTGATCGACCTCATCCAGGAGGGCAACCTCGGGCTGATGCGGGCGGTGGAGAAGTTCGACTACCGACGTGGATTCAAGTTCTCGACGTACGCGACCTGGTGGATCCGGCAGGCCATCGGGCGCGGACTGAGCCATACCGCGCGCACGATCCGGCTCCCCGTCCATGTGGAGGAGGAGCTGTCCCGGCTGCGCCGCGCCGAGCGCCAGCTCAGCCGCGAGCTGGGCCGCGAGCCCAGCCGCGAGGAGCTGGCCGGGGCCGTGGGCGCCGAGCCCGAGCACGTGGACGAGCTGCTGCGCTGGCGCCGCGACCCGGCCAGCCTGGACGCGACCGTCGACGACGCCGGCGAGACGGCCATGGGTGACCTGTTGGAAGATCCCGAGGCCGTGACGCCGGAGGCGGAGGTCATGGCGCTGGACGATCTGGAGGGCCTCGGCCGCCTGCTGGAACGGCTGCCGGAGCGCGAGTCGGCGATCCTGCGGGCGCGGTTCGGCATGGACAACGGCCAGCCGCTGTCGTACGCGCAGATCGGCGCGCGCTACGGGCTGAGCCACAACCGGGTGCGCCAGATCACCGACCGGTCGCTGCGGCGGCTGCGGCAGATGGCGGGCGAGCACGAGCACGCCGCTCCGCGCACGCTCACCGCGGCCGGAGACCGTCCGGTGCCGCATGCCGTCGATCCCCGCTCCCGGGTGCGGGCCGCCTGACCGGCGGGCCGCCGTCCCCCGCAGCCCGGACGCCGCAGCCCAGGCCCGAAGACCCTGCCGGACGCCGCCGCGAGCCCCTCGCGGCGGCGTCCGCGTCTCCGCGCCCGTCCGGTCCGGGCGGGTGTCCAACCGGCCAGTGGAACGATGCCGAGTACGCCGTCCTGCTAGTGCCCGCACGCGAGAGGTGCCATAGCCTTGTCGATCGTGAGTACATCTAGCGTCACGGGGGAGCTGGACGCCTGGCGCGGCCTCCCGGCACTGCAGCAGCCGACGTGGGACGACCGGGCCGAGGTCGAGGCCGTGACGGCCGAGCTCGCCAAACAGCCGCCGCTCGTGTTCGCGGGCGAGTGCGACCAGCTCAAGGACAGGCTCGCCGAGGTGGCGCACGGGCGGGCGTTCGTGCTCCAGGGCGGCGACTGCGCGGAGACCTTCGCCGGGTCCACCGCCGACGACGTCCGCAACAAGCTGAAGACCCTGCTCCAGATGGCGGTCGTGCTCACCTACGCCGCCAGCGTCCCGGTCGTGAAGATCGGGCGGATGGCGGGCCAGTTCGCCAAGCCCCGGTCCAAGCCGGTGGAGGTCCGCGACGGGCTGGAGCTGCCCGCCTACCGCGGGGACGCGGTGAACGGCCTCGACTTCACCGCCGTCTCCCGCCGCAACGACCCGCGGCGGCTGCTCCAGGCGTACTACTCGTCCTCGGTGACGCTGAACCTGTGCCGGGCGTTCACCAAGGGCGGCTACGCCGACCTGCGGCAGGTGCACGCC
This sequence comes from Actinomadura rupiterrae, assembly GCF_024172125.1. Classification (GTDB taxonomy): domain Bacteria; phylum Actinomycetota; class Actinomycetes; order Streptosporangiales; family Streptosporangiaceae; genus Spirillospora; species Spirillospora rupiterrae. The sequence continues at coordinate 195,993 of NZ_JAMZEA010000009.1, forward strand.
TGGAACCAGGACTTCGTGGCGCAGAGCCCCGCGGGGCGCCGCTACGAGCAGCTCGCGGGCGAGATCGACCGGGCGCTGACGTTCATGAAGGCGTGCGGCGCGAACCCCGACGAGTTCCACGGCGTGGAGTTCTACTCCAGCCACGAGGCGCTGATCCTGGAGTACGAGCGGGCGCTGACCCGCATCGACAGCCGGACGGGGTCCCCCTACGACGTGTCGGCGCACTTCCTGTGGCTGGGCGAGCGCACCCGGCAGCTGGACGGCGCGCACGTGGACTTCCTGCGCCGCATCCGCAACCCGATCGGGGTGAAGCTCGGCCCGACGACGTCGGCGGACGACGCCCTGGCGCTGATGGACAAGCTCAACCCGTCCGGCGAGCCCGGCCGGCTGACGTTCATCACCCGGATGGGCGCGGACAAGATCAGGGACGCGCTGCCGCCGCTGGTGGAGAAGGTGACCCGTAACGGCTCGCCGGTGGCGTGGGTGTGCGACCCGATGCACGGCAACACCTTCGAGGCGCCGTCCGGGCACAAGACGCGCCGGGTGACCGACGTGCTGGACGAGGTGGCCGGGTTCTTCGCGGTGCACCGCTCGCTCGGCACCCACCCGGGCGGCATCCACATCGAGTTCACCGGCGACGACGTCACCGAGTGCGTCGGCGGCGGCGACGAGATCGACGAGGCCGACCTGCACCAGCGCTACGAGACGGCCTGCGACCCCCGCCTGAACCGCGGCCAGTCCCTGGACCTGGCGTTCATGGTCGCCGAGCTCTACCGCAAGAGCTCCTGACCCAGGCAGCACGAAGGGGGCGCGGAGATCCGCGCCCCCTTCGTTTTACCGAGTGCTACAACGCAACCTCGGCCCAGACGACCTTGCCGCCGGTGACGGGTTCGGCGCCCCAGGCGGTGGCGAAGCGGTCGACGATGAACAGGCCGCGGTGCGACTCGTCCAGCGGGCCGGGGACGGTCAGCCGCGGCAGCTGCCTGGCGCGGTCGCGGACCTCGACCCGGACGCGCCCGACGCCGCGCTGGAGCCGCAGCTCCAGGGCCGTCCCGGCGTGCCGGACGGCGTTGGCGACCAGTTCGGCGACGATCGCGGTGACGAGCTCCTCGCGCTCCATCAGCGCCCAGGTGCGCATCGTGCGGGCGGCGAGGCGGCGGGCGTACTCGACCGCCTCGGTCTGCGGTGCGGCGCGCAGTGTCGTCTCGGTGACGGCGCCGGTCATGAACCCACTCCTTCTTCGGCCCCGCCGAGGAGGAACCGGTCGAGCCCGGTGGTGCGCAGGACGTTCTCGACCCGGCCGTAGGCGCCGGTCAGGGTGAGGGTGGCGTTCTGGGCGCGGGCGTGCTTGTAGGCGCGCACGAGCACGTTGAGGCCGGAGGAGTCGCAGAAGTCCACGGCGGTCAGGTCGACCACCACGGTGCGCTCCCCGGCGTCGAGCAGCTCGGTCAGCCGGGACCGCAGCTCCTCGGAGGAGTGCAGGTCGATGGAGCCGCGCGCGGCGATCGTCGCGCGGCCGTCACCTCGTGTCGTGTGCAAGGCAAGCCCCACGCCACACCACCTTACCGATAGCCGGGCTCATCATGACGCGCGTAGGACGATGAGCGCGACGTCGTCGTTGGAGGGTTCGGGGCCGAAATCGCGGACCGCGCGCTGGATCCGCGCGGCGACGGCGCCTGCGCTCAGCCCGGTGCAGCCCGCGAGGAGCCGCTCCAGCCCGCCGTCGTCGCCGAGCAGCCGGCCCCCGTGGCGCCGCTCGGTCACCCCGTCGGTGACGCACAGCAGCACCTGGCCGCGGTGCAGCTCGACGTCGTCGGCGTGGAAGTCGACGCCGTCGAACACGCCCAGCAGGGGCTGCGCGGTGCCGACCTCCCGGACGCTCCCGTCGGGGTCCAGGACCAGCGGCGGCGGGTGCCCGGCGCTGGTCAGCGCGATGGTCACGCCGTCCCGGCGCGGGCGCGGGGTGATCTCGCCGTGCAGCAGGGTCAGCAGCCGACCGCGCTCGCCCTCGCCGAGGATCAGCCGGTTGAGCCGGGCCAGCACGCCGGGCACCGGCAGCTCCTCGGCGGCGAGGATGCGCAGCGCGTGCCGGGCGAGGCCGGTGACGGCGGCGGCCTGCGGGCCGGTGCCGCACACGTCGCCGATCGCGAAGCGCCAGCGGTCGACCGGTCCGGGGACGGGCGGTCCGCCGGGGCCGCCCTGCCGCTCCGGGCATTCGAAGACGTCGTAGAAGTCGCCGCCGACCTCGCTGCCCTCGCCGGCGGGCTCGTAGACGACCGCGACCTCCAGGCCGGGGATGTCGGGGACGCCGGGCGGCAGCAGGCTGCGCTGGAGGGCGCTGCTCATGGCGGTCTGCGCGGAGTACAGGCGGGCGTTGTCGACGGCGAGGGCGGCGCGGCGGCTCAGCTCCTCGGCGAGCTCGATCGCGCTGCGCGGGAACCGGTCGCCCATCGGGCGGCCGATGACCAGGGCGCCGATGCGGCGGCCGCGGGCGACCAGCGGGAAGGCGTAGACGGTGCCCGCGGCGTCCGGGCCGGTGACCTCGGCGAGGCCGTACCAGGGGCCGGGGACGTCGGGGCGGGGGCCCTGGGCGGCGCGGTCGAGCTGGGAGCGCAGGCCGTCGGCGCGGGTCTCGTCGGCGTGCCAGACGTAGGCGAGGGCGGGCGGTCCGGCGTCGGTGTCGGTGTAGACGGCGCACCAGGTGGCCAGGCGGGGGACGACGAGCTGGGCGACCAGGGCCATGGTGCGCTCCTGGTCCAGGGTGCCGGCGAGCAGGTCGCTGGCCTCGGCGACGAAGCTGAGCCAGCCCCGCCAGGACCGTTCCAGTTCCCCGACTCTCGCCTTCTCCAGGGAGAGTGCCATCTCTTCGGCGATGCGGCCGAGCCGGGCCGCGTCGGCGGGCTCGAACCGGCCGGGCTCGGTGGAGACGGCGACGACCAGGCCGGTGAGGCGGCCCTGGCTCTCCAGCGGCGCGGCGGCCATGGAGCGGGCGCGCAGCGCGGCGGCGACGGGGTCGGACGCGTCGGCGGCGATCCAGGGCGCGCCCGCGCGGGCGTCGGGGCCGAGGTTGACCACCGACAGCTCGTCGGGGCCGGGTTCGGCGGTGAGGCCGGCGGACGCGGCGACGACGAGGGTCCCGTCGCGCTCGGTCAGCAGGATGGCGGCGCCCTCGGCGTCCAGCAGGTCGCGGACGGAGGTGAGAGCGTCCTCAAGCGACTCGACACCGGCGGGGGTCCGCAGGAGCCGGTCGCTGGCCGTGGGCAGCGCGGGAGGCTCTGGGCGCCGCGCAGAGGGCGTCCCGGAACCGAGGCCGGAGGGCCGGGCCCTGGTCTTGGCGCCCGCGGGCCGGGTGGCGCCGCCGGGGCGGTGCGCCCGGCCGTTGGACGTGCCGAGGTCGGGCCGGGGCCGTCCGGCCGAAGCCGAATCGGTTTCCGGTACACCCCAGCCGGGGTCGGCGGCGGTCCGCCCGCCGGACGCGCCGGGCGCCGCCGGCTCCGCTCCCCCGGAGTCCGGACGGACCGGGAAGCCCGGGCGGCGGGCGAAGTCGTCGGTCGGCGGCTCCTCGGGCTCGGCGCCGGGGCGCGGCAGCCGGAACCAGATGCCCTTGCTCTCGTGGTCGTAGTCGACGCCCCAGGACGCGGCGAGCCGGGCGATCGAGGGCAGCCCGCGGCCACTGGCGGCCGTAACACCGGGCATCACCGGCGTCCGGGTGGGGTGCCGGTCGCGGACCTCGATCTGGATCTCGTCCTCGGTGAGGGTGCAGGACACGTCGAAGGCGGTGCCCGCGTAGGCGACGGCGTTGGTGGCGAGTTCGCTGGTAGCGAGCACCGCGTCGTCGACGGCCTCGGCCATGCCCCACTCCCGCAGGGTGTGCTGCACGAAGCGGCGCGCGTCCGCCACGGAGGCCGCGGCGGACGGGAAGGTGGCCGCCGCCGTCTGCCGATCCACTGCCGTCCCTCGTTCGTCGTCATCTCCCAGTCTGCCCCCGTGACAGACTGGCTCAACCGGCCGGACGCCGGTACCGTCCACCGTGCTCACGCCGGGACAGACCGTAACACGAAGCCCGCGGGGGGCGGGTGAGGTCGCCACCGGCGATATCGCGGGCGGTGCCGCGCCGGGTGGCGGGCCCTGGCGCGCAGCCGCCGGGCCAGTGGCGACGTAGAGTACAGATGCGGGCCTGATGAGGCGCCCGAGCCAGCGGGCGCCCGTCGGCCAGGAGGATGGACTGATGCCCCGTAGCGCCACGCGAAGCCGACCGGGCGACGGTGTCACCCGAGACACCGCCCCGCGATACAGCGACGCCGACCTGGAACCGCTGCTGCGGGCCCTGACGGCGGTCCGGGACGGCCGGCTGCGCACGCCGGTCGAGGTGGCGGGCGACGGCGCGGTCGCCGAGGCCCTGGGCGTGCTGGACCAGATCCGCGACAACGGCCACCAGGTGGCGTCGGGGCTGGCCCGGGTGCGGCGCGAGATCGGCCGCGACGGGCAGCTGCGCGGGCGGCTCACCCCGGGCACGCTGCGCGGCTCGTGGGCGGGCGCCGTGGAGGACTCCAACGCCATCCTCGACAAGCTGACCGACCTCGCCACCGGCATGTACAAGGTCGTGGAGGCGGTCGCCAAGGGCGACCTGAACCAGCGGGTCGAGCTGCGCGCGGGCGGCCGCCCGATGCGCGGCGAGCTGCTGCGGATGGCCAAGTCGGTGAACGCGATGGTCGAGCTGCTCGACCAGTTCACCTGGGAGGTCACCCAGTTCGCCCGCGAGGTCGGCACCGAGGGGCGGCTGGGCGGCAAGGCGTCCGCGCGCGGCATGTCCGGCCGCTGGCGCGACGTGAACGCCGCGGTCAACGTGATGGCCGACCGGCTGACCAGCCAGGTCCGCGACATCGCCGAGGTGACCACGGCGGTGGCGCGCGGCGACCTGACCCGCAAGGTGACCGTCGAGGCGGCCGGTGAGCTCCAGGAGCTGAAGCTCACCGTGAACCAGATGGTCGACACGCTGTCGGCGTTCGCCGACGAGGTCACCCGCGTCGCCCGCGAGGTCGGCACCGAGGGCCAGCTGGGCGGCCAGGCGAAGGTGCACGGCGTCTCCGGGGTCTGGAAGGACCTCACCGACAACGTGAACGCGATGGCGAACAACCTGACCAGCCAGGTCCGCAACATCGCGCAGGTCACCACGGCGGTGGCCGAGGGCGACCTGACCAAGAAGGTCACCGCGGGGGCGCAGGGCGAGATCCTGCAGCTCAAGTCCACGGTGAACCAGATGGTCGACACGCTGTCGGCGTTCGCCGACGAGGTGACCCGAGTCGCCCGCGAGGTCGGCACGGAAGGACGCCTCGGCGGCCAGGCGCGGGTGCCGGGCGTGAGCGGCGTCTGGAAGGACCTGACCAGCAACGTCAACGGGATGGCGTCCAACCTGACCTACCAGGTCCGCAACATCGCCCAGGTGACGACGGCGGTCGCCGAGGGCGACCTGACCAAGAAGATCACCGTTGACGCGCAGGGCGAGATCCTCCAGCTCAAGGACACCATCAACACCATGGTCGACACCCTGTCGGCCTTCGCCAACGAGGTCACCCGCGTCGCCCGCGAGGTCGGCACCGAGGGACGGCTCGGCGGCCAGGCGAAGGTGCACGGCGTGTCGGGCATCTGGAAGGACCTCACCGACAACGTCAACTCGATGGCGAACAACCTGACCGTCCAGGTGCGCGGGATCGCCCAGGTCACCACGGCGGTCGCGCACGGCGACCTGACCAAGAAGATCGGCGTCGACGCGCAGGGCGAGATCCTCCAGCTCAAGGACACCATCAACACCATGGTCGACACCCTGTCGGCCTTCGCCAACGAAGTGACCCGAGTCGCCCGCGAGGTCGGCACGGAAGGGCGCCTGGGCGGCCAGGCGAGCGTGCCCGGCGCGGGCGGCATGTGGAAGGACCTGACCGACAACGTCAACGGCATGGCGTCCAACCTGACCTACCAGGTCCGCAACATCGCGCAGGTCGCGACGGCGGTGGCCGACGGCGACCTGACCAAGCGGATCGACGTGGACGCGCAGGGCGAGATCCTGTCGCTGAAGACCACGCTGAACACGATGGTCGACACGCTGTCGTCGTTCGCCTCGGAGGTCACCCGAGTCGCCCGCGAGGTCGGCACCGAGGGACGCCTCGGCGGCCAGGCCGAGGTCGAGGGCGTGTCCGGCACCTGGAAGCGGCTCACCGAGAGCGTGAACGAGCTGGCGTCCAACCTCACCACGCAGGTCCGCGCGATCGGCGAGGTGGCGAGCGCGGTCGCCCGCGGCGACCTGACCCGGACGATCACCGTGGAGGCGCGCGGCGAGGTCGCCGAGCTGTCCGACAACGTGAACCTGATGGTCGCGACGCTGCGCGAGACGACCCGGGCGAACGAGGAGCAGGACTGGCTCAAGACCAACCTGGCCCGGATCGGCGGCCTCATGCAGGGCCACCGCGACCTCTACCAGGTCGCGAACCTGATCATGAACGAGCTGACCCCGACCGCCAGCGCCCAGTACGGCGCGTTCTACCTGGCCGAGGGGCAGCCGGGCGAGCGCGAGCTGGTGCTGATCGCCGGGTACGGCATCCCCCGCGACCGGCTGCGCGGGGTGCGCTTCCAGCCGGGCGAGGGCCTGGTCGGGCAGGCCGCGCTGGAGCGCCGTACAGTCCTGATCGCCGGTGCCCCGGCCGACTACGTCAAGATCGGTTCAGGGCTCGGCGAGGCGTCCCCGGCGAACGTGATCGTGCTGCCGATCGTGTTCGAGGACGAGGTGCTCGGCGCGATCGAGCTGGCCTCCTTCTCCCGCTTCACCGACGTCCACCTGGCGTTCTTCACCCAGCTGATCGAGACGATCGGGGTGACGCTGAACGCGATCCGGGCCAACACCCGCACCGAGGCGCTGCTCACCGAGTCCCAGCGGCTCGCCCAGGAGCTCCAGGAGCGCTCGGACGAGCTGCAGCGGCAGCAGGGCGAGCTGCGGCACTCCAACACCGAGCTGGAGGAGAAGGCGGCGCTGCTGGCCCAGCAGAACCGGGCGATCGAGATCCAGAACTTCCAGATCGAGCAGGCCCGCCGGACGCTGGAGGAGCGCGCCGAGCAGCTCGCGGTGTCCTCGCGGTACAAGTCGGAGTTCCTGGCGAACATGTCGCACGAGCTGCGCACGCCGCTGAACAGCCTGCTCGTCCTCGCCAAGCTGCTGTCGGAGAACCCCGGCGGCAACCTGACCGACAAGCAGGTGGAGTTCGCCCGCACGATCCACGACTCCGGCACCGACCTGCTGGAGCTGATCAACGACATCCTCGACCTCGCCAAGGTCGAGGCGGGCAAGATGGAGCTGCACCCGCAGCGGCTGCCGGTGTCGGCGCTGGTCGACTACGTGGAGGCGACGTTCCGGCCGCTGTCGGTCGACAAGGGCCTCGACTTCGGCGTGGACGTCGCCGACGGCGTCCCCGAGACGCTGTTCACCGACGAGCAGCGGCTCCAGCAGGTGCTGCGCAACCTGCTGTCCAACGCGGTGAAGTTCACCGCCGAGGGGCAGGTGAAGCTGGTCATCGAGCCCGCCGGCGACACCGACTTCGCCCTGGCGTCCCTGTGGCAGACCCCGGACGTGCTGGCCTTCCGCGTGATCGACACCGGCATCGGGGTGAGCGCGGACAAGCTCCAGGTGATCTTCGAGCCGTTCACCCAGGCGGACGGCACCACCAACCGGCGCTACGGCGGCACCGGCCTCGGCCTGTCGATCAGCCGGAACATCGCGCGGCTGCTCGGCGGCGAGATCCAGGTGCGCAGCGAGCCCGGCAAGGGCAGCGTGTTCACGCTGTACCTGCCCGCGCACTACGCCGAGCCGGACGGGCGGCGGCGCCCGGCCGTCCCGCTGGAGGGCGCGGCGCAGCCCGCGCCCGAGCTGGCCCCGGCCGACCCGGTGCCGCTCAACGGCGGCGGGGACGGCGCGTCGGCGCCGGAGCTGCTGGTGCCCGCGCTCGCCACGGCCGAACCGGCGGGCGGCGGCGCGGCGGCCGGCGTGTCGGAGGGCGTGCCCGGCGACGAGGGCGGCGCGGCGATCTCGGGGCTGATGTCCGAACCGCCCGCCGACTTCACCGACACCATCCTCGCGGGCCGCAAGGTGCTCATCGTCGACGATGACGTGCGGAACGTGTTCGCCCTGACCAGCGTGCTGGAAGGGTACGGGATGGAGGTGTTCTACGCCGAGGACGGGCAGGCCGGGATCGACCTGCTGCACCGCAACCCCGACGTCGCGCTCGTCCTGATGGACGTGATGATGCCGGGCCTCGACGGGTACGCCACCACGGCCGCGATCCGGGAGATGCCGCAGTTCGCCGACTTGCCGATCATCGTGATCACGGCCAAGGTGATGAAGGGCGACCGGGAGCGGAGCCTCGCCGCGGGCGCGTCGGACTACGTGCCGAAGCCGGTGGACGTCGACCGCCTGCTGGAGGTCATGCGGGTCTGGCTCGGCCGCTCGGTCATCGGCTGACGCCGCGTTCCCAGCGGCCCGCCGCGGGCGGGCCGCGGCGCCGGGAACGCGCGGCGCCGGACGCCCCGGGCGCCCGCCGTGCCCGCGCACGGCGGCCCCGCAGCACAAGCAGCCCCGCAAAGGGAAGGCAACGCGTGGACGACAAGGCGAAGATCCTGCTCGTGGACGACCGGGACGAGAACCTGGTCGCCCTGGAGGCGATCCTCAGCTCGCTCGACCAGGACCTGGTCCGTGCCCGCTCCGGCGAGGAGGCCCTGAAAGCGCTGCTCACCGACGAGTACGCGGTGATCCTGCTGGACGTGATCATGCCCGGGATGGACGGGTTCGAGACCGCCCGGGACATCAAGCGGCGCAAGAAGACCCGCGACCTTCCGATCATCTTCCTGACCGCGGTCGACAGCGACCCCGACTACGCCTTCCGCGGCTACGCGGCGGGCGCGGTCGACTTCATCTCCAAGCCGTTCGACCCGTGGGTGCTGCGCGCGAAGGTGTCGGTGTTCGTCGAGCTGCACAACAAGAACCGGCAGCTCCGCGAGCAGGCGGCGCTGCTCCGCGACCAGGCCGCGCTGCTGCGCGCCGCCCCGGCCACCGGCGCCGCCGCGCAGCGGATCTCCGTCGCGCGCGAGCGCGCCGCGCACGTCCGCGACCAGGTCCCGGACGAGGTGCGGCCCGAGGTCGAGGAGCTCGAACGCGACCTCGCCGACGCCGCCATCGCCCTCAACGCCGCGCCGCCGGCCGCCGCAGGCGTCCCGCAGTCCCCGATCCCGGGCCTGGCCGAGCCCCCGGCCGCCGCACCGCCCGCCACGGATCCGGGCGCGGGCGCCGACGCCGGGGGCCGGACTTCGACCGGCTCCGAATCCAACTCGGACACCGACGCCGACCACGGCGCCAACTCCGGCGTATGAGCCGTGCAGCACGGTAGGTAAGCCTTCGCGGGCTCTCGACGAGCCGGGACGCTGGACCTCCGCAGGTTCCGGACGCGCTGAACGGTAGTCCTCCGCGGGATTCTGGACCGGCCAGGACGCCCTGGGCCGCCGCGGGCTCTGGACCTGTGGGGACGCTTGGGGCGTCAGGCGTCCATAGGCGGGTGAGGGGGTTCGGGTTCGCCGTTTGGTGACGGTCTGCTCACTTCTGGTCGCGTATGGACGTCCCCGGAGCCGGGGAAGGAAACGCGGCGGAGGTATGCCCCATGGACGCCGCCGCACTGTTCGCCACGGGATTCGGCACCGGCCTGCTCGCGGGCGGGACGAGCTGCGCGGCCGTGCAGCTGGGCCTGCTGACGGAAGCGGTGCGCGGCGAGGCGCGGACCGTCCGGCCGGTCGCGGTGTTCCTTTCAGCCAAGCTCGTCACGCATGTCGCGCTGGGCGCGATGCTGGGGCTGGCCGGGGCAGCGGTCGAGCCGGGGCCGCGGATCCGGGCCGTGCTGCTGGTCGGGGCGGCGGGGATGATGGTGGTCTTCGCGCTCGACCTGCTGGGTTTCGGACCGGCCCGAAAGCTGCTGCGACGGGCTCCGGACGCCGGGCAGGACGGCGACGCCCACTGCGCGCCGGAGCGGTCCGGGACGAAGCGTCCGGTCGTGCTGGGGGCGGCGACGGTTCTCGTGCCGTGCGCTCTGACGCTGACGGTCGAACTGCTGGCCGTGTCCTCCAGGTCGCCGTTCGCGGGCGCCGCCGGGATGGCCGGGTTCGTGCTGGGCACCGCGCCGCTGTTCGGGCTGGTGGGGGTGACCGTCGGCCGCGCGCTGGCGCTCCTGCGCGGGCGGCTCACCGCGCTGGTCGCCGTGGCGCTGGTCGCGGTCGCCGCGTGGACGCTGCTGTCCGGGCTGCGCCTGGGCGGTTGGCTGCCCGAGAACGGCGACGGAGCCACGGCCGCCGCGTCCGCCCGGTTCGTGTCCACCGACGCGTCCGGGACGCAGCTGATCATGGTCTGGGCACTGGACGAGGGGTACCGGCCGTCCGCGCTGACGGCCCGGGCGGGCGTGCACACCGTGCTCGTCCTGCGCACGCGGAACACGCACGGCCACACGCGCGCCTTCACGATCCCCAGCCGGAACCGGGACGTGGCGCTGCCGGTCACCGGCGAGACGCGCGTCGACCTCGGCGTCCCGGGACCGGGACGCCTCCGCTACGTCTGCGCCTCGGGCCACTCCCCCGGCGAGATCACCTTCCGGTGACCCCGCCGCGCGGGAGCGGGCCGGGCTACTCGGCGGTCTCGGCCTCCGCGGCCAGCTTGGTGCGGGCGGCCTCGATGCGCTGGAGGGTGCGCTCGCGGCCGAGGATCTCCAGGGACTCGAACAGCGGCAGGCCGACAGTGCGGCCGGTGACCGCGACGCGGACCGGCGCCTGGGTCTTGCCGAGCTTGAGCCCGTGCGCGGCGCCGACCGCCTCCAGGCGGTCCTTCAGCTCGTCGGCGCGCCACGGCGCGTCCCGGTAGGCCTCCGCCGCGTCCGCGAGGATCTGCGCGGCCGGCTCCTTCATCGCCTTCTTCCAGGACTGCTCGTCGAACGGCGGCTCCGGCAGGAAGGCGAAGTCGATCAGCTGGCCGATCTCCGACAGCACGGTGAGGCGGGTCTGCGCGAGCGGCGCGAGCTGGTCGAACACCGCCATGTCGACCTCGAACGGGACGCGCTCCAGGAACGGCAGGCACGCGGCGACGAACTTCTCCACCGGCAGCATCCGGATGTAGTCGCCGTTGATCGCGGCCAGCTTCTTCACGTCGAAGAACGCGGGCGAGGTGTTCACGTCCTCGATGCGGAACTCGTCGACCACCACGTCCCACGGGACGATCTCGCGGTCGCCGGACGGGGCCCAGCCGAGCAGCATCAGGTAGTTGCGCATCGCCTCGGCGAGGTAGCCCTCGTCGCGGTAGTCCTCCAGCGCGACCTTGTCGCGGCGCTTGGACAGCTTCTGCCGCTTCTCGTTCACGATCACCGGGACGTGCGCCCACACCGGCGGGGTGCCGCCGAGCGCCTCCCACAGCAGCTGCTGCTTGGGCGCGTTGGACAGGTGCTCCTCGCCGCGGACGACGTGGGTGATGCCCTGGCTCATGTCGTCCACGCTGTTGGCCAGCAGGAACGTGACCGAGCCGTCGGCGCGGGCGATGACGAAGTCCTCCAGGGCGGAGTTCTTGAACACCGGCTTGCCGCGCAGCAGGTCGACGACGACGGTCTCGCCCTCGTCCGGCGTGCGGAACCGCAGCGCGCGGCCCGGGCCGGGCTCCAGGCCGCGGTCGCGGCAGAAGCCGTCGTAGCCCTTGTGCGAGTCGCCGGTGCGCTCGACGATCTGCTCGCGGGTGCAGTCGCAGTAGTAGGCGCGACCCTGCTCGCGGAGCGTCGCGGCGGCCTCGGCGTGCTTGTCGGCGTTGGCGGACTGGAAGTACGGGCCCTCGTACTCGCCGCCGTCCATGCCGAGCCACGCCAGGGCGCGGATGATGCCCTCGGTCCACTCGGGGCTGTTGCGCGAGGCGTCGGTGTCCTCGATCCGCAGTACCAGCGTCCCCCCGGACTGCTTGGCCATCACCCAGTTGAACAGGGCCGACCGGGCGCCGCCGACGTGGAACATGCCGGTGGGCGAGGGCGCGAAACGTACTCGGATCGAAGACGCGGAAGACATGCCTCCCAGCGTAGAGCGCTCCGGCCCCCGCTCGCGCCGGGACCCGCGCGCCCGGGCCGCCTTTCGCGCGCCGGGACCTCCGTGCCTGGACCGCCCTTCGCGCGCCGGGCCCCCGCTACGCCCGCGGGCTCTAGAAGGTGCCGCCGTCGACGACGATGCGCTGGTCGGTGAGGTAGGACGCGGCGTCGGAGACCAGGAAGCGGACGACGCTCGCCACTTCCTCGGGCGAGCAGACGTGGCCGTAGGGGGACATGGCGTCCTGCTGGTGGATGTCCTCGACGCCCATCGTGGCGCGCACGAGGCGCTGGCCCATGTCGGTGTCCACGAGGCCGGGCGCGACGATGTTGACGTGCATGCCGTTGGCGCGCTCCTCCTTGGCGAGCGTGCGCGCGAGGGCCTCCATGGCGGCCTTGCCCATGGCGTAGGGGGCGCTGAACGGCGGCAGGATGCCGGTGATCACGCTCGACACGAACACCACGTCGGCGCGGTCGGCGCCGCGCAGCAGCGGCAGCAGGACGCGGGTGAGGTGGTGCGGCCCGACGGCGTGCACGTTCATCAGCCGCACGACCTCGGCCGGGTCGGTGTCGGCGACGCTGTGGCCGCGGCTGGCGATCCCGGCGCTGTGCACGAGGATGTCGAGCCGTCCGAAGTCCGCGGCGATGGCGGACGCCAGGCGGTCGCAGTCGTCCGGGGCGTCCACCGAGGCCTGGTAGGCGCGGCCCTCGACGCCCAGCTCGGCGAGCGCGGCGAGGGTCTTGCGCGCGGCGTCCTCGTCGCGGCGGTAGGCGACGGCCACGGTCGCGCCGTCCTCGGCCAGGGCGAGCGCGATGGCCCTGCCGATGCCGCGGCTTCCCCCGGTGACCAGCGCGACGCGTCCGGCGAGAGCACTCATGGTTCTCCTTCAGCTCGACAGCGCCTTCATCCTGCCCAGATCGGCACGCCCGCGTAAGTGCGCGCCGAGGCAAACCCGCGTCTCACGGATGGTCCGCCGGTGACAGTGGTCCGGGCGGCCCGGAGGTCAGCGCCCGGTCAGCCAGGACGCGGCCGTCTCGACGTGCTCCTCTGTGAGTCCGGTCACAGGGTCCACGCCGACGAGGAGGTGGTCGCCGACGCCCGGTTCGGCCGCGACGGACTCGGCGGCGTCGGGCTCGTCCTCGAACCAGACGAAGGGGCGGTCGCGCGTCCAGGCGGCGACGTGCCGGGCCTTCCACGCGCCGAAGCTGCGCCCCTCCTGGATGCCGGGGAACGGCGGCAGCGGGACGAACGGGAGCTCCGGGAGGCCGATGCGCGGACCGATCCACTGGTTCGCCTCGTCCTGCCAGTAGGTCGCCCAGGCCAGCTCCGCGCCGGTCCTTTCGGCCAGCTCGCGCAGCATCGAGCCGTGCCGGACGTCCAGCCAGACCCGGATGAGCCGCCCGTCCGGCATCACGCGGTGGCGGCGGAACCGCCGATGCGGCTTGCGGAAGGGGTTCAGGACTCCGTCGACGTCCACCAGCACCAGCGGGCCACCCATGCCCGAACCGTACGACGGAGCGGCCGGAGTGATCCAGATCTCGTTCCGTGACCGAGTTTTGGGGCAGCGTTTTGACAGTTTCGGTCTGTTGACCGAAACTGCACCGGGCCGTTACCGAGCACACCCCGTGGAAAGGCGGCAGCGAAGCGTGAGCGAGCAGGATCTCCGGGCGCCCGCGCCCACCGGCACGTCGCCCTCCGGGGCCGTCCCGGTGGTCGACGCCGGCGACGAGGGCTACAGCAAGAGCCTGAAGACCCGGCATGTCAGCATGATCGCCATCGGCGGCGCGATCGGCACCGGGCTGTTCCTCGGCGCGGGCGGACGGCTGCACAGCGCCGGGCCGTCCCTGGCCATCGCCTACGCGGTCTGCGGCTTCTTCGCCTTCATGGTCGTCCGGGCGCTCGGCGAGCTGGTGCTGCACCGGCCGTCCTCGGGCTCGTTCGTGTCCTACTCGCGCGAGTTCATGGGCGAGAAGGGCGCGTACGTCGCCGGCTGGATGCACTTCCTCAACTGGAGCACCACCGGCGTCGTGGACATCACCGCGATCGCGCTCTACCTGCACTACTGGAAGGCGTTCACCACCATCCCGCAGTGGGTGCTGGCGCTGGTCGCCCTCGCGGTCGTGCTGACCGTCAACCTCGTCTCGGTCCGGTTCTTCGGCGAGTTCGAGTTCTGGGCGTCCCTGGTCAAGGTCGCCGCCCTGGTCGCGTTCCTGCTCATCGGGATCGCGCTGCTGGTCACCGGGCACAAGGTCGGCGGCTACTCGTCCGGGCCGGGCCTGATGCTCGACCACGGCGGGATCTTCCCCAAGGGCGTGCTGCCGATGCTTGTGGTCATCCAGGGCGTGGTGTTCGCCTATGCCTCCACCGAGCTGGTCGGCGTCGCGGCGGGCGAGACCGAGAACCCCGCCAAGATCATGCCGAAGGCGATCAACTCGATCGTCTGGCGGATCCTGCTGTTCTACGTCGGCTCGGTCGTCCTGCTGGCGATGCTGCTGCCCTACAACCTGTACCAGGAGGGCGTCAGCCCGTTCGTGACCGTGCTGTCCAAGCTGGGCGTGCCGGCGGCGGGCGACGTGATGAACCTGATCGTCCTGACCGCCGCGCTGTCCAGCCTGAACTCCGGGCTGTACTCCACCGGACGGATCCTGCGCTCGCTCGGCGCGGCGGGCTCGGCCCCGCGCTTCACCACCCGGATGAGCCGGCACCACGTGCCCTACGGCGGCATCCTGATGACCTCGGTCGTGTGCGTGCTCGGCGTCGGCCTGAACGCGTGGGTGCCGAAGAACGCGTTCGAGATCGTGCTGAACCTGGCCGCGATCGGCATCCTCGGCACCTGGGCGATGATCATGCTGTCGCACCTGCTGTTCGTCCGGAAGTGCAAGCGGGGCGAGCTGGAGCGGCCGTCCTACCGGCTGCCCGGCTCCCCGGTCACCGAGATCGTCACGCTGGCGTTCCTCGCCGCGGTCGTGGTGCTGATGTGGTTCGACTACGACGGCGAGGGGCACCGGACGGTGCTGGCCTTCCCGGTGATCCTCGCGGCCCTGGTGATCGGCTGGTTCTGCGTGCGCGGCCGGGTGAGCGCGACCGCGCAGGCCCGCGGCGGCTCCCCCGACGAGCGCCTCTAGCGGGTCCCGCCTCGGCGGGCCTGCCGCGAGGGGGCCTGCCGTTAGGGGGTCCGCGGGCCGACCGTCCGGGAGGGGATTTTCCGGCGGTCGGCCGGCGTGGGTTTCGTCACAAGACGCGCGGAGCGGGTTCTGTCACCGGACGCTCGTAGAGTGGATGCCGCCCGGCCTCCGGGCAGGGCGGCACCCCCACTTCTGAGGAGAATCCGCACGATGGAGCAACGACTGACCCTGATGGCGGTCCACGCCCACCCCGACGACGAGGTCCTCGGGACGGGCGGCGTGCTCGCGCAGGCCGTCGCCGAGGGCCACCGCGCCGTCCTGGTGACCTGTACGAACGGCGAGATGGGCGACGACGCCGGCGGGCTGAAGCCGGAGGACGAGGGGCACGACGCCGAGGGCGTGGCGCGGGTCCGGCTGGCCGAGCTGGAGGAGTCCGTCTCCATCCTCGGCATCGAGCACGTGGAGCTGCTCGGCTACCGCGACTCGGGCATGGTGGGCTGGAGCACCAACGACGACCCGCGCGCGTTCTCCAACATCCCGGTCGAGGACGCGGCGGCCCGGCTCGCCGAGCTGATGGAGCAGTACCGTCCGGACGTCGTGGTCACCTACGACGAGAACGGCAACTACGGCCACCCGGACCACATCCAGGCGCACCGCATCGCGGTCGCGGCGTCCGAGAGCACCGGCATCCCGCGCAAGTTCTACGAGACGGCCGTGCCGCGCTCGGGCATCGAGATGATGTTCAAGGCCGCCAAGGACGCGGGGCTCGACCTCGACGACACCGAGCTGCCGGACGACTTCGGCACCCCGGACGAGCTGATCACGACCCGAGTGGACGTGTCGGCGCACGTCGAGCGCAAGCGCAAGGCCCTGGAGGCGCACGCCAGCCAGGGCGAGAACATCTTCCTGCTGCGCCTCCCGGACGAGATGCAGGCCGCGGTGTTCGGCTCCGAGTCGTTCGTCCGCCGCTCCAGCAGCGTGGACGCCGACCTCCCGGAGACCGACCTGTTCGCGGGGCTGCGCGACTGATCCCTGCCTCCGCCTTGCCTGGCCCGGTTCTGCTCCCCGCAGTCCGGGCCGTCTTGGTGTCAGGACGCCCGGGATGGCTGGGCTCCTGGGCGCCCGGCGCTTGATCAGCGGCGGGCGGCCGCGCGGTAGTGGTCGAGGACGTCCTGGCGCAGCAGGTGGCCGAAGCCCGCGCGCTCCAGCCGCAGCGCGAACGCCGCTTCGGTGATCCCGAACTCGGCCGCGGTGTCGGCGAGCCGCCAGCCGTGCGCGGCGAGCCGCTTCAGCAGGTAGCCGCGCCGGATCTGGGTTTCGGACAGCCGGAACGTCTTGAGGTAGGCGAGCCGGGCGCGCTCCCCCTCCCCCACGTCGATCATCTCGCCGATGTGGTTGGGCCGTCCGGGGGTGAAGGGCGGCAGGAACCGGGAGAGCCGCGCCCCGCGCATGCGCTGGACGTCCTCGAACCTGCTGCCGGGCGCGAAGACCTCCTCGGCCATGGCCTCGTCGTGGAAGTCGGCCCAGTCGCGCATCCGCCGCTCGGCCTCGGTGCGCAGGTCGGCCAGCGTCCGGACGGCGCCCTCGTCGATCGGCAGGGCCAGGTCTTCGACGGGCAGCCGCAGCAGCCCGTACTGGTAGACCAGCTCGCCGAACAGGTCCTGGACGAGGGTCGGGTGCAGCGCCCGGTAGTCGTCCGGGTGCGGCACGACGAACGCGCTGGCCAGGGCGTCCGCCACGTAGACGAGCACGCCGCACTGGCCGGGGTGGATCTCGAAGATCCGCAGCGCGTCGGCCAGGTCCGGGACGGACGCGCCCATGTAGGCGCGCTCCTCGCGCGGGGAAAGCCCGGACGCGAGCGCCCGGCGCGACCATTCCTCCCACGCGATCTCCGGACCGCCGAAATGCAGCGCGAGGTAGCCCTCGACGGCCAGGTGCAGCGGCAGGAACCGGAGCCGGTCACCGGCGAGGCGGCGCGCCATCCGGCGGCGCACCCGGATCGGCATACCGGACGGGCCGATGCCCTTGTCGTCCCGGGCGAGCAGACGCGTCCCGTAGGAGGCGGTGGCGGCGTCGCCTTCGCCCTCCCAGTGGGCGACGAAGGCGTGCGGAATGTAGGAGAGGTAATAGGTGCGGTCGCCGACGTCCACGATGGACGGCTCGTCATAGGCGCGGCGGTCGAGCCGAAGGCTCTCGATCGGCTCGTCCCGGACGAGCGGGACCAGCCGGACCGAGTTCCAGGTCTGCGCGGGCTTGCTGATGAGCCCGGACGCGCGGATCCAGCCCGGCCCGCGCCAGAGCGCGGTGTCCCAGGTCGGCTCGGGCGGAAGGTCGGTGTTCACGGCGCCTCCGTCCGCTCGGTGCCGGGAGTCGGATCCTGGATGTCGCCGCTCGGGTCGTCGGGGTCGGCGGTCGAGTCCTCGGCGTCGAGCGCGGGGTCCTCGGATGCGGGGTCCTCGGGCTCGGGGGTCGGGGGCTCGGTGGCGCCGGTCGGGGTGAGGAAGCGGGCCATGCGGGCGTCGAGGTGGGCGCGGAGTTCGGGCAGGCCGACGCGGCCCTCGGCGAAGCGGGCCAGCTCGACGAGGGTGAGCAGGTCCTCGGCGTCGCGGACACCCGCCGTCGGGACGGTCGGGACGAGCCGCCGCACGTCGAAGCCCTCGGCGTCGTAGACCGGGTTGAGGTGCGTGATCGAGACGCGCCGGTCCGGGTCGAGCCGGGACCGCCAGACGCGCAGCACCTCGGCGGCGAGGCCGGGCGGGGCGTTGTCGAAGCCGTCCGAGACGATCACGAGGCGGTCCGGTGCGGTGTCGAGGGCGTCCAGCAGGCGGGTGCCGAGCGGGGTCGGGCCGAACGGGTACAGCAGCAGCGGATCGGTGCGCCCGGACGTCCAGAACGGGTGGAACTCGCCCGCGAGGGCCTCCAGGAGGAAGTGCCCGCCGAGCGCGACGGCGAGCGGCCGCCGGCGCTTCTCGGCGGAGCCGATCGTGGAGAAGCTGTCGTCCAGGACGGCGGCGACGCGCCCCCAGCGTCCGGCGTCGGGACCGGCGGCGCGGCGGGCGGCGGCGCGCAGGGCGCCGGTCAGCTCGGCGCGGCGCGCGGACCGCTCGTCCAGCGGCAGGGACAGGACGTAGGTGGCGAGCCGGGTCAGCGGCACCGTCGCGAGGTCGATGTCGAGCCGGGCCTTGTTCTCGCCCGCGTGCCCCTGGAGCCGCAGCCGCTCCAGCCGGGTCATGTTCCGCTCGGCGCGTTCCAGGAAGCGCTTGCGCGGGATGCCGTGCTGGGCGGCGAAGCCCTCGGCGACGGTGAACGGCAGCTTGTAGACGGCCGCCTGGGCGTAGTGCGCCTGCCGCCAGGTCTCGAAGATCGGCGTGACGAACGGGTGGCCGGTCGCGCCGTAGAAAATCCGCCCGATCTCCTGCCGGACGTGGTCGGGCGCGTCCGCGACGAGGTCTTCGACGTTCAGGTGGGCGTGCCGGACGGCGTCCTTGAGCGCGCCGCGGTACTTGACCGCGTCGAAGGCCAGGTCGGGGCGGGCGAGCAGCCAGTCGCGCATGATCGCGCGGGTGCGCCGGTTGTTGACGCCGTCGCGGCGCAGCGCGCGGAACAGCCGGTACACGCGCTGCGGCGGGAGCAGTTCGAGCCTGCGCGCGACCAGCCTCCCCTCCAGGCGGCGCTGCGCGTCGTCCGCGTCCCGCGCGGTGGACAGCAGGCCGCGGACGATCAGCGCGGCATTGTGGTCGTTGACGTCCAGCGCGAGCGTGGCCGCGTACAGCTCGCGGTAGTTCTCGCGCATGTAGGCGTGCAGGAACCCGAGCGACAGCGTCTGCTCGGCCGCGTCGTGGTGGAACTCGCGCTGGCCCGTCCCGGTGATCGCGGCGTTGACGAAGGTCAGCACGTCCTCGCAGGCGACCAGGTCGGCGATCGTCTCGGTCATGGTGCTCCAGGTCTGGGGTGCCGGCCGGGGCAAGGAGGCACGAGCAGCGAATGATCGCATTAAAGGCGGTTTCCGGAAGTCGCACCGGAGTCCCGCGGCCGGCAGGGTGAACGTAGCACCGGCGGGCCGCCCGCTTCACCCCGATTTGCCGTTGCCGCCCCCGTCCCGGCCACCCGGCCGCGAGCCCGCGGCGAACGCGCTGTTACTCTCCGGTAGACGACCGTTGGGAAGGATCCGGACCGTGCCGCAGCCCGAGCAGATCGACCCCGCCGTCGTCGACTTCGACGTCCTCGGCGCGTGGATGGACGGGCAGGGCCTGCCCGGCGGCCCGTTCGAGGACGTCGCGCCGCTGAGCGGCGGCACCCAGAACATCCTGATCAGGTTCGCGCGCGGCGGCCGCGACTACGTGCTGCGGCGCGGCCCGAAGCACCTGCGCGCCCGCACCAACGACGTGCTGCGCCGGGAGGCCCGGGTGCTGACCGCGCTGGACGGCACCGGTGTCCCCGCGCCGCGGATCATCGCGTCCTGCCCGGACGAGACCGTCCTGGACGGCGCGGTGTTCTACCTGATGACGCCGGTCGAGGGCTTCAACGCGACCGTCGCCCTGCCCGACCTGCACGCGGGCGACGCCGCGATCCGGCGCGAGATGGGCCTGTCGGCCGCGCGGTCGCTGTCCGCGCTCGGCGCGGTCGACCACGAGGCCGTGGGCCTGGCCGACTTCGGCAAGCCGGACGGCTTCCTGGAGCGCCAGGTGCCGCGCTGGACGTCCGAACTGGAGTCGTATTCGGCCCTGGAGGGCTACCCTGGCCCGGAGATCCCCGGCCTGGACGCGGTCGCCCGCTGGCTCGACGCGAACCGCCCGCAGACCTGGCGTCCCGGGATCATGCACGGCGACTACCACCTCGCCAACCTCATGTACTCCTTCGACGGCCCGGACGTCGCGGCGATCGTCGACTGGGAGATGTGCACCGTCGGCGACCCGCTGCTGGACCTCGGCTGGCTGCTGGCCACCTGGCCGGACGGCGCCGACGAGAGCGCCCTGCTCGCCGGGCCGCTCGGCGCCGCCGGGGGCCTGCCGTCCGCCGCCGAGCTGGTCACCGCCTACGCCGAGCGCCCCGAGGCCGTCGCCGGACGGGACCTGGCGTCCATCACCTGGTACGCGGTGCTGGCCTGCTTCAAGCTCGGCATCGTCCTGGAGGGGACGCACGCGCGCGCCTGCGCGGGCAAGGCGCCCAAGGAGACCGGCGACCTGCTGCACTCGATCACCCTCGGCCTCTTCCGCCGCGCCGAGTCCTTCATCGCCGACCGCACCTGATCCGCCCGGCCTCCCGAGGAGGGGCGCGTGTCAGGCGGCGCGGACCTTCTGCAGCTTGCGGTGCGGACGGACGCCCGATTCGGTCAGGCGGCGCGGCAGGTCGGCCATCAGGTCGCGGGTCTCGGGCTTGAAGGGCCGTCCGGCGATCCGCTCCGGGATCAGCCCGACCAGGAAGCGCCCGACCTTGAGGCCGAACGTGACCACCGGCTGGACGCCCCGGACCTCCGGCAGCGTCCGGTACTCGTCCCGTGCCCAGCGCGGGAGCGTGTAGTAGGCGAGCATGCCGATCGGCAGCCACATGGGCTTGAACGGGGCCAGGACGCGCAGCTTGCCCGGCATCTTCGGCCACAGCAGGAACCGCATCGTGGCCCGCGCCTCGTCGGTCACCCGCAGGTCCAGCTCGGCGCGGGCGCGCTCGAAGTAGCCGTCCATCTCCGCCACGCTGCCCGGGACGTCCTCGGCGTGGAGGCCGACGTAGGTGGCCGTCCGCCGCTGCTCGTCGTAGTACCGGTCGCGTTCGGCGGGCGTGAGCCGCAGCCCGCCGCGCTCGATGACCTCCAGGTAGGACGACACCTCGGCGCAGTGCACCCAGAGGAGCAGCTCCGGTTCGTCCACGCGGTGGGTGCGGCCGGTCTCCGGGTCCTTGATCCGCAGCGTCCGGTGGACGGCGCGCACCCGCGCGCCGAGCGCGTCGGCCTGCTCGGGCGTGCCGAGCGCGGTGACGGTCACGAAGTGCGCGGTGTTGAAGAGCCGTTCGAGCGGTCTCTCCAGGAAGTCGGAGTTCTGCCAGACGCCGCGCATCGTGGTCGGCTGGAGAGCCTGGAGCATGAGCGCGCGGACGCCCGCCACCATCATCAGCGGGTCGAGGACGACCCGCCAGGTGACGGTCTCGGGGCCGCGGACGATGAGCGTCGAGGTGTCCACCATGGTAAGCACATACTTACCCCAGGACGCCCGCAAAGGGAAGCCCCGGAGATCCTTGGAGCGGACCTCCGGGGCGCCTGGTCGGAGCGGACGCTTGGTCAGCCGGCGGCGGGGCTCAGCTCCCGGCCGGAGTCGCCCGGCTCGGCGGCCGCTTCGGACGCGTCGGCCGTGTAGTCCGCCCGAGTGGTCTCGTCCTGGCCGTCCGGGACCTTGACCAGCCGGAACACCAGCGTCAGCACGACGGCGACGGCGATGTTGAACACGAACGCGGTGAGCGCGATGTAGCCCTTGTGATCGATGAGCGGGATGTCCGCGATCGACTGGCCGAAGTGCTTCTGCGTCGGGGATGAGGTGCCGTAGGCCGTCCAGGTTCCGTACACCATCCCGACCGCCCACCCGGCGAGCAGCGCCCACCGGTGGAACCAGCGGGTGAACACGCCGATCGCGAGCGCCGGGAAGGTCTGCACGACCCAGATCCCGCCGAGCAGCTGCAGGTTGATTGCCAGCGACTTGTCGAAGCCCAGCACGAACACCAGCGCGCCGACCTTGACCAGCAGCGACACCAGCTGCGACACCCGGGTCTCCTCCGCCGGCGAGGCGTCCGGGCGGAAGAAGGCGGTGTAGACGTTCCGGGTGAACAGGTTGGACGCGGCGATCGACATGATCGCCGCCGGCACCAGCGCGCCGACGCCGATCGCGGCGAACGCCAGCCCGGTCAGCCACTGCGGGAAGGTGTGGTCGAACAGCAGCGGCACCGCGAGCTGCGGGTTCTTCGCCTTGGCCACGCCCTGCGCCACCTCGGGCGTGGCCCGCGCCATGTAGCCGAGCAGGGCCAGGAAGCCCAGCACGAGCGAGTAGGCGGGCAGCAGCGCCGCGTTCCGCCGGATCACGTCGCGCCGTCCGGCGGCGAGCGCGCCGGTGACGGTGTGCGGGTAGATGAACAGCGCCAGGGACGAGCCGAGCGCGAGCGTCCCGTACGCCCAGTGCGTCATGCTCGTGGTGACCAGCGAGCCGGACGGCTTGCCGGTCGCCGGGTTCGGCTTGGCCAGCGACGCCTGGGACGCGTCGAAGATGTGCCCCCAGCCGCCGATCCTGGACGGGATGTACAGCACCGCCACGATGATCGTCAGGTAGATCAGCGTGTCCTTGACGAAGGAGATCAGCGCCGGGGCGCGCAGCCCGGAGGTGTAGGTGTAGGCCGCGAGCAGCGCGAACGCGATGAACAGCGGCAGGTCCCGGGCCAGGCCGGACCCGGTGACGCCCATCACGGTCAGCACGGCCTGGATGCCGACCAGCTGCAGCGCGATGTACGGCATCATCGCCAGGATGCCGGTCAGCGCGATCGCGAGGCCGAGGCCCTTGGACCCGAACCGTCCGCGCACGAAGTCGGCGGTGGTCACGTAGCCGTGCCGGTGCGACACCGACCACAGCCTCGGCCCGACGAGGAACACGATCGGGTAGGCGATCGCGGCGTACGGGACGGACCAGTAGCCCATCGCGCCGCCCGCGAACACGGCGGCGGGCACGGCGACGAAGGTGTAGGCGGTGTAGAGGTCCCCGCCGAGCAGGAACCAGGTGACGAACGTGCCGAAGCTGCGTCCGCCGAGGCCCCACTCGTCCAGGTGCATGAGGGTCTGGCCGCGGCGCCAGCGCGCGGCGGCGAACCCGACCACGGTGACGGCCACGAAGAAGAAGACGAAGATCGTCAGTTCGATGCCCTTGACGTCCTTCACCGGGCGCCGCCTCTCCGCCGGGTCAGCAGGTGGGCCGCGCCGATGCAGAGCGCGGTCAGCACCACCCAGAGCAGCTGCCACCAGTAGAAGAACGGGAAGCCCGCGAGGCGCGGGGTGAGCTTGGCGTAGGACGGGACGGCCAGGTACACGGGGAACGGCAGGACCAGCAGGACGCCCGCGACGATCTTGGCGGCTGTTCCGGGCCCGCCGGAGGGCTGCGGTCGGGTGGAGACCGGCGGCTCTCCGGGGACCGGCGGGTCGTTGGGGAGCCGGGACTCGTTGGGGAGCGGGGGTTCGTTGGAGGGCGGCGGTTCGGTCACGGGTGACTACCTCCGTTGGGAGACGGCGCGCGTCAGGGGGAACGGCGCATCCGCCATCCTCATCGTTCGGACCGTCCGAAACCAGCCCTCGGCGGCGCCTTTTCGGCCCCGCAGCCCTCGGCGGTCCCCCTTTTCGGTGCTCCGGAACGATCCGGACGTCCGTTCGCAGACGCGCGAAGGGCGTTCCGCCGACCGAATGCCGGTGGAACGCCCTTCGCGCGTTCGATGATCGCCTCGCGGCGGTCGTCACATGACGGGTGTCACGTGGTGGGGCGTCACGTGCCTTGCCGTCACGTCCTCACGTGGGTCACGTGGCGGATCGTCACATGGCGGACGGGGCGCCGCGGCTGCCCGCACCGGTGCCCCAGGAGAGCACCTCCCACTTGACGCCGTTCAGGTGGCCCGCGTCGGTGCCGGTCTCGTACTTGCTGGCGGGCTTCCCGCCGTCGAGCAGGTACCGGAAGGTGTAGGTGTCCAGGTCGAGCATGACGCCGCTGCGGGACGGCTCGCCCGGCCCGCGGTCGCCGATGAAGCCGACGACGCTGCGGCCGTTGTAGCTGACCTTGACCTTGGTGCCGAGCGGCCAGCTCGGGCTGGCGAACAGGCCCTTCTGCATCGGCTCGCCGCCGGCGGGGGCGCCGGTGTCGCCGTTCACGCCGGAGCCGTCGTCCCAGAAGTAGGACGCGATGGTGGAACCGGCCAGCAGCGCCTTCGGCTGCGCCTTCTTGACGGCGGCCTTCTTCTCGGCCGACTGCGCGCCGGCCTCGGCCTTCTTCGGGGCCTCGGCCGGCTTGCGGGCGCCGAGGTCGAGCTCGGCGCGGCTCTGCTGCGCGGTGAGCTTGCCGCGGTCGGGGGTGTCGTCCCCGGACATCGCCACACCGGCCACGAGGAACCCGGCCAGGGTGGAACCGGTCAGGGCGGTGATGGCGATGTTGAGGGCTCGCTTCTGCATGGAAATCCTTTGTTCGGCGGAGTGGGGCAGCCGTTTCCGGCCGGGGTGGACTCCGGACGGGACTGGAAAACGGCCCCGAGGCGACGCTCGGGAGGGAAGCCATCGGTGACGGAAACCCGCGCTGAATGCCCCTGCGACTGGCAGGGAGGGAGAATCCGCGCGCACCCATAGAGGGGCCGCGACGACGACCCGCGCTCCGGCGGGACGGGATCTGTGCGGGGGGGCACCGGCCAGGGGCGCTCTGGCTCTACCTGGGCGGACGCTGCATGGACGGCCGCGTGCCGGTGCCTGGGGCCCCGACTGGCGGACGGGGCGTGACGGCTACAGAAAGGCTCGGGTCAATGGCTCTTGACCCGAAGCCATGGCCCACTATACGTGGCAATACCATGGTTCTGCCAAATCTCGGCCTTTTTTACCTTTCGAAAGGTAGATCTTCTTTCCGGAACCCTTGCTGGACAAGGGTTTCCGGCGTTTTACCTTGGCCTTGCTGTCAGCTGGATCACACCGGCCGGGGCCCGGTTCGGCCCGGCATCGGCCCTGGTGAGGGCCGCACTCGACAGCAGGGCATCCCGGATGTGAACGCAAGAAAGCCCGGAAGACTTCCGTCTTCCGGGCTCGGAGTTTTCGCGATCATCGGGGCCGGGCGGGGGTGGCGCGGCCCCTCGGCAAGGCCCTGCCACCCCGTCATCCGCGCCGTTCTGGGGCCTCCGCGACCAGGCGAACACCGCGACTCGGCGGCCCGCAATGGCCTTTGGAGCGCCGCATCCCGGCCGCACATAAGGACGGCCAAGCGCCGCTTCCGCGCTTCGCCCCCGGCCTACCGGGCCTGGCGCTGAGCTGACCGACCCCGTTTCCGGGCCTGGCGCTCGGCTGACCGAACCCGCTACCGGGCTTGGCGCTCGGCGGGCCAATCCCGCTTTCGGGCTTGGGGCTCGGCGGGCCAAACCCGCCTCTGGGCCTGGCGCTCGGCGGGCCAAACCCGCCTCTGGGCCTGGCGCTCGGCCGGCCGAACGCGGCTTCTGCGCTTCGCGCTTCGCGTTCGCCGGGCGGCGGTTCCCGGCGGCGGGGTGGCGGGCCACCGATTGCTGCGGGTCGGGCGCTTAGTGGAAGGTGGGGTAGCCGCCGGTGTTCACGGCCGGCGTCGGGTAGCCGCCCGTGTTCACCGCGGGCGCGGGGTAGCCGCCCGTGTTGACCGCCGGGTAGCCACCGGTGTTCACGCTCGGGGAGGGCGCGAAGGGGTCCGGGACGGCCGGGCCGTCGTGGTACGGCATCGCCGGAGCCTCCTGGAACGGCGACGGCATGGCCGGGGCGTCCCCGAAGGGCGAGCCGGACGGCATGGCCGCGGCGGGCTGCGCCGCGAACTGCCCGCCCGGCTGGGCCGCGAACGGCGACGCCGAGGGCTGCTCCGGTCCGCCGTAGCGGGGCTCGGGTCCGCCATAGGGCTGCTGGGGCCCTGGCGCCGGTGGCGGTGCGGGGAGGGACCCGTCCGTCCGGCGTGGTTCGGGCGCGAGCGGCACGCGTCGGTCGCCCAGCACCGCGATCAGCGCGCGGGCGGTCTCGTCGTCCAGCCGGACCAGCACGCTGGGCCGTCCGGCGGGATCGACGTAGGGGGAGATCGACGGAGCCGCGCCCTGGTCCGGAAGGTTCCGGGCCAGCTCTTCGCGCAGGTCGTGGGCGAGGCGGAGCGCCTGTCGGTCGCTGTCGCTCAGGTGTGCGGTCATCGCGATCTCCGGGGAGTTCACGTGCGGGGGTCCGGGGCAATCCTGCTAGGAATAGCGTGCATGTGCAAGATCTGATGCACGTGCAGATTCACGGAACATTTCGCGTCACCGCCGCCTCCGCGGCTCGTTCGAGCCCGCTGCGGAGGGGGCGCGGCGGGCCGTTCGAACGTGCCGCACCGTCCGCCACCAGCGCCGATATGATCATGCGGAGGCCGGCCCGCCTCGTCCGGGCGGGACGCGCGCGGCCCCGGAGCCGGCGCGATGGCGGGCCAGAAAGATCTGGACGCGCCCGAAGGCGGCGCGCGGACGGACCCCGAACCGTGATCGGGCGTGACGGGCTCCCTACGATGCGCTCATGACCGAGCGACCTGTGATCGTCGGCCGCCCGTGGCGGCGGCGGATGGAGGCCCGCGACCCGGCCGAGCGGCACCGGGTGGCGTCCTCGCTGGAGCTGTTCTTCGACCTGTGCTTCGTGGTGGCCGTCGGCGCGGACGCCGCCCGGCTGGAGCACGCGCTCGCCGAGGGCCACGTGGCGTCCGGTGTCGCCGCCTTCCTGGTGATCTTCGCGGCGATCAACTGGTCCTGGCTGAACTACGCCTGGTTCGCCTCCGCCTACGACACCGACGACACCTACTACCGGCTGGCGACCATGGTCGTCATGGCGGGCGCGCTGGTGCTGTCGGCGGGCGTCCCGCGGGCCTTCGACGACCGGGACCTGCGGGTACTGGCGGTCGGCTACGCGATCATGCGGCTGGGCCTGGAGTCCCAGCGGCTCCGCGCGGCGGGCGGCGACCCGGCGCACCGGACGACCATGCTGCGCTTCGTCGCCGGCGAGAGCGCCTGCGCCGCCTACTGGCTCGTCCTCGCGTTCGCCGCCCCGGAGGGCTGGCAGCCCTGGCTGATCGTGATCGGGATCGCCGCCGAGCTGCTGGTGCCGCCGTGGGCCGAGGCCGCCGGCCGGACGACCTGGCACCCGCACCACATCACCGAGCGGTACGGCCTGATGACGATCATCGTGCTGGGCGAGGTGGTCCTGTCGTCCACGGGCGCGGTGCGGGACGCGCTGTCCGGCGAGGCCACGCTGGAGCTCTACATGATCGCCGCCGGCGGCCTGGTGACCGTGTTCGGGATGTGGTGGGTGTACTTCTCGATGTCCTCGGCCGGCCTGCTCACGAACCTGCGCAGGGCGATCGCCTGGGGCTACGGGCACTACGTGATCTACGCGTCCGGGGCGGCGGTCGGCGCGGGGATCGCGGTGAACGCCGCCCGCGCCACGCATGAGGCGCACATCCCGGCCGGAACGGCAGGACTGGCGCTGACGCTTCCGGTGTTCTTCTATCTACTGGTCGTCTGGTGGCTGCTCGTGCGCCCGCACGGGGCGAACGCCCCCTACGCGTGGGGCATGCCCCTGATCGGCCTGTTGGCCGTAGCCTCGTCCTGGACCGGATACGCCGTCGCGATCACCGGGGCGCTGATGGCCCTACTGATCTTGCTGAGCATCTGGGCGCACGGGACCAAGGGCCCGCTCCGACCGAACGAAGGGGACCGCGGATGACCGAAACCCTCAGCCTGCGCTCCTTGAACCGGGCCACGCTCGCGCGCCAGATGCTGCTGGCCCGGGAGGCCGTCCCGGTGGCCGAGGCGGTCGAGCGGCTCGGCGGCCTCCAGGCGCAGGAGCCCAAGCCGCCGTTCCTCGGCCTGTGGTCGCGGGTGGAGGGGTTCGGAACCGAGGATCTGCACGCCGCCGTCCATGATCGGTCCGTGGTGCGGGCGACGTCCCTGCGCGGCACGCTGCACCTGATGTCGGCCGCCGACTACCGGGCCTTGCGGACGACGCTCCAGCCGATGCTGGACGGGGCGCTGAAGGTCCTCGGCGACCGCGCGGCGGGTCTCGACCGTCCGGCGGTCCTGGACGCGGCGCGCCGCCACCTCTCCGGCGGCCCGCGCACCTTCAACGAGCTCCGCGCCCTCCTCCAGGAGGACTTCCCGGAGGTCAACGACCGGGCGCTCGGTTACGCCGTCCGGATGTGGCTGCCGCTGGCGATGGTCCCGACGGACGACCGCTGGGGGTTCCCGCGCACCGCGTCCTTCACCCTCGCGGACACCTGGCTCGACGCGCCGATCTCGGACGTCCCCGACGACGAGGCCCTGGTCCTGCGGTACCTGGCCGCTTTCGGCCCCGCCACGGCGACGGACGCGCAGACCTGGTCGGGCGTTCCGACCTGCGGGGCGGCGCTGGAGCGGCTGCGTCCAAAGCTGCGGACGTTCCAGGACGAGCGTGGACGCGAGCTGTTCGACCTGCCCGACGCACCGCGCCCGCACGAGGACGTCCCCGCTCCGGCGCGTTTCCTTCCCGAGTTCGACAACCTCGTCCTCGCCCATGCCGACCGGCGGCGCATCATCTCGGATGCGAACCGTCCGCTCCTCACTACCAAGAACCTGCGCGTCCGGGCGGTCTTCCTATGGGACGGCTTCGCAGCCGGACTTTGGGAGCTTGACCGTAAGCGGAAGACCGCAACTCTTCGGTTGCGTCCCTTCGAGCCACTTCCCCGCGATGCCATCACCGCCCTGAGCGCCGAAGGCGAATCCCTGCTGCGCTTCGCCGAACCGGACGCCACAGAGCACCAGATCGACGTCGCATGAGGGCGGGAGGCCGCCCGGCATCGATGCCACCGCCCGCGTGGTCACCGCGCCTGGGCGGTCACCGCCCGCGCGCGTCCCGACTCCAATAGTGATCAAGCCGAGACCTGGGCTGATTGAAAGATCCACGAATTGGGCGCAAGCTGTCTGGGTCAACCCCGCGACAGTCCCATGACTCCTGGCGAGTTCAGACATGCCCCTAACACAGCGGTCCGCGCCGCAAGGCCCCGCAGCCGTGGCCGGCGCGGACTCCCACCCCGTCCTCTCCGCGCCGCCTGCCCCGGCCCGACGCCCCACCCCGTACCGCCGACAGGACGCGACAATGTTCGAGATCTGGGAGACAGGCGAGCCACCGCGGCGCATCACCGAGGCCGGCAGTCTCGAGATCGCGCTGGAGAAGGTCGACACGATGTGCCGCCTCCGCCATGACCAGGCGGTCGCCCACGTCGGTCAGCCGCGCGAGCACTACCGCTTCGAGATCCGCGACCCGCTCGGCCGCGCCCTCGCCCGGCTCACCTACGCGCCCGACACGACCCGCGAGTACCAGAGCGTCGTCGTCGAGGAGCTCCGCGGGGACGGCTCCGCCGCTTCCTGACCCTTCCACCCCTTCCAGCCGCCCGGTCCCGTCGGCCCGGGCGGCTGCTTTTTCCCGCCACTCCGCGCCCAGAACGTGACGGGTGCCACAGTTGTCCGGGGTCGCGCCACACAAGATCAAGGCGAGAGGGTGCTGAAACCGGCCTCCTGCCTGGGATGGGCGCGTTCTGTGGTTGTTCCGTGACAGGATGCGGGAGGAGTGAGTGGGGAGGAGCGAAGGGTGCCTGATTCGCGGCGCTGGCGGCATGCATCGCACTCGTGCGGGCGCGGGGCGGGCCATCCGGACCAGGCCGCGTCGGCGCGCGACACCGCCGAACGGCTGATCGACGCCGCGCTCGACGCCCTCGCCCTGGACGACGCGTCCACCTGGTCCCGGTGCGTCGAGCGGCTCTCCGACGTCCAGGACGACCCCCGGATCGTTGACCTGGCGCTCATCCGCACCCTCCGGGGCTCGGTCCGGACGGCCTGGGAGCGCGGCTGGCTGCCGTCCGACCTGGCCCGCCACTCCGCGCGCGAGCTGACCGTCCGGCACCGCTCGCTCCTGGTGGACGCCATCGCCGACGAGATGCGCACCTACAGCGCCGCGACCGTGGATTCGCGGTGGCGCGCCCAACTGGAGGCCCTGAGCGCGGACGTCTGGTGGGCGTCCGACGACGACCGCCTGGAATCCTGGCGCGCCCGCGAGGACGTCTCCGCTTCGGTCTGCGTGGCGTCCGTCCTCGAACTGCTGCGCTTGCTGGCCGTCCTACCGCGGCTGGCGATGATCGGGCCTCCGCCGGGTTCTGCTGTGCGGAACGAGGCGTCCCGTAGGCGAGCCGCTTCTGCCGCACCGGACCAGCGGATGCTGAGCAAAGTGCGCGCGCTGTTGGCCAAGGCCGAGTCAACGGAGTTCCCGGAAGAAGCCGAGGCGCTGAGCGCGCGCGCCCAGGAACTCATCACGAAACACTCGATCGACCACGCCCTGCTAGCCGCCTCCGAGGACGGCCCTACAGGCCCGGACGGCTGCCGCATCCCGGTAGACGCCCCCTATGAGTCGCCCAAGGCCGTCCTACTGACGGTGGTCGCAGAGGCCAACCGCTGCCGCGCGGTATGGCACCGGGAACTGGGCCTGTCCACCGTCCTGGGATTTTCGGCAGACCTGGCCGCCACGGAGATGCTCTTCACCTCCCTGTTGGTGCAGGCCACCTCGGCGATGGTTCGGGCCGGCTCCCACCAGGACAACCTGGGCCGTTCCCGGACGCGCTCCTTCCGCCACGCCTTCCTCAACGCCTACGCGGCCCGCATCGGCGAGCGCCTCCACGCCGCCAGCACCCGGGCCACCCGCGAAGCCGCCGCGAACCAGAACCTCCTGCCCGTCCTGTCCGCCCGCGAAGAAGCCGTCGACCAAGCCGTGAGCGACCTCTTCCCCGCCCTCACCCGAGGCCGCACCCGCCGCGTCACCAACTACGAAGGCTGGGTCGCCGGCCGAGCCGCCGCCGACCTCGCCGCCCTCCACGCGAACGACCAAATCTCCACCCCGTCCTAACCCCTCCCCACAACAACTACCGCACAACCTCGACACCGCATCCCCCCACGAACGCCCAGACGCGCCCACATCTTCACGCCGCGCCACCTCGTGCGCCCTGACATCCCCGGCGGCCTACCGCCGCACCGCCCGCGAGCCCTGACGCCGCTCCGCGAGCTTGACGATCCGCCACCCCGCACGCCCAAACGCTCCGGCGGCCGGACGCCACGTCGCCCTGTGCGCCCTGTTGCCCCCCGGCAGCCTGACGCCGCGCCACCCCGCGAGCCCAGACGCCCCCACGGCTTCACGCCGCGTCACCTTGTGCGCGCTGACGCTCCGGTGGTCGGACGCCGCGTCGACCTGTGCGTCCTGATGCTCCTCGCCCCGCGCGGCCTCACTCCGCGCCCAGCCGCCTTTCGGCGACTCCTCCCCGTAACCGCTCTCGGCGGCTCCTCCCCGTGATCGTCCGCCCGGAGCCCGCGGCGGAACCTCAACGCTCCCGGTCTCCCCAGACCCGAAACGCCCCCACAACCGACGATCAGCCCGTCACCTCGGCCCCAATGGCCCGGATCCGGCCTTCACTTGGGGCGACTCCACGCGCCTGGCTCCATCGGCAGGTCGCGGGAAGCCGATGCGCCCTCTCAGGGAAGGCGACGGCCGCGTCGGCTCGGTTCGGTCAGCTGCTCTTCTTGCGCCGGGTGTTGCCGCCGCGCCCGCGCAGCGGGACGCCGGCCTCCTTGAGCACGTTGTAGATGAAGCCGTAGGACCGTCCGGTCTCGGCGGCCAGGTCACGGATGCTCTCGCCGCCGGCGTACCGGGGCGCGAGCTCCGCGGCCAGCTTGGTGCGCTCGGCACCGGTCACGCGGGTGCCCCTCGACAGAGTGCGGGTCACGGTTACCTCCTGGATGACGATCGTGCCGTGCGACGGGGGAAGTCCCCGCAGTTCACAGCAGTGATGATCTACCCCAACGTACACATTCCCCGCAAACCGGTCGCCACTCCGCATGATTCGCCATGTTCTCGGCCACACGTGGTCGATTCCACGGCACCCGGCGTGTCGGAGTCGGACGAACCCCAATGATCAGCATCCCCCGGCCCTTCTCGAAGTTATCCACAGAACGGCGTTCGCCTATCGTCGGAGCGGGCCCGGCTAGGACGCTGGAGGCGGCTCACCCGTTCCCGAAAGGACAGCCGCCATGACCGACACCGTCGTCACCCTGCCCGTCCCCGCCACCACGACGTCCCGCTTCGTCGTTGCGGCCGCGAAGCTCCCCGCCGACCTGGTCAACCTGGTCAAGGAGCAGGCGGACGGCGCCTTCGCCGACCACCTCGGCAGCCGCCTCGGCACCCCGCAGCTGGAGATCACCAACGAGGACGCCACCTGGTACCGCTGGGACCCCACCAAGATCAAGGCGCCGGACCCCGAGCACGCCGCGGCCGAAACCGGCCTGCGCACCGCCGCCCGCATCGCCCTCGTCACGACCTGCGCCCCGATCACCGACCAGCCCCGCGCCGTCCAGGTCGCCCGCTCCGCCGCCTACACCCTCGCCCGGCTGACCGGCGGCGTCGTCGCCGACATGGTCACCGGCCACATCCTCTGGGCCCCCACGTCGAGCACCATCCCGCGCCCCGGCCCCAACGAGCGCCCCCGCTTCGTCCTCGGCGACCACTGGCTGGGCGACGTCCTCCCGCCCTACCGCGCGAACGGCCGCTGCACCGCCCCCGACCCGCGCCTCGACCCCGAAGGCGTCAACGCCTGCGCCTGCGTCCGCCTCAGAACCCGCGGCCTCCGCCGCTTCGGCCTCCCCGAGCTCGAAATCGCGAACGTCGCCTGCCCGCACGACCTCCCCGCCCTCAACGTCCTCCGCACCACCGCCCGCCGCCTCCTCACCGACCTCTGGTCCTGGCTCGCCACCGGCCCCGCCGACCGCACCCGGACCCTCCCGGCCGACCTCGCCATCACCCCGGCCGACTTCGACGCCTACTGGGGCGCCACATCACTCTCCGCCAACCCCACGACCGCTTTCCCCCTCCACCTGACCCCACGCAGCGCCCACCTCCTGGCAGTCGGCCCACCCCCGACCCACGAGGGCACCATCAATGACTGGCTCCTCTCCCCCGCCCTCCCACCCGAAATGCGCACCGTCCTAGCAGCCCCCTCAACCCCCCACTCCCCCCACCTAGCCGCCTAACCCGCCCAGCCGCCTAACCTCGCCCCAAACCCCAGGCCCACCCCACTCCCCGCCAGCGCCCTGCCCGAACCTACGAACCTGCCAGCACCCGAACGCGGAGGCGCCCGACCTGGAACCCACAGCCCGCCACCGCTGAGAGGACAAAGATCACCTCAATCACAAACGCTCGGACCCGCCAACGCGAAAGCCCGCCGTCCCTCCAACTCCATCTCCATGCCCCACAAGCCCACCACTCCGCAGATTCCACGCCGCGAACCTCACGCCAGGCGCGCCTGGCAACATCGCATGCCCGCAGATTCGACCGACCTCGCGGGCGGTCTCCGCGTGCCGGGCAACGGAAGTCGTCCGGTATCCGGAGCCCTCGCGGGGCGGTTCCGGCGTGCGAGGGGGAGCGCGGCTCGTGCCGTGGCGTCCTCAGCCTCCACGCGCGACCGGGAGTGCGGGAACTCTGTGCCGATTGCGGGCTTGATGGCGGAAGCTTCGTCGCGTGCGCGGGCACGAGGGCTACTCGTTCACCACCACCCTCGACAGCCCCGCAACCAGGTGCGTTGGGGTGCCGAACTGCGACTCCTAGACCTCAATCTCGACAACCTGCCACCTCCAGGAGCATGGGAATGACGGGGCGCTGTGGCGTCGCCGAGCCGTTCTCACGAACCGTCCACAACGTGCGCGAGGAGCGCAACAGAGGAAGTCTGGTGTTCGGGACCATCGCGGGACTATGCGGATGTATGCAGAGAGCGCACCGGCCCAGAGGAAGGGCCGTCAGCGGCGGGGGTCTTCCCGAGTGCGTAGGGCACGTGTTGCCCGCTACATGGTTGATCTTGTTGCTGCGACACTCGCGGGGGAAAGAGGCATGCCGCCCCCAGAACCGTCCTCCCCTACGCGTGGCAGGACGGTCCGCGAGGGGCCCGGATGACGGGCTGCTCCGGCACACTCCCCGCGCACCGGGAATGTGCCGTCAGCACAGCGCGCTCTCAACCAACTCCGCGCGCACGGGAGACGGGGGTCACCGAGGACGGTGAAGCAGCTTGCGCAACACCCACTCCGCGCACGCAGGAGGCGCGGAGAGGAGGCGGGCCTGGCGACGCGGGAGGCTGACGGCATTGAGGACGTCTGACGGCATTGAGGATGTCTGACGGCATTGGGGATCCGCTATCCCGAAACGGGTGCCCAAGGGAAGAGGCGGACCCTATTCCCATGCGCCCTCTCTCAGCGCAGGCACCACCTCCCGCAGGGGATGATCGCGTCATCGTCGGCCGTCACTCCATGGACACAGTGACCGAACTCGGCGAAGCAGCATGAGTCCGTGGGGACGGCGTGGCGGGGCGGTTTATGGCGAATGAAGAGGTTGTGTGCGGGTGACCGCTGGCCTTCCTTCGTCTGCGGGCCAACTCCGGCGGCATCAACTGTGACCAATGTTCAACGCTCCGTAGCCGAATTGACTACGATCGGCTTCCTGACGGTGACCACCGCGATCCCCCGGGGCGAAGATGAACCGTTTCCTTGGAAAGCTGGGCCACGCGCGCCTCCCCGGCGGGCCGCCCCGCTGCACGTGCGGCCTTCTGAGTTGCACGGCCTTGGCAAGTGCGCTCTACCTCCCCACTCATGCCGCCAAGGCACCGCACTTGCCCAGGACGACACCTCTGGCGAAGAGCACGATCAACGTCACGGAGTCTCCGGTCGGCGGCTCCCTTCCTACAACCTTCTCAAGGGCTCTCCACGCGCCGCGCTCACGCACAGCAACGCCGAGCGCGATGCGTCGGCCCTTCCCTGCCCCGGCTTTCTCAACTCCCGCCGTACTGCCGCCCGCCACAGCGACCTCACCGCAGTCGGGCGCAGTACTCGTGAACAACCTCGGCAGGGCGCTCCCCGCCCGACCGATGACCGCCGTTTCGAATGTCCCGCTCCCAACGTCGGCGAGCGCGGCGCTCCAGTCCGGCCTGAACGCGCCGCGGCAGCCACAGGCCCGCTCCGCGGCGAAGCTGCCGCGTGTCCCGACCCAACTCCACGCCGACGTTCCCTCATCAGCGCGTGCTCCTTGGGCTCACTCGGCAGAGATGTCCCAGGCGCGACCCTCATCTCCCGCCCCCAGGACGACGCAGCCAACCCAGCGAGTCGCCTCCGCAGCACCCGACGTGGCGAGTCCGAGGCACCTGCAGATCTCAGCTCGTGCCCGCACAACGGATCCGGCCCTGAAACGCACGGGCGAGCCAACGCGTGCGGGTGCGCCGGCAGGGATCGACAGTCACCCCTCCCCTCCTTCTTTTCCTTCTCCGCAGCTGACGCCGGTGGCCCAAGTCCCGCGGGACGGGGTGCCCGCGGATCGCCCCGCTGGCCCTGCCAAGGAGCAGCCCGCCGACTTGATTCCGCGCCAGCGAATCCCGTCGTCTTCAACGCAACCGACCGCGTTGGCTCCCGTACCCAAGGACGCCCTGGTGGCCGGGCCGGAGGCGCCCGCCTTCCCTGGCAGCAGGCTGACTGGATCCGACTCCGAACGAGACGCGCATGTCCGAGACGTCCCTGCGCCCAGCGACAGGCGGCGGATGGCCTCGTCCACGGCGCGGAAGCCCGATCCGCGCGACGTGGTACCCATCGCCTGCTTCAAGCCCGAGTCGTACGGCGACTGGTACACCGCCCAGATGTGCCGAGCGGCCTGGGTTGCCGCATTGCGCGGGCAGATGCCGCTCCCGCAATCGGATCGGACGCCGGTTCACCACGCCGGACACAGCAACGGAGGCTTCGGTGGCTCAGCCCGCAGGCCGACGAGCCCGCCCCCACAGGGACAGCTGGCGGACGACCCGGAAAAGCGCCCCAAAGCTGATGCTTCAGCGCGTCCGAGTCCTTCCGAACCGTCCATCCAACCGACGCCGAAACCCTCGGCATCACGACCGGCCCCTGCGGCACCCCACGCCGACAAGCAACGATCTCTCACGAGCTCACTTCAACCCCTCCTCCTGCTCGGTCTGCTCCTCACCGCCGCAACCGCGGTCGGCTTCCCCTTCCGTCGCCGGATCTACGCGATCGCCGGCTCCTTCCTCTTTCCGCAACCCGGAATCGGCCTCGTCGACGACGAACCAGCCATGCGCTTCACCTACCGGCCGGCCATCGACCCGTTCGCGATCCCGCTGCTGGGGCTGACCGGCCCGGGCGCACCGACCACCGCGAGGGTCTTCACCCTGTCCGCGCTGGAGGAGTGCGCGGACACGGCCCTCGTCGTCATCCCTCGCGCCGACGCCACTGCGCTGTTCGGCCTCGCGGAGGACGAGCTGCTCGACGAACGGATCGAGCACCTCTTCATCCCCGGCAAGCTGGACTCGGCCCTGGCCTACATCGAGACCGAACTCGCCATCCGCCGCAACAACGGTTTCACCGGCGGACGCCGCCTGCTCCTCGTGGCCGACTGCGAGAAGGAAGCCGACCGGATCATCGCTCTGCGAGCGCAGTACCCCTCGCAGATCTCCGCCGTCCTCCTGGGCGACTGGCCTGGCGACAGAGCGTCCGTGGACGACGACGGCCTGCTCTCCGCGCCCCCTTCTCTCACCGGTCACCTCCCGGAACGACTCCCCGCCGTCTCGCGCACCGAAGCCCGAGACCGCCTCCTCCACGCCCTCGGCCTGCGGCCGCACCAGCCCCCTCCTCGCAAGCGGAACAAGACGTCCTAGCCTCCGCCCGCCGCTCCCAGTTCCGGCAGGACCTCGCGAGAGTGCATGCTTCGCGGCTTGGCATGGCAGCCGGGCCCGGGGCTGGGCAGGTTGATCACGGCTCGTAGCCCGCGGTGACGGCCCGGGCTGTGATGAGGGCCCGCAGGGCGCGGCGGAGGGCCGCTGTCGGCGGGGGTTCGCTGGTGCCGTGCTCCAGGTAGGCGTTGAGGTCCTGCAGCCAGGCGCGGACGCCGTCTTCGCAGCCCTTCTCCTCGCGCTTCGCCTTGAGCAGGGCGGACTGGCGGCGCTCCGTCTCGACGCGCTGCTTGAGGTCGTCGTCCTTCGCCAGGTTCTGGATGTCGGCGAGGGCATAGCGGCCAAGGCGGTCGACCGCCAGGTTCCGCTCCATGGCGATGCGTTCGAAGGTGGGACGGGGCCAGTCGAGGATGCGGAGCGCCCCGCGCGGTTCGACGGAATCCACGAGCGGCCCCTTACGGGCGCGGACGACCTGGGTGACCGTCTCGGAGGCGAGGGCATCGAGGTCGCGCAGCAGGTACAGCGGATGGTCGCGGTACAAGCCAACGACGTCCAGGGCGTTCTGCGCGGCCAGCACCTCGATATCGGCGCGCTCGACGTCCAACTTCACGCGGGCGGCGAGGCGCGCCGCCGCGCGTTCGGCGCCGATCGGCGGCCGGTCGCCGAACGCGGACTTGACCGCGTCGACACGCTCGGCGCACCGGGCGGCGGTCTCGGCGCCCCATCGGCCGTCCGGCAGGTCCGGCTCCGGAAGCAGGTCATGTTCCTTCGCCAACCGGAGCTGCCACTGGGCCAGCCCGAGGCGTGTGGCGAGGCGGCGGTCGGAGATTCCGTCACGGGTGGTGTCTGCGGGCGTCATCGCGACTCCTTTCGGTCTGTGGTTGGACGGTGACGCCCTCCCAGACTCCAGCGACGCCCGCTCGCGCCAGAACCGAACCCCGTTCTGTGGATAACTCGTCCGCACCGCTAGGCAGAGAGCCGCAGCCGCGGGCCCTGCTAGAGCCCTTCCGCCAGGGCCGCCCAGAAATCGGCCTCATACGCGTGCAGGAAATCTGCCGCACGGACTGCATCTGCCGAGTCCTCGCCCGCGCCGAGTCCGGCGGCGATGACGGCTGTTGCCTGCTCCACGAAGCCTGGTGGCGTTTCGGCGAAGTAGCTGAAGAACGCCACGGCCTCCTCGGACAGCTCGTAGCGCGCCCGCAAGGCCCTGGCGGTCCGAGCGCAGTAGCTCCCCCACTCCTCAAGGTTGGCGAGCATGGCCAACGCGACCTCGCTGCGCGTCCCGAAAGCCGCTCGCTGCGCCAGATAGGCGGGATAGGACTGGGCACGCGGACGAGGCGCGTAGGAATTGAGATCCTTCTCACTCTGACCGAGCGCGGACACGTAATTCGGAAGCAAAGTCAAGGCATGGTTTTCGCCCTGCGCCAGCGCGAGGAAGAACTCCCCTGCGGGCGCCTCCGGGAACCGGGACGCCAAGAGGGCGAAGCTCCGCCGGTCGCTGTCGACGATCCGGAACTCCTCCCCCGCCAACCAGGCCAGACGTTCCCGTGGCACCGCCCCTTGCTCCAAGAGGTCCAGGAACCGGTTCGCGCCTCCTGCGCCCGCGATGCGGCTCCGAGTTCGTTCCACCAGTTCGATGGCTTCAGTGAGAGACATGTCACTCAGCGCAACACCGCATGGCCCGTCCGTCAACACCTGGGCCCGGAATCGACCATCATGATCACGTGACTAGCATGAAGGGCGGAAAGTCTACGCAGGTGTAGGCGGGAGTTGGGAGCGAGCGAGCATGTCTGATTTCGAGCTCAACCACGCGGGCGGGCGACTGCCCCTTGAGGTGACCGAGGCGACCGAGGGCCCTTCGGGACTGGGGATCGGGTCCCTACTGAAAGAGACCGGTCACGTCACTCTCGACCCGGGTTTCACCAACACCGCCTCCACCACGTCCGCGATCACCTATATCGATGGTGACGCGGGAATCCTGCGCTACCGCGGCTACCCGATCGAGGAGCTGGCGGAGAAGTCGTCCTTCCTGGAGGTCGCCTACCTGCTCATCTACGGTGAGCTGCCGAGCGCCGACAAGCTCCAGGAGTTCACCGAGCGCATCAAGCGCCACACGCTACTGGACGAGAAGTTCCGCGCGTTCTTCTCGGCCTTCCCTCGTCGCGCGCACCCGATGGCCGTGCTGTCGTCCGCGGTGAGCGCGCTGTCCACCTTCTACCAGGACAGCCTCGACCCGTTCGATGACGAGCAGGTCGACGTGTCGAGCATCCGGCTCATCGCGAAACTGCCGACGATCGCCGCGTACGCGTACAAGACGTCCATCGGCCAGCCGCTGCTCTACCCGGACAACTCCCTGGGTTACGTGGAGAACTTCCTCCGCATGACCTTCGGCCTGCCCACCGAGAACTACGAGGTGGACCCCGAAGTCGTGCGCGTGCTGGACATGCTGTTCATCCTGCATGCCGACCACGAGCAGAACTGCTCCACCTCGACAGTGCGCCTGGTCGGCTCCAGCCAGGCCAACCTGTTCTCGTCGGTTTCGGCTGGTGTGGACGCGCTGTTCGGTCCGCTGCACGGCGGCGCCAACCAGGCCGTCCTGGAGATGCTGGAGCGCATCCACCAGAACGGCGACAACATCGAGAACTTCGTCGAGCGGGTCAAGAACAAGGAGCCCGGCGTCAAGCTCATGGGCTTCGGTCACCGCGTCTACCGCAACTACGACCCGCGCGCGGCCGTGGTGAAGAAGGCGACCACCAAGGTCCTGGACGCGCTGGGCGTCTCCGACCCGCTGCTCGACCTCGCGATGCGCCTAGAAGAGGTCGCCCTCCACGACGACTACTTCATCGAGCGCAAGCTGTACCCGAACGTCGACTTCTACACGGGGGTCATCTACAAGGCGCTCGGCTTCCCGACCAACGCCTTCACGGTGCTGTTCGCGCTCGGCCGCCTTCCGGGCTGGATCGCCCAGTGGCGCGAGATGATGAACGACCCGGCGACGAAGATCGGCCGTCCGCGTCAGGTGTACGTGGGCGAGGGCGAGCGCCACTACCCGGACATCGCCGGTCGCTGACCCGCCTACCGCATTCGGCTCACAGGGCCGGACGCCAAGGTTCCCCCTTGGCGTCCGGCCCTGAGCCGCATCCGGCTCCTTAATGGTTGCGCGCGGCGGGGGTTCTCGTTGACACCTTCGCCTGGACGCGCGCGAACGGCACGTCCAATCGGACCCATCGAGTTATCCACAGAATGGCGCTCGGTTAGTCCCTGTCGGCGCGGCGCTCCAGCCTGGTTCGTGTACCCGAACACGGCACAAGGAGCCCACGATGACCGAGACGTTCCGTCTCACCGTTCCCGACCGCACGCCCTGGACCTTCGTGGTCGCCGCCGAGCGGTGTCCCGACGACCTGCCGGCCGCGATCTTCGAGCATGTCTCCGCACCGTTCGCGACCCATGCGATGCAGCGCTTCGGCGACCCCCGGCTCTCCGTCGCGCCGTACCCCGCCGCGACCTCGCCGTGGGACCTGACCAAGATCACTTCGTTGGACGACGAGGACGACCGCGACGGCGACCTCGCCTACCTGCGCTCGGTCGACTGGCACATCGGCGTCACCGCCCAGCTCCCCGCCCCCGACCGGCCGTTCGGCGCGCGGATCGCCCGCGCCGCCGCGCACGCCCTCCGCGAGGCCACCGACGGCATCCTCGCCGATCACGACCTCGGCATCGTCCTGCCGAGCACGCACCAGGACGACGGCGGCCGCTTCGTGTTCGCCGATGACTGGATCACCACGACGTCCAACGGCCAGGCCACCACCGGCTGCCCTGCCGGCGACGAGGAGATCGACGGCTGCGCCTGCCTGCAGTTGTGCACCCGCGGCATGCAGCGCCTCGGCCTGCCCGAGCTCCGCTTCTCCGGCGTCTCCTGCGCCCACGAACTGGCGGCGACCAACGTCCTTCGCAGCCTGAGCAGGCGGTTACTGCCGCTCGGCATCAACCACGGCACGCGGGTCCTGCCGTGCGAGGCCCTCGTGACGGGCGGCGACTTCGCGGAGTACTGGGGCACGGACGAGCCGATGTGGAACGACGGCCCCATCGCCGTCCGGATGACCCCGATCAACCACCAGTTGCTCGAAGTGAGGCCCCCGGACGACTTCCCTGGAAGCCTGAACGAGTGGCTCTGGGACGAGCTCCCTCCCATCCTCCACGAGCTCCTCGGCTGCGACCCCGACCCCACCCCCGGCTTCCACCCGAGCTAACCCACCCTTCGCTTGCACGCAGTCCTGTTCAGCCCGTCATGGAGGAGCACGTGAACCACCGCGAGAATCCCACCGCTAGCCAGACGACCATCCCGGGAAGCACCCGGTCACCGGAGCCCGCCGAACACCCCCGCCCTCAGCTCCTGGCCACCGCCCCTCGCCCGGCGCTCGCGCGACCGCCCTGACACCTGCCCCTCTCGTCCACCCGGTACTCTCGTCCGCTCCGCCCAGTCATGACCAAGTGGACCCGGCGGCGCGGGGTTGCAGTTCAGTGGACACGCGCCCAGAGCACTCGGGCCGCCTCCCGCTGCAGATGGACGGTGTCTCGGGGCCCAGACGCGACCGCCTCACGCTGCTCGCCCGGATGAGACGACCTCACCACCCGCATCCTGGAAGCCGTCGCTGCCTTGAACGGACGCCGGACCACCGGCACGGCCTGAACTCCGGTGGCCCCCGGTCCAGTTCAAGATGCAAGGCGTCCCGAGCTCCGGCGCAGTCCAGTTGCGAGACAGCCCGAATTGCAGCGCAGCTCTGCTGCTACGGAACCGGAGCGCCCGACGTGGACCAAATTGCAGTGCGGCCCAGGTTGCCGAGCAGCTCAGCTTGCCGAGCAGTTCAGGCAGCAGTTGGGCCCCGAGTTGGGCCCGGAGTTGCAGCGCGGCCCCAGGTAGCAGCGGCGGCCAGGCTGCGGTTGAGTCCGGTTTGCGGTCGGGTCGAGTTGCAGCGCGCCCCGAGGCTTCCGGCGCGAGAACTGCGCTGCGAACAAGGTTGGGTTGGTGGGTGAACACAGTTGAGGTCACGGGCGGTTGCAGACGACACAGTTCCGGTGCATCGGTTTCCTGGCAGCAGGTTGCCGGAAGTGATCGCACGAGCGTGTTCGGTGGGCGCGCCGCTCGGCTGGGTGAACAACGGAGGTGCCCTGTCCATCTCGTGTCAGAGGCGGAGTCGGCTTGCTGGCTGAGTGTCGGCTAGTCGGCTGGACGTGCTGTCGGATCGGCTCCGGAACCCTACGAAAGGGGACGTCGAAACTGATTGATTGTTGATAGATTCTCGTCGCTCGTGATGTGTTGGTTTGTCCTGGCTTGATGTGCGGCAGCCGGACTTGCGTGGGCGGGGTCGGTGTCGAGGTGACCGAGCATGGACGGCGAGGCAAAGGGCGCCGGCGGCGTCCCAAGGCCAGCGCGCGGCAGCGCGTCGGTGGACGGACGGCGGCATTCGGACTCGGAGGCCTAGGAGTCATCGGCGTCCTGGTGTTCTTGGCCATCCAGGCCACTGGTGATGGAGCACCGGCCGGGCTTCCGAAGTGTGCGGTGGACTGTGGGCCTACTCCGGTCGGGTCCCCGCTGGCTGGGCCGACTGTCGAGGGAGTCGTCCCGCCACGGCCCGGGATTCACGCTGGTGCGTCCGGTGGGTTCATCACGCCGTCGCCCGGGAAGAACGGTTCGGCGAGTCCGAGCCAAAGCGCTCAACCGCCGTCGCATGCGACAACGTTGTCCGCAGCGTTCTCGGTCTCGAACTCGTGGGGATCCGGGTTCATCGGAACGCTCACGGTCTCCAACCGTGGGACGTCCGCCGTCACCCTCTGGCGGCTCTCCGCGCAGTTTCCGAGCGCTGTGATCACGTCGGTGTGGTCGCCGAGTGGATCAGTGACCGGTGCCCACTCGGGCGGACGCCTTGACGGCATCGGGCGAGGTCTGGGACCTGGCCAGTCCATGCAGGTCAGTTTCCAGGCCGAGGGGCGCCCAACGGCACCAGCGGCATGCACTCTGAACGGCCATCCCTGCTAACCGAGCTTTAGTTGTGGTGCCGCAGCGAGCTCGTCCGGGGCGGCCTGCATCGAGTTCAGCCAGCAAACGGCATCACGACCAGTCCCACCCACACGCACCCTGGGATCGTGACGCCGTCACGGGACGCGTGAACCTCCACGCCGTCCGGCCGACCGGGTGCCCGCCATCCACCACGGTCGGCACGCCTTACGAGGGCAGCACGCCCGCCTAACAGCTTGAGCTGGCCCGATGGCTTGCCCACCAGGACATCACGCCGAGATCTTCAGCAAGTACATCCCTGGAAGGTCCTATCGATCGCGGTGGGGGCCCACGTATGCCCAGTCCAGCGGACCCGCGCATCACTTGATGAGAACAGGAGGTAGGTCAGACACCGGCTACTGGGAAGGAGCCAACCTTTGGGCCAGTCAAAGCAGCATAGTGCCCAGACCAACGCTCCGGCCTGCAGTGACGTTGCCGATCCACTGGTCAGGGACTCCACCCGCGTGAGCACCGGCTTAGCGCTCAGCCGTACGCAAGTGCGCCGGGGCCACCAACGCTCAGAGCAAAGCGCTCGGCGCTCGGCGCTCGGCAGACGGCACGCGGCACCCGTCCGTCGGCGCCCGCCGGTCGGCAGTCGGCAGACGACGGACGGTGACGGCCTGACGGCGACACTCGACGCTCACCGCTCGAAGGCCGGCGCTCGACGGGACGGCACTCGGCGCCCGGCCACGCCGCACTCGTCGGATGCCAGCCACGCTCGGCGGTCGACGCTCGCCGAACGCCGGACGGCGGACGGCGGCGCTCAGCACTCGAAGGTCGGCGCTCGGCGGTCGGCGGGCCACACTCAGCGCTCAGCGCTCGACGGGACGGCACTCGGCGCCCGGCGCGCGGCATTCGTCGGACGCTGGCCACGCTCAGCGGTCGGAGGTCGGAGGTCGGCGCTCGCCGGCCAGCGGACGGCGGACGGCGGCACTCGGCACTCGAAGGTCGGCGCTCGGCAGGTCGGCAAGTCGGCAGGTCACGCTCAGCGCTCGGCGGGACTGCACCCGGCGCCCGACGCGCGCCACTCGTCGGACGCCGGCCACGCTCAGCGGTCGGGGGTCGGCGGTCGGCAGTCGCCGAACGCCGGTCAACGGACGGCGGAGGTCGGAGGGCGGACGCCAGTCAGCAAACAGCAAAACTCGGGGCGCTCAGCACTCGAAGGTCGGCGCTCGGCGGGACGGCCCTCGCCTGCCAGCGGGCCACGCTCAGCGCCCGGCGTCGGCAATCGCCGGACGCCGGTCAGCGCTCGGCACGCGGCATTTGGCGCTCGGCGCATGCCGCTCTCGGCGCTCGGCGCTCGAAGGTCGGCGCTCGGCGGGACGACTCTCTGCGATCGCCAATCGGTGGGCGCCGGTCGTCGCGGCGCCCGCCCGTCGGCGCCCGCC
This sequence comes from Actinomadura rupiterrae, assembly GCF_024172125.1. GTDB lineage: Bacteria > Actinomycetota > Actinomycetes > Streptosporangiales > Streptosporangiaceae > Spirillospora > Spirillospora rupiterrae. Next base: position 240,196 of record NZ_JAMZEA010000009.1, read on the forward strand.
GGTCGGCGCTCGCCGGTCGGCGCTCGCCGGTCGGCGCTCGCCGGTCGGCGCTCGCCGGTCGGCGCTCGCCGGTCGGCGCTCGCCGGTCGGCGGTCGGCGGTTGGCGCTCGCCGGTCGGCGGTCGGCGGTCGGCGGTTGGCGCTCGCCGGTCGGCGGTCGGCGGTCGGCGGTTGGCGCTTGGCGCGTCTGGCGTTGCTTGCGCGTGGGCTTCTGGGCGAGGCGTTGCTGGATACGTGGCGCTGGTGCGTGGTGGGCTGGTGGTGGTGTTGGTGCGGTTATGGGTGTGTTTGCTTCGGCAAGAGAGGACGCATGAAGGTGCGTTGGTAGCGGAGGACGCAGCCGCTTTCGTCACGGATGCGGTCGGCGGCGATGAAGTCGGGATCCGTGCCGAAGCGGGCTCGGTATCGCTCATAGGACGCCAGGCTGTCAAAGCTGAACAGCGCGCGGGCCTCGTCGCTGACACCCTCGGCCGGCAGGAAGTAGCCGTGGTGGACGCCGCCATGCCGTTCCACCAGTTCCATCCAGGCTTGGGCGAAGCGTTCGAAATCGTCGATCTTGTTCGGGTCGATCTGGTAGTCGACTACGCAGGTGATCATATCGAAAGGCTAGGTGATGAGCGCATCGCCGCAGCTCCTGGGGTCGCGGGAGCCCGAATGACAGCTCAGGGGGACGGGGGTTGGCAGCACGGAAGGGCGAATGCATGTCTCGTGGGGGCGAGCCGCATGTGTGGCAACGCCCTTGGGCGGTTTCGAGGCTTCGGGAAGCAACTCGGTGCTCTGCGCGTCCGGCTTTCGGAACGTCCATCCGTGCCCAAGCGCGGGAAGCCTGCTCCAGCTGCTCCAAGTGAAGGAGGCTAGGAACGTCCTGGAAGGAATGTTGGAACGGAGGCCGCTTCCGCTCGGCTCAGGACTCGGTCTGTCTACTCTTGCTCTTCGTGCTGAGCGACGGCAGATGTAGGCCCAGCTCACGGACTGGCGGCGCCCTTGAAGACGCTGCTGCGGATGCTTACTCAGCACGGACCCGCGCGTGCGGGCGGGAGACAGAGCGGTGCGTGCGAGCGGGAGACGGTGTTGGCACGGCCTCACCCCCTTGGACCGTCCCGTGGTGCCCTGGTCGTCCGGCAAGCGTGATCCAGATCAGGCCAACTCGCGGAGCTCCGCGGGGTTGAAGGATTTCTTGCGTAGGTGTGCCGCTCCCCCGAGTGTGCAGTCCAGCAGTCCCAGTTGGGGCACCATGCAGGATGCCGCACGAGCAGGAGCCTCACGGGCGTGGGCATGCGAGCATCCGCACCCGACCAATCGCACGCGAAGGTCTGCCGGGGTAGTTCGGCGCGCGCCAGCGACGGCGCTCGCGGGATTGGTGAACGGCGTTGGTCAACGGCATCAGCGCGTGGCATCGGCCAACGACGTCCGCGGTGGCATCGTCCAAGGAGGCCTGACGGCGATTGCGGTCATCCGGTGCGGCGAACAGGTCGGCCAACCGGTCGGCGTGCCGGGGAGGCGGCAGCCCGGCATGCGAACCATCGTGAACAGGGTGCCGAACTCGGCGCGGTTCCCTATCAGCACTATCCGAACTCCTAGCCTGTCCTCTCAGGAGAGGACCACGGCCGGACCACGGCCGGGATCTCCTCAGTCGCGTTCGCGTAGGTGGCCGGTCCATGCCACCTCGGCGTGCGAGCCCCGAGCACCTGATTGACGCGGCGCTCTGACTGCCAACGGGGACGATGGGCGCGTGAGTTCGGCGCCCGGCATCAGTGCGCAAGCCTGTTGGTGTGCAGGCCCGTAAATGCTGAGGCCCTCGTGCGCAGGCCCATGGTGCTCAGGTTCCAGTCCGCAGGTCCCAGTCCGTATGCCTGTGGTGCGCAGACCCGTCGTGCGCGGGCCCGTCATGTGCAGGACCGTCGTGCGCGGGCCCGTAAGCGCAGACCCGTAAAGCGCAGGCTCCTGGCGCGCGGGCTCGTGGGGCGCAGGCCCCTGGCGCGCGGGCTCGTGGGGCGCGGACCCCTGGGGGGCGGGCCCGTGGGGCTTGGGGGCAGTTCGGTGGCCTGTGGTGTGCAGGCTCGTGAGGCGCCAGGGCGTCGTGTGCAGGGGCGGGGGTGGGTTGTGTGTGGGAAGGGTGGTGGGGGGCTTTCGCGGGGTGGGAGGGGGTGGGCGCGAAGGCCGTGTGGGGGTTAGCTGGCGCGTAGGTAGGCGACTCGGACGGAGAGGCGGTCTTGGAGGAGGGCGATGGCTTCGTCCACGGTCGGGGCGGCGGCCTGGACTCGGAGGGAGCGGCCGTCGAGGGTGACGCTCGCTTGGGCGAGGGCGGGGCGTGGGAGGGTCTGGTCCGGGGACAGGGTTAGGGTGCCCTGGACGGAGACGGTGGACGCGTCGGTTTCGGCGAGGGCCGCGCGGACGGCCGTTTCGGCGGAGGCTCGGGCGGCCTCGGGTACTCGGCCGGTGGTGAGGAAGCGGATGTCCATCAGAGTTCCCCTGTAGAGATGTCGTCTTGCTCGGAGGCGCTGTGTACGTCTCCCTCAAGTAATGAGAACGTCTCGTCGGGGCGGTGTTCGCCTCTGACGGGCGAGAGCTGCGTCACGCGCTGCGACGGGTTGTCGCGAAGCTGAAGAGAACGGCACGTCAGGACGGGTGGGGCGGGCGGAAGCGACGGGTTACGTGAGAGACTTCACGCGTACGTCGGGGGCGGGCGCCAGCGGTTCGGAGGCCGATCGGAACGGGGACGCCCGGTTGGCGCGAACGGGTACGCGTCATATCGGTACGTACCGGAAGCGATCCGGTGCGGCGGGCGGCGCGGGACGGTGTGATCCTCTACGATGGTCGGTGCCGTTTCGCCAAGACTGGCTGGTGACCCCTTGCCCCAGGATGCAGCAGCACCCGTTCCTCCAGCGGAGGGCGACGCCACGCCCGGACGACTGCTCGACTACCCCCGTCGTGGCGGTCCTACCGTGCTGCGCATCCTGCTGGGGGCGCAACTGCGCCGGCTCCGCGAGGAGAAGGGCATCTCGACCGAGGACGCGGGTTACGAGATCCGCGGGTCGCACTCGAAGATCAGCCGGATGGAGCTCGGCCGCGTCGGGTTCAAGGAGCGCGACGTCTCCGACCTGCTGACCCTCTATGGCGTTACGGATCCCGCCGAGCGCGCTCCCCTGCTGGAGCTCGCGCGCGAGGCGAACACTCCCGGCTGGTGGCATCGCTATGGCGACGTCCTACCGAACTGGTTCGAGACCTACCTCGGTCTAGAAGAGGCCGCGTCGCTTCTGCGGTGCTACGAGCTCCAGTTCGTGCCAGGGCTGCTGCAAACGGAGGACTACGCGCGGGCCGTCGTCCGGCTGGGGCATCCGGACGCGACCGAGGAGGACGTCGAGCGGCGCGTCCGGCTGCGGATGACTCGGCAGGAGCGGTTCGTCGAGCCCGGGGCGCCGACGCTGTGGGCCGTCCTGGACGAGGCCGTCCTGCGCCGTCGCCTCGGCGGGGACGAGGTGATGCGCGGGCAGCTCCGGCATCTCGTCACGATGGCCGACCTGCCGAACGTGACGCTCCAGGTGGTCCGGTACGAGGCGTCCGAGCCGTGCGCGACGGGCGGTCCGTTCACGATCCTGCGCTTCGCCGAGCCGGGCCTTTCGGACGTGGTGTACCTGGAGCAGCTCACCAGCGCCCTCTACCTGGACAAACCCGCCGACGTGGACACCTACATGCGGGTGATGAACGATCTGTGCATCACCGCGTCCCGTCCGGACGAGACCGTCCGCTTCCTGAAGAGCCTGCTGAACGAGATTTGACCCTGCGCTCCCGCGTGGCCTCTGAGCTGCCGGGAAGGTCCTCGTGCCGACGGGCGTTGTCTCGGTCGCGCGATCCGCGCGCCCCACGGACACCCGGTTTTCGGCGAACGAGGAGAACCCATGCTTTTCGGCAAGGAGCACGTCAAGCGCTATCAGGAGACCGACGGCGCAGAGGGCCACGACTGGAACGGCACGGTCACGTTGCTGCTGACCACGACGGGCCGCAAGTCCGGTAAGGAGCGCACCACTCCGCTCATCTACCAGGAGGACGACGATGACTACGTCGTCATCGCGTCCAAAGGCGGGGACGACGACCACCCGTTGTGGTACCTGAACCTTGAAGCCGACCCCGAGGTGAAGGTCCAGGTGAAGGGCGACCGCTTCACGGCGCGCGCCCGCACAACCGAGGGCGACGAGCGTTCACGCCTCTGGAAGAAGATGGCCGCCGTCTGGCCCGACTACGACAACTACAAGACCAAGACCGACCGCGAGATCCCGGTGGTGGTCCTCGAACGCGTTTGACCGGACCGTCCCGGCACACGACCCGTCACGCACACGGCACGCCACCCGCCCGCGCGGACGTGAGGAACACACTGCCTCGCGACCGCGCGGGCGGGCGTCGTTCGTCGGGAGCAAGTACGCAGGCGATGAGCGCAGGGACACGTCCGGGCACGCATGGCCGCACCCCTGTATGGCCGCGCAAGTTTTGACCGAACCCGCATGACGGACACACGCCTCATCACAACCCGCCTCGCCCCCCGCCCACGCGGGGTCCTACGGGCACGGCCATGCATGGGCCGGCACGTTCAAGCGCACAAGGCAGCGCACACCTAGCCGAGCGCACACCTGGCTGGGTGCGCACCTGGCTGGGTGCGCCCCGTCTGGCGTGCCGCGTCTGGTGCGCGCCGTCGGCTGTGCATCCTCGGACGCGCAGCGTTGGCGCGCCTCGTCGGATGCGCAGTGTCGGGCGCGCCTTGTTGAGCGTGCAGCGTCGGGGTGCGCCTCGTTCGGTGCGCCTCAACCAGCGCGCAGCGTTGGGTGCGCCTCGTTCGGTGCGCCTCGCCCGGCGCGCAGTGATGGCGCGCCTCGCTGGATGCGCAGTGTCGGGCGCGTCTTGTTGAGCATGCAGCGTCGCGTGCGCCTCGTTCGGCGCGCCTCAACCAGCGCGCAGCGTCGGCGCGCCTCGCTGGATGCGCAGTGTCGGGCGCGTCTTGTTGAGCATGCAGCGTCGCGTGCGCCTCGTTCGGCGCGCCTCAACCAGCGCGCAGCGTCGGCGCGCCTCGCTGGATGCGCAGTGTCGGGCGCGTCTTGTTGAGCATGCAGCGTCGCGTGCGCCTCGTTCGGCGCGCCTCAACCAGCGCGCAGCGTCGGCGCGCCTCGCTGGATGCGCAGTGTCGGGCGCGTCTTGTTGAGCGTGCAGCGTTGGGTGCGCCTCGTTCGGTGCGCCTCATGCGGCGCGCAGCGTTGGGTGGGGTTGGGGGTATGGCAGGGGTTGGGGCGGAGGCGCGTTTGGGGGTGGTGGCTGGGTTTGGGTTTCGGGGTAGGTGGGCGGGGGCGACGGGAGGATGGGCGGTTCGCTTTCGTGGGGGTGGGGGAACGTGTAGCGTCGGCGGGGGAACATTCGTTCGACCGAGTCCAGCGAGGGACCGAGGTGCCGACGTCATCGCGGGTTCACGACGACGAGCCGCTACCGCCGCGGCTGCCGCGTCGTTGGGAGATCGAAGCCGGGGCCGTCCTGGAACCGCTGAACGGCGGGCGGGAGCGCCGGTGGCGGGTGAACGCGGCGGGCGCCTCCTACCTGCTGCGCGAGCATCGCGTCCCTGATCGGAAGGCGATCCGGCTTCGTCACGAGGCAATGAAAGCGCTGGACGACGCGGGCCTCCCGGTACTTGCGCCCGTTGCGGCTCGGAATGGCAAGACGCTCGTTGTCGCGGGTGGTCTTGGGTATGAGCTGTTCCCCTGGGCGTCCGGGCGGCGGCGGGACGGGCTGGAGCTGACGTTCGTCCAGTGCGAGCGGCTGGGCGCGCTGCTCGGGCAGCTGCATGTCGAACTCGATCGAGCGACCGGGCCCGTGCAGCAGAGCATGCTGCTGTTGCCGACGTCCAGGGCGTCCGCCGCGATCGCGGCCGTGGACGCTGCGCTGGAAGAAACACCTGATGACGGGACGGATTTCTCCGCGTTGACCGTCCGGCGGCTGCGGGAGCGACGCGAGCTGCTCAGCGAGTTCGCCGACCACCAGCCCCCGGAGATCGACACGAGCGTGGTGGGTCGGCTGCATGGTGCGTTCCACCAGGAGCATCTGCGGTACGGACGGTCCGGTGAGGTCTCGGCGGTGCTGGGCTGGGACGCGATGACACTCGGACCGCTCGCCGGCGAGGTCGTCGGGGCCGCAGCGCGCCTGTTCGCGTGCGGGGACGACCGTGGTTTCGATCTCGACCGCGTCCAGGCCTTCCTGCATGGACACCGCACGGTGGTGGATCTGGACGCCGGACAGATCCAGTCGGCCGTCCACCGCGCCTGGTGGGAGCGGCTTTGCGACGTCGCCTCGATGCGGCAGCGGTATCTCGGTGACGACACGGCCGAGTCCGACGGCGACGGGGCGTCCACGGCGCTGGTGGCCTGGTGGTCGGCCAACCTGGAGCGGACGCTCGACGCGTTCGCCGTCCCTTACACGGCCGTCGCGGACGACAACCCCGCCTACGGATAACCCCCGCCACAATCGGCGCATCCGGGGCACATAACCCCGCAGTACACGCAGCGCACTCCGGACACGCCAGCACGGCACGTCGCGCACCCGCCCGGCATGGGCGACGGGATCGCTTCGCTCGGTGTGCACAAACCGGCAGCGTCCCCACCCGCACGGGACGCGGGCTGCCCACCTCGCACGGCAGCGTGCGGGACGGCCAGGACACGCGTCCACGAAGCACAGACCACGGTGAGCGGGGCGCACACCTGCCGGGGAGCGCAGAAGGCAAGCGGCGCCAACGCGCAGGACGTGGGAATGCGCGGGGACAGGACGCATAGCCCGGGGTGTGGGCTCGGGGCAGGCACGCCCGCTTCAAGCGCGGTAGGTAAGCGGCGCGCTGGGCGCGGAACACTCAGCGCCGGACGCACGCGCAAGTCTCAGGACGCGGAGCCAGGCGCGGGGGGCGGGACGCGGGGAGTGGGTAGGGGATGGGGAGGCGTGGTGCGGTGGGTGCTGCGGGGAGTTGGGGAGGTTTCGGATGGTGGCAGTGGGGTTTTTGGGGACGGGGATCATGGGGGCGGCCATGGCGCGGAACCTCCTAGGGGCGGGGTTGGAGGTGGCGGTGTGGAATCGGACGCGGGCCCGGGCCGAGCCTCTGGGGCAGGCTGGGGCCCGGGTCGCTGACTCGGCTGCGGATGCGGTCGCGGGGGCGGACGTGATCGTCACGATGCTGACGGACGGCGGGGCCGTGGCCGAGGTGATGGCTGAGGCGGCGCCCGCGGCGCGGGAGGGGGCGGTCTGGGCGCAGATGAGCACGGTCGGGGTCGCGGCGCTCGGTCCTCTGGCCGAACTGGCTGCGCAGAACGGGCTCGTCTTCGTGGACGCGCCCGTGCAAGGGAGCAGGCAGCCCGCCGAGGAAGGGAAGCTGATCGTCCTGGCGGCGGGGCCGGAGTCCGCGCGCGGGACGGTGCAGCCGGTGTTCGACGCGGTGGGCCAGCGGACGTTGTGGGTGGGCGAGGACGGCGCGGAGGGCGGCGGGACGCGGCTGAAGATGGTCACGGTCGGGTACGCGATCACGGTGACGTCGCTGGTGGCCGAGTCGCTGGCTCTCGCCGAGGGCCTGGGGATCGATCCGCGAATGTTTGCCGAGGTCGTCACGGGTGGCCCACTCGACAGCGGTTACCTGCAGTCGAAGATGAAGGCCGTCCTGGAGCGGGACTTCAGCCCGACGTTCACGGTGGTGAACGCGGCCAAGGACACCGGGCTCATCATGGAGGCGGCGTCCTCGTCCGGCATCCGGGTCGATCTCACGGACGCCGCGCGCCAGCGGTTCATCCGGGCGGCTGAGCAAGGCCACGGCGAGGAGGACATGGTCGCGAGTTACTTCGCCGGTTTCGCCTCCTGAGCGTTCCGGGCGTGCTCAGAGGCGCCGGAAACGCTTGGCGCGACCGGTTCGTCCAGGGTTGCGGTTGCGGTGCCGAGGAGCAGGGAGAAGGGGGTGTGTTCGCCGCGGACGAGTTCGGCGATCGTGGCGTTCGGTGTGGCGCTGGTTTCGATGAAGTGGCGGAACTGCCGCATCTGCTCGGAGGTCGGCTTGGTGATGCCGGTGAGGAGCGTCCACATCGCGGCGCGCATGAAGAGGCCGTGCGTGAAGACGGTGATCAGGCCGCGCTCGGGGCGGGCGGCCAGGGTGTCGAGCATCAGCCGGGCGCGCGTGATCAGGTCTTGGAAGGACTCGCCGTCGCCGCCGTCCACGAGGGCGGGGTCGGAGCGGTCCCAGTAGGACTTGGAGTAGGGGCGGCGTTGTTCGGCCGTCGTGTTCGGGCCGTGCAGTGAGCCCAGGTAGGTGAACTCCTGGACGGGCCATTCCTCGTAGGGGACGTCCGGAAAGCGGCGTCGCGCGGGTAGGGCGGTCTCGCGGGCGCGCACGAAGGTCGAGCTGACGATGAGGGACGGCGCGCTCGGGATCATCGCCGCGACGCGTTCGGCCTGGCGGCGGCCGAGGGCGGTGAGCGGGGCGGCTCCGGGGCCGTTGGTGGGGAGGCCGGCGTTCGACTCGCTCTCGCCGTGCCTGATCAGCCAGACGCGCCGGAGGGCGGCTTCGGTGTCCGTCACGCGGACAAGGCTGCCATACCCCCGCGTCCAGGCAAGGCGTCCCTGGACGCGGACAAGACCTTAAGGCTGGCGGAGCTCGAAGGCTGGTGGGCTGCGGGGTGGGAAGGAAGGGGCTCATGGAGGTTCTGAGCAGCCGCGTCCTGATCCGTTCCGCCGATCCTGAGCGGGCGCGCCGGTTCTACCGGGATGTGCTCGGGCTGGCGGTGTACCGGGAGTTCGGGCCGCCGGACGATCCTGGCCTGGTGTTCTTCCTCGGTTCCGGCTTCCTGGAGGTGTCCGGACGGGGGCAGGGGACGGTCGGCGAGGGCGCGCCCATGCTGTGGATGCAGGTGCGGGACGTCCACGCGGAGCACGCGCGGCTGGCGCAGGGAGGCGTCCGGATCGTGCGCGAGCCGCGCGCCGAGCCGTGGGGGCTGGTCGAGATGTGGATCGAGGACCCGGACGGTGTCCGGATCGTCCTGGTCCAGGTGCCGGACGACCATCCATTGCGGCGCGACCAACGCGGATAAATCTGGAAAACACTGGAAGTCACTGGAAGTCGCGCTACGCTCTCGGGCATGTCCGGATCCCCCGGCTCCTCCCCCGACGCGCTGGAGGAGCGCATCGCCGAGCTGCGCGCCGCCGTCCGGCGCGCGGTGGCGGGCGGCGACCGGGAGGCCGCGCGGAACCTGCGCTCGGAGCTGCGCAGGGCCGAGCACGCGTGGGACGAGGCCGTCCTTGGCGACCGGCAGGCCCCGGCCGAGGCCGTGCCCGAGCAACGGCACGAGCGCGAGGCTCCGGCAGAAGTCGCCCGTGGCTTGGTGCCGGTTCGGGAGCAGGTGCATCAGGCGTTGACGCTGCTGAGCGTGCCTGCCGCACCGAAGCTCGTCGGGGCCGTCTACGGCGCGTTCTTCCCCGGCGAGATTCCGGCGACGCGCTTGACGAGCCTGCGGCGCGACGAGGAGCGGTCGTTCAGGTCCGCGCCTTATGCGCGTCCGTACTACCTGTGCGCCGCGCTCACGGCCGACCTGCTGGCTCCGGCGCGAGGGCTGCTGACGGTGAGCACCTGGTCGCTGCGCCGGCGGATCGTCGGTCCGCTGAGCGCGCGGGTGGATTTCCTCACCGCGGCGATCCGGGTCGCGGAACGCGCCCAACACACCGATACCGGACGGGATGCACGCGTCCAGCGGCTGCTGTGGCGGTTCGCCGCCACCATTCCGGGGGCAGCGGGCGGTACCGTCGGGACGGACGGGACGACGGATCCGGCCGTGGTCGCCGAGGCGGCGCGGGCGGAGCTGGCCGTGCACCGCGACGCCGACGGGCGGGACCGCGCGGCGGCGGCCCGGCGCGCGGCGGACGCGCTGGACGACGCGGCGCTGCTGTTCGGCGGCGGCCTGCGGGCCCTCCCCCGCCGCACCGGCACCGCGTCCGGCCCGTCCGGCACCGGGTCCGGCCCGTCCGGAAGCACGACGATCACGGGCGAAGGCCCCGACGACACGACGAACCGGCGACGGCGATGAGCAGAGACGACGAGCACACGGCGACCGACCTGTCCCACCTGCGCGGCGGCGAGGCCCCGCGCAACCACGACGCGCGGACGATCGCGGCGCTGACCGCGAACCCGGGCTGCGCGCGGCGCGGGGTGATGGACGCGGCCGCGGTGGACAAGGACGCGGTCGCGCGGCACCTCGGGTTCGGCGCGCCCTTCGGGCAGTCGCAGTTCGCGATCACGCGCGGGAACGCGTTCGAGGCGCAGGTGAAGGCGGACGGCTGCGCCGAGCTGCTGGCGCTGCTGCGCGACCGGCTCGGCCTGGACGTCCCGGAGGTCGCCTATGACGACCTGGAGTCGGTCGGCACCGAGAGCCGCGAGGTGCGGCACGCCCGCACCCGGCACCTGATGGCGCGCGCCCTGGAGACGGGCGCGGGAACGCTGTTCGACCACCCGCTGCTGCGTCTGGACATCGCCGGGCAGCGCGCCTACCTGGAGCCGGACGTGATCGCGTTCCAGCTCGGCGGCCGCTTCCACGTCGTGGAGGTCAAGTCGTTCGCGGTGGTGGACGGGCAGGCCGAGCCGGAGCAGGTCGCGGCGGCGGCGCGGCAGTCCGCGGTGTACGTGCTGGCGCTGCGGGAGCTGGTCGAGGGACTCGGGCACGATCCGGAGCGCGTGTCGCACGAGGTGTTCCTGGTCTGCCCGGAGAACTTCTCGAACCGGCCGACGGCCACCCCCCTGGACGTCCGGCCGCAGCTCGCGGTGGTGAAGAGGCAGCTCGCGCGGCTCACCCGCGCCGAGGACATCGCCCGCCGGCTCCCCGAGGGGCTGACGTTCGCGCTGGACGAGGGCCTGCCCGAGGCGGTCCGCGCGGTGGAGGCCCGGTACGCGCCGGAGTGCATGGCGAGCTGCGAGATGGCGCTGTTCTGCCGGGACGAGGCGCGCGCCTGCGGGGCGACGGGGACGTTGGGGCGGAACGTCCGGGACGAGCTCGGCGGCGTGGACAGCGTCGTGACCGCGCTCGAACTGGCGCGCGGCGTCCGGGAACCATCCGAGGACATGGCCGAGACGGCCGAGCAGCTGCGCATCGCCGCGCGCCTCCGCCGCGAGGCGCTCGGCAGCGGAGGCGAGCGCTCGGCGGAGCAGCCGCTCGTCGGCGCGCAGGCACCGCGAGGCGCCACGGACGTCCTGGAGCGCACGGCGTGAGCACGCTCACCGCGCTCGCCCAGCTCGAAGCGCTCGCGACCGGGCGGGCGCAGCCGGTCGCGACCGTCCGGCACTGCCATCTGAGCGAGAAGCCGCTGGTGATGATCCCGCTGAAGCTGGCTGGCGAGGCCGCGGCGCCGCTGGCGACGATGCTCGGCACCGACCGGGACGCGCCGGAGCTGCTGGTCGTCCCGCAGCCGCGCAACCGCGACCTGCGGTTCGCCTACGCGGCGGAGCTGGCGAAGGCCGTGCTCGCGCACGTCGAGGCCGAGCGCGGCGCGACCGAGACGCTGGAGCCGTCGAAGGACGGCGAGGAGCGGTTCCGGTACGAGCGGGCGCCGCAGATCGTGGTTCCGAACCGCGGCGGCGTGGGATTCCTGCGGCTGCTCGGGCGGTCCACCCGGTTCCGCAGCACCGAGGGGCCGTGGGCGGTCGACCCGGCCGTCCCGATGCTGGGGCGCTGGCTGACCTGGTACGCCGACCGGAACGACCGTCCGGGGTCGTCGCTGCTGCTCACGCTGACCGAGACGCTGCGGCTGCACTGGGCGACCGGCCAGAGCTCCCTGGAGGACGGCAACCTCGGCGCGCTGATGGGCTGGATCGATCCGCCGGACGGCATGGACGGCCCGTCCGCCGCCGCGCGCGCCGAGGATCCGGTGGCCTGCCCGCCCGCGGGTCCGACGACCGATCCGACGTTCGACAACGAGGTGCTCGCCCCGGCGATCGCGGCGTACGACGAGAGCGGCGGCGCGCCGCGCGCCGAGGAGCGGGTCCGCGCGGCGGTCGCGTCCCAGCTGCGGCCGACCTGGGACCTCGCCTGGCGCGCGCTGGACCTGCTGCGCGCGCTGCCCGAGGGCGCGAGCGTGCCGAGGCGCTGGGAGCGGGACCGCGACTCGTTCACCTACTTCCACCGCGAGTTCGCCGAGAACCCGCCGCAGGCGAAGCTGGACGACGCCGTCCGCGCCGCGCGCCGCCTGCACGACCTGGAGCGGTCGCAGGAGTCGTACGAGGCCCAGCGCGCGTTCGACGACCCGCTCGTGATGGCCGAGCAGCGGCTCGCGGGCCAGGCGTTCGGCGGTGTGGTCACCGCGGCCGACCCGACCCGGCTGGACGAGTCGGGCAAGCGCCCGAAGCTCCGCCCGCACCTGTGGATCCGCACCGAGGACCCGGTCCGCCTGGACGAGGGCGCGACGGTCGTGAACGCGGCCCGTCCCGGGCTCAAGGGCCGGATCGTGGAGATCGACGGCGGGGACGTCCTGCTGGAGCTGACCGGCGGCATGGGACGCAAGCTCACACCCGAGGCGGGCGTCGTCCCGGAGCCGGGCCTGGAGGTCGTGTTCACCTCCCGCACGTCCGACTCGTGGGGCGCGGCGAAGTTCCCCGAGCGCGACGACACGCCGTGGACGCACGGCGGCCCGCCCGCCGAGTACGAACCGGCCGACGAGGACGCGACGGAGGTGTGGTCGTGACGGCCATCAGCGAATCCGGCGCGGCGGTCGGCAATCCCGGCGCGGAGGCGGACCGGGTGGTCGAGGCCGTTCTCGCCGACCTGGCGAGGGACCATCGCGGCGTCGTGGTCGACTCGCCGCCCGGCGCGGGCAAGTCGACGCTGGTCGTGCGGGCCGCGGCGCACCTCGCCGCGGCGGGCGAGCGGCTGATGATCGTGGCGCAGACCAACGAGCAGGTGGACGACCTGATCGACCGGATCGCGGGCGACCATCCGGACCTGGCGATCGGGCGGCTGTCGGCGGCGGGCTACGCGGCGTCCGAGCGGGTGACGGCGCACGCATCGGTGCGCGTCGCGCAGAAGGCCGACGACATCGCCGACCGGACGGTCGTGATCGCGACGGCCGCGAAGTGGGCGACGCTGACCGACGGGTCGTGGCCGTGGGCGATCGTCGACGAGGCGTACCAGATGCGCTCGGACATGCTGCTGCGCATCGCCGGACGGTTCGAGCGCGCGCTGTTCGTGGGCGACCCCGGCCAGCTCGACCCGTTCTCCACGGTCGAGGTCGAGCGCTGGGCGGGCCTGTCGTGGGATCCGATGCGCAGTGCGGTGTCGGTGCTGCTCGCGCACAATCCGGAGCTGCCGGTGCACCGGCTCCCGGTGTCGTGGCGGCTGCCCGCGTCGGCGGCTCCGGTGGTGTCGCGGGCGTTCTACCCGTTCACGGGGTTCCGGTCGGGCACCGGGCCGCAAGACCGGCGGCTCGAACTGAGCACCGGCGGGATGGGCACGTCCTACGACCGGGCCGTCGAGGAGGCCGCGGCGACCGGCTGGGGGCTGTACGAGCTGCCCGCGCGGCACACGCTGCGCACCGACGCCGAAGCGGTGCAGGCGACGGCGGCGCTGGCCGTGCGGATGCTGCAACGCGGTCCGGTGGCGCATTCCGAGCGCGGCGAGAACCCGGTTGGCGCGGACCGGATCGCGGTCGGCGCGGCGCACCGCGACCAGGTCGCCGCGATCCGCGCCGCGCTCGGCCCGCACGCCGCCGAGATCACCGTCGACACGGCCAACCGGCTCCAGGGACGCGAGTACGACGTGACGGTGGTCCTGCACCCGCTGTCCGGACGGCGCGACGCGACCGCGTTCCACCTGGAGTCGGGGCGGCTGTGCGTGCTGGCGTCCCGGCACCGGCACGCGTGCCTGGTAGTCGCGCGCGCGGGCATCCCCGAGCTGCTGGACGCGCACCCGTCGGCGGAGCCGGTGCGGCTCGGCGTCCCGGTCAAGTTCCCGGACGGCTGGGAGGCGAACCAGGCCGTCCTCGCCCACCTCGCCGACCACCGCGTCCGAGCCGACACCTGACAGACCAGGCCGAGCCGGACCGTCCGGGCGACTGAGGCGGTGGCCTCAGTGGCCGGCGGTGGCGGTCCAGCGGCCGTTGGTGCGGGTGATCGAGACCGGGTGGTCGAAGCAGGCGCTGACCAGCTCGGTCGTGAGCACCTCGTCCGCCGGGCCGGACGCCAGCACCGCGCCCTCGCGCAGCAGCATCGCGTGGCTGGTGGAGGTCGGCAGCTCCTCCAGGTGGTGCGTGACCAGGACGGTCGTCAGGTCCGGACGGTTCGCGCGCAGCTCGTCGATGGCCGCGAGCAGGCGCTCGCGGGCGGCGAGGTCGAGGCCGGTGGCGGGCTCGTCCAGCAGGAGCAGCGGCGGGTCCGGCATGAGCGCGCGGGCGATCAGCGCGCGGCCCCGCTCGCCCTGCGAGAGGTTCGGCCAGCGGGCCTCGGTGCGGGCCGTGAGGCCCATCAGCGCGATCAGCTCGTCCGCGCGGGACAGTTCGGCGTCCGAGGGCGTCCAGCGCGGGACGAGCTCGATGGTGCCGGTGGCGCCGGTGAGGACGATCTCCCGGACGGTCCGCGCCGACTCCAGCGGGTGCCTCGGGTTGACCTGGCCGATCAGCCGCCGCAGGTCGTGCACGTTCACCCGGCCGAGCCGGTGGCCGAGGATCTCGGCGCCGCCGCGCGTCGGGTGCGTGTAGGCGCCGAGGATGCCGAGCAGGGTGCTCTTGCCGGCGCCGTTCGGGCCGATCAGCGCCCAGTGCTCGCCGGTGAGGACGGTCATGGTGACCCGGTCGAGCAGCGTCCGGCCGTCGCGGACGAGGTCGATCTTGTCGGCGTTGAGCACGACGCCGGCCGGTGCCGGGGCGAGGGACACGGGTGACCTCCGGTTCTGGACTCGGTGCCGCGCGCTGACGCCACCGGGATCACCAGGGAACGTGAAGCGCGGGTAAAGGCAGGGTCCGCCGGGATCGCCGGGGTGCGGGGCGGCGCGCGCGGGGAAGGGGCGCCTGGGGTGGGCGCGGCGCAGGAGGCCCACGGTATCGGACGGGACGTGCGGCGACGCATGGCGGGCCCGGAACCGGGCAAGATCGAATCCTGCGGGCCTGGTACGCGGGCGCCGCCCTTCCGGATACTGTGAGATCCGATGCCCCGGCGATCAGGGGGAAAGGGCATGGAGGACATCGGCTTCATGTGCGCCCGGTGCGGCGGTGAGGTGCACGACGTGACGCACAACCGCGAGGGCGCGCTCGACACCGTAGGCTACCGGCACAACCGGCGCGTGGAGCCGTGGGACCACGCGCTGGAGCTGGCCGTCGGCGAGCCCGCCGCGCTCGACCCGGCCTGCGACTTCTGCGCGGCGCCGGACCCGAGCTGGCTCTACTACCCGACGCTCGACCCCGAGGCGACCGACATGTTCGAGGTCGAGCTCGACACCACCCACCTGTCCGACGACGACACCGCCGTGGCGGTGCTGAACATGCTGTACCCGTGGTTCGCCTGCGACACCTGCTCGGTGCTCGTCGCCGATCGGAAGATCGACCTGCTCATCGAGCGGGCGCTGGAGCTGTGCCCCGTCCCCGCGGACGGCCCGGTCGACGAGGAGACCGTGCGCGCCCGGCTGAACGGGTCGCTGTCGGTGTTCTTCTCGACCCGTCCGGGACGCCCGCAGCCGTCCCGCGCGATCTGAGCGTCCGGGGCGCGCACTGCCGTCCCGCGCGATCTGAGCGGATCGCCCCTACCTGCACTCTGACCGGATCGTCCCTACCTGACGTCCCCCGCTAGGATTCGACCGTTCCAAGGTGGTTCAGGCACGGCGGGTTCTGGGGGTCGCACATGCTGGTGGAGGCACGGTTCCACGGTCCGGACAACTCCGGCAACGGCGGCTACGTCGCCGGGCTCCTGGCGTCCGAGGTGGCGGCCGAGGTCACCCGGGTCGCGCTCCGCCTCCCTCCCCCGCTGGAGACCGAGCTGCGCGTCACCGACGAGGACGGAGCCCGCGGCCACCTGAAGCTCTGGGACGGCGAGAACCTGGTCGCCGAGGCCCGCTCCGACGCGTTCTCCGTCGAGCCCGTCCCGGCCGTCGCCCCAGAGGCCGCCACGCGCGCCGCGGAGAAGTTCAACGCGGGCGGCGACCACCCGTTCCCGCGCTGCTTCGTGTGCGGACCCGAGCGCGCGCACGGAGACGGCATGCGCCTCGCCCCCGGCCCGGTGGACGGCCTGGACGGCACGGTCGCCTGTACCTGGACGCCCTGGAACGACCCGACGCCCGCGCTGGTCTGGGCCGCGCTCGACTGCCCCGGCGGCTGGGCGTTCGACCCCGCGGGCAGCCGCCCGGCGGTGCTCGGCACCATGACCGCGCAGGTGCACCGGCTGCCCGAGGCAGGCGAGCCGTGCGTGGCCGTGGGTGTCGCGCGCGCCAGGCAGGGCCGCAAGATGTTCGCGGGCAGCGCGGTCTACGGCGCGGACGGCACGCTGGTCGGCCGCGCCGAGCAGATCTGGGTCGAGGTCGACCCCGCCCGCTTCGGAGGGTGAGGGTTCACCCCGCGCGGAACCCATGATCCGGAGTCGGTCGTGACGTCCGCCCTCCGGATCGGTTTCGAAAATGTGTCGCGCGGCACGGTTCAGGGCAGGGACAATCGCATTGAATTCTGAGCATCTGCGGCCAACGGAGGTCGGGCCAGATGACCGGAAACGGTGTCCTCATCCTCGCCGTGGCGGCCCTCGCCATCTACATGGGGATGACCTGGGAGCGCGCCCGCAGGGCGATGTTCGACGTCAGGCAGGGCAGGCGGCGGGTGAACAACCTGCGCACCACGGCCAACCGGGAGCGCGGCCACGCCTTCTGGATCCTGATCTGCTCGGTGCTCGTGCTCTTCCTGGTCGTCCGCTACCTGTGACGGGAACGCCCCTGGTGCCGGGAACGCGAGGTGCCGGGTGCGACGCACCCGGCACCCTTCCCGCCGTGCGGCGGGCGACCCGGCCTGCTGACCGCGCCGCGCCGCCTGACCGTCCCGGATCCTGGGACGTCCTGCCTGCTGGGGCGGGTTACGGCTTGTGGAAGAGCGGGTCCTCGCGGTCGTCCGGACCGTGCCGGTGGCCGTTCAGGCCGTTGCCGTTGACGCCCGCCGAGGCCGGGTGCTGGCCGGGCTGCCCGCCCTGCGTAGCCGGACCGCCGACGTACGGCGTGCCGCCAGTGATCGAGGACGGGATGCCGACCGGTCCCGGAACCGGAGCCGCCATCGGCATCGAGGCGCCGTCCACCGCCGGGTGCGCACCGCTCGGGTCCGCGGGCGGATATCCGGCGCTCGGGTCGGCGTACGGGTAGGCGTTCTTCACCTCGGCGGAGTAGCCGAGACCGGAGGAGTCGGCGGGCGGGTAGCCGGTCGCCGGGTCGGCCGTGGGGTAGGAGACGCCCTGGCCGGTAGCGGACGGCGACATCGGCGCGCCGTTGCTCGGCGCGGGCGCGAGCGGGGCGCCGTCCGAGAGGCTCGGCACCTCCTGCGACGTGCCGGTGGCGCCGGACCCGGGCATCCGGCCCGCGGGCAGGTTCGACGACAGCGTGTTGTGCGTGAACTGGTCTATCTGCCGGCGCGCCCGGTCGGCCTCGGCGCGGGCGGCGTCGCGCTCCTCGGCGAGCGCGGCGAGCGCGGCCTGCTGCTCGGCGACCGACTGGGACAGCTGCCGGATCTGCAGCGCGTGCTCGGTCAGCTTGGTGAGCAGGTCGTCCCGCTCGGCGATCGCCTGGTTCGCCTGGTCGCGGGCCGCGTCGCGCTCCTTGACCGCGTCCTCGGCGAGGGCCTTGGCGCGCACCGCCTCGGCCTCGGCCTCCGACTGCGCGCGCTGCGCGGCGGCCCGCTCGGCCTCGGCCTTGCTCGCGGCCTGCATGGCGCGCTGGCGCTGCGCCTCGGTGTCGCGCATGGAGTTGCGCAGGTCCTCGGCGCCCTGCTTGGCGACGGCGGCCTCGACGCGCTGCTTCTCGACCGCGCCCTCGGTCTCGGCCACCTTGGCGTGCTGGGCGACCAGGTCGGCGCGGGTGTTCTCCAGCGCGGCGAGCAGCTCGGTCTCGCGGGCGGCGATGCGGTCCCGCTCGCTCTCGGCGGCGAGCTTGGCGGTCACCGCCTGCTGCGCGATCTCGTGCGCCTCCTCCCAGGCCTTCTGGGCGGCGTCGCGCTTGGCGGTGGCCTTCTTGGCCTCGTCGCGGGCGCGGGCGGCGTCCTTCTCGGCGGCGTCGGCGCGCTTGCGGGCGCTGTCGGCCTCGCCGCGGGCCTCGTCGGCGCGCCGCTGCGAGGCGTCCCGCTCGCTCTGCGCGACCGACAGCTCGCGCGCGGCCTCGGCGCGCACCTCGGCGACGCGGCGCTCCACCCCGGCGACGCTCAGCTCGGCGGCCAGCGACTCGGCGAGCGCGTCGGCCGAGCGCTCCAGCCGCTCCACCATCTCCCAGGTCGCGGCGACCTGGCCGGTCAGGCCGGGGGCGTCCCGGCCGCGCTCGCGGCGCTCGCGCGCCTCCCGGACGCAGGCCCCGTCGTCGTCCTGGCAGTACCGGACGGCGCGGACGGCGCCGACCGGCTGCGGTACGGGCCGTCCGCAGTTGGCGCACGGCCAGACGGTGACCGGGTCCCCCAGCCTCGCGACCTCGCCGCCCTCGGCGGTCCGGGCCACGGCCTCGCCGGACGTTCCCTGCTCCGGAACATCCGAGTTGTCGCGCTCGTCGCTGTTAGGCATGGGATGAACCTTACGCATTTCGGCGGGTGTCCGCAGGGACTGGCGGGACGTGTGGGAACCACCACGCCCGCGCGGTGACCAGTCGCGACGGCCCGGTGACCGCACGTCAGCAACACGCGGCGTTGTGCGCATCTGATGAGCATGAACGCTCACCAGGTGAGCATCGGCCGCGGGTCCGGATCAGCGGGTGCCCTGGCCGAGCCCATCCCGCGACGGAAGCGGTTCACCGTCGCGGCGGGCGTCGCGGAGCGCGAGCCAGCGGTCCATGATCAGCTCGACCTCGCGGCGGAGGAAGTCGAAGAACTCGGCCGACTCGGTGAGCCGCCGCCCGGCGGGCGTGCCGGGGCCGAGCAGTTCCGAGCCCTCCAGCAGGCCCGCCGCCCAGCGGCCGAGCGCCTGGTCGCGCTTGGTGAGGGCGGCCTGCCACGCCTCGTTGTCGACCCGGTACAGGTCGCGCCGGGTGCCGATCTCGCGCTCGCGGGAGATCAGGTCGAGATGGGTGAGGTAGCGCACCGCGCCCGACACCGCCGCGGGGCTGACCTGCAGCTCCTCGCTCAGCTCGGCGGCGGTGAGCGCGCCGGAGTCGGTGGCCAGCAGGACGACGAACACGCGCGCGGCCATCCTCGGCCAGCCCGCGTCGGCGAGGGTGGAGGCGAACCGCTCCACGAAGCGGAGCACGGCGTCCTGGTCGCGCCCGCCGTGCGCCTCGTCCGGCATGTCCTGCTCGGTCACGCGCCCTCAACTCCCCCCAAACGGAACCACCTCGCCCCTGAGTTTAGCCTATTCATTATCTTCACGAAATCGTGAATCTCGTGTAGGTTCTGAATCATGAACGAGGTCATCTCCGTCTCCGGCCTGGTGAAGACCTTCGGCCGGACGCGCGCCCTGGACGGGCTCGACCTGACCGTCCGGCCCGGCGAGGTCCACGGCTTCCTCGGCCCGAACGGCGCGGGCAAGTCCACCACCATCCGGGTCCTGCTCGGCCTGCTGCGCGCCGACTCCGGCGAGGCACGGCTGCTCGGCGGCGACCCCTGGCACGACGCCACGGCGCTGCACCGCCGCCTCGCCTACGTCCCGGGCGATGTGACGCTGTGGCCGAACCTGTCCGGAGGGGAGGTGATCGACCTGCTCGGCAGGCTGCGCGGCGGTCTCGACACCGCGCGCCGGGACGAGCTGGTCAAGCGGTTCGAGCTCGACCCGAAGAAGAAGGGCCGCGCCTACTCCAAGGGCAACCGGCAGAAGGTGGCGCTCGTCGCGGCGCTCGCGTCCGACGCCGAACTGCTGATCCTGGACGAGCCGACCTCCGGCCTCGACCCGCTGATGGAGGAGGTCTTCCAGGAGTGCGTGCGCGAGGAGCGCGGCTCCGGGCGCACCGTCCTGCTGTCGAGCCACATCCTCAGCGAGGTCGAGGCGCTCTGCGACCGGGTCACCATCATCCGCAAGGGCCGGACGGTCGAGACCGGCACGCTCGCCGAGCTGCGGCACCTGACCCGCACCTCGATCCGCGCCGAGCTGGCCGGTCCCCCGGACGGCCTGGCCGACCTCCCCGGCGTCCACGACCCCGAGGTGCAGGACCACACGTTCAAGTGCGAGGTCGAGACCGCCCAACTCGACGGCGTGCTGCGCCGGCTCACCGAGATCGGCGTGCGCGGGCTGACCAGCCAGCCGCCGACGCTGGAGGAGCTGTTCCTCCGCCACTACCAGGACGACCTGCGCGCCAACGGATCCGGCTCGGGTTCCGGAGGCGCCGGGGCCGGGAAGGCAAGCGACGCCAAGGCGGGGTCGCGGTGACCGCGCTCGCCGGCACCGGCCCGCTGACCCGGCTCGCGCTGCGCCGCGACCGGATCATGCTCCCGGTCTGGGTGTACCTGATCGTGATCATGGCGGCGTCGACCGTCTCGTCCACCAAGGGCCTCTACCCCGACACCGCGTCGCGGATGAGGCTCGCGTCCAGCACCAACGGCACTCCGGCGCTGGTCGCGCTGTACGGGCGGGTCTACGACCCGACCTCGCTCGGCGCGGTGTCGATGCTGAAGCTGAACGTGTTCGGCGCGGTCGCGGCCGCAGCGCTGTCGATCGTGCTGGTCGTCCGGCACACCCGCGCCGACGAGGAGAGCGGGCGGCTGGAGCTGGTCGGGGCGACCGCGGTCGGCCGCCGCGCGCCGCTGACCTCGGCGCTGTCGGTGATGCTGACGACGAACGTGCTGATCGCGGTGCTCTGCGCGCTCGCGCTGACCACCGCGGGCCTGCCCGCCGCCGGGTCCGCCGCCGCCGGGCTGGCATGGGGCGGGGTCGGGCTGGCGTGCGGCGCGATCACGGCCGTCGTCGCGCAGCTCACCTCGCACGCGCGCACCGCGACGGGCTACTCGTTCGCCGTCCTGGGCGCGTTCTTCCTCGTGCGGGCGTTCGGCGACACCTCCGGCGAGGACGGCCCGCGCTGGCTGTCCTGGCTGTCCCCGATCGGCTGGGGCCAGCAGTTTCGCCCGTACGCGGGGAACCGCTGGTGGGTGCTGCTGGTGATGGTCGTGTTCGCGGCGGTCATGACGGTCGTGGCGTACGCGCTGGTGTCGCGGCGCGACCTCGGCGCGGGAATCCTGCCCGACCGGGAGGGCCCGGCCACCGCGTCCGCGCGGCTGACCGGCGCGATAGCGCTGTGGTGGCGGCTCCAGCGCGGGTCGCTGCTCGGCTGGGCGGTCGCGTTCGCGATCCTCGGCGCGGCGCTCGGCGGCATCGCGTCCAACGTGGGAAGCATGGCCGACAGCAAGCAGGCGCACGACCTCATCATCAAGCTCGGCGGCGAGAAGGGCATCACCGACGCCTTCCTCGCCACCGAGATGGTGTTCGCGTCGATCTTCGCGGCGGCGTTCGGCGTGCAGGCCGTCGGGCTGCTGCGCGCCGAGGAGACCGGGCAGCGCACCGAGCCGGTGCTCGCGACGGCGGTGAGCCGGTGGCGCTGGGCGGCCGGTCCGGTCCTGATCGCGCTGCTCGGCTCCGTGGGCCTGCTGCTGCTCGCCGGCATGGTCGCGGGTGCGGTCTACGCGGGGCAGAGCGGCGACAGCGCGCAGTTCGGACGCCTCGTCGGAGCGTCCCTAGTGCAGATCCCGGCCGCCTGGGTGGTGATCGGAATCATGGTGCTCGGCTACGGCCTGGTGCCCCGCTTCACCGCGGCCGGATGGGCGGTGCTGGTGGCGTTCCTGCTGATCGGCGAGATGGGGCCGCTGCTGAAGCTGCCGCACTGGGTCATGGACGTCTCGCCCTTCGCGCACACCCCGAAGCTGCCGGGGACGGCCTGGTCGGCCACTCCCCTGGTCTGGACGACGGCGCTCGCGGCGGTGCTCATCGGCGCGGGCCTGTGGGCCTTCCGCCGCCGCGACATCACCTCCTGACCGGACACACCGGAAGAGCGGCGGTGGCCCCCGGGCCGCCGCCGCTCTCCTTCGCGCGTCACGGCTGGATCTGGGCCATGGCCTTGCGGATGCGCTTGTCGGACACCGGGAAGCGCGTGCCGAGCTGCTGCGCGAACAGGCTGACCCGGTACTCCTCCAGCATCCAGCGGATCTGCTTGACCGCGTCGTCCTCGCGGCGGTCCGGCGGCAGGCGGCGCAGCAGGTCGCCGTACTCCTGCGCGAGCACCTGGACCTGGTGGCCGAGCATCCGGTCCCGGCCGGGGTTCTCGGGCAGCTTGTCCACCCGCACCTGCATGGCCTTGACGTAGCGGAGCAGGTCGGGCAGGCGCTGCGCGCCCGTCGCCGTCACGAAGCCCGGCCCGACCAGCGCCGCGAGGTGGTCGCGGATCTCGGTGAGGGCGTGCACGAGCGTGAGGCTGGTGCTGCCGCGCAGGCTCCGGTCGAGCTGGTGCGAGGCGGCGAGGATGAGCCCGACCTGGTTCACGACCGCGGCGGTCGTGTCGTACAGCTCGGCGCGGACGTGGTCGTAGAGCCGCTGGTAGGCCGCCTCGTCCCAGGCCGGGCCGCCGGCGTCGGCCATGAGCTTGTCGACGGCGGCGGCGACGCAGTCCTCGAACAGCGCGGCGACCGAGCCGTGCGGGTTGTGGCTGAGCGCCAGCTTGGCCTGGTTGCCGAGCTTCGCCTGGATCTGCTTCGCCGGGGACTGGACGTTCAGCAGGATCAGCCGCCGCGTGCCGTTCCACATCGCGCGGCGCTGCCCGGCCTCGGTCTCGTACAGCCGGACGGCCGTGCTGCCGCCCTCGTCGGTGAGCGCGGGGAACGCCTTGACCTCGTACCCGGCCTGCCTGCGCTCGTAGGTGCGGGGCAGCTCGCCGAGCGTCCAGGTGGTCAGGCCGTCCTTCTCGATGCCCTCGCGGGACGCGGCCTTGGACAGCGTCCCGCGCACCTTCGGGGCCAGCTCCCGCTTCAGCGCCTCCAGGTCGGTGGACTCGCCGAGCGTGCGCCTGCGCTCGTCCACGACGCGGAACGTCATGCGCAGGTGCGCGGGCGGGCGCGTCAGGTCCCACGCCTCGCGGGCGATCGGGACGGACGTCAGCTGCGTCAGCTCGCGCTCCAGCGCGTCCAGCAGCGGCTCGGTGCGCGGCGAGACACGCTCCAGGACGCGGCGCGCGTAGTCGGGGGCCGGGACGAAGTTGACCCGCAGCTGCTTGGGCAGCGACCGGATCAGCTCGGTCACCAGCTCGGTCCGCAGCCCCGGCACCTGCCAGTCGAAGCCGTCCGGCTTGACCTGGTTGAGGATCTGCACCGGCACGTGGACGGTCACGCCGTCGGCGTCGGCGCCCGGCTCGAACTGGTAGGTCAGCCTGAGCCGCAGCGGCCCCTGCTGCCAGTGGTCGGGGTAGTCGGCCTCGGTGACCGCGCCCGCGGTCTGGTTGATGAGCATCGACTTCTCGAAGTTGAGAAGGTCGGGCTCCTTGTGGCGGGCCTTCTTCCACCAGGTGTCGAAGTGCCGTCCGGAGACGACGTCCTCGGGGACGCGCTCGTCGTAGAAGTCGAACAGCGTCTCGTCGTCCACCAGGATGTCGCGGCGCCGGGCGCGGTGCTCCAGCTCCTCCACCTCGTCCAGCAGCGCGCGGTTCTCGTGGAAGAACTTGTGGTGGGTCTCCCAGTCGCCCTCGACCAGCGCGTGCCGGATGAACAGCTCGCGGGACAGCTCCGGGTCGATGCTCCCGTAGTTGACGTTCCGCTGCGCGACGATCGGCACCCCGTACAGGGTGACCTTCTCGTACGCCATCACGGCCGCCTGCTTCTTGGACCAGTGCGGCTCGCTGTAGCTGCGTTTGACCAGGTGCCCGGCGAGCGGCTCGATCCACTCCGGCTCGATCTTGGCGTTGACGCGCGCCCAGAGCCTGGACGTCTCGACCAGCTCGGCCGACATGACCCAGCGCGGCGGCTTCTTGAACAGCGACGATCCGGGGAAGATCGCGAACTTGGCGTTCCGCGCGCCGAGGTACTCCTGCTGGACGCGCCGGCGCGGCCCGCCCTCATCCTTCTTATCGGTGTCCTGGAGGCCGATGTGGGAGAGCAGGCCGGCCAGGAGCGAGAGGTGGACGCGGTCGGGCGCGGCGTCCACGGTGTTGAGCGTGACACCGAGCGTCTTGGCGACCTGCTTGAGCTGGCTGTGCAGGTCCTGCCACTCGCGGATGCGCAGGAAATGCAGGAACTCGTTCTTGCACGTGCGGCGGAACGCGCTGCCGGACAGCTCCCTCTGCTGCTCGCGCAGGTAGTTCCAGAGGTTCAGGTAGGCCAGGAAGTCCGAGGTGGGGTCGGCGAAGCGGCGGTGCTTCTCGTCGGCGGCCTGCTGGTGCTCGGCCGGGCGCTCGCGCGGGTCCTGGATCGACAGCGCGGCCGCGATGATCAGCACCTCGCGGACGCAGCCGTTCTTGTCCGCCTCCAGGACCATGCGGCCGAGGCGCGGGTCCACGGGAAGCTGGGCGAGGCGGCGGCCGAGCGGGGTGAGGCGCTTCTTCGGGTCCTTCTCGTCCGGGTCGATCGCGCCCAGTTCGTGCAGCAGGTCGACACCGGCGCGGACGTTGCGGCGGTCCGGCGGCTCGACGAACGGGAAGGCGGCGATGTCGCCGAGGCCGAGCGCGGTCATCTGCAGGATGACCGAGGCGAGGTTGGTGCGCAGGATCTCCGGGTCGGTGAACTCGGGACGGGACTCGAAATCCTCCTCCGAGTAGAGCCGGATGCAGATGCCCTCGGATACTCGTCCGCAGCGGCCCTTGCGCTGGTTCGCCGACGCCTGCGACACCGGCTCGATCGGCAGCCGCTGCACCTTCAGCCGGTGGCTGTAGCGGGAGATGCGCGCGGTGCCGGGGTCGACGACGTACTTGATGCCGGGGACGGTCAGGGACGTCTCGGCCACGTTCGTCGCGAGGACGATCCGCCGCCCGCGATGCGCCTGGAACACCCGGTGCTGCTCGGCCGACGACAGCCGCGCGTACAGCGGCAGCACCTCGTGATGGCCGCGCTTGCCCGCCAGGTGCTTGGTCAGCGCGTCGGCGGTGTCGCGGATCTCCCGCTCGCCGGACAGGAACACCAGCACGTCGCCGGGGGCCTCGCGCTCCAGCTCGTCCACCGCGTCCACGATCGCCTGGATCTGGTCGCGGTCGGGGTCGGCGGACGGGTCCTCGGGGTCGGTGACCGGCCGGTACCGCACCTCGACCGGGTAGGTGCGCCCGGACACCTCCACGATCGGGGCGTCGCCGAAGTGCCGGGAGAACCGCTCGGGGTCGATCGTCGCCGAGGTGATGATCACCTTGAGGTCCGGCCGCTTCGGCAGGATCTCCCGGACGTAGCCGAGCAGGAAGTCGATGTTGAGGCTGCGCTCGTGCGCCTCGTCGATGATCAGCGTGTCGTACTGCCGGAGCAGCCGGTCGGTCTGGATCTCGGCGAGCAGGATGCCGTCGGTCATCAGCTTGACGAGCGTGTCGTCGCTGGACCGGTCGGTGAACCTGATCTTGTATCCCACGGCTTCGCCCAGCTCGGTGCCGAGCTCCTCGGCGATGCGGTCGGCGACCGTGCGGGCGGCGAGGCGGCGCGGCTGGGTGTGGCCGATCGAGCCGAGCACGCCGCGGCCCAGCTCCAGGCAGATCTTGGGCAGCTGGGTGGTCTTGCCGGACCCGGTCTCACCCGCGACGATCACGACCTGGTGGTCCCGGATCGCGGCGGCGATGTCGTCCTTCTTCTGCGAGACCGGCAGCTCGGCGGGGTAGGTGACCGCCGGGACGGCGGCGCGGCGCCGCTCCACCCGCGCCGCGGCGGCCTCCACCTCGGCGGCGATCTCGGCGGCCACCCGGTCGCGGCGGGCGGCGTCCCGCATCTTGACCGTGCCCTCGATCCGGCGGCGGAGCCGCTGCCGGTCGCGCGGCATCAGCTCGGGCAGGCGCGCGCGCAAATCGGCGAGCGGCGAACTCACAGGCGTCGTCCTCATAACCAATCAGCAAGAATACGGACCGGGGGCACCGTAACCCCCGCGGCCCCCGGCGGCGAATCATTTTCCCACCGCCGATGTGCAACGTCCGCGCAGGTCGCGGCATTCCGGCCGGACCGGCAAGGCAGGGGTCTCCCCCTTGTCATCCCCAAGCCCCTGCCGCGCGGGGCCGCGATCGCGCATCATGGGCGTCCATGGAGACCCCTCCGTCGGCCGGCAGGTACCGGATCGACCGGCTCCTCGGCTCCGGCGCGTTCGCCGTGGTGTGGCTCGGCCACGACGCGGAGCTGAACTCGCCGGTGGCGATCAAGATCCTCGCCGAGCACTGGTCCCGCCGGGACGACGTCCGGGAGCGGTTCGTCCAGGAGGCGCGGCTGCTGCGCCGGGTGGACTCGCACCGGCTCGTCCAGGTGTTCGACATCGGCACGCTGCCGGACGGCCGGCCCTACTTCGTGATGACCTACGCCGACCGGGGCACGGTCGAGGACCGGCTGGCGGCCGGGCCGCTGCCCGTGGGCGAGGCGCTGCGGCTGGCCCGGGAGGTCGCGCGCGGCCTGTCCGACCTGCACGCCGAGGGCATCGTGCACCGCGACCTGAAGCCCTCGAACGTGCTGCTGCGGTCCGAGGCGGGCGGGGACGAGCGGGTGATGATCTCCGACCTCGGCATCGCGCGCACCGGGGACCGGCTGTCCAGCCTGACGCTGCCCGCCGGGTCGCCCGGCTACATGGCCCCCGAGCAGGCGGTGATCGACGGCGCGCCGGACCACCGCTCGGACGTCTACGGGCTCGGCGCGCTCAGCTACCACCTGCTGACCGGCGAGCCGCCGCGCGAGGACCCGCCACCGCCGAGCGCGCTGCGTCCCGGCGTCCCGCCCGCGGTGGACGCGGTGGTGCTGCGCGCGCTCGCCGCCGACCGCGACCGGCGCTGGCCGTCCGCGTCCGACTTCGAGCAGGCGCTATCCCGCACCACCAGCAGGATCGATACCGATCCGCTGCCCGGGTCCCGGCCGGTCCGCCGCCGGGGCCGCGGCCGGGCACGCCGCCGGATCCTGCTGGCGTGCGGGGCGGCCGCGCTGCTCGCCGCCGGCGGGGCCGGAACGGTCCTGGCCGTCAGCGGCGGGCCGGACGCCCTCCCCGGCCACCACTCCGGCTCGCGCGACTCGGGGCCGGGCGATCCCGGCGGGCGCTGGCTGCGCACCGACCGCGGCATCCCGCCGCAGTACCGGAGGCTGATCGTCCGGGCCGGGACGTGGTGCGAGCTGAAGGGCCTCAGCCCCGCGCTCATCGCGGCGATGCTCAAGGTCGAGAGCAACTTCGACCCGAACCTGGCGGACCCGGCGAAGGACGAGTACGGCATCGCCCGCTGGACGCCGCACGTCCTGACGTTCTGGCAGCCGGGCGGGCTGAACAACCCCGAGCCGCACCCCGAGGACATCACCCCCGACCTCTCGATCCCGGCGATGGGCCGCTACCTCTGCTACTGGGGCAAGGACCTGGTGAACGTGCCGGGCGACCCGGCGCTGAACCTCGCCGCGACCTACCGCTCGTCGTCGAAGAAGGTCGTGGACGCCAAGGGCCCGCCGCCCAAGTACCGCGCCTACTGCGACCAGGTCGGCCGGTACATCGCCTACTACCGCCCGTCCTGATCGCGGCCTACGTGGCGGGGACGGGCTGCCCTGCCCGCCCGCCGGTCTTCTTCGGCTTGTCGTGCGGGGTGCGCGGGACGAGCCGGAGCGCGAGCCCGGGGCACATCGCGACGGCCTTGCGCGCGGCCGACTCCATCGTCGCCGGGATCGGCTCGTCCGGGATGACCGGGTAGCCGTACTCGTCCATGCGGACGGTCCCGCGGAGCAGGTCGGCGCAGAGGCCGTGGCCGTCGCAGCGGCTCCAGTCCACCTCCAGGCGCAGCCGCGCCTCGCCGGCCTCGGCGGGCAGGACGCCGCGCACGGGCCGCCCGCAGCCGCCGGTCGCGATGTGCCGGGCCACGTCGTCGGCGAACACCTCCAGCGTGGACAGGACGAACCGGGCCGTCCCGTCGGGATGCGAGCAGGCGCCGCGCCCGGCCGTCATGCGGACGGCCCGCCGGACGGCGGCGACCGCGGCCTCCGGGGCGTTCCCGGCGGCGAGGTCGGCGAGCGCGGTGGCCAGGTCCGGGAGGCCGAGGCGGCACGGGCCGCACTGCCCCGCCGACTCGGCGGCGAGGTAGCGCGCGACCCGCGCCGACTCCCCCAGCGGGCAGGTGCCGCGGCCGAGCGGCATCACGATGCCCGCGCCGAGCGTGCCGCCCGCCTTGGCCAGGCCGTCCCGCGAGATCCGGGCGCGGATCGCGTCCTCGCCGCGCAGCCAGGCGCCGTGGTAGCCGCCGACCAGGACGCCTTCGCTCGCCCGCGCGCCGCACAGGTCCAGCAGGTGCCCGAGCGGCGCCCCGGCGGGCGTCTCGACCACGGCCGGGAAGCGGGCGGATCCGGTGACGGTGAGCAGGACCGTGCCCGGCTCGTCCGGTGTGCCGATCTTGCGGTAGCCGCGCACGCCGAGCCCCGCGAGGACGGCCAGCTGCGCGTAGGTCTCGGCGTTGGACAGCAGCGTCGGCAGGCCGTCCACGCCGCGGGTGGCGGCGCGGACCTTCTTGCCGGGCGGGACGGGCCGCCTGCCGTTGATGCCGCGCACGAGCGCACCGCCCTCGCCGGTGATGAACCGCTCCGGCAGCCGGACGACCCGCGCCCGCCCGGTGAGGTCCCGCTCGCGCAGCGCCAGCTCCATCGACGCCTCGGCGGACGAGTCGGTCACCGCGATGACGATCTCCAGCGCGCCGAGCGCGGTGGCGGCGAGGGCCGCGCCGTCCAGGACGAGGTGCGGGGCGCGGCAGAGCAGCACCTTGTCCTTGAGGCTGCCGGGCTCGCCCTCGGTGCCGTTCACCACGACGACCGTGCGCTTGCGGCGGCGGGCGGCCGCGTCGGCGACCGCGCGGAGCTTGCGGGCGAACGGGAAGGCGGCGCCGCCGCGCCCGTGCAGCCGTCCGTCCTCGGCGAGCGCGATCAGGGCGTCGGCGGTGCGCGTCTCGGGCGCGGGGTGCAGCGCGCGGTGCGCGGCCAGGTCCAGCCGGGTCGCGCCGTCCAGGCCGAGGGTGAGGCGCGGCGGCCCGACCTGCCGCACGGCGATGTTCGGCGCGGCGAGCCGCTGGTCGGTCGTCACGACGGCCTCCTCGACTCGGCGGGCCGCAGCAGCGGCCGCACGGCGATCCCGGCGGCGACCGCGGCCAGGCACAGCAGGTAGCTCCCGGTGACCCACACCGCGGCGGGCCGCCCGCAGGTCAGGCCGTGCGCGACGGCGGCGGGCCAGGCCACGTAGGCGGTCAGGTGCAGCACCCGCCACAGCCACGGCCGGCGGATCTCGGCGAACCGCCCGCGCACGATCCCGCCGGCGACGGCGACGACCATCAGGTAGCAGGCGACGACGCCGAGGGCGAGGCTCAGCGCGTGCCCGGCGGTCCCGGCCGGGACGAACGCCGCGAGCGCCCCGACCCGGTGCCGCAGCAGCTGGGTGGCGATGTGCACGCCCAGGGACACGACGGCGACGAAGGCGAACACGCGGTGCGCGATCTGCGCGGTCAGCCGGTGCCGGGACGGGACGACGCGTCCGGTGGCGAGCAGCCCGACCATGACCGCGAGCGAGAGCCCGACCAGCGAGACGACACCGGCGTAGAAGTCCAGGAACCGGCCGAGCGCGCGTCCGGCCGGGCCGAGGGCGCCGGACGAGACGCCGGCGCCGAGCGCCAGCCCGGCGGCCGCCACGAGGACGAGCCGGACCCCGGCGAGCACGTGCCGCCGCCTCGGGCGGGGCCGCGGCAGCGCGC
Source organism: Actinomadura rupiterrae (assembly GCF_024172125.1). Classification (GTDB taxonomy): domain Bacteria; phylum Actinomycetota; class Actinomycetes; order Streptosporangiales; family Streptosporangiaceae; genus Spirillospora; species Spirillospora rupiterrae. The sequence goes on from NZ_JAMZEA010000009.1 coordinate 270,206, forward strand.
CGCCGCCCGCGAGGAAGCCCGTGGTGCCTTCGTGGGAGAGCCGCCGCTGAACGGACGGCGGCGGGTCGGAAGCCATCAACGTGAAGCCGTCCCCCTCGGTCGCGGTGCCCCGGGAGCCGCGTCCGGGCGGAAGCGGCTCCGTGCCCCATACGACGCGTGATCAAGAAGGGGGGTTCGCCGAGGTCACACCCCTGGACCGTGGCCGGATCCGGCCCGCCGCCCGGGGGAACGGCCGGGCGTTACGACGCGCCGTAGACAGGTTCGGGGTCGGGCGCCTCGGCGAGCAGTCCGGTGACGGCCGCGCCTACCTCGGCAGGGTCCCAGCGGCGTCCGATGTCGGCGGACGGGCCGTGCCGGAAGGCGTCCATCACGCAGATCCGGCCGCCCTCGGCCTCGAAGACGCGCCCGGTGACGCCGCGCGACCCGGCGGAACCGAGCCAGACAACCAGCGGGGAGACGTTCTCGGGGGCCATGGCGTCGAACTCGCCCTCGGCCGGCCTGGCCATGGTCTGCGCGAACACCTCCTCGGTCATGCGGGTGCGCGCGGCGGGCGCGATCGCGTTGACGGTCACGCCGTACCGGCCGAGTTCGGCGGACGCGACGAGCGTCAGCCCGACGATGCCCGCCTTCGCGGCCGAGTAGTTGCCTTGCCCGACGCTGCCGAGCAGTCCCGCGCCCGACGAGGTGTTGATGACGCGCGCGTCCACCGGGCGGCCCGCCTTGCTCTGCGCCCGCCAGTAGAGGCCCGCGTGCTTGAGCGGCAGGAAGTGCCCCTTGAGGTGGACGCGGATGACGGCGTCCCACTCGTCCTCGGACAGGTTCACCAGCATCCGGTCGCGCAGGAAGCCCGCGTTGTTGACCAGGACGTCCAGGCCGCCGAACGTCTCGACGGCGAGCGCGACGAGGGCCTTCGCGCCGTCCTCGGTGGCGATGTCGTGCGGGCTCGCGACGGCCTGGCCGCCGAGCTTCGCGATCTCGGCGACGACGTCCTGCGCGGGGCCGGACGCGGCCTCGCCGGTGCCGTCGCGGGCCACTCCGAGGTCGTTGACGACGACCTTCGCGCCTTGGCGGGCGAACTCCAGCGCGTGCGCGCGGCCGAGCCCGCGCCCGGCGCCGGTGACGATGACGACGCGGTCCTTGCAGATCATTGCGGCTCCTCGGTCGCGGTGGTCGGGGTGGTGGACGGGCGGTTCAGGCGTCGCGGTTGACGGTGGCGGCGTCGAGGAAGGCCGGGCGCTCGCCGCCGCCGTGCAGCAGCAGCGACGACCCGCTGATGTAGGCGGCGAGCGGTGAGGCGAGGAACACGCAGGCCGCGCCGACGTCGGCGGGTTCGGCGAGGCGGCCGAGCGGGACGGTCCGGGCGACGGCCGCGACGCCGTCCTCGCCGCCGTAGTGCAGGTCCGAGCTCTCGGTCCGGACCATGCCGAGCGTGACGGTGTTGACCCGCACCTTCGGCGCCCACTCGACGGCGAGGCTCGTCGCGAGGCCGGCGAGGCCCGCCTTGGCCGCGCCGTAGGCGGCGGTGCCGGGCGACGGCCGGACCCCGCTGACGCTCCCGACCATGACGATCGAGCCGCCCTCGTCCTGCGCGGCCATCCGGCGGTGCACGGCCCGGGACATGATGAGCGCCGACACCAGGTTCAGCTCGATGATCTTGATGTGCCGGCGCACGTCGCCGTCCGCGAGGAGGCCGAACGGGGTGCCGCCCGCGTTGTTGACCAGCACGTCCACCCGGTCCAGGCCGTCGGCGAACGCCTCGGCGGCATCGGGGTCGCGGACGTCCAGCGCGGCGAACCGGGCGCGGCGGCCGCCTACCTCGGGCAGCTCGTCCGGCTCGTGCCGGGCGACGGCGACGACGTCCGCGCCCGCCGCGAGGAACGCGCGGGTGATGCCGAGGCCGACGCCGCGCACGCCGCCGGTCACCACGGCCGTCCGCCCGCGCAGATCCAGCACCGGCAGCCCTGCCACGCCCTCGCCAGTGCCCTCGCCGGTGCCCTCGCCAGTGCCCTCGTCCGCGTCCTGCGGATCCGCGTTCGCGCCCTGTCGCGGCATTGCGTCCTCCCGGCGGTGCCCTGCTACCTTACGTTCTAACAAATGTTTGGTGGAAAGGTAGCGCATGGGAGTCTCCACCACGACCCACGGGTCCGGGGTCGCCGAGATCGTCGTCGAAGCGCCGCCGGTGAACGCGCTGACCGTGGCGGGCTGGTTCGAGCTGGCCGATGCGCTGCTCGCCGCCGGGCGCGACCCCGAGGTCGGCGCGGTCGTCCTGCGCGCCGAGGGCAGGGGCTTCAACGCGGGCGTCGACATCAAGGAGATGCAGTCGACCGGCGGGCACGACGCGCTGGTGGGGGCGAACCGCGGCTGCTTCGCGGCGTTCGCCGCGGTCTACGACTGCGAGGTCCCGGTCGTGGCCGCCGTGCACGGGTTCTGCCTGGGCGGCGGGATCGGGCTGGCGGGCAACGCCGACATCGTGGTGGCGTCCGACGACGCCTACTTCGGGCTGCCGGAGGTGGACCGGGGCGCGCTCGGCGCGGCGACGCATCTGGCCCGGCTCGTCCCGCAGCACCTCATGCGCGCGATGGTCTACACGTGCCGCAACGCCACGGCCGACGAGCTGCACCGGCACGGCTCGGTGCTGGACGTCGTGCCGCGCGACGAACTGCGTGCCAAGGCGATGGAGGTCGCGGAGAACATCGCGGCCAAGAACCGGTACGTGATCCGCCGCGCCAAGGAGTCGCTGAACGGGATCGACCCGGTCGATGTGAAGCGGTCCTACCGGTTCGAGCAGGGGTTCACGTTCGAGCTGAACCTCGTAGGCGCGGGCGACCGCGCACGGGACGACTTCATGGCGAAGGGGGCGCGGTGATGGCCTCGAACAAGGTGATGACGGTCGATGAGATCGTCGCGTCGCTGTCGGACGGCATGACGGTCGGGATCGGCGGCTGGGGGTCGCGGCGCAAGCCGATGGCGCTCGTCCGGGCGATCTGCCGCTCGTCCCTGCGCGACCTGACCGTGGTGGCGTACGGCGGGCCGGACGTGGGCCTGCTCTGCGCGGCGGGGAAGGTCCGCCGCCTGGTCACCGCGTTCGTCACGCTCGACACGGTTCCGCTGGAGCCGCACTTCCGCGCGGCGCGGCAGAACGGCGCGATCGAGCTGACCGAGTACGACGAGGGCATGTTCATGTTCGGCTTGTACGCGGCGGCGCACCGGCTGCCGTTCCTGCCGACGCCCGCCGGGATCGGGTCGGACGTGATGCGCGTGAACCCGTCGCTGAAGACCGTCCGGTCGCCGTACGGGGACGAGGAGCTGGTCGCGGTCCCGGCGCTGACCATGGACGTCGCGCTGGTGCACATGAACCGCGCCGACGCTCGCGGCAACGCGCAGTACCTCGGCCCCGACCCGTACATGGACGACCTGTTCGTCAAGGCCGCCACCCGGTCGTACGTGTCGTGCGAGCGCCTGGTCGACACGTCCGACCTGCTCAAGGAGGGGCCGCTGCAATCGCTGCTGATCAGCCGGGCGCACGTCGCGGGCGTCGTGGAGACGCCGAACGGCGCGCACTTCACCTCCTGCGAGCCCGACCACGGACGCGACGAGGCGTTCCAGAGGCTCTACGCCAAGGCCGCCGCCGACCCGGACGGCTGGACGGCGTTCCGCGAGCGGTTCCTGTCCGGTGACGAGGCGGCCTACCAGGACGCGGTGCGGGCGTTCCAGGAGGAGACCCGATGAGTGGTGCGACGCGTGCGGAGATCTGCGCGGTGGCCTGTGCCGAGCTGTTCCGCGGGGACGGTGAGATCGTGGCGGCGGCCGTCGCCGGGTTCGTCCCGATGCTCGGCTCGCGGCTGGCCCGCGCGACGTTCGAGCCCGACCTGCTGACCACCGACGGCGGGCCGGTGCTGTCCGCCGAACCGGCGCCGCTCGGGGCGCAGGCGACGGAGATCGAGGGCTGGCTGACCTTCCGCGACCACCTGTGGCTCGTGCTGAACGGGCGGCGGCACGTGGTGATGGGGCCGAGCCAGATCGACCGGCACGGCAACACCAACATCTCCGCGATCGGCGACTGGTCCAAGCCGTCCCGGCAGCTGCTCGGGTCGCGCGGCGGGCCCGGCAACACGCGGCTGAACCCGACGAGCTACTGGGTGCCGAAGCACTCGGCGCGCGTGTTCACCGAGAAGGTCGACTTCGTGAGCGGCGTCGGCTGGGACCGGGGCGCGCACGAGATCCGCGGCGTGGTCACGAACCTGTGCGTGCTCGACTTCCGGACGCCCGGCCACCGGATGCGGCTGCGGTCCGTCCATCCGGGGGTGCGGGTCGCGGACGTCGTAGAGGCGACGGGGTTCGAGCTGGTCGTCCCGGACGAGGTGCCCGAGACGCGCCTCCCGACGCCCGAGGAGCTGCGGATCATGCGCGAGGTGCTGGATCCGAAGGGCCTGCGCGAGCGCGAGGTCCCTGCGTGAGCGCCGAGCAGGTCCTCGCCACGCCGCTGACCCGGCTGGTGGGCGTGCGGCATCCGGTCGTGCAGACAGGGATGGGCTGGGTCGCCGGGCCGCGGCTGGTCTCGGCGGTCGCGAGCGCGGGCGGCCTCGGCGTGCTCGCCTCGGCGACGATGACACTGGAGCAGCTGCGGCTGGCCGTCCGGGAGGTGAAGGACCGCACGGACGCGCCGTTCGGCGTGAACCTGCGCGCGGACGCGGGCGACGCCGGGGACCGCATCGACCTCATGATCAAGGAGGGCGTGAAGGTCGCGTCGTTCGCGCTCGCGCCCCGGCAGGAGCTGATCGCCAAGCTCAAGGACGCGGGTGTCGTGGTGATCCCGTCGGTGGGCGCGCGGCGGCACGCGGAGAAGGTCGCCGCGTGGGGCGCGGACGCGGTGCTCGTCCAGGGCGGCGAGGGCGGCGGGCACACCGGCCCGGTCGCGACGACGCTGCTGCTCCCCCAGGTCGTGGACGCGGTGGACATCCCGGTCATCGCGGCCGGCGGGTTCTTCGACGGGCGCGGCCTCGCCGCGGCGCTCGCCTACGGCGCGGCCGGCGTCGCGATGGGCACGCGCTTCCTGCTGACGTCCGACAGCTCCGTCCCGGACGCGGTGAAGAAGGTCTACCTCGGGACGTCCGAGACCGTCGTGACGCGGCAGGTGGACGGCATGCCGCACCGCGTCCTGCGCAGCGACCTGGTGAACGGCCTGGAGGCGGCGGGACGCGTCTCCGGGCTCGCCCGCGCGCTGCGGAACGCCGCCCGGTTCAAGAAGATCTCCGGGATGTCGTGGCGGGCGATGCTCGCCGACGGGAAGGCGATGAAGCACGGCAAGGACCTGTCGTGGCCGCAGGTGCTGATGGCCGCGAACACGCCGATGCTGCTGAAGGCCGCGATGGTGGACGGCCGTCCGGACCTGGGCGTGATGGCGTCCGGGCAGGTCGTCGCGGTGATCGACGACCTGCCGGACTGCGCGGGGCTGATCGGCGGGATCGTCGCGCAGGCCGCCGAGGTGCTGGCGCGGCAGCCGTCCTACCTGGTCTGAGTTCCGTCGCCCCCGGCCTGCTGGGCGGCGATGCCGTCGAGCAGCAGGTCGAGGCCGCGCCGGAACTCCTCGTGGGAGGAGATCTCGCGGGCGCGGCGCCCGGCGGCGGCCATGTAGGGAAAGTCGGGCAGCGCGGCGATCACGTCGGTGCCCGGCCCTGACAGCGGCCCGAGGTGCTCCAGCTGGATCGCGCCGATGATGTACGCGGTGACGCTGCGCAGGGCGATGATCCGCTCGTCGCCGCCGAACCCGGCGTCCGCCAGGACGCCGAGCACGGTCTCCGACCAGCGCAGCAGCGCCGGCGACCGGTGCCGGTGGGCGGGCGTCAGCGGGATGGCCTCGGGATGCGCGGCGACGGCGAGCCGGATGCGCTCCACGAGCGCCGCGACGCGGTCGCGCCACGGGCCGTCCGGCGGCGGCGCGGTGTCCACGCCCGACAGCACCCGCTCGACGACGAGCCCTTCGAGCTCCTCGCGCCCGTCGACGTACCGGTAGAGCGCCATCGTGCTCATGCCGAGCTCCTTGGCGACCGCGCGCATGGACAGCGCGGCGAGTCCGTCGCGGTCGATCACGGCGAGCGCGGCGGCGGCGAGCTGGGGCTGGGTCAGCGACCTGGGACGCGGCATGGCCTTGACAGCGTACGGCATACGCCTACTCTCGTAGGTGTATGCCGTACGCCTATCGGAGGGAACCACCCGTGCGCACCTACGAGCTGACGTCCGTGACCGGCGCGCCCGTCCGCGTCCCCGATCCGGAGCGGATCGTCCACCTGCAGTTCCGGCGCTTCGCGGGCTGCCCGATCTGCAACCTGCACCTGCGCTCGTTCGCCGTCCGGCACGCCGAGATCGAGGCGGCGGGCGTCCGCGAGGTCGCGGTGTTCCACGCGCCCGCGGACGAGCTGCGCGAGCACGTCGCCGAGCTGCCGTTCGACGTGATCCCCGATCCGGATCGCAAGCTCTACGCCGAGTTCGGCGTGGAGTCCCGGCCGCGCGCGCTGCTCGACCCCCGCGTGTGGCCGGCGATCGTCCGCGCCGTGGTGACCGGCCTGCTGCGCCGCGACCCGCTGCCGAAGTCCCGGCCGACCGGCGGGCGGCTCGGCCTGCCCGGCGACTTCCTCATCGCCCCGGACGGCACGGTGCTGGCGAGCAAGCTCGGCGCGCATGCCGACGACCAGTGGCCCCTGGACGAGATGCTCGCCCTCACGAAGTCCGCGCGACCCGAACGCGTCCGGCAAGGATGACGATCAGGAGGCTCGGCACGACCAGCACGCCGAGCGCGGGCCCGAACCGCGCCAGCTCCCCGGCGTCCGCCGGAGTCGTGCCGAGCAGCCCGGAGCCGAGCGCCAGGATCCCGACCTGGCCGAGGTTCTGGCTGGTCGCCATCGCGGCGCCCGCGTAGCCCGTCCGCCCGGACGGCGCGTGCGCGAGCGACAGCACGGTCAGGGTCGGCATGGTCGCGCCCATGCCGATGGCAGCCAGGGTCAGCGACACGGCCGGGATCCACGCGGGCAGCCCGGACGCCATCGCCACCGCCGCGGCGCCGTTCGCGACCACCAGCAGGACGGCGCCGGACGCGACGAGCAGGTGGCGCGGGCGTTCGGCCAGCCACCGGCTCTGCGCCCACGAGGACGCGCCCCACGCGACGGCCGACCCCGTGAACGCGAGCCCGGCGAGCGCCGGCGGCACCGTCCCGTCCAGGTTCAGCATCAGCGGGACCATCGTCTCCAGCGTGAAGAACGTCCCGGCGGCGAGGCCGGTGAGCAGGACGGTGGCGGGCAGGCCGGTCGCGGCCCGCCAGGTGCCCGGCGGCAGCATGCGGCGCACGAACGCGCCGATCACCACCAGCGCCGCGGCCCCGCAGGCCAGATGCGCGGCGCCGCGTCCGGACAGGGCGTACTGGCCGAGACCGGCGCCCACGCTCACCGCGAGTGCCACGGCCAGTCCGGGCCCTTCGGCTCCCGACTGCTCGTCCGGACGGTCCGGGCGGGGCAGCCTGCGCAGCAGGACGATCACCGCCAGCCCGGGGAGGACGGTCAGCGCGGCGAGGCCGAGGAAGACCCAGCGCCACGACCACCAGGAGGCGACCAGCCCGGCCAGCGGCGGGCAGGCCAGCGCTGGAACGATCCAGCAAACCGACATCAGGGCGAGCGCGCGGGCCCGCAGGCGGTCGGGGAAGGTGCGCCCGATCGCGGCGTTGGTCGACACCACGATCATCCCGGCGGCCAGGCCGTCCAGGAAGCGGCCGGCGGCGAGCTGCCAGACCGTCACCGCCGTCCCGGACACCACCAGCGTCGTGACCGCGAGGGCGAGCCCGGCGGCGAGCGGACGACCCGGACCGGACCGGTCCGACCAGGCGCCGCCGGCCACGCCGCCGAGCAGCGCCGCGCCCACGAACGCGCCGGCCACCAGCGGGTACAGCCACAGCCCGTCGAGCGCGCGGACCGCGACCGGCAGCGTCGGCACCACGGCCAGCCCGGAGATCCCGGTGAGGACGGTCAGGGCGGTGAAGGCGGTCGCGGGGGCGGCGTACTCGCCCGAGAACAGCCCGGCCGGCTTCGCGGAGGGTGCGGCTCCGTGCTCGGTCGTCGCCCGGAGCCGCACGGCCACCCCCGCCTTAATAGGAAGCTTTGTTTCCAGAAGGACGCTAGGCAGCCGCGCGACCGCTGTCAACGGGATTCACGAGCGCACCGCGGGATTCACGCGCGCACCGCGAGGACGAGCTTGCCGGTCGTCTTGCCCGACTCGATCCGGCGGTGCGCGTCGGCGGCCTCCTCCAGCGGCATCGCCTCCACCGAGACCCGCAGGTCGCCGGACGCGACGGCGGCCACGGCCCGGCACAGCGCGCGGCCCGCCTCGGCCGGATGCAGCGCGCTGAACGCCGCGAGGTTGAACCCGGAGACGGTCTTGTTGGTGAACCACAGCTCGTTCGGCGACAGCGGCACGTCGTCCGCGCCGGACGCGTTGCCCATCGCGATCATCCGTCCGAACGGGGCGAGCGCGTCCAGGCTCGTCCGCCGGGCCGGGCCGCCGACCATGTCGACGGCGATGTCGAAGCCGGTCCCGCCGGTCAGCTCGGCGACGCGTCCCGGGAGGTCGTCGCGCAGGACGACGTCCTTCACGCCCAGCTCCCGGACGGCCCACACCTTCGCCTCGCTCCCGACCGTCCCGACGACCGTGCCCGCGCCGAGCAGCCGCGCGGCCTGCACGAGCTGGCTGCCCACGCCTCCGGCGGCGGCGTGCACGAGCACCCGCTCTCCCGGCGCGATCCGCGCGATCCGGTCGAGGACCAGGAACGCGGTCGTGCTGTTGGACGGGACGGCCGCCGCGACCATCGGGTCCAGGCCGTTCAGCGGCGCGACCAGGTCGGCGGAGGTCACGGCCACCTCGGCGTAGCCGCCGCTGTCCACGATCGTCAACGCCGCGACGGGCTCGCCGACGCGCAGCCCCTCGACGCCCGCGCCGAGCGCCCTGATCCGTCCGGACACCTCGATGCCCGGGACGAACGGCAGCGGCACGTCCACTACCCCGCGCCGGTAGAGGACCTCCGCGAAGTTCGCGCCCGCGAAGTCGACGTCGATCGACACCTGGCCGGGGCCCGGCTCGGGCGCCGCGACGTCACCGAGGCGCAGCACGCCGGCCTCGCCGAACTCGGGAATGGTGATGGCCTTCATCGTCATGCTCCTTGGCGGAAGTGTCGGGCGGGGAATCGGGCGGGGAAGGGGCAGGCAGGGGAAGTGTCAGGCGGGGATGGAGGTGACCAGGCCGCCGTCGACGAGGAGGTCCTGGCCGGTGATGTAGGACGCGTCGTCCGAGGCGAGGAAGGCGACGGCGCGCGCGACGTCCTCCGAGGTTCCGAGCCGCCCGGCCACCGTCTGGCCCGCGTAGGCCGCGGCCTCCTCCTCGCTCGGGGCGGCGCCGCGGAACATCGGGGTGTCGATGAAGCCGGGGCTGACCGAGTTGACCCGGATGCGCCGGGGCGCGAGGTCGGCGGAGAGCGTGCGGGCGAGGTTGTGCACGGCCGCCTTGGACGCCGAGTAGACCGACGCGACGGCCAGGCCGCGGTGCAGCGTCCAGGACGCGTTGATCACGATCGCGCCGCCGTCCGCCAGCAGGGGGACGGCCTTCTGGATCGTGAAGTAGACGCCCTTGAAGTTCACGCCGACGATCTGGTCGAAGTCGTCCTCGGTGACCTCGGCGCTGGGCTGGAAGACGCCGACGCCCGCGTTCGCGAACACCACGTCGAGGCGTCCGAACCGGTCCCGGACGCGGTCGGTGAGGGCATCGAGGTCGGCCACGCTCGCGGCGTCGGCCCGGACGGTCAGCAGCCGGTCGGCGGCGTCCAGATCCCTGGTGGTGGTGCCCAGCTCCTTGGCGGCGGCGGCCAGCCGGTCCTCGTCGCGGCCGGTGATCACCACGTTCGCGCCCTCGTCCAGCAGCAGCCGGGCCGTCGCGAGGCCCATCCCGCTCGTCCCGCCGGTGACCAGGGCCGTCTTGTTCTCGAATCGCTTCGTCATGGCTGCAAGCCTGCCGCCGGACGAGGAGAACGGGCAGTGTCGGCTCATCCTGGGTGTGGCACCACCACCCTCACGCGGTCAGCCCGCTTCCACCAGGCGCGGGCCGTCGCTCATCAGGCGCTCCAGCCGCTCGGCCGTGCCGGTCCCGGGACGCGGGTTGTGCAGGACGAGGTTCAGCCCCGGCCGGTCCGGCAGCGGCAGGAGCGTGGCGTCGAAGACCAGCTCGCCGACCTCGGGATGGCGGATCGCCTTGGTCGCCTCCGCGCCCGTGCTCACGTCGTGCCGGTCCCACAGCTCGGCGAAGTCCGGCGACACGGCGGCGAGGTCGGACGCGATCCGGGCGAACTCCGGGTCGTCCGGGTAGCGGGCCATGTCGGCGCGGAAGCGGCCGACGACGCCGGGCGCGTTGCGGGCCCAGAGCGTGTTCGTCGTCCGGAACCGGGCGTTCGTGAAGTAACTGACCAGGCAGTTCAGGTCGGTGTCGCCGTAGCCGAACACCACCCGTGCGGCGTCGTTCACGGCCTGGAAGCCCCAGTGCCGGTCCTGGACGTAGGCGGGACGCGGCGACCAGGCGTCCAGCAGGCGGTGCAGCTCCGGGGAGACCGGGAGCGCCGGGGCGGGCTCGCGGCGCGGCGGGTTCAGTCCGGCGAGCAGGTACAGGTGCTCGCGCTCGGCGCCGTCCAGCCGCAGCGCCCGCCCGATCGCGTCCAGGACGTCCTCGGAGACCTTGATGTCGCGGCCCTGCTCCAGCCAGGTGTACCAGGACACGCCGACCCCGGCGAGCACGGCGACCTCCTCGCGGCGCAGGCCCGGCGTGCGGCGCCGGCCGCCGTCCGGCATGCCGACGTCGCCGGGGGTGAGCCGGGCGCGGCGGGTGCGCAGGAACTCGCGCAGGGCGTCGCGGCGGCGCTCGTCCGGATCAAGCGGCATATCAGGCATAACCCCAGCCTAACCACCCTGCCGCCCCGCCCGGCCGGCGCACCGCCCGGCCGCCCCGCCCGGGCGGTGCACCGCCCGGCCGGTGCACCGCCCGGACCCGGGAAGGTCAGTCCGCGGCGAGCAGCCGGCGACCGATTATCATCTTCTGGATGTCGGCGGTGCCCTCGCCGATCAGCAGCATCGGCGCCTCCCGGTACAGCCGCTCGATCTCGTACTCCTTGGAGTAGCCGTAGCCGCCGTGGATGCGGAAGGCGTCCTCGACGACCTCCTTGCAGTACTCGCCCGCCATGTACTTGGCCATGCCCGCCTCCAGGTCGTTGCGGTCGCCGCCGTCCTTGCGGCGCGCGGCCATGACCGTCATCTGGTGCGCGGCCTCGACCTTGGTGGCCATCTCGGCGAGCCGGAACAGCACGGCCTGGTGCTCGGCGATCGGCTTGCCGAACGTCTCGCGGCGGCGGGCGTACTCCACGGCCAGCTCGTAGGCCCGGCGGGCGACGCCGCAGGCGCGGGCGGCCACGTTGACGCGACCGACCTCCACGCCGTCCATCATCTGGTAGAAGCCGCGCCCGGGCGTCCCGCCGAGGATCTGCGCGGCGGGGATGCGGTAGCCGTCGAACAGAAGCTCGGTGGTGTCGACGCCCTTGTACCCCATCTTCTCGATCTTGCCGGGGACGGTCAGCCCCGGCGCGACCTCCCCGAAGCCGGGCTCCTTGTCGACCAGGAACGTGCTCATGCCGCGGTGCCCGGCGTCCGGATCGGTCTTGACCAGCGTCGCGACCAGGTTGGACGTGGCGCCGTTGGTCAGCCACATCTTCTGCCCGGTGATCAGGTAGTCGTCCCCGTCCGGGACGGCCCGGGTGCGCAGCGCCGCGACGTCCGACCCGCACTCTGGCTCCGACATGGAGAACGCGCCGCGCACCTCGCCGGCCGCCATCCGCGGCAGGTAGTGCGCGCGCTGCGCGTCCGTGCCGTGCTGGACGACCATCCAGGCGACGATGAAGTGGGTGTTGACGATGCCGGACACGCTCATCCAGCCGCGCGACAGCTCCTCCACGACCAGCGCGTAGGTGAGCAGGGACTCCCCCAGCCCGCCGTGCTCTTCAGGGATCATGAGCCCGAACAGGCCCAGCTCCCGCATCCCGGCGACGATCTCCTCCGGGTAGGCGTCGGCGTGCTCCAGCTCGGTCGCGACGGGCAGGACCTCCCTGTCCACGAACGCCCGGACGGTCGCGATGATCTCCCGCTGCTCGCCGGTCAGCCCGAACGTCTGCTGCAACCGCCCCATCGCGCGCCCTCCCGCTGAAAGTGACCGCTTACACCCGGGTCACACCCTACGAGAAGGGCCCGCGTTGCTTGAAGGCCGCGCTACGAGAAGGGCCCGCGTTACAAGAGGTCGCGCGCTACGAGAAGGTCGCGGTCACCGCTGACACCGGCCCGGACGCGTAGGCCGCCGCGATCACGGCCAGCTCCCCGTCCGGGTGCCCGGCCACCGCGACCGGCTGCCCCGCGTACACCGGGTGCCGGGCGCGGAACGAGAACTCGGTGACCTTGTGCCCGGCCATGCGCGGCAGCTCCAGCAGCAGGATCGCCAGCAGCGGCCCGTGCACGACCAGTCCCGCATGCCCCTCGACGTTGGTCGCGTAGTCCTCGTCGTAGTGGATGCGGTGCGAGTTGTAGGTCAGTGCGCTGAACCGGAACAGCAGCACGGGGTCGGCGATGAACGTGGTGCGCCAGGGCGTCTTCTGGAGCAGCGGCTCCTTGTAGGACGGCTCGGGCTGCGCCGAGTCCGGCGCGCCGCTGCGGTACATGAGGTCCTGCTCCTCGACCGCGATCTTCTGGCCGTCCCGCAGGAACGTCTGCCGGACGGTCACGAACAGCAGCTCGCCGCTGCGGCCCTGCTTCACCTTCGCGGTGACCAGCTCGTCCCGGCGGGTGACGGTGTCGCCGACGCGCAGCGGCTCGCGCTGCAGGAACCGGCCGCCCGCGAACATCCGGCGGCGGTTCGGGATCGGCGGCAGGAACCGGCCCTCGGCCGGGTGCCCGTCCGGGCCGAGCACCGACTGCGGGGGGCGCTCCAGGAAGTACAGCCACTGCCAGAGCGGCGGCAGCTCGTCACCGTCGAACGGCGCCCCGAGCAGCCCCGCCAGGCCGAACGCGGGGCCGGGCTGGAGGATCTCGGTGGTCTCGTGCGGGGACGGGTCCCAGCCCTGGATGTCGATCACGCCACGACTCCCTTCACGCGTAGGTCGGCGGGGTCCAGCCCGAGGCCGGAGAGGACCTCGTCGGTGTGCTCGCCGAGCCGCGGCGCGGGGACGGCCCGCCGCCGCCCGGCTCCGGTGTCCAGCGGGGACGTGGGCACCCGGACGCGGCCGACACCGGGCTGGTCGACCTCGTCCATGAGCGCGCTCGCGGCCAGGTCGAGCTCGCTGAAGCGCTTGTAGGGCGCCCACAGCACCGAGGCCGGTTTCAGCGCCCGCTCCACCTCGGGCAGCGTCCGGTCGGCGAACCAGGGCGCGAACAGCGCGGCGAGCGCCTCGCGGTGCCGGTAGCGGTCGCCGTCCACGGCGAAGTCGGCGCGCAGGAGGCGGGCCAGCTCCCCGACCGTCTCCGCCATGCCGGTGACCTCGCACAGGTCGGCGAAGTGCCGCGCGGTCAGCGCGACGACCATCACCCGGCCGCCGTCGCCGAGGGCGAAGTCGCGTCCGAACCCGCCGTACAGGTGGTTGCCGATGCGCTCGCGGTCGACGCCGAGCTGCGCCTCGGCGAGCAGGCCCAGGTTGCCCGCGGTCGCGAGCGCCACGTCGTAGAGCGGGAGCCGGATGTGCGCGCCCTCGCCCGTCCGGGCGCGGCGGCGTTCGGCGGCGAGCAGCCCGACCGCCGCGTAAAGGCCGCACGCCACGTCCCAGGCGGGCAGCACGTGCGAGATCGGCGCGGCGTGCTCGGGCGGGCCCGTGACCAGCGGGAACCCGATCTCGGCGTTCACCGTGTAGTCGACCGCCGCGCTGCCGTCCGGCTTCCCCTCGACCTGGAGGAGGATCAGGTCCGGACGCGCCTCGCGCAGCGCCTCGTAGGAGAGCCGGCCGCGCCCGGCCGTGTTGGTCAGGACGATCCCCGCCTCGGCGGCGAGGCGCGTCACGATGTCGCGGCCCTCGTCGGAGCGCAGGTCGACCGTGACCGACCGCTTGCCCTTGTTCATGCCCGTCCACAGCAGGCTCGTCCCGGACGGCGCGAGCGGCCAGCGCACGGTGTCGGCCGCGCCGCCGAGCGGATCGACCCGGACCACGTCCGCGCCGAGCTGGGCGAGCGTCATGCCGCCGAGCGGCGCGGCGACGAAGCTCGATATCTCGACGATCCGCAGACCTTCGAGCATGGGCGTCCTCCCTGGGGGCTCCGCCCGAGTATGCCGGAGTCGCCGGGTTCCACGAACCGGCGGCCCGCCCGCCGCGACCGTTCCGGGCGGGCCGCCGACCCGGCGCTCAGAGCCGTTCGATGACGGTGACGTTCGCCTGGCCTCCGCCTTCGCACATCGTCTGCATCCCGTAGCGCCCGCCGGTGCGCTCCAGCTCGTGCAGCAGCGTCGTCATCAGCCGCGCGCCGGTCGCGCCGAGCGGGTGGCCGAGCGCGATCGCGCCGCCGTTCGGGTTGACGCGCGCCGGGTCCGCGCCGGTCTCGCGCAGCCAGGCGAGCACGACCGACGCGAACGCCTCGTTGATCTCGACGACGTCCATCTGCTCGATCCGCATGCCGCTCTTCTTCAGCGCGTACGCGGTCGCCGGGATCGGCGCGGACAGCATCCGGATCGGGTCCTCGCCGCGCGCCGACAGGTGGTGGATGCGGGCGCGCGGTGTCAGCCCGTGGTCCCGGACGGCCCGCTCGGACGCGACGAGCAGCGCCGCCGCGCCGTCGGAGATCTGCGAGGCGAGCGCGGCGGTGAGGCGCCCGCCGTCCACGAGCGTCCGGAGGCCGGCCATCTTCTCCCGGGTCGTGGCGCGGCGCGGGCCCTCGTCGGCCGTCACGCCCTCGATCGGGGCGATCTCTCGCGCGAACCGTCCCTCGTCGATCGCGGTGATCGCCTTGCGGTGCGAGGCGTAGGCGAACTCCTCCATCTCGTCCCGGGAGATATCCCAGTCGCGCGCGATCTGCTCGGCGCCGACGAACTGCGTGACCTCGCCGTCCCCGTACCGGCGCACCCAGCCCTTCGAGCCGACGAACGGCCCGCGGTCGAAGCCGAGCGGCTCGGCGGCCGTCATCGCGTACCCGATCGGGATCTGCGACATGCTCTGCACGCCGCCCGCCACCACCAGGTCGGACGTCCCGGACAGCACGGCCTGCGCCGCGAAGTGCACCGCCTGCTGGGACGACCCGCACTGCCGGTCCACGGTGACGCCGGGCACCTCCTCGGGCAGCCCGGCGGCGAGCCAGGCCGTCCGGGCGATGTCTCCCGCCTGCGGGCCGAGGGTGTCGACGCAGCCGAACACCACGTCCTCCACCGCGGCCGGGTCGATCCCGGAGCGCTCGACCAGCGCGGTCAGCACGTGCGCGCCGAGGTCGGCGGGATGCACGGCGGCCAGCCCGCCGCCGCGCCGCCCGACCGGGGCGCGGACGGCGTCGACCAGGTATGCCTCGGCCATCGGGGGTCTCCTTCGGTTTCGCGCGCCCCGGATTCCCGGGGTCGCCTCGGTCAGGTCGCCTGGATGCCCTCCAGGACCATGGCGAGGTACTGCTTGGCGATGTCGTCGGCGGACAGCCGCCCGCCGCGCTGGTACCAGTTCGCCGCCACCCACACGGTGTCGCGGATGAACCGGTAGACGAGCGTCCGGTCGAGGTCGGCGCGGAACGCGCCCTCCGCGACGCCGCGTTCCAGCAGCGCGGTCCACATCTCCTCGAACCGGCGGTGCGAGTCGTTCAGGTAGTGGAACCGCTCGCCGGTGGACAGGTGCTTGGACTCGTTCTGGTAGACCACGACGGCGGGCCGGTGCCGGTCGATCGACCGGAACGACTCCACGACCAGCGCTTCGAGGGTCTCGCGCGCGCCGAGCCCGGCGTCGAGCACGCGGTCGTAGGCGGCCCACATCTCGTCCAGGAACGTCGAGAGGATCTCGTCGGCCATCGACTCCTTGGAGTCGAAGTGGTAGTACAGGCTGCCGCCGAGGATGCCGGCCGCGTCGGCGACCTGCCGGATCGTGGTCGCCGCGTACCCCTGCGAGGCGAACACCTCGGCCGCGGTGGCGAGCAGTTCGGCCCGGCGTTCCGCGCGCGCCGCGGCGGTTCCTTCGGCGTCGCGCCGTCGTGGACTCATCGTGTTGTCGTTTCCTATGGCTGCTGGGAGGAGACGGAGACGGCCTCGCCCGTCATGTAGGACGAGTAGTCGCTGGCCAGGAAGACGATAACGTTGGCCACCTCCCAGGGCTCGGCGTAGCGGCCGAACGCCTCGCGCGCGGTCAGCTCGTCCAGGAGGTCCTGCGACGTCACCTTGACCAGGTGCGGGTGCATCGCCAGCGACGGCGAGACCGCGTTGATCCTCACGCCGAACTCCGCCGCCTCCAGCGCGGCGCATCTCGTCAGCGCCATCACGCCCGCCTTGGCGGCGGCGTAGTGCGACTGGCCCTTCTGCGCACGCCATCCGATGACCGAGGCGTTGTTGACGATGACGCCGCTCCCCTGGCCGCGCATGTGCCGGAGGGCGGCGCGGGTGCAGCGCATCGTCCCGTTGAGGGTGATGTCGAGGACGCGCGTCCACTGGTCGTCCTCCATGTCGGCCAGGTTCGCGGTGCCGCCGAGACCCGCGTTGTTGACCGCTATGTCGATGCGTCCGAAGCGTCCGGCCGCCGTGTCGTAGAGCGCGCGGACCTGCGCCTCGTCGGTGACGTCGCAGGGCTGGGCCTGGACGCGGTCCCCGCCGAACTCCTTGGCGAGCTCTTCGGCGCTCTGCGCGAGGCGGCGTTCGTGCGCGTCCGAGATGAGGACGCGCGCGCCCTCCTCCAGGCAGCGGCGCGCGGTGGCCCCGCCGATCCCCGCCCCGGCGGCGGCGGTGATGACGGCGGACCTGTCCTTGAGCAGGCCGTGCCCCGGGACGTAGGTCGGGGTCATGGGCGGGCCTCCCTAGGCAGTCCGAGCACGCGCTCGGAGATGATGTTGCGCTGGATCTCGTTCGACCCGGCGTAGATCGTGTCGGAGCGGGAGAACAGGAAGAGCCGCTGCCAGTCGTCGATGTCGTAGGGCTCGGCGGCCGCGACCAGGCCGGCCGCGCCGAGCACGTCCATGGCCAGCTCGCCCAGCTCGCGGTGCCACGTCCCCCAGACGAGCTTGGAGATGGACGACTCGGGCCCGGGCGCGCCGCCCGCCACGCCCGCCATCGTCCGCACGGCGTTGAGCCGCATGACCTCCAGGCCCATCCAGGACCGCGTGAGCCGGTCGCGCAGCAGCGGGTCGTCGATCGCGCCGGTGCGGCGGGCGAGGTCGATCACGCCCTCCAGCTCGCGGCGGAAGCCGACCTGCTGGCCGAGCGTCGCGACGCCCCGCTCGAAGCCGAGCGTCGCCATCGCGATCTTCCAGCCCTCGCCGGGCGCGCCGACGATGTTGGCCGCGCCGGTGCGCGCGCCGTCGAAGAACACCTCGTTGAACTCGGACGTGCCGGTCGGCTGGACGATCGGCCGGACCTCCACACCGTCCTGCTTCATGGGGACGAGCAGGTACGACAGCCCGCGGTGCCGGGACGAACCGGGCTCGGTCCGGCACACCGCGAAGCACCAGTCGGCCTCGGTCGCGAGCGACGTCCACACCTTCTGCCCGTCGATCCGCCACCGCCCGTCCTCCAGGACGGCCCGGGTCTGGACGTTGGCGAGGTCGGACCCGGCGTCCGGTTCGGAGTACCCCTGGCACCACAGCTCCTCGACCGCGACGATCGGCGGCAGGAACCGGGCGCGCTGCTCGCCGGTGCCGAACGCGATGACGGTCGGCCCGAGCAGGTTCTCCCCGATGTGGTTGACGCGGGCGGGCGCGTCGGCGAGCGCGTACTCCTCGTTGAAGATGACCTGCTGTTCGAGGGTCGCGCCGCGTCCGCCGAACTCCTTCGGCCAGCCCACGCACGTCCAGCCGGCGCGCGCCATGTGCCGCTCCCAGGCGAGCCGCTCCTGGTGCGCCTCGTGCTCGCGTCCCGGGCCGCCCAGGCCGCGCGCGTGCGCGAAGTCGCCGGACAGGTGCGTTTCGAGCCAGTCTCGGACCTCCGCGCGGAACGCTCGGTCCTCGGGCGTCTCGTTCCGGTTCACGTCCCGGACTCTACCAAACGGTTGTTAGAAAGAATGCGCGCGGTTCGCCCCGCGCCCTCCGGTGCCCGTTTTTCTCAGGTGACGCGGAACGCGAACAGGGTGGTGTCGTCGGCGGACCGGTCGTGCCCGATCCGCGCCAGCACCTCGTCCAGGACGGCTTCGAGCTCGCCCTCGGGGCAGCCGGCCAGGATGTCGGCCAGCCGCGCGATACCGTCCTCCAGATCGGCGTCGCGCCGCTCGATCAGGCCGTCGGTGTAGAAGAGCACCAGGTCACCGGGCTCCAGCTGGGTCGAGTGCGTCGCGTACTCGAAGTCGGGGGCCGCGCCGAGCAGCGGATCGGCCTCGACCGACAGCGGGCCGGCCTTGCCGTCCCGGAGCAGGACGGGCGGCGGATGCCCGGCGCTCGCCCACTCCAGGAACCGCGACTGCGGCTCGAAGTGCGCCACCACGGCCGTCCCGGTGGACGCGGGCTCCAGGTCGAGGACCAGGTCGTTCAGCCAGCCGACCAGCCGTCCCGGGGAACGCCCGGTGTAGGCCATGCCGAGCAGGCCGTTCCGCATCCGCGCCATCGCGGCGGCGGCCGGAAGGCCGTGTCCGGCAGCGTCCCCGACGGCCATGAGGGCCCGGCCGTCCGCCAGCGAGCGCGTCGCGAACCAGTCGCCGCCGATGCGCGCGTCGCTCTCGGCGGCCAGCGACCGCACCGCGACCGTCACGCCCGGCAGCCTGCGCACGCTGCCGCTGTCCGGGTCGGGCAGGATCGCGCGGCGCAGCGTCGCGGTGACCCGGCGCTCCTGCGCGGTCAGGTTCTGCTGCCGCAGGATCTCCCGGCGCGTCCGGGCGAGGGCGCGCTCGACACCCCGCCGCCGCGTGATGTCCTGCGAGACGAGGTTGATCGTGACCGGCTTGCCCGACGCGTCCAGCACGGGCTCGGCGAACACCCACAGGTGCCGCTGGCGCCCGCTCGGCAGCACGACGCGGTGCTCGACCTCGACCGGCTCGCGGCGCGTGAACAGCGCCCGCAGCCCCTCGGAGATCAGCTCCCGGTCCTCCTTGTGGACGACCTCGCCGAGCTCCTCCGGCGTCAGCGAGCCGTCGGTCGGCTCCAGCCCGTAGTTCGCCGCCATCTGCGGCGACCCGGTGATGCGCCCGCTGGCCAGGTCCCACTCGCCGAACCCGATCGCGACCAGGCGCTCGGCGCGCTCCAGGCGCCACCGCATCCGGTCCTCCCCGCGCAGGTAGCGCCAGGAGACGACGACACCCGTCTTCACCGGGACGCACCGCACGGTCATGCGCGAGCCGCGCGTCACGCCGTCCTGCGCGGAGGTGTAGAGGAACGGCCCCCGGGCGAACGGCTCACCGGTCTCCAGGACCCGTACATAAGCGGCGAAAAGTCCGGAAAGCGCCGCGCCCGGCTCGGAGCGGAGCAGCCGGCGGCCCACCAGCTCGTCCGGCGTCCGCTCGAACAGGTCGTCGGCGGACTCGTTCAGCGCCGCATACAAGAAGTCGACAACGCGCCCGTCACCGTCGCGCACCGGCACCAGATGGGCCGCGGAGGTCAGCGAGGCGTCCAGCACGGCCTGCGCGCCCGGATCCTCGTCCAGCGCGTCCAGCAGGACCGCGTCCTGCTCCGTGTCGGCCGCCGCGACCTGCCGCAGCAGCTCCTCGGCCACGGGCTCGGCCTGCGGCGGGGCCTCGGCGACGACCGCCCCGCGCCCGACATGGCCCTCCGACGCGTCCGGGGCCTCCTCGACGGCACGGTCGCCCTCGACGACCAGCGCGGCCGCCTCGTCCAGCTCCAGGTCGAGGTCGCGGGCCAGCCAGATCAGGTGCTGCAGGGCCTCACCGGACGGACAGCCGAGCCGATCGGCGAGCACGACCCGGGCCTCCGACAGGACGGCACGCTCGCGCTCCCCGTCCCGCAGGCCCGAAAGCTCCGCGCCCATCGACATCGCATCCGTCTCCGTCACCCGGTACCCCTCACGACATTCACGACCGTACAGTCACGAACGCCATGTAAACGGATGCTCATTCCTCAAATCGGTAAAGTCCGCTCACCCCCCGGAGGCCCGGAGCACCTCCCCCGTAAGGCCTGTGAGCTGCTTGGACGCCGCTTCGAAGGAAGTTCCCGCGGGCTGCAACGTGAGCACCGCCACGATCTTGTCCCCCACCACCCCGGTCGTGTGCAGCACCGGCCGCCCGATCCCGAGATCGGGCCCCAGCACCGGCTCGACACCTCCCGCGCACGGCCTCCCCGGCGCGTCCCCGTACCCGGACCACCCCTGCTTCACCGCCCACGGCCGCTTCACCGCCCGCGGAATCCCGAAGTACTGGTCGAAATGGTCCGTCCCGCACCGGGTCGCATGCCGCAGATGCCCCATCACGACCTCACGCGACCGCGCCGGCGCCTTCTCCAGCAGGTAACGATAGATCTTCACGACGTCCGCCGCGCTGAGCGCCGAGTACCCCCAGAACCCCGGCTTCGCCGCCGGCGGCGGCGCCGTCTCCGCCAGCCCGATCTCCCGCGCCATCCTCGTCACGATCGCCCCGCGCCCGTTCCGCCGCCACAACTCCGACGCCGCCGCATCGTCACTCGACCGCAGCATCGGCCTCAGCAGCGGATCATCCCCCTTCTCCAGCCGATCAAGCGCGATCAGCAGCTTGATCACCGAAGCCGACCGGAACACCCGGTGCGGCTCCCGCTGCAGCACCACCCGCCCACCCGCAAAAACCACAAACGAGGCCCGCACCCCCGAAGGCACCCGAACCGCCGACCTGCTCACCGACACCGTCGGCGACGGCGACGGCGAACCACTCCCACCGGCCGTCGTAGAACTCTCCACCGCGACAGGCGCCCTTCCGTCCGCACACCCGGCGAGCACCCCGCCCAAGACGACCCCGGCGACGACCCGCCGCCCCACCGCACCAAGCACCCGACCCGCCACCCGCTTTCCCGGTACGCACCAGCCCTGGAACTGCGCTAGAGTAATCACGCCCGCTCAACGAGGGGGCAAACACCGGGACGTAGCGCAGTTTGGCAGCGCACTTGACTGGGGGTCAAGGGGTCGTGGGTTCAAATCCCGCCGTCCCGACAGAGCGAGGAGCCCTGTCGACCAGAGGCATTAGCCGAGGTCACAGGGCTCCTTTCTTTTCTGATCACTCGCCCGCCCCGATCTAGACCACCCGCAGCCGGGGACCACGTGGGGACCGCTGCCCACTGAGATGCTTGCTCAGAGCCTTCCCCGCATCGGTGATGGCCTGGGCGCCCGGATGGAGATACCGCTGTGTGGTGGTGAGCGACCCATGCCCCGCGATCTTGCGGAGGACATGGACCGGCACCCCGGCATCGGCCATCCACGTCAGACCGGTGTGGCGTAGGTCGTGGCGTCGAAGATGCTCGTATCCGAGACTCGTCACGACCTCATCCCAGTGCGTCGCGTCGCGTAGCACGGCCGTGGTGATCCGTCCTCCTTTGGGGCCGGTGAACAGCCGCGCCATCGGCTTGTCCTTGCGAGCGTCCAGCCGCCGGCCGAGCATGGGACGCAACGCTTCAATGATGGGCACCTTGCGCGCCCTCTTGCCTTTGGTCGCCTTGTCCACGAGTCCGCCCGGGCTCGGAGTGGTCTGGCGCCGCACATTCCAGATCCATTGCTCACGGTCGATGTCACAGACCCGGACGCCCGAGACCTCTCCAATTCTCGCCGCGGTGCAGGCCTGGAAAATGACGACATCTCCCCAGCCCTCGAATTGCTCATACGACCGCGCGACCAATGCCCCAGCGAGCGCAGTCAGGACATCCCAGTCGCGCAGAGCCAAGGCACGAGGGTCGTCCAGCTCATCTTCGGCCAGCTTGTACTCACTCTGCCAGCCGGTGACCCGCGCCGGGTTCCGGTCGATGATCCCGTCCCGGACCGCCTGCTCCATCACCCGGACGAGCACGGCGAGGCTGTTCTTCACGGTGGAACGCCCCGCCTCATCGGCGATCCACGCATGAACGGTGCGGTCAACGGCCCCATTGGTGATCATCCGGACGGGCAGATGGCCGAGCGAGGGGACGACGCGCAGCCGCCACCCAGCCATGTACGGATCCAATGTCTTGCTCTCCAGGCCGCGCATCGCCAGGTCCATGACGCTCGCCCCGTAGTCGGCCAGCGTCATCGTGGCCCGCGCCGGATCGATGCCAGCGCTGGCGGCGCGCTGCAGTTCGCCTATCCAGTCCTCTGCCTCATCCTCGGATTCCTGGGCTTCCGACAACGAACGGCGGCGCCGGGTTACCGGGTCGATCCAGCGGACCCGAGCGCGGTAGGGCTTGCGGCGTCCTGGTCGGTACTCGATGTCGGCAGACAACGAGACCCCGATCGGCAGTTCCTCGCGATGGCTCACGCGATCACCTCCCGAGGATCGGTGCGTCGGCTCAGCAGCCAGTCCTGGACGTCGATGGCGCTGTACCGAGTGACGGCATCACTCATCTTGACGAAGGGGGGTCCCTGGACCGGTTGCGCGGTGCGCCAGCGACGCAGCGTCGACGGATCCACGCCGAGGATTTCGGCAAGTTCCTCCGTGGTGTACCAACCACCGAGGAGCAGCCCGGGGACGTCCTGGCGGTCAACCGTGACGATGGACATGAAGTCTCCTTGCAGATCATCGACTGTTCCTTTCCTCGGGGACGGATCCGAATTGATCTCGTCCGGCCCGCTGGTTCATCTCCGCGAATGCGCGGCAGCGTTGGCCAAGCGAGGACGCCGTTGCGGCGTCCGGGGTTCATGCCACATTCAATTGTGGGCTGTCAGACGGAGTGAACGCGAGTTCCTCGCGGCCAATTTCGGCGCGTTTGCGCGCTTGGTCGGCGGCGGTGTTGGCCAGGAGAGCATCACCGGTGGTGCGCCATCCGGTTCCGGCATAGGTAAGCGTGCCGACGATGAGAGTGGTCGGGGTGTCGCGCTGCTCGCGCTCCCGCAGGTCGTCGTACTCGGGCCCGTGGGTTTCGGTGCGCCGGTAGATGACCCGGGCTTCGCGGAGGGCGCGGAAGGTGATCGAGTAGTGGCGGGCTTTGGTGAGGAAGTGTCCGCCGAAGCCGAGCATGTGGGCCCAGCGGCGCAGGCCGGACCAGTCGGCGTCGGCGGTGGTGTGGTCGGGGTGGCCGAGGTCCCAGCAGGCGGCGATGAGCCGTTCGGTGTGGGTGCCGTTCGGGTCGGCGTACAGCCGGATGGTGTGGTCGTGGAGGCGGCGGGAGCTGTGGCCGGTGATCTCGGTGCCTTTGGTGGCGTACTTGGCCAGGTAGCTGGCGACCATGGCATCGGTGACGGTGTCTCCGCCGGTCAGCGTCACCACGCGGACGGGTTGTGCGTCTTGGCCTTTGCGGTCGCCCCATCGGATCAGCCAGCCGCGGGGGTTGCGCGGATGCGGCGGGGTGGTGAAGCCGATGTGGTCGCGGGCCGCCTGGATGGCCCCTTGGAGGTCGACGACGGTGAGGCCAGCCGGAGGCGCGACGATGGCGGCCGGGTCGTCGGGGTCGATGCCGTCCAGGCGCAGCAGGACGTGGAAGTGCAGGGCCCCGCGTGCCTGGTATTCGGCGGCCTTGCCGTGCGAGACCCGGACGCGGGGTAGGCCGCGCTGCCGCGCGGTGCGGTTCAGGTGGCGTTCGATGGCTTGCTTGGTGCGCCGCCACAGCTCTCCGCTGGCGTTGTTCCACACCGCGTGCGCGGGATAGTCGTAGCAGTCCGGGCACAGCGGTTGGCCGAGCCGCAAGTCGCCGGTCTCGTGCCGGGCGAAGCAGGCCAGGGTGACGCCGTGCGGGCACACCTGGGCAGTGCCGTGACTGCGCGCATGACACGGTTCAGCGCGGCACGAGCAGCGGGATTTGTCGCGACACCGATGCCGCCGGATGTGCCGGGCATGGACAGGGCCGAACGAGGGAGCAGTGAAGGTTGCGAACACCGCCGGATGCCTGCTGACCGACGCCGGGACGGTCTTGCCGCCTGCCAGTCCGGCGCGGACCACCTGATATGCGTCCCCTTGATAGGTGTAGGCGCACGACGGACACACCTGGTGACGGCGGTTGCCGCACGCCTTGTAGAGGACTCCGTCCGGCATGCTCGATGTGGCAACCGTGTCGACCACCGCGCCGGTGCGCGCGTCCACGGTGTGCAGTTCGCCGAACAGCCGGACCGGATGACGGCATCCGGCGGCGGACCAGATGTGATCCAGCCAGGCGTGGTAGCCGTCGCCGCCACGGCGTACGGCCGCATCGAAGCCCAGCAGTGCGAGGGGTTCGCAGTTCGCCCCGCTACCCGGAGCCGGGGAAGCGGTTCCGGGTAGCAGAGCCAGCCTCGAACCCGCAGAGGGCGAAGGCAGGAGGTTGGTCACCGGCGTCCTCCTGTGGAGGGCGACGGGATCGTTTCACCGTGCAGGTGGTGCAGGGCAACGGCGGCGAGTTCGGTGGTGATGCCGAGATAGTCGGCCAGGGCCGCCGTGGTGATGGATTGGCCGTGTGCCTGCCGGTGGCTGAAGTCGGCCATGCGTGCGCTGGTCAGCAGTTCATCGGGGACCGCAGTTGGGTCCAGGCCCGCGTCCGCGTCGATGGACTCGTCCGGCGCGGTGATCTCGCCTTGAGGCCCAGGTGCAATCTCTGGACCGAGGTCAACCGGCATGGCCATAACGGTCGTCCCGGTGTCAGTTGCAGCGAGGTGGGCCGGTTGGGTGGGCGTGGAGAGCACCAGCTTGGTGAGGGCGAGGAATGCCAGGGCTGGAACGGCCGACAGGAGCCAGCCGACCGGGGTAGGGGTGGCTACGGCGAGTTGGGCGGAGATGGACAGTCCGGCGGCCAGGACCAGGACGGCCATCGGGTAGCCGATGCTGCCGTGGTGCCGTTTGCGGCGGCGGATCTCCAGTGCCGCGGCGGTCGGGGTGAGTTCGGAGATGACGGCGTTGGCCCAGCCGAACCAGTCGCCGGTTCCTTGCGGGCTGTTGGTCATGGTCCAGTCGTGGACGTGGGTGAAGGACGCAGCTCCGGCCATGGTCGCCACGGCGAGCAGGATGGCGAGCTGGGCGATTCCTTCGATGCGTTCGCGGTTCAGCATGTGTAGTCACCTGCGCAGACCGGGCAGCGGTGGTCAGCAAGCTCGGAGTCGTGGCACCGGGCGGTGCAGCGGGCGCAGGCGAAGACCTGTCCTGTGCGTCGCGTGCGTGCCGGATAGGACGTGACGTCAGGCGGGGTCAGGTCGGTACCGCAGCCGATGCAGGCGATTCCGTCGAGTTGCTCGGGGGTCGGCGGGTAGGTCATCGCCGTTCTCCTCCCCAGCGCTGATGGGCCGCCTGGCGGGTGACGGCGGTGGCGTTGCCGATGTCGGCCCAGGAGTAGCCGCAGGCGCGCAGGCTCGTGACGGCGGTGTGCAGCATGTGGTCGATCTCGATTTCGAGGGCGGCCAGGTCGCTGAGGGCGTCGATGTCGCCCTGTCCGATGCGGCGGACGTAGGCGCGCAGTACGCGGCGCAGGAACGCGGCGTACTCGTCGTTCTCCACCACCGGGCGGCGGCGGCTTCTGCGGGCTTTTGCCGTCAAGGCTGGCTTGACGTTCTCGGCCTGCTGCGGGCCGGGGTGGTTGAGGTTCATCGGGTCCACCTCTGATGGCAGTCGGCGCATTCGCCGAGTGAGCAGCGGATGTAGTAGGGCTTGGTCTGGCCGCAGGTGGAGCAGGTACGGCGTGCGGCCAGCGCTTTGCCGAGCGCGGCGAGTTGGGCCGGGGTGGCGGTACGCTTGGGCAGGGCGCGGTTCTCCTGGAACAGGTAGGCGACGCGCTTGCCGTGCCGCCAAACGATCTGCGCGGCGATGTCCTGGCCGCCGGGGCGCAGGCCCTTGGCGGTGAGCTGGCGACGGGTGAGCAGGCCGGACGGAGCCCACCGGTAGGGGTAGGTGGGGACGCCGAAACGCGCGCCCGTGGGGTCGTAGAAGGCGTGGGTATGCTGCATGGGCATGCCTCCCTCTCCTTGGATCGGGTGAGGTGTGGGCCCGGGGGCCGGACGGCTTGGTAGGCGGGTCCGGCCCCTGGGGCTGTTACTGGTGACCGTCATCCAGCTCGGGCGACGGCCGGTGGCGCAGCGCGGTGACGGGACCGCGCAGGAAAGACGGGACCATCTGCCCGCCGGACAGGACCAGTTGCAGGTAGGCCAGCTCGCGCGGCCCGTAGGCGGTCCGGACACCCGAGAGGCTCAGACCGGCGGCCTGGGCGAGCTGCTTGAGGGTGTAGGGCCGGGGTGCGGTGAACTCGCGTCCGAGCGCGAGCAGGATCCGCATCTCCAGGGTGGCTTGTTCGATTCGCTGCCGCGCCTGGACGAGCGCGTCCAGCAGCGGGTCATCGGTGGCGGCCGGTCGCGTCGCCGAAGGGGACGCGCTGGTGTGGATGGCGGTGAGCGTCATCGGTTTCCTCTCTGACGGGAGGGCAGATGGAACAACTGCGCCTGCGTGAGGTTGCGGGCGCAGTCGCGGCAGTAGATCGGGGTGGTGGTGTCGTCGCGGCGGAAGGCCGCGCCGGGCAGTCGCCAGTTCCGGACGTGACCGACGCTGGCGATGGTGTGGCAGCCGTCGCATTCGAAGACCCAGGCGGTCAGTTCGGCCACGCCGTCGGGCCGGTAGTGCCTGCGGATCACAGCCGCCAGCCTTCGGCCGGAGGAAGGTCCCAGCCGTCGATGAGGCCGGACAGGGTGATCTCGTCGGTGAAGGACCACAGGGTCGCGCCGCACTCACCGCAGGCGATGTACAGGTGCGGGTCGGTCGGGTCGTCGTCGTACCAGAAGTCGATGTCGTCGCCGTTGCAGCCGCGGCAGCGCACGGCCCAGATGATGAGGCTGGCGGCGTGGACGAAGTAGCAGTCCGGGCAGTAGACCCGGAAGCCGGGCGACCGAGGGATGAACCACTCGGAGGAGGACGCGGACAGCATCTTGTGGCGGAGTCCGCATCCGTCGCATTCCATGATCCAGCGGCGGTAGTTGGGTCGTCCGTTGCGCCGGAAGCTCTTGTGGATCATCACGGCTCCTCGTCACAGTCGTCGAGGTAGGCCCAGACGCCAAAGTCGAGGTCGTCCTTGAGGGTGATCATCGGCTGTTCGACGCAGCCGCCGATCGTGCGGAAGAATCCGCCCTGGGGGTCTTCGAGCCAAGCGACAGCAGCGGCGTTGACGGGCTCGGAGCCGTTGTCGTTCATGCGGCCCACACCCCGTGGCAGTGGCCGCAGGTCAGGACGTATTCGTCGGTGCGGTCATCGACGATGACGCGCGTCTCGTAGATGTCGTCGTTGCTGCCGCAGTACAGACAGCACAGCAGGGGGCCCGCCGGTTCGGGGTCGGGCTCGTTGTGGACGGCCGTGGAGGCGGGGCCGGCCACCAGCGCCGAGGCCGGGTACTCGGGGCCGAGCAGCTTCGGAACCTCGTTCAGCCAGGTCCGGCAGGCCGGACACGGGCCGTTGGGGTGGATGGTGGTGATGGCGTCCACGATGGACATGGCGACCAGGGCCTTGGGCCGGTCGACGATGTGAACGGGGCCGAGCGTCGGCCCGGACAGCAGCCAGGCGCCGTCATGGCAGCGGACGGCCTGATCGGGGATCACCGTGGAGGTGATCCAGGTCGGGGTGACCGACAAGGACATGGAAGGAACCTCCTTGGGGCATGCCGCCGTCAGGCGACGTTGAGGAAGGGGGATGCGGCTTTGCGGAGCCCGCGGCGGTCGGTGCGACCGGTGCGGCGGGTCCAGGCGGCGAAGTCGACGATGTGGATGATCTGGTCGTCGGTGAGGTAGGCGGCCTTGATCTTGCTCGGAGTGACGCCGTTCTCGGCCAGCAGCCAGCACACGCCGGGGCTGGACATGGGGATGTCGGCGGCGTCGTAGCCCTGGGCCGACATCTCGTCGCCGAGGACGATGTCAGACGATCCTTTGGACATGCACCGGAACGCGGCCCGGTAGGCGAACACATCGCGCAGGCTCTTGGGGATGACGTCCACGCTGGGCCGCTGGGTAGCGGCGACCAGGATGACCCCGACGTAACGGCCACGCGAGACGATGTCGCGCAGCAGAGTGACGAACTCGTTGCGCTGCTCTTTGGTGCCGACAGCGGTGGAGTAGAAGGCGACCTCGTCCAGGAACACCAGGTAGGTGTCCACCGGGTCGTATCGCGTGAACTTGCGGCGGCGGCGCTCAAGCAGCCAGTCCGACCGCTTGGTGATGAGGTTCTGGAGCCGCTTGAGGACTCTGATGGCCTTGTCCAGATCGGGACCGACGAAGATGTCGTCGTCGTCCAGCGCGGGCAGGAACAGGCCGAGTTCCACCTGCTTACCGTCGAGCAGCACGAAGTGGGTGTGATCGCACAGCAGGCCGTAACAGCCGATGTTCTGGAGGAAGGCTGACTTGCCGGAGTCGGGGACTCCCCCGGCCAGCAGGTTGCGATAGGCCATGACCAGATCCACACGGACCTGGAACTCGTTCATCCCGATCGGGATCGGGTCGTACATCGACAGCATCGGTCCCACCGGGACACATCTCCTTTCGTGCGCGGCCGGGCCACCGAGCCCGCCGGACGTCACGCCACGACGTGGCGGCATGGTGAGAGTGGGCATGGAAAGAACTCCTCTTCCTGGGCGTGGGATGGGGCCCGCGCGAAGACATGGGGGCCGTCGGAACGGCTCCGGGAACAGGGCCCAGAACCGTCCTGGCGGTCTGCGTCGGGCAGAAATGGAGAAGGGATCAGATCCAGTCGGCGGCGTCGTCGCCGCCCGCGCTGTGGGTGTTCATCGCCGGTTGCGGACCGGTCTGCGTCCCGCTCGTGGACGAGTCCTTGACGGCCTTCATCGCGGCCGTCCTGGTCTTGCCGTTCTGGGAGGTCCCGCCGTTCTGGGCGGTGCCGGTCTCGGTCGTGATCTCCGGGACGTCCCGAAGGTTCAGACCCGCATCCGCGGGCAGCACCGGCGCGTCATCCTGAGCGCCGCTGTCGCGCTCTTGGCCGCTGATGTGATCTGGCAGTTCGGACACGACCGTGCCGGTCAGGCCGTCACGGCGGATGATGTCCAGCCGCACCAAGGCGGAATTGGTCGCCGAAGCCGCCTCGGCACGGGCCTGGGCAGCCCAGCAGCCGGTGGCGATGTGATCGAGGCAGCCCTGGACATCGGCCAGGGACAGGCCAGGACGCAGCCACAACCAGACGCGTTCGCCGACCTTGGTCGGCACGGTGCCGAGCAGCAGCGGCAGCGAGCCGCGGTTGTTGGCGATGATGAACTCGGCGAAGCAGGTCCGCAGCCGGTGCCGGGTCACCAGGCACCACACCGGTCGCTTGCACCAGGACCGGACGGACGGGAACACCAGCGGTGAGGCCAGCAAGAACAGCAGGACGATACGCACCTGCAGCGAGGTCACCAGGCACAGCAGCCAGAAGCCGTACACCAGGACGGCGAAGGCGGTGATCTCCGGCAGCCACCACCAGATCACCCGCAGGACCGGCCAGGCCGCGATCACGCCCGCGACCGGCGCAGCAACGGTGACGCCGATGAGGATCCCGGCGAACAACGCCAGCACCGGGTGAATGTAGGAGGCGGCGATGCTGGAAGCCACCAGCCCGACGACGGCGGTGACCACCACGAAAGCGATCTTGGCCCGCCGAAGATACGACCGTGAAACACGGTCTTCGATCACGGTCACCGTGCCGCGACCCGAACGGCCGCCACGGCGCCCGAACAGCCGAGGGGTAGTCTTGGACATGACGAACTCTCCTCATGGTGTGAGGGATGGGGTTCTGACCGGCGGGGCCGGAGGAGCGAGAGTCCTCCAGGCCCCGCACTTTTTCTGGAATCAGCCCACGGCCTTCAAGGACCGGGGCAGCTCGTTGGATTCGAGCGAGAAGAACATGACGAGGATGTTGGCCGTAGCGGTCATTCCGAGCTGACCACGAACGTGATCGAGAACGGTCTTGAACACTGACTCGCGGGTGTCGCTAGAACTGGAGTTGTAGAGGCCACTCAGAGTGGCTTGGCGTGACCCGGTGGCGATGGGGCACTCGACGGTGATGACGTAGTGGAACTGCATGACGGAACTCCTCCTGGGTTGGGTGTGGGAGTTGCAGCGAAGAGGGATCAGCAGGACTCCGCGCCTGCGATCAGAGAAGGAAGAACTCGTGAACGGCCTGGGCCGGGGACAAGCCCCGGCACCAAGCACAGGTAGTACCGCCGAAGGACGCGCCGGTCAGGCGGACTTGACCGCCGAGGGCGCGGACGCCTTGAGCTCCGCCGCGCGGAACGCCACGCCGCTCCGACCGTTGGTCGACCACGGCAGGGCCTCCAGCTCGGAGACGATGACGGGCTGTCCGACCTTCACGTTGGGCTTCTCTCCAGCCGTGGTGATGGTCAGGATCTCGCCACCGTCGTTGTCCAGGACGAACACCTGCGTCGACCACATCGGCCGGCCGGTGTTCCGCTCGGTACGCTGACGCCCGTTCTGGTCGGTCTTCTCCTCCGACACCTTCGTCACGGTCACCTGCTTGTCACTGGTGTCCACGATGAGCCGCATCAGGGCTCTCCCTTCGATCTCGGGCCGCACCGCCTCTCGGTACGCTCCCGTTTCGTGACTCCAGGCTGCGGCAGGCCCGCGTACACTTGAAGAACTTGTCCAGGCCAAAAGTGTTGCCCATCGGCTCAGGACAATGGAGGCAACAGCCGGTCAACGCTTAAGGTGACGACCATGACGACCTTCGGTGACAAGCTGCGGCGCCTGCGCATCGAGCGTGGTCTGTCGCTGACCCGGTTTGCCGCACGAGTCACGTACGACAAGGGCTACATCTCCCGACTAGAAACCGGGAAGAAGACCCCATCCGAAGAAGTCGCCCGAAAATGTGACGACGTCCTCGAAGCCCACGGTGATCTCATCGCGGCTGCACACGCCGATATCATCGCCCGCCGCGATCAACGACCCTGGCAAACGGCTGAACTCATCGGGCGCATCCAGAAATCGGATACGGATCCAGTCACGATCGAGGCATTGCACGCAACCGTGTTCGAACTCGGGTGCGAGTACGCCTACCGCGACGCTCACGACCTGAGAGCAGAGGGTCACGAATGGCTCCGCCGAGTAGCCGACATGGTTCGCAAACCGGTAGGACTCAGCGCTCACTCGGAACTTCTGACCGCCACCGGTTGGCTTGCGCTGTTGGTTGGCTGTCTCGAATACGACATGGGTCTGCGGACGTCAGCCGAGGTAACGCGTTCTGCCGCACTAAAACTCGGGCAAGAGGCAGGTAATACCGAAATTATCGGTTGGGCCCACGAAATGGCCACTTGGTTTGCACTGACTCAAGGGCGATACCGAGACGTCATTTCAACCGCACTCGCCGCCGAGAACGAGAGCCGAGGCCACTCCGTCTCAGTCCAGATCATCGCCCAGCGCGCGAAGGCCATGGCCCGGATGGGCGACATCAAGGACTTGCCACGCGTTCTGGAACGGGGACACCTCCTCCTTGACGGGTTCCCATTGCCTGAACGGACGGACAACCACTTCATCGTGGATCCCGCAAAATGGGATTTCTACGCGATGGACGCCTACCGCCTTGCAGGCCTGGACTCACTCGCGGTTGCACATGCTCACGAGGTTCTCAACTCCGGCACAGCCCCAGACGGAACCGAGATCGCTCCGATGCGCATGGCCGAAGCACGTCTCACACTCGCAGTCGCAGCAGCACGCGGAAACGACCTAGAGGGCGCCATCACGCTCGGACGCCGAGCGTTCGAAGCAGACCGCAAGTCTCTTCCGTCCCTGCTCATGGTCGCTGGAGAACTTGATTCAGAGCTTGGCCGCCGCTTCCCACGCGAGACCGAGACCGCCGAGTTTCGGGAGCTGGTTCGTTCCGTCCAGTCGTGAGCCCTCTCCCTGTCCAGATGCGGAATCGCTGGCAGAACCGGCAGGATCCTGCGCCAGGGCACGGGACAGCGTACTGGCACGTCTTGTTCGGTAAGTCTCCGCAAGTTCGCGCCACCGCCAAGCTAGCTCAGGATCGGCTCTCACAGTTCCGCGGACTTCATATGACCCCGGAACGCTGGCTCCACATGACGACCTTCATCGCAGGGCCCGCCGAGGCCGTTTCGCCCCAGCAGATGAACGACATGCTTTCGCGGGCACAGGAGATGCTTTCCACCGTCGAGCCAATCAACGTCACTCTCGGGCGAGTGATCTACCACCCGGAAGCCGTCATGCTCCGAGTGCAACCAGACTATGCCGTCAAACCACTCGTCCGTGCAGCCCAACAGGCAACGCTAGAGGCGACCGGACGAAAAGTCCCCACGGACAGCGAGCATACATCCGGCACCCCACACGTAACCGTGGCCTATAGCACCACGCAGCAAGCCGCTGAACCACTCGTCTCCGCACTCGGAAAATCGGTACCGGAGTGCACCGTGGGGATCAATGAACTAAGCCTGGTCGTTCAGTGGGGACCCGAGCGCCTTTGGGACTGGGAGGTCATCGGTACGGCCGAACTCGGCACCGCTTGCGCCCCCTGAGTCCCCGCAATCCCTGTGAGAACTTTCTGTACGTCTTCAAGGCGGCCCGACAAGCGGGCCGCACGGGCGGCCGACACGGCGCCCTGGCGGCCGGCCCCGCTTCCGCTAACCGGCCACCGGGCCAACGCCTGTCGGCTCGCCCGGACAAGACTTGAAGGGGCCGCCTTCGACGGCACGAGTTCTCACGGCGGCTACGGCCTCACGGGGCCGAGCTGGTCGGCCGGGTGCCGCTGGCCGCCTCCGTACTTGCGCGGGGACCCCGCGCGGGGCCTCACGACGGGCCATCGCGGGCGGCCAGGTGCCCGCCCGTCCGCCAAACCAGGCTACGAGGCCCCGCCCCCACGCAAGCCCGGACCCGTCCAGCTCCGAAGCTGCGCCTTGCCCCCAGCCCTCTCCCCGTAGGTCACCGCTTGGAAACGAAATAATCAAGAGCCTGCGAATTCTTAACCGATGGTAGATAGTTATTCATCTCAACATTCAGATAGGAGCTGTTCAATGAACGAAACCCCATATAGGGAAATCGACTTGATTCGATTTCTTACGAAGCTAATCAGAGAAGCAACCGGCAATGAAGTGCTGAACGACGTAAGGCTCGAAGATGGAAGCATCGTCGACATCCTCGTCAAAGAGCCCAATGGAACTCAAATTGTCGAAGTAAAAAGGATTACCCCTCACACCGATCGTCGCGCCAGAGACGCCATTGAACAACTCGCTAGATACTACGACGCCTACAGTTCAACAAAATCTAATCCCCCGGGCCGGAAGGTCCTGGCAATACCTGGCGTTTTAAGTGAAAGAACCATCGACCTTCTACACAGTCTTGAAATCGAGCTATGGGACGCAGCCTGGATACTCAAGATCGCAGATAGTGTCAACATGCGCAAAGAGGCCGAATTCTTCACGAATCCAGGTAACGGCACCTTCTCTGCTAAATCTCCAAAAAGAACTGCAACCGAGGCCGCGTTCATCGATCGCCTGGAAAATATTTCCCCAGGAATGGCGCACTGGAGGTTGTACCAACGCTTCTGCCGCGACCTTCTAGAATATCTCTTTTGCCCTCCACTAAATGCGCCAATCTGGGAATCTGAGAATGATTCGGGCACTAATCGCAAGGATATCATCTTCCCCAATTACTCCACACAGGGCATCTTTGCATGGATATACACGCGCTACCGAGGCGAGTACATTGTTGTAGACGCGAAGAACCACCATGCCCCGATCGGCAAGGATGCCATTGTTCAACTAGCCAATTATCTCTCAGATCATGGCGCCGGGAAGTTTGGCTTGGTAATTTCACGACAAGGCGAGGACAGTACTTCATATGAAGTTCGCCGCGAACAATGGTCCACAAATCAAAAGATGATCTGTGTTCTTAGCGACGATGACTTGCTTCAGATGTTGTCAACGAAAGAATCTGGCGGAGATCCAGCTCAGCTTATCCAGCAGAAAATCGAAGACTTCCGTATTAGATTCTAGGGCCAGAGGTCCAAAGCTGGCAGGTCGCAGCGTCACTGCAAGCAGAACGCGGAGTGACACCTAAGCTTCAACCGCACCGTACACCTGGGGACCGGATGGGGACCACACGTCCTGCACACCAACGAACTTCATCGAGATCGACACACTTCGTTCATGAGTTCGATACAGGCCATGAACTGCGGCGGCCCATCCCCTACCGTCCTGGGGGTCAAGGGGTCGTGGGTTCAAATCCCGCCGTCCCGACCGGAAAGATGCAGGTCAGAGGCCGTTTCCTCCGCCAGGAGGGAACGGCCTCCTGATCGTTTGTTAGCCATTCATTAGTGGTTCAGGCCCCCTTGAGGCGCTCCAAAGACAGTTCACCCGCTGGCACGGTAAGCACATCGCGGTGACCAGGCTCGTCTTTGTTCGCGAGACCAGCCCCGAGTGCACGGGGAGCATCTCGACGTGGTTCGCAGTGCAACGGCGTGGTTCAGGCGTGTTCCTCGGTGGAGCGGGAGTTGGTGAGGGTGCGCGCGCCGCCGGCCGCGATCAGGCCGACGATCACCGCGAGGACGGCGTAGGTGATCCGTTCGCCGTGGAAGAACGAGGCGACGAGGTCGCCGTTCCAGGTGCCCGCGGGCAGTGAGGTGGTGACCAGTGCGGCGATCAGGGTGCCGATCAGTGCGGTGCCGACGCTGGTTCCGACCTCTTGGGCGGTGTCGTTGAGCGCGGTGCCGATCGAGGTGCGGTTGCCGGGCATCGCCTCGACGAGGGCGATGGCGCAGATCGTCATGACGGTGCGCAGCCCGATGGTCATCACGACCATGCAGATCGCGATGGCGGCGTAGCCGTGGTCGACGGCCCAGGCGAGGCCGGCCAGCGAACCGGCCAGGCCGGCCGCTCCGACCAGGCAGGCGATGCGGTGGCCGAACGCCTTGGCGAGCCACTCCGACAGCGGGGTCGCGGCGATCATGGTCACGATGATCGGCAGGTTCGCCAGGCCGGCCCGGACGGGGCTCCACCCGTAGGCGTACTGGAAGTGCAGGATCAGCCCGAACATCACGCCGGCCATCGCGATGGAGGTTCCGATCTGCGCGATGGCGGCGCCGCGGACGGTGCCGTTGGCGAACAGGCCGAGGTCCAGCATGGGCGATGGGGTGCGGCGCTCGTGGCGGACGAACGCGACGGCGGCGGCCACCGCGCCGGAGATCGACCCGAGCGTGACCGGTGCGAGCCAGCCGTGCTCGACACCGCTGGTCAGCGAGTAGCAGGCGAGGCCGATGGCGATAACGCTCAGGACGGCGCCCGGCAGGTCGAGTTCGTCGTCGGTCAGGTCTTCGGGCCGGTCGGCCGCGACGCCGAGCCGTACGCCGATGGCCGCGATCAGCGCGATCGGGGCGTTGACCAGCAGGAGCCACTCCCACCGGATGTGGGCCAGCGCGGTGCCGCCCAGCAGCGGGCCGAGGACGAACCCCGACATCCCGACGACGATCATCACGGTCATCGCCCGCATCCGCAGCGCCTGGTCGTCGAAAAGCCGGAAGACCAGCGAGTTGGTGATCGGCGCCATCGCCGCCGCGGCGATGCCGAGGCCGGCCCGCAAGGCGATCAGCTCACCGGCGGTGGTGACGGCGACGACGCACAGGCTCAGCAGGCCGAACACGGCCAGGCCGATCAGCAGCACGCGCCTGCGCCCGAACCGGTCGGCGATCGATCCCGCGGTCAGCAGCAGCCCGCCGAACGTCAGCGAGTACGCGCCGGTGACCCACTGCAGCGCGGTCGTCCCGCCGCCCAGGTCACGGCCGATCGTGGGCAGCGCGATCGACAGCAGCGTGTTGTCGACCATTTCGACGAAGAAGGCCAGGCAGAGCGCGGCCAGCGGAATCCACGCCGCCCGCAGGGACGTGTAGGTGCGGGCCGTGGACGCCCCGGCCGGAGCGGTGGTGGCGGTCATGGTCGATCCCCCCTCAGAACATCTTCATCAACTCTTCTATGCACACTGTTCACTGTACATCGTTCATAGTAGCATAGGGTGACATGACGTCAACAAAGGAGGGTTCGCGGTGGTCGACAGACCCGAACCGATCTGGGCTCGCCCCGAACGTGCGGCGAAAGGACCGGCGCCGTCCAGAAGCCGCCGGCAGATCGCCGAGGCGGCGGTCGCGCTGGCCGACGCCGAGGGCATGGAGGCGGTGTCCATGCGGAAGGTCGCGGCCGAGCTCCAGGTCGCGGCGACCGCGTTGTACAACTACATCGGCAGCAAGGACGAGCTGTACGACCTGATGGTCGACTGGGTCGAGGGCGAGGACGGTCCTCCCCCGGAGCCGAGCGGGCAATGGCGCACCGACCTGTCCACGCTGGCCCACAGAGTCCGCGGCTCGATCCTGCGCCACCCCTGGATGGCGAGCGTCGCGGCGGGGCGCCCCAGCTTCGGACCGAACTCCCTCGCCTGGATGGAGTACGGCCTGGCGGCGATGGGCGACCTGGGGCTGGACATCGATGAGATCCTCATCGCCAACGAGATCCTGCAGGCGTTCGTCCGCGGCTTCGCGGCCCGGGAGATCGCCGAGCGGCAGGCCCTCCAGCGCGCCGGCCTCGACGCGGGCGATTGGCAACGCGCCCTCGGCCCCTACATCGAGTCGGTGCTCGAACGCGGCGACCACCCCTGGCTCGCCCGCGTCGTCCGGGACGCCGACGTGCCGCACGCCGAGAACCGCCAGGACCTCACCTTCGCAAGAGGCCTGGACCGGGTCCTCGACGGCCTCCTCCCCAGCTGACCGATCGCCAGCGAAACTTGCTGATCGGTTACACACCAGTAGCCGGCGCGCCAGCCCGGAAGGACCTTTTTGTCCATCTGACAAAAAGCTACTCTCACCGCATGACCGACGACCTCTGGACGCCGCCGGCCGTGCTGCTCGCGGTCGACTTGGTGATCTTGACGCTGCGCGAGTCGCGCCTGCACATCCTTCTCGTGGAGCGCGGCGTCGAGCCGTACAAGGGCGCCTGGGCGCTGCCCGGCGGGTTCCTGGGCCACGCGGAGGAGGACCTCACCGCCGCCGCTCACCGCGAACTGGCGGAGGAGGCCGCCATGGACGTGGAGTCACTCCATCTGGAGCACCTGAACGTCTACGGCGCCCCGGGACGTGATCCGCGCGGCCGCGTCGTGTCCGTCGCTTACCTGGCGATCGCGCCCGGACTTCCGGAGCCGACCGCGGGCACGGACGCGGCGGGCGCCCGCTGGCAGAGCACCGATCAGGTTCTCTGCGGGGAGTTGGAGCTGGCGTTCGACCACCAGAAGATCGCCGCGGACGGCGTCGAGCGCGCCCGCGCCAAGCTCGAACGATCGTCCCTGGCGACGGCGTTCTGCGGGCCGACCTTCACTATCACCGATCTCCAGCGGGTCTACGAGGCGGTCTGGGGGATATCGCTCGACCCCCGCAACTTCTACCGGAAGGTCCAGAAGTCCGGCGGGTTCATCGTCGCGGCGGACGCCGATCGCAAGGTCACGTCCGGACGGCCCGCTCGGCTGTTCAAGGCCGGTCCGCGCAAAGACCTGTACCCGGCCATGCTCCGGCCGGCCCAACCTCCCGACACGAAGGGGCCAGAACGATGAGTGGCAGAACGATCGTCGTGCTCACGGCACTGGACGTTGAGTACGGCGCCTTCCGTGAGAGGCTGCGCGACCCGCGATTGCATCGGCACCGGCAGGGCACGCGCTTCGAAGTCGGGCGGCTTGAGGGGGGCCGCTGCCGGATCGCGCTCGGGCTCGTCGGCAAAGGCAACCAGTCCGCCGCGGTCCTGGCCGAACGCGCCATAGCCGAGTTCGCCCCCGCCGCCCTGCTGTTCGTGGGGGTGGCGGGCGCCCTGCACTCCCATATCGCGCTCGGGGATGTCGTGGTGGCCACTCATGTCTACGCCTTTCACGGCGGGACCAGCGAGGACGACGGTTTCAAGAGCCGTCCCCGCGTCTGGGAGGTGTCCCACAGCGCCGACCAGATCGCCCGGGAAGTCGAACGCGAGGGCGCTTGGACAAGGAACGGGCGGGCGAAGCACCGCCGGCCCAAGGTGCACTTCGGGCCCATCGCGGCCGGCGAAGTGGTTCTCAACTCCACGGTTTCGGCACACGCCGACTGGATCCGGCATCACTACAACGATGCTCTCGCGATCGAAATGGAAGGCGCCGGAGTCGCACAGGCCGCACACCTGAACAGGTCGCTTCCGGTGATCGTGATCCGGGGCGTCAGTGACCGGGCCGACGGCACCAAGGAGGCCACCGACCGGGAGCGATGGCAGCCACGAGCAGTGGCCAATGCGGCGGCGTTCACCGCGGCCCTGGCCGAGAGCCTCACCGCAGACGAAGCGAACCACCGAGAGCCCGAGACGACCGGTACGACGGGGAGCCACCAGATGGGTGACACGGTCCGCAACATCGCCAAGGGCAACGCCAGGGTGGGCGTCCAGGCCGGCCACGTGCACGGTGGCGTCCACCTGGCGGCCGGCGATGCCTCGCAGCCGGACCCGTCCGCGGCGCTCGTGGAGCTGATCGCCCGGCTCGACCAGGCGCGGGACGCAGGAGTCCTCGATGATGACACCCACCGCGCGGCGCGCGCCGAACTCGACGACGCCCGCGAAGCCTTGCACGCGACTCCTCCGGACACGAGCAGGGTGACCCTCGCGCTGAAGAAGGTGCGCGGGCTCGTCGCGGACGCCGCCGCCCTGGCCGCCGAGGTGGCGAGCGTGCTGGGGCTCGTCCGGAAGCTGTCATGACCGGCCCGGGGACGACCACGTCCAACTACGCCGCGGACGACTCCCGGGTCGGGATGCAGGCGGGGGTGGTCCATGGCGACGTCACGATCTATTCGGCTCCGCCGGCCGCCTCGCCCAGGGAGAAGTTCGAGATCGGTGCACGGCTGCTCGACGGCAGCCAGCCGAGCAAAGCGAGAGAGGTCATCGGCGAAGCCGTGATGGCCGGCCTCACCGGCAACAGGGTGTGCTTCCACTGGCAGCTCGCCCTCGTCAGCGGGAGGGCGTGGAACGAGGTCCCGGACGCGGACGCCGAGGCGCTCCGGCAGGCGCCGTCCTTCTGCCGCCTCAGCGGCGAGGACGCCTGGGCGGACGGCGTGAAGACCGTCTTGCGGCTCCTGGACGCCGCCGCCCGGCCCGACACCAACCTCCGGCCGCTGCTGAAGGATTTCGACAATCTCGCGGAACCCCAACGCGGCATGATCCTCCGGCACCTCGAACTGTTCCTCGAAGGGCCGTTGAAGAACGAGATCTGGGACCGCTCCCTGGCCGAGGCGCGGGAAGAGCAGATGGCGGACGACCGGAGCGAGCGCGTCTGGAAGTACTTCCACCCCAACCCCGCCGGCCCCCGGTTCCTTCCGGTACGACCGGCCGCGATCCCCCTTGCTCTACGGGCCCAGGCGGTCTGCGGTTCGGTCGTCCTTGGCGGCGCGGCATTGAACCTGGGCTACCTGCTCCTCAAAGACCTCCAACTGCTCGCACTGCTCGTGTACGCGCTGGGCATCGGCGGTGGCTTGTGGAGCGTCCACGCAGCCGCCGAATGGCACTACCTCACCGCCAGGCTCCACGCGAAAGAAGGAGAGCTCAGGCGGCCGCGGGAACTCCCGTCCCGCGCGAAACGCTCCGGCTTCGCCGGCAAGGTGGACCAGCGCTTCGACCACTACTTCGCTAAGTACGTGCCGCGCAATGCGAGCCGCCCGACCTGGTTGGACGGCACGGCGGGCATCCGCAAACGCCTCCGGGACGAGATGGTCGAGGTCTACCGGGAGCAGCGCACCAGCGTTGAGCAGATCGCCTGGCTGATTCGGTACCGGGTGAGCGAGGTCCGCAGACAGTGGGAAGACGGCTCGCTTTGGGACTACCGGCGAGAACTCTCCGTCCCGCTGAGCACCAGGGCCGCGACCTTCCTCGGCCTCGCCGTGCTCGCCACCGGGACACTCTGGGCGGTGGCGGACGCGGCGCAGAAAGCACCCTCGAACGCGGTGGCAGCCTTGCTTCTGGCGTTCGTCTCCGGGGTGGCCGCTGCCCGTGCCCGGATACAGATCACCACAGAGAACCGGCGGTACGCGGCGGACGTCGCCGAACAACGCCGAGTCCAGGAGGGCTGCCAAGCGGCCTTTGAACGCTGGAAGCACAAGCTCGCCGACAAGCCGACCGACCCGGAGATGGCGATCTGGCTGGACCGTGACCGGAAGGTGCTGCTGAGTGATGCCCTGCGCCATTACGGCCTTGCCATGAGCGACGTGATCGCACATGCCTTCATCGAGGCACCCGGGTCACCCACCAGGCGCGCCCGGGTCCACAAAGGACCCTGGCGGTACACGCGCTATCGCTTGCTCCTGTTCCTGCTCACCAAGGACGGAGTACGCCAACTCGGCGCCGACCTCGACTTCGAGCAGGGCACCTTCCACGATCGAGCCCGCACCAACTATCGCTACGAGGCCGTTGCAGCCGTCCGGGTGCGCCAAGCCGACGACGGCGACCACGGCTTCGAACTCGCCCTCGTCAATGGAGAGCTGGTCAAGGCGGAGATATTGGCTGCCGCCATGGAAGACCTCCAGGCGGACGAGACCCTCACCACCGTTTCCGAGGCGACGCTGGACGCCGCCGGCTTCGGCCACACGCTCCACGTCATGGAGGGAATCGCCGCAGAGGGCAAGCTGTGGATCGAACAGGAGCATCGGCGACGGGCGGATCGCTGAAACCAACCCATCGGCGGGTCGGTGTGGGTGGTTAGGGGGTGGAGTTTTGGTTGGGGGTTGCGGGGGTGGGGTGGATGCGGGGGGTTGGTAGGAGGGTTAGGGCGGTGGCGGTTGAGGCTAGGACGGTTGCCGCTATTGCTAGGGCGGTTTGGGTTGGGCCGTTGGCTGTTACCAGGGGGCCGACCAGGAGTAGGGCTATCGGGGCCAGGGCGTAGGCGGGGACGAAGTTCCAGGCGCTGACGCGGGCGACGGTTTCTATGGGGACGGTTCGCTGGAGTTGGGTGACCCACAGGACCATGTAGATCGCTTTGGCGATGCCAGAGGCGAGCATGGCTGCGGCAATGGCGGCTGAGGCGGCGTTGGTTCCTATCGCCAGGAGTGGGGCGCCGGTAGCCGGCAAGAGCAGGACGGCTAGTGGGACGGGGTGGCGGGGTTTCCAGCGGACGGCCAGGAGGGCGCCTGCTATTGCGCCTAGGGCTTCGCAGGCGCTTACGGTTCCCCAGGTGGCGGCGCCTCGGTGGGTGTCGTCCATGAAGACGGGGCCGATGATTTCGGCGAGGGTGGCGGTGGCGATGATGGCGGTGGTGAATTGGAGGGTCATCGCCCACATCCAGCGGTGAGGCGCGAAGTGCTTCCAGCCGGTGGTCAGTTCTGAGAGTGGGCCGGGGGTGGTTCTTCTGGTGCGGGTGATTTTAAGGCGGAGGAGGAGGGCGGCGCTGGCCAGGCAGGCTCCGGCTTTGAGGAGTGCGGCGAGGGGTGCGCCCAGTGAGGTGACGACTATTCCGGCGGCGGTGAGGCCGATTAGGGCGCCTATTGCTTCGGTTTGGCCGACCAGGGCGTTGGCGCCGTGGCGCTGGTCGTCCGGGAGGAGGTCGGCGGTGATGCTTCGGACGGTCGGCAGGAAGATGAAGTAGGTCGTTCCTGATAGCAGCGCGAGGGCGCAGAGTATTGCGGTGGGGGTCGCGGGGTTGAGCAGGCAGGCTCCTATGGCGAGCCAGGTGATGCTTGCGGTGAGTTCGGTCGCGGCCAGGACGTGGTGGCGTTTGAAGCGGTCGCCGAGGATGCCGCCGAGAAGGATGAGCAGGGCGGGGACGGCTTTGCAGGCTGCTACGAGTGAGATCGCGCCGGCGCTGTAGCCGTTGGTCCTCATTCCCCAGACGAAGGCGACCTGGCCGAAGCCCACTCCGGCCGAGGAGATCAGGCGCGCGGTGAGCAGGGGTGCGACGGCGGGGTGGGTGAAGAGCCGCAGTGCGGTCATCGGGCGGTGAGGTGCTTGATGAGGAATGCGGCGGCTTCGGAGTAGGCACGGATCTCGTTGGCTTGGGTGGTGAAGCCGTGGCCTTCGTCGGGGAAGACCTGGTAGTCGACGTGGACGCCGCGGTCGCGGAGGCGTTCGACGAGGTTGTCGGATTCGGCGCGCGGGACGCGGGGGGCGCGGGCGCCCTGCAGGACCATCAGCGGGGCGTTGATGGCGTCGGCGTGGGTGACCGGGGAGTTGGCGAGGAGGCGCTCGGCGTCGCGTTCGGGGTCGCCCAGGAGGACGTCGATGACGTTGCGCCAGGTGGGAGGTGCTCCGCTGGCGAGGGTGACCAGGTTGCTCGGGCCGCAGATCGAGACGCCGGCAGCCCAGCCGTGCGGGAGGCGGGCCAGGCAGGACAGGGCGGCGAACCCGCCGTAGGAGCCGCCGAAGACGGCGATGCGGTCGGTGTCGAGGTCGGGCCTTGCCCGCAGGTAGCGGACGGCGTGGTCCAGGTCGTCCAGGTCGATGCCGCCCCAGTCGCGGTAGATGAGCTTCTGGTAGGCGCTGCCGTAGCCGGTCGAGCCGGCGATGTTGGGCGCGAACACGGCGACGCCGTGGTGGAGTAGGTGCTGGTAGAGGGCCGCGTAGCGGGGGCGTTCCTGTCCTTCGGGGCCGCCGTGGATGGACAGGAGCACGGGGTGCGGGCCCGGCGTGGACGGGCTGTAGACGAAGGCGTGCACTTCGCGTCCGCCGGCAGTCGGGTAGGTGATGGATTCCGGCCGGACGGGCGTCACCGTGTGCAGC
The DNA here is from genome assembly GCF_024172125.1 of Actinomadura rupiterrae. Lineage (GTDB taxonomy): Bacteria > Actinomycetota > Actinomycetes > Streptosporangiales > Streptosporangiaceae > Spirillospora > Spirillospora rupiterrae. The sequence goes on from NZ_JAMZEA010000009.1 coordinate 313,189, forward strand.
GCGGACGGACGGCCGTCGGTGAGGCGGCGCGGGGTCGCGTCGTCCAGGTCGACGACGACGATCTCTTCCGGATGCGCGGGGGTGTCCAGCAGCATGGCCGCGGTGCGGCCGTCCGGTGAGAGCGTGAGCGTGGAGATCACGCCGCTCGGGACGTCCGGCCGGACGACGGTGTCCTCGCGCCGGACGTGCAGGACCGAGCGTCCGGCTTCGTTGACGGTCCAGGCGAGGGTTCCGCAGGCGGCGTCGAGCTCCTCCACGTCCCAGTCGTGGCGCGCGACCGGGGTCAGCTCGCCATCGGCGAGGGTGTAGAACGCCGCCGCCGTGAATCCCCACAGGTCGGTCAGCAGGTAGAAGCCGGACGAGTCCGGTGCCCAAGCCTGCGGTGCGAAGAGGCCGTCGCCGTGCGCCGCGGTGACGCATCGCGGTTCGGCATACGGACGGCCGAGGTCGACCAGGTAGGAGGCGGACTCGGTGTTGGAGCGCCCGCCGGCGACCAGGAGCCAGCGGGAGTCCGGGGACCACGCGATGGGCGTGAACATCACGTTCTTCTCCGGCTCGAAGCGCTGCGTCTCGCCGGTGGCCAGGTCCCGAACCAGGACGTCCTGGACGGCCGGATCGCGGTCGTTGGCCCCGTAGACCAGCCGGCGGCCGGTCGCGTCGAACGGGGACGGAGCGAGGACGCGCTGGCAGACCGGGGACGTGGCGATCGGCGCCGGTTCGTCGTCGTCCAGGCCGATCCGGAAGATGGCGAACTGCTCGTCACCCTCGTGGTCGGCGGTGAACACGATGCCGGTGCCGTCCGGGGTCCAGGCGGCTTGGCGGACGATCCGTCCGGGCAGCTGCGCGAGCTTGCGCGCCGAGCCGCCCTTGGCCGGTACCGTCCACAGCGCGGATCGTCCGTCCGCGTTGCTGGAGTATGCGATGTGGTCGCCTTGCGGTGAGAAGGCCAGCGCGCGCTGGAACCGCTGGGCGGGAACGAAGTCCTGGTACTGGAACGAGGGCATGGCGCTCCTGACGTTGCGGCGGTCCGAGCATGTAGCTGTCAGCGACTCGACGGTTACGAACCGTAACAGGGCGATGAGCGTTTCTCAGCGGATTGGATTGGAGCGAAAGAGGCGGGACCTGTCCGGGACGGAGTGGACAAGAAGGGGTGACAGAGGATCTACGGAAGGCGGATTGGGTGAGACAGACGTCGGAACGGCCGGCGGTCGATGACTCGGACGTCATCGACCGGTCGCTGCGGGATCCGAGCGCGTTCGCCGAGCTCTTCGAACGCCATGTGGGAGAGATCGGACGGTACGTCACCCGCCGCGTCGGGCCCGGTGTCGCGGAGGACATCGTCGGCGAGACGTTCCTGGTGGCGTTCCGGCGGCGCGCGGCGTACGACCGGAGCCGGACGAACGCGCGGCCGTGGCTGTACGGGATCGCGACCAACGTCATCAGGCGGCATCGCCGGGACGAGGTGCGCGCGCTGAAGGCCCTCCAGCGGACGGGCGCGGACCCGGTGCTTGCCGATGCGGGCTCGTTCGCCGACCAGGTCGACGGACGGGTGTCGGCCTCGGCGACGTCGCGGGCGCTGGCCCCGGTCCTGGCCGGGCTGGACGCGGGCCAGCGGGACGTGCTGCTGCTGACCGCGTGGGCCGATCTCACCCTGGACGAGGTGGCGGAGGTGCTCGGCATCCCCCCGGGGACGGCGCGGTCCCGCCTCAACCGCGCCCGCACGAAGATCCGTTCCGCCTTGGAGAAGAAGGAGAACCGCCATGGATGAGCTCGCGACGCTGTCCGAGATGCGCAGTGAGGTCCCGGACGACGTCCGGTACCCGGCCGCCCGGCAGGCCCTGCTGGCGGAGATCGCAGGACGGCCGTCGAAGGCCAGGAGCCGCAAGGTGCGCAGGCCCGTCCTGCTCAGCGGCCTGCTGGCGGGGGCGGTCGCGGCCAGCGCGGTCGTCGCCGCCACGACGCTCGGCTCCGGCAACTCGCGGCACGCGCCGCCCGCCGCCAGTGCGTCGCCCTCGGTCCGGCTCGTGGCGGTGACCAGCCCGATGACGCTGGCCTTCAACGCCGCCGCCCTGGCCAAGGGGTCTCCGACGCCGCAGCCGACCCAGTGGGTCTACACGCGGATGATGACGACCACCTCGCACGACAAGCCGTCGGGCGCGCAGGTGCAGGATCCGGGCACGCACCAGGTGAAGGAGAAGTGGGACCGGGTGGACTTCCTGAAGTTCGCCAGCTTCGAGCACGGCAAGCTCGTCTTCGTCAACGGCATGCCGAGCCAGATCGGCGGATGGCCCGCCGAGCTCGACTACAAGTACCTCCAGGCGCTGCCGACCGATCCCGACAAGCTCCTCGCGGCCATCAGGCACAACCTCGCCACGGTGAACACGCCGCTGGAAGGCGACGGCGAGGCACAGGTCTTCGAAGCCGTCCTCGCGCTGATGGAGAACTACCCCGTCCTGCCGTCCAAGCTGAACGCCGCGCTGTACGGGGCGCTGGCGCGGACGAAGTCCGTCCGCCTCGGCCACGTCACCGACCTCGCCGGACGCAAGGTCCTGTCCCTCTACCGCACGGATGCCAAGAGCGGCATCCGGACGGCGATCCTCATCAACCCGTCCACCTACACCTACGCCGGCCAGCGCAGCGTCGTCGTCGCCGACTCCCGGCGGACCGGCAACGACGGGACGCTCACGCTGCACAAGGGAGCGCTGCTCGCCGACGAGGCCATCCTGACCGCGGCGATCGTGAACAACGCCGGGGAACGCTGATCGGCTCCGGGTCCTGGCCCGTCGGTCAGGACCCGGACTTTCCGGCGACCCTGGTCAGGCGGCGGCGTCGGCGGGCTTCGGGTAGGTCGTCTCGCGGATGAAGGCCGCGATCTCGTCGATGGCCTGGAGGCCCTCGGGGATGACGCCGGCGAACGCCGGGAAGACGTGGATCTGGTCCTCCCAGATCTGGAGGCGGTGCGGGACGTCGGCGGCGGCGAGCCGCTCGGCCATCAGCTCGGCGTCCCAGCGGAGTCCTTCGCGGGAGCCGACCTGCATGAAGACCGGCGGGAGGTTGCGGAGGTCCTGGTCGCAGGGGGACGGGAGCGGGTCGCCGTCCATCGCGTCAGCCAGGAGCAGCTTCTTCAGGCCCTCCAGGCGGTGGACGGGGATGTAGACGTCCTTGGTCGTGAAGGGGTAGCTCGCGCGGGCCTCGTGGTCGAGGTCGACCATGGGCGAGAGGGCGACGATCCCCGCGGGCGCGGGGAAGCCGCGGCGCAGGGCCTTGAGCGCGGTGGTGAAGGCGAGGAAGCCGCCCGCCGAGTCGCCCGCGATGACGATGTTCTGCGGGGCGTGGCCCTGTTCGAGCAGTATGCGGTAGCCGTCCAGGGCGTCCGCCATCGAGGTGCTCAGGGGGGCGCCCGGCAGCTGGCGGTAGGCGACGGAGAAGGCGACGGCGTCCGAGCGCTGGGCGATGCGCTCGACGAGCTTGCGGTGCGTCCGCAGGCCGCAGCAGAAGAAGCCGCCCCCGTGCAGGAACAGGATCACGCGTCCGGAGCCGGAGACGCCGCCCGGACGCACCCACTCGCCGTGGAAGCCGCCCAGGTCCACGCGTTCGATCCTGGTGTCGCGCGCGCGGCGCATCAGGAGCGGCGCGAAGACGTCCAGGACGACCGCGGCGCGCAGCATCGCCGGGGTGAGCGGGCTGTAGAAGAAGATCGGCCGGATGACGTACCTCATGAAGCGCGCGAACCGCCGGGCCTGCTTGCTGCACCCAGGACGTTCCTCGATCACCGGTTCCACGCCACGCCCCTTTTGCCCCGATCAGGTGGAGCCGACCTTATGCAGCGGGACGACGGCGGCACTGCTCATCCCTGACCAAAGCTCGACCGGCGGGTTTGCTAAGAACGCACAACACCTCACACGTCCTCGTCCTGAACGAGGAGGCCAGGGCCAGGCTGAGCCCCCGCCGCCAGGTCTTCGCGGCAGGGGCTGCGTTCAGCTGGTTCCTATGGCCGTGATGGACGGCGTAGGAGGAAGACCAGAACGGTCGCGATCGCGGCTGCCGCACACGTGGCCAGCGAGGCGGTTGCCAAGGCGTGCGCGGCGGAGTGCGGACGGCCGGGATGGAAGGTGCTGAAGAAGACCGCGCCGATGACGGCGACGCCCAGCGCGCCTCCGATCTGCTGGGCCGTCGAGAGGGCTCCCGATGCCACGCCCGCGTCGTCCGGGGAGATGCGCCTCAGGACGCTGTTGAGGGACGGGGTGATGACCAGCCCGCCGCCCGCGCTCTGGAGCACGAGGGTCGGGATGACCACGGCGGGCGTGAAGGGCGCGCCGCTGAGCAGGAGGGCGGCCGTGGAGGCGTAGCCGAGGGTGAGGATGATCGCGCCTATCTCCATCACCCGGTTTCCATGGACGGGCACCAGCCGGCCCGCCAGCAAGCTGAACGAGAAGAAGGCTACCGCGGACGGCGTGTAGACCAGTCCCGCTCCCAGTGCCGACATCCCGCGTCCGGCCTGGAGCGAGACCGACAGGACGAGGTAATAGGACGTCACCACCGTGTAGAGCAGCAGGACCAACACGAGCCCGACCGAGAACGAGCGCGTTCGGAACAGCGCGATCCGGACCAAAGGCTCGCCGCCGCGCGCGGCGATCCGCCGTTCGAGGACGGCGAAGGCGGCGAAGGCCGGCACGCTCGCGGCGAGGCACGCCCAAACCCAGACCGGCCAGCCTTCCTGGCGTCCCTGGATCAGCGGGAACGCCACCAGCGCGAGGGCGATGCTCAGGACGACCACGCCCAGCAGGTCGAGGCGGCGCGCACGCGGCGCCGTGGACTCCGGGAGCCACCGGGCCGCCAGCCCGATCGTGGCCAGGCCGATCGGCACGTTGATCCAGAACACCGACCGCCAGCCCGAGCCGAACAGGTCGGATCCGATCAGGACTCCCCCGACGAGCTGGCCCGCGACGGCGGCGAGGCCCATCACCATGCCGAGCACGCCGAACGCGCGGTGCCGGTCCCGGGCCGGGACGAGGACGGTCAGGAAGGCGTAGACCTGCGGCAGCATCATCGCCGCCCCGAGACCCTGGACGAGCCGCGCCGCGATGAGCGTGGCGGCGTCGCCGGCCATCGCGCACACCACCGAGGACGCGGTGAAGGCGGCCATGCCGAGGAGGAGGACGCGGCGCCGTCCGTGCAGGTCGCCGAGGCGTCCGCCGGTGATGAGCAGCACGGCGTAGGTGAGCTGGTATCCGGCGAGGACCCATTGGAGCGAGCCTTCGCCGATGTGCAGGTCGGCCTGGATCGAGGGTCCGGCGACGATGACGATGAACGAGTCGAGGATCGCCATGAACGCGCCGGTCAGCACGACGGCGACGGCACGCCACGGTGTCGTTTCCGTGGTCTTGCCTGCGGACGCCTCGGAGGCCGTCTTGATGGTCACCGGCGCGCCCCGCCGTCCAAGACGCGCGCCAGGCCCTTGACGATCTCGGTGGCCATGACCGCGGGGGAAGGTCGGGGTTCTCACGGGACAAAACATACGATCGTTCGTACTTTTTTAGCAACCTGCGTGGGCCAAGGGATTTCTTGTGCGGCGCGGTCAGCCGTAGACGGCGACGCCGTTCGCGACGGACCGCTCCCGCCCGTCGGACGGCCTGTTGCGGACGGTCGCGGCGGGCTCGCCCGGCATGCGGACGGCCACGGTGGACGACCCGCCTCCGTCCAGCATCAGCGCGTCGCGTGCTCCGAGCCGGAGCAGCAGCGCCGCCAACTCAGCGGGGGTCTCGCCTGAGCCGGTCTCGTTGCGTCCGTCCAGGACCACCAGGTACATGCGGCGCCCGCCGGGGCCGATGCCGATGGCGGTGCGAGGGCTGCGCGAACGCGCGTCCAGACCCGGCACGGGCGCACCGCCACGAACCAGCGGCAGGCCGCCGAGCGCGTAGCGGAACCGGGTGCGACCCGTCAGCTTCGCGGAGATCCGCACTTTCTGACCGGGACGGAGCGCTTGCAGTTTCACCGCGCCCCCTTCGCGTCCGAGCAGCAGGCTCACGCCGCGTGCGACCGGCCCGCCGGAGTCGTTCGTGCCCACCACCTTGCCGCCCTGGACGACCACGGCAGCCGTCTGGAGCGTGCAAGGCGCGTTGCGGTACACGTCGGTGCCGCAGAACGCGCGGGCGCGCGAGGACGGCCCCCACGCGGACGTGTACAGACCGACTCCACCGACCGGCAGCGCGTACTGGTTGAGGCCGCCTAGGCGGATCGTCTGCCTGCCTACGCGGACCGTCCCGGTCAGCGTGAGGCGTCCGATCCGTCCGGTGCCGCGCCGGTCGACACCGATCACCGTGCCGGACGTCCCGGGCGGCGCGGTAGGGCCGAACCGCTGCCCGTCCGGGACGGCGGCGCGGAGCGCGCGCCCGCCGGACACCTCCGGACCGTCCGGCGCGAACGTCGCGGGCACGCCGGGATGGGCGCTCTCGGAGATGTCGAAGAAGTCGCCGTTGACCCCGGCGACGGCGTGCGCCGCGTTCACCATGTCCGAAACGCGCGCTCGGGGATGACCGGCGGCAGGTCGCAGCAGCCCGGTCCGCGCCCGCTTCAGGTCGATCTCCACCAGCGTCCCGAGGATCCGCCCGTCCTGGACGTTCCGCAGGACGACACCAGGAGCGACCCGCTGGACGGCAGCGGCCGGAGGGGCGGGCACGAGGGCCAGCGCGAGCGTGATCCGGATCAGCACCCGCTCATGCTGGCGGAAGATCCTCCCCCGCGCCGCGAATCCGTCCGGTCTTGGCCGGAGGCTTGCCTTCCAGCCCGTCCCCGTTCGCCGTGGCGATGAAATCCGGGGCCCGCAAGGGCCGCGCTCTCGATCGATCCGTAGTCGGTGTGAACCGAGCGTGACCGCGCTGCGTCGAAGCGCTGACCAGATCCCCAGCCAGGAGCTTTGCCTTGAGTCATCCCCTCGCCGCGTCCCTCGCCAACTCCCTGACCCGCCCCCGCAGGCACCGCATCGGGCATCACCACTACTACCACTCCCACGGCGGCGGCATGGGCTTGGGCCTCACCATCACGATCCTGGTCATCGTGGCGATCGTCATCGTGGTGCTGCTGATCCGAAGGGCCACCCGCGACATCTGATCCTTCAGGTGACCGCGGCGAATGGAGCAGTGAGCCCGGCGCCGGGCGGGAGGCGGGCGGACACGGGGCCCGCCTCCCGGGTGGTCCGCGTCAGCAGGTGTGGGTCCAGATATGGGCTGAACCCTGGTGGGCGGCGCCCGGTTCGTTCAGGCCGTTGACGAAGTCATCGCGTGGAAGGCAGATGGTGGGGGTGGACGGAGCGCCGCTGCCGCCGTTGCCGTACTTGTAGACGATGACGTGGTCGTAGTAGTCGGCGTTGCCGTGGTTGTACCAGGAGTTGTCGCGGTTGTTCGGGCCGCTGGCCCCGCCGTCGTTGAGCCACCAGTCGCGGTCGCTGCCGTACCAGCCCCAGACGTTGCCGCTGTAGCCGTTGTAGTCGTCGGAGACGCAGAAGTCGCCGCGCGGGCAGAGTTCGATGATTCCGCCGTAGCCCTTGTATTCGGCCGCGGCCGGGCCGGCCGACAGCAGGGTGGCGGCCGCTGTGGCCGCCGACATGGTCAGGGCGCCCAGCAGGGTGCGTCGTCGGGTGAGCATGGGGCCTCCTTGAGGCTCAGGTGTGGTCGTTCAGGAGTGCCTGGGCGCGGGGCAGGGCCGCCGCTCGCAGGCGTTGCCGGGTTTGGAAGGAAGACTTCTCGTTGTCGGTGGCCGCGGTTCGGTACTCGCGGTCCAGAGCGGTCGCCGCTGCGCCGAAGCCGGTTGACTTCGCGCAGGTCGCTTCGGCTACCGCGAGGGTGGTTTCGCGCTCCTCCTCGGTTGACGGGTCGGACGACAGGTGGCCCAGCCGCGCTCGGATCTCCTCGGGCCCGGCGTAGGGGTGGTGGAGGGCCGCCATGCACCGCGACCATGCGGATCGGGCGGCCGTGTAGCGGGGGTCGTGGCGGACCTTCGGCTGGACCTCGGCGGAGATGTTGTCGATGATCGCTTCGGCGCGGAACCAGCCGTTCAGGTCGCGGTAGAGGCGGGTCTTGGCTCGGGCGGTGCAGCCGTCGGTGGTCCGGTGCAGGGTGACGCCGCTGGGCAGGCGGACGGACAGCACCCGGTCCGCACGTCCGCTTCCGTCCATGGCGAGGGTGTAGGCGCGCCGGCGGTCCGGGGGCAGGGCGGCGACGTAGCGGGTGTTCGGGTTCGCTGCGTGGGCTCGCATGATGCGCAGCTGGTCGGCCATGCCGTAACCGTGTGCGCGTGCCCATGCGACGTCGTCGATGACGTACGGGAAGTCCTTGGGAGGGCTTTCCGCCGGCGGAGGGGGCGGCCAATACACGAAGCCCCGGGCATGCATGCAACCGGCGATCAACGCGTTCTCCGCGCGATCGAGGAGGGCCAGGTCGGCGGGGGTCGGTGACCGGTGCGGCGTGCCTGCCGAGCAGGCCGCAAGGGCCAGGGCCAGCAGCGGAGCCGACGGGTGGAGGCGCATGACCGGAGCTTCGGATCCTCCGGCCGAGGAGAACAAGCCCGGAACGACCTTGCGGGACATCCCGGCGGCATCCCGGGACGTCCCGCTCGGCTACCTGCGGGGACGCGCCTTCCTGCGGGAACGTGGGGATGCCGTTGGCGAACGTCCTCGTGGCGGGATGCCGGCCATGAACCGCCGTGCGGGCTGAGCGGGGCGCGGAGTCGTCGGTTATGTTCTCGGGTCTCGGGCTTGGTCGGGGAGGTCCGGTTGTCCCACTTCACGACGGCGCGTACGCCGCGCGAAGATCTGTTCGTGACCTCCAGCGAAGCCAGGGCAGGGAAACGCGCGCAGCGATGGCTCGCACTGTCGGCGGACGGACGCGGATGGCGGTCGCGCCGGGCCGCACGCCGGCTGTTCGGGGCCGCCGCGCGCGGCGACGCGTCCGCGCGCGAGGCGGTCATCGCGATCGCGAGCGACAGCGCGCACAGCGCCCACGCCGAGGCCCTTGACTTCGTCGGCGCTCGCCTGCGCGACCAGGATCCGGACGCTTCCGCGGCGCTCGCGCTGGCCTGGTCCCGGACGCGGCAACCCGGTCTTCGCGCCCGGGTCATCGAGTTCGGCGCGATAGCGGACGGAAATCCCGCTCGCACCCAATCGCTCGCCCTGCTCGGACGCCTCGGCACGCACCTTCAACTGGACGACATCCCGCACCTCCCGGCACTGCTCGACGACGAAGACGCCGACATCCGCGAAAACGCGGCCGCCTACTGCCTGGAGGCCGAGGGCGATCCTCTGGATGCGCTCTGGCGAGCGTCCGCAACGAACCCGGCACTGCGGACGATGCTGCTGCGCAACCCGGCACCGCCCCGGTCGCACACCCTGGACCAGCTATGGGACGAGTGGTTGCGCTCCCCCGGCGACGAGTTGTTCCGCACGCTGCGCAGGTGGGGGCGTCCGGCTGAGAGTGGCGACGACGCGCCGCTGACGCTCGTAGCGCTCGGCACGGCACCGGACCTTCCGCTGACCCCTGGATACCGGACGGCCGTGGTCCGCGCGCTCGCCCGTCTGGAACATCCGCTGTCCGATATCGCCGAAAAACGGATCCTCGCCCTGCGCGACCAGGAGCTGTTCGACGAGGTCTGCGAAGCGGCGCTGACGGACGAGGGCCTCGCCTTCCTCTGCAAGCGGCATCGGCTCGCGCCCAAGGACCCGGTGAAACGGGCCGCCTTCTTCCTGCTCACCGGTCAACGCGAGCAGTACCGCGCGATCGACCCGGACGGCAGCCTGTTGTCGCTGGCCTACGCGTCGGCGGTTCCCGAGCTGCGCCTGCCGCTCCAGCGGGCGATGCGCTCGGAAGGGCAGCTCGACTTGGTCAACGTGGTCGTCGGCGCCGACCGGCGCGGGCGGTTGCCGCGGCTGGCGAAGGAGGAGATCCGCCACCTCGCCGAGCAGCTCGCCGAGCGCGCCGAGTGGACCGCGCTGTGGACGCTCGTCCAGGACGTCTCGGTCGTCACGGGCGTGGAGCTGATCCGGCTGTTCGGCCAGTGGCGGCCTGACGGCAAGGACGGGCGCCGCCTGTTCGAGGCGTACCTGCGGCGCGAACCTGAGCGGCTCGCGAGCGCGGCGAAGGCGATGCGCGAGAACGGCTGGCCGCGGGCGGTGCGGCTGGCGACCGTCCGGTTCGGCTCCACACGCATCAACGACATGTCGTTCGCGCCGGACGGCCCGCTGCTGGCCGTCGCGGGCAGCGGACGCGCCGCCGGCGTCATCGACCTGGCGCAGGCGGGCCTGGTGGAGCGCTACACCGGGTTCGCCTCGTCGGTCGGGAGCGTCCTGCACGTCGGGGGCGGCCGGGTGATCGCCGCCGAGCGCACGAACGGTCCGGACCGTCCGTGCCGCATCGTGGAGTGCGCGGACGGCGGCCGCTCGGTCCTCGCCCAGGTGAACGGCTCGGTGACCTCGCTCGCCCTGACGGACGAGGCCGGGTCGTTCGCCGCCGCGACGCGATCGGGCCACCTGCTGACCGGGAGGCCGGGGGCGGACGAGATCGTCCGGCGTCCCGTCACGGCGTTCGGGCTGGACGAGGGCGACTGGGCACGCGCGATCGCCGCGCACCGGCCGTCCGGGCGGCTGGCGGTGCTCGGCCGGTCGCTGGTGCTGGCCGATCCGGCCGAGGGCTGGACGGCCCGGCAGAAGGCCCGCCGGGTGGCCGCGTGCGCCGCGTTCGCGTCCGCCGACGAGCTGGTCTGCGCCGACCAGTTCGGCCTGGTCACCCGGTTGCGCCGGGACGGTGGGCGGCTGGTCAAGGAGGCCGAGCTGAACGTGAACGGGATGGGGGGCGTCTGCACGGTCCCGGGAACCGGCGAGCTGGTCGCGGTCGCCCAGTTCGGCCACCTGCACTTCGCCGACGCCGAGTCGATGCGGGAGCGCGAGACCGTCCGGAGCGAGGTGCTCCGGACCGCCACCACCGTCACCGTCGCCCCGAGCGGGCAGTTCCTGGCGGTCGGGAACGCGCTCGGCGAAGCCGTCCTGTACGACCTGCGGGTGGGGTGGCTTCCGCGGCTCGCCGAGGAGCCGCTGGCCGCCGTGGAGCCCGGGCATCTGGGCGCGATCGCCGCCGCAGACGGCGTCCGGCGGAAGTCCGCGCAGGTCAAGGACTTGTTGAAGCTGATGCGGATCGCGATGGAGCACCGGTTCCGGTTCGACAACGAGCTCGGGGACGCCGTCCCCCTGACCGCCCGGGACTTCGACATCAGCCTGTGACGACGCGACTTCCCGGGCTCGTACATCTCAGGATGTAAGGGCGGCGGGAGCCTTACAGCGCAATATGTAGGCAGGGTGCAATCCTCGGCCCGACGCGGTGGCCGGAGGCGCCGGAACACGATGGACGCCTGAGCCGAGAGCTGAGGAGGCACCATCGTGAACGGGAGCCGGAAAGGTCCCGGCGGCCGCCTGGCCGCGCTGGTTTCGGGCAGGCGCACCAAATGGGTCGTGCTGGCGTTCTGGATCGTCCTGCTGGTCGCGCTGGGCCCGCTCTCGGGGCGGCTCAAGGACGTCCAGAAGAACGACGCGGCCAGCTGGCTCCCGGCGGGGGCGCAGTCCACGCAGGTGGTGAAGCTGGACGAGCGGTTCCACTCCGGCGAGCCCGTGACGGCCGTCGTGGTCTACGAGCGGGCGGGCGGCATCACCCCCGCCGACCAGGCCAAGGCGCGCTCCGACGCCGCCGCGTTCGCGCGGCTGCCGGGCGCGGGGCAGGCGCAGGGCCCGTTCCGCTCGACGGACGGCAAGGCGCTGCGGACGCTCGTCCCGGTGAACAAGGACGACGCGCAGAAGGCCGTGACGTCGGCGCGGGACATCGCGGCGCGCGGCGCGGACGGGCTGGAGACGCACGTCACCGGCCCGGCGGGCGGCGCGGCCGACCTGAGCGCGGTGTTCGGCTCGATGGACGGCCTGCTGCTGATGGTCGCGGCGGGTGTGGTGATCGCGCTGCTGCTGCTCATCTACCGCAGCCCGCTGCTGTGGCTGGTGCCGGTGCTGAGCGCGGTGTTCGCCCTCGGCCTGTCGCAGTCGGCGGTGTACCTGCTCGCCAAGTACGCGGGGCTGACGTTCAACGGGCAGACGTCGGGGATCCTGACCGTCCTGGTGTTCGGGGTCGCGACGGACTACGCGCTGCTGCTGGTCGCCCGGTACCGCGAGGAGCTGCGGCGGCACGAGGACCGGCACGAGGCGATGGCGGCGGCGCTGCACCGCGCGGGTCCGGCGGTCCTCGCGTCGGCGGGGACGGTCGCGGTCGGGCTGCTGTGCCTGCTCGCCGCGACGATGAACAGCAACCGGGGCCTCGGCCCGGTCGCGGCGGCCGGCGTGATCGCGGCGCTCGCGGCGATGATGACGCTGCTGCCCGCGCTGCTGGTGGTGCTGGGCCGGTGGATCTTCTGGCCGCTCGTCCCGCGCTACGACGCGGCGACGCGGCTGGAGGGCGAGCACGGCCTCTGGGGACGCGTCGGACGGCTCGTCGCGGCGCGTCCGCGGCTGCTGTGGATCGGCACGTCGGTGGTGCTGCTCGCGCTGACGTTCGGGCTCGGCTCGCTGTCGGCCAACGGCCTGTCGAACAAGGGCCAGTTCGTCACCAAGCCGGACTCGGTGACGGGCGCGGAGGCCCTCGCGCGGCACTTTCCCGCCGGGTCCGGCGCTCCGGCCGTGGTCATCGGCGACGCGTCCCGGGCCGCGGGGCTGGCCACCACGCTGCGCTCGACCGAGGGTGTCGCGGAGGTGGGGCGTCCGACCAGCGCGCAGGGGCTCGTCCGGTACGAGGCGACGTTGCGCGACCCCGCCGACAGCCGGGCCGCGCAGAACACCGTGGACCGGCTGCGGAAGGCCGTCGGGAGTACCGCCCAGGTCGGCGGGACCACCGCCGTCAACCTCGACACAAGGCGCGCCGCCGCGCATGACAACAAGGTCATCATCCCGGTCGTGCTGGCCGTGGTGTTCCTGATCCTGGCCGTCCTGCTGCGGGCGCTGGTCGCTCCGCTGCTGATGATGGCGACGGTCGTGCTCTCGTTCCTCGCCTCGCTCGGGGTGAGCGCGCTCGTCTTCAAGCACGGGTTCGGATTCGACGGCAGCGACGCGTCGTTCCCGCTGCTGGCGTTCATCTTCCTGGTCGCGCTCGGGGTGGACTACAACATCTTCCTCATGCACCGCGTCCGGGAGGAGGCGGAGCGGTCCGGGACGCGGCGCGGGGTCGTGCGCGGCCTGACCGTCACCGGCGGCGTGATCACCTCGGCCGGGCTCGTGCTGGCCGCGACGTTCGCCGTGCTGACCGCGCTGCCGCTGGCCGCGATGGTGCAGATGGGCTTCGCGGTGGCGTTCGGCGTGCTGCTCGACACGGTGGTCGTCCGGTCGCTGCTGCTCCCGGCGCTGGCGTTCGACCTCGGGCGGCGGATCTGGCTCCCGGGCCGCCTCGCCAGGCCGGCCGCGCCCGCTCCCGAGCGGGCCGGCGAGCTGGAGCCGCTCGGCTGACGCCGTCCCCGAACCGACCGACGGCCCCTTGAACGCGTGGGATCCGCCCCCCTCCCCCCAGCGGCGGATCCCACGTTCGTCGCGTCCTCGCGCGTCGCTGGACGGACGGTGGTCCCGCCCGTCCAGCGGGAGGTCAGGCGCTGGACGCCAGGACCCGCGCGCGGCGGCCGCGGCCTGCGAGCGCGGCGGCGGCGAGCAGCGGCAGCAGGCCGAAGACCAGGTAGTAGAGCGGCGCGGGCAGGACGTCCGAGAGCAGCACGACGCGGCTGCCGACCGCCATCCCGAGCGCGCTGAACAGCCACCACAGGCCCATGACGCGGCCCCGGAACGCGACGGGCGCGGCATCCGCGACGGCGCTCATCCCGGACGGCCCGAGCACGATCTCCCCGCAGGCGTGCAGCAGGTAGACCGCGACGAGCCAGAGCGGCGTGACGCGGACGCCGTCCGCCGCGGACATCGAGGCCAGCGACATCACCAGGAAGCCGCCGCCCGCCAGCGCGAGACCGGTGCAGACCTTCCGCCGCACGCCGGCCCGCGCGCCCAGGCGCAGCGCGACCGCTGCGAACAGCGGCGCGGCGAGCAGGATGAACAGCGGCGTCAGGGACTGGAACCAGGCGGCCGGAACGGTGAACCCGGCGATGTCGCGGTCGGTGTGGCGGTCGGCGAACAGGTTCAGCAGCGATCCGGCCTGCCCGACGACCATCCAGAACAGCGACGCGGCGAGGAACAGCCACAGGAACGAGCCGAGCCGGGTCCGGTCGGCGCGGGTGAGGGCGGGATCGCGGCGCACGGCGAGGTAGCCGAGCGGCGGGACGACCATGACGACCAGTCCGAGGCCGATCAGGACGTGCTTGACGGCGAGGGTGCCGGCCACCGCGTCCGCGCCGAGCAGCAGGGCGGCGACGCCGACGACGGTGGCTGCGACGCGTCCGGCGGAACGCAGCTCGCGCCGTGTCGCCGGACGCGCCGGGCGCCCGCCGACCTCTCCGAACGTCCGGGAGCCGACGACGAACTGCGCGACCCCGAACGTCATGCCGACCCCGGCGGCGGCGAACCCGGCATGCCAGTTGACGCGCTCGCCGAGGTAGCCGGTGACCAGCGGCGCGAGCAGGGCGCTGACCTGGATGCTCATGTAGAAGACGGCGAACGCCGCCTCCCGGCGGACCTCCTGGCCCGGCCCGTAGAACCGGGTGAGCAGGCCGCTCATGTTCGGTTTCAGCACGCCGGTGCCGAGCGCGATGAGCGCCAGGCCGAGGAAGGTGCAGGCGCGGACCGGGACGGCCATGCAGTAGTGCCCGGCGGCGACGGTCGCGGCGCCGCACACGACCGCGCGGCGCTCGCCTAGCACGCGGTCGCCGAGCCAGCCGCCGGGCAGCGCCAGCATGAACAGCGTCGCCATGTAGACGCCGAACAGCGCGGCGGCCTCGCTCTTCGGCAGGCCGAGGCCGCCGCGCGACGCGGGCGCCGCCGCGTACAGCACGAGGATCGCCTGCATCCCGTAGAAGCTGAACCGCTCCCACATGTCGGTGAGGAACAGGGTGACGAACCACCCGGGGCGGGCGGGGCCGGCGGCGGGCAGCAGCCGGCGGGGCACGATCTGGATCACGCGCACACCGTGCGGCCTGCGGGGCGAGCGCGGGTCGAGGACCGGTCGAGCCGCGCGGGCGGCGCCTCCCGCCGGCCGCTCTAGCGCGCGTCCATACCGCGACGACGGTCCGTTCAGCGGGCGCCGGGAGCCTGTCCGCGTGGGCACGGCGTCGGCTCGGGCCCGAGGCGTCGCGGGAGGGGTTCCGGAGCATGAGCGAAAACGCCGGCGGTCTGGCGGGTGGCAGGACGGACGCGCGTCAGGACGCGATCGCGGCGCGGGGTGCGGTCGCGGTGGTGGGGCTGGCGTGCCGGCTCCCGTCCGCGCCGGACCCGGCGGCGTTCTGGCGGCTGCTGGCGGAGGGCCGCAGCGCGGTCACGGCCGTCCCGCCCGGGCGGTGGGACGCGCCGGGGGCGCCGGAGCGCGGCGCGTTCCTGGACCGCCTGGACGCGTTCGACCCGGCGTTCTTCGGGATCTCCCCGCGCGAGGCGGCGGCGATGGACCCGCAGCAGCGGCTCATGCTGGAGTTCGGCTGGGAGGCCCTGGAGGACGCCGGGATCGTCCCGGCCGCGCTGCGCGGCGCCCGCGCGGGCGTGTTCGTCGGCGCGATCTGGGACGACTACGCGACGCTCGCCTACCGGCGCGGCGCGGACGCCCTCACCGCGCACACGGTCACCGGCTCCCACCGCAGCGTCATCGCGAACCGGGTGTCGTTCGCGCTGGGGCTGCGCGGGCCGAGCCTCACCGTGGACGCGGGCCAGTCGTCCGGGCTGGTCGCGGTGCACATGGCGATGGAGAGCCTGCGCCGGGGCGAGTCGGACGTCGCGATCGCGGGCGGCGTCAACCTGAACATCCTCGGCGAGAGCGCGGTCGCGACCCGGCGGTTCGGCGGCCTCTCCCCCGACGGCGAGTGCTACGTCTTCGACGCGCGCGCCAACGGCTACGTCCGCGGCGAGGGCGGCGGCGCGGTCGTGCTGAAGCCGCTGGGCCGCGCCCTGGCGGACGGCGACCGCGTCCTCGCGGTGATCCTCGGCGGCGCGGTCAACAACGACGGCGCGACGAGCGGGCTGACCGTCCCGGGCGTCGAAGGCCAGCAGGACGTGCTGCGCCGCGCCTACCAGGACGCGGGCGTCGACCCGGCGGCCGTCCGGTACGTGGAACTGCACGGAACCGGGACGCGTCGCGGCGATCCGGTCGAGGCGGCGGCGCTCGGCGCGGTGCTGGGCGCGGCCCGGGAACCGGGCTCGCCGCTGCGGGTCGGGTCGGCGAAGACCAACGTCGGGCACCTGGAGGGCGCGGCGGGCATCGTCGGTCTGCTGAAGGCCGTGTTGAGCATCCGCCACGGCGTGCTGCCGCCGAGCCTGAACTTCGAGACACCGCATCCGGACATCCCCCTGAACGACCTGAACCTGAAAGTGCAGACCGCCGCCGAGCCGTGGCCTGGCGGGCCGGTGTTCGCCGGGGTGAGTTCGTTCGGAATGGGCGGGACCAATTGCCACCTCGTCCTGACGGATGCTCCTCCGGTCGATGCTGCTAATGGCGCGCCGTCGTTGCGTGCGCTGCCTTGGCTGATTTCCGCGCGGACCGAATCGGGGTTGCGCGGCCAGGCGGCCCGCCTGCGGGACGCCGTGGCCGAGGACACTGACGTCGCCGATCTCGCGGCGGCTTTGGCGACGACGCGCACGAGCTTCGAGCACCGAGCGGCCGTTGTCGGGACCGATCGTGCTGCGCTGCTGGCCGGGCTCGAAGCGCTGGCGGAGGGCAGGACGGCGGCCGGACTCGTCCGGGGACGCGTCCCCGAGCCTGCGGGCGCGACGGCGTTCATGTTCTCCGGTCAGGGCTCGCAGCGGGCCGGGATGGGACGCGATCTCTATGCGTCTGTCCCGGCTTTCGCGGACGCTCTGGACGAGGTTCTCTCGCATTTCGGGAACGGCCTGGGTGACGAGCTGAAACGGCTGATGTTCGCCGATTCCGAGACCCCGGAATCGGCGCGGCTCAACCAGACGGCGGTGACGCAGACGTCCCTGTTCGCCTTCGAGGTGGCGCTTTACCGGCTGCTGGAGACGTGGGATCTGCGGCCGGACTTCCTGATCGGGCATTCGATCGGCGAGCTGGTCGCCGCGCACGTCGGCGGTGTGCTGCCGCTCGCGGACGCGTGCGTGCTGGTCGAAGCGCGCGGACGGCTCATGCAGGCGGCTCCGGAGGGCGGCGCGATGCTGGCCGTCCGGGCGGGCGAGGACGAGGTCGCGGCGTCCCTGGCGGGCAACGCCGACCGGGTCGCGGTGGCGGCGGTGAACGGCGCGATGTCGACCGTCCTGTCCGGGGACGAGGAGGCGATCGAGGAGCTGGCCGCGCACTGGCGGGACCGGGGCCGGTCGGCGACGCGGCTGCGGGTCAGCCACGCCTTCCACTCGCATCACATGGACCCGGTGCTGACCGAGTTCCGGGAGGTCGCGGAAAGCGTGTCCTTCCGGCGCGCGGCGATGCCGATCGTGTCGAACGTGACGGGACGCATCGCGCGGCCGGACGAGCTGGCGCGCCCGGGTTACTGGGTCCGGCACGTCCGGGAGGCCGTCCGGTTCCACGACGGGATCACGGCTCTCAGCGCCGCCGGGGTCAGGACGTTCGTCGAGATCGGGCCGGACGCGGTGCTCGCACCCTTGGCCCGGTCGTCCGCCGGGGACGGATCGGTCGTCATCCCCACGGCACGGCGTCGTCGGGACGAGACCGAAACGCTCACGACCGCGCTGGCCCAAGCCCATTGCTCGGGCGCGCCGGTCGGCTGGGACAAGGTCTTCGCCGGACGGGACGCGCGTTCGGTGCGGCTGCCCACGTACGCGTTCGAGCGCGGCTCCTACTGGCTGGACGACGAACCGACCGAGCGGCCGGCCGTTGAGAAGCCGGCGCCGACCCGGATCGACGATCCGCTGGAGCTGGTGAGGGAGCGGACGGCCGCCGTGCTCGGCCACGCGGACGCCTCGCGGATCGAGCCGGGACGCGCGTTCAGCGATCTCGGCCTGGACTCGATGATGGGCGTCGAGCTGGCCGCCTCGCTGTCCGAGGCGACCGGGCTCGCGCTGCCGGAGACGGTCGTCTACGAATGCGCGACGCCGCGCGCGCTGGCCGAGCGGATCTCCCAGGAACCCGACGACGCCTCGCACGCCGCGACGGCGGCCCGGTCGGACGGCATCCCGATCGCGGTCGTCGGGATCGGGTGCCGGTATCCGGGCGGGGTCGCATCGCCGGAGGAGTTCTGGGATCTGGTCGCCGAGGGCCGGGACGTCATCGGCCCGTTCCCGTCCGACCGGGGATGGGACCCGGCGGCGCTGCTCGACCCGGATCCGGACCGTCCGGGCACGACGTACTCGGCGCAGGGCGGCTTCCTCGCCGACGCCGCCGGGTTCGATCCGTCCTTCTTCGGGATCAGCCCGCGCGAGGCGCTCGGCATGGACCCGCAGCAGCGGTTGCTGCTGGAGACGGCGTGGGAGGCGGTCGAGCGGGCGGGCATCGCGCCGACCTCGCTCGCGGGCAGCCGGACCGGCGTGTTCGTCGGTGCGACGGCGCAGGACTACGGGCCGCGCATGCACGAGGCCGGGACCGGCGAGGCGGGATACGTGCTGACCGGGACGACGCCGAGCGTCGCGTCCGGACGGATCGCCTACACGCTCGGGCTCAACGGCCCGGCGCTGACCGTGGACACCGCGTGCTCGTCGTCGCTGGTGGCCGTCCACCTGGCGATCCGGGCGCTGCGGGACGGCGACTGCGAGATGGCGCTGGCGGGCGGCGCGACCGTCCTGTCCTCGCCCGGGATGTTCGTCGAGTTCAGCACGCAGCGCGGGCTGGCCGCCGACGGGCGCTGCAAGGCGTTCGCCGCCGCCGCTGACGGCACGTCCTGGGCCGAGGGTGTCGGGATGCTGGTGCTCGAACCGCTGCCGCGCGCCTTGCGGGAAGGGCACCCCGTGCTGGCCGTGCTGCGCGGTTCGGCGATCAACCAGGACGGCGCGAGCAACGGCCTCACCGCGCCGAGCGGAACCGCGCAGCGGGCCGTCCTGCGGCAGGCCCTCGCCGACGCCGGGCTCGCGCCCGGGGACGTGGACGCCGTCGAGGCGCACGGGACCGGCACCGCGCTCGGCGACCCGGTGGAGGCCGGTGCGCTGCAGGCCGTCTACGGCGCCGGACGCGACCGTCCGCTGTGGCTCGGGTCGGTCAAGTCGAACATCGGGCACACGCAGGCGGCGGCGGGCGTCGCCGCGATCATCAAGATGGCCGGGGCGATGCGGCGCGGCGTCCTGCCGAAGACCCTGCACATCGACGCGCCCAGCCCGCACGTCGACTGGGACGCCGGAGCCGTGCGGCTGCTCACCGAGACGCAGCCGTGGCCCGAGTCCGACCGGCCGCGCCGCGCGGCGGTCTCGTCGTTCGGGATCAGCGGCACCAACGCCCACCTGATCATGGAGGCCGCGCCGGTGCCGGTCCCGGCCGCACCGGAACCGGAGGCGCGCGCGGTGGCGTGGCCGCTGTCCGCGCACACGCCGCAGGCGTTGCGGGACCAGGCCGCGCGGCTGGCCTCGATCGCGGAGGCTTCGCCCGCAGCTATCGGCCGTGCGCTCGTGACGTCGCGGGCGCAGTTCGCGCATCGCGCGGTCGTCGTCGGCACCGGACTGGACGCGCTCCGGGACGGGCTCCGCGCGCTGGTTCGGGGCGAATCGTCCGCTGATGTGATCGTGGGCGAGGCGACGGGAGCGCCCGGCAAGACGGCGTTCCTGTTCACCGGCCAGGGCTCGCAGCGGGCCGGGGCCGGGCGCGAGCTGTACGAGGCGTTCCCGGCCTTCGCGTCCGCGCTGGACGAGGTCTGCGCAGCCTTCGAGCCGCATCTTGAACGCCCGCTTCGTGCGGTGATGTTCGCCGAGGACGACGGCCTCCTGCATCAGACCGCCTACACGCAGCCCGCGCTTTTCGCCCTGGAAACGGCGCTCTACCGGCTCTTCGAGAGCTGGGGCGCGACGCCGGACCTGCTGGTCGGGCACTCGATCGGCGAGCTGACCGCGGCGCATGTCGCGGGCGCGCTCGATCTCGCCGACGCGTGCCGGCTGGTCGCGGCGCGCGGCCGGTTGATGCAGGCCGTCCCGGCCGGGGGCGCGATGGTCGCGATCGAGGCCGCCGAGGACGAACTGCCCGGCGACCTGCGCGGGCTGGACGTCGCGGCGGTGAACGGGCCGCGCTCGGTCGTCCTGTCCGGCGACGCTGAGGCCGTTCGGTCGTTCGCCGAAGCATGGCGGGAGCGGGGGCGGCGGACGCGCGTGCTGCGGACGAGCCACGCGTTCCACTCCGCCCACATGGATTCGATGCTGGATGAGTTCCGCGAGATCGCCGCGTCCGTTTCGTACCACGAACCCCGCATACCGATCGTGTCGAACGTGACCGGACGGATCGCGTCCGCGGCCGAGCTGGCCGATCCGGATTACTGGGTGCGGCATGTGCGCGGAGCCGTCCGGTTCGCTGACGGCGTGCGGTGCCTGCACGAGAACGGCGCGACCGCGTTCCTGGAACTCGGCCCGGACGGCACGCTCACCGCACTCGCCGAGGATTCTCTACCGGACGGCGGCGACTTCGCGCTCGCGGCGGCGCTGCGGCCAGGACGACCAGAAGCGGAATCCGCGCTCGCCGCGCTCGGCTCCCTGCATGTCGCAGGCGTCGAGGTGAACTGGCGGGCTCTGTACAGCGAGGCGAGCACGCCTGTCGATCTGCCGACGTATCCGTTCCAGAACGAGCGGTACTGGCGGACGGTCCCGGCAGGCGGCGGCGACGTGCGGACGGCAGGGCTGCGGCCGACCGGGCATCCGCTGCTCGGCGGCGCGGCCGACCTGCCGGACGGCTGGCTGCTCCTCACCGGGCGGTTGTCGGCGGCGACCACGCCGTGGCTGGCCGACCACGCCGTCCTCGGAACCGTGATCCTGCCCGGGACCGCGTACGTTGACCTGCTGCTTTCGGCCGCGCACGACCTCGGTCTCGACCGGATCGACGAACTCGTCTTGGAAGTCCCGCTCGTCGTCCTGGACGAGACGGCCGTGCAGCTCCAGGTCGTCGTCGAGCCAGCGGACGAGGACGGCGCGCGGGCCTTCGTCGTCCGCTCCCGTCCTGACGAAGGCGAATGGACTAGGCACGCGTCCGGTCTGCTGCGTCCGTCCGAAAGCGAGCGCCCGGCAACCGACGCGTCCTGGCCGCCTGCCGGGGCAACACCGATCCCCCTCGCGGACGCCTACGAACGGCTTGCCGATCTCGGGTACGACTACGGGCCGGTGTTCCAGGGCCTCAAGAAGGCTTGGCGCGTGCCCGGCGAGGACGGTTTCGCAGCCGAACTCGCCCTTCCGGACGAGGCCGAAACCGCCGGATTCGCCGTCCATCCCGCGCTGCTCGATTCGGCGCTTCACCAGTTCCTCTTGGACGGGCCTGAATCCGGCGGCGTCCGGCTTCCCTTCACCTGGACGGGCGTCACCCTCCACCGGCCGGCCGGTCCGGTGGCCCACCTCCGGGCCGCGAACGCAGGCGAGGACGCCGTGACGCTGAGCCTCGCCGACGCGGAGGGCCGCCCGGTCGTCTCGGTCGATTCGCTGTCCCTTCGCCGAGCCCGCGCCGAGCTTCTCGCGCCGCGCCGCTCCGGCTCCCCCGACGGCATCTTCGAGATCACCTGGCGCACAGCGAACGAGAACGCGGACGCCGTCACGCCGTCCGAACTGGTCATCGTGGACTGCCCGAAGGCGTCTCCCGGCACTTCCCCCGAGGCCGCCGCGCATGAGGTGACCAGCCGCGTCCTCGCCCTCGTCCAGGAGTGGCTGGCTGACGAAACCCACGCGGACGCGCGCCTCGCCGTCGTCACGCGAGGGGCCGTCGCCGCGCGTGAAGGCGAGACCGTGACCGACCTCGCCCAGGCCGCCGCGCTCGGCCTGCTCCGCGCCGCGCGCTCGGAGAACCCCGGCCGCATCATCCCCATCGACCTGGACGGACGGGACGAATCGGCCCGCCGCCTCGCCTCCGGCGCTCTCCCCGACGAGCCCGAAATGGCGATCCGCGACGGCGAAGTGCTGGTCCCGAGGCTGACGCGCCCGGATCGAACCGCCGACGTCGTCCCACCAGACGACGGGACGCCATGGCGCGTCGATGTCACGACACCCGGCTCGCTGGACGCGGTCGCGGCCGTCCCCTCCTCAGAAGCCGACACCGAACTGGCCTCCGGGATGGTCCGGGTCGAGATGCGCGCGGCGGGGTTGAACTTCCGGGACGTCCTCATCGCGCTCGGCATGTACCCGGGACGGCCGAAGATCGGCCTGGAGGGCGCGGGCGTCGTGGCCGAGGTCGGCCCGGACGTGTCCGGGGTCGGCGTCGGCGACCGGGTGATGGGCCTGTTCGACGGCGCGGCCGGCCCGGTGGCGGTCACCGACCACCGGCTGCTCTGCCGCGTCCCGGACGGCTGGACGTTCGCGCAGGCCGCGTCCGTGCCCGTCGCGTTCCTCACCGCCTACCACGGGCTCGCCGACCTGGCCGGGCTGCGCGCGGGGCAGCGGCTCCTCGTGCACTCGGCGGCGGGCGGCGTCGGCATGGCGGCGGTGGCGCTCGCGCGGCACTGGGGCGCGGAGGTGTTCGGCACCGCGAGTACCGGCAAATGGGACGTCCTGCGCGGTCAGGGCCTCGACGACGCACACATCGGCGACTCCCGGACGCTCGGGTTCGCCGACCGGTTCCGCGAGGCGACCGGCGGCGCGGGCGTGGACGTCGTGCTGAACTCGCTGGCGGGCGACTTCGTGGACGCCTCGCTCGGCCTGCTCCCGCGCGGCGGCTGCTTCCTGGAGATGGGCAAGACCGACCTCCGGGACGCGGACGAGATGTCCGCGCGGCATCCGGGGATCGAGTACCGGCCGTTCGACCTCACCCGCGTCCCGCCGAACCG
Source organism: Actinomadura rupiterrae (assembly GCF_024172125.1). Classification (GTDB taxonomy): domain Bacteria; phylum Actinomycetota; class Actinomycetes; order Streptosporangiales; family Streptosporangiaceae; genus Spirillospora; species Spirillospora rupiterrae. Next base: position 336,238 of record NZ_JAMZEA010000009.1, read on the forward strand.
GGTGCGGGAGATGCTGGCGGAGCTGTCCGGCCTGTTCGGAGCGGGCGCGCTGCCGCTGCCGCCGGTCACCGCGTGGGACGTCCGGCAGGCCCGCGCCGCGATGCGGCATATGAGCCAGGCCGGGCACGTCGGGAAGATCGTGCTGACGCTGCCGAGGCGTCCGGACCCGTCCGGGACGGTCCTGGTGACCGGCGGTACCGGAGCGCTCGGCGCGCTCGTGGCCCGGCACCTGGTCACCGCACACGGCGCGCGGCGTCTCCTGCTCGCGAGCCGTTCCGGCGCCAAGGCTCCCGGCTCGGACGAGCTGGCCGCCGAACTGCGCGAACTCGGCGCGGACGTCGAGATCGCCGCCTGCGACACGTCCGATCGCGACGCGCTGGCACGGCTACTCGACGGCATTCCGGAGGACCGTCCGCTCACGGCCGTCGTTCATGCCGCAGGCGTGCTTGCCGACGGCACCGTGGAGAACCTCACCTCCGAACGGCTGGCGAAGGTGCTGGGCCCGAAGGCCGACGCCGCCTGGCACCTGCACGAACTCACCGCCGATCACGATCTCGCGGCGTTCGTGTCGTTCTCCTCGGTGGCCGGTGTGTTCGGCAACGCCGGGCAAGCCAACTACGCGGCGGGCAACGCGTTCCTTGACGGTCTCGCGCGGCGGCGCCGGTCGGCCGGGCTGCCCGCGCTGTCGCTGGCGTGGGGGCCGTGGGAGCAGGACGGCGGCATGGCCGCCGCGCTGGGCGGCGGTGACGCGACCGGGATGTCCCGCGCCGGGATGGTCCCGCTGCCCGCCGCCGAAGGGCTCGCCCTGCTCGACGCGGCCTGGGACGCCCCGGTCTCCGGCCTGGTCACGGCGAGGATCGACCTCGGGACGGCCAGGACGAGCGGCAACCCGCTGCTGCGCGAACTGGCGGGCGGTTCGTCCCGTCCCGTCCGCCCGACCGCCGGTACCACCGAGGACTGGGCCGAGCGGCTGGTCGGGCAGCCGGTCGAGACGCAGCGAGAGACGCTGGCCGCGCTCGTCCGGTCCGAGGCCGACGCCGTGCTCGGACGTCCGGCCGGCTCGGCCGTGACCGCCGAGCAGACCTTCAAGTCCGCCGGGTTCGACTCGCTGACCTCGGTGGAACTGCGCAACCGGCTCGGCGGCCGGCTCGGCCTGCGGCTGCCGTCCAGCCTGCTGTTCGACCATCCCACCCCCGCCGCGCTCGCCGAGCACCTGCGCACCGCGCTCGCACCCGATGCCGAACCGGACCGGCGCGTCCTGGACGACCTGGAACGCCTGGAGGCGGCGGCGCTCGGCGCGCTCGGCGACCCGGCGGCGCGCGCCCGGTTCGCCGACCGGCTGCGCGCGTTCCTGACCCGGCTCGACCAGGGGGCGGACGGCCCGTCCCCGAACGGCGCGTCCACCGGCGGCTCGGGCGAGGACCTCGCGGCGGCGCTCGACGCGGCCTCCGACGACGAGATCTTCCGCTACCTCGACGCAGGGCGCTGACCCGCCCGCATCCCTGCACGCAGCGACATCCCAGGAAGGTTGGACGACCCCCATGGCGACCGCGGACGAGCTTCGCACCTACCTCCGGCAGGCGACCCTCGACCTGCACCAGGCCCGCACGCGGCTCCGCGAGCTGGAGTCGCGGACGCGGGAGCCGATCGCGATCGTCGCGATGGCGGCCCGCTACCCCGGCGCCGACTCCCCCGAGGCGCTGTGGGACCTGGCCGCGGGCGGCCGGGACGCGGTCACCGGCTTCCCCGCCGACCGCGGCTGGGACCTCGACGGCCTCTACGACCCCGACCCCGAGGTCCCGGGGAAGACCTACGTGACGCGGGGCGGGTTCCTGCACGACGCCGCGCTGTTCGATCCGGAGTTCTTCGGCATCAACCGGCGCGAGGCCATGGCGATGGACCCGCAGCAGCGGCTCCTGCTGGAGGTGGCCTGGGAGTCCCTCGAACGCGCGGGGCTCGACCCGGCCGCGCTGCGCGGGTCCGCGACCGGCGTATTCGCGGGGGTGATCCCGCAGGAGTACGTGTCGCTGGGCGGCGCGGACGAGGAGGGCCTGGACGGCTACCTGCTGACCGGGTCGATCCCGAGCGTCGCGTCGGGGCGGGTCGCCTACCAGCTCGGCCTGGAGGGCCCGGCCGTGACAGTCGACACGGCCTGCTCGTCGTCGCTGGTCGCGGTGCACCTGGCCGTCCAGGCGCTGCGGAACGGCGAGTGCGGGCTGGCGCTGGCGGGTGGCGTCACGGTGATGGCGACGCCCGGCATGTACCTGGAGTTCAGCAGGCAGCGCGGCCTCGCCCCGGACGGCCGGATCAAGCCGTTCGCGGCGGGCGCGGACGGGACGATCTGGGGCGAGGGCGCGGGAGTGCTCGTCCTGGAACGCCTCTCGGACGCGCAGCGCGCGGGCCATCCGGTCCTGGCGGTCGTGCGCGGCTCGGCGGTGAACCAGGACGGCGCGAGCAACGGCCTCACCGCGCCGAACGGACCGTCCCAGCAGCGCGTGATCCGCGCGGCGCTGGCGAACGCCGGGCTCACCCCCGACCAGGTGGACGCCGTCGAAGCGCACGGCACCGGGACCACGCTCGGCGACCCGATGGAGGCGGAGGCACTCATCGCCGCCTACGGTCAAGAACGTTCGCGCCCGCTGCTGCTCGGGTCGATCAAGTCGAACATCGGGCACACGCAGGCCGCCGCCGGAGTCGCCGGGATCATCAAGATGGTCATGGCGATGCGGCACGGCGTCCTGCCGGGCACGCTGAACGTGGACGAGCCGTCGCCGGAGGTCGACTGGAGCTCCGGCGGCCTGCGCCTCGTCACCGAGGCGACGCCGTGGCCCGAGTCGGACGGTCCGCGCCGCGCGGGCGTGTCGTCGTTCGGGATCAGTGGCACCAACGCGCACGTCATCGTGGAAGCGGCTCCGGCCGGGGAACCTGTGGAGGCGCGGGACGCCGAGAGGCCGCTGCCGCCGGTTCCGTTCGCGATCTCCGCGCACACCGAGGCCGCGTTGCGCGCGCAGGCGACCCGGCTCGCCGCCCACCTCGACCGCGACCCAGACCTCCGGCTCACTGATCTCGGCCATACGCTGGCCGTGGGACGTCCGCTGCGCGAGCATCGCGCCTTCGTCGTCGCGGCCGATCGCGAGGGGTTGCCGTCGGGTCTGCGTGCGCTGGGCGCGGGCGAATCGTCCGCTTCGGTCGTCACCGGGACGGCCGGTGCGGCGGGCACGCTGGCGTTCATGTTCACCGGCCAGGGCAGCCAGCGTCCCGGGATGGGCCTGGGCCTCGCCGAAGCCCATCCGGTCTTCGCCGCCGCGTTGGCCGAGGTCGCCGAACTCCTCGGACAGACCCCCGAAGCCCTCCTGACGCACGCCGAGCTGAACCAGACCGAACACGCCCAACCGGCATTGTTCGCTCTCCAAGTCGCCCTCTACCGGCTCCTGGAACACCACGGCATCACGCCTGACCTGCTCATCGGCCACTCGCTCGGCGAGATCAGCGCGGCCCATGTCGCGGGCGTCCTGTCGCTGGAGGACGCCTGCACGCTGGTCAGCTCCCGCGCCCGGCTCATGCAGAGCGCGAGCGGGAACGGCGCGATGATCGCCCTCAACGCCCCCGCCGAGGCCGTCCGTTCCCTGCTCCCGGACGATGGGACGGTCGGGATCGCCGCGATCAACGGCCCGAACGCGACCGTCGTCTCCGGCGACCACGACGCCACGCACCATGTCGCGCAGCAGTGGCGCGACCAGGGCGGACGGGCCCGTCCGCTCAAGGTCAGCCACGCGTTCCACTCGCACCACATGGACCCGGTGCTCGACGAGTTCCGCGCCGTCGCGGCCGGGCTGACCTACCACCAGCCGCGCATCCCGGTGATCTCCAACGTCACCGGAGGCATCGCCACCGAGCTGGACGATCCCGACTACTGGGTCCGCCACCTGCGCGGCACGGTCGACTTCCACCAAGGCGTCATCACGCTCCACGCCGGCGGCGCGACCGCCTACCTCGAACTCGGCCCCGACAGCACGCTCACCACGCTCGCCACCGGGACGCTCGCGGACGAAGGCGTCGCGCTGTCGGCGACGCTGCGTCCCGGACGGCCCGAACCCGAGACCTACGCGCTGGCCCTCGCCCGCGTCGCGAGCGCCGGGGCGGCGACACCCGACTGGGACGCGATCTTCCCGGAGGCGCGTCCGGTCGCGCTGCCGACCACGGCGTTCGACCGGCAGCGCTACTGGCTGGCCGGAGGCCGGTCGCCCGGGGCCGCCGAGGTGCTGGGGCTCGACAGGACGGGCCACCCGCTGCTCGGCGTCGCGACCGACCTCGCCGACGGGTCCGGCGTCGTGCTGACCGGGCGGCTCAGCACCGGCATCCACCGATGGCTTCCCGACCACGTCGTCCAGGGCTCGGTGCTACTGCCTGGGACGGCGTTCCTCGAACTCGCCACCCATGCCGGAACCCGCACCGGCACGCCGCACGCCGAGGAACTCACGCTGGTGCGGCCGCTCGTCCTCACGCCGGGGACGCCCGTCCGCGTCCAGGTGACCGTCAGCGGCCCGGATGACGGCGGCCGCCGCTCGGTCGCCGTCCACGCGCGCACCGACGAGAACGAACCGTGGACGCGGCACGCCACCGGCACGCTCTCCGCGGCCCCCGAGATGCCTCCGGCCGAACCGGTCGGCGCGTGGCCGCCGCCCGACGCCGAGCCGCTCGACATCGACGCTCTCTACGAGACCCTCAGCAACCAGGGTCTCGACTACGGGCCCGCGTTCCGTGGAGTGCGTGCCGCCTGGCGCGCGGGAAGCGATCTCTACGCCGAGATCGCGCTCCCCGAGGGCCAGGACGCCGGCGGGTACGGCCTCCACCCGGCGCTGCTCGACGCCGCGCTTCACCCGCTGCCGTACGCGTTCGGCGACGACGCGCTGCGCCTTCCGTTCGCCTGGCAGGACTTCACGATCTGGGCCGAGGGCGCGTCCGCGGTCCGCGTCCGCATGGCGGTGACCGGCGACGACACCATCGAACTGGCCCTGTCCGACGGCACGCGGCCGATCGCGGCCGGGACGCTCACGGCGCGCCCGCTCACCGGCGAAGGTCTCGCCGCAGTGCGCGCCGCCCGGCACGATTCGCTCTACGGCATCGAGTGGAAGCCGCTCGCGACGCCGTCGGACGTTCCGTCCCGTAGCTGGGACGAGTTCGGCGAAGATCTACAGATCACCGCGGGTGCGGATACCGTCCTGATGCAGATCGGCAGCAGCGGCGACGGGCATCCCGAGGCGGCCCACGACCTCGCCGAGCGGACGCTCCGCCACCTTCAGCGGTTCCTCGGCGATTCCGCGATGGACGATGCGCACCTCGTCGTCACCCTCGCCGAGGACGATCTGACCGCCGCGCCGATCGTCGGGCTCATCCGCACCGCGCAGGCCGAGAACCCCGACCGGATCACGCTCGTCACCCACGACAGCCCCATCCTCAGAGACCGGCTCGACGCCGCGCTCGCCACTGACGAGCCGCACATCGCATTCCGCGAAGGCGCGATGTTCGCCCCGCGGCTCGCACGCACGACCTCCAACACCACCGAACCGGCGCCGCTCCGCACCGATGGCACCATCCTGATCACCGGCGGCACAGGCAGCCTCGGCGCGCTCCTCGCCCGCCACCTCGTCACCGAGCACGGCGCGCGGAACCTGCTGCTGACCAGCCGCTCCGGCCCCCAGGCTCCGGGCGCGGACGAGCTGGCGGCGGAGCTTCGAGAACTCGGGGCGAACGTCGAGATCGCCGCCTGCGACGCGTCCGACCACGACGCGCTGGCGCGGCTGCTCGACGCCATTCCCGCCGAGCGGCCGCTGACGGCGGTCGTGCATACCGCCGGGGTACTCAACGACGCCACATTCTCGGCACTCACTTCCGACGAACTCCACGTTGTCCTGAAACCGAAAATCGACGCCGCGTGGAACCTGCACCGCCTCACCCGCGACAACCCCGACGTCACCGCGTTCGTCCTCTACTCCTCGATCGCCGCGACGCTGGGGAACCCGGGGCAGGCGAACTACGCCGCCGCGAACACCTACCTGGACGCGCTGGCCCGCCACCGCCGCGCCGAGAACCTCCCCGCCACGTCCCTCGCGTGGGGGCTCTGGGCGCAGGACGGCGGCATGACCGGCACGCTCGACACGGCCGACCGGACCCGCCTCGCCCGTATCGGCGTCGCCCCGCTCGGCACCGCCGAGGCGCTCGCGCTGTTCGACACCGCGCTCACCAGGGACGATCCGTTCCTCGCACCGTTCCGCCTGGACGCGGCAGGCGCTCGGCAGGCTCCCGAGATCCCGGCGATGCTGCGCGGTCTCGTCCGGCCGGCGCCGACCCGCACCGCCGCACACGCGGACGGCGACCAGCTCGGACGGCTCGCCGCCCTGACCGGAGCCGACCGCGCGGCCGGGCTGCTGGCGATCGTGCGCGGCGAGCTGGCGGCCGTGCTCGGCCGGAGCGACCGGGACGCGATCCCCGCCGACCGCCCGTTCAAGGAACTCGGCTTCGACTCGCTCACCGCCGTCGAGCTGCGGAACCGGCTCAGCAGGCTCGCGGGACGCAGGCTCCCCGCGACGCTGGTCTTCGACCATCCGACGCTCAACGCCCTCAGCCGCTTCCTCGGAACCGAGCTGTTCGGCGACGCCGACGAGCAGGCGAACCGGCCCGCGCCGACCGCCCGGACCAGCGCGGACGAGCCGATCGCCGTCGTCGGGATGGCGTGCCGCCTGCCCGGTGACGTGTCCACACCCGAGGACCTGTGGCGGCTGCTCACGGACGGCACCGACGCGGTCTCCGGCTTCCCGGACGACCGCGGCTGGGACCTCGACGCCCTCTACAGCCCGGACCCGGCGACGCCCGGCACGTCCTATGCCCGGCACGGCGGTTTCGTCCGGGACGTCGCCGGGTTCGACCCCGCGTTCTTCGGGATGAGCCCGCGCGAGGCGCTCGCCACCGACCCCACGCAGCGGCTCCTGCTGGAGGTGTCCTGGGAGGCGATCGAGCGCGCCGGGATCGAGCCGGGCTCGCTCCGCGACAGCTCCACCGGTGTCTTCGCCGGGTTCATGCGCAGCGGCTACGACAGCGGCAACCCGCCCGCCGAGCTGGAGGGCTACCTGGCGACGGGCAACATCGGGAGCGTGGTGTCCGGGCGGATCGCCTACACGCTCGGGCTCCAGGGCCCGGCGATCACGGTCGACACGGCCTGCTCCTCGTCGCTGGTCGCGCTGCACCTGGCCGCGCAGGCGCTCCGGAACGGCGAGTGCGACCTGGCCCTGGCGGGCGGCGCGACGATCATGGCGTCGCCCGCGACGTTCATCGAGTTCAGCCGGCAGCGCGGGCTCGCCCCGGACGGGCGGTGCAAGTCGTTCGCCGCGGGTGCCGACGGCACCGGCTGGGGCGAGGGCGCGGCGATGCTGCTGGTCGAGCGGCTGTCGGACGCGCGCCGCAACGGCCACCCGGTGCTGGCGGTCGTGCGCGGCTCCGCCGTGAACCAGGACGGCGCGAGCAACGGCCTGACCGCGCCGAACGGGCCGTCCCAGCAGCGCGTCATCCGCGCCGCGCTCGCCGCCGCGAACCTCGCGCCCGGGGACGTGGACGCCGTGGAGGCGCACGGCACCGGCACGACGCTCGGCGACCCGATCGAGGCGCAGGCCCTGATCGCCGCCTACGGTCGGGAGCGCGAGCGGCCGCTGCTGCTCGGGTCGGTCAAGTCGAACATCGGGCACACGCAGGCCGCCGCAGGCGTGACCGGCGTGATCAAGATGATCCTGGCGATGCGGCACGGCGTCCTCCCCCGGACCCTGCACGCGGACGAGCCGTCCCCCGAGATCGACTGGAGCTCGGGCGCGCTCGCGCTGCTCACCGAGCCGCAACCGTGGCCTGTGGACGACCGGCCGCGCCGCGCCGGGGTGTCGTCGTTCGGTGTCAGCGGCACCAACGCGCACGTGATCGTCGAAGCGGCCGCCGAGCCGGAGCCCGAGCCCGCCGCGAGCGCAGAGCCGCCCGCGATCCCCTGGGTGCTGTCGGCGCGGGACGAGGCGGCCGTCCGCGAGCAGGCCGACCGGCTCCGCCAGGCCGTCGGCGCGCTGCCGCCCGTCGATGTCGGGCTGTCGCTGGCCACCGGACGCACCGCGTTCGACCACCGCGCCGTCGTCATCGGCCGGGACCGGGAGGCGCTGCGGCGCGGCCTGGACGCGCTCGCGGCGGGCGAGCCCGAGCCGGTGATCGGCCTCGCCGCCGAGGTGGGGCGTCCGGTGTTCGTGTTCTCGGGCCAGGGCGGCCAGTGGCCGGGCATGGCCCTGGAGCTGGCCGAGCAGTGGCCGGCCTTCGCCGACAAGCTGCGGGCGTGCGAGGACGCGCTCGCCGCGCACGCGCCGTGGCGGCTCCGCGACGTGCTGGCGGACGCGGAGGCGCTGAAGAAGTCCGATGTCGTCCAGCCCGCGCTGTTCGCGGTGATGGTCGCGCTCGCCGGACTGTGGCGGTCGTTCGGGGTGGAACCCGCCGCGGTCGTCGGGCACTCGCAGGGCGAGATCGCCGCAGCTCACGTCGCGGGCGCGCTGTCCCTGGACGACGCGGCGCGCGCGATCGTGGCGCGGTCGCGGGTCCTGACGGCGCTCGCGGGCGCGGGCGGCATGGCGTCGGTGGAACTGCCCGCCGGCGACGTCGAGCGGCGGATCGCCGACCTGCCGGAACTCGGCGTCGCGGCCGTGAACGGCGCGGATTCGACCGTGCTGTCCGGGGAGGTCGCGGCACTGGAGCGGTTCGGCGCGGCGGTCGCCGCCGAGGGCGTCCGGTTCCGGATGCTGCCGGTGAACTACCCGTCGCACGGGCCGCAGATCGAGCGCGTCCGGGACGAGCTGCTGGAGGCGTTCGCGCCGATCCGGCCGCGTCCGGCGGAGATCGCGTTCTACTCGTCGGTGACCGGCGGCCTGCTGGACGGCGCGGAACTGGACGCCGCCTACTGGTACCGGAACGCGCGGCAGACCGTCCGGTTCGCGGACGCGACCGCCGCGCTGCTGGAGTCCGGGCACGAGGCGTTCGTGGAGGTCGCGCCGCACCCGGTGCTGACCAACGCGGTCCGGGCGAGCGCCGAGGCCGCCGGGCGGGCGGTCGTCGCGGTCGGCTCGCTGCGCCGCGACGAGGGCGGCTTCGACCGGTTCCTGACCTCGGTCGGCGAGGCGTACGCGGGCGGGCTCGCGGTCGACTGGACCCCGGCGCTGCCGGGCGGCCGCCACGCGGACCTGCCGACCTACCCCTTCCAGCGCCGCCGCTACTGGATGGCGTCCGGGACGGGCGCGGCGGACGTGTCGGCAGCCGGGCTCGCGAAGGTCGAGCATCCGCTGCTCGGCGCGGTGCTCGCCCCGGCCGACCGGGACGAGCCGGTGTTCAGCGGCCGGGTGTCGGCGGCGGCGCAACCGTGGCTCGCCGATCACGCCGTGGGCGACACCGTGCTGCTGCCCGGCGCGGCGTTCGTGGAGGCCGTGCTGCACGCGGCCCGCGAGGTCGGCTGCGCCCGGCTGGACGAGCTGACCCTCGCCGCCCCGCTCGTCCCGGCGGACGGCGGCGCGCAGCTCCAGATCGCGATCGGCGCGCCCGACGAGGACGGCCGCCGGAGCGTGACCGTCCATTCGCGTCCGGCCGACGCGGACGCGGACGAGCCGTGGACCCGGCACGCCACCGGGACGATCACGCCCGGCGAGGCGGCGCCGCCCTGGCGGGACGAGGGTGTCTGGCCGCCGCGCGGCGCGACGGCGATCGACGTCGGCACGGCATACGACGACCTCGCCGAGCGCGGCTACCACTACGGGCCGTCCTTCCAGGGGTTGCGCGCGGCTTGGCGCCGGGACGGCGAGGTGTTCGCCGAGGTCGCGCTGCCAGAAGACCGGACCGACGACGGCCACGCGCTGCACCCGGCGCTTCTGGACGCGGCGCTGCACCCGATCGCGCTCGGTCTGCTCGGCGCACACGAGGGCGCGGTGCTGCCGTTCGCCTGGGAGGGCGTGACCGTCCATGCGGCGGGCGCGTCGGTGCTGCGCGTCCGGCTGACCGAGGACGGCGACGGCCGGATCACGGTCGCAGGCCTCGATCCGGCGGGCGGGCCCGTCGTGACGGTGTCCGCGCTGACCGTCCGGGCACTCGACCCGGGCGCGCTTCCAGCGCGGACTGGAGGCGGCGCGCTGTTCCGGGTCGAATGGTCGCCGCTGAGCGCGGAGTCCGCGCCCGCTTTGCGGGTCGGCGTGCTCGGGGCCGTTCCGGTCCCGGGCGCCGAGCGGTTCGACTCGCTCGATGCGGCCGGTCAGGCCGCGCCCGATGTGCTGGTGCTGCCCGCTCCGGCAGGCGGGCCGGTGACCGAGACGGTCGCCCGGACGGCCGATCTCGCGCGGGCGTGGCTCGGCGACGAGCGGACCTCGGCTTCGCGGCTCGCGATCCTGACGGCGAACGCCGCGCGCGTCGAGCCCGTGGACCACGTCACCGATCTTGGCCAGGCCGCGGTGACCGGCCTCGCCCGGGTCGCGCGCGCCGAGAACCCGGACCGGTTCGTCCTGGTCGACATCGACGACCACCCGGCCTCGTACGCGGCGCTTCCCGAAGCGCTGGCCACGGCCGTCGCCGCCGGGGAACCCGAGATCGCGCTCCGCGCCGGGACGGCCCTGCTGCCGCGCCTGGCCCGGACGGCTCCCGCCGACCGCGTACCGATCACGCTCCGCCCGGACGGCACGGTCCTGATCACCGGCGGGACCGGAACGCTCGGCGCGCTGGTCGCGCGGCACCTGGTCACCGCGCACGGCGCGCGGCGGCTGCTGCTCACCAGCCGCTCCGGCGAGCGGGCGCCCGGCGCGTCCGAGCTGGCCGCCGAGCTGCGCGGGCTCGGCGCGGACGTGGAGATCGCGGCGTGCGACGCGTCCGACCACGACGCCCTCGCACGGCTCCTCGACGGCGTGCCGGCGCTGTCGGCGGTCGTCCATGCGGCGGGCGTGCTCGACGACGGCGTCATGACCGACCTGACGTCCGAGCGGATCGACGCTGTGCTGCGCGCCAAGGCCGTCTCCGCCTGGAACCTGCACGAGCTGACGACCGGGCGCGACCTGGACGCGTTCGTGCTGTTCTCCTCGCTCGCCGGGACGCTCGGCTCGGCCGGGCAGTCCTCGTACGCGGCGGCGAACACGTTCCTGGACGCGCTCGCCCGGCACCGCCGCGCGCTCGGCCTGCCCGCCGCCTCCCTCGCCTGGGGGCTGTGGGAGCAGGACAGCGGCATGACCGGCCACCTCGGCACCGCCGACCTGGCCCGGCTCGCCCGGACCGGTGTCGCGCCGCTGCCTTCGGACGCCGGGCTCGCCCTGCTCGACGCCGCGCTCGCCTCGGACGAGCCGGTCCTCGTTCCGTTCCGGCTGGACGCGGCGGGCGCGCGGCGGTCGGCGGAGATCCCGCCGATGCTGCGCGGTCTGGTCCGTCCGGCAACGCCGCGCGCCGCCGCCGCTCCAGCCGCCGCCGGCACGCTCGCCGAACGGCTCGGCGGCCTTCCCGCGGCCGACCGCGACGCCGAACTGCTGGCGATCGTCGGGGCTCAGCTCGCGTCCGTGCTCGGCCATGACGATGGCGAATCGGTCGCGGCGGACCGTCCGTTCAAGGACCTCGGCTTCGACTCGCTCACCGCGGTCGAGCTGCGGAACCGCCTCGCCAAGGCCACCGGCCTGCGGCTGCCCGCCACGCTGGTGTTCGACCACCCGACCCCGGCGGCGCTCACCCGGTTCCTGGCGTCCGAGCTGTTCGGCGACGAGGCGTCCGCCGCGCCCGTCACGCGGGTCGTGGCGGCCGACGAACCGATCGCGATCGTCGGGATGGCGTGCCGCCTGCCCGGCGAGGTGACCACTCCCGAGGAGCTGTGGCGCCTCCTGCTGGACGGCACGGACGCCACCACCGCGTTCCCGACCGACCGAGGCTGGGACCTGGACGCCCTCTACAACCCCGACCCGGACGTCCCCGGCACCTCGTACACGCGGCGCGGCGGCTTCCTGCGCGACGCGTCCGACTTCGACCCGGCGTTCTTCGGAATGAGCCCGCGCGAGGCCCTCGCGACCGACCCCCAGCAGCGGCTGCTCCTGGAGGTGTCGTGGGAGGCGGTCGAGCGCGCCGGGATCGACCCGGCATCGCTGCGCGGCAGCTCCACCGGCGTGTTCACCGGCCTGATGAAGAACGCCTACGACGGCGAGGGCGGCCCGCCCGAGCTGGAGGGCTACCTCGGGACCGGCAACACCGGCAGCGTCGCGTCCGGCCGGATCGCCTACACGCTCGGTCTCGAAGGGCCCGCGATCACGGTCGACACCGCCTGCTCGTCCTCGCTGGTCGCGCTGCACCTCGCCGCGCAGGCGCTGCGCAACGGCGAGTGCGACCTGGCGCTCGCGGGCGGCGCGACCGTGATGGCCACACCCGCCCTGTTCATCGAGTTCAGCCGCCAGCGCGGCCTGGCGCGGGACGGTTTCTGCAAGCCGTTCTCCGCTGCGGCCGACGGCGCGGTCTGGGCCGAGGGAGCGGGCGTCCTGCTGGTCGAGCGGCTGTCGGACGCGCAGCGCGCCGGGCATCCGGTGCTCGCGGTCATGCGCGGCTCGGCCGTGAACCAGGACGGTGCGAGCAACGGCCTCACCGCGCCGAACGGACCGTCCCAGCAGCGCGTCATCAGGGCGGCGCTCGCGAACGCCGGGCTCACCCCCGACGACGTGGACGCCGTGGAAGGCCACGGCACCGGGACCACCCTCGGCGACCCGATGGAGGCCGAGGCGCTCATCGCCGCCTACGGCCAGGAGCGCTCGCGGCCCCTGCTCCTCGGGTCGGTCAAGTCCAACATCGGGCACACGCAGGCCGCCGCCGGGGTCACGGGCGTGATCAAGATGGTCATGGCGATGCGGCACGGCACCCTGCCCGGCACGCTGCACATCGACGCGCCCACCCCGCACGTGGACTGGACGCGCGGAGCCGTCGAACTCCTCACCGAGACGACCGAGTGGCCCGAATCCGGACGGCCGCGCCGCGCGGGCGTCTCGTCGTTCGGGATCAGCGGCACCAACGCGCACGTCATCCTCGAAGCCGCTCCCGCGCCCGTTGAGGAGCCTGTTTCGCGTGACGATCGGCCGCTGCCGCCCGTCCCGTTCCCCATCTCGGGACACAACGGCGCCGCGCTGCGCCTCCAGGCGTCCCGGCTGGCCGACCACCTCGACCACAACCCGGACATCCGTCTCAGCGATGTCGGCCACGCGCTCGCCACGGGCCGTCCGCGCCTGGCGCACCGTTCCTCGGTGATCGCCTCTGACCTGGACGAACTCCGGACCGGGCTGCGTGCTCTCGCCGAGGGTGCGAGTTCGCCGCTGGTCGTTCCGACCGCCTCCGGTGCTCCCGGCAAGGTGGCGTTCATGTTCACCGGGCAGGGCAGCCAGCGTCCCGGCATGGGCCTGAAACTGGCCGGGACCCACCCGGCCTTCGCGAGCGCCCTCGCTCAGATCGCCGAGCTGTTCGGGGAGACTCCCGAAGCACTGCTCGCGCACGCCGAACTGGACCAGACCGAGCATGCGCAACCGGCGCTCTTCGCCCTCCAGGTCGCCCTCTACCGGCTCCTTGAGCACCACGGCATCACGCCCGATCTGCTCATCGGCCACTCGCTCGGCGAGATCAGCGCGGCTCACGTCTCCGGCGTCCTGTCGCTGGAGGACGCCTGCACGCTGGTCAGCTCCCGCGCCCGGCTCATGCAGAGCGCGGGCGGCGACGGCGCGATGATCGCGCTCGACGCGCCCGCCGGGACCGTCCGGGAACTCCTCCCGGACGACGGGACGGTCGCCATCGCCGCGATCAACGGGCCGAACGCGACCGTCATCTCCGGCGACCACGATGCCACGCACCACGTCGCCGAGCAGTGGCGCGACCGAGGCGGACGCGCTCGTCCGCTGAAGGTCAGCCACGCGTTCCACTCGCACCACATGGACGCCGTTCTCGACGCGTTCCGCGAGGTCGCGGCCGGGCTGACCTACCACCGGCCGACCGTCCCGGTCATCTCCAACATCACCGGCGAGATCGGCACCGAGCACGACGATCCCGACTACTGGGTCCGCCACCTGCGCGGCACGGTCGACTTCCACCGAGGCGTGACGACCCTGCACGCCACAGGCGCGACCACCTTCCTCGAACTCGGGCCGGACGGAACGCTCACGACGCTCGCCACCTCGTCCCTTGCGGACGAGAAGGTGGCCCTGGCCGCGACGATGCGCGTCGGGCAGCCGGAGGAGCGGACGTTCGCGCGGGCGATGGGCGTCGCGATCACCGCCGCCGATGCCACACCCGACTGGGAGGCGGTCTTCCCCGGCGCCCGGCGTATCGACCTGCCGACCAGCGTGTTCGACCGCCAGCGGTACTGGCTCATGCCGACGCGTCCGGCGGGAAGCGCGGAGCGGCTCGGCCTGGACGCCACCGGCCACCCGCTCCTCGGCGCCGCCATCGAGCCGGCCGACGGCACCGGGATCATGTTCACCGGCCAGTTGAGCACGGCCGCGCAGCCCTGGCTGCTCGACCACGCGGTGGAAGACGCCGTGCTCGTCCCCGGAACCGCGTTCCTCGACATGGCTGTCCACGCCGGGACGCGTGCCGGCACGCCGCGCGTCGAGGAGCTGACCTTCGAGCAGCCGCTCGTCCTCACGCCTGGCGATCCCGTCCGCATTCAGGTGGCGGTCGGCGGGCCGGACGACGAGGGTCGCCGCACGCTCAGCATCCACGCTCGCGCCGCCGAAGCCGGGCCCTGGACGCGGCACGCGACGGGCACGCTCGCCGAGGCGCAGGCCACTCCCCCGACCGAATCCGCCGAAGCGTGGCCGCCGCCCAACGCCGAGCCACTCGACACAGACGACCTCTACGCCACCCTGGCCGGCCAAGGTCTCAACTACGGGCCTGCTTTCCGTGGCCTCCAGGCAGCCTGGCGGGACGGCGACGCGCTGTACGCCGACATCGCCCTTCCGGACGGGCAGGACGCCACCGGCTACGGGTTCCATCCCGCACTGCTCGATGCCGCGCTTCACCCGCTGGCCCACGCCTACGACGGCGACACCCTCCGACTGCCGTTCGCCTGGCAGGACTTCGAATGCTGGGCAGACGGTACGACTCGCGTGCGCGTCAAGCTGACCGCCTCCGGCGACTCCGTATCGGTGACCGTGTTCGACGAGGTGCAGTCGATCGCGGCCGGGACGCTTACGACGCGTCCTGTCGGCGAGCAGGCGTTGGCCGCGTTGCGGGCCGTCCGGCAGGAGTCGCTCTACACCGTCGAGTGGGTCGAAGTCCCGGCTCCGGGCACCGACACCGATGCCGTGCATCTCGAAGTGGACGACAGCGGGCGTCCCGAGGACGTCCTTGAGCGCACGGAACGCTCGCTCCGGGAAATCCAGGGCTTCCTCGCCGACCCCGCGAACGACGCCAGGCAGCTGGTCGTCACCGTCCCGAAGGACGGCCTGACCAGCGCTCCCACGCTCGGCCTCGTCCGCGCCGCCCAGGCCGAGAACCCCGGCCGCATCACCCTCGTCACCCGCCAGGACGGCGGCACGGTCGCGCCGCGCCTCGTCCGGACGGCTCCGACCGGCAAGGCTCCCGCGCCGCTGCTCCGCACGGACGGGACCATCCTGATCACCGGCGGCACCGGAACGCTCGGCGTGCTCCTCGCCCGCCACCTCGGCACCCGGCACGGCGCGCGGAACCTCCTGCTGACCAGCCGTTCCGGGCCGCGGGCCGCGAGCGCCGCCGAGCTCCGGGACCTCGGCGCGAACGTCGAGATCGTCGCCTGCGACGCGTCCGACCGCGACGCGCTCGCAGGGCTGCTCGACGGAATCCCCGCCGACCGGCCGCTCACGGCGGTCGTCCACGCGGCGGGCGTGCTCGACGACGGCGTCCTGGCCGACCTCACTCCCGAGCGGCTCGCGGCGGTGATGCGCGCCAAGGCCGCCTCCGCGTGGAACCTGCACGAACTCACGGCCGGGACGGACCTGGACGCGTTCGTCCTGTTCTCCTCGCTCGCCGGGACGCTCGGCTCGGCCGGGCAGGCGAACTACGCGGCGGCCAACACCTTCCTCGACGCCCTCGCCTGCCACCGCCGCGCCCGGAACCTCCCCGCGACGTCTCTGGCCTGGGGACTCTGGGCGGCGGACAGCGGGATGACCGGCACGCTCGGCGCGGCCGACCGGAACCGCCTCGCCCGCACCGGCATCGCCCCGCTCGGCTCCGACGAGGCGCTCGGCCTCTTCGACGCCGCGCTCGGCCGCGACGAGCCAGTCCTGGTCCCGGCGCGGTTCGACCTCGGCGTGCTGCGCGAGCGGGCCGCCGAGGGCGCGCTGCCGGACGTCCTGCGCGGGCTCGTCCCGGCGGCGGTGTCCGGGCGCGCCGCGAAGCCGTCCGGGCCCGACCTGGTCACGCGGCTCACCGGACGGACCGACCGCGAGCAGGAGCGGATCGTCCTGGACGTCGTCCGGTCCGAGGTCGCCACGGCGCTCGGGCACCCCGACGTCCGGACGGTCGAGGTCGAGCGCGGGTTCATGGACATGGGCTTCGACTCGCTCACCGCCGTCGAGCTGCGCAACCGGCTCAGCGCGACGGCGCGGCTGCGGCTGCCGGCGTCGCTGCTGTTCGACCACCCGACGCCCGTCCGGCTGGCCCGGCACCTCCGCGGCCTGGTCGCGGCCGGCCTCCGGACGGACGGCGGCGACGGCCACTCCGCCACGACCCCCGACCCGATCCCCGGCATCGACCCGCTCGCCGACCCGCTCGCCGCGCTCGACGACGCCACCGACGACGAGATCTTCGACCTGATCGACCGCGAGCTGGACGGCCGATGAGCCCGCTACCGCCACCGGAGAGGACGAGATGAGCAACGAGGAGAAGCTCCGGACCTACCTGAAGCGGGTCACGGCCGACCTGAAGCTGACCCGCCAGCGCCTCCGCGAGGCGGAGTCGGCCGCGTCGGCGGCGCGGGAGCCGGTCGCGATCGTCGGAATGGCCTGCCGGTATCCGGGCGGTGTCGCCACTCCCGAGGGCCTGTGGGACCTCGTCGCGGCGGGCACGGACGCGATCGGCGCGTTCCCCACCGACCGTGGCTGGGACCTGGACGGCCTGTACGACCCGAACCCCGACGCGTCCGGAAAGACCTACGTCACGCGCGGCGGTTTCCTGCACGACGCGGCGCGGTTCGACCCGGCGTTCTTCGGCATCAGCCCGCGCGAGGCCGTCGCGGTCGATCCGCAGCAGCGGCTCCTGCTGGAGGTCGCCTGGGAGGCGCTGGAACGCGCCGGGCTCGATCCGGCGGAGCTGCGCGGCAGCCGGACCGGCTTGTTCGCGGGCTGCATGTACGGGGACTACGCGACGCGCGTGCGACCGGCGCCGAGCGAGCTGGAAGGCAGCCTCGGCATGGGCAGCGCGGCGAGCGTGCTGTCCGGGCGGGTGGCCTTCACGCTCGGGCTGGAGGGCCCGACCGTCACCGTGGACACGGCCTGCTCGTCCTCGCTGGTCGCGCTCCACCTCGCCGTCCAGGCGCTGCGCAACCGCGAATGCGACCTCGCGCTCGCGGGCGGTGTCACGGTGATGGCCACACCGGCGACGTTCGTGCAGTTCAGCCGCCAGCGGGCGCTGTCGCCGGACGGCCGCTGCAAGGCGTTCAGCGCGGACGCCGACGGCACCGGGTGGAGCGAAGGGGCCGGGCTGCTCGCCGTCGAGCGGCTCGCCGACGCGCAGCGCCTCGGGCATCCGGTCCTGGCGGTCGTGCGCGGGAGCGCGGTCAACCAGGACGGCGCGAGCAGCCGCCTGACCGCGCCGAACGGCGAAGCACAGCGGCGCCTCATCGCCGACGCACTCGCCGCCGCCGGGCTGCACCCTAGGGACGTGGACGCGGTGGAGGCGCACGGCACGGGCACGACGCTCGGCGATCCGATGGAGGTCGAGGCGCTCATCGACGCCTACGGCCAGGAGCGCTCGCGGCCGCTGCTGCTCGGCTCGGTCAAGTCCAACCTCGGGCACACGCAGGCCGCCGCCGGGGTCGCCGGGATCATCAAGATGGTCATGGCGATGCGGCACGGCGTGCTGCCCAGGACGCTGCACGTCGAGCGGCCGACCGCGCACGTCGACTGGACGGACGCGCCGGTGCGGCTGCTCGCGCAGGAGAACGCCTGGCCGGACGAGGCGGACCGTCCGCGAAGGGCGGGCGTGTCGTCGTTCGGGATCAGCGGCACCAACGCCCATGTCATCCTCGAAGCCGCCCCGGCCCGGGAGAACGCGGACGAGCAGGCTCCCCCGCTTCCCGCGCCCGTCCCGCTGCTGCTGTCGGCGAAGAGCGAACCCGCGCTCCGCGACCAGGCCGCCCGCCTCGCCGAGGTCGTCGGCGAGCACGAGCACGCGGACGTCGCGCACACCCTCGCCCGGCGCACCGCCTTCACCCACCGCGCCGCCGTCGTCGCCGACTCGGCGGAAAGTGTCCGGGCAGCGCTCGAAGCGCTCGCCGCGGGCCGTCCGGCACGGGACGTCGTGACGGGCAGCGCCCTATCCGGGCCGAGCGCGTTCGTGTTCTCCGGCCAGGGCAGCCAACGCCCGGGGCAAGGAGCGGAACTATACGACGCGTGCCCGGAGTTCGCCGAGGCGCTGGACGAGGTCGCCGAGCATCTCGACCCGCATCTCGGAACGCCGATCCGGACGGTCATGTTCGCGCCGGAAGGCACCGCCCACGCCGAACTGCTCGGCCGGACGTCCTTCACCCAGCCCGCGCTGTTCGCCTACCAGGTCGCGCTCGTCCGGCTGCTGAGCGAGATGGGCGTGACCCCCGACTATCTGATCGGGCACTCGCTCGGCGAGATCACGGCCACCCATCTGGCGGGCGTGCTCGACCTCCCCGACGCCGCCGCGCTCGTCGCCGCGCGGGCCCGGCTGATGGACGCCACGAGCACGGACGGCGCGATGATCGCGCTGCCCGTCGCCGAAGCGGACGTCCGCGCGCGGCTCACCGCGGACCTGCGCCCGTACCTGGACATCGCCGCCGTCAACGGGCCGTCCGCGACCGTCGTCGCCGGGGACGCCGACCGGGCCGAGGCATTCGCCGACCTGTTCCGTGCGGAGGGGTTCCGGGCCGTCCGGTTGAGGGTGAAGCACGCCTTCCACTCGCCGCACATGGACCCGGTTCTGGAGGCGTTCCGCGAGGTCGCCGCCGGTCTCACCTACCGGCCGCCGCACACGCCAGTCGTGTCGAACCTGACCGGCGAGCTGGCCGATCCGGATCAGCTCGCCTCTCCTGACTACTGGGTGCGGCACATCCGCGGGACAGTCCGGTACGCGGACGGTGTGCGGACGCTGTGGCGGCAAGGCCTCGTCCACTTCCTGGAACTCGGCCCGTCGCCAGCACTGACCTCACCGACGCGCGACACGCTCGCCGCCGAGGATCCGGAGGGGCGATTCGCGGTCGTCCCGATGCAGGCACCGCGGCGACCGCAGGTTCATGCGCTCACGGCGGCGCTGGCCGAGGCGCACGCGGCCGGGGTGCCCGTGGACTGGACGCGTCGCATGCCCGGACGGCATGTGCCGCTGCCGACCTACCCGTTCCAGCGGCAGCGGTTCTGGCTGGACGCGCCCGTCGCGGCGGGCGATGTGTCGGCCGCCGGGCTCGACGCGGCCGGGCATCCGCTGCTCGGCGCGTCGACCCGTGTCGCGGACGGCGGCGGCCTGCTCCTCACCGGACGCCTCTCCGCCGCGTCCCAGCCCTGGATCGCCGACCACTCGGTGCACGGCACGCCCCTGCTCCCCGGGACGGCCCTGGTCGAGCTGGTGCTGCACGCCGGTGCGGCGGTCGGGCTCCCGCGCATCGCCGAACTCACCCTCGAAGCGCCGCTGGCGCTTTCTGGCGGCGACGGTATCCGGCTCCAGATCGCCGTCGGCGAGCCCGACGCGTCAGGCGACAGCCGCGTCACCGTCCACGGACGCCCCGACACCGATCCCGACGCCCCTTGGACGCGGCACGCCTCCGGCATCCTGACCTCGGACGCCGCGTCCGACGCCGACCCGATCGGAGCGTGGCCGCCGCCAGGCGCCGGGCCTGTCGACCTCGCCGATCTCTACTCGGGGCTCGGTGCGCTCGGACTCGACTACGGGCCCGCCTTCCGAGGTCTCACGGCAGCCTGGCGGGACGGCGGCATTGTGTTCGCCGAGCTGGAGGCGCCCGAAGGGATCGAAACGGATGGGTTCGGGCTGCACCCGGCGCTGTTCGACGCCGCGCTGCACGCCGCCGCGGGCAGCGGGGAGAAGTTGCGCGTCCCGTACGCCTGGCGGGGTGTGTCTTTGCACTCTCCGGGCGCCGGAGCCCTGCGGGCTCGTCTCACCCTCGCCGGGGACGACACCGTGGCGCTGAGGATCGAGGCCCCGGACGGCCGGACGGTCGCGTCGGTCGAGGCGATGTCGGTGCGGGCGATCAGCGCGGACCGCCTCGCACCCCGCGCCGCCGCACCCGAGCCGCTACGCGTCGCCTGGTCCGAGATCGCCCTCCCCGAACCCGCCACGACCACCGCCACGGTCGTCGCCCTTCCGCAAAGCGGAGATGTCGAAAGCACGGTTGTCGGAGCGTTGCGGCTCGTCCAGGAGTGGCTTGCCGAGCATGCGGACGACGACGAGCGGCTCGTGGTGACGACGGTCGGCGCGGTCGCCGTGACCGGCGCCGAGCTTCCCGACCTGGGCGGTGCCGGCGCGTGGGGCCTGCTGCGGTCGGCGCAGACCGAGAACCCCGGCCGGATCACCCTGCTCGACCTGGACGGCCCCAACGTCCCGGACGACCTGATCCAAGCGGCCGCCGCCCACGACGAACCACAGCTCGCCGTGCGGGAGAGCGTTCTGTACGCGCCGCGCCTGGCCCCGGCCACCGTCCCAGACGAGCCGGACGAGCCGGACAGCCCGTTCGGCCCGGACGGAACCGTGCTGATCACCGGAGGGACGGGCGCGCTGGGTGCGCTCACCGCCCGCCACCTGGTGACGAAGCACGATGTCCGGCACCTGCTGCTGATCAGCCGCCGAGGCGAGGCCGCCGAAGGCGCGTCCGAGCTGGCCGAAGAACTGCGCGCCCTCGGCGCGGACGTGACGATCGCGGCATGCGACGCGGGAGACCGCACCGCGCTCGCCGCACTCCTCGCCGACATCCCGGCCGCGGCGCCGCTGACCGGCGTGGTGCACTGCGCCGGCGTCCTGGACGACGGGCTGATCACCAAGCAGACAGCGGACCGGATCGTGGCAGTTCTGCGCGCCAAGGCCACCGCCGCCGAGAACCTGCACGAGCTGACGCGCGACCTCGGTCTGAAGGCGTTCGTCCTGTTCTCGTCGCTGGCCGGAGTGCTCGGCAACGGGGGCCAGGCGGGTTATGCCGCCGCGAACGCCTGCCTCGACGCGCTCGCGCAGCGGCGGCGGGCGAGCGGCCTGCCGGCCGTCTCCATCGCGTGGGGGCTCTGGGCCGAGTCCGGAAACCTGACCAGCGGCATGGACGAAGCCGACCTGGCCCGCCTCGGCCGCGCCGGGGTCCTGCCGATGAGCCCGGACGAAGGTCTCGGCTTCCTCGATGCCACGCTGGCGTCGGAGGAGCCCGCGCCGGTCGCGGTCCGCTGGAACCGCGCCGCGCTCCAGGCGCAGGCCGACACCGGCCGCCTGCCGAAACTGCTTGAATGCCTGGTCCGGAAACCGGCGGCGAAGACGGCCCCCACACAGGAAGACGTGGCCGGGAGGCTCGGCGCGCTGCCCGAGGCGGAGCGCGAGCGGGCCGTGCTGGATCTCGTCCGGGAGACGGTCGCGCTCGTCCTCGGGCATTCCGGTGCGGACGACGTCGATCCCGGCCAGGCGTTCGAGGAGCTGGGCTTCGACTCGCTGACCTCGGTCGAGCTGCGCAACCGGCTCGGCATGGCCGTCGGGCGGCGGCTGCCCGCCACGCTCGCGTTCGACCATCCGACGCCGCGTGCCCTCGCGGCGCACCTCGCCGAAGGCTTCGGCCAGGCCGCCGCCGCCGCGAAAACGCGTCCGGCGAGGGTCGCGTCGCGCGCCCCCGAGGACGAGCCGATCGCCATCGTGGGCGCGGGCTGCCGCTTCCCCGGCGGTGTGACCAGCCCGGAAGGGCTCTGGGACCTGGTCAGGTCCGGGGCGGACGCGATCGGGCCCGCGCCGTCCGACCGGGGCTGGGATCTGGCGGAGCTGCGCGCGTCCGCCGCGAGCCGCACCGACCACGGCGGGTTCCTCGCCGACGCGGCGGGCTTCGACCCGGCGTTCTTCAAGATCTCCGAAGCCGAGGCCGAGGCGATGGACCCGCAGCAGCGGCTGCTGCTGGAGACCTCGTGGGAGGCCGTCGAGCGGGCCAGGATCGCGCCAGGGACGCTGCGCGGCAGCAAAACCGGCGTGTTCGCCGGGGTCATGCACAACGACTACGGCGCGCGCCGCTACTTCACGGGCGGCGCGGCCGGGTTCGGCGGGCACCTGCTCACCGGGAACACCTCCAGCGTCGCGTCCGGGCGGGTCGCGTTCGCGCTCGGCCTCGAAGGGCCGGCGATCACGGTCGACACGGCCTGCTCGTCCGCGCTGGTGGCGATCCACCTGGCCGCGCGGGCGCTGCGGTCGGGCGAGTGCGACCTCGCGCTCGCGGGCGGCGCGACGGTGATCGCGAGCCCGCTGCTGTTCGTGGAGTTCAGCGCCGGGCACGGGGTGTCGGAGGACGGCCGCTGCCGGTCGTACGCGGCGGACGCCGACGGCACCGGCTGGGCCGAGGGCGCCGGGATGGTCCTGCTGGAGCGGCTGTCGGACGCGCGCCGGAACGGCCGTCCGATCCTGGCGGTCGTGCGCGGCAGCGCGGTCAACCAGGACGGCGCGAGCAACGGCCTCACCGCGCCGAACGGGCCCGCGCAGCAGCGCGTGATCCGCGCCGCGCTGGACGCCGCCGGGCTCGGACCGCGCGACGTGGACGCCGTGGACGGTCACGGCAGCGGCACGTCCCTGGGCGACTCCATCGAGGTCGGCGCGCTGATGGCGGCCTACGGCGAGGAGCGCGGGCAGGACCGTCCGCTGTGGCTGGGGACGGTCAAGTCGAACATCGGGCACACGCAGGCCGCGGCCGGGATCGCGGGCGTCCTGAAGATGGCGATGGCGATGCGGCACGGCACGCTCCCGCCGACCCTGCACGCCGAACGACCGTCCGAGCTGGTGGACTGGGGCTCCGGCCCGGTCCGGCTGCTGACCGGGCCGCGGCCCTGGGAGCGGGACGGCGACCGTCCGCGCCGGGCGGCGGTGTCGGCGTTCGCGCTGAGCGGCACCAACGCGCACCTGATCATCGAGGAGCCACCGGCGGTCGAGGACGGCTCCAGCGCGTCCGGCGGCGACGGGACGATCCCGCTGATCCTTTCCGGAAAGTCACCGGACGCGCTGCGAGCACAGGCCCGGCTCGTGCAACATCACCTCGCCGAGCACACCGGACTGGACGAGCGCGACGTGGCGTTCTCCCTGGCGACGACCCGCACGCTCCTCGCCCACCGCGCGGTCGTCCTGGGCCGCGACCGGGACGAGCTGTCCCGGCGGCTCGGCGCTCTGGCCGGCGGCGAGGCCGAAGCCGAGGCGAGCGTGATCGTCGGGACTCCCGCCCGCACCGGACGGACCGTCCTGGTCTTCGACGGGAGCGTGACGCGGCGTCCGGAGGCCGTGGCGAGGCTGCTCGCCGAACGGCCCGCCTTCCGCGACGCGTTCAACGCCTACGCCGAAGCCCTCGCAGGCCAATGGGACGTCCACGCGCTGCTGGAGACGCGGCCGGACGCGCTCCCTGTCCGCTTCGCGAGCCTGGTCGCATTCGGCGCGCTCTGGAAGGCGCATGGCCTGGAACCGGACGCGGTCCTGGCGCACGGAGTCGGCGAGGTCGCCGCCGCGCACGCCACCGGAATGCTCACGCTCGCCGAGGCCGCCGAGATCGTGGACCTCGGCGCGCGCGGCGCGGCGCCGGACGACTTCACGGCCGCTCTGACGACGCTGGAGCCTCGCAAGAGCGAGATCGCGCTCCACTCGACGGACGCGCCGGAGCCGCTGACGCCCGAAGCGCTCACCCCCGGCCGCTGGCACCGCTCGCTCACCACCGAAAGCGGAACCGACCCCGCCGTCTGGGCCGAGGCCGCCGCCAGGCTGACCGGCGACGGGCACCGCCTGTTCGTCGAGCCCGGCCCCGGCCTGCGCGCGGCGCTCCCCACCAGGGCCGTCGCGATCACGACACCGGACGGCGACCCCGGCTTCGAGGCCGCGCTCGCGCACCTGCACGTCGCCACGAACGTTCCCGTGGACTGGACGAAAGTCGTCACCGGCCGTGCCGTCGACCTGCCGACCTACCCGTTCCAGCGCAGCCGCTTCTGGATCGAATCCGACTAGCCCTCACGTTCACCATCGGCGCTCCAGAGCCGTTCCAGCGGCCCGGACCATCGTTACGGCCATCCCCGAGTCAGGAGGAACGATGCGAACCGCCGCCCGTCCACTGCTCGCCCTGGGAACCGCGCTGAGCACGGCCCTCGCCACGGCCGCCGCGAGCTCACCGGCCGGGGCCGCCGAGCCCCGCGCCGGCGGGCCGGGCGCCGTCCCACGGCCCGTCGCGGTGTCCGGGCCGAGCCCCTTCGCCGCCTGCACCCTCGACCCCGGCACCGACCAGATCGCGCTGAACGCCGAGGTCGAGCCCGAGCTGTCGGTCGACCCCCGCGACGACCGGCACATGGTCGCCGTGTGGCAGCAGGACCGGCGCAGCTCCAGCAACTCCCGCGGCGTCGTCGCCGCCGTGACCCGCGACGGCGGCCGGACGTGGCGGCGCGACGTCGTCGGCGGGCTGTCGCTGTGCTCGGGCGGCGGGCAGGACAAGGCGGGCGGGCCCTGGGTGAGCTTCGCGCCCAACGGCGACGTCTACGTCAGCGCCACGACCCGCACCTACGCGAGCGACGAGTCCGCCGTCGAGGTCGCCCGGTCCACCGATGGCGGCCGCAGCTGGGGCAAACCGGTCAAGGTCGCCGCCGACACCGCGGGCGTGTACTGGCACGACAAGCCGTCCATCACCGCCGACCCGGGCGACCCGCGCCGCGTGTACGCGATCTGGAACCGGCGGACCGTCCACCAGGACCAGCACGACGTGATGCTCGCCCGCAGCCTGGACGGCGGCCGGAGCTGGCTGCCCGCCAAGGCGGTCTACCGGTCCGAGCGGCCCGACCAGGGCACGCTCGGCAACCAGATCGTGGTGCTGCCGAACGGCTCGCTGGTGAACGTGTTCCTGGAGAACGAGTTCCCGATCGGCGGGCCGCCCTGGCCGCCCGCCGACCTGCCCGAGCAGGTCCGCGCGATCCGGTCCGGCGACCACGGCGCGACCTGGTCCAGGGCCGCGGTGATCAGCGAGCACCGGCTGAACAAGCCGGTCCTGCCGGACGCGGGGACGCCGGTCGACGCGTCCGGGATCATCCCCGACGTCGCCGTGGACCGGCGCACCGGCGCTCTGTACGCGGTGTGGGCGCAGACCGGCATCTCCACCAGCGACAGCGCGGTCGCCCTGTCCGCCTCCGCCGACGGCGGACGCACCTGGAGCACGCCGCGCCGGATCGACCACGCGCCGGAGAGCGCGAAGGGCGGCAACGGCCAGGCGTTCCTCCCGCAGGTGGACGTCGCGGACAACGGCACCGTCGCGGTCACCTACTACGACTTCCGCGCCAACACCCCGGCGGCGGGCACGCCCACGACCTTCTCGATGGCCACCTGCCGCGGCGCGTCCTGCGCGTCCGACCCGGCGCGGTGGCGCGAGCGGCGGATCGCCGGGCCGTTCGACATCGAGAACGCCGTGAAATGGAACGGCCCGTTCATCGGCGGCTACTAC
Source organism: Actinomadura rupiterrae (assembly GCF_024172125.1). GTDB lineage: Bacteria > Actinomycetota > Actinomycetes > Streptosporangiales > Streptosporangiaceae > Spirillospora > Spirillospora rupiterrae. Next base: position 362,141 of record NZ_JAMZEA010000009.1, read on the forward strand.
GGCCTCACCCACACCCGGAACTCGTTCGTGACGGCGTTCGTGATGGCGAACTCCGACGCGGACGACAAGCAGGACATCTATTTCGCCCGCACTCCCGCGAGCCCCGGAGTGCGCCACTAGACCTCCCTTCGGAGGCGCCGGATGGGGTGCATTCCGGCGGCACCGGAGGAGGAGGACGGCAATCGGTTCCCGACGAAAGGAGCGTCACCTTCATGTCCGTTTGGACCACGCCCGACTACGAGGTCATCGAGACGTCCCTCGAACTGACCGCGTACTTCCTGTCCACTCGCTGAAAGAACGGCGCAAGGGAATCCCCGCGCCGCCGCGTGATCTGGGAAGCGCGGCGGCACGGGAGCCCTCGGCGGAACCGCGCGTGCGGAACTCTCCGCGGCACGCGCGGTTCCGGCCCGCCGGCCGCCACCGGCCCGCCCGACTGTCCGTCCGTGCGAGGGAATGGTCATCACTGTGAACGCCACCGGCACGACCTCACCGCCCCGGCCGTGGACGGCCGCGGAGCTCACCGACCGGATGCGCGCCGTGGCCGAGCGGCGCTACCACGACCTGCACCCGTTCAACCGGCGCATGCACGCGGGCGGGCTGACCCGCGCGGAGCTGCGCCGCTGGATCCTCAACCGGTTCCACTACCAGCGGCACATCCCGGTGAAGGACGCGCTGATCCTCGCCGCGCTCGGCACGCCCGAGCTGCGCCGGAGCTGGATCCGGCGGGTCCGCGACCACGACGGCGACCGGCCCGGCGAGGGCGGCATCGAGCGCTGGCTGCGGCTCGGCGAGGCCGCCGGGCTGGACCGCGACCGGCTCCTCTCTGGGGCGGACGTGCTGCCCGGCGTGCGGCTCGCCGTCGAGGGCTACGTCAACTTCGTCCGGCTGCGGACCCCGCTGGAGGCCGTCGCGTCGTCGCTGACCGAGATGTTCGCGCCCGGCCTGATGCGCACCCGGATCGACGCGTTCGAGAAGCACTACGGCTGGATCGACCGCGCCGGGCTGGAGTACTTCCGGTCGCGCGTCCCGCAGGGCACGCGGGACGGCGCGGAGGCGCTCGAACTGGTCACGGCCTGGGCGACGACCCGCGCCGACCAGGAGGCGGCCGTGGCCGCGCTGGAGTTCAAGTGCGACGTCCTGTGGTCGCTGCTCGACGCGGTCGACCAGGCGTCCGAGCCCAACGGCCACGGGGACGGGCGGTGAGCGGCGCGGCGGAGTGGCGGCCGGCGCTGGCCGCGTCCGTGGTGCTGCGGCACGACGCCGTCCGGGACGTGGACCTGCTCGTCCTGCCCGAGCGCGCGGTCGTGCTGACGCCGAGCGCGGCGGCCGTCCTGCGGCTCTGCGACGGCGAGACCGGCGCGGCGGCGATCGTCGACCGGCTGAGCCGCGACTTCCCGGACGCGCCCGTCGCCACGGACGTTCCGGTTTTCCTCGACCGCGTGCGCCAGGAGGGCTGGCTGCGATGACCGCGCCCGAGGTCGCGCCGCCGTGGGCGCTGCTGGCCGAGCTGACCCACCGCTGCCCGCTGCACTGCGCGTACTGCTCCAACCCCGTCGAGCTGGTGAAACGGGACGCCGAGCTGAGCACCGAGGATTGGGCGCGGGTCATGCGCGAGGCGGCCGCGCTCGGCGTCGTCTCGACGCACCTGTCCGGCGGGGAGCCGCTGCGCCGCGCCGACCTGGAGCAGATCGTCGCCGCGACGGCGGGCGCTGGCATCCACTCGCAGATGGTGACCAGCGGCGTCGGGCTGGACGAGCGGCGGCTCGGCCGGCTGGTCGACGCGGGGCTCAACTGCGTCCAGCTTTCCGTCCAGCACGCCGACCTGCGGGCGAACGACGAGATCGCCGGGGCGCGGGTGTTCGCGGCCAAGGAACGCGCCGCCGCGCTCGTCCGGAAGACGGGGATCGTGCTCGGCCTGAACGTCGTCCTGCACCGGCAGAACCTGGACGCGATCGACGACATCATCGCGCTGGGCATCGCGTGGGGCTGCTCGCGGATCGAGCTGGCCAACGCCCAGTACCAGGGCTGGGCGCTGCTCAACCGCGCGGCGCTGCTGCCCTCCCGGGAGCAGCTCGCGCGCGCCGAGGATGCCGTCGGACGCTGGAGGGAGCGGCTCGCCGGGAGCGTCGAGCTGATCTGGGTGCTGCCGGACTACTTCACCGGCGTCCCGAAGCCGTGCATGGGCGGCTGGGGCGCGCTGTCGCTGACCGTCGCGCCGGACGGGACCGTCCTGCCGTGCCCGGGCGCGTACGTCATCACCGAGCTGGACTTCCCGAACGTCCGGAACGCTTCGCTCGCCGAGATCTGGCGCCGTTCGCCCGCCTTCGCCGCCTACCGCGGCGACGCGTGGATGCCCGACCCGTGCCGGTCCTGCCCGCGCCGCGCGGAGGACTTCGGCGGCTGCCGCTGTCAGGCCCGCGCGCTCACCGGCGACGCCGCCCGCACCGACCCGGCCTGCACGCTGTCGCCCGACCACCACCTGATCGAGGCCCGGACGGCGCCCTCCAGCGGCGGTCCAGGGCGCGAGCCAGCGGCCAGCCCGGCTCCAGTGGTGCCGCGCATCCTGCGTTCGTAACCCGCCCCGGGACGTCCGGGGCCGAGGACGATCCGTGGAGGCCCCGGATGACCGGCATGTTGGGCACGGTGGAACTGGTCGGCAGCGGACTGGTCGCGGGCGTGCTGTTCGCGGTGGCGCTCAGCATGGTGCCCGCCCTGATGGCGATGCCGCCCGACCGCTACATCTACGCGCACAAGCTGCTCGGACGGAACTGGGACCCGACGATGCCGGCCATCGTGCTCAGCTCCGTCCTGCTCGACGTCGTCCTGGTGTTCGTCGCGGACGGCGCCGGACGCTGGCTGTTCCTCGCGTCCGCCGCGCTGCTCTTCGGCGTCTCGGTGGTGTCGCACCTGTGCAACGTCCCCATCAACAAGCAGATGCGCGAGCTGACCCCCGGCGCGCTGCCCGCCGACTGGCAGGACCCGCGCCCGACCTGGCGGTCCTGGCACCTGCTGCGCACGGGCCTCGCCATCGCCGCGCTGGCCGTGAACGCCGCCGCCGTCGCGCTCGCCTGACCCGCTCCGCGCCTGACCAGCCCGAGAAAGGAGACGGATCGATGACCGAGACCCCGACGTCCGATCCGGAGATCGACTTCAACCCGTTCGACCCGGCCTACCGCGCCGACCCGTACCCGTACTACCGGCGGCTGCGCGAGAACGCGCCCGTGTTCCGCACGCCGCTCGGCCACTGGCTGCTGAGCCGGCACGCCGACTGCGCGGCCGTGCTGCGCGACCCGCGCTTCGGGCACGGCTCGCCGCAGCTGCTCGACGGCAACACCTTCCGCCGCCCGGTGAACGGCCGCGCCCGGCCGTTCATCCTGCTGGACCCGCCCGAGCACACCCGGCTGCGGTCGCTGGTGAACAAGGCGTTCACGCCGCGCACCGTGGCGCGCCTGGCCGGGCGCGTCCGGGAGCTGTGCGACGGCATGCTGGACGACCTCGTCGGCGCGGGCGAGGTCGACTTCATCGACCGGTTCGCCTACCGGCTGCCGGTGACGGTGATCAGCGAGATGCTGGGCGTCCCCGAGGCCGACCGGGACGCGGTCCGGGACCTGTCCAGCCTGGTCGCGCGGGGCGTGGACCCCGACTTCCAGCACTCCCCCGAGGCGATCGCCGAGCGGGACGCCGCGTTCGCGCGGTTCGACGAGTACTTCGGCGGGCTGCTCGCCGAGCGCCGCCGCGCGCCCGGCGACGACCTGCTGAGCGCGCTGGCGGCCGTCCAGGAGCAGGGCGAGCGGCTCACCGAGCCGGAGCTGCTGACCACCTGCATCCTGCTCTACGTCGCCGGGCACGAGACCACGATGGACCTGCTCGGCAACGGCCTGCTCGCGCTGCTGCGCAACCCCGGCGAGCTGCGCCGGCTCGCCGCCGACCCCGGCATCTCCGGCACCGCCGTTGAAGAGCTGCTGCGCTTCGACCCGCCCACGCAGATGTCCCGCCGGACGGCCCTGGAGGACGCCGAGGTCGGCGGCCAGGCGGTCGCCAAGGGCGAGCAGGTCGTCATCCTGCGCGGCGCGGCCAACCGCGACCCGGACGCCTTCCCCGAGCCCGACCGGCTCGACCTCACCCGCGGCAGCACCAAGCACCTGGCCTTCGACGGCGGCATCCACTTCTGCCTCGGCGCCCCCCTCGCCCGGCTGGAGGGCTCGATCGCGTTCGCCGCGCTGGCCCGGCGCGCGCCGAACTCCGAACTGGCCACGGGCGACCTCCGCTACCGCGACAACCTCATCATCCGCGGCCTGGCCGAACTCCCCGTCCGGCTCAACCCCTGACCGTCAAGCCCTGACTCCTGAAGGAGCGCACATGCCGTTCGCGGCCATCACCTACGACATCAAACCCGGACACGAGGACGACATCGCCGCGGTCTTCTCCGACTTCAAGCGGGTGAAGAACCCGGCCGTGAAGGACGCCGAGGGGCGCGAGGTCGGCCGCGTCGTCGGCACCGCCCTGTTCATCTCGGACGACACGATGGTGCGGTTCATCGAGTACGAGGGGCCGCTGGAGGACGTCGCGCGCTTCATGGCGGCCCAGCCGGGCGTCCAGGAGGTCGAGCGGCGGCTCAAGCCGTACCTGGCGAGCCCCCGCGACACCGCGACCGCGGACGGTTTCGTCGCGACGTTCCAGAAGAGCACCATGCGCTGCATCTCCCAGCTCTTCCCACCGCGCACCGCGTCCTGACCAGCCTCCCCGTAGACCGAGCAGAACGGGCCGTCCTCCCTCCGGGAGGACGGCCCGTCCTGTGTGCGGGACGGTTCGGCGGGCCTAGCCAGCAACTTCCTCGGCGTCGGTGGGCAGGCCCTCGGGAGCCGGGCAGCCCGGCTGCCCCGCCGAGTACGGCAGGTCGGAGAACGCCGGCTCCGCGAACAGGCCGCCGGGCAGCGGCCCGAGCTGCACCCGCGGCGCGTACTGGTGGCGGGGCGCCGGGGCGTCCTCGATGATCTGCTCAAGCCGCTCCCTGGCGTAGACCCGGCACAGCTCCGGCAGGGCGTAGTGCAGCGGCTCGCCCTGCCCGCGCCGCTCGGCGCGCAGCAGGTGGTGCTCCACCAGCCGGCCGAGCACCGCCTCCGCCGACGCCCGGTCGCAGCCCAGCAGGCTCGCCGCGCGCGCCGCGGTGAAGGGCACCGCGGGCAGCAGCGCCAGCAGGTGGAACACCGACCGCTCCCGCTCGCCCGCGCGCTCGTAGCTGGCCGCGAAGGCCGCGCGCGGGTCCAGGTCGCCGATCCGGAGCGCGTTGAACCGGTCGCGCGGGCCCTCCAGCTCGTCCGCGAAACGTTCCAACGGGGAGGCGGACGCGGCCACCAGCCGCATCCCCGCCGCCCGCAGCGCGAGCGGCAGCGCGCCGCACATCTCCACGATGCGCTGCGCGGCGGCGCTCTCCACCTCGACCCGCCAGCGGCCGATGATCTCAGCGAGCAGGTCCAGCCCCTCGCGCCGGTCGAGCACGTCCAGCGCGACCGTGGTGGAGGCGGGCAGCCCGTACGAGCGGCCGGTGACGAGCACCGCGCAGCCCGGCGTGCCGGGCACCAGCCGGGTGATCTGCGCGGCCGACTCCGCGTCGTCCAGCACCATCAGCACCCGGCGGCCGGCCGCCCAGCTGCGGAACTGCTTGGCCCGCTCCTCGGTGGTCGGCGCGATCTCCGCGGCGGACAGCCCCGCCGCGCGCAGCGTCTGCCGCAGCACCTCGCCGGTGCCCTCGTCGTCGTCCCCCACCGAGCCGAGGCCGACGAAGAACTGGCCGTCGGGGAAGGCGTGCGCGACCCGGTGCGCCAGGTGCACCGCCAGCGCCGTCTTGCCGATCCCGGCCATCCCGACGATGGACGCGACCCGCACCGAGCAGGCCGTCTCGCCGTCGCCGAGCAGGTGGCCGGCGAGCCGCTCGATGACGTCCTCGCGGCCGGTGAAGTCGGCGATGTCCGGAGGGAGCTGGGCGGGCAGCAGCGCACCGGACGGTCCGGGCGTCCGCTCGCGCGCGGTGTCGGGCCGTCCGTCACCGTGCCGGGCGGCTTCGGCGGAAGCCGCCGCGGCGGGCCTCAGCGGCGCGGACGGCTCGTGGTGGGCTACCGGGGCCGACTGGCGTACCGGCGCGCCGTCCTGGTGGCCCGATGCCTGCTGGTGGGCGGAAGGCCGTCCGATCGCCGGTCCTTCGTCCGCGGAGCCGTCGGCGCCGCTCCAGGTCGCGACGCGGCCGCCGGTGCGGCCTCCGCCGCGAGGCGCGCCCTGCGCATCGTCATGGGTCGTGCTCTGGGAGACGTTGTGGCCTGGGTTCTGGGAGGCGGGGCGGGTCGTGTCGGGAGCGATGCTCTGGGACGCGTTGTGGGACATCGCCAGCACGACGGTCCGGCGGGCGGGGGGCTCGGGGGCGTAGTCGGACGACAGCAGCGACTGGTGCAGCCGGGAGAGCGACGCGGACGGTTCGAGGCCCAGCTCGGCCACGAGGGTGCTGCGCAGCCGCTGGTAGACGTCCAGGGCCTCGTAGCGGCGCCCGGCGCCCTGGAGGGCGAGCATCAGCTTGGCGTGGAACGCCTCGTGCAGCGGGTGCGTGGAGATCAGCGTCTTCAGCTCGCTGACCAGCTCCTGGTGGCGGCCCAGGCCGAGGTCGGCGTCGATGCGCAGCTCCAGCGCCCGCAGCCGGCGCTCCTCCAGCCGGGTCACCTCGGCCGACAGGATCGGCCCGGAGTCCACGTCGGCGAGGGCGGGCCCGCGCCACAGCGCCAGGCCCTCCCCGAGCGCGCCGGTCGCGCGCTCCAGGTCGCCCGCGTCGAAGGCCCCCTGGCCGTCGGCGAGCAGCCGCTCGAAGCGGCAGTGGTCGAGGTCGTCCGCCGGCACCGACAGGACGTACCCGTACACCTTGGTGCGCAGGCTCTCGCCGCTGCGGCCGCGCATCAGGACCTTGCGCAGTTTGTAGATGTAGGTCTGGAGGGTCGCGAGCGCACTCGGCGGGGGGTCTTCTCCCCACAGTTCGTCGATGAGGGTGCGGCTCTGCACGATGTGGCCGTGCTGGAGCAGCAGGAGTGCCAGCACCTCCCGGACCTTGGGCGCGGACGGCGTCATGTCCCCCGATTCGCCGGACACCTCCAGCGGCCCCAAGACCTGGAATTTCATATCAGTCACCATCCAATAGCGGAATTAACTGGGAGCCTTCAGCTTGGGACTTATTTTCCTGAGATCCCGCGAGATGACCCTGAGTTACTCTGCAACAACCGAACGTGCGTGACTCCTTCTTTTAATCGGCCGCCTCCCCAACGGCCATTCATGCACATTAGACAATAGAAAGATCCGTGACATGCTGACCACATGCGGCCAGCCGGAAAGCCTGCCCCGGAAGGCGCTCGTGTATAGGCTGGCTACACATGCTCCGAGAGGCCGCTGACCTCTTCGAGCCGCCTCGAAAGAGACCCGGATCACTAAGCGTGACACCGGCTCCGGCCGCGCCGGCGGGCCGCCCGCCCCGGTGCGGCGCGGCCGGTGCCGTACCGCCATATTTACTTGGATTCAAATTTCTCTGGCAGGCCGTCCGGCTAACTGTCATGCACGCTGCGTAACCGCCTATACGTTTGTTCATGAGAAAAACGTGAGAGCGGGATCCGCGCGTTCTGCCAGGCCGTGCCGCGGCCGGTTCCACGGAACGTACTACGGCTGTCACCGGGGAAAACAATTCCGTCCAGCGGGGCTCGACGGCGCGTCCAGCGGGCCGGGGAACGATGGCCCCGGGCCGCTCCGGCGCGGTCCGCCGCGCGGCCTCCGGGAGCCACCCCGGAACGGCCCCGGAACGAACCCGACATCCCCGCAGCGAGGTGGGACCTGGTGGACGAACACACCCCCGTGCTGATCGTCGGCGGCGGCCTCTGCGGGCTGTCCGCCGCGACCTTCCTGGCCTGGCACGGCGTGCCGGCGACCGTCGTGGAGCGGCGGTCCGGCACGCTGCTGCACCCGCGCGCCCGGGCGGTCAACCCGCGCGCCATGGAGACCCTGCGCGGCGTGGGCCTCGCGCCCGCCGTCCTGGCCGGCCGGTCCCGCGTCTACGACGAGCGGTCGCAGCGCATCAAGGCCGCCACCCTCGCCGGGCCGGAGCTGCGCCCCACGAGCATGGCCGCGCCGCGCTCGGCGGACGGCTCGATCGGCGTCTCGCCCTGCCCCTGGGCGCCGATCGACCAGGACCGGCTGGAGGTGCTGCTCCGGGCGCACGCCGCCGAGCTGGGCGCGGACGTCCGGTTCGGCACCGCGCTCCGCTCGGTCGAGCCCGCCGGGCCGGACTGGGACGGCGGCGTGCTCGCCAAGATCGAGGACGCCCGCGGGGTGCGCACCGTGCACGCCGGGCACGTCGTCGCCGCCGACGGCTACCGCAGCCCGCTGCGCCGCCGGCTCGGCATCGGCCACACCGGGCCCGGCGCGCTCGGCGGCTCGGCCAACTTCACCTTCACCGCCGACCTCGCCCCCGCGCTGCGCGGCCGCCACCTCGGCGTCGGGCACTTCGACCGGCCGCGTCCGGGCACCGTGCTGCTGCCGCACGACGGGTCGGACCGCTGGGTGCTCGGCATCCCGTTCGACCCGTCCGCCGGGGAGTCGCTCGCCGACTTCACGCCGGAGCGGTGCGCCGACATGGTCCGCGAGGCCGTCGGGATGCCGGACCTCGACGTCACGATCGTCCCGCAGCTTGAGGACGGAACGACCGTCCTCGCCTACGAGGTCGAGGCGAAGGTCGCCGACCGGTTCCGGCACGGTCCGTTCTCCTTCGTCGGCGACGCCGCCCACGTCGTCCCGCCGACCGGCGCGTTCGGCGCGAGCACCGGCATCCAGGACGCGCACAACCTCGCCTGGAAGCTCGCCGCCGTCCTGCGCGGGCACGCCGGACCCGGCCTGCTCGACAGCTACGAGGACGAGCGCCGCCGGGTCGCGCTGTTCACGATGGAGCAGGCGCTGCTGCAGAGCCGGGAGCGCACCGGCCGCTCGGTCCCGCTCGACCCCGCGTTGAAGCCCGTGGACACCGATCTGGTCGTGTTCGGCGTGACGTACCGGTCGAGCGCGGTCGTCCTGGAGGACGATCTTCCGGCCGAGGTGATGGCGCTGCCTCCGGCGCAGCTCGACGGGAAGCCCGGGACGCGCGCCCCGCACGTGTGGGTCCGGCAGTCGGGCGCGGAGGTGTCGGTGCTCGACCTGTTCCAGCGGCGTCCCGTCCTGCTGGCGGCCTCGTCCGGCGAGCCGTGGGCGCGCGCGGCGCGGGAAGCGGCGGACGAGGTCGGCACGGAGGTCGACACGTTCGTTGTCGGACGCGATGTGACCGAACCCGCCGGGCGTTTCGCCTCCGCGTACGGCCTTGGGCCGGAAGGGGCCGTCCTGGTCCGTCCGGACGGGTTCGTGGCCTGGCGCTCCCCCGGTGCCCCGCCCGAGCCGGCGGGACACCGGGACGTCCTCACGCGGACGCTGCGCCGGGTCCTGTCCCTCTGATCCCGAAACGTTGCCGCGTCACCGCCCCGGCCGGAAGGACTCCGGCCGGGGTTTCGGCCGGGGTTTCGGCCGGAGGCGTGAAGCTGCGGGCCTCGGCGACGGCGAACAGCTCGTGGTGCCCGCCGGGACGGTCGCGGTCCTGGTAGCGGCGCAGCGGCGAGGGGTGGCCGCGCCGCCGGTGCTCGCGCTCCCAGTGCTCGTAGGACGGCCGGTCGGCCCACTCCATCAGCAGCGTCAGCCGCCCGGCATCGGTCACCGACCGCAGCAGCCGGTCGGCGAGCAGCCCCGGCGTCCCGTCGAGCTGGGCGCGCGCCTCCCGGTAGGCGGCGAGCACCCCGCCGCGCTCGTCCTCGGGCTCGCGCAGGTGCACGAGCACGTGGACGCCGCTCACCGGACGGCCCCGGCCGCGACGGCTCCGGCCTCGGCCTGGTCTGCCTGGTCGCCCTGGACGGGTTCGGCGGGCGCCGGGCGGCCGAGCAGGCGCGCGACGACCTCGGTGAACGTCCGTCCGATGTCCTCGGGGACGTCGGTGCTGCGCCAGGCGACGAAGCCGTCCGGCCGGACCAGGACGGCGCCGCTCGACGTGACCCCGGCCGCCTCCGGCCATCCCGAGCCCGAGCCCATGACGTGCACGTCGAACGGGATGCCGAGGGCGCGGTCGCACTCGTCCGCGGCGTCCTGCCAGAGCCCGGCGGTGTCCGCTCCGGCGAACAGGACGAACCGGCGGCGGACGAGGTCGACGGTCGAGCCGTCCGGCAGCGGCACGTACGGCACGCGCGCCCCGGGCGAACCGGTCGGCCGGTTCTCCCACACGTTCCCGGCGTCGTCGCCGGGCTCGGCGGCGACGGCCGCCGACCGGTAGCGGTAGCCGAGGACCACGACCGGGTCCGGGACGATCCCGGACGGCCCGCCCTTCCCGGACTCCGCGCCCGGACGGTCCTGGGACCGCGCGACCGCCTGCCGCATCGTCTCCCTCGCGACGGGCAGCCGCTCCTCCTCGTAGGTGTCGAGGAGCGCGTCCGCCGCCCGGCCGCGCAGCACAGCGGCGAGCTTCCAGGCGAGGTTGTGGCCGTCCTGGATGCCGGTGTTGGACCCGAACGCGCCGGTCGGCGGCATGGTGTGCGCGGCGTCCCCGGTGAGGAAGACGCGGCCGTGCCGCCAGCGGTCGGCGACGCGTCCCGCGGACTCCCACGGCAGCGCCGACCGGATCCGGACGTCCAGGTCCGGCACGCCCGCTGCGGCGCGCACGAGGTCCGCGCAGCGCTCCTCGGTGAAGTCGGGCACCTCCTCCGGCTCGCACATCACGTGCAGCATCCACCGCTCGGCGTTGTCGACCGGCAGCAGCGCGCACCGGACGCCCGCACCGGCGATGTAGCACATGATGAACCGCCGGTCGCCGAGCGCGTCCCGCAGGTCGGCCTCGAACTGGATGTTCAGGAAATGCCCGAGCCGTCCGGGCCCGGACATCGGCACGCGCAACCGCGTCCGGGTTGGGCTGCCCGCGCCGTCGGCGGCGATCACGTACTGGGCCCGGACCGTCTGCTGACCGCTGTCGGTCCGCAGGACGGCGTCGACTCCCGTGGCGTCCTGGCGCAGTTCCACGCATTCGGCACCGAACGCCACGTCCGCGCCGAGTTCGCGGGCGCGGTCCAAAAGGATCGGCTCCAGCTCGTCTTGATGGCACATGCACCAGGGGGACGGGCCCAGATCGGTGTAGTTGAGCGCGCCGAACATGAAGTACGGCGCGCTCATCTCCTTGAGCTGGCGCCCGGCGAGCGTCTCCGCCACGACGATCCCGTCGTTGTCGGCGAGGTCCCGGGCCGAGCGGGTGCCGCGCACGCGCTCCTCCAGCCCGAGCCCGCGCAGCAGCTCCATCGTCCGCGGCGAGACGCCCCGGGCGCGCGGATGGCCCGAGCCGGACGGGCGCCGCTCGGCCACCAGCGCCTCGATCCCGTGCCAGCCGAGGAACGCCGCCGTGGCCAGGCCGACCGGCCCTGCCCCCACGACCAGCACCGGTGTCGTTTCCGGAAGCATGTTCGTCCTTCCCGCCGGGACCGCCGCGGCCGGCGTCCGCCCGGCATGTGTTCCGCTCGGTGAGCGTGTCGAGTTCGGTTTGCGTGAGTCGTTCTGTGTCGTCTCGTTGCGGGTCGAGTTCGGTGTGCCGCGATGATGGCCGCCTCCCGTCGACGTCCGCTCGACGCCTCCCCGCGCGCGCCCCCGCGCGTGCGAGCAGCGCACCAGCACGCGACCAGCCTCCGAGGACGCCCGGGCGCGACCATGCGGGCACCGGACCACCGACACCGGTCCCTAGACAGCGCACCAGTGACCATGGAGGCACCCGTGTCGCACACCGCACCCGGACCGACGGCGCACGGCGCCCCGCAGGATCCGCCTGACGCGCTCACCGCGTCCGAGCCGGCGCTGGGGTTCCCGCCGGCGACGCCGGAACCGCTCTCACCGGCACCCGACTACGCGCGGCTCCGGGACGAGTGCCCGGTCGCGGCGGTGCGGTTGCCGTCCGGGGACCGGGCCTGGCTGGTCACGCGCTACCTGGACAACCGGGCGCTGCTCGCCGACCCGAGGCTGAGCCGCCGCGCGGCCGCCGAGCCGGGCGCGCCGCGGCTGCGCGCCGCGCCGCTGGAGCGGCGGTCGCTGACCACGCTCGACCCGCCCGAGCACACCCGGCTGCGGGACCTGGTCCTGCGCGCCTTCACCAGCGGACGCGTCGAAAGGCTGCGCCCCCGGCTCGCCGCGACCGCCGACGCGCTGCTGGCGGCGATGGTCGAGGCCGGGACGTCCGGTGACCTGGTCGCGGGGTTCGCGCGTCCGCTGGCGATCTCGGTGATCGGCGACCTGCTCGGCGTCCCGGCCGACGACCGGCCGCGGTTCCGGGAGTGGACGGAGGACTACCTCGGCGCGTCCCGGACCGGGATCGAGGACGCCGACGCGCGGCTCAAGGGCTACTTCGGCGATCTGCTCGCGCGCCGCCGCCTCGCGCCCGGCGACGACCTGTTCAGCTCCCTGGCCGTCCGGGCGCCGGACGCGGCGGCGGACGACGCGGACCTCGTCGTGCTCGGCCTGACGCTGCTGGTCGCGGGGTACGAGACGGCCGCGAACCAGATCGCGGCCGGGACGGTCGTGCTGCTCTCCGAGCCCGCCCGCTACCGCGCCCTGCGCGACCGGCCCGAGCTGCTGGAGACGGCCGTCGAGGAGCTGCTGCGCTACACGCCGGTGTCGGTCAGCGGCGGGACGATCCGGGTCGCGACCGAGGACACCGAGATCGGCGGCACGGCGGTCCGGGCGGGCGAGGGCGTGCTGCCCGCGCTGGTCTCGGCGAACCGGGACGCGTCGGTGTTCGACCGTCCGGACGAGCTGGACCTCGAACGCTCCCCCAACCCGCACGTCGCGTTCGGCCACGGCGTGCACCGCTGCCTCGGCGCGCAGCTCGCCCGCGCCGAGCTGCGCGCGGCGTTCGCCGCGCTGACCCGGCGGATGCCGGACCTGCGCCTCACCGTGCCGGTCGAGGAGATCGACTGGCGCCGCGAGGGCATGATCCGCGGCCCGCGCGTCCTGCCCGTCGCCTGGTGAACGCCCTGGTCCGGGCCGGAACGCCGCGGCGTTCCGGCCCGGACCGGTGGCGGGGGCGGCGAGCTTCGGGTTACAAGGGATACGGGTCGGGGGCGAGCGGCAGGCCGGCCCATTGCGCGGCGTCGTGCCCGTGGACGATCCTGGCGTTCTCGCGCGTCGCCAGGTCGACCAGCTTGCGGGTGGAGTCGCGGACCCCGGGCTCGTCGTGGTCCAGGGGGTAGATGCGGCGCTGCTCGGCGTCCAGGTCGGCGGCGGTGGGGATCGCGTCGATGGCCAGCAGGATCGGCGCGGCGCCGGGCGGCCGTAGCAGCACGGACTGGTGGCCCGGGACGTGCCCGCCCGACTCCACCAGCTCGATGCCCGGCAGCAGTTCATGATCGCCGGTCACCTGGCGGAAGCGGTCGTCCGGGAGGTCCCAGAGGGCGCGGAAGCGCTCCAGGCGGGGCACCGAGCCCGAGCGGGCCGCCGCGAGCTGCGCGGACTGCACCCAGAAGCGGGCGCGCGGGAAGGCGTCGAGGTTCCCGGCGTGGTCGGGGTCGAAGTGCGACAGGACGACGTCGGTCAGCTCGCCCGGATCGACGCCGAGGCGTTCCAGGCGGGTCGGGACGTCCTCGCCCGGTTCCACGATGACGGGTTCGTCGGGGCCGGTGCCGCGCGTCCTCGGGTAGCCGGTGTCGATGAGGACGTCGCCGTCGTCGTGCCGCACGAGGTAGGCCGGGACCGGCGCACCGGTCGCACGGACCGTCCCGGCCTTGAACAGGTAGAGCTTCATCGGGGGGCTCCTCTCGGATCCTGCGGGTGTCAGTCGGGCGGGCCCGCCTGCGGGGCGAACTCGTAGGGGGCGAGCCGGTGCAGCGCGCGCTGGCGCGGCGGGTACAGGGCGTCCCAGTCCAGGTCGAAGCCCTCGCGGACGAGTTCGGCGACCAGCTCCAGCGGATCCACGAGCCCGTCGCGGTCGGCGCCGGCCAGCAACCGCGGGCCGGACGCGCCGGACCGCTGCCACAGCGCGCGGGCGAACCCGTCGACCGGACCGGCGGTGACCAGGTGGGTCGCCTCGTCAAGGAGGCGCTCGTCGGGCCAGCTCGCGGCGAGGCCGAGGCCCGGCTCGTCCGGCGCGGCGACCGCGAACACCGGCAGCGACGCCGCGGCCGACGGGACGAGCGGTCCGCGTCCGGTGACGGCGCGCGCGGCGTCGTCCAGCGAGACCGTCCCGGCGAGGCAGTGCGCCGCGACCGCGCCGACGCCGCAGCCCGCGACGAACGCCGGGCGCGGGCCGAGCGCCATCAGCATCCGGCCGAGCGCGTAGGCGACGCAGAACGCGACCGCCGCGTCCACGCACTCCATGACCTCGACGAGCGTGGGCGGCCTCGCGTCGTCGTCCAGGTCGAGGTCGCGCAGCTCGCCCTGGACGAACACCTCGGTCGCGGCCTCGTCCAGCGCAGTGTGGAAGACGGCCGGTCCGGCCGACAGCTCGATCTGGGCTCCGGCGGGCCAGGCCGCGAGGTCGGGGAGGACCAGCCCGTGCCGCAGCCCCTCGCGCCGCACGCCCGACAGCTCGGCAAGGACGTCCGGATCGGCCGCTGCGGAGCGCAGCCGGTCGAGCAGTTCGGGCAGTGACGGGACGGCCGTGACGAACCGGTGCAGCAGCGAGCTTTTGACCTTGTTGCTCGTGTAGCAGATGGCGCCCAGCTCGTCCGGACGGCAGTTCGCGAGCACCCCGGCCTGCGCGCGCAGGTTCCGCGCGAGGCCCGCCCGGTCCGGGGCGGACAGGGTGAACACGCCGCCGCGGATCGCGGCCTCGGCAGGCGACGGACCTTCCGGGAGCGGCCGGACCATGCTGAGCACCAGGTGGGCGATCGTGCCGGACCGGGTGCCCCCGCCGACCCCGCACGCGATCTCCCGGTCGGAGGGGAGCCGCTGGTAGTCGTCCAGCAGCCGCAGACCCGTGCCGTCGAGGTCGGCGGCTGGGGGCGGGTCGCTGTGCGCGCTTGGTGGGACGACTCGGTGGTGCAGCGCGAGCGCCGCCTTGATGACGGCGGCGATCCCGGCCGCGCCGCCCGGCTCGCCGAGCCCGCCCGCGACGGTGCCGACGCCGCAGGGCCGGTCGCGCGGGACGTCGTGCACGGCGGCGAGGGCGCGCAGCTCCGGCGCGTCCGCCAGCGGCCGGCCCCCGCGGCCCGGCGAGGCGAGCGTGACCTCGGCGAACGCGACCTCGGCGGGCACCACCCCGGCGCGCTGGTAGGCGGTGGACAGCACCTCGTGCCGGCGCCGCCACGCCTGCGGGCCGAGCGGCTCGCCGCGGCCGTGGCCGCCGACCGCGCCGCCGCGCACCACGGCGTAGACCGACCGGCCCTCGGCGAGCGCGTCGTCCAGCCGCCGCAGCATGACCAGCCCGCCGCCCGCGCCGGTCGGGTCGACACCGCCGGCCAGCGCGTAGTCGCACTCGCGGCGCAGCACCGCCGAGCACGCCAGGTGCACCGCGACCAGCGCGGCGGGACCGCCGCCGAGGACCGCGAGACCGGGACCGCGCAGATCCAGGTGGCGGGCGACGCGTTCGACCAGCTGGTCCCCGCCGGACGGTTCGACCGGCGCGTCCCCTCCCGGCGGCGCGTTCCCTTCGGGCGGCTCGTCCGCGGCGCCACCGGGCCGGCCGGGCTCGGCCAGTCCGACGTAGATCCCGGTGGTGGCGGCGCCGAGCGCGCCCGGGTCCATCCCGGCGTCCTCGGCGGCGTGCCAGCCGCAGGACAGCAGCAGCCGCTGCCGGGCGTCGAGGCGGCGGGCGTCGGCGGCGGAGACACCGAACACGGCGGGGTCGAACGGGCCGTCCGGTCCGGTCGCGGGAACCGCCGGAACGGCGCTCCGCGACATCAGCACGTCCCACAATTCGCTCTTGCCGGGCGCGCCGGGGAATCGGCAGGCGATACCGATGACCGCGACCGTCACCGGCCCCACTTCCGACCCATTACGCAGACCAGCATGATCAGTATTTCTCCGTTCACCGAAAGATACATCGCGCGCCCCCGGACACCGTCCGATGTCCCCTTCACAATGTCCGCCGCTTAATGGGTAAGCGGAAGCTAGCAGCGCGTCCTAGAGAATCACTGGAGCCCGCATTCCACTCCGCCCGCCGAGGTCCGGGCCGATTTCGGACGTTTCCGGGATGGCCGTCCGAGCGCCGGGCATGTAGACTGGCGACATGAAGCCGGACGAGCTACGCGGGCACCTGGACGCTCTGATCCTGGCCGTCCTCGAAAACGAGCCCCTGCATGGCTACGCCATTATGGAGAAGCTTCGCGAGTCGAGTTCGGGCAACATCGACCTGCCCACCGGAACCTTTTATCCGGCGTTTCGCCGACTGGAGCGGCTCGGTTACGTGCGGAGCGCGTGGAGCACGGTCGGGGGCCGCCGGCGGCGCACCTACCGCATCACCAACGCGGGGCGGCGAGCGCTGGACGGAGAAAGGAGCGCCTGGCGTTCCTTCTCGTCCGTCATCGGTGGCATTCTCGGGCCGGCGTCCGACCACAACTGAGCTCACAAGCGGGCCTCCAGCGGTTCCCCGGGCCTTTCCCGCGCGGCGCGTTCCGCCGTTCCGCCGGATGGCCCTTCCGCGTTCCCGGCTTCCCTCACCAGTTCCGCATAGCGTCCGCTTCCCGCCGAAAGCTCGGCGTGCGGGCCGCGCTCGGCCACCCGGCCGCTGTCCAGGACGATCACCTCGTCGGCCGGGTCGAGCCCGGCGAGCCGGTGCGTGACCAGCAGCGTCGTCCGGCCCGCGGCGGCGGCGAGCGCATCGGCGAGCAGCGCGTCCGCGACATCGGCGGGCAGGCCCTCGGTCGGCTCGTCCAGCAGCAGCACCGGAGGGTCCGCCAGCAGGACGCGGGCCAGAGCCAGCCTGCGCCGCTGCCCGCCGGACAACCGCGCGCCGTTCTCGCCCGCGGGGGTGTCCAGGCCGTCCGCGAGGGTGTCGATCCAGTCGAGCAGTCCGGCCGCGCGGCACGCCTCGCGCAGCTCGGCCTCGGTCGCGGACGGCTTGGCGAGCAGCAGGTTCTCCCGCAGCGTGACGTGGAAGACGTGCGCGTCCTGCGTGACCGCGCCGACCGTCCGGCGCAGCTCGGCCTCGGGGTATCCGCCCAGGTCACGGCCACCGACCAGGACGCGCCCGGCCTCCGGCTCGACCAGCCGCAGCAGCGTCGCCACGAGCGTGCTCTTGCCGGCTCCGCTCGCCCCCACCAGGACGGTCCGGCGCCCTGGTTCGAGGCGGAGCGAGACGTCGAGTGCGAGGCTCGGCCGTCCGGCGTACCGCACCCGGACACCCTCAAGCTCGATCGCGGGCGGCGGCGGGCCGTCCGGCACCGCCGAGCCCGCAGGCCGCTCGGGCTCGGACTCCGGCTCGGGCTCGGGCTCGGACTCGCCCAGGTCGAGCGTCGCGAGGACGCGGCGGGCCGCCTCGCGCAGCTCGACCGCGTGCCGAGCTGCGTTCGTCAGCGGCGCGACCGGCTCGAACGCGACCAGGGCGACCAGCGCGAGCACCGCGACGAGCGGACGGTCGATGCGTCCTTGCGATGCGGCGTGCAGCGCGAGCGCGGTGACGCCGACTGTGACCAGACCTTGGACAGCGACACCAACGGCCGACCAGGTAGCGGCGAGCGCACCGGCACGGCGTTCCAGCCGGGCGGCATCGGCGGCGGTGCGTCCGGCGGCGGCGAGCGCCGCGTCCGTCGCGCCGGACACCGCGAGGTCGGCCGCGCCGTGAAGGAGGTCCGCGTGCTGGACGGCCAGCCTGTCGCGGATGGGAGCGGCCCGCCGGGCATGCCGGGCGGTCGTCCACGCGGTGAGCGCGGGGGCGACGGCGCCGACCAGCAGCAGACCGAGCGCCAGGACGAGCCCGGCCGCCGGCAGCAGCGCCGCCGCGACGGCGACCGCCGCGAGCGACGCGACCAGCCCGACCGCGCCGGGCACGATGCACCGCAGCACCAGGTCTTGGACGGCCTCGGCGTCCGCGACCAGGCGCGACAGCGCCTCGGGACCGCGCGGCCCTCCGGACGTCCGCCCCGCCAGCGCCCGGAACACCCGGACCCGCAGGTCGGCGAGCGCCCGCAGCGCCGCGTCATGCGACAGCAGCCGCTCGACATACCGGAAACCGCCGCGGGCCAGCGCGAACGCCCGGACGGACACGACCGCCAGCGTGATCGCCTCGACCGGCGGCCGCTGCGCCGCGCGTGCCAGCACCCACGCCGCCGTCGCCATCAACCCGAGCGCCGAAAGCTCCGCGACCACGCTCGCCAGCACCGCCAGCGCAAGCCGCGGCCCAGCCGGGCGAAGCAATCCCAAGAACCGCCTCAACCCTCCGTCCGGAAACCCCGCGCCCGTATCCGCCGCGCCCGCCGCCCCCGCCTGCGCGACCGGTGTCCCCGCGCCCGCGGCGCCCGAAGGCGACGCGAGTTCCGTCCTCATGCCCATTGCGGCACCCCCGCGGGCTCGCCGGAGGTCGCGCGGCCGGACTCGATCCGGACGGTGCGGTCGACGTGGGCCAGCGTTGACGGGCGATGGGTGACCACGAGGACGGTGCGGCCGGGCATCAGGGCTCGCAGCGCGTCGAGCATGGTCGTTTCGGTGTCGTGGTCCAGGTGCGCGCCGGGTTCGTCCAGGAGGAGCAGGCCGACGTCGGTGGTCGCGCAGCGCAGGAACACCCGGGCTAGTGCGAGTCGCTGGCGCTGGCCGCCGGACAGGTCCGCGCCCCGATCGCCGAGGCGAGCGTCGTAGCCATCGGGAAGCGCGGTCACGAACGCGTCGGCGCCGGCTTGGCTGGCGGCGTCCCGGACCTGCTCGTCGGTGGCGTCCGGGAGTCCTAGCCGGATGTTGTCGGCCACGCTTCCGTCGAACAGGTGCGGACGTTGCGGGAGCCAGGCCAGGCGCCCGCGCCAATGGGCCAAGTCGAGCGCGGCCAGATCGGTGTCGCCGATGCGGACCGTCCCGCCGGAAGGCGCGACCAGGCCGAGAAGCACGGCGAGGATCGTGGATTTGCCCGCTCCACTTGGGCCGATGAGCGCCACGCGCTCCCCCGGTTCCACGCTCAGGTCCAGGCCCGCGAGCGCGGATACGGCGCGGCCCGGATAGCGGACGACCACGTCGCTCAACCGCAGCGCCGGCGCACCGGACGGCAGGGGGACGACGGGCGCCTCGACAGGCGCGGGTTCCGGTTCGTCCAGGAGGGTGAAGAGACGGCGGGCGACGGCGATGCCCTCGACGGCCTCGTGGAAGCGGGAGCCGGCCGCGCGGAGCGGCAGGTACGCCTCGGGCGCGAGGAGCAGGACGAGCATGCCGGTGCGCAGGTCCATCGAGCCGTCCAGCAGGCGGATGCCGATCGGGACGGCGACCAGCGCGACCGAGAACGAGGCGACCAGTTCCAGCACGAGCGCCGACAGGAACGCGGTGCGCAGCACGCGGACCGTCACGGCGCGGTGCGCGTCCGCGGCCTCGGCCACGAACTCGGCCTGCGCGCGGGCGCGGCCGAACACGCGGAGCGTCGGGAGGCCGGTGAGGACGTCCAGGAAGTGGCCGCCGAGCCGGGCGAGCAGGCCCCACTGGCGGCGCGCGGCGGCGCGGGTGTGCAGGCCGATCAGGACGCCGAACAGCGGCACGAGCGGCAGGGTGAGCGCGACGGTCAGGCCGGACGCCGCGTCCGCGAAGGCGATCCGCAGCAGCACGCAGAGCGGCAGCAGCGCCGCGGCGAACAGGGTCGGCAGGTAGCCGGTCAGGTAGGGGTCGAGGGCGTCGGCGCCGCGGCCGAGCGCCGTGACCACCTCGCCCGTCCGGCGGCTCGCGAGGCGGCCCGGACCGAGCCGCTGGGTGTGCGCGAGCACCTCGCCGCGCAGGGTCTCCTTCAATCGGGCGGCCGCGCGGTGGGAGGCGGCCTGCCGCACCCTGACCACCACGGCACGCGCGACCAGCACGCCCGCGAGCAGCAGCAACGGGACGAGCTGGGCCCGCGCGCCGTCCCCGTGGACGACGCCGCCGGAGATGATCCCGGCCAGCAGCTCGGCCTGGAGCAGGACCAGCGCCGTGCCCGCCGCGGCGGCCAGCGCGCTGCCCGCCAGGTGGCCGCGGGCCCCCGGCAGGTGGCGCAGCAGCCTCCGCTCGTCCGGCCGCATCAGAAGAAGGCCACGCTGTCGCGGTCGACCCGGCGCCGGAAGATCCACCAGAGCCACGCCTGCATGAGCAGCAGCACCGGCAGGACGGGCAGCGCCATCTTCCCGAACGTGCGCAGCGAGTCGTGCGCGGCGGCCTGGTCCAGCATGCCGGGCGCGAGCCCGACGCCGAGCGCGAGGACCGTCAGCAGCCCGGCGAGCGTGGTGAAGGTGAACGCGACTCCGGTCCGTCCGGCGGCGAGGGCGCGTCCGGTCCCGGCGACGGCCGCCAGCGCGACAATGCCGATCGCGAGCGCGGGCCACGGCCGCGCGAGCCCGCCGAGCGGCAGCGCGAGCAGGACGGTCAGCAGCCCGAGCCCGGCGACCGGCAGGACGAGCCGCCGCGCCAGGGCGGAGGCCGCCGCGCCGTTCGCGACCGGCAGCCGCAGCCCGAGGAACACCGCGCCGTGCAGCGCGAGCAGCCCGGTGACCGCGACCGCGCACACCAGGGCCAGCGGGTCGAGGATGCCGATGCCGGGGCGGCCGTCCGGCACCCCGCCGACCAGGTTCCCGATCACCAGCCCGGACGTGACGGCGAGGCCGAGGCTCCCGGCCGTGATCGCGCCCTCCCACGTCCGCCGCCACGTGTCGGAGACGCCGCGGCTGCGGAACCAGAAGCCCGCGTCGCGAACGGCCCACGACACCAGCAGCACCGCGACCACCGGGTACAGGCCGGACAGCACCCGGCCCTCGGCTTCCGGGAAGCCGGCGGACAGCACGCCCGCCGTCGCGACCAGCCACACCTCGTTCGCCAGCAGGAACGGGCCGACCGCGGTGAGCGCGAGGCGGCGCTCCGCGCCGGGGCGGGTCACCCACGGCAGGGTGAGGCCGACCCCGATGTTGAACCCGTCCAGCGCCAGCCAGCCGCCGAACAGCAGGCCCACGACCAGCAGCCACAGCACGTCCATCAGTACCGCCCGTCCATGAGTAGGGGCCCTTCCGGCTAGAGCCGAAGCGGCAGTTCGTCGGCCGACGGGGAGCCCGGCGGTTCCACCGCGCCGAACGCGGCGCCGAGGACGACGCCGTCCGGGCCGCGCCGGGCGGTGCGGGCGATGAGCGCGTAGTCCACGACGGCGAGCGCGAGGAACACCGCGGTGAACAGGATCAGCGAGGTCAGGACCGTCCCGGCACTCACCGGCGAGGCCGCATCGGCGGTCTTCAGCTGCCCGTAGACGATCCAGGGCTGCCGTCCGACCTCGCGGGTGAGCCAGCCGGCGATCGCCGCGACGAACGGCACCGGGATGAGGATCATGAGCGTCCACTGGATGAACCGGCGGCGCTCGAACCAGTTCCGGATGAGGAACACCAGCGGCACCCAGAAGAAGTACTCGAAGATCTCGCCGATGATCGACATGGTCTGGAACGAGGCGTCGATCCAGCCGGGCGGCCGGTAGTCGCCGGGCCCGAACTGGGCCACGGCCTGCGCCTGCGCCGCGTTCACGTCGCCGCGCCAGATCGCGGCGTACTCGACCGGCTTGGTCTCCTTGACCATGTCGAGCTGCGGGTAGCCGGTCTGCGCGACGAGGAACCCGCCGAGGAACGCGAACACGATCCCGATCCGCATCGAGCGGCGGAACAGCTCGGTGTCGCCGGTGCCCTTGCGGAAGTGCCAGGCGCTCACGCCGGAGACGAACAGGCCGCCGGCGAGCAGCACGACGGAGACGATGTGCTCGATCGCGTGCGTGGTGGAGATGTTCGAGAGCAGCGCGCCGAAGTCCGTCAGCGCGAGGTGGTCGCCGCGCCGGACGGACCCGACCGGGTGGTTGAGGAAGCCGTTGGCCACCAGCACCCAGAACACCGAGGCGTAGCCGCCCGCGAGCACTACCCAGAACACCAGGGCGTGCAGCCACCGGGGCATCCGCCCCCAGCCGAAGATCCAGATGCCGAGGAAGGTGGACTC
The DNA here is from genome assembly GCF_024172125.1 of Actinomadura rupiterrae. GTDB lineage: Bacteria > Actinomycetota > Actinomycetes > Streptosporangiales > Streptosporangiaceae > Spirillospora > Spirillospora rupiterrae. Next base: position 384,314 of record NZ_JAMZEA010000009.1, read on the forward strand.
GACGAAGAACGCCACCAGCGTCTCCATCGCCAGCGACGGTCCGAACACGTCGCCCGCGAAGTGCGTGAGCCCGCTCCAGTTGAGCCCGAACTGGAACTCCAGGACGAGCCCGACGACGATGCCGAGCGCGTAGTTGATGACGTAGATCTGGCCCCAGAACCGGGTCATCCGCTCGAACACCGGCTTACCGGTGATCGCGAACCGGGTCTCGGTCACCGCGATGATCGGCCCGAGCCCCAGCGTCAGCACGACGAACAGGAAGTGCAGGCTCGTCGTCACCGCGAACTGGAGCCGCGCCAGGTCGAGTGCCACGTGTCCGCTCCTCCCGTCACGTCGGACCCCGCCGGAGCACGGCGCGGTACGCCGACAAGCTACATGTAGGTTGGCTACTTGTCGAGGGCCCGGAGGCCCGAGCGTCACGAGCCTGCGGCGTCCTGCTCGCGGCCGGGTGGCGGCCCGCTCGACCCGTCCGGCGGGCGGCGGCGGACGGCGACCAGCGGCCCTCGACCGGGCCGAGAGCCGGGCCCGGGAGTGTCGGATGTCGACCACCCGGAGTGCCGGCCGGTCCCGCCCCGAGGGACGGCCCGCCCCCACTCGGAGGAGCGAATGCCCGACCACAACCCCGCGAAGGCGGCGCTCCGCGCTGTGCTCCGCCACCTGCGGCTCGCCTTCATCTACGCCGGGGCGATGGCGTGGTCCTCCCAGGAGGCCAGCCTCGTCCTGCGGACCGCGCACGAGGACGCGGCCCGGACGGCGGACCCGGCGGACGCCCCCGGCGCCGCGGGACGCGAGCGGACCCCGGCCCGGGAGACCGTCCCGGCCGTCCCGCCGTCCGCCCCGGACCCGAGCACGCCCTATGCCGAGCTGGCGCAGGCGGAGCGCCGGCTCTTCCTCGAACTGGACGAGCTGATCAGACAGGAGGACGGGAGATGACCGACCCGGCGACTGACCCGGCCGGCGCCCCGGCGACGGGACCGGCTGCCGACCCGGCCGGCGGCCCGGCGACGGGCCCGGAGCCGCTGCTGGACGCGGTGGTGCGCCGCGCCGCCCAGCTCCAGGCCGCGGCGAGCGCGCCCGTGAAGCGGGTGCGGGTCCAGGCGGACGACATGACCGTGGAGATCGAGTGGGCGGTGCCGGAGGCCGCGCCCGCCGCGCCCGCGCCGGTGCAGGCGCACCCGAGCGCGCACCTGGTCGCCTTCCCCCACGTGAACGGCCACGCGGCCGGGCACGCGCCGGGGACGGCCGTGGCGAACGGAGGGGCCAGCGGCACGGCCGGGGTCGCGGTGGCCGACCCGCCCGAGGCCGCCGAGGACGAGGGCACGGTGCTGGTCACCGCCCCGGCCGTCGGCGTGTTCTACCGCGCGCCCGAGCCTGGCGCCGCGCCGTTCGTGGCGGTCGGCGACGACGTCGAGCCGGGCCAGCAGGTCGGGATCCTGGAGGCGATGAAGCTGATGAACCCGATCGAGGCCGAGCAGGCCGGACGGGTCGTGGCGGTGCTGGTGGAGGACCAGGCCGCGGTCGAGTACGGCCAGCCGCTGATCCGGCTCGCGCCGGCCGGCGGCGCGGCCCCCGGCGGAGCCTAGGGAGGAGGACGCGATGTTCAAGACCGTGCTCATCGCCAACCGCGGGGAGATCGCCCTGCGGGTCGCGCGGACCTGCCGGGAGCTCGGCATCCGGACCGTGGTCACGCACTCGACCGCGGACCGCGACTCGACACCCGTGCGGTACGCCGACGCGGCCGTGCAGATCGGGCCCGCGCCGTCCCGGCACAGCTACAACAACGCCGCCGCGATCGTGTCGGCGGCCCAGGTGCACGGCTGCGACGCCGTGCATCCCGGCTACGGCTTCCTGTCGGAGGACCCCTACTTCGCCGAGATCTGCGCGGCCGAGGGGCTGACCTTCATCGGCCCGCCCGCCGAGGTGATCTCGCTGCTCGGCGACAAGCTGCGCGCCCGCCGGTTCGTCGCCGAGCTCGGCCTGCCGGTGCTGCCGAGCAGCGATCCCGAGCAGCAGGGCGGCACGGAGCTGGCGCGGGTCGCCGACCGGATCGGCTACCCGGTCATCATCAAGGCGTCCGCCGGCGGCGGCGGGCGCGGCATGGCGATCGTCCGCGACCCGCGCGACTTCCCGCGCGCCTACGCCGAGACGCGCAGCGCCGCGCAGAACCTGTTCGGCGACGCGCGGGTCTACGTCGAGAAGTACCTGGACGCCGCCCGGCACATCGAGATCCAGATCCTCGCGGACGGGCACGGCAACGCCGTCTACCTGGGCGGGCGCGACTGCTCGGTGCAGCGCCGCCGGCAGAAGCTGGTCGAGGAGAGCCCGCCGCCGTCGGTGCGCGCGGCCGACCTGGACCGGATCGGGCAGCTGTCGGCGAAGGTCGCGCGCGAGGCGGGCTACGTCGGCGCCGGGACGTTCGAGTTCGTCGCCGACGAGGACGACGAGTTCTACTTCCTGGAGGTCAACAGCCGGCTCCAGGTCGAGCACCCGGTCACCGAGATGGTCACCGGGCTGGACCTCGTCCGCGAGCAGCTGCTGGTCGCGGCGGGCGGGACGCTGTCGTTCCGGCAGCAGGACGTCGAGATCCGCGGCGCGTCGATCGAGTGCCGCATCAACGCCGAGGACCCGGCGCGCGGCTTCCTGCCGACGCCGGGCCTGATCGACGAGCTGGTCCTGCCGGGCGGCCCGTTCGTCCGGGTGGACACGCACGCGGTCTCCGGCGCGCGGGTCACCGCCGACTACGACTCGCTGCTCGCCAAGGTCATCGTCTGGGCGCCGGACCGGGCCCAGGCCATCGCGCGGATGGACCGCGCGCTGGGCGAGCTGACCGTCTCCAGCCACGCCGTCCGGACCACCACCGGGTTCCTGCGGGAGGTGCTCGCGCGACCGGAGTTCCGCGAGGCGCGCCACACCACGGCCCTGGTCGACACGATGCGCGAGGGATGAGCATGGACGAGCACGGCGCACCGGCCGTCGAGGCTCACGGGCTGGTCAAACGCTACGGGTCCGCGACCGTCCTGGACGGGCTGGACCTGCGGGTTCCGGCCGGAAGCGTGCTCGGGCTGCTCGGCCCGAACGGCGCGGGCAAGACCACGACCGTCCGGGTGCTGACGACGCTGCTGCGCCCGGACGGCGGGCGCGCCCGCGTCGGCGGGTACGACGTCGTCCGGCAGCCCGACCAGGTCCGGCGCGTCATCGGCCTGTCGGGCCAGTACGCGGCGGTGGACGAGAACCTGACCGGGCGCGAGAACCTCGTCCTGTTCGGGCGGCTCTACCGGCTCCGCGCCCGCGCCGCGCGGGCCCGCGCGGACGAGCTGCTCGAACGGTTCCGGCTCACCGACGCCGCCGACCGCGTGGCGCGCGGCTACTCCGGCGGGATGCGCCGCCGCCTCGACCTGGCGGCGGCGCTGATCGTCCGGCCCCGGGTGATCGTGCTGGACGAGCCGACCACCGGCCTGGACGTGCGCGCCCGGCTGGACATCTGGGAGGCCGTCCGCGGCCTGGTCGCGGACGGCGCGGCGCTGCTGCTCACCACCCAGTACCTGGACGAGGCGGACGCGCTCGCCGACCGGATCATGATCCTCGACAAAGGGCGGTCGATCGCCGAGGGCACCGCCGACGAGCTGAAGTCGCGCGTTGGGGACGAGCGGCTCGAACTCGTCCTCGCCGACCGCGGGCATGTCGAGGCGGCCGAGCGCGTGCTGCGCAGCACGGCCCAGGCGCACGGCGAGGTCGGGACGCAGGTGGCGACGCTGACGCTGACCGTCCCGGTGCGGAACGGCGTGCGGGCCCTGGCGGAGGTGTCGGCCGGGCTCGACCGGGCGGGGATCCCCGCGCGCGGCCTGTCGGTGCGCCGCCCCAGCCTGGACGAGGTGTTCCTGACGTTGACCGGCGGCGGGCCCGGCGAGCGGGCCGGCACGCCCGAAGTGGAGGTGAGCGATGTCCGCGGCGCTTGAGGAGCTGCGCCCGGCGGCGGCGCCCGTCCCCGGCGGGCCCGCCGCCGCGCTGTGGGCGCTCCGCGACGTGTGGCTGGTGATGGGGCGGCACCTGCGGCACGTCCGGCGCGTCCCGCAGGTGCTGTTCTTCTCGACCGTCCAGCCGCTGGTGTTCATGCTGCTGCTGGCGTCGGTGTTCGGCCGGGCCGTGCACGTGCCGGGCGTGGACTACCGGGTGTTCATGGTGCCCGGCGCGTTCGTCCAGTCGATGGCGTTCGCGGGCGCGGGCACCTCGGTCGGGCTGGCCGACGACCTGCGCAACGGGTTCATCGACCGGTACCGCTCGCTGCCGATGGCGCGGTTCGCCGTGCTCGCCGGGCGGATCTCGGCGGACGTCGTGCGCAACGTGCTGATCGTGGTCTGGCTCGGCATCGCCGCGCAGCTCGTCGGCTTCAAGATCACCACCGGTCCGGTGCAGGCGGTCGGCGGCGTGCTGATGCTGATGGGCTTCGGCTTCACGTTCTCGTGCGTGGGCGCGGTCATCGGCCTGGTCGCCAAGACGCCCGAGGCCGCCCACATGGGCACTTCCGTCTGGATATTTCCGTTGACCTATGTGAGCAGCGCGTTCGTCCCGTCCGCGCGGCTGCCGGTCTGGCTGCGCTGGTGGTCCGACATCAGCCCGGTCACCGCCGCGGTGGACGCGATGCGCGCGCTGTTCATCGGCTACGGCTCGGCGACGGGCCCGGTGCTGCTGGGCCTGGCGTGGTTCGTCGGCGTCCCGGCGGTGTGCCTGCCGCTCGCCGTCCGCCTGTTCAACCGGGCGGCCAACCGCTGACCGCTCCATGGAAGAGGCCGGGCCCGCCGGGCCCGGCCTCTTCGTGTGGGGTGGATTCGTTGTGTCAGTGCGTCCGTCGCCCGCAGGAGACCGGGTCGGGGAAGGCCGGGTCGTGAGCCGCCTGGCCGTCGGCCGCCGGCGCGTGGGAGTAGGACGCAGCGACCTCGTAGATGCCGAAGGGCGAGCCCGCGCTGCGGTCCTGGTACGGACGGAGCGGGGCGGTCGTGCCGCGGTGCTCCGAGCCCACCTCCCAGGTCCGGAACGCCTCGGCGCTCTCCCATTCGCTCATCACGACGAACTTGCCCGGCTCGGTGGTGGACGCCAGCAGCTCGTTGCCGAGCAGGCCCGGCGTCCCCGCCAGGGCCGTGCTGATGTCGTGGTAGGCGCGCTCGATCGCCCCGGGGTCGTCCCCCGGGGCGATCGCGTGGAGCAGGACGCGGAGCCGGTTCATCGGCCGCCGTTCGCCGCCGCGCCGGTCATCTCGTAGACCACGTTCATCGTGGTCATCGTGCCGCCGGAGCGGAACGGGTGCAGCTTGGTGCGGTGCTCCAGGTGCTCCGGGCTGGTCTCGAACGCGCGGAACCGCGGCTCGTCCACCCAGTCGCTGACGACGTAGTAGACGCCGTCCTCCTCGGCGCTGCGGGACAGCCACTGGCCGAGGTTGGCGGGCTGGTCGGTGATCGCCTTGCCCACCCGCGCCCAGGTGTCCTCGAAGTCGCGCTCCTTGCCCGGGATGATGTCCATCCTCAGCATCACCCGGAAGGCCGTCGAGCGTCCCATCAGATGCCCCCGTCCACGTGCAGGGTCTCGCCGTTGACGAACCCGGACAGGTCGCTGGCGAGGAACAGCACCGCGCCCGCGATCTCCTCGGCGGCGCCGAGCCGGCCGAGCGGGATCATCTTCTGGTACCGCTCGCGGACCGCGGCCGGGACCTCGGCCTCGGTCTCGATCGGGCCCGGCGCGACCACGTTCACCCGGATGCCGCGCGAGCCGAGCTCCTTGGCCGCCGAGCGGGTCAGGCCGATGAGGCCCGCCTTGGACGCGGTGTAGTGCGCGCGCATCGGGATGCCGATGGTCGCGACGCGGGACCCGACGTTCACCACCGACGCCCCGTCCCGCAGCACCGGCAGCATCGACTGCAGCACGGTGAACGCGGACGTGAGGTTGGTGTCGATGACGCGGTTCCACTCCGCCAGCGGCAGCTCCCCGAACGGGATGTGGCTGATCACGCCGGCGTTGTGCACGAGGACGTCCACCGTGCCGTAGCGGGTCCGGGCCTCCTCGGCGAGCCGCGCGACGTCGGCGGCCTCGGCCACGTCCGCCTTCAGCACGGCGTGGTCGCCGCCGAGGTCCTTCAGCTCGCGGGCCAGCGACTGGGCGGGCTCGCCGTCGCCGCGCGCGCAGGTGATCACGTCGGCGCCCGCGCCGGCCAGCGCCAGCACGATCGCCCGGCCGATGCCCCGGGTCCCCCCGGTCACCACGGCCTTGCGTCCGTTGAGGTCGATCATGGTTCTCCTTAGATGAGCGCGGCGACGGCCGCGGCGTTGACGGCCAGGCCGGCCAGCGCGAGCGAGGTGCGCAGCATGTTCCAGTTGCGCCAGCGCACGCGCGGGTCGGCCTGCTCCCACCCGGCGGGGCGGGCCGCCGGGTCCAGCGACATCACGTACCGGTTGATCGGCACGTTCTTGACCAGCGAGATGGCCATCACCACCAGCAGCACCGCGCCGGCGGCGCCGAACAGCGCGCGGGAGCCCGCGTCCGGCGCGGCGAACACCAGCCCGGCGTCCGCCGCGATGGTCAGCAGGTGGGTGATCGGCATGAACGGGTCGTAGCGCGGCCACAGGAACTGGATCGTCTCCACGTACCGGTCGTAGCTCTGCGCGTTGGTCAGCGGCGTGATCCCGATGACCGTGGACAGCATGATCCCGGCGGTGAGCCCGTTGCCCAGCAGCACCAGCACGACCAGGGCGGCGGTCATCGCCGTCACGCCGCCCCGGCGGTGCGCGCGCCCTCGCGGGCCGCCGCCTCCACCAGTCCCTTGATCCGCTCCATCTGGATCCGGGTGTTGGTGTTCAGCCGCTCGGTCATCGCCGCGTCGTCGATCGGCGCGGTCGGCTTCATCCGGAAGTCCTGGACCCAGCGCATCCGCACGCCGCCCTCGACCTCGCGGTACTCCCAGTAGATGTCCATGAACTCGAACACCCCGGTCTCGACCCGGTGCGCGCGCACGGTCCGCGCGGACGGGTTCGGCGTCCGCTCCGACACCCAGCTCCACTTCACCCCGTTCTCGTCGGGGTGCATCGTGAGCCGGAACCGGACGGCGCCGTTCTCCTCGGACAGGATCTCGGCCTCGGCGTACTCGCTGAACAGGCTCGGCCAGGACGCGACATCGTTGGTCATGTCCCAGACCAGCTGGAACGGCGCGTCGATGACGATCTGGTTGTCGGTGTGGCCGGGTGACACCGCGGCGGGCGGCGTTGCGGACATGGCGTTCTCCTCTCAGGCGGCCGCGGTGAGCCGGCCGTTGACGTACTGGACGGCCTCCTCGGGCGTCCGCATGAACTCGACCGACTCGTCCGGCATGGCGACGCCGTACTCGCGCTGCACGCGCGCGGCCAGCTCCAGCACGGCGAGCGAGTCGTAGCCGAGCTCCTCGAAGCTCAGCTCCCCGATCTCGCCGTCGAGGTCGGCGCCGCTCTCCCCGGCGCAGGCGCGGATCATCCTCCGCACGTCGTCGAGCGTGAAGTGCCCCATCATTTGGTCCGTCTCCTTCTCCGGTTAGGGCGCGGGTCAGGCGGCGCGGCTGAGCAGCATCGCCGACTGGAACCCGCCGAACCCGCTGCCGACGCTCAGCACGGTCTCCATCCGGTGCTCGCGCGCGGTCAGCGGCACGTAGTCCAGGTCGCACTCGGGGTCGGCCGCGTGCAGGTTGGCCGTCGGCGGGACGGCCTGGTGCTCCAGCGCGAGCGCGCAGGTCGCCACCTCGATCGCGCCGATCGCGCCGAGCGAGTGCCCGATCATCGACTTGATCGAGCTGACCGGCACCTCGTACGCGCGGCCGCCGAGGCTGCGCTTGAACGCCGCCGTCTCGTGCCGGTCGTTCTGCTTGGTGCCGGAGCCGTGCGCGTTGATGTAGTCGACGGCGTCCGGGTCGAGGCGCGCCTGCCGCATCGCGGCCCGCACCGCCTCGGCCATCTCGCGGCCGTCGGGCTTCAGGCCGGTCATGTGGTAGGCGTTGCTGCGCCCGGCGAAGCCGACGATCTCGGCGTAGATGTGCGCGTCGCGACGCAGCGCCGCCTCGCGCTCCTCCAGCACCAGCACCGCCGAGCCCTCGCCGAGCACGAACCCGTTGCGGGACGCGTCGAACGGCCGCGACGCCGTCCCCGGGTCGTCGTTGCGCGGTGAGGTGGCCTTGATCGCGTCGAAGCACGCCGAGGTGATCGGCGACACCGGCGCGTCGGTGGCGCCGGCGATGACGACGTCCGCCGAGCCCTCGCGCAGCAGCTGGACGCCGTGCCCGACCGCGTCCAGCCCGGCCGTGCAGCCGGTGGACACCAGGTTCACCGGCCCCTCGGCCGCGCAGTCGCGCGCGACCTCGGCCGCGATCGTGCTCGGCACCATGTAGCCGTAGAGCTGCGGGACGCCGTACCGCCAGTCGACGGCCCAGTTCCGGCCGCCGTCGCTCAGCACCACGTACTCCTGCTCCAGGCCCATGGTGTTGCCGACCGCGCTGCCGATGCTGACCGCCATCCGCTCCGGGTCGAGCCGGTCGCGCTCCAGCCCGCTGTCGGCGAGCGCCTCGCGCGCGGCGACGACACCGAACTGGGCCGACCGGTCCATCCGGCGGATCTGCTGCGGGGTGAGACCCTCGGCCGCCGGGTCGAAGTCGCACTCGGCGGCGATCCGGGACCGGAAGTCGGACGCGTCGAACAGCGAGATCGTGCGGGTGGCGGTGCGGCCGTCCATCAGCAGCTGCCAGAACGCCTTCGTCCCGACGCCGCCGGGGGCGACCACGCCGATCCCGGTGACCACCACCCGCCGTCCCTCCGGACGCCCGTGCCTGCGTCCGCTCATCGCGGTCCTCCCACCTCCGGGTTGGCCGCACCGGCCCCCGGGGGCTCCTCGGTGTCGACGTGCCCGAGCTCGGGCCGCGGCGCGAGCGGCGCCAGGTGGAACACCGCGAACGCCTCCTCGTCCCCGGCGTTCGACACCCGGTGCCGGACGCCGATCGGGATGAGCACGCCCTCCTCCGCGCCGACGGTCAGCTCCTCGTCCCCCTCCAGGCGGACGTGCAGGCTGCCGCGCAGCACGTACAGGTACTCCTCGGAGTACGGGTGGTAGTGCTCGGACACGTACTCGCCCGGCTTGAGCACCAGGTCGCCCATGAAGCCGGACGTGGAGCCCACCGTCTTCGGGCTCAGCAGGACGCGGATCTCGCCGCCGCGCCGCGCGTTCACCGCGCAGTCGCAGCGCGCGAACGTGCGGGCGGTCCGCTCGGCCACTCCGTCAGCCACGGCCCGCCTCCCAGCTGTAGAACGGGAGGGCCATCGCGTCCTTCGGCTCCTTCCAGTTCGGGTCGTAGGGGCTGACCTGCTCGGCCAGCCGCTTGTTGATGTCGTCGTACAGGGGGTGGCTGCGCGCCTTGTACAGGTTCGGGGTGATGTCGTCGTCGGCTTCCACCAGGTGGAAGTACAGGTCGTGGAAGCGGAACAGGGTCCGCCTCGAAACGCCGATCATGTGCGGCAGGTCGGTCGAGTCCGACTCGCCGAAGATCTGCGCGACCGCGTCCGCGTGGGACGGCTCCATCCGCGCGACGATCAGGGTCCGGTGCGCCACTCGCTGCTCCTCTCCGGCGTCCCGGCGCCGCCGGCGGGTCACTCCCCCGCCCCGCGTCCTCACGCCGGTTCGTTTCGGTCGCCTCATGCTCGACGCCCCCGATCGCACCCCCTTAGAACCGCGCTCGACCCCACCCCTCGACCCGCACACCAGAACAGCGCGAGCCCGCAGCCGCGAACGAGCGCGCGTCCAGCGCCCCAGAGGGCGCCGGACGCGCGCGTGAATCAACGCCCCCCGCAAGCCGAGCAACCCGCCCGCGAGCACCACGCGGGCGCAGGGAGCGCGCGGGCACGAGCAACGCGCGGGCACGAGCAACGCGCAGGCGCGGGCACCACGCGGGACGGGCAACGCGCGGGCACAAGCACCACGCAGGCACGAGCACCACGCGGGCACGAGCACCACGCGGGCACGGGCACCACGCGGGTGGGGGCAGCGCGCGAGCGCGGGTGGGGGTGGGGACATGGAAGCGCCGCGGTCGTTGGGGACCGCGGCGCTGTGGGGGTGGGTTATTCAGAGGCCGTAGCGGCGGAAGCGGGCTCGGCGGGTTTGGATGAGGTCGACAGGGTCCTGGTCTTGGAGGGCTTCGAGGGTGGTCAGGAGGGCGTTGCGGAGGAGGGTGGCGGCGTGGGCGGGGTCGGTGTGGGCGCCGCCTTCGGGTTCGGGGACGACGGCGTCGACGATGCCCTGGCGGAGCAGCTCGCCGGCGTGCATGCGGAGGGCGGCGGCGGCCTCGGGCGCGGCGGCCGCGTCCTTCCAGAGGATGGCCGCGCAGCCCTCCGGGCTGATCACCGAGTAGACGGCGTTGCGCAGGGCGAGAACGCGGTCGGCGACGCCGAGCGCGAGGGCGCCGCCGCTGCCGCCCTCGCCGGTAACCACGGCGACGACCGGGACCGGGAGGCCGGACATGAGGCGGAGGTTGTCGGCGATCGCGATGGACTGGCCGTCCCGCTCGGCCTCCAGGCCCGGGTAGGCGCCGGGGGTGTCGATGAGCGTGACGACCGGCAGGCCGAGCTTGGCGGCGAGGCGCATGAGCCGGGCGGACTTGCGGTACCCGGCGGGCGTGGCCATGCCGAAGTTCCGGACGGTCCGGTCCCGGGTGCTGTGGCCCTTCTCGTGGCCGATCAGCATGACCGGGCGGCCGGCGAGCAGGCCGATCCCGCCGACGATCGCGGGGCAGTCGGCGGTCATCCGGTCGCCGTGCAGTTCGAGGAAGTCCTCCAGGAAGTAGGCGACGTAGTCGAGCGTGGTGGGGCGGTCGACGTGCCGGGCGAGGCCGACCGCCTCCCACGGGTCGCGACCGGACAGGGCGTCCGGGTCGCGCAGGAGCTCGGCGTGCGCGGCGGCGGACGGGCCGCTCCTGCCGGCGTCGTGCGCGGCGAGGACGCGGGCCAGCGCGGAGCGCAGCAGCTGCCGCGGGACGACGCCGTCCACCAGGCCCTCCGCCAGCAGGAACTCGGCGGTCTGGAAGCCCTCGGGGAGCCGCTGCCGGATGGTCTGCTCGATGACCCGCGGGCCCGCGAACCCCATCCGCGCGCCCGGCTCGGCGATCACGACGTCGCTGAGCGAGGCGAAGGACGCCGCGACCCCGCCGTAGGTCGGGTCGGTGACGAGGGTGACCGTGAGGACGCCCGCCTCGTCCAGCTCGGCCATGGCCTGGCTGGTCTTGGCCATCTGCATGAGCGACAGCGCGCCCTCCTGCATGCGCGCCCCGCCGGACGCGGTGACCAGGAGCAGCGGGGTGCGCTCGCGCAGCGCGGTCTCCATCGCCCCGGTCAGCCGCTCGCCCGCGGCGGCGCCCATGCTGCCGCCGAAGAACCGGAAGTCCATGATCGCGGCGATCACCGGACGGCCCCGGACCGCGCCGCGCACGCACACCACCGCCTCGTCCACGCCGGACCGGCGGGCCCGGGCCAGCTCGGCGGCGTAGGCGGCGCGGGCGGTGGCGAACCCGAGCGGGTCGTCCGGCACGTCCGGCGCGGGCAGCGGCTCGACCGAGCCGGGGTCGAGCAGCTGCCGGGCGCGGGCCGCCGAGTCCAGCCGGCCGTGCGCGCCGCAGGACGGGCAGACGCTCAGCTCGCGGACGTAGCGCGCCCGGAACACGAACTCCTTGCAGGACGAGCAGCGCAGCCAGTCCGGCTCGGTGGCCGCGCTCTCGACCGGGGCCGTGGTCACCGCGCGCCTCCCGGGCCGGAGAGCTCGACGACGTAGGCGGCGTCCTTGTCGCCGCCGTCGGCCGCGACCACCTCGGCGAACCGGCTCGCGGTCCGCTCGACCAGCGGCAGGTCGACGCCGTTCTCGCGGGCGTCGGCCGCCGCGAGGCGCAGGTCCTTGGCCATCAGCGAGGCGCGGAACCCGGCGGGCTGGTAGCTGCGCGTCCGCATGAACTCGGCGCGGAAGTTCAGCACCGGCGACCGCCAGCCGCTCTTCTGGACGGCGGTGAGCAGCGTCTCGCGCGGGATGCCGGCGTGCTCGGCGAACGCGACGGCCTCGGCGAGCCCGGCCGTCTGCACCCCGAGGAGCAGGTTGAAGGCGAGCTTGAACGCGCTGGCCCGGCCCGTCGCGCCGAGGTGCAGGACACCCTGGCGGCCGAGCGTGCCGAGCAGGTCGCGGACGGCCGCGACGTCCTCCTCCGGGCCCGCCGCGAACACGCGCAGGTCACCGGCCTTCGCCATCTGCGGGTTGCCGATCACGCACGCCTCGACCCGGCGGACGCCGACCTCGGCGAGCCGCCGCTCGGCCTCGCGCGCGTAGCCCGGCGACACCGTGGTCATCTCGACCAGCACCGTACCGGGCTTGAGGTGCCCGGCCATGGCGCCGAACACGACCGACTCGATGGCGGCCTCGTCGGCGAGGCTCACCATGACCACCGCCGCCTCCGCGACGGCCTCGGCGGGCGTGGCGGCGACCCGCGCCCCGGCCGCGCGCAGCGGCTCGGCCTTCGCGGCGGTGCGGTTGTGCACCACGACGTCGTGGCCGGACGCGACGAGCCGGTGGGCCACGCCGCCGCCGATGCCGCCGAGCCCGACGACCGCCACGGTCCCCTCGAACGTCCCCATCGGTCAGCCCTTCGCCGTCGCCGGTTCAACGGGCAGGGAGTCGACCGAGAGCTGCGAGATCGGCCGCATGAGGCTGTCGCGGAAGTACTTCCCGAACGCCTCGGGCGTGCTGGTGTCGCGCTCCTGCGCCAGGAACGGCGCCAGCTTCGCCTCGGCCGAGTGCACGCCGGACTGGGCCGCCATCTTCCGCGCCACCGCCACGAAGTCGCCCTCGTAGTGGATGACCCGGACCATCACGTCGTCCTTGATGAACAGCCCGGTGCCGAGCAGGCGGCCGACGACCGTGCCGTCCTCGTCGCGCAGCTCCGCGTCGTCCACCCGGCGGAAGTCGGAGAAGATCTCGGCGATCTCGTCCTCGTGCCCCGGCTTCACCCGGTAGGTGATCGCTTGGTACGGCATCACATTCCTCCATCCACGTTGAGCGTGACGCCGGAGACGCAGCGCGCGCCGTCCCCGGCCAGGTAGAGCACGGCGTCGGCGACGTCGCGCGGTTCGGCGAGGCGGCCGAGCGCCGCCATGCCGCGGATGCCCGCCAGCGCACGCGGCGGGAGGGACGGCGCGTCCGGGTCGTGCACCGGCCCGGGGGCGACGGTGTTGACGCGGATGCCGCGCGGTCCCAGCTCCTTGGCGAGGGACCGGGTCAGCCCGATCAGGGCGGCCTTGGCCGCGCCGTGGTGGGCGGCGGCGGGCCGGCCGCGCAGCGCCCCGGACGCGCCGACGTTCACGATCGACGCGCCCTCGCCCAGCAGCCCGAGGACGGCCTGGACGACCAGGTAGCAGCCGGTGAGGTCGGTCCGCAGGACGCGGTCCCACTCGGCCCGTTCCAGCTGGGCGAGCGGGGCGCTGCCGTCCACGCCGACGTTGTTCACGACGACGTCCAGGCCGTCCAGCTCCTCGGCGCACGAGGCGGCGAGCCGCTCCAGCGCGGCCGGGTCGGTCACGTCGGCGCGCACGATCCGCGGCGGCTCGGCCGCGCCGGAGAACTCGGCGGCGAGCGCGCCCGCCGCCGCCTGGTCCCGGTGGTAGCAGGTGACCACCCGGGCGCCCTCGCGGACCAGGGCCCGCACGGTCGCCAGGCCGATCCCGCGCGTCCCGCCGGTGACCAGAACGCGTCTGTCCTTCAGGGTTCCACCGCTCGTCACACGCCCACCTCCGCTGGGCCGGGGAAGCTGTCTCCTCATGGAGGGTCGGCCCGGGCGCTGGCGTCGCACTGGTGCCCGGGTGGAAGGCCGCACGCACCGCCGCCTCCGGCCTCGGGGCATGCCGAAGGCCCTGACCCGCGGCAGGGGAACCGCGGGTCAGGGCCCGTTCGCCGGGGCCGCACGGGGGCGTTCGGTCCCGGCGCGCTCAGCGCTCCGGAAGGCGTCCGGTAGGTGTCTTAGAGGCCGAAGGCCAGCAGGACGTGGCCGGGGATGCCGTGGCTGAGCTGGTAACCGGACTCGACGAAGACCATGCCGTTGGACACCACGGCCCCGCCGTTGCCGGAGATGGAACCGCCGGGGCCGCTGCGGCCGTTGACGCCCTGGAACATGTGCACGGCGTCGTAGGTCCACAGGTTCTGGCCCGTGGCGGACGAGTAGATCCGCATCTTGCCGTCCTCGCCGCCCTCGTACACCAGGCCGGGCGAGGACGACACCGCCGACACCATGCCCCTGGAGCAGACGGGCGGGTCGTTCGGCGGGGTGATCCGGATCGGGTGCGCGGCGCCGCCGGTGGTGCAGGCGTCGTCCGGCATCGGCGTGCGCCAGTTGATCTCACCGGTGTCGGGGTTGAGCCCGAACAGCGTGCCCGGGTAGGCGCGCCAGGTGGCGATGTAGAGCTGGTGCCCGTCGTAGCTGGCGCCCCACTCGATGCCGCGCCACGGCTGGTTCACCGCGCCGACCGACAGCTGCGTCTCCCAGACGATCTGCCCGGTCCGCGCGTCGAGCACGTGGTAGATCCCCGACTTCTGGGTGAAGCCGACGACCGGGCGGCCGTGGATCTGGAACAGCAGGCCGCTGCCCACGTCGTAGTCGAGCGTGGTGCCGTCGCCGAGGCCGGGGCACGACCCGCCGGGCGGCAGCGGCGACAGGCACCGGACGGTCCAGGCGTCCGGATGGGTCATCTGGCGCGTCCACCGCTCCTTGCCGGTGTCGACGTCGAGCGCGATGGCCGAGTCGGACCGTCCGCCGGTGCCGCTGTAGTTGTTGCCGGCGCCGAAGTAGATCGTCCTGGACTTCGCGTCGACCACGGGGGTGGACCAGACCGAGCCGCCCGAGGAGACGAACCTGGGTGTGCCGCCGGGCCACGTCCCGTCCTGCTGGGACGGGGGCATGGTCCGGTACGTCCAGTCGATCCTCCCGGTCCGGGCGTCGAGCGCGACCATCTTCCCGCTGAAGGTGCAGCACGGGTAGGAGTCGTCGCCCGCGACGCTGTACTCGTAGCTCGACACCCCGACGAAGATCCGGCCTTGGAAGAAGGTCGGCGAGCCGGTCACCATCGCGTGCGGATGGGTGTCGATCTTGGTCATCCAGAGGAACTTGCCCGTCTTCCGGTCCAGGGCGAACATGTGCGCGCGCCCGTCGCCGAAGTAGACGCGGTCGCCGACCACCGACGGCCCGTCCCGGACGGCGTTCTTCTGGAAGATGTCGGCGTCGGGCGGCGGCACCTGCCCGGCGTACGGCCGCAGGTCGAAGGTCCACTTCGTGGCGCCGGTCTTCGGGTCCAGCGCGTAGAACTTCGAGTCGGGGCCGCCGACGTAGAGGCTGTCGCCGACCACGGCGGGCTGGCTCCAGACCATGCCCGTGTAGTTCTCGAAGACGTAGGACCACTTGAGCTTGAGGTTCTTGACGTTGGCGGGCGTGATCCGGTGCTCGTACGGGTTGTACCGGCCGCCCCTGCTCCCGAACTGCCACTGCGCCCAGTCGCCGGGCTTGGCCCCGGGCGGCATGGACGCGCGGTCGGTCAGGGACGCCGCGTCCACCGCTCCCGGCGCGAACCCCGCCGCGAGGGCGAGGACGAGCAGGGAGAGCGCCGCCACGACCGGTCTGAGCCGGGAGGAACGCGGCGGGCGGATCGGTGCGCGGAAAGCTGCGCGGTTCATCTGTCCGGCGCACCTCCTTTCCAAATAGTTTGCCAGCCTACATGTACTACGCCTACATATAGCCTGTCTATATATAGATCGCTGGAGGATCCCTGGAGCACCGTGCTGACCTGCGAAAACACGAACGACCTGCGGCTCGCGCGAGGGCGCGGACGGCGGACCGTCAGGAACGGGCGCGAGGCTGGCCAGTGAAGGTCATCAGATGCGGGAACAAGCGCGGACGGCGCTCGTCAGCAGGTCGGCGCGGCGCGGACGGCGCTCGTCAGCAGGCGGGTTCGGCGACCGGACGGGTCATCGACACGCGCAGGCAGAACACGGCCGACCCCATCACGTACAGCGTGGGGACGACCCAGATGACCAGCTCCTTGAGCATGCCCATCGGCGCCGACAGCTCGTGCGCGAGCATGCCCGGGACGAGCGCCACCAGCAGCACCGCCAGGGTGCTCTTGACGACCAGCGCGACCACGGCGAACAGCGCGCCGATGCCGACCACGCGCGGCCGGACCCGGGCGAGCCGCCCGCCCCAGCCGAAGAACAGCACGCCGAGCAGCGCCACCGCCAGCGTGGAGTACTGGAACCAGTCCAGGCTCTGGGCGAGCAGGTGGTAGCCCTCGCCGAGCCGGACGCCGGGGCCGACCGCGTCCGGGTCGTGCTGCCAGGCGAACTGGCCGACGAACGCCTGGAGCGCGATCAGCAGGCAGACCATCCAGCCGGTGCGGCGGCCCTGCGCGAAGCTCAGCTCTATCTGGAGGTCGGGGGCCAGCTCGCTGACGTCGCCGAACTCCTCGACGGCCAGCTCCTCGGCCTCGTCCCGGTCCAGGCCCTCCTCCTCGGCGTAGCCGCCGGCCGCGTCCTCCAGGCCGTCGCGAAGCTCCTGGACGATGTCCGCGCGGACCCTGGACGGGCCGCGCAGGGAGCGCTCCATCCGGGCGACGTAGCGATCGATCGGGGAGGTGCCCTCCGCTCCCGGCCCGGTCCCGGCCGGCCGAGCCACCGATCGCATCATCAACCTCCGCCGCCGGGCACAGCGCCGTCCCGGCATCGAGTCGCCACCCCGTGGATCATTCTCGCCCAACACGGGCGGCCGCACCACCGGAGTCCACGACTGCGATGGATAGCTCATCTACATATAGCCAGCCTATAGTCGGGATGGACGGCCACCGCACGACAGGGAGCAGCCATGCCGACCTCGCGCCGAACGTTCCTGCTCGCCACCGGGGCCGGTCTCGCCGGCGTCGTGGCCCTGAGATCCTGCGGCGGCACCGATCAGATCGGAGGTGGCGGCGACCACGGCGACAGGGGCGGCGGCGAGGCCGACACGGGAGGACGGGTGCTGCCCAGCAAGGTGAAGGTCGAGCCGTTCAAGGTGCCGCTGCCCGTGCCGCCGGTGCTGCGCCCCGACCGGTCGGACGCGTCGTCCGACCACTACACGCTCGTCCAGCACACGGCGAAGGCGCAGATCGTCCCCGGTCACAGCACGGAGATCTGGGGCTTCAACGGCACCTTCCCCGGTCCGACGATCGAGAGCCGCAGCGGGCGGCGGGCCGTCGTCCACCTGCGCAACGAGCTGCCACGGCCGACGGCGACGCACCTGCACGGCGGCATCACACCCGCCGACAGCGACGGCTACCCCCTCGACGTCGTCCGGCCGGGCGCCGGACGCGACTACACCTACCCGCTCGACCAGCGCGCGGCCACGCTCTGGTACCACGACCACCGGATGGACTTCACCGGACCGCAGGTCTACATGGGCCTCGCCGGGTTCCACATCGTCCGGGACGACGAGGACGACGCGCTCCCGCTCCCCGACGGCGACCGCGAGATCCCGCTGATGCTGGCCGACCGGTCGTTCGGCGCGGACGGCTCGCTGCACTACCCGTCGCTCGACCCGTCCTTGCGGGGGCGGCCGGGCGTCCTGTCCGACTACGCGGACGGCGTGCTCGGCGACACGATCCTGGTCAACGGGGCGCCGTGGCCGTTCCTGGAGGTCGCGGCCGTCCGGTACCGGTTCCGGCTGCTGAACGCGTCCAACGCGCGGGTCTACCGGTTGAGGCTGTCGCCGGCTCCGGCGGGCGGCGGCGGGTTCGTGCAGGTGGGCGGCGACGGCGGGTTCCTCGCCGCGCCCGTCCGGCACGACACCCTCGCGGTCGCGCCCGGCGAGCGGTTCGACGTGGTCATCGACTTCTCGAAGTACCGCGTCGGCACCGAGGTCACGCTCGCCAACGCGGCCGGGTCGGGCGGGACGTCCCGGGTCATGCGGTTCCGGGTCGTCCGGGGCGGACGCGACGACAGCTCGGTCCCCGCGCGGCTCTCGGACGTCGAGCAGCTGTCCGCCGGCCAGGCCGTGGCGCACCGGCAGTTCACGTTCAAGCGCGGCAAGGTGCACGGCGGGCACGGCTTCACCATCAACGACAAGGCGTTCTCCCCCGACACCGTCCTCGCGCGGCCCAAGCTCGGCACGGTCGAGCTGTGGGAGTTCCGCGCCAGCGCGACCACGCATCCGGTGCACATCCACCTCGGCCACTTCCAGGTGCTGGCGCGCAAGGGCGGCAAGCCCGGGCCGTACGACTCCGGCTGGAAGGACACGCTCGACCTGGACCAGGGCGAGCGCGCCCGCGTCCTCGTCCGCTTCACCGGACATCGCGGACGCTACGTCCTGCACTGCCACAACCTCGAACACGAGGACATGGCGATGATGGGCAACTTCGAAGTCGTCTGACCGGTCGGTCAGGGAACGAGCCAGGCGCGAGCAAGGTGTCCACTACCGGGGCGCGAGCGGCGCCGCCCACCCTCGATGCGAGCAACGAACCACGCTGAGAGGAGGGGCCGCCCATGAGCCGATCCACCACACCGGTCCGGGTCGTCCTGCTCTGCCGAGCGCCGACCCGCAACGGACCCGGCCCGCTGACCGAGCTCTGCGGGCGCCCCATGATCCGGCACGTGCTCGCCGCCGCGGCGCCCGCGGGCGCCGGCGAGATCCTGCTGGTCGGCGCGGACCGCGAGGTCGCCGCCGAGCTCGGGGACGGCGCGCCCGGCGAGGCGCCGGTGCGGCCGGTGCGCGACCTGGCGGAGCTGCGGGCGGCGCTGGCCGGCACCGCGACCACCGTGATCATCCCGTCCGACACCCCGATGCTGACCGCCGCGAGCGTCACCCGGCTGACCGGGCTGCTGCACCAGGGCGGCTACGCCGCGGTGCGGCTCGGCCCCGCCTGGGCGTTCCGCAGCGGCGACCTGGTGCGGGCGCTCGCCGAGCCGTCCGGCGCGTCCGGGCCGTCCGGCGTGCCGGACCCGTCCGCGGACGAGGCGGACGGCACGGCACCCGGCGGCGACCTCGCGACGGGCGAGCCGCTCGTCCGGGCGATGCACGCGCTGGACTCCTCGGGGGCGCACGTCGCCACCGTGGAGGCCGACGCCCGCGAGGCCGTCCGGGTCGTCGACCAGGCGGGCCTCGCCACCGCGCGGCGCCTCACCCGCGACCGGATCGTCCGGTCCTGGATGGCCGCCGGCGTGACCGTCCTGGACCCGGAGACCACCTGGATCGACACCGACGTGGTCCTCGCGCCCGGCGCGACCGTCCTGCGCAACACCGAGCTGCGCGGCGGCACCGTCGTCGGCGCGGACACCGTCATCGGCCCGGACTGCACGCTCGTCGACACCGTCGTCGGCGCGGGCACCCGCGTCCGCTGCTCCACGCTGGAGTCGGTCGAGCTGGGCGAGCGCAACGACGTCGGCCCCTACGCCTACCTGCGCGGGAACACCCGTTCCGGCCGGGACGTGGTGATGGGGTCGTTCACGCACATCAAGGCCACCACGATCGGCGACGACTCGAAGGTCCCGCATTTCGCCTACCTCGGCGACGGCGAGATCGGCAAGCGCACGAACCTGTCCGGGTTCACCGGGTTCGTCAACTTCGACGGGCTTCGCCGGCACCGCACGGTCGTCGGCGACGACGTGATGATCGGCGCGGGCTGCGCGCTGGTCGCGCCGGTGACCGTCGCGGGCGGCGCGTACACCGCGGCGGGCTCGCTGATCACCAAGGACGTCCCGCCCGGCGCGCTCGCCATCACCCGCGTCCGGCAGGAGAACATCGACGGCTGGGTCGAGTCCGTCATGCCCGGCACCCCCGCCGCCCGCACCGCCGAAGCCCTGCAACACCAGGCCAACGGCAACGGCAACGCCAACGGTTCGTCCAACGGCAACGGTTCGTCCAACGGCAACGGTTCGTCCAACGGCGCGGCCAACGGGTCGTCCAACGGCAACGGGTCGGCGAACGGGCGCGCGAACGGGGCCGCGCGGGGCGAGCCGGTCGGGGAGGGCGTCCGGTGAGCCGCGCGGACGGGCTGGACGCGCGCCGG
This sequence comes from Actinomadura rupiterrae, assembly GCF_024172125.1. Classification (GTDB taxonomy): domain Bacteria; phylum Actinomycetota; class Actinomycetes; order Streptosporangiales; family Streptosporangiaceae; genus Spirillospora; species Spirillospora rupiterrae. The sequence goes on from NZ_JAMZEA010000009.1 coordinate 404,413, forward strand.
GTGCTGGCGGTCTTCGCGCACCCGGACGACGCGGAGCTGGCCTGCGGCGGGACGCTCGCGGCGTTCCGGCACGCGGGCTACGACGTGCACATCGTGGCGCTGACCGACGGGTTCAACAGCTCGGTCGCGCGGCCGCAGGACCGGGTCCGGGAGGCGGCCGCGTCGGCGGCGATCATCGGCGCGACGATCACCATCGAGAGCCTGCCGGACGGCGACGTCCGGGTGGCCCGGGAGACCTACGCCAAGATCGAGAGCCATCTGCGCCGGGTCGCGCCGACCGTGGTGATGACCCACTACACCAGCCCGCAGCTCCAGGACGACCACCAGGACCACCAGGCCACCGGCCTGGTCGCCACGACGCTCGCCAAGCGCGTCCCGTCGCCCCGGCTGATCCTGCAGGGCGAGCCGCCGGTGCTGAACTCCGGGTTCATCCCGAACCTGTACGTGAACGTCACCGACTTCATGGACAAGAAGCTCGCGGCGATCGCGCAGTACCAGTCCGAGGCGTCCAAGCCGTACATGCGCGAGGAGGCGCTGCTCGCGCGCGCCCGCTGGTGGGCCCGGCAGGCCCGCGTGCACGAGCAGGGCGAGGACGAGTTCTGCGAGGCGTTCCAGCTCGTCAAGTGCCGCTCGATCAACCCGCACCAGCTCATCGACATCCGCATCGACACCTGACCCATAGAACCCGCGACCACGGAGCCGTGGTCGCGTACCGAGGGGAGTGCCTTCGCATGGCCGCCTCCGTCCGCCGTTCCCTGACCGGCGCCGCCGTCGTCGGCGCCGCCGCCCTCGCCTGGACGGCCGCCGCGCCCGCCGGCGCCCGTCCCGCCCGCGCCGAGCCGCTGCCGGCGGCGCCGGTGCTGCCGATCACCGTGACGAGCGCCGGGTTCGAGTTCCCCGGCCCGAACCCGCGCCCGGCCGGTCCGGTCACGCTGCGCGTCACCACCCCGGACGCCTGGGGCCACTTCCTCGGCACCGGCTCGATCCGCGAGGGCGTGCCGCTGCAGCAGGCGATGACCGAGTTCGCGCAGAGCCAGTCGCCGGACAAGGCCGTCGCGATCCCCGCGCTGCGCGCGCTGTACCGGGACGTCGAGTTCTTCGGCGGCGCGGGCGTGTTCCCCGCGACCAGCCCGGTCTCGGTCACGGTCAACCTGCGTCCCGGCACCTACTACGGCATCGAGGGCGCGAACATGCGCCGGCTCGACGTCGGGCAGACCTGGCTGCGGGCCCGTCCGCCGCGCGTGGACGGCCTGATCCGCATGGTCCAGCGCGGCCCCGACACCCGGTTCGCGCTGCCGTCGAGGCTGAAGGCGCGCGGCTCGTACCTGGTCGTCAACCAGACCTCGCAGCCGCAGGAGGCCGTGTTCGTCGGGCTCGACCCGGCCACGACCGACGCCGACATCCAGCGGTACTACGACGACCTGGCCGCCGGGAAGAACCCGCAGAACCCGCTGCTGCACCAGGTCGGCGGCCTGATGGCCATCTCCCCCGGCTACCGCGCGGTGCTCAACTTCGACTACCCGCCCGGACGGTACGCCGTCCTGTCCTTCTACCGGGACCCCGACACGGCCGTGAAGCGCGCCGCCGAGGGCATGCACCGGGTCGTCGAGCTGCGCTGACCCGGCCCCCCGTTCCGTCCTGCCGTCCTGCGAATCTGGAGGTGCGCCGATGCGCGTCCTGCTGGCGACGTGGCCGACCGCGTCGCACTACTTCACCCTGGTCCCGCCCGCCTGGGCGCTGCGCGCGGCCGGCCACGAGGTCATGTTCGTCAGCGCCCCCGGCGTCGAGGGCGCCGCGATGCGCTCGGGCCTCACCCTCTCGGTCGCCGGGGAGGAGCTCGACCTCGCCTCGGTGTGGGCGGGCTTCACCAAGCGCCCCGGCTCCGACAAGGCCGAGCACGAGAAGCGCCGCGCGGCGCGCGCGTTCGAGATGTTCGCGCTCGGCGCGCGCGAGATGGCCGGGCCCGTGCTCGACCTCGCCCGCGAGTGGCGTCCCGACCTGATCCTGTTTGAGCCGCGGATGTACGCGGCGGTGCGGGCGGCGAAGATCCTCGGCGTCCCGGCCGTCCGGGTGCTGCCCGGCCCCGACTACACCCTCGCCCGCGACGCGGACGAGCGGGAGGCCCGGGACCGGCTGTTCGCCGAGCTCGGCATCAGCGGCGCCGACCCGTTCGGCGACCTGACGCTCGACCCGTGCCCGCCGAGCATGCAGATCGACGACGGCGGGCTCGTCGCGCGGCAGCGCATGCAGTTCATCCCGTATGCCGGGCCGTCGGTCATCCCCGCGTGGCTGGCCGAGCCGCCGGAGCGGCCGCGCGTGTTCATCAGCCTCGGCTCGATGGTCTCCACGATCCTCGGCAACATGAACTTCGTGCACGAGGCGATCCTCGCGATCGCCTCGCTGGACGTGGAGGTGCTCGCGGGCGTGTTCGGCGGGCAGGCCGACCTGCTCGGCGAGCTGCCCGGCAACGTCCGCGTCGCCGAGGACGTCCCGCTGCACCTGATGCTGCCGAGTTGTGACGCGGTCGTCCACCACGGCGGCGGCGGGACGACCCTGACCACGGTCGCCGGGGGCGTGCCGCAGCTGATCCTGGCGTCCGGCGGCGACACCGTGCTGAACGCGCGGCGGACCGTCGCGTCCGGCGCGGGCGCCTCGATCCCCGCGTGGGAGTCGACACCGGCCGAGATCGGCAAGGCCGTCGCGGACGTGCTGGCCGCCCCCTCCCTGCGCGACGCGGCCCGCCGGGTCGCGGCCGAGAACCGGGCCCAGCCGCACACGTCCGAGGTCGTGGCGCGGCTGGAGACGCTCGCGGCGCACGGCGCGCCGGCGTCCGCGCCGACGGCTCCGGGACGCAGCCCGTCCGACAACGCCATCATCGCGGGCACCCCCGACGTCGCCGCGGCGGGCCGATGAACCTGCGAACCCCAAGGACAGGCCGTGCGGGCCGCGCGCAGGACGCGACCCGCACGGCCTCCCCGCCCGCGCAGGACTCGACCCGCACGGTCTCCCCGCCCGCGCGGGCAAGTACGGACGCGGCCCTTCTACCGGACGCCCGGGCGGGCGGCCTCAGCGGCTCGCCCGCAACGGCAGTCGTCACGGGTGGGTCCAGTGGGATCGGGGAGGCGTTCGCTTGGGAACTGGCGGCGCGGGGGCATGACCTGGTGCTGGTCGCGCGCAGGCCCGGGCCGCTGGAGGACGTCGCGGTCGGCATCGCGAAGCGGCATGGCGTCCTGGTCGAGACGCTGGCCGCCGACATCACCGTGCCCGCCGAGCGGGCGCGGGTGGAGGCGCGGCTCGCCGATCCGGACCGTCCGGTCGAGGTGCTGGTCAATGCGGCCGGGACGATGGGACGCGTCGGACCGCTCGCCCTCCAGGACGCCGCCGCCGAAGACCACAAGATCGAGCTGAACGCGGCGGCGCTGGTCCGGCTGACCCGGGCGGCGCTGCCCGGCATGGTCGCCCGGCGGTCCGGCACCGTCCTCAACCTCGCGTCGGTCGCCGCGTTCACGCCCGCGCCCGGCGGCGCGACCTACGCGGCGACCAAGGCGTTCGTCACGACGTTCAGCCGCGCGGTGCGCGAGGAGGTGGGCCCGCTCGGCGTGCGCGTCATCGCGGTCTGCCCGGGCGCGACCCGCACCGCGGGGCGCGAGGCGAAGGGCGCGCACCGCGGCCGGATGGGCCCGGTGCTGGACGCGTCCGACGTGGTTCGGAAGGCGCTCGCCGCCGCTGCGGCGGGCCGTCCGGAATGCGTGCCGGGCGCCGAGTACAGGCTGCGCGTCGCGCTCGCGCGGCACGTCCCCGGGTTGTACCGGCGGCTCTTCCAGCGCGGCTGGCAGGAACGGACCGCCCGCGCGCTCGCGGGCGCCCTCACGAAGGAGGTACCGCGATGAGCGGCCCGGTGGTGACCGGCATCGGCGTGGTCGCGCCCAACGGGCTCGGCACCGAGACGTACTGGGAGGCGACCCTCAACGGGGAGAGCGGCATCGGGCCGATCACCCGGTTCGAGGCCGCGGACTACCCGCTGCGGTTCGCGGGCGAGGTGGCCGGCTTCACCGCCTCGGACCACGTGCCGAACCGGCTGATCCCGCAGACCGACCACTGGACGCACATGGGCCTCACCGCCGCCGAGATGGCGCTCGGCGACGCCCGCGTCTCCCCCGCCGAGCTGCCCGAGTACGCCAGCGCCGTGGTCACCGCCAGCTCGTCCGGCGGCACCGACTTCGGCCAGCGCGAGATCGAGCGGCTGTGGAGCCGCGGCCCGCAGTGGGTCGGCGCGTACCAGTCGATCGCCTGGTTCTACGCGGCCACCACGGGCCAGATCTCGATCCGGCACGGGATGCACGGGCCGTGCGGCGTGATCTCCGCCGAGGAGGCGGGTGCGCTGGACGCGATCGCGCAGGCGCGCCGGCTCGTCCGCGGCGGGTCGCGGGTGGTGGTCACCGGCGGCACGGACGCGTCGCTCTGCCCGTACGGGGTCGTCGCGCAGCTCAGCAACGGGCTGCTCAGCCGGTCCGCCGACCGGGACCGCGCCTACGTCCCGTTCGCGGCGGACGCGTGCGGCTACGTGCCCGGCGAGGGCGGCGCGATGCTGGTGCTGGAGGCGTCCGGGTCGCGCGTCCCGCCGCAGCGGTACGGCGAGATCGCCGGGCATGCCGCCACGTTCGACCCGCCGCCGGGGTCGGGCCGCCCGCCGGGACTGCGCCGCGCGATCGAGCGGGCCCTGCAGGACGCGTCGGTGGAGCCCGGCGACGTGGACGTGGTGTTCGCCGACGCCGCCGGAACCCCGGACCTGGACCGCGCGGAGGCGGAGGCGCTCGCCGCCGTCTTCGGCCCGTACGGCGTCCCGGTGACCGCGCCGAAGGTGCTCACCGGCCGGATGTACGCGGGTGCGGCGCTCGACGTCGCGACCGCGCTGCTGTCCATCCGGGACGGCGTCATCCCGCCGACGCCCGGTGTCACGCCGTCCCGCGAGATGCGCATCGACCTGGTCGGAGACGCGCGCAAGGGGACGGTCCGGACTGCGCTCGTCGTGGCGCGCGGCTACGGCGGCTTCAACTCGGCGCTGGTCGTCCGCGCGCCGAGCGACACGCGCGAAGACACGCACGAGGGCCCGCACGACACGACTGAGAAGGATCAAGGGAGGAACGCATGACCCTGTCCGCCGAGCGGCTCGACCGGACGCGCATCGAGGACTGCCTGTCGGAGGCGGTCGCGCGCGAGGTCGACCTGCCGCACGAGGAGCTCGACCCGGAGGCCACCTTCGAGGAGCTCGGCCTGGACTCGCTCGGCGCGGTCACCGTCGCCAAGCGCGTCGCGGCGGAGCTGCGCATCAAGGTCCCGGCCGTGCTGCTGTTCAACTTCCCGACCGTCCAGGCCCTCTCGGAGCATCTCGCCGCCGAGCAGGCCGCCTGACCGCACGAACCGGCCTCTGGCCCGCGTCCCGGAGGGGGCGGGCCAGAGGCCGGTTCGCGTTCGCTCAGGAGACGCGTTCGCTCAGGAGATCTGCATCTGCGCCATCATGCCCATGTCCGAGTGGTCGAGCAGGTGGCAGTGGTAGAGGTAGCGGCCGCGGTAGTGGTCGAAGCGCACGCGGAACCGGACGGTCGTGGACTCCGGGATGGACACCGTGTCCTTCCAGCCCGTCTCGTGGCCCGTCACGGGCGTCCCGTTGCGGTCGAGCACCTGGAAGTGGACGCCGTGGACGTGGAAGTTGTGCGGGACGTAGGTGTCGAGGTTCGACACCTCCCACAGCTCGGTGTTCCCGAACGGGACCTGGGTGTCGATCCGGTCCATGTCGAACAGCTTGCCGTCGATCGTCGGCGCGCCCGGGTTGCCCGCGATGCCGAGCGTGATCTTCCGGACGGCGTCCTCCCCGGTCAGCCGGTGCATCGGCCGTAGCCGGGACGGGACGCCTCGGTGCCGCCGGAACGGCCCGCCGGCCACGCGCGGACCGTCCCCGACCACGAACCGCATGAGGTTGGTGTCGGAGTCGACCTTGCCGCGCTGGTTCACCAGGACGAGCTGGGTACCGGCCGGGTAGCGGGAGAAGTCGACCAGCACCTCGGCGCGCTCGCCGGGCGTGAGGTCCACCATCGCCAGCGCCTGCGGCGCGGGCAGCAGCCCGCCGTCCGAGGCGATCGCGATCATCTCGTCGCCGGTGCTCAGCGCGAGCTTGTACTCGGCGAGCGTCCCGCCGTTGCACAGGCGCAGCCGGTACCAGGCCGGGCGGACGCGCAGGTACGGCTGGGGCGTGCCGTTCACCAGCGCGACCTTGCGGCCGCGGAAGTCGTCCGGCACCCACATCAGCTGCCCGGTGTCGTCGAAGCGCGCGTCGCGGATCATCAGCGGGACGTCGCGCGGGCCGTCCGGCAGTCCGAGCGCCTCCTCGAACGGGTCGCCGATCAGGTAGAAGCCCGCCATGCCCTTGAAGGCGTGCTCGGCCTCCATCATGTGCGCGTGGTCGTGGTACCAGAGCGTCGCGGCGGCCTGCTTGTTCGGGTAGTGGTAATCGCGCGACCCGCCCGCCATGACCGCGTTGCAGGGGTGGCCGTCGTCGTCTGCCGCGACGATCCCGCCGTGCAGGTGCAGCGAGGTCTCGTGCATCATGGCGTCCGTCTGGGTGACCACGATGCGGCGGCCCGCGCGCGCCCTGATCGTCGGGCCGGGCGAGGTGCCGTTGTAGGTGAGGACGGTCGCCGGGACGCCCGGGTAGATCTCGGCCGTGGCCTCCTTGACCGTCAGCTCGTAGAAGTCCGTCGTCGCCGTCCGGCGGACGGGGCGCAGCACGTCCGGCACCTTGAGCGGGGCGGTGAAGGGCACCGGCGCCAGCGGGGCGCGGGTGCGCAGCAGCGGGGTGCGGGCGCGCGCGGGCGTCCCGCCGAGCGCCGGCAGGAGTGCCGCGCCGCTGCCCACGGCGCCGGCGCGGAGGAAGTCACGACGGTTCAGCATGGTCGTCCCGTTCTGTGGGGGGTCGGTGCACCCCCAGGGTCGTGAGCCTCGCTGGAGCGACGGTTCACTCTCGCTCGATCCGCCCGGGCGGCCATATCTGACCAACACTGTCAAGCACGGCGAAATACAACTTAAGGAGTATGTGCTAGACAACTGCGGTCCGATGACCGGCCGAGCACGAAGTGTGAGACTCCATCCATGCGCACGCTCGTCACGGCTCCCCGCGCCGTCACCAGGTCCCTGTCCGGCTCCCCCGCCACCCGCCTGACCGCGCCGACCGCGCTGGTCGAGGGCGACACCACGTTCCGGATCAGCACCACGGACCCGGACGGCGCGCAGGTCGGCCTGACGAGGCTGCGACCCGGCCTCGCCCCGGTCGAGTTCCTCACCGCGCTCGAACGCGCCTACGACCGGACGGACCCGTCGGTCGCCGTGACGGCCGCCGCCGGGATCGAGGCCCGCGCGACGCTCTACGGCGGCGCGGCCGTGCCGTTCGGCTCCGCCGCCTCGGCCCGCCTCACCCTCGGCGCCGGCGTGCACCACATGATCGACTTCGCGGACCTGCTCCCCTACGGCCGCTCCGGCTCGCTGCACGAGGTGGACGTCCTGGCGGCGGCCCCGCCCGGCGACCCCGAGGAGGCCGTCGACGGCCGCGAGCCGCCGCCGCTCGCCGAGGTCGTCCTGTACGACACCCCGGACGGCACCCGCTTCCGCGCGCCCGCCGAACTGCCCGCGCACGCGCCCGTCCGGTTCGCCAACGACTCGGGGACGTTCAACGAGGCGCTGCTCGTCCCGGTGCGTCCGGACACGACCCGCGAGCACCTGGACGGCTTCTTCGCCGCGATCGCGCGCGGCTGGTTCGGCGTCTTCCCCTTCACCGGGACGGCCTCCGGCGCCACGGCGATGTCACCCGGACGCTCGGTCGTCATCACCACCAAGCTGCGTCCCGGACGGCACGCCCTGCTGACCCGCCTCCCCGACCACCGGACGGGCCGCGCCCACGCCCTGCAAGGCACCGCCGACCTCGTGACCGTCCGCTAGGCGGTCAGCCGAGCCAGCCGGGACGGATCAACCCGGACTCGTAGGCGAGCACCACCAGCTGCGCCCGGTCGCGCACGCCGAGCTTGGCGAGGATGCGGCTCACGTGCGTCTTCGCCGTCGCCGGGCTCAGCACCAGGCGCCGGGCGATCTCCTCATTCGACATCCCGGCGGCGACCAGCTCCAGCACCTCCCGCTCCCGGACGGTCAGCGCGTCCAGCGCCGTCGCGGGCGGGGGCGCCGCCATCCGCAGCGCGAACTCGGCGATCAGCCGCCGGGTCACGGCCGGCGCGAGCAGCGCGTCGCCGCGCGCCACCACCCGCACCCCGTGGATCAGCTCGGTCGGCTCGGTGTCCTTCACCAGGAACCCGCTCGCGCCCGCGCGGATCGCGCCGTAGACGTACTCGTCCAGGTCGAACGTCGTCAGGATCACCACCCGGACGCCCGCGAGCCGCTCGTCGCCGACGATCCGGCGGGTCGCCTCCAGGCCGTCCAGCACCGGCATCCGGACGTCCATGAGCACCACGTCGGGCCGCAGCTCGGCGGCGAGCCGCACCGCCTGCGCGCCGTCGTCGGCCTCGCCGAGGACCTCGATGTCCGGCTCGCCGACCAGGATCGACCGGAACCCGGCCCGCACCAGCGTCTGGTCGTCGGCCAGCAGCACCCGGATCACGCGATCCCCCCGTCCCGCCCGGCGAGCGGCAGCCGCGCCCGCACCCGGAACCCGCCGTCCGGCCCCGGTCCCGCCGCCACCTCGCCGCCGATCGACGCCGCCCGCTCCCGCATCCCGCGCAGCCCGTGGCCGCCCGACCCCTCGCCCACCGGTCCCCGCCCGTCGTCGTCCACCTGCACCACCAGCATCCCGTCCGCGCGCTCGATCCGCACCGCGACCGTCCGCGCCCGCGCGTGCCGCACCGCGTTCGTCACCGCCTCCTGGACGATCCGGTACCCGGCGAGGTCCACCTCCACGGGCAGCCCGGACGCCGCGTCCCGGCCGTCCAGCCGCACCGCGAGGCCCGCCGCCACCACCTGGTCGAGCAGCTCGTCCACCCGCGCCAGGGACGGCGCGGGCGCCACCGCGACCTCCTCGTCCACCTGCCGCAGGACGCCGAGCGCCGTCCGCAGCTCGCGCAGCGTCTCCCGGCTCGCCTGCTTGATCGCCTCCAGCGCCGCGTACGCCTGCGCGGGCTCCTCCCGCCGGTGCAGCGCCGCGCCCGCCTGCACGTTGATCAGCGAGATCTGGTGCGCCAGCACGTCGTGCAGCTCCCGGGCGATCCGCAGCCGCTCCTGGACGGCCCGCTGCACCGCCTCCTGCTCCCGCGTCCGCTCGGCCTCCGCCGCCCGCAGCTCGGCCTCCTCCATCCGGGCCCGCCGCCCGCGCACGTAGTACCCGAGCCACACCGTGATGAGCAGCCCCAGCGACAGCCACGCCAGCGCGTTGTCGTCCATGAGCCGCCGCCCGCGCACCAGCCCCGCGCCGACCGCCACGGCCTCCACGACGCCCGCGATGCTCAGCGCCACCCACAACCGCCGCTCCGCGGCGACCGTGAACAGCGCGATCGGGAACACCAGCGCGATCGCCCCGTTCGGATACCCGAGCGGGTAATACAGCATCACCGCGGCCGTGACCACGACCAGCACCGTCACCGGAAACCGCCGCCGCACCGCAAGCGAGAGCGTCCCCGCCAGGATCAGCAGCCCGCCCCCGGGCCACAGCGCCCGCTCCCCGTCCGTGTCCCGGATGGCCGGAACAGCCAGCACCACCGCCGCCGCCACGGCCGCGAAAACCGCGTCCCCCCGCGGCACCCGCAGCTTCCCGATCACCCCCACGCCCCCACCGTAACCCCCAACCTCTCGCCCCACGAGACATCCGGCGGCAATAGGATCTCCATCCCTGCGACCTCAACCCTCCGGAGGCACCGTGCTCGCCGACCCGAATATCTCCCAGCCCTGGGGCGTGTCGGTGTTCGGCGCCGCGACCGTCGCGGCCGAACCGGACTTCGCTCGCGTCAAGGTGGAGCTGGGCGGCGTGGAGCCGAGCCCCGCCGAGGCGTTCCAGCGCGCCCAGGACCTGATCGCCGACTTCCGGGGCGTCCTGCGGGCGCACGGCATCCCGGCCGCCGGCGTCTCACCGTCCAGGCTGGTCCTCACCACGAACTACGAGTACAACCCGCGAACCGACGCGCGCACGCAGACGGGGTACAGCTGCAAGGCCAGGTTCGAGATCGAGACCGACGCGGTCGACTCGCTCCAGCGCCTGCTCGTCGAGATCGTCGAAGCGGGTGTCAACGGCATCGACGACATCACCTTCGACGCGCGGGCCAAGCCCGAACTGCGCGCGCGGGCGCGCCGGGAGGCCGTCGCCGCGGCGCGCGCCAAGGCCGAGCTCTACGCGGAGGCCGCGGGAGTCCGCCTCGGCCGCGTCCTGCACATCGAGGACATCGACCCCGAGGGCCTCAAGACCCGCACGCACAGCGGCCTGGTCGGGGGCATCGAGGGCGACCTGGCGCCAGGCCAGATCGTCGTCTCGGCGGCGGTCTCCCTGGGCTTCGCCATAGCCGACTGAACCCGCCTCCGCCGCATCGCGGCACGGACCGGTGGTCAGGCCGGGAGGGCCGGGGAAAATGGGGCGGGGGTCGCCCGGGGGTGGGGTTAGGGTTCGGGCATGGCTGGTGAGGGGACGGTCCGGGTCGATCTTTGGATCTGGTCGGTCCGGCTGGTGAAGACGCGGTCGCAGGCGACGGCGGCCTGCCGGGCGGGGCACGTGCGGGTGAACGACGAGCGCGCCAAGCCGGCGACGGCGGTCAAGGCCGGGGACGAGGTGCGGGTCCGGGTCGAGGGGCGCGAGCGCGTGGTCGTGGTGCAGAAGATCATCCGGAAGCGGGTGGGGGCGCCGGTGGCGCAGGAGTGCCTGATCGACAGGAGCCCGCCCCCGCCGCCGCGCGAGCTGGTGTCGCCGATCGGGATCCGCGACCGCGGGACGGGCCGTCCGACCAAGCGGGACCGGCGCGAGATGGAGCGGCTGCGGGCGCAGCGCGACGCGCCGCTGTTCGGCGACCCGGACAAGATCCGGCGGCAGCTGGAGAAGTGAGGTCAGGCCGAGCTGTCGGTTGACTCGTCCCAGACGACGGCCACCCGGGAGAAGTCGCCCAAAAAAGGGCGAACTCGATCATGCGGTCCAGCCTAGGACGCGGTGACGCGGGCCCGCGAGTCGTCACGCTGGGTGACGACTGGGGGTGCCGGGGTTTTGTCGGGTCCCTACAACGCAGAGGGCTAGGCACGTGTGGATGCGCGCATTGGTTCCGGGGGCCGTGATCGGAGAGGCTGGACAGCGGACTTGGCGATGCCCCGGTGCCGGGGGTCGCCCATCGCGCGTGCAGGTGTTCAGGAGGCTCGGCCGGTGTTCAGGCGTATCGCGATCGTGAACCGCGGAGAGGCCGCGATGCGGCTCATCCATGCCGTGCGGGACCTCGCGGCGGAGACGGGGGCGCGGATCGAGACGGTCGCGCTGTACACCGACGCCGACCGCGGGGCGACGTTCGTCCGGGAGGCGGACGCGGCCTACCCGCTCGGCCCCGCCGCGGCGCGGCCCTACCTCGACATGGCGGTGCTGGAGCGGGCGCTGGTGGAGACCGGCGCGGACGCGGCGTGGGTCGGCTGGGGCTTCGTGGCCGAGGACCCGGCGTTCGCCGAGCTGTGCGACCGGATCGGCGTGACGTTCGTCGGGCCGTCCGCGGAGGCGATGCGCCGGCTCGGCGACAAGATCGGCGCGAAGCTGATCGCCGAGGAGGTCGGCGTCCCGGTCGCGCCGTGGAGCCGCGGCGCGGTGGAGACCCTGGACGACGCGCTGCGCGCCGGGGAGGAGATCGGCTACCCGCTGATGCTGAAGGCGACCGCGGGCGGCGGCGGGCGCGGCATCCGCAAGGTGTCCTCGCACGAGGAGCTGGCCGACGCCTACGAGCGGACGAGCCAGGAGGCGCTGCGCGCGTTCGGCTCCGGCGTGGTGTTCCTGGAGCGGCTGGTCACCGGGGCGCGGCACGTGGAGGTCCAGGTCATCGCGGACGGCCAGGGCACCGCGTGGGCGCTCGGCGTCCGCGACTGCTCGGTCCAGCGCCGCAACCAGAAGATCATCGAGGAGTCGGCGTCGCCGGTGCTGGCGCCGGAGCAGGTCGCCGACCTGAAGGCGTCGGCGGAGCGGCTGGCGAACGCGGTCGGGTACCGGGGCGCGTGCACGGTCGAGTTCCTGTACCACCCGGGCGAGAAGCTGTTCGCGTTCCTGGAGGTCAACACAAGGCTCCAGGTGGAGCACCCGATCACCGAGATCACCACGGGCACCGACCTGGTCCGGCTCCAGCTGCACGTCGCGGCCGGCGGCCGGCTGGAGGGCGAGCGTCCCGCCGAGATCGGGCACGCCGTCGAGGCGCGGCTGAACGCCGAGGACCCCGACCGCGACTTCGCGCCCGCGCCCGGCCGGATCGCGCGCCTGGTGCTGCCCGCCGGGCCGGGGGTCCGGGTGGACACCGGGGTCGGCGAGGGCGACCGGATCCCGGCCGACTTCGACTCCATGATCGCCAAGATCATCGCGTTCGGCCGGGACCGGGACCAGGCGCTCGGCCGGCTGCGCCGGGCGCTGGCCGAGACCACCGTGGTGATCGAGGGCGGCGCGACCAACAAGAGCTTCGTGCTGGAGCTGCTGGACCGGCCCGAGGTCGTCGGGGCGACCGCCGACACCGGCTGGATCGACCGGGTCCGCGAGGACGGCGGCCTGGTCGCGCACCGGCACGCGGCCGTGGCCCTCGCCGCCGCCGCGATCGAGGCGTACGAGGAGACCGAGCGGGCCGAGCAGCGCCGGCTGCTGGTGACCGCGTCCGGCGGGCGTCCGCAGGCGCGGCACGAGTCGGGCCGCCCGCTGGAGCTGAAGCTGCGCGGTGTCGGCTACCGGGTGCGGGTCGCGCGGGTGGGCGCGCAGCGGTTCCGGGTCGGGCTGGAGGCGGGCGACCAGGTCCGCACCGCGGACGTGGAGCTGGACCGGTTCGACCGGCACGCCGGGCAGATCGTGGTCAACGGCGTCCGGTACCGGCTGCTGACCGGCACGCACGGGCCGGTGCACCTGGTCGAGGTGGACGGGATCGCGCACCGGATCAGCCGGGACGAGGGCGGCGTCGTCCGCTCCCCCGCGCCCGCGCTGGTGGTCGCGACGCCGCTCGCGGTCGGCGCGGAGGTCGAGGCGGGCGCTCCGGTGCTGGTGCTGGAGTCGATGAAGATGGAGACGGTGCTGCGCGCGCCGTTCAAGGCCCGGCTGAAGGAATGCCTGGTGTCGGTCGGCGGCCAGGTCGAGACCGGCGCGCCGCTGCTGCGGCTCGAACCGCTGGCGGACGCGGCCGAGGACGTCGCGGACGAGGCGTCCGCCGATCTGGACCTGCCCGACCAGGACGGGGGCGAGCCGCCGCACGAGCGCGCCGCCCGCGGCCGCGGCGACCTGCGCGGCCTGCTGCTCGGCTTCGACGCCGACCCCTACGACGAGCGCCGGACGCTGGACGGCTACCTCGCCGCCCGCCGGACCGCCGCCGAGCTCGGCGACCGTCCGCTGGCCGCCGAGCTGGACCTGCTGACCGCGTTCGCCGACATCGCCGAGCTGGGCCGGACGCGCCCGACCGGCGCCGGCCTGAACCTGAACGGTCTCGGCTCCGACGGGCACGCCTACAGCGCCCGCGAGTACTTCCACACCTACCTGCAGAGCCTGGACGCCGAGCGCGCCGGGCTGCCGGACGACTTCCGCGCCAAGCTCGCCACCGCGTTCGCCCACTACGGCGTCGCCGACCTGGACGAGCGCACGCCCGAGCTCGAAGCGGCGGTGTTCCGGATCTTCCTGGCGCAGCAGCGCGCGTCGGCGAACACCGCCGTCGTCACCGCGCTGCTGCGCGCCTGGCTGGCGGACCCGACGCCGGAGGAGGCGCTGCGCGAGCCCGCGGCGTTCGCGCTGGAGCGGCTGATCTCCGCGACGCAGGTGCGCTTCCCGATGGTGTCCGACCTCGCCCGCGGCGTCGTGTTCGCCTGGTTCGGCCAGCCGCTGCTGCGCCGCAACCGCGCCAAGGTGTACGCCGGGGTGCGCAAGCACCTGCGGCACCTGGACGCGATGCCGGACTCGCCGGACCGCGCCGAGCGCGTCGCCGAGATGGTGCGCAGCACCGAGCCGCTCGTCCGGCTGCTCGGCCAGCGGCTGATCCGCGGCGGCCCGGACGGCGCCGGCCTGGACAACTCGGTCATGCTGGAGGTGCTGACCCGCCGCTACTACGGCAACAAGGAGCTGCTGGACGTCCGGACCGCGACGGCCGCGGACTGCGCCTTCGTGATCGCCCGCCGCGCCGGCTCGTCGGTCGTGTCGGCGGCGGTCGGCTTCGACCGGCTCGGCCGCGCCCTGGACGGCCTGGCGCAGCTCGCGGACGGCCCCGACGCGGGCGACGCGATCGACGCCGACATCTACCTGTCCTGGGAGAAGCAGCCCGAGGACTTCGACGCCATGGCCGCCGCGCTCCAGCGCGTCCTGGCGCTGCACCCGCTGCCCCCGCGCGTCCGCAGGCTGACCGCGACCGTCGCGGGCAGCGGCGGCGCGGTCATGCACCACCACTTCACGTTCCGGCCGTCCCCGGACGGCCTGGTCGAGGAGCGGCTGATCCGCGGCCTGCACCCCTACATCGCGCAGCGCATGCAGATGGAGCGGCTGGAGGCGTTCGACCTCACCCGGCTGCCGTCCTCCGACGAGGAGGTGTACCTGTTCCGGTGCGTCGCGCGGGAGAACCCGTCCGACGAGCGGCTCGTCGCGTTCGCGCAGGTCCGGGACCTGACCGCGCTGCGCGACCAGGACGGCTCGCACGTCGCGCTGCCGATGGCCGAGTACACCATCGCGACCTGCCTGGACTCGATCCGGCGGGCGCAGGCGCAGCGGCCGTCGAACAAGCGGTTCGCGACGAACCGGATCGTGGTCTACGTCTGGCCGCCGAGCGACCTGTCCCGCGCCGAGCTGGAGCAGATCTTCGAGCGGGTGCTGCCCACGGCCGAGGGCGCGGGCCTGGAGGAGATGCTGTTCATCGGCCGCCGCCGGGACGAGGCGACCGGCGAGCTGCGCAAGATCGCCGTCCGGATCGGGTTCGACGCCGCGGGCGGGGTCGAGCTGACCATGGGCGAGCCGCCGACCGGGCCGGTGGAGCCGCTGGACGACTACCGGCAGAAGGTGCTGCGCGCGCGCAGCCGCAACACCGTCTACCCGTACGAGCTGACCGGGCTGCTGGGCGAGTTCACCGAGCACGACCTCAACGACGCGCACGAGCTGGTGCCGGTCGACCGTCCGCGGGGCCGCAACACCGCCGCGATCGTCGCGGGCGTCGTGACGACGCCGACCAAGCGGCATCCGGAGGGCGTGACCCGGGTCGTCCTGCTGGGCGACCCGACCAAGGCGCTCGGCGCGCTGTCCGAGCCGGAGTGTCGGCGCGTGATCGCCGCGCTGGACCTGGCGGAGAGGCTGGGCGTCCCGCTGGAGTGGTACGCACTGTCGGCCGGGGCCCGGATCTCGATGGAGTCGGGCACCGAGAACATGGACTGGGTCGCCGCCGCGCTGAAGCGGATCGTCGAGTTCACCCAGGCGGGCGGCGAGATCAACGTCGTGGTCGCGGGCATCAACGTCGGCGCGCAGCCGTACTGGAACGCCGAGGCGACGATGCTGATGCACACCAAGGGCGTCCTGGTCATGACGCCGGACTCGGCGATGGTGCTGACCGGCAAGCAGTCGCTGGACTTCTCCGGCGGCGTGTCGGCCGAGGACAACTTCGGCATCGGCGGCTACGACCGGGTGATGGGCCCGAACGGGCAGGCGCAGTACTGGGCGCCGGACCTGCCGTCCGCGCGGGACGTGCTGATGGCGCACTACGACCACACCTACGTCGTGCCGGGCGAGCCCGGCCCGCGGACGATCGGGACGACCGACCCGTCCGACCGCGACATCCGCGACTTCCCGCACGTGGTCGAGGGCAGCGACTTCACCCGCGTCGGGGACGTCTTCTCCGCCGAGCACAACCCGGACCGCAAGAAGCCGTTCGACATCCGCACGGTCATGCGGGCGCTGTCCGACCAGGACCACCCGGTGCTGGAGCGGTGGGCCGGGATGGCCGACGCCGAGACCTCGGTGGTGCAGGACGCGCACATCGGCGGCCGTCCGGTCTGCCTGGTCGGGATCGAGTCGCGGGCGGTGCCGCGGCGCGGCTTCCCGCCCACCGACGGCCCGGACGCCTACACCGCGGGCACGCTGTTCCCGCAGTCGTCGAAGAAGACCGCGCGGGCGATCAACGCCGCGTCGGGGAACCGTCCGCTGGTGGTGCTGGCGAACCTGTCCGGGTTCGACGGTTCGCCGGAGTCGATGCGCAAGCTCCAGCTGGAGTACGGCGCGGAGATCGGCCGGGCGATCGTGAACTTCGAGGGCCCGATCGTGTTCTGCGTGATCTCGCGGTACCACGGCGGCGCGTTCGTGGTGTTCTCCAAGGCGCTGAACCCGAACATGACGGTGCTGGCGCTGGAGGGGTCGTTCGCGTCCGTGCTGGGCGGCGCGCCGGCCGCCGCGGTGGTGTTCTCCGGCGAGGTCAACGCCCGGACGGCGAACGACCCGCGGGTGGCGGCGCTGCAGGCGGAGGTGTCGGCGGCGGTCGGCGCCGAGCGGGTCGCGCTGACCGCGCGGCTCGCGGAGGTCCGCGGCTCGGTCCGCGCGGAGAAGCTGGGCGAGGTCGCCGCGGAGTTCGACCGCGTGCACAGCATCCAGCGCGCCGTCGAGGTCGGGTCGGTGGACGCGATCGTCAGCGCCGCCGAGCTGCGGCCGCGCGTCATCGAGGCGATCGAGCGCGGAGTGGCCGGGCACGGCGCGAAGGGCTGACCCGGGACGCGGCCGTGCGGGGTTCCCAGGAGTTCTCCGGCTCCCCAGGACCCCGCGCGGCGCCCTCCGCACCACCCGGCACTCTTGACAAGATCCCCCACGGGAGTTGACTGTGCGCGAGGGATCTTTCGCCGAGAGGAGGCGCGGGGACATGCCGACCCTGGACGCCGAGGACGACTATGCCGCGGCGCTGTCCGAGACCGCGCGGCTGCTGCGCGAAGAGGCGCTGCTCTGCGAGGCGATAGCGGACCTGGCCGCACGCGATTCCGAATGCGCGGGTACAGGCCCGCCCGCCACGAAGACCTAGCTACTACGCCCTTTTCCTGGCCAGGCCTACCGGCTTGGCCTTGCTTCCGGCTACGCCTTGTTGGTGTAGGCGGCGAGTTCGGCGAGCCCGGCGGCGAACACCGCGTCGCGGAAGAACGGCGTGAGGCGCGCGGTCTCGGCCTCGTCCGCCTCGTAGTCGGCCCACCACTCGGCGAACGTCTGCCCGGACGCGGTGATCGGGGCGACCCGGATCGTGGCGTGGTAGCGGCGGACCGGGAACGGGCTCTCGATGAACTCGTAGGTCTGCACGCGCGCCGTGTCGTCGATCGAGGTGAGCCGCTCCACGAAGACCGCGTCGCCGGCGGTCAGGCGGCGGACGGCCCCGACCGTGAGGTCGTCGCCCTCCTGGAGGCGGCACGAGTCGAGGGCGGGGTGCCATTCGGCGATCCCGCCGAAGGCGCGGACGGACTGCCAGACCTTGTCCACCGGGGCGTCGATGATCGCGCTCGCGTAGGGCTTGGGCATAGCGCCATCATGTCCCACGCGGCGTCCGGCACCAAGGACCGGAGCGGCCGGAGGCGGCCGGAGGCGCAAGGGACGGACAGGCGCCGGAACGCGGTGGTGCTCGTTGCCCGGGCGGGTTCGCGGTCGGTAGCGTCGGGCCCGTCGAAGGGGGCGGGCCTGTGGCGGGCAGTCGTGTTGCGTATGTGGTCGGGACGTTCGACACCAAGGGCACGGAGCTGCGGTACGCGGCGGAGCTGATCGCGGGGGCCGGCACGCCGGTCAGGACGGTGGACGTCTCCACGAGCGCGTCCGGCGGCGGCAAGGGCGCGGACGTGACGCCCGCCGAGGTCGCCGCGCACCACCCGGACGGCCCGGAGGCGGTGTTCACCGGCGACCGCGGCACGGCGGTCTCGGCCATGGCCGTGGCGTTCGAGCGCTTCCTCACCGCTCGGGACGACCTGGGCGGCGTCTTCGGCCTCGGCGGCAGCGGCGGCACCGCGCTGGTCGCGCCCGCGCTGCGCGCGCTGCCCGTGGGCGTCCCGAAGCTGGTCGTCAGCACCGTCGCCGCCGGGGACGTCGGGCCGTACGTCGGCGTGAGCGACCTGACGATGATGCACTCGGTCACCGACGTCGCCGGGCTGAACCGGATCTCGCGGCAGGTGATCGGGAACGCGGCGCACGCGCTCGCCGGGATGGTCGCGCGCCCCGTCCCGCCCGCCGGGGACCGTCCCGCCGTCGCGCTGACCATGTTCGGCGTCACGACGCCGTGCGTGACCGAGGTCGCCGGACGCCTGGCCGCCGATCACGACCCGCTGGTGTTCCACGCCGTCGGCACCGGAGGACGCGCGATGGAGGCGCTGGTCGGGGACGGCCTGGTCGACGCCGTCCTCGACATCACCACCACCGAGATCTGCGACCTGATCGCGGGCGGCGTGTTCAGCGCGGGCCCGGAGCGGCTCGACGTGTTCGCGCGCACGGGCGTCCCGTACGTCGGGTCGTGCGGCGCGCTCGACATGGTGAACTTCGGCGCGCGCGACACGGCGCCCGACCGGTACGCCGATCGGCTGTTCTACCAGCACAACGAGCAGGTCACGCTGATGCGCACCAGCCCCGAGGAGTGCCGCGAGATAGCCGAGTTCATCGCGGCGAAGCTGAACGCGTGCGACGGGCCGGTGCGGTTCCTCCTGCCCGAGGGCGGGGTGTCCGCGCTGGATGCGCCGGACGCGCCGTTCTGGGACCCCGAGGCCGACCGCGTCCTGTTCGAGACGCTGGAGGCGAGGGTGCGGCAGACGGCGGACCGGCGGATCGTCCGGTCGCCGCACCACGTCAACGATCCCGGATTCGCCGCCGCGCTGGTCGCGGCCTTCGAGGAGGTCTCCCGATGAGCTTCGCCCGCGCCGAGCTGGTCGAGCGCTTCACCGACATGGCCCGGCGGGGCGAGCCGATCGTCGGCGGCGGCGCCGGGACGGGCCTGTCGGCCAAGTGCGAGGAGGCCGGCGGGATCGACCTCATCGTCATCTACAACTCCGGCCGGTACCGGATGGCCGGGCGCGGCTCGCTCGCCGGGCTGCTCGCCTACGGCAACGCCAACGAGATCGTCGTGGAGATGGCCGCCGAGGTGCTGCCGGTCGTGCGGCACACGCCCGTCCTCGCGGGGGTGAACGGGACCGACCCGTTCCTGCTGCGCGGACCGTTCCTGGCGAAGCTCCGCGAGATGGGCTTCTCCGGCATCCAGAACTTCCCGACGGTCGGCCTGATCGACGGTGTCTTCCGCGCGAACCTGGAGGAGACCGGGATGGGCTACGGCCTGGAGGTCGAGCTGGTCGGGGCCGCCCGCGCCGCCGACCTGCTCACCACCCCGTACGTCTTCTCCGAGGACGACGCGCGCGCGATGGCCCGCGCGGGCGCTGACCTGGTCGTCTGCCACATGGGCCTGACAACGGGCGGCGCGATCGGCGCCGAGACCGCCAAGACGCTCGACGACTGCGTGGAGCTCGTCGACGCGTGGGCGGAGGCCGCGCTGAACGAGCGGGACGACGTCCTGGTGCTGTGCCACGGCGGCCCGATCGCCGAACCGGAGGACGCCGCGTACGTCCTCGCGCACGCCAAGAACTGCCATGGCTTCTACGGCGCGAGCAGCATGGAGCGGCTGCCCACCGAGCGGGCCCTGACGGCGCAGACCCGCGCGTTCAAGCAGCTCCGCGGCTGACCTCGGACCGCGGAATCATCGGATGGACCGGCAGCATCGGAGACGTGGACGGCGCGTGTCCGGGGGTCCTCTTCGGCGACTCCTGACAATGGACAACCACCGGAGTCGGAGTTAGGTTGCCAACAGTGATCACTTAAGCCCACTGTCCTCCTTTACAGGGAGCCGCGTGGACAACGATGTGATTCACGCACGCACCGGGGAGAACCTCCGGGACGCGCGTGAGACCGCTCCCCCCGTCCCCCCGCCGACCGATCCGGTCCGCAGGCTCGCCGAACCCGCCGCGCTCCGGAACCCGCACACCGTCTTCGACGAGCTCCGCTCGGGCGACCCGGTCGCCTGGCACGAGGGGCTCGGCACCTGGCTCCTGACAAGGCATGCCGACTGCGTCGCGGTGCTCCGCGACGGCGCGCGCTTCGCGTCCGACCCGCGCCGCGCCGGAGTGGACATGCCTCCGCAGGCGGTGAGCATCCAGACGCTCGACCCGCCCGGGCACACCGCCGCGCGCCGTCCCTTGGTGGACGCGCTGCGCGAGCTGGACCGGGCCGAGGTCGCGCCGATGGTCGCCGGACGGGCCCGCGCGATGCTCGACGGGCTGGCCGGACGGCCGTCCTTCGACATCGTCACCGACTTCTGCGAGCCGCTCGCCGTGTCCACGATCTGCCGGTACCTGCGGGTCCCCGAGCCGGATCCGGAGTCGTTCGTGCCCGCCGCCGAGACCGTCGCGGCCGGGATGGACGCCGGGGTCTGGCCGGAGCGGGCCGAGGCCGCGATGGCGGCGCGGGCCGAGCTGTCGGCGCTGACCGGAGGCTGGCTCGCCGACCCGCCGCCGGACGGCATCGTCCGGGTCATCGCGGACGCGGTGCGCGCGGACGAGCTGGACCGGGCGGTCGCGGCCAACACCCTCCGGGTGCTGCTGCACGCCGGGTACACCTCGGCGAGCAAGCTGCTGTCCCTCGCGGTGGCCGCGCTGCTGGAGACGCCCGGCGGGTTCGCCGCGTTCGCCGCCGACCCGTCGCCGCGCGCGGTGGAGGAGCTGGTGCGGTACTGCTCGCCCGTGCAGGCGCTCGGCCGCGTGTGCGTCGAGCCGGCCGAGCTGGGCGGGCGTCGCATCGAGCCCGGCCAGGACGTGACGCTCTTCCTGGCCGCGGCGAACCGCGACCCCGCCCGCTTCGAGCGGCCGCACGACCTCAGACTCGACCGCCACCCGAACCCGCACCTGGGCTTCGGCCGGGGCGCGCACTCCTGCCTCGGCGCATCGTTCGCCGCCGTGCAGGCGCGCGTCGTGCTGGCCGTCCTCGCGGAGCGGTCCGCGTCACTGCGCGCCCTCGGCGCGCCCGAGTACCGGGTCGCCCTGACCCTGCGCAGCCCCGCCCGCATGCCTGTCGCGCTGGGCTGAGCAGGGACGGACGACCCGTCACCCATCAGGGAGCGAGAGGAGGGAGGACCCCATGAAGTACTGGCACTGATGAGCACCGCGTGAGGTTCTGGTTCGCGGCCGCCGTCGTACCGGCGGCCGCGGACCGCCCCTCCCGCCCGCCTCTTCCCGTCCTCCACGATACGCGCAGGCCACGCAGTTGCAGGGAGAAACGTGCCGACCGGAACCGACTCGACCGCCTACGGCGACCCGTACGCCATCACGCCCGGCTACTACGACCTGTTCCGGGCGAACGAGAACGCGCTGCCGTCGGTGTCGTTCTTCGCCGATCTGACGCCGCCGGACGCGGACGCGCTGGAGATCGGGCCCGGCACCGGCCGCCTCGCCGTCGCCGTCGCCGCCCGGGCGCGCTCCCTGACCTGCCTCGAACGCTCCCCCACGATGCGGGCCGTCCTGATCTCGAAGCTGGCGCAGCGTCCGGACCTGCGTCCCAAGGTGACCGTGCTGGACGGCGCGGCGCCGGCGTTCGCGCTCGGCCGCACCTTCGACTATGTGTACCTCGGCGGCGTGCTGGAGCACGTGCCGCCGGGCGACCGGCCGGAGCTGTTCGCCGCGATCGCCGCGCACCTGAAGCCCGGCGGGCTGTGCGCGATGGACATGGTGCTGCGGATGCCCTCGCCGGACCAGGCCGAGCGCGTGATGGACGAGCAGGACCTCGGCGACTGCCGCTACATCCTGTCGGCCTCGGCGGAGCGGCTCGGCCCGGACCTGTCGAAGCTGCGCCAGACCTACCGGACGTACCTGCGCGGCGAGCTGATCGCCACCGAGTCGGTCGAGCGGCTGCACAACATGCACCGGCCCGAGCCCGTCCTGAAGGACCTGGCCGCCGCGGGCCTGCACCCTGCGGAGGGCGACGGGCTCGCGCAGGCGACCCCGCTCCCGGACGACCCGGGCGCCGTCGTGGTCCGGAAGGCCGCGCCATGACGCTGGCTCCGAAAGGCCGCGCCATGCCGCACGCCCCGGAAGGCCGTGCCATGACACATGCTCCGGAAGGCCGCGCCGTGACCGCCGTGCTGCCGGACGCGGACGCCGGTATCCCGACGGCCGTCCCGCTGGACCGCGCGTACGACGCGGACCGGCTCGCCACCGAGGCGCTCGCGCTGCGCGAGTTCACCTGGCGGGCGCAGCGCGCCTACGGCCAGGACGGCCTGGCGAGCGAGGCGACGATCGACTGGCGCATCCTGTCGCTGCGCTCCCCCGGCGGCGACCCCGGGCGCACCGACCCCGGAGGCGCGGGCCTGCTTCCGCACGCCGACACCCCGTACCTGGCGCACACCCCGTACATCGCCGAGGTGCTGGCGGGCATCCCGGCGCCGCTGCGGGCCGTCCGGCTGATGGCGCTCGGCGCGGGCGCGCGCTGCCACGAGCACCGCGACGGCAAGTGCGGCTACCCGTGGGGCGCGATGCGGCTGCACGTCCCGGTCATCACCAACCCCGGCGCGGTCGTGGTGATCGGCGGCGAGGAGCGGCACTGGGACGCCGGACGGCTCTGGTTCGGCGACTTCGACCGCCTCCACTACGTCCGCAACGACGGGGACGAGGCGCGCGTCCACCTGGTGATCGACGTCGGGCTCACCCCGGAGCTGCTGGCGCTGTTCCCGGAGGACTTCCGCGACCGGCTGCCCTGGCGGGACGTGCTGTACGCGCAGCCGCCCAAGCCGCTCGGCCAGGCCGACCTCGACGCGCTGACCTGCGCGTTCGACATGCCCGCCGCGTTCCCGGACTGGTCGGAGGAGGACGACGGCACGCCGCGTCCGGACGTGCCCGGCTCGGTGCGCGTCGCGGACGGGCGGCCCGTGCTGTGCGGCGGCGACGGGGAACCGCTGTTCGCGCTCGTCCACATCGGGTCCGGCGAGTTCCGGTTCGAGGGCTGGACCGAGGAGCGCACCGTCCAGATCGACCCCGGGGAGCCCGGCCCCTGCGCGCGGTTCCGCGTGCGCCGCGGGACGTCCCTGACCGAGTACGTCCGTCCGGTCCGGCCCCTTCAGGAGGACGCGCGATGACCGCCGAGACCACCAGCGAGCAGGCCGAGACCACCAGCGAGCAGGCCGGGACCGCGGGCAGGCGGTTCGACCTCCCCCGGGACTTCGCGCAGTGGCTCGACCCGTACCCGCTGCTCGCCGAGATGCGCGCCGAGTCGCCCGTGCACCGGGCGCGGCTGCGCGGCGAGGTGGAGGTGTGGGTGATCACCGGCTACGACGAGTGCGTCGCGGCGCTGAACGACCCGCGCTTCTCGGCCGACCTGGAGGCCGCGCCGCGGATCACCGCCGGGCTGCCGCCGGAGCGCCGCCGCAACGTGCTGATGGAGAGCCTGCTCGCCACCGACCCGCCGGACCACTCCCGGATGCGCGGCATCGTCGCCAAGGCGTTCACCGCGCGCCGGGTCGCCGAGCTGGCGCCGCGGGTCCGGGAGATCGTGGACGAGCTGCTCGACGCGTTCGCCGCCGAGGGCCGCGGCGACCTGGTGGAGGGCTTGGCGCTGCCGCTGCCGATCGCGGTGATCTGCGAGCTGCTCGGCGTGCCGTTCGCGCGGGAGAAGTTCCGGTACTGGTCGGTCGGGCTGGCGATGCCGCCCGCTGACGGCGCGACATTGGAACGTGCCGACGCCGCCCGCGCCGAGATGACCGAGTTCTTCGGCGAGCAGATCGCGCTCAAGCGCGCCGCGCCCGGCGACGACCTGCTGAGCGCGCTGGTCACCGCGCACGCCAACGAGCACGTCTCCGACGACGAGCTGGTGGGCCTGGCGATCATGCTGTTCCTGTCCGGGCACGAGACCACGCTGTGCTTCCTCGCCAACGCGGTCGTCGCGCTGCTCACCCACCCCGAGCAGCTGGCCGCGCTGCGCGCGGACCCGGAGCTGATCCCGCGCGCGGTGGACGAGCTGCTGCGCTACGACGGCCCGGTCGCGCGCGGCGTCGCCCGGTTCACGCTGGAGGACGTCCCGCTCGGCGGCACGACCATCCCGCGCGGCGAGATGGTCGTCGTCGCGATCGGCGCCGCGAACCGTGACCCGGCCCGCTACCCCGACGCGGACGTGCTGGACGTCCTGCGCGAGAACAACCCGCAGATCGGGTTCGGGCACGGCATCCACCACTGCCTCGGCGCCGCGCTGGCCCGGCTGGAGACCGTCACGGCGCTGGAGGCGCTGCTGCGCCGGTTCCCGGACCTGGAGCTGGCGGTGCCGGTGGCCGACCTGCCGCGCCGCCCCGGCATGCTGCGCGGGCTGTCGTCCGTCCCGGTGACCTTCACCCCCGATCGGGGCGAATAGACTCGACGGAGTGACCCATAGGAACCCCAATGGGCCGCTGGACCTGGCCCAGCTCCGCACCTTCCTCGCCGTCTACCGCGCGGGGTCGCTGACCGCCGCCGCGCGGCTGGTCGGGCTGTCCCAGCCGACCGTGACGACGCAGCTGCGCGCGCTGGAGGAGCGGACCGGGCGGCAGCTGTTCGAGCGGCTGCCGCGCGGGGTCACGCCGACCCCGGCGGCCGACGACCTGGCCGCGCGGCTCGCCGGTCCGATGGACGCGCTGGAGGCGGTCGCCGGGGGCGGCGCGGCGGACGAGCCGGCCCCCGAGCCGCCGGTGCTGCTGGCCGGGCCCGCCGAGTTCCTGGCGGGCGCGGTCGTGCCGACGCTCGGCCCGCTGCTGGACCGGGGCGTCCGGCTGCGGATCACCGCGGGCCTGGCGGAGGACCTGCTCGCCGGGCTGCGCGCGGGCCGCTTCGACCTGGTGGTGTCCACGATCCGGCCGCGCGGCCGGGCCCTGGTCTCCGAGCCGCTCGCGGACGAGACGTTCGTGCTGGTCGGGTCGCCGGAGTGGGCCGCCCGCCTGGACCGGGAGCTGCTGGAGCGGGACGGCCCGGCGGCGCTCGCCGGGGCGCCGCTGATCAGCTACGCCGACGACCTGCCGATCCTGCGTCGGTACTGGCGGCACGTGTTCGACACCCGGCTGACCGCCGAGCCCGCGCTGGTCGTCCCGGACCTGCGCGCGATCAAGGCGGCGGCCGTGGCGGGCCTCGGCGTGACCGTGCTGCCCCGCTACCTCTGCCTTGCCGAGCTGGCGGACGGCTCGCTGCTCCCCCTGCTGGACCCGGAGGACCCGCCGATCAACACCGCGTTCCTCGTGCAGCGCAGCGGCGCGTTCCCGCTGCCGCACGCGGGGCTCGTCCGGGAGCACCTGCTGCGCGTCGCGCGGAGCTGCTGACCCATCGGTCATCCTATGGCCAACATACGCTCCTCGATTGGTAGGGCCGCACAGCCGCGACTACTGTCGGTCTGGTGAACGAACCGGCGTCCCGCCGTACGGGGCGCCGGGTTTCCCGACTCCACCGTTTGAGGAGACGCCGCGATGGCGAAGATCTTGTTCGTGATGACCGGGGCCGACCACTGGACGCTCGCGGACGGCACCCGGCACCCGACCGGGTTCTGGGCCGAGGAGGCCGTCACGCCCTACGAGGCGTTCACCGGCGCCGGGCACGCGGTCACCGTGGCGACGCCCGGCGGGGTCGTCCCGGTCGCGGACGCCGGCAGCCTGACGGCCGACGCCAACGGCGGCCAGGAGGGCGCCGACCGGATCGCCGCCGCCCTGAAGGCCGAGGCGTTCCACCGGCCCGTCAAGCTGGAGGACGCCGACCTCGACGAGTACGACGCGGTGTTCTACCCCGGCGGGCACGGCCCGATGGAGGATCTCGCCGTCAACGCCGACTCCGGCCGCCTGGTCACGCGCGCGCTCGACGCCGGCAAGCCGCTCGGCATCGTCTGCCACGCGCCCGCCGCGATGCTCGCCGCGACCAAGGCGGACGGCACCAACGCGTTCGCCGGGTACCGCGTCACCGCGTTCACCGACGCGGAGGAGACGCTGGCGGGGTTCGCCGCCAAGGCGAAGTGGCTCCTCCAGAGCCGCCTCGTCGAGGCCGGGGTGGACTTCCAGGAGGGCGAGCCCTGGGCCCCGCACATCGAGACCGACCGCAACCTCGTCACCGGGCAGAACCCGGCCTCGTCCGGCCCGCTCGCCGCCGAGCTGCTGAAGATGCTCGCCTGACGCCCTGACCGGGCGCTTACCAAGGGCTCCGCTGAGGGACCCGAACGCAACCGAAAGAGACCCGCCATGCCCTACACCAGCCGCGAATGGCGGCTCGCCGCCCGTCCGACGGGCGAGCCGCAGCCGTCCGACTTCGCGCTCGCGACCGTGACCGTGCCCGACCCCGAGGAGGGGCAGGTCGTCGTCCGGAACGACTTCGTCTCGGTCGACCCGTACATGCGCGGGCGGATGAACGACGTCCCGTCCTACGTCCCGCCGTTCCAGCTGGACGAGCCGATGACCGGCTCGGCGGTCGGGACCGTCGTCGCGTCCGGCGCGGCGGACGTCCCGGTCGGCACGACCGTCACGCACTTCCTCGGCTGGCGCGAGTACGCGCTGCTCCCGGCCGAGGCCGTGCGGGCGGTCGACACCGCGCTCGCGCCGGCCGAGGCCTACCTCGGCGTGCTCGGCTCGACCGGACTCACCGCCTACGTCGGGCTCACCGAGATCGCGCCCGTGAAGGTCGGCGACACGGTGTTCGTGTCCGGCGCGGCGGGCGCGGTCGGCTCGGTGGCCGGGCAGATCGCGCGGCAGCTCGGCGCGGCCCGCGTCGTCGGCTCGGCGGGCGGGCCGGAGAAGGTCCGGCGCGTCATCGAGACCTACGGCTTCGACGCCGCGTTCGACTACCGGCAGGGCGACCTGCCCGCGCGGCTCGCCGGGACCGCCCCGGACGGCGTGGACGTCTACTTCGACAACGTCGGCGGCGACCACCTGGAGGCCGCGATCGGCGCGATGAACGACTTCGGCAGGATCGCGCTGTGCGGGGCGATCTCCGCCTACAACGCGACCGAGCCGCCGCCCGGGCCGCGGAACCTGCCGCTCGCGGTCGGCAAGCGGCTCAGCCTGCGCGGGATGATCGTCACCGACCACCTCGCCCTGGCGCCCGAGTTCGCCGTGCGGGCCGCGGAATGGCTGAAGGACGGCTCGCTCGTCGCCGAGGAGACCGTCGTGGAGGGCATCGACAACGCGGTGGAGGCGTTCCTGGCGATGATGCGCGGGGCCAACACCGGGAAGATGCTCGTCCGGCTCGTCCACGACTGAGCCTTCTCCGGAACCTGCACAGGGGCGTCGAACGGCCGGGACCCGCGTCCCGGCCGTTCGTCCTGGTCAGGGGGCTACTGCCAGATCTCGGTGATCGGGGTGGCGGTCCCGGCGGCGCCCGCGTGCGTCGTGCCGTACATGTCCTCGATCGTGCGGAGGACGTTGAAGTGGTTGTAGTGCGTGGAGTAGGCGCCCTGCTTCACGTGCGCGCCGTAGAAGATCGTGGCGATGCGGTTGCCCGCCGATCCGTTGTCCTCGTCGAAGGTGACGATGAGGACGCTGTTGTGGGTGGTGGCCCACTGCGCGTAGCCGCCGATCTTGCTCTTCAGCCACGAGTCGCCCGTGGAGACCGAGCAGTCGTGCATGTCATCGCAGAGGTTCGGCACGACGAACGAGACGGTCGGCAGGGTCGTGTAGTCGGTCGGGAACTGCGCGAACGTGTAGCCGGTCGAGGTCGGGACGTTGGTGAACGAGAACCAGGGGTTGTGCTTGCGCGCGTACTTGCCCGCGCTGTTGGAGCAGGTCGTCGAGCCCTGCGACGGCAGGCCCTCGTTGTAGCTGCCCCAGGACTTGCCGACCGCCCGCACCTCGGCGCCGAGGTTGGCGGTGGAGTAGGGCGATCCGGGCGGCGGGCAGGTGTCGTCGGTGGTCCCCTGCGTGCTGCCGGAGAACAGGTCGAAGTAGTTCGGCTGGCTCGGGTGGGTCAGGGCGTAGGACTGGGTGAGGTTCGCGCCAGTGTTGGCGAGGGACGTGATGTAGGGCGCGCTGGAGCTGCCCACGACCTGCGAGTAGGAGTGGTTCTCGAAGACCACGACCAGGGTGTGGTCGGGCGTCGGCACCGTCGCGGCCTTCGCGGCGCCGCCGGACAGGGCGGTGGCGGCCAGCCCCGCCGCGGCCGCGAGCGCGGTGGCCGCGAGGGCGGCGCGGCGGCGGAGCGGGCCCGTGCGGGTGGCGGCGGTGGGAGCACCTGACATGACGACCTCCGGGGGGAGAGATCCTTGCCGGGGACCGGGCGGTCCCCGGCAGCCGTCACGTTCCCATCACGCTCGAAAGCATGGCGTAATGGCACACTCCGGTCTCCGGGCGGTTCGGCGAACGCCGCATGAACGCCCAGCTTGTGCCTGACTGTCCTAATTTCCTTGCGGCGGCGCGCCTCCGCCGCCCGGGGCTCCGCCGGGTTGGCCGCCGGGTTGGCCGCCGGGTTGGCCGCCGCCTTCGCCGCGCCGTCCGCCGAAGCCGCCGCCCTCGTTGATGGCCTTCGCGGTGACGCTGCCGTCGCTCCCGGCCGTCCCGCGGACGACGAGCATCGTGCCGGACTTCAGGTCGCCGACCGTGCCCTGCCTGGTGACCTGGATCCGGGTCGAGCCGGTCGTCTTCACGGTGACCGTCTTGCCGTCGGACGTGCGCAGGTAGACGGTGTCGCCGACGACCTTGGTGACGGTCCCGATCGTGGCGCCTCCCCCGCCGAAGCCATTTCCGCCGGTGCCGCTGCTGCCGCCGCCGCCGTTGCGGAACCCTCCATATCCGGAGCCTCCGTAGCCGCCGCCGAAGCCGCGTCCGGGGAAGCCGCCCGTCCCGCGGTCGGCGGACAGCTTGGACCCGCCGCCCGCCATCGCCTTGTCCGTGAAGATCCCGCCGATGAACCCGGCGACGACCAGAACGGCCGCGACCAGGTACAGCGTCGGGCCCTTCGGCGACCGCAGGCCGGGGCCGGGGTCCGCCAGCTCCTTGTCCAGGTCCTCCTTGAAGGGGGACGACTCCAGCACGTCCGGTGCCGGGGGCGCGGGCGAGCCGTCCGGCGACGGGCCGCCGGGCGGCTGCGGCGGGAGCGGTGTGGGGCCCGGCGCGGGGTCGGGGGTGTCGTTCATCGTGAGCCTTTCCTCGTGGTCAGTCATGGCGGAGCGCCTCGATCGGGCGCAGGCGGGCCGCGCGGTGGGCGGGGAGGCTGCCGAACAGCAGCCCGACGGCGACCGAGACCCCCAGCGCGAGCACGATCGACGACGGCACCAGCACCGGCTTCACACCGGCGATGGTGAACCGGCTCGCGACCACGCCCGCGACGACGCCGAGCACCCCGCCGAGCAGGCTCAGCACGGTCGCCTCGGCGACGAACTGGCCGAGGATCGCGCCGCGCGGCGCGCCGAGCGCCTTGCGGACGCCGATCTCGCGGGTCCGCTCGGTGACGGTGACGAGCATGATGTTGGTGATCCCGATGCCGCCGACGAGCAGGCTGATCGCCGCGACCGCGCCGAGCAGCACGGTGAAGGTGCGGTTGGAGTCGGCCACCGCGGACTGGATGCCCGCCTGGCTGGTCACCTGGAAGTCGGCGGCGGCCGTCCCGGTGATGCCGTGCCGCTGGTCGAGCAGGTCGGTGACCTCGGCCTGGGCGCTGTCCACCCTGGACGCGTCGCGCGCCTCGACCACGATCTGCGACAGCCCGCCGTACGGCGCGAGCGTGCCGCGGACGGCCGTGATCGGCGCGATCACCACGCTGTCGGCGTCCTGGAACCCGGACGATCCGGACCCGCTCTCCTTCAGCACCCCGACCACGGTGAAGGCGGTGCCGGAGACGGTGAACCTCTGGCCGAGCGGGTTCACCCCGGCGAACAGGTCGCGGGCGACGCTGCTGCCGATGACGGCGACGCGCTCGCCCGCGGCCACGTCGCCGTCGGAGAACGCCGCGCCGCTCTGGATCCGCCGGTCGGCGGCCTCCAGGTAGGTCGGGGTCGTGCCGACGAACTGGCCGACGGTCGTGCTCGAACCGCCGAAGGAGACCGTGGACTGCTGGGCGTTGGCGACCGGAGACGCGCTCTTCACCGAGGGCGCGTTGACCCTGTCGACCAGCGCCTTCGCGTCGTCCATGGTCAGGTCGCGGGCCTGGACGCGCGGGCCGCCGCCGCCCTGACCGGCGTCCCCGCCGGGCGCGCCCGCGGCGCCGCCGCCCCGGAACCCTCCGCCACCGAACCCGCCACCGAACCCGCCGCCGGAACCGCCGCCGAAGCGGCCGGCGCGTCCGGTGGTGGACTTGGTGACGGTCAGGGTGTTCGCGCCGAGCCGCTGGATGCTGTCCCGGATCGCCTTGGACGAGCCGTTCCCGACCGCGACCAGCGTGATCACGGCGGCGACGCCGATCAGGATGCCGAGCGTGGTGAGGCCGGTGCGCAGCTTGTTCGCGCCGATGCCGCGCAGCGCGAACCGCAGGACTTCGAGGATCACCGCAGCCCCTCCCGGTGCCGGCCCGGCCGCGGCGGCGGCGCGCCGACCGGGGCCCGCCGCAGGTCGGCGACGACCCGGCCGTCCACCAGCCGGACGATCCGCTTGGCGTGCGCGGCGACCTCCTCCTCGTGCGTGATCACCACGAGCGTCCGGCCGGTCCGGCTCAGCCGGTCGAAGATGGCGAGCACGTCGGCGGTGGAGCCGCTGTCGAGGGCGCCGGTCGGCTCGTCCGCCAGCAGCAGGGTCGGCGCGGTGACCAGCGCCCGCGCGACCGCGACGCGCTGCTGCTGCCCGCCGGACAGCGCGTTCGGCTCGTGCTTCACCCGGTCGGCGAGGCCGACCTCGGCGAGCGCGGCGAGCGCGCGGCGGCGGCGCTCGTCCCGCCGGACGCCGCCGTAGGCGAGCGGCAGCTCGACGTTCGCGAGCGCGGTCATCCGCGGGATCAGGTTGAACGACTGGAACACGAACCCGATCCGGCGGTTGCGCAGGATCGCCAGCCGCCGCTCGTCCAGGCCGCCGACGTCCCGGCCGTCCAGCCGGTAGCGGCCGCCGGACGGCACGTCCAGGCAGCCGATGATGTTCATCAGCGTGGACTTGCCGGAGCCGGACGCGCCCATCACCGCGACGTAGTCGCCGCGCTCGACGGTGAGGGTGACGCCGCGCAGGGCGTGCACGGCGGTCGCCGCGTTCTCCCCGCCGTACACCTTCGTGACGTCCCGCAGGTCGAGGACGGGCGCAGGCGCATCCGGCGCGCCGGCGATCCGGGGTTCCCCGCCAGGGAAGGTCCGGTCGGTGGCGGTCACCGGCGTCCTCCGCCGAACCCGCCACCGCCGCCGAGGCCGCCGCCGGGCGCTCCCCCGCCGAACCCGCCGCTGGGGAAGCCCTGCCTGCCGGTGGTGGACGAGGTGGCCGTGGACACGACGACCACCTGGTCACCCTCGTTCAGTCCGGAGGTGATCACCGTCCCCTCGCCGCCGCGCAGGCCGGTCGTGACCGTCCGGAGCACCCGCCTGCCGTTCTCGACCACGGTGACCGTGCTGACGCCGCCGACCGTCCGGACCGCCGCGCTCGGGACGTACAGGGCGTTCTCGGCGCGCCCGGTGGTGACAGAGACGGTGGAGGTCTGCCCGATCCGGACCCCGGACGGGACGCTGTCCAGGTCCGCGGTGACCGCGAACGTCACCACGTTGTTGCTGGTCGTCGGGGTGGTCGCGATCTGCGTCAGCTCCCCGGACGCGGTCGTCCCGGAGAGCGCGTCGAAGCTGACCGTCGCGTCCTGGCCGACCTTCAGCTTGGCAGAGTCGGCCTCGGTGAAGTCGGCGACGACCTCCAGGCGATCGGTGTTCACGAGCGTGATGAACCCGGTCGAGGACGACGACGGCGTTCCAGACGACCCGCCCGTCCCGCCGGAACCACCGCTCCCCCCGGAACCACCAGAACCACCGCTGCCTCCCGAACCACCAGAGCCTCCCGAACCGCCCGAGCCTCCCGAACCGCCCGAGCCGCCGGAGGACGAGGACGACGAGCCGCCGGTCACCGTGTCGCCGATGCCGCCGTTGACCTCCGTGACCGTCCCGCTGAAGGGGGCTTTGAGGACGGTGGCGTCCAGCCGGTCCTGGGCGGCGCGGTAGTTCTGCTTGGCCTGCACCCACGCCGCGTACGCCTGCGCGTACTTGGCGCTCGTGGTGTCGGACGACGCCTTGTCGAGCGTTCCGGCGGAGGCGTCCAGCGTGAGCTTGGCGGCCTGGAGCGTCTCCAGCTCGGACGTCTGGTCGAGCCGCGCGAGCGCCTGCCCCTTCTCGACCTTGCGCCCGGCCTTGGCGTACACGCGGGTGACGGTGCCGGACGTCCCGAAGTTCAGCGCCTTCTGCTGCGCGCTGGCGACCGAGCCGGACGCGGACACGGTCGCCTCGACCGTCCCGCGGGTGACCCGGGCGAGGCGCTCCCGGGTCTGCTGCGCGCCCGCGCCGTCGTCGGCGAGGGAGAGGTAGGCGACCCCGGCCCCGCCCGCCAGCAGCACCACGAGCGTGCCGTTGACCAGCAGGGTCCGGCGCTTCAGCGACAGATCCATGCGGGGCAGGCTGGCGGTGCGATCTTGCCGGTCGATGATCCGAATCTGAGAATTCGGTGAGGAAACCGCCGCTGACCAGCGGACCCGCCCACCGGAACAAATAGACAGTTCAAACTGTTCATATGAAAGTGTACAGTCTGAGCTGTCTAATCAGGGAGGTGGTCGCATGGCCGGCCGCGACGGCGGCGGGTTCGACCGCCGGCTGATCGCCCCGATGATCCTCGGCTCGGTGCTGAACCCGATCAACTCGTCCATGCTGGCGGTGGCGCTGATCCCGATCGGCCGGGCCTTCGACGTCCCGCCCGCGCAGACGGCGTGGCTGGTCACCGGCCTCTACCTGGCCACCGCGATCGGCCAGCCGGTGATCGGGCGCCTCGTGGACGCCTTCGGCCCGCGCCCGCTCTACCTGATCGGGACGGCCCTGGTCGGCATCGCGGGCCTGCTCGGCGCGGTCGCGCCGACCCTGGGTGTGCTGATCGCCTCGCGGGTGCTGCTCGGGTTCGGGACGTCGGCGGCGTTCCCGGCGTCCATGGCCCTGCTCCGCTCCGAGTCCGACCGGACGGGCCGGTCGAGCCCCGCCGGGGTACTCGCGGCGCTGTCGGCGTCCGCGCAGGTCATCGCGGTCGTCGGGCCGACGCTCGGCGGGCTGCTGATCGGCCTCGGCGGCTGGAAGCTGATCTTCACGATCAACGTCCCGCTCTCGCTCGCCTGCCTCGTCCTCGGCGCGCTCTGGCTGCCCCGCCGCCCGCGCGGCGAGGAGTCCGCACACCACCGCGTGGACGCGTTCGGGATCGCGCTGTTCTCGGTGATGCTGACCGCGTTCATGCTCTTCCTCATGCGCCCGCGCGTCAGCGGCTGGTACCTGGTCGTGGTCGCGCTCGTGGCGGGAGCCGCGTTCACGCTGCGCGAGCTGCGCACCGCCGATCCGTTCGTCGACCTGCGCGTCCTGCGCGGGAACGGTCCGCTGCTCGCGACCTACCTGCGGCAGTTCCTCGCGTACACGACCTCGTACGCGTTCCTCTACGGGTACACGCAGTGGCTTGAGGAGGGACGCGGCCTGTCAGCGTCATCGGCGGGACTGCTGCTACTCCCCCTGTCCGGGGCGGCGATCGCGGTCACCGCCCTCACCGGACGCCACGCGGAGGTGCGCGGCAAGCTGCTGGTCGGCTCGTTCGTCCAGGTGGCCGGGGTCTCGGCGCTGCTCCTGCTCCACACGTCCAGCCCGCTGTGGACGCTGATCGCCGTCGCTGCCATCATCGGCGTCCCGCAGGGGCTGACCGGCCTTGCCAACCAGAACGCCCTCTACGCGCAGGCCGACCCAGAGCGCATGGGATCGTCCGCCGGACTGCTGCGCACCTTCATGTACCTGGGCGCGCTCGCCGCGTCCGCCGCGAACGCCGCCGTCTTCCCGCACGGCGCGACGACCGCCGGCCTCCACCACATGGCCTGGCTGCTAGTCGCGACCGCCGTCCTGTTCCTGGTCACCACGCTCGCCGACCGCTCCCTCCCCAACGTCGGCAGAACACCCGAAACCCCCGAGACCCCTGCCGCGGACGAGCCGTCCGCCGCCACGGCCGAGGAGCCCGCCCGCCGCTGAACCGGCCTGCCCCCGGGCCGGGGAACTATCCCTACCGATTTAGTGTGATAGCGTCGCCGCGTCGACCGCCCGGCGCGGCGGCGGCAGCGGCGGTCCTCCCCGTTATCGCTTCGTGATGCGGATCACTCTTGCCCCTGCCTGCGACGACTAATTAAGTTTCTGAAACTAAGTCGAGCGGGAGGGGTGCCGGTGAAGCCAGAAGGCCGGTCCGGGCTGGTGACCAGCGGGAGCAGGGCGGAGGGCATGCGGCGCGCGAACGCGTCGGCGGTGCTGCGCGCCGTGCTGTCCGGGGACGGCGTGTCGCGGGCCGACATCGTCCGCCGGACGGGCCTGTCGGCCCCGGCGGTCACCAAGCTCACCGCGAGCCTCATCGCGTCCGGGCACCTGGCGGAGGCCGAGCCCCGGCACACCACGGCGCTCGGCCGGCCCCGGGTCGCGATCCGGATCGACCGCGACCGGGGGGCCGCGCTCGGCGTGCACATCGGGCTGGAGCGCACCACGCTCGGCCTGGTCGCGCTGGACGGGACGGTCCTCGCCGAGCAGGCGCTCCGGCACGAGGACACCTCCCCGAACGCGATCGTCGAGCAGGCGGCCGAAGGTGTCGCGGCGTTCCTGCGCGAGCACCGCGGCGGCCGCCGGATGCTCGGCACCGGTGTCAGCATCGGCGGCTGGGTGGACGGCGGGACGGTCGTCGAGCACGCCGCGCTGGGCTGGACCGGTGTGCCGCTCGCCGACCTGCTCGGCGCGCGGGTGCCCGGCCCGCTGCGGATGGAGCAGCACGTCCGGGCGACGGCCGAGGCCGAGCTGTGGTTCGGCGCGGGCCGGGAGACCGACGACCTGGTGATCGTCTTCATCGGGCAGGTCGTGGACGCGGCGCTCGTCCTCGGCCGGTCCATCCACCGCGGGCCGGGATCGGCGGCCGGCGGCATCGACCACCTGCCCGTGAGCGAGGGCGGTCCCGCGTGCGGGTGCGGCCGGACGGGCTGCCTCTCCGCCGTGGCCACCGACGCCGCGCTGCTGGCCGACGCCCGCCGCGCCGGGCTGGAGGCGAGCGATCTCGACCACCTGATCGCGCTCGCCCGGCAGGGCGACGAGCAGGCCGCCGCGCTGGTCGGCGGGCGCGCGAAGGCGGTAGGACGGGCCGTCGCCCTCCTGATGGACCTGGTCAACCCGGGACGGGTCGTCCTCACCGGCGGTGTCGTCAAGGCGCCCGAGCACCTGGACGAGCTGTACGCCGAGGCCGCCCGGCGCGCCAGCCGCGGCCGCGACGGCCTCGCCGACCGGATCGGCGCGACCGAGCTGGGTCCGGACGCGCTGGTCGTGTCGGCCGCCGCGCCCGTCCTCGCCGGCGTGCTCGCCGACCCGCTGGGGGCCGAGGCGTGACCGGCGCGACGCTCTCCTTGTACCGGGTCGCGGTGTCGGCCCGCACGGACTGGCTGGTCGTCCGGCTCACCGACCCGGACGGCGCGTCCGGCTGGGGCGAGTGCTCCGACGCCGGGACGCCCGAGGCCGTGGCCGCGC
Source organism: Actinomadura rupiterrae (assembly GCF_024172125.1). Taxonomy (GTDB): domain Bacteria; phylum Actinomycetota; class Actinomycetes; order Streptosporangiales; family Streptosporangiaceae; genus Spirillospora; species Spirillospora rupiterrae. The sequence goes on from NZ_JAMZEA010000009.1 coordinate 440,255, forward strand.
ACCTGGACCGCCCTGGCGATCCGGCCGACCCGTTCCTGGTGACGACCGTCCGCGGCGCGCTCGACCAGGCGCACTGCGACCTCGAAGCGCGGCGGCGCGGCGAACCGCTGTGGAAGTGGCTCGGCGGCGCCGACCCCGGCCCGGTGCGGCTCTACGCCAACATCAACCGGATGCCCGGCGGGCGCGCCCCGCAGGACGTCGCCGACTGCGCGCTCGCGGCCGTCCGGGCGGGCTTCCGCCGGGTGAAGTTCGCGCCGTTCGACGTGCCGGGCGACCGTCCGCTGCCGCTGCTCGGCCTGGACCGGGCGCGGGCGGTGCGCGCGGCGGTCGGCCCGGACGTCGAGCTGATGATCGACTGCCACGAGCGGCTGCCGCTGGACGAGCTGGAGCCCGTCCTCGGCGGTCTCGAAGACCTCGGCCTCACCTGGCTGGAGGACGCGACCGGCATCGACGACACGTCCGGGCTGCGCCAGCTCCGCGAGCGCCGCGGGCTGCGCCTGGCGGGTGGCGAGTTCGCCACCGACACCGCGCAGGTCGCGCGCGCACGAGGGCTGCTCGACGTCGTCATGCCGGACGTGAAGCACGCCGGAGGCGTCCGGGCCGCGCTCGACCTGGCCGCCGCCACCACCGAGATCGGCGCGGACGTGTCGTTCCACAACCCGAGCGGCCCGGTCGCCACGGCCGTCGGAGCGCACCTCACCGGCGTCGCGCCCGGCGTCCTGGAGTTCATGTTCGGCGAGGCCGACTGGCGGCCGGACGTCGTCGGCGGCGCCGAACGCGTCGCGGACGGCCGCCTCACCCTGTCCCCCGGTCCCGGCATCGGCCTGGACCTCTCCCCCGCACACCCGCAGGTGAACCTTCTCTGGAGCACGCCATGACCACGCACATCCCCCGCCGCGGCTTCCTGGGCGCCCTCGGCCTGGGCGCCGCCGCGCTCGCGCTCCCCGGCTGCTCGTCCGCCGTCGACAAGGCGTCGACCGGGACGGGCGGCAAGAAGGTGCTGACGATCGTGCAGGGCGCCGACATCGCCCCGGCCACGCTCTTCGGCCAGAACAACCCGAACTTCTCGATCAACCGGACGGTCTTCAACACGCTCACCGAGTACGACCACCGCACCCTTCGACCGCAGCCGGGTCTGGCGGAGTCGTGGCAGGTCAAGGGCAACGCGGTGACGTTGAAGCTGCGCAGCGACGTCACCTTCCACACGGGCCGCCCGTTCACCGCCGACGACGTGCTCTTCGCGCTGGAGAACCTGAAGAGGCCCGAGGTCGCCTCGCAGCTCAAGCACGTCGCGCAGGCCGTCGCGAAGGCGGAGAAGAACGGCGACCACGAGGTGACGATCACCTTCGCGCACCCGGTCGGCAACGCCTTCGACCTGTTCGAGATCATGATCATCCCGGACCGGGAGACGATCAGGGAGCTGGCCGCCGGGACGAAGATCATCGGAACCGGCCCGTTCAAGGTCGACTCCTATACCCCCGGCACGGGCGTGACGCTCAGCAAGAACCCGAAGTACTTCAAGCCGGTCAAGCTGGACGGCGTCGAGATCAAGGTCATCAGCCAGTCGACCTCGATGGTCGCGGCGCTGCGCTCCGGGCAGGCGCACCTCGCGCTCGACCTCGCCCCGCTCGACGCCGCCGGGCTCAAGGGCGACAGCGGCTTCCAGGTCGTCGTCTCGGACGCCAACGACTCGGTGTTCTACGTCGGCTCGAACGTGACCGTGAAACCGCTGGACGACAAGCGCGTCCGGCAGGCCGTCGCCTACGCGGTCGACCGGAACCGCATCCTGTCGCAGGTGCTCGGCGGTATCGGCAAGGCGTCGTCCCTGCCGTGGGCGCCCAGCTCGCCCGCCTACGACGCGGCCAAGGCCGGGACGTACTCCTACAACACGGCCAAGGCCAAGGAGCTGCTCGCCCAGGCGGGCGCGTCCGGCGCGAAGATCGACCTGTTCTACAACGCGGGCCTCGGCACCAACGCGAAGATCGCCGAGATCGTCCAGTTCAACCTCAAGGAGGCCGGGCTCAACGTCTCGGCCGTCCCGCTCCAGGCGCCCGACTTCCAGGCGAAGCTCACCGGCGGCGGCATCGGCGGCCTGTTCGTGAACGGGCACGGGTTCGGGCAGCTCAGCCCGGCGACGCTGGTCAAGGGCGCGTTCCCGTTCAACGCTGAGAAGAACGCCTCGAAGTTCACAGACGGGACGTACAGGTCGCTCGCGGACGAGCTGTGGCAGAAGCCCGGCGCGCCCGTCTACGGCAAGGTCAACGACTTCCTGCTCGACCAGCAGTTCGTCAGCGACCTGGTCGCCAGCGCGCACACCTTCACCATCTCCACCAAGGTGAAGGGCCTGGCGTACACGATGTTCGACTACCTGAACCTCGACGGCGCGGACCTGGCCTGATCATGATCCGTTACAGTCTGCGCCGCGTCCCGTCCGGGGTGCTGGTGCTCGCGGTCGCCTCGGTGCTGGTGTTCGCGGTGCTGCGGCTCGCGCCCGGCGACCCCGCCGTGGTACTCGCCGGACCGGACGCCCCGCCGGAGACGGTCGCCAAGGTACGCGCCCAGCTCGGCCTCTCGGACTCGCTGCCCGCGCAGTACGCGCACTGGCTGAAGGGCCTGCTCACCGGCGACCTCGGCCACTCCTACATCCTCGGCGCGCCGATCGGGAAGCTGATCGGGCACGGCCTCGGCGCGACGCTGGAGCTGACGCTCGGCGCGCTGGTGCTCGCCGTGCTGATCGGCGGCGCCGCCGGGATCGGCGCGGCCGTCCCGAGGAACCGGCAGGTCCGGGCGCTGGCGAACGGGTTCACCAGCCTCGCGGGCGCGGTCCCGCCGTACGTCACCGGCGTGCTGCTGGTGCTGCTGTTCGCGGTGACCGTCCGGCTGCTGCCCGCCGGAGGACGCGTGCCGATCCTGTCGGATCCGGGCATCGGCTGGCAGTACCTGATCATGCCCGCGCTGTGCCTCGCGCTGCCCGTCGCGGCCGTCCTGGCCCGGTTCCTGGCCGCGTCGATCCGGCGCGTCCGGGACGAGGACTACGTCCGGACCGCCGTCGCCAAGGGCATCGCGCCGCGCCGGATCCTCGTCCGGCACGTGCTGCCGAACGCGCTGCCGCCGGTCGTGACCGTGCTCGGCATCCAGGTCGGGCAGCTGCTCGGCGGCGCGATCGTGGTCGAGGCGATCTTCGCCTGGCCCGGTGTCGGGCAGCTGCTGCTCCAGGGCGTCCTCGGCCGCGACTACCTGCTCACCCAGGACCTGCTGCTGCTCGCCGTCGCGGTGTTCGTGGTCCTGCAGACCCTGACCGACCTCGTCCAGGCCGCCCTGGACCCGCGCCGCCGGCTGGAGGGCCGATGACAGCAGTGATGGAGGCTCCGGCCGCCGCGCCGAGACGCGGGCAGTGGCGGCGCGGGTTCGGCACGCCGTCCGCGCGGATCGGGCTGGCCGTCGTCGGGCTGATGTACCTCGCCGGGCTCGCCGCGCCGCTGCTGACCGGGCACGATCCGGAGGCGCAGAGCGCGCACGCGCTGCTTGGCCCGGGCGGCGGGCACCTGCTCGGCACCGACGAGTACGGCCGCGACCTGTGGGCGCGGGTGCTGTACGGGATCCGGGTGGACGTGCTGGTCACCGTCGTCGCCGTCCCGATCGGGGCGGTGCTCGGCACCGCGCTTGGCGTGCTGTGCGGCGTGCACCGCTGGGTGGACGTCGTGCTCCAGCGCGCGTTCGACGTGATGCTCGCGTTCACCGCGCTGATCCTCGGCGTGACCGTCGCGGCGGTCATCGGGCCCGGGCTGCCCGCGGTGCTGGTCACGGTCGCCGGGGTGAACGTGCCGCTGTTCGGCCGGATCGCGCGGGACGCGGTGCTGACCCAGCGGGACCTGGACTACGTCGTCGCCGCCCGCACCGTCGGCGTCGGGCCCGTCCGGCTGCTGCTGCGGCACATCCTCCCGAACGGGGTGGACGGCCTGGTCGTGCAGGGCGCGCTGTCGCTGTCGCTCGCGGTGTTCGTGGAGGGCGCGATGAGCTTCGTCGGGATCGGCGTCCGCGCGCCCGCGCCGTCGCTGGGCTCGCTGCTGCGGTCCAGCGTGAACTTCCTGCACCAGAACCCCGCGTACGCGGTCGGGCCGATGGTCGCGGTGACGCTGCTGGTCGTCGCGTTCAACCTGGTCGCCGACGGGCTCGGGAAGGGGCTGCTGAAGCGATGATCGAAGCCATCGGAGACGTGCGGGCGCTGGTCGGCGAGGGCCCGGTCTGGGACGGCGAGCGGCTGCTCTGGGTGGACGTCCGGGGCGGCCGGGTGCACCGCACCGACCTCGGTACCGGGCACACCGAGACCACCGACGTCGGTCCGCCGGTCTCGTTCGTCTGGCCGACGTCCGGCGGGCCGCTGCTCGCGCGCGGGTTCGACCTGCTGCTGGACGGCCGGAAGATCGCGACCCTCCCCGCCCGTCCGGGCGAGGAACGCTGCAACGACGGCGTCGTGGACGGCGCGGGCCGGATCTGGATCGGCACGATGGGCTCGCTCCGCGCGGCCCGCCTCTACCGGATCGACCCCGGCTCCGCGCCCGTCCCCGTGCTGGACGGCCTGACCGTGTCCAACGGCATCCGCTTCAGCCCGGACGGCACGCGGCTCTACCACGTGGACACGCCCACCGGACGCGTCGACGTCCATGACGTCGAGGACGGCGTCCTCGCCAACCGCCGCACGCTCGCCGAGGTGCCCGGGCCGGGCCTCCCGGACGGGATCGCCGTGGACGAGGACGGCCTGGTCTGGGTCGCGCTGTGGAACGGCGGCGCGCTCGTCGCCTACACCCCGGACGGCGTGCTCGCCGACCGCGTCGAGCTGCCGGTCTCGCACCCGACGAGCTGCGCGTTCGTCGGCGACCGGCTGCTGGTCACCAGCGCGTCGCGCCCGCTCGGCGACCAGGCCGGGCCCTTGGACGGCGCGCTCCTGGAGGTCGTCCGATGAGCGCCCGCGTAGCCGTCGTCACCGGTGCCGCACGAGGCATCGGCGCCGCTATCGCCGCCGAACTGGCCGCTCGTGACCATCTCGTCGTCGGCGTGGACGTCCTGCCGGGCAGCACCTTGCAGATCGACCTGACTGACGCGGACGCGCCCGAGCGCGTTCTCGCGGCTTGCCCTTCGCCGCCTGCCGTCCTCGTGAACTGCGCGTTCACCGAAGAACGTGCCCCGATCAGCGAAGGAACCGACGACGGCTGGGCGCGGACGTTCGAGGTGTCGCTGCACGCGGCCGTCCGGCTGTCGCGGGCCGTCGTCGCGGCAGGCGCGGCAGGCGCAACGGCCGCGGCGGGCGCGGCGAGTGCGGCGGAGGCGATCGTGAACGTCGCGTCCGTGCACGCCGGGTTCGCCGCGCCGGGGTTCGCCGCGTACTCGGCGGCCAAGGCGGGGCTCGTCGCGTTCACCCGGTCGGCCGCGCTGGAGTGGGGGCCGCTCGGGGTGCGGGTCAACGCCGTCTCCCCCGGCTTCGTCGCCGTCGAGCGCAACGCGCACGTGTGGGGCGACGACGCGGCGCTCGCCGAACGCGTCCGGGCGTACCCGCTGGGCCGCCCGGGCCGTCCCGAGGAGGTCGCCCGCGCCGCCTGCTTCCTCGCCTCGTCCGAGGCGTCCTATGTCACCGGTGCCGTCCTGCCCGTCGACGGGGGACTCACCGTCCGCCTCCCGGAGGTGCTGTAGATGCTCGAAGTGAAGGACCTGGTCACCCGCTTCCCCGGCCACACGGCCGTGGACGGCGTGGGGTTCGCCGTCGCCGCCGGGGAGACCGCCGCGCTGGTCGGCGAATCCGGGTCGGGCAAGTCGGTGACCGCGATGTCGGTGCTGAACATGGTCCGCGCGCCCGGCCGGGTCGCGTCCGGCGAGGTGCTGTTCCAGGGCCGCGACCTGCTGAAGCTCTCCGAGCGCGAGCTGCGGGACGTGCGCGGCGCGCGGATCGGGATGGTGTTCCAGGACCCGATGTCCTCGCTGAACCCGGTCATGCGGATCCGCGACCAGATCACCGAGGGCATCCGCGGCCTGCCCGCGAAGGCCGCCCGGGACCGCGCGGTCGAGGTGATGACCCGCGTCGGCATCCCCGACCCGGAGGCGCGCCTCGCCGACTACCCGCACGCGTTCTCCGGCGGGATGCGGCAGCGCGTGATGATCGCGATGGCGCTGGCGAACCGGCCGGACCTGATCATCGCGGACGAGCCGACCACCGCGCTCGACGTGACCGTCCAGGCGCAGATCATCGACCTGCTCGCCGAGCTGAACCGCGACATCGGCACGGCCGTGCTGCTGATCACGCACAACCTCGGCGTGGTCGCGCGGCTGTGCTCGCGGGCGCTGGTCATGCGGCACGGGAGGATCGTCGAGTCGGGCCCGGTGGACCGGCTGTTCGCCGAGCCCGAGCACGAGTACACGCGCGCGCTGCTCGCCGCCGTCCCCCGGCTGGACGGCCCGCGCGATCTGCCGCCCGCCGGGGACGGCGCGGTCCTGGAGACCCGGGACGTCGCGATGGCGTTCACCTCGCGGCGCGCGTTCGGGCGGAAGGCCCCGGTCGTGCGGGCGCTGGACGGCGTGAGCCTGTCGGTCGCGCCCGGCGAGACGCTCGGGCTGGTCGGCGAGTCGGGCTGCGGCAAGTCGACGCTCGGGAAGGCCGTCCTCGGCATCCACCGCCCGACCGGCGGCAGCGTCACGGTGAACGGCGTCGCGCTCGGCCCGCGCACCGAGCGGCGGATCCGCGGCGACGTGCAGATGGTCTTCCAGGACCCCTACAGCTCGCTCGACCCGCGCATGACGATCGGCGCGCTGCTCCGCGAGCCGCTGGAGGTGCACGGCTTCTCCGGCGACCGGGACGCGCGCGTCGCCGAGCTGCTGGAGCTCGTCGGCCTGGACGCGTCGATGGCGGACCGCTACCCGCACGAGTTCTCCGGCGGGCAGCGGCAGCGCGTCGCGATCGCGCGGGCCCTCGCGGTCGAGCCGAAGCTGATCGTCTGCGACGAGGCGATCTCCGCGCTGGACGTCTCGCTCCAGGCGCAGATCGTCGCGCTGCTCGGCGACCTCCAGCGGCGGCTCGGCCTGGCGTACCTGTTCATCGCGCACGACCTGGCGGCGGTCCGGCGGATCTCGCACCGCATCGCGGTCATGTACCTCGGCCAGGTCGTCGAGCTGGGCCCGGCCGACGCGCTGACCGGCACGCCGCTTCACCCGTACACGGCCGCGCTGCTGTCGGCGGTGCCGGAGCCGGACCCGCCGCTGGAACGCCGGCGGGAGCGGATCGTCCTCACCGGGGACGTCCCGTCGCCGCTCGCTCCGCCGCCGGGATGCCGCTTCCACGGCCGCTGCCCGGTCGGACCGTCCGTCCACCCGGACCGGACGATCTGCGCCACCGAGACGCCGGTGCTGCGGGAGGTCGCGCCGGGACGCCACGTCGCCTGCCACTTCGCCGCCGAGGGCCTGCCGGTCGCTTCGTCCGCGACGGAGGTCCCGGCATGACCGGGCGGGCGATCGCGATCCTGCGCGGGCGGGACGACCGGTACCTGATCCCCGCCGCGCGCGTCCTGCTGGACGCCGGGCTGCCGCTGGAACTGCCGCTCACCACGCCCGGCGCGCTCGCCGCGATCGAGGCGCTCGGCGGCCGTGTCGGCGCGGGAACCGTGCTGACCCGCGACGCTGCTGCCGACGCGGTGTCCGCCGGAGCGTCCTTCCTGGTCACACCCGCCATGGTGCCCGAGGTCATCGCCTACGGCAACGACCACGGGGTGCCGGTGTACGCGGGCGCGCTGACCCCGACCGAGGTCTGGGACGCGCACCGCGCCGGGGCGCCCTTCATCAAGATCTTCCCGGCGTCGAGCGTCGGGCCGGAGTACGTCGCCGCGCTCCGGCAGCCGTTCCCGGAGCTGCGGTACGTACCGGTCGGCGGGATCGGGCTCGACCAGGCGCCCGCGTACCTGGCGGCCGGGGCGGTCGCCGTGGGCGTCGGCTCGCCGCTGGTCGGCGACGCCCTGACCACCGGCGATCTCGACGGCCTGCGCGACCGCGCCCGCCTCTGGGCCGCCCTCTGACCTCTGCGTTCTCGTCTCCTTCCCCCCACATGAAAGGGAGTCGTCATGCGTCGGATCTCCACCTCACTGGCCGCCGCGCTGCTGGGCGCGGGCGGTGTGGCCGTGCTCGCCGCGCCCGCGCACGCCGCCGGGACGTCCTACCACGTGGACTGCTCGGCCACCGGAACGGGCGACGGCAGTTCGTCCGCGCCCTTCACTTCGCTGGCCTCCGCTAACGCCGTGTCGTTGAAGCCGGGCGACTCGATGCTGTTCCGGCGGGGCGTCACCTGCCAGGGGCAGTTCGCGCCCACCGGGTCGGGTTCGGCGTCCGCGCCGGTCGTGATCGGGGCTTACGGGGACGGCACTGCACGTCCGAAGATCGATGCGAACGGCGCGACGAACGCCGTTCTGCTGGACGCGTTCCCCTACGTGACGCTGCAAGACCTGGAGCTGACCGCGCCTGGCGACAACACGGCCGTCCGGCGCGGCCTGTACGTCTACGCCTCCGACGCGGGCACGGTTCCCGGCATCACGGTGCAGCGGCTCTACGTGCATGACGTGCGAGGGAAGATGCCGTCCACGACCGGAGCGGGGGCCGGGACGGGCAAGTACGCCAACGCGACCGGCGGCGTCGTCATCGAGGCGCAGGGGACGACCACACCGACCGCCTTCACCGGCCTCTCCGTCCTGGACAACACCATCGCCTCGGTCGACCGGCAGGGCATCTACACCTGGACGAACTGGTGCCGCCGCCCCGAACTCGCGTCCTTCTGGAACACCCTGTGCAGCGCCGCCTGGTTCCCCGGCAACGGGTTCACCGTGCGCGGCAACACCCTCTCCGACATCGGCGGCGACGGGATCGTGGTCAAGGGCTACGACGGCGCGCTGGTCGAGCACAACACGCTGACCGGCTTCAACAAGCGGTCCGGCAGCCCGAACGCGGGCATGTGGACGGCCAACAGCCGCAACGTCACGTTCCAGTTCAACGACGCGTCCGGCGGGACGACCACCAGCGACGGCATGGGCTACGACGTGGACCACTCCACCGACGGCATCGTGTTCCAGTACAACCTGTCGCACGGCAACCAGGGCGGCTTCTTCCTGCTCTGCCCCTACGACAAGCCGACCAAGAACTTCACGATCCGCTACAACGTCTCGATCAACGACTCGGCGCGCGGCTTCCAGGTCTGCGACGGCGCGCTGACCGGCGGGAAGATCTACAACAACACGATCTACATCGGGAACGGCGTGAACCAGACCGTCGTCACCGAGTCGACCGCGGCCACGCTGGACGTCGCGTTCACCAACAACATCGTCCGCAAGGACCTGTCCGGAACCGCCGGCTGGAAGCTGGACGACACCAACTGGAAGCTCGACCACAACGTCCTGGCGGGGGTGAGCGCCAATCCGGCGTGGGCGACCGGCACCATCACGTCCGCGCCGCTGTTCGTGTCGCCCGGTACCGTGACCGCCGCCGCCTACAAGCTCCGCACCGGCTCCCCCGCGCTGGACGCGGGCGCGGTGATCGCCGGAAACGGCGGGCGTGACTACTGCGGCACGGCGATCCCGTCCGGCCCGCCGAACATCGGCTTCTACCAGGGGCCCGGCCTGTGAGCCTGCTCGTCACCCTCGGCGAGGTCCTGGCCGTCGTCGGCGCAGAGGAACCCGGACCGCCGCGCGTCGGCTCCGGGTTCCGGCTGACGGTGGCCGGGGCCGAGTCGAACGTCGCCGTCGGCGCGGCCCGGCTGGGCGCGGACGTCGCGTTCGCGGGCCGCGTCGGCGACGACGAGTTCGGGACGCTCGCCCGGACCGTCCTGCGCGGTGAGGGCGTCGATATCGGCGCGCTCCGCACCGATCCCGGCGCGCCGACCGGCCTCATGGTGAAGCTGCGCCGCCTGCCGGGCACGGTCGGCGTCCGCTACTACCGCGCGGGCAGCGCCGGATCGCGCCTGAGCCCGGACGACCTGCCCGAGGATCTGCTGCGCGCCGCGTCCGTCCTGCATGTCTCCGGGATCACGCCCGCGCTCTCGGCCTCGGCGCGGGACGCGGTGTTCTCCGCTGTCGAGACGGCGTCCAGCGCGGGGGCCCTGGTCTCGTTCGATGTCAACTACCGCGCTCGGCTGTGGACGCCCGACGTCGCGCGGCCGGTCCTGTCCGATCTGGCGTCGCGGGCCGACATCCTGTTCGCGGGCGAGGACGAGACGCACGTCCTGTCGTCGGTTCCGGACGTCCCTGAACTGCTGCTCAAGCGCGGCGGCCAGGGCTGCACCGGACGGTTCGGAGGCGTCGAGACCAGCCGTCCGGCCCGCCGCGTGACCGCCGTCGACCCGGTCGGCGCGGGCGACGCGTTCGCCGCCGGGTACCTGGCCGACCGGCTCGCGGGCCGTCCGCCCGCCGAGGCCCTGGAGACCGCGCTGACCACGGGCGCGTTCGCGGTGACCCAGCCGGGCGACT
>NZ_JAMZEA010000010.1 GCF_024172125.1 Actinomadura rupiterrae
CAGAACCTCACCTGGTCCGCCGACGGCCACCTCACCAGCGTCACCGGCGGCAAGAACGGCGACGCCAGCTACCTCTACGACGCCGACGGCGACCTGCTGCTGCAAAAGCAGGCCGGCACCACCACCCTGTACCTGCCCGACGAACAACTCGCCCTCGACACCGCCGGCACCCTCCACGGCACCCGCTACTACGACCTGCCCGGCGGCGGTCAGGCCGTCCGCACCGGAACCGGCGACCAGTACACTTTCCAGACCAGCGACCAGCAGGGCACCTCACTGCTGACCCTGGACTCCACTCTCACCAAGGCCACCTGGCGCCAGCAGACCCCCTACGGCGCCCCCCGCGGCACCGCCCCGGCGAGCTGGCCTGACAACCACGGCTTCCTCGGCCAAGTCCAAGACGCCACCACCGGCCTCACGAACCTTGGAGCCCGCTGGTACGACCCCGCCACCGGCGCCTTCGCCTCCCTGGACCCCCTGTTCCAGCCCGAAGACTCCCAACAGCAAAACGGCTACGGCTACAGTGGCGGCAACCCCACCACCTACAGCGACCCCGCCGGCACGACCAAGTGCGACGTGGGAATCTGCCCCACTCCCGGCCAGGACTACCACGGCCCCAACTGGTGCGAGACCCACGACTGCAGCAAGCCCGGCGCGCCTTACGATGGTGACCCGGCCGACGACCCCGACCAGAACCCTCACAACGGCCTCAACGGCCACTACGACCCCAACAGCTACGATCGCTACCACGAATGGCTCCGTCACCATGAGGAGATCGCCCGCGAACGTGAACACCAGCTCTTCCTTCAGCGCCTTGCCGCAGAACGAGCTGCTGCTCGGCGAGAAGATATGCTCAATCGCATTCGACAGCTCCAAAATTCGATGAGCCTTTCTCATGCGGGGTGCGCCGACCCAATTTCATGCACTCTCGGAGGCATGAAGCAAGATATGAAGAATGCGTTTGCGTATGTAGGTAGTCATTTTGGAGTCAACTACGGGGCCTGCTTCTTCGCTTGCGCTACACTCACTTTCCAGGATGGGGAATTTTGGCTTTCGTACGACAATATCGGAAATAACTGGGGGGTGGAGAAGGGCTTCGAAGATTGGGGAAAGATTCCGTTCAACTTCAGGGGCTCGTGGAGCGTTCAGTACACTTCGGCCACTCCAGATGAAGGAAATTCTGATTACTTTCAGGGCGGTGCCGGCTACGGTCCTTATGTATCTGCCATGGGAGCGAAGTCTGGCCCTAACGGCAAGGCTTGGGGTGGGGCATCCATCGGTGAAGGGTTTGGCTATACATTCGGCCATACTCATTCTGTCAAACTTCTTTCGCTCAAGAAATATATTCACAAAGCATGGAACTCATGGTAACCTTTAGCGAGATATGGTGCACCCAGCTCCTGGGTGCACCATATTTACTTTGGGCACGAAGTCGCACTTTCATCCTGAAGAAGGGTTTGCGAGGATGTCGCAACTGGCTATTGAGAGATCTCGGCTGGTTCATCTTGTACAGGCAACTGGCAACAAGAGTCCGATCGATTGGAGATATACACTTCTAGTTGGAATTGCAGCGCTGCTGCTTGGACTTTTGGCGATGTTTAACGTCGGCAATCTTTTTGGAGGATGGAGGAAGAGGGGAGAGGCTGTCGATGATGTTCCCGGATTTGCTCGTCGATGGGGGATTGTCGGCACAATTTTTGGTATTGCCATAACTGTGGGCGCAGTGGCGGAGGCTTTTGGATGGAAAGGGTCTTAGTCGCGGTTTGGCGACCCTGTCGCCCCGTAGTCGCCGGTGGACGGCGTGAAGCATTCGCTTGTACTCGGCCAGGGAGAAGGCGGCGCGTTTCCCCTTGTTGTGCCGGTAGTGGTGCGGCCGGAAGATCAATCGGAACCTATGTCCGGAGTGCTAACACACCAGGCCGGCGGCGGATACCCGTCCGCTGTGGTCACCGCCGTTCTCCTCATCTGCAGCCGGTGTTCGCGGCTGCTCTAGGAGCGTCCTCGGAGCGGCGGTCTGAGCCCTTGACCTGTCTGGGCTTTGAAGCAGATCCAGGCGTCCAGGTCGCTCGCGGTGCCTCCACCTGCGGCCGAACCTCCGCTTCCACGCCTCGATCTTGCGGCATCCCGTTGGACGGCGCGGCGGCCGGGAACCTTAAACCGACTAGGGCCTGTTTCGAAGTCCGCTGTGTGACGGTGTGTCGTGATCTCTAAGCAGAGAGGTCTCCGGTTAAGGGGGTTCATCGACCAAGAAGAACCTTTGGATACCGGAGACCTCGTGGCCACCCTAGCGGTGACGCGACGGTTGGATCTGACTGAGGAGCAGTGGGCGCGGCTGGAGCCGCTGCTGCCTGTTCCGCGTCGTCAGGGTCGGCCGTCGGTGTGGACCAAACGGCAGCTCATCGATGGGATTAGGTGGCGGGTGCGGGTCGGGGCGCCGTGGTGGGATGTGCCTGAGTGCTATGGATCGTGGCAGGCGGTGTACGGGTTGTTTCGCCGCTGGCAGCGGACGGGAGTCTGGCGGCAGATCGTGACCGGTCTGCAGGCCGTGGCTGACGCGCACGGGCTGATCACCTGGGAGGTCGGGGTGGATTCCACGGTCTGCCGGGCGCCTCAGCATGCGGCCGGCGCGGCCCGGCACGCCGATGCCCAGGCCGAGTCACCGGGCGGGGTGGCTACCGAGCCCGCCGACCATGCGCTGGGACGTTCCCGCGGTGGTCTGACGACCAAGCTGCATCTAGCGTGTGAGCCGATGGGGAGGGCATTCCAGGCCAGCAGATGGGTCACCTGCTCGCGGTGGACGGGTGTTGCAAAGGGCCGGAACCGGAGCACGTTCTCCTTCAGCACGAACCACCAGCAGGCGTCGAGATGACGCAGCACCCGTAGCTGGTCCATCCGCTCGGTCGGTGGCGCGTGACACGTGCGATGGACACATCAGAGATCTGTGGCCCGAGCGGCCGCGCTGGCCTGACAGTCAGGGATCGAAAATGGCGGAAATGGAACTGGTTCGCGCGGAGCTTTCCGACCCCTCCTGGGAGGAGTTGCCATGCGGCTGCGGCCGACCAGCCTCCCATCTCAGGGAAATCCTGGCAGATCTGGCTTCCCGAGAAGTCCGTGAATTGAATGTTCTGGACGATCTGGAGGGACACGTCTACTTCCCATCAAGCATTCTAGCGCCTGCCCGACGGGTAATTGAATTTTGCTTTGCCGTGTTGGCTGACGACGTACCGATCGGCGCTCGCGAAATCTTCACAGAACTCCTTCTGACCATCCTCAGCGGAGAGGGGCAGCCCGTGGAGATCATTGAATCTGGACGGGACCTGGTTGGCGAGTGTTTTGAAGCCGCCACCCCAGGCACCTGGCTACTCTCTCGAGAGGTTATCTCTAGCAAATCAATAATCTCGGCTCGCTTTGCTTTCGATGTACTCTCCATCCTGAATGAAGAGCCATTGCGGCTAGCAAATCTGCAGAGAATCGCCGCGGACAGACTTCAGCCCTATGAAGAATATTGATCGTCTAGAGAATGGTGCAGTTGCATAAAAATGCTCGCGTTAGCAGGAAACCTATCCTGGGAGCCGTACAGGACGGCGCCTGGTGGGGAGATCGGCGCCTCCGGCAGCTCCGAATTTCTCTGTCTCACATGGATCTGATCTGAGATGACCTCGTTTGACGTGGAAAGGAAGCGTCTCGCGGCGGTACCTAATCCGCCGAAACTACCGCGACGACCTGTCGACCTCGACGGTTGGCGAAGCCTCATTTCTCCGGGGTTTATGTTCGTTATTTGAAGTCCTCGGTTCTGCCCGGGCCGGCCGGCGCTCTGTGAGGTTCGCGTGAGCCCAAGCAATTCGATGCCAGTCAGGCTGGCATCGCCATACAGACCTGTCGCCCCAGCTCGAGGGCGGTTTGCTCTCGTGATCGTCTGGTCCGACAGCGGAGCTATCAGATATAACGCGGCAGAAGACAATGGCTTTAATGCAAACGACTTTAAGTCGACATGTTAAACCTAATTGCAAGATCGACCATTATTGAGAAGCCGGCGGGGCCGTAATCGGTAAGACTGAATAGCTTCTAGGGTAGTGGAATTGGGTGGCGGGTGGCGGATAATTGAATAGAAGCGTTCGTGTGGAGCGGACGCCCGGTTGTGGAGGTCGATCATGTCGAATCGGCTTTCCGGGGGATATGTCCCCGCCGAAGTGGCAGGGGCGAGTTTGGCGCCCGAAGACATGGCGCGGGTCGGCGCGGACGATTGGGCGGACATCGGTCGTCTTGCGCGCGGCTACTGCCGGACGGTGGATGCGTCGCGGAGGCGCAAGTGCATGGACGGCAGCGCGACCGTGACCCATGGCGGGCATCCGTCGCTGGGTACCGATGATGTGTCCGACGACGTGACGCAGGATGCGGTGCTGATCTTCGCCGAGCGGCTCCGGGACGTGGTGAAGTCCTGCGCGGTCACCTCCCAGTGGATCGACACGCGCGAGGCGGCGTCGTGGCGGTATGTCCGCAAGGACGGCACCGAGACCATCATCACGCGCACCACGATGCAGCGGTGGGCGGTGCGCGATGCGGCCAAGCGCAACGGCTACCGGCTGGACATCCCGCCCAGCGAACTCGAGGCGACCCCCAACGCCCAGCTCATGCACGGCAAGCGGCACGCCCAAGATGTCACTCGCGCCGCGCTGGTGGCGTCGCCTGCGTCGGCGTTCACTGCGCAGATGTTCGGGCTTGCCTACGGGGACGGGCGCGATTTCCCGACGCTGGGCAGGCTGCTGTATCTGGCAGGCATGGCCACAGATCTAGGGCGGGCGGGTCTGCTGGCGACCGCAGCCCAAGCGGTGTACGGCGGCTCCTATGGGTCGCGCCGCCAAGTGAACCGTCTGCGCGACAAGGCCATTGCTGAATGGCATGACCTGTCACAGCGGCTGGATGAGATCCGCAACGACATGCTCCACGGCGACGGCCAATCCGGTCCATGAGAATGCGCCGAGATCACGCTCCCCTGCCCCTTTCCGGGGTGGGGGAGCTTCGTGTGAAATGCGCAAGAATTCGCGGGGATGGCGGACGTTCGGGCGTGATCGCCCGCCGTATATATATGAGAGCGAAAAAGCGCCGCTGCACCCCGCGCGGCGCCCATTCGCTCGCTTTTGGCCGCACGGCAATTGGTGCGGCGTTCAGCGGCGGCAGTCCGCATCGCGCGGACTGCCGGACGACCTAGACCCGGCGCTCACCCCGGCGCCGGATCACCACCGGGTCCTGTGGGGGAGTTTCCGCCCTGATCGGGTGAGCGTTGGCTTGCGCGGTGGGGGAGTTGTTGGGCGCCTCTGGCCTGAACGGCCGGCTGACACGCCATGGACGTGGCCCAGGCAACCGGCCGGGCCATGGTCGTTCAGGAGGTCCTGATGGCGAACAACGGTCACCTGGCGCAGGCGATGGAGAACATGGTCAAGGCGTCCCTGGCGGCCAAGGCGTTCCGGACCGGGTCCACGGGGTTCTTCGCCACCGGCAAGATCGAGGTCGGCGGGCGCCGCTACCAGGCGCAGGTCATGGCCGTGCTGATCGGGTCCAAGGACGACCCGAAGGCCAAGGTCCACGCGGACGTGGACCAGGCCCGGTCGGCCCTGGCGGCGCTGCTGCGCGACGGCTTGGTGCCCGCGCAGTTCAAGTCCGGCAAGCGCGGCTACCGGATGCAGGGCAAGGCCGAGATCGGCGACCAGCGGTTCCAGTGCTCGGCGCAGGCTGTCCAGCTGGCCTGACCATCCCACGAGCCGCCCGTGGACGCCACCCCCGGGGATGTGCGTGTCTCCCCGGGGCGCGGCGTCCGGGTGGAGGGGAGGAGACTGATGCCGCCTTCGACGGGACCGGACCTGCGGCCGTTCCGGCTGTTTGTGCGCAGCCCGGCGACTGGTCTGCTGACCGGTGACGGGTTGCTGTACCGGGGTGAGCGCGCCGCGCGCCGCGAAGCCCGCAAGATCACCCGCGTGTGGGGGCTGGAGACCCTGGTCCGGCCCCAGTGACCTTCCCGAAAGCGCCGCCCGGCGGCCCCGGGCCCGCGGCCGCAGGGTGGCGCCTGCCCGGACGGCGGGCCGGTGACGCCCTCCCGCCCGCCGTCCGGGCCCGTCTGACGTGCCCGGGAGCCTGCAACTCGGCTCCGTTCTAGGTGGCTTCTGGCACCCCGTCCCCACCTGTGAGGCCGGGGTGAGGTGCGGAGTTGTGGGGCGGTGCACCGCCTGCCAGCTGGTGGACGGCAGTCCACGCCACCGGCCCCCGGGCCCCTTTCAACCTTTCCAACACCAGCAAGGAGGCCGACCATGCGGCCTGATGCGGTCCCTGAGTGGGGCCGACGACTGCGCGGGACGCTCGCCGTCCTGCTGTACGGCGCGCGGTGGATGGTCGGGGTGGCCACCCGGCGGTATGTGACCGTCCGGGTGTTCCACAACACCGCCACCGACGCCGACGGACACGCCCTGGGGTTCGACGGGTACCGGCCCGAGCACCCGGTGGTGGAGGTCTGGCAGCTGCCCGTCCCCACCGCCCCGCCGCTGGACATCTGCGAGCGCGTCTACCAGCTGCTGAACATCGGCGACGACCCCGATTTCGGGGACCCGGACCTGCGCGCGGTGGGGTACCGGCGGCGCCGCAACCGCAGCCTGAGCGTGGGCGACTGCCTGGCAGTCGGCGACCGCTTCTACGCCGTCGCCCCGACCGGCTTCACCGCGATCGGCCCGCCCCAGATCACCGACCAGGGACGGCCCGGCAGCACCCCGCTGTGGGGCCCGACCCCCACCTGAACCACCAAGCGCGTCCCGCCCCGAGCTGGACGCTCTCCTGCCCGAGGGAGTCCCCATGATGGATGACCTGATCTTGATCGTCGCGCGTGAGCTGCTGCGGTTCGCGGTCCAGCGACAGATCGCCTGCCCGATCACCGGCGAGGTCTTGGACGTCGCCAACGCCGTTTTGGTGGATGCCACCGACCACGGCGGCGCGATGGTGGTGGTGACCGGCGAGGCCTGGGATCAGCACGAGCAGACCATCCGCGCCAAGCTCGGCGGCACCCGCGCCGACGTCCACGACGGCCGCCGGCTGTTCGGCGACACCTGACCGGAGGCCCGCCATGTGCTTCGACAGCCCGCCCACCCACCGACGCCGGTTGACCGATGACGAGATGGCGCAGGTCACCGACGCGATCGTCGCCGCCGCCTCGCCGACCGAGGCGCTGGCGGCCACCGTCCGGACGGTGTACGACGCACTGCTGGCGCCGCTGGGGGAGAGCACCGCCGACTACGGCCCCGACCGTCGCCTGCAGGTGACCGAGTTCGCGATCGCCGCCGACCAGAACGCCTACATCATGCGGGCGCTGGCCGCCAAGACCCGCAACCTCTCCCAGCGGATCTCGATCCTTCTGGACTGGACCAACCTGCGCCCCGACGACCTGCCCGAGGCCGCCGATGCCACGTCCCAGCTCGCCCACGGCGGCTGACCACGTCGGGCTGACCACGACGGCTCGGCGGCTGCCCGCCGGGCTGCGCAGACACCCCGCGGGTTTCCAGAGGGGGAGCTGGAGCCCGCGGGGACCGCGCAGGGGGCGGCACCTCCGCCCACCACGCCCAGCCTGAACAGGGGCAGGTCCGCGCCGAAGGCACCGCGCGGTCACCGGCGAGGGCGGTGCCCTGGCCGCCGCTGCCCGGCGCCCCCCTTCTCGCGCCCCGCCCGCTACCTGCCCATGCCCCAGGAACCGCCCCGTCCCTGCTCTGTGAACAGGAGTCTTGAGATGCTGCCCACCGACCGCCCCACGGTCCTGCTGATCACCAGTGACTGTGAGGTGATGGACCGGATCCACCAGCTCGCCGCTAGCGTCCCGGTCTGGACCTGCGACCCCGACCAGGTCACCGCGCAGCTATGGAACACCGCCCGGCTGATCCTCATCGACGCCCGCGCCACCGCCGACCTGGTTGAGCTGGACCTGCCGCAGCGCCGCGATGTGATCCTGCTGCTGACCGACCCCGACGCCCTGGACGCCCGCATCGGCGACCCGGCCGCGGCGCTGAGCCTGTCCCAGGTCACCACCCTGGACGACCCCGAGGACTGGATCGGCCGCCGGATCCAGGCCGCCGCGGCGCCCGCCAGCTTCACCGTGGCGATCGTCGGCGCCCAGGGCGGCATCGGCGCTTCCACCCTGGCCGGGCACGTGGCCGTGGCCGCCGCCAACACCGGACGCGACACCGTCCTGATCGACGCCGACCCGATGGGTGGAGGGCTGGCCTGCGCCGACCCCGACCGGTCCGTCCTCACCCTGCTCACCCAGGGTGAGGACGGAATGCTGGTCATCCCGCCCGACCTGATGGCCGCCACCATCGAGGAGGCGCGGATGCATGTCCCGCTGGTGATCGTGGACCTGCCCCGCCACCCCGACGCCGCCACCGCGCTGGCCACCGCGCTGGCCGACCTGACGATCCTGGTCACCGACCCGGCCCGGCTGGCCGCCGCCCGCCAGGTGCTGCGCTGGCTGCAGCCGCCCGCCCACCGCCTGGCGATCCTCACCCGCCCCGCCGGCCGCGACGACCCGTGGGTGGACGCGGTCGGGGCCCTGGGCGGACGGCTGCTCGGCCAGATCCCCGACACCCCGGCCGGACTGCCCGCCCTGTGCAGCGAGCTGATCGACCGCGAGCTCCCGGCCGTCCCGCAGCACACCTGACCCGAAGCGCCGCGCACCTTTCGGGCCGCCCGGGCGAGGCCATCTTGTGCGGCCATGCCCGAGCGGCCCTGACGCGACCGCCAGAAGGAGACGCACCATGACCGACCACCACCCCGACGACGTCCCTCCCGCCGACACCGTCCGCACCACGATCCGGATCCGCACCCCCGCCGACGTGGTGGCGGTGGTGCCGTACCTTTGGGCTACCACCCCGACCACAGCGTGGTCGTGCTGAGCATCGGGGGCCGCTACCGCAGCTGCGCGGTCCGCATCGACCTGCCCACCGACGCCGCCACCCGCGCCGACGCCGCCGAGCAGCTGGCCAAGCTGGTCGACAGCGTCTGGCCCGAGCACGTGCTGACCCTCGGCTACGGGCCCACCGACCACGTCACCCCCATGCTGACCCGCCTGCACGATGCGCTCACCGAGCACGGGCAGCACCCGGAGATGATGTTGCGCGTCAGCGACGGCCGCTACTTCGCCGATCCGCCCTGCCCCGACCCCGCCTGCTGCCCACCCGAGGGCCACCCGGTCGACCTCGCCCTCAGCCCGGTCGCCGCCGAGGCCATCCTGGCCGGGCATGTCGCCTACCCAAGCCGCGCCGACCTCGCCGCGACCCTGGACCCGGTCGGCGGCCCGACCCGCCGGCGCATGATCGCCGAGACCGCCCGCGCAGAACAGCGCCTGCTGCCCGGCCCGGGCGACGACGCCCCGCCAGCGCCCGAACTGACCGAGGCGCTCTACCCCGACGCGATCGCCCTGATCGAGGACCTGTACGCCGCGTGCACCCCGCACGGGGAGCCCGCCACCGAGCGGCAGATGGCCGAACTCGGTGTGCTGTTGACCCTCACGCGGATCCGCGACGAGGCGTGGGTGCGGATGGACCCCGACCACCTGCCCCGCTACCTGCCGCTGTGGACCCGCGTCCTGCGGCACGTCCAGCCCGACTACCAGGCCGCACCGGCCTGCCTGCTGGCCTACGCCGCCTACGCCTCCGGCGACGGCACCATGGCCAACCTGGCGCTGGAGCGCGCCGCCCAGGCCGACCCGGCCTACCCGATGACAGACCTCATCGCCGCGGTCATCGCCGCCGGTGTCCCGCCCGAGGCCACCCGCCTGCGCATGTCGCCCGACCAGCTGAACCACCTGTGGACGCGGCCCTCGGCCGGCCCCGCCCCGGACACCGACCGGCACACGTGAGGGCCACCAACAGCCCGGGAACCCACGCCCGCTGGCCGGCCCCGGCCGTTCCGGGCTCACCGACCGACCCCGAAGGGAGCACCATGCGCGTGTTCAACCTGGACCGAGCGCGCGCGGCGTCCTGGCTGACCGAGGCGATCGTCCGCCACGAGATGGGGGAGGCCTTCACCGACTCCACCAGCCCCCTGCCCCTCGGGCTGGACTACCGCGCCGACAGCATCGGCCACGAAGACACCGCCGCCCTGCTCATCCAGGCCGCCCAACGCGACCAGATCCTCACCGGCCCCGACGCCGTCACCATCGAATTCGAATACAGCGACGACGGCGACCAGGGCCTGTTCCGGCTACTGCTGGCCATCACTGCCCCCGCCCCCCTGCGCGTGGCCGGCGAACAACGCCCCCTGCCCGAACTCCCTGCCGCGCAGGCCACCGGCCATCCTGCGGCCCTAGCGCTGCTGGACTACACCGTCACCATCGCCAACCAGCTGTTCCGCCAACTCCAGGACTACCTGACCACCACCCGAAAGCCCCCGACCGGCTGACCGGTTCGGGAGGCGCACCGCTCCCCACCCCGGGTGCTGGGAAGGCGAAGGCCGTGAGCTGCCAGCCGCCCCGGCACGCTCGGAGCACTCACCGCGCTCAGTCAACCGGCCGGTCGGAAGACCGCCCCGCCCGAAGCGCGGTCCGCGGATCAGGAGGCGCGGCACCCGCTGCGCCGAGGTCATCGCCCATCTCGACCGCTGGGCGAGTGCACGAAGCGGCGGCCCGGCTGGTCCGGCCGACCCGCGGCTGGTTCGCCCTTATGAGAAGGAAGCAACGATGAACCCTGGGTTGAAGGGTGACGGCTGGCCTGACGCCGCAGCCCCTGACGAGATCCATCTTCGCGGTCCCGCCGACGCGATCGCGTTGGTGCCCTACGTATTGGGCTTCCACCCTCGCGAGAGCCTTGTGGTGCTCACGCTGGGCGGCGACCACCGGTGTTGCGCCGCCTGCGTCGACCTCCCGCCGGTCGAGGACCACATGGCACCGGCTGAGATGGCCGGGCGGCTGGCCGAGTTCGTGACCGCCCGCCGTGCATCCGCGGTGTCCCTGATCGGGTACGGGGCCGAGGCGCGCCTCGCGCCGCTGCTCGGGGCGCTGCATGCCGCGCTGGACCAGCGCGGGCAGCCGGTCGAGGCCTCGGTGCGGGTAGCCGGCGGCCGCTACTGGAAATGGCCGGGCTGCGGCGACCCGTACTGCTGCCCGCCGCAGGGACGGCCCATCAACCTCGGCTCGGGTGCGCTCGCTGCCAAAGCCACCTTCGCCGGGCGGGCCACCGCCAGCAGCCGCGACGGGCCCGCGCACAGCCTGGACCCCGTCGAGGGACACGCCCGGCGCCGCATGAGCGCCGTCACCGAGGCGGTCGAACGGGACTGGCCGCCCGCCCGGCTGACCGGCGGCGAAGCCGACCCGCTCCAGCACGCGATGCCGCTGATCGGACGGCTCTACCGGCAGGCGGCCGAAGGCGGCCCGCCGCCGACCGAACACGAGATCGCCCAGGTGGGTGTGCTGTTGACGGTGCTGCGCGTGCGGGACGAGGCGCTGGCCCGCATGGACTTCGGCAACCTGCGCGCCTACGCGCGCCTGTGGACGCAGGTGGTTCGGCACGTCGAGCTGCGCTACCTGCCGGCCCCGGCCACGCTGCTGGCCTACTGCGCCCATATGACCGGAGACGCGGCGCTGGCCGACCGGGCCCTGCGCCGCGCCCAGGCCGCCGACCCGTGCTACCCGCTGGCCGCTTGGTTCGCGCGGCTGTTCGTCCTTGGCATCCCGCCGTCGCTGGTGCGACCGGACCGTGGCTCCGACGAACCGGAGCGGTCTCCCGCCCAGGACGAACGCCCGGCGGTGGGCGGTGATGACGATGACCATGCCTGACCGCCCGCCCGCCGAGATCGTCACCGGTTTGCTGGATGCGGGGATCACCGGCCGCGTGCCGGGCGTGACCGAGGCCCGCTTCCGCGTCTGGACCGTCGACGACCACCTGCCCGAAGCGCTCCAACACTGGCCAGCGCCCGTGGATGCGGCCACCGCGCCGCAGGCGGCCTTCTGGCTCGGCTACCGCGCCTGCGCGATCGAGATCATGCGCCGGCTGCTGGACCAGACCCTGACCGAGGACGACGCGCCGTGGAACCGGCGCCACGCCGTCGTGTCCGGGCTGGTCACCCGGCTGTGCGCCCACCACTGACCCCACCCGTGAACCCCCACCCGCCCGCACCAACAGGAGGCGCGGCATGTCCCGCGAAACCCTGCAATGGCTCAACGCCAACACCCTGATCGGCTTCACCGACCAGCGCGGCACCGCCTGGCACTACCGCGCGGACCTGCAAGCCGCCGAACCCAACCACTACCCCGGCCCCGTCCCGGTCGACGACGTCAAACGGCGCCTGTTCCACTGGGAGGCGGTGCCCGCCCCGGTCCTGGTACGGCACCCCGGCACCGGGCAGATCCTGCAGGTCCCCGACCGCACGGCCTACCTGCGCAGCGACACCGGCCACGTGATGGGCATCTTCTCCGACGCCTACCAGCCGCACCCCTACGCCGAGTGGCTGCTGGACACCGTCGCCCGGATCCTCGACGACGACCTGGCGATCGGCTCGGCGATCCTGCTGCGCGGCGGTGCGGTGGCGTGCGTGTCGGTGGAGGTCCCCGACTCCATCACCACCCCCGAAGGCGTCCAGTTCCGTCCGCACCTGCTGGCGGCGACCTCCTTCGACGGGTCGCTGGCCACCACCTTCAAACGCGCCGTCACCAACGTGGTCTGCGACAACACCATGGCCGTCGGCCTGGCCGAGCACGGCCAGCACATCAAGATCAAACATTCGCGGTACTCGCCGCTGCGGCTGGCCGAGGCCCGCCAGGCCCTGAACATCGTCTACCAGACCGCCGACGAGTTCACCGCCCAGGTCGCCGCGCTGTGCGCGGCCGAGGTCAGCGAGCCCGAATGGCGCCGGTTCCTGGACGCGCACGTCCCGCTCCCCGACGCCCAGGGCGCCGCGCGCACCCTGGCCGGGCGCAAGCGCGACACTCTCAACCAGCTGTGGGCCCGGGACGCCCGGGTCGCGCCGTGGCGCGGTACCGCCTACGGCGTGGTCCAGGCCGTCAACACCTACACCCACCACCAGCAGCGCGTCCGCGGCGCGGTCCGCGCCGAACGCAACGCGCTGCGCGCGATCACCGGCGGCGTCGACGAGCTGGACACCGCCACCCTGCACACCCTCGAACACGCCCTGCACCGCCGGCTCGTCAGCCCAGCCGCCTGACCAGCGCCACCCCATGCCCACCGCCTGGCTATGACGTTCGCGATCCCGCCTGCGAACGCCATAGCCAACCGCCCTGCCGAGCAGGTCCCTCTGGTCGCCGCCGGGTTCAGCGGGCAGGATCGAACCACCGGCCCGCACCGTCGAGGTGGAAGGCGGGGCGTGATGAACGAGGCGACCATCGAGCTGCTGTTCGACGTGGTCGCACGCCTGGAACGCAACATCGCGGCCCGGCAAGCCCCCGCCATCTGCGGCCTGGACGGCGACCGGCGCCTCACCCTGTCCGACTACGACTACCTGCGCGACCGCGCCACCGCCTGCGCCTTCGAACAACGCGTCGCCGACTACGCCCGCCGTATCCACGCCCGCCGCTGGGTCCTGGCCGTCCCCATGATCATCACGACGGTGGACGATCCGGTGTTCCTGGCCCGCCCCGTCACCAACCTCGTGGTCCTGCGCCAGGACGAGCAGGAAGCGATCGTGTGGACCGCCTTCGACCCCACCGACGGCATCGACTACGGCATCGTCGCCTACACCCGCCGCCCCAACCTGGAACCGGTCTTCGACGAACCCGAAGTCTTCACCGCCCCCCTCACCAACACCCCGCTCACCCCCGGCGCCACCCTCCTGCAGGCAACCCTGGGCGACGGGGACTAGCACACAGCGCGGGGCGTCGAAACTGAACCGGTCGGCGCGGCCGGCGGGGGGCGACTCGGCAGGGATGCCCCTCTCGGTGAAGCGTTCTCGGCCGAACGCGGATGACCCGTCCGGCCGAGAGGACTGCCAAAGATCGGAGTGGTGGCAATGGCGTTCATGAAATGGGAGGAGCCCGGCATGAGTCCTGCCCAAGCGCGGGCCCTGGTCACCCAGATCGCCGAGCAGATGGAGCCGGGCTGGATGGTCGCCGACGACCGGTACGGCCAGGTCGGCCGGATGGAGCTGCATGGCCCAGACGGAATCCAGCTGTGCCTTCAGGTGGGGCCGCTCCACGTCGCGGTCCGTGGCATCCACGCAGACGTCGGTGGGCACCTGCCTGGTCGTTTTGGCTGTGCGGAGCCGGTGATTCGGTTCGCGGTGACCAAGTCGCCGCAGCGGATGGCCAGTGAGATCACCAGGCGGCTGCTGCCCGCCGTCCGCCAGGATGCGGCAGTGCTGGCGGCGGCCCGGAACGAACGCGACACCCGGCTGGCGGGCCGGCTCGACACCCTGCTGAAGGCACGCGAACTCCTGGGAGGGAACCTGAGCTGGGCCGAGCCGGGGACCGGTCGGCGGCCTGCGGAATTTGAGTCCGCCTCCACTCACCACCGCGCCCCGGGCACCCCGCACCTGGTGATCGAGCTGAGGGACGACAAGGGCGACGACCATGCCGATGAGGTCCGTGTATCGGATCTCACCCACGAACAGGCCCTGATCATTGTGGAAGCCGCCGCCGCGGTCATCGCTCGCCCGCCCAGGTGATCGCACGCGAGACGCCGCCGGTGCCGCGTACGTGAGCCTCTGGCTCGCTCCGGCCGCAAACATCCCTGCCGGGCACTCGCCATGTGCCTCGCGAAGACGGTGATCGCGCCCCTGGCAAGCACAGCCTCAATCTCTGCGAGAGGCCTGCGCGTCCTCTCTCTGCACCGTGTCGCATCGTGCGGCATCTGTCCTTACCCACCGGCGAATCATCCTCACTGCGAAGACGGTACGCACTGCCCGGAAGGAGGCAGACCACCATGGCCGAGGCCAAAGCCGCCTTCAGGCTGACCGCAGCGCCGTGGCTCCGAGCAGGTCGAGCCGTCATTCGCGACGCAGCCACCACACGCGACCCCGACCGGGAGCACCAATGATCGAGTTCGAACGGCGAGGCAAAGCTCCTCGACCGATCCCGCCCGATGCGCAGGTCACATGCAGCGAGCTTCGGCCCGGTGTGGTCGTGGCCCGGTGGAGTGAGAACCCCGAGCAGGGCCCCGACGACATCGTGGTCAAGGCACCATGCTGTGCCGGCTGTTCCACGTCCGCTACGAGTACGCCGGAGCCAATCTCTACCTCCTGCTGTGCACCTTCTGCCAGATCGGCTACGAGGTTCAGGTCATTAACGATGGCGACGGCGGCTTCAGCACCGTGCTGACCGTTGAGGACATCCCCTTCATCACCACCCAGCGCCGACACCGCTGACGGTCCAGAGGGCCTGGTCACTCACCCAGCTGATCACGATGCACGCCACGGCACCGATCTGTGAGCGCAGTCCCTGTTCCGAGCCAACTGCCGCCGCCTGTGGTTACCCGCCGGGAGCGTTGACGGCGCGCGTTGCGACGGCGACCGTGGGGATATGGGTCTCGGGTCGGTGGGGGACGCCATCCGTACAGCTCGTCTCGGACATGGCTGGACTCAGGTCGATCTCGCGCACCGCCTGCACGTTACACGGTCCACGGTGTCGCGGTGGGAGGCGAGGAAGACCTGCTTGGATATTCCGACCCTGCGTCGTTTGGCAGCGGTGCTGGATCTGCCCCCGCAATTGGTGGGACTCGCCGCCGAGCCGCTGTCGGACGCTGCAGGGGTGATGGATGATGACCCGGTGCGCCGACGACACCTGCTGACGTCCCTGGCCGTGACCGCCGCCGCTACGGCTGTGCCCGGCGGGCTGGTGAGCGGAACCGCCCGCGCCGCCATGCCCGCAGGTGACAGTGGCCTTCCCGACGCCTTGCGCAGCCTGCTGTTGGGTACCTCGGTCCCCGCCGGGCCGCTCCCGTCCACCGCCGGCCAGGCCCGCGCACTGCTGGGGCAGGCCACGAACGCGTTCCACAGTTGCCGTTATGCCGACCTGGGCCGGGACCTGCCCGCGATGATCGTCGGCACGCAGCGGATCGCCGGCGCGGCCGACGATCGGTTCGCCTACGGGCTTCTCGCCCAGGCCTACATCCTGGCCACGCGCCTGCTGATCAAGCTGGAGGAGGTCGACCTCGGGCTGCTGGCTGCCGACCGGGCGCACACCTTCGCGAGCGGCGGCGGGAACGCGGCCCTGGTCGGGGAGGCGGCCCGCAACAAGGCTGTTTTGGTCCGCAAGGCCGGATGGCACGACGATGCTGCCGCGATCGCGCTCCAGGCCGCCGATCACCTCACCGGCACCGATCCGGGGGCGCGGGCCGAGCGCGGCCTGCTGCTGATGAGCGCCGGGTACACCGCTGCCAAGTCCCGCGATGCCGCCACACTGACCGACCTGACCGAACAGGCCCGCCGCATCGCCGACGGTCTGGGCGACCGGTTGCTGCTGCCCACGCACGGCGGCGGGTTCAGCCGCGCGCTGGTGGACCTGCATCTGATCTCCGGTTACAACGCGGTCGGTGACCCCCGGGCGGCGCTGGCCGTCGCCGACCGCGTCCGACTGGGCCATCTGCCGACGGTGGAGCGGCGCGCCCGGTGCCTCACCGATGTCGCGACCTCACACGCCCTGCTGGGGCGGCGCGCCGAGTGCGTGGATACGCTGCTGCGGGCCGAGCGGATCGCGCCGCAGGAGGTCCGGGCCCGGCCCGCCGTGCGGCGCATGGTCGGGGACCTGACGGCGACCGGACGGATCTCACCGGACCTGCGCGGCCTGGCTGCGCGGCTACGCCTCCCTTAGCGGTCTGTCAATCCCGCGTGCAGCATCTGCACGCGATGTGCGCAGCGTGCACCATTCATGGCGCGCGCAGATCGGTCGGCGCACCGTGAAGACATGAGCACCTGGTTGCGCACCGACACCGGCTACCGGACCGGCCTGATCTGGGCCGACCCTGAGCACGTCGCTCCTGCCGTTCGCGCCGCCGGTTCCGGCCCCGACATCGAGCTGTCACCGCATCGCCGGCACCCATGGGCGCGCCGCGCCCTGACGGCCACCCCGATCCTCACCGCCGTCCAGGACCGGATCGGACCGGCGGTGGCGGTGGTCGAACCGACGCTGCTGCTGCGCAAGCGCCCCGGCGCGTTCGTCGTGCCGCCGCACCAGGACGGCATCAGCGCCGGGTTCGAACTGGACGCCGACCGCGCGGTCGCAGTGTGGTTCGCCCTCACCGACGCCACGGCCGCTTCGGGATGCCTGCTGGTCGTCCCCGGCTCCCATCATGACGGGTACCGGCCGCACGTCCGCGCTCCCCACGACCCTGGCCGCGGCGCGCCGCTCACCCTCGCCGTCCCGCCTCCCGACGACGCCTTCACTCCTGTGCCCGTACCTGCCGGGCAGGCGCTGCTCATGGACCTCCGCCTCATCCACCGCTCCGACGCCAACACCACCGACCGGCCCCGGATCGGACTCAACGCCATATTCGCTGCTGCCGGAGCCGTGCACCTGCACCACGGCGAACCACCCGCCCTGCAGCCCCTGACCGGCGACTGGCCGACCACCTGAACATGTCCCTACCGCCATCCGAAAGGAGCACGGGCATGACCACCACCCTGTACGAGGTCCCCACCACCGAGCAGGTCACCCGAATCCGGGTGCTCACCGGCTCGGACGCCGACCCGGTCCGCCTGGCCGGGAAGGTCCCGATCGCCAAGAGCGACTGCAGCTACTACTGCCCGAACGCCGAGGTCGCCCAGCGATGCATCGAGGCGCTGCGCGCCTCCGACGAGCGGCTGCGGTCCCGCCCCGAAGAGCAGATGCTCTGGGACTGGGAATGCACCTGGTTCGAGCCCGAGCCCGGCAACCCCGACGGCGGCGGCACCGTGCTCCTGGGCGTCGCCTGGTTCGACGCCGCGTTCTTCGCCGAGCGCCGCGACGCCTGGCTCGGGCGCATGCACACCCGCATCTACGCCGACCTCGGCATCCCGATGGACGACATCACTGTCACCCACTGGACGGCCGCCCCACCGTCCGCCCAGGCGGCCTAATCCAACGCCAGACCCGCGCCCCCGAAGCCCCCGCGGCTCCGGGGGCGCCCGCGTCTCGCAGGTTCCGACACCGAGCCCCTGCGGACACGGCACACTGGTCACTCCAGTGACGTCGTGGCCGAAGGGGCTCAAGCGTGGACCGCCTCATCACCCACCTCGGGCTCGACACCGACCAGGCGAACCTCCTGCACGACCGGCGCGGCACCACCGTCTACCGGATCGACGACCTCGCCCTGAAGATCACCGACGGGCTGATGGCCGGCCGCGAAGGCGAGATCCTCAAGCTGCTGGGCACCGAGTTCTATCGCGACCACGGCTGGGACGGCGACGACCACGGCCCGGACGGCGACCGGTCGTGGCTGCTGCTGCGCTGGATCGAAGGCACCACCCTGTGGGACGCCCTGGAACCGGCACACCGCAGCGACAGCCAGGCCACCCGCAGCCACGCCCTCGCCTGCACCCGCGATGCGGCCGCCGCGCTCGCCGAGCTGCACGCCGCCGGATGGGCACACGGTGACCTCCAACCCGATCACGTCCTGTTCGAACGCGACCGCACACACCTGATCGACCTCGCGTGTGCGCAGCACCCGACGGTGACCGTCCCGTCTTACCTGCACCGTGGCGGCCTGGCCCACACCACCGCCCCGGAGATCGCGGCAGCGATCCTGGCGTCGAAGGAGCACATCACCGCCACGCCGCAGGCCGACATCTGGTCCCTGGGTGCCTGCTTGTGGTGGTCCTGGACCCGGACCCCGCCGATCACCTACGCTGCCCCCGCCGCTGGCCGCCCGGGGCAACTGGCCGACATCGCCGCACTGCGCCGCGCCCCGGCCACGACCCGGCCTTGGCCGTTCCCGGCTTTCCAGGAGATCATCGCCGCCTGCCTGGCCGCCGACCCCGCCGACCGGCCGACCGCCGAGGAACTCGCAACCTCACTGGTCCCACAATCAGGGCACACAACCCAACACTCGCCGCAGCGAGCCTGACTGCCTGGACGGCGTGCTGATCAGGGGGTTAGGTGCAGTGCTGGGAGCTGGGCGAGGGTGTCGTTGAGTTGAGGCAGTTGGAGGCGCGGGAGGTGGATCTGTGCGGCTTCGGCGAGGCCGGTGCCGTGTGTGTCGTCGTCGAGCAGCGGCACGTTGATGCGCCATGAGCTCTTCGTCCAGCGGATGGTGACGTAGTCGCGCATCGTGGTCTGTGCGAGGGCGTTGATGAGGAGGCGGGCATCTCCGGCTGCGGCGCCACTTCGAGCACTGAGCCTTTTCCATCACGGGGCGAGGGCGGCCTCGCGGTTTTGTAGGACGCTGATGGCCTTGGCGAGGTGGCCGGCGCGGTAGGGGCAGCAGCGGAGCTTGGTGAGGATCTTCCATGACTTGAGCTGGGCGTTTCCGCGTTCACCTGGTCCGCGGAGCTTGGCGTGGGCCCGGTTGGCTTGTTTCTGGGAGGCGGGCTTGTTCCTGCCCTTGTAAGGAACGATGATCGCGGGACCGGCGCCGACGTAGCCCTTGTCGGCCAGGACCGGCAGCCCGCACGCTGCCAGGGCGCGGATGATTCCCCAGTTCCGGGCCGCTTTCAGGTCGTGGATCGAGCCGGGTACCGCACCCGACACCCACACGATCTGCCCGTACGGGCCGGCAATTACCTGCAGGTTCACGCCGTGCTTGTGATGCTTGCCCGAGTAGAAGAGCCGGTCGGCGCGGAGGCGGTCGGTCGCGATGAGAGTGCCGTCCAGGATCAGATGTCCCAGCCCGTCTTTCTTCGCCCTGGCGAGTGTGGTGCCGAGCTTGGGTGAGCGGGCCGACAGCCAAGCCACGACCTCGTTCACATACCTCCACGCGGTCGTCGTCCCGACCCCGAAACCTGCCGCGAGCTGCGCGAACGTATCGCCCTTCTTCAAGTATGCGAGCGTCATCAGCGCCTGCTGCCCCGCGTTCAAAGCCCGGCCCTTGCTCTTCAGCTTCGTCCGCTCCCGCCGGACGAGACCGGTCAGGTAGTTCAGAGTCGAACGCGACAACGGCAGCGAAGCACGATAGAAAAGCACGTGAAACCTCTGGTTGTGGGGGGCGGAGGTCAGAGACCCCTCTCCTACCAGGGGTTTCTTCACGTCCACGGCCAGCCACGCCGCCCGCGATCATGCTGTGATCAGCAGCCTTGAAGAGGCTGCTGGAAAAGGTTCACTGGTCAGGAACTGCGCATCTGGCATGACCGGCCTCCATTCTGTGAACCACCCGCCATGCGTGCCTTCGTATAGCACCACTGATCCGGAGCTTCACCCAATCGACTTCGGGCAGGTAGGAGCGTCACCTGGCGCTGTCCAACGACAGGTCTGGTCCGAAGGCTGTCACGCTCATGGTCGCGCGTCGACCAGGGGCAGCATCGAGGATCCCCGTCACCATGACGCGCCGCCTATCGCCGTGATGCCGGACCGCTTCTTGGTAGGTTTCCTCGTCCAAGCCGAACCAGATCGTCTTGCGTCGGTGGTCGACGATCGTCTCCATGCCCACCTCGCCTCCCGAAGCTTCCTCGTCGGCCTCATGGTGCAGGTAGGTGATGCGTCCGAACAGGACATGCTCACGCGGGGTTCGGACGCGCTTCAACTGTTCGGCCACGTACTCGACGTTTTCCTGGGCCTCTTGGGGAAACGTCACCGAGTCGGGCACTCCATGCGGCGCTTGAGTGGCGCGGGACCATGAGAACGTCACGTCCAGTTCCGCGACGCTCTCCTGTTTGAGCGCCGCATCGACGGCCCGACAAAGTTCGCGCGAGACTCCCTCCCGTACGGCATCTGCGACCTCGCGCGAACTGGGACGGCGATCGGATTGAACGGTGATCTCGTGCAGGGTGTTGAGCGCATCGGACATCGTGCTGGTCACGCGGCGATCGAATAGAGCATCCTCGACGGCGATGTCCAGCCCGATCTGTGGATCGGAACTCACCGGAGGGGCTGGGCGGGCGCGACTGATGATCGGAAGGATGTAGGAGCCGCGTTGTGTCTGGCCCAACCGCACGCTGCGGAGGTGCTCTCGTGCTCGTAGGGGCATCGAGTTGCCGAAACTCCCTTGGCGGCGAATTGTTGCCGCCGCGGAGGCTTGGACAAGTTGTCTTGCCGTATAAAAAAGGCGAACGCCGGCATCAAATGGGATTGAGTCGTCGATCAACTCTGGATGAGCTGCCCGCACGCGGGTGACGTCGTGGAAGACCAGCGCGATGTCCCGCTGGATCTGATGACTCTCTCGCTGCTCCACTCGTGCGAGATCCTGCACCAACAACCAGACGCGTTTCTCATAGTCACTTGCCGTCTTGATGAGGGGGACTAGCAGACCCTCCGTGGGGAGGTCGCGCCGACTCCACAGTTCCGCCAGCGGGCCCGCCTCTGAAGGACTCCATCCCTCTAGCCGGAGGTAGGCCTTGATTTCGCTGGGGTCGACGTTCTGCTGCAGGTCAGGCGTCATGCCGCCTCGCCCTCGTCATGCCCTGTCTTTATCCGCCGCAGAGCTACTTGGAACATAAGTTCGAGGGACTCGCATGTCAACGCTTGGGTGCGAGGGAGGCGGACGGCGGTGGTTGCGTTGCCACGGGGCGGAAGTTGGTCTTGGAGCTTTGCCCAGTAGCCGTGACATGCCATCAGGAGACGGGTGGGTTCGTGAAGGATCCAGTCATCCAGGATGGCGGGAACGATGACCAGGGCCATGTATCCCGGGGCGCTGCGTTCTGGGTCGCGTAGCTTGTTGTAGGTTGCGACATCGAGGTCGTAGACCAAGTCACCGCCCGCGCCGCGAGGGTTGTGAGTGCACTTCAGCTGGAAGTCGACCATGAGGCCCCGTCGGCGAAGCGTGACATCCACGCCGTCCTTGTCCTGGTTCCAAGTGCCTATAGTGCAGCCGCCCCTCGTTGCGATCGCGAGCATGTAGGCGTTGCTGAAATGCTCCTTCTGCCACGACTCTGCTTCGGGCAAGCCGCCTTCAGAGGCTGGTTCCAGATCTCCTTCGCTTTCTTATCTTGACCCAGATTTGACCGTGGTGAAAGTGAAGCCCGGTCAGGCGGCCGGGGTGCGGTTGCGCATGAACTTGCCTTGGCGGCCATGGACTCTCGCGGGTCTTGGGGGAGGACGCCAACCCAGGCCGGGTCGCCGCGCCGTACAGGCACGGCGCGCACTCGTACCTGTCGGTCGGCGAGCCGATCGACGGCTGCATCGTGCAGATCCCCGGCGCGCAGTACCGGCCGGTGAACCCCCGGATTATCCCGCCGGGCCCGCCGACGGCGGTCGAGGGCACCGAGTACGACCTGCGCGCCGGGCGGCGGCTCGGCGACCAGAACATCGACCGCGCCTTCACCAGGCACTCATTATGAGTGGCGGGGTTGGCGTGTCCGCCAAGCCACTGCCAACGCGCCGCCCAGCTATTGCCGGGGCGGTGGGGCTGGGCAGGTCGTGGGGCGTGAAGGTGTGGGTGTTGGGCTGGCGGGTGTTGCTGAGGGGGTTGACAACGGGGCGTTGGTGCTGGTGGGAGGGGCGGGGTAGATGCGGATCCAGTCGATGTCCATGGTGACTTTGGCGGGGGTGGTGTGGTCGCGGCAGGCGGTGGGGCCGCGGTCGCAGGTTTGGTCGTTTTGGAGGGTGAGGCCCATGGTGGTGTGTTGGGGGAGGAGGGGGCCGGTGTAGGTCCAGGTGGGGTGGCCGTCGGGCCAGAAGGTGAGGTGGTCGGGGAGCCAGTCGACGGCGATGGTGTGCCAGTGGGTGAAGTCGGCGTGGAGCTGGTGGGTGGCCTGCTGGTCGGTGGGGCCGTGGTGGATGTGGATGTCGGCGGTGTGGCGGGTGGGGTCGGGGATTTCGGTGAAGTCGATTTCGGCTTTCTCGGGGTGGCCGAAGTGGGCGGGCCACAGCAGGGCGACGGGGGAGTAGCCGCGGCCGGGGTCGGCGCGCAGGCGGACTTCCCAGCGTCCGTAGCGTTGCAGCAGGGTGGAGGCGATGCCGCCGGACAGGTCCTTGCCGCCGTAGAGAGCACCGGTGAGGTGCAGGGCGCCGCCGGAGACGGTGGTGGCTTGGGCGGTGCGGGGGTTCACCCTGTCGGTGGGGGGAGTCGTAGACGATCCACTTGGCGGGGTCAAGGTGGGTGCCGGTGAAGTTGTCGGTCAACGCGGGCGGACCCCACGCGTTGGGTGCTGGCGGGGTGCTCGTGGTTGGTGTGGGTGTGGTCCTCGGGGAGCTAGGTTGTGGCCGGTTGTGCTGCTTGATGGTGGCTTGCAGCGCGGGTGCGTCGGTGAGGGTGGGGCAGGCCCAGGCGGGTTGGTGGCCCCAGGAGTAGCTGATGTCGACGGCGGGGTGGGGGATCAGGGCGTCCCAGCGGTTGAGGATCGCCAGCAGTTGCCCGGCGTTGGGTAGCCGCCAGGTTTTCTCGCCGGTGGCGCAGGCCTGGCCGAAGGTCTGGATCACTGGGACGATCATCGAGCGGGGGAATCCGGCGCGGTCGGCTTGGGTGACCATCGTGTCGATGGCTTGCAGGTGGCAGGTGGAGCTGTCGGTGCGGCAGGGGTAGGGGTCCAGGCCGATCAGGTCCAGGTGGCTGGCCGCGGGGCGCAGCGGGGCCATCGGGTAGTCGGTGAGGGAGGCGAAGGCTTTCTGGCCGGGCGCGTAGCGGTGGATGGTGTCGGCGCGGGCGCGCAGGTGGGCGACGATGCCCGGGCATTGCTGGGGGTTGGGTTCGTCGGACAGGTACCAGCCGTAGACGCGTGGGTCGTGGGCGTAGCGGTGGACCAGCCGGGTGAAGGCGGACTCGGTGGTGGTGAAGGGGGCGCAGGTGGTGTTGCCGACCCACAGCAGGGCGCGGCTGCCGGGCGGTAGCTGGTTCAGGTCGTTGGTGTCGGGGGTGGTGTCGAACAGGGTGTAGCCGAGTGCGGCGGCGCGGGGGCGGTCGCCGGCGGGCATGTTCAGCGCCAGGTGCAGCGTCACGTCCGAAGTCGTGGCCGGGGTGGTCGGTGCCGGGTGGGAGGCGGTGGCGTTGCCGGGGAGCGGGCCGAGGAGGAAGCCGATGGCGGTTCCGGTGGCCGCGGTGGCGCAGGCGGTCGCGAGCAGCAGGTGGCGCATGAGGATCCCCTCTCTTCTGGGTGTCAGCGGGGTCGGGCGAAGCCGACCAGGTCTGGGCGGTGGCGGTAGGTCTGGATCTGGACGACGGTGCCGGTGTGCGGGGCGGCGATCATGCGGCCGTCGCCGAGGACGATCCCGACGTGGCCGGGGCCGCCGGGCTCCATGCGCATGAAGACCAGGTCGCCGGGTTGTTCGGTGCCGGGTCGCAGGTGCGGCAGGGTGCGCCATTGGTCGTAGGTGGTGCGCGGCAGGGTGAGTCCGGCGGCCTGGTAGGCGCGCACTACCAGCCCTGAGCAGTCGAAGGCGGCGGGGCCGAGCGCGCCGTAGACGTACGGTTTGCCGAGTTGGGCGCGGGCAAAAGCCAGCACGCGGGCGGCCCGCCGTCCCAGTCCCGCCACGGCGGCGGGGGCGGCGGCGCCGTGCAGGCAGCGGGACAGCCAGCTGGCCGTGGCGGTGGCGGGGGTGCGGGCGTAGCGGGCAGCGCGGTCCAGGACCAGGTGGACATAGGCCAGCGAGTGGTTGTATTCGAACAGCGCGGCCTGCATGCGGGCGGGCGCGCCGGAGTGGCGCAGGTAGTGGGCGGCGGTGAAGATGGCGTCGGCCGGGTTGTAGATGTCGGTGCGGCCGTCGTGGTCGCCGTCGACGGCGAAGTGCCGCCAGTTGTCGGCGACCAGCTGCATCGGTCCCATCGCGCCGGCCTGGTTGGCGCCCGCATGGATGCCGGGGTCGGGGCCGCGTCCGTGGTCGGACTCGACCGCCCCGATCGCCGCCAGCACGCTCCAGGGAAGGCCGTAGGCGTGTCCGGCGGCCTGGTAGAGCGCCAGGTAGCGGGGTGGGATGTCGCGGGTGGCTGCTGGTGGGCGCGGCTGGGTGGCGGGGCAGGTGTGCTGGGCTTGGGCGGTGAGCACCACGACGGGCGCGGTCAGCGCAGCGACCAAGGTGATGGAGGCGGCGGCGGCCAGCCGCACCATGGTCATGGCTGGTCGCCGGGCTGTCCGTCGGCGACCGGAGTGAGCGCGCTGATCCGCCAGTCGCGCGCCGAACCGTCCGCCTCACCCGGGTCGTTTGTGCGGGTGGCGGTGACGGTGAAGGCCTGGGTGTCGGTGCTGGCGGTGCCGTCGCGCAGCAGGTGTTGGCGGCCGGTGACCGCCAGGATGACCGCGCGGGATTGCAGGTCCTGGACAGCGGTGACCTGGGCGTCGGCGGTGGCTGACATGTGGTGGGCGTGGCGGTCGGCCAGCACGGCGGGGTCGGCGGCGGTGCGGGCCAGTTGCTGGTAGAGGGTGTCGTCGGTGAGGGGGCGCAGCGGCGTCAGGTAGGCGTCGGGGGTCTGGTCGTAGCGGTAGCTGCCGTAGGCGGTCACGAACCGGCGGGCCAGGTCGGCCACTGCGGCCAGTTGGCCGGGTGGGATCGGCAGCAGCGCGGTGATGTTTGGTGCGGCGTCCACGGGACGGCCCGGTGGAGTGGTGCGGCTGCCCGAGGTGAGGGTGGTGTAGGCGACCAGGGCCAGGGCGGTGCCCAGCAACAGGCCGGCCACAAGGTGGCTGCGTCGGATCACCACGGTCATGACGGACCCCCGGTCGGCGTGGTGAGGCTGATGAGGGACTGGCGCTCGCCGTCGGCGCCGACCGGCAGCCACACCGGCCCGGCGGGGTCTGCGGTGAGGGCCGCCAGGGTGGTGGCGACGGGGATCGGCGGGGTGCCGAGGGCTTGGTGCAGGCCGTATTCGCGGTGCGGGCCGGGGAGTTGGAACAGCACCGGCAGCGGGCTGCCGGTGTCGTGGGCGAGTTGGACGTACCGGTCGACTTTGTGGGTGAGGGTGTCGAGGGGTTCGGTGCCTAGGTCGATTTCGGCGAAGAAGCCGGTCGTGCGGTCGTGGTCGCGCCAGATCCCGTAGCCGTCGGGGCGGATCAGGTCGCCCCAGGCCTGGCCGCAGCGGCGTTCGGGCCACCACAGCGTCAGCTCCCGGTCGGGGTCGCCGCGTGCGGCAGCCGCCAGGCGGGTGAAGAAGTCGTTGACGGCGACGGTGTGCGGCAGTGCGCGGGAGAACGCCAGCTGGAGCGCGTCGTCGGGCCGGTACGGGAGCTCGGTGAGGGTGACCTCGCGGCGTTCGGCCAAAAGCAGCGCCCCGGCTTTGTCCAGCACATAGTGGTGCGGCGCCGACCCGACCAGGGTGAGGGGGCGGAACCGGTCCACGGCGCGCAGCTCGAACAGGGTGTGCAGCCGGTGGCGGGCGCCGGAGTCGGTGTCGAAGGCGAGCCGCCTCAGCTGCCCGGTGGTGAGGACGCGGTGTTCGGCGAGGGCGGCCAGGATCCACCAGTCGCGCGCCGTCAGCGTCTGGTGGAGGCGTTTGAGCAGCGGGAACGATACGCGGGGGCGCGGATGCGGGCGGGCCAGGCCGCGTCCGACATGGTTGGCGAGCTGGCGCGCGGTGTGCATGGCGATCACTCCTTGCGGAAGACCGGCGGCAGGTAGCCGGCGGCGGCGCCGGGTGGTGCCGGCAGCGGCGCCGGCGTCTCGGGTGGGGGCGGGAGCGCGGCGGTGCGGGCGGCGAACATTTGGCGTAGTTGGTCGGCGCGGCCGGGGATGGGCGGCGGTAGCGGCCGGGTGCGGAAGGTGAAGGCGGGGGTGACGGCGTTGTCGACGATGAGGCGGGCGGCGGCTTGGAAGGCGTCCAGGTGGGCCAGGTCGTGGCGGGTGAGCTGGGGGTGGACGTGGCGCTGGTGGAGTTCGGCGTCTTCGGGGGAGACGGCGAAGAAGATCTTGTTGCGGGCGTTGGTGGAGACCTCTTCGCGCAGGTTCTTGGGGATCTGCGCCATGTCCTGGTGCGCCAGGACCAGGCCGAGGTGGAAGGCGCGGGCTTCGGCGAGCAGGTCTTCCAGGCTGCGGATCAGGCCGAGGTAGTTGAAGGCCTCGTCGATGTAGACGGTGGCGTCGCGGCGCAGGTGTTCGCCGAGCTGGACGCGGTGGGTGGCGTACTCCCACACCGCCGCCAGCAGGAACGAGCCGAGCAGGCGGACGGTGTCGCTGCCGAGTTCGCCTTTGGGGATGCGGATCAGCAGCAGCCCGCCGTCCAGCACGGCGGCCAGGTCGATGGCGGTGTGCGGTCGGGCGATGACCGCGCGGACGAAGGGGCGCAGCAGCAGCGCCCGGAGTTTGTTCTGCACTGGGGCGATCGCAGTGGCCCGGCCGGGGTGCGACAGGTGGTCATACCAAGCCCAGAACTCGGCCAGGACCGGGTCGTCCAGCCGGGCCCGCACGTCGGCGCGGTAGCCAGGGTCGGTGAGCAGCCGCGACACGTCGGCCAGCGACGCGCCGGGCAGCGTGGTCAGCGACAGGCAGGCGGCGCGGAGGATGTCGTCGGTGCGCGGGCCCCAGGAGTCGGCGTACATCTGCCGGAAGGTGGCGACCACGCTGTCGACGGTCAGGTGCGGGTCGGGGCCGGCCAGCACGTTCACTCCGGGCGGCGGACCGGGCTGGGCCGGGTCGATGAGGATGGCGCGGTCGGCGATCTCTAGGGGGAGCCGGTCGAGCAGGTCGATGGTCTGGTCGCCTTTGCAGTCCAGCACGACCGCGCCGCGTCCGGCGGCGGCATCGTCCAGGATCCACTGGGTGAGCAGGGTGGTCTTGCCCGAGCCGGTCGCGCCGGACACGTGCACGTGATGCCGGGCCCCGGCGACCGGCAGCGCAACCGTGCGGGGCGTGCCGGCGTCGGCGTCGCCGAGGATCTTCACGGCGGGACGGGCGTCCAGGACCGGGATGATCGGCGGGGGCGGGATCGCCCGTGCTCCGGCTCGCACCAGTCCGGGCACGGCCTGGTCCACCGGCAGGTGTGCCAATGCCGCCAGTTCCGGCACCGACAGCAGCGCCCCGTGCCGCAACCGGCGGGCGCTCATCCGGGTGGCCAAGTCGCGGCAGGGACGGGGGCGGAGACGGTTGTGGCGGCTGGTGAACAAGGCGAAGCTCGCGGCGATCGCCTCGGCGCGCGCCGCCAGCGGTGAGGGGGTGGCGGTGTCCCCGACCTGGCCGGCGGCGTAGTACAGCGTCGCTTCGAACCGGGGATGGGCGGCCTTGTCCAGCGCCGCCTTGGCCTGCGCGGTGCGGCCCGCCCCGGCCGCGCCCTCCGTCATCCGGGGCGCGAGCACGTCCACCGGACGCACGCGTCGGCCCCGCCCGGTCGGCAGGCCGCCGCCGGAGCGGGCGGCCCGCCACCACGAGGCCGGACGCACCAGCACCTGCACCAGGGCCACCTCGCTGGGTTGACGCGCTGCGGCGGCCGTCAGCAGTGCGCGCAGCGGGTCGGCCGTAAAGTCGCTGCGCAGCGGCAGTGCGTCCGGACGCGCCAGCCGTAGGCAGCCACCCGCGAGGATGGTCGACGGCGGGAGCACCGCGCCGCAGTCGCGGACGCGCGTGTGCGCTCCCGGCCAGGCGGCCTCGACGGCTTGGGCGACCGCGTCCGCAGCGACTTCGGATGGCAGCCACAGCCCGATCTGGACACCGTCGGCGTCCCACTGGTATTCGAACGCCAGACACGCGCCGCGCGGCAGGGCGAAACCCGCCAGGTGCGTCCACAACGTCACCGCCCCTGACAGCGGCGAATCAGGCGGCGGCAAGATCTCCACCCGCACCCCGCCCGGCGCGGGGCCGCAGCGGCGTGCGGCGCGCAGACGGCGGGCGGCTAGCCCGAGCAGCCCGCTGCACACCAGCAGCGCCGCCGGCACCCAGACGAGCGTGGTCCCGGTCATGAGCCGCCTCGCAGCACACGCAGGGACTGGGCGGCGGAGCGTTCGGCCGGGTCGCTGGTAACCATTTGGTGGTCGCGGTCGGACGCGATCGCCTTGAACGGGACGCGCTGGCGTCCGGCCGCCAGCAGCCCCTCGCCGGTCTCGGCGGCGGCCAGGAACGCCGCCTCGCCGGCCGACAGGTGGAACACCTCAGCGACCCGGTCGATCACTTGCGGCGCCTGCCGCAGCAGGATCTGGGTGGCGGCGTTGGCGATGACCGACCGGCCCAGGTCGCTGCCCAGCAGGTCGTCGACGTCCTGGGTGATGCAGGTCAGCCCGACCCAGTACTTGCGGGCCGCCTTGGCGAGGCGGTGCAGGAACCGGGCGCCGTGCACGCTTTGCATCAGCAGCCACGCCTCGTCCACCACTACCAGCCGTGGACGCAGGTCGGTGGGGTTGGTGACGCGCCGCCACACCCAGTCCAATGCGAGCAGGTGCCCGACCGGTTGCAGCTCCTCGGGCAGGTCCCGCAGCGAGAACACGATCAGGTGCGCGTCGGGGCGGGTGGTGGTCGGCCCGTCGAACAGGGCCCGGTGCGTGCCGCGCACGAACGGCACCAGGTGCGCGGCCAGCTCTGCACCGTCGGGATCGGCCGCCAGCACCTCCACCAGGTCGGCCAGCAGCGGCGCTGGACGTCGCCAGGTGCGCGGATCGGTGGTGATCCCGGCCTGCTGGTAGGCGGCCATGATCGCGGTGTCGAGTGCTGCCCGCGCTCGTGCCGGCACCTGGTCGCCGACCAGCACCCCCGCCAGGGTGTGCAGGAACAGCGCGCGGCGGGTCAGGGCGTCGGGGTGCGCGGCGGAGGGAAGGTCGAAGGGGTTGAGCCGCACCTGCGGAGCGCCCAGATGCACATACGCCCCGCCCAGCTCCTCGGCCAGGTGCGCGTACTCGTCCTCGGGGTCGATGACGGCGGCCTCGACCCCGGCCAGCAGGTACCGCTGGGTTTCGAGTTTGGCCAGGTAGGACTTGCCGGCGCCCGAGCGGGCCAGCAGCACGCTGTTGTAGTTCTCCTGGGCGAACCGGTCCCAGACCACCGGCGAGGACGAGGCCAGGTTGATGCCGTACAGGACGCTGGTCGGCCCGCGCGTTCCGGTCAGGTCGGCGGATCCGAAGGGGAAGCACGCGGCGGCCGCGTCGGTGTCGAAGATCCGCCGCATGCGCAGTAGGTCGGTGCCCAAGGGCAGGCAGCTGACCCAGCCTTGCCATTGCCGGAAGGTGACCGGCTGGGCGTCCAGCAGCAGCGAGGCGGCCAGCGCCCGCACCCGCGCCGTCTCGGCCTCCAGCTCGTCGGGGTCGGCGGCGTGCACGGTCAGATACAGCCCGATCCGGAACAGGCGGCCCTCGGCGCGGGCCAGGCGTGCCGCCAGCTCGGTCGCGTCCTCGACCGCGGCCTCCACGCCGGGGTCCTGGAGGCGGCCGTGGTCTGCGGCGGCGCGGCGTTCGGACTCCAACCGGCCCCGCTGGCGCCGCAGTCGCGCGGCGGCCACCGCGGCGGGCACCGGCTCCAGGTGCAGCGCGATCTCGAGTTGCCCGGGGTAGGACAGCAGCGGCTCCAGCCACCCTGCCGCGACCTCCGCCGGGTATCCGGCGACCGCGAAGCTCGCGCACACCCCGCCCGGCAGCTCCAGCCGCCGCGCCATCACCTGCATCCCGGACGGTCCGACTGGTGCCCCCGGCCGCCGGTCGACCGCGGGCCCGGAGGCGATCTTGATCCAGCGGTTCATCACCGCGCTCCTTGGGTCACTTGGTCGGGTGCGGCCCATCCGCTGGTGGCGGGCAGTGGGTCGAGCGGATCGACCGCGGTGGCCAGCAGCGGCGCCAGCTCCCCGCCGTCCAGCCGCCGCACGGTGATCTCGGCGGCGGCCAGCGTCCGCGCCGCCGCCTCCACCCGCTGCACGGCCCGTTCGGCGGCCTGCCCGCGCCCGGCGGCCGGTTCGGTGAACACCAGCAGCACCTGGCGGCGCAGCAGCACACTGCCCGCCTCCAGTTCCAGCAGGAACCGGGCGTGCTGCCGCGCGGCCTGCTCCAGCGCCGGATGCGCCAGCGCGGGGGCGTTGTCCTCCAGCGCGGCCGCCAGCGGCGCCAGGTCCACCCACTGGGCGCGCACCACGATCTGCACCGGCGCGGTGAGGGAGTTGAGCCAGCGCGCGAACGCCGCCACCAGCGCCCGCTGCTCGGCGGGGGTGCGGAAGGCGAACCCGACGGTGGACGCCTCGGCCACCACCGCCACCGCCCCCGAGGACAACTCCAGCACCCCGTCGGCGCCCATTGCGGTGACCGGCAGCCGCACCGCCGCCACCCGGCCCGCGTCGGGGAACCAGGCGGAGGTGTCGACCAGGCCCTCGGGGGCCAGCACCTGCCGGTGCGGGCTGCGGGCGAAGCGCCAGGCCGCCAGCAGGTACCGGTCGGCGCTCAGCCCCTCCCACTGCCCCAGCGCCAGCACCGCCCCGCCGGCCGCCACCACGATCAGCGCCGCGACCGTCACCGGCCACGGCAGCAGCTGTCCGACCAGCAGGTACATCAGCCAGCACAGCGTGCCGGTGCTGGCCAGGATCGCCACCTGCCGGGCCGACCACGACCCGATGAGGTGGTCCTCGCGTTCGATATCGGCGGGCAGCCGCACACTGGGCGGAGCGCTCATCACGGTGACCTCCACCCCGGGCCCTGCGGCGGTCGCGGCTGCGGCCAGCGGCCGCGCGGCACCGGCCGCGGCCGGTGCGGCGGCTGCTGCCACGGCCCGGCATAGGGCGCCGGCCACTGCTGCACCGGCGCGTCCGGCGGCCCCCACCGCCGCTGCTGACGATTCGATTCCGGGCCCGACCCCGGCCGCGGCTGCACCCGCCGGTACCACTGCAGATCCGGCGGCAGCCACCGCCCCTCGGGCCGCGCCCAGCGCGGCTGCGGCGCCACCCCGCCCGGCCGAGGCCCATCCCCGGCGCTGGGGGAGGGCGGCACCGGGGGAGAGGTCGGGCGCGCCGCCCATCCGGCGCGATACCCGCCGCGCGCCGGTGCCTGCGGACGCGGCGCGGAATGCCGGGGACGCACCACCCGCCGCCCCGCACCGGCGCCCGCGGCCCGTCCCGCTGCCCCAGCAGCCCCGGCGCCGCCGGACACCGCCCCAGCCGCCGCAGCACCCGCGCCCGCGGCCCGGCCGCGCCATCGCCCCCACCATCCGCCGGACGGCCCGCCGCCGCCCCGCGGACCCCCGCCAGATCCCGCTCCTGGGGCAGGTCCGGAACCCCAGCCGCCCCAGAACCGGCCCAGGCTGCGTTCGGCGCCGCGCAGCAACCGGCCCGCCGCCAGCCACACCGCCATCCGCACCAGCAGCGGCGACCGGTGCCCGGTGCGCTGCAGCGCCATCCGGAACGCCCACACCGGCACCTTGACCATCACATAGATCAGGCACACGGTGACGATCAGGTTCACCACCTGCCCGCCCGGCAGCAGCCCGCTGGCCTGGCGGCCGTCGGAGTTGCTCAGCACCCGCACCGCGATGATCAGCGACAGGGACTCGACGACCTCCACCGCCAGCACCGCCGCCAACAACCGCCACCACGCCCGCGCCACCGCATCGGTCACCGGCAACGCGTGGCAGGCCAACGCCAGCGGCGCCGCCACCACCAGCAGCAGCGTGACCACCACCCGCACCACCAGCGCGACCATCAACGCGATCAGCAGCACCAGCCCGGCCAGCTCCAACAGCAGCACCAGCCACCCGCCGCCCAGCACCGGCGTGGTCATCGTCATCAGCAGCGACCGCAGCGCCCGGCCCAGATCGATCCCGCGGCCCAGCAGCGCCACCGAGACCGCGTTGCACACCCGGATCGCCCAGTCCACCACCGACAGGCTGGAGGCGGCCGCGACCATCCCGATCACCAGCCGCGGCGCGATCTCCCGCAGCGCGTACCGGGTCTGCACCGACTCGTGCGCCATCACCAGCACCCCGCCGGCCACGATGAACAGCACGTAGCAGGCGATCGCGACCGTCAGCGACGCCGTCCACAAGTCCCGCACCCGCGGTTGGGCCGCCAGATCCGGCGTGGTCAGCGGCGTCTGCACCAGCACCGCCGCCAGCTCCCCGGCGGTCGAGCGCACCACCCCGTCCACGAACGGCCGCACCAACCCACCCACCAAATCGCTCCCACCGCCCGAACCCCCACCGTTGCCACCACTCCCGCCGGGCACCGGCGGCACCGCGGGCGGCGACAACGTGATCTTGGGGGCGGGCAGGTGCGGCAGGCCCGGCCACGACGGCGGAAACCTCCACCGCGACCCCGGCCCAGGCGGCGACGCCGACGGCGAGGGAGCCGACGAGGTGGTCGGCGCTACGGCAGGGGACGGCTGCGGTGAGGGCGCCACGGCCTCCGCAGGAGCCGCGGCACCGAGGACGATCACGCCCGCCACCAGCACGATGGCGACCAGGCCGCTGACCGCGCGAGACCCGTCCCGATAAGAGGTCATTGCCCCACGACCTTCTGCAACAGCACCAGCAGCAGCGGCGCCAGCACCGCGATCGCATAGCCGATCGCCGCGTTCTTCAGCGCGTTCTTGGCCTTGGACACCTGCTCGGGATTGCCGCCGGCGGTCAGGTACAGCACCCCGGCGATCGTCAGGAACAACGTCGCCAGCGCACTCAGCAAACTCACGATCAGCTTGGTGAGGTTGTTCAGCACCGTGTTCAGATCGGCCGGAGCGCCCAGCGGCGCCGCCCATGCCGCAGCGCCCGTCCCCGCCGCCACCAGGCCGGCCGCCGCGACCAGCACCACCAGCCGCAC
Source organism: Actinomadura rupiterrae (assembly GCF_024172125.1). GTDB lineage: Bacteria > Actinomycetota > Actinomycetes > Streptosporangiales > Streptosporangiaceae > Spirillospora > Spirillospora rupiterrae. The sequence goes on from NZ_JAMZEA010000010.1 coordinate 33,669, forward strand.
CAGCGCCTTGAGCATCCGCATGGCCACGTCTCCTTCCGGGCCGACATGCGCTGCCTTCCAGCGGGCCGCGGGGCCCCGGGCCTCCTTCGGTGGTGGGCGGGCGAAGAAGACCCGGACGCGATGGCGCCGACGACCCCGCGGCCTAGCCCTGGAAAAGCCCTGCTCATTCCAGCAACGGCGCCACCGAGGCCTCTTCGGGCACCAGCCGCCGAAACACCCGCGCCATCACCTCAGCAGCGCCTGACTCGCGGTCACCGAGCGCCGTGCACAACCGCCACGCCCCAGCCCGGTGCGCCGACCACAACAGCCGCGCCTCCACATGCCGCCGTTCCAGATCCGCCAGCCGCAACCCGGTGACCAACCCCGTCACGACCGCCGACTCCACCTGACCCCGCAGATCCCCGACAGCCTCCAGGCCATCGACCAGGCGCGCGACGATCCGCCGCAACCGCGGCTCGGCCACCCCCAACGCCCCCACCAGCCACACCGGGTCACCCGACCGAACCTGCAGCGCCAGCTCGCGCCAGATCCGCTCGCGCACCAAGCACCCCACCACCGGATCCAGCAACTCCCGCCGCACCTGATCCAACGACAGCGACGGCACCGGCAACGCCGACTCAGCCACACCCGGCAGCACCGGCGCCTGCTCCGAACCCACCACCACCGCAAACGCCGCCGCGATCAGATCCAGCGCCCCGAACCCAGCCACCGCACCAGCCCGGTGCCGGCCCAAGACCCGTTCGTCCTCGAAACCACGCATGCCCCGATGAAGCCAGACCGACCCAACAGCACCCCAACACCGCGATGACCCTTGACCTCACCGTCACGCCCAGCGCAGACATCCCGCCGACGGCGCATGCGTCGCCGTGCTGTTGGGGCGTCGTTGGGTGGCTCTGCGGAGCGGGAGCCGGTGGTTGCGGACCAAGCGCGCGACCGCCAGCAGGAGGGAAGCGACTATGCGGACGTAGGTCTACGCCAGTTCCGACTGCCGACTGCCGCCTGCTGGCCGGCGACGCGAGTGAGGCACCGGCGAACCGCTGGCCGACTCGGTCGACTGCATCGCCGTCAGCCCGCCCTACTGGAGCCTGCGCGACTACGGCTACTCCGCTCAGTACGGCCTGGAGCTCAGCCCCAGGCCCACACGGACCGCCTGGTCGGGGTGTTCGGCTGCCTGCGCCGTGTGGACAGCGACGCGGCGAGCTTGTCCGCTCATGTCTGGTTCCAACTGCCAGGCCCGCGCAGGCTGCGACCTTACTACGTCAAGGTTCGGGCCTTGATGAGCGCGTACCGACGCAGGGCCGATTGCTGTGCCCCCTACGAGTACTCGGCAATGGGGAGGGGTGAACCTGCCAAGATGTCTGTTGTTCCACGCGGCCGAGAGGTGTTGGAGCTGGGGGTTACCAGCCTCTTTCCCATCAGGCGGGGATGCTGGGGCGCTCCTTGCCGAGGGTGGTGTCCTTGCCGTGGCCTGGGTAGACCCAGGTTTCGTCGGGGAGGCGGTCGAAGATTCTTTCGGTGACGTCGGTCATGAGTTGCTTGAACCTCCCCGGGTCACCCCCATGTACCTCCAATTCTCCCTGGAAACCCCGAACCCTTCCGGGACAACAACGAGATCGCGGCTGTGTTCAACCTGCGCAGTCGGGGAACCGTCATGCCCCGGTGCCGATCTCCGAAGTCGCCTGCACGGGACGTCCAAAGTCCTGTCCAACGCGGTTGGGTGAGCGCGCCGGCGTGACGCGACGGAAGGGTGGTGGGAGCCGACGGAGGTGGAGGCGAGGCTGGGTCAAGCCCTGACCAGCTCGCCTCCACCCGGTCGAGCGCTGTTCCAGCACCGTGCGGAACGTGCGCTCGCCGATGCCGCGCATCAGCGGGTTATCCGCTGAGCGCGTCAGGAGGACCAGGGACAGGGCGGGCGCCACCCGCGGCCCCGCTCCCAGGTTGCGTCCTCCGCGCGGCCATAGGCCTGGCGCAGGGCGGTGCGCTGTTGCGCGGTGGACAGCATCCAGGCCACCGAAAGGTCGGTGGCGGGATCTCCGCAAGTGAGGTCGCCGAAGTCGATCACGGCGCTGATGCGGCCGTCGTGGCCGGGTGCAGTTCCCCGTGCAGCCACACCGGCGGCCCGTCCCAAGCGGGCGTGGCGACGGCGGTCTTCCAGATCCCTAGCGCGGCGGCGCGGTCAGCCTGGGCGACGTGCGCCAGTGCCTTCAGGATGCCCTCGGCGCGTCCGGCGAGCGGAATCCCGCGGAAGGGATTGACCGGCGCCTGCGAAGGAGCCGGGGTGTGTAGCCCGTCCAGGAAAGCACCGAGTGTCGCCGCGGCCGACCAGAGACCGCCGGGGCTCTGATCGCGCGGCTATCTGGCTCGACAGAAACGGCACAATGCTCCAAGGCCACGGGTACTGAGCCGTCGGCCGTCCGACACGCACCGGCGCGGGCACAGGCAACGGCAGGCGGCCGGCCAACTGCGGCAACCACTGCTGCTCATGAGCGACGAGCTCGGCGGCCATGGCACGTCGCGGCAACCGGACGAGGAACTCCGGGCCAAGTCGGCACACCAGGTTGTCCCAGCCGCTGGCCGGCACCTCGATCGGCAGGTCCGCCAGATCGGGGTGCTGCTGATCGAGCAGACGCTGGGCCAGCTCAACGGAGACCGAAACCTCTGCGGCGGGCATGCGGTGATCGGTCACAACCAGCACCCTACGGCCGACCACCACGTTGGGATGCCGCAGAGGGAACGGCTGGGCCGCGCAAGGCGATCACATGATCCGCCGGACACGGCCTGGCTAGGCGACGTGCCGCACACGAGGGGCCGTCACCAGTAAGGGACGAACTACTCCGCTGACCCCCTGTTAGCGATCAGATTGGACGTCGCCTCCGTAATTCGTCTTCGCCGTTGTGGTTTCTCTCCCTTTGCCTCCATACGCTCGGGTCGCTCAAGATCGCGACGATTGGGGAGATTCATGTCCCACGTGAGAGCACCGAACACGCACGTGATGCGATGGAGGACGGTGGCTGCGGCAGTTGTACTGTTGCTTCCGGGCATGGCCACCATGCCGAACGCGGCGGACGCGTCCATCGCTGCGGTGCGACCTTACGATTTCAGCCGGGAGAAGGCGCTCCCCGGCACGCAGGGCCCGTTGCCCAAGGGCTTCTCCACCACCGAAATATCGGTGAAGTTCCGCACGGAACGACAGGTGCGGGTGCGCGGTAAACACCTGGTCGCACGCGTCAACGCGGACGCGACCGCGATCGCGGGGCTGCTTTCCAAATATCCGGGCGCCGACATCACGCCCTTGAGCACCCGGCCGGAGAATCAGGTCACCGCCGAGCGCCTCCTGGCGGAGAAGCGGCTCGGGCGGGGCATACCCGACCTGAACTCCTGGTTCGTCATCACGGTCCCCAAAGGCATCGAATCGCTGCTCATCGATTTGAACGCGCTGCCATGTGTGGAGCTCGCCCGGGCGAGACCGCTGACCAGGACACCCTCCGAACCGTGGCAGGGTCAGCAGAAGTACCGCAACCCGGTGGGCTCCAGCGCCGGAACCGGCATCGATGCGGACTATGCCGGCACGGTGCCGGGCGGCAAGGGCGACGGCGTGACCGTCTACGACGTCGAGGGCGACGACGCCGACTCAAGGGGGCCGAGCCCGGCCAACAGTCCGGGATCCCTTGCGGCGTCGGCCTCGCACACGCTGATGGTCTCCTCGGAGTCGACCGTGTACGCCTGGGGCGACAACTCCAAGGGTCAGCTCGGCGACGGGACCACCACGTCCAGGACGACCATGGTGCAGGTCAACGGCCTCACCGATGTCAAAGCGGTGGCGGCCGGTGACGGCTACTCGGTGGCGTTGAAGAACGATGGCACCGTGTGGACCTGGGGTGACAACGCCCGGGGCCAGCTGGGCAACGGCACGACGACCTCCAGCTCCACTCCGATCAAGGTCGGCGACCTGCCTGACGGAATGGTGACCTCGATCAGCGCCGGTCGGGACGGCCACGTGCTGGCGGTGCTGAACACCGGCTCGGTCGCGGCCTGGGGTGAGGGAGGCAGCGGCCAGCTCGGCAACGGCTCCACCAACGACAGCACGGCTCCGGTCACGGTCAGCGTGATCAGCAACGCCGTCCAGGTCAGCTCCGGCGGCTACCACTCCCTGGCCCGGCTCTCGGACGGATCGGTCAAGGCATGGGGGTTCGGCGTGGCCGGTCAGCTCGGCGACGGCGGCACCGACGACCGCAGCACTCCGGTCCCGGTATCCGGTCTGACGAGCGGTGTGACCGACGTTTCCGCAGGGACGTATCACAGCGCCGCCGTCTGCGACGGCAAGCTCTGGACCTGGGGTGACAACAGTTACGGCCAGCTCGGTACCGGCAGTAACACCGACTCCTCCGTTCCGGTCGAGGTCCCAAGAGCGGGCACGCCCGCGACGATCGCCACGGGGCAACAGCACACGGTCGCGGTCTTCCTGGTGAGAGTCCTCAAGGCGTGGGGCGGCAACGACCGCGGGCAGCTCGGCAACGGCACCACCAGCACCAGGACCAGCCCCCTCTCACCAATCACGCTCATGAACGTCTGGAACTCCTGTCATGAGGAGCTGGCCGACCGCCGCCCCGCCCCCGCCGGGCCGCCCGTGGTCATAACCCCACTGGCCGGAGGGCCGTGCAAGCCGGGGCGGCACGGCACGCCGGTAGTCGGGATCGTCGGGCCCAGGACGACAACGGAGCGGGCATGGCCGGGATCGCCCCGCATTCTCCGCTGCGGCTAGCGCTCTGGGCGGCGGGCGGCCTGCCGGCCGCTCTCGAATCCGCCCGGCCTGGCGATGTGGTGCTGATCGAAGGCGTCTACTCGCACGACGACACCCAGGGCAACTATCCGGTCGAGTCGGACGGCGCGGTCTATTCCCAGATCCTCCAGGCCACCGGCCGGGGTGTCATCGTGGTCGAGCCGGCCGGGAACGCCGGCAACAACCTCGATAACACCGCCGACCCGTACGCGAAGCCGATGATGGAGCGGGCCGATTCAGGAGCGATCGTCGTCGCGGCTGGAGAGCCCCCGAGCGAGAACGGCGTCAACTGCATGGGCTCCGGACGTCCAGCGGAACGCAGCCGTCTCATCGGTGCGACGTGGAGCGGCACCTACGGTTCGATGGTGGACCTCCAGGGCTACGGCGACTGCGTCGCAAGCCTCGGGACCCCTGGATGGAAGACCCTGACCCCGTACGAGACCGACCCCAACAAGATGTACCTGAACAACTTCAGCGGCGCCTCGGCCGCCAGCCCGATCGTGACCGGTGCGGCAGCGGTCCTGCAAGGCATCGCCAAGCAATCGGGCACGCTGCTCACACCACGGCAGATGCGAGACCTGCTGGCGAGCACCGGCACGCCGCAGCCCGCCGCGGACGCGGCCCGAACTCCCATCGGCCCGCTGCCCAATCTCAAAGCGGCGATCGCCAAACTGAAGAGCGGGACGCCCGGTTAAGGCCACAGCCGCAAAGTCAGCAGTCCTGGACGGGATGTAGTCCAGGCGCGAACTATCAGGGTCAGTCCAGGTCAGCACCCCCATCGCCGTTACGACCGCCGCGTAAGGGACGACCACAACACCGGCCACTCCGGCGTGCCGCCGTTGCGTCATGCTGATCATGCTGTCCGCCAGGAGGAACCCGGGCCAGGTGGGTACCTGTACTCGGCGCAGCCACTCACCTGGTCCGTTGCCTCGACACGAGGCCGCGCCGGCCGGCGCACGCGGCATGGCGAAAAGGATCTTGTCGCGGTTTAATGGTGGGGACGGGGCCGTTTTTTTAAGTCCGAGCCAATGCGACAACCGGGGCCGGAGGGCGGATGCGCGGCCTATGAGTGCTGACGGTCGGTCGGTCGTCGGGAAGGTCGTCTCGCCCCTGCTGGTGGGGCGGGACGAGGAGATGGCGCGGCTGGTGGCCGCGGTGTGCCGGGCCCCGGCGGTGGTCGTGGTGACCGGTGAGGCGGGCATCGGCAAGACGCGCCTGGTCGCCGAGATGGCGGCGAGCCCGGAGCTGTCCGGACGGCGGATGCTGATGGGGACCTGCCGCCGGATCCGCGAGCCGTTCCCGCTGGGCCCGATCGTCGAGGCGCTGCGCGACACCGGTCCGGCGCTCGCCGGGGCCGGGCTGTCGCGGGTGGCGGGGGCGCTGCGTCCGCTGCTGCCGGAGCTGGAGGACGTGCTTCCGCCAGCGCCGCAGCCGCTCGGCGACCGACTCGCCGAGCGGCACCGGATCTTCCGCGGTCTGGCCGAGGCGGTCGGCGCGCTCGGCTCGGCCGTCCTGGTGGTGGAGGACGCGCACTGGGCCGACGCGCAGACCCTGGAGTTCCTGGACTACCTGTTGTCGGGGCCCCCGCCCGCGCTGTCGGTGGTGGTCACCTACCGCGGCGAGGACGCGGGCCCGGACCTGCGGCTCGTCACGGCCCGTCCGGACCCGGCGGTCACCCGCGAGCGGATCGAGCTGGCCCCGCTGAACACGGCGCGCACGCGCGAGCTGGCGCAGGCGATCCTCGACGCCGACCGGGTCACCGACGAGCTGGCGGCCTACCTGTGCGAACGCGGCTCGGGCCTGCCGCTGGCGGTCCAGGAGCTGCTGGCGCTGCTGCGGCAGCGCGGCACGCTCGCGTGGCGGGGTGGCCGCTGGGCGCGCCGGGCCGTCACCGAACTGGACGTGCCGGTGCGCGTGCGCGACTCGGTGCTGGAACGCGTGGCAAGGCTGTCGGACGGCGCCCGCGCGGTCGCCGAGGCCGCCGCCGTGCTGATGACCGCCGTGCCCCAGGCCGTCCTGCTGGCGGCGGCCCGGGACGGCACCCCCGACGGCCTGGACGAGGCCGTCGAGTCGGGGCTGATCGCCGAGCGCGGCGGCGACTTCGGGTTTCGGCACGTGCTGGCCGCGCAGGCGGTGTACGAGGAGATCCCCGCCGCCCGCCGCCGGGACCTGCACGGACGCGCCGCCGACGCGGTCCGGCACCTGGACCGCGTGCCGCTGGGGGTGCTGGCCCACCACCTGCGCTCGTCGGGCCGGGTGGACGAATGGGTCGAGGTCGCCGTCCGGGCCGCCGAGCAGGCGCTGGAGCTGCGCGACGAGGAGGAGGCGTTCCGGCTGCTGGAAGGGGTGCTGCAGGACGCCGACCTCGCGCCGGTCCGGCGGGCCGAGCTGACCGTCCGGCTGGGCGAGGCGGCGCTGGAGATACTGCACGTCCCGGATCTGCGCCCGCTGTTCGCGCGCGCCCTGGGCGCCGACCTGCCCCGCCGCCTGCGCGCCGAGCTGCGCTTCCGGCTGGGCCTGCACCTGGACTCGGCCGGCCTGGACCCGGAGGAGAAGTGGGCGACGGTCGCCGAGTCGGTGGAGGACCTCGACGAGCGCTCCGGCCTGGCCGCCTGGGCGATGCTCGCGCTGGGCATGCCCACCGAGCCGACCGGGATCGGCATCGCCGAACGCACCCGCTGGATCGACCGCGCCGTGGCGACCGTCCCGAACATCGAGGAGCCCGCGCAGCGGCAGTTGATCCTCGGAAAATCGGCGATGGGCCGGTTGATGAGCGGCGACCCGCGCTGGACGCGGCTGTGGGACCGGCTGCGCGCGGGGCCCGCCGAGCTCGACTCGCGCCGCGCCAACGCCTTCTACTCCCTCGGGCTGGTCGCCGGTTGCACCGGCCGGCACCAGCTCGCCCGCGACGCGCTGCGCACGGCCCTTCGCGTCGGCACCGAGGTGGACCCGGCCGGCGGCATCGCCTACCGCAGCCGGGCCGGGCTGCTCCTGGTGTCCTACCTGCGCGGCGAGTGGGACGGGCTGGCCGAGGCGACGCCGGAGGTGCTGGACGGTCTGCGCTATCGCACCGAGCGGATGTTCGCCCAGGCCGTCACCGCCTGCCTGGACGTGGCGACCGGTGGCCGCCCCGACGCCACCGCACGGCTGGCCGAGGTCGGCGCGATGGCGATGCCCGGTGACGGGACCCTGCTGGGCATCGTGGTGGAGACCTGGCTGCGTGCGGCGGTCGCGGCAGGCGAGCCGGAGAAGGCGCTGGCGGACACGGCCGGCCACGTCGAGCTGTGGGAGACGCGCGGCATGTGGGCGATCGGCGCCCGCGCGCTTCCCGCTCTGGTCCAAGCCCTGATCGCGGCGGGCCGTCCGGACCAGGCCCGTGCCCTGACCGCGCGGTACGCCGCCCGCCTGGACGGCCTCGACGCGCCCCTGGCCGGATGCGCGCTCCCGCACGCGCGCGGGCTGCTCGCCGCCGCCGAGGACGGCGGAGGGGCCCGCGCCGCCGCCGAGTTCGCGGCCGCCGCGCGCGCCTACGACGCGCTCCCCGCGCCCTACGAGGCGGCGCGAGCGCGCGAGCATGCGGCCGGAGCGCTGCGCGAGGTGGACGCATCGGCGGCGGTCGCGCTGCTCACCGAGGCCGTGACGGCCTTCGGCGCGCTCGGCGCGCACCGCGACCTGGACCGGTCCGCGCAGACGGCCCGGCGCTGGGGCGTCGACATCGCCTTCCGCCCGATGGCGCGGCGCGGTCCGCGCGGTTACGGCGACGCTTTGTCGCCTCGCGAACGCGAGGTGGCCGAACTCGCCGCGACGGGCCTGACCAACCGCGACATCGCCGGACGCCTGTTCGTCTCGCCCAAGACCGTCGAGAAGCACCTGGCCTCGGCGCTGCGCAAGCTCGGCCTCCGCTCCCGCGCGGCCCTTGCCGCCCACCTGGCCGAGACCCCGGACGCCGCCACCGGCTGAGCCCGCCCCGACCGCCGCGCCCACCGCCCGAACCGGTCGCCGTCCCGCACCCTCATCGGTTTCGGACGCCCCCACCTGCTACCCCCAGGGGTTTCCGGGCGTGCTCCGCGTCCTGTGAATGGGTGATCCACCCCATGCCGCCGCACCCCGGCGCGCACTGATCCTGTCGGCATGCCCGCGAACCCGAGCGGCCGTCCGCTGGAGCCGGACGAGCCCGACGACCCAGACGCCGAGGACGAGGAGTGGGTGAACGCCTCGTCCCGCCCCCGTATCGACCCCAGGACTCTCAGGAGGGCTTGTGTCCCGATTCCGACTGACCGCCGCGCTCGCCCGAGCACGACGGACCGCCCCAGCACGGGCGACCGACCAAGCATGGCCGAGCGGCGAAGCCGAGCAGACCAGGCCGACCGGGCGAATCAGGCCGACCGGACGGACCAGCCCGGCGGGGCGGCGTAGCCGCCGGGGGCTGTTGGCCGCGCTCGGGGTGAGCGCGCTGCTGGCGACGGCGGGCGCGGCCGTGGGGACAGCGGCCGCGAGACCGGGGGAGGGGGCGCCCAAGCCGCCCGCCCCGCGCGTGGGGCCGAGCCTCGCCAAGCCGTCCGCCAAGGTCGTCAAGACCGCGAACGTCACGCTGGTGACCGGCGACCGCTTCCGCGTGGACGTCTCGGACGACGGGTCGCAGCAGGCCGCCCCGCTGGGCGTCGGCGGGAAGCCGGCCGGCGCGTACGCGCAGTTCGGCTACAACGGCGACACCTACGTGATCCCGGCGAAGGCCGTGCCCTACCTCGGCACCGTCCTGGACCCGCGCCTGTTCGACGTCGGCTATCTGGTCCGAGCCAAGCTGGACGACGCCCACGCCAGGTCGCTGCCGGTGACGGTGAAGGCGTCCGCGGCGGACGCCGAGGCGCTGCCGGGGACGAGCGTCACCTCCTCCTCGGGCGGGACCGTCCGCGCGAAGGTCACCAAGAAGGACGCCGCCGGGCTCGGCAGGCTGCTGTCCAAGAACTGGCGGACGGCGCGCGACAAGGGCGGCCCGGCCGCGCTGTCGGGCGTGACGAGCCTTGCGCCGGCTGTGCCGAGCGGCGCGCCCGCACTGCCGTCCGCCCCCACCCTGGTCGGGCAGCCGGAGCCGAAGGCGCAGAGCGCGGGCGTGCGCTTCCGCAACCTGACCGTCGATGCGATCGACCAGGACGGCAAGCCCGGGGTGATGGTCGGGTTCGTCCACAACGTCGACGACGTCGCGCTCGGCAGCTTCGGCATGGACTACCCCGGGAACGGGAAGCGCGCCTTCAGCATCCCCGAGGGCACCTACAGCATCGAGGCGAGCGTGTTCACCGGCCCGGGCGACGACCCCGCCAGCCGCGCCGCGCTGGTCGTCGAGCCCGAGGTCACCGTCAAGGCCGACACCACGGTCGTCCTGGACGCCCGCAAGGCCGTCCAGTACAAGACCGATCTCGCCGCGCCGCCCAAGGCGGGCATGCCGCGCATCGACTTCATGTCGTTCCTGCGCACCGACACCCGCGGCAACGAGACCGGCGTCCCGCCGAACGGCATCGGCGCGCTGCTGGGCTTCTACAACATGCGGCTCGGCTCGGCCGTCTACAACGGCTACCCGAACCTGTACGCGACGCCGACCAAGCCCGTCACCAAGGGCGCGCTGCACTTCGTCGCGACGACCTCGCTGAGCTCGGGCACCGAGGACGCGATCGGGTCAGGCCCGACCTACAAGATGGTGCTGCCCGCCGAAGGGGCGATCCCGGCGAACCTGACGCGCGCGCTCGCGGCGTCCGACTTCTCGACCGTGCACTCGCACCTGCGCAACAAGCCGTGGGACGACCCGTCAGGCGGGCCCGTCGGGTTCTTCACCATCGCGTTCCTGCCCTGGTCCTACCTCCCGGTCGGATTCTCGGGGAATGTCCCTACCGGTGACCGCACCGACTACCTGTACAGCAGCGCCCCCGACCAGGTGGTCTGGGAGTGGGGTTTCAACCCCGACAAGGGAGAGCGGCTCAACGACCTGCGCCGCACGCTGAAGCCCGGGCAGGTCGTCCGGCAGGAGTTCGCCGGGTGGCCGCTCACGCCGTCGATCGCGGCCGACTACCTGGCGACCACCGGGTTCGACCTCGGCGGCGGGGGGAACCTCCCGGGCTTCAACGACGCGGTGGCGCAGGCGTGCGCGGCGTGCCGCCAAGGCGACCTCGGCGCGCTGTTCCTCAAGGGCGGCGCCGACGCCGACCCCACCCACCACTACTACTACAACCCGCTCGACGGGAACCGCCTGCGCTTCTACCGGGACGGCGCGCTCGCCGCCGACTCGGCGTCCAACCCGAACGCCTTCAGTCCCGACCCGGCGAACCTGCCGATGCTCCCGCGCGCCGCCGGATACCGCCTGATCTGGAACCTCACCGAGCCGGCCACGCCCGACGCGCCGGTCACCACCGACTGGACCTTCCGCTCCGCGCCCGGCGATCCGGCGGCGACGCTGCCGCAGAACGCCTACTGCGGCGTCGACACCACGCGGGGCTGCTCGTTCCTGCCGCTGCTGTTCGTCAACTACGACCTGAAGCTGGACGACGACTCCCGCGCCAAGGCCGGGCAGCCGTTCGACATCGGCTTCCGCGTCTCGCACCAGCAGTACCAGGCCGCGCCGGCCGGGGTCACCGCGACCGTCGAGGTGTCCTACGACGACGGCGCGACGTGGTCCAAGCCCGCCGACGCCACCCAGGCCGACGGGGTGTTCCACGCGACCATCACGCATCCGGCGTTCGACCAGGACCACCGCTGGGTGTCGCTGCGGGTCACCGCGCACGACGCGGACGGCTCCTCGGTCACCCAGACCAACGTCCACGCCTACCGGCTCGACGGCTGAGCGGGGAGCTGACATGAGGATTACCCGAACGAGACTGGCCACGCTGGCCGCGACCGGGTTGCTGGCCCTGGTGGCCGCGGTCCCGTCCGCCGCGACCGCCGCACCGGGCCGGGCTCCGCACACCGCGCCGGACCGGCGTCCGGCCTGCGCTGACGGTAAGGGCGACTGCCGCTTGCGGACGGCGAAACCCAAGGCGGGCAAGGCTCGGACGTTCACCGCCAAGGCGGGCCTCGCCGCGCCCGGTGCCGGACGGACGGCCGCTACCAAGGCCGCCGCCGCGGGCATCCCGCCCGGCGGGCTCACCGCCGCCGACCTGCAGGACGCCTACAAGCTGCCGAGCGACCTGCTCGGCGGCCGCAGCACGGTCGCGGTGGTCGTCCCCTACGACACCACCTACGCCGAGCAGGATCTCAACACCTACCGGGCGGCCAATGGCATGCACGTGTGCGACGCCGAGTTCCCGTGCTTCCGCAAGATCGACCAACGCGGCGGCACGTCCCTGCCGTCCCCCAGCCCCAACTGGACGCTGCACACCGCCGTCGGGCTGGACATGGCCTCGGCCGCCTGCCCGAACTGCGACCTACTGCTGGTCGAGGCCGACGACGACAGCCTGGCCAACCAGGGCGCGGCGGTCGACCGGGCCGTCGCGCAGGGCGCGCGGACGGTCGTGGTCATGGACGGCTGGTTCGCCGAGTACGAGGGGCAGGACGCGCTCGCCGCGCACTTCACCCACCCGGGCGTCGCGGTCCTCGCGGCCTCCGGCTCGGCCGGGTTCAACGCCGGCGGCCACCAGTCGCTGCCCGCCGCCTACCCGGGCGTCATCGCGGTCGCCGGCACCGATCTGTACCGGGACCCGGCCACCAAGCGCGGCTGGTCCGAGACGCCCTGGCGCAACGCCGGCTCCGGCTGCTCGGTGTATGAGAAGCGGCCGTCCTGGCAGCCCAAGGGCGCGTGCGGCGAACGCCGGACGGTCGCCGACACGGCGGCGGTCGCTTCCGACTACACGCCGGTCAGCGCCTACAACTCCGGCAACGGCGGCTGGGTGAACGTGTCCGGCGGCCCGGTCGCGCCCGCGCTGGTCGCCGGGGCGTCGGGGCTGGCGGGCAACCCCGCCTCCACCCCCGCACCGCAGCGCCTCTACGGCAACGCCCGCTACCTGTTCGACATCACGTCCGGGACGAACGGGTCCTGCGGCGGCACCAGCCTGTGCACCGCCGGGTCCGGCTACGACAGCCCGAGCGGAATGGGCGCCCCCAACGGCACCGGCGCCTTCTAGGAGAACGACGATGCGCATCCCCTCACACCCGCGCGCTGGAAAGCGCCGCTTCGCCCACCACCGCTTCACCCACCACCGCTTCGCCCAGCGCCGCTTCGCCCAGCGCCGCGCGGCCGCCCTGCTCGGCCTCGGCATCCTCCTCACCAGCACCGTCACCGGCCTGCTCGCCGCCGGGCCGGCGCTACCGGCCAACGCCGGCTGCGCGCCGGCCTGGAAGCTGGAGACCCCGCCGCTCGCGGCCACCGACGTGCAGGACGCCCAGGCACTGTCGGCCAAGGACGTCCGGTTCACCGCCAACATCGAGCCGGGCTGGGGCGGCGGCATGTCGGAGTCGGTCTGGGACGGCTCCAAGGTCACCGCCGCCGGACCGCAGATCCCCCACCAGCCCAAGCGCCTGGCGTTCAGCGGAGGCCGCAGCTCCTACGACTCGCCCTCCAGCGGATGGGCGCTGGTGGCGCCGGGCGGCGGCTGGGGCGACATCACCACGACGGTTATGGGCCGCTGGGACGGCACCCGCTGGACGCTCGTCCCCGGCGCGGTCTCACCCGCCCCGGCCACCGGCGGGGTCCGGCTGAACGATGTGGCCTCGCTCGCGCCCGGCGACGCCTGGGCCGTCGGCGACCTGGAGGGCAACGGCGCGTTCGTCGAGCACTGGGACGGCACCGAATGGAAGGCCGTGGACAACCCAGGCTCGTCCATACCGACTGCGCAGCTGATGCAGGTCAGCGCGTCCTCGGCGAACGACGTCTGGGCGGTCGGGTTCCGGCGCCTTCCCAACGGCGGCGCGACCGTCCCCTACACCCTGCACTACGACGGCGCGAAGTGGACCGAGGTCACCATGCCGGACGTCGGTGCGCCCGACGCGGTAGCCAGCGCCGTCGTGGCCAAGGGCCCCAACGACGTCTACGTCGGCGGCTGGCGCGGCACCTGGGCCGTCTGGAACGACTACAAGGGCCTGGTTATGCACTGGGACGGGCAGAAGTGGTCCGTCGACACCGGCCCCGGTGAGGTGGCCGGCGGCGGCTTCATGGACAGCCTCTACGTCGCCGGCCCGAACGACCTGTGGGCCGTGTCCGGCGCGGCCGTGCTCCACCGCACCGGCGCCACCTGGACGAAGGTCGCGCCGGAGGGCGCGCAGCCGGGCGGGGAGGGCAGCGGGATCACCTACTACTACCGGGCCCTCACCGGGACCGGCCCCAATGACGTCTGGGCGGTCGGCATGGCCATCTCCACCGACCCGTCCCCGACCCCCGGGACGGCGCTCGCGAGCATCCACACCGCCCTCGCCCACCTGACCTGCGGAGGCAAGTGACCATGCGGTTCACAAGACTGGCCGCCGGGGCCACGGCGATGGTGTGCGCGGCGTCGCTCGTGGCAGCCGCGACGACCGGCGGCGCGGCCCAGGCGGCGCCCGACCCGTCGGCCAAGCTCGACGGCGCGGTGCTGGCGGCCTTCGCACGGTCCGGCACGGCGAACGTGTGGGTGCGGATGTCCGACAAGGCCGACCTGTCGAAGGCGGCGAAGCTCAAGGACCGCGCCGCGCGCGGCCGGGCGGTGCTGGACGGCCTGAAGTCCACCGCCGACGCCTCGCAGAGCCCAGTCCGCAAGGCGCTCAAGGACGCCGGCCTCACCGGACGCTCCTACTGGGCGACCAACGCGGTCTACGTCCCGAACGTCTCGGAGAAGGCGGCGCGCAAGCTCGCCGCGATCCCGGGAGTGGCGCAGATCAGCCCGGCCCGCACGTTCCGGGTGCAGCAGCCGGTCGCCGCGCCGAAACCCAAGACCGCCCCCCGCGCCATGGCCGGCGGCACCCTGGCCTGGGGCGTGGCCGATATCAAGGCCGACCAGGTGTGGAGCCAGACCGGACGCCGCGGCGAAGGCGTCGTGGTGGCCAACGTCGACTCCGGCGTCGCCTACGACCACCCGGCGCTCGTCCGGCAGTACCGCGGCAACAACGGCGACGGGACGTTCAATCCCGACTACAACTGGTACGACCCGTCCCGGACGTGCAAGACCAGCGACCCCTGCGACAACATGGGGCACGGCTCCCACACCATGGGCACCATGGTCGGCGACGACGGCCAGGGCAACCGGATCGGCGTCGCGCCCGGCGCCAAGTGGATCGCGGCCAAGGGCTGCGAGACCGACAGCTGCACCGACACGAGCCTGCTCGCCTCGATGCAGTGGATGCTCGCCCCGACCGACCGCAACGGCGCCAACCCCGACCCGGCGCGGCGGCCCGACGTGGTGAACAACTCCTGGGGCAGCCCGCCGTCCAACGACCCGATGTTCGAGGACGTCGAACTCGCCTGGGCCGCCGCCGGGATCATGGGCGTGTGGGCCAACGGCAACAACGGCCCGAGCTGCCAGACCGCCGGCGCGCCCGGCAGCCGCACCATCAACTACTCGGTCGGCGCGTACGACTCCACCGGAAGGATCGCCTCGTTCTCCAGCCGCGGCCCCGGCCAGGACGGCCTGGTCAAGCCGAACATCTCGGCGCCGGGCGTGGACGTCCTGTCGTCCCTGCCGTCCGGCGGGTACGGCACGATGAGCGGCACCTCGATGGCGACCCCGCATGTGGCGGGCGCGATCGCGCTGCTGTGGTCGGCGCGTCCCGAATACCAGCGGGACCTCGCCAAGACCCGCGAACTGCTGAACCTGACCGCGATCGACACTCCCGACGCCCAGTGCGGCGGCACGCCGGAGAACAACAACGTCTACGGCGAGGGCAGGCTCGACGTCCTGGCCGCCGTCAACGCCGGCACCGCCGGGCTGAGCGACCTGACCGGAACGGTCACCGACGCTGCCACCGGACAGCCGCTCGCGGGGGCGACCGTCCATGCCTCCGGCCCGATGGAGCGCACCTTCACCACCGGCGCGGACGGTGCCTACCGCTTCCGCCTGACCGCGGGTGACTATACCGTCAGCACGGCGGCGTTCGGCTACCTCACCGGATCCACCACGCTCACCCTGACCAAGGACGGCGGGTCCACCCAGGGTTTCGCTCTCGCGCCGACGCCCCGCGTCGACCTGACCGGCAAGGTCACCGACGGCTCCGGTCGTGGCGGCGGCCTCCCGGCCAGGATCACCGCCATCGACGCCGCCGGCCACAGCTGGTCCGCGACCGCTGACGCCACCGGCGCCTACACCCTCCCCCTGCTGCCGAACCTCGCCTACACCGTCACCTACGCCGCCACCGAACCCGGCTACGACCCCGCGAGCCGCAAGATCACCCTCACCGACTCCGGCCAGACCCAGGACGTCGCCCTGACCGTCAGCCTCGCCTGCACCGCCAAGGGCTACCAGGTCACCCGCGACGGCAGCACCGAACCCTTCGACACCGGCCGGCTGCCGAAGGGCTGGCAGGTCACCAACGTTGACCCGCACATCCCCAACTACGCCTACCAGCCCGGCTGGGAGTTCACCGACCCCGGCGGCCGCGGCAACCACACCGGCGGCTCCGGCGGCTTCGCCGTGGTCGACTCCCGGCACACCGGGCCCGGCTACGTCCAGGACACCTACCTGACCAGCCCGTCCTACGACATGTCCAAGCGCACCAAGGCCACCGTCGAGGTCGCCCACGACCTGGCCCCCGCCATCAACTCCACCACCTCGGTCGAGGTCAGCACCGACGGCGGCAGGACCTGGGAGACCGCCTGGACCGCCAGGGGCTTCCCCGGCGCCCCCGGCCCGTCGGTCCAGGTCGTCCCGATCCCGCAGGCCAACGGCAAGGCCGAGGTCCGCTACCGGCTGCACTACCGAGGCCAGAACTCCGGCTGGTGGGCGGTCGACAACGCCTTCACCGGCGACCGCTCCTGCGCTCCCGCCTGACCCCCGACCCGAGACCGCCGGGGCGCCCCGCGGGGGCGCCCCGGCGCCGGCGTCGCGCGGCCTTCTTGACCACCCACCGACCGGGCGGAATCGCGACCAGCCTCCACTTCAGTGACGCAACGCCGACCCAACGTCCACCCAACGCGACCATTGTTCGGCCGGGCGGCTGGTGGTGCTGTTCATCGGTCTCGTCCTGTAGGCGGTCGTCATGTCATGGGAGTCGTGCGGGCGCCGTTCAGCAGGAGCCATGTGTCCCAGGGCAGCGGGCGGCGCTCGCGGGACAGCGGTCGGCCGGGACGGAAGCGACGCGCGGCACCGTGCTGAACTTCGAGCGGCTCCCGAGCTGGGAACGCCTCTCATACCCCCGCGGACGGAAAGCGCTCCAGGCTGCCGTTCAAACCCCGGCCGAGCGCATCTTCTCGGAGATCGTCAGGGGGTCCAGAGGATCTCGGAGCAAGACCCGCGCGGTTCCGCCTGTGGGGCCGACCAACACCGCCACCTGGGGCTTCCGTGACGTTGTGGCGCAAGGTCGGCGCCCTGCTGTGGGGAGCCCCCGACCATCCCGACCCGTACCTCGCGCTGGAGGCGGGCCGCCGCCCCGGACGAGGTGAAGACCGCCGTGCCGTTGCCGTAGGGGACGGCATTGACCAGGTCGATCGCCGCGTCCAGGGACTCGACCCGCAGCACGACCAGGATGGGTCCGAATCTGAGCGTTGCCGGCTTGTGCCTGGAGGACGGACGGCTCGGGCAAGCCCTCGGGCAGAGGCGTTCGCGTGTCCGATCCAGCTCGGTTACCAGCCTCTTTCCCACCAGGCTGGGATGCTGGGGCGCTCCTTGCCGAGGGTGGTGTCCTTGCCGTGGCCTGGGTAGACCCAGGTTTCGTCGGGGAGGCGGTCGAAGATTCTTTCGGTGACGTCGGTAATGAGTTGCTTGAACTTCCCGGGGTCTCCCCATGTACCTCCAATTCCCCCTGGAAAGAGGCTGTCGCCGGTGAAGAGGTGGGGGCGGTCGGGGGCGGTGTAGAGGAGGGCGATCGAGCCGGGGGTGTGGCCGCGGAGGTGGATGACTTCGAGGGTGGCCTCGCCGACGCGGAGGGTGTCGCCGTTCTCGACGGGTTCGGCGACGGGGACGGGGAGCGGTTCGGCGTCGAAGGGGTGGGCGGAGACCGGGGCGCCGGTGGCCTGGACGACGTCCTGGAGGGCCTGCCAGTGGTCCTGGTGGCGGTGGGTGGTGACGACGCGTCCGAGGGGGCGGTCGCCGAGGACCTCCAGGAGCCGGGACGGCTCGTTGGCGGCGTCGATGAGCAGCTGGTCGCCGGTCGCGGTGCAGCGCAGGACGTAGGCGTTGTTGTCGTACGGGCCCACCGCGATCTTGGTGAGGGCGAGCCCGGACAGGTCGCGGGTGTCCGGTGGTCCGCCGACCTCGACGTTGCCGGTGTAGGGCATGGCTCCTCCGATCCGGGTTTCTCCGCTCGCCATCTTCCCCTATCGCGCCCGCACGGGTGGAATGAGTCCGGAGACTCACCGGAGTCGTGTCGGATGGGGCGGAATGGTCCCGCGGACGGCCGCACCATGGGCCGAGGAGGTGACGTTTGGGTGCATCCGAGGCGCGTCCGGGCGCGTTCTGGACCCGGCTGAGCAGATCGGACCGGCAGGCGCTCTGGACGATGGGGCGGCGGGTCGAGGTGCCGCCCGGCGGCATGCTCTGCCACCAGGGGGTGGCGTCACCGGCGGTGTTCGTGCTGTTCCCGGCGGGCGCGCGGACGTCGGGCCGGATCCTGGCGAAGGAGTTCGTCGGCAACGGCGAGGGGGACGAGTCGGTCATCGAGCTGTTCGGCGCCGGGGACCTGGTGGCCGGGCTCGCGCCGTGGGGGCATCCGCAGCGCGGGACGGTCGCGGCGCTGGACCACCTGGCCGCGCTGCGCGTGGACCGGCGCCAGTTCGGCGGGCTGCTCGCGGCGAGCCCGCAGCTCGCGGCCGCGGCGATGGACGCGTTCGCGCGCCAGGAGACCTACAGCGGGCGGCGGCATGCGGTCCGCGTCGCCGACCATCCGCAGCGGCTCGCGCATCATCTGCTGGAGCTGGCGCACCGGTTCGGTGAGCTCGCGCCGCCGCCCGACCCCCGGCGCGACGATGCGCTGCGGGCCATCGAGGTGCCGTCGCGGCTCAGCCAAGCAGACCTCGCCAATTGGGCGGGTGTTTCGCGCGAGACGCTCGTGCGCTGGTACCGGAGGTGGCGTGCCAAGGGGATTCTGACGCCGCGTCCGCTGACCTTGCTCGATCCGGAGGCGCTGCGGCGGGAGGCCGCGCCGTGGGGGGACGAGTGGCCGGCCGTCCCGCGGCAGGAGGAGAGCGCGCCCGAGCCGGATGCCGAACGTCCTGCCGGGCTCGCGCGGAGGACGCCGGTGCCGATCGGCGCGTCCGCTGGTCCGCCGCGGCGGTTGCCGCCTGACAAGCCGTTCTTCACCGGACGGACGGTCAGCCTCGGCAAGCTCGATCTGCTGCTCGCGCAGGCGAGTTGGCCGCGTGCGGTGCTGGTGCAGGGCATGGCCGGCGTGGGGAAGACGACGCTGGCGGTGCACTGGGCGCATCGGGTCGCGGGCCGCTTCCCCGATGGCGTGATCTTCACCGAGTTGCGCGGCGGGACGCGCGGGCAGGCGACGCCGGCCGAGGCGATGGGCCAGGTGCTGCGGGGTGTCGGTGTGCCTGGCGACCAGTTGCCGCGCACCGAGGCCGAGCTGGCGGCGCAGTGCCGCTCGCTGCTGGCCGATCGGCGGCTGCTGCTGATCCTGGACAATGCGACGGGCGCCGAGCAGGTCCGTCCGCTGCTGGACGCGGTGAACGCCGGGTTGGTCCTGGTGACCGCGCAGCGGCGGATGCCGGATCTGGTCGCCGAGGACGGCCGCATCGACGGCGACATCCGCGTGCTGGAGCTGCGCGAGATGAGCCCGGACGAGGCGGCCGACCTGGTCGCGGGCGTGCTCGGTCCCGGTGACGCGCGGCCGCGCGAGGAGCGGCGGGCGGTCGAGTGGCTGGCCCGCGAGTGCGGGTTCCTGCCGCTGGCGCTCGCGGTCGCGGCGGGCGCGCTCGCCGAGAACCCGGACGTGCCGATCGCCGAGACCGTCCGGACGCTGGCCGACCGGTCCGGCGCGTCCTATCCGGCGCCGATGCGTCCGACGTTCGACCTGGCCTACCGGGGGTTGCGGCGCGACCACCGGGCCGCGTTCCGGATGCTCGGCCTCGCCGCCGGGCCGGACGTCACGCCCGCCGCGCTCGCCGCCCTGCTGGACGGCACGACCGACGCGGCGGCCGAGGCGCTGGAAGGGATGCGGCAGGCGTTCCTGGTGCACGAGACCGGGCCGGGCCGGTACCGGATCCACGACCTGCTGCGCGACTTCGCGCGCGAGCGCGGTCTCGCCGAGGACGCCGATACCGACCGGTTCGCGGCGCAGCGCCGGTTGCTGGCCTCCTGTTTGTCCGCCGCGCGGTCGGCCGCCCGGGTGCTGGACAACCGTCGCCGCCCGACATTGGACGATCCGCATCCGCCGCCCGAGGACGGCCACACGGCGCGCTCGCCGGAGGCGCGGGCGCAGGCGCTCGCCTGGTTCGAGTCCGAGCGGCGGACGCTGGTCGCGGCCGTCCACCTGGCCGCGCGGCTCGGCCTGCACCGGACGTGCTGGGAGCTGGCCGACGCGCTGTTCGGCTTCCAGGAGTTCCGCCGCTACAGCGAGGACAACATCGCCGTCCACCAGGCGGGTCTGGGCGCGGCGCGCGCGGAGGAGAACTGGGCGGCGGCGGCCGTGATGCTGCACAACCTCGCCGTCGCGCACTTCGACCTCGGACGGGCCGTCCAGGCGATCGGGTACGGAGAGGACGCGCGCCGCGCGTTCCGTTCGGCCGACCCGGCCAACCGGTACGGGGAGGCGGTCGCGCTGGCGACGCTCGCCGACATCCACGCAGCGCAGGGGCGGTACCTGACGGCGATCGAGCACGCGCAGCGGTCCCTGGCGATCCACCGCGATTTGGATGATCAGGGCGGAGTCGGGCGCGGGCACGAGACCCTCGCCCGCGCGCACCTCGCGCTCGCCGACTACGAGACCGCGCTGCGGCACGCCCGCCTGGCGCTGGAGATCCGGCAGGGCATCGGCGACCGGCGCGGGATCGCCGAGACGCTGCTGACGACCGCGCTGGTGCACCGCCGCCGCGGCGTGGTGGACGACGCGGTCGCCAACGCGCTGGAGTCGCTGTTCCTGCGCGAGGAGGACGGCGACCGGTACGGGTCGGCGCAGGCGCTCACCGAGCTGGCCCGCATGTACGCGACGCTCGGCCTGCGCGACCTGGCCCGCCGCGACGCCGAGCGCGCCCTGGGCATCTACCGGGAGCTGGGCGTCCGGCACGGGCAGGCGCGCGCCCTGACCACGCTCGGCCGCCTGGCCTGCGACGCGGCGAAGTTCGCCGAGGCGTTCACCTTCTGCGGGCAGGCGCTGCGGATGCACCGCGACACCGGCGACCGGCACGGCGAGGCCGAGACGCTCGCGCAGCTCGGCGTGGTGTGCTGGCGGCTCGGCCGCTACCGCGAGGCGCGCGAGCAGCTCGGCCGCGCGCTGGACGTCCGGCGCGAGATCGGCGACCAGCACGGCGAGGCGCACGACCTGGAGAACCTGTCGGTCGTGATGCGCCGCCTGCACCGCTACCAGGAGGCGTTCGTGCACGGCCTGGAGGCGCTGGAGCTGTGGCACCGGCTCGGCGCGCGCGGCAACATGGCCGGGACGCTCGGCAGCCTCGCCCGCACCTACATCAAGCTCGGCCTGCCGGACGAGGCGGAGGGCGCGGCACGCCAGGCGCTGTCGATCCGCCGCGAGATCGGCGACTCCTACGGCATGGGCATCGGCCTGGACACCTTCGCCGCGACGCTGCGCGCGGGCGGGCGTCCCGAGGAGGCGCTGAAGGTGCAGGCCGAGGCGCTGCGCGTGCTCGGCGAGGTCGGCGACCGGCACAGCGAGGGCGCCGCGCTCGTCCACCTCGCCGCGATCCACCTGGAGCTCGGCCGCGCCGAGGACGCCCTGGAGACCGGGCGGCGCGGCCTGGACCTGGCCGTCGAGCTGGGCGACACCCGCGAGCAGGCGCGCGTCCTGCACCACATGGGGCACGCCTGCCAGCTGCTCGGACGGCACGCCGAGGCGTCCGGGCACCTGCGCGGGGAGATCGCCATCCGCCGCGACATGGGCGACCACCTCGGCCGCCGCCGCGCCCTGGAACGGCTCGGCACGTCCCTGTCCGCGCTCGGCGACCAGGCGGGCGCCGCCGACTGCACCCGCCGCATCCGCGCCATCGACCAGTGGCTCGACTCGGAGGGCCCGGAACCCGTCTGAAACCCGGCACGTCGGGGCGTTGTGTGCCGAATTACCGGGTTTCGCGGTGTCGCGCCGCGCTCACTAACACAACAGGGGACCTGTGCGTGCGGCGCCGCCGTGCCGCGCGCGGAGAGGAGGAGCGGCGATGCGGGTCGCGTTCTGGGACGCGCTGCCCGGACCCGCGCGGGAGGCGCTCGAACGCGCCGGGACCGTCGCGCTGATCCGGCCGGGCGCGTTCCTCGCGCGCGAGCACACGCGCTCGACCAACGTGTACGTGCTGCGCTCCGGCGCCGCCAAGGTCTGGGTGGACCGGGACGGCGAGACCGTCATCCTGGACGTACTGGGCCCCGGCGACGTGTCCGGCGAGATGGAGGTCGCCGACGGCTGCGAGCGGGCGGCCAACGTGGAGGCGCTGACCCGGGTCGAGGCGCTCGCGCTGCCCGGTGACCGGTTCCGCGCCGTGCTGAACGAGCACCCGGCCGCGATCTGGGCCGTCACCGCCGTGCTGTCGGAGAAGCTGCGCGACGCCAACGAGGTGTGCACCGCGCACTTCCCGGACGCGCCGGGCCGCCGCCTCGCGTCCCGGCTGCGCCGCCTCGCCGACCGCTTCGGCACCCCGGTCGCCACCGGCGGCGTGGTCGTCCGCGTCCCCCTGACCCAGCGCGACCTCGGCCGCTGGGCAGGCATGGGCCGCCGCAAGGTGGCCCAGCTGCTCTCCCACGAGCACGTCGGCGACGGCATCGCCGTCTCCCGCACCACGATCACCCTCCGCTCACCCGAGGTCCTCGACCACCTGGCAGGCGACGACCCCGACGACGTCCTGGCCTCCACCGGCTGACCGCACGTCCGATCGACCGTCCTGCCCTGGGTTGACCGGCGTCGCGCGCTCGTCGCGGCGGGGGCTCAGGAGAAGGACGGATCGACGGGCC
Source organism: Actinomadura rupiterrae (assembly GCF_024172125.1). Classification (GTDB taxonomy): domain Bacteria; phylum Actinomycetota; class Actinomycetes; order Streptosporangiales; family Streptosporangiaceae; genus Spirillospora; species Spirillospora rupiterrae. The sequence goes on from NZ_JAMZEA010000010.1 coordinate 56,667, forward strand.
AGTTCGGCGGGACGGGGAGCGCGCCGTCCGGACGGGTGGCGAGCCCCGAGCCGCTCGACCGTCCGGTGATCCAGGCGAGCAGCGCCGCCGCCGAGCCGGTCACCTCGGTGCCGTCCCCGAGGTCGATCGCCTGCCCGGTGTCGGTGGCGCGCAGCCGCGCCCCGTCCAACCCGCCGCGCGCCTCCGGCCCGTGCTCGACGAGACCCTGGAACGTGACGTCCAGCTCCGCGCGCACGTAGTCCTCGGGCCAGTCGGCCGGCCCGTACCCCGCGGCGAGGTCGACGTGGTGCACCTCGATCTCCCGCCACCGTCGGTGCAGCACGAACCACACCGGAAACGCCGGGCCGAAGAGCCCCTGCACCGGAACGTCCCATGCCGCGTCCGGCAGGGCCCGCGCCTGCGCCATGAACCGCTCGGCCGAAACCCGCAGATCCTCGACCAGCTCGTCCCCGCCACGCCCCGCGCCCGCGCGCAGCCCTTCCTCGCGCGCCTCCAGACTCGGGTACTGCGGCACCTTCACCCCGGTCCGCGCCCACTCCAGCAGATTCCACAACGAGTCGGCATTCCGCGCCACATGCGTCGCGACATGCCCCCGCGTCCACCCGGGCAGCCCCGAAGCCCCGCGCAACTCCGCGTCGCTGAGCCCGCCCACCGATTTCGCGAGCCGCTCCGCCCCCGCCTCAATCGCCGCCAGAGCCGCCGCCCGCCCAGTCCCAGAACCGCTCATCAGGCCTCCCAGCTTGTCGAGGGAAGTTCATCCTGACACGCGGAGGCCGGCCTCGAACGCCAGGAGTCCGGCCTGTGTGCGGTTGACGCAGCCGAGCTTCGCGAGTACCTGGGACACGTACCCCTTCACGGTCGTCTCGCTGAGGTGCAGCCGGGCGGCGATGCCCGCGTTCGGCAGGCCCTCGCCGAGGCAGGCGAGCACGTCGGCCTCCCGCGCGGTCAGCCCGGCGAGGAGCCGCGCGCGCCGCTCGCGCTCCCCGTCACGTCCGGCCGCGGACGCCAGCAGCCGCCGCGTCGCCGCCGGGGACATGACCGTGTGCCCGTCGGCGGCGACCCGGACGAGGCCGACCAGGTCCTCCGGCGGCGTGCTCTTGAGCAGGAACCCGGCCGCGCCCGCGCGCAGCGCGCGCACCACGTGCCGGTCGGAGTCGAAGGTGGTCAGCGCGACGACCACCGGCGGCTCGGGCAGCGCGCCGATCCGCCCGATCGCGGTCAGGCCGTCCACGCCCGGCATGCGCAGGTCCATCAGCACCACGTCGGGACGGTGCCGGACCACGGCCTCCACTCCGGCCGCGCCGTCGAACGCCTCGTCCACCACGTCGATGTCGTCCGCCGAGCCGAGGATCGTGCGCAGGTGCGCGCAGACCATCGGCTCGTCGTCCACCAGCACCACCCGGATCACGCGCGCGCCCCCGCGGCCGCCGGCAGCTCCGCGGTGACGTGGAAGCCGCCGCCTTCGCCGGGCCCGGCGGTGAGCCGCCCGCCGAGCAGCGCGACGCGTTCGCGCAGGCCCGTCAGGCCCGCGCCGGACCCGGCCGCGACCAGCGCCCGATCCGGCGGGCGCGTCGCCGGGCCGTTCACGACGCTGACGGTCAGGCCGTCCGGGCGGTAGGCGAGCCGCACGGTCGCCGCCGCGCCCGGCGCGTGCTTGCGGACGTTCGTCAGGGCCTCCTGGACGACCCGGTGCGCGGCCCGGCCCAGCACCGGATCGGCCGTCCGGGACGCGCCCTCCTCCAGCAGCTCGACCGGGACCCCGACGGACGCCGACTCGGCGACCAGCGCCGCGAGGTCCGGGACGGGCGCGTGCGTCACCGGCATCGGCGCGGTGTCGTCGTCGCCGTCCTCAACCCGGCGCAGCAGCCCGATCACGTCCCGGAGCTCCTCCAACGCCTGGCAGCCGGTGGCGCGGATCTCCTCGGCCGCCGCGCGCGCCGAAGCGTCCGGCGACCGGACCCGCAGCGCTCCCGCCTGGAGCACGAGCAGGCTGATCCGGTGCGCGACCACGTCGTGCATCTCGGCGGCGAGCCGCGTCCGCTCCTCCGCGCGCGCACGCTCGGCCAGCAGGTGCCGCTCGCGCTCGGCGCGCTCGGCCCGGTCCGTCAGGGACCGGACGGCCCGCGCCCGCGCCGCGACGTACAGGCCGAGCAGCGCCGGACACACGACCAGCAACAAGGACTGGGCGAAGAAGCCGGTCGGATCGTCCCCCCAAGGACGTGCAGCGAGGACGCCCAGCAACCCGACGCCCGCCCACGAGACCCGGCCGCCGTAGGCCATGCCCGCGTACACCGCGAGCCAGGCCGCCACCGGAATCCAGATCCGGTCACCGTGCGCGTGCGTGGGAGGCACGACCGCTCCCGCGTCGGCAGCCTCGGCGAGCGCGATCGCGGCCGCCGCGCTCGCCGCGATCCAGACCGGCAGCCAAGGCATGCGCCGACGCACCAGCAGGGACACCGCCAGCAACAACTGGACGCCCAGGACGACCCCATCGAGCGATCGGTACAGCGGCCGGTCGCTGAGCACCGAGGCCATTCCCAGGACGACGGCCGTCGCGGCGTTCAGCATGTCGAACACGCGTGGAGCGACTCTCACATTGCAACCGTAAGCATCCCTTCCGGACGGCGGACCCTCCGAAAGTAGGGAAGGGGCCCTGCGTTCTCCGCTGCCGCTCCGCGTCCCGCCCGCGCTGCACTCGAAGGCATGAGCGGATTTCGAGTGCCGACCCTCCCGGTGATGCTCCGGATGGCGCTGCGCGGCCTGCGGGCCCACCGGTCCAGGCTCGTCCTGACCCTGACGGCGATCACGCTGAGCTCGGCCTTCGTCGCCGCGTCGCTGATCTTCCGCGGTGGGATGGAGCGCGGCTTCGACTCCCTGTACGCCAAGGTGGGACGGGGCACCGATGTCGTCGTGCGCGGGCCCGGCGGAGTGCCCACGGACCTGGCCGCCCGCATCCGGGACGTGCCGGGCGTCGCGTCCGTCCGCGCGGACGCCGAGGGGACCGCCGCCGTCGTGGACCGCCGCGGACGGCCCGTCAGCAGCCCTCAAGGGCTCCCGCAGCGCGGCGTCTCCTGGCAGGACGCCTACCGCCTCACCGCCGGGACCCGACCGCGCGGCCCGCGCGACGTCGCCCTGGACGCCGCCACAGCGGATCGGACCGGCTACCGCGTCGGCGACCGGGTTCCGATCGTCCCCGCCGCGCGGGGCGCCGCCGGACCTGCGGCTGCGCGAGGCGGGTCCGGCGCACGTCCGGTCGGCGCGCGTCCGGCCGCTGTGGTCTTCACTCTGACGGGCGTGTTCACGCTGGCGGGGGAACGGGCGACCGGAGTCTCGTCGATGAGCGCGTTCGCGCCGTCCGCAGCTCCGGCGGTGCTCGGCCTGCCGCCGGGGACCACGACGCGCCTCGCCGTCCGCGCGCGGCCCGGAACGAGCGCCGGCACCCTTCGCGCGGCGGTCGCGCGCGTGCTGCCGGACGGCGTGGAGGCGGTCACGGGCAGGCGGTACGACGCGGAGGCGGCGAGCGCCGTGCGCGCGCGGATGGGCCCGCTGCCGAAGATGATGCTGATCTTCTCGTGCGTGTCCGCGTTCGTCGGGTCGTTCCTGATCCTCAACACGTTCGCGATGCTGGTCGCGCGCCGGACCCGCGAGCTGGCGCTGCTCCGCGCGGTCGGCGCCGGGCGGGGGCAGGTCACCGCGCTGGTGCTCGGCGAGGCGTCCGCCGCCGGGGTGGCCGGCTCGACGCTCGGCCTCCTCGCCGGGGCCGGGATCGCCGCCGGCCTGCGCGCCCTGTTCGCCCACGCCGGATCGCCGCTCCCGCCCGGCGGAGCGCCGATCACCGGGACGGCGGCCGTCGCCGCCTACGGGGTAGGGACGCTGGTCACGGTCATCGCCGCGGTTCCGGCCGCGCGGCGGGCCTCCCGCGTTCCACCCGTGGCGGCGATGCGCGGGAGCGCGCACGCCCCGGCCCGTCGCTGGACCCTCGCCGGAGCACTGACCTGGACGGCCGGGGCGGCCATGACCGCGATCGCGCTCGCGGCGTCCGGTGATGTAGCGCTGTTCCTGATGGGCCTCGGGGCCGCGGCCCTGGTCTCCGGCACGGTCCTGCTGCTGCCGTTCCTCTCGTCCCTGGTCATGGGCGCCCTCGGACGGCCCGTCGCGCGCCTGTCCGGTGTCGCCGGGGTGCTCGGCCGCCGCAACGCCCTGCGCGACCCGCGCCGCAGTGCGGCGACCGCCGCCGCGCTCGTCGTCGGCCTCGCCCTGGTCGGGGGAGTGAGCGTGCTGTCGGCGTCGATCCGCGCCACGCTCGTCCGCGACGACCCGGCGAAGGCGTGCGGCGCCGGCCAGTTCTTCGACCTGATCTACGTGCTGCTCACCCTGTCGCTGCTGATGGCCGCGCTCGGGATCGCCAACACGCTCACCCTGGCCGTCGCCGAACGGACCCGCGAGCTCGGCCTGCTGCGCGCCGTGGGCCTGGACCGGCGCGCGACCCGCCGCATGATCCGCGTCGAGGCGGCGCTGGTCGCGGCGTTCGGCGCGCTGCTCGGCCTGCTCCTCGGCGCCGGCTACGCCATCGTGATCAAGTACGCGGCGGGCGGCGGCATCGCCGTCCTGCGCGTCCCGGTCGGGGAGCTGGCCGCGGAGGCGCTGGCCGCGGTCGGCATCGGCGTCCTGGCCGCGTCGCCACCGGCCTGGAGGGCTGCCCGCCTGGACGTACTGGACGCGATCAGGGACGAGTAAGGGCTTTGAGGACGAAGGCCGTGGTGCGGCGGTGCCAGAGGGCCGGGCGGCGGAGCATGGCGTGGCCCTCGTCCGGGACGGGGACGAAGTCGACGGAACCGGCGATCGGGCGGATGCGGTCGGCGTAGCGGACGGACGCCCGGTACGGGGTCGTGGCGTCCTCGGTGCCGTGCATGATCAGGATGTGGCGGCCCGCGAGCTGGTCGACCGGCTCGTCCCTCGGGACCCAGGGGGCGAGCGCGGCGACGGCGGTGACCTGGGGGTCGTCCGCGACGCGGAGGGAGGTGCGGGCGCCCATGGAGTGGCCGATCAGGGCCACCGGGACGTCCGGGTGGGCCTTGCGGAGGCGGTCGAGGGCCCAGCGGGCGTCCGGGACGGGGGACGCCTCCTCGCCGTTCCAGCCGCGGTAGCGGTAGCCGAGCGACCAGACCGCCAGGCCGTGCCGGCGTCCGGCGCTGAGCAGGTGCATCGTGAAGGGGATCATGCGCAGGGCGGCCGACTGCCGGGACGTGGCGGGCTCGCGGCTGAACTCCCGGCCGCCGTGCAGGACGAGCGCCACCGCGCGCGGACGGGCCGGGCCGCGCGGGCGCAGGCGGGGCTGGAGATCCATAAGCCCAGCTTGTCACGGTTGCGGAAAATGGGTGGAGCGGTCCGGGAACGGCGGGGACCATTCGAGGATGAGCACCGAGCGACCTCCGGAGCGGATCGACCTGCCGGAGCTGACCCTGCGCCGCGCGGTAGAGGACGACGCGGCGAACCTGATGAAGGCGGTCAACGACTCCTTCGAACACCTCCAGCCCTGGATGCCCTGGGCGACCGAGAAGCGCACCGTCCAGGAGGAGCTGGCCTGGATCGCGTCCTGCCGCGCCGAGTGGGAGAGCGGCCTCGGCTACGCCTACCTGCTGGAGAACCCGGACGGCGACGTCGTCGGGACGGCCGCCCTTCACAACCGGATCGGGCCCGGCGTCCTGGAGATCGGCTACTGGGTGCACGCCGGGCACACCCGGCGCGGTCACGCCACCCGGGCGGCCGGGGCGCTGACCGGCGCCGCGTTCGGGATGGAGGGCGTCGAGCGGGTCGAGATCCACTGTGATGTGGCCAACAAGCGGAGCGCGGCCGTCCCGCCGAAGCTCGGCTACGAGCTGCTGGTGATCGAGGACGACGTCCGCACCGCGCCCGCCGAGGAAGGGCCGCGGATGCGCTGGGGCATCACCCGCGCGGCCTGGGAGCGGCGCGCCTAGCCCCCGAAGCGTCCGGGCACGGGCGGCGGTTTCGGTGGCGGTAGATCTTCGAACACGTGTACGGTTCGAGTGTGGCCGGTGGTCCCGCGGGGGCGGGAGGGCCGAGCGGAAATTTCGGCCGGCCGCTCCGCTGTTGAGTACACGGGGGAGTCCACGCGCACGCGTTCTGTCGGACCCCCTGGCTACCGTGGGGACACCCGTCCCATCGCCGCGCCCAGAAGAGGAACCGGAACACGCCGTGCATGACCGACTCATCGTGCGAGGAGCACGCGAGCACAACCTGAAGGACGTCTCGCTCGACCTGCCGCGGGACGCGATGATCGTGTTCACCGGCCTGTCCGGGTCCGGCAAGTCCAGCCTGGCGTTCGACACGATCTTCGCGGAGGGGCAGCGCCGGTACGTCGAGTCGCTCTCGGCCTACGCCCGCCAGTTCCTCGGGCAGATGGACAAGCCCGACGTGGACTTCATCGAGGGCCTGTCCCCGGCGGTGTCGATCGACCAGAAGTCGACCAGCAAGAACCCGCGGTCCACGGTCGGCACGATCACCGAGGTGTACGACTACCTGCGGCTGCTGTACGCCCGCATCGGGCACCCGCACTGCCCGGTCTGCGGCCGCCCGATCAGCCGGCAGGCCCCGCAGCAGATCGTCGACCGCGTCCTGGAACTCGACGAGGGCACCCGCTTCCAGGTGCTCGCGCCGGTGATCCGCGGCCGCAAGGGCGAGTACCTGGAGCTGTTCCGCGAGCTGCAGACCAAGGGCTTCTCCCGCGCCATGGTGGACGGGCGGATGGTCCGCCTGGACGAGCCGCCGGCGCTCAAGAAGCAGGAGAAGCACGACATCTCCGTGATCGTCGACCGGCTCGCGGTGAAGGACTCGGCGCGCCAGCGGCTCGCCGACTCCGTCGAGACCGCCCTCGGCCTGGCCGGCGGCACGATCGTGCTCGACTTCGTCGACCTCCCCGAGGACGACGAGAACCGCACCCGGATGTACTCCGAGCACCTCTACTGCCCCTACGACGACCTGTCGTTCGAGGAGCTGGAGCCCCGCTCGTTCTCCTTCAACTCCCCCTACGGCGCGTGCCCCGAGTGCACCGGCCTCGGGACGAGGATGGAGGTCGACCCGGAGCTGATCGTCCCCGACGAGGACCTGTCGCTCGGCGAGGGCGCCATCCAGCCGTGGTCGAACGGGCACGTCAGCGACTACTTCCTGCGGCTGCTGTCGGCGCTCGGCGACGCCATGGGCTTCGACCTGAACACCCCGTGGCGCAAGCTGCCCGCCAAGGCGCGCAAGGCGGTCCTGAACGGGCACGAGACGCAGGTGCACGTCCGGTACAAGAACCGGTACGGCCGCACCCGCTCCTACTACACGTCCTACGAGGGCGTGATCCCCTACATCCACCGGCGGCACGCCGAGTCCGAGAGTGACGCCTCGCGCGAGAAGCTCGAAGGCTACATGCGCGAGATCCCGTGCCCGGCGTGCGACGGCGCGCGGCTCAAGCCCGTCGTGCTGGCGGTGACCATGGGCGGCAAGTCGATCGCCGAGGTCGCGGCCCTGCCGATCGGCGAGGCGGCCAAGTTCCTGCTGGCCATGGAGCTGAACGACCGCGACCGGCACATCGCCGAGCGGGTACTGAAGGAGATCAACGCCCGGCTCGGGTTCCTGCTCGACGTCGGCCTGGACTACCTCACCCTCGACCGCGCGTCCGCGACGCTGGCGGGCGGCGAGGCGCAGCGCATCCGGCTCGCCACCCAGATCGGGTCCGGGCTGGTCGGCGTCCTGTACGTGCTGGACGAGCCGTCCATCGGCCTGCACCAGCGCGACAACCAGCGACTGCTGGAGACGCTGCTGCGGCTGCGCGACATGGGCAACACCCTGATCGTCGTCGAGCACGACGAGGACACGATCAACGCGGCCGACTGGGTCGTCGACATCGGTCCGCGCGCGGGCGAGCACGGCGGCAAGATCGTGGTGTCCGGGACGGTCGAGGAGCTGCTGTCCTCCGAGGACTCGCTGACCGGGCAGTACCTGTCCGGACGCCGCGAGATCGCGGTGCCCGAGATCCGCCGGCCGCGGCAGAAGAGCCGCGAGATCACGGTCAAGGGCGCGCAGCAGAACAACCTGCGCAACGTCGACGTCGCGTTCCCGCTCGGGGTGTTCACCGCCGTCACCGGCGTGTCCGGGTCGGGCAAGTCCACGCTGGTCAACGACATCCTGTACAACTCGCTGGCCAAGCAGCTGCACGGCGCCAAGACCGTCCCCGGCAAGCACAAGCGGGTCAACGGCATCGACCAGCTCGACAAGGTCGTGCACGTCGACCAGTCGCCGATCGGCCGCACCCCGCGGTCGAACCCGGCGACCTACACCGGCGTGTTCGACCACATCCGCAAGCTGTTCGCGCAGACCACCGAGGCGAAGGTGCGCGGCTACCAGCCGGGCCGGTTCTCCTTCAACGTCAAGGGCGGCCGCTGCGAGAACTGCTCCGGCGACGGCACCATCAAGATCGAGATGAACTTCCTGCCGGACGTCTACGTCCCGTGCGAGGTCTGCCACGGCGCCCGGTACAACCGGGAGACCCTGGAGGTCCACTACAAGGGGAAGACGATCTCCGAGGTGCTGGACATGCCGATCGAGGAGGCCGCGGTCTTCTTCGAGCCGGTCACCGCCATCCACCGGCACCTGAAGACGCTGGTGGACGTCGGCCTCGGGTACGTCCGGCTGGGCCAGCCCGCGCCGACCCTGTCCGGTGGCGAGGCGCAGCGCGTCAAGCTCGCCGCCGAGCTGCAGCGCCGCTCGACCGGCCGCACCATCTACGTGCTGGACGAGCCGACCACCGGCCTGCACTTCGAGGACATCCGCAAGCTGCTCGGCGTGCTGAACGGCCTGGTCGACAAGGGCAACACGGTCATCGTCATCGAGCACAACCTGGACGTGATCAAGACCGCCGACTGGATCGTCGACATGGGCCCCGAGGGCGGCTCGCGCGGCGGCACCGTCGTCGCCCAGGGCACCCCGGAGCAGGTCGCGAAGGTGGAGGGCAGCCACACCGGCGCGTTCCTCGCCAAGATCCTCGCCTGACCCCATCCCTGAGACCGCGCGCCCCCGCCCCAGGGGACGCGCGGTCTCGCGCTGTGCGGGGGAGGCGGCGCCGACCGCCAAGGGAGGCGGCGCCCGGCCGACCATCGCGCTGTGCGGGCAGGCGCCACCGACCGGCCAGGCCAGGCGGCGCCGTTCGGCCATCGCACGGTGCGGGGAGGCGGCGCCGCCAGCTGTGGCGTCCCCCGCAGTGTGCCGGGCGAGCGTGGCGCGAGGGGGTTCTTGCGGCGGGGGTGGTGACGGGGGCGGCGGGACGTCCGGGATGATGAGTGACCATGAGTGACGAAGCGACGATGGGGGACCGGGGCGCCGGAACCGGGCCGGAGCGGGCCGTGGGACGCCGGGCGGTGCTGTGCGGGACGGGCGCGGTCGGGGCGGCGCTAGGCGCCGGGCTGCTCACCGGCTGCGGCCCCTCGAACAAGGCCGCCGAGGCGAAGGACCTCAAGGGCAAGGAGATCGGCAAGGTCGCGGACGTCCCGGTCGGCGGCGGCAAGGTCTACGCCGACAGCAAGATCGTGGTGACCCAGCCCAGCCAGGGCGTGTTCAAGGCGTTCAGCGCGGTCTGCACGCACCAGGGCTGCCTGACCAACCGGGTGTCCGGCGGCAAGGTGCACTGCCCGTGCCACGGCAGCGAGTTCCAGATCGCGGACGGCTCGGTGGCGCACGGTCCGGCCAACAAGGCGCTGACCGAGTACCCCGTCCAGATCAAGGGCGACGCGATCTTCATCGCGTGACCTGGGCGATCATGGGCCCTGACCTGGGTGATCTCGATCGGGACCGGTGCGGGGTTCGAGGATTGAACCGTTCCCATTCGAGATACGTACTCCCAGTGACGGCGGAGGCACCGCTAGCACTCAGGAGGCCCGGAGATGTCGCAGGACCACGAGCAGGCCAACACCGGCAACCCAGCCGAGCAGCCCCGCCCCAGTGATCTCGCCAGGCGGGGGATGCTGCTCGGCGTGGGCGTCGCGGGCGTCGCGGGGCTCGCCGCCGCTTGCGGCAAGGGCGGTTCCGGCGGCGGCGGGTACGGCGGGGGCGGCTCATCGTCCAGCGGCGCGGCGACCGGGGCGCTCGGGAGCACCGCGGACATCCCGGTGGGCGGCGGCAAGGTCTTCGCGGACCAGAAGGTCGTCGTCACCCAGCCGACCAAGGGGGTGTTCAAGGCGTTCACGGCGGTGTGCACGCATATGGGGTGCACGGTCGGCTCGGTGTCCGGCGGGCTGATCCACTGCCCCTGCCACGGCAGCGAGTACCACATCGCGGACGGCACCGTCGCGCACCCGCCCGCGCCGCGCCCGCTCGCCGAGAAGAAGATCAACGTCTCCGGCGGCAAGATCACGCTCGCCTGACACAGTCCATCGTTTCCGGGCCCTACCGCCGCCCGTCGCCCCCCGCCCTCCCGAGGTGCCCGTTCGCGGTGCCCGAGGCGCTCGCGGGCCGGGGATCCTCGGGCGGCGGGGCGTCGGGGCCCACGGCGGGGGCGCCGGACGACTCGGTGTCGCGGACGGACTCGCCGGCCGGCTCGGCGGGACCCCCGCCCTCGCGGACGCGCGTCTCCTCCGGGATCTCGGCGCGGAAGCGGGGGAGCGCCTCGGGATGGTGGTCGCGCAGGTAGCGGACCAGGTGCTCGCGGGCGTCGCAGCGCAGGTCCCACGCGCTCGCCGAGTCGGCGGCGCTCATCAGGGCGCGCATCTCGACCAGGCCGCTCGGCAGCACGTCGGTCAGCTGGAGCACCCAGTCGCGCTGGTCCCACAGCGGGTGCTCGCGCAGGTAGTCGTGCAGGACGGTCCGGAGCTCCTCGATCGGGACGCTCCAGTCCACCCGCAGCACCACCGCGCCGACGACGCGGCTGGTGTGCCGCGTCCAGTTCTCGAACGGCTGTTCGATGAAGTAGGAGACGGGCAGGATCAGGCGCCGCTCGTCCCACAGGCAGACGACCACGTAGGAGAGGGTCAGCTCCTCGATCCGGCCCCACTGGCCCTCGACGACCACCACGTCGTCCAGCCGGAGCGCGTCGCTGAACGCCAGCTGCAGCCCGGCGAGGAGGTTGCCGAGCGTGGGCCGGGCGGCGATCCCGACGACCAGCCCGGCGACGCCCGCCGAGGCCAGCACGCCCGCTCCGAGGGCCCGGACGGCCGGGAAGGTGAACAGCGCCACGGCGACCGCGATCACGACCAGCACGACCGCGCCGATCCGGCGCAGCAGCAGCATCTGCGTGCGGGCGCGGCGGGCGCGCCGGTTGCGCTCGCCCGAGACGCGGGTGAGCCGGTCCAGCGGCGGGTCGGTCAGCGCGTAGAAGATCCGCAGCACCAGCCAGGCGGTCGCGGCCGTCGCCACCACGTGCAGCAGGTGCCGCAGGTCGGCGGCGAGGCGGTGCGGCAGGTCCCCGTACGGGACGGCCCCGGCGGCGCTGATCGCGGCGGCGAACGCGAACGCGGGCGCGGTGCACCGCCGGGCCGCCGCGCCGGCCGCGGGCCAGCGGGCCGACAGCCGCCCGGCGAGCAGCCGCCGGGCACCCTCCACGACACCCACCGACAGGGCGACGGCGAGCAGCGGGACGATCAGCGCCCAGAACGCCGACACGACACGATCCCCCCTTCGGGTACGTCCGGAATGCGAAGGCCGCTCGGAATCCTCTTTCCGGTCACGCCCGTTCCGAACGAGATCTGGGTCACCCCGGCAGGGAGTGACCGCGCGGGACCCTGCGAAGTGCGGGACTCCTGGGACTGCCGGGCGGGAAACGGCGGGGCGTCGTCTGTCGGTGCCGCCTACTAGGCTTTCAACGTGGCAGATCCGGCGACCTATCGACCCGCGTCGGGGACGATCCCCGACGAACCCGGCGTGTACCGCTTCCGCGACGAGCACGGCCGGGTGATCTACGTGGGCAAGGCCAAGAGCCTGCGCTCCCGGCTGAACTCCTACTTCGCCGACTTCGCCACCCTGCACCCGCGCACCCAGACCATGGTGAGCACGGCCGCGCGGGTGGACTGGACGGTCGTCTCCACCGAGGTCGAGGCGCTCCAGCTGGAGTACAGCTGGATCAAGGAGTTCGACCCCCGTTTCAACGTGAAATACCGGGACGACAAGTCCTACCCGTACCTTGCGGTGACCCTCAACGAGGAGTTCCCGCGAGTGCAGGTCATGCGAGGCGCCAAGCGCAAGGGCGTGCGCTACTTCGGGCCGTACTCGCACGCGTGGGCGATCCGCGAGACGGTCGACCAGCTGCTGCGCGTCTTCCCGGTGCGCACGTGCAGCGCCGGGGTGTTCAAGCGGCAGCACCAGCTCGACCGGCCGTGCCTGCTCGGTTACATCGACAAGTGCTCCGCGCCGTGCGTCGGCCGGGTCACGCCCGAGGAGCACTTCGCCCTCGCCGAGGACTTCTGCGATTTCATGGCGGGCAACACCGGCCGCTACATCAAGCGCCTCGAACGCGACATGCGCGAGGCCGCCACGTCCATGGAGTACGAGCGCGCGGCGCGGCTGCGCGACGACATCCGCGCGCTCGAACGGGCGCTGGAGAAGCAGACCGTGGTGCTGGCGGACGGCACCGACCTTGACATGATCGCCTTCGCCGAGGACGAGCTGGAGGCGGCCGTCCAGGTGTTCTACGTCCGCGGTGGCCGGATCCGCGGCCAGCGCGGCTGGGTGGTCGACAAGGTGGAGGCCGTCACCACCGCCGACCTGGTCGAGCAGTTCCTCATCCAGATCTACGGCGACAGCGACTCGGTGCCGCGCGAGGTGTACGTCCCGGCGCTGCCGCCCGACGACGAGGCGATGACCGAGCTGCTGGCCGAGCAGCGCGGCGGGCCGGTGCGGCTGCGCGTCCCGCAGCGCGGCGACAAGAAGGCGCTGCTGGAGACCGTCCACCGCAACGCGCTTGAGGCGCTGAAGCAGCACAAGACGCGCCGCGCCAGCGACCTGACCACGCGCAGCCTCGCGCTGCGCGAGCTGCAGGAGGCGCTGGAGCTCGACGAGGCGCCGCTGCGCGTCGAGTGCTACGACGTGTCCAACCTGCAGGGCACCAACGTCGTCGCGTCCATGGTCGTGTTCGAGGACGGGCTGGCTCGCAAGAGCGAGTACCGGCGGTTCACGATCAAGGCGGTGGAGGGGCAGGACGACGTCCGGTCCATCCACGAGGTGATCACCCGCCGGTTCCGCCGCTACCTCGCCGAGAGCGAGAGGACCGGCGAGCTGGACGCGCTCGGCGAGGGCGACGGCACCGCCGACACCGCCCCGAACCCGGACGTCCAGGACGCCTCCGGCGCGCCTGCCGTACACGGCCCGATCGACCCCGAGACCGGCAAACCGCGCCGCTTCGCCTACCCGCCGAACCTGGTGCTGGTGGACGGCGGTCCGCCCCAGGTGGCGGCGGCGCAGCGGGCGCTGGACGAGCTCGGCGTGGACGACATCGCGGTGGTCGGCATCGCCAAGCGGCTGGAGGAGCTGTGGCTTCCCGGCGACGACGATCCGGTGATCCTGCCGCGCAACAGTGAGAGCATGTTCCTGGTCCAGCGGATCCGGGACGAGGCGCACCGGTTCGCCATCACCTTCCACCGCCAGAAGCGGTCGAAGTCGATGACCGCCAGCGAGCTGGACGCGGTGCCCGGGCTCGGCCCGGCGCGGCGCACCGCGCTGGTGAAGCACTTCGGCTCGGTCAAGCGCCTGAAGGAGGCGACGCCCGAGCAGATCGCGGAGGTGCCGGGCATCGGCCTGCGCACCGCGGAGTCGATCGCGGCCGCGCTGAACGGCCCCGGCGCGGCGCGTTCGACCGGGAACACCGGCGGGGCCGCGAGCGCTGCACAGGACGGCGCGCCGCGGCCCGGCTCGTCCGCCCGGGACGCGCATGATCGGCCGGCGTCCGGGCAGAGCCAGGACGCGCCGGAGCGGACCGCGCCCGAGCAGGACGCGCCGGAGCAGGTTGCGCCGGAGCAGGTTGCGCCGGAGCGGGACGCGCTGAAGCAGGGCGCGCCCGAGCAGAGCGCGCCCGGGCAGGGTGCGTCGGAGCAGGGTGTGGAGCAGACGAACGGCACGAAGGGCACGGACGGGCCGGAGCCGGGCGCCAGGGGGGCGGCGCGCGGCGGTACCGGAAGCAGGGGCGACGCCGAACACAGGGGGAGACCAACGTGACCACCGAGACGCAGATCCCGGACATCGTGATCGTCACGGGCATGTCCGGGGCGGGCCGCAGCACGGCCGCCAAGTCCCTGGAGGACCTGGACTGGTTCGTGGTGGACAACCTGCCGCCCGCGCTGCTGGCCACGATGGCCGACCTCGGCGGCCGGGTGAAGGACGCGGTGCCGCGGATCGCGGTGGTGGTGGACGTGCGCAGCCGCGCGTTCACCGCCGACCTGCACTCCTCGATCGCCGAGCTGGAGGCGCGCGGCGTGCACCCGCGCGTGGTGTTCCTGGAGGCCGCCGACGAGGACCTGGTGCGCCGGTTCGAGAGCGTCCGCCGGCCGCACCCGCTGCAGGGCGACGGCCGCCTGGTGGACGGCATCGCGCGCGAGCGCGAGCTGGTCCGCGAGGTGCGCGCCGAGGCCGACCTGGTGCTCGACACCAGCGGGCTGAACGTGCACGAGCTGCGCAACAAGATCATCGGGTTCTTCGGCGACGGCCACAGCGACTCGCGGCTGCGCGCCACGGTCGTGTCGTTCGGCTACAAGTACGGCCTGCCGGTGGACGCCGACCTGGTGGTGGACTGCCGGTTCCTGCCGAACCCGCACTGGGTGCCCGAGCTGCGGCCGAAGACCGGCCGCGACGCCGACGTGCGCGACTACGTGCTGGCCCAGCCCGGCGCCAAGCAGTTCCTGGACGCCTACACCGAGGTGTTGCGCCTGCTCACGACCGGTTACGAGCGCGAGGGCAAGCACTACGTGACGCTCGCCGTGGGCTGTACCGGCGGCAAACACCGTAGTGTTGCCATGGCCGAGCAGATCGGGGCCCGGCTGCGGGACGAGGGCGTCGAGGTGCAGGTCGCCCATCGCGACCTCGGCCGCGAGTGAGCCGCGCGGGCGACCGCCCGCGCGGGTGGACCGAGGAGACGGACGTACCGGTGAACCCCCGTGGGCCCAAGGTCGTCGCGCTCGGCGGGGGGCACGGCCTGTACGCCTCGCTGACCGCGCTGCGCCAGGTCACCAGCGATCTCACGGCCGTGGTCACGGTCGCCGACGACGGCGGGTCCAGCGGGCGGCTGCGCCGCGAGCTGGGCGTCATGCCGCCGGGCGACCTGCGGATGGCGCTGGCCGCGCTGTGCGGCGACGACGAGTGGGGCCAGACCTGGCGGGACGTGGTGCAGCACCGCTTCCGCAGCGAGGGCTCGCTGCACGACCACGCCGTCGGCAACCTGCTGATCGTCGCGCTGTGGGAGCTGTTCGGGCAGGCCGTCCCCGGCGGGGACGAGCAGCTCGGCGCGGCCGTGGTCGGCGGCCCGGGCGTGGTGGCCGGGCTCGACTGGGTCGGGCGGCTGCTCGGCGCGCACGGGCGCGTCCTGCCGATGGCGTCGGTGCCGCTCGACATCGTCGCGGACGTGCGGGGCGCCGACCCGGCGCGTCCGGCCGAGGTGGTGCAGGTGCGCGGGCAGGTGGCGTGCGCGAAGACACCGGGGACGGTCGAGGGCATCTCGCTCATCCCGTCCGACCCGCCGGCCTGCCCCGAGGCGCTCGCCGCGATCGAGGACGCCGACTGGGTGGTGTTCGGCCCGGGCTCGTGGTTTACCAGCGTCCTGCCGCACCTGAAGGTGCCCGGGCTGGCGCGCGCGCTGCGCCGCACGCGGGCGCGCCGCGCGGTCGCGCTGAACCTCGCGCCGCAGCCCGGCGAGACCGACGACTTCTCGCCGCAGAACCACCTGGAGGTGCTGCAGGCGCACGCGCCGGACCTGCGGGTCGACGTGGTGCTGGCCGACCGGGGCGTGGTGGACGAGCCGGACGCCCTGGAGAAGGCGGTCGGCGACCTCGGCGGCCGGCTGGTGCTCGCCGACGTCGCCACGTCCGACGGCTCCCCGCGTCATGATCCCGCCCTGCTGGCCCAAGCCTTCGTACAGATATTCGCTGACTGACGTCCGGCCGCGCCGGGATCGGCGACACTGCTGGAAGTTCGATAGGGGGAGGGGTTCATCTATGGCGATGACCGGTGTGGTGAAGGACGAGCTGAGCCGGCTCCAGGTGCTCAAGCCGTGCTGCCGCAAGGCGGAGGTCTCGACGCTGCTGCGCTTCGCGGGCGGCCTGCACCTGGTGAGCGGGCGGATCGTGATCGAGGCGGAGATCGACACCGGCGCGGCCGCGCGCCGCCTCCGCCGGGACATCGCCGAGGTGTTCGGGCACACCTCCGACGTGGTGGTGCTCGCCCCGAGCG
The DNA here is from genome assembly GCF_024172125.1 of Actinomadura rupiterrae. Lineage (GTDB taxonomy): Bacteria > Actinomycetota > Actinomycetes > Streptosporangiales > Streptosporangiaceae > Spirillospora > Spirillospora rupiterrae. The sequence continues at coordinate 73,089 of NZ_JAMZEA010000010.1, forward strand.
GGCTGCGCAAGGGCAACCGGTACGTGGTCCGGGTGTTCCGGGACGGCGAGTCGCTGGCCCGGCAGACCGGGCTGATCGACAACAACGGCCGCCCGGTGCGCGGGCTGCCCCGGCACGTGGTCGCGGGGGCGGCCTGCGACGCCGAGTCGGCCTGGCGCGGGGCGTTCCTGGCGCACGGCTCGCTGACCGAGCCGGGCCGGTCGATGTCGCTGGAGGTGACCTGCCCGGGGCCGGAGGCGGCGCTGGCGCTGGTCGGCGCGGCCCGCCGGCTGAAGATCCACGCCAAGGCGCGCGAGGTGCGCGGGGTCGACCGGGTGGTCGTCCGCGACGGCGACGCGATCAGCGCGCTGCTGACCCGGCTCGGCGCGCACGACTCCGTCCTGGCCTGGGAGGAGCGGCGGATGCGCCGCGAGGTCCGGGCGACGGCCAACCGGCTCGCCAACTTCGACGACGCGAACCTGCGGCGCAGCGCCCGCGCGGCCGTCGCGGCGGGGGCCCGCGTGGCCCGCGCGCTGGAGATCCTCGGTGACGACGCCCCGGAGCACCTGGTCGGCGCGGGCCGGCTGCGGCTGGAGCACAAGCAGGCGTCGCTGGAGGAGCTCGGCCAGCTCGCCGACCCGCCGCTGACCAAGGACGCGATCGCCGGCCGTATAAGGCGCCTGCTGGCGATGGCCGACAAGCGCGCGAGCGACCAGGGCGTGCCCGGCACCGAGGCGAACCTGACCGCCGAGATGCTCGCCCCCTGACCCTGGTTCGGAATTTTCGCGGAGTTTCAGGGACGTTCGTCACTCGCGTCCCGGTATCGGGTATGGAGCGGTCGAAATCGGGGCGCCCCGGAAACCGGCAGGGGCGAACCCATCGGATTCAGGGGACATGTGTGATTGGTCTAGACGGTGTGGTCTAGACCTCTGCCTGTCCTGGTCCCTGGCCCGGGCCGGTCAAGGCCCCATCACCTGGCGATATCCGGCCCGCCGGTGGCGGGGGTCCGGCGCGGCATTCGATAGGGTCGAGCCTGGGGGAGACCCCGGGATCTAGGTAGGAAGTCGCCCGGAATCACCCGTAACCGGGCTGTCGACGTACGAGGAGAGCGGTTCCGTGACCATCCGAGTAGGCATCAACGGTTTCGGCCGGATCGGACGCAACTTCTTCCGCGCGGCCAAGGCCGGCGGAGCCGACATCGAGGTCGTGGCGGTCAACGACCTGACCGACCCCGCCACGCTCGCCCACCTGCTCAAGTACGACAGCATCCTGGGCCGCTTCCCCGAAGAGGTGAAGGCGTCCGGCGACGAGATCCTCGTCGGCGGCAAGGCGATCAAGGTGCTGGCCGACCGCGACCCCGCCAACCTGAAGTGGAGCGACTTCGACGTGGACGTCGTGGTCGAGTCCACCGGCTTCTTCACCGACGCCACCAAGGCCAAGGTGCACGCCGACAACGGCGCCAAGAAGGTCATCATCTCGGCTCCGGCCAAGAACGAGGACATCACCATCGTGATGGGCGTCAACGACGACCAGTACGACCCGGCGCGGGACACGGTGATCTCCAACGCCTCCTGCACCACCAACTGCCTGGCCCCGATGACCAAGGTGATCCGCGACACCTTCGGCATCGAGAAGGGCCTGATGACCACGATCCACGCCTACACGCAGGACCAGAACCTGCAGGACGGCCCGCACAAGGACCTGCGCCGCGCCCGCGCCGCCGCGATCAACATCGTGCCGACCTCCACCGGCGCGGCCAAGGCCATCTCGCTGGTGCTGCCGGACCTGAAGGGCAAGCTGGACGGCTACGCGCTGCGGGTCCCGATCCCCACCGGCTCGGCCACCGACCTGACCGTCGAGGTCGGCCGCGAGACCACCGCCGAGGAGGTCAACGCCGCGATGAAGGCCGCCGCCGAGGGCCCGCTGCGCGGCATCCTCACCTACACCGAGGACCCGATCGTCTCGTCCGACATCGTGACCGACCCGGCGTCCTGCATCTTCGACGCCGGCCTCACCAAGGTGATCGGCAACCAGGTGAAGGTCGTCGGCTGGTACGACAACGAGTGGGGCTACTCCAACCGCCTCGTCGACCTGGTCACGCTGGTCGGCTCCTCGGTCTGAGCCGTGCCGCGCCCGCCGTGGCCACCGGTGCCCCCGGTGCCCACGGCGGGCGCGCGTCCGGCGGGCGGCCCCTGACCGGGCCGCCCGCGGACAAGGCCCGCGGGCCGCTCGCCGGCCGCGCCGGGCCCGCCGCGGCCGCCGCGGGGCCTCGGCGCCCCGCACGCGACTCGACGGCGGCGCCGCGACACCCCCGCACGCGACTCAACGGAAGGACACCCGCGTTCCGATGCGCACCCTCGACGACCTGGACGTGACCGGCCGCACGGTGCTGGTCCGCGCCGACCTGAACGTGCCGCTGGACGGCGGCGAGATCACCGACGACGGCCGGATCCGGGCCAGCGTGCCCACGATCAGGGCCCTGGCCGAGCGCGGCGCGAAGGTGGTCGTCTGCGCCCACCTGGGCCGTCCGAAGGGCGAGGTCAAGCCCGAGCTGTCGCTGGCGCCGGTCGCCGCGCGCCTCGGCGAGCTGCTCGGCCAGGACGTGGCGTTCGCGTCCGACGTCGCGGGCGACTCGGCCCGCGCCACGGTCGCCGGCCTCGCGGACGGCCAGGTCGCGCTGCTGGAGAACCTGCGCTTCGAGCCCGGCGAGACCAGCAAGGACGACGCCGAGCGCGGCGCGTTCGCCGACCGCCTGGCCGCGCTGGCCGAGCTGTACGTCGGGGACGGCTTCGGCGCCGTCCACCGCAAGCACGCCAGCGTCTACGACGTCCCGAAGCGGCTGCCGCACGCCGCCGGGTACCTGATCACCACCGAGCTGGACGTGCTGAGGAAGCTCACCGAGGACGTCGCCCGCCCCTACGCGGTCGTGCTCGGCGGTTCCAAGGTCTCCGACAAGCTCGGCGTGATCGACAACCTGCTCGGCAAGGCCGACCGCATCCTGGTCGGCGGCGGGATGGTCTTCACCTTCCTCAAGGCCCAGGGCTACGAGGTCGGCACGTCCCTGCTGGAGGAGGACCAGCTCGGCACCGTCCGCGAGTACCTGGCGCGGGCGAAGGAGAACGGCGTCGAGTTCGTCCTGCCGACCGACATCGTCGCCGCCACCGCGTTCGCCGCCGACGCCGACCACGAGGTCGTCCCGGCCGACGCGATCCCGGCCGACCGGATGGGCCTGGACATCGGCCCCGAGTCGGGCAAGCTGTTCGCCTCCCGGCTCACCGACGCCGCGACGATCTTCTGGAACGGCCCGATGGGCGTGTTCGAGATGGAGCCGTACTCGCACGGCACCCGCGCCGTTGCCCAGGCGCTGGTCGACGCGCACGACGAGAACGGCGCGTTCACCGTCGTGGGCGGCGGCGACTCGGCAGCGGCCGTGCGGCGGCTCGGGTTCGACGAGGACCGCTTCTCGCACATCTCCACCGGCGGCGGCGCCAGCCTGGAGTATCTGGAAGGCAAGACCCTGCCCGGCCTTGAGGCTCTGGAGGACTGACCGAGATGGCCCCTTCCGCGAACGCCCCCGCGCGCAAGCCGCTCATGGCGGGCAACTGGAAGATGAACAACAACCACCTTGAGGCGATCGCGCTCGTCCAGAAGCTCGCGTTCGGGCTCAAGGAGGCCGACTACGCCGCCGTGGACGTCGCCGTCCTGCCGCCCTTCACCGACATCCGCTCGGTGCAGACGCTGGTGGACGCCGACAAGCTGGAGATCAAGTACGGCTCGCAGGACATCTCGGCGCACGCGTCCGGCGCGTACACCGGCGAGATCTCCGGCGCGATGCTGGCCAAGCTCGGCTGCGCCTTCGCGACGGTCGGCCACTCCGAGCGCCGCCAGTACCACCACGAGGACGACGCGCTGGTCAACGCCAAGGCCCGGGCCGCGCTCGCCAACAAGATCACCCCGATCGTGTGCGTCGGCGAGGGCCTGGAGATCCGCAAGGCGGGCGGCCACGTCGGGCACTGCGTGGACCAGGTCACCGGCGCGCTGCTGAAGATCCCCGCCGACCAGGTCGCCGAGCTGGTGATCGCCTACGAGCCGGTCTGGGCGATCGGCACCGGCGAGGTCGCCACCCCGCAGGACGCCCAGGAGGTCATCGGCGCGATCCGGGCCCAGATCGGCGAGCTGTACGACGGCGAGACGGCCGGTAAGGTGCGGATCCTGTACGGTGGCTCGGTCAAGGGGAACAACATCGCCGGGATCATGGCCCAGCCCGATGTAGACGGAGCGTTGGTCGGAGGTGCCAGTCTGGACGCGGGTGACTTCGTCAAGATCTGCCGTTACCGGGACCTCCCGGTCTGAACCGGCGTTGTCACTTGAGATCAATTCGGTCTCGACCCGCCGGTTCTTGCCGAACCAGCGAAGAGTTCGTCGTACCCTTCGGGGGTGACGGGTAAACCGCCCGGCTAGATCCTCCGTCCCAACATCAGACAGGCCCCGCCCGGCGGGGACGGCCAGAGAAGGCGCGCAACTGTGATCATCGCTACGTCCATCGTGCTCATCATCACGAGTTTGCTGATGGTGGTTCTCGTCCTGATGCACAAGGGCAAGGGCGGGGGACTGTCCGACATGTTCGGCGGCGGCATCTCGTCGTCGCTGGGCGGATCGTCGGTGGTCGAGCGGAACCTGGACCGGCTGACCATCGGGGTCGGGGTGGTCTGGTTCGCCTCGATCATCGTGCTCGGCCTGCTGTTCAAGCACAAGGGCGTCGGCTGAGCCGCGCTCGCCGAGCGCCCGTACCACCAGAGCGAAGAAGAACAACTGACACCGCCGAGCCGCCGCCCGGCTCCCCAGAGCTACCTCGCGTCAGCGGGCGGCGGCGTACCAACCGAGGAGTAAGTCCGTGGGTAGTGGGAACGCGATTCGGGGAAGCCGTGTCGGAGCCGGTCCGATGGGTGAGGCCGAGCGCGGGGACGCGGCGCCCCGCGTGTGGGTGACCTTCTACTGCGCCAACCGGCACGAGACCCGGCCGAGCTTCGCGACCGACGTCGCGGTGCCGGACACCTGGGACTGCCCGCGGTGCGGTTTCCCCGCCGGCCAGGACAAGGACAACCCGCCGGCCCCGCCGAAGACCGAGCCCTACAAGACGCACCTCGCGTACGTGAAGGAGCGGCGCAGCGACGCCGACGGCGAGGCCATCCTTGAGGAGGCCCTCGCCAAGCTCCGCCAGAAGCGCGAGGCCGTCAAGCGCGCCATGGAGGCCGCGCGCTCCTGACGCGCCCTCCAGGCCCGGTACCCGACCACGGGACCGGGCCTTTCCGCGTCCCGGGCCTGCTTGGGCCGGGGGCCTGATGGCTGCGCGAACGCGTCCGGGCTCTGCTTCGAGCGGGCTTCCGCGCGGCGCGGGCCTGGGCCGTCCTCCGGCCTACCGGGTGGTGACGGGGTCCCTGGACGGGGTGGGGGACGGGGCCGCCGGGACGCCTTCCTTCGGGTCGGGGTCGACGCGGCGGGCCAGGGCGCGGCCGAGGCGCTGGCCGGGCAGTTCGATCCAGCGGTGCGCGGCCCAGCTCGCCGCGAGCAGCAGCGCCAGGAACGGGAGCAGCAGCAGCGGCTGGTCGCCGTGCGGGCGTCCGATGGTCAGGTCCAGGACGATGAGCAGCAGCTCGTGCAGCAGGTAGACCGAGTAGCTGACCACGCCGAGCCAGGCCAGCCAGCGCGGGACGTGCCGGTGCCGCAGCGCGAAACCGGCCGCGAACAGGGCGAACGCGCCGACTACCGCCAGCGCCCAGGCGCGCTTGGCGCCCAGCTCGGTGTCCCAGCTGGTGTAGTGGTGGACGCGCCAGAGCCCCGTGCCCGCGGCGCTGGCCATGACCAGGACGCAGACGGCGGTGGCCGTCCGTGGCCTGATCTGGCCGCGTTCGGCGCGGTGGACGACCGTCCCGGTGAACATGACCGCGAGGATCGCCAGGCCCTGCCAGGGGTCGACGCGTCCGTTGAACAGGACGAGGGTGAGCGCGAGGACGCCGCCGAGCAGCGCCCCGACCCGCGCGACCAGCAGGCGCCGGGCGCAGGCCAGCGCGATCGCGCCGGTCATCAGCAGGAACGCGGCGAGCGAGATCCGCCCCTCCCCGAACCGGGTGGACAGCGCGACCGCGGGCAGCAGCATCGCCAGCGCCGGCGCCGCGACCGCCAGCGTGGACGCGGTGGCCGCCGACCGCCGGTGCTGCCCGGCCCCGAACAGCGCCACGACCAGCAGGTAGAACGCCATCTCGTAGGAGAGCGTCCACAGCACGTTGATCGCGCTCGGGATGCCCAGCAGGTCCTGCATCATCGTCAGGTGCGACAGCACCACGGCGGCGGGGTGGTAGTGCGTCGCGAGCTTCTCCCGCAGCTCGTACTGCCCGGTCAGGTGCAGGACGAGCATGATCCCCACGGCCGCCGCCAGCAGCGGGTAGATCCGGAAGACCCGGCCGACCCAGAACCGGCGCACCGACCCCCGGCGTTCCAGCGAGGCGGGCACGATGTACCCGCTGACCAGGAAGAACACCAGGACGCCGAAGGCCCCGGGGTCGATCCACTCCAGCAGCGTCCGGCGGAAGTGCGGCAGGTAGTGGTAGGACGCGTGGTGCAGCGCCACCGTGATCGCGGCCACACCGCGCAGGGCGTCCAGCCAGGCCAGCCGGACCGTCGCGTCCGGCCTGCGGAGGGGGAGTTCGGAACGCATCCCAGGGACCATAACGGCTTTCGTGTCGCCCGAGCATAAAAAGGATCAATTGGTCGGATCGCCGGACCGCTATGATGACGGTCACGCGACTGGCGCAGTCAAGGTGGAGCCGACCACCGGGGAGCGAACGCCGTCCGCACACCGCGCGCCTGGGTGTACGGGACACCTCACCTTTGCCGGGGTGCCCGAGACCGAGCCTCCGGCCCTACCTTCGCGGAGGCAGGCATGCACGACCCGTCGATCCCCCACCTGACGGCCGAGGACCCCGAGATCGGCGCGCTGGTGGAGGCCGAGGCCCGGCGCCAGTTCGAGAAGATCCGGCTGATCGCCTCGGAGAACTACGTCTCACCGGCCGTCCTGGAGGCGACCGGGAGCGTCCTGACCAACAAGTACTCCGAGGGCTACGCGGGCCGCCGGTACTACGAGGGCCAGCAGATCGTCGACCCGGTGGAGCTGGCCGCGATCGAGCGCGCGAAGGCGCTGTTCGGCGTCGACCACGCCAACGTCCAGCCCTACTCCGGCTCGCCCGCCAACCTGGCCGTCTACATGGCCTTCCTGAACCCTGGTGACACCGTCCTTGGGCTGTCGCTGCCGATGGGCGGGCACCTCACGCACGGCTGGTCGGTTTCGGCGACCGGCAAGTGGTTCAACCCCGTCCGGTACGGGGTGCGGCACGACACCGGCCGGATCGACATGGACGAGGTGCGCGACCTGGCGCTGCGGGAGCGGCCGAAGCTGATCTGGTGCGGCGGGACGGCGATCCCGCGCACGATCGACTTCCCGGCGTTCGCCGAGATCGCCCGCGAGGTCAACGCGGTGCTCGCCGCCGACATCGCGCACATCGCGGGCCTGATCGCGGGCGGCGCGCACCCGTCCCCGGTCGGCCACGCGGACGTGATCACCACCACCACGCACAAGACGCTGCGCGGGCCGCGCGGCGCGATGGTGATGTCCACCGAGGAGCACGCCAAGGCGGTGGACAAGGCGGTCTTCCCGGGCCTTCAGGGCGGCCCGCACAACCACACCACGGCCGCGATCGCGGTCGCGCTGCGCGAGGCGGCCCAGCCCGACTTCCCGGCGTATGCCCGGCAGATCGTCGCGAACGCCCGCGCGCTCGCGGCCGCGCTGCTCGCCCGCGGGTACGACCTGATCTCCGGCGGCACCGACAACCACCTCATCCTCATCGACCTGACGAACAAGGGCGTCGCGGGCAAGCCCGCCGCCCAGGCGCTGGACCGGGCCGGGATCGAGCTGAACTACAACGCCGTCCCGTACGACCCGCGCAAGCCGTTCGACCCGTCCGGGCTGCGCATCGGCACCGCCGCGATCACCACGCGCGGGCTGACCGAGGAGCACATGGAGCCGGTGGCGGCCTGGATCGACGAGGTCGTCCAGGCCGCGGCCAAGGGTGACGAGGCCGTGGTGGAGCGGGTCGCCGCCGAGATCCGCGACCTGATGGCCGCCCACCCCATGCCCGGCTGGTCCCCCACCCCGTAACGGGCGGCTCGCCGCGCCCGGCTCGGGCCGGGCGCGGCGCGCTGGCCGGTCAGGGGGACGCGGTGGCGGTGGCGGCGCGGTCGCCGGGGCAGCGGGTGCTCCTGGCGACCGCGCGCGGGCACGGGACGGCCGCGCCGGGCGCCGGGGCGAGTTCGGCCGCGTCGTCCGCCGTCCCGGACGCCGAGCGGCGGCGCAGCAGCGTCCCGGCGAGCGCCGCCGCCTCCAGGACGATCACCGCCCCGCCGTACACGTAGACCGTCCGGGGCAGCCCGGCGTGCTGGACGGCGATCCCGGCGGCCACGGCGGGCAGGCTCAGCGCGAGGTAGGAGACGACGAAGATCGCGGTGACCATCTCGGCGCGCCGGTCCGGCGGGGCGAGCGCGGTGAGCGTGCCGAGGGCGCCCGAGAAGGACGGCCCGAACCCGATCCCCGCCAGCACCGCGCCGGTGAAGAACAGCGCGGGGGAGTGCGCGGCGAGCCCCGGCAGGGCCACCGCGACCCCGGCGATCAGCGTGAGCGGCCCGAACCACACCCCGCGCCGGGCGGGCCAGTCGCGGGCGACGACGGCCATGACCGCGCCCGAGCCCTGGAGCGCGACCACGGCGAGCCCGGTGACGACGGGCCCGCTCAGGTGCAGCGACACCCGCAGGATCGAGCCCGCCAGCGACAGGAACAGCCCGGCCAGCGCCCACGTCGCGGCGATCGACGGGATCAGCGCCAGGAACGGCCCGCGCGCCTCCGGCGGCGCCGACACCTTCGGGCGCAGGGACGTCCGCCATGCCCGGTCCGGGGCGGCGACGGTCTCCGGCAGCGCCGCGACGATCAGGGCCGCGAGCACGAACACCCCGGCGAGCAGCCAGTACACCAGCCGCGTCGGGGACGGTCCGTACTGCACGAGCAGCCCGGTCAGGACGGCTCCGGTGGCCAGCCCGCCCGCCGACGCCGAGTTGGCCATCAGCGGCCCGAGGCGCGTCCCGGGCGGCTGGAGGTCGATGAGCGTGGCGCTGATCGCGCCGGTCGCGATCCCGGTCGCCAACCCTTGCAGGATCCGGCCCGCGAACAGCCATCCGACGCCGTCCGCCTCGGCGAACACCAGCATCCCGGCCAGCTCCACGCCCACCGCGACCGCGAGCACCGGACGGCGCCCGACGTGGTCCGACAGCGACCCCGCGAACAGCAGCGCCACCAGCAGGGCGAGCGCATAGGCGGCGTACACGCCGGTCAGCGTGACCGGCGAGAACCCCCACGAGCGCTGGTACAGCACGTACATCGGGGTCGGCGCGGCCGACGCGAACAGCAGGAACATCAGCAGCGCGGCCAGCGACCAGAACGCGGCGGCGCGCGGCAGCGTGACCGCCCTGCGGGGCAGCGCGACGCTCTCCGACACGGGAGCCTCCAAGCATCAGCGCGGCCGGGGGGAGGCCGCGTCGGCGGACCAGTCTGGACCGTTCCGCCCGCCCTGGGAAGGGCCGGAACGATCTTCATCGGTCCGCGGCGGGCGGAGTTCAGGCGCGGCGGAGGATGGTGATCATGCGCCAGGCGGCCGGGTCGGTGAGGGCGACGTCGCCGAAGTCGCCGTACTGCGCGACGGTCTCCAGCGCGCCGGACAGCCGGATCGCCGCGGTGAGCTCGGTCGCGGTCCAGAACCGGTAGGGCACCACGTCCCGGATGACCCGGACGGGCGCACCGGGCTCGTTGATCGTCATGGTGACGTGGTCGTCGGCGATCTGGGTGACCGGGTCCAGCTTGTCGGACGGCTCGCCCCACCGGACGGTCGCCCGCACCTGCCCGCCGGGGCCGTCGCGCTCGACCGTCCAGCCGGTGGCTACGGTCGGGTCGTCGGTGAGCCGGTCGCGCGGGTGCGACATCTCCACGACGTACAGGCCGTCCGCGGTGAGGTGGTCGGCGGCGCGGTCCAGGTGCGCGACGAACGCGTCCAGCGTCATCAGGTGGGACGTGGAGTCCAGCATCGTGGCGACCAGGTCGAAGCGGCGGCCGAGCGCGAAGGCCGTCATGTCGTCCTGGACGACGTCCAGCTCGACGCCCTCGTCCTTGGCCTGCCGGTCGGCGTACGCGCACATCGCCGGATGCAGGTCGAGCGCGGTCGCGGCGAGGCCGCGCCGGGCGAACTCGCGGGCGTGCTCGGCCGGGCCCGCCGCCAGCTCCAGGACGGTCCGGGCCGGCGTCCCCGTCGAGCGGTGCCGGACGGTCCACCCGAGCAGCGCGTCCACCTCGGCGGGTACGTCGCGGAAGGAGCACGCCAGCTCGTAGGCCCAGGGATCGTCGTAGATGCCGCTCACGCGTCAATCCTGCCAGCCGTCCCGCCTCCCGCCCCCGTGCGGGGGGCGGGAAGCAGCGCCGGGGACGAGCGGCGTCAGGGGGCCTTGGATCGGTCCATTCCCGGTCCGGCGGGGGCCGGGCGGCCGTCCAGGCGGAGGCGGATCTCGACGATGCCGGGCTCCTCGGTGCGGCGCGTCCGGCCGCCGAGGGAGACCAGCAGACGGCGCATCCGGGCGTTCTCGCTGAGCGCGGTGGCGCGCAGCTCGACCAGCCCGCGCTCGCGGCCGAGCACGACCAGCAGCCCGGCGAGGGCGCGGCCGAGGCCCCGGCCCTGCCAGGCGTCCTCGACCAGGAACGCCACCTCCGCGACGCCCGGGTCGACCACGTGGATCAGGTGCGCGAGCGCCATCACCGAGCCGTCCGGGCCCTCGGCGACCAGCGTCAGCCCGTGCCACGGCTCGCAGAACCGCTCGACGGCCGAGCGCGGCGGGAACGGCTTGGCGCTGAAGTAGCGCATCCGGCGGCTGTCGAGGGAGCAGCGCTCGTGCATCGCGCGGACGGCGTCCGCGTCGTCCCGCTCGATCGGCCGGACGGTCACCCGCGTCCCGTCGGCCAGCGCCACGCGCTGGGACGCGGCGGACGGCGGCGCGACCGGCAGCGCCGCGCGCACCAGCGCGTCCGCGCGGGCGGCCTCGGTCGCGGTGAACGGCAGCCCGGTACGGGTCAGCCGCACCGCCCGCTGCCCGGCCCGGACGGTCAGCACGTCGCCCTCGTCGTCGTAGGTGACGGCCGCGGTCGTCCACGCCGCCTCGTGCGCGCGCAGGAGCTCGGCCAGGATTTCGGGCAGCGCGTGCGGTTCGACACGCGCCCGGGTAGCGAGGGCCAGCGCGCGCGTCGGTTCGTCCACCAGCTCGCGCGGGCGCGCGGGGACGACGGCCGTGCGCGCACCGCCCGCCGACGCCGCCGCGCGGGCCAGCTCGTCCGGGCCCGCACCGCCGGACGGCACGTCCACGACGAACTCGTCCACCACGCCCTCGGTCCCGACCTGGACGGTCAGCCCGAGGATGTTCGCGCCGCGCGCGGCCAGGGCCGCGGTCAGCGCGGCGAGGCGCCCGGGGCGGTCCTCGATCTCGGTGCGGATGCGCAGCAGCGGCATGGCCAGGTTCCCTTCCGAAGGGGTTCGACCAGGCCACTGTCGCGCGGCGGTGTTACGCGTTCGCTACACCGGCGTGAGGCGGGAGTTTCACCTTTCCCGCCGCTCTTGAGCGGTTCCGCGCGAGCGCCTAGCGTTCCGTGGGTGATCTGCGTTCTGCCCGTCCCCGGCGGAGGTTTCCGCCGTCCCGGACGGTGAGCGAGGAGGTGCGCACCGGGCGCCTGGCGCTGCGTCCGGTGGGCATGGGCGACCACGCGGCGCTGCTGGCGCACTGGACGGGCCCGCTCGTCCGCCGGCACCTGTTCGGCGACCGCCGGGTCTCGGCCGGCCAGGTCACCGAGATCATCGCGGCGAGCCGGCGCGACTTCGCCGCCCGCGGCTACGGGCTGTGGACGCTGCGCCCGGCGTTCGGCGCCGAACGCCTGGTCGGAGTGGCCGGGCTGACCGGTCCGGACGCGTCGGGCGAGGTCGAGATGGTCTACAGCCTGGAGCCGGACCGCTGGGGCCAGGGCCTCGCCGCCGAGGCGGGGCGGGCGGTGCTCGGGCACGCCTTCGCGGTCGCGGGGCTGCGCCGGGTCACCGCCGAGATCGACATGGCGAACGCGTCGTCCCTCGGCGTGGCGGAGCAGCTCGGGATGCGGCACCGGGGGATGGGCCCCGGCGGCACCGCGATCTTCGTGATCGACCGGACGCAGTGGATCGGAACGCGTTCTGATAGGCCGATTCGACAACAGAATCCGTCGCCGGAGATGCTTTAGGCGGGCGAATACAGCAGTATTGGCGCATGAGCCTAGCTTCCGCCCCGCGTTCGGCCGCGTTCGGCAACGGCGCCGTGTCCCACTGGTACCGGGCTCCCGGCCCGCCCTCGCCGGGCGACCCGCTGCCCGGCCCGCGCACGGCCGACGTGTGCCTGGTCGGCGCGGGCTACACCGGGCTCTGGACGGCCTACTACCTCAAACGCGCCCAGCCCGACCTGCGGATCGTCGTGTTGGAGAAGGAGTTCGCCGGGTTCGGGGCGTCCGGGCGCAATGGCGGCTGGGTCGTGGGGGAGATCGCCGGGTCCCGCGAACGGTACGCGCGCCGCCACGGCCGCCAGGCCGCCGTCGAGCTGCAGCGCGCGATGTTCGCGACCGTGGACGAGATCCTGCGCGTGGCGAAGGACGAGGGGATCGACGCCGACCTGGTGAAGGGCGGCGTCCTGAACACCGCCCGGAATCCCGCGCAGGCGGCTCGTGCGCGCGCGATGGTCGAGGCGAACCGCGCGTGGGGCTGGGAGCCCGACGACATCGTCCTGCTGTCGGGGCGCGAGGCGGACGAACGCATCGGCATCGAAGGGCAGCTCGCCGCGACGTTCTCACCGCACTGCGCGCGCGTCCAGCCCGCCAAGCTCGTGCGCGGTCTCGCCGCGACCGTCCGGGCGCTCGGTGTCGAGGTCTACGAGAACACGCCGGTGCTCCGGGTGGTTCCGCGCCGCGACGGTCGTCCCGCCGCCGCCGTCACCCCGCACGGGACGGTCACCGCCGAGTACGTCGTCCGCGCGACCGAGGGCTTCACCGCGCGGCTGGCCGGCCACCGCCGCGACTGGCTCCCGATGAACAGCTCCATGATCGTCACGACGCCGCTGCCGGACGCCGCCTGGGACGCGATCGGCTGGCGGCACGGCGAGGTGCTCGGCGACCTGGCGCACTACTACATGTACGCGCAGCGCACCGCGGACGGCCGCATCGCGTTCGGCGGGCGCGGCCGCCCCTACCGCTACGGCTCCGGCGTGGACGACGCGGGCGTCACCCAGCCGTCCACCGTCGACCAGCTCTGGCGGATGCTCGTCGGCATGTTCCCCGCCGTCGCCGGTTCGGCGAGCGTGGACCACGCGTGGTCGGGCGTCCTCGGCGTCCCGCGCGACTGGTGCGCCACGGCCGTCCTCGACCACCGGACCGGGCTCGGCCACGCGGGCGGCTACACCGGGCACGGCGTCGCCACCACCAACCTGGCTGGCCGCACCCTGCGCGACCTTGTGCTCCGCCGCGACACCGAGCTGACCGCGCTGCCGTGGGTGAACTGGCGCGTCCGCCGCTGGGAGCCCGAACCGCTGCGCTGGCTCGGCGTCCAGTCCATGTACGCGCTGTACCAGGTCGCGGACGGCCGCGAGGCGTCCTCGCGCGCGGCCCGCACGTCCGTGGTCGCCCGGCTCGCGGACACCATCACCGGCCACTGAACTGCTACTTTCGCGAGGGATGAGCAATACGCCCCCACCAGCGATGATGAGGGGCGACCGCGATGGACGCCGCGCGCGGGCGGAACTGGGGCGGCGGGGACGGTGGGGGATGAGCGGCGAACGCGAGCAACTGAACGGAACGCGCGGCTACGCCGCCGAGGCTGACACGCTGGCGCACCAGTACGAGTCGCTGACCAGCGAACAGGTGCTCGGCGACGTGCTGCACCTGATCCCGGAGAAGCCGGGCCGCGTCCTCGACATCGGCGCGGGCACCGGCCGGGACGCCGCCGCGCTCGCGCTGCGCGGCCATTCCGTGACGGCCGTCGAGCCGACCGCCGAACTGCGCGCCCACGGCCGCCGCCTCCACCCCCGCGCCGGGATCGAGTGGCTGGACGACACGCTCCCCGCGCTGCCCGCCGTCGAGGGGACGTTCGACCTCGTCCTGCTCGTCGCCGTCTGGATGCACCTCGACCCGGACGAGCGCCGGCCCGCAATGCGTCGCCTCGCGGGCCTCCTCGCACCCGAAGGCGTCCTCCTGCTGACCCTGCGCCACGGCCCGCCCCCGCCCGGACGGCACATGTTCGACATCCCGGCGGACGAACCGGTCGCGCAGGCCGCCTCATCGGGGCTGCATGCCGTCCACCAGAGCACCTGGGACGACCTGCTCGGCCGTCCCGGCGTCCGCTGGACGACCCTGGCCTTCCGTCAGGGCTGATCGGGCAGCTTGCGAAGGATCTCCTCAAGCAGCTCGTGCCGCTGCCGCGCCGACGCCCAGAAGAAGCAGGCAAGCCCCGAGAAGAACGCGGCCCCGGCCAGCACCGCCGACACAAGCCCACTGAGAAAACGCCCGAGCTGGATCACCTGCGGTGTTGTGAACGCCGCCCGGAGCGGTTGCACGATCACCGCGCCATCCCTCACCGAGCTGAACACCAGCGCCGCCGAGAGCGCCCCCAGCAGCCCCGCCACGACCATGAATCCCCAACCCGCCCTGATCCACGCACCGATCGTCATGGAGGCGATCATGCGCGAGCCGGATCACCCTCCGGTCACCCCGTCCGCATCCGGCCGCCGGTACCGCAGCAGGACGACCCCGTTCCGGAACGGCTTCGCCTCCACCAGCGCCAGCTTGAGCGCCCTGTCCTGGAAGAGCCGCTCACCTGCGCCGATGACGACGGGGTAGACGAACAGGCGGAACTCGTCCACCAGGTCCTCGGCGATCAGGGAGCGGACGAGCGTGATGCTGCCGGTCGCCACGATGTCCTTACCGGGCCGGTCCTTCAGCCGCCGGACCTCGTCCACGAGCGGCCCGTCCAGGACGGACGTGTTGCGCCAGCCCGGCTCGGTCAGCGTCCGCGACACGACGTACTTCGCCACACCGTCCAGATGCCGTCCCACGGGATCATCGACATGCTGCGGCCAGTACCCGCGCATCGCCTCGAAGGTGACCCGCCCGAAAAGCACCGCATCGGACGCGTCCGACTGCGCGTGCAGCTCTTCGAGCATGTCGGACCCGTCGCCGTCCACCTCGGTCGCGGGGCCGAACCACCCGCCCGTCCCGCTGATGTCGCCGTCCAGCGTGATGTTCTCGGTGACCACGAGATCTCTCATACTCGATTCTGACTTGCGGCCCGTCCGAAACTCATCGCGACCACCTCCGGCCGCCCCCGAACCGAGCCACCCCACCACCCGTGCGCTCAACATGACCCGATTCGGACGCCCCGGCACCGCCGCCGCACTGGCCCTGGCGGCAACCGCGCTCACCACCCCGACCGCCCACGCGACCACGGGAACCCGCACCCTCACGTGCACCCAGACCAGCGTCACCCGCCCCGCTTACAAACGCGCCGCGACCGGCACCATCGACGCCACGGACACCCTCCTGTCCGCAACCGTCACCCACGTCGCCACCGGCAAGGTAGACATCACCACGAACCACCCCGTCCTGGACAACACCTTCCTGGACGGCTGGTACCTCACCCACAACAACTGGAACACCTGGCGCCTGGGCATCGCCGGCACCGGCCAGTACCCGGTCTACTACCTGCTGATCCCCGCCACCCCGATCCCCACCGGAACCCCGGTCAACGGCCTCGTCTACATAGACTTCGGCCCCCAAGGCGGCGCCAACTCCTTCCAAATGACCTGCACCGCCACCTAACCCACCAGCCCAGGAACGCCTCTGCCAAGATGCTGCTTTCCATCTGTGCAAGCGCGGGGTTGAGAGTTGATACTGAACGCCTATGTAGGGAACGCGAGGCACTACGACCTGCCATGGTCGGATGTGCAGGGCGTGATCGACGAGGTGGTGGCGAACACCCCCGACCTTGAGCGCTCGCGCCGGAAGGCCCGTTCGCAGGACCAAGCCCCGGGATGGGTCCGACGGGTACTCAGCGAGATGCCGAAGCCGACCTGGCCTTACGGCGGGACGACGGCGTCCTTCACCGTGGCCGCCGAGAACGGCCCGAACCCCGATGTCGGCTTCGACAGTTACCTGCAAGTGACGATCAACGCTATGACGGGCTACGGCGCCCTCATGTGGTTGCTTCCGGAGAACTCGCGTATCCGGGTCGAGGCTGAGATCGCTGATTATGTCTGGCTGTCCGACAATGCCGATCCGCCTGCCGACGATCCCCACGTTTTCGCGGATCCCGGTTACCCGCTGTTCCATCATCCGCGGAGAGTTCTTCCAACGGCTCAGATCCGCGCGGCGGTCGAGGAATACTGCCGCGATGCGACGGGTCTCCGTCCTACCTCCATCAGCTGGACGAAGGGCCGCGACATGACTGGTGGACGCCTCGACCAACCACTCCGAGAGTACTGACAGCCGGGACACCTGGGGCGGGCGCCGCAGCGATGCGCGTCGCCCTCAGAACGGGGTCAGCGGAATGTCGGCCCAGACGGTCGTGCGCTCGCCGTCCGCGCGGTGCCCCCAGGTCGAGCACAGGGCCTGGACGATGTGCAGGCCCCGTCCCGACTCGCCCTCGGGCGAGGGTCGCAACTCGGGGCGCCCGCCGCCCGCGCCATCATCGGTCACCTCGACCCTCACTACCCCGGCCCCTCGAAGCAATGCGATGGTCAGCCGCCCGCCTCGTCCGGACGCGGTGTGCCGAATGGCATTGCCGGCGAACTCGTCCACGACAAGCGTGAGGTCGTCGAGTACGTCGCCGCCGTCCACCACATACATCGGCACGAGCGTGTCGCGAAGAAAGCGACGCGCATACCGCACCGAACGCGGGTGCCCGGGCAAGGTCAGCGACGCGAGGACGGTCATCTCTGTGTTCATGCCGCGGCCTCCGCAGCGATCAGCCGCGCGGCGTGCATGAGCGGCGCGTCGTCCAGCACGTGCGCGCGCCAGACGAGTCGCCAGCGCCCGTCCCGGACGACGGCCAGCACCGGCTCGTTGTGCCCGTCCCGGCATGGCACGAAAAGCACAGGCTCGGCGTAATAGGGAAATACCAGCAATGTGGACGCAGGCACCGCCCGCATCTCCCAGGCGAGCCCCGCAAGCACCCGGAACCGCCCCTCACTCGGCGACGTCATCAACTCCTCCGTTCCACGTCACCGCAAGGTTCGTCGCCACCCGTGATCGCCTCAACACTTTGTCCCGAGGTTCGACACATTCGCGCCGGGGGCTTCGAAAAACTGAAGTATGAAAAAACGAAAGTCTCTAAGTTTCCGGGAACCGGTTGCGGACCGTGTGCACCATGTCACGATGTGGCCATGCTCGACAGTGATCAGCAGGGCTACCGCCGCAGACGGATCGGAACGGCCCTCCGCAAGTTCCGTGAGGAACGCGGCCTGACCCAGGAACGCGCCGCGCACCTGGTCGAGCGCTCACCGGCAACATTGAGCGCGTACGAGAACGGCCACCGCGCGATCCGCCCCCGCGACCTACGCCAGATCCTCGACCACTACGGAATCGCGGACGGGCGTCTCCGCAGGCAGCTACTCGAACTCGCCGCCGACGGACGCAGAGGCGGATGGTGGCGCGATTATCGAGGTGCGGAAGGGGAGTTCATCGTGGACTTCGCTTCGCTGGAGGCCGACTCGTCCCGCATCTGGTCGTTCGAGCCGCAAGTGGTGCCCGGCCTCCTGCAGACAAGGGAATACACCCAGGCCATCTTCGACGTGTATTCGGGACTCGGCGCCACGCCTCCCGACCCTCGCGCAGTCGAGTTCCGGATGCAGCGCCAGCGGATCCTCCAACGCCCGTCGACCCGCGTCTTCTGGGTGGTGCATGAGGCCGCACTCCGGCTCACGGGCGGCCCACCAGAGATCATGAGGGCTCAGTGCCAGAAGATCCTTCGCGTCACCGAGGCCGAGAATCTTGAGCTGAGAGTGCTCCCCTTCACGGCGGGTCTTCATCCGGGGCTGGAGGGAGCCTTCAGCATTCTGGACGTCGGGGATGATGAGCCGATGCAGGTAGTGGCCCTGCACAGCGCCACGAGCAACTGGTTCGTGGACGACCAGGAGAAGATCGAGTTCTACGAGAAGATCCACGTGGATCTCGCGGGTCGGGCACTCTCGAAAGTCGACTCTCGCGCTCTCATCCAGCAGGTAGCTTCGGAGACATGACCCGGGACACTAAGCGCCTCACGTGGCGTAAGAGCAGTTACAGCGCCCAAAGCCAGGGAAACTGCATCGAGGTCGCGCCGCTGGTCACGCGTGCGATGTTGTTGACACGCGACTCAAAAGATCCGGACGGTCCCGTCCTCACACTGAACAGGTCCCAGTGGGCGTCCCTCCTCGCGGCCGTGCGAGACCGGTAACCGCGGACATAGCCCGGTAGCTCAGATAGCTTCGGAGATATGACCAACGAGACATCGCGCCTCGTCTGGCGCAAGAGTTCGCGGAGCGGCCATGAGCACGGCGACTGCGTCGAAGTCGCCGCACTCGTCCACTCCCGCGGCGTGGCGGCACGCGACTCGAAGCATCGGGACGGTCCTGTGCTCGCGCTGACCGTGGGGGAGTGGGACGGCCTTCTGGCAGCGTTGAAAGATGGCGCGCGCGACCGTTGAGGACGTCAGGTTGCTCGATTGCGGGCGACCGCAGTCCGCTGGTCTCCTGCGCTCGTCCCAGCGGGTGGCGTCGGAGGCATGATGCGCAAGGCGTGGCGGCGCACGTGGTGTGCGATCGGGAGAGATCAGGGGCCCTTGGTGGGCGCTATACGGTGAAGCGGTGCTGGGCGACCACCTTCTGGATTTGATCCTGCTCGTGCTGATTCTGCTGTTTGCGGTGTCGGGGTACCGGCAGGGCTTCATCGTGAGCCTGCTGAGCTTCGTCGGGTTTGTCGGCGGGGGTGTGGTGGGTGTGCTGATCGCCCCGCCGATCGCCGAGGCGACCGTCAGTGGTGCGGCGCAGCAGGCGCTGCTGGCGATCGTGATCGCGTTTTTGGCGGCGACGCTGGGGCAGTTGCTGGCGTCGTCGCTGGGGGCGGTGCTGCGCAACCGGGTGACCGACAGCAATGCCCGGACCGCCGATGCGGTGGGTGGTGGGGTGGTGTCGGTGCTGTCGCTGTTGATCGTGGCGTGGTTCTTCGGGTCGCTGGTGGCCAATTCGGAGTTCAAGTCGGTGCGGACGCAGGTGAAGGGGTCGTCGATCATCCGCGGGGTCAATGATGTGATGCCGCAGCAGGCGCAGACCTGGTTCTCCTCCTTCCGGGGGTTTGTGGCCAGCAGCGAGTTCCCGCAGGTGTTCAACGGGCTGGGCGGGGAGTCGGTGGCCAAGGTCCCGCCGCCCAATGATGCGATCCTCAACACCGCCTCGCTGCGCGCGGCCCGGCAGTCGATCGTGAAGATCACCAGTACCGCGCCGGACTGCCAGCGCCGGATCGAGGGGACGGGGTTTGTGTTCGCGCCCGATCGGGTGATGACCAACGCGCACGTGGTCGCCGGCGCCCGCGGCTCGTCTCGGATCGATTCGCTGGACGGCACCCACCGCCCGGGCAAGGTGGTGCTGTATGACCCGCAGCGGGATGTGGCGGTGCTGTATGTCCCGGGGTTGACCGCTTCGCCGTTGAAGTTCGCCGGGCCCGCGCGCGTGCGCGACGACGCCATCATCGCCGGCTACCCCAACAACCATCCGTTCACCGCCCTCGCCGCGCGAGTGCGGGGGCGGCAAATCGCTCACGCCCCAGACATCTACTCTTCAGGACAAACCAACCGCGAGATCTACGCCATCCGCGGCGACGTCGAGCGAGGCAACTCCGGCGGTCCGCTGCTGTCGACCGACGGCCGCGTCTACGGCGTCATCTTCGCCGCCGCCCTCGACTCACGGGAGACCGGCTACGCGCTCACCAAGAGCGAGATCGAGCCGGACGCACGTGCCGCCGAGAGAGCGACCCTCCCCGTCTCCACCGAGGGCTGCACAGACTGACGCGCTCCATGTCCCCGCCCGCGCTTCGAGATCGCGGTGGCTGTGGAATGGACGCTTCTCCAGCGACGCCCTCATGGCGCCACAGCGTATCCGCGTCACAAGAAGGGCCTGCCGGGGCTGACCTGGCCGCCTGCCGTCCTGGGCCGCTTGAAATGGTTCACTGATCTCGCGGCTGCGAGCTGAACTCCGCGGCGATGGACTCGATGAGCGTGTCGGCCCCGGCGAAGTCGGCGGCCCGCTCCATTGCGGCGAACAGCCCTTCGTAGTGCTGGACGTCCGACCCTGTCAAGGTCAGGACCTGCGTCTCGGTTCCGACAGTGACAAGGCGCTCGTCGTAGATCTCGAATCCGTGCAGGGGGATTTCGGAGACCCGGGTGGCGAAGGGGACGATGCCCAAACGCAGCCGAGGGCGTCGGAGCAGGGTGCGCAGATGACGCAGCTGGTCGAGCATCGCCTGGTCGTCGGCCAGGCGCCACCGCAGGGCCGCCTCCGACAGCACCACCGTGATCGACAGGTGCCGGCTCGAAAGCACCGTCTTCTGCCGATCGTGAAGCGCTCGCAGCGACTTCGCCAGCGCCTCGCCCTCAAGCGACATCCCGTAGATCTGGCGGGCGTAGTCGGGGGCCTGGAGCAGCCCGGTCACCATGACCGGCTGGTAGATGCGGAGGCTCTTCGCCTCGCGCTGCGCACGCGCGATCTGCTGCTGCCGGTTCCAGGCCCCTCCGCGCATCAGAACCTTGCGGCTCTCGATGCGTCTGTGCAGTGCGGTGGCCAGCTCCACCAGTTGGGCAGTGCGCTCGGACGAGGCGGAGTAGACCCGGCAGAGCGTCTCCACCATGTCGACCGTCGGGACGGTCGAGCCGGTCTCGATGCGTGAGATCCTGGGCTGGCTCGCGCCCGTCCGCTCTGCGACCTGGGTTCCTGTCAGTCCCGAGCGCACGCGCAGCTCACGTAGCGCGTCGGCCAGTTCCTGGACTCCACGCTGGTAACGCTCAGGTGCTTCTTCCATCAGGGCTTGAAGTCTAGAAGGACGGCAGCGGAGCAGGATGGCGCCCCTCCGTGAACCGCCCCTCCGTGAACCGCCGCTCCACGGGCCGTCGTGCCAGGCGGAGTGTCAGCTGCGCAACCATGACGAGCGCCAGTGCTCGGGATGTGCCTGCCACCACTGCTCGTATGGAACGGACTGCTGTTCGGCCGTCGCCCGGTCCCTCCGCAGCCGACTCGACTCATCTGGACCGGCCAGGTGGGCGCCGACGAAGCGCTGGTGCTGGTCGTAGTGCATGACCACGACCGTGTCGTCGATCATCCAGAAATCCGTGCCGGTCAGGCGGTCGGAGGCCGGGCGAGCGGACAGGTCGAGAATGCGAATTCGCTGCCCGTACTGCGTGGAGGTGGGCCACGCCCATTCACATGCGTATCGGAAGTAAGGACTGGTGGGGTCGCGCAGCACGTGCACCTTGCCCCACTTCTTACCTGCGCGCACCTGTGCGGCCATCTGCTCGTTCCAGCCCATGTCGCCTGGCACGCGGTAGGGCTCCCCGGCGAGGTAGCGACGAACCTGCTCAGCCTCATGTTCGGTGTTGTAACTGTCCAGGTTCTCAAGGCGGAACACTTCGCGGTCGAAGTGATCGAACATCGCTGTGAGGCGCTCAACGTCCAGCATCGGCATCGTGCCGCTCCCATCGGACCTGGACCTCGACGGCCTGCTCACCGTCCGGCAAGGCCAGGCGTTCGAGCGCCTCCTGCTGGCCGACCGGCTCTCCACGCACCAGCCAGGTGCCACGACCGGTCGCGCTCTGCCCGCACCACGGCAGACCGTCCAGGAGGGATGCGGGTACTTCAACCAGGGTCGGATCGCTGTCGTCCACCACCCATCCCTGAATGACGGTGGTGTCGCGTTCGGTGCGATATACGGACGGGCAGATCGGCTTGTTCTCGCAGTCCGTTCGGACGAGTCTCCACACGCTGACCTCCGGGGCTCGGGGGGCGCGCACCCGCGTCCAGAATTCGTCCTGTCGGTGAATAAGTCAAGGCCCTTGCGTTATGCGGTCCGTCATCGAATACTCAGGGCAGGCGCGCATCCGACTGCGGCGCATCGGAGGGAGAGTCCCATGGGCAAGCACGACTCGACCGGCGACGGTCATCGTCCTGGCCAGCCCGTTCCGCCTGACAAGAAGGACGGCGACAACACCGGCGGCGGCGGAAAGCGCGGAAAGTGAGCAACCGCCCGTCAAGCGATGAGCTGGTCGACCGCTTGGTCGTCCAGCTCGTCCGTCATGGATCTCTGGGATCGGAGTGCTGGCGGGCGATGTTCCATGCGGTCCGTCGTGAGCACTTCGTTCCGGAACGGGCCTGGTGCATTCCGGACACCGTCGGCGGGGTGCCGTTCGCCATGGATCGGGAGGCCGACCCGGAGCGATGGCTTGAGGCGGTCTACTCGGATTCGGCGATCATCACTCAGGTGGATGATGGCGACGGTGATCCGACAGGCGGGACGGGGCGTCCGAGTTCGTCCTTGTCAGCGCCCGCTGTCGCGGTCGAGTTTCTGGAACTGCTCGCGCCTGAACCGGGGGAGCGGGTTCTGGAGATCGGGACCGGGACGGGATGGACGGCCGGGGCGCTCGCGCACCGCACTGGAGCTGGGACGGTGACGTCCATCGAAGTTGATTCCGTGGTTGCTGCCCAGGCTGCTGCGAACTTGACCGCTGCTGGGTTCGTCCCGGAGGTGGACGTCCGACTTGTTGTGGGGGACGGGGCTGCGGGGGACGCGGAGCATGCGCCTTACGACCGGGTGCATGTGGCTTGTGGAGTGACGGCCGTCCCGCACGCCTGGATTGAGCAGACTCGACCGGGTGGCGTGATCGTGCTGCCGTGGATGCCGGAGCATGGTGATGGCCGTCAGGTGCGGCTCGTTGTGCAGGCGGACGGGCAAACCGCGCATGGACGGTTCGGTGGCCTCGCGTCCTACATGATGCTGCGCGGCCAGCGGACGCGGATGCCGGATCTTGAACCGGACGACAGCGATCGGTGGGTCGGCAGGAGCAGGACGCGCACCGATCCGCGTGCCCTTGTGTGGGACGGGTCCGGGCAAGATCTGATGGTCACCGCTGTGATGCCGGACGTCATCATCGGCAAGCGGCTCGACATGCGCGATGGCACGTTCCGCTTGGAGCTCGCGACCGTGGACGGGACGAGTCAGGCCGTCGTCGAGTCGCGCTGGGGCGGCGCGTCCGCCCGGGTCTTGCAGCTTGGTGATCGCTCATTGTGGGACGAGGCCGAGGCGGCTCGTGCGCGATGGTTGGATGCGGGCAGGCCGGACGTCGCGTGCTACGGGATCACCGTCGACGCGGGCGGTCAACGCCTCTGGCTGGACGAACCGTGACAGGCGCCAGGTTGTCCGGCGGGAGCTGAGTCGGCCTCGGCCGTCCTGAATGCCGCGGGCGCGTCTTCCGGCGTCCCGCTGCGTCCCGCTCTTGAGGGTGTTCGGGCAGGTCATTAGTGGTGCTGTCCCGCTGTTTCCCGGGCTTGTCCTGTGGCCTTCCGGACGGGTGGGAGCGCTGCCCAGACTCGTCGCAGGCGGTGGTGCTCCCGCCCACCGCCACCCGACGACAGCAGAGGAAGCGACAGGGAGTGATCATGCACAGCACCCGCTCGCCCCGTCCCGACGTCCACGGATCCCGCGCGGCCCGGATCGCGATGACAGGCGTGGTGGCGACCGCCGCGACGCTCACCCTGGCGGCCGCGCCCGCCGATGCGGCCCCGGCCCGGCCGGCGGCTCCGCAGGTGGCCGCGCACACGGCGGCGGCGCCCGACCAGGCGGCCGCCAAGCGCGCCGGCTGGTACACCCTCAAGCACGCCTCGAAGCGGGTGAAGTGGAGCTGGGACCAGGACTGGCGCCGCCGGGGCTCGCGGATCATGCAGGTCAAGGCGCGCTGCTGGGGCGGCAATCGCATCAAGATGTACGTGGTGTTCCAGTACAGGTCCAAGTGGACGGGCTGGCACAACATCAAGAGCGGCAGCCGCCGCTGCGACGGCCAGTACATGGTGCTCAGCATCCGGAACGCCGGGTCCACCACGTACGGCGCGCAGTTCAGCATCGGTAGGCACACCCAGACCATCGAGTACTGGGCGCAGGCTTACGGCTGATCGTCCCGGTTCCTGGAACGGCGCGGGGGCCGGACGGGCGCGGACCGGCTCCCGCGGCGCGTGGCGCCCGTGAGAAGCATGCCGGGAACCTAGGCGGAACGGGGACGGCATCCTGGCGTTTCAGGCGGGATGACCGGTGAAACCGCGGGTACACGGGACTCCGAACACGGTCGGCGATGGGGTGCGCCGACCGTGTTCAACGTCCGGTCTCTTCTGAGTGTCCGGTCGCTACTGGTCGACGGTCGCCGTGGTGGTCACCGTGCCCGCGGTGGACAGGACCCACTTGGCGGAGATCTTCACCTCGGTGCCGAGCGGGACCGAGTCGTCCACGGTGATGGGGAAGTTCGCGCCGACCTGGTCGGACGGGATCTGGACCTTCGCCGGCACCGTCACGCCCGGCGTCTGGCTGGTGAGCTCGATGACCGCGCCGAACGGGTGCCAGCGGTCGCCGAGGCCCACCGACCCGAGGTTGGTCGCGATCTGGCTGCCGCGCCGCAGCTCGCGCGTGACGCCGACGGTGAAGCTCTTCGGCACGAACAGCGGCGCCCGGCCCTGCGGCGGGTGGCCGAGGTCGGCGTCGATGTCGGTGAGGCCGATCGGCCAGAGCGGGATGCTCGGGTAGTCGACGGTGAAGGTGCCCTGCGTGCTCCCGGCCGGGACGACGACGTAGGGCGGGATCTTCGGTTCCGGGCTGTCGGGCAGTCCGGAGCGGTGGGCCAGACGCAGGTCCACGGACGTCCCGCCGGGCTTGGCCGGGGCGGCGAGGGTCACGGTTCCGGTCACCTTGGTCCCGGCGAGGACGGCTTTCGCGTCGCCCGGGACGTTCAGGTCGAGCCGTTCCACCGTCTGCTCGCGCCAGTCCGGCGGGACGACGGTGACGCTGGTGGTCGCGCTGGACCCGCTGCCCGAGGCGATCAGCGGGACTTCCGTCTGGGACGAGTACGCCTCCAACCGGATCGGGAAGCTGACGCTCGTCGCGCCCGCCGGGACGCGGACGACGTCCCCGGTCGCGTAGGAGTAGTTCCGGTCGCTCCGTCCGACGCTGAGGACCTCGACCGGAAGCCCGCCCGCCGGCGCGGGCGCGGTCAGCTTGACGGTCTGGACGGCCTCGTCCCCGCCGGTGATCGTGGACGGCGACACGCTGGTCGACGCCACCTGCGGGGTGGTGTCGGCGTGCGCGGGCAGCGCCGTCGCGAAACCGGCGGGGAGGACGGCGAGCGCGATCGCCGCGGCGGCCAGTCCCGGCCGCCTGACGTGCAGGTTGATCTGTGCCATGCCCGCGAACCTAATGATCATTTGTCCCCGGCGAACAGCCCTCGGGCCCGCACGTTCGACCTCCGTAAGATTTGGCGGCCGTCAGGTCCGGGGAGCGGCGTCCAGGTACTGGGCCACGCCTTCGCCGAAGGACCAGTCGACGAACTCGTTCTCGGTGATGCTGACGAAGACGTTGCGGGGCTCGGTGCCGGTGTACTCGTGGGCCAGCTCGGCGATGCGGCGGTAGAGGTTCTGCTTCTGCTCGGGGGTGCGCCCGGAACGCATGGTGATGCCGAAGACCACGAAGTCGTCGTCCCGGCGGATGCCGAGGTAACCGTCGTCGTACCGGATCGCGCCACCGCCGTTGAGCACCTGGAACAGGTCGTCCTCAGGGATGCCGATGGCCTGGACGAGGGCGTCGTGGACGGCGCGTCCGAGCCCTTCGAGCCGCTTCTGGTCGGCCCGGATCGCATCAATGCGGACAAGAGGCATGGCTAACTCCTTCGGGAGGGTTGTGTGGCGTTCGCTGGTGTCGCGAGGCATTCGGTCGTGTCGCGAGGCGTTCGGTCGTGTCGCGGCCAGCGGTGTCGCGACCGGTGGTGTTGCGAGCAGTGGAGCCCGCGGCCGGTGGTGTTGCGAGCAGTGGTGTCGCGTCCAGTGGTGTCGCGGCTGGTTCGTGCTTGGGCTGGTGGTTCAGCGGACGTGTCCGGTGAGCAGGCCGAGGACGCCGTCCACGGACTGGCTGTAGGCGGACGCGTCGCCGGCCGCGCGGGCCAGGACGTATCCGCCCTGGAGGACGGCGACGAACGCGGCGGCGGTGTCGGCCGGGTCGAGGTCGTTGTCGAGTTCGCCCTTGCGCTGCGCCTCGGCGAGGACGTCGGCGAGCGTGCCGCGCAGCCAGGTGAAGGTCTCCTCGACGGGGGCGCGGAGCATGGGGTCGGCCATGACCTCCGGGTCCTGGGTGAGGCGTCCGACCGGGCAGCCCCGCAGCGCGTCGCGCTCCCGCCGCAGGTAGGTCGTGATGCGCCGGATCGGGCTGCCGGGCGCCGAGAGCTCCGCCTCCGCGCGGTCGCGCAGGTCTTCGGCGCTGCGGGTGATCGCCGCCAGCGCCAGGTCCGGCTTGCCGCGGAAGTGGTGGTACATACTTCCCTGACCCGCGCCCGACCGCTGCTGGACGGCCTTGGGCGAGGTGCCCACGTACCCGCGCTCCCACAGCAGTTCCCGGGCGCTCTCGATCAGCCGCTCCCTGGTGTCCATGCTCCCAATGTACATACCAGTAGGTACAGAAGCAACGGAGATCGCGCGGCGTGCCGTCCCGCGGGATAGCGTCGAGGAGGCGGAGGCGTTCGCGATCTACGAGGAGGATCCTGTGCCCGATGGTCCGCGTGAGGTGCTGGCCCGGTATCAGCAGGCGTCCATCGACAAGGCCCTGGACGCGATGGTCGACCTGTACGCCGAGGACGCCGTGCACGAGTTCCCGTTCACCCGCCCGGGCATCCCGTCCGAGATGCGCGGGCGCGAGGCGATCCGCGCCTTCCTTGAGGCGAACTGGAGAGACAGCCCGCTGCGCTACGAGTCCTACCGCGACGTGACGATCCACGAGACCGCCGACCCCGAGGTCATCATCGTCGAGCGGAAGGCGGTCGGCTCGTCCACGGCCACGGGACGCGACTTCGCCCTTCCTAACATCGTCGTGCTCCGCGTCCGGGACGGCCGGATCGTCCACTTCCGCGATTACGTGAACGTCCTGGCCGCCTCGGAAGCCCTCGGCCTCACGCAACCGCGATAGACCCAGCCCCCCGAGGAGACGACCAGGCCGACCAGCTCTGCCGGGTCGGCTAGCTCCGCCAGGTCCGCCAGGTCGGCCAGGTCCGTCAGTTCGGCCAGGTCCGTCAGTTCGGCCAGGTCCGTCAGGTCGGCCAGGTCCGTCAGGTCGGCCAGGCCCGCCAGGTCGGCCAGGTCGGCCAGGTCGGGTGGGTCAGAGGTCGATGTCCTGGGAGAAGGTCTTCTTGATCCAGTCCTGGACGGCCTCGCTGTCGGTGTGTGCGGGCGGGGCGTCGGCCGGGTCGGGGGCGGCGCGGCGCTGGGCGGCCTCGGCCGAACGGTCGTGGACGGCGGTGAGGTGGCCGTTCTCGAACTCCAGCTCCTGGACGTCCTGGTACTTCCACGAGCTCTGGAAGCCCATGTGGACGTACAGCCCGTCGATGAACTCGCGGCCGAGGAGCAGGCGCCCCGTGAAGCGGACCGGCTCGCGCAGGTTCCTGTAGATGAGGTCGCGCAGCTCGTCCCGCTCCGGAGCGACGCCGAACAGCGTCGGCGGGTCGCCCTCCACGGACAGCTGCAGCTCCGTGAGGACGAGCCCGCCGTCGACCACCGTGTACTCGCAGATGAACCCGCGCCAGCACGCCGTCGACATCACCGCCGGCTGGATGCCGTGGTCGGCGGGGTCGAACAGACCCTCGCCCTCCTGGCCCGTCAGCGAGTACGAGTGGCCCCGATATTGCACCGAATCCGGAATTTGTCCCGTCATGCGGCAACCGTAAACGGCCCGGGCCCCGGTGATCGGGATTTTCAGGCCGCCGGAACCGCCGCGGACGGGTCGTGGCCGTTCACGGCCAACTCGATGATGAACCCGGCGACCTCCTCAAGCTGCCGCGCCCGGTCCGAGCCGCCGAGGACGACGGGGTCCCCGCCCAGGTCGCGGGCCAGCTCGCCCACCGCCTTGAGCGCGCCCGGATCGTCCCCGGACATCACCACGATCGGCGCGCGTCCCGTCGGCGGCTGCGTCCACTGGTAGGAGGGGAAGGTGTGGAACGCCTTGACGACGTGCGCGCCGGGCGCGGCCTGCGCGATGCGGCCCGCCATCGACTCGCCCGGCTCGATGAGCAGGGTGCCGATCCCGTGCGCGACGGCGTTCGTCGCGTCGATGACGGCCGTCCCGGCGGGGATGCGGGCCTGCGCGACCATCGCCTCCGCCGCGTCCCACGGGACGACCACGAGCACGACATCGCGTCCGACAGCCACTTCCTCGACGGGGACGGCGACGGCGGCGCCGGGAGCGTCGGCCAAGGTGTCCGCCAGGGCGCGGGCCTTCTCGGGGGAGCGGCCTGCGATGGCCAGGTCGTGTCCGGCGCGCGCCCACGCGGCGCCGAGCGTCTGCGCCATGTTGCCCGTTCCGATGATTCCGATGCGCATGTGTTCGCCTTTCTCAGCTGGTCGGACGGCCAAGGTAGGCATTCCGAAACGCACCGATCGGTACGTGTCGGATGCGGGATCATTGAGGGGTGACGGACGTTGCGTCGTGGACGCGGGACGAAGACCGGTCGCCGCTCGCGGAGCGGCCGCTGGACGAGGAACGACCGCTGGATGCGGAGCGGCCGCGAGGCGGGGGACGGTCGGCGAACGCGGAGCGGCCGCGAGGCGGGGGACGGTCGGCGAACGCGGAGCGGGCGCAGGGCGAGGGGCGGTCGGCTAGCGCGGAGCGGGCGCTCGGTGGAGAACCGTTGGTGGACGAAGACCGGTCGCCGGACGGGCTGATCGTCGACTGCCAGCTGCGGGCGGGCCTGGAACTCCTCGCCCACACTTGGGACCCGCTGGTCATCGTGGCGCTGCGCGGCGAGCCGCTGCGCCGCCGCGCCGTCAAGGACGCGCTAGGCGGGGTCAGCGACAAGGTGCTGACCGAGGCGCTGCATCGGCTGCTGGCGAACGGGCTGGTCACCCGCCGGTCGTTCGCCGAGGCGCCGCCGCGCGTCGAGTACGCGCTCACCCCGCTCGGCCGCAGCCTCCTGGACGGTCCGCTGCGCGCCGTCGGAGCCTGGCTCGCCGGACACGCCGACGAACTGCTCGCGGCACAGGACGCCGCCCAGGCAGGATGACCGGGTAAGGACGAGCAGGTACCCGCGCCAAGGCGACCGGCCCAGGCCGATGAGTTCCCGTCCGCCCGGCGGTCAGACCAGGTACCACCACGCAGGAGGAACCATGCTGGCCGAACCCGTGGAAGCGACCGACCTCAACA
This sequence comes from Actinomadura rupiterrae, assembly GCF_024172125.1. Lineage (GTDB taxonomy): Bacteria > Actinomycetota > Actinomycetes > Streptosporangiales > Streptosporangiaceae > Spirillospora > Spirillospora rupiterrae. The sequence continues at coordinate 102,718 of NZ_JAMZEA010000010.1, forward strand.
TCTACGGTGATGCGAAGCTGCCCTGGAGCCGGGTGGCCGAGGCTCTCGACGCCGGCCTCCCGCTCCCCGAGAGCGCCGTCTTCCTCGGGACGGTCGGACCGGACGGACGTCCGCACTCGGCGGGCATCGGCGCCGCCGAGTGCGAGGGGAGCCTGTACTTCACCAGCGGCCCGAAGGCCCGCAAGACGCTGCGGCTGGAGGCCAACCCGGCCTGCACGATCTCCGCGCGGCTGCCGGGTGTCGACCTCGTCCTCGAAGGGGACGCCGTGCGCACCACCGACACCGACGAGATCGCCCGCGTCGCCGCGGTCTACGCCGCGGGCGGCTGGCCCGCCGAGGCCGCCGGCGACGCGATCACCGCGCCCTACAGCGCGCAGAGCGCCGGACCCGCGCCCTGGTACGTGTTCCGCTTCACCGCCCGCGTGGCCGTCGGCGTCGCCCTCGCCGAGCCCTACGGCGCCACCCGCTGGCGCTTCGCATGACCAGCGCCCCCTCGACGACTGCCCACCGCCCGCCGACACCAGCGCTTCGCACGACCGGCGGGCGTCCCAGACCCGCACCGCCCTCGCGTCGCGTGACCGGCGGGTGTGGGACGCCCGCGCTGCCTTCGCGTCGCGTGACCGGCGGGTGTTCGAGGCGCGCGCTGCCTTCGCGTCGCGTGACCGGCGGGTGTTCGAGGCCTGCGCCGCCCTCGCTTCGCGCGATCGGCGGGTGTTCGAGGCCCGCGCCGCCCTCGCTTCGCGCGACCGGCAGGCGTCCCACGTCCGCGCCGCCTTCGCTTCGCGTGACCGGCGGGTGTTCGACGCCTGCGCCGCCTTCGCTTCGCGTGACGCGCAGGTACTCCGGGAGCGCACGCCCTTCGTCGGTGTTCGGCGTGAGTCGCAGGCAGTTCGCGAGCGCACGGCCCTTGCTGGAGCTTCGCGTGACTGGCGGGCGTTTCGCGTTCGTGTGGCGTCCTTGGGCGTGTCGGAGGTTCGGGTGACCGCGCCGGACGGCGTGCGCGCCGCTGTGGCGGGGCTGGCCGAAGTGGAGGAGGCCACGCATTTCGGGTTGCCGTCCTTCAAGGTGGACGGCAAGGGCTTCCTCGGCGTCGAGAGGGGCGGCGCGACCGCCATCGCGGCCGTTGCGCACGCCGACGCCGAACGCCTGGCCTCCACCGATCCGTCCTTCGAGGTCGTCTGGCGCAAGCACGGCAACCGCCAGATCTACGTCGGTCTGCGTGTCCCAGTCGAAGCCCTCACCCCGGAGCTGGCCAAGGCGGCCTGGCGCAACAAGGCCCCGAAGCGCCTGCTCACCTCAGACGGTTGAACGCGCCGGTTCCGAAGGACGCATTTCGCGGCTCAGCATTCGCTGCTCCGTCAGTGCCGCGATCCGCCTCTCGTACTCGACGCGCCGGGCGCGCCTGCTGCGGACGGCCTCCCCGAGCAGCAGCGTCGCCACGAACTCCACGGTCGAACCGTCCAGGAGGGAGTCGAACGGCTCGGCGCCGGAGTGCCGCAGCCGTCCGGCGGCGTCCGAGAAGATCAGCAGGCCCGCGAGGACGAGCCCGATCCGCCGCCGCTGCGCCACCGCGACCGAGTACAGCGCCACCCAGACCGCGACAGCGGGCGCGCCGCCCGGGTAGTCGAAAAAGTGGAAGACGAGCCACATCGCCGACACCATCGCGAGCACGAGTGCGGGCCAACGTCGCCGTCCGACCAGGCATAACGCCATCGCCAGGCCGAGCCCGTACGCCCACGCGTCGGCGCTTCGGCCGGGGGTGCCCGGCGTGCCCGTCGCGATCCGGCAGGTGTTCGCCGAGCCAGCTACCACGACGACGGCCAGGTCCGCCGACCACGGTTTCCGGATGATTCGCATCGCCCTGCCCCGATGGTCTCCCGATTCGGGCCACGAGCAGAATCGCGCAGGGACGTCAGGATGTGAGGAAACGAGCGGCTTCGTGTGGCCAGGCGCGCATATCTGACAGGGATCGCGCGATCTGGAGCTCCGCGTGGGGGAGTGTCTCGGCAAGCCGTTCCGCCACGGCGATCGGGTGGCTCGGGTCGTCCGGCCAGGCGAGGATCAGCGCAGGGTGGGGAAGTGAGGCGAGAGCGTCCGGATCGGGCAGATCGGATGCGCCGCGTCCTCGGAACAGCGCCGGAATCAGGGATTCGGACACGTCCGGATGAGTGCGCGGGTCCGTGCCGCCCTCGTCCTCGACCAGCTCCGCGAAGACGGGCGGCAACGGCTGGACGGCGGTCGCGTCGATCAGAGCATCGAGCCCGGAACGTTCCACCAGCGTGGCGACCGCCTCCGACGCGCGGGCGATACCGCCGGACGCATCCCAGGCCCGCGGCGGGATCACCAAGACGAGCCGATCGAACCGCTCCGGATGCCGAAGCGCCGCCCACAAAACCGTCCCACACCCCATCGACGCCCCCATCCCCGCCACCGGCCCGCCCAGCGTGGCCGCCGTCCCGTCCGCCGGGCCGACGCCGCCCGTCCCGCCGAAGCTGTCCGCCGCCGCGACGGCCGCCGCCGCGCCTTGCGTGGCCGCTGGGCCGACGCCGCCCGCTGGGCCGACGCGGCCTGTCCCGCCGAAACTGCCCGGCGCGCCGAAACTGCCCGCCGCCGCGCTGTCCGCCGCCGCGCCCGGCGTGGTTGCCGCGCCTTCCGTGGTCGCTGCGCTGACGCTGTTCGTCGTCGCCCTGCCGACCGCTACCGCCGCGCCTAGCGCGGACGCCGCGCCTAGCGCGGACGCCGCGCGGTCCGTGGGCACCGCGCTGATGCTGTACGCCGCGCTGCCCGCTGCGCCTTCCGTCCTCGCCGTGCTGTGCGTCGACGCCGAGCCACCCTTGGTCGCCGCGCCTAGCGCGGACGCCGCGTCGTCCGTCGTTGCTGCGCCGATGCTGGTCGACGTGCTGAAGGTGTCTGCTGTGCCGATTCCGGCTGCGGCGCCGGCCGTCGATGTCGGCGCGGGCGTGGTCGGCGTGCTGGCGGTGGTGTTGAGGACGGCGATCAGGTCGTCGGCCAGGGCGGGCCAGGTGTAGTCGGTGGGGACGGGGCGTCCGGTGGAGCGGCCGTGGCCTCGGGCGTCGTAGCGGACGAGGCGGCGGCCGGCGGTGGCGACCGGCGTCCAGTCGAGCCCCATCAGGGACGTCTCGTGCGTCCGGCTCGACAGGATTCCGTGTGCGTAGATCGCCGTCGGGCCGTGGCCGCGCACGTCGTAGGAGATCAGGGCGTTCGGGCGCTGCACGGTTCCGTCCATCAGGGGCTCCTCTCGCAGAGGTCACCACCTCAGCGGAACCGCCCGATCTCGGTCCAACAGCCGAACGGCGTTGCTGACAACCGATGGTTGTCGCCGCGGGCTGGGCGAAAGCCTCACAAGGCGCCAAAGCGTCCGGTTGGATGGTGATCATGGACGGTACGGCGCGCGTGCGATGGCGGTTCAGGGCGGACGGCGTCCTCACTTTGGGGCCGGTGCTCGGCGGCGCCATCCTGGTGGTCGCGGGCGCCGACGGCATGCTCCACGCGCTGGACGCCGCGACCGGCCGTGAACGCTGGCGGCACGCGCACGACGCCCCGACCTCGGGCATCGCGTTCGCCGGGCGCCACGTGCTCGTCGAGGATTCCGGCGATCTCTGGCCGCACCATGCGCTCACCGGCCAGGTCGATGAGGATGCGTTCGCTGGCCTGGGCGGCAGGCCGATCCAGGTTCACGGCGACGTCCTGCTGCTCCAGGAAGGCGGGATGCTGAGCGCTGCGGACATCCCCACCGAAAGCACGCGTTTCAGGGCGAAGACGGTGGTCCTGGAGGCGCCGGTGGCGATCGCCGACAACGTGATCGTCGCGGCCGGGACGTTCGAGGGGAACTCGTCCGGCGGTGGCCTGCACGCCTTCGACGCCAGCACCGGACGACCCGTCTGGACGTTCGAATCCGATGAAGATGAGGAGGAGGACGAGAGCGAGGGCGGCGCCGAGGTGCTCGTCCCGCCGTTCCATCCGGTGGCCGCGCACGGACGCGCGTGGACCACCGTCGTTCGCGCCTCCGGCTGGGACGCGAAGGAGGAGTGGTGCCGCTCCGAACTGGCCGGATTCGATCTGCGCACCGGCGAGACGTCCTTCCGCCAGGTGATCGGGCCCGAGGACGGCGAGCCGTGTTGCGCGGTCGCGGTCTTCGGCGACCTATTGATCGCCGCTGCGGCCCGGCCGGAGCAGCCCGCCGGCTACCTCACCGCGTTCGACACCGGTCCGGTCCAGGTGGTCGAACTGACCGCCGTCGATGTCGTCCGGGAGGCCGTCGTCTGGAGCCGGTCCCTGCCGGACCTGCCGGTCGGCGCGCCCGTGGTGGCGGACGGGCGCGTCCACATCCTCACCCGCGACGGGACGGTCCTGGCCTGCCGTGCCGACACCGGCGAGACCGCCTGGACCTTCGCGGCGGACGAGCCGCCCGCCGCGTCGGTCGAGGTCGAGTGGGGTGAGGGCGCTCGCGAGGAGCCGCCGCGGATCGCGGTCGGGCACGGCCTGGTGTTCGTCCAGACCGCGACCGGTGCCCTCGCCCTGGAGCCGCCGGAAAAATAACGCTGTTATTTCACCTCGCGATGGAGGAGGCGGTAGGCGCCGACCAGCATCGGGACGACCAGCCAGAGCGCGACGGCCGTCCCCGCGCGCGCCCACTCGGTGCCCGTCGCCGGGGTCTCGCCGTTGAGCGGCTCGAAGGCGCGGTTGGTGTCGAGCCAGGCGGACGCGTTGCGCAGCGGTTTCACCATCGAGCCGACCGTCGTCCAGGCCGTGGGCAGCACGAAGTACAGGACGATCGCGACCGGCGTGTTCATCAGCAGCGTCCCGAACGCGACGCCGATCAGCGCGGTCGCGATCTCGACCAGGAGCAGCGAGCCGATCGCGTGCAGCGGGATGCCCCACGCGCCCGACGAAAGCCCCAGAACGCCGCCGACCAGGCGTCCGAGCCAGGCCAGGGCCAGCCCGAGCAGGACGAACCCGGACGCGAGGACGACCGCCGCGAGCACCTTCGCGGCCAGGACCCGCAGCCGCTGCGGGACGAGCGCGAACGTCGTCAGCGCCGTCCGCTGCGACCATTCGCCCGTTACCGCCAGGATTCCGACGACCGGCAGCAGCAGCCCGACCCCGATTTGGGAGAGGCCGAAAAGCTGTCCCGCCGACTGCTCGTCCGCGGGCCGGACGCCGATGAAGACCGCGACCGCGGCGGCCGCGGCCAGCGCGATGATCGCCAGCAGCCAGCGCCCGGCGCGCGTGTCGGTCATTTTGCGCAGCTCGACCAGCGCGAGCCGCGCGAGCGGCGGACGCGCCGGGGCCTGCGTCAGATCCAGCACGGTCATCGGAGCACCTCCTGCGGAGCGGACGACGGGACGGACGGGACGGCGCCTGCGGCCTGCCGTCCGGTGAGGGTGAGGAAGAGCTCCTCCAGGCCGCCCCCGCTGGCCTGGCGAAGCTCCACCAGCACCGCGCCGGACGCGGCGGCGGCGCGTCCGACCGCCTCGGCCGGGGCCTCGACGACGAAGCCTTCGCCCGTGCCGTCGCTGGTCGGCGGCTCGCGGCGGATCACCGTGAGGCCCGCCGAGACCAGCGCCGTGTACAGGGCCGCCGGGTCCAGCGCGCGGACGAGCGTCCGGCCGGTCGGGGCGAGCAGCTCGGACTTGGTGCCGCTCGCGACGACGCGTCCGCCCGCGATCACCACGAGCGTGTCGGCGACCGCCTCCACCTCGTGCAGCAGGTGCGAGGACAGCAGCACCGTCCCGCCGCGGTCGGCGAAACCGCGCAGCAGCGTGCGCATCCAGTAGATGCCCTCGGGGTCCAGGCCGTTGGCGGGCTCGTCCAGGATCAGCACGGACGGGTCGCCGACCAGCGCCTGCGCGATCCCGAGCCGCTGCCGCATGCCCAGCGAGTAGTCGCCCACCCGGCGGCCCGCCGGCTTCCCGGCCAGCCCGACCGTCTCCAGCAGCTCGTCCGCCCGCGAGGACGGCACCCCCAGCAGCCGCGCGGTCAGCGCGAGCGTCTCGCGCCCGGTCCGTCCGGCGTGCTGCGCGGACGCGTCCAGCAGGACGCCGACGTGGCGGCCGGGATTAGGGAGCGACCGGAAAGGCACGCCGAGCACGGTCGCCGTTCCGGACGACGCGGGTGTCAACCCGCAGATCATCCGCATCGTGGTGGACTTGCCCGCGCCGTTCGGCCCGAGGAACCCCGTCACGGTGCCCGGACGGCACGCGAAACTCACATCCCCGACCGCGACGGCCGGGCCGTAACGCTTGGTCAGTCGCTCAACTTCGATCACACGACCAGACTCGCGCCCCGGGCACACCCCCCGAAACACCCAAAAGTCGGCCACCCCTCCGACCGAAGTCGATGCCGGGTCAGCCGTCGAGCGCCACGTCATGGACGAGCACGGCGGTCAGGCCGGCCATCGAGGTCCGCGTCGTGGCCGGTCGGGTTAGCTGTCGAGGGCGGCGTCGTGGACGAGCAGGGCGATCTGGACGCGGTTGTTGAGCTCCAGCTTCGCCAGCAGGCGGGACACGTAGGCCTTCACGGTCGCGACGCTCAGCGACAGCTCGCGGCCGATCTCGCTGTTGGTCAGGCCGCGCCCGACCCGGGTCGCGACGGCCAGCTCGCCCTCGCTGAGCCGGTCGAGCAGCGCGCGGGCGCGCTCCTGTCGCGGATCCACCCCGGCCTCCGCGACATACCCCATCATCCTGCGCAGCACGGCCGGGGACAGCATCGGCTCCCCGGACGCGACCTGGCGGATCGCGCGGATGATCTCCGGCGGCGGCGTGTGCTTGAGCAGGAACCCGCTCGCCCCCGCGCGCATCGCCCGCAGGATGTGGTCGTCGGTGTCGAACGTGGTGAGGATGATGATCTCGGGCGGCTCGCGCCGGGACCGTAGCAGCTGCGTCGCGGCCAGCCCGTCCACGCGTGGCATCCGGATGTCCATCAGCACCACGTCCGGACGGTGCTCGTTCACGGCCGCGACGACCTCGGCCCCGTCCGCGACGTCCGCGACGATCTCCAGGTCGTCCGCGCCCGCCAGCATCATCGACAGCCCCGCGCGGACGAGCGGGTCGTCGTCCACGATGAGCACCCGGATCACCTCAGCCACGCCCCCACCCTAAGAGTCGCCGATCGGTAGCCGCGCCACCAGCAGGAACGTGCCCTCGCGCGTCGTCCCGTGCTCCAGCTCCCCGCCGACCAGCGCGACCCGCTCCGCCAGCCCCAGCAGCCCGGCCCCGGCCCCGGGCATCCGCCCGGGCCCCACCGCCCGTCCCGGCGGTATCGGATTCTCAATCCGGACGACGAGCACGCCGCCCTCGACGTCCAGCGTGACCTGCACCCGCGCGCCCGGCGCATGCTTACGCGCATTGGTCAGCCCTTCCTGAACAATCCGATAAGCATGCCGCCCAACCCGCCCCGAAACCTCACCAAGCCCACCCACTCCCACGCCCCCGCCCAACTCCGCGCGCTCGCTCACCTCCGCGCGCCCGCTCACCTCTGCGCGCTCGTTCATCTCCGCGCGTTCGCTCACCTCCGCGCGCCCGCTCACCTCCGCGCGTCCGTCCACCTCTGCGCGTTCGCTCACCTCTGCGCGTTCGCTCACCTCTGCGCGTTCGCTCACCTCTGCGCGTTCGCTCATCTCCGCGCGCCCGTCCTCCACCGCGCGCCCGTCCACCTCCGCACGTTCGCTTTCCGCGCGCCCGCTCACCTCCGCGCGTTCGCTCACCCCTGCGCGCTCGTTCAGTCCCGCGCGTTCGTTCAGTCCCGCGCGTTCGTTCAGGTCCGCGCGTTCGTTCAGGTCCGCGCGTTCGTTCAGGTCCGCGCGTTCGTTCAGGTCCGCGCGTTCGTTCAGGTCCGCGCGTTCGTTCAGGTCCGCGCGTTCGTTCAGGTCCGCGCGTTCGTTCAGGTCCGCGCGTTCGCTCGGCTCTGCGCGTTCGCTCGGCTCTGCGCGTTCGCTCGGCTCTGCGCGTTCGTTCAGGTCTGCACCTTTGCTCGGCTGCGCGCGTTCGTTCAGCTTTGAGCGTTCGGTCAAGTCTGCGCTCTTGCTCGGGTCTGTGCGTTCGTTCGGTTCTGTGGGGGCGTTCGGGTGGAGGTGGTCGTGGAGGTCTATGCGGTCGCCGGCGGCGCGGGCTTCGGCGATCAGGGCGGGGACGTCGGCGAGGGTCGGTTGGGGGCGTTCGGGAGCGGTGTTCGAGGCGTGCGGGGCCGTGCGCAGGACGCCGATGACCTCGCGCAGGTCCTCCATGGCCTCGTAGGCGCCGCGGCGGATGATCCCGGCGGCGTCGCGCTGCGCGGGCGGCGCGTCCGGGCCGAACTCCAGGGCCCCGGCGTGGACGGCGAGCAGGGAGATTCGGTGCGCGAGGACGTCGTGCATCTCGCGCGCGAGGCGCTCGCGCTCCAGCAGCCGCGCCTCCTCGACGCGCAGGCGCTGCCCCTCCTCGGCCTGCCGGGCCCGCTCGCGCAGCGACTCCACCAGCAGCCGCCGCGACCGGACGAGCATCCCGGCCGTGACCAGGACGGCGTTCACCAGCGTGAACACGACCGCGCCCTCGATGAACGACTGGTGCGACACCGAGGTCAGCGCCATCAGCACGCACACGATCGCCGACTGCGCCACCGCGACCGGCACCGCGATCCGCCACGGACGCCGCACCGCCACGTTGAAGATCCCGACCGCCGCGACGCCGTAGGCCGCAGCGCCGACGAACTGGGCCGCGATCAGGCCGATCGCCAGCGCCACCGGGTACCGCCGCCGGACGAGCAGCACCGCCAGGCAGCACACCGTCCCGAGTACCAACTCCCGGATCTGCGCGCCCGTGCTGTTCTGGTGCGGCTGGTCGACCTGGGACAGCCCGACCGTCACCAGCGCCAGCACCGCCGCCAGGACGGTGACGCCGATGTCCCCGGCCCACCGCCGGACCGACCGTCCACCTCTCACACGTCCGACGCTATCGACCCGGCTGACCTGCGCGAGCCGCCAACGGTCGGGTCGCGATCGACTTTGGTCTATCCCTGCCGTTCCCGGCTTGACCTTCACATTGATGTGAAGCCTTATCGTGTGGCCCGTTGTTGATCGTGAAGGGGGACGTCATGCCGGGTGCAGTGATCATCGGAGCGGGACCTGGTGTCGGGCAGGCCGTCGCGCGCAGGTTCGCGGCGGAGGGGCTGCCGATCGCGCTGATCGCGCGCAGCGAGGCGACCGTCACCGCCGCTGCCGAGGCACTCGCGCCGTCCGGGGTCCCGGTCGCCGCGCTCACAGCGGACGCCGCCGATCAGGCCGACCTGAACGCCGCGCTGGACAAGGCCGTCGCCGAGCACGGCGTCCCGGACGTCGTCGTCTACAACGCCGCGCTCATCCAGGCCGACGCGCTGGGCGAGCTGTCGGTGCGCGGGCACATGGACGCCTGGGCCGTCAACGTCGTCGGCGCGGCCAACGCCGCCGCCCGCCTCGCCCCGCTCATGGCCGCCCGCGGCGGCGGCACCTTCCTGATCACCGGCGGCATGCCCGAGCCGAAGCCCCAGTACGTCAGCCTCTCCCTCGGCAAGGCGGGCGTCCGCACCCTGGTCACGCTCCTGGACCAGCAGTACGGCCCGTCCGGCGTCCACGCCGCGAGCGTCACGATCGCCGGCGAGGTCGCCCCCGGCACCGCCTTCGACCCGGACGACATCGCCGAGCACTACTGGCACCTCCACACCCAATCCCGAGCCCACTGGACCCACGAGCACATTCACACCGGCCACCCCTAACCCCTCCGTCCACCCGCTGCCTCTCCAGTGCTCAACTCCCGTGGTCGTCGGCAGTCCGACAACCCAAGAAGTTCGCGCAACCCGACACCACCTCACTGCGCCGCCGAGCCTGCGGGACCGCCCGCCCGAGATCGCACCCAACCCCGCCACCCGCCGCACGCCCTGGCCGAGCGAAAGCGCGTCACGCGGCTTGCGACAAAAGCGCCGGTAAGACGGACGACGGCCGGGACCGCAGGTAGGCGACCAGCAGACGCACGTGAGACAGGCCTCGTCCAAGGGCGCGCATCCGGCGGGTGGGGCTCAAGGTCGCGTCGGGCGGGTGCGGCGCGTGTCAGCCAGGACGTCAGCTGGGACGCGCGTGAGACAGGTATCGTCCATGGCCGCGCAACCGACTGGTGTGGCCCAGGGGCGTGTCGGGCGAGTGCTGCCCATCACACGCGTCCAGCGGATCGAGGTCGCGCGGGGCTTGTCAGGCGGGACGGCGGCTGGGCGGCAGGTCAAGCGGGCAGCTGTCACTGGACGGACATCCAGCGGATGTTGCCCAAGGACGGGCGTCCGGCGGGGGCGGCGGTTGGAGCGCACGTCCGACAGGCATCGCACGAGGGCGCACGTCGAGCGGGCGGTGACTAGGGGCGCGCGTCGGACGGGTGGCCGGGCGCGGCGCGCGTCGACCGGTGTTGGCCGGAGGTGCGTGCCGGGCAGGTGGGGAGCGTTCGGGGCGGGGCGGCCGGGACCGCGGCTGAGGACGCAGGTCAGATGGGCAGCGTCCAGTGGAGGTCCGGCGGGCGTTGCCCGAGGACGTGCGTTCGGGTGGGTGATGACCAAGGTCTTTTTCTTACATCCGCTGACAGGTGGCGTCGGGTTGTTCACGCTGGGTGGATGGTCGGGGTGGTTTGACGGATGTGGAGTGGGAGCGGCCGGCACCGCTCCTGCTTGCTGCAGGTGGGCGGGGTGGCCGGTGGGCTGACCACCGCCGGACGATCGATGGGATCTGTTACCGGTGCGGACCGGGCTGCCGCGGCGGGCTCCGGCCGCGGAGTTCGGGGAGTGGATCACCGTCTGCAAGCGGTTCCGGCGCTGGTCGGCCCGGCGGAACCTGGCAGCGGCTCCTGGACGCGGTACGGGAACCGGCCCCTGGTGCCCCCTGGAGCATCGACCTGGTTCCGGTGACCCGCGGGCCCCGGCGCGTCGGATGCGTCGGGGCCCGCGGGTCACCTCGGCGCGGTCAGCGGTCGTGGCACCAGTTGCCGCGGTCCACCTGGCGGTTGGCGGCATAGTCCCAGGAGACCTCGACGAAGCATTCAGCGATCTTGCTGTGCGTCCAGAAGTAGAAGTGGGCGGAGGCGGAGAACTGCTCGCCGTCGGGATGCACGGTCGACAGCGATCCGGCGTCCCAGTACAGCGCACCGTTGGGCAGGCCGTAATTGGTGATGTTCTGGTTGTACTGGGGAACGCGGGTGATCTGGATGCGTCCGTCGGTGTACGGATAGGTCGAGATCACCCGGCTGGAGGTGTCGGAGCTGTCGAAGTGGAACTCGGCGTAGGTCGTGTTGTTGCACTGGTCGAAGCCCTGGTAGAAGATCCCGATGTGCTGGCCGTCGGCGACCACGGCCTCGACACCACCCTTGATCACCAGGCAGGGGTCGGCGTGGGCGGACGCCGCCGTCAGCCCGGGCAGGACGCCGGTGGCCAGCCCGGCGGCGACCGCCGCGGCCGCTGAAGCGATTCTTTTCGTTCGCATCGACTCTCCTGAGAAAGCGGAGCCCTGTTCGGGCCCGGATCAGGTGACGGCTCCTGTGGTGGTGGAGCCGTCACCGCTTCGACGTCAGTACTTGATGACCCAGTTCTGGTACCGGTTGCTGGGGATGCACACGCCGTAGGTGCCGTACACGAGGCCGGAGGTGTTGCTGTCCAGGCACTCGTATCCGTCGGAGTTCTCGAACTGGGTGCCCGAACCGCCGGGGGCGGCGTTCCAGGTCTGTAGGGCGCGTCCGTCGCAGGGAGCGATGAAGGGCTCCCAGCCGACCTTGCCGTTCACGGTCACGCAGCGACCGTCCATGAAGCTCTGGATGGTGGTCGCGCCGTTGACGCTCAGCAGGTTCCAGCGCTCGGAGGCGTCGTTGCCGTAACAGGTGTTGGTGCCGACGCCGTCGCTGACGTAAGGCGCCTGGTTCTTCAGGCACATGCCGGTCGAGGCGTCCATGAGCTGGATGTCGTAGAGCGGCGGGGGGATCGCGTGGGGGCCGGCGGGAGCGGCATCGGCGCGTCCCGCGGGGGAGGTCGCGACCGCCAGCGCGAGGCCGAGGGTTGCAGCGGCCGTCAGGGCACCGCGGCGACGGCCGGGCAGAGCCGTCCTTGTCGCGCGAAGTCCCAGGTTCACGGGCGACTCCTTCATCGGATGATCGGCGACAGTCGGGAGTCTGGCGCACCGATGATCAGCTGTCGCTCGTTTAGATGCTGGGGCTAATCGCTTGACACGCGGGCCCGGCGAGGACCCGGACGAGTTCTCGGTCCGCGCATGATCCCGCAGCGGCCGTCGGCGACCAGATGGATCTTGGTGGACAGGCCGCCTCGGGAGCGTCTTGGCGCTTCGCCGGCCCGGCCACTGCCTCCAGAAGGACGGCCAGCTCCCGCCGGCTGACCAGCGCCGGAACCGCTTGTAGACCGTGATCCACTCCCGAACTCCGCCAGCGGATAGGGCGCGCGTCGGGCCGGGCGGGCGCGCGGGGTGGGGCGGGGGCAGGCGGTGGCTGGGGATGGCATGTCAGGCGGGTAGTGACCGGCGGGCGCGCGTCGGGCGGGGCGGGGGTGCGTGGCGGTGGGGGAGTGGGGGCGTGGGTTAAGGGGGTGGGGACTGGCGGGCTCGGTGGGTGCGGAGTTTGTGGCGGTTGCCGCAGCGTTCCATTGAGCACCAGCGCCGGGCTCCTGGGCGGGACGAGTCGACGAACACGAGTGGGCATCTCTCGCCCGCGCATTCGCGGATCCGGTGGGCGAGCGGGCCTGTCAGCAGGTCGATCATCTCCCGCGCCAGGGTTGAGAGGACTTGGCTCGCCCGCACTGGTTCGGCCCAGCCTGCTGACGCGCCTCCGGTGGTCAGCGCGGGAACCAGCGGGGGCGCGGTGGCCGAGCGGTTGAGCGTTTCTACGGCGCCGGCGGGGAGTGGGTGGCCGTCCGCGCGGGCGTGCGCCGCGACCCAGATCGCTTGTCGCAGCGCCTTGGCCTCGACCAGGTCGTCCGGTGTCAGGGGCTCGGTGAGGACGAGGGACAGCGGCGGCTCGGCCAGCCATCGGGCCAGGTCGTCCGGCTCGTGCAGGGTCTCGAACACCGCGTACCGGCCCTCACCACCGGTATGCGCGAAGTCCAGGCAGACCGCTCCGGCGTCGAACCGGAACGATCCTCCCTTCGGGTCGTTCAGCACCCGACCGCTTGTGCCCGCTCGCATGTAACCACTATAAGTGGTGTCCCGTGACACCACTTTAACCGGTGTCGGCGATCGAGGAGGGCGCACGGTGGGCGTACGGCACATCAACCCCGAGGGGCTTCCGAGCAACCCGGCCTACAGCCAGGCCGTCGTGGTCGAGCAGCCCGCGAAGACGATCTACATCGGCGGGCAGAACGGCGTGGGCCCGGACGGCGCGCTCGCCGGCACCACGCTCGGCGAGCAGGCGGCGCAAGCACTCCGCAACCTCCGGACGATCCTGGAGAGCGAGGGCGCGACGCTCGCGAACATCGTGCACTGGCGCATCGCCATGGCCGAAGGGCAGGCGTTCGAGGAGGGCTACGCCGCGTTCCAGGAGATCTGGGACACCTCCAACCCGCCGCCCGCGATCACCGGCCAGATCGTCTCCGGCCTCGCTCGCGGCTACCTCGTCGAGATCGACGCCGTAGCCGTCCTCTGACCGGAGGGCCACGGTCCCAGATGGCCGCCCGCTCGCGCCTCACCAGAGGCCCGCGGTGCCGGACGGCCGCCCGCTCGCGCCCGCAGCCGCCCCGAAAGGGCGCACGCCGTGGAACGCCGCGCACTCGGTACGTAGGACGAATGGGCATGACTGCTGAGTTCACGCTTGTCGACCCGGCCTGGAGATCGGAACCGCCGCAGCCCAGGTCCAGCCGCAGAGCCAACTGCCCCTTCTAGATCCGGGAACCGGAATCGGAGGCTGCGGTGGTATGACGCGGAACCAAGGCGTGCGGAGGGGCGTCTCAGTTGACATGACGTGACATCGGTGCGGCGCGCGGGTCTAGTCCAGGTCCCGGTCGCGAAACCGCAGAGCCGGGACCGAGGACGTGCATGCCCGCCCGGCGGAGGACTCCGATGTCGGACGCCATCATCGCCATCACCGCGCTGATCGCCCTGCTCCACGCCGCCCTGGTCACGACGGTCGCCCTCGCGGCCGTGTTCTCCCGCGGCACCGCTCGGCGGCGCGCCGCCCTTGAGGTACTGCGCCTACTGCTCCGCCGCGAGCGGCGCGACGGCAGTGACGACCGCAGTGATCGCCGCGTCCGTAGTGACCGCATCGACCCGAGTGGCCGCAGCATTAGCGGTGGCGTCGCCGCCCGTTCCCGCGGGACGGGACGCTCCCCGCCGCCGACAACCCCGCGCACCCGGATCACCCATCTTCGGGTCCGTGCCCGGTCTGCCCCCCTTCTCGCGTTCGTGCCGGGTCGCGCGTCCTCGCGCTTGCCTCGGGGCGCACGTCCTCGCACTTGCCTCGGATCGCGCGTCTTCGGGTTTGTGTCGGGTCGCGTGTGTTCGGGGTCGTGTCCGGTCACTCGTCCTCGGGTTCGTGCCGGTCGTGCGTCCTCGGGTTCGTGTCCGGTGACTCGTGCTTGGGTTGGTGTCCGGTTGCTCGTTGTTGGATCCAGGTTCCGAACAACTGCAGTCGGATCGAGGGCGTGGCTGGGTGCGGGCGGGGTCCCGCTTGGCGTTGCTGGGCGCCTAGGGTGAGGGGCGCATGATCTCTAGTGTGCTTGGAGGGCGTCGGGGATGACGTCGACCGTCGCGGGCCGGTTCGTCGCGTATGGGCCGTCCCACTGGGCGGCTCTTGGGGTGTTCGCGGTCGGGTGTGTGGCGTTGGTGCTGGTGGGCCGCGCGCAGCGGGCCACGTCGGCGCCGTCGGTGCCGGGCGGGGCTTTCCGCGGTGAGGCGAAGGGGTTCGCGCGGGCGTTCGCGCTGACGGTCGTCTACGCGGTGATCGGGATCCAGACGTACTGGATGCTGCCCGCCAAGTGGGGCATCGGCTCCTCCCTTCCGCTGGAGCTGTGCGACGTGGCCTGGCCCGCCGTCATCGTCGCGCTGTGGACGCTTCGCTGGCGCGGGTTCGCCCTGGCGTACTACTGGGGTCTCACCCTGACCGTCCAGGCCCTGCTCACGCCCGCGCTGAACGATGCGGACTACCCGAGTGTCAACTACATGAAGTTCTTCGGGATGCACCTCCTCGTCATCTGGGCCGCGGTGTACCTGACCTGGGGTCTCGGGATGCGTCCGGACTGGCGGAGCTACCGGTTCGCCGTCGCCGTCACCGCCGGGTGGGCGGTCGCGATGTTCCTCTTCAACCTGGTCGCCGGGAGCAACTACGGCTTCCTCAACCGCAAGCCCAGCACCGGCTCGGTCCTGGACCTGATGGGACCGTGGCCCTGGTACCTGCTGGTCGAGATCGCGGTCATCCTGCTCGGCTGGGCGCTGATCACCTGGCCTTGGGTCCGCCTCGGCAACGCCGCCACCGCGGCGGCGGACGCGGACGACGCCGGGCAGTGAGGCCCAAAGTGGTGAGGACGCGCCTCAGAGCGGGCTGGTGGTGACGGGTTGGCCGAGGGCGCTGTCCTGGAGCCAGGCGTCCCAGGACTTGGCCCACGGGGTCGGGCCGTTGCCGAAGCGGAGCTTGCGGGACGTGCCGGTGACCTCGATGATGTCGCCGCGGTTGGTGAAGTTGAAGAACCACTTGGCGTCCTCGGGCGAGGCGTTCACGCAGCCGTGGCTGACGTTGGAGTTGCCCTGCGCGCCGGTCGACCACGGCGCGGCGTGGACGAACGTGCCGCTGTAGGTCATCCGGACGTTCCACTCCGTCGGGATCTTGTACGCGCCCGGGTCGCCGGTGGTGGCCGAGTCCATGATGATGTGCGCGTCCTTCTCCTGCGCGATCATGACGCCGGTGTAGCTGTCGTCGCCCGGACGGCCCAGGCTGACCGGCATCGTGCGGACGACCCGGTCGGCGTTGTAGACCTTCGCCTCGTGGCTCTCCGCGCTGATCCGCGTGTAGTGCTTCGCGCCGATGGTGAACGAGAGCGTGCGGTCCTTCACGCCGTAGAGGCCGTCGCCCGCCTTCACCCCGGCCAGGTGCGCGACCAGCTTCACCTTCGTGCCGGACGGCCAGTAGTCCTTCGGACGGAAGTCGACCTCCTTGTCGTTCACCCAGGACCAGGCCCCGGTGATCGGCGTGGACGCGCGCAGCTCCAGGGCCCGCTCGACGGCCTGCTTGCCCGCCTTGGACGGCACCTCGTCGCTCAGCAGGAGCTGGACCGGCATGCCGACGCCGACGTTCTCGCCGTCCAGCGGCGACAGGCCGCTCTCCAGCTTCTGCTTGGCGGCGACCGTGGTGAACGTGGACGTCGCGGTGGACTGCTTGTCGCCGTCCTTGCCGTGCGCGGTGACCGTATAGCTCGCGCCCGGTGTCAGTCCCCAGGACGTCTGCCAGCTGCGGCCGTCCGGCGACAGCTTGCCCTCCGCCTTGTGGCCCTTGGCATCGGTGACGGTGACGTCGGACAGCCTGCCCGCCGTCGCCTTCACTTGCACCGGTTGCTCCGGCGCGACCTGCTGAGTGCCGTTCGCCGGGGTGATCGTCGGCGGGGGAGCGGCGCCCTTGTGCCCGCCGTCGCCCTTACCGCCGCCGCCCCCGGACGAGCAGCCCGCCACCAGCGCCAGTGCCGCCACCAGCACCGCCGCGCCTGTCCTGACCTTGTCCACGTCTTTACCTCCCCGTCGTCCATCCCAGGGTAGGCACGCCCCGGCACGCCAGAAATCCGAACTCGATTCTGTGGATAACCCGAAAAAAGGAGCCGCACCGGGTTCGGTGCGGCTCCTCATGAGGGTTCAGCAGGACGTCACGGGGACGCGATGCGCTCGATTCCTGGTGGTAGTTCGGCTGCGGCGGCGCGGTCGAGCAGGAACAAGGTCGAGCGGCGTCCGCGCGCGCCCGCCACCGGGACCTGGACCGGGCCGGCCTCGGGCGACAGGCCCAGCCGGACGGCCTTGGCCTTCGACTCGCCCGCCGCCAGCACCCACACGTCCCGCGCGGCGCGCAGCGCGTGCAGCGTCAGCGAGACGCGCGTCGGCGGCGGCTTCGGCGCGCCGCGCACACCCACGACCGGACGGTCGTCATACAGCGCGGGCATCTCCGGGAACAGCGACGCGACGTGCGCGTCCGGCCCGACGCCCAGCATCAGCACGTCGAACGACGGGACGGGCCCGTGGTCCTCCGGCCGGGCGGCACGGCGCAGCTCCTCGGCGTACCGCGCCGCGGCGGCCTCCGGGTCCGCGTCCGGACCGTCCGACGCGGGCATCGGGTGCACCCGCGCCGGGTCGAGCTCCACGTGGTCGAGGAGCGCGGCGCGGGCGCCGGTCTCGTTGCGTTCCGGGTCGCCGGTCGGCAGGAACCGCTCGTCGCCCCACCACACGTCCAGCTTGCGCCAGTCGATCGCGTCCCGCGCGGGCGTGGCGTTCAGCGCCGCGAGCACGGCCGTGCCCACGCCGCCGCCGGTCAGCACCACCGAGGCGGTGCCGCGCGCGGCCTGCGCGTCGACGATCCGGGTGACCAGCCGCGCCGCCGCCGCCTTCGCGAGCAGCTCCTGGTCGCGGTGGACGAGGACGGTCGGGGTGCTCACTTGCCCTTCCCCGGACGCCGAGACGCCGCCTTCTTCGCCGCGTCCCCCTCCGCCGAAGCCGAGCCCGAGCCCGAGCCCGAAGCGGAGCCCGAGCCCGAAGCCGAATCCGAGCCCGAGGACGAACCCGTCGCGGCGGACAGGTCCTTCGCGAACCGGGTCACCGCGTCCTGGTACACCTCGTCCGGGTCGAGCCGGCGCAGCTCCTCGGCCAGCAGGTCGGCCATCGGACGCCGGTGCAGCGCGACCTGGCGGTCCGGCTGGCCCGGACGCGACAGCGTCGCGACCCGGCCGTCGGTGCGGGACACCTCGATGTCGCCCTCGCGCGTCGTCAGCTTCACGCCCGTGATGCCCGGCCCGTCCGACGCCGCGCGCAAGACGGTGACGCCGAGCCGCACCTCCAGCCAGGCCGCCAGCAGCTCGGCGGACGGGCTGTCCGGCTCGGCCGCGACCTCGCCGCCGGTGATCTCGTCGTGGTCCTGGTCCAGCGCCGCCGCGAGTAGCGACCGCCAGTTGGTGATGCGGGTCCAGGCGAAGTCGGTGTCGCCGGGCTGGTACACCTCGGCGAGCCGGGCGAGCGTGCCGAGCCGGTCGCGGGCCGCGTAGGAGTCGGTGACGCGGCGCTGCGCGAGCGCGCCGAGCGGGTCGCCCGACGGCGCCTTCGGCACCCGGCCGCCCGGCCACCAGGTGACCACGGGGGTGTCCGGCATGAGCAGCGGCACGACGACCGAGTCGGCGTGCTCGGCGAGCGGCCCGTACATGCGCAGCAGCACGGTCTCGCCCGGGCCGGTCTCGCCCATCCGGATCTCGGCGTCCAGCCGGGACGAGCTGCCGCGCGCGTCCCGGGAGATGACGGTCAGCACCCGGCAGGGGTGCTCGCGGGCCGCCTCGGTCGCCGCCCGGACCGCGTCGTACTGCGCCGACTCGTCGGTGACGATGATCAGGGTCAGCACCATCCCGACGGCGGGGCCGCCCATCAGGTGCCGGGCCTGGGTCAGCGCCTCCTGGATCCGGCGGGTGGTGGTGTCGGTGAGGTCAATGTTCATGGGTTAGAGCCGCCTCCACGTACGGCCGTCGCGCGCCATCATCTCGTCCGCGCTGGTGGGGCCGTAGCCGCCGGACTTGTACTGGTCGACCTTCTTCGCCGCGGCCCAGTGGTCCTCGACCGGGTCGAGGATCTTCCAGGACAGCTCGACCTCCTCCTGCCGGGGGAACAGCGGCGGGTCGCCGATGAGCACGTCCAGGATCAGCCGCTCGTAGGCCTCGGGGGACGACTCGGTGAACGACTCGCCGTAGGCGAAGTCCATGTTGACGTCGCGGATCTCCATCGAGGTGCCGGGCACCTTCGAGCCGAACCGGACGGTGATCCCCTCGTCCGGCTGCACCCGCATGACCAGGGCGTTCTGCCCCAGCTCCTCGGTGTCGGTCTGCGAGAACGGCTGGTGCGGGGCCTTCTGGAAGACCAGCGCCACCTCGGTGACGCGCCGCGACAGCCGCTTGCCGGTGCGCAGGTAGAACGGCACGCCCGCCCAGCGGCGGCTGTCGATCTCCAGCTTGACCGCGGCGTAGGTCTCCGTGGTGGACGACTGGGGGATGCCCTCCTCCTCCAGGTAGCCCTTCACCTTCACGCCGCCCTGCCAGCCGGGCGCGTACTGGCCGCGCGCGGTCGCCAGGGACAGGTCGTCCGGCAGCCGCACCTGGGAGAGGATCTTCGCCTTCTCCGCGCGGACGGCGGCGGAGCTGAACGAGGTCGGCTCCTCCATCGCGGTCAGCGCGAGCAGCTGGAGCAGGTGGTTCTGGATGACGTCGCGGGCCGCGCCGATGCCGTCGTAGTACCCGGCGCGCCCGCCGATGCCGATGTCCTCGGCCATGGTGATCTGCACGTGGTCCACGTAGGACCGGTTCCAGATCGGCTCGAACATCGTGTTGGCGAACCGCAGCGCCAGGATGTTCTGGACGGTCTCCTTGCCCAGGTAGTGGTCGATTCGGAAGATCGACTCCTCGGGGAAGACCCGGTGCACGATGTCGTTGAGCTCCTGCGCCGACTTCAGGTCGTGCCCGAACGGCTTCTCGATGACGACCCGGCGCCAGGAGTTCGGCGTCCGGTCGGCGAGGCCGCTGCGCTGCAGCTGCTCGGTGACCGTCGAGAAGAACTTCGGCGGTATCGACAGGTAGAAGGCGTAGTTGCCGCCGGTGCCGCGGCTGGCGTCCAGCTCCTTGACCGCCATGGCCAGGGCGTCGAACGCGCCGGGGTCGTTGAACTCGCCGGGGACGAAGTGCATGCCCTCCGACAGGTGGTTCCAGACGTCCTCGCGGAACGGGGTGCGCGCGTGCTCCTTGACCGACTCGTAGGCGATCTGGCGGAAGTCCTGGTGGTCCCAGTCGCGGCGGGCGAAGCCCACCAGCGAGAACCCGGGCGGCAGCAGGCCCCGGTTGGCCAGGTCGTAGATGGCCGGGAGCAGCTTCTTGCGCGACAGGTCCCCGGTGACCCCGAACAACACCAGCACGCACGGCCCGGCCACGCGTGGCAGCCGCTTGTCCCGCGGATCCCGGAGCGGATTGGGTGCTGTGTCCGTCACGTGGCGGTCCCCTCTTCTCGCACTTTGCCGTGGACCGTTCCTGCCCACTGGTTTGCCGTGCTCACTCGCGGCACGGGCCACGGCGCGCGCCGTGCGCCCGGTCGACGGCCTCGCGGGCGGCGCGCCGGGCCGGACGCGCACGCGCCGTCCCGGACCGGCGCCTGCGCGCCGGTCACCCCCAGGTATACGCCCATCTCGCGAAGATCATTCCCTTCGGCGGGGTAACGGCAACCCCACCCGCGGTTCAGCGCCCGGTCGGACGCCCCGCCCCCCGCCGCACGCGGACGCGCAGCCCGCCCCGCGCCCGCGCCCGCGTCGCCGGGCGGCGGCTCGACGTCGGGGTTTGCGGTGTGGCTCGTCATCCGGCGGCTCGTGCTCTCAGGGCGTGGGCCTCGGGGGCGGTGCCGAGCGCGCGGACGGCCTCGGCGAGGCGGCCCGCGCCCTCCACCGCGTCCCGCAGGTGGACGCGGACGACCGGCAGCCCCAGCGCGCGCAGCGCCCGCTCCTCGGCGAGCGCGCGCGCCAGCTGGAGCGACGCCAGCCCGTACGGACGGCCCGGAACCGGCATGTCCGCGACCGGGTCGCCCGCCGGCGCGTCGCCGGTGACGATGAGGAAGGCGCCGCCGCCCGGCCCGCGCTTGTGCACCGAACCGGTCGCGTGCAGATATCCAGGTCCCGCGCCGTACACCACCGGACGGCCCGAATGCCGCGCCAGCGTCGGCGCCAGGTAGCGCCCGGAGAGCTCGCCGGACAAGTAGGTCACCACCGACAGGTAGCCCTCCGCCGGGACCTGCGCGAGCAGCGCGACCAGCGTGGAGGTCAGCCCGTCCGAGCCGTGCGGGACGGGCAGGTCGGTGTGGATCTCGACGTCGCCGTCGGCGAACGCCGGCCGCCCGACCGGCAGCGGACCGCCCGCCGCCGCGGCGAGCAGCTCGGCGGCGTCGTCCTCGGCGTCCTGCGCGACCGGGCCGCCCGGCTCGAACGGGTTCACCCCGAGCAGCCACCCGGCGACCGCCGTCGCGTACTGCCACAGCAGGAACTGCGCGCCGAGCGGCGCCCACACCGAGGTCTCGGCGTCGCCGTGCGCGCCCTGCCGGGGGTTCAGCGCGATCGCGTGCGCGTCGTCCAGCTCGCCGGGGCTGCCCGGCGGCTCCAGCACCAGCACGCCGCGGCCGCGCTTGCCGGTCCCGGCCGCGAGCGCCTGCGCGATCCAGCCGCTCAGCGCGCCGGACCCGCCCGGCTCGTACAGGGCCAGCTTGTCGCGCGCGGGGCCCTCGGGTCCGCGCTGCGCGCAGCCGCCGATGATCGCGCCCAGCAGCAGGCCCGGGTTGTCCCGGTCGTTGAGCAGCGCGGGGGCGAGCGCGGCGGCCTCGTCCAGCACCTGGCCCACGTCCGCGCCGGCGAGCACCGCGGGCACCAGCCCGTACGCCGACAGCGCCGCCATGTGCCCGGGCAGGCCGGGATCGGTCAGCCCGACCCGGTAGCCCTTGCCGCGCGCGAACCCGTGCAGCGGGCTGCCCTGGTCGGTGATCACGACGAACCGGGCGGCGACCTCCCGGTCCGACAGCCCGCGCCTGCGGAACGCGTCGGCGAGGATGCGCAGGTAGGCGTCGCCCTCCAGGGACACCCCGGACTTGCTGGCCAGCACCACCAGGGTGCGGTCGAGCCGCTCCAGGGTGACCGCGAGCGCCGCGGTGTCCGAGCCGTCCAGGACGGTCAGCGCGCCGCCCGCCCCGCCGTGCTCCTCCATGATCGCCTGCGCGGCCAGCGCGTCCGCGCCGACGCCGACCAGGACCACGTGGTCCAGGCCCGCGTAGCGCGCCTCGGCGACCACGCCGTCCACCTTGTCCAGCAGGTAGCGGGAGGCGAAGGGCAGGTCCAGCCAGGCCAGCCTGCTGTGGTCGACGGCCCGCCGCCCCCACAGCCGCGGGTCCTTGGCGGCGAGCGCCGCGGGCACCCCGCAGGCCACCAGGTAGTCGCGCGCCTGGAGCGCCTGCTCCAGCACGTCGCCGCGCGTCAGTACGTCGAATCCGGACACCGTTCCTCCCCACCCCCATCGTTTCAGGAGAGACACGGCATCCGCGACCAACTCCCCGATCTTCCAGATGTCGATTTGTGAACAAGTGCGAAAAAACCCTGACAGAAACGTCGAAGCCCGGCCGCGAAGACGGCCGGGCCCGGAACGACGGCAGCGCCAGAGCGCTCAGGTAAGGACCTTGGCGAGATGGTTGAGCCCGTCGGTGCGCAGCTTCAGGTGCAGCCGGACGATCGGACGCCCCCGCGCGCGCAGCGCCCGCAGATCGCCGAACGCCTGTGCCAGCTGGAGCTCGCCCAGCGTGTAAGGACGCCCGGGGATGGCCACGTCGGTCTCCGGAGCGGCCGTGATGACCAGGAACGCCCCGTTCTCCGGTCCGCCCTTGTGGTACTGCCCGGACGTGTGCAGGTAGCGCGGACCCCAGTCGAAGGTGACCGGGACGGGGGAGCGGCGCAGCCGCGCGCTCCGCTCGGCCAGCAGCGGACGCAGCATCCCGGCGGACGCGTCCTCGTGCCGGTCCAAAAAGGCCAGGACGGACAGGTACCCGCGGTCGGGGACGGCTTCGAGCAGCGCGTCCAGCGCGTCGCTGAGCGAACCGGCGCCCTGGAGCAGCTCCTCCCGCGCATGCACCTCCACGAAGTCCTCGACCAGGGCCGGGACGCTGGGGATCACGGTCGGCGCGGTGCCCTCCGCGGCGCGCAGCAGCGCGGCGGTGTTGTCCTTGGACTCGGCCACCGCGGGCTCGTTGAACGGGTTGACGCCCAGCACCCGGCCCGCGACCGCGACGGCGTACTCCCACAGCAGGAACTGCGCGCCGAGCGGGCCGGAGACCGACAGGCCCGCCTCGCGCGCGGGGCCCGGCTCGTCCGGACGGCCGCCCAGCACGGCGCGCCGCATGTCCGGGGCCAGCTCGAAGCCGGGCGCGCCCACGTCCTCGACGACGACCGGGAGCAGGCCCTTGCCGTCCTTGCCGGTGGACGCGGCGACCAGCTGCGCGATCCAGTCGGCCAGGCCGGGCAGGCCCGAGCCCTGGTCGGCGATCACCAGCTTGTCGCGGCCCGCCAGCGCGGACGCGCCGAGCGCCGCCCCGAGCGCGAGCGCCGGGTTGTCGTAGGGCTGGTGCAGGGTGCCGGCCAGCGCGGACGCCTCGTCCAGCAGCCTCTCGACGTCGGCGCCCGCCAGCGCGGACGGCACCAGACCGTACGCGTCCAGCGCCCCGAACCGTCCGCCGGTCTCGGGATCGCCGTGCACGGTGTCGTACCGGCCGTCCAGCGGCGAGCCGGGGTCGGTGACGGCCACGATCCGCGCCGCCGGGTCGATCCCGGCCTCGCGGAACGCCGCCTCGAAGATGCGCAGGTGCGCGTCGGTCTCCACCGACGCGCCGCCCTTGCCCGCCACCACCAGCAGCGTCGAGTGGATCTCGTCCAGCGCGACCGGCAGGGCCTGCGGGTCGCTGGTGTCCAGCACGACCAGGTCGGCCGCGGCCGGCGCCGCCGCGCGGGCGGCCACCTCGGCGGCGAGCGGCGTGGCGCCCATCCCGGCCAGCACGACGCGGGTCAGGCCGCCCGCCCGGGCCGCCGCGACCCGCTCGGCCAGCGGGCCGAGCAGATCGCGGGAGGCCGCGGGCAGGCGCAGCCAACCCAGCCGCCGCGCCGCGTCGGACGCGGCGTCCGGGCCCCACAGCCTGGCGCTGCGCTGCTGCAGGGCCCCGGGGACCCCGTCGGTGACGAGCCGGTCCAGCACGGACTCGGTCGCGTCGACCAGGGGCCCCCGGATGGTGACCGACACCCCCGCCGCGGTCACCACCGACGTCACGCGCCGGCCCCCGCCTTGTCCTTCAGCTCACCGGCGATGGAGTCGAGCAGCTCCTTCCAGGAGACCTCGAACTTCTCCACGCCCTCGTCCTCCAGCACCTTCACCACGTCGTCGTAGTCGACGCCGACGTCCTTCAGGCCCTGCATGACCTTCCGGGCCGAGTCGTACTCGGTGGTGACGGTGTCGCCGGTCGGGTCGCCCTTCTCGGCCTCGGCGTCCAGCGTCGCCTCGGGCATCGTGTTCACGACGCCCTCGGCGACCAGGCCGTCCACGTACAGGGTCGGCGGGAGGTTCGGGTCCTTCACGCCGGTGGACGCCCACAGCGGACGCTGCGGACGGGCCCCCGCGTCGCGCAGCCGCGCCCAGCGGTCGGTGCCGAACCGCTCCTCGAACAGCGCGTACGCGAGCCGGGCGTTGGCCAGGCCCGACTTGGAGCGCAGCGCCTTGGCCCCGTCCGAGCCGATCTTGTCCAGCCGCTTGTCGATCTCGGTGTCCACCCGGGACACGAAGAACGACGCGACCGACTCGATCTTGGAGATGTCGTGCCCGTTCTCGCGCGCCTTCTCCAGGCCCGCGAAGTAGGCGTCGATGACCTCGCCGTAGCGCTCCAGCGAGAAGATCAGCGTCACGTTCACGCTGATGCCCTCGGCGAGCGCCGCGGTGATCGCGGGCAGGCCCTGCTTGGTCGCCGGGATCTTGATGAACAGGTTCGGCCGGTCGACCATCCACCACAGCGCGCGCGCCTCGGCGATCGTCTTCTCGGTCTCGCGGGCCAGCCGCGGGTCGACCTCGATCGACACCCGGCCGTCCACGCCCTCGCTGCGGTCGTAGACCGGGCGCAGCACGTCGGCGGCCCAGCGGATGTCGAAGGTGGTGATCGCGCGGGCCGCCTCCTCGACGTCCACGCCGCGCACCGCCAGGTCGCGGACCTGGTCGTCGTAGGCGTCGCCCTTGCTCAGCGCCTTGGCGAAGATCGTGGGGTTGGAGGTGACCCCCACCACGCTCTTCTCCTTGATCAGCCGCTCCAGGTTCCCGGTGCGCAGCCGCTCCCGGCTGATGTCGTCCAGCCAGATCGACACGCCCAGACCGGAGAGCCTCTTCAGTGTGTCGCTCATCGCTCGCTTCCTCTCGTCTCCGTGGCCGTTGTTCCGGTCACCGGGCTCAGTTGCCGGTGGCGGTGCCGCGGCCGGCGCCGCGCACGCCCGCCTTGATCAGGCTGGAGTTGGCCGCCGCGACGACCCGCTCGGCCGTGAAGCCGAACTGCTCGAACAGGGTCTTGTAGTCGGCGGACGCGCCGAAGTGCTCCAGGCTGACGATCTCGCCGGCGTCGCCGACGTAGCCGCGCCAGCCGAGCCCGACACCGGCCTCGACCGCGACCCGGGCCCGGACGGCCGGGGGCAGCACCTGCTGCTTGTAGGCGTCGTCCTGCGCCTCGAACCACTCCACCGACGGCATCGACACCACGCGGGTCGGCGACCCGGCGGCCTGCAGCGTCTCGCGCGCGGCGACGGCGAGCTGCACCTCCGAGCCGGTCGCGATGATGATCACCTCGGGCCGGCCGCCCTCGGCCTCGGCCAGCACGTAGCCGCCGCGGGCCGCGCCCTCGGCGGACGCCAGCTCGCCGGACCGGTCGAAGGTCGGCAGCTTCTGCCGGGTGAGCACCAGGCCCGCCGGGCGGTCGTTGTGCTGCAGGATCGTCCGCCACGCGACCGCGGTCTCGTTGGCGTCGGCCGGGCGGACGACGTCCAGCCCCGGGATCGCGCGCAGCGCCCACAGGTGCTCGACCGGCTGGTGGGTCGGGCCGTCCTCGCCGAGGCCGATGGAGTCGTGCGTCCACACGTAGGTGACGGGCAGCTTCATCAGCGCCGCGAGCCGGACGGCCGGACGCATGTAGTCGCTGAACACCAGGAACGTGCCGCCGTAGGGGCGGGTGCCGCCGTGCAGCGCGATGCCGTTCAGGATCGAGCCCATGCCGTGCTCGCGGATGCCGAAGTGCAGCGTCCGGCCGTACGGGCCGCCGGGGAACTCCTTGGTCTGGAACTCCTCGGGGATGAAGGACGGCTCGCCCTTCATCGTGGTGTTGTTGGACTCGGCGAGGTCGGCCGAGCCGCCCCACAGCTCCGGCAGCACCGGCGCCAGCGCGTTCAGGATCTCGCCGGACGCGGCGCGGGTGGCCAGCTCCTTGCCCGCCTGGAACTCCGGCAGCGCCTCGGCCCAGCCGGCGGGCAGCTCGCGCTTGGCGAGCCGGTCGAACAGGGCGGCCTGGTCGGGGTTGGCCTCGCGCCAGGCGGCGAACCTCTCGTCCCAGGCGGCGTGCGCCTTGCGGCCGCGCTCGATGACGCCGCGGGAGTGCTCCAGCACCTCGGGGTCGACGTCGAAGGACTTGGCCGGGTCCATGCCCATGAGCTTCTTGGTGGCGGCGACCTCGTCGGCGCCGAGGGCCGAGCCGTGCGCCTTGCCGGTGTTCTTCTTGTTCGGCGCGGGCCAGCCGATGATCGTGCGCAGCGAGATCAGCGACGGGCGGGCGGTCTCGCTCTCCGCGGCCCGCATCGCCTCGGCCAGCCGGGCGACGTTCTCGTGGTACTCGCCGTCCTCGGTCCAGTCGACGGTCTGCACGTCCCAGCCGTAGGCCGCGTACCGGGCCTTGACGTCCTCCGACTTCGCGATCGCGGTGTCGTCCTCGATCGAGATGTGGTTGTCGTCGTAGATCATCACCAGGTTGCCCAGCCTCTGGTGGGCGGCGAGGGCGCTGGCCTCGTGGCTCACGCCCTCCTCGATGTCGCCGTCGGAGGCGATCACCCAGACGCGGTGGTCGAAGAGGGACTCGCCCTGCGCGGTGTCGGGGTCGAGCAGGCCGCGCTCGCGGCGGGCGGCCATGGCCATGCCGACCGCGTTGCCGATGCCCTGGCCGAGCGGCCCGGTCGTGGTCTCCACCCCGGCGGTGTGCCCGTGCTCGGGGTGCCCCGGCGTCAGGCTGCCCCACTTGCGCAGCTGCTTCAGGTCGTCCAGGGTCAGCGGGTAGCCCGACAGGTAGAGCTGGATGTACAGGGTCAGGCTGGAGTGCCCGCAGGACAGGACGAAACGGTCGCGGCCGGCCCAGTCCGGGTCGGTCGGGTCGTGCTTCAGGAAACGCTGGAACAGGAGGTAGGCGGCGGGCGCCAGGCTCATGGCCGTGCCCGGGTGCCCGGAGCCGGCCTCCTCGACCGCGTCCATCGCGAGGGCGCGGACCGTGTCCACCGCCCGCCGGTCCAGCTCGGACCACTCAAACGTGCTGTTGTCCCCACTCACGGACGCCAGGCTCCTCTCGAACCGCAAATCTCGGCGATCTCTTCGGCGATGTCATTCGGCGAACTGTCATTCGGCGATCTCTGTCACAGGAGGCGGAGCTGTCCTTCTGCAGCGTCCGATCGGCGTGCCGCCGCGCGCGCCGACGCGTGGTCCCCCTGCGGGCCCACGAGGCGGTGGACGGTCCGTGCCACGGGCGCTCCGGCATGATCGCTCCGGCCCGCCTCCGAGCCTATCCAACGACCGGGCCGGCCCTCGTGACCTCGCCCCGGCGAACGCCGGGGAGGGGCCGCGCGCCGTCCCGCCCGTCCTGTCCCGGAGCCTGCCCGATCGTTTCGCCCCATAACCCCCCGCACGGGTGAACCGGAGGGTGATCGCCGCTCCCCGCCGCCGGACCGGACGCGCCGACGGAACCGCACGTCAGGACGGGGGAGCGGGCCGCGCGCGGCGCGTCCGGTGCCCCGGTGCGTGACCCCCGCGGGGGGCGGACTACAGTGGACCCGCGGTTGAGGGCGACCGGTACGACGTCGAGACCGCGGTTGCAGTAGCCGGCCGAGGCACCCGCCTCGGCGAGGCCCCGAAGGATCGCGGGGGCACCGCTCAGGTGGCAGCGATCCGGCGGGCGCGAATTCCCTGCCTAGTTGGACGTGGACCCGATTGTGACGGTGCTCAGTAACAAGCTCGGCGTCGAGCAGCTGGACGACCCGGTGCCGGGGGCGGCACTCGTGCCGGCCCCTCCGGCCGCGGCTCCGGCCGAGAGGCGGACGCTCGGCGCGAGCGTCGGCGCCTACGTGGCGCTCACCAAGCCCCGCGTGATCGAGCTGCTGCTGATCACGACCATCCCGGTGATGTTCCTGGCCGCCGGGGGCGTGCCGTCGCTGACCCGGGTGCTGCTGACGTTCGCCTTCGGGTGGATGTCGGCGGGCGCGGCCAACGCGGTGAACTGCTACATCGACCGCGACATCGACGCCAAGATGCGCCGCACCCGGCGCCGCCCGCTGGCCCGCGAGCAGGTCTCCCCGACCCGCGCGCTCGCCTTCGGGGTCACCCTGGCGGTCGTGTCCACCATCGGCTTCGCCCTCGCGGTGAACCTGGTGTCCGCGGCGATGTCGCTGTTCGCGATCCTGTTCTACGTCTTCGTGTACTCGCTGCTGCTCAAGCGCCGCACGTCCCAGAACATCATCTGGGGCGGTATCGCGGGCTGCATGCCGGTGCTGATCGGCTGGTCGGCCGTCCGCGGCACCGTCGACTGGACGCCGTTCATCCTGTTCGGCGTGGTGTTCCTGTGGACGCCGCCGCACACCTGGACGCTGGCGATGCGCTACAAGGAGGACTACGCCGTCGCCAAGGTCCCGATGCTGCCGGTCGTGGCGTCCGAGCGCCGGGTGGTCGGGGAGAGCCTCGCCTACACCTGGGCGACCGTGGCCTGCTCCCTGCTGCTCTGGCCGGTCGCCGGCATGACCGCCGCCTACGGGACGGTCGCGGTCGTCCTCGGCCTGGTCTTCCTCGCCGAGGGGCACCGGCTGCTCCGGGACGTCCGGGCCGGCGTGACCGGCGTCCACCTGCGCCCGATGCGCTTCTTCCACCTCTCGAACGTCTACCTGGCGCTGCTGTTCACCGCGGTCGCCATCGACCCCCTCCTGCACTGACCCGACCCCGGCACCCGCACCCGGCCCAACCGGGCCGCCCGCGGGGCTGATGGGACCGGCCGTCCCGGGCCGACCGAGCCGTCTGGCTCCGGGCCGTCCCGACCGGACGAGCGCGGAGAGTGATCGTCGCAGGTCGGGCGGGGCGATGGCGGCGCGGCGCGGGCGGGACCGTTACGCTCGCGCTTATGGCGCGCATTGATCCCAAGGCGGTGCTCGAAGGGCGGCTGCCGGGGCGTCCCCCCGTGGCCCTGGTGATGGGCCTCACCGTCTCGTCGCTGTGCGCGCTCGTCGCGCTCGCCATCGACGCCCTCTACGGCGGCGCGGGCTTCTGGGTCGGGGTCGTCCTGGCCATCCTGCCGATCCCGCTGCTGATCGCGCTGGTGCTCACGCTGGACCGGATGGAGCCGGAGCCGCCGCGCGCGCTGCTGTTCTCGTTCATGTGGGGCGCGGGCGTCGCGGTGCTCGGCGCGCTGGTGCTGAACACCCTCGGGCTGCTCTACGTGACCGTCCCGATCTTCGGCGAGGTCAAGGGGCACTTCATCAGCGCCACCTTCGGCGCGCCGGTGATCGAGGAGTCGCTGAAGGGCGCGGTGCTGTTCGGCCTGCTCTGGTGGCGGCGCAACGAGATCGACGGGTTCGCCGACGGGATCATGTACGCCTGCATGGTCGGCCTCGGCTTCGCGATGATGGAGAACATCACCTACTACATGCGCGCCTTCGACCAGGGCGGCGCGCAGCAGCTCCAGGCGGTGTTCATACTGCGCGGGGTCGTCGCGCCGCTGAGCCACCCTTTGTTCACGTCCATGACCGGGATCGGCGTCGCCTGGGCGGCCACCCATCGGCGCGGACGCGTCCTCGCCCCGATCCTCGGGCTGCTCGGCGCGATGCTGCTGCACGGCCTGTGGAACGGCGCCGCGTCCATGGGCCTCGGCGGCCTCGGCTCGGTCTACCTGCTGGACGCCGTCGTGCTGTGCGGGCTGCTCACGGTCGTGTTCGTCGAGCGGCACAACACCGTCAAGCGGATCGAGCACGTGCTGCCGATGTACGAGCCGACCGGCCTGGTCACCCCCGCCGACATCCGGATGCTGCGGTCCATCCCGGCCCGCCGCGCCGCCCGCCGCTGGGCCCGCACGCTCGGCGGTCGCGGCGCGTCCAAGGCCATGGAGGACTACCAGCTCGCCGCGACCGAGCTCGCCCTGCTGCACAAGCGCGCCGAGCGCGGCGTCGCCGAGCCCCGCTGGTTCGAGGGCCGCCGCGACGCCCTGCTGAGCCTCATGGGCCTCGCCCGCCAGGCGTTCCTGCGCACCGCGCCGCCCGAACGCCGCCAGGGCCCGCCCTGGGCCGGGCCCGGCCCGTCCGGCTTCAGCCCCCAACCTCCGCCCGCGGGCCCCTACCACTGACCTCGCCCTGGGGTTCCCGGGCGGCGACACGCCCATACGCCTTGGACGGGGGGCGGGTCAAGGCTTCGGCGGCACGGCCATACGATGAAGGGCGTGGCCGAACGATCCGAGACCGCTGCTGACCCCCGTCCCTCGCGCAACCCGCTGACCCGGGCGATCGACTCCTTCTGGAACCCGACCGCCGCGTCGCTGCGGCTGCTGGCGCTGCTCGGCGTCCTCGGGAACGCGGGGATCGTCGCCACCGGCGGCGCGGTCCGGGTCACCAAGTCCGGCCTCGGCTGCCCCGACTGGCCCCGGTGCTCGGGCGACAGCCTCGTCCCGACGCACAACCCGTCCCACTCGGCCGCCAACATGGCGATCGAGTTCGGCAACCGGATGCTCACCTTCGTGGTGCTCGCCGTCGGCGTGCTGGTGTTCGTCGCGGCGCTCCGGCTGCGCCCCCGCCGCCGCGACCTGGTCCGGCTGGCGCTCGCGCAGCCCATGAGCGTGGTCGCGCAGGCCGTGATCGGCGGCATCGTGGTGCTCACCAAGCTGCACCCGGCGGCCGTGGCGCTGCACTTCCTGATCTCCCCGGCCCTGCTGGTCTTCTGCGTCGCGCTCTGGGAGCGGTCCGGCGAGGGAGACGCGGCGCCCGAGCGGGTCGTCCGGCCGCTGCTCCGCCGGATCTCGGGCCTGCTGGCGCTCGCCGCCGCCGCCGTGCTGATCGCCGGGACGGTCGTCACCGGCACCGGCCCGCACGCCGGGGACGACAAGGCCCGCCGCTGGGGCTTCCAGATTGAGGACGTCACGCGCGTGCACAGCGGCCTCGCCTGGCTCACCGTCGGGCTGACCGTCCTCGCCCTGATCGTCGCCTACCGGACGGGCGCGCCCGCCGCCTACCGCAGGCGCGTGCTCACGCTGGTCGGGCTGGTGCTGGCCCAGGGCGCGCTCGGCTATATCCAGTACTTCATGGGCGTCCCCGGGCCGCTGGTCGTGCTGCACATGCTCGGCTCGGTGCTGGTCTGGATCACGGCCCTGCGCATCCTGTTCGCGACCCGCGACCGCGGCCCCATGCCCGCCGCCGAGCCCGTCCCGTCCGCCGCGCCGTCCTCCCAGACCGCCCCCCAACCCGCCTGAGCGCGCCGAAGCCGCGCCCGGACGATCCGGGCGCGGCCTTCTGCTGGTCAGCCCTTCTTGGCGAGGAACTCGCGGAGACGGGGGAGGGGCCAGGCGTTGATCACGTCGTCGGGGGTGATCCAGGCGCGCTGCGCGGTGCCGACGGCGAAGCGGATGTTGCGCATGTTGCCGACCGAGTGCGCGTCGGTGTCGATCGCGAACTTCACGCCCAGCCGCAGCGCGCGGCGGGCGAGGTCGGCGGGCAGGTCGAGCCGGTCGGGGAAGGAGTTGACCTCCATCGCCGTGCCGGTGCGGGCGGCGGCGCGGAACACCTCGTCCCAGTCGGCGTCCACGGGGGCGCGGCGGCCGATCGAGCGGGCCGAGGGGTGGCCGATCACGTTGACGTGCGGGTTCTCGCACGCGGTGATCAGGCGGCGGGTGACCTCGTCGCGGTCCTGGGTGAAGTGGGAGTGGATCGACGCCACGCACACGTCGAAGCCCGCGAGGAAGTCGGCGTCCCAGTCGACCGAGCCGTCCGGGCCGATGTTCAGCTCGGTGCCGTGCAGGATCGCCAGGTCCGGGTAGTCCTTCTGGAGCTCGCGGATGCGGTCGCGCTGGGCGAGCATCTTCTCGTCGGTCATCCGCTGCATGACCAGGTCGGGCGCGTGGTCGGTGACCGCGTAGTACTCCAGGCCGCGCTCGGCGGCCGCCGCGACCATCTCCTCCAGCGACGCCACCCCGTCGGTGAGGTCGGTGTGGGTGTGCAGGTCGCCGCGCAGGTCCTCCACCTGGACGAGCCGGGGCAGCTCGTCCTTCTGCGCCGCCTCGATCTCGCCGGTGTCCTCGCGGATGGTCGGCGGGATCCACGGCAGGCCGAGCCGCCGGTACACCTCGTCCTCGGTCTCGGACACGATCAGCTCGCCGGACTCGGCGTCGAACAGCCCGTACTCCGACAGCTTCAGCCCGGCCCGGACGGCGATCTCGCGGGTGCGGATGTTGTGCGCCTGCGACCCGGTGAAGTACTGCATCGCCGCGCCCCACGACGGCGGCGGGACGACCCGCAGGTCGACCTGGAGGCCGCGCGAGGTGCGCACCGAGGTCTTCTTGTCGCCGCTGCCGATGACCTCGGTGACGAACGGCAGCGCCTTGAACGCCTCCATCACCGGGTGCGGGTCGTCGGACGCGGCGAGCACGTCCACGTCGCCGATGGTCTCGCGCATGCGCCGCAGCGAGCCGGTGAACTGGCACCGCTCGACGCCCGGGACCTTCGAGATCGCGGCGACGACGTCGTCGGCCAGCTCGCTCGCCACGTCGATGGGTGAGCGGTCCTGCCGCTGGCGGAGCAGCTCGATGCCGTGCTGGATGTTCTCGGCCGACTTCGGCCCGAAGCCCTTGAGCCCCTTGAGGCGGCCCTTGTCGATCGCCTCGGTCAGCTCGTCCACCGAGGAGACGCCCAGCTCGTCGTACAGCTGGAAGGCGCGCTTCGGCCCGAGCGTCGGGATCTCGGTGAGCGCCCGGACGCCCGCCGGGATCTGCGCGCGCAGGTCCTCCACCTGCCGGATCGTGCCGGTCTCGTTGAAGTCCACCAGCTTCTTGGCGATCGCCTCGCCGACCGTGGGGATCTTCCGCAGCCCGGCCAGCTTCATGCCGGAGATGTCGTCGGGGAAGCCCTCGACCGCCCGCGCGGCCTTCTCGTATGCCCGGATCTTGAAGGCGTCACCGCCGGTGATGGAGAGCAGGTCGGCCAGCTCCCGCAGCAGCTCGGCGGCCTCCTCGTTCGCGCGTGCCATACCGGCAGCCTACGGGCCGCCTACGACAGAACCAGGCCCCGGGGGACGCCTCCGGGCCCAGTGCGGCGGGCGGGGGCGAGGGTCAGCGGAGCGGGGCGACCGGGCCGTCCGGACGGGCGGAGCGCTCGCGGACGACCGCTTCGGCGATCTCGCCCGCGCGCTCGTCGGAGTAGCCGCGGAACCCGTCGGCGGTGACCACGGCCAGCGACGGGTAGATGCGCCGGGGCAGGTCGGGGCCGCCGGTGGCCGAGTCGTCGTCGGCGGCGTCGTAGAGCGCCTGGACGGCGACCAGGGCGGCCTCCTCCTCGCTCAGGTCGTCCCGGTACAGCTTCTTCAGCGCGCCCGAGGCGAACGGCGAGCCGGACCCGTCCGCGTGGTACCTGCGCACCTCGGACGGCGCGCCGGTGATGTCGTAGGAGTAGATCCGCCCCACGTTGTCGTCGAGGTCCCAGCCGGCGAGCAGCGGGACGACCGCGAGGCCCTGGAGCGCCTGCGCGAGGTTGGCCTGGACGACCGCGCCGAGCCGCCGCGCCTTGCCGGGCAGCGACAGCGGGACGGTCTCCATCTTCTCGTAGTGCTCCAGCTCGACCTGGAACAGCCGGACCATCTCCATGGCCAGGCCGACCGTGCCGGCGAAGGCGACGACGCTGTGCTCGTCGCCCTGCTGGACCTTGTCCAGCTCGCGGTAGGCGATCTGGTGGCCCTGGGTGGCGCGGCGGTCGCCCGCCATCAGCACCCCGCCGGGGAAGGTCAGCGCGAGGACGGTCGTGCCGTGCGGCAGGTCCAGCGGGCGCGCCGCCTCGGGCGACCGGTTGACCGGGAGCAGCTCCGGCGCGTGCAGGCGCAGGAAGTCCACGAACGACGCCTGTCCCGCCTCGAAGAACTCGGGCGGCAGCCCCTGCTCGTCGTTCAGGCCGGTCACGGCGGCTCCTCTCGGTTCCAGAACGCTCGGTCTGCGCGGGACGGCCCGGCCTCCCAGGGCGGACGTCCCGGTCGATCCTTGCACGCTACCTCGCCGCCCGCCACATCGCGCACCGGCGGGCGGACGGTCAGGATTCGGGCGCTTCGGGCGGGTTCTTGTCGCCGAGCGTGGCGCCCGCGCAGGCGGCCATGACGCAGATGACGGCGAGCCACTGGAGCCCGGACAGGACCTCGCCCAGCAGCACCACGCCGACCAGGGCGGCCACGGCCGGTTCGAGGCTCATCAGGATGCCGAAGACCCGCGCGGGCATCCGGCGCAGGGCCTCCAGCTCCAGGGAGTAGGGGATGACCGAGGACATCAGGCCCACGCCCAGCCCGAGCAGCAGCAGGTGCGGATCGAGGAGCTTGGAACCGCCCGAGGCGACGCCCATCGGCAGGACGGCCGCGGTCGCGACGATGCTGGCGATGGCCAGGCCGGTGGAGCCGGAGAAGCGGCGCCCGGTCGCGGCGCTGAGCAGGATGTACCCGGCCCAGCAGACCCCCGCGAGCAGCGCGAAGCCGATGCCGACCAGGTCGGTCGCGCCGTCCCCGCGGGCGAGGAACAGCACGCCGGCGGCGGCCAGGGCCGTCCAGAGCAGGTCGCGGGGGCGGCGGGACGCGAAGACCGCGACCGACAGCGGGCCGAGGAACTCGACGGTCACCGCGATGCCCAGCGGGATCCGGGAGAACGACTGGTAGATCGCGAAGTTCATCAGCCCGAGCGTGAGGCCGAAGCCCGCCGCGACCAGCAGGCTGCGGCCCGAGTGGTCGCGCAGCACCGTCCGCAGCGCCTTGCGGGACACGAACGCCAGCACCGCCGCGGACGTCACCAGCCGCAGCAGGACCAGGGCGCTCGGCGGCAGCTGGCCGAACAGGTGCTTGGCGATGCCCGCCCCGACCTGCAGCGACAGGATGCCGAGCAGGATCAGCGCGGGCGGCGGGACGGCGCCGAGCGAGAAGGCGGCGGCGCGGCGGCGCGCACCGCCCGCTCCGGCCGCCGTTCCGGGGGCTTCGGCGAGGGCCACGGGCTACTCCCAGCGGAAGAATCGGGCGGCGAGGGCGAGACCGGCCACGGCCCACACCGCGAGAACGAGCAGGGGCTTCCCGGGCAGCGCGGTGCCGTGCTGCAGGACCTGGCGCAGGCCGTCCGCGAGGGCGGAGATCGGCAGCAGCTCCAGCGCGGCGCGCACGCCGTCCGGGAACTTGGTCAGGGGGAACACGACGCCGCCGACCGCGAGCAGCAGGATGTAGACCAGGTTCGCGGCGGCGAGGGTCGCCTCGGCGCGCAGCGTCCCGGCCATCAGCAGCCCGAAGCCGCTGAACGCGGCGGTGCCGAGCAGCAGCAGGACGGCCACCGAGAACGGGTCGCCGTGCGGGTGCCAGCCGAGCGCCAGCGCGACCGCGCCGATCACGACCGCCTGGAGGATCTCCACCAGCACGACGGTGAGGGTCTTGGCGGCGATCAGCCCCGCGCGCGGCAGCGGCGTCGCGCCGAGCCGCTTGAGCACGCCGTAGCGGCGCTCGAAGCCGGTGCCGATGGCCTGCCCGGTGAACGCCGTGGACATCACGGCGAGGGCCAGGATGCCCGGGGCGAGGAAGTCCACCCGCTTGCCCGGCCCGAGGTCGAGCAGGGACGTCGCGGAGAACAGCGTCAGCAGCACGACCGGGATGATCAGCGTCAGCAGCAGCTGCTCGCCGTTGCGCAGCAGCGCGCGCAGCTCGTAGCCGGTCTGCGCGGCGATCATCCGGGGCAGCGGGACGGCGCCCGGCGCCGGGGAGAGGTCCAGGGTGGTCACGAGCGCAGCTCCCGTCCGGTCAGTTCGAGGAACACGTCCTCCAGGGTGCGGCGCTCGATCCGCAGGTCCTCGGCGAGCACGCCGTGCGAGGCGCACCAGGCGGTCACCGTCGCGAGCAGCTCCGGCTTGACGTCGCCCTCGACCAGGTAGTGCCCGGCGGGCGACTCCTTGGCGGCGCTGCCCGCCGGGAGGGCGGCCAGCAGCTCGTCCAGGCCGAGGCCGGGCCGGGCGCGGAAGCGCAGCTGCCGCTCGGCGCCGGTCAGCGCGGCGGGCGAGCCCTGCGCGACGACGCGGCCGTGGTCGACGATCACCACGTGGTCGGCGAGCCGCTCGGCCTCCTCCATGTAGTGCGTGGTCAGCACGACCGAGACACCGGCGTCGCGGAGCCCGGCGACCAGGTCCCAGGTGGCGTGCCGGGCCTGCGGGTCGAGGCCGGTGGTCGGCTCGTCCAGGAACACCAGCTCGGGGCGCCCGACGATGGCGACCGCGAGCGACAGGCGCTGCTGCTGGCCGCCCGACAGCCGCCGGTACGGGGTGCCCGCGTGCTCGGTCAGCCCGAGCCGCTCCAGCAGCGCGGACGGGTCGAGCGGGTGGCGGTGGAAGGCCGCGACCAGCTTGAGGAACTCGCCCGCCTTCGCCGTGCCGGGGACGCCGCCGGACTGCGGCATCACGCCGACGCGCGGCTTCAGCTCGCGCGCGTGCGCGGCAGGGTCCAGGCCGAGGACGCGGACGGTGCCCGCGTCGGCGCGGCGGAAGCCCTCGCAGATCTCGATCGTGGTGGTCTTGCCCGCCCCGTTCGGGCCGAGCAGCGCGGTGATCTCACCGCGCGCCGCTCCGAAGGACAGCCCGTCCACCGCCGCCTTCGCGCCGTACCGCTTGACCAGCCCGTCGAGCAGGAGCGCGCTGCCGGATGTGCGGGCGTCGTCTCCGGGGGGTGCTGCCATGGCGACGAGTCTATGACCGGCCCCTTCGCGATCCGGCCCCGGACGCCCCTGCCACGCCGTGACCCCCGCCACGTCCGCCCGCCGCGCCCGCCCGGCATCGGGGTCCGGGATCCGGGCATCCGCAATCGGAGGCAAAGGAAGGCCAAGAATCGCCCTCATTTTGCGGCCGGGCCAGTTCCCGACCCCGGGCAGGGGTAATTCCCCGCGTGTCGCATGATCGTCCGTGCGGCGCGGGGCGCGGGACCGGGGCCGGCGGGGGCGCGCGGCCGGCCCCATCCGGTTGGGAGGCTGAATCGTGTCGTTCCACGTCGAGTCCGAGGTCGGGAAGCTGCGCCAGGTCCTGGTGCACCGGCCGGAGCTGTCGCTGAAGCGGCTCACCCCGTCCAACTGCAAGGAGCTGCTGTTCGACGACGTGCTGTGGGTGCAGCGCGCGGGCGAGGAGCACGAGGAGTTCCAGCGGGTGCTGCGCTCCCGCGGCGTCCGGGTGCACCTCCTGCTGGACCTGCTGCGCGAGACCATCGAGATCCCCGAGGCCAAGAAGCACATCCTGGACTACGTGATCGACCCGCACTGGTTCGGGCCGCTGGCGACCGACGGGATCCGCAACGCCTTCGACGCCATGGACCTGCGCGACCTCGGCTCGTTCCTGATCGGCGGGATCACCAAGCGCGAGCTGCTGGAGCGGATGGACGACATCAAGTCGATCGCGTTCCACGCCATCGACATGGACGACTTCGTCCTGCCGCCGCTGCCGAACCACCTGTTCACCCGCGACACGTCCTGCTGGATCTACGGCGGCCTGTCCATCAACGCGATGCGCAAGAAGGCCCGCATGCGCGAGACCGTGAACATGGAGGCCATCTACCGGTGGCACCCGATGTTCGCGGACGGCTACGGGCGGCCGGACGCCGCGGACGGCTTCAACGTCTGGAACGAGGGCACCGCGATGGCGCCGGCCACGATGGAGGGCGGCGACGTCCTGGTCATCGGCAAGGGCGCGGTGCTGATCGGGATGAGCGAGCGGACGCAGCCGCAGGCCGTGGAGATGCTCGCCGAGCAGCTGTTCGCCAAGCGGGCGGCCAAGCGGATCGTCGCGCTGCGGATGCCGCAGAAGCGCGCCTTCATGCACCTGGACACCGTCATGACGATGGTCGACCACGGCGTGTTCACCAAGTACGCCGGGATGGGGATGCTGCCGTCCTACACCGTCGAGCCGGGCGACACCGAGAAGGAGCTGAAGGTCACCGACCATCCCCCCGAGGACATGCACCGGGCCATCGCGCAGGCCCTCGGCCTGGACGACATCAAGGTCCTCACCGCCCGGCAGGACGTGTTCGCCGCCGAGCGCGAGCAGTGGGACGACGGCTCCAACGTCCTCGCGATCGAGCCGGGTGTGGTCATCGCCTACGAGCGCAACACCACCACCAACAACCACCTGCGCAAGAACGGGATCGAGGTGCTGACCATCCGGGGCAGCGAGCTGGGCCGCGGCCGCGGCGGGCCGCGCTGCATGAGCTGCCCGATGCAGCGCGACGCCTGAGCGCCCGTCCCGCCGGTAGCCCGTCGCCCGCTGCCCGCCGTCCGCCGTCCGAACGGAGAGACCATGGCCTACAACCTGCACGGACGCAGCTTCCTGAAGGAGCTGGACTTCAGCCCCAAGGAGTGGAGGTTCCTGCTGGACCTGTCGCGCGACCTCAAGCGGTCGAAGTACGCGGGGGCCGAGGAGCCGCGGCTGGCGGGCAAGAACATCGTGC
This sequence comes from Actinomadura rupiterrae, assembly GCF_024172125.1. Lineage (GTDB taxonomy): Bacteria > Actinomycetota > Actinomycetes > Streptosporangiales > Streptosporangiaceae > Spirillospora > Spirillospora rupiterrae. The sequence continues at coordinate 141,442 of NZ_JAMZEA010000010.1, forward strand.
TGATCTTCGAGAAGACCTCCACCCGGACGCGCTGCGCGTTCGAGGTCGCCGCGCACGACCAGGGCGCGCACTGCACCTACCTCGCCGCGTCCGGGTCGCAGATGGGCACCAAGGAGTCGGCCCGGGACACCGCCCGGGTGCTGGGCCGGATGTTCGACGGCATCGAGTTCCGCGGCTCGGCCCAGCGGACCGTCGAGGAGCTGGCCGAGTACTCCGGCGTCCCGGTCTGGAACGGCCTGACCGACGACTGGCACCCGACGCAGATGCTCGCCGACCAGCTCACCATGGCCGAGCACGGCAACGGGCGTCCGCTGAACGAGCTCTCCTACGCCTACCTCGGCGACGCGCGCAACAACATGGCGCACTCCTACGTGGTCGCGGGCGCGCTGTCGGGGATGGACGTGCGGATCGCCGCGCCGAAGACGCTGTGGCCCGAGCAGGACCTCGCGGTCAAGCCCGCGCAGGAGCTGAACGCGAGGACGGGCGGGAAGCTGCTGATCACCGAGGACGTCCGGGAGGCCGTGCGGGGCGTCGACTTCGTCCTCACCGACGTGTGGGTGTCGATGGGCGAGCCGGACGAGGTGTGGGGCGAGCGCGTCCGGCTGCTGAAGCCGTACCAGGTCAACGCCGAGGTCATGAAGGCGACCGGCAACCCGAATGTGAAGTTCATGCACTGCCTGCCCGCCTACCACAACCGCGAGACCGAGGTCGGCGAGAAGGTCTACGAGAGGACCGGGCTGGACGGCCTGGAGGTGACCGAGGAGGTGTTCGAGTCCGACGCGTCCATCGTCTTCGATGAGGCGGAGAACCGGATGCACACCATCAAGGCCGTCATGGTCGCGACGCTCGGCTGAGCGCGCGGCCGACGCTCGGCCGAGCGTCCGGCCGCCGCCGACCGGCGCCGCCGAAGACGAGGAGGGGACAGCGATGAGAGTGGTGGTCGCGCTGGGCGGCAACGCCCTGATCCGGCGCGGGGACCGGCCCGACGCCGAGCTCCAGCGCAGCAACCTGCAGACCGCGGTGCGGTCGCTCACGCCGCTCGCCGAGCGGCACGAGCTGATCATCACGCACGGCAACGGGCCGCAGGTCGGCGTGCTGTCGCTGGAGAGCATCAGCGACCCGAACCTGTCCCGGCCCTACCCGCTGGACACCATCGGCGCCGAGACCCAGGGGATGATCGGCTACTGGATGCTGCAGGCGCTGCAGAACGCGCTGCCCGGCCGCCAGGTGCTGGCGCTGGTGACCCAGACCCTGGTGTCGGCGGTCGACCCGGCCTTCGACGACCCGACCAAGTTCGTCGGGCAGGTCTACAGCCGCGAGGACGCCGAGAAGTACGCCAAGGAGTACGGCTGGACGGTCAAGCAGGACGGCGACTACTGGCGCCGGGTGGTGCCGTCCCCGCAGCCGCAGCGGGTCATCGAGACCCGGCTGATCCGGCAGGCCGTCCGGTCCGGGACGGTGGTGGTCTGCGCGGGCGGCGGCGGCATCCCGGTGTACCGGAACGACGTCGGGCAGCTGGAGGGCCTGGAGGCGGTCGTCGACAAGGACCTCACCGCCGCGCTGCTCGCCGAGACGCTGGAGGCCGACGCGTTCCTCATCCTCACCGACGTGCCGAACGTTGTGCGCGGCTTCGGCACGCCGAAGGCCGAGCCGATCACCCACACCACCCCGTTCGAGCTGCGCTCGGACGACTACCCGGCCGGCTCCATGGGACCCAAGATCGAGGCGGTCTGCGGGTTCGTGGAGACCACCGGCGACATGGCGGCCATCGGCCGGGTCGACCAGTGCGTGCAGATCCTGGAGGGCACGGCGGGCACGATCGTGACGCCGAACGCCACCTGGCCGCTCGCCAGCACCCTCTGACCGCCGGGAGGACCACCGTGACCCGAGCACCGACCAGCGCGACCCGAGCAGCGACCAGCGTGACCCGCGACGAGACGCACGGCGCGGCGCGAGACGGGACCCGAGCACCGACCAGCGAAGGCGGGCGACGACCGTGAGCGCGCAAGGCTCCCTGCTGCACAGCCTGTTCCGGACCAAGCCGGTGGACGTCATCGTCGAGGAGGGGCAGGAGGGCGGGCTCGACCGCTCGATGTCGCTGCTCCAGCTGACGATGTTCAGCGTGGGCGCGACGCTCGGCACCGGCATCTTCGTGGTGCTGGGCGAGGCGGTCCCGCTCGCCGGGCCCGCGGTCGTCCTGTCGTTCGTGCTCGCCGCGGTGACCGCGCTGTTCTCCGCGCTGTCGTACGCCGAGCTGGCCGGGACGATCCCGGTGTCCGGATCGTCCTACTCCTATGCCTACGCGACGATGGGCGAGCTGATCGCCTGGGTCTGCGGCTGGTGCCTGCTGCTGGAGTACGCGGTGTCGGTGTCGGCGGTCGCGGTCGGCTGGGGCCAGTACCTCAACGACTTCTTCGACCAGACCTTCGGGTTCACGCTGCCCGCCGCGATCAGCAACCCGCCCGGCTCGGGCGGCTACGTCAACGTCCCGGCGATCGTCGTGGTGATGCTGGCGATGCTGCTGCTCCTGAAGGGCGCGTCCGAGAGCGCCACGGTCAACACCATCATGGTGTTCCTGAAGATCGGCGTGCTGGTGTTCTTCTGCGTCGTCGCCTTCACCGCGTTCAAGGCCGGGAACATCACGCCGTTCGCGCCGATGGGCTGGGCCGGGATCCAGGCCGCCGGGTCGAAGGTGTTCTTCTCCTACATCGGCTTCGACGCCGCGTCCACGGCCGGTGAGGAGGCGAAGAACCCCAAGCGGGACCTGCCGCTCGCCATCATCGGCTCGCTGGTCATCGTCACGGTCCTCTACGTGCTGGTCGGCCTGTCCGCGGTCGGGGCGATGAACTGGAAGGAGTTCAAGGCGGGGGAGACCGAGGCGTCGCTGGCGGTCGTCCTGGAACGTGCCACGAACATGTCGTGGCCCGCGGCGGTGCTGTCGCTCGGCGCGGTCATCGCCATCGCCAGCGTCGTCCTGTCGGTCATGTACGGCCAGACCCGCATCCTGTTCGCGATGTCCCGCGACGGCCTGATGCCGAAGGTGTTCCAGCGGGTCAGCCCGCACACCCACGTCCCGGTCGTCAACACGCTGATCGTGTCGGCGTTCATCGCGCTGCTCGCCGCCGCCATCCCGCTCGGCAAGCTCGCCGACGCCACCAGCATCGGCACCCTGTTCGCGTTCGGCCTGGTCAACATCGGGGTGATCGTGCTGCGCCGGACCCGGCCCGACCTCAACCGCAGCTTCCGGACGCCGCTGTACCCGATCACCCCGGTGCTCGGCGTGCTGTTCTGCGCCGGCCTGATCTTCACCCTGGACGGCGTGACCCAGCGGATCTTCCTGATCTGGATGGTGATCGGGCTGGTCGTCTACTTCCTCTACAGCCGCCGCCACTCGCTGCTCGGCCGGTCCGGCGCCGGGCCGGGCGCGGCCTCCACCCAGAAGGGGACGCCATGAGCGCCGCGAAGCACGCCGCCAAGCAGGCCGCCACGTCCGGCGGCACGTCCGCGGCCGCGTCCGCCACGTCCGGCGACGCGCGGCCGGACTCCGGGCAGGACCTGCGCGTCCTGGTCGGCTACTCGCCCGACGAGCGGGGCGACGACGCGCTGGCGCTCGGCTCGCTGGCCGCCCGCACCGCCGGGGCGCCGCTGGTCGTCGCCAACGTCCACCCGCCCGCCTGGCCCGCCCGCGGCCCCGGCTCGGTGGACGCCGAGTGGCTCTCCTACCTGCGCGAACAGGCCGCCGCGGCGCTCGCGCAGGCCGCCGACCGGCTCGCCGCCCTCAAGCACCCCAAGCGCGGCGTGGAGTTCCGGGTGCTCGCCCACCGGGGCAGCGGGCGCGGCCTCCTGGAGATCGCCGACGAGGTGGGCGCCAACCTGGCCGTGATCGGCTCGGCGCCGCGCGGCCGCCGCGACCGGATCGCCATCGGCAGCACCGCCGACCAGCTCCTGCACGGCTCGCCGATCCCGGTCATGCTCGCCCCGCGCGGCTACGCCGAGAGCGCGCCGAAGAGGTTCGAGCGGCTCAGCGTCGCCTACTTCCGGCGGCGGGACGTCCAGACCCCGCTGAACGCCGTCGCGACCCTCGCCGCCGCGCTGGGCCTGCCGGTCCGGCTGGTCACGCTGGTGCTGCGGCCGTCCGGGCTGCCCGCCCGGTTCCGCGGCAAGGACGACGTGCTCCAGCGCCAGTACGAGCAGGCCGAGAGGGACCTCGACCACGCCCGCGGGCTGCTCGCCGACCGCGGCGTCGAGGACGTCGAGACCGAGGCGGTCCAGGGCGCGGGCATCACCAAGGCGCTCGGCGGCGTCGAGATGCTGCCGGGCGAGCTGCTCGCCACCATGTCCAGCCACGAGGGCCCGCTGCGCAAGGTCTTCCTCGGCGAGAGCTCCGGCAAGATCGTCCGCGCGTCCGGCGTCCCCGTCCTTGTGCTTCCACGCGGTCACGCCCGGTAGCCTGCAGGCGGCGTTCGCCGCGCTTCCGCCGCTGATCACCTTCACCGGCGGCCCGTCCCGAAGGGGCGGTCCGGGGCCCGGGGCCGGAGAATCCGCAGGTTAGGTAAGCCTTACCTGCGTGAGGCACCGCACCGGTGAACGGTTGATGGCCGGGAAGGAATTACGGCACACTGATGTTGTGAAAAACGTGAGCGAGACGCCGACCAGCGCCGAGGCCGCCATCGTGCGGCCCGTCGGCGTGCCGTCGGTGGCGCCGAGCGGCGAGCGCGACACCCGCGCCCGCGTGGCCCGGCTCATTCTCGAACACGGACCGATCACCGCCTCCACGCTGGGGGAGCGGATGGGCCTGACGCCCGCCGCGATCCGCCGGCACCTGGACGCCCTGCTCGCCGAGGGCATGATCGAGGTCCGCCGCGACCGCCGCCCGGCGCATCGCGGCCGCGGCCGCCCGGCCAAGTGGTTCGCCATCACCGACGCCGGCCGCAGCGCGTTCGTGCACGCCTACGACGACCTCGCCACCAGCGCCCTGCGCTTCCTCGCCGAGACGGCGGGGCAGGGGGCGGTGGCCGAGTTCGCCCGGCGGCAGATCGCCGACCTCGAACGGCGCTACCTCCCGGTCGTCCAGTCGGCGCCGCCCCAGCAGCGGGTGCGCCGGCTGGCCGAGGCCCTGTCGGCGGACGGCTACGCGGCCGCCGCCGGGAAGGCGCCGCAGCCGGGCGGCGGCGAGCAGCTGTGCCAGCACCACTGCCCGGTCGCGCACGTCGCCGCGGAGTTCCCGCAGCTGTGCGAGGCCGAGACCGAGGCGTTCAGCCGGCTGCTGGGCACCCCCGTCCAGCGGCTGGCGACCATCGCCCACGGCGACGGGATCTGCACCACCCACGTCAGCTCACGGTCCCTCTGCGAGGCGGCCAGGGGCGACGTTCAGACCATAGGTAACGAGGAGACCGGAGGGTCCTCCACATGACTACGGCAGCCCACCCCGAGCTGGAAGGGCTCGACAGGTACAAGTTCGGCTGGGCCGACCCCGACACCGCCGGGGCCGCGGCCCGCCGCGGCCTGAACGAGGACGTCGTCCGCGACATCTCGGCCAAGAAGGGCGAGCCCGACTGGATGCTCGACCTGCGGCTCAAGGGGCTGCGGCTGTTCGACAAGAAGCCGATGCCCGGCTGGGGCTCGGACCTGTCGGAGATCGACTTCGACAACATCAAGTACTTCGTCCGCTCCACCGAGAAGCAGGCCGCTTCCTGGGAGGAGCTCCCCGAGGACATCAAGAACACCTACGACAGGCTCGGCATCCCCGAGGCGGAGAAGCAGCGCCTCATCGCCGGTGTCGCGGCCCAGTACGAGTCGGAGGTCGTCTACCACAAGATCCGCGATGATCTTGAGGAGAAGGGCGTCATCTTCCTCGACACCGACACGGGCCTGAAGGAGCACCCGGAGATCTTCCAGGAGTACTTCGGCTCGGTGATCCCGGTCGGCGACAACAAGTTCGCCGCGCTGAACACCGCGGTGTGGTCGGGCGGCTCGTTCATCTACGTCCCGCCGGGCGTGCACGTGGAGATCCCGCTCCAGGCCTACTTCCGGATCAACACCGAGAACATGGGCCAGTTCGAGCGGACGCTGATCATCGCGGACGAGGGCTCGTACGTGCACTACGTCGAGGGCTGCACCGCGCCGATCTACAAGTCGGACTCGCTGCACTCGGCCGTCGTCGAGATCGTCGTGAAGAAGGACGCGCGCGTCCGCTACACGACCATCCAGAACTGGTCGAACAACGTCTACAACCTGGTCACCAAGCGCGCCGTCGCCTACGAGGGCGCGACCATGGAGTGGATCGACGGCAACATCGGCTCCAAGGTCACCATGAAGTACCCGGCCGTCTACCTGCTGGGCGAGCACGCCAAGGGCGAGACCCTGTCCATCGCCTTCTCGGGCGAGGGCCAGCACCAGGACGCGGGCGCCAAGATGGTGCACGCCGCGCCGAACACCTCCTCGACCATCGTGTCGAAGTCGGTGGCGCGCGGCGGCGGCCGCACGTCCTACCGGGGCCTGGTGCAGATCCAGGAGGGCGCGACCCACAGCAAGTCCACGGTCAAGTGCGACGCGCTGCTGGTCGACCAGATCTCCCGGTCCGACACCTACCCCTACGTGGACGTCCGCGAGGACGACGTGGAGATGGGCCACGAGGCGACCGTCTCCAAGGTGTCGGAGGACCAGCTGTTCTACCTGATGAGCCGCGGTCTCACCGAGGACGAGGCGATGGCGATGATCGTGCGCGGGTTCGTCGAGCCCATCGCGCGCGAGCTGCCGATGGAGTACGCCCTTGAGCTGAACCGGCTCATCGAGCTTCAGATGGAAGGAGCCGTCGGCTGATGGGGCTGGACACGCGCCCGCTCTCGACGCTGCACGAGAAGGGCTCCTACGAGGTCGCCGACTTCGAGGTGCCGACGGGCCGCGAGGAGGAGTGGCGGTTCACCCCGCTGCGCCGCCTCAAGGGCCTGCACAACGGCACCGCCGACGCGTCCGGCAAGGTCATCACCGAGATCGAGGCCCCGGCCGGGATCCGGGTCGAGACCGTCGGCCGCGACGACGAGCGCCTCGGCAAGGCCTTCGTGCCCGCCGACCGGGTCAGCGCCCAGGCGTGGGCCTCGTTCGCCGAGGCCACCGTCGTGACCGTGCCGAAGGAGGTCGAGGCGTCCGCCCCGGTCGTCATCCGCCGGCACGGCGAGGACGCGTCCGGCGCGGCCTACGGCCACACCACGGTCGTCCTGGAGCCGTTCGCCAAGGCGACGGTCGTCCTGACCCACCGCGGCTCGGCGGTCTTCGCCGACAACGTGGAGTTCGTGGTCGGCGACAGCGCCTCGCTGTCGGTGATCAGCCTCCAGGACTGGGCCGACGACGCCGTGCACGTCTCGCAGCAGCACGCCCGCCTCGGCCGCGACGCCCGGTTCGTCTCGCACAACATCAGCATCGGCGGCGACGTCGTGCGGGTGTCCCCGTCGGTCGCCTACGCCCAGCCCGGCGGCGACGCCGAGCTGTACGGGGTGTACTTCGTGGACGGCGGCCAGCACCTGGAGCACCGGCTGCTGGTCGACCACACCGTGCCGAGCTGCCGCAGCCGCGTCGACTACCGCGGCGCGCTGCAGGACCAGGACGCACACGCGGTCTGGATCGGCGACGTGATCATCCGCGCGGAGGCCGAGGGCACCGACACCTACGAGCTGAACCGCAACCTCGTCCTCACCGACGGGACGCGGGTCGACTCGGTGCCGAACCTGGAGATCCTCACCGGCGAGGTCGCCGGCGCGGGGCACGCCTCGGCGTCCGGCCGGCTCGACGACGAGCACCTGTTCTACCTGCAGGCGCGCGGCATCCCGTTCGACGAGGCGCGCCGCATGGTGGTGCGCGGGTTCCTCGGCCAGCTGGTCGAGCGGATCGAGGTCGCCGAGGTGCGGGAGAAGGTCGCCGCGGCGATCGAGGCCGAGCTCGACCGTCCGGAGCGGGACCGATGAGCCGTCCGGGGTGGGGCCGATGAGCTTCGTCAAGGTCTGCCCGCTGGCGGAGGTCCCGGCCGACGGCGCGCTCGCCGTCGAGGTGGACGACACCCCGGTCGCGGTGGTGCGCAGCGGCGAGGAGGTGTTCGCGGTCAGCGACATCTGCTCGCACGCGGAGGTCTCGCTCTCCGAGGGCGAGGTCTACAACGGCACGATCGAGTGCTGGCTGCACGGGTCCTGCTTCGACCTGCGGACCGGCAAGCCCACCAACCCGCCCGCGACGCAGCCCGTCGCCACCTACAAGGCCAAGGTCGAGGACGGCGACGTCTACGTCTCGCTCGACTCCGACGACTAGGAAAGATCCATAGATATGGCCACCCTTGAGATCCGCGACCTGCACGTCTCCGTCGGGGACGGCGAGGACGCGAAGGAGATCCTGCGCGGCGTCGACCTGACCGTGAAGGCGGGCGAGACGCACGCGATCATGGGCCCGAACGGGTCCGGCAAGTCCACGCTCGCCTACGCGATCGCGGGCCACCCGAAGTACACCGTCACCTCCGGCACGGTCACCCTGGACGGCGAGGACGTCCTGGAGATGAGCGTCGACGAGCGCGCCCGCGCGGGCCTGTTCCTGGCGATGCAGTACCCGGTGGAGGTCCCGGGCGTGTCGGTGTCGAACTTCCTGCGCTCGGCGGTCACCGCCGTCCGCGGCGAGGCGCCGAAGCTGCGCGAGTTCGCCAAGGAGACCAAGGCCGCGATGGACGCGCTGTCCATCGACCCGGCGTTCGCGCAGCGCTCGCTGAACGAGGGCTTCTCCGGCGGCGAGAAGAAGCGGCACGAGATCCTCCAGCTGGAGATGCTCAAGCCGAAGGTCGCCGTGCTGGACGAGACCGACTCCGGCCTCGACGTGGACGCGCTCAAGGTCGTCTCCGAGGGCATCAACCGCTTCCACGACGGCGACCCCGAGACCGGTGTCCTGCTGATCACGCACTACACCCGCATCCTGCGCTACATCAAGCCCGACTTCGTGCACGTGTTCGCGCACGGCCGGATCGTCGAGCAGGGCGGCCCGGAGCTGGCCGACGTGCTGGAGAACGAGGGCTACGAGAAGTACGTGAAGGCAGGCGCTTGAAGATGAGTCTCCTTCCGGAGGAGATCAAGAAGGACTTCCCGCTGCTCCAGCGGACCGTCCGCGGCGGGAACCCGCTGATCTACCTGGACTCCGGGGCGACCTCGCAGAAGCCCGTCCAGGTGCTGGACGCCGAGCGGGAGTTCTACGAGCGGCACAACGCGGCCGTGCACCGCGGCGCGCACCTGCTCGCCGAGGAGGCCACCGACGCGTTCGAGGCCGCCCGGGACAAGGTCGCCCGGTTCATCGGGGCCGTCCCGAGCGAGATCGTGTTCACCAAGAACGCGACCGAGGCGATCAACCTGGTGGCGTACGCGATGAGCAACGCCGCCACGTCCGGGCCCGAGGCCGAGCGGTTCAAGGTCGGTCCCGGCGACGAGATCCTTGTCACCGAGATGGAGCACCACGCCAACCTCGTCCCGTGGCAGCAGCTCTGCCGGCGGACGGGCGCGACGCTGCGCTGGTTCGGGATCACCGACGACGGCCGGCTGGACCTGTCCGAGCTGGACGCGCTGGTGAACTCGTGCACCAAGCTGGTCGCGCTCACGCAGCAGTCGAACGTGCTCGGCACCGTCCCGCCCGTCGAGCTGATCGCGGCGAAGGCCCGCGAGGTCGGCGCGCTGGTCGTGCTGGACGCCGCGCAGTCCGTCCCGCACATGCCGGTCGACGTCGCGGCGCTCGGCGCCGACTTCCTGGCGTTCTCGGGCCACAAGATGCTCGGCCCGACCGGGGTCGGCGTGCTGTGGGGCCGGGGCGAGCTGCTCGCGGCGATGCCCCCGTTCATCACCGGCGGCTCGATGATCGAGACCGTCACGATGGAGGGCACCACGTTCATGGCGCCGCCGCAGCGGTTCGAGGCCGGGTCGCCGAACGTGGCGCAGGCCGTGGGCCTCGGCGCGGCGGTCGACTACCTGTCGGCCCTCGGCATGGAGAACGTCCACGCGCATGAGCAGGCGCTCACCGGGTACGCGCTGGAGCGGCTCGGCGACATCGCGGGCGTGCGGGTGATCGGCCCGGGCACGACCGAGGCGCGCGGCGGCGCGGTGTCGTTCACCGTGGACGACATCCACCCGCACGACGTCGGCCAGGTGCTGGACGAGCTGGGTGTGGAGGTCCGCGTGGGGCACCACTGCGCCAAGCCGATCTGCCGCCGGTTCGGCATCCCCGCCACCACCCGGGCGTCCTTCTACGTGCACAACACTTTGGGCGACATCGACGCGCTGGCCGACGGCATCCGGCAGGCGCAGAAGTTCTTCGGAACAGCCTGATCCCGCGGGCTGTTGAAGAACGACGAAGGCCCCTCACGAGGAAACGGAAGCCATGCAGCTTGAGGCGATGTACCAGGAGGTCATCCTGGACCATTACCGCAACCCCCATAACAAGGGGCTGCGGGAGCCTTTCGAGGGCGAGGCGCACCACGTCAACCCCACCTGCGGGGACGAGGCGACGGTGCGCGTGCACCTCGACGGCACGGGCCGGGACGCGGTCGTCGCGGACGTCTCGTACGACGCCATGGGCTGCTCGATCAGCCAGGCCAGCGCGTCGGTCATGACCGACCTGGTCATCGGCAAGCCGGTGAAGGAGGCGATGGGCGTCGGCGACGAGTTCCTCGCGCTGATGCAGTCGCGCGGGCAGGACGTCCAGCCCGACGAGGACGTCCTGGAGGACGCGATCGCCTTCGCCGGGGTGTCGAAGTACCCCGCCCGGATCAAGTGCGCCCTGCTCGCCTGGATGGCGTTCAAGGACGCGACCGCCCGCGCCCTGGGAGAGGCATCATGAGCGAGAACGCCACCGAAACGCAGCAGCCGGAGGAGACCCCGGCCGCCGAGCAGGCCCCTGTGGACGAGCAGGCCCAGCCCGCCGCCGAGCAGGGCACCCCGGCCCCCGAGCCGGACGCCGCGCCCAACGAGGAGGTCCTTGAGGCCCTCAAGGACGTGGTGGACCCCGAGCTCGGCATCAACGTCGTGGACCTCGGCCTGGTCTACGGGGTGGACATCACCGACGAGGTGGCCACCCTGGACATGACCCTGACCAGCGCCGCCTGCCCGCTCACCGACGTGATCGAGGACCAGGCGCACTCCGCGCTGGAGGGCCTGGTCAAGGACGTGAAGATCAACTGGGTCTGGCTGCCGCCGTGGGGCCCGGACAAGATCACCGACGAGGGCCGCGACCAGCTCCGCGCCCTCGGCTTCAACGTCTGACCGGGCGTCCCGAACGGCTTCCGGCCGCCCCGGCGGCCTGACCTGAGCCGATGCGCGAAGGCCGCACCCCGGACGGGGGTGCGGCCTTCGCCGTCCTAGCCTTGACCCCATGCAGGACGCCTTCCCGGAGTCCCCCGAGGACCTCGTAGCCCGCCGCGCCGCCTCGTTCGGTTCCAACGCCGCCGCCTACGCCGCCGAACGCCCCGACTACCCCCTCGCCGCCGTTCGCTGGGTACTGGACCGGCTGGACCGCCGTCCGGCCCGCGTGCTCGATCTGGCGGCCGGGACGGGCAAGCTGACCGGCGTCCTCACCTCCGCCGGAATCCCACCCCACGCGATCACCGCCGTCGAACCCGACCCGGCCATGCTCGCCGAACTCCGCCGCGCCCACCCCGCGGTCACGGCCCTGGAAGGCGCGGCCGAGGAGATCCCGCTCCCGGACGGCTCGGTCGACGCCGTCCTCATCGGCCAGGCGATGCACTGGTTCGACCTGGACCGGGCGCTCCCGGAGATCCACCGCGTCCTGGCCCCCGGCGGCGTCATGGGCGGCTTCTGGAACCTCGACGACGACGCCGTCCCGTGGGTGGCCGAGATGAAGCGCCTCGCCCGCAGCACCGTGACCGCCACCAAGTGGCGCCCCAAGGGCCTCCCGGACACCCCGCTGTTCCCCAACCTGGAACGTACCGAGTTCCCCCACGTCCAGCGCCGCACGCCCGAGTCCATGGCCGCCACGATCGGCACCCACTCCCACGTCCTGGTCATGGACCCCCAGGACCGCGAGGCCCTCCTGTCCCGCATCGTGGCCCACCTGAGAGCCACCCCCGAGACCGCCGCCGGCGAGTTCGACCTCCCCTTGATCACCCTCACCATCCGCGCCGTGGCAGCCCCTCACACGTAACGCGGAAACTCCGAGGTGTCGAGCTCCCGCCCGTCCATGCAAATCAACCCAAGGACCGGCTCCCCGAAGGCGGTCTTGGTGACGTTCCGGTAGGTCCCATCGGACTTCTGCGGCCCGTCGTACAGCACGCACACGCCCTCGCGCGGATCCACCAGCAGGTACTGCGGCGCCCCGGACTCGGCGTAGCGCCGCCGCTTGCCCTGGTAGTCCTCCCGGTAGTTGCGCTGCGAGACGACCTCGACCAGCAACTCCGTCTCATGCGCCCAGGGCTTCGCCCCAGGCTTGAGCCGATCCGGCACCACCACAAGATCAGGCACCGGCTCCCCAGGATCCGAGGTCAACAGCAGATCCACATTGGAGAGCTTGCAGGAGCGGGGTCGCGGCACCTGCTCTCTGATGCTCATGACGATGTCGTCATGTTCCCAGCGGGTCCCGGCGAGCATGACGATCTCGTCGCCCAGGGACTCGAACTTGGAGAAGGTGAACCCCTTCGACTCGCCGAAGTTGGCCAGCTCCTCCAGGGCTTTGGCACGAGTTTCCTCGTTGAAGATTCCGTCGTACATACCCTTCCCCTCTACTCCTTATCAGCGTAGCGGGAGTCGCCCCCGCTGGGCCGAGTCGCGAGGTGGACGGGGGGAGCGGGGAGCTTGGTCAGGCAGGTGGTGGCGGGGGCCTGGCGGGTGCGGATGAAGGCGGTTTCGATTCCGGACGTGCAGCCGGTGGGGTCGTGGTCTTCGGCCACGTGGCCGGTGTTGGGGACTTCGATCACGGTGCTGTGAGGGAACTGGCGGGCGGCCTGGCGGCCTTCCTCGGTGGGGGTGTTGGTGTCCAGTTCGCCCGAGACCACCAGGACGGGGACGTCGGGGAAACCGGTGCTGGGTTGCTTCGGGCCGGTGCGGTCGGGCCAGCGGATGCAGGCGTTGCCGCGGTCGTTCATCGCGCTGGTCCAGGCGGTCTTGCCGAAGGGCCAGAACGTCCGGTCTTTCAGGGCGGCGCGCTTGGCGGCGAACTGGCGTAGGCGGGTGTTCACCGGGGCCTGGCGGTTCCAGAGCGTCGGGTAGTCGTTGCACATCACCGAGACCGCCTGGCCCGGGTTGAACGGCTCGTCCCGCTGGGCGAGCGCTGAGGAGCCGGACATCGGGCTCTGGTCGCGCGCGGCCTTGACGAGCAGGGTGGTGTCTCCCTTGAGGGCGGTACGGACCATGGCGGGGATGTCGCCGACGGCGGTGGGGGCCTGGCTGGCGGTGTTGTAGATGATCGAGGCCAGGGCGGTGTCGTCCAGCTTCCGGCCGTCGTAGGGGATGGGGTGCGTACGTAGGCGGGTGGAGAGGTGGGAGATGTCGGTCAGGACCTTGTCGCCGTTGCACGACTTGGCTCGCTCGCACATCAGGTGGACGGTACGGCGCGCGGCGCGGGCGTTGGGACGGGCCCACATGTCGAAGGCCAGGGGGTAGGCGCTGGAGAGGACCACCGAGCGGACGTGGGCCGGGTGGCGCTGGGCGTAGACGGTCATCAGGTAGGTGCCGTAGGACTGGCCGAGCAGGTCGAGGCGGTCGATGCCGAGCTTCTGGCGGACGGCGTCGAAGTCGTCGGCGGTCTCGGCCGAGGTGTAGGCCCGCGCGCGGGTGCCGAGGTTCTGCCCGCAGGCGGCGGCCAGGCGGACGAAGCCGTCCCGGGTCGCGGGCAGCGGAAAGGTGATCCCGCACTGGACCGAGCCTGACCGGCCGATGCCGCGCGTTCCACGAGGAGCAGGTCGTGGTCGGTGAGCAGGTCTTTGAAGGTGGTGGCGTACTGCGGCGCGGACGCCAGGACCGAGCCGCCCGGGCCGCCGGGGTTGACGGCCACCGTCCCCTTGGTGGGGCCCGCGCCGCGGTGCCGGATCACCGCGTAGGCGACGTCCGTGCTGCCTGATTCGGGGTGTGCGCGGATCAGCGGCACGCGGATGGTGCCGCATTCGGCGCCCGCGACCGGCAGGCAGGACGGCGCGTCCTTCTTGTGCCCGGAGGTGGCCAGGGCCGGGACCGCCAATGCGGACGTGGCCACGAGCCCGGCGATCGTCGTGGTGATCAACTTCATGCGGTCGAGGATGGTCCGGCCCGCGCCGGGGGTGCGTCGCCCGGAAGGGCGAACGTCCCGGTGCCTCCCAGGTAGCGGGTCAGCGGCGGCGGCGCAGGGTGGCCACGGCCAGGACCGCCGTCAGGACGATCAGGGCCTGGAGGGGTGCTCCAGGCGGCGGAGGGGAGGTCACGTCGGGGAACCAGCCGGTCATGGATGCCATGATCGATGCCGGCGGGCCCCGGCGGCATCGTCGGCAGGAGCTGGATCGTCCGTACTCCGAAGGATGTAGGGCGGTTGGCACGGCGGGCGGACGTGGTGGTGTCGCGGGGGTGCTGAGATGGGGGTGTGCGTCGTTCCGTCTCCCTCAAGGGTCTCGCCACCTGGCAGAACGTGCTGATCGCCGTGCTCGCGTTCGCGGGTGGGGTGCTGTTGCTGCTCGCGCACGGGTATGTGCGGTGGTCGGTGCACGGGTGGAGTGCGCCGGTGCGGTTGCGGGCGCTTCCGCTGGCCGTGATGTGCGTGGGGATGCTGTTCCGGCGGTCGGCGCCGATGACCGGGCTGGCGATCTCGTCGGCCGGGAACGTCCTGGAGATCGTCCTCGGGCCGAGCCTGGGCGGGGCGGTCATCTACACGGACGCGCTGTACGCGGCGACGCTGTACGGGCCGCGGCGGGCCGAGCGGTGGCTGCTGGGGACGACGGCGGGCGCCTCGCTGGCGGTGGTGGCGGGCGTCGGCGCGCTGCTCGGGTCGCTGGGGCCGGGGGTGGTGATGGGCGCGGTTGCCGGGACGACCTGGCTGACACCGGTGCTCACCGCCATGATCGTCCGGGAGCACCGGGACCGGGCCGAGGCCGAGCGGGAGCGGGCCGGGCAGGTGGCGCGGCTGGCCGAGATGGACCGGCTCGCGGCGGTGGCGGCCGAGCGGGCGCGGATGGCGCGGGAGCTGCACGACGTGGTCGCCAACCATCTGAGCGCGGTGGCGCTGCACTCCACGGCGCTGCTCCGGGTCCCGGACCTGGATCCGGACGGGCTGCGGCAGGCCATGGAGGTCATCCGGGAGAACAGCGTCCAGGGCCTCGCCGAGATGCGGCGCATGATCGGCCTGCTCCGGGAGGACGGCGCGGACTCGCCCGCCGCCCCCAGGCTGGACGAGCTGGACCGGCTCGTCGCGCACGTCGCGCGGTCGGACCTGTCGGCCAGGCTGGAGGTCGTTGGCGAGCCGTACGCGCCGCCCGCGGCGGTCGAGCTGGCCGCGTACCGGATCGTCCAGGAGTCGCTGACGAACGCGCTCAAGCACGGCGGGTCCGGGCTGGCCGAGGTGCGGCTGACCTACGGGACGGGCCGGGTGGGCGTCGAGGTGGTCAGCCCGCTCGGCGGCGAGTCGGAGCTTCCGGGCGCGGGCGCCGGGCTGGTCGGGATGCGGGAGCGGGCCGTGCTGCTGGGCGGGGCGTTCGACGCCGGCGCGTCCGGCGGGTCGTGGGTGGTGCGGGCGGATCTGCCGCTGGACGGAGGGGAGGCGCGGTGATCAGGGTGCTGGTGGCCGACGACCAGGCGGCGGTGCGGGCGGGGATCGCGCTGATCCTGCGCGCCGCGCCGGACGTCGAGGTGGTCGGGGAGGCCGCGGACGGCGAGCAGGCCGTCGCGATGACCCGCGAGCTGCGTCCGGACGTGGTGCTGATGGACGTCCGGATGCCGCGCATGGACGGCATCGCCGCGACCCGCGAGGTCGCCGGGACCGCCGACGTGCTGGTGCTGACCACCTTCGACGCCGACGCGCACGTGTTCGGGGCGCTGCGGGCGGGCGCGGCAGGGTTCCTTCTGAAGGACGTGGACGCCGACCGGCTGGTGGAGGCCGTCCGGACCGTCGCGGCTGGGGAGGGGGTGATCGCGCCGCAGGTCACCCGGCGGCTGATCGGCGCGTTCGCCGCGGCGGCGCCGGACGAGGGGCCGTCCGGCGGGACGTCCGCCGCGCTGGACGGGCTGACGCCGCGCGAGCGGGACGTTCTGGCGTGCTTGGGGGACGGCCTGTCGAACCAGCAGATCGCCGAGCGGTTGGCCATGGCGGAGACGACCGCCAAGACGCACGTGAGCCGGATCCTGGCCAAGCTGGAGCTGCGCAGCCGCGTCCAGGCGGCGATCGTCGCCCGCGAGCACTCTGGCCGCCTCGCCTGACGGCCCCGCCCGCAGCCCGGGACCGGCGGGGGCCGCGAACGTGAGGTGATCGTCGCCCGTGCACGCCGGCCGCCTTGCTTGACGGCCCCGCCCGCGGGGAGCGAGGGGCGGGGGTCCGGCCCGGCGGCCGCGGGAGGACGGTCGCCGGGCCGGGAGCCGCGTCAGGACGCGACGCGGCGGCGGCGCGCCAGCAGGACGCCGCCGGTCAGCGCGGCGGCCCCGACGCCGCCGGCTCCGGCGAGGAGCGTCCAGGAGCCGGAGCCGCCGTCATGCGCGGCGGGACGGGACGGCCCGCCGAGGCCGCCCGCCGGCGGCCCGGTGAGGCCGCCGCCCGCCGAGGGGGCGGTGAAGCCGTAGCCGCCCGCCGCGCCCTGCCGGGCGTAGGACGAGCCGGGCAGCTTGTCGGCGTACCGCTGGTGGACGAGCCGCTGGTACGCCGCGAGGGGCAGCGAGGCCCCGGCCGTCCGCGCCGGGGCGTTCAGCGGGACGACCGTGGAGCCGCGCAGCGCGTACCAGGCGTCGATCTGCGGCTCGTGGAAGGCCGTCGAGCCCGCGCCCGCCGCGCGGGCGTACTTCTGCTCGTCGGTGCCGGAGGCGATGTTCACGACCTTCCAGGCGCCGCGGACGCGCGCCGACCAGACCGAGGCGGTCTGGCCGTCCGAGGCGGCGGCCGGGGACGCCAGGTATGCGAGGCGTCCGGGTGCGGCGGCCCGGCCGGTGACGAACGCCGGGTCCAGCTCGTAGACCGGGACGGGCGCGGCGGTGAGCCGGGCGTGCTCGGCGGCAGCGGCGGCGGGCGCGACCTGGCGGCCCTGGCCGTGCGCGGCGAAGAACCGGCCGATCTGTGGGAGCTGCCCGGTCGCGGCCTGCTGCGCGGCGGCCAGGTCGGCCGGGGACGGCGCGGTGGGAGCGGGGGTCGCGGAGGCGGCCGTGGCGGTGCCGAGCAGGGCGGCTGCGCCGAGGGCCAGCGTCCCGGCCGTGATGCGGAGGGGTGTCATGGCGCTTCCTACTCGTTGATCCGGTCGAGGGAGTGGGTCCAGGTGAACGAGTCGTTGGCGTAGTAGTAGTCGTAGCTCGCCCAGTTGTAGCGGGGGCTGGAACCCCAGGGGTTGCCCCAGTAGACCCAGTTGTTCGACTGGTCGTAGCCGTAGAGCACCTCCATGTGCCCGCCCCCGGACGACCACTGGATGCGGGCCATGACGGGCCGTCCGGCGTCGATCTCGCGGATGACCGCCCAGTAGTAGAGCGGCGCGGAGACGTAGTTGCCGGGGGTGATCCCGATCTGCCGGAACGCCTCCTGGTCGTCGGCGAGGGTCGCCTGCCAGTTCCCGCAGGACGAGTTGATCGACCGGTCGAACGCCAGGTTGCAGAACTGGTTCTGGCTGTAGTTCTTGCCGAAGTAGGCGGCGACGGTGTTGCCGGACGCGGCCCAGCACCAGTTGGAGTTCTGCTGCGCCTGCATGGTGATGTTCAGGATGTTCTTGGTGGCGGCCGACGCGGGGGCGGCGGGGGACAGGACCGCCGTGGCGGCGGCGAGGGCCGCGCCTGCCGCCGCGAGGCCGGTGCGGCCGAGCGGGGGTCTGCGGACGTGCATTCTGGGCTCCTGACTGACCTGCCCTGGAGGGGCAGGAACGGGGGTGAGAGCGGGGCGCCCCGCGCGCCGGTCGGGGGATCCGCTGCGTCCAGCGGGACCGGCGCGTCCCGATGATCCGGATTTCCGGGTGTTCCGGACAAGGCCCGCCCGGGCCGCCCCCGCGCCGAACGTGAACGCACGCGGGCCGCCCGCGAACCGCGAACGGGTGTGAACGGCCGTGAACGACGCCCGAAATGCGGTGAAACGCGGCAACGCTGGGACGCGAAGTCTCAGGTGACGGGCGCGCTGTGAAAGTTCACGGTGAACGCCGATCGGACCCCGGACCCCGCCACGGGAGGCGCCGAACCATGCAGAGCCGGCTCACCGACGCCCTCCGCGAGGGCCCGTTCCACGAGGCGCTGCGGACCGCGATCGCCGAGCGCGGGCTGTCCCTGCACCGCGTCCGGCACCACCTGGCCCGGCAGGGCGTGGACGTCGGCGTCACCACGCTCAGCTACTGGCAGCGCGGCCGCAGGCGCCCCGAGCGGCCCGAGTCGCTGCGCGCCGTCCGGGCGCTGGAGGAGGTTCTGGAGCTGCCCGACCGGTCGCTGACGGCGCTGCTCGGCCCGCCGCGCCCGCGCGGACGCGGCGCGGGCCTGCCGCCCGGGTCGGTCGCCTACCGCGAGGTGCTGCCGCAGGGGCCGGTGCTGGAGGCCGTCCTCGCCGACTTCGGCGGGCCGATGACCGGACGCGGGCTGGAGACCGTCCACCTGTACGAGCGGCTGGAGGTCGGGCCCAACCGGGAGGGGCGGCGGCGCGAGATGTTCCAGACCGTCCGGGCGCGTCCGGGCGAGGAGCGGGTGGACCGCTGCGTCACCGTCTATCGCGGGGACCCGGGCTGCGACGTGGACAAAGTGCAGGTCACGGCCCTGGACGGGTGCCGGGTCGGGCGGGTGCGCCGGCATCCGGCCGCGATGCTGGTCGTCGCGGAGCTGATGTTCGACTCGGTGCTGCTCCCGGACGAGACGTACCTGCTGCGCTACGAGGTCGCGGACGGCAGCGGCGGCCAGTGCGACATCTACGAGCGGGGGTTCCGGTTCCAGACCGGCCAGTACGTGCTCCAGGTGGCGTTCGACGCGGCGGCGCTGCCGGTCAGGTGCCACCGGTTCGCGCGACGCTCGGTGGGAGCTCCCGAGCTCGACGTCGCGGAGGTGGTGCCGAATGCCCACCGGTCCGTCCACCTGGTCGCCGAGGACCTGCGGCCGGGCGTGCACGGCATCCGCTGGGAATGGGACTGAAGGGCTAAGGGGCCATGCCCCGGATCAGGTCGGCCACCCGGACGATCCCGATGCAGCGGCCGACCTCGTCGGTGACGACCAGGTCGTCGTAGACGCGCTCGGCGTCCTGCCCGGCCGCCCGCAGCGCGGCGACCGCCGGGACGGTGCGGGGCACCAGGCGCGGCCGGTCGGCCAGCCGGGTCGCGGGCTTGTGCGCGTGCAGCGCGTGCCCGTACGCCCCGGACAGCTTCAGCAGGAACCGGGTCCGGTCCACGCTCGCCACCGGCCGCTGCCGCCCGTCCACGAGGACGACGCTGGTGGCGCCGGTCTCGGAGTTGAGCGTGGTCAGCACCTCGTCGGCGGTGGCGGTGTCGGGCAGCGTCATGGCCGGCAGCGTGAACTCCGAGACGCGGGGCCCGAGGTCCACCGCCGCCGGACGCGCCGGACCCGGACCGTCCCGGCCGGTGACCGGGACCGTGACCGGCATCCCCGGCCGCCACTCGGGCGGCGCGAACGCCGGGCCGAGCGCCAGCCGGACGCCCATCTCGCGCTGCTGGAGCACCTGGTCCTCGGTGGCCAGGCCGGGCGCGAGCAGGTGCGTGCCGAGGCCGTGCGCCAGCTCGACCAGCGACCGCACCAGCGCCGCCCGGCGCGGATCGGACGGCGCCCGCCGGACCAGGTCCGGATGCACCGCGACCAGGTACGGGACGGTCTCGGCGAGCAGGTCCAGCGGCGCGTGCGCCGCGCCGAGCTCGCCGAGCCCGACCAGGTACCCGGCCCGGCGCAGCGCGCCGAGGGCTCCGGTGACGGCCTGCCGCTGGAACGGCGGGAAGCCCCCGGCGACGGTGACGATGAACTCGCCGGGCCTGCGCCCGGTCGCGGTGAGCCGGCGGTGCAGCTCGGTCAGGACGGGTTCCCCGCGCGCCACCGTCTCGGCGCGGACCGTCACCATCAGGGGGAGCCGGGTGGGCAGCAGCGCGCCCGCCTCGGCGGAGTGGGCCGCGCGGGAGATGTCCGCGCGGACCGCGTCGTCGGTCGGTACGGGGCTCAGCACGGCGTCCGGCGGCAGCGTCCCGGCATCCGGGGCCTGCGCCTCGACCGCGACGACCGCGCCCGACTCGAGGTCGATGACCGGCTGGAAGAGCTCCCGCGCCGGGATCAGCACATCTGGCGGTGACACGACCGCATTCTCGCTGGTCAAACGGGATAAATCGATGGCCGTCAGGCGACGTTCACCAACATTTCGTCACCCGTCGAGGAACCTCACCGAACCCCGGACACCCCGCCACGCTCCGCCACCACCCGTCCGTGATCTTGCGCCCCGGCCCACCCCCGGACGGCCCGGTGGCGGTCAGGCGCCTTCAGGAAGCGCCTGTCCGCGGTCAGGGGGCGCGGCCGCCGGCGAGGACGGACAGGAGGTAGCTGGCGCCCGCGAGCAGGGCGAGCCACGCGAACGGGGTGATGTCGGCGCCGCGCAGGGCCTGCACGACCAGCGCCGCGACGATGCCGGCGGACAGCACGTCCCCGGTCATCGCGGCGGCCTTCAGGTGCGCGCGGGCCCGGTGGCCGCGGCCGAACGACTCGCTGATCGCCAGGCCCTGCTCGTCCCGCCGGTAGGCCAGGTGCGCGGCGTACCCGGCGAGCACCGCCAGGGCGATCAGCGCGGGCGTCCGGCGGCCGTGCTGCAGCAGCACCCCGCCGACGACCAGCCCCGCGCCGAGGACCAGGACGGGGACCGCCCACCGACGTGCCGACCTGCGTTCCGGAGCCAACCACATACCGACATCTTCCCGGATCACCGGCACTCCGGACAGCCCTTCGCGGCAGCCCGGAGCACCGGCGGAAGATCGGCACGGAAGATCGGCACGGACGATCGGCGCGGAAGATCGGCGCGGAAGATCGGCAGGAGCCTCCGGGCTACGGCGTCGGGTTGCTCCGGATGAGGCGGAAGTCGGCGCCGAACGGGTCGCGCAGGCCGGCGACGCGGCCGTACGGCGTGTCCCACGGGCCGGATTCGAGCGTCGCCCCGCCGTCCAGCGCGCGCTGGACCGAGGCGTCGACGTCGGCGGACTCGAAGTAGACCACCCACAGCGGGACGTCCCGGTCGTCCGCGCAGATCCCTGCGGCCGGACGTCCGGAGTCGGGGTGGTTGAGCAGGATGTAGTCCAGATCGGCCGGTGCCGACTCGTCGGTCATCCGCTCGGGCCGCAGGTCGAACACGTTCTGGTAGAACTCCGCCGCCGGGCCGGTCTCGCGGACGTAGAGCTCCTCCCAGGAGAACGATCCGGGCTCGTTGACGATCGCCGACCCCGGGTAGGTCGCGCCCTGCCACAGGCCGAACTGCCCGCCGGCGGGGTCCTTGGCGATGGCGAGCCGGCCCTGGTCGAACACGTCGTCCGCGGGCTGGACGACCGTCCCGCCCGCGTCGGTGATCCGCTTCATCGTGCCGTCGGCGTCGTCGGTGGCGAAGTACAGGTTCCACCAGTAGCGGGACCCGGTGTCCTCGCCCGTGACCTGCGCCATACCGGCGATCATCGCGTCGTCGAGCAGGACGGCCTCGTAGCCCCCGGCGTCCGGCCCGAGGTTCTGGAACCGCCAGCCGAAGAGGCCGCCGTAGAACTCCTTGGCCCGGGCCAGGTCCGGGACGCCGATGTCGATGAAGTTCGGGATCCCGTACGGCTGGTTCCCTGTGATGCGCACCATGGCGGTCACACTCCTTGGGTGTGCGGCCGGGCGCCTCCCCGGCCTCCGTGGTCGCCGTGAGGGCATATTCCCGCTTCCGCGGGCGTTCGTACACGTGTTTGAGACGTTTGGCATGGCCGGACGGGGCGGCCCGGCCACGTAGACTGATCGGCTGCGCGTCCCACCTCCCGCGCGTCCGCTCCGCTCCCACCCGTCACGTCCTGCCCGTCACGTCCTGCCTACCCCGCCACGTCCCGCCCGACCCGTCCACGCCTCACCTGCCAGGGAACACCACTGTGATCATCGCGAACGACATCGAGCTGCGCGCCGGGGCCCGGCTGCTGATCGAGGGCGCCGCCTTCCGGGTCAACCCCGGCGACCGGGTCGGGCTGGTCGGCCGCAACGGCGCGGGCAAGACCACGCTCACCAAGGTGCTCGCGGGCGAGGCGCACCCCGCCGCGGGCGGCGTGACGCGCTCGGGCACGCTCGGCTACCTGCCGCAGGACCCGCGCGGCGTGGACCTCGACGAGCTCGCCCGGGACCGGATCCTGTCCGCGCGCGGCCTGGACGAGGTGATCCGCAAGCTGCGCGCCGCCGAGGAGCGGATGGCCACCAAGTCCGGCGCGGAGCGGGACAAGGCCGTCCGGCAGTACGGGCGGCTGGAGGAGCGGCTGCACATCCTCGGCGGCTACTCCGCCGAGGCCGAGGCCGCGTCCATCGCGTCCAGCCTGGGCCTGCCCGACCGGGTGCTCACCCAGCCGCTCGGCACGCTGTCCGGCGGCCAGCGGCGCCGCGTGGAGCTGGCCCGCATCCTGTTCTCCGGCGCCGACACCCTGCTGCTGGACGAGCCGACCAACCACCTGGACGCCGACTCGGTCATCTGGCTGCGCGACTTCCTCAAGTCCCACCAGGGCGGCCTGGTGGTGATCAGCCACGACGTGGAGCTGCTGGACGTGGTGGTCAACCGGGTGTTCCACCTGGACGCCAACCGCAGCGTGATCGACATCTACAACGTCGGCTGGAAGAAGTACCTGGAGGCGCGCGAGACCGACGAGCGCCGCCGCAAGCGGGAACGCGCCAACGCCACCCGGCAGGCGTCCGCGCTGCTGTCCCAGGCCGACAAGATGCGCGCCAAGGCCACCAAGGCCAAGGCCGCCCAGCAGATGGACCGGCGGGCCCGTCAGCTGCTGGCGGGCGTGGAGGACGAGCGGCAGGCCGACAAGGTGGCCAAGATCCGCTTCCCGGAGCCGGCGGCGTGCGGCAAGACCCCGCTCACCGCGGAGGGTTTGTCCAAATCGTACGGTTCCTTGGAGATTTTCACGGATGTCTCGCTCGCCGTGGACCGCGGCAGCCGGGTGGTCATCCTCGGCCTGAACGGCGCGGGCAAGACCACGCTGCTGCGGCTGCTGGCGGGCCAGGACAAGCCCGACACCGGCGCGGTCGTCCCGGGGCACGGGCTGCGCGTCGGCTACTACGCGCAGGAGCACGAGACCCTGGAGGTCGACCGCTCGGTGCTGGAGAACATGCAGTCGGCCGCGCCCGACCTGCCGCCGGTCGAGGTCCGCAAGATCCTCGGCTCGTTCCTGTTCTCCGGCGACGACGTGGACAAGCCCGCCGGGGTGCTGTCCGGCGGCGAGAAGACCCGGCTCGCGCTGGCGATGCTGGTGGTCTCCAGCGCCAACGTGCTGCTGCTGGACGAGCCGACCAACAACCTCGACCCGGCGTCCCGCGAGGAGATCCTCGCGGCGCTGCGCAGCTTCGCCGGGGCCATCGTCCTGGTGACCCACGATGAGGGTGCGGTCGAGGCGCTCCGGCCGGAAAGAGTGATTTTGCTGCCGGATGGGGTCGAGGACATCTGGAGTGACGAGTTTGCCGATCTGGTGGCACTTGCGTGACCTGCGCGGGGAGTTCGACAGATCTTTTCTGGCGGAGTGGGTAGCCGAACGCGCGGGAATGACTGATCATGGCGGGGGATAACGCAGCGGTCACCACATCACTACGGGAGGTACTCGTGGCCGAGACCCTCAAGAAGGGCACCCGCGTGACCGGTGCCGAGCGCGACAAGCTGGCGGCGGAACTCAAGAAGAGGTACGACTCCGGCGAGAGCATCCGCGCCCTGGCAGCCGCCACCGGCCGCTCCTACGGCTTCATCCACAGGATTCTCACCGAATCCGGCGTCAACCTGCGCGGTCGCGGAGGGGCGACCCGCGGCAAGAAGTCCTGACCCCGGGCCTGGTCCGGAGGAGGTCCGCCCGCACCGGCCGCACCCGGTGCGGCACTGCCCCCCGGACGGGCGGACCGCCCGACCTGCCGTCGCGGACGACCGAGTAGGGTTCGGTCGCGACGGCGGGCCGGGTACCGCACCCGCGCGCGCCGCGCGCGGGGACGCCCCGGCCGCCGTGACGTAAGGACTCACAGCGGAAGAGGGGTATGTCATGGCGGACGCGGAGCTGCGACGGCCGGAACCGGCCACGGCGGCGGGACCCCCCGCCGAGCCGCTCGACCCGGCCCGGCTCGCCGAGGGCGGGCTGCGGCTGGAGGTGGACGGGGCGGTCGCCACCGTCACGCTGGCCCGGCCGGAGCGCCGCAACGCCATGACCTTCGCCACCTGGCGGGGGCTGGCGGCCATCGGCCGCTCGCTGCCGCCGGAGGTGCGCGTGGTCGTGCTGCGCGGCGACGGCCCGTCGTTCTCGGCGGGCATCGACCTGTCGATGTTCTCCGGCGGGGGCGGCGAGGGCTTCCCCTCGGGCGAGGACGACGAGGCGGGGGACCGGTTCATCGCCGAGCTGCAGGAGGGCTACACCTGGCTGCGGCGCCCGGAGATCGTCACCGTCGCGGCCGTGCACGGGCACGCGATCGGCGGCGGCTTCCAGCTGGCGCTGGCCTGCGACATCCGGATCGCGGCCGACGACACCAGGTTCTGCATGAAGGAGCCCGCGCTCGGCCTGGTGCCGGACCTGACCGGCACCAAGCCCCTGGTCGAGATCGTGGGCGTGAACCGGGCGCTGGAGCTGTGCCTCACCGCCCGGACCGTGGACGCCGCCGAGGCCGCCCGGCTCGGCCTGGTCGAGCGGGTCGTCCCGGCCGGCGGCCTGGACGAGGCGGTGGCGGCGCTGACCGCCGAGCTGCTCGCGGTGAACGCGGGCGCGGCCGTGGCGACCAAGCGGCTGCTGCTGGAGGCCCCGCAGAACACCCTGGACGAGCAGCGCGCCGCCGAGCGGCGCGAGCAGCTGGGCCGGTTGCGGGAGCTTTCCGCCGCGCTGCGCGGCTGACCGGAGGATCTGCGGTCCGAACCGGGGCGGAACGTTCCAGTTTCCGTTCCGGTCAGGACCGTTCCGCTCAGGACCGTGCGCGTCCGGTCGGGACCGTTCCGGTCAGGACCGTGCGCGTCCGGTCGGGACCGTTCCAGTCCCATTCGGTCAAGAGGAGAAAACCCGCCGTGCGGACGGCGCGCCCGTCCGCACGGCGGAGTCATTCTTGCGGAAGATCCGGATTCCGGTGGGCTATCACTTCCGGATAATCCAGAGTTTCCGGTTATTTCGGCGCGGCGTCCCCTCCGGGCGCGACCGGCAGCCAGACGCGGCTCACGCCGGGCCGGACCGCGACCGCGGTGCCCGCCGGGTAGCGGAGCGTGTAGTCGTAGTCGGTCGACAGCACGATCACGCCCAGCCGGTGCCCGGCCTTGACCGTGTAGTCGGTCGGCTGCATGTCCCAGCGGAAGGAGTAGCTCTTCCCGGGCGTGAGCGGCTCGCTGCGGGAGATCGAGGCCCGGTTGCGGGCATCGAGCCAGCCGCGCGTGATGATCTTGTAAGGGGCGGTCTCGGTGGCCAGCTCCTGCCGCAGGGTGCAGCCGTCGTCGCCGGGCACGCCCTGGCCGTAGCAGACCTTGTCGGTGGTGGTGACCCGGGCGCCGGTCGGCCTCGTGTCGGTGCCGTAGTCGACCAGCAGCGCGGTCAGGTACGGCGACGGGCCGTCGAGCGAGGCGCGGATGTCGGCCTTCGGGATGCCGTTGATGCGCAGCGGCTTGGACAGCGTCCCGGTCAGGTAGGCCAGCCGGTTCGGGTCGGCCTTGTCCTCACCGGTCAGGAGCTGCTCGGCGGTGCGGGTGCGGCCCTCGTCCACGAACGACTGGGCGGCGCCGGGACGCGGCCGGGGCGACAGGACGCCCGGCTGCCCGCCCGGACCGGCGTTCAGGCTGACCGGGAGCGAGCGGGTGCCCGGCAGCGGCCAGTCCTTGGCGGTCTCCCACGAGCCGTCCGGACGCTGGATGTCGACCTTCGGCTCGTTCTCGATGCCGTTGCGGATCCCGTACAGGTACCGGTCGAACCAGTGGAGCGTCTGCCGCAGCCACTCGTCGATCCGCCACCGGAACGGCGTCGCGTGGTTGGCCTGGTGCAGCCACAGCTTGCGCGGCACGCCCGCCTGCTTGAGGGCGTTCCACCACCGGACGGACTGCTCGGTCTTGACGTTCCAGTCGTTCAGGCCGTGCACGACCATCACGGCCGCCTTGACCTTCCGGGCGTCCTTGACGTAGTTGCGCTCGTCCCAGAACGGGCTGTAGTCGCCGGTGTCGCGGTCCTGCCGGGCCTCGATGTCGTCGATGACCTTCTTGCAGACCTCGGGGTCCTTCCGGGTCAGGACGGCCTTGGCGAGCACGTCCAGGTCCTCGCCCTGGTAGCCGCCGGGTGCGATCACCCCGCCGTTGTCGCGGTAGTAGTCGTACCAGTTGGAGATGCCCGCGATCGGGACGATGGCCTTCAGCCCGTCCACGCCGGTCGCGGCGGCCATGTTCGGCAGCGTCCCGTCGTAGGACTGGCCGATCATGCCGACGCTGCCGGTGGACCAGCCGGCCTTCACCGGCGTGCCGTCCGGGGCCCAGCCGCGGGCCCGGCCGTTCAGCCAGTCCACCGCGGCCTTGGCGCCCGCCTGCTCGTTGCGGGCGCCGGACGTCGGGCACCCGGTCGAGCCGCCGGTGCCGAGGCTGTCCAGGTCGGCGACGGCGTACCCGCGCGGCAGGAAGTAGTTGTCGTAGTACCCGGGGAAGACCTCCGCCAGGTTCCGCTGGAACTTGGCGGTGGCGAGGCCGCGCATGCCGCCGATGTCGACCGGGTGGTTCGGGACGTCCAGGATGCCCGCCCAGTAGGGGCTCGGCTCCATGATCGTCGGGACCTTCAGGCCCTGGTCGGTCTCCTTGGGACGCATGATCCGCAGCTGCACGGTGTCCCGCTTGCCGTCGTGGTCGCTGTCCACCGCCGTCTCGATGTTGACGGTCTGGGTGACCGCGTCCGCGCGGGAGAACACCGGCTGGGTCTCGCCGTTCCGCACCTGGATCGAGGGTTTCCCGGCGGGACGGCCCGGCGCCGCGACCGCGGGGGTGGCCGCGGTGAGCGTCGCGACCGCCACGGCCGCCGCGGCCGTCGTGAGGAATCGCTTCATGGGGGCTCCTGGGGGTTGAGAGCCGGGGGGTGACTGAAATGTCACATGGGAGTGAACCCCACAAGATCGATTTTGGGAAGGGTGGTGGCCTGGCCGGATCGGGAAGCCGGACTGGCACCGCGGCCGCGGCGGAGCGGCTCGGAGGGGCGGCTCGGAGGGGCTCGGAGGGGCGGCTCGGCGGGGTGGCTCGGCGGGGCGGGAAGCGGAAGCGGCCGCGGTGTGTTGTGCACCGTGCGGGCTGAGATGCTTACTTGATTACGTTCGCCCGGCGGACGTCCGCCGCCGGTGCCGCGAAGACCTTGGAGGGGCCGTATGGGAATGCCCGGGATGCCGGGGAGCGGCTGGCAGGTGATGGCCTCGTTCCGCCGGGACAGCTCGGTCACCCAGAAGAAGCTGGCCAAGGGCACCGTCAAGCGGATCGCCGGGTACGCCCGGCCCTACGTCCGCGACCTGGTGCTGTTCCTGGCGCTCAACGCGCTCGGCGCGGTGATCGTGGTGGCCAACCCGCTGCTGCTGAAGGGCATCATCGACCGCGGCATCATCCCGCACAAGCAGGGCGTGGTGGTCGCGCTCGCGGCGACGGTGGCCGGCCTGGCGCTGCTGGAGGCGGTGCTCGGGCTGGCGCAGCGCTGGTACTCCGCGCGCATCGGCGAGGGCCTGATCTACGACCTGCGGACGCAGGTGTTCGCGCACGTCCAGCGGCAGCCGGTCGCGTTCTTCATGCGCGCCCAGACCGGCTCGCTGATCAGCCGCCTGAACAGCGACGTGATCGGCGCGCAGCGGGCGCTGACCACCACGCTGTCCTCGGTGGTGTCCAACGTGATCAGCCTGGTCCTGGTGCTGATCACGATGCTGGTGCTGTCCTGGCAGGTCACCCTGATCGCGCTGCTGCTGCTCCCGATCTTCGTGCTGCCCGCCAAGTGGGTCGGCAAGCGGCTGCAGGCGGTCAGCCGCGAGCAGATGCAGCTGGACGCCGAGATGAGCTCGCTGATGACCGAGCGGTTCAACGTCGCCGGGGCGCAGCTGGCCAAGCTGTACGGCCGTCCGGGCGAGGAGGCCGACAACTTCGCCGGACGGGCCTCCCGCGTCCGCGACATCGGCGTGGTCTCGGCCATGTACGGACGGGTCTTCTTCACCGCGCTGACGCTGGTCGCGGCGCTCGCGACCGCGATGGTCTACGGCGTCGGCGGCTACCTGGTGGTCGACGACCAGTTCCAGCTCGGCACGCTGGTCGCCCTGGCGACCCTGCTGACCCGCATGTACGGGCCGCTGACCGCGCTGTCCAACGTGCACGTGGACGTGATGACCGCCCTGGTCAGCTTCGACCGGGTGTTCGAGGTGCTGGACCTCAAGCCGCTCATCGACGACAAGCCGGGCGCCGACCGGCTCCGCGTGGACGAGGACGAGGCGCCCGCGGTCCACTTCGACCACGTCTCGTTCAGCTACCCGTCCGCCGAGGAGGTGTCGCTGGCGTCGCTGGAGTCGATCGCCCGCACCGACACCGCGCCCGGCCGGGACGTGCTGTTCGACGTGGACTTCACCGCCGCGCCCGGGCAGCTGGTCGCGCTGGTCGGGCCGTCCGGGGCGGGCAAGTCCACGATCACGCACCTGGTGTCGCGGCTGTACGACGTGTCCGGCGGCGCGGTGCGGATCGGCGGGCAGGACGTCCGGGACGTCACGCTCGACTCGCTCCGCGGCCAGGTCGGGGTCGTCAGCCAGGACGCGCACCTGTTCCACGACTCCATCCGCGAGAACATGCGGTACGCCGACCCGGACGCCACCGACGAGCAGATCATGGCGGCGCTGGAGGCCGCGCAGGTCGGCGGGCTGGTCGCGGACATGCCGGACGGCCTGGACACCGTCGTCGGCGACCGCGGCTACCGGCTGTCGGGCGGCGAGAAGCAGCGGCTGGCGATCGCCCGGCTGCTGCTCAAGGCGCCGTCGGTGGTCGTCCTGGACGAGGCGACCGCGCACCTGGACTCCGAGTCCGAGGCGGCCGTCCAGCGGGCGCTGTCGACCGCGCTGGCGGGCCGCACGTCCCTGGTGATCGCGCACCGGCTGTCCACGATCCGCGAGGCCGACCAGATCCTGGTGGTGGACGCGGGCCGGGTCGTCGAGCGCGGCCGGCACGAGGAGCTGCTGGCCGGAGGCGGCCTCTACGCCGAGCTGTACCGCACCCAGTTCGCCCGCCAGGAGGGCGGGGAGCGGCCGGACGCGGCGCCGGTGCTCGCCGCCGACTGACGCGGCCGCCGGCCCCCGGACCTGCGGTGCGGCGCCCGGGGGCCGGTGTCCGGGCGTGATCCTCGCCACGATCGCATGCCCCGGATTTCCGGGTATGTCGGACGTCTGCGATGCCGATGCGGTTTCCTGGTCTTCCTTCCGGTGCGCCGGAACGGCAACCCGGCGGCCACCTCCGCGCATCACAGTGGGAGTCGGCACCCGCGAGGTCCAGGAGATGATCATGCGCGTGGAGATCCGCCCCGACCGGCTCGTCCGCAGCGGCACCGGCCGGTACACCGTGCTGCTGGTGGGGCTCGGCGCGGCCGGCGTCGCGATCGGCTGGCTCGGCCCCGACCTGCGCCGCGAAGCCCGCCGCGTCCCCGCCCTGGCCCGCTAGACCCCCCGTCAACCCCCCGTCCCCCGGTCCCCGCCGAACCCGGGGACCGGTGGCGCGGACGGCGTCAGGCGCGCGGGGCGGATCAGGTGGTGAGGCGGTAGCCGAGGCGGGTGAGCTCGTTGCCCGCGATGCGCTCGACCTGCGCGAGCTGGCGCGGGTTGAGGCGGTCGCGCCAGATGCCGACCCGCCGCTCGGGCGCGCCCGGGTCGGCGGCCTCGCCCGGCCGGACGAGCCCGGCCAGCACGCCCGGCGACAGGGGCATCCCCAGGTAGTCCGAGACGTCGCGGCCGACCTGCGCGGGATGGGCCGCCAGATCCTCGAACCGGACGGTGAGCAGCTGGTCCTCGGGCGTCTGGGCGCGCAGCCGCGCCGACAGCCGCACCGAGCCGCGCCAGCGCAGCGCGCACTTGACCGCGGCGGCCGCGGCGGGCCAGCGGCGCCGCTCGCTCTCGTCCTCGACGCCGAGGAACGGGTTGGGGAACACCGCGTCCAGGTTCGACAGGCCCGGCCGGAACCAGCCCAGGCAGCCCTCGTCGGCGAGCATGTCGGCGACCACGTCCCGGCCGTCCCTGATCACCTGGACGAGCTGGGCGTCGGGGAAGGCGTCCAGCAGCACGTCGGCGCTGTAGAGCAGGTCGGGCGTGGCGTCGGCGAACCGCTCCACGCCGCGCGGCTCGACGCACGGCTGCTCGGCCGGACGGCCCGGACCGGCGGCCCGGCCCGTGGTGGCGGGCGGCGCGGGCGGCAGGCCCGCCAGCGTGCGGCACTCGCCGGGGCAGGCCAGGCAGCCGCCGGGGGTGATCTGCCAGCTCTCGGCGTAGGCGTCGCGCAGCACCCGGGCCGCCCCGACCCCGCTGCCGGTCGCGATCGAGGGCCGCCGCGCGTAGGCGTAGACGAGGCGCAGCACGCTGGGACGGCCCGCCGTCAGGTGGAACCCGGCGGACCGCTTGACGGCGCGGGCGAGCACGTCCGCGCCGGAATGGGGGGATCCCAGCAGGAAGACGGGACGGCGGACCTTGGTCCCGTTGATCACCAGGATGTGCGGCGTCGACCTCATACGTACCCCCAGTTTGCCATCCGGAGGCTGTGACCCGGCCCGCCACGCCCGACCCGTCCGGCGCGTTTCTCCCGGTGGTCCGGCCGGAGCGGGTTCCCGCCGCCCGGGACGGGCCGGGCGCAACGGTCGGAACCGGGGCGCTCCGGCCCTAGGCTGGAGGCATGGCAGCAGCACCCTCCGAGCCCCGGCCGGGCGACGCGGCGCGCGCCGCGGCGCTGGTGTCCGCGGCCCGGCGGATCACCGTGCTCACCGGCGCCGGGATCAGCACCGACAGCGGCATCCCGGATTTCCGGGGCCCGCAGGGCGTCTGGACGAAGGATCCGGCCGCCGCGGCGATGTCCACGATCGGCGCCTACATCTCCGACCCCGAGGTGCGGCGGCGCGCCTGGCGCAACCGGCTGGCCCACCCCGCGTGGGGCGCCGGCCCCAACCCCGGGCACGCCGCGCTCGTCGGGCTGGAGCGGGCCGGGCGGCTGCACGGCCTGGTCACCCAGAACATCGACGGCCTGCACCAGGCCGCCGGGTCCGCTCCGGCGCTGGTCCTGGAGATCCACGGCACCATGCGGGAGGCCGAGTGCCTGGCCTGCGGGCTGCGCACGCCCATGCCCGAGGTGCTCGCCCGGGTCGAGGCCGGCGAGGAGGACCCGCTGTGCCCCGAGTGCGGCGGCATCCAGAAGTCCGCGACGATCTCCTTCGGCCAGGCGCTCCGCCAGGACGTCCTGGACGCCTCCGTCGCCGCCGCCCGCTCCTGCGACCTGCTGCTGGCCGTGGGCACCTCCCTGACCGTCCATCCGGCCGCCGGGCTGTGCGACGAGGCGGTCGAGCACGGCGCCTGGCTCGTGATCATGAACGCCGAGCCCACCCCGTACGACCCGATGGCGGACGCGATCGTCCGCGACCCCATCGGCGAGGCCCTGCCGCGCCTGGTGGCCGCCGCCACCGACGGCTCGCCGGAGGCGTCCGGCGGCCCGTCCGGGGACGGCGTGCCGGGCGGCCCGCCCGGCTGAGCGGGCGGCGCGGGGCCCGGACGTGAACCGTTGGCACGTCGTGACCACGCGCCCCTTCCATCAGAGGACATCTGCTGACAAGCTCTAGGGATCGCGGTGCGAGGAGGGAACGGGTTGAGCAGCGGGGGCGCTCACGAGACGGAGCGGGACGGCTCTGACGGCCGGACCGGCTCCCGGCCCCGCGGGCACGTCAGGCTCCGTCCGGGCGACCGGGTGGCGGTCATCGCCCCCAGCGGCCCGGTGGATCCGGACCGCCTCGCGGCCGGGTGCGAGGTGCTGCGCGGCCTCGGCCTCGACGTCGCGCTCGGCAAGCACGTCCGCGACCGGGTCAACCTGAACGAGGACCGCGCCGTCCGGGACGGCTGGTACCGGCTCGCCGGCACCGACGCCGACCGCGCGGCCGACCTGACCGACGCCTGGTGCGACCCGTCCGTCCGGGCGGTGCTGTGCGCGCGAGGCGGTTACGGCGCGACCCGCCTGCTGGACCACCTCGACTGGACGGCCCTGGCCGCCGCGACCGGACCCGAGCCCAAGATCCTGCACGGGTCCAGCGACATCACCGCGCTGCACGTCGCGTTCGGCGCGCGGCTCGGCATCACCACGTCCTTCGGGCCCATGTCCGCCTCCCAGATCGTCGCCGCGCCCGCCCCGCACGAGGACGGCGCCGAGGCGCTGGCGGGCCTGCGCGCCGCGCTGTTCGGAAGTGGAACGATCGAAGTCCCCGGGACCTCGGTCGTTCGCGCCGGGCACGCCGAGGGCCCGCTGACCGGCGGCACGCTCTCGCTGCTGACCGCGCTGCTCGGCACCCCGCACGCGCCGCCCCCCGCCGCCGGGAAGATCGTCTTCCTGGAGGACGTCACCGAGGAGCCGTACCGGCTCGACCGCATGCTGACCCAGCTGTTGCAGTCCGGCTGGCTGGAGGGCGCGGCGGGGATCGCGCTCGGCTCCTTCCACGACTGCGGCGACCCCGACGAGGCCCTGGCCGTGCTGACGGCCCGCCTCGCCCCGCTGGGCGTGCCGGTGCTGGCGGGGCTGCCCGCCGGGCACGGCCCGCGCCAGCTCACCCTCGAACTCGGCGCGCCGGCCGTCCTGGACACCGGCGCCCGCCACCTCCTCGGAGGTACCGGATGACCGGACGGCACGCCCGGCCCGACCCCGCGGCCGACGGCACGCTCGACTCGCTGGTGGTGCTGGTCGCCGAGAGCCTCGGCTACGCCTGCCGCGCGGTGGCCGGCGACGTGATCCTGCTGGAGGGCCCGACCCGGCTGCACGTCGGGATGCGGGACCTGCGGCAGATCGCCCGCCTGGTGCCGCGCGACGACTGGCCCGCGCTGGTCTCGGACCACATCACCACCCTCACCACGGCGCTGGAGGAGCCGCTGGACCTGTCGGACTTCGACCTGGCCCAGCACCTGCTGCGCACCCGGCTCTACCAGAGCGAGGCCGACATCGGCGGGCTCGCCGCCCGGCCGTTCGCGCCCGGCCTGATCGAGGCCGTGGTCGTGGACACCCCGACCGCCGTGCGGACGGTGACCGCGCAGGAGGCGGCCGGCTGGCCGGTCTCCGGCGACGCGCTGTTCATGCTGGGCCGCGCCAACGTCCGCGCGGACGGCCCGCTGCGGCTGGAGGAGCACGACCTCGGCCGCGTCCGGGTCGCGGTGCTGTCCGGCTGGACCGCCTACACCGCCACCCATCTGGCCTGGCTGGAGGAGTACCTCCACATCGGCTCGCACGGCGCGCTGGTGACCGTCCCGAACCGCGGGCTGGTGGTCGTCCACCCGCTGCTGTCGTCCGATCCGTCGCCCCGCAACCGCTACCGGGCCGCCGCGTCCGCCGCGCACGAGCTGCACTCGCACGCCCGGCACGCCTACGAGGAGGGCCCCGGCTCGCTCAGCCCGCACGTGTACTGGTGGCGCGCGGGCGAGATGGTCCGCCTGGCCCTGCGCTACCAGGACGACACGGTCGTGCTGCCCGAGGAGTTCGCCGCCGTCGTCGTAGGCTCCGCCTCCCGCAGCGAACGCGCCGAACCCCTCTAAGGACGCACCGAAGCGCCCGCCTGGACGCCTCTGCGTAAGTGGGGCCAAGGGCGGGTCAAATTCGGTGCGGGTGCGAGGACGCGGCGCGTCCGCGCGGTTACCGTCCGGCTGTGGTTTCCCCCATCGACCCCCGGCGCCGGACGTTCCTGAGCGCGGCGGGGCTGGCCCTGGCCGCGCCCGTCCTGGTCCGCACGCCCTGGGGCGGACGTGCCCCCGGCCATCCGTTCACGCTCGGCGTGGCGTCCGGTGACCCGCGCCCGGACGGCGTCGTGCTCTGGACGCGCCTCGCGCCCGAGCCGCTGAACGCCGATCCGGCGCGTCCCGGCGGGATGCCGCCGGAGGCGCGGCCGGTGGAGTGGCAGGTCGCCGAGGATGCGCGGTTCGCCCGGGTCGTCCGGTCCGGGACTGCTGCCGCGACACCCGGCCTGGCGCACTCCGTGCACGTCGAGGTGGGCGGGCTGCGTCCGGGGCGGGAGTACTTCTACCGGTTCCGGGCGATGGGCGAGCTCAGCCCGGTCGGCCGCACCCGCACGGCGCCCTCGGCCACGCCGTCCCTCCTGGATCTCGCCGTGGTGTCGTGCCAGCAGTTCGAGCACGGCTACTACACGGTGTTCCGGCACCTCGCCCAGGACCCGCCGCACGCGATCGTCCACCTCGGCGACTACATCTACGAGACCGGCGGCGAGCCGCGCGCCCGGCGGCACGCCACGCCCGACCCGGTCGACCTCGCGGGCTACCGGCTCCGGCACGCCCAGTACCGGACCGACCCCGACCTCCAGGCCGCGCACGCCGCCGCACCCTGGATCGTGACCTGGGACGACCACGAGGTCGTCAACAACTACTCCGGGGACGAGGCGCGCGGCATGACGCGCGAGGCGTTCGCCGCCCGGCGCGCCGGGGCCTACAAGGCGTACTACGAGCACATGCCGCTGCGGGCGTCCGCCGCGCCGTCCCGCGGGGGCATGCGGCTGTACCGCAGGCTGGGCTTCGGCGGCCTCGCCGACCTGTTCGTGCTGGACACCCGCCAGTACCGGGTCGCCAACCCGCCGCCGACGGACCTGACCCCCGAGGCCAGGGCCGACACGCGTCCCGGTGGCGCCCGCCTCGACCCGCGCCGGTCGATGCTCGGGGACGGGCAGGAGCGCTGGCTCCTGGACGGCCTGTCCGGCGGGTCCGGGCGGTGGCGGCTGGTCGCGCAGCAGGTCGTCCTCGCGCAGCGGAACATGGCGACGCCGGGCGAGCCGGCGGAGTTCCGGCTGGACACCTGGGACGGCTTCCCGGTCGCCCGCGCCCGGCTGCTCCGCGCGGTCGCCGAGCGGAAGGTGCCGAACCTGGTGGTGTTCACCGGGGACGCGCACACCGCGATCGCCGCCGACCTCAAGGCCGACTTCGACGACCCGGCGTCCCGCACGCTCGGCGCGGAGCTGGTCGCGACCTCGGTGACGTCCCGCGGCGACGGCGGCGACCTGCGCGAGGACGGGGACGAGCTGCTCGCGGTCAACCCGCACCTGCGGTTCTGGAACGACCTGCGCGGCCACGCCCGCGTGCGGGTCACCCCGGACGCCCTCGACGCCGAGTTCCGGGCCGTCCCCTACGTGAGCAGGCCGGGCGCGCCCTGGCACGTCCGCGCGGAGTTCCGCGTGACGGCCGGGCGGCCCGGCCTGGAGCAGCTGTCCGACACCCCGCTGCCGGGCGTCCGCAGCGTCGATCCCGTCACCGCCGACGACGACATCGAGGGCTGACGGCGACGGTCTCAGACGGAGACGGGCTCGGGTGCGGCCTGGTCGGCGGCGGTGTGCTCGGTGGGCCGCTCGGGCTCGGGGAGCCTGATCCGCAGCGCTGGAACGGTCCAGTGGCAGAGCGGGCCGATCAGCACCGCGTACAGGACGGTTCCCAGCCCGACCGTGCCGCCGAGCAGCCACCCCACCAGCAGGACGGTCAGCTCGACCCCGGTGCGGGCCACCCGGATCGGCACGCCCCGCGCCGCCATCCCGGTCATCAGGCCGTCGCGCGGTCCCGGGCCGTGGCCCGCGCCGATGTAGAGGCCGGTCGCGAACCCGCTGACCAGGATCGCGGCGAGCAGGTAGGTCCAGCGCAGGGCCAGGCCGTCCGGATGCGGGAGCAGCCAGAGGCCGAGGTCGGCGAACACCCCGACGAGCACGACGTTGCTGACCGTGCCGAGGCCCGGCTTCTGCCGCAGCGGGATCCAGCCGAGCATGACCACGGCCCCGGCGATGATGATCCAGGTCCCGAGGGACAGCCCGAACCGGCGGGCGAGGCCCTGGTGGAACACGTCCCAGGGGTCGTTGCCCAGGGCCGAGGAGACCTGGAGCGAGATCCCGAAGCCGTAGAGGGCCAGTCCGGTGTAGAGCTGGAGGAGTCGGCGAAACATCAGGGCCAGTCCGTTCATGTCACGCAATGCTGGTCCAAGTGGCCTGGCAACTATAGGTCCAATGTGGAAAAGTGGCCTTCATGAACGGCACGCGGTACGTGAGTGGACTGCAACTGGCCCGCCTGCTCGGCGAGGTGCCGCGCGAGCGGCCCCTCTATGCGGGGCTCGCGGGGGCCGTCCGCGGGCTCGTCCAGGACGGGCGGCTCGCGCTGCGCACCCGGCTGCCCGCCGAGCGCGACCTGGCCTCGGCGCTCGGCGTCAGCCGCACCACCGTGACCGCCGCCTACGACCGGCTGCGCGCCGAGGGCTACGTGGAGAGCAGGCAGGGCGCGGGCAGCTGGACGACCCTGCCCGGCGACGGCTCGACCGCGCTGCCCACGCCCGGCGCGTCCGGCGGGGTCGTCCCGCGGTACGGGATGGCGCACGCGCCGGACGCCGAGGCGGGGTTCATCGACCTCGGCTGCGCCGCCCCGGCCGTCCCGGCGGTCTTCCACGAGGCGGTGGAGGCGGCCGTGGCCGCGCTGCCCCGGCACTACGGCGGCCCCGGCTACGAACCGGCCGGGCTGCCCGAGCTGCGCGAGATGATCGCCGCCGGGTACGCGGCGCGCGGCGTGCCCACCCACGCCGACCAGATCATCGTCACCAACGGCGCGCAGCACGCGCTCGGCGTGGTGGCGGAGATGTACCTGACACCGGGCGACGGCGTGCTGGTCGAGCGGCCCACCTACCCGAACGCGCTGGACGCGCTGCGCCGCCGGGGCGCCCGGCTCGTCCCGGTGGGGGTCGGCGCGGGCTGGGACATCGAGCTGGTCGGGGGCGCGATGCGGCAGGCGGCCGTCCGGCTCGG
Source organism: Actinomadura rupiterrae (assembly GCF_024172125.1). Lineage (GTDB taxonomy): Bacteria > Actinomycetota > Actinomycetes > Streptosporangiales > Streptosporangiaceae > Spirillospora > Spirillospora rupiterrae. The sequence continues at coordinate 178,766 of NZ_JAMZEA010000010.1, forward strand.
CTACCTGATCCCCGACTTCCAGAACCCGACCGGCCACCTGATGGGCGACGAGGACCGCGCCGCGCTGGTCGCCGCCGCGCGCTCGGCCGACGCGCTGCTGGTCGTGGACGAGACGTTCGCGGGCCTCGCGCTCGACCCGGCGGCGCCCGAGCCCGTCCCGGTCGCCGCGCACGACCGGGACGGGAGAGTGATCAGCATCGGCTCGGTGTCCAAGCTGATGTGGGGCGGGCTGCGGATCGGCTGGATCCGGGCGAGCGCGCCGGTCGCGCGGCGGATCGCGCTGGCCCGCGAGTCGATGGACATGGCGAGCCCGGTGCTGGACCAGGTGATCGTCCGGGAGCTGCTGCTGCGCGCGGGCGAGGTCCGCGCCGAGCGGATCGCCGTGCTGACCGCCGGCCGGGACGCGCTGGCCGCCGCGCTGCACGAGCACCTTCCCGACTGGACGTTCCGGATGCCGCCGGGCGGTATGTCGTTGTGGGTGAGCGTCGGCGCGCCGGTCGCGGCGCGGCTGGCCGAGCTGGCCGCCCGGCGCGGCGTCCGTGTGGTCGCCGGGCCGGTGTTCGGCGCGGACGGCGTGCTGGAGGACCGGTTGCGGCTGCCGTTCGTGCTGCCCCCCGCGACGCTGCGGGAGGCCGTGGCGCGCCTCGCGCTGGCCCGCGAGGACCTCCAAGAGGCCCCACCCGCCCGCCCCGTCCGCGTATTGGTCTGACCCGACAGCCGATTTGCGCCATGAATCTGTTTCGGCGGCCCTGGCCACGCGCGCGAACGCGTTACCAACCCGGCGGAGCGAAGCCGAAGGCGAGCGAAGCCGGGTTGATCGCGAAGCGATGCCGCGTTCGCCCAGGCACGGTCACGTAGCGAGCCGCTAGGCGAGCGAAGTGGGCCGAGACTGCGTTCTACGGAGCGCGCTGGATGTAGCCCACCAGGTGTTCGCGCTCGCTTTCCAGCTCGTCGATCGAGCTCTTGACGACGTCGCCGATGCTGACGATGCCGATGAGCCGGCCGTCCTCCAGCACCGGGACGTGCCGGATGTGGTGCTCGGTCATGGTGCGGCGCAGGTCCTCCACGGCGGCGTCGGGCGCCGCGGTGCGCACCTCCGCGGTCATGATCTCCGAGACCGGCCGGTCCAGCAGGTCCGCGCCGTGGCGGTGCAGGCGGCGGACGACGTCGCGCTCGGAGGCGATGCCGGCGATGGCGGCGCCGTCCGGTGACACGACGACCGCGCCGATGTTGTGCTCGGCCAGCGCGGCCAGCAGCTCGCGCACGGTGGCGTCCGGCCTGACGGTGGCCACCGTGCTGCCTTTCCTTCGCAGGATGTCGCGAATGCGCATCTCACACGCTCCGGGGGTTCGGTGCAGGGTTGCGGTGAGGGGGCTTCTAGCCAAGGTCGCATGCCCGGCGCGCCGAGAAAACCCCTCGACGGCAAAGGCTCGCGCTCGATCAACCACAAATGTCGCGGATCCGGACGAAGACGTGGACGCCCACCCGGTGTAATCCTCTTCCCTAGCGGTTACCTACAGTATGTGATCAGGTGCGCTGCGTCGTGAGGCCGGGCGCGCCGCGTCGGACCGTCCGAGGGGAAGGGAGTCAGCGTGAGCGTTCCCCGCATCGTCATCGTGGGCGCCGGGTTCGCCGGGTACGGCACCGCGCGCCGCCTGGAGCGGACGCTGCGCCCCGGGGAGGCGGCGATCTCGCTCGTCGCGCCGTTCGGCTACACGCTCTACCAGCCGCTGCTGCCCGAGGTCGCGTCCGGCACCCTGGACCCGCGGTCGATCGCCGGGCCGCTGCACCGGCTGCTGCACCGCACCCGGATCGTCCCCGGCACCGCCGCCGGGGTCGACCTGCGCGAGCGCACGGTCGCGGTGAACATGATCAGCGGCGAGCGGACCACGCTGCGCTACGACCGGCTGGTGCTCTGCCCGGGCAGCGTCACCCGCACCTTCGACATCCCCGGCCTGAAGGAGCACGGGCACGGGATGAAGAACCTCGCCGAGGCCGTCTACCTGCGCGACCACGTGATCGCGCAGCTGGAGCTGGCGGCCGCCACGCACGATCCGGAGGAGCGCGCCGCGCGGATGGGCTTCATCGTGGTCGGCGGCGGCTACTCCGGCGTGGAGACCACCGCGAACCTGCAGCTGCTCACCTACAAGGCGCTCAAGCGCTTCCCGCGGCTCGACCCGGCGATGCTGTCGTGGACGCTGCTGGACGTCGCGCCCAAGCTGCTGCCCGAGCTGGGCGAGCGGCTCGGCGACGTGGCGATGCGCACGCTGCGCCGCCGCGGCGTGGACGTCCGGCTCGGCGTCAGCATCGAGCGGCTCGGCCCGCACTCGGCGCGGCTGACCGACGGCCGGACGCTGCCGTGCCGCACCCTGATCTGGACGGCCGGCGTGAAGCCGTCCCCGGTCGTCAGCACCCTGGACGCGCCGACGCAGAAGGGCCGCCTGGTGGTCGGCGCCGACCTGCGGCTGGCCGGGTTCCCGGAGGTGATCGCGCTCGGCGACGCCGCCGCCGTCCCGGACCTGGCCAAGGGCGGCGGCGCGATCTGCCCGCCGACCGCCCAGCACGCCACCCGGCAGGCCAAGGTCGCCGCCGCCAACGTCGCGGCGGCGCTGCGCGGCCGCCAGCCGCGGCTGTACCGGCACCGCGACCTCGGCATGGTCGTGGACCTCGGCGGCGCGCAGGCGGTCGCCCGCCCGGTCGGTGTCAGCCTCACCGGGCCCGTGGCGCAGGCCGTCACGCGCGCCTACCACCTGTCCACTGTGCCGGGCTACCGGGCGAAGGCCCGCGTGCTCGGCAACTGGAGCCTGCACGCCGCCGCCGGCGACGACCTGATCCGCCTGGGCTTCCTGGACACGCGCACCGGCGCCGCCGTCGACCTCGACCACACCGTCGCCACCCCGGCCTGACCGCCGGTCCCGCCGCGGAGCCGGAGCCGGCTAGCCGAGGTCGAGGCGGGCGAGCAGGCGCATCGCGGCCGGGGACACCCGGGACAGCAGCCGGCTCGCGTGCGCCTCGGGCGTCACCGGGACGACCGCGCGGTCCCGCAGCACGGCCCGGACGACCTGCTCGGCGACCTTGTCCGGCCCGTAGTTGCGGAGGGCGTAGGCGCGGGACGCGCGCTTGCGGTCGTTCTCCTGCTGGGCGGCGCTGCGTCCGACGAACTGCGAGGTCTTGGTGATGTTGGTGTTCACCACGCCGGGGCAGATCGCGGTGACGCCGATGCCCTGGCCCGCCAGTTCGGCGCGCAGGCACTCGCTGAGCATCAGCACCGCCGCCTTGCTGGTGGCGTAGGCGGGCAGCGTCCGGGACGGCGTGAACGCCGCCGCCGAGGCCGTGTTGACGATGTGGCCGCCCTGCCCGCGCTCGGCCATCTGCGCCGCGAACAGCCGCGAGCCGTGCACCACGCCCCACAGGTTGACGTCCAGGACGCGCTTCCAGTCGTCGGGCGTGTGGTCGAGGAACCCGCCCGCCATGCCGATCCCGGCGTTGTTGACCACCACGTCCGGGACGCCGTGGCCGTGCAGGACGGTCTTGGCGAAGTCCTCCATCGCGGCGGCGTCCGCGACGTCCACCTGGAGGGCGTGCGCGGCCGGGCCGAGTAGGTGCGCCAGCTCGGCGGTGCGCTGCGCGGAGGCCAGGTCCAGGTCGGCGGCGACGACCTCGGCGCCGCGCTCGGCGAACGCCAGCGCGGTGGCCCGGCCGATGCCGCTGCCCGCGCCGGTCACCACGACCAGCGAACCCTCAAAAGGGCGGCGGTCCGGGGTCACCTTCGCGCGGCGCAGCTCGCGGGCCTCGCTCTCGGTGAGCGCGCCGCCGGTCTCGGCGGTGATGTGCTCGCCGATCCAGCGCGCGATGACGTCCGGGTGGCTGCGCACCACCCAGTGGCCCGCCGGGATCGTCCGCAGCGACAGGTTCGGGACGCGCTCGCCGAGCCCGCCGACCAGGTGCGGCGAGACGAACAGGTCCTTCGTCGGGATGATCACCTGCGTCGGGACGTCGGTGCGGCGGGGGAGCGGGCTGCGCATCCGGCGCAGCATGTTCGCCCTGTAGAGGCCGACCCCGGCGGCGCCGTCGCGCGGCAGCGTGCGCGCCGGGTGCCCGTCGCGGGGCGCGACGCCCTCGCCGAGTTCGAGGGCCTTGGCGAACGGCCCGCCCATGCCCGCGCGCCACACGATCTCCGGCAGCAGCGGCGTCTGGAAGAAGTAGATGTACCAGGACCGGACGGCCTGCCCCAGCCCGTAGCGGACGTTGCGCGGCGTCGGACGGCGTAGGTTGCGGCGCGTCCAGTGCGCGACGTGGTCCAGGCACGGCCCAGAAATGGACGTGAACGACGCGAACCGCTCGGGCATCGTGCAGGCGGCCTCCCACGCCTGGATCGACCCCCAGTCGTGCCCGACCAGGTGCACCTTGCGGTCCGGCGCGGTCGCGTCCAGCACGGCCCGCATGTCGGCCATCAGGTAGGAGAAGGCGTAGTTGCGCTTGCCGAACGGCCGCGACGACGCGCCCGCGCCGCGCACGTCGTACCGGACGACGTGGTACCGCTCGGCGAGCCGCTCGGCCACCTCGTCCCAGACCGCGTGCGTGTCGGGGTACCCGTGCATCAGCAGGACGGTCGGCCGCCCCGCCTCGCCCTGCTCGTAGACGGCCAGGTCCACGCCGTCCCCGCGGACCCGGCGGCGGCGGATTTCGGTGCTCATTCGGCGGCTTCCTTGCTCGTTCGGCGGTCGTGCGTGCTCATTCGGCGGACTCGCCCGCCGCTTGCGCGGCCCCGCCCGCCGCTTGCGCGGCCCCGCCCGCCGCTTGCGCGGCCCCGCCCGCCGCTTGCGCGGCCCCGCCCGCCGCTTGCGCGGCCCCGCCCGCCGCTTGCGCGGCCCCGCCCGCCGCTTGCGCGGCCCCGCCCGCCGCTTGCGCGGTCTCGCGGGCGGCCCAGCGGTGGACGTGGGGGAGGTCGTCGTCGAGCCAGTACGCGTCGTCCTCGGTGACCACGAGGAGCTCCTCGAACTTGACCCCGACGCCCCGGAACCCGATGTGCGGCTCGACCGCCCAGAGGCCCGGTGTCGGCGGGTGCTGGGACTGCCTGGCGCCGTTCCACAGCGGCGAGCGCCCCTCCAGCCGCTCTTTGACCAGCTCGCGGCCGATGGTCTGCAGGAACCGGACGCCGAACGGGAAGCCGACGCCCTTGGGCAGCGGCCCGCCGATGATGCCGACCTGGTGGCCGATGACGCGTCCGGGGTACTTCTTGTGCCGGTTCTGGTAGCCCTGCCGGTCGATCAGCGCGTCCACCTCGGCATAGATGTCGGCGAAGGCGCGCCGTTCGCGGACGAGGTCCAGGATGAGCGTGCGGTAGGCGGCGAGGTCGGTGTCGAGCTGCTGCCAGATCCGGTTCTCGCCGAGCACGCCGCCGTACCCGATGTCGGCGGAGAACCCCTCCCGCACCGGGGCCATGTCGAGGATGTACGGCATCCCCTCTTCCAGCCTCTTGCCGCTCGGCAGGAACTGGGTGGGCACCTTGAACCCCTGGAAGGCGGTGCGGTCGCCGAACCAGGCGAACGGGGTGTGCAGCCAGTCGTCCACGCCGCGGTCGCGCAGCCAGCGCCGCATCCGGCGGCAGGCCTCGCGTTCGGTGACGCCGGGTTCGAGGGTGGCCGCCACCGCGTCGGCGCACTCGTAGCACAGCCGCTGGACCTCGCGGAAACGCTCAAGCTCCGCGGCGTTGCCGGTGCGGGCGAGCGCGACATTATTGGACACAGTGTTAATTAACCGCGCGCACGGGGGGCCGGTCAAGGCGGCCGCGCCGTGACGCACGCCACGCCGCCGGGTGTCCTCGGGGTGAACCGGTGGGAGCCAGTGGGAACCGGTGGGAGCCGCCCGGTTCCGGTCGGTTCTAGTAGCCGGTCGGTTCTAGTAGGGCGTGTAGCCGCCGGCCTTCGCGGCGGGGGAGTTCATCAGGTATTCGAGCGCGTGCGGCGTCGAGCAGACCTGCGACGGGTGGTGGGACGGGCGCAGGTAGACCGGGGCCTCGCCGAGCAGCAGCTTGAAGATGCCCGGAATATGGCCCTTGCGCACCGAGCGGCGGTAGGCGAAGTACGCCCGCGGCAGCGTGACCTTGCCGCGGATGGTCGGGTCCTGCCGCAGCAGGTACAGCGAGCCGCCGATGAGCGCCCAGTACAGGAAGAACAGGGACACGACCCACGCGGCCACCCGCATCGGGTAGCGGCCGCCCATCGCCTTGTAGGTGTCGAACACCACCGACCGGTGCTCGACCTCCTCGGCGCCGTGCCAGCGCAGCAGGTCCAGCATGGTCGGGTCGACGCCCGCCTCGTCCAGCCGGTGGTTGTCCATGATCCACTGGCCGAGCACGGCGGTGTAGTGCTCGATCGAGGAGACCGCGGCCAGCTCGAACCGGAGCCGCCGCCGCCACTTGCGCGGCGACTTGGCCTTGAGCTTCTCCATGTCGGCCGGGCGCTGCGCGTTGCCCGCGGCCATCTGGTCGGTGATCTTGGCGGTGTCGATCCCGTTGGCCTCCAGGATCTGGTCCAGCACGCCCTGGTGCGAGCGCGCGTGCACCATCTCCTGGCCGATGAAGCCGCGGATCTCCTCCAGCAGCTTCTCGTCGCGCAGGTAGGGCCGGGCGTCCTTGACCGCCTGGATGAACCACTTCTCGCCCTCGGGCAGGACGATGTGGAACGAGTTGATCATGTGCGTGGCGACCGGGTCGCCGGGGATCCAGTGCAGCGGCGTGGACGACCAGTCGAAGGCCACCCGGCGCGGGCGGATCGGGGGGTGGCGCTCGTCGATCTTGAACTCCGCCCCCGGGGGTGTCAGGGACCCGGTCATGGCCGCTCCTTCACTTCCGCCACTTCCGCACAGGTGGGATGGGGAGCAAGGCTACAGAAGTGACTTACCGGTGAGTAGTCACTTCACGCGCGAATTCGGGTGCCACGACTGTAGATATTCATGGTCTCGCCGCGAAGGAAGCCGACCAGGGTCATCCCCGCGTCCTCGGCCAGCTCCACCGCCAGCGAGGACGGCGCCGACACCGCCGCCAGCACCGGGATCCCCGCGCTCATCGCCTTCTGGGTCAGCTCGAACGAGGCCCGCCCGCTCACCATCAGCACGGTCCCCGTCAGGGGCAGGCGGCCGTCGCGCAGCGCCCAGCCGACGACCTTGTCGACCGCGTTGTGTCGTCCGACGTCCTCGCGCAGCGCGAGCAGCTTGCCGGACCCGTCGAACAGCCCGGCCGCGTGCAGGCCGCCGGTCCGGTCGAACACCCGCTGCGCCGCGCGCAGCGACTCCGGCATCTCGGCCAGTACCCCGGCGTCCAGTTCGAGCGGGTCGGACGCCACGTCGTAGCGCTGCTCGGCCCGCAGCGCCTCGATGCTCGACTTGCCGCAGACCCCGCACGCGCTGGTCGTGGCGAACGCGCGCACGAGCGACTCGTCCGGCGGGCGGACGCCCGGGGCGAGCACGACGTCCAGGTTGTTCTGCTCGTGGGTGTCGGCGCAGTACCGCATGGCCGCGATGTCCTCGGCCGAGCGGACGATCCCCTCGGCCGACAGGAACCCCGCCACCAGGTCGAAGTCGTCGCCGGGCGTCCGCATCGTGATCGTCAGCGGCGTGCCCGCCACCCGGATCTCCAGCGGCTCCTCGACGGCGAGCGTGTCGGCCCGCCGGTTCCGCGCGCCGCCCACCGCCAGCCGCTCCACCGGCCTGCGCACCGTGATCCGCCCCATGCCCCGAAACTACTCCCTCCGCCGCCCTGCGTCCGGCATGCCGGACCGTTCTCTGACGGCCTTCGGACGTTTCAGTCGCGGACGCTGTGAGCTCGACCGGCCGCGGATGCCGCGCGCTCGACCGGTCGCGGACGCCGCGCGGGCGATCAGTCGCGGACGCCGCGGGCCCGGGGCGTCCGCCAGCCCCAGCGCATCGCGGCGACGCGCAGGCCGAACGCCAGCAGCGCCGAGCCCGCGGAGACCGCCACGCCGTGCAGGCCCTCGTGCCACAGCAGCGTCGCGACGGTCGCGCCGACCAGGGCGGGCAGCGCGTACAGCTGCCGGTCGTAGAGCACCGAGGGGATCTGGCCGCTCAGCATGTCGCGCAGGATGCCGCCGCCGACCGCCGTGATCACGCCGAGCAGCACCGCGTGCAGCGGGGACAGCCGGAAGTCCAGCGCCTTGATCGCGCCGGTGACGCAGAACAGCCCGAGCCCGGCCGCGTCGAACAGCATCACCGCCGGCATGATCCGGGTGACCTGCGGGTGCCAGAAGAACACCAGCACCGTGGCGACCAGGGGGACGAGCACGTAGCTCACGCTGGTGAACGCGGCGGGCGGCACCGCGCCGATCACCAGGTCGCGCAGGATGCCGCCGCCGAGCGCGGTGATCTCGGCCAGCACCACCATGCCGACCACGTCCAGGCGCTTCTGCACCGCCGCGAGCGCGCCCGACACCGCGAACACGAAGATCCCGGCGAGGTCGAGCGCGCCCGGGATGCCCAGGTCACTCATGCAGTGATCTTCTCAGGCCGCGCGGCCGCGCCCCGCGCGCGGCCGCGGCCCGCGCGCGGGGGTCAGTCCCGGCGGTCGACGTTCCAGTTGGCCACGATCGCGGCGAACGGCGGGATGACCATGGCCACGACCGACATCGCGATCGCCACCGGCGGGCTGAACCGGCTGACGACCGCCCAGGCCAGCACGAACAGCGTCAGGCAGGTGCCCATCATGATCCCGTACGCCACCTTGCGGCGCCTCATGCCTCCAGGCTACGTCGCGGCCGGGGTTCGCGGCATTGTCGGGCGCGGGCCGGAGGGAGTAGGGTCGCGGATCATTGGAAAGCGCTTTCCAAGCGTCTGAGCAGGGGAGTACCAGGGTGAGCGAACGCGTCCTCGGCGTGGTGATGAACGGGGTGACCGGGCGGATGGGGTACCGCCAGCACCTCGTGCGGTCGGTGCTGGCGATCAACGCCGGCGGCGGGCTGGCGCTGGCGGACGGCGAGCGGGTGCGGCTGCGCCCGGTGCTCGTCGGGCGCAGCGAGCGCAAGCTGGCCGACCTCGCCGCCCGGCACGACATCCCGGATTGGACGACCGACCTCGCGTCCGCGCTCGCCGACCCGTCCAACGAGATCTACTTCGACGCGCAGGTCACCTCGGCGCGGGTGCCCGCCGTGACCGCCGCGATCGAGGCGGGCAAGCACATCTACGTCGAGAAGCCCACCGCCGAGACCTACGGCGACGCGCTGGTGCTGGCCGCCGCCGCCGAGGCCGCCGGGGTGAGGAACGGCGTCGTCCAGGACAAGCTGTTCCTGCCCGGCCTGCTGAAGCTGCGGCGGCTGATCGAGGGCGGGTTCTTCGGCCGGATCCTGTCGGTGCGCGGCGAGTTCGGCTACTGGGTGTTCGAGGGCGACTGGCAGGACGCGCAGCGGCCGAGCTGGAACTACCGCGCGGCGGACGGCGGCGGCATCGTCCTGGACATGTTCCCGCACTGGCACTACGTCCTGGAGAACCTGTTCGGCCGGGTCGAGGCGGTCACCGCCCGCGCCGTCACCCACGTCCCGGACCGCTGGGACGAGCAGCACGACCGGTACGACGCCACCGCCGACGACGCCGCCTACGGCATCTTCGAGCTGGAGGGCGGGATCATCGCGCAGATCAACTCGTCCTGGACGACCCGGGTGTTCCGCGACGAGCTGGTGGAGTTCCACGTGGACGGCACGGAGGGCAGCGCGGTCGCGGGCCTGCGCCGCTGCCGGTTCCAGCACCGCGCGGGCACCCCCAAGCCGGTCTGGAACCCCGACCTGCCCGCCACCGAGCCGTTCCGCGACCAGTGGCAGGAGGTCCCGGACAACGCCGAGTTCGACAACGGCTTCAAGACGCAGTGGGAGCTGTTCCTGCGGCATGTCCTGGAGGACGGCCCGTTCCCGCACGACCTCGCGTCGGGCGCGCGCGGCGTCGCGCTGGCCGAGGCGGGCCTGCGCTCCTCGGCGGAGGGCCGCCGCATCGTGCTCGGAGACGCGCTTGGAGACGTGCTCGGAGCCGCGCGATGAGCTCCCCGGTCGTCACACTCCCGACCGCAGACGGCGGTCTCGCGCAATACACGATGAACGAGCCGCCCGAGTGGGCCTTCCCGGGCGGGATGCCGCAGTCGCGTGTCGCCTACGCCGCAGCGCACGTGGTCGCCGATCCGCGCGCCGACAACGGTCCGGGGCGTCCGGCGGCCGTCGACTGGGACGCGACGCTGCGCTTCCGCCGCCACCTGTGGTCGCACGGGATGCGGGTGGCCGACGCCATGGACACCGCGCAGCGCAACATGGGCCTGGACTGGCCCGCCACCCGCGAGCTGATCCGGCGCAGCGCCGCCGAGGCGCGCGACTTCGGCGACCCGTCCGCGCTGCTGGCCTGCGGCGCGGGCACCGACCACGCGCCGGACGCCGCATCGCTGGACGAGGTCGTCGCCGCCTACACCGAGCAGATCGCGACCGTCCGGGACGCGGGCGCCGGTGTGATCGTGATGGCCAGCCGCCAGCTCGCCCGGCTCGCGCGCGGCCCCGAGGACTACCACTCCGTCTACGGGACGCTGCTCGGCCAGGCCGACCGGCCGGTCATCCTGCACTGGCTGGGGGAGATGTTCGACCCGAACCTGGCGGGCTACTGGGGATCGTCCGACCTGGACGAGGCGACCGGGAGCTTCCTCGCGCTCGTCCGCGAGCACGCGGACAGGATCGACGGCGTGAAGGTGTCGCTGCTGGACGCCGCGCGCGAGGTCGCGCTCCGCGAGGCGCTGCCGGAAGGTGTCCGGCTCTACACCGGCGACGACTTCAACTACCCCGAGCTGATCGCCGGGGGCAGCGACGCGCTGCTGGGGATCTTCGACGCGATCGCCCCGGCCGCCACCACCGCCCTCCACGCGCTCGACGCGGGCGACACCGAGACCTATGAGGAGGCGTTCGGGCCGACCGTCCCGCTCGCCCGCAAGATCTTCGAGACGCCGACCTACCACTACAAGACCGGCCTGGTCCTGGTGGCCTGGCTGGCGGGCCACCAGGAGGCGTTCACCATGGTCAACGGCGCGCAGAGCGCCCGCTCGGCGGTGCACCTCGCCGAGGTGTTCCGGCTGGCCGACCAGGCGCGGCTCCTGCCCGACCCGGACCTGGCCGCGGGCCGGATGCGCGCGCTCCTCGCCACCTGCGGGGTCGGGCGATGAGCGCCGGGCGGCTGTCGCTGAACCAGTGGACGACCCGCCGCTGGTCGGTCGCCGAGGCAGTGGACGGCTGCGCCCGGCACGGTGTCGGTTCGATCGGGCTGTGGCGCGAGCACGTCGCCGACCAGGGGCTCGCCGCGACGGTCAAGCTCGTCCGGGACGCGGGCGTGCGCGTGTCGTCGCTGTGCCGGGGCGGCTTCCTCACCGGCGAGACCTGGCTGGACGACAACAAGGCGGCGATCGACGAGGCCGCCGAGCTGGGCGCCGGCTGCCTCGTCCTGGTCGTCGGGGGCCTGCCCGGCGTCACTCCTGGGCAGCCGCTGCCGGGCGGTTTCTCCCGCGATCTCGTGGACGCGCGCCAACGGGTCGCGGACGCGCTGGACGTCCTGGCCCCGTACGCGGGGGAGCGCGGCGTCCGGCTGGCGCTGGAGGCGCTGCACCCGATCTACTGCGCCGACCGGGCCGTCATCTCCACTTTGAAGCAGGCGCTGGACCTCGCCGAACGGCACCCGTCCGAGCAGGTCGGCGTCGTCGTGGACACCTTCCACCAGTGGTGGGACCCGGACGTCGCCGTTCAGATCGCCCGCGCGAGCGACCGGATCGCGAGCTACCAGGTCTGCGACCAGGTGTCCCCGCTCCCGGCGGACGTGCTGCTCGCGCGCGGCGTCCCGGGCGACGGCGTGATCGACTTCGCGCCGATCACGTCCGCGGTCGCGGCGGCCGGGTACACCGGCGATGTCGAGGTCGAGATCTTCAACGCCGACGTCTGGGCGAGCGACCCCGACCTCGTCCTGGACCTGATCAAGACCCGCTACGCGACCCTCATCGCCCCTCACCTCTAGGCCCGCCGAACGGTGGTGCGTCAGAGGCGGCGGGCGCTGGCGCGCAGGACGACCTCGCCCGGCACGGCCACGACACCGGACCCGTCGTCCGGGCCGCCGCCGAGGGCGAGGTCGACCGCGCGCCCGCCCATCTCGTCCAGCGGGAGCCGGACGGTCGTCAGAGCCGGGACGTGGTCGCGCAGCGGCGCGATGTCGTCGAACCCGGCGAGCGACAGGTCGTCCGGCACGGCCACGCCGCGCTCGCGCAGCGCCGCGAGCGCCCCGACGGCCATCACGTCGTTCACGGCGAACACGCAGGTCACCTCGCCGAGCCCGGTGTCGAGCAGGGCGCGGGCGGCGTCGTGTCCGCCGTCCCGGTCGAACCCGCCGGGCACGACGCGCGGCTCGGGCAGGCCGAGGTCGCGCAGCGCGCCGGTGAAGCCGTCCGTCCGGTGCCGGGCGGTCAGCAGGTCCGGCGGCCCGCCGAGGACGGCGAAGTGCCGGTGCCCGAGGCCGGCGAGCGCGCGGGCGAGCGCCGCCCCGCCCTCCCGGTTCGCGGGCGCGACGGCGGGCAGGCCCGGGAGCTCCTGGCCGACCAGCGCGACCCGGCCGCCCCTGGCGCGGAACAGCTCCAGCTCGGCGGCCAGCCCGGGCCGCGAGCGCGCCGTCCGCGACCCGGCCAGCACGATCGCCCGGACGCGCTGGGCCCGCAGCGTCGCCACGAGCGCGACCTCGCGCGCCGGGTCGCGGTGCGTCGCGCCGATCATCACGGTCAGCCCGCGCCGCTCGGCCGCGGCCATCGCGCCCTCGGCCAGCGCCGCGAAGTAGGGGTCGGTCAGCGAGTGCACGACCAGCCCGACCACGTCCGCCGAGCCGCGCGCGAGCGCCTGCGCCGTGACGTCCGGCCGGTAGCCCAGCTCGGCCGCCGCGCGCTCGACCCGCTCGCGCAGCGCGTCCCCGACCTTGCGGGTGCTGCCGTTCAGCACCCGCGACGCGGTAGCCAGCGACACCCCGGCGCGGCGCGCGACCTCCTCCAGCGTCACCACCGCGAAACCCCCCGGATCACCGGTTCCCGGACACCGGACGGACGGTCTGGGCAGCGGTGGCGTGCGGGCACGCGTCGATGGTAGCGGCCGGGGAATGAGTACCCGAGCGCGCCGGCCTTGAGTATCCGGGCGCTGCTGCCGAACCGTCCCGAGGCTGGAGCCTGGGGGTATGACCCGACACCGCTTGCTGCCGCTCCAGATCTGCGTGGTGCTCGCCGCGGCGGCCGTACGGCTGCTGGCGCCGGGCGGGCTCGCGGTGATGATGCTGCTGTCGTTCGGGCTCGTCCCGCTGCTGCTGCTCGCGCCGCTGCTGGTCGCGACGCTGGCGCTGCCGCGCGGCCGGGTCGGCGTCCCGGCGCTCGCCGCGTTCGCCCTCACCGACGTCGCGCTGCTGGTGTTCGCCTGGACCTTCCCCGATTCCGGCGACACCCCGAACGAGATCGCCGTCCCGCTCGCGCGGCTGCTCCGCCTCGGCGACGCCCTCGGCCCGCACGACCGCTTCATCGCCGGTTACGACGTCACCGGCGGCGTACTGAGCTTGATCGGATACGCCGGACTCGCCGCCTACGCCGTCTGCGCGATCGCGACGGCCATCCTCGTCCTACGCACTCGCCGCACCCGCCATTCCGCACCCGCAACCTGACCCGTCCCGCCGGTTAGTCCTTGGTGCATATACCGCGCATGTACCGGGGCGGGTCACCCTGGCCCTGAGACAGGGAGCGGGTGATCAGGGACGATGACCATGGAACGCGGGACCGGACCCGCGATCGAGCGCCAGGTCCGGCTGGTGGCGGTCGGCGCGGCGGTCGGCCTGGCCGCGCTGGTGGCGGGGCTGGCGATCAACCTGTCGGGTGCGAACGACCCGCCGGCGCCGAAGCTGCCGACCTTCCCCCAGCTTCCGGGCAAGGCGCCTGGTCAGGCACCGGGCCCGGTGCCGTCGGTGCCGCAGCTGCCGTCGAACTTCCCCACCGACCTGCCGACCGATATGCCGTCGAACTTCCCGACCGGGGTTCCGAGCATGCCGAACATGCCCAGCATGCCGAGCTTCCCGAGCGTTCCGGGAGGTGCGCCGTGACCGGGCCCGAGGCCGGCGAGCTGCTGCGCGCGGACTCCCCGGCGCGCGACCGGGCGCTGCTGTTCGCGCGCATCGCGATCGCGCTGTACCTGCTGGAACTGCTGCTCAACCTCACCCGTCCGCACATCGCGCCGGACGAGCCGACGCTGTCGATCTTCCACAGGCTGCCCGGCTCGTCCGGTTCGTTCGGACGGCTGCTGTCGATGCCGAAGGCGGTCTTCTGGACGGTCGTCGCGGGCATCGTCCTCGGCGCGGCGCTCCAGGTGTACGCGCGGATCACGCGTCCGGAGGGCCGCCGCGACGCCGTCCTTGTGTGGGCGACGGTCGCGGTGCTGCTCGGCCCGTTCTCGCTGCTGGCGCTGACCGTGGTGTCCTCCTACCTCGGGGACGCGCTGCTGTGCGTGCCGGGGACGGTGTTCGTGCTGGCCGTCCTGCATCTCGGGCAGCGGTTCGGGCGCGTCCCGCTCACGCTGCTGCTGGCCGCGTTCGGCTGGGGCGCGCTGATCGTGTTCGGCCTCGGCCGGGCGTTCAGCGGCCTCGCGCTCGGCACGCTCGGCGGCTACCTGCTCGACCGCCCGAAGACCGGCGGCTCGCCGACGGACGCGCTGAACGCCCTCAGCGGCCAGGTGCACGACCAGTACCGCGCGATCGACCTGCTGCTCGTCCACCTGTTCGCGGTGAACGCGCTGGCCGTCGCCGCCGGGGTCCTGGTGCTGCTGCTCCTGCTGCGGCACCGGGTCGTGGACGCGATGACCGGCATGGTGCTCGGCGCGGCGGTCGGGCTCGGCTACACGTTCGTGGAGAGCGTGCTGTTCATCCGGCTGTTCGGGTCGCTGGGGTTCATCAACGGAGTGACCGGCGGCTTCGAGTACTGGATCCGCCAGTCCATCGGCCTGCTCGGCGGGCCGGTGCTGTTCGGCGCGCTGCTGGGCGGCAGCCTCGCGCTCGCACTCACCGGGCCGCGCGAGCGCCGCGTCCCGACCGTCCTGTTCGGGCTGGCCATCTCGATCGGCGGCTCGGCGGGCACCGAGGCCCTGGCGGGCTGGCTCTCGAAGGTCACGCACGACCACATGAGCGGCGGGGGAGCGTTCGACACGCTGATCGTGTCGCCCCTGCTGTGGCTGCTGCCCCAGCTCCCCTTCGCCGCCGTGGCGGTGCTCCTGCTGGTCGCGGCGGCCAGGGCGCGCGGCGCGACGGCCCGGACGGCGATCGCGGCACGGGTCGTCCCAGGCGGCCCGATCACGCCGGTCGAGGCGCACTTCCTGTCCGACCCGTCCCTGCGGCTCTGGACGCTCGCGGCCACCTGGAAACGGCACGGGCCCGCCGCCGCGCTGGCCCTGTACCGCCTCCAGTCCGCTCAGTACGACCTGGCCTCGTCCGACCCGCAGGAAGGTGAACCGTTGCGCGCCAAGGTCATGCGCCTGAAGGCGAGCGGCCCCAACCGGACGGCGGTGCCGTCATGAACCGGCTCGTGAGGCCCGCCCGCCTTGTCGTGCTAGCCGCTTTGGCAGCCTGCCTGGTCCTGCCGCTAGCGCCGCAGCAGGCGTCGGCCTGCGACGTCAGCTACGACTACAAACCGCAGCTGAATCTGGGCAAACCGAACATGGGCCGTAGCAAGACCTGCTCGACCGGCACCTCGTCCGTCGGCGTCGTCCTGGTCGCCATCGCCGCCTTTGGCGCCCTCGCCCTGGCCGGAACCGTCGTCCTGCGCCGGGCCACCTCGCTGCTGCCGACACCGCCCGGCGAGGACCAGGCCCTCACCGACTACCTCCAGGCGACGAGCCTCACCCCGCATCCCGGCCCGCACTAACGACCCGACACGTGGGCTCGGACCGGCCATGGCCGGGCCGAGCCCCTCCGGCCGTCTTCCCGCGCGGACGCGCCGCGTGTGATGCACGTCGCAGCCCGGCGGGGCGGGATTGGCTAGACTGGTCGGTGGTTCTCGTGGGAACGAGGCCGCGGCGGTGGGGCCCGCCGCCCCCGAGGTCCGCTCCGGCGGACGCGGGGCAACCGCGACTCCTTGCCAACGGTCCCTGCCAGCGTAGTTCGCCATGCCCTGGTAGGAGGAACCGATGCACGACCCCCGGCTGCCCGCTGATCCCGGAACCCGGCTGCCCGTCGACTCCGACGTGGAGCTGCGCGTCCCCGAGCAGCGCCGCGAGCTGGCCCGCGCCCCCTGGACGACGCTCGGCGCGATCTCGGCGGGCGGGATGATCGGCGCGCTCGCCCGCTACGGCCTCGGCGCCGCCTTCCCGCACGACCCCGGCGCGTTCGACTGGGCCACCTTCGGAATCAACGTCTCCGGCTGCCTGCTGATCGGCGTGCTGATGGTCATGATCACCCAGGTGCTGCGGCCGCACCCGCTGCTGCGGCCCTTCCTCGGCGTCGGCGTGCTCGGCGGCTTCACCACCTTCTCCACCGCGCTGGTGGAGGTGCAGAAGTCGGTCGAGGACGGCTCGTCCGGCACCGCGCTGGCCTACCTCGCCGCGACCCTGGTGGCGGCCCTCGCCGCCGTGTGGACCGGCGTCCGCCTCACCCGGGCGATCGCCGGCGTCCGGACGCCGCCCAGGCCCGGCCCCGACGCTCGGAGCAAGGTCGGCGCGGCCGAAGGCGGCGCCCGATGACGCTGCTCCTCGTCGCGCTCGGCGCGGCCGTCGGCGCGCCGCTGCGCTACCTGACCGACCGCGCCGTCCAGTCCCGGCACGACTCGGTGTTCCCGTGGGGCACCTTCACCGTGAACGTCGCCGGGTGCCTGCTGCTCGGCTTCCTCGCCGCCCACTCCGGCGGGAGCGGCGTGATGGCCCTCGCCGGGACGGGCTTCTGCGGCGCGCTCACCACCTACTCGACGTTCGGCTACGAGACGCTGCGGCTGGCCGAGACCGGCGCCCGTCCCTACGCGGTGCTGAACGTCGTGGCGTCGCTCGGCGCGGGCCTCGGCGCGGCCTGGATCGGGATGGTCATCGCGCAGGCCCTCACCGGCGCGTCCTGACGCCGCCCTCACCGACCTCGCGGACGGACCGCCACCTTTTGCCCAACCTGGGACCGGCTTTGGGCTTCCCTCTCAGGGGTTGCGGCTACGGGTGCAGTGACGGGCGGCGAGGGAGGGGACGGGACGTGTCGGACTCGATGTACAGGCCCGCGCCGCGGTCGGACGCGTCCGCGTCCCGGCCGCGGGTGCGCGCCGGACGGCTCTGGGCCGGAGGCATCGCGACCGCGGTCGTGGCGGCGCTCGTGGTCGTGGTCGGGGTGCTGCTGGTGCGCGGCGTGCTGGACATCGCGGTGCTCGCGCCGAGCGGGCGCGGCACCTACGGCGACTCGTCCACGACCAGCTACGCGCTGATGGCGGCCGTGGCGGCGCTCGCGGCCACGGCGCTGCTGCACCTGCTGCTGGTGGCGGTGCCGAAGCCGGTCGCGTTCTTCGGCTGGATCGGCAGCCTGGCGACCGCCGCGGCGGTGCTGCTGCCGCTGACCATCACCGACCCGATGGACTCCGCGCTCGCGACCGCCGGGATCAACCTCGTCACCGGCGTGTGCATCGTGAGCCTGCTCTGCGCGGTGGCCTCGGCCGCGGTCGCGCCGCCCCGGTCCGGCCCGGGCTACCCCGGGCCGGGATACCTGGAGTGACCCCGCAGCGGCGCCGCTGGGCGGTCCTGGCGGTGCTGTCCGGCAGCCTGCTGATCATCGCGATGGACGCCACCATCCTCAACGTGGCGTTCCCGTCGCTGGTGGCGGACCTGCGCCCGACCTCGGTCGAGCAGCTGTGGATCATCGACGCGTACGCGCTGGTGCTGTCCGGGCTGCTCATCACCGCCGGGGCGCTCGGCGACCGCTGGGGACGCCGCCGGGTGCTGGTCTTCGGCTTCGTGGTGTTCGCCGCCGCCTCGCTGCTCGCGGTCGTCGCGACCGCGCCGTGGGTGGTGATCGCGGCCCGCGCGCTGCTCGGTGTCGGCGGCGCGGCGATCATGCCGTCCACGATCTCGATCCTGCGGGTGGTGTTCACCGACCCGCGCGAGCGCGCCGTCGCCTACAGCGTGTGGACGGCGGTGATCGGCGCGGGCATGGCGCTCGGGCCGCTGGTCGGCGGGCTGGTGGTGCAGGCGCAGGGCTGGGAGTCGGCGTTCCTGCTGAACGTGCCGGTCGCGGTGGTGTGCGTGGTGCTCGCGCTGTGGCTGGTGCCCGAGTCGTCCCATCCGCGCGAGGGCCGCTGGGACTGGTGGGGTGTGGCGCTGTCGGTGGTCGGGATGGTCTCGCTCGCCGGCGGCATCAAGCTGGTCGGCGGGCACGACGTCCGGGCCGGGCTGGTGCTGCTGGTGGTCGCGGCGGTCACGCTGACCCTGTTCGTCCGGCGCGAGCTGCGGATCGCCAACCCGCTGCTGCAGGTGCGGATGTTCGCCAACCGGGTGTTCAGCGTGTCCGCGGTGTCGATCTTCCTGGGCATGATGGCGCTCGGCGCGGTGCTGTTCCTGATCACCCAGTGGTTCCAGTACGCGAAGGGGCTGGGGCCGTTCGCCGCCGGGCTGCGGCTGCTGCCCGCCCCGGCCGCGCTGGTCGTCGCGCCGCTGTTCACGCCCCGGCTGATGGAGCGGTTCGGCGTCCGCGTCGTCCTCGGCGCCGGGATGGCGGTCGCGGCGGTCGGCATGGCGGTGCCGTGGATCGCCGACGTGGCCGGACGGCTCGCCTACGCCGAGATCGCCGTCGCGCTGCTGTGCCTGGGCACCGGCTTCGGCATCGCCGCCACCGCCGCGTCGGTGGCGCTGCTGTCGTCCTCGCCGCAGGAGGAGGCGGGCGGCGCGGCGGCCGTGGAGGAGATCTCCTACGAGCTGGGCGGCGCGATGGGCGTCGCCGCGATCGGCAGCCTCGCCGCCGTCCTGTACCGCGGCGACGTGCCGCGCCTCGGCCTGCCCGGCGACCAGGCGGCGCGGGTGCGCGACTCGATCGGCGAGGCCGCCGTGGTCGCCGCCCAGCGCGGCGGCGACCACGGCGACCGGATCATGTCGGCGGCGTCGGCGTCGTTCACGCACGCCCTCGGCGTGGCGTTCCTCGCCGCCGCTATCCTGCTGCTCGCGTCCGGATACGTCGGGTACCGGGTTGTCCCGGCCGATTTCCGGCCCACCGAGAACGCGCACTGACCGCCCGGGCGGCTCAGGTGGGCCGGTAGCAGCAGCGGCGGCCGGTGTGGATCGCGGTGCCCAGCTCCGCGCCGAGGACGGCGTCGGCGGCCGAGATCCGGTCCAGCGCCCGCCTGATCGCCTTGCCGACCGACACCCGCGCGCGCTCGTCGGCGTCGGCGAACCGGCGCGTCCGCCCGGCGAGCCCGGCGGAGGCGGCCAGCTCGGAGACCAGCCAGTCCCGCTCGGCGGTCGCGGCGGCCGCGCGGGAGGCGTCACCGGCGTCCTCGGCCGCGTCGATGGCGTCCTGGAGGTCGGCCAGGCGCCGCTTGTACTCCCGCTTGGCCCGCTCGTCCAGGACGGGCTGCACCGACTCGCCATGCCGCGCGGACTCGCGCGCCTGGAGGCCCTCGCCGGACGTCGCCGGGGTGATCGCCGCGCTCGCGGCCAGCTCCACCGCCGGGATGTCCGCGTTCGGGTTGGCGAGCAGGATCGCCAGGTAGCGCAGGCCCACGCCGTCCTCGACCACCGCCTCGCGCCCGCCCGACACGACCCGCCACAGCCGCCCGTGCCGCTCGCACCGTGCCGGGCCGGACCGCCGCTCCCGGCGCGGCGCGGTCGCGGTCCGCTCCATCGGCGGCAGCTTCATGCCGAGTTGCGCCGCCTCGGACTCGGCCAGCGCCAGCTCGCGCGCTGCGGGCTCGGCGTCCGGGCCGTCCCGGCGGGCGAGCGCCTGCCCGAGCCGCCACCGCGACAGGACGGTGGCGGGCCAGTGGCCGAGCGCGAGGTTGCCGCGCACCGCCTCGCGCAGATGCCGGACGGCCCCGTCGGCGTCGTCCAGTGTCAGCGCCGCGACGCCGAGGCTGTGCTGCACCGTCCCCAGGCAGATCGCGCCGCGGCTGGCCACCACCGGGAGATGCGCGTAGGGCGAGAGCAGCTCGTAGACGCGGGCGGCGGTCTCCCGGTCGCCGAGCAGATGCGCGGTCTCGACCACGCAGTACAGCGCCATCAGCCAGCTGCTCGACCGGGGCAGGTCGCCGAGGTCGCGCCCGCACAGCCGGGCCAGGGTGCCGGTCGCGAGCCGGGTGTCCCCGGCGGTCGCGGCGGCGAGCGCCAGGCCCGCGACGGGGGCGTTGTCGATCAGGCTCAGCGCGGCCGAGTCGATCAGCTCCGACAGCCCGCCGACCAGCTCGGCCGAACGGCCCTGGTACCAGCGGACGACGCCGAGCTGCCCGGCCCGCCACCCGACGGTGTTGACGTCGCCCGCCGCCGCGCCGAGCCGCGCGGACTCCTTGGACAGCGCTTCGGCCCGGTCCAGGCGTCCCGTCCGGACGGCGAGCATGACCTCCATCGCGCTCACCGCGTACCCGAACGCCAGGTGGCCCCCGCCGATCGCGGCGCGCAGCTCGGCGAGCCGCCGGTAGGCGTGCGGGTGGCCCGCCAGGAACAGGTCCACGGTCTGCCACAGCAGCCCGAGCAGCAGGTCGAACCGCCGTCCGGTGCCGGCCGCCTGGTCGGTCAGCTCCTGCGCCAGCCGGTGCCGGAGCGGCCCGTCGTCGGGGCCGAGCGCGCACAGGTGCGCCAGGTGCAGCGCCTCGGCGAGCGCCACCGGGTCGGACGCGCGGCGCGCCTCGCCGACCAGGTCCAGGATCGCCGCGTGGCCGCCGGACCGGTAGTCCTCCTCGCCGGCCAGCCGGATCCGCAGCCGCAGCGCCATCGGCGAGCGCGGGTCGAGCCGCCGCAGCGCGTCCCGCTGCCGGACCCGGACCAGCGCCGACTCGGCCGCCCCGCGCCGCTCGTGCGCCCACAGCCCCCCGAGCCCGAGCGCCGCCCTCCCCAACGCCTCAGCCCCCGCCGTCCCGCGCCCCAACGCGTCCGACCCGCCCTCGGACGCGTCGTCGCGACCTAGGGCGAGGTCGGCGGCTCGGTAGGCGGCGGCGAAGTTCGCGCGGCTCGCGCCGAGGTCGCCGTCGTCGAGCAGGGCGCGCTCGCCTGCGCGCAGCAACCCGGCCACGTCGGCGGCGTCCTCGCCTGCCTCGCCCTGGTCGTCATCGAGCGGCGCGCACCGCTCTGGTCCCCATGAAGTGATGGTCACCGGCCAAACCCCCGCGTCCGCCAGTCGTTCCGCTTCGCGAACCGCCCGATCGGCGGTTCGTGAGGGTCACGGATGCGCCCGGTCGGCGGTTCAGCGGTGCACGCGGCGTCACTGCGCGCTGTCCTTGGACAGCGCCGCGCGGAAATCGTCGCGGAACTTCTGGTCGAGCGTCACCGGTAGGTGCGCGGGCCCCGAGTCGGCCGGGACGACGATCCCGTGGTCGTCGTAGTGGAGGGCCCCGTCCTTGCTGATTCGGGCCGCGTGCGGCTGGGAGTTGACGGCGAACGGGCGCGCGTCGGTGGTCGGGACGTCGAGCCGGATCACCGAGTCGTCGTCCAGCTTCCAGGTGGCCGTGGCCCCCTCGAACGGCTGGGCGCGCACGTTCCCGGCCCCGCCCGCCCCCTCGCCCTTGACGGACGTCCGGACCCTCTTGCCGAAGGAGAACTTCGGTTCGCCCAGCGCGCGCCGCAGGTCGGAGTAGGTGCTGCCGGAGATCCGGCCGAGCAGCTCGCGCGCGGCGTCGTCGGCGCCGCGCGCGCCGGTCCCGGTGGCGTTGAGGCCCTGGGCGAGCAGGGCGCGCCGGTCCTTGGCGAGCCGCTTGAGGTGGTCGAGCAGGAAGTCCTCGTGCGCGGTCCGGGCCGCGGCCTGCTCGATCGCGAGCAGCTCCTTGTTCAGCGCGTCCCGGGCCGCGGCGGCGGCCGCGTCGCCCGCCGCGACCTTGGCGACCTGCTCGCGCAGCAGCGTGAACTTCGCGAGGTAGCCGTCGATCACCAACTGCTGCGCGGCGGTCGGCAGCGGCACCGGCGCGCCGCGCAGGGCCAGCCGCGTGACGGCGTTCTCGGCGGCGAACAGGCGCGGTTCGAGGAACGCCACGGCCTCGCGGATCGCCTCCTCGCCCCCCTCGTGCGTGAACCCCTTCTGGAACCCGACCAGGCCGGAGGTCAGGATGCGGTCGGAGCGGTCGAGCCGCGCGGCCAGCTCGTCCGCCTGCCGGAGCAGCAGGCCCTTGGCCCCGCCGGGCTCCGGGACGCCGCGGGGGGCGAGCCGGTCGATCGCGCGGCGGGCCTCGGCGAGCCGGTCCCGAAGGTCCGCGATCTTGGCGCGCAGCCGGGCCTCGGCCGCGAAGGTCCGCGGGGACAGCCGGGCCGCCGCGCCCAGCGACCCCGGCGCCTTCGGCACCTTCGGCGCGGGAGCCACGGGCGGTTCGGCCGGTGGCGGTGGCGGCGGCAAGGGGGCCGGTGGCGGCACAGGCGCAGGCGCGGGGACGGCCGGACGGGGCAGACGCGGCACTCCGGCCTGCGCGACGGGCACGATCGGCGTCCCGGACCTCTCCAGCTCCGCCCAAGTCCACCGTCCGGTGGCGGCGGGCGCGCCGTTGACGATCCCGTACCGGGTGAGCCCGTCGGCGTTGAGGTGGAAGACCTGGTCGGGGAAGTCGGGATGGAGGAACGTCACGCCCTGGCCGGCCTCGATGAACTGCGTGCCCGGACGGAACGCCAGCGCCGTCGCCGCGTTCCCGCCGAGGGCCTGCGTGCCCTTCTGCAGGGCTTGGACCGCCTTTGCGGCCAGCTTCGGCTTAGGCAGCAGGGACTTGCCGGCGCCGCGGAGCAGCCCGCTGAGGGAGATGAGCAGCCCGATCAGCTCGCGCCACTGCCCGGACGGGACGGGTTCGACCGTCAATGGCGTGCCGGTGTTGGCCGCGACCCGCTGCGCCTGCTCGTCGGCGCTGCGGTCCCACGAGTCGTAGACGGTCTTGACGGTCAGTGCCGCCCCGGACAGGTAGCCGACCGCCTGGAGGGCGAGGATGAGCCGCGCCCCGGCGACGATGCCCGCGAGCGGCCCGGCGGCGAAGCTCAGCACGAGCAGCGCCACGTGCAGCCAGGGCCAGACCGACCGGTTCGGAACCGCCCGGTTGTCCGCGATGAGCCGTGCCTGGACGGACGTGCCGTCCAGGCCGAAGCGGGCGAGCGCCTCGGCGTGGACGTGGACCAGGTCGAAGACGAACTCGGGTCCTTCGCGCAGCCGCGCCCGCGTCTCGTCGATGTTGGCGAGCCGGGTCTGCGTCCACTGCCGCAGGACGTCGCCGAGCAGGTCCGGGACGTGCACGGCGAGCACGGCTTCGAGCACGGGGGAGTCCATGAGCAGCGGGTGGTCGGCCAGGAGCGCGCGCGTCCGCTCCTCCGACGGCCCGGGCGGCCGGGTCAGCGCCGCCAGGTCGCGGACGAGCCGGTCCAGCACGCCCACCTCCCGGTAGCGCTGCAGGTCGGCGCGCAGCACGCCCTCGCTGCTCTTGAGCGTGGTGAGGGTGACCTCGACCCCGTGGTCCCGGACGACCCGGCGCATCGCGCGGACGGCGGCGTCGAACGCGGCGATGTCGGCGAAGCCCGCCGCGTTCAGGTCGCGGAGCAGTTCGGCGCCCACCCGCCGCTTGTTCTCGGCGATCTCCTCGCGGAACTCCTTGGCTCCGGTGCCGTCCGGGAGCCGCTCGAAGAAGCGGATCTTGTCGTAGAGCGGGCCGAGGCCGTCCAGCCGGTGCACGAGCGCCTCGTCCGAGCCGGCGGCGAGCTTGGCGTGCGCGTCCGCGAGGGCCCGCTCGCGGACGGCGACCTCCCGGGCGCGCTGGGCGCGTTTCGGGTCATGCAGGAACTCGTCGAGGTGGACGCGCGCCCGGCGCCAGTCGGTCGGCAGGTCGACGGCGGGGCTCAGCCCGGCTTCCAGCACCTCCCAGTCGACCGCCGTGAGGCCCTGGAGCTCGCGGAACACCTCCAGCAGGTCGAGCAGCTGGTCGGACGGCGTGACCACGATGAACGGCAGCAGCCGGTTCTTGGGGAAGCGGCGCCGGAACAGGTCGCGCAGCCCCAGGTAGCGGGCCATCTCGGGGGAGCGCTGGATCTCCTCGATGTCGGGGTGCTCGGCCAGGTCGTCGGCGACCTCGAACGCCTTCGGCCGCTCCGGAGGCGGCGGCGCGACCGGAGGCGCCGGAGCGCGCGCGGGCGCGGGCCGCTGCGGGACGGCCCGCGCCGCCGGGGCCGCGGAGGCCGGACGCGCCCGGTCGACCCCGTGCGCGACGCCGTCCACGACGGCCTTGGCGACCGGCCGGGGCACGCCGTCCGCGGCGTTCCGGGGCTTGTCCGGAAGGTGGTAGCGCCGCTTCGCCATCGCGGTACTCCTCAGAGGTCCAGGTCAGGATCGGGTTTCGGATTCCGGCGGGGACAGCTCGTCGCCAAACCGGTCGCCACCGGACCGGTCGTCGCCGGACGGCGGCCACAGCACCTCGTGGGCGCCGTGGCCGCGCTCGGCGAGCGTCCGCTCGGCGGCGGCGAGGCGCGCGGCGACGATGCGGGTGACGGCGCGGCGCAGCAGGTCGCGCCGCTCGGCGGACAGCTCCCCGGTCACCCGCA
Organism: Actinomadura rupiterrae; assembly: GCF_024172125.1. Taxonomy (GTDB): domain Bacteria; phylum Actinomycetota; class Actinomycetes; order Streptosporangiales; family Streptosporangiaceae; genus Spirillospora; species Spirillospora rupiterrae. The sequence continues at coordinate 203,506 of NZ_JAMZEA010000010.1, forward strand.
CGGTGACCGGGACATGCACGCGGACGGGCATGGGCGGGCCCCCGTCAGGGCGCGGTGTAGCCGAGCTGGATGGACGTCACGGTCACCGGGTCGCCGGTGGCCGGCCCGCTGCCGATCGAGACCGTGTACCGGAAGTTCGCCAGGTCCACGACGGTCGCGGGCGAGGCGGGGATCGGCACGACCGCGCCGAACGCGGCGTCCTTCGGGATGGCGAACGCGGCGAGCGCGAGGGGCGCGCCGTCCGCGAGGGCGACCTGGTTCAGAACCACCGAGGTGTTCACGTTCGCGGGCGGGGTGCCCTTGCCGCGCACCCGGATCGAGGTCAGCCGCACCTTGTCCGGCACCGGCAGCGAGACCACGCCGAGCGGCCCGCCGGTGGTCGGCGCGACCGCGGCGCCGGACAGCTGGAACGACCACGCCGCCGCCGCGCCGACCTGCAGCAACGCAGGCGTGACCGTCAGCAGCGCGGTCGCCGTGCCGACCGGGACCGGCGGGACGAGCTGGTCGAACGACGAGCTGATCTGCCCGACCACGGTCCCGACGGCCTTGAGGTCGCTCTCGATCGTGTCGAACCGGATGTTGAACCCGTTGGACCCGTCCGCGGCGACCAGGTCGCGGAACTCGACCCAGTGCAGGTGGTGGAACTTGGGGACGTAGCTGAAACTAGCCATCGGAGGCGCTCCTTCGCTGCGCGGTCCGCCGCGGCGGCAGCGGGCTGCGCACGCGGAACTTGGGGAAGGTGAAGGCGGGGTTGGCGGCGGCCAGGTCGCCCCGCACCTCGACCGTGTGGTCCCGGATGATCTGGGTGTTGACCTCGACGCCGATCGGGTGCAGGGCGTTGAGGATGTTGAGGACCAGGTCGTACTGGTCCTTGGACAGCACCGTGTTCGGGTTGTCCAGCTCGGGCCGCAGCCCGACCCGGAAGGTGAACGGCGCGGGCAGGTCGCCGAGCAGGTAGGTCGCCTGCACCCAGGCCAGGCCCGCCGCGTCGCCCTGCAGGGTCGTCGCGGGCTGCGTCGGGTTGCCGAGCGTGGTGCGCGCCGGTCCGTCGCCGTCCGCTCCGACCGCGCTGGACGCCCAGCCGAGCCGGACCTGCCCGGTGGCGGGCGGGTCGGTACTGGTCAGGACGGGCGTGACCGACAGGTTCAGCGTCGCGCCCTCGTCCACCTCCAGCACCAGGCCGCCGTCCGCGCCGGACGGTCCGTGCGCGACGACCAGCTCGCCCGGCCCTTGCCGGACGGTCACGTCCGCGCCGGTCCGGGCGACGTGCCCGAACCCGACGTTGTGCGCGAGGGCCGCGAGCGTGCCGGGGGCCAGCACCGAGTGCCGCAGCCCGACCTTGCGGCCGTGCGCCGCGAACTCGTCGCCGGTCGCGTTGAACGCCGAGGTCACGGTGAGCTTCCCTGTCACCGAGCGGCGGGCCAGCTCGTCCAGCAGCGCGTCGAGCAGCTGCCCGACCGCCGGCTGGACGAGGTGGTTGTTCGGATCGGTGCCGTAGTCGATCCGCGCGTCGTTGTGCTGGACGAGGAACCGGGCGTCGAAGAACTCGAACGGATCGCTGACCACGGCGGTCGGCGCGCCGAGCGTCCCGTCGCCCGCGACCGACTGCCCGTCCGGGACGTCGGCCGCGCCGAGGCGCAGGATGCGGCTCGCCGACAGCGTGTGCTCCTGGAACGCCACCTCCGCCTTGACCGCCAGCGCACCGGGCGCGGTGGCCTGGAGGCTGGTGACCGATGCGGGGCTCCCGACCGCGCCGGTCGTGCTCAGCACACCCGCACCTCGCCCCGCCGGGACGGTCAGCCAGTTCAGCTTCGCCCCGGGCGGAGGCGGCGGACGCAGCGAGAGCGTCGCCGAGTTGCCCACGTCCAGGTCGGTCGGCCCGGCCGGGACGGGTGACAACGTCACGGCGAAGTAGTCGCCGAGCGCGGCGGCGGCGTAGACCTGCGTCCCATCGGGCTGGGCGGCCGTCCGGACCGACACGAAGGCGAATCCGGCGCGATGGGCGAGCGCCGCCAGACGTCCGGCAGGGACCGTCGAGTGGCCGAGCAGCACGGCCCGGCCGGTCGCGCGCAGGTCGCTCGCGCGCGGGTCGAAGGCCGTCCCGATCCGCAGCCGCCCGGACGGTCCGGGCTCGGCGGCGGCGAGGGCCACCAGCCGGTCCAGCGGATCGGCCAGCCCGACCTGCACCAGGTGCGGATCGGGCAGCGGCTCGCCCGGGTTCGGCACGCGCGGCGGCGGCGCGGTGAAGTCCACGTCCGCACGGTCGTAGCGCAGCAGGAACGCCGGGTCGAAGGCCTCCTCGTCGGCGGCGGTCCCGACCGTCCCCGCCTCGGCGGCCCCGCGCCGCCCGGACGCGTCGATCGAGTCGCCGGTCGCGACCGCCACCGGACGCACCCGCACCAGCCGCGTCCCGCGCACGAGCGGCGCGTTGGCGTCCTGGACGACCAGCGGGTCGGCCAGCCCGCCGACCGTGCCGACCAGCTCGTTCAGCATCGAGGTCAGGTTGGCCGGGGTGGGCAGCTCCCAGCGCCGGAACACCCGCAGCCGCCGCCGGTAGTGGTCGTCGGCCTCGCCGAGTACCGGCGCGAAGTCGGCCCGCGCGACCGACGAGATCCGGACCTCGTCGATCGCGCCCCGGAAGGCGCTGCCGCCCGGCCCGATCCGCAGCGGCACGGTGGAGTGGACGAGGCCGAGCGCGCCGGTCGGGGCGGTGGCGCGCGGCACGCCGTCCAGGAACAGCGTGAGCGTGCCGGCCGGCCCGTCCACGACGCCCGCGACGTGGGTGAACTCGTCGGTGCGCAGGCCGGTGTCGGCGAACAGCGTGACCGGCGGGCGCGTCCCGTCCGACACCGTCAGCCGCACGTTGCGGGGCACGCCGCGGCCGAAGTCGCCAACCGACAGCGCCCAGCCCGCGGCGGTCCCGCCGGGCGCCGGATGCTTGGACAGGATCTGCCCGTCGCCCGAGGACGCGTCGGGCCGCACGAAGCACTCGAACGTCGCGCCGCCGCCCGCCGGGATGTCGAACGCCGGATCGGTCGCGACCTCCACGGCCGCGTCGTCCGAGCCGAACCCGAAGGCGGTGCCGTAGCGTCCGGGGACGCCGGGCAGCACCGCGCCCTTGGGCGTGCCGGGATGCCCGGTCCGTCCGGGGTAGGCGCCGGTCACGTCCTGCGCGGCGCCGGTCGTGTCGTCCAGGTGGTAGAGCGCGACCGTGCCCGTGTCGAAGCCGTAGGGCAGCGGCGGGAAGCGCGGCACGCCGAGATCGGAGCCGATGAGGTCCAGGCTGCGTCCGATCGCGCTGAACACGTGGCGCTGCGCGACGACGCGGGCGAGGTGCCGCGTCAGCTGGTCGCGCTCCCCGCCGATCACCCACAGCAGCTTGGCGGTCGTGCCGAGCAGCGCGGTGACCGTCCAGAACGTGTCGGCGGTGCCGTTAGGGTCGGCCGTCATCTGCAGCCCGGTCAGCCGGATCTGGTCCGACACCGGGACGGGCACGGCCGCCGAGAACCCGGCCGGCGTCCCTGCCGGGAACGACATCGTCACCGCCGCCGGAGTGCCGTTGGCCTGGGTGAACGAGACGGTGACGATGGTGTCGGACGACAGCCGCCGCGTCGCGGTCAGCACGTACGCGGGTTCGGCCGCGCGGCCGAACCGGGCGAAGTGCTCGGTGAAGCCGTACGGCGGGATCGCCGCCCTGGTCGGCCCGGTCCCGGGCCGCACGTCCAGCTCCAGGGTGTCGGCGCCGCGCCCGAACGGGACGGTCAGCCGGGCGCCCATCCGGGACGCGGCGGTCAGCGGCCCGCTCATGACGTCACCGGAGCGATGTCCAGGGCGTCGCCGCCCGCGGCGAACACCGCCAGCTCGTCCGGGCCGATCCGCAGGTTCTCGCCCACCGCGGCCTCGACGACCGCGCTCTGCGCCGGGACGCCGCCCAGGGCGATCGCGCCGAACGCCGGGGGCAGCCGCCGCAGGTGCAGCCCGCGCACGTCCACCACCCCGGGCTGCTCCACGAACACCCGGACGACCTGGGAATACAGCACGTCCCCGCCGAGCCGCTGGGTGGAGATCACGTCGGCGAGCCGCTGCCGGATCGAGGCCAGCAGCGCCGCGCCGTCCGACCCGGCCTCGACGACCACGGTCGCGCGCACGCCGATCGAGACCGGCTTGGCCTCCACGACGTTCACATGCACACCCACGGGACGGACCGCGTCCACCGCGGCCGTCACCCGCTCGAACACGCCCGGTACGGCACCCGTGGTGCGCCAGGGAGCGCGCGGGTCGTGCGCGACCAGGACGGTGAAGAAGTACGGCTCGCCGATCCGCCGCGCGTCGGAGCTGAAGGCGCGCTGGTCGAACAGGAAGGTGCCGAAGAAGCTCTGCGAGACGTCCACGCCGCCGCGCGGGTCCGACACCACCACGTCCAGCACGCCGGTCACGTTGAGCGCGGCCTGCGCGACCGACTCGACCGTCCACAGGTTGCGGGCGAGGCCGGCGAGACGGGCACGGTAGGAGTCGTCGGCCTCGACGCCCGTCCCACCGGAGAACGCGGCGGGGTTGGCCACGGTCAGCTTCGCCGCGCCGAAGTCGGACAGGAACGTCGCGCGGTACGCGGCATCGACATCGACGATCGCCGAGGCCGCCACGTCGCCGCCCGGTCCCGGGACGACCGCTTCCGCGCCGACCGTCGCGGTCGTGTGCGCGGCGTCGAGCGCGACGAGCGCGGTCGTGACGAACGCCCGCACCGGCGCGGCGGTCACCAGGATCGCGCCCTCGGGCACGGTGTAGGTGCGCCCCGGCGCGGCGCCGGCCAGCGTGAACCGGACGGTCCCCGTACTGGCGAGGTTGCGGCGCAGCAGCCCGACGTCCTCGCCGAGCAGGTCCAGGTCGTCGCCGATCGCGGTGGAGACGAAGTTGCCGTAGTACAGGTCCTCCATCCGCTTCCACAGCTCGCCGTCCTCGGCGGCGGTCACCTCCAGGATCTTGCGCAGCGGGCTGGTGGACGTCAGGTCCACGTCCGCGAAGACCGCGCGCGCCCGGTCGGACGCCTCGGCCAGGATCCGGTCGATCGGCTTGAGTACGAAACCGTCCTCGGTCACTCCGAATTCGGTCACGGCGGTCACACCCCCACATCCAGCGTCAGTGCCAGCGGATCGCCGGCCACGGTGTCCACGTCCACGCGCGCGGTCAGCGTGCGCCGCGTGCGAGCCAGCCCGGCCGCGGCCGCCTGGGCGGGGTCCGCGGCGGTCAGGTCCGGGTCGTCGTCGAAGACCACCCGGCGGATGTCGCGGACGCGCGGGTCGGCCCCGAGCGTCCGGACGAGGTTGAGCTGCACCAGCTGCTTCACGCCGCTGACGGTGTTCGGCAGGGTGAAGGCGGCGGCGATGTCCAGCCCGTACCCGGTGTTGAACGGGTCGGAGCCGAACGGCGTCAGCACGCGCGCCGTGAGCGCCTGCACCAGGTTCGGCAGCCCTTCGACCTCGCGCAGGCCGCCGCCCGCGAACACCAGGTCGCCGTCGTCGAGCAGCAGGCTGCGGCCGAACGCGGCCGTGGCGGCGCTCATGACGCCACCAGCTTCGTCTGGCCCGCGTCCAGCACGGACCAGGTGCCGAGGTCGGTCGCGCCCTGCGCGGTGGCGAGCACTACCGGTTCCTTCAGGATGAGGAGCCGGGTCGCGAGCCCGGCGGTCACGGTGGTGACCTTGGTGCACGGTTTCGGGGTCAGGGGGCAACCGGCCACGACAGCGGCGAGCACGTCGGCGCGGACGAGAACGGCCGCCTTGTCCACGTTGAGCTTGCGGCTCCCCGGCTGCGCCACGACCTTGCCGCCGTGGACGCACTGGAGCACGGAGGACTCGGTGAGAACGGCGGGCATCACGACACCGCCACCGAGGATCCGTCGAGGGTCACGCTGACCGAGCCGTTGGTGAGCGTGACGGGCTTGTCGTCGGTACTGATGGTGATCGCTCCTTGCGAGTCCACGGTGATCGTCGTTCCGCTCTGGTGCGCGATGGTGAGCGCGTCGTCGGTGGGCGGGTCGGGCCGGACCCCGACCTCGGGGAGGGCGTCCGCGCCGACCGCGAGGCGCAGCCCGGCGGCCTGCACGACGCGGTGTCCGGACGCGTCGGTGAGGTCGTTGACGCCTTTGCCTACGGGCAGGCCGTCCTCGTCCAGTCCGGTGGGGAGTGCGAGCCAGTGGTCGCCGGGTTGGGACGGCGGGCGCCGTTGCCCGTCCGCCCAGACGAACCCGGCGACCACCGCGTCATCGACCTCGCCCCGGTTGTGCGCGAGCAGCGCCCGCATGCCGGGGTAGACGGGTGTGACCAGGCCGGTGCGGTCGAAGGCGAACGCCGAGGCGACCGGCTTGCCGCGCAGCTCGACGGCCGTGCCGACCTCGCCGGTGGCGGACGCTCCCGCCTGCGAGACCTGGCCGTAGTGCAGCGCGGCCGCAGGGCCGCCGTCGACGCCGGAGGTGTAGGACGTCACCTGGCCGACGTCGACGGCGGGGTGGTTGTCGCGGTCCCGGCCGACCGCGTCGCGCAGCCGGTCGGCGACCGCGAGCGCGCCGTCCGCGACGCGCACGCGGTCCCCCGGACCGGACGCGACGAGCTGGAGTTCGGTGGTGTACCCGCCGTCCAGCAGGAACCGGTGCACCGCGCGGGTCACCCGCAGCGGCCCGGACGGCACCCCGGACAGGTTGTTCGTGGTGGCCAGCTGCCCGACGCGAAAGCGCGGATGGCCGAGCACGGTCGCGTCCACGGTCGTCCGGACGGGCGGCCGTGCGAGGTCACCCGCCGGGAACGAGACGCGGGCGGCGGTGTCCTCGACCGTCGAGCTGCTCAGCGACACCAGGTTGGTGTCGGGGTCCAGCGCGACCGGCGCGGGGTCGGTGGGCGAGCCCACGGCGGCCCCGAGATGGACGCGCCGGTCCCGCACCACCAGCGCCGTGTCCGCGCGCTCGGCGAGAGCGCCGAGGGCGTCCAGCGCGGAGCCGGCGCGGACCGCGAGGCCGGCGTCGCCGCCGTCCGGCAGCGTGGAGCCGTCGGCGAGCGTCACGCCCGCCGCCACCGCCAGCGCGGCGGCCAGCTCGACCGCGGGCGTGCCCGGTTCGAGGACCTGCTCGGCCGGGGTGGAGCGCAGCAGGTAGCCGCCCTCCTCCTGGCCGCCGAGCACCGTCCGGGACAGCCCGTCCGCGCCCACGGAGTAGGTGACCGACATGATCCGCCCGACCAGCACCCGCGCGGCGTCCGACCGGATCGCCGGGTCGCCGAAGAACCCCAGGTGGACGGTGGCGTTGAGGGGCAGCGCGGCGTGCGCGTCGCGGAGCAGCGCGGTCACCTCGGACGGCAGGCTGACCAGGCTGACCTCGAACGCGTCCGCCCGGGCGCCGTCGGCCATGGACACCGTGATCTCGGCGTCCACGACCGGCGAGCCGCTCAGCGCGTCGTTGGAGACCGTCAGCGGAAGGCCCGGCGGCCCGCCGCCCGGCGCGTCCGCCGCCGCGATCTCGACCTTGTACCAGAGGACGAAGCTCATGCCGCCGCCCCGCCCGCACCGGCCGGGTCCGCGCTCGCGACCCCGCCCACCACGGACGAGCCGAACGCGCCCGCCGCGTTGAGGTTGCGCGGGTCGAGCCGCAGCGTGACGAACGTCAGCACCAGCTCGTGCGCCGCGTACACGATCCCGGGCACGAGCTTGCGGCGCAGGATCGGCACCGTGCCGCCGATCTCCTCCCGGTCCACCGCCAGCACCAGGAACGCCCGGTCGGACGGCAGGTCGAGCGGGCCGTCCGCGGCGGCGAGCACCTCCTCGGCGATGTTGGCGTACAGCCGGAACCGGTAGTCCCGGCCCGCGAAAACCAGCCGGAACGCCTGCGGGAACCCCTCGTCGGCGTCGATCGGCAGCCGTTGGAAGACCGTCACGATCCCTCCTCCCTCCTCGCGGCGCGCACCGGCCGGCGCGCGCCCGCGGCGCGTCCTCTCACGGCGCGTCCTCTCACGGCGCGTGCTCTCACGGCGCGTCCTCTCACGGCGCGTCCTCTCACAGCAGGCCCGTCACGGAACGGGCGATCGGGTTGGACGGCACGGTCCCGGGGAGCAGCGCCGACCCGGCGGCGACGGCCAGGTCGGCGACCTCGCCGAGGGCGGCGAGCAGGCTCGCCCTCGGCACCTCCTCCAGGGCGATCGACACGTCCAGCGCGTCCCGCCGGTTCACGCTCTGCGTGAAGTGCAGCTCGGTGATCTGCATCTCCAGGCTCACGGTCAGCCCGGACACCACCGAGATCCCGCCCAGCAGCGCGCCCGGCACGTCCGCGGGCCGCCGGGCGGCGCTGTCGGCGAGCCTGCGGCTCGCCAGCGCCAGCGCCTCCAGCGCCTTCTTCAGCGCCAGCCGGTCCGGCCCGGCGAGCAGCGCCTCGATCCCGATCCGCTTCCGGGTGGGCTGGGTCGCCTGCACGAACCGGCTGCCCGCGATCCGCTCGACCTCGTAGCCCTCGGTCACCGTCATGCTCTGCACGAACAGCAGCGGCACCGGCCCCACCAGGACCGGAACGTTCGTCCCGACCGCCATGTCCCTCTCGTCCTCTCTGCTCTCTTCCGTGCTCCGTCCCGGCGGGCCTCGCGGGCCCGGTTCACAGCCGGGCGGCCAGCTCCTCCCCGAGCCGGTCCAGGTGCGTCCGCGCCAGCCGCTCCCGCTCCTCGGGCGGCAGCGTCCCGACGGTGTGCACCTCGACCGGGAAGTGGAAGTCGATGACCGGCCCGGCGTCGGCCCGGTGCTCGTCGCCCGGACCGGTTCCCCGGTACTCGTCGTCCGCTGCGGGGCCGGCCCACCTGCCGGTGTCCGACACGGCCTACGCCTCGACGCCGACGTCCAGCGCGGCGCAGTTGAAGCTGGCCTGCGGGACGCCGTCCACGACCACGTTGCTGGGGTTGGCCGAGGTGACGACGCAGCGCGCGAACTTCAGCGAGCCGAACGCCCAGTCGGTGCCCTTCTTCTCCGCCACCACGACCGCGAACTCGCCGCCCGCGGTGGCCAGCTGCGTCAGGTCGGCCACGGCCGTCCCGACGGCGGGCACCGTCATGGTGAAGGTGAAGGTGAACGGCTGCCGGACGAATCCGACGTTGTCCGCCTCAAGGCTGTGCAGCACGGTGTGCGGCACGTTGAAGGTGGGGGTGAAGCTGGAGATCGGCGTGATGGTCCTGTCGCCGAGCTTGACCTCCAGCCGGGTGTTCCAGTCCGACATCGGTGCTCTCCTAGCTGATCTTCAGGTTGGCGGTGATCCGGTGCACGGCCCCGGCGTAGTGGACGGCGATCTGGACCTGGACGAGCCGCTGGGTCTCGGCGTTGTGCAGGCGCTGCGCCTCGGCGGCGGTGAGCGTCGCGGGGTCCTTGTCCAGCAGCGCCAGCAGCGGCACCGACACGTCGAAGTCGGTCAGCACGTCCGCCTGGACCTGCGGGGTGAGGATCGCCTCGATCTGCGCGACCACCGACCGCAGCCCGGTCCGGCTGATCCGCACGTTCCCGATCGACTTGATCAGCTGCGCGTTGAGCTGGAAGGACAGGCTGTCGACGAAGCGCCGCGCGTCGATGTAGGGGATGCCGCCGGGGTTGCCGGTGTAGCCCTCGCCCATGTAGATCGCGCCGCCGGGGATCAGCGCCGGGCTGGTCAGCCAGTTCACGCCGTTCTTGGCGGCCGGGCCCGAGTCGTTGTTCTCCGAGCCGTTCAGCGCCTCGATCTGCGCCTGGGTGAACGCCGCGCTGGTGATGTTCACCTGCTTGAGCAGCAGCGACACCTGCGGCTCGTACCCGGCGATCGTCCCGGCGACGGCGGCGGCCGCGTCCTGGGTGCTGCGGTGGGCGATGTAGACCATGCGGTCGGTCGCCAGGAGCCCGGCGACCGGGGTCGGATCGGCGGAGTCCTTGGGCAGCATCGCCACGCCGATGCGCTGCCGGCCGTCGCCGCCGGTCTCGGAGACCGACACGACGTGCTTGGCGAGCGCCACCAGCGCGCCGTCCGGGGTGGGCGGCGTCGCGGACGGGTTGCCGACCGCGATGTTCGCGGCCGTCGCGGGGACGTTGGCCAGCAGGACGATCTGCGCGTCCAGCCCGGCGATCACGTCGAGGGCGGCCTTGAAGTCGGGCGTGGTCTCGTTCACCCGCACGCCGGTGACCAGGGACGGGCCGGGCGACTGGCCCAGCGCGAGCGCGATCGCCTCGCCGAGGTCGCCGGGCGCGCGGCGGCGGGCCTCGGCCGGGTCGGTGAAGTCGACCGGCGTGTTGACCTGCAGCAGGTCGGACGGCGGGGTGGCGGGCGGGCTGAGCTTGCCGGCCACGGCGATGTTCCCGAAGGCGCGCACGGCCGGCGCGGACAGGTTCACCTGCGGGTTCACCCGGATGTAGCGGACGGTCATCGTCCCCTCTCCCTCTCTCGGTGGGGATTGGCTGGTCGTTCGTGTCGGTTGGTTCGTTCGTTCAGGCGGTGCGGGTCAGGCGGTGTCGTCGAGGAACAGAGCGGCCACGCCGGCGGAGGCGTAGAGCCGCTGGACGTCCGCGGCGGACGGCCCGCCTCCGGCCAGCCCGGACTGGGCCAGGACGGCGGCGAGCGCGTACGGCGAGGCGGTCTCGGCCGGGATCGTCGCGGGGCCGGCGCCTGGCAGCGTCCGGGCGGTCTCCCGCACCAGCCGCGCCGCGCGCAGCCCGGCCGCCAGGTCGAACGGGTCGACCGCCAGCACCGCCAGCGGCACCGAAAGGGTCCGGACGTTGGCCGGGTCCTTCGGGTCGAACGGCGCCGCGGCCTTCAGCTGGATGGTGGTGACGAGCAGGTCGAACCGCTCGCGCAGCTCGGCGAGCGTGGTGATGCCGTGCTCGCGCATGAAGGCGTCGAGGTCCAGGAACGGGAACCGGGTGCGGAAGTCGTCCAGGCTGGTGGGCTCGACGGGCGCGGTGACCACCGACTCGGCCCCGGCCGGGTCGATGTCGACCACGACCGTCACGCGCAGCCGCGCCAGCATGTCGATCCAGACCGGCGCGGCGGGGCGCGCCTCGGTCACGTCGAGCTCGGTGCGGCTGTAGCCGGGGACGGTCTGGCTCCAGTTCCCGGTGATCCGGGCGGCGGGGAACAGCGGGCGCTGCGGCTCCAGCTCGTCCACGGCCACGTCGGTCACCTGGTCGATCCGGACGGCCGCCAGGTCGAACGCGGTGGACAGGACGGTCCGCAGCGCGGCCCGTCCCGGGTCGGCGGCGGGCAGCAGCAGGCCGCGCAGCGTCGCCGGATCGGCGAGCCGCAGCAGCGCCCGGTCCCGGAATGACGTCACGTTCGCTCCGTCCGGGTCAGAACTGGATGGTGATCTGCGAGGTGGCCGAACCCGTGCCGCCGCGCACGTCGGTCGCGGTGATGCTGAACGCGATGCCGTCCCCGGTGGTGCTGAAGGGGATGGACGCCGTCCAGGTGGACCAGTCGCCGTTCGGGCCGGTGTTGGTCGCCTGGCCGGAGATGTTCAGCGCGGGCACCGAGTAGCCGACCGACGCGATGCCGGACGCGGCGCCGGAGGTCGTGCCGCTCAGCGACAGGACCGCCGGGAGCTGGCTCACCACCAGGGGGTTCGTGAACGGGTTGATCGACACGGCCGGCGGCGCGGAGTCCTGCGCGACGACCGAGCGGCTCTGGCTGGTCGAGCGGCCCTGCGCGTCCACGACCGTCACCGTGATCGGGCGCGGGCCGAGCGGGGTCTGCGCCAGCGTCCGGGACTTGGTGAAGTGCGTGCCGGTGTCCTGGTCGGAGGTGGTCGTGCCGTCCAGCCCGACCTGCACGGTCAGCGGGTAGGCCAGCCCGGACGGGGTGGTGAGGTCGACCGTCAGCGACCCGCCGTTGGGGCCGACGCCGACCGCCGTGCCGTCCGCCGGGGTGTTCCAGGTGAACGAGGGCGGCGGCGGGGCCACGGCGGTCGCGGTCATCGGGTTGGCCGTGTAGGTCCGGCCGTCCGTGGTGTTGCCGGTGCCGGTGACCTGGTACGAGCCGGGGCTGAGGAAGGTGAACGGGTAGGTGCCGCCGCTGTTGACGGAGTCGCGATGGTCGCGGGTCTCGCCGAGGCCCTGCACGGCCACGACCAGCTCCTGGAAGTTCGCCGCCGGGATCGGCGCCCACCTGCCGCCCTGGAGGATCCAGTTGGTGCCGCGGTCCACGTGCAGCGTGATCGAGGCCGGCACGCCCGTGACGACCTGGGTGCTCGGCATGGACAGCCAGACCGAGGGCGGCGAGCTGTCCGGCGGCTGGGTGATGCTCTCCACCGGGCCCTCGTCGCGCTCGGTCACGTCGTGCTCTGTCACGGTTCCCCCTGGGAGGTCGGCGGTGGGCCCGGGGCGTTCCCGGACTCACCCCCAGGGCGTTCCAACCCGTTCCAGGCCGTTCCGCCCGGATGGCACGGCCTGGAACGGGATGTGGAACGGGGCGTGGAACGGGATGGAACGCCGCTCGGGTGAACGTCCACCAGAGAGGGGAACCCGATGTCGTTGGCGACGTCGTCAGAACCGAAGCCGCCCGAACCGCGGAACCAGGCCCGCACCTACCCGGAGGACGGGCCGCAGGACGTCCCGCAGACGCCGGGCAGCGTGGTCGAGCCGGAGACCGCGCTCGCCGGGGCCGCCGCCGGCGGCGCCGACGCGATGCTGGCGGCGGCGCGCGGCGAGCTGGGGCAGGGCGAGCACCCGCCGGGCTCGAACCACAACAAGTACACCGACTGGTACGGGCTCGGCGACGCCCCGTGGTGCGACATCTTCATGGCCTGGTGCGCCGACCGCGCCGGCTGCCTCAAGGCCGTCGGTCGGTTCGCCTACACGCCCTGGCACGCCCAGTGGTTCAAGGACCACGGCCGCTGGGGCGACGTGCCGCGCAAGGGCGCGATCGTGTTCTACGACTGGGGCGGCTCGCGCGACATCGACGCGATCGACCACGTCGGCGTCGTCGAGGCCGTCCGCGGGGACGGCACGATCGTCACCCTGGAGGGCAACACCGAGGACATGGTCCGGCGGCGCGTCCGGTCCTTCGGCATCGTCGGCTACGGCTACCCGGACTACGCCTCGGGCGGCGGACCGGCGCCCGCGCCGTCCGGCGGGTCGGCGCCCGCGTGGCCCGGCCGGTTCCTCCGGCAGCCGCCGGTCATGACGGGCGGCGACGTCCGGACCTGGCAGCAGCGGATGAGCGACCGCGGCTGGAACCTCGCCGTGGACGGCGCGTACGGCCCGGGGTCGGAGTCGGTGTGCCGCCGCTTCCAGTCCGAGAAGAGCCTGGAGGTGGACGGCGTCGTCGGCCCCCTGACCTGGCGCGCCGCTTGGAGCTGAGCCCCGCGAGCGCGGGCGCGGGGGAGCGACGCGCGGGGAGCCGCGCGGGGGAGCGGGCCCGGGGCGGGGATTTGATTCGGCTTTGCCGCTGGATGTCCCGGCTGTGGCGGTCCGGTTCGTAGCGTTGCGATCATGAAGGCCGCCAGCTACGACGCCTACGCCCCGGACAACTCGCGCCTGCGCTTCGGGGACGTCCCGGACCCGCGCGTCGGGCCCGGGCAGGTCCTGGTCGAGGTGCGCGCCGCCGCGGTGAACCCGGTGGACTGGAAGCTGATGGCGGGCGGCCTGGACGCGATCGTCGAGGCCGTCTTCCCGGTCGTCCCCGGCTGGGACGTCGCGGGCGTGGTCACCGCCGTCGGAACCGACACCCCGGAGTTCGTCCCCGGCGACGAGGTGATCTCCTACGCGCGGATGCCGATCGTCCGGCACGGGACGTTCGCCGAGTACGTCGCCGTGCCGGTCGAGTCCGTCGCGCGGCGTCCGGTCGCGCTCGACTGGGCCCAGTCCGCCGGGCTGCCGCTCGTCGGCCTGACCGCTCAACGCCTGCTGGACCGGCTGGCGGTCGGGCCGGGCGACGTGCTGCTGGTGTACGCGGCGTCCGGAGGGGTCGGCAGCATGGCCGTCCAGCTGGGCCGCGAGCGCGGCGCCCGCGTCATCGGCACCGCCTCGTCCCGCAACCAGGACTACGTCCGGTCGCTGGGCGGCGAACCGGTCACCTACGGCGACGGCCAGACCGAGCGCATCCGCGACCTGGCGCCCAACGGCGTCACGGCGGTGGCGGACTGCGTGGGCGGGCAGCTCGACACCACGCTCGCCGTCCTGGCTCCGAACGGGCGGCACGCCTCGATCGCCGATCCCGACGTCGTCCAGCACGGCGGCTCGTCGGTCTGGGCGCGTCCGGGCGGCGCGGCGCTCACCGAACTGGCCGCGCTCGCCGACCAGGGCGCCCTCACCGTGGAGGTCGCGCGGACCTTCCCGCTGTCGGAGGTGGGCGCCGCCTTCGACGCCAGCCGCACCGGCCACACCCGCGGCAAGCTCGTCCTGCTGCCGTAATTCGTCCCGCGTCCGGGCTTGGCAAGCCCCTGGACGGCCGGAGTATATCGAGTATAGTACCGGGTATTCTCCGGGAGGCGCGGATGAGCATCCGGCACGCGTTGCTGTCGCTGCTGGCCGAGGGGCCCAAGTACGGGCTGCGGCTGCGCGAGGAGTTCGAGCACCGCACGGGCGAGCTGTGGCCGCTGAACGTCGGCCAGGTCTACACGAGCCTGCAGCGGCTGGAACGGGACGGGCTGATCGAGTCCGACGACGAGGCGGGCGACCGGTCCTCGCAGAAGCGGTACCGGCTCACCCGGGCCGGGCGGGACGAGCTGGACGGCTGGTTGCGCGCCCCGTCCGGGGTCACGCCGCCGCCGCGCGACGAGCTGGTCATCAAGCTGATGGTCGCCGCGACGGTGCCGGGCGTGGACGTCCACGAGGTGGTGCAGGTCCACCGGCGGCAGGTGGTGGAGAGCATGCAGCGGCTCACCGCGCTCAAGGCCGCGACCGGTGCGGGCGCTGCGGGCGGCGCGGGTGATGACGGGCTCGCGCTGGTGGCCGATGCCGAGCTGTTCCGGCTCGATGCGGTCTACCGCTGGCTCGACACCGCCGAGGTCCGGCTCGCGCGGCTGGCGCGCGAACGCGTCCCGGACGGCCCGGTCCCGCAGCACACGCGGGTTTCGGAGCAGACGCGGACGCCGCGCTGAGCTCCCCGCGCTTTCCGCGCCGAACCCTTTCGCGCTGACCCCCTGGAGGTGCGGTGTGACCGCCGCGATCGAACTGCGCAAGGTGTCCAAGCTGCACGGCGTGCCTCCCGACCGCGTCCGCGCGCTGTCGGAGGTGGATCTGACGGTCGGCTATGGCGAGCTGGTCGCGGTGATGGGGCCGAGCGGGTCGGGCAAGAGCACCCTGCTGACGATCGCCGGGAGCCTGGAGGAACCGAGCTCCGGACGCGTCACCATCGGCGGGGTCGAACTCGCGCAGGCGTCGCCCGCCGACCGGGCGAAGCTGCGGCGGCGGCTCGTCGGGTTCGTCTTCCAGGACTTCAACCTGCTGCCGGGCCTGACGGCCGCCGAGAACGTGGCGCTGCCGCTGGAGCTGGACGGCACCCGGTCCCGCGCCGCGCGGGCCGCCGCGCTCCGGGCGCTGGACCGGCTCGGCCTCGCCGCGCGCGCTGGCCGCTTCCCCGACGAGCTGTCGGGCGGCGAGCGGCAGCGGGTCGCGATCGCGCGCGCCCTGGTCGGCGACCGCCGCGTCCTCCTCGCCGACGAGCCGACCGGCGCGCTCGACTCGGTGAACGGCGAGGAGGTCATGCGGATGCTCTGCGCGGCGTGCCGCGAGCAGGACGCGGCGGGCGTGGTCGTCACGCACGACGCGCGGCTGGCGTCCTGGGCCGACCGGGTGGTGTTCCTGCGCGACGGGCGGCTGGTCGACCAGACCCGGCTGCCGCCCGGCGCGGACTCGCTGCTGGCCGGGGGAGCGCCGTGACGCTGATCGTGGAGCCCCCGTCGCTCGGGGGACCGGCGAACGGCGGGATGCCGGCGCGGCGCGCGATCGTCCGCTGGGCCTGGCGGATGCTGCGCCGCGGCTGGCGGCAGCAGGCGGTGGTCGCGCTGCTGCTCGCGCTGGCGGTGCTCGGCGCGGTCGTGGGCGGCGCGGCGGCGGTCAACCTCGCGCCGCGCCCGGACGCCCGGTTCGGACGCGCCGACCACCTCGTCCAGCTGGACGGCGGCGACCCGGCGGCCCTGGCGCGGTCGGTCGCGCTCGCGCGGTCCCACCTGGGGACGGTCGAGCTGGTCGGACGGCGGTTCGTGCCCGTCCCCGGCTCGTCGGAGTCGCTGGAGCTGCGTGCCGAGGACCCGCACGGCGTCTACGGGTCGCCGCTGCTCGCCGTCCGCTCCGGCCGCTTCCCGAACGGCGCGTCCGAGACGGCGCTCACCGACGGCGCCGCCAGGATGCTGGGCCTGCGCGTGGGCGGTGTGCTGACCGCGGGCGGCGAGCATCGGACGGTCGTCGGCATCGTGGAGAACCCGCGCGACCTGCGCGATGAGTTCGCCCTGCTCCCGCCCGGGGCCGCCGGACGGTCCGACGCGGTGACCGTCCTGGCGAAGGCGTCCGCCGACCGGTTCGACGCGTACCGGCAGGCGTCCACGACGCCGCTGCTCACCGAGACGGTCAAGCGCGGCGGCCAGGCGGCCGGCGGCGTCCTGGCCGCGACGACGCTGCTGCTGCTCCTGGTCTCGCTGGTGGCGGCGGCCGCCTTCGCGGTGGTCGCGCAGCGGCGGCTGCGCGAGCTGGGCATGCTCGCCGCGATCGGCGCGACGCGGCGGCACCTGCGGCTCGTGATGGTCGCGAACGGCGCGGCGGTCGGCGCGATCGCGTCCGCGGCCGGGCTGCTCGCCGGGATCATGCTCTGGATCCCGGTCTCGCGCACGTTGGAGACCCCCGCGCAGCACCGCGTCTCGCCCGCTGGCGTGCCCTGGGCGCTGGCGCTCGAATGCGCGGCGCTCGCGGTGGTCATGGCGACGGCCGCCGCCTGGTGGCCGGCTCGCGGCGTCGCGCGGATTCCGGTCGTCCGGGCCCTGTCGGCTCGGCCGCCCGCGCCGCGTCCCGCGCGCCGCTCGACCGCGCTCGCCGTGCTCTTCCTCATCGGCGGCGTGGCCTGCCTGGCGCTCGCGCGGCAGCGCAACCCGCTCCTCATCGTCACCGGGACGCTCGGGACCGTCCTCGGCGTCCTGCTGACCGGCCCGCTCGCCCTGAGCCTGCTCGGCGCGGCGGCCGGACGCGCGCCGGTCGCGGTCCGCCTCGCGGTGCGGGACCTGGCGCGCCACCGGGCCCGGTCGGCGGCGGCGCTGGCCGCGATCAGCCTCGCGCTCGGCCTCCCGATCGCGGTGATCATCACCTCGTCCGCCGCGCGGGACACCGCCGCGACCGGCAACCTGTCCGACCGGCAGCTGGTGATCCGGATCGGCCGCGGGGACGACTCGGTCGTCCCGCTGCGCTCCGACCGCGACCTGGCCGCGCTGTCGGCGCAGGTGGACCGGATCGCCGCGCGGCTCCCCGGCGCCCGGGTGGTTCCGCTGGACATGCCGGTCGATCCCGCGATCCGTCCCCAGCCCGGCTTCGCCGACTCGCAGGGCGGCCAGCCCGTCGCCGACCTGGGCATCCCACCCGGCTCGTCCGACCGTCCGGACAGCACGGCGGGACGGACGGGAGGGGCGCTGCGTTCGGTCCCGCTCTACGTCGAGACGCCCGCGCTGCTCGCCCACCTCGGCATCGACCCCGCCTCGGTGGACCCGGCGACCGACCTGATCACCGGCAGGCACGGGACGATCGAGATCCCGAGCGTGTCCCGGCCCGAGACGCTCACCCGCATCCAGCGGATCAGGACCAGCGCCTACAGCTCGGACCCGACGTCCGTGCTGACCGCGCGCGGGCTCGAACGGCGGCACTGGAAGCGCATCCGGACGGGCTGGCTGGTGGAGTCGGCGCGTCCACTCAGCGACGCCCAGCTGGTGGCGGCGCGGCACGACGCCGCGGCGGTCGGGGTGAACGTCGAATCCCGGCGCGGGCAGGCTTCGCTGGCTCGCGCGCGGCTCGGCGCGGTGCTGGCCGGGATGCTGCTCGCGCTCGGCGTGCTGGCGATGACGGTCGGGCTGATCCGCCTCGAAGGGGCCCGTGACCTGCGCGTCCTTACCGCGACGGGCGCGAGCCCGAGGATCCGGCGCGCGCTGACCGCCGCCACGGCCGCGAGCCTGGCCCTGCTGGGCGTGGTCCTCGGCGGTCTCGGTGCCTATGCCGGGCTCTTCGCCGGCTACCTGGACGATCCCGGTCACCTCGGCCATCCGCCCTGGGCGTACCTGGCGTCCGTGGGGCTCGGCGTCCCGCTGCTGGCCGCCGTCACCGGCTGGGCTGCCGCGGGCCGCGAGCCGCCCGCCCTGGCCCGCTCGCCGCTGGACTGAACGGCGCATCCGGACGCCGATGGCCGGATGTGACAGAACCCCGTCATGGCGGACATGGCGCTCGGCCCCCAGAATGGACGCATGGCCGCATCGCACCACGTCAGCGCCCCGCACCGGGCCGCCGAGGCTCCGCGCCGGGGCGGCAGCGCCCCGCACCGGGTCGTCATCGCCGTCTTCCCGGACGTCGACCTCCTCGACGTCACCGGGCCCGCCGAGGTGTTCGCACTCGCCAACCGCGAGATGCCGGAGGCGGGAACGCGGTACGACGTGCGGCTCGCCGGGCCCGGCAGCGGCCTCGTCCGGACCAGCGCCGGGGTGCGGCTCGCCACCGACCTCACCCTGGACGAGGTCGGAGCCGACGTTGACACCCTGGTCGTCCCCGGCGCGGTGGACGGCGCGGGCGCACCCGTGATCGACCCCGGGCTGGTCGCCTGGATCGAGGGCACCGCCCGGCACGCCCGCCGGGTCGCGTCGGTCTGCGTCGGCGCGCACCTGCTCGCCGCCGCGGGCCTGCTGTCCGGCCGGACGGCCACCACGCACTGGGCCACGGCCGACCGGCTCGCCGCCGACCATCCCGACGTCACCGTGGACCCGGACCCGATCTACGTCCGGTCCGGGGACGTGTGGACCGGCGCGGGCATCAGCGCGTGCATGGACCTCTCGCTCGCCCTGGTCGCCGAGGACCACGGCGAGCGGGTCGCCCTGGACGTCGCGCGGCAGCTCGTCATGTACCTCAAGCGGCAGGGCGGCCAGAGCCAGTTCAGCGTCCCGCTGTGGCAGGCGCCGGCCGAGCGCCGCGACATCGACGAGCTGCGCGCCTGGATCGCCGCCAACCCCGCCGCGGACCTGTCGGCGGCGGCGCTCGCCGAGCGGATGTGCCTGAGCGAGCGGCACTTCAGCCGCGTGTTCCGCACCGAGACCGGCGCGACACCCGCCGCGTTCGTCGAGGCCGTCCGCGTGGAGGCGGCGCGGCGGCTGCTGGAGGGCACCGACGAGCCGCTCGGCCGGGTCGCCGCGTCGTCCGGCCTCGGCTCGCCGGAGACGCTGCACCGCGTGTTCCGGCGCCGCCTCGGCACCACCCCGGCGGCTTACCGGCGGCGCTTCCGCACCGCCGCCTGACCTTCCGCGGCGCTTCCTCGCCGCCTGACCCCTTTCCGATCGTCCCCGGCCGCCAGGCCGTGGTCCGCCCTGCCCGAAAACAGGAGATGACAATGACCGTTTCGACCACCCTGCGCGACGTGATCGGCCTGGACACCGCGCTGCCCGCGCTCTCCTCCAGCACCCTGATCATGATCGACTTCCAGAACACCTACACCACCGGCGTGATGGCCCTGCCGGACGCCGACCGCGCGCTGGACGCCGGCGCCCGCCTGCTCGCCGCCGCCCGCGCCGCCGGGACGCCGGTCGTCCACATCGTCAACGACGGCGGCGAGGGCACCCCGTACGACATCCGCGCCGACATCGGCCGGATCGAGCCGCGCGTCGCGCCGCGCGACGGCGAGCCGGTCGTGGTGAAGGGCTTCCCGAACGCCTTCCACGAGACCGACCTGGCGGACGTGCTGCGCCGCCTGGACGCCGGGCCCGAGCTCGTCCTGGCGGGCTTCATGACCCACATGTGCGTCCAGTTCACCGCGCAGGGCGCCTTCAACCTCGGCTACAGCCCGACCGTGGTGGCCGAGGCGTGCGCGACCCGCCCGCTGCCCGGCCCGGACGGCGCCCCGGTTCCGGCGGACGTCCTGCACACCGCGGCCCTGACCACCATCGCCGACCTGTTCGGCCGCGTCGCCGCCCGCACGAGCGACCTCCCCGCCTGAACGACCTCCACTTGAGCGACCGCTCCGCCTGAACGACCTCCGCTTGAGCGGTCGCTCCGCCCGAACGACCGTTCAGGCGGAGCGACCGTTCAGGTTCGGCGTGAGATGACCATGATGTACTCGCACGGCTCGTCCGTCCGGTTGGCGAAGCCGTGGTCCGCGTCGGCCTGGAGGAACAGGGAGTCGCCCGCGTCCAGGGTCTCGTTGATCCCGCCGACCGCGACGGTGAGGGTGCCGCTGAGCACGACGAGCTGCTTCTCCGTCCCCGGCGGGTAGGCGGGCAGCAGCCCGGTGGAGACCCGCGCGGGGAGGTGGTGGACGATCATCTCGGCGCCGCCCGCGCCCGGGGCCGCCGACACCATGTGCCGCTCGAAGCCGGTCTCGGGGTCGCGGAAGACGGGGCGGTCGGCCTTGCGCATCACGATCGCCACCCCGGACGCGGCGCCGGCCGGCGCGCCGACCAGGTCCGAGAGCGACGCGCCGAGCGCGTGGGCGATCCGGGACGCGATGCCGATCGTCGGGCTCTTCTCGCCGCGCTCGACCTTGGACAGCATCGCCCGGCTGACCGCCGACCGGGTGGACAGCTGCTCCAGCGTCAGGCCCGCCTCCTCGCGGCGCCGCCGCACGTTCCCGCCGAACGCGCCGGCCAGGTCGTCGCCCTGCCGCGGTCCGGTCCCGCTTCCGTCCTGCTCGGCCACCGTGCTCCTCGATCGCTGGGATCCCGCCGCGCACAGTGTAGGGTTTCTCCGATCGAAGAATTAAGTCTTCGATCGGAGATATGCCCCACTGGGAGGGTCCATGCGTTTTGCATCGAGCGGCCGGCTCCACGCCGCCTTCGACTTCGGCGACCTGCGGGTGGTCTCGCTGCGCGACGGGTACATCGACATGCCGCCGTCCCGGCTGCGCGACGTGCACGGGTGCGCGCTCGCCGAACTGCCGCACGCCGTCCCGCTGGTCGGCGGCAACCTGCGGCTGTCGGTCAACGCCTTCTTCATCACCGACGGCACGCGGTCGCTGCTCGTCGACACCGGCGCGTCCGACAACTGGCACGACCCGACGATGGGGCTGATCTACGAGGCGCTCGACGAGGCGGGGATCGACCGCGGGCAGATCACCGATGCCGCCATCACGCACGAGCACCCGGACCACGTGAGCGGCCTGATCATGCCGGACGGCTCGGAGGCGTTCGGCAAGCTGGAGCGCGTCTGGATCGGCGCGGGCGACGCCGAGGTGTTCACCGGGCGCCTCGCCCCGGTCGCAGGCCGGGTCGTCGCGTTCCAGGAGGAGGTCGCGATCAACGACTGGGCCACCGCGGTGCCGACGCCGGGCCACACGCCCGGCCACACCGTCTACGACATCAGGAGCAGCGCCGGGCACCTCCTCATCTGGGGCGACACCGTCCACGTCCCCACGCTCCAATTCGGCCGGCCGGAGGTGTCGTGGGAGCTGGACGGCGACCAGTCCCAGGCCCGCGCCGCACGGGCGGGGCTCCTCGACCGGCTGGCCAGGCCGGACCATTTCGTGGCCGGCGCCCACCTCGACTCGCCCGGCATCGCCCGCGTCACCACGTCCGGCGAGGGCTACGCGCTGAAGTACCTCGCACCGCCGATCGGCTGACCGGCCGCCCCGCACATCGTCCGACCTGCGCGAACGCGACGGCCGGCGGTGCTTCCGAGAGGACGTCCTCCGCGGAAGCGCCGCCGGCCGTCCGCGTGTGGACGGCGCCGCGATGCCCGCCCAGCCTGCCAATCGTGCTCGGCATCTGCTAATTTTTCTTTGCATGTGCGGAGGAGGTGGCGTGACGACCGGGGACGAACTGCTGCGCGTGCTGGCGGCGCTCGACAACCCGCACCGGCTGCGGATCCTCGCGGCGCTCGCGGACGAGCGCGACTACGTCAGCAGCCTCGCGCGCGAGCTGGGCATCAGCCGCCCGCTGCTCCAGGTCCACCTGCGCAAGCTGGTGGCGGCCGGGCTGGTGGCGGGGCGCGCCGAGGTGTCGCCGGACGGGAGGGCGATGAAGTTCTACGAGATCGCCCCGTTCCGGCTGGAGGTGACGCCCGACATCGTGAAGCGGGCCGTGCGGACGCTGACCGCACCCGAGGACGGCGCCGGGGACAGGAAGTCCGGAGAACGGAAGGAGGACCGCTGATGGACGGTCACGACCTGGCGGAGGTGGCCGGGGCGATCGGCATCTTCGCCTTCATCACCACCGTGGTGACGGTGATCATCATGCAGGTCGGCGCGACGGTGCGGGCGCGCGCGGCGCTGGCCCGCGAGGACGAGTACCGCCGGATGGCGCAGGACGGCCTGGAGACCCAGCAGGCGATCGAGCGGCAGCTCGCCGAGACCGCCCGGAGCCTGGGCGAGATGGAGAAGCGGATGGACTCGCTCGAACGCGTCCTGCTCACCGTGGAGTGAGCGGGAACGCCGGGCCGTCGAGCGGCCACTCGACGACCCGGCCGAAGTAACACCACATCCCGCCCGTTTCCGGGCGGGCTCTCACTGCAGCGCTCCTTCACCCGAAAGGACAGCACCTCATGCTGCCCCAACGCAAACCGATCACCGAGCGCGTCGCGGGCTGGTCGATCCGGCACCGCACCCTCGCGATCGCCGGATGGCTCGCCCTGGTCGTCGCGGCGATCCTCGCGTCCGGCGCGCTCGGCCTGGACCAGAGCCACAGCACCGACCCCGGCGAGTCCGGACGCGCCGACCGCGTTCTCGACGCGCACAACGGCTACGTCCCGCCGCTGGAGAACGTCCTGGTGCAGAACCGGGCGACGACCGCGCCGGTCACCACCGACCCCGAGACGCGCGCCGCGACCCGCGAACTGGTCGCCGCGCTTCGGCCCTACGGGACCGTCCGCTCGCCGCTGAACGACCCGCGCCTGGTGGCGTCCGACGGAAGGTCCGGCCTGGTCACCGTGCAGATCGCCGGACCGGACGAGGCGTTCCGCGCGCACTACGACGGCGTCGTGAAGGCTGTCGGCGAGGTGGCCGCGCGGCATCCGGACGTCCGGCTCGCGCAGGCGGGCGACAAGAGCCTCGCCGACGCTGTTGACAGCGGCATCAAGGACGACATGAAGCGCGCCGAGTACGTCTCGCTGCCGCTCACCGTGCTGATCCTGCTGGCGGTGTTCGGATCGCTGGTCGCCGCCGGAATCCCGCTGCTGCTGGCCGTCACCACGGTCGCCGGGACGTTCGGGCTGCTGCAGGTCGCCGGGCACTGGGTGCCGGTGAACAGCGCCGCGTCCTCGATCGTGCTGCTGGTCGGGATCGCGGTCGGCGTCGACTACTCGCTGTTCTACCTGCGCCGGACGCGCGAAGAGCGGGCCGCGGGCCGCCGGCCGGACGAGGCGCTGCGCGTCGCGACCCGCACCTCCGGCCACGTGGTCGCCGTCTCCGGCCTGACCGTCATGCTGTGCCTGGCCGGGCTGCTGCTCACCGGCCTGGACAACTTCAAGGGCCTGACCGCCGGGACCGTCCTGGTCGTGGGCCTGGCGATGGTCGGCTCGGTGACGTTCCTGCCCGCGCTGCTGTCCGCCCTCGGGCGCGGTGTGGACGCGGTGCGGCTGCCCTGGATCGGCCGCCGCCGCACCGCCGCCGCGCCGTCCCGGTTCTGGACGGCCGTGGCGTCGCGCGTGGTGCGGCGGCCGCTGCTGTGCGGCGGGCTGGCCGTCCTCACGCTGGTCCTGCTGACGCTGCCCGCGCTCAGCATGCGCTTGCAGGACGCGGCGGTCACCGACAGCCTGCCCCGGTCCGTCCCCGTGGTGGACGCGGCGGTCCGCATGCAGCGGGCGTTCCCCGGCAGCCCGGCGCCCGCGTCGGTCGTCCTGTGGGAGAAGCGGCCCGGCGCCCTGGACGCTCCGGACGTCGCCACCGCCGTCGCGGGCCTGCACCCGACGGTCACCGCGCGCAGCGGGGGAGTGCTGGTCGCCCGCGTGCCGCTGGCGCATTTCGGTACCGGCCCGGAGGCCAACCGCTCACTTCTGGACCTGCGCCACCGCAGCGACACCGCGTTCGGCGGCATGGACGGCGTCGGGCATGCCGTCGCGGGCAAGACCGCGTTCGCCTACGACTTCACCGAGGTCATCAAGAACCGCTCGGTCCCGGTGGTGGGGGCCGTGCTGGCGCTGGCGTTCGTCCTGCTGGCCGTCGCGTTCCGCTCGCTGGCGGTCTCGCTGGTCTCGATCCTGCTGAACCTGCTGTCGATCGGTGCCGCGTACGGCGTGCTGGCCTGGGGCTTCCAGGACGGCCACCTCGGCGGCCTGCTCGGCTTCACCGGCTACGGCGGCGTGATCGGCTGGTTGCCGCTGTTCATGTTCGTGATCCTGTTCGGGCTCAGCATGGACTACCACATCTTCATCCTGAGCCGCGTCCGCGAGCACCGGGCCGAAGGAGTCCCGGCGCGGGCGGCGGTCGTGTCCGGGGTGGGCGCGACCTCGGGCGTGGTGACCAGCGCGGCGGCCATCATGACCTGCGCGTTCAGCGTCTTCGTGGTGCTGTCGGCGATCGAGTACAAGATGATGGGCGTCGGCCTGGCCGCCGCGATCCTCATCGACGCCACGATCGTCCGCGGCGTCCTGCTGCCGGCGGCCCTGGCCCTGCTCGGCGACCGCCTCTGGCGCTCCGCCCCCGCCGCGCCCGTCCCGCGCCCGGAGCCCGCGAACCGCACCTGACCTCCCCATCCCGGCGATGTGCGGGTGCCGCTGACCTGCGTTGACGGCCCGGCGAACGCTCGCGCGTCGCCGGGCCGCCGTCGTTCGCGCTTGCCGTCTGTTACTTGAGCGAGTAACTTCTTACTCATGCAAGTAAAAGACGAGCCGTCGCCCGCCGCCGCCGCGCGGCGCGCGCAGATCGTGACCGCCGCCATCGAGGTGCTCGCCGACCTCGGCTACGCCCGGACCTCCTTCGCCCGGATCGCCGAGCGCGCCGGGATCAGCAGCACCCGGCTGATCTCGTACCACTTCGCCGGCAAGGACGACCTGATGCGGGCCGTGGCCGCCGAGGTGCTGGGCGAGGCCGAGGCGTTCATGAGCCCGCGCATCCGCGCCGCCACCGGCCACTGGAACATGCTGCGCGCCTACATCGCGTCCAACCTGGAGTTCCTGCGCGACCACCCCGCGCACCTGCGGGCGCTGACCGAGGTCATCGCCAACCTCCGCGCCGAGGACGGCAGCCTGGCCGCGGGCGCCCCCGGCGCGCCCGACGCGGTGGCCCGGCTCGCGGACGGCCTGCGCGCTGGCCAGCGGGACGGCGCGTTCCGCGACTTCGACGCCGGTGTCATGGCCCGGACGCTGCGCGCCGCGATCGACGCCGCCGCCGGGCTGTACTCCGCCGATCCCGGCCTGGACCTGGACCACTACGCGGCCGAACTGGTCAGCCTCTTCGGCTTGGCCGTCCTCGGCCGCGAACCCGGCGAAGGAGAGCCCGCATGAACGCCGTCACCGAGGAGCGCCGTCCGATGCCGCAAGGGGAGCAGCAGGGCGCGGGCCGCAAGGCGGTGCTCCTGTCGCTGGTCACCGACCTGATCGCGCCGCTGGCCGTGTTCTACGGCCTGCGCGCGGCGGGCGTGGACCAGTGGTGGGCGCTGCTGGGGTCGGCGGTCGTGCCGCTCGCGGTGGTCGTCCACCGGCTCGTCACCACCCGACGCGTGGAGTGGTTCGCCCTGTTCGTCCTGACCGTGTTCGCGCTCGGGCTCGTGCTGTCGGCGCTCACCGGCGACCCGCGGACGATGCTGGTCCGGGACGCCTGGGCGGGCATGATCGGGGGCCTCGCCGGGGTCTGGATGCTCGGCTCGGTGCTGTCCGGCCGGCGTCCCGCGCTGATGCTGCTGTTCCGCAACTTCGTCATCGCCAAGGTCGGCCCGCAGGGCGCCGCCGCCTGGGACGCCCGCTGGGACCGCGAGCCGGACTTCCGGCACGGCATCCGCGTCCTGACCGCTCTGTGGGGACTGGCCGGGCTGCTGAACGCCCTGCTCAACCTGGCCTTCGCCTACGTCCTGCCGCTCGACGCGGCCCCGGCCGCGATGCACGCGGTGTGGCCCGCGCTCGCCGTCCCGCTGGGCGTGTTCCACCTCGTCTACACCAAGCGGAAGAACCTGCGCGCATGAGCGGCCCCGAAGTGATCGTGGCGGGCGTGGGCCCGACCGGCCTGCTGCTCGCGACCGAGCTGGAACTGGCCGGGGTGGACGTGGAAGTCCTGGAACGGCGGCCCGCCCGGACCGGCCAGTCCAAGGCCCTGAACCTGCAGCCGCGCTCGGCCGAGATCCTGGACCTGCGCGGCCTGCTGGAGCCGGTCCTCGACCAGGCCCTCGCGCTGCTGCCCGGCGGGCACTTCGCCGGACTCCCCGTCCCGCTGGACTACACCGCCCTTCAGACCCGCCACCCGTACCAGATCGGTATCCCGCAGGCCCGTGTCGAGGAGCTGCTCGAAGACCGGCTGGCCCGTCCGGTCGCGCGCGGCAGCTCCCTCGCCGCGTTCACCCAGGACGCGGACGGCGTGACCGTCACGACCTCGGACGGGCGGGAGCTCCGAGCCCGCTACCTGGTCGGCTGCGACGGCGGCCGGAGCACCGTCCGGAAACTGCTCGGAACTCCCTTCACCGGCCGCGACCCGCGCGTCCAGGCCGTGGTCGCCGACGTCATCCTCAACGACCACGAGGGCCTGATCCCGGCCGAGTGGACGCTGCCGGCGCTCAACCCGTCCGGCAGCGTGTTCGTCCTGCCGCTCACCGGCGGCGCCTACCGGGTCGTCTTCGCGGGCGCCGAGCAGCAGGGCCTGCCGCGCGACGCGCCCATCACCGAGGACGAGGTCCGCCGCGCGCTGGCCGTCCGCTACCAGGACGCGCTGGAACTCGTCGGGATCTCCTGGGCGTCGCGGTTCAACGACACGTCCCGGCAGGCCGAGCAGTACCGGAGCGGCCGGGTGTTCCTGGCCGGCGACGCCGCCCACGTCCACTTCCCGCTCGGCGGCCAGGGCCTGAACCTGGGCCTTCAGGACGCCTTCAACCTCGGCTGGAAGCTCGCCGCGGCCGTCCGCGGCACGGCGCCTGACGGCCTGCTCGACACCTACCACGACGAACGCCACCCGATCGCCGCGCGCGTGCTGGCCAACACGCGGGCCCAAGGCGTCCTGACCTGGCCGGACGGCGACGTCGCCGCGTTCCGCGCCCTGTTCGCCGACCTGCTCGCCCTCCCTGATACCAACCGGTACCTCGCCGAGATGGTCTCCGGGCTGGACACCCACTACCCGATGCCCGGTGACCATCCGCTGCTCGGCCGCCGCATGCCTGACCTCGACCTCGCGACGCCCGCCGGCCCGACCCGGGTCAGCCACCTCATGCGCGACGGCCGAGCCTTGCTGCTGACGTTCGGCTCGTCCGTTCCGCCTGAGAACCCGCGGGTCCAGAACGTGCGGGCTGAACCGTCGCCGCAGCTGGACGCGGACGCCGTCCTGATCCGTCCCGACGGGCACGTCTGCTGGGTCGGCTCAGAGCCCGGCGCCGCGGTCAGCGCATGGTTCGGCCCGCCAGCCGAAGCCGCGGGTGTCAGTGGTCGCGGGTCGCCATGAGGATGGCCAGGGTGCGCAGGGCGGACTGGCGGTCGGCGGGAAGTCCGGCGGCGTCCAGGGCGGCGAAGGCGCTGCCCAGGCGGCGGTCGGCCTCCTGCTGCGCCCACGCGCGGCCCCCGGCCTGCTCCACCATCGCGGCGGCCTCCGCGAGGTCGTGCGCGCCCAGCGCCCCGGGCGAGGCGTAAAGGTCGGCGAGGCGCGCGGCGGCGGGGGTCTGCGAGGTGAGCGCCGCCACCACCGGCAGGGACTTCTTGCGGGACGCCAGGTCCGACCCCGCGGGCTTGCCCGTGGCGGACGGGTCGCCCCAGATGCCGAGCAGATCGTCCACCAGCTGGAAGGCGAGGCCGAGGTGGCGGCCGAACGTCGCCAGGCAGCTCGCGGTGTGCGGGTCGGCCCCGGCGGCGAGCGCGCCGAGGTGGCAGGACGCCTGGAGCAGCGCGGCGGTCTTGCCGTCCGCCATGGCCAGGCACTCCTCCAGGCCGACGCTGGAGCACCGCTCGAACCGCAGGTCGTCGGCCTGGCCGGCGCAAAGCCTCGCGACGGCGTCCGACAGGACTCCGCGGGCCTGCTGGGCGAACGCCGCCGGGACGTCCTCGGGTCCCGGCAGCATGCCGAGGGCCGTGGTCAGCAGCAGGTCCCCGGCGACGATCGCCTGGCCCCTGCCGAAGACCGTCCAGGCGGCGGGGCGGTGGCGGCGCGTGGTGTCGCCGTCCATTACGTCGTCGTGCAGCAGCGAGAAGTCGTGCACCATCTCCACCGCGACCCCGGCGGCCGTCACCGCCGCCGGGGCCGTGCCCAGTCCCACCGACGGCACGTGAGGGCCGGCCGCGGCGTCCGCGGCGGCGAACACCAGGGCCGGACGGATCGCCTTGCCGCCCGCGTCCGAGGCGCGCCCGTCGGCGTCCCACCAGCCCGCGTGGTAGCCCGCGACCCGGTCGACCGGGGACGGGAGCAGCCCCACGGCCCGCCGGTAGGCCGGCTCGACCACCTCACGGGACCGTTCCAACAACGCTCGTGCGGACGGTGCGCAGGGGACGGGACTTGAGACGCCGGCGGTCATGCGGGCTCCCTTTGGGCGGCTTTCCGGGCGGTGGCGACCAGCAGTCTCGTCCTTTCCGGCGCGCGCGCGTCCGGACTTTGCCACCCGGGCGGCAACCCTTTGCCGGCGATCTTTCCGGCGGCCCGCCCTGCGCGGGTTCCGGCAGGTCGGGGGCGATTGGCACGGTGCGATGCGGAAGGTGGCGACCGCGGGCCGGGGGCCGGTGCGGAGGCGGCAAAGCGTTCGCCAAGACCGGCCGTCCCCCGCCGGGCCGTCGGCACTGTGGTGCGCCGGGCCCCGGGGACGCGCAGGGCGTCCCCGCCGAGCGAGAGGGCGGACCCCCGATGACGACCACCGTTCCGGAACCGGAGCAGCAGGCGGCCTCCAGCCTGACCACGGCGGCGGCCCGGAACCTCGCGACCACCACCAAGTCAGTCCCGCAGATGCAGGGCATCTCCCCGCGCTGGCTGCTGCGCGTGCTGCCGTGGGTGGAGGTCGCGGGCGGCGCCTACCGGGTGAACCGGCGGCTGTCCTACACCGTCGGGGACGGGCTGATCGACTGCGTGGCGACCGGCGCGTCCGCGCGGGTGATCCCCGGCGACCTCGCCGAGCTGCGCTACCTCCGCGGCTACGGCGACGAGGCGTCGCTGGGCGCGCTGGCCGACCGGTTCTCCCAGACCGAGTGGACGGCCGGCCGGACCGTCCTGCGGCCCGGCGCCCCCGCCGACCAGCTGTGCGTGGTCGTGCACGGCAAGGCCGAGCGGATCGCGACCGGCGAGTACGGCGAACCGGTCTCGCACGGCATCCTCGGCGCCGGCGGCTACCTCGGCGAGCACGCCCTGATCGACGACGACGCGGTCTGGGAGCACGGCGTGCGCGCCGTCACCGACTGCACCGTGCTGGTGCTGAAACGCCGCGACTTCCGCGAGGTGCTCCAGCGCGACACCGCGCTGCGCGAGCACGTCGTGGACACCCTCAGCTCCCCGGCCCCCGACACCGACCCCGGCGGCGAGGCCGCGGTCGCGGTCGCGTCCGGGCACGAGGGCGAGCCGGTGCTGCCGTCCACGTTCGTCTCCTACGAGACCGCGCCGCGCGAGTACGAGCTGAGCGTCGCCCAGACCGTCCTGCGCGTGCACACCCGCGTGGCCGACCTCTACAACGAGCCGATGAACCAGGTAGAGCAGCAGCTGCGGCTGACCGTCGAGGCGCTGCGCGAGCGGCAGGAGCACGAGCTGGTCAACAACCGCGACTTCGGTCTGCTGCACAACGCCGCGCCGTCCCAGCGCCTCCCCACCCGCTCCGGCCCGCCGAGCCCGGACGACATGGACGACCTGCTCGCCGCCGTCTGGAAGGACCCGGCGGTGTTCCTCGCCCACCCGCGGGCCGTCGCCGCCTTCGGCCGCGAGTGCACCCGCCGCGGCCTCTACCCGGACACCGTCGAGATGGACGGGCGGCACGTGCCGTCCTGGCGCGGCGTCCCGATCCTGACCTGCGACAAGCTGCCGATCAGCGCGTCCCGCACCACCTCGGTGCTGCTGATGCGCACCGGCGAGGACGCCCAGGGCGTGATCGGCCTGCGCCAGACCGGGCTGCCCGACGAGTACGAGCCGGGACTGAACGCCCGCTTCATGGGCATCGACGAGCAGGCGGTCATGTCCTACCTGGTCAGCGCCTACTACTCCGCGGCCGTCCTGGTCCCGGACGCCCTCGCCGTCCTGGAGGACGTCGAACTCGGCCACCAGGCCTGACCCTCCCTCCCCCCACTGGTGCGGGCGCTTCCGGGGCTGGATGCCGGAAAATGTCGGTCCGGGGCGCTATAACCGGGGGCGGAAAGAGGTGGGGAATTGTCGGTGCGACACTTCGACAGGGCGATGACGATGATGCGGGCGGCCGATCCGCAGCGCCGCGAGGACGGGTTCGACTTCCTGCGCGAGCACGCCGACTCCTACGTGGCCGAGCTGGCCGCCGAGTTCGACCGCGAGAGCGACCACGGGCTGCGCTGCTGGCTGCTGGAGCTGCTCAGCGAGGCCCGCTCGCCGGACGCGCTGCCCGTCCTGACCGTCCAGCTGGCCAACGACGACGAGGCGCTGCGCTTCTGGGCCGTCCGCGGCCTGGAGATGCTCGACACGCGCGAGTCCCGCGAGGCGCTCCACCGCGCCCGCGCCAACGGCTGGATCGACTGACCCGGTTGACCTGGAGCGCGCTCCAGTCACCAGACTGCTGCTCGTCCTGTTGAAGGAGGAGCTAGATGACGCAGGTGAACCTCGCCCTCGGCGCGATGCGCTTCGGCAGCGAGACGGACGAGCGGACCTCGTTCGCCATCCTCGACCGTTTCGTGGACGCGGGCGGCACGCTGATCGACACCGCGAACTGCTACGCGTTCTGGACCAACCCGGAACGCGAGAGCGGGCACAGCGAGCGGGTGATCGGCGCGTGGCTGGCGGCCCGTCCCGGCGTCCGCGACCGGGTGCGGATCGCCACGAAGGTCGGTTCGCTGCCGATCGGCGACGGGCCGTGGCCCGAGAACCGCGAGGGCCTGTCGGCCCCGGCGATCGCCTCCGGGGTCGCCGACAGCCTGGAACGCCTCGGCACCGACCGAATCGACCTGCTCTGGACGCACATGGAGGACAGGTCGGTCCCGCTGGAAGAGACCGTCCACGCACTGGCCGACCTCGTGGACGCCGGGACAGTGGGACGCCTCGGCGCGTCCAACCACGTCCTCTGGCGAGTGGAACGTGCCAGGCGCATCGCCGACGCCGACCATCGGACCGGCTACACCGCCCTGCAACTGCGCCACTCGTACCTGCGGCCGCGTCCGGGCGCACCGGTCGCGGGCCACAACCACCGGCTGGGCTGGGTCACCGACGAGACGCTGGACTACGTGAAGTCCGAGCCCGACCTGGTGCTGTGGGCCTACACCCCGCTGCTCAGCGGCGCCTACACCCGCGACGACCGTCCGCTGCCCGAGGCCTACGACCACCCCGGCACCACCCGGCGGCTGGACGAGCTGGGCAAGGCGGCGGCCGAACTCGGCGTCACCCGCAACCAGGTCGTCCTGGCCTGGCTGACCGGCGGCACCCCGCCCGTCACGCCGATCGTCGGCGTCAGCAGCACCGCCCAACTCGACGAGGCCCTCACCGGCGCCACCCTCGTCCTCCTCGAGGAGATCCGCACCCGCCTGGACGCAGCGACCTGACCCGCCCCGCCCGGGGGCGACCGCCTCGGCGACCGCCCCCGCGCTTCCCGTTCAGGACGCGGACGTCGCGTCCTCGCCGCCCCGATCGTCGTGGCAAGAAGGTGGCCTCGGGAAAGTGCCCACGTCCACGCGTCCCGATAGCCTGCCGCCGTGCAGCGAGAAGCGACGACCCCGACTCCAGCGGGCGACGTGCGGGCCAGGCGCCGGGGATGGATGTGGCAGGCCCTCGCGCTCCTCGCCTGGTTCAGCGAGGGTGCCGCCGTCAATGAGGGGTTGGGGCACCTGGACGTCCATGGGCTGGCGACGATTTATCGCTTGCTGGCGGCCTTTGGGATCGCTTTCTGGGTCTGGGTGTGCGCCGCGGCCCTGCCCAAGACGGGCTCTTGGGCGGTCGTTCATCGGCTTACGCTCGTCGGGCTGTTGGTGGTGCCGGGCCTGATGTTCCTTCGGGTTGTGGTGTCGCAAAAGTTCGGTGTGTGATCCGGGCGGCGTGCGGGAGGTCGCGTCTAGGAAGTCCCGCGCGCGTTCGGCGCCTCAGAGGGTCTGGACGGCTGCGGTGAGGCGACGGACGGCCTCGTAGACCGTGGATCGGGGGCAGCCCAGGTTCACGCGCATGTAGCCGTGCCCTTCGAGCCCGTATTTCTGCCCCTTGTCCAGCCAGAGGCGCGCCTTGGTGAGCATGAACCGGTCGAGGGCGTCGGCGGCCATTCCCAGTCCGCGGCAGTCCATCCACGCCAGGTACAGGGAATCCGCCGCCAGCACTTTCACCTGCTGGCCCAGCCGGTTGACGGCTCCCGCGAAATGCCGGTGGTTGCCGCGCAGGTAGACCAGCAATTCTTCGAGCCAAGGCTCGCCATGGTTGTAGGCCGCTTCGGCGGCGACCATCCCCAGCGTGTTGACCACGGGGAACTGGTTGCGCTCGTATTGCCGGGCCAGGTCCTCGCGCAACCGCCGGTCGGGGACGAAGACGTTCGCGCACTGCAAGCCGGCGAGGTTGAACGTCTTGCTCGGCGACGTGCAGGTGATGCTGTTCCGCGCGAACTCGGCACCCAGCGAGGCGAACGGCACATGCTTCTTGGCCGGGTTCAGGACGAGATCCTGATGCACCTCATCGGACACCACCAGGACACCGTGCCGGGCGCAGATCTCACCCATCGCCACCAGGTCGTCCGCGGACCAGACGTTCCCCGTCGGGTTATGCGGATTGCTCAGGATGAACAGCTTGGTATCCGGACGAATGGCCTCCTCGAAGACCCGCGCGTCGAACCGGTACCCGTCATCTGTCCGTGTGAGCGGAGCCAGTGCGAGGTGCCGACCGTTCAGCAGCACGTCGTTATGGAAGTGCGCGTACACCGGCGGCTGGATCAACACCGAGTCGCCCGGCGACGTGAACGCCTGCACCGCGGTCTTTAGCGCATTGATGACACCCGCGGTCTGCAGGATCCACTCGCGCGGCACGTCCCACCCGAACCGCCGCGCCTGCCACCCGGTCACCGCGTCAAGATAAGTGCCGGTCGCCCCGTGCGGATACCCGAACACCCCGAATTCCACGGCCTCATGCAGCGCGTCGAGCACGGCCCGCGGAGCCCTGAAATCGGTATCGGCGACCCACATCGGAAGCGGCTCACCCACCGCCTCGTCCGCGGTGAGGAACTCCCGGCCGCCGTCCCACTTCATGGAATTGGTGTCCCGGCGCTTCACGACCTCGTCGAACCTCGACCCCGCCATACCCGAATGCTAACCCGCACCCCCACCGAACCGATCACGCAGCGTCCGCTATCGACATCTGACGAACCTGCGGACGGCACCTGTCCGCCGCGCCGGAAGCGTCCTAGTGTGTGGCTTCCCGAAGATCAGCAGAGAGGCATCCCCCCATGCTTCAGCCCGTCCGGATCATCGCCGTGTCCGTCGCCGCCGTCGCCCTCACCGGTTCGGTGTACGCCGCGACCTCCTCGGCCTCGCCCGGTAGCAGGCCCGCGCCCCGCGCCGCGCACCCCACGGTCGACGCGAACGCCGTCGCCGCCCCCGCCAAGGCCGAGGCGTGCGCGTACACGAAGGTGAAGCCAATCAGCAAGTGGGTGGGCCTGCCCGACTACACCCCCGCCAAGGCGGCCCGCCCCTACACCGCGCGGCTGCGCACCACCCAGGGCACGATCGCCTTCGAGGCCCTCACCGACAAGGCGCCCTGCACGACCTACTCGTTCCGCTTCCTGGCCGAGCGCGGCTTCTTCGACCGGACGCACTGCCACCGCTCCACCACCCAGCGGATCTTCGTCCTGCAGTGCGGCGACCCCACCGGCACCGGCAGCGGAGCCCCCGGCTACCAGTTCCCCGACGAGAACCTCGCCGGCGCCACCTACCCGGCCGGCACCGTCGCGATGGCCAACGCCGGCCCCAACACCAACGGCAGCCAGTTCTTCTTCACCTGGAAGGACACCAAGCTCTCACCCGCCTACACCCCCTTCGGCCGCATCACCCAGGGCCTCGACGTCCTCCGCCGCATCGGCGAGGCCGGCAACGACGAGCAGAACAACCCCGGCGACGGCTACCCCACCCGCTACACCGAATTCCACAAAATCCAAATCAGCCACCGATGACCTGGGTCTCGTCCGCCGGGGGTCCGCTGCTGGTCGCGCCCCGAACAGCGCTGGACCGCTGGCAAGGCGTAACCGACGATGACGGCCCCGTCGAAACCTGGGGCGACTACGGCCGCGCCTGCTCAGTCGAGGGCTATATCGGCACGGTCCCGATCGGCGACGAGCAGGCACTCGTCCTCGGGGAAGACCCGGCGCTGACCACGTTCCTCCCCGGCGAGCTGCTGTTCCTGCGCTGGATCGCGGCGGACTCCGAGGCCGCGATCACCGGCGCCGCTCGCCGGGCGCTC
Organism: Actinomadura rupiterrae; assembly: GCF_024172125.1. Taxonomy (GTDB): domain Bacteria; phylum Actinomycetota; class Actinomycetes; order Streptosporangiales; family Streptosporangiaceae; genus Spirillospora; species Spirillospora rupiterrae. The sequence continues at coordinate 238,336 of NZ_JAMZEA010000010.1, forward strand.
CGCGCGGGCGTCCGCTGGGACGAGGACGAAGACCTCGTCTGGAGCGCCCCCGGCCCGGTCGTCCATTTCGACTCCGCCTTGGCCGGCGCGGAGGCCGAAGCCGACGACCACCTCGTCGTCGATCTCGCCCCCGGCCGGTACCGCGTCCGCGCCGCCTACATCGCGGACGACGACGTCTGGATGATCCTCGTCCGACTCCAGCCGATGGACGAAGCCGGCTGAGCCCGAGCGCTGGTCAGAGGAGGCCTTGGGTTCGGGCTTTGTTGACGGCTTGGAGGCGGTCGTGGCAGTTGAGTTTTTCGTAGAGGTGTTGGAGGTGCTTGCCTACCGTGCGGGGACTTATGCGGCGGAGTGTGGCTATCTGGCGGGCGGTCAGGCCGTCCGCGAGGAGGCTCAGGACGTCGAGTTCGCGCGGTGTCAGGCCGGCGCGGACGCGGGCTTCCTCGCGGAGGTCCGCGCCGGGGCCGGACGGGCCGGGCGGCGGGTAGGCCAGTTCCAGGACGCGCAGCACCGGACGCAGCGACCGCGCCACATGCAGATCGCCGTCGCTGAAATCGCGTCCCGCCCGGTTCAGGTACCAGCCTGAGCCCTGCGTGTGCGTCCGGCCCGCCGCCGGGATGACGAGCTGGTGCCGGTAGCCCAGCTCCCGGAACAGCTCCCGGTACACCGGCGTGGACGCCCAGAGCCGCGGCGGCGTCAGGTCGCTGATCCGGTGCGGCTGCGCGTCCTCGGGGTGGACGCTGTAGTGCTTGATGGTGGGGATCTCGGTCAGCCACTGGTCGGCCAGGTCCCGCTCGGCGACGGTGACGGGCGGGTCCGTCCGGTACTCGGACGACCGGGCCGAAAGGTCGATGCCGGCCCACCCCAGCTGGTCGCCGCCGATGGCGGTCTGGAGGCAGGCCCAGACCGCCGCGATGCACTGCGCCCGGTTCGGCAGCCCTTCGAGCTGGTAGCTCAGCTCCTCGGCGGCCATGCCGCGCGCCCTCACCGAAGCCGTACGTCCTCCGGTCACCGAAGCCCTCCAACCGCCGCGGACGAGAGGAGCGGGATGCCCCAGCATCATGTGCCACGAGAGCCCGCGCCCGCCATCGTGGCAACCACGTATCCCCGGCCCTCAGTCGGATGCGAGGAGTTCGGCCAGGCGGAGGGTGTCCTGGAGGTAGCGGTCGTAGGGGAAGCCGGCGGCTATGAGGGCGGTGCGGAACTCGTCGTAGAGGGGTTTGCCGGCGGTGTGGAAGGCGTTCCGGCCTGCGTCAGTGAGCCTGACGAGGCGGCGGCGGGCGTGGTCGGGGTCGACGGTGACCTGGACGAGGCCGTTCGCTTCGAGGGGGCGTAGCGCCCGGCTGATCGCGGGGTCGGACACCGACAGGGCCTGCATGGACAGCATCGGTTACGTCGCCCAGTCGGCCTTCCCCGTCGCCTGGATCCTTGTCCCGGCTCTCGGCGCCTCCGTGCGGGCCCGGCGGGCTCGGTCGTCACGGGAGCGGCTGGAGATCTGGCAGCGCTGGTGGGCGGTCGGCGCCTTCGGCATCGGCAGCCTGTGGATGACGGTCGCGTTCCTGCTCTTCCCGGACACCATGGCCACCGCGATCGGCTTCCACCGGACGCCCTTCGTCTTCGAGATCGCCTTCGCCAACCTCGGGCTGGCGGTCATGGGCTTCCGCGCCGTGTCGGCCTCCGCCCGCGAGCGCATCACCATCGGGCTCGGCGGCGGGATGTTCCTCTGGGGAGCCGTCGTCGGCCACCTCTACCAGTGGTTCGCCAACGGCGACCACGCCCCCGACAACACCGGGGGAGTGCTGGTCAACGACCTGTTGATCCCGGCCGTCATGATCGTCCTGGCGGTGCGGTCCCTGCGCCGCCCGGAGGCCGCGCCCCGGGCGGCCGTGGAAACCGCCGCCTGACGCCCCGGAAGCGACCCGCCATGACGACCTCTGCCGGCTCACGGCGCCGATCGTCCCCACCGCCGCCCGCGTCGTCCAAGGGGACGGGCTAGGTGGTCGGAGGGATGTGGGTTGAGCCGCCCGGGGTGAGTTTCTGGACGGTGTAGGCGGGGGCGCGGGTCGGACGGGTGGAGTCGGTGAGGTGGAAGACGGCGCGGCGGCGGACGACCTCGGTGCGGAGGTCGGCCGGGTTGACGAGCTCGACACGCTGGGCTTCGGGCGCCCAGGCGAAGCGGACGCACTCGACGGAGCCGCGGTCGCCCGACGTCTGCTTGCGCAGCAGGGCGTAGGCCGCCTCGGTCGCGGGGATCACCGGGGCCTCGACGATGGCGATGTCGAGCTGCACCACGGCGGGTTTCACCGGGCCCGAGTCGACGTGCAGGACGAGCCGGAGCCGCTCGCCGGGCGTGAACGGGCCGTTCGCCTTCTGGAGGGCGGCGAGCGACAGCTGGTAGAGGCGCCCCGGGACGAGCGGTCCGAGAGGCGATGGATTCGTCAGGTCACGCGGGGTCTGGTCCAGGTCGATCTTCTGGAGCGCGAGGGTGACCTGGGGCGTGCCGGGCGGCGGCTCGTCCCAGTCGAAACGCAGCGCCAGGGCGCTGTCCGGGTTGCATTCGCGCCGTTCGGCGGAGAGCGTGACGGCGCGCTGCGGGCTGGTGCCGCCGCTTCCCGGGAACTGCACCGAGACGCTCGCGTGGGCGGACGGGGAGGCGAGCCGCCGGTTGTATTCGGGGTCCTCGAAGTGGACGTAGCGCGGGACGAGAGGCAGGAACGGCGCGTTCGGGTCGGCCACGCGGAGCGGGAACCGCAGCTCGTGGCTGTAGCCGTCGTGGTACGGCTCCGCACCGGGCTGGTGCGGGGCGAACTGCGCCTTGGCGCGCGCGAGGACGGACGCGCCGGGCGGCAAGGCGGCGATCAGCTGCCGCGCGCGGGCGGCACGGGTGGACGCGTCGCCCGGCAGGGCGAACTGGCAGATCGAGAACTTGGCCGTGTCGATCGTGTCGGTGTTCGGCAGCGCCACGCCCACGGCGGCGAGCCGGGCACGCAGGGCCGGGGTCAGGACGAGCGTCGGGGTGGTGACGTTCTGGAGAGCCGTGACCTGCCCGGCGGCGACGAGCTCCAGCGCCAGAACCCAGTCGAGGATGCCGGACACGGGCGTTTCGGGCTTCTGCCCGCCGGCCAGCGGGATGCTGCCGTCGATCCGGTAGACGAAGGTGAGGACGCCGTCCCACGACACGTCCAGGGTGTAGCGCTCGGTCGCGGCCAGCTGCATGCGCAACCGCTGGGGCGTCTGGCGGTAGGTCGGGTTCTCCGGCGGGTCGTCGAAACCGGCGCGGAAGGCCTCGTCCGCCGGGGACGGCGTGACCAGGGCGAGCTGGTCCGGCGCGAAGTGGCTGGCCCAGGTGCGCAGCGCGACGGTCTGCCGTCCGTCCAGGTTGGCGGGCAGCGGCACCGGACGCGGCGCACGGTGCTGCACCGGCAGCCCGCCCGAGATCATGCCCAGGCCGCGCGGCCGGACGTGCTCACCGGTCAGGACGACGCCGCTCTGCCGCAGGAGCTGGTTGCGCAGCGTCACGAACACGCCGGGGCGGGTGCCGGTCACCAGGTAGCGCAGCGCGCCGGGCAGGACGGGCTGCCAGCGGCCGAGCGCCGTCCCGTCCGGCTGGGCGAGGGGCGGCTGGTCGAACAGCGGCGCGGTCAGCGCGGGCAGCGGCGGGTCGGGCGGCACGGGGAGCAGGCTGCTGACGGCGGGCGCGCGGAAGCGGCGCGGCAGGCCGCCGGCCGGACGGTCGGTGTGCAGCGCCGACCGGAACTGCACCGACTGCTGGACGGTCTGCCACCACAGCGTCGTGCCCGCGGTGCCCGCGGTGCCCGCGGTGCCCGCGGTGTCCGGAGCGGACGCGCCGATGACGCCCTGCTCGTCCTTGGTGTAGTGGACGCTGACGCGCAGCGCGCCGAGCCCCCAGGGCCAGTCGGGCAGATCGGTCCGGACCGGGCGCTGGGTGAGGTAGAGCGGCTGCACCCCGACGGTCTGCGGCGGCGCGAGCTCGAAGTCGCGGGGACCGGCGGGAAGCGCCGCGATGTTGCACTGCCCCTCGCGGTACCGCAGCGCGCCGAGCTCCGGACGGATGCCGAACAGCCGCCTGGCCAGCGGCGACGCGGACGGCACCCGGACGAGCGCGAAGGCGTAGCCGGTGGTCAGGGCCGCCTCGCCCAGGTTGTCCGGGCGGGTGTTGTCGCTGATGGTCCGGTAGCGCAGCACCGCGATCGGCGACTCGGGCGCCAGGAGGCGCTGGGTCTGCGCGGCCCACCCCTGGGCCTGGGCGCGCAGGTGGCTCTCGTCCGCCAGGTCGGGATTGCCGGGCTGGACGCTCCACATGCGGCTCGCCACCGGCTGGAGCCGCGAGGTTCCGGGCGCGAGGCAGAGCAGTTCGGCCAGCAGCAGCCGGGGCGCGAGCGGTGACGGGCCGGTCGCCGGCACCACCGGAGCCGGACGCCACTGGAGCCCCAGGTACGGGCTGACCACGAGGTTCAGCGGGCGCGGGTTCGCGTCCCCGTCGAGCGACAGCGGCGCCGGGATGAGGGTGGCCGAGGGGTAGCGGCGCGGGCCCTCCCCGGCGGGCTGGCCGAGCAGGCCGCTGCCGGCGATGAGCGCGGCGGCCAGCGTCCAGCCGTACGGCGGCTTGTTGGTGGTGGCCAGGGTGCTGACGGACTGGGTCAGCAGCAGCTCGCCCTCGCGCCAGACGGGATCGGCATACGGCGACGGCTCGGGCAGTTCCGGCAGTCCGGACGTCCGAGGCGGGTAGAACGGACGGCGCGGATCGAAGGCCTGCCGCAGCGCGGCGGGACGGCTGAGCCGCGCCGGCGTCTCGGGCAGCGCCGCGAGGACGCTCTGCAGCAGGTCGCCCTGCGGCTCAGCAGGCGGGTTCTGCGCGCGGAACCAGCTCTCCTCCAGCGCCGTCGGGTCGAGCCGGGCGAAGCTGCGTCCGACCGCGGTGTCCAGGCTGGCGAAGGTGACAGGAAGCGGCGCGCTGTCCGCCCACCCGCACAGCGCGAGCGCCAGCGTCGGCAGGGCGGTGCTGGGAGCGGACGCGCGCAGGCGGCTGATGACCAGCAGCGGATCGGTCTGCAAGGGGCTCGGCTGCTGTCCGGCAGGCGGCTGGGCCAGGTCCCGGGACGTGTCCTGCAGACGCCCGAGGAACGGCATCGTCAGCAGCAGCCACCGCGGATCGGACGGGTCGCTGGGCGCGTAGTCCGCCGGACTGCTGAGCAGCGCGCCCTGGCTGCCGGTCGGAAGGTACTGCAACGTGGTCGCCGCGCTGTCCGGCGTCGGGACGAGCCCGACCAGGTGGTGCCCGCTCGCCTCGATGAGCAGCATGTCGCGGGGCAGCGAGTCGAGCGCCGCGCCCGGGTCGGCGAGCAGCGACGCCAGGCCCGCGCCGAGGTAGCCGCCGCTGACGCTGCCGAGCGGGCTGAGGCCGGTGACGGGGTCGGTGGTTTCGAGGCCGGCCAGGCCGCGCAGGTACTGCGCGGCGCGCTGCGGCGTGAGGAGCCGCACCTCCTGGACGGCCGTCCAGCGGGTCTCGCGGCCGAGAGTGCCGCCGCTCCCGTCCGCCGCGGGGGTCACCTCGACGAGCTGGTGCTCGACCAGGGCGAGCGGCTGCCAGCTCTGGCCCTGCGCGAAGGTGAACAGCAGCGGCCCGTCGGCGCCGGTCAGCGTGGCGGCGGGCAGCTCGTGCTGGTTGAGCAGCACCCGGACGGTGTGGCGCAGGTGGGTCAGGGCCGGGGGCCCGGCGGTGCGGGCCGCGGGCAGCGTGATCCGGGCATTGGACGCGTCGTAACTCAGCTGCTGCGGCCAGGACACCAGGTCGGTGGCGGTCAGCATCCCGTTGAGCAGGAAGCGCTCCTGCCAGTCGGCGCCGTCCAGTCGCGAGGTGTAGCCGACCACGAGGTCGCCGGCCGAGGAGCCGTACAGCTGCGCCGCGTCGGCCGTCCGGTTCGGGACGGGGTCCTGGAGCGAGCGGCCCCAGTGGGTGACGAGCAGGGCCTCGACGAACGCGCCGGTCAGGGGGAGCTGCGGCACGTCGTCCGGCCGGGCGGTGGCGCGGAAGGTCACCGTGGCGAAGCCGGGGGCGGCGCGTCCGCTCAGACCGGGCGTCGTGGCGTCGGCGAGGCGCATGCCGGGCAGGAACTGGAGGCCGTCCGGCTGCGGGGCGCTGTAGCCGTTCCAGCCGAACTGCAGCGTGGTGTCTCCGGCCAGTGCTGCGGGCGAGCCGTCCGGAAGGGTGACGGCGAGGGTGAGATCGTCGAACAGGTTCGCGCTGTCGAGCGTGAAGGCGCCAGCGGCCCCCGAACCCGTCGCCATCAGGTTGAAGGTCAGCGCCGCCGACAGCGCCTGACCCCGGGTCGTCGCGGGCGTGGACGCCGGGCCCGCGGCGAAGCGCGCGGTGACCTCGTCCGCGGAAAGGGCGCGGTTGTACAGCGCGACCATGCGGTAGGTGCCCAGCCAGGCGTGCCCGCCGGTGATCTCGTCGCCGAGGGCAAACTCGAACCGGTCGTTCCAGTTGGCGAGGCTCCCGCCGACGGTGTGCTCGGCCTTGAGCTGCCCGTTGAGGTAGATCCGGGTGACGCCGTCGGCGGACCGGGTGAACGCCAGGTGCATCAGCGCGGCCCCGAGCGACCCGGCCGGCGTGGCCAGGTCCGGGCTGCCGGTGTCGTCGGTGCCGCTCGTGCGCAGCCAGGCGTCCAGGCTGGACGAGTCCAGCAGGCCCTTGCGCTGCTGGAGGGCGACGTTGCGGTGCGCGTCGTCGGACGAGACGGTGAGGATGTCGAACTGCCCGTTCGTCAGCAGCCCGGTGACGGGCTTCACCCACGCCTCGACGCTGATCTCGTTGCTCGCCTTCACCGCCGCGTTCAGCTTCGCGGCGGGACCGCCCGAGCGGATCAGCGTCGCCTTGGTGAGCGTCAGCCCGCCGGTGCCCCAGCTCATGCCCTGCGTGGACGCCGCGGTCAGGTGCAGCGGCGCGCCGATGCCGGACGAGTCGTGGACGGTCGCGCCGCCGCCCTCGTCGAAGCGGTAGAGCGCCTGCAGCCCGGTCGGCGGCCTGCCGACCCGGACGGCGAGGGTGAGCTTCAGGGTGTGCTTGCCGCCGGCCATGTCCAGGCCGAGCGCGACGCGCTGCGGCACGACCGGGTCGGACGCGGACGCGCCGGGAAGCGTGAACGGCGGCGTGGCGGGGTTGGGGAAGGAGATCGCCGGCAGCCCGACGACCCACTCCACCTGGAACAGGTGGAAGGACAGCCGCACCTGGTCGACGGTCAGCCCGGCGCCGCCGGCGGCGAGCGCGATCGCGCCGATCCGCAGGCGCGGCGCGTCCCCGGCCTCCCCGGCGGAGACCGCCAGCGGCCACTCCAGGACGGGGCCGTCCAGGCCGACGGCACTGAGGCTCAGCGCCGTCCCGGCGCCGGCGCCGCCGCTGGTGAAGGTCAGGCGCACGCAGTTGCTCAGCTCGGTCTGCTCGCCGCCCGAGCCGGCCACCGGAAGCTGCAGCCGCCCGATCACCTCGACCGCCGTCACGCCGTCCCCGGCGAACGCCACGCGGTCGAGCACCAGCGGGAAGAAGCGCAGCCCGAACAGGTCCAGGCCGGGGGCGGGCGCGTCCGGGTCGTCGGTGGCGGGCCGCAGCCGCCACTCGTATCCGGTGCGGTGCTCGTAGTCGCTGCTGCGCGCCTCGGGGTCGTTGCTGTCGAGGTCGAGCTCGACGGCCTTGGGCGAGCGCGCGGACGCCTTGGTGAACGCGGCGCCCTGGGCGGGCAGGTCGCGGAACCACAGCTGCCAGGACTCCGCCGTCCCGTGCCCGAGGGTGAGCGGGACGCGCGTGGTGGCCAGCTGCACGTCGCCCGCGGTGGGATGGCTCAGCGGCGTCCGGATCAGGTTGGTCGCGGGCACGCTCGCGCCGCGCACCAGACCGCGCTGGTCGCCGAAACCGGCGGTGCCCGCAGCGCCCGCGGCGCTCACCGCGCGAGCGGCCATGCTTCCGGCCGTCAGCCGGTACTGCGCGGGGTCCGGCGGCGCGTCCGCGGGGAGGCGGCGCAGGCCGGTGGCCCCGTCGGCGAACACGCCGTCGATACCGCGCAGGGCCGCCTCGCCGGTCAGCGAGAGCGGCGCGCTCTGCGCGGGGTCGGCGTTGTCCAGCCGCAGCTCGCCGGGGTAGCCGTCCAGGGCGAAGGCGGCGCGGACGGGCCAGGCGCGCGTGGACGCCAGGAAGCGCAGCACGGTCTGGCCGTCCTGCCGGGCGAAGGCGGCCACGTTGTCGGCGGCGGCGAGGTCGGCGCGCTCGGCGAGCCGCCGCCAGTGCGCGGCGTAGTCCGCGCGCGTCAGCGGACGCGGCGGCTCCGGCCGCGCGGTGTCGGGAAGCGGCGAGCTCTCGCGCGGGTCGGTGGGGATCCGCGGCGGCTGGGCCAGCGCCTGGACCTCGTCGGTGTAGGGCAGGTCGTGGCGGTACTGGACGGCCAGCCCGAGCGCCGGGTCGCTCTGCGGCGGGTCGCCGTCGGCGCGCGGGTCGAGCACCAGCCCGGGCAGCGAGAGCGCCACCAGCGGCAGGTCGTACAGCTTGTCCGCGTCGCCGCCGAGCCATTCGCGGGCGGGCGCGGAGGCACCGCCGTAGCGCGGCCAGCCGGCGGCGCCGTCGGCGGTGAAGCGCCAGGCGCCCGGCAGGTCCAGGCCGTCCTGGCGGGTCACCGGCAGCTCGAACGGGACGAGCTGGCGCCCGGCGATCGGCACGTTCGGCGGCGTGATGCTCTGCGTGAGCGCGAGCGCCTGCACCATCGGCAGCGTCGGGTGGCGGCGCCAGACCAGCGGCAGCGCCGCGCCGAGGGTGCCCGGCGCCAGGACGCCGGCGTTCACCAGCGCGCGCAGCAGGACCGGGTCGACGCCGTACTGGAAGGCCCAGGCGCCGAGGCCGGCCGAAGGCGCGGGCGTGGACCGCCAGGCGAAGCCGATCGCGTCGAAGGCGAACCGGACGAGCGGCGCGAACAGCTCGCGCCCGGTAACGGTGTGCAGCGGGACGGACGCGAGGGCGCCGATCCAGTCGTCCAGGTCGGGCAGGGCGTCGGCGGCGGTGGGGGCCTGGGTGCTCAGCCAGAACAGGCCGTTGACCGTGACCTCCGGCGCGTCCAGGGTCAGGTCGGCCGACTGGAGCCGGAACTCGGTCCCGGCCGGGGCGAGCACCCACGTGCCGGTCATGTGCTGGGCCGCGGCGAGGGTGAGGTTCCAGGGCTGCTCGCCGGACGCCTGGCCGAGCCCGGACGAGTTGTCGTTGCCGTAGCTGACGGCGCCGCGCAGCAGGTTGTCCGGCGCCGGGACGGGCGCGGCCTGGGCGACGCCCGCATCGAGGTAGATCTGCTCGGACAGGTTCGGGAGCGGGAGCTGCGCCCAGCCGTCGTCCAGCGGCGTGAACCCCCACAGCACCGGCGGTGACACGGGCGCGGCGGTGGCGCCCGCCGCGGGCCGGGTCCAGGACGGCTCGGGCACCTCCAGAGTGGCGCGGAGCCTGCGCGCGGCCTCGTTGGGGTCGAAGGCGAGCGTGGTCGCGGCGAGGGTGACCCGCTCGCCGAAGCCGGAGGCGTCGCGCGCGGCGTGGTAGGTGAGCGTGCTGGGCGTCCCGGCGGGTGCGGCGCCGGCCGCCAGGTCCACCCGCAGGTTCGTGCCGTCGAGGGTCACCCGCGCGCTCGCCGGGGTGATGCGCGCGAGGGTGTCGGGCTGGACGGCCGGGTCGTAGGGCTGCCGGTCGCTCAGCAGCAGGCTGAACGCCTCGCCCGGGAAGCCGACCGGACGCGTGCCGGGCTGCTCCTGCCACGGCGCGATCTCCCAGAACAGGCGCGGGACGGTGAGCGGGTCGGCGGGCTCCAGGGTGGCCCACTGCGGCGCGGGCACCGGCTGGACCAGGCCGTTCAGCGGGTCGTTCGGGTTGAGGTAGCGGTTCAGGCGCCGCCAGGACGCGAGCAGCGCCGCCCGCTCGGCGTCGGTCAGCCGCTCGGACTCGACCGTCATCCGGAACCCGCGCACCGCCGTCCCCGGCGTCGGGGCAGGGTCGGGGACGACCCGGGCGAGCTGGAACACGGCGCTCACCGGCGCGCTGTCCCAGAGCAGCCGGACCTGCCCGAACGCCGACACGCCCCCGGAGTGGACGGTCAGGGCGCCGAGCAGGTGGGCCGCGCCGGTGCGCTGCCCGATCGGGACCTGGGTGAGTCCGAGCGCGGTGTAAAGCCGCTGGACGGCGCTCGCCTGCGGGGTCATCGCGTCGAGGACGATCTCGCCGCCGAGGCAGGTGAGGACCGGCAGGTTGCCGACGATGTTCTTCGGCCAGCCGTCTGCGGGCGCCTCCAGGAGCAGCAGGCTGGCGGTCCCGGCGTTGATCGCGGCGCGGATCGCCTGGGGCGGCAGGTGGCCGTCGGGCTTGGTGCCGCTGCGCGTCCACACGTACTGCGGCGTGCTGCCGTTGGTCGGGCTGATGGTGACGCTGGTGACGTAGACCAGCGCCAGCAGCGAGCCCGGCAGCAGCACGTTGTTGTCGCCGACCGCCTGGCGCGGCGTCGTGTCGACGTAAAGAGTGCGGAACGCGAAGTTCGTGGCCGGGTCGGCCAGCCGGATCACCTCGGCCTCGGCCGTCCAGAAGGGGCCCGCGATTCTCAACTTCGGCAGGTCGGGAAGTTTCGCCATCTGCTCCTCCTAGTCCGCTCGTGGCCGTCAGGGTCGGGGGCCGCAGGGCCCGGGTCGTCACAGGTCGGTGCCGTCACAGGTCGGTGGGGACGATCGGTCGCGGGTCGCTCGGCGCGGCGCTGCCGCGGCGGGCGCGGACCACCAGGGACCGCCCGCTCATGCCGCTGCCCTGGCTGGTGCGGTGCAGCCGCCGCAGCGCGAGCTGGTCGGGCGCTCCGGGGTAGGCCGCCGCCAGCGCGGCCGGGTCGTCGGCGCGCATCATGCCGTGGTAGCGCATGAGGACGGCGCCGAGCAGCAGCTTGGCGGCCAGGACGCCGCTCAGCGCCGACTGGAGCGGACGCACCGGCACGGCGAACGTGACCGTGACCGAGGGCGGCGGCGGGGTGCCGGTACTGGCGGCCTGGACGGCGGTGATGAGCTTCTCGACGGCGTCGGCGAACTCGGGGAACCGCGCCCAGCGGCGCAGCGCGGCCCTGTCGTCGTCGCTCATCGGGCCCGTCCAGGTGATGCCGGTGTACTGCGTGCCGGGCGCGTTGCGCGCGAGGGCCACCTTGTTCTGGAGCTCGTCCGGGATCTGCTCGGGCCCGGCGGGGATGTCGACGCGGGTGACGGCGTCCGGGGCGGCGCCCGCGGCCTGGGTGATGATCTGCGCGATCGCGCCCGTGAACGCGCTGTCGCCCGGGAGGCCCCGGAGGGCCGCGGCGGCCGCGTCGGAGGGGCCCTGCCAGACCAGGTTCAGGGACGGCGCGGGCAGGAAGTCGATGACCGCCTGGAGCCGGTCGGGCAGGTTCGCGGCGGCGGCGCTCACCGGTTCGGTGGAGTACCAGCCGTCGAACATCTCGCGGACCTTCGCCGCGTCCGGCTCGTGCATCAGCCTGACCAGGACGTCGCGGTCGGTCCTGGTCATCACCCCGGCGAACAGCAGGCGCCCCTGCGCGTCGATGGAGACCCGGTTGCGGGTGTCGAGCGGCAGGCCCGAGGTGTCGTAGGCGCTGCCGAGCTGCTCCTCGCTCACCTGGACGAGGTCGACCGCCAGCGGGAAGTCGCCCAGCGCGCCGGACGGGGGCGCCAGCGCCGTCTGCGCCACCAGGAAGCGCTTGCCGAGCTGCCGGTGCGTGAACCTCTGCGCGACCGGGTCGTAGAGGCACTCGGCCTGCACCTCGATGTTGCCGCTGAACAGCTCGACGATCTGGTACACGACCTCGGGGTCGGGCAGCGCGCTGAGCTTGCGCGCGGTCGCCGTGCCGGACGCGGCGTCCGGCGCCTCGGCGGGCCAGCGCTGCTGCGCCTCGTCGGGGAGGCTGTCCCAGAACCGGCGCAGCGGGATCGTGACCGTCCGCACGCGGGTGTCGGCTTGGAACTGGCCGTCCGAGCGGAGCAGCGGCGGGAACGGCGGCAACCGGTGCCACACGATGTCGGAGCCGCTCACGGTCGCGCTCGGCAGGGGCGAGCGGTAGGTCAGGTCGCGCTGCGTGACGCTGTTGACCGGCGAGACCGTCCCGTCGGTCTGGGCGATGACCAGCAGGCGGTGCTCGTAGTAGAACGGCAGCGCCCGCCACTGCAGGGCGAGGACGCCCTGGGAGAAGTCGCCGACGCGCTCGGGCAGGTCGAGGCCGCGCAGCTCGTCCCGGTCGGCCGTGCCGTCCAGGACGAGGTGGTCCGGCGCGCTCGGCAGGGCGTCCGGGATGGGCGGGTAGGCGTCCTCGACCAGGCGGACGGGCAGCTCGTGCTGGTGGTCCTTGGCGAAGCCGCGTATCCAGGCGTACCAGTCGGAGTAGCCGAAGCGGCGCAGCAGGCTGAACGCGACCTGCCGGAACGCCAGCTGCCGGACGAGGGTCTGGTTGCGTTCGGCCAGCGCCTGCTCGTGGTGCCGGGCGACGATCACTTCCCAGATCGCGCCGGGCGCGGGCGGACGGGCCGGGGTGGCGGGCTCGTCCAGCCGCCGCGAGCTGAGCACGAGCGGCGCGTCGACGGCCTGCGTGCGGTCGAGCACGACGTCCAGCCCGCCCGCGGCCGGATCGACCTGCACGGCCGGGACGTCCACCTCGGTGGCCGCGCGTCCGGGGAACAGCGTGGGGGAGCGGCGCAGGCTCTGCCACAGCAGGTCGTAGCGGCCGTAGGGCTGGAAGTAGTAGCGCAGCGTGTGCGCCCAGCGGTCCTCGATGAGCTGGGAGTAGGTCAGGCGGCCGTCGGCGTCGGGCGTGGCGAGCGCGGGCGACCCGGCGCGCGGGTACGCCGTCGCGGTCCAGGGCCCCGCGCCCGTCGCGCCCAGCCCGTCGGCTCCGGGCGCCACCGCGCCGCTGGCATCGAAGAAGCGCGTCGTCCACGCGAGGACGTCGGGGAGCACCTGGGCGATCCCGGCCTCGTCGGTGGGCAGGGTGACCTTCGCGGTGTCGGGCACCTTGGGGTCGTTGCTGTTGAGCGTCTCCAGGTAGTACTTGAGCCGCATCCACTGGACGTGCTCGGGGACGCCGTCGCCCGGCGCGGCGAACACCGAGGCCAGCGCGCCGGTCGCGACGGTGAAGTGGTGCGTGCGCTCGTCGGTCGGGCCGAAGTCCTCGGTCCGGACCGTCCCGGCCAGGCCGTCCGCGGCCTGGAGGTCGGCGGGGGCGAGCGCGGCGCGCACCAGCTTGAGCTGGTCGGCGCTGAGCATGGTGCGGGCGCTGAGCAGCTTGCGGCTCGGGTCGTAGTCCAGCAGCGGCGCGATCACGGGGTCGAACGCCGCGGGGTCGGCGGTCAGCCGGATCCGCGGCCGGACCTCGACCGTCCCCGGCAGCGTCGCGCCGCGCAGCAGCAGCGCGGCCTCGCCGTTGAGCGGCAGCCGGACCGTCCGGGCGGTCGGCGCGGGCTGCGGCTGGAGCTCCACCTGCCCGGCACCGCTGTCGGGACGGGTGACCAGGCTGCACGGCGTGGACAGGGTGAAGCGCACCTCGATGTCGGCGTTGGAGCGTCCGCTGATGGTGACGGAGCGGTAGCGCAGCCGCTGCCGCACGGCCGGACGCAGGCTGATCTGCACCAGCGCCAGCAGGTCGTCGCCTCCGGCGGGACGCTCGTCGAGCTGGATGCTGCGTCCCGGCTGGAACAGCAGCTCGACGTGCAGGTGGCGGCGCAGCGCGGCGAAGGCCGCGGCGTCCGGATCGGCAGGCGTCGTGGTGCTCTCCAGGGTCGCGAACAGCCCCTTGAGCAGTTCCAGCAGTTTCGGCCCGCGGACGGCGCCGGTGTCGGGGTCGTGGAGGCTGAAGGTGACCGAGAGCCCGAGGCGCTGCAGCGCGCCCCAGCCGTAGCGGTCGGCGCCCGGCGGGCAGCTGGCGAGGAAGTCGGCCAGGCTGTTGGGCAGCGTCGGCGGGCTCAGCTGGAGGGCGGCGGCATAGCCGTCGGTGATGTGCCCCTGCGCGTCGGTGACGCTGCCGGGACGCAGCGCGCGCAGCCGCTCCACCAGGCGTGCGAGCAGCGGGTGCATCGGCGTCTCGCGCTTGCCGCCGGGCTGGGTGACGCCCTGCCACTCCGGCCACTCCAGGTAGGAGTCCTGCCAGGAGTACCAGGGGCCGCGCTCGTCCTGGACGCCCTGCGCGGACGGGTCGGGCGGGCGGCGGCGCTGGACGGCGCCGGGGTACCACGCCTCCCACTGGCTGGTGTTCAGCGTGTCGCCGGGCGCCAGCGGCAGGTCGTCGCCCGGGATCATCTGCACCTCCTGCCGCAGCCGCAGCTCGGCGGCGAGCCGGGCCGGGCTGGCGAAGGTGTCGGTGGTGGCCGCGTCGATGTTCAGCTCGTGCAGCCGGTACCCGGCGTTCAGCTCCAGCGGGTAGGCGGCGTCACCGCTCGGTCCCTGGTTCCAGCGGAACCGGATCGCGCGGATGCCCAGCGGATGCGGCCGGAACCCGACGCTCGCGCCGATTTCGCCGGTGAAGACGAACGGCGGCGGGCTCCCGGCGGCCGCGGTGGGCAGCGGCATCGGCGCGTGCGCCAGCCCCGGCTCGGCCCGCTCGTCCTCGGGGCGGACGACGGCGAAACCGGTCGGGCGCGGCAGCCACTCCAGCTCGGCCGGACGGCGCTCCTCGCGCGGGTTGCCCGTGTGCTCGATGCGGTCGGTCGGCGCCGGGGCGGTGGGCGGCGCGGCGACCGCCTCGGCGGCAAGCAGCAGCTGCACGGGCGCCAGGGCGGACGGCACGTCCCGGTCGGAGATCGTCTGGAAGAACACCCGCCACGCCTCGGGACGCCAGGCACCGCCGGGCAGCACGCCCGCGTCCCGCAGCGCGGCGACCGGGACCACCGCCGCGCGCGCACCCGGCGGCCCGAAGACGTGGTCGAGGTCGATCTTGATGTCGGTGGGCAGCGGCCGGGCGTTGGACGTCGGCAGCCCGGTCGTGCGGCCGCGCTGGGTGGTGCTGTCCAGGCCGTAGGAGCCGATCGGCACGGTGCTCTCGCGCCGGAAGACCAGCCGGTAGGTGCGGATCGGCACCGCCGGACCGTCCTGGCGGGCCGCCTCGCTCCACTCGACGTAGACCTGGCGCGGCTCCATCACCTGCGGCGTGCCCGCGCCGGCCGCCGGATCGAGGTCGGACGGTGCGATGCTGTAGCTGACGGTGAGGTCGCCGTCCACCGGAACCGCCGGGGGCGCCGTCGGGTAGCGCGTGGCGATCAGGGTCAGCGGGCGCCCGGCGTTGCCGGCGAAGTCGACCGGCGTGATCGTGTAGACGTAGCCGCGCCCCTCGCGCGGCAGCGCGGCGCGGTCGGCGGCGGTGTCGGGGAAGTGGTCGACGACCTGGAACCGCGGCTGGAGCAGCGACAGCGTGTCGGTCGGCGTGACCGCCCCGGCCGCGGCGACGTCGGTGGTGTGGCGGTGCAGCACCTTGACCGGCTTGACCGTGGTCGTGCGCTCGGCCTCGTCCCCGTCCAGGGCGCGGCGGCGCACCAGGTAGTGGGCCAGGTGGTGGTCGGGGTCGTTCTGGGCGCGGCTCACGCCCGGCGACGCCTGGCGCTGCCAGCTCAGCTCCCACGAAAGCGCGATGGTGCTCGCGTCGCTGTACTGGCGCACCTGCTGGAACTCGGGCGGGAACAGGTTGAACTGCGTCTGCGCGACGTTGAAGGTCCGCACGTCCTGGTTGGCGGTGCCGGGGTTGGCGGCGTCCGGTCGCTCGCGCTGGCTGATGGACGGCTGGGCGTCCAGGCCGGTGCCCACCTGGTCGAGCCAGGCGGGACGCCGGTTGTCCGGGGTGCGCACCGCGAAGACCAGGCCCATCTGGAAGGCGAGCGATCCGGCGATCAGCGCGGCGCGCTTGGCCGGGTCGGGCTCGGCCTGGAAGGCGCGCAGGTCGGCGATGATGTCGTGGATGATGACGCCGCGCAGCTGGTGGGCCTGCTGGTCGGCCTGGACGGCGCCGACCGTGCCGGGGTCGCCGCCGTCCTGGGCGGTGCCGTCGGGGGCGTAGATCGTCGTGTTCGGGGCGAACGCCGCCTCCAGCAGCTGCTCGTAGAGCTCCTGCGGGTCGCGCTTGAGGAAGGGCGAGCCTCTGAACTGCTCGTACGCTCCGCGGACGGCCGCCTCGAAGGAGCTGTCGGACGGGTTCTGCACGCGCGGGTCGCTGACCGGCGGTCGGTAGCCCGGCAGCGCGCCGGGGTCGCCGACCGGGTGCGCGACCGCGGTGTCGCCCGCGCCGGTGTAGGTCTGCTTGAACGCGTTGCCGAGGTGCTGGGCGAGGCTGAGGCCGTCCTGCAAGGGGGCGGGGTCGCTCGCCTGGCCGGTCGTCGGGTTCACCACGCGGCGCTCGGCCGCGCCTCCGGTGTAGAGCCGCGCGGCCCAGTTCACCGCCCAGGTGATCGGGTTGCCGGCGGTGACGGCGGCGGTCACGTCCACGAACTGCGGCGTGGCGGCCATCGGCTCGTAGTGCCGCAGGGAGTAGTTCTCGCCGACGGCCGGTTTCGGCACGCGAAGGGAGAAGTCCTTGGCGACCGCGGTTCCGTCGGCGGGCGGCGGCGGAAGGAAGCCGAGCTCGGGCTCGGCCACGGGGAAGCCGTCCTCGTCGAGGACGAGCCGTCCCTGCGCGTCCCGGTGCAGCCGCTCGGCCTGCGGCAGCAGTACGAAGTAGGTCTGGTGGTCGGGGTCCCAGGCCGGCGCGTCGCGCAGCACGAACAGGACGTAGCCCGGCACGTGGAACACGTCGGGGGCGGGAACCGCCGCCTGCTCGCCGATCACGGCCGCCAGCGCGCGCGGCGGCAGTCCGGCGCGGCGCGCGTCCAGCAGGCGGGCGAACTCCGGCGCGGCGAGCATCGCGCCGCCGGTGCCCGGCACCGGCTCGACCTCGGTGGCCTCCAGGCCCAGCGAGAGGAACTGCTTGGTCCGGTCGAGCGCCGCCTGGACGTTGTCCTCCTCGAACGCGATCTTGACGTTGGCCTGGAGGCTGTGCCCGCAGCAGGAGACGCCGACGGTGCCGCTGCCGCGCACGCCGGGGATGCTCAGCCCCTTGACGCCGATCTCCAGCCCGGCGCTGAAGGTGATCTCCAGGCTGAAGCTGAACGACAGCCGGATCGTGGTGAACACCAGCGGGATCTTGATCCAGAACTCGATCGCGAAGGAGACCTGCACCTCCAGCCCGATCGCGCCGTAGACGGCCGAGTCGTTCAGCGGGTCGCGGAAGTCGACCACGCCGATGTAGCGCGCGCCGAACGCGACCCGCGCGGTGGCGGTGATCCGCATGCCGACCAGCCCGAGGTCCACCCCGGCGCTGAGGTCGAGCCGCCCGCGCGCCAGGAAGCTGGTGCCGAGCACCATCTCGGTGGTGGAGACGCGGAAGATGAACCCGCCCTCGACCTCCACGGCCAGCGGGCCGAGCGTGGTGTGCCAGCGCAGCATGTTGGGCCAGCCCAGCTCGTAGTGGAACAGGCCCGGCTCGATCAGCAGCGTCGCCGAGAAGCGGCTGTTGCCGATCGCGTCGCGGACGAAGTCGGGCAGCGGCGGGTGGACGCCCGGCTTGCCGCCCTCGGGCTTGGAGATGTGCGCGAGGAACCGCTTCTGGCGCGGCGACAGCAGCACGAAGCCGCTGAGGATCGGGTTCTCGCGCGCGCCGTCCTTGTTCGTGACGTAGTCGGCGTAGTTGGTGTTGAACCAGCCGCGGACGGCCATGAAGAACGTCAGGTCGCTGCGGAACGCGATGATCGCGTCCACGAGGAAGACGCAGGCCAGGTCGGCCTCGGCGAACGCGTCGTAGCGCAGCGGCGAGACCGACGCCGAGGTCTGCGAGATCATCGCGCGCAGCACGATCGTCCAGCGCGGGTCCTGGCCGGCGTCCTCCAGGTCCACGGCCCAGCGGTCGCGCTTGGACAGGTCGCCCTGGGTGCGCGACAGCCCTTCGAGCGTCTTCAGCAGCTTGCGGACGTCGTTCTCGGCGTCCGCGGCCTTGATCGAGGCGATGGTGAACCGGTAGCCGAACCCCATCCCGATCTCGCGCAGGTAGATCTGGATGACCGGGATCATGAAGCTGACCTGGCGGATCTCCAGGTAGAGGAACCAGGCCCGCAGCCACGGCGAGCCCGGTCCGCGGCGCACCCGCAGGAAGCCGAAGCTGGCCGCGATGGTCGGCAGCCCCTGGATCTGCACGACACCTTCGCCGATCAGCCCGGTCTGGTCGGGCTCGTCCACGAAGTCGACCACGCCGCTCAGGCGGAACGCGGCGCCGATCGACAGGTTCACCGGCAGGCGCGAGAAGTGGATGCGCGGGACGAACTCGCCCGGCGCGGGCAGGCCGATGAACAGCTCGTGGTAGTCGGGCCGCGAGTCGGGGGTGTCGCCGGGGCCCTGCGCGAACTTCAACTGCCCGGTCACCTGCATCGCACCGTCGCCGTCGAAGAACTCGCACTGCGGGACGAACCCGATCGCGCGCAGCTCCATCTCGAAGCAGCCGAGGAAGCTGAAGGTGACCGGCTTGGGCAGCTCGACCAGGAACTTCACATGCTTGGCGATCACCTTGGCGTCGCCGGTGAGCGGGCACTGGACCAGGTCGATGCGGATCTTGCCGAGCAGGCCCAGCGGCCCGTCGGCGTCGTCGCCCGGCGCCAGGACGAACTGGGCGGACCCGGTGATGGTGAAGTAGAGATGGAACGCGCCGTCGTCGACGAACCGCAGGCCCAGCGCGTCCACCGAGAACTGGAAGCGCGTGCCCTTGCAGTCCAGCAGCTTGACGCCGCGCAGGTTCGCGGCGCCCTGCACGAGCGTCAGGTTGCCGCCGTCGCGCTGGGCGAACTGCAGGGCGATGTCGGCGGTCGCGTCGCCCACCAGGTCGGGCGGCAGCGGGCCGGAGCCGGCGAGGGTGAAATCGGCGATGCGGTTCTCGCGGATGACGAAGCCGCTGTCGGTGAAGCGGAACCGGGTGCGCAGGCCGTTCAGCCGGGCCGGGCGGTCGGTGACGGTGGCGGCGAGGTTGACCCCCTTGGGCGTGAGGGCGAAGTCCCGCACGCTGAAGGTGATCGGCTCCTCGCTGGCGCGGGTGAAGTCCAGCTCCAGCACCGCGCCGTCCGGCTGCTGGATCTGGTAGTGGTAGTCCTTGGTGGCGAGGGTGAAGTAGTGGAAGGTCTTGTCGCCCAGGTCCTTGCCCCGGAACCGCCAGCGCATCCCGAACAGGTCGGGGAACTGGCGCTCGGCCTCCGTCGAGCGCAGCTGGATGCCCTGGTCGTGGTCGACCTTGAGGGCGAACGTCGCCAGGTCGAACGTCAGCCGGCACAGCAGGTCGAAGCTGATGCTGAGGACGCGCACCCGCACGCCGATGTCGAAGCTCACCTCGCCCTGCGGCAGCGTGATCGCCAGGTTGGTGAGCGGCGTGTCGGTGTAGAGCTGCAGGAACTGCGAGTCGCCGCCCTGGCCCTGCTTGAGGAAGGGCAGGGTGAACCCGCCGCCCGCGTCGAGGTTGACGCTCAGCTGCGCGGTCCAGCCCGTCCCGAGGTCGGCCGGGTCGAAGACCACCGGCTTGCACAGGGACGCGGGGTCGTTGAGGTCGAGCGGTGGGATGGGCGTGGTGAGCTCGCGGAAGAAGCCGGGCAGCTTCGGGGCGCCGAGCGCGACGTCCAGCAGCACCAGGCTGCGCGGGCCGTCCGGCGGCTTCAGCGACACGCTGAACAGGGGCTTGCCGGGCGGCTGGGGCGGCTCGTCGTTGTGCAGCTCGCGGTCGCCGTCGCGGCCCCAGGCGAACGTGCTGCCCGCCGTCACCGGGTCGGTTCCGGGCAGGGTGACGACGAAGGCGGCGCGGCCGAGGCCCGCGCCCTGGCGCATCAGCAGCAGCGAGAAGCGGCTGGACGCCGGGACGCCCACGCTGAGCCCGGGGAGCGCGAACGAGGCACCGGACGCGGACGCCTGCCAGTCCAGGCGCGCCTCTTCGAGGCCGCCGGAGCCGATGATCAGGCGCAGCGTCACGTCCTGCTCGCCCGCCGGGCTGCGGTCGCCCAGGTTGGGGACGAACTGGCCGAGCAGCCTGCTGAGCGCGCCCTCCTTCCACTGCAGCACCAGGCACACCTTGCCGCCCGCCTGGTGGAAGCCGACCGTCGCGCTGTCGATCACCACTCCGGTGCCGGCGATCTGCACCGGGTAGGGGAGCGCGAGGTTGAGCGGCGTGTCGGACTGGAGGCCGTCCTTGCTGGCGGTCCCGCTGAGCTTCGGCACCGCGAACTCGACGAACGGGCGTCCGGGATCGGGCTCGTAGCGGGCGTCGCCGCCGGAGCTCACCTTGCGCATGGGGCGCAGCAGCGTCGGGGCGAACCGCAGCGCCACGGGAGCGTCGGTCACGCGCAGCACCGTGGTCGGGACGAAGTCGATCTCCAGCCCGATGCCCTCGGAGTCGGGGGAGCCGCTCGTGTCGCGCTGCAGCACCACGCTCACCGCGTCGATCCCGGGCAGCGCCAGGACGAGGTCCTGCTCCAGGAGCAGGCGGGTCAGCACGTTGACCTTGTCGGGCTCGGCCGTCGCCTGCGGCGGCTCGATCCAGATGTGGGAGAGGACGGCGGGGTCGGGCGGCTTGGGCAGGAACGGCGGCCACTTGTCGCCGAGGTAGTCCTTGAGGGTGATGAACATCGTCATAGCGAGCACGCCCCCCAGTCGTCGCGCGAGTCGACGTCCGCGAGCATGTCGTAACTCTGCTGCTCGTTCGGCTTGAGTGTCTTGTTGTCAGGGGGCAGGACCACGGGTTTGACGCGGGAGGGCAGGGTGACCCCGCTGCCGGGGGTTCCCCAGGAGGCGTTCCAGACGTTGAGCGCCTTGCCGATATCGGCGATCTTCGGCTGGTCGGCGGGGGCGAGGTCGAACGCGTCGCTCCAGAGTTGCACCCGGTACTGCTGCACCAGCGTGTCGTCCTCGTCGACGACGGACACCGAGTGCTCGATGTCGGTGTAGAGGCTGCGCCGCATGAAGTTGGCCGACCCGATGATCGCCCAGTGGTCGTCGACGATGGTGGACTTGGTGTGGACGATCACGTCGCGGCTGAACATCGCGAACTGGCCGAGCTGCGCGGGGGTCGTCCCCTTCACCAGCCCCTGGGACAGCGCGACCAGCCCGTACGGTGGGAATTTCGGGTCGTTCGGGTCGGCGACCCCGACGACCAGGATCACCCTGAGGGCCGGCTTCGTCTGGATGGCGTCCCTCAGCGCCTTCATCAGGTCGATCGACCAGAAGGACTGGTCCTCGATGTAGATGAAGTTCTCGGCGGCCTTGATCGCTTTGAACCAGGCGGTGCTGATCTCGAACATGCCGGACGGCGCGAACGAGATCTTGTCGTTCTCGGGCAGCCGGTTGGTGCTCTTGTAGTTGAACTGGGGCAGGGTGCGCAGGGACTGGACGTGGTGTTTGCCCTGCGACGTGGTCGGCAGGGTGCGCGCGGCCAGTTCCGGGGAGCCGGGCGTGTGGCTGTCGAGACCGGCGAAGCCGACGCGGAAGGGCCGCACCTTCCGGCCCCTGACCTCGTTCCACATGGCGCGGAAGAAGTCGAACATCGCCTGCACCGCCGGGCCCTCGACCTTCGCCTGCACGTCGTGCCACTGCCCGGCGGGGTGCGGCGCGGAGCCGTGGCGGTCGCCCACGAAGTCGAGCCCGCCCGTGAAGCCGATGGCGCCGCTGCTGCTGCCGAGGACCACCAGCTTGGTGTGGGCGGAGCCCGCGGAGTGGGTCAGGATGTTCACCCAGGCCTTCTCGGCGAGCTTGGGTTCGTTGCGCAGGTCCAGGATGGCGTTCAGGGTGGCGAGGTTGATGTTGCGGGTGTTCGCCAGCCCGTGGTCCACCCCTTTGCTCTGGGCGAAGTTGTCGGACATGAGGGCGAACGAGGCCCAGCCCAGGATCCGGACGTCGACTCCGGCCCTTGCCTTGTCCTTGAGCAGGTCGTTCAGCTGGGCCGGGAGCGCGGGCCCGTCGAGCGAGAAGGGCTTCGCCAGCTCGACCAGCGGCGTGTAGGCGCCGGACGAGCCGGGCGCGGGCAGGATCTTGCCGCCCACCAGGTGGAGGTCCCAGCCGGCGATGTAGATGAACTGGTCGGCGTTCTCGGCCGGCGTCCCCGCGCCCAGCTTGGCGAGCTGCTTCTTCAGCTCGTCGAAGTAGGCGGTGCCGTCGATCAGCGGGGTGATCTTGCAGCCCCCGAAGGTGGCCGGGAGCGGCTGCGAGGGGGGGACGGTGTCTTCGGGCTGGACGAAGTACTTCTTCATCAGCGCGTTGATATCGGCCACCAGAAAGCCCCCCGAAGCTGGATACGCGGCTCCCCGACACGATTCAGCATTCTGGCAGCGGAACACGGCGACCGGGCTGGGTCACGAACGCCAGTCAAGCTCAGAAATGATGAAGGTGAGGCAAGCTGTTGCTCAACTTTCACACAAGGGCCTCACTCCCGACAACGGTTCGGCCTGATCCGGACGGCGACCATGCGCTGCCGCGCCCGCAACGCCACCCTGACCACCGCGTCGTTCGTTTCCGCAGGCGGTGCGGCGGTGCCGGCCATCGATGCCTCATTGTCCGTTTCGCCGCTCGACAATTACCATAAACAAGTACAAAAAGGACTTCGATCATGCTTCGCCCGCCGAGCCGGGGGAGGGCTCGGCGGGCGGCGGTGCTCTTTACCGCGGATTCCGCGGCGGCCGAAGACGATTTCTTTTCGGCGTTCAGCCGAGCAGGAACTTGATCACCGCGTCGCGTCCGGCGTGGCCGGGTTCGCGGTTCTGGATGGAGTGCGCGGCGCCCTTGACCACCACGAGTTTCGCGGCGGGGGAGGCGGCGGCGAGTTCCTGCCGGGCCCATTCGAGCGGCGTGCTGAGGTCGCGGTCGCCGTTGAGGACCAGCGTCGGCAGGTAAGGCAGCCGACCGGACGGGTTCGGGCTCGGCGGCTCGGCCGGCCAGCGCAGGCAGGTCTGGACGCTGCTCTGCGCGAGCGCGACCGCCGTCGTGTAGGGCCAGGTGGCCGATGCGGGGAGCGTCCGGGCGGTGCGGTCGAGGAGCGGCTGCCGGAGCGCGGACGGGGTGGCCGACGTCCCCCACGGGAAGCGCAGGTCGTCGCAGAGGGTGGCGGCGTGCAGGCCCGCGCTGAGCTGGGTGGCGGGCGTGCCGTCGGCCGGCGTCATCACGGCCTCGATCGCGTCGAGCTTGCGGGTGTCCCCGGCGACGGCCTGGTGCAGCGCGCCGATGAGGTCGCCCGGCAGGCCGCTGCCCGGGATCGGGTCGGGGTTGCGGTAGGTCGGGTCGAGGAACTCATAGCCCACGACATCCCCGAACAGCGCCAGCTCGCCCGCGGTGCTCCGCCGCCGGACGAGCGTCGCGAGGTCCTTCGCCGGGTCGAAGCCGCAGGCGGGCGCGGCCTTGCAGACGTCCCGGAGCACGCGCGGCTCGGCGGTGAGCCCGACCAGGTTCAGGTCGCCGGCGACCGTCCAGTGGTGCGGGACGACCGAGTCCAGCAGCAGCTTGGACACGTGCCGCGGATGGGCCAGGGCGTAGCGGGCGGCGGTGAGGCTGCCGTAGGACACCCCGTCCACGGCCATCGCGTTCACGCCGAGCGCGCGCCGGAGGAGTTCGAGGTCGCCCACGGTCTGGTCGGTGCCGTAGAAGCGGGCGCGGTCGCCGAGCAGGTGGACGCACTCGTCCACGGCGTCCGGGGTGGCCGGGGCGCTGTCGGAGCCGCTGACCTGGGCCTGCATCGCCGGGCAGGTCACCGCGCCGAGCGGGCCCGTGCCGCGCTGGTCGAGAATGACCAGCCGGTACTGCTTGAACACCGCGGGCATGCGCGCGGTGATGCGCGACAGCAGCGCGACGCCCTCCTGCCCGGGACCGCCGGTGAGGAACAGCAGCGTCCCCTTGGGGTGGGCCGGTGCGTCGGCGACGCCCACCTGGAGGTCGAGCGTGCCGTGCGTCCGGCCGGAGTGGTCCAGCGGGACGGTCAGCTTCCAGCAGGTGAAGCCGGGCTGCGCGGCGCCGTCGTCGTCCGGGCACGGGTGCCGGTCGTGGAGCCCCGGTGGGGCGGCGTGCGCGGCGGGCGCCACCGCCGCCGTGACGGCGAGGCCGCAGCCGAGCGCGGCGAGGGTGCGGCGGACCTTGTTCATCGCGAACTCCCCTGTGATGTGGAAGGACCGGCGCGCGCGTCCCTGCGCGGGTGCCGGCCCCGGCCCGGCCGGGAGTGACGGGCCGCGGCCACCCTAGGAGCGGTTCCGGCGCGGTGGACGGTCCCGTGCGGCGAACGGGAGCGGTCGGACGCCGAACGGGAGCAGCCGTCAGGTAGGCGAGTCGGCGGGCCGGCGGCGGCGGTCAGGTCGGCAGACCGAGGGCGGCTCGTACCTGGTCGCGGTAGGCGCGGCCGGAGATGAGGGTCTCGCCGGAGCTCAGGATCAGTTGCATCTCGCCATGGCCGAGGATCTCCAGCTCGCGGATCCGGTCCACCCGGACGATGACCGACCGGTGGACGCGCAGGAACGCGTCCGAACCGAGCCGCTCCTGGAGCCTGGCCAGCGTGCCGCGGACCAGGTGCGAGCGCGCGCCGGTGTGGATGCGCAGGTAGCCGTCCTCGGCCCGGACGTAGTCGATCGCGTCCAGGTCCAGCAGCCGGATCCGGCCGCCGGTCTCGACGGGCAGCCGGTTCAGCGCGGGCGCGGTGTTCCGCTGCGCCAGGTGGCTCCGGACCCGGGTGAGCGCGAGGTCGAGCCGGTCCTGGCCGTAGGGCTTGAGCAGGTAGTCGACCGCGTCGACCTCGAAGGCGCGGACGGCGTGCCCGCTGAACGCCGTCACGAACACCACCGCGGGGTCGTGCCGTCCCCAGATCGCCTCCAGGAGGGCGAACCCGTCGCTCTCGGGCAGCTGGACGTCCAGGAACACCAGGTCGGGCCGGTGCCGGTCGAGAGCGGCGAGCGCGGTGCGGGGCGACCCGCAGCCGGCGAGCAGCCGGATGTCCTCGTGCGGGGCGAGCATGCGCTGCAGCCGCCGCCGCGCCGGCGGCTCGTCGTCCACGATCAGCGTCCTGATCATGCCCGGGCCGTCCGCAGCGGCAGCCGGACGGTCGCCGCGACGCCGCCGTCCGGACGCGGCTCGACGGTGAACAGGTGCTCGGGGCCGTACATCTGGCTGAGCCGGGCGCGCGCGTTGGCCAGCCCGATCCCCGCGCGCGGGCGGCCGGGCGGCAGCCCGACACCGTCGTCGGTGACGACCAGTTGCAGCCACGAGCCGTCCGGACGGGCCGAGATGGTCACCGTGCCGGGCGCGTCGCGGGGCGAGATGCCGTGCAGCACCGCGTTCTCCACGAGCGGCTGCAGGAGCAGCGGCGGGACGAGCGCGTCGAGCGCCCCGGGGTGCAGCCGCCACTCCACCGCCAGCCGGTCCTCGAACCGGGCCTGCTCGATGTCCACGTAGGCCGACAGGACCTCAAGGTCCTCGCGCAACCTCACCTCCAGCGAACCGTCCTGCTCCAGCGACCGCCGCAGCAGCGTGCTCAGCCGGACCACCATCTGCTCGGCGCGCTGGGGATCGTCATGGACGAACGCGGCGATGGTGTTCATCGCGTTGAACAGGAAATGCGGCCGCACCTGCGCCCGCAACGCCTGCAACTCAGCGCGGGCCACCTGGTCGCGCGCCCGCGCGAGCTGCTCGCGCCGCCGCCGGTGCTGCGTGAAGTAGTAGACCCCGTGCGCCACCCCGACCCACTCGACGTACATCGTCAGGTAGGCCCCGAGGTTGCGGAGGTACTCCGCGCCGAACCCCCGCCCGGGCGGCAGCCAGTGCAGGACGGGGTCGAACAGGAACATCCGCCCGCTGAGCCAGCACAGCGCCACCAGGTATCCGGCCAGGTGGACCAGCACCGCCCGCACCGGACGGGACCGTCCGATCGGGAACCGCACGGTGAGCAGGTACACGCTGATGTTCACCGGAACCCACGTCAGCGACGACGCCATGCTCTGCGCGAGGCCCAGGCCCACGCTGTGCGCCCCGTCCGCGTAGTCCCTCCACCAGCCCAGCGCGTCCATCACCGCGAGCAGGGACACGCCCCCGGCCCAAATGCCGAACACCCGCCGATCCACGCCCGTACCGTAACGACCCGGCCTTCCGCCGCCAACCTCGCGATCGCGGCTAGCCGGCGGGGGTCACCTTCACGGCGCTCCCCATCGAGCGCTGGGCGGCTTCGAGGACGGCGTTGATCCTGGCGGCGAAGGCCGTGTCGCACGGGTCCGGGGCTCCGGTGGACGCGCTGCGCGCGAGCCGGCCGATCGCCGTGGTCAGGGCGGTCACCGCGGAGGTCTCACCCACCGGGACCGTCAGGACGCCCGCGTCGCCGACGAACGCGATGTCCAGCGCGTTGGCCGCCGGGGGCGCGTCCAGGCTGAGCGTCACGGTGGAGACCGCGCCGCCCTGGTGCCGCAGGAGCATGTGCGAGGTGCTGTGCGGCCCGCTCATCGCCGTGACCTCGGTGACCTCGCCCAGGACGGGGACGAGCACCGACAGGATGTGCGGTCCCAGATCCCAGAGCGCGCCGTGCGTGCGACGCCAGTCGGACGCCGCGTACGGGCTGCCCGGCTCGAAGATCGAGGCCAGGATGGTCGCGCGCCCGCCGTCCCATCCGCCGCGGGCCGCGGCGTCCTGGATCGTCGCCTCCACCGCGGGAGCGAAGCGGTTGGTGAAGAAGACCACCGAGGCGACTCCGGCCGCGGACACCGCGTCCGCCACGGCTGCCGCGCCGGCCGCCGACAGGCCGACGGGCTTCTCCAGCAGCAGGTGCTTGCCCGCCTCCGCCGCGCGCAGCGCCAGCGGCTGTTGAACCTCGGGCGGCAGCGAGATCGACACGGCGTCCACGTCGGCGAGCAGTTCGTCGACATCCTGGTAGGCGCGGACGCCATGCCTGTCGGCCAGGGCCTCCGCCCGCCCCGGATCGCGCCCCCACACCCCGGCCAGAACCGCCTCCGGTGCGGCCGCCAGCGCGGGCGCATGCGTCTCGCTTGCCCAATAACCCGTTCCGAGCAGCCCGAATCTCATCGCCATGCGTGGAGCTTAGGGGGAGAACGCCTGGCCGAGCCCGGGGCGGTCGGTGGTTAGCTTGTGAACGTGAGCGATGCGATTCGGATGGCTTTTGGTGAGCTTGCCGGCGACTACGACCATGTGCATCACGACGCGGTGGCGCATGCGCTTCTCGAACTGGCTCCGCCTGGGGCCGGCGACGCGGTGGCGGATGTGGCGTGCGGCGCCGGCGCGGTCGCGCTGCAGGTCGCGGAGAGGCTGTCCGCTTCGGCGCCTGCCGTCCTCGCGATCGACCTGTCCGAGGAAATGGTGGCGGTCGGCAGGGCCCGCGCTGAGCAGCGCGGACGCATCGGTGCGATCGACTGGCGTGTGGCACCGGCCGTGCCGCTCCCGGTGGAGGACGGTTCGCTCGACCTGATCCTGTGTGCTTCCTCGCTGCACTTCCTGGGGATGGCGGCGCTGGCCGACTGGCGACGCGCGCTCCGGCCCGGCGGACGGGTCGGGTTCACCCTGCCGCTGGCGTCCCAGTTCCGCCCGAGCGGCACGTTCGCCGAGCTCGTCGCGACGGACCTGCCGATCCCGGAGGACGCCGAGCAGGCGCTTTCGGTGGCGTCCGCGGCCGGGTTCGCGGACGCCGAGTCGCGGGTGGTCACGGTCGGCTCGCGAGCGGTCGTCGCGGTCGTCGCGTCCAAGAGATGATCCGGCCCGTCCAGCGGCGGCTGCGGTGTGGGCGCTGGAGGGGCGGGCTCGATCAGGACGTGCGGAGCGGGCGGGTGTGTTCGCGGGCCACGGCCTGGAGGGCGGACGGGTCGAGACCGAGCAGGCGCAGGATCGTCGGGGCGATCTGCGTGGTCTCCACCGGGCGGACGTAGGTCCGGGAGTGGGCGCCGGGCATCGCGATGACCAGCGGGACGTGGCGGTCCTGCGGGTCGCCGCCGCCGTGCTCGGCGATCTTGCCCTTGCCGCCGGTGAAGACGACACCGTGCTGGACGGTCGCGAAGAGGTCGGGGCGGCGCTCGTCGCGCGCCGTGGTGCCGAACAGGCGGGCGGTCGCGCGCCCGGCGTAGATCTTCAGGGTGCCGGACGCCTGGAGCGTGCGCGGGGCGCCGGTGATGGTGCCGCCGGTGACCGGGTGGCTGCGCAGGTAGGACGCGGCGAAGTCGGCCGCGGCCTGCGAGCGGTCGGAGAACCACAGCTGCAGGGCGTCATCGTTCACCGAGAACGCGACCAGCGGCTTGGCCTGCGGGTGCGCGGCGGCCCAGGCCTTGTTCAGCCCGTCGATGACGGCGCCGTCGTCGACGCGGGTGAGGGCTTGCGGGTCGGTCGGCGACTGGCCGTGCTTGGCGGACAGGATGATCGCCGTGCTGCCGGTCAGGCCGCGCCTGGCCAGTTCCGCGCGGAACGCGGCGATCCGGCCGTCCACGGCGTCCAGCGCGGAACGCAGCACCGGGCCGGGGACCGTGCCGCCGTTCTCGTACCCACCGGGCCGGCCGCCGGAGGCCGGCAGCTTCTGCGCGGTGGAGACGGCCTGGAAGTTCATGCCGAACACGGCCGGGGTCCCGGTCCGGGTGCGGCGGGCGTGGTCGTAGCCGTCGATCTCGTTGAGGACCGCCTGGGCCTTGTACCCGTCGTACTGCTGGGTGGCGGCGTTGTCCTTCGTCCAGTCGGACGCGCCGGGCGCCTTGCTGTTGATCTCGGGCGTGAACAGGTCGTCGATCCCGGCGCCGGACGGGCCGTTGAGGATGTCGTAGGCCGGGTGCTTGTCGGACCAGGCCGTCCGCAGCCCGTGCTTGCGGGCGACCTCGAAGACCGTGTTCACCTTGAGGTAGGAGTGCGGGTAGACCGGCTTGCACGTCCGCGGGTCTACCGGCAGCTTGGCCGGGTTGAGCAGCGTGCGCGGGGTGCCGGTCATGGCCGTGATGCCGCCCGGCAGGTTCGGGAGGCCCTGCCCGGCGTCGAGGGCGTCCGGGTTCTTGTCGGCGTCCTCGGTGTAGGAGACCTCCGCGCCGGGCGCGGCGCCCTTGCAGTCCGTGGTCCCGGCCGGCAGCAGCGCCCGGTTCCACGTGTCGTCGTAGTAGACGCCGGTGGTGCCCGGGTTGCCGCCGGTGACCTGGCCGACCATGCCGGGGAACGAGTCGGACGGCAGCGGCGTGGACGCTCCGGTGTAGGAGACACCACCGGCGCGCAGCGCGGCCAGCGCCGAATGCGGGTGGGTGCCCACGTACCACTTCAGGTCGGACTCGTGCAGCCCGTCCACCGACAGCAGCAGCACATGGCCGATGCGGTGCGGGCCGGAATGGCCCGCCGCCATCGCCGGTACGGCGAGTCCGGCCGCCACCGCGGCGGCCGCCGTCGCGCCCAGCACGGAGCGGAATGCAACACGCTTCGAGATCAACGTTCCTCCCGGTGCGGCCGAGCACTCGTCTGCCGCCTCGGAAGTTCTACAAGTGCGTAGATAAACGCCGGGTGACCTGGACCGGAATTCCGGGCGAATGCGCATTCCAGCCGGGCCCGCATGCTCCCGGCGCGTTCGTTCGTCAGGCGCGCAGGTGGTTCATGAGGGCCTTTCCGCGCGGGGAAAGGCGGTAACCGGTTTCCAGGCTTTCGGTGAGCCCGAGGGCTTTGAGGCGGCGGACGTCGGCCTTGAAAGGGAGCTTTTCGCGGCCCAGGCGCTCGGCCAGGTCCACGGCGCGCAGGCCGGGATGCGCCTCGATGAGGCCGAGGACGTCGCGGGTCCAGGGGTCGCGGCGGCTGCGGGCGTCGATGGCGTCCAGGGCGTCCTTGATCTCGTCCAGCTCCCGGCCGGTCAGGTCGGCCTTCTGCCGCAGCTCGGCTTCGGGGGTCGGGCCGCCCAGGTGCAGCATGACGCGGTGGTAGCCGCCCGATTTCGTGCTCTTCGACAGCGCGGTGAGCAAGGCGGCCCGGTCGGCGAAACCCGCGTGGCGGGCGTCGTCCTCGGTGATCTCCTCCGGGGTGACGGCCGTGACCGAGTCGATCACGATGACCCCCGCCCAGGTGCGCTGCGTGCTGCCCGCCCGCACGCGCGGCTCGGCCCAGACCCGGAACACCCGGTCGATCCGTCCGCCCGCGATCCCCTCAAGGACCTCCCGCCTGAACAGCATCGTTCCCTCCCCCTGTCACGCCCGTCCTGCCGCAATCTTCGTGGGAAGCGCCGCGGAACGCCACTCGGCGGAGGCCGGTACGATGCGGCGGCGCGGGCGGCGATCACGACCGCGCGTCCGGTCCCGTCACGAGCGGTACGGCATTCGATCTCGGGGGAGAGGCGTGGCGGGTCACGGCGGCTGGCGGGCTGTGGCGTGCCTGGTGATACCGCTGCTCGTCCTGTGCTCCGGTGCGGACGCGCAGGTCGGACGGCACGCGCCGCGATCGGCCGCGCTCGCCTACGACCTCAACGGTGACGGACGCCGGGACCTGGTGGCGACCGCTCCCTTCTCCTCCTCGGACGCGGTCGGCCAGGCCGGACGCGTCATGCTCTATCCCGGATCGTCCGCCGGAACACCGTCAGGCAGGGGAGTCGGGCTTGTGCAGGACGCCGGAGCGCGCTGCCTGTGCTCGGCCGTCTCCGCCGACTTCGACGGCGACGGCCACGCCGACCTGGCCGTAGGCGAGACCTGGAAGCCGGTGGGCGGGCAGCACCGGGCCGAGGAGGTGCGTGTGCTCTTCGGCGGGCCCGGCGGCCTCACCGGCGCGTCGCGGTCCCTGACCCTCCCGGTCACCGAGCGGGAAAGCGGGGACCGGTTCGGCGCGATCCTCAGTGCGGGGGACGTGGACGGCGACGGACGGTCCGAGCTGATGGTCACCGCCACCGACCGGCGCTCGGTGTACCTGTACTCGGTCACCGCCGGGCGCGACGTCGTCCTGGACGACCGTCTGGACTCGTCCTCGCGCTACCCGATCGCCACGGCCATCGGGGACGTGACCGGGGACGGCCGTCCCGAGCTGCTGGTGCTGTGGGCCGGTGACCTGTACATGAACACCCCCAGCACCCTGCGCGTGTACCGGACCCGAGGCCGCAGGATCACCGGCCTGCTCGCCGACACCGACGTAGGCCGGGCCCAGTGGCACGGCCTCGCGGTCGGCGATGTCGACGGCGACGGACGCGGCGACGCCATCATCGGCAGGCCGTACGGCGGCGCCGGTGCCGAGGCCGACGCCGGGACGGTCCTGATCCGGTACGGGTCGGCCGCCGGGCTGGATGCGGCGCGTTCGCTCGTCCTGCGCGATCCGGGCGCGCGCAGCGGCGATCGTTTCGGTGCGAGCGTCGCGGCGGCGGACAAGCAGCCCAGCGACATGACTCCGTGGAAGGACCTCGGAGCAGCCTGACCATCCCCCGATCACCGGCCGCGGCCTCGGCTTCCCCCGAGGCCGCGGCCCGCTCATGCCCGGACGGGCGACGGTGCGGACGGTTGGGCGGCGGCGTGGTCGGCGAGGGCTGCCAGATCGGCGGCGCTGGGCAGGCCGAGCTGCGAGAACAGCCGCGCCGCCTCCCGGTAGTGCCGCTCGGCGGCGGTGTGGTCGCCGAGCAGGGCATGGGTCTCGGCAAGGACGGCCAGGGCCGTGCCGCGCTGGCTGGGATCGGCGCGGACGTCCAAGGCGGCGACCGCCTCTTGGGCCGAGCCTTGGGCGGCCTCGGGACGTCCCGCTCCGAGTTGGGTCTGCGCCAGCCGGAGCAGCGCATACCCCTCGCGCAGCCGGTTGCCGCCGCTGTCGGGGTCGGCGCGACGGGCCAGATCGAGGGCTTCCTCGCAGAGGCGGACCGCCTCGCCGGGCTCATCGGCGAGCAGCATCATCAGCCCCAGCTCGTGCAGGACGAACGCCTGGTCGGCCTGGTGCTGGCGGCGGACGGCGGCGGCGAGCGCCCGATGGGCGAGCGCGCTCCCGGCGGCCAGGCAGCCCGAGTCCCGATACGCCTTGATCATCAGCGCGTACATCATCGCGTTGCCCGCGGTGCCGTCGTTTGCTGCGGTGGCGTGGTGGGCGAGGGCCTGCCGGTGGTGGGCCAGGGCCGCGTCGACCTCGCCGTCGAACAGTGCCGAGGTGCCGCGCAGGAAGTGCGTCCAGCCGTCCAGGCGAGGGTCGTGCCGTTCCTCCAGGAGGACGCAGGCCTGCTGGAGTTGCGCGGCGATGTGCGCGTGCCGTCCTGGATAGGGACGTAGCGGGGCGGACAGGCGTCCCGGCAAGGCGTCCGGGGACGCGCCGTCCGGCAGCCGGTAGTGGACGGGCATGCCCATCAGCGCCGCCATGGCCCATTCGGCGTCGCCGCGCGCGCCGTCGCGATCGACGCACGCGCAGATGGCCAGCACCAGGCAGGTCGCCAGCGCCACCGGGGAGCCCGGTTCCAGCGCCGCCTGCCGGACGATCGCGAGCAGCCGCACGCGCTCGCGCGCCACCCACGCTGCAGCCGCCGCGCCGTCCTCGTCTGCGGCAGCGTGCTCGTCGGGGGACGGCGCGCTCAGCAGTCCGGTGAGCGTGGCGAGGTCGTCCTCCAGGATCCGGACGAGCACCGCCGACCGCTCGGCGGGCGCCGACTGCCCGCGCGCGTAGAGGCGGGTCAGGTCGTGGAAGCGGTACCGGCCGCCGGGCAAGGCGTCCAGTAGCGCGGCGTCGGCGAGGCGCGCGCACAGCCCGGCGGCCTCCTCGCGGGACTGGTTGAGGATGACGGCGGCGCTGCGCGGGGACAGCTCCGGAATGTCGGGGATGGCCAGCAGGCGCAGCGCGCGGCTCGCCGCCCGGTCCAGCATCGAGTGGCTGAGGTGCAGCGTCGCGGTCACGTCCAGATCGCCGACGCGCAGCTCGTCCAGCCGGCGCCGCTGGTCGGCCAGGCGCGCGGCCAGCGTGCGCACCGTCCAGGACGGGCGGGCGGCCAGCCGCGCGGCCACGATCCGCACCGCCAGCGGCAGCCGCCCGCACGCGGTCACCACCTCCCGCGCCGTGGCCGGATCGGCGTCCGCGCGGGCCGCGCCGACCACGCCGCGGAACAGGGCGAGGGCCTCCTCGACCGGCGGCACGCCCACCTCGACCGGCAGCGCGCCGGGCAGGTCGGGCAGTACGGAACGGCTGGTGACCAGCACCGCGCATCCCGGCGCGTCCGGTAGCAGCGGGCGCACCTGCGCCGCGTCCCGCGCGTTGTCGAGGACGAACAGGACGCGCTTGCCGTCCAGCGCGGCACGGAGCAGGGCGGCCCGCTGGCCGGTCCCGGGCGGGGGCGTCGCCGAGAGGCCGAGCGCGCGCAGCCATCCCGCGATGACCTCGCCGGGCCGGACCGGGGACGGGTCCGTGCCGCGCAGGTCGGTGAACAGCTGCCCGTCGGGGAAGTCGCCGCTGATCCGGTGCGCGACGTGCAGGGCGAGCGTCGTCTTGCCCACCCCGCCGCCACCCGACAGCACGGCCGGGCCGGCTCCCTGCCCCAGCCACCCGGTCAGCTGCGCGACCAGCGCGCCGCGTCCGGTGAAGTCCGGAAGGTCGGCAGGGAGCTGCGCCGGCCGCCGCAACGTAGAACCGGCGGCGCTTCGTGCGGTCGGAGCATGCGCGGGTTCGCCGGGTCCGTTCGGCTCACCGGCCTTGATGCCGCGCTGGAGCCGGGTGACCGCCGCGCCGGGATCGATGCCGAGGTCGTCGACGAGCCGGGTGCGCAGCGCCTCGTAGGCCGCCAGCGCTTCGCCGGTGCGTCCGTCCGCGGCGAGGGCACGCATGAGGACGGCGGTCAGGTTCTCGCGCAGCGGGTGCGCCGCGACCAGCGGGCGCAGCTCGGTGACCGCCTCGGCCTGGCGGCCCAAGGCGAGCGTGGCGTGCGCCCGCTGCTCGCGCACCGCCAGTTCGGCCTCGGCCAGCCGTTCCCGCTGCGCCTCGGCGAACGGACCGGGGACCCCGGCCAGCGCGGTGCCGCGCCACAAGGCCAGCGCCTCGTCGAACGCGACCCGCGCCGCCTCGTGGCGCCCGGAACGCGCGGCCTCGAACCCTGTCTGCGCCGAACGCTCGAAGCGGGAGACGTCCAATGCGTCCGGACCGATCCGCAGTGCGTAGCCGTCGCCGACCGAGACCAGCAGGCGCGACGGGCTGCGGAGGGCGCGCCCGGGTTCGAGCGTCGCGCGCAACTGCGAGGCATACGTGCGGAGCATCGCGATCGCGCGCTCGGGCGGATCGGCGCCCCAGACGGCCGCCACCAACTCGTCCGCCGACACCGCCGCGCCCTTCTTCAGCAGCAGGACGGCCAGCACCGCCCGCCGCTGCGGAGGCCCCAGATCCAGCGAACCGCCGGACCCGCGCCCTTCCATCGGCCCGAGCAGACCGAATTCCAGCGGGTTGTCCTGCAGCACGGCATCGGGCAGCACAAAACTCCCTCAAGACGAGGACCAGGGCGGGGACGGACGCCGCGAATCCTAGCGCCCGCCCGGCACCCCGAGACCCGTCCCGGCACGCCCGCCCCGGCGGCCATGTCCAGACGCGCTGAGCTGGACAATCAGCGCTCCGCCGATTGTCCAGCCCTATGGCCGCTGGACAATTCCGCGTCTAGAAATCCGGCATGACTCCCGATCGGGGGCTCTGACCGATCCAGCGAATGGGGCGCGGTGGGACGCACGATGCGGCCATTGAACCCGGCCGACGGACCCGTGGAACGATTCGCCTGCGAACTGCGCGCTCTGCGCGCCGCGTCCGGCGAGGTCCCCTTCTCCACAATGGCGCGCCACAGCTCGGTGTCGAAAAGCGCATTGGCGGCGGCCGTCGCCGGATACCGGCTCCCGAGCGACCGCGTCCTGACCGAATTCGTCCGCTGTTGCGGCGGAGACCTCCGCTGGTGGCTGAACCGCCTCGCGCTGGCGCACGCCGAAGCCACCGCGCCGACACCCCGGCGGGGCGAGCCGGACTCCACCCCAGGAGGCCGACTCGTCCCGCGATCCATCACCCAGGCGGCGCTACCGCCCGCACACGCGCTGCCCTTCCCGCTCCTGCACCCCGCCCCACCCGGACCTTCCCGGCGCCGCGAACGGCCCCGGCGCCGCGGCCTCGCGGTGCTCGCACTGGTCGCCTTCACCGTGGGCTGGCTCGCCCACCTCGCCGCCGGACCGGCGGCGGCCACCGGCCCGACGAACGCGTCCGCCGCCCTCACCAATGATTGCGGGCCCGACCACAAGACCATCAGGCGGAAGGGCGCGGTCTGGCGGGACGCGAGCGAGTACGGCTGGCGCAGCCTCCTCTGCCTGCTCCAGTGCCGGTCCAACTGGGGGCAGGTCACGGGCCCCCACTCCCCGAAATGGCGGGTCTACATCACCGTCCACCGCCCGGCCGGCGACGCGGCCGTCCAGTTCCCGCCGAACAGCGACCTGGGCCCCGGAACCGTGAGCAGCACGCTCCACACCACCGCCGGCTGCGTCTACCCAGGCGGCGAACGAGTCGACATCTGGCTCTACTCATCAGTACCGGTCTGACCGCATCAGTAGGGCAGGAGACCCGGCCAGGTCTCCTGCCCTACAGGCAGCGCCCTACTGGGTGATCTGCCACTTCTGGTTGCTGTCGCCGGTGCACTTCCAGTAGCCGAGCGCCTTGCCCTGCCCGTTGGTGGTCAGGCAACCGCCGTCGTAGGCGGTGATGGTGTAGGTGCCGTCCGCCTGCCGATTGAGCCGCCACTTCTGGTTGGCGCCGCCGCCGAACGCCCACAGCTGCGTGTAGTAGCTGGTGCCGTCCACCGAGGACGCGGTGTTGGTGTTGGCGTCCAGGGCGCTGCCGGGGGCGATGACCGACTGCGCCTCGTAGCTGCCGTCGCCCTGTGCCACCAGGTTCCAGCGCTGGGCGTCGTTGCCGTTGTCGACCTCGGCCTTCACCTTGGTCCCGTTGGCGGTCTGCGCGCCGTCCACGTCGGCGTTGTAGCCGGTCGCCGAGTGCAGCTTCACCCGCTGCGTCGGGAACGCCCCGGACGCGGGCACGACCTCCCAGGCGGCCGGGCCGTTCGTGGTGCGGTAGACGCGCCCGTCATTGCACAGGCCGTTGTCGGTGCGGGGCGCGTCGGTGTTGGTGCTCGACCCGTCCGCCGTGGTCCAGCTGCCGCCCGGGGGCAGCAGCGCGAGGTCCCGGCTCGTCCACCGCGGCGGGGTGAAGTCGTTGCAGTACCAGCCCTGTCCGGTCGCGGAGTTGTAGCTCGTGTAGACCTCCCACATGTTCCAGCCGAAGCCCGCCGGGTAGTTCGCCAGGCCGGACGTCCCGGAACTGGTGAACAGCGCGTCCCACGCCTGCGTCCGGTAGTTGTACAGGTACGCCGTCCAGGTGTTGGACGAGGCGTTGGTCTGCTGCTGCCAGACCCGGTAGGACGAGTCGCCGTTGGTGTACGTCCCGAGGAAGTTCTGGTCGATCGGGACGCCCGCCTGGAACCCGTACTGCCCGTTCGGATCGCACCAGTTCCAGGCGGCGACCTGGGCGCTGCCCGCGTTGTACCAGGTGGTGACCTCGATGCAGCCCTGCTTGGCATTCGGCA
Organism: Actinomadura rupiterrae; assembly: GCF_024172125.1. Lineage (GTDB taxonomy): Bacteria > Actinomycetota > Actinomycetes > Streptosporangiales > Streptosporangiaceae > Spirillospora > Spirillospora rupiterrae. The sequence continues at coordinate 274,929 of NZ_JAMZEA010000010.1, forward strand.
GGAAGGTCGGCGCGTAGACCGTGTCCGGGTCGGACGCGTTCTGCAGCCGCCCGTTCGGATTCACCGACTGCGTCGTGACACCGCCTGCGACGCCCGTCCCCTTCATCGTGACGCCCCACGTCAGGTGCTGCGCGCCGTCCCACCCGGAAACAGCCGGAGCGGGCGCCTGCGCCTTCATGAACCCGACACCCTTGCGGTGGTTCAAAAACCGCTGCGAGACCTGCTTGGGCACCGTCCTGTTAAGCGCGGCCCCGCGCAACGCCCGCACCTGCTGCCCCGACACGTGCCCGCCACCCGGCGGCGTGGGCACCCGAGGACTGGACGCCGAAGCCGAAGCGCTCCCTGCGGCGAACAGCGCCGCCCCGCCAAGGACCGCCAGAACAACACCTGAAACAGGCCGATGCATTCTCACGAGTGATGACTCCCGGTCTCCGCGGACGGCGTTTCCGCCCGCTCCGGGCATCACAACTACGGCATTTCGATCATCGGGAAATACTCACCCGATCAACGAAACAGCGCCGCGAGGAGCGCGGGGGAGGGGTTGTCAGGGGGACGCGCAGAGGGTGTCGCCGGTGGGGGTCCGTTCGTAGAAGACCTCGCGGCCGGTGCGGCGGCCGGTGACGAGGCCGCCGTCGCGGAGGACGGCGAGGTGCTGGCTGACGGCGCCGGGCGTGAGGGAGAGGCGGCGGGCGAGGATGGTGGTGGTGGCGGGGTCGCCGAGGGCCACCAGGATGCGGGCCCGGGTGCGTCCGATCAGGGCGTCGAGGGCGGGAGCGGTGGGGACGGTCCCCTGCGACCAGAGGGTGCCGACGCCGGGGACGGGGTAGACGAGGTTCGGCTGGTAGGGCTCGGCCATCACGGCCGTGTCGGGCCAGTGGAAGACGCTCGGGATGAGGATCATGCCGTCGCCGCTGAGGGGGCCGGTGCGGCGCCAGGCGCGGGTCCGGACGCGCAGGCGGCCGTCGTCCCAGCTGATGTTGGGGTGCAGGTCGTTGAACATCGTCCCGGCGCCGTCGCGGGCCAGCTGCCGGACGCGCCGGAGCACCTCGGACTCGAACAGCCCGCGGATCTGCGGCCAGTGGCGTTCCAGCGCCACGTCCCAGTAGAGGCGCAGTTCGGCGACGGCTCGCGTCACACCCGCTACCGGGTCGTCCAGGAACTCGCGGACGACCGGGGTGTCCGCGCCGGGGAGGCGGCGCGCTTCGGTGGCGGCCTCGTCGATGTCGGCTTCGGCGACCGTGCGCAGTTCGGCCTCGATGTCCCGCAGCGGGCTGGACGGCGGGGGAGTCAGGAAGTCCACGAAATACGGACCGAGCGGGACGAGGGCGAACAGCAGCCGCAGGTCGAGCCCCTCCAGCCGCGGCAGGACGGCCCGGATCCACGGCAGGTGCAGCGCCTGCCGGCCCGGGTCCTGCAGCACGCGCAGGCTCGCGACGGCCTCGGACACCGGGGAGAACGCGAACCTCAGCCTGGCCAGGTCGACGGAGGTGAAGTCGAACTCGGCGAACGAGGATTCAGGCACGGATGAAACATTCAGGGCTCGCGGGACGGGCCGTCAACCATGATCGGCATGACAGTCCTCACTTCCCGCCCGGCCGCCGGTCCGCTGTCGCTGCCGCGCCCCTTCTGGACGCTGTGGCTCGGCATCGTCATCAACCGCAGTGGCGCGGTCGTCCAGCCGTTCCTCGCGGTGTACCTCGTCCAGGCGCAAGGGTTCAGCGCGGGTCAGGCCGGGGCCGCGATGGCGTTCTTCGGTGCCGGGTCGCTGCTCTCGCATCTGCTCGCCGGGGCGCTGGCCGACCGGTTCGGACGCCGCCTCACCCTCACCGGCGGGATGCTCGCCACCTCGGCCGCGATGGTCGCGCTCGGAGCCGCGAACGGCTTCACCGCGGTGCTGGTCACGGCGTTCCTGCTCGGCCTGACCATCGAGTCCTACCGTCCGGCCGCGCAGGCGATGGTGGCCGACCTGGTGTCCCCGGACGCGCGGCCCAAGGCGTACGGGCTGCTGTTCTGGGCGATGAACCTCGGCTACTCGATCGCGATGCTGACCGGCGGCTGGCTTGCCGGGCACGGCGCGCGGACGATGTTCGGCGTGAACGCGGCCGTCGCGCTCGCCTTCGCGTTCGTGGTGTGGCGCGCGCTGCCGGAGTCCCGTCCGGACGAGCAGCCCGTGTCGTCCGCGCGATTCCGGACGGTCCTGCCCGACCGTCCGATGGTGGTCCTGTGCCTGTCCACGGCGGCCTACGGCGTGCTGTACGCGCAGGCCTTCACGACCCTTCCCCTCGCCATGGACGAGCAGGGCATAGGACGCGTGGACTTCGGCCAGGCGATGGCGCTGAACGGCGTCCTGATCGTCCTGGTCCAGCCGGTCGCGACCAGGTGGCTGGCGCGCCTGGACCACGTCCGCGTCCTCGCCACCGGAACCGCCGTCGTGGCGGCGGGCTTCGCCCTGACGGCCCTGGTCCACGACGCGCTCGGCCTCGCCCTGACCGTGGTCGTGTGGACCGCGGGCGAGATCATCGTGGCCGGAGCCCTCCCCACGATCGTCGCCACCCTCGCCCCCGCCGGGCTCCAGGGAACCTACGCCGGTATCTCCGGCATGAGCTGGGCGGCAGGCGCGGCCCTGGCCCCGGTCGCCGGCACGCTCATCCTCCCCTTGGGCCCCGCCGCGCTCTGGTGCTCCATGGGAGCCATCGGCGCGACCTCCGCCCTGGCCGCACTCCTCACCACCCGCGCCGTCCAGCACCGCACGCACACCGAAACAATTGACGAGCCACGGAACCCGGACGCTGAGGACGATGCAGAGGCCGTCCGAATGAGCTTGTAAAAAACCGGAGAACTGCCGACTGGCGAAGCGGCATGGCGCTGCCCAGTCGGCATACCGAATTCCCTGCGATGCCATTGACCGGTTGTGGCCGGACCATCGGCGGACGCGGCGCGGCCTGAAGCAGAATCGGGCTGTCCCGCCGGTCGAGGATTGGGGAAGTACGTGGACGTCCAGCCGTCCGTGGCGCCCGAGATCCTGGTCGAGTTCGGATCAGGACCGGGACTGCAGCAGGTCGCCCTCTCGCCGGCCGAGGCCGCGCAGCGCTCGGCGGCCGCGATCGAGCATTCGATGGGCGTCATCCGGGCCATGGCCGCGCAGGTGGCGGACACCGTTGCGGCGATTCCGCGAGCGCCCAGTAACGTCGAGGTGAGTTTCGGAATCAAGTTCGACGTGCACGCCCACGCGGTCATCGCGAAGTCCGGCCTAGAATCGTCGCTCAACGTGAAACTCACCTGGCAGCGTGACAGCCTTGAGCAACAGCCCCGCTGACCCCGGTCCCCCCGCCGAGCCCGGCCGTCCCCCCGACCCCGCCGTGCTCCGCCAGGACGTCCGCAAGTTCACCGTGCAGATCCGCACCCACCCGGACGGCGAGATCGTCGGCACGGGGATCGTCGTCAGCGGCAGCGGCCTGGTGCTGACCTGCGCCCACGTGGTGCGTGCCGCGGGCGTCGAACCGGGCGCCGCCGCCGACGAGCCGCTCCAGGTGTACCTGCCCCGCCGGGCCGGGCGCCGGGCGGAGACGCGCACCGCCACGGTGTGCTTCGCCTTCCGCGACACCGACGACGACATGGTCTGCCTCCAGCTCCAGGGCCCGCTGCCGCTGGCCAAGGACCAGGTCGCGGTCCTGGGCACGGCCCACGCGTCCCGCCTGCACCCCTTCGAGAGCTACGGCTACCGGCGGCTCGACCGCTACCACTGCGGACGCGCCGCCGGACGCATCATGGGCGAGGTCGACCCGCCGGATGAGCTCCGCCTGATCGAGGACCCGGTGCAGCTGGAGTCGAGCCAGATCAACACCGGCATGAGCGGCTCGGCCGTCCTCGACCTCGAACGCAACCTGGTGGTGGGCCTGGTCTCGGAGGCGTGGTTCGCCGAGGCGGCGGGCAAGGACCGCGACACCGCCTGGGCGGTGAACGCCCGGCTGATCGGCTCGACCGGCCTGCGCATCCCGGTGCGCAGCACGCCGCTGCCGCTCAGCACCGCGCGGCTCCCGCACTTCGACCCCGAGCTCGCGCGCGAGACCGTGCCGCTGCCCGGGCACCGCCTCGACGACGCACCGGTGATCCCGGAGGAATGGGTGGGACGCGAGCAGCAGGTCGGCCTGTTGGCGCACGAGTGGCGGGCGGGCGAGCACCTGGTCGTCGGGCTGATCGGGTTCGGCGGCGAGGGCAAGAGCAGCCTGGCGCGCCGGTGGGTGGAGGAGGTGCTGGCCGACGAGTCCGAGGACGCCCCGGTCGGGGTGTTCTGGTGGAGCTTCGGCGAGCACGGCGACGCCGACGAGTTCCTGTCGTCGGCGCTGGAGTTCATGAGCGCCGGCCGCATCGCCGTGGGGGAGCTGCCGGGCGGCAGCGCGCGGGCGGCGTTCTCGGCGGGACTGCTGCGGATGCGGCGCTACGTCTTCGTCCTGGACGGCCTGGAGGCCATGCAGTACCAGGACGGCGACCAGTACGGCGCGATCCGCAGCCAGGCGCTCCGCGACTTCCTCACCTTCTTCGCCACGCCGGGGCACCAGTCGTTCTGCCTCATCACCAGCCGCGCGCCGGTCCTGGACCTCGGGCCCTTCACGACCTACCGGCACATCGACGTGGTCGAGCTGCAGCGCGCCGCGGGACGGCGGCTGCTCCGCAACCTCGGCGTCCTCGGATCGGACGCGGCGCTCGAACGCGTCGTGGACGACTGGGGCGGCCACGCCCTCACGCTCAGCCTGCTGGCCGGCTACCTCGTCAAGCGGCACGGCGGCGACGTCCGCCGGATCGCCGAGCTGCCGCCGCCCGACCCGGAGCTCCCGCCCGACGCCGCCGTCCGGCGCGTCCTGGCCGAGTACGACCGCCTGCTGACCGCGGCCGAGCGCGACTTCCTGCGCCGCTTCAGCATCTTCCGCACGCCCGTGTCCGAGGACGCCCTGGACCTGGTCGCCGCCGACCCCGGGACGTTCCGGGCGGCCTCGCTCAAGCACCTGCTCGCCGCGCGCGTCCTGCGCCGCGACGGGGCCGGCCGGCTGAGCATGCACCCGCTCATCCGCGGCTTCTTCGCCCAGCAGGCGGCCGAGGAGCCGGACGGCCGGGCGGCCCTGCACGCGACCGTCGCCCGGTACTACCTCGACAACGCCGGCTCGCCCGGGGACCGGCCGCGCCTGGAGGACCTGCTGCCGGTCGTGGAGGCCGTCCACCACTGGACCCGCTCGGGAGACACCGCCCGCGCCTGCGACGTCCTCTACGACCGCCTCTACCTGGGGGAGCGCGGACTGATCACGCGCGAGCTCAACGCCTACGAGACGGTGCTCGCGCTCCTGCTCGACTTCTTCCCCGACGGGCGGCTGCGCGCCGAACCGTCCGCGCCCGACCCGGAGACGAGGAGCTGGATCCTGCACGAGACCGCCACCGCACTCCAGCTCCTTGGCCGGATGCGCGACGCGGCGGTGGTGACGCGGCGCGCCATCCAGGAGTTCCGCGACCGCGGGCTGTGGCACGACGCGGCGGTCAGCAGCCAGAACATGGCCGAGCTGCACTTCATGCTGGGCGCGCTGCCCGCCTGCCCGGCGATCATCGACGAGGCGCTGGAGCTGGCCCGCCTCGCCGGGGACCGCGAGGACGAGCTGGTGGCGCACACCCTGCGCGGCACCCTCGCCCACCTCACCGGGGACCACGGCGCGGCCGGGGACGCCTTCGCCGCCGCGCTCGGCATCGCGGCGGCCTTCACCCCGCTGCCGGTCCTCTACAGCACCAGCGGCATCAAGTACGCCGACCACCTCCGCCGGAACGGCCGTCCCGACGAGGCCAGGAAGGTCACGCTGGCGAACCTGCGCGTCTGCTCGGCCGCCGGATGGCAGGCCGACGAGGCGCACTGCCACGTGGGGCTGGGCGACCTGGAGCTGGACGCGGGCCGGCCGGAGGCCGCCCTGGCCGAGTACGAGACCGCGGTCCGCATCGCGCAGCGGACCACCCGCCGGGACGTCCTCATCGACGCCCTCACCGGCCAGGCCCGCTGCTCGATCGTGGACGAGCGCGTCGAAGCGGCCGAAGCCGACCTGGCGCAGGCGCTCTCCCTGTGCCTGGTCGGCGGGTACCGGCTCGCCGAGATCGACGTGCGGATCGCCTACGCCTCGCTGTGGCAGCGCATGGGCAACGAGGAGCTCGCGTGGGAGGAGGCCACGCGAGCCGAGCAGATGAGTATCGAGGTCGGCTACCACTGGGGCGTGGCCGACGTCGCCGCCCTCCTCACCACCCGCTAGCCCCTACGGGACGCCCGTCAACCGCCCCGGACGTCCGCTGGCCGCTAGGCGTCTTCCGGCGGCCGGCCTTCCTGGGCACCGGCTTCCCCCGATGGGGGCGCGGTGTCGGGCTCGTCCGCCGCGAACTCGGCGGCGAGTTCCCGCAGCAGGTCGGCCGGGAGCCGCCCGTCGATGGCCGTGGTCTCCCGGCGCCGCGAGGCCGCACTGTCATCCGCCATCCGAAGCCACCTCCTCCGCCCTCATGCTACGGGCGCGGCGGCGCTTGTCAGCGGTTGATGATGCGAGGGGCACTCATGTTCGTTGGAGGCATGGCCAGGGCGGGGTCGGGGCGTCCAGGATCCGAACACCCGGAATCCCCCCACCCTCTTGGAGCCCCGGATGTCCCTCCCAACTGTCCCGCGAATGGCCGCGGCCGCTCTGGCGGCCGTGGCGCTGATGGCGGCGCCCGCCCACGCCGACGCGCCCGCGCCAGGATCGGTGCCGCCCGACCAGGACCCGTTCTACGCGGCGCCCGCGAACATCGGCACCTACGCGCCCGGCCAGATCGTGGCGACCCGGCCGGTCACGCCGGCGGTCGGGTACCTGGCCTGGCAGGTGAAGGCGTGGCAGATCTCCTACCGCACCAGCGACTCGCACGGCGCGCCGGAGCTGGCGGTGACGTCGCTGCTGGTGCCGACCGGCGCCTGGACCGGCCAGGGCGCCCGGCCGGTGGTGTCGCTGCAGGCGGCCGAGGACTCCACCGGCACGCAGTGCTCGCCGTCCTACGACCTGGACTCGAACAGCAGCTTCAGCTCCACCAACGCGGTCCAGGCCGAGCAGATGCTGGTCATGGGCTGGGCGGTGGCCGAGCCCGACTTCGAGGGGCCCAAGTCGGTGTTCATGGGCGGGCTCCAGGCGGGCCACGCCGTGCTGGACGGCATCCGCGCGGTGCGGAACTTCGGCCAGGCCGGAATCGGCACCGGCAACCGGTGGGGGCTGTACGGGTACTCCGGCGGTGCCGAGGCGACCGGATGGGCCGCGCAGCTCCAGCCGTCCTACGCCCCGGAGATCAAGCTGGCGGGCGCGGCCATGGGCGGGACGCCGGCCGACCCCGCCGCCGTCGCGCGGTCCCTGGACGGCGGACCGTCGGCGGGGTTCGAGGCGGCCGCCGCCGCGAGCCTGGAGGCGGAGTACCCCGAGGCGGGCATCAGCGGCCTGCTCAACGCCCAGGGCGTGACCGCGCTGCGCGAGTCGCGCGGCCAGTGCATCGGCACCCTGCTCGCCAAGTTCAAGGGCATGAAGCTGGCGGACTACAGCACCGTCCCCGACCCGCTCGCGGTGCCCTCGGTCGCCAAGGTGCTGAAGGAGAACACGCTCGGCGCCACGCCTCCGGCCACGCCGATCTACGACTACCACTCCAACGCCGACGAGATCGTCCCGGTCGGGCAGGACGACACGCTCGTCCACGACTGGTGCGCTGCCGGGGCCACCGTCCAGAAGACCCGGGACCCGTTCGGCCAGCACACCCAGCAGGCGGTGTTCCGCGCCCTCAGCGTCAACATGTTCCTCAACGACAGGTTCACCGGGAAGCCGGGCCAGAACGACTGCGCCTGATCCGAAGCCGCCGGGACCTGTTTCGGGACGGCCGGGTGCGGTCAGACCTTCAGAGGGGATCCGGGCGGAGCATGGTGGTGGCGTCCGCCGTCATCCACCGGATCCGCGAGGCGGTCGGGGACGCGCCGTTCAACCTCAACCTGATCAACCACTTCGACAACACCGAGCAGGTCGGCGTGTGCGTCGAGGAGCGGGTGCCCATCGTCTCGTTCCACTGGGGGCACCCGCCGTCCGACCAGGTCGGGCGGCTGCGCGAGGCGGGCGTGTCGGTCTGGGAGCAGGTCGGCTCGGCCGCGGCGGCCCGGGCCGCCGTCGAGGACGGCGCGGAGGTCGTGGTCGTCCAGGGCTGGGAGGCGGGCGGGCACAACTACGGCGGGCTGCCCACGATGGTCGGCGTCCCGGCCGTGGTGGACGCGGTAGGGGACCGGGTGCCGGTCCTGGCCGCCGGAGGGATCACCGACGGACGCCAGGTGGCCGCCGCGCTGTGCCTCGGCGCGGACGGCGTGTGGGTCGGGACCCGCCTGGTCGCCTCGGCCGAGGCGCAGGTGCATCCCGAGCACCACCGCCGGCTGGTCGCTGCGCGCGGCGAGGACACCGTCCTGACCTCGATCTTCGGCCCGGAACGGCCGGACTTCAACCCGATGCGCGTCCAGCGCGACCGCGTCGTCGCCGAGTGGCACGACCGCCTGGACGAGGTGCCGGCCGATCGCGAGACGCTCGACCGGATCGGCACCACGGTCCTCGGCGGCGAGCACATGGTCCTGCGCAAGTTCGACTCGCTCCCGCCGACACCCGCCACCGAGGGCGACTGGGAGGAGATGCCGTGGCTGATGGGCCAGGGCGTGGACCTCATCCAGGACGTCCGGCCTGCGGGCGAGATCGTCAGGGGCATGATGGACCAGGCCGAACGCACCCTGACCCGCCGGCGGGCGTGAGACGGCTCAGGCCATGGTGAGGCCGCCGTCGAGGGCGAGGACGGCGCCGGTCATCTGGCCGGTGAGGTCGCTGGCCAGGGCGAGGACGGTGTCCGCGACGTCCCGGGTGGTGGAGACGCGGCCGAGCGGCGTCATCGCGGCGATCCTGTCGAGGACCGCCGGGCGGTGGGCGCCGGCGTTGGCGTCGGTCGGGACCATCCCCGGCGCGACCACGTTCACGCGGATGCCGTCCGCGCCGAGCTCGGCCGCGAGGTACCGGGCGAGCGCGTCCTGGGCGGCCTTGGCCACGCCGATCTCGGCGAGCTGGGCCATGACGTGGCTCTGCCGCGTCAGCGACGCGCCGATCAGCACGATGCTGCCGCCTCCGCGCCGGCGCATCCCGGGCACCACCTGGCGGCACGCGGCGAGCGTGGCGGTGAGTTGCTGGTCCACGCGCCGGCGGACGGCGTCGCCCGAGTCGAGCAGGGAGCCGTCGAGCCGGTTCATCCCGGTCGTGTCGCCGACGGCGTTGCACACCAGCACGTCGATGTCGCCCAGTTCGGCGGTGGCCGCGGTGACCAGTGCGGCGACACCGGCATCGTCGGTGGCGTCGCCGCGCAGGGCGACCGCGCGCGAGCCCGACGCGGTCACGTCGGCGACCACGGCCTCGGCGGCGGCCTGGTTGCTGTGGTAGTTCACCGCGACCGCCGCGCCGTGCCGTCCCAGCGTGCGGGCGATCTCGGCGCCGATGCCGCGGCTTCCGCCGGTGACCAGCGCGGCGCGGCCGGACAGCAGGGCGGTGCCGGGCCGGGGAGAGGTCACTGCCATCTCAGGGTTCTCCAGGAGCTCTATCGAGGACGGGCCGGTGCACCCTTCGAGCGCGCCACGGCGCCACGGAACGCACCGGTTCGGTGATGGCCCCACACTATGCACATCTTCCGTGATTGTCATTAGTAATGACAATCACGGAACGGGCCGAACCGGCTAGGCTGGGGCGGTGGACCTCGACGACCGCAGCGTGTTCCTGCTCTCCCAGCTCGGACGGCACATCGCCGACCGGTTCGCCGGCGACCTCGCCCCCCTGGGCCTGAATCCGGCGCATTTCGGCGTGCTCGTCCACCTGCGGCAGGTCGGACGCGACGGTCAGCGGCTCAGCCAGCAGCAGCTGGCCGACCGGCTGCGCGTCCACCGCAACGCGATGGTCGGCCTGGTGGACGATCTGGAGTCCCGCGGCTTGGTCCGGCGCGAGCGCCACCCCGACGACCGGCGCGCGCACGCGGTCGAGCTCACCGAACGCGGCCACGACGTCCTCACCCAGGCCGAAAGTGTCGCCGACACGCTGGAGGACGCCGTGCTGGCTCCGCTGACCGACGCCGAGCACGCCCAGCTGGCCGCGCTGCTCCGGCGCCTCACCGCGCACGCCGAGCTGCCCCCGGGCGTCCACCCCGGCCTGCACCGCCGCCAGCGCCGCTCCAGCACGTCCCCCTAGTCTCCCGCGCGACGGGCTAGGAGGCGCTGGCGGCGCAGGCGTCGAGCAGCGCCGTCAGCTGCGGCGAGGGCGGGTCGGGGCGGACGGCCAGATAAGTCTGGAGCGACGGCGTCGGATCGGCCAGAGGACGGAACACCACGCGGGGCGCCGTTTGGATCGCCGCCTGGGACGCGTAGTAGACCGTCCAGCTCGGAGGGCCGGTGGCGATCGCGGCGAGGGTGTCCTGGTCGGTGGTGAACGGCGGGCCCGGCCGCGGCTCGAACCCGGCGGTGCGGCAGGCTTCGACGAGCGTGTCGACCAGGTGGGGATTGTCCGCGCGCGGGACGATGCGCAGCGGCAGTTCGGCCAGGTCGCGCAGGCTGATGCGCTGCTGCGCGGCGAGCGGGTGGCGGACGGGCAGGGCGGCGACCAGGTCATCGTTCCAGACGGGCAGCAGCTCCAGGCCGGGGGAGCGGTCGGCGCCCCGGATGAACGCGGCGTCGAGATGGCGGTCCCGGACCTGGTTCAGGCGGGCGGCCGGCGGCGCGCTGACCAGCTCGACGGCCACCTCCGGCGCTCGTTCGGCCAGCGCGGTCAGGACCGCGTCCAGCCGGACGCCCAGCCCGACGTTCGTGCCGAGCCGCAGCGCCGATCGCCGTTCGCCGCGCAGGGCCGCCATCGCCTCGACCGCGGCCGCCTCGGCGTCCAGCATGGCGCGGGCGTGCGGGAGGAAGGCGTGCCCGGCGGCGGTCAGCGTCACGGCCCGGGTCGTCCGGTCGAACAGGGTCACGCCGAGCTCGCGTTCGAGCCGGCGGACCTGCTGGCTGACCGTCGGCTGGACGATCCGGAGCCGTTCGGCGGCGCGTCCGAAATGCAGCTCCTCAGCGACGGCCAGGAAGTAGCGCACCTGCCGCAGCTCCACCGCCACCGCCCCCGATTCATCACGATTGGTGATGAGTATAGGAGCGGAGTGCTCCTTGGTCGCCGGCGTCTTGCGCGGTGAACTTGTCCCGTGCCGACACGGAGCCGGCATCCGCACAGACCGCAAGGGAGACGGCATCATGACCACCGAGACGCCCAGGGAGCTCGTCCTCCGCTACTTCGCCGCCCTCGCCGACGGAGACCAGGAGGCGATCAAGGACTGCTGGGCCGAGGACGGGTCCGCCTGGTACGGCGGCGACCTGCCGATCTCGGGCACCTGGCAAGGGCGCGAGCAGGTGATCGACGGGTTCCTGGCGACCGCCTTCGCCCACCTCGACCCGGCCGAGGAGATCGGCCTGAAGGTGACCAACGTCTTCGGCGAGGGCGAGCAGGTCCTGGTCGAGTGGGACTCCTGGGCCACCGGTCGCCGGACGGGCCGCCCCTACGACCAGCACAACATCGGGGTCTTCATCGTCCGCGGCGGAAAGATCGCGGCGATGCGCGAGTACGCCGACACCCAGCACTGGGAGCGCGCTCTCGTCAGCCCGGCCTGAGCGCCCGCCCGCGAACGGATTGGTGGTTTCTTTTCGTGCCGGGGGAGGGGGTGTGGGGCTGGAGCGGGTAGGCATCCAGGAATCGCCGGTTGGGGCGGGAATGGACGGAGGACGGGACCTTCGTGGCAACGGACGAGCAGGAACAGCGGCACGAGAACGACACCGGAATCCGGCAGCGGGAAACGGACGCGGAAACGCGGCCGCTTCCGCCGGTCGGCGCGCCGCCGAAAGGGCGGCCGACCTCGGAGCCGTACACGCATCCGGCTGCGGGCTGGGGCGCGGCGATGGCGGTCTCGAAGGTGCTGTTCACCGAGCGCGAGGTGCTGCGCGGCGCTCGCGAGATGTTCAAGATGAACCACGAGGACGGCGGGTTCGACTGCCCCGGCTGCGCCTGGCCCGACACCAAGGACCTCACCCTGGACCTGTGCGAGAACGGCATCAAGCACACCGCGTGGGAGATGACCGGAAAGCGCGTCACCCGCGACTTCTTCGCCCGGCACACCGTCAGCGAGCTTTCGGAATGGCCGGACTACGCCCTGGAAGACCAGGGCCGCCTGACCGAGCCGATGGTCTATGACCGCGCCACCGACCGCTACGTGCCGATCTCCTGGGACGACGCGTTCCAGAAATTCGGCGAGGCCATTCGCGCCATGGAGCATCCCGACCAGTCGGTGTTCTACACCTCGGGGCGATTGGGCAACGAGGCGTCGTTCCTCCTCCAGCTGATGAGCCGCGAGATCGGTACCAACAATCAGCCGGACTGCGCGAACATGTGCACCGAGGCGGGGTCGCGGGCGCTGCACGCGTCGCTCGGCACGGGCAAGGGCACCGTCGACCTGAAGGACTGGGAGAGCGCGGACGCGGTGTTCGTGCTGGGCATCAACGCCGCGTCCAACGCGCCGCGCATGCTGACGACGCTGGCGCAACTGCACCGGGGCGGGAAGCAGATCGTCCACATCAACCCGCTGGTCGAGGCGGGCGCGACGCGGACGATCATCCCGCACGACTTCGTCGCGATGGGCACCTTCCACGCCACCGGGACCAGCACGCTCAACATCCAGCCGCGCGCGGCCGGCGACATGGCCCTGATGCGCGGCATCGCCAAGGCCACGCTGGAACGGGCCGCGACCGACGAGCACGCGATCGACCGGCAGTTCCTGGAGCGCTACACCACCGGGTTCGAGGAGTACCGCGCGGTGGTCGAGCAGACCTCGTGGGACGAGATCGTCCGGCAGTCCGGCGTCGGCAGGCCGGCCATCCTGAAGGCGGCCGGGATCTACCGCGACGCCGACCGGACGATCATCACCTGGGGGCTGGGCGTCAACCAGCACGAGCACGCCGTCGACACGATCCGCGAGATCGTCAACGTGCTGCTGCTGCGCGGCAACATCGGCCGCGAGGGCGCCGGGCCCGCGCCGAACCGCGGCCACAGCAACGTCCAGGGCAACCGCACCTGCGGCATCGACAACGCCCCGACGCCGGAGTTCCTGGACCGGCTCGCCGAGGTCTGCGGCATCGACCCGCCGCGCGAGCCCGGCCTGGACACGGTCGGGACGATCGAGGCGATGCACCGCGGCGATATCCGGGTGTTCCTCAGCATGGGCGGCAACTTCGCGCGCTCGGCGCCCGACCCCCGCTACACCCACGCCGGGCTGCGCAAGGTCGGCCTGACCGTCCAGGTCAGCACCAAGCTGAACCGCAGCCACCTCGTCCACGGCCGGGACGCGCTGATCCTGCCCTGCCTCGGCCGGACCGAGACCGATATGCAGAAGAACGGCAAGCAGCGCATCTCGGTCGAGGACGGCATGTCGATGGTGCACCTGTCGCAGGGCAACCGGCCACCGGCGTCGCCGCAGCTGCGCTCCGAGCCGGCGATCATCGCGGGGCTGGCCCGCGCCGCGCTGCCGGAGTCCACCACGCCCTGGCAGTGGTACACCGAGGACTACGACCGGATCCGCGACACCATGGCCAAGGCCCTGGTCGGCTTCGAGGACTTCAACCGGCGCGTCCGCCTGCCGATGGGGTTCCGCCTCAAGCAGCCCGCGCGCGAGCTGGTCTTCCTCACGCCGTCCGGACGCGCCGAGTTCTCCCGCGCGGCGCTGCCCGACGTCGTCCCGGCGGACGGGCGGCTCGTGCTGGGCGCGATGCGTTCGCACGACCAGTGGAACACCACGATCTACAGCGACAACGACCGCTACCGCGGCATCTCCAACCTGCGGACGCTGGTGTTCATGAACCCCGGCGACATGGCCGCCCGCGGCCTGGACCAGTTCGCGCCGACGGCCATCACCGCGTTCGCCAAGGACGGCACCGAGCGGACGCTGCGGGGCTTCCTCGCGGTCGCGCACGACATGCCCGCCGGGGTCGCCGCGGGCTACATGCCCGAGCTCAACGAGCTGATCGGCATCAGCGACCGCAGCGCCCAGAGCGCCCAGCCGCTCATGAAGCAGCTCAGCGTGACCATCGAGCGCCTGCCCGGCTGACACCGGAACCGAGGCGGCGGAGCGACATCCCGGGACGGCTTCGCCCCGGGATGTCGCTGAGTCCGGCTACACGGATTCGTGGATCGGTCGCGTCGCGTCAGTCACGGCCCGGGACCTGCATCACCGGGCCGACCTCGACACCGCCGCCGACGCGCATCGCCGGGCAGTCCTTGGCCAGCGCGAGCGCCGCGTCCAGGTCCGCGGCGGAGACCACCGAGTAGGCGATCATCCGCGAGCCGCTGCCGCCGACCTCGCCGACCGAGGCGTACTCGGTCACCGCGTTGCCGATGTCCACCAGGGACGAGCCCAGGCCGCCGAACCAGGCCTGCCACTCGGCGGTCGTCCCGGCGTCGGGCGCGTAGTCGGCGGGGACGCGGAAGGAGAAGACGTACTGGGTCATGGTGTGGTCCCGTCTGTGTCCGGGGCGCGTCCCGGCCGGGAGCGCCTCCAAACGGGTAGACGCCGCCGTCCGCGCGGATTGGGCGCTGCGAAACCGCCCAATCCGCGCGTCCTCCGGCGTCTACATCGTCGGACGAGCCGAACGACGAAGGGCGAGGATGCATGCCGACGGCGAAGGACACGACGGACCTGGTCGCCCGGGCCCGGGCGGGCGACCAGGACGCGTTCGGCGACCTGGTCCAGGCCCACTCCCGCGAGCTGCAGGTGCACTGCTACCGCATCCTGGGATCGATGCAGGACGCCGAGGACGCACTCCAGGAGACGCTCGTGTCCGCGTGGCGTAACCTCGGCGACTTCGGCCTGCGGTCCTCGCTCCGGACCTGGCTGTACCAGATCGCCACGAACCGGTGCCTGAGCATGCTGCGCGCCGACGGACGCCGCCCGCGTACTGTCGCCGCCCCGCCGCCCGACGCCGTCCTGCCCGAGCCCAATGGCGTCGGCGATGCGCCGCCCTGGCTGGAGCCCTACCCGGACGTTCTGCTCGACCACCTCGTCGACCAGCGTCCCGGACCGGAGGCCCGCTACGAGACCACCGAGGCCATCTCCCTGGCCTTCATCACCGCGCTGCAGCTCCTGCCGCCGCGGCAGCGCGCCGTCCTGGTGCTGCGGGACGTCCTGGGCTACCGCGCCACCGAGGTCGCGCGGATGCTCGACGCCACCCAGGAATCGGTGCAAAGCGCCCTCAAGCGCGCCCGCGCCACCGTCGACAAGCACCTCGCCGACTCCGGCGGGAACCGCGCATGCCGGCCCGACAACGCCGCCGAGCAACGGCTCGTCGCCCGGCTCACCGATGCTTTGGAGCGCGCCGACCTGGACGCCCTGATCGACCTGCTCGTCAGCGACGTGCGGATCTCCATGCCCCCGGCGATGCTGGAGTACCGCGGCGTCGAGTCGGCGCAGCGCTTCTTCGCCGCCGCCACGTTCCGTCCGGGCCGCGCCTACCGCGTGGT
Organism: Actinomadura rupiterrae; assembly: GCF_024172125.1. Taxonomy (GTDB): domain Bacteria; phylum Actinomycetota; class Actinomycetes; order Streptosporangiales; family Streptosporangiaceae; genus Spirillospora; species Spirillospora rupiterrae. Next base: position 290,549 of record NZ_JAMZEA010000010.1, read on the forward strand.
CCCCACCCGCGCGAACGGGCAGCCCGCCGTGGGCGTCTACCTGGCGGACCCCCATGCCGAGGTCTACCGCGCCTACGCCCTGCTGGTCGTCACCCCCGACGGCGACCGCATCGCCGCCCTCACCGGCTTCACCAGCAATGTCATGGCGCGCTTCGGCCTGCCCCGAACCCTCCCGGAAGGCTGAGACGGCCGCTGAGCGTTCCCTTCGGCTACGCCGACCGGCCGGACGGCTCGGGCGACGTCCACCCGCGCACCTGCTCGACCAGGGCGGCGACGTGCTCGGGCGGCGTCGTCTTGACGATGCCGTGGCCGAGGTTGAACACGAACGGGCCGCCGCTCAGCGCGCGCAGGATGCGTTCCGTCTCGGCGTGGAGGGCGGGGCCGCCGGCGACCAACAGTTGCGGGTCGAGGTTGCCCTGCACGCAGCGTCCCAGCTCACCCTGGAGTTTCCGCGCGGCCCATTCGACGGGGACGGTGGCGTCCAGGCCGATGCAGGCGGCGCCGGTGACCTCGGCGAAACCGTCGTACCCGAGCCCGGCGCCCCGCGGGAACGCGATGACTGGGACATCGGGGTACTGCGCCTTCAGCGCCGCGACGATGGCGGCGACCGGCCGGACGCACCAGCGCTCGAACAGCGGCCCGGGAAGGACCCCGGCCCAGGTGTCGAACAGCTGGACGGCCTCGGCGCCCGCCTCGATCTGGCGGCCGAGGAACTGGATGATCGCCGTCGTGAGCAGGTCGATCAGCGGCTGGAACCCGTCCGGGTCGCTCAGCGCCCACTGCTTGACGACCGCGTGCTCGGTGGCGCCTCCGCCGCGTCCTTCGACCATGTAGGTGGCGATCGTCCAGGGCGCGCCGGCGTAGCCGACCAGTGCCGTCTCGTCCGGCAGGGCGCGGGCCAACTGCCGGACGGTCTCGTAGATCGGGGCCAGCTCCTCGTGCAGGCGCGAGACGCTCAGGAACTCGGCGATGTCGGCGGACGACCGGACCGGCGGCGCCAGCACCGGCCCCTCACCGGGCAGGTAGTCCAGGGTCTGGCCGAGCGCGGCGGCGACCTGCGGGAGGTCGGCGAAGACGATGGCGGCGTCGAGCGGGAAGCGGCGGATCGGCTGCAGGGTCACCTCGACGGCGTGCTCGGGCGTCGTGCACAGCCCGACCATGCCCCCGGCGGCCTCGCGGACGCGGTGGTACTCGGGCAGGTACCGTCCCGCCTGCCGCATCAGCCAGACCGGCGGCCGCTCGGTCCGCTCTCCCGCGAGCGCGCGCAGGAGCAGCTTCTCCGGCCTTTTCGGCTGGACACCGCCCGGTACCGGCTGCGGAGTGACGTCGTCCCGGGTCCCGATGTCCACGCTGTTCCGTCCTGGTGAAGGGCCCCGGATGCCGGGACGCACGAAGATTCCAGCCCCCGCTGAGGGGGCGTTTGCGATCGTAGCGGCGCTCTGCCGAGACGCCCCGCCGGGTCACCCCGAGCGAGTCGGGCTACCGCCGGGGGACGGTCCTGACCAGCAGGTCTTGCAGGGTGCGCTGCTGCTCCAGGCTGAGTCCGGCGAGGGGCGACTCCTGCGCGAGGAGTTCGAGGAGCCGGTCGCGGAGGGCGCCGCCCTCGGCGGTGAGGAAAAGGTGCTTGGCGCGCCGGTCGGTGGGGTGCGCGCGGCGCTCGACCAGGCCCTGCTTCTCCAGCTTGTCGATGACGAAGGTGGCGTTGGACGGCTCGCAGCTCATGCGCTCGGCGAGCTCACGCATCGTCATCGGCCCGGTCATCTCCCGCAGCGCGGTCGCCTGCGCCGCGGTGAGCCCGAGCGCCACGGCCCGCTGCCGCACGTGGTCGGCGATCTGGTGGGCCAGGCCGGTCACCAGCCCGCACAGTTCCCGCTCGGCGATGGCCTGCGCGTCCGGCTGCGTCGTCATGGGCCCATCGTAGCAAGTCCATCAAGTCAGAATAACTGCAACTTGAATAATTCTAACTTGATGCTTATGGTCGTCCCACCGCCGCCCGCCAGGCCCGGCGGCGGCCCGACGATCGAGGAGTGGGATCCATGGTGAACGTGACGGCCGACCTGGACGAACGGCTGCGGCGCCCGGGACGGACCGGCTCGGTGCGGCTGGGCGGGACGACGGTGACCTTCGTCCCGGACGGGGCGATCCAGGGCCGTCCGGGCGCCTGGCTCCCGGACAGCACCGACGCCTTCTGGACGGCCCATCCGGAGTACCTGGACGAGTCCGGCCACCTGGTGGCGAGCGTCGGCGGCCTCCTGGTGGAGCACGGTGACCGCGCGCTGCTGATCGACGCGGGATTCGGCCCGCACTCGGTTGCGGCCGACCCGGAAACGCCGAACGGCGCCATGCGCGGAGGCGCGCTGCTCGACAACCTCGCCAAGCTCGGCCGCAGGCCGGAGCAGATCGAGGCGGTTGCCTTCAGCCACCTGCACCTCGACCACCTTGGCTGGGTACCCCAGACCTCCCCGGACACCGGCCTTCCCGTCTTCGCCCGGGCCGAGTACCTGGTGGCCGAACCGGAATGGGCGCAGCGTGCGGCGCTGGAGGCCGCGGGCACGCCCAAGGAGGCCCTCGCCGCGCTGGCCCGGCGCGTCCGGACGGTGTCCGACGGGCAGGAGATCTTCCCCGGCGTGCAGGTCCGGATCACCTCCGGGCACACCGCGGGACACGCCGAGTTCGTCATCACCGGCGGCGGGACCCGCCTGATCGCGTTCGGCGACTCGATGCACTCGCCCGTCCAGGCGGACCACCCGGAATGGTCCTGCGTCTACGACCACGACCCCGCCCGCGCCGCCGACCACCGCCGCCGTCTTCGCCAGCGCGGCGGCCATGGCCACCGGAGCCGCTCTGGCCCGCTCCCTAGCGGACCGGTCCTGAAGGAGCGCAGTTGCGGCACCACAGCGCAACTGCGCTCCCGGACACACGTCAGGCCGGGACGATGTAGAGGTGGCTCATCGCCGAGCGGTGCGTCCTGGCCGACTTGCGGAAGTCAGGCAGGCCGACGGCGGTGCCCTGGACCGCGCTGGTCTGGCCGCGCACCCAGTCGACCCGCACGTAGGCGTTGAAGACCGGGGCGCAGCCCGCGGCCTTGGACACCTTGAAGTGCGGCGTGTACAGCGGGACCACGTAGTGGTGCACCCAGTACGGGACCGTCTTGGTGACGCTCTTGGCGGCGCTGGTCCGGCAGGGCTTGGTACCGGCCTTGTTCCACTGGTTCACGATCAGGGTGAACTTGGCGGTGGTCGAGCCGTTCTTGTCGCAGTGCTTGTCGTTGCGCTCGCACACCTGGAAGTCCACGTCGCCGAACAGGTTGAGCTCGCGGACGCTGGACGGCGCGGCGGTCTTCCCCAGCGCGGGCTGCCGCAGCGTCCGGTGCCTGGCGTCCACGGGCAGGTCGCCGTAGGGCATCTCGGAGGCCATCGGCTGGCCGTTGGCGCCGTTGATGACCGACCTGCTCGCGAACTTCAGCGACCCGCCCACGATCTGGACCGCCGAGGTCTTGGGATAGATCGAGGCGACCCGCGCGTACGTGGTGCACGTGGCGGTCGTGGCCTTACCGGGGTGCACCAGGAACTTGGTGACGATCCAGGCGTCCTCCCACTGCGGGTTCTGCCCCGTCCCCGCGTACAGGTTCTGGCCCATCACCATGTTCTTGCCGCCGCCCGGCCACGTGCAGCGAACCTCGTTGTCCACGAGCGTCCGCACGGTGGCCTTGTTCGCCCGCAACGCCGACACCACATAGCCGGTCTGCTTGGCCGACATCGCCAGCCGCACCGACCCGAGCGCCACGACGTTGTGGTCGATGCCCTTCCCCGGCGGCGGAGGCGGCGGCCCGGTCACCCGCTGCGCCTTGAACGTCGCCGACGTCCCCAAGGCAGCCACCGAATCCGACGACGGCGAAGCGTTGGACGAGGCCGAAGTGGACAGCGCCACCGCCGTCACCCCGGCCAGCACCGTACAAGCCCCCGCCCCGCCCGCCACGAGCGTCACGCGTTTCATGAGTGCCCACACCCTTCGTTGTGAAGGCGCGAGCCTAACCACAACCAACCCCCGCCGACCCCCCGTTTCCTCACCTCCCTGTTGTCAGATTGTTCACGACCCCACAGCCAGCACCTCGACCAGGTGACGGGGCTGCGGGCCGAGCGGCGGTGCTCAGAGGTCCGGCGGGCGCCAGGGGCCCTGGCGGACGATCGAGACGCCGCCGAGGTGCAGGGGCAGGCGGCGGCCGGTGATCTCGCGCGGCACGATCCGGACGAACGAGGCGTGCGGCAGGTCCAGCCAGGACGCCGGGGAGCGCTCGGTCAGGCGCGCGGCTTCGGCCGCGTCGGTGACGATCTCGGCGGGTCCGTGGACCAGGACGCTCCAGCCGGTGCGCAGGGCGGGTTCGGCGTCGTCCGCCTCGAAGGAGAGCTCGCCGTGGCCGCGCGCCGCGTCCAGCTTGTCGCCGGGGGACGAGCGGAACACGACGGTTTCGCCGTCCAGGAAGAAGTTCACCGGCAGCACCAGCGCGCGGCCGTCGCCGGTGGCCCAGGCGACGCGTCCGACCACGACGGTCTCCAGCAGGCGCATGCAGGCGGATCGGCCGAGGATGTCAGGGGAGCCCGAACCGTTCATAGGGCACGTCCTTCTCTCGCAGAATCGGGCCCCGACCCGCCGGACGGCTCGACGCCCAAGGGCGCCTCCATAACACCCGTCCGCCCCGAGCCACCGAAGGGCCGAAGGGCGCAACCCGCAAGGACCTTCGTCCGAGATCCCGGAACTGCGCCCCGGCGCGTCAGGCGGCTGTGCGGGGGACGAGGTGGTGGAGTTCGGCGGTGCACATCATGAGGGCGCGCGCCGGCAGGTGGCGCAGGTAGTGGTCCAGGTCGGCGCCGAGGGAGAACACGTGCACCGGGACTCCGGCGGCGTCGCCGGCCTCGATCGCCTGGCGCAGCGCGGCCAGCACCGCCGGATGCCGGGTCTGGTAGGCGGCGGAGACCAGGTGGTTGCCCCGGTCGGCGGCGAGGTAGAACTGCGTCAGGTCCTTGGTGCCGATGAACAGCTCGCCCGCCCCGGCGGCGCAGAACCCGGCGGACGAATGGACGGCGGCGGGCGTCTCGACGAACACGCCGAGCGCGGTCCCGGCAGAAAGGCCCAGGTGCCGCCGGAGCCGCCGGAACTCGTCCGGGTCGTTGATGAACGGGACGGCGAAGTCCACCCGGTCCGCGTCCGCGCCGAGCTGCTCGCGGACGCGCCGGCGCAGCGCCCGGAAGGCGTCCGGGTAGCGCGGTTCGTGCAGCAGCCAGCGCGCGCCGTGGCGGCCGAGCTCGGGGTTGGGCTCGGCGTCCAGGCGCACGCCGGTCGTGATCCTGACGGCGTCGTCGGAGCGCAGGTCGAGCAGGCGCATCACCAGGCGCTGGCCGGGACGGAGCTCCGCCGCCATCGCGCACAGCTCCGCGGCCACCGCGGCGCCGTAGCGCTCGGCCTCGGCGGCGTCCGCGCGGAGCGCGTCGATCGGGCTGAGCCCGGCGGCGAAGCAGAGGAACTCCTCGCGGATGAAGAACGAGTCCGCCTGCCGGACGCGTGGCGTGAGGGCGTTCGTCGAGCGGACGTCGGCCGCGTCGGCGATCACCACGCAGATCGACTCGACGGCGCCGAGGGCGGCGGCCGGGGCATCAGGCCGTCCTGCGCCGGAATCCACTGCACCGAGGACGACCGATTCGCGGTCGAGGAGAACGGTGACCTCGCCGACGAGCGCGTCCAGTTCGGACGGATCGACCCGGAGGACGGGGATTCCGCGCGACCGGCAGAGCGATTGCATATGGCCCGTCCGGCCGCCTTTCGCGCAGATCACCGCGGAACTGGAAACGATGGCGTCGTACCGTTCGGGACCGAGCGTTTCAGCCACCAGGACGGCGCCGTCGCCCGGTTTCCCGGTGCGATTGCAGGTGCCCCGAACGGCGCGCCGATGCGAACCGACGAGCACGACCCCCGGAATCTCGCGAGCGTTCAAAGGCGTCCTCTCTCCCCATCCCGGTCGGGCGGACCATGATTAGAGAGTGACGTCGGTGAAGGCGGTTGCGCACCTTCTCGAATGCCTATCGCGTTTCCGGCGTCCCATCGAGACCGAGCTGCGCGCGCAGGTCCCGGGGCGTCACCGACAGGTCATTGAGGCGCGCCAGCGCGGCCTTGTTGACGGCGTAACGCAGCGCGCGGACGCTCATCGCGGGCTCGTCATCGGGGGCCAGGACGCGCCGGAGCTCCTGGAGCCGCTCCTCCAGCCGGGCCGCGAGAGCCTCGCGGTCGCGCCGCCGTCGAGCGGCCATCCGGTGCACATCGGCACCAACCGCGCGGTCGAACGCCTCGCGCACCCGCGAGCCCTTCGCGTCCACTGCGTCCACTGCGTCCACCGCGTCCATCGAGCCGGACGGCTCGTCGAAGCAGGACTCCAGCCGGTGCAGCACGGTCGCGGCGACACCCACCGAATGGTTCTTGATCGCGGCGAGGTTGAACGCGAACGCGCCGATCCGGCCGTACCGCACGATCTCGTCCCCCTCGCGGGGGCCGCCGACCACCGAGACCGGTTCGCGGCGCGAGCCGTCCGGGCCGAGCAGGACGCCGCGCTCGTCCACCTCCACGCCGCGTCCGGTGCGCCGGTGCGGCACGGCGGTCCCGCCGCGTACCAGCCCGGCCCACAGCGGCGAGCCGACGCGTTCGTAGTCGGTCTCCCGGCCGAAGTTGGAGATCACCAAGTCCGCCTCGATCGTCCGCGCGGTCCCGGAGGCGGTGGCCACCGTCAGGCGCAGCGTGCCGGACGAAGCGGGGACGATCTCCTCGACCTTCCCGGTGGTGAGGACGACCTGCCCGCCGTCGTCCAGCGCCGGGCCGACGACCTCGGTGATGTAGGGGACGGCCCCCACCCGCAGCGTGGCGAGCAGGCTGCCGTACCCGTCCAGCAGGGCGCGGAGGTCGGTGGACGGGACGCGCGCCAGGAAGGCGGGCAGGTGCGCCTCCCAGGACTTGGCGACGTGCTCGGCCACCACCGCGGGCGCGACGTCGGGATGCGTGCGGGCGACACCGGCGCACACCCGCTCCCACTCGGCCATGAGGCGCCGGACCAGCGCGTCCACGCCTTCGTAGCCGTCCGCGTGCAGTTGCGGCTCGGCCAGCGTGAGGACGCGGTGCCGGTGGTTCGCCGGATACGTGCGCAGCGTCAGGCCCGAGCGGGAGATCATGTGGATCGTCCCGGTATGGCCGTGCCGCAGGAGTAGCGAGGCCGAGTCGTAGGCGCTCAGCAGCGTCCCGACGATGGCGACCTCGGCGTCCTTCCGCAGCGTGAGGATCTGCTCGACGCCCTCCGCCGAGTACGGCCGCCGGACGAACGCGGGGTGGTCGCGCACACCCGCCGCGAACGGAAGGTCCCGTTCCTCCAGACCTGTCGCCAGGACGACGTGGTCGGCCCGAATCGTCGTCCGCCCGTACTCGTCCCCACCGCTGCCCGGCCCGACGGCGTCGAGGACGACATCCACGCATTCATCCCCGACTGCCAAATCGACCACTTCGCCGTCGACCTCGTCCAGCGTCACCCCGGACGCCGCCTCGCGCGCGGCCTCGGCCAACCGGACGGCGAGGTAGTCGGCGTAGAGGCGGCGCGGCGCCGGTCCGGATTCGGTGAAGGCGACGCCGCTCCACTCCGGGGGCCAGCCGGTCCGGTCGGCGTGGTGGTTGGCCCAGTCAACGAAGTCGTCCACGTCCTCCCGGAACATCGACATCCGGCCCGCCTGGATGTTGAAGACGTGGTGCCAGTGGTTGCCCGCCCGGTGGTAGGCCACCCCGGCGCTGCGGTACTCGGGCCGCCGCTCGACGACCGTGACCTGCAGCGGCTCGCGGGCGAACTGTAATAACCGGACGGCGGTGGCGGTGCCGGCGAGGCCCGCCCCGACGATGACCACCCTGCGTGCTCCAGCGAAGCCCATGCTGCCCCCGTCCGCGCCCGACGGTCCGCGGCAGGTTCACCGCCGCCTGAACGTACCCCGGAACCCCACCCGGCTCAATGCACCCGAAGCCCCTGAAATCGCAGTGGACGGCTCGGTGCCCGCTTGCGTTCTCCCGTGATGCCGTACTGTGCCAAGGCCGGGGGATTGTGGTGATCGGAGGTCCGCTGTGACGGCTCGGGGGTCGAGGCTCACTGTGTGCGGCGCGGTCGGGGCGGCGGACTGGGTGGTCGCCGGGGTCGGGCCGTTCGGGTCCGGGGTCGGCGGGCTCGTGCCGCACGGGTTCGAGGCGTACGCGCGGATCCTGCACCCCGCTTATGCGGCCGACCGGAGTCCGGTGACGTGGGCGCAGGTGGCCGCGTGGTCGGGCGGCGTGGTGCATCCGCGGGTGCAGTTCCAGGCGCTGGCCGGGCCCGTCCCGCGCGAGGGCGCCGCCGGACGGCCGTGGGTGGAGGAGCCCGACCCGGGGACGCTGGCTCCGCCGCTGCTGGCCGCGCTGTGCGACATCCTCGTCCGGCACACCACGGCGGCCGGGCGCTGCTGGTTCTGCGTTGCGGACGGGCACGAACCCGCCGACACGGAATCGTCCGCCACGTTCACAGCGGAGGAGCCGGAGCCGCTCGCGCCGGAGATGGCCGAGGAGCCCGAGGCGCTCGCGCCGGAAATGGCCGAGGGCCCCCGAGTGGAGTTGCCCGAACGGACATACCTCCTGCTCGAAGGCCCTCTGGACGCTGCCGGCGACCTCGCGACGCCGCTGCTCCCGCAGTCACCCAACCTGTTCTGGCCCGATGACCGGGCGTGGTGCGTGACGACGGAAACTGATCTGGACTCCACCTACCTCGGGGGGACCGCGGCGCTCATCGCCGAGATCATGGCCGATGAGCGCCTGGAGGCCGTCCCTGTGCAGGTGACCGACCCGGTGTGGGCCGACAGCGACGAGATCAACCGCTGACCCTGCTCAGCAGTGGATCGAGACCGTCGCGGTGCGCTTGCCGACGGTGGCGACGCTCGGCGAGTAGCCGGCCGGCGCGTACAGCGTGGCGACCGCCTCGCCGTGGTACCTGCCGGTCCGGCAGACGAGCGCGGCGTTGCCCTTGGCGGTGCGCGCCCCGGTGCTGCCGAACGCCTTGATCTTGCTTCCGCGGTTGCTGAACAGGCCCACCTTGCCGCGGATCATCCGGAGCGGCTGGGTGCACGTCACGCCGGTGCGGACGTTGATGGTGCCGTGCACGTGCCCGGACTTGTGCGGGATGCCGCCGTGGTCGCCGATGAACCGGATCTCGCAGTGGATGACCCGCGTCCCGCGCGCCAGCGAGCGGGTGGAGAAGTCGACGTTGGCCTTGCCCAGGACCGTGGACCCTGCGGGCGTCGCCGCCTCCGCCGTCGCCATGTTGCCGGCGACCCCCACGACGGCCACGGCCCCGACCACGGCCAGCGTCCGCTTCAGACCTGCCACGGAGCCCCGGTGCTGCTGTCCCATCTGCTGCCTCCATGCGGTTGTCGAACCAAGATCCCCAACGGGGACGAGCGACTTTCGCAGCAGCCGGGAATTGCTGTCAAGAAAACGCGCCGACCCGCAAGTGGCCATGATCGGCCGTTTCCGCGCCAATAACCCCCACCAGCCCCAATCGAACAAATAACAAACCTGTGGCCAATCTCCCAAACCCCCACCTTGACAGCCCGAGCGGGACGAGTGCCGCCGAAAGGAACAGAGGCGGCAGCGGCGCGGGCCGGCGCGGACGCGGGCGCCGGAACTCGTGCGCGGAACGGAGGTGATCATGTGGGGGCGCTGGGTAGTGGAGCGGTATATCCGCTGATCAGAGGAGCGAGCATGTCCGAAAGCGACTTCAGCATCGACGTCGCGGTGATCCGCGAGCGGGCCCGCGCCAAGATGGAGGACGGGCCGGTCACACCCACCTACGGCGGCGACGTCCAGAGGGTCATCGAGATCCTGAACGACGTCCTCGCGACCGAGCTGGTGTGCTGGATGCGCTACTCCCAGAACGCCATCGCCTGCACCGGGATCGACCGCGCCCAGGTCGCCGCGGAATTCCACGAGCATGCCAAAGAGGAACGCGACCACGCCATGCGCGCCGCCGAACGCATCAGCCAGCTCGGCGGCGATCCCGATTTCAACCCCGAAACGCTCGCCCGGCGCTCGCACACCACGTACGCGACGTTCGACGACAACGACCTCAAGAAGATGCTCAAGGAGAACCTCTTCGCCGAGCGGATCGTCATCCAGTCCTACCAGGACATCATCCGCTGGCTCGGCGCCGCCGACCCCACCACCCGCCGGATCATGGAGGACATCCTCGCCGAGGAGGAGGACCACGCCGACGACCTCACCGACCTCCTCGGCGTCTGAAGGATCCTCACAAGGTGTAGATCAGGGTGAGCACCTGGAACCGGCGTTCCATCGCACGGCCTGAGATCCCGGCGAGCTCTCCGGTTCCGGAGTTGGGGACGATGTGACCGTCGCTGCTCTGGACGTCCCCGTCGGCAAGCCCGTGGTGCTGGATGACGAACGTGCCGTGGCGGCCGTCGAGCGTGCCTTCGATGCGTTCGGAGGCCACGTAGCCGCCGCCCGCCGCGCCCTGTGCCGTGAGCACCTCGGTGACGCCCGTGCCGTCGATCGCTCCCTGGTAGCGCTTCCGGATCGTGACCCGGGTCAGCTTCGGGCCGTCGACGGGCTCCTCGTACACCTTCTCCTCGAACTCGACGATCTTGAACTCGGCTTCAATCGTGCGTTCCACCTGCGCGTCGGTCATGCCGATCAAGGGTAGTCCGCTCCCGGCCGGCCCTCACGCCGCGGTCGAGCCCCGGCGGGTGGCGGTCATCATGCCCCCGGCTCGGTCCCGGGCCGGTCGTCGGAGGGGTCGGGCTCGTCCACGGGGACGTCGGGCCCGACGTCGATGCCGTTGATGAAGGCCAGCCGCCGCAGCTCCTCGACGTGGAAGGTGTGGGTCAGCACGCCGTGATCGTCGGAGGAGTCGCGGGCGGCCTGCAACGCGCGGTACTCCTCGGCCAGCCGTTTGCGAAGGAAGTCCCGGAACGCAGTCACGTGTCCGCTCCTGGCGGGACGTGCCGGTCGTCCGGACCGTGGTCGGGATCGGCGGCGCGGGCGGCGGCGTGGCCGAGGCCCAGTTCCCGCCGCAGCCGGTCGAGGTCGGTGCCGCCGCTCTCGTACTTCAGCCGCCGTGCGACCTTCGTCTGCTTGGCCTTGGCGCGACCGCGTCCCACTGAGTCCACCTCCCGGTCGGCCAGGTCGGCGGGCCGCCCTCGCCGGCACCGCCGCTCACCTGACTCCGCTATGAGTTGCGAGTATAGGCAATTAATGATTTCCGCAAGTCATCGACCGGCCGCTGAACGCCCCCGCGGGGCGCGGACGAGCGGGAGATCATCTGCTGGATGGGCGGGTCAGGCGTCGAGGAGGGCGATGCGGATGTCCTTCACGCCGCCGCTGCGGCCGATCGGCTTGATCATCTTCTCCTCGGTGCCGTTGAGCGAGTAGTCGACGGTGTAGGAGTAAGGGCCGTCGGCCTTGGATCCGGTGATCTTGATGCAGTAACGCCACATTCCGCCAACTGGAACGGCTGTGACCGCGCCGATCCCGCGCAAGGCTTCATCCTCGACCCCGGGCCCTGAGAGGATCCCTCCGGGCACTGGCAGATAGCGGTGTCTGTATGGAGGACGCGGTGGACATCGGCACGGTGCTCGGCGGCAAGTACCGCCTGGAACGGCGGCTCGGGCGCGGCGGGATGGGCGAGGTGTGGGCCGGGACGGACGAGGCGCTCGGCCGCCCGGTCGCGGTGAAGATCGTCCTCGCCGGACCGGGCCCGGACCCGGGTCTCCAGGCGCGGCTGCGCCTTGAGGCGCGCACGGCGGCGGTGCTGCAGCATCCCGGCATCACCGTCGTGCACGACGTCGGCGAGCACGACGGGTCGCCGTACTTCGTCATGGAGCTGCTGGACGGACGCGACCTCGCGGCCGTGCTCGCGGAACAGCCCGGCGGCCTGCCCCTCGACCTCGCCGTGGACCTGGTCGCGCAGGTGGCGGACGCGCTGGCGTACGCGCACGAGAACAAGATCGTCCACCGGGACGTCAAGCCGGCGAACATCATGCGGCTCACCCGCGGCGGCGTGAAGCTCTGCGATTTCGGCATCGCCCTCTACACCGAGGCCAGCACCCGGATCACCGTCACCGGCGGCGTGCTGGGCACCCCGGCGTACCTTGCGCCCGAGCTGTGGGAAGGCGAGCCCGCCGGCAGCGGAAGCGACCTCTACGCCCTCGGCGCGACGCTCCACGCGCTGCTCGCAGGCGGTCCGCCCTTCCCCGGTCCGACACCGGCCGCGCTCGTCCGCCAGCACCTGGCCGCCGAACCTCCCCGGCTGCGGACCCTGCGTCCCGAGACACCCGCCGAACTGGACGACCTGGTGTGGCGGCTGCTCGCCAAGTCTCCCGCGGACCGTCCCGAATCAGCCGCCCAGGTGGCCGACCACCTCCAAGCACTCCGCACACGCCTAGCGTCACCCGCCGCCCAACCCGTTCCGCAGCGCGGGCCCTTCGCCAGTACGCCCCCACAACGAGGGCACGTCAGCGTCGCGTCCAAAGCGGAAGCTCCGCGGGCCGCCACCCCAGCGGCACCGGCCCGCCCGTTCGGGACGCGGCTCGCTCAAATCGACACCGGGCACACGGCGCGGATCAGCTCGCTCGTCTTCGGCGAACTCCACGACCGTCCGATCGCGGTCAGCGTCGCCCTCGACCACACGGCCCGCGTCTGGGACCTCACCGACCTCCGCCAGGTCGGGCGCCCGCTCCCCACCGGCCGCTACGGCGAGTGGTGGACGAAGGACTGGGTCGTCGCGCCCCTCGCGCTCGACACGTCCGGGCCCCGGACGGTCGCTGTCATCGTCAACGGCGGTTCGCTGGACGTGTGGGACCTCGCCTCCGGCACCCCCGTGGGCCAGATCAGTACAGGTCACACCAAACCCGTCACCGCCGTCGCGCTGAGCCGGCTCCCCGACGGCCGCCCGATCGCGGTCACCACCAGCCGCGACACGACCGTCCGGCTGTTCGACCTGATGACCGGCGGCCCGCTCGGCCCGCCGCTCGCGGGACACCGGCGGCCGGTGCGGGACGTCGCCGCCGGCGACCTCAACGGCCTCCCCGTCGCCGTCACCGCGGGCGACGACTGGACGGTCCGGATCTGGGACCTGGTCGCCCAGCGGCAGGTGAGCGAGCCCCTCACCCCGCCCGGCCGTGCCAGGATCCTCGCCCCGGCCGACCCGCCGCGGGTCGCGCTCCACCGGGTCCAAGACAGGACGGTCGCGCTCGCCGCGTTCGACAACGCCCTGCACACCTGGGACCTGTTCACCCGCCATCCGATCGGCGACCCGATCGACATCCGCGCGGAAGGCCTGCTCGCGACCGGACGGTCGGGCGGCCGCCCGGTCGCCTTCACCGTCCGGGGCGGCCAGGTGCTCACCTTCGACCTGACGACCCTGCAGCGGACGGGCCGCCCGTTCAAGGGCCACATGGCCGTCGTCTCCGCGCTCGCCTCCGGCGAGATCGCCGGCCATCCCGTCGCCATGACCGCCGCCCCCGACCACACCCTGTCCCTCTGGAGCACCGCCGCCGAAACCCCCACGCTCCCAGCCCAGAACTCCTAGCCCCAACGACGAGACCCCAGAACATCGCGGCGGTCAACCAGGCGGATCCTCGGCCACAATCTGCGCTGCCCGTTGGCCTCGCGCGGCCGGGACGGTCAGCGATCGGTGCGCGGTCGGTCAGCGACCTGGGAGAGGGTTCCGGACGTCGCGATCGAAGGGAAATGTCATGATCAAAACGTCGCCGGGAGGTCCGGCATGAACGTCCTGACGCGCCGCCGGCGCAACGCCTTGGCCGGGATGCTCGTCGGAGCCGGGCTGCTGGCCGCCACGCTCAACGGAGTCCTGGCCGCCCCCGCCGGACGGGCCGCCGCGGCCGATCGTCCACACACCGCGCCGGGTCCGCTGCCGGGGTTCCGCGATGGCTATGTGAGCAACCATGGGATCCGGATTCACTACGTGGTCGGTGGGAGCGGTCCGGCGCTGGTGCTCCTGCATGGCTGGCCAGAGACCTGGTACGCCTGGTCGGGTGTGATGCCGTCGCTGGCACATCACCGGACGGTCATCGCGATCGACCTGCGCGGCTTGGGCGACTCGGCACCGGCGCGTTCCGACGCGCACGCGTACGAGGCGTTGACGCTGGCCACTGACGTGCACGCCGTCGTCCGCCACCTGGGCTTCACCAGCGCGCAGGTCGCCGGACACGACTGGGGCGGGAACGTCGCGATCGCGTACGCGGCCGAGTACCGGTCCGAGGTGAGCCGGCTCGCCGTCATGGAGGCGCCCCCGACCGCCGACTACCTCAAGCTCGTCCAGCAGCAGCCCGGACACCTCTGGTGGGACTGGTTCATCAACGGGCCGCAGTCCGGCGTCGCGGAACGGCTCGTCAACGGCGACCCGCGGGTCTTCTACTCCTCGATCTACAAGGGGGCGCTCGCGCCCGCGGCCGTCAACCGCTACCTCGCGTCGTACGGACGGCCCGCAACCACGCATGCCGGTTTCGAGTACTTCCGGCAGCAGGACGAGGGCGAACCCAAGGTCGACCAGCTCATCGCCGAGCACGGCAAGCTGGCCGTCCCGGTGCTCGGCGTCGGCGGCCAGCGCAGCATGGGAACCCTGGTCGGCCAGGACATGGCGCACGTGGCGACCAACACGTCCACGGCCGTCATTCCCAATGCCGACCACTGGATCCTGGACGAGCAGGGCGCCACCGTCCTGACTCTGCTGAGCACCTTCTTCAACGCCTGACGCAGCCAACGACCTCCACTGCTCAATGGAGGAATACGGCTCAGGCGAGGATGCGGAAGATGCCTATGTCATCGGCGACGGCGCCGGACGGCATGGTCTGGTTCAGTGAGGCTTCTACTCCTACCCAGCCATGGAATGTCCCGCTGTCGTCGATGACCTGGATCATGGGTTTCACGTGCGAGTTGCCCGTGTAGCAGATTTCGTTGCGTCCGTCGGCGAGTTCGGTGTGCCAGTGCCAGAGGGTGTCGCGCCGGTGTCCGGGGACGGTGTTGGCCGGGGATATGTAGTAGGCGGTGTGGATGGATTCGTCGGTCGTGTTGGTTCGGGAGCCCAGGCAGCGCGGGTCTGCGCAGGGGTTCCAGTGGGTTGTCCAAAAGGGCGAGCCGTCGCCCTGGTCGATGTATCCCTGGTAGCCGAGCGTGGTGTCGTAGGACGTCTTCCAGAGGTAGTAGCGGTGGATCATCCGGGCCCAGTCCGCCGCTGCGATGGTGGTGGCGGGTACTCGGGTGCTCCAAGCCGCATTGCTGCCGTTTCCGAAGCCGTGGCTGGCGCCGAAGTTGCTGCCGGCCAGTTCGGCGTTGGCGAGTTTCCCTTTCGCCATTGTGGTGAGCTTCCAGTTCTCGCGGAGCCCATCGGACCAGGCGATGCGGAGGTGTGAACCGGTCACTTTGTAAGTGCCGGTAGCGAATGCGCGAGCGTCCGTCGATTGCCAGCCTCCGGCAGTCAACACATCGCAGTCGCGGGGTGTGCAGTTCTGGGCGAGCACGCCGGTGTCGGCTCGTGTGACGGGCGTGCGCTGCGACCATTGCCAGTACACCTCGGAGACGGTCCCGTCCGGCGCGAAGGTGTCCTGTCCCAGGCGCACCCAGTTCGTTGTCGAACCGGCGTTGAGCCCTCCGAGGGCGATGGCGTAGTTCGCCTTGCCTAGCGGCAGTGCGGCCGCACGCGCCGCCGTTGCCAGGAGCGTCAACGGTGCGAGCACAGCGATGAGCAGCAAGGTGTGAACGATCAGTCGCACTGGGTCATGCTGCCATCCGTGTCGATCGAGCAAGCGAACAGGGGGCGGAGAAGCCGATCGATGGGTGCCCAAACGATCAAAAAACGATCATTTGATCGGAATGTGTTGACTTGATCGTTTGATCGACTTAATTTTTGGGCGCCCCGCTCACGAAGGACGGCTCCATGAGCAAACGATCATTCGTCCGGCACCTCTCCGGCTCGCGAGCGAACCTGTTGTTCGCCGCCGCCCTCGCCGCCATCGCGGCCACGACCTTCACCGCCACCCCGGCGTCCGCCACCGGAAGCACCGTCTACCTGGACTGCTCGCGCTCGACCAACGGCAACGGCACCCAGGCCAGCCCGTACAACGACCTCGCCACCGTCAACGGCCTCACCTTCCAGCCAGGCGACACCCTGGCGCTCGCCTCCGGCAGTACCTGCACCGGCACCCTGGCCCCCAAGGGCAGCGGCACCGCCACCGCGCCGATCAACATCGCGCCCTACGGCACCGGCGCCGCCCCGGTCGTCAACGGCAACGGCGCCGAGAACGCGCTCAGCCTGACGAACCAGGACAACTGGACGATCGGGGCGATCAAGCTCACCAACCCGGCGTCCGCCCTCGCCCAGCGCGAGGGGCTGCTGATCCAGTCCACGGACGGGCGGACCCACAGCGGCTACGACATCAACGGCCTGATCGTCGACAATGTCGCCGGGCAGACCAACAAGGCGACCCAGGCCGCCGCGTTCGCGAACTCCGCCTGCATCCGCACCGGCGCGGTCAACACCGGCTCGGTCCTGAACTCCGTCCACGTCCACAACACGGCCGTCAGCAACTGCGGCGGAGGCGGGATCAAGGTGCGCGTCGGGTCGTCCGCGGCCCGGGGCTCCGGCGTGCTGATCGAGCACAACACCATCAGTGCGGTCGGCGGCGACGGCATCATCGCCTCCTACGCCGAGGCGCCGATGATCCAGTACAACACCGCGGCGAGGCTCGGCACCGGCGCCTACCCCTGGACGGGCGGCAACTTCGCCGGGATCTGGGTGCTCGGCGACCACGACCCGACCATGCAGCACAACGTGGTGTACGGCAGCATCATGTCCGCCTTCGACAGCGAGGCGTTCGACTGCGACTGGGGCAACACCGGCACCTGCCTGGTGCAGTACAACTACACCCACGACAACGCCGGCGGGATCTTCCTCAACTGCGACGGCTGCGGGACGTCCGGCGCGCCCACCGAGATCGTCCGCTACAACGTCTTCCAGCAGGACTGCCGGATGATCAGCAACGGGAACGCGGCGACGCTCCAGTTCTACAACAACGTCGTCTACTGCCCCGGCAAGAAGTTCAACATCAACGTGCCGACCACCAGCACGCTGGAGAACAACATCTGGACGGGCACGTCCGACTCGACCCTGCCGACCGGGTCCGGCATCTCCTGGCTGTGGAACGTCTTCCAGGGCGTCCCGCGCCCGACCACTAACGGCATCGTCGGCGACCCGCAGCTCGTGAACCCCGGCACAGGCGGCGACACCCTCACGTCCGCCGACGGCTACAAGCTCAAGTCGACCTCACCCGCCCTGTCGAACGGCGGCGTCCTGAGCAACAACGGCGGCCGGGACTTCTGGGGCAACGCGGTCTCGTCCACGGCCAAGCCCCACCGCGGTGCCTACAACGGCCCCGGCCTGTAACCGCACCTGCCCGACGGGCGCTACCGCTCATCAACTGTGTAAAGAGTTCTCTCCGCACGAGTTCCATCGCTCACTCCCGTCCCCCCTCGTCCCCATGGGAGCACGCAGATGATCTGGCACCGGCGGCTCATCCACACCGCATGCGCGGCGGCGCTCGCAGCAGCCGCGCTGCCGGCGACGGTCCCCACCCCGGCCGTCGCCGACAGCACGGCGGCCAACACCAACGCCCCGATCGGCGTGAAGCCGATGATGGGCTTCAACGACTGGGCGCGCTTCACCTGCGCCGCCCAGGCCCGGCTGGACGGCACCCGCACCGGCTACTCGTTCCAGCAGTTCATGCAGGACCAGGCGGCGGCCATGAAGGCCACCGGCCTGGTGGCGGCCGGGTACACCAACCTGACCGTGGACGACTGCTGGATGCAGCGCACCAGCGCGGGCTACCTGCACGGCGCGGCCACCTGGGGAGGGTCGAGCCAGCCCGGCTTCGACTACGAACTGACCGGTTACGCGTCCTACCTGCACAGCCTCGGCATGGACGCGGGCCTGTACAGCACCTCCGGCGTCAACACCTGCCAGGGCGTCCCGGCCGGGGTCATGGGGCACGAGCAGGACGACGCCGACTCCCTGGCCGCGTGGGGCATCGACTCCCTCAAGCTGGACAACTGCGGCACCACGCTCAGCAACCGCCAGCAGGAGTTCACCACGATGGCGAAGGCGCTGAACACCGCCACGTCCACCAACCCGCGCAAGATCCTGTTCAACGAGTCGGCCCCGGCCGGTGTCGGGCCGTCCAGCAGCACCAAGTACCAGACGATGGACTGGGTGCGGAGCCTGGGGCAGATGTGGCGGGTCAGCCCCGACATCGCCGTCTGGCACGGCACCAACGCCTCCGCCTGGGACTGGCCGCACGGCGGCGATTACTACGAGGGCGGTGTGCTGCAGAACTTCACCGACACCGTCGCCCTCGCGCGCTACAACGGCGCCGGGAACCACAACGACGCCGACCAGCTGCTCATCGGCGACAACAACCAGCTCACGCCGGCCGAGCAGCGCAGCCAGTTCGCCTTGTGGTCAGCCATGGGCTCCCCGCTGGTGATCAGCACGGACGTGCGGAAGATGGCCGCCGACCCGTCCGCCTACGCCCCGCAATTGGCGATCCTGAAGAACAGCGAAATCATCGCCGTCGACCAGGACACCACGGCGGGCGGCTACCTCGCGTCCCGGCAGGGCGCCGCGAACGGCTCGGGCACCGACGTCGTCGTCAAACCGCTGGCGGACGGATCGCGCGCCGTGGTCGTCCTCAACAAGAACGCCACCGCCGCCACGTACACGCTCAACCTCGCCCGCGCCGGCTTCTCCAACCTCGGCTGCGCCCGCACCGCCAAGAATCTGTGGACGCACACCTCCAGTACGGTCACCGGTTCCCTCACCGTCACCATCGGCTCGCACGATAACGCGATGTACACCATCGCCCCGGGCGGCTGCGGCGGCGCGCTGCCCGTCGGGCAGATCCAGTCCGCCCAGCCCGCCTTCCAGGCGTTCGCCTTCTGCCTGGACGCCTACAACGGCGCCACCAACGGCACCACCGTCGGCCTCTACACCTGCACCGGCAACGACAACCAGCAGTGGCGGCGGCAGAGCAACGGCCAGATCGCCTCGCTCGCCGATCCGGGTCTCTGCGTGTCGGGGGAGAGCACCGGGCTGAAGCTGCGCACTTGTGCCGGCGGCGATCCCAAGCAGATCTGGGCCTACAACCGTGCCGGGCAGCTCAAGGCGAACGGCCTGTGCGCCGACATCTCCGGCGGCGCGCTGAACAACATGAACGCGCCCGTCATCACCTACCCGTGCGGGGACCACCAGCCCAACCAGACCTGGTCCGCGCCTTTCGCTACCCCGCCCGCCGCGTAATGTCTCCGCGCCCTGCGCGCCCTGTGCGCCCTCCGCGTCCGGCTCGTAATGCCGCCGCATCCGGGGCGTCCTCCGCGTCCGGCGCGTCCGCCTCGTGATGCCAACGCGTCCGGCGCGTCCGGACGCGTCCCCAACCCCCCGCTGTACGTGACGAAAGGCGAAGACCGGTGTCGAAGCTGAGCCGCAGGAGATTCATGGCCCTGTCCGCGACCGCCGCCGGGGCGGTCGTCGCCGGCCCGACCGCGCCCGGCTCCCAGGCGCGCGCCGCCGCCGTGGGCACCGGGACGATCGCCGACGTCAAGCACGTGGTGATCCTGATGCAGGAGAACCGGAGCTTCGACCACTACTTCGGGACGCTCAAGGGCGTCCGCGGCTTCGCCGACCGCAGCACGATCCAGCTGGCCGGCGGGTACAGCGTGTTCAACCAGCCGAACGGGTCGGGCCGCCAGTACCCGTGGCAGTTCAGCTCCACCAACCCCGCCGGGGGAGCCGACCCCGAGCGCCTGGCCCAGTGCAACGGCGACCTCGCGCACGGCTGGTCCGACCAGCACAAGGCCTGGAACGGCGGCAAGCTGGACTCGTGGGTGGCCGCCAAGGGCAACGTCCGCACCCTGGGGTACCTCACCCGCGCCGACATCCCGTTCCACTACGCCCTGGCCGACAACTGGACGATCTGCGACGCCTACTTCTGCTCCGGCCTCACCGCCACCGGCCCCAACCGGACGTACCTGTGGAGCGGGATGATCGACCCGGGCGGCACCGCGGGCGGCCCGGCCTACGACGGCGGCGACGAGTCCGGCCTGCACTGGCAGACCTACGCCGAGGCGCTGGAGAGGGCCGGGGTGAGCTGGAAGGTTTACCAGAACGCCGCCGACAACTACGGTGACAATGCCCTGGCGTACTTCACCCAGTTCACCTCGGCCGCGCCCGGCAGCCCGCTCGCGGTGAAGGGCATGGGCTCGGTTCCGAAGGCCACCGGTAAGACGCCCGACGACATCGCCGCCGCGATCCGGTCGGACGTGCAGAAGGGGACGCTGCCCCAGGTCTCCTGGATCGTGTCCGACCAGGCGTCCTCCGAGCATCCCTACGCCACGCCCACTGACGGCGCGCACTTCGTCCACATGGTCATCGACGCGCTCAACGCCGACCCGAACGTCTTCAACTCCACGGTGCTGCTGCTGAACTACGACGAGAACGACGGGTTCTTCGACCACGTCCCGCCGCCCGCGGCGCCGGCCGGGACGGCGGGGGAGTTCTACAACGGCACCAACATCGGCCTCGGCTTCCGCGTCCCGCTGATCGCGATCTCGCCGTGGAGCCGCGGCGGCTGGGTCAGCTCCGAGGTCGCCGACCACACCTCGGTGCTGCGCTTCCTGGAGAAGTGGACGGCGGCCCTCGGCAAGCCCGCCACCTGCCCGAACATCAGCGCGTGGCGCCGCAAGGTCTGCGGCGATCTGACCGGCATGTTCGACTTCGCGAACCCGGTGTTCGGGCTGCCGAGCCTGCCCGACACGTCCGCGACGATCGGCCTGGCGACGTGCAGCCCGCTGCCCAACCCGGCTCCGGTCGACAACAAGCTCCCTCCGCAGGAGAGCGGGACGCGCCCCGCGCGCGCCCTGCCCTACCAGCCCGCCGCCAACCTGGACCACCTGGAGTTCGGCTCCAACGGGGTGACCAAGGTCTGGATCGCGATGGCCAACCAGGGGACGGCGGCCAGGAGCTCGGCGCACTTCGCGGCGTACGCCAACGCCTACCGCACCGGCGGGCCCTGGCAGTACACCGTGGACGCCGGCGCCGCCACCAGCGACTTCTTCAACTGCGGTACCGGTTACGGCAGCGGCAAGTACGACCTGACCGTCGTCGGATCCAACCGGTTCCTCCGCCGCTTCAAGGGCGACGCGACCCAGGCGGGCAAGAACCTCACCGTCACCGCGTCCTACGGGATCAGCAGTTCCACCGGAAAGCTGGCGATCTCGTTCACGATGGCCAACGCCGGGACGGCCGACGTCACGGTCACCATCACCGCCAACGCCTACCGCTCGGACGGTCCGTGGACCTACCGCGTCCCGGCCGGGCAGAGCGTCAAGGACGAGTTCAACGCCGTCACCGTCGCGAACGGCTGGTACGACTTCACCGTGACCGCCGGCTCCGACGCCACCTGGTCGCAGCGTTTCGCCGGCCACCTGGAGACCGGCCAGACCAGCATCAGCGGCTGAACGGCGAGCGCTCCCCGCCGACCCGCCTGCTCCCCGCCGACCCGCCTGCTTCCCGGCATCGGATATCGGATGCCCGTGTCAGGTGGACGGCGGGGAGTTCTCATCGAGCTTTTCCAGGCGTTCGATCGTTTCGTCTATCCAGTCCACCCACGTTTGGGCGTTCATCTCGCCGGCCCGGCGCACCGAGTCCCATATCACGGGATCGGTTTCGTTGACGTTATTCTCCGCCGCGAATTCGGCGATGTAGCCGGGGAGTTCGTTGGCGAGCCGGTCGCGCTGCCGGACGTGCAGGTCGCGCATGACCCGCAGCTGGGTCACGATCTCCTGCGGGCGCCGGGAGCCGGAGAAGAAGAACCGGACGAGGAACGGCACGCGGATCGGGTCCAGCTCGGTGACCAGCTCACCGAGCCACGACCCGAACGCCTCGCGCCCGGCCTCGGTGGCCGAGTACACGCGGCGGTCGGGCCGGCCCTGCTGCGGGAACACCTCGGAGACGACCAGGCCGTCGTCCTCGAGTTGGGCCAATGTGCGGTAGATCTGGCTGAGTTGCGCGGGCCACACGAAATTGATGCTGTTGCGTATCACGGTGGCCAGGTCATAGCCCGTCATCGACTGCCGCAGCAGGAAGCCGAGCAGTGCGAACTTCAGCATCGGGCTCCTTTTCCTCGGCGGACGCCCGAAGGATATCAATCGATCAAGGCAGGTCCGCATGGCGCGCGAACCAGGACGTGAGAAGTCCGGTCACGCGGCCGGGCTGCTCGCGGTGCGGCCAGTGCCGGGCGTCCAGCCGGTGCAGGACGGCCTGCTCGCACATCGCGGCGCTGGGCTCGGCGAGGCTCCGGCTGAACGCGCCGTCCCGTCCACCCCAGATGATCTGCGTCGGCACCCGCACCAGCGGCTCCCGCCGCGAACGCGCGCCGCGCTCCGAGGCGCGTGCGCCGTGCTCCGAGGAGCCGCGCCCGGAGGGGTCGTGCGCCGAGGAGCTTCCAGCGCGTGCCGAGGTGCGTGCGTTGCGCGCTGCGGAGCGTTCGGCGCGGATGGACGCGAGCATCGTCCGGAACATCGCGCGGTACCAGAACAGCGGCCGCTGGACGGTTCCCGGGTGGCGCCAGACGGCGCGGTGCCGTTCCAGGTCGGCGTCGTCCAGGCCCGCCCCGTGCCGCAGCATCGCGGTGAGGACGGCGTGGTCGCGCGCGCCGAGGACCGCCTCGGCCAGCCCGGGGATCTGGAACGCGAGCATGTACCAGCTGCGCAGCATCTGGGACGGCCTGCGCATCAGCGCCTCGGCGAGCACCTGCGGATGCGGGCAGTTGACGACGGTCAGCGACCGCACGAGGTCGGGCCGCTCGGTCGCGAGCGTCCAGGCGACCGCGGCGCCCCAGTCGTGCCCGACCAGGTGCACGGGCGCGAGTTCCTGGCGTTCGATGAGCAGCGCGATGTCCTTGGTCAGGTTCGGCATCGCGTAGTCGGCGACCGCGGTGGGCTTGGACGACAGGCCGTACCCGCGCTGGTCGGGCGCAAGGACGCGGTAGCCCTGCGCGGCGAGCGCGGTCATCTGCCGGTCGAAGCTGAGCCACAGGTCGGGCCAGCCGTGCAGGAACAGGACGGGCGGACCGTCCTCGGGTCCGGCGGTCTCGACGTGAAGCAGGACGTCGTCGACGTCCACGAACTGGGGCTGGAACATGGGGGGTGCTCCTCGCTCTGGTTTCAGGCTGCGCCGGATGCGGGCGGCGCCTGCTCAAGGGGTTCAGGCCGCGCCGAGGACGGCCGCGATGGTCGCCGACAGGGGGCCGGGGTTGCGGTCGCGCAACGGGCGCAGCACCCGCCGCACCACGCGCGGCGACCCGAGCGACGACAGCGGCCGGTGCAGGTTGAGCACGTCGTTGAAGGCCGACGCCACCTCCGGATCCAGGGCCGCCGCGCGCTCCAGGCGGTTGCGGTAGCCCGCGTCGAAGCGCGCCGTCCAGGGCGTCCGGACGCCCTGGGTGCGGCATCCGTAGCGGAGGTCCTCACCGAGCGCCAGGCGCCAGGCCTCCACCGACGTGGCGGCGATCGCCCGCGCCGCGCGCCGCTCGAACCCCGGCCGCCGCGCGCCGCCCTCCTCGGCGAGCAGCCGGCCGAGCCGGCTCGCCGACAGGGCCGCCACGCTCATCCCCTGCCCGTAGATCGGGTTGGACGCGCTGGCGGCGTCGCCGAGCGCCACGAGCCCGGCGGGCATCTCGCTCATCCGGTCGTAATAGCGGCGGACGTTGCGGCGGACGTGGTACTTGCGGACCGGCCCGAGCGGCGTCGAATGGCGCAGCGCCTCGGCGGTCACCGGCGCGGTCATCCGGTCGGCGAACGCGCGCAGCTCCCCGATATCGGACGGTATGGGCGTCCCCTGGCCGGTCGTCCCGAAGGACATGTGCAGCAGGCCGTTCTCGATGCGCAGCACGACGCCGCCGACCGACGAGCCGGAGGTGGCCTGGGCGCCGAGGATGATCAGCCACTCGGGGTCGAAGGACGGGTCGGGCTCGGTGACCAGGCTGGCGTACCGGACGTCGGAGTGGACCACCGACTCCTCGGGCGGCCGGTACCCGATCCGCTCCAGCCACTCCGGCAGCGCCGAGTTGCGCCCGGACGCGTCGACCACCAGATCGGCGCCGACCTCGCCGTCCTCGGTCCGGACACCGGTGACCCTGCGCCGGGTTCCGCTGGTCAGCAGGCCGACCGCGGCGGTCCGGTCGCGCAGGGTGACGTTCGGGATCGCCCGCACGCGCTCCCGGATCGAATGCTCGATCAGGACGCGGCTGGCGCAGAAGCCGCCGGTCCACCACGCGGGGATCCGGATGGTCGTCCCGTTCCGGACCAGGAAGATCGACCGGTCGCCCATCGCCGGGTCGCCCGACCCGGAGGTGATCGCCCCGGCCGCGTCCAGCTCCGCCGACAGCCCGGGGAACAGGCTGACCATCACCTGGCGCCCCGAGCCCAGCAGCCCGTGCGCGTGGTGCGACTGCGGCACGAACCGCCGGTGCTCCGGGCCGTCCGGCAGCTCGTCGCGGTCGACCACGACCACCTCGCCGTAGTGCTCGGACAGGACCCGCGCGGCCAGCAGGCCGCCGATCCCCGCGCCGAGCACCACCGCTCGTCCACTCTCCTCATATGCCATGAGGCATATATAACTTGTACTCTATGAGCCGTCAACCATCCGGGGCGGGGCAGGCACCGGGAGGCGGGCGCCGGGAGGCGGGCGGTCGCAGCCGGGCGCGGTCGCCTCACTTCCCATCCGGATCAGGAGGCGCTTATCGCGGCGGTGCGCGGGTGTGGCATTCCTCTTCGAAGCCGAGAGTCCGGCCGTAACGGCGAAAACATTCCGCCACGATGAAACGAGGAGATTGTGCTGCTGCTAGCATCACGCTGAGTCACAAGCTAGGAGTCACGATGGCACAGAAGGTTGAAGTTCTCCTGGTCGATGACCTGGACGGCGGGAAGGCGGACGAGACCGTCCACTTCTCTCTGGACGGCACCGACTACGAGATCGATTTGAGCGTCGCGAACGGCGACGAGCTTCGTGCCGTTCTTGAGCCGTACGCCGAGAAGGCGCGGAAGGCCGTCCGCGGCGGCGCCCGGCGCGGCCGCCCCGCCCGGACCGTCACCGACCGGGAGCGCACCGCCGAGATCCGCGCCTGGGCCAGGCAGAACGGCTCCCACGTCAACGACCGGGGCCGGATCCCCCGCGAGATCATCGAGCAGTACGAAGCGGCCAACCCCGGTAGATAGCACCCACTGCGGCCCGGCCCTTTATCCCGGGGATTTCGCCGCACCGGGAACGGCCGCACTCCGTTACGGGCGCACTCCGTTACGGCGGCGGCGCCCCGTTACGGCGGCGCTCCGCTACGGCCGAACTCCGTTAACTATGCCCCGGCATCCGAACTGCCAAGGAGTGCCGGGGCAGAGCGGAGGCCAAAGGACTGAGGCGGAGCAGGTCCCAAAGGGGCGGGGGAGCGCGGCGGCTAATGGGCCGGTGCCGTCCCCGCGGCGAAACGGTGTCCGGGACGTCCTTTCGCCGGCGAAATCCAGGCGCCCGAAGCAGGACTCCGGGCGGGGCCGGGATCGTCGGGCATAGTGGGGCGCATGAGGTATGTGCTTCTGATCTGTGACGATGAGTCGGTGTCGCCGTCGATGGAGGAGATCCTGGCGGACCCGGCGCATCAGGCGTACGGGGAGGAGATCGCCCGGCGGGGCGCCGTCAGCGGCGGCGCGCGGCTGCGGCCGGTGGCGGACGCGACCACGGTCCGCGTCCGCGACGGCGAGACGCTGGTGAGCGACGGCCCGTTCGCCGAGACCAAGGACTTCGTCGGCGGCATCGACATCATCGAGTGCGCCGATCTGGACGACGCGATCGCGATCGCGGCGAAGCACCCGTACGCGGGCCGCGGCTGCGTCGAGGTCCGGCCCGTCTGGGAATGACCGCTCCGGAGACCGTCCGCGCCGCGGTCGACGCCGCGTACCGGGACGAGTGGGGCCAGGTGGTCGGCACGCTGATCGGGCTGACCGGCAACTGGGACCTGGCCGAGGACTGCGCGCAGGACGCGTTCGCCGCCGCGCTGGCCACCTGGGGGCGCGACGGCGTCCCGGACCGTCCGGGGGCGTGGCTGACGACCACGGCCCGCAACCGCGCCACGGACCGGCTGCGCCGGGACGCGAACGGCGCGGCGAAACTGCGGCAGCTCGCCGTCCTGGAGCGGGACCCGGCCGGGCCGCCGGCGCAGGAGATCCCGGACGAGCGGCTGCGGCTGATCTTCACCTGCTGCCATCCCGCGCTGCCGTTCCCCGCCCGGGTCGCGCTGACGCTGCGGACGCTCGCGGGGCTGGGCACCGGGGAGATCGCCAAGGCGTTCCTGACCGCCGAGTCGGCGATGGCCCAGCGGCTCGTGCGCGCCAAGCGGAAGATCGTCGAGGCCGGGATCCCGTACCGGGTCCCGCCGGCCGAACTCCTGCCGCAGCGGCTGGCCGCCGTCCTCGCGGTGCTGTACCTGATCTTCAACGCGGGCTACGACGAGGACGACGGGCGCCGGGCCCTCGCCGCCGAGGGCGTCCACCTCGCCCGGACGCTGGTGCGCCTGATGCCGGACGAGCCGGAGGCGCGCGGCCTGCTCGCGCTGATGCTGCTGCTGGAGGCGCGCCGCGCGAGCCGCACCGACGGCGGCGTCCTGGTCACGCTGGAGCACCAGGACCGGTCCCGGTGGGATCGCGCGCTGATCGAAGAGGGCCTCACGACCCTGGACCGGGCGCTGGCGGCGCGGCGCTCCGGGCCGTACCAGGTGCAGGCCGCGATCGCCGCCTGCCACGCCACCGCACCGGACGCCGCGTCCACCGACTGGCCGCAGATCGCCGTCCTGTACGCCGAGCTAGCACGCCTGGCGCCGTCGCCGGTGGTGGAACTCAACCGCGCCGTGGCGATCGCCATGGCCGACGGCATCCCCGCCGGGCTCGCCCTCGTCGACGATCTCACCGCGTCCGGTGAGCTGGACGGCTACCACCTGCTGCCCGCGACCCGCGCCGATCTCCTTCGCCGGGACGGCCGCCTCGCCGAGGCCGCCACGTCCTACAGGGAGGCGCTGGAACTGGCGCCGACCGAAGCCGAGCGCCGCTACCTGAACGGACGCCTTTCCGAGCTCTGACCTGTGCCGACGTCATCCCCTCCGAATTTTTCGACGTTTCTTCACGGCCGGTGTCGATCCCGGGCGGCCTCCTTCGTCGGTGGGACGAAACCCATCGAACGAGAGGTGCAGACGATGTCCAATATGCAAAGCCCGGCGGAAACCGTCGCCGCCGGGCCGTTGACGTCCGAACCCCCGCGCCCGCCGGGCCCGCGTCGCGGTCTGGTGCTGTTCCTGGCGTGCGCCGCAACGGCGATGGTGGGCCTGGACATCGCCATCGTGAACGTGGCCCTGCCCTCGATCCAGCGGGACCTGGCCTTCGGCCCGGGCGGGTTGCAGTGGGTCGTCGTCGCCTACGGCCTGCTGCTCGGCGGGTTCCTGCTGGTCGGCGGACGGACGACCGACCTGCTGGGACGCCGCCGCATCCTGCTCGCCGGACTCGCCCTGTTCACCGCCGCGTCGCTGGCGGCGGGCCTCGCCCGGCACGGCGGCGTGCTGATCGCGGCCCGCGGGCTCCAAGGGCTCGGCGGAGCCCTCACCACCCCGGCGGCCCTGTCGCTGTTGGCGGTCACCTTCCCCGAGGGACGCGAGCGCAACCGGGCGCTCGGAATCTTCGGAGCGGTCGCCGGAGTCGGCGGGACGGTCGGCGTCGTCGCCGGAGGTCTCATCGCCGACGGTCCCGGCTGGCGGTGGGCGTTCTTCATCAACGTCCCCGTCGGTCTCGTGCTGGCGGCCCTCGCTCTCACCGGTCTCGCCGCCGACGGGCCGCGCGGACGCTCCGAGCGGCTCGACCTCGCGGGTGCGGGCACGGTCACCGGAGCATTGCTGCTCTTCGTCTACGCGCTCCACCACGCCTCCACGCACGGATGGACCTCCGGCGGCACGCTGGCGTGGTTCGCGGCGTCCGGCGTGCTGGCGGCGGTGTTCGTGTGGTCGGAGAGGCGTTCACCGGCCCCGCTCGTCCCGCGACGGGCACTGCGGAGCCGCACGCTGGTCGCGGCCAACCTCACCGCGCTGCTCGCCTTCGGCGCGCTGTTCTCCTTCATCTTCCTCGGGTCGCTGCTGATGCAGCAGCGGCTCGGCTACTCGGCGACGCGCACGGGGCTGGCGTGGCTGGCCACCACGGCGTCCTCGTTCGGGGTCTCGTGGGCCGCCGGGCGCCTCGCCGCCGCCGTGGGCGTCCGCCGCCTGCTGGTCACCGGCCTGGTGCTGCTGACCGCCGGGATGCTTTGGCTCACCCGCGTCCCGGTCGGCGCGAGCTACCTCACCGACCTGCTCCCGGCGTTCCTGGTCGCCGGGCTCGGCTTCGGGGTCTGCGCCCCGTCCCTCCAGATCGGCGCGCTGTCGGGCGTCACCGAAGCCGAAGCGGGACTGGCCTCGGGGCTGCTGGAGACCACGCGCGAGATCGGCGGCGCGGCCGGCGTCGCCGCGGTCTCCACCGTCCTGGTCGCCGGGACGGGTCTGGGCGGCTTCCACACCGCGTTCGCCGCCATCGCCGTCCTCGCCGGTCTCGGTGCCGTCGTCGCCGCGACCGGCTTCCGCCGCGACTCCTGAACGCCCGTCCGCCGCGCCGGGCCAGGCAGTGAAGCCCGGCCCGGCGCGGCGGCAGGGCCGGGCTCTCGCTCAGAAGTGGAGCATCCACTGGAAGTCGGTGTCGGCGTCGCTCACGTGCATGTGGGAGCGCGTCCCGTAGGCGAGGGGGTTGTTCCAGTTGTACTCCTCGACGTCGAACGACCCGTCGGAGTAGACGCGGTTCACGTAGGCGACGTGCCCGACCTTGTGGACGTCGTTGACGGCGATGGAACCGACCGTCGCCGTCTTGTCGACCGCCACGCCGACCCTGCGCGCGGCGTCGTCCCACGTGCCCGCGTTGCCCCAGGTCGTCTTCCAGGAGTTGCTGAAGTTCGGGACGCCCAGCCGGCTGGCGACGCGCCAGGCGGCGAAGGCCGTGCAGTTGTTCTGCGCGAAACCGCGCGGGTTGCCGTCATAGTCGTTGACCGGTGTCTGGCCGCCGGACGAGCCGAGGAACTGGTGGGAGGCGTTGTTGTTCTTCAGCGTGGTGTTGAGGTTGCCGGACGCGCCGGGCGCGAAGTCCTGGCTGGCCCCCGCGTAGTTGCTGTTGTAGTAGACGCGCACGGTGTACCCGGTGCGGTTCCACACCGACGCGGCGTTGTTCTTCACGCAAAGGCCCTGCCCGGCGCCGGGGCCCTTGAAGTCGTAGCAGGACGGCTGGACCGTTCCGTAGTCGCCGACCGATCCGGTGAAGTCGGAGACCGAACCGGCCTCGTTGCTGTTGTAGTAGTAACAGAACTCACCGCTGTCGCAGACCCCGTCGCGGGAGGCCGCGGACGCGGGCGAAACGGAAGCCAGCAGGGGAGCGGTCAGCGCCAGGGCCGAACCGGCGAGGGCCAGTGTTCTGCGGGGGAACGGCATGTCTTCCTCTTTCGCGAAGTGAGCGGGGGGCCTACGGGCTCCGCACGCGCTGCTCCTCCCAGGTCGGGGGCGGACCCGTCACGTTCAAGATCCGCCGCGAACCGCCCCCGGGCAACCCCCGTATCTCCCGCCCTTCACGCCGTCCGTCCGGCCGAAGTATCGGCGGTGTCGAAGCGGACGTGTCGGCCGTCCGGAAGGTGCGTGATTGATGGTGGTTCGGGCGAACCGGCTGCGGGCCGGACGGACGGGTGAGACCCTGCGCCTGTGACGCAACGCAGCGCTGATGTGACGCAGTGGGGATGGGTCCGGCCGGTGGCGCGGCATGAGAGCACCGCCTTCGTCGGCCGCGCGGCGGAGCTGGAGGCGGTCGCCCGGGCCGTCACGCGCGCCCGCGTCATCACCCTCACCGGGCCGGGCGGCGTGGGCAAGACCCGGATCGCCCTGCGCGCCGCGCAGCAGCTGGACGGCGAGTTCCCCGACGGCGTGAGCATCGCCGAGCTGAGCGGCCTGCGCGACCCCGAGTTCCTGCCCAACACCGTCGCGTCCGCGGTGGGCCTGCCGGAGAACGCGGCGCAGCACCCGATGGACCAGCTGCTGGAGTACTTCGCCGACCGGCGCGCGCTGCTGGTGCTGGACACCTGCGAGCACCTGGTCGAGGCCTTGGCGGTGTTCGCCGACATCCTGGTGAGCCACTCGGCCGGCCTGGTGCTGATGCTGACCAGCCGGCAGCCCGTGGCGCTGCCGGGGGAGTGCGTGCTGCAGATCCCGCCTATGCCCCGTCCCGGGGCCGGCGCCGACGAGACCACGAGCGACACCGTCGCGCTGTTCGTGGCGCGCGCTCAGGCCGCCCGTCCCTCGTTCGTCCTGTGCGCCGACAACCGCGCCGAGGTCATCGCGGTGTGCCGGCGCCTGGACGGCATCCCGCTGGCCATCGAGCTGGCGGCCGTGCGGCTGCGGACGATGCCGCTGGACCAGATCCTGCGGCGGCTGGACGACCGGTTCCAGGCCCTCGCCGGCGCCCGGCTCGCCCAGGCCCGCCACAAGACGCTCCGCGCGACCATCGAGTGGAGCCACGACCTGTGCACCGAGGACGAGCGGGAGCTGTGGGCGCGGCTGTCGGTGTTCGCCGGCGGCTTCACCCTGGCCGCGGTCGAGGAGGTCTGCGCGGGCGCCGAGCTGGCCGGACTGGACGTGGTCGACCTGCTGATGTCGCTGGTGGACAAGTCGGTCGTGCAGTGCGGCGACGGCGTGGCCGAAGCGCGCTACCACCTGCTGGACAGCATCCGCGAGTACGGCGCCGAACGCCTGGAGGAGGACGGCCGCGTCGAGCTGTACGCGCGGCGCCACCAGGAGTTCTTCGCCCGGATGGCCGTCCGCGCGGGGCAGGAGTGGTTCGGCGACCACCAGGTCGAGTGGGGCGACCGGCTGGCCGCCGACATCGACAACTTCCGCGTCGCGATGGACTTCGCCGCCGCCCACCCCGGGGACGAGGCGGTGCTGCGGATGGTGAACGGGCTGTGGGGGCTCTGGCAGGGCAAGAGCAGGCTCACCGAGGGCCGCCGCTGGATCGACAAGGCGCTGGACGCCGAGTCCGCGCCGACGATCGAGCACGGCAAGGCCGTCTGGCTCAGCGCCTACTACGGAACGCTCCAGTCCGCGCCCGACAGCCGCGAGATGGTCCGCCGCTGCCGGACGGTCGCCGAGCACCTGGACGACGACTTCCTCCGGGCCCGCGCCGCCGCGGCCGAGGCCTTCGCGATGATCATCTGGGGCGGGGACGTCGCGTCCACGATGGACGCCTACCGCGCGGCGCGCGAACAGCTGAGGGCGCGCCACGACCTGTTCCCGCTGGCGGTCGGCTACAGCCAGACTTCCGCGTTCCTGGCCGGCCACGGCGAACCGGCCCGGGCGCTGCGGGAAGTGGAGGAGGGGCTGCGGGAGCTGGCGCACATCCCGCAGGAGCGGTGGGTGCGCAACTACCTGCTCATCATGCAGGTGCTGTGCCTGTGGGCCACCGGGGAGCTGGACCGGGCCCGCGAGCTCAGCGAGACGCTCCTGCTGTCGGCGCTGGAGCAGGGCGAGACGATGGGCGTCGCCGCGGTGGTGGAGTACCTGTCCTGGATCGCCGCCGACAAGGACGAGGACGAGCTCGCGGCCACCCTGCTCGGCGGCGCCGGAGCCCTGTGGCGCCAGGTCGGCACCCGCCTCTGGGGCGAGGAGGGGCTCATCGGCCTGCACACCGCCATCGAGAACCGCCTGATGCTCAAGCTCGGTGGTGAGCGCTTCACCCAGACCTACGGACGCGGCGCCGCGCTTCCGCTCGACCAGCTGATCAACCTGGCCGGGGGACACGCCCCGCACCCGTCCTCCGCGGCCGTCCCCGCCGCGAGGACCGAGGACGGCAGCCCCCTCGGACCGCTCACCCCGCGCGAACGCGAGGTCGCCCGGCTCGTCGCCGAAGGACTGACCAACCGCCAGATCGCCGAATGCCTGGTCATCTCCAAGCGCACCGCCGACGCGCACGTCGAGCACATCCTGAGCAAGCTCGGCTTCAACTCCCGCGTCCAGGTCGCCGCGATGCTCAGCTCGGTCAAGGAAGACCAGCCCTCCTGACGGCCCGGGTCCGGTAGGCCGTTCACAGCGTGAGGGCGTCTCCCGCAGGGACGATCGTCAGCGGAACCCGGGTCAGCCCCTCGGGGCTCAGGAACCGCGCCGCCGACTGCTGGCCGAGGTCGCTGAGCATGAGTTCGTGGATCTGGACGAGCCGGTCGGGCGCCACCTCCCGCACGTAGTCGACCGCCTCGCCGAACTTGGTCCACGGTCCGCTGGTGGGCAGCAGGAGCGTGCCGACCGGCGCGTCCGGGACGTGGTAGGCGTCGCCCGGGTGGTACAGCCCGCCGTCCACCAGGTAACCGACATTGCTGACGCGCGGGATGTCGCGGTGGATCGCCGCATGCAACTCGCCGAACACCGCGACGTCGAAACCGCCCACCTGGAACTCGTCCCCGGCCGCGACCGCGGTGACCTGCCCGCGCCGCGCCGACCAGCGGTCGACGACGCTCGCCGGCCCGTACACCCGCAGCTCGGGACGGGCCTCCAGCTCCCGGGCGAGGAGGTCTTCGTCGAAGTGGTCGAAGTGCTCATGGGTGATCAGGACCGCCTCGGCCGCGGCCACCGCGTCGGCGGCGTCCGGGGTGAGCGTCCCCGGGTCGATGACGATGCGTCCGTCACCCACGAGCGAGACGCAGGCGTGCGCGTGCTTGATGAGCTGCATTCGATCCCCGGCTTCTACAGGAAAATCTGTACAGCTCACCCTACATACTTGCTAGCCTGGCCCGGTGAACAACACGCCTCCGCCCGTGGAGCTGGCCGCCCATCTGCGAGCTGCGGTCTCCGCCCTGGTGCGCAGTACGCGCTCGGTCGACCGGCTTCCCGCCGTCCCGGCGGCCGTCCTGGACCTCCTCGACACCCGCGGCCCGATGACCACCGCCGACCTGGCCGCCGCCCGCGGCGTCCGCCACCAGACGATGGCCGCGACCGTCAAGGAACTGGCCGACGCCCGCCTCATCTCCCCCGCGCCCGACCCGTTCGACGCCCGCAAGAAGGTCCTGACCCTCACCGACGCGGGACATATCGCCCTGGACGCGGACCGCCGGCAGCGCATCGCCGTCCTGGCCGAAACCCTGTCCGCCGTCCTGGACGACAGCGAACGGAACATCCTGGACCAGGCCCTGCCCCTCATCGACCGAATAGCCGAATCCGTGGCCCGCGACCACCCACCCGCCCCCTCCCCGCTCACCGGCCCCTGGCAGTGATGTAACAGCACTTATATAAGTGCTGTTACATTAGCTTCCATGAGCGCTGATCCGACCGAGCACGCCCACTGGCGTCCGCTGTGGCGACTCCAGGACGCCATGGACGCCGACATCGCCCGCCTCTACACCGAGGCCGGGATCGAGGGCCTCAAGCCGAGCTACGTCAAGGAGCTCATCCGCCTCCACCTGCGCGGCCCCATGACCATCGCCGAACTGGCCCGATCGGTGGACCTGACGCATTCCGCCGCGAGCCAGAAGGTGGCCGCGATGCGCGCCGCCGGCTTCGTCACCACCGGCGCCGGCCCGGACGGCCGCAGCAAGCAGGTCATGCTGACCGACCGCACCCGCGCCATCGCCGACCGGCTGGCCGCCGAGTGGCGCGCCACCGAGGACACGGTCGCCGAACTCGAAGCCGAGCTGCCCTACCCGCTCACCCGCGTCGTCGCCGACATCGAGGCCGCCCTGGCCCGCCGCAGCTTCCACGACCGCATCGCCGACCGCCTGACCCAGGACCCCGCGTGGCAGTAACGTCCGCGCTCCTGGACGCCACCCCCTTACGCACCTCGCCGCACTTCCGCCGCCTCTGGCTCGGCCAAACAACATCCGCCCTAGGCACCCAAACAACCCAGGTCGCCGTGCTGTATCAGCTATGGCAGGCGACCAGCAGCCCGATCTGGACGGGTACGGCCGGCCTGGCCCAAGCCGTCCCGCTGATCGCCCTCGGTGGACCGCCGTCCGGCTTCGCGTGCAGCCCCGACGTTGGCTGGCGGGCAGGCGCGTCGGACGCGCCCGGACGGGCGTGGCGCTGGCCTGTCGACGGGGTCGTCTGCGAGGACGCCCGGCACCGGCCAGCCCGCACCCGGCGGAGTGCGGGCCGGCGTCGTCTGCGTCTTGGGCTCCGGCGGCTGCAGCCGCGTCAGTAGAGCGGCGGGACGGGTGAGCCGCCGGGGAACGCCTTGCCGGAGGCGCCGCAGGCGGGGCATCCCGGGTCGATCCAGGGCGGCTGGCTGGGCAGCCCATAGTGGTACCAGGCGGTATGGGAGTCCCTTTCGCGCGTCTCGAAGACCTGCTCCCAGCTCCAGACGCAGCGCCGGCAGTGGAAGCGCCACCTTTCGCTGCTGACATGAACGTCCTCGACGCCCATGGCGTCCTCCGCATCGTCCAAACGTGAATGGATGCGCATGCGGCAGGCAGGGGATGAGCCCGCCGCCGAAGGACGGTCACGTGCGGGAGACGCCCAGGGTGATGAGAACGTCGGTGCCGCGCGTGGCCGGCACCGCGATGGCGGCGCGAGGTTCCGGAAGCGGAACGGACTCGCTGATAAGCGCGCGAGGAAGCCGGGCGCTTCCGGGACGTCCCGGTTCAACCCGGGCAGGCCTCACCGCGGACGCGTCGCCGTGACCGCTAGGACCGTCGTCCTCGTCCCCGCAACCGGGCGAGGCGGTGTGCACGGCCGCCGGCTGGGCCGCCGGCGCGGCGGTGGCGACGTCGGTATGCACGGCCAGCGCCGTGACCAGCGACAGCAGCACGAGCAGCACCAGACCCGACGGCCGGGTGGACGCCTTCGTGAACCGCGCTGCTCGCACCCCACGACAATACATCACTCTGGGTGACGAGGACGCTGCGAATAGTCACCACTATCTCTTGGGTGAGGCCGTAGCTGAACTTGCGGTCGCGCTCGGTCCCAGCGCTGGCACGGGGCAGAGCGATCTCGCAAGGTTCGACGACCTCTCGATCGCCTAGCTGTTCTGGCTCCGGGAGGGCGAGGCGGTCGCTGTCTCGCCGGACGGGCCGTAGGCGAGGTCGAGGAGCGTCATCTTGTCGTGGTCCGGGCTGCCCGGCGGCGCCATGTAGATGACGAGGCGCTGGCCTTGAGCGCGGTTGAGGGTGAGCCCCTCGTGCGAGAGCGTCATCGTGCCGACTTCCGGGTGCCGGAGCGTTTTCTCGCCGACGCCGATCGTGTGCACCTCGTACCGCTCCCAGAGCCGGCCGAAGTCGGGGCTCTTGACGATCAGCTCACCGACGAGCGCGGCGAGATCCGGGGCATCGGGATCGCTGCCGGCGATGGCCCGCAACTGGGCGACGCACGCCTTGGCCTTCTGCTCCCAGTCCACCCAAAGCTCGCGGGCGGCGGGGTGCAGGAAGATGTACCGAACGGTGTTCCGCTGCCGCTCCGGCCAGTCGGCGATGCCGTGGAGCAGCCGCAGCCCGCCGGGATTGGCCGCCAGCAGGTCGTTGGTGCGGCTCACGACGTACGCCGGGTTGGGCCGGAGCGTCTCCAGAAGCTGGGTGACGGTCGGACGGACGCGCCGTGACGGCAGGGGCCGGGGCTCGGGCGCACGCCGCGCCGCGCGCGCCGCCAGCTCGCGCAGGAAGCCGCTCTCCTCCCGGCCGAGGCGGAGCGCCTCGGCCAGCGCCTCGACCACCGAAGGGCTCGGACGGGCCTCCTTGCCTCGTTCCAAACGGATGTAGTAGTCGATGCTCACACCGGCCAGCGCCGCCACCTCCTCCCGGCGCAGACCCGGCGTCCGGCGCGTGCCGGTTCCGGCGGGCAGCCCGACGTCCGCCGGGCGCAGGTTGCCCCGGCGAGCCCGCAGGAACTTCCCGAACTCGGTCATGTCGTCATTGTGCCAGCGTGTGAGCAGGGCTCCGGCCCGGAGCCTGGCCCTGTCGCACCCACCTCTGGCGCACCCCGGAAGATCGCGGTCTGCCTCGTCCTCGCGGGTCTCACCAGCCTGTATGGGGTGACCACTGTTGAACCGGCCCGCGTCGCGCAGGATGCCCGGCACCGCACGGCCGGACCGAAGCTGATCCTGGCGACCACGTTCATGGGCATCTTCCTGCTCAACCTCAGCAGCATGGCGATGAACGTGGCGCTGCCCGGTATCGGGCGGGACCTCGGCGGCAGCACTGCGGGGCTGCAATGGGTGGTGGACGCGTACACGCTGATGTTCGCCGCACTTCTGCTTTCCGCGGGCGCGCTCTCCGACCGCATCGGGGCGAGCCGCGCGTTCGGCGCCGGCGTCGCGGTCTTCACGGTCGCCTCGGCGGCCTGCGGGCTGGCGCCGGGGCTGGGCGAGCTGATCACCGCTCGCCTGGTCCAGGGGAGCGCGGCGGCGATCATGCTGCCGTCCTCGCTGGCCCTGGTCCGGCAGGCCTTCTCGGACGCGGCCGAACGGGCACGGGCCATCGCGCTGTGGACCGTCGGCGGAGCCGTCGCGGTCGCCGCCGGACCG
This sequence comes from Actinomadura rupiterrae, assembly GCF_024172125.1. Classification (GTDB taxonomy): domain Bacteria; phylum Actinomycetota; class Actinomycetes; order Streptosporangiales; family Streptosporangiaceae; genus Spirillospora; species Spirillospora rupiterrae. The sequence goes on from NZ_JAMZEA010000010.1 coordinate 327,314, forward strand.
GTGGCCGGCGGGGTGCTGGCCAGCACTCTGAGCTGGCGGGCGATCTTCGCCGTCAACCTGCCCGTCGGCATCGCCACCCTCGCTGTGCTGACCCGCGCGGAGCGCTCGCCGCGCCGTATCGCGCCGCTCGATCCGTACGGCCAGCTCACCGCGGTCGTCGCGCTCGCGGCGCTCACCTTCGCGGTGATCGACGGAGGGGAGAACGGCTTCGGCGAGCCCGTGGTGCTGGGCTGCCTGGGACTCGCCGCAGTGGCGACGGCCGCGTTCATCATGATCGAGGCCCGAACCGCCGCGCCGTTGATCCCGCTCGACCTCTTCCGTTCGCGCACGGTGACGGTTTCGGTCGCGATCGGCTTCGTCGTCAATGCCGCCTTCTACGGGCTGGTGTTCGTGCTGAGCCTGTTCTTTCAGGACGTTCTGGACCTGTCCCCCATGGCCACGGGGCTGATGTTCCTGCCGATGACGGCCGTGATCGCCGGAGCCAACCTGGCCTCGGCCAGGGCTGCGGCACGGTTCGGGCCGCGGTTCCCGATCGCCGTCGGACAGGCGGTCCTCGCGCTGGCGATGTTCGGCCTGCTCTGGATCGACGTCGGCACCGGCAGGCCGGTGATCGCGTCGATGCTCGTCCCGGTCGGCCTCGGCCTGGGCTTCTTCGTGCCTTCCCTGACCGCCGTCCTGCTGAACGACATCGCCGCGGATCGCGCCGGAACGGCCGCCGGGATCCTGAACTCCTTCCGTCAGACGGGCGGCGCGCTCGCCGTGGCCGCCTTCGGAGCCCTGCTCGCGCACGGGGACGAGTTCATGTCAGGCCTGCGGGTCGGCCTGTGCGCCGCGGCAGTGATGCTGACGGCCACCACCGTCGCGTCCCTCACCCTGCCGCGCAGACAGGGCTGACAGGACGGCGACGGAGCTGCCCGGCACGGCACCCGGTCGGCGACCAGGCCTGGAAGCGACCCCGGTGTCCTCTGTCAGTGGCGGACGGTGACGACGATCTTGCCGACCTGGCCGTCCGCCTCCATGTGCCGGTGGGCCTGGGCCATGTCGGGCAGGTCGAAGGTGCGGTCGATCACCGGGGCGAGCGCGCCGGTGCGCAGGCCCGCGGTGATGAAGGCATGGCCGCGGCGCATGCGGTCGGGGTCCCGGACGACGTGGTGGACGCCGTAGCCGTGGACGTTGAGCGGCCAGTTCATCGGCAGCGGCGCCGGACGCGGGTCCAGCCAGCCGTAGACGATCAGCGCGCCGTCGCGGGCCACGTGGTGCGCCAGGTCCGCCAGGCCGGGCCCGCCCACCGGGTCGAACACCACGCGGGCGCCCTGCCCGCCGGTGATGTCCTGGACGCGGCCGGCCAGGTCGTCGGTGTCGGTGGCGATGACCTCGGCCGCGCCGGCGCGCAGCAGTCGCGCGGTCTTGGCGGCCGACCGGGTCACCGCGATCGGGATCGCGCCGATCTGCCCGGCGATCTGGACGGCGGCGGTGCCCACGCTGCTGGACGCGGCGGTGATCAGCACGTGGTCGCCCGGCCGGAGCCCGCCGACCTCCAGCAACGCGCCGTAGGCGGTCAGGTACGACATCCAGACCGCGGCGCCGGTGCGGGCGTCCATCCACTCGGGCCGCGGCAGCAGCGCGTCCGCCGCGACGATCGCGCGGTCGGCGTAGATGCCGCCCTGCGACATGCCCTCACCGATCGACAGCACGCTCACCGCATCGCCCGGCGCGAACCCGGTCACCTCCGGACCGACCGCCTCGACGACGCCTGCCGCCTCGCTGCCCAGCCGCGACCCCGGCAGGGTCGGCTGGTAGTAGTACCCGCCCGCGCGGAACAGCGCCTCGGCCCGGTTCAACCCGATCGCCTCGATGCGGACCCGCACCTCGCCCGGCCCCGGTTCGGCAAGCGGCAGCTTGGCGAACCGGAGCACCTCCGGCCCGCCCACCTGGTCGAACAGCACAACGTTGGCCATCTCGATCCTCATCTCAGTGAGAACGCCGCACGATTTCCGTGCACCGCTCAAGTTTTGTACGCCGCACTCTAATGGAGCGCTGTACGATGTCAACCGTGGGACAGCAGACACTGGGGCGACGGGCGCGGCTGCGGGCCCAGACCACCGCCGAGATCAAAGCGACCGCGCTGCGGCACATGGCCGAGGGCGGCCCCGACGCCATCTCGCTGCGCGCGATCGCCCGCGACATGCAGATGAGCGGCAGCGCCATCTACAGCTACTTCGACACCCGGGACGCCCTGATCACCGAGCTGATCGACGACGTCTACACCGCGCTGGTCGACCACGTGGAGGCCGCCCGCGACGCGCTCCCGCCCGGGGACGTCGCCGGGCGCATCCTGGCCTGGGCCACCGCGCTGCGTGAATGGTCACTGGCCAACCCGCAGGGGTTCCGGCTCATCTACGGCGACCCCGTGGCCGGATACCAGCCCCCGCCCGGCGGCCCCGCACCCGACGCCGCCAAACGGGCCTGCCTCGGACTCGCCGACCTCATCGCCGCGGCCTGGCCGCACGCCCGGGCCGTCCAGGACGCCGACCACACCTGGGCCGAGTTCGCGCCCGCACTGGTCGACACCGTCCGCGCGGCCCACCCCGACCTGCCGCCCGCCGCCCTCGCGCTGGCCCTGCGCGTGTGGGGCCGCATGCACGGCCTGGTCGCCCTTGAGGTCTACGGCCACCTGGGCCCGCAGACCCACGAGCCGGACCGGCTCTACCGCGCCGAGATGCGCGACCTGATCAAATCGCTCGAGATCGCTCCCGCCGACCGGCACAGCGGCCAGGACTGACGCTCCGCGATCCCGCCTCGTCCGGCCGTCCGCCTGGGGCGGGTTCTCGCGGGCCGCGACGCGTTCTCATTTTGTTCTCAGAACCGGGTCGTGGAGATCGTTCCGGGGTGAGGCGGGGAGAGGTGGCGGGGTGTTTGGGCTGGTCGGAGGCGGGTGGGGATCGAACCCACCGTCCCGAGGTACTCGGGACCACCCGTTTTGAAGACGGGGGAGGCCACCAGGCGCTCGTCCGCCTCCGTCCGGGAGCCTAGCGGGATCAGGGGGTGTAGAGGGAGGCGAGCGCGTCGGCGTATTTCGCGTGGACGACGCGGCGGCGGAGTTTGAGGGTGGGCGTGAGCTCCTCGGACTCGGCCGTCCACTCGGCGGGGAGCAGGCGCCACTTCTTGACCTGCTGGACGCGGGCCAGGCGGGTGTTGGCGTCCTCGACGGCGAGCGCGATCTCCTCCAGGACGAGGGGGTGGTCGGCGAGGGCGGCGAGGTCGGTGGTGTCCAGGCCGTGCGCGGCGGCCCAGACGGGGGCGACCTCGCCGTCCAGGGTGATCAGCGCGACGACGTAGGGGCGGCGGTCGCCGAAGGCGAGGGCCTGGCCGACCAGGGGGTGCTCCTTGAGGTGGTTCTCGACCAGGGACGGGGCGATGTTCTCGCCGCCGGCGGTGATGATGATCTCCTTCTTGCGGTCCACGACGCGCAGGAAGCCGTCGGCGTCGAGCGTGCCGATGTCGCCGGTGCGCAGGTAGCCGTCGGGGGTGAACAGGTCGGCGGTGGCCTCGGCGCGGTTGAGGTAGCCGGGGGTGATGGTGGGCCCCTTGACGAGGATCTCGCCGTCGGTGTCCAGCTTGAGGTCGGCGCCGGGGAACGGGCGTCCGACGGTGCCGAGCTTGAAGCAGTCGTCGAGGTTGGCGGTGACGGCGCCGGTGGTCTCGGTCATGCCGTACGCGTCGAAGATCTTCAGGCCGAGGCCGGCGAAGAACCGCGCTACCTCGACGGGCAGCGGCGCGGCGGCGCTGGAGGCCTGGCGGACGCGGTCCAGGCCGAGCAGCGCGCGCATCGGGGTCAGGACGGCGGCGTCGGCGCGGGCGAACGCCTCCTCGATCTCGGGCGTGGGGGAGTTCCCGAACTCCTGGGACGAGATGTAGGCGCGGCCCGCGTCCAGGGCCGCCTCGACGGCCTGCTTCTTGGCCTCGTCCTGCTCGGCGGCGAGGACGGCCTGGATCCCCGCCATGATCTTCTCCCAGACGCGCGGGACGCCGAAGAAGCCGTGCGGCCGCACCTCCCGCAGCACCGTGGTGAGCTGGGACGGATCGGGGCAGAAGTGGACGTGCGCGGCGCGCCGGATCGGCAGGTAGTAGCTCAGCACCCGGTCGGCGATGTGCGCGAACGGCAGGTAGGAGATCGCGGCGTTGTGGTCGGGCAGGACCGACGCGTCCTCCACCATCCGCGTCTCGGCCAGCGCCATCTCGTGGGTGATCAGCACGCCCTTGGGGTGGCCGGTCGTGCCGGAGGTGTAGAGGAGGGTCAGGGTGTCGGACGGCGCGACCGCCCGCCAGCGCGCCTCCACGTCGTCCGGATGCGCGGGGAGGTGGGCGCGGCCGAGCTCCAGGAAGGCGTCCCAGGTGAGGAAGCGGTCGCCGGACGGGCAGGCGGCGGCGTCCACGACGATGACGCGGCGCAGGTCAGGCAGCCGGTCCAGCACGGGCAGCCAGCGGTCGAGCTGGTCGCGGCCGTCCAGCACCGCGTAGCGGGCGCGCGCGTCGGCGGCGATGAAGCCGATCTGGTCGGCGGCCAGGGTCGCGTACACGGTGGTCGGGACGCCGCCGGCGTGCACCGCGCCGAGGTCGGCCAGGACGTGTTCGGACCGGTTCGGCATCATCAGCGCGACCACGTCCCCGGCGTCCAGGCCGAGCGCCGCGAACCCGGCGGCGGCCTCCAGCGCGGCGTCCCGGAACGCCGACCAGCTGCGGGTGCGCCACTCGCCGTCGACGCGGTCGGAGTAGGCGGGCCGGTCGGCGTCCCGTGCGGCGGTGGCGGCCAGCGCCGTGCAGATCGTGGTCATCGCGCCCTCCGATGTCAGTAAGTACTTGCAGGCATGCATCGCACCACGTCCGGCCCGCTCCCGGCAAGATCGGCTCGCGAGGATGCGGCCCGCACCTGCCGGTTCGTCCGTTCTTTTGGCCGACGACACGGATGGCCGTGACCTGCGGCCTGTCCGATCCGTCACGGGTTGATCACGGGTCGTGTCAATGATCCTTTGGTGGGGTATCTGATCGGGGACGGTTCCGTGACCGAGCGGGGCCCTTCCAGACCGGGGGAGCGGACATGACCATCGGGGGCATCTTCACCGCCATCATCTTCGGCGCGATCATCGGTGCGCTGGGCCGCCTCATCGTGCCCGGCAAGCAGAACATGTCGATCTGGCTGACCGTGGGCGTCGGTATCGTCGCGGCCTTCGCCGGAACCGGCCTGTCCCACCTGTTCGGCCTGAACACCAAGGGATGGAACTTCTGGGAGACGCTCTTCCAGATCGCCTTCGCCGTCATCGGGGTGTACCTGGTGGCCGCCTTCTGGCCCAAGAAGTCCTATTAGGACGGTTCGGGCGGGCGGCGCGAAGGGCGCTCAGGCGGGCAGCGCGAAGGCGGTCAGGCGGGCGGCGCGAAGGGCGGTCAGGCGGGGTCGGGGGACGGGCCGCGCAGGACGGGGCGCAGGGTCTCCAGGACCGCGGGGTCCTCGATCGTCGACGGCACCGGGACGTCCCGGCCGTCGGCGATCCCGCGCATCGTGCCGCGCAGGATCTTGCCCGAGCGGGTCTTGGGCAGCGCGGCCACCACCGTGACCTGCTTCAGCGCCGCGACCGGCCCGACCTGCTCGCGGACCATCGCGACCAGCTCGGCGCAGACCGCCTCCGGGGCGTCCGCCACGCCGCTCTTCAGTACCACCAGCCCGCGCGGGACCTGCCCCTTCAGCGCGTCCCGGACGCCGATCACCGCGCACTCGGCCACCGCCGGATGCGCCGCCATGACCTCCTCCATCACGCCCGTCGACAGCCGGTGCCCGGCGACGTTGACCACGTCGTCGGTGCGGCCCATCACCCACACGTAGCCGTCCTCGTCGATCCGGCCGCCGTCGCCGCTGAGGTAGTGGCCCGGGAAGCGGGTGAGGTACGACTCGACGAACCGCGCGTCGTCCTTCCAGAGCGTGGGCAGCGTCCCGGGCGGCAGCGGCAGCCGGACGGCGATGTCGCCCTCCTCGCCGGGAGCGGCGGGCGAGCCGTCCGGGCGCAGCACCCGCACGTCGTACCCCGGCACCGGCACCGACGGCGACCCCGGCTTGATCGGCAGCGGCTCCAGCCCGCGCGGGTTGCACACGATCGGCCAGCCGGTCTCGGTCTGCCACCAGTGGTCCACGACCGGGCGGTCCAGCATCCGCGACGCCCAGTGGTAGGTGTCGGGGTCCAGGCGCTCGCCCGCCAGGAACAGGGTGTCCAGCGCGGCCAGGTCGTGCTCGGCCAGCAGCCGCCCGTCCGGGTCCTCCTTCTTGATCGCGCGGATCGCGGTCGGCGCGGTGAACAGCACCTTCACGCGGTGCTCGGACGCCACCCGCCAGAACGCGCCCGCGTCCGGTGTCCCGACCGGTTTGCCCTCGTACAGGACGGTCGTGCAGCCCGTCAGCAGCGGCGCGTACACGATGTAGGAGTGCCCGACCACCCAGCCCACGTCGGACGCCGCCCAGAACACGTCGCCCGGCCCGACCCCGAACAGGTTCTCCATCGACCAGCGCAGCGCGACCGCGTGCCCGCCGTTGTCGCGCACCACGCCCTTGGGACGTCCCGTCGTCCCGGAGGTGTAGAGGATGTACAGCGGATCGGTCGCGGCGACCGGCACGCACCCGGCCGGTTCGGCCGCGGCGACCGCCTCGTCCCAGTCCACGTCGCGCGGACGCACCAGATCGGCGTGCAGCTGCGGACGCTGCCGGATGACGCACCGGTCCACCTTGTGCGAGGCCAGCTCCAGCGCCTCGTCCAGCAGCGGCTTGTACGCCACCAGCCGGGACCCCTCCACCCCGCACGACGCCGACACCACCGCCTTGGGACGGGCGTGGTCGATCCGCGCCGCCAGCTCCGGCGCGGCGAACCCGCCGAACACCACCGAGTGGACCGCTCCGATCCGGGCGCACGCCAGCATCGCGACCACCGCCTCGGGGATCATCGGCAGGTACACCACGACCCGGTCGCCGCGCTCGACGCCCTGCGCGCGCAGCGCCCCGGCGAACCGGGCGACCAGCTCGGTCAGCTCCCGGTAGGTGTAGGTCCGGACCGTCCCGGTGACGGGGGAGTCGTAGATCAGCGCGGCCTGGTCGCCGCGCCCCTCCTCCACGTGCCGGTCCAGCGCGTTGTCGCAGGTGTTCAGCTCGCCGCCGGTGAACCAGCGGTAGAACGGCGGGGCGCCGTCGTCCAGCACCCGGTCGGGCGGCACCAGCCAGCGGATGTCGCGCGCGGCCAGGCCCCAGAAGCGGGTGGGGTCGGAGATGCTGCGTTCGTACGCCGCGGCGTAGGCGCCCATATCGTCGTCCTCCGGTCGGCTCCCCGGCCCCAATCCGTTGTTTCGGGGCGCACCCCTATAAGGGACGGCCCGGGCGCCTCCCGTCAAGGGCCCCACACCGTCCCGCCAGGGTCATCACTCCCTATGCCGCCCACTCCGGCCGACCCGCGCAACCCACCGGAACCTGTCCAGAACGCCCAGCACCGCCCTGCGCCGCAACGGCGCAGAACGGCGGAACCCCGACATTGGACGCGCGGTGCCCGCCCGGCGGCACGAGCAGGCGGAGATGCGGGACGGGCCGAGCACGTGCTGGCCGACGTCCGGGACGGGCCGAGCGTGTGCCAGCGGACGTGCGGGACGAGCCGAGGGCGTGCTGCGGACGTCCGGGACGAGCCGCGCGCGTGCTGGCGGACGTGCGGGACGGGCCGAGCGCGTGCCGGCGGACGGTCGGGCCGCGCGTCGCGGGCGCGCGGGTGGGGTCAGTCGGCGGTGGTGACGACGGTCGAGGGGGCGGTCTCGTCCGACACGTGGTGGGCGCCGTGCCGCAGGCCGTGGTACAGCGCGACCAGCGCGGCCAGACCCGCGCCTGCAGCCACGATCCAGAAGCACAGTACGTAGGCGTGCAGCGTCGGGATCGGCGTGTGCGGGATGACGCGGCTGGTCAGCACCGACGCGGTGACCGCGCCCGCGATGCTGCCGCCCGCCGTCCGGACCAGCGAGTTGATCCCGGACGCGATGCCGCTCTGGCTCAGCGGGACGTGCTGCACCGCCAGCGTGCCCAGCGCGGCGTACGCCACGCCGAACCCGATGCCCTGGATCGCGCTGAACGCCAGCACGTCGTACACGTGCCCGTTCGAGACCGCCAGCCACACGTAGCTCAGGCCCGCGAACACCGACCCGATCGCCAGGGTGAACGCCGGGCCGAGCCGCGCGGCGATCCGTCCGGCCAGCGCGGAGAACACCAGCATCGTGACCGTGCTGGGCAGCATGTACAGGCCCACGTCCAGCACCGATCCGCCGAGCCCGTACCCGACCTTGTCCTTCGGCGACTGGACGAAGTTGGAGATCAGCGTGAACGCGGCGAACATCGAGAAGCCGAGCAGCACCGACGCGAGGTTCGCGGTCAGCGACTTCGGCCCGGCCAGCAGGCCCAGCCGCACCAGCGGCTCCCGGACGCGCAGCTCCACCGCCACCCACACCGCGCACAGCACCGCGGCGGCGGCGAACAGCCCCAGCACCTTGCCGGACGTCCAGCCCCAGGCGTTGCCCTCGCTGATGCCGAGCAGCAGGCTCACCAGGAACCCGGCCAGCAGCGCCGCGCCGACCAGGTCGGGACGTCCGCCGCCGCGCGCGCCGAGGTCCTTGGCGCTGACGGCGACCAGGACCATCCCGGCGGCGGCGAGACCGGCCGCGATCCAGAACACCGGCCGGTAGGAGTCGGTGTGGTCGGCGATCAGCCCGGTGACGATCATGCCGGCGGTGCCGCCGACGCCCATGGTCGCGCTGACCAGGCCGATCGCGGTGGTCACCTTCTCCCGCGGGAAGGTGTCCCGGATCATCCCGATGGCCAGCGGGATCATCGCCGACGACACGCCCTGCAGCGCCCGTCCGGCCACCAGCACGCCGAGCGAGTCCGACAGCGCGCTCACCACCGAACCGGCCGTGAGCAGCGCCATCGCCAGCAGGATCATCGTCTTCTTGCCGTACATGTCGCCGAACCGCGACAGCAGCGGCGTGGCGACCGCCCCGGCCAGCAGGGAGGCGGTGAACACCCAGGTCACCGTGGTGACCGAGGCGTCGAAGTGCTGCATCAGCCTTGGCAGCAGCGGGATCACCAGGGTCTGCTGCACCGACACCACCATCCCGGCGATGGCGAGTGCGAACAGCACGAGCCCGGTGTGGGCGGCGGGTGCGGAACGCCCGGGCGTACTGGGCGGCGCCGCGGTGGCGCGGGTCATGGGCGTCGTCGGCCTTCCGTACTAGGGGGACGCGGATCCGGGGAACACGGACCGCGCGTCAGGGACTCGGCGCGGGCCACGAGCCTCGCTGGGCTCGGACCGCTTCGGACCTGGTCTCGGGGACTTGGTCCAGGACTTGCTTCGGGACTTGGTTCGGGGCTGGGCTAGGGCTTCGGTTCTGGGGCTGGGGCGAGGCTTCGGTTCGGGGACGTCGTTCGAGCGTGGCTCGGGGCGGGCGGGGGCGGGGTGCGCGGCTTGGGTGGTGCGGGGCGCGGAACGGGCGTCGGGACGGACTGGAGGTCGGGTCGGGGGCTCAGGTCGGGAACTGGAGGGAGGCGGAACCCCGGCGATACGGAGCTCGGCGGGAGCCGGGGGTCCGGCCGGGGTTGTGGCGGGCGGGGGACGGGATTGTGGCCTTCGGGGGCGGGCTTCGGATGGGGCTTCGGGGCGGGGCGGGTCGGGGCGCGGGCCGGGGCGCGGATCGTTTCGAGCCGGGTCGGTCCGACCCGCCGATTATACTTACTTAAGTTAAGCAAGTACGTTGTAAGGTGGGTCACATGACGTCCCCGCAGCGCCCCGCCCCCGCGACCGACGAGATCATGGAGATCGAGCGGGCGCTCACCCGCGTCGCGCACCTGCTCACCCGCGCCCGCCAGCACGACCGCGTCGTCGCGGCGTCCGGCATCGCCGTCGACCGCGCCGCCGTCCCGCTGCTCCGCCTGCTCGCCGAGAACGGCGGCCCGATGCGTCCCAGCGAGATCGCCGCGCGGTTGGTCGTCGAGGCCCCGCACGTCACACGGCAGGTCCAGCGCCTCGAACGCGCCGGTTACGTCGACCGGGTGCCCGACCCTGACGACCGGCGCGCCCAGCGCGTCCGCCTCAGCGACAAGGGCCGGGACGCCGTCGAGTGCATCCGCGCCGTGGGCCGCGCCTGGATGGACGACGCGCTGACCGAATGGTCCCCGGACGAACTCCGCCAGCTCGCCCGGCTCGTCCACCGCATGGTCGACGACTTCGTCGCCCACTCCGAGAAGACCACCCCGGGCAGTCTCGGCGACCCGCCGGCCGCTCCCTGACCGCGCCCGCGCCATCCGGCGGGCGGTTTGGGGGGTTGCGGGTAGAAGGCGCTCTGGACATGAGTTTCAGTGATGTCATTCGTCTCACAGTGTGGGCGCGGCTGACTTCCTAGAGGGGGTCGGCCTGCTTAGGGTGATGCCGGTGGACCCCCGGCCGCACACCCCCTTCGACGACCCTTCCGGCAGCGCCGCCATGCGCACCGGCGACCCGCGCCGCGCCGTTCCGCGGACCGACGCCGTCCTCGCCGACCCGGCGTTGGCGGACGCGCAGGGACGGCTCGGGCGACGGCTCGTGAAGGCCGCCGTCACCGACGCGCAGGAACGCGTCCGCGCGGGGGAGCTGGCCGCTGAAGACCTGGTCGCGCACGTCCTCGCGACGCTGCCCGAGCATGCGACGACCTTGCGGCCCGTCCTGAACGCCACCGGCGTCCTGCTGCACACCAACCTCGGCCGCGCGCCGCTGTCGGCCGCCGCCCGCGACGCCCTCACCGCCGCCGCCGGATGCGCCGACGTCGAGTACGACCTCGCCACCGGACGGCGCGGACCCCGCGGCGCCGGCGCCCTCGCCGCCCTCCGCGACGCCTGCCCGCCCGGCACTGGCGTCCAGATCGTGAACAACAACGCCGCCGCGCTCGCCCTCGCCGCCACCGCCCTCGCCGCCGGCCGCGAGATCATCGTCAGCCGCGGCGAGCTCGTCGAGATCGGCGACGGGTTCCGGCTGCCCGACCTGCTCACCGCCACCGGCGCGCGCCTCCGCGAGGTCGGCACCACCAACCGCACCACGCTCGCCGACTACGCCGAGGCCATCGGCCCGGACACCGGGTTCGTGCTCAAGGTCCACCCGTCCAACTTCACGATCGAGGGTTTCACCTATGCCCCGCCCGTCAACGATCTGGCCGGGCTCGGCGTCCCCTTGATCGTGGACATCGGCTCCGGCCTGCTCGCCCCGCACCCCGCCATCCCCGACGAACCCGACGCCCTCACCACCCTCAAGGACGGTGCGCACCTGGTCACCGCGTCCGCCGACAAGCTCCTCGGCGGCCCCCAGGCCGGGCTCCTGCTCGGCGACACCGACCTGCTGGCGCGCCTGCGCCGCCACCCCCTCTACCGCGCCCTGCGCGTCGACAAGCTCACCCTGGCCGCCCTGGAAGCGACCCTGCGCGGCCCCGTCCCACCCGTCCGCGCCATGCTCGACGCCCGCCCCGACGACCTCCGCCACCGCGCCGAACACCTAGCCGCCGCAGTGGCCACACCTCCACGCCCCGGCTCCAATTCGCCCCAACGCCCGCCCGGCTCCGCCCCCGCGCAGTCCGTCGAAGCCCCCGCGCCCGCGCAGCCCCCCGCGCACGCGGGGCCCGTCGAGCCCCCCGCACCCGCGCAGCCCGTTGAGGCCCCTGCGCCTGCGCAGCCTGCCAAGACCTCTGGGCCCGTCCGGGCCGGTCAGCCCCTCGCACCTGCGGAGCCCGTTGAGGCCCCTGCGCCTGCGCAGCCCGCCAAGACCCTCGGGCCCGCGCAGGTCGGCCAGCCCCTCGCACCCGCGGGGCCCGTCGAGACCCCTGTGCCCACGCAGCCCCCCGCGCACGCGGGGCCTGTCGAGACCCCTGCGCCCACGCAGCCCCCCGCGCACGCGGGGCCTGTCGAGACCCCTGCGCCCGCAGAGTCCTCGGGGCCTGCTCGGCCTCAAGGCGAGGTCGGACGGGACGTCCCGGACGGCTGGGATGTGCGGGTCGTCGCCACGTCCGCCGTGGTCGGGGGAGGGGGCGCGCCCGGCGTCACCTTGCCCAGTTACGCCGTGTCGCTGCCCGCCGCCTGCGAGCCTGTGCTTCGCGCCGCCGGCGTCATCGGACGCCTCGACCACGACCGGCTGCTGCTCGACCTCCGCTCCGTCCACCCCGACGACGACGAGACCCTCCACGCCACCGTGCACGCCGCCCTCACCGCCCCCGCCGCTCCCTTCGGCCCGCCTGCCGTCCCCGGTCCCGCCACGGAAGGGAACTGATGCAGGTCGTCGCCACCGCCGGACACGTCGACCACGGCAAGTCCGCGCTCGTCCGCGCCCTCACCGGCATGGAATCCGACCGGCTCGCCGAGGAGCGCCGCCGCGGCCTCACCCTCGACCTCGGGTTCGCCTGGACCGACCTGCCCTCCGGGGTCCGGCTGGCGCTGGTCGACGTCCCCGGGCACGAGCGCTTCGTCACGACCATGCTCGCCGGCGTCGGACCCGTCCCCGCCGTCCTGCTCGTCGTCGCCGCCGACGAGGGCTGGATGCCGCAGACCGAGGAGCACCTCGCCGCGCTCGACGCCCTCGGCGTCCGGCACGGCGTGCTCGCCGTGACCCGCTCCGACCTCGCCGACCCCCGGCACGCCCTCCGCCAGGCCCGCACCCGTCTCGCCTCCACCGGACTCGCCGGAGCCGAGGCCGTCACGGTCAGCGCCACCACCGGCCAGGGCCTGCCCGACCTGGTCGCCGCCCTCGACCGGCTCGCCGCCCGGCTCCCCGTCCCCGACGCCGCCGCGCCCGTCCGGCTCTGGATCGACCGCGCCTTCACCGTCACCGGCAGCGGCACCGTCGTCACCGGCACCCTGCCCGCCGGGACGATCCGCACCGGCGACGAGCTGCTCCTCATGCCCGCCGGGCGCCGCGTCCGCGTCCGCGCCGTCGAGACCACCCGGCAGCGCACCGACAAGATCAGCGGCGTCGCCCGCGTCGCCCTCAACCTGCGCGGCGTCGCCCGCGAGGACGTCGCCCGCGGCATGGCCCTGGTCAGCCCTGGCGGCTGGACATCCGCGACCACCCTCGACGTCCGCATCCACTTCGGCGAGGCCTCCGGCCGCCTCGCCCGCCAGATGACCCTGCACATCGGGTCCGCCGCCGTCCCCGTCCGGCTCCGCCCCCTCGGCCCCGACACCGCCCGCCTCACCCTCAACCACCGCGTCCCCCTGCACGTCGGCGACACCGCGCTGCTCCGCGATCCCGGACGCCGCGCCGTCGCCGGAGTCAGCGTCCTGGACGTCCGGCCGCCGACCCTCGTCCGCCGCGGCGCCGCGGCCGCCCGCGCCCGCGAGCTCGCCACCTGGCCCGACCGGCCCGACGGCGCGCACGTCCTGCGCCGCCACGGCGTGCTGCGCCGCGACGACCTCACCCTCATGGGCTGCCAGCCGCCGCCCGGCGCCGTCACCCTCGACGACGACTGGCTCGCCGACCCCGCCCACTGGGAGGCCCTGCACCGCCGCCTCGCCGACGAGGTGGACCGGCACGCCACCGACCGGCCTCTCGCCCCCGGCCTGCCCGTCGAGTCCGCCCGGCTCCGGCTCGCCCTGCCCGCCCGCCGCCTGGTCACCGCCCTCGTCCGCCCGCCGCTGCGCCTCGACGCCGGACGCGTCCACGGACCCGGCCTCCCGCCCCCGGTCGTCGCCGCCGTCGACGCCCTGCGCGCCGACCTGTCCGAAACCCCCTTCCAGGCCCCGACCGCCGACCGGCTCACCACCCTCGGCCTGACCCCGCCGATCCTCGCCGTCGCCGAACGCGCCGGAGCCGTCCTCCGCCTCCCCGGCGACATCGTCCTGCTCCCAGGCGCCGACCGCGCCGCCCTCCGCCTCCTGCACGACCTCCCGCAGCCCTTCACCGTCGGCCAGGCCCGCGAAGCCCTCGAAGCGCCACGCCGCGTGACCATCGCCCTCCTCGAACACCTCCACCACCAGGGCCGCACCGAACGCCTCCCCGAAGGCCACCGCGTCCCCGCCACCGGCTGACCAGGACGGACGCCCCACCCCGCCTTGTTAGGCAAGCCGCGACTTGCCTAACATGGAGTGGTGGAGGACGACCTCTTCAAGGCCCTCGCCGACCCGACCCGGCGGCTCATCCTCGACGAGCTGGCCGAACGCGACGGCCAGTCCCTCTTCGAGATCTGCACCCGCCTGATCACCCGGCACGACCTGGCGCTCACCCGCCAGGCCGTCAGCCAGCACCTCGCCGTCCTCGAAGCCGCCGACCTCGTCCGCATCCGCCGCGAGGGCCGCTACAAGTTCCACGACCTGAACACCGGACCGCTGGAGCGCATCGCCACCCGATGGCTCACCCGCCGACCACCGGAGGACACCCCATGAGGATCTACGTCACCAGCGTCTTCGTCGACGAGCAGGCCAAGGCCCTGGCCTTCTACACCGAGACCCTCGGCTTCAGGAAGAAGAACGACATCCCCGCCGGCGGCGCCCGCTGGCTCACCGTCGTCTCCCCGGACGACCCCGACGGCACCGAACTCCTCCTCGAACCCGACAGCCACCCCGCCGCCCAGGCCTACAAGAAGGCCCTCGCCAACGACGGCATCCCCGCCACCTCCTTCGCCGTCGACGACGTCCGCGCCGAACACCGCCGCCTCACCGACCTCGGCGTCGCCTTCACCCAGGACCCCGCCGAAATGGGCCCCGTAACCACCGCCGTCTTCGACGACACCTGCGGCAACCTCATCCAAATAGTCCAACTCCCGAACTAACCCCACCCACCCGCGCACCAACTCGCCCACACCGCAAGCCCGCCCGCACCGCTCGCCTGCCCGCAGTGCACGCCGCCTGGCTGGCCGGACCGCGCAAACCTCTACGCTGCGCCCGCTCCGAGACCACACCCGCGCAAGCATGAGCGCCGCGCGCTACCCGCCTTCCGCGGCCCCCACACCATCGCCCGCTCCACACCATCGCCCGCCCCGCGCAGCGCCCGCCCCGCGCTTTGCCGTGCCGCGCTTTGCCCGTGCTTCGCCTGCGCCGCGCGGTCGGGGCTGCCCGAGCTAACACGCGCGGGCTGCTTGAGCTGCCTGGACCACGCCGCACACCTCCCTGCAATGCGCCCCACTCCACTCGCGCACGCGCGGTCAGGCACCCAAAGCTGCGCGCCTCCTCGCGCTCCCCGTCCACGCTGCGCGCCTCACCGCCCGCGCCGCGCTCCCGCACAGCGCACACCCGCGACCGCAACCTTTGCGAAGCGCGTGACCCACCCCCGAGCTACGCCCGCGTATGCCCCTGCGCCGTGCTTGCTGCCCGTTTCTGTGTCCGCGCCGCGCGGGCGTCCGATCTGCGGCTGTCGTCTCCGCCGTGCATTCGGCGTTGAGCAGGCTGCCCGCCACGCCGCCCCCAGACTGGGCTCAGGCCTGAGCTGGGATACGGCTGCCTTGGGGGCTTGCTCAGGGGAGGCAGCGGCGGAGGGTGGGTGGGGCGCTGTGGCCACCGAACACGTTAACGCCGCTGGTCCATGCGCCGCCCCAGCTGCCGCTCGCGCCGTCGACTCGGTACCAGACACTGGTGCCGCCGCCCGCCGAGGCGTCGTCGTCCTCCCAGTTGCCGTAGGTCCAGCAGTACATCTGGACCTTGGCGGCGAACACCGAGACGTCGATGGTGTGCCCCGTCGAACCCTGTGGTCCGTAGCATCCGACCGGGTCGCCCTCCGGCCACGGTGTCGACCGCAGTACTGAGTTGGCCTCCAGAGTGACCCCCACATCGTCCCCGCCGCTGGTGCCGCAGAACTTCGGACCGGCCGCCTGCGAACGGCCAGGCTGGGAACCTGGTGCCGCCTGCGCGGTGCCGCCGGCCAACGATGCGGTGGCGGCGACCGTCACCGCCATGGCGCCTCTGAGTGCGATTCGGCCTGCATTCATGAGCCCGTCCCTTCGTTTTCGGTGTATTCAGGCCAGGACGATCACACTCGGCGGTATGTCTTCGGTTCAGGGTGGGTAGAGCCCAGCACCGAGCTTTCTTCGGACTGGGCGAAGGGCGCCTTGCGTAGCAGCCGCTCCCTACTCGATGAGCGGCGGAAGGGTGATTCCTTGCCGTAGGCGCACTCGTCTGATCGCGACGCTTCTCTCTGTGCGCCCCAGGACTGTGGCGGCCTCGGCTGTCTTCATCGACAGGACGACCTGGTCTTCCTCGGGCGTCCACCGGCGGGGGTTGGCGCGTTTTCGCATGCCCTCGGGACGGACCCAGGCGGCGACCTCGATAGCCTTCGTGTATTTGCGTTCGAGCGCCAGGCAGCCGTCGTAGTACAGCCAGCGCGCGAACTTCACAGCCGGATCGGAGGTGAGGAGCAGGTTGTAGATGCCGTCGCGGTTGTTCGGCTGCACATTGCGCCGAACGCCTGTCACCTCGAAGACCTTGGTGCAGACGTAGGTGCTCAGAGCCGGGCTCGCCGTTGTGAAGCTGACGAACGGGTAGCCCTGGCCCGTGAATCCCACGGAACCGTCGGCGTCGACGAGCGCCCGCACGTAGTCGGGCTCACTGAACGGCGGCTGGGGCGGCTTGATGACGGCCGACTTCTTGCCGGGCGGCAGCCCGAGACCTTCAAGAGTGCGGCGCACCTCCAGGTCATACAGGTTCCATACCGCCGAACGGTGGGGATCGTTGGTGGTGAAGTTCGTCGATCGCGTTCGGAAGGTGATCGTGGACGGGTAGGGGACGAGCCGCTGGAAGGTCTCAAGGAGAGGCAGGTCACGCTGCGAGAGTTCGATCGAGACGCGTCCTCGATTACGCGTCGAATTGTACAGGTTTCCATCTGCCTGGAGGAATCCGAACAGGTAGGCCATCTCCGGTCGAGCAAGGTCGAACATGCGACGGCAGTGCTCCAGATCGATCTCCTTGGGCGCGAGCCCAATGCGTACCGGAGGCCGTAACTCCACGGGAGTCGCCTTCATCCACCGCTTGTAGCAGGCATTGCACATCCCGCGGGTTTTCACGGGTTTTGCACAGCCCGGATGTGAGCATTCTTCGGGTTTCATTGCACCGCTCTTCGAGTTGGATCATTCGAACTTTTATTCGACTCGCCGGGCTGAATACTATACGCATCCTTGAGTTGAAAAGCTGAAAATCTCATAACTTTGAGTGCATGTCTTGTGACTGCTGGTAACGAAGATGTGTCGTGGTCGACGGCACCGAAAATGAGTTGAACCGGATTGCGGTGGTCTGGCGTCATAGTTCCCGGTTCGCATCACTATCGAGTTCGGAAGGGGCACGACGTGCCGTATCGGGAGCTGAAGGGCGGGCGCGTCCCCATCCGCATGTGGACCGACCCGTCCACCGTTGAGGACGTCGCGCTGCAGCAGCTGCAGAATGTTTCGCGTCTGCCGTGGGTGGAGGGTCTGGCCGTCATGCCGGACGTGCACTACGGCAAGGGCGCGACCGTCGGTTCGGTCATCGCCATGCGCAATGCCGTGTCTCCGGCCGCCGTCGGAGTGGACATCGGCTGCGGGATGACGGCGGTGAAGTCGTCGCTGACCGTCGAGGATCTGCCGGACGATCTATCGGGGCTCCGGCGCCGTGTCGAGGCGGCCATTCCGGTCGGCCGTGGAGTTCACAAGGAGGCGGTGGACCCGTCCGGCGTCCCCGGCCTGAAGATGCGCGGCTGGTACGAGTTCTGGAAGGAATTCGAATCGCTGCATCCGGGTGTGCAGAACCGTCGCGGAAGGGCGAGTGTCCAAATTGCCACGCTCGGGTCCGGGAATCATTTTTGGGAACTGTGTTCCGACGACGAGGGGAACGTCTGGATTGTTCTGCATTCTGGGTCTCGGAATATCGGGAAGGAGCTGGCTGAGCGGCATGTAGAGGCTGCTCGGAAGCTTCCGCATAACCAGGATCTGCCCGACCCCGACCTTGCGGTTTTCCTTGCTGGGACCGAGCAGATGGAGGCCTACCGGCACGATCTGTTCTGGGCGCAGGAGTACGCGCGGCGCAACCGCGCGGTCATGATGGCGCTCGCGCAGAACGTGATCACGCAGCGGTTCGGCGAGAAGCGCTGCCAGTGGGGCGAGGTCATCTCCTGCCACCACAACTACGTGGCGGAGGAGACCTACGACGGCGTCGAGCTGCTGGTCACCCGGAAGGGCGCGATCCGCGCCGGGTCGGGCGACCTGGGCATCATCCCGGGCTCGATGGCGACCGGGACCTACATCGTGCGCGGCCTGGGGAACGCGCTCGCCTTCAACTCGGCGTCGCATGGCGCGGGGCGGAGGATGAGCCGGAACAAGGCGCGCAAGACGTTCACGGTGGCGGACCTGGAGGAGCAGACCAGGGGTGTCGAGTGCCGCAAGGACGGGGGCGTGCTCGATGAGATCCCGGGTGCGTACAAGGACCTGGAGACGGTCATGCAGCAGCAGACCGATCTGGTCGAGGTCGTGGCGCACCTGCGCCAGCTGATCTGCATCAAGGGGTGAGGGTGAGGACGGCTCGGAAGAGGCAGCGGCCCGGTACGGCGCGGGCCGCGGCGGACGGCATGAAGGTGCATCGCCGTTCGGTGGGTCTTGCGGGCCGTCCTCACACGGTCATCTCGCTGCGGCCGGGGACGGCGGTTCGGTTCAGCACGAACCTGTACCACCGGACGTGGCATGTGCTGTCGGACCAGCACGGCGCGCGGGTGCTGGCCCGGCTGCTCTGGGGGCTGTCGTACCAGTCGCGGCCGGGGACGATCGTGGTGATCGATCGCGAGTTCGTCACGACCACGCCGTTCGACGGGGACCCGGCGGATCCGATCGTGCTGGTGCCAGCGTGGGACACGCCGTTCACGGGTCGGCATGCGCGGGCGTTGAAGGCGCGCCTTCCGCTGTCGTCCGCGCCGGAGGGGACGGTCCGGTGGCGGACGCATGGCCTGGACGAGGCGTTGACCGCTCCGCGCGCGTGGTTCAGGGAGCACGAGGACAGGGACGATCCGCTCCGCGGCCGTGTGGAGAACCTGAACGGCCTGGTCGTACTCCGGGTGCACACACCGCATGAGATGCGCGAGTGGGCGGTCCTGTCGGGGATGCTCAATCCGCACAACAAGTACGGGACGGACCATTCGTATCTGGGTGAGGGGATGTGCTTCTACGCGTCCGGTGAGGTCCAGGTGTTCCGGGACTTCCGGCGCGATGTGTCGGTGGCGCGGCGTGCCCGCGCGGACGTGCTCGACGGCCTGGAAGCCCCGGTCCACCCGGACGTGCTGCGCCCGCTGGTATGGGATCGGGCGGATCGGCTCAAGCGGTGACGCCCGTGGCCAGGACGACGGGTTCCTGGAGCTCGGTGACCCAGTCGTCCTGGTTCTCGGGGCATTCGAGGTTGACTTCGCGGGGGTAGCCGGTCGAGCGGTAGCCGTTGGCGTCGATCCAGCGTCCGAGGGCCTGGATCGTCGGCAGGGCGGCGGCGGGCGCGCCGTGGTGCATGATCGTCGCGGCCTGCTCGACGGCCGGCAGGTCCAGGACGCGGAGGCGGTCGTCGTCGTGGAGCGGGGCGTCGACCTGGACGCAGGCGTGGACGAGGACGCCGCCGTCGGGCGCGTCCTCGTAGTAGGCGATGCCGGGTCCGGACGGAGCGATGCCCGCCTTCTCCAGGAGCTGGAACAGTTCGCCGTAGAGCGGTTGGATGACCGGCCCGATGTTGTCGAATCCGGTGGCGACGCCGGAGACCTCGGCGACGCGGACGGGCGGCAGGTTCCTGACCACGACGTCTTCGCTGGGCATCTGGCCCTCCCTTTCGATCGACCGGAGTCTCGCCTCGACCTGGACGAGCCGGGCCGCGGCGGCGGTCATGGCCGCTTCGAGCTCGGCGCGGCGGAGCCGGAGCATGGCGCGCAGCTCCTCGGTGGTGACCTTGTCGTCGAGGATCTCCCGGACCTGCTGGAGGGTGAATCCGAGGTCCTTGAGCGCGATGACGCGGTTGAGGCGGGCGAGCTGGGCGGCGGTGTAGTACCGGTAGCCGCTGGCCGCGTCGACGTGCGCGGGGTGCAGGAGGCCGAGGGCGTCGTAGTGCCGCAGCATCCGGACCGACACGCGCCCGTGCCGGGCGAACTCTCCGATGGTGAACATGGTGTCTCCAGATCAGCGCCTGACACGGTGTGAGGGTCAAGCGCCGTCCGCCGCGCGAATGCGGTGCCGGGCCGCTGGGGGCGTTCAGCGAGGGGGCGTGGTTGCGAGTGTGGCGTCGATGGCTGCGGTGACGTCGGTGAGGACCTCGTCGCGGTTGGTCTCGTTGAAGATCTCGTGGCGGGCGGACGGGTAGACCTTCGAGGTGAGACCGGGCCCGCGGATCGCCTCGATGCCGAGGCGGGTGCCCGATAGCGGGACGAGCCGGTCGTCCTCGCCGTGCAGCCACAGGACGGGCAGGTCGCCGAGGGAGCCGTCCGCGTTCACGGCCCTGATCGACGCGTCGAGGGCCTCGACGGTGCGGCGCCTGAACGGCCCGTGCCAGACGAGCGGGTCGGCGGCGTAGGCCTTCCCGACCTCGGGGTCGCGGGACAGCGTGGCCGGGTCGATCGGGATGTCGGGGATTTCGGGCAGCTCCAGCAGCGCCGACAGCGCGTCCCACCGGCCGAGGACGGGCCCGGACAGCACCAGCGCGGCCAGTCCGGCGCCGTGCAGCTGGGCGTAGCGGGTGGCGATGAGCCCGCCCATCGAGTGCCCGATCATGACCACCGGGAGCCCGGGCAGGTCCTCGCGGGCGGACTCGACGACGGTGTGCAGGTCGGCGACCAGGTCGTCCACGTCGTCGATGAGGACGCGCTCGCCCGCCGACAGGCCGTGCCCGGCGTGGTCGGGGCCGCAGACCAGCGCGCCGTGCCGGTGCAGGAACTCCGCCACGTGCTCGTAGCGGCCCAGGTGCTCACCGTAGCCGTGCACCAGGACGGCGACGTAGCGCGGCGCGTCGTGCGGCCAGATCCGGGCGGTGACCGCGCCGTTGCGACCGGCGAACTCCCACTGGCGGGCGGCGGGCATGGGACCTCCAGGTGGCGGGGCGTTTGGAGGAACCTCCGAACGCGGCGGGCACGGATCGCGCCGATACCGTCTCCCGCGGTGCGCCGGATCGTCAACCCGGGCAATAGGCTGGACCGTCAGAGTTCCGAACGGCAGGAACCGGACGTCAGGGTTCCGAACGGCAGGAAGGGGCGCCCGTGCTGGTCGACAGCTTCGGTCGGACCGCGACGGACCTGCGGGTCTCCCTCACCGACCGGTGCAACCTGCGGTGCTCGTACTGCATGCCGGCCGAGGGGCTGGAGTGGCTGCCCAAGCCCGAGCTGCTGACCGACGACGAGGTCGTCCGGCTCGTCCGGATCGGGGTGGAGCGGCTCGGCGTCACCGAGGTCCGGTACACCGGCGGCGAGCCGCTGCTGCGCCGGGGCCTGCCGGACCTGGTGCGCCGGACGGTGGAGCTGTCGCCGCGCCCGCGCGTGTCGCTGACCACCAACGCGATCGGCCTGGCCCGCCTGGCGGCGCCGCTGGCGGACGCGGGCCTCGACCGGGTGAACGTGTCGCTCGACACCCTCGACCGCGAGACGTTCAGGCGCCTCGCGCACCGCGACCGGCTCCCGGACGTCCTGGCGGGCCTGGCCGCCGCGCGGGACGCGGGCCTGCTGCCGGTGAAGGTGAACGCGGTGCTGATGCGCGGGGTGAACGACCACGAGGCCGTCCCGCTGCTGCGCTGGTGCCTGGAGCAGGGCTACCGGCTGCGGTTCATCGAGCAGATGCCGCTGGACGCCCAGCACGGCTGGAACCGCGACGACATGATCACCGCGGACGAGATCCTCGCCCGCCTCGGCGAGGCGTTCGCGCTCACCCCGGCCGGCTCCGCCGAGCGCGGCAGCGCCCCGGCCGAATCGTTCCTGCTGGACGGCGGCCCCGAGACGGTCGGCGTGATCGGCTCGGTGACGCGCCCGTTCTGCGGCGCCTGCGACCGCGTCCGGCTCACAGCCGACGGCCAGGTCCGCAACTGCCTGTTCGCCACCGAGGAGTCCAACCTGCGCGACGCCATGCGCGCCGGCGCCACCGACGACGACCTCGCCGATCGGTGGAGCGCGGCGGTCGCCCGCAAGCGCGCCGGCCACGGCATCGACGACCCGACGTTCCTCCAGCCCACCCGCCCCATGTCCGCCATCGGCGGCTGAGACCCGCCGAACCCGGGCGCCCCACGTCCGCCCCAGCGGCTGAGAGCCGTCGAACCTGTGCGCCCCTGCCCGCCAACGGCGGTTGAGACGCGTCGGATCGCGCGTTCCACGTCCGTCAACGGTGCCTCAGATCCGTCGGGCCCGTGCGCCGCGCCCAAGTGCGTCGGCCGCGGGCGGCGGCGCGGGGGACGGCGGGGGTCCGTGCGACGTGCGACGATGGCGGGGTGACGGACGAGCCGCTGGACACCCGTGTCGAGATCACCGTCCCTCCGGAGGCCGAGGTGGGGGCGTTCGCCGGGTTCGCCTCGGTCTGGCGGGCCCGCGACAGCTTCGTGCTGGACTTCGCGACCGAGGTACGGCCGCCCGAGGTCGCCGAGGACCGGGCGACCGGCGAGCGGTACGTGCACGTGCCCGCGCGCGTCGTCGCCCGTGTCCGGATCCCGCCGGGGCAGGTGTGGGAGCTGATGCGCGCGCTGGAGCAGAACCTCAGCGCCTACGAGCGCGAGACCGGCACCAGCACGCACAACGATTGACGCCCGCGCGCATGGCAAGGGAGCCCACGCCCGACTTCGACGCGGTGCTGCTGGCGGGCGGGCTGGCGCGGCGGCTCGGCGGTGCGAACAAGCCGGCGTTGACGGTCGGCGGTACGCCGCTGATCGTCCGGACGGCCCGCGCAGTCGAGGCGGCAGGACGGCTGGTGATCGTCGGCCCGAGGCATCCCGCCCTCCCGCAGGCCCGCTACGTCCGGGAGGACCCGCCCGGCGCCGGGCCTGTCCCGGCTCTGCGCGCGGGGGTCGCCGAGGTCGCCGCTCCCTGGACGGTCCTGCTCGCCGCCGACCTGCCGTTCCTGGCGCCCGAGCATGTCGCGGCGCTGGTGGGAGCGGCCGCGCGGCGCGGCGCCGAGGGCGCGGTGTTCGTGGACGACGACGGCCGCGTCCAATGGCTGACCGGCGTGTGGCGGACGGACGCGCTCCGCCACGCCCTTGACGCGTACGAGGGGACGCGGCTGCGCGGGGTGCTGCGGCAACTGCGTCCGGCCGGAGTGGCGGCGCGGGACGCGGGGGAGTGGCCGCCGTGGGCGGACTGCGACACCCCGGAGACGCTGGCCGCCGCCGACCGCGCCGCCTCCGGGCCGTACGATCGGTTGCGGCAGCCGGCTAAGGGGGAGATGACGGTGCTGGAGGACTGGATCGACGCGGTGTGCCTGGAACTGGGCATCGACCGCTCCGACATGGACCGCGACCTGGTCCTGGACCTGGCCCGCGACGTCGCTCACGGGGTGGCCCGGCCCGCCGCGCCGCTGACCGCCTACCTGATCGGCCTCGCGGTCGGACGCGGCGCCGCCGCCCGGGACGCCGCCGCCCGCGTCAGCGAGATGGCCGAGTCCTGGAAGGGCGACGCCCAGCCCTGACGCCCGAACCTGGCACCGGCCTGGTCAGCCGTCGGCGGGGGTGAGGTCGGTGACCGGGATGACGTCGCGGAGGAAGTCGCGGCGGTTCAGGAACTCCGAGAGCTGAGCGCGGTGGTCGTCGCAGGCCAGCCAGACCTTGCGCCGCTCCGGAGTGTGGATCTTCGGGTTGTTCCAGCGCAGCGCCCAGGCGGCGGGGGCCCGGCAGCCCTTGGCCGAGCAGATGAGTTCGTCGTCCGCCGGCCCGCCGGGGTGGGTTTCGGTCACGTTCCAAGCCTAGCCACCCGCGCCCGCCCGCAGCTCCCGCGCCCGCCCGCAGCTCCCGTGCCCGCCCGCAGCTCCCGTGCCCGCCCGCAGCTTCGCGCCCGCCCGCAGCTTCGCGCCCGCCCGCAGCTTCGCGCCCGTCCGCAGCTTCGCGCTCGGCGCACGTCCCCGCTCGGCCGTGGAGCGGGGTGGGCTAAAGCGGGGGGCAAGGGGGCGCACTGGAATGGTCGGGGGCTCTGCGTGGCGGGTTTGCCCGGTTCCCGAGCGGTGAACGTCTCGTCGGGTGAGTACCGAGTCGGCGTCGCCCCACGCGTGCGTCCACCCGTGGCGGGCCCTCTCGGTGTGCCTGGTGGCGGCGTTCATGACGCTGCTGGACGTCAGCATCGTCAACGTGGCGCTGCCGTCGATCCGGACGTCGCTGCACGCCTCCGAGGGCGGGCTGCAGTGGATCCTGTCGGGGTACGCGCTGACCTTCGGGCTGGTGCTGGTCGCGGCGGGACGGATCGGGGACGCTCGCAGCCGCCGGGCGACGTTCATGTTCGGGCTGGCGCTGTTCACGCTGGCCAGCGCGGCGTGCGGGCTCGCGCCGACGCTGCTGTGGCTGGTGGTGGCGCGGCTCGTCCAGGGGATGGCGGGCGGTGTGCTGACCCCGCAGGTCGCCGGGCTGATCCAGCAGCTGTTCCAGGGCGCGGACCGGGGACGGGCGTTCGGCGCGCTGGGGGCGGTGATCGGCATCGCGACGGCGGTCGGGCCGGTGCTCGGCGGCATCCTGATCCAGATCGCCGGGGAGGGCTCCGGCTGGCGCTGGATCTTCCTGATCAACATCCCGATCGGCCTCGTCGCGCTGGTGCTCGCGCGGCGGCTGCTGCCCGATCCGGTGTACGGCAAGAGCCAGGGCCTGGACCCGGTCGGGGTGGTGCTGCTCGGCGCGGCGGTCATCGCGATCATGCTGCCGTTCCTCCAGGAGCGGACGTGGAAGGGCGACGCCAAGTGGCTGCTGGTCGTGGCCGGGCTGGTGCTGCTGGTGGTGTTCGTGGCGTGGGAGCGGCACACCGGCGCGCCGATGGTGGACCTGGGCCTGTTCCGGCTGCGCTCCTACTCGCTGGGCTCGGGGATCGCGCTGCTGTACTTCGCCGGGTTCACCTCGATCTTCTTCATCTTCACCCTGTACCTGCAGAACGGCCTGCACTACAGCCCGCTGTCGGCGGGCTTGGCGATCACGCCGTTCGCGCTCGGGTCGGGGGTCTCCGCGGCGGTCGGCGGCCGCCTGGTCGGACGGCTCGGACGTCCGCTGGTCTGCGTCGGCCTGGCGCTGGTGGTGGTCGGGCTGCTGCTGACCTGGCTGGCGGTGGAGGTGCATCCGGACAAGGGCGTGGCCTGGTGGACGGTCCTGCCGCTGCTGGTCGCGGGTATCGGCAGCGGCCTGGTGATCTCGCCGAACCAGACCATCACGCTGTCGGAGGTGCCGTTCCAGCAGGGCGGCAGCGCGGCGGGCGTGCTGCAGACCGGCCAGCGGGTCGGGACGGCGGTCGGCATCGCCTGCGTCGGCGCGGTGTTCTTCGCGTCGGTCGCGAACAGCAAAGGGGATTGGGCGGTCGCGTTCCGGCACGGCCTGCTGGTGGTGTTCGGGTTCGTCCTGGCGGCACTCGTGCTCAGCCTGTTCGACCTGTTCGGCCAGGGCGCCAAGCCGATCGTCCGCCGCCTGAACCCCGTCGCATGAGCCCGCCATGAGACCCGTCCCATACGACCCCACCATGAGACCCGTCCCATACGACCGTCCCGCGAGCCGCGTCGCATGATCCGGCCGCAGCGGGAGACACCGAGCAACGACACGGACAGACGAGAGGGGGCGGCGCCCGTGCAAGGCGGCGACCAGGAGAAGATCAGGAGCCAGGGGGCGCCCGGTTCCCCGGCGCTCGGCCTCGGACCGGGCGGCGCCGGGCCGCCGTCCCGCGTGAAGTACCGGCATCCGACGGCCGGGTGGGGCGCGGCCAAGGAGGTCGGTGAGATCCTCGCCGGGTCGCGCGAGGTGGTCGAGCTGCCCCGCGCGCTGCTGACGATGAACCACGAGAACGGCGGGTTCGACTGCCCGGGCTGCGCCTGGCCGGACGCGCGCGACGGCCTCAAGCTGGACGTCTGCGAGAACGGCATCAAGCACATCGCGTGGGAGATGACCCACAAGCGGGCCGACCGGGCGTTCTTCGCCGCGCACACCGTGTCCGAGCTGGCGACCTGGAGCGACTACGCCCTGGAAGAGGCCGGGCGGCTGACCGAGCCGATGGTGTACGACGAGGCGTCCGACAAGTACGTGCCGATCTCGTGGGAGAAGGCGTTCCAGCTGGTCGGGCAGACCCTCCGCGGCCTGGACGATCCGGACCTCGCCGCGTTCTACACCTCCGGGCGGCTCAGCAACGAGGGCTCGTTCCTGTACCAGCTGTGGGTGCGCGAGTTCGGCACCAACAACCTCCCGGACTGCTCGAACATGTGCCACGAGGCCAGCGGGAAGGCGCTCACCCCGTCCCTCGGGACGCCGAAGGGCACCGTCGACCTCGACGACTGGGACATGGCCGACGCGATCATCCTGCTCGGCAACAACGCCGCGTCCAACGCGCCGCGGATGCTGACCGCGCTCGCCAAGGCCTACCGGCGCGGCGCCGCCCTCGTCCACGTGAACCCGCTGGTCGAGGGCGCGGCGCGGCGGACGATCGTCCCGCACGACTTCCTCGCGATGGGCCTGAACAAGTCGACCCCGACCGGGACGATGGACGTCCAGGTGCGGATCGGCGGCGACATGGCGCTGCTGCGCGGTGTCGCCAAGGCCGTCCTGGAGAGGGCCGAGACCGAGCCGCGCGCGATCGACCGCGACTTCCTCGACCGGCACACCAGCGGCTTCGACGACTACGCCGCGCTGGTCCGGGGCACCTCGTGGGCCGAGCTGGAGCGGGTCTCGGGCGTCCGGGAGGCGCGGATCCGCGAGGTGGCCGACGTCTACCTGCGCTCGGACCGGACGATCATCGCCTGGTGCCTCGGCATCACCCAGCACGACCACGCCGTCGACACCATCCGCGAGATCGCCAACGTGCTGCTGCTGCGCGGCAACCTCGGCACCGAGGGCGCGGGCGCGTGCCCGGTGCGCGGGCACAGCAACGTCCAGGGCAACCGCACCTGCGGCATCAACCACAGGGCGCCGGAGTTCCTCTGCGACCGGATGGACGAGATCTACGACTTCACCTCGCCGCGCGAGCCCGGCCTGGACGTCGTGCACACCGTCAAGGCGATGCACGAGGGCAAGGTGAAGGTGTTCGTGTCGCTGGCCGGCAACTTCGCGCTGGCCTGCCCCGACACCGCCTACACCTTCGAGGCGCTGCGCCGCTGCGACCTGACCGTGCACGTCTCGACCAAGCTGAACCGCAGCGACATCGTGCACGGGAGGAAGTCGCTGATCCTGCCCGCGCTCACCCGCAGCGAGCAGGACCGGCGCGCGGACGGCGAGGTCCAGGGCCTGACCGTCGAGGACTCGATGAGCATGGTGCACCTGTCGCGCGGTATGAAGCGCCCGGCGTCCCCGCACCTGCGCTCGGAGATCGCGATCCTCGCCGGGATGGCCCGCGCGACCCTGCCCGGCAGCACGACCCCGTACGAGTCCTACGCCGAGGACTACGACCGGATCCGGGACGTCATGGCCAGGTGCCTCGAAGGGTTCGAGGACTTCAACCGGCGCGTCCGGCAGCCGATGGGGTTCCGGCTGCGCCAGGCCGCACGCGAGCGGGTGTTCGAGACCCCGTCGGGCAAGGCCGAGTTCAACACCGCGGACCTCGGCGACGTCACGCCCGGCGAGGGACGGCTCATGCTCAGCACCGTCCGCTCCCACGACCAGTGGAACACCACGATCTACTCCGACGAGGACCGGTACCGCGGCGTCCGCAACCTGCGCACGCTGGTGTTCATGAACCCCGCCGACATGGCCGACCGGGGCCTGAAGGAGTTCGACCTGATCGACCTCACCTCCTTCGCCAAGGACGGCTCGGAGCGCTCGGTCTACGGCTACCGCGCGGTCGCCTACGACATCCCGCGCGGCTGCGCGACCGGCTACATGCCGGAGCTGAACGTCCTGTGCCCGATCGACGACTACAGCCGGCAGAGCGACCAGCCCTTGATGAAGCAGATCACCGTCGAGATCGTCCCCAGCGGCACCCGGACGCCCGCCAAGGAACGCAAACGCGCCTCAGCGGCGACGTGACCCGCGTCGGACGCGCGTCTGACCCGCGTCGGACGCGATGTCACAGCGTTCGGGCAACGTTCCCGCGGCTGTGCGACGTCTCAGCGGTTGCGAGACGTCGCAGGACGCTAGCGGCGACGTCGTGAGCGGGCGCGGAGCAGGCGGACGGCGGCGGCGGTCAGGACCGTGGCCCCGGCGGCCGCCCCGGCGACGGCGAGGTTCTGCTTCCTGATCCGGGCCGGGATCTCCGCGTAGGGGAGCGTCGAGAACGACACGAGTTCGTAGCGGGAGACGTAGCGTCCGGCGAGGCGCCGTTCCAGGGCGTGCACGGCGGCCTGCTTGGCGCGGAAGACCGGGGACGCGACCTTGTCGCGCATCTCCACGAAGTTCTCCAGCGCCATCTCGGCGATCGCGTCGGTGTTGGCCTTGCGGCGCTCCTGGTACAGCGCCAGCGCGGCGGGCCAGTCGCCGCCCGTCTCGTCCAGGCAGCGGTCGATCTCGATGCAGTCCTCGAACGCGCAGTTGGCGCCCTGCCCGAAGAACGGGACGATCGCGTGCGCGGCGTCGCCGAGCAGCGCCACCGAGGCGCCCTCGCCGGTCCGCACCCACGGCCACGCCCGGACGGTGACCAGCGACCCGACCGGGTTCTGCGCGAAGTCGTCGGCGAGGTCCGGCATCAGGTCGGCGACGTCGGGGTAGTGCCGCCGGAAGTGCGCGGTGACCGCCTCGGGGGTGGACAGCGCGTCGAAGTCGTCCTTGGGCCAGAACAGCGTGCAGGTGAACGACCGGTCCAGGTTCGGCAGCGCGATCATCATGGCGGTGCCGCGCGGCCAGATGTGCAGCGCGTCGGGGTCGAGCGCGAAGTCGCCGCCGCGCGGCGGGATCGTCAGCTCCTTGTACCCGTGCTCCAGGAAGTCGGTGTCGACGTCGAACGCGCCGCCCGGCCGGACGCCGCGCCGGACCGCGCTGTAGGCGCCGTCCCCGGCGAAGACGACGTCGGCGGACTCGGTGACCGTGCCGTCCGGACCGTCCAGGGTGAGCTTGCCGGACGCGGTGTCCACACCGCTGACCTTGTGCTCGAACCGCAGCGTCACGCCGGGCGTCGCCTCGGCGGTGTCCAGCAGCGCGGCGTTCAGCTCGGCGCGGCTGATCGAGTTGATCGCGCGCGTGCCGTCGGCGCTGTAGGACTGGAAGTTGGTCGCGCCGCCGCGAGGGTGCACCATCCGGCCGTGCATCGGCAGCGCCCGCGCGAGCGCGGACTCGCGCAGCCCGACCTGCTCCAGCGCGGCCAGCCCGCGCGCGGAGATCGCCAGGTTGATCGACCGGCCGCGCTCGGCCCCCGCCACGCGCGGGTCCGGACGCCGCTCGTACACCGTCACCGCGATGCCGCGGCGTCCCAGCAGGGTCGCCAGCAGCGCGCCCGCCAGGCCCGCGCCGACCACGGCGACGCGCCGCGCCTCCCCCTGCGGGGCCACCCCGGACGTCTCACTCGGCATCGTCGCCGCTCCCCTCGCTACCGGCGGACGTTCCGTTGGCGGCGCTCCGCCCAGTGTCGGCGGACGTTCCGGTATCGGCGCTCCGCCCGGTGTCGGCGGACGCTTCTGTGGCGGCGGGCGTTTCGGTGGCGGCGCTTCGCTCCGTGGCGGCGGACGGTTCGGTGGTGACGGTCTCGTCGATGCGCGAGCGGACCTCCCACAGGTCCGGGAAGGCCGGGACGAACAGGGTGGAGCGCAGGTAGTCGGCCCCGGCCGAGCCGCCGGTGCCGAGCTTGGCGCCGATCGTCCGCTCGACCATCTTCACGTGCCGGTACCGCCACTCCTGGACGCCCTCGTCGATGTCCACGAGCGCCTCGCACACCTCGGCGGCGGGGCCGCCGTCGTCGGCGTACACCTTCAGCAGCGCCTCCTGGACGCCCGGGTCGGACCGCCACGGCGCCGACGGGTCGCGCCGCAGCGCCGCGTCCGGGACGGGGTAGCCGTGCGCGGACAGGTAGCGCATCAGCGAGTCCATCAGCGAGCGGCGCGCGACCGCGGCCTTCAGGCCCTCGTCGTCGCGCAGGTCGGACGCGGGGAAGGTGCGGCGGCCGAGCACCGCCTCGATCTGCCGGAACTGCGCCGACTGGAACCCGCTGGAGGTGCCGAGCGCGTCGCGGAAGGAGGCGAACTGGCGCGGGGTCATGGTCTCCAGCACGTCCAGCTGCCCGACCACGGTCTTGAGGATCTTGGCGATCCGGCGCGCGGTGCCGAGCGCACCGGCGCTGTCGCCGTCCTCCAGCCGCCGCTGCAGCAGGTCCGCCTCGTGCAGGATCTGCTTGAACCACAGCTCGTACACCTGGTGGATGATCACGAACAGCAGCTCGTCGTGCGCGCGGGTGCGCGGCTCCTGGCAGTCCAGCAGCCGGTCCAGCGCCAGGTAGCCGCCGTAGGTGAGGGCTTCACCGTCCGGACGGCCGCTCGCCGGTTCGCCCATCGCCTGTCCTCCTTCGTCCCCGTCCGCCCGGCACGCCGATGTGCCGGACGGCCACACGCAGAACAGCGTCAAACGGGTGGATACATCGCAGACTCTATGAAGGCGGGCGGACGGCATGTCAGGGGAGGAGCTCAACCCTTTTCTCCTCCAGCTATACCCATCCCGTTATGGCCCGAACCGGTACCCGCCACTCCCGTCCCGCCCGCACCGGGAAAGCGATCGGCGCGATCGGTGAAGCATGGGTGTCCGATCAACCGAAACCCTCCGCGGAGACGCCCATGATGGATCTGATCGCGTGACCGCCGACCTGGCGTCCGGCCGTGCGCGACATGCCGGCGGGCCCGCCGCCCACCCGGCCGGCGGGCCGGGCGGCGGCGCCCGGGACGGCGAGCCGGCCGGCGGGATGGACGACGCGCGGCTGGCGGCGGCGATCCGCCGCGATCCCGACCTGTTCACCCTCGTGTACGACCGGTACTTCCGCGACGTGTACCGCTACGCGGCCGGACGGCTCGACACGCAGGCGGGCGAGGACATCGCCGCCGAGACGTTCTGCACGGCGTTCGCCACCCGCGACCGCTTCGACCCCGAACGCGGCGGCCTGCGCCCTTGGCTGTTCGGCATCGCCACCAACCTCATCGCCCGGCACCGCCGCCAAGAGGCCCGGCACTACAGGGCCCTGTCGCGCAGCGGCGCGCAACCGGCGGAGGGCAGCCACGAGAACGGCGTGCTGACCGCCGTGGCCGCCCGCCGGATGCGGCCCGAGCTGGCCAGCGCGCTCGCCTCCCTCAACCAGGGCGAGCGGGACGTCCTGCTGCTGCTGGCGCTGGCCCAGCTCGGCCACGACGAGATCGCCGAGGCGCTCGGCATCTCCTACGGCACCGTCGGCTCCCGCCTGAGCCGCGCCCGCCGCAAGCTCGGCAAGGCCCTCGACAAGGAGAAGTTCCATGGATGACGACCTGCTGGCCATAGCCGACACCCTGGCCAAGGACGACCCCTCGTCCGACGTGGTGGACCGCCGCCGCCACCAGCTCCAGAACGCCATGCGGGGCGGCGGTACCACCGCGTCCCACGGCCGCCGCCGCATACTGTGGGCGCTCGGCGGCACCGGCCTGACCGGCGTCGCCGCCGCAGGGGTGGCCGTCGCGCTGCTGGCCGGCTCGTCCGGCACGGCGACCACGCACGGGACCGGGCCGCGCGCGGGCGCGAGCCCCGCCGCGACCGCGATGAGCACCCGCCAGGTGTTCCTGGTCGCGGCCGAGAGCGCCGCGCGCGAGCCGGAGCGCATCGGCAAGTACTGGCACCTGGCCATGCTGGAGAAGGACGCGCAGGGCAAGATCGTTCCGGACCAGTCCTACGACCGCTGGTTCCTGCACGACGGACGGCACTACTCCAGCGGCGCCAAGACCGACTACAAGCCGTGGCTCGACCGCTTCGGCGAGCGCGGGTTCCGCATCGGCGGGCCGGTGCTCAGCTTCGAGGAGGTCCGCGCGCTGCCGTCCGATCCGGACGCGCTGGTCAAGCGGCTGACGACCCTCGTCAAGGACGCGCACATCCGCACCAGCGCGGGCGAGCTGAACGCCAAGGACCGGCGGATCCAGGTCCTGGACGACCTGTTCGTCCTGTCCACGCAGGCGCCGGTCACCGCGAAGGTCCGCGCCGCGGCGTTCCGCGCGCTGGCGGCCGCGTCCGAGGTGAAGAGCCTCGGCCCGGTGCGCGGCGGGCAGGGCCTGCGGCTTCCGATGCCGGGGCCGGACGGCGGCACGCAGGACGTGGTGCTCGACCCGACGACCGGCCGGATGATCAACTCGTCCGAGTACGTCGACTACCAGGGCGGCTTCATGACGATGGAGAAGGGCCACTACATGACCATCGTCGCCGAGTGGACCGACACCCTGCCGAAGAACTCCCGCCGCGGCTGACCGCAGCCATGCGCGGCTGACCGCAGCGGACGCCCCGGCCCCCGGCCTCGCCTCCGGGCCCCGGCCGCCCGGGGCCGGGGCGTCCCGTTACACTCCTGGTCGGACGACCTGGGGAAACGAGAGCTGAGGGCAACGATCCGCATGGAACTGATCCACTCGGGCAAGGTCCGCGACGTCTACGCCGACGGGGACGACCTGGTCCTGGTCGCCACCGACCGGGTGAGCGTGTACGACGTGGTGCTGCCGACCGAGGTGCCCGACAAGGGGAAGATCCTCACGCGGCTGTCGCTGTGGTGGTTCGAGCAGCTCGCGGACGTCGTCCCCAACCACGTGATCTCGGCGACCGACGTGCCCGCCGAGTTCGCCGGGCGGGCGCTGCGCGTGCAGCGGCTCACGATGCTGCCGGTGGAGTGGATCGCGCGCGGCTACCTCACCGGGCTCGGACTCAAGCAGTACCAGAAGGACGGCCGGGTCTCCGGCGTCGAGCTGCCGCCCGGGCTGGTCGAGTCCGACCGCCTGCCCGAGCCGATCTTCACACCGACGACCAAGGCGACCGAAGGCCACGACGAGTTCATCACCTATGACGAGATGGCCGCGCAGATCGGCGCCGACACCGCCGCGCGGCTCCGCGAGACCACGCTGGAGGTCTACCGGCGCGGCGCCGCGCTCGCCCTGGACCGCGGGATCATCATCGCCGACACCAAGCTGGAGTTCGGCCGCGCCGCCGACGGCACGCTGGTGCTCGGCGACGAGGTGCTGACGCCCGACTCGTCCCGGTTCTGGCCCGCCGACGAGTACGCGCCCGGACGCACCCAGAACTCGCTGGACAAGCAGTTCGTCCGCGACTGGTCGGCCACCGTCGACTGGGACCGCACCCCGCCCGGCCCCGAGATCCCCGAGGACATCGTCGAGGCCACCCGCGCCCGCTACGTCGAGGTCTACGAGCGCCTCACCGGCGACCGCTGGACAGCCTGACCACGCTTACCGGCGACCGCTGGAGCGGCTGAACCCGCGGGCTCCGAGCCGCGCTGCCACGTCGGCGTACCGCGACACCGGCACCAGGTGGACGCCGTCGAACGCGCCCGAGGCCCTGATCGCCTCGATCTGCGCGCACGCGGCGTCCACACCCGCGTCGGGGTCGCGGTCGACCGCGTCCACCAGGTCGTCCGGGATCGCGATGTCGGGCATGGCAGCGGTGACCCGGCGCGCCATCCGGCCGCTGGCCAGCACCAGCACGCCCGCGTAGACCGGACCGTCCAGGGCGGCGGTGTCGCGCCAGCGCATCAGGTCGTCCGTCGCGTAGGTGACCTGCGTCAGGACGAAGTCGGCGGCGCGCTTCCACGCCGGGACGGGGCGCAGCCCGGTGGTGACGCCGACCTCGAACGGCGGCGCGTCCTCGAAGGCGCGCGCCTCGTCGATCATCGTCCGGACGGTCAGGTCCCCGGCGCGCCCGCCCGCGCTCGGCCGGTCGCCGTAGACGAACAGCAGCCGCCGCACGCCGTAGGTCGCCGCCGTCAGCAGGTCGCGGCGCAGCCCCACCAGGTTGCGGTCGCGGGAGTTCAGGCAGGCCACCGGCGCCGCGCCGAGCGCGGCGACCTCGTGCGCGACGGTCAGGCTGGACACCGTCGCCTGCCCGACGCGGGTGTCGGGGACCAGGAAGGAGCCCGCGACCGGGCCGAGCACCTCGATCTGGTGCCGCACGCGGGACAGGTCCGGACGGGTCGGGGGCTCGATCTCGCAGAGCAGCTCGAAGGCCATGCCCCGACCGTAAGCCGGGTCAGCCCGCTTCGTCTGCGGCCCGGACGCCACTCCCGTGGACATCCGGCACCGCCTCGCCCTCCGCGGGCCCGCCCGGCAGGCCCTCGTCCCGCGCAGCGTCCCTCGTGGAATCGTGAGCGGGCGGGTTGCGGGGGAGGTCGCCGGCGGAGGCGCGGACGGCGTGCAGGGCGCCGGTGATTGCGGCGGCCTGGGCGGGGGAGAGTCCGGGGAGACCGAAGTCGGCGTCGTGCAGGGCGGCGGTGGCGGTCTCGGCCAGGTCGCGGCCCGCGCCGGTGATCGTCGCGAGGACGACCCGGCGGTCGTCGGGGGAGGGGCGGCGGCCGACCAGGCCGCGGGCCTCCAGGCGCCCGATCACGTTGGTGACCGAGGCGGCGTGCACCATCAGGCGCTCGCCCATCTTGCCCATGGGGAGGGTGCCGGTGCGGGTGAAGGCCAGCAGGCGCAGGGCCTCGTAGGCGGCGAAGGTGAGGCCGTAGGGCTTCAGCACCGCCTCGACCCGGCTCAGCAGCAGCTGCTGGGCGCGCATCACCGAGGTCACGGCCGCCATCTGGTCGGCGTGGGCGGGCCACCGCGCGCTCCACTGGCGGTGCGCCTCGGCGATCGGGTCCAGGGAGTTTCGGCCGGTCACGGCCCTACCGTACGGCACCCCGCCGCCCTTGACCGATTCGCTCACGGTTATTATTTTAACTTCTAAATATTGGATGTCCAAGGAGTTGTGATGTCGGGATCGCTGCACGTGCCGGTGCACCCGGTGCGGTTCGTCACGGCGGCCGCCCTGTTCGACGGGCACGACGCGGCCATCAACATCATGCGGCGCATCCTGCAGGGGCAGGGCGCCGAGGTGGTGCACCTCGGGCACGACCGGTCGGTGCGCGAGGTCGTGGACGCGGTGCTGGAGGAGGACGCCCAGGGCGTGGCGATCAGCTCCTACCAGGGCGGCCACGTGGAGTACTTCGAGTACCTGGCGCGCAGCCTGAAGGAGGCCGGGGCCGAGCACGTGCGGGTGTTCGGCGGCGGCGGGGGAGTGATCGTCCCCGCCGAGATCACCCGGCTCGCGGGCGCCGGAGTGAAGATCTTCTCCCCCGAGGACGGCCAGCGCCTCGGCCTGCCCGGCATGATCAACGAGCTGGTCCGGGACGCCGACGTGGACCTGGCCGCCGAGCCGTCCGGGGTGGACGAGGTGCTGTCGGGGGACCGGCGCGCCCTCGCCCGCGCGCTCACCTGCCTCCAGGCCGGACGCTACGACCAGGTGGACGCGCTGCGCGAGGCGGCCGCCTCCCGGAGCGTCCCCGTGCTCGGCATCACCGGCACCGGCGGCTCCGGCAAGTCCTCGCTCACCGACGAGCTGGTCCGGCGGCTGCGCGTCGACCAGCAGGACAAGCTGCGCGTCGCGGTGCTCGCGGTCGACCCGACCCGGCGGCGCGGCGGCGGCGCGCTGCTCGGCGACCGCATCCGGATGAACTCCCTGGACGGCGACCGGGTGTTCTTCCGGTCCCTGGCCACCCGCGGCGCGCGCGAGCTGCCCGACCACGCCGACGACATGATCGCCGCGCTGAAGGCCGCCGGGTACGACCTGATCATCCTGGAGACGCCGGGCATCGGGCAGGGCGACGCCGCGGTCGTCCCGCTGGTGGACGTCTCGCTGTATGTGATGACGCCCGAGTTCGGCGCCGCGTCCCAGCTGGAGAAGATCGACATGCTGGACTTCGCGGACGTCGTGGCGATCAACAAGTTCGAGCGGCGCGGCGCCGCCGACGCGCTGCGCGACGTGTCCCGCCAGCTGATCCGCAACCGCGAGGCGTTCGGGGCCAGGCCCGAGGACATGCCGGTGTTCGGCACGTCCGCCGCGACCTTCAACGACGACGGCGTCACCGCCCTGTACCAGCACCTGGCCGGCGCGCTCGGCGAGCACGGGCTGCGGCTGGAGGACGGCACGCTCCCGAAGGCGACCACCAAGGTCTCCACCGGCGCCGCGCAGATCATCCCGCCGAACCGCATCCGGTACCTGTCGGACATCTCCGAGACCGTCCGTGGCTACCACGCCGAGACCGAGAAGCAGGTCGCGGCCGCCCGCCGCGCGCAGCGGCTGGAGCTCGTCCGGGACGAGCTGACCGACACCGGCGAGATCGACGCGAAGCTGGAGGAGGCGCGCCGCGCCGTCGCGCCCGAGGCCGCCGAGCTCATCGCGCAGTGGCCCGCGACCGTCGAGGCCTACTCCGGGGACGAGCAGGTCGTCCGCATCCGGGACAAGGAGATCCGCACAACGCTGACGCGCGAGTCGCTGTCGGGCAACCGCATCCCGCGCGTGGCGCTGCCGCGCTACGAGGACCACGGCGAGCTGCTGCGCTTCCTGCGCCGGGAGAACCTGCCCGGCCGGTTCCCCTTCACCGCCGGGGTGTTCCCGTTCAAGCGCGACAACGAGGACCCGGCGCGGATGTTCGCCGGCGAGGGCGACCCGTTCCGCACCAACCGCCGGTTCAAGCTCCTCAGCGAGGGCCAGCCCGCGACGCGCCTGTCCACCGCGTTCGACTCGGTGACGCTGTACGGCCGCGACCCCGACGAGCGTCCCGACGTGTACGGCAAGGTCGGCACGTCCGGCGTGTCGATCGCGACGCTGGACGACATGAAGGCGCTCTACGACGGGTTCGACCTGTCCTCGCCGACGACCTCGGTGTCGATGACCATCAACGGCCCGGCCCCGACGATCCTGGCGTTCTTCCTCAACACCGCCATCGACCAGGGGATCGAGGCGTTCCGCGAGGAGCACGGCCGCGAGCCGTCGGACGCCGAGGCCGCCGGGATCCGCGCCCGGGTGCTGACGACCGTCCGCGGGACCGTCCAGGCCGACATCCTCAAGGAGGACCAGGGCCAGAACACCTGCATCTTCTCCACCGAGTTCAGCCTGCGGATGATGGGCGACATCCAGGAGTGGTTCATCGCCAACGGCGTCCGCAACTTCTACTCGGTGTCGATCTCCGGCTACCACATCGCCGAGGCCGGGGCGAACCCCATCAGCCAGCTCGCGTTCACCCTGGCCAACGGGTTCACCTACGTGGAGTCCTACCTGGCGCGCGGGATGGACATCGACGACTTCGCGCCGAACCTGTCGTTCTTCTTCTCCAACGGCATGGACCCCGAGTACAACGTCATCGGACGCGTCGCCCGCCGCATCTGGGCCGTCGCCATGCGCGAGCGGTACGGCGCCAACGAGCGCAGCCAGAAGCTGAAGTACCACGTCCAGACGTCCGGGCGGTCCCTGCACGCGCAGGAGATGCACTTCAACGACATCCGCACCACGCTGCAGGCGCTCATCGCGATCTACGACAACTGCAACAGCCTGCACACCAACGCCTACGACGAGGCCGTCACCACCCCGACCGCCGACTCGGTCCGGCGCGCCCTGGCCATCCAGCTCATCATCAACAAGGAGTGGGGCCTGGCGATGAACGAGAACCCCCTCCAGGGGTCGTTCATCATCGACGAGCTGACCGACCTGGTGGAGGAGGCGGTGCTCGCCGAGTTCGACCGGATCAGCGAGCGCGGCGGCGTGCTCGGCGCGATGGAGACCGGCTACCAGCGCGGCCGCATCCAGGACGAGTCGATGCTGTACGAGCAGCGCAAGCACGACGGGACGCTGCCGATCGTCGGCGTCAACTACTTCCGCAACCCGAACGGCGACCACGAGCACGGCGCCTCGCTGGAGCTGGCGCGCGCGACCGAGGCCGAGAAGCAGTCGCAGCTGGACCGCGTCCGCGCCTACCAGGCCGCGCACCAGGGCGACGCGGAGGCGGCGCTCACCGCGCTGAAGGAGGCCGCCCGCTCCGGCGACAACGTGTTCGCCGTGCTGATGGACGCGGCGCGCGTCTGCAGCCTCCAGCAGATCACCGACGCGTTCTTCGAGGTCGGCGGCCAGTACCGCCGCAACGTCTGACCCGCCCGGAGCCGGGGAGCGGTGGACGTGAGAGTCTCGCGGGCATGAGAGTCGTCTCGCTGGTGCCGTCGCTGACCGAGTCGGTCGCGGCGACGGCACCGGAGGTCCTGGTCGGCGCGACCGACTGGTGCAGCCACCCCGCCGACCTCGCGGTCACGCGCGTGCGCGGCACCAAGAACCCCGACCTGGAGGCGGTCAAGGCGCTGCGCCCGGACGTGGTGCTCGCGAACGCCGAGGAGAACCGCCCGCCCGACATCGCGCTGCTGCGTGCCGCCGGGATCCGGGTCTGGATGACCGACATCCGCACGGTGGACGACGCGTTCCCGCAGCTGCGCGCGATGCTGGTGGACGGCTGCGGGCTGCCCTCGCCCGCCTGGCTGGACGAGGCCGAGCGCGCCTGGGCCGCGGTCGAGCCGCTCTCCCCGCCGCGCCGCGCGGTCATCCCGATCTGGCGGCGGCCGTGGATGGTCGTCGGCCGGGACACCTTCACCGGCGACGTGCTGCGCCGCCTCGGCGTGGAGAACCTCTACGCCGAGCATCCCGACCGGTACCCGAAGATCCCGGTCGAGGAGCTGAACGCGGCGCGGCCGGACCTGGTCGTCCTGCCGGACGAGCCGTACGCCTTCACCGCCGAGGACGGCCCCGAGGCGTTCCCCGGCGTGCCGTTCGCGCTGGTCGGCGGGCGGCACCTCACCTGGTACGGGCCGTCCCTGGCCGAGGCGCCGGGGGTGCTGCGGCGGGAGCTCGAAAACGGAATGCCCTGACGATCCCGGTTTGCCACGATGGCCGGATGAAGACCGACCTGGAGTCCCTCGTCGTCCGGCACGCCCGCCGCGTCCCCGTGCCCGCCGGACCGGCGCCGGCAGGACCGGCGACCGCGGCGACCGGGGACGGCGCGGAGGCGGCGCGCCGGTTCGACGTGGCGCTGATGGCGGCCGGGTTCAAGCTGTCGGGCGACCTGCTCGCCGCGCTGTCTCGGCTGGACGGCCAGACCGTCGTCAGCCTCGCGGTCCGCACGCTCGCGACCGTCCGGGAGATGGTCGGCGAGCACGTGCGGCACAACACCTACTTCATCGCGTTCCCGAAGAACGTCCCGGACACCTTCGAGTTCTGGATGGACCGCGTCCGCGCGACCTTCCTCGACGCCGCCGACCAGGAGAAGGCCGCGGCGCTGCTGTCCGAGGGCGTCCTGGACCTGCTCACGCTCCCGGGCTACGGCGAGTACCAGCACACCTACGAGCGGATGCTGGCCGTCCAGCACGAGCTGATCGCCTCCGCCCGCGACCGCGTGACCGTCCTGCACCTCGGCGCCGACCTGGACGCGGAGGTCCGGCGGCTGTACCTGTCGCTCGGCGGCAGCCCGACCCCGCTGAACGAGGACGACGCGCGCGACCTGGCCGTCCTCGCGGCGCAGTGCGTGCACGGCCCGCAGCCCGCGGAGATCCCGGTGCGGGAGATCCGCGCCGTCATCAACGCCGCGCGGGTCGAGGCCGGCGCCGAGCCGCTGCTCGACACGGCGACCGACGTGCTGCGCCTCGCCTGCGCGCTCGCGGGCGGCGACGTGACGCTCCAGGAGCCGACCCGCTTCCCGGCCTTCCCGCGCCGCGTCCGCCGCGTCCTGCTCGGCGGCCTCGACGCCGTGATCGCGGACGCGCCGGGCAAGCTCGCCGACGTCGGCGTCCACCGCGAGCGCTGGAAGCGCCTCGGCGAGCGCCTGCACCCGCACGAGTACCCGCGCTGGCCGCACGCCGCCAGCGCCTTCGCCGTCGCGCGCGGTGACAGGGCCGCGCCGACCCCGGACGCCCGGATCGAGGCGCTGCTCGCGGCGGGCGACGTCCGCGGCGTGCTGGACCTCCTGTCGGCCATGCCCGGACGCCTCTTCCG
This sequence comes from Actinomadura rupiterrae, assembly GCF_024172125.1. Taxonomy (GTDB): domain Bacteria; phylum Actinomycetota; class Actinomycetes; order Streptosporangiales; family Streptosporangiaceae; genus Spirillospora; species Spirillospora rupiterrae. Next base: position 367,422 of record NZ_JAMZEA010000010.1, read on the forward strand.
CGCGCTGGACCGGCTGCTGCGCCTGCCGCTGCTCCCCGCCGAGCAGGAGGCCGTCCTCGCCGCCGCCGAACGCACCGCCAAGGACGTCTCGGGCCGCGTCCTCCTCTCGCTGCGCGAGCACCTGGACAACCGCGTGACGGGAAGCAACCGCGCGGGCCTGGACGAGAGCGCGAAGCCTGCCGTGCGCGGGGACGTCCAGGGGCACGCGGTTCCCGAAGCGCGGAAGAAGCGGGGCAAGCGCGGCACGAAGGGCGCGTACGACGGGCCGTACCGGGTGTTCGTCAACCGGCGCGGGCGGGCGTGGATGGCGCCGGAGGCGCGCGCGCCGATTCCCGCGCCGGTGCGCGAGCGGCTGGGCGTCCTGCTGGACGCGGAGATCGCGCGGCGGCTGCCCGTCCCCGAGCGGCTGCTGGTCCATCCGGACATGCTGGACGTCGCGCTCCCGCTCAGCGGGCGCGCCGCGGCGGCGGGCCTCGGCGTGCTGCCGCGCGGGTCCCGCTCGCGCGTCGAGGGCGAGGTGCTGCGCTTCTTCATGTACTGGAAGCAGCGGACCCACAGCACCGACTACGACCTGTCGGCGCTCATGCTGGACGCCGGGTACGCCAACCCGGCGTGGATCTCCTACACCAACCTGCGGGACGGCGCGGGCGAGCATTCCGGCGACATCGTCACCGCTCCCGAGGGCGCGAGCGAGTTCATCAACATCCGGCTGTCGCGGTTCACCGGCGAGTCCATCCTGCCGCAGGTGAACATCTACTCCGGCGAGGGCTTCGACGAGGTCGAGGAGTCGTTCTTCGGGTTCATGACGCGCGACCTCGACCAGGCGGGACGCCCGTTCGAGGCGCGGACCGTCCGGATGAAGTCGGACCTGCGCGGCCCCGGCCGGGTCGCGCTGCCGCTGGTGTTCCAGCGCGGCCGCGACGGCGCGTGGACGGCCCTCTGGCTGCACCTGTACCTACAGGGCATGCCGGCCCAGAACCGGGTCGAGCAGAACCGGGTGACGGTCACGGCGCTGCTGCGCGCGTTCGCCGACCGCCGCTACCTGACCGTCGCGCACCTGGTGGACCTGATGGCCGGGCAGGGCACCGAGGTCGTCCGCTGGGACGGGACGACCCCGCTGGAGGACGGCCGTCCGGTCATCTACCTCGGTCTCGAACGGCCCGAGGGACTGCCTGCGGGCAGCGAGGTGGTCACGCCGGAAAACCTGCGTGACCTGATCCCGGCCTGAGTGTTAGCGTGATCGCGGTGAGGCCATGAGGGGGCTTCCTTCTCACCTATGACCTTAGTCCCCTCGCTCTCCTCGCCACCTGCCTTCAAGAAGCGGGCGCGTCCTCCGCGGGCGCGCCCGCTTCGATTCCCGGCCCCGCTTCGATTCCTGGCCCCGCTTCGATTCCCGGTCCAGGAGGCCCCGGAGCCGCTTCCGGACGCGCCGAGAACAGCGCCTCCAGGCAGGGACCCATGCGCTCGTCCAGCTCGTCCACCGGGACGTTCATCTCCCGCGCCAGGTGCTCGCGGAACAGCGTGTACCCGTAGATCACCGAGGCGAGCGCGGCGTGCGCGGCGTCCACGTCATCGGTCGCCAGCTCGCCGCGCTCGGCGTCGGCGGCCAGCGCCGCCCGGCCCCCGCCCCGGTTCGGCAGGATGCGCGGGCGGTCGTCGCCGTCCAGTACCAGCAGCGTCACCAGCCGGATCGCCTCCGGCGCGGCGATGTTGGACGCCAGCAGCCGCGCCGGCCGCTCGGGCATCGGACCGGCCGAGGCCGCCGCCGCGTCCGCCGCGTTCCGCCGGGCCTCCCCGCGCAGCGCCGAGCGCAGCAGCGCCCGCCGCGACCCGAAGTACTGGTACACCAGCCCCCGGTTCACGCCCGCCTCGTCGGCGACCTCGCGCAGGTTCAGCCCCGCCAGCACGCCGCCCTCGCGGAGCCGGGCGATCGCCGCCCTGCGCAGCGCCTCCTCCGTCGCCTCCCGGTCCCGGACGGCCGGCCTGCCGTCGGCGGACTCGGCCTGGACGGGCCGAGGTCCGGGACCGTCGTCGGCGGTCATGCTCAGACCTTCATGTCCTTGGCGATGATGGTCTTCAGGACCTCGCTGGTGCCGCCGTAGATGCGCGTCACGCGCGCGTCGGTGTACAGCCGCGCGATCGGGTACTCCAGGATGTAGCCGTAGCCGCCGTGCAGCTGGAGGCACTTGTCGACCACGCGGGCCTGGGTCTCGGTGCAGAACAGCTTGGCGATGGCCGCGTCGGCGGGGGTGAGCTCCCCGGCGTCCAGGGCCTCGATGCAGCGGTCCAGCAGCGAGCGCGCCGCCTCCACCTCGGTCTGGCACTCGGCCAGCACGAACTTGGTGTTCTGGAAGGACGACACGGTCTTGCCGAACACCTGCCGCTGCTGCACGTACTCCTTGGCGAAGTCGACGGCGGCGGCCGCCTGGGCGCAGGAGCTGAGCGCGATGCCGAGCCGCTCCTCGGCCAGGTTGTGGGTCAGGTACTCGAAGCCGCGGCCCTCCTCGCCGAGCAGGTCCTCCACCGGGACGCGGACGTCCACGAAGGACAGCTCGGCCGTGTCGGACGAGCGCAGCCCGATCTTCTCCAGCTTGCGGCCGACCGAGTAGCCCTCGCTCTTGGTATCCACGACCAGGATGGACAGGCCCGCGCGGCGGTTCTCCGGCGTGGCGGGGGAGGTGCGCGCGACGATCAGCACCCGGTCGGCCAGCACGCCGCCGGTGATGAAGGTCTTGGCGCCGTTGAGGACGTAGTGGTCGCCGTCCAGCTTCGCGGTGGTGGCGATGCCCGCCAGGTCCGAGCCGGTGCCGGGCTCGGTCATCGCGATCGCGAACATCGCCTCGCCGGAAACGAACGCCGGCAGCCAGCGCTTCTTCTGCTCCTCGCTGGCGTACTTGAGCAGGTACGGCAGGCACAGGTTGACGTGCACGCTGTAGCCGCCGAAGCTCACCGCGCGCCGGGCGCACTCCTCGGCGATGACCGCCTGGTACTTGAAGCTGGTCTCGCCGGCGCCGCCGTACTCCTCGGGGACCTGGATCCCGAACACGCCCAGCTCGCCGAGCTGGTTGTAGAACTCGCGCGGCGGGTGGCCGGCGTGCTCCCATGCCTCGTAGTTCGGCGCCACCTCGGCGTCGATGAACTCCCGGATGGTCTCGCGGAACGCCTCGTGGTCCTCGTTGTACAGCGTGCGGCGCACGTCAGCCCCTTCCCACGGCCGCCGCCGGCGCCCGGCTCGGGGCCGACTTAGCGGAACGCTAAATCATCTCGAAGACGATTCTAGTTCGGCCCGGACGCGCGGTGCGCGACCGGGGCCGTCCCCGGGGCGCGGCGGCCGAAAATTTACCGGGACGAAAGCGGGCAAAGCCGCCTCCACCTGCGCGGACGCCGTTGCAGCCGACCGGCAGCGGGCACGATCGCTACATGATCGCTATCGCTGGTCGGAGGATCACCTGGTCCGGGCTGGTGCCGTGGCTGGCGCTCGCGGCGCTGGCGGTGACCTGGGGGCGGGAGCTGCCGGCCCTGCTCGCCGCGGTGGTGGCGCTGCTGCTGTGCGGGGCGGTGCTCGCCGCGGTGCACCACGCCGAGGTGGTCGCGCACCGGGTCGGCGAGCCGTTCGGCTCCCTGGTGCTGGCGGTCGCGGTCACCGTGATCGAGGTCGCGCTGATCGTCAGCATGATGATCTCCGGCAGCGGCGCCAAGGCCGCCACCCTCGCCCGCGACACCGTGTTCGCCGCGGTGATGATCACCACCACCGGGATCGTCGGCAGCTCGCTGCTGGTCGCGGCGCTGCGCCGGCGCACCGCGGTCTTCAACGCCGAGGGCACCGGCGGCGCGCTGGCCACCGTGGCGACCCTGGCCACGCTCAGCCTCGTGCTGCCGACCTTCACCACCAGCAGCCCGCAGCACGAGTTCAGCCCCTCGCAGCTCGGCTTCGCCGCGGTCGCGTCGGTGGTGCTGTACGGGCTGTTCGTGCTCACCCAGACCGTCCGGCACCGGGACTACTTCCTGCCGGTCGACCGCAGCAGCGGCGGCGTCATCGACGAGGACGGCCATGCCGACCGCCCGTCCGCGCGCGCCGCCTACACCAGCCTGGCGTTCCTGCTTGTCGCGCTGGTCGGCGTGGTCGGCCTCGCCAAGGTCGAGTCGCCGACGATCGAGTCCGCGGTGGCGAGGATGGACCTGCCGCAGGCCGTGGTCGGCGTGGTGATCGCCCTGCTGGTGCTGCTTCCGGAGACCATCGCCGCGGTCCGCGCCGCGTCCCGGGACCGCCCGCAGATCAGCCTGAACCTGGCGTTCGGCTCGGCGATGGCGAGCATCGGCCCGACCATCCCGGTGATCGCGGTCGCGTCCATCTGGCTGTCCGGGCCGCTGAAGCTCGGGCTGGAGCCCGTCCACATGGTCCTGCTGGCGATCACCGTGGCGGTCTCCACCCTGACCGTCGTCCCCGGCCGGGCGACCCTGCTCCAGGCCGGCCTGCACCTGGTCGTGTTCGCGGCCTTCCTCTTCCTGGCCGTCAAGCCCTGACGGGCGTCAGCCGCCCTGCCCGTCCTGCCCGCCGTCCTGCCGGGTGTTCTGCCGTTTCTCCTGCCGGACGTCGTGCCGGCCCTCGGCGACCGCCGCGTGGATCTCCTGGGTGAGCCTGTGGACGATCTCGGTCACCTGGGTGTTGTGCCGCAGCTCCAGCTCCTGCGCCTCGTAGTCGTGGTCGGCCTTGCGGCGGGCGAACTCGGCCTGCCGGTTCTGGCCGATCATCACGAACGTGGACAGGAAGATCGCCTCCAGCGACACGATCAGTGTCAGCGTCTGCCACGGGCTCTTCTCGAAGAAGACCATCCAGACGGCGAACAGCGCCGCGTGGATGTAGACGAACATCATCGAGCCGGCGAACCGGGTGATCAGGTCGGCGACCCGCAGCTGGAGGTCGGCGGCCCGCTCCTTCTCGACGTCCAGCCGGGCGGGGTGCCCGGCCGGTGAGTCCTTGGTTCCCATCGGCCCACGGCCTTCCTCGCGACGGCTTGATCGGCCCCTCACCGTAGGAGCCCGGGCCGCCCGCGGGCAATGGGAAGGCCCGCCCGCGGGCCGTGGGGAGGGCGGTGCCGGGCGGGCCGGGCGGCCTCCGGGGCAGGACGGGCGGAGCGGGACGAGTCGGGCGCGGCGGAAGTTCGCCCGGACGAGGTTTCGGTCCGTGGCCTGATCCGGCCACCGCCAGACCTTGCGCCGCGGCCGGCGGCATGGTCCGGGATGCGGCCGTGCTGGTGGGGTGCGGAGGGGCCGGGACGCGGACCAAGGACGATCTACGCGTTCACCAAGGGAAGGGCTCGGGGACGTCCGGATGAGCCCTGGAGAAAGTAAAAGCGACGCCGGGTGGATACGGGGGCAATCCACCCGGCGTCGCATCATCGGTGTTCCGACGGGGGCCCGGAACACCGGCACGGGCGCCCCGACGGGGGACCAGAGCGCCGGAACAAATCGTACACCGAAACCCCCGGGCCCGAGTCAAGAGAATGTCACGACCCGATTTCTGGTCCATGTCCGGAAATCTCTTTCCGGTCCGGGCCTTCCGGGCTGTCGAAGCGGGCCCGGGACACCGGCTCGCGGCCCCCGTTGGCGACCACGACGCTGATGTAGGGCAGGAACAGAGCGCCCACCACGAACAGGCCCACCACCCACAGCGGCGCACCGGCCATCCCGCTGAAGACCGCGCCGAGGAAGCAGACCGTGCGGATCCCCATCGACAGCAGGTACCGCTTCTGCCGCCGGTTGATGTCCTCGGACAGCGGGCGGGGCGCGTTGGTGACCGTGTACACCACCTGGTCACCGCGATGCTGCCGGACGTGCCCGTGCTGGTGCTTGGCCTTCACAATTCAACGGTAGTCCCCCAGGTGGCGATCGACGACACCAGGTAGGGCAAACCTTCTGGCCGGTCCCGGTAGGGCCCGAACGTCCCGGAGCTGGCCCCTGGACGTCCCGGAAGCGGGCCCCGGACGTCCCGGAGGAGTCCCGAAGGGGTCCCGAGGCGTCCGGAAGCATCCCGGATGCTCCTGGGACGTCCTGAGAAGCCCGGAGCGCGGCGCGGTGGGCGGAACCCGGCCCGGTTTCCGCCCGCCGGCACCGACGCCGCACAAGGCCGCCTGGGCGCCCGCCCGCCTCCAGACGCCCGCAGAGCCCGCCCGCCTCCAAGCGCCCGCGAGCCGCCCGCCCGCTCAGGAGGCCTGGGAGACCGTGGACATGTTGAAGTCCGGCACCCGCACCGCCGGCATCGCCGAGCGCTGGAAGTAGTCCGACCACTCCCGCGCCAGCGTCGGACGCGTCGCGCCGACCTCGGTGAGGCGGCCGAGCAGGTCCACCGGGCTCTCGTTGAACCGGAAGTTGTTCACCGCGCCGACGACCTCGCCGTCCTCGACCAGGTAGACGCCGTCGCGGGTGAGGCCGGTCAGCAGCAGCGACTGCGGGTCGACCTCGCGGATGTACCACAGGCAGGTCAGCAGCAGCCCGCGGCCGGTGCGCGCGACCATGTCGTCCAGCGACGCGTCGGCGCCCTCCGGGCCGGTCATCAGCAGGTTGTCCACCGCCGGGGTGACCGGCAGGCCGGTGACCTCGGACGAGCGGCGGGTCTGGGTGAGCGCGGCCAGCGTCCCGTCGTGGATCCAGTCGGTCGCCTGCAGCGGCAGCCCGTTGTCGAACACCGACTGGGTGCGGCCCGAGGAGTGCGCGATGACGAACGGCGCGGACTCGATCCCGGGCGCGGCCGGGTCGCTGAACAGCCGCACCGGCAGCGACGCCAGCTTCTCCCCGACGCGGGTGCCGCCGCCGGGCGCGCTGAACACCGTCGCGCCGTCGGCCGCGTCCCGCGCGCCCGCCGACCAGTACAGGTAGATCATCAGGTCGGCGACCGCGGACGGCGGCAGGACCGTCTCGTACCTCCCGGCGGGCAGGTCCACGCGGCGCTCGCCCCAGGCCAGCCGGCGCGCCAGGTCGGACGCCATCGCCGGCACGTCCACGTCGGCGAAGTCGCGGGTGCCGACGCCGGTCCACGCCGAGCCGCCCGCGCCCTTGGCGTTCAGCTCCAGCAGCCCGGTCGGCTGGTCGTGCCGGGCGCGCAGCCCCGCCGACGACCCGACGAACGTCGAGGTGACCATGTGGTTGGCGAACCCGTACAGCTTGCTGTCGCTCGCGGCGGCCGCCGCGAACGCCTCACCGAGCGCGGGCGCGACGTCCCGGTACACCCCGATGCCGGTGTCGGCGGGCGCCGCCGCCCAGTCGCCCAGCTCGCCCGAGAGCAGCGGCGCGGCGTCGTCGGCGGGCTCGTTGGACGCGGCGTCCGCCTCGGCGGCGCGCACCAGGTCCTCGATCCCGTCCGGGCCGACGGCCGCGCGCGACACCACGCCCGCCGCGACGCCCGCGGCGGACCGGCGCAGCGCGATCACGGTCAGCTCGCTGGAGCGGGTCACGCCGTTGGTGGTGAGGGTGTTGCCCGCCCAGCGCAGGTTCGCGGTGCTGGACTCGTCGGCGATGACGATGCAGTCGTCGGCGCGGGACAGCGCGAGCGCCCGTTCCACAGCCTCCTGCGGGGTGAGCGCGCTCACTGGCCCGCCTCCTTGACCGTGTTGAGGATGTTGACGCCGCGGAACACCGCGGCCGGGCAGCCGTGGCTGACCGGCGCGACCTGCCCCGGCTGGCCCTTGCCGCAGTTGAACGCCCCGCCCATCACGTACCCGGACGGCCCGCCCACCGCCTCCATCGAGTTCCAGAAGTCGGTGGTGGTGGCCTGGTAGGCGACGTCGCGGAGCTGCCCGGCGAGCCGTCCGCCGCGGATGCGGTAGAACCGCTGCCCGGTGAACTGGAAGTTGTAGCGCTGCATGTCGATCGACCAGGACTTGTCGCCGACGACGTAGATGCCGTCCTCGACTCCGGCGATCAGGCCCTCGGTGCCCGGGCCGTCCGGGTCGGGCTGCAGCGACACGTTCGCCATCCGCTGGATGGGCGTGTTGTGCGCCGAGTCGGCGAACGCGCAGCCGTTGGACCGTTCGGCGCCGGTCAGCTTCGCGATGCGCCGGTCCAGCTGGTAGCCGGTGAACAAGCCGCCGCTGATGATGTCGAACGACTGCGTCTGGACGCCCTCGTCGTCGTACCCGATCGTCGCCAGGCCGTGCTCGGCGGTGCGGTCGCCGGTCACGTTCATGACCTTCGAGCCGTACTGCAGGTTCCCGAGCTTGTCCGGCGTGGCGAACGAGGTGCCCGCGTAGGCGGCCTCGTAGCCGAGCGCCCGGTCCAGCTCGGTGGCGTGCCCGATCGACTCGTGGATGGTCAGCCACAGGTTGGACGGGTCGACCACCAGGTCGTACCGTCCCGCCTCGACCGACGGCGCCGCCAGTTTCTCGGCCAGCAGCTCGGGGATGCGGCCCAGCTCGTCGTCCCAGTCGTGGATGTCGCCGACCAGGAACTCCCAGCCGCGCCCGACCGGCGGCGCGATCGTGCGCATCGTGTCGAACGCGGTCTCGGTGATGCCGGTCGCGTTCACCACCGGGTGCACCCGGACGCGCTGCTGCGTCGTGGTCGTCCCGTTCAGGTCGGCGTAGAACTTGTTCTCGCGCACCTGCAGCAGCGCGGCGTCCACGTGGTCGACCCTGGAGTCGCCGAGGAGCCGGCGGCTCCAGTCGGCCAGCAGGCCGACCTTGTCCTGCGTGGACACCGCGAACGGGTCGATCTCGTAGGACGACACCCACGTCACGTCCCCGTGCGACGGCTCGGGCGCCAGCTCGATCGGCTCCCGGTTGACCGGCGCGGCGACCCGCGCGACCTCGACCGCCCGCTCGGCGAGCGCGGCCGCGCCCGCCGGGGTCAGGTCGATCCCGGCGGCGAACCCCCAGGTCCCCCCGGCGACGACCCGGACCGACAGGCCGAGGTCGCTGCCGTCGGCGGCGGTCTCCAGGACGGCGTCGCGCAGCCGGAGGCTCTGGGTGCGGATGCGTTCCACCCGGACGTCGGCGTGCTCGGCCCCGAGCTCGCGCGCCCGGCTCAGCGCGGCGTCGGCGAGCGCCCGCAGCGGCAGTGCGGTGAAGGCGGGATCTATGTCATGCACCCTGCCCAAGCTACCCCTTCGCCCTCCGGCTGATCATCACGCGGGCCCGGGTGTCGCGCTACCGGCCGGGTCCGGACGCTTCCGGACGGAGGCCGGGCGGAAGGACGCCCCCCGCCGAACGCCGTCCGGGGAGGCGCCGGGGGAACAAAGGTCGTTGCCGGATCTTGTCGGAATGGCACATCTCTGCGGCCGGGGACGGGTCGATACGCTCGACCCCGATGTGATGTGGACGACGGAAGGCATGAGATGAGTCGCTCTGTCCTGGTGACGGGCGGGAACCGGGGCATCGGCCTGGCGATCGCGCGCGAGCTGGCCGCCGCCGGTGACAAGGTCGCCGTCACCTACCGCTCCGGCGAGCCCCCCGAGGGGCTGTTCGGCGTGCGGTGCGACGTGACCAGCATGGAGGACGTGGACGCCGCGTTCGCGAAGGTGGAGGCGGAGCAGGGCCCGGTCGAGGTGCTGGTCGCCAACGCCGGGATCACCAAGGACACGCTGCTGGCCATCATGAGCGAGGAGGCGTTCAGCTCGGTGCTGGACACCAACCTCACCGGCGCGTTCCGGGTCGCCAAGCGGTCGGTGAAGACGATGATGCGCGCCCGCAAGGGCCGGATCATCCTGGTGTCCTCGGTGGTCGGCATGCTCGGCTCGGCGGGGCAGGCCAACTACGCCGCGTCCAAGGCGGGCCTGGTCGGCTTCGCCCGGTCGCTGGCCCGCGAGCTCGGCTCGCGCGGCATCACCGTGAACGTGGTGGCGCCCGGTTTCGTCGACACCGACATGACCGCCGCGCTGTCGGAGGACCAGCAGAAGGCCATCAAGGGCGCCATCCCGCTCGGCCGCACCGCCCGGCCGGAGGAGATCGCCAAGGCCGTCGGGTTCCTGGCGTCGGAGGACGCGGGCTACATCACCGGCGCGGTCATCCCCGTGGACGGCGGACTGGGAATGGGGCACTGAGCGCGATGGGCATCCTCGACGGCAAGAACATCCTGGTCACCGGCGTCCTCACCGACGCCTCGATCGGCTTCCACGTCGCGCGGGTCGCGCAGCAGGAGGGCGCGCGCGTCGCGCTGACCGCCTACCCGCGCCCGACGCTGACCACCCGCACCGCCAAGCGGCTCCCGTCCGGTCCGGACGACGTCCCGCCGGTCATCGAGCTGGACGTCACCGACAGCGAGCAGCTCGACGCGCTCGCCGGGAACCTCACCGATGCCGGGTTCGACCGGCTCGACGGTGTCGTCCACTCCATCGGGTTCGCGCCGCAGACCGCGCTCGGCGGCAACTTCCTCGACACGCCGTGGGAGGACGTCGCGACCGCGGTGCACTCCTCGGCGTACTCGCTGAAGTCGCTGACCATGGCCTGCCTGCCGCTGATGAAGGACGGCGGCTCGGTCGTCGGCCTGGACTTCGACGCGACCGTGGCGTGGCCGGTCTACGACTGGATGGGCGTGGCGAAGGCGGGCCTGGAGTCCACCTGCCGCTACCTGGCCAAGTACCTCGGGCCGCAGAACGTCCGGGTGAACCTGGTCGCGGCCGGGCCGCTCGGCACGATGGCCGCCAAGAGCATCCCCGGCTTCCAGACGATGACCGACATGTGGCCGAAGACCGCGCCGCTCGGCTGGGACATCAAGGACAGCGAGCCCACCGCCAAGGCGATCGTGGCGCTGCTGTCGGACTGGTTCCCGGCGACCACCGGCGAGATCGTCCACGTGGACGGCGGCCTGCACGCCGTAGGCGCACCGCCCGCGTAACGCTTCCGCGCGAAAACGGAGAACGGCGGGTGGCACCGGTCCGGTGCCACCCGCCGTTCGGCGTTTCGGAGTCGTCAGCGCCGACCGGGGCGGCGGCGGATCTGGCGTCCGATATGGCTGAGGTTCAGCGCCGCCGCCGCGCCGACGACCGCGGCGGCTCCGGCGACCCACAGCATCTGGCCGCCCTCGGTGCGCTCGGACGCGGCGACCGGCGACACCAGGTGCGTCTGCGGGACGGGCTGGGAACCGACCGGCTGCGCTCCCGGCCCGGCTACCTGTGGCGCGGGCAGCAGGCCGGGCACGTTCGGCTGCTGGCCGTTCGGCGTGCCGGACGGGAACGGCTGCGGGGCCTGGTTGTCCATCAGCGTCGGCCCGTTGCCGCTCGGGACGCTCGTCCGCGGCCCGCCATTGCCGTTGTTCGGGGCCTTGTCGCCGCCCCCGCCGTTGCCGTTCTTGTCCCCGCCGCCTCCGGTGCCGTCCCCGCCGGGGCGGTTGATGTCCTTGTCATGCGACTTGGTGGGGGTGGGGGACGGGGTGTTGTGGTGGTCGAAGCGGTCGCGGAGGTTGTCGAGCTGGCACTTCCAGTTCTCGACCGTGCTCTTGGGGTCGGTGCCCTTCTTGCACGGCTTGGCGGCGCTCGCGCTCGCCGCCTCGGCGGAGGCCGCCGGGGCGCCGAACGCGGTGATGACCAGGGCGGTGGCGGAGACCGCCGTCGCCGCGGACCCGAGCCGCACGAAGCGTCGCTGCTGGGGCATGTCACTCCTTCGCTGTTGACGCCCCGTCCAAGAGGATCGGACGGGGCGGTCGCGCCGGGTTCGCGCCTTCGTGATCGAATCGTGCCGCACGACGCCCCCGCGGTAAACACCGACACGAGGGTTTCCCGCGTCCCGGCAAAACCACCCCGCCCCCAGCGCCGCACAAGCGCCCGCTCCGAACGCGCGGACGGGCCGGGCGGGCGAGGCGTGCTAGCCGAGGACGAGGCGGGCGAGGCGGGTGCGGCGATCCGGAGCGCCGGTCTCGCGGACGGCGCGGGCGAGGCCGGGTCCGGCCGCCTGGACGATCGACAGGTGCCGCCGCGCGAGGCCGAAAGCGGTCGCGACGGTTGGACGCGACAGCGCGGACCCGGCGACCACGGCGACGACCGCGTCGCGGCGGGCGCCGCGCGCGAGCGCCGGCGGCAGCGCCCAGCCGTGCCGGAGCCGCGCCGCCGACGACGGCGGCACCACGGCCGTCCCGCCCGCGAACGCGATGCTCAGCCCTTCCGGCCCGGCGCCTTCGACGGTTCCGGTCTCGCCGACCGCGGCCTGGGGGAGCGGCGCGGCGACCACGACCCGGTCGCCGACGTCGAACCCGCCGAAGCGGCCCGGGCCGGGGTTCAGCTTCGCCTTCAGAGCGACGTTGAGCGCGCCCGCGGCGGCCTCGCCCGCCGGGGCCAGCGCCACGACCTGCACCTCGCCCGCCGGGATGTCCAGCACGCGCGGGATCGAGTCGGTGACCAGCTGCACCGCCCGGTGCACGGCCTCCTCCTCGCCCATCGCGGGGACGATCACGACCTCCTTGTTCGGCGCGGCCACCTGCGGCAGGTCGCCGCCCCGGACGGCCGCGGTCAGCTCGTCCAGCGGCCCGCCCGGACCGGCGGGCTCCAGCTCCACCACCGGGACGGTCTCGGACGCCTCCAGGTCCTCCATGACGCGGCCGGGCGCGGCGGGCGGGGCCGCGCCGGGCTCGCCGCCGAGCACCAGGTGCGCGCCGTCCGGGCAGGCGCCGACCAGCACCGCGCACAGCTCGACGTCCAGGCCCGACGCGTCCGGCAGGACGAGCAGGTCCAGCTCGAACGGGCGCTGGTCGCCGCGCCGGTACAGCACCGAGCCGGGCGCGGTGCCCGGCTCGTCGGCGGGGTCCAGCAGCCGGTGCAGGCCGACCGCCGCGCCCTCGGGCAGGTCCGGATGCGCGGCGGCGATGTCGGCGGCGGCGCGGTCGGTCGGCGTCACCAGCGCGGCCCGCACACCGGCGGACGCGGCGGCGGTGACCAGCGCCGCCGCCGTCGCCGTCAGGTCGTTCGCGGTGCCGCGCCACAGCGTCACGCCGGTGCGCAGCGCGGCGGTGAACGCCAGCGAGCGGTCCTCGGGCAGGCCCGCGCGCAGCTCCTTGACCGCCGCGTCGTCCAGCAGCGGCCCGGCGGTCGCGGTGAGCCGCTGGAACCCCTCGGCCGCGGCCTCCTCGGTCAGCGCCCAGCGCGCCAGCCCGAGCGACTCCTCCGGCTCGGGCAGGTCGGCGTCCTCGTCGAAGGACTCCTCGTCGAACTCCGGCTCCTCGGTGAGGCCGAGCACCTCGCCCTCGTCCAGCGCGTCCTCCACGGCCCGCCTGGGGTCGGCGACGCGCTCCTTCTCCAGCGCCGTCAGGACGTCCTGCAGCGGCGTGACGGTGTGCCCGCGCACGGCCGCCTCCGCCAGCAGCGCCACGACCAGCGTCCGGCCGCGCCGCGGGTCGTCCGGGCGGGCCGCGTCGCCGAGGACCTGCCGGGCGAAGTGGTCGGCCTGCCGCGGCCGGACTCCCGGCACCCGCAGCAGCCGCCACGGGTCGTCCCGCAGCCGCGCCGCGGCGCCCGCGCCGAGGCGGGCGGCGGCGCGCGGCGCGAGCGAGGCCGGCACGCCCGCCTCCTCGAACAGCGCGGCCAGCGCCGCGGTCTCGCGCGCCAGGTCGGGCGCGGCGGCCGCCCGGGGCCCGCCGTTCGCGGACGTCTCGGCGGACGCGGGGGCCTCGGCGGTGGCAGGGGTCTCGGTGGTCTCGGCGGAGCTCTCGGTCACGGTCTTCCCGGATGGCTGGTCAGCGGGCGGTCGGCGCCGCGGTTGCGGCCGCTCCGAGCGTGCCACGCCCGGCCCGTCCACGCGAACCGAGCCACGCGAACGCGTGCTTTCCGAGCCCGGCCCGCTTCATCCGCCAGGCCCCGCAGGCAGCTGCGGGCAGGCCCCGGCTCGGGGGCGTCAGCCACGCACGCGAACGCGTTGCCAACCCGGCGGAGCGCCGCCGAAGGCGAGCGAAGCCGGGTTGATCGCGAGGCGATGCCGCGTTCGCCCGGGCACGGTCACGTAGCGGGCCTTCAGGCGAGCGAAGTGGGCCGGGACCGCTAATGGCTCGCGGTCATGTCGGAGACGTCGTCCAAGGCGCGGAGGATCTCGCGGGGGAGGGTGAGGGCCTCGCCGGCGAGGGCCTGGTTGAGCTGGGCGACGGTGCGGGCGCCGACGATCGGGGCGGCGACGCCCGGACGGTCCCGGACCCAGCTGAGCGCGACCGCCAGGGGCGTGGTGCCGAGGCCCTCGGCGGCGGTGACGACCGACTCCACGATCCGGCCGCACTCCTCGTCCAGGAAGGGCTGGACGAACTCGGCGAAGTGCGCGGTCGCGGCGCGCGAGTCGGCGGGGATGCCGGTGCGGTACTTGCCGGTCAGGACGCCGCGGCCGAGCGGCGACCAGGGCAGCAGGCCCGCCTCGGCGTCCAGCAGGGCGGGGATCAGCTCGCGCTCGGGGTCGCGGCTCAGCAGCGAGTACTCGGCCTGCGCGGCGACGATCGGCGCGCGGCCCGGCCAGGCGCGCTGCCACGCGGCGGCCTTGGCGGCCTGCCAGCCCGTGAAGTTCGCCACGCCGACGTAGCGGGCGCGCCCGGACGCGACGGCCTCGTCCAGCGCGGTGAGGGTCTCCTCCAGCGGCGTGGCGGGGTCGTGGACGTGCAGCTGCCACAGGTCCACGTACTCCACGCCGAGCCGGTCCAGGGACGCGTCCAGCGCGGACAGCAGGTGCCGGCGCGAGCCGTCGTAGCGCCCGTCCGGGCGGATCGCGGCCTTGGTCGACACGACCAGGTCGGCGCGGTCGACCGTCTCGCGCATGAGGTGGCCGAGGATCCGCTCGGCGTCGCCGTCGCTGTAGACGTCGGCGGTGTCGACGAGGGTCCCCCCGGCATCGGCGAACGCGGTCAGCTGCGCCGCCGCGTCGTCGGGCTCGGTGTCCTGCCCCCAGGTCATGGTGCCCAGCCCGAGGCGGGAGACGACCAGACCGCTCCGCCCGACGTGACGCTCCTTCATGTTGGGTGAGGGTAGCCGCTCGGCGCCGGACCGGCCGTGCCGGGCCGGGCGCCCGCTACGCTTCGGTCGGGCCCGGTCAGCGGCCCGGGGGTCCCGCCGCGGGCGCCCGGTACCCGCCGCCGGCGGCCCGGTACCCGCCATCCCGCGCTCGTCCGAGGGGAAACCACCGACCGTGAACGTCGTCGAAGCGACCGTGCTCGGCATCGTCCAGGGCCTGACGGAGTTCCTGCCGATCTCCAGCTCCGGCCACCTGCTGATCGTCCCCAAGCTGCTCGGCTGGGGGGACCCGGGCGCGGCCTTCACCGCGGTGATCCAGCTCGGCACGATGGCCGCCGTCATCATCTACTTCTGGCGCGACCTGGTGAACATCATCACCACCTGGACCAGGAGCCTGTGGACGCCGGACCTGCGGCACAGCATGGACGCGCGGATGGGCTGGTACATCGGCCTCGGCACCATCCCGATCTCGGTGATCGGCCTGGCCGGCAAGGACTTCATCGAGAAGGGCGCGCGCAACCTGTGGCTGAACGCGTCCTCGCTGATCGTCATGGGCCTGCTGCTGATGGTCGCCGAGTGGGCCGGGGCCCGCAAGCGCGAGGTCGCCGACCTCAACCTGCGCGACGGGCTGATCATCGGAGGGTTCCAGTGCCTGTCGCTGATCCCCGGCTCGTCCCGCTCGGGCTCGACCATGACCGGCGCGCTGTTCCTCGGCTACACCCGCGAGGCCGCGGCCCGGTACTCGTTCCTGCTGTCGGTCCCGGCGGTGGTGCTGTCGGGCCTGTTCGAGCTGCGCAAGGCCTTCGACGGCGGGCTCTCCTGGGGGCCGACGATCATCGCGACGGTGGTGTCGTTCGTGGTCGGCTACGCCTGCATCGCCTGGCTGCTGAAGTTCCTCACCAAGCACTCGATGATGGTCTTCGTGTACTACCGGGTGGCGCTGGGCGGCATCCTGATCGGCCTGCTCGCCGCGGGCGCGGTCTCGGCCACCTGATCCCGCGTCGCCGTCCGGGCGAAACGGCCTGCTCTCTCCGGGTGAATTCTGTTCGCCTGGAGAGCGGTATTTCCGGGGGTTCTGGGGCTAGAGTGCCTGGCCATGGCGAGCGCGCAGTTCCCCCCGCCCGGCCCGGGGACGGACCCGTCAGACGACTTCGAGCCGGCCGTTCCCGGCGGCCCCGACGCGGCCGCCTATGAGGCGGGCATGGCGGACGATCCGGGCTACCTGGCGTCCATGCGCCCGCCCGAGACGGTGCTCGGGCAGCTGCGGGTGATGGTCACGGCGCTGGTGACGGCGCCGGTGCTGATGCTGGCGATCAGCCCGCTGATCGTGCCCGCCGGGGAGGGCCGCCTCGGGGACCTCGCGCCCTGGCTGTGCCTGCCGATCCTGGCCGTGGCCGCCGCCGCGCTGCTGCTCGGGCCGCGCGCGCCGCGCCCGCTCGTCCCGTCGCAGGACCGCGAGTGGGCCGTCCGGCAGTCGGTCCTGCTGTTCCGGCAGGCGGTCATGTTCCGGTACGCGCTGTCGGAGGCGACGATCCTGGTCGGCCTGCCGCTGGCGATGGTCGGACGCAGCGTGTGGGTGTTCGTCTTCGCGTTCGTCGTCGGCTACCCGATCCTGTTCTGGCTGACGGTCCCTACGGCGACGCGGGTTGAGGCGATCCGGCGCCGCCTGGAGACCGCGGGGGAGCCGTCCTACCTGTGGACGGCGCTGCTGAAGCCCGTGAACCGCCCTTGAACGGCCTCTGAGGCGCCGGTGCGGTGCCGGTGCGGCGCCAGGTGTGAAGGGGCCCTGCCCTTCCCCGAAACCGACCCCTGGGAAGGGCAGAGCACGCCTCAGCGGGTCAGACGCGCTTCCAGACCCACTGGCCCTGGGGCGTCCGCACGCAGCGGAACGGAACCAGGCCCTTGACCGGGTAGCCGAGGTGGTCGTGCGCCACCACGGGACACGCCCGGGCCGGCAGCACGCACGACCAGTACCCGTGCCCGAGCGCCTTGTGCGGCTTGCAGGCCGCGACGAGCTTGCCCGGCTTGGCGTTCACGACCTGCCCGGGCCGGACGAGGTGCCCGGGCCGGATCAGGTGGTGCGCGGGCAGCCCGGGCCGGACCAGGTGGTGCGCCGGACGACCCGGCCGGGTCAGGTGGTGCGCGACCTGCCCCGGCCGGACGAGGTGCCCCGGCTTGTGGTGCGCGGGCATCCCCGGGCGGACCAGGTGCCCCGGCTTGTGGTGCACCGGTCGCGCCGGGCGCGCCGGCTTGTGCGCGCCGCCGGGCCCACCGGTGGCGAGCGCCGGCGCGGCGGCCAGGCCGGCGACCAGCGCCCCCGCCGCGGCCGTGGTGACTATGAGCTTGGTGAGCATGCCGCTCCTCCAGTGAGAGTTCGAACGCAGCATGCTTACCAACGGTAGTCATATGATCACGTGACGTGGCCAGATGCGGCCAGCCCCGGACCTACCGATCCGGCCCGTCCGAACCCCCCGATCCGGCCCGTCCGGACCCGCGGCGACCCGCCGTCCTGCCCGGCCGGATCGCCGACCCGGCCGGTCGGCCGGGTTCAGCCCGCTGGGGGTGCCGCGGGCGGCGGCTCCGGAGCGGACGGGGCCGGAGCCTGCGGGGCTCCCGCCGGCGCGGCCTCCGCGACCCGCGGTGTGTGCTTGGCCAGCCACCCCGCGACGAACGTGAAGCCCGCCGTGATGAGCGCCGTGATGAACGCCTGCAACGGCGCCGCCAACGACGAGAGGGCGGGCAGCTTCAGCACGAGCCACCCCACCACGAATCCGGCCAGCAGGCTCGCGCCCGTGGCCGCTGTCACCTTGGTCTCAACGGTTGCCGCCATGGCCACTCCTCGGTGTCCCTAGAGGAATGGTCCCCCTGGCGCGTCCTGCCGGAACCCGCCGCGCGAGGCGGAAACAACTATCCTTACCCGCCATCAGGGCGGCGGAAAAGTGCGCGGACTGCGCCGTCCGCGAACGCCTCGTCAGAGCCAGCGGTTGCGGCGCAGGATCAGCCACAGCACGACGCAGATGGCGACCATGACGGCCAGCGCGACCGGATAGCCGTAGGCGGTGTGCAGCTCCCACATGTGGTCGAAGTTCATGCCGTAGATCCCGGCGATGGCGGTCGGGACGGCGACGATCGCGGCCCACGCGGAGATCTTCCGCATGTCGTCGTTCTGCCGCTGGCCGAGCAGGGCCAGGTGCGCGTTCAGGACGCTGTTCAGCAGCTCGTTGTGCGCGTCCACCTGGGTGTCGACGCGCAGCAGGTGGTCCAGGACGTCCCGGAAGTACTCCTGGACGCCGTGGCACTCGGTGACGCGGCCGCGGCTGATCTCCTGCATGACCGGGACGAGCGGGTCCTCGGCGCTGCGGAACTCCAGCACCTCGCGCTTGAGCCGGTAGATGTCCTCGGTGACGTCGTCGGCCTGCGGGTCGAACACGGCGCGTTCGAGGTCGATGATGTCGCGCTCCACCTCGTGCGCGACGATGCCGTACCGGTCGACGACCTCGTCGCAGACGGCGTACAGGACGGCGGCCGGCCCGTGGTCGAGCATCTCGGGCGTGGCCTCCAGGCGCTTGCGCACCGGGCCGAGCGGGTTGCCCGCGCCGTGCCGGACGGTCACCACGAAGTCGCGGCCGACGAACAGCATGATCTCGCCGACCTCGATGTCGGAGGTCGCGTCGACGTAGAACAGGGTCTTCAGCACCACGAACAGGGTGTCGTCGTAGCGCTCCAGCTTGGGGCGCTGGTGCGCCGACACCGCGTCCTCGGCGGCGAGGGGGTGCAGCTTCAGCTCGTCCTTGACGAGCTCGAACTCGTCGGTGTCGGGCTCGAACAGGCCGATCCAGACGAAGCAGTCACCCTGGGCGCGCGCGGCGTCGAACGCGTCGCTGATGTCCCCGTCGATGTCGGTGCGCATGCCGTCGGCGTAGATGGCCTTGTCCACAATCATGCCGGGCATTGTTGCGCAAACGGTGAAGAATATGCGGGCTTCGCCGGAAAACTTCCCTCTCGTAGAGTGCACGTCGTGACGACCCTTCTGCTCGTGCGGCACGGCCGCACCGCGCTGACCGGACCGGTGCTGGCCGGCTGGACGCCCGGCCTCGGCTTGGACGAGCACGGCCGCGCCCAGGCCCGCGACCTGGCCGAACGCCTCCACGGGACCCCGCTGGCCGCGGTGGTCTCCAGCCCCCTGGACCGGTGCCTGCAGACCGCCGAGGCGGTCGCCGCGCGCACCGGGATCGAGAAGATCGAGGTCGACGAGCGGTTCGGTGAGGTTCGTTACGGCGACTGGACGGGCCGTCCGCTGAAGGAGCTCGCCGAGGAGCCGCTGTGGCGGGTCGTCCAGGCGCACCCGAGCGCGGCGGTGTTCCCCGGCGAGGACGGCGAGGGCCTCGCCGACGCGCAGCGCCGCGCGGTCGCGGCCGTCCGCGACTGGAACGCCCGCATCGCCGCCGATCACGGCCCGGACGCGGTGTACCTGGTGTGCAGCCACGGCGACATCATCAAGGCGATCGTCGCCGACGCGCTCGGCGTCCACCTGGACCAGTTCCAGCGGATCCAGGCCGACCCGGCGTCGCTGACCGCGATCCGCTACACCGAGCTGCGCCCGTTCCTGGTCCGGCTGAACGACAGCGGCGGGGAGGTCGCGTCGCTGCTGCCGAAGCCCGCGGACGACGCGCCAGGCCGGGAGGGTGACGCGCCGGTCGGCGGCGGCGCGTAGGGTCTGGTGTCATGCCGGTCATCTCCTACGAACTGCCGGACCGCTTCGTCGCCGGGACGGTCGGCGAGCCCGGCGAGCGCGCGTTCTACCTGCAGGCCCGCGAGGGTCGCCGACTCACCAGCGTCGCGCTGGAGAAGTTCCAGGTCAGCCTGCTCGCCGAGCGGCTCTCGGAGCTGCTGGACGAGGTGCTGCGGCGCAGCGGCGGCGCGGCGCACGTGCCCGCCGTCACCCCCGCCGAGCTGCACGACGACGAACCGCTGGACGAACCGGTGGAGGAGGAGTTCCGGGTCGGCACCATGGCCCTCGCCTGGGACCCGGAGGACGAGCGCGTCGTCATCGAGGCGCAGGAGGCCACCGAGGACGAGGAGGAGGGCGCCGAGGCCGGCGAGCCCGACCCGGCGATCGCGGTGCTGCGGGTGCGGGTCACCGCCGCGCAGGCCCGCGCGTTCGCCGAGCGCGCGCTGAAGGTCGTCGCCGCCGGGCGCCCGCCCTGCCCGCTGTGCGGCCTGCCCCTGTCGGCCGACGGCCACGTCTGCCCCCGCCAGAACGGATTCCTCGGTTGACCCGCCCGTGCTGGATCATGGGGGCCGGGCACGGGAGAATGGACGCATGACGCAGGCTTCCCGGGGGCGCGTTCCCGCCGACGACGGTAGCGAGGAGGGCGTGTCCCCGCGCGACACCGAGGCCGCCGAGCGGCTGCTGACCGAGGGGACGCTGACGGTCGAGGGACGGCTCGTCCAGGCGTCCAACGCGACGCTGTACTGCTCGGTCGAGCTGGACGGGGTGCGCTCGGCGTGCGTCTACAAGCCGGTCGCGGGGGAGCGCCCGCTGTGGGACTTCCCCGACGGCACGCTCGCCGAGCGCGAGGTCGCCGCTTACGAGGTGTCGCAGGCGATGGAGTGGCGGATCGTCCCGCCGACGGTGCACCGCGACGGCCCGTACGGGGTCGGCATGGTGCAGCTGTGGGTGGAGCCCGATCCCGACACCGACACCGTGGCGCTGTCGCGCTCCGACACCGAGGCGATCCGCCGGATGGCGGTGTTCGACGCGGTCGTCAACAACGCCGACCGCAAGATCGGGCACCTGCTGCCGCCCGGCGACGGGCACGTCTACGGCTGCGACCACGGCGTGTGCTTCTCGGTCGACTACAAGCTGCGCACGGTGCTGTGGCAGTGGCGCGGCAAGCCGCTGACCGCCGAGGCGCTGGACGCCCTCGGCCGGGTGGAGGCGTCGCTGCGCTCGGGGCGGCTGCGCGACCGGCTCGCCGGGATGCTGACCGCCGAGGAGGTCGACGCGACGCGCCGCCGGGTCGAGCTGATGCTCAAGCACCGCATCCACCCCTACCCGCCCGAGGACTGGCCCGCCATTCCCTGGCCCCCGCTTTAATCCGGGTTTGCCGCGAGTGCTGCAATAAGAGCCATGTGTACGGCGATCGTCAGCGTGGACCCCGCCTCCCCGGTCCCGGTGCTCCTGGTGGGCGTCCGGGACGAGTTCCTCACCCGCGCCTGGGAGCCCCCCGGCCGGCACTGGCCGGACCGTCCCGGCCTCGTCGGCGGGCGCGACCTGCAAGCGGGCGGCACCTGGCTCGCGGTCGACCCGGAGGCGCGCCGCGCCGCGACCATCCTGAACGGGCGCGGGCCGCTCGCCCCCGAGGACCGGCGCCGCTCCCGCGGCGACCTCCCGCTGCTGGTCGCCGCCGGCGGAACCCCCGACGACCTTGACCTGAAGACCTACGACCCGTTCTTCCTGCTCGGCGCGGACCCCGGCGGCGCGCGCATGTGGAGCTGGGACGGCGCCGACCTCACCGGCCGCGACCTCGGCCCCGGCCTGCACATCGTCGTCAACAACGGCCTGAACGGCGAGGGCCACCGCGAGGGCGTCGTCGAGGACGCCTTCATGGCCGCCCGCCTCGCGCACCTGCGGCCGCTGCTGGCCGCCGCGCCCCGCCCCGCGCCGCGCCCCGGCGGGGACGTCCGCGACTGGTCGTCCTGGCTCGCCGAGCTGGAGGGCGGCGGCCTGGACCGCTCCGACCGCCGCACCCTGCTGCCGCTGCACGAGTTCGAGCCCGGCCGCGTCTGGGGCACCACCTCCGTCAGCCTGGTCGGCCTCGCCCCGGACCTGGTCCGCTACGACTTCTCCGCCCGCCCCGGCGACCCGTCCGCCTGGACCACCGTCCTCTGACCCGCCCCGCCCGTTCCCCGGCCTGAGCAGGGCGTCCGGGGCTCCCTTTCCCTTCCGCTCGAACAGGGCGCGCGACCTTTTCGGGGGTCGCGCGCGCGATGACATGACTCTGGGTGCTAACTTCGCTACCTAGCGCGATCTTCGTCGGGCGCACCCGGTGCCGCCGACCGTGGCGGGACGCGCTCAGGTCATCACGCAGAGCGGGGGAAGTGCAGATGGCAGCACGACGACGGGGGACGGTGATCGCCGCCGCGGGGCTCGGCGCGGCCGCCCTCGGACTGGCCGCGTGCGGCGGCGGGAGCGGGGGCTCGGGCGGCGGGTCCGCCGGCGGGACGCTGAAGGTGGTCGGCTCGTCCGACGTGGACCACCTCGACACCTCCAGCGTCTACACCACCTGGGGCAACCTGCTGGCCCGCCAGTTCGCCCGGACGCTGTTCAACGTGAAGGCGGCCGACAACTTCGACGACGCGATCAAGGTCGTCGCGGACGGCGCGGCCGAGATCCCGACCATGGAGAACGGCGGGATCAGCAAGGACGGCAAGACCTACACGATCAAGCTGCGCGACGGCATGCAGTGGGATACCAACCCGGTGCGCCCGGTCGTCGCCGGCGACTTCGTCCGCGGCATCAAGCGGATCTGCAACCCGGCCAAGCCGTCCGGCGGGCTCGGGTACTACACCGACACGATCGAGGGCTTCGCCAAGTTCTGCGACGGCTTCACCAAGGTCGGCGGGAACGACGCGGCGGCGATCGCGGCCTACCAGAACCAGCACCAGGTGACGGGGCTGCAGGCCAAGGACGACAAGACGCTGGTCGTCAAGCTGAACCGGCCGGCCAGCGACTTCACCAACATCCTCGGGCTGGCGTTCTCGGCGGCGGCGCCGGTGGAGTACGACCGGTACGTCCCCGACAGCCCCGACTTCCGCACGCACACGATCTCCGACGGCCCGTACAAGATCACCAGCTACCAGGCGAACAAGTCGATCACGCTGGCGAAGAACCCCGCCTGGAAGGCCGCCTCGGACCCGGTCCGGCAGCAGAACCCCGACGGGATCCAGATCACGATGGGGCAGGACTCGCCGGAGACCGTCCAGCAGCAGATGGAGTCGGGCGCGGCCGACCTGTCCTGGGACCAGACCGTCCCGACCGGGCAGATCCCGAGCCTGAAGTCCAACTCCAACTTCAAGATCATGGACGGCTCGACCAGCAACCCCTACCTGGTGTTCAACACGCTCAGCCCGAACAACGGCGGCGCGCT
>NZ_JAMZEA010000011.1 GCF_024172125.1 Actinomadura rupiterrae
CACGTGGAGACCCTGGAGGACGAACCGGGCCTGTTCGTTTTGTTCTCCTCGATCGCCGGCGTCCTGGGTTCGGCAGGCCAAGCCGGCTACGCGGCAGCCAACACCTTCCTGGACGCGCTCGCCCGGCACCGCCGCGCCCAAGGACTCCCCGCAACCTCACTGGCCTGGGGTCTATGGGCCTCGCCGAGCGGCATGACCTCCCACTTGGGCGACAGCGACCAGGCCCGCCTGCAGCGCGGTGGTCTCCTCCCACTCACCACCGACCAAGGCCTGCAGCTCCTGGACGCAGCCCTCGCCAGCACCGACCCCGCACCCGTCCCAGCCCGGATCGACACCACTGCCCTGCGCGCCGACACCGCGCCACCGATGCTGGCTGGGCTGGCGCCCACACAACGCGCAGTGGCCTCCCAGGGAGAGAGCGCAGGCGCGGACTCGTTGCGGGTTGGGCTGGCGGGTCTGGATGCGGATCATCGCTTGTCGGTGGTGCTGGATTTGGTGCGTGCCCATGCTGCGGCGGTGTTGGGTCATGCGGCTGGCGTGGAGATCGATCCGGGGCAGGCGTTCCGTGATCTGGGCTTTGACTCTCTGGGGGCGGTGGAGTTCCGTAACCGGTTGTCGGCCGCGGCAGGAGTGCGGTTGCCGTCGACGATGACCTTCGACTACCCGACTCCTGAACTGCTCGCGCGGTTCCTGCTGTCCGAAGTGGTCGACGATGCTCCGGTGGCGTCCGCGACCTCAGTCGTGGCCGGACGGGCGGCCGCAGACGACGAACCGGTGGCGATCGTGGGGATGAGCTGCCGTTTTCCCGGCGGTGTCGTGTCGCCCGAGGGGCTCTGGGAAGTCGTTGCCGCGGGCCGCGATGTGATTTCGGAGTTCCCCGGTGACCGCGGCTGGGATGTGACGGCCATCTTCGATCCCGAGCCTGGCACGCCGGGCAAGTCGTATACGCGTCGAGGCGGTTTCCTTGAGGCTGCGGGCGAGTTCGATGCGGGGTTCTTCGGGATCAGTCCGCGTGAGGCCATGGGCATGGATCCGCAGCAGCGCTTGCTGTTGGAGGCGGTGTGGGAGGCGTTCGAGCGCGCTGGGATTGACCCGGCCGGGCTCCGCGGCAGCTCCACAGGAATCTTCGCCGGACTGATCGCACAAGGCTACGGCGGCGGTCTCGGGTCAGGCGTGAACGGCGTGGGTGTTAGCGGTGCGGAAGGCTATGGGCTGACCGGCACCACCGGAAGCGTGGCGTCGGGGCGGGTGTCGTATGCGCTGGGTTTGGAGGGCCCAGCGGTGACGATCGACACGGCCTGTTCCTCGTCGTTGGTGGCGTTGCATCTGGCGTGCCAGTCGGTCCGTTCTGGCGAATCCGAACTTGCCGTTGCTGGTGGTGTCACGGTGATGGCGTCGCCGGGGATGTTCGTTGAGTTCTCGCGGCAGCGTGGTCTGGCGCCGGACGGTCGCTGCAAGTCGTTCGGTGAGGACGCGGATGGGACGGCCTGGGCCGAGGGTGTCGGTGTGGTTGTGGTCGAGCGTCTGTCGGAAGCTCGCCGCCTTGGTCATCGTGTGCTGGCGGTGGTGCGCGGTTCGGCGGTCAATCAGGACGGTGCGAGCAACGGGTTGACGGCGCCGAATGGTCCTTCTCAACAGCGGGTGATTCGCCAGGCCCTGGCGAACTCTGGGCTGGGCATTGAGGACGTCGATGTGGTCGAGGCGCATGGCACCGGGACCAGCCTCGGGGATCCGATCGAGGCGCAGGCGCTGTTGGCGACCTATGGCCAGCGTTCGCAGGACGGTCCGCCGCTGTGGTTGGGCTCGTTGAAGTCGAACATGGGTCATGCCCAGGCCGCTGCGGGCGTTGCCGGTGTGATCAAGATGGTGCAGGCCCTGCACCACGACACCCTGCCCGCAACGCTGCATGCCGACGAGCCCAGTTCCCACGTGGATTGGGACGCCGGCCACGTCCAATTGCTGACCGACGCTCAGCCCTGGCCGGCCGATCATGTTCGTCGTGCGGCGGTTTCGTCGTTCGGGATCAGTGGCACCAACGCCCACGTCATCATCGAGGAGCCGCCCGGTTCTGCGGCCGTTGCCCAGGAAGAAGCCACGGGCGCGAAGCCGCCGGTTATCCCGTGGGTCCTCTCGGCCAAATCGCCCCGTGCGCTGTCGGGTCAGGCGCGCAAGCTGGTGGATTTTGCGGCCGGGTTGGACGGTTCGCAGCGGTCGGCTCTGGATGTGGGTTGGTCGTTGGTGTCGGGTCGTTCGGTGTTCGATCACCGTGCGGTGGTGTTGGCCGGGGCTGGTGAGGGGCTGGTCGAGGGTCTGCAGAGCCTGGTTTCCGGTGCGGAGCATCCCGGTGTCGTTGTCGGTTCGGGTGCTGGGGTGGCGGGTTCTGGGCGGGTTCTGGTCTTCGGTGGTCAGGGTTCGCAGTGGCTGGGGATGGGCCGGGAGCTGCTGGAGTCCTCGCCGGTGTTCGCGGCTTCGATCAGCGAGTGCGAAGAGGTTTTCGGCGGTTTGGTCGATTGGTCCTTGACTGACACACTGCGTGGCAGCGGTCCAGGTCTGGGCGATGTGGACCGGGTGGATGTGGTCCAGCCGGTGCTGTTTGCGGTGATGGTGTCGCTGGCCCGGCTGTGGAAGTGGGTGGGTGTCGAGCCCGATGCGGTGGTGGGGCACTCGCAAGGGGAGATCGCCGCCGCGTATGTAGCGGGTGCGTTGAGTCTGGCGGACGCCGCCCGGGTGGTGGTCCTGCGGTCCCAGGTTCTGGCTGAAGTTGCTGGCAGGGGTGGGATGGCGGCGGTGTCCGCCCCTGTCGAGCAGGTCACCGATTGGCTGACCGGGTGGGATGGCCGGTTGGAGGTCGCGGCGGTGAACGGGCCGTTGTCGGTGGTGGTGTCCGGCGACGTCGACCCGGTCGCAGAGTTCGTCGACTGGTGCGAGGGCGAGGGCATCCGGGCGCGTCGGTTGGCGGTGGACTACGCAAGTCATTGCTCGCAGATGGAGCCGCTGCGGGAACAGATCCTTGACGCGTTGCAGGGGATAAGCCCCCAATCGGTGTCGACGGCGTTCTATTCGACGGTGACGGGCGGTCGTATCGACACCGCCCAGCTGGATGGGGCCTACTGGTTTGAGAACCTGCGGCGCCAGGTGCGGTTTGACGATGCGTCCCGGGCACTGCTGGCCGATGGATTCCGGGTGTTCATCGAGGCGACTCCGCATCCGTCGCTGGTCACTTCGATTCACGACACCGCCGAGGCGTCCGACTCCGGGCCGCTGGTGGCAGTGGGGTCGCTTCGCCGCGACCGGGGCGGACTGGATCAGTTCCTCACCTCGGTCGCGCAGGCCTTCGTCGCCGGCGTCGAGGTGGACTGGAAACAGATCTTCGAGGGCACCGGCGCAAGCTGGACCGACCTTCCCACCTACGCCTTCGACCACAGGCATTACTGGCTGAACGCCCGCACCGCCCACGACGTTGACGGGGTCGGGCTGTCGGCGGTGGAGCATCCGCTCCTCGGCGCGGCAGTGGAACTGCCCGATGGCGGCGTCGTCCTCACCGGACGCCTGTCGATGGGAGAGAACGCGTGGTTGGCCGACCACGCCGTCCTGGGACACGTCCTGCTCCCCGGGACCGGCTTCGTTGAGGTGGCGGTCCTGGCCGGCGATCACGTCGGCGCCGCTCATCTTCGCGAGCTGGTTCTGCATGCCCCGCTTCCGTTGACCAGGGAGCAGGCGAACCAGCTGCAAGTAATGCTGACACCGCCGACGAAAGCTGCGGACGGAACGGCATCCACCGACGGCGAATGGCGAGTGGCCATCTACTCGCGGCCGGAAGGCCAGCCTGACCAGACGTGGACCCTTCACGCCGAAGGCACGCTGGAAAGCGAGCCCTCGACCGCACGCGCGGCGGCGAGTGACTGGGAGACGAAGGCGTGGCCTCCGCTGGGCGCGGAAGCAGTGGACATGGATGACACATACGAACGGCTGTCAGGCCGTGGCTATGAGTATGGTCCGGTCTTCCAGGGGCTCGCCGGTGTGTGGCGGCGCGGCTCGGAGGTGTTCGTTGAGGCGGCCCTGCCCGAGAGGGCGCGCAGTGAGGCGTCTCGGTTCGGTCTGCATCCGGCACTTCTGGACTCGGTGCTGCATGCCGCCCTGCTGACCGACGTCATCGAGGGATCCGGTGCTGAGGGGCGGGTCGCGCTGCCGTACAGCTGGAACCACGTGGCGCTGCATGCGACTGGCGCGGCGACCGTCCGGGCCAGGCTGGTTTCCCAAGGTCCAGACGAGCTGGGCATTGAGGTGGTGGACGCTGCCGGGCAGCCGGTGTTGACCGCCGGCTCGCTGCTGACCCGCCAGATCGACCCGGCCCGCCTGCGCCAGGTGTCGTCGAGCGCCGACTGGCTCTACCACCTTGCGTGGACGCAGATGGAACTGGCCGCCGCCGATGCCGTTTCCGAAATGCTTGAGGCCGGCGCGGGCCCCTCCGATGATCTCGGTGACGAGGTCGCCCTGGTCACCGTCGACCGGGACGGATCGGTGACCTGCCGGAGAGTGCTCCAACGAGTCTCTTGCTGTACTGCCGGTCCGACTTCGGCGCAGCGCCCGACGACGAAACCTCCGTCGAGCCGGCGCAGGATTCGCCAGGCGTGGTGGACGGCCTGGTGTGTGGCGTCCTGCGGGTGGTGCAGTGGTGGTTGGAGCGTGGTGGTGAGGGTCGCCTGGTGGTGGTGACTCGTGGTGGTGTCGCCTGGGAACCGAATGGTGTGAGTGATCTGGCTGCTGCTGCGGTGTGGGGTCTGGTGCGTTCGGCGCAGAGCGAGAACCCGGACCGGATCGTGCTCGTGGACGTACCGGACTGGGATGCATCGGCGCGGACGGTGGCCGACGCAGCCGGTCTAGGCGAGCCGCAGGTGGCGTTGCGCGGAGGACAGATATGGGCGCCACGCTTGCAGAAGCTGTCTGAAAGCGACCTCCTTCCCATTCCCGCGGCAGCCCCGCTTCTTTCCCCTGCTTCTGGTGAAGCTTCCCCCGATTCGTATGTTGGCGGTGAATTGAAGGGTGAGAGCGACGGCTGGGCTTTGGGCGTGGTGGATGGCGGGGGTTCGTTGGATGGCGTGGGTCTGGTGGCCGGTGAGGGCTCAGGCGAGTTGGCCGCCGGTGAGGTCCGCGTTGCTGTGGCCGCAGTCGGGCTGAACTTCCGGGACGTGTTGATGGCGTTGGGCATGTACCCCGGTTCGGAGGTAAGGATCGGTGGCGAGGGCTCGGGCGTGGTCGTGGAGACCGGCCCCGGCGTGCACAACGTGTCGGTCGGGGATCGGGTGATGGGCCTGTTCCGGGGTGGGATCGGCCCGGTATCGGTTACCGATCATCGGTTGCTGGTGCGGGTTCCCGCAGGCCTGGGTCTGGTGGAGGCCGCAGGCGTCCCGGTGGTGTTCGCGACCGCCTTTTATGGGTTGCGTGATCTGGGCGGTCTGTCTGCGGGGGAGACGGTGTTGGTCCATGCCGCTTCTGGTGGTGTGGGGATGCGCTGCGGTGCAGCTCGGCGCGGGCCTGGGGCGCGCGGGTGCTTGGGCACGGCCAGCCGCGGTAAAGTGGGATTTCTGCGGGGGCAGGGGTTTGCTGCGGAGGAGATCGCTGATTCGCGGTCGACGTCGTTTGAGGGCTGACTTCCTGCGCTTGACCGGTGGTGCTGGCGTGGATGTGGTGCTGGATTGTCTGGCGGGGGAGTTTGTGGATGCGTCGTTGCGGTTGTTGCCGCGCGGCGGCCGGTTCTTGGAGATGGGCAAGACCGATATCCGCGATGCAGGACCAGATCGCCGAGCAGTATCCAGGGCGTCTGGTATCGCGCCTTCGATCCTGATGGACGCCGATCCAGAACGGCTGCAGGAGATTCCTGACTGAGATCGGCCGGGTTGTTGGAGCAGGGGTGAGGTGCAGTCCGGCTCCCGGTGTCGGTGTGGGGTGTGGGGGAGGCGCGTCGGGCGTTCCGGTTCTTCAGCCAGGCCCGCCACATCGGGAAGATCGTGCTGACCTTTCCCGCCCGGTGATGCGCCCAGGTTGCCTCGGTCATCACGGGTGGCACGGGTGGTCTGGGTGTGGTGGTGGCCCGCCACGCGGTGCAGCGCTGGGGCATGCGGGATCTGGTGCTGGTCAGTCCGTCCGTGGTCCCCGAGGCCGAAGGCATCGGCGAGGTGATCGCGGAGCTGGAGGAGGCCGGCGCCCGAGTTCGAGTGGCGGCCTGCGATGTCAGCGATCGCGCGGCTGTGCACGACCTGATCGATGGCATCCGTAGCCGACGGCGGTCGGGTCGCGGGCGTGGTCCACGCTGCCGGTGTCCTGGACGACGGTGTGGTGACCGGGTCTGACGCCTGAACGCGTGCGCCGCGTCCTGGCGGCTAAAGCGCAGGCGCGTGGAACCTGCACGTGGAGACCCTGGAGGACTGAACCGGGTCTGTTCGTGATGTTCTCCTCGATCGCCGGCGTCCTCGGTTCGGCAGGCCAAGCCAGGCTACGCGGCAGCCAACACCTTCCTGGACGTACTCGCCCGGCACCGCCGCGCCCAAGGCCTCCCCGCAACGTCACTGGCCTGGGGCCTATGGGCCTCGCCCAGCGGCATGACCTCCCACCTGGCTGACAGCGACCAGGCTCGCCTGCAGCGGGGCGGACTGCTCCCGCTCACCACCGACCAAGGCCTGCAGCTCTTGGACGCAGCCCTCGCCAGCACCGACCCCGCACCCGTCCCAGCCCGGATCGACACCGCCGCCCTGCGCGCTGACACCGCGCCGCCGATGCTGGCCGGGCTGGCGCCCACACGCCGCGCGGTGGCCTCCCAGGTGGTGGAGAGCCAGGGCGGTCTGCAGAGCAGGCTGGCGGGTCTGGCCTCCGAACAGCAGCTAGCAGTGATCCTGGATCTGATCCGGGCGCATGCGGCCGCGATCCTTGGTCACGGTAATTCTCGCGATATTCATCCGCAGCAGGCCTTCCAGGAGTTGGGATTCGACTCCCTCGGAGCGGTCGAATTCCGCAACCGGTTGTCCACCGCGGCAGGTGTCCGCCTTCCCAGCAGCATCACCTACGACTACCCCACCCCCCAAGTCCTTGCCGCCCACATCCACGCCGACATCACCGGCGGCGCGGATGAGAACGGCTCCACTGCGGGGCACTCGGCAAAGTCCGTCTTCGACAATCTGGAATCCCTCCTGTCCATCGCGACTGCGGACGAGGCGGAGCGGAAGAGGCTCGTCACCCGCCTGCGAGCGATCGTGACCAAATGGGACAGCAAGCCCGATGCTCACCCGGATTCCAATATCGATATCGAGTCGGCCGAAGAAGATGAACTTTTCTCTATCATCGATAGGGAAGCCGGCTATGACTTCCGAACCAACTAAGGGGCGTCTTAGATGGCGAACGAAGATAAGTACGTCCAGTACCTGAAGCGCATGACCGTTGATCTGCGCGAGGCTCGCCGGCGTATCACCGAACTTGAGCAGGGCGACTCGGAACCCATTGCGATCGTTGGGATGAGTTGCCGTTTCCCCGGCGGTGTCGTGTCGCCCGAGGGGCTCTGGGAAGTCGTCGCCGAGGGCCGGGACGTGATGTCGGAGTTCCCCGGCGACCGAGGCTGGGATGTCACAGGCGTCTTCGATCCGGTGCCGGGCACGCCCGGAAGGTCATACACCCGGTGGGGTGGGTTCCTCGATGGTGCGGGGGAGTTCGATGCGGGGTTCTTCGGGATCAGTCCGCGTGAGGCCCTAGGCATGGATCCGCAGCAGCGGTTGCTGCTGGAGGCGGTGTGGGAGGCGTTCGAGCGCGCCGGCATCGATCCGGCCGGCCTTCGCGGCAGCTCTACCGGGGTCTTCGCCGGACTGATCGCACAGGGCTATGGCGGCGGGGCAGGCGTCGGCGGCACGGGCGTGACCGCGCCAGAAGTGGAGGGCTACGGACTGACGGGCTCGACGACGAGCGTGGCGTCGGGCCGGGTTTCCTACGTGCTGGGCCTGGAGGGCCCGGCCGTGACGGTCGACACGGCGTGCTCCTCATCGCTGGTGGCGCTTGCACCTGGCGTGCCAGTCAGGTGCGGTCCGGCGAGTGTGAAGCTGGCGGTCGCCGGGGGTGTGACGGTGATGGCGAACACCGGAATGTTCGTGGAAGTTCTCACGCCAGCGTGGGCCTGGCGCCAGGACGGCCGGCTGCAAGTCCTTCAGCGAGAAGGCGCGGACTGGAACCGGCCTGGGCTGAAGGCGTTGGGCGTGGTGTTGGTAGAGCGTCTGTCAGATGGCCGCGTCGCTTGGGTCCATCGCGTGCTGGCGGTGGTAGCGCGGTTCGGCGATCAACCAGGACGGCGCGAGTAACGGGATTGACCGCGCCGAATGGTCCCTTCGCAGCAAGCGGGTGATCCGACAAGCCCTGGCCAGCGCGGGTCTGGGCGTTGAGGATGTCGATGTCGTGGAAGCCCACTGGCACCGGAACCACCCTCGGCGATCCGATCGAGGCGCAGGCGCTGTTGGCGACCTATGGCCAGCGTCCGCAGGACGGTTCCGCCGTTGTGGCTGGGGTCGTTGAAGTCGAACATGGGGCATGCCCAGGCCGCTGCGGGTATTGCCGGTGTGATCAAGATGGTGCAGGCCATGCACCACGACACCCTGCCCGCGACCCTGCACGCCAGCGAGCCCAGCTCCCACGTCGACTGGGATGCAGGCCACGTTCAATTGCTGACGGAAGCCCAACCCTGGCCGGCCGACCATACCCGCCGCGCCGCGATCTCCGCCTTTGGGATCAGCGGCACGAACGCCCACGTCATCCTCGAAGACCCGCCTCCTCTGAGCAGTCCGGCGCCCTCGGATGACTCTGCGAAGCCCGACGTGGGGTTGCCAGTGGTGCCGTGGGTGTTGTCGGCCAAATCTGCGCGGGCCTTGTCGGGTCAGGCGCGCAAACTTCTGGAGCACCCCGCGGTCAAGAGTCTCGACGCTTCCGGCAGTTCGCGATCGCAGATCGCCGATGTCGGTTGGTCGTTGGTGTCGGGTCGTTCGGTGTTCGATCACCGTGCGGTGGTGTTGGCCGGGGCTGCCGAGGGCTTGGTCGAGGGTCTGCAGAGCCTGGTTTCCGGTGCGGAGCATCCGGGTGTGGTGACGGGGTCGGGTGCTGGGCCGCTGGGTGGTCGGGTTCTGGTCTTCGGGGGTCAGGGTTCGCAGTGGTTGGGCATGGGCCGGGAGTTGCTGGAGTCCTCCCCGGTGTTCGCGGCCTCGATCAGCGAGTGTGAAGAGGCGTTCGGTGATCTGGTCGATTGGTTCTTGACCGAGACGTTGCGTGGCAGCGGTCCGCGCGCAGGTGACGTGAACCGGGTGGATGTGGTTCAGCCGGTGCTGTTTGCGGTGATGGTGTCGCTGGCCCGGCTGTGGAAGTGGATGGGTGTCGAGCCCGATGCGGTCGTGGGGCATTCCCAGGGGGAGATCGCGGCTGCGTGTGTAGCGGGCGCGCTGAGCCTGCAAGACGCCGCGCGGGTCGTAGTGCTGCGGTCCCAAGTCCTCGCTGGGGTCGCTGGCCAAGGTGGAATGGCGGCGGTGTCGGCCTCGGTCGACCAGGTCACTGACTGGCTGACCCGGTGGGATGGCCGGTTGGAGGTCGCGGCGGTGAATGGGCCGTCGTCGGTGGTGGTGTCCGGTGACGCCGACCCGGTCGCAGAATTCGTCGACTGGTGTGAGGGTGAGGGGGTTCGGGCGCGTCGGTTGGCGGTGGACTACGCCAGTCATTGCTCCCAGATGGAGCCGCTGCGCGAGCCGATCCTTCAGGCGTTGCAGGGGATACGCCCCCGATCGGTATCGACGGCGTTCTATTCGACCGTGACCGGTGGCCGGATCGACACCGCTGAGCTGGATGGGTCCTACTGGTTTGAGAACCTGCGGCAGCGGGTGCGGTTTGAGGACGCGTCCCGGGCGTTGCTGGCTGATGGGTTCCGGGTCTTCGTCGAGGCGACCCCGCACCCCTCCTTGATGTCGTCGGTTCACGACACTGCCGAGTCGTTTGACGATGGGCCGGTGGTGGCGGTGGGGTCGCTGCGCCGCGACCGTGGCGGCCTGGATCAGTTCCTCACCTCGGTCGCGCAGGCCTTCGTCGCCGGCGTCGAGGTGGACTGGAAGCAGATCTTTGAAGGCACCTGTGCCGCCTGGACCGATCTCCCGACCTACGCCTTCGATCACCGGCATTACTGGCTGAACGGCCGCAGCGGCCATGACGTGAGTGGCGTGGGGCAGTCGGCGGTAGAGCACCCGCTCCTAGGGGCGGCGGTCGAGCTCCCTGACGGCGGTGGCGTCGTCCTCACTGGACGCCTGTCGATCGGGGAGAACGCGTGGCTGGCCGACCATGCCGTCCTGGGACAGGTGCTGTTCCCCGGAACCGGGTTCGTTGAGGCTGCGATCCGCGCCGGGGACCAGGTCGGTGCGGGTCATCTGAGCGAGCTGACTCTGCACAATCCGCTGCTGCTCACCAAGGAGCACGCCACCCGGCTGCACGTCATGCTCACGCCGCTCTCGGACGGCTCTCAGGGCTCAGATCCCACACCGGGCGACTGGCGGGTCGTCATCTACTCGCGTCCGGACGGCCAGGAGGACCAGCCCTGGAGTCTGCATGCCGAAGGCGTCCTGTCCAGCGGCCTTGGCAGAGGCGAGGCAGGGGCCGAGATCGAGGTCGGCGGCTGGGGCGCAGGTGGCGCTTGGCCTCCACCGAGTGCAGAGGCGGTGGACATCACCGATGTGTACGACCGGCTGGCGGAACGGGGCTATGAGTACGGTCCGGCGTTCCAAGGGCTGAAGGGAGTGTGGCGGCGCGGGTCCGAAGTGTTCGTCGAAACGGTGCTGCCCGAGACGGTGCGAGCCGAGGCGCCTCGCTTCGGGATGCATCCGGCGCTTCTGGACTCGGTACTACACGCGGGCCTGGTGACGGACGTGCTCGGAGTGGCGGCCGGCGGCCGGGTGGCGTTGCCGTTCTGCTGGAACCAGGTGGCGCTGCATGCGTCCGGCGCGGCAACCGTCCGGGCCCGGCTGGCGCCCGAAGGTCCAGACGGCCTGAGCGTCACGGTCGTCGATCCGTCCGGACAGCCGGTTCTGACCGCCGAATCACTGCTGACAAGGCAGGTCGATCCCGCCCGGTTGAAGCAGGCGACCTCAAGAACCGACTCGCTGTACCGGCTCACATGGTCCGACATCGACAGTCTGCCGACATCGGCTGCCAGTACGGACGACGGCGAGAGCCGAGAGGACGTCCTGGTCGTCCCAGTGGATCAGGACGGTCCCTCCATCGAACTGCCCGACCAGGTTCCTTCGACCGTTGTGCTCTGCTGCCGCACAGCCGCAGGTTCCGACGATCCGCAGGATGTCCCAGGTCATCTCGATGGCCTGGTGTCCGGCGTCCTGAGCGCGGTCCAGCGGTGGCTGGCGCGCAGCGACGAGGATGCCCGGCTGATCGTGGTGACGTCGGGTGCGGTGGGTCGGGAGCAGGACGAAGTTCGTGACCTGGCAGGCGCAGCGGTATGGGGCCTGGTGCGTTCGGCACAGAGCGAGAACCCGGGCCGGATCAGCCTTGTGGACGTGCCCGACTGGGACACCCCGATTCCCGCCGTCCTGGCGGCCGCATCCCTTGATGAACCCCAGTGCGCGCTCCGCGATGGGCATGTCTGGGCGCCGCGTCTTCGTCGCCTCACTGGCCCGGCCCACGAGGCAAAGGGTGGTGCATCGGTCTCGACCGGCTCTCTGATCATCACGGGTGGCACGGGTGGTCTGGGTGTGCTGGTGGCCCGGCATGCGGTCGAGCGCTGGGGCGTTCGTGATGTGGTGCTGGTCAGCCGTCGCGGCCCCGAGGCCGAAGGCATCGAGGATGTGCTGGCCGAGTTGAGGAACCTCGGAGCACAGGCATGCGCGGTGACTTGTGATGTGAGTGACCGCGCGGCTGTGCACGACCTGATCGCTGGCATCCGTGCCAGCGGTGGCCGGGTTGCGGGCATCGTCCACGCGGCCGGTGTGCTGGATGACGGTGTGGTGACCGGCCTGACGCCCGAACGCGTGCGCCGCGTCCTGGAGGCCAAAGCGCAGGCCGCGTGGAACTTGCACATGGAGACCTTGGAGGACGAGCCCGGCCTGTTCGTCATGTTCTCCTCGATCGCCGGCGTCCTCGGCTCGGCAGGCCAAGCCAGCTACGCGGCAGCCAACACCTTCCTGGACGCGCTCGCCTGGCACCGCCGCACGCAAGGACTCCCTGCGGCATCGCTGGCGTGGGGGTTGTGGGCGTCCGCCAGCGGCATGACCTCACACCTGGACACCACCGACCAAGCCCGACTGCAACGCGGCGGTCTCCTCCCACTCACCACCGACCAAAGCCTGGAGCTCCTGGACGCAGCCCTCGCCAGCGACCATCCGGCACCCGTTCCGGCCCGATTCGATGCCGCTTCAATGCAGTCCGCAGTAACGCTGCCGCCGATGTTGGCTGGGCTGGCGCCCACACGACGCGCGGTGGCCTCCCAGGCAGAGGGAGCAGGCGGGGATTCGTTGCGGGCTCGGCTGGCGGGCCTGGATGCCGATCGCCGCATGCCGGTGGTGCTGGATCTGGTGCGGAGCCATGCAGCGGCGGTGTTGGGCCACGCGGGTGGGGCGGAGATCGATCCAGGTCAAGCATTTCAGGATCTGGGCTTTGACTCCCTAGGTGCGGTGGAGTTCCGTAATCGGTTGTCGGCTGCGGCAGGTGTGCGGTTGCCGTCGACGATGACTTTCGACTACCCGACTCCTGAACTGCTCGCGCGCTTCCTGCTGTCCGAAGTGGTGGACGATGCTCCGGTGGCGTCCGCGACCTCGGTCGTGGCCGGACGGGCGGCCATGGACGATGAGCCGGTGGCGATCGTGGGGATGAGTTGCCGTTTCCCAGGCGGCGTGGTGTCGCCGGAAGGCTTGTGGGATCTGGTCGCTGAAGGCCGCGACGTGATCTCGGAGTTCCCTGATGATCGCGGCTGGGACGTGGCGGGGATCTTCGATCCCGAGCCTGGCGTGCCGGGCAAGTCCTACACCCGGTGGGGCGGATTCGTAGAGGGCGCTACGGAGTTCGACGCGGGCTTCTTCGGCATCAGTCCGCGTGAGGCCATGGGCATGGATCCGCAGCAGCGTTTGCTGCTGGAGGCGGTGTGGGAGGCATTCGAGCGCGCTGGGATTGACCCGGCCGGGCTCCGCGGCAGCTCCACCGGAGTCTTCGCGGGCATGATCTCCCAGGGGTACATGGGCGGTGCCGAACTCGAAGGCTTCCGGCTCACAGGAACGACGGCGAGCGTTGCATCGGGCCGGGTTTCCTACGTGCTGGGCCTGGAGGGCCCAGCCGTGACGGTCGACACAGCGTGCTCCTCGTCGCTGGTGGCGTTGCACCTCGCGTGCCAGTCGGTCCGTTCGGGTGAATCCGAACTTGCCGTCGCCGGTGGTGTGACGGTGATGGCCTCGTCAGAGATGTTCGTGGAGTTTTCGCGGCAGCGTGGCCTGGCGCCAGATGGTCGCTGCAAGTCCTTCGGCGAGAATGCCGATGGGACCGCCTGGGCCGAGGGTGTCGGTGTCGTCGTGGTCGAACGCCTCTCCGAGGCGCGTCGCCTTGGCCATCGCGTGCTGGCGGTGGTGCGTGGCTCGGCAGTTAACCAGGACGGTGCGAGCAACGGATTGACCGCGCCGAATGGCCCGTCGCAGCAGCGAGTGATCCGGCAAGCCCTGGCCAGCGCGGGTCTGGGTGTTGAGGACGTCGATGTCGTGGAAGCCCACGGCACCGGAACCACCCTCGGCGATCCGATCGAGGCGCAGGCGCTGCTGGCGACCTACGGCCAGCGTCCGCAGGACGGTCCACCCCTGTGGTTGGGCTCGTTGAAGTCGAACATGGGTCATGCCCAGGCCGCTGCAGGGGTCGCAGGGGTGATCAAGATGGTGCAGGCCCTGCACCACGACACCCTGCCCGCAACCCTGCACGCCGACGAACCCAGTTCCCACGTCGATTGGGACGCCGGCCACGTCCAATTGCTGACCGACGCTCAGCCCTGGCCAGCCGACCATGTTCGTCGTGCGGCGGTTTCGTCGTTCGGGATCAGTGGCACCAACGCCCACGTCATCATCGAGGAGCCGCCCGGTTCTGCGGCCGTTGCCCAGGAAGAAACCCCAGGCGCCAAGCCGCCGGTTATCCCGTGGGTCCTCTCGGCCAAATCGTCCCGTGCAC
Organism: Actinomadura rupiterrae; assembly: GCF_024172125.1. Taxonomy (GTDB): domain Bacteria; phylum Actinomycetota; class Actinomycetes; order Streptosporangiales; family Streptosporangiaceae; genus Spirillospora; species Spirillospora rupiterrae. Next base: position 14,209 of record NZ_JAMZEA010000011.1, read on the forward strand.
TGTCGGGTCAGGCGCGCAAGCTTCTGGATTATGCGGCCGGTCGGGGTCTGGACGTTGCTGACGATGTTGCCGCCCTTGCCGATGTGGGTTGGTCGTTGGTGTCGGGCCGTTCAGTGTTCGATCACCGTGCGGTGGTGCTGGGTGAGGACGGCCAGGAGCTGCTGGCGGGTTTGCGGTCTGTGGCTGAGAAGCCCGCTGACGAACTCGCCGGTCCTGCGGTGTCAGGCGTTGTGCGCGCTGGCGGGACGGTGGCGGTTTTCCCAGGTCAGGGTTCGCAGTGGCTCGGCATGGGACGTGGCCTGTATGAGGCCTACGAGGTGTTCGCTGAGGCGTTCGACCAGGTCATAGCCGAGTTGGAGTCCTGCCTGGGCGATGCCGTCGCGGTTCCGCTGCAGGAGGTGCTGTGGGGCGAGGATGCGGACCTGCTGAATCAGACGTTGTTCACGCAGGCGGGCCTGTTCGCGGTTGAAGTGGCGCTGTTCCGCTTGGTCGAGGCATGGGGCCTCCGTCCGGACTTTGTGTTGGGGCACTCGGTCGGCGAGATCGCGGCGGCGCACGTGGCCGGGGTGTTGTCGCTTGCGGATGCGGCGCGGTTGGTCGCGGCGCGTGGCCGGTTGATGCAGGCCCTTCCGGCCGGTGGCGCGATGGCGGCGGTGCAGACCGACGAGGAGCACCTCCAGGAGTTCCTGACCTCGCAGGGACTGACAGACGTTGGGATCGCGGCGGTCAACGCCCCCGGCTCGATCGTCGTATCAGGCGCAGCCAACCAGGTTGAGCAAGTGGTGGAGTGGTGCAAGGGACAGGGCCGTAAGGCGACACGGTTGCAGGTGTCGCATGCCTTTCATTCACCCCTGATGGATCCGATGCTGGCCCAGTTCAGGGAGGTCGCCGAGTCCGTCACACCGCGTCCGGCCGAGATCGCGTTGGTGTCCAACCTGACCGGGACCGTCGCTGATGAGGAGTACGGCACTCCCGACTATTGGGTGCGGCATGTTCGCCAACCGGTCCGGTTCGCCGACAGCATCGCATTCCTGCACACGCAAGGCGCGTCCCGGTTCCTGGAACTCGGCCCTGGCACGGCCCTGACCAGCCTCATCACCCAAAATCCGCCCGCGCTGTCCGCCTCGGGCAGTCCGCAGCCGGATCCGCTCGTGGTCCCCACGCTTCGCAAGGGCCAGGACGAGCCCCGGACCCTGCTGACCGGTCTGGCGCAGGCGTTCGTCGCCGGCGTCGATTTGGACTGGAAGCAGGTGTTCGACGGCACCGGCGCCACCTGGACCGACCTGCCCACCTACGCCTTCGACCACCGCCGCTACTGGGCGCACAACCCGAACGACCTTGACGTCAGCGGTGCAGGCCTCTCGGCGGTCGCCCATCCCCTGCTCGCCGCCGCCGTCGAGCTCCCTGGCGACGGCGACGGCGGTGGCGTCGTCCTGACCGGACGGCTTTCGATGGGCATCGACACCTGGCTCGCCGACCACGCCGTCCAGGACCAGGTCATCTTTCCCGGCACCGGGTTCGTCGAGGCCGCGATCCGCGCCGGGGACCAGGTCGGCGCGAGCCACTTGCGCGAGCTGATCCTGCACACCCCGCTTTCGCTCACCCGGGATCACGCCACCCGCCTGCACGTCAGGGTCACACCCCTGCCGGACGAGGCCGGGGACTCCGGCGAATGGCGGGTGGAGATCCATTCCAGGCCCGACACCGACGAGGAGCAGGGCTGGGTCCTGCACGCAGAAGGCACGCTCGCCGCCACCGCAACCACACCCGACACCGCAACCGCAACCGCAGCGACCGCCGCGCTCGCGCGCGAGGCCGGTGAGGGGGCCTGGCCGCCGCCGGACGCGGAGCGGCTCGACACCGCGGACCTGTACGAGCGGCTCGCAGAACGTGGATACGAGTACGGACCGGCCTTCCAGGGCTTGACGGCCGTCTGGCGGCGCGGCGAAGAGCTGTTCGTAGAGGCGGCCCTGCCCGAGCCCGCGCACGGCGACGCGTCCCGGTTCGGACTGCATCCGGCGCTGCTCGACGCGGTGCTGCACGGCGCCCTCGTGGCCGACGTGCTCCAAGCTTCAGGCTCCGGTCGAGTAGCGCTCCCGTATTGCTGGAACGACGTGACCCTGCACGCAACCGGTGCCGGAGTCGTCCGGGCCCGGCTGGCTCCCGAGGGCGAGGACGCTCTCAGCGTCTCGGTGGTCGATCCCGCCGGTCAGCCGGTGCTGACCGCCGGTTCGCTGCTGACCCGCCAGGTCGATCCGGCCCGTCTGCGCCGGGTACCGTCCGCTACCGGCTGGCTTCACCACCTCACCTGGAGCCCTGCGGAGACTGCCGGCGAGGGTGCGAACGCCCGACCCGAGGACGTCACCGTCCTGACGTTGGCGGAGGCCGGCGGAGACCACCCCGCCGGGACGACACTCCTGTACTGCGACGGCGCCGCGCAGGGCGACCCGGATGCCGCGCAGAGCGACGTGCCGGACGTTGTCGACGGCCTGGTGTGCCGGGTCCTCGACGCGCTTCAGTGGTGGCTGGCCGCGGCAGAGGATCAGGACCACCTGGTGATCCTCACCCGCAACGCGGTGCCCTCAGAAGACGGGGCGGCGGGCGACCTCGCCGCCGCAGCCGTGTGGGGACTGGTGCGCTCCGCGCAGGCCGAGAACCCGGGCCGGATCACCCTGATCGACCTCGACGACCAGGACACTCCGACACAGGTCGTCCTCAAAGCTGTCGCGCTCGGCGAGCCCCAGTGCGTCGTCCGCGTCGGCCAGGTTCGGGTGCCTCGGCTCCGCTCCCTGGCGAGCGCAGTCCCGGCGTCCACCGGGCAGCGTCAGCGTCCCCCGGCCCCGGACGGAGCGTTGCTGATCAGCGGCGGCACCGGAGGGCTCGGCGCGCTGGTGGCGCGGCACGCGGTGCGGGAGTGGGGCGTCCGGGAGCTGGTGCTGGTCAGCCGCCGGGGCCCGGAGGCGGACGGCGCGGACGACCTCGTCGCCGAGTTGGCCGGGGCGGGCGCGCGGGTGCGGCTGGCGGCCTGCGACGTCGGCGACCGGGACGCGCTGCGCGCCCTGGTCGGCGCGGTCCACGCGGACGGCGGCCGCATCGGCGGAGTCGTCCACGCCGCCGGGGTGCTGGGCGACGGCGTGCTCACCGGCCTCAGCGCGGACCGGGTCCGGTCCGTCCTGGCCGCGAAGGCGAGGGCCGCCTGGAACCTGCACTTGGAGACCGCCCCGGACGAGCCGGACCTGTTCGTCATGTTCTCCTCGATCGCCGGAGTCGTGGGCTCGCCGGGCCAGGCCGCCTATGCCGCCGCCAACGCCTTCCTCGACGCGCTCGCCCACCACCGCCGCGCCCAGGGCATGCCCGCAGCGTCCCTGGCGTGGGGGCTGTGGGCCGCGCCCAGCGGCATGACCGCAGGGCTGAACGGCGCCGACCAGGCCAGGATGCGGCGCGGCGGCCTGGTGCCACTGGCCGAGGCGGAGGGCCTGGCGCTGCTGGACGCGTCCCTGGCCACCGGCCACCCGAACCCTGTGCCCGCCCGCCTGGACGTCGAGGCCATCGCCGTTGCAGGAGCGCCCGTCCCGCCGATGCTGGCGCCGCTCCTGCCCGTCCGCCGAACGGCCGTCGTCGCGGCCGTCGTCGCGGCCACCGCCACGGCCGCCGCCACGGCCGCCGAGCCCGGAGTCACCCGGCGGGATCTGCGGCACCGGCTGGTCGGCCTGGCACCAGACGCCCGCCGGAAGGTGCTGCTGGACCTCGTCCTCGGGCACGCGGCGGCGGTCCTCGGCCATGCCGACCCCGGCGAGATCGACCCGGGACGGCCGTTCCTCGAACTCGGCTTCGACTCCCTCGGGACGGTCACCTTCCGCAACGCGTTGAACCAGGCCACCGGCCTCGGCCTGACCTCGATGTCCGTGCTCGACCACAACACCCCGGCCGACCTCGCCGCGCACATCGACGCCGAGCTCGACCGCGGCGGCCAGGAGGCCGGCCGGACCGGCGACAAGGCCGCCGACCATCTCGGCGATCTCTTCCACGGCGCTGTGAGCGCCGGCGAGGTGCACCGGGCGTGGGGGCTGCTGTCCCTGGCGGCGACGCTGCGCCCGACGTTCGAGGACCCCGCCGACGCGCCGCCGCCGGTGCGGCTGGCGGAGGGCGACGCGCCCGTGCAGCTCGTCTGCATCGCGGCGCCGACGGCGATGAGCGGCCCCGGCCTCTACGCCCGGATGGCCCGGAGCCTGAGCGACCGGCGGCAGGTGGCGGCCGTGCCGCTGGCGGGTTTCCGACCGGGGGAGCGGCTGCCCGCCTCGGCCGAGCATGCCGTGGGGAGCCTCGCGGACGGCGTGCTGCGGGCCGTGGACGAGCGGCCGTTCGTCCTGATCGGCCACTCCTCGGGCGGCGTCCTCGCGCGCGCCGTGGCCCGGCGCCTTGAGACCTCGGGGGCGCGCCGCCCGGCGGGGCTGATCATGCTCGACAGCTTCCGGGCGGAGCCGGACGACTGGGGCGTGCCATTGGACCAGCTGATCACCGGCATCCTGGAGTTCGAGGACCTGCTGGGACGCTTCGACGGCGAGCGGCTGACCGCGATGGTCTCCTGGTGCTCGCTGCTCCCGGAGATCGCCCGCGAATCCCCGGCCGCTCCGACGCTCTTCGTGCGCTGCGCCGACCCTTACTTCTTCACACCCGCCGCCGAGTCGGCCGGCGGGGAGCCGGAGCCCTGCTTCGCCGAGCCCTGGGAACCCGCCCAGGAACTCAGGCATATCGACGCCGACCACTTCGGAATGATGGCGGAGAAGGCCGATCGCACCGCCGGGCTGGTCCATGCCTGGATCGAGGAGCTCACCGCCGCCTGGGAACTCAGGAACGCCGACGACCGCGGGCACCGCTGACCTGCCGAGGAGCGACATGACCAGCGAAGTGAGCACGGACCGCCGCGAAGCGAGCACAGACCCCGGGGTGACCACGGACAGCGGGGTGAGCACGGACCGAGCGGTGCGGCTGACGGTGAACGGGAAACCCCACGATCCGGTGCTGGACCCGCGCAGCACGCTCGTGGACGCGTTGCGCGACAGCCTGGGCCTCACCGGCACCAAGAAGGGCTGCGACCGGGGCGAATGCGGCGCCTGCACCGTCCTGGTCGACGGCAACCCGGTCCTGGCGTGCATGACGCTGGCGGCGGCGGCCGAGGACCGGCAGGTCACCACTATCGAGGGCGTGTCGGACGGCCAGGGCGGCATGCATCCCGTCCAGCGGGCCTTCTGGGAGGCCGACGCCCTGCAGTGCGGTTTCTGCACGTCCGGCCAGGTGATGTCGGCTATCGCCTGCATCGACCAGGGCCACGCCTCCTCCCGCGGCAGGATCAGGGAGTGGATGAGCGGGACCCTCTGCCGCTGCGCGGCGTACCCCCAGATCGTCGACGCCGTCGAGACAGCAGCCCGCGAGTCCGCATCGACCGGCGAACCCGTAACGGTCCGCGAGTCCGTACCGACCGGCGAGGCCGGAGCAGTCCGCGAGAGGGAGGCGGGACGATGAGGGCGTTCGCCTATGCCCGGCCGGGCACGCTGGAGGAGGCCCTCGCCGCGCTGCGCGAGCCGGGGGCGGACCTCCTCGCGGGCGGGACCGAGCTGCTCAACTGGATGAAGGACGGGATCGAGGCACCGCGGACGCTGCTCGACATCACCGGGCTGCCCCTCGGCGAGGTGGCCGCCGCCGGCGACGGAGGGCTGCGGATCGGCGCCGTCGCCAAGATGAGCCACGTGGCCGCGCACCCGCTCGTCCGCGACCGGTATCCCGTGGTGCGCGAGTCGCTGCTGCAGGCGGCCTCCCCTCAGCTCCGCAACATGGCGACCATCGGCGGCAACCTGATGCAGCGCACCCGCTGCCCCTACTACCGCGCGGAAGACGGGACGGGCTGCAACAGGCGGGTGCCGGGGTCGGGCTGCGCCGCGCTCGAATCCGGCGACACGTCCGCGCACGCGATCTTCGGCTGGAGCCCGTCCTGCGTGGCGACGCTGCCGTCCGACCTCGCGGTCGCGCTCGCCGCTCTGGACGCCGAGTTGGTCACGGTGGGCGACCGGGGAGAGCGGCGCATCCCGGTCGCGGAGTTCCACCGGCTGCCGGGCGAAGAGCCCGCGCGCCACAACGAGCTGCCGCCCGGCGAGCTGATCGTGGCGGTCGTGATCCCACCGCCTCCGGACGGCGAGGTTTCCCGCTACCTCAAGGTCAGGGAGCGCGCGTCGTACGGGTTCGCTGTCGTGTCCGCCGCCGCGGCCGTGGTCCTTGACGGCTCTGGCGCGGTGGCCGGCGCCAGGGTGGCGCTCGGCGGCGTCGCGCACCGGCCCTGGCGGCTGACCGAGGCCGAGTCGGCGCTGCGCGGGGTCCCCGTCCAGGATGCGGTGGCGGTGCGCGCGGCGGTAGAGCGGTCCTTCGCACAGGTGGACCCCCCACCCGGCAATGGCGTCAAAGTCGAACTGGCCCAGCGCGCCGCTGTCCGCGCGCTGCAGATGGCGGGAGGCGCGGCATGACGACCCTGGACACGCCCGACCAGCCCAGTCCACCGAGCCCCGATGGCCCTCTGCGTCCGGACGGGCCTGACAAGTTGACCGGCGCGGCCCGCTACACCGCCGACGTCACCGTCCCGGGGATGCTGAACGCCGCGCTCGTCCCCGCCACGATTCCGGTGGGGAGGGTCGCCGCCGTGGACGTCTCGGCGGCCGTCCGGGCACCCGGGGTGCACGCGGTGCTCACCGCCGCGGACATGCCCGATCTGCAGCCACTGCCGTCGCCGCCGCTCGGCCACGGCAGCCTGCCCATGCGCGACGACGTGATCCGCCACGAGGGGCAGCCGGTGGCGCTGGTCCTGGCCGACAGCTGGGAGCAGGCGCGGTACGCGGCCGGGCTGGTCGGTGTCGAGTACGCCGACACCGCGGCGCCGCTGGCCTTCGAGGACGCGCCGGACGAGACGCCCGCGAGCGGCCACGCCTTCTGGCCCACCGACGCGTCCGTGGGTGACGTGGAGGCGGGCCTGCGCGCCGCGGACGTGGTGGTGACCTCGGACTACGGCACCGCCGACCGGCACGCCAACCCGATCGAGCCGTCGGCGACGCTCGCGGTCTGGGACGAGTCCGGCTCGCTGCTGGTCCACAGCTCGGTGCAGGCGCTGCGGCTGACGCACATGACGCTCGCCGGGATGTTCCGGCTTCCCCCGGAGAAGGTGCGGGTCATTTGCCCCTATGTCGGCGGCGGGTTCGGCGCCAAGGGGTACATCTGGTCCCACACGATTCTTGCCGCCGCGGCCGCCCTGGTGGTGCGCCGTCCGGTGAAGATCGTGCTGACCCGCGCGCAGATGTTCACCCTGTCCGGCCATCAGCCCGTCAACCGGCAGACCGTCACGCTCGCGGCCACCCGGGATGGTGCGCTCACCGCGATCCGGCACCACTCCACGCACCCCACCGCGCGCGAGGACGGTTACGTCGAGGGCGCCACGCGCTCGACCGGCTGGCTGTACGCCTGCCCGGCGATCGAGACCCGGATGCGGGTGCGCCGCGTCGACCGGCCCAACCCGACCGCGATGCGTTCGCCCGGCGAGGGCATCGGCCTGTTCGCGCTGGAGACGGCGATGGACGAGCTGGCCGCTGAGCTGGGCATGGACCCGGTGGAACTGAGGATCCGCAACGAGCCCGAGCACGAGCCGATGACCGGCCTGCCGTTCTCCACCAGGACGCTCGTCCGCTGCCTGCGCGAGGGCGCGCGGCGGTTCGGCTGGGAGCGGCGCAGCGCCGAGCCCCGCTCGATGCGCGACGGCCACGACCTGATCGGCTGGGGCGTCGCCGCCGCGAGCAAGGACTCCATCGGCGCGCTGTCCTCGGCGCGGATCTCCATGGAGGCCGACGGGCGGGTGTGCGTGGAGACCGCCATCCAGGAGATCGGCACCGGCATGCCCGCCGCGATCCAGGCGGTGGCGGGCCCGGTGCTCGGGGTGGCGGCCGAGACGGTGCGGGTCCGGCACGGCGACACCTTGCTGCCCGCCGCGAGCCCGTCGATCGGCTCGATGTCGGCGCTGAGCGTCGGCTCGGCCGTTGAGCTCGCCGCGACGCGGCTGCGGGACGAGCTGGAGGCGGCCGGCGGCCTGGAGGGGCTGCGCGCGGCGGGCCTCGAACGGCTGGAGGCCGAGGCCACCTGGGACCCCGCCGAGCACATGCGGGAGAAGCTGTCGCGCAACGCCTACGGCGCGGTCTTCGCCGAGGTGCGGGTGGACGCCGACCTGGGGCAGGTGCGGATGAGCCGGTGCGTGGGCGTCTTCGGCGCGGGACGCATCCTCAGCCCGGTGACGGCGCGGAGCCAGATGATCGGTGGCATCGCCTGGGGGTGCGGGCAGGCCCTGCTGGAACGGTCGGTGCTGGACACACGCCGGGGCCGGTTCCGCTCGAAGAACCTTTCGGGCTACCTCGTCCCGGTCAACGCCGACATCGGCGATGTCGACGTCTCGTTCGTCGAGGACGACGACCGGCGGGTGAGCGCGGTGGGCGCGAAGGGGATCGGGGAGCTCGGCGCCATCGGTGTCGCGGCCGCGATAGCGAACGCGGTGTCCCACGCGACCGGTCGGCGGATGCGCGAGCTGCCGATCCGCATCGAGCACCTCCTCTAACCGCCGTCGCCTCCGCGTCCGCGTCCCGCCCTTCCAGAGGTGCTGCTTCTTCGGAGGGCCGCGGATGCTGCGGTCCCTACGCGCCGGCCTCTCCGGAGGCGGCTTTCTCGGGTGGGTGCTGGCTCCGGCCGCCGTCGCCGTTGGGAGAGGAGTCCTGGAGGACGAGGGCCTGGAGCAGCTCCTTGAGGGTCTGGATCTTGTCCGCGGAGAGCGGGGTGAGGAACTCGCGCTCGGCGGCGTCGGCGTCGAGGTCGGCATGGGCCAGCATCGCCCGGCCCTCGTCGGTCACGTCGACGATGTTGCGCCGCCGGTCGGCCGGGTCGGGATGGCGGGTGACCAGGTCCCGGCCCTCCAGGGCGTCCAGCAGTTCGACCATCGAGGTGCGGTCGATGCCGAGCAGGCGCGAGCCCTGCAGCTGGGACATCGGCCCCTTGGCGGCCAGCACCCGCAGCACGGCGAGCGACCGGCTGTCGATGCCGTGCGGGGCCAGTGCGGCGGCGTTGACCTCGTACAGCCTGCGGTAGGCGCTCTTGAGCAGGTAGCCGAGGCGGCTGGTGAGCTCTTCGGAGACTTCGCTGGACACGTCAACAACTATACAACTAGAATACTGTCAGGCAGGCTGACAATCGGGTTAGGTGATACATCCTCACCCTGACGTTTGCCTCGTCCGGCTCGCCCGCAGTGCCGGTGCGGGCCGCAAGCACCGTCGTCGAGCCCTGGAAGCTCCCCCAAATGAAGCTCCCCCCAACGAAGAACTCCCTTCCTGATCGAGCGTCATCGAACACAAAGGGGCGTCGAAATGACTAGTCCGGCACGTCCCCCCGGAAGCGCGGCGGCATCGTCCGGCGCGCGGGACGACCGCTACAAATGGATCGCCTCGTCCAACACCACCATCGGCATGTTCATGGCGACCCTCGACGGGTCGATCGTGATCATTTCGCTGCCCGCGATCTTCCGGGGCATCCACCTGGACCCGCTGGCCCCCGGGAACATCGGGTTCCTGCTGTGGATGGTGATGGGCTACCTGCTGGTCATGTCGCTGTCGGTGGTGACGGTCGGCCGGCTCGGCGACATGTTCGGGCGGGTCCGGATCTACAACCTCGGATTCGTCGTCTTCACCCTGACCTCGCTGGCGCTCTCGCTCGATCCCTTCACCGGGTCCGCGGGCGCCCTCTGGCTCATCCTGCTGCGGCTGGTCCAGGGGTTCGGCGGCGCCATGCTGGTCGCCAACTCCGCGGCCATCCTCACCGACGCGTTCCCCGCCAACGAGCGCGGCAAGGCGCTCGGCTTCAACCAGATGGCCGGCATCGCCGGGCAGTTCATCGGCCTGGTCGCGGGCGGCCTGCTCGCCATGGTCGACTGGCGCGCCGTGTTCTGGGTCAACGTGCCCGTCGGGGTGATCGGCACGGTCTGGGCCTACCGGAGCCTGCGCGAGATCAGCACCTCCAGTCGCGGACGCATCGACTGGTGGGGCAACATCGCCTTCGCGGCCGGAGTCGGCGCGATCCTCGTCGCCATCACCTACGGCATCCAGCCCTACGGGTCGCACTCGATGGGCTGGACGAACCCGTGGGTGCTCACCGGCCTCATCGGCGGCGCCGCCATGCTCGCGGTCTTCGTCCTGATCGAGACCCGGGTCAGCAACCCGATGTTCCACCTGAGCCTGTTCCGGATCCGCACGTTCACCGCCGGGAACATCTCCGGCTTCCTCGCCGCGATCTCGCGCGGCGGCATGCAGTTCATGCTGGTGATCTGGCTCCAGGGCATCTGGCTGCCGCTGCACGGCTACAAGTTCGAGGACACCCCGCTGTGGGCCGGCCTGTTCCTGCTGCCGCTCACCTTCGGGTACCTGATCACCGGCTCCTTCGCCGGGATCATCTCCGACCGGTTCGGGGCGCGGGCGCTGACCGTGGGCGGGATGGCGCTGTTCGGCCTGTTCTCCCTGGGCCTGTGGGCGCTCCCGGTGAACTTCTCCTACCCGGTGTTCGCCGTCCTGGTCTTCCTCGGCGGCGTGGGCGCGGCGATGTTCGCCGGACCCAACAACGCCGAGATCATGTCGAGCGTCCCGGCCAACCGCCGGGGAGCCGCCTCGGGCATGCGGGCGACGTTCTCCAACTCCGGCAACACCCTGTCGATCGGGGTGTTCTTCACCCTCATCATCATCGGCCTGTCGGCAGGCCTGTCGCACTCGCTCACCACCGGCCTGGAGGCCCAGGGCGTCCCGTCCGGCATGGCGCACGACGTCGGCGCGATGCCGCCGGTCGCGGCCCTGTTCGCGGCGTTCCTCGGCGTGAACCCGATGCACGGCCTCCTGCAGCCGGGGACGCCGCTCAGCACCCTGCCGCAGTCCAAGGTGCACGCGCTGTCGAGCAACACGTTCTTCCCGCACGTCCTGTCCGGGCCCTTCCACCACGCGCTGATGGTCGTCTTCGCCACCGCCGCCGTGATGGCCTTCCTGGCGGCGCTCGTGTCGCTGGTGCGCGGGCCGAAACTCCAGGAGAAGGCGGCGCCGGTCGCTACGCCGGCCGCCACCGTGGCCCAGGAGCCCGCACCCCCCAGGGGGTGAGGGACGCCGGACCACGTCCGGGGCAGGTTCTTCCGGGTCTGAACGGCGCGGCACAGACCCGGAAGGACCGCCCGCGTCAGGGGGTCGCCAGCAGTTGCTGGAGTTCGGCCACGGCCTGCTTGAGGTGGTCGGCGAAGGCGTGCATGGCGGCGGCCACCGGGCGGGGCGTGGACAGGTAGAGGTTGAAGCGGTCGGGCAGCAGGACGTAGCCGACGCCGATGCACTGCAGGCTCGTCGACCCGAAGCCGAAGAACTGGATGTTGGTGGACGGCGCCGAGCTGGTGCTGAGGTAGTCGTCGCGCATCTTGATCCAGCCGGGCGTGTCGTACAGCGGCAGCGGCTCGGTCACGCCCAGCTCGGCCCCGCGCCGCTTCTGGATCAGCTGGAGCTCCCACAGATGCTGCTCGGGCACCTGCCCGGCCTGGCTGTCCTTGGCGCGCCGGACGTGGGCGTCGGCGGCGGCGCGGTAGGCGGCGCGGCGGGTGTCGGCGTCGGCGGACGGGTCGTCCATCACGTCCGCGAACCGGACGGCCTCGGGCGTCACCACGCGCATCGCCTCGGTGCGGCCGCGGCGCAGGTGCCGGGTCGCGATCGACTCGTAGGTGGCGCCGAGGAAGCCCTTGGCGCGCCGGTGCGCGAGCTGGTAGGCCATCTGCACGAACGCGTCGGGCGAGGTCTTCAGCTCTTTGGCGCGCGTCGAGCCGAAGTCGTCGAACGAGACGGTGGTCGTCGCGGTGTCGGCCGCGTACTGGGCGAACGACGCGTCCGCGGCCCGGATCTTGTCGATCAGCTTGTCGGTAAGGACGAAATCGACGGTCTCGACCGCCGGGGTGCCCTGCGGCTGGGCGCCGGACTGCGCCGACTGCTCCTCGGCCGGCGCGCCGAGCAGGGCGTCGACGAAGCTGAGGATGGTGGTCCCGTCCAGGCCGCAGTGCTCGACGTTGATGCCGGCCGTGCCGTCCGCGAAGACGATCAGCGAGACGGCCTTGTCGAACCAGCGGTTGGCGCTGTCGCCGTGCAGCAGCTGGTCGCAGGCCTGGAGGTTGTCCCGCGGGGTGAGGTCTTCCAGGCAGACGCAGAACAGCGCCGTCTCGATCGTGTCGAGCGCGGCGGCGTTGGAGGGGTGCGCGGCCAGCAGCGCGTCGCGGTCGGCGGCCCATTCGGCGCGCGCCTCGGTGGTGAGGTGACCGACCGACGCCTCGGGCCGCGCGTCCGCGGCCAGGATGGCGTCCAGCCCGGCGGTGATCTCCGGCAGGGTATGCGGACGGCCGGACGATCCGATCACGTCCATCCGGAACATGGTGCCCTGATGAAACACCACGATGTGCCGGGCGGGGGAGGGGCCCGGACTGGCGTCGCTGTAGGGGGCGCGGACGGTGTCCTGCACCGCGCCGGGGATGCGCGTGGTGGAGAACAGGAACTTGTTCTGCTCCATCGTCAGCGGCTGCCCGCGCTGGACGATCGGCGGGATGCGCTCGTCGTCCAGCAGCAGCTTGTAGTTCACCGCCGCCGCGATGAGGCCCGCCGCGCGCCCGACCTGCCCGGCCGCGGCGTCCTTGAACAGGAAGAAGAAGTTGGCGTTGAGCGCGATGCGGTCGCGGCGGCCGAGGTAGCGGTAGGGCCAGAACGTGTCGAGCCAGCTGTGCACGCCCTCGCTCGCGTCGTAGGCCTCCAGCGCGGCGTGCAGCCTGCGGCCCGGACCGTCCGGGCGGAGGAACGCGGCGAGCTCGCGCTCGGTCTCGGCCAGCTCCTCGGCGGTCAGCAGCGGCGCGCACCACTCCAGGAACCGCCGGCCGCTGTCGTCCAGCGACGGGACCGGGATGCGCGGCAGGGTGTCCTCGTTGTCGAACGTCCGGGGGGTGGTGTTCACTGCGGTCCTCGTTCTGGATGGTGCGGCCGGGAGAGGTAGAGCTGCGCGTAGAGCCAGCCTTCGGACTCCAGGCCGGACGGGTCCACGGCCGCGCCGTGCAGCGCGTCCAGCACCTGCGCCTGCTCGTCCGGGCCGGCGAAGCGCCGCTGCTTGAAGACGCCCTCGTGCCGGACGGTGTCGTAGCCCGCCGCGGCGAGGGTGTCGGCGATCGGGTCGAAGGGGAACATCCGCAGGACGAAGTGTGCCATCCACGGCCGCCGTCCGCCGTGCGCTTGGACGATCCGCGCGATCGTCCGCTCGGTCACGTAGCCGATGCATCCGGTGGAGATGACCAGGTCGGCCTCGGCGAGCTGAGCGCGCTGCGGCTCGGTGGGGTCGCCGGCCTCAAGGTCGGCGTGGATCGCCGCGTCGATGAACCCGGCGTCCACCGCGTAGGACAGGGCGCTGTCCGAGGCGTCCAGTCCTAGATAGCGCGCACCGCCGGAATGGTCGTGGGCCCGGACGAACGCGCGGTCGCGGGCCAGCAGCGAGTCGTGGGTGTAGAAGTCGCGGTCGCAGTAGCGCTCGTACAGCTGCTCCATCGTGACGTCGCAGCGCAGCAGCGCCGCGTTGATGCCGTAGGAGCAGCCGATGTCCAGCACGGTCGGCGACGCGACCCCGCTGACCTCGCGGTACTGCTGGAGCAGCGCCGCGAAATGCGGCTTGGCCGCCTGGGGGATCTGGTAGTCCAGCGCGCGCAGGGTGGTGAAGTAAGCGCGCGGGTCGGGCTCGGTGTAGATGTGGTCGAACGAGGCCTTGCCCGTGGCGTCGGTCCGTGTTGCACCCGGAGCGTGGGGGCGCCTGGCGCCCGTGGTCTCGGTGTACATCGCCTCAGTCCAGAAGCCGGTCGACGCGGACGGCGCGGCCCTCGGCCCGCAGGTGCTCGGGGAGCACCCGGCCGAACAGCTGCCGGGTGCGGGCGACGCTGCCGACCACGCCCGGACGCTCGCTGTAGGCGAAGATCGCCGAATGGCGCGGTGTCGCGCCCCGGACCTCGCTGACCCGGTGCAGCGAATAGCGTCCCTTGAAGAGCTGGAGATCGCCGGGCCGCAGCGAAAGGCGCCGGACGTCGCCGCCGCGCCCTTCGAGGACGTCGCGGACCTCGGTGAAATTCTCGTCCTCGGCCGATCTGATACCCGGGCAGTATTCGAACACGCCGCCCTCATCGGGTTGCTGCGTCACCATGCTCACCGTGAACTCGTTGGTGTCGAAATGCCACGGGTGTTCCATCCCGGGATTGACCACGTTGAGGCACAGCCCCGACAGCGGATCGGCAAGCTCGTGGACCCGGGGCAGCCCGAAGCAGGCCGCGATGAACTGCTGGAACACCTCATCGCAATACAGCCGGTGGATGATGAAGTCGGCAGGAATACGGTCGCGCGGAACGAAGGCGTTGCCGCGCTCGAACGGGATGCGTCCGGGATGGTCGGCCGGGAGCGAGGGATCGGCGGCGATGTTGTAGACGTTGACGGTCTCGACGTCGTAGTGCGCCAGGGGAGCGGCCGTGGCGCATTCTTCGCGCAATGCGCCGAGCAGCGGGCCGCGCACGAAATCGGGCAGCACGCTGCAGCCGGAATTCTCCAGATCGCGCCGGACGCCGGCGATCAGCGGCGCCGGATCGGACAGGGGATAGCGGGTCGTGTCGACGACCTGGTCGACCGTGCGAGCCATCGGTGCGCCCATCAAGATCCTTTCTGCGGACCAGGAAAATTCATAGCACACCGAATGAGTATCACTCGATGATCGATTTATGCTCGTACCCTTGTAAATTGCCGTCACACAGGGCCACGTGACCTGCGAGTACGGCAACCCCCACCCGCCCCACCCCCCGCGCCCTCCCTTTCCCACCCTGTGTCCCACATCACGTCCCGCCCCGGAGACGCCCTTTTCCGGACCTCCAATGGCGCAGCTTTAGGACCGGTTGAAATCCGCCCGCCCAGCCGAGGTCCGCTGGGCAGCTCGGTTGCTGGGGGCTTTCGTGGGCGAGCAGGTGTTGGACGCGATCATGGGGCCCTTGCCCTGACGGTGCGGCAGGGCAAGGGCCCCATTTGAGGCGGGTTAGGCGATCGGGGCTTCCCAGGTGGCGCGCCAGGTGTCCGGGCCTACGATGCCGTCCGGGTTGAGGTGCTTTTCCTTCTGGAAGGCGATGCAGACCCGGCGGGATTCGTCGCCGTAGACGCCGTCGACGGTGATGGTCCATCCGCGCTTGTGCATCTGTGCTTGCCAGGTGCGGACGCTGGTGCCCGTCGAGCCGACCTTCAGGTAGACGCCGGGCCATGCCGGAGCCTTGCCGGGTGGGGTCGGCTTGCCGCCGGGACGGGGCGCGCCCTTCTTCACCCAGGCATACAGCCGGTCGCCGGGGCAGGAGGTGCTGTAGCCGTCGCGGTGCCCCTTGATCTGCGAGCCCGCGTCACCCGCCTCGCGGAGCCATTCGATCGCGTCCCGGAGGCCGTTCAGCATCGCGTCCGACGGGACGACCAGGCCCTTGTCGCCGACCAGGCCGCACACCGCGTAGTGGTCGGTGTTGAGACCGGGGCCGTTGGCCGCGCACAGGCGGTGCGGGCCACGCCCTTCGTAGACGTAGCCGTGCGGGCAGACCAGCGCGTTGTAGGCGATGTCGGCCCAGCCATTGCCGTCCATGTGGTCGCGCTGGATCGACTTCACCAGTGCCGTGCACCGGTCGTGGTCGTCGGTCAGGGCGGGGGAGATGGTCTCGCCGACGTAGTGGACCTTCACGCCCTTGGTACTGGCGAGGCGGGTGTAGTTCTTGGGGGCACGGGCGCCCCACTGGGCGCGGTGGATCAGCTTCACGGGCGGGCTCCTGACGACGAGGGCCTCCGCATCGGTCCCGAAAGGGGACGGGAGCGACACGTCGGCAGTGGGGTCATCGGCGTTCGGGGTGAAGTTTCCGGGAGTGCTGTTACCCGATGTGTCGCCGCCGTTACGCGGCGACATGTACCGGCGAACCACGTTACCGACCAGGATTGCCAGAAGTCCTGAGATCTGCTGAATGATCTGCTGGGTCTCGTCCCCGCCCGGCGGAACCCGTCCCCGCGGTGGCCCGGACTACCGGGAGCCCGTCGCAGGGGGCGACTTGTAGTAGGACTTCTCCAGGTAGGCGACCTCGTGCGGGCGATAGGGCTCTTCCAGGTAGGCGGCCTCGTCCTCGTCGAGTTCGACGTCCACCGCGGCCAGCGCGTCGGCCAGCTGGGACGGCTTGGTGACCCCGACGATGGGCGAGGACACCACCGGGTTGCGCATGACCCAGGCGAGGGCGACCTGGGCCGGGGACAGGTCCCGCTTGCCCGCGATCTCGTGGACGCGCTCGACCACGGTCCGGTCCTCGTCCCGGTAGAGGGACGTGCCGCCCGGGTCGGTCTCGGCACGCGCCGTGGCGGCGTCCCAGGGCCGCGTCAGCCTGCCCCGCGCCAGCGGGCTCCACGGGATGACGCCGATGCCCTGGTCGGCGCAGAGCGGGAACATCTCCCGCTCGGCTTCCCGGTGGATGAGGTTGTAGTGGTCCTGCATCGACACGAACCGCGTCCAGCCGTTCAGGTCGGCCAGGAACAGGGCCTTGGCGAACTGCCAGGCGTGCATGGACGAGGCTCCGATGTAGCGGACCTTCCCCGACTTGACCGCGTCGTGCAGCGCCTCAAGGGTCTCCTCGATCGGGGTGTCGTAGTCCCAGCGGTGGATCTGGTACAGGTCGATGTAGTCGGTCCCCAGCCGCTTCAGGGACGCGTCGAGCTCGGCGAAGATCGCCTTGCGGGACAGCCCGCCGCCGTTCGGGCCGGGACGCATCCGCATCCAGACCTTGGTGGCGAGGACCACCTCCTCGCGCCGGGTGAAGTCCTTCACCGCCTGCCCGACGATCTCCTCGCTGCTTCCGGCGCTGTACCCGTTGGCCGTGTCGAGGAAGTTGACGCCGCCCTCAAGGGCCTGCTTGATGATGTCCCGGCCGGCGTCCGCGCCCAGCGACCAGGGCTGCCCGCCCCGGCCCGGCTCGCCGAAGCTCATGCAGCCGAGGGTGATGGCGGAGACTTCCAGTCCGGTCGTTCCAAGCTTGATGTATCGCACGCAGTCGAACCTAGGAGCTGGAGTGCGCTCCGACGCAAGTTCGGAAACGGGACGATGGCCAAGACTTGACTTCGAGCGCGCGCGAAGTCGGAAGGTTCTACGCATGCGTTACACCACGATCGGATCCGACCCGGCGACCGCCCGCACCGTCAGTGCCCTCGCGCTGGGAGCGATGCGCTTCGGCACCACGACCGACGAGGCGACGTCGTACGCGATCCTGGACCGGTTCGTCGAAGCGGGCGGCTCGTTCATCGACACCTCGAACAACTACGCGTACTGGGTGAACGGGACCCAGGGCGGTGAGAGCGAGGCGCTGCTCGGCCGCTGGCGGCGCAGCCGCGGCGTCACCGACGAGGTGGTGATCGCCACCAAGGTCGGGGGCCGTCCGACCAAGCCCGCGACCCGGCTCGCCGACCACGCCGAAGGCCTCGCCCCAGCCGTCCTGCGGGAGCAGGCCGACCGCAGCCGCGAGCGGCTCGGCGTCGACCGGATCGACCTCTACTACGCGCACATCCCGGACATGTGGCACGGCACCCCGCTCGCCGACACCGTCGCCGGGTTCGGGGAGCTGGTCGCGGACGGCACCGTGGGCCTGCTCGGGCTGAGCAACTTCTGGGCCTGGCAGCTTGAGCGGGCGCGGCGGCTGGCGGACGCCTCCGGGGCGGCCCGGGCCGATGTGTTCCAGTACCAGCACAGCTACCTGCGGATGCGGACCGACATCCCGGACCCGCGTTTCGGCCAGGACGGCGAGTTCGGCACCGCGGACGGCTCGATCCTCAGCTATGTGCGCGCCGAGGCCGGCACCACCCTGGTCGCCTACTCACCGCTCCTGGGCGGCGCCTACGCCCGGCAGGACAAGCCGCTGGACGAGGCCTTCGACCACCGGGGGACGACCAACCGGCTGGCCGCGCTCGACGCGGTCGCGCGGGAGACCGGAGCGACCCGGAACCAGGTCGTCCTGGCCTGGATGATCGGCGGCGAGCTGCCCGCCGTGCCGCTCGCGGGCTTCTCCTCGCTCGCGCAGCTGGACGAGGCGCTGGCGGCGGTCGACCTCGACCTCACCGACGATCAGCGGCGGCGGCTCGACGAGGCTCACTGAGCGCGGTGTCGGGACCCTCGCAGGTGGCGATGGCGCCGGTGTGGTAATCGATCTTGCGGTCGATCGCCGCGAGGTGCTCCATCGCCTCCGCGAGGTTCCGGCGCACCCGCTCCCGGTGCGCGGCGAGCAGCTCCAGCCGCTCGCGCTCGTTCCCGGCGCCGTTGCGGACGGCCTCCGCGTAGCGCCGGATCTCGCGGATCGGCATGCCGGTGGCGCGCAGCTTGCTGATCAGGTCGATCCAGTCGAGGTCGTGCTCGGTGTAGCGGCGGTGCCCGGACTCGGCCCGGCTGACGCCCAGCAGCAGCCCGTCCCGCTCGTAGTAGCGCAGCGTGTGCACGGTGAGGCCGGTGCGCGCGGCTGCATCGGCAATGGTCAGGCCATGGTTCGTCACGAGATCAGCATTCTGCCTGGAGTGCGCTCTAAGTCAAGGGCGCGACGCGTCGCTCGCCCCGGCACAAGCTCCCCGCCTCCTCAGCCGACGCGTTGGGCTAGGGAGACGATGATGCCTTCCGGGCCGCGCACATAGGCCATCCGCCAGGACTGCTCGTGCTGGCCGACGCCTCCGACCAGGCCGTAGCCGTCGGCGGCGAGTTGGTCGAGCGCCGCGTCCAGGTCGTCCACCTCGAAGGCCACGTTGCGCAACCCGAGTTCGTTGGCCATGGCGTCGGGAAGGCCCGGCCGGTGGTCGGGACGGTCGAAGCTGGACAGCTCCAGCGTGGTGCCGCCCCCGGGCGGGGCGAGCATCACGATCTGGGTGCGGGAGTCGGGGATGCCGATGACGGTGTCGAGGAACTCGCCCTCGACGGCCATCGGCGCGCCTACGACCTCCAGGCCGAGCCGGACGAAGAACTCCGTGGCTGCGGCCAGGTCCGCGACGGTGATGCCCACGTGGTCGAAGCGGCGGATGCGCGACCCCGGCCCCGGTGGCTGATCCGAGGGCTTGCGGTCGGTGCGGGACGGGGCTGACGCGGGGCGTGCTGCGGCGTCTTCGGGGTCGAGCATGCTTTCTCCTTTACCAAGTGGGGTGGGACGGGATCGCTGGTCAGCGGGCATGGTCGGCGCGCCAGTCCACGTAGTCGGCGACCGCGCGGTGCAGGTCGTAGGCCGGGACGAAGCCGGTGTCGGCGACCAGGCGGGTGATGTCGAGGTAGGGGTCGGGGCCGGTTCCGCTGCTGCGGCCGGGGTGCAAGGGCAGCCGGGCGCCGGGCACGGCGGCCTGGACGGCCTCGACCAGCTGGCGCCCGGTGTACGGGGTGCCGTTGGAGACGTTGTAGGTGTCGTGCGCCAAGGTGTCGGCGGCGATCAGCGAGGCGATGGCGCGTCCGGTGTCGGGGGCGTAGCACAGGTCCCCGCCGTCGTCGGCGTACAGCGGCGCCGGCTGCTCGCCCCGCAGGACGGTACTGATGTAAGGCGGGATCGGGTTGAAGGGCGACGCGGGGTCCATCAGCGGTCCCCAGGTGCTGCCGATCCGCAGCACGACCGGATGCACGCCGGTGCCCTGCAAGGCGTTGGTGACCAGAGGTTCGACGGCCTTCTTGAACGCGATGATCGGATGCGGCACCTGGACGGCCGGGATTTCCAGATCCTCGTGCCAGGGGATTTCGGGCCGGCCGATGTAGGCGCCGAGGCTGCTCGCGACCGCGAACCGGCGCACCTTCCACTGGCGTGCGGCGTCCAGGGCGTTGAGCAGGCCCGCGGTGTCGGTGCGGAAGTAGGGGAGCGGGTCTGCGCCGGGGACGCTGCCGGCGAGGTGGACGATGTCGCTGATCGAGTGCCGCGATCCCAAGGCGAGGAAGGCGTCCCGGTCGGTGACGTCCAGCGGTTCCACCACGACCCGATCGGTCAGGAACGCGGGGACCTCGGTGCGCCCGTGGGCGGTCACGACGACGTCGCGTCCGAGGTCGGTCAGGGCGCACGCGGTCTGCGCGCCGATCATGCCCAGGCCGCCGGTCACCAGGATCATCGGGTCACCTCGTAGTGCAGGTGCGTGACGTCCGGGGCGGTGACCGCGTCGAGCAGCCGCAGCCGGACGTGCGCGGGCAGGGGCTGGAAGAACGGCCGGCCGGCGCCGAGCAGGATCGGCACCTGGTGCAGCACCACCTCATCGACCAGCCCGGCCGCCAACGCCTCGGTCGTCACGCTTCCGCCCATCAGGGCCACGTCCCTGCCGCCGGCCAGGTCGCGGGCGACGGCCAGGGCGTCCTTGATACCGGTGCTGACGAAGGTCTGCCGGGCGTGGTCCTGCGGCGCCGGGCGGTGGCTGAGCACGACCAGCGGCGCGTCCGGGTGCGGGGTGCCGCCGCCGTCCCAGCCGGAGTCGTCGTAGGTGTTGCGGCCGCAGAGGGTGGCGCCGATGCGGGCGGCGAGCGCGTCGAAGACGCGGACGCTGGGCTCGCTCAGTGTGAACCCGTTGAACACCGTGCTGGGGCTGTCGCCGCTGAAGTACCAGTCGAACAGCATCCCGGCGTCGCCGAGGCCGCGTCCCGGACCGGGGTCGCGGCCGGTGATGTAGCCGTCGACGGAAACCGACAGCGCTGTGATGACCTTGCTCATGAGCCGGCCTTCCGTGGGTGATCAGGCACACGGTGACGCTATGAGGTGGCGCGGCGGTTCGTCTTGAACGAATCGCGCATGCGTCAAAGCCGCCGCCGTGGCGTCCTGCGGGAGGCGAGGAAGGAGCGGTAGGACGCGGCGTGGTCGTGTTCGCGCAGGCAGCGGTCGACTTCGCCGCCGAACAGGGCGCTGGGCGTGACACCGGCCAGGCGCAGGCATTCCCGGGTGAGGTGGGACTGATCGGCGTAGCCGACATCGGTCGCGAACCCGGCCATCGATTCGGCGCCCGGCTGGCCGAGCGGCGTGGTCGCGGCCTGGGCCAGCGCCAGGAAGCCCTGGAACCGCAGGGTCCGCTGGAGCACCTTCGGGGACACGCCCACCACGTGCAGGCAGCGGCGGCGCAGTTGGCTGGCCGACAGTCCCAGGTGCGAGGCGAGGACGCCGACCTCGGCCCGCTGCCAGGGCATCAGCAACCGGACCGCCTCGTCCATGAGCCGATCCGGTCCGGGCGCCGCACGCATCTCCTGCAGCAGGCGGGCTTGGAGCAGCGCGAGGGCCGCTTCGGGGGTGGGCGCGTTCATCATGGCCTCGCCGAGCTGGTCCACCCACCGGTGCCCCAGTTCGCGCAGCGTGACCCACTGGTCAAGCAGTTCGGCCGGGGCGACCGGGAGCAGCGGGTTGCTGCCGGGGCGGAACCGGATCCCGACGATGGTGGTACGGGCCGGGACGATGTCCAGAGCCGGGCCGGTCAGCGGACCGAGCAGCTGCGGCTCGCCGCCGAGCGGCCAGTGCAGGTCGACGCCGCCTGCGGGGAGGCGGCGCTGGACGTAGGGCACGTCCTCGGTGCGGTGCACCCAGACCGTCTGCACCAGCGCCGCCAACCCCGGTTCCGGCAGCCGCTCGACGTAGGACCGCACTACTCCGGTGTCGGCTTCCAGGGCGGACGCGGCCTCGCCTGCAGGCAGCGGCGCCTGGATGGTCTGCTCCCGTCTCCGACCGCTCACGCACCCGTCCTCGCTGCTCGCTCGCCGGCACCCTCGGCGAGGCCACCTCGAACGCGATCTCACTCGTCCAGGTAACAGCTTACTCACGTGAGTAACTACGACGGCTCGCCCTCGGGTCCGTGATGCCGCGACATGCCCGATTCGAGGCGATCTTGTAAGGTGCGATGTCGCCTGGTGCTCATGACGTGGCCGCTGGTGCGGTTCGCAGGGGAAGGGGTGCGATGGTCGCGGACATGGTCGGAACATGGGTGGCGGGCTGGGCGAGGTCGCGGCGGACGCCTCCGCCGGTCGCGCATCCCTGGGGCTTCTACATCGACGTCGCCGACGACCCCGCCGAGGTGGGACGCCACGTCCTCCCCGAGGCCGAGGAGCAGCTGGTCCGGCGCGCCGCCGCCTCGGTGACCGACTCGCGGACCTGGATGAAGATGCCCGCCGAGCCCGAGGACGTCGAGCCGTGGCTGTCGCCGGGCTGGGTGATGGCCTGGGAGGACGCCGGCCACCTGATGGCCCTGGACCTCGCGGCCACCGCGCCGCGTCCGCCCGACGGGTACAGCGTGACCGTGGAGTCTCTGGACGGCGTCGTCCACCTGCGCGTGCTGGACGCGGCGGGCGAGCCGGCGGCCAAGGGGCAGATGGCGGTCCTCGGCGAGGCCGTGGTGGTGGACCGGGTGCGGACCGAGGAGGCGCATCGGCGGCGCGGCCTGGGCGGCTTCGTGATGCGCGCGCTCGCCGACGAGGCCGTGGACCGGGGCGCGGTGCTGGGCGTCCTCGGCGCGACCGACGCCGGACGCGCGCTGTACCAGACGCTCGGCTGGAAGAAGCACGCCACCCTGGCCGAATGCGTCTACCGGCCCTGACACACCTCCCGGCGGGACGCCGGCAATTGACGAAGGCCGTTCACCGAACCGTCGTTCCGGACGGGGTGAAGGTGACCGGAAGTTCGGCGAGTCCGCGCAGGGACGACGTCCGCCAGCGCAGTTGTTCGGCGGGCTTGGCCAAGGCGAGGTCGGGAAGGCGGCGCAGGGCCGTGCCGATGGCGACTTCCGCTTCGAGGCGGGCGAGGGCGGCGCCGAGGCAGAAATGGATGCCGTGGCCGAATCCGACGTGCGGTGTTTGGCTGCGGTGAATGTCGAACCGGTGCGGCGCGCTGTAGCGGGCCGGGTCGCGGTTGGCGGCGGCCAGGGAGGTGACGACCAGATCGCCGCGGCGGATGCGGGTTCCGGCCAGGTCGAGGTCGCAGGTGGCGAAGCGGGCCAGGCCCGTCCCGATCGGGCCGGTGTAGCGGATCAGCTCTTCGACCGCCGCGGGCAGCAGGTCCGGATCGTCCCGCAGGACGGCGAGCTGGTCGGGATGCAGCAGCAGCGTCATGATGCCGGTGCCGACGAGGTTGACGGTGGTCTCGTGCCCGGCCAGCACCAGCAGGATCGCCATGCCGAGCAGCTCGCGGTCCGACAGCCCCTCGGCGGACGGGCGCGGACGGGCCAGGTCGCTGAGCAGGTCGTCCTGCGGGGCGGCGCGCTTCCGGGCGATCAGGTCGGTGAAGTAGCCGGTCAGCATCCGCTGCGCGTGCTCGGCCGAGCGCAGCACCTCCGGCGGGTTCGGCGGTAGCACCAGGGCGATGGACCAGCGTCCGAAGGCGTCCCGGTCCTCCAGCGGCACGCCCAGCAGCTCGCAGATCACCGCCATGGTGAGCGGAAAGGCCAGGTCGGCGACCAGATCGGCGTGCCCGGTGGGGGCGACCTCGTCCAGCAGCAGGCCGGTGATCTCCTTCACCCGGGGCCGAAGCGTGGCGACCCGCCGGACGGTGAAGACCCGCGACACCGCCCGCCGCAGCCGGGTGTGGTCGGGCGGGTCGGTGGACAGCAGGCTGACCTCCAGCACGCTCCGCTCACCGCCGGCGGCGCCTTCGGCTGGTTCGCCGGGCCGCGGTCCGGTCGGCGGACGGGTGCTGAACCGGGCATCGGTCAGGACGGTCAGCACGTCCTCGTAGCCGGTGACGACCCAGAACTCGCCCATGCCGGGCTTGCCGACGCGCTGCACCCGCCCGGCGTCCCGGATCCGCTCCATGAGCGGGTAGGGGTCGAACATCGAGGTGAAGTCGGCGGGAAGGTGATGCACCGCGGGCGGGGTGACCGGCGTCATTTGCCGTTCCTTTCCTGGTCCGGCGCGCGAACGGTGATCAAGGGTTTATCAGAAGGCCGCGCCGGGCGGCATGGGCGAAAGTGGTCACGCGCCTTTGCAGCAAGGGTCACCAGCGCATTCATCGAAAACAACGCGCGCAGTCCCGTGCCTGGCCGCTCGTGGCCGCAATTCCTCTTGCATTCGGTCGCTGGATGCCTTAAAAACCCCGTCCAGATCAGTCGGCCGGGACGGAGCGGGGGAGTCCCCGCGTGATCAGGAACGCCGCGACCACGCCGACCACCGCGGCCCCGAACACCACCAGATGCAGCGGGACGATCTCGGCGACGGCCCCCGACAGCGCGAACCCCATGCCCTGCCAGAACATCAGGCCGGCCGCCTGGAGCGCCAGCGCGCGGGCGCGCAGCGCGTCCGGAGCGGTGGCCAGCAGCAGCCGGTCCAGGCCGAGGTGCTGCGCCCCGCCGACCCCGGCGGTCAGCAGCACGAGCAGCGTGACGACCAGGCAGGGACGCATCACGTACACCAGCAGCGGCACGAACATCACCATGTTGAGCGCGGCGACCCACCGCACTTGCAGCGCCGGACTCGCCAGCCAGGTGATCAGCACTTCCCCGAGCACGAACCCGGTGGGTAGCGCGCCCATCAGTAGTCCGGTCTGCACGCTGCCCGCGTGCAGTTCGCGCGCGTAAGGGATCGCCAGCGCTTCGGGCGCGGCGGCCAGCATCGGCAGCACCCACGCGATCGCCAGGATCTGGCCGACCGGACGGAACCTCAAGACCTGTCCCAAACCCGACAGCGAGTCGCGCAGCAGCGGCGGACGGGCGTCGGCGTGCGGGAGCCGTTCCCGCGTGCCGATCCGCAGCACCGCCGCCGAGGTGACGAAGCACGCCGCGTTCACCAGCAGCGCGCCGCTGGGGGAGATGACCGTGAGCAGCGCGCCGCCGACCGCGAACCCGGCGATCTGCGCGCCCTGGGTGACCACGCGCAGCAGGCTGCGTCCCGGCGCGTAGGCGTGGTCGGGCAACACGTCCGCGATGGTCGCGGCGCGCGTCCCGGCGAACACCGGGGCGATGAGCCCCAGCAGGGAGGCCAGCACCAGCAGGACCGGCACGGGCGCCGCCGGAACCGCCATCAGCGCCGCGACCGTCCCTGACAGCAGGTTGCACACCACCAGCAACCGCCGCGGCGCAAGGCGGTCGACCAGCGACGACAGCAACGTGCCCGCCAGCAGGTAGGGCATGAAGCCCACCGTGAACACCAGCGCCGCCAGGAGCGGTGACCGGCTGCGCCCGTACACCAGCACCGTCAGCGCCAGCTCGGCGACCACGGTGCCGAGCATCGAGATCACGAACGACGCGAAGATCGCGCGGAACTCGCCGACGGCCCACGCGTCCCGGTACCGGCTCCGCTGAACTGACGCCACTGTCATACCTAGGAACGTTGCACGCGGCCCTCGGGGCACGGCCAACCTTTCGCCCTGGAACGAATCAAAGCGACGGCGCGGCGGGGTCGGCGCCCGGTTCGGGCCCGGTCGGCGGGGTGCGGGCGGAGGCCAGCGCGGCGCGAGCGTCCTGGGTGCTGGGGTGGTCGGGGCCGAAGACCCGCTCGTGATCGGCCACCGACCGTTCGAGCAGCGGGACGGCCTTGGCGTGGCGTCCGGTCAGGTAGTAGGCGCGGGCCAGGTTGCCGCGGGCGATCACGACATCGGGATGGTCGCGGCCGTTGACGCGGCGGCTGCGCGCGGCGACCTTCCGGAGCAACGGGATCGCTCGGGACGGGTCGCCGTCCGCGAGGTAGGCGGTGGCCAGGTCGTTCTGCGAGCCCAAGGTTTCCGGGTGGCGACGGCCCAGCACGCGGCGCCGGTCGGCAACGGTGCGGACGAACAGCGGGATCGCGCGCGCCGGTTCGCCGGCGGCCAGGTAGGCCGACGCGAGGCTGTTGCGCGTGGTCAAGGCGTCGGGATGGCGAGCGCCGATCACTTTCTCCTGCTCGGTCAGGACGCCGTCCAGGATGCGGATCGCCTCGGACGGGTCGTCCGCCGCGATGTGGGCCTGGCCGAGGTTGTGCAGCAAGGCCAGGGTGTCGGGGTGGTGCGGTCCGGTGCGGTCCTGCTGCTCGGACCAGGCGCGCCGGTGGTAGGCGAGCGCGCGGCTCGTCCTGCCCTGGTCCATCAGGTAGTTCGCGGTCGCGCTCCACAGCGCCACCGGGGGCTGGTCGGCGGGCTGGGCCGCCAGGTGGTCGGCGAGCGCGTCGATGTGGGGGAGGAACCTGCGCCAAACGGGCCATCCCCGTGGGGCCGACCAAGGCGGCAGGGAGGAATCAAGGAGCTCGATGGCCAGCTCGCGGGTCGAGTCGAGAGGGAAGACCGGTTGGCCGCCTTCTGTCGGCCCTTCGGCGCGCATGACGGCCTGGACCAGG
Organism: Actinomadura rupiterrae; assembly: GCF_024172125.1. Lineage (GTDB taxonomy): Bacteria > Actinomycetota > Actinomycetes > Streptosporangiales > Streptosporangiaceae > Spirillospora > Spirillospora rupiterrae. Next base: position 40,612 of record NZ_JAMZEA010000011.1, read on the forward strand.
GGACGGATCGCCACGGCATCACCGCTGCGGACCAGCAGCGCGTAGGTCTCCAGACCAGCGAGCGAGGCGTGCATGAGCGCCTCCAACTCACCCTGACCGGAGAACAGCAACTCGGTGGGAATGTCGTCGGGCGCATACCAGGACAGGGTGCGCAGCAGGCCCTCGGGAAGCGGCCCGTACTGGTCCATGATCTGGTCGAGGCTGATCCGGCTGGTCGCCGCGACCACCTTGGCGGGGTCGTCGTCGCCGGGCGCGGGGAGCAGGTCAAGGTAGTCGGCGGCAGACAGCTGGTGCTGCTTCATGTAGGCGGCGGCCTGCTCGATCGCCGGAACCAGGCAGCCCAACGCCCGGCACAATGGTTCGGCCCCGTCCAGCAGCCCCGGACCGGCCACGCGGCGGATCATCTCCACGGCATGCCGCAGCGGCAGCACGGTCGGCGCGGACGCCGGATCGGCGAGGTCGGTGTAGAACCGGGACGCCACCGACTCGAACTGCCGCACCTTGTCGTCCTCGATGGTGGCGTCCGGCGGCCAGTATCGGGTGACCAGCCGGTCGTCCGGCAGGACGAGCGCCAGCGACTCGCCGGGCCGGTCCTCGATCCACCGGATCGCGTTGAGCGCCGGCCCGCTCGCCGAGGCCAGCAGCGTCCCCACCGCCTGCATCAGCCGCGCCTTGCGCTCCAGCTCCGCCGGTTCGACGAGCCGCTGGTACACGAGCCGGACCTCCGAGGGAACTGCGGTCGCCCGCGTCTTCCCCCACGGATGCGTCGTCCTCGGCAGCATCACATCGACCAGGCCCGGCACGCGGTTGTAGCCGTCGAGACCGACCGCCTCGGCCGGGTCGTAACCGAACTCGGTCAGGTAGTCGGCCCTGTCCAGGAACGACAGCAGCCCGACCGCGAACTGGATGCCGACCAGCCGCAGATCCTGCGCAAAGGCCGCGCCGATGTCGGCGGCCGACATCATCGCGAACAGGTCGGCTTCCAACTCCTGGCTGTGCGCCGGCCAGTACTCGCGCAGGTAGGTCTCGACCGTGGCGGCGCCGTTGGCGGACGCCCGGACCCGCTCGAACGCCTCCTCGGCGAACCAGGGCGAGTCGTGCACCGCCCGTCCGGGCGCCTGGACGTGGCCGCAGTACACGTGCGCCAGCTCATGGCCGACCAGGAAGTCCATCGCCCCGTGGGCGATCTCGTACATCGCCGGAACCAGCCGTCCGCTCTGCTCGGGTGCGAGGTCGGCGGCGCTGAAACCGATCCGGTAGCGCTCGCCCTCGACCGCCGCGCACATGCCGTAGGCGATCTGCTGATGCAGGTAGGGATTCTGCTCGGCCGCGTCCAGCAGCGCTTGGGGGAAGTCGGGATGCCGCCACGGCTCGTCCAGGTCGGGAAACGCCGCACCCGCCAGGGCCACCAGCTGGGCGAGGATGAGCGACAGCGCCCAGAAGTCCTCCACCACATAGCGGCCCATCAACACCAGGTAGCGGCGGTCCGACCACTGCTGCACCGAGGCGTGCGGACGGTACCGGTCGTCGGTGGCGAACAGGAACTCGTGCTGGGCGTCCAGGCCCATCAGCCGGCTCACGCGCGCGAACGACCGCGCCAGATGGACCGCGCAGGACGGTGGCTCGACCGCGGTGAACCGGATCGGATGCCGCGCCAGGTCGTGCCGCAGCTGCTCCATCTCCGGCGCCGTCGTCCCGCCGACCGAACCGGTCGACAGCGCGCTCGCCGACGCCGCCAGCTCGTCCGCGGTGACATCAGGCGCGGTGAGCGCCCGATGGAAGGCGTCCAGATCGGTGAGCCGCTGCTCGATCTCCGCGCGATCGCGCAGGAACACCCGGTCGCGCTCCGACTGCCTCTGGTACTGCGCGACCGCGTCGATGAACGGGCCCCAGTCATCAGAGGCCGGCCCGCTCATTCCGGCGGCGCGCTGTTCTCGACGGCCACGCCGACCTCCACCAGGACGGCCGGGTTGGCGCAGAACCGTCCGACCCCGATGCTCACCACTGCCCGGGCGACCGTGGCCGCCGGGACGGGCACCTTGCCGACCGCGGTGATGATGGTGTCGGTGAGGACCGCGGCCAGATCCCCGGCATCGCTGTCGGCCGCCTTGACCAGCTCGTCGAGCCGCGGACACAGCAGATCCCGCAACGAGGTCAGGACGCGCAGGAACCGGATCGCGTCCGGGAGCTGCGCGGCGCCGATGGGACGGTGGATCCCCATGGCGTCCTCAAGCTCGATCAGGGCATCCCGAAGTTCGTCAGTGGCCATGGAGAACGAATCCCTTCCGCCAAGCACCCGCGCGGACTCCGCCTACGCCTGTCTATACCGCAGCCGCCCCACCCGGACCAGAGCCCATCCGGTGCGCGATCAGTCCAGAACCCGATGCGAGGCGGCGATGGCCGCGCAGAGCGCCGGGACCGCGACACCGATCGGCTCCCTGATCACCTCGGTGGCAAGGTCGTCGTACGGCGTCGAATCCCGATTGACGATGACCAGCCTGGCCCCGGCCTCGACCGCAACCCGGCACAGCCCGGCCGCGGGCTCGACCAGCAGCGAACTGCCGATCGCGATGAACAGCTGCGCGGCGCGGGCGATGTTGGCGGCCTTACCTAGCAGGTCTTGGTCGAGGAACTGCCCGAACAGGACGATCGACGGCTGGAGGATCCCGCCGCACGCAGTGCACGCCGGGTCGTCCTCGCCCCTGCTGAGAACCTCCGCGGTCAGCGTCTCGCTGCCGCACCGGGTGCAGTGGGTGGTGGCCATCGAGCCGTGCAGTTCGAGCACCTTGCGCTGCGTGGACCCGGCCCGCTGATGCAGGCCGTCCACGTTCTGGGTGAGAATCCGCACCGCCAGGCCGGCCGCCTCCAGTTCGGCCAGTGCCAGGTGGGCGGCGTTGGGTTCGGCGTCGCGTCCGTCCAGCACCGACAGCGCCGCCCAGAACCGGCGGCGTACGTCGGCGTCGGCGAAGAAGGCCTTGCGGTTGAACAATCCCAGCAACTCGGGGTTCTTCGTCCACACGCCGTCGGCGCCCCGGTAGTCGGGGATGCCGGAGTCGGTGCTGATACCGGCGCCGGTCAGCACTGCGACCCGCGAAACACCACGCGACCAGTCGGGAAGATCCATGCCGCGACGGTAAAGCCGACGCAACGTCGTCCGCGACTGATTTTCGAGGCCGGTGGGCTGGTCAGGACAGGGTGGCGCGGAGCGCGGTGACGCGGTTGACGGCGGCGTTGAAGGCGGTCGGGTCGAGCTGGCCGTTGCCGAGCGCGGTCGCCAGCGCGGACGTCGCGGATCTCGCCTGGGTGATGTCGCGGGCCGAGCACAGCAGCAGGTCCATGCCCGCGCCGGCCGCGGTCACCGCCTTCTGGCCGGTGGTGCCGAACGCGTTGAGGGCGCCGGCCTCCAACGCGTCGGTGATGGTCACGCCGGTGAAAGCGTTGCGGCCACGCAGTTCCCCGATGACGGTCGGGGAGAGTCCGGCGGGCAGGCGCCGATCGAGCGCCGGATAGACGGCCCACGACAGCATGACCAGCTTGACACCCGCGCGGATGGCGGACGGGTAGGGGACCTCGTCGATGCTGTGCAATTGCGACAGCGTCACGTTCAGCGTTACCGGCCCGAGGTCGGTGTTCTGGCTCCTGGTGGCCGACCCGAGGCCGGGAAAGTGCTTGGCAGTGGCGGCGACCCCGGTGGCCTGCTGGGCGGTGATGAACGCCTGCCCGCACTCGGCGCAGACCGCCGGGTCGTGGCTGTAGGACCGCTGGTACTGGTCGATGAAGTTGCCGGACTTGTAGTACACGTCCAGCACCGGCGCCAGATTGACGTTCATGCCGACCCCGGCCAGGTTCTGGCCCGCGCTCGTCCCCGCGCTGGTGGCGGCGCCGACCGGATCGCTGGACGCGCCGACCTGCTTCTCCGACAGGACCGGTTCGCCGGGCAGCCGGCGGACCAGCCCGCCTTCCTGGTCGGTCATCAGCAGCAGCGGGACACCGATCGGGCTGCGCGCCTGCGCTTGGCGCAGCTGGCTGACCACCCCGGCGATCTGCGCGTCGCTGGAGATGTTCTCCCCGAAGAAGATCACTCCGCTGGTCTGTCCGGCGGTGATGTCATCGAACAGGCTCTGCGGCGGCGTCAGCCCGGGATAGGACGAGATGACCCGCTGCCCCGCCAACTGCAGATCGCTCAACGCCGCCGCAGACCGCGGCCGGGGGAGCGCCGGCACGCCGACCAGCCCGGCCATGCCGATCCCGGCCATGGAGGCCAGCGCCTGCCTGCGCGTGGGCTCCGGACCCGAGGCCCCTGCGTCGCCCGTCACCGGCTCGGTCATGACCAGCCTCCCTTGCTTGGAGCGGGATACCACGCCGCCAGGCCGGGGCAGATGGCACGATCCACGCCCTCCGCCGATTCCGGTCAGCCTCCCCACAATGCACGCCCCGCCCCCCGCGTACCAGCCCCGAAGCAAACCCGCCCCTGCGACCTAGCTGGTGGCCGCCGCCTACCTCGGGCTCACGCCGGGAGAGAAGGGCGGCCCGTGCCGACGCGACGCCTACTCGGGTTCCGGCGTGGCCTCGCGGGCGGCGGCGTCCAGTTCGGCGGACGCGACCGGGTCGGCTCCCTCGGGGCGCAGGCCCTGCTCGATGATCGCGATGAGCTCGATGATGTGCTGCCTGGTCGAGCCGTACCGCGCCGCCAGGTGCTCGACGTCGATGAGGGTCTGGTCGCGGTCGTGCCGCGCCGCCTGCCGGTCGCTTCGGGCCGCGGCCCGGTCCCTGCCTGCGGCGAACCGGTTGCGCGCGTTGGCGTGCCGCTCGCTGCGGTCGGCCTCCTGGTCGGCCTGCAGCGCGAGCAGGAATCCGCGCAGCGCGGCGCGGTCCACGCGGTTGGAGGCGCGGTCCGCCTCATCGGAGCGCTGCTGCTGCGGGGTGCGCTGCCCGGCGGGCTGCTGGGCGGCGCGGTCGTCGCGCAGCTCGGCAAGGCGGAGCAGCTCGGCCATCCGCTCGGCGTCGGCTCGGGCCGAACACGCCGAAGCGACGGCACGCGCGGCACGCGCCGACGCCCATCTGTCCCGCTCCTCTGCCGCGTCGTCGCGTGCCTGCGCGGCGAGGTCGCGTGCTTGGCCGGCCCGCCGACGCCGCTCAGCCGCAGCGACCGCCACCGCGTCGGGGCCGGCATTCGGGTCGTGGTCGAGGTCCGGCTCAGGGCGGGAGCCGGGCGTGGCTGTCTCACCGGCCGCCAACCGCTCCTGCAGAGTCGCCGCGGCCCTGGCAGCCACCGTGCTCAACGCGGCGTCGGGATGCTGGGCTGCCAGTCCCTCCAGCAACGCCACCACCGCGCTGATCTCGCCCCGCTCTAACATCGTCACTCTCCTCCTATCCTCGGTCTGGCATCCGCGCCGGTTCCGGACGTCCGTCCCACGGTCGGCGCAGCGCCCGAGCGGCTTCCGATAGGGGTGCCCACCAGACGCAAGCAAATGCAGCGGCAGCCCCGCTCAGGCAACCTGGTCCGAGGTCATCCGCACGCACAGCACCAGGAGAGGTCGCCTTATGGTTCGCCGCCCGCAACCCTGCGCGTTGGGAACTCGCTAATCGCGAAGGACTCGGTTCAAAGGCGAGTGCTTAGAAGTTGCTTGGCGTCGGTAGTGCGGGTCGATGGATCCAGGCTGCTAGGTCTGCTGGTGCGCATTGGGCGACTCGGGCGGCGTACCGGGGAAGGTCCTCCTCGCCGAGGATCTGCCGCCATTGGCCGGTCGATCCGCTGTGGAAGAACTGGCTGGGGTCGTGGTAGAAGCCGTTATGGCTGGCTTCGGGCGCGAGTTCGCTAGCCCGGCTCTTCATGCCCTGGAATGTGGCGGCCTGGACCAGGTCCGGCCAGGCTTCCTCGGGAACGGCGATGCCGAGCCGGGCCGCTAGGTAGCGCATCTGCCCTTCGAGGTCCTCCAACAAGTCCTCGTAGCGCAGCAGCACGATGTTCGGCTGGTCACGCACCTGCCAGAACGTGTCCAGATGGTGCAGCACGATCTCCAGGTCGGACACCGCCTTTCCGGGCGCGGCCGGATTGACCCAGGCCCAGAAACGCTCGCGCGCGGTCCCGCTCGGCGGGGAGGGAGCGCCGGCCAGCAACTCGTTGAGGACGGCGGTGCCCACGGCGTCCTCCCGCAATGCCAGCGACACCGCCCGGTCGGTGTTGCCGGCATGGCTGTCCAGAGACACGGCCACATCCCGCGGATCGCGGCTTGCGCACAGGTAGGTGACCCGCTCGTCGAAGGGCAATCCGTCCAGGGGCGTATGGGTCTTGATGAATCGCCGGTGCGTCTGCGCCTCCAGGTCGGCCAGCACTTCGGGGAGCGGGCGCAGCAGGACGTCCAGCCACGGCGAGATCTGGTCGAGCGGCCGGTCGAAGGCCGCGGTCTGGAAGATCTCCAGGGCGCAGATCATCTGCAGCCAGGTCGTGCCGCACTTGGCCGGGGTGCTGATCACGATGTCGCCGGGACGGAACACCAGCCCATCCCAGCGAGCCGAGTCGGTGAAGGAGGTCTGGTAGCGAACGCGCTCCAAGCCCATCCCGCGAGATTGACAGCCCCCGGAGCGACCCGTCAACCGTCCCGTGAAAGTCGCCGTTGCCGGTGATCGCGTGGAGTTGGAGCGGGGTGGTTTCGCGGGGCGGGTGATCGCCTCGCGGGAAGGGTGTCAATCCGGCCGGGGTTTTCGGACCGGGATGCGAGGTGTTTTGGTGACGATCTCGGGGCGGTGGGGTCGCTAGCGTCCGCCGGGGGCGCTGGCGCGGGCCAGGCCCCGGGCGTGGTGCTGGGGCGAGGGGGCGGGGCGCGGTTGGTGTGCGCCGCCGGCCTTGAGGGACGGGGTGATGAGCGCCAGCAGTTGCGGGGTCGGCTCCAGGCCGAGCTCGCGCCCGAGCAGCCGGCGGCAGCGCTCGTAGGCCCGGCGGGCCTCGACGTGGTTGCCCTCGCCCTGGTGGGCGGCGATGAGCATGCGGTGGGCGCTCTCGCGCAGCGGGTCGGCCTGGACGGCGTGGGTGGCGACGTCGATCGCCGGGCCGAAGCGCCGCTGGCGGTTGTAGAGCGAGGCGAGCTGTTCGAGGGCGTGCAGCCGCAGCTGCCGGAACCTTTCGCGTTCGACCAGCGCCCACTCGTCGAACCAGTCCGGCAGGACGTCGCGGGTGAGCACGGCCCAGACCGGTGTCGCGCACGGGCGGTTCTGGTCGGGCGTGCGGGCGTGCTGCAGGATCGAGTAGGCCAGGGTGCCGGCGACGGTCAGATCGAGTTCGACGGACTCGGCCAGCCGCAGTTCCTGCCCTGCGCCGCCGATCAGCAGCGGGCAGCGCTTCTGGATCCGCCACAGCGCCGAGCGCAGGTTCGCCCGGGCGCGGCCCTCGGGAAGCCCGGGCCAGAGCGCCTCGGCGACCGCGCCGCGCGGCTGCGGCCCTCGGCAGCTCAGCAGCCCGGTCAGGCGGCGCGGCCCCTCGGGCAGTTCGACCGTGCTTCCGTGCCGTCGCACGCTCAGCGGGCCGAGCACTGCGACCGTGTACTCCCTGTCGGCCATGGCGGCCTCCGTGTCGAGCCGGGGCAAGAGGCGGGAGCTCAGACGGCTAGCCGGATTTACCTTCTGCTTACCTTATGCCCGTCACCGCGGCGTCACCAGGACGTCACTGGTCGGTGCCGGTGCCGGTGCCGGTGCCGCTGCCGGTGCCGGTGCCGCTGCCGGTGCCGGTGCCGGTGCCGGTGCCGGTGCCGGTGCCGCTGCCGGTGCCGACCAGCCGCAGCCAGGTGTCCAGGTCCGGCAGCATCTCGGCCGCCGACCGCCAGGTGCGCACCGCGCTCACGCCCTGCTCGGTGACGAAGATCCCGCGGACGACCAGCGTCCCGCCGTGCCGGGACGCGCGCAGCACCAGGGTGGACGGCACCCCCTCGGGAGTGGGGATGGCGGTTCACCAGTTCCCGGGGACCAGGTCCGGGCCCACGACCGCGCCGCCGGCGTGCGCGGCGTCGTGGTGGAAGTGCTCGGTGTACCAGAGCACCACGTCCACCGGGTCGCCGTTCAGGTCGAAGAGCGCTTCGGGCGGGGTGAGGAAGGCGTCGAGACCGGCGCGCGACAGCTGCGGCCGGGTGGTGAAGCCCTGCCCGTCGTCCAGTTCGCCGGAGCCGGGGACCGCCGAGGTGGCGGGTTTGTAGCGGAGCACCCACAGGTCGCCCACGCCGTAGGAGTCGGCGACACCGGCGTCCGGTCCCGGGACCAGCGTGTAGGACGCGCCGCTGCCGGTGTTGCGGACCCGCCAGCGGCGGTTCCGGAGCGGGTCGTTGGGCCTGCGGATCTCGTAGCGCTTGGTGTGCCAATGCGCGCCGTCCGGCATGATCGGCGGGTCGTTGTACTCCTCCACGACGTTGCGGGACGGGGAGTGCACGTCGAAGTCGAGCCGCCAGTAGACGTGGTGCCGGTGCGGGCGGCAGGTGCAGGGGTTGTCGGTCGCGGCGAACCCGAACCGGGGGCGGATGGTCCCGTCGGCGCGCAGCCGCCACTGGCTGATGTAGCGGTACCAGCCCGCCTGCAGCTCGCTGACCAGCACGACCTCGTCGCCCAGGACGTAGGCGGCGACGCCGCGGAAGTTCCCCGAGTCGCGTCCGGTGTCCAGGATGGTCAGGGCCGGGGCGGTGCAGTGCCGGAAGCCGGGGATCCAGTCGTCGCCGTTCGCCTCGAAGCAGGCCTCGGAGTTCTGCCAGTCCCGGTAGGTCGGGCCGCAGTTGAGCGCGGTCTGCGGCTCGTACTCGATGTTGAGGATCGGCACGTGCGCGCGATACAGCACGCTCTTGCCGCGGTAGCGGACGTTGCGCAGCTCGATGCCGGACCCCTGGGTGCCGGACGAGGCGGCCGGGCGGACCACCAGCAGCTCCCACAGCGTCTCGCCGCCGCGGGTGACGCGCAGCCGCAGCTGCCCTGCGCTTCCGGTCGGGCTGCAGGAGTCGTCGGGCCGCGCCGGTTCGCATCCGCGGCTGGCGAAGGGCAGGCGTTCCTCCAGCTCGTGCAGGACGCGCCGCTTGGCCATGTGGACGGCCACCACCCGGCTGCGCTCGCGGTCGGGGGCGAGCAGGCCGATGCCAAGTACGCGTTCGGGATGGCCGTCGGGTCCCGTATAGGGCACCACGGGCGGCATCGGCCGGAACACCGCCCAGTCCCGGGTGTCGAGGTCGGCGCGCAGGGACTCGTCGGTGCGCAGGATGTCCACGGCGGCCTGGAACTCGGCCCGGCTCGGCAGGGGCTGGTCGGCCGAGTCGGAGATCTCCAGCGGCCCGGGGGAGCCGGGGTCGGCCGCCGCGAGCGGGCCGCTCACCGACAGGGTGCGCTCGCGCAGGTAGTCGTACACGACCGCGTGGAACGCGCCGAACCGTTCGGGTTCGGCGCTCTTGGCCGCCTCGTCGACGGGCCGGAACGCCAGCACCCGGGCGGGCGCGCCGCGCAGCACGCGCTCCAGCTCCGGGTGCCGCGGCAGCGTGGCGGCGAGTTCGCCGATGAGCTTGTCGTCCGGGCCGACCGGCTCGCCGATGAGCCGCAGGCCCTCGTCCTCGGTCATGTCTCCTCCGCGCTGCCGTGGGGTCGTCCCGTCCAGCCTGGGACGCGAGGTGTCGCGCCACCGTCACCGGGACGTCGCGACCGGCGGGACCGGACGCGCGCGAGACGTCCCGGCGACGGTGCGGCGACGGTCGGGGGACGCCCGGCGTCGCACACTGCGGGCACGCGTTCTTCAGGAGTCCGCCCTGCTTCAGGAGTTCGTCATGGATGCGTCGCCGAACGCCGGCCCGAGGTACCCCTACCTGCGGGAGGCCCTGCGCAGCGAGTACGCGGGCCTCCCCGACTCCGCGCTGGAGTCGCTGCTGCCGCAGCTGACCGGGACCTCGGCCGAGGACGCCGAGAACTGGCTCAGCACCCTCGGCAACGCCGCCGGGCAGGTCGGCAGGTTCCTCGCCCAGAACCCCGGTGTCGTCCAGGCGGCGGGCACGCTCGTCGGCGGACCGGTCGGCGGCCTGGTGGCCGGGGCACTGCCCGGCCTGCTGGGCACGCTCACCGGGACACCCGCGGCGCCTCCACCGGCCGCGGTCGCCGCGGCTCCACCGGTCGCGGGGGCGGGGACCGTTGTCCCGGTGGCCGCTGCCATCGCGGCGCCGACGCCCGGTCCCGCACCGTCCGGGGACGCGGCCGCCCGGCTGCTGGCAGTGCTCGCCCGGCCTGAGACGATCAGGGCGATCGGGCAGATGGTGCTGGGCGGCGCGGGCCGGGGGAACGTCACGGTGGGCGGGACGACTCCGGTGCCGGCCGCGGCGTTCAGCAACCTGCTGGGCGCGCTGGCCACCCAGGCGAGCGCCGAGTTCGCCGCGGCGCAGGCCCTGCCCGCGGCGGAGTTCTACCTGTCGGCCGACCCGGGCGCCGACCCCGGCAATCCGGAGGACCGCGCCCGCGCCCTGCTCCAGCTCCTGAGAGTGACCGACCCGCCGTCCGACCCGCTCTTCGGGCCGGGCCCGGCCGGGCCGGCTGGGCTTCCGGAGCGGCCGGAAGGGCCGGAGCCGGTCGAGCCCGGCGAGCCGTCCACCCCGACAGAACCGACAGAACCGACAGAACCGGCCGCGCCCGCTAGCTGGGGCGAGCGGCCCCGGTCTCCCGTTCGGCGCGGGCCCGTGCGCTCTCGGAGGACGCGCGGCCGTGCCCGCCGGTACCGGCGCCGTGACTGGGAGGCGGCGGAGGACATCGCCGCGAGCGAGCTGGAGACCGCCGCCTGGTACGAGCTGGCCCGGGTGGTGGGCTCGTGACGGCGCCGGGCCTGCCCTCGCTGGAGGAGCTGATGGGTTCCCTGCGCGAGCAGGACCCGCGGCTCGCGATGGTCCTGGACGTCCTCCAGGCCCAGAACCCTCCCCGGAACCCGCCGCAGCACCCGCCGCAGGACCGGCGCGCGGACCGCCCGTCCGCCCAGGACGGCGACCCCGACGAGGCGATCGCGACCGTCATCGCCGAGGCGGCGCGGGTGGAGGCGTCCCTGCGCGAGGCCAACGACCTGCTGGTGAGCTTCCGGGCCGAGCTGGACGACCTGCGGCGCCGCAATGACGCGCTGGCCGCCGCGGCCGGGTCCTGCTACCTGTGCTGGGGCGAGGACCCCGGCTGCCCGGTCTGCGCCGGACGCGGCCGTCCCGGATGGCATCCCCCCGAACGCTGGGCCTACCGCCGCTACCTCGCACCGGCCCACGGCCGGTTCGTGCGGGCCGCGGCGGCGCGGGCCCGGCCGGCACCCGATCCCGATCCGGCGAAGGAGGCCCGGACATGACCGTGTTCACCGAGGCGGACGAGGCCGTCGACGAGGCCGACGAGGCGTACCTGCCCTACGAGGCGGACGAGGCCGACGAGGCGCTCGACGAGGGCTACGAGGAACGGGCGCCGCGCCGCGGCTACCGGCGGAGGGTCCCCGCGCCGCGGCCGTCCTCCTACGGGCCGCCGGGTTACGGCGGTGCGGGCCCCGGCGGCCGGGCCGCGGTGACCTCCGGCGTGCTGGAGGCGCGGCTGGAGGCCCAGCGGGTGGCGCTGGCGCGGGCGATCCGGGCCGTCGACACCAAGGCGATCGGGATCGGCGACGACGTCGGCCGGCTGCGCAGCGCCACCCGGCGGCGCGAGCAGGACCTGCAGGGCCAGATCCCGATGCTGGCGCTGCTGCCGATGCTGATGGCGCCGCCGTCCAGGCGGATCTCCGAGATCGGCGACGACGGCCGGGTCCTGGTCCCGGGCGGCGGCACCGACATGCTGCTGCCGCTCGTGCTGGTCATGGGGATGAGCGGCGGCGGGCTGGGCGGCGGTGGCGGCCCGGGCGCCGGCTCGGGTCAGGGCGCCGGGATGGACCCGACCATGCTGATCATGATCGCGTTGCTGGCGACCGGCGGCCTCGGCGGCCGGCCGTCGTGACCGGGCGGAGGCCGACATGGTCGCGATGACCAACTTCCTGTACACGCTGCTGATCGGCCGGTCCGCCGGGCTCAGCCCGGCCGAGACCACCCGCCCGGCGCTGCTGTCGTCGCTGGTGCCCAACCCCGGCATGGGGCTGGCCCTCGGCGCGGTCATGGTCCGGCAGGCCGCCGCCGGCCAGCCGTCCGACGGCGCAGGCGGGCCGTCCGGCGTGCCTTCCGGACCCGTCCGGCAGGTCCAGGTGCCCGACCTGCGCCGCGCGCGGTTGCGGGACGCGATCGCCGACCTGCAGGACGCCGGGCTGCGCGAGGGCGCCGTCCGCGAGACCGAGGCGGACGTCGCCCGGGGCGCGGTGGCCGCGACCGACCCGCCGATGTTCGCGGTGGTGCCCCGGGGCTCGGCGGTCGACCTGTACCTCGGGGCCGGGTCCGCGGTGCCCGACGTCGTCGGGATGCCCGTCGCCGACGCCGAGCGCGTGCTCGCCCGCCACGACCTGTCCGCGCGGGTCCAGCGGATCCCGGGCGAGGAGGGCACCGCCGGGATCGTCCGCAGCCAGACGCCGGCGGCGGGGGACCTCCCGCCGGCCGCCGTCACGGTGACCCTGCAGGTCAGCATGGGGCTCACCTGCACGGTGCCGTCCCTGGTCGGGCTCACCCTGCCGCAGGCCATCGAGGCGGTCCACCGCGTCGAGGGCGGACGGCTCAGAGTGGTGAACGCGAACGAGTGGGGACGCAACGCCGACGGCGTCGTGATCCGGCAGCGGCCCGCCGCGGGCGAGCCGGTCGCCGTCGACGCGGTGATCCGCGTGGACCTGCGCGAACTCCTCAACGGGCACGTGCCCGGGCCCGGCGCGGCGGCGCGTCCCGGCGGCGAGCACCCCGTGGCCTGACCGCGATGGACCCGCACCTCGCCGCGCTGCTCGCCGGTGCCGCGCCGGACCAGGAGATCGGCGTCCTGGTCCGGCTGCGGCACCGGGACGCGCGGCCCCCGGCCGGGCTGCGGACCGTCGCCCGGTTCGGCCCGGTCCTCACCGCGCGCGCCCGCGCCCGCGACGTCCCGGCGCTCCGCCGGTCCCGCCAGGTGGCCAGCGTCAAGGCGCCCCGGCTGTACGGGCCGGACGTCGAGGCCGTCCACCCCGAGGACCTCGACGGCGACCGGCCGCTCCCGCGCGACCTGCGCCGACCGCCCGGACTGAGCGCCACCGGTGACCGGACGATGGCGGCGTTCATCGACTGGGGACTGGACGTGGCCCACCCCGACTTCCGCGAGGAGGACGGCCGCACCCGCGTCGCGGCGCTGTGGGACCAGCGGCCGGGGCCGGTCGCCGACCGCCGCAACCGCTACGGGTACGGCCTGACCCACACCCGCCGGGACATCGACGCCGCGCTCGCCACCGCCGACCCCTACACGGCCCTGCGCTACCATCCCGCCGACTCCGATCCCGGAGGCGGCGCCCACGGCACGCACACCTGCTGCATCGCCGCCGGGAACGGGCGCGGCGGCGGCCCGTCCGGCATCGCCCCGCAGGCGTCGATCGGCTTCGTCCAGCTGTCGACCTGGGGTCCGCGCGGCCCGGACGACCTGGGCGACTCGATCGCGCTGCTGGAGGCCGTCGACTTCCTGGACCGCGCCGCCGGGGACCGTCCGCTGGTGGTGAACCTCTCGCTCGGGCACCAGTCGGGACGGCACAACGGCCGCACCCTCGTCGAGATCGCCCTGGACGAGTTCGCCGGGCACCGCGCCGGGCGCAGCTGCGTGCACAGCCTCGGCAACTACTTCGGGCGGCATGCGCACGCCTCCGGACGCGTCCCCGCCGGCGGTTGCCAGGAGATCGCCATGGTGCTGCCCGCGCCGCCCCGGACCGCCCAGCTCGACCTCTGGTACCCCGGCGAGGACCGGATCGACATCTCCCTGGACGGCCCGGGCCTCGATCCCGCGCCGCTTCCGCTGGGCGCCACGATCGTCCGGTCGGGCGGCACACCGGTCGCCGTCGCCCGCCACCGCACCGATGACCCCGACGACGGCCGCAACGAACTGGTGGTGGAGTTCACCGGCGCCGCCCGGCCCGGCCCGTGGCGGTTGACCCTGCGCGGAACCGACATCATCGACGGACGCTACGACGCGTGGCTGGAACGCCCCCTGCGCGGCCAGGCCGCCGCCGCCTTCACCGAACCCGACCGCCGCATCACCACCGGCAGCGTGTGCAACGGACGCCGCGGGTTCGCCGTCGGCGCGACCGGCCCGTCCGGCGCGCCCACCTCGTTCAGCAGCAGCGGCCCGACCGCCGACGGGCGCATGAAGCCCGACCTGGTAGCGCCGGGAGCGGGCGTGCTGGCCGCACGCTCCACCCCGCGCGGCGCCGCACCCGGCACCGGCGGCCTCACCCGCATGTCCGGCACGAGCATGGCCGCGCCCCACGTCACCGGAACCGTGGCGCTGCTGTACTCCGACGGCGTCACCGACCTGGCCGCGATCCGCCGCCTCCTGGCCGAGACCGCCACCGCCCTGCCCGAACACCCACCCGAACGCACCGGAGCCGGCCTCCTGAACACAGCCGCCGCCCTCCGGACCCACCCCCGCCCAGAGCAGCGCCAGCCGGACGTGCTCCAGCCAGACCCGTCCCCTCCGGAGGCCACCGTGCCCGTCCCCGACGCCCCCGAACTCCACGACCCGCCCGCCGCCGCCTCCACGGTCGTGGTTCCCGAACCCGGTGACCTCCTCGTCCGCCACCTGGACGACGGACGCGACCACATCAGCGTCGTCGTGCGCGCGGGCCTGCACAGCCGCGCCGACCTTGCCGCCACCACCCCGCTGGAACGCGGCCCGGACGGGGCCTACGCCGTGGTCACCGACCTCGACGGCGGCCGCACGCCGGGCCGCACCCTCGGCCGCCTGCTCCTCGGCCCGGACGGCCGGGTCGCACCGCTGACCACCCTGGTCCGCCACCGCGCCGCCGCCCGGGACCCGATCGCCGACCTGCGGCTGAGCGAACCCGCCCGGACCGGCGCGGCGCTCCTGCTCGCCCGGCATCCGGGGACCGTGTTCACCAGCGGACGCCGCGACGCCCGCGCCCAGGCCCACGCGATGGCCGTCAACGTCGTCGCGAACCGCCGCTGGATCGAGCAGACCTACAGCTCCGAACCCGAGCGCGCCGAACTCCAGCAATGGGTGGACCACCATCCCGCCGCCACCGCCGACCAGATCGCGGCCGGCCTGCGCGCGATCCTGGACGGCTGGTCCGACGCACGCCGCGCCCGCCTGTCCAAGCACTTCGGCGGGCTCGCCTTCGACGTCCAACCGGTCACCGCCGACGCCGACCAGATCAAAGCCGACATCCGCGCCCTGCCCGGCCTGGACCGCTTCCTGGACCGCGAAGGCGGCATCACCCGCTGGCACGCCCAGTTCAACCCCACTCCCTAACCCACCGGCCGAGGTCGCGACCCCGGCCGGAGAGCGGGGAGATTAGGCGCGGAGGAGGCGGGAGGTGAAGGGGTTGAGTTCCAGGGGGCCGCGGTCGCCGATGATGACGGTGCCGCCGAGGTTGACGGCCTTGCCGTTGATGACGGCGTTGGGTTCGAAGGAGAAGGTCATGCCCGGCTGCAGGGGCATCTCGCCGCCGATGGTCGGCAGGACGAACAGGCGGCCGTAGTCGGACGCCTCGGGGACCTCGGTCAGGCCGGAGCCGAAGCCGCAGACCGGGCCGTAGGGGTTGAGGGTGTGCACCATCGGGTGGATGTTCCAGGAGCCGGCCTCCTTCAGCGGCGCGAGCATGGCCTCGGCCAGGTCGCCGAAGGTGTTGCCGGGACGGGCGACCTTGAGGCCCTCCTCGTAGCAGGCGGCGGCGAGTTCGGCGGCGGCCTTGATGTCGGGGTGCGGTTCGCCGATGGCGATCGCGATCTGGTGCTGGGTCTCCTTCATGCCGAACCGGCAGAAGCCCTCGGCCAGGACGACGTCGCCGCTTTGCAGCCGGCGCGGCGCCTGCGGACGGTAGGACCAGGCGGGCGGGCCCCAGGCGACGAAGCCGGTTCCCGACCACAGCAGCATGTCGGGGGCGGCGCAGCCGCGGCGGAACGCCGCCGACATCCCGGCGGCGAACAGTTCGGCCTCGGTGACGCCCGGCGCGGCCGCCTCCAGCATCGCCTCGGCCATGGCGTCCCCGGCGGCCGCCGAGTACCGCACGACGGCCAGTTCCTCTTCGGACAGGCGGATCGTGGCGGCGAGGAAGGCGGGGCCCATCTGCTTGAACGTCACGCCGGGCAGGGAGTCGACCACCTCGCGCCACAGCAGGTAGGGGATGGGCGGGTTGAGGTGGAACGGCGGGTAGATGTCCAGGCCGAGCACGCCGACCGAGGCGTTCTCCAGGCCGTGCTCGCGCAGCACCTCCACGATGCCGGCGGCGTTCTTGCCGGGCTGGATGACCGACCCGGCGCGGATGTTGCGCGGCTCGATCCACAGCTCGTCGCCGCGCCGTCCCGCCTCGATGTGGTCCTGGATCGACATGTTCGACCAGACCAGCTGGACGGGGTCGGCGTCGCGGCAGAACACCACGAACGAGCCGGGCCGGTCGTTGCTGAAGTAGGCGTCGGGGGCGAACGGCGCCAGGTCGGCGCACTCGTGCTCGCCGTAGGCGACGAGCGCGTCGACGCCCTGCTCGTCCATGAGGCGACGCGCCAGCGCCCAGCGGCGGTCGCGCTCGGCGAGGGAGTAGGTGGGGATGTGCATCTAGGGCGTCCTTCCGTCGGTTTCGGATGCGGAACCGACGCTAGGAGCGGGGCCTGTACCGGCGAATCCGTCACATGACCTGGTCGCCACCTGTCATGTGGCCCCGTCACCGGCCGGCGGCAGGTCGAGGGCGGGGAGTTCGCTGCGCGAGGTGACGCCGAGCTTGGGGTAGGCGTGGTTGAGGTGGTAGCCGACGGTGCGGTGGCTGAGGAACAGCCGCGCGCCGATCTGCCGGTTGCTCAGCCCGGTCGCGGCGAGTTGGACGACGCTGCGCTCTTGCGGGGTGAGGACGGCGAGCGGGTCGTGTGCGCGGCGCGGAGTCGGCGGAGTCTCGCCGGCGGCGCGCAGCTCGGCCCGGGCCTGCGCGGTCCAGGCGGCGGCGCCGATGCCCTCGAAGATCTCCAGGGCCGAGCGCAGCGGCGCGCGGGCGTCGGCCCGGCGGCGGTTGCGGCGCAGCCACCTCCCGTACAGCAGTTCGGTCCGGGCGCGTTCCAGTGGACGGCCGCCTTGATGGTGCGTCCGGACGGCCGCGGTGAAGTGGCGTTCGGCTGAGGCGGTTGGTGCGAGCAGGGCGCGACAGCGATGCGCCACGGCCTGGGCCCATGGCTGGCCGCAGTCTTCGGCGAAGCGCGCGAAGCGGGGGAAACTCCACTCGGCCAGGTCGCGCTGGCCGGACGCGACGGCGGCCTCCACCAGGTCGGGGACGGCGAAGTCGCAGACCATGGTGTGCCGGGTCGTCCCGGAGAGGGCGGCGCGCAGGTGCCGGAGCGCGTCGTCCGGGTCGTCGCGTCCGAGGGCGAGCAGGCCGAGCGAGCAGTCGGCCCAGGCGACGGCCGGTGAATCGCCGAGCGCGCTGCGCGCCGCCTCGGCCTGGGCCTGGCAGTTTTCGGCGTCGCCGATGGCGGCCGCGACGCGCGCGAGGATGCCGTGGACGTGCCCGGCCCGGTGCGCCCGCGCGGTGTCCTCGGCCAGGGTGACCGCCTCGGCGGCGGCCGCGTGCGCCTCGGCATGCCGGTCGAGGAACAGCAGCGCCGAGGCGAGAGCTTGCAGCGCGTCGGGCAGCAGGCCGATCGTCCCGCGGTTCCGGCAGTCCCGGACGGCCCAGGCGGCCAGGTCGCAGGCCCGCTGGTCGGCGCCGACCTGCAGGGTGTGCCGGGCGAGCGCGACCTGCGCGGACGGCGGCAACCGGTCGGCCGGGACGTCCGCGGACACCGCCTCGCGGACGACCGGCCATCCGCGGTCGCCGGATAGCACCGCGGCCAACCCCTGGGCGGCCTGCGCCAACGCGCGCGGCGCCGGATCCAGCGACGGGAAGAGTGGGGCGAGGCGTTCGGCGGCGCGGACGGCGGTTCTGGTGTCCCCGGCGAGCCAGGCGTCCACGGTGGCCTCGTGCAGCATCGCGGCGGCGGTGCGCGGATCGGGCACCGCGGACGCGGCCGCGAGCCGGGTCCGTCCGGCCTCCTCCGGTGACCCCTGATCGAGCCGCACGGTCGCGCGGATGCGAGCCAGCGCCGCGCCGGTGACGGGATCGCCGAGCGAGCGCCCATCGGGCCCGGCCCTGCTGTCTGCGCGATCGGCCAGGTGGACGGCCCGGTCCAGCAGCCCCGCGTCGGCGGCGGCCTGCGCGGCGGCGACCAGGCGGCGGTGGCGGTCGGAGGGATCGGGACTGAGCCGGGCCGCGCGTTCGTAGGCGGCAGCCGCCGCGGCCGGCCCGCCCCGAGCGCTCGCGCCGTCCCCCGCCGCCTCCAGCGAAGCGGCGGTCGGCTCGTCGATGCCTGCTGCGGCGGCGGCCAGATGCCAGGCGCGCCGGTCGTCGTCGCCTGCATCTCGGTGGCTGTCGGCGAGCGCGCGGTGGGTGGCCTGGCGTGTGCGATCGGGCGCGAGGCGGTAGGCGGCGGCGCGGCTGAGCGGGTGGCGGAACACGACGTCCGCCGTGGTGAGGTCGATGAGCCCTTGCTCCTCGGCCGGCCGCAGATCCGGCAGCGCCAGGCCGAGGCGCTCGGCTGCGGCCAGGATGATGCCGAGGTCGCCGGTGTCCTCGGCGGCGGCGACCAGCAGGACGTCCCGAGTGCGCGCGGGCAGCCGTTGGATGCGGTCGCGGAACGCGTCGTGCAGGTGCCCCGAAGGGGACGCGGGCACGGTGCCGTCGGGGTGCCGCCGGGCGGTGAACGCGGTAGTGATCTCGATGAGGGCGAGCGGATTTCCCCGCGCCAGCTCCAGCACGTGCCCGCGCTCCCCGGGCGACAGGGCGGACGCACCAGGCACGCTGCCGACCAGCGACAGCGCGGCGTCCCGGGCGAGCGGCGCCGGGCGCAGTAGCGGCAGGCCGGGAGCCTGCCAACCGGATTCGCTGCGGGCGGCGAACACCAGGGCGATGCCCTCGCTGCCCAGCCGCCGCGCGGCGAACAGCAGGGTCTCGGCCGAGGCGTGGTCGAGCCACTGCGCATCGTCCACCAGGCACAGCAGCGGCGCGTCCTCGGCCAGATCGGTCAGCAGCGACAGGACGGCCAACCCGACCAGGAACCGGTCATGCCCGCTTGGGGAGGACGACGCCGACGACAGGCCGAGCGCTTCGCGCAAAGCCCGCGCTTGCGGGCCAGGCAGTGCGTCAATCCGGTCTCTGTCCTCTCGCAGCAGCAGGTGCAGCGTCGAGAAGGGCAGCTCGCCCTGCGCCTCGATGCCGGCTCCGCGCAACACCCGCATTCCGGACGCCGCCGACGCGGCATGCTCCAGCAGCGCGGACTTGCCCATACCGGTCTCACCATCGATCACCAGCGCTCCGCTACCGCCGTCCCGGACGGCCGCGAGCAGGTCGTCCAGCACGATGGTCTCGGCGGTGCGGCCGACCAGCCGGATCACGACGGCTCACACACGCGTGCCAGCTCGCTGCGCGACGTGAGGCCGAGTTTCGGGAACGCCTTGTAAAGGTGGTAGCCGACCGTGCGGTGGCTGAGGAAAAGACGCGCGCCGATCTGCCGGTTGCTGAGCCCGGTGGCCGCGAGCTGGACGATCTGCCGCTCCTGCGGGGTCAGCACCGCGAGCGGATCGTCCAGCGGGACGGGCGGGACCGCCTCGCGCGGCCCGCCGCTCGCGCCCAGCTCGGTGCGCGCGCGCCCGGCCCATCCGGCGGCGCCGAGCCGCTCGAACTCCGCCAGCGCCGCGCGCAGCATGCGTCCGGCCTCAGCACGGCGGCGCGCGCGACGCAACCATTCGCCGTACAGCAGCCGGGTGCGGGCCGCTTCCAGGGGACGTCCGCCGTCGGCATGCGCATCGACCGCCTCGGCATACAGTGCACCCGCCTCGCCGTCCGCCCCGGACAGCGCCCGGCAGCGCAACGCCACAGCCCGGGCCCACGGCTGGCGGCAATGCGCGGCATACTCGGCGAACCGGACGAGCGAACCGTCCGCCAGATCGGGACGGCCGGTGCGCGCCGCCGCCTCGACGTGATCAGGAAGCGCGAACAGGGCACCGAGCGAGTTGTGCCCGGGGCCGGACACCACCGGATCGAGCCGTTCGAGCGCCGCTTCGTAGCGTCCTTCACCGAGATCGAGCAGCCCCAGCGCCGCGTCGCCCCAGGCGTCGATCGCCGGGCTCCCGCCGGACGCCCGCCGCAACTCGGCCGCCTGCCTCCGAACCGCCTCGGCGTCGCCCTCGATGGCGGCGACCCGCGCCAGCACGCCGGCGAACAGCGCGTTCCAGTGCCCCTGCCCGACGTCCCGGGCCAGCCGGACCGCTTCGGCGATCAGCATCCGCGCCTGCCCGTGCCGTCCTTCGAACAGCTCCACCTGCGCGGTGAACTGGAGCGCCTGCGGCAACAGGTCAAGCGCGCCGCGCACCCGCAGATCGGCCAGGACGGGCTCCATCATCTCCAGCGCCGCCGCATCCGCCCCCGCCCGATGCGCCGCAAACGCCGCCATCATCCGCGTCTGCGGATCCCCCAACCCCGCACCTGTATAAGGGCCAGCACGAGCGCCCCCCACACCCAAACACCCAGCCGCCCCGCCGGATCGGCCCGACTCCGAGCCCGAATGCCCGGACGTCGCGTCCAGATGCCCGGGCATTCCGCCGGGTTGGCCGGCGGCTTCGAGGATGCGGGGGAGACCGCCGGCCAGGTCACCGGCGGCCATCGCGGCGAGGCCCGAGAGCCAGGCGGCCTGCCCCTGGACGGACGGTCCGAACGCGGCGACGCGGTCGGCGGCCTCGGCGATGAGGAGGCGGTCGGCGCAGAACCAGGCGTGCCGCGCGGCCTCCATCAGCAGCGGGACAGCCACCGACGCGTCGTCCACGGTCGCGGCGGCGGCCAGCAGCGTCCGGCCCGCCGCCCACGGCGATCCGCGCACCAGATCGACGGCCGCGTGCAGCGGAGCGAGCCGCGCCTTCTCCACGGGATCGGCGAGCAGGCGTTCCGCGCTCGTAGCCAGCGCCGCCGCGCCCGCCGGGTCGCCGCTCATCGCGGTGCTGTGCGCGGCCTTCGCCAGCCGCCGCCCGCGCTCGTCCCCGGACGCGGTGAGCTCGGCGGCGCGCCGGTAGGCGGTGGCCGCTGCGCCGTGCGCTGCTCGCGCGCCCGCGCGTTCGGCGGCACGGTCGAGCGCGGTCGCGGCCTCGGAGTCGTGGCCGTAGGCGCTGGCGGCCAGGTGCCAGGCGCGCTGGTCCTCGGCCCCGGCTCCGGCCAGCGCGTGCGCGAGAGCGCGGTGCGCGGCGAGCCGTCCCTCCAGCGGCGCACCCCGGTAGGCGGCCGTCCGCATCAGCGGGTGCCTGAACGCCACACCAGACGCCGTCCACCGGATCAGCCGGGCCTCCTCAGCGGGAAGAAGGTCGTCGCGCGAAATGCCGATCGGCGCAGCGGCCCGCAGCACCAACTCCAGGTCCCCGGTCGCGTCCGCGGCGAGGACGGTCAGCAGGTCACGCGTGCGTCCAGGCAACGCCTGAATCCGCCGCAGGAACGCATCATGAACCCCCGAGGCAGCCACCCTCTCGCCGACGCTCCCCGCGCCCGAACCGTCGGGATCGCGCGCGGCCACAATGTCGCGAGTGCGCGCGTTCGGGCCGCCAGCACTGCGCGCGACCAGGCCGCCCGCCCCCTCCGCAACCGAGCCCCCGGCAGCGTGCGCGGCCCGGCCGCCGAGCGTGTGCGCGGCGGGGGTGTTGGGGCTGTCGGTGGGCGGGGCGCTGGGCGCGTGCGGTTCCGAGCTGGCGGGAGTCTTCGCGCTCAGGCTTCCAGGTGCGTGCGCGCTTGGGCCGCCGGGAGTGTGTGCATCCGGGCTGTTGGCATTGTGTGCGGGTGGGGGAGGGGGCGGGGTGTGAGGGTGGTAGGGGGCTGGTTCGGGGAGTTCTATTAGGGCCAGGGGGTTGCCTGCTGCGTCGTGCAGGATGCGGTCGCGTACCGGGGGTGGGAGGTGTGCGCGGCGTTCGGTGAGGAGGTCGGCTGCGGCGTCCGGGGGGAGGCCGGTCAGGGTGAGTTCGGGTAGGCCGGGCGCGGGGAACGCGACCTCGCCGTCCCGGGCGGCGAACACCAGGGCGATGCTCTCGCTGCCCAGGCGGCGGGCGGTGAACAGCAGTGCGTCGGCGGTGGCGTGGTCGAGCCATTGCGCGTCGTCGATCAGGCACAGCAGCGGCGCGTCCTCGGCGAGGTCGGTGAGCAGCGACAGGACGGCCAGCCCGACCACGAAGCGGTCCTGCCGCACCTCGGAGGAGAGGCCGAGCGCGCCGCGCAGTGCCGCTGCCTGCGGTGACGGGAGCGCGTCGATGCGGTCCAGGTCGCGGCGCAGCAGCAGGTGCAGCGCGGCGAACGGCAACTCGGACTCCGACTCGATGCCGACCCCGCGCAGCACCCGCAACCCGTCCGCGGACTGCCCGGCCCGTGCCAGCAGCGTCGACTTGCCGATGCCCGCCTCGCCGCGGACGACCAGGCAGCCGCTCGCGCCGTCCCGGACGTCCCGGACGAGCCGCTCGATCCGCGCCAGCTCCTCCGCCCGCCCGAACACCGTCCGGCTCCGAGGCGAACTCGCGGCAGGCACGAGGACGCGGTCAGGGTCTCGCAATCATGCTCCTTGAGAGTCAGTGCGCCCGCGCCTGGCAGCGCGGCTCGCGAGAATAATAGAGCAGCTGCTCTGTTACGCTCCCGGGCATGCCACGTCCCCGCGTCCACGACCCTGACCGGCTGCTCGACGTCGCCGAGCGGCTGGTCGCCAGCGAGGGCCCGGACGCCGTGACGATCCGGCGGCTCGCGGCGGAGTCGCGGGTGTCCAACGGCGCGATCTACCACGCCTTCGGCTCGCTGCCCGCGCTGCTCGGCCGGATGTGGCTGCGCGCGGCG
This sequence comes from Actinomadura rupiterrae, assembly GCF_024172125.1. Taxonomy (GTDB): domain Bacteria; phylum Actinomycetota; class Actinomycetes; order Streptosporangiales; family Streptosporangiaceae; genus Spirillospora; species Spirillospora rupiterrae. The sequence goes on from NZ_JAMZEA010000011.1 coordinate 63,599, forward strand.
GCCGACTTCCTGAACGTCCAGGAGCGGCTCTCCGAGGACCCCGACCCGGTGTCGGCGGTGGTGGCGGCGGCTGGCGCGCCCGCGATGTTCGCCGACCGCCGCGCCTACGCCGCGCGCATGCTCGTCGGGATCCGCCGGGACGACCTGCTCGGCCCGGACGTCCCCGCCGACCTCGCCGAGGCGATGCTCGCCCAGGACGAGCGGCTGCTCGCGCTGCTAGTCCGGCTCTCCCGCGCGCTGTGGGGACGCGCCGACGGCCCCAGCGTCGAGGTCGTTACGCTGTGCCTGGTCGACCTGCCGACCGCGTTCTTCCACCGCGCCCTGTCCGAACCGTCCGCCGGCACCCCGGCGATCGCCCTGGACACCCGGCGCCGCCTGGAAGCCGCCGTCCGCGCCGTCCTCGCGCTCCCGCCGCCCCCACGCCCCACCGTCAAGGGACGGTCGTGACCGACGCATCGCCGCCGACCGGTTCGTCCTGACGCACAGTACGAGCCCCGCGCATCATCCGGGACGCGGCGACGGCGGCCCCGGCCAGCAGAACCAGCGCAACGCAACAGGCGCGCTCGGTGGCCCGCGCCGGGCCGTGCGCAGGCGCCGCCGCCAGGAACGTGCTGCCCAGCATCGCGACACCGAGCGTCCCGCCGAACTGCTGCACGGCGTTGAGCAGCCCGGCCGCCGATCCGGTCTCGTGCGGCCGGACGCGGTGCAGCGCGGTGGTGAAGAACGGCACGGTGAACAGCCCCAGCCCCACCCCGGCGACGCCGAGCGCCGGTTCCAGCGCCCAGGGGAACCCGGTCGCGGGCGCGGCGGCCTCCGCGGCGATCATCCCCAGCACTCCGGACGCCAGCACAGCCAGCCCGGCGTACATCAATCGCGCGCCAAACCGCGGGACCAGCCAGGTCCCGGCCGTCCACGATGCCAAAGCCATCCCGCACGACCAGGGCAGCATCGCCAGCCCGGCCGTCCGGGCGTCGGCGCGTCCGCTCTGCAGGCTCATCGCCACCACCAGCGACAACCCGGTCAGCGCAGCCGGGAAGCCGCCATTGCCGAACAAACTCGGCTCCACCAGCGGACTCCGCCCCCGGCGCGCGCTCCACCGCACATACGGCACCAGCCCCGCCAGCGCCACCGCACCGGCCGCGAGCGCCGCCCACGCCCACGACGGCCAGGACCCATCGCCCGCTTGGACGAGCGGGAACACCACCAAACCGCTGCCGAGCATCGCCAGCACCGTGCCCGGCGAATCCAGGCGCGGCCGCCGCTCGGCGCGGTCCTCGCGCAGTGCCCCCGAGGCCGCCAGCACCGCCACGCCCAGCGGGACGTTCACCAGGAACACCCACCGCCACGAAAGCGCCTGGGTCAGCAGCCCGCCCAGCACCGGCCCGCACACCGCCGACAGCCCCATCACCGGGCCGATCATGCCCATCGCGCGGGCCAGCGCCGGACCGTCGAACCGCGCCCGGATCAGCCCGATCGTCTGCGGGATCACCAGCGCCGCGCACGCGCCCTGCACCGCCCGCGCGGCGATGAGCGTCCCCGGCGAGCCCGCCAGCGCGCAGGCCGCCGAGGCGAGGGTGAACCCGGCGACGCCGACGCGGAACGCCCGCGCCCGGCCCGCGATGTCCCCCAACCGTCCGCCGGTGATCAGCAGCAGCGCGAACGGCAGGGTGTAGGCGGCGGTGAACCAGGGGATGGCGGCGGCCGGTCCGCCCAGCCGGGCGTGGATCACCGGGGCGGCGACGTGCACGATCGTGCCGTCCAGCATGTTCATGGCCTCGGCAGTCAGCAGCACCGCCAGTGCTGCGCGTCCTCGGGTAGCGGTCATCGGCTCCTCCGTCTCGTCTCGTGCCACGAGACTGGAACCGGCCCCCGCCGTCGCTCCATCCGAGCCGAGCAAACTGCGGATTCATTCCATGAACCGGGCTTTCGATGCAGAATGCTTCCATGCTCGATGAGCTGGACCGGGCCGTCCTGCACGCCCTGCGGATCGACGGACGCGCGCCGTTCGCCCGCATCGCCGCCGTCCTGGACGTGTCGACGCAGACCGTGGCGCGCCGCTACCGGCGGATGCGCGCCGAGTCCGCGCTGCGCGTGGTCGGGCTCGCCGACCCCGACCAGGCCGGACGGCCGCGCTGGCTCGTCCGCATCACCACCGTCCCGCGCGCCGCGCCCGACCTGGCCCGCGCGCTGGTCCGCCGCCCCGACACCACGTGGGTCAAGCTCGCCTCCGGCGGCACCGAGATCGTCGCGGTCGTCGAGGGCGGCGACGACCATGCGCTGCTGCTGCAGGACATCCCGCGCACCCCGGCCATCACCGCCGTGTCCGCGCACTGCCTGCTGCACACCTACCGCGGCGGACCCACCGGCTGGCACGGCCACACCGCCGTCCTCACCGCCGCGCAGCGCGCCGCACTCGCCCCCGACCTGGAGGCCCCGAGCCCGCGCGGCACCCTGACCGCGGACGCCCCGAGTCCGCGCGGCACCGTGACCGCGGACGCCCCGAGTCCGCACGGCGTCCTCACCGCGGACGCCCCGAGCCCGCGCGGCGCCCTGACCGAGGACGATGCGGACCTGCTCGCCGCCCTGCATCGCGACGGCCGCGCGTCCCTGGCGGACCTGGCGGCGGCGACCGGCTGGTCACCGGCCACCACCGCGCGCCGCCTGACCGACCTGCGCGCGTCCGGCGCGCTGTTCTTCGACGTGGAGTTCGACAACGCCCAGCTCGGCGTCACCACACAGGCGCTGCTGTGGCTGGCGGTCGCCCCGACCCGGCTGGACCGCGTCGGCTCCGTCCTCGGGACCCACGACGAGCTGGCCTTCGTCGCCGCGACCACCGGCCCCACCAACCTGGTCGCGCACGCGTTGTGCGAGAGCCCCGCCGCGCTGCACCGCTACCTGACCCGCGGCCTCGGCGGCCTGTCGGCCATCCGCACGCTGGAGACCTCACCGGTGCTGCGGACGGTCAAGGCCGCCAGCCCCGTCCCCTAGACCCTCGCGCTGTGTTCGGGGGCCGGGCCTTGGCGCGTCGCGTACCACACGGTGCCGATCACCATCACGCACCCGGCCAGTTGTGTCACCGTGGGCCGCTCCCCGATAGCGAACCCGACGAGAATGGCGAGGACGGGGTGAAGGAGCAGGAGCCCGGCACTGACCGAGGGGTGAAGCCGTGGCAGCGCGGTGGTGATCAGAAGCCAGGCGAGCACCTGCCCACTGAGCGCCAATGCCGCCAACCAGCCAAGGGAACTTGCCGGGGGCGCGGGGTCGAGCCCGCCCCACAGGACGCCCATCACGGCTGCAACGACGGCAGCCGCGGCGGTGGACACAGTGACGGAGCTGACGGCTGACCCGCCTCCGCCCCCGATGCGCATCAGGTGGAGATACCCGGCATAGGCAAGCCCGGCCAGCACGCCGAAAACCAGGCCGGAGACAGAGGCACCGCCCGGCCCGCGCGTCGACTCGATCGCACCACTGGCGAACACGACACCCGTGAGCAGCACGGGGACAGAGGCGAGAAAGCGCCGGGAAAGAGCCGTCTTGCTGAAGACCGCCGAGAGGAGAGGGAAGGCCAGAACCTGAATGTTGATCAACACGGTGGCGATCCCGGCGCCAACCTCGTGGATGCTCGCCGCCCAGAACACATAGTCGACGCCGAGGAGCACGCCCGCCGCCAGGGACGCCAGCCGCGAGCGCCAGGTGGTGGCGGCACTCCGCCGACGGACTGCCGCTGCCATGGGGACGAGCACGATGAGCGCGATCGCGCACCGGAAGAAGGCCGCGGTCCCGGCGCTGGTGTCGGCCAGCTTGACGAACGCGGCGGAAACCGAGGTGCACACGGCCCCGCCGGCCACCAGGACACCCGGATGCAGGCCCCCGTGTCGGCGCGCGGGCGCCTGATCGGAGGCTGCGGGACGGATCGGATTCGCCTCAGTAGTCACACCACCCACCCTGCGTCCGAACACCCGTAAGCTCTAGCGCGCATTTCTCGCGAGTATTCGGTAGCGTGGCTTAGGTGTTCAGCTTGGACAGGCTTCGCGCGCTGTCCGCGGTGGCGTCCCACGGGTCCATCGCGGCCGCGGCCCGGGAGCTGCACGTCACTCCGTCGGCCCTCTCGCAGCAGGTGAACAAGCTGGAACGGGAAACCGGCCACCAGCTCCTCGAACCCCACGGCCGCGGCGTCCGCTTCACGCACGCCGGCCGGGTGCTCGCCGCCCATGCGAACCAGGTGATGCGCTCGGTTGCGGCGGCCGAGTCCGACCTTCTCGACCTGGGGACGGAGGTCGTCGGCCCGCTCCATATCGGAGCCGTCGGCAGCGCCATCCGCGCCCTGGTGGTCACCACGCTGGCCGCCCTGGCGCAGGAGCACCCGCGCATGACGCCCACGCTCCGGGACGGCGAAGTCGTCACCCTGCTGCCCGCCCTCCTGGCAGGGGAGCTCGACCTGCTGGTCATCGACAGCTGGGCAAGCAGACCGCTCCCACTGCCCGAGGGCGTGGTGACGCACACGCTCCTCGTCGAGCCCATCAGCATCGCCCTGCCCGCCCGCCATCCGCTGGCAGAGTCCGCGTCCCTGGATCTGGGCCAACTGGACGGCGTCCCGTGGACGAGTTGCCCGGCAGGCACCGAACCGTACGAATCGCTCCTGCAGCTCGCCCGCGCGCACGGCATGGAACCGGACATCCGCTACGCCGTCGCCGAATACGCCTCGCAGCTCAGCCTGGTCGCGGCGAACCTAGCCGTCGCGCTCGTCCCCGCGATGACCCAGCGCGAGGCCTCTCCCGGCGTCCGCTTCGTCCCATGCAAGACACCTCTCCAACGAGAGATCAAAGTCGCGTGGAGAGCGCACGCCGGCGGCCCGCTGATCCGCGCCTGCCTGGAGTTCCTCACGGACGCGGTCGCTCAGGACGCTGGAGACTTCCTACCGACCGCCGGCTCCGTCGCCTAGACCATCTCGTTGGGGTTCTCGCTGTGCTCGGGGATGTCCTGCATGACGTCCCAGTGCTCGACCAGCTTGCCGTTCTCCAGGCGGAACATGTCCATGATGGCCACGCCGCGCTGGCCCGGCACCCGCACCGCGTGGACGCGCGCGGTGACGTAGTCGCCCTCGGCGACCAGCTGCCGCACCTGGACGTGCAGGTCGGGAAAGGCGTCGGCGAGCTGCCGCAGCCGCACCCGCAGCCCGTCCCGCCCGTCCGCGATCTGCGGATTGTGCTGGATGTACCGGTCGCCGAGGAACGCGGTCACACCCGCGACGTCCTTGCGGTTGAAGGCGGTCTCATAGAAGTCCAGGACGGTCTGCTTGTTCGCATCGAGCTGGGCGGACGAGCCGGTCATGCGCATCTCCTTAACTGAACACATGTAGCGCTACGACTGTAGCGTTACACAGGTCTCGCTACAACGCCCGCCACGACGGGCGGGGCTCCGGGAGGTCTCCGAAGAGCGGAGCCCCGCCCTCCCTCGTCCGTCCGGACGCTGTCACCGAACTCCCTGGACGCGGCAGCGGCCGGAGTGGGTTCGGACGAGGGGGCTGGCGGGAGGCGAACGCGGTCAACGGGGCACGCGAACCCGGGGGATCGCATGGCCGGATCGTCGCCCGCCTCCCTGCTTATGCGAGCGAATGAAGCTTGTGCACAGCGCGCTCGACGGCGTCGGGATCTGCGTCGCCGAGCGCCTGCGCGAGGAGATCGCAGGAGGTGGCAATGACGTGCGTCGGGCCCTTGGCGATCCAGCGGCCTTGGTCATCGACCGTGATGCGCCATGCGGGGAAGATCCGGGCGAGCATGGTCAGCATGACCGCTTGAACGGTGATGGTGTGATTCGCGTTGATCATTTCACCACCGTGGGCAGCGCGGCCCAGACGACCTTTCCGCGCCCTTCCAGCATCGACCAACCCCAGTAGGCGGCCATTTTCGCGATCATGGCCAGACCACGACCGCTGTCGAAATGCTCGGCCAGCGAGTCCCTTTCGTCCGCAACTTCGATAATCGGACGAATCTGGGGGCGCGCGTCGCTCCCGTCCTCGACTTCGATCACCGGTCGGCCGTCCTCCGCGACGACCACGCGGACAGGGACGGCGTCGTTCGCCGTGTGGACCAGCGCGTTCGTCGCCAGCTCGGTCATGATCGTCTTCCCGATGTAGATCATGTCGGCATCGCAGCCCATCACACCGAGGACGTCACCCAGGAAATCCCGCGCATCCTTGAGCCCCCTTTCGTCGGTCCGATCGATAATCCAGTGAGGCGTCGGGCTCTCCCGCGCGAGCTGCACAGTCACCCGGTGCCCTCCCTCCATCGACGCGTTTTGCATCTGTCGCCAATGTGATATCCCTCAACTCGGTACACAGGCAATCGACCGAGCTAAGCTGTCGGGAACACGAAAAAATCATGGTCTGTCAGTCAACCGAGTCGAAAGGGTCGGGGGTCCATGGCGGCAGGAGGATCGCAGCCGGCTCTCAGAGCGTTCGGGACGCAGATGCGTCGATACCGAAACCGTGCAAACGTGATTCAGGAGTCCATTGCGACTGCGACGAACACGAGCGTCTCGTTCGTTTCCCTGGTCGAAACAGGCAAGCGGGCATGTAAGCGACGCTTCGCCGAAATAGTGGACGAAATGCGTCAGGCGTCAGGGCAGCTCGTGGAGCTGTGGGACGACCTGTACCGCGACGGAAGCCCCGTGCCGTCCTGGTTCGTGGACTGGGCCACCGTGGAAGGCGAAGCGGCCGAGCTGCTCACGTGGCAGCCCGTGGTGGTGCCGGGCCTCCTCCAGACGGAGGACTACGCGCGTGCCCTGCTGCCCACCGAGGAGGCGCTTGCGAACCGCATCAAGCGGCAAGCGATCCTCCTGCGAGACGACCCGGCTCCGACCCCGATAGTGGCGCTTCTCGGCCGAGCCGTGCTCACCTACTGTGCGGGAGGGGTCGCGACCCAGCGGGCCCAGCTTGATCACCTCATCGACATGGCCGCCCGGCCGAACGTGCTTATCCAGGTCGTACCCTACGAGCGGACCGCGGTGGGTACCGGTGGAGCCTGCGTGCTCGCTACGATGCCCGACCGCAGCGAGATAGCATATTTGGACACGACCACTCGAGGCATCACGACAGATGCCCGCGAGGACATCGCGGGTCTGTCGAGAGCCTTGATGCTCCTGCGAGCTGAGGCACTACCGGAATCAATGTCCCTCGACTTGATTAAGCAGGTACAGGAGGATCTGGAATGACTCCCGACATCAAGTGGCGGAAGGCCACTCGCAGCGCTGGCAACGGCGGGGACTGCGTCGAAGTCGCGTCCCTCACCGGTGCAGTGGCAATTCGCGACAGCAAGGATCCAAACGGCCCCCGACTCGTTCTGACCCCCAGCAGCGCCCACGAAATCGCCGCCGCGATCAAGAACATCTGAGCCTCAGCCACAAGAACGCCCCCTCGTTCCGCCACGAGGTGGAGTGAGGGGGCGTTTCACATCGCTCGTCACACGACGTATCAACCGTCACTCCGAAGCATGCCCATCGACGCGATCCGAAAGGCACGAGAGGCACTATGACGGCGGTCACGCCAGTATGGCGCAAGAGCAGCTACAGCGGCGGAAACCAAGGCGACTGCATTGAGCTGGCCGACATCTCCTCCGAGGTGGGCGTTCGGGACAGCAGGAACACCCAGGGCCCCTACCTCACCATGACTCGCGAGAATCTCGCAGCTCTCACCGAAATTCTCAAGAGCATCTGAGCCTTCGCGTACTTCATAGAGCAGCTGTATCGCGACGGCTGTAGCGTTACGGGTGTCTCGCTACAATGCCCGTCATGACGAGTGCCGCCGAACCCGCTGCCAAACCCCGAGGGCGGAATCCGCGGGGGCAGGGGGAGCGGCTGCGGGAGGAGATCGTCAGCGCCGCGCTGACGCTGCTCGAAGAGCTCGGCGATGACGAGGCGTTGTCGATGCGGGCGGTGGCGCGGGCGACCGGGACTGCCGCGACCTCCGTATATCTGCACTTCAGCGACCGCGATGCTCTGGTCCTGGCGGCGTTGGAGCGCTGCCATGGCGACCTGGTCCGGACGGTCGACGCGGTCGGGGGAGAGGCCGGTGACCCGGTCGCCGGGTTGCGGGCGCGGGCACTCGTGCTTGGGACGTGGGCTTACGAGCATCCCGGCCTTTACAAGGTGCTGCATGAGAGCACGCTCGGGCGCCGGGCCGAGATGCCGTTCAAGAGCCAGGTCGGCGATCGGATGACCGCGGCGGTGCGCGAGTGCATGCGCGCGGGGCTGGTTCCCGAGGACGACGCCGCCCAGGTCGCGCTCGACCTGCGGGCGGCCGTCCACGGCGCGGTGTCGATGCGCCTCAACCAGCCGGACCATGCGTGGCCGCCGCTGGAGGAGCAGATCGAACGGTTCCTGGTCAAGCTCGTCGGCGTGCCGGCCTCCTAGGCGGAGACCGCCGCGCGGCCCGACAGCGCCTCGCGGTAGAAGACTGCGAGAGCGTCGTCGATGGGATGGGCGTCCGGCGCTCCGAGCTTGTTCCACCGGACGAGGTTCATCGCGATCGTCATCTGCCGCGTCCCGTCGGCGCTGGTCACCGAGAGGGCCTGCGCGCCCCAGACCGTGCCGTCGTGACCCCAGAAGGTTCCGGCGCCGGGGATCTCCACGCGGTGCAGGCCGAGCCCGTAGTCGATCTCGCTCTGGCCGTCCTGGGTGAGCACCGGGCCGGTCTTCTGCATCTGCGCCAGCGTCGCCGGTTCCACGACCTCGCCCGCGAGCAGCAGGCGGTAGAAGCGGTTGATGTCGGCGACGGTCGAGACCAGCGCGGCTCCCGTCCCGACCCAGGACATGTCGTAGACGCTGTAGTCGCGCGGCGGGTCGATCGCGCCGAAGAACGCCTCGTACATCCGCGGATGCGGCTCCTCGATGCGCGGACCGTCGGGGAAGGCGGTGTGGGTCAGTCCGGCGGGTTCGATGACGTCCCGCGTGATGTGCTCCTCGGGCGCGAGGCCGGTCAGCTCGCGCAGGAGTTCGCCCAGCAGCAGGTAGTTGGAGTTGGAGTACACGCCGGACGGACCGCCGGGGCGTCCGGCCGGCGGGGCCGCGAGGCCCATCGCGATCAGCTCGGCCGGAGCGAACCGCCGGTCCCGGTTGCCGTCCAGGCTCGCGGTGGAGAACTCGCCGGTGAGGATGCCCGCCAGCGACGGGAACGCGGCGAACAGGTACTCGGGGATGCCGCTGGTGTTGTTCAGCAGCATCCGGACGGTGATCTCCCGGCCGCGCTCGCCCGGCACCAGGTGCGGCAGGTGGATGCCGATCGGGTCGTCCAGGCCGACGCGTCCGCGCTCGACCTGCCGCAGCACGGCCGCCGCGGTGAAGGTCTTGGTGATGCTGCCGACGCGCTGCCGCATACCGGCGGTCATCGGGCGTCCGGTGTCGAGGTCGGCGACGCCCGCCGCGCCGCGCCACACCTGCTCGCCGTCGCGGACCTCGGCGACCACGCCGGGCATCCCCGCCCGGTGGACGCCGTCCAGCGTGGCGGCGAGCTTGCCGGGATCGAACTCGTGCGGCCGGTCGGGGGAGTTTCGGAACACGTTTCGGAACATGTTCCAAAAGTAGCTCGGGCGCCGGGCCCTGTCGATCCCTGAGACCGGGATCACACCCCCGCGCTGCGGGATGGCATGGGCTCGGACCAGGTGGTGGGACGGCATGATGGACCGGTGCCTCGAAGCAACGCGTCCCGCGCCCGGACCGGCCGCCCGCCGGCGACCTCGCGCGCCGAGATCCTCGCCGCCGCGCGGCTGATCATCGAGCGGGACGGCTGGGAGCGGCTGACCGTCCGGCGGCTGGCCGCCGAGCTGGGCATCGGCACCACGACGCTGTACCACCACGTCCGCGACCGCGAGGACCTGCTCGTCCAGCTGCTCAACGAGCACAGCGGCCAGACCCTCCGCGCCGACCTGCCCGCCGACCCCCGCGACCGGATCGTCGCCGCCGCGCTCGCCATGCACGACGCGCTCGCCGCCTGGCCCTGGGCCGCCGAGGTCCTCACCACCGACGGCTTCATCCCGCGCCTGGGCGAACCGGCGCTGCGCGTGGTCGAGACGATCCTGGCCGCCGCGATCGAGTACGGCTGCGGCCGCGAGCAGGCCGTCCACCTGTTCCGCGCCCTGTGGTACTTCACCGTCGGGGAGATCCTCGTCCGCGCGCACACCCGCGACCGCCGCACCGACGCGCTGCGCCCCGGCGACCCGTTCTTCAGCGACGACCTCGACATGTCGGCCCTGCCGAGCCTCGCCGCCATCGGCGACCAATGGCCCGCCCTCGCCGCGCAGGACACCTACCCCCAGGCCCTCGAAGCCTTCGTGGACGGCCTCCTGACCCAAGCCACCTCCTAGCCCCCGTCCCGCCCCCGACCCTCACCGCCGCCGACGCGGCGGCGCCTGCTTCGCGCTGACGAGCAAAGGGTTTACCGCCACGGCGGACCTCTTTCGGACACGGCTTTCCTTTGTGACGCGGACGCGCCGGACGCAAGGCTGGGCGCATTCGAAATCGCGACGGAAAGCGGTTGAGCATGCGCGCATATCTCGGGGTCGTGGCGAAGCGAGGACGCGTTGCCCCAGACCTCCTGGCGGCTGCCACATCGGCCGCCAGGCAGGCGATTCCCACCCCCGAACAGGACGTCCGCCACGACCGGTGGCTGAGTGACCGCGGAGACGTGGCTCTGCTCGGCTGGACGAACGAACCACAAAGCCCGTTACTGCCCGCGGTCATTCGGAAAGAGCGCGACCGCGCACTCGGCTACACCGGCTACCTCGACGATCCCGGCCATGATGAAGTTTCGGTGTGCAATGCGGAAACACTCGCCGACGTGAACGGCGAATTGGGCGGATGCTTCGCGCTGTTCCGCGCTGACGCGATCGGCGCCGAGGCCGCGACCGCTTTCGCGCGCGTCAATCCGGTGTATTACGCCGAGACCGCCGAATGCCACGTCGTCGGCAGCCGCGCGCTGCTGGTGCACCTGGTCGCGCGAGCGTCCGCGACCGGACTGCTCAGGCCGCCACCGGCGCTGGACGTGGCGGCGATGCAACCCATGGTCCGGCACGGCTTCTACACCAACGACGAAACGCCCTTCGATGGCGTCCGCGCGCTGCCCGCCGCCGCGACCCTGACCATCCGTCCCGCAGGCGCGCGCATCACGCAGCAGGAGTTTCCCGAACCCGAACCGGCGCCGCGCTCGACCTCGGCCGCCCGCGCGCGCATCGCCGGGCTGGCCGAGGCGCTGCTCGCCGCCGCACGACCGATCGCCCGCCACGGACAGCCGGTCGAGCTGGCACTGTCCGGCGGACGCGACAGCCGGCTCATGGCGGCCGTCCTCACCGCGGCCGGCGTCCCCATCACCGCCCGCACGCACGGCTTCCCCGACGACCCCGACGTCATCCTCGCCCAGCGGATCGCCCGGGCCCTCGGCATTGACCACCACGTCGACCACCACCGCGAACTCACCGTTTCGCAGCAGCGCCCCGATGCGATCGTCGTGGAACATCCGCTGGCCCGCGCGCACCACGTCATCGGCATGTGCGAGGGCATGACGTCCGCCTACGAACGCATCGACAACCCGACCCCCTACGCACTGGTGCCGCGCACCTCCGGATCCGGCGGCGAAACACTGCGCGGCGGGTTCCTCTACGACCAGCACGACCAGAGCCAACCCGCCCTCGAACGCCGAGTGAAGACCATCTTCCGCTCCGCCGACGCCTTCCTCACCCCCGACGCCCAAGCCCGCGCCGCCAACGACCACGCACCCTGGGCCGAACGTGCCCGTCGCGACGCCCCCGACGTCCTGGACAAGCTCTACCTGCTCTACCGCTCCGGCCGCTGGATCGTCGGCTCGCACACCGCGACCCTGCTCAACGGCCCCTACTACCACCCGTTCTTCGACAACCGGGTCGTCCGCCACGCCCTCATGCTCCCCGCGACCTGGCGGAGCAGCGAAGAGGTCGTCTTCCGGCTCCTGGAACACCTCGCGCCACCGCTGGTCAACATCCCACCGGAAGGCCAGCGCTGGCGCTTCGAACAGGAACGCGCCCGCTCGCTGCGCGACTGGTGGGGATGGCGGCAGCGCGAGGCGCTCCGCCCGCACGGCCGCACGGCCGGATTCAACTGGCGCAAGCACTACGACGACGGCTTCCTCTCGCTGCTACGCGACCAGGTCATGACCGGCCCGCGCGAACTTTTCGACATCGTGGACGAAGTGCAGTGCAAGAAGCTGTTCGCCCAGCCGCCCACCGGCTGGCACAACCAGATCTGGCACATCTTCACCCTCAGCGTCCTGCTGACCGGCAGCTGGCGAACCGAACGACCCGACCTTCCGGACGTCACCATCCCGATACCGCACGGCTGACCTCCCAGCTCCAGCGGCGGGTCAACGGGCGCGGCGCGGCGGCGGCACGTAGCGTGGGCGCAACCGCGACGAGGAGGACGGGACGTGCCGGTGGAACGCGAGGTGGAACCGCAGGTGCGCGAGCTGCGGGAGCTGGAGGAGTTCGCCGACGCGGTCCGGCTGGTCGACCGGATATGGGGACCCAACCAGGACGGTCCGCCCGTCCCCGCCGAGATGATGCGGGCGCTGTCCCACGCGGGCAACTACGTCGCCGGCGCCTACCTGGACGCCGCGCTCGTCGGCGTCTCGGTCGCGTTCTTCGGCGCCCCCGCCGGAACCACCCTGCACTCGCACCTGACCGGCGCACTGCCCGGCGGCGGCATCGGCATGGCGCTCAAGACCCACCAGCGCGACTGGGCCCGCGACCGCGGCCTGACCCGCATCACCTGGACCTTCGACCCGCTCGTCCGCCGCAACGCCTACTTCAACCTGGTCAAGCTCGGCGCGCGGCCGGTGGAGTACCTGCCGTCCTTCTACGGCGAGATGGCCGACACGATCAACCGCGGGGACGAGAGTGACCGCGTCCTCGCCGCCTGGGACCTGACCGGAACCGCATCCCACACCCCGCCGAAACAGCCCGAATACGCGCTGCGCAGCAAGGACGGCCACCCCGAGATCGCCGCGACCGACGCCGCCACCGTCCTCGTCGAGCTGCCCGCCGACATCGAGACGCTGCGCCGCAGCGATCCCGGCGCCGCACGCGCGTGGCGGCTGGCCGTCCGCGAGGTCCTGGGCGGGCTGCTCGCCGGCGGCGCGCGCGTCACCGGCTTCCACGAGCGCACCAGCTACATCGTCGAGCACGCCACCGACCCGTCCACCGGGAGCCGCGGATGAAGATCGAGGGGATCGAGCTGCGCCGGATCGCGATGCCGCTGGTCGCGCCGTTCCGCACCTCCTTCGGCACCGAGACCGCCCGCGACGTGCTGCTCGTCCGCGCCGTCACCCCCGACGCCGAAGGCTGGGGCGAGTGCGTCGCGATGGACCTGCCGCTCTACAGCCCCGAATACGCCGACGGCGCGGCCGACGTGCTGCGCCGCTTCCTGATCCCCGCGCTGCCGAAGAACGACGCGGACGCCTACGCCGTCGAACGCGCGCTGGAGCCGTTCAAGGGCCACCGGATGGCCAAGGCCGCGCTGCAGACCGCCGTCCTGGACGCCCAACTGCGCGCCGCCGGGCAACCGCTGGCCCGCTACCTCGGCGCCGATCGCGATCGCGTACCGTGCGGCGTTTCGGTCGGGATCATGGACTCGGTCCCCGAACTGCTGGACGCCGTGCACGGCTACCTCGACGAGGGCTACGTCCGGATCAAGCTGAAGATCGAGCCCGGCTGGGACGTCGAGCCCGTCCGGGCCGTCCGCGAACGGTTCGGCGACGACCTGCTGCTGCAGGTGGACGCCAACGCCGCCTACACCCTGGTCGACGCGCCGCGCCTCGCCCGCCTCGACGCCTTCGACCTGCTGCTGATCGAGCAGCCGCTCGCCGACGACGACATGGTCCAGCACGCCGAACTCGCCCGCCGCCTGCGCACCCCGATCTGCCTGGACGAGTCGATCGAGTCGGCCGCAGGGGCCGCCGCCGCGCTCACGATCGGCGCCGCGTCCATCATCAACATCAAACCCGGACGCGTCGGCGGCTACCTGGAGGCCAAGCGCATCCACGACCTGTGCCGCGCGCACGGCGTGGCGGTCTGGTGCGGCGGGATGCTGGAGACCGGCATCGGCCGCGCCGCCAACATCGCCCTCGCCGCCCTGCCCGGCTTCACCCTGCCCGGCGACACCTCCGCCTCCCACCGCTACTTCGCCGAGGACGTCACGCCGCCGTTCGAGCTGGACGACGGCCACCTGGACGTCCCGGACGGGCCCGGCATCGGCGTCGAACCCGTCCAGGACCGGCTGCGCGCCTTCACGACCGCAACCGAATGGATCACGCTCTGACCGTCAGGCCCCGAGCTGCTCCGACGCCAGCGCCGTCCCCCGGATCCGCGCGCTGATCTTGGCGAACGCCGTGTCGCGCGAGGTGGAGGTGTCGTCGGCGAACGGGGAGAAACCGCAGTCGTCGCACGTCCCGAGCCGGTCCACCGGCACGTACCGGGCCGCGGCCAGCACCCGGTCGCGCACCTGCTCGGGCGTCTCCACCTGCGGGTCGATCGGATCGGTCACCCCGACGAACAACCGCGCCTCCGGCGGCAGGTGATCTGCGGCGATCGCCAGCACCTTGTCCGGCTCGGCCTCGCTGGCCAGCTGGATGTAGAAGTTCCCGGCCCGCAGCTGGAACAGCTTCGGCAGCAGCTGCGCATAGTCGACGTCCAGGCTGTGCGTGGAGTCCTGGTCACCGCCCGGGCAGCTGTGCACCCCGATCCGGGCGCGCTCGGTCGCCGAGAACCGTTCGAGGACGCGGTTGTTGAGCGCGATGAAGTCGTCCAGCACGCCGCCGCTCGGATCGAGCTTCAGCGACAGCCGCCCCTCGGTGAAGTCCAACTGCACCACATGCGCACCCGTGTCCAGACACCCGCGGATGTCGGCCTCAGCCTCGTTGACCAGATCGTCCAGGAACTGCTCGCGCGAATAACCAGCAATACCCTCGCCCGGGTACAGCAGACTCAGCGCGGACGGCGCGATGACCGCCTGCTTCACCGGCACCTGCGCGATGCTCTGCGCCGCCCGCAGATAGTCGACCGCGTGATGCTGGTACCGGAACGGCCCGGCGGTCAACCTCGGCAACTGCCGGGTGTGCCCGTCGGCGAACGGGATGACGGCCCCGTCGGGCGCCAGGCTGTCCAGCCCGGCGATCGGATAGGTGGCGAAACTCGGCTTGGACTGCTCACCGTCGGTGACGACCGGCGAGCCGACCTCTTCGAGCCGCCGGATGGTCTCGGCGATGGCGATGTCCTGCGCGGCCGCGGCGTCACCGCCGGACGCCAGCGCGGCCAGGACCTCTGCGGAGCGGGGGATGCTGCCGATCGGTTCGGTGGGGATTCCCATGCCTGCGACCGTAAATCACCCTACGAAAACCGTCAATCACTTCAAGTAACACCAGGCCCTCTCTCAGCTGACCGGGGAAGTGGCTTCTAACGTCCGGGCTCGGCGGATCTCCTGCGTGGGCGGTAAGGGCCGAGGTCGGCGGGAATGCGCGCCACGGCGAGAGCGATGGCCTCCTCCAGGCGGAGGCCCTCGAAGAGTGGCGGGGCGGACCAGGAGCTCATGATGGTGTAGCCGCTCCGTGTGGCCGGAAGAAACTCGAGCTGAGGTGTGTCGAATGGGACGTCCGGTTCGGTGGCGAAGCCCAGAGCCCACATGCTGGTGTAGGGATAGAACGCGCGCAGGCGAGGCGTCGCATGCGCGGCTTCGTAGAGAGCCAGAATCTCGGGCCAGTCGGCTTGCTGCCGCGCCATGTCGAGTATTCGCTGCCACTCCGCGGCGATCGCGGACTCGTGATCGTTGTCCTGCGGCCGACTGTGATCTCTCAAGACGTCCGAGGCGTCCGAGGCGTTGGCCGGACCAGGTTGCTCGACGATCGGCCCTGCCTCTTCGCTCACATCGGCTCCGATCAAGAACTCAACCGCCGTCCCCCGATTGTCCGCCTTCCAGGCAAGGCGATCAAGGCACCGGCTCCGCGCCTGATCCAGGAAACAGGCTCAAGTCGCGGAGGACGAGTCGCGGGACGACGACGCGCGCACCATGGGCGAGCATCGACAATTGGGGAGTCGCCAGGCAGCGGAGGCGGGAGAGTCTGATGGCAGAGCTTGCCGATCTTGAAGGCATCATCGGACCCTCGGTGATCGCGCCCCGTCCGGTGGACTGGACAGCGATGGAGGAGACGTTCGGCCTGCGCCTACCTGCGGACTACAAGCGCCTGTTCGACCGGTACGACAACCTCGACTTCGACAACTTTCTGGGGGTGTTCAACCCCGGGCCCGACGCCGATGCCGTCCTGGCCGACGTCGGGGAGGCTCTCGAACCTCTGAGGATCTTGACGGCCGCACACGAGACCATCCACCTGATGGACGACCACGGCCGGTCCCGTCACGCGCCCCGCTTTCCGATCTACCCTCAGCCCGGCGGTCTCCTCCATTGGGGGACGACCCAGAACGGGGACTCCTGCCTCTGGCTGACCACGGAACCCGACCCCGAGCGATGGGACGTCGTGGTCACCGACGGCGGAGACTGGTGGCGCTTCCACGGCACCTTCGTGGACTTCCTGGTGGGCGTGATGGAACGCAGCGTCCGTTGCCCGATCTTCCCGGACGGCTTCCCGTCCAGCCGCCGGGTGGACCAGTTCGAGGTGCACGGCCAGTAGTTGCGCCCGAAGGTGCTCCCATTGTCGCTTCGGTGGCCCGGCGAACCCGTACCGTCGGTCGCGCGAGGGCTGGCGCGACTTCTCTGAACGCCGGACCCCCGGGCGGTCTGGTCGGGGGCGGTGCCGGGTTAGCGTGCTGATGGGCGTGTGGTGCTGTCGTTGCGGAGTGTTTGGTGGTTGGAGGTTTCGTTGTTGATGCAGGATGCGGCGGTGTATTCGCTGCGGATCATCTGGGCGTAGCAATTGCCCAGGGCGGCTTGGCCCCAGTAGTTGGGGTGCAGTGGCTCCTGCGGTGACCCCTGGCTGGGCAGGGGCGCGATGTGGTAGGTCACGAAGCGCACCCATTCGGATTTGCGGTCCGAGCCGGCCTGGGCGGCGTTTTCGGGATGTTCGGTGCCTTGCTGGCACAGGAGATGGCCGTCGAGCGCGTGTCCCTGGTCCATGAAGCGGACGTGCTGTGCGGCGGCGATCGAGCCGAGCCCGGCGTTGAGCTTCTTGGCGAAGGTGTTGAACCAGGTGAAGTCGTCGCGGTGTCCCTCGTCGTCGCGGGTGGACAGCGGGCAGGAGCCGGTCTTCACCCGCCATGCCCAGCCGCTCTTGATGACTTGAGCGGACGGTGGGACGGGCGGAGGGTAGCTCACGAGGTAGAAATCGTAGGTCCCGTCGCCGTACCCGGCGTCTTTCATGACCTTGCGGACCGACTTGATGGCGGACGGGACGCCGCGCGCGCCGGAAGCGGTGGGGATGCCCCAGTGCGGGACTTTGGTCCCGTCCAGGACTCCCTTGTAGTTTCCATCGAGCCAGTTCTGCCATTCATGGCACCGCTTGCGGTCGGACGCCCCGGCCGTGTCGGGTTTGACGTAGCCCTTCACGCATTCTTTGGCGACGTCACTGAGATTGAGGTCGTTGCCGCCGATGGACAGGACGATGGCCTTGACCTTGGGCCTGCTCTTCAGCCACGCGGCCAGCAGCCGTGATTGGGAGACCTCCTGCTGCTTGAAGGGCTGGTCGATGATGTGCGGAGAGCTGGCACCCGAACATGCGAAATTCTTCGACTTCAGGTCGAGTGCGCTCGCCGCCACGGCGATAGGGGCGTGATCGGGGGACCGGTGGCACTGCCCCTCCTGTTCGGTGCCTGGCTCGTACACTTTCGTCAGGTCGTAGTGGCAGCCGAACCCTATGGTGGGCTTGTAGGCCAGGTCGGTGTTATGGCGGCTGCAGCGCATCTTGAGGTCGCTGGCGTTGTTCCCGCGGAAGCGCGCGGCCTCCCCGGACGCGTAACTATCGCCCAGCATGACGATGTACTGCTCCGCAGCCGCCGAGCGGATGGCGCCGTGCGCCGGCGATGCCGCCACCGACAGCGCCGAACCTGCGGCCAGAACCGCGGCCAGAGCCGCGAGGGACTTGTGAGGCCTCATGCAGAATCCCCGGATCAATTGATTACTTAGAGTAGTCAGTTGATCACATTAGGCGATGGGGGCGACGGTTGTAGCGCCGGGGTCGGTGCGTCGCCGTCCATCGTGTCCTGGACGGAGAGGCGAGCCCGGGGTGAGGGCCGGTGCAGCATCTCTACGCGGGGGGTTGGACGAGCAAGGGGGACGGGTGGTGGTGGGTGAAGCGGGCGGGGCCCAGGTTGAGGGCTTTGGCGGTGGTGTTGAGGAGGGCGGGGGAGGTGGTGTTGGCCCAGCGGCCGGTGGTGATGCGGCGGTCGACGGTGTTGATGGCGGCGACGTATTCGGCGTCGGTGAAGGCGCAGTGGCCGATCGCGGCGACGTAGGCCTGGCGGAGCATGGCGGAGTCGCCTGCGGCTCGGACGCGGGCGGCGTAGGTGGCCTCCTGTTCGACCGGGACCAGCTGGTCGGAGACCGTGTGGACGGTGAGTTCGGGGAGCGGCAGGCGGCCGGTGTTGGTGGAGGTGCGGCGCATGGCGTTCAGGGAGTCGCCCTCTGAGGCGTAGCGGGTGCCGTGGTTCAGCGCCGACAGGTCGGCCCGCAGGTTGAGGCTGGCCTTGCGGTAGAGGAACTCGATCTGCCGGCGGTGGGGGGAGCGGCGGATCAGGCGCGAGTAGTCGACGCCGATGTTGGAGCCGCTGTCGCCGCCGGCGGCCTTGGCCAGCGCGTAGCGCCCGGACTCGATGAAGATCAGCTGGCCGGAGGTGAGAGTCCGGGCCTGCTGCTCTTCCTGGCTGGTGTAGTCGCGGGGAGCCGGGGGAGTGGCGCCGGTGGCCCAGGTGGACTGGTTGAGCAGGGCGGCGGCCAGCGCGATGCGGGCGCGGCCCGCCGCGGTGGACTGCGCGGCGGTGACGGCCTTGGTGAGCGCCTGGCCGGACGCCGCGCCCTCGGCCTCGGAGGCGAAGTCGCGGATCTTCACGCCCGCCGCCTGCGGCAGCAGGGTCGTCAGGGCGTACTCGGCGTTGAGCTGGTAGTCGTTCAGGTCGACGCCGCCCGCCACGATGCCGCAGAACGTGGCGGCCCCGGCGATCTTCCCTCTGCCCTGCTGGGCGATGAGGCTGTTGACCAGACCGCCCATGGACTGGCCGACCGCGATCGTCCGGCGGGGTTTGCCGACGCGTTCGCCGAACGCCTGCAGCGTGCCCATCTGGTCGGCGACGGCGGAGTTCAGCGCCCACATCGAGCCGTGCGGGTCGTAGGACGATCCGGCGAGCGCGTAGCCCTGGGCGAGCAGGGCGGCGGCGCTGCCCTTGCTCGGGGCGTTCTGCGCGACCAGCGGGCCGAAGCCGTGGCTGAACAGCACCAGGGTGCCGTTCCATCGGGCCGGGACGTCGGCGATCCAGGTGGCGCCGTCGGGCAGCGTCCCGGTGTGGTGGGTGGTGGCCGGGGCCGGTTGGGCGACGGCGTGGTCGTTCAGCGCGGAGGCGCTGACGGCGAGGGCGGCGGAACCGGCGATCAGGACGGACAGGGTGCGTCGGCGGGTCACGAGTCGTCTCCTCCGGGGGGTGAAGTCCGGCGAATGTACGTCGAAATTCTGACGCTAGTCAAGAATGTGCCCAACAAGCCTCGGCGAGGAGTGGCCGGAGGGGCGCGGGCACTACGCTGCCGGGGTGACCAGCGCCGAAGAACCCGAGCCGCGCCCGCAGTCCCTGCTGCTGTCGTTCTGCGGCATCCACCTGCTCGGACGCAGCCGCGCGGTCTCCTCCGGCAGCGTGATCGAGGTGCTCGGACGGCTGGGGGTCGGCGAGGGTGCGACGCGCTCCACGCTCAGCCGGATGGTCCGCAGCGGCCTGCTGGAGCGGCACCAGCGGGGACGCAAAACCTACTTCGGCCTGACGCCGCACGCCGAGGACGTGCTGGCCGACGGGCGCGACCGGATCTGGAGCACCGGCGCGGTCAACGCCGACTGGGACGGCCAGTGGACCCTGGTCGGGTTCTCGCTGCCCGACTCCTGGCGCAGCGAGCGCCATGACCTGCGCTCGCGCCTGATCTGGGCCGGGTTCGGGCCGCTGCAGAACGGCCTGTGGGCCGCGCCCGGGCCGGTCGACGTCGCCGAGGCCGTCGCGGGGCTGGGGCTGGAGTCGCACCTGCGGGTGTTCCGCGCGAGCGTGCTGCCCCCGACGCAGGTCCGCGAGGTGCTTGAGCAGGCGTTCGACATCCCGGCGATCGCGGGTCGGTACCGGGGCTTCCTGGAGCGCTGGGACCGCACCGACCCGCCCGGCCCTGAGGGGGACGCCCTGGCGCAGCAGCTGCTGCTGCACACCGAGTGGCTGGAGGTCGTCCGCCGGGATCCGCACCTGCCCGCCGAGTACCTGCCGGCCGACTGGCCCGCGGCGCGCGCGGAGTCGGTGTTCCGCGGGCTGTCGGGCCGCTGGCAGCGGGCGGCCGACCGGTCCGCCGCCAAGCTGGACGTCATCGACCCGGCCGGCTGACGTTCGTCACTCTATTGACGGCCGTCAGATTTTCGCCTTACATTCAACGCTCCGGGCTGCGCAGCCTCCCACCCCTGCATCGTCCCAGGAGCACCCGTGTCCCACTCGTCCGCGGCCGCGCCGCCGGCCTCCCCGGCCCAAGCGTCACGGCTCACCACCGGCACTCTGACCGCCGGACTCCTCGCCGTCTGCCTCGCGCAGATCGGCCTGGCCGTCCCGGCCACCCTCAACGGCCTGTTCCAGAGCGACCTGCACCCCGTGGGCGCGCAGCTGACCTGGGTGTCGGACGCGTTCCTGCTGCCCGTCGCCGTCCTGGAACTGACCTTCGGCCTGCTCGGCGACCTGTTCGGCCGCAAGCGGCTGCTGGTCGCCGGCGCCCTGCTGGTCGCGGCCGGCGAGCTGCTCAGCACCGCCGCCGACGGCATCCACCTGCTGTGGGCCGGTCAGGCGGTCGCCGGACTCGGCGCCGCCGCGCTCTTCCCGACCTCGCTTGCCGTCATCGCCGCGGGCACCAGCACGCACGCCGAACGGGCGCGGGTGATCGCGCTGTGGGCGGCGCTGCTGTCCACCGGCGGCTTCCTCGCGCCGCTGCTCGGCGGCATCACCGCCACCTACGGCTCCTGGCGGTGGGCGTTCGTCGGCGTCGCCGTGATCGCCGGGGCGAGCGCGCTGGTCAGCGCGTTCCTCGCCCGTGACTCCCGGTCCCCGGAGGGACGCGGGCTGGACCTGGCCGGGCAGATCACGGTCGGCCTCGGCCTGTTCGCCCTCCTGTACGCGATCATCCAGGGACCCACGGACGGCTGGGGCTCGGTGCGGATCGTCACCGCGTTCGTCGCGGCGGCGGTGTTCCTCGTGCTGTTCGTCGTCGCCGAGCTGCGCGCCCGCTCGCCGCTGCTGCGCCTGGACCTGTTCCGCAACCGCGCCTTCGCGGTCGCCTCCTTCGTCGCCGTGGTCGGCATGTTCGCCTTCCTCGGCACCGCCTACTCGGTGAGCATCCGGCTGGGCGCCGTCCAGGACCAGCCGCCGATGCGCACCGCGCTGGCGTTCCTGCTGCTGAACGGCCTGGCTCTGCTCCTGCTCCCGGTGACCGAACGGCTGCTGCGCTCGGTCGCGCCGTGGAAACTGCTGACGGTCGGTCTCGTCCTCATGGCGGCGGGGGACTTCTGGGCCGCCACCCTGCCCATCCACACCCTGGCCTTCCCACCGCTCATCCTGCCGCTCGGCATGGTCGGCATCGGCTTCGCCGTCACGGTCTCCTCGGTCACCGCCAGCGCGGTCAACACCGTCCCGGTGCCGCTGGCGGGCATGGCCAGCGCCACCACCAACCTGCTCCGCGACTTCGGCTTCACGCTCGGCCCCGCGATCATCGGGGCGGTCGCGCTGAGCCGGGCGAGCACCGCGTTCGGCACCTCGCTGCACGGCTCGGGCCTGCCCGCTGGGCTGCAGGGCGCCGCCTCGGGCATCCTCGCGGAGGGCGGGCCGCTCGCGGTGAACGCGGCGTCGGAGAAGTCGCCGAAGCTCCACCCCGTCCATGACCTGGCGATGTCGGCGCTCGGCCACGGCTACTCGGTCGGCTTCGTCGTCTGCGGCTGCGCCGCACTCCTCAGCGCGCTCCTCGCCCTGGCCGCGCTGCGCGGGCACGGCGCCACCGACGACGAAGCCCTGTAACCCATCTGACGGCCCTGTAACAGCAATCCGGTTGACCCACGCAAGTGAGAGGGAGTGTTTTGAGTACCACTTCGGTGCGGCGGCACGACGACGTCGCGGTCCTGTGCCTCTGCCGGGAGGCCAAGCGCAACGCGATCGACGACGCGACGCTCCTGCGGATAGGGGAGTTCTTCGCCGCGCCGCCCACCTGGGCGAAGGCCGTCGTCATCGCCGCCGAAGGCGACCACTTCTCGGCCGGCCTCGACCTGTCGGAGCTCACCGAGCGCCGCACCGAGGAGGCCCTGGAGCACTCCCTGATGTGGCATCGCGTCTTCCAGCTCATCGACGCGGGGACCCTTCCCGTGGTGGCCGCGCTCAAGGGCGCGGTCATCGGCGGCGGGCTGGAGCTGGCCGCGACCGCGCACATCCGGGTGGCGGAGAGGACGGCGTTCTACGCCCTGCCCGAAGGCCAGCGCGGCCTGTTCGTCGGCGGCGGCGGCTCCGTCCGCGTCCCGCGGCTGATCGGCGCGCAGCGCATGGCCGACATGATGCTGACCGGCCGCGTCTACGATGCGGACGAGGGGCAGGCGATCGGCCTGTCGAACTACCTCGTGGACGAGGGCGACGGCCTTCCGCGGGCGCTGGAGCTGGCCGAACGCATCGCCGCCAACGCCCCGCTCACCAACTTCGCGGTGCTCCAGGCGCTGCCCAGGATCGCCGAGTCCGCGCCCGGCGCGGGCCTGCTGATGGAGTCGCTCATGGCGGCGGTCGCGGCGGGCAGTGACGAGGCCAAGGGCCGGATGCGAGAGTTCCTGGAACACCGAGCGGCGAAGGTGGCGCGATGAGCGAGATCCTCAGCGTCCTGGACACGGAGGTGGCGCGATGAGCAGCGAGAACCTCAGCGCCCCGGAGGTGGCGCGATGAGCGAGATCCTCAGTGTTCCGGCGGCGGACGTGCGCGAACGGTCCGAGATCGGGCGCTACCTGCGCTGGCTCCAGGACGAGCGGAGCCTGTCCTTCGACGGCTACGACGACCTGTGGCAATGGTCGGTCACCGACCTGGACGGTTTCTGGTCCTCGATCTGGGACTACTTCGGCGTCCGCGCGCACACCCCGCCCACCGCCGTCCTGGCCGACCGCTCGATGCCCGGGGCGCAGTGGTTCCCCGGCGCGACGCTCAACTACGCCGAGCACGCCTTCGGACACCCAGCGGACACCGACCGAACGGCGGTGATCGCACACTCGCAGACCCGTCCGCCGATCGAGCTGACTTTCGGCGAGCTGCGCGACCGGGTCGCGCGGGCGCGCGCCGGGCTGGTGCGGCTCGGGGTCGGACGCGGTGACCGCGTTGTCGCCTATCTTCCCAACATCCCCGAAACCCTCATCGCCTTCCTCGCCACCGCGAGCCTGGGCGCGATCTGGGCGAGCTGCGCCCCCGAGTTCGGGCCGCGCAGCGTCGTCGACCGATTCGCCCAGCTGGAGCCCAAGGTCCTGCTGGCCGTCGCCGGATACCGCTACGGCGACCGCGACATCGACCGGCGGGACGAGCTGGAGCAGATCAAGGCCGGACTGCCGGGCCTGCAACACGTCGTCCACGTCCCGTACGGGGAACAGACGATTCCGGACGCGCTGCCGTGGCACGACCTGCTGTCCGAACCGGCCGAACTGGAGTTCGCGCCCGTCCCCTTCGACCATCCGCTGTTCGTGCTGTTCTCATCAGGAACCACCGGCAAGCCCAAGGCGATCATCCACCGGCACGGCGGCATCCTCCTGGAGCACTTCAAGAACCACGCACTCAGCTGGGACCTCCGACCGGGCGACCGGATGCTGTGGTTCAGCACCACGGCCTGGATGCTCTGGAACTCCCTGATGTCGGCGCTGCTGGTCCGCGCCTCGATCGTGATGATCGACGGCAACCCGGTCCATCCCGACCTCCGGGAGCAGTGGCGGCTGGCCGAGCAGACCGGCGCGACCCTGATGGGCGTCAGCCCCGGCTACCTCATGGCCTGCCGCAAGCAGGGCGTCCGCCCGGCAGAGGAATTCGACCTGTCACGGCTGCGCCAGCTCGGCGCTGCAGGCAGTCCCCTCCCCGCGGACGGCTTCCGCTGGGTCTCCGAGCAGTTCGGCGACCGCGTCCTGCTGAACGTGGGGAGCGGCGGCACCGACGTCTGCAGCGGCATCCTCCAAGGCAGCCCGCTCCAGCCGGTCTGGGCAGGGGAGATCTCCGGCGCGTGCCTGGGTGTCGCGGCGCGCGCCTACGACGCCGACGGCCGGCAGATCGTCGGCGAGCTCGGCGAGCTGGTCATCACCGAGCCCATGCCGTCCATGCCGGTCGGGTTCTGGGGCGATGAGGACGGCTCGCGCTACCGGGCCGCCTACTTCACCGACTACCCGGGCGTGTGGCGGCACGGCGACTGGGTGCGCTTCGCGCCCGAGGGTCACTGCGTCGTCGCGGGCCGCTCCGACGCGACCCTCAATCGCGGTGGCGTGCGGCTGGGCACCGCCGAGTTCTACAGCGTCGTCGAGGATCTGCCCGAGATCGACGACAGCCTGGTCGTCCACCTGGAGGACGCCGAAGGCGGCAACGGCGAACTGCTCCTGTTCGTCGTCGCCCGCACCGAACTGGACGAGGCGTTGCGGAGCAAGCTCGTCCGGAGCCTGCGCAGCGCCCTGTCGCCGAGGCACGTGCCCGACGTCATCGGCGCGGTGCCCGCCATCCCGCGCACCAAGACCGGCAAGAAGCTGGAGGTGCCGGTCAAGCGGATCCTGCTGGGTGCCCGCCCCGAGGACGTCGCCAGCGCCGACGCGCTAGCCGACCCCGACACCTTGCACGCCTTCGTCGCCTACGCGCACAAGGAGGACCGATGAGGATCGCCGTCGTCGGCACCGGCGTGATCGGCGCCAGCTGGACGGCCCTGTTCCTCGCCCACGGACACGAGGTCATCGCCACCGACCCCGCCCCGGACGCCGAGGAACGCCTCCGCTCCGCCCTCCCCGACTCCGCCCGCCTGACCTTCACGCATGACCTCGCCGAGGCCGCCCGCAGCGCCGACTTCGTCCAGGAGAACGGGCCCGAGCGGCCGGAAGCCAAGGACGAGATCTTCGCCGTCCTGGACGAGCACGCCCGGGCCGGCGTGGTGCTGGCCAGCAGCTCCTCGGGACTGCTCCCTTCCCGCATCCAGCAGGCATGCACCCGCCATCCCGACCGCGTCCTTGTCGGCCATCCGTTCAACCCGCCCCACCTGCTCCCGCTCGTCGAGGTCGTCCCCGGGACCCTCACCTCCGAGGAGACCGTCGCGGCGGCGATGGACCTCTACACCGCGCTCGGCAAGCGCCCGATCCGGCTGCGCGCCGAACTGCCCGGCCACATCGCCAACCGCCTCCAGGCGGCGCTTTGGCGGGAGGCATACTCGCTGGTCGAGCGCGGCGCGGCCACCGTCGCCGACATCGACACCGCCATCGCCAACGGGCCCGGGCTGCGCTGGGCCCTGCTCGGCCCCTTCCTCAACCAGCACCTGTCCGGCGGCCCCGGCGGCATCGCTCACGTCCTGGAGCACCTCGGCCCGCCGATGGAGGACTGGTGGGCCGACCTCGGCGACCCGCGCCTCACCCCCGAGCTCACCCAGAAGATCGTCTCCGGTGTCGCGCACGAACTCTCCGGAACGGACGAATCCACTGTGGCCGCCGCCCGTGACGAACTGCTCACCGGCCTGCTCGCCGCCAAGGCCCGCACCCAAGGGATGCCATGAACCCCGACACCCTCGCCGCGATCGACTTCCACGTCCACGTCGAGCAGGACGCCCACGGCCACCTCGCCCTCGACGGCGAGCTGATGGACGCCTCCGCCGCCTACTTCAAGGCAGGCACGAACCGCACTCCCACCGTGGAAGACCTCGCCGCCTACTACCGCGAGCGCTCGATCGCCGCCGTGATCTTCACCGTGGACGCCACCCGCGGCCTCGGCCACCCCGCCCTGTCCAGCGAGGCCATCGCCGACGCCGCCCGCGAGCACGCCGACGTCCTGATCCCATTCGGCTCGGTCGACCCGCACGACCCGGACGCCGCCGAACGCGCCCGCAGGCTGGTCACCGACCACGGCGTGCGCGGCTTCAAGTTCCACCCGAGCCTGCAGGCGTTCGAACCCGACGACCAGCGCTACTACCCGCTCTACGAGACCATCCAGGACCTCGGCGTCCCGGCCCTGTTCCACACCGGACAGACCGGCATCGGCGCGGGCCTGCCCGGCGGGCGCGGCATCAAGCTCCGCTACTCCAACCCCATCCTCCTCGACGACGTCGCGGCCGACTTCCCGGGCCTCACCATCGTGCTGGCCCACCCGTCCGTCCCCTGGCAGGACGAGGCCATCTCCATAGCGACCCACAAGGCGAACGTCTACATCGACCTTTCAGGCTGGTCGCCGAAGTACTTCCCGCCCCAACTCGTCCGCGCGGCGGGCAGCATCCTCAAGCACAAGGTGCTGTTCGGCTCGGATTTCCCCGTCCTGACGCCCGACCGCTGGCTCTCCGACTTCAACGCCCTCGACACCATCAAGCCCGAGGCCCGTGACCTGATCCTCAAACAAAACGCCACGCGCGTCCTAGGTCTATAAAGCCCGCAGCACCGCTCAGCCACGCCCGTCGAGCCCGGCTCAGGCCGGCGGAAGAAACTCCTCCGCCGACCTGAGCAAGAGCGTTGGGCTTATTTGCAGGCCAGGACTTCCTGGACGTAGTAGGGGTTGGCGTTGAACCCGGACGGCGGGGTGGGCTTCCAGGTGTGGGAACCGGCGAGGATCACCTCAAGGTCCGCTGTGACGCTGTAACGCGCGTCGAAGGTGAATTGGTGGAGGATGGTGGTCTTGCCACCCCGCTTCAGCGGTTTGCCGACGAATCCGTTGTAGCCGCGGATCGCGTCCTGCGTGAGCTGATCGGCGGTGAAGGCCGGCACGGTCGCCACCGGAATGTCCGAGGGCTTCAGAACGGGAAGTGCGGGTTTATGTGCGGCCCGCTGCTTGTTGAGCGTGGGAAGAACCGTGCGAATGATGGTGTCGCGCTGGGCGTTGAGCGCGGCCTGAACCTTGCCCGGGTAGCGGGACGCGGCACCCTTCTGCGAGTTGTACAGGGCAATGCCCCCGAGCACGTTGGTCTTCCAGTTCCACTGCTGCGTCGGGTAGTCGGCGGGGTCGAGCTGCATGATGCCGATTCCTGCCGGAGGCCCGAAGAGCGGACGGTTCGCCGCGGGATTGGGCAGATTCGACGGGATGTCGGTTTCCTTGGCGGCGGCCGGGCTCTTGGCGCCGAACTGCCGGTAGTGGCTCTCCTTGCAGGCGATCTGCGTGATCGTCGTGGCCAGCGCCGCATTCTTGCCGGTGCTGGCCTTGATGAAGTCGGTCAGATCGCCGCGGACGGGGTCGGTACCGGGCATGTCGAACCAGCGCGGGCTGGATGTGACCGTGCCGCCGGAGACCCCCGGAAGCGCGGCCTTGACCACCAGGCGCCCCCAACCGCCGATGAGCTTGCCGCCGTAGCCGGGCGTCCAGGCCGCCGAGACACCCACGGTCGTGCCCTGCGCCAGCGGCAGCGGCCCCTGCTTCCACTGGGCCTTCTGCTTCGGCGGCCGGATCACCCACCGGTTAAAGGCCTGGAGCGTCCAGGAGAAGTTCACGGTCTGCGGAACGCCGCCAGGGAACCCGGCCACCTCCAGGGTGGCGTTGAGCGCGGGCATCGCGGGTGCGCCGGTGACGGGCAGCCGGGCCCGGTCCTTGGGCGTGACGACGCGCAGGTCGATCAGCGTGACCTGGATGTGCTCGCTCTTCCCGTCACTGGCGACCGCGTCGATGTCCAGCGGACCGGGATGGACGTTCGGCAGGACGACGTGCCAACCGGTGCCCTTCACCGTCGCGGCCCTGCCGTTGACCTTGACCGTGCACTTGCAGGGCAGCGTCCCGACCACCTTGAGGCCGTACGGCCCGGGCACGCTGCTCTTGTCGGGGGGAGGGCTCTCAACCCGCGTGCGGTCGGTGAGCGCGATGATGCTGCCGCCCACGGGACCGGTGATGAACTTGGCCCCCGACAACAGCGTGAACTGGGCGGTGGCCGGATGGGCATAGCAATTGCCGGTCACCACCGACGACACCGAGATCGTGTACGTCCCGGGCTTGGCGTAGGGATGGCTGAAGAAGGCCAGCTGCGCCCCGTTCTGGCCCCCTGGGAAGGTCTGCTTGCTCGTCGCGTGGTCGCCCCAATCAACGCTGGTGGTGAACGTGCACGAACTGGTGGAGCCCACGCTCACCATGTGGAAGCTGACCACCGGATCGGTGCTCTGGCAGTTGGTGAACGGCCCCGAACCGAAACACGGATCGGACGGCGAGGACGCACTGGCCTTCATGCCGTACGTCCCGCCGATCGCGACCCCTCCGCCGCCGTGCCCCGCACGGTAGGTCGCTCCCAGCGCGACCGTCCCCGTGCCCAGCACGAGCATCATCATCAGGACGACGGTGAACCACCGCCGTCCTCTGAACACCCCTGGCATGACGTCCCTCGCTCCGTCGCAGCCGGTGCGCCCCCCGTCGCACGAGTCCATGCCTGGACCCGCCGCAAACGTAACTTTCCGCCCACCCCCCCACCCCGATCGAGACGCTTCCGTGTCCCCGTCTGTCCTCCTATGGACACCCGAACCCCGCAGCCACCCGAAAGACACATCCGCTAGTTATGCTCAGCGCTCAACTGACTTCTTTGGGCAAATGCCGGGCTCTGGCCGGTTGGTATCGAGCCCGGCTCGCGGGTGGCGAGCTTGCGCCACCGTTGGCTCCAGTCCGGCCAGCTCGCCTCGGCAAGGTTGCAGGCGTGTGAGACCGCTAGGGCTTGCGTCCGGTACCGGGGTACAGGCTTACCGTCGAGGAATGGAGCCAAGACAGACGCAGGCCGGTGAGGCGTGGGTGGCGGGCGAGGAGTGGGCGCCGGATGCTTGCAGGCTGCCGACGGCTGAGCGGCCGGTGCGGGAGGCCGAGTTCGACGCGTTGTTCGCCGAGGCGGTCATCGCGGTGGAGCAGGTGGCGGCTGGGCGGGTGCGGTTGCGGTTGAAGGCCGAGCCGCAGGTGGCCGGGCGTGCGGCCGAACTGGCGGCGCGGGAGACCCGGTGCTGTTCGTTCTTCACCTTCGTCCTGACCGCTTGCGGTGGTGAGCTGGCATTGGAGGTCAGCGCCGCCGACCAGCACGCCCCGGTGGTGGCGGCGCTGGCCGAACGCGCCCGCGCGGTTGCCGGGGCCGGGAGGTGACCGAGCTGCCGGGTCTGCGGAGTGGGCAGGTCGCGGCGGCGGCCGGGGTGAACCTTCAGACCCTGCGCTACTACGAGCGGCGGGGGCTGCTGGCGGAACCGCCCCGATCGCCCGGCGGGCACCGGCTGTACCCGCCCGAGGCGGTGACGGTGCTGCGGATGATCAAGACCGCGCAGCGGCTCGGGTTCACCCTGGAGGAGGTCGCCGACCTGCTGGACGCCGGATCGCACAGGCACCGGCGGCCCGACGCCGGACTCCGGGAACGCGCCCGGACCAAGCTGGCCGAGGTCGAGCAGCGCATGACCGACCTGGAGACCATTCGCGGCACGCTACGCCAAGCCATCGACGCCGGCTGCGATGACCTTCTGGCCTGTGCCGACCAGCCCTGCTGCCCGCTGCCGTTCGCCGAACTCGCCCACCCCCGTTCTGAAGAGACCCCCCGATGATGACCTTGGGGACCTATGTTCGCTCGCGATGTCGTCCTGCA
Organism: Actinomadura rupiterrae; assembly: GCF_024172125.1. Classification (GTDB taxonomy): domain Bacteria; phylum Actinomycetota; class Actinomycetes; order Streptosporangiales; family Streptosporangiaceae; genus Spirillospora; species Spirillospora rupiterrae. The sequence goes on from NZ_JAMZEA010000011.1 coordinate 93,587, forward strand.
TGGGGCCAAGAATGCGGAAGGGGTCGTATTGATCCGGTGCGATGCCAAACCTGGTGTGGGGTCTTGGTGGCGTCGTGGGAGGTGCTTGGGGGCTAGGGGACGAGTTGGGTGTAGTGCTTTTGGAGGGACTGGCGGTCTTCGGGGGGCCAGTCGGGGATGGGTTCGCCGCGTAGGCGGAGTTCGATGGTGTCGAGCAGGTGGTGCCAGCCTGCGCCGTTGCGGGCGAGGATGGTGGTGGGGTCGACGTCCTGGCCGGTGGAGACGGCGCGGATGTCGTCCATGTCCAGGGCGTGGGTGAGGGTGAGGCGGGAGCCGCCGCCCATCTCGGAGACCTCCCAGGTCACCACGGCGCTCGGGTTGGCCTGTTTGAAGTAGGTGTGTTCGAGGCGGTGCGGCGGGTCGACGGCCAGCACCTCGTCCTCGACGCGGTGGGTGCCCATGTGGACCATGACGATGCGGCCGCCGGGGCGCAGGTCGAACTCCTCGACGCCCACGCCCATCCAGCGGGTGATCTCGGCGGGGTCGGTGATCGCCTGCCAGGTCATGGCGACCGGCTGGGTGAGCGGCCGTTCGTAACGGAACGTGACCCGGTCGCCGTCGCGCTCGATGATGCCGTCGGTCATCGCGGACTCCTTCCGGTCAGCGGGCTCGCTTTGTTCACTCTGAGTAAGATTTCATGTGCGGAGGTGGGGGTCAAGGACGGGTGGTGGAGGCGGGGAGAGGTTTCTGTGCGTCCATAGCCGAATGCGGGGCGTTGCGGCACGACGGAAGTTGCCAAAGAAAGGGCGCGCGGCTCAAAGAACGGATCAAACGCGTCGGACGGTCTTCGCGAGGGGATCGGAGCCGGGTTATAACCGCCGCAGCGTCTCATTCGTCCCCTCGCCCACAGGAGTCGTCCCATGGCCCCTCTCCGCACCCTGCTCTCGGCCGCCGTGTCCGCCGCGCTCGCGGCGGGAGCGCTGGCGGCCGTCGCCCCGGCCGCGTCCGCCGCCCCCGACCCCGCGGCCGCCCCGGCCGGGAACGGTCCCGAGCGGCACTGGCTCGGGTCGCAGGTCGTCAAGCACGAGCACTTCACCAACGCGCCCGTCGCGCCCTCCCTCGCCGTCACCCAGACGCCCGGCCTGGACGTCAGCGGCTGGCAGGGCAATGTCAACTGGTCGTCGGTGGCCGCCAACGGCGCCAAGTTCGCCTACGTCAAGGCCACCGAGTCGACCAGCTACACCAACCCCTATTTCGCCCAGCAGTACAACGGCTCCTACAATGTCGGGTTGATCCGCGGCTCCTACCACTTCGCCGTGCCGAACAACTCCTCCGGCGCGACGCAGGCGGACTACTTCGTCAACCACGGCGGCGGCTGGTCGGCCGACGGACGCACGCTGCCGGGCATGGTCGACATGGAGTGGAACCCCTACGGCGCCGCCTGCTACGGCCTGTCGCAGAGCGCGATGGTGAACTGGATCCTGTCGTTCAGCAACCGCTACCACTACCGCACCGGCCGCTACCCGGCCATCTACACCGCCACCAGCTGGTGGTCGCAGTGCACCGGCAACCTCGGCGCGTTCGCCTCCACCAACCCGCTCGTGATCGCCAACTACAACGGCTCGCCGGGTGCGATGCCCTACAACTGGAGCTACCAGACCATCTGGCAGTGGGCCGACCACGGCACGTTCCCCGGCGACCAGGACTACTTCAACGGTGACCTGAGCCGCCTGCAGGTCTTCGCCAGCAGCTGACCGCAGCGCCCCGGCCCGTCCATCCGCGCGGGTGGACGGGTCAGGGGTCGATGCGGCCGTTGACGTACACCCACGCGTCGTCGTGCCGGACGAACCGGCTCACCTCGTGCAACCGGCCGCGCTGCCCGTCCTGGACGAAGTGCGCCCGGAACTCCACCACGCCTCGGTTGTCGCCCGGCGCGCCGTCCGCCGTCCGGACGATCTCCAGCCGCTCCCAGTACAGCCCCGGCTCGAACTCCAGGCTCTCCGGACGCGTCGCCGGATGCCAGCTGCGCATCAGGTACTCGTCGTCCAGCTTCACGAACGCGCTGAACCGCGACCGCATCAACTGCTCAGCGGTCTCGGCGGCCGCCTCGCCGCGATGCAGCCGGCCGCAGCAGTCGCGGTAGGACACACCCGACCCGCACGGGCAGGGCTCGGATCGGCGCTTGGGCATGCCGCTATTGTCCTCCCGCCGGCTCCCCGTCCGGCCCGCCGGTCTCGGCGCGGCGGGTGTGGAAGGTGCGGCGGTAGGTGTCGGGCGGGACGCCGACGGTGCGGTTGAAGTGGCGGCGCAGGGTGGTCGCGGTGCCCATGCCGGTGGCCGCGGCGATGGCGTCCACGCTTTCGTCGGTGGTCTCCAGCAGTTCTTGGGCGCGGCGGATGCGCTGGGTGAGCAGCCATTGCAGGGGAGTGGTGCCGGTGGTGGCGCGGAAGTGGCGCCCCAGGTGGCGGGAGCTCATGTTCGCGCGGCGCGCCAGGTCCTCGACGGTCAGCGGCTGGTCGAGGCGCCGGCCGACCCAGGCGAGCAGGTCGCTCAGCGGGTGCTCGCGCGGTTCGGGGACGGGTGTCGCGACGAACTGGGCCTGGCCGCCGGGACGGTGCGGCGGCACCACCAGCCGCCGCGCCGCGGCGTTGGCGACCGCCGAGCCGTGGTCGAGCCGGACGATGTGCAGGCACAGGTCGAGTGCCGCGGCCTTGCCCGCCGCGGTCAGGACGCGTCCGTTGTCGACGTACAGGACGTCCGGATCGACCTCGACGGTCGGGTAGCGCGCGGCGAGGGCCTCGGTGTGCGCCCAGTGGGTGGTGGCGCGGCGTCCGTCCAGTAGACCGGCGGCGGCCAGCACGAACGCGCCGGTGCACAGGGACGCCACGCGCGCGCCGGCGTCGTAGGCGGCACGGACGGCCGCGACCAGCTCGGCGGGGGGATCGGCGTCCGGTTCGGCCCAGCCCGGCACGACCACGGTATCGGCCAGGGGCAGCCGGTCCAGGCCGCAGTCGGGTTCGAGCAGGAAGCGGCCGTCGGCCCGCACCGGACCGGCGCCGCAGATCAGCGGCCGGTACCAGGGGCCGGTGCGGGGCGCGGAGCTGAACAGCTCGTAGGCCAGGGCGAGTTCGAAGTGCAGGATCCCGTCGGCGACGGCGATCGCGACGGTGTGCGTGTCTGAGGCCACGTCCGGAATTGTACGCACCTTGTCGTTTCGGACACTGGCGGGGTGTTCGCGCTGGTCGCGACGATATCCCCATGAACGATCTTCAGAACGCCACCGTCACCGTGCTCGGCGCCTACGGCCACACCGGACGGTTCGTCGTCGCCGAACTGGTCGCGCGCGGCTTCGTTCCCATCCTCGCCGGACGCGACCAGGCCAAGCTGGACGCCTTCGCCGCCGCCTACCCCGATCTGGACGTCCGGCTCGCCTCGGCCGACGACGCCGCCTCGCTCGACCGCGCGCTGGCCGGCGCGGACGCGGTGATCAACGCCGCCGGGCCGTTCGCCGCGACCGCCGCGCCGGTGATCGAGGCCGCGCTCCGCGCCCGCATCCCGTACGTGGACGTCGCCGCCGAGATCGAGGCGAACACCGACACCTTCCGCCTGTTCGCCGACCGCGCCCGCGAGGCCGGGATCGTGGTGCTGCCCGCGATGGCCTTTTACGGCGGGCTCGGCGACCTTCTGGCCACCGCCGCGATGGACGACTGGACCGAGGCCGACGAGGTGCACATCGCCTACGGCCTGGACGGCTGGCACCCGACGTCGGGGACGCGCGCCACCGGTGCGGTGTCCCGGCGGCGCAACGGCGGCCGCCACGTCCGCTACACCGGCGGCGAGCTGACCTACCACGACGACGAGCGGCAGCTCCAGAAGTGGTCCTTCCCGGAGCCGACCGGTGTGCGGGAGGTGTTCGCCGAGTTCTCGATGGCCGACGTGGTCACCGTCCCCAGCCACCTGCCGGTTCCCGAGGTGTGCACCTACATGGCCGTGGAGGCGGCGCGGGACCTGATGTCCCCCGACACTCCCGAGCCGGTCGCGGTGAGCGAGGACGGACGCTCGGCACAGCTGTTCGTGGTGGAGGCGGTCGTGGTCTCGGGCCTGCTGGAACGCTCCGCCGTGGCGTCCGGCCGCGACATCTACGCCGTCAGCGCGCCGCTGGCGGTCGAGGCCGTGCACCGCATCCTCACTGGACAGACCACGACGACCGCCGGGGTCGCCTCGGCGGGCGCGCTGTTCGACGCCGCCGACGTCCTGCACGCGCTGGCCCCGCACCTCACGGTGGACCTGCGCACCGAGAGCGTCCCGGGCCGCCTGGAGGTCCAGTGATGCGCGCCATCAGCCAGGACGTCCTGGGCGGCCCGGAGGTGCTCAAGCAGGTCGAGGTGGAGCGGCCGCATCCTGGCCCGAGCGAGGTGCTGATCCGAGTGCGGGCCGCGAGCGTCAACCCGACCGACTGGATCCACCGAGCCACCGGCCTCATCCTCGGCACGCCGCCGTTCATCCTCGGCTGGGACGTGTCGGGCGTGGTGGAGCAAACCGGACTCGGGGTGACCCTCCACCAGCCAGGGGACGAGGTGTTCGGCATGCTCAGCTACCCCTACGGGCACGGCGCGCACGCCGAGTACGTGGTCGCGGCGGCCCGGCACGTCGTGCCGAAACCCGCCGCGATCGACCACGTCCAGGCCGGTGCGCTGCCGCTGGCCGCGCTCACCGCCTGGCAGGCCCTTGTCGACACCGCGGGCCTGCGCGCCGGGCAACGGGTGCTCATCCACGCCGCCGCCGGCGGGGTCGGGCACCTCGCCGTCCAGATCGCCAAGGCGCGCGGCGCGTACGTGATCGGCACCGCGTCCGCGCCCAAGCACGACCTGGTCCGCTCCCTCGGCGCGGACGAGGTCATCGACTACACCGCTGCCGACTTCGCCGCGGACGTCCGGGACGTGGACGTCGTGCTGGACGGCGTCGGCGGGGAGTACGGTCCGCGCTCGCTGCCGACGCTGCGCCGCGGCGGCGTCCTGGTCTCGATCGTCAACCACGTCCGCGACCTGGACACCGCCCGGTACGGCGTCCGCGCCGCCGAGATGCTCGTCGAGGCCGACCACGCGGGCATGCGGGAGGTCGCGGCGCTGGCCGGGGCGGGCCGACTGCGCGCCGCGATCGACGCGGTGTTCCCGCTGGCCGACGCCGCCCGGGCGCACGCGCGCGGCGAGACCGGACGCGTCGCCGGGAAACTCGTCCTGACGGTGTGAGCACGCGCCAAGCCTCGCGGTTTGGGCGGGGGCTAAGTGGAGGCGGGGCGCGGGCGGGGGACGGGGCCGTCGAACTCGATGCGGATGCGCTTGACCCCGTTCATGAAGTAGGAGCGGAGCATGTCCGGGTCGCCGACCGAACGGGCGGTCGGCAGGCGTGTGTACAGCGCCCGGAACATCTCGGTGATCTCCAGGCGGGCGAGGTTGGCGCCGAGGCAGAAATGCGGGCCGGGCCCGCCGAACCCGACGTGCGGGTTGGGGTGGCGGGAGATGTCGAAGGAGTCCGGCTGCTCGAACACCGCGTCGTCGCGGTTGGCCGACGAGTAGAACAGCATCACCTGGTCGCCCTCGCGGTACCGGTGCCCGTTCAGCTCGTGGTCGCGCACCACGTTGCGGCGGAACGAGATGACCGGGGAGCTGAACCGGACGACCTCCTCGACCGCGCCGCCGATCCGCGCGTCGAAGTCCTCCATCAGCAGCTCGCGCTGCTCGGGGTGGTCGGTGAACAGCTTCAGCCCGTGCGCGATCGCGTTGCGCGTGGTCTCGTTGCCCGCCAGCACCAGCAGCAGGAAGAACGCGCCGAACTCGCGCGGGCTGAGCCGCTCGCCGTCCACGTCGGCGTTCACCAGCGCCGAGGTCAGATCGCCGGTCGGGCGCCGCACCCGCTCGCGGCCCAGGTCGGCGGCCAGGCTGTGCAGGTCCCGGCCTGCGCGCGCGACCTTCAGCAGCGCCCGGCCCGTGCCGACCCGCCCGAAAGCGGGCGACATCGTGGTGTACTCCTCGTCGGAGAAGCCCAGCAGCACGTTGGTGCGCGCGACGATCCGCTGGTAGTGCCGCTCGGGGACGCCGAGCATCTCGGAGATGACCTCGATCGGCAGCCGCACCGCGGCGGCGGCCACGAAGTCGCCGGGGCCGTTGCGGACCAGGTCGTCCACGATCTTCTCGGACCGCTCCCGGACGGTGTCGTGCAGCCGGGTGAGCACCCGCGGCGCGAACGCGCGCGACACCGTCCGGCGGACCTTGGCGTGCCGGGGGTCGTCCATGTTCAGCAGCGTGTCGACGTAGCGGTTCAGCCAGTCGGGCAGGTCGACCGGCGTGGTCGCGTTCGGCTCGCTGGAGAACACCTCCGGCAGCCGGGACGCGCCGGTGACGTCGGCGTGCCTGGTCAGCGCCCAGAAGCCGGGGCTGCGGGGCAGGAACGGGATGGCGGGCATCGGGAAGAACACAGGGCCGGGCTGCTCGCGCAGCCGCCGGAACGCCTTCTCCCGCTGCTCGGCGGGGCGCTGCCAGAAGGTCAGGTCGGCGAGGTCGATGTCCTGTACCCGCGGGGGTTCGGTCGAGGACGGCATGCCGCTCCTTCGCTAGGGACGTGCCTGCCCTCCCGAGTCTGGCAGCGGCTGCCGCCAACTCCAAGTGACCGAACGGAAACGCTATGTCGCGGTCACCATCGAACAGGCAGGCGGTCCGGGCCCGACACGATCCCGCCGCTGCGCCAGGACACCTGCTCGGCCGGGACGGCCAGCTCCAGCGCCGGGAACCGTTCGGCCAGCGTGGCCAGCGCGACCTCGACCTCCAGCCGCGCCAGGTTGGCGCCCAGGCAGAAGTGCGGACCGTGCCCGAACGTCACATGGGACGCGCCGCCCGCCGAGCGCTCGGGCACGAAGGCGTCAGGGTCGGGGAACACCGCCGCGTCCCGGTTGGCGACGGCGATCATCGGCAGGACGGTCTCGCCCGCGCGGACCGTCCCGGACGCCAGCTCGACGTCCTCCACCGCCAGCCGCGGCATCGCCACCGTCGCTGGCGTGTCGTGCCGCAGCACCTCCTCAACCAGCTCCGGACCGACGCGGGTCGGCCACCGGCCCTCGGTCACCAGCGTGAACACCGCGGTCGCGACCAGGTGCGCGGTCGTCTCGTGGCCCGCGGTGATGATGTTGATGACCATGCTGACCAGCTCGGGCCCGGACAGCCCGCTGCCGTCGCCCTCCTCGTCGCGGGCGGCGATCAGCGCGTCCAGCAGCGCGTCCCCTGGATCGGCGCGGCGCTTCTCGACCAGCGCCTCCACGTAGGCCCGGAACTCCCGGCCGGTGGCCGACCGCCGCCGCCCGCCCTCGGGCCCGATCGACAGCGTCGTGTCGGCCCAGACCCGGAACCGGTCGCGGTCCTGGTGCGGGACGCCCAGCAGCTCGCAGATCACCCGCACCGGCAGCGGGAACGCGAACGCCGCCACCAGATCGCAGGGCACCGGCCGCGTGGCCATCTCCTCGGCCAGCTCGGCCGCGATCGCCGCCACGCGCGGACGCCAGGCGGCCGTCCGGCGTGGCGTGAACGCCCCCGACACCGTCCGCCGGATCCGGGTGTGCCGGGGCGGATCCATGTTCAGGAGCGAGTACGGGTCGTCGCTGACGTCCCCGCCCTTGGCCAGCCGCGGACCGCCGGGCCGCAGCTCGCGGCTGAACCGCGGATCGGCCAGCACCCGCCGGACGTCGCCGTGCGCCGACACCGCCCGCATCACGTCCCCGCTGGGAACCGTGACCTCCGGCAGCCCGCCGGGAACTGCGACATCCGGCAGCCCGCCGGGAGTTGCGACCTCCGGCAGCTTGCCGCTCCCGCCCTCGACGTCCATCGAGCCTCCCTGGGTAGCCACCCCCAATGCTCTCCAAACCGTCCTGAAACGTCGAGAGCGGCGATCAGTGCCGCCGCGTGGAGACCGCGCCCGGTGCGGTGTCCGGTTTGGTGGCCTCTCAGCCGGGCAGGCGGTCCAGCAAGGGGGAGATCGTATGAACGACGAAACCGCAGGCCGGACCATCGAGCCGCCCGCGCAAAGCCAGCCCTATCCGGGCCGCACAGGGGAGATGTCGCCCGAGCCGCGCGACGAGATGCGCGACTACACCGGACGCGGCCTGCTGGACGGCAAGCGCGCGCTGATCACCGGCGGTGACTCGGGCATCGGACGCGCCGTCGCGGTCGCTTTCGCCAAGGAGGGCGCCGACGTCGCGATCACCTACCTGGAAGAGGACGCCGACGCGCGGCACACCGCCGGTCTGGTCGAGGCCGAGGGGCGGCGCTGCGTCACCCTCGGCGGCGACCTGGCCGAGGAGCGGCACGCCCGCGAGGTCGTCCAGCACGCCGCCCGCGACCTCGGCGGCCTGGACGTGCTGGTGCTGCACCACGGCACCCAGCAGCCGGTCCAGGACGTCCGGGAGATCGACGGCAAGCAGCTGCGCCGCACCTTCGACGTCAACGTGCTGTCGCTGTTCTGGATCGTCCAGGAGGCGCTGGACCACCTCGGCGCCGGCGCCGCGATCGTGATCACCGGGTCCATCAACGGGCTGCGCGGCAACAAGACGCTGATCGACTACTCCGCGAGCAAGGGCGCCGCGATGGTGCTGTCCCAGTCGCTGGCCCAGTCCTTGAGCGACAAGGAGATCCGGGTCAACTGCGTTGCACCCGGACCGGTCTGGACACCGCTGATCCCGGCGACCTTCCCCGCCGAACGCGTCGAGGGCTTCGGCAAGCAGGCGCCGATGGAGCGGCCCGCCGACCCCGACGAGATCGCCCCGTCCTACGTCTTCTTCGCCGCGAACCGGCTCTCGTCCTACTACACCGGCCAGACCCTGGTCCCGGCCGGAGGCGAGATCCACCCCGGCTGACCCTCAGCCGCCACTGACGCCCCTCAGCCGCTCCGGCTGACCTCAGCCGCCGCCGCACACCTCGGGCCGCTCGGTATCGGGCTCGTCGGCGCGTTCGAGCACGAGTTCGTCGGCGAGGGGCAGGCCCGGCGCCAGGTGGAACAGTGCATACGGCCGGCCGAGCACCGGCAGCGCCACGTTCCGGACGGGCGTCCCGCCAGGCGTGAGCCCTTTCGCGCTGCCGTAGTGCGCGTGGCCGTGGACGGCCAGGTCGACGCGCCGCCTCGCGCCGTCGATCGCCTCGCCGAGCAGGTGGCTGCCCAGGAACGGGTAGACCTCCAGGCGCTCGCCCGCGAGCGTGTCCGCGACCGGCGCGTAATGCGTCAACGCCACGCGCACCTCGCAGTCCAGCGCGTCCAGCGCCGCGCCGAGCCGCTCGGCGGAAGGGCGGCCGTCCTCGACGAGCGCCCGGAGCTCCGGCTCGCTCAAGACGGTATCCGCCACGTCCGGGAAGCCGCCGCAGGACCCCATGCCACCTGCGACGCCGAGCCGGACGCCGCCGCGCTCGATCACCGTGCCGGTTCCCTCCAGGACCCGGATCCCCGCGTCCTGCAGCAGCGCGGTGATCGCGTCCTGCCGGCCGGCGGAGTGGTCGTGGTTGCCGAGCACCGCGATCACCGGGACGTCCGCGCAGGCCAGCTCGGCGGCGGCGACCTCGCCCTCCGCGACCGTCCCGCGCCGGGTCAGGTCCCCGGCGACCAGCAGCACGTCGGCGTGCTCGGACAGCCCGGCCAGGTACGGACCGAGCGTCCCGGACGAGTCGGGCCCGACATGGACGTCCCCGAAGGCGGCGACCCGGATCATGGCGGCGGCTCCTCTCCGCTGAGGGCACCTCAACCTAACCGCACCGGGCGGACGTGCAACCCCCTGGCGTGTAACCGGGACGCCTATCTCCTTGTGAGCACCGCTGAGATCGGAGAGTTCACAAGTGTCCAAGCTCATGCGCAAAGCCCGGGGTCGGCGGCCGCTGGCCGTGACCGCCGCGGCCGCCGGGATCGCCGGGATCGCCATCGCGGCGGCAGGCTTCGCGGCCCCCGCGCAGGCGGCCACCACCTACAAGCTGACCCTCAGCCCGACCGTCAACACCCACTACAACGCCATCAACAACAACGGCGACATCATCGGCGAAGGACCGCAGACCGGGACGGGCGGCACCGCGCCGTTCCTGCTGACGGTGAAGTCGGGCAAGCCGCTCACCCTCAACGTCCCGGCCAACCAGACCGGGTCGGCGTTCGCCATCGCCGAGGCCCTCAACAACACCGACACCGTGGTCGGCGAGTCCGACAACGGCAACTTCACCGCGCTCAAGTGGCCCGGCATCAGCACCCCGACCAACCTGCAGCAGCTGCCCGGGCTGTCCAGCCGGTTCTTCCAGACCCAGGCCACCTCCATCAACGACAACGGCCTGATCGTCGGGTTCGGGGAGGGACCGGGCACCCGTGGCGACACCACCATCGCCTTCACCCTCCAGGGCAGCACCGTCACGCTGCTGCCCGAACTGCCCAACAGCGGCGTCGACGCCCACGCGATCGCGGTGAACGGCACCGGCACCACCATCGTCGGCGACGCCGACGACAAGACCCGGTCCGGCGTCCCGGTGGAGTGGGTCAACGGCGCCATCAAGGAACTGCCGTTCCTGCCCGGCAGCACCGACCTCGCCAAGGCGCTGGGCGTCAACAACGCCGGCCAGGCGGTCGGCGCCGACATCATCCGCGCCGAGGGCAACGCCCACGCCGTCCTGTGGTCCAACGGGACGGTCACCGACCTGCACTTCGGCACTGGCGGCGACGCCCAGGCCAAGTCCATCAACACCGCCGGCGTGATCGTGGGCGACGGCGGCGTGACCGAGGGCGGCGGGCACGCCTTCATCTACCAGAACGGCAAGGCGACCGATCTCAACACCCTCATCCCGGCCGGTTCCGGCGTCACCTTGTCGACCGCGTCCAGCATCAACGAACACGGCGTCATCGTCGGCACCGCCGTCAACGCCCGGGGCCTCACCCTCGGCTTCGAGCTGACCCCCGTCTCCTCCTGATCCGGCTGAAAGCACTGCGACCCTCATAACCCGGACCCGGGGTTATGAGGGTCATGCGTTTCCGGACGGGCGGCTAGCCGTTGGCGACCAGGGCCACGATGTCCTCGATGCGGACGATCTCGCCGCGCGCTCCCCAGTTGCCCTCGGGGATCTCGTTGATGTGCACCCAGGCGGTCGAGGCCTCGGTGAACCGCTCCGGCTCGGGATCGGCGTCGGCCAGCACCTTGGTGACGCGCTCGACGATGTCGCGGCGCTTGGCGTCGTTCATCGACCCGGCCGGGACGCCGACGCGCACCACGTACCTGGGCTTCTCGCCGGCGGGCAGCCGCCGCCCGCCGACGAACCAGGCGTCGATCTCGTTCACCACCAGCCAGGAGATCGAGCGGGCGGCCTCGGTGTCCGGCGCACCCTCGGCGATCATCACCTCCGACACCAGCCGGCCGCCGATCTCCTCGCGGCGGTCGGTGTCCAGCGCGCCCTGCGGGACGAACAGCTCCACGAACGGCATGAGTGCGTCCTTTCATTGAACTCTCGGGTCACCGCACCGTACAGCGGGTGAGTTCAATGAATCAACCCTCTAGGATGGGAGCCATGCAACGGACCAGCTTCGCGGAGATGCACTGCTCGATCGGGCAGTCCCTGGAACGCGTCGGCGAGTGGTGGACGCCGCTGATCGTCCGGGACGTCCACCTCGGCCTGCACCGGTTCGACGACATCGCCGAGAACCTCGGGATCTCCCGCAACCTGCTCACCCGCCGCCTGGAGACGCTGGTGGCGGACGGCATCGTCGAGCGCCGCGCCTACCAGGAGCGGCCGCTGCGGCACGAGTACCACCTCACCCAGGCGGGCCGCGAGCTGGTGCCGGTGCTGATGGCGCTGATGGCCTGGGGCGACAAGTGGGCGACGCCGGAGGGCGGCCCGCCGGTGCGGCTGGTGCACGACGGCTGCGGCGCGGAGTTCACCGCGCAGGTCAGCTGCTCGGAGTGCGGTGAGGCCGTGACCACCGCCAACGTGACCTCCCTGCCCGGCCCGGGCGCCGCCCCTGGTCCAGGAACCAGAGTGCTGCACCGCCGCGCAGCACGGACGCCCGCGCAGGAGTGACCGGGCTCGGACGCGCGCGACTCAGTCCTTGTGTCGTGACGGATCAGGATCCGAAACCCGCGACGGATTCGGCTCGGAAGGCCGCGACGGATTCGGCTCGGAAGGCCGCGGCGGATTCGGGTCGGAAGGCGGGGGCGGGTCCGGGGTGGACGGTTTGCCTGCCACCAAGTCCTGGATGCGGGTGAGCAGCCGCTCGACGGGCTGGTGCACGCGGCGTTCGCGCTTCCAGGAGCGCGCGAGCTTGCGGGGCCGCTTGCGGTAGAAGGTGTGGGCCCAGAGGGAGTTCGGACGGGCCAGCCGGATCGCGCCCACCAGCGCGAACACGCCGATGAACAGGCCCAGCAGCCCGGTCCAGAGCTTGCCCTTGAGGAGGGCGACCACCGCCGGGGCGAGGTTGAGCAGCAGGATCAGCGCCACCTGCCAGGCTGTTCCGGGCACGCCCTTGCTGTCGACAAGGTCGTCCACGCCCAGCGGCCGGATCCCCAGCAGCATCAGCCCGCACAGCGCGATCGCCACGAACACGACCTCGACCGACAGCCGCCCCTCCTCCGACCAGTACACATCCTGCAGGTGCAGCACCAGCGCGAACTCGTCCAGCACCAGCGCGGCGCCGACGCCCAGCAGGCCGGCCGCGACCCCCGCCCACGCGGACGCGTTGTCGGCCACGGCCAGCCCGCCGACGCCGCCCACGCACATGAAGACCAGCCCGAACACCACGTGATGGATGTGGTGCCCGCCCGGGGTGACGTTGCCCGGCCACCACCGCACCTGCTTGCGGATCATCCGGACGCTGAACCGGATGAACAGGAATGCGGCCAGGAAGGCGACGAAGAAGCAGAACAGGCGCAGCCGCCCGGTGTCCACGATCTCCCGCGTGAACCAGGTGCCCATAGCCTTCCGGGCCGCGCTCGTCCCGCCCGTTCCCCACCTCCGTCCACCCTCGAACCTGTCCGCCGGGCCGGGGGAGCGAACCCAAGGAACCGCCAAATGACCTTGGGCGAGGCCGCCGTCAGGACGCCTTGCCGAGGCCCTGGACCAGCAGCTTCGTGGTCTGGGCGATGACGCGGTTGTCGAACTTGGCGTCCTTGGTGTCCCGGTGGGTGTACACCGCGATGATCACCGGTGCGCCGGACGGCGGCCAGGCGACCGCGATGTCGTTGGCGGCGGCGTACCAGCCGTCCGCGGTGCCGGTCTTGTCGCCGACCGCCCAGTCCTTGGGCAGCCCGGCGCGGATGCGCTCGCCGCCGGTGGTGGTGGCCTTCATCCACGTGATCAGCTGCTGCCGGTCCTGCGGGACCAGGGCGCTGCCGACGGTGAGCCGGTCCAGGTCACGGGCCATGAACGCGGGCATGATGGTGTCGCGGCGCTCGCCGGGCGTCCAGTGGTTGAGCGCGGTCTCGAACCGGTCGAGTCGTCCGGCCGGGTCGCCCAGCGACCGGTAGTACCGCGTCATGCCGGCCGGGCCGCCGATCTCCTTGAGCAGGATGTTGGCGGCGGTGTTGTCGCTGGTGGTGATGGCCGCCTCGCACAACTGCGCCGCGGTCATGCCGTTCGCGACGTTTTTCGGGTCGCCGGTGATGGGCGAGCCGTCGACCAGGTCCTGCGTCGTCCAGTGGAACCTGCGGTTCAGCAGGCCCGGGTCGGTCGTGCGGGCCTTGTGCAGGATCGCCCCGCACAGGATCGCCTTGAAGGTGGAGTTGCTCGGCACGCGCTCGTGCGCCCGGTACCCGACGGTCTTGCCCGTGCCGGTGTCGATGGCGAACGCCCCGATCCGTCCCTGGTAGGAGCTCTCCAACTGCCGCAGCTGCTTCTGCAGGTCGGCCGCCGGCCGCACGGCACCGGTCTGCGCGACCCGCTCGCCCGTCGCCTTGGGGGTCCCGGCGCCGCAGGCGGCTCCCGCGAACACCGTGGAGACCGCCAGCGCGGCGGCGCCGAGCCGCACCCGGCCCTTCGGGGTGTGGACGCGTCGCATTCCCGGCTCCCTGCTCTCGTTCGTGATCTTCATCGGGGCACGAGCAGACCAGACGCCCTCGCATCGTGTCCAATATTGGTATCAGTCGCGACCCGATAGCGATTCCCATATCGAGCAAGGTCAAGTGGCCAACGCCGAGTTCTCCGGCCCGGTTGCGGAACGGTCCAGATCGCTGGCGGAGGGCGAGAAGTTCGCCGTGTGTCCGGTGGTGGTCAGGACTCTTGTGCCGGGGGTGGGGCGTGCGCTCGCAGGGGAGACCGAGGAGTGCTCCCCGCGCCACGGACGACTCCCAGCCGAGGCGGTGACCTCATGACCTCCCGACCGTCGACCTCCCGACCGCGAACGAACGAACCGGCACGACGCGTGCTCAGCGGCCTCACGGCCGTCCTACTCGCCTCCTGCTTCGCCGCACCGGCGGCCGCGCGGCCCGAACTCGAACCCGCCGCGCGGACCGCGCCCCTGGGGCAGCCGAAACCTCCCAAGACCGTCCAGATGCCGACCCAGCAGGAGATGGCGCTGTGGCTCTCGCCGCGCGGGGGCCCGCTGCTGGACGAGCAGGGCAAGATCCTTCGGGAGTGGGCGGTCAACGAGGCGGGCAATCCGTACATCCGGACGGTCGCGGTGGACTGGCAGGTCCATGACCTCGACCCCGACCAGGTCGCCAGGTTCATCGAGATCTTCAAGGCCGGATCGCGCACCCCGTCCACCGGCCCGGACGCCTGGGGCCTCTGGGAGACGCAGGACGAGTCGCGGGAGGCGATGCCGCTGGCCGAGTTCAAGAAGCGGCGTCCGGAGCTCTACCAGGCCCTGGTCGCCAAGGGAGTGATCAAGGCGGGTCAGACGCGCGGGGTGATCGCCCAGGAGTCGGGGGCTAACGCGTCCGCCGGGGGCCTGAGCAACGCGGACCGCGCCGCGCTCCGCCAGTCCCTCGCGCCGGGCGAGCCGGCCAACAAGCTGACCCTGCACGCCGAGCGCGTCCTGCAGCGGGAGACCAGCGCGGGATGGTTCATCGCCGAACGGCTGCGGAAGAACGCCCCCGCGTCCGAGATCACGGCCAGGCTGCGGGCATGGAACGCCCACATCAGGCAGTTCCCGACCGACAAGGGGACGCTGAACGCCCTCTCGAACGACGACTTCCTCAACCCGCAGACGCTCCCGCAGCCGAAGACCTCCCAGGGCCTCGCATCGAGCAAGTCGGGCTGCACCGGCCCGAACGGATGCGCCACTTTCACCGAGGGCGCCGAGGCCCTTGTGGACTTCGACACCAGCCTGGACAACGTCATGCACGCCAGGCTCGCGCTGGGGTCCCTGCAGGCGTTCCTCACGCGCGCCCGGCAGTTCGCCGAGGCGGGGGACCAGGCCAGGGTCGACCAGGACCTGGAAAGCCTCAAGCTCACCGCGAGGTCCATCTACGTTCGGGCGCAGGTCGAGAGCGGCGCCAAGGCCGCCCAGTGGGCGACCGCCAGGAAGCTCGCCGGGGCCTACTTGGAAGACGAAGAGGTCAAGGCGTACGCCGCAGGCAAGGACGACATCGGCGAACGGATCCACAGCGCGCTCCTGAAGGTGGACAGCCACGCCCCGAACAAGCAGAAGCAGAAGGACAAGGCGAAGGCCGTAGACGATGCGAAGGCTGAGGTGTGCGACACGGGCAAGGGTTCGCCCGTGCACGCCTCTGGCACGATCGATGGTCGGCGGGTCGTGAATGCGGCGCTGCTCACCGCTGCGAACCCGTGCGGGAAGGACACGTCCAGCGGCATCGCCAAAGCGCTCACCGAACCCGGCTACGGTGGTGTCGACTTCTCGACCTTGGAGCTGCACCACGTCGCCGACGGGGCCGGGACGGGCCTGCAGTTCACCTTCTCCGGACGGCCCGCCGGACCGGGCGTCCAGCAGGACGTCGGGTCGGCCGCCGCCGCGGTCGCCCACAGCACCGCCGACCTGCGGACCTGGCTGGCGCTGAAGCCGGACACGTTCTGGGTGAACCTCAACCCGACCGAACCGGACCGGATCATCGACCCGTCCATGGGGCAGACCAACGCCGGAAAGGCGATGCTGGAGGCCGACTTCCTGCTGAAGAAGACCAGCGGCACCCTCCTCAACCCGGCCACGCCGCTGGGCTCGCGGTACTGGAGCGCGGTGGCGGCGCTCGGGTTGAAATGCGCCACCTCACGCCTGTGGATCGTTCCGGGGGATGTGCGGGTGCGCGAGGACGGCGACTCCCTGTACGTCCTCAAGGCCGGGCTGGCGGTGCAGGTGAGGGCCGAGAACGCGGGCGGGAGGTCCTGCTTCCCCGACCAGAGCGTCCAGGAGCGGTACCAGCGGATCGAGCAGTCGATGGTGCTGCCCGAGGTCACCCGGACGGTCAACACCGCGCCCGAGTACGCGCCGCTGCGCCGCGCCTTCCTGTCCCGCGTCATCGCGCAATGGATGCGCGAGCGACATGCCAAGGGCGCGCACACCGCCTTCGACAAGCTCATCGACTCCGGTGACGTCGCCTCCGTCCGCCTCACCGACGGCTGGCAGCCGCGGCAGGTCCTCGACGCCTACGTCAAGGCCTTCAACAGCGGCGATTTCACCTACAAGCGGACGACCGCGCAGGGCAACACGACCCTCACCGAGACCTTCACGGTCGGCGGCGTCGACTTCAGCCAACTGCATCCGGCACGCAGCGGCGCGGACGCCATGAACCGCCAGATTCCGCACCTGCCCGACACCGTGAAGGCGTCCAGGAAGGCGCCGTCCACCGCGTCCGATGGGACGATCTGGCTTGGTGAGACCGCCAAGGCCCCGGCCGGTGCCTGGTCGCGCACCACCGACTCGGTCCGGTCCTTCTTCAGCGGACGGCTGGGCCTGTTCGCCCTGATCGTCGTCGGCCTGGCCGTGGTCGGGGTGGGCCTGCGGCCCCGCCGCCGCAAATCGTCCGGCTAGCCGGACGTCTCGCCGGACGTCTCGCCGGACGCGGGCACCGCAGCGGCGGCGTCCAGGAGGCGTGCGGCCAGGGCGCGGAGGTGGACGGCGAGTTCGGGCGGTTCGTGCACCTCGAAGGGAACGCCGATCTGCGCGACCCACACCGCGAGTTCGTCGAGCGTGTTGGATCCGGCGTTCAGAACGCACGCGTCCTCGCCGCGCGGTTCCACCGTCGCCACGGTCGGCGGGACCCGCGCGGCGACCACCCCCGCGGGCGCGTGCAGGGTGAAGCGGCCCTGGTACCGGTAGGGCCGCACCGAGATCTGCTCGGCGACGTAGCGGGCCAGGTCGCCGCCGGGCGGCTCGCGGGGGGTGAAGCGCGGGCCGTTGGGCGAGCGAAGCCGCATCCGGTCGACGCGGAAGGTCCGCCAGTCGCCGCGTCCGGTGTCCCAGGCGACCAGGTACCAGCGGCGGCCCGAGCTCGCCAGCCGGTACGGCTCGGCCGCGCGCGGCGCCTCGGCGCCGTCGCGGGCGCGGTAGTCGAACCGCAGGCCCTCCCGGTTGCCGATCGCCGCGGCGATCGCGGTCAGCGTCGCCGGGTCCACCGCGCCCGCCGCGGCCAGCGGGACGGTGGCCGCGCGCAGCGACCCCACGCGGTGCCGCAGCCGCGACGGCAGCACCTGTTCGAGCTTCTCCAGCGCGCGGACGGAGGTCTCCCCGATCCCGGCCACGCCGGAGACCGCGGCGGTGCCGAGGCCGACGGCGACAGCGACCGCCTCCTCCTCGTCCAGCAGCAGCGGCGGGACGCCCGTCCCGGCGCCGAGCCGGTACCCCGGCGCACCCGCGGTGGCGTGCACGACGTAACCCAGTTCGCGCAGCCGGTCCACGTCGCGGCGGATCGTGCGGGGCGAGACGCCGAGCTGCTCGGCCAGCTCGCTGCCCGGCCAGTCCCGCGGCGACTGCAGCAGCGACAGCAGCCGCAGCAGCCGCGCCGAGGTCTCCAACATGCCCCGCATCCTAGGACAGAACCTGACCTAGCAGGTTCCTAGAGTCGCAGACATGAACCAGAACACGCAGATCCGCCCCTACACCGTCGACGTCCCCGAGGAGCGGCTGACCGACCTGCGCGACCGGCTGGCCGCGACCCGCTGGCCGGACGAGCTGCCCGGCGTGGACTGGTCCTACGGCGTCCCGGTCGGGTATGCGCGCGAGCTGGCCGACTACTGGCGCACCGGGTTCGACTGGCGCGCCGCCGAGGCCCGGTTGAACGCCTTCCCGCAGTTCACGACCACCATCGACGGCCAGAACATCCACTTCCTGCACGTCCGCTCGCCCGAGCCGGACGCGCTGCCGCTCCTGCTCACGCACGGCTGGCCGGGCTCGGTCGCCGAGTTCATGAAGATCATCGGTCCGCTGACCGACCCCGCCGCGCACGGCGGCGACCCCGCCGACGCCTTCCACGTCGTCGCGCCGTCCCTGCCGGGGTTCGGGTTCTCCGGGCCGACCACCGAGCCCGGCTGGGACATGGCCCGCGTCGCCCGCGCCTGGGCCGAGCTGATGCGCCGCCTCGGCTACGAGCGGTACGGCGCGCAGGGCGGCGACAGCGGCGCGGTCATCTCCCCGCTGCTCGGCCGCGCCGACGCCGAACACGTCGCGGGCGTGCACGTCAACGGCGGTCTCGGCTTCCCGTCCGGCGACCCGGCCGAGTTCGCCGGCCTCACCCCGGACGAGCTGGCGCGGCTCGGCCAGTACCAGGACACCGACCGGGCCGGCTACGCGATGATCCAGTCGACGCGTCCGCAGACGCTGGCGTTCGGCCTGCACGACTCACCGGCCGCGCAGCTGGCGTGGATCGTGGAGAAGTTCAAGGAGTGGACCGACCCCGCCCGCGACCTGCCCGAGGACGCCGTGGACCGCGACCAGATGCTCACCGACGTCAGCATCTACTGGTTCACCGGCACCGCCGCCTCGTCCTGCCGCTTCTACAAGGAGGGCGCGGCCTCCTGGGGCGCCCCGACCGGATACTCGGCCGTGCCGCACGGCGTCGCGGTCTTCCCCGGCGACCCCGGCGTCCGGCGCATCGCCGAGCGCGACCACAAGGTCGTCCACTGGTCGGAGTTCGGCACCGGCGGCCACTTCCCCGCGATGGAGGTGCCCGACCTGCTCGTCCAGGACGTCCGCGCCTTCTTCGG
Organism: Actinomadura rupiterrae; assembly: GCF_024172125.1. GTDB lineage: Bacteria > Actinomycetota > Actinomycetes > Streptosporangiales > Streptosporangiaceae > Spirillospora > Spirillospora rupiterrae. Next base: position 112,711 of record NZ_JAMZEA010000011.1, read on the forward strand.
CCCGCTGCGCTGACCCGTCCGGACCCGCGCCCGGCCGGGGCTCAGCAGCCGGGCGCGGCCCCGTTCGTTCGTCGGGCGCGGCCCGTTCGCCGGTCGGGTGCGGTCCGTTCGCCTGCGGCGGCGCGGTGGACCCTGCCATGATCAACTGCGGGTGTCGCCGATGTGGAAGGTGCTGCTGTGATTCTGGAGATCCGGACCTATCGCCTCAAGCCCGGGACCACGGACGGCTACGTCCGGGCGATGCGCGAGGAGTCGGTGCCGTTGCAGCACAAGTTCGGCATCGACGTGGTGGACCACGGGGTGTCGCTGGTGCAGGAGGACGGGCACGAGGAGGCCTACCTGATCCGCGCGTTCACCTCGCTGGAGACCTACCGCGCCCAGGAGGACGAGTTCTACGGCAGCCCCGACTGGCGCGAGGGGCCCCGGGAGGCGATCGTCTCGCGCATCGAGGCCATCCACACCATCGTCACCGAGGTCACCGAGCAGGCCGTCGAGGCCCTGCGCCGCCCGGTCGGGTGACCGGCGGGCGGCGCGGCTAGGGCTGCTCGCCGCTGAGCAGCGGCTCGTCGTGGGCGCGGATGTCCTGGTTGGGCAGCCCGCCGGGGTGGTGGCGGCGGACCTGGTCCAGGCAGCTCAGCGCGATGTCGAGATGCTGGCGCTTGCTGGCCTCGTAGAACTTCGCCGCCTCACCCGACAGCTTCGGCTCGGCGTGCAGCGGCTTGTCCGACACGCACAGCAGCGTCGCGTTGGGGATGCGGTAGCGGAAGCCGTTGGCCGCGATCGTGGCCGACTCCATGTCGACCGCCACGCACCGGGCGGCGCGCATCGTCGCCAGCGGCTGCCGCTGGTTCAGCTCCCAGTTGCGGTTGTCGGTGGTGTACACGGTGCCGAGCCGGTACTGCACCGCCCGCTCGTCCAACTCGTCCAGGAGGAACTGGTTGAGGCGCGGCGTCGGGATCACCGGGACGGTCGTCGGGAGCACCTCGTCCAGCACGTGGTCGGCGCGCAGGTAGGCGGTGGCCAGCACGAAGTCGCCGATCCGCTGGTGGTTCCGCAGCCCGCCGCAGTGCCCGATCATCAGCATCGTGTCGGGCCGCAGCACCGCCAGGTGGTCGGTCGCGGTCTTGGCGTTGGCCGGGCCGACGCCGATGTTCACGATGCTGACGCCGCCGCCGTCCTCGGCCTTGTGGTGCCAGGCGGGCATCTGCACGTTCTCCCGGACCGGCCCCTCGGCGTCGGGGAACCGCTCGCGGAACGCCTCGATGTGCATCGCGTAGTTGGTGAACAGCACGTACCGCTGGAACGACTCGGCCGGGGTGCCGCAGTAGTGCGACAGCCGGTCCAGCGACAGCGCCATCCGCTCGGGGCCGAACAGGAACAGCTTCTTGGCCCGCACATCGAACCGCTCCTCGTCCAGCGCCGCGAAGAACTGCGGATCGTCGAACGCCAGCTGCCGCCGCGACGGCCGCACCGTGATCTCCGCGCCCTTGGACAGCAGCGCGCTCAGCTCCCGCCGCAGGTACCAGCGGATCGCGGCCGGACGGGCGAACTCCCCGACCAGCCGCGGGTTGTGCCGCGACCACGGCCGCGAGACCTCCAGGGCGGCGTACCAGCCGTCCCGGTCGACCGCCTCCAGCGCGTCGAGCAGCAGCCCCACGCCGCCCTCGATCTCGCCGGGCCGCAGCGCCGACCCCTCCACCGAAACCTCGCCCACCTCAACCGCCATGATCCCTACCGTAGCCACCGCCCCCACCCCGAAAGCCCCCCGGCCCGCCCAGCCGACCGGCGGCCCGCCCGGCGGCCTGTTGACCGATTCTTTCCCGGAGCGATGAATTCGGCGGACGCCGCCGGTCGTATTGGTTGAAAGGGACAGCCGAACGGCGCGGCGACGCCGCCCAGGGAACGGAGACCGGAATGGCGGAAAGTCTGGACAAGGAGTTCACCGCCCCGCTGGTGACCAGCGAGGAGAAGGGCGGATGGACGTACGTGGTGATGCCTGGATCAGCGGAGTACTTCGGCACCCGAGGGCTGGTGAAGGTACGCGGAACCATCGACGGGCACCCGTTCCGCAGCTCGTTCATGGCCCTGGGCGACGGCACGCACAAGCTGCCGGTGAAGGCCGACGTGCGCAAGCGGCTCGGCAAGGAGACCGGCGACAAGGTCACCGTCCGCCTGGAGGAACGCCTCAGCTGACGGCCGCCGTCCGCGCAGGTCAGAGGCGGTCGTGGGGTGGACGTTACGACCGGGCGCCCGGGGGAAGCCTCGCCTCATGGATCACTCGAAGGCCCCGGTGCTGGACGCGCTGGCCGCCTACCACCGCCGCGGCGACGTCCCGTTCACCCCGCCCGGGCACAAGCAGGGCCGCGGCGCCGACCCGCGCGCCCGGGAGGTCCTCGGCGACGCGGTGTTCCGGTCGGACGTCCTGGCGATCGCGGGGCTGGACGACCGCCGCTCGTCCCAGGGCGTCCTGGCGCGCGCCCAGAAGTTGATGGCGGACGCGGTGCACGCCGAGCACACCCCGACGCGCGCGGCGTGCTGGTCACCAGCCCCACCCCCTACGGCACCTGCGCCGACCTCGCCGCCATCGCCCAGGTCTGCCACCGGCACGGACGGCCCGTCATCGTGGACGAGGCGTGGGGCGCGCACCTGCCCTTCCACCCCGACCTGCCCGCCTGGGCGATGGACGCCGGCGCGGACGTGTGCGTGACCTCGGTGCACAAGATGGGCGCCGGGCTGGAGCAGGGATCGGTCTTCCACCTCCAAGGCGGCCTGGTCGACCCCGACGTGCTCAGCTCCCGCGCCGACCTGCTCGGCACCACCAGCCCGTCCGTGCTGATCTACGCGGGCCTGGACGGCTGGCGGCGGCAGAGATGGTCGAGCACGGCGAGCGGCTCCTCGGCGACGCGCTCAAGCTGGCCGAACGGGTCCGGCAGGCCATCGAGGCCATCCCCGGCATGCACGTCAACCGGGACGAGTTCGTCGCGCCGGGCCGGGCCTTCGACCTCGACCCGCTCCAGGTGATCATCGATATCGAGGGGATGGACGGTGTCACCGGCTACCGGGCCGCCGACTGGGTCCGCGAACACCACGCCGTCAACCTGCACCTTTCCGACCACCGCCGGATCAGCGCGCAGCTCACCTTCGCCGACGACGAGGCCACCGCCGACGCGCTGCTGGCGGCCCTGCGCGACCTGTCGTCCAGCGCCGGAACGCTGCGCGGCGCGCCCGCCGTTGACGTGCCGACGCCTGAGCAGCTGCGGCTCGACCAGGCAGCCCTTCCGCGCGATGCGTTCTTCGGCCCGGCCGAGCAGGTCCCCGCGGATGAGGCGGTCGGCCGCGTCTGCGCCGAGATGCTCACCCCGTACCCGCCCGGCATCCCGGCCGTCATGCCGGGCGAACGCATCGAGCGGCCCGTGCTGGACTACCTGCGCTCGGGCGTGCGGGCCGGCATGTCCGTCCCGGACGCCGCCGACTCGACCCTGGCGTCCGTCCGTGTCACGATCGAGACCTGAGCCCGCCGCCGGTCAGGCGAAGTCCGCGGGCGTCATGCCCGCCGGATGGCCGGGCGGCCACTGCACCAGCTCGATCCGGTAGCCGTCGGGATCGGTGATCCAGGACGTCCGCATGCCCGGCCCCGGCTCGGCGGGCGGCTCGGCGGCGACGCCCTTGCCCGCCAGGTCGGCGATCACCGCGTCCAGGTCGTCCACCTGGACGACGAGATGGTTCACCGCGCCGGTGTCGCCGACCGGACGCGCGGGATCGTGCACGAGCTCAAGGCTGACGAACGGATCGTCCGGCAACCGCAGCATCGTCAGGCTCCCGAACGCCGTGTCCGGAACCCGCCCGACCACGGCGTACCCGAGCGCGCGGTAGAAGGCGAGCGACCGTTCGATCTCGCTGACCCGCAGCCCCAGATGCAGCATCCGCATGTCCGGCAGCGTAACCGAGCACGTGATCGGAACCGGTGCCGGACGTCCACCATCCCAAACATGGGTGGCGGGAGGTTGCCGGTGGTAACGGAGCTCAGGACGTCCCATGGCCGCTGAGTCCTCGGCCCGGAGCGGGCGCGGCGGCCTTGCGGGGTGCGCGGCGGCGGGCGCGGCGCTGCTGGGCGGCTTCGCGCTGGGCGCCTTGCAGAACCGCGACATCATCGGAGGCTGGACGTACTGCTCGGGCCTCGCGGCCGGCGCCGTCGTCGACTCGGGGGACTCGTTCGGGCTCGGGTTCGGGCTGCTGTTCTTCCGGCTGCCGGGCTACACGCTCTGCCTGGTGATCGGCGGGGCCGCCGGCATGCGGCTGACGCGGGGACGGCCGCGATCCGTCCGGGTCGCGGCGGCTCTGGCCGGCGCATTCCTGCTCGCGGGACTGGCGTTCTGGGGCGACTACGCCCTCAACAACGGCCTCGGGCCCATGGACGTGTCGCGGCGATGCCCGCAAGGGCGTCCGCCCTGGTGGCCGTCATGGGTGCCGCTCAGCATCCGGACGTGACGCGGTGAGGCCGGCGCGGACGGTCTCGTAGAAGGCGGTCAAATCGTTCAGCAGGGTCTGGACGGCGTCCGGGTCTGCGGGGTCGGCGTCCAGGAGCCAGTCGGCGATCAGCTCGAACAGGCCGCCCACCAGGCCGGTCGCCATGGCGCGGGTGGCGGGCATGCCGCTGCGGCGCCAGACCGACTCGACGAAGGCGGCGGCCCAGCGGCGGTTCTCGCGGCGGCGGCGTTCCATGGCGGGGGAGACGGCCGCGGCCCCGCCGAAGGTCACGATGGCGCGGCGCGGGTCGTCCACCATCGCGTGCGCGAACGCGACGACCAGCTCACGCTCGGCGTCCAGGCCGGGCTCGGCGTCCGCGGCAAGGGCCTCGAAGCGTTCGGTGACCTGCGCTTGCGCGTGCTCGGTGATGTCGCCGAGCAGGGCCAGGTAGCAGTCCTCGCGGCTTTCGAAGACCTCGTAGAAGCCCTTGGTGCCCACGTAGGCGTGCTGGCAGAGCTGCTCGATCGAGGTGGCGGCGTAGCCCTGGCCGGCGAACAGGTCGAGCGCGGCGTCCAGGAGCTGGCGGCGCCGCTGCGCGCGCCGCTGCTCGGCGTCCATGCCGCGGATGCGGCGGGCCCGCGGGGCGCCGCCGGTTCCGGAGGGGGCGTCGGTCGGGAGGTGGGAACGTGCCACGCGCCGACCGTACCCGGTTTTAGCAACAAGCATCCTTGTTGCTAACAAGGCATCGTGTTGTAATCGGCGGGCCACCACCGAACCACCGGAGGTCCCGCCATGCGCCCACCCCTCGCCCGCGCCCTGCTCGCCTGCGCCGCACTCGTGTTCGCCCTGGTCGGAGGCGTGCCCGCCGCCTCCGCCTCGTCCTCGGGCTTCAACGACTGGAACTGCCGCCCCTCGGCTGCGCACCCCCGGCCCGTCCTGCTGCTGCACGGCCTCGGCGGCAACGGACCCGGCAACTTCCTGTCCCTCGGCCCGTTCCTGGCCGGGCAGGGCTACTGCGTGTTCGCGCCGACCTACGGCGAGGCCCTGCCGCCCATCCCGGTCGGCGGTTTCGTCCACATCGACCAGTCGGCCAAGGAGATCGCCGGGACCATCGACCAGATCCTCGCCGCGACCGGCGCCGACCGCCTCGACCTCGTCGGGCACTCCGAAGGCGGCTTCCAGTCCCTCTACGTACCCAAGTTCACCGGACGCGCCGACCGCATCGACCGCGTCGTCGCACTCGCCCCGCCCACCCACGGCACGACCTTCGCCAACCTCGTCACCATCGCGCAGAAGCTCGGCATCATGCCCCAGGTCAACCAGGTGCTCCAGGCCGCCGGCTGCGCGGCCTGCACCGAACTGGTCACCGGCGGCGCGTCCGTCGCCAAGCTCACCACCGGGCCGATCGCCCAGCCCGGCGTCACCTACACCGTCCTGGCGTCCCACTCGGACGCGCTGGTCACGCCCAACGACACCGCCTTCGTCCGCGAGCCCGGCGTCACCAACGCCTACGTCCAGGACACCTGCCCCAACGACCCGGTCGGCCACATCGGCCTCGCCTACGACTCCGGCGTCGCCCAACTGATCGCCAACGCGCTCGACCCCGCCCACACCCGACCGGTCACCTGCACCATCGGCCTCGGCTTCTGACCCTCAGCCGGACGCGCCCTCCTCTCAGCGGAGGAGGGCGCGTTCCAGCAGGGCCGTGACCTGCTCGGTGTAGCGGTCGGCCGGCCAGGCCAGGTCCTCCCAGGCATGCTGCGCCGTCAGCGCCCACATCAGCCGGGCGGCGTCCTCCACGCTCCAGCGCTCCGCGAGCCGGTTCTCGGCCGCCAGTCGCGCGACGACCTGCTCGCAGCGGCGCAACCGCCCCTCCTCGCGCTCCCGCCAGGCGGCCTCGGCCGCGTCATCGCTGCGCCGCAGGACGTCCAGCGCGGTCGCGATGCCGTGCAGCCGCGGCTTGAGCCGACTCTGAAGCGCCACCGCCTCGCGCAGCGCGCTGAGCCCGTCCGGCGCATCGTCAATGCGCGCCTGCTCCCGGGGTGTGCGCGCCGCGGCGTCGGCCGCGCGCGCGACCTCCAGCAGCAGCGTCGCGCGATCCTCGAAATGCAGGTACAACGCCTGCCGCGACACCTGCGCGCGCCGGGCGACCTCGCCCATGGAGATCGGCGCGCCCGGCGCCTCCTCCAGGAGTTCGCGGGCGGCGTCGAGGATGCGGGCACGGGTCGCGGGGTCACCTCTTGACACCCTGTCAAGCATAGTCGTACGGTCCTGCTTGACAGGGTGTCAAGCAGGAGGGGGCCCGGGATGCTGGTCCATCCGGCGGGGCAGGGCCGGACGCTGGTCGTCGGCCCCACCCGCAACACCGTGAAACTCCAGGGCGCCGAATCCGGCGGCGTCGGTGTCGTCGAGATGGAGTTCGCGCCCGGCTTCCCCGGTCCTCCGCCGCACCGGCACGCGGGCGTCGACCACGTCTGGTACCTCCTGGCGGGCGGCCTGGAGATCCTCCTCGGAGAACGGACGCTGCGCCTGACCGCCGGAGACTTCGCGTTCGTCCCGCGTGGTCTGGTCCACGCGTTCGCCAACGGCGGCGACCGTCCCGCCACGCTGCTCCAGGTGGACACACCGCACGCGCTCGACGGCTACTTCACCGATCTCGCCGAGGCGTTCCCCGCCGGAACCACCCTCGACCCCGCCGTGATCGCCGAAATCCAACGCCGCCACGACACCACCCCGCTCGACGGCGTCGCGGGATGGATCTGACCTCGTCCCGCGCAGCGCCGTCTCCACACCCCGCTTCCATCTCCGTCAACGAAGCGGAAGGGGCAACCCCCATGCAACACCGTTCGAACCCTCTGCTGAGGGTCGCAACCGTCCTCGGCGTCCTCGCCGCTTGCATCGCGGTCGCGATGCCCGCACGCGCCGACCTCACCGGCTTCCAAGCCGTCACGTCGCCTTACCACACGGTGCCGTTCAAGGGCTCTGCGTATGTCCCGATCACCTGCCCGGGCGGGACGACCCCCATCAGCAGCGGTTACAGCGGCAGCATCTCGCCGTACCGGCGGCTGACGACCTTCTCCTACTTCGGGAACACCTCGCCCTGGATTCCCGGCGGCACCGGAGCCGCCCCGGACGACGTGGTGACCGAGTACGGACTCTGCGCGACCTCAGCCGCGCTCAGCGCGCACGGGATCAACCCCTCCTCCCTGCACTACGTCTTCGGGAACCAGGGGACGATCAGTCCCGGCGGGACCAAGCTGCCGTGGGCCGCGTGCCCGTCCGGCGAGACCGCCTTGTCCGGAGAGTTCGTCGCGACCGGCCCGGGAGTCACGACATGGGGCGACTTCCCGTTCGGCACCAATGAATGGGCCGTGGCCTTGCGCAACAACAGCGCGTCCGACCAGCAGGTGTACGTCGCGGCCCTGTGCGCGCAGGCCGAGCGGGCCCAGGTCATCACGCAGTCGCTCGCGCCCAGCGGAACCATCGGCGACGCGTTCGCCGCACAGCAGAACGCTATCTGCCCATCCGGAACCGTCGCGACGGCGGCCGGTCTGTGGGCCGACCAGAGCACCGCTGAAATCACCACCCTCCGGCTGGGGAGCGTCGGCTACAACGGGGCCTACGTGTACGCCGCCAACATCAACACCGTCCCGACGGGGACCGTCTACGCCCTTTGCCTGGGGTGAGGCGTGGCGACACGCTCGTGGTCTCGGACGAAGATCACGAGCGTGATCGTCCGGGGCGGGGCGCTCACCTGCGGCGGGATCGCGCGAGGGCGCGCAAACGCCTGTGGCGTAAGGCTTCCGGAGCGATTCGGGCGGGTCGGCGACGGTACGATATGGAGGCGAATTCCCCGAACTCCGAGGTGCACATGGCCGAGTCCCCGCAGATCCCCATCGGCGTCCCTACCGCGGCACGCGTCTACGACGTGATGCTGGGCGGCAAGGACAACTACGCGGTGGACCGGGCCGTCGCCGAGGCCAGCCTCGCCATCATGCCGGAGCTGCGCGAGATCGCCCTGCACAACCGCGCGATCCTGCACCGCGTCGTCCACCACCTCGCCGCCGACGAGGGCATCACCCAGTTCCTCGACCTCGGCTCGGGCCTGCCGACCGTCCGCAACACCCACGAGGTCGCGCAAGAGGCCAACCCGAGCGCGCACGTCGTGTACGTCGACATCGACCCGATCGTCCTGGCGCACGGCCGCGCGATCCTGGCCGACAACGCCAACACCACCGTCGTGACCGCCGACATCCGGCAGCCCGCCGAGCTGCTCGAGCGTCCCGAGGTCCGCGCGCTCATCGACTTCGACCGTCCCGTCTGCATCATCCTCGCCGGCATCCTGCACCACCTCGCCGACGACGAGAACCCCGGCCAGATCGTCCGGACGCTCCGGGACGCGGTGCCCAGCGGCTCCTACTTCTTCATCACCAACTTCACCCGCCTGGGCGACGCCCCCGAGTCCGTCGCGCTGGAGAAGCAGCTCCTGGAACAACTCGGCACCGGCCGCGTCCGCACCCCCGCCGAGCTGGCCGCCTTCTTCGACGGCCTGGAGATCCTGCCGCCCGGCCTCGTCCCGCTCCCGCTGTGGCGCCCCGAGGAGCCCGTCCTGGACGCCAGCACCGTCGACGTCCGCTTCATGACCGGCGGCGTAGGCCGCAAACCCTGACCAGCGCGACCGCCTGACGTTCTTCCGCGCTGCTTTTCGACGCGGAAGAACGTCACCGGCGGCTGCGACACTCCTCCTTCATGACGCCTCCGCCGAGCTGGCTCGACGACCTGTTCCCCTTTCCCACTCCGCCTGCGCTGGCCAAGGTGGTTGATATTGCGTGGGAAGAGGGCTTCCTCGGGACGGATCTGTACGAGGAAGGCTTGTACGACCCTTACCGCGTGCAAGGGAGCTTCGCTTTGCCGTTCGACCTTTGCGAAGTGCCGCAGGCGCCGGACGGCTGGGAGGACTGCTATCCCGAGGGTGTGTTCCGCCGACACATCGTGCCGTTCTGGTCGGTGCCCGAGCTGTTGCCGTTCGCGGATTTGGGCAGCGGCACCTATATCGGCTGGGTGGTTCCCGCGCCGGAACTCGGCCGGACGGATCACCCGGTCGCGTCCTTCGGGCATAAGAAGCCGGGCGTCATCGGCCGCGACACAATGGACGGCCTGGCCTTCCTGCTCGCGCTGGCGCTGCGCAGCGGGGGAGAGCACCGCGAGGCCCAGGTGGCGCGGCTGGCCGCCGAACTGGGCCTTGAACCTCGTCCTGAATACGGGGTGAGTCCGGACGGCAGTGATGCCGAGATTCCACTCGACCTCGCGGCCCCGACCGGCTGGCGGCACGAACCCGACCCGTCCGGCATCGGTATCGGCGTCCTCGCGCCGCACGACGCCTTCGCCGACGAATACCCCCGCTTCACCGGGGAGATCGACGCCATCCTGGACGATGCCTCCCGGCTGCTCGATGCAGGCCGGCCAGCGAGTGCTCTGCTTGGGCTCACCGCCGCCTATCACGAGGACGAGCAGCGCATCCCAGAGCTGTACCCGCTGTGGGCCCGCGCCTACGACGACCTCGGCCGCCCGCTGCTCCGCGAACGGCTCGACGTCATGCTGGAAGACCATTCGGGTTAGGGGACGTCCTGCGGGAGGGCCTGCTCCGGCCCGATCTCGTCTCCGGCCTCGTCGACCTCGACGTACTCGCCCGACAGCCGGACGCCGTGCCGTCGGCAGCAGCGGGCCAGGTCGGCAAGCCGGTCGCGAGCGGTCGCCGGGCCCTGGCGAAGCTCCCCCTGGAGGTTGAAAGGCGGCGGCCCCTGCCCGTTGGGGGCTTCCTCGACGTAAAGGTAGAGCGTGTCGTCTTCATAGACGACATCCGAACCGAATACCCGCGGCCGGAGCCGCAGCATGCTAACCGGCAGCCAGTCAGTCAGGGCCGCTTCGACGGCGCCCGCGCCGCTTTCGGTCTCCGCCCACGCGTTGAATTCGGTGAAGCGTCCCGGTTCGGGCTTTGCTAGGCGGTCGCGCAGATCGGGAAGCGAGAACAGGTCGCGTCCGGCTTGGAGATCGGCGCGTAGCAGCTCCGCCATCGGAGCCGGTTCGAGTTCCGCCGCGGCCAGGGCGTCGGAGGTGAGGGGCAAGGTCTGTGCGCTGGTGGGGACTGAATCGTCCGCCGCGCGCGCCAGGTAGAGGTAGCAGGTCCAGTAGGGGTGGACGGCGGTGATGTGCAGCAGGCTGCCGATCACCGCGTCCACGCCGATCTGCTCGCGGACGAGCCGGACCAGCGCCTCTTCGCGCCCGTCGTCGAAAATCCGCCCACCGGGCAGCTCAAGACGCGTCGCCCGCACCAGCAGTTCTCCCCCCGCAGAGACCACTGCGGCGACGACATGCTGCGGAGTGTCCACCCGGCGAAGCTATCAACGCCCTGGTCCCCCCGGCGCTGAGGCGGGCCGCGGAGCGGGTCAGAGGTTCTCGTCTGGGGGGATCAGGGCGTGGATGCGGGTGCCTTCGCCCGGGGCGCTGGTGATGGTGAGGGCGCCGCCCAGTTCGGCTAGGCGGTGGCGCATGCCGTCCAGACCGAAGCCGCCGGGGGAGTCGGGGCTGCGCGGGGTGCCGGCGGTGAAGCCGCGGCCGTCGTCGGTGATCTCCAGCTCGATGCCGTGCGGCTCGCGGGTGAGGACGAGGCCGACGGTCGTGGCGTCCGCGTGCTTGCGGATGTTGGCCAGCGACTCCTGGGTGCAGCGCAGCAGCGCGATCCGGGCCTGCTGGTAGACGTCGATGTCGTCCAGCTCCGCGTGGACGGTCAGTCCGGTGTCCTCGGCGAAGCGGTCGAGGGTGCGGCGGAGGGTCTGGGCGATCGAGCCCTGGTCGGCGCGCGGTGCCGACCCGACCAGGATGCGCGCCTCGGCGAGGTTCTCGCGGGCGGTGCGTTCGATCGAGAGCAGTTGCTGGGAACTGCGCGCGGTGTCGGCGTCGATGCCGGCGCGGGCGGCCTCGGCAAGGACGATGATGGACGCGAAGCCCTGGGCGAGGGTGTCATGGATCTCCCGCGCGAGCCGTTCGCGTTCCCGGGCGGCGCCTTCGCGGCGGTGCGCGTCGACGAGCTGGCGCTGGGTCTCCTCCAGCTCGGTGCTCAGGGCGCGGGCCCGCTCGTCGCTCTGCCGGATGTACCAGTGCATCAGCAGCCCGACCAGGACACCCGCGACGTAACCGATACAGGTGAACACGGCGTTGCCGTTGCCGAACCCGTCGCCGGCGGCCCCGCCCAGCAGGGTGGCCGCCGCCGCGGCACCGCTCAGGGCGATCGCGAGCCGCGCGCTCCCGGCGAGGATCCAGAACAGCGGCAGGGAGATGATGAACATCGCCGCGCCGCCCTTGAGCGCGTACGACTGCGCGCCCAGGCCGGCCGCGAGCACGACGAGGAACACCCGCGGCCCCAGGACGGGGTTCCGGGGAAGCCACCGGACGATCACGTAGCAGATTCCGAGCGCGGCCAGCAGCGCCAGCGTCCACGACCGCGTGGCGGCCGAACGGTCGGCCACCCCGATGGCGGGCGGAACCAGGCCGAAGACGAGCCACAGAACCGAGTACCCGAGGTGCAGCCTGCCCAGTTGGGGGCGGTCGGTCGGCCGCGGCGCCGGAATCATGCCGATCAGCCTACTTTCGCCGGCGGACGGCCGGTCCCCGCCTCACCCTGCGTCCGGCGCGTGCCTCCCTGCGTGCGGTGCGTGCCGTCCTGCGTCCGGTGCGTGCCGCCCTGCGTCCGGCGCATGCTTCGGGACGGCCACCAGACGGCGTCCCCGAGCAGCAGCATCAACGCGGGAAGGATCACCACGCGGATGACGAACGCGTCCAGCAGCACCGCCGCCGCCAGGCTGAACCCCATCTGCTTCATCTCCATGATGTGCAGCGGCACGAAGCTGGCGAAGACCGTCACCATCACGAAGGCCGCGCTGGTCACCACCCCGGCCGAGCCGCCGATGCCGTCCAGGACGGCCTGCCGGGCGGGCACGCCGCGCGCCGCCGCCTCCCTGATCCGGCTGATCACGAACACCTGGTAGTCCATCGACAGGCCGAACAGGATCACGAACAGCAGCAGCGGGACGCGGGAGCCGACCGAGCCGGTGGAGTGGAAGGCGAGCGGCCCCTCCGCCCAGCGCCCCTGGAACACCAGCACCAGCAAGCCGAGCGACGCGCCCGCCGACAGCAGGTTGAGCAGCATGCCGACCAGGCCGAGCACCACCGAGCGGAACGCCCAGACCGTCATCGCGAACGTCGCCGCCAGCAGCGCGCCGATGATGAGCGGCAGCTTCCGCTTCTGGTGCTCCGGGTAGTCGGCGTAGCGGGCCACATCCCCGGTCACCGCGGCCTCGACGCCGGGCAGCCTGCCGACGGTGTCCGGCAGGAGCCGCTTCCGGACGGTCTCCAGGGAGCGCAGGGCGGCCTTGTCGCTCACGTAGTGCGGCACCGCCAGCTCCAGCAGGCTCACCCGTCCGTCCGGCGAGGTGCGGAGTCGCGCCGTCCCGGCCATGTCCGGGTCGGACTCGGCCCGCGCGGCGAGATCGCGGAGCGCTGCGGTCACCTCGTCCCTCCTGCCGGCATCGGCGCGGACGACGATCCGGTTCGTGGCCTTCAGCTCGGGGAACGCCCGGTTCAGCCGGTCGAAGGCCTGCATCGCGGGCAGGCTCCGGGGGTAGGTCTCCGGGCCCATGTCGGTCAGGTTGAGACCGAGCAGCGGCGCGGCCAGCGCGAGCATGGCGACGACCCCGGCGGCGAGCGTGGCGACGGGATGCCGGCCCGTGGCGCGCAGCAGGGCGGAGGTGACCGGCCCGCCACCGGACGCGGTCCGCCGCGTCCGCGCCGTCCAGGCGAACCTGGTCGGACGGTCGCCACGGCGCGCGCGGCGGCGCTCGGCCCGGGCGCCGAGCTTGGCCAGCAGCGCGGGCAGGACGGTCATCGAGCTGGCGACCGCGACCAGGGTGACGACGATCGCGGCGGTGGCGATGGAGGAGAAGATGACGTCGTCGGCCAGGTACAGCGTCGCGCTGGACACCATGACCGCCAGCCCCGACACCAGCACCGCCCGGCCCGAGGTCGCCGCGGCCAGCTCCACGACCGCCCGCGGGCTCAGCGCGCCGTCCGCGCGGGCCCGCTCCTCGCGCTCGCGCTTGAGGTAGAACAGGGTGTAGTCGACGCCGACGGCCATCCCGATCAGCAGGATGATGTTGACGCCCACCCCGCTGTCGGGGAAGGCGTGCGAGGCGAGCAGCGACAGTCCGACGGCCGCGACGATCGAGGAGACCGCCAGCAGCAGCGGCATCAGCGCCATCGCGACCGACGCGAACACCAGCAGCATCGTGACCAGCGTGATCGGCAGCGCGATCAGCTCGGTCTTCGACAGGTCCCGGTCGCGCAGCCCGTCCACGGCCTTGCCGATGGACGTGCCGCCGGTCTGCTCGATCCGCAGCCCGGGACGGGCCGCCTGGACCCGCGCGGTCTCGGCCCGCAGCGGGGCGAGGTGGTTCTCGGCGTCCAGCTCGGGGCCCTTCAGCGTCACGTCGACCCGGACCGCCGTCCGGTCGGCGGACCGGACCGGCGCCGAGACCGCGTCCACCTCGGGCAGCGCCTTCATCCGGTGGACGACGTCCAGCGCGGCGGCGGCCGCCGCGTGCCGGTCGAGCGGCCCGCCGCCGGGCCGCGCGGTGATCAGCACCCGCTCCACCGCCCGCTGCTCAAGTCCGCCCGCGGCCGCCAGGGACTCCGCCCGCCCGGCCTCGCCTATGCGGAAGTCCTCCGACGTCGCGGCGTGCCCACCGACCGCCATGCCGACGCCGAGACACAGCGCCACGAACAGGAACCATCCCGCGATCGCGCGCCAGGGATGCCCGGCACTCCATCGAGCCACCCGCAGGGGGAGTTTCGTCATGCCCCCAATGCTGTTGGCGGCGCGCCGGGCCCCGACAGGCTCGACCGGTTGAACCTCGTGTCCACCGACCGGTGGACACGAGGTTCAGTGCAAGCCGGCTACGGGATCACGGTGAAGGTGAATCCGGTGCTGGTCGGACGGCGCAACGGGGTCTCGCACTTGATCCGGCGCAGCACCTGGCTCCTGCTGAGGCCGAGCCCCTGCGCGATGAGCCGTTCTGGACGCACCAGAACCGGGTCCGCGAAGGCGACCCCGATCTGGACCGGCCAGCCCTCGTCGATCCACGGCGACGCGGCGTCCAGCCGCCACGACCCGTCCCAGTCCAGCGCGCAGCGGTTGCGCTGGGCGAGCCGCGGGTCCAGCAGCGTGGACGCCACCAGGCCCGGGTCGTTGACGCGGTAGCCGCGAAGCGCGGCCGGATCGAAGGACCGCACCGGGGCGCGGTCGTGGACGGTGAGCTTGATCGTCCGGTTGCAGGACACGCAGCGGACGAGCAGCCACACGTCCAGCAGCTTGCCGTTGGCGTTGACGCGGAACCGGCCGTCACCGGTGGTCGCCGACCCCGAGCGGCAGTCCGGGCAGCGCACCGAGACCAGAGGCAGCCGGGTTCGCCGGACGACCCAGGGCAGCACGATATGAACATGTGAAGACATGAGCCCTCAAGACCTGACACGAGGCCGTTTGTGCGCGGCCTCGAACGCTGGATGACCGGGTGCTCCAGGGCAGCCCGGCAGAACCGACGTGCGCGTCGGCTACAGGTGAGCGGAAAGACGTGTCAGGTCTAAAGAGCAGGCGGGGTCACGCGGTTCTGTCCTCTGTCCTCACGGCGATGGGCTGCGCGCAACCTACGGCAATACGGCACGAACTCTCAACGTGATTTCCGCGGCCGCCGCGGGCGCCAAAGGGTCACCAAGTGACGGGGAGGGCGCGGGGCCGGCGGACGAAGCGGGTGAGGTGCCAGGGGATCTGGTCGGCGGGGACGGCGAGGTCCAGGTCGGGGAGGCGGCGGGTGAGGGTGGACAGGGCGACCTGGAGTTCCATCCGGGCCAGGGACGCGCCGACGCAGCGGTGCAGGCCGAAGCCGAAGGCGAGGTGGGGGTTGTCGGCGCGGGCGATCTCCAGGGTCTCGGGGTCGGGGAAGACCGAGCCGTCGCGGTTGGCGGCCGACAGCTCGACCAGCACCTGGTCGCCCGGGCGCATCTTGACGCCGCCGACCTCGGTCTCCCGCAGGACGAAGCGGGGGAACGAGCCCTGGGCGATCAGCGGGACGTAGCGCAGGAGCTCCTCGACGGCCGAGGGGACCAGCTCGGGGCGGGCGGCGAGCTTCCGGTATCCCCGGTGCGCAGCAGCAGGAACACGAAGTTGGGGATCTGCGAGGCGGTGGTCTCGTGCCCGGCGGCCAGCAGGGTGCGGATCAGGTTGACCATCTCGTCGCGGCTGAGCCGGTCGCCTTCGACGCGGGCGCGGACCAGGGCGCCGATGAGGTCGTCGGTGGGGTTCTGGACGCGCCGGTCGGCCTGGTCGGCCAGGTAGTCGTTCATCTCGTCGATGCTGGCCAGGACCTCGTCGGGGGACAGGCCGCCGGCGTCGATGAGGATGTCGGTCCAGGCGGTGAAGCGGGACCGGTCGGCGGTCGGGACGCCGAGCAGGTCGCAGATGACCTGGATCGGCAGCGCCAGCCCGAAGGACTCGAACAGGTCGGCGGGCGGGCCCTGCTCGACCATCGCGTCCACCAGGGCGTCGGCGATGCGCTCGGTGCTGGGCCGCAGCCGTTCGATCCGGCGGGGCGTGAAGGTGTGGAAGACGAAGCGCCGCACGCGGGTGTGGTCGGGCGGGTCGGTGCTCACCATCGTCTGGACGGTGATGTCGACCGGCGTGATGCGGGCGATGTCCTCGTCGGCGATGCCGGCGCGCCGCGGGTCGCGCCCGAAGGCGGGGCTGCTGAGCACGTGCCGGGCGTCGGCGTGCCGGGTGACCAGCCAGGCGGGGGCGCCGTAGGCCGGCTGGACCAGGACGGGCGCCCGGTCGCCGCGGGCGTCGCCGAGCCGCGGGGACGGGCGCAGGGCGTGGTCGGTGGGGAAGGGGAAAGCGGGGAGTTCGGGCATGGCGGATCCCATCGGGGTCGTGCACGGCGGGTCGGCCCGGGACCGAGTCAAAGGCCAAAAGGACGAATCGCGCAATCCTGAACAAATCGCTCTGATCATCACGCTAGCCGCGCCGTACCGCCGCAACAAGGCAGGCTTCTCTAACCCGTCTTTCACCTCCTCCTACGCCTTTGCCGCGAACGCCTTTTCGATGCTGTCCGGAAATCGGGAGGACGCCGCGCGGCCGCTTCTGCCAGTCTGTCGAGCTGATCATTAAGGAGGTCCCATGCCGGACGGCGAAACGACGATTCTCGGTGAGTTCAGCGCGCGCCTGCACAGCGGCGACATGGACGTGGTGACCGACGCCCTGCGCGACTACCAGCAGGCGCAGGCCGACACCCGGTGGGGCGTGGACAACCCGTACCGGCCGCTGGACAACGAGGTCCTGTTCGTCGCCCGCGACATCCTCGACCGTCCGCCCGCGCCCGCCCCCGCCCCCGCAGCCGACGACGAGGACGAGGACGAGGACCGCGCCGACCCGGTCCCGTGGGCCCTCACCATGCTGTGGCACCTGGGCGAGGACGAGGACGCGGAACGGATCGCCGCCGTCCTGGAACGCGCCACCGACCCCGGCCTCCGCGAGGACGCGCTGTCCGCCGCGTCCACCGCACTCGCCGACGGCGAGGAGCCGAACCCGCGGCTGCTGGCGGCCGTCAGCGCCGTCGCCCTGGACGAGACGCTGGACGCCCGGGACCGCGAGCGCGCGATCAGCGCGCTGGGCGACGTCGACACCCCCGAGGCGGAGGCCCTGATCGTCGGCCTGACCGAGTCCGCCGACATCAGCGTCCAGGTCTCGGCCGCGCTGCAGCTCAGCTCGCCGCGCAAGGTCCGGGCGCACCGCGCGCGGCTCCGCCGGCTCGTCGACTCCTGGCCGCCGGACGCGAGCCCGTGGGCCGGTCACGTCCGCGACGCGCTCACCGGGTTCCACAGCACGTACTGGAAGGACGCCAACCTGGACGATCCGGACCTCCGGGCGGCGCACGACGAGCTGATGTTCCCGCTGAACGACGAGACCTGCCTGGAGGCGTTCGCCACGCTGCTGCGCAGCGACGACCCGGTGGCCATCGGCATCGCGCTGGACCACTACGAGTCCTGGGAGGGCCTGCGCAAGACCCTGGACGACGGTGACCTTGCCGAGGCGCGCCTGCCCGAGGTGCTGGAGCGCGCCCGCGAGGTGCTGCGCCGCCGGATCTCCCCGGCCGAGGTGAGCGCCCTGAACATGATCGCCGCCCAGCACGCCGAAGCGTCCGACGCCGCCCTGGTCGTGGACGTCCTGAGCCGAACCGACTCCGACACCGTCCGGCACGAGGCCCTGTGGGTGGCGCTCGGCGTCTTCGGCAAGTCCGAGACCCCGGATGCCGGACTCGTCGAAGCGGCCGGCGGGGTGCTCTTCGATCCGTCCGCCGGGCGGCATGCGAAGGAGACGGCGGTCCGCATCCTGGCGGACGGCCTCGGCGCGGCGGCCGATGAGTTCCTGCTGCGCGCGCTGCGCGAAGAGGAGCCGAAGGTGCAGGCGCACGCGGCCTTCTACCTGGTGCGCACCGGAGCGCTGGACCGCCACCGTCCCGTCCTCGAAGCCGCCGCGGACGCCTGGGAGGGACGCTCCGCGCACCGCCCCTGGGGCGAGGACCCGGCCGAGATGATCTTCGGTAAGCCGCACAGCGTCCACTGGGCAGGCCACCGCCTCCCGGACCCGGACCTGCGCCAGGCCCACCGCCGCCTGCGCCGCCGCGAGATGGACGACTCCTACCACCAGGCCATGCGCACCCTGCTCAACAGCGGCGACGAGGCCGCCGTCGGCATCGCCCTGGA
Source organism: Actinomadura rupiterrae (assembly GCF_024172125.1). GTDB lineage: Bacteria > Actinomycetota > Actinomycetes > Streptosporangiales > Streptosporangiaceae > Spirillospora > Spirillospora rupiterrae. The sequence continues at coordinate 131,044 of NZ_JAMZEA010000011.1, forward strand.
CCACTGGTGGGACGCGGACGGCGCCGTCGCGCGTGGCGGTGAGGCCGCCCGCGAACCGGCGCGCGACCTCGTCCTGACCCGAGTCGGGGAGATCCTGCGCGGACCGGCGTCGCGTCCGGAACTGAGCCGCGAATACGGCCCCACCGCCAACCACCTCACGGCCCTGTCAGCGCTCAAGGTCGCCGCCCCCGACGACCTCACCATCCTCGCCGATGCCCTGGACAACCCCGACGCCCCGCACCTCAACGTCCTCCTGGACGCCTCCGAGGCCCTCCAGACCACCGGTCGAACCCAACCCCGACTTGCCCAAGCCCTGGAGCGTTTCGTCCAGAACGCCGACGCCGACGACGGCGACCAAGCCCTGGCCCGGCAGTTGCTGGAGGAGCTCAGCCCGGGCAGCGGACGTAGCCGATGACCTTGCCGTTGGAGTCGCGGATGGGGCACCAGCCGCGGTTGGTGGTGGGCTGCGGGCGGTGGGTGTGCGGCGGGGTGTAGGCCGGACGCGGTTGCCGGGGGTGCGGACGGGTCGGGGGCGGGCTGTCCTCGGTGTCGTCCTTGGACGGCGAGGGGGACGCGCTCGACGGTGACGCCGAAGGACGCGCGGGGGACGGCGAGGACGGGGTGGGCGCGGGCACGGTGACCGTGGTGGTGACGGTGACCTGGGTCGGCGTGGGCGCGGCGGACACGTCGGACTGCTGGGCCAGGATCAGCCAGGCCGCCAGCCCGCAGGCCGCCGCGCCGGTCGCGGTGCCGACGGCCAGGCCGACCGTGCGGGAGCGGCGGTGCCGCGGACGGCTCGGCACGCGCCACGGCTCGTCCGGCGGGAGCAGCGGCGGGACGGTGACCAGCGCGGCCTGGTTGACGCCCGGTGCCGGCGCGGTCTGCATGAGTCCGGGGACCTCGGTGTCGGCGGGCGGCAGGTTCGTCCACCATTCCTCGGCCGGGTCGGCGTCCTGCGCCCAGAACTCGGCGTTGGGGTCGGCGGGGACCAGGACGTCGCGGTGCAGGTCGGGGCCGGCCGGGCCGACCACGCCGCGCGCCTCCAGCGCCTGCAGCACGCGTTCGGCGTCGGTTCCGGACAGCCCGAAGCGCCATTGCAGCATCGACCGCGAGGTGAAGCGCGCCGTGACCACCTCGCGCTGGATGCGGTCGACCAGCGCCGCGTCGATCTCGTTCATCGGCGGACCTTGACCGCGCGCCAGGAGGTGACCGACCGGAGGAAGTTCTCGTCACCCGGCCAGTAGGTCTCGAACCGCGCGGAGGTCAACGGCCGGTACTTGAAGGCGTAGGTGCCCGCCTTACCGGTTTTGACGGTGCCCAGCAGGCGCACCTTGGAGCCGGAGGTCCGGATGTAGATCCGCACCCAGCGTCCGGCCAGCGGATGCGCCTTCCCGGTGGCGTCGACCTGCTGCAGCGTCCCGCTCAGGGTGAGGGTGCTGCCGCGGCGGACGGGCGACGGCTTGGCCGACAGCCCCACCCGCGTGCGGAAGCGGCCGTCGACATAGGCCACGCCGCTGGTCGCCGACAGGTTGTCGCTGGCGGCGGGCAGGACGGTCGCCCAGTAGCCGTCGGCCATCACCCGGGGACGGAAGACGAAACCGCCCGAGCCGTTGGTGGTGGTGTTGGCCGTCCAATGCCACGTCTTGCCGTCCTTGGCCCAGTAGAGGCCGACGGTCGCGCCCGCCAGCGGCCCGGTCGCCGTCGCGCCGCGCCGGGTCACCCGTCCCTGGACGGTGATGGTGGTGCCCAGCCCCGCGACGCGCGGACCGGCCATGTACCCGGTGATCGCGGTCTGGTAGTGCAGCGCGTACCAGGCGGTGTGCGTGGCCGAGGCGCCGTAGCCGTCGCCGCTGGCGGGCTGGTAGCGGGCGCTCCAGTATCCGGACAGCGGCGCCCGGACGGTCCGGGTGTAGGTGCCGTCCGCGTTGCTGATCACGGTGCCGAGGTAGGCGCGCTCGCGGCCCTGGGCGTCGGTGACCGCCAGCCGGACGGGCTGGGCGCCGAGGCCGGTCCAGCTCGTCCCGGCGCGCCGTTCGAGCTTGCCGACCAGCACCACCTCGTCGCCGACCAGCGCCGGGGCCGGGTTGGTCCACAGCGACACCCGGGTGGCCTGGACCGCGGCCGACGCCGGCGCGATCCCGGCGCCCCCGACCGTCACCACCGCGCCCGCGACCACGACGACAACCCTGCGCACGATCGAGCCTCCCGAGACACCAGCGGCCACCCCGCGTCACGGGGCCGACACCCGCCACTGTGACGCCTGAGCCGGATGTCCAGCCATGTGCCCCGCTGGCCGGAACCGGCCGCCGCCGACTTCACCGCGGCCTTGACCAGAGAGCCCGGGCCCGTGTCGATACACTCGCCCGGATCGAAGGGAGAAATGGGGGCAAATGGGCGATACCGGGGGTTATAGCGTCGGGTGGCTGACGCTGAGCTTGATCAACGCGGGGCTCGCGCAGGGCAAGGGACGCAGCGGACTCAACTGGTTCCTGGCGTCGCTGCTCCTCGGGCCGTTCGCGACGTTTCTGATCGTGGTGTGGGACCGTCCGGCGCCTCGCCGCTGATAAGACTGGAGCGCCGGTCGGTGGGAGGGTTGGCTCGTGCGCGAGGTTGCTTCGAACGTCTTTTGCGTCGGCGGCACCGACGTCAACTGGGTGCTGGTCCGGGACGGCAATGACCTGACTCTGATCGACGGCGGGTGGTACGGCGATACCGAGGCGGTGCTGGACTCGATCGGCGCGCTCGGCCGGCGTCCCGAGGATGTGCGCGCGGTGCTGCTGACGCATGCCCACATCGATCACATGGGTGCGCTGACCCGGTTGCACGAGCAGTACGGGGTGCCGGTGTACGCCTCGCCGCGCGAGGTGCCGCACGCCCACCGGGAGTTCCTGGAGCAGGCCACCCCTCTCGACATCGTGAGGATGGCGTGGCGGCCGAGCGGGGTTGCGTGGAGCCTGCGGATCGTCCGGGCGGGGGCGCTGCGGCATCTGGCGCTGCCGTTCGTGCGGCCGTTCCCCAATGAGGGCGCGCTGGATCTGCCCGGACGGCCCTTCCCGGTGGAATGCGCCGGGCACACCTCGGGACATAGCGCCTTTCTCCTGCCGGACGCCGGTGCCGTCGCGACCGGCGATGCGCTGATCACCGGCCATCCGGTCACGCGCGTCCTCGGGCCGCAGCTCATCACCGACCGCTTCGCGCATGATCCGTCCCAGGCGGCGGCCTCGCTGGACGCCCTCGCCGGGCTGGACGCCGACGTCCTCGTCCCCGGCCATGGCGAGCCGTGGAACGGTTCCATGAAGGAGGCCGTGTCCCTCGCCCGGTCCCAGGGGGCCGGCGGCTGATCAACCCTCGGGGGAGTCGTCCGGTTCGGGGAGGTTCAGGTAGCGGACGACCATCCGGGCGACGAAGCCGGCGATGCGCTCGGGCGGGCCGTCCGACAGGATCAGGTGGCTCATCGTCAGCCGGACGGCGGCGTCGACGACCTCGGCGAACGCGGCGCGGTCCAGGTGCGGCCAGCGGTCCAGGGCGTGCTCGACGATCCGCGCGGACGCGGTGAACAGCACCGGCTCGGCCTGCGTGGTCAGCAGCGGCAGCAGTTCGTCGCCGCCCGCGCCGGTCAGCACGACCTTCTTCAGCGGGTCGTCGGCCGAGGTGACCAGCGTGTAGCGGACGGCCGCCGCGACCGCCGCGTACAGGTCGTCGTGCTCGGCCAGCACGCGGTCGATGCCGTCCAGGTAGCGCTCGTTGTCGCGCAGCACGACCGCCTGCGCCAGCCCCCACTTGTCGCCGAACTCGTTGTAGACGGTCTGCCGGCTGACTCCGGCGGCCTCCGCCGCGTCCCGCATGCGCAGGCCGCGGTAGCCGCGCTGGACCAGCAGCTCGGCGGCGGCGTCCAGCAGCGCCTCGCGGACGGGGCTCGGCCGGTCGGGGACGGCGGGGTCGGGCGGGGTCATCGAGGCTCCGGGCTTGCGGGCGGACTCACGGACGGCGACGGCGCCGTCCCTTCCAGGCATGGCCTCATGGATATCGGTTCGCTGTCAAGAACGGCCGTCATTATCCTCGGGCGCGTGGCGAACGACGAGTACCTGGACGTCAACCGGGCGATGTGGGACGAGCGCGTCCCCGTCCACGTCGCCAGCGACTTCTACGACGTCGCCGGGTTCCGGGCGGGCACGGACACGCTGCGCGACTTCGAGACTGCCGAAGTGGGGGACGTCGCCGGGCGGTCCCTCGCGCATCTGCAGTGCCACTTCGGGCTCGACACGCTGTCGTGGGCCCGGCGCGGCGCAAAGGTGGCCGGGCTCGACTTCTCCGCGCCCGCGATCGACACCGCGCGGCAGCTCGCCGACGAGACCGGCCTGGACGCGCGGTTCGTCGTCGCCGATCTCTACGCGGCGCCCGAGGCGCTCGGCGAGACCTACGACATCGTCTACACCGGGCTCGGCGCGCTGTGCTGGCTGCCCGACATCGAGCGCTGGGCCAAGACCGTTGCCGCGCTCCTCAAGCCCGGCGGGTTTCTGTACTTGGCGGAGTTCCATCCGTTCGCCGACACCCTCGACGAGGAGACGGGGACGGTTCTTACTTACGACTACTTCGACCGCTCACCGCAGGAATGGAACGAGCCAGGCACATACACCGACGGCGGTGCCGCGCTCGGTGCCGGCCGTTCGATCGAGTTCCTGCACGGTGTCGGCGACGTGGTCAGCGCCGTGATCGCCGCCGGTCTCCGGCTGGAGTTCCTGCACGAGCACGACCACACGCTTTGGCCGCGCTACAAGACGCTGGAGAAGAGCGGCACGTCCTACCGGTTCTCCGAGGGTCGGCCGCGCGTCCCGCTGATGTACTCCCTGCGCGCCACCCGCGCTTGACCGCAGCGTGGACACGCCTGTCGTTCGGGAGCGGTGGCTACGGGACGCAGGCGGATTGGACGAAGTGGTCGTAGCGGACTTCGGCCGGCGGGCCGCAGGCGACGACGCGGCCGTGCGCGAGGACGTGGACGGTGTCGCAGACGCCCAGGACGCGCTCCAGATCGCGTTCGACCAGCACGATCGCGAGGCCCTCGGCGGCCAGGTCGCGCAGCAGCACCTCCAGGGCGCGGGACGCGGCCTCGCCCAGTCCGGCGGACGGCTCGTCCAGCACCAGCGCCCTGGGCCGGGCCGCGAGCGCGCTCGCCAGTTCGGCGAGTCGCGCGACCTCGGCCGGCACCGCGTCCGCGCGGCGGTCGGCGAACCCGGCGATGCCCAGCCGGGTAAGTAGCGTGTCGGCGGTCTCGCCGGTCAGGGCCAGTGCGGCGCTGCGGCGGCGGCGCCGGTCGAGCCGGTCGCGTCCGGCGATCTCGCGGCGCGCGACCTCCTGTTGGGCCACCGCCTGCACGGTGTCGCGGACGGTTCGCCGCGCCGAGCGGCCGCGCGGACGAGACGGCTGCTGGAAGGTGCGGGCGAGGCCGCGCCGGGCGACCTCGCCGGGGGAGCGGCCCAGCAGGTCCGCGCCGTCCAGCAGGACGCTGCCGTCCATCGGACGGCGCAGCCCGCACAGCACGTCGCACAGCGTCGTCTTGCCCGCGCCGTCCGGGCCGAGCAGGCCGGTGACCGCGCCCGGCGGCGCGGTCAGTCCCGCGCCGTCCACGGCCGTGACCTGGCCGAACCGCACCGTCACGCCCGCCGCCCGCAGCCCCTCGCCGGGGACCCGGCCGGCGGTGTCCCGCCGCTCGCGCATGCGCACCGCCATGTGCTCCCGCAGGTGTCCCGTGTGATCCAGGTCATGTGATCGGGATCACTAGAGGCCACACGATAACGGCGCGGGCATGCTCGAATCCAGCCCCTACGCGCCCCCCTCAGCGCACGCCCTTGATCGGAAGGACCGTGGCGCCGCCGAGCAGCGCCAGCACCGCCGCCACGATGTACAGCGCGGAGTAGCCGCCCAGGCCGTTGATGACCAGCGCCGCGACGAACGGCGAGACGATCTGCGGCCCGGCGTTGGCGATGTTCAGCACCGCCATGTCCCGGCCCGCGTCGCCCTCGCTCGGCAGCACCAGCGTGACCAGGGAGGTGTCCACGGCCATGTACACCCCGAAGAACAGGCCGTTCAGCACCGAGAAGGCCAGCATCGCGCCCCAGGTCGGCGCGAACAGGGGGATCAGAAGCGACACCGCCATCCCGGCGCCGCTGATCCCGACGAACGCGCGCCGCCGGTCGAGCTTGTCCGACAGCGGCCCGCCGACCACCGTCGACACGATCGACACGACCGCCGAAACCGTGCTGAGCAGCACCACCGCGTCCGCGTGCTTCATCCCGGACGGGACGCCGGTGATGTGGTCGTCCAGCATGTACAGCAGGTACCCGAGGATGCTGAAGTAGCTCAGGATGATCAGCGCCCGGCCGAGGAACACCCAGCGGAAGTCCGGCACCGCCAGCGCGGACAGGAACGAGCGCGCCGCCTCCCGGAAGCCGGGCGCCGGGGCCGCGGCCGAGGCGGGCAGCTCGTCCGGACGCGGGTCGTGGGTGGTGAGCATCATCGCCATCGCCGCGACCAGCACCAGGCCGAGCGTGGCGTAGCCCCAGCCGAGGTGGTCCACGAACCGGCTCGCGATCAGGCCGCCGACCACGGTCGCGACCGTCGTGCCCGCGCCGACCATCGCCGACGCCGTGCCGCGCCGCTCGCGCGGCACCCGGTCCGGGACGATCGCGGTGAGCGCGGCCTGCACCAGGTTCGCCGCGCCCTGCGCCAGCACCCAGCCGACGCCGAGCAGCAGCAGCCCGTGCGCGCTGCCCATCAGGACGAGGAACGCGAGCGCGACCACCGCGCCGCCGAGCATCCAGGGGTTGCGGCGTCCGAACCGGGACCGCGTCCGGTCCGACAGCGCGCCGCCGATCGGCTGCAGCAGCGTCGCGAACGCCGCGCCGATCCCGGTGATGATGCCGAGGCTGGTGACCTTGTGGTCGGGGTCGATGTTCCCGACCTGGGTGGGCAGCAGGATCTGCCCGACGCCCATGTAGACCGCGAACACCGCCGCGTTCCCACCGAACAGCGCCCACATCAGCCCACGCTGCCGCCCCGCCCCCACCGCAGCGGACGCCGCGGGGGACTCGTCGGCCGGTGCGCGGGACGGCGTCGAGGGCTTGCCGGACGGGGTGGACGCGGGTGTGCCGGGGCGCGCGTCCATTCCGGCGGTCACCGGACGGCCTTGCGGGACGCTCGGATGGGGTTCATGGCTGCGCCTCCAGGGGTGAGGACTCCGCGCCGGGCGCGGAGCGGGGTGGGCCTCGACGAGACGGGGAACCGGCGGCCGTCCGTCCGGCGGCCGCGGTCCCGAGGTTGGTGAAACGTATCACTTATACGTATAAAGTCCATAGGGCGCCCGCGCCGCGCTGGTGCCGACCCCTGCCGAACGGAACACTGGCCGCGATGAAACTGCCGCCCTCCGCCTCCGACCGCCCGCCGACCAGCGTCGACGTCGCGCGGCTCGCGGGCGTCTCGCAGGCCACCGTCTCCTACGTGCTGAACGACGCGCCGGGCGTGCGGATCAGCGAGGAGACCCGCGCGAAGGTCCGCGCCGCCGCGGACCGGCTGGGCTACGCCCCGCACGCCTCGGCCCGCGCGCTGAAGACCGGGCGCAGCGACCTGGTGCTCTGCCCGGTCCCGGACGTGGCGCTCGGGTCGCTGTTCGGGATCTGGATGCGCGAGATGACCGAGCGGCTCGGCGAGCGCGGGTTCCGGCTCGTCCTGCTGCAGGGGGATGCGCAGGCGAAGGGCGTGGCCGCCGCGCGGGCGTGGGCGGAGTGGCGTCCGGCGGCAGTGCTGGTCCAGGAAGACCGGCTGACCCGGGCGGCCGTGCGGCAACTGCACGCGGCCGGGACGGCGGCGGTGGTCGCGATCGGGCCCGAGCCGTCCGCGCTCACCCCGACGCTGGTCTTCGACGACGCCGGGATCGGCCGCGCCGCCGCCCGCCACCTGATCGAACGCGGGCGGAGACGGCTGGCAGCGGTCGTCCCGACCGAACCGGTGCTGCGCGATTTCGGCGAGCGCCGCCTGGCCGGCGTGCTGACCGAAGCCGCCGAAGCAGGTGGGGCGGCCGGAAGTGGTCTGGCGGTCGAGCGGGTGGATCTGCCGTTCGACGAGGGCGCGGCCGCCGCCGTCGCCGCGCGCTGGGCCGTCTCTCCGGATCGTCCGGACGCGGTGTTCGCCTACAACGACGAGTACGCCGTGCTGATGTTGCGCGCGCTCCAGGACGCCGGGCTGGACGTGCCGGGCGACGTGGCGCTGGTCGGCGCGGACGACCTGCCGTGGGCGGCGCTGCTGCGGCCCCGCATCAGCTCGGTGCGGATTCTCGGCGAGGGCGCGGCGGGCGACACCGCCGACTGGATCGCCGGGCTGATCCGCGACCGCGAGCGCTCCCCGGCGGTGCACCGCGCGCTCACCCGGGTGGAGATCGTGCCGCGCGAATCGTCCTGACGCCGCGCGAATCGTCCTGACGCCGCGCGAATCGTCCTGAAACCGCGCCTCGCCCGGCCCGTCCCGGTCTACGATCATGCCGGGACCGGCGGCGAGCGGGAGGACGCATGGACGGCACGGCCGGGCTCGGCACCGGGATCGACACCTCGACGCCCAGCGTCGCCCGGATGTACGACTACTTCCTGGGCGGCAAGGACAACTTCGCGGTGGACCGGGCCGCCGCTGACCGGATCAAGGCGGTCGTGCCCGACACCTACGAGCTGGTGTGGGAGAACCGGCGCTTCCTGCGCCGCGCGATCGACCACCTGACCGGCCTCGGCGTCCGGCAGTTCGTCGACATCGGCGCGGGCCTGCCCACCCAGGGCAACGTGCACGAGATCGCGCAGCGGACGATCCCGGAGGCCCGCGTGGTCTACGTCGACAACGACCATTTCAAGTCGGGTTGTGCCCACGCTCCCGCCGCGTGACGCTGCTGGTCAGACAGCACGGAAGCCCCTGGAACATCTTTGGTCCAGGGGCTTCCGCTTTGGCCCGCGTGGAGGTCGCGGGCCGTCTGGCCGCGAGTGCTCCGGGAGCATGCTCAAACCGGAGCACTCACGGTGTCTGACGTGGGGCCCGCCGGGGTCGAATCCGGCGGGCCCCACAGGGCCCTTCACGCGCCGACCAAACGCGTCTGGGCCCTTTGAAGCGTGCTCGCGGACTGCACACCACCGGCCGCAAGCACGCGGGTATCAGGGGGACTCGTTCGGAACGGGCCCCATGCGCCTGGAGACTTCAAGCAGGACGTCCAGGAACTCCGAGCGCGCGAGTTTGCGAACAGCATCGCGGGAATCGCTCAGGTAACCGAATGAGGTCATGCGGGCCGTCCATTGCTGCTCAACTTCGGCCCAGGCGACATCGAGCGCGTCCATTACCGGCACGACGGCGTGCCGAGCTAGGGCTATCCGCGCATCCGTGCTGGTCAGAGCACTGATCAGCGATCCCATTGCATCGGGGTAGTCCTGCGCTTCCCACGACGTTTCCCACAGTTCCGTCACGATCGGAACGACCACGGCAGGGGACGCCGTACGCGCGAGCGGATCCGGAATATCGGCAGGCGGGATCTCGTCCGGATCGTGAGCGTGCGGGCCCATCACATGACCCGCTCGTTGAGCGTTCGCTTGATCCTCCACACGACGTCGGACAAGGCGTCCGCAGGCCCGATAACGTCGCCGTCACGCTCGGAATCCGGCGCGTGCACTACGTACCACCATTTCCCGTCCTGGTAGTCCGCACGAACACGGATGCCGATACCACCTGGGATAGTGAGGCGCAGGTGCCGCGCGACGCTGGGGCGGGTCTCGCCCCAGTTGACGCGAATGCCCTCCCGGATGGCCGCGTCCTCCAGGTCCGCGAGAGCATGAGCGCGGACGCGGGTGGGGAGAGGTTGGTCTACCGGCGGCGGGTTGGTTGCGTCTCTGACATGCCGCCCGTGGCGACGTCCGAGCCTCATGATGGACCTCCGAATACGAGATTCCGAAGAGACATGACACGGGATTCGCCGGTTTGGGGTGAAACAAGAGTCGATTCACACTCCAAGCCGATATCTTCCCAACGGGTTTGCTCAAGCACTGGTGAAGCGGCTGAGCTTGTGTTCTACTACCCGTTAAACGTTCATCCTTTCGACACAAAGAGTGTCCCCGAGCGCGCGCGACGGTCAATGAAGGTCGTCAGAGCGGGTATGGGGACGAACGTTTCCTCCGAAACGTTGAACGTTTCGGCGACGGAGAAGAGGCACAGGTGGGCGGATTGAGCGCGAAGGACATCGCGGCCGTCCTGCGGAGCCGGATCTTGGACGGCTCCTACCCCCGTCGTTCGGTGCTGCCGAGTCGGCGCGCGCTGTCAGAAGAGTTCGGAACCAGTGAGACCACGATCACGTGGGCACTGCGGCCATTGCGCCGCGAGGGACTGGTTTCGCCGGAACAGGGAAGAGGAACCATCGTGACCCACATGCCACGAATCACCAGGGATGCGCGGGATCGGTACAACGAGTCCAAGCGAGCCGACGACAGAGGCGGCTTTGCCGCCGAGGTACGGCGGCAGTCCATGACTCCCCGGTCCGAAACCGTCGTGCGCCGCGAGGTGCCCCCTGCTCGGGTGGCCGAACTGCTCGGCACGGAGCCAGAGCAAGAGGTTCTCGTGCGTTATCGCGAGATGTATGCGGACGATGTCCTGATGCAGATCGCGCCCAGCTACATTCCCGGAGACATCGCCTTTGGGACTCAGTTGGAGGACCATACCCAACCGCAGGGCGGCATGTTGACGACCATGCGCGAATTGGGGCACGAGGAAGTGTACGCGGACGAGTACCTCACGCTCGCTCGCGTTCCCGACCAGGATGAAATCGACCGGTTCGGGATCTCGGAGGATCAGCCGGTATTCGAACTCTTCCACCAGGCATACGACAACGCCGGGAGGGTCGTGGAAGTGTCATGGCATCGGGGCCCATGCTCTCGCTGGGCGGAGTTCATCTACCGAGTCCGGATCAAGGAACAGGACTAGCCCAAGCGCCAAGCAGGGAGGGGCCCCAAGCCGGTCGGCTTGGGGCCCCTCCCTGCGTTGCTCCCCGGACGTCACCTAGAACCGCGCCTGAGAGCGTCTGAGACGCCCCCAGACGGCCCCTAGCGCGAGGGTGGCGGACAGGGTGAGCATGAGCGCTGTAACGGCGCATGAGGCGGCTTGTGAGTCGATGTCGTCTCGGCTGATGTTGTGGAGCGTGCGGCCGCCGAAGTTGACCGTGTAGGAACCGAGGAAGCTTGTGCTGATCACGGTCCCGGCCGCGCCTTTGGGGACTGATCCCATTCCGAGCGACCGGCGCGCGGTCACTCTGTCACCACGTTTGTAGGTCATAGGGTCAGGATGCTGTTTCAGGGCTGTCATGCCCACAATCATCCGGGTATTCGTCCGCTTGCGGCCGGAACTCTTCACGCAGGATGATCGCGAGAATCTGGAATGCCAGGTCATGCAGTAGCGCGCGTTCGTGGTTCATCCGGTACGTGTTCGGCGTTACGCCGTAGATGCGTGCGGCTTCTCGCCTACGCGTCTCTAGTTTCTTGAGAACGCTGGAATCCCCGTCCACAGAAAGCGTGATGCGGAGCGCTGCCGCATCGGTTCTATTCTCCCGCTCGATTCCCCGCCGGATGACTTCCTCGGCGAGAATCGCGCGGTGTGAATAGCATTCGTCCGACGTATCGTCGGATGGGATGAGTAGGTCTATGAGCGGCCGGCCGTGCTCGAATAGACGATTGGCCCGGACGCCGTAACGGACCACACAATGCAGACGCTCATAGATTTGGTTCGCGTCGATTCGCTGTGGGCGCAATACCCCCGTCCCTTTCTCTCCGCCCCCCGTGCGGCTACTTCCGTCCCCGTTCCGATCCCTTCACCCGGTGGGACCGACAGCCCCTGGTACGACTGTCCACGCAGCTCCACGGTTCCGTTCCCGACGGCAGTCCGAACGTTGCGGATCGACCGGAATACCGAAACGATCAACGGAAACCCTGACTGACCTGCGTCAACACTCCCAGGTGATGCCCTCCGTTTCGCTTGCACGAAAGACTGTTCGACGCTGAATCCACGGTACGCGCCTCCCTCCGCTTCCGTCACGTCAGTTACGACCACCGGTCAGGAGACCTCTTGACCTGGGGCGATAGCAGCATCTCGGCAGTGTTCCGGCAGACCATCCGCAGTAAGACGGCAGCACTCAGGCGAGACGAAAGCCGGGAAAACGGCGTTCATCCGGCGGGTTCGCTGATTGTTTTCCGGCGGAATACGCGGCCACGCTTGGAGGGTCACATTCGACCCTGTGAAAGGCACGATGACCCATGGCCGTGTACTACCGCCGGTCCATCTGGACCAAGATTCTCGCAATCCTGGTCGCCATCCCGATCGTCGCGTTCCTCGCGAACCTCACCTACCGGTGGCTGATCCCGCTCCTCCCGTTGGTAGGTGGCGCAATCCTCATCATCGTGTTCGTCGGGCTTTTCCTCCGGCGTCGCCGGTACTGAGCGGATGACGACGTCATGATGTGGGCTCCGGCGATTGAGATCGTCACAGTCTGCCTAATCGTGTTCCTCGCGGAACTCGCCTTTCAGGCGTGGGCGTCGCGGACGTGGCGCGCGGACCTGACGGCGTTCCGGATGAGGTTTCCCGCCGATCTCGACATTGACGACGTGACGCGCGCGTTGACCGTGCTGGCCGGTTCGACGCGTCGGCGTCCGGTCGTCTTCGAGATCCACGCGACGTCGCGCGGCATCGCGCATTACATGCTGGTGCCGTCCACGCTCGCGCCTCGCATCATCACGACCCTCACCACCGTCTTGCCGGGAACCCGTGTGGAGGAGGACGCGGAGTATCTGACCGGTCGGCCCGCCATCCGGCTCGCGCGGGAGCTGCGCAACACGCGCGCGTGGCGGCCGCTGGCGGCAGCTCGGGGCGTGTCGGCAATCGCGGGTGTCCTGTCGGTGCTGTATCCGCTGGGACGGGGGGAAGTCGTCCGAATCCAGTGGACCATTCGCGCGACCCGCCATACCCGACTCAAAGGCGAACCCCCATCGGAACTCATCCGGGACTTCCGCGAGAAGCAGGCGTATCCGCTCCTCCAGGCGTGCGGAAGGGTCGCGGTATCGGCCCCTCACAAGGCGCGTGCGGCCCTGCTGATGTCGGGGGTACTGGAAGGCGCGGGAGTGCTCAACGCTCCCGGTGTCGCGCTCGTGAGGCGCTTCCTGCCGTCCGCCTACGTCGCGGGGAAGGTGTATCCCCGTTCCCTGCCGTTCGGCCCGTGGCCGTGCCTGCTGAACGCCAATGAAGCGGCGGCATTGGTCGCCTTCCCTACGGCGGGCATGGGCAGCATTCCGGGACTGGCGACCGGTAGCGCGCGGCAATTGCCCGTGCCCGTGGACATGAGCCATTCCGGGCTCGTCATCGGGGAGAGCAACTATCCCGGGATGATGGGACGTCCGCTGACTCTCATGCCGGACGATCGTTTGCGGCACGCGACGATCCAAGCGCCTACCGGCGCGGGGAAATCCGAACTCATGGCACGGATGATTCTCCAGGACATCTATCAGGGATTCGGAGTCGTGCTCATCGATCCGAAATCTGATCTGGTCTCGGACATCCTTTCCCGGATTCCGGATCACCGCGTTGATGACGTGATCCTGATGGACCCGTCCGCCGTGAGTTCACCGGCCGGTTTCAATCTCCTGCAAGGTGGCCATGACGAACTGTCGCGGGAACTTGTGGTGGATCGGGTGACGCATATCTTCTCGGAGTTGTGGCGGTCATCCTGGGGGCCGCGCACGGCCGACGTGATGCGCAACGCGCTCCTCACGCTCGTGTTCGCCAAAGCGCCGGACGGGTCCGCGTACACACTCGTGGAGATTCCCGAACTCCTCACCAATGACGAGTTCCGCCGAATGGTCCTCCGGAAGACAAAAGTCACGCCGTCTGTCCGGCAGTTCTGGGCCGCTTACGATGCCATGAGCGACGCGGAAAGAATCCAGGTCATCGGGCCCGTCATGAACAAGCTCCGGGCCTTTACCGTGAGAACCCCACTCCGGCTCATGCTGGGCCAATCGGAAGGCGTCGATCTCGGGGAGGTTTTCCGGAACGGAAAGATTCTCCTAGTGCCGCTCTCCAAAGGCGTGATCGGTCCCGATGCCGCCGCGTTGCTAGGGTCGCTTCTCGTCGCGTCCCTGTGGCAGGAATGCCTCAACCGGACGACCGTTCCCAAGCAAGCACGGAAGCCGGTATGGGGCTATCTGGACGAGTTCCCCGACATTCTTAAGTTCGCCGCCGGCGGAGAATTAGCGGACATTCTCGCGCAGGCGCGCGGCCTGGGCTGGGGCCTCACTCTCGCCTATCAGTATCTCGACCAACTCACCGCCGACGTAAAGGCGGCAGTTCTGGGAACGGTGCGCACACAGATCTGTTTCCAGATGGAATACAGCGACGCAAACGAAATGGCGCGCAGGTTCGCGCCGTTGGACCGGAATGACCTAGCCGGCCTCGGCGCTTACGAAATCGCGATGCGGCCCTGCATAAAGGGCCACACCGCGCCACCGGTCACCGGCTTCACCCTCCAACTCCCGGAGCCCGAATACGACCCTGAAATCCTCGCTGCGCGGTCGCTTGAGCGGTACGGAATGGACCGTCCGGCGATAGACGCGAGCATCGCAAACCGTATCTCTCCGAGCACCGCCGAACTTCCCGGTCCGCGCTCTTACGGACAAGGGAAGAAAGGCAGCGATCCCCGATGAGCGACGCGAATAGCATTCGTCCCGGCTTTCGTCTCGACTTTCGGTTCGGCTTGCGTATCGCGGAACGCTGGGCACGCGCGTCTTCCCAGGTCAGCGACCCAAACGACCGGGATGAACCGCCGACTCTCCCTACGGTGTCCCCGGACCTTTCCCGCTCCCTCCCTTCCTCTTCCCGCTCCCAACCCCCCACTCCCCCCTATTCCGGCCGCCCCCCTCGCCCCCCTTCCAAAATCGACCGTCGAACGAATTGGCTTGAAAGCCATTTCACGCCGCGAGACTGGGAGATCATCGAAACACTTTACCGTGTGAATTGCGCTACGGGGAGGCAAATCCAGCGTCTCCATTTCGCGGAACTCGCGAGCGCGCAACGCTCCACGCAATATGTCCTTCGGCGTCTCCTGCAATGGCGCGCGATCGTCGCAGACGGTGGCGCGATCGGTGGAATCCTCCGAGGTTCGGCGCAACGGATCTATTCCCTAGATCCTGCCGCGTACCGGCTGATGCGCATGCGTGAAGGGCTTCCGGTCAAGCGAATGCGGCCCGAAATGTCACCCGTCGCGCACTGGCTTAACTGGCATTCAATCATCGTCACGGAACTGTATGTGCAATGCCGAGAAGCAGAACGCGCGGGCACGCTCGGACTCCTCGAATTCACCACGGAACCGGCGTGTTGGTGGCCGAACGGAAACGGCGGGTTCGTGCGGCCAGACGCCTATGTGCGAATCGACGTCCCGCACTCTGACCTGTTCCAAGACTGGTGGATCGAAGTCGATACCGGAACCGAACAGATCCCGCGTGTCCGGGAGAAGTTCGCGCGATATCTGGATTACGCAGAACACGGCGGAACCGGCCCTAGCGGGCACGTGCCGCGCGTCCTCCTATCCACTCTGGAGGAATCCCGCGTCCCGGTTCTCAGGCGCGCCGTGACGCGCTTGGGGAGCAACGCCGAACATCTCATCCAGGTGATGCCGTTCGGGACGTCTGTCGCGCTTCTGAGCGCATTCGCAACCACTCCCAGCCGAGAGGAGACCGACCAATGACAGACGAAGGGATCAACCTCGTGTACCGCATCGCGGTCGCGGGCGGACTCCGCAATTTGGCGTCCCTCATTGAACGACGCATGGACCTTCCCGTTCCCCGCAATGTCGAGATCAGCTATTCCGTCATCGCGGACTCTGATGAGGACGCGCGGGCGGAAGTGGACCGTATCGCCGGAATCCTCGGAGAGACCCCCGGATACCCCTACGGCGATTCCCACTACATCGTCACGCACGATTTCGGTCCCGTGACGTATGCGGCCGTCGCGATCACCCGCGAATACATGGACAGGTACCGCGCCGAAATGGAAGCCGAATACTCCGACCCGCGGAAGGAAACCGGGGGGTCGGAATGAAGACGCTCCGGACCCTCACGGGGCACGTGAACGCGCCGTTCGACCGGATCACCTCACCGCATTTCGCGCGGGAACTCCACGGGCTCAGCCAAGCGTTCATGGCGCTTCTCGCCGGATTCGCGGTCACTGCGTGGATCGTCGCCGAACCACACATCGGCCTCATTCTCTGCGTCCTGGGCATCGCGGCCGTTCCGCCTGCGTGGCTCATCGCGACCCTTACCGCACGTATGGCGCTGGAAGTCGCCATGGTGATCCTTTCGATTCACCAGGAATTCAGTAGGCAAACCCATTCCACCTCGCTCCGCATCACCGAATCCGCGACCGGCCCGACCGGAAAGGAACTCGAAGAATGACCCGCATGAATCCCGAACCGGGCAGAAAATTCATTCACTGGGCAACGCGCATCCTCCCAATTGCCGTCGCGGTCACCCTGCTGTTGGGCGGTGCCCTGTGGGGACTGTCCTCCGATGATGGGACCGACCTGAAAGGCCGCACCACCAAAATGGGACGGCTTTCACCCACCCCCACCCCGCCCCCGCATCCCGCGCCCTGCAATCCCTTCGGATGCGCGGTAACCGGCCCGAGCGTGACCGACGACTACGCCAAATCGCATCTCCTCACCTTCGCGGAACTGCGCCGGAACGCCGATATCCGGTACGAGCGTCCCGCGTCCAAAACGAACGCCCTCCCGCCGAAATCCAACGATTACCTCCCCGCCTGCGACTGGTCGCAAAAGCCGCTCGCGAGCAACCACCTTCCCGGACACACCACCTACAACCGGTACTTCAATTCGTACTGGTGGCAGTACCCGCAATGGGCCTCCACGCCCAAGGACCGGCCGCCGCGCTATCGGTTCGTGGAGAACGTCATGACCTATACCGATCTCCTGCAAGAGGTCACCGACTGGGCAACGTTCAAGAACATGACATGCAAACGACCCGCCCCAACCAAAGCCGGAACCCTAGCCGGCTGGCAGATGTTCCGACGAAGCCAGACGATTCACTGCCTGAACATTCACTGGCACACAAGCTATTGCAGCTTGTACGAGGACTATTTCATGCGCGGGAACGTCATCATCGCGCTTGAATGGTCCGAGGCACCGGACGACCACCACCACGCACAACACACCGCCGATCATCTCGACAACGTCATTCTCGGCAAGTTCAACAAAGGCATGCCCACGCCATGACCACCCCCAGGAACCTCCCCCCATACCAGCGACGCAGAAAGTCCGTCCTTCGGCTGTTGTTCTCCGGCGACTACAGCCAACACGTCACGACGCATCTGCTCACCACCGGGTATCGAATCGTCGTCATCGCCGACGTGTTCGCCGTCCTTGTCGCGCTGTGGATCGCGTACGGCCTGCAACAGATTCGATGGATCGGTTGGGGAATTCCCGCCCTGATCTACATCGGAGCGCCATTCCTCGGCCTGCTGACGCTGGCGCTCGTACGGGTCTGGTCCGAATACCTGACCGTGATCTTCGGCATCTCGGGACGCATACATGACCTTGACGCCAAGCTGGGCTATCTCGCTGGCCGCGCCTACGCCGCTGAGCAAGCTGCCAACGCCTCCGTTCCTCCCGACCCGCGTCCATGACCGGTCCGCCCAACAACGACGCTCAGGGACGCTCTCAGGGCCGCACCGAGAGTGAAGCCGTCTCCGCCCCGTGGGAACGGCTCATCCGGACGCTCACGGCCCTGCAACCCAGAACCGGACCCGAACACCGGTGGCGGTCCCGCGCCCTCCAGAACGCGTCTCAGGCAGCTGCGCAAGCGGCACCGGAACTCACCTCCCAGGACGCGCGCAAATGGAGCGTGGTTCTCATCGCTCACCGCGTTCGGCTACCCGAAGTGCTGCGCCACATCCAGGCGGGCCGCATCGTGGTCGTCGTCCCCGCAGACCACGAAACCGACTGACCCGCCACAGACGCGCCGCCCGGACACAGAAAGGGAACCGCCCGGTACTCAGTACCGGGCGGTTCCCTTTCCTGTTCCACGCGCGGACTATGCCGCCCGATCGGCCTCCCACCGGAAGCACAGGCCGTTCCCCAGATCAGCGAACTCGTTCCGATCCTTGAATGCGTCTTCCGCGCCGGAGCCCATGAGGATTTCTGGTTTCCCCTCGACGAACCCCAGGACCAACCCCCAGGCGGCTTGCACAGCGCGGACCATTCGCCGTTTCACCGCGTCATCACCGTCCGCCCACATCTGAGCGACCGTCTGACCGGTGGGCGCGTAGTCGAACCGGTCCGGCACGACAACGAACGTCTCAAGGCGCGCTTTCACGGCCTTCCGCTCCGCGACCAACGCATCAAACTCGTCGTCATCCTCGGCAGCCGAGAACTGCGCCTGAATCTTGCGGAGAGCGGCATTCAGCGCGTCACGCTCATGAGCGTTCCCCGCTACCCGCTGGAAAGCGAGGATGTCCGACCGATCCTCACTGAACACACCTTCAATCAAAGCGACGACCGGTCGGGCATCGGTCCCCCTGAACCGCCCACACGAAACACGACGCTTGCCGTACCCACCACATCGCAGCATCGGCGTTCGGGGATTCCCCGCCGGAGTAAGGCCACCGTTGATGTAGAGCTTCCCGCCGCACCCTGGACACGGCAGGAGTCCCGAAAGCCAATTCGACGGACGCGCGACCGGACGTCCACCCTTGTTCCCCCGACCACTGGTCTTGTTCGCGTCCAGAACCGCATTCGCACGCCACCACAACGCGGAATCCACTACCGGAGAAACACGATGCGTCCACGTCTCCGTCACCCCTTCATAGGTGTAAGAGCACTCCACCACGCCCGTATGGTTCGCACCGAACCGGAGCAGATTCTTCACGCTGTTCGGGTACAAGTCATAGGCCCGTCCGACCGACGACAGAGACTCACCCTTCGAGATGCGCTCAAAGATGTCGTTCACGGCCTGCGGGTCCGTGCAATACGCTTGCTTGGCGTACCGCTTCCCCTCGCTCTCCCAGAACACGGGCAAGTGCCCATGGTGCGCACCATTGTCACGGATCATACAAATGCCACGATAGGTCGTGGCCTTCACCGTCTTGGACTTCTCGGCGTTCGCGTGCTGCGCAACCAACGTCACGATGCGCCCAGCAAAGTCCGACTTACCGAACGTCGGCTCAGAAATCGACAGCACGTCACCACCGATGGAACGGATCGCGAGAAGGATTTCCGCTTGCGCGTCCAAATCTTCCCGCCGATCCAGCCGAGACGACTCCGTCACAATCAACGTGTCGTATTCACCGCGCCCCATATCCGCGATTGCCTCACGCAATGCCGGTTCCTGCGCGCCTTCGGAAGCGCTGTACCCCCTGAGCCGGAACGTCTTCACGATCGTGATCCCGTGCTCTCGCGCGTACTTGTCTATGGCCCTGACCTGGGAACTCTCGTCCTGGCTTCCCGTGCTGACCCTGATCCACGCGGCGGCAAGGTTCATGGTGCGCTCCCTCCGGGACGGCATGCCCTACACCGTGCACACTACGCGGCAAGACCTGACCCGATCGTCCTGGCCCATGGCCGGGCGCTGCTCGCCGACAACCGCTCCACCACGGTCATCCAGGCCGACCTGCGGCATCCGGAGACCATCCTCGGCCATCCCGAGCTGTGCGAGCTGATCGACCTGGCCGAGCCGGTCGCGCTGCTGCTGGTGGCGATGGTCCAGTTCGTCCCGGACGGCGACGACCCCGAGGGCCTGGTCGCCGCCTACCGCGACGCGCTGGCGCCCGGCAGCCACCTGGTGCTGACCCACCTGACCGACACCGGCACCGACCCGGCCGGACGCGCCGCCGCCGAGGCGGTCTACGCGGGCGCCAGCTCGCCGCTGACCTTCCGCTCCGCCGCGCGCATCGCGGGCTTCTTCGGCGACTTCGCCCTGGTCGAGCCGGGTGTCGTGCACGCCTGCGACTGGCGTCCGGACGAGGAGGCCGCCGAGTTCCGCACCGACTGGCTGCTGTCCGGCGTGGCCCGCAAGCCCTGACCGCGCCCCCGGATAACGGGAGGCCGGGAGAGCCGTCCGGCCGGTAGCGTTGGTGGTTTCGCCCATCCACCGCTCCGACCGGAGGTCCGTTCGCATGCCCGGAAGATCCGACACCGCACCCGGCAGGCCCGCACCCGGCACGCCCGGAACCGCCGCACCCGGCACCGCCGCACCCGGCGCGTCCGCGGCTGATGCCGCCGCAGCCGACGTCCTGAGCGCCGAGCGCGCGCACCTCGCCGCCGCGCGCGAGGCGCTGCGCCGGATGCGCGAGCACGCCGAGGGCCTGTCGGCCGACATGGCCGCCGACTGGGTGTCGCGGCAGTACCTGGAGTCGCTGCTGGACCAGCGGGTGGCCGCGCTCGCCGACCAGCCGGACACGCCGCTGTTCTTCGGCCGGATGGACCGCGACGGCGACACGGCCCGCGACAACCCCGACGACGAATCCGCCGCAGCCCTGGACGCCGACGAGCCGGGGATCGCGACGATGCACGTAGGACGGCGGCACATCCACGACGACGACGGCGACCGGCGCCCGCTGGTGCTGGACTGGCGCGCCCCGGTCTGCCGCGCGTTCTACCAGGCGGGACCTGCCGACACGATGGGCTGGCGCCGGCGCCGCCGGTTCGGGTTCTCCGGCGGCGAGCTGACCGCGTTCGAGGACGAGCCGCTCGACGCGCCCGTCCAGGCGTCCGCGCTGCTCACCGCCGAGATCGAGCGGCCGCGCTCGGGCCCGATGCGCGACATCGTGGCCACCATCCAGCCCGAGCAGGACGTGATCGTCCGCGCGGAGCTGGGCCGGACGGTGTGCGTGCAGGGCGCGCCCGGCACCGGCAAGACCGCCGTCGGCCTGCACCGGGCCGCCTACCTGCTGTTCACCCACCGGGAGCGGCTGGCCCGGTCCGGGGTGCTGATCGTCGGGCCGAACCGGGCGTTCCTGGGCTACATCTCGGCCGTGCTGCCCGCGCTCGGCGAGGTCCGCGTAGACCAGGCGACCGTGGACGACCTGCTCGGCGCGCCGACCGGCGCCGAACCGGCCGCGGTGTCGGCGGTCAAGGGCGACGCGCGGATGGCCGAGGTGCTGCGCAAGGCGCTGTGGCAGCGGATCCGCAAGCCCGAGGAGGGCCTGGTCTACACGCGCGGCGCGGCCAAGTTCCGCCTCGCCGACCACGAGGTGCGCGAGACCGCCGCCGGGCTGCGCGGCACCACCCGCTACGCGGCCGGGCGCGAGGCGTTCGCGCAGCGGCTCGCGCACCGGATCCTGGTGCTGATGGAGCAGCGCGGCGAGGCCCCCGACGACCGCGTGCAGGACCAGGTCGCCCGGTCGCGTCCGATGAAGCAGCTGGTCGAGGCGGTCTGGCCGAAGGTCACCCCCGAGATGGTGCTGCACGCGCTGCTGTCGGACGCCGCCACCCTGCGCGCCGCCGCGCGCGGCATCCTGACCGACGAGGAGCAGGCCGCGATCCTCTGGCCCAAGCCGCCGCGCTCGCACCGCTCGGCCAAGTGGACCGCCGCCGACCGCGCCCTGCTGGACGAGCTGGCCGACCTCATCGAGCGCACCCGCTCGCTCGGCCACCTGGTCGTGGACGAGGCGCAGGACCTGTCGGCGATGCAGCTGCGCGCGCTCGGCCGCCGCTGCGCCGCCGGGTCGGCGACCGTCCTCGGCGACATCGCGCAGGGCACCACGCCCTGGTCGGCGCGCTCGTGGGCGGAGGTGCTCGGCCACCTCGGGCAGGACGGGCAGGTCACCGAGCTGGCCGTCGGGTTCCGCGTGCCGGGCAGCGTGCTGGACTTCGCGGCCGCGCTGATCCCGCACATCGCCACCGGCCTGGCCGCGCCGCGCTCGCTGCGTCCGGGCGCCGGGGCGCTGACCGTCCGGCAGACCGGGGACGTGCCCAAGGACGCCGCCTCGACCGCCGCCGCCCTGCTCGGCCTGGAGGGCACGGTCGGGCTGATCGTCCCGGACGCCGAGGCCGGCGCGCACACCGCGGCGCTGGAGGCCGCCGGGATCGCGCACGGCGTGCTCGACCTGGCGAGCACCGGCGAGGGCGAGCGGCTCCAGGTCGTTCCGGCGACGCTGGCCAAGGGCCTGGAGTTCGACCATGTCGTGGTCGCCGAGCCCGCCGCGATCGCCGCCGCCGAGGAGCGCGGGCTGGCCCGGCTGTACGTGGTGCTGACCCGCGCGGTGACCTCCCTGACCGTCCTGCACAGCGCGCCGCTCCCGGCCGCGCTGACCGCCGGGTAGGCCCGGCGGGGCGTCGTTGACGCGGCCGCGGACGGCTCCCTAGGGTGGCGCATACCGACCGGTTGGTATGTCCCCTGCGGAGGTCCGTCCGTGAGCACAGCACCGCCCGACGCGGAGGAACTGCAGCGGCGCGTCGCCGCCTTCCTCGCCGCGCACGACCCCGCCGAGACCGAACGGCTCGACTTCCTTCGCGCCCGGTTCGACGCCGGGCTCGCCTGGGTCCACTACCCCGAGGGCCTCGGCGGGCTCGGCGCGCCGGTCGCGCTCCAGCACGGCGTGGACGTGGCGTTCCACCGCGCGGGCGCGCCCGACAACCATCCCGAGGCGATCGGCATCGGGCTCGGCATGGCCGCCCCGACGATCCTGGCGTTCGGCACCGAGGAGCAGAAGCGCCGGTTCCTGCGCCCGCTGTGGACCGGCGAGGAGGTCTGGTGCCAGCTGTTCTCCGAGCCCGGCGCGGGCTCGGACCTGGCCGCGCTCGGCACCCGCGCCGTCCGCGACGGCGACTCCTGGACGGTCACCGGGCAGAAGGTCTGGACGTCCATGGCGCACGAGGCGCGCTGGGCGATCCTGGTCACCCGCACCGACCCGGACGTCCCCAAGCACCGCGGCATGACCTACTTCGTCTGCGACATGCACGCCCCGGGCGTGGAGGTGCGGCCGCTGCGGCAGATCACCGGAGAGGCCGAGTTCAACGAGGTGTTCCTCACCGACGTCGCCATCCCCGACGAGCACCGGCTCGGTGAGGTGGGGGAGGGCTGGCGGGTCGCCACCACCACGCTGATGAACGAGCGCGTCGCGATCGGCGGACGCGCGGCGCCCCGAGAGGGCGGCATGATCGGCGTGGTCACCGGGCTGTGGCGGGACCGTCCCGAGCTGCGCACCCCGGGCGGACACGAGGAACTGCTGAAACTGTGGGTGCAGGCCGAGGCCGCGCGGCTCACCGGCGAGCGGCTGCGCCAGCAGCTCGCGGTCGGCAGCCCCGGTCCCGAGGGCTCGGCCGCCAAGCTCGCCTTCGCCCGCCTCAACCAGCAGATCTCCGGCCTGGAACTGGAGCTGCTCGGCTCGGAGGGGCTGCGCTACGACGACTGGACGATGCGCCGCCCGACCGAGGTCGACTTCACCCGCCGCTCGCCCGGCTACCGCTACCTGCGCGCCAAGGGCAACTCCATCGAGGGCGGCACCTCGGAGATCCTGCGCAACATCATCGCCGAACGCGTGCTGGGCCTGCCCGGGGAGATCCGGGTCGACAAGGACGTCCCGTGGAAGGACCTGCCGAAGTGAGCGACCTGCTGTACGGGGAGATCGAGGACGACCTGCGCTCCGGCCTGCGCGGCATGCTCGACCAGCGCGCCGCCTGGCCCGAGGTGCTGGCGGGCACCGAGAAGGACGAGCCGTCCGACGCCGCGCTGTGGGACGTGCTGGACGAGATCGGCGTCCTGGCCCTGCCCGTGCCCGAGGCGCAGGGCGGCGCCGGGGCGTCCTGGCGCGAGACGGCCGTTGTGATGGAGGAACTGGGCCGCGCCGTCGCGCCCGTCCCGTTCCTGACCAGCGCCGTCATCGCGACCGCGGCGCTCCTGGCCGCGGGCGATGAGCTGGTGCCGCAGCTGGCCTCCGGGGACCGGACGGCCGTGCTGGCCGTCCCGTTCGGCACCGCGCCGGACGCGCCGCTGCCGGCCGTCCGCACGTCGGGCGGCCGCCTGTCCGGCGAGATCCGCGACGTCGCCGACGCGCTGGCTGCGGACGTCCTGCTCGTCCCGACCCCGGACGGCCTGTACGCCGTGGACGCCGCCGACACCACCCGCACCCCGGTCATCTCGCTCGACATGACCCGCCGCCTTGGCGACCTCACCCTCGCCGACACCCCCGGACGGCTTGTCGCCACCGGCGAGGAGGCTGTACGCGCCGGGCTCACCGCCGGTGCGGCGCTGCTCGCCTCCGAGCAGCTCGGCCTGGCCGAACGCTGCCTGGAGATCACCGTCGCCTACCTGAAGACGCGCTACCAGTTCGGCCGTCCGGTCGGCTCCTACCAGGGCCTCAAGCACCGCCTGGCCGACCTGTGGACGTCCATCTCCGAAGCCCGCGCGGTCGCCCGCCACGCCGCGTCCTGCCTGGCGACCGGCGACGCGGACCTGCCCGTCGCCGCCGTGCTCGCCCAGGCGCACTGCTCGGAGGTCGCCGTCCGCGCCGCCGAGGAATGCGTCCAGATGCACGGCGGTATCGGCTTCACCTGGGAGCACCCCGCGCACCTGTACCTCAAGCGCGCCAAGGCCGACGCGCTCGCCCTCGGCACCCCGTCCCACTACCGAGCCACCCTGGCCCGCCTTCTCGACCTGCCCCCGAGCTGAGGCTCAGGCAGGGGTGAAGGCGATGAGGTCCGCGCGGGTGGGCGGGTCGGCGCCGGGGCGGGTGCAGGTCAGCGAGGCCGCCAGGACGGCGCGTTCGAGCGCCTGCGCGGGCGCGCCGCCCAGCCCGGCGCGGCCGTCGGCGCCGAGCAGGCCGTGCTCGTCCAGCCCGGCGAGCAGCGCGGACATGAACGCGTCGCCCGCGCCGACGGTGTCGACGACCTTCACCGGCGGCGCCGGGCGGTGGATCTCAGTGTCGCCGAGCAGCGTCGCGCCTGCCGAGCCGTGGGTCACCACCACCAGCGCCGGGCCGAGCGCGCGCCAGCCGCGGGCGATGCCGAGGGGGTCGGCGCCGGGATGCAGCCAGCCGATGTCCTCCTCGCTGGCCTTCACCACGTCGCTCAACCCGATCTGCCGCTCGATGCGTGCCAGCTCGTCCGGGCGCGGGCCCATCAGCGCCGGGCGGACGTTCGGGTCGAACGACACCGTCGCCGACCGGCGCGCCGCCGCCATCATCGCCTCGACGGCCGCGGGACCGCCGCCGAGCGCGGCGGCCAGCGACCCGGTGTGCAGCGCGACCGTCCCGTCCGGCAGCGGCGCCGCGGACGGCTCCCAGGACAGCGCGAAGTCGTAGGCCGGGACGCCCGCCTCGTCCAGCGTCACGATCGCCATGCCGGTGAACCGGGACGGCTGGACGACGACCGCGACGTCCGACTCCTCCAGGTGCCGGACGACCAGCCGCCCGAAGGCGTCCTCGCCCAGCCCGGTGACCAGCGACGGCGGCACGCCGAGCCGGCCGAGGCCGACCGCGACGTTCGCGGGGCTCCCGCCCGGGACGGCCCGGAAGAGGCGCTCGCCGCCGGCCGGGGCCAGGTCGACGAGCGCCTCGCCGAGAACGGTGATCCGGCTCAACAGCCCGCCTTGTACAGGATCTTCTGGATGTCGGGCTGGGTCAGGTTGTCCTTGGTGACCACCGTCGCGTCCGTCGGGATGGACGGCGTGACGGCCTGCTTCTTCACCGCCGCGACCGCCTGCTCGACGCCCTTGGCGCCGATGTCGCCGGGCAGCTGCGCCACCAGCGCCTGCACCACCCCGTCCTGGAGCTGCTTCACCTGCGCCGGACCGGCGTCGAACCCCACCATCTTCACCTTCCCGAGCTTGCCCGCCTGCTGCAGCGCCGACCCGGCGCCGGTCGCGGAGTTCAGGTTGGTGGCGAACACCCCGGCGAGGTCGGGGTCCCTGGCCAGCGCCGCGTTCACGATCTTGCTGGCCTCGGACACGTCGTTGTGCGAGTACTGCACGCCGACGTACTTCACGTTCGGATGGCTCGCCTTGATCTCCTGCTCGAAGCCCTTGATCCGCGCGTCCACCGTACTCACCCCGGGATCGGTGGAGATCACCAGGACCTTGCCCTTGTCGCCGATCTGCTTGCTCAGCGCCGTCGCGGCCGTCGCTCCGCCCTTGAGGTTGTCGGTGCTGATCCGCGACACGCCGATGGACGAGTCGTCCACGACCGTGTCGACCAGCACCGTCTTGATGCCCGCCGCCTTGGCCTGCTTCAGCGGCGCGATCAGCGCCTTGGTGTCGGTGGGCGCGATCAGCATCGCGTCCGGCCTGCTCGCCACGACCGAGTTCACGATCGGGGTCTGCAGCGTCGGGTCGAACTTCTGCGGGCCCTGCACCTTCAGGTCCACGCCCATCGTGGCCGCCTGCCGCTTGGCGCCGCAGGCCATGGTCTCGTAGAACTCCTCGCCCGCCATGCCCTGCACGAGCGTGATCTTGACCTTGCCGCCGGAACCGGAGCCGGAGCCCGAGTCCGAGCACGCCGTGGCCGCCGCCGCGACCAGCGCCGCCGCCGTCAGCACGCCGATCAACCTGCGCATCGCTTGCCTCTCTGCCTGTTTCTCTGGGGGGTGGTGGCCAGTGGCGGCCGCGGTCAGTGGTCGCCCGCGCGGCGCCGCCACTGGTCCAGGTAGACGGCGACGATGAGCACCGCGCCGACGACGACCTGCTGCCAGAACGGCTTGACCCCGAGGATCTGGAACCCGTTCTGCAGCACGGCCGGGATGAACACGCCGATCACGGTGCCGATGACGGTGCCCGCGCCGCCGAACAGGCTCGTCCCGCCGATCACCACCGCCGCGATCGCCTGCAGGTTGTCGGTCGAGTGCGCCGACACCCCGGTGATGCCGTACTTGGCCAGCGACAGGTACCCGGCCAGGCCCGCCAGCAGCCCGGCCAGTCCGTACACCTTCACCAGCTGCCGCTCGACGCGCACGCCCGCGTGCCGCGCCGCCTCGGTGTTGGACCCGATCGCGTAGGTGTGCCGTCCGAACCGGCACTGCGCGAGCAGCACCGCCAGCGCCACGGTCACCGCCGCCGAGATCCACACGATCTCCGGGACGCCGAGGAACTTGTCCAGCCCGAGCCCGAGGTTCAGCCGGCTGGAGGCCCGCATGTCGACACCGCCGGTGATCAGCAGCGCGCCGCCGAGCGACATGCCGAGCGTGCCGAGGGTGACGATCAGCGCCGGGATCCGCCCGTAGGCCACCACGAACCCGTTCAGCACGCCCCACGCCAGGCCGGTCGCGACCGCGACCAGCGGCCCGACCCACAGCGCCGTGCCCGACTCCGCGCCGACCGCCTCCATCGCCTTGGCGGCGGTCACCGCCGAGAACACCAGCACGCCGCCGACCGACAGGTCGATGCCGGACGTGATGATCACGAACGTCATGCCGACCGCGAGCAGCAGCAGGATCGCCGCGTCGCCGACCATGTTCAGCAGGTTGAAGCTCGTCGCGAAGCTGTGCGGGCGCAGCGCGCCGAACGCGACGAGCATCGCCGCCAGCACCAGCGCGATCCACACCACCTGGCTGCCCGCCACGCGGTCCAGCACCGCCCGCCCGCGGAGCCCGCCCACCTGCGCGGCCATCGGCTCACCGGCCTCCACACTCATCGCTCCTCCTCACGAGCCGCAGCACCGCGCTCGTCCCGCCCCGCGCCGTCCACACGCGTCGACCCGTCTGCTCGCGTCGGCCCGTCCGCTCGGGGCGGCCCGTCCGCGCGGGTTGGCGTGTCCGTGCGGGTTGGCCCAGCCGCGCGGGGCGGCTCGCCGGTGGCTTCTTCGGCGGCGGTGGCCATGGCGTCGGTCATCGCCTCGGACGTCGCGCCGGTCATCGCGGCGACCAGCTCCTCCATCGAGACCCGCGCGGTGTCGAAGCGGGCCACCCGCGCGCCCAGGCGCAGCACCTCGATCCGGTCCGACACGGCCTTGACGTCCTGCATGTTGTGGCTGATCAGCACCACCGCGACACCGGTGTCCCGGACGCGCCGGATCAGGTCCAGGACGCGGCCGGTCTGCACCACGCCGAGCGCGGCGGTCG
The DNA here is from genome assembly GCF_024172125.1 of Actinomadura rupiterrae. Taxonomy (GTDB): domain Bacteria; phylum Actinomycetota; class Actinomycetes; order Streptosporangiales; family Streptosporangiaceae; genus Spirillospora; species Spirillospora rupiterrae. The sequence goes on from NZ_JAMZEA010000011.1 coordinate 159,149, forward strand.
GCTCGTCCATGAACACCACGCGGCGTGCCCAGGTGACCGCGCGCGCCACCGCGACACCCTGCCGCTGCCCGCCCGACAGCGTCGAGACCGGCACCGTGTCGGACTTCAGCCGGATGCCGAGCCGCTCGCACTCGGCGCGGGCGCGGTCGCGCATCGCCTTGTGGTCCAGGAAGCCGAGCCGGCCGAGCAGCCCGCCGCGCAGCACCTCGCGGCCGAGGAAGAAGTTGGCGGCCGGGGTGAGCTGCGCGCACAGCGCCAGGTCCTGGTGGACGGTCTCGATCCCCGCCTCGCGGGCCTGCTCGACGCGGTCGAAGGCGACTGGCACGCCGTCCAGCCGGATCGTCCCGCCGTCCGGCCGCTGCACCCCCGACAGGATCTTGGTGAGGGTGGACTTGCCCGCGCCGTTGTCGCCGATCAGCGCGACGACCTCGCCCGCGTGCACGGTGAAGTCCGCGCCGCGCAGCGCCTCCACGTGCCCGTAGCTCTTGACGATGCCGCTGGCCTCCAGCAGCGGCGCGCCGGTGGCGGCGCTCTGGCCGGTGCTCACTTCTGCTCCTCCTCGGGGGCCGGCGGCAGGCAGCGCAGCACGTCCAGCCCGGTTCCGCGCAGGCTCGTTCCGCCCGCGCCGTAGGGCACCAGGACGGTCTGGCCGCCCCGCACCGGAAGGCTTCCGCCGTCGAACCGCAGCTCGCCCGCCCCGCGCAGGACGACCAGCACCGCGAACCCGGGCGGGAACTCGGCGCCGTCCCCGGCCAGCTCGGCGCGGAAGAACGGGTCGGCGGCCTCGGGCAGGACGCGCCGCGCGCCGCCGCCGGTGACCGGCATCTGCTCGCGCGTGCGGACCAGCGCGGCCACCTCGTCCGGTGACCAGGCCCGCCGGTCGACGCACTGGAGCGCGAGGTCCCAGCCGAGGTCGAGATGGCCGGACTCGTCGCCGCCGGGCGCGAAGTCCTTCCACTCCAGCATCACGCTGAAGTCGGTCGGCTCCTGGAGCTCGACCACGAACACGCCCGCGTCGATCGAGTGCGGGATCCCGGCCGGGATCAGCACCGCGTCCCCGGCCCGGACCCGCACCGGGTTGGTCGCCGCCAGCATCGCCGCGACGTCCTGCTCGGCCGACCAGGCGCGCAGCCGCTCCTCGGGCACCTCCTCGCGGAAGCCGATCCGCACCGTGCCGCCGTCCTGGTCGGCGGTGCCCAGCACCAGCCACGCCTCGGTCTTGCCGAACGCGCTGCCCAGGTGGGCCCGCGCGAACGCGCGGCTCGGATGGCAGTGCACCGGCAGCCGCTGCCCGGCGTCCAGCAGCTTGACCAGCAGCGCCGTCGAGTCGCCGAACCGCCGCACGTGCTCCGGGCCGAGCCAGCCGGCCGGGTCGGCGGCGACCGCGTCGGGCAGCCGGCGCCCGTCCGGCAGGACGGTCACCCCGGCGGACGCGTCGTCGATCCGGCCGGTCGCCGAGCCGACCCAGTCTTCAGGACGGTGGTCGTCGGGAGGCCGCACGCCGCGGAACCGGGCGATGGCCTCGCCGCCCCGGTAGAAATGGCGCGGCTGGTTGGCGGGCAGGGGGAGGGGTCGCACGCGTCGGTCCACCTCTTCCGGAGGGAGAACGCCGGGGTTCCGGGCAGCGGCCCGGGGTCCGGACGGATGTCAAAGGATGAGGGCGGGGGATGAGGCCGGGGATGAGGGCAAAGGGGGCGGGGGCGGCAAGCGGGCGGCATCGGAAGCGACGCCGCGAATCGGTCGGTCCGTTGCGGCCTTACCTTCGGCCCGAATGACATCGTTGTCAACACTCGGCCGGACGCCGTGACCCGCCCGTGACCCGGCGGGGACGCGAAACCCCCGGTGGAGCGGGCCTGCGGAACCGGGCGATCGGCGGACCCGGGCGTCCCGGACGCCCCGTCGGAGATAACGTTGGACCGTGACGAACGAGGACAAGCCCCGCCGCCCCACGATCTCCGACGTGGCCGCGGCCGCCGGGGTGAGCGTCAAGACCGTGTCCCGGGTCATCAACAACGCCCCCTCGGTGCGTCCCGAGGTCACCGAGCGGGTGCTCGCGGCGATCAGCAGCCTCGGTTTCCGCCGCAACCACATCGCCAGCTCGCTGAGGTCGGGGCAGCAGACCGCGACCATCGGGCTGATCATCGAGGACCTGGCCAACCCGTTCTACTCCGCGCTGGCCGCCGCGATCGGCCGCTACGCGCGCGAGCGCGGCACGCACCTGATCACCGCCAGCTCCGAGGAGAGCCCGGAGCTGGAGCGCCAGCTGTTCCTGGAGCTGTGCCAGCGCCGGGTGGACGGCCTGATCATCGTCCCGGCCGGCGGCGACCACTCCTACATGCGCCCCGAGCTGGAGATGAACACCCAGGTGGTGTTCCTGGACCGGCCGCCGGCGGGCATCCTGGCCGACAGCGTGCTGATCGACAACGCCGGCGGCACCCGCGCCGGGGTCGAGGAGCTGCTGGCCCGCGGGCACCGCCGGATCGGCGTGCTCAGCGACTCCACCACCGTCTACACCGCCCGCGAGCGGTTGTCGGGGGTCCGCGCGGCGCTCACCACGGCGGCCGTCCCCTACGAGGACGCCCTGGTCAGGACCGATGTGGGCGACCCCGAGCAGGCCGCCGCGGCCGCCGCGGCGATGTTCCGCACCGGCGAGCCGCCGACCGCGTTCTTCTGCGGCAACAACCGGATCACCGTCGGCGTGCTGGCCGAGCTCGGCCGCCTCGGCGCCGAGGCCGACCTGGTCGGCTTCGACGACTTCGAGCTGGCCGACCTGATGCCCCGGCCGTTCACCGTCATCGCCTACGACGTGGGCGAGCTCGGCCGCACCGCCGCCGCCCGGCTGTTCGACCGGATCGGCGGCGACCGCTCCTGGCCCGCCGAGACCGTCCTGCCGACCCGCCTGATCCACCGCGGCACCGCCGTCCCGGCCTCCTGAGCCCCCGGCCTCCTGAGCCCCGGCCTCCTGAGCCCCCAGTCCCTGCCCTGACCGCGGGGACGCCGGGGAGCTTTTGGGACAACGTTGTCATTGATATTGCCCGAGGTCGGTGCGTGTTTTCGGGCTGGTTGGGGGACTTGTTGCTTGATTGGGCCCTTGACGCGCCTGGGGACGGGCTTCACGATCTAGGGCGTCCTGACAACGTTGTCTCGGAGGAGCGCGTATGCACAGGCCGCGCCTACCCAGGCCGGGTCTCCCCGGACCCCTCCCCGCCGCCCGGCCACCGCGCCGGACGGCCCGGCGCCGTCCCGGACGGTCCGCCCGCCGGATCGCCGTCCCGGCCGCCCTGGCCCTGATCCCCCTGCTCCCCGTCGCGGCCGCGCAGAGCGCCCACGCCGCGCCCGACCCCACCTCCTACGTCAACACCTTCGTCGGCACCCAGGACGGCGGCCCGGACTTCGGGCACGGCGGCGGCGCGGGGGAGAACTTCCCCGGCGCGGTCGTCCCGTTCGGCATGATGCAGTGGAGCCCCGACACCGTCCGCAACGCCGGCGGCGGCTACAAGTACGAGGACGACCGTCTGCGCGGGTTCTCCATGACCCACATCTCCGGGCCGGGCTGCACCGGCGCGCAGGACTTCCCGGTCATCCCGGTCTCGGGCACCATCGGCCGCTCGCCCGCCACCCACGGCGACGACTACGTGCAGACCTTCAAGCACGACAACGAGCAGGCGAGCCCCGGCTACTACGCGGTGACCGCCGACTCGGGCGTCAAGACCGAGCTGACCGCCTCCACCCGCGGCGGCGTCGGGCGCTTCACCTTCCCCACCGGCAAGCCCGGCACGCTGCTGCTGAATGTCACCGGCTCCATCCACGGCGTGGACGACGCCGAGGCCACCGTGAGCGGCAACACCGTGGAGGGCTGGGCCAAGACCGGCGGATTCTGCGGCGCCTCCAGCCGCTACTACGTGTACTTCCGCGCGACCTTCGACCGTCCGGTCAAGGCTTATGGCACTTGGAAGGACGACTCGGTCGAGCCAGGCCAGTCCGTCGCGCGCGGCGCCTCGCCCGACAAGGTCCCGCAGGCGGTCAAGCCGTCCGGACGCGCGCACAACGCACCCGGCGGCAAACCGGTCAAGGAGCAGCGGGCCTTCACCGGCGGTGTCAACGTCAAGGGCCCCGGCTCGGGTGTCTACCTGCAGTTCGACTCCGGCCAGCCCGTGCAGATGCGGTCGGCGGTGTCGTATGTGAGCCTTGCCGGAGCGCGCGCCAACCTCAACTCCGAGGTCGGCGGACGCGGTTTCGACACCGTCCGCACCGCCGCGCACGCCGCCTGGCAGAAGCGGCTCGACCAGGTCAAGGTGTCCGGCGGGTCCGAGGACCGGTTGCGCACCTTCTACACCGCGCTCTACCACGCCCTGCTGCAGCCGTACGTGTTCGACGACGTGGACGGCACCTACACCGGCTTCGACTACCGCACGCACAAGGTGCGGCCCGGCCACCACCAGTACGCCACGTTCTCCGGCTGGGACATCTACCGCAGCGAAGCCCAGCTCATCTCGTTCCTGGCCCCTGACGTCGGCTCGGACATCGCCCAGTCGATGTACGACGACGCGCACCAGATCGGGAACGTGTGGGACCGCTGGTCGCACCAGAACACCATCACCGGTGTCATGGTCGGCGACCCGTACCACTCGATCGTGTCGTCGGCGTATGCGTTCGGCGCGCGCGACTTCGACGCCAAGGGCGCGCTCGCGGCGATGGTGGACGGCGCCAACCGCGTCGGCGCCAAGTCCGGCTACACCGAACGTCCCGGCAACGCCCAGTACCTCAAGCGCGGCTACCTGCCGATGGACACCTCCACCACTCTGGAATACGGCCTGGCCGACTTCGGCATCGCCCAGCTCGCGCAGCGGCTCGGCGACACCGCCACCGGCGACGCGTTCATGAACCGCGCGCAGAACTGGCAGAACGTCTTCAACCCGGCCAACGCCTGGATCCAGCCGCGCATGTCCGACGGGTCGTTCTACAGCCCGTTCAACCCGGCCGACTCCAACTCCTACGTCGAGGGCAACGGCGCCCAGTACAGCTGGATGGCCTACCAGAACGTCGGCGGCCTGTTCGACCTGATCGGCGGACGCGACGCCGCGGCCAAGCGCCTCGACACCTTCTTCACCAAGCTCAACGCCGGCCCGCACGAACCGTACGCCTACCTCGGCAACGAACCGTCCCTGCAGACGCCGTGGCTGTACGCCTGGAGCAGCACGCCCTACAAGACGCAGGACGTGGTGAACCGCGCGCGCAACGACCTCTACAAGCCCACCGCCGGCGGGCTGGTCGGCAACGACGACCTCGGCACGATGTCGGCCTGGTACGTGTGGTCGTCGATCGGCATGTTCCCGGTGATGCCCGGACGCGCCGAACTCGTCGTCAACGGCCCCGCCTTCGACAAGGTGGAGATCCGGCGCTCGTCCGGGCAGCGCTTCACCATCAACGCGCCCGGCGCGTCCAGCAGCCCCTACATCCAGTCGCTCAAGGTGAACGGGCAGGACTCGTCCAAGCTGTGGCTGCCCGAGTCGTTCGCCACCGGCGGCGGACAGCTCGACTACACCATGGGCGCGCAGCCCGACACCAAGCTCGGCACCGCCGACGCCGACGTGCCGCCCTCGTTCAACCAGGGCGCGCACGCCTTCATCTCGGCCGCCAACCCCGGCATCGTCGCGGTCGAGCCGGGCGGCACCGCGACCACGACCCTGCGCGTCCAGGCCCTCGCCAAGGGCGGCAACGTGAACTGGACGGCCAAGCCCCCGGCCGGCGTCACCGTCAGCCCGTCCTCCGGGACGCTGGCGGTGCCCGACCACGGCCAGGCCGAGCAGCAGGTCACCCTCAGCGTCGCCGCGGACGCCAAGGTCGACCTGTACTCGGTGCCGTTCGACATCTCCGGCGCGGGCGAGGCGGCGGTGTCGGTGAACGTCGCGCACAAGGGCACGATCGAGTGGTACCAGAACAACGCGGGCATCTCGTCCGACGGGACGTCCGCGGCGGCCGACTTCGACGGCGGCGGCTGGACCTACTCGGCTCAGGCGCTCGCCAACGCCGGCGCCAAGCCCGGCGGCCAGATCACCTGGAACGGGTTCACCTTCACCTGGCCGAACCGGCAGCCGGGCCAGTTCGACAACGTCCAGGCGCAGGGGCAGACCGTCGAGCTGCCGCAGCCGCCCACCGGCACCCGGCTGGCGTTCCTCGGCGCGGGCGGCAACGGCGACGCCCCGTCCAGCGTCACCATCACCTACACCGACGGCACGACGCAGAAGTCCGACCTGTCGATGTCGGACTGGGCGCTCGGCGCCGACGCCTACCCGCCCAGGTACGGCAACCAGATCGTGCTGAAGACGCCGTACCGCAACTCCGGCGACGGCGGGAACCAGAAGATCAACGTGTACGTGTTCGGCGCGACCCCGATCGACCTCGCCGCGGGCAAGCAGGTCAAGAGCTTCACGCTGAACGCCCCGGCGAGCGGCGGCTCGCTGCACGTGTTCGCCTGGTCCTTCTCCTGATCCGCTGAAACCGCACCGAGCCGCCCGCGGAAGGCCTCCGGGGGCGGCTCGGACGTGTTGAACGCATGCTCTGGACGCCCGGTCCGGACGCGCGGGTCAGACCGAGCGGGTCGGACCGAGCGTCGTCGGACCGAGCGTCGTCGGACCGAGCGTCGTCGGACCGAGCGTCGTCAGACCGTGCGGCGGCGGCGCCAGGCCAGGCGGCGCAGCAGCGGCTCGGACGCCGCGACCTCCGGATCGTCCGTGAGGATGAGCGAGTCCAGCAGCGAGTCGAACGACGGCGGCCGGACGCACACCAGCGTCGCGCGCGTCCGCCGGGCGCAGTGCAGCCGCACCGACGGCCGGATGATCCGCGAGAGCAGGCTCCGGTCGCCGTGCCCGACGACCAGGATGTCGTCGTCGCGGGCCAGCCGGACCAGCGTCGCGCCCGGCTCGCCGACCAGCGCCAGCGCCGTCATCTGCACCCCGTGCGGGGTGCCGCCCGCGACCTCGCCCAGCGTGCGGGCGATCAGCTCGGCGCCCGCCGCGCGCAGCGCCTCGGTGATGCCGCAGCCGATCTGCCCCGCCGCCGACACGTGCGGCGGCAGCGGGGCGGCGTGCACGACCAGCAGCGCCAGGCCCCTGAGCCGGGCCTCGCCGATGGCCCACGACAGGGCGCAGCGCGCGCCGGGCGAGTCGTCCACGCCCACGACGACGCGCGGCCCGCCCTCCGGTCTCACGATCACGGTCCCCTCCCGCGGGAGCCTGCCACCGACCCTGCGGCGATGTGTGCCCTCCAGGGTGCAGCCTTACCCGCTCAGGTGGAAGTGTTTACACGCGTTGAACCGCGGGTTTCTGGCCGGAGTCCGCCGGCTGGCGCGTGCACCGCCCGAATCGGGCCGTCAGACGCGGTCTGCGGCGATCAGGAGGTACTGGAACGAGCCGTCCTTGTAGGACGACAGGAACGCCTCCTCGATGCCGGTGGCGACCGACGATCCCGCCCTCAGCTCCCAGTACGGGATGGTCGCGGCGGTCAGGTCGATGACCCGCGCCGGGACCAGCCGGTTGGCGGCCATCGCGGCGAAGTAGGTCCGCCGCGAGTGCACGCCGCACTCGTAGTGCGCGTTGATCGTCGAGACCGCCTTGGACGGGATCTGCCCGTACACGTCGTTGTAGCAGCCGGTGATGGTGACGTAGCGGCCGCCACGCGCCAGCAGCCGGGCGTGCGCGGCGAACAGGTCGTACAGGTCCACGTACATCGTGGACTCGTTGTTCCAGATCGAGTGGAACTCCCCGGCGGGCAGGCCGGTGTCGAGCATGTTCGCCAGGTGGAACTTCACCCGGTCGGCGACGCCGCGCTGCGCCGCCTGCTCGTTGGCGAACTTCACCTGCTTGGCCGAGATCGACACCCCGTCCACCCGGCAGCCGAACCGCTGGTTGGCCAGGAAGCTGCTGCCGCCCCGGCCGCACCCGGCGTCCAGCACGCGGTGCTCGGCGCCGAGCCGCCCGCCCGCGAACGACAGGTTGTCCAGCAGCAGGTTCGCCTGCGCGGACTCCAGCCGGTGCAGGTCGGCGATCACCGCGTCGTCGCCGCCCTCGGCGACGCGGGGCGTCGGGTCGCCGATGCCGTAGTGGTGGTGGAAGAACCCGTCCACCTCGCCGAGCCGGATGTTCACCGGGTCGGCCTCGGCGTTCCAGTAGGCGGCGACGTCACCCTGGTAGGCGGTCAGAGCGGGCTGGGACATGGGTCATCTCCTCGTGGTGGTGTCAGTTGGGAAGGAGAAGCGCGAGGTGGGCGGCGAGCGCGGTGGACGGCGGGCGGATCGGTCGGCGGGTGGGGGACGGCGAGGGCGGACGGCGAGGGCGGGACGGGTCAGGGCGCGGTCGCGTACCGGGTTCCGACCAGGCCGGAATGCCACTCGTGGTTGCCCGCCGCCCAGTTCGACAGGCCCGCCAGGTAGCGGGCGAGGACCGGGTCGGTCGGGGCGAGCAGCGCCGACAGCGCCTCGAAGTCGTCCATCAGCTCGTTGTGGATCTCGATGGTCTTCTGGAACGCCTCCTCGATGCCCACACCCTCCTCGTGCGCGATCACGGTGGGCAGGCTGTGGTGGACGCGCTCCTGGGCCATCTCCTTGCGCAGCGAGTACAGGTCGTTGACGATCGTGGTGGCGTTGGACGACAGCGCGGTCGCGCGCTGGACGTCCGGCCGGGCGAACATCGAGGCGGGCAGCTCGTAGCCGCCGACCGCGTCGGTGATGGTCAGGCAGGGCCGGAAGTTGTTGAACTGGCGCTGCGCCAGGTACTCCCACACCGCCGGCGTCCGGCCGGTCTGGATGCAGGCCGCCTCCGCGCAGTAGCCGAGGTACAGGTTGCAGATGTCGTGCCGGTACCGGTGCGCCTGCGCGGGCGTCGCGATCCGCTCGAAGTAGCCCATCGCCGACCGCATCGCCCGCAGCGCGGGATGCGAGGCCAGCCCGGCCAGCCACTTCGGGATCTGCGGCTTGGTCGTGTGCAGCGGGTCGATCGCCGATTGCGCCACCAGCAGCCGCGCGCCCAGGCCCTCGGGATGGCCGCCGAGGTCGGGCTCGCAGAAGTAGTCGTCCACGGCGTTCTCGCCGATGTACAGCATCCCGGCGGCGACCAGGTGGTCGAAGGACGCGGCGTCCGGATGGCACATCACCACCGAGCGCCCCGGGTCGAAGGCCAGGAACATCGCGCGCAGCTGGTCGCCGGGGTAGAGCTCGACCTCCTTCTCGGCCCAGATCATCAGCCGCTCGTTCACCCGGTCGGCCAGCGCCCGGTCGTCGCGCAGCGGCCGGCGGAACTTCAACCCCTTGATCACCTTGGGCTGCTCGTCCTCCCCGTCCCGGCCCTGGCCCTTCCGCTCCTGCACCTTCGCCGCGGGCTTGGCCTCGGGCTCGGACACGGCCTGGACTTCAGGCGCGCACTCGGGCGCGGCTGAGGGTTCGAGGTCGGCTGCGGGTTCGAGCTCTGGCGCGGGTTCGAGGTCGGCTTCGGTGTGGACGGCGGGCTCGGCGAGGCACTCGGCTTCGGGTGCTGTCGCGGGCTCGGTGAGGCATTCGGCGTCGGCCGGGGGTTCGGGGGCGCAGTCGGGGTCGGTGACGGGGCAGGCGGTGGCGGCCGCGTCCGGCAGGTCGGGGGCCTGCTCAGGCTCGGGCGCCGGGGGCGGCTCCGGGACGTCCGCCGGGACGGGTTCGCACCTGAACAGCCGTGCGGCCGAGGTGCCGAGGCCGGTCGGGCCGGACGGCAAGGAGGCGAGCTCGTCGGGGAACTCGCCCGGGAACCGCTCGGACAGGTCCGCGATCGCTGCTGGGTCTGTCGTTCCGGTTCGGGTGTCCACCGCTGACCTGCTTTCGCGAGGGGGCTGACCGGCGCGCGTCCGTTACGCCGCGATTACAAAACGTAGTGACGGCGCTTCTGATCGTGAATAACCAACCGGTGAGGTCCATCGGTCCCCGCAGTCACATGGGCGTGGTGCCGGAACGCTTGCCCCATCCCGCGGCATGGCGTCCAGGGGGATGCGGCCGGATCCGGGCACCGAACGCCGAGGTCACGTAGGTTGGGACGCTCATAATGTGACTTCGACCGCAAAATGTCGGTGGCGTCGCCTACGGTCGGAGCAGCTCAACTGCGGCGGATCGGTCCACCCCCCAAGCGAATCGGCCCACCGCCTACAACCCACCGCATCCAAGCGGCGCCCCGGGCGCACCCGTCCGGGAACGCGTCGGAGCGCTGCGTCCAACCCACCGCGTCGGTCTGTGAGGGGTGACCCCAATGGCGAACAGCACCATCGACCAGGAACGGGAGTTCGAGGAGCTCGTCGATCCGTACCGCCGCGAGCTGCTCGCGCACTGCTACCGGATGCTGGGCTCGGTCCACGACGCGGAGGACCTGGTCCAGGAGACCTACATCCGGGCCTGGCGGTCCTACGAGGGCTTCGAAGGCCGGTCCTCGCTGCGCACCTGGCTCTACAAGATCGCCACGAACGTGTGCCTGACCGCGATCGAGCAGCGCGGGCGGCGGCCGATGCCGACCGGGCTCGGCGGCCCGAGCGGGGAGCCGGAGCGCCCGGTCGTCGCCTCGGAGGAGGTGCCCTGGCTGGAGCCCGCGCCGGACAGCATGATCGGCGCCGACCCGGCCGACCCGGCGGCGATCGTCGCGGCCCGCGAGTCCACCAGGCTGGCGTTCGTCGCCGCGCTCCAGCACCTGCCCGCGCGGCAGCGGGTCACGTTGATCCTGCGGGACGTCCTGAAGTGGAAGGCGGCCGAGGTCGCCGAGCTGTTCGGCACCAGCACCGCGTCGGTGAACAGCGCCCTGCAGCGCGCCCGCGCCCAGCTGGAGGAGTCCAGCCCCGAGCGGGACCACCTGGTCGAGCCGACCGACCCCGGCCAGCGCGACCTGCTGGAGCGCTACGCCAAGGCGTTCGAGGACGCCGACATCGACGGCTTGGTCGAGCTGTTCAAGGAGGACGCGGTGTGGGAGATGCCGCCGTTCCCCGAGTGGTTCGTCGGCCCCGAGCACATCGCGCGGCTCATCAAGTCCCAGTGCGGCCCCGAGCCGGCCACCTTCCGGGTCGTCCCGACCGGCGCCAACGGGCAGCCCGCGTTCGCCCTCTACAAGTGCGGCGACGACGGCGTCTACCGGCCCTACCAGCTGCAGGTCCTGGACATCACGCCCGGCGGCGTCCAGCACGCCTCGGTGTTCTTCGACACCAGCCTGTTCCCGGTCTTCGGACTGCCCGAAACCGTCTGAACCGCCTGCGCCACCGAGCGGCCCGGCGTTTCCGCCCAGCGGACCTTCCGCTGAGCGGAAAGCCGGGCCCCGCGCGCGTCCGGGCCGCTGCCAGGGTGAGGGAAACGGGCACCCCCGGCGGCCTCCGCGCCCTCGCGCACCGCCGGACGGCCCCCGGAACGGATCGGGAGGCGGAACGGCAGTGGGTTCGGGCAAGGCAGGCTCCGAGGCGGGCCCAGGCAGCGCGGCTCCGGCCACGGCGGGTGCTGCCGCTACAGGTTCGGGCTGGGCCGGTTTGGGCGACGGCTCGGATCGGGGCGGCATGGCCGTCGGCTCGCGGCGGGACGGCGGCGACGGCGGTTCGGGTCGGGGCGGCTTGGACAAGGTCGTGGGCTCGGCGGACGAGGCCGTCGCCGACATCGGCGACGGGGCCTCGCTCGCGGTGGGAGGGTTCGGGCTCTGCGGGGTCCCGACCGTCCTCATCGACGCGCTGTACGAGCGCGGCTCGGGTGCGCTGCGGGTGGTGTCCAACAACTGCGGGCTGGACGGCCGGGGCCTCGGGCGGCTGCTCGCGGCCGGCCGGATCGCCCGCGCGATGGGCTCCTACGTCGGCGAGAACAAGGAGTTCGCGCGGCAGTACCTCGGCGGGGAGATCGAGGTCGAGCTGATGCCGCAGGGCACGCTCGCCGAGCGGCTTCGCGCAGGCGGCGCGGGCATCCCCGCCTTCTTCACCCCGGCCGGCGTCGGCACGCAGGTCGCCGACGGCGGGCTGCCCTGGCGGTACGCGCCGGACGGCTCGGTCGCGGTCGCGTCCCCGGCCAAGGAGGTCCGCGAGTTCGGCGGCCGCGCCTACCTGCTGGAGGAGTCGATCACCACCGACTTCGCGCTGGTCCGCGCGGCGCGCGGCGACCGGCACGGGAACCTGGTGTTCGACAAGTCGGCCCGCAACTTCAACCCGCTGTGCGCGATGGCCGGTCGGATCACGATCGCCGAGGTGGAGGAGCTGGTCGAGCCGGGCGAGATCGACCCCGACCACGTCCACCTGCCCGGCGTGTTCGTGCAGCGGGTCGTCCCGCTGACGCCCGAGCAGGCCGCCGACAAGCCCATCGAGAAGCGGACCGTGCGCGACGCGCCGGCCGCGCGGAAGGCGGGGGAGTGATGGCCTGGAGCCGGGACGGGATCGCGGCGCGGGCGGCGGCCGAGCTGCCGGACGGCGCGTACGTCAACCTGGGCATCGGGCTGCCCACGCTGATCCCCAACCACATTCCGGACGGCCGGCATGTCGTGCTGCACGCCGAGAACGGCGTCCTCGGCGTCGGGCCCTACCCGGCCGAGGACGAGGTCGACCCGGATCTGATCAACGCGGGGAAGGAGACGGTGACGGTGCTCCCGGGCGCCGCCTACTTCGACTCGTCCCTGTCGTTCGGGATGATCCGCGGCGGCCACATCGACGTCGCGGTGCTGGGCGCCATGCAGGTGTCGGCGCGCGGCGACCTCGCCAACTGGTCGGTCCCCGGAAAGATGATCAAGGGGATGGGCGGCGCGATGGACCTGGTGCACGGCGCCCGCCGGGTGATCGTGGTGACCGCGCACAGCGACCGGTCCGGCGCGTCCAAGATCGTGGAGAGCTGCACGCTGCCGCTGACCGGCGCCCGCTGCGTGCACCGGATCATCACCGACCTCGCCGTCCTGGACGTCACGCCCGGCGGCCTGGCCCTGGTCGAGACCGCCCCCGGAGTCACCGAGGCCGAGGTCCGCGAGCGGACCGCCGCCCCCATCCGCGCGTAGGAGAGCAGCATGACCCACCCTCCGTACCTCCACCCGGACTACAAGAGCACGGTGCTGCGCGCGCCTTCCCGCGAGCCGGTGATGCCGCGGCTCGGGCCGGACAGCGTCGAGCTGACCTCGCCGGTGTTCGGGCACCAGGAGCTCGGCGTCCTGGACGAGGACCTGACCGCGCACCACGCCGGCGAGCCGCTCGGCGAGCGGATCATCGTGACCGGGCGGGTGCTGGACGGCGCGGGCCGCCCGGTGCGCGGCACGCTGGTCGAGGTGTGGCAGGCCAACGCCGCCGGGCGGTACGCCCACCTCGGCGACCGGCACCCGGCCCCGCTCGACCCGAACTTCACCGGCGCCGGCCGCTGCCTCACCGACGACGACGGCCGCTACCGGTTCGTGACGATCAAGCCGGGTGCCTACCCCTGGCGCAACCACCCCAACGCCTGGCGGCCCGCGCACATCCACTTCTCGGTCTTCGGGACGGCGTTCACCCAGCGCCTCGTCACGCAGATGTACTTCCCGGGCGACCCGCTGTTCGCCCACGACCCGATCATGCAGTCGATCCCCGACCAGCGCGACCGCGACCGGCTGGTGTCCCGGTTCGACCTGGACACCACCGTGCCGGAGTGGGCCCTGGGCTACCAGTGGGACATCGTGCTCGGCGACACCCCGATGGAGGCGTGATGACCCCCACCGCACCCGACCTCGCGCCGACGCCCTCGCAGACCGTCGGGCCGTTCTTCGGCCACGCGCTGCCCTACGCCGAGGGACCCGACCTCGTCCCCGGCTGGCATCCGGACGCGATCACGATCCGCGGGCGTGTGCTGGACGGCGCGGGCGCCCCCATCCCGGACGCGCTGGTAGAGATCTGGCAGGCGGACGGCGCGGGACGCATCCCGTCCGGCGCGGGCGGCCTGCGCCGCGACCCCGACGGCTTCTCCGGCTTCGGCCGCTGCGGCACCGACGCGGCCGGCGAGTACCGCTTCCGCACACTCAAGCCCGGCGCGATCAGACCCAACGCGTCCGACACCGATGCGTCCGGAACAGACGCGTCCGGGGCTGACGCGTCTGGGGCCGGTGCGTCCGGGGCTGACGTGGCCGGGGCCGGTGCGTCTGGGACTGGTACATCCGGGGCCGGGGCGCCCTACATTGCCGTGCTGGTTTTCGCGCGGGGCCTGCTCAAGCCCGTCCGGACCCGGCTGTATTTCCCGCAGGACGCGGCGGCGCACGGCATCGACCCGGTGCTGGCGGCCGTCCCGGCCGAGCGCCGCCCGACCCTGGTCGCGGTGGCCGAGAGTGACCGGACGTATCGTTTCGATATCCACCTGCAGGGCGAGCGGGAGACGGTCTTCCTTGGCATCTGATCAGCCGCTCGACGCGGTCCCGCCGGACGGGACGGCGCCGGTCGCGGGCCCGGCGGACGGGATCCCAGCGGGTCCGCTGGACGCCGGGCTGCTGTCGCCCGTCCGCGCCGGGATGCCCGCCGAGGCGCTGACCGGCGACGCGGCGTGGCTGCGGGCGCTGCTGGACGCCGAGGCGGCGCTCGCCCGCGCGCAGGCGCGGCTGGGCATCGTCCCGGCACGCGCCGCGGACGCGATCACGGCCGCCGCGCGGCTCGCCCGCCCGGACATCGCCGAGCTGGCCCGGCGGGCGCGCGGCGCGGGCAACCCGGTCGTCCCGCTGGTCGCCGACCTGCGAGAACTGGCCGGGGACGCCGGACGGCACGTCCACCGCGGCGCGACCAGCCAGGACATCATGGACACCGCGGGCATGCTGGTCGCCGTCCGCACCCGCCGGGAGATCGTCGGCACGCTCGACCGCGTCCTCGCCCTGCTCGCCGGGCTCGCCGAGCGATATCGCGACACGCCCGTGCCGGGCCGCACGCTCAACCGGCAGGCGCTCCCGACGACGTTCGGGCTCAAGGCCGCGCAGTGGCTGCTCGGCTGCATGGACGCCCGCGACCGGCTGGCCTCGGTCCCTCTGCCCGTCCAGCTCGGCGGCGCGGTCGGCACGCTCGCCGCCTACGGCGCGGACGGCCCGGCCCTCGCCGACGCGTTCGCCGACGAGCTCGGCCTAGACCGGACCGTCCTGCCCTGGCACACCCGGCGCACCCCGGTTGCCGACCTCGCCGCCGCGCTCGCACTGGTCACGGGCGCCCTCGGCAAGATCGCCACGGACGTGGCGCTGCTCGCGCAGAGCGAGGTGGACGAGGTCGCCGAGCCCGCCGGACCCGGCCGCGGCGGCTCCTCGGCCATGCCGCACAAGCGCAACCCCGCGCTCGCCACCCTCGTCCGGTCGGCGGCCCTCCAGGTCCCCGCGCAGGTTCAGGTGGTGCTGGCCGCGCAGGCCGCCGCGCACGAGCGTCCGGCGGGCGAGTGGCACGCCGAGTGGCAGCCGCTCCGCGAGTGCCTGCGCCTGACCGGCGGCGCGGCCGCAACCACCGCCGAGCTGCTCGACGGCCTGGAGGTCCGTCCCGACCGCATGCGCGCCCACCTGGACGCCCTGCTCGCCGTTCTCGACGGACGCGACCTGGACACCGACGTCCGCGCGGCGGGCGCCCTCGTCGACCGCGCCCTCACCCAGTACAGGAAGAACCGCCCGTGAGCCTCGTCCACCGCCTCGACGGTCCCGAGGACGCGCCGCTGGTCGTGCTCGGCCCCTCGCTCGGCACCACGTCCGGGCTCTGGGACCCGCAGCTCGACGCGCTCACCCGGCACTGGCGCGTCCTGCGCTACGAGTTGCCCGGCCACCGCGGCACGCCCGTCCCGGACGGCCCATTCGGCATCGACGACCTCGCCGACGCGGTGATCGGCCTACTCGACCAGGTAGGCGCGGCGCAGGCGGCCGTCGCGGGCGTCTCGCTCGGCGGCGCCATCGCGATGACGACCGCGCTGCGCGCCCCCGAACGCGTCGCCAGCCTCGCACTGATCTGTACGTCCCCGAAGTTCAGCGATCCAGGGCCGTGGCGCGAGCGCGCCGCGCTGGTCCGCCGCGAGGGCGTCGAGGGAATCGCCGAGTCCGCGCCGTCCCGCTGGTTCACGCCGTTCTTCGCCGACACCGAACCCTACGTCGCGATGGTCAAGTCCGCCGACCCCGAAGGCTACGCCGCGTGCTGCGACGCGCTCGCCGACTTCGACGTCACCTCGCAGCTGGGACGCATCACCGCGCCGACGCTGGTCGTGGCGGGCGCAGAGGACAAACCGACACCTCCGCACGGGCACGCCGACGTGCTCGCCGACCGCATCCCGGACGCGGTGCTCACGGTCGTGGGCAACGCGGGCCACCTCGCGAACGTCGAACAGCCGGGACCGGTCACCGACGCGCTCATCCACCACCTCACCCGCACCTGGAAAGGACCCGCCGCGTGACCCCCCGCCCCGACGAGGAACCCGCCGCCGAGGAGCGCATCGCAGCGCGCCCCGAGCGTCCAGCGACCGGCGAGCAGCCCGCCGCCGACGATCAGACCATCGATGCGCCCGCCGCGCGGCGTGGGACCGACGATTCGCGTGCCCAGCAGCCTCCAACCAACGAGCAGCCCGCAACCGACGAGCAGCGCATCGACCAGCCCGGAACCAGCGACCCGCGCGCGGAGCAACCGGGGCCTGGCGAGCCGCGCGTTGAGCGGCCGGGGGCTGGCGAGGCGCGCGCCGGGCGGCCGGGGGCTGGCGAGGCGCGCGTTGGGCGGCCGGGGGCTGGCGAGCCGCGTGTTGAGCAACCGGGGGCTGGCGCAGCGCGCGTTGGGCGGGCTTGGACTGACGAGGAGAGGTACGGCGAGGGGATGCGGACGCGTCGGGAGGTTCTTGGCGACGCGCACGTGGACCGGGCCGTCGCGCGCACCACCGACTTCACGTCCGACTTCCAGGACCTCATCACGCGCTACGCCTGGGGCGAGATCTGGTCGCGTCCGGGCCTGGACCGCAAGACCCGCAGTTGCATCACCCTGACGGCGATGGTCGCGGGCGGCCACCACGACGAGCTGGCCATGCACGTGCGCGCCGCGCTGCGCAACGGCCTCACCCGCGACGAGATCAAGGAAGTGCTGCTGCAGACCGCGATCTACTGCGGCGTCCCGGCGGCCAACTCCGCGTTCGCCGTCGCGCAGCGCGTCCTGTCCGACCTCGACGGAACGGAGTAGCGCGGTGGAGGCGCGGCGGCCGCCGACGGTGGCGGGCAAGGTCATGGCGATCCTGGACGCGTTCGCGCCCGGGGACGTCCGGCTCACGCTGAGCGAGATCTGCCGCCGCGCCGGGCTGCCGCCGTCCACCGGGCACCGGCTGGTCGGCGAGCTGACGGCGGGCGGGTTCCTGGAGCGGACGCCCGACGACGGCACCTACCGCATCGGCACCCGGCTGTGGCGGATCGGCAGCCGCGCCCCGGCCGTCAGCGGCCTGCGCGAGCTGGCGCTGCCGCACATGGAGGACCTGTACGAGGCGACGCACGACAACGTCCAGCTCGCGGTGCTGGGCGACGGACGGGCGCTGTTCGTCGAGCGGCTGCGAGGCCGCCGGTCGGTGCCAGTGGTCACGCGAGTCGGCGCGGACCTGCCGCTGCACGCGACCGGCGCGGGCAAGGTGCTGCTGGCGCACGCGCCGCCCGAGGTGCGCGAGGCCGTCCTCGCCGAGCCGCTGACCCGGCACACCCCGGCCACCCTCACCGACCCGGACGAGCTGCGCCGCGACCTGGCCGCCACGCGCCGCCGCGGCTACTCCACCACGCGCGACGAGATGACCGTCGGCGCGTCCTCGGTCGGGGTGCCCGTACGCGACCGCGAGGGCGTGGTGGTCGCCGCACTGTCGCTGGTGGCCCGCACCCGCGGCGCCGACCCGCGCCGGCTGCTGCCACCCCTGGCGACGGCGGCCCGGGCCCTGTCGCGCGACCTGGCCGTCCAGTGGCATTCCGACTCCGACATCGTCCCCCCACGCCACCCCGACACGGACTGACGCCATGACCCCCGCGCACCCTCCGAACACGCCCCGACGCAATCACGCCCCCGCGCCGCCCGGACGCGGATTGAACCAACGACCCCCGCACCGCCTGGACGCGGACTGACGCAACGACACCCCCGCACCGCCCGGACGGGGACTGACGCCATGGCAGCCCCGCGCCGCCAGGACGCGGATTGACGCCGTGACAGCTCCGCGCCGGCTGGACGCGGAGTGACGCAGCGGCATACCGTCCCCCGCGCCCCCGAGCGGCGACCGACCCAGCGACACACCCCCGTGCCCCCCCCGGCGCGGACCGAGCCAGCGACATCGTCCCCGCACCCCGAGCGTGGACGGCCCCAGCGACACATCCCCGCGCACCCCGGGCGCGGGCTGACCCAGGAGGATCCCATGCGCACGCAGGTCGCGATCGTCGGCGGTGGACCGGCGGGTCTGCTGCTGTCCCACCTGCTGCACCGGCAGGGCATCGCGTCGGTGGTGCTGGAGAGCCGCGACCGCGGCTACGTCGAGCGCCGGCAGCGCGCCGGCATGCTGGAGCAGAACACTACCGACGTGCTGCGCGGCAGCGGCGCGGGCGCGCGGCTGGACCGCGAGGGCCTGGTGCACCACGGTATCGAGCTGCGCTTCGACGGGACCGGGCACCGGATCCCCATCACCGACCTCACCGGCCGGACCGTCACGATCTACGCGCAGACCGAGATCGTGAAGGACCTGGTCGCGCTGCGCCTCGCCGACGGCGGCGACGTCCGGTTCGAGGCCGAGGTGCTCGCGCTCGACCCGTCCACCGGCACCGTCACCTTCCGCCAGGACGGCGCGACCCACGAGCTGCACGCCGACTACATTGCCGGATGCGACGGGTTCCACGGCGTCAGCCGCGCCGCGGTCCCGGACGTCCGGACGTTCTCCCGCGACTACCCGTTCGCGTGGCTCGGCATCCTCGCCGACGTCGCGCCGTCCACCGACGAGCTGATCTATGCCCACCACGAGCGGGGCTTCGCGCTGCACAGCCTGCGCTCCCCGTCGGTCAGCCGCCTCTACCTCCAGGTCGCGACCGATGCCGACCTCGCCGACTGGTCCGACCAGCGCATCTGGGACGAGCTGGCGACCCGGTTCGGCACCCCGGACGGCTGGCAGCTGAAGCCCGGCCCGATCACCGACCGGTCGGTCACCCCGATGCGCAGCTTCGTCGCCGAGCCGATGCGGCACGACCGGCTGTTCCTCGCCGGGGACGCCGCGCACATCGTCCCGCCGACCGGCGCCAAGGGCCTCAACCTCGCGGTGTCGGACGTGACGATCCTGGCGCGCGCTCTGACCGAGCGGTACACGTCCGGTACAAGCGCGCTGCTGGACGCCTACTCGGCCACCTGCCTCAGCCGGGTGTGGCGCGCCGAGCACTTCTCCTACTGGATGACCACGCTCCTGCACGCCGACCCCGGCGCGGACGCGTTCGACCGGCGCGTGCAGCGCGCTCACCTGGAGTACGTGGCGTCCTCGCCCGCCGCCGCGACGTCACTCGCCGAGAACTACGCCGGACTCCCGCTGGAGTGATCCACCCCGCCATAATGTCGTGATCTTTCATGACGGGGGAGTTGCACGGATGCACGGGGACGGGGCGGCGCTCGGCAGCCGCTACACGCTGCTCGACATGATCGGCCAGGGCGGCATGGGCGTGGTGTGGCGGGCCCGGGACCGCGCGTCCGGCGCGGACCGCGCGGTGAAGGTGCTGCGGCCCGAGCTGGCCGCCGACCCGGCCGCGGTGACCCGGTTCGTCCGGGAGCGCACGGCGCTGCTGAAGGTCCGGCACGCCGGCGTGGTGACGGTGCACGACCTGGTGGTGGAGGGCGACCGGCTCGCCCTGGTGATGGACCTGGTGCTCGGCGAGGACCTGGCCGGCTACCGCAAGCGGCGCGGCGGCGCGCTGCTCCCGGCCGAGGCCGCCTGGCTGGTCGGGCAGGTCTGCGCCGCGCTGGTCGCCGTGCACGAGGCGGGATTGGTCCACCGCGACCTCAAGCCCGCCAACGTGCTGCTCGACCACACCACTCCGGAGTCACCGGTGCGGCTGGCCGACTTCGGCGTCGCGCGGATCGCGGTCGGCGACGAGCTGACCGCCACCGGGAACGTCGTCGGGACGCCCCGCTACATGGCGCCCGAGGTGCTGGAGGGCGCCGAGCCCGGCCCCGCCGCCGACGTCTACGCGGTCGGCGTCACCCTGTACGAGCTGCTCGCCGGACGCCAGCCGTTCGCCGGCAACAGCATCTCGGCGGTCATGCACGAGCACCTGCACGTCGCGCCGCCGCCGCTCCCGGACCTGCCCGCCGAGCTCTGGACGCTGATCGAGCAGAGCCTCGCCAAGCAGCCGATGGCCCGCATCGGCGCCTACGACCTGGGCCGCCGCCTGCTCGCCTACGCCGAGTCCACCTACACCGGCCGCTTCGCCATCACCGTCCCCCCCAACTCCCCCGCCCGCAACCCCACCTCCCCGCCCGGGACGCTGGGCGCGCCCAACATGTCCGGAGCACATGGCATGCCTGGGCCATCCGGAACACAAGGCGTATCTCCAACGTCCGGCGCACACGGTGTGTCCGGGGCGCACAGCGCATTCGGCCCGAGCGGTACAGGCGGTGCATTCGACCCAGGCGTCCCGGACAGTGCAAACGGCCCGAGCGCCACGGGCGGCGCGCACGGCGCGTCCGGCCCGGGCGGTACGGGCAGTGCAGCCGGCCCGAACGGCGCGGGCGGCGCGTCCGGCCTGAGCGGTGCGCACGGCGCGTCCGGCCCGGGCGGCGCGTTCGGCACAGGCGGGGGCGGCCTGGGCGCTGCGCACGGCGAGTTCGGCCCGAGGGGTGCTGGTGGCCCGAGCAGTGTGGGCGGTGCGCGCGGTGCGTTCGGCACAGGCGGTGCGGGCGGCCTGGGCGGCGCGCACGGCGCGTTCGGCCCGAACGGTGCTGGCGGCTTGAGCAGCGCTGGCGGTGTGGACGGGGCGCACGGTGCGTTTGGTGTGGGTGGTGGTGCGGCGGGGGCGGCGGCGGTGAGTCAGCCGTCGATGCCGACTGCCGTGAATCCGCAGCAGGGGCCTGGCGGGGTGGGTGGACGGTCCGGGGTTGGTGACACGTTGGGTGGGACGCTTGCTGTGGGCAAGCGAGGTAGCGGGCGGCGGCGTGGCGTTCTGATTGGCGCGGGGGCGGCCGTGGTGGCGGCTGCGGTGGGCGTTGGCGTGACGCTTGCGCTTACCGGTGGGGGCGGTGGGACGAAGGACGACCAGGTCAAGGCGGCGGGCGAGGCGTCCAGCGGGAAGCTCGCGGTCGGGGTGAAGAGCGGGGCGGCCACGCCGTCCGGCAAGGGCAAGTCGCCGGGTGCGTCGCCCTCGGCGTCCGGGTCGGGGTCGGCGTCGCCGGGCAAGTCTCCCGGGGCGTCGCCGTCCCAGTCGGCACCGGGCGCGGACGCGCCCAAGGCCACCGACTGGGCGTGCGGCCCGCGCTCGGCCGCCGACGCTCGCGGCCACTACCTCACCGCCTGCATCCGCACGGACGGGCATTCGGTGCTGCTGCGCGCGACCATGGACCCGGTCGCGTCCCGCGACGACCCGAAGTTGATCGCGAGCAACCACGTTCAGGTGGTGCTGGTGCTGAAGACTCTCGACCAGACCAACGCCGGACGTTGGGTCTCGCCGGTCTGCACGTCGCTGACCTGCACGTTCCAGATGTCGGCGACCCCGCCGCGCGGGAGCTACCGGACGCTGGCGGGCTGGATGTACCAGGGGATCTACGAGGGGACGGGGAAGGAGAGCCCGCCGGTCACCTTCTGACCCGCCCGCTCCGGGGCGCTGTGCTGCACATCACGCAAGATTTCAGCTTCTGTAATTTTGCACGGCCTGCAAGCATTGTCTAGAGTCGTGGGTATGACGGTGGAAATGGGCCTGCGCGAGCGCAAGAAGGCCGCGACCCGCGACGCGCTCAGCCGCGCCGCGATGCGGCTGGCGATCCAGCACGGCGTGGAGGGCGTCACCGTCGACGCGATCGCCGCCGCGGCGGGCGTGTCGACGCGCACCTTCCACAACTACTTCCCCGGCAAGGAGGAGGCGATCGTCGCCCCGCTGACCGACGGGGCGCGGGCGCTGCTCGCCCGGCTCGCCGAGCGGCCCGCCGACGAGCCGGTCTGGGACTCGGTCCGCACCGTCCTGCACGAGGTGCTCGTGCCGGGCGAGCGGTTCGAGGAGATGATCGCGCTGATGCGGATCGTCAAGGCCGACCCGGCGCTGGTCGCCTCCCAGCTGTGCGGTCTCGGCGAGATGCAGCGCGAGGCGGCGGCCGTGTTCGCCGCCCGCACCGGCACCGACCCCGAACGCGACCTGTATCCCCACCTGGTCGCGGGCGTTACCGGTATGACCATGCGCGTCGTCGTCGAGCTCTGGGTGGACGGCCGCACCGACGCCACCCTGCCCGAGCTGATCGACTCCGCCCTCGCGCAGTTCCGCGCCGGCCTCCCCGTCCCAACGGCATCCGATCAGCCCGGAACCGTTCCGTCTGGGACCGTTCCGTTCGGGACTATTTCGTCCGGGAGCAAATCGTCTGCTTCAGAACCTTCCATGGCCGCCGGGCCGGCCATGGAACCTTCCTCGGCTGGTCCGGCGGCACCCGCTCCGGCGGCATCCGGTTCGTCGGGGACTGATTCGTCCGGGACTGAATCGTCTGCTTCGGAACTATCTGCGGCTGGTTCGGTGGCGCCTGGTTCGTCCGGGGGCGTGTCGGGCGCGGTGGGCTCGGCCGACCCGTCCGGATGAAACGCTTCCGGCCGGGGCGCGCCGCCTTGCCCCGGCCGGACACCCCCTTTCGGCGGATCCACCCCTGAGAGCCGCGCGACCAGCCCGTCGTGAGGCCTGTCCGTGCACCGTCCGCGACTCCGGCGCGCCCTCGGCGTGCCCGGCATCCGAATGGGATCTGTTCTCTTGGCAACCTTCCTCTACCGGCTCGGCCGGTTCTCCTACCGACGGCGTGGACTCGTCGCCCTGCTCTGGGTGGGGCTGCTGGTCCTGTTCGGGGTCGGCGCTGGAACGCTCCACGGACCGACGTCCAACGACTTCTCCATCCCGGGCACCGAGGCCCAGCGGGCCATCGACCTGCTCAAGGACAAGATGCCGCAGGCGTCGGCGGACGGCGCGACCGCGCGCGTGGTGATCCGCGCCCCGGCCGGCCACACCCTGGCCGAGCCGCAGAGCAGGGCCGCCGTCGAGCAGGTCGTCGGCAAGCTGCGGACCGCGCCGCAGGTCGGGTCCGTGGTGGACCCCTACCAGGCCAAGGCCCTCTCGCAGGACCAGCGCACGGCCCTCACCCAGGTCACCTACAAGGTCACCCCGGTGGACGTGAAGCAGTCCTCCCGCGACGCGCTGGACGCCGTCGCCAAGAGCGGACGCGACGCCGGCCTGACCGTCGAGATGGGCGGCAGCGCCACCCAGGGGATGCCCGAGCAGGGCGCGTCCGAGCTGATCGGGCTGGCGATCGCCGCCGTGGTCCTGCTGATCACGCTGGGCTCGCTGGTCGCCGCCGGGCTGCCGCTGCTGAACGCGATCCTCGGCGTGGCGATCGCGATGGCGGGCATCACCGCCGCGACCGGCTTCGTGGACATGAGCTCGACCACCTCCACGCTCGCGCTCATGCTCGGCCTGGCCGTCGCCATCGACTACGCCCTGTTCATCACCTCCCGGTACCGGCACGAGCTGGCCGAGGGCAGGTCCGGCGAGGAGGCGGCCGGGCGCGCCGTCGGCACCGCCGGGTCGGCCGTGGTCTTCGCGGGCCTGACCGTGGTGATCGCGCTGGTCGGCCTGAGCGTCGTCGGCATCCCCGTGCTCACCGAGATGGGGATCGCGGCCGGGTTCGCGGTCGTCGTCGCGGTGCTGATCGCGCTCGTCCTGCTGCCCGCGCTGCTCGGCTTCGCCGGACGGTCGGTGCTCGGCGGCCGGATCCCCGGCCTGCGCGGCGGACCCAAGCCCGGCCGCGCCGCGGCGGGGGAGCGGTGGGCGCGGTTCGTCGTCCGCCGCCCGCTGGCGGTGCTGCTGGTCTCGGTCGTCGGCCTCGGGGCGCTCGCCCTCCCGGCGCTCGGGCTGCGGCTCGGCATGCCGGGCGAGGAGGCGTCCGCGGCGAGCAGCACCCAGCACAAGGCCTACGACATGGTCTCCGAGGGCTTCGGCCCCGGCTTCAACGGCCCGCTGATGGTCGTCGTGCACGGCTCCGGCGACGTCACCCAGGCCGCCGGACGGCTGTCCGGGCAGCTCAAGGGCATGCCGGACGTCGCGGCCGTCACCCCGCCGGTGCCGAACCAGGCCCGCGACACCGCGCTGCTGACCGTGGTGCCCAAGAGCGGCCCCAGCACCAAGCAGACCGAGGACCTGGTCTCGGCCATCCGCGACAAGAGCGACGCGCTGAAGGCGCAGACCGGCGCCGAGGCCATGGTCACGGGCCAGACCGCGATCGGCATCGACATCTCGGCGAAGCTCGCGGGCGCGCTCCCGATCTACCTCGCGCTCGTCGTCGGGCTGGCGTTCATCCTGCTCATGCTGGTGTTCCGGTCGGTCCTGGTGCCGCTGAAGGCGACCCTGGGCTTCCTGCTCACCGTCGCGGCAACGTTCGGCGTGGTGGTCGCGGTGTTCCAGAAGGGCTGGGGCTGGGGCGCCTCGCTGATCGGCGTGGACACGACCGGGCCGATCATGAGCCTGATGCCGATCTTCATGATCGGCGTGGTGTTCGGCCTGGCCATGGACTACCAGGTCTTCCTGGTCACCCGGATGCGCGAGGAGTACGTGCACGGCGCGGCGCCCACCGACGCGGTGGTCGCCGGGTTCCGGCACGGCGCCCGGGTGGTCGCCGCCGCCGCGGTGATCATGATGGCGGTGTTCGCCGGGTTCATCAGCAACGACCAGTCGATGATCAAGCTGATGGGGTTCGCGCTGGCCGCCGGGGTGTTCTTCGACGCCTTCGTGGTCCGGATGACCGTGGTGCCCGCCGTGATGGCGCTGTTCGGCAAGGCCGCCTGGTGGCTGCCGCGCTGGCTCGCCCGCGTCCTGCCCAACGTGGACGTCGAGGGCGAGAAGCTCCGCCACCTGCTGGAGGACGCGCCGTCCGACGTGCAGCCGGACGCGCCGTCCGACCGGCCGCGCGAGGCGGTCGGGGCCGGCTTCGGCGACACCTCCGGAGCCGCTGGACCGCCGTCCACCGGATGATCGCGGGCCGCCGTCCCGCCTCCGCACTCCGTCGCCCCGGGGTGCCGGGGCGGGACGGCGGCTCCCGCCTCCCTCGAACCTCCATCGCCCCACCCCCCAAGGAATCCGGGAATGAACCTTCTCCAGCAGCCGGCCTGGTGGCGCGCCCCCTCACCGCGCGACCAGACCGCACCCGCCGCGGAGCCCTCGCAGGCCGACAGCACCGACCCGTCCGCTGACACGTCCGCCGAGGCGACCGACCAGACCGCCGACCAGTTCGCCCCGACCGCTGTGGCGACCGCCCCGAGCGCCGAAGTGACCGGCCCGTCTGCCGAGGCGTCCAATCCGACCGTTGAGGTGACCGGGCCGTCCGCCAGCCCGGCAGGGCCGTCTGCCGAGGTGTCCGATCCGAGCGTTGAGGTGACCGGGCCGTCCGCCGAGGTGGCTGGGCCGTCCGTCAGAGCGGCGGGCGGTGCGGAGAATGCTCAGCGGAAGGCGCCCGCGAGGCGGCCGCGGCCGGTTCGGGAGTTGCTGCTGATCGCGGTGCTGTTCGGTATCTACAAGATGGGGCGCCTGGCGGCCAGCGGACGAGTGGACGAGGCGTTCCGCAACGCCCGCGACGTCTGGGACCTCGAACGCTGGCTGCACCTGCCCAGCGAGGTGACCGTCCAGCACGGCCTGCTGCACAGCGAGACGCTGGTCCGCCTGGCGAACTGCTACTACGCCTATGTACACTTCCCGGCCACGGCCGCGTTCCTGCTGTTCATGTACCTGCGCCGCCCGGCCTACTACCGGTGGGTGCGCTGGGTGGTCGTCGCGCTGACCGCCGCCGGGCTTGCCCTGCACCTGACCGTCCCGCTCGCCCCGCCGCGCATGCTCACCTTCACCGGCCTGGTCGACACCGGCAGCAAGTACGGGCCGTCGGTGTACGGCGCGCCGCAGACCGACACCGTCGCCAACCAGTACGCCGCGATGCCCTCGCTGCACATCGGCTGGGCGATCATCGTGGCGGTCGGGCTGATCGTCGCGTGCCGGACCCGCTGGCGCTGGCTGTGGCTGGCCCATCCCGTCCTCACCGTCCTGGTGGTGGTGAGCACCGCCAACCACTACTGGCTGGACGGGATCGTGGTTTCGGTCCTGCTGGCGATCGCGCTGGTGGCGCTGCGTCCGCTGTACCGGACGGCGCGCCCGGCACGGCCCCCGGGCCTGCGGACGGTCCCCGCGGCGGCACCGGTACGCTGACCCGAAGGCCCGTCGGGAGGGCCGCAGGCGGATGATCGTGTCGGGGGACGAGTGCGCGCCAGAACTGTGATCCAGGCTGTTCCGACGGTTTTGTCGTGGTATCTGGCGCTGTCGGGTGTCGTCTCGATCCTGACCTGGCTGTCCGCCGGCATCATCGAGGACCTGGACGCGATCTGGCTGCTGCGCTGGATCGGCTACTTCAGCTGGCTGCCCAGCATGACCTGGGGCCTGCTGCTGCTCCTGCTGTCCACCGGGGTCCGGCGGCGCAAGAAGTCGGCCTGGCGCATCACGCTGGTGCTGCTAGGCCTGTTCTTCCTGCTCTACCTCACCGTCGCGATCGTGTTCACCATCGCACCCGACCCCGACGTCCAGCTCGGCACCGGCGACTACATCGCCCCGGTCTGCTACGCGTTCGCGCTGGTGCTGGTGTTCGCCACCCGGCACGAGTTCACCGCCCTGCCCGACCGCGCGAACATCCGCCTGGCCTGGCGGGTCGGCGTCGCGATGGTGCTGGTCAGCGGGGTGATCGGCACGCTGCTGGTGCACCTGACCGACCGCAACGGCAAGGGCGGGTTCCTCACCCAGCCGCTGTACGCGGCGCTGCAGACCGTCCTCGGCGCGCGGGTCACCGGCCACACCCTGGACGTGGACGTCCCCGGCTGGGTCGACCTGATCCTCGGCGTCCTCGGCAGCGGGCTGCTCGTCGCGACCGTGTGGGCGCTGTTCCGGCCCTCGCGCGGCGAGGCGGTGCTCAGCCCCGGCGAGGAGCTGCGCGCCCGCGAGCTGCTGCTGCGCTACGGCGACGAGGACTCCCTCGGCTACTTCGCGCTGCGCCGCGACAAGGACTTCATCGTCGCGCCGAACGGGCGCGCGGGCATCGCCTACCGCGCGCAGGGCTCGGTCTGCCTGGCCTCCGGCGACCCGATCGGCGACCCCGAGGCCTGGGGCCCGGCCATCCAGGAGTGGCTGGCCGAGTGCCGCCGGCACGCCTGGACGCCCGGCGCGGTCAGCGTCGGCGAGCGCGCCGCCGTGGAGTACCGCCGGCACGGGCTGAGCGTGCTGGAGCTCGGCGACGAGGCGATCATCGACGTGCACGAGTTCAACCTGGACGGCCGGGAGATGCGGCAGGTCCGGCAGGCCGTCCGGCGGGTGGAGCGGGCCGGGTACACCGTCCGCATCCGCCGCCACTCGCAGATCTCCCCGGCCGAGATGGCGGGCATCGTCCAGCGCGCCGACCAGTGGCGCGAGGGCGAGACCGAGCGCGGCTTCTCCATGGCGCTCGGCCGGCTCGGCGACCCGTCCGACGGCGACTGCGTGATGGTCGAGGCGTTCGACTCCGAGGGCCGGCTGCGCGGCCTGCTGTCGTTCGTCCCGTGGGGGCGGACGGGCCTGTCGCTGGACCTGATGCGCCGCGACCGGGCCGCCGAGAACGGGCTGAACGAGTTCATGGTCGTCCGGCTGGTGGAGAAGGCCGGGTCGGTCGGCGCCGCCCGGATCTCGCTGAACTTCGCGATGCTGCGCTCGGTGTTCGAGCGCGGCTCGCAGATCGGCGCCGGGCCGCTGGTCCGCGCCGCCTACCGGGTGCTGTCGTTCGCGTCCCGGTTCTGGCAGCTGGAGTCGCTGTACCTGGCCAACGCCAAGTACCACCCCGAGTGGGTGCCGCGGTACGTCTGCTTCAGCTCCGGCGCGGGCGGCCTGATCCGGCTCGGCATCGGCTACGCCCGTGCCGAGGGGTTCCTGCCGACGCTCGGCCGGCACCGGCTGGACCGCGCCGCCAACGCCGTCCCGACGCCCGAGCTGGTCGCCCGGATCAAGGCGCTGGAGGAGGCCGCCGACGCCGACCGGGCCCCGCGCCGCCGGCTGTCGGAGCAGGAGCGCGTCCGGCACGACAAGCTCGGCCGGATCGAGGCGGCGGGCGTCGAGCCCTACCCGCTCGGCTTCGACCGCACCGACGTGGCCGCCGGCGTCCGCGCGCAGTACGGCGACCTGGCGCCCGACACCCGCTCCGGGCACACCGCCGCGATCGCCGGGCGGATCATGCTCGAACGCGACCACGGCGGCCTGGTGTTCGCGACGCTGCGGGACGAGTCGGGCGACATCCAGGTCATGCTCGCCGCGCACGTCCTCGGCCGCGGCGCGCTGCGCCAGTGGAAGACCATGATCGACCTGGGCGACCAGGTCGGCATCGCCGGCGAGGTGGTCACCTCCCGGACCGGCGAGCTGTCGGTGCTGGCCTCGGAGTGGAAGCTCACCGCCAAGTGCCTGCACCCGCTGCCCGACAAGCGCGCCGGGCTCGCCGACCCCGAGGCCCGCGTCCGGCACAAGGCCGTCGACCTGATCGTCAACGACGAGTCGCGGAAGATGCTGCGGATGCGCGGCGACGCGGTGGCCGCCGTCCGGGACGTGCTGCGCGAGCGCGGCTACCTGGAGGTCGAGACGCCGATCTTGCAGCCGATCCACGGCGGCGCGACGGCCCGGCCGTTCACCACCCGCATCAACGCCTACAACATGCGGCTGTACCTGCGGATCGCACCCGAGCTGTACCTCAAGCGGCTCCTGGTCGGCGGCCTCGGCAAGGTCTTCGAGATGGGCCGCGACTTCCGCAACGAGGGCGTGGACGCCACCCACAACCCCGAGTTCACCATGCTGGAGGCCTACCAGCCCTACGGCGACTACGACACGATGGCCGAGCTGACCCGCGAGCTGGTGCTGGCGGGCACCCGCGCCGCGCTCGGCACCACCGTGGTCGTCCGGGACGGCGTGGAGCACGACCTCGCCGGCCCGTGGAACCAGATCACCGTCTACGGCTCGGTGTCCCGGGCGCTCGGCGAGGAGATCACCACCGAGACGCCGCGTCCGGTCGCGGCCCGGCACGCGGCCCGGGCCGGCATCGAGGTCGACCCCGAGTGGGGGCAGGGGCGGATCGTCCAGGAGCTGTACGAGGCGCTGGTCGAGGACGACCTGAGCACCCCGACCTTCGTCCGCGACTTCCCGGCCGAGACGTCCCCGCTGACCCGCCCGCACCGCAAGGACCCGCGGCTCGCCGAGAAGTGGGACCTGATCGTCTTCGGCATGGAGCTCGGCACCGCCTACTCCGAGCTGATCGACCCGATCCTGCAGCGCGAGCGGCTCACCGAGCAGTCGCTGCTGGCCGCCGGCGGCGACCCCGAGGCGATGGAGCTGGACGAGGACTTCCTGCGCGCCCTGGAGTACGGCATGCCCCCGGCGGGCGGCATGGGCATGGGCGTCGACCGGCTGCTGATCGCGCTCACCGGCCGCTCGATCCGCGAGACGATCGCCTTCCCCCTGGTCAGACCGACCCGCTGACCCCCGCCGCCGAGCCCGCCCGCCGAGCCCGCCCGGCGAGCCCGTCGAGCCCGCCCGGCCCGCCCCCCGAGCCCGCCCGGGCCCCCGTCTGCCGAGCCCGCCCGGACTCGTCCGCCGAGAGCGCCCGGGGCGCGGCTGGCGGCCGCGCGGGAGCTGCGTCCGGGACGCCGTCCGGTGACGTTGGTGTCGCGGTGTGGCGGCGATCTCGGCGGCAGGTATGACGGTTGCGGCGTAC
The DNA here is from genome assembly GCF_024172125.1 of Actinomadura rupiterrae. Taxonomy (GTDB): domain Bacteria; phylum Actinomycetota; class Actinomycetes; order Streptosporangiales; family Streptosporangiaceae; genus Spirillospora; species Spirillospora rupiterrae. The sequence goes on from NZ_JAMZEA010000011.1 coordinate 189,089, forward strand.
GGAGGGAAAGATGGTGATTGGTTGCCATTCGCCCCCCGGCGTACCGGGACATCGGGAGTGAGGACGGTCCGCGACGTGAGCGACATCCCCCGGCGTGCGGTCACCCGCACCGCCAAGCTGGCGAGCCTGCCGCTCGGCTTCGCCGGCCGCACCGCGCTCGGCCTGGGCAAGCGGACGCTGGGCAAGCCCGCCGAGGCGGTCGCGCTGGAGGTCCAGCGGCGCACCGCCGAGCAGCTGTTCGCGGTGCTCGGCGAGCTCAAGGGCGGCGCGATGAAGGTCGGCCAGCTGCTGTCGATCTTCGAGGCGGGGCTGCCGGAGGAGCTGGCCGCGCCGTTCCGCGCGAGCCTGACCCGGCTGCAGGAGGCCGCCCCGCCGATGCCCGCCGCCACCACGCACAAGGTGCTGGCCGAGGGCCTCGGCCCGGACTGGCGGGACCGGTTCGCCTCGTTCGAGGACCGGCCCGCGGCCGCCGCCTCGATCGGCCAGGTGCACAAGGCCGTCTGGGCGGACGGCCGGACCGTCGCGGTCAAGGTGCAGTACCCCGGCGCGGGCGCGGCGCTGATGAGCGACTTCAACCAGATCTCCCGGCTCAGCCGCCTGATCAACCCCCTGTTCCCGGGGGTGGAGGCCAAGCCGGTGATCGCCGACCTGCGGCGGCGGCTGGAGAAGGAGCTGGACTACGTCGACGAGGCCCGCGCGCAGACCGCCTTCCACGACGCCTACGCCGGCGATCCCGACTTCGTCGTGCCCGCGGTCGTGGCGCAGTCGGGGAACGTGCTGGTCACCGAGTGGCTGGAGGGCACGCCGCTGTCCCGGGTCATCGCCGAGGGCAGCAAGGAGGAGCGCGACCGGGCCGGGCTGCTGCTGTTCCGGTTCCTGCTGTCCGGGCCGTCCCGCTGCGGGATGATCCACATCGACCCGCACCCGGGCAACTTCCGCCTGCTGGAGGACGGCCGGCTCGGCGTGATGGACTTCGGCGGCGCCGCGCAGGTCTCCGACGAGCTGCTGTGGTCGCTCGGCCGGATGATGCGGATCGGCACCGGCGGCGACCCCGGGGAGATGGTCGACAGCGCCGTCGAGGAGGGCTTCCTCGCCCCGGACGCGGTGGTGGACCCCGAGCAGTTCGCCGACCTGGTCGTCCCGCACGCCACGCCGTTCACCCAGGAGACCTTCCAGTACACCCGCGAGTGGCTGCGCCGCGAGACCACCCGGAGCCTGGCGATGGCCACGGACATGCGTCCGGGCAGCATCGCCCGCCAGCTGCGCATGCCGCCGCAGTACCTGGCGGTGTGGCGGGCGATGGCGGGCTGCGGCGGCGTGCTGTGCCAGCTGGAGGCCGAGGGCCGGTTCCGGGACGAGGCGCTGCGCTGGCTGCCCGGCTTCGCCGACGACGAGACCCCCGACGACCAGGAGACCGAGGCCGCCTCCTGAACCGGTACGGCCCCCTGAGCCGCGCGGATTTCTGAGTCGGGACGGGCCCACTGAGCCGGTTGGATTCCTGAGCTGAGGCGGACGCCTGAGCCGGGCGGGTTCCTGAGCCGGGACGGCCCCTGGGCCGAGGCGGACGCCTGAGAGCGTCCGCCTCCTTGGATCGTCCGCCCGGCCCCCGCGCGCGAGGGCCGGTGCGGCCGGGGACGGGTCAGGAGGAGAGGGCGGCGTCCTCTTCCTGCTCGACCTGCTGGTTCCAGGCGCGCTTGCCGGCCTGCCAGCCGTCCTCGTCGCGGCCGACGCGCCAGTAGCCGGAGATCGAGATCAGGTCCATCGGGAGCGTCCGCTCGACCCGCAGGTAGCGCCGCAGCTCCTTGACGAACCCGGCCTCGCCGTGGACGAACGCCTGGACGCGGCCGTCCGGCAGCTCCAGGCCGCGGACGGCCTCGACCAGCGCCGCGCCGACCGGGCGGTCGCCGCGGTGCAGCCAGACGATCTTGGCGTCGCCGGGGGAGGGCAGCTCCTGCTCCTCGGCGGCGTCCGCGACCTCGATGAACGCGAAGGCGGGCGCGCCGGACGGGACGCGCTCCAGCCCCGCCGCGATCGCCGGCAGGGAGCTCTCGTCCCCGGCGAACAGGTACCAGTCGGCCTCCTGGACGGGCGCGTACTTGCCGCCCGGGCCCATGAAGAACATCTCGTCGCCCGGCCGGGCGGCCTCGGCCCAGGGCCCGGCGAGGCCCTCGTCGCCGTGCACGACGAAGTCGATCGAGAGCTCGCGGGCCGCCGGGTCCCACGCGCGCACGGTGTAGGTGCGCGTGGTCGGCCACTGCTCGCGCGGGAACTCCGCGCGGATCCGCTCGATGTCGAACGGCTCGGGGTAGGTCACCCCAGGCCGTCCGAACAGCAGCTTGACGTAGTGGTCGGTGTACTCGCCCGCGTCGAACGCGGCCAGCCCGTCCCCGCCGAGGACGACCCGGACCATGTGCGGAGTGAGCCGCTCGGTGCGCAGCACGACCCCTCGATGCACGGTCCGGCCGCCGCCCCTGCGCTCGCGCTCCGCCGCCCTTGGTTCGGTTGCCATACGCCCTCCGAAAGTTTTTGTTAGGTAAGCCTAATCCACCCGCCCGCGCTCCGTATGATATTTTACGAGTGAAATACTTGTGAAGTACCGAGGAGGATCGTGGCCGAGGGAGCCGGAGCGCTGGTGCGTCCGCTGCCGGTGCGCGGGGTGCTGCGGCTGGGACGCGGCTCCGACACCTGGTTCCGGGCGGCGTCGAGCGTGGTGGTCGCCTCGGCGATCCCGTACGCGGTGCTGCTCGCGTCCGGACGCCTGCACCTCGCGCTCTACACCTCCGCCGGGTCGCTGGTCGCGCTGTATGCCCACAACCGGCCCTACGCCGCCCGCGCCCGCACCCTCGCCCGCGTCGCGCTGCTGATGCTGGCGAGCCTGGCCGTCGCGCTCGGCACCGCGGCGCTGACCGGGGACGTCGCGATCCGGGTCGCGGTCGCCGCGCTGCTCGCCGCCGCGCACAAGCTGGTCTGCGACGCCACCCGGATCGGCCCGCCCGCCAACGTGATCTTCACCTTCGTCGCGGCGAGCTGCGCGTTCGTCCCGCAGCGGCTCGCCGACGTGCCGTTCCACCTCGCGCTCGCCCTGGCCGGCGCGGTGATCGCCTGGCTGGTGTGCATGGCGCCCGCGCTCGTCCGCCGGGACCGGACGCGCCGCCTCGCCGTCGTCCAGGAGGCCGTCCACCCGCGCGGGATGCGCGCCGTCCTCGCCGCGCTGCGCCCGGGCTCGCCGCTGCTGCCGGTCGCGACGCGCGTGGGCGCCAGCGCCGCCGCCGCGGGCTGGCTGACCATGCTGCTCGGCGTCGGACGTCCCTACTGGGCGATCGTCACCGCCGCCGCGATCTTCCAGGCGAACCTGGAGCTGACCTGGCGCCGCGCGCTCCAGCGGATCCTCGGCAACCTGCTCGGCCTGGCGCTGTTCACCGCGCTGCTGCCGGTGATCGGGCTGGGCCCGGTCGCCCTGGTCCTGGTCGCGCTCGCCGCGCAGTTCGGCGCGGAGGCGACCATGGCCCGCAACTACTGGCTCGGCTCGCTGTTCGTCACGCCGATGGCGCTGAGCATGGTCGAGTTCGCCGGGCACCGGCCGCCGCACGAGCTGGTCGGCCAGCGCTGGCTGGACACCTGCGCCGGCGCCGCCGTCGGCCTGCTCGGCTGCGTCCTCATCACCAACCGCCGCGCCGCCGGCCGCGTCCACCGCGCCCTGACCCGCCTGGACGTCGCCGTCGCCGAAGCGGATGCCCTCGCCCTGGCCCGCGCCGAGCAGGCGCTCGCCGATGCGCAGCACGCGGTGGTCGCGGCGCTGCATGACCGGGTTGCGCACGCGCTGGCCGAGCTCGGCGAGGCCGTGCATGTCGCTGAAGGCGAGTGGTGGCTGAGATCCGCGCCTGCCGAACGCGTCGAACGGGCGCTCCAGGACGGCCGTCGCGCGCTGGCCGCGCTTGCCGTGCCGTTGCAGGCCGAGAGGGAGGTCGCCTGATGGGGGAGGACGAGGCGGAGGCGCGTCCTGTGCAACCGGCGCGTCCTGTGCAACCGGCGCGTCCCGTGCAGGCGGCGCGTCCCGTGCAGGACGTGATGGCCGAGGTGCTGCGGCAGTGGCGGGAGCTGCGGCCCGATCTGGACACCACGCCGATGGCCGTGATCGGACGGGTGAACCGGTGCGCGGCGCTGCTGCAGCACGCCGCCGACGCGCCGCTCAGCCGCGCCGGCCTGGCGCGTCCCGAGTACGACACGCTCACCGCGCTGTACCGGCTCGGACCGGGCGTGACGCCGACGCGGCTGGCGCGCGAGACGTTCGCGTCCGGCGCGGCGGTCACCAAGCGGCTGCGCGCGCTGACGGACCGCGGGCTGGTCGAGCGCCGCGCGGACGAGCGCGACCGGCGCGTCCAGCACGTGTCCCTGACCGAGGACGGCCACGCGCTGATGGACGGCCTGCTGGCGGAGCAGGTCGCCTACGAGCGGGCCCTGCTGGACGGCCTGAGCGCCGACCGCAACGCCGAGCTGGCGTCCGCGCTGGCCGAGCTGCTGGCGCTGCTGGAGGGCAGCCTCGCCCGGCATATCGGGTAGTCCCGACGGGCCCCCGCCGCGCCTTTTCAAGGCGCAGCGGTCCGGTTACGTTCGGGGAGATCCGGACGTTCCGGACATCCCTCGGGATGGGAGGCCGCCGTGACCGAGTCCGCGTTCCCCGCAGGGGCCCTCGCCGCCGCCCTCGCCGGCGCCGTCGCGGACGGCTCGCTGGACGTGGTGGACCTGACCGCGCCGCTGTCGGAGCGGACTCCGATCCTCCAGCTCCCCGAGCCGTTCGCCAACACCGTCCCGTTCACGCTGCGCGAGATCAGCCGGTACGACGAGCGCGGCCCGGCCTGGTACTGGAACGACATCGTCACCGGCGAGCACGTCGGCACCCACTTCGACGCGCCCGTGCACTGGGCCACCGGACGGGACGGCGAGGACGTCGCGCAGGTCGACCCGCGCCGCCTGATCGCGCCCGCCGCCGTCCTCGACGCCTCCGCGCAGGCCGCGGACGACCCCGGGTTCCTGCTGCAGATCGACCACGTCCGCGAGTGGGAGAAGGCGCACGGCCCGCTGCCCGGCGGCGGCTGGCTGCTGTACCGGACGGGCTGGGACGCGCGCTCCGACGACCCTGACGCGTTCCTCAACGGCGGCGTGTGGCCGGGCCTGTCCACCGACTGCGCGCGCTGGCTCGCCGAGGAGACCCCGGTCCTCGGCCTCGGCGTGGAGACGGTCGGCACCGACGCCGGCGCCGCGCACGGCTTCGACCCGCCGTTCCCGTGCCACTCGCACTTCCTCGGCGCGGGTAAGTACGGCCTCACCCAGCTGCGGAACCTGGCCCGGCTCCCGGCGCGCGGCGCGGTGCTGGTCGCCGCGCCGCTGCCGATCGCCGGCGGATCCGGGAGCCCGTGCCGGGTGCTGGCGCTGGTCGACCGGTGAACGTCGCGCACGCGGTCGGGCGGGCGCTGGCCCGGCTCGGCGCGCGCACGGTGTTCGGCGTCGTCGGCAGCGGCAACTTCGAGGTCACCAACGCGCTGGTCGAGGGCGGCGCCCGGTACGTCGCGGCCCGGCACGAGGGCGGCGCGGCCACGATGGCCGACGCCTACGCGCGGGTCGGCGGCGGCCTCGGCGTGCTCACCGTCCACCAGGGCCCGGGCCTGACCAACGCGCTCACCGGCATCGCCGAGGCCGCCAAGAGCCGCACGCCGCTGCTGGTGCTGACCGGCGAGGTCGCCGCGTCGGCCGTCCGGTCCAACTTCCGGATCGACCAGGCGGCGCTGGCGCAGGCGGTCGGGGCCGTCCCGGAGCGGATCCACGGCCCGGGCACCGCGCTGTCGGACCTCGCCCGCGCCTGCCGCACCGCCGTCGCCGCGCGCCGGACCGTCCTGCTCGGCCTGCCGCTGGACGTGCAGGCCGCGCCCTACACCGGGCCGGACGAGTGCGTCCCGCAGGCCCCGCACGCGACCGGGACGGCCTGGCAGCCGGCCGTCCCGCCGCTGGCGGTGCCGCCGCCCGCCGCGCTCGCCCGCCTGGCCCGCGCGCTGGCGGGCGCCGAGCGTCCGGTCTTCCTGGCCGGACGCGGCGCGCGGCTGTCCGGCGCCGGCGACCCGCTGCGCTCGCTCGCCCAGCGGTCGGGCGCGCTGCTGGCCACCTCGGTCGTCGCGCGCGGCCTGTTCCGCGGCGACCCGTTCGACCTGGACGTCAGCGGCGGGTTCGCCACCCCGGTGGCGGCCGAGCTGATCCGCGACGCGGACCTGCTGGTCGGCTGGGGCTGCGCGCTGAACGACTGGACGCTGCGGCACGGCGACCTGGTCGGCCCCGACGCCCGGCTCGTCCAGGTGGACGTGGACGCCGAGGCGCTCGCCGCGCACCGCCCGGTGGACCTCAGCCTGATCGGCGACGCCGCCGAGACGGCCGTCGCCGTGGACGCCGAGCTGGCCCGGCGCGGCCACCGCGCGCAGGGCTACCGGACCCGCGAGATCGCCGGACGCATCGCCGCCGAAGGCCGCTGGCGCGACCTGCCGTTCAAGGACCGCTCTAACGGCACCCGCATCGACCCCCGCACCCTCACCATCGCCCTGGACGACCTGCTGCCCGCCGACCGCACCGTCGCCGTCGACTCGGGCAACTTCATGGGCTACCCGACCATGTACCTGGACGTCCCCGACGTGGACGGCCTGGTGTTCACCCAGGGCTTCCAGGCGATCGGCCTCGGCCTGGCCACCGCGGTCGGCGCGGCGGTCGCCCGTCCCGACCGGCTGACGGTCGCCGCGCTCGGCGACGGCGGGGCGCTGATGTCGGCCGTCGAGCTGGACACCGCCGTGCGGCTCGGCCTCGGCCTGCTCGTGGTGGTCTACGACGACGAGGCCTACGGCGCCGAGGTGCACCATTTCGGCCCGCACGGCCACCCGCTCGACACCGTCACCTTCCCGCCGGCCGACATCGCCGGGGTCGCCCGCGCCTACGGCTGCGAGGCGCTGACCGTCCGCCGGGTGGAGGACCTGGACCCGGTGCGCGACTGGCTGGCCGGGGACCGGGACCGCCCCCTGGTGGTGCAGGCCAAGGTCACGACCGACCGCCCGTCCTGGTGGCTCGCCGAGGCCTTCCGACCGCACTGACCTGGGCCGTTCCGTCCTGGCGTCCTTGATCGGTTCCCGGGGGCCAGGTGCATAACCACGCAGAGTGAGGGGAATATCGCCCCGGGGGTACCGATGAGCGAGGCGCCGCTGTGCACCGGACGATTCTTCACACGGGTGCCGACATAGACGCCATGTACCGGCTGCTCGCCTTCGCAAAGCATGGCGGGCGGTCCGGCATCCCGAGCCAGGCGCGCGCCGAGGCCGCCTTGGACGAGACGGCCTGCCCGGGCGACCACAGCCGCAGCGACGCGCGTGAGGAGGAGCGAACATGAAACGTGTGGTGAGGCAGGCCGCGCCCCTGCTGCAGGCGTCGCGTTCTGCCCGGGCCGGGGCGTCGCGTTCTGCCCGGGCGGGGGCGTCGCGGCCCGCCCGCACTGGAGCGACGCGCGTTGCCCGCATGGGCCCGTCTGCTGAGACCGCCGGTCTCGCGCCGCTTCCGGGGAGCCTTCGTTGACCATCGTGCTGTGGGCCGTGCTGCCCTACCTCGCCGTCGCGTCCCTGGTCGGCGGGACGATCTGGCGCCGCCGCCACGACCGCTCCGGCTGGACGACCAAGTCGTCCGAGATCTACGGCCGGACGATCCTCGGCGTCGCGGGCCCGCTGTTCAGGTACGCGCTGGCGTTCGTGATCCTCGGCCACGTCCTGGGCCTGGTCATTCCCGAGAGCTGGACGCGCAGCGCCGGTGTCGCCGACACCACCTACCGCCAGATTTCCATGATCGGTGGGACGGTCGCGGGCGTCATGGCCCTCGCCGGGCTCGCCATGCTCGTCCACCGGCGGCGCACCAGCGGCCCGGTGCTGTCGGCGACCACCCGCCACGACAGGCTGATGTACGTGCTCCTCGGCGGATCGCTGCTGCTCGGGACGCTGTGCACGATCGTCGCCAACGGCAACGTCGCACCGTACGACTACCGGCTGACGATCGCGCCGTGGTTCCGCGGCCTCTTCCTGCTGCGTCCCGACGCGTCCCTGATGGCCTCGGTGCCGGTCCTGTACAAGCTGCACGTGCTCGTCGGGATGGCGCTGATCGCGCTGTTCCCGTTCACGCGGCTCGTGCACGTGTTCGCCGCGCCGTGGTCCTACGTGTTCCGCCCGTCCATCGTCTACCGCACCCCGGAACGCTGGGCCGCGCGGGTGCGGGCGCCGAGGCGGGGGTGGGCGCTCCTTGGCCGCCGCTGACGCCCGTCCGGACGCGGGTCCGGCCGTCGCCGGCCGCCGGACCCGTCCAGACGCCGCTGAGATCACCGCTGCCGGACGATCAGTCGCCGGCGGTCGTCCGGTGCGGGCGGAGCGGCGCGCGCACCGCGCCGACCGCCACGCCGACCGCCACGCAGACCGCCACGCAGACCGCCACGCCGTCCAGGGCGGCGGGACGGCCGGTCCGCGGGCCCCGCCGGCGCGGCTTATATCTCTGATCCGAGCTGGGGGATAGGGCTTGACCGTTTTCACCCCCAGTACTTACCTTCGCGGCAGTTGTGTCTCACGTCACACCGCCCAGAGGAGGAGACCATGGCGGAACGACTGAGAACGTCCTTTCGGCTGACCGGGCTGGGCCGCGAAGTGGCCGCCGAGTTCGCCGGAACACTGATCCTGATCCTGTTCGGCACCGGCGTGGTGGCCCAGGTCGCCGCGGGCGGCATCGGCGGCCACGACAGCATCGCCTGGGCGTGGGGCATCGGCGTGACCCTGGGGGTGTACGCGTCCGCGACGCTCAGCGGCGGGCACATCAACCCGGCGGTCACGGTGTCCCTCGCCCTGTTCAAGGGCTTCCCGTGGCGCAAGGTCGGCCCGTTCATCGCGGCCCAGTTCGCCGGGGCGTTCCTGGCGGCGCTGATCGTCCGGTGGAACTACACCGAGGTGCTGGCCAAGGCCGATCCCGGCCACACCGTCAAGACGCAGGGCGTGTTCTCCACACTGCCCGGCAATGGAACGCTCCCGGTCAGCACCTGGGGGGCCTTCCGCGACCAGATCATCGGCACCGCGATCCTGCTGTTCCTGGTGCTCGCGCTGACCGACCTGAAGAACCAGCCGCCGCTCGCCAACCTCGCGCCGCTGATCATCGGCCTGGTCGTGGTGGCGATCGGGATGGCCTGGGGGACCGACGCCGGATACGCCATCAACCCCGCCCGTGACTTCGGCCCGCGCTTGGCCGAGTACATCACCGGGTACGCGGGAGCATGGCGAGATCAGAACCACGATCTCTACTTCTGGGTGCCGATCGTCGGACCGCTCATCGGCGGGCCGATCGGCGCGGCGCTGTACCTGCTCCTGGTCGGGAACCACCTTCCCGGGACCGAGGAGGAGGCCAAGACGCCGCCCGTGCGCCCCGAGCCGGAGTACGGCGGGCCCGGCGAGCCGTCCTGACCGTCCACGACCGTCCCGACCAGCGAGGAGAGCAGTGCCGATGGCCGACTTCGTCGGAGCCCTGGACCAGGGCACCACGAGCACCCGCTTCATGATCTTCGACCACGGCGGCAACGAGATCGCCCGCCACCAGCTCGAACACGAGCAGATCCTGCCCCGCGCGGGGTGGGTCGAGCACAACCCGACCGAGATCTGGGAGCGCACCCGCTCGGTGATCCAGTCCGCCCTGCACGCGGCGAACCTGCACCACAACGACCTCGCCGCGATGGGCATCACCAACCAGCGCGAGACGACCGTGGTGTGGAACCGGCGGACGGGCCGTCCCTACTACAACGCGATCGTCTGGCAGGACACCCGGACCGACCGTATCGCCAGCGCCCTGGAGCGGGACGGGCGCGGCGAGACCATCCGGCACCGCGCCGGGCTGCCGCCCGCCACCTACTTCTCCGGCGGCAAGATCCAGTGGATCCTGGAGAACGTCGACGGCGTCCGGCAGGACGCCGAGAACGGCGAGGCGATCTTCGGCAACATCGACACCTGGGTCCTGTGGAACCTGACCGGCGGCGCGAACGGCGGCGTGCACGTCACCGACCCGACCAACGCCAGCCGCACCATGCTGATGGACCTGGAGACGCTCGACTGGGACGACCAGCTGCTCTCGTTCTTCAACATCCCGCGGTCGATGCTGCCGGAGATCAGGCCGTCCTCGGCGCCCGAGCTGTACGGGACGACCCGCGCGGACGGCCCGCTCGGCGGCGAGGTCGCGCTGAGCGGCGACCTCGGCGACCAGCAGGCCGCCACGGTCGGCCAGGTCTGCTTCTCGCCCGGCGAGGCCAAGAACACCTACGGCACCGGCAACTTCCTCCTCCTCAACACCGGTGAAGACCTCGTCCGCTCCAAGGCCGGCATGCTGACCACCGTCTGCTACAAGTTCGGCGGCGCCCCGCCGGTGTACGCGCTGGAGGGCTCCATCGCGGTCACCGGATCGGCGGTCCAGTGGCTGCGCGACCAGCTCGGCATCATCTCCGGCGCAGCGCAGAGCGAGTCGCTGGCCGCGCAGGTCGAGGACAACGGCGGCGTCTACTTCGTCCCGGCGTTCTCCGGCCTGTTCGCGCCCTACTGGCGCAGCGACGCGCGCGGCGCGATCGTCGGCCTGTCCCGCTTCAACACCAACGCCCACCTGGCCCGCGCGACCCTGGAGGCGATCTGCTACCAGTCCCGCGACGTCGTGGAGGCGATGCGCGAGGACTCTGGCGTCTCGCTGGACGTCCTGAAGGTCGACGGCGGCGTCACCGCCAACGAGCTGTGCATGCAACTGCAGGCCGACATCCTCGGTGTCCCGGTCTCACGCCCGGTCGTCGCCGAGACCACCGCCCTAGGCGCCGCCTACGCCGCGGGCCTGGCCGTCGGCTTCTGGAACTCCACCGAAGAACTACGCCAGAACTGGAACGAGGACAAACGCTGGGAACCCCGCTGGACCGAGGCCCAGCGCGAAGCCGGCTACGCCGGGTGGCGCCGAGCCGTGGAACGCACCTTCGGCTGGGTAGACGTCGAATAACCCACCGCTAACCCACGAAACCGCCCGCACCGGCTCGTCCGATGCGGGCGGTTCGCGCTTCGCAAGATGCCCGGCGACGCCAGCGAACGGAACCAGCCGATCAAGGTTTGGGGAGGCCGATGATATGGCCCGCGCGGTACGGCCCGATCGGCTGTGTCGCCGGAGGCAGGGCCGGGAACCGGGGACGATCTGCCGGGTCGACCGCGAGCCCGGTGAGGTTGGCATGGCCCAGATCCGCCGCATGGACGCCCACCGGGCTTCGCGTGGACGCGGCAGAGGCCGTTTCCCTTGGGTGGGAAACGGCCTCTGGACTGCTGGTGGGTGGGGCCCGCACCGGGGTTTTCGGTGCGGGCGGGTGGGGGCCGGCATGGTTATACCTCGACCGCGACCGGGTGGTTTTCGGCCTTCTTGGAGTGGGTGGGCTCCGGGCGGCGGAGGCTCAGCAGCAGGGAGCCGATGACGGCGACGGCGGCGAGGCCGGCCAGGGCCCAGCCCGTCGCGTACTCGGCGTGCCGGGTGGAGCCGCTGTCCTGGAAGCGGACGAGGAACAGGGTGCCGATCGTCGCGACGCCGAGGACCTGACCGACCTGCATGACGGTCAGCAGCAGGCCGCTGGCGTCGGCGGCGTCCTCGGTCGGGACGTTCTGCAGCGCCGTCGTCATCACGATCGGCATCACGCCGAGCCCGAAACCGATCACCGCGGTGAGCGCCAGGTAGGCCACGCCCCCGGACGCGAGCGGCCCGATCCAGATGTAGCCGAGCGCGGCGATGGCGAAGCCGATCGGGACCACGCGCCGGTACCAGCTCGACGGCAGCCGCTGCCAGTAGAGGCTGACCACGGCGAATGCCAGCACGCACGGCACGAACGCCAGCCCGGACTTCAGCGGCGACATCTTCAGGTCGCCCTGCAGGTGCAGCGTGGTGGTGAACAGGAACGAGCCCCACGAGCCGGGGCCGAACATCAGCGTCACCGTGCTCACCGCGACGCCGGGCGCGCGCAGCACCTTCCCGGAGATCAGCGGACGTCCGCCGCGCGCCGCGAACCGGCGCTCGACCAGCCCGAACGTCACGAACAGCACGGCGCTGGCCGCCAGCGCGGCCCAGCCCCACGCGGGCCAGCCGAGCTCGTGGCCGAGGATCAGCGGGATGACGAGCAGCAGCAGCGCCGGGGTCAGGACGATCAGCCCGACCGGGTCCAGCCCGCCGCGCCGGTCCTCGTCCGCGCGGGGCAGCAGCCGCGGCCCGGCCGCGAGCAGCACCGCGCCGATCGGCACGTTCACCAGGAACACCAGCCGCCAGCCCGACCCGAACAGGTCGGCGCTGACCAGCAGCCCGCCGAGCACCTGCCCGACGACGACGCCGCCGGCGATCACCATCGCGTACATGCTGAGCGCCCGCGCCCGCGCGGGCCCCTGGAACCCCCGCTGGATCATGCTCATCACCTGCGGCGTCATCAGCGCGGCGCCGATGCCCTGCAGGAACCGCATGACGATCAGGAAGGCGGTCGTGGGCGCGAGCCCGCACGCCAGGGACGCGAGGGTGAACACGGCCAGGCCGCTGAGGAACACCGTCCGGTGCCCGAACAGGTCGCCCAGCCGCGCGCCGGTGATCAGCAGCGCGGCGTAGGCGATGATGTATCCGGCGACCACCAGCTGCAGGCTGGCCCCGCTCGCGTGCAGGTCCGTCCGCAGCGTCGGCAGCGCCACGTTGACGATGTTGACGTCCAGGATGGCCATGAACTGCCCGAGCAGCAGGAGCGCCAGCATCGGGCCGGTAGACCGCGCGGAGGACGCCCGCACGTCCTTCAAGCTTTCGGTCGAAGAAGTCATGTATGTAGCATGTGCCCGTATTAGTACCTGTACCGAGAGCCCCGTGATACTGGTACTGGCAGCACCTGGATCACGGGTCCGGGTTCGGCGAGACTGGAGGCGTGACGGTTACGGTAAGCGAGCAGCGGACGGCCACCGGGCGCCGGCGCCGGGACGAGCTGGCCGCGTTCCTGCGCAGCAGGCGCGAGCGGATCACACCCGAGGACGTCGGGCTGCCGCCCGCCCCGCGACGGCGCACGCCCGGCCTGCGGCGCGAGGAGGTCGCGCAGCTCGCCGGGGTCGGGGTGACCTGGTACACCTGGCTGGAGCAGGGCCGGCCGATCAACGTCAGCACCCAGGTGCTCGACGCGATCTCCCGGACGCTGCGCCTCGACACGGTCGAGCGCGAGCACCTGTACCGGCTGTCGGAGGTGGCGGTGCCGCCCGAGCCGGACATCGTGTCCGCCCTGAGCGAGGACGTCCGGACGATCCTGACCGCTCTCGAACCGATGCCCGCGGTGGTCTCCAACGCCCGCAGCGACGCGCTGACCTGGAACGACGCGTACTCGGCGCTGTTCCCCGCCGTCACCGAGGCCCCCGAGGGGGAGCGGAACTCGATGTGGCAGTTCTTCACGCTCCCGTCCTGCTGCAACCCCTGCATCAACCTCGACGAGCAGGTCGCCGAGAGCGTCGCGATGTTCCGCTACCGCTACGTCCGGCACCGCGACGACCCGGAGTTCCAGCGGCTCGTCGAGCGGCTCGTGGACGCCAGCCCGCGCTTCGACGAGCTGTGGCGGACGCAGGACGTCGCCGTCCCGCAGCCCTGCCAGAAGGACTTCTACTACCCGCGCGTCGGCAAGATCGCGACCCGGACCACCTCGTTCGACCTGAGCGTCCGCCCGGGCACGCGGATGGTCGTCTACACCTACGTGGACGAGGCCAGCCGCAAGAACTTCATGCGCCTGCTCAAGGACCCGTCCCTGGCCCGCCCCGACCACACGCACTGACCTACGGGCTGCCGAGGCCCGGTCTGTCGGAGGATCGGCAGACTTGCCAGCGGGTTGGGCGGGCGCGCGCTGGCGGAGCGGCTGGCTTGCTAGCGGATCGGGCGGGCTTGCCGCGGATCGTGCGGGTTCTGGGCGGGGCGGGCGGGGGTTGCGTGCGGGGTGGGCGTCCGCCATGATCGTGCGCATGATCGACTGGAAGGGCGGCCTCCGCCCGGGCCGTTGAGCCCCGCCGCAGCCGACCGGCTGCCGGCCGACGTTGACCTCCTGGCCTTCCCGCGCCGCATGCGCGCCCTGGCCCTGCACGCCCGGCGCCTCGCCGGGACCCCCGAACTGGACGCGCTGCTCGGCGAACTGTCCCAGCGCGGGCCGTACGAGCGGCACCTCGCGCTGCACATGGCGATGGCCGCGCGCCATCTCGCGTTCGTCGCCGATGCCCTGGCCGGTCCCGACCTGGACCTGCGGCGAGCGGCGCTGCGGGCCGTCCGGACGCTGCCGGTGCCGGACGACGATGTCGTGCCCGTCCTGGACGGCGCTCCGACCGCCCTGCGCCGAGCCGTCTACCGGACGCTGATCTACGCCCGCCGCCAGTCTCTGGCCGACCGGATCCTGCCGGAGATCCGCGCCCAGTACGGCGACCGCGAGGCGGCCGCGCTGCTGCCCGCCTGCTCGTCGGAGACCGTCGCGCGCCTCCTGCCAGACCTTGCGCACGCCGTCACGATGTGGCGGGCCCTGGCCGGACGCCACCCGGACGCCTTCCTGGACCTGGCCGAACGCGAGATCTTGGCGGACGGCGCGAACCGCTGGATCTGGCTACGCCGTCGCCAGACCGGCATCACCGTAGCCGCCGCGGAACGCCCGCACCGCACCCTCGACGTCCTGGTGAGCACCGGACTGCTGGGCTTGTCCCGCCAGCTGCCCCGGCCGGTCGTGGCCGCCCTCTACCGGGCCGCTCCCGAACGCTTCGCCGAGCTGCTGCGCGCGGAACGCCGCGCCATCGCGCCCCACCTGCTCGACACTCGCCACGCCCCGGACGACGTGGTCGCCGCACGCCTCCTGCGACGGCCATACAGCGGCGGCCCCCTGCTCGCCGACCTGCCGCCCGGACGCCGCGACGCCGTCTTCCGCCTGACCGTCGAGAAATCGGGCGGATCGCTCCCGGCGGGCGCGGTCATGCCGCTGCTGCCCTGGCTGTCCCCGGACCTCGCCGCCCGCGAGGCGCGCCGCTTGCTGGACTGGTACGAGTCGGTCTGGCACTCGTCCCGCACCCGCCTGGACGATCCGGACATCCCGCTCCGGCTCACGTCCTACCTGCCGTACGAGGAGGCCGCCGCAACGCTGGTCGAGGCGTCGCTGGGCGGCGATCCCCGGCGGCGCGGCGAAGCGGACGCTGCTGCTGGCGAACGCGGCCCGGACCGGCGATCCGGCGCTGGTCGCCGAACGGCTCGCGGCGATCGTCCGGCGCGTCCGGAACGAGCCGGACCCGCTGCGCGCCGAGCTGTTCGACGCGGTCACCGTACTCAGCCCTCGCGCGCTCTCACGCGCATGCGCGGACCCGCTGCGCGAGCTGACCAAGGCCGTCACCGAGTCCCGCGATCTCTCGTTCAGCACGGTCCGAGCTGTTCGACGCCTGGCCGTCCGCGTTCTGCGGCACCGCACCGAGCCCGAGCTGACGGCTTGGGCGATCGACGCGCTGGCCGACCTCCTCGGCCGTTTCGGCCCGGCGACACTGCGCGCGGCCGAAGCCGAGCCGCAGGGCCGCCGGTCCCGGCGCTGGAGCAGACCCGCATTGCCTCGGGACGACCACCGGCTCGACCGCGCCATCCCGAAGGGCGGCGAGGCGGCGCTGCTCGCCGCGTTCGCGCCGCACCTCCAGGCGGCCCGCGACCGAGGCGATCACGCTCTGGCCGTCGCGGTTGCGTCGTCTTTCGGACGCCGACCCACCGGACTTGAGGACGACCTGCGCGTTGCCGTCCGCGACGCTCCCGCGGACACCGCCAAGGCGGCCGCGACCCTCTACCTGGCGCACCACCCGGAACGCGCTGCGGTGCTGCTGGCCGACGACCCCGCCACCATCGCGCTGCCCGCCGTCTGGCGGACGATCGCCAACCGCCGTACCGACCTGCTCACTCTCGACCACGATCCCGACAACCGCTTCGGCCCCTGGATTCCGGACCTCACGGGCATCCGTCCCGGCCACTGGACTCCGACGCAGATGCAGACCGCGCGCGTCCGGCTGGACGAGGCCGCCCGCGACGAAACCTTCGACGTGCCCACCCGAATCCGCGCCCTCACCTCACTGGGCCGCCTTCCCGATGCTTCGACGATCCTTCAAGAATGGGCGACGGGAACGGAAGGCGTCATGGCCGAAGCCGCTCTCGAAGCACTCTCCTATTCGCCGCAATCATTGCGCCTGCTGCTCGACCAGGCCAATGGGCCCGCTTCGTCCGTCGCCGTCGCGGCCCTGGCGCGCTGCGCCGCGAGCGCGCAGCCGTTCCTGCTCGGCCACGAACTCCAAACCGTACTCACGGCGCCGAACGCGAAGGTCACCGCCCGAAAGCAGGCCGCGCGCCTGCTGGAACGACACCGTCCACCGAACGCACTAGGCATCCTTCTCGAAGTTTGGCGCGACCCTGATCTGCACCGGGACGTCCGTGTGGCAACGGCGGTCGCCCTACGCCATTTCCCCGAAGACCCGCGCGCCCTCGAAGCGCTGGCCGAAGCCCCCGCCGAACACGCCTCTGAGGAAATGCTGAGGTCGCTTTTCCAGGCGAACCCGACCGAATACCCCTTGCACGCACGTCCGGCCATGGCCGAGCTGATCCGGGCCTGCCTGACGGCAGCGGACCTGCCCGGCGTCCGTTTCCGGGGCCGCAAGGCGTTCGCGGCATGGGCGCGCTGGTATCCCGGCGACCACACCGAGGCGCTCGCCGCCGCGTCCGACCCCGACGACCCGTCCGGCGACGCCCAGGCGCAAGTGCTCGCGACGCTGGTCGAGGTCGGCGTCGTGCGTGACGAGATCCTGGACGTCCTCGCACGCCTGGCCCCCGAGAACCTGACCCGCCCCCGCGTCCGCGCCCTGGCCAACGCCCTGCAAAGCCTCGCCCGCCGCTTCCATGACGAGGACTGGATCGAGCCTCTGCTCCGCGACGCCGTGGCGATCCTGGCAGACCACCCGCTCCACACCGGCACGGCCGCTGGCCTGTACATCCAGTTGATCGACGCGCGCCGCAAGAGCGACGCCGACATCTCCACCGACCTCGTGGCGCTCGCCGACCTGCTCCGCGACCGTCCCGTCCTGGCCGACGACAAGTACGGACACCTCGTCATCGGCGGCTATTACAGCGGCGGAGCCGTCTCGCGCGACCTGCTGCCGACCGTCCACGCGCTCATCGACCGCGCCCACACCTCGTCCCAACTCCTGGCGCTCCGTCTGGTTGCCCGCGGCGGCGCCGACGCCGACTGGTCCGCCGAATGGCGCGCCGCGTTGTCGCGCCTCCGCTCGTCCCCGCTGCCCGAGATCGCCGAACCCGCCTGGAACATCACCCCCGACGCTTAGGGACGCCGTCCCTGGCGGTAGCCAGGCCCCGGTCCGTCCTCTAGGGGCGGCCCGGGGCGGGTTTGACGGTCTTCATCGTGAACTGGGAGTTGGTGCGGGCGACGCCGGGCAGGCTGGTGAGCTTGGCCATGTACAGCTGCTCGTAGGCGCCCAGGTCGGCGGCGGCGATCCAGATGAGGTAGTCGGGGTGGCCGAACATGCGACGGCACTCCACGACCTCCTCGATCCGGGCGATCTCGGTTTCGAACGCCTCGATCGTCGCGTGGTCCTGGAGTGCCATCTCCACGTGCAGCAGCACCTGGAAGCCGCGGCCGATCGCGGCCGGGTCGACGGCGGCGTGGTAGCCGGTGATGACGCCTCTGCTCTCAAGGTTGCGCACCCGCCGCAGGCACGGCGACGGCGACAGGCCGACGAGATCGGCCAGCTCCGTGTTCGCCAGCCGTCCGTCCTGCATCAGGTGCGCAAGGATTGCTCGATCCACTCGATCCATGGCATCCGATGCTAATAGCACCGGCCTTCCGAGCAATCTTTGGCATCGGATTTCAGCGTTTCTTGGCTAGTTTGTCGAGGCAGTTCCTCCATCCCGCTCCTGAGATCAGAGGTACGCCGTGCCCGCGAGGCAGACACCGCTACTGGCCCTGGACGAGCGCGACCGGAAGCTCGCCGGGCACCTCCTTGCCGAATTCCTGGACGACCACGAACGCAACCTCCCGGACGTCGCGCGAATCGTCCCCGATGTCGACCGTGACGTCCTGACCGGTCTGCTCCAAGAGCCCTTTCCGGAGCAGGGGATCGGCGTCGAACGGCTCTTCCGGAAGGTCAGCGACGAGATCCTGCCGAACTCCACAGCCGTGGCCCATCCACGATTCCTCGCCTATGTGCAAGGACCGCCGAACGGCATCGCGCCCTACGCCGAGGCCATCGCCGCCGCCATCAACCAGAACTGCAACTTCTGGCAGCTCTCGCCCGCCGCGAGCGTCATCGAACGATCCGTGATCAGCTGGCTCGCCGGGCTGTTCCGATACCCCGGCACCGCAGGCGGAATCCTCACCAGCGGCGGTTCCATCGCCACGCTCAACGCCCTGACCACCGCCCTCCACGACCGGCGCCCCGACTTCCGCCGGACCGGACTGCAGGACGCCCGCCCTCCGCTCGTCCTGTACACCTCCAAGGAAGCCCACCGGTGCGTGGAAAAGGCCGCGGCGATCCTGGGACTCGGCCTGGATAACGTTCGCCAGATTCCAACCGACGCCGATTACCGAATGCGAGTGGACGCACTCAAGGCGGCCATCCAAGCCGATCGCGCCGCCGGGCTGGAACCGTTCTGCGTGGTCGCCACCACTGGCACCGTCACCAGCGGTTCCATCGACCCCGTCGAGGCGATCGCCGACGTATGCCGCGACGAACGCCTCTGGCTGCACATCGACGGCGCCTATGGGGCCCTGTTCGTCCTGAGCGACCGCAAACGCGAGGCATTCAGTGCCTGCGCCCGCGCCGACTCGATCGCGCTCGACCCGCACAAGCTGCTCTTCGCGCCGCTGGAGGCCGGCTGCCTGATCGTCCGCGATAGCGAGAAGCTACGCGCCGCCTTCGCCGTCCACTCCTCCTACCTGACCGTCAACGACGACCCCTTGATGCTCGACTTCATGAACTACGGCCCGCAACTGTCCCGCAGCTTCAAAGCGCTCAAGGTCTGGGCCGCTCTGCAGACCTTCGGAACCGAAACGTTCCGGAAAGCCATCGACCACACCCTCGCCCTGGCCCAGTACCTCGCCGAACGCATCCAGGCCGAACCGCACCTGCGGCTCATAGCGCCGGTGCCCCTTACCGCCGTCTGCTTCCGCATCAACAACGCAAGCGACGCCGACCACACCGCCCTCCTGGCCACCCTCGCAAGCGAAGGAACCGCCCTCCTCGGCCCGGCCTCCCTTAACGGCCGCAAAGGAATCCGAGCCTGCATCACCAACTACCGCACCACCCGCGAAGACATCGACCTCATCGTCAACCGCCTCGCCCACCACGCCCGCACCGCAGAGCCGAGCCTCCCCGGATAACGCCCGTCGGCCGCCGCAGCGCCCCTGCTCATCGCGGACGTGAGCCCTGAGCAGGGGAGCGGACGTTGGTCCCATCGGCGACCGACGCACGACCCTGCCGCCGGACGCGGTCGCATCACACGGTGGAGGTGCTGTGACCAGGAGGCGGAAATGGGTGCACGGACCGGCGCCGAAGGTGTTGTGGTCGGGGTGGACGGTTCGCCTGCCAGCGACGGTGCGGTGGATTGGGCGGTGGACGAGGCGCGTCGGCGCGAGGTGCAACTGCTGGTGTGCCATGCCTGGAACTGGCCCTATCCCGATGACGAGCGCAGCGCCCCGGCCCGGCGCGTGGCCGAGGCGATGGGCGCGCTCGTGCTGGAGGACGCCGTCCGGCTGGCGCGCAAGGCGGGCGAGGACGTGGCGGTGGACCAGGCGCTGGTGCGCGGTTCGGCCAGCGGCGTGCTGGTCGCGGCGTCCCGGATGGCGGGGTTGGTGGTGGTCGGCAGCCGCGGCCGGGGAGGGTTCGACGGGTTGGCGGCCGGATCGACCGCCCTTCAGGTACCGGCCCATACCGACCATCCCGTGGTGGTGGTCCCGGCCCACGAGGGGACGGGCCGTACGGCGGCGCGGGTGGTGGTGGGGGTGGACGGCTCGCCGGACGCCACCGCGGCGCTGAGGTTCGGATTCCGGGAGGCGCGCCTGCGCAAGGCGGCGCTGGCGGTGATGTGCGTGTGGGAGGACCCGGCGCTGCGTCCAGGCATCCAATGGCTGCCGTTCACCGTCCCGGACGCGCTGAAACGCGGCGCGCGGATGCGCTTCGAGACCTCCGCGACCCAGATGCGCGCCGACTTCGCCGAGGTGGCGATGGAGACGCGCTTCGTCCTGGGGCATCCGCCGCGAGTGCTGGCGGACGCGTCGGCCGATGCCGACCTGCTGGTCGTGAGGGCGCGAGGGCTGGGCGCCGCCCCCGGAATGCCGCTGGGACCGGTGACCCAGGCCGTCCTGGCGACGGGGCCCGCCCGGTGGCGATCGTCCACGCCGCCGGGTGCGGGAGACAGGCCGCCAAGGTGAGGCCCGGATGAACCGCCTCTCCCTGATCAGCAGCGCGGTCCGCCGCGCGGCAGCCGTCCCGGAAAGGACCGGGACGCAGGTAGGAGCTGAGTGCCATGACCGAACAACCCATTGTCGTCGGCGTCGACGGTTCGTCGTCCGCCGAGCGCGCGGTGATCTGGGCGGCGGATGAGGCCGCGCGGTGCAGCCGTCCGCTGCGGATCGTGCATGCGGTGGAGTCCTGGCCGTCCAAGGCGCCGCTGTTCGCGCCGCCGCAGCGGGCCGAGACCCTCACTGCAGCCGGACGCGCCGTCCTCGCCGAGGCCGAGAAGACCGTCCGCGCCCGGCACCCGGACCTGGAGGTCGTCGGTGTGCTGGCCGCCGAGGAGCCCGGGGCGCTGCTCCGCGAGGAGTCGGCCCGAGGGTTCGAGACCGTCGTCGGACATCGCGGACACGGCGGCTTCGCCAGCCTGCTGCTCGGCTCGACCGGACGGTACCTGGCCGAGCGCGCCGCCGGGCCGCTCGTCATCGTCCGCGGCGACCCCGACCCCGGGCGCGGCGAGATCTTCCTGGGCGTGGACCTGGCCGACGACCGGGAGATGACGCTCCGGTACGCCTTCGAGACCGCCGAACTGCGCGGCGTGCGGCTGTGGGTGGTGCACGTCTGGCAGGCCCTCGCCGGGTACGCCGACTACGGCTACGCGGTGGACGAGGCGGAGGTCCGCGACCGGCTCGGCGAACGCATGGACGTGCTGCTGGACCCCTGGCGCAAGTCATTCCCCCAGACCGAGGTGATGGCGTCGGTGGAGATCGGGCACCCGGTCGCCGCGCTCGCGAACGCCTCCGACGCCGCCGACCTGCTGATCGTCGCTCCGCGCAACCGCCTGATCTCCGGCATCCCCCGCCTCGGCTCGGTGACCCACGGCCTGCTCCACCACGTCCACTGCCCCCTGGCCCTCATCCGCCCCGCTGACCCGGAGACCCGTTGGAGGATGCCGTGTCGTTGACCGATGCCGAGCTGGACCGGATGGACGCCTGGTGGCGGGCGGCCAACTACCTTTCGGTCGGGCAGATCTACCTGATGGCCAACCCGCTGCTGCGCGAGGCGCTGCGGCCCGAGCACATCAAGCCGCGCCTGCTGGGCCACTGGGGGACCTCGCCGGGGTTGAACTTCTGCTACGTCCACCTGAACCGGGCGATCCGGACGCGCGACCTGGACATGATCTACATCATGGGGCCGGGGCACGGCGGGCCGGCGGCGGTGGCGAACGCCTGGCTGGAGGGGGCCTATTCGGAGGTCTACCCGCACGTCCCGCAGGACGCGGCGGGCATGGGGCGGCTGTTCCGGCAGTTCTCCTTCCCCGGCGGCGTCCCCAGCCACGTCGCGCCGGAGACGCCCGGGTCGATCCATGAGGGCGGGGAGCTGGGGTACTCGCTCGCGCACGCCTACGGCGCGGCCTTCGACAATCCGGACCTGGTGGTGGCGTGCGTCGTCGGGGACGGTGAGGCCGAGACTGGTCCGCTGGCGGCCGGTTGGCATGCGACCAAGTTCGTCGACCCGGTGCACGACGGCGCGGTGCTGCCGATCCTGCACCTGAACGGCTACAAGATCGCTAATCCGGCGGTGCTGGCCCGTATCCCCGAGGACGAGCTGCTGCGCTTGTTCCAGGGCTACGGCTACGCGCCGGTGCTGGTGTCCGGGGACGATCCCGTCCGCATGCACCGCGCGATGGCCGCCGCCCTGGACGACGCGCTGGACGCGATCGCCGGCATCCAGCGGCAAGCGCGCGGCGGTGCGACCACCGGACGCCCGCGCTGGCCGATGATCATCCTGCGGACGCCCAAGGGCTGGACCGGCCCGGCCGAGGTGGACGGGCTGCCGGTCGAGGGGACCTGGCGCGCCCATCAGGTGCCGCTGCCCGGCGTCCGCGAGAACCCCGAGCACCTGGCGCAGTTGGAGGAATGGCTGCGGTCCTACCGTCCCGGTGAGCTGTTCGGCCCGGACGGGCGTCCGGTGGCGGCGCTGCGCGAGGTGGCCCCGGTGGGGGAGCGGCGGATGAGCGCCAACCCGCATGCCAACGGTGGTCTGCTGCTGCGTCCGCTGGAGCTGCCCGAGCTGCGGACGCACGCCGTGCCGGTGGACAAGTACGGCACCGCGACCGCCGAGGCCACCCGCGTCCTCGGCGAGTACCTGCGGGACGTGGTGGCCGCCAACCCGTCCACCTTCCGGATCATGGGGCCGGACGAGACGGCCTCCAACCGGCTCGGCGCGGTGTTCGAGGTGACCGACCGCGTCTTCGCCGGCGAGCGCTACGGTACCGACGAGCATCTGGCGCCGTCCGGCCGGGTGATGGAGGTGCTGAGCGAGCACCTGTGCCAGGGCTGGCTGGAGGGCTACCTGCTGACCGGGCGGCACGGCCTGTTCAACACCTACGAGGCGTTCGCCCACATCGTGGACGCGATGTTCAACCAGCACGCCAAGTGGCTGAAGGTCGCCCGGCACCTGCCGTGGCGGCGGCCGGTCGGCTCGCTGAACTACCTGCTGTCCTCGCACGTGTGGCGGCAGGACCACAACGGCTTCACCCACCAGGATCCGGGCTTCCTGGACGTCGTCCTGAACAAGAAGGCCGAGATCACGCGGGTCTACCTGCCGCCGGACGCCAACACGCTGCTGTCGGTCGCCGACCACTGCCTCCGCTCGCGCGATTACGTCAACGTCATCGTCGCGGGCAAGCAACCCGCGCCCGTCTGGCTGCCGATCGACGAGGCCGTCCGGCACTGCGAGCGCGGCGTCGGCATCTGGGAGTGGGCGAGCACCGAGGGCGGCGCCGACCCCGACGTCGTCCTCGCCTGCGCCGGCGACGTCCCGACCCTGGAGACCCTCGCCGCCGCCGACATCCTGCGCCAGTACTTCCCCGAGCTGCGCGTCCGGGTGGTGAACGTGGTGGACCTGATGCGCCTGCAACCTGCCGAGGAGCACCCGCACGGCCTGTCGGACGCCGAGTACGACGCGGTGTTCACCACCGACAAACCGGTCATCTTCGCCTTCCACGGCTACCCGTACCTGATCCACCGCCTGACCTACCGCCGCCACGGGCACGTCCACCTGCACGTGCGCGGCTACAAGGAGGAAGGCACCACGACCACGCCGTTCGACATGGTCATGCTCAACGACCTGGACCGCTTCCACCTGGTCATGGACGTCATCGACCGTGTCCCGTCCCTGGGCGGACGGGTCGGGCACGTCCGCCAGCGCATGTCCGACCAGCGCCTCCGTGCTCGCGCCCACACTCGCGAGCACGGCGAGGACGCCCCGGAGATCCGCGACTGGAGATGGCCGTACTAATGCCCGCCGACTGTAGGTGGATGTTCTGATGCGCGTGCTGACCGTCAACCCCGGCTCCAGCAGCGTCAAACTCGCGCTGCTGGACGCCGACGGAACCCTCGTCCACCACGCCGACCTGCCTACCGGCGGCGCCGACCGCGAGGCCGAACGCGTCCTGGACGCGGTGGCCCGCATGCCCGCCCCGGACGCGGTCGGCATCCGGTTCGTCCACGGCGGACGTGGCTTCGAAGGCCCGGTCCTGGTCGACGACGAGGTGGCCAAGCGCCTGCACGCGCTGGTCGACCTCGCGCCCCTGCACCAGCCGTTGTCGCTGTACGCGCTCGGCGAGGTGCGCCGCGCGCTGCCGGACGTCCCGGCCGTCGCCTCCTTCGACACCGCCTTCCACGCCACCCTGCCGGCCGCCGCTGCGACCTACGCGCTGCCCGCCGAGTGGCTCGAACGCTTCGCCATCCGCCGCTACGGCTTCCACGGCCTCTCCCACGCCCACGCCGCCCGCCGCGCCCCCGAGCTGTTCGGCCCGGTCCGCCGCATCGTGATCTGCCATCTGGGGTCCGGCGCGTCCCTGGCGGCGGTCGCCGACGGCCGGTCGGTCGACACCACTATGGGCTTCACCCCGCTGGAGGGGCTGGTCATGGCCACCCGCCCGGGCAGCATCGACCCGGCCCTCCCGCTGTGGCTGCTCGACCACGGCGTCCCGGCCGGGGAGATCACCGACGCGCTGGAGCACCGCTCCGGCCTGCGCGCCCTCGCCGGCACCGGCGACATGCGCGATCTCCGCGCCCGTGAGGCCGCCGGAGACGACACCGCATCCTTCGCCCTGGCCGTCTACCACCACCGCCTGCGCGCCTGCGCCGCCGCGATGGCCGCCGCGCTCGGTGGCCTGGACGCCCTGGTCTTCACCGGCGGCGTCGGCGAACACGACCCCGAAACCCGCCGCCGCCTCACCGCCGACCTGTCCTTCCTCGGCCTGCGCCTGGACGCCACCGCCAACACCACCGCCCGCGGCGATACCGTCCTGACCGCCCCCGGCTCCGCCGCCGGCATCGCCGTGGTCACCGCCCGCGAAGACCTACAGATCGCTGCGTCCACCCGCGCCGTCCTCACGCCTTCACCGCGCACTTCGCCCTCGACGCCGTGACCGCACGCGCCGATATCGCGCCACCGGTCACCACGCTTCTCGCCGCCACCTCCCGACCCACATATGCGACGGGATGTGGCGGCCTGCGTCAGTGGAGGTCAGTGCCCGCTTCAGAGGGGCTTTGGTCGGGGTCCGGGTCGAGGCGCCGCCGGAGTCGGGCGTTGATCTGCTGGGCCTCGGCGAGCTGGTCTTCCAGGATGATGATGCGGCAGGCGGCTTCCAGCGCGGTGCCCTGGTCGACCAGGTCGCGGACGCGGTGGGCCAGGCGCAGCTGGTAGCGGGAGTAGCGGCGGTGGCCGCCGGCCGAGCGCTGCGGGACGAACAGCTTGGCCGCGTCCAGCGCTCGCAGGAAGGCGGGGGAGACGTTCAGCAGCTCGGCGGCGCGGCCCATGCTGTAGGCCGGGTAGTCCTCGTCGTTGAGCTTGTCGTCGAGCGGGTCCGCGCCGGTGTCCTGGGAGTGGGAGGGGGCGCCGGCCGCGGCGGTGGGGCCGGTGGCCCCGGTGGTTCCAGATTCCATAGATCCTTCCGTGTCGATCACGCGGGTGCGTGCCGGGCCGACGCCGACATGGGCCCCGGTGCCGACTGCGGCACCGGGGCCCCGTTGAGGAACAACACCATCTATCCGGCTGTATGACCGGTTCTGCTCCGCGCCGTCCGCTCGGCAGAGCGGGGACGCGGGGATCGCGAATGCGTGACCGTAGACCACCGCCTTCTCTGTGGAACTGCGGTACCCGCGCGGCGTGACTGGAGCCTGCGACGGGCGATCCCGATGGCGCCGAACCCTCCCTTCTTCGACTTCATTACCTGGTCGTGCACCTACTTGCTGTCACTCTGAAGGCGGTCCGTTGACCGCCCCGCACGGCGCCGTCTGCCAGAGCCCCTTCCACTGCGCCGGCCCCGGCACGTCCGGCCCGTGCCACCCATCTCGCAGGGCAGTTCGTCCTCTGCCCCATCTCATGGACTTGTCTCGTCTCGATGACAGGAACTCTACCACCGCCCGCGCGAAAACCTACCTTGATCACAACAGATTTTCGTAGATCATCGGTCAAGCTCCGCCGCTGGGTACCAGGCGCCTGCCCGACGGACGTCCTGGGGCCGAGGGGCGAAGGACCCTGGCAGGGCGTGCGGCGGGTTCGCAGAATCGGGGGGAGTGGCCGCCGGCCATGGCCGAGGAGGACGCTGGTGTCGCTCTTGCTGGTGCGCGTTGAGACCGCGACGATCCGGGATCTGCAACAGGCGGTGGCGCGAGGGCTGGCCGGCGTCCGACTGGCGATCACGGCCGAAGGCGGTGCCCGTCCCCGGGTCGCCGAGGACGCCGCCGGGGTGCTCTCGGCCTTGACCGCCCTGCGCGACCTGCGCCTGGACGGTCTGGGCCGCAGCCCGCGCCGGGCCCCGGTGGCGCGGCTGCTGGAATGCCGGGTGCGGCGGCTGGCGATCGCCGAGGACGACCTGCTGGCCGCCCTGGCCGCCGATGACCGAGCCGCCTTCCGGCGCCAGGGCTACCGCTTCGTCGCGCTGGCCGAGTCCCTATGGAAGGTGACCTGCTCCTCGGGGTGACCGAGGGGCAAAGGTCCCACCGGCCGCCGACTCCTGGCCCTGCTCGCATGCGGCTGATGGACGTCTACACCCACCCCGCTCAGGCCCGCCCCGGAGAGACCCTGTGGCCGGACCACTGACCCCAATGACGCCGCTGCCCAACACGGTGACGCGAACTGCCCCGACACGGTGACGCTGGTACTGGAACCGGAGGACGAACAGTGCGGCTTCGCCGCCGCGACCAGTGTGGCTTCACCGCCGCGGCGTCAGTGCCGAGCTGAGCCGGTCGGGACCTCGGCGGCGATGTGGAAGTGCCGGTCCAGGCAGGTGATGCGCAGCAGCTCGGCCATCCGGTGGTGCGGCCGTGCCAGCGTGAACCGGATGCCCGCGGCTCGCGCGGCGGCCTCCGCGTCGACCAGGGCCGACAGGCCCGAGGAGTCGCAGAACGACACCCCGCTCAGATCCACCACGATCCGGCTGACGCTTTCGCCGGACGCGCCGGCGAACACGGCGCGGAGCGTCTCGGCCGTCGCGATGTCGAGATCGCCGCACACCGCGATGCGCCTGGCCTCGCCTTCCCGGCCGGTGACATGGATGCGGAGGCCGGGGCCGTGGGTGTCCTGCGTCTGCTCGGCCATGTGCTCACCTCTCGGAGATGCGGTGCTCGCGACGGACGCGGTTGGTGCGATGCCCCCAGCCTTCCGGTCCGCGCCTCGCGTCCCCAGGGACCTTGGTCCCTCAGATGGGGGCCGCCCGCCCCGAAGCGGAACCGGGGTCAGGCCGGTGATGGACGTTGGCCCGGCACATCCCCGCGACGCACCGACAGCGCGGACTCGCCCCTGCCGAAGACCTGTACGCGGACCTGTGCCGTCGCACGGGGGACGGGTTTCGGCAATGAACGGCAGGCCTATTTACTGCATACGATCCGTCGGAACTCCGCCAGGGACGAGACGTGGGCCGTCACGTACCCGTTCGAACCGGGAGGGCTGTAGAAGTACAAGACGGTACCGACGGCGAGGTTCGCCAGGCTGTCTTGAGTGAAGTCCACGGCGAGGGTGGTCGCGGAGTTACCTGCGTACGCGGCGAGGTCGAAATCGCGGTACTCGCGCAGAAGGTTAGGGTCTCCGTCCCGTACCCAGCCGTTTCCGCCCGTCGCGAGGGGCCACGTGCTGAAGTCCCGCACCGGACCGGAATGACGCCATCGGATCTTCGTGTCGCCGTCGCTCACTCTCAGCACCGCTTCGTCCACGGAACTCCGACAGACCTGTACGACTCCGATGAGTTCGCCTGTGCTCGCTCTTGATATGCCGGTGAAGCCGACTTGCGCGGGGCCGCATCCTGCAACGAACAGGGAGGGAGCGAGCGCGCACATGGCCAGCATGATGCGCCGGGAGTGACCGATCAGCCGCACCTGTGCCCTCCACCCTCCAGGCCGGAACTCCGCTCGAACGAGGCGCTTGGCCCAGACCGGCACATTACAGCCGACGAGGGCTCTGTCCAGATCGCGTCCCGGGGCTGTTCGGTCCGCGTGTTCGCCGGAGGGCAGGGATCAGGGCTGTGCGAGTAGGCGGTCGACCAGGCCGGCGATGTAGTCGGGGGTGAGGGGGCCCGCGCCGAACAGGACGCGGATGTACATCGGGGCCATGATGTGGTCCAGGACGTCCAGCACGTCGGGTGGCTGTTCGCCGCGTTCGGCGGCGCGGTCGAGCATGCCCTGGATGAACTCGGTGCGTTCGGCCAGGAATTCGTCGCGCGCCTTGAGGCCCTGCTCGCCCCGGTTGGACAGGGCGACGGTCAGGCGCAGCACCGCCAGGCCGTCCGGTCCGGTGATCTCGCGCGCCACCTGGGCCGCGTAAGCGTGCAGGTCACCGGCCAGGGTGCCGGTGTCGGGCATCGGCGACTGCGCGTTCAGGCGCGCCAGGGCCACGTCGGTGAGCAGGGCCTCCAGATTGCCCCAGCGGCGGTAGATGCTGGTGTCGGCCACGCCCGCGCGGGCCGCGACGTCCCCGACGGTGAATTCGCCGTAGCCGCGCTCGCCGACCAGGTCGGTGACGGCCTGGTGCACCGCCGCCCGGACGCGGGCGCTGCGCCCGCCGGGCCGCCGGACCGGTGTTCCCTCGTTCATGCCTCCACCTTATCGCAGTCAGCAGTTGCGTTTGTGTCGCCCATCGTCTAGGTTCCTAACGCAGTAGCGGACTGCTTTAGGAGGAACGATGACGTCTGCATCGCCGGTGGCCAGGACGAACCGGGCGGCGCTGCTCGCGGTGACCTGCCTGGGGCAGTTCATGGTCCTGCTCGACAACACGATCGTCGGGGCGGCGCTGCCCGACATGCAGCGGCGGCTGCACACCCAGCTGACCGGGCTGCAGTGGATCGTCGACGCCTACGTCCTGCTGGTCGCCATGCTGCTGCTGTCCGGCGGCGTCTTCGCCGACCGGTTCGGCCGCAAGAAGATCTTCCTGGCCGGTGTCGTGGTGTTCACCGCCGCGTCCGGCCTGTGCTCGGTCGCGCCCTCGATCGGCTGGCTGATCACCGGACGGGTGCTGCAGGGCATCGGCGCCGCGGCGCTGAGCCCCGCCTCGCTCACCCTGCTCACCGCCGCCTACCCGGTCGCGCAGGAACGGGTCAGGGCGATCGGGCTGTGGGCCGGGTTCAGCGGCATCGGCCTGGCCGCCGGACCCGTGGCCGGCGGCGTCCTGGTGGAGGCCTTCGGCTGGCCCGCCATCTTCCTGGTCAACCTGCCCGTCGGCGCCGTCCTGCTGGTCGCCGGGCTGCGCGTGCTGGACGAGTCCCGCAACCCGAACGCGCCGGCGATCGACGTCCCGGGGACGGTCCTGTCCGTCCTGGGCGTGGGGGCGCTCACCTACGGGCTGATCGAGGGCGGCTCCCGCGGCTGGACCTCACCGGTGATCCTCGGCAGCTTCGCCGCCGCGGCCGTGGTTCTCGCCGCCTTCGTCATCGTCGAGGGACGGGTTTCAGCGCCGATGCTGCCCCTGCGGCTGTTCCGTCAGCGGCTGTTCACCGTCTCGAACACCGCGATGGTCGTGGTCGGGTTCGCGCTCATGGGCTCGTCGTTCTTCTTCTCCCAGTTCTTCGTCTACGTCCAGGGCAGCTCGATCCTGCGGGCCGGCGTCCAGACGCTGCCCGCCACGCTCGCGATGGTCGTCGTCAGCCCGTTCGCGGGACGGCTCGCCGCCCGGTACGGGTTCCGCATCATGGTCACCACCGGCCTGGCCCTGGCCGGAGCGGGGTTGCTCGCCCTGGGCTTCGTCCATGCCGACACCGGCTATGGCAACGTGTGGTGGCGGCTGGCCATCGTGGGCATCGGCTTCGCCCTGACCCTGTCCCCGCTGACCGGCGCGGCCATCCAGTCGGTCGCCCCGCAGGAGGGCGGCCTGGCCTCGGGCGTCAGCAGCACCACCCGGCAGATCGGCGCCGTCCTCGGCGTCGCGGTGCTCGGCGCCGTCGTCCGCAGCCGCCAGTCCAGCGGCGCGTCCTTCGAGGACGGCCTCACCAGCGCCTTCATCGTCGCGGGCATCGTCACCCTCGCCACAGCGGCGTTCACGGCCCTGTGGCTGACGAGGAGCACCGGACCGTCCCAGCCGACGAGCCCCGCGCCGCGCGTCCGCGAGACCACCCCGAGCCGCTGACACGACCGATGCGCGGTCAGGTGGCCGAAGGACCGTCCGCGCGGGCGGCGGCGGCGATGCGTTCCAGGACGGCCGCGTGCCGCTGGAACGCCGTCCGCCCGCGCGGGGTGAGGCGGACGTCCGTGCGCCGCTTCGGGGCGCGGCTCTTGCGGATCTCGATGTAGCCCGCCTCGGCCAGCGCCGACAACTGCTTGGACAGGGCCGAGTCGCTGGTCCCGATGGTGTCGCGCAGGAACGCGAACTCCACCCACGTGGCCGGGGCCAGCAGCGCGACGATCGACAGCCGCGCCGGGACGTGCAGGAACTCGTCGAAGTCCGGATCCATCAGACAGGTCGGCCTCTGCGGGCGGTGGTCGTCCGGCGCACGACCACCGCGGTGACCCAGCGCGCCGGCCCGGCGCCCGCCAGGACGAGAAGCGCGGTGACCGCCGCCGCGACCGTGTGCGGCGCCGGCATGTTCAGGGTCAAGGTGGCGACGACGGTGATGATCTGGAGCAGCACGTACGCCACCAGCAGCGTAAGGACGAGCCCAACGCAAAGCAGCAGTTCCTGGCCGTTGACCCTGCGCCGCACCGGCGCGCTGCGCCGCATCAGCAACCCAGGCAGCAGCCCGACCCCCAACCCCCCGGCCCACCCACTTTCCCCAGAGGAAAGTTCACGCGACGCAACCTGCAAGAATCGGAGCGACGAAGGACCAGCCCGCGAAGGAGCAGCCGTGATCCCCGACGGAAACCTGCTCGGGCGCTGGCTGGACGCCCTCAGCTCACAGCTGGAGCTTCCACCGGAAGTGACGCTGAAGGCAGGGACCTGGGAGAACGGCTCTGACTTCCCGGACGAGCGCTATCCCTGCGCCATCCTCGCGGATTCGTCCGACCAGACCGTCTGCGTCTTCGTCGGAGGGGACCCCACCGCCGAAGACGCTCTGGTGCGGCTCGCCGGCGAGCTCCAGGACGACCTGGCGATGCGATCGTGGGGGACGCCGGTGCCCCAGTGCCCTGGCCACCCACACCCTCTGCGCCCGACCACCGTCCAGGGCGCAGCGGTCTGGACGTGCCCGCAAGATCCTGAGAGGCACACCCACCCAATCCTCTGAGCCGGCACAGACGCGCGCCGCGCGACACGCCTCCAAGGCCGCCTCTCGACTGCAGAGCTGGTGGAACCGGGGGGTCAGTGGGAGCTGGAGGCGGACCAGATGTTGATGCCGGCTTCTACGGCGTCGCGGTCGATGGCGGTGAGTTCCTCGGCGGTGAAGGCGGGGGTGGTGAGGGCGGCGAGGCTGTTCTCCAGCTGGGCGACGCTGCTGGCGCCGATGAGGGCGGAGGTGACGCGCCGGTCGCGGAGGGTCCAGGCGAGGGCCATCTGGGCGAGGGACTGGCCGCGGGAGCGGGCGATCTCGTTGAGGGCGTTGATGTGGCGCAGGGTGTCGTCGGTGAGCAGGTCGGGGGAGAGGGACTTGCCCTGGCTGGCGCGCGAGCCCTCGGGGACGCCGCTGAGGTACTTGTCGGTCAGCATGCCCTGGGCCAGCGGCGAGAAGGCGATGCAGCCGACGCCCTTGTCCTCCAGGACGTCCAGGAGGCCGCCCTCGATCCAGCGGTTCAGCATCGAGTAGGACGGCTGGTGGATGAGCAGCGGCGTGCCCAGCTCGCGCAGGATTTCGGCGGCCTCGGCGGTGCGTTCGGGGGAGTAGGACGAGATGCCCGCGTACAGCGCCTTTCCGGAGCGGACGGCGTGGTCGAGCGCGCCCATCGTCTCCTCAAGGGGCGTCTCGGGGTCGAAGCGGTGGCTGTAGAAGATGTCGACGTAGTCCAGGCCCATCCGGGACAGGGACTGGTCGAGGCTGGCCAGCAGGTATTTGCGCGAGCCCCATTCGCCGTAGGGGCCGGGCCACATGTCGTAGCCGGCCTTGGTGGAGATGATCAGCTCGTCGCGGTAGGGGGCGAAGTCCTCGCGGAACAGCCGGCCGAAGTTCTTCTCCGCCGAGCCGTAGGGCGGGCCGTAGTTGTTGGCCAGGTCGAAGTGGGTGACGCCGAGGTCGAACGCGCGCCGCAGGATCGCCCGCTGGACGTCCAGCGGGCGGTCGTCGCCGAAGTTGTGCCAGAGCCCGAGGGAGATCGCGGGCAGCTTCAGGCCGCTGCGCCCGCAGCGTCGGTAGTCCATCCGGTCGTAGCGCTCGTCGGCGGCGGCGTAGGTCATGGTGATCAGTCTCGCATGCCCAGGGGACGGGGTGTTCGGGCAGGTCACCGGAGGGAACAGGGATCGGGGGAGCGGTGCGCCTCGACAGCGGCGGCGCGGCCGGGTGAAAATACTGAACGTTCGGTCGGTAACGCGGGGGCGCCGTCCCCGAGGCGGACGAGGAGGTCCCGTGAGCGTGCTGCGCAGCTATCTGTCCGGTTCCTGGCAGGAAGGGGGCGGCGAGGGCGCGCCCCTGCGGGACGCCGCGACCGGCGAGGAGGTCGCGCGGCTGTCCACGCTGGGCCTGGACCGCGCCGCCGCGCTGGAGTACGGGCGCCGCGTCGGCGGCCCCGCCCTGCGCGAGCTGACCTTCCACCAGCGCGGCGCGCTGCTCAAGGCGCTGGCGTCCCACCTGCGCGAGCACCGCGAGGAGCTGTACGCGCTGTCCGCGAGGACGGGCGCGACGCTCGGCGACTCGAAGTTCGACGTGGACGGCGGCATCGGCGTGCTGTTCACGTTCTCCAGCAAGGGCCGCCGCGAGATGCCCAACGACACCGTCTACGTGGACGGCGCCGTCGAGCCGCTCGGCAAGGCCGGGACGTTCGTCGCGCAGCACATCTGCACGCCGCTGCACGGCGTGGCCGTCCAGATCAACGCGTTCAACTTCCCGGTCTGGGGGCCGCTGGAGAAGCTCGCGCCCGCCTTCCTCGCCGGGATGCCGAGCCTCCTCAAGCCCGCCGAGCAGACCGCGTACCTGACCGCGCGGCTGGTCGAGCTGATCGTCGAGTCGGGGATCCTGCCCGAGGGCAGCGTGCAGATGCTCACCGGCGAGGCGGGCGACCTGCTCGACCACGTCACCGAGCAGGACGTCGTGGCCTTCACCGGCTCGGCCGACACCGCCGCGCGGCTGCGCGCGCACCCGGCGGTCGTCCGGCACTCGGTCCGGTTCAACGCCGAGGCCGACTCGCTGAACTGCTCGATCCTCGGCCCGGACGCCGCGCCCGGAACGCCCGAGTTCGACCTGTACGTCAAGCAGCTCGTCGCCGAGATGACGGTGAAGGCCGGCCAGAAGTGCACGGCGATCCGCCGCGCGCTCGTCCCCGCCGACCGGATGGAGGACGTCGCGGAGGCCGTCCGGGCGCGGCTGGCGAAGGTGACCGTTGGCAACCCGGCGAACCCCGACGTCCGGATGGGCGCGCTCGCCACGCTGGAGCAGCGCGAGGAGGTCCGCCGCTCGCTCAAGGGCCTGCTGGACGCCGGGACCGTCCTGTTCGGCGACCCCGCCCACGTGGACGTCGTGGACGCCGACGCCGAGCGCGGCGCGTTCATGTCCCCGATCCTGCTGCGCGCCGACGACGCCGGACGCGCCGAGCCGCACGAGATCGAGGCGTTCGGCCCGGTCTCCACGCTCATCCCCTATGAGGGCGCCGAGCAAGCGGTCGAGCTGGCCGCGCGCGGCCGCGGCAGCCTCGCCGGATCGGTCGTGTCGGCCGACACCGGCTTCGCCCGGACGGTCGTCCTCGGCCTCGCGCCCTGGCACGGCCGGCTGCTCGTGCTGAACGGCACCGACGCCAAGGAGTCCACCGGGCACGGCTCGCCGATGCCGATGCTCGTCCACGGCGGCCCCGGACGCGCCGGAGGCGGCGAGGAGATGGGCGGCGTGCGCGGCGTCCTGCACCACATGCAGCGCACCGCCGTGCAGGCCGACCCGGGGACGCTCACCGCGATCACCGGCCGCTGGGTGCCCGGCGCGGAGCGGACCGTCACCGCCGACCACCCGTTCCGCAAGCACCTGGAGGACCTGCACGTCGGCGACACGGTCGTCTCGGGCCCGCGCCAGGTCACGATGGAGGACGTCGAGCACTTCGCCGAGTTCACCGGCGACACCTTCTACGCCCACATGGACGAGGAGGCCGCCCGCGCCAACCCGTTCTTCGACGGCCGGGTCGCGCACGGCTACCTCGTGCTGTCCTTCGCCGCCGGGCTGTTCGTCGACCCCGACCCCGGGCCCGTCCTGGCGAATTACGGGCTGGAGAACCTGCGGTTCCTCACACCGGTCTACCCCGGCGACGAGGTGACCGCGACGCTCACCGCCAAGCAGCTCATCCCGCGCGAGGGCGCCGACCACGGCGAGGTCCGCTGGGACGTGGACGTCACCAACCAGAAGGGCGAGTCGGTCGCCAAGTACGACCTGCTGACCATGGTTGCCAAGCGCCCCTGACCGTGCCCGCTGTGTTCTGCGGGGCGGTCAGCCGGTGAGGGACTGGGTGCCGAGGACGGTGAGCAGCTCCAGCTTCTCCGCGTCCTCGGTGCCCGGCTCGGCGGTGTAGAGCATCACGCGCAGGTCGGCGCCGGTCACGGTGAACATGTCGCAGTCCAGCGCGATCGCGCCGACCCGCGGATGGTCGATGATCTTGCGGGCAAGCTCGTGCTCGCGGACGACACCGGAGTCCCACAGCCGCGCGAACCGCGGGCTCCCGGCCCGCAGCTCGGCGATCAGCGCGCGCACCTGCCGGTCGGCCGGGTAGCGGGCGGCGGTGGTCCGCAGGTCGCTGACCAGCGCGGTGTGGAACTCCAGCAGCGTCTCCGGGGTGTGCCGGGCGCGCCCGCCCGGGCCCAGGAAGTGCCGCCACACGACGTTCCGCTCGATCCCGCGCCATCCGGACGGGTCGCCCATCAGCGCCGCCCAGGGCTGGTTGGCGAGCAGCAGGTTCCAGGCGGCGTCGTGCACCACGACCGGCGTCCCGGACATCCGGTCCAGCAGCCGGTGGACGCCCGGGGTGATGAACGCGGGCACGGTCTCGGGGCCCGGCGGGACGAGCCCGGCCAGCCGGAACAGGTGCTCGCGCTCGGCCCCGGCCAGCCGCAGCGCCCGGGCGAGGGCCTCCACGACCTGCGCGGACGGGTTGGACGCGCGGCCCTGTTCGAGCCGGGTCACGTAGTCCACCGAGATCCCGGCGAGCATCGCCAGCTCTTCGCGGCGCAGGCCCGCCGCGCGCCGCTGCCCGCCCGCGGGCAGGCCCGCCGCCTCGGGCCGGACGCGGTCGCGCCAGACCCGCACCGCCCGGCCGAAATCCGTGGTCGCCATGGTCCCAGTCTGCCCGTCCGCGCCGCGTCCTTCCTGGTACCGGCAGTCCCAGGAAGCGCAGACGACTGTTCGGCCGTCCGACGCGGGGGAAGCCTGGAGGCATGACGACGACATTGATCACCGGAGCGAACAAGGGCCTGGGCTACGAGACCGCGCGGCGGCTCGTCGAGGCGGGCCACACCGTCTACGTGGGGGCGCGCGACCCCCAGCGGGGCCGGGAGGCGGCCGCGAAGCTGGGCGCCCGGTTCGTCCAGCTGGACGTGACCGACCAGGCGTCGGTGGACGCCGCCGCCAAGACCATCGAGGCGGACGGCGGGCTGGACGTCCTGGTCAACAACGCGGGCATCGAGTCGCGCGGCCCGAACGGGGAGGTGCCGGACGCGGGCGGGATGACCGCCGACGACATCCGGACGGTCTTCGAGACCAACGTGTTCGGCGTGGTGCGGGTCCTGCACGCCTTCCTGCCGCTGCTCCAGCGGTCGGACGCGCCCGTGGTCGTGAACATCGGCAGCGGCCTCGGCTCGCTGGCCAAGACCGAGGTCCCCGGCAGCCCGCACCAGCAGTACCCGGGCGTGGCGTACCCGGTGTCCAAGACCGCGGTCAACATGATCACCCTGAAGTACGCGCACGCGTTCCCGAACATGCGGATCAACGTGGTCGAGCCGGGCTACACCGCGACCGACCTCAACAAGCACACCGGCCACCAGACCGTCGAGGAGGGCGCCGAGATCATCGTCCGGATGGCGCAGATCGGCCCGGACGGCCCGACCGCCGCCTACGTCGACGCCGCGGGCCCGCTGCCCTGGTGACCCGGCCCGCCTGACGGCCGCGCCGAGGACGCGTCGGGGGCCGCGTCGGGGGCCGGGCCGAGACCGCGCCAAGACCGCGTCGGGGGCCGTCGGGGGCCGCGTCGAGGGGCCGCGTCGAGGGGCCGCGTCGAGGGCGCGTTGCGGGCCGCTCGGACATCGCCAGGAGGTGTCCGGGCGGCCCGTCCTATACTCGTTCGGTAAAGCGAACGGCGATAGGGTGTCGGCCGCCCGGCCGGACGACGAAGGGAACGCGGGTGAGCGAATCAGTGCGCGACATGCTGGCGGAGAACCTCCGCCGGGCGCGCGCCGAGCGCGGGTTGTCGCTGTCGGAGCTGTCCCGCCGGTCCAAGATCGGCAAGGCGACGCTGTCGCAGCTGGAGGCGGGCGCGGGCAACCCGACGATCGAGACCGTGTTCAGCCTGTCCCGGGCCCTGGAGGTGCCGATCTCCGACCTGCTGGACAGCGAGCGGCCGAACGGCCTGACCGTGGTGCGGTCCGCGCAGGTCGAGGTGCTCCGCGGGGCGGGGGTGGACCTGCGCCCGCTGCGCGGGATCGAGTCCGGCGACGCGATCTTCGAGGTGTACGACCAGCAGGTCAGGGCCGACTCGCGGCAGGACTCGCTCGGCCACGTCGGCACCGAGCACACCATCGTGCAGGCCGGCCGGCTGGGCGTTCGGGTCGACGGACGGGAGGTCGAGCTCGGCCCGGGCGACTACGTCGGCTTCGACGGCCTGCTCCCGCACAGCTACACCGCCCTGGACGGCCCGGTCCGCTCGGTGCTGCTCCTGCAATACAAGTCTGACCAGCGGCTTCACTCCGCCAAGTCCGGTCCGCCGTGCCTGGCCGAAACTCCGTGAAGCAGGTCACGCGTCACCGTTGACATGGCATCGACGGGCGTCGTAGCCTCCGAAGCGTTCGGTTTAACGAACGAGCTGGAGGGAACGCATGCGCGTCGTGGTCGTGGGCGCCGGGATCGTCGGCGCCGCCTGCGCCCGCGAGCTGGCGCGGGCCGGGCTCGCGGTGACCGTCCTCGACCGGGGCGGCCCGGCCGCCGGGACCACCGCGCACGGCGAGGGCAACATCCTGGTCTCCGACAAGGGCCCCGGCCCGGAGCTGGAGCTGGCGAAGCTCTCCCGGAGCCTGTGGCCCGAGATCCTGGACGGCCTCCCGAACGCCGGCGGGGTCGAGTGGGACCCCAAGGGCGGCATCGTCGTCGCGACGACCCCCGAGGGCGCCCGCGAGCTGGAGAAGTTCGCCGAGAGCCAGCGCGCGGCCGGCGTCACCGCCGAGGCGCTGGACGCCGCGTCCCTCGCCGCCGCCGAGCCGCACCTCACCCGCGAGGTCACCGCCGCCGTCCACTACCCGGACGACGCGCAGGTCCAGCCGTCCGGCGCCGCCACGGCCCTCCTGTCCGACGCCCTCCGCCACGGCGCCGACCTCCGCACCGGCTGCGAACTCATAGGCGTCCGCACCCACGACGGCTACCCCGACGGTTCGCGGGACGGCGCTTCCGGCGAACGAGGTGGCGCGTCCAGCGTGTGGAGCGTCTCGCGCGCTGATGGGAACCGCCTGACCGGTGTGCGCACCTCGCAGGGGGTGATCGACGCCGATCTCGTGGTGAACGCGGCCGGGCCGTGGTCCGGTGAGGTCGCGGCGCGGCTCGGGGCGCCGATCGACGTGCGGCCCCGGCGCGGCGAGGTGCTGGTCACGGCGCCGCTCCCGCCGACGGTGTTCCACAAGGTCTACGACGCCGACTACGTCGGTGCGGTCGGCAGCGGCTCGCAGGACCTCCAGGCCTCCACCGTCATCGAGTCCACCGGCGCCGGGACGATCCTGATCGGCTCGTCGCGCCGCCAGGTCGGCTTCGACGACCGGATCCGCCCGTTCGTCCTCGCCGAGCTGGCGCGCAAGGCGCTGCGGCTGTACCCGTCCCTCGCGGGCGTGCAGGTGATGCGCGCCTACGGCGGGTTCCGGCCCTACGTCCCCGACCACCTGCCGGTCATCGGCCCCGACCCGCGCCTGCCCGGCCTGTGGCACGCGACCGGGCACGAGGGCGCGGGCATCGGCCTGTCGGTCGGCACCGCGCGCCTGCTGCGCGAGCTGGTCACCGGGGCCGTCCCGTCCCTCGACCCGGAGCCGTTCCGGGCCGGCCGGCCCGCCGTCCTCGGCGCCGACGCCTGCGAAGGAGCAGCGTGAGCCCCCGCATCGTCCCCGCCCGCACGGACGCCGTCCG
The DNA here is from genome assembly GCF_024172125.1 of Actinomadura rupiterrae. Classification (GTDB taxonomy): domain Bacteria; phylum Actinomycetota; class Actinomycetes; order Streptosporangiales; family Streptosporangiaceae; genus Spirillospora; species Spirillospora rupiterrae. Next base: position 227,582 of record NZ_JAMZEA010000011.1, read on the forward strand.
GCGGCGCGCGACCCCGCTGACCATCACCGTGGACGGCGTCCCGGTGCCGGGCGCGGACGGGCAGACCGTCGCGGGCGTGCTGCTCGCGGGCGGACGCCTGTCCTGGCGGTCCGGGCCGTCCGGCGCGCCGCGCGGGGTGTTCTGCGGTATCGGCGTCTGCTTCGACTGCCTGGTCACCGTCAACGGCGAGCGGGACGTGCGCGCCTGCCGCCGTCGCGCGTGCGACGGCGACGTGGTCACCACCCAGTCGCGCGAGCCGGGGGAGGAGCGATGACGCGGAACACCGATGCCCGGGCCCGGCACACCGGGGGACGGCCTCGGCATGTCGTGGTCGTCGGCGCGGGACCGGCGGGCCTGGCCGCCGCGGCCGCCGCGCTGCGCGCCGGAGCCCGGGTGACGCTGCTCGACGCGTCCGACCGGCCCGGCGGGCAGTACCACCGAATGCTCCCGGCCGCCTACGAGGCCGAGGACAACGGCCGCCTGCACCACGGCTGGGACGACTTCGAACGACTTCGCACTCATGTGCAGTCCCACCCGCGCGCCGAATGGTGGCCCGACTCCGCCGTCTGGGCCCTCGAACGCCCCGACGACACGACATCGGCACCGCACGTCCACGTGCTGCGCGGCCCGGCGGACGGGACGGAACGGTACCGTTCTGTCCTCACGCCGGATGCGCTCGTCCTCGCGACCGGCGCGCACGACCGCGTCCTGCCGTTCCCCGGCTGGCAGCTGCCCGGCGTGTTCACCGCCGGAGCCGCGCAGGCCCTCGCCAAGGGCGAGCGGGTCGTGGTCGGGGACGAGGTCGTCGTCGCCGGGTCCGGGCCGTTCCTGCTGCCGGTCGCCGCGTCCCTGCTGGAAGCCGGGTCGGACGTCCTGGAAGTCCTGGAGGCCAACCCCGCTTCGACCGTCCTGCGCGGCTGGTCGAGGCGTCCGTGGGAGCTGGCGGCGCAGAGCGGCAAGGCCGCCGAGCTGGCCGAGTACACCGGGCTGCTCGCGCGCCACCGCGTCCCCTACCGGCTCGGCCGCGCCGTGATCGAGGCGCGCGGCGACGGGCGCGTCGAAGAGGTCGTCACCGCCCGCCTCACCGCCGACTGGACGCCCGTCCCCGGCACCGAGCGCACCGTCCCCGTGGACGCCCTGTGCGTCACGCACGGCTTCAGCCCGCAGCTCGAACTGCCCGTCGCCGCCGGATGCGCGCTCAGCGAGGGCTTCGTCCAGGTGGACGACGCCCAGCGGACGACCGCGCCCGGCGTGTACGCGGCCGGTGAGATCACCGGGATCGCGGGCGCGCCCGCCGCACGCGCCGAAGGGCTGCTCGCGGGCTGGACGGCGGCGGGCGGCGACCCGTCCGACCGGACCGTCCGCGACGTCGTCCGCCGCCGCGACCGGGGCCGCGCGTTCGCCGCGCGGCTCGCCGCGGCGCACCCGATCGGGACCGGCTGGCCGGGCTGGCTGCGTCCCGACACCCTGATCTGCCGCTGCGAGGAGACCGACTACCGGACCCTCCGCGCCGCGGCCGAGGACCCGGCCACCGGCGCCCCGCGCGCCGTGAAGCTCGGCACCCGCGCTGGGCTCGGGCCCTGCCAGGCCCGGATGTGCGGCCCGGCGGTCGCCGACCTGTGCGCCCGCCGAGCCCCGGACTCCGCACCCGCACATGACGGCCTCGCACCTGACCGCTCCGTCCCCGAACGCGCCGTGCCCGGCCTGGCCTCAGCCAGCCACCACCGCCGTCCCGTCGCCCAGCCGATCCGGCTCGGCGAGCTGGCGGCGTCCCCTGGCCGGCCCCCCGAAGAAGAAGGAGAACACACCGATGAGCGGTGAGAACACGATCGAGACCCTCGACGGCGTCATCGTCGCGACGGCCCTGCCGTACCGGGACGACCCGTCCGCGCCCGCCGGGCTCGCCGTGGACTACGACCGGTTCGCCGAGCACTGCCGCTGGCTGGTCGACAACGGCTGCCGCGGCGTCGGCCCGAACGGCTCGCTCGGCGAGTACTCCTCGCTGACCGACGAGGAGCGCCGCCGCGTCGCCAAGACCGCGATCGAGGCCATCGGCGATGACGGCGTGGTCGTCGTCGGCGTGCACGGGCCCGGCGCGCACCAGGCGAAGCACTGGGCCGAACTCGCCGCCGAGGACGGCGCGGACGGCGTGCTCTGCCTCCCGCCGACCATGTACCGCGCGAACCGCGGCGAGATCATCGCGCACTTCGAGGCGGTCGCGTCCGCCGGGCTGCCGGTGATGGCCTACAACAACCCGATCGACACCAAGGTCGACCTCACCCCCGACCTGCTCGCCGAGATCGCGCAGATCGACGGGATCGTCGCGGTGAAGGAGTTCTCCGGCGACGTCCGCCGCGTCCTGGAGATCAAGGAGAGGGCGCCGGGCCTGGCGGTCGTCGCGGGCGCCGACGACGTGACCCTGGAAGCGCTGCTGATGGGCGCGACCGGCTGGTTCGCGGGCTTCCCGAACGTGTTCCCGGCCGAGTCGGCCGAGCTGTTCGAGCTCGCCACCGCCGGGAAGCTGGAGGAGGCGCGGGCGCTGTACGAGCCGCTGGTCGCCGCGTTCCGCTGGGACTCGCGCACCGAGTTCGTCCAGGCCATCAAGCTCGGCATGGAGATGGTCGGCCGGTACGGGGGCCCGTGCCGCCCGCCGCGCGGCCCGCTCACCGAGGCGCACCGCGCCGGGGTGACCGCCGACATGGAACGCGCCATCGCCGCCCTGCGGCAGCGCGAGGCCGCCTGATGCGCGCCGCCCGCGCGATCAGCGCCGTCGACTCCCACACCGAGGGGATGCCGACGCGCGTCGTCACCGGAGGCGTCGCGCCGATCCCCGGCGCGACCATGGCCGAGCGCCGCCGCCACGCGATGGCGCACCTGGACGGGCTGCGCGGCTTCCTGATGAACGAGCCGCGCGGGCACGCCGCGATGAGCGGCGCGCTGCTCCAGCCGCCGCTGCGCGAGGACGCCGACTGGGGCGTGGTCTACATCGAGGCCAGCGGGTTCCTGCCGATGTGCGGGCACGGCACGATCGGCGTCGCGACCGTCCTGGTCGAGACCGGGATGGTCGAGGTCACCGAGCCCGAGACCGTCGTCCGGCTGGACGTCCCGGCGGGCCTGGTCGAGGCGCGCGTGGCCGTCCGGGACGGCCGCGCCGAGCAGGTCACGCTGAAGAACGTGCCCTCGTTCGCGCTCGAACTGGACGCCAAGGTGGACGTGCCCGGCTACGGCGAGGTCCGCTACGACATGGCCTACGGCGGCAACTTCTACGCCATCCTCGACATCGAGTCGGTCGGCCTGCCGTTCGAGCGCGCGCGCAAGGACGACATCATCAAGGCCGGGCTCGCCATCATGGACGCCATCAACGAGCAGAACCGGCCCGTCCACCCGGCGGACGAGCTGATCGGCGGCTGCAAGCACGTGCAGTTCCTCGCGCCCGGCTCCACCGCCGAGCACAGCCGCAACGCGATGGCGATCCACCCCGGATGGTTCGACCGGTCGCCGTGCGGCACCGGCACGTCCGCCCGGATGGCGCAGCTGCACGCGCGCGGCGAGCTGCCGCTCGGCGCCGAGTTCGTCAACGAGTCGTTCATCGGCACCAGCTTCACCGGACGCCTGACCGGCACGACCGAGGTCGGCGGGCTGCCCGCCGTCCTGCCCGAGTTCTCCGGACGGGCCTGGATCACCGGGACCGCCGTCTACACGCTCGACCCGAGCGACCCCTTCCCCGAGGGCTTCGTCCTCTGACACCACGGGCCGGGTCCGCTGTGCAAGGGCCGCGCCCGCTGCCGGGCCTCGGTCCGAGGTTCCGCACCGCCGGACGGCCGCGCGCCGGGCGCCGCCGTCCGGCCGGTCTCCCACCCCGTTCACCACCCCCTCGACCTCCCCGGAGGTGCCCCGCATGTCCCGACTCATGCCCGAAACACGGTCCGGACCGCCGCCGAAACCGCTGTCGCGGTCCGGGGTGTTCCGGCTCAAGCCGGTCGACCCGTCCGAGAGCGAGGAGTCCGGCGGGCTGCGCCGGACGATGGGCCTGTGGCAGCTGGTCGCGCTCAGCCTCGGCGGGCTCGTCGGCGCCGGCGTGTTCTCGCTCGCGGGTGTCGTCGCGCACGAGGACGCCGGGCCCGGCGTGATGATCTCGTTCCTCATCGCGATCGTCGCCAGCGCCGCCGCCGCGCTGTGCTACGCCGAGTTCGCCGGGATGATCCCGAAGGCCGGGTCGGCCTACACCTACTCCTACGCGGCGCTCGGCGAGCTGGTCGGCTGGGCGATCGGCTGGGACCTGCTGCTGGAGTACACCGCGATCGTCGCGGTCGTCGCCATCGCGATCTCCGGCTACCTGTCCTACCTCACCGGCCGGATGGGCCTGGACCTGCCGGACTGGATGCTCGGCGCGCCCGGCACCGGCGCCGGCCACAAGGTGGACCTGTTCGCCGCGCTGCTGTGCCTGCTGCTGGCGTTCGTGCTGTCGCGCGGCACCAAGGAGTCGGCGCGCTTCGAGACCGTCCTGGTCGTGGTGAAGCTCGCGATCGTCGCTCTGGTCATCGTCGTCGGAGCGTTCCACATCTCCGGCGGCAACTACACGCCGTTCCTGCCGTTCGGCATCGGCGGCGCGGTGTCGGGCGCGGCCACCACGTTCTTCGCCGTGTACGGTTACGACGCGATGAGCGCCGCCGCCGAGGAGAGCGCGGAGGCCAAGAAGGTGCTGCCGCGCGCCATCGTGGTCTCGCTGGTCATCGCCGCGGCCATCTACATCGCGGTGTGCCTGGTGCTGCTCGGCATGGTGAAGTACACCGAGATCGACACCAAGAGCCCGTTCTCCAGCGCGCTCGCCTCGGTCGGGTTCGCCTGGCTCGGCACGGTCGTCGCGATCGGCGCGGTCGTCGGCATCACCACCTCCGCGCTGGCGAACATGCTGGCGGTCACGCGCGTCTGGTTCTCCATGAGCCGGGACGGCCTGCTGCCGGCCTGGTTCGCCCGCAACCACCCCACCCGCGCCGTCCCGACCCGGGTGATCTGGCCGGTCGGCGCCGGCTCGGCGGTGATCGCCGGGCTGCTGCCCATCCGGGAGGCCGCCGACCTCACCAACATCGGCATCCTGATGGCGTTCATCGTCGTCTCGGCGGCGGTCGTGGTGCTCCGCCGCACCCGTCCCGATCTGCCGCGCTCGTTCCGGACGCCGCTGGTGCCGCTCGTCCCGCTGGTCGGCATCGGCTTCGCGATCTGGCTGATCGCCAACCTCGACTGGGTCACCTGGGTCCGGTTCGCGGTGTGGATGGCCATCGGCCTGGTCGTCTACGCGCTCTACGGCTACCGGCACTCGGCGGAGCACGGCTCCGCAGGGAACGCAGGAACGACCGGCGGCGCCGTCCCGCAGCACAACCCCGAAGGGAGAAACCCGTGACCGGATCCGCTGTCGACAGCGTGGTCGCAGCAGCGGCCGAGGTGGCGTCCGAATGGGCCGCCGCACCGCGCAGCAGGGCCTCGGCCCTGACCGCGGTGGCCGCCGCGCTGGAGGAGCACCGCGAGGAGCTGGTCGGACTCGCCGACGCCGAGGCCCACCTGGGCCCGGTGCGGCTGAACGGCGAGCTGACCCGCACGACGTTCCAGCTCAAGCTGTTCGCCGAGCTGGTCGCCGAGGGCCGCTACCTGGACGTCCGGATCGACCGTCCCGTCCCGGACTGGCCGTCCGGTCCCCGGCCCGACCTGCGCCGCTACCGGACCGCGCTCGGCCCGGTGCTGGTGTTCGCGGCGAGCAACTTCCCCTTCGCGTTCAGCGTCGCGGGCGGCGACACCGCCTCGGCGTGGGCGGCCGGGTGCCCGGTCGTGGTGAAGGCGCACCCGGGCCACCCGCGGCTGTCGCGGAGGACGGCCGAGGTCATCACCACCGCGCTGCAGGACGCGGGCGCGCCGGACGGCGTGTTCGCGTTGATCGAGGGCGAGGACGCGGGCGTGGAGGCGCTGCGCCACCCGCGCCTGGCCGCCGCCGCATTCACCGGCTCGCAGCGCGGCGGGCTCGCGCTCGCGAAGATCGCCGCGGAGCGTCCGGTGCCGATCCCGTTCTACGGCGAGCTCGGCAGCGTCAACCCCGTCGTCGTCACGCCCGCCGCCGCCAAGGCGCGCACCGACGAGATCGCCGACGGCTACACCGGGTCGGTGACGCAGGGCGCGGGCCAGTTCTGCACCAACCCCGGCCTGGCGTTCCTCCCGGCGGACGGCGACCTGCTGGACGCCATCGCCCGCCGCATGGACGCCGCGTCCGCCGCGCCGATGCTGAACGACAGGATCGCCGGCGGCTTCGCGGACAGCTCGGCCGCGCTGGCGGGCCGTCCGGGCGCGCGGGCGGTGGTGTGGCCGGACGACCCGACCGCCCCGCGCCTGCTCGCGATGGACCTGGCCGCGTTCACCGCCGACGTGGAGGCCGCGTCCGAGGAGTGCTTCGGGCCGCTGGGGCTGGCCGTCCTGTACGAGCGGATCGAGGACGTCGCGGACGCGCTCGCCGCGCTGCCCGGCCAGCTCACCGCTTCCCTGCACGCCGAGGCCAAGGAGGCCGCGAGCCTCGGCGCGCTCACCGCCGCCCTGGCCGACCGCGCCGGACGCGTCCTGTGGAACCAGTGGCCGACCGGCGTCTCGGTCACGCACGCGATGCAGCACGGCGGCCCGTTCCCCGCGACGGTCGGACCGGCGTCCACCTCGGTCGGGACGGCCGCGGTCGAGCGGTTCCTGCGCCCGGTCGCCTACCAGAACTGCCCGCAGGAGCTGCTGCCCCCGCCGCTGCGCGACGACAACCCCTGGAACGTCCCGCAGACCATCACCTGACCGGCACGCAAGGCGGCCGTGCTGACCGGCATACAGTGCGGCCGTCCCGGCGCGGGGTTCCGGGACGGCCGCCCTCCGTACGTAAGGGGCGTCGCGGCGGTTCGAGCGTGGCCGTAGTCGGCCGTGCGCGGCCGCCGGTACCCGGCCGTGACCTCCGGCTGCGCACCATGGGGGCCAGGTGCTGCCGGGAGGCGCGATGGACGCAACCGCCGGCTCGCTCGACCCCCTGGGCGCGGGGGATCCGGGCTCGGTCGGTCCCTACCCCCTGCTCGCCCGCCTCGGCGCGGGATCCATGGGCCGGGTCTACCTCGGACGGTCCGCCGCCGGACGGCTCGTCGCGGTCAAGACCGTGCACGCCGGGCTCGCCGACGACCCCGACTTCCGGGAGCGGTTCGCGCGCGAGGTCGGCGCGGTCCGCCGGGTCAGCGGCGTCTACACCGCGCCGGTCGTCGCGGCCGACGCCGACGCGCCGGTGCCGTGGCTGGCCACCGCGTTCGTGCCCGCGCCGTCGCTGGAGCGGCTGATCAGGGCGGCGGGTCCGCTGCCGGTGGACGCGGTGCGCTGGCTCGGCGCCGGATGCGCCGAGGCGCTGGAGTCCATCCACGAGGCGGGCCTGGTGCACCGCGATCTCAAGCCGTCCAACGTGCTGGTCGCGCTGGACGGTCCGCGCGTCATCGACTTCGGCCTCGCCCGCGCCGCCGAGCGCGCCCAGATGACGCTCAGCCGCGCCACCGTCGGGACGCCCGCGTTCATGGCACCCGAGCAGGCGCGCGGCACCCGCGAGGTCACCGCGGCGAGCGACGTGTACTCGCTCGGCGCGACGCTGCTGTTCGCCGCGACCGGCCACGGCCCCTACCCGGGCCGGACCGTCCTCGAACTGGTCGCGCAGCTGCTCGGCGAGGACCCGGATCTGGCCGGGCTCCCCACCGGGCTCGCCGAGCTGGTCGGCGGCTGCCTGGCCCGCGCCCCGCGCGCCCGGCCCACCCCGGCGGAGATCGTCGCGATGGTCGCGCCCGCGCTGCGTCCCGACGCGGGCGCCGATTCCGCCCGCGCCTACCTGCCGTCCGCGGCGCTCGCCGTCGTGGACGCCCACCGCGCGGGCCCGGTCGTCCGGCTGACCCAGCCGTCCCGCTTCACCGACGCCCGCCACGGCGGGGCCGGGACCGACGCCCCGTCCTCCCGGCGCGGCACGAACGGCACGGACGCGTCGTTCAGCCGCCGCGGCACAAATGGGACGGACGGGTCGTTCTCGCGGCGCGGGACGAACGGGCTGGACGGACGCAGGCGGCCGGGCGCGCTCGCCCTGCCGGTGACCGCCGCCGTGATCGCCGCCGCGCTGATCGGCGTGGGCGCGCTGTTCGGCCGCTACCTGACGCCCGGCGACGGCCCGCCCAAGCCGGGCGAGCGCGGGCCGGTCCTCGCCCGGCAGAGCGACGGCGACCCGCCGCCCCCGCTCGGCGGCGAGGGCGACCAGCCCGGGACGGCGCCGAAGCTCGTGGTGAACCAGCCGCACGGCGACGGCTCGACGACCTTCGTGGTGCACGGCTCCGGCTGGCGGGCCGGCGAGGCGGTCCGGCTCACCCTGGACGGCTCGCACCGCGCGCCCCTGCCGTGCGTCGCCGACCGGCGCGGCACCTTCAACTACGCGGTCAACCAGGAGCACGAGTTCGTCACCGGCGCGTTGCCTCCCGGCAAGCACCGCGTCACCGCGGTCCCGGCCGCCCCGGGGGAGCGGCGCGGGACCGCGGTGACGGTCTGGTTCACGGTGCTCCGATAATTTCCTACCAAATTGGAGGAGATCACACTCCGGGGCGCTTGACGCTGCTCCGACCGGCCTAGATAGTGATCACCATGCTTGAGCGGCCCTTCCGATTCCTGCGACCCGCTGCCGCGGTCGCCGCCCTGTCGCTGGCCGCCGCGTGCGGCGGCGGATCGTCGGACAAGTCGTCCGGCGGGGGCACCCCCGGTCCCGCGACGTTCACCTACTGGACGACCAGCTGGACGCCCGACCAGATCAACCAGATCGACGCCGACTTCGCCAAGGCGCACCCCGGCCTGCACGCCAAGGGGCAGTTCATCGCGAGCGCCGACCAGTACCTCCCCAAGGTCATCTCGGCGATCAAGAGCAACACCCAGCCGACCGTCCTGCTCACCCAGAACGCCTCCGACCTGCCGGAGATCGCGACGAGCGGGAAGCTGATCCCGCTGGACGGGGACCTCAAGCAGCAGACCGACGGCCTGTATCCCGGCATCAAGGACTCGCTGTTCTACAAGGGCAAGCAGCTCGGGTTCGCGCGCTCGGGCGTCGGCGACATCGTGCTGTTCTACAACAAGAAGGACTTCAAGGACGCTGGCATCGCCCAGCCGCCCGCGACCTGGACCGAGCTGGTCGCGGACGCCAAGAAGCTCACCGACCCGGGGAAGAAGCGGTTCGGCTACTACGTCCCGCTCGGCGAGGCCGAGTGGATCACCTTCGCCTACATGCCGCTGCTGCGCGCCAACGGCGGCGACCTGCTCAGCGCGGACGGCACCAAGTCGGCGTTCAACACCCCGCAGGGTGTCAAGGCGCTGCAGACCTGGCTCGACCTGATGTCGGCCAAGGCCGCGCCGACCACCAGCTTCGCGCAGGCCGGCAGCTTCGACGGCGCGCCCGCTTTCGCCAGCCATACCGTCTCGATGATGGCGAACGGCCAGTGGGCCGTGGACACCTTCAAGAAGGCCGGGATCGACTTCGGCGTCGCGCCGCTGCCGAAGGGCGACGCGGGCCAGTCCACCTCGGTCGGCATGGAGGTCGCGGCGCTGCTGAAGACCTCCAAGGCGCAGGAGCGGGCGGGCCTGGAGTTCATCAGGTACCTCGCCACGCCGCAGGTCGGCGCGCACCTGGCCGCGGTGAACGGCGGCCTGCCGTCCGCGCCCGACCAGCTCCAGCAGCCCGAGCTGAAGGACCACATCGCCAAGGACCCGTACTACCAGACCTTCGCCGACAGCCTGCAGTTCGGTAAGGGCCGTCCGATGACCCCGGCCTACAGCGCCGTCTCCGAGGCGCTGTACACCGAGATCGGCAAGGCGGTGCGCGGCCAGGAGACCGCGCAGCAGGCGCTCGCCAACGCCGCGGCCAAGGCCGACAAGGCGCTCAAGGAGCAGGGCTGAGCCCGGCCGCCGCCCCGGACGCCGCTCGCGTCCGGGGCGCCGGTCTTACGCGCATTACCAGCCGCCCGGGACGTTCCGTGCGCACAGGACGTCCACGCAGTGGGCGTTCGCGCGCCGATCGGCGGAACTGGGGGCTGGCGTACCTGTTCGTCGCGCCGACCGTCCTGCTGACGGTCGTGTTCTCGATCGTCCCGCTGGTGATGCTCGGCTGGCGCAGCCTGCAGAAGGGCAACGTCTTCGGGACGTCCCTGCGGTTCGTCGGGATGCGCAACTACCGGGAGATGCTCGCCGAGGGCGGCGGCAAGGCGCTCGGCGTCACCGCCGAGTACACCGTGGCGTTCGTGCTGCTGACGATGTTCCTCGGGCTCGTCCTCGCGCTGCTGCTGAACGCGAAGGTGCCCGGCGCGAGCCGGTTGCGCGCGCCGTTCATCATCCCGCTCGTGGTGCCCGCCGTCGCGACCGCGCTGATCTGGGGCAACCTGTTCGCGCCGCGGTTCGGGCTGCTGAACCGGCTGCTGTCCGGGGCCGGCCTGTCCGAGATCGACTTCGTGTCCCGGCCCGGGCCGGCGCTCGGCATGGTGATCCTGTTCGGCACCTGGCAGTTCTTCGGGCAGAACGTCATCCTGTACCTGGCCGCCCTGAAGACCCTCCCGCAGGACGTCCTGGAGGCGTCGAGCGTGGACGGCGCGGGCCCCTGGCAGCGGTTCCGGTACATGCAGTGGCCGATGCTGCGCCGCAACACCCTGCTCATCCTGGTCGTCACGACCCTGACCGGGCTGCAGACGTTCACCCAGATCTACGTGCTCACCTCCGGCGGCCCGGACGGCGCGACCCGCACCGCCCTGTTCTACGTCTACGACCAGGGCTTCGCCAAGTTCGACGCGGGCCGCGCGGACGCGATGGGGATGCTGCTGTTCCTGCTGTCCCTCGCCGTCACCGGGCTGCAGATCGCGATGCTGGGACGGAGGGACGGGCGTGCCTAGGATCCTGCTGCACCGCGCGGCGGTGTACACGCTGCTCGCCGCCGCCGTGCTGATCGTGATGTTCCCGCTGGTGTGGATGGCGCTGACCGCCGTGAAGTCCAACGGGCAGATCATCAACCCGGCCGCGCCGCTGTGGCCGACCGAGTGGCACTGGTCCAACATCCCCGACGCCTGGGGCAAGGCGCCGTTCGCGCGCTGGTTCGTCAACACCGTGGTGTTCGCGGTCGCCGCGACGCTCGGCCAGCTCGCCGCCGGGATGCTCGCGGGCTACGCGTTCGCGATGTTCGACTTCCCCGGCCGCCGGGTGCTGTTCGCGCTCGCGCTCAGCGGCCTGATGATCCCGTTCAGCGCGATCATCGTGCCGGTCGCGCAGATCCTCGGCGACCTGCACTGGCTGAACACCTACCAGGGGCTGATCGTCCCGAACATCGCGTCCGGCCTGGCGACGTTCCTGTTCCGGCAGTTCTTCCTCGGCGCGCCGCGCCAGCTCGCCGAGGCCGCCCGCATCGACGGCGCGTCCGAGCTGCGGATCTTCTGGCAGGTGTACGCGCCGCTCGCGCGGCCCGCGACCGCCGCGCTCGGCATCATCCTGTTCCTGCAGAACTGGAACAACTTCCTGTTCCCGCTGATCGCGGTGAACACCACGAAGATGCAGGTGATCTCGCAGGGCCTCGCGGTGTTCCAGTCCCAGATGACCACGCAGACGCAGTACAACCTCATCATGTCCGCGTCGCTGATCGCGATCGTCCCGGTGCTGCTGGTCGCGGTCGCCGCGCAGCGGCACATCGTCGAAGGCATCACCCTCGGCGCGGTCGACTGACCGGCCGCTCGTCCGCGACCTGGCGTGGTGTCAGTTCTGCGCGACCAGGTCGGGGCGGGGGAGCGTGGCCGGCGTGGCCTCGGCCGTCGCCGCGGACGCGCGGTACCGGAACACGTGCCGGTAGGACTGCGGCGACACCCCGGTCACCCGGCCGAAGTGGTAGCGCAGGTTGGCCGCGTTGCCGAAGCCGGTGTCGCGGGCGACCTCCTCGATCGGCAGGTCGGTGGTCTCCAGCAGCTCCTGCGCGAGCCGGACGCGCTGCTGCAGCAGCCACTGCAGCGGCGTGATGCCGAGCGTGTCGCGGAACCGGCGCGCGAGCGTCCGCTCGCTCAGGTGCGCGACGCGCGCCAGCTGCGGGACGGTCAGCGGCAGGTGCAGCCGCTCCACCGCCCAGCGCAGCACCGGCGCGAGGTCGCCGTCCCGCTCGCCGCCGACCGCCGGGCGCGTGACCTGCGCCTGGCCGCCCTCGCGGTGCGGCGGGACGACCATCCGGCGCGCCACCTCGCCCGCCACCGCGGCGCCGTGGTCCTGCCGCAGCAGGTGCAGGCACACGTCGATCGCCGCGCCCGAACCCGCGGTGGTGACGACGTCGCCGTGGTCGATGTACAGCGGGGACGCGTCGAGCTCGACCGCGGGGAAGCGGTGCGCGAAGTCGCCGGCGTTCAGCCAGTGCGTCGTCGCGCGGCGGCCGTCCAGCAGCCCGGCGGCGGCGAGCACGTACGCGCCGGTGCACAGCGCGACGATCCGGCGGCCGCGCCGGTGCGCCTCGCGCACGGCCGCGACCAGCCCGGCCGGCGGGTCGAGCTGGACGGGCCGGGCCAGCGCCCCGACCAGCACGGTGTCGGCGTCGGGCAGGTCGTCGAAGCGGTGCGAGGCGTGCAGGCTGAGCCCGCCGGTGGACGGCAGCGCGCCCGGCTCGGCGGCGCACGTCCGCAGCTCGTACCAGGGATCGACCAGGTCGCTGCGGTCGGTCCCGAAGACCTCGCAGGGGACGGCCAGCTCGAACACCGGCGTCCCCGCGGTCACGGCCAGCCCCACGACGTGTCCGCTCATGGCAGGAATTCTACGCACGCCGTCGCTTCTGTCGCTGGCGGCGAAGGGGTGTTCAACCGACGCTTGGACCTTGTGAACGACACCGAAGTGAACGGCGCCGACGCGGACGGCTCCGCCGCTCCCGCCCCGGGCGCGTCCGGGGGCAGGCTCACGCTCGGGCAGGGCACCGCGATGTACGTCGGCGCCGTGCTCGGCACCGGCGTGATCGCGCTGCCCGCGCTCGCCGCCCGCGCCGCCGGACCCGCGTCCCTGCTCGCCTGGGCGCTGCTGGTGGTGATGTCCGCGCCGCTCGCCGCGACGTTCGCCGCGCTCGGCGCGCGCCACCCGGACGCCGGCGGGGTGTCCACCTACGCGCGGCTGGCCTTCGGCGAGCGCGCCGCCGCCGTGGTCGGCTGGTGCTTCTATTTCGCCGTCCCGCCGGGCGCGGCCGCCGCCGCGCTGTTCGGCGGCGCCTACGTCGCCGAGGCCGCGGGCGGCGGGCGGACGACCGTCCTGCTCACCGCCGCCCTGCTCATGGCCGTCGTCACCGCCGCCAACGCGGTCGGCGTCCAGGCGTCCGGACGGCTCCAGTTCGCGCTGGCCGGGCTGCTGGTCGTCCTGCTGCTGGTCTCGGTCGGGCTGTCGCTGCCGCACGCGCACACCGGCAACCTCACCCCGTTCGCCCCACACGGCTGGACGGCGATCGGGTCGGCGGCGGCGCTGCTGGTGTGGAGCTTCGCGGGCTGGGAGGCGATCACGCACCTGGCCGCCGAGTTCCGCCGCCCGGCCCGCGACCTGCCCCGCGCGACCGGCGCCGCGGTCGCCGTCGTCGGCGTGCTGTACCTGCTGCTCGCGTTCGCGATCATCGCGGTGCTCGGCCCGGGCGCGGCCGACTCGCCCGCCCCGCTCGGCGACCTGATGGCGAGCGGGCTCGGCGGCGGCGCGCGCTGGCTGGCCGCCGGGGCCGCGCTGCTGCTCACCCTCGGCGCGATGAACGCCTACTACGCCGGCGCCGCCAAGCTCGGCTCGGCGCTCGGCCGCGACGGCGCGCTGCCCGCCTGGCTCGGCCGCGGCAGCGTCGCGGGGGAGGTGCCGCGGCGCAGCCTGGGCGCCAACTCCACGCTGTCGTTCGCGTGCCTGGCGGTCGTCGGGCTGACCGACGTCGGGCCCAAGCCGCTCGTCCTGCTGACCACCGGCTCGTTCGTCACCGTGTACGCGATCGGCGTCGCCGCCGCGCTGCGGCTGCTGCCCCGCCGCACCGCCGGATGGTACGCGGCCGCCGTCGCGCTGGTGTCCGTCGCCGCGCTGCTGCTGATGTCCGGCCGGTACCTGGTGTGGCCGCTGGTGGTGACCGGCGCGTCGCTGCTCTACCTGCGCCGCCGCCGCGCCGCCGCGTCCGCGCCCGCCGAGCCCGGAGGGACCGCCGAGCCGCAGCCCGCCGAGGCCGGCTGACCGCCCCGGCACCACCGAAGACGAGACGGAGGACTCCTGGTGATACTCGGCATCGACCACATCGGCCTCGCGACCGACGACCCGGACGGCGTCGCGCCGTTCCTGACCGCGCTGGGCCTGGCGGCCACCGACCGCGGCGAGGCCGGGGCCTACGGCGTCGCCTGCGAGTTCTGGCACCGTCCCGAGGCGCCCGGCCAGGCCGCGATCGAGCTGGTGTCGCCGGTCCAGGAGGACTCCTCGATCGCCGCGCGCCTCGCCGACCAGGGTCCCGGCATATACCACGTGGCATTCACCGTGGACGACCTGGAGGCCGATCTCGCCAAGCTGCGCGCGCAGGGCTTCACGGCCGTCGACCGCGAACCCTGCGCCGGAGCGCGACCGGGCATGCGCGTCGCGTTCCTCTACGCGCGCCGTCCGGCGGGGCTGCTCGTCGAGCTCGTCCAGTACGAGGATCACCCGCGGATCGGGTGAACGGCAGGATTTTGACGAAAGGCGGCAGAACCTCCCCTCGCCGGGACGCGGCGGACGGTCCACGTTGATCTCCATGAGCCTTCTGCCGGCCCTCGGCCCCGCTCCCCGCCTCGCCGCCCCCCGCGCGCAGGGTTCCCCTGCCCTCGCGCGCCGCCGCGGAGTGTCCTGGGTGTGACGGGCCCCTACCACCCCCTTCCCCGCCTGGAGATCTCGTGAATGATTCCGAGCGGCCGTTCGGCGCCGTCCCCGACGAGGACGACCTGGAGCGGCTCGCCAACGACCTGGGGCTCGGCCTGTCCCGGGCCGAGCTCGCCGAATACACCCCGCTCGTCCGCCGCCGGCTGGACGCCTACTCCCGGCTGGACGAGCTGAACCCGGCACCGCCGCCGTGGCGGCCCCGCCCGCGCGATCCCGGCGCCCCTCCGGCCGGCCGGGCCGACCCCCGGGACGGCTGGTCGTGGCGGTGCTCGCTGCGGTACGCCGGAACCGGGCCCCTCGCCGGGCGCCGGATCGCCGTCCAGGACGACATCGCCGTCGCCGGGCTGCCGATGCGGCTCGGCTCGCCGCTGCTGTCCGGCTTCGCGCCCGCCGAGGACGCGACCGTCGTGACCCGCCTGCTGGAGGCCGGCGCCGAGATCGTCGGCAAGACCGCCGCCGCCGACGACTGCGCCGCCCGGATCGACGCCGACCCCGGCATGGCGGACCTGCCCGGCCACTACGGCCAAGGCGGCTTGAACGAGCGCAACGCCTGCAACGGACGCAACGCACCCAACGGGCACGACGGCGCCAACGCTCCTGCCGGCCTCAACGGGCAGGCCGACATGTACGGCCAGGGCGGCATGAACGGCCGGGAGGGATCGAACGCCCCGGAGGGGTTGAACGGCAGGGAGGGGCTGAACGGCTCCGACGGGCTGAACGGCTCCGACGGGCTGAAGGGCCGGGACGGGCTGAAGGGCCGGGAGGGGCTGAACGGTCATGACAGCCTCAACGGCAGCCGTGCCCTGAACGGCCGCGACCCTGCAGCCGAAGCCGTCCCAGGCCGCGCTGCGGAAGCCGAGGCGGCCCGCGCCCGTGACGCGCGGTCCGGCACCGCGCCCGCCGCCGTGCCGCGGCCGCGGAACCCGCATGACCCGGGACGGCTCGCGGGCGGGCCGTCCGGTGGCAGCGCGGTGGTCCTGGCGACCGGACAGGCGGACCTGGCGATCGGCACCGACCACGGCGGTGAGCTGCGCGTCCCGGCGTCGTGGTGCGGGTGCGTCGCGCACAAGCCGACCTACGGGCTCGTCCCGCTCACCGGCGCGTTCCCGTTCGAGCGCACGCTGGACCACCTCGGCCCGATGGCGCGGGCCGTCGCCGACTGCGCGCTGCTGCTGGAGGTGCTCGCCGGGGCGGACGGCCTGGACCCGCGCCAGCAGGTGGACCTCGGGATGCGCGGCTACCGCCGGTACCTGGACGCCGACGCGCGCGGCACCCGGATCGCGGTGCTGCGCGAGGGCTTCGACATCCCCGGCGTGTCCGAGCCCGACGTGGACGCCGCCGTCCTGGACGCGCTGGACGCCCTCGCGCACGCGGGCGCGCGTGTGGAAGAGGTCTCGGTGCCGCTGCACCGCGACGGCCCGGCGATCTGGAGCGCCGTCGCCCAGCAGGGCATGACCGACCTGACGCTGCGCAGCGACGCCGCCGCGACCAACTGGGACGGGCACGTCGAGCCCGAGCTGGTCCGGCACCACCGCCGCGCCCGCTGGACGCGTCCGGACGCGCTGCCGCCCTCGGCCGTCGTCACGGCCCTCGCGGGCGCCTACGCGACCGCGCGCTTCGGCCACTACTACTACGCCAAGGCCCAAGCGCTGGCACGGGAGCTGCGCCGGCGCTACGAGACGGTCCTGGAACGTTTCGATGTGCTCGCGCTGCCGACCGTCCCGATGAAGGCGCCGCTGTGCACCGCGGACGGGACGGCCGCGGCGGTGTCCCTCGCCTACGACAGCGCGCGCAACACCATGCCGTTCGACGCGACCGGCAATCCGGCGCTGAGCGTCCCGTGCGGATTCTCCGAAGGGCTTCCGGTGGGATTGATGTTCGTCGGGCGGTGCTTCGACGACGAGACCGTGCTGAGGGTCGGCCACGCCTACGAGACCGTTCGCGGACCGCTCGCGGCACCCGCCATGCGACGGCTGGAAGGGCGGACGAGCAGGGCCTGACCCGAAGGAAAATCACCCGCGCCGGGACCCGGGCGAGCCGATCATCGGCCGGCCCGGGTTTCGGCGCATCTCGTCCCGGGGTTATGGCTATGTAACCGCCGGGAGAGATGACACACGGAGCCCGTCCCGCCGGGGTGTCGGCTGTGGTCGCGGCTACCGCGCGGTCGGACGACCATGACGCCGGACCCGCATCGGCGACTTCTGCCAGAAATTCCCCGAACCCTCCGTGAAGGAGCTGGTAAAAAAATGTAGTCGGCGGGCGTTGACAATGAACCCTTGCGCCGGATTGCCTCACGTGTAACTGTGGTCGGGCGGTCAAAGATCGTTAACACGATGGCCGCACTCGCGGGCTTTATCAGGTCCACAGTTAAAGGGCGATGGGAGCGTCGAACGGAATGCCCGGGGAGCCTTCTCACAGATGGCACGCAGTCAACACCAGACCAACCATCGGCGCAGCGCCTGACCAGGGAGGCCCGGAGTCGTGAGTCCTGAACGCGGGACGGCCGAAGCGGCGGTCCGGGCTCCCCAGGCGTTCGACGACCAGACCGTTCACACCGTCCGGATCGAGGAGCTCCTCCCCGCCGACTCGCCAAGGCTGGCGGGGGAGGACCTGGAGCACGCGAGGGCCCTGGCCGACGTGGAGACGCCGCTGCCGCCGATCCTGGTGCACCGGCCGACGATGCGGGTCATCGACGGCATGCACCGGCTGCGCGCGGCGGTGATGCGCGGCCACGAGACCATCGAGGCGCGCTTCTTCGAGGGCCCCGAGCAGGCGGCGTTCCTGCTCGCGGTACGCGAGAACATCGCGCACGGCCTGCCGCTGACCTCGGCGGACCGGGAGGCCGCGGCGCTGCGCATCCTGCGCGCCCACCCCGACTGGTCCGACCGCGCGGTCGCGCTGGCGGCCGGCGTGTCCACCCGCCGGGTGGCGCTGGTGCGCGGGCGTTCGACTGACGCGGTGCGGCAGTCGAACGCCCGGGTCGGCCGAGACGGCCGGCTCCGCCCGCTGGACGGCGCGGCCGGGCGGCTGCGCGCCAGCGAGATCGTCCGGACGCGCCCGGACGCGTCGCTGCGCGAGATCGCCCGGGAGGCCGGGATCTCGGTGGCGACCGCCCGCGACGTCCGGGAACGGCTGCGGCTCGGCGAGGATCCGCTGCCACCGCGGCAGCGCGCCGACGCCGGGGCCGGCGCGGGCCCCGGCGCGGCCACCGGCGCGCGCCCCGGAACCGGCCTCGGCGCCGGCGGCGAGGCGGCGGCCGCGGTCGCCCCCCGCCCGGCGCGTCCCACCGACTGGCCGGTCGAGTGGCCGGTCATGCGGCAGAAGCTGCGGCAGGACCCGGCGCTGCGGTACGCGCAGTCTGGCCGGGCCTTCCTGCAGTGGCTGGACAGCCGGGTGATCAGCGGCGAGGAGCTGCGCGGGATCGTGGAGTCGGTGCCGGCGCACTGGGTCGACGAGATCGCCGCCCTCGCGCTGGTCTGCGCCGAGCACTGGCGCGAGCTGGCACGGGAGTTGGAGGACCGCCGCCAAGCCACCGCCTGACCCGCCCCCTGCCCCCTGCCCCTCCCCGGCGTGACCGCCCTGCCCGGCGCGACCGCCTGGCTCGCCCCGCGACCCTGCCCGTCGCGAAAGGCGCGAATCGAAGCGCTCGATGCCGCCTTGGCGGCTCTGCCCGCCTGGTCCGGTGACCCTGCCCTCGTAGTCACCGGACCGGGCGTGCGGACCTGCCCTGCGGCTGCCCGTCCGGACCCGTGAGCCTGCCCCCGGTCCTGCCCGGCCGGACGGAGTGGCCGCGGGTCGCGGTTGCGCGCCCGGAGCGCGGGGGACCCGCCTTGCGAATTGAACGGGATGCGGGGCCGCTTATGGATTCTTGACGTTATGCCGGTCCGTCTCCGACCATTCTTTCGTCGAACTGGAGGAATGCCGATGCCCAGTCTCACCCGTGACGAAGCCAGGATGCGCGGCGCACTTGTGAACGTCCACTCCTATCATGTAGGGCTCGATCTCACCGGGGCCGGGGAGACCTTTCGCTCGATCACCACCGTGCGTTTCAGTTCGGACCGCCCCGGCGCCGCGACCTTTGTCGACGTCGCTCCCGAGACCCTGCTGTCGGCCACGCTGAACGGCCGCGAGCTGCCGGTCCGCTCGCTGGCCGACGGCCGGCTGCCGCTCGACGCCCTCGCCGCCGAGAACGAGCTGACCGTCGTCGCCGACATGGCCTACTCCAAGCAGTGCGAGGGCCTGCACCGGTTCACCGACCCCGCCGACGGCCGCGTGTACGTCTACTCCTTCGTCTACCTCGACCACGCGCCGAAGGTGTTCGCCTGCTTCGACCAGCCCGACCTCAAGGCCCCCTACACCTTCGAGGTCACCTGCCCGGGCGACTGGACCGTCCTCGGCAACACCCCCGCCGAGCGCACCGGCCCCGGCCGCTGGACGCTCGGCCCGTCGCCCGCGCAGGCCACCTACCTCACCGCCCTCGTCGCCGGCCCCTACGCCGCGTTCTCGCACCGGCACGGCGAGGTCGAGCTCGGCTTCCACTGCCGCGCGTCCGAGCGGGACGCGCTGGCCGCCGACGTCGCCGAGGTCTTCGAGATCACCGGGCAGATCCTGGACGCCTGCGCCGAGATGTTCGGCATCGGCTACCCGTTCGGCAAGCTCGACCAGGTCTTCGTGCCCGAGTTCAGCGTCCTGTCGCTGGACCACCCCGGCTGCGTCCTGCTGCGCGAGCAGTACCTGTTCAGCTCCGCCGCCGCGCGGAGCGAGCGGGAGACCCGCGCGGTCGTCCTCGCGCACGGCATCTCGCTGATGTGGCTCGCCGGGCTCGTCACCAACCGCTGGTGGGACGACCTGTGGCTCGGCCAGTCCCTCGCCGACTACATGGCGCACCGGCTCACCGCCGAGGCCACCCGGTTCCCCGGCCCGCCCACCACCTTCGCCGCCCGCCGCAAGGGCCAGGCGTACGTGCCGGACCAGCGGCCGTCCACGCACCCGGTCTGCCTGGAGGGGCCGGACGTCCGGACCGTCCAGATGGAGCTGGACCGCATCTCCTACTTCAAGGGCCACTCGGTGTTCCGGCAGCTCGCCGCGCACATCGGCGACGACCGGCTGCGCTCGGCGCTGCGCACCTACTTCTCCCGGCACGGCTACGGGACGGCCACCTTCACCGACTTCGTCGCCGCGCTCACCGACGCCGTCGGCGCCGACATGACCGGCTGGGCCGACTCCTGGTTCCGGACCTGCGACGTGGACACCCTCACCGCCGAGCTGACCGTCCGGGACGGGCGGATCGCCGCGGCCGCGATCTGGCAGACCGCGCCCGAGCGCCACCCCGTGCTGCGCGCGCACACCCTCGACGTCGGCCTGTACGGCCCGGACGGGGCCCGGACCGTGCACCGCGTCCGCGTCGAGGGCGCGCACACCGAGCTGCCCGAGCTGGTCGGGCTCCCCGCGCCGCGGCTGCTGCTGCCCAACGACGGCGACCTCGCCTACGCCAAGATCCGCTTCGACCCGGCGTCCCGCGCCGCGCTGCCGGACCTGCTGCCGGCGCTGGAGCCGATCAACCGCGCGATGGTGTGGTGCGCGCTGCTGCTCGGCGTGCAGGACGGCGCCGTCCCGGCCGCCGAGCACCTGGACCTCGTCCGCCGGATGGTCGCGGTCGAGCCCGAGCTGTCCATCCTCGCCGAGGTGCTGGAGCAGGCGCGCGGCGACGTCGCCGACCGGTTCCTGCCGCCCGCCGCCCGTCCGGGCGCGATGGCGGACGTGGCGGACGCGCTGCGGAAACGGCTGTCGGACACCGCGCCGGGCGACGAACGCGCGCTCACCCTGTTCCGCGCGCTGGTCGACTTCAGCGCCGACACGGCCGAGCTGCGCGGCTGGATCGAGGGCGGCGCGGCGCCCGCCGGGCTCGCCGTCGACACCGACCTGGCCTGGCGGATCCGCTACCGGCTCGCCGCGCTCGGCGGCCTGGACGAGGGCGGGATCGCCAAGGCGCTCGCCGACGCGCCCGGCGCTGACGCCGAGCAGGCCGCCGCGCGCTGCCTGGCCGCACTGCCCGACCCCGCCGCCAAGGACCGCGCCTGGACCGCCATCACCACCGACACCGAGCTGTCCAACTACCGCCTCTGGGCGCTCGCCGAGGGGTTCTGGCAGCCGGAGCAGACCGACCTGACCGCGCCCTACGTCGAGCGCTTCTTCACCGAGATGCCGCAGGCCGCGCGACTGCGCGGCGACCTGGTGCTGGACCTGCTGCTGCGCTTCTTCTACCCGCGCCTGGC
Organism: Actinomadura rupiterrae; assembly: GCF_024172125.1. Lineage (GTDB taxonomy): Bacteria > Actinomycetota > Actinomycetes > Streptosporangiales > Streptosporangiaceae > Spirillospora > Spirillospora rupiterrae. Next base: position 248,779 of record NZ_JAMZEA010000011.1, read on the forward strand.
CGCCGACCCCGCGACGCTGGAGCTGGCCGAGCGGACGCTCGCGCGCGACGACCTGTCGCCCACGCTGTCCCGCCGCATCGGCGACTTCACCGACGACCTGCGCCGCGTGGTCAACGCCCGCGCCGCCGCGTCCCGATGAGCCGCCCGCGCATCGCGATCGTCGGTGCCGGCATCGCCGGCGCCCTCCTCGCCCTCCGCCTCCGCGAGCAGTGGAACCCCCCGGACGTCGACCTCTTCACCGCCTGGCCCCCCACCCACCCCGACACAGGAGGGCGAAGCGTCGGGTGGGCGGACGCGTCTCGGGCGTCGGGAGGCATGGTTCGGGCGTTCGAGACGGATCCCGGGACGGCCAGGCTCGCCGCGGAGAGTCTGGCCGAGCTGCGCGGTAGCCCGGAGCTGCGGGAGCGGGTGCGGTTCCGCGAGCACGCGGCGGTCTACGTGGCGCAACCCGGGAGCGACCTGGCCGCGTCACTTGCCGTCGTCGACGAGGTGCTGCCCGGCGCGGCAGAGGCGACGGACGCCGATCGGATCGCGCGCGAGTACGGGTTCCACGGGTTGCCCCGGGGCGCGCCCGGCGTCGTGGAACGGCAGGCCGGCCACCTGTCACCGGACGCGCTGCGCGCCGCGGCCCTGACGGATTTCGCCGACCTCGGCGGGCTCGTCCGCGCCGGACCGGTCACGCGCGTCGAGGACGGCCCGTCGCTGAAACTCGCCGACGGCACCGCGCACGGCTTCGACCTCGTGGTGGTCGCGGCGGGCGCCTGGACCGAGCGGCTGCTGGCGGACAGCGGCCTGCCCGGCGGCGGCTTCCGCACCCGGCAGATCCAGTACACGCTGTGCCGGACGGCGCGCGACGCGATCCCGTCCTTCGTGGACGAGCACAGCGGCCTCTACGGCCGTCCGGACGGTCCGGGCCGGCTGCTGCTGGGCCTCCCGACCGTCCGCTGGGACGTCGATCCGGACGCGGTCGTCCCCGATCGCGCGCTCGCGGCGCGGGTCGTCGCGGACGCCGCGCAGTTCCTCGCCGCGCCCGTGGAGGCCGAGCGCACCGTCGCCTCGTTCGACTGCTTCCGCGTCCCGCCCGGGCTGGAGCTGCGTCCCGTCGCGGAGGGCGTGGTCACCTTCACCGGCGGCAGCGGGGGAGCGGCCAAGACCGCACTCGCCGCCAGTCGCGTCGCCGGGGCGGTCCTCGCCCGCTGACCCCGGTAACGGAATCCGGCCGCCCCGTCCAGGGCGGCCGGATTTTTTTTTCGCCTTTTATCGGGCACCCCGTTCAACTGCGCCGCGGCATCGATCGAACACCGCTGTTCACCTTCTCAATTGCCTTTTCAAAGGCTCCGGGCGATGCTTTTCCAGGCCGCGATGAAGAGGCCGATTTGTTATGACCCGCAGAGAGGCAATGGCGATGACGCGACCGCCCGTAGAATTCGGGATCACCGGATTCGGATACGCCTTCGGGCAGGACCAGGACGTCGAGGCCGCGGCCCCGTCCTACGTGCCCGACCCCGAACGCATCCTGCGGTGGGGCTACCACTCCTTCCACCGCGCCCCGGACGGGGTGACCGCCGTGGACCTGGCCGCCGATGCCGCCCGCGACGCCCTGGAACGCGACGGCCTGGCCATCGGCGACGTGGACCTGCTGGTCCTCGCGCACTCCGAACTGCCCGACTACCCGCACTGGGACTCCTCCACCGCGCTGGCCCGCGCGCTCGGCTCCGACCACACCGAGACGCTGCTGCTGAACGAGGGCTGCGCGTCCGGCGTGACCGGGCTCGGCATCGTCGCCGGCCTGCTCGCGATCCGGCCCGAGCTGTCGACCGTGCTGTTCGTCGCGGTGAACCGGGTCAGCGAGTTCCACCGCAACCGGATGACCGTCAACAACGCCGTGCACAGCGACGGCGCGGTGGCCGCCGTGCTGCGCCGCGGCCACGGGCGCAACCGGTGGCTGGCCACCGAGCAGATCATCGACGCCGACCTGACCGACTGGTTCCGCACCGACTACGGCGGCGCGGTCGCCCCGCTCCCGCCCGAGGGCTGGACGGGGAGGACCGCGCCCGCCGGGCACGAGCGCGTGCAGGCGCACTTCGCCAAGGACCCGTCCAAGCTGCGCGCCTTCGCCCAGGCCGCCGTGGACCGCTCTATCGAGGTCGTGGACGCCGCGTGCCGCCGCGCCGGGGTCACCCGCGACGAGGTGACCCACTACGTCTACATCAACGACCCGGACGGCATCACCGACCTCGCGCCGCTGCTGGACGTCCCGCTGGAGCGCACCAACCTGGACGCCGCCCGCGCGCACGGCCACATGGGCGCCGCCGACCAGCTGACCGCGCTCGGCGAGTTCACCGCCAAGGGCTCGGTCCGGCCGGGCGACCTGGTCGCGCTGGGCGGGATCTCCATCGGCATGCGCTGGTACTGCTCGCTGGTCCGGGCCTGAGCGGGGGATGACGAGATGACCGAGACCCCGACCACCGCCCCGACCACGACTCCGACGCCGTCCGCGACCCCGACCACGGCCGCGCCGCTCGACGAGCTGCGCAAGGGCATCCGCGCCGGCGCCGCGCCCGGCCCGGCCCTGCGCCGCGCCCTGCTCGAACTGGACGACCCGTCCGCCGCCCGCACCGCAGGCCGCCTCCTTTCCAGAATGGACGCGGCGGACGCCGGGCTGCGCGACGTCCGGGTGACCGTCCATGCGACCTGCACGATCGGCTCGCTGGAGCACCTGCTGCGCACCCAGCTCGTCGGCGCGGGCCTCCGACCGGAGATCACCAAGGGCGAGTACGGCTCGTTCGAGATCACCCTGGCCACCGGGGCCGCCGGCGGCGCGACCGACCCCGACCTGCTGGTCCTGCTGGTCGACGCCGGGTTCCTGCTGCCGCGCGACTGGAGCCCCGCCGACCCGCTCGCCCTGGAGGAGCACGTCGAGCACCGGCTGCGCGAGCTGCGCGGCCTGGCCACCGGCGTCGCCGACCGGACGGCCGCCACGCTCGTCCTGCACACCGTCCCGCTGCCCGCCGAGGTCCGCGACACCTTCGTCAGCCTGGACGGCCGCGCCCGGTTCGCCGCGCTCTGGCACCGGATCAACGCCGAGCTGCTGAAGCTGGCGGCCGACCGTCCGCAGATCGCCGTCCTGGACCTGGCCGGGGCGCTCGCCGACAGCCCGTTCGCGGCCCGCGACGCCCGCCTGCACCGCTACGGCGACCTGCCCTACACCGACGGCGCGCTGCTGCTGCTCGCCCGCGAGATCCGCCGCGTCGCCCAGGCACGCGCGGGCCTGTCCCGCAAGGTCCTCGCCCTCGACCTGGACAACACGCTGTGGGGCGGCGTCCTCGGCGAGGTCGGCGCGGGCGGCGTGCAGCTCGGCGGCCTGTACCCCGGCAACGCCTACCTCGACCTGCAGCGCACCGCGCGGCGGCTCCGCGACCAGGGCGTCGTCCTGGTCCTGGCCAGCAAGAACGACGCCGGGCCGGTGGAGGAGGCGCTCGCCGGGCACCCCGAGATGGCGCTGCGCGCCGACGCGTTCTCGGTGCGGGCCGTGAACTGGGGCGCCAAGTCGGAGAACCTGGTCCGCGCCGCCGAGACGCTCGGCCTGTCGGTCGGCTCGTTCGTCTTCATGGACGACTCGGACTTCGAACGCGCTCAGGTCGGCGACGCGCTGCCCGAGGTCGCGGTCGTGTCGGCCGCGGGTGACCCGGCCGGGCTGCCCGGCGCGCTGCTGCGGCACGGCTGGTTCGACGTCCCGGCGCTCACCGACACCGACCGCAAGCGGCCCGAGCTGTACCGCAAGCGCGCCGAGCGGCAGGACTTCTCCGCCGGGTTCCAGACCTCCGACGAGTTCCTGCACGCGCTCGGCATCCAGGTGGACGTCGCGCCCGCGACCGCGTTCACCGTCGGCCGGATCGCGCAGCTCGCCGCCCGCACCAACCAGTTCAACCTGACCGGCGAGCGGTTCGACGAGGCCGCCACCGCCCGGATGGCCGAGTCGGCCGGGCACGTCGTCGCCTCGATCGCGGTCGCCGACCGGTTCGGCGACGAGGGTGTCATCGGCGCGTTCTGGGTCGAGTGCGGCCCGGACGCCTGGCGCGTGCTGAACCTGGTCATGAGCTGCCGCGTCCTCGGCCGCGGCGTCGAGCAGGCCGCCCTCGGCTGGCTCGCCGCGCGGGCCCGGGACGCCGGCGCCGCCCGCCTCGAAGGCCGCTACGTCCGCTCGGACCGCAACGGCGTCGCCGCCGACATGTGGACCCGCGCGGGCTTCACCCCCGCCCCCGGCGCGGACGTGGAGTCCGGACCCTTCGTCCTGGACCTCGCCAGCGCCCCCGAACTCACCCCCGCATGGATCTCGACGCGCGAAGGGAGCGCCGCCTGAATGGACGCCGCCGACACCGTGGAAACGGTCATCGAAATCATCGAGGAAGTGCTCGGAGAAATGCCGGGAGAACTGTCGCCGGACGATGTGCTCGCCGCCCGTAAATGGGACAGCATCGCCTCGCTCGAAGCGCTCGCGCAATTGGAGGGGCGGTTCGGCGTGAACCTCGATCTGCGCCGCTTCCACGCCGCGCGCACCGCCGCCGAGATGGCGGACCTGGTGGCCGAGGGCCTCGCCGTCCGGACCGGCGGCGCGTGAGCCGCCCGGCCCCCGCCCCCCTCGCCCGGCCCGCCGCCACCCGCCCCACCGCTCTCAAGGAGGACCCCATGGAACGACAGGAAGTCGAACTGCTCGCCATCGGCGCCGGCCCCGCCAACCTCGCGCTGGCCGTGGCGCTGGAGGAGCTGGCGGCGCCCGGCCTGGCCGACTCGGCCCTGATCATCGAGCGGCACGACGACATCGTCTGGCAGCGCGGGATGCTGCTGCCCTGGACCCAGAGCCAGGTGTCCTTCCTCAAGGACCTGGTCACCCTCCGCAACCCGCGCAGCGAGTTCTCCTTCGTCAACTACCTGCACTCGATCGGCCGGCTGGACGAGTTCGTCAACCTCGGCAGCTTCACCCCCTACCGGCTGGAGATCTCCGACTACCTGCGCTGGGTCGGGGAGTCGCTGCGCCGGGTGCGGATCGAGTTCGGCCGCCGCTGCGTGTCGGTCGAGCCCGTCCCCGAGCAGGACGGCGGCGTGCACCGCTGGCTGGTGCGCACCGCCGACGGCGGCGAGATCCTCTGCCGCGACCTGGTGATCGGCGCGGGCCGCGACCCGCACGTCCCGGACGAGGTCGCCGCGCTGCCCCGCGACCGGGTGGTGCACAGCACCGAGTTCAGCGCCCGGATGGCCGGGCTGGACCCCGACGGCGAGCACCGGATCGTGGTGGTCGGCGGGGCGCAGAGCGCGGCCGAGATGTACTGGGCGTCCTACCGGAACCTGCCGAACGCCCAGGTCACGATGGTGATGCGGTCGATCGGCCTGAACGCCTACGAGTCGAGCAAGTTCACCAACGAGCTGTTCTACTCCTCGTTCGTGGACGAGTTCCACGGCGCGCTGCCCGAGGCGCGCGAGCAGCTGCTGCGCGAGATGCACCGCACGAACTACGCCGGGCTCGCCCCGGCGATGCTCGACACGCTCTACCGCGAGATGTACCAGGAGCGGCTCACCGGCGGCGACCGGCTGCACATGATCACCATGACCGAGATCGCCGGCGCCCGGATGGAGGGCGGCGAGGTCGTGCTGACGCTGCTGGACCGCAAGCAGCGCCGCACCCGCGAGCTGCGCTGCGACATGGTGCTGCTCGGCACCGGCTTCGACCGGGCCATGCCGCGGCTGGCGCGGGACGTGGCCGCCGCGGCGGGTGTCGGCGGCGCGACCGTCGACCGCAACTACCGGATGAACCTGCCGCCGGACTACACCGCGGGCTGCTACCTGCAGGGCGTCAACGAGGCCACGCACGGCATCGCCGACTCGCTGCTCAGCGTGCTCGCCGTCCGCTCCCAGGAGATCGTCGCGGACCTGCTCGCGCACCGCGGCGCCGCCGAGTCCGTCCAGGCCGCCGCCGACGCGGCGGCGCTGCTGGTCAACGCCAAGTGAAGGGGAGGAACCCCATGGACATCCGCAGGCTCGACCCCGCGCAGCTCCGCCCCGACAACGGCCTGGACGCCAAGCGGCTGCTGCCCTGGCCCGCGCTGAACGCGCCCTTCGAGGGCTCCTGGTGCGTGGTGCCGCCCGGCGCGTCGTCCGGCGCGCACGACCACCACGAGTACGAGATCTGGGTCGCGATGACCGGCGAGGCCGAGCTGCGCAGCGAGGGCCGCACCGAGCCGTTCCGCGCCGGGGACGTCGTGCACTTCACCCCCGGCACCCGCCACCAGGTCGTCAACGAGGGCGCCGAGCCGTTCGCGATGTACGCGGTCTGGTGGGACCTGGAGATGACCGAGCGCTTCGCCGCCCGCCACCACGAGGACGCGTCATGACCGCCGCCGGGACGACCGGCGGACCCGCGGGCGCGGGCCGTCCGGCGATCGTCATCGCCGCGACGCCCACCTCGAACGGCGACCTGCACGTGGGCCACATGGCCGGCCCCTACCTCGCCGGGGACGTGTACGCCCGCTACGCCGCCGCCACCGGACGGCCGGTCGTCTACACCACCATCACCGACGACAGCCAGACCTACGTCCCGACCACCGCGCACCGCCTCGGCGTCGAGCCGCACGCGCTGGTCGCCGACTCGACCGCCCGGATCCAGCGGACGATCACCGCGATGGGCCTGTCCATGACGGGCCTGCCGCCGGTGGACGACCGCTACCGCGCGACCGTGCTCGACTTCTTCACCCGCCTGCACGCCGACGGGCGGCTGCGCCGCCGGACCGTCCGGCTGCCTTACGTCCCGTCCAGCGGCACCTACCTCTACGACGGGCTGATGAAGGGGATCTGCCCGTCCTGCCTGGCGGGCAGCGCGGGTGGTGTCTGCGAGGGCTGCGGTCACCCCAACAACTACGACGAGCTGCTCGCGCCCAGCGCGACCACCGACCCCGACGCCGAGGTCACCGTCCGCGAGGCCGACATCCTCGTCCTGCCCGCCGAGGAGTACCGCGACCGGCTCACCGCCTACTACCAGGAGCGCGAGGGACGCTGGCGGCCGAACGCCATGCGGCTGATCGGCGAGCTGCTGGACGGTCCGCTGCCGGAGATCCCGGTGACCGTCCCCGGCACGTGGGGGATCGCCGCGCCGTTCGCCGAGACGCCGGGCCAGATCCTCTACCCGTGGGTCGAGGCGATGCCCGCCGTCATGTACGCCACCTGGTGGGCCGCCGCCCGGGACGGCCGGACCGCCGCCGAGACCGACGCGCACTGGCGCGCCGGCGCCGCCCCGGAGGTCGTGTACTTCCACGGCTTCGACAACGTCTACCACTGGGGCTTCCTCGACCTCGTCATGCTGATGGCGCACGGCGACCGGTACGCCCTGCCGGAGAGCAACGTCGTCAACGAGTTCTACGACCTGCGCGGCGAGAAGTTCTCCACCAGCCGCGGCCACCTGGTCTGGACGGCCGACCTGCTCGACCAGGTGCCCCGCGACCTCGTCCGCTTCTACCTGTCGCTGACCGCGCCCGAGACCCAGCGCACCGACTTCACGACCGAGGCGCTGCGCGCGGTCACCGCCCGCCGCCTGGTCGGCCCGTGGAACCGGCTCGCGGACGCGCTGCGCGACGCGACCGTGGCAGCCGCGCCCGGCCCGCTGCCGGTGTCGGACGACGGCCGCGCCCGCGCCGCCGTCATGGCGGGCCGCTTCCGCGGCTGCTACGACCTGGCGTCCTTCAGCCCGGCGCGCGCCGCCGAGACGCTGCTCACCCACCTGGACCGGCTCGTCGCAAGCCTGGACACCACCACCGCCACCCCAGCCGCCACGCCGACCGCCGCGTCCGGTACCGGTGACCTGCTGCTGGAGGCCCGCACCCTGCTCGCCTTCGCCGCGCCGATCCTCATCGACGCCGCCGCCGAGGCGCGCGCCGCCGGAGTCGACCTGAGCCCGGACGCGCCCGCGCCCGCCGCGATCACCCCGTTCGTCCTGCCGAGGCTTCCCGAGTCCGCCCGGCCCGCACCCGCCCCCGCCGGGGCGGACGGCCGCGCGCCCGCCGGGGTCTGAAGGGAACCCGCCATGAAGCTGCTGACCATCGAGACCAGCCAGTACCTGAACTACTACCACTCGCGCTACCGCCAGGTGCAGGACCTCGGCGTCGACCTGTACGTCCTGAACGGCGAGGGCACCGAGGACTTCTGGCCCGCCGACCACTACCGGCTCGTCGGCACCAAGAAGATCGACGAGATCGTCGAGACCGCACGCGCCTGGCACGCGGAGGAGGAGTTCGACGGGGTCATCACCTTCTCCGAGTCCGCCGTCATCACGGTCGCGGCGGTCGCCGAGGCGCTGGGCCTGCCCGGCATCGGCGTCGAGGCCGCGGTCCGCAGCCGCAACAAGTACCTGATGCGGCAGGCGTACGAGCGGGCGGGCGCGCCCATCCCGTCCTACCGGCTCGTCCAGAGCGAGGACGAGGCGCTCGCCGCGGCGTCCGAGTTCGGCTACCCGGTCATCCTCAAGCCGACCCTCGGCGCGGGCAGCCACCTGGTGTTCCGCGTCGACTCCCCGGAGGAGATGGCCCGCCGCTACGCCCAGGCCGCCGAGGGCCTGAAGAACCTGTTCTGGGTGAACTCCGAGGCCGACGGCGTGGACCTCGGCCCGAACGCGCTGCTGGTCGAGTCGTTCCTCGACGGCCGGGAGTACCTGATGGAGGCCGTCGCCTGGGACGACGAGGTCTACCTCGGCTCGGTCGTGGACCGCATCACCGACGAGGGCCAGACCTTCGACGACGACGTGCACCACGCGCCGACCTCGCTGCCGCCCGAGGAAGTCGCCAAGGTGCAGGCCGCCGTGAAGGCGGGCGCGCACGCGATGGGGCTGCGGCGCAGCGTCATGCACGCCGAGGTCCGCTACCACGGGGGCGAGCCGCACCTGCTGGAGATCGCCGCCCGGGTCGGCGGCGGCGGGCTGGACATGATCGCGCGGATCTCCGCCGGGCACGACCCGATCAAGGCGGTGGTCGACATCGGCCGGGGCGTCCGGCCGGACGTGCGGCACTTCGCCCCGACCGGCACGCACGTCACCGCGATGTGCCTGATCAGCGAGGAGGGCGTGGTCGAGCGGGTGGACGTCCCGGACGAGGTCGCGAACTCTGAGCGGGCCTTCCTGCTGAAGATCACCGCGCGGCCCGGCGACCTGATCCGGCGGCCGCCGAACGGCAACACCATCCTCGGGTTCCTCGGCACCACCGGCACCTCGCAGGAGGACGCGTTCGCGACCATGACCGACTTCGCCTCGAAGATCAAGGTCACCTTCCGCGACTGAGCCCCCGGCCGCACCCCTCCCCGCTCTCCCTGCTCGCCCCGCCTCCCGAAACGCCTGTCTGACGCATCCCAGGAGAGACCTCAGTGTCGAACCAGACCGCGGCGGCCCGTCCCGTCCGCACCGCCACATCCCGCCGCTACCTGATGTGCCCGCCGCGCCACTTCGACGTGACCTACTCGATTAACCCGTGGATGGAGCCCGGCAAGCCGGTCGACGCCGATCTCGCGATGGCCCAGTGGGACCGGCTGCGCAACCTCTACGTCGGCCTCGGCCACCGGGTCGAGCTGATCGACCCGATCCCCGGCCTGCCCGACATGGTGTTCGCCGCCAACGGCGCGACCGTCGTGGACGGCCGGGTGCTCGCCGCCCGGTTCAAGCACGAGCAGCGCGCCGCCGAGGGCCCCGCCTACGCCGCCTGGTTCCGAGAGCGCGGCCACACCGTCCACGACGGCGCGTTCGTCAACGAGGGCGAGGGCGACCTGCTGGTCACCGGCGACCGGATCCTCGCCGGGCACGGCTTCCGCACCGACCCGCGCGCGCACGCCGAGGCCGAGGCCGCGCTCGGCCTGCCCGTCGTGCCGCTGACCCTGGTGGACCCGCGCTTCTACCACCTCGACACCGCGCTCGCGGTGCTCGACCACGAGGAGGTCATGTACTACCCGGCGGCGTTCGACGCGCGCAGCCGCGCCGTCCTGGAGGAGCTGTACCCGGACGCGATCACCGCGACCGACGCCGACGCCGAGGTGTTCGGGCTGAACGCGGTCTGCGACGGGCGGCACGTGCTGCTGCCCGAGCAGGCCGTCCACCTCATCGACCGGCTCTGGGAGCGCGGCTTCGTTCCGATCGGGGTGGACCTGGGCGAGCTGCTGAAGTCCGGCGGCAGCGCCAAGTGCTGCACGCTGGAGATCCGCCCGGCGCGGACGCCGAGCCCGGTCCGCCAGGCCGGCCCGGACGCCCTGGAGGCGGCCCGATGATCGACTACGAGGGCCGCCGGTTCCGCCCGGCCGAGGACGGCGCGCGCGACCGCGTCGCGCACTACCACCAGGACGGCGACCTGCTGTGGGGCGAGTTCGCGGGCGGCCGCGCCCGCCGCGGCACGCTCGTCGGCACCTGCGCGCCCGACGGGCGCCTCGACTTCGCCTACTGCATGGTCCTGGAGGACGGCGAGGTCGTCTCCGGGCACTGCCGCAGCACCCCGGAGTTCCGTCCGGACGGCGGCATCGACCTGCGCGAGGAGTGGGAGCGGTTCGGGAAGCACGCCGACCGGGGCGTCTCCCTCCTCACCGAGATCAGGGAGGCACGATGACGGCCCCGACCGACACCACCGGGACCACCGGGACCGCCCGCGCCGCGGCGCCGGCCGGGCGTCCGCGCAAGGGCGGCGTGGTGACCTGGGCGTGCGCGCCCGGCTTCCCGCCCGCGGTGATCTTCCCGTTCACCCCCGCCGAGCGGATGGGCACCCGGAACATCTACGAGTTCCAGATGCTCATGTACCGGACGCTGTACTACTTCGGCAGCCAGGGCACGCCCGAGGTCGACTACGCGCAGAGCATCGGCGAGCCGCCGCAGTGGAGCGAGGACGGCCGGACGGTCACCATCCGGATCAAGCCGTGGAAGTGGTCCAACGGCGAGACCCTGTGCGCCGACAACGTCCTGTTCTGGGTGAACCTGATGAAGGTGAAGGGCGCGCGGTACGGCGAGTACGTGCCGGGCTACTTCCCCGACAACTGCACCTCCTACGGCAAGCTCGCCGAGGACACCGTCTACTTCACCTTCGACAAGCCCTACTCCAAGAAGTGGGTGCTGATGAACCAGCTCAGCACCATCACCCCGCTGCCGAAGGCGTGGGACCGCACCGCCGACGGGCCGGCGAACGCGTCCGGCGACCTCGCCGACGTCGAGGCGGTCTACGCCTACCTGATGGCCGAGCAGGGCGACCACGTGGACGAGGCCAACACGCACCGGACGCGCTGGGCCGACAGCCCCATCTGGAGCGTGGTCAGCGGCCCGTGGCGGCTGAAGAGCTACACCCTCGAAGGCGTCGTCACCTTCGTCCCGAACGAGCACTACTCCGGCCCGAACAAGCCGCACCTGGACGAGTTCCGCCAGGTCCCGACCATGTCCGACGAAGAGCAGTACGAGATGCTCAAGCGCGGCGAGATCCAGGTCGGGTACCTGCCGCTGAGCTTCGCGACCGAGGCGACCACCGACCCCACGGTCGGCGGCGGCAACCCCCTGGAAGGCACCTACGACCTCGTCCCGCAGGTCGCGTTCTGCATCCGCTACTTCTGCCTGAACTACAACAACCCCGGCGTCCCCGGGAAGATCTTCAAGCAGACCTACTTCCGGCAGGCGCTCCAGCGCACCCTGGACCAGGACACCGCCGTCAAGGAGATCTACCAGGGCTACGCCTACCGGCAGAACGGCCCGGTGCCGATGGTGCCGCGCACCGACCTGGTGTCGCCGCGCCAGCGCGAGGGCGCCTGGCCGCTGCCGTTCGACCCGGACGCCGCGCGCGAGCTGCTGGAGGCGAACGGCTGGGACACCAGCCAGACCCCGGCGGTCTGCGTCGACCCGGAGAAGGCGGGGGAGGGCATCCCCGCCGGTACCAAGCTCAGCCTGAAGATGCGGTACGTCGAAGGACGGCCCGCCCTGACCGAGCTGATGCGCCGCTACAAGGAGCACGCCGCCAAGGCCGGGATCGAGCTGCGCCTGGAAGAGGTGTACGGATCGATCCTGGTCGCCGAGGACGGCCCCTGCGACCCGGGCCCGGACTGCCCGTGCGACTGGGAGCTGACCTGCTGGAACGGCGGCTGGGCCTACCACTACCCGTCCGGCGAGATCCTGTTCAAGACCCGCGCGGGCGGCAACTTCGGGTTCTTCACCGACCCGGTCGCCGACGAACTGATCGAGAAGTCGGTCACCACCGACGACCTCGAAGCCCTCTACGCCTACCAGGACTACATCGCCGAGCACGTCCCGGTCATCTTCACCCCGAACTTCCCGATCCGGCTGTTCGAGGTGTCGCGGAAGCTCGGCGGGTTCGGCCCGGTCAACCCGTTCGGCATGATCAACCCGGAGAACTGGTACTACCTCGACGACGAGCCGCCATCCGAGGCGACGGCGCGCCCCGCTGAAGGCCACCTGGACGAGGGCCTCCCGGACGAGGGGCGCCCGTGAAGCACGCGTCCCACCCCGTCCTGGCGGCGCCGGTCGCGCCGATCGGCACGCACGTGATGCTGGTGTTCCTGCTCCAGATCGCGCTGCTGCTGGGCGCCGCGCTGCTGCTCGGGCTGCTGGCCCGGCGGCTGCGGATGCCCGCGGTCGTCGGCGAGCTGTGCGCGGGCATGCTGCTCGGGCCGTCCGTCCTGGCGCACGCCGCGCCCGGCTTCGCGCACTGGCTGCTGCCCGCGCGGCCCGAGCAGCAGCACCTGCTGGACGCCGTCGGGCAGCTCGGCGTCCTGCTGCTGGTCGGCGTCACCGGGATGAACGTGGACCTCGGCATGATCCGGCGGCAGGGCCTGACCGCCGCCCGGGTCAGCGCCGGCGGCCTGCTGCTGCCGCTCGCCGCCGGGTTCGGCGTCGGGTGGGTGCTGCCGGACGCGCTGCTCGCGCCCGGCGGCGACCGGATGGTGTTCGCCTGCTTCGTCGCGGTCGCGATGTGCGTCAGCGCCATCCCGGTCATCGCCAAGACGCTGCTGGAGATGCGGCTGATGCACCGCGACGTCGGGCAGCTCATCGTCGGCGCGTCGGTGGTGGACGACATGGTCGGCTGGCTGCTGCTGTCGGTGGTGTCGGCGATGGCCACCACCGGCGTCCGGGCGGGGCACCTGGTGTTCACCGTCGGCGCGCTCCTCGGCGGGATCGCGCTGGCGATGACGCTGGGGCGGCCCGTCGTCCGGACGGTGCTGCGCCGGGCCGCCCAGTCGCCCGAACCCGCCGTCACCGTCGCCACCGCCGTCGGGCTGGTGGTGCTGTGCGCGGCGGGCACCCAGGCGCTCGGCGTCGAACCGGTCGTCGGGGCGTTCTTCGGCGGCCTGCTCGTCGCGGCGGTCGGCTGGGACGCCGCGCCGCAGCGGATGACCTCGCTGCGGACGTTCTCCATGGGCGTCCTCGCGCCGCTGTTCTTCGCCACCGCCGGGCTGCGCATGGACCTCACCGCGCTCGGCCGCCCGCAGGTGCTCGGCGCGGCGGCGCTGGTGCTGGCGGTCGCGGTGGTGTTCAAGTTCGCCGGGGCCTACCTCGGCGCGCGCGCCAGCCGCCTCGGCCACTGGGAGTCGCTCGCACTCGGCGCCGGGATGAACGCCCGCGGCGTGATCGAGGTGATCATCGCGATGGTCGGGCTGCGGCTCGGCGTGCTGTCGGCCGGGATGTACACCGTCGTCGTCCTGGTCGCGATCGCGACCAGCCTGATGGCGCCGCCGCTGCTGCGCACGGCGGTGAACCGGATCGAGATCACCGGGGCCGAGCGCGAGCGGGAGAAGGTGCTGCTCGGCGGGTGACCGCCGGGCGGCCGGCAGGGCGCTCCCGGCGGGCGGCGAATTCCCGCCGGGACCGCATCGAATTACGGACGAACCACCCAAACGACGATCTTGGCTCCGTACGTTGGGGTCGCGGGACCGCCCGCGCCCCCGGCGGACCCGCCCGGATCAGGAGGAAGGCCGAACATGACGATCCGGCGACCGGCCACCGGCGACCGGCCCCACCTGCTGGTGGTCGCCACCGGGATGCGGACCTACCGCGAGTACCTGCTGCGCTCGATCAGCACGCGGTTCCGCGTCCACCTGTTCCACACCGCCGAGCCGACCTGGGAGGTCCCCTTCCTGGACGGCTGGACGGTGGTCCCGAGCACCCTGGACGGCCCGGCGATGGCCGAGGCCGCCCGCAAGGTGCACGCGGGCGACCCGGTCGAGGGGGTGCTGTGCTGGGACGAGGGCCGCATCCTCGCCGCCTCGCACGTCGCCGAGGCGCTCGGCCTGCGCAACGGCGACCCGGCGGTGATCTGGCGCCTGCGCGACAAGGCCCAGACCCGCGCCGCGCTGGACGCCGCGGGCGTCCCGCAGCCGCGCTCGGTCGCGGTCTCCACCCTGGACGAGGCCGTCGCCGCCGGCGCGAAGGTCGGCTACCCGGCGGTCCTCAAGCCGCGCGGGCTCGGCGCGAGCCTCGGCGTGCTGCGCGTCGAGGACGAGGCGGAGCTGCGCGCCGGGTTCGCCTTCACCCGCGACACCAAGGCCCCCGACCCGGTCGTGTACGCCGGGGACGAGCCGGTGCTCGTCGAGGAGTGCGTCACCGGCGAGGAGATCAGCGTCGACTCGGTCGTCCGCAACGGCGTCGTCGCGCCGCTGTTCATCGCCCGCAAGGTCGTCGGCTACCCGCCCTACGCCGAGGAGGTCGGCCACTACGTCGACGCCGCCGACCCGCTGCTGGACGACCCGGGGCTGCTGCGCGTCATGCGCGACACGCACGCCGCGCTCGGCTTCGAGGACGGCTGGACGCACGCCGAGTACATGCTCACCGCGGACGGCCCGAAGGTCATCGAGGTCAACGGGCGGCTCGGCGGCGACATGATCCCCTACCTCGGGCTGCTCGCCACCGGCGTGGACCCCGGCCTCGCCGCCGCCGCGGTCGCCTGCGGCCGCGCGCCCGACCTGGAGCCGACCCGCACCCGCGTCACCGGCATCCGCTTCTTCTACGTCGACGAGGACGACACGACCCTGGAGTCGGTCGGCTTCGACGAGGCCCGGCTGCCCGCCGGGACCGAACGGGCCGTGGCCGTGGCCGCGCCCGGCGCGGTGGTCTCGCCGCCGCCCAAGGGCACCGTCTGGGGCCGGATCGCCTTCGCGATCGCGTCCGCCGCCGACCGCGACGCCTGCGCCGCCGCGCTGGACGGCGCGGAACGGGCGCTGTCGGTCGTCGAGCGCTGATCCTCCCCGGCCGGCGCCCACACCCCGCAGGAACCGACCCGAGAGAGATGTGAGAGTCCATGCCGACGAAGACCGAGACCGCCGGACCCGGCCGCCCCGGCGTCTGGGCGACCTTCCGCCACGCGCCCACCGCGGCCAAGGCGATCCTGGTCGGGGTGTTCCTGAGCCGCCTCGGCGGCTTCCTCAACATCTTCATCGTGCTGTACCTGACGGCGCGCGGGTACTCGGCCGGGCAGGCCGCGCTCGCGCTCGGCGTGTACGGGTTCGGCGGCGTCGCCGGCGTGCTGCTCGGCGGGACGCTCGCCGACCGGCTCGGCGCGCGCAACTCCACCGTGCTGAGCATGGCGGTCACCGCCGTGCTCACCGCGGCGCTGCTCTACCTGCCGAACTACGGTCTGCTGCTGGTCGCGGTGGCGATCGCCAGCCTGGCCGCGCAGATCTACCGGCCCGCGTCGGCGACGCTGCTGTCCGAACTGATCCCCGAGGACCAGCAGGTGATGATCTTCGGGATGTACCGGCTCGGGCTGAACCTCGGCGCGATGGCCGCGCCGCTGGTCGGCTTCGGCCTGTACCACCTGGACGGCGACGGCTACACGCTGCTGTTCTGGGGCGAGGGCGCGATCGCCATGGTGTACGCGCTGGTCGCGATCGTCGCCATCCCCGCCCGCGCGTCGGCGCCCGCGGAGGCGGACGAGGCCGCGGCGCCGGACGCCGCGCCCGAGCCGTCCGGCGGCTGGGCAGGCGTGCTCCAGGACCGGCGCTACCTGCTGTTCCTGGCCGCCGTCCTGCTCAACGCCATCGTCTACGTGCAGTACCTGTCGACCCTCCCGCTGGACGTCAAGCGCGCGGGTGTGGACCTGTTCTGGTACACCCTCGCGGTCTCGCTGAACGGCTTCATCGTCATCCTCTTCGAGCTGCCGCTCACCCGCTTCTCCCAGAAGTGGCCGTTCACCTTCACCGTCGGGCTCGCGTTCGGCCTGGTCGGCGTCGGCGTGGCGCTCTACGGGCTGCCGATGGGCGCGGCCGTCATCATCGGCGCGACGCTGGTCTGGACGCTCGGCGAGATCGTCGGCGGCCCGGCGGTGTTCGCCTACCCCGCCATGGCCGGGCCCGCACGGCTGCGCGCCCGCTACATCAGCGGGTTCCAGTTCATGCACGCGCTCGGCACGGCGATCGGGCCCGTGCTCGGCGGCGCGCTGTTCGTCCGCATGCACCACGGCGTGTGGCCGGTGCTCGCGGTCGCGGGCCTGCTGGCGGCGGTGTTCGGCGTGGCCGCCATCCGCCCGGACGCGGTCGCGCGCAGCCGAGCCAAGGACACTGCTCCCGGCGCCCTCGTCCCCGAAGAGGCCTGACCCCGCACATCCCGATCCCTCCTGCC
The DNA here is from genome assembly GCF_024172125.1 of Actinomadura rupiterrae. GTDB lineage: Bacteria > Actinomycetota > Actinomycetes > Streptosporangiales > Streptosporangiaceae > Spirillospora > Spirillospora rupiterrae. Next base: position 265,397 of record NZ_JAMZEA010000011.1, read on the forward strand.
TTCTCCCGATTCCCTCCCAGCTTCCTTCCTGATTCCTCCCGGCTTCCTCCCGCGGTCCGGGCCCGCGCGGCCCGGCACGCCCACCGATCGGAGCTACCCCATGACTCTCCAGCGTATTGAGGCCGAGCGCCTGATTCCGGGTTCCGGCCAGCCTGTGGACAACGGGGTCGTCGTCCTAGACGGCGACACCATCTCCTATGCCGGACCCGCGTCCGCCGCGCCCGAGACGCCCGGCGCGGACACCGTCTCGGCCCGCGCCGTCATGCCCGGCATGTGGGACGCGCACGGCCACTTCATGGGCCTGCGCTCGGCCGACTTCAACACCCTCCCGCAGGAGTCGATCCCGCTGCGCTCGGCGCGGATCGTCACCGACCTGCGCCGCGCCCTGGACGCCGGGTTCACCTCCGTCCGCGAGACCGGCGGGCTCGGCATCCACTTCGTCCAGGCGATCGAGGAGGGCAGCGTCGAGGGCCCGTCCATCTACGCGGCCGGCACCACGCTGTCCACCACGGGCGGCCACGGCGACCTGCACAGCCTGCCGCACCACTGGGTGGTCGACTTCGGCCACCTCGGCGGCGAGTTCCGGCTGTGCGACGGCCCGGCCGAGTGCGCCCGCGCCACCCGCGAGCAGCTGCGCCGCAACGCCAGGCTCATCAAGGTCTGCGCGTCCGGCGGCGTGCTGTCGGAGGTGGACCACCCGATCCACCAGCAGTTCACCGGCGACGAGCTGCGCGCGATCGTCGAGGTGGCCGGGATGGCCGACCGGATCGTCGCCGCGCACTGCCACGGCAAGCCGGGCATCATGGCCGCGCTGGAGGCCGGGGTGAAGACCATCGAGCACGGCACCTACCTGGACGAGGAGGCCGCCGTCGCGATGCGCGAGTCCGGCGCCATCCTGGTCACCACCCGCACCATCTTCCTGGAGCTGCTCGACAACGGGCACGTCCTGCCCGAGTACGCGCTGACGAAGCTCGCGGCGACCGTCGACCGGCACGGCGAGGCGATCCAGATCGCGCGCGAGAACGGCGTCACCATCGCCGCCGGCACCGACGTGGCGATGAGCGGCACCGACCTGCCCGACTCCTGGGGGCGCAACGGGCGCGAGGTCGAGCTGCTGGTCAAGCTGGGCCTGACCCCGCTGGAGGCGATCGAGGCGACCACCGCGCTCGGCCCGGCGACGCTCGGCCCGCAGGGACCGAAGTCCGGCGTGCTCGCCGAGGGCTACGACGCCGACGTCATCGTCCTCGACGAGGACCCCCTCGCCGACGTGTCGATCCTCGCCCAGCCCGACCACGTCACCGGCGTCTGGAAGGCCGGGCGCCGCGTCAAGACCCTCACCGCCCAGGAGGCCTGAGATGAGCGACACCGCCCTGCTGGAGATCCGCTTCTTCACCACCAGGCCCGGCACCCGCGCCGAGTTCGACCGGGTCAGCCGCGACGGGACCGTCCCGCTGATGCGCCGCTGCGGCATCGAGGTCCTCGCGCACGGCCCGATGCTGAACGACGACGACGGCTACTGCCTGGTCCGCGTGTTCGAGTCCGAGCAGGACCGGCTCGCGCGCGGCGGCTCGATGTACGAGACGGACGAGTGGAAGGACGTCTACGAGGAGCCGGTCACCGCGATGATGGCCGACTACCGGACGGCGGTGATCGAGGTCCCGCGGCACGCCGTGCACGCCTACGCCTCGGCCCTGCTCAGCTGACCGGCCCGCCGTCCCTCAGCCTGCCCGCGCGCGGCACCTCCGGGGAACCTGTGCTTCCGCCGAACCGGTGCTTCCGGAAACGGGAACACACGCGGTCAGCGGCCAATTTACTCGGGTGACGCACCGGTTCCCTATGATCGCAGGGAGAGTCCGGGGGCGCGCATGCGGGGGCGCTTCGGCGCCGCCGGGCAGGCTGAGGAGATGAGGGGTTATGGCTGATATCACCGAGACACCCGAATGGGCGGCGCTCTCGGCGCACCAGGGGGAGCTGGCGTCCCGCAACCTGCGCGACCTGTTCGCGGACGACCCGGGACGCGCCGAGCGGATGACGGTGACCGCGGGGGACCTGTACCTGGACTACTCCAAGCACCGCGCCACCGGCGAGACGATCCAGCTGCTGGTCTCGCTGGCCGACCGGGCCGGGCTGCGCGAGCGCATCGACGCGCTGTTCACCGGCGAGCACATCAACGTCAGCGAGGACCGGGCCGTCCTGCACACCGCGCTTCGGCTGCCCGCCAACGCCGAGCTCACCGTGGACGGCCAGGACGTCGTCGCCGACGTGCACGCCGTCCTGGAGAAGATGGGCCGGTTCTCCGACCGAGTCCGCTCGGGGGAGTGGACGGGCTTCACCGGCAAGCCCATCAAGACCGTGGTCAACATCGGCATCGGCGGCTCCGACCTCGGCCCCGCGATGGCCTACGAGGCGCTGCTCGACTACGCCGACGCCGGGATCGACGCGCACTTCGTGTCGAACGTCGACCCCGCCGACATCACCGGCACGCTCGCGGGCCTCGACCCCGAGACCACCCTGTTCGTCGTGGCGTCCAAGACGTTCGGCACGCTGGAGACGCTGACCAACGCGCGGGTCGCGCGGCGCTGGCTGGTCGAGCGGCTCGGCGACGACAAGGCGGTCTCCCGGCACTTCGTCGCGGTGTCCACCAACGCCGAGCGCGTCGCCGACTTCGGCATCGACACCGACAACATGTTCGGCTTCTGGGACTGGGTGGGCGGGCGCTACTCGATGGACTCGGCCATCGGGCTGTCGCTGATGGTCGTGGTCGGCCCGGCCCGGTTCCGCGAGATGCTCGACGGCTTCCACGCCGTCGACGAGCACTTCCGCACCGCGCCGTTCAGCGCGAACATGCCGGTGCTGATGGCCATGCTCGGCATCTGGTACACCGACTTCTTCGGCGCGCAGACCCGCGCCGTGCTGCCCTACAGCCAGCGGCTCGCCCGCTTCCCGGCCTACCTGCAGCAGCTCACCATGGAGTCCAACGGCAAGTCCGTCCGCGCGGACGGCGCGCCCGTCGTCGCGCAGACCGGCGAGATCTTCTGGGGCGAGCCCGGCACCAACGGCCAGCACGCCTTCTACCAGCTGCTGCACCAGGGCACCCGGCTCGTCCCGGCCGACTTCATCGGCTTCGCCGAACCGTTCCGGGACGCCAGCGCCGGCGGCGACGCGCCCGGCATGCAGGACCTGCTGGTCGCCAACCTGCTCGCGCAGACCTCGGCGCTGGCGTTCGGCAAGACCGCCGAGGAGATCGCCGCCGAGGGCACGCCCGCCGACGTCGTCCCGCACAAGCTCATGCCGGGCAACCGCCCGACCAACACCATCCTGGTGCCGAAGCTGACGCCGTCCACGCTCGGCCAGCTCGTCGCGCTCTACGAGCACATCGTGTTCGTCGAGGGGACGATCTGGGGCATCGACTCCTTCGACCAGTGGGGCGTCGAGCTGGGCAAGGTCATGGCCAACCAGCTCACCCCCGCGCTCACCTCGGCCGAGCCGACCGGCGACACCCCGGACGCCTCGACCGCCGCGCTCGTCCGCCGCTACCGCGAGCTGCGCGGCCGCCGAGTCTGAGCGCGCCGCCGGAAACGCGCCGCCGAGTCTGAGCGCGCCGCCGGAACGCGCCGCCGAGTCTGAGGGCGCCGCTGGAACGCGCCGCCGCATCTGAGGCGCGCCGGAAACGCGCCGCCCCGTCTGGGCGCGCCGCCGGAAACGCGTCGGGCCGTCCCCCTTCTCGCGGGGGACGGCCCGTGGTCGTTCCGGCGGTTTCCGGCGGCGGTGGCGGAGCGTCAGGCGGGGACGTCCCAGACCTGGGACGACAGCAGTGCGCGGAGCTCCGCGAGGGAGATGAAGCCGTCGTGGTCGGCGTCGGCCCGCTCGAACCTGTCCTGGGTCTCGGCCCGGGTCCAGGACAGCCCCACGCTGTCCAGCACCAGCCCGAACTCCATCAGGTCCAGCCTCCCGTCACCGCCGAGGTCGGCCCGCGTGAACACGGTGACCAGTTCGTCCTCGGCCGGCTTGGTCGTCATCTCACTCCTTGTGATCGTTCGGACAGGATCCCGCATCATGTCACAGCGGAACCCGCCCTCACAGGGGGAAACGCGCTTTTCGATCAAGAGGTTCCCGGTGTTCACGTGCCGTCCGGCGCACCGCCGGGCACCGGCTCCAAACCGGCCTCCAGAGCCGGCCCAGGCGCGGGCCCCGGCGCGGGCTCCAGCGAGGCGTCGGGGTAGTCGCCGCTGCGGTACTCCTGCGGGCTGACGCCGCGCTCGCGCTTGAACGCGGCGCTGAGCGCGAACGCGCTGCCGTAGCCGACCTTCCGCGCGATCGCCTCCAGCGTCAGGTCGCCGCCGCGCAGCAGGTCGGCGGCGTGCGCCAGGCGCAGCCCGGTCAGGTAGGTCATCGGCGGCTCGCCGACCAGGTCGCCGAACCGCTTGGCCAGCGCCGCCCGCGACGCCCCGGCCTCGGCGGCCAGGTCGGCGACCGTCCACGCGCGCGCCGGATGGTCGTGCAGCAGGCGCAGCGCCGGCCCGACGACCGGATCTCCGTGCGCGGCGAACCAGCCCGGCGCCCGCGCGCCCGGCCGGGAGAACCACGCCCGCAGGACGGCGATGAGGATCAGGTCGAGCAGCCGGTCTAGCACCACCGGCTGGCCCGGCGCGTCCCGGACGATCTCCTCGCCGAGCAGCGCCGCCAGCGGCGAGTCCCAGCCGGGCAGGACCGCCAGCGGCGGCAGCGCGGCCAAGAGCCTGCGCTCGACCGCGCCCTGCGCGAAGTAGGTGCCGACCAGCATCGTCGCCGACCCGTCCGGGCGGTTCCCCCACATCCGGACGCCGAACGACATCGACTCGGCCGGCGCGTCACCGAACAGCGTCGTGCACCGCTCCTCGTCATGGATGATCCACTGCACGGGGGAGTCCAGCGCGTCGGAGACCGTGTAGGGGTCGGGCCCGCGCGCGATCGCGACGTCCCCGGGGGACAGCCGCACCGGGTCGCCCTCCAGCGGCCGGATCCAGGCGGTGCCCTCCCGCACGATCATCAGGCTCAGCGGCGCGCCGTCCTCGACCCGGACCGACCACGGCGGCTCCATGACCATGGTCAACAGGAACGCGCCCCGGGCGCGGGGACCGTCGAGGAGGTCGGCGAGGGTGTCCATGCTCGCACCCTAGACGCTCGCTTATGCGGACGGGACTCTCAACCATGTTCGGTGAACCGCGCCGCCGGTTGACTTAAGGACATGACGAACACGGCGCAGAACACCGCGAACACCACCAACGACCAGAATGGGCTGACCCTGGTCCTCAACGGCACCGGCAAGACCGGCCGCCGCGTCGCCGAGCGGCTGACCGGACGCGGCGTCCCGGTGCGCATCGGCTCCCGCTCCGCCGAGACCCCCTTCGACTGGACCGACGCGTCCACCTGGCCGGCCGTCCTGGCCGGGGTGCGCGCCGTCTACGTCGCCTACGCCCCCGACCTGGCCGTCCCCGGCGCCCCCGAGGCCATCACCGCCTTCTGCGAGGCGGCGGTCGGCGCGGGCGTCGAGCGCCTCGTGCTGCTGTCCGGACGCGGCGAGAAGGAGGCCGAGGTGTGCGAGGACATCGTCCGCGCCGCCGGGGCCGACTGGACGATCGTCCGCGCCTCCTGGTTCTTCCAGAACTTCACCGAGACCGACTTCGCCGGGTACGTCGCCGCGGGCCACCTCGCGCTGCCGGTCGGCGAGGTGCCCGAGCCGTTCGTGGACGCCGACGACATCGCCGACGTCGCGGTGGCCGCGCTGACCGAGGACGGGCACGCGGGCCGGCTCTACGAGGTCACGGGGCCGCGCGCGCTGACCTTCGCCGAGGCGATGGGCGAGATCTCCGAGCTGACCGGCCGCGAGGTCGGCTTCAGCACCCTCGAAGCGGCCGACTTCACCGCCGCGCTGGAGGCCGAGGGCATGCCCGCCGAGGAGGTCGCCTTCCTGGCCTACCTGTTCACCACCCTGTTCGACGGCCGTAACGAGCGTCCCGCGGACGGCGTCCGCCAGGCCCTGGGCCGCGAGCCGCGCGACTTCCGCGACTTCGTCCGCGAGGCCGCCGCGTCCGGCGCCTGGCCCGCCCCGAACCCGTCCGCCTGACGGCTTGACCGCCACCCCGATCCCGACCCGGAACCCGAGAGGAAACCCACCATGCGATTTCAGTTCGCTACCGCGTCCGCCGCCCTGGCGATCCTGCTGACGGCCCTGATGGCCGGCGCCTTCTTCGCCTTCTCGGTCGGCGTGATGCCCGGCCTGAACGCGGCCCGGCCGTCCTCGGCCATCGGCGCGATGAACGCCATCAACCAGAAGATCCAGAACCCGGCGTTCCTGGCGACCTTCACGCTCGCGCCGGTCCTGGCGATCGCCGCCGGCGTCCTGCTCCTGACCCTGAACCAGAAGACCGCCGCCTGGCTGTTCTTCGCGGCCGCCGCCCTCTATATCGTCGGCTCCTTCCTGCCCACCGCGGCGATCAACGTCCCGATGAACAACAACCTGGCGAAGGTCAAGATCCCGCACGACGTGGCCGAGGCGGCGAAGGTCTGGAACGACTACTCCGGCCGCTGGACGGCCTGGAACACCGCCCGCGGGGTCTTCAGCTCGATCAGCGTCCTGGTGATGGGCGCCGCGGTCTACCTCTGGGGCCGCAACCACTAGCACCGGCCGCGCGCGACAGCGGCGCGAATCGGACGGCGAGGCCCCGCACCCCGTGGCAAGGGTGCGGGGCCGCTGCGCTGCCCGGCTAGCGAGGGGTGAACTCCAGGAACGACACGCCCGGCATGGGCAGCGTGAACGTGACCTCCGCCGTGCCGCCGGACACCTCGGCGGGCGGGCCGTACTCGTCGAGGGTGTTGGCTTCGGCGAGGCGCTGCCACTGCTCGTCCGACGGCCAGGCCGCGTCCGGACCGGCCATCGCGCGCCACGCGGCGCGGATGTCGGAGTGCCGGTCGTCCACGCGGAGGTGCCGGACGGTGTAGGCGCCGGACGGCAGGTCGCAGCGGACGGTCACCTCCCGCGCGAGCACCGCGTCGCCGTCCGCCTGCGCCTGGTTCAGCGTCCCGTTCCACACCAGGACGGTGAACCGGTCGCCGGCGCGGGACGCCCACGCCTCCACCCCGCCCGTGTCGCCGCTCAGCGCGACCGGCAGCTCGTCCGGGCCGAGCCGGTCCAGCAGCGCCAGCGCCCAGAACCGGGGCTTGCGGAGGTTGCCCACGGTGAGCAGGCCGAACCCGCCGTGGAACAGCGCGGGCGGGCGGCCCAGCTCCTCGAAGTGGTCGGACGCGACCCAGTGCGCCAGCGCCTCGATCCGGCCCGCCGCCGAGCGCATCCCGTGCAGCAGGAACGCCGCGCCGAACGGCCCGTCGCCGATGCCGTGGAAGTGCGTCGGGGTCGGCCCCCACTCGGTCCACCAGACCGGCAGGTCCGGGCGGCCGTGCCGGGCGAGTGCCGGACGCCAGTCGAGTGGAGCGTTCCCGTAGGTGTGCGTCGAGACGAAGTCAAGCGCCGCGCCGGACGCCTCCACGTGCTCCAGCAGCTCGTTCATCCACCCGTTGGCCGCCGACGACGGGCCGCCGACCCGCAGCCCCGGGTCCACCGCCTTCACCGCCGCCGCCGTCACGTCGTACAGGCGCATGAACTCGTCCGCCGTGCCGGACCAGAAGACCTCCAGGTTCGCCTCGTTCCACACCTCGAACGACCAGTGCTCGCGCACCTCGTCCAGCCCGTACCGGTCCACCAGGTGCCGGACGAGCGCCTCGACCAGCGCGCCCCACCGGTCGTAGTCCTTCGGCGGCGAGATGACCGCCTGGTAGGCGAACACCGTTTTGGAGGGGTCCCGCGCCAGGTCGCGCGGCATGAACGACAGCTCCACCACCGGACGCATGCCGAGCCCGGTGACGATGTCGTAGACCTCGTCCACCTTGCCGAAGTCGTGCACGGGCTCGCCGTCCACCTCGCGGTAGACGCCGAGGTCGTCGCAGAGGATCGCGTGCGCCCGGACGGTCCGCACGCCCAGCTCGTCGCGCATCACCCGCAGCGCCTCGGTCAGCTCCGCGCCGATCGGCCGCCCGCCGGTCGTGGCCGTGCTGAGCAGGTGGGACAGGTGCTCCGAGCCGATCATCGGCGTCCACGGACGGGCGACCTCGCCGACCGGATCCGCGCCGACGGCCACGGTGACCGGAGGGGGAGCCGGCGCGGCGGGCAGGGGATGCGCGGTGACGGGCGCGGACGCCGGCCCGACCAGGCCCATCCCCGCGATCGCCGCGACCGTGTACGCGCCGCCCGCCTCCGCGCCCGTGTGGACGTACCGGGTGCCGGGGACCGCGGGCACGTCCACGTCCTTCTGCTCGATCGGCGTGCCGTCGCGATGCGCGAGGTAGCCGATCGCGTCCGGCAGCGGATCCCAGGACAGCGTCACGTGGCCCGCGCCGGGCGTGGCGGTCAGCCCGTCCGGCGCGGACAGCTCGACCCCGGCGGCACGGCCGGCCTCGGACGGCCGGTAGATCCGCTCCGTCCAGTCGCGCCGCGCCCGCGCGGCCAGCTCGGACTCTCCCCGCTCGGCCAGCTCGGACTCCGCCCGCTCGGCTAGATCAGACTCCGCCGGTTCGGATCCGGACGGTTCGCTCAGGTTGGTTTCGGTCATCGCTCCCCGGATTCCTGGAGGTGGTAGGGCTCGTCGCCGAGCTCGTCCTGGAGGCGGGCCAGCTCGGCGGTCAGCTCGGCGCGCACGGACGCGTAGGCAGGGTCGTGGAAGACGCTGCGCAGCTCCCACGGGTCGGCGCCGAGGTCGAACAGCTCCCACTCCGGCGTGTACGTCCGGTCGGACGCGCCGGGCACGCCGAGCCCGTCGGCGTAGTAGTAGACGAGCTTGTGGGTGTGCGTCCGGACGCCGTAGTGGGCCCAGACGTGGTGGATGCCGTCGTCGTGCTCCCAGTAGCGGTAGTAGACCGACCGCCGCCAGTCGGCCGGGTGCTCGCCGCGCAGGATCGGAAGCAGGCTGCGGCCCTGCATCCGGTCGGGCGCCGGAACCCCGGCCGCCTCCAGGAACGTCTGCGCGAAATCGACGTTCACCGCCAGCGCGTCATGCGAGGTCCCCGGCTCGATGACGCCCGGCCAGCGGATGAGGAACGGCATCCGCAGCGACTCCTCGTACATGAAGCGCTTGTCGTACCAGCCGTGGTCACCGAGGAAGAACCCCTGGTCGGAGGTGTAGACGACGATGGTGTCGTCCGCCAGGCCGCGCTCGTCCAGGTGGTCCAGGACGCGGCCGACGTTGTCGTCCACGGACTGGACGCAGCGCAGGTAGTCCTTCATGTACTGCTGGTACTTCCACAGGGCCTCCTCGTCGCGGGTCAGGCCCGGCGGGAGGATCTTCTTGAGGTCGTCGATGCGCAGGTGGTCGGCGACGCGCATCCGCGCCTGCCGGGCGGCGGTCGCGCGGCCCGAGTAGTCGTCGAAGAAGGTGTCCGGGACGGCGAGGTCGTCCTCGAACATGCCGAGATGCTTGGCGTCCGGCTCCCAGTTGCGGTGCGGGGCCTTGTGGTGGACGAGCAGGCAGAACGGGTCGTCGCCGGTCAGGCCGTCCAGCCAGGACAGGGCCAGGTCGGTGATCACGTTGGTGGCGTAGCCGGGGACGGTGCGCTGCGTCCCGTCCATGCCGATGAACACCGGGTTGTGGTAGCGGCCCTGATCGGGCACGACGTCCCAGTGGTCGAACCCGCGCGGGTCGTGGACGCCGCCGTGGCCGAGATGCCATTTCCCCACCAGCGCCGTCCGGTATCCGGCGGCTTGCAGCAGTTCGGGGAAGGCGACCTGGCGCGCGTCGAACTCGGTCGAGAGCGTCTTGACGCCGTTGACGTGGTTGTAGGTGCCGGTGAGGATCGCGGCCCGGCTCGGCGCGCACAGCGAGTTGGTGCAGAAGCAGTTGTCCAGCCGCATCCCGCCCGCGGCGATGCGGTCGATGTGCGGCGTCTCGTTGATCTTCGACCCGTACGCGCCGACCGCGTGCGCCGCGTGGTCGTCGGACATGATGAACACGATGTTCGGCCGCCTGCCGACTCCGGCCATGTCAGTTGCCTCCGGACGGCGCGGCGGTCCGGCCCGAGGGGCCGACGTCCCAGCGCTCCAGGCCGAGAAGCGGTTTGAGCGTGGCGGTCACCTCGCCGGGGGCGAAGTACCGCTGGAGGTCGTGGCCGGCGAGGACGTTCCCGAGCTGCCCCATGACCATGCCCTGGTCGAGCGCCAGGTAGCGCTTGGAGACCTTCCCGCTGCGCACGCCGACCGAATCGTAGAAACCGCCCGGACCGTAGGCGTCGAAATGGGCCTTGAGGTTCGCGAGGTTCGCCTGCGCGGCCTCCGGCGCGTAGGGCAGCGCCAGGAAGGACGCGTGCGGGGTCACGATCCCGTCGCCGTAGGCAGGCTCGGGCTGCGGGTCACGGCATCCGGCATAGCCGGGGTCGGTCTTGTGGCCTTCCTCATCGGACGAGTAGCCGCCCATGCCGAGCATGTTCACGCCATAGGCGCGGTAGCCGCCGTAAGGGTCGTTCGAGGGGGAGAAGCCCCAGTAGCCGTAGCCCGCCTCGGCCATACCGTGCTGGATCTGCCCGTTCACATAGGCGGGGAAGTTCCGTCCCCAGCTGTTGGGGGCCCACGACTGCTCCGGGACGAGGATGTTCGGCATCAGTTCCTCGAACATCGACCCGCCCCAGGTCGGGACGAAACGCGCGCCGCGGTAGCCGTAGGTGCCCTCGTACACCGGCACGCCCAGGTAGGTGCGCGTGGTGCCCTGGGGCTTCTGCGTCTGGGACGCGGTCGTGCAGCCGTCGTCCCCCATCGTGCGGAGCTGCCCGAAGTAGGCGGTCGCGGGAATCTGGCCGCGCGCGATGCCCACGTAGGTCGCGATGCGCGTCTCGCCGGGCGCGCCGTACACGTGGCAGGTGTAGTAGACGTCCGCGCCCTTGCCCGGGTAGTTGCCCTTGATCGAGCAGCCGCCGGGGTCGGTCGCCCAGAATCCGCCGCGCATCGCGCCGGTGCCGGGGTTCGCGCCGCCCTTCGGGTCGAAGTACCAGGAGAAGTCCATGGGGGCGAGCAGCGCCGACGCCTTCGCGCTCGCCGCCGGGACGGCGTTGCGCAGCATCATCAGCGTGGCCGCGAGCCAGGCGTTGTCCACCGACGACAGGAACTGCTTGCCGGGGACGGGCTGGAGCGTGGTCTGGTCGTACCAGTTGTAGAACTGGCCGGACGGGTCGTGCCGGGCGAGCTTCCCTACCGACGTCAGGGCCTTGCTGACGCGGTCGGTCGCGTCCTGCGCGCTGATCAGGCCCAGGTCGCGGGCGACGACCGTGCTCCACAGGTACGTGGCGATGTTGGTCGGCGAGGTCGAGTGGTTCGGCGTGGTGAGGTCGCCGCTGATGTTGTCGGCGGGCAGGCCGGTGGCGGGGTCGGCCATCGCGGCGAGCGACTTCCAGGTGTCGGCCGCGTACCGGCGCAGTTGCGCGACGTCGAGCGCGGTGCCGGGGCGTCCGCCGTGGTGCCCGCCGCCGTGCGGGGGCCGGTGGTGCCCGGCGACTCCCGCGTTCCCGGACGAGGCGCTCGCGGACAGGGCGGTGGCGGGCAGGGCGGTGACGGTGAGTGCGGCGGTCAGCGCGAGCGCCGCAAAGGGTGATCTGCGCAAAGTCCACTCCTAGGGTGGGGGGGAGAGAGGGACGGCGGTCACTTGATGCCGGTGGAGGCGATGCCTTCGATGAAGAACCGCTGGAGGCACAGGAACAGCACGACGATCGGGGTGATGACGACCACCGCGCCGGCGAGCAGCAGCCCGTAGTGGGTGGTCTCCTCGTTGGAGAACAGGGCGAGCGCGACGGGCAGCGTGTACCTGTCCTGCGTCTGCGCCACGATGGCGGGCCACAGGAAGTTGTTCCACGCGTTGAGGAAGCTGAGCAGGGTGAGCGTCGCCAGCGCCGGGCGGCACAGCGGCAGGACGATCCGGAAGAAGATCCGGAACTCGCCGGCGCCGTCGATCCGCGCGGCCTGGAGCAGCTCGTCCGGGATCTCGGCGATGAACTGCCGCATGAGGAAGACGCCGAGCGGCCACACCAGGTACGGCAGCACCACGCCGAGCAGCGTGTCGGTGAGCCCGAGCCGGGTCACCACCACGAACTGGGGGATCACCAGCACGATCCCGGGCACCATCATCTGGGCCATGACCAGGCCGAACACGGCCCTCCTGCCCGGGAACGGCAGCTTGGCGAGCGCGTATCCCGCCATCGAGCAGAGCAGCAGGTTCGCGCTGACCTGCGCCGCCGCGACGAGGACGCTGTTGGTGAAGGTCGTGCCGAGGTGCAGCGAGGCGAGCATCTCCCGGTAGCCCGCGAGCGTCGGATGCGCGGGCAGGAACGTCGGCGGGGACTGCCTGATCTCGTGCTCCGGCTTGAACGAGCTGAGCAGCGTCCAGGCGAACGGCGTCACCACCAGCCCGAGGCCGAGCGAGAGCGCCGCGTAGATCGCGGTCCGCCGGAGCCGCTCGCCCCGGGCCCGCCGCGTGCGCGGCGGCGCGTCCCGGACGGAAGGGGCGGCCCCGGTGTCCCGGCCGGGCGCGGTGACCGTGCTCATCGGGCCTCCAGGTGCCGGGGCCGCAGGACGCGGAACTGGAGCAGGGCGACCAGGACGATCACGAAGAACAGCACGGTCGAGGCGGCGCCCGCGTAGCCGTAGTCGCCGCCGCCGAACTGCTGGTAGATCGCGAGCGACACCGACTCGGTGGCGCCGTCCGGGCCGCCCTTGGTCATGACCAGCGGCTCCTCCATGAACTGCAGGAAGCCGATCGAGGAGTAGACCGAGGTGAACAGCAGCGTCGGCCGCAGCATCGGCAGCGTGACGTACCGGAACCTCGCCCAGGCGCCCGCGCCGTCGGTCTCGGCCGCCTCGTACAGCTCGCGCGGCACGCCCTGGAGCGCGGCGAGGAACACCACCATGTCGAAGCCGAACCCGCGCCACGCGGCCATCGCGATCAGCGACGGCAGCGCGGTCCGCTCGTCGGCGAGCCACGCGGCGGTCGGCAGCCCGGCCGCGCGCAGCCCCTCGTTCAGCAGGCCCGACTGCGGGTCGAGGACGAACCGCCAGATCACCGCGACCGCCACGATGCTGGTCACGTGCGGCAGGAAGTACCCGACCCGGAACAGCGCCCGCGCGCGGTCCACGCCGCGGTGCATCAGCACGGCCGCGACCAGCCCGCAGCCGATCGTCAGCGGCACGCCTGCGGCGACGAACACCAGGGTGTTCCACGCTGCCTTCCGCATGACCTCGTCGTGGAGCAGCCGCCGGTAGTGCCGGAGCCCGACGAAGTCGACCGAGAACGGGTGCTGCGCGTCCGTGCTCCGCAGGTCGGTGACGCTCATGCCGAGTCCGGCCAGCAGCGGTCCCGCGTACAGGACCGCGAACACGGCCAGGAACGGCATGCTGAACAGCAGCCCGATCCGTCCTCGCCGCGCGTGCGCACGCCCTCGCCGCACCCGGCCTCCTCGGCGCGGCGGCCCTTCCCGCCCGGACGGGCGGACCCGTCCGAGCGGCTTCACGGCGGTCATGTCAGTCGCCCATGCCGAGCTGGTCGGCGCCCTTCTGCATGGCTTGGGCGGCCTGCTCCGGAGTCTCCTTGAGCAGCGCGAGCCTGCCCATCTCCCGCTCGACGACCCGGGCGACCTGCTCCCAGTTCGGGGTGGACGGCGGCGCCTTGGCGGTCTTGAGCGCCTCGCCGAACAGCGCCACCTGCTTGTCCGACGCCATCGCCGGGTCCTGCCAGGCGGCCGGCGTGGACGGCAGGTCGTTCTTGGTCTGGTACCAGCGGACCTGGACCTTGGGGTCGGTCAGCCACTTGACGAACCGCCACGCGGCGTCCCGGTTCTTGGTCCGTTTGAAGACCGCGAGGTCGCCGCCGCCCATCAAGGAGGTGTTGTTGCCCGCCGGGCCCTTCGCGTACGGCGCGAGGTCGAACTTCTTCTCGAAGCCCGGCCCGCCGTCCTTCTTCATCAGGTGGATCATCCACGGCCCGGAGTAGTACGCGGCGGCCTGGCCCTTGAAGAAGATGTTCGGGAAGGCGCCGGTGTCCACCTTGTTCGGCGCGGTGCCGTCCTCGTAGAACGACCGCCACTGCTTGAGCGCCGTGACGACCTGCGGGCTGTCGAACGTCCACTTCCCACCGGACGTGATGTCGCCGCCCGCCTGCCACACCAGCGGCAGCAGCTCCTGCCAGCTCCCGACCTGGTAGTTCTGGTACACGCCCATGGACGCGCCCTTGGCCTTGACCTGCCGCGCCCACTGCTTCGTCTCGTCCCAGGTCGTCGGCGGCTTCACGCCCAGGTCGCTGCGGTAGTAGAACGCCCGCGTCTCCACGTACCACGGGACGCCGTAGGAGGCGCCCTTGTAGACCGTGCTGTCCCACGCGCCGGGGAAGAATCCGCTCTTGTCGAACAGGTTGTTCGGGGTGACGTCGAGCGCGCCGGACTTGCCCAGCTCGCCCATCCAGGTCGTCCCGACCATGCTGACGTCGGGGGTGGCGTTGCCCGCGATGGCCGACACGAGCTTGTCGTGCGCCACGTCCATCCCCATCGAGGTCACCTTGATCTCGACGCCGGGGTTGGCCCGCTCGAACTCCTTGGCGAACGCGCCGAGGGCCTGGCCCTCGTCGCCCATCGCCCACACCGTGACGGTGCCCTTGATCCTGCCGGCGGAGACGTCCTCGGCCTTGCCGGACGTCCCGCCGCCGCCGCGCCCGCAGCCGGCCAGCGCCAGCACGACGGCGAGCAGGCCCGCGGTCGACTTCCTCATGCTTCCTCCAGGGGGTGGGTGCCGCAGCTGGCCCGGACGACCAGTTCGGTCGGGAGGGTCTGGTGGCGGGAGCCGGTGCGCTCCCCGCCGATCAGCTCGTCCAGCGCCCGGGCGGCGCGCGCGCCGAGCTCGCGCATCGGCTGCCGGACGGTGGTGAGGGCGGGCCGGGCGTGCCGGGCCGCCATGATGTCGTCCCAGCCGGTGACGGCGACGTCGGCCGGGACGGACAGGCCGAGCTCCTCGGCGGCCAGCAGCACGCCGAGCGCGATCTGGTCGTCCGCGCAGACGACCGCATCAGGCCGGCCGGTGCGCGCGAGCAGCTCGCGTCCGGCCGCGTAACCGCCCTCGACGGTGAACGCGCACGGCACGGGCGCGCCAGCGGGCAGGCCGAGCCGTTCGAGCACGCCCGTCACGCCGCGCCAGCGCTGCGCGATGTCGCTGCCGTCGCCCGCGCCGAGCAGCGTGAACGTCCGGTGGCCGTGCCCGACCAGGTGCTCGGCGAGCCGGACGGCGGAGTCGTGGTTCTCGGCCGCGACCAGGTCGGCGCCGGGCAGCGGCGCGCTGGCGATCAGCACCAGCGGGTGCCCGCCGCCGGCCAGCTCCGCCAGCAGGTCGTCCGGGACGGTGCCGCCGAACACCACCAGCCCGTCCACCCGGCCCGCCAGGTCGCGCACCAGCCGCGGCACCTCCGACCGGCCGCGGGTGGACAGCACGATCATCGACCGGCCCAGCTCGGACGCGACCTCCTCGCAGCCCATCAGCACCTCGGCGTAGTAGGGCCCGGACAGGTCGGGGAACACGATGCCGGTGGCGGCGTGCCGCCCCTCGGCGAGCGACACGCCCGCGCGGCTCGGCGTGAACCGCAGCGCCTCCGCGGCCTCCAGCACCCGGCGGCGGGTCTCGGGCGCGACCGGGCCGGTCCCGCGCAGCGTCCGCGACACGGTCGCGATCGAGACGCCCGCCCGCTCGGCGACCTCGTAGATGGTGGGCCCGTGGTCCGTACGGCGGGAGTCCTGAGTCACGATCCGTCCTATGTAAGCGCTTCCACTGTCCGGCGAACGCGTATGTAAGCGCTTCCACCGGATGCCCGGGAGTGTGCCACGGCAAAGCACCACCCGTAAACCCCCCACGCCACGGCCTCCGGCGGCGAAACCGCCGGGAACGTGGACGGCGGCAGCGCGAACGTTGCGGGCGGCTCAGGGGGTGGGTGGGTGTGCTACGCCGATGATGAACTCCTGCTCCGCCTCGCGGACGGACGCCGTCCAGCCCTCGGCGGCGAGCATCGCCGCCAGCGCGTCCGCGTCATGGAAGACCTTGACGACCCGGTATGCGCTGCCGTCTGGCAGGCGGCGCAGGACGGCGGGGGTCGCCTCGCCGGTCAGGACGGTCTCGGTGGCGGACGCGCGGGGGTTCTCGTCGATGAAGACGGCGCGTCCGTCCGGGGTGAGCATCGCGGCGACGCTCCGCCAGAACGCGGGCAGGCGCGCGGGCGGGATGTGCGAGAGCCATGCGGAGAAGAACACCGTGTCGTACCGTTTCTCCGGCCGCCAGGAGAAGATGTCCGCCTGGACGAACTCGACGTCCGGCCCGACCCGGGACCGCGCGATCTCCAGCATCTCGGCCGCCGCGTCCACCGCCGTCAGCGAGCGCGCCTTCGCGGCCAGCCGCCGAGTCCACTGGCCGGTGCCGCACGCCAGTTCCAGCACGTCACCGCCGATCGGCAGCTCGTCGAAACGCTCGATCAGCCGCCGCAGGCTCCCGCGCACCGCGTACACATGATCGTATTCCTCGGCGAACGCGCGGTAGAACGCGCGTTGCTCGGCCAGCAGGGCCTCTTCGCTCGGATCCATGAACCGACCGTAGACGGGGGCGCGGTGGTCGCTGATCGGGGGCTGATTAGGGGCTGATCGGGGGAGCGCAAGGTGGGGGGTGTCCGAGAGAGACGACTACAGATCGGGGACGTCATGAAGATCGAAGGGTTCGCTTACCGGCGGGTGCAGGTGGCCGACGGGGTGGCGCTGAACGCGGCCGTGGGCGGGTCGGGCAGCCCGGTCGTGCTGCTGCACGGCTTCCCGCAGACCCACCTGATGTGGCGGCACGTGGCCGCCGACCTGGCCGCCGACCACACCGTCATCGCCCCGGACCTGCGCGGGTACGGCGACAGCGACAAGCCCGCCGACCCCGACGGGACGGCCTACTCCAAGCGGGCGATGGCCGCCGACGTCGTGGCGCTGGCCCGCGAGCTGGGCCACGAGCGGTTCGCGCTGGCCGGGCACGACCGCGGCGCGCTGGTCGCGATCCGCGCCGGGCTGGACCACCCGGACGCCGTGACGCACCTGGCGTCCCTGGACGTCCTGCCGACGCTGGACATGTGGGACGTCATGCGGGGCGTCCGCGGCGCGATCGGGTTCCACCTGTACCTGATGGCGCAGCCGCCCGGCCTGCCCGAGCAGATGATCTCGGCCAGCGCGGACGCGTTCTTCGGCCACTTCCTGGACATCTGGACCAAGAACCCGGACGCGATCCCGGCCGAGGCGCGCGCGGCGTACCTGAAGGCGAGCCGCGAGGCCGTGCCGTCGATCGTGGCCGACTACCGGGCCTCGGCGGGCATCGACGTCGAGCACGACACCGCCGACCGCGAGGCGGGGCGGCGGCTGACCATGCCGGTGACCGTCCTGCAGCAGGACTGGGGCTCGGCGCTCGGCTTCGACGCCGCGGGCCTCTGGCGGGAGTGGGCCGGCGACCTGGACCACCGCACCGTCTCCAGCGGCCACTTCATGGCCGAGGAGGACCCGGCCGAGGTGACCAAGGCGCTGCGCGCCCTGCTCGCCCGGTGACCGGCGCGCGCCGATAGCGTGGGGGACGTGGGGGAGGTGACGTTCGGCGTCCTCGGGCCGCTGGCGGTGAGCGGCGCGGACGGCCGGTCCGTCGAGGTCCGGGGGGCCCGGCCGCGCGCGGTGCTGGCCCGGCTGCTGGTCGCCGGCGGCCGGGTCGTGCCCGCGTCGGTCCTGGTGGACGACCTGTGGGACGGCGACCCGCCGGAGAAGGCGCTCGGCGCGGTGCAGACCTTCGTCGGGACGCTGCGCCGCGCGCTGGAACCGGACCGTCCGCCGCGCACCCCGTCCCGGCTGCTGGTGACCGCCCCGTCCGGGTACGTGCTGCGCACCGCGCCCGGCGCGGTGGACGCGACGCGGTTCCGGGAGGCGGTCGCGGCGTCCGCCGGGCTGCTCGACGCGGGCCGGATCGCGGACGCGCACGCCCGCCTGGACGAGGCGCTCGGCTGGTGGCGCGGTCCCGCCTACGCGGAGTTCGAGGACCGGCCCTGGGCCCGCGGCGAGATCACCAAGCTGACCGAGCTGCGGCTGCTGGCGGTCGAGCGGCGCGCCCGTGCCGCGCTGGACCTGGGCCGCGCCGCCGAGACCGTGCCCGACCTGGAGGCGCACGCCGCCGCGCATCCGCTGCGCGAGGACGCGTGGGGGCTGCTGGCGCTCGCGCTGTACCGGTCGGGGCGGCAGGGCGACGCGCTCGGCGCGCTGCGGCGGGCCCGAGACGTCCTGCGCGAGGAGCTGGGCCTCGATCCGGGGGAGGACCTGCGCCGCCTGGAGGCCGACATCCTTGCCCAGGCCCCGCGGCTGCTCCCGCCGGAGACCGCCCGCCCCGCGCCCGCCGAAGCGCCGGCCGAGGCGTTCGTCGGGCGCTCCGACGAGCTGTCCGCGCTGGAGCAGGCCGCCGAGGCCGGACGGCCGGCCCTGGTGTCGGGCGGTCCCGGCACGGGCAAGACGGCGCTGACCCGCGTGCTGGCCGAGCGGCTGGCGGCGCGGGGCTGGACGACCGCGCGGGGCGCCGCGCCCGAGGTGCCCGGCGCTCCGGGCGGCTGGCCGTGGCAGCAGATCGTCCGGGACCTGGTCGCGGCGGGCCACGAGCCGCCGGACGATGTCGAGACCGCCGGGGCCGACCCGCTCCAGGCCCGCTTCCTGCGCCACCGCGCGATCGCCGGGTACCTCGCCCGGCTGGCTGTCGCGCGCCCGCTGCTGCTGGTCTTCGACGACCTGCACTGGACGGACGAGGAGACCCTCGCCCTGCTCACCACCCTCGTCACCAGCCTCGACACGACGCGGATCGCGATCGTCGGGACGTTCCGCGCGGGTGAGATCCCCGGCGCGCTCGCCGAGACCCTCGCCCGCCTCGCCCGCGCCGAACCCGCCCGGGTCTACCTCGGCGGGCTGGACGCGGCCGAGGCCGACCGGCTCGTCCGCGCCCTGGCGCCCGGCCCGATCACCGACGAGGCCGTGCGGGCGGTCCAGCGCCGCAGCGGCGGCAACCCGTTCTTCATCCGCGAGCTGGTCCGGCTCTGGGAGTCGGACGGAGCGCTGGACGAGGTGCCCGCCGGGGTCCGCGACGTCCTGCGGCACCGGTTCGAGGGGCTGGACGACCCGGCGCGCGGCGTCCTCAACCGCGCCGCGGTGCTGGGCGACGACATCGACCTGGACGTCCTCATCGCGCTCGGCGGCGACGAGGAGCGCGTCCTGGACGCCGTCGAGAGCGGCCTGCGGGCCGGGTTCCTCGCCGAGCCCGGACGCGGACGGCTCGCGTTCGCGCACCCGCTGATCCGCGAGACGCTGTACGCCGACCTGCCCGGCGCGCGTCGCGTCCGCTGGCACGCCCGCATCGCCGAACTGGTCGAACGCGCCCGTCCCGGCGACGTGGAGGCCATCGCCCACCACTTGGTGCGCGGTCCCGGCGGCCCGTCCGCCGCGCGCTACGCCCGCGCCGCCGCCGAACGCGCCGAGCGCCGCGTCGAACCCCGCAGCGCCCTGCGCTGGTGGCGCGCCGCCCTCGACAACGCGGACTCCGAAGCCGGCGTCGAGCCGCGCGAGATGCTGGAGATCCGGATGGGCCTCGGACGGGCGCTGGCGCTCACCGGGGACCTGGCCGGGGCGCGGCGGCAGCGGGCGACCGCGCTGGAGGCCGCCGAGGCGCTGGCCGATCCGCTGCTGGCGGCGCGCGTGCTCGGCGCGTTCGACCTGCCCGCGAACTGGACGTCCACCGACGACCCGGAACTCGCCGAGCGGACGGCCGAAACCGCCGAGCGCCTCCTCACCGCGCTGCCGCCCGCCGAGTACCCGGCCGAGCACGCGCGCCTGCTGGCGACCATCGCCATGGAGCTGCGCGCCGATGCCAGCGGACGCGGCGACGAGGCCGCCCGCGAGGCCGAGCACCTCGCCAGGTCCGTCGAAGACCCGCGGCTGCTGGCGTTCGCGCTCAACGCCCGCTACATGCAGACCTTCCACCGCGCGGGCCTGGCCGCCGAACGCGCGAAGCCCGCCGACGAGCTGCTGGCGCTCGCGCACGGCAACGGGCTCGTCCCGTACGAGATCCTCGCGCACCTGATCCTGGTGCAGTCGCGGGCGGCGCTGGCCGATTTCGCCGAGGCCGACCGGCACGCCGACGCGGCCGACGCGCTCGCCGACCGTTACGACCTGCCGCTTCCCAGCGTGTTCACCGACTGGTACCGGGCTTTGCGGACGGCCGAATCCGGGTCGCCGGAGGCCGCGAACGCGTACCGCCGCGCCGCCGCCCGCCTGGACGGCACCGGCATGAGCGGCGTCCAGGACGGCCTGCTCCCGCTCGCGCTCCTCGGCCTGCGCCTGCGCACCGGCACCGACGCCGCCGACCTGGCCGACATGGACTGGGGCCCCTACGAACCCTGGACGCGGCCGCTGCTCCTGCTGATGCGCGGACGCCGCGACGAGGCCGAAAAGGCTGCCCGCGACATCCCGCCCTCGCCTCGCGACCTGCTGTTCGAGGCCCGGACCGTCCTGCACGCCGAGACGGCCCGGCGGCTGGGCGACAGGGCCGCGATGCTCCGCCTGCGCGATGAGCTGCGGCCCGCCGCCGGGGAGCTCGCCGGAGCCGGAAGCGGCATGCTCACCTTCGGGCCCGTCCAGAATTGGCTCGACCGGTTGAACGAGGCACTAGAGCAGGGACCGACACCGTGAACCACGCACCGAAGACGTCCGGCGGCCTTGTCATCGGCAGTTCCGGGCCCGTCCCCGGCGTGGCCCTGCACCGGGCCCGGTACGACGCGTCCGGCATGGTGACCATCGAGCGGTCGATGCCGCTGGTCGAACCGTCCTATGCCGCCTTCGACGAGCGGCACGGCATGCTGCACGCCGTCCTGGAGGAGGACACCGGACGCGTCGCCTCGATCCCGCTCTACCTGGACGCGCAGGTCGCCGAGGCGTCGAGCGGGGGAGCGCTGCCCTGCCACCTGGCCGTCCACCCGGACGCGCCGTACGTGTTCGTCGCCAACTACGGCGACGGCGTCCTGTCCGTCCTGCCGACCGGCGAGGACGGGCGGATCACCGCGTCCGAACCCGTCCAGGCCATCGGCCACGAGTCCGGGTCGCACGCCCACATGGCCGCGATCTCCCCGGACGGCCGGTTCGTCCTGTGCACCGACCTCGGCGCGGACGCCGTCCACGTGTACGCGTTCGACCCGAGCACCGGGCGGCTCACCGCGCACGGCACCACCCGCGTCCCGGACGGCCGGGGCCCGCGCCACCTCGCCTTCCACCCGTCCGGACGGCACGCCTACCTGGTCAACGAGCTGTCCTGCACGCTCATCGTCTGCGCCTGGGACGTGGAGTCCGGCCGCCTCGAACCCGGCGCCGAACTCCCCACCCGCGGCGACGCGGCCAGCCCCGTCGCCAACTTCTCCGCTGCCGTCCGCGTCGCCCCGGACGGCCGCCACGTCTACAGCACGGACCGGGGCGACGACACGATCGCCGTCCATGCCGTCCTGGACGGCGGCGCGGCGCTGGAACCGGTCGAGATCGTCTCCTGCGGCGGCGACTGGCCGCGGGACATCGCCCTCACCTCGGACGGACGGCTGCTGTTCTGCGCCAACCAGCGTTCCCACACGGTGACGTCCTTCCGGCGCGAACCGGAGTCCGGACGCCTGACACCGGCCGCCGCGCCGCTGAACGTCCCCGCGCCGTCCTCGCTCCTGCCGCTCTAGCCCGCGCCGCCGCCCGCCGCCACCGCGTCGCGCGTCGCCGACGGGAGCGGCCCGTCGGTCAGCCGGTTGCTGAACCGGATGAGCAACTTGGTCTGGGACGTCTCGGGGATGCGGCGGCCGATGAACGGCGGGATGCGCCAGTTCGCCGGGTTGCGCCTGGCCATCCGCGACACCAGGTTGACGTGCGGGTAGCGGGCGCGTTCGTAGGCGCGCAGGCGGTCCGCCACAGGCTTGTCGTCCTTGGCGAGTTCGCGCCCGAGCACCCAGGCGTCCTCGAAGGTCTGGTTCGCGCCCTGCCCGAGCGTCGGCGGCATGGTGTGCGCGGAGTCGCCGAGCAGCGTGATCCGGCCCTCGCCCCAGACGCGGCGGACCTTGTTCCAGCGGTGGCCGAAGAAGTCCAGGTCGTCCTCGGTCGCGGCGGCGAGCACCTGCGGGACGGGGTAGGCCCAGTGGCCGAACCGGTCGCGCAGCATCTCCAGCGGGGCGTCCGGGCGCGGGTCGGACGGCTTCCAGCGCACGTCGAACCACCACTGGAGCAGGCCCGGACCGGCCGGGATGAGCCCGCAGGCGCCCTCCTTACCGGTGATCATGTAGTGCAGGGTCGTGTCGGTGATGTCGATGTCGATCGGGCTGAGCCCCTGCCAGGTGCCGAACGACGCGGGCCGGACGGTCCCCTCGCCCCACAGCTGCCGCCGGACGGCCGAGTGGATTCCGTCCGCGCCCACCAGGAGGTCGCCGGTGACCGACGTGCCGTCCTCGAAATGGGCCGTGACGCGGTCGGCGTCGTGCTCGACGCGCGTGCAGGCCATGCCGTGCCGGATCAGGTCGTCCGGGAGGCCGTCCGAAAGCAGGTCCACGATCTGGCGGCGGGAGATCGAACGGGTCGGGAAGCCGTAGGTCTCCGCCGTGTGCGCGAGGTCCATGGTGGTGCGCAGGCGGCCGCCGTCGGTGCGCGCGTCGATCCGGTCGATGCGCCCGCCGATGCCGTCCAGGCTGATGCCGAGGTCGCTCAGCACCGCCGCGCCGTTGCCGAAGATGGTGAGCGCCGCGCCGCCGGTCCGGCGGGCGGGGGCCCGCTCGAAGACCCGCACGCGGTGCCCGTCCGCCAGCAGCCGCCGGGCCGCGGCCAGCCCGCCCACCCCTGCGCCGATCACGATGACGTCCATATCTTCTCCCATCGGAGTATCTCCGCTTCGAAGATACATCGGAAAGCAGTAGAGTGGAACCGTGCCCGACAGTCACCCGGCGGCGGACCTGTACCGCGAGTTCGTGATCTCGTTCATGCTGCACAACCAGGCGGTCGCCGAACGGCTCGGCCTGCAGACCGTGGACGTCGCCGCGCTGATCCTGATGGAGATGCGCGGCCCGCTCCCGGTCGGCGCGATCTCCGCCGAGCTGGACCTGCCCTCGGCGTCCGCGACCCGGCTCGTCGACCGCCTCGAACGCGGCGGCTACGTGCGCCGCACCCGCAGCGCCCAGGACCGTCGCGCGGTCATCGTCGAGCCGGTCGAGGACGGCATGGCCGGGTACTACGAGGCGGCCATGACCTCACAGCGCCACCTGGAGAAGGTGGCGGAGCACTTCGGCCCCGAGCAGGCCGCGGTGATGCTGGAGATGTTCACCCACGTCGCCGCCGCCTACCGCGGCGCGACCCAGGAACTGCGCGACAAGCCCACCTGACGGCGAGCAGAACCGGGCCGCGCGTCAGCTCGTCAGCGGACCTCTTCGACCGCGCTGGTGCCCGAGCCGGGACGCGACTCCCACTCCCAGGTCTCGTCCAGCCGGAGCCGGCCGTCCGGGAGGAGCCGCAGTTCCGACACGCAGTGCCCGGTGGACGTCTCGCCGACCGCGTTGAGCTGCGCGTACCGGAACTCGATCCGGTCGCCCGCGCGGACGCCGACCAGGAAGCCGCGCCGGATCTCGCCGCCCGCGTACTCGGCCCAGATCTCGCCGCCGCGCTCGTGGTAGGCGAACTCGGTCGCGGTGCCGACCTCCCCGCCGACCGTGTCGGCCACGGCGCGGAAGCGGCGCCCGTCCAGCGACGGCATACTGCTCATAAGATCATTTTAGGGGAGGCGGGCATGGCGTCGTCCCGGGCCCCGGGGGCCGAGGTGCTGCTCCAGCGGCGGTGGCCGATCACGCAGGTCGCGTTCAACACGACCGGGCACGCGCTCGCGGTCGTCCCCGAACGCGGGAACGCGCAGCTGTGGGACGCCAGCAGCCGCGAGCCGGTGCCGTCGGAGCCGGAGCGGCACGCCAGCCAGCGCAAACGCCGCCAGGAGCGACGCGCCCGCGGCGACCTCGACGCCCGGCACGTGGAGATCGCCGAGTGCGTGGCCTTCAGCCCGGACGGCCGCACGCTCGCCGTCGGCGGCTACTACAGCAACAACATCGGCGACCCGTTCCCGCCGGTCTGGGTCGTCAGCCTGCGCGACGCGGAGACCGGCGCGTACCTGGGCGAACCCTTCGTGGACGACGCGCAGATGCCCATCTACGCAGGCCACACCGACGAGCTGACCTGCATCGCGTTCTCGCCGGACGGAACGGTCGTCGCCACCGCGAGCCTCGACGGAACCGTGCGGCTCTGGGACGTCGCGACCGGCCGTCCGCGCGGCTGCTCCCGCGTCGGCGGGGACGAGGCGCGCGCGTGCGCGTTCAGCCCGGACGGACGGCTGCTCGCGGTCGGCGACTCCGAGGGGCCCATCCTGGACCCCGAAGGACGCGTGGAGTTCTGGACTCCGGACACGCTGTCGGAACGCGGCGAACGCCTCGAATGCCTCAGCGAGGCCGTCCACGATCTGGCCTTCAGCCCGGACGGCCGCGCGCTGGTCACCGCTGACGGCGATGGCGTCCAGTTCTGGGACGTCGCCGCGCGCGAACCGGTCGGTGACCCGCTGCCCGGGCCTCCGGCGCGCGGCCTCGCGTTCAGCCCGGACGGCGGCATCCTCGCGACCGCCTGCGAGGACGGCGCGATCCGCCTCTGGGACGCGTCCGGGCGCCGTCCGCTCGGTGGCCTGCTGACCGGACACGACGGTCCGGTCAACAGCGTCGCCTTCAGCGCGGACGGCCGCCTGCTGGCGTCGGCCGGGGACGACGGCACCGCGCGCCTCTGGAACCTCCCCGGCCTCAAGGACGCCGGACGGCGGTGACGTCGATCTCCAACTCGACCTTCGGGCTCACGAACAGCTTGCTCATGGCGTTCTGGTTGACACCCCAGTCGTTCCGGTCGATGACCGTCCGGGCCTCGGCGGCTACGGTGCCGTCCTTGACGTCGGTCAGCTTCAGGTCGAGCGTGATCGGCCGGGTCACGTCGCGGATCGTCAGGTCGCCGGTGACGCGGAACGCCGTGCCGTCCAGCGCCCGCACCTACGTGGAGGTGAACGAGGCGGTCGCGTGGTCCTGAGCCCGCAGGTACTGCTTGAGCACCAGCTTGTCGCGGATCCCGCTGCCGGTCTGGAAGCTGTCCGCGCGGATCGTGAGGCGGACGGACGAGCGCGACGGGTCCCCGGCGTCCAGGTGCGCGCTGCCTTCGAACCGCTCGAAGTGCCCGCGCACGCGGCTGCCGCCGGTGTGCTTGGCGACGAAGCCGATCCGCGAGCGCCCGGCGTCGAGGACGTAGTCGCCGGCAAGCTCATCAAGCCTGGTCAGGGTGGACATAATGGGGCACTCCCAAGTTCGTAGGGCGGGTCGTTCGGCGATACGACGACGCGGCTCCGCCGAATGTGAGGTCGCGGTCCACCTCACATTCCGGCCCGCTGTCCCGTCTTACAGGGGAAGGCCACGACGAACGAGGGGGACGAGATGGACGGCATGGACGGCACGGGCGGTGTGCACGACGAGGCGCTCAGCGCGGTGATGAGCGAGCGGCGGCACCTGATCAACCTGGCGTACCGGCTGCTCGGCTCCCTCGCCGACGCCGAGGACGCCGTCCAGGAGACCTACGCGCGCTGGTACGCGATGCCGCGCGAGCAGCAGGACGCCATCGGCAACCCCGCCGCGTGGCTGACCCGCGTCGCCGGCCGCGTCTGCCTGGACGTGCTCGGCTCGGCGCGGGTGCGGCGCGAGAGCTACGTGGGGGAGTGGCTGCCCGAGCCGGTCCCCGGACGCGCCGCCTGGCTCGACGAGCGGCCCGGCGACGGCAACGCCGACCCGGCCGACCGCGTGACGCTGGACGAGTCGCTCAACATGGCCTTCCTGGTCGTCCTGGAGTCGATGACCCCGGCCGAGCGGGTGGCGTTCATCCTGCACGACGTGTTCCGGTACCCGTTCGCCGAGGTCGCCGGCATCGTCGGCCGGAGCCCGGCGGCGTGCCGCCAGCTGGCCTCCTCGGCGCGCCGCCGCCTGGACGCGTCCCGCACCCCGGCGCCCCCGGCCGCGCAGAGCGCCCGGATCGTCCGGGACTTCCGGAAGGCGTGGGAGGCCAAGGACATCGGCGCGCTCGTCGGGCTGCTCGCCCCGGACGCGGTCGCGGTCGGCGACGGCGGCGGGATCGTCGCGGCGATGCTGGAGCCGATCGAGGGCGCCGCCGCGATCGCGGCCTACCTGGTCGACCTCATGGCCCGCGCGGCCGGCATGGGCCAGGGCATGGACCTGATGGAGCAGACCGTGAACGCCCAGCCCGGCCTGGTCGTCCGGCACGAGGGCACCACCGCCGCCGTCTTCGCGTTCGAGTTCGAGGACGACCGCATCAAGCGGATGTGGTGCGTCCGGAACCCGGAGAAGCTGCGTCCGTGGGCGGGCTGAGGACGGGCCGGCCGTGGTGCCGGGTGACCACCAGGTAGGGGAGGCACAGCAGCGCCACGCCCGCGCACACGGTTATCGCCAGGGCCGCGCCGACCGGCAGGAGCAGGCCGCCGAGCGCCGTGCCGAGGGCGATGCCGCCGTAGAGCGCGGCCGCGTTCAGGCCGATGACCACGGCGGTCTCCTCCGGCGCCGCGTTGATCAGCCGGACCTGCTGCGCGGGGGTCTGGAACCACGTCGCGGCGCCCCAGGCGACCATCAGCACGGCCGTCAGCGGCAGCCAGTGGACGCCCGCGTACGCCGCGGCCGCGAACGCGGCCAGCGTGGCGGTCAGCCCGGTGAAGCCGACGGCCTGGACGCGGAACGGCCCGTGCCGGTCGACCCTGGAGCCCGAGAGGAGGTTCCCCAGCACGGCGCCGACGCCGTACAGGAACAGCAGCCACGCCTCCTCCGACGCGTCCGCGCCCAGTGCGCGCAGGACCGGCACCGCGAACGCGTACAGGCCGTACCCGGCGGCGATCCCGGCAACGGTCAGCGGCAGGATCGCGAGGACGCCCGGCCTGCGCAGCGCCGCCAGCCGCTTCGTGAGCGGGACGGGCGGCGAACCCGGCAGCGCGGGCATCACGGCGAGGACGCCGACCGCCGCCACCGCGCACAGCACGGCGACCAGACCGAGCGCCGCGCGCCAGTCCAGGGCGCGTTCGGCGAGGTTGCCCAGCGGGACGCCGAGCGCGGTCGCCATCGTCAGCCCGCCGATCACCACCGCGAGTGCCCGCGCCCGCTGGGCGGGCGCGACCAGGGACGACGCGACCGCGCCCGCGTTCGGGGTGAACGCCGCCGCGCCGACCGCCGCGAGCACGCGCGTCGCCATCAAGACCCCGAAGTCCGGCGCCAGCGCCGAGCCGAGGTTGGCCAGCGCGAGGACGACCAGCGCGCCCACCAGCAGCGCGCGGCGCGGCACCCGCGCCAGCAGCGTGGCCAGCACCGGGGACAGCGCGGCGTAGGTGATCGCGAACACCGTCGCCGACTGCCCAGCCGCCGACTCCGACACGTGCAGCGACCGCGACATCGCGGGCAGGAACCCGGCGACGACATAGGCGTCCGTCCCCACCGCGAACGTCCCCAACGCCAGAATCCCGACCCCCCCAAGCCCCCGCGACCCCGCGCCCCCCGCGTCCGCACCCCGCGTCCCCACGTCCCGCACCTCGGCACCCCGCGTCCCCACGTCCCGCACGTCCGCGTCCTGCGGCGCCGCGTTCCGCACGTCCCGCGCGTCCGCGTTCCGCGCGTCCGCGTTCCGCGCGTCCGCAACCTGCGGCGCCGCGTCCCGCGCGTCCGCAACCGGCGACAGCGTGCCCTGCGGCGGCGCGGCCTGCGGTGCCGCGTCCCGTGGCACTGCGTTCGGTGGCGGTGCGTTCTGCGCTGGCTTGTCTTGTGCGGTGGGCTTCTGCTCGGCCGCGTTCGCCGCTGCGGCGTGGTAGCGAGCTATCGGGATATTTGGCATCCCTGTTCCTTTCGCGGTCGGGCCCGGCCCGGTTCTGTGCGGGGCGGGTCAGGTGGTCAGGCGTTGGTGCTGCTCATGCGCTGGTAGTTGCGGCGGGTGCGCTCGGCGCTGTGGGGGCTGCCGGCCATCAGGTCGGCGATGGTGTGGGCGGCGAGCTCCCGCCGCCAGGCCGTCTCGGCGCGGCGCATCACCGACGAGATGCCGCACGGTTTGGCGAACTCGGACGGCGCGCCGCCCATGCCGCGCTGCCGGACCTCGGTGCAGCAGAAGAGGGCGTCCAGGCCGTCCTCCAGGGCGGCGACGACCTCCATGACGGTGATCCGCCCGGGCGGGCGCGCCAGCGCCCAGCCGCCGCGCGCGCCCGGGGACGAGGTGAGGATCCCGGCCCGGGCCAGCGCCTGGAGCCGCTTCTTCAGGTACTCCTGCGGGAGGTCGAACCAGAGCGCCAGCCGCCGGATCGAGACCGGGGTCTCGTCGTCCAGCCAGCCCAGGGTCACGCAGCAGTGCAGGCCCCATTCGACGCTCTCGCCCATCCGCATAACCGGGACTATACACATCCCGGTTAGGGTTCGCATCCGCCCGGGGTGCATGAGTGAGCGCGTATGGGCAGGTCAGAGGCGGCCGGGCGTGGCGGTTCCGGCGCCGCGCAGGAAGGTGTCCACGACGAGCGTCGCCATGGTGTCGGTGTCGTCGGCGTCCGTCCGGTGCAGGTCGGCCTGGTGGATGAGCGCGTAGTAGACGCGCCGGGCCCAGGGGACGTCCAGGTCGGCGCGCAGGATGCCCGCGTCCTGGGCGCGGCGGAACATCCGCTCGCACGTCTCGCGGATCTCGGCGTGCACGCGCTCCACCTCCGGGTCGGACGAGGACGCGCGGCTCATCGCGAACCCCCAGCTGACCTTCACGCCCAGCACGTTCGCGGTCGTCTGGTACAGCGCGACCAGCGGCGGCGCGGTGTCGGGGTGCGCGGCCTCCACGGCGTCCGCGAAACGGCGGGTCGCCCAGACCGCGAGCGCGTCGATGAGCGCCTCGCGGGTGGCGAAGCGCCGGTGCACGGTCGTGCGGGCCACCCCTGCCGCCTCGGCGATCTGCTCCATCGTGGCCGCCGGGTCGGCGCTGAGCGTGCGCTCGGCCGCCTCCAGGATCGCGGTCACCGTCCGCTCGGCGTCCGCGCGAAGGGGACGGCGGCCCGCCGCCGGGGCCGCCTGCCGCTGAGTCGTCATGCCGGAAAGTATACGTGTCGGTCGCTGTTCTTCCCAGACTTGCAACATTGATGTTGCAAGTTGTAGCTTCCTCGCATCGCAGCTGATGCGGCTACGGATTCTCCCTGGAAGGTTGGAAGCGATGGAGTACACGCGTCTCGGCCGGAGCGGCCTCTCGGTCTCCCGGCTCGTCCTCGGCACCATGAACTTCGGCGCGGAGGCGACCGAGCAGGACAGCCACGCGATCATGGACTCGGCCCGCGACCAGGGCATCACCTTCTTCGACACCGCCAACGTGTACGGGCGGCAGCTCGGCGAAGGGGTCACTGAGCAGATCGTCGGCCGGTGGTTCGCGCAGGGCGGCGGACGCCGCGAGAACACCGTCCTGGCGACGAAGGTGTACCTGCCGATGGGGGAGGGCCCGAACGAAAGCGGCCTGTCCGCGCTGCACATCCGGCGCGCGGTCGAGGGCTCGCTGAAGCGGCTCCAGACCGACCACATCGACCTGTACCAGATGCACCACATCGACCGGACGACCCCGTGGGAGGAGATCTGGGAGGCGTTCTCGGTGCTGCGCCAGCAGGGCAAGGTGCTGTACTTCGGATCGTCCAACTTCGCCGGGTGGAACATCGCGCAGGCGCAGGAGGCGGCCCGCACGCGGCACTTCCTCGGCCTGGTCAGCGAGCAGTCGATCTACAACCTGATGACGCGCTGGGTCGAGCTGGAGGTGCTGCCCGCCGCGCGGCACTACGGCGTGGGCGTGATCCCGTGGTCGCCGCTGCACGGCGGGCTGCTCAGCGGCGTCCTGCGCAAGCAGCGCGAGGGCGTCGCGGCGCGCAGCGGCAAGGGCCAGTGGGCCGAGACGCTCGACCAGCACCGCGACACCCTGGCCGCCTACGAGAAGCTGTGCGCCGACCTCGGCGAGGACCCCGCGCACGTCGGGCTCGCGTGGCTGCTCGCCCAGGACGGCGTGACCGGCCCCATCATCGGCCCCCGCACGCTCGGCCAGCTGGACGGCTCGCTGCGCGCCCTCGACATCACCCTGGACGCCGACACCCTCGCCAAGCTGGACGAGCTGTTCCCGCCGCCCGCCCCGAACGGCGCCAAGCCCGCCCCCGAGGCATACGCCTGGTAACGCGGCAGCCCGGTAGCCCGGCAGGTCTGCGGCATATGATCGGCAACGTGTGGGAACGGACGGTCCGCGACATCCTCGGCGGCCTGCGGACGGGCGCGGTCGGCCCGTGATCCTGCTGGCCACCCCGACCGCGCCGGGCAGCACGCACGGCAACGGCGTCTCCACGCGCCGCTGGACCCGGATCCTGGAAGACCTCGGCCACACCGTCGAGGTCGCCGAGGACTACCGGGCCGGCGACCACGCCATGCTGCTCGCCATGCACGCCCGGCGCGGCGCCGCCGCCGTGCGCGCCTTCCGCGCCGACCACCCGCGCGCCCCGATCGTGCTGGCGCTCACCGGCACCGACCTCTATCCCGACTTCTCCGGCATCGACCGCGCGATGCTCGCGCTGACCGACCGGCTGATCGTCCTGCAGCCGCACGGCCTGGTGCAGGTCGGCCCCGACCTGGCCGGACGGACCCGCGTGATCGTCCAGTCGGTGCCCGCGATCGAGCGGCGCCCGCCGCGCGGGGACTGCTTCGAGGTCGCCTTCCTGGCTCATGCCCGTCCGGTCAAGGACCCGCTGCGCCTGCCCGAGGCGACCCGCCTGCTGCCGCCCGGCTCCCGCATCCGCGTCACCCACGTGGGCAGGACCCGGGCGCCGGAGCTCGCCGGCGTGCTCACCGCCGAGACCGCCGCCAACCCGCGCTACGACTGGCTCGGCCCGGTCGGGCGCGAGCAGGCCCTCGCCGTCCTGGCCCGCAGCCGGCTCATGGCCCTTACCTCGCTGCACGAAGGCGGCGCCAACGTCATCTCCGAGGCCCTGGCCGCCCGCGTCCCGATCATCGCCTCGCACATCCCGAGCTCGGTCGGCCTGCTCGGCGAGACCTATCCCGGGTACTTCCCACCTGGCGACACCGCCGCCCTGGCTGAACTCCTCTACCAGGCCGAACACGACTCCGACTTCTACGCCGCCCTCGCCGACCACTGCGCCGCGCTCGCTCCCATGGTCGACCCCGCCCGCGAGAGGCAAGCCTTCGCCTCACTCCTGAAGGAACTGAACGTCACGCCCCACTGAGCCACCGCTGCGGAGGACCTGGCATGGGTGCATCGTCTTACGGGACCGTCAAGCTCACCGCGTTGTCCCCCGGAGCGGGATGCGCCTGCAAGCTTCCGCTCAGCAAGCTGGAAGGGCTGTTCGCCTCGCTCGGCAGCGCGGGCCTGGAAGCGGCCTCGGGGGATCTGCTCATCGGCGCGGCAGAAGGCGACGACGCGGCCGTCCTGCGGCTGGACGACGAGCGCGCGCTGATCCTCACCACCGACTTCTTCACCCCGATCGTGGACGACCCCTACGACTGGGGACGCATCGCCGCCACCAACGCGCTGTCCGATGTGTACGCGATGGGCGGCCGTCCGCTGATGGCGGTCAACCTCGCCGCATGGCCCGGCGACGCCCTGCCCGTGGAGATGCTCGCCGACGTCATGCGCGGTGGTGCGGACGCCGCCCGGGCTGGCGGCTGCTTCGTGGTCGGCGGCCACACCATCAGCGATCCCGTGCCCAAGTACGGCATGGCGGTGGTCGGGCTCGCGCATCCGGACCGGCTCCTGGCGATCGACCAGGTGACCGCGGGATGCCGGCTCGTCCTGACCAAGGCCATCGGGACGGGCGTGGTCTCGACGGGCGTCAAGCGCGGCATGGCCTCGTCGGAGAGCGTCGCGGCCGCGGTGGCGTCGATGACCACGCTCAACGCTGTCGCCTCGGAGGTCGCGCTGGCGGCCGGGGTGAAGGCCGCGACCGACGTGACCGGGTTCGGGCTGCTGGGCCATCTGCACCGCATGATGCGCGCCAGCGGCCTCGCCGCCGAGATCCACGCGGCGAGCGTCCCGCTGCTGCCGGGCGCCGTGGAGCTGGTCGCCGCCGGGTTCGTCCCGGGCGGGACGAACGCGAACATCAGCCACCTCGCCGATTTCGTGACCATCGGCAGTGGCGTTTCAGACGAACTCGGCGTGCTGATGCACGACGCGCAGACCTCCGGCGGGCTGCTCCTGGCCATCGAGGACGACCCGGACGACCTGCTGAACGAGCTGCGCGACCGGGGCGTCCCCGCCGCCCTCGTCGGCAGCGCGAGCCACGGCGAACCCGGACGGGTCACCGTCGTCTGAAACCCCGGACCCGCCGCCGGGCCAGACCCTGCTGAGCGCGCTATTCGCGCAGGTCGGAGCGCAGGTAGGCCAGGACGGCTCGGACCCGGCGGTGGTCGTCCTCGTCCGGCGGCAGGTCCAGCTTCGCGAGGATGGCGCGGATGTGCTTGGCCACCGCGGCGTCGCTCACGAGCAGCGCGCGGGCGATCGCCGCGTTGGACCGGCCCTCCGCCATCAACGCCAGCACCTCGCGCTCGCGGGGGCTGAGCGCGTTCACCGGATCGCGGCGGCGCAGCAGCAGCCGGCGGACGACCTCCGGGTCCACGGCGGTGCTGCCCGCCGCGACCCGCGCGACCGCCTCGGCGAACTCCTCGACGTCCCCGAGCCGGTCCTTCAGGAGGTAGCCGACGCCCGCGCCGCCGTGCGAGGACAGCAGCTCGGCGGCCGAGTCGCGCTCGACGTACTGGCTCAGGACCAGCACCGGCAGCCGCGGGCGCGCCGCGCGCAGCTCCAGCGCGGCGCGCAGGCCCTCGTCCGAGAAGCCCGGCGGCATCCGGACGTCGGTGACCACCAGATCGGGTTCGTGCTCCGCCACCGCCGCGACCAGCGCGGCCGCGTCGCCGACCGCCGCGACCGTCCGGTGGCCGAACCGCCGGAACAGCCCGGGCAGCCCCTCGCGCAGCAGCATGCCGTCCTCGGCGAGGACTATCCGGAGAGGTCGGTCGGCGCACACGGAAGCTCCACGCGAAGCACGGTCGGTCCCTGAGCAGGGCTGGACAGCGACAGCCTGCCATCGACCGCGGCGACCCGCGCCGCGAGCCCCGCCAGGCCCGTCCCGGCGGACGGGTCGGCCCCGCCGCGGCCGTCGTCGCGGACCTCCAGCGCCAGCACGCCCGCCGCGGTCCCGCCCCGGACGGTCGCGCGCTCCGCGCCGCTGTGCTTGGCGACGTTGGCGAGCGCCTCGCTGACCACGAAGTAGGCGGTGCTCTCGATCGCGGGCGGCAGCCTTCCGGGCAGGTCCAGGTCCACCTCGACGGGCACCGGCGAGCAGTCGGCCGCGTCCTCGACGGCGGCGCGCAGGCCCCGGTCGGTGAGCACGCCGGGATGGACGCCGCGGATCAGCCGCCGCAGCTCGTCCAGCACCAGCCGCGACTCCCGGTGCGCCTGGTCCACCAGCGCGGACGCCTCGTCCCCGGTGCTGATCCGGGCCAGCCCGAGCGTCATGGTCAGCGCGACGAGCCGCTGCTGCGCGCCGTCGTGCAGGTCCCGCTCGATGCGCCGCCGCTCGACCTCGAAGGCGTCCACCAGCTCCGACCGGGACCGCGTCACCTGCGCGAGCCGCACCCCCAGCTCGGTCTCCCGCGTCGCGAGCAGTGCCCGCGCGACCGTTCCGCGCGCGGCGGCGGCCACCGCCAGGAGGTATCCGGCGACGGGCAGCAGGAGCAGCCCGACCGGCACCAGCGCCCACGCCTGCGCCGCGCTGCTCACCGGGACCAGTTTCAGCACTTGGATCCGGTCGTCGCCGGGATCGGCGAACGACTGCGCATAGGGCGCCGAGAGGAACGCCAACGGGAACATCAGCGCCGTGGTCAGCACCGCCAGGTCGAACGGCCACAACACGGTCGTCAGCAACAGCGCGTAGGCGAGTTCCCGCCAGGTCGCCTGCTCCTGGTATCGGAACACCGCCCACGCCCACGCTCCCGGACGCGGTGGAGGCGCATGCCCGCTGCGTGCCGGACGCCCGTCCACCAGGGCGAGACGCCGCCGCTCGAACACCGCCAGCGGAATCCCGCACAGACCCAGCGTCACCAGGACCGGGATGCCCACGAGAACCACCGAGCCGACCGTCCCGACCACGAACAGCGGCAGCAGGACCAGCAACGCCAGCAGACCCGTGACCGCGCCGCCGGCCAGGTAGGCCAGCGCCCGCCACGGACGAGCCGTCAGCAGGAACCGCCGGCTCGTGAGGGCCCGCCAGGCCGTCGTGCTCGCCATGCGGTCACCGTAGGGCAACCGCGACGAATACGGAGGTAGCGCCAGCGCTACCCGCAAAGGTGGCGCTGGTGGCGCTGTGGCCAGGTGCGTTCCCCGGTTGACTCCTCCGCATGGACGAAGTGGTTCGACTCTCGGCGGTCCGCCGGGTCTTCGGCGGCGGCGGCGCGGGCGGCGGCGTCACCGCGCTCGACGGCGTGACCGCGACTTTCCGAGCGGGGACGTTCACCGCGGTGATGGGGCCGTCCGGGTCCGGAAAATCCACGCTGCTGCAATGCGCGGCGGGCCTGGACCGTCCGACGAGCGGCAGCGTCGTCGTCGCGGGCGTGGAGCTGGACCGGCTCGGCGAGACCGCGCTGACCCGGCTGCGCCGCGACAGGATCGGGTTCGTGTTCCAGGCGTACAACCTGGTCTCCTCTCTGACCGCCGAGCAGAACGTCGGGCTGCCGCTGCGCCTGGCGGGCCGCTGGCCGAAGCGGGCGGAGGTCCGGGACGTCCTGGCGGAGGTCGGGCTGGCCGACCGGGCCGGGCACCGGCCGGGCGAGCTGTCCGGCGGGCAGCGGCAGCGGGTCGCGATCGCCCGCGCGCTGGTCACCCGGCCCGCCGTGCTGTTCGCCGACGAGCCCACCGGCGCGCTCGACACCGCGACCTCGCGCGACGTGCTGGCCCTGCTGCGCGCGCTGGCCGACCGGCACGGGCAGACGATCATCATGGTCACGCACGACCCGGTCGCGGCGTCCCGCGCCGACCGCGTGGTGTTCCTGGCCGACGGGCGGCTCGCCGGAGAGCTCGCCGCCGCCACGCCCGAGCAGGTCGCCGCGCACGTCACGCGCCTGGAGGCGCGCGCATGCTGAGCCTCGCCCTCGCCACCCTGCGGACGCGCCGGCTCTCGCTCGCCGGGACGTTCGCCGCGCTCGCGCTCGGCGTCACCATGACCGCCGCGCTGGCCCTCGCGCTCGCCGCGACGCTGTCCCCGGCCCGGCAGCCGAAACCGCAGCGGTTCGCGCAGGCCGACGCCGTCATCCGGCCGAGCCGGACGCTCGCCGTCCCGGGAGCCCGGGGGAGCAGGACGCTGGACACCTCGCGGGGCCTGGCGCCCGACCTGGTGGCGCGGGTGAGCGCGGCCGTTCCGGTCGTCCCGGACCGGACGTTCCCGGCGCACGTGATCGGCAACGGGCCGAGCAGCGTCGGACACCCCTGGTCGGTGGCCCGCTTCGGCGGCTACCGCCTCACCGCCGGAACCGCCCCGCGCCGCCCCGACGAGATCGTCCTGGCGACCGGCGAAGCCCGCGTCGGCGACCGCGTCAGCGTGCTGACGGCCTCCGCTGAACGGCCCTACACCGTCTCCGGGACGGTCACCCGGGTCGGCTTCGAGCATGCGGTGTTCTTCGCCGACGCCGAGGCCGCGCGCCTGTCCCCGCGCGTGGACGGCCTCGCGGTCACCGGCTTGCCGGACGCCGCCCGCCGCGCGGTCGAAGCGTCGGGGGTGTCCGTGCTGACCGGCGACGCGCGGCACGACGCCGATCCCGATCCGGACCGCGAGCGCCGCGCGCTGAACGACGCCGACGTGCTGCTCGGTATCGCGGCGGGCATCGCCGGGTTCGTCGCGGTGTTCGTCGTGGCGTCCACGTTCGCGCTGTCCGTGGCGCAGCGGCGGCGCGAGCTGGCTCTGCTGCGCCTCATCGGCGCCACGCCCCGCCAGGTCCGCCGGATGCTGACCGCCGAGGCGCTGCTGGTCGGCCTGCTCGCCGCGGCCACCGGCTGCGCCGTCGCCCCGGTCTGCGCGCGGCTGCTCGGGCACTGGCTGGTTGCGCACCGGCTCGCGCCGTCCTGGTTCACCGTCCCGGTGGCGGCCTGGCCGCTGGTGATCGCGTTCCTGACCGGGCCTGCCGTGGCACTGATCGGCGTCGCCGCCGCGTCGCGGCGCGCGGGACGGGTGCGTCCGGCGGAGGCGCTGCGCGAGGCGGCCGTCGAGAGCCGCACGATGACGCCCGTCCGGCTGCTGTTCGGCCTGGCGGCCTTCGGCGGCGGTCTCGCGACCCTGGTCACCACGGCTGTGAGCGACCCGGCCTCGGCCGCCAACCGCAAGGGCTACACCCCGGCGGTGATGCTCCTGATCACCGGCGCCGCGCTGCTCGCACCGCTGTTGGTGCCCCCGCTCGCCCGGCTGCTCACCCGTCCGCTGGCCCGCTCCGGCGGGGCCACCGGGCTGCTGGTCCGGGAGAACACCCTCGCGGCGGCCCGCCGGACGGCGTCGGTCGCCGCACCCGTCCTGATCACGGTCGGCCTGGCGGGATCGCTGCTGGGCACCGGCGCCAGCGCGGACGCCACCAAGTCCGCCGAAGCCCGGCACAACGTCCGCGCCGATTTCGTGGTGCGCCCGACCCGCGGCGACACGGTCAGCGCCGTGGTGCTGCAACGGCTGCGGACCGTCCCAGGGATGGAGGCCGTGCCATCGGCGGAGACCCACGTCTACGCGATCGGGGACGGCGGCAACCTCAGACGGTACGAGGCCCAGATCGTCCGGCCCGGCGACCTCGCGAGGATCGCCCGGATGGACGTCCGGAAGGGCTCGATCGCGGCCCTTGGCGAGAACGACCTGATTGTGGACGACGACTGGGGCAAGAAGCCCGGCGATGTCGTGAACCTGTGGCTCGGCGACGGCACGCGCACTTCCGTCCGCGTCGCGGCGGTCATGAAGAGCGGCCTGGACGACGGCCGCGCCTACCTGACGTCCGCCCGCGCCGACCCAGCCCAGATCGGACGCGCCGAGCCGTCTCGCACCGGACGCGTCGAACCATCCCAGATCGGACGCATCGACGTGCTCCTTCGGCCGGGCGCGGACAAGGCGGCCGTGGCGAAGGGGCTTCGCGCGGCCACCGAGGGCCTCGGCGTCGAGACGGTGTCCGCGCGCGACGCGGCCGACGGGTCTTCGGGCAAGGGTGGCAGCAGCCGGCTCGGGATCTTGGTGACGCTCGGCATCGCGCTCGCCTACTGCGGGATCTCGGTCGCCGGGACCCTGGCGATGGCGGCGGCCGGCCGGTCGCGGGACCAGGCCGTCCTGCGGCTGTCCGGCGCGACGCCCGCCCAGGTGGCGCGCGTGGCGCTGGGTGAGGCGGTCTTGGTGGTCTGCGTGGGGGTGGTGGCGCTGGCGGTTTCGGCCGTGAGCCTGGCCGGGTTCTGGATGGCGCTGAACCGCGTGACCAGTGCGACGGCGCTGGTCGTCCCCTGGACGACGCTCGCCGCCGTCACAGCGGCCTGCGTACTGATCGCCTTGCTGGCCACACTCGTCCCGATGCTCAGTTCGCTGCGCTCCAAGGCCAGCGCCAGCGGCCTTCGCGGCTGACGGTGGCCACCCGCAGCGCCGCCCGCTCGGACGGCGTGTCGACGACCACCCGCCGGGCCCGGACGTCCGCCTCGGCGACCCAGAACCGGTCGCCGAGGACGCGGACACCCGCAGAGAGGTCGACGTGCCGTCCGGTGAACGCCACCTGGACGTCCGCGCCGTCCGGAGGGAGCTGGCCCCATGCCAGCGCCCAGCCCGGTCCCTGGACCGCGCCCCGCAGCAGCGACCGGGCGAAGCCGTCCGCCACCGCCACGTCGTACAGGCCGCCCTGCACGTAGACCTCCAGGGCCGGACGGCCCAGGGTGCCCCGGGCCAGGCGCGCCCGGTAGCGGTCGGTGCCGGTGCCGTCCGCCGTGCCCTCGGTGAATCCCCGCGCCATGACCGTCATCCCCGAACCCTCGCTTCCGATCGCTCATCTTCCAGCATCGGCGCGGCGCGGACGCCTGTCGGTAACCTCCGCTTCCGACCGGGGGTGGTGCTGGCATTACCCCCGGGCCCGCGCAGCCAGCGGACGCGGAGCCCGCGGACGTGCGGACGGCGGGCGGCTCACTTCGCTCCTGACCCGTGTAAACCACCCGGAGGCGCCAGGGGTCATATGTAACGTTTGTTGCCAGTTGTGAAGGGATGGAACGCTACATGCTCAGAATCGGCCTGGTCGGCGGTGTGGTGCTGGCCGCGGGGATCGCGCTGGCCGCGCCCGCGTCGGCGGACACGGGGCACGCCGTCGGCGGAGCCACCCGGGACGGCGCGGGAACGGTCGCGGCCGCCGGGAAGGCGGGCTTCCACCGGATCGGGAAGATCCACCGGTTCCGGGCGCAGGGCGTCCGCGGCGCCTCGGTGTGGGGCGACTGGTACTGGGCCCAGGACGCCATGGGCAAGTTCGTCTGGATGGACATCATGGTCAAGGACACCCGCGCCGACGGCAAGAGCGCCGGGTTCTGCTACGACCTGACCAGCCCGAAGGCGCACGTCCGGAACAAGTGCAAGGTGAACACGCTCGGCGCGGGCAAGACGCTCAGCACCGGCTGGTCCATGAGCTACTGGAAGCAGGACCGGATGCGGATCCGCTCCGCGGTCGGCAAGCTCGACCGCAAGCGCCACATCTTCTACACCAGCTCCGAAGGCGCGTGGCTGCGGCTGCGCTGACGCCCCCGTCCCGCCGAAGGCTCTCCCTCGTCCCGGGGGAGAGCCTTCTCCGCGTTCAGCGGCGAGCCTTCGCCTCTAGCGGCGAGCCTCCGCGCTTAGCGGGGAGTCGCGCGCACCGGCAGGAAGGTGAAGTCGCGGAACTGCGCGGACCCCGCCCGCTCGGCCCGGGCGTCGTCGATCTCGAAGTCGGCGACCCGGCCGGTGAACTCGCGCAGGGCGATCCGCGCCTCCAGCCGCGCGAGCTGCGCGCCGACGCAGTGGTGGTGGCCGCTGCCGAAGGTGACCTTCGCGCTGGTGTCGCGCTTGGGGTCGAACCGGTCCGGATCGGTGAACACCTCGGCGTCGCGGTTGGCGGACGCCAGCAGCAACAGGACGCGCTCGCCCTCGGGGATGTGCACGCCATGCAGGGTGAGGTCGCGGGTGAGCGTCCGCCCGGCGAACTGGAAGGGCGGCTCGAAGCGCAGCGTCTCCTCAACCCAACCGTCCACGTCGGCGTACGCGTCGGCCCGTGCTGCGGGGAAGCGCCACACCGCGTCCAGGGCGTTGGCGATGAGGCCCGAGGTCGTCTCGCCGCCCGCCAGCACCAGGACGAGCAGCAGCGCGAGCACCTCGGGGTCGGTGACCGTCCCGTCGGCGTCGGCGGACGCCACGACCTGCGACGCGAGATCCTCGCGCGGACGCCGCCGCCGCTGCTGGACGAGGTCGGCGAAGTAGCCGGTGAGGACGGCCATGCACTCGGCGCGCTGCGCGGCCGCGGCGTCGGTGTCCTCCTCGCGGTCGATGAGGATGCTCTGCAGCCGCCAGATCTCCGCCCGGTCGGCGACCGGGACGCCGATCAGCTCGCCGATCACGTCCACCGGCAGCCGCGAGGAGAACTCGGCGACCAGGTCGAACTCGCCGCCCGCCAGCGCCCGGTCCAGGTGCCCGCGCGCGATCTCGGCGACGCGCTCCTCCAGCCGGGCCAGCCGCGCCCGCGTGAACGACCGGGCGACCAGCCCCCGGATCAGCGTGTGCCGGGGCGGGTCGATCGCCGAGATGGACGCGAACGCCGCCGCGTTCGGCCCCCACAGCAGCGGGTCCAGCATGTTGCCGTTGCGGCTGGAGAACGTCTCCGCGTCGCGGAAGGCGACGCTGACGTCGGCGTGCCGCGACAGCGCCCAGAAGTCGCACTCGTCGTCGCGGTGCACCGGCGCCTTCTCGCGCAGCCGCGCGTACGCCTCGTAGGGGTCGGGCTGGAAGAGGGGGACGTCCAGAGCAGTAGCCATCGCGGCCTCCGAGGTCGGTCCGCTCCATGCTCACCCCGATGCCCGCCCCGGGCGCGCGGCAATGCCCAGACCTGCCGGAACCGGCCACGCCTTCGGCTTATCTCGCGTCCGCCCACGCGTCCCGGTGCTCGTCCGCCGCAGCGGCAAGGGCACGCAGCGAGGCCACGATGGCCGCACGCGTCCCGGCGTCCCCGATGAGCCCGTCCGGGCCGACGTCCTGGCGCGACAGCGGGACGCGCGCGCACGCGTCTTCGACGATCGAGGTGCCGGCGTAGCCGAGCACGGCGCGCAGCGAGTCGTGCGCTCCGGCGCCGCCGGTCGGCGCGGCGATCGACGACACGTTCAGCCAGGCCACCGGCTTCTCGTACATCTCGCCGCCGCCGATCGTCCAGTCCAGCAGGTTCTTGAACGACCCGGGCAGCGCCCCCGCGTACTCGGGCGTGCAGAACAGCACCGCGTCGGCCGCGCCGATCGCGTCCCGCAGTTCGCGGACGGCGGCGGGCAGCGGCTCGCGGTCGTCGTCGGGGTTGAAATGCGGCAGCGCCGCCAGCCCGCCGAAGCCCAGGACCTCGATCCCCTCGGGCGCGACCGCCCCCGCCGTCCGCAGCACGGCCGAGTTGGTCGACCCGTCCCGCAGGCTTCCCGACACCGCAAGCACCTTCGTCATGATCACGCCAACCCGCGGTCCGGCCCGTCCATTCCCCCGGCCGCCGGGGCCTCCCGCCGGACGGCGTGCAGCAGCCGGATCGCGACCTGCCCGGCGTCGAACAGCCGGCTGAACCGCTCAGCCTGCCCCGCCGCGAGCACGTGCGCGCGGTCGGTCCGGTGCCGGGACGCGACGACCGCGGCGACCCGGTCGGCGCGGCGCTTCCACGACAGCGGCGGGACGTCGGGCTGGTCGATCTGCTCGGCCGCCGCGAACCCCGCCCGGACGACCAGCTCGGCGAGCGCCCGCCGGGTCGGGAAGTGGTTGCCCTCGGGGCAGGGCAGCAGCTGCGGCCCCTGCGCGACCACGACCAGCAGGCCCAGCGGCGCCCCCGGCCGCAGGACGCGGTGGATCTCGCGCAGCACGGCGGCCTTGTCCCGCAGGACGTCCAGCACCCCGAGGCACCAGGCGGCGTCGACCGAGGCCGTCCGGAGCGGGATGCGGGCGCCGTCGGCGGTGACGACCGGCAGCCCGAACAACCGGGCGGCGGCGCGTCCGGCGCCCGGCATCGGCTCCAGCAGGACCGGCCGCGCGCCGAACCGGGCCGCGACCCAGGCGGCCGGACCGCCCATGCCCGCCCCGACGTCCAGCAGGCGCGTCCCGGCCGACAGCTCGCAGGCCTCGGCCAGCCACGCGAGCGCGGCCGGGTTCGCGCTGCCCCGGCAGGCGGCCGGGATCGCGTAGGCGGCACCGAGCCGCTCGACGGCCTCGGCGGTCCAGCCGGCGATGTCGTCGAACTCCGCCATCAGCGCACGCGCGGTCATGCGGACCTCCCCGTCCGGCCGCATCTCGCCCCCCGGTACCTACCCGGACGCCGCGGCGGGGAAGCCCGGCCGCCGCCAGGCGGTCAGGAGCGCAGGCGGTCGGCGGGACGGTCCGGTTCGTCCGGGAGCAGCGGGCCCGCGGGGGACAGGTCGTAGATCGCGTAGACGCGGCGGCGCACCGCCTCCAGCGGGTAGGTATCGGGGTAGACGGCCAGCTTGAACACCACGCCCTCCAGGACGCTGCGCAGCAGCACCTCCTCCAGGGCCGGGTCGGGCGCGCCGCGCTCGGTGAAGATCGACCGGATGGCGTCCTCGAACGCGGTCAGCTCGGCGGCGTGCGACGCCTCGACCCGCACGTAGACGCCGCGGGTCGCGGGCTGGAGCATCAGGCACAGCACGAGCCGCTGGAGTGGAACGGTCCGGGAGGCGGTGAGCAGGACGCGGTCGATCAGCCCGGCCAGCCGCTCGTCGGCGGTCGTCTCCTCCGGCGCCGGGGCGACCAGGCCGAAGATCCCGAACATCGCCTCGGTCAGCAGCTCCTCCAGCAGCCGCTCCTTGGCCGGGAAGTAGTAGGAGACCAGGCCCCGCGCGACCCCCGCCCGGTCGGCGATCTGCGCCACCGACGCGCCGCCGTACCCGCGCTCGGCGAACAGCTCCAGCGCCGCGTCCAGGATGCGGCGGCGGGACTGCTCCCGCAGCTCCCGGTTGGTCTCGGCGGACCGTGGTGACAAGCCGAACCCCCCTGCGTGCCGAATGAGCCTGTGTGCCGAACGAAGGCGTGCCGCCCGCCATTGTCCCCGGTCGCGGGGAGATCGCGGAAATCGCCCCGCGCCGTTGACTGGCTGGATGTACAGTCAACGCCATTCACATGATCGCATCGAGAAGGGAACCCCCCATGGCCGCACGCGACTGGCCGGTCAAGAAGGCGTTCGCACAGGTCGCGCAGCAGGACGAGCGGCTGCTGGCCAGCTGCATGGTCAGCCTGCCCGGCACGCTCAAGCGGGACGGCTACTACGCGGCGCTCGGCAACGTCACCGGCATCCGCCTGGTCGAGGCGACCGGCGCGAACGGCCTGCCCGCGAAGATGGTCGCCGCCGTCACCGACCGCAGGCTGCTGCTGTTCTCCCAGTCCTGGCTGGTGATGGGCCGCGCCAAGGACCTGGTCGTCGAGCTCGACCTGCGGCAGGTCAAGGGTGTCGAGCAGCGGGCCGGGTCCCGCGCCCAGGTCACCATCAAGCTCGCGAACTTCGCTATCCACCTGCGGGACGGCAACCTCGTCGAGCTGGAATCGGCCGATCCGCGCGGCGCGGAAGGGCTCATCGCGGCCCTGTCGTCGGCCGCCGCGACGGGGTGAAGTCGTGCGCGACCAGCGCGGCGCGTAGCTGCGGGAGGTCGGCCGGGCAGGTCGGGTCCAGGCCGGTCAGGACGCCGATGCGGCGCAGCCGGTAGTCCACGGTGTTCGGGTGGACGTGCAGCAGCGGCGCCGCCCGCCGCCGGTTGAAACCGCTGGCCACGTAGGCGCGCAGCGTCTCCAGCAGGACCGGGTTGCCGTCCAGGACGGCCAGCAGCCCGGCCAGGTGCGTCCGCGCGGGACCGGGCCGGGAGAGCTGGTAGTCGAGCAGCACGTCGGTGATCCGGTAGGCGCCGGGAGCGCGGCCGGTGATCCGGACGATCTCCAGGATGTCGGCGGACTGGCGCGCCGCGTCGGCGACCGACCCCGCCGCGGACGCCGCGACCCCGGCGTGCACGGCGCCGCCCGCGCGGCCCGCGATCCGCGCGACGAGCCCGGCCAGCCGGTCCCAGCCGCCCGCCAGCGCCGCGTCGGGGTCGTCCACCGGCAGCAGGGCCGTCCCGCCGCGCGCGTTCAGGGCGTGCAGCGCCTGGTCCCGGCCGTGGTGGTCGATCTCG
This sequence comes from Actinomadura rupiterrae, assembly GCF_024172125.1. GTDB lineage: Bacteria > Actinomycetota > Actinomycetes > Streptosporangiales > Streptosporangiaceae > Spirillospora > Spirillospora rupiterrae. The sequence goes on from NZ_JAMZEA010000011.1 coordinate 309,068, forward strand.
GCCTGGACGCGGCGCAGCTTGCGGCGCGCGGCGACGCTGCCGGTGACACCCGCCTCGGTCTCGTCCGGGTGGGCGCCGAGCGCGAGGGTGAGCACCGCGTAGGCCGGGGCCGGACGGACGCCGGCGCGCCGGGCGGCGTCCTTCGGGTCCTGGCCGTCCAGCAGCGCCGACAGCACCTCGTGCCGCGCCGCCTGGTCCTGGCCGTGCAGGGCCTGGTGCTCCTCGACGTAGGCGTCCGCGACCGCCGCCGACACCAGCTGCAGCACGTCGAGCAGGATGCGCTCGACCTCGATGACCGCCTCCAGGTCCGCCGGGCCGGCGTGCGCGAGCAGCGCGTCCAGCCCGATCCGCCAGCCGAGGTGGTAGGCCGACAGCACCGCGCCGAGCGGCACGCCCTCCTCGGCGCGGCGGGCCGCCGAGCGGGTCATCTCCACCAGGTCGTCGGGCGCGGGTAGCCGACCGGTGCGCAGGGTCCGGACGAACGTCCGCAGGTTGTCCTCGACCACGCGGGTGATGTCGCCGGCCAGCTCCTCGCGCGGCAGCGCCGAATACGTCGGGAACCTGTCGGCGAACGCGGCCACCATCCGGCGCGCCAGCACCGGCACCTGCGGACCCAGGACGGAGTCGGCGGGGCATCCGCCGATGGTCGGGGCGCGGCTACCGGCCGGTTTGGTCTCCGTCACAGGATCCTCCGCCCATCTCTGGATAATTCCCTGATGGTCATCGGGTCCGGCGGGCCGAGTATTGCATCGCCCCCCAAGGAGGACCCGTGCCCCTCACATCCCGCCCCTGGCTCCGCCGGTCCCTCGTCACCCTCGTCCCCGCCGCGCTGGCCGCGCTCGCGCTCGCCCCGGCCGCGCGGGCGGCCGCGCCCGCCTACGTCGCGCTCGGCGACTCGATGGCGTCCGGGCCGCTCATCCCCGACATCACCGGCCCGGTCGCCTGCGGGCGCTCGACGCACAACTACGCGCACGTGCTCGCGTCCACGCTCGGCGTCGCCGGGCTGAACGACGTGACGTGCAGCGGCGCCGCGACCAGGCACATGACCGAGCCGCAGAACCTCAGCGTCCTCGGGCAGCCCGCCGGGACGGCCCCGCCGCAGTTCGACGCGCTCACCGCCGACACCAGGCTCGTGACGCTCACCATCGGCGGCAACGACGCCGGGCTCGTCGGCGTCGCGCAGACCTGCGTCAACCTGCTGCCGACCGGGACGCCCTGCAAGACCAAGTACACCCAGGGTGGCGTGGACCAGGTCGCCCAGCGCATCGACGCCTTCGAGCCGAAACTCGCCGCCGTGCTGGACGGCATCCGGCAGCGGTCGCCGCAGGCGCGCGTGGCCGTCACCGGCTACGGCCTCTACATCAAGCCCGGCGGCTGCTGGCCCACCGTGCCCGTCCTGCCCGCGGACGCCGACTGGCTCCAGGGGAGCGTCGCGCGGATGAACGGGGTGATCGCCCGGCAGGCCGCCGCGCACGGCATGGCCTACATCGACCTGGTCACCCCGAGCGCGGGCCACGACGCCTGCCAGGCGCCGGCCGCCAAGTGGCTGGAGGGGTACGTGCCGACGTCGGCCGCCGCGCCCCTGCACCCGAACCGGACGGGCGAGGAGAACTACGCGCGGATCATCGCCGGGCAGCTCCAGGCCGCGCGATGAGGCCCCGCGGCGTCCTGGTCGCGCTGCTCGCCCTGCCCGCCTCGGCCCTGGCACTCCCGGCCCCGGCCGTCGCGGCCCCGGGCCCGGCCGCGGCGCGTCCCGCCGCCGCGGCCGGACCCGGGACGTCCGCAGCCGGGAAGCTCGCGGCTGGGAAGCTCGCGGCTGGGACGTCCGCGGCGCATGTGTGTGATCCGGCCGACACCGCGGCGTGCATGCTGCCGTTCCCGAACGACTGGTTCACCGTCCCCGACCGGAGCACCGCGACCGGACGGCGCGTGAACCTCTCGCCGCTCGCGACGCCGCGCGCCGGGGGAGTCGTCCCGACCGACCCCGCGCAGTGGAACCGCAGCGACGGGTTCTCCCCGGGCTCGGCGATGCTCACCCGCGTCCCGGGCCTGGACCTGGCCCGGACCGGCGCGGCCCCGATCACCGACATGGCCCGCTCGCTCGCCTCGGACGCACCCATCGTCCTGATGGACGCGCGCACCGGCGAGCGCCGGCCCTACTTCGCCGAACTCGACGTCAACGCGCCCGAGTCGCGGCGGCTGCTGCTCGTCCGCCCTGCCCGGAACCTGCGCGAAGGCCACCGCTACCTGGTCCTCCTGCGCAACCTCAAGGACACGGAGGGGCGGACGCTCCGAGCGTCGGCCGCCGTCCGGCGCATGCTGTCGGGCCATCCGCTCGGCACCACGGAGAAGGAACGCGGGACGGCCCTCCGGCGCACCGTCCGCGAGCTGAACGGGCACCACGTTTCCACCTCCGGGCTCTACCTGGCGTGGGACTTCACCGTCGCGTCCACGCGGAACCTCACCGAACGGGCCGTCCACATGCGGGACGACGCCTTCCGCGCCCTCGGTACGCGCGCGCCGGCGTTCACCATCGGCAAGGTCACCGACTTCACCACCGACCAGGACCCTTACCTGGCCCGCCGAGTCGAGGGCACCGTGGACGTGCCCAGCTACCTCGACCTTCCCGGCGGACCGCCCGGCTCGTCCCTGCACTACGGACGCGACGGGCTGCCGCAGCAGATCCCCGGCAACGTCCAGAAGGCGAACTTCCGCTGCAACATCCCGCGCGCCGCGCTCACCACGGCCGCGCAGCCGGTCCTGTACGGGCACGGGCTCATGGGCAGCGCGTCCGAGATCGACAGCGAGAAGCTCCGGCGCGCCGCGCAGCAGCACGACCTGATGCTGTGCGCGACCGACTGGATCGGGATGTCCGCCGGCGACATCGCCAACGTCGCGAGCGTCCTGCTGAACATCTCGCGGTTCAACACCGTCCCGGACCGGCAGCAGCAGAGCTACCTGGACTTCCTGTTCCTCGGCCGCGACCTCGTCCACCCGAAGGGCTTCACCGCCGACGCCGCGTTCCGCACGCAGGACGGCCGCCCGCTCATCGGCGGCGGCCTGGCCTACGCCGGCGCCAGCCAGGGCGGCATCCAGGGGACGGCGCTGACCGCGCTCGCGACCGACTTCCGGCGCGCTGCCCTGATCGTCCCCGGCATCAACTACAGCACGATGCTGAACCGCAGCGTCGACTTCGCCCAGTACGAGAAGCTCCTCGACGTCAGCTACCCGGACAGGCTGGAGCAGCAGCTCGTCCTGAACCTGATCCAGATGCTCTGGGACCGCGGCGAGGGCGACGGCTACGCCGCCCACGTCACGCGCGACCCGCTGCCGGGCACGCCGGTCCACCGCGTCCTGATCCACGAGGCGTTCGGCGACCACCAGGTGGCCAACATCGCCACCGAGACCATGGCCCGCACCCTCGGCGACGTCCCCGTGCGGCAGCCCGCGCTCGCCCCCGGACGCAAACCCGACGTCACGCCGTTCTGGGCCCTGCCGTCGCTCACCCGCTTCCCGTATGCGGGTTCCGGCCTGGTCATCTGGGACGCCGGCACGCCCGCGCCGCCGACCACCGACACCCCCAACACCGCCGGGGACGACCCGCACGGCAGCACCCGCGGGTCGGCCGAGGCCATGGCCCAGCTCGCCGAGTTCCTGCGCACCGGCCGCATCATCGACACCTGCGCAGGCCGGCCCTGCACCATCCCGCCGCAGGGCTGACGGCCCCTGCACCAGCCACCCGCCGCCTCCGAGGAGCACGCCCGTGTGGAAGCCCACCGCCCTGACGACCGCGCTGACCCTGCTGGCCGCTGCCTTCACCGTTTCGGGGACGGCGTCGGCGGCGGGCTGGCAGCAGGTGTCCAGCGACACCTTCTACCTGACCGATGCGCTGCAGCGCTCCCAAGGCGTCACCACCGACGGCAACGCCTGGTACTTCTCCTGGCAGTACGGCCTGAGCCGCGTCGGCATGGACGGCAGGACCCAGGCGTCCAACACCCTCGCCATCCCGACCGCGCTGGCGCTCCAGGGCGACAACCACATCGGCGGCATCGACTACTACAACGGCAAGCTCTACGCGCCGATCGAGGACGGCAGCAAATACCAGCACCCCTACATCGCCATCTACAATGCCGCAACGCTCGCCTACACGGGCACGGCTTTCGCGCTGCCCCAGGACGTCCAGCGCGACGGGGTGCCCTGGACGGCGGTCGGCGGCGGCTACCTGCTGTCGTCGGAGTACGAGGCCACCGCCATCAACGCCTACAGCCTCAGCGACGGCCACCTGATGAAGCGGGTGCCTTTGAGTCAGCCGATCCCGCACGTCCAGGGAGCGAAGTACTACGACGGCCGCCTGTACGCCTCGTCCGACGGCGCGACCAAAGCCATCTACACAATCGACCTGACCAGCGGCGCCGTCAGCCAGGCATTCGCCGAGAACCTTCCGTCCGGCACCGAAGTGGAAGCGCTGACCTTTCTTCCACGGCCGGACGGGTCGGTCATGCACGTCCTGGATGTGGCCCCCAACCGCCTCTCAGTGAACTTCCGTCACTATCGGCCTTGACCCTTACGGCGTGGGACCGAGTCGGACCCAAGCATCCGGGTACTCCAAGCAATCCGTTGTGTCAGGCCGCAGGCCCGCATAGACGAGGCAGTTCGCTATCGCGCTGCCGTCGGACACGAATCCCGCGAGGATTTCCCGACCGCCGGCCTGGTCGCTGTGCGGCGGGAAGGCGGGATGCAGATCTCCCCGGACGACGGTTCCGTCCTCGGCGATGTAGCCCTGGTTGCCGCTCTTGGGATTGGCGAACATGCCGTACCCGAACGTCCCGGCCGTCGCCGGGCCGAGCAGCCTTGCCGCAAGGTAGCCCCAAGGCTGGGCGATGACGCACCCGCCGGGCACGTCGGTGATGCCGACGACGTCCTCGGCGTCGTGGAAGTCGAGCTCGTACCAGGGTGTCTGCTCGTCCATGACGATGACCTCGCGCACCGACAGCAACGGCAGGACGTCCACGGCCCTGCGGGCGGCGACGCACGCCAGAGAGAACCCGTCGTAGGCGATATCGAAGAACACGTCGGCCAGCTCCGGACCGGACTCGACCATCGCCCGCTCGGCGGGGCTGAGCTGCTGCACTTCGGGAATGTCGGTCAGGACCCCGGACGAGTCCTTGTGCGCCTCCAGGTACCGCCGGATTCCCTCCGGAAGGTCGAAGCCCTCGTCCAAGAATTCTTCCCAGTACGCGCCGTCCATGACCGTCCCTTCGCCCGTGGCGTCAAGCCCTTGACCGAAAGCTACGGGCCGCCTCCGACATAACTGCGCGGCATGGCTCGGCCCGGACGGCATGGGTCGGCCCGGGCGCATTGCGCGCCCGGGCCGGGAAACGCGGGTCAGGCCGGCCGCGGCAGCTGGCAGTTGGGGTTGCTCAGGTCGATGTCGCTGTTGGTGGTGAGGCACTGCGTGAGGAGGTACGTTTCCTCGCCGTAGTTGGTGCCCTGGTGGACGGTCACGTTGCCGTTCTGGTCCACCTCGCACGGGTTGTCGAGCGTGCACCGCTCGCCGTTCTCGTTGCCGGTGTTGTTGACGCCGACGACCTGGCCGGAGGTGTTGCTGATGATGGGCGAACCGGACGTCCCGCCGATGGTGTCGCAGGACGAGGTGTAGCGGATGGAGTCCTTCCACACCCAGTCGGCCTCGTGCAGCCGGTAGACGAAGCCGTCGATGCTGCAGTTGTAGATCTTGCGCCAGTAGCCGGACACCACGCTGATCGGCGTCCCGGCGACCGGGTGGTCGGTCGACAGCTGCAGCGCGCTGGTGCCGTACCGGGACTTGATCTGCCCGTAGGTCAGGCGCAGCTTGTACAGGGTGACGTCGGTGTCGGTCATCGTGCTGTACTCGATCTGCGAGGCGCGCAGGGTGCCGAGCGAGCCCGACCCGCTGCTGTTCAGCAGGGTGAACGAGCGCGACGACGAGTGGTTCACGATGACCTGGCCGGGGCCGGGCATGCCCAGCTCGCTGCAGTGGCCGTTGGTGAGCACGAGCGCGGGGTCGGTGTCGAGGGACTTGGGCCCGCGGACGATCGAGCCCGAGCAGTTGCTCAGGGCGACGATCGCGTGGAAGTCGGCCGCGGCCTGCGTGCGCGGCGCGGTCGGCGCCGGGCGTTCGAGGGACGGCGCGGTGGGGGCGGGGTCGGCGAACGCGGCCGTGGGGGCGGTCGCGAGGGCGCCGGCGGCGAGGGCGGCGGCGGCCGCCCCGATGAGGCGTCGGGTCATGGGGGATCGGGTCCTCTCGGGCGGGGGACGACGGTCTCCGCCGCACACGGGGGCGCGCGGCGGGAGGGTCAGAACTCGGGACCAAGCGATGTCAGCGCGACTCTAGATCAGCTGGACGATGCCCGGAAGATCCGAAATTTGCCAGTAAAGAACCGGCTGTTACGACAGAAACCGCCAGCGCTCAAGCTCAGCCGTGTAAGGAGTGCCCGCGCCGCAGGCCCGTCGCGGCAGCCCGCGGGGGCCTGGAGCCCTAGAATCTCCCAGGTGACCACCTACGATGATCTTGACGGGTTCGGGGGGCTCGACACGTCGGCCCTGACCCAGCGCCAGCAGCAGATCCTGGCCGCGATCCGGGACTGGGTGGTCCGGCACGGGTACCCGCCGAGCACGCGCGAGCTGGGCGACGCGGTCGGGCTGCGGTCGGCGTCCTCGGTCTCCCGGCACCTGCGGAGCCTGGAGGACCTCGGATTCCTCAGCCGGTCGGCGTCGGTGACCCGGCCGATCGACGTGCGGACCTTCCTGCGCGAGCCCGGCGGACCCGCCCCCGCCGAGGCCGCGGTGCCCGTCCCGGTCGTCGGCCGCATCGCCGCCGGGACGCCCATCTCCGCCGAGGAGCACGTCGATGACACGCTGGCGCTGCCCCGCGAGCTGACCGGACGCGGCACCGTGTTCGCGCTGCGCGTGCGCGGCGACTCGATGGTGGACGCGGCGATCTGCGACGGCGACCTGGTGGTCGTCCGGCAGCAGCCCGAGGCCCACTCCGGCCAGATCGTCGCGGCGATGATCGACGACGAGGCCACGGTCAAGGTCTACCGCCGCCGCGACGGCCACGTGCACCTGGAGCCGCGCAACCCGGCCTACGACGTGATCGACGGCGACAACGCCGTCATCCTCGGCGTGGTCGTCTCCGTCCTGCGCAACGTATGACGCGTCCGCCCGGACCCGGCCGAAGCTGGCGGGACGAGGGCGGATGGGGTTTCCTTGACCCATGTCCCTCGTAACGCGTGGACGGGTGGTCGCGGCCGGTGTCGCGGTCGCCTCCGCCATCGGCGGTGTGGCGACCAACCGGGTGCAGGGCGCGTGGTGGATCCAGGCGCTCTGGTTCGCGGCGGCCGTCGTCGCGGCCGGGACGGCGGCGTGGCTCGTCCGGATCGGGGAGGGCTCCATGAGGGACGGCAAGTCCGGCGCGAGCGCCACGCAGGTGAAGGTCGCCGACACCGGCAAGGCGATGTCCGGGACCGGCGGCGAGGCGAACACCGGCCTCACCGGACCGGCGGACGCGCTGCCCGGCGACGGGCCCGCTGAGATCGTGGTCGAGCGGACCGGCGATGCCGAGGGCGGAGCGGGCGCGAACACGGGCATCAGGCTCACCTGAACGACGGCCTGGTGAACGACCGTCCCGACACCGGCGAGGCCAGGCCCCCCGTGACGCGCCTGGAGGCCCGGCGGACCGGGGACGCGACCGGCGGCCCCGGCAGCAACGTCAACACCGGAATCCAGCAGTTCATCACCGTCCAGAACTCCGACGCGCCAAGGCCCGCGCGGTCGGCGTACCGGTACCAGGTCGAGCAGATCTTCCCCTGGGAACTGGTCGGCCGCGAGGCGGAACTGGCGGAACTCGCGGGCTTCTGCGCCGGGGACGCGGCCTACGCCTGGTGGCAGGCGCCGGCCTGGGCGGGCAAGTCGGCGCTGATGGCCTGGTTCGTCCTGCATCCGCCGCCGGGTGTCCGGATCGCGTCGTTCTTCATCACCGCCCGCTACGCCGGGCAGAGCGACCGGACGGCCTTCCTGGACGTCATGCTGGAGCAGCTCGCCGAGATCGCCGAGCAGTCCGCGCCGCCGCCGCTGACCGAGTCGACCCGGCCGTCCTGGTTCGGACGGCTGCTGGACGCCGCCGCGACCGCCTGCCGCGAGCGCGGCGAGCGGCTCGTCCTGGTCGTGGACGGCCTGGACGAGGACCAGGGCGTCACGGCCGGTCCGTCCGCGCACAGCATCGCCGCGCTGCTGCCCGCCCGTCCGCCCGAAGGCGTGCACGTGATCGCGGCGGGACGCCCCGACCCGCCGGTCCCCGCCGACGTGCCCGCGCGCCACCCGCTGCGCGACCCGGCGATCGTGAGGCGGCTGGAACCGTCCGCCGAGGCGCGCGTGATCAGGGACGACGCCGAACGCGAACTCGCGCACCTGCTGTTCGGGGACGGCATCGAACGCGACGTCCTCGGCCTGTCCGCCGCGGCGGGCGGCGGCCTCAGCGCGGCCGACCTGGCCGAGCTGACCGGCGAGCCGCCCGGCCGCATCGAACGCCACCTGCGCGCCGCCCCCGGACGCACCTTCACCTCCCGCGCCGCGCAATGGCGCCCCGGCACGAAGGTGTACGTGCTCGGCCACGAAGAACTGCACAACGCGGCGGTCACCGAACTGCAAGGCGCGACCCTGGACGCCTACCGCGACCGCATCCACGCCTGGGCCGACCGCTACTGCGACCGGCCATCCGACGCGCCGGAGTACCTGGTCCTGGGCTACTTCCGGATGCTCGTCCAGGCGGGCGATCTGCCCAGGATGGTCGCCCTCGCCACCGACCCCCGCCGCCAGGACATGCTGCTGGACGTCACCGGCGGGGACACGGTCGGGCTCGCCGAGACCACCGCCTGCCAGGACGCCATCGGCGCGGTATCCGAGCCCAGCCTGCGCGACCTGCTCGTCCTGGCGCGCATGCGCGAGCGCCTCTTCCAGCGCAACAGCGCCATCCCGGCCAAGCTACCGGCGGCGTGGGCGCGGATCGGCGACCTGGTACGAGCCGAGGCGCTGACGCAATCGCTCACCGAGCCGCTGCGCTCGGAGGCCCTCGGTCTGCTCAGCGAAGCCCTGGCCGACCTCGGCGAACTCGCCGAGGCCGAACGGTTCGCGCATGCCATCAGCGACCCGGATCCCAAGCTCAAGGCGCTGCTGAAGGTCGTCGAAGGGCTGGTCATCCACCGCGAGCCGGAACGCGCGCGGCGGCTGGCCGACCGCGTCCGGACGGCGCACTGGTCGCCGCGGGACGGTGCGCGCCGGGAGAACGCCCTGCTCCTCGCTGCGGCCGGTGACCTGCGCGAAGCGGCGGCGATCGCCGAGGGCGCCGAGCAGCAGGGCGACCGCGAGAGCCTGCTGGTGGAGATCGTCACGCGGTTCGCCGTGCTGAACGTCGCGGAGGCGTCCGCGGTCCTCGACCTCATCAGCCATGCAGACCGCTGGGCGCGTTGCGTGCTGGCTCTGGCCGAGGTCGTCGCACGGATCGACAAGGACCACGCGCTGGCGCTGCTGGACTCCGCCAGGCGGGCTCTGCGCCCGAGACGGGAGCACTTCACCGACCCAAATATCGTAGGTGCGGAGTGCCGCGTCCTGGCGCGGGCGGGTCAGCCTGCCGAAGCCATCGAACTCGCCCGGTCCGTCTTCGTCTCGAATTTCGCCGTTTACAGGGAATCAGTGCTCGTCGACATCATCCGCATCCTTGCCGAGGGTGACCTTGGCAAGGCGCGCGACCTCGCCGCGCTCTACAGCCGCGCCTACGGCTCGCGCGACCCAGACCTTCCCCTGTACAGCGACAACCCGTTCGCCGACCTGCGCGTCCTGCTCGCGGCGCGGGACGTCGAAGGCGCCGCGGAGTCGCTCGCGGCCCGGCTGCACCTGGCCGACCTCGAACTCGCCGAGGGGTACGCCGCGCACGGCTGGACCGGCGAGGCCGCCGAACTCGCGCGCCGCGCCGAGCGGGAGGCCCGCGACAAGGCCGTCCTCGGCCCGCCCGATGGCACGCTCGTGGAACTGGTGTCGGCGCTGGGCGAGATCCCCGCGCCGGACCGGGCGCGGCGGCTCGCCGCGACCATCAAAGGGCCCGGTGCCCGCCGGGACGCGCTGATCCGGCTGGCGAGGTACGCGCTCGCCGCCGGAGAGATCGACCGGGCCCAGGACATCGCCGCGCTCGTCCCGGACCCGCGCCGCGCCGCCGAACTCCGGCACGAGATCATCACCACGGTCGCGGCGCGCGGCGACCTGGACCGCGCCCGGACGCTCATCGCGGCGATCGACACCGTCCGCTACCGCGACATGGCGTACGCCGACATCGCGCGGATCGCCGACGTCGCGGGCGCGTCCGGCGAGGCCGACGCCGACGCGGCGCGCATCGACGACCCGCAGGTCCGCTCGCTCGTCCAGAACGAGCTGCTGCAAGGCGCGGTGACCCGGCAGGACTTCGACCGCGCGGAGGCGATCGCCCGCTCGGCCCGCGAGCCGCACGTGCGGACGGGCCTGCTCCTGGCGGTCGTCCGGGCCCTCGCGGAGGCCGGACGCCGCGACCGCGCCCTCGCCCTGGCCGGGGAACTGCAGGAGGCCGCCGAGCACCTGGACGATCCGCTCGACCGGGACTGGGCGACCCTGGACGCGGTCATCGCGATCGTCACCTCCGGCGACACCGGCCGCGCCCTGCGGGCGGCCGAGTCGATCGGCGACGCGGTCGTCCGCGTCGGCGCCCTCGCCGAGATCGCCAAGGCCCCGGCCGCCGGCCCGCCGCTGGTGGCGCGGCTGCTGGCGCAGGCCGCCGAGCTGGCCGGGTCCCTGCCCGGACGAGCCGACCGCGAGGCCGCGCTGCAGAGCGTGATCCGCGCGCACGCCGCGACCGGCGGCTTCGCCGAGGCCCGGGCGATGGCCGCCGCGTTCGGGCCGCAGCTGAAGTCCGACATCCTGCACGAGCTGGCCAAGGCGGCCGCGGCGGCGGGCCAGTACGACTGGGCGCACTCCACGGCCGGCGCGGTCGCCTCGCTCAAGCACGAGTGGGCGCTGTACGACATCGCCGCCGCCGCGATCAGGGCCGAGGACGTGCCGCGCGCCGAGACCCACATCCGCGCGATCGCGAACCTGCGGATGCGGGACCGCGCGATCCGGCTGCTGGCCGAGACCACCGCGACCACGCTGAACCCCAGCGACGAGGACCCCGGGGTCGCCGAGGTCAAGGCCGCGCTTCGGGCGGGTGACCTGCCCCGCGCCGAGGAGTTGGCGGCGGCCCTCGAACCGCCCGCCCGGCGCATCGCCCGTGCGCGCATCGCCGAGGCCGCCGACCCCGAGCGCTCCCGCGCGATCCTGGCCGACCTGCTGCGGAACGCGCCGTACGTCCTGTCGCTGAAAGCCCTGGCCAAGACGGATCCGCAAGCGCTCCTGGACGCGATCGACGACCTCCCCTGAAGCCTGATCCCGGCCCCTGACGCCCGCCCCCGGGCCGCTGATGCCGGACCCCGGCCGCTCCCCGCCCGCGCACGGTTTGTTTCCATGGGGATGGAAGCGTTCCGCCCTTACGGTCGGGGCGTGAACAGGGGAGGACCGCTGATGAACTTCCGCGAACTGCACTACGCCGACCGGCCGCTGATCCTGCCGAACGCCTGGGACGTCGCCTCGGGCGCGGCGCTGGCGGCGGCCGGGTTCCCCGCGGTCGGGACGACCAGCCTGGGCGTCTCCGCCGCCGCGGGCGAGGTGGACGGGTCGGGGGCGATCCGCGAGCAGACCGTCCGGCTGGCGCGGATCCTGTCCGCGCTGCCCGTCATGGTGACCGTGGACATCGAGTCCGGGTACTCCAGCGACCCCGGCGAGGTGGGCGCGCTGGTCGCCGAGCTGGCGTCGTTCGGGATCGTCGGGGTGAACATCGAGGACGGCCGTCCGGGCGAGACCCTCGCCACCGTGGCGGCGCAGACCGACCTGATCCGCGCGGTCAAGGCCGCCGCGCCCGGGGTCTTCGTCAACGCCCGCAGCGACGGGTTCTGGCTGACCAAGCCGGGGGAGAAACCGCCGCTGGACGACACGGTGGCGCGGCTCAACGCCTACGCCGAGGCGGGCGCGGACGGTGGGTTCGTCCCGGGCATCGCCGACGACTCCGACATCACCGCCGTGGTGACCCGCGTCCCGCTGCCCCTGAACGTCCTGCAACTGCCTGGCCGGACCGATCCGGCGCGGCTCGGCGACCTGGGCGTGCGCCGGATCAGCAGCGGCGGGCTCCTGTACCGGAAGGCGCTGCACGCCGCCGTGACCACCGCGCTCGACCTCGCCGGCCGCGCGAGCGACCAGCCCGTCCCGTCCTACCACGACGTCGTGGGGCTGGTCGCCGACCTGAAGTCACGCCGGTAGCGCCCGCACCTCGGACGTCGTGGTGACGTAGAGCGCCGTGCCGTCCGTGACGAGATGCTGGGAGTCGGGGACGGACCGGGTCCGCAGCGCGCGCCCGGTCGCCGGATCGAAGCTGCGGACGCTTTCGCCCATCAGGATGTGCAGGCGTCCCTTCGCCAGGAAAGGCTGCTCGCGTTCGGACGAGAGCGCCTTGGTGAAGCGCCACCGGACGGTCCCGGAGGCCGTGTCGAGCGCGACCAGAACCCCCGAACGCGCGGTGAACGTCAGGCCGCCCGCCTCGATCGGCACGGATTCGGCCGGGTAGATGGTCGTGTTCGGGCCGAACGCATACTCCCAGCGTTGGCGGCCGTCGCGCGGGTCGAGCGCGACGAGCCGCCCCTCGGACGTGATGACGTACAGCGTCGTCGCGGTGCGGCCCAGCGCCGCCTTCGACTCCGGATGCCCGGACGCGAGGAAACGCTTGGACCGCCAGCGCTGGGTGCCGTTCCGCACGTCCAGCGCGACGACGGAGCTGTCGGCGGTGACGGTGTAGACGGTCGTCGCGTCGGCGACCGGCGGCCCGTCGATGGCCCGGCTCGAATGCTCGGTCTGGACGGTCGTCCGCCACAGGATGCGTCCGCTGGTGCCCTCGATCGCCTGCATCTCGCTGCCCGCGACGACGTACAGGACGCCGCTCGCGACCGTCGGCGCGTTCATGCTCGGCGAGCCGAGCGCGATCGTGAACTGCTGCGCCCCGGTCATCGCGTCGAAAGCCGCAAGGGTGGACATGTCGGTGAACGCGTAGACGTGTCCACCCGCCAGCGCGGGCGGTGACGCGTCGTTGGGCATCTCGGTGAAGACGTGCCAGTTCACCTTGCCCGTGCCCGGGTCGAGCCCGAACAGCGACTCGGCGCGCAGCACGATCATGCCGCCGTTGACCAGCGCGGACGGTTTCGACGCCGAGGACAGGCCCAGGCCCTCGCCGGTCCAGCGGCGCGTCCCGGTGCGCGCGTCGACCGCGTCGAGCGTGCCGCCGTCCTTCACCGCCAGCACCAGCCCGCCGACCACGGTCACCGGGCCCGCGAGATCGCCCCTCGGGGTGTAGGTCCAGTCGTCCGGACGAGTGGACGGCCCGTGCGCCAGCAATGGCACACCTGCGGCTCCGGCCAGAACGGCGGCTCCCGCGCCACCGAGCAGCAGCGTCCGGCGGCTCACCTTCGGCGCGGGGGCGGCCGTCGGGATCTCCACCGGGCGGGTCACCGCCGCCCGCGCGTCCGGCGGCAGCCACTCGACGCCCTGCGGCGGCACCTCCACGGCCAGCGCCGACAGCACTGCCTCGGCCGTCGGCCGCCGCGCCGGATTCTTGTCCAAACACGCCGCGACCAGCGCGGTCAGCGAGCCGAGACCGTCCAGGACGGGCGGCTCCTGGACGGTCCGGTACAGCAGCTCGTGCGGCGGCCCCTCGCCGAACGGTCCGCGTCCGGTGGCGGCGAACACCAGCACCGCGCCGAGCGAGAACACGTCGCCGGGCGGGCCGGTCTCCGCGCCGGTCGCGCGCTCGGGCGGCAGGTAGCCGGGCGAGCCGACCGCCGTCCCGGTGCGGGTCACCGCGCTCGCCTCGGCCGCGTGCGCGATGCCGAAGTCGATGACGCGCGGGCCGTCCGGGGTCAGCATCACGTTCGACGGCGTCAGGTCGCGGTGCACGATCCCGGCCCGGTGGATCGACAGCAGCGCCTCGGCGAGCGCCGCGCCGAGCGCCCGCACCGACGGCTCCGGCAGCGGCCCGCGCGCGGACACCAGCGCGCGCAGCGACGAGCCCGCCAGGTAGGTCGTGACCAGCCACGGGACGGCCGCGTCGGGGTCGGCGTCCACGACCGGCGCGGTGAACGCGCCGCTGACCGCCCGCGCCGCCGCGACCTCCCGCTGGAACCGCCGCCGGAAGTCGGCGTCCGAGGCGAGCCCCGCGTGCACCAGCTTGATGGCGACGAGCCGTCCGGCGGGGGAGCGGCCCAGCAGGACGCGGCCCATGCCGCCCTCGCCGATGCGGGCGAGCACGGTGTACGGGCCGATCCGGCGGGGATCGCCGTCGAGCAGCGGCCGCACTAGGCCCCCTTCACCGGGAATGCGAGCAGCGTGCCCGCCTGGATCCCGACATAGACGGCATCGTCCTGGACGGCGACCGTCCGGACCTTGTCCAGCTGCCCGGTCCGCCAGAGCGGACGGCCGCCCGCCGCGTCCAGGCCGAACACCTCCGAGACCGCCGCGACGACCACGACGCCGCGCGCGATCCCGGCCGTCCATACGCCCGTGCCGGTGCCGGTCGGCCACGTCCAGCGCGTGCGGCCGGTCGCGGCGTCCAGGGCGTAGACCTTGCCGTCGCCGTCGGCGACGTACACCAGGCCGCCGGACATGAACGGGTCGGAGGCGGTGCGTCCGCCGACGAAGTCCCACTTCTTCGCGCCCGTCCGCGCGTCGAGCGCGGTCATCGTGCCCGCGCCGTCCGCGCAGTAGACCATCCCGCCCGAGACCGCCGGGCTCTGCGCGCCCCTGGTCATCGGATGCCGCCACCGATCCCGGCCCGTCCGCGCATCGAGGGCATGCAGGGCGTTCGCCGTCCCGCCCGACGAGGCCCCGTCGGACGTCCCCGCGTACACGAGGCCGTCACCGATGGCGGGTGTCGCGTTCAGCGCGTTGCCGATGGACGCGCGCCAAAGAACCCGCCCATCCGATGTGCTCAGCGCCGACAGCGCCCCGGTGTCACCGACGAACAACGTGCCGCCGGATACCGCCGGGTTGAGGGCGTCGGTCATCGTCGCGCTCCACCGCTGGTCGCCGTTGCGCACGTCGAACGCGTACAGCGCGCCGGGCGCGTCGGGCCAGCCGACGAACAGCGTCCCGTCCGCGACCACCGGCGTGCGCCAGGACGCGGCGCCGTCGCCGCGGTTGCCCTTCCTGTGCTGCCAGACGGTCTTGCGCCTCCGGACGTCCAGGCAGATCAGCCTGCCCTCCTCGGCCGAGACGACCAGCGTGGTCCCGGCGGACGCCAGGCCGCCATAGGGGTCGGCGCCCAGGTCGACCGTCCACCGCGCCTGCGCCAGGACGGGCGAGGGCGGCGCGGACGGGGTCGGCGACGCCGTCGTGCGCGCGGCGGCCTTCCGCCCACCGGACCCCTCCAGCAGCACCGCACCGGTGACCGCCGCCACCAGCGTCCCCGCCCCCGCGACCCCGCCGACCGCGAGGACCTTCCGCCGCGAGCGGGACGGCAGCGCCAGCGTCCGGTCGGCGACGCGCCGGGCGACCGGTTCGGGCAGCCACCCGGTCCCATGCAGCACCTCCGGCGCGGGCGCGCGCGGCACGAACCGCTCAAGGAGCTCCTGCGGCGTGGGCCGCCGCGCCGGGTCCTTGTCCATGCAGGCGGCGAGCAGGCCGCGCAGCTCGGGGTCGGCGACGCCGTCCAGCCGCGGCTCGTCGTGGACGACCTTGTACAGCAGCGCCACCACGTCCCCGGTGCCGAACGGCCCCTCGCCGGCCGCCGCGAACGCCAGCACCGCCCCGAGCGAGAACACATCGCTGGCCGTGCTGGTCTTCCCGCCGCGCGCCTGCTCCGGCGCGAGGAACCCCGGCGACCCCATCACCCCGCCGGTCCGGGTGAGCGCGGCCGCGTCGGCGGCGTGCGCGATGCCGAAGTCGATCAGGCGCGGGCCGTCCGGCGCGAGCATCACGTTGGACGGCTTGAGGTCGCGATGCACGATCCCGGCCCGGTGCACCGCCACCAGCGCCTCGGCCAGGCTCGCGCCGAGCGCGAACACCGACGCCGCCGGCAGCGGCCCGTCCCCGGCGACCGCCTCGGCCAGCGACAGCCCTGGCAGGTAGGCGGTCACCAGCCACGGGCTCGGCGCGTGCGGATCGGCGTCGATCACCGGCGCCGTGAACGCGCCGCCGACCGTCCGCGCGACCGCGACCTCGCGCGCGAACCGCGCCCGGAAGGCCGGATCGGCGGCGAACTCGGCGTGCACCAGCTTGACCGCCACCGCCGCCCCCGCCGGCGACCGGCCGAGGTACACCACGCCCATCCCGCCCGCGCCCAGCCGCCCCAGCACGCGGTAGCGCCCGACGCGGCGCGGATCGCCCTCCTCCAACGGTCCGACCATGCCGCGCATTTTGGCACCGACCGGTATAAGCCGGGTTCAGAACTCCCGCATCGGCGAACCGCGCGAGGGCCGTGGCGGTTTGCCACGGCCCTCGCGCGGTAGATGCGAAGGATCAGTGGAGGGTCATGGTGAAGCTGAGGGGCTTGCTGTAGTTGCCGGCGGCGTCGATGGCGCGGTATTCGACGGTGTGCTTTCCGGCGGTGAGCTTGCCGTAGATCAGGTTGTCGATGTTGGTGCCGGTCTTGGTGAACACGAACGGGTGGTTCGAGTCGGTCGGCCAGCCGTAGTAGTTGTACCAACCGTCGCCGTCCACGCGGAACTCGGCGACGACGTATCCGGGCTGGTCATCGGTGGGGGAGAGCTTCAGGCTCAGCTCGTCCCCGGCGGGCGGCTGCTGCGCCTGCGCCGTCACGGCGGGCGGGGTCGCGTCGACCGTCCAGGTCTTGGTGGCCGCTCCGACCGTCGCGGTGACGTGGTGGAGGCCAGGGCGCAGCGGCGGCAGGCGCAGGTCGCGGTCGGCCTTGACGCGGTGTCCGTCCAGGCGCCACTGGATGCGCGGGGCCGCGGTCGCCGGGTGCGTGGTCTCGGCGGCGATGACGCTGCGCGCCCCCACGGGACGGTCCGTCGGCGTGGTCGTGGTGAAGCCGGGCGCGGTGTCGCCGGGCGGGGTCTTCACGGACGTGTCGACCGTCCAGGTGCGGGTTCTCGCGAAGGACGCGCGGACCGCCGGGTCGCGGATGAAGGCGGTCGGGTCGTCCACCCGGACGGAGACCTTGTGCGCGCCGCGCCGCAGGTGCAGGGCGCGCAGGTCCAGGTCGTGGCCGCCGCGCACCGGACGGCCGTCGACCGTCCAGGCGACCCGCAGGGCGTGGTCGACGGGGTGCAGCGTCTCCAGCCACAGCACCCGGTCCGCGCCGACCGTCCCCTCGGGCGTGCCGTCCTGGATCAGGTCGACCTTCGCGGAGACCGCCTGGGTCATCCGCTCGCGGCTGACCTGGTCGTAGTAGTAGCCGAGCGTCTTCATGATCGAGTGCCGGCTGGGCCGCCAGACGCCCTTGCTGGAGTACAGGCCGCCCTCGTAGCGGCCGATCGTCCCGCCCGCCTCGGAGCGCTCGCCGAGCCAGCGCCACCACTTCCTGTGCTGGTCGCGCATCTGCTGCTCGGTGAGCAGCGTGTGGTGGATCGAGTCGGGCTCGGGCCCGGTGTAGGTGCCGCCGGGGACGCCCCGGTAGTAGTAGTCGTACTCGTCCTGCAGCCCGCCGACCGAGTGGCCGAGCTCGTGCGGGGAGATCAGCGCGGACATGGCGTTGCCGCCCGACGCGGTCGCGTAGGTGCCGCCCGCGCCGCCATAGGTGGTGCTGTTGGCCAGCGCCAGGATCTGCCGGTTCGCCGCCGGGACGCCCTTGACCAGCCCGGCGTACTTGTTCGCGGCGTCGTCGTCCATCACCAGCAGCCGCTGGATGCCGTCGGCGCGGCAGCCGCTCCAGAACGACATGCCGAGCGGGGTGTCGCGCTTGGCGTCCGAGACGCCCGGGTCGCAGCTGACACCGGACACCTTGGACGGGATCTCCACCCGGTACACGTTGATGTAGCTGCGGTACGACTTGTACGGCTCGATGCTCCACAGCACGTTCAGGTGCTTGTCGACGTTCGCCCGGAACTTCGGCATGTCGGCCTCGGTGTAGCCGTCGCCGAGCACCACCAGGTTGAAGCGCTTGGCCGGATCGCCCGTGACCTGAACGGGCACGACGCTGGCCGCCGGGTCGTCGGCGTGCGCGGCGGGCGCGGCCCAGCCCGCGGCCATGGACAGGGGGGTGATGGCTGCCGTGATGACGGCAGCCGCGCGAATGAGCATGGCTGACCTCCTGCGCCGATCATGGAGGAGGCGGCGCGGGACGACCCATCCCAGAGGGGGATAACTCCGGAGTTATGCCACCGCCCTGCCGGGTCGTCGGCGGGTCAGGTGCGGGCCAGCCAGGAGGCGAGGGCCGGGTTGTCGGCGACGGCCGCCCGGTGCGCCTGCGCGGCCAGGTCGGCCAGCTCGGCGGCGCGGGCCGCGACCGGGGTGCCGTGCCGCCAGGCCAGCAGGTGCCGCAGCCACAGCGCCGGGCCGGTGAGCGGCCGGACGGCGATGCCGTGCCCGGTGCGCAGCAGCGCCTGGCACGGCGCGACCGCGCGGCCCTCGGCGACCAGCGCGCGGATCATGTCGTGCTCGGTCATCATGTGCCGGACGCGCGGGGTGAACCCGGCCTCCTGGCACGCGGTGTAGAAGTACTCCGGCCAGCCGGCCCCGTCGGGCGGGGTGACCAGCCAGTCCTCGCCGGCCAGCTCGGCCAGCGGCACCTCGGCCAGCCCGGCGAGCCGGTGCCCGGCGGGCAGCGCCACCGACACCGGCTCGGTCGCGACCGTGCGCGTCCCGACCGCCGGGACGTCCGGCAGCTCGTGCCCGGGGTAGTCGACCAGGATCGCCACGTCCAGCCGCCGCGAGGCCAGCAGGTCCAGCAGCAGCCGCGGCGAGTACTCGGTGCGGACGGTGATCGAGGTCCCCGGCGTCTCGAACAGCCGGTGCACCAGCCCGGCCAGCACCGGGGTGGCGTAGCCGCCGATCCGCAGCGTCGGGTCGACCGGCTCGTCCCCGGGGCCGGTGAGCAGCTCGTCCACCGTGACCAGCGCCGACCGCGCGCGGGTGAGGACGAACCGCCCGAACGGCGTCGGGGTGACGCCGAGCCGCCCGCGCCGGAACACCTGCCCGCCGAGCGCGGCCTCGATCCGGTGCAGCTGGCCGGTCAGCGCCGGCTGCGAGACGCCGAGCGCGCCCGCCGCGCGGCTCAGGCTGCCCGCGTCGGCGATCGCGCACAGCGTCCGCAGGTGCCGTAGCTCAAGCTGCACGATCCACGCGTCCTCCGCTCATTCCCCAGAAACTACCGGCAGGTCGCGGGGCGGGTCTTAACGATCGGGACGCGGCGTGTTCTGCTGGGCTCATGCACGATGTCGTGATCGCGGGCGGCGGCCACAACGGGCTCGTCGCCGCCGCCTACCTGGCCCGGACCGGCCGCCGGGTGCTGCTGCTGGAACGCTCCGGCCACCTCGGCGGGCTCGCCGTCTCCGAGCGGGTGTTCCCCGCTGCGGACGCGCGCCTGTCCCGCTACTCCTACCTGGTCAGCCTGCTGCCCTCGAAGATCGTGCGGGACCTCGGGCTGCGCCTGGAGCTGCGCCGCCGCCGGTACGCCTCCTACACGCCCGCCGGGGACGGCGGCCTCCTGGTCGACAACGGCGATGCCAAGCGCACCGCCGCCTCGTTCGCGGCGCTGACCGGCGGCGACGCCGAGCACGCGGCCTGGGAGCGGTTCTCCGCGATGACCGCCCGGGTCGCGCAGCGGGTCGCGCCGACTCTGCTGGACCCGCTCACCGACCGCGCGGGGATGCGCCGGATCGTGGCGGACGACGAGGCCTGGCGCGACCTGTTCGAGCGTCCCGCCGGCGAGGCGGTCGCCGGGCGCTTCGATGACGACCTGGTGCGCGGCGTGGTGCTCACCGACGCGCTGATCGGCACGTTCGCCGACCCGTCGGACGCGTCGCTGCTCGCCAACCGGTGCCTGCTCTACCACGTGATCGGCGACGGCACCGGCGACTGGAACGTGCCGGCCGGCGGGATGGGCGCGGTCACCGCGGCGCTGGCCGGCGCCGCCCGCGCGGCGGGCGCCGACCTGCGCACCGGCGCCGAGGTGACGGGGATCGACCCGTCCGGCGAGGTGGCCTTCCGCGACGAGCAGGGCGAGCACGCCGTCAGCGCCGGGCACGTCCTGGTGAACCTGCCGCCGGCGGTCCTTGCGCGGCTGATGGGCGGCGATGCCGAGCCGCCGGAGGGCTCGCAGCTCAAGCTGAACATGGTCCTCGCGCGGCTGCCCCGGCTGCGGGACCCGTCGGTGCGTCCCGAGGAGGCGTTCGGCGGCACCTTCCACATCAACGAGACCGCCTCGCAGCTGGCTGACGCCTACGCGCAGGCCGCGGACGGACGGATTCCGTCGCTCCCGCCCGCCGAGGTGTACTGCCACTCGCTGACCGACCCGTCCATCCTCGGGCCGGAGTTGCGCGCGTCCGGCGCGCAGACGCTCACGCTGTTCGGCCTGCACATGCCCGCCCGCCTGTTCCGCGACGACCCGGACGGCGCCCGCGACCGGGCGCTGCGCGCCACGTTCGCCTCGATGGACACCGTCCTCGCCGAACCCATCCAGGACTGCCTGCTGCGCGGCCCGGACGGCACGCCCTGCGTCGAGGCCAAGTCCCCGGTCGATCTGGAGAACGAGGCCGGGCTGCCCGGCGGGCACATCTTCCACCGCGACCTGTCCTGGCCCTTCGCCGAGGACGCGGACGAGACCGGACGCTGGGGCGTGGAGACCGAGCACCCGCGCATCCTGCTGTGCGGCGCGGGCGCGCGCCGCGGGGGAGGCGTGAGCGGCATCCCCGGCCACAACGCCGCCCGCGCCGTCCTGGAAGCGACCGCCTGATGACCCCGCGGCGGGCCGGGCCCGCCGCGGGGTCGGACGGTCAGGAGCCGGACGGGGCGACCGGCAGGTAGATCCGGTTCCCGGCCGCCTGGAACTCGGCGGCCTTCTCCTCCAGGCCCGCGGTGAGGGCCTGCGAGGCGTCCAGCTCGTTCGCCTCGGCGTACCGCCGGACGTCCTGGGTGATCTTCATCGAGCAGAAGTGCGGCCCGCACATCGAGCAGAAGTGCGCGGTCTTGGCGGGCGCCGCCGGGAGCGTCTCGTCATGGAACGCCCGCGCGGTGTCCGGGTCCAGGGCGAGGTTGAACTGGTCCTCCCAGCGGAACTCGAACCGCGCGTCCGACAGCGCGTCGTCCCACGCCTGCGCGCCGGGGTGGCCCTTGGCGAGGTCGGCGGCGTGCGCGGCGATCTTGTAGGCGATCACGCCCGCCTTCACGTCGTCCCGGTCGGGCAGGCCCAGGTGCTCCTTGGGCGTGACGTAGCAGAGCATCGCGGTGCCGAACCAACCGATCATCGCCGCGCCGATCGCGGAGGTGATGTGGTCGTAGCCGGGCGCGATGTCGGTGGTGAGCGGGCCGAGGGTGTAGAACGGTGCCTCGGCGCACCACTCCTGCTGCAGCTCGACGTTCTCCTTGATCTTGTGCATCGGGACGTGGCCCGGGCCCTCGTTCATCACCTGGTTGTCGAACTCCGCTGCGATCCTCGTCAGCTCGCCCTGGGTGCGCAGCTCGGCGAACTGCGCCTCGTCGTTGGCGTCGTAGATCGAGCCCGGACGCAGCCCGTCGCCGAGCGACCAGGTGATGTCGTAGGCGGCGAAGATCTCGCACAGCTCGCGGAAGTGGGTGTAGAGGAAGTTCTCCTTGTGGTGGGCCAGGCACCACGCCGCCATGATCGACCCGCCGCGCGACACGATCCCGGTCTTGCGGCGCGCGGTCATCGGGACGTAGGGCAGCAGCACGCCCGCGTGGACGGTCATGTAGTCCACGCCCTGCTCGGCCTGCTCGATCACGGTGTCGCGGAAGACCTCGAAGGTGAGGTCGGCCGGGTTCCCGCCGACCTTCTCCACCGCCTGGTACAGCGGGACGGTCCCGACCGGCACCGGGGAGTTGCGCAGGATCCACTCGCGGGTGGTGTGGATGTCCCGGCCGGTGGACAGGTCCATGATCGTGTCGGCGCCCCAGCGGGTCGCCCAGGTCATCTTGTCCACCTCGTCCTCGATGGACGAGGCGACCGCCGAGTTCCCGATGTTGGCGTTCACCTTCACCAGGAAGTTCTTCCCGATGATCATCGGCTCGATCTCGGGGTGGTTGACGTTGGCGGGCAGCACCGCGCGGCCGGCCGCCAGCTCGGCGCGGACGAACTCCGGCTCGACGCCCTCCCGCAGCGCCACGTACTCCATCTCCGGCGTGATCTCCCCGCGCCGCGCGTAGGCGCGCTGGGTGACCGCGCCGCCGGTGGCGCGGCGCGGCGGCCGGGACGGGAACGCCCCCGCCTCCCGCAGCGGGTCGCCGGACCGGCGGCCGTCGTCCTCCGGCCGGACGGCCCGTCCCTCGTACCCGGCGGTGTCGCCGCGCTCGGCGATCCAGGCGGCGCGCAGCGCGGGGAGCCCGCGCCGCACGTCGGTCTCGAACGCGGGGTCGGTGTACGGGCCGGAGGTGTCGTACAGCACCACCCGGTCCCCGTTGGTCAGGGGCACCTCCCGCATCGGCACCCGCAGGTCCGGGCGGGACCCCTGCAGGTAGGTCTTGCGGGCGTGCGTGACTTCGGACGTGTTGTCGCTCATGACGACCCGATCTCTCCCTACGCCGGCATTACCCGGTCAGGTTCCAGCGGTCGGCGGCCGTCCCAGCCGCGATCTCAGCCCGGTTCGCCGGGCCCCCGCGATCTGTCTCGGCCAGACCGTAACCCCGGCCACCCCCGTTGCCGCAACCCCCCACCACGGTGTACTGACGGAACGGTGACACAGGATCGGAATGATCTTCGTCACTCCGGCGGCGTCCGCGCAGGCCGCGCGGCCCGCGCCCGCGCCGGGACCGGGCCTCCGGCGGCCGGACGCCCCCGGGGGCTTTCGCATCCTTACCGATAGGGTCAGGATCATTGGGGGACAGGGAGGCGAGCACGTCGGTGGATGCTGAGACCGGGACGGGACCGGTGACCGGCCGGATCTGGACGGTGCCCAACCTGCTGAGCTTCGCGCGGCTGCTCGGCGTGCCCCTGTTCCTGTGGCTGGTGCTGTCCGGCCGGGACTGGTGGGCGCTCGGCGTGCTGGTGTTCGCCGGCCTGTCGGACTGGCTCGACGGCAAGCTGGCCCGCGCGCTGAACCAGACCAGCAAGCTCGGCACGGTGCTGGACCCGGCCGCCGACCGGCTCTACATCCTCGCCACGCTCGTCGGGCTGACCGCCCGCGACGTCATCCCGCTCTGGCTGGTGCTGGTGCTGGTCGCCCGCGAGGCCGCGATCACCCCGATCGTCCCGATCATGCGGCGGCTCGGCTACGCCGGGACGCTGCCGGTGCACTTCGTCGGCAAGGCGGGCACCATGTGCCTGCTGTACGCCTTCCCCTTGCTGCTGGTCGGCGACCACCACGGCTGGTGGGCCACCGCCGCGCGCGTCGCCGGATGGGCCTTCGCGATCTGGGGCACCGCGCTCTACTGGTGGGCGGCCGGCCTCTACTGGGCGCAGACGCGGCAGCTCGTCCTGGCCGACCGCGCCGAACGATCCGCAGATCCGTCCCCCGACCGGTCCGCCGATCCGTCCGCCGATCCGTCCGCCGATCCGTCCGCCGACCGGTCCGCCGGGCCGCCCCCCGCGGACGGGCCCGGGCACGGGGTCGGGCATGGTGATCCTCCGGACGCGGCTCCGCTCCCCGCCCCGGACCACGGCCCGGCCGGCGGCCAGAGGGGAGCGGAGACCCCCCGTTGAGGCCCGAGGAGACGAGATGAAGGCCGTCGTGATGGCGGGCGGTGAGGGGACGCGGCTGCGTCCGATGACCGCCAACCAGCCCAAACCCCTGCTCCCCCTGGTCAACCGCCCGATCATGGAGCACGTGCTGCGCCTGCTGAAGCGGCACGGCTTCGACGAGACCGTGGTGACGGTGCAGTTCCTCGCCGCGCTGATCCGCAACTACTTCGGGGACGGCGAGGAGCTCGGCATGAGCCTGAGCTACGCCACCGAGGAGGTGCCGCTCGGCACCGCGGGCAGCGTGAGGAACGCCGCCGAGGCGCTGCGCGACGACCGCTTCCTGGTGATCTCCGGGGACGCGCTGACCGACATCGACCTCACCGACATGGTCCGCTTCCACCGGGAGAACGGCGCCCTGGTCACCATCGGGCTCAAGCGGGTGCCGAACCCGCTGGAGTTCGGGATCATCATCGTGGACGAGCAGGGCCGCATCCAGCGCTTCCTGGAGAAGCCGACCTGGGGCCAGGTGTTCTCCGACACCGTCAACACCGGCATCTACGTGATGGAACCCGAGGTGCTGGACCACGTCGCGGAGGGCGAGTCGGTCGACTGGTCAGGGGACGTGTTCCCAAAGCTGCTCGCCGAGGGCGCACCGCTGTACGGGTACGTCGCCGACTGCTACTGGGAGGACGTCGGCACCCACGAGTCCTACCTCAAGGCGCAGGCCGACATGCTGTCGGGCCTGGTCGACATGCCCATCGACGGGTTCGAGGTGTCGCCGGGCGTCTGGGTCGCCGAGGGCGCGGAGGTCGACGCCGAGGCCGTCCTGAAGGGCCCGCTCTACATCGGCGACTACGCCAAGGTCGAGGCCGGGGTGGAGCTGCGCGAGTTCACCGTGCTCGGCAGCAACGTGGTCGTGAAGGAGGGCGCGTTCCTGCACCGCGCCGTCGTCCACGACAACGTGTTCGTCGGGCCGTCCACCAACCTGCGCGGCTGCGTGGTCGGCAAGAACACCGACATCATGGCGGGCGCCCGGGTCGAGGAGGGCGCGGTCGTCGGGGACGAGTGCGTCATCGAGGCCGAGGCGTACCTGTCCAGCCAGGTCAAGGTCTACCCGTTCAAGACCATCGAGGCCGGCGCGGTCGTCAACACCAGCGTGATCTGGGAGTCGCGCGGGCAGCGGAACCTGTTCGGGCCGCGCGGGGTGTCCGGGCTGGTCAACGTGGAGATCACGCCGGAGCTGGCGGTCCGGCTGGCCAGCGCGTACGCGACCACCCTGAAGAAGGGCACCACCGTCGTCACCGGCCGGGACGCCTCCCGCGCCGCGCGCACCCTGAAGCGCGCGGTGATCAGCGCGCTCACCGCGTCCGCGATCGACGTGCAGGACCTGGAGGCGTGCGCGCTGCCGATGGCGCGGTTCGAGACCGCCCGCGAGGACTGCGGCGGCGGCATCTACATCCGCACCACGGCGGGCGACCCGCAGGGCGTGGACATCCTGTTCCTGGACGAGGGCGGCGCGAACCTGTCGCAGGCCGCCCAGCGCAAGCTCGACCGCGTCTACGGGCGGCAGGAGTTCCGGCGCGCGTTCCCCGGCGAGATCGCCGAGCTGAGCTACCCGGCCCGCGTCGTGGAGACCTACACCCGCGACCTGCTGCGCCGCTCGGACATGTCGGGCGTCCGCGAGGCCGGGCTGAAGCTGGTGCTGGACTGCGCGGGCGGCACCGCATCGCTGGTGCTGCCGACGCTGCTCGGCAAGGTCGGCGTGGACGTGCTGACCCGCAACGCCAAGCTGGACGAGGCGAACCCGACCGAGACCGTCGCCGAGCGGATGCGCGACCTGCAGCGGCTCGGCGAGCTGGTGTCGTCCTCGCGGGCCGCGTTCGGCGCCCGGTTCGACCCGGTCGGCGAGCGGATCTCGCTGGTGGACGAGAACGGCGAGCTGATCAGCGACGACCGGGCCCTGCTCGTGATGCTGGACCTGGTCGCCGCCGAGCGCCGCGCGGGCCGGGTCGCGCTGCCGGTCACCACCACCCGGGTCGCCGAGCAGGTCTGCCGCTACCACGGCGTCCGGGTGCAGTGGGTGTCCACCTCGCAGGACGAGCTGACCCGCGCCGCCGCCGAACCCGACGTGATCTTCGCCGCGGACGGCCGGGGCGGGTTCCTGATGCCCGAGTTCTCCGCCACGATCGACGGGATCGCGGCGTTCGTCCGGCTCGTCGGGCTGGTCGCGCGGACCCGGCTGACGCTGTCGCAGATCGACCGGCGCATCCCCGAGGCGCACCTGCTGCGCCGCTCGGTCCCGACGCCGTGGGCGGCCAAGGGCAGCGTGATGCGGACGGTCGTGGAGGCCGCCGACGGCCGCACCATCGACACCACCGACGGCGTCCGGGTGGTCGAGGACGACGGCCGCTGGGTGCTGGTGCTGCCCGACACCTCCGACGCCGTCACGCACCTGTGGGCCGAGGGCCCCGACGCCGACGCGGCCCAGGAGCTGCTGGAGGAGTGGGCCGCCGTCGTCGAACGCGCCGGCTCCTAGGTCCGCCGGTCAGGGCTGCGCCGACCGGGGGCCTGCCGGTCAGGGCTGCGCTGACCGGGGGCCTGCCGGTCAGGGCTGCGCCGACCGGGGGCCTGCCGGTCGGGGCCCAGCCGGGCGTGGCCTTGGCGGTCGGGACCCGGCCGGGCGTGGTCTTAGCGGGCGGGGCCCTGGCGGGCGAGGTCGGCCAGGGCGTCCAGGGCGCGGACGAGGTCGGCGGGCGCCGGTGAGGCCAGCCCGAGGCGGACGGCCGCCGGGGTCGCCTCCGGCGCGGTGGCGAACACCGCGCCCGGCGTGACCGTGATGCCGAGCTGCGCCGCCGCGCCCGCGAACGCCTCGGCCCGCCACGGGCTCGGCAGCTCCCACCAGCAGAAATAGGCGCGCGGCGCGGCCGAGACGGCGAAGCCCGCGAGATGTTCGAGGGCGAGGGCGCGGCGGGCCGCCGCGTCCTGGCGCTTGGCGCGGGAGAGCGCGGCCACGGTGCCGTCGGCGAGCCAGCCCGTCGCGGCCTCCAGCGCGTAGCCGGTCGGCAGCCACGCGCCCGCGCGCAAGGCCGCCGCCACGCGCCCGCGCAAGGGCCCCGGGACGGCCAGGAAACCGACCGAGAGGCCCGGGGAGACCCGCTTGGACAGGCTGTCCACCAAGATCGTCCGTTCGGGCGCCAGGGACGCCAGGGGCGCCTCGTCGGCCAGGAACGACCAGATCCGGTCCTCGACCAGCGGCAGGTCCAACTCGGTGACGGCCTCGGCGAGCGCGGTGCGCCGCTGCGGCGGGACGGTCAGCCCGGTCGGGTTGTGCAGGGTCGGCTGGAGGTACAGCGCCTTCAGAGGCGCGCGCCGGTGCGCCTCGGCCAGCGCGTCCGGGCGCGGGCCGTGCTCGTCCTTGGCGATCGGGACGGCCACCACGCCGATCCGGGCGAGCAGGCCCTTGACCACCGGGTAGGTGAGCGGCTCGACGCCGAGCCGCCCGCCCGGCGGGACCAGCGCCGCGACCGCTCCCGCGATGGCCTGCCGTCCGTTGGCGGCGAACAGCACACCCTCGGGATCGCCGGTCCCCAGCAGCCCGGCCGCCTCCCGGCGTGCCGCGGGCGTCCCGGACGGCCCGACCGGCCGCAGCGCCGCGGCCAGCACGTCCGGGCGGCCTAGCCGCGCCAGCCCGGCCGCCAGCCGCTCGGCCTGGCCGTCCGCCTCGGGGTAGGTCAGCTCCAGGTCGATCGGCGCGCCGGACGGTTCGAGCAGCGCCGGGCCGCCGCCCGGCGGCGGGCCCGAGCGGACGAACGTGCCCCGGCCGACCTCGCCGGTGACCAGCCCGCGCAGCGCCAGCTCCCGGTACACGCGCGCCGCCGTGGACGCGGCGATGCCGCGGTCGCGGGCGAACCGGCGCTGCGGCGGGAGGCGCTCGCCGGGCCGCAGCCGCCCGGCCGCGATCTCGGCCGCCACCGCGTCCGCCACCCGCCGGAAGTCGTCCATCCCGCACCTCCGATTGCACCGAGTTCAATGCCCAGTATTGCACCGAGATCACGGCGTTTCCTATGGTTGGCGGAGTTTCATGGATCTTCCCCCGGAATATCGATCTCCCCCGGAATGAGGTGCGATGGTCTCCCTGACCGCCGTCGCGGGCATCGCCGCCGTGGCGTTCGGCATGGTCCTGCTGCCCGGCCCGAACATGATGTACCTGGTCTCCCGGACCATCACCCAGGGCCGCCGCGCCGGATACGTCTCGCTCGCCGGCGTCGCCGCCGGGTTCGCCGTCTACGCCGCCGCCGCGACCGCCGGGCTCACCGCCGTGTTCGCGGTCGTCCCGGCGCTCTACACCGCCATCAAGCTCGCCGGGGTCGGCTACCTGCTCTGGCTCGCCTGGCAGGCCGTCCGGCCCGGCGGGACGACCCCGTTCACCCCGCGCGACCTGCCGGTCGACTCGCCGCGCCGGCTGTTCACGATGGGCCTGGTCACCAACCTGCTCAACCCCAAGATCGCCATCCTGTACGTGTCGGTGCTGCCGCAGTTCGCCGACCCGTCCCGGGGCCACCTGTGGGCCCAGTCGCTGGTGCTCGCGGTCGTCCAGATCGCCGTCGCGCTCACCGTGAACGGGACCTGGGTGCTGTGCGCGAGCGCGGTCTCGGCGTTCCTCACCCGCCGTCCGGCCTGGCAGCGCGTCCAGCGGTACGTGATGGGCTCGGTGCTCGCGAGCATCGCCGTCATGCTCGGTATGGAACGCTCCCAGGCCGCCGTCGCGGCACCCTGACGCGCCCCGGCGGGCGCTCCTTGACAGCCGCGTCCTGACAGCGGCGCGCCTGACCGGGCGGCCACCTCCCGGTCCGTCCCGGGGTCTGATCCCGCGGCTGGACCGGCGCCGATTTGGCGGTCCTTGCCATGATGGGGCCCGTGAACGTGCGGGACGAGCGGGACGGGCCGGACGCGCCGGACGGAGCGGGCCGGCCGGTTCAGGGCGGCCCACCGGGACGGTGGCGGCGCCCCGACGCGTCCATGTCCCTGCTCTCCGACCTCTTCGAGGGCAGGCTCGCCGACCCCGGCTACGCCGCGGCCGCCGCCCGCCGCCGCGCCGCCGGGAACGCTCCGGCCCCGCGCCGGCTGCGCGCGGTCGTCGCGCTGTCCCTGCTGCTCGTCGGCGTCCTGCTCGCCGTCGCGGGCGCCCAGGTGCGGCGCGGCGAGCCCGTCGCGGCCCGGCAGCGCGCCCGGCTGGTGGACGAGATCCACAGCCGCACCCGCGAGACCGACGCGCTGTCGCGCCGCCTGGACCGGCTCCGCACCGAGACCTCCCGGCTGCGCGCCGCCGCGCTCGCCCGCAGCGCCGCCGGCCGCCGCGCCGACCGCGACCTCGCCGCCGCCGAGACCGCCGCGGCGGCCCGTCCCGCCGCCGGACCGGCCCTGGTCGTCACCCTGGACGACGCGCGCCGGCCCGGCGCCTCCGGTGCGGCCGGCGACGACGGCCGGGTCTATGATCAGGACCTTCAGATCCTGGTCAACGGGCTCTGGGCGGCCGGTGCCACCGCCGTCGGCATCAACGGGCTGCGGCTCACCCCCACCTCCGCGATCCGCACGGCGGGCGAGGCCGTCCTGGTGGACTACCGTCCGCTGACCGGCCCGTACCAGGTCACCGCGCTGGGCGACCCGGGCGCGCTGCGCGCCGGGTTCACCGGCTCGGCGGCCGACCAGCGCCTGGCGGCCCTCCGGGACCGCTACGGCCTGCGGTACGGGGTGGCGGACGAGGGCCGGGCCCGGCTGCCCGCCGCCGCGCCGTCCGCGCCGCGCTACGCCCGCCCGGCGGGGGAGAAGGAGTGACCGTGCCGACTGTGACGGCCGCGCCGGCGCCGCCTGCATCGGCGCCGCCTGCATCGGTGCCGCCCGCGCCGGAGGCGCCCGCGAGCGTGCCGAGGGCGGTGCGGTGTTCGCGCTGATCGGGCTGGTCGCCGGCGTCCTGCTCGGGCTGTTCCTCCACCCGTCGGTGCCGCTGTGGCTCCAGCCGTACCTGCCGATCGCCATCGTCGCCGCGCTGGACGCGATGTTCGGCGGCGTCCGCGCCCGGCTGGAGGGCGTGTTCGACGAGAAGACCTTCGTGGTCTCCTTCGTCGGCAACACCATCATCGCCGCGCTCATCGTCTTCCTCGGCGACCAGCTCGGCGTCGGGTCCCAGCTGTCCACCGGCGTGGTGGTCGTCCTCGGCGTCCGGATCTTCTCCAACGCCGCCGCCATCCGCCGCAAGCTGTTCGGCGCATGAGCGAGCACAGCGAGGCGCCCGCGCCGGAAGCCGCGCCCGAGCCCGAGGCCGAGGACGCGGCGGAGACCGGGTCCGCGGGGGAGACCGGGTCCGCGGGGGAGCCGGTGCGGAGGCCGCTGGCGCTCGTCGGGGACATGCTGCGGCCCCGGCTGACGCGCGGCCAGGCCGCCGGGGCGCTGCTGTGCCTGGTGCTCGGGTTCGCCGTCGTCACCCAGGTCCGGGCCAACCACCACGACACCAAGTTCGCCACCGCCCGGCAGGACGAGCTGGTCGGGATCCTGTCCGACCTCACCCAGCGGTCCGAGCGGCTCCGCGGCGACCTGCGCGACCTGGAGAACACCAAGGCGGGCCTGGAGCGCGACGCGCGCGGGCAGACCGCCCTGGAGGAGGCCCGCCGCCGCGCCGACGACTACGGGCTGCTCGCCGGGACCGTCCCGGCGCAGGGGCCCGGCGTGGAGATCGTGGTGACCGACCCGCGGCGCGCCGTCCGGGCCGCGAACCTGCTGGACGCCCTGGAGGAGCTGCGCGACGCCGGCGCCGAGGTCGTGCAGGTCGGGGACGTGCGCGCCGGGGTCGACACCTACTTCGTGGACCGCCCCGAGGGCGTCATCGCCGACGGCCGGTTCCTGCCACCGCCCTACCGGATCCTCGCGATCGGCGACCCGCACACCATGGCCACGGCGCTCGGCATCCCCGGCGGCGTGGTGCGCACTCTGCGTGGTCTGGGGGCGGGGGTCACGGTCACCCCGCGTGCGCGGATGACCGTCAGCGCGGTACGGTCGGGGTAGGGGAAACGGGGGATCGGACCGCGAGCGCGGGCCGCGCCGCCCTGCGCGCGCGTCCCCGCGGGGCGGAACGGTCGCGCCGGTCACCGGGAGGTGACGGGCGGGTGTCCGGGGGCCGTCCGCGCGGCGGCGTAGACCTGCGATCATTGTCGAAGGTAGCGTGGGGGCGACCGGCTGACCGTTCCGGTTGACCCCCAGGGCCTCACCCGCGTAAGTTGCGGCGACCGTCGCGATGGCGGGTGGCCGTGCGGGAGCACGGGCACCCGGGGTCGGGACGGACCCGGCGTGGGTTGGACGAAGGATGCGCGGGCGCGGGCGGCAGCCGGACGGGGGCCGCGGGCGCCGCGCCGGAGGTAGGAGGCCGAGCCGATCGATGCCGAGCGTCTACTGCACGCAGTGCGGTCACGCCAACCCGGATGATGCCCGCTTCTGCTCGAACTGCGGCACTCCGCTGACCCGGAGCGGCCAGCAGGCCCCGCCTCCCCGGGAGTCCCCGGGCGAGTCGACCTCGACGATCTCCATCGGCGGCTTCGAGGCGCTGGAGGACGCCGCCGGGGAACCGGGGCCGCCCGCCGCGTCCCAGGTCGCGGTGGAGGCGCTGCCCGCCGGCACCGCGCTGCTGGTGGTGGAGCGCGGGCCCAACGCCGGCAGCCGCTTCCTGCTCGACAAGGACCGCACCTCCGCCGGCCGCCACCCGGAGAGCGACATCTTCCTCGACGACATCACCGTGTCCCGCCAGCACGCCGAGTTCGCCCGGCACGGCGGCGGCTTCTCGGTGCGCGACGTGGGCAGCCTGAACGGCACCTACGTCAACCGGCAGCGGATCGACCAGGCCGGCCTGTCCGGCGGCGACGAGGTGCAGATCGGCAAGTTCCGGCTGGTGTTCCTGACCAACCCGCAGCACGGCTGAGCGGCCTGGCGCGGGCGGCCGCCCGCGCCGGGACGCCGGGGGAGCCGGTGCGCCCCGCCCGCGCGGCGGGCGGCGCACGCGCGGGTCAGGTGGAACGCCAGGCGGGAGGCGGCGAGATTTGGGAGGGCGATGAGCGCGCAGGCCGCCCGGTCCCTGATGACGATCGGGGACGTCCTCGGGCTGCTCCGGGCCGAGTTCCCGGACATCACGATCTCCAAGATCAGGTTCCTGGAGGCGGAGGGGCTGGTCGAACCGCAGCGCAGCCCGTCGGGGTACCGCAAGTTCGGCGACGCCGACGTGGCGCGGCTGCGGTTCGTGCTGACCGCGCAGCGCGACCACTACCTGCCGCTGCGGGTCATCCGGCAGCACCTGCAGGCGCTCGACCGAGGCGAGTCCCCGCCGCCGCTGGGCGCCCGCCGCGCGGCGGCCCCCGAACCTCGTTCGGGTGACGCGGCGGCCGAACGCGGTTCCGACGGCCTCCTCGTCGCCCGCGCATCGGACGGCCCCGTCGCCCGCGCCGCCGACGGCCACGCCGCCGCCGAGCGGGCCGGGGCCGAGAAGCGGGTACCAGAAGGGCGTCCGGGCGATGGACGCGCCGGAGACGGACGGCCCGGAGACGGACGGCCCGGAGACGGGCGCGGTGCGGACGGTGCGCGCCGTCCCCGCACGCTGGTCGCGGCCGACGCGGGCGCCGAGTCCGGCGCCGACGTCCGGCTGACCCGCCGCCAGCTGATCGACGGGGCGTCCATCACCGAGGCGCTGCTGGCCCAGCTGGAGGAGTACGGGCTCGTCCGCCGGGCCGGCACCCACTACGACGCCGACGCCCTGGCCGTGGCCCGCGCGGCCGCCGCGCTCGGCGCGTTCGGCTTCGAGGCCCGGAACCTGCGCGCGGTGAAGGCCGCCGCCGACCGCCAGGTCGGGCTGATCGAGCAGCTCGTCGCCCCGCAGCTGCGCCGCCGCAGCCCCGGCGCGCACGAGGAGGCGTCCCGCACCGCGCGGGAGATCGCCGAGCTCTCGGTCCGGCTGCACGCCGCCCTGGTGTCGGCGGGCCTGCGGGAGAGCCTGGACCCGTGATCCCGGCCGCGCCCCACCGGAACGCCGCCCGGCACGGGCGGCGGGCCCGGTGCGGCGTGATTTGCCCGCCTGCCGCCCGGTCATGTCGGCACGGCCCGGGTGTACGTTGGCTACAGGGGTCGGCGGGCAGCCGGTCCGGACGAGACCAGACCGAGGCCGCGAGGACCAGCAGGGAGCCGCAGTGAAGCAGATGGAGGTCGTCGGCGTCCGGGTCGAGATGCCCTCCAATCAGCCGATCGTCCTGTTGAAGGAGACCGAGGGCGACCGGTACCTGCCCATCTGGATCGGGGCGGTCGAAGCGACCGCGATCGCCTTCGCCCAGCAGGGGGTGCTGCCGGCCCGTCCGCTCACCCACGACCTGTTCCGGGACGTCCTGGACGCGCTGAGCGTGCAGCTGAGGACGGTGAACATCACCGCGCTGCGCGACGGGATCTTCTTCGCCGACCTGGTCTTCTCCAACGGGGTCGAGGTCAGCGCCCGCCCGTCGGACTCGATCGCGCTCGCGCTGCGCACCGGCGCGACGATCTTCGCCGCCGAGGACATCCTCGAAGAGGCCGGCGTGGCGATCCCCGACGAGCAGGAGGACGAGGTGGAGAAGTTCCGCGAGTTCCTCGACACCATCACCCCCGAGGACTTCGGCCGCGCCGGCTGACCGTCCCGCCCGCGCCCGGCGGCCGCACCGCTCGGGGCGCGCGTCGGTCACGTCGGCCGGTCACGCACGGTAGCCGTACCGTGCCGCCACGGACGGTGATCACCCTGGGTGACGTGCGAGGTCACGCCGCCGCCCGGACCCCCGCGGGCCCGCCGCTCCCGCCCGTTTCCGCACCGGGGGGACATGGGTAGGAGTTCCATGAGTGCGGAGGTGCGCAGTTTGCCCACGTGAAACCGGTTCATCCGGGTAGGCGACGCGCCGACGACGAACGTTGACCACACCCTGACCGGCACCTACCGTGCTGGTGGAACACCCGTGGTGTCATTCGTCAAACCCCCTTGACGAAACGTTACGGGCTGATAGAAGCCGGAGGTCCGCGTGGCGGTGAGCAGCGGCGAGGGCAAGGCGACCCCTGACAGGCGCATGGCGTCCCAGCGCGCCGGAGAGCAGGGACTGCTCTTCGACACCCGGGTCTCGGCGCCGCCGGAGGACGTGGGCTACCGGGGCCCCACGGCGTGCTCCGCCGCCGGGATCACCTACCGCCAGCTCGACTACTGGGCGCGCACCGGCCTGGTCACCCCGAGCGTGCGGGCCGCGCAGGGCTCGGGCAGCCAGCGGCTGTACGGGTTCCGCGACATCCTGGTGCTGAAGGTCGTCAAGCGGCTCCTGGACACCGGGGTCTCGCTCCAGCAGATCCGCACGGCGGTGAACCACCTGCGCGACCGCGGCGTCGAGGACCTCGCCCAGATCACCCTGATGAGCGACGGCGTCAGCGTCTACGAGTGCACCTCCGCCGACGAGGTCGTCGACCTGCTCCAGGGCGGGCAGGGCGTGTTCGGCATCGCGCTCGGTCGGGTGTGGCAGGAGGTGGAGGGCAGCCTGGCGGAGCTGCCCGCCGAACGCGCCGACACCGGCGAGGACGGCGACTCCCACCCCCACGACGAACTGGCCCACCGCCGCCGCGCCCGCCGCACCGGCTGACCTCCCGCAGCAGAAGCCCCCGCCTACGCCTCGTCCCCCGAGCACCCCCAAGACCCCGGAACCCCCAGAACCACGAACCCCCGGAGCCTCGCAGGTCGCCTCAGATGGCTTCCTTGCGCTGGAGGTAGGTGAAGGCGGCCCAGCCAGGGAGCACCGGCAGCCAGAAGGTCAGCAGGCGGAACAGCAGCACCGCCGAGGTCGCGGTCTCGGCGGCCAGCCCGGAGATCGTCAGCGCCAGCGTCAGCGCCCCCTCGACCGCGCCCAGCCCGCCCGGTGTCGGCGCGGCCGAGCCGAGCGCGTTGCCGGTCAGGAACACCACGACCACGGCCGTCCAGGGCAGGTCGCCGCCGAACGCGCGGACCGAGGCGTCCAGGCAGACCACGAACCCGGCGGTCAGCAGCAGCGTGCCGCCGAGGCTGGTGGCCAGCTTGCGCGGCGACTGCAGGACGTCCACCAGCCGCGGCAGCACGCCGGAGAACATCGACCGCAGCCGGGTGGTCACCAGCCGCCGGACGCGCGGGATGACCAGCGCCACCGCGACCGGGATCGCCAGCATCAGCAGCACGATCACGATCGTCCGGGACGGCGCGAGGTCGCGGGTGGCGGTCTGCGTCGACCCGGTGATGAAGCCGAACACCACCAGCATCAGGATGTGCACGACCATGCCCATCAGCTGGGACGCGCCGACGCTGGCCACCGCCGGGCCCGACCGGATCCCGGACTTCTGCAGGTAGCGCGTGTTGAGCGCGACGCCGGTGACGGCGGCGGGCGCGACCAGCTTGACGAACGAGGCGGCCACCTGGACCAGGACCGTCCGCCACAGCCGCAGCCGCTCCGGGACGAACCCGATCAGCATCAGCGCCGCCGCGAGGTAGGTGACGGCGGACGCGGCGGTGCCGAGCCCGGCCCACCACCAGTTCGCCCGCGCGAACAGCCGGCCGAGGTCCACGCTGGTCAGCTGCGGGATGACGATATAGGCGGCGAAGGTGAGCGCGACGATGCTGACGATCGTCCGCGGCCGGAAGCGTTCGAGCCGGACGGGCTCGGTCTCGGCCTCGGGCTCCAGCTTCAGGATCTGCTCGCGGATGCGGGTCAGCAGGTGCCGGTCGTGCCGCAGCGCGGTGCGTGTCGCCCGCGTCAGGGCGACCCGCTGCAGCAGCGGGACGGCGGCGGCGAGCGCGGCCTCGCCCAGCACGGGCGCGGCGGTCGCGACGGCCCGTTCGGCG
Source organism: Actinomadura rupiterrae (assembly GCF_024172125.1). Classification (GTDB taxonomy): domain Bacteria; phylum Actinomycetota; class Actinomycetes; order Streptosporangiales; family Streptosporangiaceae; genus Spirillospora; species Spirillospora rupiterrae. The sequence goes on from NZ_JAMZEA010000011.1 coordinate 344,914, forward strand.
CCGACGCGCAGGGCGAGGGTGGTGAGCAGCTGGGCACGGTCCAGGCGCAGCGCCAGGTCGCCCGCCGCGGTCTCCCCGACGCCCAGGTCCACCAGGTGCGCGAGCCGCTCCCCGCCCTCCGCGGCCCGCTCCTCGCCGTCCGGCACGTCGGCCGATCCGTCCGGATCGTCCGACGTCTTGTCCGGGGCGCTTTCGGTGTCGTCGGCCGGCTCGGCGGGAGCGGGGTCGCTGACGAGGATGGCGTGGCCCTCCAGCAGGCGGTGGGCGAGCCGCGCGGACTGGAGGCGGGCGAACTGGTGCCAGACGTCGGTGAGGAGCGCGTCGTCGATCTCCTCGTCGGCCAGCTCGTCCAGGCGCCGCCCGGGGACGTTCTCGTAGGCGAGCAGCGCCGCCTCGGTGCCGACCTCGCAGGTGCCGGTGAGGCGCGGGGTGCGCACGTCCGCCGCGGACGCCGCGTAGGCCATCAGCGACTCCAGCTCCAGGGCGCGCCGCAGCGAGCGCAGCGGGCGGCGGCCGCTGCCCGCGCGCAGCCGCACCAGCCGCCACAGCCGGTACACCAGCCCGGCGGTCTGCTGGTCGCGGTCGAGGACGTTCACCTGGAGCTGCCAGCGGCCGCGGGGGAGCGGACGTCCCGCGCCGTCGCGCGGCACGCCGTCCGGGCCGGGCGCGACCGCCACCGCGTACCGGCGCGGCTCGTCGGCGCCGGTGCTGAGCCACCGCGCGGCGACCGGTTGCAGCCCGAGCCGCGCGAGCGCCGCGACGACGGCCGTGCCGGGCGGGCGCGGGTTCGGCGTGCCGACCGCGTACAGGGTGCCGTGGCCGATCGCCTCGCCGAGGAAGTAGGTGGCGGCCAGCGCCGACACCGAGGCATAGGACGCGGTGAGGCCGGTGAGCGCGGCCAGGCCGATCATCGTCCAGGCGGCGAACTGCCAGCGGGTGCGGCCCGCCATCCCGACGGCGGCGACGAACGCGATCACGGGCGCGATGTCGGTGTGCACCACGGCGGTGCCCGAGCTGCCCCAGATCAGCGCGTCCAGCAGGCCGTTCGGCGCGGCCGGGACGACCCAGTCGTCCACCGCGACGGTCAGCCCGAAGGTGATCATCGCGGCGAGCACCGCGATCGCCACGCGGGTGCCGTCCCGGTGGAACAGCCGTTCGACCGAGAACGCGACCGGGACGGCCAGCACGCCGAAGCTGGACGCCAGCGTCGCCAGCGACAGCAGCCAGCGGGGCGCGTGCGCGGTGCCCTCGACGATGTCGGTCTGCAGGCCGTGCGTGGTCTGCTGGGCGATGGTCACCAGCAGCATGACGGCGGCGAGGCCGACCAGCGAGGTGAGGAAGCGGATCGCGTCGCTGGAGCGGCGGATCCGCACCGGCCAGGGCGGCTCCTCGACCGGGACGGCGGGCTTGGCGGCGTCCTCCTCGCCGTCCTGCACGTCGGGCGGCGGTTCGGCCGGGGCGGCGGCGGTCCCGGTCCGGGCATGGCCGGACCGCGCCGCACCGTCCTGGGTCCGCGTCAAGCCGCACCGCCGTTCCGTCGTCGCCCTCCGCCCCCGCGGTTGCCTGGCCCCCTGACCGTGAGCTGCGAATATCGTACTTTCTCCGGCGCGCCGGGCGCGGGAGGGGGCGCCGCGCCACGCCGACGGGCCCGGACGGGGCTCCGGGACGGGCGGCCGCGCCCCGCCTGGGCCGCGGACGTGTTCGGGCCGGGGCCGCCGCGTTCGATCGTGCCCCGTGTTGGATAGAGTTCCCAGAAGGAAACGCCGCTGACCCTGTGCGGGAGAGATTCCACGCCGCCAGCGTGGGACGCCGAAGGGGCAACCCTCCCCGGAACCTCTCAGGCAAAAGGACCGCTCAGACGAGGCACCTCTGGAAAGCAGGCGCGCGCGTCCCCGGCGACGGGAACGGGCCGCCTCACCGAAGGGGAAATCCCGCGCGCCCGCGTGCGGGGGAAGCTCTCAGGTGCCACGACAGAGGGGGAGACCGTGTCACCGGCCGCCGGCCGGGGACGCCCTGAGCGACCGCTTTCGCAGCCCAGGAGGCTCTCCCCAATGACCGCCCAGTACTACGCTCCCGTGGCCTCGCCACAGACCCCGCGGTCGGCGTTCGCCGACCGGCACATCGGCCCGGCCGGCGACGAGCGGTCCCGGATGCTCGCGGCCATCGGCTACTCCGGCGCCGAGGCCCTGATCGACCAGGCGGTCCCCGCGGCGATCCGCACGACCCGCGCGCTGGCGCTGCCGCCCGCGCTGTCCGAGCCCGCCGCCCTGGCGCGGCTGCGCGAGCTGGCCGACAAGAACACCGTGCTGACGTCCATGATCGGGCTCGGCTACCACGGCACCCACACGCCGGGCGTGATCCTGCGCAACGTGATGGAGAACCCGGGCTGGTACACCGCCTACACCCCGTACCAGCCGGAGATCTCGCAGGGCCGGCTGGAGGCGCTGCTGAACTTCCAGACCGTGGTCTCCGACCTGAGCGGGCTGCCGGTCGCCAACGCCTCCATGCTGGACGAGGGCACCGCCGCCGCCGAGGCGATGGCGCTGGCTCACCGGGCCGGCAAGCGCAAGGAGCCGGGCGCCTTCCTGGTGGACGCCGACGCGCTGCCGCAGACGATCGAAGTGATCCGGACCCGGGCCGTCCCGCTGGGCATCGAGGTCGTCACCGCCGACCTGTCGGACGGGCTGCCCGAGGGCGACTTCTTCGGCGTGCTGGTGCAGTACCCCGGCGCGTCCGGCGTCGTGCGCGACCTCGGCCCGCTGGTGGACGCGGCGCACGCGCGCGACATGCAGGCCGTCGTTGCCGCCGACCTGCTCGCCCTGACCCTGCTGCGCCCGCCGGGGGAGAGCGGCGCGGACATCGTGGTCGGGTCGGCGCAGCGGTTCGGCGTCCCGTTCGGCTTCGGCGGCCCGCACGCCGGGTACATGGCCGTCCGCGAGGGCATCCAGCGGCAGCTGCCGGGCCGCCTGGTCGGCGTGTCGGTCGACATCGACGGCAAGCCCGCCTACCGGCTGGCGCTGCAGACCCGCGAGCAGCACATCCGGCGCGAGAAGGCCACCAGCAACATCTGCACCGCGCAGGTCCTGCTGGCCGTCATGGCCAGCATGTACGCGGTCTACCACGGCCCCGAGGGGCTGGCCGCGATCGCCCAGCGCGCGCACGGGCACGCGCTGCGCCTGGCCGCGGGGCTGCGCGCGGGTGGTGTCGAGGTCGTCCACGAGCACTTCTTCGACACCGTGTTCGTGAACGTGCCGGGCCGCGCCGCCCAGATCGTCGCCGCCGCGCGCGAGCAGGGCGTGAACCTGCGCCTCGCCGACGCCGACCACGTCGGCATCGCCTGCGACGAGACCACCACCGACGAGCACGTCGCCGCCGTGTGGCGGGCGTTCGGCGTCGAGGGCGTCGAGGAGGGCCCGGCCGGGGACGCGCTGGACGCCGTCCGCCGCGAGACCCCGTACCTGACCCACCCGGTGTTCCACGCGCACCGCTCCGAGACCGCGATGCTGCGCTACCTGCGCCGCCTCCAGGACAAGGACATCGCGCTCGACCGGTCGATGATCCCGCTCGGCTCCTGCACGATGAAGCTGAACGCCACGACCGAGATGGAGCCGGTCACCTGGCCGGAGTTCGCCAACATCCACCCCTTCGCGCCGCTCGACCAGGCCGCCGGGTACGTCGAGCTGATCGGCGAGCTGGAGGACTGGCTGGCCGAGATCACCGGCTATGCGAAGGTGTCGGTGCAGCCGAACGCCGGGTCGCAGGGCGAGCTGGCCGGGCTGCTGGCCATCCGCGGGTACCACGAGTCGCGCGGGGAGAGCCACCGCAACATCTGCCTGATCCCGTCCTCGGCGCACGGCACCAACGCCGCGTCCGCGGTGATGGCCGGGATGAAGGTCGTGGTCGTCAAGTGCGACGACGGCGGCAACATCGACGTGGACGACCTGCATGCCAAGATCGACAAGCACGGCGGCGCGCTCGCCGCGATCATGGTGACCTACCCGTCCACGCACGGCGTGTTCGAGGAGACCATCACCGACGTCTGCAAGGCCGTGCACGACGCCGGCGGCCAGGTCTACGTGGACGGCGCGAACCTGAACGCGCTGGTCGGGCTCGCCCGTCCCGGCGAGTTCGGCTCGGACGTGTCCCACCTGAACCTGCACAAGACCTTCTGCATCCCGCACGGCGGCGGCGGCCCGGGCGTCGGCCCGGTCGGCGTCCGCGAGCACCTGGCGCCGTTCCTGCCGTCCCACCCGCTGCGCGCCGAGGCCGGCCCGCAGGACACCGGCGTCGGGCCGATCTCGGCGGCGCCGTGGGGCTCGGCGGGCATCCTGCCGATCTCCTGGGCCTACATCGCCATGATGGGCCCGGACGGGCTGCGCGCCGCGACCGAGGGCGCGATCATCGCCGCGAACTACCTGGCGGCCAAGCTGGCCCCGCACTTCCCGATCCTCTACACGGGCCGGGACGGGCTGGTCGCGCACGAGTGCATCGCCGACCTGCGGAAGATCACCAAGGACACCGGGATCACCGCCGAGGACGTCGCCAAGCGGCTGATCGACTACGGCTTCCACGCCCCGACGCTGGCGTTCCCGGTCGCCGGGACGCTGATGATCGAGCCGACCGAGAGCGAGGACCTCGCCGAGCTCGACCGGTTCGTGGACGCCATGGTGGAGATCCGCCGGGAGATCCAGGCCGTCGCGGACGGCACGTTCGACGCCGAGGACAACCCGCTGAAGAACGCGCCGCACACCGCCGACGCGCTGGTCACCGAGGACTGGAAGCACGCCTACACGCGCGAGCAGGCCGCCTACCCGCTGCCGTCGCTGCGCGAGGGCAAGTACTGGCCGCCCGTCCGCCGGATCGACCAGGCCTACGGCGACCGCAACCTGGTCTGCTCCTGCCCGCCGCCGGAGGCGTTCGAGGACTGACCCGCCCGTGCTGCCCGAGGGCCCGTCCCGGTCGGTTCCGGGGCGGGCCCTCGCTCGTCCGGGGGAGTGATCTACTTTGTAAAGGCGACGGGCCGGGCACATGATCAAGTCCGGGTGTGTCGGGGCGGGACGCCGGGCGGCCGGATCGCTAGGCTCGGTCCGCCGAACCCCCGTCCCCAGAGGGCAGTAGACGATCATGAGCGACAGCCCCGGCCCGCCGCCCGAGCCGTCCACCGACACCGCGACCGGCACCCCCGCCGCCCGCCCGACCCCCACACCCCAAACACTCGCCCCGGACGCGCGCGCGGCGGAGCTGTGCAAGGAGGCGCGGCGGCTGGCCGAGCAGGGCGAGTCCGACCGCGCGGCGGAGCTGTTCGGGGAGGTGCTGGCGCTCGGCGACACCCCGCTGCGGGCCCGCGCCGCGCTCGGCCTCGCGGTCGTGCTGGACGACGCGGGCGACGTGGCCGGGGCCCGCGAAGCCGACCGCGCCGCGATCGCCACCGGCGACGCCGAATACGGCGCGCGCGCCGCCTACCACCTTGCGCTCACCCACGAGCGCGCGGGGGAGCAGGACGAGGCCGAACCCGCCTGGCGCCTGGTGGTCGACTTCGGCAACCCGTCCTACCTGCCGCCCGCGCACCTGGCGCTCGCCCGGCTCGCCGACGACGCGGGCGACTTCGACCGCGCCCGCGCGCACTGGGAGGAGACCGTCGCGACCGGCGACCGCGAGTACGGCCCGCTCGCCGCGCACGACCTGGCGCAGCGGCTGCTGGAGCGCGGCGAGCCCGCCCGCGCGCAGCGGGCGCTGACAGCCGGCCTGAAGCTGATAGATCGAGAGTCCGCGCCGCACGCGCACTCCCGGCTCGCCGTCGCGCTCGGCATCGCCTGCCTGGACCAGGCGATCGGCGCGTTCGGCGCCGCGCTGGGCGCCGCCGGGGAACCCACCGACAGCGAGGTCGGCCCCCTGGCGACCGAGCTGCTGGCCCGCACCCTGCCGCTGCGCGGCCGCGACGGCGAGGCCCGCGAGGCCTGGCGGCGCGGGCTGACCGACCCGGCGACCGCCGCGCAGGTGCGGGCGCGGCTGCGGCGCGAGTTCGGCTCCGACGACGGCGACGACCAGGCCGAACTGTGGTGGGAGCCGCTGCTGGAGCAGTCGGTCGCCGAGGGCTCGCTGCCCGCGCTGGCCGGCGAGGCGTTCGGCGCACTGGACCACATGTACGCCCTACTGGGCGTCCGCTACGCGGCCGAAGCCGCCGACCGCCGTCCCGGCGAGTCCCACGAGGTGATCGGACGCGCCGTCCGAGTGCCCTCCGACTACACCTGGGGCCCCCTGCTCCACGAAAGCTTCGCCGAACGCCTACGCCTCGCCATGGGCCCCACCGCCTCCCTCCCCCCCACCTGGCCCGACCCCTAGCCCCCACCTAACACCCCCGCAAGCCCCGCCCCCCCCGAGCCCACACCCAACACCCCAAGCACCCCCAACCCACAGGCCACGCCTGACGTCCAGGACGCGCAGGGCGCGCTAGATGCCCCCTGCGTGCTTGACGTTTGGGGCGCACCCGACGCGCAGGGCATGCCTGACGTCCCGGGCGCCAGTGACCTCCCGCGTGCGCCTGACGGTCACAACGCCTCGGACTCCGAGGGCGCGGTTGACGCGCAGGGTGCGCCTGGTGGCCTGGCGTGGTTGAGGGGCCGGGCTCGGCGGGAGCCCGGGTTTGGCCTGGTGGGTGGGTTAGGCGGTTAGGTCGCTTTGGGCGACGACCTTGGTGACGTGGACGCGTACCAGGCACTCGGAGGGGACGGCGTTGCGCTTGCCGAACTCCTCGCCCTTCTCCTTGCCCATGTAGCGGGCGCCGATGGCGACGGCCCAGCGCAGCATCTCGTCCATGTCGGTGATGATCTCGGCCTTGCCGTCGATCATCACGAACGAGAAGGGCGGTTCCTGGTCGTCCACGGCGATCGACACCCGCGGGTCGCGGGCGAGCGCGCGGCCCTTGACGCCCTCCAGGGCGGTGTTGAACAGCAGGTCGTCGCCGTCCAGCACGAACCAGACGGGCGTGACGTGCGGGGCGCCGTTCTTGCGGGTGACCGCGACCTTGCCGGTGCGGGTGCCCTCGGTGACGAACGCGTGCCATTCGTCCTTGGTCATCGTCTTCATGGCCACAGTCTGTAACAGGAGGGACGGCCGTGGTCACGCCGGGGGGCCGGTGCGCTACGGTGAGCAACATGGAGATCTTGACGGCGCACGGGCCCGCCGAGGTGACGGTGGACGATCCCCGCGCGGCGGACGGGGCCGCGTTCCTGATGGTGCTGACGCACGGCTCGAACGGCGGGCTGGACGCGCCGGACCTGCTGGCCGCCCGGGAGGCGGCGCTGGAGCTCGGCGGCGCGGTGGCGCGGGTGCAGCAGCCGTTCCGCAAGGCGGGCCGGCGCGCGCCCGGCGTGATCGAGAAGCAGGACGAGGCGTGGCTGGAGGTCGTCAAGCTGCTGCGCGACCGGTTCGGGGACGTCCCGCTGGTGCAGGGCGGGCGCAGCAACGGCGCGCGGGTGGCGTGCCGGACGGCCCGGGACGCGGGCGCGTCGGGTGTGGTGGCGCTGGCGTTCCCGCTGCATCCGCCGGGGAAGCCGGAGAAGTCGCGGGAGGGCGAGCTGCGCGCCGCGCGGATGCCGACGCTGGTGGTGAACGGCGACCGCGACCCGTTCGGCGTCCCGGAGCCCTCCGACGGCATCGACGTGGTCGTCCTGCCGGGGGAGCGGCACGACCTGAACAAGAACCCCGCCGCCGTCGGCATCGCGGTGGAGACCTGGCTCCGCCACTGGATCGGCCGCGCCTGACCCGGCGCCACGGGCCCCACCCGGCGCCACGGGCCCAGGGGCCTGAGTCGGCCTCACATGCCTGATCCGGCTCGACGCGCCTGAGCGGGCTTTACGCGCTTGCCGCGTCCTATCCGGTCTGGCGTGCCTGTCCTGGCCTCACCGGCCTGAGTCGGCCTCGCATGCCTGCTCGGGGCTTGCCTGCCTGAGCTGGCTTCGCGTGCTCGGGGACGGAGGCGTGGCCGGATCCGGTCCTGGACGGGGCTGGACAGCGTTGAGCCCCGGCGGCTCGGCCGGGGCTCGTTCTTCTTCCGTTCCCTGCCTCCGGTGGGTGGCCGGAGGGTCCGGTGGGGTGCTGCCGCCCCCGGAAAGATCACCCGTTCGGACTAGTCCCCCGTACGAGACTGGTCAGGCCACCGCGCCGAGACCGAGATCGGTCGGGCGGTGCGGGTCGACGACCTCCCCGTCGGGGAGCAGTTCACCGGTGTCCTCGAAGATCACGATGCCGTTGCACAGCAGGCTCCACCCCTGCTCGGGGTGGGAGGCCACGGTCCGCGCGGCGTCGCGGTCGGGTCCTTCGGAGGTGGGACAGTGCGGCTGGTGTGGGCACATCGGCGTGCCTCCGGTCTCAGGTGCTCGATGAGTGGTGCTTGTTCTTTACGACGCATCCGAGTGTGGAACGGTTCGACCCCGGGCTGCCATAGCCCGATGGGACGATTGTCCGGTGGTACCTCCGTACCGTTCGCGTGTGGTCCGCCTCACCCTCGGGTGCAGGTGATCAGCGTGCCCGCGCAAAGGTCACGACAACAGCACAACACGCCGTCCGATGCGTAAATTTCCCCGGTTCGTCCGGTGCGCTGTCCGGCACCGGCCGCGCGTCCGGTTCCGCCAAAGCGATCGTTCCGCCCCGGTGGGCGGGGGCCTGAGCCCTACGATTGCCCCTTGGGGCGGGGCCCGAGCCGTGGGGAGGTGAGGCCCGATGCGCGTGGCGCTGTTCGTCGCCTGCGTCGACGACGCGATGTTCCCGGGCACCGGGCGCGCGGTGACGTCCCTGCTGGAGCGGCTGGGCCACGAGGTGGTGTTCCCGGCCGACCAGACCTGCTGCGGCCAGCTGCACTGGACGACCGGCTACCGGCGCGAGGCGGCGGGCCTCGCGCGGCGGTTCGCCGGGGTCTTCGCCGGGGCCGGGGGGACGGTCGTGACGCCGTCGGCGTCCTGCGCGGCGGCGGTCCGGTCGTCCTACCGGAGCATCGCCCGCGCCGCCGGGGACCCCGGGCTCGAACGCGCCGCCGCCGGCCTGGAGGTCTACGAGCTGACCGAGTTCCTGGTGGACGTCCTGGGCGTGACCGACGTCGGCGCGCGGTTCCCGCACCGGGTCACCTACCAGCCGACCTGCCACGCCGCCAGGGCGCTGCGCGTCGGGGACCGCCCGCTGCGGCTGCTGCGCGCGGTGAAGGATCTTGAGCTGGTCGAGCTGCCGGCCGGCGAGGAGTGCTGCGGGTTCGGCGGCGCGTTCGCGGTCAAGAACGCGGACGTGTCGGTCGCGATGGTCGCCGACAAGGTCCGGCACGTCCGCGACACGGGCGCGGACGTCGTGTGCGCCCTGGACAACGCCTGCCTGGCCCACATCGGCGGCGCCCTGTCCCGGCTCCGCGCCGGGGTCCGCACCGCCCACCTCGCCGAGATCCTCGCCTCCACCGGGGACCCTTCATGATCCCCGTCGCGGGCATGGCCCTCGCCGGGGCCGGCGTGCTCGCAGGGGAGGGCTCGTGACTTCCGCTGCGGGCGGCCCTGATCCGCACGCGGGGTTCGGTATCGGGGCGCTGCTGGGGCTGGTGAACGGCCAGCAGGGGAGCGCGGCGCGGCGGCGCAGAGCTGAAGGCAAACCGGTCGTTCCGCGGTTCGCCGAGGCGGCACGGGAGGCACTGGCGGACGCCGGCGCGCGGCACGAACTGGCCGAGTCGGCCGCCGCGGCGCGCGAGCGGACGGCGGCGGCGGTCTCCGAGCTGCCCGACTGGGAGGCGCTGCGGGCGGCGGGCGCGGCCATCCGCGACCGGGCGCTGCTGGACCTGGACGTCCACCTGGAGACCTTCGAGCAGGCCGTCGCGGACGCGGGCGGGACGGTGCACTGGGCGCGCGACGCGTCCGCCGCGCGCCGGATCGTCGCCTCGCTCGTCCGGGACGCGGGGGACGGCGAGGTCGCGGTCGCCGACGGGCCCGTCCTGCGCGAGACCGGGCTGGCCGGTTCGCTCGCCGCACGCGGTCTGGCGGTGCTCGACGCGTCCGGGCCGGAGGGGCGCGACCGGGTGCGGGCGGCGCGCGTCGCCGTCACCGGGGCCGACTTCCTGGTCGCCGACTCCGGGACCGTCCTGCTGCTGGAGGCGGACGGCGCGGCCCGCGCGTGCCTGACACTGCCGGAGACGCTGGTGTGCGTCGCCGGGTTGGACCGGGTCGTCCCCGAATGGGAGGACATGGAGGTTTTGCTCCAGCTCCTGCCGCGCGCGGGGCGCGGCGACCGGCTCAGCCCGCAGGTGTCGGCGTGGTCCGGCGCCGTCCCGGGGGACGGCCCGGGCGAGGTGCACGTCGTGCTGGTCGACAACGGCCGCGCCCGGATCCTCGCCGACGAGGTCGGCCGCGAGGCGTTGCGCTGCATCGGCTGCGGTGCCTGCTCGGCAGTGTGCCCGGTCTACGAGCGGGTGGGGGAGCGCCCCTTCGACCCGCGCGGGACGGGCCGGTCCGGGCCGATCGGCGCGGTCTGGACGCCGCTGGCGCGCGGCGTGGACCGCGCTCCCGAGGCGTCGCTGCCGTTCGCGTCCACCCTGTGCGGGGCGTGCGCGGACGTCTGCCCGGTGAAGATCGACATCCCCGGCCTGCTGGTGCACCTGCGGGGCGAGGTGGTGGACGCGCGGCGGCACCGGCCCGTCCCGACACCGGAGCTGGCGGTGATGCGCGGCGTCGCCTGGACGATGGCCGACGCGCGCCGCTTCGAGACGGCGACCGGAAGCGGCGCCCGGTGGGCGCGGCTGCTGTCGCGCGGCGGCCGGATCCGGCGGCTCCCCGGCCTGCTGGGCCGCTGGACCGAGGCCCGCGACCTCACCGCACCCCCCGCCGAGCCCTTCCGAGCCTGGTGGCGCCGCCGCGCCCCCTCCCGCCGGAGCACCAAATGAGTGGGCGGGACGAGGCGCCGCGCGGTGAGAGCCCGCGCAGCGAAGCGCCGGGCCGGAGTGCGCGCAGCCGGATGCCGGGCCAGGGAAGCCCGTGCAACGCGGTGCCGGGTCGGGGGAGTGCGTGCAACGCGGTGCCGGGTCGGGGGAGTGCGCGCAGCGAGGTGCTGGGTCGGGGGAGTGTGTGCGGCTTCGGGGCGTCCTGGGGGCGGGGCGGATGAGTGGGCGGGACGAGGTGTTGGCGGGGGTGCGGGGGGCGCTCGGGGAGCGGCGGCGCGCGGACGTGGCGGTGCCGCGCGGGTACCTGACGCGGCTGACCGGGCCGGACGCGGCGTCGCGTGCGGATGTGGTGGCGCTGTTCACCGAGCGGGTCGCGGCGCTCGGGGTGGCCGTCCGGCATGTCGGCGGCGACGAGCTGGCGACGGCGGTGGCGGCGGTGCTGTGGGGATGGGAGGCCAAGCGGATCGTCGTCCCGGCCGACCTGCCGTACGGGTGGCTCGCCGACCTGGACGGGGTGCGGGCGCTGGCGGATTCGACGGTCCTGGACGTCCCGGCCCTGGCGGCCGTGGACGGCGTGGTGACCGGCTGCGCGGCGGCGGTGGCGCAGACCGGCACGGTCGTGCTGGACGGCGGACGCGCGCAGGGGCGCCGCGCGCTGACGCTCGTCCCGGACCGGCACCTGTGCGTCGTGCACGCCGACCAGATCGTGGGCTCGGTGCCCGAGGCGGTGCGGCGGCTCGACCCGGACGTCCCGCAGGCCTGGATCAGCGGACCTCCCGTCGCCACGCCCGGGGACGGCCCGCCGCACGGCCCCCGCACCCTGGAGATGCTGGTCGTCGAGGACTGAGCGCCGCGAGGTCAGCCGAGGTCAGCCGGGGTTGACGGCGGCCAGGACCAGGTCGAGGCCCGCGTTGAAGCGGGCGTCCCAGTCGACGGGGGGCTCACCGGGTTCGGCGCGCAGGTCGCCCCGCGTGTCGCGGACCTCCAGCGCGACGTGTCCGATGACGTAGCCGAGCAGGGTGTGCGCGGCGACGGCGGCGGTCTGCTCGGGGACGCCGCCGAGCCGCAGGTGCTCGCGCAGCGAGGCGACCGTCTCGGCGAGCGCGGGCGGGTTGCGGTGGGTGACCAGCAGCGGCAGCACGCCCGCGTGCTCGACCAGGCGGGCCCGGTAGCCGCGCGCCCAGCCCATCAGGCTCTCCCGCCAGCCCGCGCCGCCGGGGTCCGGGGCGGGCATCGCGCCGACGTGCGCGACCAGGTGGTCGAGCAGCTGCTCCTTGCCGCGGGGGAGGTGGTGGTAGATCGCCATCGCCTCGACCTCCAGCGCGTCGCCGAGCCGGCGCATGGTGAGCCGGGCGAGGCCCTGGCCGTCGATGATGTGCAGCGCGGACTCGATGATCCGGTCGGTGGTGAGCGGTGGGCGGTGCTGGGCGTTGATGCTCGGCTGCCGGACCATGGACGGTCCCTCCTGCTCGCGGGCGGCGACACCGCTCACCTTACTGCGTAAAGGCGGGATTCGGGGTGTCCGGGGTCACAACCGGCGTGTCCCGAGCGTACGCTGGCCCCTGACCGGTCACGAAGATCGACGGATGACGACGTACGCGCACGCGTACGAGCACGAGGTTCGAGGAGCACCGCATGCCGCTGGGTCGCCGCATCAGCAAGGACGTCGCCGCGCGGATGGAGGCCGACCGCGGTCTGGCCGGCACCTACCGCGACCGGCTCGGCGACGCCACGTCCGCCGAGGCCGCGCTGCGCGCCGCGCAGGCCGAGGGCCGTCCGGCGGACGAGGTGAAGGCGCTGGACGTCGCGTTCGACCTCGCGCTGACCGCCGCCATCGAGGCCGCGCAGGCCGCCGAGCGGGTCGAGATGGGCCCGAAGACCTACGCGCCCGAGGGCCAGGACGGCGCCGCCCGCCGCGCCGCCGAGATCGCCGCCCGCAAGGCCCGCGCCCGGTGGAGCGTCCGCCCGTGGACCGACGAGATCGATCGGCTCCGGACCGCCCGCGAGACCCACCGGTTGAGCTACCGTGCGGGACGGGGTGTCACCGCCGTGGCCTGACGCCACGTCCACGCACCGGACCCGGGCACCCTGCCTGCCGCGACACGCGCGGGGGCCTCGGCGCTCAGATCCGCTGCGCAGGCTTTCCGCTCGGGCCGACCGCGAGGATTTCCGCTCAGGTCGTCCGGGCGGGCTCGCCGCCCGGGTCGCCCGGGTCGTCCGGTCGTCGGGGCCGCTCGTCCGGACGGGGCGAGGTGAGCTTTTGACACGCACTAAGCCGACGACACAGCGGAGCGGAGTGGCACCGGAGAGCGAACTTTGGCATCCTCCCCTCTCGGGGAGCGCCGGGGGCCACCGCTGGGGGGCGGGGCGGTCCGGCCGGAACTGGCAGCCACCGGAGCTCGGGGGGCTTTCGCGAACGCGGGGGGAATGCAGGTGGAGCGCACGCCGCCGGACCGGGAACGGGTCCTGGAGTGCTATCAGGCCGGGGTGCGGGCGATCCGCGACCTGGCGGCGCGGGTGACCGACTGGACCGCTCCGACCCCCTGCACCGAGTGGCAGGTGATGGACCTGGCCGGGCACCTGCGCTGCGTCGCCGAGAGCTACCTGGAGTACCTGCAGGACTCCCCGGACAGCCGGTTGGCGAAGCTGTTCGCGCAGGACGCGGCGGCGGCGGTGCTGATCCGCCAGCAGGCCCGGCAGAACGCGGCGGAGCTGGCGGTGCTGCCGCCGGAGCCCGGCGGCGGGCGGATCACGGCGTTCACGGTGTCGGCCGGCGCGTACGCCGACCTGATGCCCGACATGTGGGACCGCACGCACCTGGTGTACCGGGGCACCAAGTACACCGTCGGCGACCACGCGGGCGCGGCGTGCGTGGAATGGCACCTGCACGCCTGGGACCTGGCGCGCGCGGTCGGCGCCGACTACCGCCCGCAGGATCCCGAGCTGCTGGTGTCGGCGTGGCACTGGGGCGTGCCGCACCTGCCGCTGTCGGCCGTCCGCGAGGCCGGACGCGGCGACGCGTGGGAAGCGGTACTGCGCTCGTCCGGACGTTCCCCGGTGTGGCCCGCCCCCGACCCCACACCACCCCCGCAGCCGCGCCGCCGCACCCGCCAGACCCGCAAACCCCCAGACAGCACCCCCACCCCCGAAACCCCCCAACCCACCACACCCCACTGAAACCAACCTCCACCCCGCTCGCGCCCCACCCACACCCACCCCACCGCCCTGCCAGCCCCGCCCCGCCGACCGCTCTGCCGGTCCGGCCGCGCCGACCGCACGGCGCCCCGACCGCTTCGCCGCG
>NZ_JAMZEA010000012.1 GCF_024172125.1 Actinomadura rupiterrae
CCTCCTGAAGGAGTCCGGCGCCGAGGAGATCGCCCGCGCCGTCAAGGCCGTCGCCGCCGGCGAGGCCATCTACGGCCCGGAGATCGCCCGGCGCGTCCTGACCTACTTCGCGGGCATGCCGCACCCCCGCCAGAACGCCTTCCCCCAGCTCACCGAGCGCGAACGCGAGGTCCTGGAGCTGATCGCGCAGGGCCGCGGCAACGCCGACATCGCCTCCGCGCTCTTCCTGTCCACCAAGACCGTCCGCAACCACGTCTCCAACATCTTCATGAAGCTCCACGTCGCCGACCGCGCCCAGGCCATAGTCATGGCCCGAGAAGCCGGCCTCGGCGAGTCCTCGAAAGGCTGAGACACCGCCCCCCAGACGCCGGAAGGCCCGCCGTCCCCTGGGGCGGCGGGCCTTCTCGCGGGCGTCCTGGCGCTTGCTAGGCGCTCTTTTCGCGGGGTTCGCGTTTGGTGCGTTCGCGCGGGACGAGGGTCGGGTTGACGTGCTCCAGGACGGCCTCGCGGGTGATGACGACGCGGGCGACGTCCTGGCGGGACGGGACCTCGTACATCACCGAGAGGAGGACCTCCTCCATGATGGCGCGGAGGCCGCGGGCGCCGGTGCCGCGCAGGATCGCCTGGTCGGCGATGGCCTCCAGGGCGTCGCCGGTGAACTCCAGGTCGACGCCGTCCAGCTCGAAGAGCCGGTGGTACTGGCGGACCAGCGCGTTCTTCGGGACCGTGAGGATGTTGATCAGGGCCTCGCGGTCCAGGTTGTGCACGCTGGTGATCACCGGGAGGCGGCCGATGAACTCGGGGATCATGCCGAACTTCAGCAGGTCCTCGGGCATCACGTCGCCGAGCACGGCGGACGACTCCTCGAAGTCGTTCTTGGAGCGGATCACCGCGCCGAAGCCCATGCCCTGCTTGCCGACCCGGGACTCGACGATCTTCTCCAGGCCGGCGAACGCGCCGCCGCAGATGAACAGCACGTTGGTGGTGTCGATCTGAATGAACTCCTGGTGCGGGTGCTTGCGGCCGCCCTGCGGCGGGACCGACGCGGTCGTCCCCTCCAGGATCTTCAGCAGCGCCTGCTGGACGCCCTCACCCGAGACGTCCCTGGTGATCGACGGGTTCTCGCTCTTGCGGGCGATCTTGTCGACCTCGTCGATGTAGATGATCCCGGTCTCGGCCTTCTTGACGTCGTAGTCGGCCGCCTGGATCAGTTTCAGCAGGATGTTCTCGACATCCTCGCCGACGTACCCGGCCTCCGTCAGCGCCGTGGCGTCCGCGATCGCGAACGGGACGTTGAGGAGTTTGGCGAGCGTCTGCGCGAGCAGCGTCTTGCCCGATCCGGTCGGGCCGAGGAGCAGGATGTTGGACTTGCCCAGCTCGACCCCGTCGCCCGAGCCCGTGTCACCGGACTGGATCCGCTTGTAGTGGTTGTAGACGGCCACCGAGAGGGCCTTCTTGGCCGTCTCCTGCCCGATCACGTAGGAGTCCAGGAACTCGTAGATCTCCCGCGGCTTGGGCAGGCTGTCCCACTTGAGATCGGAGGTCTCGGAGAGCTCCTCCTCGATGATCTCGTTGCAGAGATCGATGCACTCGTCGCAGATGTACACGCCCGGACCCGCGATGAGCTTCTTGACCTGCTTCTGGCTCTTCCCGCAGAACGAGCACTTGAGCAGGTCACCACCGTCGCCGATGCGTGCCACCCAACTGTCTCCTTTTCGTGGGGCCGCGGCCTGTGAGGCCATCCGCTGCGGCTCGGTCTGGTCCCGGAGGCTCCAGGCGCTGGACTCGACGTTACCGCCTCGAAGCGGGTTGTTAAGCCCCCCGCCCGGTTCGATCCCGGCCGGGCGGGGGCCCAACGCGCCCTCCCGAGGGGACGCCGTGAGCGCCGTCTATCAGGACGACACTACCTCGGCTTTGCGCTTCCTGCTGACGAAGACGTCGTCGATCAGGCCGTACTCCTTGGCCTCCTGGGCCGTGAGGATCTTGTCCCGCTCGATGTCCCGGCGGACCTCCTCCAGGTCCCGCCCGGAGTGCGTGGCCAGGATGTCCTCCAGCTGCTCCCGGATCCGCATGATCTCGCGGGCCTGGATCTCGATGTCGGAGGACTGGCCGTAGGTGCCCTCGGTCGCGGGCTGGTGGATCAGGATCCGCGAGTTCGGCAGCGCGGCCCGCTTGCCGGGGGTGCCCGCGGCGAGCAGCACCGCCGCGGCCGAGGCCGCCTGGCCGATGCAGACCGTCTGGATGTCCGGCTTGACGAACTGCATCGTGTCGTAGATCGCCGTCATGGCGGTGAAGGAGCCGCCGGGCGAGTTGATGTAGATGCTGATGTCGCGGTCGGGGTCGATCGACTCCAGCGTGATGAGCTGCGCCATCACGTCGTTCGCCGAGGCGTCGTCGATCTGCACCCCGAGGAAGATGATCCGCTCCTCGAAGAGCTTGTTGTACGGGTTCATCTCCTTGACCCCGTACGTGGTGCGCTCGACGAACGACGGGATGATGTAGCGGTTGTCCACCGGCATCACGCCACCGCCCGCCTGGATCTGGGGTCGGTACAGTTCGCTCACTTGCCTTGCCTCCGCTTCGGGATGATTCGTCAGCTGACCGTGCCCTCGGAGGGCACCTGGTTGGCGCTGAGCACCACGTGGTCGACGAAGCCGTAGTCCTTGGCCTCCTCGGCGGTGAACCAGCGGTCCCGGTCGGAGTCGCGCTCGATCTGGTCCAGCGGCTGGCCGGTGTGGGAAGCGATCTTCTCGGCGAGCGTCTTCTTGACGTACAGCATCTGCTCGGCCTGGATCTTGATGTCGGACGCGGTGCCGCCGATCCCGCCGGACGGCTGGTGCATCATGATCCGCGCGTGCGGCAGGGCGTAGCGCTTGCCGGTGGTGCCGGCGCAGAGCAGGAACTGCCCCATCGACGCCGCCAGGCCCATCCCGACCGTCACGATGTCGTTCGGGACGTACTGCATGATGTCGTAGATCGCCATGCCGGCCGTCACCGAGCCGCCGGGCGAGTTGATGTACAGCGTGATGTCGCGGCGGCCGTCCTCGGCCGACAGCAGCAGCAGCTCGGCGCAGATGCGGTTGGCGATGTCGTCGTCCACCTGCTGGCCGAGGAAGACGATCCGCTCGCGCAGCAGCCGCTGGAAGAGCTGGTCGCCCAGGGGCAGCAGCGGCGCCTCGGCCACCCGCGCCTGGATCCGGGACGACTCGTCGAAAGTCGGAGGCATGCTCACCGGGTGTTCCTCCGGTCCTTTAATCGGTTCGGATGATTGGACATTAACGCGCCCCGGGCCCCGCCTAAGCCCGAGCCCCCTGCTTTTCGCCAGGGGCGTACCGATGGCGAGAACCGGGCTTGATCGCGTAGGACACCGCCGGTCCCCGCCCGGAGGCCGGACCGTCCCGTAGAGACGGAACCGCCCCGCAGTCCGTCCGAGGGACGGGCTGCGGGGCGGTTCGGGCGTCAGGGGCGCGCTCAGGCGTCCTTGCCGTCCTTCTCCTCGGCGTCGGCCTTGGCCTCGGCCGCGGCGTCGGCCTCCTCGGCCTGCTCGCGGTCGGCCTCGTCGGCGGCGTCCGCGTCGGCGGCGGCGTCGGCGATCTCCTGGGCCTCGTCGACCGCGTCCTCGGCGAGGTCCTCGGTGTCGCCGCCGTTCAGCTCGCGCTGGATGGCCTCGACGTCGAGGGTCTCACCGGACTCGGTCTTGAGCACCACGTGCTCGACGATCAGGTTCAGGGCCTTGCTGCGCAGCACCTCGGACACGATCGCCGGGAGCTGGTTGTTCTCGGTGAGGTACTGGGCGAGCTGCTGGGGCGCGACGCCCATCTGCATCGCCTGGGTGACGACGTACTCGCTGAGCTCCTCGTTCTCGACGCCCAGCTCCTCCTGGACGGCGAGCTGGTCGAGGACGAAGCCGCCCTTGACGGCCAGGGCCGCGGCGTCCTTGACCTCCTGGTCGAAGTCCTCCTCGGACTTCTCCTCGTCCTTGAGGTAGTCCTCCTTGGTCATGCCCGCCATCTGCAGCTGCTGGTCGAGCTGCTGGTAGCGGCGGTCGACCTCCTGCTGGACGACGGCGTCCGGCAGCGGGATCTCGACCTTCTCCAGCAGGGCCTCCAGCGCCTTGTCGCGGGCGTCGGACAGCTGCTGGAGCTTGACCTGGCGGCCGAGCCGGGTGCGGACGTCGTCGCGCAGCTCGTCGATGGTGTCGAACTCGGAGGCCAGCTGGGCGAACTCGTCGTCGGCCGCGGGCAGGTCCTTCACCTTGACCGACTGGACGGTCACGGTGATCTCGGCGTCCTCGCCCGCGCGCTCGCCGCCGACGAGCTTGGAGGTGAACGTCTTGGACTCGCCGGCGGACAGGCCGGTGACGGCGTCCGAGAGGCCCTCGATGGCGCCCTCGCTGCCGACCTCGTAGGAGTACCCGGAGGTGGCGGCGTCCTCGACGGACTCGCCGTCGATCTCGGCGGCGATGTCGATGGTGGCGAAGTCGCCGGCCTCGGCGGCGCGCTCGACCGTGGTCAGCGAGGCGAACCGCTCGCGCAGGTTGTCGAGGGTCTCGTCGACCTTCTCGTCGGTGACCTCGGCGTCCTCGACGACGACCTCCAGGCCGTCGTAGTCCGGCACCTCGAACTTCGGCCGGATGTCGACCTCGGCGGTGAAGGCGAACTTCTCGTTGTCGTCGAGCTCGGTGACCTCGACGTCCGGCTGGCCGAGGACGAAGATCTCCTTCTCCTCGACGGCGCGGCCGTAGAGCTCGGGCAGGGCGTCGTTGACGGCCTCCTGGAGGACCGCGCCCCGGCCCACGTACTGGTCGATCAGCCGGGCGGGGACCTTGCCGGGCCGGAAGCCCTTGATCCGCACCTGGCGCGAGATCTCCTGGTACGCCTTGTCGAGATTCGGCTTGAGCTCGTCGAACGGAACCTCGACGGTGAGCTTGACCCGCGTGGGGGTCAGCTCCTCGACATCGGTCTTCACTGGGGTAGGTCTCCTTGATCGGGCACTGTCTTCGCCGCGGCGTTCGACGCGCTTGCTCAGCCTGGGTCTGTCTCTCTGGCTCGCGAGAGGGCGGGCACGCCGAATCACCGGCTCCTCGCCCATGCGCGCCAAGTCTATGGGGTAACCGGGGGAACTGCGGACATCGGCGGGTCGTTCGCGGACCGCAATCCCCGGGTTCCGGTCGTCCCACGGGACGTTACCAGTTGCGGCTGGTGGCTCTGGAGTGCCTGGCGATGGGCAGCGCGTCCTCCGGGCGCTCGTACACCGACTGGACGGCGACCCGGCCGGGTCCGACCAGCCGCGCCCAGATGCTGCGGTTGCTGTAGCGGTTGCCGAACAGGGAGGCCAGGCCCCGCCCGTTCAGGTTGCGCGGGTACTCCAGGTGCAGGTGGGCCTGGACGGTCACGTCCCGGTAGAGCAGGGCGCTCGGCTGGATGAGGAGCGGCTCCCCCGGCGCGAGGTCGCGGACGAAGGTGTTCCCGGGCGCGTGCAGGAGGAGCAGGCCCGGCCCGTTCTGGGCGGAGAACACGTCGCCGAACTGGCCCATGGGCCAGTGCCGCTCGCGCTCGTCGCCCTTGCGGGTGTCGTACCAGATGCCGGTGCTCGTCCAGTCGTAGGCGACGTTGCCCGTGGCGACGAGGAAGCGGTGCTCGCGCACCCACATCGACTGGCCGTGCTGGAGCGGCAGGACGACGATGTCGCCCGCGTGGTTGTCGGACAGGGCGATCCGGCCCGGTCCCTGGCCGACGAGCATGACCAGCGGGAGGCCGGCCATCATCCGCTTCCAGCCGCCCTTGAGGCCCATGTTGGAGAGCTGGGCGCCGGGGTCGGCCCACAGCAGGTTCTTGTGCGAGAAGTAGATCCACTCGCCGGAGGCCAGCGCGAAGTCGGCCACCGGGACCATGGTCCCCTCGATCTGGCAGCGGGACTGGCCGAACTGGATGTGCGCCATGTCGCGGATCGCGGGCTGCTTCGTCCAGCCGGACATGCTCACCGAGGCGCGGATGTCCACGGGCGCGCCGCAGAGCGGGCAGGTGCGGGCGGACGGGTCGCTCGGCTGGCGGCAGTACCGGCACACGTATTGCTGCGAGCCCATTCCTTGCTGTGAGGTCATTCCGGCCTCACCCGGAGTGGTGGTGGACGTACATGGACTGGATGCCGACGCGGCCGGGTCCGGTCATCTCGGCCAGGTACATGCCGCGCCGGAGCAGGCCGGTCTTGAGGTTCATCTGCACCGCCTGCATCTGCACGGTGGAGTCCTTGTAGAGGAATCCGCCGGGCTCGACGAGGATCTTCTCCCCCGGCCGCAGCACCCGCTCGAAGACGTTCCCGTAGCCGTGCAGCATCAGCAGGCCCGGATACCCCTGGGTGACGAACCGGTCCATGTACATGCCGTTGCCGCCGTGCAGGATGTTCGCCAGGCCCTTGATCCGGACGAACGAGTAGCCGATCGACCCGGACGCCACGAGGAACGCGTGCTCCCGGACGTCCAGCTCCATCTGCGGGTGCAGGGGCAGGACGACCAGCTCGCCCGGGGAGTCGCGGGAGAAGGCGACGCGGCCGGGCCCGGACGCGACGGTGACGATGTGCGGCATCCCGGCGAGGGAGCGCTTGAGGCCGCCGCCGGTGTTGTAGGCCGAGAGCGGGGTGTGCTCGTCCTTCCACAGCATCACGTGGTGCTCGAAGTACACCGCGTCGCCCTGGCCGAGGGCGACCTCGGCGACCGGGACGAGCTCGCCCTCGACCTGGCAGGTGCTGTTGCCGAAGCGGAACTCGGTCATGTCCCGCAGCCGGGGCGCCTCGCGCCAGCCGGAGTCGCTGACGCGGTCCGCCTCGTTCTGCGGCGCGCCGCAGGTCACACAGCTGATCGTGCCGGGCGGGTTCTGCCCGCGGCACCACCGGCACTGGATTCTCTCCACCGCTTCTTCCCGCCCCCGCCCTTACCTTTTTAACCTTGCTATAACTTCGCGCTTACCTTTTATCGGCCCGTTTCGCCGCCATTCGCGGAAAGAAGGTAGCAGGCACGGTTAGGATCCGTTCGGGGCTTTCCGGCGCAGTGGAGGGTACGAGGGGACATGGCCTGGTTCGAACGGGAATTCATCGCGGTACCGGATGAACGCAAGGGGCAGCTGGTCTTCAAATGGCCGGACGTGAACATCCGCCGTTTCACGAAGGCGATCGTCAACGCCGACCAGATGGCCCTGTTCGTCAACACCGGCCAGGTCGTCCAGATGCTCGGGCCGGGACGGCACAACATCGACGCCGAGGAGCTGCCCGGACTGGGCGCGGTGATCGACCGGCTGACCGGCGGCAACGCCTACCGCGCCGAGCTGTACTTCGTGCACACCCGCGAGTTCACCTCGTTCACCTTCGGCGGCCGGGTCGACAACGTCCAGGACCCGAAGAGCGGGCTGATCGTGACGCTGCGGGTGTTCGGCGACTACGCGCTGCGGGTCACCGACCCGGCCCGGATGATCATCAACCTCGCCGGGACCGTGGACCTCACCGACAACGAGCGCGTCGCCGCGTGGGTCAGCGACCAGCTGCTCAAGGCGCTGCGCTCCGGTGTGACCACGCAGATCGTCCGGAACGGCTGGCCGATCCTGGGCCTGTCGGCCTACTCGCAGGAGATCGAGAACGCGGCGATCGCCGCGGGCAACAACCAGCTCGCCGCGTACGGCGTCGCGATCACCCGCATGGGCAACTTCGACATCAACCTGACGCCCGAGGACGAGAACGAGCTCAAGCGGCTCGCCCGGGACGTCCAGTACTCGCAGCTCGCGGGCGGGTTCAACAACTACGCGGCGGGCCAGATGGCGCTCGGCGCCGGCCAGGGCATGGCCCAGGGCGGCGGCGCGAACGCGGGCGCGTTCCTCGCCGCCGGGCTCGGCCTCGGCCAGCAGGCGGCGGCCGCCCAGCCGCAACCGCAGGCCCAGCCCGTCGCCGCGGTCGTCTGCACGTCCTGCAACACCGGGAACGCGGCGGGCGCGAAGTTCTGCATGGGCTGCGGCCAGCCGGTCGCCGCGCCCGTCCCGCACTGCACCGGCTGCGGCTCCCAGATGCCGTCCGGAGCGCGCTTCTGCGCCAACTGCGGACAAGCTGCCACTTCTGGCTGATCAAGCGGGAACACTGAGGGCCGGGGGCGATCGCCCCCGGCCCTCAGTGTTCGGTCACTTGCCTCGGCGGTCCTGCTTGGGGAGGCCCTTGTCGAGGCCCGCGCGGCGGAGGGCGTCCGCCATGGCGCTGTTCCCGGCAGGGGCGCTGCTTCCGCCGCCGCTCTGGCGGCCTCGGCCGCCCCCTCCACCGCCACCGCCGTTGCCGCCCTGTCGGCGCTGCTGGCCTCCGCCGCCACCGCGCTGGCCTCCGCCTCCGCCGCGCTGGCCTCCGCCTCCGCCGCGCTGGCCTCCGCCGCGCTGGTTGCCGCCGCCGCGCTGGCGGTCGGCGGGCTTCTGCTGCTGCGCCTCCTCGTCCAGGCGGAGGGTGAGGGAGATGCGCTTGCGCTGGAGGTCCACGTCCAGGACCTTCACGCGGACGATGTCGCCGGGCTTGACGACGTCGCGCGGGTCCTCGACGAACTTGCTGGACATCGCGGAGATGTGCACCAGGCCGTCCTGGTGGACGCCGACGTCCACGAACGCGCCGAACGCGGCGACGTTGGTGACCACGCCCTCCAGGATCATCCCGGGCTGGAGGTCGGCGAGCTTGTCGACGCCCTCCTTGAAGGTGGCGGTCTTGAAGGCGGGACGCGGGTCGCGGCCCGGCTTCTCCAGCTCGGCGAGGATGTCGGTGACGGTCGGCAGGCCGAACGTGTCGTCCACGAACCGCTCCGGCTTCAGCGAGCGGAGCGTCGCGGTGTTGCCGACCAGCGCCTTGATGTCGGTGCCCGCCGCGTCCAGGATGCGCCGGACGACCGGGTACGACTCGGGGTGGACGGCCGAGGCGTCGAGCGGGTCGTCCCCGCCGGGGATGCGCAGGAAGCCCGCGCACTGCTCGAACGCCTTCGGGCCGAGCCGGGCGACGCCGCGCAGGCCGTCGCGGGTGCGGAACGGGCCGTTCTCGTCGCGGTGCGCGACGATCGAGGCGGCGAGGCTCTCGCCGATGCCCGACACCCGGGTCAGCAGCGGCACGGACGCGGTGTTGACGTCCACGCCGACCGCGTTCACGGCGTCCTCGACGACCGCGTCCAGCGAGCGGGACAGCTTCACCTCGGACACGTCGTGCTGGTACTGGCCGACGCCGATGGACTTCGGGTCGATCTTGACCAGCTCGGCCAGCGGGTCCTGGAGGCGGCGCGCGATGGAGACCGCGCCGCGCAGCGAGACGTCCATGCCGGGCAGCTCGCGGGCGGCGTAGGCGGACGCCGAGTACACCGACGCGCCCGCCTCCGACACCATGATCTTGGTGAGCTTCAGCTCCGGGTTCGCCGCGATCAGGTCGGCGGCGAGCTTGTCGGTCTCCCGCGACGCGGTGCCGTTGCCGATCGCGATCAGATCGACGTTGTGCTCTTTCGCCAGCTTGGCGAGGGTCGCGAGCGAGGCGTCCCACTGCCGGCGCGGCTCGTGCGGGTAGATCGTGTCGGTCGCCACGGCCTTGCCGGTGGCGTCGACGATCGCGACCTTCACGCCGGTGCGCAGGCCCGGGTCGAGGCCCATGGTCGCGCGGGTGCCGGCGGGCGCGGCCAGCAGCAGGTCCTTGAGGTTGGCGGCGAAGACCCGGACGGCCTCGTCCTCGGCGTCCTGGCGCAGCCGGGTGCGCAGGTCGATGCCGAGGTGGACGAGGATCCGCGTCCGCCACGCCCACCGGACGGCGTCCTGCAGCCACTTGTCGGCCGGACGGCCCTGGTCGGCGATCCGGTACCGCGCGGCGATCTCGGTCTCGTACCCGGACCGGACGCCGGGCTCCTCGTCCTGCATCTCCGGCTGGAGGTCCAGGTCGAGGACCTCCTCCTTCTCGCCGCGGAACAGGGCGAGGATGCGGTGCGAGGGCAGCTTGGTGAACGGCTCGGAGAACTCGAAGTAGTCCGAGAACTTCGCGCCCGCCTCCTCCTTGCCCTCGCGGACCTTGGAGACGACGCGCCCGCTGGTCCACATCCGCTCGCGCAGGGAGCCGATCAGGTCGGCGTCCTCGGCGAACCGCTCGACCAGGATGGCGCGGGCGCCCTCCAGCGCGGCGGTCCCGTCCGCGACGCCCTTCTCGGCGTCCACGTACGCGGCGGCGGACGCGGCCGGATCCTGCGTCGGGTCGTTCAGCAGCAGGTCGGCGAGCGGCTCCAGGCCGGCCTCGCGGGCGATCTGGGCCTTGGTGCGGCGCTTGGGCTTGTACGGGAGGTAGATGTCCTCCAGCCGGGCCTTGGAGTCGGCGGCCATGATCTGCGCGCGCAGCTCGTCGGTCAGCTTGCCCTGGCCCTCGACGGACTCCAGGATCGCGGCGCGCCGCTCGTCCAGCTCGCGGAGGTAGCGGAGCCGCTCCTCCAGGTCGCGGAGCTGGGTGTCGTCGAGCGCGCCGGTCGCCTCCTTGCGGTACCGGGCGATGAACGGGACGGTCGACCCGCCGTCGAGCAGCTCGACGGCGACCCGCACCTGCCCCTCCCTGACGCCGAGCTCCTCGGCGATCCGCGCGGTGATGGGCCGCGGTGCGGCCTGCTCGGCGGCGTTCTGGCTGGTGACTGTCACGTGTCGGTTCGCTTTCTCCCCAGGATGTCGCCCGTGCATTGTCCAGGAACCGGGGCCGCTTGTCGCGTCAGCCCCGGTTCCCGGACGGTCTCCATCCCGATCCCGCGGAGTGGATCAGCCGACGGGCACCCGCTGGGAGATCCGCTCGCCGCGCGCCGGGGCCTTGCGGGACAGGCGTCCCGGCCACCAGTTCGCGCGGCCCAGCAGCACCATCGCGGCGGGCAGGACGACGATCCGGATCACCACCGCGTCGATCAGCACCGCCACGGCGAGCCCGACGCCCATCTCCTTCATGTCCATCAGGCGCAGCGCCCCGAAGATCGCGAACACCGAGATCATGATCACCGCGGCGCTGGTCACGGTGCCGGCCGAGCCGGTGATGCCCTCGGCGACGGCGCGCCGGGTCGGCATCCCGGCCTGCGCGGCCTCGCGGATCCGGCTGACCAGGAAGACGTGGTAGTCCATCGAGAGCCCGAACAGCACCGCGAACAGGAACAGCGGGATCCAGGCGACGATCGCGCCGGTGCTGTGGAAGCCGAGCGGCTTCTCCAGCCAGGTGTGCTGGAAGATCAGCACCAGCGCGCCGAACGAGGCGCCCACCGACAGCAGGTTGACCAGGATCGCGGTCAGCGCGACGACGACCGACCGGAACATCAGCGTCATCATCACGAAGGTCAGGCCGAGGACGAACGCGACGACCAGCGGCAGCCGCTCGGAGATCTGCTTGCCGAAGTCGACCGAGGCGGCGGCGTCCCCGCCGACCCAGTTCTCGGCGCCCGCGACCTTCCCGACCGTGGCGGGGACGAGGTCGTCCCGCAGTTCCTTGACCGCGTCGCGGGCCTGGCCGCTGTTCATCCCGTACGGGGTGGAGAGCGTGAGCATCTGGACGCGTCCGTCCGCCGAGGACCGGATGTCGGGACGCGGCCCGCGCGCCACGAACAGCCGGTCACCGGACGTCCGCTTGGCGAGGTCGGTCAGCGCGGCGCGGACCTGCTGGGCCTCGCCCGGAGCCGACCGGACGACGATCTGGTGCTCGGTCGACTGGCTCGGGTAGGCGGCGACGAGCCGGTCGTAGGTCTGGAGCGCCGGGATCGCGCGCGGCAGCTGGTCGGCGGTGGTCGGACGCAGGTTCATGCCGAGCGCCGGTAGGGCCAGCGCGGCGAGCGCGGCGACGGCCAGCACGAGCGTGATCACCGGGTGGCCGAGCGCCGGACGCAGCAGCGCGCGCCACAAGCGCGGGTTCTCGCGGGTCGCGGTGAGCCGCCACAGCACCGGGACGCGCGGCTTGTCGACGCGCGGGCCGAGCTTGGCGAGGATCGCGGGCAGCACCGTGATCGAGCCGAGCATGGCGACCGCGACCACGACGATCGCGGCGGTCGCGAGCGAGGTGAAGATGATGTTCTGGGTGAGGAACAGCCCGGCCATGGCGACGATCACCGCGACGCCGGACACCACGACCGCGTGCCCGGAGGTGGCGGCGGCGATCTCGATGGCGTCCCGGTGCCGCGCCCCGCGCAGCCGCTCCTCGCGCTCGCGGCGCAGGTAGAACAGCGAGTAGTCGACGCCGACGGCCATCCCCATCAGCATCGTCATGCTGCTCGCGGTGTCGTACATCGGGACGAGGTGGGAGACCAGCGCGGTCAGCCCGGTCGCGCCGAGGATCGCGGTGATCGCGAGCAGGATCGGGACGCCGGCGGCGATCAGCGCGCCGAACGCCACGACCAGGATCAGCAGCGTCACCGGGAAGCCGATGCCGTCCGCGCGGACCAGGTCCTTCGCGATCAGCTCCGACAGGCCCTTGTTGATCGACGCGGCGCCGGTCTGCTCCACGCGCAGGCCGGGATGCTCCTTCTGGACGTTCGCGGTCCGGTCGCGTAGCGGCTGGACGCGGTCCTTGGCCGTCAGCGGGTCCCCGGACATGGTCACCGGGACCATGAGCGCCGTGCCGTCCTTGCTGGGGACGGCCGCGTCCACCTTGGCGACCTGCGGCATCGTCCGCAGCGCCGCGGCCACCTCCGTCGCCGCCTTCTGCGCCTCGGCGCGGGGCAGCGCCCCGGACCGGGACGTGATGACCACGTTCTCCACCGCCGGCGGGCTCACGCCGTGGGCGTGGGCGACGCGTCCGGCGGTGCCCGCGTCCCGAGCCGCCTGGTCCAGGTCGGTCGCCTTGTTCGTGCCGAGGGCGCCGCCCAGCACCGTGCACGCCACCACGAAGACGATCCACAACCCGATCGCCCGCCAGGGGTGGCCTGCGCTCCAGCGGGCCACCCGCACTGTCACCGATCGCCTGCTCATGAGCCCGACGCCCTTCCGTCGTTCCGTCACCGGTCTGAGCCGTCCCTGTCGGGCCGACGCTTCGATGCTCGTCCGGCGGAGGCGCCCGTGCAGTGGGCTCACATCCTCTTAGGGGTAGGGGAAAGTCCACCCCTGGGGTTAGGGGTCTGGACCCACCGCCCGCAGCTTGCGCACCCGGGCACAATGGGGCCGTGAACGGCGAAGCGCACGACCACGCGCGAGAGAGCGGCCTGGCGGTCGCGCGCAGCCTGCTCCAGGCCCTGCTGGCGCAGGTCGCGAACCTGCCGCTGGCGATCCTGCTGCTGGTGTCGCTGGCGTTCGTCCCGCTCGGGGTGGGGCTGGCGCTGCTGCCGCCGGTGCTGTTCGCCCTGCGCGGCCTGGCGAACCAGCAGCGGCGCTGGGCGGCGGAGTGGTCGGGCGTCGAGATCGTCGTCCCGTACCGTCCGCGGCCCGAGGGCGCGTCCGGCATCGGGGTCGTGAAGTGGCTGCTGCGCGACCCGGCGACCTGGCGCGACATCCTCTGGACGGCCGTGAACGCGGTGACCGGCCTCGTGCTGGCCGGGCTGCCCGCCGCGCTGGTCGTCTACGGGCTGGAGGGCGTCCTGGTGGCGCCCTGGATGCCGAAGGTGCACACGTTCGGCTGGGGGCCGTTCTGGCCGCTCAGCGACTACGGCCTGGCCGGCTCGGCCGGGAGCGCGCTGCTCGGCTCGCTGATGCTGCTCGTCGGCTGGCAGCTCGGGCCGTCCATCATGCGGGCGTACGCCATCGTCAACCGGTCGATGCTCGGCCCGACCCGCGGCCGGCTTGAAGAGCGCGTCCGGAAGCTGACCGAGACCCGCACCGAGACCGTGGACGCCTCGGCCGCCGAGCTGCGCCGCATCGAGCGCGACCTGCACGACGGCGCGCAGGCCCGGATCGTCGCGGTGTCGATGACCATCGGGCTCGCCGAGCAGCTGGTGAAGGACGACCCGGAGGCCGCCGCCCGGCTGATGGCCGAGGCGCGGCAGGCGAGCGGCACGGCGCTGACCGAGCTGCGCGACCTGGTGCGCGGCATCCACCCGCCAGTGCTCGCCGAGCGCGGGCTGGAGGGCGGCGTCCGCGCGCTCGCGCTGACCCTGCCGCTGCCGGTGGACGTGGCGGTGGACGTGCCCGGACGGGCCGCCGCCCCGGTCGAGTCCGCCGCGTACTTCGCGGTCGCCGAGATGCTCGCGAACGCGGCCAAGCACGCGGAGGCGGCGCGGGCATGGGTGGACGTCCGGCACAATGGCTCCGCGCTCGTCATGATCGTCGGGGATGACGGGCGCGGCGGCGCGGATCCCACCGCGGGGAGCGGGATGCGCGGCATCGAGCGCCGCCTGGCCGCCTTCGACGGCACGTTGGCGGTCACCAGCCCCGAGGGTGGGCCGACCGTCGTGACCATGGAGCTGCCGTGCGCGTTGTCATCGCCGAAGACCTAGCGCTGCTGCGGGACGGGCTGATCCGCCTGCTGTCGGCCTACGAGTTCGAGGTCGTCGAGGCCGTGGACAACGGCCCCTCGCTGAAGCGGGCGCTGGTGGAGCACCGCCCGGACGTCGCGGTCGTGGACGTCCGGCTGCCGCCGACGTTCACCGACGAGGGCCTGCGGGCCGCGCTGGACGCGCGCCGCGAGATCCCGGGGCTGCCCGTCCTGGTGCTGTCGCAGCATGTGGAGCAGCTGTACTCGCGCGAGCTGCTGTCGGACAGCTCCGGCGGCATCGGCTACCTGCTGAAGGACCGCGTCTCGGACGTGAAGCAGTTCGTCGAGGCCGTCCGCCGGGTCGCCGACGGCGGCACCGCGCTCGACCCGGACGTGGTGTCGCAGCTGCTCACCCGCCGGTCCCGCGAGGAGCCGCTGAAGGCGCTGACACCGCGCGAGCGCGAGGTGCTGGAGCTGATGGCCGAGGGCCGGTCGAACGCCGCGATCGCCGCGAAGATGTTCGTCACCGAGAAGGCCGTCACCAAGCACACCGCGAACATCTTCGCCAAGCTCGGGCTGCCGGTGTCGGAGGACGACAACCGGCGCGTCCTGGCCGTCCTGGCCTACCTGCACGCCTGATCCTGCGAACGAGAAAGGGCCGTCCCTGGCTGGGACGGCCCTTCCTTCATGTCGTTACGAAACGGTGTAGGAGTACGGGATCGCGGTCAGGACGTCGCCGCCGGTGTAGATGGCGCCGAGCGAGCCGTTGAACGCGCCCACCGGCGAGGTCACCAGGTAGAGCACGCCGTTCACGACCGTGCCGGGCTTGCCGGACGGCGTGATCGTCACCGCGACCTTTCCGGACTTGCCGGGCTGGACCACGACCGGGCTGCCGCCCTGGTTCCAGTCCCCGGTGATCGCCGTCTTGTACGGGTCACCGGCCGGCGAGGACACCGCGGTGTCCCACGGCTGGGTCTTCGCCAGGGCGGCCAGGGTGCTGCTGCCCGCGGGGGCCGGACCCGAGAACGGGCCGATCTCCTGGACGTAGCTGAACCAGTAGCCGCGCGCGAGGACGTGCCGTCCGCCCGCCTCGGTGACCCGCGCGACCGAGGTCAGGTCGCCCTTCTTCGCCGCGTTCAGGTCGCCGAACACGTCCGGCTGGCCGGACGGGCCCTGCAGCTCGACCTGGGCCGGGAGGCTGGACTTGGCGCCCAGCGACAGCGACCGGGTGCCGGGCGGCACCAGGTACGCCGGGACCGACGAGCTCGGGGTGATCGGCAGGGTGATCGTCGGGGACGAGCCGAGCGGCGCGAGCGCGACGTCGGCGTAGTCCCGCAGCCGCGGGTTCACCTGCACCGGGACGGGCGCGACCCCGTTGTTGGCATAGGTGAGGGTGAAGTTCGCGGCCTTCCCGGCGGGCAGCTTGCCGCCGTTCGGGAGGGAGCCGGTGACCTTCACCTGGTCGAACCCGATCGTGCCGGAGAAGTTCTGCGAGATCTCCTTGCCGCTGACCGGGTTGGCGACGATGACGGTCAGCCGCCAGCGGCCGGGCTCCGGGTCCGCCTGCGACACCTGGAGGGTGCTCGCGGTGACGGGCGTGCCGTCGTCCTTGAAGCCGCGGGCGTTGGAGCCGGTGCCGATGAGCTGGCCGTCCGGGTCGACCAGCGCGGCCTGGACCAGGACGTTCGGGTCGCGGGCGAGCTTCAGGGTGACGCCGACGTCGTGCCGGCCCTTCGGCACGTCGAACGCGTAGGACGCGGTCTGCGTCGGCGTGCCGCCGCGGGCGTTGCCGCCCGTGATCAGGCCGCTGAAGGTGCCCTTGCCGCCCTTGGTCGGGACGAGCGTCCGGATGACGACCGGAACCGACCCGGACTGGCCCTCGGCCGACCTGTACCAGACGGCCTCAGGCAGGTCGCCGCGGTTGCCGTCGGTCTTCGCGCGGAACGTGACGTCCGCGCTCTGGCCCGGCTTGAGGGTGACCGAGGACGGGCTGACCGTGCCGCGCGCGACGGCCTTGGCGGCGCTGGTCGCGAACTGGACCGGGCCGCTGTAGGACTGCGCCCCGGCCTGCGGGGTGTAGAGGATCGCGGTCCACGTGCCGGCCGCCGGGTAGCGGACGTCCACGTAGGCGTGGTTCGCCGAGACCGGGCCGCCCTGCGGGCGCGAGTTGGCCGCGTACGCGCCGTTCGGGTCGATCAGCGTGAGCCGGACGACCGGCCCGATGAGGCTGCCGTTCGACTGCGGCTTGTTCACGCCCTGCCAGGCGGTGGAGACGCCCAGCACGTCGGTGCCCTTGGCGACCTTGAAGGTGACCTTCTTGTACGCCCACGGCACGCCGTTGGTCGCGTACGGGAACGTCGGCAGCGAGCCCGCGGCGAGCGGGACGGTCTGGAAGCCCGTCTGCCTGGTGTCGTACGCGCGCGTCCCGAGGGTGACCTTGGTGGTCTTGGTGCCGTGGTTGGTGAGCGCGAACCTCTTGCTCACCGTCCCGCCCTGGGTGCCGGTCAGCGTGGTCTGGCTGATGCTCGGGACCACGGTGGCGTTCCCGCCGCCCTGCGCGGCGGGGTCGGCGCCCTTGTAGGCGCGGGCGGCGTCCACGGCGGCCTTGGCGTCCAGCAGACCGGCGCCCTGCTCGGGGCCGGGCAGGCCGAGGTCGTGCGCGGTGCCGGTGAGGAACCGCTTGACCAGCAGCGGCGACGGCGACTGGCCGTGGTGCGTGGACCGGTACGCCTGGATGACCAGGGCCGCGGCCCCCGCGGTGATCGGCGCGGACTGGCTCGTCCCGCCGAACGGCTGGATCGAGGCGGGCTTGCCGGAGTAGCCGACGCAGTTCTCGAACTTCTCCGGGTCCGGCGTGCACAGCGCCCAGTCGGACTCGCCCGGCGCGGCGAGGTCGGGGACCCGTCCGCCCTGGGTGATGCCGCCGGACGACAGCGCCGAGATGTTGTTGGAGATCCACTTGCCGGGCTTGGCGAAGCGCGACGCGCCGTACCCGGTCTGCTGGTAGTTCTGGAAGTCGGTGGACGCGGCGGTCGCGATCACGTTCGGGTCCGTGGACGGACTGCCCTGCGTCCCGCTGATGCCGCCGTCGCCGGTGGACACCGTGACGGTGACGCCCGCGCGGACGGCGGCGTCGTTGAACAGCCGGATGGTGTCGCGGCTGCCGTCGTCGGGGTACACGTTCGACCCGAACGACTCGTTCAGCACGTTGACGTGCTTGGAGATCGCGTAGTCGATCGACTGGAGGATGGCCGAGTTCGGCAGCGTCTCGCCGCCGGCCTTCAGCCCGAGGATGGACGCGCCGGGCGCCATGCCGAGCACCCGGATGGTGCAGCCCTTGGGGATGTTCTGCGACGGGTGCGCGTAGTCGGACGCGTCGTAGACCATCCGGCCCTGCGCGCCGATCGCGGACGCGTCGCCGAACGCCTCGGCGCCGCCGGACGGGGTGTCCGGGCCCTCGCCCGAGAAGTCCTTGTACTCGGTGAAGACCTTCTGCCCGTTCGCGCGGACGAAGTCGGGGTTGTTCGGGTCGACGCCATCGGCGATGTAGGCGACGGTCACGCCCTTGCCGTCGATGCCGGCCCGGTGCGCGAGCGACGCGCGCGTGCTGGTCAGCGCCTCCGGCTCCGGCAGCGGCTTCTTCGGGTCGGTCGGGCAGACGTTGGACGGCAGCGCCGCCTGCGCCCGCATGCCCTTGACCGGGGCGGTGGGCTTCTGGCTCGGCGCCGGGGGCGCGACCGGCACGTTGGTGTCGGGCACCACGGCCGCGACCGCCGGGTCGTTCGCGAGCGCGACGGCCTGGTCGGCGGAGACCGTCGCGGCGAACGACGGCACGGCCTGGTAGGTGGTGATCCTCGTCCCGCCCGCGCCCCGCACCTTCGCCACCAGGGCGCTCTGCGCGGAGCCGGACTTCAGCAGCACGATCACCCGGGACGGGCGGCCCGCGTCGGGCTTCGGCGCGGCGTGGGCGGGGGCGGCGAGCGCCCCCGAGCCCAGCGCCAGCACCGCCGCGCCCAGCCCGGCGAGCACGCTGCTCCGCCGGGTGAGCGCGCCGCCCCGCGCGTCCGTCAACCGAGACGATCTGGCCTGTCGTAGGGCCATGAGGTCCCTTCACAAGATCCTTCGCGGCCGTGGGCGGGTGAACGCGGCCGCGAGAACGGCGTCCGGTCGGGATGGGCCGGACGGGTCGCCGTCGGACAGAGACGGCGAACGACCGAATATCAACGGATCTTGACGGATGGGACAAGAGGGAGAAAAGCGGCGATTAGATTACACTTTGGTTTAGGACACGCCTGGTGACCGGGTTGCGGCGGGCGGTAATTCGTGGTGCTAACCGTCCGCCCTTCCGTTCCGGTATCGGTGCCGGTATCGGCACCGGACGTCCGGGCAAGATCATTTATTGATCGGCACTCTCAGCGGACCCAGGGCGGGGTGAGGCGCTCGTCGCCCTTCGGCGCGAGTTCGCAGCCGTCCTCCTTCGCGGGGTCGGGGTTGTAGACGACGGTTCCGGCGGGCGCGGCGACGACGGCCTGGAAGCCGTCCGGGGAGATGACCATCTGGCGCGGCGCGCCGGCGGGCAGGACGAGGGTGTCGCCGGGCGCGACGTCCACCTTGTCCGCGTGCTCGCCGTCGCCGACGGTCCAGGACGCCGCGCCGCCCACGCACGTCCAGACCTGCTCGGCGTCGAAGGTGTGCAGCGGGCCGGTCACGCCGGGCAGCGCGTCCACCCGCCACACGGCGAGCGTCGACGTGCCGCCCTGGGTGGGCGTCGCGAGGGTGGTCATGGTGCCGTTGGGGGTCGTGGTGCGGCGGGACTCGGCGGCTCGGATCACGATCATGGGGCACTCCGCTAAGGTTTGGACAACTGGGTTGTCCATATAGTCAACGAGGTTGTCTTTCATGTCAAGCCCCGACACCGATCCGCCCGGCTTCGAGCTGCCGCTCCGGCTGTTCCTGGCGTTCCGGACGATCATCGACGCGACGCACGAGGAGCTGGCCCGGCAGGGGCACCCGCACATGCGCCCGATGCACGGCTTCGTCTTCCAGGCGATCGGGCCGTCCGGCACGTCCGCCGTCGAGCTCGGCCGCCGCCTCGGCGTCAGCAAGCAGGCCGCGGGCAAGCTCGTGGACACCCTGGAGCGGCTCGGCTACGTCGAGCGCGCCGCCGACCCGTCCGACGCGCGGCGCAAGATCGTCCGGCTGACGGGGCACGGGGTGGACGCGCTGCGCCGGTCCGCGCTGATCTTCGAGACCGTCCGGGAGCGCTGGGCGGACGAGCTCGGCCGGGACCGGCTGCGCGCCCTGGAGGCCGACCTGGCGACCATGACGCCCGGCGACATCTGGCGCCTGGACGCCCCCGGCTGGTTCGGCGGCGCCTGACCCCGGGCGCGGTCCAGCCCCGCACCGCGGGCGTCCGGCGGCGGGCGGAAGCGATCTTCCGGACCGGCGCAGCGTGCGGGGCGGACCAGCTTGATCGCCCATAACCGCTGCGCCGAAACCCTTGCCGGGGCCCGGCGGCGCGGTTAACATCGCGGCGACTCTTAGGAAACTTTCCTAAGAATTCTTGAGATTCCTGTTGGTTCGGGGGCGCGAACTGATCGGAGAATCATGGCCACACCGGGCAGCCGACGGGTCCTCGCGGCCCTGTCCGCGCTCACCGCGGCGGCGGGGCTCGCGCTGACCGCGGCGCATCCCTCGGCGGCGGCCGGCGCCGTCACCGCGACCTGCACCAAGACCTCCGACTGGGGCACGGGCTTCGAGGGCTCGTGCACGATCAGCAACGGCACCGCCGCGCCGATCAGCAGCTGGAAGCTGGAGTTCGACACCGCGGCCGGGACCGCGATCACCTCGGCCTGGAACACCACCCAGACCCATTCGGGCAACCACTACACCTTCGCCAACGCGTCCTGGAACGGGACAGTGGCGGCGGGCGCGACCACCAGCTTCGGCTTCGACGGCAGCGGCTCGGGCTGGATCTCCGGCTGCACCGTCAACGGCGGCGCCTGCGACGGCTCGACCACGCCGCCCGGCGGGGACACCCAGGCCCCGACCGCGCCGTCCGGCCTGACGTCCACCGGCAAGACCGACACCACGGTCAGCCTGTCCTGGACGGCGTCGACCGACAACGTCGGCGTCGTCGGCTACGACGTCTACCGGGGCACGACCAAGGCGACCTCGGTCACCGGGACGTCCGCCACGGTCTCCGGCCTGACCCCGAAGACCGCCTACAGCTTCACCGTCAAGGCGCGCGACGCCGCCGGGAACGTGTCCGCCGCGTCCAACGCCGTGTCGGTGACGACCAACGACTCGGGCGGCACTCCCCCGCCCGGCGGCTCGAAGGTCATGGGCTACTTCACCGACTGGGGCATCTACCAGCGGAACTACCAGGTCAAGAACATCGACACCAGCGGCACGGCGGGCAAGCTGACGCACATCAACTACGCGTTCGGCAACGTCACCAACGGCCAGTGCGCCATCGGCGACAGCTACGCCGACTACGACAAGGCCTACACCGCCGCCGACAGCGTGGACGGCACGGCCGACTCCTGGGACAACGGCGCGCTGCGCGGCAACTTCCACCAGCTCCAGGAGCTGAAGAAGAAGTACCCCGGCATCAAGGTGATCTGGTCGTTCGGCGGCTGGACCTGGTCCGGCGGCTTCACCCAGGCCGCCGCGAACCCGGCCGCGTTCGCCGACTCCTGCTACAAGCTGGTCAACGACCCGCGCTGGGCCGGGCTCTTCGACGGCATCGACATCGACTGGGAGTACCCGAACGCGTGCGGGCTCAGCTGCGACACCAGCGGGTTCGCGTCGTTCAAGAACCTGATCGCGGCGCTGCGGTCGCGGTTCGGCTCGTCCCAGCTGATCACGGCCGCGATCACGGCGGACGCCACGTCCGGCGGCAAGATGGACAAGGCCGACTACGCGGGCGCCGCGCAGTACGTCGACTGGTACAACGTCATGACCTACGACTACTTCGGCGCGTGGGACGCCAAGGGCCCGACCGCCCCGCACTCCCCGCTGACGTCCTACTCCGGCATCCCGATCAAGGAGTTCAACAGCACCGACACGATCACCAAGCTGAAGGGCCTCGGCATCCCGTCCGGCAAGCTGCTGCTCGGCATCGGCTTCTACGGACGCGGCTGGACGGGCGTCACGCAGAAGGCGCCCGGCGGCACCGCCACCGGCCCGGCCGCGGGCACCTACGAGCAGGGCATCGAGGACTACCGCGTCCTCAAGTCCAAGTGCCCGGCCGACAGCGTCGTCGCCGGAACGGCGTACGGGCTGTGCGGCAGCGACTGGTGGAGCTACGACACCCCGTCCACGATCGGCGGGAAGATGGGCTTCGCGAAGTCCCAGGGGCTCGGCGGCGCGTTCTTCTGGGAGATGTCCGGCGACACCTCGAACGGTGAGCTGGTCTCCGCGATGCGCAGCGGCCTCGGCTAGCTCCTCCCTCGGCTAGCTCACCCCGGTCGCGGTCCGGCCCTCCCCAGAACGAGCCGGACCGCGACCCCACCCAGAAGGCCCCCGGTACACCTCCCACCGGGGGCCTTCGAAACGTCCGGGGTCAGCGGCCCTCGAACGTCGGGCGCAGCGACTCGGCGAGGTGGTCGATGTACCACTGGGGCGAGGCGGCGACGTCCGGACGGTCCTTGCGGAACTCGTCCCACTCGACGTACTCCAGCTCCTCCCGGAGGGTCCGCTCGGTCACCGGGAAGTGCCGGTACTGCTCGTCCGCGAGGTCGAACACCTTGCGGAGCAGGTCCGCGGACAGGGTCGTCCGGTCGGCGAGCAGGCAGGCGTCGAAGAGGTCCTTGCCCTCGGGGTAGGAGTCGCTGGTCAGCCAGAGCAGCTTCCAGGCCAGCGACAGCTCGGGCGTCGCGGCCAGGACGCGGACCGGGTCCCGGCCTCCGGCCAGGGCCGGGATGCCGGTGAACTCGGGCGCGGCGGGCAGCCGCTCGTTGAACACGAAGTCGAGCTGGACGGTGCCGGTGCCCGCGTCCTCGGACGTCCACGGCAGGATGACGCGGCGGCCCGGAACCCGGTCGTACGTCCAGATGTCGGACCAGACCGCGTCGTCCGCGTCGATGAGCACCGGCGTGCCGGATCCCGCGTCCTCGCGGGAGGCCGCCTCTTCACGGGAGACCGCCTCGGCCGCCTGGGCGACGCCGGTCAGAAGGGTGTCGGTGCGCTCCTCCTTCACGCCCCAGCTCTGCGGCCGGAGGACGAAGTCCAGGTCACCCGGCTCGCGCGCGACGGAGCCGTACCAGGCGTAGAGCAGCATGCTTCCGCGCAGCATCAGGTTGTCCACCCACGGCGAACCCGCGACACCGGCTACCACGTGGTCGATCGCGCGCCGCCGCGCGGCGAACCAGCGTCCGCCGCGGTGCGTGTCATCGAACCTCGGCTCGCTCGGACGCAGCGCGCGGGCGTAGTGCTTCACAGCCGGGTCGAACACCGCCACCTGCTCGGCGTCCGGCACCGGCCGGATGCCCGGCGGGAGCCAATTGCGCTCGGCGGTCTGCGCGTCGGGCGCGTACTTCGGCAGCGGGTCCGCGGCCGACCAGGGGCCGTGCCGCATCTGGTGCCAGACGTTCATCGGGTCTCCTCGGTGATCCATCCGTCGTCGAGGGACGGGGTGTCGTCGTGGACGACGTACTCGCGCTCGACCTCGACGATCTCGTAGGACGCGGCGCGCAGCGCCTCGACCAGCGCGTCCAGGCGGGCCGTGGCGGTCGGTGCGCCGACGCGGTGGCAGCGCTGGGTGACGAAGCGCTCGGGCCGTCCGTCCGGGCGGACGCGCCGGACGTTGCGGGACACGTGCGCGCCGTGCGCCACGGCCGTCCGGGTCAGCCCGGCGAGATCGGCGTCCGGGTCGAGCAGCAGCTTCACGTGGTGCTCGAAGTAGGAGCCGAGCGCCTCGCCCGCCGCGTCGGTGCGCGGCACGCCGTCGTTCCACGGCGCGGCCTCGACCTTGACGCGGACGACGTCCAGACCGTCCGCGCGCAGCCCGGCGGCGGTCCGGTCGGCCTCCGCGAGCACGTCGCCGAACGCGCCGGACCGGCGCAGGCTCAGCATCGGCTGCGCCGGCGTCCGGCCGCGCGCCAGCTCGATCAGGGTGAGCTTCAGTCCGCTCGCCGCGGCGGCCGCGCGCGCCCGCGGCGCGTCCGGACCGGCGACGGTCAGATGGATCTCGAAATCACCCTTGATGTCCACGGAAGCGATGGTCGCAGAAGGCCGAGCGCTGCCTCACCCGGATTTCGGCTGCGAGAATCCCGGTCATGCCCCTCCGCACCGCCGCCGTCCTGTTCGATCTCGACGGAACGCTGATGGACCACGCGACCGCCGCCACCCGCGCGATCCTGGAGTGCTGGCCAGGCGCGGACACCGGGTTCGTCGAGCGGCGCTGGAACGAGCTGACCGACGGCTACGTCGAGCGGTATGCCAGGGGTGAGATGAGCTTCGCCGAGCAGCGGCGGCGCCGGGCGATCACGCTCGCGCGCGAACTCGGCCACCCCGGCTGGGACGACGCGAAGGCGGACGCGTGGTTCGCGGGCTACCTCGCCCGCTACCAGGGCCACTGGGCCGCGTTCCCGGACGTCCTGCCCCTGTTCGAGGAGCTGGCGGCGCGCGGGCTGCGGTTCGGGATCGTGACCAACGGGGACGGCTCGCAGCAGCGGAGGAAGCTGGAGCGGATCGGCGTCCTGCCGCACGTGGCGGACTGCGTCATGGCGTCCCGGGAGGTCGGCGCGGCCAAGCCGGACGCGGCGATCTTCACGGCGGCGTGCGCGCGGCTCGGGCTGCCGCCGGACGCCGTCCTGCACGTCGGGGACCTGCTCGACACCGACGCGCGGGGCGCGGCGGCGGCCGGGCTGACCGGGGTCTGGCTCGACCGTCCCGGCACCGGAACCCCAGCGGACGTGGCCCGCATCACGACCCTCGCCGACCTCCCCGGGCTGCTCCTGTGACGGGCCCCGGCGCGTAACCGGGATGAAGTCGCGGGTTCCGGCGGTTACATTGGGTCAGACCTGAGCCACTCGGATGGAGTAAGAGCAAGAGCGATGGGCCTTCACGAGGTGGGGCGGCGAGCTAGCCGCGCCGAGCCGGAGAACGCGCGAACCCGCGCGGTCCGGCTCGGCGGTGTGCGCCGCTGCCCCGACCACCTCGTGAGGGTTCACCATGCTTTCCACTGACGTCCGCTCGACCTTCCTGACCTTCTTCCGCGAGCGCGGCCACTTCCGCGTGCCGTCCAGCCCGCTGGTGCCGGACGATCCGACCCTGCTGCTGGCGAACGCGGGGATGAACCAGTTCAAGCCCTACTTCCTCGGCGAGCGCGAGCCCGGGCACCGGCGGCTGATGTCGGTGCAGAAGTGCGTCCGCACCACCGACATCGAGAACGTCGGCCGGACGACCCGGCACGACACGTTCTTCGAGATGCTCGGGAACTTCGCGTTCGGCGACTACTTCAAGCACGAGATCATCCCGTGGTCCTGGGAGCTGCTGACCGGGCACTACGGCCTCGACCGGGACCGGCTGTGGGTCACGGTGTTCCGCGACGACGACGAGGCGGAGGCGATCTGGCGGAGCCTCGGCGTTCCGGCGGACCGGATCCAGCGGCTCGGCATGGCCGACAACTACTGGTCGATGGGCGTCCCGGGGCCGTGCGGGCCGTCGTCGGAGCTGCACTACGACCGGGGGCCGGAGTTCGGGCCCGAGGGCGGCCCGGCGGTGGACGGCGAGCGCTACCAGGAGCTCTGGAACCTGGTGTTCATGCAGAACCTGCGCGGCGAGGGCACCGGCAAGGACGGCTACGAGGTGCTCGGGCCGCTGCCCGCGCGCAACATCGACACCGGGCTCGGCCTCGGGCGGCTCACCGCAATCCTCCAGGGTGTCGACACCGCGTGCGAGACGGACATGATGCTGCCCGCGTTCCGGTTCGTCCAGGAGCGGGCGGGACGGGAGTACCCGGGACGGCACGGCGGCGAGGTCTCGACGTCCATGCGGGTGGTCGCGGACCATGCGCGGACGGCGGCGTTCCTCATCGCGGACGGCGTGCTGCCGTCCGGAGACGGGCGCGGGTACGTGCTGCGGCGGCTGCTGCGCCGCGCGATCCGGCACGCGCGGCTGCTCGGCATCGAGGGGCCGCTGCTCGCGGACCTGACCGGACGCGTCGCGGACGGCCTCGGCGGCGAGTGGCCCGAGCTGGTCTCCGGCCGGTCGCTGATCGCGAAGGTCGTCTCGGTGGAGGAGGAGCGCTTCGACCGGACGCTGCGGCAGGGGTCGCGGCTGCTGGAGTCGGCGATTTCGAAATCGTCCGGGAGCCTGCCGGGGCGGACGGCGTTCGAGCTGCACGACACCTACGGCTTCCCGATCGACCTGACCCTGGACGCGGCGCGCTCGGCGGGCCTGACCGTGGACGAGGACGAGTTCGGACGGCTGCTCGAAGCGCAGCGCAGGCAGGCGCACGAGGCGAGCCAGGGCCGCAAGGGCGACGCGGTCGCGCGGCAGGATCTCTACAGGGGCGTCCTCGCGCGGCATGGGCGCACCGAGTTCGTGGGGTACGACGGCACATCGGCGGAGAGCCGTGTCGTGGCGCTCCTAGATGGCTCGGAGTCGCGTACGCGCGCGCACGAGGGCATGACGGTCGAGGTCGTCCTGTCCCGGAGTCCGTTCTATGCGGAGGCGGGCGGGCAGGTCGGCGACACCGGGCGCGTCGTCACGCCGTCCGGGACGCTGGAGGTGCTCGACACCCGGCTCGGCCTGGACGGCCTGCACGTGCACACCGCGCGGGTCGTGGCGGGCGAGGTCGGCACCGGCGAGGAGGCGGAGGCGGTCGTGGACGCGGACCGGCGCGCGGCGACCGCGCGGTCCCACAGCGCGACGCACGTCCTGCACGCGATGCTGAAGCGGGTGCTCGGCGAGCACGCGGCGCAGCGCGGTTCGCGCGTGGAGCCGGGCCGGCTGCGGTTCGACTTCGCGCACTTCGGCGCGGTGACGGACGGCGAGCTGGCGACCGTCCGGACGCTGGTGAACGACTACCTCCTGGACGATCCGGACGTCCGCGTCTGGGAGGCGGACCGCGCGGCGGCGGAGGCGGCGGGCGCGGTCGCGCTGTTCGGCGAGAAGTACGGCGACCACGTCCGGATCGTGGACATCGGCGACGCGTCCCGCGAGCTGTGCGGCGGGACGCACGTCGGCCACGGCGCGCAGGCGGGCCCGGTGCACCTGCTCGGCGAGTCCTCGGTCGGCTCCGGCCTGCGCCGGATCGAGGCGCTGACCGGCCCGGACGCGCTGCGGCACTACGACCGCGAGGGCGAGCTGCTGCGGGAGCTGGCGCGGCTGCTGTCCGTCCCGGCGGACCAGGCGCCCGACCGGCTGCGGCAGCGGCTGGCGACGCTCGCGGAAGCGGAGCGCGAACTCACCGCGCTGCGTGCGGCGGACCTGTCGTCCCGCGCGTCCGTGCTGGCGAGGTCCGCGCAGCCCGCGTCCGGCGTCGTGCCTCACACGGGGCCGACCGGCGCGGTCGCGGCGGACGTCCTGGCGGTCTGCGCGCCCGTGGACGGAGTACCCGCGGATTCGCTGCGCGGGCTGGCGTCGGAGACGCTCGGGCTCATCCCCCGGCCCGGCGCAGTCGTGCTCGGCACGGTCGCGGACGGCAAGGCGCTGCTGGTCGCTGCGGTTTCGGAAGGGCTCGGCATCCAGGCGCGGGACCTGCTCGGCGACGCGGCGCGCGTGGTCGGCGGCGGCGCGGGCGGACGCGGCCCGCTCGCGAACGCGGGCGGCCGCCGCACGGACGCCCTCCCCGAGGCGCTCGCGGTGGCGGCGCGGACCGTCCGGAACGTCCTCGGCTAGCCCGCCCGCTCCCCGGTCAGCGGCCGGTCGCCGCACCCGGCCGCTGACCGGTGAGCTCCGGGTCAGTTGGGGACGATGACGGCGCGGCCGTTGACCTTGCCTTCGTGGAGGCGCTGGTACGCGAGCGGCGCCTCGTCGATGGAGTAGGTCTCGACGTGGACGTCCACCGATCCGGCGCGGGCGAGGTCGAGCACCTCGATCAGCTCGGCGCGGCTCCCCCAGTACGGCGCCCGGACGGACGCGTCGTACGCGATCGACCCGAACCCGACGCTGGCCGCGCCGCCGCCGATGCCGACGATCGCGACGTCGGCCTCGACACCTGCGACGCCGGTGGCGGTCGCGGTGGTCGGCGGCGCGCCGACGAAGTCGAACACGGCCTGGGCGCCGAGCCCGCCGGTCAGCTCGCGGACGCGCGCGACCGCCGAGGCGTCCGATGTGACGACCTCGTGCGCGCCGACCGTCCGGGCGAGGTCGAGCTTCTCGTCCGACACGTCCAGCGCGATCACGCGGGCCGGGGACAGCGCCCGGAGCAGCTGGATCGCGACGTGCCCGAGCCCGCCCGCGCCGATGACCACGGCGGTGCTGCCGGGCACCAGGCGCGGCAGCGCGCCCTTGATCGCGTGGTACGGCGTCAGGCCCGCGTCGGTCAGCGGGACGCTCCGCACCGGGTCGAGGCCGCCCAGCGGGACGAGGTGGCGCGGCGCGTCCACCAGCAGGTACTCGGCGAGCGCGCCGGGGGCGCCGAGGCCGGGCGGGCGGATGCCGAGCGCGGCGGCCCGCAGGCAGT
The DNA here is from genome assembly GCF_024172125.1 of Actinomadura rupiterrae. Lineage (GTDB taxonomy): Bacteria > Actinomycetota > Actinomycetes > Streptosporangiales > Streptosporangiaceae > Spirillospora > Spirillospora rupiterrae. The sequence continues at coordinate 28,031 of NZ_JAMZEA010000012.1, forward strand.
AGTTCTCCTTGCCCTGCGCGCACATCGTGCAGGTCCCGCAGCCCCACGGCCCGTACACCGCGACGGGCTCGCCGAGCACCAGGCCGGTGACGCCCGCGCCGAGCTTCGCGACCGTGCCCGCGCCCTCGTGGCCGAGGGTCAGCGGGAGCTTGAGCCCGGTCTCCTCCGGCGGATGGCTCATCACCGCGAAGTCCGAGTGGCACACCCCCGCGGCCGTCACCTTCAGCAGCACCTGGCCGGGGCCCGGCTCCGGGTCCGGTACCTCGACGACCTCGGGAAACGTGCCGAACTCGCGATATTGGACAGCCTTCATGCTCTTCCCCCCAGTTCGGCGGCGAGCACGTCGAAGGCGCGGCGGGCCGACTCCTGCGGGCCGCCGTCCTCCTCCGGGTGCTCCTGCCACCATCTGATCGCGGCGCGCAGCGCCCCCGCGCACGCGGCCGCCAGTACGACCGGGCGCAGGTCGTCCGCGCCCAGCCGGTCCGCGAAGATCTCGGCCGTCCGGTCCTCGGCCGCGGCGATGACGCGCTGGTAGGCGGCCTCCGCCGGGGCCTCGGCATGGACGGTCCGGAGCAGCTCCGCGCGCGCCTCGTGCGGCGCGCCCGATCCGAGCCAGTCGAGGACCGCGTTCCGGTAGGCGACGACCGGACGCTCGTCCGCCGGCCGCGCCGCGAGCGCCGCGTTGATCCGCGCGCAGTCGTCCCGGACGGGCTCGACCAGCGCGTCCTCGCGGCCCGCGAAGTACCGCGAGAACGTCCGGCGGGACACCCCGGCCCGGTCCGCGATCTCCTGGACGGTCAGCGCCCGGAAGCCGCGCTCGGCGACGATCTCCAGGGCCGCCGCGGCGAGCGCCGCCCGCGTCCGCGCCACCCTGCGCGCCCGCGGTCCGGACTCCGCAACACTCACATCTCCACGCTAGCTCGCAAACTGTCCCATCGGGACACGAGCCCCCCTGACCCACACCGCCCGCCCGCGCATCTGCGCCGACACCGCCGGACGGGATAGACTGCCGCGTGCTGCGGGCTGTAGCGCAGTTTGGCTAGCGCACCGCCTTTGGGTGGCGGGGGTCGCCGGTTCGAATCCGGCCAGCCCGACGGACGAGGCGCGGCGGGGGCCCAGAGGTCTCCGCCCGCCTCCGCCCGGTATCGAAGCGGCGACCGGTCCGAAAACCCGGTACGCTACGGTTGCGGCCGAGGCGAGAGCCCGGCGCACGCGGATGTAGCTCAATGGTAGAGCCCTAGTCTTCCAAACTAGCTACGCGGGTTCGATTCCCGTCATCCGCTCCAGAACGCGAAAACGGCGGCCATTCGGCCGCCGTTTTTTCGTTTCTCGCATCAGGCCGTCGGGGGCTGGAGGAGGGCCTGGCCGGCCGCCCGGTGCTCGGCCGCGGCGGGCGGGTCGGTCTCGGCCAGGACGGCCGCGATGCCCTCGTGGGCCAGGGCCTCCTCGTGCCGGTATCCGACCGCCGGCGCCAACTCAAGGGCCTCGCGGTGCAGGCGCAGGGCCTCGTCCGGCAGGCCCGCCAGGCGGCAGGTCTCGCCGTAGCCGTTGAGGAAGTGGATCTTCCAGTGCTCCTCGAACAGCTCGTCCAGCAGGGCGAACGCCTGGCGGTGGCTGGCGAGGGCCTCGTCGTACCGGCCCATCCGGCGCAGGGCCACGCCGAGGCAGTTGAGGCACCACGCCTCGTTGTGCTTGTGGCTGTCCTCGCGGGCGAGTTCGAGGGCCTGGTTGAGGTGGTCGGTCGCCTCGTCGGGGTTCTCGTGGGCGATGGCGACGCCGAGCGTGATGCGGGCCGTGAGCGTGGACGGCCAGGCAGGATCGGAACTGGTCAGATCGAGCGCCTCGCGGGCAAGGCGGGCGGCGTCGTCGCTGAAGCCGAGCTGTTGGAGGGCCCATGCCTCGTAGGCCGTGGCGTGGGCCTTTCCGGTGACCGAACCGATGCTCTCGTAGAGCTTCCCGGCCTGGCGGAAAAGGTCCAGGGGTTCTTCGACGTGGCCTTCGTCCCAGAGGAGGAAGGCCCGGCGCATGGTCAGCTCGGCCAGTGACCAGGTGTCACCGGTCCGGGACACCAGGGGCTCGGCCGCGTCGTAGGCGGCGTGGGCCTCGGCCATGCGTCCCGCGTTGTAGCGGGCGAAGCCGAGGTCGCTGTGCGCTTCGGCGAGGCGGCGCGGGTCGTCCAGGCGCTCGGCGGCGTCCAGGGCGCGTTCGAACAGGCCGTTCAGGTGGGTGGTGCCGCAGCGGCGGGCGAAGTACGCGCGCATGAAGCGCGGCAGCTCGCACGCGTGGACGTCCGCGCCGGACGCTACGGCCGTGTCGAAGACCGTCATCAGGTTCGTGTACTCGGTGCCGAACCAGAAGAGCGCCGCATGCTTGTGCTGGAACGTCGGGAGTTCGGCCGGTGCCTCGCCCGCAGTGGGCGGCTGGCTCCGAGACAGGTAAGGCATCGCCGATTCGGCGGACGCCGCCGCGTGGACGTAGTAATCGAGGACGCGCTCCAGCGCACGGTCGCGGTCGGCCTGCGAATCGTGCTCCGCGGACGCTCGGCGGGCGTGCGCGCGCACGAGGTCGTGCAACCGGTAGCGTCCCGCCGCGGGCTGCTGGACGAGGTGGGCGTCGAGCAGGTCCTCCAGCATCGTCCGGGCGGTGCGCAGGGGGACGTCCGCGACGGCCGCCGCCACGTACTCGTCGAAGGACGACCCGGGCAGCAGCCCCAGCAGGCGGAAGAAGCGGCGCTGCGCCCGGTCGAGCTGCCGGACGGACATGTCGAAGGCCGTGTCGAACTCGCTCGGCCCCTCGGCCATGCGCTCGACGAGGATGCCGACCGTCCAGCCGGGGCGGTGCCGGAGGCGCGCGGCGGCCAGGCGCAGGGCCAGCGGCAGGTGCCCGCACAGCCGCAGCACCTCGGCGGTGTTCTCGGGCTCGCGGGCGAGCCGCCCTTCCGGACGGGCCGCCTCGCCGCTCGCGCGGGCGAGCAGCTCGGCGCTCTCGGCCGGGGACAGCACGTCCAGCGAGACCGGCGGCACCTCGTCCAGGCCGAGCAGGCGGTTGCGGCTGGTGATCAGCGCGACGGACTCCCCCGCGCCCGGCAGCAGGTGCCGGACCTGCCCGGCGTCCGCGGCGTTGTCCAGGACGACCAGCGCCCTCCGGGTCGCCAGCTCCGCGCGCCAGCAGGCGGCGAGCGGCTCGATGCCGCCCTCCTGCGGGATCTTCTCGGACGGGACGTCCAGCGCGGCGAGCAGCGTCCGCAGCGCCATGTCCGGGTCGAGCGGCTCGCGTCCCTCGGTGAAGCCGTGCAGGTCGAGGTAGAGCTGGGCGTCGGGATACTCGGAGGTCAGCCGGTGCGCGGCGTGCACGGCCAGGCAGGTCTTGCCGACGCCCGCCATCCCGTCGACCGCGACGAGCCGGTCCGTCCGGACCGCCTCGACCACGGCGGCGAGCGCGTCCTCGCGCCCGGTGAAGTCGGGCACGTCGCGCGGCAGGTCGTTGCGGGGCGGGCGCGGCGCCCCGGCGGGCGGCGACGGCGGCTGCACCTGGCGGCTGGTCTTCGGCGGCGCGGGCAGCGGGCTCCCGGCCCGCTCCCACAGCGGACGCAGCGGACGCGGGTCCCGCTTGACCAGCCGGCACAGCGCGACGACCGCGGGCCACGGCGGGACGGTCTGCCCGCTCAGGTACCGCGACAGCGAGGACGAGCTGAGCCCGGCGTCCCGCGCGAGCGCCCGGACGCCGCGACCGGACAGCTCCTGGACGAGCCGCAACCGCTCGGCCAGCTCGTCCTGCGGGGCGGCCGCCCCCGCACCGGACCCCGTGCGCTGCTCTGAAACCACCGCGACCTCTGTGTCCCGCTGGAGAAGAAACTTCTCGAACCGTATCTTCGCTGGTCGAGACGGTAGCAGCTGTCCCATGGTGTCCCACGGGGATCGTCCCGCGCGGCCCGCCCGGCTGGAATAGGGCCATGCCCCGAGCACGGGGCGGACGGAACGCGAAACCCCTGGTAGAGGAGACCGAAATGCAGGCTCGCATGCAGAACCCGGCCATGGTCCTGTCCGGCGCGATGAAGCCGATCCAGGAGCTGTTCAAGGCCGTGCACACCGGCGGCGTGGACGAGCAGACCCTCGAACTCGTCCACCTGCGCGTCAGCCAGATCAACGGGTGCAGCGCGTGCGTGGACGCCGGCGTGAAGGGCGGCCGCAAGGCGGGTGTGAGCGAGGAGAAGCTGGCCACCACCGCCGCCTGGCGCGAGGCGCCGTACTTCTCCGAGGAGGAGCGCGCGGCGCTGGCCCTGGCCGAGGCCGCGACCCGGCTGGCCGACCGTCCCGACTCCGTGAGCGACGAGATCTGGGACGCGGCCGCCACCTACTTCGACGAGAAGCAGCTCGCCGCGATCGTCATGATGATCAGCGTGACCAACCTGTTCAACCGGCTGAACGCCACCACCCGGCAGATCGCCGGCGCCTGGGGCTGAGCCGCCCGGTCCTTGTCCTTACCGAACGTCCACACCGAGTCCTTACCGAACGTCCACACCGAGTCCTTACCGAACGTCCACACCGAGAGCGAGGAGAACGGCCATGGCCGCGAAGAACGAGTCCGAGGGCTTCACCACCGAGGAGCGCGCCGCGATGAAGGAGCGCGCCAAGGAGGTGCGGTCCGCCAAGCGCCGCACGTCCGCCGCCGAGAAGGCCGCCGAGGCCGAGCAGGAGGTGCTGGCGAAGATCGCCGAGTTCCCCGAGCCGGACCGGGGCATGGCCGAGCGCGTTCACGCGATCGTCAAGGAGAACGCGCCGGGCCTCGCGCCGAAGCTCTGGTACGGGATGCCGTCCTACGCCCTGGACGGCAAGGTCGTCTGCTTCTTCCAGAACGCCGACAAGTTCAAGGCCCGGTACGCCACGCTCGGCTTCAACGACAGCGCGCGGCTCGACGACGGGACGATGTGGCCGACCGCCTACGCCCTGACCGAGCTGACCGAGGCGGTCGAGGCGCGGATCGCCGAGCTGGTGAAGCGCGCGGCGGGCTGAACGGCCGTATGTGGCCGACTTCCCGCGTCAACCCCGCACGCGTTGTTAGCGTGCGCGCCATGCGGAGAGTGGTCACGCCCGGACGCGCGGCATTCCTGGCGGTCTGGACGGCGGCGGGCCTGGCGGCCGCCGGATGCCTGCCCGGCGCCCAGGCCGGCTCGGGCCTGCTGGCGAAGCCGACCCTCGTCGCCGGCGTGCGGCCCGACCTCCCGGGGATCGGCGAGCACGGCCAGGGCGGCTCGTTCCAGGGCCTGGACGTGGACGTCGCGACCTACATCGCGCACGCGCTCGGCAAGCGCGTCCGGATCGTCCCGACGGTGGCGGCCGATCGCGAGCGGTTCCTGCTGAAGGAGAAGAGCGTCGACATCGTGCTCACGTACTGGGTGCGGGCCGACTGGAAGACCCGGATCACCTTCGCCGGGCCGTACGTGCCGTCCTACCAGGACATCCTGGTCCGCGCGGACGAGCAGCGCATCCGGAACGTGCACGACCTGGCCGGGCGTCCGATCTGCGCGGTCAGGGGCGCGGGCGCCTCCGACCTGGTGATCAAGGGGCTGCGCGTGCCGGCCCGGCCGGTGCCGACCGACGGCTACAACCAGTGCACCACGATGCTGCGGGACGGGCAGATCGACGCGATCACGACGAACGACACCATCCTGGCCGGGCTGCGCAACGCGCAGGGCGCGTCGTTCCGGCTGCTGAACGCCCGGTTCGGCGAGCAGCGCACCGGCATCGGCATGCGCCCCGGAGACCCGGACGGCTGCGAGGCCGTGAACAAGGCGATCACGCAGATGTACCAGGACGGGACGATGGCGAAGACCATGCGGCGCTGGTTCGGCGGCTCCGGGCTGGACCTGTCGGTCGTCGCCGTGCCCCAGTTCGAGGGCTGCGAGTGACGGGAACGGCCCGGGCCACGGGAGCGGCCCGGGTCACAGGGGCGGCCGGGGTCATAGGGGCGGCCGGGGTCACAGGGGCGGCCGGGGTCACAGGGGCGGCCGGGGTCACAGGGGCGGCCGGGGTCACGGCATCATGACCGGGTGGACATCTCACAACCGCTGGTCGATGCCGACTGGCTGAAGCAGCATCTCGGAACTCCCGGCCTGGTCGTCCTGGACGCGTCGGTGGGCGCGGAGCGCGGCGGGCCCGAGCGCATCCCCGGCGCGCGGCGGTTCGACATCGACGGCGCGCTGTCCGATCCGGAGAGCCCGCTCCCGCACACGATGCCCGGGGCGGAGCGGTTCGCCGAGGAGATGCGCGCGCTCGGCGTGAGCATGTCCGGCGCGGTGGTCGTGTACGACGCGGCGGGCGTCTACTCCAGTGCCCGCGCCTGGTGGATGCTGCGCGCGATGGGGTTCGACCAGGTGGCCGTCCTGGACGGCGGGCTCCCCGCGTGGATCGCCGCCGGCCTGCCCACCGAGACCGGCGAGCCCGAACCCCCGCTGGAGCCGGGCGACTTCGAGTCGCGTCCCCGTCCGGGCTCCTTCGTCGGCGCGGACGAGGTCGCGGAGGCGCTGGACGACCCGTCCCGCGTCGTCCTGGACGCGCGCTCGCCCGGCCGCTTCGCCGGGACAGCCCCGGAGCCGCGTCCCGGCCTGCGCGGCGGCCATATGCCCGGCTCGGTCAACCTTCCGTTCCTGTCCATCCAGGACGGCGGCCGGATGCTGCCCGCGGCGGACCTCCGCGAGCGGTTCGCGGGCGCGACGGGAGGCCGCGAGCGCCTCGTGGTCAGTTGCGGCTCGGGCGTCACCGCCTGCGTGCTCGCCCTGGGCGCCGAGCTGGCCGGGTACCGCGACCTCACCGTGTACGACGGTTCCTGGAGCGAGTGGGGGCTGCCGGGCTCGCGTCCCGTGCAAACGGACTAACGGGGCGTCTCCGGGCGGCGGCGCGGGCGTTTCGCGGGTATCCAGTGTGTCTTGGGTGACGTTTGGGGTTGCCCTGCCGCCTGCGGCGGTAAAGGTGAACCTAGGGCCAGGAGATCACCCCCGAGCGACGACAGGAGCAGCCATGCAGCGGCCGCAGTCGCAACCGCGGCAACGCCAACCCCAGGCGGTGCTGAACCCGCTCACCGAGGCCGCCGTGTTCCTCGTCGTGACGATCGACGAGGGGGCCGAGCAGGTCGTCCACGACCTGCTCGCCGACCTGTCGGGCATCGTCCGCGCGGTCGGCTTCCGGGTGCCGAAGGGCGGCCTGACGTGCGTGACCGGCATCGGGTCCCGGGCCTGGGACCGGCTGTTCTCCGGGAACCGGCCCGCCGAGCTGCACGAGTTCACCGAGCTGGACGGCCCCCGGCACCGCGCCCCCGCCACCCCCGGCGACCTGCTCTTCCACATCCGCGCGGGCGCCATGGACCTCTGCTTCGAGCTGGCGTCGCAGATCATGGACCGGCTGCGCGGCGCGGTGACCGTCCAGGACGAGGTGCACGGGTTCCGCTACTTCGAGAAGCGCGACCTGCTCGGCTTCGTGGACGGCACCGAGAACCCCGCCGGGCTCGCCGCCGAGCGCGCCGCCCTGGTCCCGGAGGAGGACGACCCGGAGTTCGCGGGCGGCAGCTACGTGATCGTCCAGAAGTACCTCCACGACCTCCAGGCGTGGAACGCGCTGCCCGTCGAGGCGCAGGAGCTGGTGATCGGCCGCCGCAAGCTGTCGGACATCGAGCTGTCCGACGAGGCCAAGCCCGCCGACTCGCACGTCGCGGCGAACACCGTCAACGACGCGGACGGCGAGCAGCAGCAGATCCTTCGCGACAACATGCCGTTCGGCTCGGTCGGCGCGGGCGAGTTCGGCACGTACTTCATCGGCTACTGCCACACGCCCGAGACGACCGAGCAGATGCTCCGGAACATGTTCCTGGGGACCGCCGCGTCCGCCGGACGCCACGACCGCATCCTCGACTTCTCCACCGCCGTCACGGGTTGCCTGTTCTACTCCCCGACGTCCGACTTCCTGGACGACCCGCCCGACCTGCCCGCCGCGTCCGGAGCATCCGAGGCGTCCGGGGCGTCCGGGGCGTCCGCCGTGGCCGCCGATGCCGCGGCCGTGCCCGAACCCGCCGTGCCCCTGCCGTCCGCCGCCCTAACCGACCTGACCCCGCGCGATCCGTTCGGGTCGCTGGGCATCGGTGGTCTGAAGGAGACGCCGTGAACAACCTGCATCGCGAACTGGCACCGATCTCCGGCGCGGCCTGGGCCGACATGGAGGAGGAGATCCGCCGCACGTTCAAACGGAACATCGCCGGACGCCGCCTGGTGGACGTCCCCGACCCCGCCGGGCCCGAGCTGGCCGCCGTGACGACCGGCTACCTCGACCCCGCCGCCTCCCCCGCGGACGGCGTCACGGCCGAGCTGCGCACGAGCCGTCCCGTCGTCCGGCTGACCGTGCCGTTCACCGTCTCCCGCAAGGCGGTCGACGCGGTGGAGCGCGGCGCGAAGGACGCCGACTGGCAGCCCGCCAAGGACGCCGCGACCAAGCTCGCCCGCGCCGAGGACCGCGCGGTCTTCCACGGCTACGAGGCCGCCCGCATCACCGGCATCGCCGAGGCGGCCGTCAGCGTCTCACCGGCGCGCGCCCTGCCCGCCGAGGCGTCCCACTACCCGGACGTCGTGGCCGAGGCGCTCGGCACGCTCCGCCTCGCCGGAGTGAACGGCCCGTACGCGCTGGTGCTGGGCTCGGACGCCTACACCGCCGCCACGCAGTCGTCCGACCAGGGGTATCCGGTCTACCAGCACCTCGCGAAGCTGCTCGACGGCGGGATCCTGTGGGCTCCGGCGGTTGACGGCGCGGTGGTGCTGAGCACCCGCGGCGGCGACTACCAGCTGTCGCTCGGCCAGGACCTCTCCGTCGGCTACACCAGCCACACGGCCACGGACGTGACCCTGTACCTGGAGGAGTCGTTCACGTTCCTCGCGTTCACCGCCGAGTCGGCCGTCGCGCTGACCGGACCGGCCGGTGAAGCTCACCCGACCGGTTTCTGACGGCGGATTTCGGACCGGAACAGCCACGTTCGCGGGCGGCCAGGCCACAGAAGTGTGGCCTGGCCGTTCGCTGTCAGCGCCCGGCGGTGTCGAGGGCCTGGAGGACGTCGGCGATGAGGTCGTCGGTGTCCTCGATGCCGCAGGAGAAGCGGATGAAGCCGGGCGGGACGGCGTCGCCGCCCCAGCGCGCGCGGCGCTCGGCGGTGCTGGTCACCGAGCCGAAGCTGGTCGCCTCCGTGACCAGGCGCAACGCGCCGAGGAACCGGTCGGCGGCGTCCTGCGACGGCAGCGCGAACGACACGACGCAGCCGAACCGGCTCATCTGCTTGGCGGCGAGGACGTGCGCCGGGTCGTCCGCGAGGCCGGGGTAGCGCAGGCCGCTGAGCAGCGGGTGCCCGCGCAGGGCGGTGGCCAGCGCCAGCGCGTTGGCGGTCTGCCGGTCGAGCCGCAGGGCGAGCGTGGCCAGCGACCGGTGCGCGAGCCACGCCTCCATCGGGCCGGGGATCGCGCCGACCGTCTTCCGCCACGTCCGGACGGCCTGGGCGAGCGCCTCGTCGCGCGTGGTGACGTGGCCGAGCAGCACGTCGCCGTGGCCGGTCAGGGACTTGGTGTCGCTGGCCACGGCCAGGTCGGCGCCGAGGTCCAGGGCGCGCTGCCCGAGCGGCGTCGCGAGCGTGTTGTCCACGGCGACGAGTGCGCCCGCCTCGTGCGCGGCGGCGGCGATGCGGGCGATGTCGCAGACGTCGAGCCCGGGGTTGGACGGCGTCTCCAGCCAGACGAGACGCGCGCCCCGCACCTCGTTGAGCTGGGCGTTCCCGGCGGTCGGGGCCATGCGGACGGTCACGCCGTACGACTCCAGCCGGTCGCGCAGCGCGCGGGACGTCTGGTAGCAGTCGTCCGGCATGACGACCGTGTCCCCGGACGACACCAGCGACATCATCGCGGCGGACACCGCGGCCATGCCGGACGAGAAGACGGTCGTGAGGCCGCCGCCCTCCAGCTCGCTGATCGCGTCCTCCAGCAGCGTCCACGTGGGGTTGGTGTCGCGGCCGTAGGTGTAGGGCCCGGCGACCTCGCCGGCCAGGTGGAAGTGGGAGGCGAACGTCGGGCCGGGGAGGCCCGGCGCGTGCTGCTCGGCCTCGGGCCGCCCGGCCCGGACGCTGCGCGTGCTGTCGCCGTCGACCATGCCGTTCCTCCTTCGGACGTGCTCTCGGATCGTCCGACCGAAGGCTAACGGCACTGGTCAGGCACGCCGGATCCCGGGGCGGCGGATCCCGGGGCGGCGGATCCCGGGGCGCCGGATCCCGGGGCGGCGGATCCCGGGGCGGCGGCAGGCCCGTCCGCCGAAGCGGTCAGCGGCGGCGGTGGCTCGGGGACGGATCGGGGTCGGCGTCGCGGCGAGCCGGACCGGACGGCGAGGGCGCCGGAGCGGGCGCGTCGCCGTCCACTGGGGACGGCAGCAGGCCGATCTCAGACAGGTAGGCGCGGCCCCGGGGCGTGATGTCCCACAGGTTGCTGCGCCACTCCTTGCGCCGCCACACGACACCGGCGGCGAGCAGCCGCCGGCCGACCCGGCTGATCTCGGTGTCATCGGTGCCGAGTTCGGCCGCCAGCTCGCGGTTCGACCGGCCCGGACGGGCGGCCACGGCGACCAGGAAGCGCGCCGCGTGGCCGCCCGGACGCAGGCCGAGCTGGAGCCCCGACGGCATCCGGCGGAGGGCCCAGTGGGCGACGTCGATCAGTCCGAGGATCCGGCCGCGTTCCTCGCGCTGGTCGGGGTCGAGGGCCGGGACGTCGAGGTAGTGCGTCCGGTAGAGCCACTGGAGGCCGTCCTTGATGGCGGTCAGCGACGGTTCGTCCGCGCAGAGCGAGGCGTCGGTGATGAGCATGCCGAGCGCGCTGAAGTGCCCCTCTTCCAGGGACTTCGCGTGCTCCATGGTCTCCAGCAGCCGCTCGGCCTCGGCCGTCCTGCCGCCGCTCGCGCCGAACGCGGTGGTCGTCGTCGCCATCTGCGCCGTCCTCGGTCTCATCGACTGGTACTCCTCCACTGTCCGCCGGTGCCAAGTGAATGTCAAGTGACTCACCCGGTTCGCGCCGGACGGCACGAAACCCCTACGCCGTCGGGGCTAGCATCGATGGACACACCCTGTAGCGCGCTGTCACCCCCGGAGGGCGCACATGACGGATCGGCTCGCGGCGTACCCGCACGAGCCCGCGGAGTACCCGGCCGACCCGGCGGACCTGTTCGTCCGGCTGTACGACGAGCTGCCCGCGGAGCTGCACCGCTCCTGGGACCCCGGCGCCTGGTACGAGAAGGACCAGGTCCGCCGCGCGGCCGCCGCGCTGCGCGAGCGGATCGCCGCGGACGGCGCGCTCGACCCCGCCGAGACCGCCGCGCTCGTCGCCGCCGAAGGCGACCAGGGCCGGTTCACGCTGCTGCTCGCACTGGACGGCGCGCTCGCCCTCGCCAACCCCTACGGGCCGTTCTACGACGCGTCCGCGATGACCGGGATCACCATCCGCTACCTGGTCGACGGGCGGTTCGACACCGGCGCGGCGGGCGGCGCGCTGCTCCCCCGCTGCGCCCTCCCGGGACGGCCCGAGGGCATGCGCACGCTGCCGGACCTGTTCGGCGTCCACCGCGTCCCGGCGCACCTGTGGAACGGGATCGAGCACACGCAGCTCCCGGCCGTCCACGACCCGCACCTGCCGCGGGACGAGCCGGTCGAGATCGGCTGCGCGCCGCTGATGGAGACCTTCGACGACGTCCGGATCGAGTTCGGCGAGCGCGCCGGACGCCAGGTGTACCGGCTCAAGCCGTCCGACACGGCGGAGGTGCGGTCCCGCATCCGGACGATCGTCCGGCGGCTGGACGAGGCGGGCGCGCGGATCGCGGTGCTGCCCGAGGCGACGCTGACCGACGGCCTGCTGGACGAGTGGAAGGAGGCGGCGTTCGACACCGCGCGCCGCGGCGGCCCGCTGCGGCTGCTGATGGTCGGCTCCGGCCCGCTCGGCTCCGGTGCGCCCGGCGGCGGTGCGCCCGGCGACGGTGCACCCGGCGGCGGTGCACCCGGCGGCAGTGCGCCCGGGGGCGGTCCGCCGCCGAACCGCGCGGTGCTGATCGACCGCTGGACCGGCGAGGAGCTGCTCGTCCAGGACAAGATGAGCCCGTTCGTGCTCGGCGAGCAGCAGATGCGCGGCTGGGCGCTGCCCGGCCACCCGGACGCGGGCACCGCCGAGGAGGACATCGCGCCCGGCGCGGCGGTCCGGCTGCTGGACTGCTCGCTCGGCCGGCTCGCCGTGCTGATCTGCGAGGACCTGAACCGCGCGGACCGCTGGGACCGCGAGCTGATGGCCGCCGGCGCGTCCCACCTGCTGGTCCCGGTCTTCGCCAAGCCGATCCTGCGCTTCCGCTGGGAGGAGCAGAACGCGCAGCGCCAGGTCAACACGCTCGGCGCGTGGGTGGTCGTCGCGAACAGCCTGGTCGTCGGGAACGGCATCCCGCCCGACCCGGCCGAGGGCGAGCGGCACACCTGCCTGGTCGCCGGGCCGGACGGCGCCGCGCGGCTCGACTACGCGCCGGTGCTCGCCTTCGGGGTCGCGGCGCACGGCGACGAGCCCGGCCTGACCGCGGACGGCAAGCTCCCGTCCGTCCACACGGGAGCCGCGCACGAGACCTGGCTCCCGCACTGGACGGACACCCTGGACGACCACCCCGGCCCGGCCGAGGAGATCACCATCCCCTGACCAGGCCGGACGGCCCGGCGCGTCAGGCCGGGCCGGGGTCCGGGGAGCGGCGGCGCGTGCGGCCCTCGACGAGCTTCTGGTCGGGGACGTTCAGCGACAGGCCGGACTTCCGCCAGGGCGTCTCGGCGGCGGCGCGGGCCTCTGCCGCCTCGTCCGGACGGTCCAGCTCGTCCAGGGCGACGGCGGTCAGGGCGAGCACGCGGCCGCGCAGGTAGTCGTCGCCGATCCGGCCGAACAGCTCGGCCGCGCGGGTGCCGACCTCGACGGCCTCGGCGGGCTGCCCGAGCTGCATGTGCGCGACGATCGTCCGGGGCAGGCACCACGCCTCGCGGAGCGGCATCCCGCGCGTCCGGAAGATCTCGCCGGCGGTCTCCAGCTCGTCCAGCGCGCGCCGCGGGTCGCCCGCGTAGAGGGACGCGACGCCGAGCCCGAGCCAGCACAGGCCCTCGGCGTTCGCGTCGGCGGCCGGCCCGGCCAGCGCGAGCCCGGCCAGCCCGTGCCGCCGCGCCTCCTCGGGCATCCCGGTCTCGGCGTAGGCGAGCGACAGCTGGCCGTGCGCGCGGCTGATGAAGGCGTCATCGCCGGTCAGCCCGTCGAGCGCGTCGGTGAGCAGGCAGATCGCCTCGTCCGCGGCGCCCATCACGCGCGCGCCCGCGCCCATCGCGAACAGCACGCCGGCGGGCAGCAGCTCCGCCGGGACGGTCGTCCGGTCGGCGAGCGAGGGCACGACGAACAGCCGCCCGACGAGCCGTCCGGGCGAGCCGCCGCCCGCGAGGTAGCCGTGGATCGCCGCCATCACGTTGCGGTTCTCGGCCCGCATCCAGGCGATCATCTCCGCCGCGTCCGCGAAGTGCAGGCCGGTGTGCAGGGCGTCCGCCGCCGCGCTGTGCGCCGCGACGACCTCCGGCTCGGAGTACACCTGGTACAGCGCGAACGTCTGCCGGAACAGGCCGCGAATGCCCGCAAGGAAGTGCTCCAGCAGCCGTTCCAACGCGCGGGCGCACGAGACCGGGCCGTCGCCGCTCTCGGCGAGTCCGCGCGCATAGAGGCGCAGGAGGCTGTGATACACGTACCGGCCGGGCGCGCGGCATTCCAGCAGGCCGGAGTCGACGAGCGACTCGCAGAGGTCCTCGGCGTCCAGGACGTCCAGGTCGAGCAGCGCGGCGGCCGCCTCGACCGAGAAGTCCGGCCCCTCGTGCAGCGCCAGCAGGCGGAACGCGCGGGCCTCCTCGATGCCGAGCTGGGCGTAGCCGAGCGCGAAGCACGACTCCACGGCCTCGTCGCCGATCCGCAGCTCGCCGAGCCTGCGGCGCTCGTCGGCGAGGCGCCCCGCGAGCACCGCCGGGCGCATCCGGGGCCGGGCGGCGAGCCGGGACGCGACGATCCGCACCGCGAGCGGCAGCAGCCCGGACGCGTGCACCAGCCGCAGCGCCGCGTCCGGGTCGGCGGTGATCCGCTCCGGTCCGGCGACGCGTTCGAGCAGCGCGGTCGCGGCCTCCGGGGTGAACGGCGCGAGGTCCAGGTGCGCGGCGACCGGCAGCTCGGCGAGCCTCGTCCGGCCGGTGACCAGCACCGCGCTGCCGGTCTCGCCGGGCAGCAGCGGCGCGATCTGCGCGGCGTCGCGGGCGTCGTCCAGCACCACCAGGACGCGGCGTCCGGCGAGGTGGGAGCGGAGCAGCGCGGCCCGGCGGTCCGGTTCGGGCGGGATCTCCCGGTCCGGCGCGCCGAGAGCGCGCAGGAACTCGGCGAGCACCCCGGCGGGAGCGGCCGGGGCCGGGCCGGTTCCGTGCAGCTCGGCGTAGAGCTGGCCGTCCGGGAACGCGTCCCGGACGGTGTGCGCGACGTGCAGCGCGAGCGCGGTCTTCCCGATGCCGCCGAGCCCGGCGACGGTGACGACGGGCACGGCGCTGCCGTTCCTCGTGGTGAGCGCGGCGGCGAGGCGCGCGGTCTCGTCGTCCCGTCCGGTGAAGTCCGGCAGGTCGGCGGGAAGCTGCGCAGGCGGCAGCGCCGCCCCCGCCCCCGCCCGCGCGCCCTTCGCGTCACCGGACGGTGGCCAGTCGCCGCTGACGGGCTGCGGGCTGGGCGTGCCGGCGGGCACCGGGCTGGGCGTGCCGGCGGGCTGCGGGCTGGAAGCTGGTTCGGGCGTTCCGCTGGACGGCGTCTCGGACGGACTGTCGGCGGAAAGCCCCTTGGCGGGTGGCACGTCGGACATGGCGATCCCCTCGTTCCCCTCACTCAGGCAGTAATTTTGCATGTCGGCGACATCGGTGACGTAAGGGAGCAAATGGGCGATGGTCCGCGGTTCGCCGTGCTCGGCCCGGTACGCGGGTGGCGCGGGGACGCCGAACTCGACCTCGGCGCGCCGCAGCAGCGCGCGATGCTGGCCTTCCTGCTGCTGCAGGAGGGACGCGCCGTGGCGGCGCAGACGATCATGGCGGCGCTGTGGGGCGAGCGTCCGCCGGGACGGGCGCTCGGCGCGGTCCGCGCGCACGCGTCCAGGCTGCGCTCGGCCATCGAGCGCGACCGCACGCGTCCCGGCGTCCTGCTCTCGGCCGGGGACGGATACCAGTTGCTCTTACCGGACGGCGCATTGGACGCCACGCGGTTCCGCAGCGAACTCGCCTCCGCCGAGAGCGCGCGGGCGTCAGGCGATCTGCACGCAGCGCGGCACCATGTCGCCGAGGCGCTCGCCCTCTGGACGGGCCCGCCGTTGGAAGAAGTTCCCGGACCGTTCGCCCATGCGCAACGTGCGCGGCTCGCGGAATGGCGCCTCGCCGCGCTCCAGACGCGTTTCGAACTCGACCTCGAACTCGGGCTCCACGAGGAGGCCGTCGCCGAACTCGCGGCTCTGGCCGCCGAGCATCCGCTGCGCGAAGGGTTCCAGCGGCTCCTGATGCTGGCGCTGCACCGGTCAGGGCGGCACGCCGAGGCGATCGAGGTCTTCGACCGGTCGCGCTCCCTGCTGGACGCCGAACTGGGCCTGGACCCCAGTCCCGAACTTCTCGACCTCCGCCGCCGCATAGCCGCCGCTGCGCTGGCGCCGGGCGAGGGTGGCGGCGCGTTGCGCGAGGTCAGCGGGGCGGGGGTGGCGCAGTTGCCTACGGATCTGATCGATTTCAGCGGGCGGGAGGCGGAGGTCGCCGAGCTGGTCCGGGTGCTGTCGTCCGGAGCGGCCGTCGCGGCGGTGCACGGGCCGGTCGGAGTCGGGAAGTCGGCGCTCGCGCTGCGCGTCGCGCATCAGGTGAGAGATTCCTATCCGGACGGACAGCTGTACGCCGACCTGCGCCGCGGCGACCCCGACGCGATCCTGCTGGACTTCCTGCGCACGCTCGGGGTGCCCGCCGATGGCGTCCCGGCGCGTTCCGGGCGGGTCGCGCTGTTCCGGTCGGCGCTGCGCGGGCGGCGGATGCTGCTCGTCCTCGACAACGCGCCGGACGCGGAGTCGCTCCGTCCGCTGCTTCCCGTTGGCGGCTGCTCCGCGCTGGTCACCTGCCCGGCGCGGCCGGACGTCCCGCACGCGATCGAGCCCGACGTCCCGCACACGGTCGAGCCCGACGTCCCGCACACGGTCGAGCCCGACGTCCCGCACACGGTCGAGCCCGACGTCCCGCACACGGTCGAGCCCGACGTCCCGCACACGGTCGAGCCCGACGTCCCGCACACGGTCGAGCCCGACGTCCCGCACACGGTCGAGCCCGACGTCCCGCACACGGTCGAGCCCGACGTCCCGCACACGGTCGAGCCCGACGTCCCGCACACGGTCGAGCCCGACGTCCCGCACACGGTCGAGCCGGACGTCCCGCACGCGGTCGAGGCGGACGTTCGGCACACGGTCGAGTTGTCCGAGTTCTCCGAGCGCGAGGCCGTCGCGCTCTTCGGACGCATCGCGGGCCCCGAGCGGGTGCAGGACGAGCCGGACGCGGTCGCCGAGGCCCTGGCGTTGTGCGGACGGCTCCCCCTGGCCGTCCGGATCCTGGCCGCGCGGCTCGCGTCCCGGCCCGGCTGGACGGTCGGTTCGCTCGTCCGGCGGCTCGCGGACGAGCGCCGCCGCCTCGCCGAGCTGAAGGTCGGCACGCTCGACGTCGAAGCGTCCTTCGCGCGCGCCCGCGCCCGCCTCGACGCCTCGCAGGACCGCGCGTTCCGGCTGCTGGCAGAAGCGACTGGCGCGTTCACGCTCGATGCCGCTGCCGAACTCCTGGGCGTCCCGCCGGACGAGGCGCGGGCCGTCCTGGACGCGCTACGCGACCTCGGACTGCTGACCAGCCCGTCCAGCGAGCACTACCGCTACCCCGACCTGCTCAGGCTGTACGCCCGCCAGCTGCCCTGAGTCAGCGGGCGCACGTGCTGCTCGTCGGGGCCTGGTCGCTGGACGCGAGCAGGGCGCGGACGTCGTCCGCCTCGGGAACGCCCAGGTCGGTGAACATGGCGAGCGCGGCGCGCCATTCGCGGTGGGCGCGGGACGTCTGGCCGAGCGCGGCCCAGGCGCGGCCCAGGACGACCCGGGTGCGCGCCTGCTGCCAGTCCCCGCCGATGACGCGCGCGACGGCGAGGGACTGCGTCGCGGTGTCGGCGGCGTCCCTGAACTGGCCGAGGGCGAGGCGCGCCTCGGCCATCCGCATGAGCACCTGCGCCTCGCGCAGCGGGAGCGAGTGCGTCCAGCAGACGGTGAGCGCCTCGTCGAAGGCGGCCAGCGCGTCGACGTGCCGGTCCAGCGCGCCGAGGACCTGGCCGACCAGGTAGAGCGCGTAGGCGACGGCGACCGGGGCGTCCGCGCGGCGGGCGAGCGCGAGGCCCTGGTACCCGGCGGCGAGCGCGGCCGTCCGGTCGCCCGCCGCGAGGTGCAGCTGCGCGATGTTCGCCATCCGCGTCGCCTGGCCCCGGACGTTCCCCATCCGGATGTCGATCGCGAGCACCTCCTTGCAGCGCGCCAGGCTGACCGCGTGGTCACGCCGGTAGAAGGCGTCCAGCGCGAGGACGCTCAGCGCCTCGGCCAGCGCGGACTCGTCGCCGAGCTCGCGGCACAGTTCGACGGCGCGTCCGACGAGCTGCTGACCGCCGGGCTGCTTCACGCAGTGGATCAGGTGGTAGCCGAGGACGAACGACCCGGCCATCTCCGCGCGCCGGTTGCCGCGCGCCACCCCGGCGTCCAGGAGGGCGCGCGCGGCGACGACCAGCTCCATCCAGCGCGGCCCGTCGTCGAGCTGCTGCGCGAGGGCGAGCGTCAGCTCCGCGACGCCGTCCAGGGGCGGGACGGGATCGGCGGCGTGCCGGGTGACCAGCGCCAGCAGCTCCGACAGGTGATCGGTCGTCCACTGGCTCGCGGCGTTCGCGGAGGGGAACCGGGGCGGTCCGGTCCGGGCCGCGAGCGCGTGGCTCTCCCCGAGCAGGACGAGCGCCTCGCGCTGCGCCGCCAGGTGGTAGTCCAGCAGCCGGGCGTACGCGGCGCGCCGCTCGTCCGGGCCAAGCCGCTCGCCCAGCTCGCGCGCGAACAGCAGGGACAGGTTGTGGAAGCGGTACCGGCGCGGCGCGGGCGAGGCGAGCATGCCCAGCTCGACCAGCGAGTCGGCGAGTTCCTCGGCCTCCTCCTCGTCCGTGCCGAGCAGCGCGGCGGCCGTCCCCGCCGAGATCACGGGCGCGTCGGAGAGCGCGAGCAGCCGGAACGCCCGCGCCTGGCCGGCGTCGAGCCGGTCATAGGCCACCCGGAACGTGGACTCGACGGCCGTCCCGCCGAGCCGCAGCTCCGCGAGCCGCCGCCGCCCGTCCGCGATCCGGGCGAGGAGCGACTCGACCGTCCAGTTCGGATGCTCCGCGAGCCGGGACGCGACGATCCGCACCGCGAGCGGCAGCCGGTCGCACAGCCGCAGCAGCTCCTCGGCCGCCGAGCGCTCGGCGGCCGTCCGCGCCGTACCGGCGATCCCCGCGAACAGGGCGAGCGCGTCGCCGCGATCGAGCGTGCCGAGGTCGAGGTGGCGGTCCACCGGCAGCGCGGCGGGACGGGCCCGTCCGGCGATCAGCACCGCGCATCCCGCGCCTCCCGGCAGCAGCGGGCGCAGGCGCGTGGTGTCGCCCGCGTTGTCCAGGACGACCAGCACCTTCCGGTCGGCCAGGCACGAGCGGAAGAGCGCGGCGGCTGAGGCCGGGTCGTCCGGTTGGTGCGCGTCCGGGACGCCGAGCCGGCGCAGGAACCCGGCGAGCACGCGGTACGGGTCGACCGCATCCTCCCCACCCCCGCCCAGATCTGCGTAGAGGACGCCGTCCGGGAAGGATTCGGCCACGTCGTGCGCGACCTGCAGCGCGAGCGCCGTCTTCCCGACGCCCGCTCCCCCGGCCAGCGTCACGATCACCGGCGCCCGGCCGCGCCGTCCGCCGCGATCGGGCTCGGTGAGCGTCGTCCGCAGGCACGCCAGTTCCCGCGCCCGCCCCACGAAATCCGGAACCGCGCGCGGCAACGCGTACATCGGCACGTCCGGGGACACCTCTTCGCGACGAAGCGTCGTTTCGCTCACGGACACCGCGTGAGGTGTTTCCTCGGGCTCGTCCGGGGTGGCTCGGAGGATGCGTTGGTGCAGGTCTTGGAGGGGTTGGCCGGGGCGGGCGTCCAGCTCGGCCGCGAGGGAGCGGCGTGCCGTGGTGTACGCCTCCAGGGCTTCGGCGCGGCGCCCGCTGCGGTAGAGGGCCAGCATGCGGAGTTCGTGGAGGCGCTCGCGGAGCGGGTGCGCGGCAGTCAGCGCGGCCAGCTCGACGGCGGCCTGGGCGTGGTGGCCGAGGGCGAGGTCGGCGGCGAAGCGGGCCTCCAGCGCGTCCAGGCGGAGCAGGCAGAGGCGCTCGCGGTGCGCGGCGGCGGACGGTCCGGGCAGGCCGGCGAGGGGTTCGCCGCCCCAGAGCGTGTCGGCGTCCAGGAGGAGGCGGCGCGCCCGGGCGTGGTCACTGGCCTCGGCGGCATCGCGGGCGTCCCGGACGAGCCGCTCGAACTCCACCGAGTCGACGTCCTCGGGCGGGACGCGCAGGGCGTACCCCGGCCCGACCGAGACCAGGAGCGCGGGACGGGCCCGGTCGTCCTCCAGGACGAGCCGCAGCCGCGACACGTAGGTGCGGATCATGCCGACCGCGCGGGCGGGCGGCGGGCCGTCCCAGAGCGCGGCCACCAGGTCGTCGATGCCGGCCGGGCGGCCGCCGCGCAGCAGCAGCGCCGCGAGCAGCGCGCCCTGCTGCGGCGACCCGGTGCCGAGCCGGACGTCGCCGCGGCGGACCGCCGGCGGTCCGAGCAGCGTGAAGCGCAGTCGTGTCGAGGTCACCCCGGTTACCCTCTCGAATGCCGATCATCATGCGATCAATGCCCGCTGTACCCGCAGCGCCCTCGGTGCCGGTCCTGTCGTCAACGTCAACGGCTGGTCGGTTCACCGCTCACTCTCGCACGGTGAAGGTGTCCGGGCTGGTGGCGGATCCGCCCGGTGTGCGGACGACGAGCCGTCCGGACGCGGCGTCCGCCGGGACGGTCGTGGTGAGCGAGGTGTCGGTGACGGACCTGACCGGCGCCTCGGCCGTACCGAACCGGACGGCCGTCGCGGCGGACAGCCCGACCCCGGTGATCCGGACGGACTCGCCGGGCGCGGCCTCGACCGGGTCCACGTCCCGGACCTGCGGGCCCATCGCCTGGTCGCGGCCCTGCTGGGCGGGTGCGAGCAGGGTGGCGAACACCGCGCGGAGCTTCTCGGACGTCTCCCGCGAGAACAGCCCGACCAGCGCGGAGAGCGCGGCGACCGTGTACGGGTTGATGTCGTCGCCGCCCGCGCCCGTCACGAGGCCGCCGCGCAGCACGAGGTAGACGATCAGGCCGAGCAGCGCGCCGACGAACGGCAGCGCCAGGTACATCATCAGCCAGCTGCGGCGCAGCGACCGGTTCCCGACGTACCAGTACAGCGAGCGGGACACGTGCACGCACGAGCCGAGCGCGCCCGCCGCCAGCACGACGAGGAACATCGCCTTGTCGCGGGACACGTGCGTCCGCCATCCGAACCAGTTCAGCGTGTGCGCGGGCGGCGTCCGCGTCCCGGCCGGGACGCCCGGCGGCCACGCCTGGACGAGCAGCGTCACCAGCGCCGCCGACATGAGCACGATGACCAGGGCGACCGCGACGATGTCGCGGGTGCGCGCGTAGTCGCCGCCGACCGGGGCGTCCTGCACGGATGTTCCTCGCTGATGTCTCGTCGGGGGGCGTCTCACGCAAATCTGTCTCGTCGGGGGGCGTCTCACGCAGATCTGGCTCGTCGGGGGCGTCTCACGCATATCGCTCCGCACCGCCGCCCCGTTTCCGTGCCGGGCGCCCCGAAAGATCGCCCTATTCACCCCATCCCATTACAAATTGGTGGAGTCTTCACCGGTGGTTCTGTTTACGACAGGCCGGTCGCCCTACGCTCCCGCCATGCGCCAGAAAGCAGCAGCACTCGCGGCCGCGGCCGTCGCCGCCGCGGGCTTCGCCGGGTACACCGGCACCGCCCGCGCCGAGACCCCCGCGACCGCCTGCGAGACGCCCGCCGACCACCGGATCTCCCAGGTCCAGGGCTCGGCGGACGCCTCTCCCCTCGCCGGGCAGACCGTCCGGGTCGAGGGGGTCGTCACCGGCGACTTCCGCCGTGCCGACCAGCTCAAGGGGTTCTTCGTCCAGGACCCCAAGCCCGACGCCGACCCGGCGACCTCCGAGGGCCTGTTCGTCTACTCCACCAAGGACGTGAAGCCGGGTGACCGCGTCCTGGTCACCGGCAAGGTGACCGAGTACAGCGGGCTGACCGAGCTGTCGCCCGCGTCCGCCGTCGACGTCTGCGGCACCGGGACCGTCAAGCCCGTGGACGTCCGGCTCCCGCTCCCCCAGGGCGTGACGCTGGAGCGGTACGAGGGCATGGCCGTCCGCTTCAAGCAGCGCCTCACCGCCACCGAGGTCTACAACCTCGGCCGCTACGGCGAGGTGTCGCTCTCGTCCGCCGGACGCCTGTTCAACCCGACCGAGGGACGCGGCAAGACGCAGGCCTGGAACGACGCGCACCGCATCCTGCTGGACGACGGTTCCAACGTCCAGAACCCGCCGGTGCCGCCGTACACCAAGCCGCACGTGCTGCGCGTCGGCGACTCGACGACGAACCTGACCGCGATCCTGTCGCAGGGCTTCGGCAGCTACCGGCTGGAGCCGGCCAAGCTGCCCAAGTTCGCGCGCACCAACCCGCGCCAGCCGCGCCCGTCGCGCGTCGGCGGGGACGTCCGCGTCGCGAGCTTCAACACCGAGAACTGGTTCACCACGCTGAACATGCGCGGCGCGACCAGCGCCGAGGAGCGCGACCGGCAGCTCGCCAAGCTCGTCGCCGCGATCAAGGGCCTCAACCCGGACGTCGCGGGCCTGATGGAGATCGAGAACAACGACTCCGCGGGCGCGACCTCCGCGATCCAGACCCTCGTCGACAAGCTCAACAGCGAGGTCGGTGCGGGCACCTACGCGTGGATCAAGCACCCGAACCCGGGCACCGACCAGATCCACGTCGCGGCGATCTACAAGCCGGCCAGGGTCCGCCCGGTCGGCACGCCGCGCTCGTCCGACGCGCCGGTGTTCGAGCGCCCGCCGCTCGTGCAGACCTTCGCCCGCGCGAACGGCAAGGGCGCGACGTTCACCCTCATCGCCAACCACTTCAAGTCCAAGGGCTGCACCGGCGCGACCGGCGCGGACAAGGACCAGGGCGACGGCCAGGGCTGCTTCAACCCGCGCCGCGTCTCCCAGGCCAAGGCGATCGCCGAGCTGGCCGCGCACGAGACCAACCCGCTGGTGCTCGGCGACCTCAACTCCTACACCGCCGAGGACCCGATCAAGGCGCTGACCGGCGGCGGCCTCATCGGCCAGACCGAGCGGTTCATCAAGCCCGCGCAGCGCTACAGCTACGTCTTCGACGGCCAGTCCGGCGAGCTGGACCACGTGCTGGCGAACAAGGCCCTCTCCAAGCGCGTCACCGGCGCGGCCATCTGGCACATCAACGCCGACGAGCCGCTCGCCGAGGGCTACTCCATGAAGTACAACCCGCCCTTCCTCTACCACCCGGACGCGTACCGCTCGTCCGACCACGACCCCGTCGTAATCGGCCTCAACCTCCACTGACCCGCCAACGACAATGCCCGGAGCGTTCGCGCGCTCCGGGCATCCTCGTGTTCTCAGGCCGTTGCGAAGGCGTCCTCAAGGATGTCGAGGCCTTCGGATAGGAGGTGGTCGGGGATGACCAGGGGCGGGAGGAAGCGGAGGACGTTGCCGTACGTTCCGGCCGTGAGGACGAGCAGGCCGGCGGCGTGGCAGCGGCGCGCGATCTCCGCGGTGGTCTGCGGGTCCGGGTCCTTGGTGCCCGGCTTGACCAGCTCGATCGCGATCATCGCGCCGCGGCCCCGGACGTCCCCGATGGCGTCGTGCTCGGCGGCGAGGTCGCGCAGCCTCGGGAGCATCGTCTCGCCGATGCGGCGGGCGCGCTCGACCAGGCCCTGCGCCTCGATCTCCTCCAGGACGGCGAGGGCGGCCTCGCAGGCGAGCGGGTTGCCGCCGTAGGTGCCGCCGAGGCCGCCGCCGTGCACCTTGTCCATGATCTCGGCGCGTCCGGTGACGGCGGCGAGCGGGAGGCCGCCCGCGATGCCCTTCGCCGTGGTGATCAGGTCCGGGACGATGCCCTCGTGCTCGCAGGCGAACAGGTCGCCGGTGCGGGCGAAGCCGGTCTGGACCTCGTCCGCGACGAACAGGATGCCGTGCTCCTTCGCGAACTCGGCGATGCGCGGCAGGAAGCCCGGCGCGGGCTCGATGAAGCCGCCCTCGCCCGCGATCGGCTCGACCACGACGGCCGCGACGTTCTCCGGGCCGATCTGCTTGGTGATCTGGTCGATGGCGAGCGCCGCCGCCTCGGGCCCGCAGTCCTCCGGCCCGGACGGCCAGCGGAACGGGTAGGCCAGCGGCATCCGGTAGACCTCGGGCGCGTACGGGCCGAAGCCGTGCTTGTACGGCATGTTCTTCGCGGTGAGGGTCATCGTGAGCAGCGTCCGGCCGTGGTAGCCGTGGTCGAACACCACGACGGCCTGCCGCCCGGTCGCGTACCGGGCGATCTTGACGGCGTTCTCCACCGCCTCCGCGCCGCTGTTCACCAGGATCGACCGCTTCGCGTGGTCGCCCGGTGTGAGCGCGTTCAGCGCCTCGCACACCGCGACGTACGACTCGTACGGCGCGACCATGAAGCAGGTGTGGGTGAACCGCTCGACCTGCGCCTTCACCCGCTCGACCACGCGCGGGTTGGCGTTGCCGACGTTGGTGACGGCGATGCCCGAGCCGAAGTCGATCAGCGAGTTGCCGTCGGCGTCCACGACCACGCCGCCGCCCGCGTCCGTCACGTACACCGGCAGCACGCTGCCCACTCCGGGCGGGACGGCCGCCTTCCGGCGCTCCTGCAACTCCCGGGACCGGGGGCCGGGGATCTCCGTGACGATGCGCCGTTCCTGGGCGGGTTCGCTGGTCATACGGCTGACGCTAGACCGGCGCGGGCCTAGGCTGAACTCGCCGTGACGGCGAACCAGCACCGTCGCGTTCGCCCTCATGGAAGGATCCGCGCGTGCCGCCCCGCCTCGCCGCCGTCGCCGGGCTCCCCCGGCTCGGCCTGCTCCCGCTGACCCCGGTCCCGCCGGACGTCCCGGTCTCCTGGGTCGCGGTCAGCGAACTCGAAGATCCGACCGCCTACCTCGAAGGCGGCGAGCTGCTGCTCACCACGGGCATGCGGCTGACCGACGCCAGCGCCGGGGAGTACCTGTCGCGCCTGGTCGAGCGGGGTGTCGCGGGGCTGGGGTTCGGCGTCGGCGTCGTCCACGAGACCGTCCCGGCGGCGCTGATCCTCGCGGCGCAGCGGCACGGCCTGCCGCTGCTGGAGGTCCCGCGCGCAACGCCGTTCATCGCCGTTGGCAAGGCCGTCTCCCGGATGCTCGCCGCCGAGTGGTACGAGGACGTCACGCGCGCCTTCCAGGCCCAGCGCGCCCTGTCCCGCGCCGCCCTGGACGGCCCGTCCGCCGTGATCGCCCGCCTCGCCCGCGAACTCGGCGGCTGGGCCCTCCTCCTGGACGCCGCCGGGACCGTCCAGCACGCCGAACCCTCGTCCGCCGCCGCCCGCGCCCCGGCTCTGGCGCCTGACCTGAACCGCCTACGCCCGCCCAAATCGGGCTCGGGGGTGGCGGGGAGCCTGTCGCTGGTGGACGGGGACGCGCATGTCGTCGTCCAGGGGATCGGGCCCGGTGACCGGCCGCGCGGGTTCCTCGCCATCGGGACGTCCGAGCCGCTGCCGCATGTGGCGCACACGATCGTCGGGGCCGCCGCGGCGCTGCTGACGCTGCGGTCGGAGACGCCGCGCTCGGGGCGCGGCCTGCGGGCGGCGCTCGCGGCGGCGCTGCTGGACCTGCCGTCGCCGGAGCGGGCCGTCCCGCGCTTCCCGGCGTCCGTGCTGGCCTGCGCGAACGCGTCCGTGGCGGACGCGCTGGAGGCCGACCCGCTCGGTGACCGCTGCCTGGCGCTCGCACGTCCCGGGCATGTCGTGGTGATCGCGCCCGCGGCCGACGCGCGGCGGGTGGCGGCCCTGGCGGACGGTCCGGTCGGCGTGAGCGAGCCCGCCGCGTCCGCCGCCGACCTCGGCACCGCGCTCTCCCAGGCCGAAACCGCCCTGAGCGCATCCCGGCGAACCGGTTCGGCCCTCGCGTACGGGGAACTCCCTGGTCAGGGGCTCCTCGGCGTCCTCGATCCGGAGCTGGCGCGGGGCTTCGCGGACACGCTGCTCGCGCCGCTGCGCGACGAGCCGTCCCTGGAGGCGTCGCTGCGCGCCTTCCTGGCCGCCGGCGGACGGCTCGAAGAGGCCGCCCGCGACCTGGACGTCCACCGGCACACGCTGCGGCACCGCGTCCGCCGCATCGGCGATCTGCTGGGCCGCGACCTCGACGATCCGGGCGTCCGGGCGGAGCTGTGGGTGGCACTCGCCGTGACGGCCAACGACGCCCCTCCGATTGGCCGGACCGGAGCGTCCGGGCCGGGATAGGCAGAGATAACGTCGGGGTATGGACGTGACTCCTTTCTGGCTCGCCGGGCGCCCCGAGACCGGTACCGAAACCCTCGCCGTGACGCACCCCTACGACGGCCGCGAGGTCGGCGTCGTGGCCGTGCCCACCCCCGAGCAGGTCGAGGAGGCCGTCGCGGCGGCCCACGCCGTCCGCGCCGAGGCCGCCGCCCTGCCCGTCCACGTGCGCGCCGACGCGCTCATGCACGTCTCCCGCCGGCTCGACGAGCGGCTGGAGGAGATCGCCAAGCTGATCACCGCCGAGAACGGCAAGCCGCTGATGTGGTCCCGCGTGGAGGTCAAGCGCGCGGTGTCGGTGTTCCGGTTCGCCGCCGAGGAGGCGCGCCGCTGGTCCCCGACCACCCAGCGCCTGGACACCGAGCCCGGCGGCGCGGGCCGGCTGGTCTACGTCGACCGCGTCCCGAAGGGCCCGGTGCTCGGCATCTCGCCGTTCAACTTCCCGCTGAACCTGACCGCGCACAAGGTCGCCCCGGCGATCGCCGCGGGCGCGCCGATCGTCGTCAAGCCCGCCCCGGCGACGCCCCTCTCCGCGCTGATCCTCGGCGAACTGCTCGCCGAGACGGACCTGCCCGCCGGGATGTTCTCGGTGCTGACCGTCCCGAACGACCGCGCGTCCGACCTGGTGGACGACCCGCGCCTGCCGGTCGTGTCGTTCACCGGCTCCGTCCCGGTCGGCTGGTCGATCAGCGACCGCGTGCCGCGCAAGCACGTCACGCTGGAGCTCGGCGGCAACGGCGCGGCCGTCGTCCTCCCCGACGCCGACCTCGACTGGGCCGCGCAGCGCATCGGCCTGTTCTCCAACTACCAGGCCGGGCAGTCCTGCATCGCCGTCCAGCGCGTCTACGTGGACGAGGCCGTCTACGACGAGTTCCTGCCGAAGCTCGTCGACACCGTCAACGGCCTGGTCACCGGCGACCCGTGGGACGACAAGACCCAGGTCGGCCCGCTCGTCAGCCAGGACGCCGCCGAGCGCGTCGAGTCCTGGGTGAACGAGGCCGTCGCGTCCGGCGCGAAGGTCCTGGCGGGCGGCACCCGCGAGGGCTCGACCTACGCCCCGACCATCCTCGCCGACGTCCCGCACGACGCGAAGGTGCTGCGCGAGGAGGTCTTCGGGCCCGTCCTGATCGTCCAGAAGACCTCGGGCGTGGACGAGGCGTTCGCCAAGGTCAACGACTCCAAGTTCGGCCTCCAGGCCGGCGTCTTCACCCGCAACCTGGACACCGCGTTCCGCGCCCACCGCGAGCTCGCCGTCGGCGGCGTCATCATCGGCGACGTCCCGTCCTACCGCGCCGACCAGATGCCCTACGGCGGCGTCAAGGACTCCGGCGTGGGCCGCGAGGGCCTCCACTCCGCCATGACCGACTACACCGAAGAGAAGATCATGGTCCTCACCGGCCTCCCCCTCTGAGAACGCGGCCGCCGAGCAGAATGGGCCAATGCATCCCGTTCTGCTCGGCCTGGCGGCCAACCCGGCACTGCCACCCGCGCTGGTCGACCGCCTGATCAGCACCGCCGACCCGGACATCGCAAACGAACTGTCCAAACGGGACGACCTCACCCCCACCCAGGCCCGCGCCCTGATCGCGGTCGACGAAACCTGCGCCTGGCACCTCGCCGAGCGCCACACCCTCGACATCGACGCCTCCGCGCACCCGGACGCAGCGCTGGCCCTCCTCCACCACGGCCGCGGACGTCCCGAATGGGCCAGAACCCTGGCGGCCTCCCCCGCCCGCCGCGTCCAGCTCGCCGAATGCCCGAACCTCCCACCCGACGTCCAAGAGACCTTGGCCAACGACGAGAACCCCGAGGTCGTCGCGGAGTTCGCCATCTGGGCACCGGCCCCTATCGCCGCCCGCCTAGCCCGACACCCCCACGCCGAAGTCCGCTGCGGCGTAGCCGCCAACACGGCAACACCCCCAAACGTCCTCGCAGCCCTCTTGACCGGGGCCGGACCCCCGGCGAGCCTTTGCATCGTCTGCGAACGCGAGCAGATCCCCTTCGTCCACGATCCGTACTGCCCGCGCACGGACTGCGACCTGCCCGCCGGCGCCGCATGCGACGGCACGCACCAGTCGACCGTCCACACGATGCACCTGCGCGCCCTGGAAAACCCGTCCACCCCGACGTCCGCCGCCATGCCCTTCGCGAACGCCCGGTCGATGCTGCTCCGCTGCGCCGTCGCCTCCCGCCCCGACCTGACACCGGACGCGGCCGCCCGACTGGCCACAAGCCCCGAGCCGGGCGTCCTGGAGGATTTGGCAGCGAACCCGGCGATCAGCACCGCCCTCATGCGGACCTTCGCCGCGTCCACCGACCCGGCCCTCCGCCGAGCCGTGGCAACCAACCCCCGCGTCCCGCTCGACCTCCTGAGCGACCTCGCGACGACCGCCAAGATCGGCCTCACGCTCCTCCCCCGCGTCGCGACCGCAACGGACGCCGAGGTCGCAACCATGGCCGCCGCGCCGAACCCGGCCGTCCGCATGCTGGTCGCCGCCCGCCGCGACCTCCCACCCGCCCTCCGCGACACCCTGGCGAACGCCCCGGACGCCAAGGTCATAAAGGCAATCGCCCCTCACCCCGACCTGCCCGAATCCCAACTCCGAGCCATCCTCTACCGCCACGGCCCCAAGCTCGCCGCCCACGTAGCCGCAAACCCGAACGCAACGCCAGCCGTCCTCGAAGCCATCACCACCCTGACGCCCCTCCCCCGCAAAGCCCTGCTCCGCATGGCCGTCCACCCGAACGCGACGGCTCCCGCTCTCCTCGCATGCCTCGCCGACCCCAGGGCCCGACGCCGCGCTGCCGCCCACCCGGCCCTGCCACCCGCCACGATCACCGCCCTGCTGGACGACCCGGATCCCGAAGTGGCAGAAGCAGCAGCCACCAACCCGTCCCTCCCGTCCGCAGAGTTCCACCGTCGCCTCGCCAACGCCTGACCAGAAGGCCTGGCGAAACATCCGCACGAACATACTTTCGAGGTCGCACTTTCTGCAATCACACTCTGTGATGATTCGAACACGACTACCGTCTGCGCCATGCCCCCGAGAGAAGATCACGCAACCGTTCCCGAGGCCCCTCGGGAACTCATTGAGCTGGCCAGCAGGATCGCGACGGACGCATTCGTCCAGGAGTTCAACGCGCGCGCCGCGGAGACGGCCCGACAAGCCCTGGTCGCGTTGACGACCGCGGTCGCACGCGAGTCGCAGAGCGCCTGGAAACGGCGCCGGTGGGCCGAGGCATGGGTTGAAGGGTGGGCCGAGGGACAGGCCAGGGCGGTGTTGGCAGGTCTGCGGTCCCGGGATCTCTCGGTGTCGCCCCAGGCTGCCGAGCAGATCGAGAGCTGTAAGGACTTCGATCAGCTTGCGGCCTGGGTGGCCAAGGTTGCGCTTGTTGGGCAGGTCGACGAGATGTTCGGCTGATACGGGGTCGCACGCGGCGCGGGTTGGGGATTTTGGTCCTCTTCTCGCGCCGTTTCGCGTTTGGCGGTGGTCAGGTCGGGGTTTCGGTGAGGTGGGTGGTCAGGGATTGGGCGAAGTGGGTGGCGGCTGGGGTTGGGGTTGTGGGGAGGACGAGGGCCAGGTGGCGGCTTAGTTTGGGGGTTTTCAGGGGGATTAGGCGGATGCCGTTTTCGGGGTCGTCGGCTCGGGCGGTCAGTTGGGTGGGTGGGGCGAGGGCTATGCCGAGGCCGGCTTGGACGAGGTCTCGGAGGAGCTGCCAGTCGGCGACCTCGCAGACGATGCGGCGGGGGACGGCCGCTTCGGCGAAGGCGGCGTCGGTGCGGTAGCGGGTCGTCCAGGTCGGGTCGGTTTCGACGAAGGGCTGGTCCGCGAGGTCCTGGAGGGTGAGGGCGCGGCGTCCGGCCAGGGGGTGGGCGGACGGGACGGCGACCTGGAACTCCTCGGAGATCAGCGGGATGGCGCGGAGGCCGGGGGCGGGCGGGCCGACCTGGTCGAAGAGGGCGCAGTCGAGCTCGCCGTCGGCGACCTTCGCGGCGGTGCTCAGGCCGGGGATCTGGCGGACGGAGACGTCCAGCGCCGGGTGGGCGCGGGCGAAGGCGAGCAGCAGGGCGGGCAGCGGGAGTAGCCGCGGGTTGATCGGGTACGTGCCGATGCGCAGGTGGCCGGAGAGCAGGCCGCGGACGTCCTGGACGGCCTGGCGCGCGGCTTCGGCGGATTCGAGGGTGCGGCGGGCGGCCGGGAGGAGGGCGCGGCCCTCGGCGGTCAGGCGGACGGGGCGGCTGCCGCGCACGAAGAGGTCCGCGCCGACCTCGCGTTCGAGGGCGCGGACGGACGACGACAGCCCGGACTGGACGATCAGCTCGCGCTCGGCGGCGCGGGTGAAGTTCCGCTCTTCGGCGAGGGCGACGAAGTGCCGCAGGTGGCGGAGTTCCATGGCACCAGTATCTCTGGTGGAGATGGAACGGATCTCTATTTTCTGTGCTGGAGGGGGTGGGAATGCGGTCGGCGGCTTGGTTGTCTGGATTCATCGTTGCCGATTGGAGCTGATATGCCCGTGATGTCACAGGTCAGGACCTCGCCCGAGGACGTGCGCGAGGGGGCCGCCCACGCGCGCGGATTCTGGGTCGCGGCCGTGGCGTTCGCGGTCGTGATGGCGTTCGGGACGGCGCCGACCCCGCTGTGGCCGCTGTTCGCGGCGCGCGACGCGTTCGGGCCGACGATGGTGACGGTGGCGTTCGCGGCGATCGTCGTCGGGACGGCCACCGGGTTCCTGCTGCTCGGGCACCTGTCGGACCGGCACGGGCGGCGGGTCGTGATCATCCCGGCGCTGCTCGTCGCGTCGGCCGCGGCGCTGCTGCTGGTCTTCTGGCACGGGCTTGCGGGGATCATCGTCGCGCGGGTGCTGAACGGGATCGGGACGGGACTGATGGCCTCGACCGCGACGGCCTACCTTTCGGACCTGTACCGGCGGGCTCATCCGGACCGTCCGGGATCGAAGGTCCCGGGGGTCGCCGCGGCGGCGTCGAATCTGGGCGGGCTCGCGCTCGGGCCGCTGGTCGCCGGCGTCCTGGCCGCGTGGGCGCCGGCGCCGCTGACCACGACGTTCGTGGTGTTCGCGGTGGCGATGACGGGCCTCGCGGCCGTCCTGCTGCTGGACGCGCCGGAGACCGTCGAGCGCGGTTCGGCCGAGGGCGCGCCGCGGAAGTTCGGGCTGCGGCCGGGGGCGGGCGCGGTGTTCGCCGGGGCCGCCGGGACGGGCGCGGTCGCGTTCGCGGTGCTGGGGTTCTTCTCGTCGCTGAGCGCGATGATGCTGAAGACGGCGCTCGGCGAGTCGTCGGTGTTCGTGGCCGGTCTGCCCGGGTTCGCGCTGTTCGCGGCGAGCGCGGCGGTGCAGCTCGCGGCCGGGAACTGGTCCGCCGGACGGCTGTCCGGGCTCGGCGTCGTGTTCTTTCCGGCCGGGCTGGCGCTGACCGTCCTGTCGCTGTACCACCCGTCGCTCGCGCTGTTCCTGGTCGCGGCGACGGTCACCGGGGCGGGCGCCGGGATGCTGTTCAAGGCGGCGCTCGGCGCGGCGGGCGGGGCGGCGCGTCCGGAGTCGCGGGCGGGCGTCCTCGCGGTGTTCTTCGCGGTCGGCTACGTCGGGATGGGCCTGCCGTCGATCGCGTTCAGCACCGCCCAGCAGCGGTTCGGGCTCAACACGTCCATGGTGTGGTTCGCCGTCGTGATCTCGGCCGCCGCCGTCCTCACCGTGACCATCGCCCGCCGGGCCAACCGCGCGTCATGAATTCGCCCAGCGGGCCAAGCGGACGGCGTGAACTCGCCGAGTCGGCGAATCGAGTGGCGTGACTCGCCGAGTGGGCCGACCGGGCGGTGTGAGTTCGCCGAACCGGCCAGTCGAGTGGCGTGACTCGCCGAGTGGGCCGACCGGGCGGTGTGGATTCGCCCGGTCGGCCAGGTCGGTCCTGCGCTAGGCGAGGGTCACGGTGACCGGCATTTCCTTGATGCCGTTCACGAAGTTCGACCGGACGCGCCGGACGTCGCCCGCGAGGCGGATGTCGGCGAGGCGCGGCAGCAGCTCCTCGAACATGACGCGCAGCTCCAGGCGGGCCAGCGCGTTGCCGAGGCAGAAGTGCGGGCTGCCCTTGCCGAAGGTGACGTGGTCGTTCGGCGTGCGGGTGACGTCGAAGACGTCGGGGTTCTCGAAGACGTCCTCGTCGCGGTTGCCGGACGCGAACCACAGCACGACCTTGTCGCCCTCGCGGATCGTCCGGTCCCGCAGCTGGACGTCGCGGGTGGCCGTCCGGCGGAAGTGGTACACCGGGGACGCCCAGCGCAGGAACTCCTCGACGGCCGTCGGCATCAGCGACAGGTCGGCGCGGAGCCGGTCGGCCTGCTCGGGGTGGTCGATGAGCGCGCGCATGGTGTGCGTGATGGCGTGCCGGGTCGTCTCGTTGCCGGCGACGACCAGCAGCAGGAAATAGTTGTCGAAGTCGTGCGCCGACAGCGGCTCGCCGTCCAGCGGGGTCTCGTTGACCAGCTTCGACACCAGGTCGTCGCCGTCGCCGCCGCGGCGCTGCCGGGCCAGCTCGCGGCCGTACTCGAAGACCTCCAGCGCGGCGGGCGAGCGGAACGGCAGGTCCTTGTACTTCTCCGACTCCTCGCTGTGGATGACGACGTCGGCGTACTCGGGGTCCTGGTTGGCGATGATCCGGTTGCCCCAGTCGATCAGCCGGGTGGTGTCGCCCTCCGGGACGTCCATCATGCGGGCGAGCACGTTGATCGGGAAGTCGGCGGCGACCTCCTTGACGAAGTCGAAGGTGCCCTTCGCGAGCGCGCGGTCGAGGGTCCGCGCGGTGAGGCCGCGCAGGAACGCCTCGTACCCGGCGACGGCGCGCGGGGTGAACTGCCGCTGCAGGACGCGCCGGAGCGCGTGGTGCCGCGGCCCGTCGGTCTCCAGCAGCGAGCGCCGGATGCCCGCCTGCCGCTCGTCCACCTCCTCCAGGTTCACGAACTTGGTGGAGGTGAAGGTCTCGGCGTCGCGGTCCACGGTGACGATGTCGGCGTGCTTGGTGACCGACCAGAAACCGCTGCCGCCGTCGTGCTCGGGCGTCCAGTGGACGGGGTCGGTGCGGCGCAGCTCGGCGAAGATCCGGTAGGGGGTCGCGCCGTCCAGGAACAGGTCCGGGTCGGCGAGGTCCAGGGACGTCGCGGTGCTCAAAGCCGGGTCTCCTTCTCAGAGGTGGTAGGCGTACTCGCGGAACTCCCAGTCGGTGACGTACCGCTGGAACCGCTCCACCTCGTCGCGCTTGTAGGTCAGGAAGGCCCGGACGAACGGCTCGCCGAGCACGGTGGTCAGGTCGGTGTCGGCGTCCAGCGCGTCCAGCGCGGACGGGAGGTCGGCCGGCAGCAGGGGCGAGCGCTCGGCGTCGTAGCCGTAACCCTCCAGCGGCGCCGGGCATTCGAGCTTGTCGCGGATGCCGAGGTGCGCGGCGGCGACCAGGCCCGCGATGCCGAGGTAGGGGTTGGCGGTCGCGTCGCCGAGCCGGACCTCCAGGCGGGTCCCGGCGCCGCGCTCCGGCGGGATGCGGACCATCGCGCTGCGGTTGTCCAGGCCCCAGTCGATCAGCCACGGCGCGAGCGTGTCGGGCCCGAACCGCTTGTAGGAGTTGATCGTCGGGTTGAACAGCGCGGCGAGCGCGGGCGCGTGCGCGAGGACGCCCGCGACGGCGTGCCGGGCCGTGGCCGAGAGGCCATGCTCGTCTTGCTCACCGGCCAGCACATTGTGGCCGGTCTGGTCGCAGAGCGAGAGGTGGACGTGGAAGCCGGAGCCGCCCTCGTCGTTGAACGGCTTCGCCATGAACGTCGCGAGCCGCCCGCCGGTGCGGGCGATCTCCTTGACGGCGGCCTTGAAGCGGAACGCGCGGTCGGCGGCGTCCACGGCCTCGGAGTGGTCGAGGTTGATCTCGAACTGGCCGCCGCAGAACTCGTGGTTGCCCATCGTCGCGCCGATCCCGTAGTCCTTCAGGTGGCGCAGCGTGGACAGCAGGTGGCCGTCGGGGTCGCCCTTGCGTCCGGCGACGTAGACGTTGCCGGGGGCGTCGCCGTAGCGGCGCCATCCGGTGGGGCTCTGCGGGTCGGGCTCGCAGAGGAAGTACTCCAGCTCGGGGCCGGCGACGGCGGTCAGCCCGGTCTCGCCGAGCGCCGCGACGACGCGCCGGAGCACCTCGCGGGGGCCTTCGGGGCAGGGGTCGGTGACGTGCGGCTCGAAGGCGTCGCCGAGGCAGTGCGCGACGCCCGGCTCCCACGGGAGCGGGGCGAGCGTCGCCAGGTCCGGGACGACCCGGATGTCCGGCAGGCCGGCGCCGAGTCCCTCGGGCAGCGGCACCACGTCCCCCTGCGGCGTGGTGTGGTAGACGGCGCGGCAGAACGCCAGGCCGTGCTCCATCACCGCGGGCAGCCGCTCGACCAGGACGTCCCGGGCGCGCTCGGTCCCGATGAGGTCCGGGTAGGCGACGCGGACGACGTCGATCCCGGCCGCGGCCAGCCGCTCGACGACCTGCTCGACGGGCTCGCCGCCGCGTCCTGCGTGCTGGTGCCCGGCCCCGCGGGCGCGGGCACCGTCGAGTGGGTTGCTCACCGTCGAACTCCCTCACCGGGGGGTCATTTGACCCCAAACCATATGGTCGGAAGTAAGCGCTGACAAGCCCCCTTTCGTCCAGTTTCGTGGCACCTCTGGCCGACCTCCGGCTCGCGCCGATATCGTACGGGCCCAAACGAGCACCTCGAAGGAGCAGCATGGACGTGCGAGGCTTCCTGCACCCCCGAACCGCGACGGGCCGTTCGTCGCTGATCCCGAGCCCGCCGTGGCACTACTCCGGCGACCTGCTCACCGTCGAGTACCGGACGGACCCGGCCCGCGTGGCCGAACTGCTCCCCGCGCCGCTCTCCCTCGCGGACGAGGACCCGGGCGCCGTCGCGCTGATCTGGGCGGACTGGCAGTCCTGCTCGTCCTCCGGCGAGGAACTGCTCGACCCCGTCCGGTCGCAGTACAAGGAGTGCTTCGCCGTCGTCCGATGCTCCTTCGAAGGCCGGACGTACTCGCGCTGCGTCTACATCTGGGTCGACAAGGACTTCGCCATCGCGCGCGGCCTGCACCAGGGCTACCCGAAGAAGCTCGGCTCGATCCACCAGACCCGTCCGCACCCCTTCGGCGCCGCCGCGCCGCGCATCGCCGAGGGCGGACGCTTCGGCGCGACCCTCGCCGCCGCCGACCGCCGCCTCGCCGAGGCCGTCGTCACGCTGCGCGAGCCGTCCGAGACCAACGGCTTCGTGAACGGCCACCCGATGGCCCACCACCGCTACCTGCCGAGCATCGAGACCGGCGGCGCGCCCGCCCTGGACGAGCTCATCGAGTCCGGCGCGTCCTCCTTCGAAGCCGGCCCGGCCTGGCGCGGCGACGCCGACCTCCGCCTCTTCGACTCCCCCACCGAGGAACTCGCCGCGCTCCACGTCGACGAGATCATCGGCGCCTACTACCGCCAGGTCGGCGTCGTCTGGAACGGCGGCCGCAAACTAACCTGACCCCCACCCCTGCGCTTTCCGACCCGCGGGGCTCGCCAGCGCCGCGAGGCTTGCCCATCCGCGGAGCTTGCCGACCAGCGGGCCTGCCAGCCTCGCGAGGATTGCTGACTCGCGGGGCTTGGCAGGACGGTGGGGGTTGGTTTGGTGCGGGCGGCGGGTCGGTAGGGCACCGGCGCGCCGCTTCGCAATTTGGGTCAGCCTCGGCCTATGCGTTCGTAGGAGGTCGGGCGGACGGTTCGGAGGACGAGTGCGAACGCGACTCCCGCCGCGGCGACGGCGAAGATGGTGCCGGGGAGGATCCAGACCAGCGGGGAGTTCTTGTCCGCGCCGAGCAGGGCGTCGAAGTTCCGCAGGCAGACGACGAACAGGGCGGCCAGGCCGAGCGCGGCCAGGACGGGCGCGATGAGGCGGTTCCAGAGGTTCTCGCCGCGCGCGTCCTTCAGGAAGTACGCGACGACGGCGGCCGAGGTGAGCGCCAGCAGGAGCATCACGCCGAGCGCGCCGAGGTTGGTGAACCAGTTGAACAGCGTCAGCACCGGGTCCTTGCCGGACGCCGCGAAGACCACGACCACGGCGATCGCGAGGACGGTCTGGGCGGCCGATCCCACGTGCGGGGAGCTGTGCTTCGGGTGCGTCCGGGCGAGCGGGGAGGGGAGCACGCCGTCCCGTCCGAGCGAGTAGAAGTAGCGCGCGACCGCGTTGTGGAACGACAGCAGCGCCGCGAACAGGCTCGTGACCAGGAAGAGCTGCGCGAGGTCGGAGAAGGACCTGTTCAGGTGCTCGGCGGCGAGGCTCCAGATCATGCCCGGCCCCTCCTTGCCGGACCGCTCGACGATGTGCCGCGGCCCGGCGCCGATCGTGATCGCCCACGCGGTGAACGCGTAGAAGAGCGCGATGACCGCGACGGCGATGTAGGTCGCGCGGGCGACCGTCCGGCGTGGGTCGCGGCACTCCTCGCTGTAGAGCGCGGCGGCCTCGAAGCCCATGAAGCTCGCCATCGCGGCGACCATGGCCGCGCCGGTCGCGCCGGTCTGGACGGCGTCCCAGCCGAGGGGCTGCGCGGTCACGCCGTCCGGCGCGTCCGCGAACTGGGCGAGGTCGAACACCAGGACGGTCAGGAACTCGACCGCGAGCAGGACGCCGAGGACCCGCGCGTTCAGGTCGATGCGCCGGAACCCGAGGACGGCGACGACCGCGACGCCGGCGAGCGCGACCGTCCACCAGGGCAGGTCCCAGCCGAGCCTGCTCTTCAGCAGGTCGGCCGTCGTGAACCCGAAGATCCCGTACAGGCCGACCTGCATCGTGTTGTAGGAGAGCAGCGCGATGAACGCGGTCGCGACTCCGGCGACGCGTCCGAGGCCGTGCGTGACGTAGGCGTAGAACGCGCCGGCGTTGGCGATCGAGCGGCTCATGGCGGCGTACCCGCCGGTGAACACGATGAGCAGGACGCCGAGGACGACGTACAGCGCGGGGATGCCGAGCGTCCGCGAGACCGCGAACGAGGTGGGCATGCCGCCCGCCGCGACGGTCAGGGGCGCGGACGCGGCGACGACGAAGAACACGATGCCGGGAACGCCGATGCGGCGTCCGGGGCGGTCGGCGGGAGCGGACAGGGGGGATGCGACGTCTGAGATCGCCATCAGCGGCTCCAGGCTGGGCGCGACAGGACGCCCGGCGCGGCGGGACCTCTGGACACGGCACGCGGGCCGAAGGAGGTCGTTCGGCCCCGCACGACGTCCGGGTCGCCCGATCGTACGGATTCAAACGAGCGCCGACAAGGGTAGGTTCTGCTTGAGCCACGGCGGAACGCTGGGCGGCGGGACGGCTTCCGAGACGGATGGAGAGCGCGTGACCGGGCACCACACCCTCGGCGAGACCGAGCAGGCGATCCAGCGACGGCTCGGCGACGTGCCCATCCGGCACGACGCGATGATGGCGGTCTCGAACATCTACCGCGCCGCGACGGCCATCCGGCAGCACGTCGAGGGCTCGGTGCTGCGCCAGGCCGACCTCACCTGGACCGCGTTCGTCGTCCTGTGGGTGGTGTGGATCTGGGACGAGATGGAGACCCGGCACGTCGCCGAGGAGGCGGGCATCTCCAAGGGCACGCTCACCGGCGTCGTCCGCACCCTGGAAGGACGCGGCCTCCTGGAGCGCCGTCAGCACGCCACCGACGGCCGGCTCGTCCTGCTCCGCCTGACCGCCGAGGGGTCGGACCTGATGTGCGACCTCTTCCCGGCGTTCAACGCCGAGGAGGCCTTCGTGGCGACACCGCTGTCACCTGGCGAGAGCAAGAGTCTGGCGCATTCGCTGCGTGCCATCGTCGAGCACCTGGAGGCCGAGGGCGACGACCGCCGCAAGGCCCTCCGCGCCGACTCCCCACCCCCACCCCGCCGCTCCGGCCGCCGCCCCCGCCTCTAACCCACCAACACCCACCACCACCCCCCGCCCCACCCCGCCCCGCACCTCCGCCCGCCCCGCGCCTCCGCCCCACGCTTCCGTCCGCCCCGGGTCTCCGCCCGCACCGCCCCACACCTCCGTCCCGCGCCACGCGTCCGCCCGCCCCACGTCTCGTCCCACGCGTCCGTCCGCCCCGCCCCTCGCCCGCACCGTCCCGCGCCTCCGCCCCGCCCGCGCCTCCGTCCGCCCAGCGCCTCTGCCCTGCCATGCGCCTCCGTCGCGCTGGGGCTCCGTCCGCTCCGCACCTCGAACCCTGCGCCGACAAGCATCCGCGCGCCTCCTCCATCCCAGGGTGAGTGAATACTCACTGACCGCGAGTGGGCAATCACTCACCTCAACCGGCCGACGCGATGGCGTCCACGAGGAGCATGCAAGAGCGCGGGATCGCCGACGACGCCGGGCCCAGCAGGACGACGCCCCGCCTCCGCCCCGGCGCCTTGGGCCCCGCGTCGGCAGACATCTCGCACCTCACCCCACCCCGGGGTGGGTGAATGCTCACTGAGCGCTAGTGAGTATTCACTCACCTCGGTTGCGAGTGAATGCCCAGTGAGTGCTAGTGAGCGTTCACTTACCTCAGACGGATGCGGGGGTGGCGTCCATGAGGAGCTTGCGGTACCGCGGGATCGCCGAGGCCAGGCCCAGCAGGACGACGCCTACGAGCTCGCCGTCGCGGTGGTAGCCGACGGCGCATTCGGACGTCATGTCCCCTTCGAGGACGCGGATGTCGTCCGCGCCCAGGCCAGGCACGCCGAAGGACTGGATGCGCATGTCGTACTGGTCGCTCCAGAACGACGGGAGCGGGACGAAGGGCGGGGCGTCCACACCGAGGAGCGTGCGGGCGGCCTTGCGGGCGGTGTCGGTCGGGATCGACCAGTGCTCCACCCGGCGGCACACGTCGTCGTAGCGGACGTTGGGGAAGCGGGCCACGTCGCCGACCGCCACGATGTCCGGACGGCCCTCGACGCGCAGGTCGGCGTCGCAGAGGACGCCGTCGGACAGGTCCAGGCCGTTGCCGTCCAGCCAGGAGACGCACGGGGTCGATCCGACGGCCTCGATGATGACGTCGGCGGCGACCGCCGAGCCGTCCGAGAGCACGACATCCGCGGCAGTGCGGCTCGATATGCCCGTTGAGAAGGCGGTTACGGTGCGGCCTAGGAGGAAGCGGACGCCCTCGGCCTCGTGGCGGCGGCGCAGTTCGGCGCCCAGGTCGGGGCCGAGCGGGGTCATCAGGGGCTCGGCGGCAGCGCAGACGACCGTGACCTCGGCGCCGAGCCTGCGGGCGGTCGCGGCGACCTCGCAGCCGACGAAGCCCGCGCCGATCACGACGACCCGGACGCCCGGCGCGAGGGACGCGCGGAGGCGGGTCGCGTCGTCCAGGGTTCGGACGACGTGGCGGCGGTCCTCCAGCCCGGGCAGCGGCAGCCGGCGCGGACGCAGGCCCGTCGCGACCACGAGGCCGTCGTAGGCGAGGGTCGAGCCGTCCAGCAGGGTGAGCCAGCGGGCAGCGAGGTCGGACGAGACGACCGGCATGCCCAGCCGCCAGTCCACGTCCTCGACCGAGGAGCGCATCCGGAACGCGACCGCCGCGTGCGTGACCTCGGAGGCGAGCACCTCCTTGGACAGCGGCGGGCGGTTGTAGGGCCGGTACGGCTCGTCCCCGACCACGGTCAGCTGCCCGGTGAACCCGGCCGCGCGCAACTGCTCGGCCGCGCGCAGCCCGCCCATGGACGCGCCGACCACCACGATCCGCCGCATGCTCATCCCTCCAGGTCAGCCTTCGAGAGTGATGGCTTGGAGGGGGCAGACGTCGGCGGCTTCCTCCACGGCGTCGCGAAGGGAGTCGTCGGGAACCGACTCGTACTCCAGGTGGCCCTCGGCGTTCAGGCGGAACACCTCGGGGGCGGAGAAGACGCACTGGCCGTGGTCCTGGCAGCGGTCCATGTCCACGATGATCTTCATGGCGGCGGTTCCTCTCAAGCGAAGGTCAGCGGCGCGGCGCGCGGATGCCGCGGAATTCCCAGTCGCCGCCGAAGGCGGTCGAGACGACCTCTTCGGACTCGGTGGGCTGGGCTCCGCAGTCG
The DNA here is from genome assembly GCF_024172125.1 of Actinomadura rupiterrae. Lineage (GTDB taxonomy): Bacteria > Actinomycetota > Actinomycetes > Streptosporangiales > Streptosporangiaceae > Spirillospora > Spirillospora rupiterrae. Next base: position 67,956 of record NZ_JAMZEA010000012.1, read on the forward strand.
TCGCGGACCGGCACGGGGCCCGTGACGATGTGGTTGGTGAGGCGGCCCAGGCCCTCGGCCTCGACCTCGACGACGTCGCCGGGCGCGACCGGGCGGGAGTTGGCCGGGGTGCCGGAGAGCAGGACGTCGCCGGGGTTGAGGGTGATCGTGCGGGCGATGTCGGCGACGAGGTAGTGCATGTCCCACTGCATCTCGTCGGTCGAGCCGTCCTGGACGAGTTCGCCGTTGACGTAGGTGCGCAGGTACTTGCCGCGGAAGTCCCAGCCGGTGACGAGGCCGGGGCCGAGCGGGCAGAGGGTGTCGGAGCCCTTGACGCGCAGCATCGAGCCCGCGTCGGTGTCGCGGAAGTCGTGCAGGCCGTAGTCGTTGGCGACCGTGTAGCCCGCGATGTAGTCGCCCGCCTCGGCGGGCGCGATGTTGCGCGCGGTGCGGCCGATGACGATGGCGATCTCGCCCTCGTAGTTGAGGTACTTGCAGCCCTCGGGCCGGACGACCGCGCCGTTGTGGGAGTTCAGCGCGGACGTCGGCTTGTGGAAGTAGGTCGGCGCGGGCGGCAGCGAGGTCTGGAACTCCTCGACGCGGCTGCGGTGGTTCAGGTGCACCGCGATGATCTTGGACGGCTCGACCGGCGGCAGGTGCACGGCGCCGGTGACCGGGACGCGGCGGCCGTCGGCGGACACCAGCTCCGAGCCGTCGCGCACGACGCGGGTCACCGCGCCGTCCAGCAGGATCCGGCGGTACTCCACGGTCATCGGGCCGTCCATCCGTTCTCGGGCCGGTCGAACCAGAGGTGCACCTGGCCCGTGCCGACGCTGTTCTCGTACTCGCTGTAGAGGCGGCCGGGGGCGGTGCAGTCCCGCTCGCCCAGCGCGCCGATCATCATCAGGTAGTGCCCGAAGCGAGCCTCGGGCTTGTACTTGAGGAACTCCGGCATGTTGTCCAGGACGCGGGCGTGGTCGCCCTTCCCGAACCACTCGATGAGCTGCTCGTCCGCGCGCCGCGCCGCGTCGGTGAAGATGTGGGACGGGTCGGCGGACTCGTGGTCGCGGATCTGCCGCAGCGGCCAGAAGGTGTGCGACAGCGCGCCGGACGCGATCAGCAGGACGCGCCGGTCGGTGTCGGCGATGCCCGCGGCGAGCGCGCGGCCGAGTCGCAGGTTGTCCTCGACGTCGGCGGTCTGGCACACGCCGATCGAGATCCACTTCTTGCCCGCCTGGTCCAGGTACGGGAAGTCGCGGACGCCGAGGAACGTCCACAGGTTGACCGTGGCGTAGTGGATCGGCAGGTACGGGTCGTCCACCGGGGTGATCCAGGTGCCCTGCTCGGCCGCGTGCGAGGCGATCGCGTGCGCCAGCTCGGGGTCGCCCGGGAAGTCGTACGGCACCCGGCACATGCCGCGCGGCAGCTCGTCCGACGTGTAGAGCCCGGCGCGGCGGGCGTGCGCGGTGACGACGAACTCGACGGTCGTGGCCCAGTGCGAGTCGAGGACGACGACGGTGTCGTAGTCGTCCCGGTCGAAGACGTCCGCGCGGAGCCGTTCGAGGCCGGCGACGAGCGTGGAGTCCTCGCCGTTGTTCAGCTCGCGGCGCGTGACCTCGGGCAGGACGATGGTGGGGACGTGCGCGAGCAGCCCCGCGCCGACTACTTCTCCCATGGGGCCGTCACCGTGTTCTTCAGATCGCAGTAGAAGTCGAAGGACCAGTCGCCGCCCTCGCGCCCGACGCCGGACTGGCGGGACCCGCCGAACGGCGCGCGCAGGTCGCGGACGAAGAAGCAGTTCACCCAGACCGTCCCGGCGACCAGGGCGGACGTGACGCGCCGCGCGCGCTCGGCCGATCCGGTCGCGACGGTCGCGGCGAGACCGAACTTGGTCTCGTTGGCCATCGCGATGGCCTGCTCTTCGGTGTCGAAGGTCTGGAGGGTCAGGACGGGCCCGAAGACCTCCTCCAGGACGATCTCCTCGCCGGGCGTAGCGAACAGCGTCGGACGGTAGTACAGACCGCCCAGATCCTCGTTCGGGCCGCCGCCCATCAGGGTGGTCGCGCCGTCCGCCTTCGCCCGCTGGACGAACCCGTCCACGCGCTCGAAGTGCTTACGGTGGATCTGCGGGCCGATGTCGGTCGCGGCGTCGCGCGGGTCGCCCTGCTTGAGTTGCGACGCCTTGGCGATGAAGCGCGCGGTGAACTCGTCCGCGACGGACGACTCGACCAGCAGCCGGGTCGCGGCGAGGCAGACCTGGCCGGCGTTGTCGTACTGCTCGACCGCGAGGTCCACGGCGAGGTCGAGGTCGGCGTCGGCGAAGACGAGCAGCGGGGACTTGCCGCCCAGCTCCAGCGACATCGGCGTCAGGTTCGGGGCGGCCGCGGCGGCGATCGTCCGGGCGGTCGGGACGGACCCGGTGAAGCTGATCCGCCGGACGTCCGGGTGCGCGGTCAGCGGGCCGCCGACGTCCGCGCCGTAGCCCTGGACGACGTTGAACACGCCGTCCGGCAGCCCGGCCTCGGCGGTGATGTCGGCGAGCAGGGACGCGGTCAGGGGCGTCCACTCGGCGGGCTTGAGCACGACCGTGTTCCCGGCGGCGAGCGCCGGGGCGATCTTCCAGGTGGCGAGCATCAGCGGCGCGTTCCACGGGGTGATCAGCGCGCAGACGCCCGCCGGGTCCCAGGAGACGTGGTTGGTGTGGCCGCGGGTCTCGAAGTCCTCGTGGCCGAGGTTCAGCAGCCAGTCGGCGAAGAAGCGGAAGTTGTGCGCGACGCGGGGCATGACGCCGCGGCGGTGCGAGCGGATCAGCGCGCCGTTGTCGTGCGTCTCGACCTGCGCGAGCTCCTCGATCCGCTTCTCCACGCCGTCCGCGATCGCGTGCAGCAGGCGGGCGCGCTCCTCGCGGGACGTCCGGGACCAGGCCGGGAACGCCCTGTGCGCGGCGGCGACGGCGGCCTCGGCCTCGCGCGCGCCGCCGGAGGCGACCTCGGCGAGCGGCGCGCCGTCGATGGGCGACACGTCGGTGAACGTCGCGGCGGACGGCACCCGCTCGCCGCCGATCCAGTGGCCGGTGTCGACGGCGACACCCGCGATCGTTGCCACGGCACCTCCAAGTTGTTTGACCCCAAATAAGTTTCCGGATGGGAGTGACGGAGGTCAACCCCCGGTCATAACATTCGGGACCAAATGAACTCCCGACCCCGAGGAGGGACCGTGCCCGACATCTCCCACCAGGAGTGGCGCGAGCGGGCCGCCCGGCTCGTCCCGGCGACCGCGCACCGCATCGGCGGAACCGCCTGCGACGCGGGCGGCGACGGCTTCGACGCGGTCTCCCCTCGGGACGGCGCCGTGCTCGCCCGCGTCCCGTCCGCCGGGAAGGACGAGGTGGACCTCGCCGTCGCCGCCGCCCGCCGCGCGTTCGACGAAGGCCCGTGGCCGCGGCTAAAGCCGGCCGAGCGCAAGGCCGTCCTGCTGCGCTGGGCGGACCTGGTCGAGCGCGACCGCGCCGACCTCGCGCTGCTGATCGCGCTGGAGATGGGCAAGCCGGTCGCCGAGGCGGACGGCATCGAGCTGCGCGCGGTCGTCAACGGGCTGCGCTGGTACGCCGAGATCGCCGACAAGGGCCTGGACGAGGCGCCCCGCACGGCGGACGGCTCGCTCGCCCTCGTCACCCGCGAGCCCGCCGGGGTCGTCGCGGCCGTCGTCCCGTGGAACTTCCCGCTCACGATGGCCACCTGGAAGCTCGCGCCCGCGCTCGCGGCGGGCTGCACGGCCGTGCTCAAGCCCGCCGAGGAGTCGCCGCTGTCGGCGCTGCGCTTCGCCGCCCTCGCGGACGAGGCGGGCCTTCCGCCCGGCGTCCTCAACGTCGTCAACGGCCCCGGCGAGGTCACCGGCCGCGCGCTCGGCGAGCACCCCGGCGTGGACGTGCTGGCGTTCACCGGCTCCACCGAGGTCGGACGGCACTTCCTGCGCTACGCGGCCGACTCCAACCTCAAGCGGGTGTGGCTGGAGCTGGGCGGCAAGTCCCCCAACATCATCCTGCCGGACGCGCCGGACCTCGACGCCGCCGCCGACACCGCCGCCTGGGGGATCTTCTTCAACGCCGGGGAGATGTGCACCGCGCCGTCCCGGCTGCTGGTGCACCGCGACGTCGCCGACCGCGTCGTGGAGCGGATCGTTGCGCGGGCCTCCGCGCTGCGCGTCGGCGACCCGCTCGACCCGGAGACCGAGATGGGGCCGCTCGTCTCGTCCCGGCACCGTGACCGCGTCCTGTCCTACGCGGAGGCCGGACGGGCCGACGGCGCGCGGCTGCTCGCGGGCGGCGCGTCCCTGGACCGTCCGGGCTTCTTCGTCCAGCCGACGGTGTTCGACCAGGTCACGCCGTCCATGCGGATCGCCCGCGAGGAGATCTTCGGGCCGGTGCTGTCGGTGCTAACCTTCGCCGACGCCGACGAGGCCGTGCGGCTGGCGAACGACACCGACTACGGCCTCGCCGCCGCCGTCTGGACGTCCGACCTGTCCAAGGCGCACCGGATCTCGCGCGCGCTCCGCGCCGGGACGGTCTGGGTCAATTGCTACGAGGAGGGCGACTACAGCGTCCCGTTCGGCGGCGTGAAGCTCTCCGGCCACGGACGCGACAAGTCGCTGCACGCGCTCGACAAGTACACCGACCTCAAGACCACCTGGATCGAGCTGTGAACGCCTCTGGGCTGAGGCCGCTGATCGCGCTGCCGTGCCGGTTCTCCGAGTCGGCGTCCGCGCTGCGGTACCGCGCCGAGGTCACCGCGCGGGCGCTCGCCGAAGCCGTCTGGCGCGGCGGCGGCGAGCCGTTCATGATGCACCCGGCCGCTCCGGAGGACGTCGCGTCCCGGCTGGCGCGCTGCGACGGCGTCCTGCTCCCGGGCGGCGGCGACCTGCACCCGCGGCACTACGGCGACGCCGACGAGCACGAGACCCTGTACGACGTGGACGAGGACCAGGACGCCTTCGACCTCGCCATCGCCCGGCACGCGCTCGGCGCCGGGCTCCCGCTGCTCGCGGTCTGCCGCGGCCTCCAGGTCGTCAACGCCGTCCGCGGCGGGACGCTCCGGCAGCACATGGAGCCCGACCACCGGCACGTCGTCCACCCGGTCGCGGTCACGCCCGGGACGCTGCTCGCCAAGATCGTCGAGGACGCGCAGGTGTCCGCGTCCTGCTACCACCACCAGGCCGCGGAGACCCTCGGCGCCGGTCTGGTCCCGGTGGCGCGTGCGGCGGACGGGACGGTCGAAGCGGTCGAACTGGACGACGCGCCGGGCTGGTTCCTCGGCGTCCAGTGGCACCCCGAGGACACCGCCGGCACCGACCCCGTCCAGCAAGCGATCTTCACCGCCCTGATCGAGGCCTCCACCGCTCCTTGATCAGTCGCGGGTACGCGGCGGCAGGTGCGCGGGGGCGACTTTCGTCAGGAAGGCGTCGAGGAGGGCGCCCATCAGGGCGGACGTCCGGACGGCCTGGGCGCGGACCTCGGCGAGGATCGTGTCCGGGTCGAGCCCGGCGCGGCGCAGCACGCCCGAGGCGCCGCCGTCCAGCCACTGCTCCAGGACGTCCGGGGTGATCTCCGGGTGGAACTGGACGCCCATCGAGCGGCCGAGGACGAACGCCTGCGGCGCGGCGTCGTTCCGGGCGATCACGCGGGCCCCGTCCGGCGCGAAGAAGCGGTCGTTGTGGAACTGGAACCACGGCCCGGACGGGACGAGCGAGGCGTCGTCGGTCTCGACGTCCACGAAGCCGAACTCGGCGCGGGCGGCGCGGTCGGTCCGGCCGCCGAGGGCGGTCGCGAGCAGCTGCGAGCCGAAGCAGATCCCGAGGACCGGGACGCCGGAGTCGTGCGCCCTCCGGATCAGCGCGAGCTCGGGCGCGATGGTCGGCGCGACCTCCGGGTCGTGCGCGGACCAGGCCGCGCCGAGCGGCGCGACAAGCTCGAACCCGGCGGGATCGGGCAGCTCGGCGCCGGGGCCCTTGACCACGTGCTCCTCGCACTCCCAGCCGCGTTCGGCGAGCGCGGACTGGAGGCCGTCGACGGGTGCGGACGACTCGTGATTGATGATCAGGGCACGCATGCGACATATCGTACGGTCCCGAACGAACCAGAACCAGCCGGTCTTTCCGGGCTCCGGGGTTGCGCTGCGCGCCGGTTGCAGTAAACATTTACTTCATGACCGACAGCCGGACCGCACTGCTGGACGCCGCCGCCGAGGAGTTCGCCCGCCACGGGTTCAAGGGCGCGCGCGTCCAGGAGGTCGTCCGGCGCGCCGGGGTCAACGAGCGGATGATCTACCACCACTTCGGCAACAAGGAGGGCCTGTACCGGGCCGTCGTCCAGGACCTGCGCCGCCGCACCGGCGAGCTCTGGACGCCCGTGCTGGCCGAGGCGGTCGCGATGGAGCCGGTGGACGGCGTCCGGCACGCGCTGCGCGGCCTGTTCGTGTCGCTCGACACCGTCCCGCAGATGATCGCGGTGATGCTGCACGAGTGGCTGTCCGGCGAGTGGCGCTCGTCCATGCCCGGCCCGGACGAGCTGCCCGTCGAGCTGCGAAAGCTCTACGAGCGCGGCCAGGACTCGGGGACCTTCACCCCGGACGTCCCGTTCGAGGTCGTGTACGGCTCGGTCATCGGCTCGGTGATCTCCACCAACGTGTTCGTCGGCCGCTTCGCCGAGTTCAACCCCGGCAGCATCCCCGCCGACAAGGCCACGCAGCGCGAACTGGCCATCGAACAACTCCTCTACGGGATGAGCACCCGCACCCGCACCCGCTGACCGCGCGCCCCCGACCCTGCGCTTGGCACCCCATACCCCAGCCCGCTTCACTCCGTCGTGCAGTAAATATTTACTGCGCCCCTCGATCGGGAGTACCGGACATGGCAGAAACCACACTCAGTCCCCCGCCGCCCGAGGCGCGGCGGCTGTCGCCCGCGCTGCTCCGGCTGGCGGGCGTGATCATGCTCGCCTCGCTGATGATGCAGCTCGACATGACGATGACCGGCATCGCGACCAGGACCCTGCTGCGGCGCTTCGACACCACGCTCAGCACCGTCCAGTGGGTGACCACCGGGTACATGCTCGCGATGGCCGTGGTCATCCCGGTCGCGGGCTGGGGCATGGAGCGGTTCGGCGCGCGTGCGGTCTGGATGACCTCGCTCGTGCTGTTCCTCGCCGGGTCGGTGGCCTGCGGAGCGGCCTGGTCGATCTGGTCGCTGGTGGCGTTCCGGGTCGTGCAGGGCCTCGGCGGCGGGCTGATCCTGCCGCTCGCGCACGCGATGGCGGCGCGCGAGGCCGGGTCCGAACGGCTCGGCAGGATGACCGCGGCGATCGCCGTCCCGTCCCTGCTCGGGCCCGTCCTCGGGCCGGTGCTCGGCGGCTGGATCGTCAGCGATCTCGACTGGCGCTGGATCTTCTTCGTGAACGTCCCGGTCTGCGCCGCCGCGCTCCTCCTGTCGCCCCACGCCGTCCCCTCCGACCGAGGCCCCGCCCCGTCCGGCGAGGGCCCCGTCCCGTCCGAGCAAGGCCCCGTCCCGTCCGGCCAAGGGCCGACCGCGTCCGGGCGAGGCCCCGCGGCTTCTGAACAAGGCTCCGCCCCGTCCGACCAAGGGCCGGTCCCGTCCGGCCGAGGAGCCTCGCCGTCCGATGCGCGGGGCGGACGGGCGCCGTTGGATGTGGTGGGGCTCGGGCTGCTTGCGGGGGCTTCGGGGGCGCTGGTGTACGGATGCGCCGAGATCGGACGGCTCGGGTCGTTCACCAATGCGCGCGTCGTCGTCGCGCTGGTCGCCGGGGTCGCGCTGCTCGCGGCGTTCGTGGCGCACGCGCTGCGTCCCGGGGTTTCGCCGATCATCGATCCGCGGCTGTTCCGGTCTCGTGGCTTCGCCGCCCCGGCCGCCGGGATCCTGCTGGCCACCGTCCTGATGTTCGGCGCGCTCGGCCTGCTGCCGCTCTACTTCCAGCAGGCGCGCGGCGAGGACGCCCTGCACACCGGCCTGCTGATGATCCCCTTCGGCGTCGGGATGGGCGTGGCGCTGGCCGTCAACGGCCTGCTCGCCGACCGCGTGCCGGCCCGCCTGCCGGCCGTCGCCGGGACCGTCCTCACCGGGATCGGCGCGCTGCTGTTCACCCGCTTGGACGCCGGAACCGGCGATGTGCTGACCGGAACGGCGCAGGTCCTGTACGGCGCGGGCATCGGCGGGCTGCTCGTGACCGTCCTGACGGCGGGGATGCGCGGCGTGCCGCCCGCGGCCATCCCGCGCGCCTCGACGGCGCTGCGCATCCTGCAGCAGATGGGCGGGTCCTTCGGCAGCGCGCTGCTGTTCGTCGTGCTGCAACGGCGGGAGGCCGCCCATCCCGGCGCGGACGCGTTCGGGCACACCTTCTGGTGGCCGGTCGCCTGCACCGGGCTCATGCTCCTGGCCGCTCTCGCGCTGCCGTCCCGCCGTCCCTGACCAGGCTCGCCCCGGCTCCGCAGTGCGCGGGGCCGGGGGTGTGAGATGGGACGCTTGTCCGGTTGGGAAGAGGACGGGAGCGACGGGGGTTGCCACTGAGCATGAGTCTCCCGTTCTCCGTGCTCGATCTCGCGCCCGTCGCGTCCGGTTCGACGTCCGCGCAGGCGCTGCGCAACACCCTGGACCTCGCCCGGCACGTCGAGGACCTCGGCTACCACCGGTACTGGCTCGCCGAGCACCACCGGATGCCGGGCATCGCGTCCTCGGCGACGTCGGTGGTGATCGGGCAGGTCGCGGCGGCGACGGAGCGGCTGCGCGTCGGGTCCGGCGGGATCATGCTGCCCAACCACGCGCCGATGGTGGTGGCCGAGCAGTTCGGCACGCTGGAGGCGCTGTTCCCGGGCCGGATCGACCTCGGCCTCGGCCGCGCGCCCGGCACCGACCAGGAGACCGCGCGGGCGCTGCGCCGCACGCCCGGCCCGCTCTCGGTGGACGACTTCCCCGAGCAGCTGCACGAGCTGCGCGCCTACTTCGAGGACGGCGGGACCGTCACGCCCGCGGCGGGCAACCGTCCGCCGGTGTGGCTGCTCGGCTCCAGCGGCTACAGCGCGCGGCTGGCCGGGCTGCTTGGCCTGCCGTTCGCGTTCGCGCACCACTTCAGCGCGGAGAACACGCTGCCCGCGCTGGCCCTGTACCGCGAGTCGTTCCGTCCTTCGGCGGACGGCCTGTCCGAGCCCTACGCGATGATCGCCGTGTCGGTGACCGCCGCCGAGGACGACGCGACGGCCGAGCGGCTCGCGCGCCCGCAGGCGCTGTCCTTCCTGCGGCTGCGCCAGGGGCGTCCGGGCACGCTGCCGTCCCCGGCGGAGGCCGACGCGTACCCGTACACGCCGCTCGACCACGAGGTGATCCGGTCCCGGCAGGACGCGCAGGTCGTGGGCGGGCCCGCGACCGTCCGGCAGAAGATGGACGCGCTGATCGAGGCGACGTCCGCCGACGAGGTCATGGTGACGACGATGGTCCACGACCATGACGACCGCCGCCGCTCCTACGAGATCCTCGCGGGCCTCTACGGTCTGGTCTCGGCTGCTCCGCAGGGCGACCTGGCGCGCCGCTAAGGGTTCTGGCGCGCGGTTTGGGGTTATCGGGCGCGCCGCTGAGGGTTTCGGCCGCCGTCCTCTTCGAGGGTGAGGACGGCGTTGGGGCACATGTCGGCCGCGAGGCGGACGGCCTCGTGCCGCTCCGCCGGCGGGGTCTCGGTCATGAGGACGACGGTGCCGTCCTCGTCGGACTGGTCGAAGACGTCCGGCGCGTACAGGGCGCACTGGCCCGCGCCGAGGCAGCGGTCGCGATCCGCGATGATCTTCATGTCCTCGCTCATCCCGGCTCTTGGCCTCACTCGTCCCAGCTCACGGGCAGGCCGTGCACGCCGTAGATGGCCATGTCGTGCCGCATCGGGACCTCGTCCGGCGGGACGGCCAGGCGCAGGCCCGGCAGGCCGTCGAACAGGGCGGTCAGCGCGATCCTCATCTCGATGCGGGCGAGCTGCTGCCCGAGGCACTGGTGGATGCCGTGCCCGAACGCGACGTGCTGCGACGGCGGCCTGGTGACGTCCAGCTCGTCCGGGCGGTCGAAGTGCCCGGGGTCGCGGTTGGCGGCGGGCAGCGACAGCACGAGCGTCTCGCCCTTCCGGACGGCGTGCCCGTCGAGGTCGATGTCCTCCTTCGCGACCCGGGTCGCCCCGAACTGGATGATCGTCAGGTACCGGAGCAGCTCCTCGACCGCGCGGTCGGCGACCTCCGGGCCGCCGGTCCGGAAGGCGTGCAGCTGGTCGGGATGGGTGAGCAGGGTGAACGTCCCGAGGGCCAGCATGTTCGCGGTGGTCTCGTGCCCGGCGATCAGCAGCAGGCGGCCTACGCCGGTCAGCTCGGCATCGGTGAGGTCGGTCCCGGCGGCGATCAGCGTGCCGAGCAGCGCGTCGTCCGGTTCGCGGCGCTTGGCGAGGACGAGGTCGAGCATGTAGTCCATCAGCTCGTCCCGGGCGTCCTGGATCTCCTCGTCCGTCGCGGTGAGGCTCAGGACCTTCGCCGACCAGGCATGGAACCGGGTGCGGTCCTCGTACGGGACGCCGAGCAGCTCGCAGATCACCAGCGACGGGATCGGCAGCGTGAACGCCGGGACGAGGTCGGCGGGCGGGCCTCCGGCGCGCAGCGCGTCCAGGTGGTCGGCGACGATCCGCTCGATGCACGGCGCGAGGGCCCGCATCCGGCGGGTGCTGAAGTACGGCGTGAGCAGCCGCCGGTAGCGGGTGTGCTCGGGCCGGTCCATCGTGAGCATCAGGCCCGGGCGGTCCTCGGGCTTGAACGGCGGGCGGCCGCGCACCGGCGACGACGCGGTCACCCGGTCGGCGCTGTACCGCTCGTCCGCGAGGACGGCCCGGACGTCCTCGTGCCTGGTCAGCAGCCATCCGGTCTTGCCGTCGGGGAACGCCAGCCGCGAGATCGGCGACTCGTCGCGGAGCACGCCGAGCGCGGGCGGCGGGTCGAGCGGGTCGTCCCTCCGAACCGGCATCTCGGCGGCCGTTGAGGCGGACGCGGGGGCCGTTGAGGCGGAGGCGGGGGGCGTTGGAGCGCGCATGAGGGTCCCTTCCTCGGCGGATCGCGCTGCGCCGCTCCCCCGGCGGGTCCCGATTCCTGCGGGCCTCGCCGGGCGCGAGCGGCCTGCCCTCCGAAAATAGAACTGCTTCGTTCTATAGGCGAGGATCGCGCGAGTTCGGGACGTCCAGGAGGGGGGCCAGGATGCCGTCCACAAACCGGTCCACCAGCCCCGGATCTGGGCTTTCGTCCCTGACAAGCGCGTGACTGAAGATGACCGCGAAGGGCAGGTCGGCGAGCAGCCCGGCGTCCACCCGGTCCGGGATCTCGCCGCGGGCGCGTGCCCGGTCGAGCGCCGCCTCGATCGACCTGCGGACCGGCGCCGCCAGCCGTTCGCGCCGCAGCCGGGCCAGCTCGGGGTCCCTGCGGCTGCCTTCGAGCAGCGCGATCAGCAGCCCCCGGTCGAGGCCGGACTTGCTGTCGACATAGGCCGTGAGCAGCTGCCTGATGTCCTCAAGGAAGGACCCGGCGTCCCGCTCGGGGACCACCGGGCGGTACCGCTCCATCGCGGCCACCACCAGATGCGCCTTGGACGGCCAGCGCTGGTAGAGGCTCGCCTTCCCGGCGCGCGCCCGCTTCGCCACCAGGTCCATGGTCAGCCGCTCGTAGCCGACCTCGGCGAGCAGCGCGAGGACCGCGTCGAACAGCTCGGCCCGCCGCTCCGGCCTGCTCAGCGGCACCTTCCGGATCCCGGTCCCGGCCGTCCTCCGCCCCGGACGCCCCGCCGGCCGCCGCATCCCGGCCTCCGGGCGGCTCCCCGCCACTGGTTCGTCCCGCACGCCGTCCGCCCTTCCGATGGTGCACAGCACGGTAAGCCCCAAGTGACCGCGCGGCAGCCCCTAGAGACACGATGCTGCCCTCCCCGACATCCCGCCACCGATTCCTGCCCACCCCCACCCCCAGCACGACCAATCAGCCCCCCCCCCGAACGGATGAGGAAGAACGGCACCCAGCGACGACCCCGCGCAAGCGGACCGAACCAACCCGCTTAGCGGCACCTCCGTGCCGACGAAGCGGAACAGCGCGCCCAACAGCGGCCCCAGGCGCGCGAATCGGACCAGCGCGCTCAGCGGCAACTGCGCGCGGACGAAGCGGAACGGCGCGCCGAACGGCAGCCGCCACGCAAGCGGACCGGACCGGCCCGCTCAGCGGCACCTCCGTGCGGACGAAGCGGAACAGCGCACCCAACGGCGGCCCCCGGGCGGGCGGATCGGACCAGCGCTCAGCGGCAGCCGCGTGCGGACGAAGCGGAACAGCGCGCCCAACGGCAGCCGCCGGGCAGGCGGATCGAACCGGCAAGCTAAGCGGCACCTCCGTGCGGACGAAGCGAAACGGCGCGCCCAACGGCGGCCGCCGGGCGGGCGGATCGAACCAGCGCGCTCAGCGACAGCTGCGCGTGGACGAAGCGGAACGGCGCGCCGAAGGGCGGCCGCCGGGCGGGCGGATCGGACCGGCAAGCTAAGCAGCACCTCAGTGCGACCAAGCGGAACTACAAACCCAGCCGCGGGAGCGGGCGGGCGGGGCGGGCCAGCGCGCTTAGCGGCGGGTGCGGGCGGGTGCGGGCGGGCGAGGTGGAGCGGCGGGCCTAACGGCGGCCTGCGGGCGGGCGGGTTGGGCCGGTGGGTTTAGCGGCGGGCGTAGCGGTGGCTGCGGGATTGCGGGCTGGAGCGGAGGGCGGGGAGTTCGCGGGCCAGGACGGCGGCGACGCGCTCGCAGAACGCCTCGGGCTCGTCGGCGGCGTCGGGACGTTCGGGGACGATCTCGTCGACGATGCCGTCCGCGCGGAGGTCTTCGGCGCGGACGCGCTGGGCGGCGGCGAGTTCGGGCGCGCGGTCCGGCGTCCGGTGCACGATCGCGGACGCGCCCTCGGGCGGCAGCGGCGCGAGCCACGCGTGCCGTGCAGCGAGGACGCGGTCGGCGGGCAGCAGCGCGAGCGCCGCGCCGCCGCTCCCCTCGCCGAGCAGCAGGCAGAGCGTGGGCGTCCGGAGGGTGATCAGATCGGCGAGGCAGCGCGCGATCTCACCGGCCAGGCCGCGTTCCTCCGCCTCGGGGGACAGCTCCGCGCCGGGCGTGTCCACAACGGTCACCAGGGGCAATCCGAATTCGGCGGCGAGGCGCATCCCGCGCCGGGCGACGCGCAGCCCGGCGGGTCCGATGGGCCGTCCGACGCGCTGCGCGGCCCGGTCCTGGCCGATCACCACGCAGGACGCGTCGCCGAAGCGGGCCAGGGCGAGCAGCAGCCCCGGGTCGGCGTCGCCGTCGCCCGTCCCGGACAGTGGCGTGATTCCGGACGCCCCGAAACGCAGCAGCTCCCGAATTCCGGGCCGATCAGCGCGCCGCGACCGCTCAACCGATTCCCATGCCGAAACGCCGCCTCCCACCGCATCGTCGTCGTTGTCCTGGCTTGCTCGCGGCGTTGGCGGCTGCTGCGGGGCGGGGTGCGGTGGTCGGACGGCGCACAGGGTTTCCAGGGCTTGGGCGGCGGTGGCGGGGAGGTCGTCCACTCCTACGACGGCGTCCAGGAGACCCTTGGCGGCCAGATTCTCGGCCGTCTGCACCCCGGGCGGGAAGGGTTTCCCATTGAGCGTCTCGTACACGCGCGGGCCCAGGAAGCCGATGAGTGCGCCCGGTTCCGCCGCCGTCACGTGGCCCAGCGAACCCCAGGACGCCAGCACTCCGCCCGTTGTGGGATGCCGCAGGTAGACGAGGTAGGGCAAGCCAGCCGCGCGGTGCGTCATGACGGCGGCGGTGATCCGGGCCATCTGGACGAACGCGATGGTTCCTTCCTGCATGCGCGTCCCACCGGAGGACGGCGCGGCCAGCAACGGCAGCCCTTCGGACGTCGCGCGCTCGACGGCCGAGACGATCCGGTCGGCGGTCGCGATGCCGATCGATCCGGCTAGGAAGGCGAACTCGGAGACGACGACGGCTACGCGTCGTCCTCGGAGCAGACCGGCTCCCGTAACGACGGCCTCGTCGCGTCCGCTGCGCTCGTGCGCCCGCGCGAGGTCCGCCGCGTACTGCGGAGTCAGCGCCGCATACGTGGGCGGGACGTCCCAGGGCTCGAAGCTGCCCGGATCCAGGACCCGGTCCAGCAGCCCGGCGGCGTCCGGGCGCTCCAGCGGCGCGTTCATGGCTCGCAGGCTAACCCGCCCGGCATCCCCGCACCGGACCGGGTCACGGCGCCATGGCCAAGGTCACGGGACTTGGGCAACGTCGCAAGGCTTGGGCCGGGCCGCGGGCCTTGGGCCGGGCCGCGGGGCTTGGGCCGGGCCGCGGGGCCTGGACCGGGCGGCGGGGCCTGGACCGGGCGGCGGGGCCTGGACCGGGCGGCGGGGCCTGGACCGGGCGGCGGGGCCTGGACCGGGCGGCGGGGCCTGGACCGGGCGGCGGGGCCTGGACCGGGCGGCGGGGCCTGGACCGGGCGGCGGGGCCTGGACCGGGCGGCGGGGCCTGGACCGGGCGGCGGGCCTTGAGCAGGTCGCGAGGCTAGGACCGGGTCGCAGGGCTCGGGCCGGTCATGGGGCTTTGGGGAGGGTCAGGACGAGGCGGGCGCCGATCTTGGTGTCGGCGATGACCAGCGTGCCGCCGTGCGCCTGGGCGATGTCGCGGGAGATCGGGAGACCCAGGCCGGAGCCGCCGGTGTCGCGCTTGCGGCCCTCGGCGAGCCGCTGGAAGCGCTGGAAGACGCGGTCGCGGTCGGCGCGCGGGATGCCCTCCCCGTCGTCCTCGACCGTGAGGACGGCCTCGGAGCCGCTGGTCACGACCGTGATGAGCACCCGGCTGCGGGCGTGCCGCGCGGCGTTGTCGAGCAGGTTGGTGATCAGGCGCAGCAGCGCGCCGCGCGCGCCGAGCACGACCACGCCCTGCTCGACCGAGATGTCCACCGGGACGCGGCGGACGCGGCCGCCCTCCTGCTGGGCGAGGTCGCCGAGGTCCACCGGCTCGCGGCCGAGCGGCACGCCCGCGTCCAGCTTGGCGAGCAGCAGCAGGTCGGTGACGATCCGCTGGAGCCGGTCGGCGTCGTTGAGCGCGCAGCGGGCGACCTCGGGCCAGTCCTCGTCCTCGGGGTGCTCCAGGGCCACCTCCAGCTGGGCGCGGAGGCCGGTCAGCGGGCTGCGCAGCTCGTGCGAGACGTCCCCGACGAACTGGCGCTGCCGCATCACGGTCCGCTCCAGCCGGTGCAGGGTGACGTTCACCGACGAGGCGAGCTGCGCGATCTCGTCGTGGGACGCGGGGACCGTCACGCGCCGCATCCGTCCGGGCCCCGACCCGGTGACCTCGGCGAGTTCGGCGCTCATCCTCCGGACTGGCCGCAGCGCGCGGCGCACGGCGAGCGACACCGACACGGCCACCAGGAGCAGCCCGAGCGGGACGGCGAGCACCAGGAGGACGGTGAAGTACGCGCGCGAGTGCAGGTACCCCGGCATCGGCGCGCCCGCATAGACGACCCGCCAGCCGTCTCGTGCGTGCACGCGCATGGCCACCACGTAGACCTCTTCGTGCGCGACGGTGACCTTCCGGGTGAGGGTCGGATGGCCCGCGTCCGGATGCAGGGTGACGATGGCCGGGCGGCCGGCGATCTCGGGGCTGGCGGCGAGGACCCGGCCCTTGTCGTCCTGGACCTGGAGCAGCGGGAACCCGGTGTCGGAGGGGCGCAGCACCGCCGGCCCGTGCGGGTCGGTGCTGCCGACCGTCTGGGCGAGCGCCGTCACGGCCTGCTCGCCCCGGTCGCGCAGCGAACCGTAGACGGCGTGCCGCAGGACGGCGTAGAAGCCGACGGCCCCGGCGGCCAGCAGCACGCCGACCACCACGGTCGCGGCGACCGTCACCCGGGTGCGCAGGGTCCAGCGCCCCGGCGGCCAGCGCCCCGGCATCGTCCGGTTCCTCCCCCGTCGCAGCGCCACGCGGCACGACACCGCCTGAAGGATCACGCTCGGGGTTGCGGCGGCCGGACGCCACCACCCCGCGCGAGGGCTGGCCGTACCGGGATGATCCGCTTAAGAAATCTTGTGCAGCGGCTGGCACTGCGGGCCGGGAATGTGCCGGTGGTCGGGACGGGCCGTGCCGTCACCGTCCCGACCACCGTGCGCCCCGCCGTAGGAGCGCCCCGAACGGCGGGGAGACCCTTGACGGGCCTGACTTCGCGTTCCCATCCTGGCGAGTATTTCCCATAAAGTCAACTGGTTTTATAGGGAAATGCCGGGACCGATGTCCGCGCGGCCGGGGCCTCCCACCCCTGGGGACCCGTCCGCGCGGACATCGTCTTCGGTGCCGCCGACCGCCGCGCCCGTACCGCGCCGAGGAGGTTCCGCCGGGAGCGGGGCGGTCGTCGAACTGATCCCTACTCTGCCCGCCGTTCGTGCACTGGCCGCTACATCCAGATGACGATCACGTTTCGCGGTTCCGTGCGGATGGGGCACCATGTTGGGCCGGACGTCCGGTGCGGACCGGACCGCGAGCGACGAGGGAGCCCAGGGGACGGCATGGACGCGCAAAGGCCCGACCCCGCCCCCGACCTGCCCGAACCCCCGCCGGCTCCCGGCGCGTCCCCGCCCGGCGCGCCTGCGGCGGAGTCGGCCGCACCACTCGGGAAGCCGCCGACCGAGCCGGGCGCGCCGCTCGAATTCCCGCCCGCAGAGCCGGGCGCGCCGGTCAGGGCGAAGCCGGGCGGACCGCGCGAAGTTCCCTCGGCCGAGGCGGGCGCGCCGCGTGGGTTGCCGCCGGCGGAGGCGGGTGCACCGCTCGGGTTGCCGCCAGCTGAGGTGGGTGCGCCGGTCGGGCTGCCTGCGGGGCCCGCGGCGGAGGCTGCCGCGCCGCTCGGGCCGTCCGACCCGCGGGCCGTCGGCGCCTACCCGCTGCTCGGACGCCTCGGCGCGGGCGGGATGGGCACCGTCTACCTGGGCCAGGACCCGAACACCGGCGCGCGCGTCGCGGTCAAGACCATCCACCCGCACCTGGCGGACGACCCGAGGTTCCTGCGCCGCTTCCGGGACGAGGCGGTGGTCGCCGGGCGGGTCGCGTCGTTCTGCACGGCCCGCGTCCTCGCGCACGGCGAGGAGGGCGGCCGCCCCTACATCGTCAGCGAGTACGTCGCCGGGATCTCGCTCCAGCAGCGGATCTCGTCCGGCGGCCCGCTGCCCGCCGCCGACCTGCACGGCGTCGCGGTCGGCGTCGCGACGGCGCTCGCCGCGATCCACGCGGCCGGGCTCGTCCACCGCGACCTGAAACCGGCGAACGTCCTGCTCACGCTGTCCGGATGCCGGGTGATCGACTTCGGCATCGCGCGCGTGCAGGGCGCGCCGGGCTCG
Source organism: Actinomadura rupiterrae (assembly GCF_024172125.1). Lineage (GTDB taxonomy): Bacteria > Actinomycetota > Actinomycetes > Streptosporangiales > Streptosporangiaceae > Spirillospora > Spirillospora rupiterrae. The sequence goes on from NZ_JAMZEA010000012.1 coordinate 85,375, forward strand.
GCCGGCACCGCCGGGACCGTCATCGGCACCCCCGGGTGGATGCCGCCGGAGGTCATCGCGGGCGACCCGGTCTCCCCCGCCGCCGACGTCTTCTCCTGGGGCTGCCTCGTCGCGTACGCGGGAACCGGACGCCTTCCCTTCGGCGAGGGCGCGGCACCCGAGGTCGCCCTACGCGCGGCGAACGAGGAGCCCGATCTGGCCGGTCTGCCTATGCAGCTGGTCCCCGCCGTCCGCTCGACCTTGGCGAAGAACCCGGAAGACAGGCCATCGGCGTCCGAACTGCTGATGTCCCTTGTCGAGCAGACCGCGGCCGCTCAGCCGCCGCCCTCGCTCCCGCACGCGCACGAGGACGACCCGGACGCGCACACGCAATCCTTCAGCGCCATCCCGGACAACACGCACACGCAGATCTTCGCCCCGGCACCGGCCAAGAAACCCTCGCACCTCCGGACGCGCGTCCTGGCCGGAGTGGGCGCGGCCGCCGCGACCGTCCTCGTAGGAGCCGTCGCCATCGGACTGTCGGACAAGAGCGATGCCGCACCCTCGCACAAACCTCCTTCGCCTACGGCGACGGCCTCAACACCGGCTCCCACACCGTCCACGCCCACTGCTAAGCCGAAACCCAAGCCGAAGCCGCGTCCGAAGCACAAACCCAAGCGCAAACGCGGAAAGCACCACGGCCACTAGGACGAACGTCAGGTGCGCCAGATGAGGATGAGCGCGCAGTCGTCGTCCCGTTCGGCGGACATCAGCTCGACCAGCTCGCGCGCGCCCTTGCGGAACCCGTTGGGGACGAGCCGCTCCGCCTCGCCCAGAAGGCGGTCGATCCCGGCGTCCAGGTCGCTTCCGGGCGACTCGACCAGGCCGTCTGTGTAGAGGAGCAGCGCGTCGCCGGCGCGGAGCCGTCCGCGCTCGGGCGTCGCGGCGAGATCGGGGATCACGCCGAGGACGACCCCCTTGGCCGGACTCACCTGCCACGTTCCACTGCCCGCGTCGAACTGCACGACCGGCGGATGGCCGGCCGACTCGACCGTGTACTCCCCGGTCTCCAGCTCGATCACCACATGGACGGCCGTGACGAACCCCTCGTCCCACTGCTGCCGGTGGAGATAGGTGTTGCACGCGGGGAGGAACTGTTCCGTAGGAACCGACCCCAGCAACCCGCCGAAAGCCCCGGACAGCATCAGCGCTCGTGTGCCCGCGTCCGTCCCCTTGCCGGAGACGTCCACAAGGGCGACTTCGAGCACCCCGTCATGCAGCGCCGACACGACGAAGTCGCCGCCGAAGGACGAGCCGCCCGCCTGGAGCATGACGACCTGCGTGTCCCAGCCGTCCGGGAGCTTGGGCATCTCGCCCTGGCTCCGCAGGCGGTCGCGCAACTCCAGAAGCATGGAATCGCCGCGCAACCCCATGACGCCGAGCTGCTGCCGCGTCCGCGCCAACGTCACCGCGAGCACCGCCGTGACCGCGAGCGTGGCGATAATGCCGGGTCCGGTATTGCTGGGGGCCTTCCAAGCGTCATAGCCGACCATCACGGCCACCACGCCGAGCAGCACGGCCAAACTGCGCACGCGCAGGAGCAGCCCGCCACCGAGCAGCGTCAGGACCAGAGCCCCGGACGGCGACCACCGCTGCGACTCCACCGCCCCGAAGCCGAGGACGATCGCCAGCAGCGCCAGGCCCGCGCCCAGGTAGCGGTCGCGCGAGAGCGTCCCCCGCCGCAGCCACCTGTAAAGCGCCACGAGCGGCGGGATCCTCCGCAGGAAGGCCCGCACTCGCGGCGGCAGCAGGTGCACCAGACGTTGAAGCATGACCTGGGCACTGTACCGAGCATCCGTACCGAGGTCCGGACATCCGCGCCCGTCGTCACGTATCGCAACCACACCGCGACACAACGACCGTGCGAGTTATCCACAGGCGCGGCCGCCGCTTGCCACGCACCCCACCGGCGGGTGTCCAATGGACGAACGGCCGACCAACGGAGCACCTCGATGACCCAGCCCAGCATGCGCATCACCGTCGACGCCGCCATGCGCGCCCGAGACGTCTCCCGCCCCACCCCCGAAGGCGCCCCCACGCCCCCTCCGCCCCCACCCGACCCACCCCGCCGAACCCGAGCCGCCAAAAACGAACGCCGCCGCCAAGACAAACGAGGCCCCCGCCCCACACCCCCCACCGACTCCGCCCTCTAACAACCCGTAACCTGCGGCGCACAAACTCCCCGCAGCCCGCACGGGCCCCACGCCCATGACCTTCAAGCCCACGACAACGCTCTGCCGCCCCACCAGCCCAAAGGAGTTGGAGTTCGTCCGCGCGTCAGGTCGGCGCGCCTGGGGGCCGCCCCGCCTGCCGGAGCAGCCGATCTTCTACCCCGTGCTCAACGAGGAGTACGCAATCAAGATCGCGAGGAACTGGAACGCCGCACACGACGGCGCCGACTACGCCTCCCTGGCGCGCAACCCCGTACAGCAGCCCGGCGGCCGAACAATCCAAGAACCGTGGGCCCCCGCCGAAGACCCGGCCGAGCTCAACACCCGAATCACCGACCCGATCGACCTCGTCCAAGAGTTCTCATGACCAGCGCCGATCCCCCGCAGAACCCGAGCCCCCCGATCATCCTCGGCATCGACGACCTGCGACCTCTCCCCCATGCCACGCAACTCGCGCGGACGAGCGCGGAGGGCATCCGCCTACTCACAGAACACCGAGCCGTCTTCATCGACGAACTCTGGCTAGACCACGACCTGGGCGGCGACGACACCATCATGCCCGTCGTCACCCTCCTGGAGGAGGCCGCCTTCAACGGCCACCCCTTCCATATAGGCACGATCTTCGTCCACAGCGCCAACCCCACCGGCGCCGAAACCATCCTCCGCGTCCTAACCCGCTGGCACTACAACACCCACCGAGCCACCCCCTAACCCACGCCCCCAAACACCCGCCAACCGCCGCACCGCCAACCAGGCAGAAAACGCCAATCGCCCCCGGCCACACACCAGCTCGGGCACGCACACCAGCCCGTCCACACACCAACTCGGCCGCGCGCGGCACTGGGCGTCGGACAGCAGGCGGACGATGCGCAGGACGGAGCGGCTCAGGCGCCCGCAGCCGACTGGCACTCAGGGGGTTGAGCGGGCGCGGCGGGTTCACCACGCTGCTACTTGGGCACGCGCAGCGCCTTCAAGCACGCGCGCGAGGAGCCGGGCGCGCGCAGCGGCTCGTCCAGGCGGCCCCCACCCACGCACGCCAGCTCGGGCACACACACCGGCTCGGGCACGCGCACTGGGTCGGGCTGCGGAGCAGATCGGGCAGGCGCGGCGCCGGGCGTCCGGCGGCAGGCGGGCGGTGCGCGGGAAAGAGCGGCTTGGGCGCGCGGGGCGCTGGGTTGGCTACACGGTTGCTGGCTACAGTCGGCGTGTTGCCTGTTGGGCACGGGCGGAGAGTTGAGCGCGCGCGGCCGACTGGCACTCAGGGGGTTGAGCGGGCGCGGCGGGTTCACCACGCTGCTACTTGGGCACGCGCAGCGCCTTCAAGCACGCGCGCGAGGAGCCGGGCACGCGCAGCGGCTCGTCCAGGCGGCCCCCACCCACGCACGCCAGCTCGGGCACGCGCACTGCACCGGGCCACGCACCAGCCCGGGGCCGCGCACCGACTCGGGCCGCGCAGGCACAGGGCGCCGCATAGCGGGCGGGCGGTGCGGAGGGTGGAGCGACTCGGGCGCAGGGGGCGGCTCGGCCGGGCACGCGCTGTGTTCCGGTATGCGCTGCGGCTCGGCTAGCGCAGTGGCTTCAGGCGTGCGCGTGAGGGGGTGGCGCGCGCATGAAGGGTGGCGCGGGGGTGAGAGGTGGGCACGGGCTGGGGCCCGTGCCCGGAGGGGTTAGGACTCTCGGGGGAGGGGTGGGAGTTCGGAGGTGTGCTCGTAGTCGCTGAGCATGCGGATGCGGCGGGTGTGGCGGGGCTCCTTGGAGTACTCGGTGCCGAGGAAGATCCCGACGAAGCGGGTGGCGTCCTCGATGGAGTACTGGCGCGCTCCGAGGCTGATGATGTTGGCGTCGTTGTGCTCGCGGGCGAGGCGGGCGGTGTCGTCGCTCCACACCAGGGCCGCGCGGGCGCCCTTGACCTTGTTGGCCGCGATGGCCTCACCGTTGCCGGAGCCGCCGATCACGATGCCCCGGGACGCGGGGTCGGCGATGGTCCGCTCGGCGGCACGCAGGACGAACGGTGGGTAGTCGTCCACCGCGTCGTACACGAAGGCACCGCAGTCGACCGGCTCGTGGCCGTTGTCCTTCAGCCAGGCGACCAGGTGCTCTTTCAGTTCGTACCCGGCATGGTCGCTTCCAAGAAACACGCGCATGCGCCGATTCTCGCAGGTGGCCGGTGATCTTGGGACGGCCGCCCCGCCCCGCGAGCCCGGACACGCGGCCAAGGGCACGCGATGTCGTGCCCGGCGCCCTGGGCCGTCTCAGAGCGGCGGGGGCAGAGGTTCCTCGGACGAGCGGGGTGCCGCCTCCGGTTGCGCGTTCTTCGTGGATGCGGCCCCCGGGACGTCCGACGGCTGCTCGACGATGGTCGCGGGCGCCGCCGGGGCCGGAGGAGCAGTGCTGGGAGTCGCGGGCTCGCCTGCCTCGGCGTCCGGCTTGAGAGGCGAGTGCTCGGCGATGGTCGTGGGGGGCTGCAACGTGCTGGGAGTCGCGGGCGCGTCCGCTTCGGCGTCTGCCGCGACCGGCGGCTGCTCCACGACGGTCGCCGGCGCCGCCGGGGTGGTGCTGGGAGTCGCGGGCTCGTCCGTTTCGGCGTCCGGCTTGAGCGGGGAATGCTCGGCGATGGTCGCGGGCGCCGAGTCGGCGGTTGGTGCGGGCAACTCGTTCGCTTCGGGGGCCGCCTTGGGCGGGGCGTGCTCGGCGATGGTTGCGGGGGGCTGGTCGGGGGTGGGGGCGGGCGGGTGAGGGGCTGGGGTGGACGTCGCGGTCTCGGCGGAAGATTGCCCGGGCGGCGTGGCGGGTGGCTGGGTGGCTGGTGGGGTGGGGTGGGGGGCTGCGGGGGGTGTCGTGTTTGGGGCCCATTGGGGGTAGGTGGGTGGGGCGTATTGGGCCAGGGGAGTCGGGGGTGGGGTGGTGCTGGGGGCTGGGGCCGCTGGGGGTGCGGTCGGGTATTGGGGGGCTTGGTATGCGGCGGGTGTTTGGGTGGGGGCTGGGCGGGGTTTGTTGGCGCGCATGACGACCAAGGCCAGGAGGGCGCCCAGGCCGCCTAGCCAGCCGAACCAGAGGCCGAACTCGGCGCCGGTCGCGGCCGACTGCCAGACCATGAGGCTGTACTCGCCGCCGGGGTAGTGGAAGGCCTGGGCGAGGAGGAAGCCGCGCATGAAGGCGGTGACGCCGGCGGCGATGATCGTGGCCCACCAGCCGAGGGTGAGCGCGGAGAACAGGCCGCGCTCGGCGTCCAGCGCGCGGGCGCCGGCGAAGACCAGGCCCGCGAAGACGAGCAGGTAGAAGAAGGTCGAGATGTCCTCGGCGAAGACCATCTGGCCGGCGCCGCCGCTCATCCGGCCGCCGAGGCCGGTGAGGCGCCAGCCGGGCGCCTGCGAGATGCGCAGCAGCGGGCCGGCGCCGCGGCTGAAGTTCATGTCCTGTTTCAGCATCTCGTCGTTGACCCATTGGTTGGCCACGACCAGGACGTACAGGACGGTCGGCACCAGCGCGCCGACCGTCACGACGAGCATTCGCCGGACGGTCATGCGCGGCACTGTAGCGGCGATCACATGACCGCGGCAGGCCCTTTCAGACCGGGAAGCGGAAGTCCGGATCGACCTGCTTCTCCAGGTCCTCGCCGGTCGCCGCGTTGGCCCAGCTCCGGGCGTTCTTGACGTGGAACTCGACGGCCTGGCGCTGGTACTTCGCCCAGTCCTTGCGGCGGGCGTCGACGGCGGCGAGCATCCAGTCGAGCGCGGCCTCGTTCGCCGACTCCAGGTCGACGCCGCGGCGGCCCTGCTCCAGGGCGCGGACGGCGGCGGACTGGCCGACCCAGGTGAGCAGGTCGTCCCCGACCTGCTCGCGCAGGTAGGAGATGTCCTGGTCGCCCTGGATCTTGTTGCCGACGACGGTGATGGCGACGTCGTAGTCGGACGCGTAGTCCTTGTACTGGCGGTAGACGCCGACGCCCTTCCGGGTGGGCTCGGCCACCAGGAACATCAGGTCGAAGCGGGTGAACAGCCCGGATGCGAAGGTGTCGGCGCCGGCGGTCATGTCCACCACGACGTACTCGCCCGGGCCGTCCACCAGGTGGTTGAGGTAGAGCTCGACCGCGCCGGTCTTGGAGTGGTAGCAGGCGACGCCGAGGTCGGCGTCGTTGAACTTGCCGGTGACCAGCAGGGTCGCGCCGTTCACCTCCTGGCCGAGCGCGTGCACCGGGTCGTCCCCGCCGAGGGTCAGCAGCCGCGAGCCGGAGCCGGGCGGGGTGGTCTTGACCATGGCGGACGGCGAGGAGATCCGCCAGTTCCGGCCGCGCAGGTGGGTCTTGATCTCGGCGAGCCGGTCACCCATCGCCGGGATCTTGGCGGCCCGCTCCTCGTCCAGGCCGAGCGCGACCCCGAGGTGCTGGTTGATGTCGGCGTCCACCGCGACCACGGGCAGGCCCTTGCTCGCGAGGTGCCGGATGAACAGCGAGGACAGCGTCGTCTTGCCGCTGCCGCCCTTGCCGACGAACGCTACCTTCACGTATGCCCCCAAACGGATATGAAAACCATTGCCACTGCCAGGAAGGCCGAGTCTTCCCGAGTGGCGACCGCGAGGCAAGGCGAATCCCCGAGCCGACCTCGGACGACTCCCCAGCCGAGTCCTGAGCGACTCCCCGGGCAGGCCTTGGAGCTCCCGGGCGGGCCCTGAGGGACTCCCCTGGCGGATCTTGGGACTCCCCGGCGGGCCTTGCGCGACTTCGCGGGCGGGTCTCGGGTACTCCGGGCGGGCCTTGGGCTACTTCGCGGGCGGGTCTCGGGTGACTCCCGAGCAGATCTCGGGAGTCTCCCCAGACCTTCGGGCGATGTCTTGGGACGGTCTCGGGCGACTTCCACGGGCCGCCTCGCGCGGTGCGCGGCGGGCGCGGCGGGGGTTCCGGGACGGTCTCGGGCGGCTGCCGTGCCCGTCTCGGACGGCTGTGCGGGGCGCCTGCGGGGAGGGAGGGGTGAAGATCACGTGGGGTCTAGTTGCAAATGATTTGCAAGTGCGTGAATCTGGTGGGAGCAGTTCACGCGCGAGAAGGGACCGGCCGGATGGGCGAGAGCGGTGTCGGAGTGAGGCGTTCGCTCGCCGCGGGCGAGTGGGGGCGGCTCGGCGGCATGGCGGCGTTCATCCTCGCGCTGCACGTGGTCGGCTGGGGCATCCTTCTCTTCCTGGTGCTGCCCGGCCACTACCGGCTCGGGGACGGCAAGCTGTTCGGCATCGGCGTCGGCCTGACCGCCTACACGCTCGGCATGCGGCACGCCTTCGACGCCGACCACCTGGCCGCCATCGACAACACCACCCGGAAGATGATGAACGAGGGCAAGCGGCCCATGTCCATCGGCTTCTGGTTCTCGCTCGGACACTCGTCGGTGGTGTTCGTCGCCTCGATGCTGCTCACCTTCGGCGTCAAGGCCCTGGCGAACGGGATCTCGGACGACGAGTCCGGCCTGCACAAGATCACCGGGACGATCGGCCCGACCGTGTCCGGCACGTTCCTGGCCGCGATCGCGACGATCAACCTGGTCATCCTGGTCGGGATCGTCAAGGTCTTCCGGCGGATGAAGGCCGGCGAGTACGACGAGGCCGCGCTGGAGGACCAGCTCAACAACCGCGGCTTCATGAACCGGATCCTCGGCCGGTTCACCAAGCTGATCACCCGGCCGTGGCAGATGTACCCGCTGGGCTTCCTGTTCGGCCTGGGCTTCGACACCGCCTCGGAGATCGCGCTGCTCGCCCTGGCCGGCAGCGCGGCGGCGGGCGCGGGCCTGCCCTGGTACGCGGCGCTCTGCCTGCCGATCATCTTCGCCGCGGGCATGTCGCTCTGGGACACCATCGACGGCACGTTCATGAACTTCGCCTACGGCTGGGCGTTCTCCAACCCCGTCCGCAAGGTCTTCTACAACATCACCCTGACCGGCGTCTCGGTCGTGTTCGCGTTCGTGATCGGTGGCACCGAGCTGCTCCAAGTCCTGCAGGACCGCGCCGGGCTGACCGGCGGGTTCTGGGACTGGATCGCCGCCCTCGACCTGAACATCGCCGGGTTCGTCGTCACCGGGCTGCTGCTCGTCCTGTGGTCGGGCGCGCTGCTCTACTGGAAGTTCGGCCGGGTCGAGGAGCGCTGGTCCGCGGGGCTCGCCGACGGAAGGCCGGACGAGCCCGCGCGCACCAGCGCCTGACCGGGCCTCCATGACTCCGGGCCGGGGCCAGGGGGTGACCCCGGCCCGGACCGAATCCACCGCTCCGGACCGTCCGCTGCGGAACGTCTGCAACGGAACGACATCGTCCGCAACGGGACTTCTTCGTCCACAACGGAACGTTTCTCGTCGGCGTCGGGACGCGCCGGAGCGGGCGGGGGTCAGTCGAAGATCGGGTCGCGGGTGCGGGTCCGCTTCAGCTCGTAGAAGCCGTCCACGGACGCGACCGCCACGACGCCGTCGAAGAGCTTCAGGGCCTGCTCGCCGCGCGGGATCGGGGTGACGACCGGGCCGAAGAAGGCGTGCCCCTCGATCTCGATGACCGGGGTGCCGACCTCCTGGCCGACGCGGTCGATGCCGTCCTGGTGGGACGCGCGGACGGCCGGGTCAAGGGACGTGTCGTCCGCGGCCTTGGCGAGCTCGGGGTCGAGGCCGGCGGCGGTGAGCGCCTCGCGGAACAGCTCCGGGCTCCACTCCTGGCCGCCATTGTGGCGGCGGGTGCCGAGCTCGGTGTAGAGCCGTCCGAGCGCCTCCGCGCCGTACTTCTGCTCGGCCGCGATGGCGATCCGGACCGGGCCCCAACCGCGCTCGATCATGTCCTTGTAGTGCTGCGGGACGTCCTTGTCCTCGTTCAGCACCGACAGGCTCATCACGTGCCAGTGCACGTCCAGGTCGCGGTGCTCGGCCACCTCGTGGATCCACCGGGACGTGATCCACGCCCACGGGCAGAGCGGGTCGAACCAGAAGTCGACGCGCTGGGACATCGTCAGCCTCCTCAAGGCCAGGTCAAGAGTCGTTACGCCCAACCCCGCCCGAACCTCCCCCATTCCCCACCCCGCCGATTCGGACACGCCGCCCCAACTCCGCCCCGCACAGCCCCCGCCTTCAGGCCACCCCGCGCCCCGGACCCCCTGTGCCCCGACCTCGCCCCCCGGCTACGAACCGCGCCGCGCCAAGCCGTGTGCGAACCAGGCGGAATCGGGGCGAACTCTTCGGACCGCCGCGCCCCGGCTCCGGACCACGCTGCCCCCGACGTCGGACCGCACCGCCCGGGCTCGGACCGCGCCGCCCCGGCTTCGGACCGCGCCGGGCCACCGGCTTCGGACCGCGCAGCGCCCCCCGGCTTCGGGAGCTCGCCGTGCCTCGACCTCGGGCCGCGCCGCCCCGGGCTTGGACCGCGTCGCCCGACTCCGAACCACGCCGCGCCCCGGCGTCGGACCTCGCCGCGCGCAGCCGCGGGCGGGCCAGGCGGAATCGGGGCGAACGACTCGGACCGCGCAGCGCCCCGGCTTCGGGCCGCGCTGCCCTCGGCTTCGGGCTGCGCGGCGCGCAGCGGGGGTGGGGTGGGGCATTGGGGGAACGGGATACGGGGGGTGAGTGGGTGGGGGCTTACTGCCACGGGGCGGTGCCGCGCGCGCCGTGGAGGCCTCGGCATTGGTAGACATGGACCGACAGTCTTCTTTGACGACCAAACCGGGTTCTTTGACGACCAAGGAGTACACGTGGCAGGCAACCTCACGCGCGACGAGGCGCGGGAACGGGCGAGGCTGCTCACCGTCGAGTCGTACGAGGTGGAGCTCGACCTGACGACCGGCGCCGAGCGGTTCGGCTCCACCACCGCGATCCGGTTCGGCTGCGCCGAGCCCGGCGCGTCGAGCTTCGTCGACCTGCACGGCGGGGTCGTGCACGAGGTGACGCTGAACGGCCGGGCGCTCGACCCGGCGTCCTACGACGCGGAGAAGGGCCGCATCCCGCTGCCGGACCTGGCCGCCGAGAACGAGCTGAAGGTCGTGGCGGAGGCCACCTACTCCCGCTCCGGCGAGGGCCTGCACCGGTTCGTCGACCCGGTCGACCAGTCCGTCTACCTCTACACGCAGTTCGAGACGGCCGACGCGCACCGGATGTTCACCTGCTTCGACCAGCCGGACCTGAAGGCGACGCACGAGTTCACGATCACCGCCCCCGAGGACTGGCAGGTCGTGTCGAACGAGGCACCCGACCGGGTCGAGGGCGCGGTGCGGCACTTCCCGAAGACGCCGCGGATCTCCACCTACATCACCGCGCTGGTCGCCGGGCCGTACCACGTCGTCCGGGACGAGTACCGGCGCAAGGACGGCACGGTCATCCCGCTCGGCGTGTTCTGCCGCGCGTCCCTGGCCGAGCACCTGGACGCGGACGCCATCGTGGACGTCACGCGGCAGGGCTTCGCCTTCTTCGAGGACGTCTTCGGCCGCCCGTACCCGTTCTCCAAGTACGACCAGCTGTTCGTGCCGGAGTTCAACGCGGGCGCGATGGAGAACGCGGGCTGCGTGACGTTCCTGGAGGACTACGTCTTCCGCAGCCGGGTCACCGACGCCGCCTACGAGCGCCGCGCCGAGACGATCCTGCACGAGATGGCGCACATGTGGTTCGGCGACCTGGTCACCATGCGCTGGTGGGACGACCTGTGGCTGAACGAGTCGTTCGCGACGTTCATGAGCGTGCTGTGCCAGGCCGAGGCGACCAAGTGGAAGGGCGCCTGGACGACGTTCGCGAACCTGGAGAAGGCGTGGGCGTACCGGCAGGACCAGCTGCCGTCCACGCACCCGATCTCGGCCGACATCCCGGACATCCGGGCGGTGGAGGTCAACTTCGACGGCATCACCTACGCGAAGGGCGCGAGCGTCCTGAAGCAGCTGGTGGCCTACGTCGGGCGGGACAACTTCCTCGAAGGCGTCCGGCACTACTTCGACCGGCACGCGTGGGGCAACACCGTCCTCGCGGACCTGCTCGGCGCGCTGGAGCAGACGTCCGGGCGGGAGCTGACGTCCTGGTCGAAGGAGTGGCTGGAGACCGCGGGCGTCAACACCATGCGCCCGTCCTACGAGCTGGACGAGGACGGCAACTTCTCGTCCTTCGCCGTCCTGCAGGAGGCCAAGCCCGAGTACCCGACGCTGCGCTCGCACCGCCTCGCGATCGGCCTGTACGACCGGACGCCGGACGGCATCGTCCGCCGCCGCCGGGTCGAGCTGGACGTCGTCGGCGCGCGCACCGAGGTGCCCGAGCTGGTCGGCGACAAGCGCCCGGACCTGATCCTGGTGAACGACGACGACCTGACCTACACCAAGGTCCGGCTCGACGACCACTCGCTGAAGACGCTGGTCGAGGGCATCGGCGACGTCAAGGAGAGCCTGCCGCGGGCCCTGTGCTGGTCGGCGGCGTGGGACATGACCCGCGACGCCGAGATGGCGACGCGCGACTACGTCCGGCTCGTCCTGTCCGGGATCCGCGGCGTCACCGACATCATGGTCACCCAGACCCTGCTGCGGCAGGCGCGCACCGCCCTCCAGCAGTACGCGGACCCGGCCTGGCGTCCCGAGGGCCTGCGGCTGATGGCGGACGCGCTGTACGACCTCGCCCGCGAGGCCGCGCCCGGCTCGGACTTCCAGCTCGCCTACGTCCAGGCGTTCACCGGGGTCGCGTCCTCGGCGGAGCACCTCGCCTACGTCCGGGCCCTGCTGGACGGCACCGAGGTCCTGGACGGCCTGACCGTCGACACCGAGCTGCGCTGGACGCTGCTGCGCCGCCTGGTCGTCACCGGCGAGGCCGGGCAGGCCGACCTGGACGCCGAGCTGAAGCGCGACCCGACCGCGGCGGGCGAGCGGCACGCCGCCGCCGGCGCCGCCGCGATCCCGACCGCCGAGGCCAAGGCCGCCGCCTGGGACAAGATCGTGTCCGGGACGCTGCCGAACGCCGTGTTCCGCGCCACGATCGGCGGCTTCGTCGACCCGGACCAGACCGACCTGCTGCTGCCCTACGTCGACAAGTACTTCGCCGAGGTGGGCCGCATCTGGAAGGAGTGGTCGAGCGACACGTCCCAGACGTTCGCCGAGGTCGGCTACCCGTTCCTGGTGATCGACCAGTCCACGGTCGACCGCACGGACGCCTACATCGCCGACGAGCGGCCGCCGTCCGCCCTCGCCCGCCTTCTCTCCGAAGGCCGCGACGGCGTCGCCCGGGCGCTCAAGGCCCGGGCGAAGGACGCCGCCACCGCCTAAGCGAACCCGAGGAGGCCGCCCGTCCCCAGCGGACGGGCGGCCTTCTGCTGCCACGGCGGCGCGGGTGGGGAAGGTTTTCCATCGGCGGCGGATTGATCGGTGAGAACGCGTGGCAGAGTGTCGGGGTGGAGACCGCGCGGGACGTGCTCAGGGTGTTGGCGGGGCGGTATGCGTTCGGGGACCTGGAGGCGCTGACGGCGTCGGCCCAGGGCCCCGTCGCGCCGCTGTGCGCGTTCGGGCAGCGCGTGCTCGACCTGGACGCCGAGGACTTCGGGATGCCGGAGGAGGCAGGGGAGGTCCCGAAGGACCTGCTCGACCGGGCGCGGGCGAGCCGGATGCCGCAGACGGCGAAGGAGCGTCCGCGCGGGGCGCTGGCGAGCCTGCGTCCGGCGTACCGGCTGCTGCTGGAGGTCATCGAGATCCGGTGGCGCCGCCGGGAGATGGCGCCGCTGGTGGCGGCCGTGCACATCGCGAGCGAGTACGCGCCGATGCTGGCGTGGGAGCCGGTGCTCGGGCACGCGGGCGACCCGGCGCTGATCGGACGGTCGGTGTCCGGCCCGGACAGCCGGTTCGGCGTGCCCGTGGAGCCGGGGTCGGAGCGGCGCTGCGACCACACCCGGCCCGAGCGGTCTGCCTGCGAGCGGACGCTGCGCGTCGCGCAGGAGCCGGGGCCGGGCTGGCGCGCCTACCTGGACCGGCAGCACAGCCAGGTGGCGCGGGCGCTCGGCGACTGCGCCGCCAGGTGCCGGACGCCGTGCAGCGTCATGACCCGGCTGGACGACCGGATCCGCGCCGAGCTGACCGACCGCTGCCGGCTCGCGGCGGACTTCGCCGACAGCGCCCTGGTGCGGCTGCGGCACGCGGCGCCGGTCGGGCACGGGTTCGGGGTCCCGTCGCCGGAGGAGGTCGAGACGGCGTGGGCGCGTGCCCGGGCGTCGCTGCGGCACCACCCGCTGGGCGAGGTGGCCCTGAAGAACGAGGACACCGACGATTACCCGCTGCCGGGGCTGCCCGGCCTGTTCTCGGCCATCGCGTCCACGGAGATCGTCAAGGACGACCTCCTGGAGGAGGTCTCCCGCCGCCTCAAGGACGCGCTGGCCTGAGCGGGCTCAGGGGCGCGGCGGCCGGAGCGGTCCGAGGTCGTCCAGGAGGACGGGGTGGGTGGCGGCGTCGGCCAGGGGGACGCGCCAGTTGGGGTATTCGTCGGTCGTGCCGGGCTGGTTCTGCGTGCGGCGCTCGCCCACGAGGTCGGTGAGCGCGAGGCCGGCGAGGCGGGCCGGGGTGCGGCGCAGGAAGGCGTGCAGGGCTTGGACGACCTCTGCGTCGTGCGCGGTCGAGCCGTCGTCCAGCGCCGCCAGGACGGTCGCCGGAGGTGTCGCCAGCAGCCCTTCCGCGGCCAGGAGGTCGAGCCATTCGCCCAGGTCGCGGCGGTGTTCGGCGTCCTCGACCGCGCGCGGCCGGGTCAGCAGGCCGAGCCGGTCGCGCAGGTCGATGTGGTCGCCGTGCAGCATCCCGGTAATCGGCGGCATGTCGTGCGTGCCGACCGTGGCCAGGGACAGCTCCCGCCACTCCCCCGGGGGTTTCGGACGTCCGTTACCGTCGCGCTCGAACCAGAGCAGGGACGTCCCGTAGACGCCGCGCGCGGCCAGGTCCTCGCGGAGGCCGGGTTCGACGGTGCCGAGGTCCTCGCCGACGACCACGCCGCCGGTTCGGGCGGCCTCCCAGGTCAGGGCGGAGAGCATCGCGTCCCGGTCGGCGGCGACGTACGCGCCGTCCGCCGGGGACGCGCCGTCCGGCACCCACCACAGGCGCGACACCTGCATCGCGTGGTCGAGCCGCAGCCCGCCGCCGTGCCGGAGCGCCGCCGCGACCATGCCGCGGAACGGCAGGTAGGCGGCCTCGGCGAGGCGTCCGGGGTGCCAGGGCGGCTGGCCCCAGTCCTGGCCGAGCTGGTTGAACTCGTCCGGCGGCGCCCCGACGCTCATGCCGGGCGCGAACAGCGGCCGGTACATCCACGCGTCCGCGCCGGCCGGATGCACGCCGACCGCCAGGTCATGGACGATCCCGACCGGCATCCCCGCCCCGCGCGCCGCCGCCTGCGCCGCGCCGAGCTGCCGATCGAGCTGCCACTGCAGCCACGCATGGAAGTTCACGCGGTCGGCGAGCCGGTACGCCGCGGCCCGCATGGCCGGGCCCTCGGCGTCGCGCAGCTCGGCGGGCCATTCACGCCAGTCCGGCCCCTGCTCCTCGCACAGCGCACACCACGTCGCGAATGCCGTAAGCGGCGCGCCCTCCCGGGCCCGGAACTCGTCCGGCTCGTGCGCACGCGCGTTGTAGAGGATCTCCAGGGCCTCTAGCTTGGCCGTCCAGACCGCGTCGCGGTCCAGGGCGTCCAGGGTCGCGTTACGGGCGCGTAGGGGCGCGCTGAGGCGGTCTACACGGTCGCGCTCGTCCGCCGCGAGGGACGCGTATTCGGGGACGTCCTCGACGCGCAGGTACAGCGGGCTGGCAAAGCGGCGGCTCATCGGCGAGTACGGCGACGGCCCGACCGGCGGGACGGGCTCGGTCGCGTGCAGCGGGTTGATCAGGACGAACCCCGCGCCTTGCCGCCCGCCCCACGCGGCGAGGTCGGCGAGATCGCGCAGGTCGCCCATCCCCCAGGACGCCCGCGACCGGACGGAGTACAGCTGCGCCGTCACGCCCCACGCGGCGGGCCCCGTACCGAGCCGTTCCGGCGCGACGAGCAAGGCCGCCTCCGCGCCGTCCACGGACAGCTCGTGCCAGCCGAGCGGCAGCTCCTCGTCCGTGGGGAGGTCGAGGACGCGGCCGTCCGCGAGCACGACCGTGCCGTCCTTGCCGAGGGGGCGTCCGGGCCGCGTCACCACGACGGGCGGGAGGCGGCGCGGCGTGGCGGCCCGCTCCAGCTCGTCCCGGATGGACGCGGAGGTCGAGACGTCCGCCCCGAGGGACGTGAGGACGGCCCGCAGCGTCTCGGGCGAGACCACCGCGGGCCGTCCCCGCCAGTCGAAGTAGTCGGTGGAGACGCCGTGCGCGCGGGCCAGCGCCCGCAGGTCCAGATCCCGGTCCTTCACCCCCACCCCATGCCCGCCCAAAACGGGCCCAAAGCCCGGCGGTCAGGCGTGCCAGATCTCGGGCTTGCGGTGCGCCCAGGGGCGCGCCTCTTCGAGCTGCGCGGACAGCGAGATGAGCGTGCCCTCGCCGCCCGGACGGCCCGCGAGCATGATCCCGATCGGCAGGCCCTCGTCCGTCCAGTGCAGCGGGACGTTGACGGCGGGCTGGCCGGAGACGTTGTAGACCGAGGTGAACGGCGTGTACAGCTTCTGCCGCTCGAAGTTCTCCTGCGGTTCCTGGCCGTGGAAGTACCCGATCGGGGCCGGGGGCTGGGCCAGCGTCGGGTGCAGGATGGCGTCGTACTGCTCCAGCACCGGCAGGACGGTCCGCATGGCCGACTGGAGGGCCGCGTGGGCCTGCATGAGCGCCGGGCCGCCGGTGGCGTGGCCGCGCTCGCGCAGCCACCGCGTGAGCGGCTGCAGGATCTCCTCTCGGTCGGGCGCGACGGGCGTGAGGGTGGCCATCGCCGCCCAGAGCGTCTCGAAGTGCGGCACCAGGTCGGCGTTCCACAGCACCGGGACGTCCACGACCTCGTGGCCGAGCTCCTCCAGCAGGACGGACGCCTCGTCGTACGCGGCCTGGACGTCCGGGTGGATCACCACGCCGGGGACGCCCGCCTCGATGCTGCGGGCGATGCGGAGGCGGCCCGGCGGGCGCTCGGTGTACGAGAGGAACGTCCCCTCGACGTCCGGCGCGCGGTAGATGTCGCCGGGACGCGGACCCGACATGACGTCCAGCAGGAGCGCGGCGTCCCGGACGGTCCGGGTGATCGGCCCGTTAGTGGACAGGCCGAAAAGGTCCGGGACGATCGGCCCGTGCGAGATCCGCCCGCGGGACGGCTTGATGCCGAACAGGCCGCACGCCGACGCCGGGATGCGGATCGAGCCGCCGCCGTCGCTGCCCTGCGCGACCGGAGCGAGACCGGACGCGACCGCCGCGGCCGCCCCGCCGGACGAACCGCCCGCCGAGCGGGAGGTGTCCCAGGGCGTCCGGGCCGGGGGCGCCACGTCGTTTTCCGTATAACAGGGCAGACCGAATTCCGGAGTGTTCGTCTTGCCCAGATGGACAGACCCCGCTTCCCTCAACCGCACCACAACAGTGTCGTCGGCGAAGCCGGTGAGGTCGGCGTGCGCGGCCGAGCCGAGCGTCATCCGCACCCCGGACACCATGTTCAGGTCCTTGACCGGAACCGGCACGCCGAGCAGCGGCGGCAGCTCGGCCGGGTCGTCCGCGCCGGTCACGAGCTTCTCCGCGGCGCGCGCCTGCTCCAGCGCGAGCTCGGGGGTGAGCGTGACGTACGCGCCGACCCGGTCGTTCAGCCGCTCGGCGCGGTCGAGGTAGTGGCGGGTCAGCTCGACGGGCGAGACCTCGCCGGAACGGACGGCGGCGGCGGTCTGTTCGGCCGTGAGGTCGTGGGTATGAGTCACTGAGTCGGTCACACGCCGAACGCTAGCCGCAGGCACGGGAGGACAATGAACCTACCCGTCCGCCGAGTCCGCGAACCGCCCGGAAACGGCGACAAAACTATTAACCCGGCATGACTGGTCGGGGACCGGCGAAGTGATTACTCTGCGCTCGGAGGATCATGCTTCCGGCGCGAAAGGAACACGGAGCGTCACCTATGGCGATCACGGAACGGAGCAACCCGCAGAAGGCCCGCGGCCAGCCCGAACAGGCCGCGGAGCGGCGCCGGCCCGAAGGCGAACCCGTCGCCGTCGCAGCCGGCGAGCACGGCGCGCCCGGCGTGCCGGGCGAACCCGGCACAGCCCGAGATCCCGGCGGGCCCCCCGAATCCGGCGGAGCCGCGGTTCAGGGCTCGGTCCAGGAGCAGTCCGGCCCGCTCGGGCTGGGCGACAGGCTCGGCGACCCCGCCACGCGGCGGTGGCTCCAGCGCGGCGTGGCCGCGCTGGCGGTGCTGCTGCTGGTGTCGGTCGTCCTCAACTTCAAGCTCGGCCTCATCGCGGCGGTCCTCGTCGTGGCGGCGGACGTGTTCCGCCGGGCCCGCACGGCCTCCAGCGTGGAGGCGTGGCAGAAGGCCTCGGCGGTCGAGCGCAGAACCGAACGGCAGCTGAAGTCCCTGGAGAAGAACGGCTACCGGGTGCTGCACGCCCGGGCCGTGCCCCGCGACGACGACGGTGTCAGCGACGGCCGGATCGACCACCTGGTCATCGGCCCGAGCGGGGTGTACGCGATCGACTCCGAGGCGTGGGACAAGCGGCTGCCGGTCCGCACGCTCTCCCACCGCAAGCTCTTCCACGGCCCCTTCAACAAGAAGGACCGGCTGGACGAGACGCACTGGGAGGCGGACCTGGCCAGCAAGATCATCAGCGGCCGGGTCGGCTTCGAGGTGCCGGTCCAGGGTTCGGTGGCGATCTACGGGCCGTCCATCCCGTGGAAGGTCATGCGCGTCCGCGACGTCGACGTGTACGCGGGGAACCGGGCGCGCGGCTACCTGCGCCGCCGGCCGCGCATACTCACCGGCACCGACGTGGAGCGCATCTTCCAGGCGGCGGAGGAGTCCCTGCCGCCGAAGTACCCCGACTGATCAACGCACCACCAGCACGCTGATCAACGCACCACCGATCGACGCACCATCGCCCAATGCACCACCGGTCAACGCAGTACCGATCGACGTACCAGTGATCAACGCACCGGTGACCGACGCACGCTGATCAACGCACCACCGATCGACGCACCGCCCGGGCGGTCCAGCCGGACCGGGCCGCCCATCAGGCTCGACGACGAGCTTCCCCACGCGCCCGGAGCAGCCGTCCCGGCGCGGCGCGGGCGCCCTCCGCCCGCCCCCGGCCCGCGCCTTGCCGGAAACAGGCGTTCCAGCATGTGAGACGAGACGTCCAGGGTTCCGCCGGGGCATGCGCGCGGCGTTGGTACGATCGGACGCACCGGCCGACCGGCGGCAGCGCCGCGCCACCCGCCCGCTGCGGCCCGAGCCCGGCCCGCGCCCGCCCCACCCGCCGCGGACGAGGTCCCGCTCGCCGTCCACGCTCGTCCACGGTTGGAAGAGGTCCCATGCCACCGCTCAGGTCACGTACGGTCACCCACGGCAGGAACATGGCGGGCGCCCGCGCCCTCATGCGCGCCAGCGGCGTACAGCGCGAGGACTTCGGCAAGCCGATCGTCGCGGTGGCCAACAGCTTCACCCAGTTCGTCCCCGGGCACGTCCACCTGCGCGAGGTCGGCGACGTCGTCGCCGGCGCGGTGCGCGAGGCGGGCGGCGTGCCGCGCGAGTTCAACACCATCGCGGTGGACGACGGCATCGCGATGGGCCACGACGGCATGCTGTACTCGCTGCCGTCCCGCGAGCTGATCGCCGACGCGGTCGAGTACATGGTCGAGGCGCACCGCGCGGACGCGCTGGTCTGCGTGTCCAACTGCGACAAGATCACGCCCGGCATGCTGCTGGCCGCGCTGCGGCTGAACATCCCCACGGTGTTCGTGTCCGGCGGGCCGATGGAGGCGGGCAAGCCCGTCCAGGGCGTGCAGGGCGGGCACAAGCTCGACCTGATCGACCCGATGATCGCCGCCGCGAACGAGTCGGTCAGCGACGCCACGCTCGCCGAGATGGAGGAGAACGCCTGCCCGACCTGCGGGTCCTGCTCGGGCATGTTCACCGCCAACTCGATGAACTGCCTCACCGAGGCGATCGGGCTCGCGCTGCCCGGCAACGGCACCGTCCTCGCCACGCACACCGCCCGCCGCCGCCTCTACGAGGACGCGGGCCGGACGGTCGTGGAGATCGCCAAGCGGTACTACGACGGGGACGACACGTCCGTGCTGCCGCTGAACATCGCGACCAAGGACGCGTTCGAGAACGCCATGGTGCTCGACATCGCCATGGGCGGCTCGACCAACACGATCCTGCACCTGCTCGCCGCCGCGGTCGAGGGGCACGTCGACTTCGGGCTCAAGGAGATCGACGAGCTGTCCCGGCGGGTGCCGTGCATCTGCAAGCTCGCCCCGGCCACCGCGAAGTACCACGTCGAGGACTGCCACCGCGCCGGCGGCATCCCGGCGCTGCTCGGCGAGCTGGACCGCGCCGGGCTGCTGCACCGGACGGTCACCTCGGTCCACTCGTCCTCGCTGACCGAGCACCTCGCCAAGTGGGACGTCCGCTCCCCCGACGTGCTGCCGGAGGCGGTCGAGATGTTCCACGCCGCGCCCGGCGGCGTCCGCTCGACCTCGGCGTTCAGCCAGTCCGCGCGCTGGGACGACCTCGACCTCGACCGCGTGGACGGCTGCATCCGCGACGTCGAGCACGCCTACACCACCGACGGCGGCCTGGCCGTCCTGCGCGGCAACATCGCCGAGGACGGCGCGATCGTCAAGACCGCCGGGGTCGAGGAGGAGCTCTGGACCTTCACCGGCCCCGCCGTCGTCTTCGAGTCGCAGGACGCGGCGGTCGAGGGCATCCTCGGCGGCAGGGTCAAGGAGGGCGACGTCGTCGTCATCCGCTACGAGGGGCCGCGCGGCGGGCCGGGCATGCAGGAGATGCTGTACCCGACCTCCTTCCTGAAGGGCCGCGGGCTCGGCAAGGCGTGCGCGCTGATCACCGACGGCCGGTTCTCCGGCGGCACGTCCGGGCTGTCGATCGGGCACGCCTCCCCGGAGGCCGCGGGCGGCGGCGTGATCGCGCTCGTCCGCGACGGCGACCGGATCGTCATCGACATCCCGAACCGCGTGCTCCAGCTGGACGTCCCGGACGAGGAGCTGGCCGCGCGCCGCGAGCAGCTGCTCGCCGAGCTGGGCGGCTACCGCCCGCGCGACCGCGACCGCAAGGTCAGCGCCGCACTCCAGGCCTACGCCGCCATGGCCACGTCCGCCTCCACCGGCGCCGCCCGCGACGTCACCCTCCTCAACCCCTGACCACCATCCCCCGAACGCCCGCCCGGACCCAGGTCCGGGCGGGCGTTCCGCATTCCGGACGCGCCCAGCCCGCGTCCTGGCGGTCCGCCGCACTGCGGAGCGCAAGCCCCCCGAACCAACCGCCCGGCCTAGACCCGAGCGGGCGTTCCGCATTCCGGACGCGCCCAGCCCGCATGCGGGCGTCCGACGCAGGGCGGAGCGCAAGCTTTCCGAACGCCCGGCCGGACGCAGGTCCGGGCGGGCGTTCGCGTTTTCGGCGTGAAAGCGGAGGGGGCGGTCGGTCAATACAGGGAGAGATCAACGGAAAGGACTCTCCTTGCGACCCATCAGATCCGGCGTGGCCGCCCTTGCGAGCGCGGCCGTCCTCGCCGCAGCGCTGACACCGCTCGGCGGTGCGGGCGCGTGGGCGGCGCCGCCGTCGCCCGTGCAGCCGCTGCCGAGCGGGAAGTCATGGCAGGTCACGCTGTTCACCGGGGACGTGGTGACCGTCCGGACGCGGAAGGGCGCGGTCCCGAGCGTGGGCGTGCGGCCCGGCGCGGACCGGCGGAACAAGGTCTTCAGCACGTCGGTCCGGCCGGACGGGCACGTGGTCGTCGTGCCCGCCGACGTGGCGCGGCTGCGCGGGCGCGTCGTCGACCCGGCGCTGTTCGACGTGACGGCACTGATCCAGAACGGCCTGGACGACGCGCGCAGCCGCGAACTGCCGCTGATCGTGCAGCGGTCCGGGCGCTCGGTGGCGGCGGCGCTGCCGCAGGGGCGGCGGCTCGCCAGCCTCGACGCGGTGGCCGTCCGGCAGCCGAAGTCGGGGACCGGGCGCCTCGGACGCGCGCTCGCCGCAGCGCCGGGCGGCGACGCGTCCCACATCTGGCTCGACCGGACCGTCCACACGACCCGCGCGCCGCAGGCGCCCGTCCCGGCCGCGGGCGCTCCGTCCGGTGCGGCGAAGCCGGGCCTCGACCGGAACCTCACGCAGGTCGGGGCGCCGGTGGCGTGGAAGGCGGGCGCCACCGGGCGCGGCGTCAAGGTCGCCGTGCTCGACACCGGCGTGGACGCCACGCATCCGGACCTCAAGGGACGGATCGCCGAGAGCGCGAACTTCTCCACATCTCCCGACGTGAAGGACCGGTTCGGGCACGGCACGCACGTCGCGGCCATCGTGGCGGGCGGCGGGAACGCGTCCGGCGGGTCGCGCAAGGGCGTCGCGCCGGACGCGCGGCTGCTGGTCGGCAAGGTCCTGAACGACGACGGGCGGGCGCCGGAGTCGCAGCTCATCGCGGGCATGGAGTGGGCCGCCACCCGCGCGAAGATCGTCAACATGAGCATCGGCGGCGACACGACCGACGGCACCGACCCGCTCTCGGTGGCTCTGGACGGCCTGTCCAAGCGGAACGGCACGCTCTTCGTCGTCGCGGCGGGCAACGACGGCGCGATCGGCTCGGTCAACACGCCGGGCTCGGCCGACACGGCGCTCACCGTGGGCGCGGTCGACGCGTCCGACCGGCTCGCGCCCTTCTCCAGCCGCGGCCCGCGCGCCGGACGGACGGCAGCCAAGCCCGAGCTCGTCGCGCCGGGCGTGGACATCGTCGCCGCCCGGGCGACCGGGACGTCCCTCGGCCGGATCATCTCGGCCCGGTACACCGCGCTGAGCGGCACGTCCATGGCCACGCCGCACGTCGCGGGCGCCGCGGCGCTGGTCGCGCAGAAGCATCCGGGCTGGGGTGGCGACCAGCTCAAGGCGGCCCTCGTCGGGTCGGCCGCCACGGCGAAGGACCGGGACGCCTACGAGGTCGGCGCCGGACGGCTCGACGCGGGCGCCGCGGTGACCGCGCCGCTGCTGTCGCGGCAGGCCGTCCCGCATCTGGGCACGTCAGCGTTCCCGGCACATCCGGCATTGGGGACGAAGCTGGCATGGAGCGCGCCGGGCAAGGCGGTGACGGCGAGCCTGTCCGTCACGGTCACCGACCGGCAGGGCCGCACGGTCGCCGGGGCCGCGAAGCTGTCGGCGACGCGGCTCGCGATCCCGGCCGGAGGCACCGCGACCGCGCAGCTGACCGTAAAGGTGCCACGTCCGGGGCTCTACGCGGCCGAGGTGACCGCCACGGGCGGCGGGCACAGCGCGCGGACGCCCGTCACGTTCGCCGTCGAGGCCCCGAGCCACACCGTGACGGTGGTCGGCAAGCCGATCCCGGGCACGGCCGCGAAGGACTACAGCGGGTCGGCGTCGGTCGTGAACCTCGACGACGTCGCGCAGTTCGCGCAGGGCGTGGACGTCCCGGCGGATGGCGGCACCAAGGTCCGCGTTCCGGACGGCCGTTACAGCGTGATCGGCAGCGTGGGCGACTCCCGGTCCGACCTCATGCGGACGGCCCTCGCCGGCACGCCCGAAATCACCGTGGACCGGGACGTCACGGTCACTCTCGACGGCACCGCCGCGCGGCCGTTCGGCGCGAGCGTCCAAGGCGTCGCGACGAAGACCGCGATGTCGTCACTGTCGGTCGTCCGGTCGTTCCGGCAGGGCATCATCGCGGACGGCGTCTACACCGCGGACAGCCTGCCCGGCCAGGTGTTCGCACAGCCCATGCCAGGCCGCCTCACCACCGGGTCGATCACCACGGCCACCGGGTTCCGGCTGACCGCTCCCGGCGCGGTGTACGACCTGTTCTACCCGCGTCCCGGCGGCGTGCCCGCCGATGCGTCGCACGTCGTCACGCCCGCCGAGCAAGCGAAGATGGCCCGGATCGACCAGCGGTTCGCAGCCCTGGACGGCGACACCTCGAAGCCGGTTTCGGACGTCCGGTACGCGCTGGCTCCGAACGCTCCGCTGTCCGTCGGCTTCCAGGCCGGATCGGAGGTTCCGTCCGGCACGACGCGGACCGACTACGTCAGCGCGAGCCCCGGCGTGCTCTGGATGCACGAGGCGTTCCCGCGGGCCGTCGCGGACGGCGGCTGGGGCGACCTGGGCGACTTCGCCGAGCTGAAGCCCGGCTCCCGCGCCGCCGAGACGTGGGGCCGCCAGCCGTTCCGGCCCGGACCGTACTCGGGTACGGGCCACTCCGAAAGCGGCTGCGCCCCGGCGCCGTCCCTGCGGACGAGCGGGAACGTGCACGTCCACCTGGTGGACCTCCAGGTTCGCCGGGACGGCTTCGACTGCGACATGATCCCGACGCTGAAGCACACCATGACGCTCAGCGAGGGGACGCGCCGCATCGGCCAGGTCGCCTCGGCGGCGGCGGACTTCCCCGTCCCGGCGCGCGCCGCGACCTTCACGCTGCGCTACGAAACCGACTCGTCGTCGGTTCTGCAGGTCTCGCCCCGGACGTCCACGACCTGGACGTTCCGGTCCGGTGTGCCGTCAGGGACGTCATCCGAGCGGCTGCCGCTGCTGCTGGTCGACTACGACCTCAGCCTCGACCTGCGCAACCAGCCGACCGGCGCGCCCGCGACGTTCACCGTCGCGCGGATGGCGGGCTCGGCCCGCGCGACGGCGACGGGCTTGGCGGTCGAGAGGTCCGTGGACGGCGGCAAGACCTGGCACGCGGCGACCGTCCGCGCGCTCGGCGGCGGGAAGTTCTCCGCCGCGCTGCCGAAGCCGGCCGCGGGCGGCTCGCTGTCGCTCCGCGTGACCGCGCGGGACTCGGGCGGCAGCTCCGTCCGGCAGGAGATCATCTCCGCCTACCGGCTGCGCTGACGCGCGTCCGGCAGACCGTTCCCCCGGGGGTAGGCGGTGGCATTACGTCCGACGTCATCGCCTGCTCCCGGGTCCGCCGGGCAGACTAAAGATCATCAACCGGGCGCACCGGGCGTCCGGGAGGAGAACCGAGGAGCACGCCATGCCCGCCGCCTACGCCATCGCCCGCATGTACCCGCCCGCGCGCCTGCACGACGACGTCCTGGAGTACATGGAGCGCATCCAGGAGACCATGGACCCGTTCGGCGGCCGGTTCCTGGTGCACGGCGGCGTCCCGGACGTGAAGGAGGGCGACTTCCCCGGCGTCGTGGTCATCATCGGCTTCCCGGACGCGGACGCCGCCCGCGCCTGGTACGCCTCGGACGCCTACGTCGCGATCATGGCCAAGCGCAGCGACCACATCCCCAGCGACCTGTTCCTCGTCGAGGGCGTGGACGCCGACTACGACATCAGCAAGACCGCCGCCGAGCTGCGCCGCCTCCGCGACAGCGCCGAGTGACCGCGCCGCGGCCGGCCACGCGGCGGCCCAACCACGCCGCGGCCCGAGCGCGCGGCGGCCCGAGCACGCGGCGGGAGGGTGGACGGGCGACGGGCCCCGGACATCGCGTCCGGGGCCCGGCCCTTGCGTCCGGATCAGGAGCAGCAGCCCCCGCCGCAGCAGCCACCGCCCCCGCCGCCCGAGCGCGGGGCGGGCGCGGACGCCTGCCCCGTCACCGCGACGGTGGACAGCAGCTTGACGGTGTCGTCGTGGCCCTCCGGGCAGGGGGCCGGGTCGGACGCCTGGATCATCGGTCGCGAGACCTCGAAGGTCGAACCGCACGCGCGGCAGCGATAGTCATACCGTGGCACCCGACCAGGATACGTGGGCCCGCCCGTTCCCGTCGCGGGGTCAGGCGGCGGGTTCGGCAGCGCGGGCCGAGCCGGGACGGCAGCGCGGGCCGAGCCGGGACGGCAGCGCGGGCCGAGCCGGGACGGCAGCGCGGGCCGCGTGCGCTGGACGGTGCCGGGCGGCGAGGTCAGGCGGCAGGTCAGGTGGGCGGACGCGGGGTCAGGCGGCGGGTTCGGTGACGTAGGGGGCCCACTGGGGGTCGCCGTCGTGGACGATGCCGATCAGCCGCCAGTGCGCGCCGCGCGGCACGCCGGGCGTGATCGGGAGCGTCCAGCCGAGCTCGTCCAGCAGCCGGTCGGCCTTGCGGTGGTTGCAGTTCTGGCAGCACGCGACGCAGTTCTCCCAGACGTGCTTGCCGCCTCTGCTGCGCGGTTGCACGTGGTCGATGGTCTCGGCGCGGCGGCCGCAGTAGACGCAGCGGAAGTTGTCGCGGCGCATCAGGGCCGTCCGGGTCAGGGGGACGCGGGTGCGGAACGGGATGCGCACGTACCGGCGGAGCCGGATCACGGAGGGGACCTCCACCGTCAGGGCGGCGGAGTGGAGGAGGGCGCCGGAGGTGTCCTGGTGGACGATCTCGGCCTTGTCCCGGAGGACGAGGACGACGGCGCGGCGGAGCGGGAGCGTGGTCAGGGGTTCGTAGGTCGCGTTGAGCAGCAGGACCTGGCGCATCAGACGGCCTCCGCCGGCTCGGAGGCGGCCGTCACCGTGCGATCGGCAGTGCGTTCCTTCGCCTCGGCGGGCGCGCGGCTCGCGCGCGCCCCGGCCCGAGGCCCGAGTATCGTCTCCGGCACCTGTGCACCCGCCATGAGGACCTCCCCAGGGGCGTTTCCGGTCCGTCCTTTACCGACCTGGCGTCACTGCCCTGCCGGGGGCGGGCGGGCCGCGACAGCCGGCCGTGACGGCCGGCCCGCAATCAGTGTGGCCCCTGAGCTGGCCGCCCGCTACCCCCTTTAATCCCCACGAAGGCGCCGGTTCGAACCGGAACGGGCCTCGTGGCGACGCGAAAATCCTTGCGCCGCAGGGCCTGCGGCCGCCTCGCCGCACCACCGCGGACGGACCGGACGGGCCCGAGAAGCCGGTCCGATCCGTCCGTCACGGCGCGTGTCCGGTCAGCCCTGCGGCGGGATCATGGCGGGCGCCGCCTGGTGGGTCCGGCCGCTCGTCGCGGCCTTGCCGGACGACGCCGCCTGGCTCTTGGGCGCGGCCGGGGCCTTCGGCGCTTCCGGCGCGGCCTGCTGGTTCGGCGCAGCCTGCTGCTCGGGAGCGGCCTGCTGGTCCGGCGCGGCCTGCTGGTTCGGTGCAGCCTGCTGCTCGGGAGCGGCCTGCTGGTTCGGCGCGGCCTTCGCGTCGGGCGCGGTCTGGGCGTCCGGCGCGACCTGCTGCTCCGGCGCGGCCTGCCCGTTCGGCGCGGCCTGCTGGCCCGGCGCGGCCTGCTCGCCCGGCGCGCTCGTGCCCGCCGGCACCTGCCGCTCCTGCCAGGTGACCCGGCCGTTGATCTGGATGGACCCGCGCGTGTTGGACGGGACGGCCGCGGTGAGCGCGCCCCTGGTCGTCGCGCCCGCCGCGAGCCTGCCGTAGGCGCAGCGGACCGTGGATGCGAGCACCTTGCACTGCGGCGAGACCTTCGCGACCTTGAGCTGCGGCGTGATCCTGTGCGTGAGGACGACGTTGTCCACGTTCTGGGCGCCCAGGTTGCGGAGCGTCCAGTTCCAGGTCACCGAGTCGCCCGCCCGCGCGACCTCCGGCGCGGAGTAGGCGAACTCGACCTTCCCCGCCGGAGCCGGCGCCGGCTCGGCCTGCGCCGCCGGCACGGACGCCAGCAGCGAGGCGCCGAGCAGGGCTCCGCCCAGGACGGTGGTGCGCGCGGCGATGGACTTGTTCATGGGTGTTCCCCCCGGTGGATGTTCTCCAGTGATCACCAACCGTTCTACCGATGTCACCGTGCGTATACACCTCGGGACACGGAAATGATCTCGGATCGGGTGGCGGTCCGGGTGAATACAGTGCTCGCATGACCCGACCGCAGTACCCCTCCGCGCCCCGCCAGGACGTCGCCGACGACCTGCACGGCCACCGAGTGCCCGACCCGTACCGCTGGCTGGAGGACGCCGGCTCCGAGGACACCGCCAAGTGGCTGGCGGCGCAGGACGAGCTGTTCCACCAGACCGTCGACGGCCTGCCCGGGCGCGACCGGCTGCGCGCGCGGCTCGGCGAGCTGCTCGGCGCGGGCAGCGTCGGCGCGCCGGTGTGGCGGGGCGACCGGCGGTTCTTCACCCGCCGCCGCGCCGAGCAGGAGCACCCCGTCCTCTACACGGTCGACCCGGACGGCTCCGAGCGCGTGCTGGTCGACCCGACCGCGCTCGACCCGACCGGCACCACCACGCTGGACGGCTGGCAGCCCGACAAGGAGGGCCGGCTGCTGGCGTACAAGGTCTCGCACGGCGGCGACGAGGAGTCCCTGCTCTACGTGCTGGACGTGGCGTCCGGCGAGCGGGTCGAGGGCCCGATCGACCGCACCCGCAACTCGGTCGTCGCGTGGCTGCCGGGCGGCGAGGAGTACTACTACGTGCGGCGGCTCGCGCCCGCCGACGTCCCGGACGGCGAGGACCAGTTCCACCGCCGCGTCTTCCTGCACCGCGTCGGCGCGGACCCGGACACCGACGTGCTGGTGTTCGGCGACGGGCTCGACAAGACCAACTACTACGGCATCGGCGTCAGCCGCGACGGCCGCTGGCTGACGGTCACCGCGTCCGCCGGGACCGCGCCGCGCAACGACCTGTGGATCGCCGACCTGACCGCCGCGCCGCTGCGGAGCCCGGAGTTCCGCGAGGTCCAGGTCGGCGTGGACGCCTCGACCGGCCTGCACGTCGGGCGCGACGGCCGCGCGTACGTCTTCACCGACCGGGACGCGCCGCGCTCGCGGGTGTGCGTGACCGACCCGTCCGACCCGTCCTACGAGAACTGGCGCGACCTGGTCCCCGAGGACCCGGAGGCCGTGCTCACCGACTACGCGATCCTGGACGACCTGCACCGGCCCGTCCTGCTCGCGGCCTGGACGCGGCACGCGGTCAGCGAGATCTCCGTGCACGACCTGGAGACCGGCGAGCGGACCGGCGGCGTCCCGCTGCCCGGGCTCGGCTCGGTCGGCGGCATCGTCGAGCGCCCGGAGGGCGGGCACGAGGCGTGGTTCGGCTACACCGACAACGTCACGCCGTCCTCGGTGCTGCACTACAACGCGCGGACGGGCGCGACGAAGGTGTGGGCGTCGGCGCCGGGCACCGTCGCCGTCCCGGAGATCGAGACGCGGCAGGTCACCTACACGTCCAAGGACGGCACGGACGTCCGGATGCTGGTGATCTCCCGTCCGGACGGCACCGGACCGCGTCCCGCCGTGCTGTACGGGTACGGCGGCTTCAACATCTCGCTCACCCCGGCGTACTCGGCGTCCATCCTCGCCTGGGTCGAGGCGGGCGGGGTGTACGCGGTCGCGAACCTGCGCGGCGGCTCGGAGGAGGGCGAGGACTGGCACCGCGCGGGGATGCGCGACCGCAAGCAGAACGTCTTCGACGACTTCCACGCCGCCGCCGAGCGCCTCATCGCGGACGGCCTGACCACACCGTCCCAGCTGGCGATCTCCGGCGGGTCCAACGGCGGCCTGCTGGTCGGAGCCGCACTGACGCAGCGCCCTGACCTGTACCGCGCGGTGGTCTGCTCGGCGCCGCTGCTCGACATGGTGCGCTACGAGAAGTTCGGCATCGGCCAGATCTGGAACGACGAGTTCGGCACGGCCGACAAGCCGGACGAGCTGGAATGGCTGCTGTCCTACTCGCCGTACCACCACGTCCGCGAGGGCGTGGACTACCCGGCCGTGCTGTTCACGATCTTCGACAGCGACAGCCGCGTGGACCCGCTGCACGCCCGCAAGATGTGCGCGGCGCTGCAGCACGCGACGTCCTCGGCCCAGCCCGTCCTGCTGCGGCGCGAGTCGGACGTCGGCCACGCCGCCCGCTCCGTCACGCGCTCGACGGCGCTGATGACCGACACGCTCTCGTTCCTGGCGTCCCAGACGGGCCTGTGCATGAGCTGACCAGCGGGCGGGCGGCGGTGCGTTCGGTCACACCGGCGGGCCGTCCGGGACAGGACGTATTGACGCGTGGTCGAATAAGACCGTGCGCTCCTCGACCACGCAGGACCCCGGGCTGCTCGACCGCGTCCTCGGGCTGCTCGCCGAACCGCCCGCGGCGCCCGCCGCGCCGCACGGCTACCTGGACCTGCTCGCCGCCGAACCCGCCCCGACGCTCGCGCAGCGGGTCATGCAGTCCACGCTGCTGCCGCAGGTGTACGAGCGGGTGTGGCGGCCGGTCGCGTTCAACGTGTCCAAGGGCTGGCCGTCCGGGCCGGACACCGCCGAGGAGCACGCGCTCGCCCGCGACTGGCTCGGCCTCGGCCAGCCCGGCGACATCGCCAAGCCCGCCGCGACCGTCCTCGACCTGGCCTGCGGACCGGGCAACACCACCCGCGCGCTGGCGTCCGGCGTCGCCGAGAACGGCCTGGTCATCGGGCTGGACGCGGCCCCGGCCATGCTCGCCCGCGCCGCCTCCGACAG
Source organism: Actinomadura rupiterrae (assembly GCF_024172125.1). Lineage (GTDB taxonomy): Bacteria > Actinomycetota > Actinomycetes > Streptosporangiales > Streptosporangiaceae > Spirillospora > Spirillospora rupiterrae. The sequence goes on from NZ_JAMZEA010000012.1 coordinate 115,021, forward strand.
CCAGGGCATCGCCTACGTCCGCGGCAACGCCGTCACCCCGCCCTTCCGTGACGGCGTCTTCGACGCGGTCTCCTGCCTCGGCGCCCTCTACCTCTTCGACGACCCCTGGACGGCCCTGGACGGCATGATCCGCGTCCTGCGCCCCGGCGGCCGCCTGGTCATCCTCACCACCCGCCGCCCGGCGCTCCCCCTGACCCGCCTCACCGGCGACGTCCTCGGCCGCGCCGCCGGCATCACCATGTTCGACGACGACCTCCCCGACGACCTCGCCGCCCGCGGCCTCACCATCCTCCACCACCGCCGCTACCCCCTCATGCAATTCATTGCAGCTGTGTTGGATTGAGCCTCCGGCTCCGCGCCCTCGCCTAGCGGCAGTGCTTATTTGAGCTTCCGGTCCGCGCCCTCGCCTAGCGGCTCGGGCGCGGACCGGAAGCTCGTGCGAACGCTGCATCGCTTCGCGATCAACCGCGCGGGACTCGCCTTCGGCGTCGCCCCGCACGGTTGTTAACGCGTTCGCGCCGGTTGCGGTCGTCGCGGGGTTTTGAGGCTGGCCTCGCGGGGTTTGGAGGCTGCCGGGGTTCTGGGGTCTGGCATGGAAAGGCCCCGGGACGGCGGGCGGCGGACCGCGCCTCCGCCGGATGGCCGTCGTCCCGGGGTGTCCGCTGTGTCCAGCGGGGCTTTCTAGTGGATGCGCTTCTCCAGGTAGATGTTGATGATGCCGCTGATGACCTCGCGGTGCGTCTCGCGCCAGCCGAACTTGCGGTAGAGCGCGAGGGCGGGGCCCTGGCGGGCGGTGGTGTCGGCCTTCAGGACCTGGTAGCCGAGCTCGGCGGCCCGGTCCTCCAGGGCGCGGACGAGCACCTCGCCGTAGCCGCGCCGCTGGAGCTCCGGCCGCACGCGCAGCCGGACCATCTCGACCGCGTGGTCGCGGGCCGGGGCCGCCTGCGCGCCCCCGCCCTTCGCCCGCGCGACGCCGCCGGGGACCAGGTCGGCGCGGCGGAGTCCGCCCATCGCGACGATCCGGCCGCCCAGCTCGCCGACGAGGAACTCGCCGTCGCCGCGCAGGTAGATCTCCTCCATCCGGAAGAAGTCGTGGTCGTAGTAGACCCCGTCGCCGGGCCGCAGCCCGACCTGCGCGAGTCCCTGCCGGTGCAGGGCGAGCACCGCCGGGTGGTCGGACGGGACGTACCGCCGCAGGCGCAGCCCGCCGTACTCCCACGACGGCGGGTCGGCATGCACGCGGACGAGGTCCGGACGGTCGGGGCGGGCCCGTCCCGGCACGAGGATCGAACAGGACTCGGGCAGCTCGCGCGGGGCGTCCTTCGCACGGGGATCCGACTCACCCGGATCGGCGGTACGGAGGTCGGTGCCGCTGGGAGCGGCGGTGCGCACGTCGGACTCGCAGGGGTCGGCCGCGCGCAGGCCGGACGGGTGGCGGTCCGCCGGGCGGGGGTCCGCCGGGCGGGTCTCGGAGTGCGCCCCGGGGTGGTCCGGGGCGGCTGGGGCGCCGGGCGCGTCGGCCTGGGCGTCGTCGGGTGCCTTCGGCCGCGCCGGTGCGGCCTGGGGTCCGGGCAGGTGGCCCTCTGGCTGTGGCATGGCGCGTCAGACCTGCTCTGCGGGCGGGACGGACGGCTTGGGCGGTGGAGTGGTCGGGCTCTGCACGTGCGGCCCCGCGAGCGCCTCGTAGAACTCGTTCAGCGCGGGCAGGCCCGGGTGCTTCGCGCCGACCGCCGCGCCGATCTGCCGCGCCCGGTGGACGAGGATGTCGGAGCGGTGCTCGGCGGGCAGGTCGAGGATCGCCTCGCGCGCGCCCGCGAGCGCGGCGTCCGGATGGCCCGCGTGCAGCTTGCAGGCCGCCCGGTCCAGCCGGACCAGGGTCAGGTCGACCCGGTCGGTGGGCGCGTACAGCGTGAGCGCCTTGCTCAGCGACTCCTCCCCTCCCTTGTGGTCGCCGAGGTTGGTGTAGGTGTCGCCCTCGTAGAACGTCATCTGCCGTTCGGTGAAGCCGAACACCAGGTCGCCGGTGTACTCCTTGCTCAGCTGGTCGAACACCGACCGGCCGCGCAGCAGCGCGCGCCGGGCGCTGGGCGCGGCGTCGCCGCGTCCGCGCAGCGCGAGCTGGCCGAGGGCGCGCGCCTCGACCGCGGGCGCCATCGCGGCGGCCACGCTCGGGTCGCGGCCGGCGAGGTCCTGGGCCTTGCGGGCCAGGTGCAGCGCCTCGCGCGGGTCCCCGTAGTACATCGGGACCAGCGCCTCCCGGACGGTCACCCAGGCGCGCAGCTTGCGGTCGCCGGTCTCGTCGGCGGCCGTCCGCGCGGTCCGGAAGAACGAGCGCGCGAGCCGGTGGTCGCCCAGGTTGATCATGATCAGGCCGGACAGCCCGGACAGCTGGGCGGCGATCCGCAGCAGCCGCTCCTGGAGCTCGACCGGCTGCCGCTTGTCGGCCATCCGCCGGACCTCGGAGAAGTCGAGCAGCACGTCGCAGAGCATGCGCAGCGACGGTGTGGCCTGGTACTGCTGGCCGTAGCCGAGCGTCGTCTCCTCCCACTGGTCGAGCATGGTCGGAGACACGGTCGCGCTGACCAGGGTGTCGTCCATCTTGCGACGAAGGTTGTCCACAGCGCCGAGGAACTGGCCGTCGAGCGTCACCACGCCCGATCCGGCCAGCAGGCTCAGCAGGGTCCTACGAAGCACGATGTCCTCCTCTCCCACATCGATGGAGACGGGGCCGTCAGCGCGGTCCGGACCCCTGGGGTTTCTGACGGAGACCCAATGCCGGTCGTCCGGGCTCGGCACCACCACCGCCCCGATCAGGGCGTCGGTTTCGTCCGGCGCGCGGGGACCCGGTTCCCGCTGGGACGGGACGCCGGCGGGGGACGGGCCGCCGTTCGCCTCGGCGGGACGGGTCGCGTGCGCGCGCCCGCAGATGCAGGGACTGCGGTACCCGAGGTCGTCGGGTTCGACCCGGTAGACGGCGCAGAGGTAGTGGAGGTACTCCGGCCCGGGCCGCTTGTAGCCGCTCTCGTAGGCCGACAGCAGGGTGTCGCCGAGCTTGGGCTCGGGCTTGCCGTCGATCTCGAACAGCGCGCGGACCTGGGCCACGATGTCGGACAGCGCGACCCCGTGGGCGAGGCGGTGCGCCTTGATCGGCGTGATGCCGAACAGCGGCCCGCACTGATCGTGGATGTCCACCGCGATCTGGGCGGGTGCGCGTCCCCTGGCGAGACCGCGTGCCCTGATGCGGCGCGCGATCTCCGTCTCCTTCTTCGGGGGGTCTGACATCGTTCCGGCCTCCTCACCGCTGGGCCGGGGGAGGTCCTCGAAGGCGAGGGCCTGACCTCGGGGCCACGGCGACCGGTAGCTAGGTCAACCTCTTCGGACGGAGTTCTCGCGTCCACCCGCCGGGGGCGAGTGATACGAGAAATAATCTCTTGCGCACGCAGCGTAACGCTCGCACCGGGGCAGGCCAAGCCATTCCCGAGAAAGACGGGCGCACCGGAAGCGGCTTCTCCCCCGGGGGTAGAGATTCCTCCTCCGGGATCGGAGAACCTCCCCCTGAGGTGGTGCGATCCCGTACTTCGCCGGACAGCGGGGCCCTTGACCCATCACCGTTGAGGTTGCAATTCTCGCCGCGTGTAACGGATCGGAAGCGCTGAGTTCGATCACCGCGGGGGCCCGGCCCGGCCGGGTTGAAGATCCTCACCCGCGGCGAGAGGGACCATTCGGCCACACGGGAACGGCACGAGCAGTCCTCGGAATGCACGGAAGACGGAGGGGGTGCGCAGGTGGCACACGACGAGCGCGTCGGCTACCTGGAGGAGCTGGAGCACGAACTCGACACGCGCGGCCTGGTCGCGCGGGTGGTCCGGACGCGGTCCGGCCCGGCGTTCCTGCGGGTGGTGAACCCGGAGGCGGCCAGCCTGGCGGAGGACGTCACGTGCGCCCCGGCGCCGGACACGCGCGACCACTTCTACTACTGGTGGTCCTGGGGGGAACGCATGCACAAGGTCGACGATCCGCGCGGGGCGGCGACGAAACTGGCGCACGTCCTGCAGCCGCTCCGACAACAGGCGCGCGGTCTCGAAGCGCAGGGCTTCGAGGTCCGCGGTCCGGCAACGGCGGGGGGCCGGCCTTCGGGCCGTTCCTGACGCTGCCGGAAGCGTCCCCGGGGGCCGTGGCCGAAACGGCGCGGCAGCCACGGCCCCCGCGGGACTCCACTCCCTCCTCCAGACCTGGCGGCCCCCCCACCACCAGACCTGGCGACCGGACCGCCGCCACGGCGCGGTCGGCGGCGTTCCGGTCGTCCAGTCCTTCGAACCCGCCCAATGAGCCCGCCCAGTGAGCCCGCCCAATGAGCCCCGCCCCGGCTTGAGCGCCGGCCCCCTCCGGCCAGCCGCGGACCCGCTTCCCATGCCCGATTCTCCGGGTCCGCGGCCCCCGGGCGGCCCCTCCCCGGCCGATGCGCGTCACGCGTCCGGCGATGTACGAACCCGTCGTCACCGTCCCCTACGATCGGGCTCGTACCGCCGCAGGTCCACGGCGACGTGGCGCGGCATCCACCATCGGCCGGGGAGGGTCTGCCCCCATGTACGGCACAGCGGCGTCCAGCGCGCCCGTCGCCCATGCCGCCGGGGTGCTCGCCGAGCCCCTGGTGAAGATGGACGGGAAGGCCGAGAGCTACTGCGTCAGCAAGCCCGGCGACGCCCCGTCCGCGACGTGCCGGCTGTTCTGGAACATCACGCACAGCCCCGACGCGACCCGGTTCGTCCATAACTACGGCCTGGACGACTGGACCGGCAAGCTCGTCGCGATCATCGTGACGTTCGTCATCGCGCTGGTCGTCCGGAACATCGCGCACCGCATGATCACCAAGGTCACCCTCCGGATGGCCGAGGGGACCATGTCGGAGAAGGTCCGCGAGAAGAGCAAGACCATCTTCGAGGGCAGCCCGGCGCTGCTGTCCCAGCGCCGCGCGCAGCGGGCCAAGACGCTCGGCTCGGTGCTGCGCTCGGTCGCGTCCGTGGTGATCATGGGCACCGCGCTGTTCAGCATCCTCGGCTACCTCGGGCTGAACCTGACCCCGATCGTGGCCAGCGCCAGCGTCATCGGCGTCGCGGTCGGCTTCGGCGCGCAGAACATCGTCAAGGACTGCCTCGCCGGCATGTTCATGCTGCTGGAGGACCAGTACGGCGTCGGCGACGTGATCGACGTCGGCAGCGCCAAGGGCACGGTCGAGGCGGTCACCCTGCGCGTCACCCGGATGCGGGACGTCAACGGCGTGGTCTGGTACGTCCCGAACGGCGAGATCAAGAAGGTCGGCAACGAGTCCCAGAACTGGGGCCGCGCCGTGCTCGACATCCCCGTCGACATCGGGGAGGACGTCGAGAAGGTCAAGGACATCCTGCAGGCCACCGCCGACACGATGGCCGAGGACCCCAAGTGGAGCGACACCGTGCTGGAGCGGCCCTCGGTCTGGGGCGTCCAGGCCCTCGCCGGGGACGCGCTGGTCATCCGCGTGGTGCTGAAGACCGCCCCCGGCAAGCAGGGCGACTGCGCCCGCGAGCTGCGCGAGCGCGTCAAGGTCGCGTTCGACGAGGCCGGCGTCTCGGTCGCCACCCCCTCCGCCTCCTGACCCCCTCGAATCGTCGCGCTGAGTATTGGACTGATTTCGCATAGTCACGACGTCGGGCTGGCGCGGAGGTCAGGGCGTCCTGCCGTCACGGCTTGACGATCAAGAGGCGTAAGCGCGCTCCTACCGCATAGGCTTGGGGCGTTATGGCTGAACCCGAACAGGTGACCTTCTACGAGGCGGTCGGGGGCGAGGAGACGTTCCGCGCCCTGGTGCACCGCTTCTACCAGGGCGTCGCTGAAGACCCGGCGCTGCGCGCGATGTATCCCGAGGAGGACCTCGGTCCCGCCGAGGAGCGGCTGCGGCTGTTCCTGATCCAGTACTGGGGCGGGCCGAACACCTACAGCCAGCGGCGCGGGCACCCGCGCCTGCGCATGAGGCACGCGCCCTTCGTCGTGGACGAGGCGGCCAAGGAGGCCTGGCTGCGGCACATGCGCAAGGCGCTGGACGAGACCGTCGCCGAGTCCGGCCTGCCCCCGCAGGCGGAGCAGATGCTCTGGAACTACTTCACCATGGCCGCCCAGAGCATGGTCAACGCCCCGTCCTGAGCGCGGCCTCCCCCGGCTCCCGAGCCTTCGGAAGGGCCGCCGTCACCGGTTGGTGAGGGTTCCTTCGTCCACGTCAGGGGCGGGTGAAGGTTCGCCCGCTTTCGGGTAGATCGCCGGTATGACGCGATCCCCCTGGTGGCGCCACGCCGTCGTGTACGAGGTCTACGTCCGCAGCTTCGCCGACGGCGGCGGCGACGGGGAGGGCGATCTCCGGGGCGTCCGGTCGCGGCTGGCCTACCTGCGCGACCTCGGCGTGGACGCGCTGTGGCTGACGCCGTTCTACCCGTCCCCGCTGGCGGACGGCGGCTACGACGTCGCCGACCACACCGGCGTCGACCCGCGGTTCGGCACCCTGGACGACTTCGACGCGCTGGTCGCGGACGCGCACGCGCACGGCCTCCGGGTGATCATCGACATCGTCCCGAACCACACCTCGGACCGGCACCGCTGGTTCCGGGAGGCGCTGGCCGCGCCGATCGGCGACCCGGCGCGGGAGCGGTACGTGTTCCGCCCCGGGCGGCGCAACCCGGACGGCCGGATGGAGGGCCCGCCGAACGACTGGCCGTCGATGTTCGGCGGATCGGCCTGGGAACGCCTTCCGGACGGCCAGTGGTACCTGCACCTGTACGCGCGCGAGCAGCCTGACCTGAACTGGCGCGACCCGGGAGTCCGGCGCGCGTTCGAGGACGTCCTGCGGTTCTGGCTCGACCGGGGCGTGGACGGCTTCCGGATCGACGTCGCGGCCGGGCTGTTCAAGGACCCGGCGTTCGCCGACGTCGGCGCGGACGCGCGCACCGCCCTGCACGGGCGGATCTACAGCCGTCCCGAGGTGCACGGCGTCTACCGGGACTGGCGGCGCATCCTGGAGTCCTACGACGGCGACCGGATGGCGGTCGGCGAGGTCTGGACCGACTCCCCTGACGAGCTTGCCCGGTTCCTGCGTCCGGACGAGCTGCACCAGGCGTTCCAGTTCGACCTCCAGCTCGCGCCGTGGTCCGCGCCCGCGTTCCGGGACGTGATCCAGGCGGCGGTCGCGGCGGTCGAACCGACCGGGGCCGCGCCGACGTGGGTGCTGTCCAGCCACGACATGCCCCGGCATGTCACGCGGTACGAGCGTCCGCCGGGCGTGCCCGGCATCGGCACGGCCCGCGCCCGCGCCGCGCTGCTGATGCTCCTCGCGCTGCCGGGCTCGGCCTACCTGTACCAGGGCGAGGAGCTGGGCCTTCCCGAGGTCGAGGACCTCCCGGACGAGGTCCGGCAGGACCCGATCTCGCGCCGCACCGGCGGGAAGCGGCCCGGCCGGGACGGCTGCCGGGTGCCGATCCCCTGGTCGGGGGCCAAGGAGCCGTACGGCTTCGCGCCGGACGGCACGCGCCCGTGGCTGCCTATGCCGCCGGACTGGGCGTCCCTGACGGTCGAGGCCCAGGACGGCGACCCGGCCTCGATGCTGTCGTTCTACCGGAGCGCGCTGGCGCTGCGGCGCGAGCTGGCGCCGTCGCTGCCGGAGGAGATCGAGTGGCCGGACGACCCGTCCGACGCGTCCGTGGTCTTCCGGCGCGGGCGGCTCACGTGCGCGCTGAACTGCTCGGACAACCCGGTCCGGCTACCACCCGGGGAGGTCGTCCTGGCAAGCGCCGCCTGCTACGGCGACCTGCTGCCGGGCAACACGTCCGCCTGGCTCGTCACCGACGCGCCGTCATGAAATGACGACGGGAGTCCCGGCGGGAAATCACGACGGCGGTCCCGGCGGGAAATCACGACGGCGGTCCGGGCGGGGAATCACGACGGGGGCCCGGCGGGAAATGACGAGGCGTGGGACACGGACCTGGGGGATGGTCCGCGTCCCACGCCTCGGGGGTGGGAACCGGGAGCCCTGCTGGGGGCTCGCGGCTCGGCGGCTACAGCGGGGGACGCTGCGCCAGGGTCGGGTCCTCGCCCATCGGGGTCGGAACCGCGAAGGTGGCCTTCATGGACGGCGCGACGCCCGCCCAGCGCTGGAGGTCCGCGATGGCCTTCGCGCGCTGCGCGTCCGGCAGCTTGGCGATGAGCCGGCCGCTGTGGTTCATGCCCGGGGCGACGTAGACGGCCGAGTCACGGCTGCCCTTGCCGAGCCGGAACGGCTTGCTGCCCCACGGGTCGTTCGCGCCGTAGAGGAACAGCATGTGGTTCGCGCTGCCGCGCACCCACGAGTCGATGTCGCGCATCGCCTTGCCGTTGTCGAACCTCATCGGGATGTCGCGCGGGACGTACGTCCGCGGCACGTAACTGCTCTCGTAGCGCAGCAGGTCGTGCAGGTTCGGGAACTTCGGCGACGGCCAGCCGAGCTGCGTGCCCGCCTGGTAGTAGTACGGGATGAAGGCGCCGAGGCTCTGGTCGCTGTAGGACGACACGTCCGAGACGTCGTTGAACACCTTGTAGATGTCGTCGTCGGAGGCGTTGGTCGCGGGCAGCGAGGCGCACTCGGACTGCAGGTGGTACTGCCAGAAGCCCCACTCGAAGTCCATGACGGAGTTCTCGAACGCGCGGTCCACCGTGCGCAGGATCGAGAACGTCCACTTGTTGGCCTTGGCGTCCGCGTTCATCCGCGTCTCCATGGCCGTGCGGCGCTTCAGGATCTCGCGGGCCAGGTCCTTCACGTGCGCGCGGCACGTGGGATCGGTGCCGACCGTCTGGAAGAACTTGTCGTAGGCCTTGTCGTGGTTGTTGTTGTAGTCGTTCGGCGCCACGTACACGACCGAGCCGGCCACGTCGTTCGGGTAGAACCGCTTGTGGTACGTCGCGGTCATGCCGCCCTTGGACGCGCCGGTGTTGATCCACTTGGCGCCGTAGATCGGCTTGAGCGCCTGGACGATGCGGTGCTCGTCGGTGGCGGCCTGCCAGATGTTGTCGTACTTCCAGTTCGCGTCCTGCGGCCGCGACGGGGTGAAGTACCGGTACTCGACCGAGATCTGGTTGGCGTTCAGCAGCGCCGTCGGCTCGGACTGGAACATCGCCTCGGGCGTGTTGTAGCCGCTGGTGTACTCCACCATCGGCGCGGACGCGTCCCGGTGCTCCAGCATGATCCGCTGCTCGAACCACTTGCCGTGCGGCTTGCGGTGGTCGACCGGCTGCTTGTAGGTCAGCCAGAACCAGCGGTAGCCCTTCAGGGTCGACGGCTTCTCCTGGACGGACATGCCCTTGATGGCCTTCAGCTGGGCCAGGATGTCGCCCTTGGGCGCCGCGGGCGCCGCCTGGGCCGCCCCGGCGACACCGATTGCGGAGGCGGCCAGACCGCCCGCCAGCAGCAGGGACAGAGCCCCGTGGGAAACGCGCCGCATCTTCTCACCTTCACGTGGGATCGCCACAATTCGCGTTGCGACGGTAGAGGTAACAAGTGTGACGAAAACATACCGGGGGGACGCTTGTTACAAACCCGTGACTAGTCGGCGATCTTTTCAGCGGCGATCCTGCTAGGCGTCCGAGCACCGTCCCCGCGCGCTACGGAAGGACGCGAGGCGGCGCAGGGTGGGGTGACGCGGCGCGGCGCGGAACGGGGTGACGCGGCGCGGCGCGGAACGGGGTGAGGCGGGGCGTCGCGGGACGGGGTGAGGCGGGGCGGCGTGGTTTCAGACGAGGCCGCCGCTGAGCAGGTGGGCGACCAGCCAGGCGAGGCCGAGCAGCAGCGCGAGGCGGCGGAGCTGCCAGCCGAGCGGCTTGCCGCGGATGGCGAACACGTTCCAGATCACCTCGGACAGCGTGTCGCCGGGCTGCCGGTTGAAGACCGCGGGCAGCTCGATCGCGAAGAACATCAGGACCCACAGGATCCAGGCGAAGACGTAGGGGGACATCGGAACCTCGGACGGGGGTGAGACCCGGGGGGGCGGCCCGGGACGGGACGCGGTGTCCTGTTGATCCCCGTCCGCCGAGATCGTTACCCCAGTTCAGGACCGCTGTTTCCGGAAATCTTCGGAAATCTAGGTCAGGACGTCCACGGCCCGCTGGAGCAGGATGCGGAGCGCCGCCAGCTCGTCGGCGTCGAAGGCGTCCACGAGGCTGCGCTCGACGGCGACGGCCGCGGCGTCCGCCTCGACCAGGAGCCTGGCCCCCTCGTCCGTCAGGCGCGTGACCAGCACCTGCGCGTGGTCCTCGGACGGGCGGCGCTCGATCAGCCCGCGCGCCTCCAGCGTCTTCAGGACGGTCGTCATGCTCTGCGGCGTCACCGCGCAGTAGCGCGCGAGCCGCGCGCCGGAGATGCCGGGCGCGAGCGACAGCGCGTACATCGCCGCGTACTGCGGGACGGTCAGCCCGAACGGCCGCAGCACGCGGCTCTTCTCGGCGATGAGCGCCTGCTCGGCTCGCTTGATCAGCATGCCCGGCCGCCAGGCCGTCGCCGCCTCGATCCGCTCCTCGACCGGCCCCTCGATCCGCTCCTCAGTCCGCTCCTCGGTCCGCTCGTCGCCTGCCATCCGATCTCCCCTCACGGGCGCACCCTACCAACCTTCGACGACTTGACAAGGCTCGTACTCATATAAGAACTTTGGCCTCCATCAGAGTTCTTATGGTTTGTCGCTCGAAAGGAACGCCATGCCCGGTTCGGACCGGCGCGCCCGCACGCTCTGGGTGGTGTGCGGCTCGCTGCTGCTCATCCCGGTCACCGCCACGGGCGCGGCCGAGGCGACCGCCGACGTGGGACGGTCGCTGCACGCCGGCCTCGCCGCCTCGCAGTGGGTCGTGAACGCCTTCTTCCTGACCTTCGCGAGCTTCATGGCGGGCACCGGATCGCTCGCCGACCGTATCGGCCGGCGGCGGATGTTCGGGCTCGGGCTGGCCGTCTTCACCGCGTCCATGCTGGTCGCGACCCTCGCGCCCGACATCGGGACGCTCGTCGCGGCGCGCCTCCTCGCGGGGGCGGGGGCGGCCGCCGCGACCACCGGCGGAAGCGCGCTGCTCGCCGCGGCCTTCCCGGACGGCCCGGCTCGTGCGCGCGCGTTCGGCGTGTTCGGGACCGTCCTCGGGCTCGGCCTCGCGTTCGGGCCGGTCATCGCCGGGACGCTCGTCAGCGGCCTGGGCTGGCGCGCGTTCTTCGGCGTCGCCGCCGTCGCGCTGCTGCCGTCGTTGGCCGCCGTCCCGCTGCTTTCCGAGTCGCGGCAGGCCGCGTCCGGACGCCTGGACCTGGTCGGCGCGGTGACGTTCACGCTCGGCCTGTCCGCGTTCACGTTCGCGCTGGTAGAAGGCCCGACGCTGGGCTGGACGCACGGGACCGTCCGCGGCGGGTTCGCGGCGTGCGTGCTGCTGCTGGCGGCGTTCGCCGTCGTCGAGCGGCGGCACGCGGCCCCGCTCGTGGACCTCGCGCTGCTGGCCCGCCCGCGCTTCGTGGCGATCTCCGCGATGCCGTTCCTGCTGGCCTTCGGGTTCGTCGCGCTGACCATCGTCCTGCCGCCGTACTTCATGGCCACGCTGCACGCGTCGGCGGGACGGGCGGGCGTGCTGCTCATGCTGCTCACCGGCCCGACGCTGCTGCTGCCGCCGCTTACGGGCCTGCTCGCGCGGCGGCTGTCGCAGCGAACGCTGCTCGTCACGACGCTGCTGCTGGTCGCCCTCGGGACGGCGCTGCTGGCGCTCGTCCCGGGCGGTGCGGGCGCCGGCGCCCTCGCCGCGCCGCTGCTGCTGATCGGGTCCGGCTTCGGGATCTCGCTGGCCATCATGGACGGCGCGGCGATCTCGTCCGTCGAACCCGACCGCGCCGGGATGGCCGCCGGGGTCTTCAACACCGCCCGGATCACCGGCGAGGTCGTCGCGGTCGCCGTCCTCGGCGCGCTGCTGACCACGCTGACCCGCGCCGATCTCGCGTCCCGATACGGCGCTGGCATCGCGTCCGACGCCACGTCCCGCCTGCTCCAGGGCGACATGACGCCGCCACGCGGGACCGGTGGCGGTCCGGGTTACGCGTCCGCCGCGACGCACGCCTATGCGAGCGCGCTCCACGACGTCCTGTGGGCGCTGTCCGCCCTGTCCCTGGTCGGCGCTGTCGTGGTCGCCCGCTTGCTGCGCGCTTCTGATGTTCCGACTCGTCCGCTCTCGTCCGATGTGGCCGCTGAGCTTGCGGTCGCCGAATCCGTCCGCTGAAAGGAAACCCGCAATGCCTACCGTCGATGTTCAGATCAGCTCCGGCACCAGCACCGTGAACTACCTGGTCACGGGGACCGGGCCCGGCCTCGTCCTGGTGCACGGCACCGGCGCGGACGGCCCGGGCAACTGGGGGCCGCTCATCGAGGCGCTCGCGTCCCGCTTCACGATCGTCGCGCCGGACCTTTCGGGGGCCGGCGCGACCCGCGACGCGGGCGGCCCGATCCTGATGGACGACCTGGTCCGCCAGGTGCTCGCCGCCGCCGACCACGCCGGGCTCGACCGCTTCCACCTGGCCGGACACTCGCTGGGCGGCACGGTCGCCCTGGCCGTCGCGGGGACGGCACCGGACCGCGTGATCTCGGTCGTGTCGCATGCCGCATGGGCGAAGACCGACCCGTGGATGGCGTTCCAGTTCGACCTCTGGGCCCGCCTCACGGTCGCGGATCCCGAACTCCAGGCGCGCCTGCTCCAGTGCACCGCCATGGGCGACGCCACGCTGCGCGCCCGCTCCGACGCCGACTTCCAGGCCGCGACGGAGGGCTTCACCGCCGCGATCAGCGCGGCCTCGGACGGGTTCCTGCGCCAGGTCGAGGCCGACCGCGCCGTGGACATCACGGCGCTCCTCCCCCGGATCACCGCCCCGACCGTGATCATCTCCAGCGCGGACGACCGGATCGTCCCGCCGCACCACCAGCGCGCCGTGGCCGAAGCCGTCCCGCACGCTCAGCTGGTCGAGGTGCCGGGCGGGCACGGCCTCCCGTTCGAGGACACGGACCTGTTCGTCCGCACCTTCACCGAGGCACTGAACGCCGTCGCTGCGGCCCGGTCGGCCGTCGCCGTCTAGGCCCGCTGGCGGACGGGCCTACTCGGCGGGGGCGCGGTAGCGGGCGAGGAAGTCGCGCTCGTATTCGGTGAACCGGCGCAACCGGTTGTTCTCGACGTCGAACGCGACGAGGACCGAGCTCGCGCGGGCGTACACGTTGTCGTCGTCCCGCACCTCGTAGGCCAGCGTGAACGACGCGGCCCGCGCCTGCGTGATCCACGTCTCGACCCGGATCGGGTCGACGGTCGGCAGCAGCGGCGTCACGTAGTCGATCTCGTGCCGGGACACGACCATCCCCCGGATCGGCTGCTCGCCCTTGCGGACGGGGTCGGCGTGGAACATCTCCAGCCGGGCGTCCTCCAGGTACCCGAGGAACTTCACGTTGTTCACGTGCCCCTGCGAGTCGATGTCGCCGAATCTCAGGGGGAACTCGTACACGTGCCGGAAGTCCGCCATGGGGCGCTCGTCACCGCTTCGCATAGCCTCGCCCGGATAGAAGGTGGGATCGCGCGCCGATGCTACCCGCCGCTCGGACGCCGCCGTTCATCACGTGGCCCACAAGAACGCCACCGCCTTCTTGTGCCCCCGGCACTGGGACGAGGGGCAACGCGGGAGCGAGAAGCCCCGGCTCGGGGACCGGAGGCGGGCGCGGGAAGGCGGAAGCGCCGCACCCGGGGTGGGTGCGGCGCTTCTCGGGGGTGATCAGTCGCGGGTCAGGCGGCGGTGGGTCACCCGGTGCGGACGGGCGGCCTCGGCGCCCAGGCGCTCGATCTTGTTCTTCTCGTAGTCGGCGAAGTTGCCCTCGAACCAGAACCAGTTCGAGCCGTCCTCCCACGCGAGGATGTGCGTGGCGATGCGGTCCAGGAACCACCGGTCGTGCGAGGTGATCACGGCGCAGCCGGGGAACTCCAGGAGGGCGTTCTCCAGGCTGGACAGCGTCTCGGTGTCGAGGTCGTTGGTCGGCTCGTCCAGCAGCAGCACGTTGCCGCCCTGCTTGAGGGTCATCGCCAGGTTCAGCCGGTTGCGCTCGCCGCCGGACAGCACGCCCGCGGGCTTCTGCTGGTCCGGGCCCTTGAAGCCGAACGCCGCGATGTAGGCGCGGGACGGCATCTCGACCTGGCCGACCTTGATGTGGTCCAGACCGTCCGAGACGACCTCCCAGACGTTCTTGTCCGGGTCGATGCCGCCGCGGCCCTGGTCCACGTACGAGATCTGCACGGTGTCGCCGACGCGCAGCGCGCCGGAGTCCGGCTGCTCCTCGCCGACGATCATGCGGAACAGGGTGGTCTTGCCGACGCCGTTCGGGCCGATGACGCCGACGATGCCGTTCGGCGGCAGGTCGAAGGACAGGTTGTCCATCAGGACCCGGTCGGAGAAGCCCTTGGTGAGCTTGTCGGCGACGATCACCGTGTTGCCCAGGCGCGGGCCCGGCGGGATCTGGATCTCCTCGAAGTCCAGCTTGCGGGTCTTGGCGGCCTCGGAGGCCATCTCCTCGTACCGGGCGAGGCGGGCCTTGGACTTGGTCTGCCGCGCCTTCGGGTTCGAGCGGACCCACTCCAGCTCGTCCTGCAGGCGCTTCTTGCGCTTGGCGTCCTTGTTGCCCTCGACCTTGAGCCGCTCGGCCTTCTTCTCCAGGTAGGTGGAGTAGTTGCCCTCGTAGGGGTGGCAGCGGCCGCGGTCCAGCTCCAGGATCCAGGTCGCCACGTTGTCCAGGAAGTACCGGTCGTGGGTGACGGCCAGGACGGTGCCCTCGTACTTGGCGAGGAACTGCTCCAGCCACTGGACGGACTCGGCGTCCAGGTGGTTGGTCGGCTCGTCCAGCAGCAGCAGGTCGGGGGCCTGCAGCAGCAGCTTGCACAGCGCCACGCGGCGGCGCTCACCGCCCGACAGCTTGGTCACGTCCGCGTCCGCCGGCGGGCAGCGCAGCGCGTCCATCGCCTGCTCCAGCTGGGAGTCCAGGTCCCAGGCGTTGCTGTGGTCGAGCTTCTCCTGGAGCTTGCCCATCTCGGCCATGAGCTCGTCGGAGTAGTCCGTCGCCATCTGCTCGGCGATCTCGTTGAACCGGTCGAGCATCGCCTTGGTCTCGGCGACGCCCTCCTCCACGTTCCCGAGGACGGTCTTCTCCTCGTTCAGCGGCGGCTCCTGCTGCAGGATGCCCACCGTGAACCCCGGCATGAGCTTGGCGTCGCCGTTGGACGGCTGCTCCAGACCGGCCATCATCCGCAGCAGCGTGGACTTGCCGGTACCGTTCGGGCCCAGCACGCCGATCTTGGCGCCGGGCAGGAAGTGCAAGGTGACGTCGTCCAGGACGACCTTGTCGCCGTGCGCCTTGCGCACACGCTGCATCGTGTAGATGTACTCGGCCATAATCCTCAAGCCTATTGGGTCCAGAGCACCGTTCGTCGCACCCGAACCCACCCCGCACCCCCGAACACCCCGGGCCCAGGAACGCTACGAGGGGCCCGGCGGGCCAGGCACCGAGCGGCCGGTCAGGCGCCGGGCCGCCGCTCAGGCACCGGGCCGCCGCTCAGGCGCCAAGCATCGGCCGCCAGGTCAGGCGTCGGACGGCAGATCAGGCGGCGGGCGGCAGATCGGGCGGCGGGCGGCGGGCGGCGGGCCAAGCGTCGGCCACCCGGTCAGGCGGCGGCCGTCCGGTCAGTCGTCGGCCGTCCGGTCAGGCACCGGGCGGCAGATCAGGCATCGGCCGCCCGGCAAGGCACCGGGCGGCAGATCAGGCATCGGCCGTCCGGTCAGGCGTCGGGGGTTCGGGGGGCGTCCACGGCGGGGAGGCAGACGCGGTCGCGGCCGGACTCCTTGGCCCGGTACAGGGCGAGGTCGGCGGCGGCCAGGAGCTCGATGAGGTCGGAGCCGTGGGTGTGCAGCAGGGCGACGCCGACGGAGATCGTCACGGCGACGGTGCTGTGGTCGGCGGGCACGGTGAGGCGGCGGACGCGGCCGCGCAGGCGCTCGGCGATCCGGCAGGCTTCGACGGTGTCCGCGCCGGGGAGCAGGGCGACGAACTCCTCGCCGCCGAAGCGTCCGACCACGTCGTAGTCGCGGAGCTGCCCGCAGAGCGTGGTCGCGACCCCGACCAAGACCTGGTCGCCGAGCAGGTGGCCGTAGGTGTCGTTGACCTTCTTGAAGTGGTCGATGTCGATCAGCAGCAGCGCGAGCGACTCGTCCGTGCGCTGGGCGCGGGACAGCTCGGTGTCGGCCTCGCGCTGCCAGGCGGCGGCGTTCAGCAGGCCGGTCTTGGCGTCCGTCCGGGCCGCGGCCTGGAGCTGCTGGTGCATCAGGCTGCGCTGCAGCAGGACGACCGGGGGCAGCGCGAGCAGCAGCAGCGCCGGGGACAGCGCGCTGCTGATCGTGACGAGCACCCCGACGCACAGCTCCACGACGTCCAGCAGGAGGCTCTCGCGGTTCCAGAGGACCTCGCGCCAGCGGCCCTCGGGCGCGGCGGCGTGCGCGGCGACCGCGACGATCCCCGTGTTGAGGACGGTGAACAGGGCCGCGCAGGCGACCGCGACGGGGATGCCCGGAATGCCCTGGACGATCCAGCCCGGGCCGTCCGCCAGCGGTTCGGGCACCACGGCGTGGAACACCACGCTCGCGCAGGCCCCGGCCAGGCCCAGCGCCGAGGTGACCATGATCCGCCGGTACAGCAGCGTCCGCCGGACGCGGAACTGGAGCAGGACCTGCAGCGGGATCGGGATCAGCAGCGCGTAGAGCGGCGGCAGCAGCAGCGCGACCGGCAGCCACCACGCCGACAGCAGGTCCCGCGCGACCCCCGCGGGCATGCCCAGCCGGCGGGACGCCTCGATGCAGACCGCGCCACACGCCAACAAGGCGGTAAATGTGAGTAGATCTTCTATTTGGAACGAGGTGCGCCAGAGCCCCAAACCGGTCAGCGCCAGGTGCAGCGACACCACCGCCGGGACGTAGACGGCCAGCAGGGACGGCCGCCCGGATCCCCCTGGGCGCCGGGACGTGCGGGCCAGTTCACCGCCGCGGTCCTCCGCGGACGACTGCACTGCCGTCATCCTTCCCCCCTATGCGTCACGTTGTGTAACACGATAGTTGCAACGTGTGCGGAGTGCGCCGGAAACCGGTACCTTCGAAACCGCAACAGGTGGACGGCCACCGTGGCCGTCCGCAGGGGCCGCGGAGTTCGCGGTCCCCGGCTCACCGGAGGGGGAATCCACCATGCGCGGCGTTTCCTGGGTCTAGAACTCTGGGCCCTGCGCACTGTGGTCGCGTTGCGACGATGCGCCCGCGTCGCGGAACACCTCCGCGGCGGGAGGGCATCCTGACGGAGGCCCGCACCGACCCGGGCCGAGCCGCCCGCGACGGCCTGAGCCCCCGCGGCGGCTCCCACCCCGGACCGCGTCCCGGCCTCCGCGTGACCGCCCGGCCCGGTGGCCGCGCACTCCCCGGACGGGCCGCTCCGCTCCGGCGGACCGCCCACTCCGGCCGACCGCGCCCCCACCGGGCCGCTCGCGTGTCCCCACCCGTCCATCCCGCCCCATCGCCCGAGCCCGCCACCGACCGCTCCCCGCCCGCGGACCACCACCCCGCCCCGGGCCTCCCACTCCCTTCCCCCTCCCAAGCCCCCACCCCTCCCAAACGAACCGAACCCCCGACTCGTCCCTCACCCCGAAGCAACAAACCCCCACCCGGAACAGAGCGCATCCCCCGAACTCCACCGAGTGACGCCCCCGCTACATAAGACCCCCCATCCCCCACCCCGGTTCACGCCCCACCCCACCAAATCCACCCCACCCAAAGCCGAACAGGGCCCACCACAACCCAAAACAACCGCACACGAGCACCGCACCGAGACCGAGCGCAACACGAGCAATCACCACCACAAGCAGGACCGGCAACTCCGCCAGCACCCGTGGACGCCAACGGCCCGGTGGCATGACCAGCCCCAGACAGAAACCGGCGCACGCGGTAGACCTCGGCGTACCTGAATGAAGGAGGTATCTCTCTAGGTGTGGAAAGTGATCTTGTTGGGGAGCAAGTGATCAGTGGGCGAAGCGCCCACGTTCTTCGGGGGGAGAACCACACGTCATGTCTGTGATCGATGGTGTCGACGGCACCACCTCGACCACCGTAAGTGATCTTCCGGCTACCGTGTTGGAGGTGGGTGAGTCCGAGCAGGAAACGGTGCGTCGTCCGATCCGGGAGCTGATGGACGATCGGCTGCTGGATGAGTTGCTGGCCAGGTCCCGGGACCAGGACGGCGGGCTGCGGCTGACCGGTGAGGGCTCGATGCTGGGTGATCTGGTCAAGGCCGTCCTGGAGCGGGCGTTGGAGGCCGAGCTGACCGCGCATCTGGGCTATGACCGGCATGTGCAGGGCGCGGGCGCGGTGGCGGGCAACGCCCGGAACGGGAAGATCCGCAAGACGGTGCAGACCGGGGTCGGGCCGGTTCAGGTGGCGGTGCCGCGGGACCGGGCCGGCAGCTTCGAGCCGATGCTGGTGCCCAAACGCGCCGGGCGCGTCTCCGGCGGCCTGGACGACATGGTCATCAGCCTGTACGCGCACGGCATGACGGTCCGTGACATCGTCCACCACCTCGACCAGGTGTATGGGACCCGGCTCAGTCCCGAGACCGTCTCCCGGATCACCGAGCAGGTGATGGAGGAGGTCAAGTCCTGGCAGCGCCGCCCGCTCGACCCCGTCTATGCCGTGGTGTTCCTGGACGCGATCGTGGTGAAAGTCCGCGACAACCACGTCGTGCACAACAAGCCGGCGTACCTGGCAGTCGGGATCGACACCGACGGCGACAAGCACGTGCTGGGCATCTGGGTGCCCAAGGCCGCCGACGGCCCGGTCGGAGAAGGCGCCGGGTTCTGGCGCGGTGTCGTCACCGACCTGCGCAACCGTGGAGTCACCGACATCCTGATCGCCTGCTGCGACGGGCTGGGCGGGTTCGAGGACGCCATCACCGCGGCCTTCCCCCACGCCACCGTCCAGACCTGCGTGGTCCACCTGATCCGCAACGCACTGCGGCCGGTCCCACGCAAGGACCGCGCCGCGGTCGCGGCCGAACTGAAGAAGGTCTACACCGCCGTCGACGCCGACGCCGCGTTCGACGCCCTGGCCACCCTGGCCACCAGCGAGCTGGGAAAACGCTACCCGCAGGCGGTGAAAGTGTGGGAGACGGCCTGGGAACAGGTCACCCCGTTCCTGGCCTTCACACCCGCAGTCCGCCGATTGCTCTACACCACCAACAGCATCGAGTCACTGAACTACCAACTCCGCAAGGTCACCAAGGCCCGCGGCCACTTCCCGACCGACGACGCAGTCGTCAAACTGCTGTGGCTGGCCATCGTCAACATCGAGGACAAACGCGCCCGCGAACGCGCCGCCAAACGAGCCAACGGCGACAAGCATCCCTTCCAACCCGCCCGACTCGTCGAGGGCACCAAAACCTACGGCTGGCCCGAAGCACTCAACGAACTCGCCCAGGCCTACCCGGGCCGCATCCGGTAAACACAACCAGACCCACCACAAGATCATCTTTACACACCTCGAGTTACAAGCTCTGAATGAAGATGGCGCGTACAGACCAGGCCCGCGTAAGCAAGCAAGTCCGTAGACGTGCCTGAACACGGCGGTAGGCGTGCGCGAGGGCAGGCAGCGCGGGCGCAGTCGAAGGGCACACGGAGCAGGCCGACACGAACACACGAGCCGGCGCACGCGAGCGCCAGCCAGATGCCACCCCCGGCGCCGACGCGCGGGCACAGGTGATCGCGGGCGCTGGCACTTGGGCGATCACGAAGAGGGCCGCACGCGAGTCGGCACACATCGGCGGACGTCCCCGGCCGTGGGCAGGACAGGGGGCAGGCGCGTGCATGGGAGCACGTGGCCGCGAGCACGGGCCCGGCAAGGCGTGAACGTGGCCATGGCTGCCCCGCAACGGCCCGCGAGGCAGGCAAGCGCAGACACAGGACGACGCGGACACGGCTCGAACGTGGGCGTAGGCGCGGGCAGGGCAGGTCGGACTCAAGGGGCGCGGGCGCATGAACCGAAAGGGCCTGCAGGCGCGGACACGGGACGACGTGGATGCGGCCGGACGTGGGCGGGGGCGCCGTCGGCGGGCGTGGACGTCAACAGGCCCGGTGGTGGCGGACGCGGGCGGAAATCGGCGTAAGCGCGCGAGCGTGGGCGGGGCTGCGCGCGGACGGGGCTAGCAAGG
Organism: Actinomadura rupiterrae; assembly: GCF_024172125.1. GTDB lineage: Bacteria > Actinomycetota > Actinomycetes > Streptosporangiales > Streptosporangiaceae > Spirillospora > Spirillospora rupiterrae. The sequence continues at coordinate 135,336 of NZ_JAMZEA010000012.1, forward strand.
CGGTAGATGCGCTTAGACGAAGCCGTGCGCGTGGGCGCACGCCGGGGGCGGGGCATGCGTGCCCGCAAGGCGTCGGCAGGTGGGGGCGTCAACAGCCCGGGGCGCGGAAGTGCGCAGCGGAAACCAGCGCAGGCGCGCGTGGGTGGACGTCGGCATGGTGGACGGCGGTGGCCCGGGCGAGCTGGGCGAGGTAGGCAAGCAACACCGTAGACGTGCCTAAAGGCGGCTTGTGAGCGCACGGCGGTGGGCATGCGCGAGCGCGGGCCGGGCGGGCGCCAGTGCGGACGCAGGCGAAGGGCACGCGGAGCAAGCCGACAAGAACACACGCGTTGGCGCGACGGAGCTGGGCAGGCAGATGTGTTTGGACGCGGCCGTGGGCGCATGCGGTCGTGGGCATGCATGCGCGCGGGCGTCGGCGGGTGTGGGAGCCCAACAGCCCGGTGGTGCAGCCGGACGCAGACAGAAATCAGCACAGGCGCCTGGGCGGACGTCGGCGTGGGTGGCGGTCGCGTGGGTGGTGTTAGGGCGCAGGCAGTCCGGGCGCGGGGTGGGTTAGCACAACCGTGCAGGCGGCGGACGCGGCCGTGGGTGCACGCAGCGGTGGGCGTTCCCGCACCCGATCGTCGGCGGGTGTGGTCAGGGGCAGACGGGCGCAGGCGCAGACATGAGCACGGGCAGGAGTGGGCGGGTGCGGGCGTCCGAGAGCGAGCGGGGACGCAGGAGCAGGCAGGCGTGTGGAGATGGGGGCGGGCGCGGACGGGCGTGGATGCGGGCAGGCGCGGACGCGGACGGGCGTGAGCACGGACGGGCGCGGACGGGCGCGGGCGCGGACGGCCGTGGCTGTGGGGGCTGGCGGGGCGGGTGAGGTTGGGGCGGGTTGGGCTTGGGGCGGGTGGGCGGTGGCGGGGGGTTAGTGGGTGGGGCGGTCTCGGGGGGGCATTTGTAGGGGGACGGGGGTGGTGGGGCGGTCTTGGGAGGTGAGGGTGTCGAGGCGGGTGGTGATGGCTTCGAGCTGGGTGTCGAGGTCGTGGCGGAGGTTCTCCAGGGCGTTGTGGACGTGGCCGCGGAGGGAGTCGGAGGTGAGCTGGAGCTGCTCGCGGTAGGACTCGGACGCGGCGTTCGACTGGTCGCGGTGGTGTTCGAGGACGCTATGGAGTTGGTGCTGGTTGGCCTGCTCGGACGCGTGGAGCTGTTCGCGGAGAGCCTCCGTGCCGGACTGGAGCTGGTCGCGGATGGCTTCGACGTGGGCCTGCATCTCGCGGCGGAAGCTCTCGCCGCTGGTCTGGAGCTCGCGGCGGAGTCCGTCCGCGGTGGCGTGCAGTTCCGAGCGGAGGCCACCGAGGCTCGCTTGCATCTCGGCGCGCAGTCCTTCGGCGCTTGCGGTCGTCTCCCCGCGCAGGCCGGACACGGCGGCCGAGGATTCGCCGCGGAGACCCGCCACCTCCGTCCTGATCATCCGGACGGCGAAGGCGACGGTCACCAGGATCGCGGCCGAGAAGAGGACGAGGACCACCCAAGGCTGGTTCATAGCTACCGAGCGTACGCTTGCAGTCGCGGTCCGAAAGGGCTTCAAGTTTCTTGCCCTTGGTCACCTCCCTACCTCTCCATGTAACGCATGACCTGCGAAGGGGTCGTCGGTCCCGCGTGCGCGGGGTTCGCTCCATCGGCGCCCGGCCCCTGTCCCCCGCCGGCCGTGAACCCCGGCCGCGTGATGGCTTGTGGACACGGAGTGGCTCCGGACACGCACCTCGGCCGCAGGCGCGGACACGCAACCCGGCCCCGGGCGCGGACCTCGGCCCCGGGCGCGGCCACGCAGCTCGCGCGCGGGCGCAGACCTCGGGCGCGGGCGCGCACCTCGGCCGCAGGCGCGGACACGCTGCGCGGACACGCTGCGCGGGCGCGGGCGCGGGCGCGCTGCGCGGGCGCGGACACGCTGCTCGCGCGCGGACGCGGACCTCGGCCGCAAACGCAGTCCTCGGGTGCGGACCTCGGGCGCCGGCACAGACCTCGGGCGCGGGCGTGCGCTGAACGCGGACAGGCGCTCGAACGAGGACGGCCGTGAACGTGAAGGTGCTGTGGACGTGGAGGCACCGTGGACACGGACGCGCCGCGGACGTGGGCGTGCCGCGGACGTGGGCGTGCCGCGGACGTGGGCGTGCCGCGGGTGTGGAGCCGGCGTGGGTGTGGAGCCGGCGTGGACGCGGACACGGAGTGGAATGGCTTCAGTGGACGTGGACGCACCGTGGACGTGGACGCAGTAGTTGCGGACGCAGTTAATAGGTGTCTGGCTGGCTCGTTCCTCCAGCTTGTGTCGGGTCGAGTCGGTCCGCCGGGGTGGGCGGTCCGCCGGGTTGGGTGGTTGGGGCGGATGGGGTGGGGGTTGGGTCGTTCAACTCGGGTTGCGTTGGGTTTGGGGGGGTGGGTTGTTGTGTGGGTTGGCGAGGGCGGGGGTGGGTGGTCGGCCGGGGTGGGCGGTTGGGGCGGGGTGGGCGGTTGGGGCGGGGTGGGCGGTTGGGGCGGGGTGGGCGGTTGGGGCGGGGTGGGCGGTTGGGGCGGGGTGGTTGGGCGGGTGGTTGGGGTGGGGGTGCGGGTTGGGTCGTCTGGGGCGGGTCGGGGGGTTGGCGGGGGTGGGTGGCCGGGCCGCGTTGGGGGTGGCGGCCCGGCCTTGCAAGGGAGGGGTGGTTTGGTTTTCGGGTTAGGCGGCCTTGGGGGTTTCGGTCACCTCCTCTTCGGTGGTCTCGGTGCCGGTGAGGGCGAAGAGGTCGGAGACCTCCTGGGCCTCGCGGCGGTCGGATTCGGTGAGGGAGCCCGAGCGGGACGCGACGCGGAAGTCGGCGGTGCCGCGGGTCAGGTCGTGGCCCAGGGTGGTCGCCTCGATCTCGGCGCAGTAGCGCCACTGGCCGTCGCGCTCGTACTGGCGGATGCGGAGGCGGCCGGTGACGAGCACGGGATGGCCGCGGGCGAACTCCGAGGAATGGACGTTCTCGGCCAGGCCGCGCCAGCAGTTGACGGTGAGGAACATGGTCTCCACGTCCGTCCACTGGCCCGTGGTGCGGTCATAGCGGCGCGGCGTGCAGGCCAGCTTCATCGACAGGTACGGCGTGCCGTTCGCGGTGATCAGGAACTGCGGGGTATCGGCGACCCAGCCGATGACGGTGATCTGAGCCTCGTTCATCGAGTCCTCCGGATGTGTGTGTCGTGACGTTCGGAAGCGTCCCTGTGACGCTTCCGGACACCACGATCGCGGAGGGTGAGGCTCGGGTGAAAGTCGGGCGCCGAGCTGTGGATAACTCGAACGGGTGGCTAGGCGCAGCCCAGGTTTGGGCCGGTTGGGGCGCCGCCGTACTCGGCACGGGGTACCACAGCTTCGCTTCCCGGTGCCGGGCACTGCCGGGCTGCGTGAGGCGGGGTTAGGTGCCTTGGACTAGGTCTACGTCGTCTCGGAAGGCGGCGTAGAGCGCTAGTTCCTCGGTGATGGGTTCGAGGACTTTTTGTTCGGCGACGGTGGCGATGCGGTCGCGCATGTGGCGTTCCATGCGTTCGCCGTGTTTGGCGGACGAGAGGGCCACCAGGTTGCGGCACGTGGCGGTTGTCAGCCAGCCCATTCCCAGCGTGCAGACGACCAGGACGGCGACGTACGGGATGAGGCCCGTCTCGCCCAGCCAGCCGCTCGGCGCCTTGGCGACATGGGCGACGCCGTAGGCGACCAGTAGGCCGATCCAGGCGAGGCCCAGCAGGGAGACCAGGACGAGGAAGTACTGCCAGGTCTTCACCAGCCACCACCAGCGCGGGACTTGGTTGAACCCCGGTAGCGCCTCCTTCATGGCCTCGCCGAGTTCTTCCGGTAGTTCGGCCGCGTGCCGGCGCGCGGCCGCGCGGACGGAGCGGACCCAGGCGTCCGGGAGGTCGGTGGTGATGCCGTCCGTGACGTCCATCAGGGCGGTGTCGACCTCGCCCTGCTGGGCGCCCGTCGGGCCGGTGAAGGCGCCGCGCAGCTCGTCGCGGAGCTCGCCGAGGCGCATCCGGCGCAGAGGGTCGCTGCGGAGGCGGGCGGCCAGGGACAGGACGGGCCAGCTGATGAAGTCGGCGGCGCGCAGTTCGTAGGCGCTTTCCATGGCCTCGGCCACGGCGGGCGCACCGGCCGCGTCCGTGAGCGCGCGCATGAGGCCGTCCCGGTGCGGGGCGTCGACCGCGGTAGGCGGCTCGGCGGAACCCTTGTAGGACGCGAAGCGCTCGCCAATGTCGGTGACGTCCACGGCGAGGCGCTCGCTGCGCGCGTGCCTGGCGGCGACGGTGTCCACGAGGACTTCGCGCAGGCCGCGGACGCCCTCTTCAGAGACAGCGGACGTCGTGACGATACGCGGCTTGGCCAGGCCCTCGGCTTCGAGGAGGCGGCGGAGGTCGGCGACGCATTCGTCCACCTCGTCCGGGTCGAGCCGGTCGACCTGGTTCAGGACGATCAGAGTGACCCCGGCGTGCCGGGCGAACGGGACGATGTAGTTGCGGTGCAGCGCGGCGTCGGCGTACTTCTGCGGGTCGACGACCCAGATGAGCAGGTCCGCGATCGAGACGAACCGGTCGACCTCGGCGCGGTGCATCGCCTGGATGGAGTCGTGGTCGGGCAGGTCGATGAGGACGAGCCCCTGCAGCGAGTCGTCCGCGCGCTGGAGGTCGAGCGCGGACGCGCGCGCGTAGCGGTGCCGCTTGTCCACGTCGAGCCAGTCGAGCAGCGGACCCGCGCCGTCCAGGCCCCAGACGCACGCGTGCGCGCGCGAGGTCATCGGACGGCGCATGCCCGTCGGCGACAGTTCCAGCCCGCACACGGCGTTGAACAGCGAGGACTTGCCGCTGCCGGTGCCGCCCGCGAGGGTCACGACGGTGTGCTCGGCCGACAGCCGGAGCCGCTGCCCGGCGCGGTCGAGCAGCACGGCGGCGTCGTCCAGCAGGGACGGCGCGAGGCGGCCGGCGCCGGCGGCGGTGATCCGGTCCAGCGCGTCCAGCCGTCCGGTCAGGCCCGGGGCGGCGGCGGCCGGGTCCTGCGGCACGTCGGCGACGGGCGGCGGGGCCGAGGTGGTCATCGGGCGACCTCAAGGTTGTAGACGGCCTGGTAGAGCCGGACGGGGACGGTCTCGTCGGGGATGCCCGCGGCGTCGAGCGCCTGCCCGAACCGCAGTCCCTCCTCGTCGAACAGCATCGCGATCCGGCTGCGCAGGTCGGCGCGCGCCTTGGCGCCCATGCCGCGCAGCGACTCCGCGCCGAACAGCGCCTTCAGCAGCCGCTGCGGGACGGCGCTGGTGCCGCCCTCGACGTTCACCTCGGACGTCCCGTAGCCGAGCAGCCCGATCATCAGCACCAGCGACAGCGCCTCGGTGTCGAACGACACGAGCTTGGCGACCGAGCGCTTGGTGACGCCCTCGGTGCGGACGAGCTCCTGGACGTGGTCCTGCCACGCGCTGACCGCCCGCGACACCCGCCGGGACAGCTCGGGCGACACCTCGCCGAGGCCCGGGACCGCCGACCCGGCCAGCACCTGCGTCCCGGCCGGGTGGCCGCGCCAGGCGGCCATGCCCTGCTCGGCGGCGTGCTCGGCGGTCGACACGATCAGCGACTCCAGGCCGCTGCGCAGCGCGCCCTTCAGCGCGCGCACGCGCGCGGGGCTGCGGTGCCGCCGCGAGGAGCGGCGGCCGAGGCCGAACTTGTTGCGGCGGGTGCGGAGCGAGCGCAGCAGGTCGCCGGTGCCGGCGAAGTCCTGCCAGCGGGCGAGCACCTCGCCGCGCAGCAGCGAGCCGTTGCGGGTCGCCTCGTCCAGCTCGGCGAGGGCCGTCCCGTAGGCGGAGTCGATCAGCCCGGCGAGCTCGCCGCGCACCTCGACCTGCGCCTCCACGTGCTTGGCCAGCTCGGGGACGCGCGTCCGGAGGCTGTCCAGGACGCCGCCGAGAGTGTCGCCGATCACCACGCGGCGGTGGTCGGCGTCCTCGGCGATCGCGGTCAGGTAGCCGCGGATCTCCTCCACGGCCTCCTCCGGCAGCCGGCTCTCCTCGACCCGCGTCTCCGGGACGGTGAACCGGCGCGCGTCGCCGACGCCGTGCTCGCCGAGCATCTCGCCGAAGTGGTCGACGACCTCGCCGCCCGCGCCGTCCGGCACCCGGGACAGCACGACGCCGATCGTCGCGCCGTTCTCCCGCGCGCGCTGCAGCATCTGCCAGACCATCGCGTCCGCGTACCGGGACGCGGTGACCACGCACAGCCACACGTCCGCGGCGGCCATCAGCTTGGTCGCGAACTCGTAGTGGTCCTCGAAGACCGAGTCGAAGTCGGGGCTGTCCAGCAGGGCCAGGCCCGGCGGGATCGCCTCGCTGGTGATCACGACGAGCTGGTCGCCCGCGATCGCGTCCGGCGCGGGGCCCCTGACCCGGCCCATGCCGGGCAGCAGCGGACCCTCCAGGAACCACTCGGCGTGCTCGGGGTGGCACACCAGGATCGGGCTGGACGTGGTCGGACGCAGCACGCCCGTCGCGCTGACCCGGCTGCCTACCAGCGTGTTCACCAGCGTGGACTTGCCCGCGCCGGTGGATCCGCCGAGCACCACGAGCATCGGCGCGCCCGCGCCCTCGATCCGCGGCAGCGCGTAGTCGACGAGCTGGTTGCGCAGTTCGAGCCGCTGCTCGCGCGCCTCCTCGACGCCCGGGACGTCCAGCACCAGCTCGAACGCGCCGAGCTGGTCGCGCAGGCCGGACAGCGCGCGGGTCAGCTCGCCCTGCCGCGTCCCGACCCCGGGCAGCGTCCCGGCCTCGGCCGCCTTCGCCGCGGCCACCAGCCGCTCGCCGGCCTTCCAGCCGCCGACCCCGGCCATCGCCTCGTCCCCGGGCCCGCCCGAACCTCCCCCGGACGCACCTTCCTCCCGCACCCGCTGAGCTTCCTCGTGCGCTCGCGGGGCTTCGTCACCCGCCCGGGCGCCTTCCTCGTGCGCCCGCGCGGCTTCAGAGCGCCGCCCGCCCGCGTCCTCAGCGGACGCGTCGGCTGGGTCGTGCTCGCGCGCGTCCGGCACATGCGCCTCCTGCGCGGGCGCGTCATCGCCGCCCTGCGCGCCGCTCGCCGCATGCCGCTGCTGGGCGGACGACTCGCCCGCGCCTTGCGCGCTCACCTCGTGCGACTTTTGCTTGGGTGCGTCGTCGGAGCCCTGGCCACTGCTCGGCACGGGCGCCTTCTGCGCGGACGGCTCGCCCGCGCCCTGCGCGCTTGCCGCGTGCCGCTTCCGCGCGGACGCGTCCGGATCCAGCGGGTTGCTCGCTGCTAGCGACTCTTGCGCGGACGACTCGTCCCCGGCCTGCGCGCTCGCATCGTGCTGCTTCCGAGCGGAGGACTCGTCCGGACCCTGCGGGGTGCTCGCTGCTAGCGGCTTTTGCGAGGAGGACTCGTCCCCGGCCTGCGCGCTTGCCGCGTGCTGCTCTTGCGCGGACGCGTCGTCCGGGCCCTGGGGGCTGGTCGGCGTGGGCGAGGCGTTGGGGGGCTTCGGTTGCGCGTCGGACGGGCCGCTCGGCTCTTGTGCGGGTGGGTTGTCGGTGGCTTGTGGTTGGTTGGTGGGCGAGGGGTTCGACGGGGTGGTGTTCGCGTTCGGCTCCGCTTCCGGGTCGGGGCGGACGGGCGTTGCGGGGGCAGGTGGAGTGCCCGGTTCGCGGCTGGGAGCGGGAACCGGCACGGAGTCTGGGTGGACGCTCATGTTGGACGGTTCGTCCTCGGGCGACAGGGGGTTTTCGGCGGGCGCCGCGTGTTTCGGTGTGTGCGGCCTAGGCGGTGCAGGGGCAGTGGGGTCGTCGGCGGACGGTTCGGAGGCGGGCTCGGGCGCCGGACCGGCATCCGGCTCGGAAGCGGGGCCGGTAGCGGGCTCGGGGGCAGGGCGGGCATGGCGAGGGGCCGGAGCGCCCTTGCGGGCGTCCGGTCGCGCGGGCGGGTCGCCCGCTCGGGGGGCCTCCTCGTCGGGGGCCGCGCTCTGCTCTGCCGGGGGTCTCACGGATCCCGCCCCAAGTCCGCTCTGATGCTGTCGACCTGCTGTGCCACGGTGACGACGTCGCCGACGACCACGATCGCCGGAGGCCGGACACCCGCGGCCGCCATCTCCCCGGTCACGGTGCCCAGCGTGGCGGTGAGCATGCGCTGTCCGGGGAGGGTGCCGTCCTGGATCACGGCGACCGGCGTGTCGGACGAACGACCATAGCGTACGAGGCTCTCGGCGATGAGGGCCATCCGCTCCACCGCCATCAGCAGCACGAGGGTGCCGTGCGCGCGGCCGAGCGCCTCCCAGTCGACGGTGGACGCCGGGTCACCGGGCGCGACGTGCGCGGACACGACGTGGAACTCCTGCGCGACGCCGCGGTGGGTGACCGGGATGCCCGCCGCGGACGGGACGGCGACGGCGCTGGTGATCCCGGGCACGACCAGCACGGGGATGCCGTGCTTCGCGCAGTGGATCACCTCCTCCCCGCCGCGGCCGAACACGAACGGGTCGCCGCCCTTGAGCCGGACGACGAACTTGCCGAGCCGGACCTGCTCGACGATGTGCTCGTTGATCCGGTCCTGGGTGACGGTCCGGCCGTACGGGATCTTGGCGGCGTCGATGATCTCGACGTCGGCGGGCAGCTCGTCCAGCAGCTCGCGGGGCGCGAGGCGGTCGGTGATCACGACGTCGGCCTGGGCGAGCAGCTGGCGGCCGCGCACGGTGATCAGGCCCGGGTCGCCGGGGCCGCCGCCGACCAGCGCGACGCCGGTCGGCTTGGCGCGCGAGTGGCGGGCTTCGAGGGTCGCGTCGCGCAGGCCGTCCAGCACGGCGTCGCGGATCCCGGCGGCGCGGCGCGGGTCGCCGCCGGCGAGGACCCCGACCGTGGTCTCCCCGACCTGCCCGGACGCGGGCGTCCAGGCCGCGGACGCGTCGGCGTCGTCGGCGCGGACGCACCAGACGCGGCGGGCCTCGGCCTCGGCGGCGACGGCCGCGTTGACCTTGGCGTCGTCGGTGACCGCCTGGACGAGCCAGACCCCGTCGCAGTCGCCGGTCTCGAACGGGCGCGCGAGCCAGGTGATCCGGCCGTCCGCCACCAGGTCGTCCAGCGCCGGGGTGACCTCCGGGGCGATCAGCGTGACGTCGGCTCCGGCGGCCAGCAGGGCGGGGACGCGGCGCTGCGCGACCCGTCCGCCGCCGACGACGAGGACGCGTCGCCCGCCGAGTCGCAGGCCAAGCAGGTACGGGGGCACGGGCATCTCTCGCTCGGGAGTTCTCTCGTTCAGTCGGACTCGGGTGACGGACATGTGTGTTTGTGGACCAAAGGTACTCGGCTCGGGGGCGCGGTGCCGAGTTCTCCCCGGCAGTCGACACCCGAGCGTGACTCAAAGCGTGACCGCCGTGTTACCCGGCCGCATCCTTCCGCTCTGACCTCGGCCGACTTGTTACTTCCCCGCTTCCTTCTCGCTGACGCCGGCGGAGTCGAACGTCGCGACCTCGTGCAGGACGCGGGCGGCGCCCTGGACCAGCGGCAGGGCCAGCAGCGCGCCGGTCCCCTCGCCGAGCCGGAGCTCCAGGTCGACCAGCGGGCGCAGCCCGAGGTGCGCGACGGCGGCGCTGTGGCCCGGCTCGGCGGACCGGTGCCCGGCGATGCACGCGCCCAGCGCGTCCGGGCAGAGCGCGGTGGCGACGAGCGCGGCCGCCCCGGCGATCACCCCGTCCAGGACGACCGGCACCTGCAGCGCCGCCGCCCCGAGGATGAACCCGGCGATCCCGGCATGCTCCAGCCCGCCGACCGCCGCCAGCACCTCCAACGCATCCCGCCCCACCGCAGGCCCCCCAACGCCGCCCCGCCCGGACGCCTCGCCCGACGCAGCACCCGCGACCCGCGCGGAGGCACCCGTCGCGGCGCCCGTGACCTGCTCGGACGCACCCGTCGCGAGGCCCGTGACCTGCGTGGACGCGTCCGGCGTGGCGCGCGTGGCCTGCGCGGACGCATCCGGTGTGGTCTCCGGGCTCCGCTGGGGCGGCACGTCCGGCCCATGGGAAGGCGCGGCGTCCGCTACGCCCGAGGACGTGGCGTCCGGCGGGGGCGTCGTGTCGAGGTTGTGGAGGCGGAGGGCGGTGCGGACCACCTCGACCTTGCGGGCGTGGGTGGCGTCGTCGATGCCGGTGCCGCGGCCGGTGACGGCCTCGGGCGGGAGGCCGGTGAAGGCGGCGATCAGGGCGGCGGACGCGGTGGTGTTCGCGATGCCCATGTCGCCGGTGATCAGGCAGTGCGCGCCGGACGCGACCAGGTCGCGGGCCACCTCGATGCCCGTCTCGACCGCCTGGCGCGCCTGCTCGGGCGTCATCGCGGGCCCCTGGGTCATGTCCGCGGTGCCCGGCGCGACCTTGCGGGTGATCAGGCCCGGCGCGGGCGGCAGCGGCGCCGCGACGCCGATGTCGACGACGGAGACCTCGGCTCCGACCTGGCCCGCGAAGGCGTTGACGACCGCGCCGCCCGCCAGGAAGTTGGCGACCATCTGGGCCGTCACCTCCTGCGGCCACGGCGTGACGCCCTGGGCGTGCACGCCGTGGTCGGCGGCGAAGATCGCGACGGCGGCGGGTTCGGGCAGCGGCGGCGGGCACGTCCCGGCGAGCCCGGCGAGGCGGACCGAGACGTCCTCCAGGACGCCGAGCGCGCCGGGCGGCTTGGTGAGCCGGTCCTGCAGCTCCCGGGCGTCCCGCATGGCGGACGCGTCGAGCGGCCGGACGCCCTCGACGGTCTGGGCGATCAGATCCACGATGTCCTCCCCTGGCAGCGCTCGCTGCCCGTACTTCTCCCGGTGGACGGCCCAGGCGAGCGGACGCCGCCGTGCCCAGCCGCTCAGCGCCAGCTGCGGCGCGGGCGGGAACTCCCGCACGTGCCCGGCGCACAGATACGCGACGATCTCCAGATGCGGCGGCAGCTCCAGCTCGGCCGCCAGCTCGCGCTCGTCGAAGAAGCTGACCCAGCCGATGCCGAGGCCCTCGGCGCGAGCGGCCAGCCACAGGTTCTGGACGGCGCACGCGACCGAGTACGGCGCCATCGCGGGCTGGGTCCGGCGGCCGAGCGGGTTCGGGCCGCCACGCGTCGGGTCGCAGGTCACGACGATGCTGACCGGGGCCTCCCGGATCGCCTCGACCTTCATCCCGTCGAACCGCGCCGCGCGGGACCGCACGAGCGACCCGGCGTAGTCGAGCCGCTGCCGCTCGGCCAGCGCCCGGACGCGCTCGCGCTTCGCCTCGTCCCGGATGATCAGGAAGTCCCACGGCTGGGTGAGGCCGACGGACGGGCCGCGGTGCGCGGCGTCCAGCACGCGGGTGAGCAGCGCGTCGTCCACGGGCAGCGGCAGGAAGCCGGTCCGCATGTCCCGGCGCTCGGCGATCACCCGCCGCACCGCCGCCCGCTCCGCCTCGCTGAACCCCTCCGCAGACCCCAACCCCGCCGCCGAGCCCGAACCCGGGGGCTTCGCGGAGGTCGGGGGGACGGGGGTGGTGGCCTCGTCAGGTGCCGAGGTCACGCAGGGCCTCCAGGAGTTCGTCGTTGGCCGCGCGGTCGCGGACGGCGATGCGGAGCCAGTCGGGGCCGAGGCCGGGGAAGGTGTCGCCGCGCCGGACGGCGAAGCCGCGCTGCCGCAGCAGGGCGCGGATGCCCAGGGCGTCCGGGACGCGCAGGCACAGGAAGGACGCGCGCGCCTCCGGGACGACGTAGAGGCCGCGTCCGGTGAGCTCGGCGGCGAGGCGGTCGCGCTCGGCGCCCATCTCGGCGGCCCAGGCGTCCGCCTCGGCGACGGCCTCGGGGCCGCTGCACGCCTCGATCGCGACGAGCGCGGGCGTGGAGACCGCCCAGAGCGGCTGGGCCGCGGCGAGCCGGGTGACCAGGTCGGGCGCGGCGAGGAGGTAGCCCGCGCGGAGCCCGGCGAGCCCCCAGGTCTTGGTGAGGCTGCGGACGACGACGAACCCGGACGGCAGCCGTCCGGCGAGGCTCTCGGGCTCGCCCGGGACGCAGTCCATGAACGCCTCGTCCACGATGACCGTCCGGCCGGGGCGGACGAGCGAGGCGATCGCGGACGCCGGGTGCAGCACCGACGTCGGATTGGTCGGGTTCCCGATCACCACGAGGTCGGCGCCCGCGGGGACGGCGGCGGGGTCGAAGGCGAAGTCCTTGCCCAGCAGCACCCGCTCGACCTGGTGCCCGGCGGCGCGCAGGGCGGCCTCGGGCTCGGTGAACTGCGGGTGGACGACGACCGCGTGGCGGGGTTCCAGGACGCGCGCGAGCAGCACGAACGCCTCGGCCGCCCCGGCGGTGAGGAGCACCTCGTCCGGGGAGCGGCCGTGCCGGCGCGCGACGGCCCGGCGGGCGGGCCGCGGGTCGGGGTAGGCCGCCAGGTCGGCGACCGAGCCGCGGATGCGGTCGGCCAGCCAGGCGGGCGGTGTCGCGGTGCGCACGTTCACCGCGAAGTCGCGGAGCCCGTCGCCCACCTCGGCGTCGCCGTGGTGGGAGAGATCGACATCTTCGCCGGTCAGTGCCTCAAGGTTCACTTGATACCCCAACGTTTCAGCGGGCGTGAACGTGCCCGGCGCCGTGCCCGTGGCCGTGGTCGCCGCCGTGCCCGTGGTCGCCCGCGTGGCCGTGGCCGTGTCCGGACGGGTCGTCCGGGTGGTGGTGCGGGGTCTGCGGCGCGCCGACCTTGTCCTCGAAGCCGGGCATCGCGATGCGGTAGACGCAGGTGTCGCAGTTCATCCGGATGTCGCCGCGCAGCGCCTCCTCGTACCGCTCGACCACGATGTCGGCGAGGCCGTCGCAGTCGCCGATGACCTCGGCGCACCGGACGTCCACCCCGGGATGTGACGCGGCCCACTGCTCGGACTCGGACACGACCCGGTCCGGCAGGACGCCGGAGAACAGGAAGTACGGCAGCACGACGATCCGCTCCGCGCCGAGCCGCCGCAGCCGCTCCAGCCCCTCGGGAACGCTCGGCCGGGCGAGCGAGATGAACGCCGGCTCGACCGCCGCGAGGCCGCGTCCCTGCTCCGGGCCGCCCGCGCCGCGTCCCTCCCAGAACAGCCGCGCGACCTTGTGCACCTCGGCGTTCGCGTCCGGATCGGTCGACCCGCGTCCGACCAGCAGGACGGCCGTCCCGCCCGCGACCGGATCCGGACCCGCGTCCAGGGCGGCGGCCAGGCGCTCGTCCAGGAGGGTGAGGAGGGTCGGGTGCGGGCCGAGGGGACGGCCGTAGGCGTAGGACAGACCCGGGTGGCGGACGATCTCGCGCGCCATCGCGCCCGGGATGTCGCCCTTGCCGTGTCCGGCGCCGACCAGCACGAGCGGGACGGCCGCGACGTGCCGGTGCCCGTCCGCGTACAGATCGGCGACGGCCTCGGTCAGCGGCGGACGGGACAGCTCGATGAACCCGCCGGTCACCGCCGTCCCGGCCATGCGGCGGGCGAGCCGTCCGACGAACCGGCCGAAGTCGGCGACGCCCGCCTCCGACTGCGTGCCGTGCCCGACGACCAGAAGCGGCGCGTTCACTGGGGGTCCCCCTCGTGGTAGAGCAGTGCGTTGCAGGCGGCGGCCGCGACGGCGGAGCCGCCCTTCTCGGAGTAGTTGCTGACCTGCGGCAGGCCGCTGTCGCGCAGCGCCTGCTTGGACTCGGTCGCGCCGACGAACCCGACCGGCAGGCCGATCACCAGCGCCGGCCGGACGCCCCGCTCGATGATCTCGACCAGCGCGGTGGGCGCGCAGCCGACGACCCAGACCGCGCCCGGGCCGACCTCGGCGTAGGCGAGCCGGACGGCGGCGGCGGACCGGGTGATCCCGGCGGCGCGGGCCATCCGCCCGGTGGCCGGGCCCGCGACCTGGCAGACCACGTCGCGGGCGGTGATCCCGGCGGCGACCATCTCGACGTCGGTGACGATCGGCGCGCCCGCGCGCAGCGCCGCGAGCCCCTGGAGGAGGTCCTCCTCGCGGGTCAGGATGTCGACCGCGTACTCCAGGTCGGCGCTGGCGTGGATGACCCGCTCGGTGACGGCGCGCCACAGCGGCGGCATCGGCGACAGGTCCACGCGCGAGCGCAGGATCCGGTACGACTCGACCTCGATCGGATGCGGCTTCCGCACGCGCGGAGCCGCCCCGTCCGCGGGACGCGGGGACGTCGCGTTCTCGGTCATCTGGGTGGTTCCTCCTCGATCGCGTCCACCGGGCAGACTTCGATGCACTCGCCGCAGCCGGTGCACAGGTCGGGCAGCACGAGCAGGGGGCGGCCGTGCGGCCGGATCGCGTGCTCGGGGCAGGTCAGCAGGCACGCGCCGCACCCCTGGCACCGGTCGGTGACGGCGACCAGCGTCGCACGCCCCGCGCGGGCACCCGACGCGGCATGCGCCGTAGCAGCGGCTAGGACCATCGGTAGCCTCGCGGGGTGACGAAGCGGCCGGCGATGGCGCGGCTCCGGCTGGAGCCGACCAGGACGACGGTGAACATGTCGACCTGGGCCGGGTCCACCTCGGCGAGGGTGGTGAGGGTCGCGGTCTGGTCCGGTCGGGTGGCGTTGCGGACGAAGCCGACCGGCGTCTCCGGCGGGCGGTGCTCGGCGAGGATCTTCAGCGCGGCGGGCAGCTGCCAATCGCGCGCGCGTGAGCGCGGGTTGTAGAAGCAGACCGTGAAGTCGCCCTCGGCCGCGGCGCGGACGCGTCGCTCGATGACCTCCCACGGCGTGTGCAGGTCGGAGAGCGAGATGTAGGCGTGGTCGTGGCCGAGGGGCGCGCCGAGCAGGTTGGACGCGGCAACGGCGGCGGTGATGCCGGGGACGCCGTCCACCTCGATGTCCACGCCGGCGAATTCCAGCGCCGGACTCGCCATCGCGTACACCCCCGCGTCGCCGGAGCCGATCAGCGCGACGGCGTTGCCGCGCGAAGCCTCCTCGACGGCCGTCCGGGCGCGTTCCTCCTCCTGGCCGAGCCCGCTTTCGAGGACGCGCGTCCCAGGACGGACCAGGTCGCGGACCTGGTCCACGTACTGGTCCAGCCCGACGATCACCGAGGCGCGGCGCAGGGACGCCTCGGCGCGCGGGGTGAGCAGGTCGCGGGCGCCCGGGCCGAGGCCGACGATGCTGAGCCGCCCGCGCGGGGTGAGGCGGGCGACGGCGCAGGTCGCGTTGGCGGTCTTGTGCTTCGCGGCGACCAGTTCGGCGGCGCGTCCGAACGTGCGGGCGGCGTGCAGGGCGGACGCCTCGGCGACGGACGGCGTCCCGACCTCGGCCCGGACGACCTCGGACGGGTTCGGCACCTCGACCGCCGACAGGACCGCGGACGGGTAGGTGGCGACGTCCCAGCCGCGCTCGCGGGCGGCGTCCAGGATGCCCTGCTCGTCCGCCTTGAGGTCGACGGTCGCGACGCAGCGGACGGACTCGGGCGCGAGCCCGGCCTCCGCGAGCGTCTGGTCGATCAGCCCGCCGACCTCGGCGGACGACACGCCGCGCGCGGAGCCGACGCCGACGACCAGCGACGGAGGCCGGTACACGAGCCGGTTGCCGAACCAGCCGTCGTGGCACATGCAGGTCAGCTCGGCCTCGTCGGTGATCAGGATGCCGGCGTTCGCGTCCTCGGCATCGGACGAGACGTTCGGCGGGAGCGGCGGCAGGGGCCAGGCGTCCGCGCCGTCCAGCAGGACGGGTTCGCCGGACAGGACGGCCGCGCCGACGTGCGCGAGCAGGTCCGGGTTGTGGATCGTGAAGCCGAGGTCGCGGCCGTAGGAGTCGAGCGCGGCGATGTTGGCGTTGTCGCTGGCGGTCGTGATCACCGGCTGCGTGCCGAGCACCCCGGTGAGCCGTCCGGCCAGCAGGTTCGCGCCGTGGTGGCCGCCGAGGACGGCGACGGCGAAGCTCATCGACTCGTCCACGCAGACGACCGCCGGGTCCTCGGTCTTGTGGCCGAGCAGCGGCGCGAGAACGCGGACGGTCGCGCCGACGGCGAGGAACGACACGATCGCGTCGCAGGTCCGCCATGCCTCGCGCAGCGCGTCGGCGGGCTTGTCCTCGGTGAGGACGCGGACCTCGCCGGGCCAGGCGGCGGCGAGGGTGGCGGCGGCGGTCCGGCCGCTCGCGGTGGCCGCGATGACCCCGATCACAGGACACTCCCGGGTAGTTCGGTGACGGGCCGCCGGGCGGGCGGCTCGGGCGGGCGGACGGTCACGGGGCTGCGTTCGCCCCAGACGAGGTGGACGGGATTGGTCGCCGCGAGCCGGTGCACGTCGCCGGGCAGCGGCGACAGCCGGTTCGCCTGGATCTGCACGGCCTCTACTGCGAACCCTTCGGCGCGCAACGCGTCCATGGACGGCCTAACGCGCTCGATCGCGGCAAGCGTCACGACGACCGACCGCAAGGCTCGCTCCGCGCACGCGCGCACGACCTCGGGCCCGCCGCCGCCTACGAACACCGCGTCCGGAACGGGCAGGTGGGCGAGGACGTCCGGGGCGGTTCCGCGTGAGACGGCGACCTTCACCTCGTGCGCGCGCACGTTGGCGCGGATGCGTTCGCAGGCCGCCTCGTCCTTCTCGACAGCGACGACAGCCGCGCCGAAGCGGGCGCACTCGATCGCTACCGAGCCGCTGCCCGCACCGATGTCCCACACCATGTCGCCTACGCGCGGCCCGAGCTTGGCCAGGGCGAACGCGCGGATCTCGGCCTTGGTGACGAGCGAGTCGCGATGGGAGAAGGCAGCTTCGGGGAGCGCCCAGACGGACGGTCCGGGACGTCCTCCAGCGAGCCAGCCCTTAGCGCCGACCGATCGGCGCGCGTCAAGGACGAGCACGACGTTCGGATCCCGCCACGGACGCGTCGAAGCCTCGGCCGGACGCACGTGCACGATCCGCTCGTCCGGGCCGCCCAAGTCCTCGCACACCACGAAGGTGCGCGGAGTCTGCGGGAACAGCTCGCGCGCCAGCTCGGCAGGCCCGGCCCCGGGCGCGGTCAGGACGGCGACCTTGGGATGCGCGCGGCACGCGTTCACCGCGCGCCGAAGCTCGCGCCCGTGCGCGGACACGACGAGCGCGTCGTCCCACGGCAGCCCGGCCCGCGCGAACGCCTGCGCGACCGACGACAGCGCAGGCAGCACGCGCGGCTTGTGGCCCCGCTCCCGCAAAGCCCGCACGATCCCGAAGAACCCCGGATCGCCGCTGGCCAGCACGACGACCTCGCCTGTCGCCTTGTCGATGGCGTCCAGAGCAGCCGGGACGTTGCCCATGACAATGGTTCGGGCGTTCGGCGGGATGGTCACGGACGCGAGGTGTCGCGCTCCGCCGACGACGAGCGTCGCGGAGGCCAGGAGTTCGGGGGCGACGGGGGCGCCGTCCAGGCCGATGACGGTGATCATCCGGATCTCGCCATCCGGCCGAACATGCCGACCATCTTCTCGCCGGTGAAGTCGACCAGGACGACCTGCGCCGCGATCGGGCTGCGCTCGGTCCCGGCGGCCTCGGCGGCGAAGCGCTCCAGCACGCCGGCGACGCGGCGGCACAGCTCGCGCCCGCACGGTCCGAGCACCCCGGCGGCCTCCCACAGCTCGTAGGCGTGCCGTCCGGTGTTGGCGACGGCGACCTCGGCGGCCAGCTCCTCGTTCCCGGTCATGTCGCGGGTGATGTCGCCGAGCAGGGACGTGTCGACCTTCGAGCGCGTGTAGTGGGTCATCAGGATCCCGGCGGCGAGCTTGGTGAGCTTGCCCGCCATCCCGACGAACACGACCTGCGTGAGGCCGTTCTCGACGGCCCGCCGGAGCGCCGCGCCGGTGAAGTCGCCGACCTCGACGAAGCACACGTCGGGCAGCCTGGGCAGCATCTTCATCGCGCCCTTCTCGGTCCGGCCGCCCGTGCAGAGGACGAGCGTCTTCTCGCCCTGCGCGGCCATCACCGAGACGGCCTGCTCGACGCTCGCGCGCCACGAGGCCGTGGAGAACGGGCGGACGATCCCGGTCGTCCCGAGGATCGAGATGCCGTCGAGGATGCCGAGCCGCTTGTTGGTCGTCTTGCGCGCCATCCGCTCCCCGTCGGGGACGGAGATGACCACGCGGACGCCGCGTCCGGTCGCGGGGTCGGTGAGGCCGTCCGCGTCCGGGGCCTCGTCGTACTGGACGTCGTGCAGCGCCTCGGCGACCGCGCGGGTGATCATCGCCCGCGGGACGGGGTTGATCGCCGGACCGCCCAGCTCCAGGCCGAGGCCCGGCTTGGTGACGACGCCGACGCCCTCGCCGCCGTCCAGGTCCAGGCCCGGCTCGTCCCGCCAGGACACGTCGGCGGTGATGTGCGCGCCGTGCGTGACGTCCGGGTCGTCCCCGGCGTCCTTGATGACGACGGCCCGCGCGCGCCCGCGCTCCCCGTCCGTCGCCGTCTCCTCGACCTTGAACGTGACCCGGTTGCCGGACGGGAGCGCGATCTCCACGTATCCGGGCAGGTCCTCGCCGCGCAGCAGCAGCGTCGCGGCCTTCGCGGCGGCGGTCGCGCAGGACCCGGTGGTCCAGCCGGTGCGCAGCGCCTTCTGCCGGACCTTCATCGTCCGGGGAAGGTCCGGTTCGCGCAGTTCGCGGTCGTCAGTCATCCGTCATCCTTCGGGAGCTCGCCGTCAAGAGGAGCGACGAGCCTCGCGGAGGGAGCGCCGCGCGGCGGGCTCGGCACGCCGGAAACCGTGGAAGTGGCCGGGGTGGTAGAGGTGCGAGCGGGTGCCGCCGGCCGCCAGGGCCGGGCCGACCAGCACGAGCGTGTGCTTCCACAGCTTGTGCTCCTTGACGGTCGCCGACAGCTCGCCGAGCGCGCAGCGGACGATCAGCTCGTCCGGCCAGCTGCACTGGTAGGCGATCACGCACGGCGTGTCCTCGGGGTAGCCGCCTTCGAGCAGCTCGTCCTGGAGCTGGCCGGAGCGCGCCGCCGACAGGAACAGCGCCATCGTCGTGCCGTGCCGGGCGAACTCGCGGACCTCCTCGCCGGGCGGCATCGGCGTCTTGCCGCCGCCGAGCCGGGTCAGGATCACCGACTGCGCGACCTCCGGGATCGTCAGCTCGCGCCCGACCGCCGCCGCGACCGCGCTGAAGCTGGACACGCCTGGGATGACCTCGGTCTCCAGGCCCATCTCCACGCACCGGTCGAGCTGCTCCTGCAACGCGCCCCACAACGCCGGGTCGCCCGAGTGGATGCGCGCGATCGTCAGCCCCTCGGCGACGGCCCGCTCGTAGTAGGGCAGGACGCCTTCCATAGGAAGCTGCGCCGAATCGACGATCTCAGCGTCTGCGCGCGCGTGCACGAGGACGTCCGGGTGGACGAGCGAGGCGGCCCAGATCACCACGTCCGCGTCGGCGATCGCCTTCGCGGCGCGGAACGTCAGCAGATCGGCCGCGCCGGGCCCCGCGCCTACGAAGAGGACGCGACCGGTAGTCGAAGTGCCGGAATCGTCGGGGGTCACAGCTTGCCTCCTCGGCTGGTCCGGCGGCCCGGAACGATCAGAGTGGAGAGATACGGCACAGGGCCGTCGATCGCGCTCGCCGGGCCGACGTCCTCGCCGGGCAGGCCGAGCCGGGCGCCGTAGACGGCGTCGTCGAGCCGTCCGGCGTCCTTGAGCTCCTGGACGACCTCGGACGCTCTGGAGCCGAACTTGTAGGCCACGACGGTGTCGCAGGCCGCGAGCGCCTCGCGGAACCCGTCGGTTCCGCCGGTCAGCGGGACGAGCGCCACCGACTCGGTGCCCTCGGCGAGGACCGTTCCCGAGCGCGCCGCGAGGTCCTGCATGGCGGTGATGCCCGGGACGGTCTCGACCGCCACGTCCGGACGATCCGCGCGGACGCTCTGCGCCAGGTAGGTGAAAGTGGAGTACACGTTCGGGTCGCCGATCGTGGCGAACACGACCGTCCGCGCGCCGCCCTCGAACGCCTCGCGCACGCGCGCGGCCGCGCCGTCCCAGGCCGCGGCGCGCTTCTCGGTGACGCCGCCGCGGTCGTTGAGCGCGAAGACGACGCGCTCGGCCTTCGCCGTGTACTCCCGGACGACCGATTCGGCGCGTCCGGGCTCGTCCAGGGCCATGACCGGAACCAGGACGACGTCGGCCTCCTGGAGGAGCCGGACGGCCTTGGCCGTGATCAGCTCGGGGTCGCCGGGCCCGACGCCGATGCCGACGAGCCGCGGCGGGCCGTCCGGGGCGGTGTCGGTGGCGAGCCGGGAGAACATCACCAGGTCGCGGTGCGCGCTGGCGCCGCGCTGGACGCCCTCGCGCCGGAACCCGGCCTTCTCCGCGACCCGCATCGAGGCGGTGTTGTCGGTGAGCGTCCGCAGCTCGACGCGGTGCAGCCCGCAGTCCACCAGCGCCCAGTCGCAGGCCAGCCGCAGCGCCTCGGTCGCGTGCCCGTTGCCGCGCGAGGCCGCGCGCAGCGCGTACCCGACCTCGCAGGTGTCGTGCGCCGAATCCACCCGGAACAGGCCCATGAACCCGATCAGCGTGTCGGTCTCGCGGTCGGCGACCGCCAGGTGCACCGACACCCCGAACCGCTGCCCGTTGGGGACCGCCACGGTCAGCCAGTGCGCGAGCGCCTCGGCGTCGTGCACGCCGTGCAGGGTCTGCGGCAGGATCTCCGGCTCGGTCCGGACGATCTCCACCAGCGCCTCGGCGTCGTCCAGGTGCAGCTGCCGGACGATCGTCCGCTCGGCCTCCAGCCGGACGGGACGGCGGAACACGCTCTCGTTCATCGGGTGGCGGCCTCCACGAAGCGGCGGGCGGAACCGGGCGATCCTGCCCAGTGAAGATGCAGGTAGGAGGCGACGCAACCGGGCTGGACGAATCCGGCCGGGCCTTCGGTGCTCCACTGCCACGCCGCCATCCCACCGTGAGCCGGGTCGGTGGCCGTGCGGTGGAACTCATGGCCATGGAAGCGCTCGCCCGCGCGCGCGATGACGGAATCGGAAACCGCTACGGCAGCCCTATAGCCGAGGGTCAGTTTCAGCGTCATCGTCGCCTTCACACCAGGCAGGACGCCGCACATCGGCTTGCCGTCCAGCTCGTCCGCGAGGTAGAGGAGGCCGGCGCACTCGGCATAGAGCGGGCCCTTGAACGCGGCGATCTCCTTGCGGAGCGGCTCGTTCGCCGACAGGTCAGCGGCGTACATCTCGGGGAACCCGCCGCCGATGACGACGCCGCGCGTACCGTCCGGCAGGCGCTCGTCCCGTAGCGGATCGAACCGGACGACCTCGGCCCCGGCCGCCGCGAGCAGTTCCTCGTTCTCCGCATAGCCGAACGTGAACGCCGCCCCACCAGCCACAGCAACACGTGTCCGGGCAACGCCGTCACCCGGCGGTGTCCAGGGGTCGGCGTGGAGGTCGGGCGCGGTCCGGGCCAGGGACATGAGGGCTTCGAGGTCGCAGTGGCGTGCGACCAGGTCACCCAGGCGGCGGACGGTCTCGACGGCCTCGGCATGCCGTTCCGCCGCCGGGACGAGGCCGAGGTGGCGGGACGGCTTGGCGATGTCGTCCGTCCTCGGCAGCGCGCCCAGGACGGGGACGCCGGTCTCCTCGATCGCGTCCCGGCACAGCGCGGCGTGCGCCTCCGAGCCGACGCGGTTCAGGATGACGCCGCCGAAGCGGACGTCGCCGAACGACCGGAACCCGTGCACGAGCGCGGCGACCGAGCGGCTCGCCGCCGACGCGTCCACGACCAGCACCACGGGCGCGTCGATCAGCGCCGCGACGTGCGCGGTCGACGCGTAGTCGCCGCCGGACGAGCCGCCCGGACCCGCCTTCGCCGCGCCGTCGAACAGCCCCATGACGCCCTCGACGACCGCGATGTCCGCACCGCGCGCGCCGTGCAGCAGCAGCGGCGTGACCAGCGCCTCCGAGGTCAGCCACGGGTCGAGGTTGCGCCCGGGACGTCCGGTGGCGAGGCCGTGGTAGCCGGGGTCGATGTAGTCCGGACCGACCTTGTGCGGCGACACGGCGAGGCCGCGCGCGGCCAGCGCCGCCATCAGCCCGGTCGCGACGGTCGTCTTGCCGCTTCCGGAGGCAGGCGCGGCGACGACCAGCCGGGGAAGCGCTACCACTCGATGCCCTTCTGGCCCTTCTGGCCCCGGTCCATCGGGTGCCTGACCTTGGTCATCTCGGTGACCAGGTCGGCGGCCTCCAGCAGCCGCGGGTCGGCGTCCCGGCCGGTGATCACGACGTGCTGGTTCCCCGGCCGGTCCTTGAGCGCGGCGAGCACGTCGTCCACGTCCACCCAGCCCCACTTCATCGGGTAGGTGAACTCGTCCAGCACGTAGAACCGGTAGGTCTCGGCGGCGAGGTCGCGCTTGATCTGCTCCCAGCCCTCGCGCGCGTCCGCGGCGTGGTCGGCCTCGGTGCCCGCGCGCTGGATCCAGGACCAGCCCTCGCCCATCTTGTTCCAGGCGACCGTCCCGCCCTGCCCGCTCTCGCCGAGCGCCTTCAGCGCGGTCTCCTCGCCGATGCGCCACTTCGCCGACTTCACGAACTGGAACACCCCGATCGGCCAGCCCTGGTTCCAGGCGCGCAGCGCGAGCCCGAACGCGGCCGTCGACTTGCCCTTGCCGGGACCGGTGTGCACGATCAGCAGTGGCCGGTTGCGGCGCTCGCGGGTGGTCAGGCCGTCCTCCGGGACGTACTCGGGCTTGCCCTGCGGCATCGTCAGGCCACCTTCCTCGCGTCGCGGACGACCCCGGCGAGGGAGTCGGCCCCCAGGTCCTCCAGCCGGACGACCTCGCCGCCCAGCCGTTCTCCGAGCCGTCCGGCGAGGCCGAGCCGCACCGGGCCGGACTCGCAGTCCACGACGACCGCCGCGACGTCCGCGAGCAGCGCCGCAGCGCGCATCGGGTCGTCGCCGTGCGTGGCGCGGCCGTCGGTGACCAGCACCAGCAGCGGACGCCGCGCCGGGTCGCGCAGCCGCTCCACCCGCAGCACCTCGGCGGCGCGCAGCAGCCCGGCGGCGAGCGGCGTCCGGCCGCCGGTCGGCAGCCGCTCCAGCCGGCGCGCGCCCGCGTCCACCGAGGACGTCGGCGGCAGCGCCAGCTCGGCGTCCCTCCCCCGGAAGGTGATCAGGCCGATCTTGTCGCGGCGCTGGTAGGCGTCCAGGAGCAGGCTGAGCACCGCGCCCTTGACCGCCCGCATCCGCTGCCGCGCGGCCATCGAGCCCGACGCGTCCACGAGGAACAGGACGAGGTTGCCTTCGCGTCCGTCCCGGACGGCCTCGCGCAGGTCTTCGGGTGTGACGAGCAGGCCGGGTCCGGACCGCCCTCGGGCCTTCTGGTGCGGCGCGGCGGCCCTCAGCGTCGCGGTCAGGTGGACGCCTCGCGCGCCCGGACGCGCCCCCGCGACGCGTCCGAACGGGCTGCGCGCCTTGGACCTGCGTCCCGGCGCGCCCGTCCCGGTGCCGGGCACGGTGAACAGGCGCGGCTTGTACGTCGCGCCAGGCTGAGCGGCCTCCTGCTCGCCGCCGCCACCCGCAGCCTCCTGCTGCTTGTTGGACGAACCGCCCCCGCCCGATGCGTCGATGCCCTCCCCATCCGCGGACTCGGGCGCGCCGCCCGGTCCGTCGTCGTTCGGGGGCGTGCCGCCGGGGCCGTCGTCGTCCGGGGGCTCGGGGTCGTCGCCGTGCTGGTCGAGGACGTCGTCCAAACGCTGCTCGTCCAGGCCGGGCGCGTCGAACGGGTCGCGGCGGCGGCGGTGCGGCAGCGCGAGCCGGGCGGCTGTCCGGACGTCGTCGGACGTCACGGTCGTGCGGCCGTTCCACGCGGCGAGCGCCATCGCGGTCCGCGCGGTGACGAGGTCGGCGCGCAGGCCGTCCACCTCGAACGCGGCGCACACCGCGGTGATCTGGCGCAGCGCGGCGTCGGTCAGCTCGACGTCCGGCAGCTTCGCGCGGGCGGCGGTGATCCGGAAGGCGAGGTCGGCCTCGGCCTCCACCCATCCGGCGGCGAACCCGGCCGGGTCCTCCTCGAACCGCAGCCGCCGCCGGACGACCTCGGCGCGCTCGGCCGGATCGCGGGTCGCGGCGACCTCCACGGTCAGCCCGAACCGGTCGAGCAGCTGCGGGCGCAGCTCGCCCTCCTCCGGGTTCATCGTCCCGACCAGCAGGAACCGGGCCGCGTGCCGCACCGACACGCCCTCGCGCTCGACGTACGACTCGCCCATCGCGGCGGCGTCGAGCAGCAGGTCGACCAGGTGGTCGTGCAGCAGGTTGACCTCGTCCACGTACAGCACGCCGCGGTGCGCGGCGGCGAGCAGGCCGGGCTCGAACGCCTTCACGCCCTCGGTCAGCGCGCGCTCGATGTCGAGCGACCCGGTGAGCCGGTCCTCGGACGCGCCGACGGGCAGCTCGACGAGCCGCGCCTCCCGGGGCTGCCCGGTCGCGGCGGCGTGCGGGCCGTCCGGGCAGCGCGGGTCGGGGTCCTTCGGGTCGCACGAGAAGCGGCACCCGGGCACGACCTCGACCGCGGGCAGCAGCGCCGCGAGCGCCCGCACGATCGTGGACTTCGCGGTGCCCTTCTCCCCCCGGACGAGCACCCCGCCCACGGCGGGCGAGACGGCGTTGACGAGGAGGGCGAGCTTGAGGTCGTCCATTCCGACGACGGCGGAGAACGGGTACCGGACGGCGGAGCCGCGCGTCATCGGCGCATCAGTGAGGGCATGCCTCGAAGTCCCTTCCCTCGGGTGTCCACGCCCGTGGTTGGCGGTCGGTGGCGACGCCCGGAGTTCCTGACTCACCAGTCATCCTGGTTCACAGTTGCGGGCACAGTCCCGGATTCCCACCGGGTTCCTCGCGGTCCGTCGCCCAGACAGGATGACATACCCCCTGCTTACGCCCAAGCCATGACCTGTCCCCGCCCCGGACCGGTGCGGCTCACGCCCGTGTGAGGACGGGGTTCCGCGCGTCCAGATCGAACTTCGCCACCGCGCACCGCATCACGTCGGCGCAGTCCCTGGACTTGGCCTCGCCCGCGGCGACGAACACGGCGACCTCATACTCGGGGAACTCGACCAGCCAGCCGCCTTCCGCTTTACGGACCCGCGCATCCGAGACATCCGGACGCCCGACCCGAGCCAGCCTCTCCCGCGCTCCCTCCGCCGACGTGCCGGACGCGCTGGCCAGGAGCGTTCCGTTGGCGAGCGCGGTGCCGTCCGGCCAGCGTCCGGCCAGCGCCTCGCGCGCCAGCTCGGCCCGCTTCTTCCGCGTCGCCCTCCAGGCCCCGGCGGACGGGCGCCGCGTCCAGTACCCCTTGGTCCGCCTCCGGCCGCGGAAGATCCACCACTCCCACACGAGGCAGGCGAGGAGCACCAGCGGCGAAACCAGGACGAGCGCCGCGGACGTCCCGAAGCCCGGCGCGTCCACCTGCACCCGCAGCGCCGCGCCGCCGGGCTCGGCGTTGACCGCCGCGAGCCCGTCGGCAGGCGACGTGAACGCGCCGACCCACCGGTACGTCCGTCCTCGCTCTTCGAGGCGCTCGCCGTCCCCGTGCCGCTTCGCATCGACCTTCAGGGGCGTCGTCACGCCGCTCGCGCCGGTGAGCGAAAGGGCGGACGGCGACGCCATCGACTCCTCGACGTAGACCGTGTACCGCAGCCCCTTGGTCACGTAGAGCGAGGCCCGGCCGTCCGCCTCGTCACGCGCGTAGACGGCGTCGAGCGAGGCGGCTGTGAACAGGGCCATGTGCGTCAGCGCGAAGACAGCGCAGACGGCGACGAACAGCCCGAGAACCGCTGCCGGAACGTAATAGACGCGCCTGGAAGGACGAAAGGGGCGCTGGTATTCATATGCCACCGATGGGACCACGGCGTGATCGTAGATGAGGTGTGGTGGACGCAACACGTGCGGAGATCGACGGGGTGCCGGTCTTCTGGAGCCCCGGCGACGGCTCCGGCGGGTACTCGGCCGCGCTGGTCTTCCGCGCCGGCCGGGTGGACGAGCCGCTCGCGCGCGCCGGGATCACGCACATGGTCGAGCATCTGGCGCTGCACCGGCTCGGACGCGAGGACCGGCACTACAACGGCGCGGTCGGCCCGTTCAGCACCAGGTTCGTCTCGCACGGGACGCCGGACGAGGTGGCCGGGTTCCTCACCGGCGTGTGCGCGGCGCTGCGCGACCTGCCGCTCGACCGCCTGGACGACGAGAAGCGCATCGTCCGCACCGAGGAGGACCAGCGCGCCTTCGGCGTTGTCGAGACGCTGGCGCGCTGGCGGTACGGGCCGTCCGGGCTGGGCCTGGTCGGCTACCCCGAGCTGGGCGTCCCCGGGCTGACCGGTGAGAACGTTGCGGGGTGGGCCGCCTCGCGGTTCACCCGGGGCAACGTGGCGCTCGGCATCGTCGGCGGTCCGCCGCCCGAGGGGTTGCGCCTTGATCTGCCGGACGGTCCGCGCATCCCGGTGCCCGAGTCGGACGACCTGACCAATGGCCGCACGTACTTCCAGGAGCGCGTCAACGGTGTCGGGTTCAGCGGGGTCGTGCCCGCCGGTCCTGCCGCGCGCGTGTACCGGGAGCTGCTGCTGAGCCGGTTGCACCGGGCGCTGCGGCTGGACCGCGCGCTCAGCTACACGCCGCAGGCCGAGTTCCAGCGCACCGGGCCCGGCAGCGCCGCGATCATCGCATTCGCGGACGGTCTCGACGAGGTGCTGCCGGAACTCGTCGAAGCGTTCCTCGCCGAGCTGGACGCGCTGGCCGAAGGCCGCTTCGACGAGGCCGACCTCGGCCGCGCGGTGACCGAGCTGCAGGCCGCTCGTCCGGAGGCCGAGAGCCACGTGAGCGGCCGGTGCCTCCTCGAACTGATCGGGGCGACGCAGCGCACGTCCGCCGAAGCGCGCGAGCGGCTCGGCGCGGTCACCGCCGAAGAGGTCGCCAAGGTGGCGCAGGCGGCGATGGACTCCGCGCTGCTGATGCTCCCGCACGGAGTCGGCTGCCCGGACGGCCGGTACCGTCCCGCGCCGACCGCTTCGACCCGCGCGGTCGCCGGGCGCGTCCACTCGCCGTACGAGAAGAGCGGGGAGGTACTGATCGCCGGGGCGTCCGGTGTCACGAAGATGTACGGGCCGACCCCCGCGACCATCCGGTACGACGAGTGCGCGGCCGTGCTCGCCTGGCCGGACGGCGCCCGCGTCCTCTACGGGCCGGACGGCATCGTGATCACCCTGGAGCCGGGCCGCTGGTCGGAGGCGGAGCGCCTGATCGCCGAGATCGACGCCCACGTGGACGCCGACCGCGTCTCATGGCAGCCCGCCAGGGACGCAGCGCAGATACCGGAACCGCCGAGCGCCGAGCCTTACGAGGCGGTCGTCCCGCAGACGAAGCCGGGCAGGTTCGCCAAGGACGTCGCCGACCACGATCACAACCTCGCCGCGCTGACGTCCGCGATGCCGCGCGTGCGGTCCGGCGATCTCGACGCCGGTCTCGCGCTGCTCGCCGGGACGCGCGACAACGGCGAGGAGCGCTGCCTGGCGGCCGACCGGCTCGGCGCGGCGGCCGTGCCGCACGTGGACGCCCTCGTGCGGATGGCCGACGCCCGCCCGGACGATCCGGACGTGCAGCTCTGGCTCGGCGCCACGCGCATCGCGCAGGCGTGGAACGCCAGGACCGGCGCGCACGCGGAGGATCTGGAAGCCGTCCGGTTCCATGCGTTCTGGCGGCTTCTGGCCCAGGCCGGCGAGCCGCTGTACCGCGCCGCCGAACTCCTGCCGGACGATCCCGCGCCCTGGGACCGCCTCCAGCGGCACGCGATCGGGCTCCAGCTCGGCCGTCCCGAAATCGACCGGCTCTGGGACGAGGCGGTCCGGCGAGGCCCGGACGTGTACGCCTTGCACCGCAGCCGGTTGCAGGCGCTCTGCCGCAAGTGGTGGGGGACGGACGCCGAGGCGCTCGCGTTCGCCGAACGGGCCGTCGCGGACGCCGATCCGGGCGACGCGCGCGTGGCTCTGATCGCCGAGGCGCACACCGAGATCGCCGTGGAGCTCGACCGGCACCCCGAGAACGGCATGGCCTGGCTCACCTACATCAGCGAGCCGGACGTGCACGGCGCGATCGCGGACGCCGCGGACAGGTGGGTCGAGGCGTCCCGGCCGCATCCGCGCGATCCGCTGGCGCACCGGATGTTCGGCGAGGCGTTCTACTACGCGGGCGACTTCGACCGCGCGCGGCGCCACCTGGTGTCGGCGGGCGTGGCGTTCCCAGGCGGCAGCGCCAAGGCCATGCGGCGGCACCTCGGGTTGAGGGCCCGCCGCGTCCGCAAGGCCCGGCTCTGATCCGGCGGGGCGATCAGAGCGGGGCGGTCACAGCGGGACGGTCACAGCGGGGGCGGTCACAGCGGCGCGGTCACAGCGGGACGGCGAACCAGACGGCCTTGCCCTGGGACGGCGGGCCGAGCCGGGAGATGGTGCGGATCATGCCCCAGCGGCCCGCGGACAGCTCGCGGACGATCGAGAGCCCGCGGCCGCAGTCGCCGGACGTCCAGGAGTAGCCGGGCAGGTCGCAGGCGAGCCGGTCGAAGACCGCGCAGCGGGCCTCGCGGCCGCGGCCCGGCGCGTCGGCGAGGTAGACCCACAGCTCGTGCGGGCCGTGGTCGCCGGCGTGCTGGTGGGCGTTGGTGGCCAGCTCGCTGACCATGAGCTGCGCGTCGGAGACGCGGGTGGGGTCGGCGCCCAGCGCGGTCAGCGCCTTGCGGAGCGCGGCCCGGGCGTAGCCGGGCCCGGCGGGGCCGCCGGGGAGCGCCCACACGCGGCCCTGGCGTGCGCCCTCGCCGCCGGGCGGCGGCACCAGAGCCAGGCGGCGGTGAGAGCCGGCGAGCGGTTCGTCCACTGCGTCTCCGAGGTCTGGAGAGGTGGTCACGGGGTTCCCTCCCTGGGCGGCGGCGCGGGGGGCGCGTGGTACCGGCCGCTGCCCGCACGGTCAGTCTGTTGTCACGTTACGACACCGAGCGGTCACGATCCTCAGAATCGCGTGAGAATCTCAGCGCCGCAACACCGTTGGCCAGATTGCTCTACCGGGTTGGCCATTTCCGTTGTGGGAGCGGATGCGAGGGGCAAGACTCCCCTGCCATGAGTTACCGGCCCACCGTCCGCGCCCGGAGGCTGGCGCGCGAGCTGCGGACGCTCCGCGAGCGACGCGGCCTCACCTTGCAGCAGGTCGCCGACCAGCTGAGCATGTCGCGCGCGACGGTGTCCCGCCTGGAGACCGCGCAGACCCGGCCGAAGGCCCAGGACATCGAGCGGTTCCTCGACCTGTACGGGGTGCCGAGCCCGGAGCGGGACGCGCTGTCCAACCTGGCGTCGGCGGCGTCCCGGCGCGGCTGGTGGACGGCCTACTCCGACGTGTTCACCGGCAGCTACGTGGCGATGGAGCACGAGGCCTCGCTGATCCGGTCCTGGGACCCGCAGCTCGTGCACGGCCTGCTCCAGACCGAGGACTACGCGCGGGCCGTGATCACGGCGGGCCGGATGCTGCCCGCGCCGGAGGACGTGGAGCGGCGGCTCGACGCGCGCCGCGCCCGGCAGGCGCTGCTCGACCGGCCGGACGCGCCGAGCGTGCACATGGTGGTGGACGAGGCGGTCCTGCGCCGTCCGATCGGCGGGCCGCGGGTGCTGGCGGAGCAGCTCGGACATCTCGCCGAGCTTGCCGCGCACGACCGGATCACCATCCAGATACTGCCGTTCGCCGTGCGTGAGCACGCCGGACTCGACGGCAGGTTCACGATGCTGTCGTTCCCGCACCCCGCCGACCCCGATATCGCCTACGTGGAGGGCACGATGGGCGACGTTTACGTGGAAAGCGTCGCGGAAATAGCCAGTCACGGGGAACGCTTCCAGCGGATCGCCGAGGCGGCCCTCCCTCCGGAGGAGTCCGCGCGCCTCGTCGCCGACTCAGCAAGGAGCAGCACGTGAACCCAGACCCCGTAGACACCCGGACCGAGCTCGACACGGCGCTGTGGACCAAGTCGTCCCACAGCGGCAGCGGCGACCAGTGCGTCGAGGTGGCCGCCCTCCCTGGGGCGCGCCGCGCCGTGCGCGACTCCAAGGACCCGCGCGGCCCCGCGCTGCTGCTGGCCTCCGCCCAGTGGCACGCGATGCTCGACCGCGTGTACGAGCTCTGACCAGGTCCGTCCGCCCGGCATGACCCCACCCGTCCAGAGCCCTGCCCACCCAGACCACGCACCCCCACGGGCCCAGACCCCGCCCGGCACCTGATCCGCCAGCCCACCGCGGGAGCTGACCCCATCCGGGTCGGCGCGGCCGCACGCGCGGCCCGCCGGCCCTACCGAGCGAAATAGAACGTGTTCTAGTATCGCGGTGCCCCCAACGGCCTCCCGGCCCCTACGGCCTCCCGGGCCCCTACGGAAGGTGCCACCGTGACCGCGGACCTGAAGCTCGGTATCAACGTCGGCTACTGGCAACGCGACCCGGACGACCAGACCGAGACGGTCGTCGCGGCGGAACGGCTCGGCTACCACGCGGTGTTCACCGCGGAGGCGTACGGCTCGGACGCGTTCACCCCGCTCGCCTGGTACGCCGCCCGGACGTCCCGGATCAAGCTCGGCACCGCCGTCGCGCAGCTGTCCGCGCGCACGCCCGTCGCGACCGCGATGCACGCCCTCACCCTGGACGCGCTGTCCGGCGGGCGGATGATCCTCGGCGTCGGGGCGTCCGGGCCGCAGGTCGTCGAGGGCTGGTACGGGGTGCCGTTCCCCAAGCCGCTCGCGCGCACCCGCGAGTACCTGGACATCATGCGGCAGGTGTGGCGGCGCGAGGCGCCCGTCACCAGCGCGGGCCCGCACTACCCGCTGCCCTACCCGGGCGGGACGGGCCTGGGCAAGCCGCTGAAGTCGATCGTGCATCCGGCGCGTCCGGAGATCCCGGTCTACCTGGGCGCTGAGGGGCCGAAGAACATCGCGCTCGCCGCCGAGACCACCCAGGGCTGGCTGCCGCTGTTCGTGGACCCGACGCAGATCGACGCGCTGTTCGGGGCGTCGCTGGCGGGCCGCCCGGCGGGCTTCGAGATCGCCGCGACCGTCACCACGATCGTCACCGACGACCTCGCGTCGGCGCTGGAGTTCGCCAAGATCCCGCTCGCCTTCTACATCGGCGGGATGGGGGCCAAGGACCGCAACTTCCACCTCGACCTGATCGGCCGCCTCGGTTACGCCGAACAGGCCGCGCACGTGCAGGAGCTGTTCCTCGCCGGACGCCGCGAGGAGGCGGTCCGGGCCGTCCCGGACGAGCTGGCCGACTCGATCTCGCTGCTCGGCCCGATCGGGCGGATCAAGGAGCGGCTCGAACTGTGGCGGAACAGCCCGGTCACGACGCTGCTCCTCGCGGGCGTCCGGGACGAGCCGACCCTGCGCGCCGTCCGCGACCTCGTCCTCGGCTGACGCCCGGCGCGCGGCGCGAGGCGAGGCGGGCGACGGGCGACGCGGGGAAGCGTGCGACACGCCGCCGGGTGAGGTTGGCCACAGCGGGAAATGCCGCGGGGGTGAAGGATGCTCTAGCCATCACCCAGACTTCACCGCAGGAAGAAGGACAGGCAATGTCCACGCAGGCGGACGCCGCGAAACTGCTGGTCCGCACCCTGGAGGCCGAGGGCGTCGAGTACGTCTTCGGCATCCCGGGCGAGGAGAACATCCATTTCGTCCAGGCCCTGGACGACTCGTCCATCCGCTACGTCCTCGTCCGCCACGAGCAGGGCGCGGCGTTCATGGCGGAGATCTACGGCCGGCTCACCGGCAAGGCCGGGGTCGCCTCCGCGACGCTCGGCCCGGGCGCGATCAACCTGCAGCTCGGCGTCGCCGACGCGCAGACCAACTCCACCCCGGTCGTCGCGATCTCCGCGCAGGTCGGGCTGGACCGGATCTACAAGGAGTCGCACCAGATCGTCGACCTGGTGTCGCTGTTCCGCCCGATCACCAAGTGGTCCGAGCTCGCGCCGACGCCCGAGGCGCTGCCGGAGATGGTCCGCAAGGCGTTCAAGACCGCGCAGACCGAGCGGCCCGGCGCGGTGTACCTGGCGATCCCCGAGGACGTCGAGTCGGCGCCGGTGTCGCCGGACCTGAAGCCGCTGCGGGTGAACGTCGTCCAGCCGCAGGAGCCGTCCGCGTCGCAGATCGCGCGGGCCGCCGACGTGCTGGCGATGGCGAGGCAGCCGATCGTCCTCGCGGGCCACGGCGCGACGCGCGCGCACGCGAGCGAGGCGCTGGTGCACTTCTCGGAGAAGCTGGGGCTGCCCGTCGCGACCACGTTCAACGGCAAGGGCGTCTTCCCGGACGACCACCGCAACGCGCTCGGCGCGGTCGGGTTCATGCGGCACGACTACGTCAACTTCGGCTTCGACGAGGCGGACGTGCTGATCGCGGTCGGCTACGAGCTGCAGGAGTTCGACCCGGTCAAGGTCAACCCGCACGCCGACAAGAAGATCGTGCACATCCACGCGATGCCCGCCGAGGTGGACGACCACTACCCGGTCGAGGTCGGCATCCAGGGCGACATCTCGCGCTCGCTGCGCGCGCTCGGCGACGCGGTGCACCGCCGCTGGGACGTCAACGGGACGGGCCGCCGCATCCGCGAGCTGATGCGCGACGAGCTGGCGCAGGGCCGCGCCGAGGACGGCTTCCCGCTGTCCCCGCGCCGGATCGTCGCCGACGTCCGCGAGGCCATGGGCCGCCACGACATCGTGCTCGCCGACACCGGCGCGGTGAAGATGTGGATGGCGCGGATGTACCCGACCTACGAGCCGAACACGCTGCTGGTGTCCAACGGGCTGTCGTCCATGGGCTTCTCGGTGCCGGGCGCGCTCGCCGCCAAGCTCGCGCACCCGGACCGGAAGGTGCTGGCCGCCACCGGGGACGGCGCGTTCCTGATGAACTCGCAGGAGCTGGAGACCGCCGTCCGCGAGAACATCCCGATCACCGTCCTCATCTGGGAGGACGACGCGTACGGGCTGATCGAGTGGAAGATGGACCTGGAGATGGGACGCAGCTCCAACATCCGGTTCGGCAACCCCGACTTCGTCACCTACGCGGAGAGCTTCGGCGCGCACGGCTACCGGGTGACCTCGGCGGACGAGCTGCTGCCCACGCTGCGCAAGGCGCTCGCCGACGACGGCGTCTCGGTGGTCACCGTCCCGGTCGACTACTCGCACAACCTCCAGCTCACCGACAAGCTCGGCGAGCTGACCGACCCCTTCTAAGGCAGGCCCTTCCAACAGGGGCAGAGGTCAGGCGCGGCAGAGGATCTCGCCGTGCTGGGCGGTGAAGACACCGTCCGGCGCGGCGGCCCACTCCAGCCAGCCCCGGTGGATGCGCTCCAGGTCGTCGCGGGTGGCGTGGCCCTTCGCGACGGCCTGGTCGGCTACGTTCGACCGGACCATGCGGCCGCCCCACGTCCCGCTCCACCACTCGCGTTCCGCCGGGGTCGCGAACGCCCACACCGACGAGCTGAACGCGACGTCGGTGAAGCCCGCCTCGCGCGCCCAGGAGACCAGGCGGCGCCCGGCCTCGGGCTCGCCGCCGTTGCCGCGCGCGATCTTGTAGTAAACGGGCAGCCAGTCGTCCATGCCGGGCGGCTGCGGGTACCAGGTGAAGCTGCCGAAGTCGGCCTCGCGCGAGGCGACGATCCCGCCGGGCTTGCACACGCGGCGCATCTCCGCCAGCGCGCGGACCGGGTCGGCGATGTGCTGGAGCACCTGGTGCGCGTGGACGACGTCGAACGTGTCGTCCGGAAAGTCCAGATCGTGGACGTCCGCGACCGCGAACTCGATGTTGCGTGCGTCACGCTCGGCGGCGTGCGCGCGGGCCTGCGCGAGCACGTCCTCCGCCGCGTCCACCCCGACGACCCGGCCGGGGGCGACCCGCGCGGCGAACTCGGTGGTGATCGTCCCGGGGCCGCAGCCGACGTCCAGGAGCGCGGCCCCGGGACGCAGATGTCCGGCCAGGTAGGCGGCGGAGTTCTCGATGGTGCGCCAGGTGTGCGAGCTGAGCACGGTCGGGTGGTGGCCATGGGTGTAAACGGACATCCGGATCACCTCTTCATGCTGGAGCGGACGCCCCGACCCTAACTCACCCTTCTCACACTATGAGAAACACATCCCACATATTGAGATCCCAAATTCTTAACGTTTGCTGATAAAACTGTCCGAAGGAGATCTTCTTTTACTACCGTGACGTTCGCGACTGAAGGGGCGAACGTGCGCAAGAGGACCGAACGCAAGCTGGCCGTGACCGCGGTGGCCGTCGTCGCCGCCGTGCCGACCGCTCTCGTGCTGATCCCGTGGGACGGCTCCGGCGGGTCCCAGCCCGCCGCCGGCACCGCGCCGATGGCCGAGCAGGCCGCCGCGGGCGACCCCAAGCCCGTCAAGTCGTCGGGCCTGCCGTCCCCCGCGCAGGGCAAGGTCTCCAAGCTGCCCACCGCCAACCCGACGGGCTCCCCCGGCCCGACGCCGACCTGGCTTCCGACCAACCCGCCCGGCGGCGGCAACGGCGGCCTGAAGAACTGGCAGGCGGCCGACGACGGAGCCGTGGTGACCGCCGCGAAGTGGGCGGGCAAGAACCAGGTCGACCTCAGCGTCAAGTCGCCCGCGCTCGCCTCCGTCCGCAAGGTCCGCGTGCTCGTGCCGAACGGCTGGAAGTCCAAGTCGACGCAGGAGTGGCCGGCGCTGTACGCGCTGCACGGCGGCAACGACACCTACGTCTCCTGGACGCGCAGCACCGACATCGCCAAGGTCGCCCGCCAGTGGGGCGTGATCGTGGTGATGCCCGAGGGCTCGAACGGGTCCTACACCGACTGGTACAACGGCGGGCGCGGCGGCAGCCCCCGCTGGGAGACCTTCCACACCGCCGAGGTCCGCCAGCTCGTCGAGCGGAACCTGCACGCGGGCTCGTCCCGGGCGGTCATGGGCATCTCGTCCGGCGCGCAGGGCGCGGTCACCTACGCGGCCCGGCACCCGGGCATGTTCCGGTACGCGGCGTCCTACAGCGGCGTGCTGTCGATGCTGTCGCCCGGCATCCCGGCGCTGCTCATGTACATCAACACCCGTCCCGGCACCAACCCGATGGACATCTGGGGCGACCCGTGGACGGCCCGCTCCAACTGGGCCGCGCACGACCCGGCGTCCCTGGCGCGGCGGCTGCGCGGCACGACGCTGTTCGTGTCCGCCGGCAACGGCAGCAAGGGCCCGCTGGACAAGCCCGGCAAGGCCCCCTGGGACATCGGCTACCTCAGCGAGACCCAGGTCCTGCGCTCGTCCGGCGACTTCGTCTCGTCCGCCCGGAAGTCGGGTGTGCCGGTGCAGACCGACTTCTACGGCGCGGGCTCGCACAGCTGGCCGTACTGGCAGCGCGAGATGCACAAGACCTGGGCCGAAATGATGGCGAGCATCGGTGCCAAGCGCGCCTGACCCCAAGCCATAGCGAACGACCCCGCAGCGGCGCTGCGGGGTCGTTCCTTTAGGTCAGGCGGGGGTGCGGAAGGTGTCGCGGTAGGGCTGGGGCGCCACGCCGACGACGCGCCGGAAGTGCGGGCGCAGCGCGACCCCGTTGGCGAAGCCGACCTGGCGGGCGATCGCGTCGATCGGCTGGTCGCTGCTCTCCAGGAGCCGCTGCGCATGCAGGACGCGTTGGGCCAGCAGCCATTGCAAGGGCGATGTCCCTGTCGCCTCCCGGAAACGGCGGTCGAAGCTGCGACGGCTCATGTGCGCGCGATTGGCGAGGGCATCGACGCCGAGTTCCGGGTCGTGCAGGTTGCGGACGGCGTGCTCCAGGACGGGCGCCAGCGGGTCGTCCATGCCCGCCTCCGGGACGGGCCGCTCGATGTACTGGGCCTGGCCGCCCGAGCGCTGCGGCGGGACGACCATCCGGCGCGCGATGGCCCCGGCCGTCCGCGCCCCCACCTCGCGCCGGACGAGGTGGAGGCACGCGTCGATCCCCGCGGCCGTGCCCGCCGAG
The DNA here is from genome assembly GCF_024172125.1 of Actinomadura rupiterrae. Taxonomy (GTDB): domain Bacteria; phylum Actinomycetota; class Actinomycetes; order Streptosporangiales; family Streptosporangiaceae; genus Spirillospora; species Spirillospora rupiterrae. The sequence goes on from NZ_JAMZEA010000012.1 coordinate 171,292, forward strand.
GTGACGATCGTCCCCTCGTCCACGAACAACACGGCCGGATCGACGCGGACGTCCGGGTAGCGCTCGGCGAGCGCGGGCGCGAACCGCCAGTGCGTGGTGGCGCGGCGCCCGTCCAGCAGCCCGGCCGCCGCCAGGACGAACGCGCCCCGGCACAGCCCGACGACGGTCGCGCCGCCGGCGTGCGCGGCGCGCAGCGCTTCGAGGGCGGGTTCCGGCGGGTCCTCGTCGCCGAGCCGCCAGCTCGGGACGACCACCATGCCCGCGCCGTCCAGCGCGTCCAGGCCGTGCGGGGCGTGCAGCACCAGGCCCGCCGACGTGCGGAGCGGGCCGGGCTCGGCGGCGACGGCCCGCACCTGGAACGGCGTGCCGCCACCGCCGAAGACGCTGAGCGGCACGCTGGTCTCGAACATCGGCGCGGAGTCGAAGAGCAGCACCGCGACCGTCCGTGGATCACGCATGGCTGGAATCTATCGCACGGTGACTTTCTCGCCACTCCCCCGCCGACCTGGAGAAAGGCATGATCCTCGGCATGACGATCTCCATCACGGCCCTCGGCGGCCCCACCGCGATCATCGAGCTCGGCGGCCTCCGGCTGCTCACCGACCCGGCCTTCGACGCGCCCCGCGACTACCCGATCGGGCCGGACCGCAAGCTGACCAAGACCGCGCCCACCGCGCTCACCCCGGACGAGGTGGAGCCGATCGACGCCGTCCTGCTCTCGCACGACCAGCACCCCGACAACCTGGACGAGGCCGGCCGCGCCTTCCTGGGCCGGGTGCCGCTCGTCCTGACCACGGTCGCGGGCGCGGAGCGGATCGGCGCGACCCCGGTGCCGCTCTGGGAGCACCACGACATCCCCCGCCCGGGCGGCCGGACGCTGCGCGTCACCCGCGTGCCCGCGCTGCACGGCCCCGAGGGCGCCGAGCCGGTCACCGGCGAGGTCGCGGGCTTCGTGCTCACCGCCGACGACTTGCCCACGGTCTACGTCAGCGGCGACAACGCCTCGCTCGACGTCGTCCGCGAGGTCAAGGAGCGCTTCCCCGCGATCGACGTCGCGGTGCTGTTCGCGGGCGCGGCCCGGACGCCGCTGTTCGACGGCGCGCTGCTGACCCTGGACAGCGCGGGCGCCGCCGAGGCCACCCGCATCCTGGGCGCCCGGCACGCCGTCCCGCTGCACTTCGACAGCTGGGCGCACTTCACCGAGGGCGGCGACGTGCTCGCCAAGGCCTTCGCCGAGGCGGGCCTCTCCGACCGCCTCACGCTGCTCGCCCCGGGCGACACGGCCGAGCTGTGAGCCCGGAGACCGGGGCGGGCCGGACGGTCAGGCCACCGCGCGCCGCTCCAGGGGCCGCAGGTCCCGGCGGAGCGCGACGACCTGACCGTCCGCCTCCTCGGGGTAGGTGTTGAGCGGGAGCCGGGTCAGCTCGCTGAGCCACGGCTCCACGATCGTCCGCTCGGCGGGCCCGTTCAGGCTCGCCCGGGAAAGGTGCCGAGAAAACCCGTTCACGTAGTCCATTCCGACCCCTTCCCAAGCCCACCGGACACCCCGTGGACACGCACCGCGAACTCGACGGGTTCAGCGGCGTTCCCCCACGTCACAGCCCAAACTCTATGCAGCGCCTACGACATTTCCGGGCCTCAGTCCGGGCGCGGAGCGGGGTTGGTCGTGACGGCTCTCAAAAGGGGTCGGCTGAGGGCGCTCGCGGCAAGGATCCCGCCGAAGCCGAGCGTCACGAACGCCACCAGGGTCAGGGCTCCGGTGGAGCCGAAGCCCATCGCGAACGGGGTGGCGAAGAACAGGCCGGTCGCCAGCGAACCGCCGCCCATGACCAGGAGCGGGATCAGGGTCTCCTGGCGGCGGGCCTTGTCGAGGACGTCGAGCGGGGTCCCGGCGAGGCGGAGCATCGCGTAGGTCTGGCGGCGGTCCAGGACGGCGGACGCGCCGGTGATGCCCGCGCTGGTGATCGCGATCAGGAACGAGACCGCGAGCACGGTCAGCGCGCCGGTGCGCAGGTCGGCCAGCAGCCGGGCGGACCCGATGTCGGAGTCGGCCTCGGTGGTGGCGTTGTGGCCGGGGATGAGGCCGGTCAGCGCCGTCCGGGCGCGGTCGACGTTCTCCCGGCCCCCGTCCACGACGGCCCGGATGGTCGCCGTCCCGTCCGGCTCGTCGTTCCCGCCGCCGTCCGGCTCGTCGTTGCCCTCGCCGTCCGTGCCGCGCACGCCGTGGGACGGCTTGGCAGCGCGCTCGACCGTGACCTTCGCCGGCAGCGCGCGCAGCCGGTCGCGGGCCTGGGCCGCGGAGGTCGCCGCGGACGCCTCGGGCACGGTGATCTCCAGCCGGTCGGCGGCGGCACCGTGTCCGAGCATCCCGGACGACGGGTTCAGCAGCGCCAGGAAGCCCGCGACAAAGCCGGTCAGCGCGACGCCCGCGACGGTGCGCCAGGCGGCGCGCGGGTCGTCCATCAGGCGGCGGCCGGCGAGGAGGCGGGCGGGGCCGCGCGCGGTCCCGGCGGCGATCCGTCCGATGATCGCGACGATCCAGGGGCCGACGAGGTTGATGCCGAGGAACGCCAGGGCGAGGAAGACCAGCAGCAGGATCAGGCCCGTCCTGCCCATGGACGTCAGGCCCCCGGCCAGGAAGCCGAACGCGATCACGATGGCCAGGAAGGCCAGCGGCCGGACGGCCCGCAGCCCGGGCGGCGTCTCGCGGCGCGCGACGCCGAGCGGGCCGACCACGACGCGGCGGAGCCCGGCGACGGCGCTGATGCCGACCAGGACCGGCACGGCGAGCACCACGGGCAGCACCCAGAGACCGGGCCACACGTCGGACGCGTACCAGGTGCCGCCCGCGATCGGGATCTGCGTGAGGGCGGGCATGGCGACCGCGAACAGGACCGTCCCGAGGACGGCACCGGCGGCGGCGGTCAGCACGGCCTCGGCGACCGTGACCGCGACGACCTGCCCGGGCGTCGCGCCGACCAGCCGGAGCGCGGCGAGCCGCTGGTCGCGGCGGGCGACGGTGAGCCGGGCCGCGGCCCCGCCGAACACCAGCAGCGGGACGACCATCAGCACCGAGGCGATCGCCGCGAGCACCTGGTAGACGAACGCGGTGGCCGACTGCGAGCCGGTCGCGTACCGGTCGATCCGGGTGGGCGAAGCGACGCCGTCCGCGATCATCGTGTCGGACCGTCCGGCCGACAGGGCCGGGTCGGACGCGGCGCGCCCGACGACGGCGACCAGCTCGTCCGGGTGGACGACGGCGGATCGGCCGAGCGTCCCGGTGGGTGTCCGGGACGGGAAGCGCTGGGAGAGCTGGTCGGCGGGCATCGTCCGCATGAGCGAGGCGAGCGCCGGGGACGTCCAGACCTCGCCCGGCTTCGGGAAGCGCTTCATGCCGGGCGGGACGGGCGCGTCGCCGGACAGCGCGGCCAGCTCGACCACGGTGATCTGGCGTCCGCGCGCGTAGTCGGTATTGAGCGCCTCGATCGCGGTCGCGGTGCCGTGCGTCTTGGCAGGATGCCGCCAGGCGTCGGCCGCCGACCGCGCGGCGAACGCGTGGTTGGCGCCGACCGCGAACAGCAGCAGGCCGGTCGAGACGGCGACGGCGGCGAGGGTGAGCAGGGAGCCGAGCATCCCCCGCCGCCCGCCCCCGCGCAGCAGCCGCCAGGACAGCTCGAAGACCGTGCGCATCACGCGGCTCCGGGGAACGGGGTGAGCAGGCGGCCGTCGCGGACCTCCACGGTCCGGTCGCACCAGCCCGCCACGGCCGGGTCGTGCGTGACGACGACCAGGGACGCGCCGTTGTGCTTGGTGGCCTCGACCAGCAGCCGCATCGTGTCGTGCCCGGTGGCCTGGTCGAGCGCGCCGGTCGGCTCGTCCGCGAACACCACGGCCGGACGCGGCGCCAGGGCGCGCGCGATCGCGACGCGCTGCGCCTGCCCGCCGGACAGCTCGCCGGGACGGCGGCCCTCCAGCCCGGCCAGGCCGAGCGGCCCGAACCAGCCGCGGGCCGCCTGCACGGCCTCGCGGCGCGCGGTGCCGCCGAGCATCAGCGGCAGCGCCACGTTCTCGTCCGCGGGCAGCTCGGGAAGCAGCTGCCCGAACTGGAACACGAACCCGAACCGGGACCGGCGCAGCGCGCTGCGGCGGCGCTCGCCGAGGTCGTCGATCCGGTCCCCGAGCAGCCGGACCTCGCCCCGGTCGGGGCGCATGATCCCGGCGAGGCAGTGCAGCAGGGTGGACTTGCCGGACCCGGACGGGCCCATGATCGCGACGGCCTCGGCGCGGCCGACGGCGAGGTCCACCCCGCCGAGCGCGACGGTCGGGCCGAACGCCTTGACCAGGCCCGTCCCGCTCAGGACGGACGGCGGGACGGTGTTCACGCGGCGGCCTTCCGGTCGGAGCGGGCGTGCTGGAGCTCGAAGAACTCAGCGTCCGGGGCGTCCGGGGTGTCCGGGCCGCGCGGGCGGTCGTGCCGGAGCGAGTCGCGCATCTCCTTGGCGGGCATGACCAGCCCGCCGTAGACCACGAACGCGACGAACGCGACGGCGATCGGGACGTAGAGGAGGTAGAAGCCGTTGAAACCCATGCCTCCATGCTTCGCGAACCGCCCGCTCCGGCACATCGGACGCAGGATCGGTAAGGGACACGCGGGGATCGGCCGAATGGTCGATCCCGGCATAGGCCCCAAGCCGTAGCCTCGGTGAGCATGAACGCTTCGGGGGGCGCGACGTCCGCGCCGGGCGGCGGCGCGCCGGACGGCGGCGGGCCGGGCGGCCTCGGGCCGGGCCCGAGGCCGGACGCGCGGCAGGACGCGAAGGACGGGCTGGCGCGCGTCCAGTCCGTCGGCGGCTGCCTGTTCCGGCTGATGGCCTGGGGCTGCGCCGCGCTGTACCTGATGCTCTGCCTGGCCGTCTCGTACTCGAACGGCAGCCCATGGGACCTGGCGACGGTCGTCGTGGCGGCCATCGTCGCCTACGCGTGCCTGGCCCGGCGGCGGCTGGAGCAGTGGGCCGCGGTGAGCGCCGGGTCCTCGCTGCTGCTGACCTGGATGCTGGCGGCGGTCCACACCGGCGTCCGTGACCAGGCGGCGCTGGTCGAGGTGACCGGGCTGCTCGTGCTCGTCGCCCGGATGGTCTGGACGGCCCCGCAGAACCGGCTGGTCGGGATGACGACGCTGGTCGCCGTGCCGGTCGTGGTCGTCCCGCTGCGCGGCTCGGAGATGATGCTGGTCTTCTTCGCCGGGCCGCTGGCGGTGCTGGTCGCGATCGCGATCGGCACCGGCCTGTACCTGCGGGCGCTGGACGAGCGGCGCGTCCGGGCGCTGTCGGACGCGCGCCGGGACGAGCGGCTGGAGCTGGCCCGCGACCTGCACGACTTCGTCGCCCACCACGTGACCGGGATCGTCGTGCAGGCGCAGGCGGCGCGGTTCGCGGCGTCCTCGGGGGCGGCGGCGCAGTCGCCCGAGCAGCTGGACCGGATGTTCGGGCAGATCGAGAAGGCGGGCACCGAGGCGCTGACGTCGATGCGCCGGATGGTCGGCCTGCTCCGGGACGCGCAGGAGCCGGGCCGCGGGCCGGAGCCGGGCGCGACGCGTCCAGTTGGGGACCTGACGCAGATCGCCGACCTGGTGGACGGCTTCGGCGACACCCCGCCCGCCGCGCTCGCGCTCGCCGACGACCTGGGCGAGCTGCCGCCGGAGGTGGTCACCTCGGTGCACCGGGTCGTCCAGGAGGCGCTGACCAACGCGCGCAAGCACGCAGCCGACGCGACAGTGGTGCGGGTGTCGGTGGCGCGGCTCGGGGACGGCTCGGTCGAGGTGGCCGTCCGGGACGACGGGCAGGGCCGCGGGCGGCGGCTGCCGTCCGGGGGGTTCGGGCTCGCCGGGCTGGCCGAGCGGGTGGACGCGATCGGCGGCCGGCTGTACGCGGGTCCGCGTCCGGAGGGCGGCTGGGAGGTCGTGGCGGTGATCCCGGTGGTGGAGAGCTGAGAGAATCGCAGCCGTGACGATCCGCGTACTGATCGCCGACGACCAGGAGATGGTCCGCACCGGCTTCCGGATGATCATCGACTCGCAGCCGGACCTGGAGGTGGTCGGCGAGGCCGCCGACGGCGCGGCGGCGGTCGAGCTGGCCCGGCGGCTGCGCCCGGACGTGTGCCTGTTCGACATCCGGATGCCGCGGATGGACGGCCTGGAGGCGACCCGGCTGCTCGCCGGCCCGGACGTGCCGGACCCGCTCCGCGTCGTGATCGTCACCACCTTCGACATGGACGAGTACGTCTACAAGGCGCTGCGCGGCGGCGCGGCCGGGTTCCTGCTCAAGGACAGCGGCCCGGCGCTGCTGGTCGAGGCCGTCCGGGCGGCGGCGAACGGCGAGGCGCTGGTGTCGCCGTCGGTGACCGTCCGGCTGCTGGCGAACCTGTCCGCGCCCGCGCCGCGGCCGCCGAAGCTGCCCGAGCCGCTCACCGACCGGGAGCTGGACGTGGTCCGGCTGGTCGCGCGCGGCCGCACCAACGAGGAGATCGCCGCCGAGCTGTACGTGTCGCTGTCCACGGTGAAGACGCACCTGGGCAGCGTCCAGCGCAAGCTCGGCACCCGGAACCGCACGGGAATCGCCGCCTGGGCCTGGGAGTCCGGTCTGATGCGCGGCTGATGGCGGCCGGGACGTTCGGCGGCGCCCCCTGGCCGCTGCTCGCGGTGTGGGTCTCCGGCGCCCTCGGCTGGGGGATGGTGCTGGCCCTGCTGCGCCGGGCGGAGGTGGACGGGACGGGCGTGTTCCTGCACGCGATCACGCCGCTGGCGCTGGTGCTCGGCTTCGCCTTCGCCGGGTTCGGCTCGGCGTACGCGACGGTCTTCATGTCCGTCCAGTGGTGGACGCTGATCATCGCGACCGGAGGCCGGGTGGACCGACTTTTTCGCGGTGGTTCGTCCAGTCTGGTCTGCGCCGTACTCTGGATGGCGCTGACCCTGGCGGCGGCCCTCGCCGCCACCCGCGCCGTCCTCTGACGGACCGCTCCGGGCGGTAGATCATCCGCGCCGGGCGGGGCCGTGCCGCGGACCCGCGGGGCGCGACCGGGGTCAAAGGTACGTAGTATCCGAGGCAATGGACTACAAAGTCCTCGGAGGTGTCCCCCATGCCGTGTGCACTGTGCGGCGACATCGTCCCGGCGGACGTCACGCGCTGCCCGGCCTGCGGAGCCTGGGCCAGGCGCAGGGACTTCCGCGCCGTCGGGGTCGCGGTGTTCATGCTGCTGGGCTTCCACGCGTTCCTCGCCCTGGGCGCCGGGATCAGCCTGCTCAGGCTGAACCACCCGCTGCGGAACGCCACCCAGGACGGCTACGACGCGGCCTCCGTCCAGCACTCGCTGCTCCCGTTCTCCGACCTGTTCGTCATCTGCGCGGTGCTCGCCGCCGTCACCGGGGTGATGTTCGTCTCCTGGCTCTGGCGGGCCTACACCCAGTCGCCCGGCCCGCACCGGCACCGCAAGGGCTGGGTGGTGCTCGGCTGGCTCGTCCCCGTCGCGAACCTGTGGGTGCCGCCGCGGCTGCTCTATGACGTCTGGGTGACCACCGGCCGGTACCGGATGTCGCAGCGGCACATCGCCGGGGCGCTGATCGGCGCGTGGTGGCTGTGCGTCCTGCTCGCCCTCCTGCTCTCCCGCTCGTTCGCGCAGAGCGGCGCCGACTCGCTCGCCGACGCCCGCTTCACCGTCCACCTCGGCGTGGCCGCGGCCGCCTTCCAGGCCCTCGCCGCGACCCTCGCCATGACCGTCGTCTACCAGGTCACCCGACTCCAGATCGCCCGCCCCGACTAGGGGTGGTCGGCCCGACTAGGGACTGGTGGGGCCTGAACTGCCTTGGCTGGCGTGCCAGAGGCGGGCGGGCGGCGGGCGCCTGACCGCAGGGCCCGCGTGGCCGACGTCGGCGTACGGGCTGACCGCGAAGCCGGAGCTGTAGGTCATCCGGCGGCCGATCGGGCGTCCCCGGGACGGGCCGGACCCGGCCATCAGCCGCCGAACCGCACTGATGCCGCCCTCGCGCCACGCCTCGTCCAGGACGGCCAGGTCCCAGCACTCGGTGGCGGTCAGCGACGCGGCGCGGAAGCCGGGCTTGTGCACCTTGCCGCGCGCGAGCAGCAGCCACGAGCCGAACACCGTGGCGGCGCAGCGGTCCTGGACGGACTCGAAGAAGGTCAGGTCCACCGGGCCGGTCGCGTCGTCCAGGGTCGCGAAGATCACCCGCTGCCCGGACCGGACGGCCGGCGTCTGCGTCGCCACCTTCACCCCCGCGACCAGAACCTCCTCGCCCTTCTCCCGGTCGGGCAGCTCGCGGGCCGGGACGGCGCCGAGCGCGCGCAGCAGGTCGCCGTAGAAGCTGATCACGTGCCGGCTGACGTCCATGCCGAGGATGTCCAGCTCGGCCTCGACGATCTCCGACGGCGCCATCGGCGGCAGCTCGCCCAGCGGGACGTCCTCCAGCATCCCCGGTTCGGGCGTGGCGAGGTCGTCGCCGAGCGGCAGCTGGCCGGTGACCAGGCCCGCGGACGGCCGGACCGACGAGGCCCGGTCGAGCGCGCCGACGCGGCACAGCAGGTCGCGGCGACCGACCGGGGTGTCCCGGTAGAGCGCGTCGAACCCGCCCGCCAGGACGAGCCGCTCCACGGTCGGCCGGGACGCGTGCGCCCGCCGCCAGAAGTCGCCGAGCGAGGCGTAGGGGCGGCGCTCGACGATCCGCTCGACCTCGACGTCGCTGATCCCGCGGACCTCGGCGAGCGCGACCCGGATGCCGCCGTCCTCGACCTGCCAGAGCGCCGAGGAGCGGTTGACGTCCAGCGGCAGGATCGGGACGCCGAAGTGCCGCGCGTCGTCCAGGATGACCCGCTTGGGGTACATGCCGGGGTCGTGGGTGAGCACCCCGGCGAAGAACGCGGCCGTGTGGTGCCGCTTCAGCCAGGCCGACTGGTAGGTGGGCAGCGCGAACGACGCGGCGTGCGCCTTGCAGAACCCGAACGCGCCGAACGCGGCGAGCGTCCGCCAGACGCGCTCCACGGTCGCGTCGTCGTACCCGCGCGCGGACGCCCGCTCCCGGAACCACGTCCCGACCTTCCGCAGCCCCTCCTCGCTGGACATCCGGCGGCGCATGCCCTCGGCGTCGGAGAGGCCGCACCCGGTCATGACGTCCAGGACGCGCAGCACCTGCTCGTGCCAGACGACGACGCCCTGGCTCTCGCGCAGCACCGGCTCCAGGTCCGGATGCGGGTAGACGGCCCGCCGCCGCTCGTGCCGCGAGTCCAGGTACGGGTTGACCATGTCGGAGCCGACCGGGCCGGGCCGGAACAGCGAGATGTCCACGACCAGGTCGGAGAGGTCGCGCGGCAGCAGCTTGGCGACCAGCTCGCGCTGGCCGGGCGACTCGATCTGGAAGCAGCCGAGCGTCCGCGCGGTGCGGATCATCTCGAACGTCGGCTCGTCGTCGCGCGGCACGGCCTCCAGATCGACCTGCTCGCCGGTCGTCCGCTCGATCTCGGCGACCGCGTGCGCGAGCGTGGACTGCATCCGGACGCCGATGACGTCCAGCTTCAGCAGCCCCATCGCCTCGACGTCCTCCTTGTCGAACTGGCTCATCGGGAACCCGGCCGCGCTCTGCTCCACCGGCGTCCGGTCGCGCAGCGTCGGGTTGGACAGCAGCACCCCGCACGGGTGCATCGCGATGTGCCGGGGCAGCCCGTCCAGCCGCTCGGCGATCTTGAAGATCACGCCGAGCTGGGCGTTGTTCAGGTTCGAGCGGCGCAGCTCCGGCAGGTCGGTCAGCGCCGCGCGGATCTGCCGCGCGCGGATGTGCGGGAACGCCTTCGCGATCGCGTCGATCTCCTGCGGCGGCAGGCCCATCGCGCCCCCGACGTCCCGGATCGCGCTGCGCGCCCGGTAGGTCTCCATCATCGACACGCACGCCGTCGCGTCCGTCCCGAACCGCTGGAACAGCGCCTCGTACGCCTCCAGCCGCCGCGCGGACTCCACGTCCAGGTCGATGTCGGGCAGGCCGGTGCGGCTGTCGGCCAGGAACCGCTCCATCACCAGGTCGTGCCCGAGCGGGTCCAGGTCGCCGATGCCGAGCAGGTAGTTGACCAGGCTGCCCGCGCCCGAGCCGCGGATCGCGCACCGGATGCCGAGGTCGCGGACGAGCGCGGCGGCGTCCGCGACGGTCAGGAAGTACGACGCGAAGCCCTTGCGGCCGATGATGTCCAGCTCGTGGCTGAGCCGGGCCTCGTACTCGGGCCGGTTCTCCACGCCGCGCCTGCGCAGGCCCTGGAGGCAGCGCGCGAGGAGCTGCCCATGCGGCTCGGGGCCGGTGTCGGGCAGGTGCGCCCGGTCCATGCCGAGGTCGCGCGCCGGATCGAGGACGCAGCGGTCGGAGAGGCTCTGGGTGGCCCTGAGCAGGGCCTCCGCCTCGTCCGGGCCGACGGCCAGCTCGGCGGACCGGCGCATCTCGTCCGCCGACTTCAGGTAGGCGTGGCCGGTCTGGTCGTCCAGATGGCGGCGGTGCAGCGGGACGAGCTTGCGCGCCACGTCCAGCACCTGCGCCACCGGGTGGTCGGCGGCCTCCAGGTACCGGACGCCGTTGCCGAGGACGGCCGGGACGCCGACCTCGCGCGCGAGCGCCAGCATCCGCGCGGCACGCGGGCCGTCGCCCTGCCCGTGGTGGTTGACGATCTCGATCACGATCTCGGCGCCGGTGGCGCGCCAGGCTTCGAGCAGCGCGGTCGCGCGGACGCGGTCGCGGGCGGCGACGGCCCGTCCGACGTCCGAGGCCGGACCGAGCAGGACGACCAGCCCGGCGGGCCGCTCGGCGACCATGCCGGGATCGATCCACGGCTTGCCGCGCTCCCCCGCCGCGTGCGCCGCCGTGACCAGCCTGCACAGGGAAGCCCAGCCTGTCTTCCCTTCGGCCAGCACGACCACCCGCCGCCCCGGATCCCGCCGCCCGCTGCCGCCTTGAGCGCCTCCGGGCGGGGCGTGCTCGTGCGGGGCGGGGTCGGCGAGGGCGAGGTCGGCGCCGAGGACGGGGGCGATACCCGCCGCCTGGCATGCCTGGACGTGCCGGACGGCGCCGTACAGGCCGTCCCGGTCGGTGAGGGCGAGGGTGCGCATGCCCAGCTCGGCGGCCCGGGCGGCGAGCGCCCGCGGCGCGGCCGCCCCGTACCGCGCCGAGTAGGCGGACGCGACGTGCAGATGCATGGCGGCCCGTCAGTCCCACAGCCGCGACAGCGTCCAGGCGTCCGCGGCCGTGTCGTAGCGCAGCTCGTACACCCCGGGCTCGCCGGTAGCGGCGGCCTCGACCCGCCAGTACTCCCGCTCGCCCGGGTCGTCGGCGTCCGGCTCCCGCTCGCGCCACCAGTCCCGGGTGGTGACCCAGTGCTCCAGCACCCGCCGCACCGCGTAGCGCCGCCCCCGCCAGGCGAATCCGGCCGGCCGCCCGTCGACCACCTCGACCTCGACCGGATCGCCGAACACGCGTGTCATCCGCCTCCCCCTCACGCTCACCGCACGGGGGAAGGCATGCGGCCACTGTCTCGAACATACGTTCGGACCCGAGTCTAGGGAAGACCCACCGGCCCAGCAAGGCGGGGCCGGTTCAAAAACGCGGAAAGCGGGCGTACGACCAGGTCAGAGGGCGTCCACCAGCGAGGACGCGGCATTCGGGCGGACGCTCGCCGAATGGGCGGGCGGACTGCGCGGGCGAACGCTCGCCGAATGGATGGGCGGACTGCGCGGCCGGTCGGCGCGGGCGGTTCAGGTCAGCAGGCGGGCGAGCTGGTCGGCCACGCCGGAGACGCGGGTGACGTCGGCCATGCCGCCGCCGGACCACAGGTAGGACCAGCCGCTCCCCACCGGCGTCGCGACGACCATGATCTGGCGGCGGGTGGCGGGCCCGACGACGCCGAGGACCGTCTCGTCCGGCCCGGCGAGGCGGCAGCGCAGACCCCGCGCCTCCACCTCGTAGGCCAGGGCGGCCAGGTGGTGCCGGCGCACCTCGGCGATTTCCCGCTCCCCGACTACAGACACCGCGATCAGCCGCCTCACCCTGGAAGGATCTCTGCCGTCCACAGGATGGCCCGCGACAAATGATCACCGCAGCGAAATCCGGCGGACTGGGTCTACCTATTCGTTTCCCTAGGTACGGCGGCGCGCCTCGGAACGGAGGGTAACGCCATGCTTACGTGACCGGATCGCGCGCGGGCGCGTCGCCGCCGAAACGGACGGGACGGCGGCGGCCGTGATAAACCGGCTCATGGAGCATCCGGCCCGTGCTCCCCGACCCGGCCGCCGCGCGGACTCCCGCCGCCCGGCCGCCCCGCCGCCAAGGAGCCTCCGATGCCCTCGTCCGCCCCCGAGTCCCCCGACGCCCCGGCCCGTCCGGGCGAACCGTCCCCGGGCGGCGGGGGGCTGCGGGAGCGCAAGAAGCGGCAGACCCGGATGGCGCTGATCGACGCGGCGCTGGAGCTGTTCGTCGCGCAGGGCTACGACGCGACGACCGTGGACGAGATCGTCGCGGCCGTGCACGTGTCGCAGCGCACGTTCTTCCGGTACTTCGCGACCAAGGAGGACATGCTCACCGGCTTCTTCCAGGACCACGACCGGCGGTTCGCGGCGGCGCTGGCGGCGCGTCCGGCGGACGAGCGGCCGTTCACCGCGCTCCTGGAGACGCTGCGCATGATGCTGCGGGACATCGCCGAGGGCACGCCCGAGGACACCGGGCGGTTCCGGCAGATCCGCAAGGTGCTGGAGGCCGAGCCCGCGCTGAAGGCGGCGCAGATGGCCCGCTACCAGCGCACCGAGGCGGTGCTCGCGCGGATCATCGCCGACCGGCAGGGCGTCGACCCGGACACCGACCCGCGTCCCGAGATCATGGTCGCGTTCTACACCGGCGCGACGCGGGTCGCGTTCGAGCGGTGCGCGCACGCCGACATCTGGGACCCGAAGGAGATCGCGACGCGCGTCGAGGCGGTCGTCGCCCAGGCCGGCGCCACCCTCCGCGACTGGATCTGACCCGCGGCCTTCGCGGGGGCGGTGTCGCTAAGGTGGTGCATCCGGTGCGGATCACACCGGAACGGTCAGGCGCCCCTCGTGCGTCGTACCTTCACGTAGCTCCGCACCTCCACGCAGCTCCGCACCTCCACGACTCTCCGTACGTCCCCGCACCTTCCGCACGGCCACTCCCGACCCCCAGGACCGAGATGACCACCGAAGCGACCGCGAACGTCCCGCCCCTCGGCCCGGAGGACCCCCGCGAACTGGGGTCCTACCGGCTGCTCGGCAGGCTCGGCCGGGGCGGGATGGGCACCGTCCTGCTCGGCGAGGACGCCTCCGGCCGCCGCGTCGCGGTCAAGGTGATCAACCGCGAGCTGGCCGGGGACGAGCCGTTCCGGGAGCGGTTCCGGCGCGAGGTCACCGCGGCCCGGCAGGTCCGCCGGTTCTGCACCGCGCCCGTCCTGGACGCCGAGCTGGAGCGCGACCCGCTGTACGTGGTCACCGAGTACATCGAGGGCCCGAGCCTGGAGCGCGCGGTCGCCGAGCGCGGCCCGCTGCCCGGCTCCGACCTGGAGGGCCTCGCGGTCGGCGTCGCCACCGCGCTCGCCGCCATCCACGGCGCGGGCATCGTGCACCGCGACCTCAAGCCCGCCAACGTGCTGCTGTCCGGAACCGGCCCGCGCGTGATCGACTTCGGCATCGCGCGGGCGCTGGACGCCGCGGACGGCCCGACCCGCACCGGCCAGTTCGTCGGCACCCCCAACTACCTGCCGCCCGAGCTGCTGCGCGGGCAGCCGGTCACGCCCGCGTCCGACGTGTTCTCGTGGGGCTGCGTCGTCGCCTACGCGGGGACGGGCAGCGCGCCGTTCGCGGGCAGCACCGTCCCGGAGATCTTCTACCGCGTCGCGCACGAGCCCCCGGCCCTGGACGGCCTGGACGCCGACCTGCGCGGCATCGTCGCCGCCGCCCTCGACAAGGACCCGCGCAACCGCCCGACCGTCCAGGAGCTGCTGAGCCGCCTGGTCGGGCACGCGCAGGTCGACCCGGCCCGCATCGCCGAGACCGTCCAGGCGTCCTGGACGAGCCCGTCCGGCCCGCTCCCCGGCCCCACCGTCCCGTCCAGCGCGCTTCCGCCCGGCCCAGGATCGGCCGGACCCGGGTCGGCCGGGCCAGGGTCGGCCGGGCCCGGGACGCCTGCGCAGGGGATGCCGCCGGTTTCGGTTCCGCCCGGGCCGCCGCCGACGCTGGCGCAGCCCGCGCCGACCGCGCTGCTCGGGCCGGAGCCGACGCGCCGCGATCCGGTGTCCCCGCCGTCCTCATCCGGCGGCGGGCTGCCGCGCAAGCCGCTGATCATCGGCGCGGCCGCCGTCGCCGTGCTGCTGGCCGCAGGGCTCGGCGCGTGGGCGCTGCTCTCCTCGGACGGCCCGCCGTCCAAGGTCAGCAGCGTCTACAGCGACGACTTCTCCAACGACAAGTCCGGCTGGGAGAGCTTCCCCAGCTGGTACGGCTACGACAAGGGCTTCTACTGGGTCAGCACGGACGGCTCGTCCCTGCGCTGGCGCGCCGCGCCGAAGAACGGCGACATGCCCGAGCGCGCGCTGGTCACCACGATGCTCGGCTTCGACGGCGGCCCGGACGACGGCACCGCGGGCGTCTTCTGCCGCCTGCACAACGACAGCGACGACGCCAAGGACGCCTACTACGCGTTCCTGCTCCGCAAGGACGGCAAGGGCCTGGTCGTCCGGAAGGTCGGCGGGCAGCTCGGTTCCAAGGAGCTCGCCACGGCCGGCTCGGTGCCCGGTTACAAGAAGGGCAAGCGGAACAAGGTCCAGGCCGCGTGCGAGCAGCAGGACAAGGGCAAGAAGGTCCGGCTGCGGATGTGGGTGAACGGGTCCCGGGCCGTGGACGCCACCGACGCCGACCAGCCGCTCGCCAACGGCGCCGCCGGGGTGCTGGTGTCGCCCGGCGGGAACGCGTCGGTGAAGGTCTTCGGCAACTTCGACGACTTCGACATCTCCGAGATCAAGGGCTGACCTCGGCCTGCTGCGGGTCGGCGGCCGGGTCAGCGGACGGCTCGCCGGCGCCCGCCGGGAGGTAGCCGCGGATCCAGCGGTCCAGCTCCTCGAACACCCGGCCGCGGACGGGCTCGGCCGACAGGACCAGGTCGTGCAGCCCGCCCTCGATCCGGACGAGCGTGACGACCGGCCCGAGCCGCGGCGCGTAGCGGGCCATGTGCTCGACGTCCAGCACGGCGTCCGCGCTGGTCAGCTCGGGGACGCCGGGCTTCGGCCGGACGCTGCGCGCCGACGCCATGACCAGCACCGGGACGTCGATCGCCAGGCCGCGGTGCAGCCGCAGCTGCCCGCGCCGGATGGCGTCCAGCCAGGCCGCCCGCACCGGGAAGCCGAGCAGCGGCTTCCAGCCGAGGTCGAAGTCCCACTCGCCCTCGTGGTCGCGGTGCAGGCTGCGCGCGTACAGGTCGGACACCCCGGCGGGCAGCTTCGCGGTCGGGAAGCGCGCGCCGAGCACCCGCGCCAGGCCCGCGCCCGCCTTCCGGACCGGCCACGGCTCGGCGATGTCGAACCACGGGCTGTTCAGGAACAGGCCGTCCACCAGCCCTTGCCCCCGCACCCGGTCGGCCCACAGCGCGGCGATCAGCCCGCCGGTCGAGTGGCCGTTCAGCAGCAGCGTGTCGTGGCCGTCCTCCTCGCGGACGATCCGGACCGCCTCGTCGATCTCCGGGAAGTACTCGCTGAGGCTGCTGACGAAGTTCGGCGTCTGGTGCGGGCGCAGCGACCGTCCGTACTTGCGCAGGTCGAGTGCGTAGAAGTCGAAGCCGCGCGCCACGTAGAAGTCGGCGAGGTGGCGCTGGAAGAAGTAGTCCACGAACCCGTGCACGTAGAGGACGGCCCGCCGGGACGGCCGCTCGCCCCGCCGCCGGACCAAGGTCGCGACGACCTCGCCCTCGGCGTCCTCCCCGAGCGGCAGCTCGATCGCCTCGTAGCCCGGTCCCAGCACGTCTGCGGTCGCGTTCATACGCCCAGCGTAAGGGCAGCGATCAACGCATCCCGGGAGATCCGCTAATGTCCGTGGCCATGCCCTCCCCGCTCCGTCCCGACGATCCCGGGCGCCTCGGCGCGTACCGGCTGACCGCGCGCCTGGGCCAGGGCGGGATGGGCACCGTGCTGCTCGGCGAGGACGCGTCCGGCCGCCGCGTCGCGGTCAAGGTCGTCAACCCCGAGCTCGCCGGGGACGAGGCGTTCCGCGCGCGGTTCCGCCGCGAGGTGACCGCCGCCCGCCGGGTCAGCCGGTTCTGCACCGCGCCCGTCCTGGACGCCGAGCTGGAGCAGGACCCGCTGTACGTGGTCACCGAGTTCGTGGACGGCCCGACGCTGGAGGCGGCCGTCCGGGACGGCGGCCCGCTGCGCGGCGGCGACCTGGAGGGCCTCGCGGTCGGCGTCGCCACCGCGCTCTCGGCCATCCACGCGGCCGGGATCGTGCACCGCGACCTCAAACCGGCCAACGTGCTGCTGTCCCCGACCGGCCCGCGCGTGATCGACTTCGGCATCGCGCGCGCCCTGGAGGCCGCGGACGGCCCGACCGTGACCGGCCAGTTCCTCGGCACGCCCGCCTACATCGCGCCCGAGCTGATGCGCGACGGCCCGCTGACCCCGGCCGCCGACGTCTTCGCCTGGGGCTGCGTCGTCGCGTTCGCCGCCACGGGCCGTCCGCCGTTCGCGGGGCGCAACGTCCACGAGACGCTCTACCGCGTCACCCACGAACCCCCTGTCCTGGACGGCCTGGACGGCCTGGACGACACTGCCCTGCGTCCGCTGGTCGAGGCAGCGCTGGCCAAGAGCCCGGATGACCGTCCGGCCGTCCCCGACCTGCTGACCAGCCTGATCAGCGGACCGCCCGCCGCCGCTTTGGCGGTCGCCGCGGGCGCGCCCGCGCTTCCGCCTCCGGCCCCGTCCCCTGAGCCGTCCGTCCAGCCGAGCAAGACCATCGCCGAACCCGCCCCGCCGTCCGCATCGTCCGATGAGGAAACCGGTGCGTCGGCTGGGGAGGCGGCGGCTTCGGTGGAGAAGCCTGCCGGGGCGCGGTCGCGGGCGCGGCGGTCGGGGATTCGGCGGCGGGTCGTCGTGTCGGCGGTCCTGGCGGTGCTGGTGCTGGGCGGGCTGTCGGCCTGGCGGGTGCTGAGCCAGGCGGGCGATCCCCGGGTTCCGCGGCTCGGCGCGGCGCTCGTCCCGGACGGGACGCTGGCCGACAAGAGCTCCGGCTGGGACGAGGACGAGTGCGGCACCTACGCCGGGCAGCACTTCGAGATCCAGGGCGATCAGGAGGGGCCCGGATACTGCACGGTCCCGAACGAGTCCCCGGTGTCCCACTTCGTCGCGTCGGCGCGGGTGCGGCTGGCGTTCGCGTCCAAGAACGGGCTCTGGCAGGCGGGGCTGATGCTCCTCGGCACCGATGACTGGCAGTACGCCGTCATGCTGCGGTCGGACGGCTCGGCACGGCTGGTCAAGGAGACCAAGGACGGCGCGGTGAAGGTCCTCGACACCGTCCCGGCCAGGAGCTACAACGCGGGCGCCCAGTCCGTCCGCGTCCAGGCCGAGGTGCACGTCACCTCCGCGCGGACGACGATCCGGGCCTGGCTGGACGGCGACTACGCCCTCGAAGCGGACGACGACGACCATCCGCTCACCAAGGGCCAGACCGGCCTGATCGCCGACGCCCTGAAGAACGCCCCGGGCAAGGACGACGTCGTCGAGGCCTGGTTCAGCTCCTTCACCCTGAACCGCGTCCGCTGACGGCTCCGCTCCGGCGAGGGCAGGACGCCCGGGCGGCCCCGGCGGCCCCGGCGGGCCCGGCGGGCCCGGCGGGGGCGGGACGCAGTGCGCCATCTCGTAACCTAGAGTGATCGGCGTCAGTTTTTACCAGGACGACGGGATCATTCGAGCATGTCCGAAAACAGTCCAGACCGTCCGGCCGAGCTGCGCACCGGGCTGCGCCGCCGGCACATGACCATGCTCGCCGTCGGCGGCGCGGTCGGCGCGGGGCTGTTCGTGGGCAGCGGCTCGGTGATCAGGACGGCCGGTCCGGCGGCGATCCTGTCCTACGCGGCGGCCGGGGCGCTGGTGCTGTTCGTCCTGCGCGCGCTCGGCGAGATGGTCGTCGCGCGGCCGGTCGCCGGGTCGCTCGCCGAGTACGCGCGGATGGCGCTCGGGCCGTGGGCGGGCTTCACCATCGGCTGGCTCTACTGGTACCTGTACGTGATCCTGGTCGGCGCGGAGGCGGTCGCGGGCGCGGCGATCCTGGCGACCTGGGTCGACCTGCCGCAATGGCTGCTCGCCGCGGCGCTGCTGGTGCTGATGACCGGCGTGAACCTGGTGTCGGTGCGGTCGTTCGGCGAGTTCGAGTTCTGGTTCGCCTCGATCAAGGTCGCGGCGATCGTGGTGTTCCTGGTGCTCGGCGTCCTGTACGTGCTCGGGCTGTGGCCGGACTCGCCCGGCGGACTGCACAACCTGACCGCGCACGGCGGGCTCATGCCGAACGGCGTGACCTCGGTGTTCTCCGCGATCGTCGCGGTCATGTTCGCGTTCGGCGGCACCGAGATCGTCACCATCGCCGCCGCCGAGTCCGCCGAGCCGGGACGCGCCGTCGCCCGCGCGACGAGCAACGTGCTGTGGCGGGTCGGGCTGTTCTACGTGTTCTCGATCTTCCTGGTCGTCGCGATCCTGCCGTGGAACGACGCGAAGGTGCTGACCAGCCCGTTCGTCAGCGCGCTGGACCGGCTCGACGTGCCCGCCGCCGGGACGCTCATGCAGGCGGTGATCCTCACCGCGGTGCTGTCGGTGCTCAACTCCGCGATCTACGTCTCGTCCCGGATGCTCTACGTCCTCACCCGCGACGGGGACGCCCCGGCCGGCCTGACCAGGCTCAACAGGCGCGGCGTCCCGGTCCGCGCGATCCTGCTCGGCACGGTCGCGGCGTGGGGCGCCGTCGTCGCCTCCTACGTCTCCCCCGACCAGGTCTTCAAGTTCCTGATGAACTCCATCGGGACGGTCCTGGCGTTCGTCTACCTGGCGATCCTGCTCTCCGAGCTGCGCCTGCGCCGCCGCCTCGAACGCGACGACCCGTCCAGCCTCACCTACCGGATGTGGCTGTACCCGTACCTGCCGTGGCTGTGCGTCCTCGCGCTGCTGGCCGTCCTGGTGTCGATGGCGTTCATGCACGAGCAGCGGTCGCAGCTGGTGGCGTCCCTGATCAGCTTCGCGGTCGTCGCCGCCGCCTACCCGCTGCGGCGCCGGTTCGGCGCCCGTCCGCCCGTTACCGCCCCGCCGCTGACCCGCTCCCGCTGACCGTTCGGGGACGGCTCTTCGGAACGCGGCGGGGCCTCCGGTCGCCGTCAGATCCGGTTCTCGGGCTGCCCGTAACCCTGCCCCTGCCCGTACCCCTGAGCCTGCCCGTAACCCGGCTGCTGGCCGTAGCCCTGCGGCTGGCCCTGGGCGTACGGCTGCGCGGCGCCGGGCTGGGGCTGCTGCGGGTACGGCTGCTGCATCCCGGGCTGCGGCTGCGCATACGGCTGGCCCTGCTGGACGGGCTGCCCTTGCTGCATGGGCTGACCCTGCGCGTACGGCTGGCCCTGCTGGATCGGCTGGCCGGGCTGTGCCTGCTGGCCGGGCTGTGCTTGCTGGAAGGACTGGGCCTGGGCGGCGCCCGCCTTCTTGGCCTTGCCCGCCTCGACCCCGGCGACGATCACCCTGATCACGAACGCGATCGGCAGGATGAAGACGTAGATGAAGATGTGGTACGTCCCGCCGGAGAAGATGAAGGCGAGGTAGACGGCGTAGCCGAGGAGCGCGACGGAGCCGATGAGGCCGAAGATCCGGTCGCGCACGCGCGTCCCGTTGCCGAACGCGCTCGCGAGCAGCATGCCGACGCCGCTGACGGCGAGCAGCACCACGTACCACGAGAACATGGGCTCGTTGCTGAAGTCGAGGTTCACAGGGGTCCTTGGGGGGTCGTTCCGAAAAAGTCGGGCAACAGTACCGGGACTTCTGCCCTCTGACCAGGGGGTCAGCGGCGTGTGCCGCCGCGCGGACGCTCCGCAGTGGAGCGCCGAAATCCGGCCGTCCGGCAGCTGAATTCCAGTCAAGGCGTCCACTTCTCCCAACGCCGCGTTTACCTTCGATCAAAGGCCATCCGGCAATGGCCGTTCCTGCACCGAAACGGAAAGGAGCCGCCGCGACCAGGGGGGATCACGCACGCTCTCGATAATGGGAGAGAGGAAAATGCGCAACTTCCGCTTCGGATTCACCGTGGACAGCCCGGGCGACCAGGACGAGCTGTCCCGGCTCTGCGGGACCGCCGACTCCTACGGCTACGACGTCGCGCTCGCCGTCGACCACCTCGGACCCGACCGGTCCTCGCCGTTCTCGGTGCTGATGGCGACCGCGTTCGCCTCGCGCCGCCTGCACGTCGGCACGCACGTGCTCAACATCGGCTACTGGAACCCCTCGATCCTCGCGCGCGAGGTCGCCACGCTCGTCCGGCTGACCGAGGGGCGGTTCGAGCTCGGCATCGGTTTCGGCATCGTCAAAGCGCAGTACGACGCCGCGCGCATTCCGTGGCATCCGTTCGACAAGCGCATGGACCTGGTGGCGGCGTCCATCGAGGAGATGAACGGCCTGCTGTCCGCCGAACACGGATTGGAACCGCCGCCGCTACTGGTCGGAGGCGCCAGTCCGCGCGCACTCGGCATCGCCGCCGAGCTCGCTGACATCGCCAGTTTCGGCGGCCGTTTCCAGGTGCCCGGAGAGGAACCGGGAACGCTCCGCTTCATCACTGCCGAAGAGGCCGACAAAGGCGTGGAATTCCTACGCGAAAAGACCGGTTCGCGCATCGACGAGATGGAGGTGAACAGTTTCATCCTGCACGTCGAGGTGACCGACGACCGCCGCGCGGCCGGCGAGCGCATCGCGGCCGCGCGGGAACCCCACTTCCTCGTCGAGGACGCCGAGCACGCCCTCGACACGCCCTTCATGCTGATCGGCACCGAGGAGCAGATCGCCCGGCAGCTCCTGGAGAACCGCGAGCGGTACGGCTTCTCCTACATCACCGTCCGCCGCCCGCACCTGGAGACCTTCGGCCCGGTCATCAAGCGCGTCCGCGAACTGGAGTAACCGCCCTCCGCAGGGCTATGGAGTAACCACCCTCCGCAGGGCTATGGAGTAACCGCCCTCCGCGGCGCTTTGGAGAAACCGCCCTCGGCGGGACTATTCGATGTCTTCAAGGTCGCCTTCCAGGTCGAGGTAGGTCCGGCGGAGGCGCTCCAGGGTCTCGGGGTCGGGTTCGGCCCAGAGGTTCCGGTCGGCCGCTTCGAGGAGGCGCTCGGTGACCCCGCGCAGCGCCCACGGGTTCGACTTCTCCATGAAGGCGCGGTTCTCGGGGTCGAAGACGTACTCCTTGGCGAGCGTCTCGTACATCCAGTCGTCCACGACACCGGCGGTCGCGTCGTAGCCGAAGAGGTAGTCGACCGTGGCGGCGAGCTCGAACGCCCCCTTGTAGCCGTGGCGGCGCATCGCGGCGATCCAGCGCGGGTTCACGACCCGGGCACGGAACACGCGGTGCGTCTCCTCGGCGAGGGTGCGGGTCTTCACCTGCTCCGGCAGGGCCGAGTCGCCGACGTAGGCCGCCGGGTTCTGCCCGGTCAGCGACCGGACCATCGCGACCATGCCGCCGTGGTACTGGAAGTAGTCGTCGGAGTCGACGATGTCGTGCTCGCGGGTGTCCTGGTTCTTCGCCGCGACCGCGATGCGGCGGAAGGTCGACTCCATGTCGGTCCGGGCCTCGCGTCCGTCCAGGCCGCGGCCGTAGGCATAGCCGCCCCAGACGGCGTAGACCTCGGCGAGGTCGGAGTCGTCCCGCCAGTTGCGGGCGTCGATGAGCGGCAGCAGGCCCGCGCCGTACGCGCCGGGCTTGGAGCCGAAGATGCGGGTCGTCGCGCGGCGCCAGTCGCCGTGCGCCGCATGGTCCTCGACGGCGTGCCGGCGCAGGAAGTTGCGGTCGGACGGCTCGTCCAGCGCGGCGACGGCCGCGATCGCGTCGTCGATCAGCGCGATGACGTGCGGGAACGCGTCCCGGAAGAAGCCGGAGATGCGCAGCGTCACGTCGATCCGCGGGCGCCCCAGGTCGTCCAGCGGGACGATCTCGAAGCCGGTCACGCGCCGGGACGCGTCGTCCCATACCGGACGGCATCCGATCAGCGCGAGGACCTCGGCGATGTCATCGCCCTGGGTGCGCATCGCGGACGTCCCCCACACGGTCAGGCCCACGCTGGACGGATACTCTCCCGTGTCGTCCAGGTGACGCTTCACCAGCGAGTCGGCCAGGGCGACGCCGACGTCCCACGAGTTGCGGGACGGGATGGCCTTCGGGTCGACCGAGTAGAAGTTCCGGCCGGTCGGCAGCACGTTGACCAGCCCGCGCGTCGGCGACCCGGACGGCCCGGCGGGCA
Organism: Actinomadura rupiterrae; assembly: GCF_024172125.1. Classification (GTDB taxonomy): domain Bacteria; phylum Actinomycetota; class Actinomycetes; order Streptosporangiales; family Streptosporangiaceae; genus Spirillospora; species Spirillospora rupiterrae. Next base: position 193,841 of record NZ_JAMZEA010000012.1, read on the forward strand.
CGTACCCGCCGTCCAGCGCGTGCAGCACCGCCCCGATCTCGTCGCGCGTCGCGTCCAGCCGCGGGACGACCTCGGAGGCCGCGAACTCCAGCAGCCGGACGACGTCCGGGACGTCCGCGCCTAGCACATCGGCCGCGACGGCCGGGGCGCGTCCCACATCCCAGCCGCCGTCCTCCATCGCCTGGACGAGCCGCCGCGCGGTCTCCTCCAGGATGTCGATCACATCGGATCCGGTCCGTCCGCCGAGCGCGTTGACTTCCGCGCCGGGCTCGGCGAGCAGGGCCTTCTCGTCCAGCCCGTGATGCGCCGCGATCGCCGACCGCAGCCCCGGCATGGCCCCGGCGACGCCGCCCCACACCTGCGACGCGCGCAGCACCGCGAGGACGAGGTTGACGCGCGCCTCGTCCCGCGGCTCCTGGCCGAGGATGTGCAGGCCGTCCCGGATCTGGACGTCCTTGATCTCGCACAGGTAGCCGTCGATGTGCAGGACGAAGTCATCGAAGTCGGCCTCGTCCGGCATGTCCTCCTGGTGCAGGTCGTGGTGCAGCTGCGCGGCCTGGATGAGCGTCCAGATCTGCGCCCGGACGGCCGGGAGCTTGCTCGGGTCGAGGTCGTTGACGGTCGCGTACTCGTCCAGCAGCTGTTCGAGTTTCGCCAGGTCGCCGTAGGTGTCGGCGCGCGCCATCGGCGGCACCAGGTGGTCCACGACGGTGGCGTGCCCGCGCCGCTTGGCCTGCGTGCCCTCGCCCGGGTCGTTCACGATGAACGGGTAGACCAGCGGCAGGTCGCCGAGCACGCCGTCGGGCGCGCACTCCTCCGACAGCCCGAGGCCCTTGCCCGGCAGCCACTCCAGCGTCCCGTGCTTGCCCAGGTGGACGACCGCGTCCGCGCCGAACTCGTTGTCGAGCCAGCGGTAGGCGGCCAGGTAGTGATGCGACGGCGGAAGGTCCGGATCGTGGTAGATCGCCACCGGATTCTCGCCGAACCCGCGCGGCGGCTGGATCATCAGCACGACGTTCCCGAACCGCAGCGACGCGAGCACGATGTCGTCGCCGTCCACGTACAGCTCGCCGGGCGGCTCCCCCCAGTGCTGCCGGACGCCCTCCCGCAGCGACTCGGGAAGCGCCTCGAACCACGTCCGGTAGGACGCCAGCGACGCGCGCGCAGGAGCCTTGGACAGCTGCTCCTCGGTCAGCCACTCGACGTCGTGCCCACCGGCCGCGATCAGCGTGTGAATCAGCTCATCGCCACTATCAGCGTTCTCCCACAGCGACGAATCGTCCCCTAGGAAATACCCGGCATCGGCCATCTGCCGGAGCATCCGAACAGCGGACGTAGGCGTATCGAGCCCCACCGCGTTCCCGACCCTCGAATGCTTGGTCGGGTACGACGACAAAACGATCGCCACCCGCTTCTCGGCATTCGGGACGTGCCTCAGCCGCGCATGCCGAACCGCGATCCCGGCGACCCGCGCAGCCCGCTCCTCGTCCGCCGCATACACCGGAATCCCGTCCGGCCCGAGCTCCTTGAACGAGAACGGAACGGAGATGATGCGCCCATCGAACTCGGGGATGGCGACCTGCATGGCCGCGTCCATGGGCACCAGCGCGGCGTCCGACCCGTCCCACGCCTCCCGCGAGGACGTCAGGCAAAGCCCCTGGATAACGGGCACATCCAAGGTGGCGAGCGCCCCCGCGTCCCACGAATCCTCGTCACCGCCCGCACTCGCATCGGCAGCGACAGCCCCACCCGCGGCCAACACGGTCGCCACAACCGCGTCGCTCTGCCGAAGCAAAGCCATCAGCTCGGCATCGGCCCCCCGCAACGACCCGCAAAACACCGGCAGGGCATTAGCCCCCGCCTTCTCGATCTCCCTGCAAAGCACATCGACAAAGGCCGTGTTCCCGGAAAGCTCATGCGCCCGATAGAAGACGACCCCGACCGTAGGACGCCCCTCAGCCCTCTCGTACTCGCCATGCACTCCAAACGATGGCATGGCGACAGGAGCCTCAAACCCCTCCCCCGTAAGCAGCACGGTGTCCGAAAGGAAAAGCGCCAACTGCCGCAGGTTCTCGACCCCGCCCTCACGCAGATAAGCGAGCGCCTCGGCCGCAACCCCCGGCGGCACCGTCGAAAGCGCCATCAACTCGGCGTCCGGATCGGCCTCTCCCCCGAGAAGCACCACCGGCAGCCCGCTCCCCACCAGCGCGTCCACCCCGTCCGGCCAGGTCTTCCGCCCTCCCAGCAACCGCACGACAACGACGTCGACTCCGTCGACCAACGAAGACAGGTCATCGACCCGCATCGGATTGGCCGTCACCCATGCCCCCGCCGCACGGGCGGCGAGCAGCTCGGTGTCGGCGGTGGACAGCAACAAAGCGCGCATCGGCGATGCCTCCAACGGGGTCCGCGCCCCGGCTAGGGTGTTCTGCCGCGACGGCGCGGAGTCTCCTGGCTCCCGGATCACCGCCCCCGCCCCGGCCTTCCAGCGTCGCCGCCGTGACCAAGCGTGAGGGGGGACTCCCCGGTGACAGTTGCGGGACAGCTCCGGACTCGCACCGGATTCCTCGCCCGCCGTCGCCGCGCCAGTCTACGGAACCGTCACCTTGACCTCACCCCCGCGATTCCGGTGGCCCCCGGCCCGCCGGAGGCGTAACCTTCCCTATGTCGGCGAGTGGGGAAGCTCGACCGGCCGAAACGCCCGACCTCACCTAGCCGAGGCCGGGCGTTTCGCTTGGTCGAGCAGGCTAATGCGGCCATCGCAAATCACCGGCCACTCCGTCCCCCCGGCTTCGCGGCCTCGAACGCCGCACCCTCGAACGGACGGGAAACGCCTCCGCCGATTAGACGGCGGGCAGCGCCTAGAGCAGGGAAAAGCCGATGGCCTTGCCGAGGCCGGGGCGGGAGCAGGTGGTGGTCGGGTAGGCGGCGCAGCGGCCGGCCGTGAGTTCGTGGACCATCGAGAGCCCGCGCCCGTCCTCGCCCAGGCCGTCGATGAGCGCGTCCAGGTCGTCCGCGTCGAGGACCGGCGGCGGACGCAGCAGCTCCGGCACGCGCCCGAGAAACGGATCCGCGTCCGCGATCTCGCACCAGATAGGCCGTCGCGACGACCCCGCGAACAGCACCCGCAGCTCAAGCGGCGGCTCCGCATGCTGAACCCCGTTGGCCGCAAGCTCGGCGGCCACCAACTCCAGGTCGTCAACGGCCCCCGCCGCAGTGCCCGCGCGTTCCAGCAGCTCACGAACTATCTCCCGCGCCCGCCGCTCCGCCCTCGCCGGATGCAGCCGCCAAACCCGAGCCGTCCACGGCCCCGACGGCACGCTCCACGGCTCGGCCGCGAGCCGCGCCGCCACCGGCACCGTTACACCCCTCGTGGTTCTTCGCATCGCGCCACCTCGCTCATCCGAACCCATGCGGCCATCTCGGGGAGCTTCAGTCCGAACCAGCCCAGATGATCACACTGCGTAGTATCTTCGTTGCTTAAAGCTCCCATTCCATGCTGTGCCTCGGCAACAAGTTGCAGCACTGGAAACACCCCCCAGCTGCCGCTCCCCTGCGGCGAGGAGGCCGTGATGCCCCGGAAAGCAGCGACCGCACGCGGCAGGACGCTCGGTGCCGAGCTGCGCCTGCTGCGCAAACACCTCGGTCTCAGCACGCGGGCGGCGGCCGAGCGCATCGGCTGGACGGCGGCGACCCTCAATCGCACGGAGAACGGACTGCGCGTGGCCACCGCCGAGGAGGTCGCCGCGGTACTAGGCGCCTACGGAGTGGTAAGCGGTGAACGCGAGCGCCTGCTCGCACTCGCCCGCGACGCGGAGATGCCGGGCTGGTGGGAGCCCGGCGACAGCATCTACCCGACCCCGCTCAAGGCGCTGATCGGTTTCGAGGCCCAGGCCGTCCGTATCACGAACGTGGAGATATCTCTCGTCCCTGGGTTGTTGCAGATCCCGGAGTACGCACGCGCCATCATGGCGGCATCCGGGATCCCTCCCCTGGAGATCGAGACCCGCGTCGCGACCCGCATGGGACGGCAGGCCATCCTCAGTCGCCCGCAGCCGCCGAAGCTCCTCGCCCTCATCGACGAGGCCGCGCTCCGACGCCCCGTCGGTGGCCGCCACACCGTGATCGAACAGCTCCGTCACCTGCAACGACAGGTCAGAAGGCCAAACATCGAGGTCCGGGTGATTCCACTTGAGGTCGGCGCCCACCCGGCGCTTGCGGGCCCCTTCACCATTCTTGAGTTCGACCGCGCGAACACGCTCGTCTACCAGAGCAGTAAGCGCGCCTCAATCTTCGTGGACGCAGTATCCGAGGTAGCTGAATTCGTTGCATGTGTGGATACGCTGAAGGCTGCGTCGCTTCCCCCCGACCGGTCGAACGCGCTGATCGCGAAGATCATCGCCTTCTACGGGAGTTGATAGGTTGTGCAGCCTTCCCACGATCTCAATTGGCGTAAGTCGTCGCACAGTGACGAGGAGGTCAACTGCGTCGAGGTCGCACGCCTGGTCGGCGCTCACGTAGGCGTCCGCGACTCCAAGGCCCCCGACGAGCCGGCCCTCACACTCGACCGGAGCGCCTGGCTGTCCCTCCGCGCGACCTTGGGCGAGGGCGGCTGACCCCATACGGCGTCCGAGGCCGCTGATCGCGCGGGACGATAGCTCCTCGTCCGGACTGCTGCCGGTATCGGCGTGAGTTCAGTGGACGTGGCGGCGTTGCGCTGACGTGGAGTTGTTGCACTGCGAGCGAGATGTCTCAGGTTCGGTGCGGGGTTGCCGCGCGCGTGAGTCAGTACCAGCGAGTGAACGCAGCCGCGCCTGACCGGGCCTCGGCCGCGTCGCGAAGGACACGCAAGGGAGCCTCAAGGAGCGCGGCAGCGTCGAAGTCCGGCTCGTCCCCCATCGTCGTCATCCAACTGGCGGTGTCGGCGATGATTTCGCTTCGGCGGGCGGCGGAGAGGTCGAGAGCGGCTTCGGCTTTGGGAAGGGCGTCCGCGACTTCGTCGGCGGAGAGCAGGAAGTTGCCCATCGTGCCCGGCAGGGCTGAGGCTGCGGCTGCACCCAGGGCGTTGTAGAGGGCCGCTGCCGGGTCCGCCTTGCGGGCGGCGGCCACGAACGGGGTGCCGTGCTCAGCCATGAGGTAGGTGGCGGCGTCCTCGATGTCCTCGATCGCGTCCGATTCGTTGATTTGGGACGCGAGGTGTCGGGCCGCTTCGTCAGGGATGGTTCCGATGACCCAGATGCCGGTAGAGCCCATCGGGTGAGCCTATTGTCCGTGGGCGTCGGGGAGGGCGTGCGCGGGTGGGGTGGGGGATCAGGGGGGTGGGTTGGGGAGGCGGGTTCGTTCTTTGGTGGGGTCGCGGACGGTTTCTGCGGCTTCGCGGACGTCTGGGTGGGGGTCGTCGGCGAGGGTGTCGAGGAGTGCGGGGACGCCTGGGGTGGTCCAGCGGGAGATCGTCCACACCAGGTCTTCGCGGACGGCGGGGTCGGGGTGGGAGGCGAGGCGCGCCAGTTCGGGGACGGGGCCCTTTCGGCGCATGGCCAGCCAGTGCAGCACCTCGCGCAGCACGGTGGGGTCGCCTGGGTCGCCGGCGGCGGTGAGGCGGGCCAGTAGCTCGCGCGTGGGTGGTGCGGGGCCGTCCAGGGGGTGGGGTAGGCGTTCGCGCAGGCGGCGGGCGCCGTAGCCGCCACGGACTCGGCAGCCGTAGCAGGTGCAGGGGCGCCTGCCGTGCGCGTCCGGCTGGTAGCGCCAGCCCGCGACCTGCGGGACCGTCCGGATGCTGCGCACTTCCTGCGGCAGGACCTTGCGCGGGACGAACACCTCCCAGCCACGCGGGTCGTCCAGTTCCAGGATGCGGCCGACGGCCTCCGCCGCGCGAACCTCGGCGTGCGGGCCTCCGTAATGTCCCGTGAAGACCGGCTCCGAGTCGTCCAGCCGGATGTGGACGGCGACGAGCCTGCCCTGCCCGCCCCAGTGCGCGAGTTCCCGCAGCCATTGGTGCGTCAGGGTGAAGGACGGCAGCACAGGGAAGCAGTAGACGCCACGGGCGGAGTCGTATCCGTGGCTGACCGCGCGGATGCCCGAACGGCGGATGCGCGGGACGTTTCCGGCAGGTGTGAGGTGCACGAAGGTCGCCATGCGCTAGCCCCGGACGCGAGGCTCGACGGAGGCGTCGCCATTGGTTTGGGACACGTCCGCGTCGGGTGGAATGACGTCGCTGGCGGGAAAGCTCATCGGGTGAGCCTATTCGCCGGGTTGCGGATCTGTCGGACGATTTGGACGGTGACGAGCCACGACGCGAAGCGAAGCAGGGGTCGTACTCCTGGCTGCCGAGTCCGGTCTGCCGCTTACGTCCGATCGCGGTGCTCGGATGGACGCCATGGGGTGAGGGCGTCGGGGATGTCGGCCGACCAGGTCCGAAACTCGGGATAGGTCGCTACCCCTGCGTCCAGAACGGCCTGGTAGACGCGGATGCCCTGGAGCGGGACGGCCTCCGCGTAGGCGGCCTCCTTGATCGCGAGGATGCGGTCGCGCGTGGTCGGGGTGAGCGCCTGGAGCATGGGATTCACCAGGTCACAGCCGCGCGGGCCCGGGTGGTCGGTGGGCAGCAGCCACATGTCGATCTTCCAGAGGACGTCCGCGAGCTCGTACTGGAGCTGGAAGTAGAGGCCCTGGTCGGGCTGGTCCAGCGCGTTGGTGAACTTGGCGCGGCGGACGCCCGGCAGGACGGCCAGGGACGACAGGACCGACCAGCCCGCCTCGACCGTCGGCGCGGCCGTGTAGGTCTCCATGTCGATGTCGGGCTCGACGACGAGGTCGAGCGCGACCGACCCGACGAGGCGGTGATCGCCCACGGCGGACCAGCGGCGCGCCAGCTCCAGGTCGCGGACGATCTCCAGCGCGGTGGCCCGGCGCGCGGCGGCCCGGGTCCGGAGGTCGCTCACGCGGCGGCGCGGGGGCGGAGGGCGCTCACGCGGCGGCGAGGTCGGCGGCGACGATGGCTTCGAGGAGGCCCGGGAAGGCTGCCTCGAACTCGTCGCCGCGGAGGGAGTTCAGGCGGGACGTCCCTGCGTAGTACTGCCTGATCAGGCCCGCTTCACGCAGGACGTTGAAGTGGTGCGTCGCCGTCGACTTGCTGACCGGGAGGTCGAAACCGCCGCATTTGACGTCCTCCGTGGCGTCCCAGAGCTGGGTCACGATGCTGCGCCGGACGGGGTCTACCAGCGCCTCCAGGACTTGCTGGAGCGTGACGTCGCGGAGGTCGGGGTGCGGCGGGGTGCGGTCGTCCATGCGGACCATAGTACGACGGCCATCAAAGTTTGACATCCGTCGAACTTAGGCGTTGAGTGATCACCCGCAACGGACGAACGGAGGGTCGCGATGGCCAGGACGGTGTTGTTCGACGAGCTCGGCGGGCCCGAGGTGATGCGGCTGGCGGACGTCCCGGTGGGCGAGCCGGGGCCGGGCGAGGTGCGGATCCGGGTGGGCGCGATCGGGCTGAACCGGGCCGAAGCGCTCTTCCGCAGCGGCGTGTACATCGAGCCGGTGAAGGCGTTCCCGGCGCGGCTCGGATACGAGGCGGCCGGGGTGGTCGAGGCCGTGGGCGAAGGCGTGCAGGGCCTCGACGTCGGCGACGCGATCAGCACCATGCCGGCGTTCTCGCAGAACGACTACGGCGTCTACGCCGAGCGGACGATCGTGCCCGCCCATGCGGTTTTGCACCGTCCTGACCATGTGAGCGCGATCCAGGGCGCGGCGGTCTGGATGCCTTACGTCACCGCGTACGGCGCGCTGGTCGAGGTCGGCGGGATGCGGCCCGGGGATACGGTCGTCCTGAATGCGGCGTCCAGCAGCGTGGCGCTCGCGGCGCTCCAGGTCGCCGAGCGGACGGGCGCCACGGCGATCGCGCTGACGCGAGGCGAGGCCAAGAAGGACGCGCTGCTCAAGCTGGGCGCCGAGCACGTCATCGTGACCGAAACCGAGGATGTGGTCGAGCGCGTCCGCGAGCTGACCGACGGCCGGGGTGCGCAGTTCGTCTTCGACGGCGTGGCAGGCCCAGGCGTCCTGGAATTGGCCAAAGTCATCGCCCCGGACGGAATGCTCCTCGAATACGGAATGCTCAGCGGCGAGCCGACGCCCTATCCGGGATTCACGCTCGGCATGCCGGCATTGAACATGCGGACGTACACGATGCATGAAACGTCCCGCGATCCCGAGCGAATGCGCCGGGCCGTCGCGTACGTGACCTCGGGCCTGCGTTCAGGCGCGTTCCGTCCCGTCGTGGACCGGACGTTCGACTTGGAGGACGTCGTGGAGGCCCACCGCTACATGGCCTCCAACCAGCAGATCGGCAAGATCGTCCTGACCGTCAACACCTAGCCGGTCGGCACATTTCGGGCGCGGGTTCAGTGGAGGACTCGGCCCAGGCGTTTGAGGTTGCGGATGACCGGGGTTGATTCGACGTGGGTGACGCCGGGGAGGGCGGCGACGCGGTCGGTGAGGTAGCGGTAGAGGTCGTGGGCGTCGCGGCAGAGGACGGTGGCGGAGAGGTTGGTGGCGCCGCTGGTCGCGGCGGCGAAGACGACCTCGGGGTGGGCGGCGAGGGCGCGTCCGGCGGCGTCCAGGCCGGACGGGGCGACCGTCATCCACAGGCGGGTGCTGTGGCTCAGGCCGACGAGCCGGAGGTCGAACTCGGCGTAGAAGTGCAGCGCGCCGAGCGAGCGCAGATGTTCGACGCGGCGCCGGACGGTGGACGGGGACCAGCCGGTCGCGGCGGCGAGGTCGGGGAGGGCGGTGCGGCCGTCGCGGGCCAGGACGTCCAGAAGGGGACGGTCGTCCGGACCGCAATGCGGGATGTTCGCGGGGTCGGCGGCGAACTCCCGTTGCGGACGCAGCGCCGCGACCTGCTCGGGTGTCAGGGCGTCCAGCAGGCGGATCGGGCTGGGCGAACCGTAGAAGACGTGCAGGACCGAGTACGCGGCGACGTCGACGATCCGGCTCGTCCGCGGGAGCTTTTCGAGCAGGAGCTGTTCGGCCTCGTCCGGGGTGGCGGCGCGCGTGATGCACTGCACCTCCGTCCCGCCCGAGGCGAGCTGGACCCAGGCCGTGTCGGGGCGGCGCGCGAGGGCCTCCGCCACGGATTCGGACGAACCGGGCGTGCAGCGGAGGCGGAGGATCCAGCGGCCGTGGGCGAGGTAGCCGGCGGGCGGGACGGCGACGACGCGGAGCAGGTCGGCCGAGCGGAGGCGGCGGTAGCGGCGCGCCACGGTCTGGTCGGACACGCCCAGCACCTCGGCGATCAGGTTGAAGGGCGCGCGGCCGTCGAGCTGCAGCGCGTGGATGAGCTGCCGGTCGATGTCGTCGATATCCACCATGACAGCTTAGAGAATGTCGAAATGCGTCCAGGATCGTGCTTCTGAGTCGTCGATCCGCCGTGGCTCGCCCGAGAGTCGTCGGCAGGTCAACGACTCGGAAGGAGCCGGACATGGGCAGGTGGGGACCGCTGGCGGCGGTGTGCCTGGGCGCGTTCATGCTGCTGGTGGACGTGAACATCGTGACGGTGGCGCTGCCGGACATGGCGCGCGGGCTCGGCACGACATTCGGTGCATTGCAGTGGGTGATGGACATCTACGCGCTGACGCTCGCGGCGCTGCTGATGGGCGCGGGGACGCTCGCCGACCGGATCGGACGGCGGCGCCTGTACGTCAGCGGGCTCGTGACGTTCGCGGCGTCCTCGCTGGTGTGCGGGGCGAGCCCGGACGCGGCGACGCTCATCGCGGCGCGGGCGGTCCAGGGCGCGGGCGCGGCGGCGATGTTCGCGACGACGGTGGCGCTGATCGCCTCGTCCTACGAGGGACGCGAGCGGAGCGTGGCGTTCGGGGTGTGGGGCGCGGTGAGCGGCGCGGCGTCCGGGGTCGGGCCGATCCTCGGCGGACTGCTCACCCAGCACCTCGGCTGGCGGTGGATCTTCCTGGTGAACCTCCCGGTGAGCGCTGTCGCCATCGCCGTGACACTGCGCCACGTTCGTGAGACGCGGAGCCCGGCGGCCCACCGGCTGGACGTCCTGGGCCTCGTCCTGTTCGCGGTCGCGGCGGGCGCGCTCACCTTCGGCCTGACGCGGGGCGGGGTCGCGCTCTGGGCGTCGGTCGGGATTGCGGTCGTGTCGGGGGCGGGGTTCGTGGCCGTCCAGAGGCGGGCCGCTTACCCGACGCTCGACCTGGGGCTGTTCCGGCGGCCGGGGTTCGTCGGGGTGATGATCGGATCGCTGGCGATGTCGGGCGCGGCGTTCGCGACCCTGATCAACACGTCGCTGTGGCTGCGGTCGGTGCTCGGCTTGTCGCCGATGGAGGCCGGGCTGGTGATCTTGCCGCTGCCGGCGGTGTCCTTCGTCACCTCCTTGCTGGCCGGACGGTTGCTGCACGGCGTCACCCCGCGCTGGACGGTCGGCGGCGGGCTCGCGCTGATCGGCGCGGGCGGGTTCGCGCAGGCCTTCCTGGACGCGGGATCGGACTGGACGGCGCTCGTCCCGGGCCTGGTCGTGACCGGAATCGGAGCCGGTCTCGCCCTGCCGAACGTGACGGCGGCGGCGGTCGCGGCCGTCCCGCCCGAACGCGGCGGGATGGCATCGGGCGCGGTCGGCGCGTTGCGGCAACTCGGCTACGCCCTCGGCGTCGCGGTGCTCGGCGCGGTCTTCCGCTCGGCCGTGCCCGGCGACCCGGCCGCCTCGCACGACGCGTCCGGGTTCGCGTCCGGCCTGTCCGCCGCCTACGCGACGGCGGGAACACTGGCGCTACTGGCCGCCGCTGCCGTGCTCCTACTCGTCCGCCGCTCCGCCCCGCCCCAGCAGGACGCCCCGTCCGACCAGAAGGCCCCGTCCCGGCAGGACGCCCCGTCCCGGCGAGCCTCCGCGCCCGACCGAGGCCAGCCGTCCCCGGACCCGACCTCGCCCACGGCTTCGACCCGCTCCTCATAAAGGACGCGTCCTCAGCTTCGGCCGCAATCGCGGAACCTGCCGGAGAAGCTTCGGCCCCGGCCACCGAGCCGACCAGAGGACCGGCCACGGGTCCTGCGACGGGACCGGCTCCGTCCATTCCCGCCCGCCCCAGTTCCGGCACCGGCCTTGCGCCGACAGCCAGGTCCCAGGCGGGATCACAGTGGGACGTGGGCCGGGGGCGTCAGCGGACCACCTCGTAGCGGTGCAGGACGACGCCCTCGTCGAAGGTGCGGGTCTCGATCAGACGCAGGTTCAGCCGCTCGTCCAGTCCGGGGAACAGCGAGGTGCCCCCGCCGAGGACGACCGGGTGGACGGCGATCCGCAGCTCGTCGAGCAGGCCGAGGCTGGCCAGCGAGGACGCGGCCCGCGCGCCGCCCATGAGGAGGAGCCCCTTGCCGGGCTCCTCCTTCAGCGCGCGGATCTCCGTGTCCAGGTCGTCCCCGATGACCTTCTCGGCCCATTCGTCCTTCTGCAGGGTCCGGGAGATGACCATCTTGCGGGACCGGCGCCAGATCGGCGCGTACCGGACGACGTGCGGGTGGTCGGTCCTGGACTCGGCGTCCGGCCACCAGGCGGCCATCATCTCCCAGGTCACGCGGCCGTAGAGGGTGATGTCGTTCTCCTCGCCGAGGTCGAACGAGTAGTCCGACAGCTCCGGACCCATGACCGGCCAGTCGAACTCGCCCTGCGGGCCCTTGGTGTAGCCGTCGGCGGTGGTGTGGATGAAGTAGGACAGCTTGCGCATCTCGTGCTCCTCGTCTCGGGTGCTTCCACCCATGAGTCGGAGCGGGCCGGGGCTCCTCTACATCCCGCCGGAAATTTTCCGGATCAATCTTTCCGGCCGGTCGCGGCGATGGTCACGCCGAGTCCGATCATCATCAGGCCGCCGGTGCCGCCGACCATCGCCAGCCGCCGCGGCGACCGCGCGAACCAGCTGCGCGCACCCGCCGCGAGCACGCCCCACATGCTGTCGAACAGCAGCGCGATCAGGCAGAAGACCACGCCGAACAGCGCCATCTGCATCGGGACGTGCCCGGCGCCCCGGTCCACGAACTGCGGGAGGACGGCCGCGAAGAACACGCTTGTCTTGGGGTTGGTCACGCCGACGATCAGCCCCTGCCAGAAGGCGCGCCGCCCGCCGCCGTCCGTCCCGCCGCTCTGACCGAGCGCCTCGGTCAGCTTCCGCCGATGCCGGAGCGCCTGGACGCCCAGGTAGACCAGGTAAACCGCGCCGACCAGCTTGATCGCGGTGAACAGCACCGCGGACTCGGCGACCAGCGAACCGACGCCCAGCGCGACCGCCGCGGCGAGCAGCAACGCGCCCGTCTCATTGCCGAGCACGCTGGTCAGGGCCGTCCGCCGGCCGTGCGCGAGCGCCCGCCCCACAACGAACAGCACCGACGGCCCCGGCACGAGGATGATCACAGTGGCCATCGCACAGAAGGCCAGCAAACGTTCGGGTGACACCATGCCGGGAGATTACGTCCCACCCGAATCCCCAGACCACCAAGTTTCGCCCCCTGAGACACCCCCACCCAGCCCCCGCGACACACCACCGCCACACCGCCTCAAAACGCCCCGTCCCGCCAGCCGCCCCGCCCCGCCCCCACCAGCGCCGCCACCACCCAGGAGCCGCAGCCAGTCACACCGCAGCACTCACGCCGCAAATCTCGCGTCCGGACACATCGCAAGGCCCATGCCGGGACCGCACCGTCCCGGCAAGCCCGTCGCAACGGCCACGTCGATACGGCACCGTTGCGACGGTCACGTATCAACGGTGGCGTGTCAACGCTCACGTCGCTACGACACCGTCACGACGGCCGCGTCACGACAGCCACGTCGCCACGCGCTCGCGCCACGACGGCTGCGCTGCAACGGGCACGTCACCACCGTCCCCCTCCTGCTGCCACGCCGCACCGTCCACGTCGCTACGGTCACGTCGACACGGCAGCGTCGCGACGGACACGTATCAACGCTTACGTCGCGACCGCTACGTCGCCACAGTCGCGTCACGACGGATGCGTCACGACGAGCACCCTCATGCTGTGCGCGTCGCATCGCCCGCGTCGCCCACGGTCAGTCGACACAGCAGCGTTGCGACGGTCACGTCGCGACGGTGGCGTGTCGACGCTTGCGTCGCTACGGCAGCGTTGTGACGGTCGCGTCACGACGGTTATGTCGCAACGTCCGCGACGCGACGTCCGGACGTAACGGTTGCGTCGATACGGGGGCGTTGCGACGGAGCTGTTGGGGCGGGGCGGGTCGGCGGTTAGTGGGCGGGAGCGGCGATGGTGGTGGAGCCGGCGCCGGGCCAGCCGGTAGACGGTTCTTCGCCTACGTCGAGTTTGCGGAGCTGGGCGAGGACGCGCGGGTCCTGGGCGTCCAGCCAGTCGACGAGGGTGCGGAAGGAGACGCATCTGGTCTGCGGGCGTCGGCAGATGCTTCGCATGAAGTCCTCGACGGCGCTCATGTAGACGCCGCCGTTCCAGTCCTCCAGGTGGTTCCCGACGATGAAGGGGGCGCGGTTGCCGTTGTAGGCGCGGTCGAACCCGTGGAGCAGGCCGTCCCGGACCTGCCGTCCCCAGTAGGGGCGCCGCGACGGATCGCCCTGGTAGCCGCGGGACTGGTTGGCGAGGAAGTTGTAGTCCATCGACAGGACTTCGAAGTTGCGCCCCGGGAAGGGGACGGCCTGGAGCGGCAGCTCCCACATGCCGTCCGACTTGTGCGGCCAGACCTGCGTGCCCGTGCCGCTGGAGTCGTAGCGGAACCCCATGGTCCGGGCGGCCTTCCGCATCGCGGAACCGCCTTCCAAGCAGGGCGTCCGGCCGCCGATCAGTTCCTTGTCGTAGTCGAACGGCAGCGGCGGCTCGTTCGTCCAGCCCGTGGTAGTGCGCCAGTTCCGGACGAACCACTTCGCCTGCGTGATCTCCGAGCGCCACTGCGACGGCGACCAGGACCCGACGCCGCCCGGACCGCAGAAGTGCCCGTTGAAGTGCGTGCCGATCTCGTTGCCGTCCTGGTACGCGCCGCGCACCTGCCGCAGCGTCCGCAGCACGCTCTTGTCGCTCAGCCAGGGGATCGCGGACGATCCGCGCGGGTGGCCGGGCGGACGGTACAGGTTCGACTTGGACTTCGGCAGGAGGTAGAGCCCGGTGAGGAAGAAGGTCTGGGTCGCCCCGACTTCCTTGCCGACGGCCCGGAAGTGCGAGAACAGCTGGTTGTCGTCTTCGCCCGCTCCGTCCCAGGAGAACACGACGAACTGCGGCGGCTTCTCTCCCGGACGTAGGCGCTGCGCCTTGACGACCGGGGGCGCGCCCTGCCCGGACGCTCCGTCCCGCGCGTCAGGGCCGGCCGCCGCCATGGGCGCGGACGGACGGTCCGAGGACGACCCGATCCACCACCAGCCGATCCCGCCGACCGTCACGGCCGCAACGGCGGCGGCCAGCCCCTTCTTCGTCACCACACCCCCAAACCTGGGGGACGCGCCCGCGCCTCCCGCGACACCCGGCCGACGCCGACCGCTTCCGTGCCGCGAATTGACCGCCCCTTGCCCGGCTTCGAGCCCCACGGGCAGCGGACGGCCCATCCCGCACTCCAGCGAACCCGCCCTCCGCCCGCCAGCCCGCACCACGCCGCACTGCGTCCCACAAAGGCTGCTGGACTGGGCGGTCCCGCACCGCCGAACGGACCGCTGTGGCGACGATGCCGCAGCCGGCGAACAGCCGCGCGCGGGGCCCGTCCAGCTCCGCGCAGCCCAGCGCAGCACAGCACAGCGCGATGCCAGCAGACGTCGGACGGGCCAGCTCACACACGTCGGACGAGCCGTCCCCCACATCCCGGGACGGGCGTCTCGCATCGCCGGACGGGCCGTCCCGCAAACGTCGAAGGGGCTGGCCCGCACACTTCGGACTGGCCGTCTCACACATCTTGGGAGGCGCCGTCCCGCAAACTGCGGACGGGCCATCCTGCGAACGTCGAACGGGACGTCCCACATACGCCCGACCGCCCGCCCCGCCGAGCAACGGCGCGGACCATATGGGCAGCGCCGGACCGCCCCGCCGACCGCGGTCCCGCTGCGCAGGCAACCCAACGGCAGACGATCCGGGCGAACAGCATCCGGACCGTGCGGCGCGACCAACAATCGCGGTCCGCACCGACCTGTCAGGGCTCGCGGGCCTGCCGGCAACAAGCGCTCCTGCGAAACTTTCCACCAAGCACAGCCCGTCCGTCCGGCTCTGCGGACGGGCCAGCGCCAGCCGGTCCGTGCAGACCGTCCGACAACCTCGCGGGCCGTCCGGTCGGCACCGCGGACGATCCAGCGAGACGGACCGGATGGTCAGCGCTCGGATGGCCGGGCCGCGCGGGCCGGGCCAGCAGCTCACGAGTGGCGGACGGCGCACGACCAGGCGGACCGCGCGCGGTCGGTCTGGTCGGCGCTGCGAACCGTTCAGTGACAGGCGGACCGGGCACGCAGCGCTCGGATTGGACAGGCGGCGCGCGCGAGCCGGGTTGGCAGCACACGATCGGCGGACGGCGCACGGACCGTGCAGGAAGGTAGCGCGGTCCGTGCGGGTAGGGAGCATTCGGTTGGGTGCGGAAGGGCGTCCAGTGGAGGGCAGGTCTCGCCGAAACGGAGACGGGTCGTCGGGTCCTCCGGGGGCGGGCCGGGAGGAGGGCGGGTCGTTCGGGAGGCGGTGGGTTAGGCGGGTTGGGTTTGGGGGTCGGCGGGGGCGGGGTCGGCGGCGATGGGGGTGGAGGTGGTGTTGCGGGAATCGGTGCGGCGTTCCAGGAGGCCGGATGCGACGACGAAGAGGAAGCCGCCGATGCCGAGGAGGCCGCCGACCCAGCTGGACGAGGTGTAGCCGAACCCCGCGTCGATCGTGAGGCCGGCGAGGAACGGGCCGATCGTGTTGCCGAGGTTGAAGGCGGCGATGTTGGCTGCGGACGCGAGCGTCGGCGCGCCCTTCGCGACGTTCAGGACGCGGAGCTGGAGCGGCGCGACGGTGGAGAATCCGGCCGCGCCGAGCACAGTGATCCCGATCACGAGCGTGACCTTGTTGTGCGCCGCGGGGAGGAACAGGAAGGTCATCGCGGCGGTCGCGCCGATCGTCGCGTACAGGGCGGGGACGAGGGCGCGGTCGGCGAACCGTCCGCCCACCAGGTTGCCCGCGAACACGCCGACGCCGAAGAGGATCATGACGATCGGGACCGCGCCCTCGCCGAAACCCGCGACGTCCGTCATCGTGGCCGAGATGTAGGTGTAGACGGTGAACACCGGGGCCCAGCCGAGCACGGCCATGCCGAGCGCGAGCCAGACCTGCGGGTTGCGGAAGGCGCCCAGCTCCTGGCGCAGTCCGCCCTCGGGACGGGCCGTCTTGGGGACGAGCGCGGCGACCCCGGCGAGCGCGATCACGCCGATGAGGGAGATCGCCCAGAACGTGGCGCGCCAGCCGAACTGCTGTCCGAGCCACGCGCCGGCGGGGACGCCGAGGACGTTGGCGATGGTGAGTCCGCTGAACATCAGCGCGATCGCGCCGGCCCGCTTCTCGGGCTTGACCAGGTCGGCGGCGACGACGGCCCCGACGCCGAAGTAGGCGCCGTGCGAGAACGCGGCGAGGATCCGTCCGGCCATGAGGACGCCGTAGGTCGGCGCGAGCGCCGAGAGCAGGTTCCCGGCGATGAACAGGCCCATCAGCGTGAGCAGCATGCCCTTGCGCGGGAGCCGCGCGCCGAGCGCGGTGAGCAGCGGCGCGCCGACGACGACGCCGAACGCGTAACCGGAGACCAGCAGGGCGGCCGTGGGGATCGAGGTGTGGAAGTCGCGGGCGAGGTCCGGCAGCAGCCCGTTGGGGACGAACTCGGTGGTGCCGATGCCGAAGGCGCTGATGGCCAGGGCCAGCAGGGCGAGAGGCATGGGGATCCTTCCGGTTAGGATGGTTGGCGTGCGCGGGTAACAAGCGGAAGCATTAGTTGCACGCGCTGGTTACTTGCATGCGCCGACTATATGCGTATGCAAGTAGCGCGGGTCAACCGTGGAAGGGGTGAGCCATGTCACGCGACGACGAGGCCAGGGCCGGAGGCTGGCGGACGCTGGCCGCGCTGCACGCCCGCATCGAGGACGAGATCGAGCGCGCCCTCCAGCGCGAGCACGGCCTCGCGGTCAACGAGTTCTGCGCCCTGCACCACCTGTCCAAGCCGGACACGCCGAGCGTCCGCATGCAGCAGCTCGCCGACGTCCTCGTCCTCAGCCAGAGCGCCACCACCCGGCTGGTCGCCCGCCTGGAGGAGCGCGGGCTCGTCCAGCGCGTCCTCTCCCCCGAGGACCGCCGCGGCATCTGCGCCCAGGCCACCGACGAGGGCCGCGCCCTCATGCACCGCGCCACCCCGACCCACAACACCGCCCTGGACGCCGCCCTCGCCGGCGCCGCCGACCTCCCCGAACTCAAACCCCTCGTCCAGGCCATCGAACTCATCGGCGCCAAGGCCTGACTTCCAACTCGCGCCCGATTCGTCCCGCCGCCCACCAGGTCACCGGCCGCCGGGCCAGCTCGCCCTTCGTTCCCGCGGCTTTGGTTCGTTCCCACCTGCAGCTGGGCCAGCCGTGCTGCCGCGACGTGCGCACGCCGACCAGCCGGTACGCCAGCGCAATAGCGCGAACGCCTGCTTCGATTTAGACAGGCGGCCCCCGTCCACCTCACCGCCCTGCGATGCCGACAGGAGCGGCCCGGACGTTTCACCGGCCTAGCCCGTCAGCCCCAGCCTCGGCGTTCAACCCGCCTGGGACGTTCGACTGGCACGCCTCTCCCGGCCAACCTCTCCCGGTGGCCCCTGATCGTTTCACCGGCCCGGCCCGTTCACCCCACCCACGGCATTCGACCCACTGGACGTTCGATCGGCGCGCCTGCCCCCGCCGACCCTCGGTCGTTTCGCCGGGCCCGGCCGGCCGGCCCAGCCGCGGCGTCGGCCCACCAGGGACGTTTCGACCAGCGCCTCGCTCGCGCATCTGCCCCCGCCGACCCCGGGCATTCGACCGGCCCGGCCAGTTCGCCCTGGTCGGAGCGTTCGGCCCACCTGGGACCTTCGGCTGGCAACCTCTCCGCCGGCCCGCGGTCGCTCACCCGGCCTAGGCACTCTGCTGTGTCGGGACGCGCGACTGAGCCAGAACGCGCGACTGAGCCAGAACGCGCGACTGAGCCGGGGCGCGCGACTGAGCCGGGGCGCGCGACTGAGCCGGGGCGCGCGACTGAGCCGGGGCGCGCGACTGAGCCGGGGCGCGCGACTGAGCCGGGGCGCGTGGCTGAGCCAGAACGCGCAACGGAGGCAGGACGTGCGGCTTAGCGAGAACGCCCCGCTGGGCTGGGACGTGCGGCAGGGATGGGACGCGCGGCTAGGGCGGGGGACGGTTGGCTGGGCGGGGGGACGGTTCGGTCAGCTCGGGTGGAGGGCGGAGCGGCGGATCTTGCCTGTGGATGTTCGGGGCAGTTCGGCCAGGAAGTTCACCGTGGCGGGGACCTTGTGCTCGGGGAGGCGTGTCCGGGCGAGGTCGAGCAGCTCGGCGAGCAGGACCATCTCGTCCGCGCCGGTGATCGCGACCGCGTACGCGTGCAGGACGCCGGGCTCCGCGGCGTCCGGCACGACCGCGACCTCGACCAGCCCCGGATGCTGGCCGAGGATCCGCTCGACCTCCAGCGGCGACACCCGCCGCCCCGACACCGTGACCTGGTCGAGCACCCGGCCGTGGTGGTGGACGAACCCGTCCTCGTCCACGTGCACCAGGTCGCCGGTGCGCAGCCAGCCGTCCGGCGACAGCACCTCCGAGGTCTGCTCCGGCTTGCCGAGGTACTCCAGCATCACCGACGGCCCGCGCACGTACAGCACGCCGGGTTCGCCGGGACGGGCGGCCCGGCCGTGCCCCGACTCGTTCCGGACGGCGATCTCGTACGGGTCGAGCGGCACGCCGAGCGCACCGCGCCGCCGCCGCGTCACCGTGTTCGACACGAACGTGTGCCCGACCTCGGTGCTGCCCAGGCCGTCCAGCACCGGGCAGCCGAGCACGTGCTCGATCCGGTCGGCGAGGGACGGCAGCAGCGGCTCCCCCGCCGACGCGGCCGCGCGCAGCGAGCCGAACGCGCCGCGCACCCCGGCGTCCCGCTCCGGCGCGGCGACCAGGCGCGCGTACCAGGTCGGAACGGTGAACAGCAGCGTCGGACGGTGCCGCCGCGCCTGCTCGGCCGCGCCCTCGACGCTCGGCTGCGCGGCCCACAGCACCGACGCCGCACCGCTGAACATCGGGAACAGGACGGTCGCGCCAAGCCCGTACGGGTAGCACGCCTTGGCCAGCGAGAACACCACGTCCGCCTGGGTCATCGCGAGCGCGCCGACGCCCATCGCCCTGAAGTACGCCTCGGCGTCGGTGTGCCGGTGCACCGCGCCCTTGGGCTTTCCGGTCGTCCCGGACGTGTACTGGATGTAGGCCGGATCGTCGGCGTCCACGGCCACCGGGCCCGGGACGAACAGGGGCTCGTCGGCCAGATCGTCCCCGGTCAGGACCTGCACGGACGGGAACCGGGGGGACAGTTCGGGCGCGCACACCACGGCCTGCGGCGCCGCGTCGGCCAGCACGTACGCGTGCTCCCGCTCGCCCTGCTCGGGCCCGGTCAGCACCGCCACCGCGCCGAGCCGGAGCGTTCCGAACAGCGCGGCGACCAGCGCGACCGAGTCGGGGAGCGCGAGCAGCACCCGGTCGCCGCGCCGGACCCCGGCCGCGTGCAGCACCCCCGCCGCGCGGGCCGCCGCGTCGTGCACCTCGCCGTGGCTGAAAGTCGAGTCTCCCGCGTAGAACAGCGGCCGGTCGCGCCACCCGTGGGTGTCCGCGCGTCGGGCCAGGATGGACGCGAGATTGCCTTCCATGTCGGGGCTCCTTCCGCCTGGGGGCGACAAGCGGAGGCTACGCCGGGTAGGCATACCGACACGGCGTGTTCACGGTATTTCGGTCTGACTCCGGCGGCAATTAGGTCATACCTACGGACGTCGCGACGTGACCCCCCTTGCCCCAAAAGGCCCATATCTGAACACCCGCCCGCGCGAGCCCCCGCCCCGAATTTCGGCCCCAGCCAATCCAGCCCGGGCCCCCTTTACGGACTACCGCCACCCCCGCCCACCCCCTGTTTTCGGCCACCCCTCACCACCACCGCCCGCGCACCAGCCCAAACACCGAACGCCCCACCCCGAAACCCCCACACCGAACGCCCACCCACCAGGCCCCAAAACACACCCCAGCCACCCCAAATACACCACCCCGTCCACCAAGCCCCCTCGCACATCAACCACGCCGCCTACCCCAATCCCACCCCCACCAACCAGGCGACAGCCGCCCACCACGCACCGCCAAGCCCAACGCCCTGCCAACGGGGACTCCGACTCCTTGGGCCGCGCCCAAAGCCCTGGCCCCGCCAGGCAGCTACTAGGCCGTGTTTCAAGGTCCCGGCCCACCGCGCTCGCCTAGCGGCGTACTTACGCAGTCCCGGCCCACTGCGCTCGCCTAGCGGCTCGCTCCGTGACCGTGCCTGGGCGAACGCGGCATCGCTTCGCGATCAGCGCGATGCCGCTCGCCTCCGGCGTCGCGGCATCGCGCTGGTCACGCGTTCGCGCGCATGGCCGAGGCCACTTCGAAACAGGCCCTAGACGGCCCCTCCCCCAGACATGCCGCGCCGCGGGTGCCGAGGGGCCGCCAGACAAAGGGGCCGCCGAACCGCACGCCACGCCACCCCGCCGCGCACCGCCGGACCGCACGCCGCGGGCCACCGGGCCGCCGGGCCGCCGGGCCGCCGGGCCGCCGGGCCTCGGGGGCCGAGGAGCCGCCAGACCGACGGGCCTCCGGACCGCACGCGCCCCAGGCCGCCAGGCCGCAGGGCTGCCAGGCCGCAGGGCTGCCAGGCCGCAGGGCCGCGGGGCTGCCAGGCCGCAGGGCCGCGGGGGCCGAGGGCCGCCGGACCGCAGGGGCCGCCGAACCGCACGCCCACACCACCCCGCCGCGCACCGCCGGGCCGCACGCCGCAGGCCACCGGGCCGCCGGGCGCCGGGACGCCGGGCCGCGGGCGCCGGGGCAAGCCGCCACCGGCGCCGCGCAACGAAAGTCGGCCACCCGAGGCTCGTCCTTCCAGGCCATGCAGGATGGACGGCCCGGCCCCGCGTCCACTGGGGCCGACGCTGAACATTCGTCGCCTGTCCGACGAGCAATCCGTCCCGGCATGCAAAGGCCGCCGAAAGGCAGCTCCGCATCGGCCCGGCCACACGCTGCAGGAAAGCCCGCGTCGGAGGAACGCAGCGCGCACATCCGTCCCGGACGGAGAGCGTTGCATCCGACCCGAGCGAACGAGCACCACGTCCGCACCAGGCGGACGAGCAACGCGCCCAGGTCGGTCGGAGGGGCCACGACGCTCGGAGCGGACGGGCACACGCCCGGCATGGACGTGCAGCATCGCGTCCGGATCGCGCAGAAGAGCATCGCACCCGGACCGAGGAGCAGCGCCGTGCCAGGGCCGCACGGACGAACATCGCGCCTGGACAGGACGGAGGGGCACGACGACCGAGCAGATAAGCACCACGTCCGGCGCAGAGGGGCAAGGTCGCGCCCGAGCGGCACAGACCAACATCGCGCCCGGAGCGAACGAGCAGCCCGCACCCGGGTCGCGCAGGCGAACACCGTGCTTGGACCGGGCGGTGGGCACAACGTCCGAAGCGAACAACCGGTGCGGACGGGCAGCATCTCGCCTGGGCCGCACGGACGAACGCCGCGTCTGGGCCGGGCGCGCATCATTGGGCGCGGACTGGACGGACGAGCGTTGCGTCCGGAGCGGGCGGGTGGGCGTTGCGTCTGGTGCGGGTGGGCGAAGGCTGCGGGTGGAAGGGCGAGCGAGCCTTGCGGGTCAGGCGGGGAGGGGTTCCCAGCCGGTGGGGCGGCGGACGAGGAGGTCGCGGGTCAGGAGGCAGCCGGCCGGGACGTCCCAGCTCGCCGGGACGTCCGGTTCGGTGGCGCGTTCGGCGGCCCACACCTGCGCGACGGCCCAGCGGAGTTTGGCCAGGCCGTCGGGGTGGCCGGTGCCGGACGCCACGAACACGTCGCGCGCGGGGGCGGCGACGACCAGTTCGCCGTCCACGTCCTGGGCGAGCTTGTCGCAGAAGCCCTCGTCCAGGAGGAGGCTGGCCTCCAGGCCGCCGCGTCCGGACGGATCCTTCGCCTCGGCCGAGCCGAGCGTCACGGTCACCGCGCGGGCGTCCGGATACCAGCTCATGCCCAGCTCGGGACGCAGGTCGCGCAGGTTGATCGACGCCTGCCGGGCCAGGTCGCGCGGGTCGATGCCGAGCTCGGCGCAGTGCCGCCGCGCGACGTGCTCGTACCGGCGGCCCGCCCCGGCGCCGGGGAGCGTCACGGTGCCGGGTTCGGCGGGCAGTTCCAGCGCGTAGGTGACGTACAGGTCCGCGGCGAACGGCTCGCGGACGGGTTCCTCGCCGGGCGGCAGCGGGAACTCCAGCTGCACGTCGCAGGGGACCTTCGCCCTCATGAGCGGCACGACCAGTCTGCTCCGCGGCTCGGTCACCGGCGAACCTCCTTGCAGCGCGGGGTTGGCGGGGTACGCAAGTCGATCACCTTACCCGGACACCCGCCCCGGCGGGCGGTCCGCGCCCGCGTCCGGCGACGTCCGCGCGGACGCCCCGCCCGGCGCTTCCCGAAGCCCAGAAGGCGCCCCCAACGACACGTCCGCCGACACCGCGCTTGGCGTGTCCGCCGAAGCCGTGCCCGGCCCGTCCGCAGAGCCCGTCGATGCCGCACCCGCAGCATCCGACGGTCCCGTGAGCTGCAGTCCGGACGACCCCACGTCCGGCGGCGACGACGAATCCGATAGAACCCCCGGCCGCTGCCCGGCCGGCGAGCCAGACGGCGGGACATCAAGCGGCTCCGAAGATCCCTGCGGCACATCGGACGTCCTCAGCGGCGGGACGGCCGATGCACTCGCCGGCGGGCCTGCCGATGGTGTGCGCGGTGCCTCCGGACGCCCGGTCGAATGCGCATCGGAAGGCGCATCGGAAGGCGCGTCGGAAGGCGCATCGGACGGTGCTTCCGACGGCCCTCGCGGTTCCGGTGGCAGGACCGGCGGAGGGGTGGAGGATGCGGTTTCCGGGGAGTCTGCCGGCGGGACGAGCGGCTGACCCGAAGTGGCGCCGGACGGGACGGGCGAGGTTTCCGGAGGTCCCGCGGGTGGGACGACGCGCAGGCCGGGCGGAGCGCCGTGTTCCAGCAAGGCCAGGATCGCGGCGGTGTCCAGGTGCTCTTCGACCAGGTCGGCGACGGTGTCGAGGGCGGACTCGCGGAGCGCGGCGAACGAGATGTCCGGTGCGGGCGTGAAGTCGCGTCCGGCGCGTTCTGCGACGTCCGCGAGGAAGGCCCGCCGGAACGCGTCGTTCTCCAGCGCCCCGTGCCAGGTCGTGCCATAAGTAGCGCCGACGCGGCACCCGTCAAGGAACGGTGAACCGCCCTCCGGCTGGACGATCCCGTGGTGGATCTCGTACGCCCGAACCGGATGTCCGTAAGCCATACCGGACGGCCGTCCGAGCGTCTTGTCAGGACCGAAACGCACCCTCGTCGGGAGCAGTCCGAGCCCCTCGACCTCACCCGCGCCGGACTCGTACTCGTCCGAGATCGTGCGGGCGAGCATCTGGTGCCCGCCGCAGATGCCCAGAATCGGCCTGCCCTCGGCCGCGCGCGCGGCGATCGCGTCCGCGAGGCCGCGTTCGCGCAGCCATGCCAGGTCCGCGACCGTCGCGCGCGAGCCCGGAAGGATCACCAGGTCGGCGTCCGCCAGCTCCCCCGGCGACGTCACATACCGGACGATCACCCCGGGTTCGCAGGTCAGCGCGTCCACGTCCGTGAAGTTGGAGATGCGCGGCACCCGGACGACCGCCACCCGCAGCGTCTCCCGCCCGACCGGCGGCGCGGACTGCGCGCGCGGACCGTCCAGGGCGAGCGAGTCCTCGGCGTCCAGGTTCAGGCCCAGCTGCCACGGCAGCACGCCGAGCGTCGGACGGCCCGTCAGCGCCGCCAGCTGGACGAGCCCGGGCGCCAGCAGCTCCGCCGCGCCCCGGAACTTGTTGATCACGAAGCCGGCGACCAGCGCCTGGTCGGCGGGGTCCAGCAGCGCCAGCGTGCCGAAAAGGGACGCGAAGACGCCGCCCCGGTCGATGTCCCCGACCACGATCACCGGCAGGTCCGCGGCCCGCGCGAGCCCCATGTTCGCCAGGTCGCCGCGGCGCAGGTTGATCTCCGCCGGGCTGCCCGCGCCCTCGCAGACCACCACGTCGTGCGCGGCGCGCAGCTCGGCCAGGCTGTCGAGGACGACCGCGCGCAGCCGCTCCTTGTGCACGCCGTACTCCATCGCGTCCACCTCGGCGACGGGCCGCCCGAGCAGGACGATCTGGCTGCGCCGGTCGCTGCCCGGCTTCAGCAGCACGGGGTTCATCAGCGCGGACGGCTCGACCCCCGCCGCAACCGCCTGGGTGTACTGCGCCCGCCCGATCTCCGCGCCGTCCGCCGTGACCATCGAGTTCAGCGACATGTTCTGCGCCTTGAACGGCGCGACGCGCACCCCGCGCCGCGCCAGCCACCGGCACAGCCCGGCCGTCAGGACGCTCTTGCCCGCGTCCGACGTCGTCCCGGCGACCAGCAACGCCCCACTCACGACACCCTCACCCCTTACGGACGGACGCGACCAACGCACAGAGCATCGCCGAAACCACGGTCACGCGCCTGGACAACCCCACCGCGCGCCGGATGTCCCCGACCTCCGGCGAGCGCCCGTCACCCAACTCAGGCCGCTTCTCCACCTGCCCGCCATACGCGTTAGCACCGCCCAGGCGCACATCGAGCGCCCCGGCGAAGGCCGCCTCGCAACGTCCGGCATTAGGACTCGGGTGGGACGCGCCGTCCCGACGAAGCACCCGCCACGCCTCGCCCCGCCGTCCACGCGGCGCGCACATCACCGCCACGACCCCGGTCACCCGCGCCGGAACCCAGTTCACAAGATCATCCAGCCGAGCCGAGGCCCACCCGAACCGCTCATACCGCGCATTCCGGTAACCGACCATCGCGTCGAGCGTGTTGGCAGCCCGATAAGCGACCAGCCCCGGCACCCCGGCGACGGCCCCCCACACCAGCGGCGCAATGGACGCATCGGACGTGTTCTCCGCGATCGACTCGACCGTCGCGCGCGCCAGCTCGTCCGCCCCCAGCCCAGCCGGGTCCCTTGCACACAAATGCCCGAGCCGCCCCCGCGCAGCGACTAGATCACCCTCCTCCAGAAACCCTCTCATCACCCGCCCCTCGCGCCCGAGCGACGTCCCCCCAAGCACAGCCCACGTAGCGACCGCCGTAACCCCCGCGCGCACGAGCGGCCGCCCCTTCACAGCCCGCTCCACAAGAAGACCCCCGGCAAACGCCCCGCCCACCAGGCTCCCCGCGTAGACGACCCCGCGCGGACGAGAGTCCCCATACACCTTCTTCTCCAGCGCGGACGCAACCCTCCCGAACGCCGCAACCGGATGCCCACGCCTGGGATCCCCTATAGCCGCATCCAGCGCCACCCCGGCAACCAGCCCCACAGCCCTAGACGAGATGCGCATCGAGCTCATCCCAGTGCATCTCCAGCCAGTCCTGGGCCCGCCGGATGCGCGGCCCGGCGCCGCCGCGCCACAGCCGCGCCCACGCTCCCCCGCCCTCGGCCCGCGACTTCATCGC
Organism: Actinomadura rupiterrae; assembly: GCF_024172125.1. Classification (GTDB taxonomy): domain Bacteria; phylum Actinomycetota; class Actinomycetes; order Streptosporangiales; family Streptosporangiaceae; genus Spirillospora; species Spirillospora rupiterrae. The sequence continues at coordinate 219,622 of NZ_JAMZEA010000012.1, forward strand.
CGCGTACGACCGCTCGAACCGGACGCGCGCCGCCGGCAGCAGTTCCCTGCGCTCGTCCCGGGAAAGCCCGTACGCATCGGCGAACACCCGCATCCGCCGCCCCGCGTCCACCCCGTAAAGAAGATCATCACGATCGCCAGGATCGGCGAGCGGCGCCCAGTGCCGCAGCGCCGTCACCACGTCGTACATCCGCGTCGTCGGCCGCGCCAGATCGAAGTCGATCAACGCCACCGGCACACCACCCCGGAAAACCACATTTTCCGGCGTCACATCGCAGTGCCCGATCAGCTCGGGCGGACCGTCCAGATTCGATGCGGCCATGTCCCACGGGTCGTCCGGACGCGTCCCATAACCCCGAACCGCCTCGTGGTACCGCCGCAGCAGCCCCGCCACCCCGGCCAGCGCCTCATCCCCCACCGCCCACTCCGGCAGCGGCCGGTGCGGACACTCCCCGTCCACCCAGCTGATGATCTCCCGGCCGCGCTCGTCCACCCCGAGCATCCGCGGCGCCCCGTCGAACCCGACCGCCTCCAGATACCGCAGCAACCCGTGCACCGCCGGACTGTGCGCCCCCATGACCCGCCGCACGGTCTCCCCGACGCGCACCACACCCTCGGTCACGTCCCCGCCCGCGAGCGGCACCTCGATCTCCAGCACCACGCCTGAACGATATGACCTCTCCACCCGTCCCCGGACCGCCCCCGCCCGGAACCCCCCAAGGTGACCACACCCCCTGGCCCGGCAGTGCGAACACACCCCGCCTCGCTCTAGACTCCTCTTTCACAAGCGCCCATAGCTCAGCCGGATAGAGCAGCAGACTTCTAATCTGCCGGTCGGGGGTTCGAATCCCTCTGGGCGCGCCCGGTCTGACCTGCAAAAACACCAATCGGCCGTCCTTGATCACACCCCCGACGGCGCCCGACGGGCCCCACTTTGACCCCGTGGCTGCTCGGTGGCTGCTCGGTGATCGTCCGTGGCGTCGGTTTCGATGTTCCCACTGGCGGGCGTGCCAGCGATCGACAGCCGCGCCCGGCCGTTGATTCGGCCGTGCGGCCCCGATGGGCGGTCGTCCGCTGGCACGGACACCCGGATGGCTAGTGCGGCCGCGTGGACGCGCGTCAGCCCCACCGGGACGCATGACGGCATGGCCCGGCGGGGTCGACATTGGGTATTCGGGCCTGGCGGGCGCGCGTTTTCCGCATAGTTTCAAGCACTGGGCTCACGTTTCAGCCACCTGAGCGCACGCCACTGAAATAGCATTCAGGCGGCCATATTAATTATTTATGGAAGGTCTACAAGAATCGTCTTTGCAATACCTCGAACAGCGGAAGATGGTGCTTCCGCACTTCCGCCCCGCCGCTGATACCAGACCACAGCAACGTATCTGCCCTGGAGAACAACGATACGAGCTCCGGGGTTCACCGCTGAATTACTAGTCGTCTCCGACGACTTGTCACCGATACCAGCGACGTTCCGCCGCGTCTCGGGGTGCCAACTATCCAGGAGGGATTGGTAGCGAGCTTCCGCAGAGGCTTCAACACTGTGGAAGCTTCCAACCTCCGGACGCTGGAGATCGACGGACAGGAAGTTCTGGGCATTCTCCGACGTCGCGCGCCATTCACATCGCCTCGAGCTGGTGGATTGATTCCGCTGCAACACGCCACCGGAACCGACAAGTCGATCTAGATCGGCTGGCTTTATCCTCGCGCAGATGTCTGGAATGTTCGGGAGGTTCCCATGAGACGCATGATCCGAACTGGGCGATGCCATGAAGATCACGATAGCCGCGAGGACAGCACACGAGGCGGCGGTGGCCAGGACGGCCACGAAGACCCTGCCGACCTCGCCGGACTTTGTCGGTCGGCGACGAACGGGCGGGGGCATGGTTTCGGCCGAATTACTTCCTCTACCATTCACGTGCGCACGAACTTCCTGTCACGGTGCATGCATCAATTCCCTGGCTTCGGTACGTCTTGGTTGTCTCCCCATTTCTTGGGATCCGCGATGAACCCGAGTGGAAGGGATGGCGTGACCACCGGTATCTTCATGCCGGGTACCGGGGTCTCCGGGTCATTCAATGTGGAGATACGGACCGTACCGACCGGAGGATCCGAGAATGCGTTCTCAATACTATTGGTGGGTCCTGCAAATTTCGATGAACACTCCTCGAGGAGCTTATAAAGGTCCCACACGAGTTTCCCGAGAAGCGTGAGCAATGCAACTAGTGCGACAGTTCCTTTGGCGCCACGGCTTGCCGCGGCCTCTCCCTCGGCTGCCGGGCTCCCTTTCGCAGCCCCGATTCCAGCGGCCGCACATGCGACGACGAACTCGGAGCACATCCACGTTACCTGGCGCCGAATATCGATGATCGCGTCTGCTATATCGCTCAAGGCGGTGTGCACTTTTCCGAAGCCGCCCGCCAGCGGCGTCAAAGTCTGGTCTTTGACCGCACCGACCCACGTCGTGTACTGGTCTTTGGCATCACCAGACCATGCTCCGCCGGCGAAGCGCTGCGCGATCTCGTTGTCGAGGGGCCGTTGAACCTGGTCCTGGATCGCGCGGTTCAGTCTCTGCCAGTCGTCGGCTACGTTCTGGACCTTTTTCAGATCGCCCCATAGTTGAGTGATCACCCACTCGATATCTGTGAAGCCGTGCCCGACCGACTTGTAGATTTCGATGGTCCGCTGAACTGGCGGCGTGAAGTCATTGGCCATGGTCTAATCATTTCCTGGGGAGCAGGATATCGAGGGGCGACATCGGAGTCTGTGGCCTTTCGGCCATGGTCTTACGAAGGCGCGCGATTTCTTCTCGCACTTCAGCATCGGATTTATCATAGGTTCGCGAGGCGATGCGGATCGCCTCCGCCGCGTTCAACAGCGACTTGTACACCTCTCCGGTGTACTTCTGCGCCATGGTAAGCATATTCTGATAGGCGAAGGAGACTTCATGGCCTCGTGGGCCGAGCTCGGAGTAGCTCAGCTGGACTTCGCCTCCGGTCAGAGGGTTTTCGATGACTTGGGACCATGTCTGCGCCAGCTTTTGAAGATAGTCGGCATGCTCCCTGAGAGCACAACTCTTCTTCTCGTACCCGTTGGTCATCTCTACACACCCCTACCGTTGGCGACTTCGAGGAGCATCCGGACGTTCGATGCAGCATTGACTTCAGCCTGGTGCACTGCCGTGACGAATTGGGCGGCAAGGCGCTCCAAACCGACTTGCTTCGGAACTTCCGGGCGTATGGCGACTCGAATCCAGGATCTGTCCAGACTGATCTCCAACATTCCCACGTTCGAGCCGATTTCTTGACGAACCGTCCTAGAGGCTAGAGAACTAACCACTCCAAGCGTGGCGCGGCGACGTTCTTCGTACTCGGCCACGCTGTCCCGAATCTTCGGCGACCCGTAATCTCCGAGAGACAGGTAATCCCTTCCGCTCCCTTCCCCAGACAGAAGGGAGACGAAACTGCGTGGATTGGGCAGCTCGGAAAGATACCTCTCATGCGCTTTCGCTTGAAGTTTGTCGCTGCGCAGCCACACGCCGGCAACAGCCTCGCTTATCTGTTCACCGAGTCGTTCTGGGTAGGACAGAGCGACGGCTTTGATATCGATCGCGGTCAGATTCCCAGTGCCGTCACACGTCGCCTGCACCACGCCAGATTGATCACTGAAGGTAACCTCTTTACGGGCCAAGCCGTCCTGCACTTGCAGCACCCGCTGCTGCAAGGCCTGCAAACTGGCCATGACTTGCCCGACTCGCTGTTCAGTGGGCTCGGTCACGCGTGCATCTCCATCCGTCCGTTGGCAGCTTTACGCCTCCTGCGATACCACACGGCCGACGACGCGATCGCCACCAGCGCCAGAGCAGACGATCCGAGGAGCAGGTATGTAGGGGTTTTGCTCGACGTTCGTTCTTCTGCTTTGTCATGACCAACACGTTGTACGGAAGGTGGCGGCGTCTGAGTAGGGCGTTTTGCCTTGGCCATGTGCTGGTCCCAGTTACTGAACACCGGGTTGGCCGCGGCAGGGGTAGGCCCATCGGCGAGGGCAAGGTATGGACGGATCAGGCCGAAGCCGGATTGTTCGTCGCGTCCTGGCTTGCCGACGTCTCGTGCCGTACCGATCAGCCTCTGTACGACTTCACGGCCTGTCATCCGTGGGAATTTGGCTCTCACCAGTGCGACGATCCCCGACGTCAAAGCCGCGGCCTGACTGGTTCCGCTGAGACCAGTGTGAAAGCGACCGTCTCTGAGGACGGTGCCAACCTGCTGTCCAGGAGCAGCCAAGGTGACGTAGGAGTGATGGCCAGTCCTATACCAGGGGTTCATGAGGTGGTCGACGGCGCCTACGGCCAGTACCCCAGCACATGCGGCCGGCTCTTCCAGCGGGTTGTCCAGGTGACCGTTGTTTCCGGCCGCAGTCACGATCACAACGTCCCGCTGAAGTGCGTAGTCGATGGCCTCCTGCAACCAGGGCATGCACTGGTATCGCCCGGTGATCGTCGGTGTACCCACGGAAATGCTGATGACCTTCGCTCCGTGATCGGCGGCGTACCTGATCCCGCTCGCCTCTGAACTGGTGAAGCCACCCTCGCCTTGCCCGTGGGTCACCCTGATCGGGAGGATCTTCGCATCGGGAGCCACGCCAGCCATGCGCTCCCCGCTGCCCTGCCCGGCGATCAGGGCAGCCATACCTGTCCCATGGCCGCCGTTGGCGTCGTCGCTGTCGGTCCTACCGTCGGACTTTCCGCCGGTGGCGTCGGTCCCGGGAAGGATGGCTCCACGAAGATCCGGGAGGTCAGCGTTGACTCCCGAATCGAGCAGACCCACGGTGACGCCCTTGCCGGTACTCACCGGCCACAGGCGATCCTCCACGCCCCAGGTGGAGAACCACCACTCATCATCCCTGGACTTCGGAGTCGCATTCGCCGGGACCATCGAGGTCAAGGAGGTCGTCCAGAAGATCATCAAGGTCAGCGTCAGGGTCGCCCACCTCTGCCTCGACGACCTCCGGGGTCGAGGTGACCTCGTCGAGATGATGGTCTGAGGCGAGAAGCTCCTCAACAACGGCGACATCTGGGCCTTCGCTTGGTTTCTGTTCGTCGGGCTGCTCGTTCGTGTGGCCGCCGGCCTCAGCCGCCTCATGTCCAACAGCCCGCTCCAGAAGGGCCTCCAACTCTTCAACGGCAAGCGGCCCTTCTTGCTCATGCGCATCAGGGTAGGCAACACGTCCAGCCCGGGCAGGCATCTCACCGATGATCGGCGGAGCAACATCCTGTGCACCCCGCCAGATGTCGGCGTCCTCTGCCAACCACGATTCGCGCTCGCGCTCCAGCCGCTCCTCTTCTTCCTTCTTGGCATCGGACGGCACGGGCACTCCAGTACCTGAACGCTGCGCGGTTGAGCCGCTGCCAAGGCCGCCGTTTCCCGCCGTTCCACTTCCGGGGGTCCCGAACGGCTGCCCCAAGCCCCCTGGTGAACTGCCGGGGGCGAGGGTCGGAGTGAATCCGAATGGATTGCCGGTCCCACCAAATCCGCCAGGAGGGCCACCGATGAGACCCGAGCCGTCGACTCCTGGACCTCCCCAGCCACCGTTCGGCAGGTTCGGCCCGCCGACTCCAGTGGACGGTGTCATCCCCGAGAGATCCGTGTGACGACGGGGCGACCAATCAGGCGGATTCCATTCAGAACCTGGTGGCGTTCCGGCGCCTGGCGCGGGATGGTGCCCTGAACCAGGCACCTGTGGATGACCGCCGCCGTGCGGCGCTCGCGGAGCATCGCCCGAGGCAGGCGAATAGCCGTGTCCACCGGGCGGGTGGCTTCCTGGCAGGCGGCCCGCCCCGTCCCCCGGGCCACCAAATGGGGATGGAGAGGAGTCGGAGGGAGGAACGAACCGGTCATCATCGACAGTGGGCAGGTCCTTGTTGAGGTGGCCTGGCATCGTCGAATACGCCTGAACGACGTGCGTGTTCACTGTTGACATCACGATCCGCGCAGCAGCGTCGGCCATAGGCTGGTTCTGCGGGGTGATCTGCCCCTCGGGCCACTTCATGTACTTGAATTGCGGGAGCACCGCTCCGTATTGCCGAAGGGCGGTTCCCGCCTGCTGGGTGCAGCTCGTGAGGGCGTTCGCCGTTGTGGACAGGCGTCGCAGGGCGGCCTTCGCTGACTCGGCCGGTTCGCCTCCCCATCCGCCGTCGAGCAGCCTCACGGCGTGATCAGCAGCCGCCAACAGACCTTGGAAGGCAGACGAGGCGCTGACGTAGGCATCACCTGCCGCATTGACCGCGCCGGGGTCTGTCGCCTGGAGGAGGTTCTTGATCGTCGCCGCGTCATAACCGGCGGGGTTGCCGGTGGGATGCCCAGCCTTGAGGGCATACGTCGCCTGCTTCTTACCCATCCCTCTTCCCCTCAGTTCCCGAACGGAGCGTCGGACTTCTGCGGGTCATGTAGCTGCTCGCGGACACGACCGACCTTCCGCTGAGTGTCATCCTCGGCGACCCCGTAGTTGGAGGCGGATCGACGAAGCGCCTCGATCACGGCGCGATAGCCCGAGAGCAGTTCAACCGAGACGGAGCTGATGTGCTGGTGGGAAAGACCCACCGTTTGAGCCAGTGCCTGGCCCGCGTCCCAGTTGCCCACCTGCTGAGCTGTGACCTTGCCCCGGGCCTGGAGCCCTTCGAGCGCCCCCGTGTCACCGAAGGCATCAAGGGCGCGTTCTAGCGCCGCCGCAGCACCGAGGATCTTGGACCGATCCCATTCCGCGGTCACCGCAGCACCCAGTCCCTGAGGGGCTCCGCCCTGTCGGGACCAGGCCGCTCGCGCGGCGGAACGATCGGTCCTTCATGCGACACAACTACCTCCGGGGGACGGAGCGGATGATGACGCGGGGACTCGACGCGTGATCATGCCGTAACTCCCCAAAGTCAGTCAAGCTCCGTCATCAAACCTGCAAGGCCGCAAGAAAGCTGGTTGCGCCAGCCGGAAAGCCGCTGTGCCGGCCGGGATCGCTCCTCCGGATGGCGGGCTCACGAGGGTCGAGAGGTTCACCCAGCGTTGATTTGATCGTACGGCCCGCCCCGGCGGGCGGCCGTCCGCGCTGTTGGACCCCAACCGACGCCTGGTGGGCCGTGCGGGCGCGCGTCGGCCCCGCCGGGGCATGTTTGCCCGGCGGGGCCGATGGGGGGGCGGTAGGCCCCACACGGTTAAGCGTTGAGGATGATGGCGGCGGCGTCTTCGGCGGACTGGTGCGCCAGCTGCGGGAGCAGGCTGGTGTAGATGTCGGCCGCAATCGAGAGTGACGAGAGCCGCAAGGTCGCCTGGACGGTCTTCATGTCGTGTCCGGCGGCGAGCAAGAACGAGGCCGCGCCGTGCCGCAGGTCGTGCAGTCGGACGGGCGGCAACCCGGCCTCCATCGACAACAACTCGAACTGGTCGGTGACCTTGTTGGGGACCAGCGAGCGACCGGTCTCATCGGTGAACACCAGGCCGGTGTCGTCCCATACGTCCCCCGCGGCCAGACGGTCGGTGTTCTGGCGGGCCTTGTGCGCGCGGAGAACCTTGACGGTGGAGGTGTCCAGGCTGATGGTCGCCTCACCCGCTGCCGATTTGGGCTCCCCCTGGATGGTTTCGCCACCGTGCTGCAGGATCTGGGCTCGGATCGTCGCGGTGCCCTGGACCAGGTCCACATCGTTCCACCGCAGTCCGCACGCCTCCCCGCGCCGCAGTCCTCGGAAGGCGATCAGGTAGTACAGCGCGTACCAGGGATGGGGTTCGGCACGGGCCAAGAACGCCTTGGTCAGTGCCGGGGTCCACACCATCACCGGGGAGGGGCGAGGCGCGCCGATGTAGGCATCGATGCGGTTGAGCTGCAGGTCGTGTCGGGTGGGGTTGCGCTCACGCAGGCGCTTGCGCCGCGCGTTGACCTGCGCGGTGTGGACGGGCAGGTCTTTGCGCCACTGCGCGATCCGCGCCTCAGTCCACACCAGGGCCTTGGGTGACTTGGCGGACGGCAGTTCGACAAGGGCGGCGACGTTGACCTCGATCCGCCGCTCCTTGATGGCTTTGTTCAACGCGCTGCGCAGCGTGGCGCGGATGCGCTGTTTGGTCGCCGCCCCGGCCACGCGGCGACCCTTGACCTGGGCGAGCAGTTCCGGGTCGCCGGACTCGCGGGCGCGGGTGATCAGTTCGTTGTGGTCGTCGATGGCCTCGAACATGTGGTCCACGTGCGTTACCCGCAGCTTGTCCAACTCCAGGTGACCGAGGTGGGGTTTGAGGTACAGCCGCACGTGCCCGGAGTAGTTGCGGACGGTCCCAGGCCGCAAGGCCTTGCGTCCGGCGATCCACTGGTCAAGGTATTCGCCCACGGTGATGGACCCGTCAAGGTCCTGCCCGGTGCGGACCTTGCGCCGCACCAGTTCGGGATCGGGAAGCTTCTTGGTCGCCTTGACCGTTGCGTCGATCAGGTCGGCGATCTGCACGGCTAGCGCGCGATCACCGCCAGCGATGTTGAGCAGCTCCCTGGCACGATCCAGCTGGTCGATCGCGTCATTGAGGAGGGCGAACCCGCCCTGGCGCAGCGGGCCGCGCCTTCTGCCGTCGGCCTTGAGCGGCATCTCCAGCTGATAGGACCACGAGCCATGAGTGCTGCTCCAGCGGCCGTCGCCGCGATACAGCTGGGGACACTGGCGGCCCAGCCTCTTGCCCTGGTCGTCCCGGCAACCGCAGGCTTTGAAGGTACTTCCGCTCGCGACCATGATCAGTCCGCCGTCCGGTTCGGGCTCGACACCGCAGGCACCTCGGCCGCGCCGGTCGCGGCGAGACCAAGGAACGTCTGCAGGTCGATGGTGCGGACACGGTAGGAACGTCCGACCTTCCAGACGGCGAGCGGGAACTGGCCGGCCTGGGCGAGTTCGTAGGCCTTGGTGCGGCCGATGCCCAGGGCCCGGGCGGCGGTCACCAGATCGATCACGGCGGGCAGGCTGGCGATCTGTGCGGCCGTCAGCCCTCGGGACACCACCGGTTCATGGTGTGCCCTCGACGGTTGAGCCGCCGCAGGTCGCGGCGCGGCGCGGCGCCGCCTGGCGGGGCTGGTGGAGGCACGGACGGTTTTGGGTTCGGACACGAAACATCCTTCGTGAGTCGAATGGCAGAAGAAGAAGCGATGAGGTGACGAATCCGGGAGCCACGCCCTGCGCCAGTTTGGAGCGTTCCGGGGCGGCCGGGCGCGGAAGGCCCGGCTACTTCCAGACTGAGGTGGTGTCCCAGCGGTCGGTGGTCTGGTCGGGGCGTTCGCGCATGTAGATCGCGTCGGTGAGCCGGAACTCGTCGTGTCCGGGCAGGTCCCACTGGCGGGTGCCGTGGGCGATCCAGACTTGGATACGCCCGGTGTCGACCTTGAGTTCGTCGCCGTGGTCGCCGACCGCGAGGGTCGGCAGGGCGCCCAGGGTGGGTCGGTCGATGACGGTGAGGTTGATGGTGCGGCCGGACGGGTGCGTGACCCGGTAGTCGTCGTCGGGGTTGAGGCCCAGGGCGAAGGCGGTGAGGAGGCGTTCGGCGAGCCACTGCTGGGGGCATGCGCCGAGGTGGCAGTGGCGTTCCAGGTAGTCGTCCCAGTAGTGGACCTCCCACACCGGATCGGGCCCGGTCTCGTTGCGGGTGAGGAACCCGGCGTAGGTGCCGTCGACGAACAGGCGCGCGATGTCGTGGGCGCGGTCCCAGGTCAGGTGCGGGATTTCCAGGACGGTGACCGGGGCGCCCTCCCGGAACGCCGCCGGGTTAGGGAAAGCCCTTCGGTTGCCGTTGCCGCAGTTGAAGCGGATGGTGACGCGGCGGGTGCCGTCCGGCTCGGTGGGTTCGTTCAGCCGGTCGATGCTGCCGACCCGGTAGGCGTTGCCGTGGTCGTCGCCGAACACGATCAGGTCGCCGATCCTCACCTGGTCGGTGGGGCGGGTGACTTCGCGGGCGCCCAGGGGTCGGTCGTCGCCCCATACGGCGGGTGGGGTCAGGTACCGGCTCCGGTTGATCTTCCGGTTCACGCCCGCCCCCCCTTCGGCCCCGTGGGAGTGGTGAGGAGGGCGGGGTTGGGTTCGGGGACGCCGAGCTTGACCTTCAGCCACAGGATGTGTTCGGGGTTGCGAGGGTCCAGCGGGCCGCCGATGTCGGCGCTCCACAGCTGCTTGCCCTGGCAGGCCAGCAGCATCACCACATCCCACACCGGCGTCGCGGCAAAGGCGCCACGGCCGACGGTGCAGACCGCGACCGCATCGAGGGTGTCGGCGGCCAGGTCGGCCAGCAGCTTTTTGGCCAGCAGGCGCTGTCCCCACGGGCCGGGCTTGGCGTGGTCCTCGCTGGTGATGTCGTCGAGATAGGTGTGGGTCACCACCCCGTGCGCAGCGATCATCTCGTCGACGGCGCCGCTGTTCTGTTCGTGCCAGCGATCGACGGCCTGGTGCCGCCGGAGATAGGAAATGGGCCGGTAGAACCCGAACCGCAAGCCCTCGGTGATCGGGCCGCCGGACACTCGGGCGTCGAAACCATGTGAGCCAGTCATGCCGATGCTCCTTTGGGTGTGGATGTCAGGCCTGGCCCGGGCCGCGCCGCTGGTTGAGGCGTTCCGGCGCGACCAGGCCAGACGTTGACCGGAGTTACTCGTCGCGGTCGCGGCGCAGGAGCCGCTCCAGGTCAGCGAGGCGGGCCGGGCCTGAGAGGGGCCGCTCGCGGCCGGTGCCGGGGAGCGGGATGCCGATGAGGATCCGCATCAGCAGCGCATCGACCTCGTCGGTCGGGTCGAGGGGGCCGTTGATGTCGGGGATCCACAGCCGCTTGCCGTAGTGGTCCAGGAACGCCACCACCTCCCACAGGTGCGTGGCACCGAAGGTGCGGCCGTCCAGGACCCCCACCACCACCGCATCGAACTCATCCCGGCGCAGAGCCTCGATCAGCGCCCGCGCCTGCGGCCCTTTGCCCCACGGCAGCCGGTACAGCGGCGGCTCGCCCCGGACCCAGGCGGCTGGGCCGCTGTCGAAGAACTCGGCGACGATCTGCCCGCCGACCGACCGGACCACATCCCGGGCCGCCGCGAGCTGCTGGCTCCTGCGCGCCGGAACGAAGGCGGGACTGCCGTAGGACCGGCCGTAGAAGGCGAAGCGGGTTGGGCCGTCGGAGTCCTCGAGCCCTGCGGTGGGCCGGAGCGTCTGGTTGGGCTGGCCGGTGGGGGCGGTGTCGCAGGCACCGTGATGGCGGCTGTCGCCCCGTGCGGCGGGCTGGTTCAAGGAGTCAGTGCGATTGCGCTGTTCGGTCACAGATCTCGCCTCCTCAGGCTGTTCACTGGTCGCTACGCGACGCGTCTCGGCGGGCTGGGCGCGAGGGGTCGGGCAGCATGTGGGTCAGAAGCAGATGCGCAGGTACAGGGCGTGGACCGGGTTGCTGAGGTCGATCGGCCCCAGGCGCGGAGCCCACAACTGGACGCCGTGGGTTCGCAGGGCCTGCTGCAGCTCGGTCACTTCGCCAGTGCGGAGGGCCGCGGTCTCCAGGTCGACCGCCACCGCGTCGATCTGCTCGGTCACGGCCAGGCGCCGCAGCAGGTAGCTGAGCCCCGGCCGGTGCAGCAAGACGTCGGTCTCGGCACGGGTGTCAGTGACCTCGGCCACCAGCCGCGCACGGTGCCGGTGCACCATGTCCACGACGCTGGCCTTCTGCCGTCCCAGATGCCGCTGCGGGTCGTGGCCCCCCGCGCTTTCGAAGTCGATCCGGTGCCGATAGGCCACGCCGTAGAACACGATCTTCAGCGGCGCGAGGGCGTCAGTATCTCCGGCTGCGGCGAGGTTGCGGGTACCCACTGCATCGATCAGGTGGTCGTGCCGGTGTCGGAACTCCCGCGGGGACTGAGTGGGTGGCTCGGGATCAGGTTGACTGATGTGCATTCGAGGCTCCTGGGTGAGGAGGAAAGGGCCGCCGCGCGCAAGATCTGCAGCAGGGCCCGGGAAGCACGCGAGGTGATTCGAAGGCGTCGCGCTCGGTGTGGGAGCCGCAACCTGCTGCGCGGTTCGCTCCTCACCCGCTCATCCAGGCCCCGACGCCAATTCCGGCGTGCGGATCGAGGCAGGACGTTTGGTGTTCTTGAGCGCGCCCGCCTCCGTGCGCGCGTTATGGACGGTCGGAACCGGCGCGGGACCGGGCGGCCGTCCGTTGTGACGTGATGGGTTGTGGTGGCCATGCGTGGATGCACGCTCGGCTCGTTGATCAAGGGCAAGCCCGTTCGCGAACGACTTGCCCCGTGTTGGTCTGCTGGAGAGGAGCACGACGGGCGGTGCGAGGAACTGCGGACGGCTGGCTGGGTTTGTGAGGTGCCAGAGTTCGCGGCACCGGTAGGCGCGCAGCCGTGCGCCCGGAGCGGCGATCCGCGCGGCCTGCCGAGCGTCTCGGCGCGTGGCATAGCCTGCTCGACCGCACCGGCCGCACATCATGGTCTGCAACCTGCCGAGCAGTTCCACAACTCGCGACCGGCCCGTGCCCACCGCAACGCGACGCCTCAACGACGAAGTGGCCGGCAAGCTCATCGGCGACCACCATCCGGACCACCGGGCAGATCAGCAGCGCGCTGGAAGATCAAGAGATCTTCATGTGCGGTGGCACAGGCAGGGAGACCGCGAGCGCGAGCGCGGCGGGTCTCCAGAATCTGGAAGAACGACGCGCGGGTGACCAGCCTGCCGTCGCGGACGGCGGCCAGCAGCGCGGCAAGCCGGTCGGTCAGAATCAATCCGTGCTGTTGCGCCGTCTCTATGACCAGGCCGGGCAGATCGACGAGTCGTCCCTTGACACGGATGGGGCGGACGGTGATGGCGACAACTCCACCCGGTCGGAGCAGCTCTGCGGATGCGGCGAGGATGTGTCCGAAGCTGCCCAGCAACCCGTCCAAGGGCTGATGAGCAAGGTTGCCGCTGCGGCGCTCGTGGGTGTAGCGGAAGTTGCTCTTCTCGACCTTTCCGTCCGCCAGCGGACTGTCGGGGCGCACATGCCCGTGGGTGTGGTTGCCGTAGGGCGGGGACGTCAGCACCAGTGCCGCTTCGCCGCGTCGGTCGGGGAACAGCGCGGTGATGGCGCGGCCATCTCCACACATCACTTTGGCGTTGCCAGGGGCGCCCTGGGAGTGGGCCAGCATCAGGTTCGCGACGGCGAAGTCGACGAAGTCGCTCTCGTACTCCACCCCGATCGCGTCTCGGCCGAGGTGGATGGCCTCGACCAGGGTGGTGCCGATACCGCACATCGGGTCGACGACCAGGTCACCCGGACGAGTGAAGGTCGTGATGACGTGCTGGGCGATCGACGGGAGCATCTTGGCCGGGTGCCGGATCGAGGCCTGGGTGTAGCGATCCCTGCGCTGGTCGCGGGACATCTGCTGACCAGTGGCGAGCACCGACGGCAATACGGGCAGCTGCCGGCCAGGTTGGGGGCTCATCGGCGGCTCCCCTTGTCGGAGCCGAGACTGCACTGGGCGCGGGGCTTGACGAACAAGCAAACGTCAGCATGGACCCGCGCTCGCAGGGATGGAGCCACTGAGCCGATGTTCCGCAACTGCCCGACCTCGGTCGGAGTGAGCTGGACCGCCAGCGCGTCGCCCTCGATCGGCACACGCAGCGCGATCACATGCTGGGCATAGACGAAGCCCATCCGGGACGCCTGCGCGATGACCTGCGGGGCCGGGTCGTGCAAGCCTCCGTCGTCCTGATGGCGCGCGCTGGTGACGATCGCCAGGACCCCGCCGGGCTTGAGGACCTGCCATGCACCCTTAAGAAACTCGGTGAGCTGCTGGCGTTCCAGCATCCAGACGTCGGCCCGGCACGCCGGACACCCGTGCTGCCCGACGACCTTGGGGCGACGTCCACCGACCTCGTATGGCGGGGGTGCCGCGATGACGAGCGCGATGTCGCGGGAGTGATCGGCCAGGCCCCGCGTGATCTGGTCCGGGCGGACCGGACGCATCGCCACCCGCGCGAGGGTGTCCTTGTCGTAGGTGGCGCGCAGCCGCGAACCGATGTACTGAGCAAGCGGGAAGTGCGGCACCAACGCCACGCCCCGCCGGCCAAGCTCAGCGGCAGCACCGAGAACAGCGTCACTGGCGGTGAACGCCTCCACGACCACGTCGTCGGACTCCGTACAGGTGTTGATCAGGTGCCGGGCAAGCTGCCGTCCGACTTCCTGACGGTGTTCCTCACACAGCTCTCCCCGTGCGGCTCGGTTGGGCTCGCTTGTGGCAGCGGTTTCGCCGGTTGAGCTGTCGGAGCAGAGCCACACGGTCAGCGGCACCAGGCGTCGAGAGTTCGCGGCTTTCGCCCCTTGGCCCGCCCCGAAGGGCGCTGGGGCAGAAGGATTTTCAGTCATGCGTCGGTTGCCCGAGGGGCACCGATCCCCTTGCACCTTTGGAACCCACCGGCAGAGGGCGAATTGGTCGGCGGACGAGGTAAAGAGTCCCTCAAACGTGCTGCCTTACGGGCCATCCGAAGCCGCTACCGCAGGTCGGCGCCCTACAGGGGACTGATCGGGAAGGCCGCGGGGAGGCTCGGGGAAGGCACAGCGTGGGCGGCGCTGACGAACAGACAAAGCCCGCGCTCACTCATGAAGCGACCGTGCCCATCTTTGTTCGAGCCCGATCTCCTCAAATCGTTGACCGCTGGGCTCGGACTGGTCATCTGGTTCGGGACGTCCCATGCGTTCGCGCAACCGTTCGCGCAATTCCCTGAAGCGGGGCGCATCGAAGCCGACGACGGCACGGATTGCCCGTCGGGTACTGCCCTCCACCCAGCTTCACCTACTCGCATCCGATTGTCCGCGCAGCAGTAACGCGACGCGCGCGCCGATCCGCCTCGACGGCGGGTCGCGTGATTTGACCGAGACCTTGCCTGCACGAGCCGGGTCTCGCGTTCTCCCAGCTCACCCCGGCTATGGGTACCTGACCCTAGCTTGAGGGAACTCGATGGGAAATTCACAAGAATCCCAGCTGCTCTCCCTAGTCAGCAGCGCCTTCCGGGCGTGGATGCGGGTTCCGGATGGGGCCGAGGCGAATGTTCGCCCCTCCCGGCGCCATCCCTCAATTGCCCCGGTGCCTTCCCGAGCGTGGTGGATCTGTTGTGGCGACCGATCCGGCGTCCGGCCGGATCTCCAGCTTGGGGGTTGCCATGACCACCTTGGACAAGTCCACCCGCGCCGATGGTGCAGCCGTTCGTCGGAGCACGGCCACAGACGAGACCCATGCCTTGCCAGCCGGTACTGCCAACGCGCTCAGCATCGCTGAGCGCGCCTTCGAGCGCCTGGTAACCGGACCGGACCCACTGGCGCTGCCCGGCGCCGATCTCGGGCATGGCCTTCCACCGCGGCTGATCCCGCTGGGCGAGTTGAAGGACCTGCTGATGTGCCCGGACACAAGCGGCCAGGCGATCGACGTGGCCTGGAGAACTCTCCTCAGCAATGCGCGCACCGAGGGCCAGGCGTGGGTGGTCGGCTGTTTCGGGGTCGCCATGCCCGCCCTGAAGCCCATCGCAGCCCGCGCGGTACACGGGCTCTCGATCGACCACTCCGAGGATGTCGTCAGTGAACTGGTCGCCGCGTTCCTGGACGGCATCCACAACGTTGACCTGAATCGGCACGCCGTGTTGGTCCGGCTCGTCTGGATGGCGCGCCGGGCTGCAACCCGCGCCCGCCGTCGCCTGACATGCGAGATCGCGACCGCACCGGAAGATCTGGCGAACACCCTCACCCAGGCTCCGGATGCGCCCGCGTGGGACGGCGTGGACGTTGAACCGTCGGAGTTTCTCACCGCGGCGGTGCGGAGCAAGGTTCTCACCCAGACCGAGGCGGACCTGATCAGCGCCACCTATCTGGCGGGAGTCTCTCTGACTGATCTGGCCAAGCGGCTCGGCGCCGACCGCGGCCGCCTGTTCGCGGCACGCCGTCGCGCCCGCGAGCGTCTGGTCGCTGCCCTGCACACCGGTCAACTTTCGGCAAAGTCGCTCGGCTCGGTGACCAATCCGGCCGGGTGAGGCGGGTTCCAAAGCATCAGGCAGAACACGACCCGGCGGCCGGGCGGACGCAAGGGGCAACCGATCCCACTTGCATCCATCGGAACCAGTCCTTCGAAGGAGGACACCCGCGCGCCCGCCCGGCCAGCCGAGGTCGTGTTCTGCCTGACAGCCCACCACCCGAACGCCTCGCATCCCTGGAGAGCTGTCATGCCCAGATCATCATCACCCCGTTCCCGCCCTCCCACATTCCGGTGCCCGCACGTGCTCCGCTTCCGCCCGCGCGCTCGTCACCGCCGCGTCAGTACCACACGGCTGGTGGTCGGGTCGGTGCTGTGGACGGGCGGTTGCCTGGGCGCCTCGCTGATGGTTCCCGGCATCGCCGAGGCGGCCACGCTGCTGGCGGCGGCCAAGTCGCTGAACGAGGTCATCGGCAATCTGCGCAACGTCATCGTCGGTCTCTTGGTGGGGTTGGCGACGTTGTTCGCCACGATCGGCGGTGTCCGCTACATGCTGGCGTCCGGGGACCCGGCTGAGGTTGAGGGTGCGAAGAAGACGCTGCGGTATGCGGCGATCGGTTACGGGGTCGCGGTGCTGGCCCCGGTTCTGGTCACCATGTTGCAGAAGGTCGTGGGTTCGTGACCTCGCCTGCCTCGGCCCGCCGGTGGTGCGGTCGGCTGCTGCCGGTCCTGCTGATCGCGGTCGGGATCTGCCTGGGCGCCGCGAGCGGGGCAACGGCAGGTCCGGCGACTCCGCCGCCGCACCCGCCGCCCGCAGTGCCGCTGCCGACGCATCCGCCCTGGATCCAGGCCCCTGGCGGACAGCCTGGCCAGCCGGTCGTCCCGGAGCAGCCGATCCCCAAGCCCGGCAGCGTGGAGGGGCCCGGCGCCGATTGCCAGGGCAAGAGCAAGGTGCTGTCCTCGGTGGGGGCGCCGGCGCCGCTGGTGCAGTGCCAAAAGCCGGGCGGGCAGTGGACGGTCGATCCGAACTCGCCGTTCAGCCCGGCCGTCGAGCACCTCGGCACGAAGAAGAAGGACGAGTGCTCGTTCCTGGATGTGCCGTGTCAGGCGCGGCAAGCGGTGACGGGTTGGTTTGTGTCGGTGGTGGCCTCGGCGATCGGCCCGACCTTCCGGTTCCTGGGCGCGACGGTGTTCGCCACTCCGAACCTGCATGCGGCGAGCATGCAAAGCGCCCGGGACCTGTGGGGGGTGTCGCAGTGGATCGCCGACACCTGCTTTGTCCTGCTGGTCACCCTCGCCGGGGTGCTGCTGATGTCGGGCAGCAGCCTGCCGCGGGAGTACAGCATCCGCGAGGTGCTGCCGCGGCTGGTGTGGGCGTTTGTGGCGGCGAACCTGTCGCTGCTGCTGCTCGGGTACGGGATCGACTTCGCCAACGGGCTGGCGAACGCGTTCCTGGAGGCCGGACGAACGCACATCAACCTGCACCAGGCCGCGCAGGTGATCGGCCGGACCATCGAGACCGAGGCCAAGACCGGCTCCTACCTGCCGCTTCTGGCGATCGTCGCGGTCGTCCTCGCGGCGTGCGTGGCGTGCGTCTACATCACCCGCCTGGCCATCACGGTCGTGCTGATCGTCGCCGCGCCGTTGGCGTTGATGTGTCACGCGTTGCCGTTCACCGAAGGGCTGGCGCTGCTGTGGTGGCGTGCCATCACCGGCGTGCTGGCGATCCAGGTGTGCCAGTCGCTGGTGTTCGTCACCGCGCTGCAGGTGCTGCTGTCGTTTGACCCGCACCGTGACAGCAACAGCTACTTCTTCGCCGTCCCGCTGTCCAAGGCCGACGGCGTCGACCTGCTGCTGATCATCGCCCTGCTGTGGGTGCTGCTGCGGATCCCGTCCTGGGTCGCGCGGACCATCTGGCGCCAGGCCCGCCCCGGCACCTTCGGCGGCCTGCTCAAGACCTTCCTGGTCTACCGGACCATCGGCGCGGTCACCTCCGCGGTCTTCCGCACCGGACGCACCAGCCGAGGCCGCCGCCCACCGGGCGGGCAGGGACACCCGCCACACCCGCCCCGTCCCACCAGGCCCAAACGCCCAGGGCCGACCTCGCCAACCGCTCTGCCCACTGGGCAAGGCGACGGACCGAACGGAGACCCCGTGATCGCCTACCGCGTCCCCCGTCCCCCAGATGCACCTCTGCCGAACAAGCAACGCCGCTTCCCGCAGCAAGCACCGCCCGGCTGGAACGCCCCCGCCACGCCACCGGCCCGGCCGGGCGGCGGTGGAAGGGCGACCCAGTTGGCGTTGCCGATCCCGATCCGGCCCGCACCCAGCACCGCCCGGCCCGTGCAGCTCGCGCTGCCCGTGGACGCGCCGCGCGTGCCGCGCCCCGAACCGCCGCCGCTTCCACCTGCGCGTCCGGTGCCGCGCAACCGGCAACTGCAGCTCCCGGGCATGCCCAAGCGGCCGGTTCCGCCCCGGCAGATGACCTTGTGGATCGACCGCGGCGGCAAGCACCGCCCCTGGACCGACCGGCCCGACCGGCCCGACCGCGCCAGGAACCGGAGGTCGTCATGACCCGTCTGGCCGACGATGAGCCGTTGACTGCGCGGATCCCTGCCGACGTCGACCAACCTGACAAGATCCTCTACAACCTCAACGCACGCCAGCTCGCGATCCTCGCCGTCACCGGACTGGTCTGCGCCCTGGAGTACGCGGCGCTGCACGCGATCATGCCGCTACCGGTGCTGGCCGCCGCGCTCTTCCCGGTGGTCGCGCTGGGTGCGGTGCTGACGGTGGCGCGCCGGGACGGGATGAGCCTGGACCGGTTCGCGCTCGCGGCCCTACTGCACACCCGCAGCCCCAAACAACAGGTAGCAGCCGAAACACCCGTCGAGGCGCCTCCGGCCTGGTGCGGGATGCGCGGCGAGCTGCCCGCCCCGTTGAAGCTGCCCGTGCGAGCGGTGCGCGACGACGGCGCGCTGGAGCTGGCCAACGGCGGCACCGCGGTCCTGGTGCACGCCTCCACCGTGGCGTTCGCGCTGCGCTCCACCGCCGAGCAGGCCGCGTTGGTCGCGGCCTTCGGACGCTGGCTGAACTCGCTGAACGCGCCGGTCCAGATCCTGGTGCAGGCCCGCCCCGTCGAACTGTCCGGCCTGGCCGAACAGGTCAATCACGCTGCGCCGACGCTCCCCGACCCTGCTCTAGAGCAGGCAGCCCACGACCATGCCAGCTTCCTGACGCAGGTCGAGGGGTCCTACGGGCTGCTAGGGCGGCGCGTCCTGATCGTGCTTCGCGATCACGCACTCTCCGCGGGCGCTGGGCTGCCCTGGCGCAGAGAACGGGTACGGATCGCCACCCGCCAAGCCGCAGCCGAGCTGCTGTTGCGGCGCGCGTCCGAGACCGTCCACCACCTGGCCGGGCTCGGACTTACCGCACGCGTCCTGAACGCAGCACAGGCCACCAATGTCCTGACCGAATCTCTGTCCTCCGGAGACCAACCGCTCACCGGACTGGCCGACCCCGCCGACATCATCACCGCCACCGAAGGGGAGCCGTCATGAAGCCGCGCATCCTGACCCAGCGCAAGAACGCCCCAGTAGTTCCTCGGGCACCTGATCGTCCTGACGAGGCTCTGGCCGACGACACCGGCACCGGATTGGGCCCCTCGGCGTTGGAGGTCACCGCACGGTCGCTTCTCCTGCCGGGCGGGGTGTGCTCGTCCTTCGCGGTCGCCGGGTACCCGCGCGAGGTCGGCGCGGGGTGGCTGGAACCGCTGTTGACCTATCCGGGCCGTCTGGATGTGTCCCTGCATATTGAGCCCGTCCCGCCGCTGGTCGCCGCGCAACGGCTTCGGCGGCAGCTCGCCCGGTTGGAGGCCTCCTCGCGCGCCAACGCCGAGGCGGGGCGGCTGGCCGACTTCGGCGCCGAAGCCGCCGCCGACGACGCCGCCGACCTGGCCGCATCCCTGGCCCGCGGCCACGGACGACTGTTCCGCCTGGGCCTGTACCTCACCGTGCACGCCGGCAACGCTGAGGAGTTGACCGCCGAGGTGGAGCGGGTCCGGGCGCTGTGCGCCTCGCTGCTGCTGGACGCCCAACCCACCACCTTCCGCGCTCTCCAGGGCTGGGCCACCACACTGCCGCTCGGCGTCGACTCGCTGCGCATGCGCCGCGCGTTCGACACCGCCGCGCTCGCCGCCGCCTTCCCCTTCACCTCACCCGACCTGCAACCCGCACTCGGCGATACGCCGGTGCTGTACGGGCTCAACGCCCACTCCAGCGGAGTGGTCTTGTGGGACCGGTTCGCACTGGACAACCACAACTCGGTCACCATCGCCCGCTCCGGCGCCGGAAAGTCCTACCTCACCAAACTCGAACTCCTCCGCTCGCTGTATCAGGGCGTCCAGATCGCGGTGATCGACCCCGAAGACGAATACCGCCGCCTGGCGGGAGCGGTCGGCGGCACCCGCATCGCGCTCGGCGCCGCCGGAGTCTGCTTCAACCCCTTCGACCTCCCAGCCGGGGACCACGATCCCGAGACGCTGATCCGGCGGGCGCTGTTCGTCCAGACCCTGATCGCGACCATGCTCGGCGAGCCGCTGACGCCGATGGCCCGGGCCGTGCTGGACCGGTGCGTGGTGGCGGCCTACGCCGCCGCCGGAATCACCAACGACCCCCGCACCTGGAAACGCCAACCCCCACTACTGACCGACCTGGTCGGGCAGCTCACCCTGGCCGGCGAAGGCGGAAGCAAGGACGCCGAGGAGCTGGCGGCGCGGCTGGAACCGTATGTCACCGGCTCCTACCGCGGCCTGTTCTCCGGCCCGACCACCACCCGACCCGACGGGCATCTGCTCGTGTTCGCCCTGCGGGATCTACCCGAGGAGATGCGACCGGTCGGGATGCTCCTGGCCCTGGATGCGATCTGGCGACAGGTCTCCAACCCCCACCACCGGCGCCGCCGCCTGGTCGTCGTCGATGAGGCCTGGACGCTCATGCAACAGGAAGCCGGGGCGCGGTTCCTGTACCGGCTGGCCAAATCCGCGCGCAAGCACTGGACCGGCCTCGCGGTCGTCACCCAGGACGCGGCCGACCTGCTGTCCTCCGATCTGGGTCGGGCGGTCATCGCCAACGCCGCCACCCAGATCCTGCTCCGCCAAGCACCCCAAGTCGTCGAAGCCGTCGCCGACGCGTTCGACCTCACCGACGGCGAACGCACCTTCCTGCTCGCCGCCCGCCAAGGCGAAGGCCTGCTGTGCGGCACCGCAGGCGGCTCAGATCGAGCCGCGTTCCTCGCGATCGCCAGCCAAGCCGAACACGACCTGGTCACCACGACACCGGCCGAGGTCAACGCCCTGGAAGCAATCCCCGAACCCGGGCCCAGTGGGGCCAACACCAGCAGCGATTCAGCCGAAGAAGGTGACCGCTCATGACCCCGCCCAACCCCAGCACCTGGACCGGACTGGCCGCGTGGCCCAAGAAGGTCCCGCCCCCGCCGACCGACGGCATCAGCAACTGGCTGATCAAATGGATCGACAAGTTCACGGCCGATCCCGCGCATCTGCCCATGCTGGCCATGAGGTACGGGGCCGGACTCGTCGCCGGAGCACTTCTCCTGGCGGTCGTTTTCGCGACAGCGCGCACACTCCTGCGCCGATGGCGCCACGACCGACATGCCGAAGGCGCCCGCGTGATCGAGGTCGCCGTCCCGGCGCAGGTGGAGCCGTCCAGTGCCCTCACCTGGTGGTCCAGGCTGGTCGGGCTCACTTCGCCCGAGTGGAAGCGATTGCTGCTCGGGCAACCGCATCTTGCCTGGGAATACATCGCTGATCGTGCGGGTGTGCGGATTCAGATCTGGGTTCCCGGGACGATCCCTGCTGCGCTGGTGGAGAAGACGCTCCAGGGGGCTTGGCCTGGCGTGACCCTGACCAGCCGTCCGGCTGACCGTCCGGTGCCGGTGGACGCGGCAACAGCGGGCGGCCGCCTGGTCCTTGCGCGGCCAGACCACTTCCCGTTGGAGACGGCCCACCAGGCGGACCCGCTGCGGCATCTGCTCGCCGCGGCGTCCGACCTGGGCCGGGGAGAGCACCTGGTGGTGCAGTTCCTCACACGCCCGGTCGTCGGCCGCAGGTTGAAGCAGGCCTGGCGCGCCGCCGCCACCCTGCGCGGTGGCCGCTCGGCAGCCCCGCAGGCCGCACTATTCGACGCGATAACCCCGGGCATGACAGGGCATCCGAACCCCGGCGAACTGACGCGCATGTATCCCGAACGCGCCGAACAGGTGGCGGCGATCATGGGCAAGGCACGGTTCCCGCGGTACGAGGTGCAGATCGCCTACAGCGTGGCCACCACCCGTGGCCCGCAGCAGGCTCGCAGCTGGTTGCGGTCGGCAGCCCACGAGATCGCCTCGACATTCGCCCTGTTCACCTCCGCCCACCAGCACCTGAACCGCAAACGCCTGCCCCGAGCCGGGGCAGCTCTGGCGACGCGACGCTTGGGACGCGGCTTCCTGTTGTCGGCACCAGAACTGGCCGCGATGGCGCACCTGCCGTACGACCTGTATGCGCCCGGCGTCACACGTGCCGGGGCCCGCCCCGTCGCGCCGTCCCCCGCCGTTCCGTCCGGAGGCGCGCGGACGCGGCTGCTCGGAGATTCCGACGCAAGACCGGCGCGTCCGGTCGGCATTCCTGTGGCCTCCGCACGCCAACACACTCACGTGCTCGGATCCACCGGAACCGGCAAGTCAACCTTCCTAGCAGGGCAGATCCTCGCCGACGCCCACGCCGGCCGAGGCGCGCTGGTCATCGACCCCAAGGGCGATCTGATCGTCGACGTCCTCGACCGGCTTCCCGAACGCGCCATCGACCAGACCGTCGTGTTCGACCCCATTGACCAGACCACGCCACCACCCTGCATTAACGTCCTCGCCGGGCAGAACGCCTCGTTCGCCGCTGATGCGATCGTGACCACCTTCCGCCGCTGCTTCTCCTCCGCATGGGGACCGCGCCTGGACGACCTGCTGCGGTCGGCCTGCCTGACCCTCGCGCACGTCCAGGGGCC
This sequence comes from Actinomadura rupiterrae, assembly GCF_024172125.1. Taxonomy (GTDB): domain Bacteria; phylum Actinomycetota; class Actinomycetes; order Streptosporangiales; family Streptosporangiaceae; genus Spirillospora; species Spirillospora rupiterrae. Next base: position 242,651 of record NZ_JAMZEA010000012.1, read on the forward strand.
AAACGCCAACCTCGGCGAGGTCCCCAAGCTGCTGTCCGATGCGGCGTTCCGAACGCGGATCACCACCCACCTCACCGACGAGCACCTGGCGAGTTTCTGGACCTCGTATGAGGAACTCAGTCCCGGCGGACGCGCCGCCCTGGTCGCGCCGGTGATGAACAAACTCCGCGCTGTCCTGCTGCGGCCGTTCGTCAAGAGCGCCCTGTCGGGATCGGCGCCGACGGTGAACCTCGGCCACGCCCTCAACACCGGTGGTCTCATCCTGGCCCGTCTGCCCAAGGGCGTCCTCGGCGATGACGCTGCCCGCCTGTTCGGCTCCCTGCTGCTCGCCCAGACCTGGCAGGCGCTCCTCCCCCGCGCCCGCTGGCCAGAAGACAGCCGTCCCGACGCCACCGCCTATGTCGACGAAGCGCATAACTTCCTCAACCTGCCCGGATCCATCTCCGACGTCCTAGCCGAAGCGCGCGCCTACCGCTTCGCGATGGTGATCGCCCACCAACACCTGTCGCAGCTCCCCAAAGACCTGCGCGAAGCGGTGTCTTCCGACGCCCGCAACAAGGTCTACTTCGCCGCCTCCCCCGAGGACGCCGGCGAACTCGTCCGACACGTCGCGCCCGAACTCGGCGCACACGACCTCTCTCACCTGGGCGCATACCAGGCCGCTGGACGCATTGTCCTCGGCAGCGCCTCCTCGCCCGGCTTCACCTTCCGCACCCGCCCCCTTCCCGACCCGATATCCGGACGAGCCGAGGCCGTTCGGGAGGCATCCCGCCGCCAGTTCGGCGGAGAACCCCAACGGCCGTCCGCAACCCGCAAGCCCACCGTCCAGCGTGACCAGCGCAAGAAGCTCTAGGGGGCGAGAACATGAACCCCAGGATCAAGATCCGCGAGCGTCGCGTCCGTCGCGGGACACGGCCGCGCCTGTCTCCAGACCTCATCGCCCGACTATCCACCCGCATCACCGACCGCGACCGCGCCATCCTGGACTTGGTGTGGGAACACCGGGTGTTCACCACCAACCAACTCGCCGCGATCTACTTCCCGACCATCAACAAGGCCCGCCACCGGCTGACCGAACTGCACCGACTGACCGCGCTGGAATACTTCCGGCCCTGGACCCCGATCGGCAGCGCTCCCAACCACTGGGTGCTCGGCCCTGCAGGTGCGCACGTGGTCGCCGCTGGGCGCGGCGTACCCGTAGAAGACCTCGGATACCGCCGCGACAGGGCTCTGGGCATCGTGATGTCCAGCAAGCTCGGCCACCAGCTCGGCATCAACGAGTTCTTCACACAGCTCCGCGCTCATGCCCGCAACAGCGCAGGCCGAGCCGAGCTGCGTGAATGGTGGCCTGAAGGGCACTGCAGCGACCTATGGGGCGACCTGATCCAGCCCGACGCCTTCGGACGATGGCGCGAGCTGAAGCAGCCGCTCCGGCTTCCCGCAGAGCCGAGCGAACCCGTTCAGGATGCCCCAGTCGAGTTCGACTTCTTCCTTGAACACGACACTGGCACCGAGACGCACAAGCAGTTGGCCGACAAGCTCCACGGATACGCGGAACTCGCCGACAGCAGCAAGATCACCACCCCCGTCCTGTTTTCGCTGCCCAGCCCGCGCCGGGAAGCCAACTTCCGCAAGTACCTGGGCACTCCACCAGTACCGGTCGCCACCGCCGTCCACACCTCGGCCTGCACACCGCAAGGCCCGGCTGGACCGATCTGGCTCCCGGTCGGGCTGACCCGCCCACGCCGCACGCTCATCGAGCTGGCCGAGGTGTGGCGAGGCTACGACGATCGCCGCGACCCCACCTTGACCGACACCGTCTGATGCCGCTGTTGCTCACCGCCGGGGCCGGGCTGCTCGGCCTGGTCCTGGTCGCGATGCTCGGCGCGCTCGGCGTCACCCTGGGCACCGCCGACAACGGCGGTGCCCAGGGGTGTCAGGGCCTGCCGGGGCGGGCCGCCGCCAGCATCCCGGCCACCTATCTCGCGCTGTACATCAAGGCGGGAGCGAAGTACGGGGTGCCGTGGAGCGTGCTCGCGGCGGTGGGGAAAGCAGAGTCCGACCACGGGCGAGGCCCCGGCTCGGGAATCCGGTCGGGAACCAACGCGGTCGGCGCGGCCGGGCCGATGCAGTTCCTGCCCTCCACATGGAACAGCTTCGGTGTGGACGGCGACGCAGACGGCACGCGCGACGTCTACAACCCCGCCGACGCGATCTTCAGCGCCGCCAACTACCTCCGCCACAACGGCGCACCCGAGCGCATGCGGCAGGCGTTGTTCGCCTACAACCACGACCAGAACTACGTCACCGGCATCCTCGCCCAAGCCGCCGCCTACGCCCAAGACGCCGACCCGTCGGCGTGCGCGGCCGGGCCGCTCGGGCCGGTCTCGGGGCGGGCGGGCGTCGCGGTGCGGGCGGCGTTGCGGTGGCTCGGCACCCCCTACTCCTGGGGTGGCGGCGGCCCAGGAGGGCCAAGCCGGGGCTCTGGCCGCGGCGCAGGCACCGTCGGCTTCGACTGCTCCTCACTCATGCTCTACGCCTGGCACCAAGCCGGACTCGCCCTCCCCCGCACCTCACAAGAACAGTGGACCGCACTCCCGCACGTCCCACCCGGGCGCGAACAACCAGGAGACCTGGCCTTCTTCGCCGGGGCCGGCGGCACGCAGCAGGCCCCCGGGCATGTGGGGATGGTGATCGGCGGCGGGCGGATGGTCGAGGCTCCCCATACCGGTGAACACGTCCGCGTGAGCAGCTATCAGGCGCGGTCGGATCTGGTGGGGTTCGGCCGGCCGAAACCTCAGCGCTGACCTTCCGATCACCGCCGCAGCGAAAGGGCGTCTGGCGCGCTCCATCCCCCCGGCATGGAGCGCGGCTGCAAGCCATGACCCTAGCGCTCACAGAACGTGACGACAGGAGAAGGGGCCAAACGATCGTGAAATTCTGAGAGTGCGCGATGAGAGTTGATGACGCGGCAAGGTTCGCGGCGCAGGTGAAGGCGGCCCAACCATTGATTGACCAGACGCCGACGGCTGTATGCCGCCCCCGAAGCAGTGAACCCATTTCATCCGCCGGTGAGGTCTCGCAGGTCACAGCATGATCGCGGGTTACGGATTCGGTCCATGAGGCAGAGAAGCCCCTGGTAGACGGGTTGATCACCACAACCACCACGTCCAGGAACCAGGGGCTTCTGCGTGCTGTTCTATCGTGCTGCCGTCGATTTGTCGCGTTCAACGCTGAACTACGTCGCTGGGCTGATTCGCCGCCGTCGCAAGGCGATCGGGTCGGTGTGGCGGCTGCTCAACCCCGGCCGGCAGGCTCTGCTGGTGCTGGTCCACCTGCGCAAAGACGAGACGTTCGCCGAGATCGCCGCGGGCTTTGAGGTGTCGGTGTCAACGGCGTGGCGGTATGTGGAGGAGACCGTGATGCTGCTGTCGGTCCGCTCACCCAAGCTCACCCAGGCGCTCGGGAAGGCCCGCCGGGACGGGCTGACCCACGTCATCTTGGACGGGACGCTCATCCACACCGACCGAGTCAAGGCCGACCGGCCCTACTTCTCTGGCAAGCACCGCGTCCACGGCATGAACATCCAGGTCATCGCGGGCCCGGACGGGACGATCCTGTGGACATCGGGGGCGCTGCCGGGCAAAGCCCACGACCTGGCCGCCGCCCGACTGTGGGGCATCCTGCGCGAGTTGGAGCGGGCCGGAATCCTCACCCTGGCCGACAAGGCCTACCAAGGCGCCGAGGCCACGGTCGTGATCACGCCCTACAAGGGCAAGAACAAGCCGGAGTCGCAGAAGCAGGCCAACCGCTCGCACGCCAAGCTGCGCGGGCCGGGCGAACGCGCGAACGCGCAGCTCAAGTCATGGCGCGTCCTGCGGAAACTGCGCTGCAGCCCGAGCAAGACCGGCCACCTCGTCAAGGCCATCGCCGTCCTCCAGAACCACCGCGCCGCTCAAGCCACCACCCGAGGATGAAATGGGTTCAGTGCTGTCCAAACGGGATCGACTCGGGAGCCGTCGACATCCATACCGGTGAGGTTGATCAATCCCACTCAAACCTCGCGCGGAGGCCGGTGCGGCTCAGACCATGTCAGAGCAGCACCGGCCGTTTGGCATCTGGAGAGCGCTGGCCTCTACTTCTTGTGGACCCCGTACCTGCGTCGAAGCCGCATCACGAGGTAGGCCAGGAAAGTGATCACCAGCACGAGGACAGCGAGAGCTATCCCCCAGTGGGTGAAGTTAAGCTCTCCGATCATGGACCGCTCTCCTTACTGACCGCGCCCCTGGAGCGAGGTGCGTCCACCGTTGGTCATACCCAGACGCAGATAGACGCTGACGGTCCCCGCGTAGTCACTGAGCTTGCCATTGAATCCCACCTGCATCCAGGTGCCGTCTTCGTTGACCTTGCCGCACCACTTCTCGTCCCACGACCAGCCCTTGGTGTGCGACTCGTCGCAGTGCGGGCCCCAGCTCACCCAGACGGTCCTCATGTTGTAGTGGAACGTCGCGGTGACCCACTGCTTGGCCGGCCCGCACCTCCAGCCCTTGCCCGTGCCGTAGTAGGGGCCGCCGAGGTAGCACATGGCAGCGGAAACGGTCCTCGACCGCACCGGCTCACCGTGAACCTTGTAGCCGAGGTACTTGGGCTTGGAGACGTTCGCGATGTAAACGGCCTTGCAGTCGCCCTTGCTGGCAGCCTTGGCCTGGGCGCCAACGAGAGCGTGGGCGACCACCTTGCAGGTCTTCGCGGGAATCCGGGTCACACCGGTGATGGTCTGCGCGCGGTCCGCGCTGGCGTCCTGCTGAGCCGCGCTAGCGCTCGGGGCGAGTGCGATGCCGAGTGCGGCAACGGCCGTTGCCGCCGGTGCCAGTTTTGCGATGCGAGACATGTGGACCTCCCAGAGTCCCTTGACCTCCGTGTCACGTTTTGTGACACGTGTGGAAAACGGAACTGAACGTAACGATCGCCACCTTCCGGGGCATCGTGGAGACCACGTGCAGGGCGATTCCGCAACCACGACATTTACCAAGATCTGACTAAGTAGTCATGGATTTTGACCTGCGCCCTTCCATGACCTGCGCTCGATTCGGAATTGCATGGCCGGTTCTAGCCACGTTTGGAGCTTGTGGCCGTAGCCCCGCAATCAGTACGCGTGCCCCCTGACCTGACAGCCAAGGTCGTCAGCACACGCTCGCTCCCCGTGAGCATCTGGCGCCAGCGAAACCGCACCCTCGGACACTGCCACTTCGTTTGGAAGGTTCGCCGTCTCGCGGCCGCGAGCTACCAGCCGGATCCGTGGCTTGTCCTTGATCCCGCAGGTGGGGGTCGATGCCGGTCCGTTCCCGTCCGGGACCGGACCACCACCGCGCGAGGCCACGCCCCGCCGCGCCACCCACCGAAAAGAGGAACCACGATCATGACCGAATCCGGTCCCGCCCACACGCACCCCACCACCCCGCCCGCCGACGACACGGGCGGCGGCATCCCCGGCGGCGCGGCCAGCACCCGGCCGGGCACCGCGTCGGGCACCGCGTCGGGCACCGCGTCGGGCACCGCGTCGAGTGTCGCGCCGGTTCCGGCCGGGCTGGCGCGGGCCGTGCACGGCCTGGTCGACGCCTACGCTCTGGCCTCCCTGATGGCGCCGGACTCCGCAGGCACCACCCTGGACCTGTACGCGGGGATGGTCGGTGTGCTGCCGTTCCGGCCCGGCCTCACCCACCCGAGTCGGGCCTGGGACGCGCGCGTCGACTGGGCCGCCCTGATCCTGTTCCCGACCACCCCGCCCCCCGTCCAGTTCCCCATCACCGAGGACCGGCTCGCCGCCGACACCGCCGCCGCCAAGGTCTACCTGTTCCCCGCAGCGGCGTTCACCGAGCACGCCTGGCACATCGGCGGCACCTTCCAGCACATCGACAACCTCGGCGCCCACGCCCCCGGCACGTTCTGGATCAACCTCGACGACGCCACCGCACGCGGCGACCTCACCCCCTTCCAGATCCCCCTTCCCGACAAGACCAGCTGACCAAGTAGAGAATCAGACTGGGTTCTCGGCGGGGCGGTCCATGCGGGCCCCCCGCCACTCTTCTGCCACCGCCACCAGCCTCCCCCGGCTCCCGCAAGCATTTCGCACCTCGCGCACCGAACCCGCCCAACCGCCTGGAACCCCAGCCGGCCCTTCACCTGCGCGGCGTGAACCTGCCTCCGGGGCGGCCCTCCACCGTGTCGGCAGTCCGAAGCATCTGGCACAGGTGCACCCCGACCATGCACCTTCGAGATCAGGGGGAACCGGCCCGGTCTGCCAGAGTTCGCCGATTCAAGATGCGTTCGCCTCACACCGGGTCACCGTGCGGACCACGGCACCACCCCCGCCCGCACCACGCCGGACGGACGGCCGGACACGACGCGCTGACATGCCCCTACGCGCCCGACCACCACCGCCGGAACGCCCGGGCTACCACCGGCCGCGCCCGCCGCCCTACGGCACTCATTGCCGCGCCACATCCGGCGCGAACGCCGTCCGGGGTGGCACGTTCCCGGGTATCGGTCCGGGCCGGTGGGGGCCGCGACGCGCCCGACGCCGACCGGTCGTCCGACGCCGCGCCCGCCAGGCGGTGGCGCACCCACGGCGGCGCCCGGACGCGAGCCATCCGTATCTCAGGCCCGGCCGCTCGCGGCGGCCGGGCCTGAGATACCGGACGCCCCGCCCCGAAATGAGTTCGGCCCCGCCACACGCCGTGGGGGCATGTGGCGGGGCCGGGCGGCCCGTGGCCGCGTCGGACCGCTAGGCGGCCGTGGTGGCGTCCGCGTCGGTCCCGGTCGCATCGGTCCCGGTCCCGGGCGCGGGCGCGGGCGCGGTGCCGGTGTTGGTGGCGGGGGCGCGGTACCGCATCGGCTTCTCACACGTCAGCACGGCCTCGCCCTGGTTGGCCATCGTGGTCAACGCGTTGGCGACCGCACCGGACGACCGGTCCAACACCCGCGCGATCTCACCCGGGGTGAACTCGATGCCGGGGTGGGCGTTCAGGTGCGCGGCCACCAGCGGACGCAACGGCGTCGGCGGCTTGCGGTCCCCGACCGCGACCGGACCACCCGACGGCACCACCCCACCGGCCGCGCGGGCACGGCGCGGGCGCGCGTGCCCGGTCGCGACCCCCAACGCACCCACCGCATCGAACACCGGCGCAAGCGCCGTACCGATCGCGGCCTGATCCGCACCGTCGGCGACCGCCGCATACGCCGCCGTCACCGCCGCCAACAGACCCGCCAACCCCTCACGCGCCGCCTCCGCCGCCCGCGCCCGCGCCAACTCCGCCTCGATCGCCGCGCGCCGCGCATCCTCCTCAGCCTGACGCCGTTCCAACTCGGCCGAAGCGGCCGCCCGCCGATCGGACTCGGCCTGCATGATCTGCATCGCGCTAGCAATCGCCTCCGGCGACAGCGCCGAACCGGGGGCCGGGGCCTCCGACATCGCCACGTCCGGGCTGTGGGTGTCCGCACCGTCCGTGGCCCCGCCGTCGGTGGCCCCGTCGTCCGTGCCGTAGGTGTCCGCGTCGTCCGTGCCGTAGGTGTCCGCGTCGTCCGTCGCGGGGCCGTCCGTCACCGCGTCAGCCGGAGGCACGTCGGACGGCAGCGCGACGGGCGCGGCGGACGCAGGCGCGAGACGCCACACATCCCCGTCACGGACGACCCGGTCCATCGCGAACATGATCTTGATCGCGTCGCGGGTGATCTTCTGCGTGGTCCCCGCCGCTTTCGCGATCACCGCGACCGTACCGCCACCCGTGGCGGACAGCGCGTCCCACACCCGCCGCCCCTCGTCGTTCAAACCGTCCGGCAACGCCGGAACGGCGGCAGGTGCGCCGGGGGCGGTCGCGGTGTTCGCGCGGGCGGGGATGGTGTTCGCGGCCATTTCAGGGCTCCTTTTTCTCTGCTGTTCCGGCGGTCGCATTTTCGCGCCGCCCGAACCGGTGTCTTTTTTCGTTCTACATTCATCATCTCTCGATAACGGCCCCACCACACCCCGAACACGCGGCGAATAGCGTCACCGGAACGGCTGGAGAGGCTTCCCTAACAAAATGCATGAGCCCCGTGATCTACGGAAACCGAACACGAAATACTTGACTGCACCATTGGAATCCTCTTCGCGAACTCCAGAACGTCCAAAACCAGCACCACCTCGACACTTGAGAGCTAGTGCGAGACTCAGACTCAACCCCGAACTACCTTGTCGCGCCCCACAGTGTGTGCCAGTGGATCTGCCGATGGCACACTCAAGTAAGTGAACGAGAGTCTTTGGTTTCGACTTTCCATAGGAGGGAACTATTCGACTAGCCATGGAAGGTGGCGTATCGACTGCCACAGCGCACGCCCACTACTAGACGTCATTACTGACGTTTCGGGGGAGCCGTCTGCACACTCAGCACTGCCGCTACCTGCAAGGACTCACCGAGTCGAGAGGGTCAGTCATAGAATGGCCCCCGAGCACTCCCCCGAACTGGCCCCCGAACGCCCCACCGGCTGCACGATACGCAAAAGGCGCGAGCCTATGCCAGGTCCTACGACGATGGACTTCGGGCACTCTTCATCAGAAGTCCACGTAAATTATGGACCACCTCATTCAGCGAGTTACCGACTCCGCCTAGCTCAGCTCGCCCATCAACCTATGGCGGAGTTGAACTATCACCGGGTCAGGCGTGAGGCCCAACACTTCCAATTCTTCGGTCAATTGGTCGAAGCAGAGCTGCACTTCCTCGTAACGGCCGAGCTCTGCATTGATCTCCATCCGACGCCTATAGATGTGCTGCAGGGTGGGATCTATCTCGCAGGCCCGTTCCAAGTGCCTGAGGGCCAGCTCGGGAGAGGGTTCGAAGGCAGCCAGTTGCGCCAGCGCCTTGACCAGCTCCCGGTCGAGTTCTCTGGACTCGATACGAGCCCAGCGTTGCGGGAATCCCTGAAGGTAGGGACCGGTGTACAGGGCCACCGCCCGGGCGAGCAAGACACGTTTACGGTCGCTATCAGCGTCTACGAGTGCCGCCTGCTTGAGAACGTCACGGAGTCTCCAGACATCGAAGGTGAGCAGTTCGACGTCGACTCTGTAGCCGCCTCCTGCGGTCTTCAGGATCGGCTGGCTGCCGGTGGGGAGCATCAGGGCCTCGCGCAGCTTGGTCCTTGCCTCCTTGAGCACGCTCTTCAGGCGCTCGGCGCTGGGGAGGTCGTCACCCCACAGCTTGTCCTCGAGCTGCTGCTTGGTGATCGCCCCAGACCGCTGTTCGGCGAGCAGCCCCAGCAGCGCCCACATGTCGTGGCATCCGCTCTCGACCGTCCCGTTCGGCCCGGCGATCTCGCAGCGACCGAGCAGGCGGACGATGCCCTGAACCTCGTCAGCCGGCACCTCACGGCGAAGTGTTCCCTCGTCGGTCCACGCCGCCGCTTCCACGCACATCCCAGTGGGCGGGTGCTCCGTGACCACCTGCATTGAGGCATTGTCCCGGTCCAGGAGATCCATCTCGGCACCGACCAGCCCGGCTCCTGCGGGACCGACAGCCTCCAGGATCTCGCCGGCGCGGCCGACCGTGAGGCTCGTCCCGTGCGGCCAATCCCCCAGCAGGACGGCTCCCACTGCCCGCTGGGACCCCAATCGCAAATCCGCTCGAAGCCGCCCCACCATCTCCGGCACCGGCTTCGCTAGGAGCACAGTAGGCAGCGCCGCCTCCTCTTCCGCACGAGCGATCAGATCACCACCGAGCACATCCAGCGCCTGGGCGAACGTGCGTGCGACTACGACCGCTGCTACCGGAACTGACGGGGCCTGCACAGACAGCGCCTGCAGATCGGCATCGACGGTGATCAGACGTAGCTGCCCTCGTTCCGCCTCTCCTATCAACCGAGCCGCCAATCCGCGCTCGGCGCTTCTGGCACCCGGACCGGTCAGTCGCAACCCGCAAGCTGCCGCCAAATCCAGAGTGATCCGCTCGTCACCACGGCGGGCCAAGAGCAACGGCAGTGGGACGGCTGCGCTCTCCGCTACGGGCGAATCCTCAGCGATCGGGTTGTTGGAGAGCGGTGCTGGAAGGCGGCGGTGCTGACGCCTCAACGTGCTCGCGCCTCCTACGACGGCAAGCCCTGAGCCATAGGCCACGAACCACAACGCCGCCAAGCCCCCAAGTGCTGCGGTGGTGATGGCCAAGACCGCCCACGCCACCGGAGAATCGCCCTCGCTCTGATGCGAGGTCATTACTTGGGTCTGCCGTGCCGACCGTTCAGCCGATGTTGGAGACACCCCTTCGCGCTTAGTTGCTGGCGAGGCAGGTTTCGGACGGGCAGGGCGCGCACGCACGGTCGGCTTTGGTGGCTCTGCAGGTTCAGCTGTATGCACGCTAGCCTCAACGGACAGCGACGGAATGCCTGGGCCCACTCGCGGGGCGCTCTCCCCCGCAGATGCTCGCGGCCGCGAGCCGGGCGGAGGCTGGCGCGTCTTGCTCGCCGTGGGGGCGTGGTGCTTGGCGGCCCCGCGGTGCTGCTGCGTCGCCTTAGATGGTCGATGCGCGGGGCGATGGTAGCCACGCACTGACTCTCCGAGGACCTTCCCGTAATCCGGCTCCTTGCCGCTGCCGAGGCTGTTCTGCTGCTCGTGGGCCAGGTTGGCGCAAAGTTTGCTCTGGTCGAACATCTGCGCCGCCGCGCCCTTGAGATCCGCGCACCCCCGGACGGGAGTGGCGTACACCGGCCCGGACAACAAGACCAGCCCGAAGGTCGCGCCGACCGGCGCGATTGCCTTGACGCCCCAGCCTCGGCGCCAGCCGCTCCCGACCGTGCTGACGAACTCTGCCACCCCAACCTCCAAGTGCCTGATGACTGACATGACCACTGATCCGGCAGCAATAGGCCGAGATCACCGCCGTTCCAGCGTTGATAAGTCGCACTTGGAAAGCATCTTGACACGCTCAGTAATGACGATCACGTGACAGAGATTCTCACCTGAGCGGCCCTCGCCTGCCCCCACGCCACAGTCCTGGAACGGGAGGCACCCCGCCGTCCCCGTCCAGGAGGACGGAAACGGCGAGGTGCTCAGACCCGGCTCTCGTACCCTTGAGCCGGGGACCAGCCTGATATCCGCAGGCTGGTCCTCGCTATGAGGCGACCGAGCGCAGCGACCCGAACGGGTCGGTCAGCGGCTTGTCCAGCTCGACCTCGACCCACACCCGGTGCCCCAGCACCGGACTACCCTCGATCCCCATCCGGTGCGCCAGCTGCGACACCGCGTACAGGCCCCGGCCGCCGGTGGCCAGCAGGTCGACCGGCTGCCGCACCGCAGGAATCCCCCGCCCGCCGTTGTCGACCACCGCGACATAAGCCGGGTCGTCGAACACCACCTCCAAGCCGAACCACCCGCCGTCCTCACCGCTGCGCGTGTGCCGGAGGGTGTTGGCGGTCAGCTCCGCGACCACGAACTTCACCACGTCCACGCACTCGGCCCCCGCGAACAACGTCGCGGCGAAATCACGCGCCGAGGCCGTCTGCTCCGGACGGCCCGAGAACGTACGCCGCCACCGCATCTCCTCCGGCCCCCACAACCAATCACCCGCCGAACCCAGCGCACACCTGTTCATCCCCATCTCTGTCCTCCTTGGTCCCTCGCCCGCCGACCGATCAACGGTCACCGATGTGCCACGGGCGAACCGACCGACATCCACCAACACCTCCGAAACCAAGGTCAAGGCGCGAGATCCAAGCCGCCCTTCTCGGCGGCAGGCCGGGTCCCTCCAATGGGGCGACCTAGACAGAGATGCCGAACGCGTCAGGCCAGGGCTTGTTCAATTCGATCTCGGCCCAGACCTTGTGACCGCGCTCGGGGTTGCCCTCGATCCCCATCCGGTGAGCGAGCTGCGCAACCATGAACAGGCCTCGGCCGCTCTCGGCAAGAAGGTCGGGCTGCCGGACGAGCGGGGTACCGGTCCCTCCGTTGTCGACCACCGCGATATACACCGGGTCGCCGTACACCAGTTCAAGGCCGAACCAGCCGCCGTCCTTGCCGCTGGCCGTGTGCCGGATGGTGTTTGCCGTCAGCTCGGCCACGATGAACTCGACCACGTCCACGCACGCCGTGCCCGCGAACAATGTCTCGGCGAACGCACGGGCCGAAGCGGTCTGCTCTGGACTCCCCGAGAACGTGCGCCGCCAGCGCATCTCCTCCTGGCCCCACAGCCAGTCGCTCGCTGGGCCCAGCGAGCATTTCCTGGCACCCATCTATCCTCCTGTTCGTTCCTCTTCTTACTGACCAATCAGTGGTCCGGACATGCCGTAGCGACCGACCGCCATCAGGCGATGGCTCAAACACCGGGGAAGCGCGGGCTTGGAACACCGCTCCGACGCGCTCAGAGAACCACGGGCTCTAGGCCACCGCTTCGCATCGAGCGAGTACGACTACGCCGGCCCGTCCTCCGACAACGGCTCTTCCTCGGACGACAGCACTTCCTCGACGCGCTGTTCAGCCAGCGCATCGATCACCTTGATCACCCCAGGCAGCAGGCCGTGTTCACGCATCGCCTCGACGTAGGCAGTCCGTGTCAGGTGAAGTGCTCTTCGGATGTCGGCGTCCGGCACCTGCAGTTGCCGGGGCTCATCCACTCCGGCCACCTCCCTGGCGCCGGGATGCCAGGCGGTGGTTTCGGGACGGCAGCGATCGACCTCTGCAGCTGCGCCTGCCTGCTGATACCAGCGCGGTCATGCCAGGTACCTCGCAAGCAGCCTCGCGGCCTCGGGTGCATGCCACGCCTGTCCGCTGCCATGCCAGAAGTAGCCCCACGCCCGTCCACCCGAATTGTGGACCTCGGTCGTCATGATGATCGTGAAGCGGCCGTTGAGCGGGTTGGCCACCCGCAGGAGCGCGCCACCTCCAAGAAGCGAGGCGCTCAACGGCGGGATCACCCGCGAGAGTTGCTCGCCCAGCTCCGAGTACATGAGCCTTCGCCGCGCGCGGAGCGCTTCCTCGTACGTGCTGGCCGAGCGGGCGGCGATCCCCGCGGCAGGCTGAAGGGTGGCCGTGGGGGTGGCGGACTTTACCGGGTGATCAGGCGGCCCGACGGCATGCAGGAGGGGAGGGGTTGAAGACGGAGCAGGCTCATTCACTGACGGCTCCCGAACGGATCAGTTGTCCTGACCTTCGACTGCGCCGGATGGCTGGCGATTCGTCACCCTGCGGCAGGCATTGAGTGTCCTGCGTCACATGATGGACCCGCACTCTCCAAAATGGAAGCTCCATTTTTGAAGTCGTCCGATTGGCCGAAGTGTGTCCGGTTACGCGCCCCCTTCTGGGATGCTGACCTCGCGAAGGGTCCCCAGCAGCGCAGACGGAGAGGCCGATGCCCGCCCTACCCGATCGCCGAAGTCCGTCCATCCGGCGCCGGCGCCTGTCCCGCGAGCTACGCAAGCTCCGCGACGAGTCCGGGCACACCGCCGAAGAGGTCTGGCGCGCCCTGGAGTGGTCACAGGGCAAGCTGAGTCGTATCGAGCAAGGCGACTGGCGACGCCCCAACCCGCGCGACGTGCGAGACCTGCTCGACTTCTACAACATCCAGGACGAGGCCAAGCGCGAAACGTTGATCGTCCTGGCCCGCGAGTCACGTGAACGCGGTTGGTGGGAGACCAGCGAGTTCGCCGACCTGTTCAGCAGCAGCCTTGCCGGTTTCGAGGCCGAGGCGAGCAGCATCTACACCTTCCAACCGCTCGTGCTGCCGGGGCTTCTCCAGACACCCGCCTACGCTCGTGAGGTCATCCGCCGCTCAATGGTGCGCGACCCGATCGAGATCGGTCGACGGGTCGAGTTCCGGATGAACCGTCAGAAGATCCTTGAACACCCTGACCCGCCGAGACTCTGGGCGATCATCGACGAGGGCACCCTCCATCGACCGTTCGGAACCCTCACCGAGTACGAGGAGCAACTCCAGAAGCTGATCGACACTGGCGACTCCGACCACGTCACCGTGCAGGTCATCCCGTTCGAGGCTGGCCTGCACCCCGGCCTGACCTACGCCTTCGCGCTCATGGACTACGAGCTGGACCCGTCGGTGGTCTACATCGAATTGGGTAGGAATGCCCTGTATCTGGAGAAGCCGGAGGATCTCCAGGACCATAGCCTGAGATTCCAGTACCTTCAGGGCGCGGCCTTGGACAAAGACGCGACCTTGGACTGGCTCACCCGCCGACTCCGCAAGCTGAAGTGAGGACCATGCACCACCGCGCCGTACACCGCTCCCCTCTCGCCGCCGCGTCGTGGCGGAAGTCGTCCTACAGCCAGGGAGAGGGAGCTGACTGCGTTGAGCTCGCCCGCGTCCCTGCGGCGCTCGGCATTCGGGACTCCAAGGATCCTGAGGGTCCGGCCCTGATCCTCAATCCTCTCGCCGCTCGCGCGCTGGCCGAGCAGATCAAGCTCAGCAATTGAACGAGTAGCGCTCTGGAGCATGGTCAGGCTCCTAACACGCCCCACGGCGGGCACCGTGACGGAGCAACGTCAGCCCGTACAACGGTGGCTGTAACGGAGCCGTCACGGAAGTCTCTGATCCTCCGGGTCACCTGGACGGATGTCTCTAGCATGGCCAAGAGATCGGAGGTTGAGCTTGGCTGCACACCTGACCGACAGTCTCTCTGCGAACGTCGTCGTCCCTGAAACCGCCGCCGACCCCATCGAGATCTACATCGACCACGTCGCCCTCTGCGTCGCGATCGTCGAGCGTGAAGGAGCGAAGTCCCTCCAGAATGACTGGGACGTCCCGGGCGTCTATGTCCTGCTCGATCCGCCGGCGCACAGCCAAGCTTGGGGTGCCTACGTTGGGAAGGCTCCGACGGGGATACGCTCTCGGCTACTGGATCACCTCAGTGCCAAGGACCACTGGACCCGGGCGCTGCTCATCCGGCGTGACACCAAGTACGGCTTTCACTCCGCGCAGGTTGGATGGCTTGAGGGGCGCCTTTACGACCTCCTGCACGCAGCTGAGAACGCCGAGCTGCACAACAAGAATCGGCCGAGCGACGAGACCCTGCCCCCACACGATCGTCAGATGCTCGAGTCCTGCATCATGCCGATCACCCGCATTCTCCGGCTCGTCGGCTACGATCCCGCACCGCCCGGGGAGACTCCTCCGCTCGCGACCGCAGCCGCCGCCTCTGTGCCCGCGCAGGCTGCGAAGACGCTGGCCAAACACACCAAGACCAAGCACAACGGCACCGTGCGCGATCTCCTCAACGCGGGACTCCTGGCACCCCACGCCAAGCTCGTGTCCACGGTTGGCAGCTGGCCGGGCGAAGCCCTGGTCCGTCCAGACGGCAGGATCGAGTTCACCGGACAGGTCTTCAACACCCTGTCCGGTGCCGCCAGCGCCCTGGTTGGCGGCGCGGCAAACGGATGGGTCGTTTGGTCGATCGAGACCGACACCGGACGCGTCTCGCTGGCCACCCTCCGCGCCCGTCTCAATAGCGGAACGCATCACCCGAAAGTAGAGACGAAGCAGCCGTAGCCGCCTTGGGGGCCGACGTAGGTTCGGCCCGCCCTGCGCTACATCACTCGTTCTGCGGGTCCGGTGGCTGGACAGCGCGGGTCTGAAGTTCAGCCGCCTTGTCATCCCGGAGGACCTCATACAGCTCTGCGGCTGTGCGCCAGCTCTGTCGCGCGTCTGAAGTGTTGCCCGTCTGGTCGAACACCTCTGCCAACGCTTCCCAGGCCATGGCCTGGCTCCGGCGGTCGGCGTGGCGAACGAAAATATCGATGGCCTGGCGCAGTTGCGCCTCGGCTTCCCCGGTGCGTCCGAGCTTCCGCAGCGCCGGCCCCAGCGACAGCGCTGCCCAGGCGACGCTCCATTCGTCTGGCAGTTCTTGAAAGGTCCTGCTGGCCTGTTCGGCCAGTTCAGCAGCGCGTTCGAGATCGCCGTCGGTGTCCGCGGATCTGCTGAGGCTGAGCAGGGCCATCCCCTCGCCCCGCCGCCAGCCCGCGCCGCGGAACACCTCCAGCGCTTCACCGAACAGCGCCGTCGCCTCGGTGAGCTCGCCTTGCTCTTGGCGGATGAGTCCCAACCCGCGCAGAGCGAAGCCCTCTAACCAGGTGTCGTGCAGGCCTTGCGCGAGCTCGATAGTGCGGCGATAGTTCTCGGCTGCTTCTTCGTATCGGCCGCCGCGCCAGGCGGCATCGCCCAGGCAGAACAGGTTGGACGCCTCGCCCAGCACATCGCCCAGCGCCCGGGCCGCATCCAGGCCCTGCCGATGGATCTGTTCCCACTCGGACCAGTAGGAGCCCAGTTCGAAAAATCCGTCGGCGACAACCGGGAGCTTCCAGGCGATGTCGTACTGCCCCAGCTCGAAGGCCTGGCGCAGGGCTGCCAGCAGGTTCGTGCGCTCTCGCTCGAACCAGCCCATCGCCTCGGCCGCGCCGGCGAACTCCGGAACAGCCAGCCCCTCCGCCGGCACGAGTGCGACTTCGTGGGAATGCGGCAAGATTGCGCGGCGGCCGTAGTCGAGCGCATGCAGGTACCAGCTCAGCATTCGCCGGATCGCTTGCGTCCGCGCCTGCTGAGACTCCTCAGCCCGGGCGCACTCACCGGCATAGGCGCGGAGCAAATCATGCAGACGAAAGCGTCCGTCCGCCGGCTCTTGGAGCAGGTGCGCCCCGGTCAGCTCACGGAGTTGCCGTGCTGCCGTCCGCTCGTCGGTCCCGGTGAGCGCTGCCGCTGCTCCGATGCCGAACTCTGCCGACGGATGCAGGCTGAGCAGGCGGAAGGCCCGCTGCAGGGTGGGATCCAGCGCGCGGTAGGACCAGGAGAAGACGGTGCGGACATCACTCAGCTCGTCCTCGCGCTCAGTCAGGGCATCGAGCCGATGCTTCTCGTCCACCAGTTCGTCCAGCAGGCCGTGCAGCGACAACGCCGGGCGGGACGCGGCATGCTCGGCCACCACACGCAACGCGATCGGCAGGTAGCCGCACAGCTCGGCCAAGCGACGCGCGGCCTCCGGTTCGGCGGCTGCGCGTTCGGGACCGATGACCTGCCCGATCAACTCGACAGACCCCTCGGGCGACAGGATGTCGAGCGTCACCCGCCTCGCTCCTTCCCTGGTCACAAGCCCGGCGAGCCTACTTCGACTGGTGATCACCGCAAAGCATCCGGAGGATGCGGGAAGTAACGGTCTCACCGCCGCGGCAGAGACCGCATTGTCAATGACGACCAGCACATCTCTGCCATCAAGTATCGACCGGTACAGCGCTGCGCGCTGGCCAACCTCGTCCGGGATCGCCTCGGCCGGGACACCTAACGCCCGCAGGAACCCGCTCAACGCATCATCTGCCGTCAGCGGGCGTCCCGGCCCGTAGCCGCGCATGTCCACATACAGGTCCCCATCGGGGAACCGCTCCCGGCAACGATGCGCCCAGTGGACGGCCAATGCGGTCTTCCCCACGCCCGGCGCCCCAGCAATGGCCGACACCACCACCGCCGCCGGAGCCACCACGCTGTCTTCGCTGGTAGCCGCCGCCAGCAGGTCGTCCAGTGCACGCAGATCAGCTTCACGGTTGACGAACCCCGGAACATCCAACGGCAACTGCCGAGGTGCTCGCGGCGCCGGACGCGTCTCGCCGAACCGAATGTCCCCGCGCAGGCTGTTGACCTGAATGGCCGTCTTGGCGTCCCCGCGGTACCAGTTGCCTTCCGACCGCTCCTGGGGACCGGACGACTCAACCACGACCAGGCGAGAACTGCCCGCCGTACCGCGCCGCGAACTCCCGATACGGCACCGACCGCGCCACCGCCGCATCTCGCCAGTAGTTGGCCACCACGATCTGCTCCGGATCATCAACGATCTCCGCCACAGCGAAGGCACCGTCGTCCTGGTAGCGCATCGTCACCAACAGTCTAGAATCAAACAGCCAGTAGTCGTAATGCGGGAGCTCCTCGGGCCACTCCCCCGCACCGACTGCAGCGATCCGTACATCTTCGCCGGCGTCCACGGTGTGCTCATACGACCAGGCGCACTCGAACCGGACATAATCCGACAGAGGCTCCTCCACCACATGGACCCGGTGGAGCCGCTTCCCAGCGCGCACCGCAGGACGAACGGTGCCATCTATCCAGTCAGCGATGCCAGGGAACTCGCCACGTTCCTGCCCCTCCATGAACAGCGTGAACTCACGTTCCTCGTAGTACACGCCATAACGCTGAAGCGACTCCAACCGATACGCGGTGTACCGAAAGTCCGAAAACAGCCGATTGAACTCCGGATCCGCGAGCGAGTGGAAAGTCCGTCCCACCTAGGGCGCCTCTCCCATGGCCTGCAGCCGCGCGACTGCCCGAACAAGCACCTCGGGCGCGATCCGAACAGCCATCTCACCTGGCAGAACGTTCGCAAGTTCCGCATGCGTGTCGTCGTCCACGACACTCCCCTGAACGACGAGCTCACCCGACTCCGCGAGATAGACCGACGGACAGCCGTTGCCACCCGATTTGTCGTCTTTGCTCAGCATGACAAGCTTCACGGCCGACCACCTTCAGAAGTCGATCAGCGCACACGTGCGCCCAGCTTGCTCACGAGTCTAGAAATCGCAACCCTTGCAAACAAGCCCCGCTGCCGGGAATCCGCCTGTCAACTAGTTCCACAGTGGTCTGACCAGGCATTTCCGCATCAGGGACGCCAGCACAGGGTCAACTTCGCGTGGTTGCGCCACACCTGCGAGGCTCAGCGGCCAGCTATCGATGCGCCAGGCTGCCCGAGCCCTCCAGGAGCTAAGCCGCATTCCCCCCGCGCCCGACGCTCCGACCATCAGCGACCGCGTGTCCACGGCATAGCGATCTGGCGCCTAAGGTCACAGTTTGCCCTCTATCTAACTCAGAGCGCGCTATCTAACTCAGAGCGTGAGTTGTATTGGAGTGTGGCAGCGAGCCGACCTCTGCGCTTGTCACCTCGATGAGCACACCGGCGAGTATTGCTCGAGATCACGAGGGCCATGTTGATCATTACTTATTGCGAAGCCGCGGAAGCTCAGGCCCTGGGGATGCCGATAACTTCAACCTCGACGAACTGCCGGAGGTAGGTGACCATGTGGAGGAGGGCGATCTGCGCGAACGGGTACAGGCTGTCGGGCGTGAGGTCGGTCCCCTTCTTAAGGTGGATGGCGAAGATGACCTTCTTCGGCAGTCCATCGGGCGGCGGGACACACTGTCCTTCACTGCGCTCCGCGATGAGCTCGTTGAACGCACGGCGCGCGTCCGCCTGCTGGATCAGGGTTTCCACGGCGACGAGTGCCTGGTTGAACTGATGACTGAGCGGCGCTGAACCTTCTGCGGGCTTGACACAGATAAGGACGCCGTCGGCGCAGTAGAGGTCGCACACCTCGATTCCGTTGTGGTTGTGCAGCGCGGTGCGCACGCTCGTCCGATCCAGGTTGAGGAACCGTGCCCGACCGTGCTCATCCTGGACCCGCTGGTTGTAGTCACGCTCGTGCTCGCCGGGGCGCCACGGTGGCAGGTCCAGACTGGGAGCTCCTGAAAGCAGCTCCTGGATCTGTTCGTGGACCAGATCCAGGTATGCTGCGCCGGCTTCGTACCAGGCGCCCTCGACCAGGAAGTAGTGGCGCGCACCGTCCCGGACGAGGGCCTCCAGCCACTTGATCGCGCTGATGCCTCCGAGCTGCGTACCTGCCGAGTCGAACATCGTGATCCGGCCGTCGCGCAGCGCGGTGACCCCGGTCCCCAACGGCTGGGCACGCACTCGACTGATCACATCGTCCTTCAAGTCCAGCGCCGGACGGTCTTTCCGGACGACACTGCCAATCTTCACGTTGTAAGACGCAGTGCTGTCCAGATGGGGAAGCATGCCAACGGGGACTGCCAGGTCGACCCCCTCTCCCTTCCTGAGCTGCTCTTCCAGCATCAGATCGAGGACTGCCCCCAGCTCACGATCAGCAAGCGGCTGGATCATCTCGATGAACCGCAGTTCCTCCCGGGGTTCCCGCTTCGAGATCGCAATGAGTGTCCGGATGCAGTCGATGAGGTCGGCGGGATCGTCGGGCAGCGGCATGGACAGTCCTTCGGCGCCGTTGATCTGAACGGTCCCGACCCCCGGGAGACCAAGATCGGCGGCAGTGAGCTGCCCTTCGAGCTTGCGTACGAGCTCTTCGTGGATACGAAGGCCGATGCTCCCGATCGGGATGCCCGAGTAGGCGAGCGTGCTGTCCAGCCGCGCAACCCCGGCCATGGCGCGGCGTACCACTCCTCGAACCTTGGCGGGGTCGATCGTCCGCGCGGCGATCCGCAGGCCGAACGTGGAGTCCTTCAGTTCGTCGCGGATGAGCCGAAAGCCCTGCCCACAGCCGACCGCGAAAACTTGGCCGTCAACGGCGAGCACGAGCAGGTCCGCGGCTGTTTCCACATGGCTGTCCAAGACCGCTCCGGTGACCGAGGACAGCCAAGACGTCCATGCTGCCGGGGCACGCGGCTTCGTGCCGTGCACGAGAAGCGCGGCGGCTGCTCCTGACAGCCGAGGCGTGGGCGGAAATTCGAGGTGATAGGAGGAGCCTTCACGCAGAACGGCTTCAAGGTGATCTGACGTCACGCCGAGGAGGCGATAAAGGGTGCGGACGGTCATAGCACGCTCCGTAACGAGGTGGGCACGCCGGGGAGGTGGGGGCGGTTTGGCGCGGAGCTTGTGCGGCGCTCGGTCGCCCACGAGCCCAACGCGCCAGAAGGACAACGCCAGTGAAAGCATCTTCAGTAGACCAAAAACTGAAAGCGCTGTCAAACCACTGACGCTGCTTCAGTGGCGTGTAGAGTGAAAGCTGCACGCGGTCGCCGCTCCCTCAGGCAGGAAGTTCCATGTCAAGTCCGTCCGAACAGATGACCGCAGCCGAGATCTCTCGTCTGGCGAAGGTCACCCGCGCCACCGTCAGCAACTGGCGACGGCGGCATCCGAGCTTCCCCGCGCCCAGCGGTGGCAACGAGACCAGCCCTACCTACGACCGCGCCGAAGTGGAGGCGTGGCTACGGGATCGCGGACAACTTCCCGAGCCGTCGCCGGACGACAAGCTGCGCAACACGATTCGCGTGCAGGAAGACCTCGCCGCGGCCGCGACCCGCGCGCTCGCCTTCGTGCTGGCAGCCGCGCGTATGTCCAGCGACGAACGAACACAGCTAGCGGCGGCGTCCAACTTCCTTCGTAGGTCTGAGGATGAGGTCAGCGCCCGCGCCGGCGAGTTGCAGTTTCTCGGCAAGATCTCTTTCGACGAACCAGAGGAACCTGTCCTGCGGGCAGCGCTCGATACCCTGGAGCAGCTGGGCCGTGACCAGACGATCGACGCCCTGACCAGCCTGGTCAGCTCCGACAGCGTGATGCGCGGCGTCCACTTCACGCCCCAGTCGATCGCCACCCTCATGGCCGGGCTCATCGACCAACGCACTGGTTACCCGACTTCGGTATTCGATCCGGCCTGCGGCACGGGCGGCCTCCTCGAAGCAGCGCGCCGGCAGGGCGCAACCAGACTGTTCGGTCAGGATCTCGTCG
Organism: Actinomadura rupiterrae; assembly: GCF_024172125.1. GTDB lineage: Bacteria > Actinomycetota > Actinomycetes > Streptosporangiales > Streptosporangiaceae > Spirillospora > Spirillospora rupiterrae. The sequence continues at coordinate 264,185 of NZ_JAMZEA010000012.1, forward strand.
CCGGTCAAGCAGCGTCGACCGCCACTCGGCTGGCCGTTGGCGAAGGTGAAGTCGATGTCCGTGCGGCCGTCGGTGACAGTCTGCGCGATGACGCGTTTCCCGAACTGGCCGCTGACGCCGTGCTCTGTCATCCGCCTTTCGGGGATCGGGACTGGGGGCACGACGAGCTGGGCTTGGACGGACGATGGGCATACGGTCTACCACCCAAGGGTGAGCCCGAACTGGCTTGGCTGGAACACTGCCTTGCCCACGTACGCCCAGGCGGGACGGCGGTGATTCTGCTTCCGCCTGGCGTCGCTTCCCGTGCCGGTGGCCGACGCATCAGATCCGAGCTCGTCCGGCAGGGTGCTGTACGAGCCGTGATCGCGATCCCTGCAGGGATCGTCCCACCACTGCACGTCCCACTCCACCTATGGGTGTTGCGCAATCCGGAAGGCGAGCCTCGGGAAGCCGATCCGGTCTTGTTCGTCAACGCCCCCGCCGCTGACGCGTCCTCCTCATCGATGGATGAGAACCCGGCGACTACCGAACCGGTCGAGGACCAACTGGGCTCTGCCCTCTCGGTGCGCGTCTGGCGCCAGTACGCCGCTGACCCCACTGGGTTCGATGCCCATCCGGGCCTGGCTCGAGGCGTTCCGGCCCTCGAACTCCTCGACGATTTGGTGGACCTCACCCCGGCTCGGTATGTCCACCGCACGTACCAGGCTCAATCGCCCAAGGAGCAGTCCCGGCTGGCCCACGACCTGCGAGACCGGCTGGCGCGAAGCATCGAGCTCTTCAACACCGCCAACCTCCAACTGGACTGGCGAATCCCCGAACGAGCGCACGAGCGGCGAAGTGCGATGGTCAACGATCTCGTCAGAGGTGGGGCGATCACTCTGCATCGAGTCACGGGACGGGACGACTCCGATGGCGGCGTGACCATACAGCGCGGCGACGTGCTGCTCCCCGAGCACGCCGCACCGAACAGCTCATCCACCTACCCCTTCCCTCCCGTACTGGTGGCCGGCGAGGCCGAGGACGGGACGGAACTGCGTCCGACGATGATCTTGTTCCGGCCCGATCCTGAGCGACTGGATCCGTGGTTCCTTGCTGGCTTCCTCTCCGCAGAGGAGAACGTCAGCAACGCGTCCATCGGGACGAGCCTCAGACGTATCGATCCAAAGAGGCTACGGGTCCCCCTGATGCCCCTCGAAGAGCAACGTCGGTACGGCGCGATGTTCCGCCGGATTGAGACGGTACGGAAGTCGGCCGACACCGCATACCGACTGGCCACCGATGTCGCACGCCAACTCCGGAGCAGCCTCACCTCAGGCGCTCTTCAACCCGCCAACGGAGATTTCCCATGACCGAATCAAGCGCACCACCCATGAACCACACTGAGAACATCCCGCCCCAACAGCACGCGAGCGTAGAGAGCACGAGCTTGGACACGAGCAAGCACACTGAGCTGGTTAACCACGCCTGGTCCGTCGCCGACCTACTGCGCGGTGACTACAAGCAATCCGACTACGGCAAGGTCATCCTGCCGTTCACCCTGCTCCGGCGACTGGAGTGCGTCCTGGAGCCGACCCGCGACAAGGTCCAGGCACAGCTCGAACGGTTCAAGAACAACCCGGGCATCGACCCCAGCGGATTCCTGAAGCGAGCATCGGGACAGAGCTTCTACAACACCAGCGACTACACGCTCAAGAAGATCGCCGACGACCCGGCACACGCCGCGACACACCTCAACCAGTACGTCGCGGGGTTCTCTGAGAACGCGCGCGAGGTTCTGGAGAAGTACGAGTTCGCCCAGCAGATCAAGCGTCTGGACGGCGCGAACCTGCTCTACAAGGTGATCGGAAAGTTCGCAGACCTGGACCTACACCCAGAAGTCGTGCCGAACCACCAGATGGGCTACCTCTTCGAAGACCTGATCCGGAAGTTCTCCGAACTGTCGAACGAGACGGCGGGTGAGCACTTCACTCCGCGCGAGGTCATTCGGCTGATGGTGAACCTGCTGATCGCGCCCGACAAAGCTGCCCTGAACCTCCCGGGGCCCATCAGGACGATCCTCGACCCTGCCTGCGGCACCGGCGGAATGCTCAGTGCGGCCGAGGAGTACATCAAGTCGTACAACAAGGACGCCAACGTTGAGGTGTTCGGGCAGGAACTCAACCCCGAGTCGTGGGCGATCTGCCGATCCGACCTGATGATCAAGGGGCAGGATCCGGACCACATCGCGTTCGGCAACTCCTTCAGCGACGACGGCCACAAGAACGAGAAGTTCGACTACCTCCTGGCCAACCCGCCGTTCGGCGTGGAGTGGAAGAAGGTGAAGGAGGAGGTCGAGTACGAGCACAACGCGCTCGGCGACTCCGGCCGCTTCGGCGCCGGCCTCCCGAGAATCAACGACGGCTCGTTCCTGTTCCTCCAGCACATGATCTCGAAGATGAAGCCCGTCCAGCCGGACGGGTCCGGCGGCAGCCGCATCGCGATCGTCTTCAACGGCTCGCCGCTGTTCACCGGCGCCGCAGAGTCGGGCGAGTCGAAGATCCGGCAATGGATCCTGGAGAACGACCTGCTCGAGGCAATCGTCGCCCTGCCCGACCAGCTCTTCTACAACACAGGCATCTCGACGTACTTCTGGATCCTCACCAACCACAAGGACAAGGCCCACAAGGGCCGCGTCATCCTGCTGGACGCCCGCGACTACTGGGTCAAGATGCGCAAGTCGCTGGGCGACAAGCGCAAGGAGATCAGCAACGATCAGATCGCGGACATCACTCGGCTCTACGGCGAGGCCCTGTCGGTCGCGGCCGACCCTGACCACCCGCTACACGGCAAGGTGAAGGTCTTCCAGAACGAGGCCTTCGGCTACCACCGCATCACGGTGGAACGTCCGCTGAAGCTCCGCTTCGAACTGACCGAGGAGACCCTGGCGGCGCTGGAAGCCAGCAAGCCAGTCCAGAAGTTGGCCGAGAAGGACCAGCTCGTCAAGGCCCTGCGGCCCCTGCTCGGCACCACCTGGTCGACGAAGAACGAGATGCTAGACGCTCTCATCAGCGCGGTCGCCGAAACCGGCCTACTCTGGCCGTCTAGTACCCCGTTCGCCAAGGCTGTCCGCGACACGATCGGCGTCCGCGACCCCGAGGGCGAGGTCCAGAAGCTCCGCGGTGGCGCCATCGAGCCAGACCCCGAACTGCGCGACTACGAGAACGTCCCGTGGGTCGAAAACGTCGAGGAATACCTCAAGCGCGAGGTCCTCCCCCATGTCCCCGACGCCTGGATCGACCACGACAAGACCAAGGACGGTTACGAGATCCCCTTCACCCGCCACTTCTACGTCTACAAGCCACCCCGCCCGCTGACAGAAATCGATGCTGAACTCAAGACCCTCGAATCCGAGATCCAAGAGTTGCTCGCAGAGGTCGCCTCATGACGCGCCCCGACAATTCGCCACTTCCATATGGCTCCGCCCTTCCCGAGCACTGGGATGTTGTCCCGCTGAAGCATGTTGCCAAACTTTCCAATGGCTACGTCTTCAATTCACGAGACTGGACGGAGTACGGAACCCCGATCATCCGAATTGAGAATCTAAACGGGTCTAGCGACTTCAATTTCTCCACTCTGGCGCTAGACGAACGGTATCAAATTACAAATGGAGACCTACTCTATTCCTGGTCAGGGAATCCTGGCACCTCTTTTGGCCCCTACCGCTGGAGTGAGGTCGGACAATATTATCTCAACCAGCATATCTTCAAAATATTCACAACTATAGACAAAGATTGGCTTTATTGGTCTCTAAAGGCCGCCACCCATTGGATCGAGCGTGCACTCACAAGTGGAATGATCGGCATGGTTCACGTAACGAAGAAGGAGCTTGAGAATGCTCCGATTCCGCTCCCCCCTATGGAAGAACAGCGACGCATCGCCGACTTCCTCGAACTTGAGGTACGCAAGATCGACAGAGCGATCGACCTGCACAAGCGACTTCAGGCGACGCTGGCCGAGAAGACGGAGGCAACCGTAGAACAGTTGCTGCTGCACGGAGATACGAAAATTCACCTCCCCTCTTTCCGAATGCCTGAAGCACCCTTTCCTACAGCCTTCAAAATCGGCAAACTAAAGCAGGCGTCACTTCGGGTCGATGTCGGAATCGCAGAAGCAGCGACCCATGCATACGCCGCCTCAGGCGTCCCCCTGCTGCGGTCGACGAATATCAGAGCAAACGCAATCTCGCATCAGGACATGCTCTACGTGGAGCCATGGTTTGCGGAACGCAACAAATCAAAATATGTCCGCGCTGGCGATATCCTGACCGTACGAACCGGTAATGCTGGCACGAGCGCCGTCGTCCCCCGTGACCTAGACATGTCCCAGACGTTTACGCAACTCATCACAACACCAAGCCCCGACTTCTCTGCGGAATACCTCTGCCACTTCCTCAACTCTCGCACATGCAGGCAATATTTCGAAAGCGTAAGCTGGGGCAGTGCGCAAAAAAATATCAGTGTCCCACTGCTAGGCAACACCCCGATACCCATGCCCCCTCCTTCTAATCAGAGGGATATTGTTGTCGCAATTCAGAGGGATATCGAATTCAGTTCAAAACTCGCCTCACTCGTGGGTCGGGCCGTGAGCGTGGCAGAGGAGCGGAGGCAGGCGTTGATTACGTCGGCGGTTACTGGGCAGTTCGATGTGTCCACGGCATCCGGTCGTGGGGTTACGGAGTAGCTGATGAGTCCGGTCCACGATGAGAACGCGTTCCGGGCGGGGATCGTCTCCGCGATGGTCGAGCGTGGCTGGGATGTCGGCAGTCCTTCCGCCTACAGGGCCGATCTCGGGCTCGACACCAGCCAGCTCTTCACGTTCATCGGCGAGACCCAGTCCGACGACTGGAACGAGCTGCTGCTCCGCTACGGCAACGACCCCGACGCCGCGCAGTTCGGCTTCGCCACGCGCGTGGATCAGGCCATCAAGACTGACGGGCTCCTGCACGTCCTGCGGCGCGGGGTGAAGGACAAGGGTGTGCTCATCAGGCTCGCCTACTTCAAGCCGAGTCTGGTCCCCGACGACTCCGTCCTCGTCAACTACCGGGCGAACCGGCTCACCGTCGTCAAGGAGTTGGAGTACGCGACCAAGCAGGCCGACGCGGGCAATCGCTTGGATCTGGCCCTGTTCCTCAACGGCATCCCGGTGGCGACCGCCGAGCTGAAGAACCCACTCACCAAGCAGAACGTCGACCACGCCAAGCAGCAGTACCGTCTGTCCCGCGATTCGTCCGAGCTGATCTTCCGGCATCGCGTCGTGGCTAACTTCGCCGTGGATCCCGACCTAGTTTTCGTCGCCACGCAGCTCCGCGGGAAGAAGACACTCTTCCTTCCCTTCAACACTGGCTCGAAAGGCCCCGGCGAGCCGGGCGGCAAGGGCAATCCCACGCCCAGCACACCGGGCAAGCACGCGACCGCCTACCTGTGGGAGCAGGTCTGGGAGCCCGACAACTGGCTCGACCTGCTCGAACGGTTCGTCCACGAGCAGAAGGAAAAGAACGTCGGCAGCCGGTCCACCAAGACGATGATCTACCCCCGCTACCACCAGTGGGACGTCGTCAAGAAGCTGACCGCGCACGCCGCGATCCACGGCGCGGGCCACAACTACCTGGTAATGGCGTCCGCCGGGTCCGGCAAGTCCAACACGATCGGCTGGCTGGCGCACCGGCTGTCGTCCTTGCACACTCCGGTCAATCCGGCCGATCTCGACCCCGATGCCCGCGCGAGTGGCCTGGAGGCCGGCGTTCCGGTCTTCGACAAAACCATCGTCATCACCGACCGCCGCAACCTCGACTCCCAGCTGCGGGAGACAGTCAGTTCATTCGAGCAGATCCAAGGCCTGGTCGTGAAGGTTGACGACCGGCGCGGGGCGAAGTCCGAGCAGCTCGCCAAGGCGTTGTCCAGCGAGGCCGGGAAGATCATCACGGTCACCTTGCACACCTTCCCGGCGTTGATCGAGTATCTGAAGCGGAACCCCACTGAGATCAAGGGCCGCAAGTTCGCGATCATCGTGGACGAGGCGCACTCCTCGCAGTCCGGCGACGCGGCGAAGGACGTCCGGGCCGCACTGCGCGACCTCGGCTTGGACGCAGACGACGAGTCCGGAGAGCCGGGCGCGGTCGAGATCCTGGCCGCTGACACCGACGCGAAACTCAAGCAGAGTGCAGCCGAACGCAGCATGGCATCCAACTTGTCGTACTTCGCGTTCACTGCGACGCCCAAGGCCAAGACTCTCGAGCTGTTCGGCACGCTGGAGACGCTCGACGGCAAGCCGACCTACGTTCCGTTCCACACGTATTCGATGCGGCAGGCGATCGAGGAGGGCTTTATCCTCGATCCACTGAAGAACTATGTCACCTACAAGACGTACTGGCGGCTGGTGAACAAGAACGCCGACGACGTCGAGGTGGAGAGGGACAAGGCCAACAAGCTCCTCGCACGGGCCGCTGGCACCCACCCGTCCACCGCCGAAGCCCAGGCGCAGATCATCGTCGAGGATTTCGAGCAGAACGTCCGGGGCCGTCTCGGCGGACGCGCCAAGGCGATGGTGGTGACCGACTCGCGACGTAGCGCCGTCCAGATGTCCCGCGCGATCAAGTCCTACATACAGGACCGGGACTACAAGAATCTCGGCGTGCTCGTCGCATTCTCCGGAACCCTTGAGTACGAGGGCGAGGACACCACCGAGCCCAAAGAGAACGGCGGGATCCCCGAAGGCGCGCTGCGCAAGGCATTCGCGTACACCAAGGCCGACGATCCGACGACCCGCGCCGGTGGGCCGGGCAAGACCGAGTACCGGATCCTGGTGGTCGCTGAGAAATACCAGACCGGCTTCGACCAGCCGCTGTTGACGTCGATGTACGTCAACAAGGATCTGGCCGGGATCTCCGCCGTCCAGACACTGTCTCGCCTCAACCGGACCGCCGACGGCAAGAGCCAGGAAGACCTGTGCGTCCTGGACTTCCGGAACGAAGCCGAGGACATCGCGGAGGCGTTCCGCCCCTACTACGAAGAGGCGATGACGCTTCCAAGCGATCCGAACCTGCTCTACACGGCGGAGAGCAAGGTCATGCAGGCCCAGATCTTGGACGTCAGCGAGATGCAGGAGTTCGCCGCCGCCTACTTCACGGCGAAGAATGATGCGGCCGGATCCGAGGCCAAGTGGCAGAAGGCGCACGCCGAGCTATACCGACTGCTGGCCCCGGCAGTCGAACGTTTCGAGGCATTGGCCAACAGCGAGGACGAGGACGAGCGGGAGGCGGCGGAGGTCTTCCGCGGTGACCTGAACGACTACATCCGCAAGTACGGGTTCCTCTCGCAGCTCATCCCCTACCAGGATGAGGACCTGGAGCGGCTCTATCTGTACGGACGGCACCTGCTCAACCGGCTGCCACGGCGCGGAGACGGCGGCGTCGACATCGGCGAGGTCGACCTCAGCCACCTGCGGGTGGAAAACACCGGACAGCGGGACGTCAGCCTGACACCCGAGGGCGCGGAGTTGATGAAGGGCTTCGGGGACGGCTCCGCCGGAGCCAAGGAACCGGAAAAGGCGCTGCTCTCGGAGTTGATCGACGATCTGAACACCAGGTTCGGCGCCGATCTCACCGACGACGATCTCCTACGTTCCATCATCGACGAGATGAAGGCCGACCCGGACATCAAGGTCGCGGCACTCGGCAACCCTGAGGAGGACTTCGGCCTCGTCAGTGACAAGCATGTCGAAGAGAAGATGCAGGACCGCTACGACAGTGCGGTCAACCTGGGCAACCAATACTTCGCACGGGACGGCGAGTTCAAGGCGTATCTGAACAGCCGGGTGCGGAAGCTGCTCTGGCGGACGATCCGCGAGGAAGCAGAAGACGGCGCGGCTTGAACCCACCTGTCTAGGACTTTCCCGGAATGTGAGGGAAGTCCTAGACAGGCGATCTTGAGGTCAGCAAGATTGACCTTGACAACGGATACAGGTGAGCACGGACAGGAACCGAGTGCCCATGGACCGGATCGGCGAGCGCTACGACCTGATCGGCGAGATCGGCTCAGGCGGGATGGGTGCCGTCTTCCGGGGTTATGACGTCGTGCTGGACCGTCCGGTCGCGCTCAAGCTGATCCAGCCCACCATGATCGTCTCCCAGAAGTGGGCCGAGGAGATGGCCGCTCGGTTCCGGCGCGAGGCCCGCATCACCGCCAAAATCCGGCACCATGGCGTCCCACAGGTCTACGACGCCGTCCTCGACAACGCCCCCGCCGGCCAGCTCTACCTGGTGATGGAGCTGATCGAAGGCGTGAGCCTGCGCGCCTTCATCGACCCGGACGAACCGCTGCCGATCTCATGGGTCGCGGCGGTCATCGCTCAGATCGCTACCGTGCTCTCGCACGCTCACGCCGTGCCGGTCGTCCACCGCGATCTCAAGCCGGATAACGTGCTGGTCGGGCCGGACGGCACCATCAAAGTGCTGGACTTCGGGATCGCAGCGATCCTCGGCACGGACGTCACCAAGCTCACCGCCACCGGCAACCTGCTCGGCACGCGAAAGTACATGTCACCGGAGCAGATCCGCAGTGCCAAAGTGGCCCCGCAGAGCGATCTGTATGCCCTCGGGTGCATGGTCTACGAGTTGCTGACTGGCTATCCACCGTTCAACACCGAGTACGAGTACGAGTTGTACCGCCAGCACCTTGAGGAACCCCCCGTCCCGTTACGTCAGCTACGCGGGGACGTGCCCGAAGACCTGGCCGATCTCGTGCTGGAGTTGCTCGCCAAGAACCCCGAGAAACGCCCCACCGACGCGTACGCGGTGTACGAACGCCTGTTGCCCTTTCTGCCGATGCCCGGCACGCGCCAACTGGCCGTCCACGGCCACCTGGCCGAGATGCCCGACCCAACGCGCATTTACCGGCAGCCCAACGCCCCGCTGCCACGCGATGCCCATGAAGAGCCGACGATCCCGCCGCTGACGCGGCGAGACCAAGTACCGGCTCCCGGAACTCGGCTCCGTAGCGAGATAGCGATGGCGCGCGAGCAAGCTCTGGCACTGGTGGACGCTGATCGCAATGCGCAGGCAGCCGACATCCTCCGAGGCGTGATCGAGCAGGCCGCACCTGTTCTCGGCCCGGACAACTCGGAAGTTCTGGCGCTGCGCCTCCTCCGCGGAAGCGCGCTGCTCATGGGAGGCGACGCCCGCGCTGCCCTCCCGGTGCTCCAATCGGTCGCACGCGCCTACGCGCGAGTCAAGGGACCCACCAGCAGCATGGCCATCGCCGCGCGCAACTTCGTGGCCTCCTGCCATGCCCATCTGGGCCAAGCGACGGTTGCGCTGCAGGAGTACCGCTCACTGCTGAACGACGTCCGCGCCCTTGAGGGCGACGTCTCCGAGACCGCCTTGGACATTCGCCGCACGATCGGTGAACTCCTGCACCTTGAGGGCGATGTCCAGGGCGCGGCCGGATGCCTCGAACCTCTGTACGAGGACCTGTACACGGTGAAGGGCCCGAATCACGAGGAGACCCGCGAGGTCGCGGACCTACTCCAGCGTCTCCGGCTCGCCACCGACTGATCGTCCCCAGGCTTCGTTTTGCTCATCAGTTGGCATCAACAAGGAGGATGCGTGCTCGGCTACCAAGGGAACAGCGACTGGCGGGACATGTCCGAATACCTTGTGCACCTGACGGACGAGCAGGGCTTCGCGGGCATCCTCCAAAGCGGAACCATCGTCAGCGGCAATCCCTACGGCACAGCGCGGAAGCATCCAGAGCTCGGTAAGAGCCAGTACGCCGTGTGTCTGAGCGAGATCCCTCTCGATTACCTGCAAAGGCTCGCCCAACGTCGTGGTTGCTTTGGAATCGGGTTCCTCCGGGCATGGGTGCGTCAGCGCGGCGGCGCGCCGATCGCTTACTGGCCACGCGGTTCGGCCCCGGCACTGGCCTTCCAGCAGATCGTGAACGAAGCCATGAGGGGAGGCATCGATCCGGAGGACCCCGTGTGGGGCGCTACACCCTTCGTCGACAATCCTGGGGCCGGCAACGGCTGGACCTACGACTTCATCTGGGAACGAGAACACCGTGTCGTCGGCGACCTCGAATTCACCGAGCAGGATGTCGTCTTCCTTTTCCTGCCCGAACAATACCACGAGGCGTGGTCAAAGACCCTGGACAATCTGGACCTTCCGCAGTCATTCCAACCACCCCTCCTAGATATTAAATGGCCCATGCAACGCCTCCAGGAAGAGGTCAAGCGCGCCGACCTCTGAATACGGCATGCGCTCCCCCGCTCACACCACGGGAATATGCGTGACCGGCTACTGCGGCGTCCTGGAATGTTCGTTCTACAGAGCGCCCACAAACCTGCGATCTCTGCCCCCTCGGGAAAAGGAAACTATGGCCGTTCCACCGAGTGCCGATGGCGAAGAACTCGACCCGCTTTATGACTGTATTGAAGAACTGGACGAGTCGTTCCAGCAAGCCGCGTTCGAGTTCGCCGAGCTCGGCTTCGAGGTCGATGATGCGATAGCCGAGGCGAATTTCCCTGAGGTTGAATGCATGCTGCAAGCGCTTGCGCACCGGTCACGCTTCGTCGATTTGCGGGGGCTCGTTGAGCGTGCCCAACTGGCGGCCCTCCACGGCGCTAGGCCAATCCCGGATTCATCTTGGCAGGCCGAGCCGATACCCCGCGTCAACATCAAAGATTTGCCGCAAATTGATTCCCTAGCCGATAATGACGATGATGAGTACGGGGCGCGCATTGAGCAGGCTCGCCATACGCTCGACCAGTGGGGTGACCACATCCGAGAGCTCTTCCAATACACCGAAGACCTCTGGAGAACCATCAGAAGCGCCGCTTCGGACGGCGACATCCTCAAAGTAGTCATTGGCGTCGACCGCATAAGCGAGGTAGGCGACGCTGCCGATCACGCCTACGCCAGCTGGTCCGAGGCCGCCGCTGATGTCCACGCCATCGGCGGCCGTCTCCCTGGCATGGGTGGCGAAATGCTCGGGGCGTTCGAATCTTGGCTCTTGACGCAAACTCCTACGACACCGAAGCCCGCGTCACAGCAGAGGAGCACGCCTGCGGCCGAAGCACAAGCAGAAACTGACGAGACGCACCTGACTTCCCCGATCGCGCGAGACTATGAACGGCTCTTGAGAGCGATGCTGAGCGTTGCGGAGACTTCAGAAGCTGCGTGGCCGCTCCACTCCCTCGATGGGTTTCTGAAGCCGTGGTACCGCGACGAACTCCTCAGCCGTGAGGGGAATCTGTCTTGGGGCGACTGCCAGAAGGACTTGGAGGGCGTGTTCACGGGCGCGGCCGTGCACGGGACGCGGTACGCCGAGCTCCGCAAGCAGTTGTTCTCCGACATCCATCAGATCGGCGACGAACCTCCATGGCGGAAGGTCGGGATGCCGTTCTCTCGGAACTTCGCGGTCTGTGCCTTGTGCCAAGCCTTTCAGCGTAACCCCATCTACGTTCTCCGGTCGGTAGGGCCGTTCAGCGACCACGGTTGGGAACTCACCATCGTCAGTGAAGGCGCTGAAGCCACCTTTCAGGTCCACACCCGGCTCGATCCTGGCGAGCAGCATGTGGTCCACGTCGATGCCCCCGATCTGCGGGACAGGAACATCGATCAGCCTGGCGCTTACGAGCAAGTCGGGCACGGGTTCCGCTGCTTGGGGTACACCCCGTTCCTCAAGCGCTGACGGGAGCATCCGCTCAGAGAAACCTCCGCAATTACCGGGAGCTCAGGTCGCCGAAGCCCTACCGGCCCTTGTGGATAGCATCGACTACGAAACTTCGGTTTAGCGAGAGATGATCTCCCAGAGTCCTGCTCTCGCGCTGCACGCCTCGCTCCCCGGGATGCAGGGGCGGCAGGGCGAGGTCGACTGCTCCGATCGGCAGCATGTCCAGAAATTCAGGGGGCAGAGCGAGCGCTGAGCTGCTCGCGGCGTTCCGAGCGCAGGCGGCCTGATCAAATGGCAGCTCCCTGAAAGCGTCCGCGGGCTCAGCTGCCGTCCCACATCGCCTTGTAACGGACATCTGCGCGATAGTCCGTCCGACGTGACCGAGAGTGCCACGGACAACGCAATGTGCAGATTCGACCTGGATCACAGAAGCGCCCGCAGCATCCTTTGGCCTGATTCGGTCACAGCGTGCACCAGAGGCGGCGACTGACAGGACACCCTGACATTATTAGCTACAACTGATCGGGCCGTCCGAGGTGACAGATGGGTACGTCCAGAGTTCCTTCGTCCGCAGACGCGAAGCGTTTCACCACTGCCGTGACCCTAGAGTTGGCCACCCCGCGAGCGGTCATGGACGGGTTCAGGCTGCTCGGTTTCGACTGGTCACCGGTCCCGTTCGGCGAATCTTCGCTGACCATCGAGTCTGGCCTGTACGCATGGGTCGATGGTCGGGGCATTGCCATGGATTCGGCATCACCTGAACCACCGGAAGATCCGCTGGATCGTGGGGTTCTCTATTGGGGCATCGGGAAGGGGAACGAAGGAGTCCTAGGCCGGCTGCATGACGAGGTCAAGTGGGTGACCGACGACGCCACCCATGGCCATGGGATGGCGATGCATGCACGCCTGGCATCGCCGGTCGTAGGGCCTGTGAGTCGCGACGACGGCTACGACATCTCGTGGATCGACCAGCTCCTCACGGAGCATGGTGCGCAGCAGGTCCGCCTGTGGCTCGGGGACGCCAGCCTAGGGGTAGTGCAGAAGGCAGAACAGCTCGCCATTCGACTCGTTCTCCATCTCGGAGACGTCGGGGCGCCTGTCCAGAGTTTGTTCAGCGGAGCATGGGCCAACGACCACGCCGCCGACTGGGCGGCATGGGGGATCAGCCAACGGCTCAGGTCATGTCGGTTCGAGGGGGTCGACACTGCCCAGAGCCTGACACAAAATGATTCTTCCCCCACAACGACCTGTGTCTTGCGCTCGAAGTCTCTTGGTTAGCGAGATCGCCTGGAACGTCGTCTCAGTTCGCGGGCCCGACGAGCCGCATAATCTTTGTGTCACTCTTCAGCTTGTTCGGCCTGCCGGTGAATGCCTAAACCTCCGCCAACAGATCCCGGTCGATGCGGCTGGTCAGCTTTGGGGAAATCAGCTCCAGGAGCTCGTCCCGCTTTTGCTGGGCTAACCTGATTTGGAGCCGACCGGAGATGGTGGTCGGTGGACGCACGGAGCGCGAGGCTGGCTTGGCCGACGTCGAACCGTTCGATCAGCCAACATTAGATCCCGTCGGCGGCCCAGGCGACGCCATGGCCGTTGGCGGGGAACACCTCCACGATCGCCTTAACGTACTTGGTGGACAGCGCCGCAAACACGTTGCCCCTATCTCCCACCAGGGATTCCAGAGCCCAACCGGAAAAACGGAGGGATTGAGACATCGACAGCAAGCCGCCCCAAGTCATCTGCGATCTGCATGATTGGCCCACGAATTACTGCTTGCCCTCTTGTAGACGAGCGGCCGAACTGGAGCGAAAGGCCGCGCTCCTGCAACTCATCGAAGAAGTTCAACACCTGTCCATTCTACTAGAACGATCGACAAGTATCGAAGAGAACCGCGAAATCCGAAACTCTGCCAGGGTACTCGAAGCCCGAGTTTCCCTCGATCCGGCACTACTCTCTCAGGTCAGACACATCCGCAAGAGAGCCGAGGCCAAAAATAAGAAAATTCGCAACGAGAAGCGCGTAGCAGAGTTGCCTCAAACAACGGCCGCGCTAGAGAAGGTGGAGCGACGACTCCACCAGCCGATGGCTGACCTGAATGATGCCTACCAGCTAAGAAGGGAGGCGCATCAGATAATTGAAAATATTCCAAGGGGCCAAGAATATTTTGATCTGAGAAGGCAAGCAATAACAATCGCGCGGCTAATTGATGACAGATTGGAAAGTATCAAGCTAGCCGAACGGCGGAGAGTCACATTCCCTAAACCTCTGAAGGCCAGCCGCACGGACAAGATCAACGACTGGGTACTTAAAACTTACGGGCCGAAGGTGATCTTTATTTCACCCTCTGGAACCGCCCATCTCGCTGGTTGCCGTTCTCTGGGCGGGCTAGCCAGATTGCCAACCGGCTGGGGGGCTATTAGTAGGCCTGGCCCCTACCTCTGGCTTCGCATTTCGGAGAGATTTCCCGCCCAGGCAACCGTCGGCAACACGTCACTGACCGCGATCCAACGCTGCCGGTGCTGTCTCCACCATGGCGACGACGGCCTCTAAGCTCAACATCCAGCGTTAGTTCGCACGCACAAACGCTGTCCGTCTCACGGGAGATTGGCCCCCGATGGCAGCAATGACAGCCGATGTAAAGTAAACCGCCTCATCCGCATCGCCGACGGACTGCAGATCCCCGACCTGCTAGCTCGGATCCTGCTCGGCCTGGCACCGGCCCGGCCCGACGCCCCCCAACCCCGGCCGTGGCTGACCGTCCGGGTGGTCCGGCCGCTGACGTTCTCTACGCGCGAGCGGAGGTAGTCCGATGATCGCGATCAGCGAGGCCAGCACGACGAAGTTCTCTCCGCGCGGGCGGAGGTGGCCGGATTGATCGGCTGGCAGGTGAACGTCGACTCTACGATCTGCGCGAGGATGCTCCGCAGTTCGAGGCGCCGCTGATATTGGGTGGCCTGCCGGTGAAAGCCAGGCTCGTGGCTGCTTCTTCTGTCTGTCCACTGAACCCATTTCATCCTCGGGTGGTGGCTTGAGCGGCGCGGTGGTTCTGGAGGACGGCGATGGCCTTGACGAGGTGGCCGGTCTTGCTCGGGCTGCAGCGCAGTTTCCGCAGGACGCGCCATGACTTGAGCTGCGCGTTCGCGCGTTCGCCCGGCCCGCGCAGCTTGGCGTGCGAGCGGTTGGCCTGCTTCTGCGACTCCGGCTTGTTCTTGCCCTTGTAGGGCGTGATCACGACCGTGGCCTCGGCGCCTTGGTAGGCCTTGTCGGCCAGGGTGAGGATTCCGGCCCGCTCCAACTCGCGCAGGATGCCCCACAGTCGGGCGGCGGCCAGGTCGTGGGCTTTGCCCGGCAGCGCCCCCGATGTCCACAGGATCGTCCCGTCCGGGCCCGCGATGACCTGGATGTTCATGCCGTGGACGCGGTGCTTGCCAGAGAAGTAGGGCCGGTCGGCCTTGACTCGGTCGGTGTGGATGAGCGTCCCGTCCAAGATGACGTGGGTCAGCCCGTCCCGGCGGGCCTTCCCGAGCGCCTGGGTGAGCTTGGGTGAGCGGACCGACAGCAGCATCACGGTCTCCTCCACATACCGCCACGCCGTTGACACCGACACCTCAAAGCCCGCGGCGATCTCGGCGAACGTCTCGTCTTTGCGCAGGTGGACCAGCACCAGCAGAGCCTGCCGGCCGGGGTTGAGCAGCCGCCACACCGACCCGATCGCCTTGCGACGGCGGCGAATCAGCCCAGCGACGTAGTTCAGCGTTGAACGCGACAAATCGACGGCAGCACGATAGAACAGCACGCAGAAGCCCCTGGTTCCTGGACGTGGTGGTTGTGGTGATCAACCCGTCTACCAGGGGCTTCTCTGCCTCATGGACCGAATCCGTAACCCGCGATCATGCTGTGACCTGCGAGACCTCACCGGCGGATGAAATGGGTTCACTGATACGGGTACCCACCTACCGTGATCTGGCGGGCATCGCCGATGGGGCACCGTGCGGGCCTTAAACGGGCGGTGGTGATCCCCCACCGAGCGGGCTTTCCGCTCGGCCCGAGCGCTCTCCGGCGGACGCTGCGGCTGCCGGCTGAGAGGACGTCGAGTGTAAGCGGAGCGGTGTTGGTGCCCATGGGTTGACTCCCTGGTGCGGCTGTTGGCTGCCAGGCTGGCCTTGGAGTGCAGGGTCAAGATGACGAGGCGCTGACACCGCAGCTCCAAGTCGTGCGGAGCCGCACCATCGGGCGACGGCTGCCTATGGTGGATGCCGACAGGTCGGCATCGATGTTCATCTCAGCGGTGATCTCTCTGCCTTCCGGGTGGTAGGTCAGGCGGACACCAAGTTGGTCGTACAGCCGGTTCTTGCCTGGTTCTGCGGGGTCGGCGAGCATGCCGGTGATCGCTTGTAGCGACTCGGTGAGGTGGGTGATTTCGTCCTCAGTCAGTGCGTTGGCCTTCGCTTTACGCGCGATGGCGAGTTGTTGTCGCGCGGCGTCCAGCTCGGCCCGGGTCTGGGAGGACCATTCGGCGACCAGAACCGGATCCACGCCTGCCTCGATCGCCGCTCGGTGGTGCGAGAGTTTGGCATCGCACTCGGCGATCTTGGCCGTTGCCTGCTCGACGGCATGCCCACGGGCCTTGGATCGTCCATCGCCGCATTGATCACGGATGGTCTCTGCGAACTGCTGCGGGGCGAGTTGCTCACCGATCCAGGAGTTCAGGCGGCCCAGCACGTGACTTTCACGGACGTAGACGCTGCGCGGGTGCTGGAAGTCGCCCGCCAGGGCGTACTCCTTGGGGTACCTGCACCGGTAGTAGAGAAGGCCCGCGTTGTTGCTGGCCTGCATCCGCCGGTTGCACAGGCCGCAGTGAATCAGTCCGCTCAGCGTGTAGCGAGGTCTGGCACGGCGCGAGTAGCGGCCCTTGGCGCTGTGGACGCGGGTGTTCATGATCGCCTGGACGTGGTTGAAGCTGTCATCGTCCACGATGACCGGGTGGACGACTTTCTGAGAGACCACCCAATCCGCGCGGTCGTTCCAGCGCATCCGGGTCATGTGCCCCAGGGCCACATCGTCGATGTCGATGAGGATCTCGGTCTTGCGCTGCTTGTTCCATACTTGCCGGCCGGTGTAGCGCGGGTTGATCAGGATGGTCCTGACTGCGCCCGTGGACCAGGCCCGGCCATCGCGGTGCGGGTTGCGGGCTTTGTCGTGTGCCGATGGACAGGGGATCCCGTCCCGGGTCAGCCCCTCAGCGATGGCCAGGTAGCCCTTGCCCAAGAGGAACTCGTGGAAGATCCGCCGGACGACGGCTGCTGCGGGAGGGTCGACTTCCAGTTTGTGGAGGCGTTTGCCGTCGGTGGCCTTGGCCGGGTTGGGGTGGGGGCCGGCATCGGCCAGACGGAATCCGTAGGGCGGCCGACCTCCGAGGAAACGCCCCTCCGTTGCGGTGATAGCGCTCATTGAGGCACGCACCCGGGTCTTGATGCGGTTCCGTTCGCCCTTGGACAGGCCGCCGTAGACGCTCATGATCATGTCGTGTGCCTCGTTGGCAGGGTCAACCGGACCACCGACTTCAGGCACCCACAGCCCGATCTTGAAGTGTTCGAAGATCGGGAAGGTCAGGCTGTACTGGTTGCCGTAGAAGGCACGCTGCGGCTCGCCGACACCACCGCATCGAAGTCGCGTTCGGGATCCTTGAGCGCCCCCAGGAGCCTGGACGCATGCGGACGACGCTGCCACGGGATAGACCGTGAGGCATCGACATCGAAGTACTCGGCAACGATCACGCCACCGTGTGATTCGATGAGGATCTGGGCCCGGCGGCGCTGCCATGCGCAGGAGGCCATCGGGTTCTGATGATCCTCGGTCGATACACGACCGTAGAAAGCGAACCGGAGACGGCCCGCCTCCCCGGTGGCGCCAAGCCCTTTCGTGGACCGGACAGGCGGTAGCTGGCTAGACACAAAGACTTCCCTTCCGCAAAGCGACCCAACCCTTCAGATGAACGCTTCCCGTGTCCGAGGCGCAAGCCCGAAGAACTGGCCACTCACTCACCATGGAATGGTCCCTCGATCATGCCGTACCCAATTCATGAGCCCGACTAGCTCATACCTTTCATCAAATCTGACCCGCGGCCACTCGACCGCTACCCAGGGGCCCAAGACGAGATCCGCCTGCAGACGACATCGGATGGTTCATAAATCGGCATTTGTACGCCCGAGTCCGGACCTGCCAACGCTATGCGCAGAGAGATGAATCACAGTGGCCACTAGTCCGCAGGTTCCAGGTTCACATCCTCCGCGGCCGCACAAACCTGGCTAGCGCGTTCGCCAACCTGCCAGGAGCAGCTGCTAAATTTGAGGCGATCCCATGCCCCGCACAGCACCGACATGTAATCGACAATGGGCGCGAATGGAATGAAATGTCGAATCCACCCAAACCGATGCGGTTGCTCCGTGGTCGCTCGGTGATTTTGGCCGGGCGCGGTAGCGGGCGGTACGGGGGGCCACGCGAAACGGGCGGGGGCGGACAGGGGCCCATGTTTCGGCACGGGGCGGGTTTGGCGGGACGCGCCAACCGTGGCTTCTAATCTGCCGGTCGGGGGTTCGAATCCCTCTGGGCGCGCCCGGTCTGACCTGCGAAAACACCAACCCGTTCGCGGCGGATCACCGCTGATCACCGCCCGTTTCGCACCGATTTGCCGCCGTGTCTGCTCCGTGGTCGCTCCGTGGTCGTCCCGACGATCACCCGGTCCCCCGCGTCACCCCACGTTAGGCCCGCCACGCAAGTCGGCCCGTGGGCCTTTGATTCGACCGTGGGACCATTCCGGGACGGCCGCCAGCCCGGCCAAGTCCTTCGTCCGTCCTCTAACGCGGATCTGCTAATTGGACCGAGTCTCGCAGCGATACGCATAGCCCAACCCCGCCGCGATAACCCAGTCAGCCGCTTCCCTCTCCAGTTGCCAGGGCTTAGTTAGGAGAAGTTCGTGGAGACGATCACGGTCAGTGACCATGTCCGGTTCTGGGGACAGGTGCGTCCGGAACTCGCCGTCCTTACCCCAGTGGCCATGCCCCGGGTCGTCCAAGGCGGTCATGAACGCACCCACGCGATCGGGCCAGGTGGGATGGCTCCACCATCGAAGGCCCGCTCCGTGTGCTGCCGCACGCTTGAGCGCGAAGACCGAGCCATGCCGCTCGACCCCGGCCAAGATGCTACCCAACGCCAGATCGGCCTCGTCCTCGTATTCGGCGAGTCGGCGACCGGCGAGTTCGCCCAAGGTCTGCCCCGTTGGCAGAGTCCTGCCAGGGTTGATGAACCAGCGGTAGAGACGTTGCATCAAACGCTCTACGTCCTCGAAGGGGAGCGTCTGCAGGTCCACTGTCCTGGAATCCTCTGAAAGCCCCGTCTCGACGAGCCAGCCCGCCAAGCGCTGCTTGACCCGCCATGTGGTGTGGCTGTTGACCCGCATCATGTCCCCGTCGTGGAGCAGCCCATCCGCATGCCAGTTCTCAACGCAGGTGTTGCGCCAGACTCCGTTCGTGATGCCCAGAGCGAGCAAGCCGACGACCGGGCCGAGCGTTTCGGGGTCAACGCCGCCCCGCTCACGAAGCAGTTCGTTGACGACCTTGAGCTCTTGTTCCGAGGTGAACCGCTCACCGCTCCTCGCCATCGTCCTCTCCAATCTCCGCAACGTCAGGGCCCTACTGGCACCCTGACGTATCCGACCATGCCGTGTTCGCTAAACGATCGTTCTTCCAAGAGAGCGGTCCGTCCCGCTTCGCATCCACGACGAGAAGCAGGGCAGAGCAACGAGCCCACATCCCGCTCTCCAGTCGTGAGCCATGCGGCCCGCGGTGGGCGGTCGCGATCTTCCCGCCGACACATTGGCGAGCGGCGGCCCATGCCGGGCGCCGTGCTCGGTCGATGGTCGCTCGGTGGTTTCGGTAGGGCGTGGCAGCGGGCGACACGCGAAACAGGGCAAGGGAGGATGGGCTGACACGTCGCGACAGGGCCGCGCCGTCATCGTGATGGGTGGCGGTGGTTTCTAATCTGCCGGTCGGGGGTCCGAATCGCTCTGGGCACGCAGGGTCCTGACCTGTGAAAACACCAACCCGTTCGCGGCGGATCACCGCCGATCGCCGCCCGTTTCGCACCGATTTGCCACCGTGTCTGCTCCGTGGTCGTCCTGACGATCATCGGACCCCGCGTGTCATCCCACGTCAGCCCCACTATGGGTGTCGAACGGTGCGGGCGTTGATGGGCCGTGTGCCCGTTGGGGGGGTGGCCGGTTATCCCGGGTGGGGGTGCCACGTGTGGGCGCCTGTCGGCCCCGTCAGGACGCCGGGCGGGGGCGTTCGGACGGGGCCGACGGGTCGGTATGCGGCGGTGCCGGTGGCGCGGTTAGATCGTCCCTGCCGCGCGCCAGGGTTCGGCGTTGAGGATGATGGCGGCGGCGTCTTCGGCGGACTGGTGCGCCAGCTGCGGGAGCAGGCTGGTGTAGATGTCGGCGGCGATCGACAGCGACGACAGGCGCAGCGTTGCCTGGACGGTCTTCATGTCGTGTCCGGCGGCGAGCAGGAACGAGGCCGCGCCGTGCCGCAGGTCGTGCAGCCGGACCGGCGGCAGCCCGGCCTCCATGGCCAGCAGCTCGAACTGATCGGTGACCTTGTTCGGATTGACCAGGCCCCCGGTCTCGTCGGTGAACATCAGGCCGGTGTCGAGCCAGGCTTCGCCGGCGGCCAGGCGGTCGGCGTTCTGGCGGGCCTTGTGGGCGCGTAGGACGTTGACGGTGGAGGTGTCCAGGCTGATGGTCGCCTCCCCCGCTGCCGACTTGGTCTCGCCCTCGATGGTTTCGCCGCCATGCTGAAGGATCTGGGTTCGGATCGTCGCGGTGCGCTGGTCCAGGTCCACATCGCTCCACCGCAGCCCGCACGCCTCTCCACGCCGCAGCCCCCGGAAGGCGACCAGGTAGTACAGGGCGTACCACCGGTGGCGCTCGGCACGTTCCAAGAACGTCCTGGTCAACGCTGGGGTCCAGACCATCACCGGGGACGGGCGGGGCGCTCCGATGTAGGCGTCGATGCGGTTGAGCTGCAGGTCGTGCCGGGTCGGGTTGCGCTCACGCAGGCGCCTGCGGCGCGCGTTGACCTGCGCGGTGTAGACGGGCAGGTCCTTGCGCCACTGCGCGATCCGCGCCTCGGTCCACACCAGCGCTTTCGGCGCCTTGCCGGACGGCAACTCCACCAAGGCGGCAACGTTGACCTCGATCCGCCGCTCCTTGATGGCCTTGTTCAGCGCGCTGCGCAGCGTGGCGCGGATGCGCTGCTTGGTCGCCGCCCCGACCGTGCGGCGCCCCTTGACCTGGGCGAGCAGGTCCGGGTCGCCGGACTCGCGCGCTTGGGTGATGAGTTCGTTGTGGTCGTCGATGGCCTCGAACATGTGGTCCACGTGCGTCACCCGCAGCTTGTCCAGCTCCAGGTGCCCCAGGTGGGGTTTGAGGTACAGGCGCACGTGCCCGGCATAGATGCGGACGGTCCCGGGCCGCAGGCTCTTGCGTCCGGTGATCCACTGGTCGAGGTACTCGCCCACGGTGATCGACCCATCGAGGTCCTGCCCGGTGCGGACCTTGCGCCGCACCATGTCCGGATCGGGAAGTTTCTCGGTCGCCTTGACCGTCGCCTCGATCAGGTCGGCGATCTGCACCGCGAGCGCGGAATCGTCGCCCGCGATGTTGAGCAGTTCCCTGGCACGGTCCAGCTGGCCGATCGCCTCATCTTGGAGGGCGAATCCGCCCCGGCGCAGCGGGCCGCGCCTTTTGCCGTCAGCTTTCCGGGGCATCTCCAACTGGTAGGTCCACGAGCCGTGCGTGCTGCTCCACCGGCCCTCGCCGCGATACAGCTGAGGACACCTGCGACCCAGCTTCCTGCCCGCCTCGTCCCGGCAGCCGCAGGCTTTGAAGGTACTTCCGCTTGCGGCCATGATCAGCTCTCCTTCCGGTTCGTACTCTGCGTCGCAGGTGCCTCGGGCGCGCCGGTCACCGTGAGACCAAGGAAGGTCTGCAGGTCGCTAGTGCGGACCCGGTAAGAACGGCCGAGTTTCCAGAGCGCGAGCGGGAACCGGCCGGACCGGGCGAGTTCATAGGCGCTGGTGCGGCCAACGCCCAGCGCGCGGGCGGCGGTGACCAGGTCGATGGTGGCGGGAAGCCGCCGGATCTGGGCGGCCGTCAGCCCCCTGCACACCAGCGGTTCACGGCGTGTCCGGGGCGGAGGAATCGCCCGGGGGCAAGAGGCGGGACGGTGTCTTGTGGCGGGCGAGTTGGAGCCACCGACGATTTTGGGTTCGGACACGGAACATCCCTCGTGGGTCGAATGGTGCAGGGAAGCAGAAGCGATGAGGTGACGAGCCGGGGACCGCGCCCGGCCGGGGCGGATGTGGAGCGTTCCGGTACGGCCGGGCGCGGGCTTGCCGGGTTACTGCCAGACCGAGGTGGTGTCCCACTGGTCGGTGTTCTGGTCGGGGCGTTCGCGCATGTAGATCGCGTCGGTGAGGCGGAGCTGTCGGTGCCCGGGCAGGTCCCAGCGGCGGCGGCCGTGGCTGATCCAGATCTGGATGCAGCCGGTGTCGATCTTGAGTTCGTCGCCGTGGTCGCCGGTGGCCAGAGTCGGCAGAGCGTCCAGGGTGGGCCGGTCGATGGCGGTGAGGTTGGCCGTGTCGCCGGTCGGGAGCGCGAGGCGGTAGGCGTCGGCGGGGTCAAGGCCCAGGGCGTAGGTGGCCAGGAGGCGTTCGGCGGCCCACTGCTGGGTGCATGCGCCGATCTGGCAATGGCGTTCCAGGTAGTCGTCCCAGTAGTGGATCTCCCACGCGGGCGGGGTGGTCTGTTTGCGGATGAGGTATCCGGCGTAGGCGTCGTTGACGTGCAGGCGCAGGATGAAGTCGCCGCGCTGCCAGTCCAGCCGCGGGACCTGAAGGACGGTGACCGGGTCGCCGTCCCAGAACATCGCCGGGTTCGGGCAGCCGCCGATGGCCTGGTCGCCGCAGTTGAAGCGGATCAGGGCCCTTCCGCGGCCGGTGGGGTCGGCAGCCCCACCACCGGGATCGAGCCGGTCGATGCCACCGACCCGGTAGGCATTGCCGCAGTCGGCGTGGAAGACGATCAGGTCCCCGATCTTCACCTGGCCGGTCGGACGGGTGGTCTCGCGGGCACCGAGAGGCCGGTCGTCGCCCCACACGGCGGGCGGGGTCAGGTAGCGGTCCCGGTTGATGTCGCGGTTCACGCCCGGGCCCGCCGCAAGCCTCCCCGAGGCGGGGCCGCCGGACGTCTGGGCGTCGAACGAATGCGATCCGGTCATGCGAATACTCCCTGGTCTGTGAGGCCTGGCCCGGCCGCGCTCGGTGACGGGGCGGCGCGGCGCGGCCGGGCGAGGGCGGCGGTTACCGGTCGAGGTGGTGGGGCCGGGCCTGCGGAGGCTTGCGGCCGGTGGGCGGGCCCGCCTGGGTGATGTCGGGGAGCGGGATGCCGATGAGGATCCGCATCAGCAGGGCATCGACCTCATCGCACGCATCCAGGGGTCCGTTGACGTCGGGGATCCACAGCCGCGTGCCGTAGAAGTCCAGGAAGGTGATCACGTCCCACAGGGGCGTGGCTCCGAAGGTGCGGACGTCCAGGTCCCCGACGACCACGGCGTCGAACTCGTCCTGCCGCAGCGCCTTGATCAGCGCGCGAGCCTGGGGAGCCTTGCCCCACGGCAGCCTGGACAAGGGCGGGACCCCGTTCACCCAGGCGGCCGGGCCGTTGTCGAAGTACGCGGCGACGATCTGCCCACCGACCGGGCCGATCACCTCCCGCGCGACGGCGAGTTGCTGGCTGCGGCGCGCCGGGGCGAACGTGGGGCTGCCGTAGGCCCGGCCGTAGAAGGCGAACCGCGGCGGAGTGTCGAGGTTGTCGCGTGCGGGAGGGACGGGTGGATCGGCAAGGCGGCGATTGCTCGGCTCGGTCATCGTTCTCGGCTCCTTGGGCAGGCGGTGGTCAGAGGCAGAGAGACAGGTGAACGCGCCCGCATGCCGGGCCCGGCATGCGGGACGGGGCGGGCGATGGCGGCGTCCAAGCGCGCATACGCGCACCTGTGCGCGCGCTGGGAACCGTCGTCGGCGGACGGGCCCGGCGCGGTACCGGACGGCCGCCCGAGGCGT
Organism: Actinomadura rupiterrae; assembly: GCF_024172125.1. GTDB lineage: Bacteria > Actinomycetota > Actinomycetes > Streptosporangiales > Streptosporangiaceae > Spirillospora > Spirillospora rupiterrae. The sequence continues at coordinate 288,070 of NZ_JAMZEA010000012.1, forward strand.
CGTGGTGACGTGCGGTGGTGGCCATGGATGGATGAACGCTCCCCTCCGCGATCAAGGACAAGCCCGGGCCCGTGCGTCTTGATCAGGGCGGTTCTGCTTGCTGGGAGCGCGATCCGCCGGGAGGAACTCCGACCGGCTACTGGGGCGCCCAAAGAACAACCGGGGACGACGGCGTATCCGTCATCGGTTGGGTGACTTGGAACGCCGCCCGTTCCCATGCGCCTCTTGAAGCCCGTCGACAACGCCGATTCCCGCGCTGGACACGGAAAGAACTGTCCAAAGAACTTGACCTCAAGTCCCGAGCCCGGGCATCTATGCAGGTCAGCGGAAAGATTGGAACTTTACGAGGAGCCTGAAAGGGGCCTCGACCTGTAGAAGTTCGCGGGCGTCCGCTAGGTCCGAGCCCGCCTCCCTCCGCAAGCGGTTCGCTCGACCTCCGTCAGCGAGCGGGCCACCGGGCGGGGCCGGCGAGACCACACTCCTCACCGGCCACGTCCTTTCGCCGCGGATCTCGGCTGCCTCGGCCCGTCGATGTCGCCCCCGAGTCGTGGCTTGCCCTTGATCCACGCAGGTGGGGGTCCATACCGGTCCGATCCCGTCCGGGACCGGACCGCCCGGCGCGCGGGCCGCGCACCGGCGCGCCGCCCATCCGAAGGGGAACACCATGACCGAATCTCGCCCCGCTGACGCTGCTCCGCCCGCCGGTGGCGCGAATGGCGGCCACTCCGACGGCCCGACCAGCGCGCGGCCGGGCACCGTGCCGAGTCCGGTGCCGATTCCGGTCGGGCTGGCGCGGGCCGTGCACGGCCTGGTCGACGCCTACGCCCTGGCCTCGCTGATGACCCCCGACACCGCAGGCACCACCCTGGACCTGCACGCCGGACTGGTCGGCGTGCTGCCGTTTCGGCCCGGGCTCACCCACCCGAGTCGGGCGTGGGACGCGCGGGTCGACTGGGCGGCCCTGATCCTGTTCCCGACCACCCCGACCCCGATCCGCTTCCCCATCACCGAGAAGCGGCTCGCCGCCGACACCGCCGCCGCCCAGGTCCACCTGTTCCCCGCAGCGGCGTTCACCGAGCGCGCCTGGCACACCGGCGGCACCTTCCAGCACATCGACAACCTCGGCGCCCACGCCCCCGGCACGTTCTGGATCAACCTCGACGACGCCACCGCACGCGGTGACCTCACCCCCTTCCAGATCCGGGTTCCCGATAAGACCAGCTGATCAAGTAGACAATCAGGTTGGGTTCTCGGCGGGGCGGCCCGTGTGGGCCGCCCGCCCTCTTCTCCCCGGAGCATCAACGTCCCTCGCGTCCCGCAGAGGTCTCGCGCGTCGAGCACCGAGGCCGCCTGACCGGCTCGGCACCGCGGCCGGCCCTCCAGCAGCCCGAGACGAACGCCCTCCGGGGGCGGCCAGCCCGTCGGAAGACTGAACCACCTCCCACCAACGCGCCGCCCTATGAAGCACGCCGACTCGAGATGCGTCCCCAACACGACTCCGGGGCGGGGCGGGGCGGCGGGGGACGACGCGCTGACGTGGCCATACGCGCCCGATCATCACCCCCGGGATGCCCCGGCCTACCATCGCCCGTGCCCGCCACGCCACGGCGCTCACGCGCCCGTTCGACCCGTCCGGAGCGGACACCCGACCGGGGGCGGCGGCACCGGACCGGGCAATCCCTCACGGGCCCGCGAGGGCGGCGCGCAACACCACACGTCCCCGGCGGATCGGAGACCCCGGACGCGCCAGCCGGAAACGCGTCCAGCCCCGCCACACGCCGGGGGCGTGTGGCGGGGCTGGAGGCCCGGGCTCGCCGGGCCCGTGGGCGCGTCGGGTCGCTAGGCGGCCGTGGTGGCCGCGTCGTCCGTGGTCGTGTCGGCGGCCGGGGTGGCGGGGGTGCGGTAGCGCATCGGCTTCTCACACGTCAGCTCGGCCTCGCCCTGGTTGGCCATCGTGGTCAACGCGTTGGCGACCGCGCCGGACGACCGGTCCAACACGCGCGCGATCTCACCGGGGGTGAACTCGGTACCGGGGTGGGCGGCCAGGTGCGCGGCCACCAGCGGACGCAACGGCGTCGGGGCCTTGCGGTCCCCGACCGCGACCGGACCACCCGACGGCACCCCGCCACCGGTGGCGGTCCGGGCCCGGCGCGGGCGCGCATGGCCGGTCGCGACCCCCAACGCCCCCACCGCGTCGAACACCGGCGCAAGCGCGGTAGTGATCGCGGCCTGGTCCGCACCGCCCGCTACCGCCGCATACGCCGCCGTCACCGCCGCCAAAAGATCCGCCAAACCCTCACGCGCCGCCTCCGCCGCCCGCGCCCGCGCCAGCTCGGCCTCGACCGCCGCCCGCCGCGCGTCCTCCTCGGCCTGACGCCGCTCCAGCTCGGCCGTGGCGGCGGCCCGCCGGTCGGCCTCGGCCTGCATGATCTGCATCGCGCTGGCGATCGCCTCCGGCGTGAGCGCCGCAGGCGCCGGGGCGTCCGACGTGACCGTGACCGCCGCGTCCGTGACCGCATCGCCCGCGTCGTGGGCGTCCGAGTCGTCCGTCGCAGGGCCGTCCGCCACCGCGTCGGCCGGGGACGCGGCGGGCGCGGCGGGCGCGTCGGGCGCGGCGGACGTGAGACGCCACACGTCACCCTCACGGACGACCCGGTCCGTCGCGAACATGATCTTGAGGACGTCGCGGGTGATCTTCTGCGTGGTCCCCGCCGCTTTGGCGATCGCCGCGACCGTGCCGCCGCCGGTGGCGGTGAGCGCGTCCCACACCCGCCGCCCGTCGTCGTTCAACCCGGCCGGGAACGCCGGGACGGCGGCCCGGGCGTCGGCGGGGGCGTCGGGGTTGGCCGTGGGGGCGGTCGTGGTGTTGGCGGGGGCGGTGTTCGCGGCCATTTCAGGGCTCCTATTCCTGTCGTCCCGGCGCTCACGTTTCGCGCCGCCGGGCCCGGTGTCGTTTTTTCGTTCTACATTCATCATCCCTCGATAGTCGCCATTCCACACGCCGAACGCGCGGCGAATGGCATCACCGAAACGGCTGGAGAGGCTTCCCTAACAATGCGCGCGCCCAATAGATCTACGGACACCGGGCACGGAAACACTTGACCGCCACCCCAACGGCACCAGCTGGCACGACCATAGACGCGAGCAGACCGCGCGATCTCGACCATCGAGTCATCATGATCTGCCCCGACTCGAGACCGGATCGCCTTTCGCGGCGCCTCGACGAATGCCCGCGCCCTGCCCGCGAGCAGTTGCCGATCGGGGAACCCACGCTTCCATGGCCATGAGAAGCGAAGAGAAATGGGAGAAGGGAGGCTGTAGCCGGGGATGAGCTGCGAGTCATCCGACCTGGCCGGGCCCGCGCTCTCACCTACTACCTGTCGTCTATAGGGACGAGTCGGAGGCACTTCCCATCCCCCGACACGCGATCCCACCTGCGACGAGGCACATCCCTGCCCCGTCTCTTCTTAAGGAGACCACGGAGAAGACCACGGAGACGGACACAGAACAGACCACCAAAAACGACGGCCAAACCAGACGCTTCCTACGTGTTGTGGCGCTACGTCCCTCCGACGGTTCCATCTCCCATAAAAGCGTCAGCGCTTTCCGCGGTGGAGGCGGTCAGATCCGCCCAACGATGTCCCGGTAGAGCTTCACCGTCCACAGGCTGGACTTCATTCTCGGTTTCCGAATGCCTCATTCAGGTTGTTGCCACACCGGGAGTATCCAGTTCCATTACCGACAGTCCTCGTCTTCCGTCCGCACGACAATCTTACGAGAGCGAAGAACATCGCACGGCCCTTCAATCGGTCAGCACAGACCGGAACCGAGCGTGGCTGGCCGAGCGCCGCTCGGCTGGTCATCTTGATGCAGGGTCGGCCGTGCAGCTTGTTTCGCCGCCCTGCCGCAAACCGTTACCCCGCGCTGGTGAACTTTCGGTAGAGCTGGCTGAGCTGCGCGACCGGCCATTTACCGACGTCGGTGAGATCGCGTTGAGCTACTGAATGCGCCGTCCGATCGACGACCGGATACCTGAAAGCGAGGACCCGCCCGTTACGTCCGAAACGACGCAACCGGACGGGGCCCCGGGAGCCCGGCTCGTCTATCCTGAGCCGGGGACCAGCCTGTTACGAGCAGGCTGGTCCTCCCTTACGACACCAGCAGCATCGGCTGCTGCGGCAGGTCCTCCAGCGAGGTGTCGAAGTCCAGATCGACCCACACCGTGTGGCCCAGGGCGCTGCTGCCGTGCACGCCGAGGCTGACCGACAGGTCGTACAGCATCCGCAGGCCCCGGCCGTTCTCCCTGGTGGGGCAGCTGCGGTAGCCCTCCGGGAGGACGGTCGGGATGCCCTCTCCGCCCAAGTCGGTGACCGCGACATAGACGAGCTTGGCGTACACCAGCTCCAGCCCGAACCAGCCGCCGTTCCCGGCGCCCGAGATCGAGTGCCGCAGCGCGTTGCCGGCCAGCTCGCTCACAGCCAGCGCCACCAGGCTCTCGCACGGCGCCCCGGCGAAAAGATCCTGGGCCAGCTTGCGCGCGTACGGGACCTGCTCGGCCTGCCCGGGGAACACCCGCCGCCACCGCATCTGCGGCCGCGAGTGCAGCCACTCCGCCGCCGATGTCCGTGCCCACTTCGTGTCTTCCATTTGTCCGTTCCTCCTTGCTTGCGCGCCCGCTGACCGATCAACGGTCCCCACATGCCACGGGGCATGCCACGGGCGAACCGACCGACATCGCCCCCCACCTCCCACACCAAGGTCAAGACCCGCGGGAAGCCGGAGCTGCTGCGCCGCCCCCGCCGGGGGCGGGCTCGCGTTCTCAGCCCGACGATCAGCCCGACCCCGGCCTTGCGCGCCCAGGCGCCTCCGGCGTCGCCCTCGGGATCGGGTCGGAGCGGGCGCACGGTGTGGGCTCGGATGGTGCAGGGATCGCAGTCCGGCCAGCCCGACGCCGAAGGCCCGGTCCCGGCCCCTCGCCCCTGCGATCGGGGACGTGCGCGCACCCACCGTCGACCGCGTCGAGCACAACCACCGAGGGGGAAGCCCTGCTCGACGTTCGGATGGGGTTCGAGCCATTCCTGTTCTCCGCCCTGTCGGTTCGGCCCGACGGCCCCGCGCTCTCGGACGGTTCTCCCTCAGACGAGGGATCTCCTGCCCCGCCGTCATCGAAGGGGACTTGCCAGGCGGCTTGTCCCGCTTGGCGCGCAACCCAAGGTGCTCCTGGATGGTCTCCCCCACCTCGTCGCGCTCCCGGCTCTCGATGGCCTCGACCATCCACGGGTAAACGCCGTAGAGCGTCATCGACTCGGCGAACGCGCCGGCGACGATCGGCAGTGCGGCCCGCAACGCCTCGTCTGCGGGCCGCTCGTCGAGGCTGGCGAGTTTCGGACGGGCGGCATGGTCGGCGGACGTCTTGATCAGCGAGACGCGCACGGCCTTCAACCCGGGCGTGCTCAGGTGGGTGCAGTAGGAGTTCACGATCACGTCCGAGATCCGGGTCGGGGTGGTCAGTGACCAGGGCCCCAGACTCCGGTTCTGAACAGACCCGGCCGGTGGGCTGTCGTTCATACCGCTCTCGCCCTTCGGGCCAAGGCGAACAGGACGCTCTGCTCGGCCTGGATCAGCTCGTTCGTCGGCGCCAGCCGTTCGGCTTGGTCCTGGCCTGCGGCAGCCCGGTAGAACCACCACTGACCAAGGTCGGGGACGTAGCAGCAGCCCACGGTCAGCGCTCGCACAGGCGAGTCCTGTGCGTTGAGTCGACCCACGGGGATCACGTTCAGCACGAGTTCTTGATCGATGACCGCGAACCCCGCGACGATGCCGTCGTGTCGTCCAAGTCGTGTCTGAAGGTGCGACAGGTAGGTGACGCGTTCGCGTTGTGGGACACATGGCTCAAGGTCGGCGCGCTGTATCTCCTCTGGCGGCGGTGCGGTCAGGTACCCGCCCGTCCGCCCTCCGTCGTGCCTTCCTGACATGGTCACGACGACACCGCACGCTGCTCACCTTGCGACGCTTCGGCGATCGCGACCCACTGAGCCAGAATATTGTGCGCCTTGCAGATCACCACGATCTCGCTGACCGTCTTCGCCTCGACCTGTTCCAAATACCCGTAAATGAGCTGGTAGTCGGTTAGCCCGCCGACCCGGCGCGCCACAACCAGCCCACCGACCCGCTCGGCGTGCCATCCTGGCCACAGCGGCCCCAGGTCCTCCACGCCACCCGGGCCGCTGGGGCCTCCATTCGTCGCCGCAGATGCGTCTACCATGGGCGACACCTCCTCCGTGTTGGGGATGGTGGCCGCGTGGCCGGGGGAGTTTCCTAGGCTCAGACCCCGGCCACGCGGCGGCTTTACTTCATCGTGTGGTCCCCCGCGCGATGTCGCCACGGCGCCACAACGGCCACCCAAGATCAGCGAGAGCCGGTGTGATGCAGGCCATCGGCGACAACTCCCCACATGCGATCTGTGTCCTACGGCATACTGTCAGCATGCACTTAGCATTGGCGTCGTGCAAGTGCATCGCGAAGATTCACTCGAACCCTCGGAGATGATGCGTGTGGCGAGACTGGCGAGTCCTACGGTCCCCCGTCGCCGCCTGGGGGCAGAACTGCGACGCCTCCGTGAGCGGAAGGGCATGACCGGCCAGGACGTAGCGGCTCAGCTCAAGGATCGAACCGGTCGGCGGTGGTCGGACTCCAAGATCAGTCGCATCGAAACCGGGCGCGTATCCGCTACGGTCGGCGACGTGCGGGACATGCTGGACCTCTACGAGGTGACGGATCCCGACACCCGCAACGCCCTCTTCGGGCTCGCTCGCGAAGCCGTCCAACAGGGCTGGTGGCAGCCGTACAACGATCTCCTGTCCCGCAACTACGCGACATTCATCGATCTTGAGGCGGCCGCAGCCTGGATGCGCATCTTTGAACCACTCGTCGTCCCTGGGCTCCTTCAGACTCCCGCGTACGCGCGAGAGATCATCCGCAAGGGCGGGCCCCTGGAGCTTGACGAGAACGAGCTCGAACGACGAGTCGAGCTCCGGATGCGCCGTCAGACGGTGGCCCAAGAGTCCGGACTCTCCCTGTGGGTCGTTCTGGATGAAGCCGTCCTCCACAAGCAGGTCGGAGACAAGCAGGTCATGAGGGCGCAGCTGGAACGGCTGGTGACGGAAGCTCGCACCTCACGGCTCGCCCTCCATGTCATCCCGTCGGAGAGCGGTGGACACGCTGCGACCTCCGGCGCCTTCGGGATCTTCGTCTTCCCCGACGATGATGATCGGGATTCGGTGTATGTCGATACGATGGCCGGGACCCTGTATCTGGATCGCCCGAGTGACGTAGCCGCCGCGAATCTGGTGTTCGACCACCTCCTCGTAGCGGCTCTGAACTCAGACGATTCGCTCGCGTTGATCGCTGCTGTCGCAGAGAAGTACAGATAGCTGGAGGCGACCTTGAGACCAGACCCGGTGTGGCGGAAGGCTACGCGCAGCGAGCAGACCGGTCAGTGCGTCGAACTCGCCGCCCTTGAGACCGGGATCGGTGTGAGGGACAGCAAGAGCCCCGACGGGCCGAAGCTGGTACTCGACCGCTCGTCGTTTCACAGCCTCGTCCTGGAGATCCGTACCGGCGATCCCGAGAAATAGAACGCCTTCATGCTCGCCCTCGGCCGGAGCGCTCGGCCGAGGGCGTGTCGGTTTACGGCGCCTCGCGGTCTGGGCAGGCCCGGATCTGGTCGCGTAGACGTTCGGCGGCGGAATCGCGGCCGTAGGTGTCCAGGGCGGTGTGGAGCTCGCTCATACGGTCGGCGACCCGGATTGAGGCGAGTTCGCCGGCGAGGGTGAACGCGATGGTGATGGCGGCCGCAGGGTTAAGTGACGTAAGAGGTTGCGGGCGGGTTGAGTGGCACTCGGCGAGTGATGATGCCTCGGCAGGTCGGCCGCTCCCGTTCCTGCGCGGGGTCCTTGGGGAGGTGCTGGCGGGAGGCTCCTGGGAGCCGGCCCTCCGCCATGACATCGCCTGTCTCCCGGCCGAAGACTTGGTCCAGGTGCGGCCAATACCTATCCAGGGGTCTGGAGGTCGGGTTGGTGATGTTGTTGCAGGCTGGGAGGCTGAGGGGTGTCGGCCTGCGACGGTCTGGGGTGCTGTATGCGGCGGGTGGGTCCGGGTGACAGATTCCAGGACGCGGTGAGGCCACTGCGGGACTCCCCTGCCTATCGCCGTTATGTCGCGGCGCGGCTGGTGTCTCAGACCGGCTCGTCGATGTCGCCGCTGGCGTTGGCGTTCGCCGTCCTGGAGATCGGCGGTGGGGCTGGTGGCATCGGGATCGTGCTCGCCGTGAGCATGGTCGCGCAGATGGCGTTGATGCTGCTGGGCGGAGCGATCGCCGACCACGCTCCCCGGAGCCGGATCATGATCACCGCGCATCTGATCTCGGGGGTGCAGCAGGCCGTGGTCGCCGTCCTCGTCATCACCGGCCGCGCGCAGCTGTGGGAGCTGGTGACGGCGTCCGCGGTGGCGGGCAGCGTCGGTGGGTTCTTCGGTCCAGCCGCCCAGGGCATGGTCCGCCAGTTGGTGCCGGTGGAGATGTTGCGGGAGGCCAACGCGCTGCTGCGTCTGACTCAGAACGTGATCAAAGTGGGGGCGCCCGCCGTATCGGGTGTGCTGATCGCGGTGGTCGGGCCGGGCTGGGCCATCGCGTACGACAGTGCGACGTTCTTCGTGGCGGCGTGGATGCTGTCGCGGGTCCGGGTCCCGTTGACGCCGATCAAGAACAAGCATGTGTTGGAGTCGTTGCGGGAGGGGTGGAGCGACTTCTTCTCCCGCCGCTGGTTGTGGATCATGGTGGCGCAGTCTGCTGCGTGCTGTACACCGTGGCTGATCGGCTACCAGGTCCTGGGCCCGTTGTATGCGAAGGGCCATCTCGGTGGCGCGGCGGCGTGGGGCGCGGTGGTGGCCGGGTTCGCTGCGGGGCTGATCACCGGGTCGCTGGTGGTGCTGTTGCTGCGGCCTCAGCGGGTCGGGCTGGTGGCGTGTGTGGCGGTGTCGTTCGAGGCGTTGCCGCTGGCGGCGCTGGCCGTGCACATGAGCGTGCCGATGCTGGTGGTGTCCGCGTTCGTCACCGGTATCGGCCTGGACGTCAGTATCAACACCTTCGGCACCTACCAGCAGCGGGAGGTGCCTCCCGGGATGCAGGCCCGTACCTCGTCCTACAGCCTGCTCGGCCAGCAGCTCCCGGTCCCGTTGGGGTATGTGCTGGCCGGGCCGCTGGCCGCTGCGGTCGGGCTGGTGCCAGCGCTGGCCGGGTGCGCGGTGGTCATCGTGGTCATCGCGTTCTTGCCATTGCTCAGCAGCGAGGTCCGCGCGATGCGCCTGCCCGCGCCGCAGCCGACGCCCGTCCCCGCGCTGCCGGTGGAGGCTGCCGGGGCGGCGCGGACCTGAGCTATCGGCGGGCGGCGAGGTAGAACGGCCGGGCTGTCTCCACCGCCTCCTGGATGGACAGAATGCCGCGGTCTCGGGCCGCGGCTGTCAACGCCGCCGAGTCTGCCGTATCGAGATTCCAGTGGTCAGCTAGCTGGCGCCGGATTCGGGTCGGGTCCAGGTGGGCGGGGATGCGGCCTGGGCCGGTCGCGGCGATCTTCTGGCTGGTGGTCCAGGCGTGGACGGCCGCGCGGGCATGGGCGTCCAGGTCCAACAGGGCGCGGGCCTGCTGCGGGGTTTCGGGCCAGACGCTGGCGGTGGGGTCCAGCCGTGCCGACCGGGTCACCAGGCGCAGCAGGATCTCGCGGGGGCTCAGCTCAGAGATCTCGGAGGGGGTTGCCCAGTGCTGGACCTGGGCGCGGGTGAGGGAATCCAGGTGCAGGCCCCGGTGGTGGGCGGCGGCGAGAGCCTGGTCTTCGAGGGCGGGGGCAGTCAACCTGGAGGCGGTGTCGGTTGGGAGGGAGGCGATCCAGGCCAGCACGTGTCGGCGCCACCGCTCAGGCCAGTGCGGGTCATACAGCTGAGCGTGGTGCAGGAGCGCCGTCAGCGGTACCCGGGCTCCGTTGGCGATGGCGACTGGCCGGTACGTCGCCGCCCAGCTCCGCAGGTGCGACGTCCGCCACGGTTGTTGCTGCCAGCCGGGCTGGTCGGCGGGTTCGGGCAGGTGGCCGGTGGCTGCGAAGGTGAGGGCGAGTTCGGCGTCGACGGCCTTGATGTCGGCGGTCTCACCGTAGTGGTCGTTCCAATCGACGGCTCGCTGGCAGGCCCCAGCGAGGTCGGTGGATGCGGCGGCGTAGTGCAGGGCCTTCCAGCTTCGCCGCTGGTAGGGCAGCGCGCGGGCAAGTTCCACGAGCTGCGCCGCCTCGCCGGCGGTGATGGCTCCGGCGTCGGCCGCGGCGTTCAGTCGGTAGCGCAGGCAGACCAGCGCGGTCGACAGGGGCGCTCCGCTGGGGGTCTGTGTGACTGCGACCTCGTCGTCGGCGTCGAGTTGGCCAGTGGCGTACTGCTGGTAGACCCAGCCGACGCCGATCATCCCGTAGGGGGCCAGCTCGGCCGCGCGCAGTGCGCCCATGCTCGCGGCGCCGACGACCCTCACGTCATTGGCGAGCAGTTCCAGGATCTCCTTGTGGCGTACGGGCGGGACCTGGTGCCATAGGCCGTCGATGATCAGCACGATGTCGCCGCGCCGGGCGGCCAGGCGCAGCAGGTCACCGTGCTGGACCGGCGGGTGGACGATCGCTGTGGCTGCCAGGGCGCGGATGCGGTCGGCGGCCAGGGTCGGCCCAGCGAAGACGTGGAGGGTGGGGCCGGGGTTCACGGGGTCGCCTCCAACGGTTCCGAGCGGGGGATGACGTGGCGGGCGGAGTAGATCAGCCCCGGGGCGCTGACCTTCACCACGGCGAAGTCGTCCTGCTGGTAGGGACCCTGGGTGAGGTCGACGGCCATCGGCTCCCAGCCGGTCACGGTGGTGACGGTGCGGGCGAGCCATGCGGACTCGCCGGTGTCGGTCGTGTGGCGGCCATGGGCATATCGGCTGGTGACCTGCGCCCAGCAGGTGGTGTCCTGGACGGCAGCGGGGGGTTGGTAGTGGCCGGGCCGGTAGACCAGCGGGGTGATGTCGTCGCGGGATCCGGAGATGTGGGTGAGGCGGGACTGGGCGGCTTCAGTGATCGCTCGGGACAGGGCCACGCCTGGGTCGGAGTGCGCTCCGGACCCGGAGATGATCGCGCTGGGTGCGTCCTCGCACCACAGGTGGCACACCATCACCGGCACGGCGAACCGGTTGGGCAGATGGATGAGCTCCACCCACGCCCCGGCATCGGCGAGCAGCGCCAGATGGGAGGCGCAAACCGGGTCGGTGACCGTGCCAGGCTCGATGTGCTCCTGTGCCGCATCGAGGGAGCCCGGGGCGGGTCGGCCGGCGAGTCGGCTGGTGGTGTCGCGTTCGATCACCTCGTACAGGCCGTGAATGATCGCTTCGGCTCGGGTGTTGCCGGAGGCGAGACCGTTGGTGGAGGCGGTGAGCATGTAGATGCGCCAGTCGCTGCGCACGTGCCGACCGATCTGCACCAGGGGCCGGGGCAGCAGCGTCGGGGCACCAGTGAGGGTGGATGTGGCGGTGATCCAGTCCATGCGGCTGCGGCTGGTGAGCAGGCTCCCGGCATGCTGCTCCAACTCGGTGACGGGGTAGGGCACGCCCAGGTCGGACGCCGCCGCTCCGGACGCTTCGGGGACGGGGACGGCGCGTTCAGCGTGCCAGAACTCGATGGCCTCCATCGCGGCCGAGACGCGGGCCGCGTCCAGGGTCGCGCCCTTGCCCTGGGCGACGGCGAGGGTGGCGGCCAGCGGCCGTACCGCCATCACCACAGGAATGCCGATGGCGTCCAGGCCGGTCACGTCCGCCAGCCGGGTGATGCCGAACCTGGGTAGCAGCGGGGTGATCGCGGCGAGGGTGTCGCCGGGGTCTCGGACCCGGTGGGTACCGGTGAAGAACACCTTCTCCATGCTCGTCTCCCTCCTGGGACGCCGCAGGGCAGGCCCGATGGGTCTGCCCTGCAGGTGCGTTACCGGCGCAGCTGACCCGCTTCCGGGTCTGCCATCGGTGCGGGACTACTCAGCCTGGAGCGGCTGGGTGCCGATGAGGCGGGCGGCGTGGCCGATGTACTCGGCCGCCCAGGCGGCCGGGTCGGTGCCGAGGCTGTCGGGGACGGCCGGGTCGCCGCCCGCAGTGACAGGGAACTCGCCCTCGGCGTGCAGCTCGGCGATGAAGTCGGCCGGGTCCACCTGCGGCGGCGCGGCCTGGTCGGCGGTGGGGATGTTGGGCATGGTGGTGCTCCTTCCCAAGGGGATTGACGGGCTTGCGGAGGGTGGTCAGAGGCGTGCGGCGAAGCAGCAGGTGACCAGGACGCCAAGGTCGTGTTCGTAGGGCGGCCGCCAGTGCGGGACGCGGACCCCGTCGAAGCCCGACAGGATGCGGCGCTCGATGGGGAAGGTGCCGTCATCGTCAGGGAAAACGTCCTGGCCGGGAAAGCGCGCGGCGATCTGGACGCTGGTGAGCCACCGTAGGCGAGGGAGCCAGCCCATGGTGCCGAGGTCGCCGATCAGGCCGGCGGAGAAGGTGATGGTGCATTTGCCTTCGTCGCGGTGGACCTGCATGTGGTCGCCGTGGGTGTACCACTTGTACCCCCACCGGAGCGGAACCATCGCGTCGCTGCCGGTTGCCTCCCGTGCGGTCTCGGCGAGGGCGGGGTGGCGGACCAGGCTGATCAGTGCGTCGCCGCCGGGGTGGACGTGGCAGCGTTGCGGGGAGGTGATCGACCCGTCCCGCAGCACCTGCAGGCCCGGCACGGACCGATCCCGGGCAATCTTGCCCGGCTCCAGTTTGGCCGCCTCCTCCTCCAGGTCCTCCCACAGGTTGGTGGGGATCGCGGCAGCGGGGACGTCGACGCGGCCGTCCGACAGCCACTGAGCTCGCAGCATCTCCGATCTCCTCACAGGTCCAGGTAGGACAACGTCACCAGCCGGGCGGGCCGCTGATCGGTGTGCGGGGGCCGCCAGTGCGGGATGTCGTAGCCAGCCCATCCCTGGAGTACGCCAGGTCCGTGCGGGTGCTCCAAGACCCCGAACTGGTCCCCTTCGGGGAACATGCCGTACTGCGCCACGACGTCGGCGAGCACGTCGGGATGCACGGCGCGCAGGTCCGGAGCCCACCCCATCGGGCCCAGGTTGTCGGTGAGGGCGACCCCCAGGGTCAGAGTCGCCTTCACATCGTCGGTGTGCAGACCCTGGAAGTCGCCGTGCTGGTAGGTGACGTAGGCGCAGCCGAAGGGGACCAGCCGGGCCATACCGATGAGTTCCCGCAGCACCAGCAGGAGCGCCTTGTCGTACAGCAGCCCCTCCAGGACGGGACCGCCGGAGGCCATCTGGCAGTGCGCCGGAGCGGCGAACGACCCGTCGCGGTGGCCACTGGTCTCGGCCCGTTCATACGGCTCGCCGCGCTGCGCCGCCAGTTCGCCCTCAGCCACCAGAGCGTCGAACCGGTCGGCGGGCAGGAACCCCTCGGCGACCCGCACCAGCCCGTGCTCCTGCCAGTTCACCTGGCCCACTCTCTTGCCTGTCGTCGTCTCGGCCATCAGTACCGTTTCCTTCCACCGGTGCCGGACTGGGCGGGGCCGCCTACCGGTGCACACCCGGGTGTTCGGCCGTGTCTTCACGGTGCGCCGCCGGACGCGGAGAGGGTTAGACCATTGACCGATTTTGACCCCAAGCTCTTGGCCGTGCTGTTGCCGCTGCTCTCGGGGAGGCGGTGTGAGCTGGCCTTACGCGATCCTGGGGGTCAAACGTCGCCAAAGCCGACCCGGCTTCAACGGCCGGTACGTCAGGATTTGGTCGATGCCTTCCTCTGCTTCTTCCTCAGCGCAAGCAGCGCGCCAGCGCCTGGCTGTGCAACTCCGCCAGCTGCGTGAGGACGCCGAATTGTCGGGCGTGGCCTTCGCGGCTCAGGCCGGGTGGCGGGACTCGACCAAGGTGTCCCAGATCGAGCGGGGCCTTCGTCCAGCGTCGGCAGCCGACGTCAGATTGTGGTGCAGGCTCTGCGGGGCCAGCGAGCAGCGGACGGAGGAGTTGCTGGCCGAACAGGCGGCGGTCGCCGGGATGTGGGTGAGCAACAAGCAGCTCCACCGGGGCGGTCTCAAGCGAGCTCAGGAATCGGTGCGGGACCGCTATGAGCGGCTCAAGCGGCTGCGGGTCTACCAGACGCGGGTGATCCCTGGACTACTGCAGACCGAGGCCTACACCACCGCGGCACTGACCGCGGCCCGCCGCAGGTTGAACGTCCAGGTCGACGACGTGGCCGCCGCCGTCGCCGAGCGGATGGATCGCCAGCAGGTGCTGCAGCGGCCCGATGCGCGGTTCCTGTTCGTACTAGAGGAGGATGTGCTATGGCATCGGCCCTACCCCCGCGAGGTCCACGCTGAGCAGTTGGAGCAGCTGCTGGCGCGGATGCGCCGGCCCTCGGTGAGCCTGGGCGTGATCCCCCGCACTATCGACCGGCAGCGGACCCTTCCAGCCGAGTCATTCACCTTCTCCGACGGTGACCGGGTGACGGTGGAGTTGGTTTCAGGCTATCTGTCGGTCACCCATCCCGATGAGATCGCGCTGTACGAGGCTGCATGGGAGCGGCTGTTCGGCCTCGCTGTCCACGGCGATAGGGCTGTCACCCTGATCCGTCAGGCACTGGCCGGCCTCGACGGCTGAGGCCGCCAAGTTCCTTGACGCGCTGGGGTGAGGCGGGTCAGGGTCGAGCCGATCCATGCCGCTCCAACATCTTGCGGAGGCATGCAGTGGAACCCGATTTCATCGGTGTGGACGACAAGACCCCCGACGAGGAATGCCCGACCGTGTACGTCGACCCGCTCACCGGGGACTTCTTCTTCCAGGGCAGGGTCGTCACCGACCCGGAAGTGCTGGCGATGATCTCCGCCCACGGGCCGATCGGCGCCGATGAGGCGGTGATCTGGCAGCCCGCCCGAATGCGGCCGTTCATCAACGAGGCCGTCACCGGCTCCTACGAGCGAGGCCGCCAGGGCGCCGGCGCCCCGACGTTCAAGGAACTGCTCGCCAACACCAAACGCTCGGCCGTGCACCTGGAGATGCGTGACAGCTACGACCGCACCCATGCGGCCTTCCAGGACTGGCTGTCGGGCGGCACCGGCACCTACGACCGCTCAGCCTGGACCGACCTGGTCTCCGAAGCCGTCGAACGCGGCGTGAAGATGCGCCGAGCCAGGGTGATCTCCGAGCCCGTCAGCGACTACATCGCCTGGGAACACATGCTCACCGACGGCAACATCAAGGCCGGGGAGGATGTGCGGTGGCTCCCGCGGAAGAACGCCTTCGACCTCCTCCTGCCCGGCGCTGACCTGTGGATGTTCGATCAGCGCCTTGTCCGCTTCCACCACAACGCGGGAGACGGCAGCAGCCTGAAGCAGTACGAGTTCGTCAGCGACCCACGCCGGGTCATCCAGGTCGTGGCCGCCTTCGAGATGGTGTGGGAGCGGGCGATCCCGCACCAGGACTACCGCCTGCCCGACCCCCGCAGTGAGGGGTTCAAATAGGGTCAAAGACCTGTCTGGGCTCACCGGCCGCGGGCAATGGTCGTAGGCGTGATCTCTCCCTGCCCGAGGAGCCCAAGTGAACACCGCAGCGGCGATCCTCATCATTCTCGCCCTGGCAGTTGGCATACGGCTCGCCCGCGCACGCCGGTCATGGACGGACGTCGCAGCCGCCTTCGCCAACCTCAAGGACAAGTCTGAAGCTCGCCACAGGGAGACCATCGGCGCGATCTGGGCGGTCGTGGTCTTTGTCCTCGCCTTGTGGGCATCGGCCCGATAGAGCCGCGATCAGGATGAGTCCAGCACGCGCCAGGTGTTCGAATCTTTATGGGCGCACCACGCCCTGGCCCTGCGAAACACCATCACGGTCAAGATCAAATCACGCCCACTGTGCCCTGCTTTGCTGCCGTGGTCGCTCGGTGGTCGCTCAGCGGACTTCCAACACCCCCGACCGCGCGGTTTGTGATCCACGCCGCCCCGTGCCGTACGCGCTCATAGGACCGCCCGACGGACCCGATGGGTCCCTGAGAAACCCACCCGTGCGTCCTGTCGCGTAGACGCACGTCAGCCTCGCCGGGACGGCGTCCGGCGGAGCCAACGGGTTGACGGGTGATCGGGCCACGCCGCGCACAGGCGCGGCGTGGTTACACGATGATAATGATGGCCGCCCGGCCCGTCACGAGTCCGCGCCGCCACCCGGACTCCCGCGCCCTCGTCCACCACGTCCTCGATGACCAGCGTGGACAATCACGAGGGCACCGCACCCACCAGCGCGTCGACCTCCAGTACCTTCCAGGCTGACACGAAGCCACCCAGCGCCGCCACCGATTACGGGACAGAGCCGAAAACTGTACAGTCCCGCAGCCATGCCACCTACTGGTCTGCGGGACGCCCTGCCCGGAAGTTGCGTCAACATCACCCAGACGCATCAGTCAGGGCGGTACCCAACGCCAGCCTAGCGACGCAGAGCCTGGCCGACATCGGCCACCATGGCCCAACTGATCCAAGCAAGAGCCCTGAAATGCGGCAAACGCACACAAAACTGGCGAGGGCTGAGCGCACCCGAAGTACAGATAGCTTGTTAAGCAGGACAAACACCACCTTTAGACCAGCACAGCCTGGCACGTATGGATACCCGCAACTCACCGCGGACGTGCGGTGCCGGAAGTATGGTTGCAATCGATGTCAGCGCATCCTTCGTACGATCCAGCATCTGAGCAGATCGGTATCGACTTCTCCGCGGTCCATGAGAGCGCCACGCTCCAGGAGCGCTTCAATCCGTTCGTCGCACCTGTAGCGGCTGACGCAGGCGCGGTTACGAGGGACCCTCTGGCTCTTGAGATTGCCCAGGCGGTGCATGCAGCATTCGGCGATCTCGACATCGGTGACGGTCTGACACGCGGCGAGTTGATCGCGGCCTGCATACCGCGGTTCTCCACCGACGACGTTGCCAGCAGAATCAACGTGTTCATCGCGAACGACATGCTGCTGTCGAACGATGGTCCCGACCGTCCGCACCAGATGCGCTACCGCATCAACGACATGAGTGCGGTTGCTCTCCTTGTCTTCAGCAGACTCGACCGCGAGGGTGGAGTCCAAGAGATCGCACTCCTACTCAGCCGCACCGCCCGCGAGGTCGAAGATGGGCTGCTGCATGAAGCGGAGGTCGGCGAGCGGATCACTCAGGCACGGCATGCGTTAGCAATCAGTACCGCCAATCTGCTGCGCCTGGTTCGCGGTCGGACTATCGAGGAACTCCTCAACGAACGAAGGAGCCAAAGATCGGCCACCGCCCTGCTCGCCGAGGCAAGGTCCCTGGTCACCATCGTTACGGAACGGTTCCACTCACTGATGGGCGCAGGGCAGAGGCTAATCAGGGCAGCTTTGCGTTATTGCGAGGCAGTCGGCGAACTATGGGACCGTTTGGTGGACCTCGCCGGGACGCGGAGGGACTTCTCGATGCTGTCGCCCGAGCAGTACCGGACGGCAGCACAGAGGTCGAGCATCGACCGGCTGTCCGAAGTGTTCTCCAGGACGGTTTTCGATCCTCCAAGCCTGGCCACGAACGCGGAGCGTCTGATCGACGCCGTCGATGAATACCGGCCAAGATCTCCCCGGCGGCGACCGCCGCCTTCCTCGGCTGTTTCGTCCAGCCGCGACCCGATTGGCGAGGCACAGCAGCGCTCAGATCGAGCCCGCGAGCGCCGGATCGCCACCATCGAGATTTCGCTCCAGGGGCAGGACGCAGCCGATCTCACCAGCGTGATCAGGGCGGCGGGCTGGCCCGGAGCAGCCAAGATCGTCGTCGATGTACTGCTGGCCTCTGCGGCACCCGCTGTTCCCCTGACCGCGACACTCTCAACGGCGATCCTGACCGACCTAGCCGGTGAGGTCACCTTTGTCACCCCGATCCAGGTGCGCCGCGTCCACCCTCAACCTTCCTCCCGGGATATGACCACCACAGACAATGCTGGAAGATGACTCTGCATACTTGCTCGCCAAGCTGCGCGCCACGAGGACACAACCGTTCCCTAGAAGCGCACGTGACCTAGTTGATCTCAAGGTCGCGGCCCAACGTGTCGGCCAGACGCTCACAGAGGTACACGACAGGCACGGTGCCCGCGCACTAACGGCCTCTTGGCCGGCTGCGTCAGATCTCCTCGGACAGGAGGCTCACGAATCTTACTTCCGTCTGCCGACGTCAAGCCTCCTGTTCGTCCTTTCCGCGTGTATCCGATGGTGCTGGCCCGACCCAAACCAAACGCTTTACCCAGGCGTCCCCGTCTCTGAGGCGGAGATCCTCGACTCGCTGCAGGCGTTCTCCTCCAGCATTGAAGGTGCTAGCCATCGAATGCGAGGTTCTCACCGCGCCGCACTGCGCAGGCTCATCGCCTGCGGAGTTCTCTCTCAATCTGAGAGCGGCAGCGTGATCAGGCTGGGGCCGGCCATCGCGCTGTGGTCTGATGACGAGGTGGCCGCGCTACGCGCGGAATACCATCGGCTGCCAGGTCCGGAGACCTCCTAATGCTGCCGTCTCTGGCCGCTCTTTCGGAACAGCGCCGGGCCCAGGTCTACTCGGCCGTCGCGGCACTCGATTGCGCCCGGAGCCCAGTACCAGCCCACCTCTTCGCTGCTTTGGCGGAACCCGCCCTCCGCCGCGTGGTCGAGGAAGTCCTGGCTGCCTCCGGCCGGGTCCTGATCATCTGTCCGAATGGCATGATTTCTGGCTATGGCGACGACATTGCCGCGCGGCTCGCCGACGACGGCTTCGGCATCCTGCCTGAGGTCGACCGCGCTGTCCTCGCCCTGATATTGATCTTCAGTGTGGCCATTCCACGCGCCGAGGGCGAACTGCCCGCTGAAGCCCCGTGGACGAAGGGTCGCCCGGTCCCCAACGAACAGTTCCGGGGGTGCTCCGTACCGCCCGGGCAGGTGGAGCAATCCCTCCGGCGGCTAGCAGACGCTGATCTCGTACGCCGAGTGCCCGGCAAGGGTCTGGTCCCCGGTGCTCAGTTCCACCGACTAACCAAGCATGCGACCACCTTCCTGTTCGAGCAACTCGTCCTGCTCGCCGACCCGCATGGGTCGCTGGCCGACTCGATCAGGCGCCGCCGCGCCCATCAACACCATCGGACGAATCCGGAGACCTCGCCGTGACCGCACCCACAAACTCGCAAGAGACCTTGGCTCGCGGCGTGGTAGGCGCCCGACACTTGGTCGGCGTCCAAACCTTCGACATTGCCCGGCTCACCAACCACGCCGTTCCTCTGATCCCCGGTGCCTTTGTCGCGGTTTCTGGCGTAGGCCCTCAGGGTGACTCCAACGGGTCGGGAAAAACCAGTTTCCTTGCCGCTGTATCCGTCCTCCTTGCTGATCCACAGTGGCGGCTGTCGATCAACGGCGGACGATTCGCCGCGAATCTGCTGTTCAAACCGGACGCCGCCGGTCTCGATCCCGCCCAGCGGTTCACCCCAGCACCCTACGGCTACATTGTCGGCGTGTTCGCGCAGGCAGCCGATCCCGGCCATGGCCCGGTGACTGTCTGGATCCGTGTCTCGGCGAGCACCCCCTTCGTCGAGGCACGCTGGTCACCTGGACTGCAAGTCGCCGATGCGGACAACGAGGCAGAACGGATTCTGCAAGCCGACGGGCTCTGGCAGCAATGTGTGCCCAAGAAGCCAATCTCTGCTCGGAGGATGGCCGAAGTTCTGTACGGCGACGCACCCCGTTGTCTCACCTACTTGGACACCCAGATGAGGCCGCGTGTCCCATCGCTCCTCAGTCAACAGATGACCGAGATGGATCCCGAGACTATCGGCGACTCCTTGATTGCGCTTGCTGGCCTGGATACAGATATTGCTAGCGAGACCACTCAGCGCGGGAAGTTCCTTGAGCATGAGGGCGAACTCGCCACCGCGATAGCGAACGATTCCGCTGCCCATGCCGAGGAGGAAGCCGACCTAGCCGGGGTCGCCGCACGTCTCACAGCGCGGAAGGCCATCGAGCAGGCGCGAGGGTTCTGGCGACGCTACCTCGCCTGTAGGCTCCACCGGGCCTACGACGAGGACCGGGAGCTCGAGGGAAGCGCTGGGGAGATCCGGCAACTCGTCGTCGATGCCGAAGCTCGGCGCGACGAACTCAGCGCCCGACTAGCCGAGCTGCGGGTGCCGAAACGTCTGATCGAAACCGAGAAGCAGAAGCGCCGCGAACGGGATCAACTGAGGACATCGCTCGACAGCGTCCGTTCTGAGCGAGCGACCGTCACCGCACGCCAGGCTCAGTTGGCGACGGAACTCCCGGCACTACGCTCGCTGGCAAAGAGCTGGTCTGGCGACAGTGTCGACATCGCCCAACAGACGGTCACGGAACGGCGCCACGACTTAGCTCACGCCAAGGTATTGGTTGAGCAGTCCACCATCTCAGTCGAAGAGGCCGAGAGTGATCTACGCCTCACCGAGGCCGGTCTGTCCGGAAGGTCAGGAGAGACGATCCGGCTCCTGGACGAAATCGGCATTGAAGGCATCGGGGTTCTCGACATTGTCGAGCCGGATCCGGATTCCCGTGATGCCTGGGAAGCCCGATTGTGGCCCTGGCGTGACGCTGTCGCTGTGCCCGAGGAACGCCTAGCGGAGGCCGGTGACCATCTCGCGTTCCGGCTACCGGGAGCTCAGCTCGTCGGTGTGCCATCGGATCCGCGGGGTGGTCCGCTCGCCAGCCGCGGGCAGGAGTCAGTCACCGACTTCCTCGCCAGACTCAGCCAACAAACGGACACGCATCCAGGCGGTGTCGCCTTCCCCGATCTGAACGCGTTCGTCGTCACTGGTTTCGATCCACCGGTAGCGGGTCGAGACAGCCGCGTCAGGGCGGCTCGAGACCAGCTATCTCAGGTTCGTGAGCTTCTGAAGGATGCCCAGCGAGCCGTCCTTGTCGAAGAAAGCCGCCTCAAGCTAGCTGAATCAAACCTGCAGACCGCTCACGCTGCTGCGCGTCTTGCGGAGGTTTCCGCTGAGGAAAAGGAGTTGGACGAGAAGCTGATCGATATCGACGGCCGGTTGCGCACTTTTTCCGAGCGGCAGGTACCGGTGGAACTAGCCTGGGAGGAGGCTCAGTTTGCCGTTAAGTCGATCCAGACCAGCATCGACACCACCCAGGTGCTCCTCGATACAGCACAGGGAGACGTCGCCCGCCAGAGTGCGGCGCGCGAGAAGGTTCGCAAACAGCGCGACGCTCTGGCGGTCACCACCTGGCTCCAACTCTGGGGCGAAGGCGTCGATGCTGCAGCCGAGATGGCGTCGGCCGAGTCGGCTGTGGCCAGAGGCCGTCCTGAAAGTCTGAAACGCCGTAGCTCTGAACTCCTTAAGGAGGCGCTGCGAACCTTCGGCGTCGAGACAGATCACATCGATGAAGGCCTACCCTCGGATCTCCAAGAGGCGGCAACTCTCAGAGAACGTTTCTCCGATGAGACGGATTCCCACGGGCCCGCCGTCATCTTCGACGACGTGAGCGCGCCCCTCCTCAGCAGGATTGCCGGCGCCTCGGACAACGACCGGGTAATCACAACACGCGTCGCCGAGCAACGCCAGATCCGCGAGAACGTCATCGCCGAACTCAGGGCCGAAGCCGAGGCGAGCGCGGAAGTATTGCAAGGCCTACAGGAGATGCTGGAGCGCCACATCGAGGGAATTTTCAGCCTAATCAGCGAGGCATACCACCGCCTCGACGTCCATCGCGGCGGTTACGGTGCCGTCCTCGACTTCATCAGCGTTCGCCCCGAAGGCGCCGGCGAATGGCGGTGGCGCGTGACGCCGCGCTGGCGCCGATCCCGCACGGGCACACCGATCTCCTATCAAGAGACAGCCAACGGCGCACAGGTGAAGGTCCAGGCGATCCAGTTGGTCCTCGCCGCGATGCTCGCCGACAGCGAGCCCCGCGGACGCGTGCTGGTCCTCGACGAACTCGGCAACAGTCTCGGTGAGGTGAACCGGCGCGACACCTTGGCGGCACTCGGGAAGGTCGCCGACGAGCAGCAGGTAACGATACTCGGCACTTGCCAGGACAGCGTCCTAGTCGACGCCGCCGACTACTGTGGCGAGCTTCTCTGGTTTGAACACACGACCACTTCGGAGCCCTACAACCAGCCCACGCGCGCCTGGGGCTTCGATGAAAATCGCGCCCGCGCCGCTCTCGGCGCAGATTGGATCAAGCATGGACGGCCGCCTATCTGAATCGTCGACGGCGCCCAGTCGGGGTGTGCCTCTCCTGGTCAGTGCAGCCGAGGGCCGTACCGAGGTGTTCCTCCGTGGACTACCCGCCGGTGCGAAGGCGGTGACCGTCCCGCGGCCCGGCGTCGACGGTCCGCGCATTCCCCGCGATAGAAAGCGGCGTATCAATCCGGCCAAGGTAGACCTGGTCGCGAAAGCACCTGTCCCTGCCTTCGCCCCGCCGCCCGAGTTGACGCGGAGCGAGCTGATAGCGGTTCTCCGAACAAAGGCCTTCCGCCAGTGGAGTTCAACTCAGAAGGAATTCGGTGAACGTGCCTGGACCATCGTTGTTGCGCTCATCCAGGCTGGTGGCATTGCCCTCCGCTGCGACGTCATCAACGGGCTCGACTATGTCCCGAAGTCCTGGCGGCTGACTCAGCCCTGGGCCGACCTCGCCGAAGATCAGCTCGACGAGTTGCTCGGCAGACCCGATCCTGACGCGATCCGCGCGGAGTTGGTTCGTTTCATGGAAGCGGTCCCGGAACTCGCTCACGAACGCGATCTGCTGCTGGGACTGCCAAAAGGGTCAAAACTAACTGTGCCCTCTGCCTCTTCCGCAGGAACCGATCGGTGGACCGTTTACGAAGCCGCAGTTCGCGCAGCCTCCGTATGGTGGTCGCGTACGTCCTCGGGCGAGCGAATGACCGCCAAGGAGCTCGCGGCCATCGCGCTGCGGGGCTCGAAGAAATGGAGCACCGCGCGTATACAGTCGTTCGCCAACCTGATCGGTACCCCCTTTGATCGGGCGGTCGACCAGACCGACACCGAGGTGAGGCTACGAGGACCGTTGGTATGGAGCGTCGGCGGTGTGGCCGCAGACGCGACACGCGGACGCCCCTGGATCAGCCTGCCCGTCAACGGCGTCCGTCTGCTCGGGCTGGTGGAGTGCGAGGCCGTAGGCATCCTCCTGATCGAGAACGAGGATACCTTCGAGCGGATCTGTACACAGACCGATTTGAGTGATGACTGGCTGTTGATCTGGGGAGCGGGCTACGCCAGCACCGGTCTGGCTGTGCTCCTAAGATCCTTTTCTGATCTTCCCCTCGCGGCTTGGTGTGACCTCGACGCCCACGGCATCCAAATCCTGACCGAATTGGCCGACCGGGTAGGTCGACCCATTCGTCCCGTCGCCATGAACCAAACTCTCTTCGACAGGGGAATCAAGTACCAACAGGAGCCTGATAAGCAAAAGGCCAACCTGAACCTGGCTGAGCGTCTAACTGCCTCGGCCCCCGCTTCCCTAATCCCCCTAGCGAAGGCCATCGTTCGAGCCAAAGGCGCGGGCTGCGAACAAGAGTCGCTATATCTTGAAGTTATCCCCCACCTCCGCGACCTCCTTGCAGTCGAACGAGAACCAGCCAGCCCACCAAGCCCGCAATCATGACCTGGAGAGGAAAGCTCCCAGCCCCGGGCAGGCAGCGCACGACGACGAAAGATGCTGTTGCACTGAAATTGATCTCCCGATCGGAGACAATGACAACATGACCGTACGGAGCCGGGTCCGTGCCATCCTGATCGCCCGCGACGCCCGCCTGCTCACCAACACACGCCTCCAGCCCGACCGGAGCCCCTACTGGGTTCTGCCAGTCGGCGGTACCGAGTCCGACGACGCCAACCCGGAAGCAGCACTAACCTGGGAAATCCGCGAAGAACCCGGCCCCGCCGCCCACGTCGGCGGACGTGGTCGCTCCGTGGTCGCTCCGTGGTTGCGGCAGCCCATGACAGGGGGCGGCACGGGACGACACAGAAAGCGGCACGTACACGGACAGTGCAACACGTTCCGGCATAGCCACAACCCCGCCGACACGGCGCCCAGCCACTTCTAATCTGCCGGTCGGGGGTTCGAATCCCTCTGGGCGCGCCCGGTCTGACCTGCAAAAACACCAATCGGCCCGCAGCGGATCACCGCCGATCACCGCCCGTTTCGCACCGTTTTGCCGCCGCGTCTGCTCCCTGGTCGCTCCGACGATCACCCACTAGCGCGCATCACCCCAGGTCATCCCCGCTATCGACGTGGCCTCCGCACGGCCGTCGACCGGCCCGTAGGGCCTCGTGGCGACGGCCCGCCATGGGGGGGCCGGTGCCATGCGTGAGCGCGCATCGGTCCCGTCAGGGCACCGCATGTATGGACGGGCCCAATCGTGAACGCGGGGCCCAATGGGATTCGTCAATCCCCGTTGGTGAGCCGAGTTCGGTGACCGTCTCAGACGACCATCGCGCGGACATGGACACGGCTGAGCTCGATCAGCATCGCGATGCTGGGGTCCTCAGTGGATTGCAGGGCCGGCAGTCGTCGGCCGCTGCGGTCTACCAAGACGATGGCGGTAGCGGTGAATCCCTCCATGAGAGACCGGAGGATCACGTGGTTCGAGCGTGCGTAGCAGCAGATCAGGGCATCGGTGAATGCGCTGAATGCCTCGATGCCGATCTCGCATTCGTCCTCTTGCATCGGACCGAGACCGGATGAGAGGCCGATGAGCGTGGCGAAGGACTCTGCCGCCCGCAGGAAGACCCGAGCAACGCCTGTCGCGGGGTTCCAAAGGACGCGCCCGCCTGTCTGGAAGTACTGACTCAATGGCTCTCCTCGCCGCTGATCTACTTACTGATCCTGATCAGTATCAGCCGAGTGGAGGACCATGCGGCGTGGGCTGCGGCGGGCCAGGCAGGTCAGTGCGGCGTCGGGTTTCTTGCCCCGGCCCTCTTCCTGTCGTAATACCTCCTGATCAGGGGGTCAGCGAGGGGGGCGAACGCGGACAGGAACACCCGCGCGTTTTAGAGCCTTGCTGCCGCCCCCTTGGGCGGATGATCCTCTGTGATGGAGGAGCCGAGGCGTTTGCCGACCCAGGCCAAGCTGGCGCAGTCGGCCAGGCGCCCCGGGGTGGCGAACACTTGGACGTCGCCGATCTCCATCAGGATCTGTGCGACAGCCCTGCCCTCAGCCCCTGCGACATCGCAGTCAGGCTCACTTGACGCGGCGCAGCGTCACCTTTTCGCGACCACGTTGTTACCAACCAGAAACATAACCTCTAAAGGATCTCTTCTTGACTACCTGACTGACAGTCCTGGAATTCCGGCGCAGGTGAGGGGTGCACCGCATGACGCAGTGGGATCGGGAGAAGATCCTCAGGGCGGCGAGCGAGCTGGAGAGCGCACTGGAGGGTGGATCCGGGCCAGGGGGCGTGGCAGATCTTGAAAGCCGTGCTCACCTGACCGCTGCGCAGATCGGCGACTGGGACGCGGGGCGCAATCTCGCCAAGACGACAGACATGGCTCGGCAGGGATTGACACAGGCCTATGTCGACTTCATCGACGAGTACCGCGCTGTCATCGAGGCGCTCCGCCGGAGCGCGGGCAATTACGGGGACGCCGAGAGCGACACTCTGGCTGCGACGCGAGGGGTCGACACGGGCGAGCGGCCCCGCAGGCAGCAGAGTCGGTTCGCCGAGTAGGCGCAGGGAGCGACATGAGTAAAACGGGGAAGACGTACGCCCTCAAGGTCGGGAGCCAACCTTCCGGCAATGCCGCGGGGTACGACGCGGCGGCGGTCAAGCGGTTATTGGAGCAGACCGATCCCGGGGCGATCAGTGAGGCAGCAGCCGCTTACAGGGCAACCGTGGAACATCTCAAGACGTTGGAGGAAAGCCTCGGGCATGCCGTTTGGCTGGTAGAAGGTTCGGCTTGGGACAGCGACGCAGCGGACGGGGCGCGTGCGTCCCTGAAGCGCTTGTCCCGATCGGTTTCCAACATGGCAACTTCAGCAGGTCACGCGAATACGGCACTGCAGCAGTACGGTGCAGTGCTACCCCAGTACAAGAACGTGGAGTGGCCGGCCGATCCCGTCCCGCCTAGGGCCTGTCTGACAAAAGATCGTGTTGGTCGGGGTTGGTCGGGGTTGGATGATCGTTGTGGTGAGACGTGGTGAGTTGACCGATGCGGCCTGGGCGCAGATCGAGCCGTTGTTGCCGCAGGGGGTTGGGCCGGGTCGTCGGTGGCGAGACCACCGGCAGGTGCTCAACGGCATCTTGTGGCGGTTGCGGAC
>NZ_JAMZEA010000013.1 GCF_024172125.1 Actinomadura rupiterrae
GGCACCTGATACGACGATTGAGCCGGGTGCGTTGACCGCTGCGATCCCTACGTCCGCCAGCCCGTGCGCGGTCAGGAACTCGGTGACTTGTGCCTCGTCGGCCTGCACCGCCGCCATTGCGCCACCGGTCGGCAGGGCCTGCATCAACCGGCCACGGGCCGCGACCAACCGCGCCGCATCCGCCAACGACAACACCCCGGCCACGTGCGCCGCCGCGATCTCGCCGACCGAGTGCCCCAACACAAAATCCGGGCGAAGGCCCCACGCCTCGACCAGGCGGAACAGCGCCACCTCAACCGCGAACAAACCCGCCTGCGTGAACAACGTCTGATTCAGCAGGTCCGCATCCTCACCCCACACCACCTCCCGCAACGCCCCAGGAGCGATGTCGTCCTTCAGACAGGACTCCAACTCACTTATGACCTGGTCGAACGCCTCGGCGAACACCCCGTAGGCCTCATACAGGCCACGTCCCATGCCAAGCCACTGCGAACCCTGACCAGGGAAAACCACCACCGACCTGCCAGCGCGGGCAACGCCCGACACCACAGGACCGGCCAGCTCGTCAGCAGGCTTCTCAGCCACAGACCGCAAACCCGCCAGCAGCTCCTGACCGTCCTCACCCAGCACCACCGCACGGTGATCAAACACCGAACGACCCGACACCAGCGACCAGCCCACATCCACTAGCGCCCGGGCAGCACCGTCCGAAGCTTCCATGCCTCGGCCAGCGGCGTGGTCCAGCAGGTTGCGGGCCTGGCCGGACAATGCACGCGGTGATTTGGCGGACAGGACCCACGGGAGAACCGGCAACTTCGTACCGGGGGTTTCCTGGACGACGGTCGTAATGCTGGGGGGTTGTTCGATGATGACGTGCGCGTTGGTGCCGCTGATCCCGAACGACGACACCGCCGCACGACGGACATGGTCGGCCGGCCAAGGCTGGGCTTCGGTGAGGAGCCGCACGTGGCCTGCATCCCAATCGACGTGGGAACTGGGTTCGTCGGCATGCAACGTCGCCGGCAGGGTGTCGTGGTGCAGGGCCTGCACCATCTTGATCACACCGGCAACCCCCGCAGCGGCCTGGGCATGGCCCATGTTCGACTTCAACGAGCCCAACCACAGCGGCGGACCATCCGCAGGACGCTGGCCATAGGTCGCCAACAGCGCCTGCGCCTCAATCGGATCCCCGAGGCTGGTCCCGGTGCCGTGAGCCTCGACCACATCGACGTCCTCAATGCCCAGCCCAGAGTTCGCCAGGGCCTGGCGGATCACCCGCTGTTGAGAAGGACCATTCGGCGCAGTCAGCCCGTTGCTCGCACCGTCCTGGTTGACCGCCGAACCACGCACCACCGCCAGCACGCGATGGCCCAGGCGGCGCGCCTCGGAGAGGCGTTCGACCACGACGACACCGACACCCTCAGCCCAGGCCGTACCGTCCGCGCCCTCACCGAACGACTTGCATCGACCATCTGGCGCTAGGCCACGCTGACGGGAGAACTCCACGAACATCTCTGACGAGGCCATCACCGTGACGCCACCAGCGACGGCGAGTTCCGATTCGCCGGAACGAACCGACTGGCACGCCAAGTGCAACGCCACCAGCGATGAGGAGCAGGCCGTGTCGATCGTCACCGCTGGGCCCTCCAAACCCAGCACATAAGAGACCCGGCCTGACGCCACGCTCGCCGTCGAGCCGGTCAAGCCGTAACCATCGACCTCTGTCCCGCCGATGCCAACGCCGTACTCCTGGGCCATCAAGCCTGCGAACACACCGGTCGACGTCCCTCGCAGTCCGGCCGGGTCGATGCCGGCGCGTTCGAACGCCTCCCACACCGCTTCCAGCAGCAAACGCTGCTGGGGGTCCATGCCCATGGCCTCACGCGGACTGATGCCGAAGAACCCCGCATCGAACTCGCCCGCGGCCTCAAGGAACCCACCCCACCGGGTATACGACTTGCCCGGCACGCCAGGCTCGGGATCGAAGATCCCCGCCACATCCCAGCCGCGATCATCAGGGAACTCCGAGATCACGTCGCGGCCCTCGGCGACCAGGTCCCACAAGCCTTCCGGCGACACCACGCCACCCGGGAAACGGCAACTCATCCCCACGATCGCCACCGGCTCGTCGTCTTGGGCCGACGACCGTCCAGTCAAGGGCGTAGCCTCCGCCGAAGCTGGAGCATCGTCGACCACCTGCGCCAGGAGGAAGCGCGCGAGCAGTTCGGGGGTTGGGTAGTCGAAGGTCATCGTCGACGGGAGCCGCACTCCTGCCGCGGCCGACAACCGATTACGGAACTCCACCGCGCCAAGAGAATCGAAGCCCAGATCACGGAACGCCTGACCCGGATCGATCTCCACGCCAGCCGCGTGACCCAACACCGCCGCAGCATGAGCACGCACCAGATCCAGCACCACCGGCAGGCGACGATCGGCATCCAGGCCCGCAAGTCGGGTTCGCAACGAGTCGCCGCTGGCGCCCTCCGTTTGCGACGCCACCGCACGCCGCGACCGCACCAACCCGGCCAGCATCGGCGGCATTGCGGCAGCTCCGGAGAACGATGCGAGGTCCAGTCGGGCCGGCACCAGTACCGGACGTTCGGCACGGACGCCGATGTCCAGCAGTTCCAGCCCCTGCGCCGTCGGCAGCGGCAACACGCCGTTGCGCTGCAGCCGGGCCTGATCGGTGGTGTCCAGGTGGGAGGTCATGCCGCTGGGCGACGCCCACAACCCCCACGCCAGCGACGTTGCGGGGAGTCCTTGCGCGCGGCGGTGCCAGGCGAGGGCGTCCAGGAAGGTGTTGGCCGCCGCATATCCCGCCTGCCCCGCAAGACCGAGGACGCCGGCGACGGAGGAGAACATCACGAACAGGCCGGGCTCGTCGTCCAAGGTCTCCTGGTGCAGGTTCCACGCTGCACGAGCCTTCGCTGCGAGGACCACCTGGACGCGGTCGGCGGGCAGCGTCTCGACAACACCGTCGTGAAGCACGCCCGCGGCGTGGACGACGCCCGCGACCCGTCCGCCCCCGGCACGGATCCCGCCCACCAGCTCACGGACGGCGTCACGATCACTCACATCACAGGCCACCGCGCGTGCCTGCGCCCCGAGGCTCCTCAACTCGGCCAGCACTTCTTCGATGCCTTCGGCCTCGGGACCGCGACGGCTGACCAGCACCACATCACGCACGCCCCACCGCTCGACCGCGTGCCGGGCCACCACCACACCCAGGCCGCCCGTGCCGCCGGTGATCACGAGGGAGCCCGAGTCGATGGTCGGCGTCGCATCGTGCGCGCCGTCTTCAGGGGTGACCAGGTCGCCCGTGTTCGGACGCTGGAGGCGAGGGATCCAGAGCTGTTCGTCGCGCACGACGTACTGCGACTCGCCTGGCATCCCCGCGGTCACGAGTGCGGGAATCGGGGTGTCCCAGTCGGGCACGTCGAGAAGGGTGATCCGGCCCGGGTTCTCGCTCTGCGCCGAGCGCACCAGGCCCCACACCGCAGCGCCCGCAAGGTCACGAACCTCGTCCTGCTCCCAACCCACCGCACCCGACGTCACCACGATCAGCCGGGCATCCTCGTCGCTGCGCGCGAGCCACCATTGGAGTACGCCCAGCACTTGGCAGACGATGGTCTCCGCCGAGTCGGCCACTTCGTCCGGCTTGAGACTGGAACTCGGGCGGCAGTGGACCAGCATGGTGGCGGGTGGACGCTCCGGGAGGTCGGTGGCGGAGTCCGTCCCACTGACGACCAGCGTCAGGAGCTCGTCGCCCTCGTCGGCCCGCCCGTCGTCGGCCGGAGCGTCCGTACCGGCGGGAGTCCACGCGAGGTGATAGAGCCAGTCGGCGGCGGACGGCGCCTGGCGCAGGCGGGCCGGGTCGATCGGACGGGTGAGCAGCGAGTCCGCGGTCAGAACCGGCTGTCCGGACGGATCGACGACCGTGACGCTTAGACCGTCTGGTCCTTCGGGGGCTAGACGGGCCCGGACGGTGGCCGCGCCGGATGCGTGCAGCGCCACCTGGTTCCAGCAGTAGGGCAGCGCGATCCGTCCGTCAGCGTCGGGCCCCTCGATGACGTCAGTCAGCAGAGCGGCGTGCAGCACCGCGTCCAGGAGCGCCGGATGCAGACCGAACCGAGACGCCTCATTGCGCGCCCGCTCGGGCAGGGCCGCCTCAACGAACACCTCCGAGCCACGTCGCCACACACCGGCGAGACCCTGGAAGACCGGGCCATACTCGTAGCCCTGCTCGGCGAGACCCTCGTACGCCTGGGACAGATCGACCGGATCCGCGTCCACGGGAGGCCAGGCGGTCCACGCATCGGAGGTGACCGGGGCGCCGGCATCGCCGGGCTCTGTGCCGAGGACGCCTTCGGCGTGCAGGATCCACGGGTGGTCCTCGCCGCCATCCGGCCGCGAGTAAATCGCCGCCCGCCATTCTCCGCCGGTGGACGCAGCCCCGTGCTGACCTTGCGAGAGCGGTGTGAGCATGACGTGCAGCCGGGTGGCGTGCTCCTTGGTGAGCAGTAGCGGATTGTGCAGAGTCAGCTCGCGTAGGTGGCTCGCACCGACCTGGTCCCCGGCGCGGATCGTGGCCTCAACGAATCCGGTCCCGGGGAAGATGACCTGGCCGTGGACGGCGTGGTCGGCGAGCCACGTGTCGACGCCAGTTGAAAGGCGTCCGGTGAGGACGACGCCGCCTCCGTCTGGGAGTTCCACTGCCGCGCCGAGGAGGGGATGCTCTACCGCCGACTGCCCCACGCCACTCACGTCATGGCCGCTGCGGCCGTTCAGCCAGTAATGCCGGTGATCGAAGGCGTAGGTCGGGAGATCGGTCCAGGCGGCGCCGGTGCCCTCGAAGATCTGCTTCCAGTCCACCTCGACGCCGGCGACGAAGGCCTGCGCGACCGAGGTGAGGAACTGATCCAGGCCGCCACGGTCCCGGCGCAGCGACCCCACCGCCACCACCGGCCCGGAGTCGGACGCCTCGGCGGTGTCGTGAATCGAAGTGACCAGCGACGGATGCGGAGTCGCCTCAATAAAGACCCGAAATCCATCAGCCAGCAGCGCCCGAGACGCATCGTCAAACCGCACCTGCCGACGCAGGTTCTCAAACCAGTAGGCCCCATCCAGCTCGACGGTGTCGATACGACCGCCCGTCACCGTCGAATAGAACGCCGTCGACACCGATTGGGGGCTTATCCCCTGCAACGCGTCAAGGATCGGCTCGCGCAGCGGCTCCATCTGCGAGCAATGACTGGCGTAGTCCACCGCCAACCGACGCGCCCGAACCCCGTCCCCCTCACACCAGTCCACGAACTCCGCCACCGGGTCGGCGTCACCCGACACCACCACCGACGACGGCCCGTTGACCGCTGCTACCTCAAGCCAGCCATCCCACCGGGTCAGCCAGTCAGTGACCTGCTCGACCGAGGCCGAAACCGCCGCCATTCCACCCCGGCCGGCAACCTCAGCCAGGACTTGGGACCGGAGCACCACCACCCGGGCGGCGTCTTGCAGGCTCAGCGCGCCCGCCACGCATGCGGCGGCGATCTCCCCTTGCGAATGGCCGACCACCGCGTCCGGCTCGACACCAATCCACTTCCACAGCCGGGCCAGCGACACCATCACCGCAAACAACACCGGCTGAACCACATCCACCCGGTTCAGGTCACCTGCGCGCGGACCGCTGCCACGCAACGTCTCGGTCAAGAACCAATCGACCAGACCGCCGAACGCCTCTTCACACTCGCTGATCGAAGCCGCGAACACCGGCGAGGACTCCAGCAACTCCCGGCCCATGCCCAACCACTGCGAACCCTGACCACCAAAGACCAGAACCCGACCACCCAGCGATCCAGCACCCGAACCTGTCACCACACCCGGATGCTCCGCACCGGACACCAGGCTCTGCAGACCCTCGACCAGGCCCTCACCAGCCCCGGCCAACACCACCGCACGGTGATCGAACACCGAACGACCCGACACCAACGACCAACCCACATCAGCAAGGGCGGCGGTACCGTCAGCGGTGTCCAAGCCCCGCTCAGCGGCGTAGTCCAGCAGTCTGCGAGCCTGACCTGACAAAGCGCGCTGGGATTTGGCCGACAGAATCCACGGCACCACCGGCATCTCAAGCCCACCGGCATCAACCGGACGGGTGGCGGGTGGTTGTTCGAGGATGACGTGGGCGTTGGTGCCACTGATCCCGAACGACGACACAGCGGCACGACGAACATGGTCGGCTGGCCAAGACTGGGCTTCGGTGAGGAGCCGTACGCGGCCGGCGTCCCAATCGACATGAGAACTGGGCTCGTCAGCATGCAAGGTCGCGGGCAAGGTGTCATGGTGCAGGGCCTGCACCATCTTGATCACACCGGCAATACCCGCAGCCGCCTGGGCGTGGCCCAGGTTCGACTTCAGCGAGCCCAACCACAGCGGCGGGCCATCGACAGGACGCTGGCCATAGGTCGCCAGCAGCGCCTGCGCCTCAATCGGATCCCCGAGGCTCGTCCCCGTGCCATGCGCCTCAACAACATCGACGTCCGTCACGCCCAAGCCCGCATTCGCCAACGCCTGGCGAATCACCCGCTGCTGGGACGGACCATTCGGCGCGGTAAGTCCGTTGCTCGCACCGTCCTGATTGATCGCCGAACCACGCACCACCGCCAATACACGGTGACCAAGGCGACGCGCCTCGGAGAGACGTTCGACCACGACCACGCCGACGCCCTCGGCCCAGGCCGTACCGTCCGCGCCCTCACCGAACGACTTGCAACGACCGTCCGGCGCCAGACCACGCTGCCGCGAGAACTCAACAAACATCCCCGGCGACGCCATCACCGTCACACCACCAGCGACGGCAAGTTCCGATTCACCCGACCGAACCGACTGACACGCCAAGTGCAGGGCCACCAGTGACGAGGAGCACGCGGTGTCGACCGTGACGGCCGGGCCCTCCAAGCCGAGCACGTAGGAAACCCGCCCTGACGCCACGCTCGTCGTCGAGCCGGTGAGGCCGTAACCATCGGCCTCTGTCCCGCCGACGCCGTCGCCATAGTCCTGGGCCATCAACCCCGCGAATACGCCTGTGGAGCTGCCGCGAAGCCCGGCCGGGTCAATACCGGCGCGCTCGAACGCCTCCCACACCGCTTCCAACAGCAACCGCTGCTGCGGATCCATCCCAACGGCCTCACGCGGACTGATCCCGAAGAACCCCGCATCGAACTCGCCCGCACCATCAAGGAACCCACCCCGACGCGTGTAGGACTTGCCTGGCACACCAGGCTCGGGATCAAAGATCCCCGCCACATCCCAGCCGCGATTTTCGGGGAACTCCGAGATCACATCGCGGCCTTTGGCGACCAGGTCCCACAGCCCTTCGGGCGATACCACACCACCGGGGAACCGGCAGCTCATCCCCACGATCGCCACCGGCTCGTCAGCATCCGCCACCGGGCGCCCGGCCACCGTCGACGCGTCAGCCGCGAACCCGTCGACGAGTTCGGCCAGCAAGAACTGCGCCATCAGGCTCGGAGTCGGGTAGTCGAACGTCACGGTCGACGGCAGCCGGACACCCGCTGCGGCCGACAGTCGGTTGCGGAATTCCACCGCGCCTAGGGAGTCGAAGCCCAGATCACGGAACGTCTGTCCAGGATCGATGTCGCCGCTGGCCGCATGACCCAACCCCGCCGCGGCGTGAGCACGCACCAGATCCAGCACCATCTGCAGGCGACGGTCCGGTTTCACCGCCGCCAACTGCTCTTGCAATCCGCGACGTCCGAAGTTTCCTTGCGATGCCGCGGTGCGGCGGACCGCCACCAGGTCAGCCAACAGCCGCGGCACCGTCGGGGAGGCTTGAAGGTATGCGATGTCAACCTGCGCCAGAACGGACACCGGCCGACCAGTAGCAAGGGCCGCGTCCAGCAGCTCCAGGCCCCGGTCGGCGGTCAGCAGCGGCGGTGAATCCTGCCGGGGACGAGCTTGATCGGTGCCGTCTGCGCCCCAGACCAGCGACACCGCGGGCAGGCCGCTCGCGCGCCGATGCCACGCGAGCGCATCGAGGAACGCGTCCGCCGCCGCATGGTCCGCCTGCCCCATCGATCCGAGAATGCCTGCGACGGAAGAGAACATCACGAACAGTGACGGCTCGTCGGGCAGGGTCTCCAGGTGGAGGTTCCACGCTCCTCGGGCCTTCGCCGCCAGGACGGCCCGGACGCGGTCGGGCGTCGCCCCGGATGCCTCCGCGTCCTCCGGGTCGTCCGCAGCGTGCACAACGCCCGATACCCGTCCGCCGCCGGCACGGATCCCCGCCACCAGTTCAGCGACGGCGGATCGGTCGGCGACATCGCAGGTCACGACTCGGACCTGGGCCCCGAGCTGCTCCAGCTCGGTCACCAGCTCACCGATGGCGTCGTCCGCCGTGTCCCGGGGACTCGCGAGAACCAGGTCCCGCGCACCCCACCGCTGCACCGCATGCCGGGCCGCCAGCGCTCCTCGACGTCCCGTCCCGCCGGTGATCAGGAGGGTGTCCGCCACGGCGGTCACACCGTCCGCAGAGTCCGTTTCGGAAGAGCGACGCAGGCGAGGAACCCACACCTGGTCATCGCGGAGCGCGCACTGGGGCTCGTCCAGAGAGGCGACCTCCAGCACAGCCGAGTCGGGCGTCTCCCAGTCGGGCACGTCCACGAGGACGATCCGGCCCGGGTTCTCGCTCTGCGCCGAACGCACCAGGCCCCACACCGCAGCGCCCGCAAGGTCACGAACCTCGTCCTGCTCCCAACCCACCGCACCCGACGTCACCACGATCAGCCGAGCGTCCTCGTCGGCCCGCGCCAACCACTGCTGCACCACGCTCAGGACCTCGCACACCAGGTCCTCAAGGGCAGGCTCGTCATCACTCGCAACCGCCGTACGGCAGCGCAGCAGCACAGTCGCCGGACCGTCGGGCAATTCGCCGTCGATCCCCGTCTCGGCCAGGGACAACGCGACGACATCCTCGGCCAGTTCTGCGGCGGACGAGCGCTCGGCCGGGATCCACTCCAGGTGGTAGAGCGCCCCAGAACCAGAGAAGGCATCCGACAGCGAGGCAGGGTCGATCGGCCGGGTCACCAGCGAGTCCGCAGTCAGGACGAGCTGTCCGGCGGGATCGATGATCGTGACGCTCAGGCCGTCTGGACCATGGGGAGCCAGCCGGGCCCGGACGGTCGCCGCACCGCACGCA
Organism: Actinomadura rupiterrae; assembly: GCF_024172125.1. Taxonomy (GTDB): domain Bacteria; phylum Actinomycetota; class Actinomycetes; order Streptosporangiales; family Streptosporangiaceae; genus Spirillospora; species Spirillospora rupiterrae. Next base: position 9,218 of record NZ_JAMZEA010000013.1, read on the forward strand.
TGCAGAGCCAGGCCGTGCCACTGGTGCGGAAGGACCGTGCCCTCCCCCAGGACGTCGGTCACCAGGCCCGCCTGAAGGACAGCGTCCAGGAGCACCGGATGCAGACCGAACCGGGACGCCTCGTCGCGCAGAGCTTCGGGCAGCGCCGCCTCGACGTACACCTCGGAGCCGCGCCGCCACACCCCAGCAAGCCCCTGAAAGCCGGGTCCGTAAGCGTGACCGCGTGCGGCGAGCCGATCGTAGGCGTCCGTCAAGTCCACTGCGGCCGCGCCTTCAGGCGGCCAGGCGGTGTCCCATTGGTTCTCTGCCCCGATGCCCCCGCCGGACAGAACCCCGTCAGCATGGAGTGTCCACGCGTGGTCGGGCCGACCGTCAGGGCGCGAGTAGATCGCCACCCGCCACTCCCGGCCTTCGGCATCAGGCCTCTGGTCGGACGCGGAGCCCAAGCCTTCGCCGGCAGCAGCGGCGTCGCCGTCCTGCGGTGCGGGCGTCACCATGACGTGCAGTTGCGTGGCCTGCTCCGGAGAGAGGGGCAAGGGGGCATGGAGAGTCAGTTCGCGGACATGACCGGCGCCGACTTGGTCTCCGGCGCGGATCGCGGCCTCGACGAAACCAGTGCCGGGGAATAGCACGTGTCCCAGGACGACGTGGTCGGCCAGCCACGCGCTCTCCCCCATCGACAGGCGTCCGGTGAGGACGACACCCCCGCCATCGGGCAGTTCCACGGCCGCGCCCAGGAGCGGATGCTCTACCGAAGCAAGTCCAACGCCCGTGACGTCCTGCAGACTCCGCTTGTTCGTCCAGTAACGACGCCGGTCGAAGGCATAGGTGGGAAGGTCGGTCCAGCTGGCACCGGTCTCCTCAAACACCTGCGCCCAGTCCACCTCGACGCCGGCGACGAAGGCCTGTGCGACCGAGGTGAGGAATTGGTCCAGGCCGCCACGGTCGCGGCGCAGCGATCCCACCGCCACCACCGGTCCGGAGTCGGATTCCTCGGCGGTGTCGTGAATCGAAGTGACCAGCGACGGATGCGGAGTCGCCTCGATGAACGCCCGGAATCCATCAGCCAGCAGGGCCCGGGACGCGTCCTCAAACCGCACACGCCGCCGCAGGTTCTCAAACCAATAGGCCGCATCCAGCTCAGCGGTGTCGATCCGGCCACCGGTCACCGTCGAATAGAACGCCGTCGACACCGACCGGGCCTGAACATCCCCCAACGCGTCAAGGATCGGCTCGCGCAGCGGCTCCATCTGCGAGCAATGACTTGCGTAATCCACCGCAAGACGACGCGCCCGTGTTCCCTGCTGCTCACACCAGTCGACAAACTCCGCCACCGGTTCGGCATCACCGGACACCACCACCGACGACGGCCCATTCACCGCCGCGATCTCCAACCGGCCATCCCACCCGGTCAGCCAATCCCCCACCTGCTCGACCGGGGCCGATACCGCCGCCATCCCACCCCGGCCAGCAACCCCTGCCAGGACTTGGGACCGCAGCACCACCACCCGGGCGGCGTCCTGCAGACTCAACGCCCCTGCCACACACGCAGCCGCGATCTCCCCCTGGGAATGCCCCACGACCGCATCGGGCTCGACACCCATCCATTTCCACAGCCGGGCCAGCGACACCATCACCGCAAACAACACCGGCTGAACCACATCCACCCGGCCCACATCACCCACACCCGGACCGCTGCCACGCAGCGTGTCGGTCAACGACCAACCGACAAGCCCCTCAAAAGCCTCCTCGACCTCACTGATCGAAGCCGCGAACACCGGCGACGAGCCCAGCAACTCCCGGCCCATCCCCAACCACTGCGAACCCTGACCACCAAAGACCAGAACCCGACCACCCAGCGGCTCAGCACCAGCACCCACCACCACACCCGGATGCTCCACGCCGGAAACCAAGCTCTGCAGACCCTCGACCAGGCCCTCACCAGTCCCGGCCAGCACCACCGCGCGGTGATCGAACACCGAACGACCCGACACCAACGACCAACCCACATCCAGAGCCGCCCGCCGCGCCCCCTCCAGCCCAGCCGCAAAATCGGCCAGCTTGCGCGCCTGACCCGACAGCGCACCCGCAGACTTGGCCGACAGCACCCACGGCACCACCGGCAGCTCACGCTCACCGCTACCAGCTGTCCGGACGGCGGGCCGGGCAGCGGCGGCAGGGCTCTCCTCCACGATCATGTGGACGTTCGTCCCGCCCATGCCGAAGGAGCTCACACCAGCGAGCAACCGGCGCTCCGGCGAGGGCCAGTCCCGGGTCGAGGCGGCCACGTCGAGGTGCCAGTCGCGCAGCGGGATGCGGGGGTTGGCGCGGACGAAGTGGAGGCTCGCGGGAATCGTCCGTTCCTTCAGCGCGAGCACGACCTTCAGCAGCCCGGCTATCCCGGCCGCTCCGCCCAGGTGGCCGAGGTTTGTCTTCACCGATCCCACCAGCAGGGGCGATCCGGCGTCCCGGTCCGGGCCGAACACCGCGGCCAGTGCGGCGGCCTCGATCGGGTCGCCGACGGCGGTTCCCGTGCCGTGCAGTTCGACGTACTGCACGTGCTCCGGGTCGACGCGAGCCTGGACGCAGGCTCCCCGGATCACCGCCTGCTGCGCCGCGGCGCTCGGTGTGGCGAGTCCGTCGGTGGCTCCGTCGCTGTTCACCGCGCTGCCGCGGATCACCGCGTGCACGGTGTCCCCGTCGGCGAGGGCCTGGTCCAGGGTTTTGAGCACGACGAGCGCGCCGCCCTCCCCGCGGACGGTGCCGTTGGCGCGTTCGTCGAAGACGTAGCACCGGGCGTCCGGGGAGAGGGCGCCGAGCTCGTGCATGGCGACCGCGCCGCTCGGGGTGAGGTTGAGCTGGACGCCGCCGGCGAGCGCGAGCGTCGACTCGCCCTTGCGCAGGCTCTCGCAGGCCAGGTGGACGGCGACGAGGGAGGACGACTGGGCCGTGTCCACCGACAGGCTCGGTCCGTGGAAGCCGAAGAAGTACGACAGGCGGTTGGCGAGCAGGCCGCGGGCGGTCCCGGTCATGGCGTACTTGTCGATGTCCCGCAGGTCGCCCTGGGCGACGAGTTCGGCGTAGTCGCCCGCCATGGCGCCGACGAACACGCCGGCGTCGGTGCCGCTCAGGCGGCCCGGCACCGTTCCGCTGTGTTCCAGGGCCTCCCAGGCCAGTTCCAGCAGGAGGCGCTGCTGGGGGTCGAGCTCCTCGGCCTCCCGCGGGGAGATGCCGAAGAAGCCGGCGTCGAAGAGGTCGGCGTCCTCGATGAACCCGCCGCGGGTGGGCAGGTCGAGGCCGCGCGGCGGTTGCGGGACGGCCCGGTCCGGCGGGGTGTCGCCGCTCGCGGACTCCGCGTCGCGGAGCAGTCTCCAGAACTCCTGGGGGCCGCTCGCTCCGGGAAGCCGGCACGAGAGCCCGACAACCGCGATGTCGGTCTTCGAGTCACGACGAACGGACATGTCTGCAGGTACCTCGCAGCTCGTTGGGCCGGCTTCTCTGATCGGAACTGGCCAGGTCCTGCCCTCCAGAACTGGCCCGGTCTTGCTCTCCGGATCCGGCGAGGCCCTGCCCCTCCGGAACCGGCCAGGATTCGCCCCTCCGGATCCGGCCGAGGGCATGTCCCGCCGGGACGGTTCAGGGCCACGCCGGGACAGGGTCAGGCTTCGCCCTTGAGGTGGGGGCATGCCTGCTCGTCGAGGGTTTCGCCGCCGCCGACGCTCATCGGCTCCCGGGTCCGGTCCTGCGGGCGGGCCGGGCCGTCGGTGCGCCTGGAGAGCCAGAGGTTGAACCCGTCGGCGCGCAGCGACAGCGTCTCGCGGATCTTCAGCTGGTAGCCGGGGTCGCCGGCGAGGTCGTAGCGGTGCAGCATCGAGGCGAGGACGATGAGCGCCTCGTGCAGGGCGAACTGCCTGCCGATGCAGCCGCGCTCGCCGGTGCCGAACGGCTTGTAGGAGTGCGCGGGGCGCTTCTTGATCCGGTCGGGCAGGAAGCGGTCGGGGTCGAAGCGCTCGGGGTCGTCCCCCCAGAGCGGGGCCCGGTGCAGGAGCGGGACGTGGACGGTGACGGCCTCGCCGGCCTTCATCGGGTAGCGGCCCGCCAGGGTGGTGTCCTTGCGGGCCTGCCGGGTGAAGGCGGGGCCCGTCGGCCAGAGCCGGAGCGACTCGTCCAGGACGCGGCGGAGGTAGCGCATCTTGGTGACCTGCTCGTAGGCGAGCGGGCCGCTGCCGATCGGCCAGAGCGTGTCGACCTCCTCGCGGGCCTTCCGGTGCACGTCCGGGTCGGTCACGAGGTGGTAGAGCGCGAACGACAGCGCGGCGGCGGTCGTGACGTACCCGGCGAAGATGAACGTGAGGACCTGGTTGGCGACGCTGTCGCTGTCGAGGACCTGGCCGGTCACGTCGTCGGCGGAGTTGAGCATCGCGCCCAGCAGGTCGGGGGCGTCGTCGCTCTCGCCCGTGACGCGCCGGCGGATCAGCTCGTCGACCACACCGCGGATGTGCGCGGTGTCCCGGGCGTTCTTCAGCGTCTTCTGCCTGGCCTTGTAGCGCCGGAGCACCGGGAACTGGAAGCCGGGGGCCTGGGCGCGGTGGACGATGTTCATCAGGCTGGCCGCGACGGGGTCGGGGCCCGTCCGGGCGAAGCTGTCGGGGTGGTAGTTGAACCCGCAGCGGGTGACGGTCTCGAAGGTGAACTTGGTCAGCTCGTTCACGATCTCGACGGGACGGCCGACCCAGGTGTCCAGGTCGGCCATCAGCTCGTCGCTGATGTCGATCATCGTGCCGTGGTAGCGGCGCATCGCGGCCTGGGAGAAGGCCGGCTGGAGGATGTCGTGCGCGAGCCGCCAGTTCGGCTCGTCGGTGTGGGCGGTGAACAGGCCGTCGCGGAGCACCGAGCGCATCTCGGCGACGCCGCCGACGACCTTCTTGGTGAACCGGCCGTCGTCGCAGACCTCGGCGACGATCTCGGGTGAGGAGACGATGACGAACCGGGCGCTTCTGATCCGCACCTCGAAGATGGGGCCGAGCTCCCGTCCGAGGGTGAGGAGGTCCTGGATCCGCGTCTTCGGGGACACCTTGAGGGCGTCGCCGAAGACGGGCAGCCGGCCGGAGGGGTGCGGAACGAGATCGGCGAGCATTTCACGTACCTTCCTGCTGGAGCACAGCCCGCGCGGGCCAGGGGACGGGCCGGCTCAGACGGCGATCGGCAGTTTCTTGGGCCCGCGCAGGTTGATGCGGCCGTTCCACTCGACGTCGCCGTCGGCGGTCAGCTTCTCGAAGCGCCGGACCAGCCCGCCGATGGCGGCCTTGCCTTCCATCCGGGCGAGCGCGGCGCCGAGGCAGTAGCGTCCGCCGGCCGCGAACGACAGGTGCAGGCGTGCTTCCTTGCGGTCCAGCCGCACCTGGGCGGCGTCGGGGCCGAAGAACTCCTCGTCCCTGTTGGCCGAGGCGTAGGAGGCCATGACGAACGCGCCGGGCGGGATCTCCACGTCGCCGACCTTGTACGGATTCAGCGTGACGCGTCGGGTGAAGTGCGCGGGGCTCTCGTAGCGCAGGACCTCCTCGACGGCGTTGTCGAGGAGATCGGGGTCCTCCCGCAGGGCGGCGAGCTGCCCGGGGTGGCGGAGCAGCGCGAGGACGCCGTTGGAGATCAGGTTGACGGTGTTGTGGTGGCCGGCGATGTACATCAGCACCGACTGCGAGACCAGCTCGTCGTCGCTGAGCACGTCGCCGTTGTCCTCGGCGCGGATGAGGCCGGAGAGCACGTCGTCGGACGGGTGCTCGCGCTTCCACTCGATCACGCGGCGGAAGATGCCGGAGAGTTCCTCGTCGGCCTCGGCGATCGCCCTGATGACCGCCGGGTCGATGCGCGGCTCGACGGAGCCGGCGATCACGCCGGTCAGCTCCCGGATCCGCTCGTGGTCGGCCTCGGGCATGCCGAGCATCTTCGAGATGACCTCGAAGGGGATCGGGTAGGCGAGGGCGTCCACGACGTCGCCGCCGCCCGCCTCGGCGATCTCGTCCAGGCGGGCCTCGACCATGGCGTCGATCCAGGTCTGGAGTCCGCTGATGGCCTTGGGGGTGAACGCCTTGGTGACGAGTTTGCGCAGGCGGAGGTGGTCGGGGTCGTCCCGGTCCAGCATCGACAGGCCCTGCATGCGCGGTGTGATCACCCCGCCGTGCAGCTGCTGGAGCATGTCGCGGTAGGGGCCGGCGGCGAGGTTGACCAGCTCCACCGACTCCTCGGACCGCAGCAGCGCCTGGACGTCCTCGTAGCGGGACAGCACCCAGAAGCCGAGCGGGTGCTCATACACCGGCGCCTCGGCGCGCAGCCTCGCGAACTGCGGGTAGGGGTCCTCGGCGTACCCGGGGGCGAACGGATTGAAGAGGGGCTCGTCCGCTTCTGTCATGTCGTCGCTCCTTGGCTCTGGCGTTCTGGGGCATCGGGACGGCCGCGCGCCGCCCGGTCAGGGCTCCGGCGCGATGAGGGTGCCGTCGGCGGCCGACAGGACCGAGATGGCCGCGTTGGGGCACGACTCGGCGGCGTCGGTGATCCCCTCGTCGGGGTCCACCGGGCCCGGGTGGGCGTGGGAGATGCCGCTGCGCACCTCGAAGAACTCGCTCGCGACCGCGGCGCAGATGCCGCGGCCCTCGCACACCGTCTGGTCGACGGTGATCCGCCACTTGTCGTCGGGCACCGCTGGGTCCTTTCGAGCGTCGTCGGCGTCGCGCCGGTCCGCGATGGAGGCGCCGGATCGGTCCACGAGGCGCCGGATCGGTCCGCGAGGCCTCGGTCAGTCCGCGATGGACAGGAGGTCGTTGATGGAGGTGTGGATGCGGCGGTGGATGTCCAGCAGCCGGCTGCGGTCGGCGGTCTCAACCTCGACGACCCGGATCCCGCCCGCGGGGGCAAGCGCGAGATCCAGGTCGTCGAGGTCGCTGATCCGCTGGTAGGCGACGTCGTGACTGGCGCACAGCCCCGCCACGTCCACCGAGTGCGGGGTGCCGAAGATCCGCTCGATGCCGGCGGCGTCCTCCGGCGACTCGTGCCTGACCAGCAGTGAGTAGACGCCGCCTCCGCGGTTGTTGACGACCACGATGGTGAGGTCGGGTCGCGGCTCGTCGGGGCCGAGGAGCAGGCCGTTGACGTCGTGCAGGAACGTCAGGTCGCCCATCAGCGCGTAGTTGGGCCTGCCGCGGCCCGACCGGCCGAGGGCCAGGCCGGCGGCGGTGGAGATGTTGCCGTCGATCCCGCTGACGCCGCGGTTGGCGTGCACCGCGAGGTCGGCGCGCGCCGCGGCGAACCGGCCGACGTCGCGGACGGAGTTGGACGCGCCGAGGAACAGGTTCGCGTCCTTGGGCAGCGCCGCCACGAGCTTCCGGGCGACGTAGAGGCCGGCGGGCCAGCCCGCCTCGTCGATGTGCTTGTCGAGCGTGGCCGCGACGGCGTCGTCGAAGCGCTGCCAGCCGGCCAGCCACGCCGGGTCGGGCGCCGCGTACTGGCCGGGGTCGGCGGGGTCGAGCCAGGTGCCGCTGTGGGTGGCGTTGTGGTACGGGTCGGTCCAGTGCGCCTGGTCGTCCACCCGGTACACGGTGGCGCCGGTCAGGCCGTCGGGGACGTCGCGGGCCAGCGTGGTGCGGCCGACGACCACGATCGCGTCCGGCCGCAGGTGCGGGGGGAAGGTGCGCGGGCTGGTGGACAGCTCGCCGCCGACCGCGAGCATCATGCCGCCGCGCAGGACCGTGGCACCCGCGCGGAGCGCGTCGGGAGCGGCGATCGGTTCGGCGATCACCGGCCAGCCGGCCTGCGCGGCCACCTCGGCGGCGGCTCGCGCGCGCGCCGGATCGCCGCTGCCGATCACCATCAGCGTGCGGGCGGGGACGGCCTCGCCGAAGCCGCCCGCGGGACGGGTCGGCGGCGTCCAGGTGGTCCACGGGCGGCCGTCCGGGCGGCCTTCGAGCTCGGCGGACCAGCTCTCGTCGGCCGTGGGCAGCAGTTCCCGGAAGGAGATGTTGATCTGGACCGAGCGTCCGGTGGCCGCCTGCGCGGCGGCGCGGCAGACCAGACCGCGCCAGATCGCGTTCTGGCCGGCGCGCGGCTCGGCGACCGGGAACTCCATGGTGGTGGCGGCGGCGCCGAACACCGCCTGCTGGTCGATCGACTGGCTGGCGCCGGTGCCGCGGTACTGCGGCAGCAGGTCGACCGTGAGCAGGATGAGGCCGAGCGCGGAGTGGTGCGCTTCGAGAACCGCGGGATAGAAGTTCGCGACGGCGGTTCCCGGTGTGCACAGCAGGACGACCGGGCCCTCACCGGAACGGCCGAGTCCGACCGCGAGAAATCCGGCCGACCGTTCGTCGATGCGGACGTGAAGCTGGACCCGGCCTTCCTTGTGCGCCTTGTAGAGAGCTATCGCGAGGGGAATGGTGTAACCCCCGGCACAGAGCACCACATGGCGAACACCATTGCGAATCAATTCGTCGACGACAACGTCCGCCTGCGCACTCGATGGGTTCATCGCAATCACTCCTACCGGTCGGCCGAAGTGAAGTTACGTGCCGGGGCCGGGTTATGTCCACTGACCAGCACCCGAGCACTTCGCGCGCCTAATGGGCCTCGAAGATCACGAGGTCAGCGGCTAGATTGGCCACCGCCGGCGACTCAGAAACAGCACTGCCCGACTTCATGTGAGCATGGTCACACGAAGTCGGGCACGGCCATCGATTCGACAAAGGTTAAGGAAATGTAAAAATTGCGACTCCCGACCAGTGCCGTCCAACTGCACAGGTTGAGCAGTTGGACGGCAGGCGCTTCTCCGAAAGGCTCGCGACCTACGCCATCTTCTCCACGCTCTCGTCCATGCGGTCCGCCAGGGCCAGCCAGAGTTCGGCATACTGGCGGGCCAGATAGGAGACCGCCGATCTGCAGTGCAGTGGGACGTTGTCGGCCGTCCGCTGCCATTCCTCGGCGCCCATGAGATGCGCGCTCATCAGCCGCAGGAGCTCGCGGCCGGTCTCGTTGAGCCGTAAAGCGGGATCCGCGCGCAGGCGCTGGACCACGCGTCCGCCTTGCTCCAGCGGCATCTCGCCGAAGGATCGGCTTCCCGGTTGCGGCCTCGGCAGGCGCCTGGGCGCGCGCCGGGACTCGGCGCCGCTGTCGCCGGCCGCCTGCGGCAGCGGGCTCGCACCGCGCTCCAGGCGGCTCTTCACGTCGCGCACGGTCTCCGGGGAGATGCCGCTCAACCTGGCGATCTGGCGCAGCGACATCTCGGGGTTCGCCGCGATCAGCTCGCTGGCCTTCCGGCGCCCGTCGGTGGCGTTGGGCGGCCGGACCTTGCCGTCCTTGCCGATCCGGGGGCTCGCCACCTCCCGCGTGATCGGGGTCGCCTTGCGCAGGCCGGCGACCGTGGCGGGAGCGATGCCCGTCACGGCGGCGATCCGCCGATCGGACCACGTCGGATGCGACGCGAGGATCCGGCCGGCCGCCTGCTTCCGGTCGACGGTCGACAGCGGCAGCCCGTGCGTCACGTTCGCCTCCACCGCCAGCACGAAGGCGTCGGCGAGTGGGCCGTCGAAGAAGCGGACCGGGATCGTCCGCTGGCCCCTGGCGTCCGCCGCGCGCACGCGGTGGAACCCGTCGATCACCCGCATGGTCTGGCGGTGCACGATGATCGGCGGCAGCCGGTCCTGCACGGCCGCGAGCACCTGCACGTGCTCGGGATCCTCACCGGCCATCCGCGGTGAGTCGATGAGGGCGAGGCGGGAGATCTCCACCTCCTGGAAGGGGCCCTCGGTCGGGAGCTTCCCCGTTTCCAATGAGACGTCCTTTCAACATCCGGCTCCGGGCACCGGGCCCCGGCTCGCGCGCGGCGCGGCGACGCGGCGGAAGGACCGCCACCCGCCGACGCCCGCCCCCGGAGGGCCCGGTCGTTTGGAACGTTCCGGTGACTGCGCCACGGCGTGGACGTGCACGAGACCATGGCGTGGACATGCGCGAACCACCGCTGTGGCGGTTCGGCTGGGATCTCGCGCCGCCAGCGGCACCCCGCCGGCGGACGAGATCGCTACCCCGTCCGCGGAGGCCGCTTCACTCGCGCGGGCAGGTTCGCCTCATGGAAGGGCGCAGGCGGGTTCGCCTCATGGAAGGACGGAGGGCACGGTCGGGTTCGCCGCGGCCTTTCTCCATCCGGGCGCGGTCGAGCGGGCGATACCACCCGCCCGCGCACCTGGGCTTCTTAACAATAATTTGACGTGACTTCATGCACACCTGGCTCATGGGGCGTCGTTGGAAATCGCCGACGACGGGAGCAGACCCACGGCCGTGACGTATCAGCGAGAACTCTTCTCGGATGCCGCCGCGACGTTGCGACAAGGACATCCACCTCGTCGACCGCCATAGACAGGGTCAATCTGACAGCAGCGATTTCCGATGTGGATCATGAAAGTTGGGAGCGATCAGTGGCCCAATCTTGCTCATGCCGGGCCGCCCGAGACAAGGTTTACTCTCCGCATCTCCACGCCTCGCAGCGGTAGTCGGCGGAGGTAATAGATACCGGTCCGGCCGCCATGGAACGATCCTGTGACCCATATCACAACGGCCGGGTAGGAATCCTGATTCAATACCTCCGTTGCGGGGCCGCCGGCCGACGGCCCGCAGCATGGACCGCGCACTGCCGGGAGCATCGGTGAAACGCCTCCCCCGTGACACTTTTCGGCCACGTAAAATTCTTCTCACAGAGCCGTCCCGGCCCTGGTTCCCGGGAGCCGGGACGGCGGAGTGCCGGCCAATCACCGGCGAGGCCGCGCCGGGCGCGCTCCGGCGGTGACGCCGCGGGCGGCGCAGGCGGCGCAGGCGGCGCGGGCGGCTACTGGCTGACGCGGGTGAGGATGACCACGGGTATCTGGCGTCCGGCGCGGACCTGGAGTTCGTCGTAGCCGGGGTACATGTCCGTCATCTTGCGCCACAACTCCCCGCGCTCGTCCTCCGTCGCCGTCCGCGCCTCGGCGGCGTACCGGTCGGCTTTCACCTGCACTTCGACCCGCGGGTTCGCGACCAGGTTCAGGTACCAGTGCGGCGGCTCGGCGGCACCCCGTTTGGAGGCGACGACAAGCAGGCCGTCGTCCCCGTCGGGCTGGTAGGCGAGCGCCGTCGTGTGCCTGGCGCCGCTCTTACGCCCGGTGGTCGTCAGGAGAAGGATCGGCATCCCGTTCCAGTCGTGCCCTTCCGCGCCGTCCGTCGCCAGGTAGCGCTCCACGTGCTCGCGTCCGGTCAGCATGTCCCCTCCAACCCGGTGCCCGGCGCGCTCATCGGGTCCGCTCTGCGGCCTCGCGCAGCTCGCGCTCCCGCCGCGCGAACGCCGCTCGCGGCTCGTTCAGCGTCGTCACGCCGTCGCCCGACATCTCGGTGTGGTGCTCGGTGGTGTAGAAGCGCAGCTGGTGCCCGTCGGGATCACGCGCCAGCGTCAGGTTCCAGCCGACCGAGCCGAAATGCACCCCGGTGTGCTCCTCGCCGAGCGCCGTGAAGGTCTCGGCAAGCGCCTCGATGCTCTCCTGGTCCGGAACGCCGATGGCGAAGTAGTCGAAACCCGCGGCGCCCTCGGCATGCTCCGGATCGTGCTGAAAGGCGAAAAGCGGACCGCCGTTGGGATGGCGCATCACCAGCGCGATCAGCTCGCCCTTTTCGACGTATTCCACGTCGGCGACATAGCCGAGCCTGCTCTCGTACCAGGCCCGTGTCCGTTGCAGATCCCGTACCGGCAGCTTGATGTGGTGCACTCCATCGAGACGCGGCGAGTCAGACATCAAAATCTCCTCGTGACCTCGGAATCGCTTTCACACGCACTGAAGGAAAAACCCGGCCGCTCAAATCCTGTGCGCTTCCCGCAAACACTGTCAAGGCGTCAACGCAGGCCCGCCCGGCCGCCTCGACGGCTCCGGTGCGAGGTCATCGGGGCCGGCGGAGAGCGCCCCACGCCGCCCAGATCGCGTCCCACCTGGAGTTAGCCCTGACCAGGATCAGACGGAATCCGGAATGTGGCAGCGCGTGCGAGCCGGATCGCAACCTCGCCCTATTCACGAAGAAATTTGGATTGGTGGAGAGGAGGATAGGTCAATCCACGAGCACCAGCACTGCCTGTCAGCAGGGCAGTCGGAATGGTGCGAACCTCGTGCGCGGCGAGACGTTGTCGGGTTCGGCCCGGCCGACCCGGCTACCAGGCGGTGGGCAGGTCAGAGGTCGGTTCGGAGGGTGAGGGTGTGGGCGCGTTCGGCTTGGGCGTCCAGGTGTTCCCAGGCTTGGATTGAGTGATCCAGGTGCGTCGGGTCGTGGTTCAGGCGGGCGCGGGTTCGGGCGAGGCAGGCTGCGGCCCAGGCGTTCTCCTCAGCGAAGGCGGCAGCTGTCGCCAACCGGTCCTCGGCGTCGGGCAGGCCCGCCGCCACGGCCAGTTCCGCGCCGGCTGCACGGGCGTAGGCCAGGTACGGATCCAGGGGCCCTTCGACGGCGAAGGCGCGCCGGACGAGGGTGTCGGCGTCGTCGTGGCGTCCGTCGTGAAGGGCCAGGCGGGCATCGACGAAGGCCGCGACGGATTGCGTGCCGAGCGTGTCTCCGGCCACCTCGGCGGCGCGGGCCCGCCATGGCGCGACCGGTTCGCCGAGCATCGCCGACGCCAGCACCGTGGTGGACACCGCGGGCAGCATCCATAGCGGGGCGGGACGTCCGGCGCGTTCCCACTGGTCCCACATGCGCTCGGCGTGCTCGATCGCCTCGGCGAAGCGGCCGGTCAGGGCGAGCGGCTGGACGAGGCGGCTGGCGGTGATGTGGGTGTCGCTCAACAGGTCGTCCTCGATGCCGGCGCGCGCGGCGGCCATGGCACCGGGCAGGTCTCCGGCCATGATGGCGTAGATGCAGGCGCGGCCGTACGTGTTGCAGATCTCCGGCGCGCAGTAGGGGTCGTCGCGGTCCATCGAGGGCAGCAGCCGCAGGCGTTCGGCGGTGATGCGGTTGGCCTCGCGCAGGCGTCCGGCGCGCAGTGCCGCCGTCCCGACCGCGCAGAGTCCGGCGCTGACCAGCACCGGGTCCTCGGTCGTCCGGGCGGTGGCGAGTGCGGAGGCGGCCAGGTCGGCGTCCGGCGCGCCCTTCACCGGGCCGGCCAGCCAGGCGCGGGCCAGCGCCAGGCATGCGGTGACCCGCGGGTCGTCGCGGGGGTCGGCGGCGCCCGCTTCGTCCAGGAGGCCGCGCAGGTGTTCGGCCGGGACGGGGGTCTCGAACGCCTCGGGGAACCGGCATGCCGTCTCGACCGCGCGAGCCAGATCGACCGCACGTCCGCGGTCGTCCCCGGCCTGGTGCGCCTCGGCGGCGGCCTCCAGCAGGAGTTCGTACACGTGCTGGTTGGAGGTGGTACCGACATGCGCGCAGCCGGCGCCGGCGCGCAGGTCGCGGGCGGCCGAGGCCGCGTCCGGCGCGAGCGCGGCGGCCGTGCGGTGGTGCGCGAAGGACTCCAGCAGGTGGCGGCGGGCGAAGGTCAGGTGCGCCAGCGCGCTCGCCAGCCGGTGCGGCCGCTCGCCCGGACCGCCGCAGGCGGCGAGGGCGGCGCGCAGGTCGGCGGCCATGGCGTCGAAGTCCTCCCGCCAGGCGGGGTCGCCGAGCCGGTCCTCGGTGGCCGAGGCGGCGCCCGCGGCCCAGCGCAGGTGCTGCTGCCTGGTCTTGTCCTCCTCACCCGCCGCCGCCATCTTGGCCAGCGCGAACGCCCGGACGGTCTCCAGGAGCCGCCATCGGCTGACGCGCCCGCGCACGTGCACGACCAGGCTCTTGTCCACCAACCGGCCGAGCAGGTCCGCGACGCCCGCGTCCTGTCCTCCCGCGCCTGCGCCTGCGCCTGCCACGGTGGACGCGGCGTGCAGGTCGAAGGACCCGACGAACACGCCGAGCCGCCGGAACAGCTCCTGCTCGTCCTCGTCGAGCAGGTCGTGGCTCCAGGACAGCACGGCGTTCAGCGACCGGTGCCGCTCGTGGCCGCCGCGTCCGCCCGACAGCAGGCGCAGCGCGTCGTCCAGGGCGGCCAGCAGGCCGGTGGCGCCCAGCGACGCGGCGCGCGCGGCCGCCAGCTCGATCGCCAGGGGCATGCCGTCCAGCCGCGCGCACAGGTCGGCGACCACCGCCGGGTCCGCCACGAACTGCGGGTCGGCGGCCCGCGCCCGGTCGAGGAAGAGCCGCTCGGCGTCCGAGCCCAGCGGCAGCGGGGCGAGCGGCACGCTGCGCTCCCTCGGGACGCCGAGCCGCTCCCGGCTGGTCACCAGGACGCGGACGTCCGGGCAGGCGGCCAGGATCCGCTCGGCGAACGCGGCCGCCTCGTCGATCACGTGCTCGCAGTTGTCCAGGACGAGCAGCGACCGGCCGGTGCCGAGGCGCGCCGCGACCGCCTCGTCCAGCGCCTGGTGCGAGCCTTCGGTCACCCCCAGCGCGGTCGCGACCGCGCGCGCCACGAACCCGTCCCGCACCGGCACCAGGTCCACGAACGCGCCGCCGGAGGGGAACATCGCGACGGCGTTCTCGGCGGTGAGCGCGGCCAGGCGGGTCTTGCCGACCCCGCCGGGCCCGAGCAGCGTCACCAGCCGGGCCTCCCCGAGCGCGGCCAGCACGGCGGCGCGGTCGGCCTCGCGTCCCACGAACGTCGTGCCCGACACCGGCAGCCCTGCCAGCCGTCCCGGTTCCCGGTCCCCGGCGCGGGCCAGCTCGGCCAGCGCCCACCGGTCGGCCATGCCGTACTTGCGCAGCAGCGCGGAGACGTGGCTCTCCACCGTCCGGACCGAGATGTGCAGGCGCCCGGCGATCTGCGCGTTGGTCAGCCGCGCGCCGAGCGCCGCCAGCACCTCGGCCTCGCGCTCCGAGATCCGCTCCCCCACCGCGTCCCCCTTTCCGTGGCGGTCTCCGTGGTGCTCCGCGGTCAGCACGGATGACCGCGGGTGCCCTCGGGGCGGACGCTGGAACCACACGCCGAACAGGCGTCCGACCCTCGGGAGAGACCGTGAACACCCTAGCGACGCACGCGGGCGCCCAGCCAGGCGAACCGATCACCGCCGAGCCGGACGGCACCAGCTCCCTGGACGGCCTGATCGGCGCGGTGCGCGAGGCCGTCGCCCGCGACGGCGACTGGGAGCGGACCGCCGCCTTCGTGGCCGAGGCGCTGCGCGCCCACCTGCCGGCGCCGGACGAACTGCTCACCGCCGAGCAGCTCGCCGGCGCGCCCGGCACGTCCAGCGGGCACCGGCTGCACGTGGAGCCGGACGGCTCGTTCTCGATGGTCGCCATCGTCTGGCAGCCCGGCGCGGTGACGCGCGTCCACGACCACGTGGCGTGGTGCGTGTTCGGCGTCCTGGCCGGGGTGGAGTATGAGGACGTGTACGCCCTCGCCGAGGACGGCGCGACGCTGACCCTGGTCGGCCACAACGCCAACCGGACCGGCGAGGTCAGCGGGTTCGCGCCGCCCGGCGACATCCACCGCGTCCGCAACAGCGGCGACGGCACCGCCGTGTCCCTGCACATCTACGGCACCGACCTGAGCCGCGTCGGCTCCAGCGTCCGCCGTTTCTACGACCTTCCGACAGGAGCAGCCCTATGAGCACGCCGACCGAGGTCCGCGAGGTCCTGGACCGTCCGCTGAGCCAGGAGATGCTGGCCCGCGACTTCACGCGCCTGGCCTACGTCGCCACCGACGGGACGCCCCGCGTCGTCCCGGTCGGGTTCCACTGGAACGGCACCGAGATCGTCATCTGCACCGCCACGAACGCCCCGAAACTCGTCCATCTCCGCCAGAACCCGGCGGTGGCCCTGACGATCGACACCGAGGTGCACCCGCCGAAGCTCCTGCTCCTGCGCGGCCAGGCCGAACTGGATGTCGTCGACGGCATCCCGGAGGAGTACCTGGCGATGAACGGCAGCTACCAGATGACGCCCGAGCAGCGCGTCGAATGGGAGGCCGGGGTCAAGGCGCTGTACGACGGGATGGTCCGGATCGTCATCACCCCGACCTGGGCCAAGCTGATCGACTTCGAGACCACCCTCCCGAGCGCCGTCCAAGAGCTGATCGAGAAGCAGGCCCAGCGCTCCTGACGCCAGGCTCGGGAAGGCGGTCGCGGCATCGGCGCGCTGGGCCGGACGCGGTGGTTCCGGCCCAGCGTCCGGTCATCGTTCACACCGGAGTCCGCCCGGCTCGGACGAGTCGGGCGTCAGGCCGCGGGTGCGGCGGCGCGGACGAAATCGGTCACCGACATCGGCGTGATCTCCGGGTACCTGCCGTTGTCGAGGACGTCGAACTTCCCCTTTCCGGTCACCATGCACCACTGGTACTGCAGCGCGACGTAGTCGAACGGGTTCTGGGTCCGGGAAGCCCGGCGGGCGATCTCGGCGCGCAGCTCGTCGGCGGTGCCGAGGTGCCGCAGTTCCAGAGTGCGGCCCGAACCGTCCTGGACGGCCTGGTGGAACTGCCGCGTCGACAGCACCTCACCGGCGAAGCGCTGCGTGCCCGTGGCGGTCGGGTCCAGCGCGACGGCGGCGGTAAAGGCGGCGGTGTCGGCGACCGAGGTCAGGTCGAGCGGCTGGTCAGGGTCGCCCCAGTGCTCCAGGACGCCGCGCTCCCAGTCGATCAGCCCCATGAAACCGACCATCACCTCATAGAACGCGCCGTTGAGCACCGAGACCACCTCAAGACCAGCGTCGGCGTACTCGGCGGCGGCCCGGCGACGCCAGTCGATCATGAAGTTGTCGCCGTCCTCCAGCTTGGTCACATCGACGGCGAAATCGGACGGGACGAACCGGCGCGCACCGGCCTTCGCGGCCGCACGCGCCAGGGCGGCCTGACCGTCCACGATCACCTCGGGGCCGCCTTGCACGGCCGAGATGACGTGGCCGCGTCGCCGACGGCCTCGGCCAGCACCTCGGCCGGGTCGCTGAGGTCGCCTTCGACCACCTCCAGGCCGCGCGGCCGCAACGCCGTGAGCGCGGCCTTCTTGTCCGCGTCGGCCGTGGGCCGCACCAGGGCCCGGACGGGCGCACCCCGGTCGAGAAGGGCGCTGATGATCTGACGTCCGAGAAGTCCCGTGGCACCGGCCACGAAGACCTTGGGAGAAGTGGACACGTTCACTGGCTCCTTATCGTTCGGAAACACATCCCAGGCCGGCAACGGCTCTTGGGGGGCGCCCGGAAGGCGGGCGGAATCTGCGCAGCACAACGGCACGCACGGCGCCCGATCCGTCCGGTCGCCTACGCACGGCCCAGCGACCTGCGGTCATCCGCCTTTCTTGATCGCCTCAGCGAAGGCGGTGAGACCGTCCGCCAGATGCTCGATGTCAGCGGGCTCCCAGCCCTCCATGAGGGCGGCGACAGCCGTGGTCCGGGCCTTCCACAGCTCGCGGATGGCGAGCTTGCCCTCGCGGGTGACGCGCACCAGCTGCGCCCGGGCATCGGCCGGATCGGGCTGCCGCTCGATGAACCCGCGCACCTCCCGTCGTGCAGGCCGGTAGGCGGTCGGCGGCGTGGGCGCGCCGGTACGCCTGAGCCGTCCGCTGGATGGAGGCAGCCGTTCGCCTGGAACGTGACCCGTGTGCCGTGTCCGCTGCAGCCCGATGGGGAAACTTGCCGCCCCCGGTGCCCGAGGGCTCCGGGGGCGCGTGGTCTGGCGGTGGCGCCGTTCCGATGTGGGTCGGGTGGGTGGCCGCGGGGCGGTGGCCGTTGGGTGGGGCGGCCACCGCGCGGCGGCGTTGGGGGTGGTCAGATTCGGCGTAGGAGGGACGAGGGGGTCTCGATGGCGTCGGCGACGGTGCGCATGAAGCCGGCGGCGGTGCCGCCGTCGCAGATGCGGTGGTCGAAGACGAACGACATCTGCGTGATCTTGCGGGGGACGATCTCGCCGTCCACCACCCAGGGGCGGTCGATCATGCGGCCGAAACCGAGGATCGCGACCTGCGGGTGGTTGATGATCGCGGCGCTGCCGTCCACGCCGAAGCCGCCGTAGTTGTTGAGGGTGAAGGTGCCTGCGGCGAGTTCCTCGGCGGTGGAGCGGCCCTCCCGGGCGCGGCCGGTGACGTCGCGGATGGCGACGTCCAGCTCGTCGGTGGTCAGGGTGTGGGCGTTGAGCACCGCGGGGACGACCAGGCCGCGCTGGCCCTGGACGGCGAGCCCGAGGTGGATGTGGTCGTACTCGACGATCTCGTCGCGTTCGGTGTCGAGGCGGGCGTTCAGCACCGGGTAGCGGCGCAGTCCGGCGACGACGAACCGGGCGAGGTAGGCGAGCAGGCCGGGTCCGGGGTCGGTGGGGGTGCGCTGGCTCTCGCGCAGCTCCCACAGCGCGGTCGCGTCCACGTCGACCCACACCGTCGCCTCGGGGACCTCGCGCCTGCTGCGCGACAGCGACGCGGCGACGGCCTTGCGGAAGCCGTTGAGCGGCGTCCGGCGCTCGCCCGTTCCGGCGGACGGCGCGGCAGGCGTCGCCGGTGCGGAGAGCGTTGTCGGGGTGTCGACGGCAGCTGCGGCGGCGCGCAGGACGTCGCCGCGCGTGATCAGGCCGTCCGGGCCCGTGGGGGTGATGTCGGCGAGCTGGAGGCCGCTGTCGCGGGCGAGGCGGCGCACCAGCGGGGAGACGACTCGGTGAACGGTCGTCCTCCCGGCGGCGGAGCCGGACGCGGCGGGTTTGGGCGCGGTCGCCTGCGCGGGGGATGGCGGTGCGGTGGGCGTCGGAGCCTGGGCGGCAGGAATGCGGGGGCGGCGGCGACGGCCTCGGGTCGGGCCTTCGGGGGTGCCGTAGCCGATGAGGACGTTGCCGGATCCGGCGCGTTCTTCCTCGCGGTAGGTCTCGGCGGCGGGGTCGGTGAGCGGCTCGACGGTGATGAGCGGCGTGCCGACCTCGACCACCTGGCCGTTCCCGGCGTGCAGGGTGGCGACCCGGCCCGCGTACGGGGTGGGGACCTCGACGACCGCCTTGGCGGTCTCGACCTCGGCGACCGGCTGGTCCACGGCGACCGTGTCGCCGACACCGACGAGCCACCGGACGATCTCCGCGTCGGTCAGGCCCTCGCCGAGGTCGGGGAGGTTGAACACCTGGAGTCGGGTCGTGGGCGCGGTCACGCGTCCTCCCACTGCAGGTCGTCGACGGCGTCGAGGATGCGGTCGACGCTCGGGAGGTGGAAGTGCTCGAACTTCGGCGGCGGATAGGGGATGTCGAATCCGGTG
Source organism: Actinomadura rupiterrae (assembly GCF_024172125.1). Taxonomy (GTDB): domain Bacteria; phylum Actinomycetota; class Actinomycetes; order Streptosporangiales; family Streptosporangiaceae; genus Spirillospora; species Spirillospora rupiterrae. The sequence continues at coordinate 28,436 of NZ_JAMZEA010000013.1, forward strand.
ACGCGGCGGACGGGCGCGGCCATGTAGTGGAAGCAGCGCTCGGTCACCCGCGCGGCGATCTCGGACGCGACCGAGGCGAACCCCGCGGCCTCGGCGACCACGACGGCGCGTCCGGTGCCGCGGACGGCGGCGCAGACCGTCGCGTCGTCGAACGGCACGATCGAGCGGACGTCCACGACCTGCAGGCTGCGGCCCTCCCCCGCCGCGACCTCGGCCGCCTCCAGCGCGGTCGGCACGGACGGCCCGTAGGCGATCAGCGTGGCGTCGGTGCCCTCGCGCACCACCGCGGCCGTCCCGATGCCGGGGACGCTCCGGGTGAGGTCGACGTTCTCCTTGGACCAGTACAGCTTCTTCGGTTCCAGGAAGACGACGGGGTCGGGTGAGGCGATCGCCTCGCGGAGCAGGCCGTAGGCGTCGGCGGCGTTCGCGGGCGCGAGGACGTGCAGGCCGGGCGTGTGGGCGTAGTAGGACTCCGAGGAGTCGCAGTGGTGCTCGACGCCGCCGATCCCGCCGGCGTAGGGGACGCGGATCACGATGGGGAGTCCGACGCGTCCGCGGGTCCGGTTCCGGAACTTGGCGACGTGGCTGACGATCTGCTCGAACGCCGGGTAGGCGAAGGCGTCGAACTGCATCTCCACCACCGGGCGCATGCCGTTCATCGCCAGCCCGACGGCCAGGCCCATGATGCCGGACTCGGCGAGCGGCGTGTCGAAGCAGCGGTCGGTGCCGAACTCGGCGGTGAGGCCGTCGGTGATGCGGAAGACGCCGCCGAGCGCGCCGACGTCCTCGCCGAAGACCAGGACGGACGGGTCGTCGGCGAGCGCGTCGCGCAGGGCGCGGTTGAGCGCCTGCGCCATGGTCAGCTTCTCCAGGGTCACTTCTCCCCCTCGCGGGCGATCTCGTCGGCGAGCCGGGCGGCCTGCTCGTCCAGCTGCGGGGTCCTGGCGGCGTAGACGAAGTCGAACAGGTCGTCCGGGCGCGGGACCAGGTCCTGGTTGAGGCCGTCCCGGACGTGGGCGGCGACCTCCTCGGCGTCCGCGGCGCAGGCGGCGGCGCGCTCGTCGGTCAGCAGCCCCTCGCCGCGCAGGTAGGTCTCCAGCCGGGTGATCGGGTCGCGTTCGATCCAGGCGGCGACCTCGTCCTCGCCGCGGTAGCGGGACGCGTCGTCGGCGTTGGTGTGCGGCTGCACCCGGTAGGTGTGCGCCTCGACCAGCTGCGGCCCCTCGCCCGAACGGGCCCGGGCGACCGCCTCGCCCAGCACCGTGAGCAGCGCGGCGACGTCGTTGCCGTCGACGCGCTCGCCGGGCATGCCGTAGCCGACCGCCTTGTGGGCGATCGACGGGGCCGCGGTCTGCCGGGCCAGCGGGACGGAGATGGCGTACTGGTTGTTCTGCACGAAGAACACCACCGGCGCCCGGAACACTCCGGCGAAGTTCAGCGCCTCGTGGAAGTCGCCCTCGCTGGTCGCGCCGTCCCCGCACAGGGCCATCACGACGGTCGGCTCCCCGCGCAGGCGCGCGGCGTGCGCGACACCGACGGCGTGCAGCAGCTGGGTGGCGAGCGGGGTGGCCTGCGGGGCGACCCGGGCCTGGTAGGGGTCGTAGCCGGAGTGCCAGTCGCCCTTCAGCAGGACCAGCACCTCGACCGGATCGACGCCCCGCGCCACCGCGGCGGCGGTGTCGCGGTAGGTGGGGAACAGCCAGTCGCCGTCACCGAGCACGTGCGCCGCGGCGATCTGGCAGGCCTCCTGGCCATGGGACGAGGGGTACACGGCGAGCCGGCCCTGCCGGACCAGCGCGTTGGCCTGGTCGTTGAGGCGGCGCGCGGTGACCAGCGCGCCGTAGGCCTTCAGCAGGGCGTCCTGGTCGGGCAGGTCGGTGCCCGCCCGTCCGGTCGGCCGTCCTTGGTGGTCGATGAGCCGGATCGGCTCGTCCGACGGCAGCAGGGAGTCCGGGTCGCTCGTCATGCGCTCAGCATGCTCGGGCGGCCATCCAGGTTCCGCCTTCGGGGAAAGTACGAGAAAGTGTCCGCAACGACCCGGACAAATCTTGCCAAACGTCCAGAACAGCGCCGTGATCTCCAGTGAGGATGAGACAGGTGGCCGACCACGCCCTCGACGACACCGATCACAAGATCCTCGAAGCGCTGACCGACGACGGCCGGATGTCGATCCGGGCGCTGGCCGAACGCCTGCACATCTCCCGCGCCAACGCCTACGCGCGCGTCACCCGGCTGCAGCGGACCGGCGTCATCCGCGGCTTCCGCGCCGAGATCGACCCCGAGCTCAGCGGCCTCGGCACCTCGGCGTACGTGACCATGAGCATCCGCCAGCCCGCCTGGCGCCAGATCGCCGCCAAGCTCCAGGAGCTCCCCGCCGTGGCCCACATCGCGCTCGTCGGCGGCGAGTTCGACGTCATCCTCCTGGTCCGCGCCCGCGACAACGCCCACCTGCGCCGCCTCGTCCTGGACGAGATCCAGGGCATGGACGGCGTGGTCAGCACCCGCACCCTCCTCATCTTCGAAGAACCCACCCCGACCTCCCGCCAGCAAGAACGCCACCCCCTCCAAGAAGACCTCCTATAAGGCGTGCCGCAGGCCCGCACAAAGACGCAGGACCCCGGACGGCCGCGAGCACGGCCATCCGGGGTCCTGAATGTGCATCGGGGTCCGGGCGCTAGCAGTGAACGCGCAGGGTGGAGCTCACGGTGGTGGTCGACGCGTGCTGCCAGACGCGGAAGCTGTTCAACTTCATGCTTTCGCAGGTGGCGCGGACCGTGAACGTCCCTACCTGGCTACTGCGAAGCGTGCGGGTTGGACCGATGGCCGTCCAGCCGTACCAGTGCTTCTTCTGGAGAGAGAACTGCCATCTTCCGGCGGGCGAGCCGTGGCAGGTCTGGGTGACGGCGCCGTACAGCCTCCATTTTCCGCCCTCATATTTTCCGTAGGGGCGGTGAACGATGATGCACCTCGCCAGCATTTCGGCCGGCGTCTCAACGTGCGGACCGGCCTGCGCCGTGGTGGCTCCTCGCGGAGCATCGGGCGTCGACGCCTGGGCCGCTGGAACGATGGCGAGCGTGCTTCCGGCTGTCGCCGCTGCGAGGACGGCGATTTTCACCTTGTTTCTCATGGGTTCTCCTCTGAATGATTGCCCTCGTGGGATTGCGTGATTGTTGAAGCCTCGGCGGAGGGCGCGGCTGCGACTATTCGAGGGTGGGGCGGGTACCGGTGCGTTGCTCTGGGCGCGGCAGGGTCATGGCGGCGATGCAGAAGAGCAGGAGGGACGTGACCGCGAAAGGGACGGCGGTTTGCGGGTCGAGCGCGCGCACGGGCCAGAAGGTGACCCAGAAGATGAGCGCTAGCTGTCCTGTGGACGCCCAGAAACGGGCGCGGCCGAACAGGAGGCCGATGCCGGTCACGACTTCCACCACAGCGGACGTGTAATAGACCCAAAGGGGATGGTGAGCGCGGTAGGTTTCCAGCGCCCATTCCCAGCCGTAGAGCTTGCGCAGCCCGGACGCGAGGAAGAACACGCCGAGCAGGCAGGCGGCCGTCGCCACTATCACGTTCGTGCGGCTGGATCGGCCGTGTGCATGCTTTCCGGTCATGGCTTCGCGCCTTTCTGTCTCGGGGGTTACCGGCACGGGTATGGCCGCGGGTTCCCGTCCTGCTTCCGGGCGGCTTCCGGGCTTGCGCTGCGGCTGTTGACATCGGGCTCGGCGGTGGGACAACTTGTCCCGGACGAGCCCCTCGACTCGATGGTGGCGAAGGCGTGGCGGGCGGCGGAAGGTTCAACTCGCGGCCGCCGTCCCACCCGGTACAGAAAGGGAGAAAGTGTCTCGGGAGACGGGCAAGGCGGAGAACCTGCGCGTCCGCCGGACGCGGATTCTGCTGCGCGATGCCCTGGTCGCGTTGATGGCGGAGCAGCAGGACTTCGACCGCATCACGGTCAACCAGATCGTGGACCGGGCCATGGTGAGCCGCGCGGCGTTCTACCGGAACTACCGGGACAAGTACCAGCTGGTCGAGCAGATCTTCGATGAGGCGATGGCCGGGCTCCGGGGCACGATGGCCGGCCTGGACGAGCGGCCGCCGATCGAGCGCCTGGTCGCGTTCTTCGACCACCTCGCCGCCTACGACACGATGTACCGCGCGCTGCTGGGGAACCGGGGCAGCGTCTGGTTCGCCGACCGGATGCGGAACGCGCTGGCCGACATGGTCACGCCGCATTTCCCGCCGCCCGCGGACCGGCGGGCCCCGGACTTCGCGCCCAGCATGCTGAGCGCGATGTTCGCCGCGGGCATCTCCTGGTGGCTGACCCACGACCGGCCGCTGACCTCGCAGCAGATCGCCGCCCGGTCCGCCGGGATCGCCGCGGCGGTGATCGCCGAAGCGGGCTCCTGGTCCCCGCCCCCCTCCCAAGCTGATCCTGCAATGACCCGCCCGAGCTGAGCGTTGCGATGACCCGGCCGGGTTGGGCGTGCGATGACCCGGCCGGGCTGAGCGTGCGGTGAACCGGCCGGGCGGGGGCTGAGACCGATCCAGGCCATGCCGCCTGACCTTGGCCGATGGGGCTGGCCGGGCGGCAATGGCCTCGGGTGCGTCACGAAGCGCCGCTGACGCGGGTGTCCGGGCGCATCATGGGGGAATGTCCGGGCGTCTGATCGGGGATCGGTACCGGCTGGAGCGGCGGTCGGAGACGTCCGCGCTGGCCGATGCGTGGCTGGCGCGCGACGAGGCGGCCGGCGGCGCGCCGGTCACGATCACGCTGCTGGCGCGCCGCCATGTGTGGGCCGCGACGCGCGCGTTCAACGACGAGACCGACGTCCTGCGGCTGTGCCGGTCGTCGCGCGTGGTGAAGGTGCTCGATACCGGCATCACCCGCAGCGGACGTCCCTACCGCGTCACCGAGCAGGTCGTCCCGGCAGAGTGGCCGCGGACGGACGGCGAGGGCGACGCGGTGGAGGTGCTGCGGCGGGCCGAAGCGGCGGTGCGCGCCGTCGCCGCCGTCCACCGTGCCGGGTTCGGGCTGCTCGCGCTGGAGGACGGTCAGTTCGTCCGGCGTCCCGGGGACGACCTGCCGGTGCTGCGCGACCTGGGGCTGGCCACGGCGGTGTCGCCCAACGCGTCCCCCACGGCCGTCACGTGGCCCACGGCCGACGGGTGGCCCACGGCCGACGCGTCCGCCACAGCCGCCGAGCCCCCCTCGGCCAGCGCGTCCCCCACAGTCGACGAGTGGCCCCCCTCCGGTGCGTCCGTCCGCGCCGGGCAGGTCACGCGCGCCGATGGGGGCTGGTTCAGGGCGACGCCGGAGCTGGTGCGCGGCAACCTCGGCATGGCCTGGCAGCTGGCGAACCGGTGGCTGGGGACGCTCGACTCGACCGATTTCCCCTCGCGCCGCATCTGGGAGCAGACGTCCACCGCGATGAACGCGCCGCTGAGGGACGAGCGGCGACCGGCCGAACAGTTCGCCGACGTCCTCGCGTCAGCACGGGGCGACCGGCGCGCCCGGCTGCGCGCGCTGCGCCGCGCGGCGGGCGATTGGTCGCTCGTCGCAGCGTTCATCGCGGGCCTGATCCTCCTGGCGCCGGTCGCCCTCGTCCTGGTAGCGGCCTTCCTCGTCGCAGCGCCGCTCCTCCTCGCGCTCCTGTCCTGCGTCGCGGTCACCGGCTGGGCCCTGCGATGGGTGATGAGGGCGTTGTGGCGGCTGGTGCGCCGCCGACGCGCAGAGCCCGCCCGGCCCAGCGATCCGTTCCTCGGTGACTGGTTCTCGCCTGAGTGGGGATCCACCTCCTATGCGGGTCCTGGAGAACCGCCCGTCGTCCCGTTGCACGAGGACTTCCGCTACGTGCACGAGCCGCTGTGGGAGTCGCGTCCCGGCCTTCCCGACCTGGGCCACACCCAGCTGACAGAGGCGCTGCGCGAACGCATCACCTACTCGCGCGGCGGGACGTTCCTCATCACCGGGTTCCGCGGCGTCGGCAAGACCACGATGGTCCAGCGGGCGCTCGCCGCGCTGGCCGACCATCCGCCCGAAGGACGGCGCGTGCTGCCGGTGGTGCTCAGCGTCGCGCGTCCGATGTCCACCGCGCACCTGCTGTTCGCGATCGTCCGGCGGGTGTTCGAGGCCCTGAACGAGACCGGCGAGTTCGACCGGCTGCCCGAGGCGACCCGGCAGTCGCTGCTGCTGACCTACATGCGCACCTCGCTGTCGTTCAAGGAGACCCGGTCCAACGCCACCGAGCACGGGGCGAGCGCCGAGGTCGGGCTGTCGGCGGCCGGGTTGAAAGCCCTCGGCGCGGCCGGGCTCAGCCTGCCGAAGGTGGGCATGTCGGCCAAGCGCACCCGCTCGCTGGCGACCGAGGCGGCCTTCCTCGCCTACTCCGAGACCGACGTCGAGCACGACATGATGCGCATCGTGCGGATGCTGTCGGCGGCGCGGCCCGGCGCGCGCCGCCGGTTCGTCCCGCTGCGCCGGCGCGCCGAGCCGCCGCTGAGCCTGGTGGTCGTGCTGGACGAGGTGGACAAGCTCACCGCCGCGAAGAAAGGCATGGCGGCGCTGGAGCGGCTGCTGGCGGGGATGAAGAACGTCATCTCGATGCCGGGCGCCTATTACGTGGTGGTCGCCGGGCCCGACCTGCAGGACCGGGTGCTGCTGGACATCGGCCGCGGCAACGGCGTGTACGAGAGCGTCTTCGCCTGGCGGCTGTACGTCCCGTGCAGCTGGCCGGCGGCGCGGACGCTGGTGAACGGGCTGATCGTCGGCGGTGACGACGCCCCCCTGCACGAGCCGCTGCGGCGGCTGTCGCTGTACCTGACCTACAAGTCGCGGGGCGTGCTGCGCAAGCTGCTGCAGGAGACGCACGCGTTCGTGTCCTGGCAGGACGGGCGGCCGTACCTGCGCTTCTCGCCCGAGGACTGGGAACGCGTCTCGTTCTACGCCGATCTGGAACGCACGCTGCAGGGATTCTTCGACGCCTCGGCGGACCGGGTGTTCCCGTCCGAGATCGACCAGGACCGCTGGCGGCTCGGCGCGCACTACGTCACCGACTGGGTGCTGCGCAGCGAGGGCCTCCCCTTCACCGCCGCCGACATCCAGAAGGCGGAGGCGGACGGCGACTTCGACGCCGAGCTGCGGATCCGTCCCGCCGCGGTGGAACTGCTGCTGGAGCACCTCATGGAAGCGGGGCTGCTCACCGTCGTGCGCAAGGTCAGCGCGTCCGCCACCTTCCTGGCCGATGTGGCCGAGGCCAAGCTCACGTCCTACCGGCTGACCGACGCGGCCCGCCGCCACCTGCGCGTGGTCGCCAACGCGACCCCGGACGAGCGCGCCGAGCTCAACGTCACCCTGTCGCCGCAGATGCGGTCCGGCGCGACCGTCGTGCCGGAGGCGGCCGGCGCCGCCGATGTGACCGGGCTGTTCGGCCGTCCCGCCCCGCCGCCGGTCGGCGCCGGGCACGGCCTGCGGACGTTGGACGACCGGTACGAGCTGCGCCGGCTGATCGGCGAGGGCGGCATGAGCACGGTGTACGAGGGCTACGACACCTTGCTGCGGCGGACGGTCGCGGTCAAGCAGCTGCGGTCGTCGGTGGCCGACGACCGGCAGGCCCGGGAGCGGTTCCGGCGCGAGGCGGAGATCACGCGCGGGCTGCGCCACCCGAACGTGGTGGCGGTCCACGACATCGTCACCGAAGGCGCGGCCGTCTCGATCGTGATGGAGTACCTGGACGGCCCGTCCCTCGCCGAGGCCCTGGCGGACGCGCCGCCGTCCGGGCCGTTCCCCGGGCCGCGCGGGATGCCGGCGCACGAGGTCGTCCGCATCGGCGTGACCCTCGCGGGCACCCTGCAGTACCTGTCCGAGCAGGGCCTGGCCCGGCTGGACGTCAAGCCCGGCAACATCATCCTGATCCCGGGACGGGGCCCGGTCATCATCGACCTCGGGATCGCCAAGGCCGTGGCGGCGCTGAACCAGAACCAGCTGACCCAGACCGGCGTCATCATCGGGACACCGCTGTACATGGCGCCCGAGCAGATCGACGGCGAGCGCGTCGTGGACATCCGGGCGGACGTCTTCGCGCTCGGCATGGTGCTGCTCACCTGCCTGCTGGGCGCCCATCCGCTCGCGTCCGAGGCGCCGCTGACCGTCCTGTCGCGGATCGTCGAACGCACCATGGACGTCTCGGCCCTCACCGTCTCGCCACCGCTGCGCACCGTCCTCGCCAAGGCGCTGCACCGCGACCCGGCCGAGCGGTACCAGAGCCCCGGCGACCTGGCGCGGGCGCTGACCGGCACACCCGAGGCCGGTGACCCCGGCACCACGCGCCTGGACGCCGACCGGCGGAATTCCTTTGCCGACGAGCCGTCCAGGATGGTGCTGGCCGACCCGATCCCGCATCCGCCGACGCGGCTCGACGCCCGTCCACTGAACGGCTCGGTCACCGACGAGGTGCTGTCCACTTCCGAACTCGCCGACCGGCTCGGGATGTCCCCGCGCAAGATCCGGCAGATGGCCAAGGACGGATTGCTCCCCGCCCAGCGCCAAGGCAACGCCTACCGCTTCTCCTGGCGGGACGTCGAGCAGACCCTCAACCCCGACCGCGCCTGAGACGAACTGTCATTCCAGGCTGGTGATGAGCTCCCAGAGTGCGGAGCGGCAGTGCTCGGCGCGCTGGAGGCCGATCTGCGCGGTGAGGTCCCGGTCGAGGGCGTCGGCGCATCGCTGGGCCGTGGTCGCGGCGGCCAGCCCGGACGGCGTGAAGTCGACGATCTTGGCCCGGGCGTCCTGCGGATCGGGCAGGCGGGAGAGGTAACCGAGCCTGACCAGCTCGTCGACCAGCGGACCGACCGTCTGCTTGGTGCTGCCCAGCCGCTCGGCGATCTGGGTGATCCGCACCGGGCCCTGCTCGATCGCGGCGAAGACCCGCAGGTGGGTCGGCCGCACGTCGGTGATGCCCTCGTCCGCCAGGCCCTCCTGCACGCGATGGGTGACCAGCGCGGCGAGCCTGCGCGCGAGCGCGCCGATCCGCGAGTCCGGGCCCACCGCGCTGACGGCCAGCGCCTCCAGCCCCTCGCCGGAGCTCCTCGTTGACATGTTAGTCAGGTCACCGTACCATTTCGGAAATTAGTCAGGACTACGTACCAAGTTACCGACCCGAGGGCGGTCGCGTCATCGCACCACCCCGAGCGGCCCTCCCCACGGATGCATGGTGGCGACATGAACGTCATGGATGACACGGCGACCTCGCGGCGTCCGGCCGCGGCCGTCCGCACCCGACAGGCCGCCGCGTGCCTGCTGCTACTGTCCGCGGTCACCCATGTCCTCCAGGTTCCGGTCTACGGCACCGAAGGCAACGTCCTCGGCGCGGCGGCATTCGGCGTCATCTACGCCGTCCTCGGCACCGGCCTGCTGCGCAACTGGCGGTGGACGATCCCCGCGTCCGTCGTGCTCCCGGTGATCGGCGGGACGCTGGGCATCCTCCGCTTCGCCTTCCTGCACAGCAACCCGTTCAGCATCTGGCACGTCGCCCTGGACCTGGCGATCGTCCCCCTAGCGATCATCACCCACCACAAAACCCGCAAGCCCCCCACCACCCCCTGACCCAGAGCGCCAACAGCCCCACCCGGGAAAACCCGCCCCACGCCACCGCACACCCCGGTCAGCGGTCCACCTCACGCATCGTCCGGTCATAGTCGGCCTGCAAACCAAGCCCAACCGCAGCGCGACGCTCATCAAGCCGCTCAGGATCCTCGATCGGCTTGCCCTTCGCTCGACCACGGACGAGCACGCCGCTCAACCCCGCAGGCGCCACACGGAGGCCGTCACCGCCCCGTCCGCGACCAGGGGAGGCACTCCGATCCCAAAAACCTCTTCCCGAACGGTTTGGGCAGGTCAGCGCCCCTTCTAGAAACCATTGGTGTTGACCAATTAATCCCTTTTGTTTCTCGATGTCGCTTTATCGTTCCGCGTTCCGTCGCAGCGATGGTGTAATGTCTCGGACGAAAACACGGCAATGCGGCAAATGCCGCGCTCCCCCGTGCCGTCCTCCCAACGAGAGGGAATTCGCAACCATGCTCAGCCGCCTCGGAAAAACTCTCGCCTGCGCCACGATGCTCGCCTCCACAGCCGGTCTGCTCGCCGCCCCCTCCGAGGCCTCAGCCTCACCGGCACGCCCCATGGCCTGGTCTTTCGGCTGCGAGTACGGCCGTGCCTGCATTCGCCTGGCGGCCAACACCGACGACCCCTGGTGGAATATGGAACAGTGCGGCGACAACGCGGTCTACGACCACTACAGCTATGCCATCGCCAATGGCAACGGCTTCACCGTGTACTACAAGGACGGCACCTGGGACTACACCGCGCCGTGGTCACAGAGGACGCTGGACAACACCAACATCGTCGTCCGCGCCCACGTATATTGCTAAAGCCCACTCCCGCAGCCCCGCCAGCGCGAGCGACCTCGACGAACTGAGCGGTCAGGCTGCTCAACAGCGGCAAGAGGCCCCGACCGGCGATGACTGGGCGGGGCCTCTTTGGGTGTAGTGGTCACTTGCCGCTGTAGACGGGGAAGGCGCTGGAGTCGCCGTAGTTCTGGGCGTGCAGGTTCTGCAGGGTTGCCATGTCCGGTTCGGAGATCTCGAAGTCGACCTCGGCGTTGGAGCGCATGTGCTCGGGGTTGGCGGTCTTGGGCAGGGACACGGTGCCCAGCTGCAGCGTGTAGCGGATGCACAGCTGAGGGACGGTGACGCCGTACTTGTCCGCCATTTCCGCCAGCTGGGTGTTCTCCAGGATTTCGCCGTGCGCGATGGGTGAGTAGGCCTCGACGAGGATCTGCCTGTCCTCGCAGTACGCCAGGAGGTCGGTGGGCGTGTTGCCGGCGTGCACCAGCAGCTGGTTGACGTGCGGGGTGACGGCCGCGTCCTGCAGGATGCCGTCCAGGTCCTCTTCCAGGAAGTTCGAGACGCCGATCGAGCGGATCTTGCCTGCCTTGTGCGCCTCCTCCAGCGCGGCCCAGGCCTGCTGGTTGCCTTCGGTGTAGTCGCCGCCGCGGAAGTCGTCCCACGGTTGCGGGCTGTGGATCAGCATCAGGTCGATGTAGTCGAGCCCGAGGTCGTCCAGCGACCCGTCGATCGCGGCGGCCGCCCGGTCGTGGTCCTTGATCTCGGCGGCCAGCTTCGTGGACACGAACAGCTCGTCGCGGGGTATCCCCGCGGTGCGCACGCCTTCGCCGACGCCGCGCTCGTTGCCGTAGGCCTGCGCGGTGTCGATGTTGCGGTAGCCGATCTCGACTGCGTCGCGGACGGCCTTAGCGGCCTTTCCGTCGTCGATGAGCCAGGTGCCGAGGCCGAGCCTGGGGATCTGGACGCCGTTGGACAGGGTGTAGGTCTCGTTCAGGATGGTCACTCATTGTTACTTCCCCCTCTCGGTCGCGTGCCACTCCACGCGCGGTGACCTCTTCCCTGGATCCGGCCGGGGGGTGCGGGGTCATTGGGGTTTCAGGGTGCCTATCAGGGTGGCTACCTGGCTGCGGGCGTTGAAGCCGAGTTTGGTGAAGATGTGTTCGACGTGGGCGTCGGCCGTGCGTTTGGAGATGACCAGGCGTTCGGCGATCTGGCGGTTGGACAGGCCGTCGGCGATGAGGTGGGCGACCTGGCGTTCGCGGGGGGTGAGGGGGGCGAGGGGGCCGGGGTCGTCGTCGCGGGCGAGGGGTTCGGCCGGACGGGTGTGGGTGGTTCCGCCGGCCAGGTCGATCAGCTGCTGGAGGGGCAGGTGCGTTCCCCGGGTGTAGTTCTGGGTGAACAGTTCGGCTCCCAGGGTTCGCATGAGGCCGTTCTCGACGTCGCGGTGCAGGCGGGTCATGCCTGGCTCGTTCCAGGTGATGGTGCCGACCTTGTGCCAGAGGGGGGCGGCTCCGCCGAGGAGGGTCGCGGCGAGTTCCGGCTCGTCCTCGCCCTGGGCGACCCAGGCCAGGAACTCCACCATGGCGGCGATGCCCATGGTGTGCCCCTGCTCGACGATGGACGGCAGGACGCTCTGGCCCAGCTCGCGGGCGCGTTGCCCTTCGCCGAGGGCCCACAGGGATGCCACCTGCATGCTTTGCAGGTAGGTGCGCAGCCAGCGTTCGTGGGGGATGTGGGACAGCAGCCGCAGGCCCTGCTCCACCTCCTCCAGGGCTCGGTCGGGTTCGTCCTGTCCGGTGAACAGGGCCGCGGTCTGGGTGTAGCCGGCGGCCAGGAAGAACACGTCCTGGGTCGCGGTCATCTGCTCGCGGGCGCGCTGGTAGGACCGGACGGTCAGGTCCGGGTCCTCACCCCACATGACCATCGCGCGGCACTCCAGGCCGGCGGTGCGGGCGAGCAGGAAGTCGTCGCCCAGGCCCTCGGCGGCGGCGCGGCATCGGCGGAGTGCCTCGGCGGCGGCCGGGTCGGACTGCAGGAGGGCGTAGTAGGCGTCGAGGAACAGGGCCTTGCCGCGTTCGAGGGTCGACCGGGGGTCGGCGTCCACGGCCTTGGCGATCCAGCGGCGTCCCTCGGTGAGCCGGCTGGTGCTCAGCCACAGCCCCCACAGACCGTTGACCAGCAATAGCGCCTCGTCGTCGCGGGGATGGGCGATGGCGAACCCCATCGCCATCCGGAAGTTGTCCAGGTCGGCCGCGAGCCGCCGGCCCCATTCGATCTGGTCGTCGCCGAACCACTCCTGGCCCGCGCGGTCGGCCAGCCGCACGAAGTACTCCAGGTGGCGCCGCGCGCAGGCGTCGGCGCGTCCGCTCGCCCGGAGCCGCTCCGCACCGTACTCGCGGATGGTGTCGAGCATCCGGTAGCGCTGCTCGGCCCCGCCCTCCAGGCGCTGGACGACCGACTTGTCCACCAGCGACATCAGGAGGTCGACCACGTCCGGGGCGTCCAGTCCCTCGCCGGAGCAGACCTGCTCGACGGCGGCCAGGGTGAAGCCGCCGGCGAAGACCGACAGCCTCGCCCACAGCTCCCGCTCGGGCGGGGTGCACAGCTCGTGGCTCCACTCGATGGTGGCGCGCAGCGTCTGGTGCCGCGCCTGCGCCGACCGGACGCCGGTCAGGACCTGGAAGCGGTTGTCGATGCGCTGCAGGATCTCCTCCAGCGGCATCGTGCGGAGCCGGACGGCGGCCAGCTCGATCGCCAGCGGCATGCCGTCCAGGCGGCGGCACAGCGCGTTGACCTGCGCGCGGTTGTCCTCGTCCAGGCGGAAGGACGGCCGGGCCGCCTTGGCGCGGGCGAGGAACAGCGCGACGGTGTCGTTCGCGTCGTCCTGCGCGTCCGGCTCGGGCATGGGCATCGGCGGGACGGCCAGGACGACCTCGCCCGGCAGCGCGACCGGCTGGCGGCTGGTGAGCAGCAGCACCAGGCGGGCCGAGTTGTGCAGCAGGATGTCGGCGAACATGGCCACGGCGTCGACCAGGTGCTCGCAGGTGTCCAGCAGCAGCAGCGCCCTGCGGTCGGCGAAGTGCTCGATCAGCTGGTCCATCGGCGGCAGGGCGGCGACCTCGGGGAGCCCCACGGCCGAGGCCACGGTGTTAGGGAGCAGTTCCCCGTCGCCCAGCCCGCTCAGTTCGGTGATGCTGACGCCGTCGGGGAAAGCGGTCGCCAGCTGATGCGCCGCGCGGACGGCGATGCGCGTCTTGCCCACGCCACCGGGGCCGGTCAAGGTGAGGATGCGCGCGTGCTGCACCGCTTCGGCGACCGCGGCCAGTTCGGCGGCGCGTCCGATGAAGGCGGTCGGTTCGTGTCGCGTGCTGCTTCGGGCCCATCCCCATTGGGTCACAGCGCCGCTGCTCTGCGTCATGGACATCAGGTTCCCACTGCGGGGGCCGGTTGTCGGCCGGGTCACGCCTAATTGTGCGGCCGTTGGGGACCTGCGCAATTGTGCGGCCGTTGGGGGCCCGCGCGGGGGCCAGCGAGGGCAGGTGTCAGCGGGGTGGGCCGCCGTAGACGTCGAGGTGGTGCAGGACGCGGTCGACGAGGTCGGGCGGCATGGTGGGTGAACTGCGCATGGCCAGCAGCTCTTGCTGGCCGGTGGAGACGATGTCGGTCATGAGGCGGCGCAGGAGCCTGCTCCGCTCGGCCTGCTTGCCGTCGTCGCCGTCCGGGTCGTCCTCGTGGACGTGGGGGTAGGCCCGCGCCAGCCGCCGCTGGACCAGGTCGCGCAGCTGCTCGTAGGTGTCGGTGGACAGGTTCTCCTGGAAGGCGAGCACCTCGGCGCGTTCCAGCTCCACCTGGCGGACCAGGTGCCACAGCTGCAACTCCAGGTCGCGTTCGCGCTGGGTGTTGGCGTGGACGCACGTCCACCGCACCACCAGCGGCAGCGTCGGCCCCTGGACGAGCAGGGTGAACAGCACCACGGCGAAGGCGATGAACAGGATCTCGGCGCGTCCGGGGAACGGCGCGCCGTCGTCCAGGGTGAACGGCAGCGCCAGCGCCAGCGCGACGGTCGCGACGCCGCGCATGCCCGCCCACCACGTCACGATCGTCTCGCGCCAGTTCTGCGGGCCGTCGGGCTCGGTGCGGCGCCGGGCGAACAGCCACCAGGTGCCCAGCAGCCATACCAGCCGGACCCCGACCACCACCGCGATCACCACGGCGGCGCTGCCGAGCATCCGCGGCCAGCGCGACCCGACCTCGTGCAGCACCGTGGCCAGCTCCAGGCCGATCAGCCCGAACGCGAACCCGCTGACGAGCATCTCGATGATCTCCCAGAACGCGTCGCTGACCACTCGGAAGGCGCGGTCCCCGTAGGAGGTGGCCGCCTCGCTCAGGTACAGCGAGCACACCAGGACGGCCAGCACGCCCGATCCGCGCCAGGCGTCGGCCAGGCTGTAGGCGCCGAACGGGACGAGCAGGCTGAGCGCGACCTTGCCGGACGTGTCCCGCAGGTGTCTCATCAGCCACGCGGTCCCCCAGCCGAGCGCCAGGCCGACGCCGATCGCGACCAGGGCCGCGGTCGCCAGCTCCATCAGCGTCTGCTTGGCGGAGAACGCGCCGGCCAGCACCGTCTCCACCGCGCCGGCGTAGATGACCACGGCGGTGACGTCGTTGAACAGGCCCTCGCCTTCCAGCACCGAGGTCAGCCTGCGGGGCAGGCCCAGCCGCGAGGCGAGCGCGATCGCGGCGACCGGATCGGGCGGGGCGACCATCGCGCCGAGCGCGACCGCCGCCGCCAGCGGAAGGGCCGGATACCAGGAGTGGAACGCCCACGCGACCGCCACCGCGGTCACGATCACCAGCAGGAAGGCCCGCCGGGTGATCTGCGCCCAGTTCGAGGCGAACTGCCGCCAGGAGGTCCGCCGCGCCGCGGCGTGCAGCAGCGGCGGCAGCACCAGCGGCAGGATCAGTTCAGGTTTGAGGTGGATGTCGGGGATGTCCGGGTCCAGCGCGAGCACGAGCCCGAACAACGTCATCAGCACCGGCGAGGCCACGCCGATCCGGCGGCCTAGCGGCTCGGCCAGGATCGCGGCCAAGGCCATCAGGAACACCAACACCAACTGGTCCACCTGAGCATTGTCCTGACCAGGCGGTTCACGACGCCGGAGCCACACCGTGCGAGCGCTCGGATCCGCGAGCTGGGGTGTCGGTGAGGGCGTGGACGGGGGGGCCGGGCGCGGCTCTCAGGGGTCTAGGCGGGCCGC
Source organism: Actinomadura rupiterrae (assembly GCF_024172125.1). GTDB lineage: Bacteria > Actinomycetota > Actinomycetes > Streptosporangiales > Streptosporangiaceae > Spirillospora > Spirillospora rupiterrae. The sequence continues at coordinate 44,089 of NZ_JAMZEA010000013.1, forward strand.
GCTTGAGGGATTGGGCTTGTGGACGAACGGCTTGGTCGGTCCAGGCTGGCTCAGGTGGGGGTGGGGCGGCGGCTCGGACCTGAAGTCGAGGGACGACGGTCCGGCCACCGCCGCGGTCTCGCGTCAGCCGTCGTAGCGCGTCGGCGGGAAGTCGTCTCCGCGGTCGCGCGCGTCGTCCTCGGCCGCCCGGGTCGCCTCGGCCGCCTCATCGGCCTCGGCCCGGACCTCGGCGTCCGACTCGTCGTGCTCGATCGGCAGTCCCGCCTGGGCGCGGTCGACCTGCGTGCGTTCCTGCAGCCGCTCCTCGTCGGGACGCAGCGGAAGACCGTCGCTGTGCCCGGTGTCGGGATCGCCTTCGACCTGCTGGTTCTGCTTGTGGTGATGCGCCATCGGTAGAGCCCCCGTCCCTGTGGTGCTTGCGGCCCGTCCCTGATACCAGGCTCGTCTGTGCCTTCGATTTGTGTGCCGACCGCGGCATCCGTGCCGGTCGTGTCCCAGCCCCACGGCAGGTGTCCCCGCAGCTTCCGGGCCCTAACCCTGGCCGCCCGCGCGCCGCGCGACCGCCCCTGTTACTCGGCAGAAAATCGGGTGGGATCGTCCTGTCCAGGTCTTTACCTGCGCTCGCCCCTCGCCGCCGAGGCGCTGGGGAAGATTTCCGGCATGACTGGAACGCCACAGGCGGTCTTGAGCGGACTCAGCAGCGCGGCGCGCTTCCTCACCGTCACCGTGGGCTCGGGCGGCGAGAAGGCCGCCCGCGACGTCCTCGCCGGGGTCGGCGATCTGTGCAAGGCGGTCGGATTCCGCGTCCCCGGCGGGGGGTTGACCTGCGTGGTGGGGATCGGCGCCGAGGTGTGGCCGCGGTTGTTCGCCACCAAGCCTCCCGCCCATCTGCACCCGTTCCGGGAGGTGCACGGCGGAGTGCACCACGCCCCCGCCACCCCCGGCGACCTGCTGTTCCATCTGCGCGCCGAACGCGCCGACCTGTGCTTCCAGTTGGCCACCCAGGTCGTCAAGCGGCTGGGTCCGCACTGCCGGGTGGTGGACGAGGTCGACGGCTTCCGCTCCTTCGAGCAGCGCGACCTGCTCGGCTTCGTCGACGGCACCGCCAACCCGACAGGGCAGGCGGCCGTGTCCTCGGCGCTGGACGCCGACGGCGCCGGCTACGTGATCGTCCAGAAGTACCTGCACGACCTGGACGGCTGGAACGCCCTGTCGGTGGAGGCGCAGGAAGCGGCGATGGGCCGCACCAAGCTCGACGACATCGAACTGGACGACAAGAAGCCCGACTCGCACGTGGCGGTGAACACCGTCGTCGACTCCCACGGCGTCGAGCACGACATCGTCCGCGACAACATGCCCTTCGGCGCGGTCGGACGCGGCGAGTTCGGCACCTACTACATCGGCTACGCCGCCGACCCGGCCGTGCCCGAACGGATGCTGCACCGCATGTTCGTCGGCGAACCGCCCGGCAACCACGACCGCATCCTCGACTTCTCCACCGCAGTCACCGGCGGCCTTTTCTACGTGCCCAGCGCCGACTTCCTCGGCGCCCTACCCGACCCGCCGCACTGATGGGGAGGATGACGCCGCTGGGCGCCGCCGTCCGCGGACTGCTCGCGGGAGCCGCGGGGACGCTGGCGATGGACGTGCTGCTGTACCTGCGCTACCGGCGCGGCGGCGGCGAGCAGGGATTCGTCCCCTTCGAGTCGTCCGCGTCGGTGCACGACTGGAGGAACGCCCCGGTCCCGGCGCAGATCGGACGGCGGGTGGTGGAGGGCCTGTTGCAGCGGCCCCTGCCCGACCGGCTGGCCCGGCCCGTCGGCAACCTCACCCACTGGACGTACGGGACGGTCGGCGGCGTCCCCTACGGCCTGGTCGCCGGGTCGACCCCGCGTCCGCGCATCGCCTTCGGCCTGCCTTTCGGGGCGACCGTGTGGATGACCGGCTACCTCGTCCTGCCGCCGACCGGCCTGTACAAGCCGATCGAGGACTACGACCGGACGACGCTGGCCAAGGACCTCACCGCTCACCTGGTCTACGGCCTGACGGCCGCCACCGTCTTCGCTCTCCTGACACCCACCCGCCATCGCTTCAGGCCCTAGGCCGCTGCGGCGCCTCGCTTACCACCGCCGTTGCACCCGCAAGGGCCGCGGATGGCTCTTCACCAAGAGCGCCTGGCCGCAGAACATCTCAATGCGCGTTCGCGGCGGGCGTGGCCTCGCGCGACGGCTCGCGGTTGGACGGCTCGACGGCCGGGTTCGGCTGCTCGCGCAGGACGGCGAGGGCCTTGCGGGCGCCGGCCATCACCTCGTCGAGCGCATCGCGGGTCTGGGCCAGCTCGGTGATGTGCGCGTCGAGCCGGGCGCGTTCCTGCGCCATCCGGTCCAGCGCGTCCAACGCGTGCTCCTCGCTCGGCGCGTCCACGCACGGCAGCAGCTCGACGATCGTGCGGCTGGACAGTCCCGCCGCGTACAGGCGCTGGATGAACAGCACCCGCGCCACCTGCGCCTCGGTGTAGTGGCGCTGGCCGCTGGCGCTGCGGACGCTGGCCAGCAGGCCCTGCTCCTCGTAGTAGCGCAGCGACCGGACGCTCACTCCGGCGCGCTCGGCCAGCTCACCGATCCGCATGGGCCCCCTTCCGGTCGTGACCTCCGCCACACACCTTGCCTCTGACGTCAATGTCAGGTTTTAGCGTAGCCGACGTCGGACCCGGAACGGCGGGTCCCCCAACTCCCGAGGAAGGACCGCCCGATGACCACGCTTGCCCCGTCCACTCCAGAGGTGTCCTTGCACAGCGGCTACCGGCTCGGCGAGCTCACGCTGCCGAACCGGGTGGTGATGGCCCCGATGACGCGGGTGCGCGCCGCGTCCGGCGGGCTGGCCACCGCCTCGATGGCCGCCTACTACGCGCAGCGGGCCACCGCCGGGCTGATCGTCTCAGAGGGCGTCCAGCCGAGCCTGGTCGGGCAGTCGAACCCGGGCACGCCCGGCCTGCACACCGACGAGCAGGCGGCGTCCTGGCGGCAGGTGACGGGCGCCGTGCACGCCAACGGCGGACGCATCTTCGCGCAACTCATGCACGGCGGACGCGTCTCGCACGCCGACACCACCGGAATGCAGCCGGTCGGCCCGTCGGCCGTGCCCGCCGTCGGCGAGGTGTTCACCCCGAACGGTCCGCAGCCCACGCCGGTCCCCCGCGCACTGGAGACCGACGAGGTGCCCGAGCACGCCCGGTCCTACGCCGAGGCCGCGCGCCGCGCGATCGAAGCGGGCTTCGACGGAGTGGAACTGCACGGCGCGAACGGCTACCTGATCTCGCAGTTCCTGTCGTCCAACGCCAACCTGCGCACCGACCGGTACGGCGGCTCGGTGCAGGGCCGGATCCGGTTCGCGGTCGAGGCCGCGTCCGCCACGGTCGAGGCGATCGGCGCGTCCCGGACCGGAATCCGCCTCTCCCCCGACGGGACGTTCTGGGGCGTGGCCGAGGACGACCCGGTCGAGCTGTACACCGCGCTCCTGGGCGAGCTCGCCGACCTCGGCCTGGCCTACATCCACGTGGAGGCGACCGCCGACGAGCCGACCCTGCTGGCGCTCCGCCGCGCCTGGCCGGGCACGCTCATCATGAACCCGGTACTGCCGATGGGCCCCGACCAGACCGACCGCGCCACCGCCGACCGCTGGCTCGGCCTGGGCGCCGACCTGATCAGCTTCGGCCGCGCCTTCCTCGCCAACCCCGACCTGGTCGAACGCCTACGCATCGGCGCCCCCCTCACCCCCGCCGACGAGACCACCTACTACCAGGGCGGCAACCAGGGCTACCTGACCTACCCCACCTACCAACACCCCTGACTGATTCCCAGGCCACCGCCGGCAAAGCCCCCCAGAGACACCCCAAGCCGGCGGTTCGGCCATCCCCTCCCACTTTCAGGCCCCCGGGTTGCGAGAACTCGTCCTCACAGGACGAGTTGGCTGCGCCTCACGCTGAAGACATCTCGCCCGTCTGGCGTCTGTACTGCGTCCGGTGAGGAGGTGGAGATTTCCACGACCGCATCACCGGCGGCCGCCGCGACCTCTCCGCGGATCTCACACCTCACGGTGACCTCGACCGGGAAGTCCGTAGCCGGGGTCAGCCCCGGATCGAAGATCACGCACTTGTCGATCAAGGACCATCGCCGCCCCGCGGCATCGACGAACTGAACCTCGATGAAGTAAGGCCACGCCGCCTCGTCCACCCAGCGCACAGCCTCACACCGCAACTCCGGCACCCGCCCTCCCTAAACCCGCCCGCAACGGCACATGACGAGCCTCGCCTGCCTCTGCATGTCGAGGTTCAGCTTTCTTGTGTACTCGGCTTCCGTTGCTTCTGCGATGAGCATTCTCGTTGAAGGCTTTTCGTGGGTCTGTGAGGATGTGGGGGTGGGGTGGGAGGCGCTTGGGCAGTGGGGCGAGGGGGTTGTGCGTGGGGAGCCGCTCGCGGGCGGGGTCGGCCTCAACCAGGTGTGGAGCGTGCGGGTCGACGGGCGCCGTGCGGTCGGTCGGCTCGGGCGGCGCAGCGACGCTGATCTGGCGTGGGAGACCGGCCTGTTGCTTCATCTGCACCGGCAAGGGATGGCGGTGCCGGTGCCGCTGCCGACCACCGAGGGACGGTACTTCGCCGACGGGCTGGTGGTGATGTCCTACGTGGAGGGGCGGCCGCCGGAGTCTGCGGGTGATTGGCGGCGTGTCGCCGACACTCTGCGCCAGTTGCACCAACTGACCCGCGGGTGGCCGCAACGGCCGGGCTGGCGCTCCTCGACCGACCTGCTGCACGCCGAGTCCGGGACGCGGGTCGATCTGGGCGCGATGCCCGCTGAGGGGGTCGAGCGCTGCCGGGCAGCATGGGCGCGCCTTGACGGTCGCGGGATGTCGGTCGTCCACGGCGATCCCAATCCGGGCAACATCCGCATGACCGCCGATCGCGTCACGCTGATCGACTGGGACGAGGCGCACCTCGACGTCCCCGACCTGGACCTGGCGCTGCCGCACAACGCCGCCGGTCTGGACGACGAGGCCTACGACATCGCGGCGCAGGCGAAGGCCGCCTTGGACGCGGCCGTCTGCTGGGACCCCACCGGCACCGACCCGTTCGGCGCCAAGCGACTCGCCGACGTCCGCGCAGTCTGAGCCGGCCTGCGGGGATCTGCACGCGCGCGCAGTTGACCCGAATATGGCTTCTTGAGGGAGCCGCAATCACGTGGTCCGTGCCATCGTCGGTTTCAATGCCCCAGCAGGTCGATGGCCATGGGACGTGGGACGGTTCGGGAGAGCGATGATGGCCAGGCACGCCGGGCGGACTCCGGCCACTCCACGCGTCCTGAATGATCCACTCCGCAACCGGGGAGTGGGGTTCACGCAGGCGGACCGGGACGAGCTGGGTTTGACCGGGCGCCTGCCGTCCGCGGTGCTGACGCTGGAGCAGCAGGCGCAGCGCGCGTACCAGCAGTTGCAGGCGCAAGGCAGTGACCTGGCCAAGAACGTGTATCTGGAGCAGCTCCACGACCGCAACGAGACCCTGTACTACAAGGTGCTCACCGATCACCTCGGGGAGTTGCTGCCGGTGGTGTACGACCCCACGGTGGGCGAGGCGATCGAGAAGTACTCCCATGAGTACCGCAACCCGCGCGGCCTCTTCCTGTCCATCGACCGGGCCGAGGACGTCGAGAAGGCCTTCGCCACGGTTCACCTCGGGCCCGAGGACGTGGATCTGGTCGTGTGCAGCGACGCGGAGCAGATCCTGGGCATCGGCGACTGGGGCGTGGGCGGCATCCAGATCGCGGTCGGCAAGCTGGCGGTCTACTCGGCGGCAGCCGGCATCGACCCGGCCCGCACCCTGCCGGTGTCCCTCGATGTGGGAACCGACCGCGAGGAGCTGCTGAAGGATCCGCTGTACCTGGGTAACCGGCATCCCAGAGTCCGGGGCGCCGACTACGACGCGTTCATCGAGACCTACCTGCGGACGGTCTCGGCGATGTTCCCGCGTGCGCTGCTGCATTTCGAGGACTTCGGCCCCAGCAACGCCCGGCGGATCCTGGAGACCTACGGCGGCTACCGGATCTTCAACGACGACATGCAGGGCACCGGTGCGATCGTTCTGGCCGCGGTCCTGTCGGCCATCAAGGTCAGCGGCGCGCCGATGCGGGAGCAGAAGGTGGTGGTCTTCGGCGCGGGCACCGCCGGAGTCGGCATCGCCGACCAGCTGCGCGATGCCATGGCCGGGGACGGCGGCAGCCGCGAGCAGGCCACGTCCCAGGTCTGGTTGATCGACAAGCCGGGCCTGCTCACCCGCGACACGCCTGACCTGCGTGACTTCCAGCAGTCCTACGCGCGCGATCCGGCGGAGGTCGCCGACTGGACGCGGGACGACGGCGCGATCTCCCTTCTGGAAACTGTGAAGCAGGTCAAGCCGACGATCCTGGTGGGCACCTCAGCCGTGCACGGGGCGTTCACCCGCGAGGTCGTCGAGGCCATGGCCCGGGGCGCCGAACGCCCGATCATCCTCCCCCTGTCCAACCCGACCTCGCGGATCGAGGCCATGCCGGCCGACATCATCGCCTGGACGAAGGGGAAGGCCCTGGTCGCCACCGGCATCCCCGTCCCGCCCGTCGAGCACGACGGGGTGACCTACCGGATCGCGCAGGCCAACAACGCACTGCTGTATCCCGGACTGGGCCTGGGCACGATCGTCTCCGGCGCGTCGAAGGTGACCGATCGGATGCTGTCCGCCGCTGCCCGGGCGGTCGCCGACCAGGTCGACATCGGCGCGCGGGGCGCGTCCCTGCTGCCGCCGGTGGACGATCTGCGCGAGTCCTCGGCGATCACCGCGGCATCCGTGGTCGAAGCGGCGGTCAGCGACGGCGTCGCCACCGGCAAGCCGTCCGATCCCGGCCAAGCCGTCCGGCAGGCCATGTGGGAACCCGTCTACGGCAACGGAGCGACGGCATGACCGCACGGCGGTCCGGCGCGAGCAAGGACACCCCGAGGGCGCTCGGCTGATCCCCAAGATCAGCCGAGCGTGAACGTCCTGGCGCGCGTACGGCGCCGGCTGGGAGGGTGGGGCTCATGGAGGACTTGCGGGACGCCGAGCACCGACTTCAGGCCGCGCAGCTCGCCGGGGACGTCGAGGCGCTGGACCGGCTGCTGGACGACCGGCTGATCTTCACCTTCGGTGCGAACGTCCAGACCAAGGCGGACGACCTGGAGCTGCACCGCACTCGGGCGCAGGTGGTGACCAGGCTGGCCGAGGAGGAGCTGACCGTGCTCGCCGATGGCCGCACTGGCGTGACGTGGTTTCTCGGCACCGTCGAAGGGACCATCTCCGGGACGCCGTTCGCGGCCAGGATGCGCTACACCCGTACCTGGCTCCACGACGACACGCACGGCTGGCGAGTCATCGCCGCCCACGCCAGCACGACCGATTGACCTGTTGTCACGCGAGTAAGGAATCCCTGCCCGGACGGGGCCAGCCCCAAGTGGCTCAGGTGAGGGGGCGGCGGCTGAGGGTGGTGCCGAGGACGACGCCGACGCCGATCGTCGCGGTCGTGATGAGGACCTGCTGGTAGGCGTGGAAAACGCCCGTCTGCTGCCCGTAGCGCAGCAGGGCGGTGACGACCGCCGTGCTCGGGAGCAAGGCCGCGGTGACGCCAGGGATGATCATGGCGGTGGCGGGGCGGTCGCGTTTGCCGCCGACCCAGCCGGCGACGAGGCCGAGGACGGTCGCGGCGATCAGCACGGCGACCGGAGCGGGCATGGACAGCTGCTGGTGGCAGATCCCCTTCACCGCCGCCGCGAGCACCCCGGCCCCGATCCCGCCGAGGAGCAGGTCCGGTCCCCCACCGGCGAGGACGACGTTGCCGGCCGCCCCAATCGCGGCGGCCAGCAGCGTCAGCGCGAGCGGGAGCGGGGAGAACTCCAGGTGGGCCAGGCTGTGCCGGAGGCCTTGGGCGGTGGGGCTCAGGGAGTTGACGACCGCGATGCCACCGGTCAGCGCGAAGATCGTCCGGATCACGATGACCGCGCGGTAGGTGGCCGTGAGCGGGTAGCCGAACACGGTGTCCTCGGTGAGCGACACCACCGCCAGGACCGGCAGCAGCAGGACCAGGTTGGCCGCGACGGCCGCGGTCACCCAGGCGGCCGGGAGCCCGATGTGGACGAGCGCCGCACCGGACGCGGCGATGAACATCGCCTGTCCCACGGTGGCATAGAAGGCCTGGAGCTTGGTCTGGTGAAGCAGCTCGCCGCCCCGGTCGACCAGGATCCGCAACACCGCCGGTACGACGAGTCCGGCGGCTGGTCCGCCCGCTTGCAGGTAGATGGCCATCGCCAGGACCATCCCGCCGAGCAGCCGCGCCCATCCGGGCACCTGGGACCGGGCCTTGAGCCGGCGGTCGAGCTCGGTGATGCTTTCTACCGGGTCGACCCGTCCGTGCACCAGATCCTCCACCAGCCGGTGGGTGACGCACAGCTTCGACAGGTCGCGGTCGCTGGTCACCGGGTTCACCTGGACCAGGGTGTAAGGCGGCTTGTGGCGTTCCCGGTAGGTCAGGGCGAGCGAGCGGCCCATCGGGTCGACGACCAGGCCCCGCAGGCCCAGCCGTCCGGCGACGGCGGTGAGCGCGGTGATGATCGTGCGTGTTTCCGAGCCGGCGGTGAACATCTCCTGCCCGAGCTTGGGCAGCAGCTGCATCGCTCGCTCGACTTCGCCGTCCGAGGGTTCTCGCGCCACACCTCCTGGGTGCCCGCCCCCGAGCAAAGTAGATCTTGACCCCAGGCAAGGGGACCCCCACCCTTCGCCGGTGACGCGCGCAAGCCGGCGACGCCGTTGGCCAAGGGCACGGCCAGCACATGGGACACACCGTGAAGCAAATTGTAATAGTCCGATTACGGTATGCGACCATCGGACAAGTGAGTCTCGGGTCCGCCCACTGCGACTCCTCTACCGACAGGAGGATTTCCCTCGTGCATGTGAAGGCTCTCAGCGTCGCCCGCACCGCCGTGATCTGCGCGACGTCCGCGCCCCTGCTCGCCGGTGCCGGGGCCGCGACCGCCTCGACCCACCACGCGGCCGCGGGAGCGTCGGCGGCCCGCGCCACCACACAGTTCCCACCGCTGAACACGCCGTTCCAGATCAGGCACACCTTCGGCAACGGCAAGACGCTGTGCGCCACGCTGAACAAGGCCGCCCACTCGATCCGGCTGAGCGCCTGCGACCCGAACAACGCCGCCCAGCGCTGGGAGCGCCGCGCGGTCGACGCAGGCGGCTACGGCACCGTGTTCGGCGAGGACGGGTACTGCATCTTCCCGTTCATCGATTCCAGCGTCGCCTCCGGGAAGGCCTGCACCAACCCGGCCAACGACAAGCTCCGGAACCTCATCGCCTTCAAGCAGCGCCCCAACGGGACCGTCGTCAACGCCCAGGGAAACATGACCTGGCTCGCCAACGGCGGGAACACCGACTTCCCCTCCTTCTCCGCCAAGGGGAGCGGCTCCGGCGGCGACCCCTTCGACCTGATCGCCCTCAACTGACCAACGCACGCCTGCACCGCCCAGCCCCCTCGCGGGCCCGTCCGGTCGGTGCGCTCATGGGGGCCGGTTTCGCATATGTCGGCGATATCCCTGGGTGTTTAGGCTCCGGGCATGCGCGCATTGATCGTCGAGGACGAGCCGTCCCCGCCCGAGGCCGTCCGGGGCGGGACGCGGCCGGAATGACCAGACGCCCAGGGCTCAGCGCTCGGCTGAAGTTCACCCTCAGCTACGCCGGCTTCCTCATGTTCGCCGGCGCGATCCTGCTGGCGGTGATCGGGGCCTACATGGTGCGGTACGCACCGTGGGCGCTCGCTGCTCCCGATGGCAGGCTGGCGCGCTCGGTCCGGCTGCGCCTCCTCCCGGCCACGGCCATGGCGCTGGCGTTCCTCCTGGTGTTCGGCCTGGTGGGCGGATGGCTCCTGGCCGGCCGGATGCTCGCACCGCTGACACGGATCACCGAAGCGGCCCGGATGGCCGCGGACGGGTCACTGTCCCACCGCATCCGATTGAAAGGCCCCAGCGACGAGTTCCGCGAACTGGCCGACGTGTTCGACACCATGCTCGAACAGCTCGAATCCCACATCACCGAGCAGCAGCGCTTCGCCGCCAACGCCTCCCACGAACTGCGCACCCCGCTGGCGATCTCCAGGGCGCTCCTCGACGTGGCGCCTGCCGATCTCACCCAGAAGCAGAGGGAGCTGATCGACCGCCTCCGGACGGTCAACACGCGGGCGATCGACCTCACCGAAGCCCTCCTGCTGCTCAGCCGCGCCGACCGCAAGAGCTTCACCCGCAGCCCCGTCGACCTGTCCCTGATCGCCGAAGAGGCGACCGAAACGCTGCTCCCCTTCGCCGAACAGCGCCAGATCACCCTCCACGTCACCGGAGAGGCAACGCACGCGCTCGGGTCGGCCGAACTCCTTTTGCAGATGGTGACCAACCTCGTCCAGAACGCCATCGTCCACAACCTGCCCAGCGACGGCATGGTGAGGGTCCATACCACCTCCCAATGCGGCGCGAGCGTGCTGCAGGTGGAGAACACCGGCCAGCAGATCCCACCGGAACTCCTCCCAACCCTCACCGAGCCCTTCCAACGCGGAGCCGAACGCGCCCGCACCGACGGCCACGCGGGTGTCGGGCTCGGGCTGGCCATCGTCCACAGCATCGTCCGCGCCCATCAGGGAACCCTCGACCTCGCCCCCCGCCCAACCGGCGGCCTCCTGGTAACGATCCGCCTCCCCGAAGCCCACGCAGGAACGCCCCACCAGCCACCGCCTTCCAGCGAGGCCCCCTTAGACCGATGACGCGGCCGTGAGCGGGCCAGCGGTGGTGGACTCTTGGGCATGCATGCATGCATGCATGCCGCACCTCATAACCATCCCTCACCGTAGCCACCTCGCGGTGGAGCGAGTTGACGAGGCTCGTCACTCCCCTTCGTAGGCTCGCGGGACTGTAGAAATTTCGGTGTAACTCCTGAGGTGTAGGAGACACCTGTGACGAACGTGAGCAAGCCGGTTGATGGCGGTGAGTCCGCTGGTGAGGTGCCTTCGGCTGTGGCTGGGCAGGTTGCTGATCTGGTGGCGCAGTTGCAGGCGCAGGGTCTGCCGGTGTCGGGTGAGGGTGGGTTGCTGCAGCAGCTGACCAAGCTGGTGCTGGAGTCTTCGCTTGAGGGCGAGCTGGACGCTCATCTGGGCTATGCCAAAAACGATGCCGCTGGTCGCGGCAGTGGGAACTCCCGGAACGGGAAGCGGTCCAAGACGGTGCTGACCGAGGCGGGTCCGGTCCAGATCGAGGTGCCGCGGGACCGGGACGCCTCGTTCGAGCCGCAGATCGTGCGGAAGCGGCAGCGGCGGTTGGACGGGATCGACGGCATGGTGTTGTCGCTCAGCGCGAAGGGGCTCACGACGGGTGAGATCTCGGCGCATCTGGCCGAGGTGTATGGCGCGTCGGTGTCGAAGGACACCATCTCGGCGATCACCGACCGGGTGCTGGAGGGCATGGCCGAGTGGCAGTCGCGTCCGCTGGACGAGGTGTATCCGGTGGTGTTCATCGACGCGTTGCGGGTGAAGATCCGGGACGGCCAGGTCGCCAACCGCCCCATCTACCTCGCCCTGGGCGTCACGGTCGACGGGCAGCGCGACTTCCTCGGGCTGTGGGCCGGTGAGCACGGTGACGGTGAGGGCGCCAAGTACTGGCTGCGTGTCCTCACCGAGTTGAAGAACCGCGGTGTCAAGGACGTCCTGATGCTGGTCTGTGATGGGCTGAAGGGGCTGCCTGACTCGGTTGCTGCGGTCTGGCCGCAGACCGTGGTGCAGACCTGCGTGGTTCATCTGCTGCGCAACAGCTTCGCCTATGCCGGCAGGCAGGACTGGTCGAAACTCGCCAAGGATCTCAAGCCCGTCTACACCGCCCCGACCGAGGCCGCGGCGTTCGACCGGTTCGCCGAGTTCTCCGAGAAGTGGGAGCGCAAGTATCCCGCGATCGTCAGGTTGTGGACCAACGCCTGGGCCGAGTTCGTGCCATTCCTGGCCTTCGACGTCGAGATCCGCAAGGTCATCGCCACCACGAACGCGATCGAGTCCATCAACGCCCGGCTCCGCCGGGCCGTGAGCGCCCGCGGCCACTTCCCGACCGAGCAGGCCGCGATGAAATGCCTCTACATGGCGCTCATGGGACTGGACCCCACCGGCAAAGGCCGTGGCGCCTGGGTCCGCCGCTGGAAGCCGGCCCTCAACGCCTTCGACATCCACTTCGACGGCCGCCTGACCAGGAACAACTAACCCATCCAAGATCGACTTACACCGAAAAATTGACAGTCCCTAGCTCGCCATCCCGGCGGTACCTGTCGGGCTTTCTCTGAACCAACAGGTGGTCTGGGGCATCTATCTGAGCTGACTGGTGTGGATCTGCGTTGAGGCGAATGGGTGTTGGCCAGCGCGGTGGTCGGGCCGGTGCGGTTGGTGTCTCGATGACGACGGTCTTGTTGGGGAGGGTCGGTGGGCTGGGCGGGTCGGAGGCGGGTTGGTGGGGTGGTCGTCTGGGCTGGGGGTGTGGGATGCGGGGTGTTGGTCGTCGGGGGTTGCGTTGCCAATGCTGGTAGTGGGGATCCGGATCCCCAGGCCGTGAGCAGGGTGGCCGTCTGTTCGGACGTGGCGTTTCATGTGTGGAACAGCGTCAACGTCGGGACTGCGGCGCGGCCTGACATCAGGAAGGTCGATCAGGCGCTGCAGCCGACGGGGCACGAGCGCGACCCGTTCGACCGGGACGGGCACCGGCGCTGCGCGATGCTGGGGACGGCGTTCGGGTCCCGGGTCCTCTTCCGGGCGCCCGGGCTGAACCAGGGACGGGCGTTCGCGGTGACCGCGCCGTCCGACCGCGATCGCGTCCTGATCGTCCGGTTCACGAAGAACTCCGACGCCAGCGTCAGCGCACGCCAGGAATCGGTTGTTCGCAGCCGCGACTAGGCACTTTCCTGAACGCGTCGTTCCGCGGGAGCGTCAGGTGGGGGTGCTGGCGGGGCTGAAGGTCAGGGTGCTGATGCCGGCGTAGTGGTTGGTGGACCAGGGGGCTTTGGCGGTCGCGGTGAGGGTGAGGGTGTGCGGGCCTTCGGCCAGGGTGAACGGGCCGTAGTCCTGGGGTGGGGTGACCTGGAGGGCGGGGGCGTAGCCGTTGAAGGGGGCGCCGAGCGGGGTGCCGTCGATCGCCAGGGTGGTCACGCCGTAGTCGGGTGCCAGGGAGTGGACGACCGACAGGTCATAGCGGCCAGCAGCGGGGATGTTGAAGGTGAGGGTGGTGTGCTGGCCGGGGGCGGTGGCCGACATCAGCAGTTGGGCTCCGCCGGGCCAGATGGGCCAAAACTGCGGTGTGGCGGGTGCGGTTCCCTTGGCTGTCGTGATGAGGCTCCAGGCGTTGAGCTGGATTGGTGCTCTGATCGTCAGGGAGACCGGTGGCGTAGGCGGGCTTTGGTGTCCGGCGGCGTCGATGGCGACGACCCGGTAGTACCAGGTCTGGCCGGCGTCCAGTCCGTCGTGGGCGAAGGAGGGGACCGGGGTGGTTCCGGCAAGGTCGGCGGCGGAGATCGTGGGGGCGGTGCCCCGGGCGGTGTAGACCGCATAGTGATCGGCGGTCCCTGGTTGCCAGGTCAGTAGGGCGGACGTGGTGGTGGTTGCGCGGGCGACGACGTCGGACGCGGCGGCGGGGGCGGTGGTGTCGGTAGACGGCGGGACCTGGGACAGCGCCGTGTAGCGCAGGGCCGACCAGGCCGCTGGGGCGTCGGGGGCCGGGGTGAGGGTGATGGTCAGCTGTTGTCGTCCGGCGGTCAGCGCCGGGGGGATGAGGAAGTTGTCGTCGAGTAGACGGTGGTTGGGGTTGGCGAGTGGTTCCAGCCAGGTTCCGGCGGGGGCGCCGTTGACGGTGACGGTGGCTTTCTGGGGGCCTAGGTTCTGGTCGCTGGTGCGCCGTAGGGTGACGCCGGTGTTGGCGGGGTCGACTGCCATCGTGAACGTCACCGGTGCTCGGGTGGTGCGGCCGGTCATCGTCACCGGTTCGGGCGTCCCGTCGTTGCCTTCGTAGGTGTCGGTGAGGCGGCCGGGGGTGCCGGGGGTCGCCGAGGTGTAGTTGTGGGCGGTCTCGCTCGCGGGGTCGGCGACGTCCAGGGTGTCGCTGACGCGCTGGGTGGTGCGGGTGTCGCCGTACCAGAACGCGGTGGAGGAATAGTCGGCGGCGATGTTGTCGGTGCCGCCGTGTTCGATGCCGTAGTTGATAGATGAGGTGAACGGGACGGCGTCGGTGATGGCTTGCCGGTAGGCCGAGACGCATTGCGTGTCGGACGGGCATCCGGAGGTCGCGGTCTGGTTCACCGGGTTTCCGGTGAAGGGCATGCTGTATGGGCCGTTGCGGAAGTACCAGCCGCTGTTGAAGTAGTCCTCGGTCCCGGTGCCGTTGGGGTTGGGTGAGCGGCTGCCGTCGACGTAGACGCGTTCGTTGCCTTCCATGAACGCGCCGGTGCTGGGTCCGGCCATGCCCAGCGCGACGCCCGCGAATTTGCCGTGGCCGCTGACCGCGAGGAGCGTGTAGTCGCGGCCGGTCTTTTGCTCGGCGGCGGGGACGGAGTGCGATGTGGCGTGGAAGTAGCCGATCCGGCCGTCGGCCAGGGCCGTTGCGCACGTGGGGCAGGGTGCCGAGGTGATCGCCGCGTTGCCTGTGAGGGTGAGGTTGTCGCTGCCGTTGTACAGCGTGAGCGTGGCGTTGTCGGCGAAGGGCATCGGCCACCAGGACGACCCTCTGCCGGAGGCGGGGTCAAGGCCCGTCATTAGCGCTGCGACCCAGCCTCGGTCGCCGCTGGAGCCGAAGAACTCCCCCACGGGGGCGTCCACGGTCTGCCGCCCGTCCACCTCGATCCGGATCCGCGCCGTGGTCAGGACGAGTCGTCCGGTGGAGGCGGTCGCAAGCTGGGGCAGGTCGAGTTGGACGGCCGACACGGATGCCGGGCCGTGCAGCGTGGCCAAGGCGACCGACTGCCCCGGCGCCAGGGTGAACGGCGTCCGGGTCGTGGTGGCGCCGGGTTGGGCCGCCTTGGGATCGGAGGTGCCGGCGGCTTGGAGCCTGGAGATGACGTCCGGCGCTTTGTCGGCGGGGTCGAAGGTCGAGACGCCTTCGGCGTCGGCGAACGCGCGGTAGGTCACGTGGAAGAAGTCGGGAACGGTCGTGCCGGTGGTGTAGACGAGCATCGACGAGCGATAGGTCATCGGAACGCCGATGTAGGCGGCGCCGGAACTCTGGCTCGCGTTGGCGACCAGCGGGTAGACGAACGGCGCTCCGAGGGTGCCGTTGACGACCGACCACAGGCCGGCATTGAGGACGGTCTTGCCGTCGAGGACGACGACGATGTTGCCCACGTCGTTGCCGCCATAGGAGATCAGCATCGACGTCAGCCAGATCGCATCGATCTCGCCCGGCCCGTCCGCCTCGGCCATCACGCACCCGGTGATGTCGATGTGGCGCAGGCAGTGGTTGTAATCGTTGTTGTTCTGCGCCCGGTCGAAACTGGAGAACTGGCGGGTCTGCACGCCCTGCGGGAGGGTGGCGAACTGCTCCAGGTGCCGCAGGGTGTCCCACCCCACGGGTCCTTTCGCGCTGAATCCGTCCGCGTGGGCGGTGCAGGGCGCGGCCGCCACCAGCACGGACACGACCAGGACCAGGACGACAGGCCACACCGACCGACGCCGGGGCCTCGCAAGGTACCTCATGCGCACTCTCCAAGGGCCGAGCCCGCTCGGGGCGCCGAACCTGGGCGGCGTCGCCGAGCCCGCAGACGTCTAGGAACCGGATCTCATACAGACATTGTCATCTGTTTGAGATGGCAGCTCCATATCCGCCCGTGACAACTGCGCCATCGGTCGCTAGCAGTTGACGAGTCCCCGGACGGGGAGCGGTCGATTCTGCGGATCAGGCGCGGAGCGCGTCCAGCAGGGCGTCAACGGCGGAGAGCGCGGTGGCGGTGTCGAGTCCGGTGCGCGAGACCAGGGAGAGGCCCTGGACGGTGAACAGCAGCAGCCGCGCCTGATCCTCGGGGTCGGCGGCCTGGGTGACCTCGCCCTCGGCCTGCGCGCGCCGCAGCGCGTCGGCGACGATCTGGACGAACCGGGCGTTCGAGCGGGCCACCACCTCGCGGGCCTCGGCGTCCTGCGGGACCAGCTCGGCGAGGGTGTTGCCGATCATGCACCCCTGCGGAACGCCGACGTCGGAGGCGTACTCCTGCAGTTGGGTCGGGATGGCCAGCACCTCCCGCAGCGCGGGCAGCACCGGCCCGGTCTCCAGCGCCTCGGCCAGCCGGCGCTCGTAGATGTCCCAGTACAGCCGGACCGCCGCCAGGTAGAAACTCCGCTTGTCGCCGAAGGCGCCGTACAGGCTGCCGCGCTCCAGCTCCAGCGCATCGACAAGGTCTTGAACGGAGGTCGCTCCGTAGCCGCGGGACCAGAACAGCAGGAGCGCGCGCTCCAGAGCCTGGTCCTTGTCGAATGCGCGGGGACGCCCTGTCCGTGCCATGCCCCCCACCCTAGGACTTTTTGACCGGCTGCACAAAAGGTCGTACGGTGATGCCCGGACGACTTATTGAACGACTGCACAGAAGTCGGCCGCGCGAGCGTGCCGGCGGGACGAGAGGCGGCAGCACATGGACTTCACCGGCAAGACGGCACTGGTCACCGGTTCGGGCGCCCTCGGCGGGCTCGGGCACGCGACCGCGCGGCTCCTGGCCGCCGGCGGCGCGGAGGTGATCGTCACCGGCACCGATCCGGACCGCGGCGAGCAGGTGGTGGACGACGTCCGCAGCACAGCCGGCGCCGCTGCGGCGAGCGTGCGCTTCGTCCCCGCCGACCTGGCCGACCCGCAGGCCGTCCAGCGGCTCGCCGACGCCGCCGGGGCGGTGGACATCCTGGTCAACAACGCCGGCATCGTCCCGTTCAGCTCGACCGCCGAGCAGGACATCGCCGACTACGACGCCGCCTTCGCGGTCAACGTGCGCGCACCGTTCCTCCTGGTCGCGCGGCTCGCGCCGGAGATGGCCGCGCGCGGCGGCGGCAGCATCGTCAACGTCAGCTCCACCGCGGCCGTGCTGGGCATGCCGCCGATGGCGGTCTACGGGGCCACCAAGGCGGCGCTGGAGTCCCTGACCCGCACCTGGGCGGCCGAGTTCGCCACCGCGAACGTGCGCGTCAACGCCGTGGCGCCCGGGCCGATGACCACCTCCAAGGTGGTGGCGGCGCTGGGCCCGGACGTGGGGGGCATGGGCCTGACGACCGCGTTGAAGCGCGCCGCCGACCCGGTCGAGGTCGCGCAGGTGATCGCCTTCGTCGCCAGCGAGCAGGCCGGCTACGTGACCGGCGCCGTCGTGGCCGCCGACGGCGGCCGCACCGCCATCTGACCCGCACCGATCACGGCGGCGTCATCGCCCCGACCACCCGCTACGAAGAACCCGCGCCTCGGGCGCACGTGAGGAGAAGGATTTCGATGGGCCGACTTGACGGAAAGTACGCACTGATCACCGGCGGGACGGGCGGCATCGGGCTGGAGACCGCCCGCCAGTTCCTCGCCGAGGGAGCGACCGTCGCGATCACCGGCCGCTCGCAGGAGCGGCTGGACGAGGCCGCCCGCCGGCTGGACGGTCCACTCCTCCCACTCCGCAGCGACGCCGGCGACGTCCCGGCCAGGCGGCGCTCGCGGCGCGGCTCCAGGACGAGTGGCCGCGCCTGGACATCCTGATGAGCAACGCCGCCGACGTCACCCACCTGCCGATCGAATCCTGGACCGAGGACGCCTTCGACCGGCTCGTCGCCACCAACCTCAAGGCGCCCTTCTTCCTGGTCAAAGCCCTGCTGCCGCTCTTCTCACCGCACGCCTCGGTGATCCTCGTCGGCTCGGTCTCGGCGTTCATCGGCCACCAGGACGCCGCGGTCTACGGCGCCGCCAAGGCCGGTCTGCTGTCCCTCGCCCGCGGGCTGACCTACGAGCTGAAGGACCGGGGCATCCGGGTCAACGGGCTGAGCCCGGGACCGACCGTCACCGACACCTTCCGACCGCTCGGCCCCGAACGCCAGGCCGCCATCTACGACGAACTCCGGCGGACCGTCCCCCTCCATCGCCTCGGCACCACCACCGAGCTGGCGAAGGCGGCCGTCTACCTCGCCTCGGACGAGTCGGCCTACACCGCCGGCACCGTCCTGCGCGTGGACGGCGGCATTGGAGAACTCGCGTACTGAACGCCGTCCGCGCCTTCGATGGGAGTTCAGATCCGGAGGATTCTCGGGTGGTCGAAGTCGGTGTTGTCGACGACGACCTCGGCCAGGCGCGCCGGCCCGACTTCGGCGATGTAGAGGCGTTCGGCGGGGACGTAGCGGTCGCGGTGCAGGCTTTCGGCACCGCTACCCTCCATCGCCTGGTCTCGGGCGATGCCCCTCCGGAGCGACACCTCCGGATCCACTTCGAGCCAGATCCGCAGGTCCCAGTGCTCGTTGATCTCCGGACGGAAGGCGAAGACCCCGTCGACGACGACCACGGCGTCCGGTGGCGCCTGCACCGTGATCGCCGAGTGGTCCTGCTGGGTGAGCGGGTCGATGCCGCAGAGGACGCACCGTCCCGAACCGCGCGGCCCGGCGGGTTGCAGCAGCAGGCTCACGATCGCCGGGTAATCGAAGGCGTTGCGGTAGTAACCCTCGCCGGAGGTGCGGTCGTAGAGATGGGCCTCCCGCCATGGCCGTTTGAAGTCGTCCAGGCTCGCCCTCAGCACCGGACGTCCAGCAGCGCTGATCTGCTCGGCCAGCTCGTGGCCCAGGCCGGTCTTGCCTGCGGCGGTCAGGCCGTCGATCGCCACCCGCAGCCGTCCCGCGCCCAGGCGGAGGATGCGCTCGGCGATCCGCTCGACCACCGCGGTGCGCTCAGGCGTCCCGGCAGGGGGCGTGGGCTGCTGCCAAGTCGAGACCGAACGATGAACCCGCGCGCGTCGAACTTCCATGACGCGAAGCTAGCGCTCCGACCACGGCTTCACCGAGCTGGCACCAACTGCCCCTGCAGCAAATGCCCCTACAGCAAATGCCCCTGCAGTGGGTGCTCGCGTCCGCGGGGTCAGGGGTGGGCGATGCGTTCGAGCCAGCGTTGGAGGAGGGCGGTTTCGACTGGTTCCAGGGCCTCGGTGCCGCCGAGTTGGAGTTGCGCCCGCAGGCGTAGCGCGGCGGTCCGCAGGGGGTCGGCATCGTCCTGGGCGGACGGGGTGGTGAGCACCTGGGAGAAGACGGCGGCGCGCATGCGATGGGAGAGCGCGGGGTCGTCGAACAGCGCGGGACGGGCGATGTGGTCCAGGGCAACGCCGATGTTGGCCGGCAGGATCAGCTGCGCGGCGGTCTGCGGGTCGAGCTTCAAAGCGCCCACCGCCGCGCATCGGGTGAGCGTGGCCACCAGCAGTTCCGTCACGCGGTCTCGCGCCGTCGAGTGCGACCACGGGCGGGGCGTGAACATCAGCTGGTAGAGGGCCGGGTTCGCCTGGGCGAACGCCATGTGGCCGTCCCAGCCGGCGTGCAGGTCGGCGACCGGGTCGCCGGTCTGCTCCTGGGCGGCCTTGAGCGCGGTGTACCGCTCGTAGCCGTGGTCGGCGACGGCGTCGAGCAGCCCGCGCTTGTCACCGAACAGCCGGTAGAGCACGGGCTGGCTCACGCCGACGGCCTCGCAGACCGCCCGCGTGGCGATCTCGTGGTCGGAGGACGAGGCCAGCTGCCGTTCCGCCGCCTCGATCATCGCCGCGCGAAGCGGGTCCACCTCTGCCATGCGATCGATGATACCGCCATCCGATAACGATGCTACGGATCTGTGCTAGCGTGGCGTCGTAACACTGATACGGCCCTGCCGTACCGGCGATATCGAGCAAGGGGGTTCTCTATGAGTGAGCAGCGTGTTGCCGTCGTCAGCGGCGGCTCCCGCGGGATTGGCAAGGCCGTCGCTGTGGCGCTGGCGGCGCGCGGCTTCGCGGTCGCGGTGGGGTTCCAGGGGGCGGCCTCCGCCGCCGCTCAGGTGGTGGAGGAGATCACCGCGTCCGGGGGCCGGGCGATCCCGGTCCAGGCGGACGTGGCCGATGAGGCCGCCGTCGCGGCGATGTTCGAGGCAGCCGAGCAGTCCTTCGGCGGGGTGGACGTGGTCGTCAACTCCGCGGGACGGCTGGCGCTCTCCCCCATCGCCGACCTCGATCTGGACGAGCTGGACGCCCTGCACCGCACCAACATCCGCGGCGCGTTCGTGATGGCCCGCGAGGCCGCGCGCCGCGTGCGCGACGGGGGCGCGGTCATCAACCTGTCCACCTCGGTGGTCGGCCTGCAGTTCCCGACCTACGGCGCGTACGCCGCGAGCAAGGGCGCCGTCGAGGCGATGACGCTGGTGCTCGCCCGCGAGCTACGCGGACGCGACATCACGGTCAACGCTGTAGCGCCCGGCCCGACCGCCACCGAGCTGTTCCTGGACGGCAAGGACGAGGAGACGATCCAGCGGCTCGCCCAGCAGCCGCCGCTGGAGCGGCTCGGCACCCCCGAGGACATCGCCGAGGTCGTCTGCTTCCTGGCCGGCCCGGCCGGACACTGGGTCAACGGGCAGGTCGTCCGCGCAAACGGCGGCATCATCTGATCCCCCCGCGCACGACGGGCCGTCCCCGTCACCGGAGCATCGAGGACATGCCGTCCTCGACCGCCTCCCTGTGAATCACCACCACGAGAAAGGTCGCATCATGCCGTTCGCCAACCTCAAGGTCCCTGCCGACACCCTGACCCCCGAGTCCAAGAAGAAGCTCATCGACGCCGTCACCGACGCCTTCGCCAACGTGTACGGCGAGCGCGCCCGGGCTACGACGCTGGTCCTGGTCGATGAGGTTCCCGATGGCGGCTGGGGCCTCGGCGGCAACATCCTCACCGCCGAAATGCTCGGCCGCAGCTGACCCCAACCCTCGGGGCCGGACACCCTCCCGGGTCCGGCCCCGACTTCTTGCCGACAGACTCGTCTGCGGGCGCGAGGCCCGAACGCTTTGGCCGTCAGAAGGCGTCGACGTACACGTACACCCGGTCGAAGCGGAGAGCGGCCAGGTCGGCGCGGCGGATGACCCAGTGGAACAGGCCCGCTTCCAACTCCTCGCAGTCGTCTTCACCGCGCCAGGTGGCCAGCAACGTCCACTCGTCGCCGTCGGGTAGCGGCAGTTCGTCCCGGACGACCTCGATCGGGTCGTCGTTGAACACCACCGGCTCGCCGCCCAGCTGCAAACGCCAGTGCGGACGCCAGCCGACCACGTGCGACCAGGCTGACTCCAGTTCGGCCGCCCGCTCCGACTCCTCGTCGTCGTCCTCCTCGCGCCACGGCCACGACCACTGGTGGAAGCAGAAGTCCAGCCGCGCCCGGCGATAGGCGCCCGGACCGTCGTCCGGATCGTCCGAACGCTCCACCAAGGGTGTCCCGGCAGGCAGGTACCGGACGGCGTCGGCGGTCACTGCTCCGCTGCCCGGATCGGGGTCGGCGAAGAACAGCAGCCGACCCTCGGTGGGCAGTGGCAGATCGGTCGCGCCCGGAGGCAAGGCCGCGCAGTCGACGGACGCGACGAACGCCGCCTTCGGCGCGGGAGCGTCTTCCGGCAGCGGCGGATGCCCGCCGGTCAGCGCCACCACCGGGCCGGGCCCGTCCGACGCCAGGTAGACGGCCGGACGAGCGGTGCTGATGTAGGACTCCACCTCGGCGGCCTCAAAACCGCGGGCCGCGGCCTCCGCGCGGAAGCGGGCGCCCCTCGCCGCCGGGGTCTCGTCAATGCCTTGGGTATCGGTCACGGGAGCGAGCCTAGGGCCCGATTGGCCGGTGGTCTCCCGGGATCGCGATGCTCGGCCTCGCCGGGCGGCGAGGCCGAGCGCAACGCGTTCGGCTTGGGAAAGAGCGCCTGCCGAGACGAAAGGCGCCGACAGCCAGATGTCAGCCGAGCCGATCAGTCGTCACGAAACGCACCCGTGCACCAGGCTCAGCAGGTGGTCGGGGCAGGCTTGTGGGCGAAGCGGTCGCTCAGGTAGGTGAGGGCGTCGCCGGAGCGGGTGAGGGCCTCGGTCACGTGGCCGCCGAGCGGGTCGCGGACCGACTGGACGGACGTGCCGCCCGCGCACCAGGCCTTGACCAGCGTGTCGTCCTGCCCGACCGGGACGATCTCGTCGGCGATCGTGTGGTAGTCGTAAACCGGCGCCAGCGGCGCGGCCGCGCCCAAGGTGTTCCGCTTGAGCATCGCCGCGACCGAGGGGACGGACGAGAAGTCGGGCACGGTGACGTAGTCGGACATCTTCTTGAAGGCGAAGCCGAGCAGCAGGTCGTTGGTGCACTTGCCTGCGGCCGCCTTCATGGCCGCCTTGCCGTCGGCGTTGAGCAGCGTGTCGATGCGCGCCTCGGGGAACTCGGTCATCAGGCCGTACTCGCTGCCGATCTCGAACCCGCTGAAGGGGCCGCCGTCCAGGGAGCGGCCGACGATGCCGGGATCGGCGGGAGTGCCGCCGATGGCCGCTCCGGCGAGCTTCACCTCCGGCGCATAGGATGGCTGGAGTTGGGCGGCCCATCCGGTCGCCTCGGCTCCGCCGGAGTAGCCGTCCAGGCCCCAGGGGTTGCCTTCACCGATGCCCGCGGCCTTGACGCGCTTGACGGCTCTGATCCCGTCCAAGACCGCGTGCCCGGCCTGCGGCCCGGCCATGTACACCGACTTGGGGCCCTCGAAGTCGGGGAAGGCGACCGCGTACCCCTTGTTGATCATCGGGGGTGCGAGGACGGCGGTCGGGGCGTCCTGCAGGGCGCCCTTGGCCAGCAGGTAGGACGGGGCGCACTGGGTGCCGGTGGCGTCCTCGGCCAGCTGCAGCGAGATCACCGGCCGGGGGCCCGAACCCGTCCAGGGGGTCTTCGGGACGGCCAGGGTGGTGACGGCGAGTTCGGGCGCGCCGTGCGAATCGTTGGTCCGGTAGGAGATCTGCCAGGCGTCGGTGTCGGTCAGGCCCGGCATGGTGAGGGCGACGGGCCGAGTGGCGATCGGGGTGCCGGGCGCGTAGGTGCCGATGTCGGCCGGGGCGGCGTAGAAGGGGTCCTGGTCGGGCACCTGCGAACCCGCGACGATCGGGTCCGCCGAGGCCGTGCCGGTTCCCGTCAGCGCTGCGGCCGCCAGCGCGACGGCCAGGCAGGCGCTTGCTGTTCTCATGGTCACTCCAGTCGGGGGCATGGACGATGACGAGCACCCACCCTGGAGCATTCCGGCGCCTTTTCCTGCTGCGATTTCTCGCGTCCTTTCATCAGGATGTGACTATGCCGCTTTCATGATGTGACTATGCCGCTTTCCGGCTCGCGCGAAGCGGCGGGGCCTTCGATGATGTGCGTCACCAGGTCGATGAGCAGGTCCCTGCTGGAATGCCGCTCGCGGGCGTCGCACAGCCGAATGGGAACGGCCGCGGAAAGGCCGAGAGCCGCACGGACCTCCTCGATGCTGTAGGGCTGGACGCGGTGGAAGCAGTTGACGCCGATGAGGAACGGGATGTTCCGGCGCTCGAAGAAGTCGATGGCGGCGAAGCTGCTGTCCAGGCGGCGGGTGTCGGCCAGGACGATCGCGCCCAGCGCACCGACCGCCAGCTCGTCCCACATGAACCAGAACCGGTCCTGGCCCGGCGTGCCGAACAGGTAGACGATCAGTTTGCTGCTGATGGTGATGCGGCCGAAGTCGAGCGCGACCGTGGTGGTGTCCTTGTCCTCGATGCCGGTGAGATCGTCGACGGCGCTGCTGGTCTCGGTGATGAGTTCCTCGGTCCGCAGCGGAGGCACCTCGCTCACCGACCCCACCGCCGTGGTCTTGCCGACGCCGAAACCGCCGGAGACCAGGATCTTGACGGTGGTGGCGTCCAGGGCGGCCTGGGGGCTCTGCCCGCTAGAGGGCGCGGAGACCATGGAGTACCTCCCGCAGGATCGTGATGTCGGGCCCGGCCGCCGCCGGCTGGTCGAGGGTGCGGAGGATGAGGCCCTGCTGGATGAGGTCGGCGAGCAGGACCTTGACGACCCGGAGCGGAAGGCCGACGCCCGCCGCGGCCTCGGCCACCGACAGCGGGTGCTCGCACACCCGCAGCAGCCGGGCGGACGCGTCGTCCACGCGGGCCGCGTTCACCTGCGGCTGGATGGCCACGACCAGGGTGACCACGTCCAGGTCGATGCCGTCGGTGCGGGTGCGTCCGCGAGTGAGGGTGTAGGGGCGGACGACCGGTCCCGCCGCGTCGTCGAACCACCAGCGCTGCTGTTCATCCACTTCGGCCTCGTCCCTTTCAGCCGGGCGGGACGGAATCGGTTGCGGATGCGGCGCTCGTGCGAGCGTCGGCGCGGGCCTGGGCGGTGCCGCGTTGGAAGGCGGCCAGCGCGTGCGCCGAGCGTTCGTGACTGCCCGAGTCGCGGCTGCCCGAGTCCGCGACGGGCGCAGGCGGCGGCGGTTCGGGCGCGTCCAGCAGGTTCGGGTTCAGGTTGTTCTGGGCCTGGCGCTGCGGCAGCGGAGCGCGCCGCGCCGCCGATCCCCATTGCAGCGGACCATCGCGGGTCTCGGGTTCCGCGGGGTATCCAGGAACCGTCGCCAGTTCCGTCGGTTCGAAAAGCAGTCCGGACGAGCCCGTCGCCGGCGGCTCGGGCAGTGCCGGGCGCGGCGGAGGCGGGGGCACGGGGGGCCGCGCCGCGGGACGCTCGTCCACCATGACGGTCGACGGCAGAAGGATCACCGCCTGCACTCCCCCGTAGACCGACTCGCGCAGCTTCACGCGGATGTCGTATTTGGCGGCCAGGTGCGCGACCACGAACAGGCCGATCCGCAGGTCTCCGGCCAGCGCCATGAAGCTGAAGTCCGGCGGCTGGTGCAGCAGGTCGTTCAGCCGGCCGAGCACCTCGGGCTGGATGCCCAGCCCCTGGTCCTCGATCTCGACGGCGACGCCCTTGCCGACGATGTTCGCGCGGACGGTGACGCGCGTTTCCGGCGGCGAGAAGGAGGTGCCGTTGTCGACCAGTTCGGCCAGCAGGTGTCCGACGTCGGCGACGGCCGATCCGGCCAGGAAGGCGTCGGGGATGCCGCCGACCGCGACCCGGGTGTAGTCCTTGGTCTCCGAGACGGCGCCGCGGATGACGTCGTTGAGGCTGACCGGGTGCCGCCACTGCCGTCCGACCTTCTCCCCGCCGAGGATGATCAGGTTCTCGGCGTTGCGGCGGGCGCGGGTGGCCAGGTGGTCCAGGTGGAACAGCCGGTCGAGCAGGTCGGGGTTGTCCTCGGAGCGTTCGATCTGGTCCAGCTCGCGCAGCTGCCGGTGGACGATCGCCTGGCTGCGGTGGGCGATGTTGAGGAAGACCGCGCGGACGCCGTGCCGGGTCTCGGCCTCGGCGACCGCGGCGGTGACCGCCGCGTGCTGCGCCTTGCCGAACGCCTCGGCGACCTCGCCGATCTCGTCGTGGCCGAACTCCAGCCGGGGCACGGCGGACGCCGCGTCCGGCCGCTCTCCCGAACCGATCTTGGCCATCAGGGCGGGGAGGTCGCGGTCG
Organism: Actinomadura rupiterrae; assembly: GCF_024172125.1. GTDB lineage: Bacteria > Actinomycetota > Actinomycetes > Streptosporangiales > Streptosporangiaceae > Spirillospora > Spirillospora rupiterrae. The sequence goes on from NZ_JAMZEA010000013.1 coordinate 69,739, forward strand.
GCCAGCTCCAGGGTCCGGTCGCGCAGCCGCCGCAGCCGGGCGACCAGCCGGTTGGCCGACCGCAGCGAGATCAGCGTGATCAGCAGGGTCAGGACCGCCACCCCGGCCGCCACCGACACCGACAGCAGCAGGGTGGAGCGGGCGTGGTGCTCGGCCAGGTCGGACTTGTAGGCCGAATGCGACAGGTACAGCTGGGTCAGCTCGTTCTGGACGGCACCGGAGGCGCGGTCCCAGCCGGAGGCGTCGAACTTCTTGCCCGCCGCGAGCGCCGCGTCGCCGGCGCGCAGGGCGGCCCATTCGGGCGAGCGGAGGAGCTGGGCGAAGCGGGCCTGCTCGCCGGGCGTGAGATTGACGATCAGCGTCGCCGGCGGTTCCCGGTAGGACGCCGACAGCACCGTGAACTGCGCGACGTTCGCGCGTGTCCGCTGGGCTTGGACGTACACGCCGAGCGAGTGCGCTTGCGCGAGGCTCTCGATGAAGGCGAACAGGTCGGACGCCACGACGTTCTCGAAGGCGACCTGCGCGTTGCTCGCCACCAGCGCGAAACGCTTGGCGCCGATGACCAGCGCCTCCAGCATCTTGTTGTAGAAGGCGAATCCGTCGGTGGCGCTCACCTTGCCCGCGTCGAGCGCGGCCCGCATGCTCTGGAACCGCACCGCGTACTGCCGCATCTGCGTGATCTGCCCGCTCGTCTGCGGCGCGTACTGGGCGACGTGCCCGGCCCAGCCGATCATCGCGGTGAGGTCGGCGTCGACCTTGCGGCGGACGGCGGCCAGCTCCTCGCGGTCGCCGCCGCGGCCGGCGAGCACGCCCATGGTCAGAGCGCGCTCCTTTTCCAGGTCGGCGACGTACGCGCTGGTGATCGGGATGCCGTCGCGGTGCACGTCGGCGAACGCCTGGGAGCTCAGGCCCTGCTTGACCAGGTAACCGGACAGGCCGAACCCGATCAGCAGCATCGCGACGACCGGGATGAGCGCGATGCTGAGGACGCGGGCCCGGATCGAGCGCGTCCGGCGGTGGACGGGGCGTTTGCTCATTCGCCGCACTGTTCCCCCTTGGGCAAGGAAGGTCCGGCGATGACGAGCTACCGCCGCCGCCGCGACGGTCGTTGTGCCGTGAGGCGCACCAGGACTGAAGCTGGCACGACGGTAGGGAGGGACGACGCGCAGGACATCGTCGATTTCGCGCGGAGGTCTGCCGGAAAGTGAGTACCGCCGGGCCGGTGCGCACGCTAGGCACGTCGTCCTTCGGTGAATCGCACAAAGGACGCTGCCGAAATATGCCCCGGTTGCCGAAAGACAGAGACTTCGGGCCGGTGGCAGATTGAGGGGCCGCCGGACGTGGCGCGCATCACACACCACCCCTGCCGCGCCCGGTCAGAGCCATCTGGAGGGTTCATGCGCCGCATCGTCAGCGCATTGGCGAGCACGACCGCCGCGTGCTCGCTGCTGCTGTCGCCCGTCCCGGCCCGCGCCGACACCACGACCGGATTCCCCTCGGTCAACGGCGCTTGGGGCACCGCGGGCCCCTATGCGGTCTCGGTGCAGACCGAGTCCGTCACCACCTTCTACTATCCGTCCGACATCGCCACCAACCCGCTGAAGCACCCGGTGATCATCTGGGGCAACGGCACCGGCGTCACGCCCGCGGCCTATGACGCGCTGCTGCGGCACTGGGCCAGCCACGGGTTCATCGTCGCCGCGGCCAACACCACCCAGGCCAACTCCGGCACGGCGATGCGCGCGGGGATCGATCGACTGACCACGCTCAACGGGACGTCCGGTTCGCCGTTCCACGGCAAGGTCGACCTCACCCGGGTCGGCGCGTCCGGCCACTCCCAGGGCGGAGCCGGAGCGATCCAGTCCTCGGCCGACTCCCGCGTCGACACCACCGTGCCGATCGAGCCTGGACCGCTGGCCTCGACCTCCAACCTGCACGGCCCGACGCTGTACCTGGCGGGGCAGGACGACACCGTCGTCAACCCGAACTGGGTCCACAACTTCTACACGTCCAGCACCCAGGTTCCCGCCGAGTTCACCGAGCTGGCGGGCGCCACGCACTTCACCGCCGCCGGTGACGGCGGGGGCTTCCGCGGCATCACCACCGCCTGGTTCCGGTTCGAGCTGATGGGCGACGAGCAGGCGCGCGGCATTTTCTTCGGGCCCGGCTGCGGGATCTGCTCCGGCCCCACCTGGCTGGCCACCGAGCGCAACCCGCTCGCGCTCGCCATCCCCGGCCCCTGACCCGCCCGAGGACGCATCGGGAGGCGCGTTCCGGGCCATGCGTGCGGTTCGGGCGGACGGACGTCAGTTGAACCGGACGCCGTCCGTCCCGGACGCGCCTCTCCCGCTCCGCGCGGTCACTGGTGGCGGAGCCGGCCGACCAGGATGGCGGCGTCCAGGTGCTGCAGGCCCCGGGCGCTGGACAGGTCCAGGCCGGTCAGCTTCGCCACCCGGGTCAGGCGGTAGTCGAGGGTGTTGCGGTGGATGCGGAGTTCGTCGGCGGTGCGGCTGCGGTTGTGACCGTGCCGGACGAACGCCTCGGCCGTCTGCAGGAGCGTCGGGTTCTCCTCCAGCGGCTCCAGGCAGGCGGTGAGGGCGGCGAACGCCCGGCCAGGACGCGCCAGCTGGTACTCGATCAGCACGTCTTCGAGCCGGTACAGCCCCGGCGGCAGGCCCAGCCGGGACGCCAGATCGACGACCTGGGCCGCCTCGCTGAACGCCTCGGGGATTTCCGGCAGGGTGGGCGCGTCGGCCACGGCGGCGGTGATCTGGCATCCGATGCTCTCCTCCAGACCGGCGACCAGGTCCGACAGATCCCCCGAAGCATCGGCGGGCAGCAGGACCGTGGCCGGGTCGGCCGTGCAGTCGGCCAGCACGTCGGTCTGCTGGTGCGCGTCCAGCGCGGCCTGCAGCCGGCGTCCGGCGCGGTGGGCGTCGGCCGATCCGAGCCGCAGCCGCAACAGCAGCAGCCGGTAGCCGGGCGCCAGCGGCACCCCCGACTGCTCGGCGAGCGCGTGCGCGGCCTTGCCCGACAGCAGCGCCCGGATCAGCTCGCCCCGGATGTCGCGGCGCTGGTTCTCGATGAGCTGCTGCTCGGACAGGTGGGCCAGGATCAGGGCCGGCAGCACCGAGGCCAGGAACCGCAGGGTGTGGCTGCCGTACCGGCGCATCTCGTCGGTGTCGGCCGTCGCCGACGCCCAGTCCCACGTGGTGATCATGGTGATCAGGTAGGCGGACAGCGCCGCGTCCAGCGGGACGCCGTCGGCCGCGCGCCGCGCCGAGCGCTCGATGACCTCGGTCAACTCCGCGCCGTTGGGGAGGCGCCGCTGGACGAACAGGTCCAGGAACAGCCGTCCGGCGTCGGCGAAGCTGTCGGCCACCTCGCCGGTGAGCAGCTCGGGCGGGAGCGAGCGGTAGAAGGGGACCTCGCGGCGGCAGGCCTCCACCGCGGCGCGGGTCAACTCCGGAAGGTGCGCCGAGAGCCGCTCCTCGATTGGGGACATCGCCCAATCATTCCACGCAAATATTGCCCCGGATGCGGAAAGACACCCCCGGGCCGGTCTGGGAGATTGGGCATTCCCCCCATCGCCGTGCCACTCGGCCAGGAAGGCGCGAGATGACCCTCACCGACATCCGCGAGTCCCGTCACAGCCGGGCCCTTGAGGACACCATGTCCAAGATCGCGCAGGCGCTCGCGGACTTCCAGGACACCCTCCTCACCACGCCGCCGGAGCAGGCCCGCGGAGCGACGCCCGACCAGGCCCTGGTCGACGCGCTGCTGGACCCCGTCCCGTCCCTGGACGAGATCGGCGAGCGGGCCCTGGACGCGCGCTGGCCGGTCCCCGACCAGGTGGCGGCCGTCGCCTTCGACCACCTGCCGCGCCGGGTCGTCCTGCCGTCGGGGATCCTGGTCGGACGGCACGGGGGCGGCACCGTCGCGCTCATCCCCGACCCCAGCGGACCGGCGCGCCGAGCCGTCCTGACCTCGGCGTTCGCCGGGCACAGCGCCGCGGTCGGGCTGCCCGTCCCGCTGGTGGAGGCGGCCGACTCGCTGCGCTGGGCCCGGCAGGCCCTCACCCTCAAGGTGGACGAGCCCGGACCGGTCTTCGCCGAGGACCACCTGGCCCTGCTCGTCCTCGCCCAGGATCCGCGCCTGATGGCCCACGCCATCGCCCGGACCCTCAAGCCCCTGCTGTCGATCCGGGCGCCGCAACGCATCGGCATGGCCACGACGCTGGTGGCCTGCTTCGAACACGGCTTCAACGCCACCGCGATCGGCGAACGCCTGCACCTGCATCCGCAGACCGTCCGCTACCGCCTGCGGAGCCTTGAGCGCCTGTTCGGCGACCGCCTCACCGACCCCGCGCAGCGCCTCGAACTCCACATGCTCCTCACCCACTGGCTCAGCACCCAGACCCCCAACGAAACCCTGTGCTGACCCCACGAGCCGGTTCGTGGGGGTGGGGGGCTGCTGTAGGTTCCGGGGATGAAGAAAGTCCCGTTCACCGGCGGTGAGAAGGAAAGCCTCCAGGTCGCCTTGGACCGGCACCGCGACGCGGCGCTGTGGAAGGTCGAGGGCCTGGACGACGAGGCGCTGCGGCGCCCCATGACCCCGTCCGGGACGAACCTCCTGGGCCTGATCAAGCACCTGGCGGCCGTCGAGTACTGGTGGTTCGCCGACACGTTCGGGCAGCCGCACGAGGAGCTCCCGTTCGACGATGATGACGAGGACGCCGACCTGCGCGTCGACCCCGGCGAGACCACCGCCGATGTCCTCGCCTTCTACGCCCGCGCCCGCGCGTCCTCGGACGAGGTCATCGAGAAGTTCGGCCTGGAGGACCTCGGCACCAACGAGCGCGGCGAGCGGATGACGCTGCGCTGGGTGCTCATCCACATGATCGAGGAGACCGCCCGGCACGTCGGCCACATGGACATCGTGCGCGAGCTCATCGACGGCGCGAGCGGCGACCACCAGCGCGCCTAGCCCGCGCGGGGCCAGGCGGTGCCGCGGAAGGCGGCGCGGGGGTCAGGCGGTACTGCGGGGGTGCGGGGGTCAGGGGGTCCTGCGGGGGCGCGGGGGTCAGGGGGTGCTGCGGAAGGCGGCGCGGTAGGCCTGCGGGGTCGTGCCGGCGACGCGTTTGAAGCGTTCACGGAAGGCCGTCGCGGATCCGAAGCCTGCCTGGTCGGCGATGCGCTCCACCGAGTGGTCGGTGTGTTCGAGGAGGTACTGCGCCCGCCTGACCCGGGCGCGCAGCAGCCACTGCATCGGCGTCGTGCCGGTGTGCTCGCGGAACCGGCGGCTGAAGGTCCGGGCGCTCATGCCGCAGCGGGCGGCCATGTCCTCCAGGGTGAGGTCGTGGTTCAGGTGGTCCTCTATCCAGGCCAGCGCCGGTTCCAGCAGGGAGCCGCGCGGCACCGGGTGGTGCTCGTGAACGATGTACTGGGCCTGGCCGCCTTCGCGCTCCAGCGGGACGACGGCCAGGCGCGCGGCGTCGGCGGCGACGGCCGAGCCCAGGTCGCGGCGGACCATGTGCAGGCACAGATCCAGTCCCGCGGACGCGCCGGCCGAGGTCAGCAGCTGCCCGTTGTCGACGTACAGCACATCGGGCCGGACCTCGACCTTGGGGAACATCGCGGCAAACCGCCGCGCGGCGGTCCAGTGCGTGGTCGCGGCCAGCCCGTCCAGCAGGCCCGTGGCGGCCAGGGTGAAGGCGCCGCCGCAGATCGAGGCGATGCGCGTGCCGTGCGCAGCAGCGTCGCGCAGCGCTTCCAGGGCCCGGGCCGGTGGCGGCCCGGCGGTCTCGGCGCACCCCGGCACGATGATCGTGTCGGCGTCGGCCAGGGCGTCCAGTCCCCAGGGGGCGTGGATGGTGAAGGCCTCGGTCGGGACCTGCGGCTGCGTACCGCACGTCCGCACCCGGTACGGGCGGCGCCCGTCGGGGAGGCGGACGCGGCCGAACACCTCGATCGGAATGGCCATGTCGAAGACCACCGTCTGGTCGAGCGCCAGGATCGCCACCGTGTGCACGAACGCAGCGTACGCCTGGTTCCAGCCAACGCCTATCGGTGCGTTGTCGTGCTGGTGGGTGTGATCTGGCAGGTCAGAGTGTTGGCGAGAATCCGTTGGAAAGTGGCGATCCAGCCAATGGTCCGTGGCCGCCACGCCTCCTAACGTCGGTACGGCACCGACGGAACAACAGATGTGAGGCACCGATGCTCGCCCAGTTCGTCCTTTTCGATGGCTTCGACCCGCTGGATGTCATCGGCCCGTTCGAGGTCTTCAGCGCAGCGGAGCAGTTCACCGACCTGGTGAGCGTCGTGCTGGTCGCCGCCGACGGCCCGGGCGTGGTCCGCAGCGGTATCCCTGCGGTGTCCTTGACGGCCACCGCCGGCCTGGCCCCGGATCGCGCGGACCTGATCGTCGTCCCGGGCGCTGCCGGACGCATGGCTCACCAAGGCGGCGACCTCACCGAGGAGGAGCGGGAGGCCACCATCCCCGCCATCCTCGCCCGGTCCCTGACCACCGGGCTGCCTGGGCTGCTGGCCAAGGCCCTGGCAACGTCCGGCACCACCGTGGCGACGGTCTGCGGCGGCTCGCTGGTGCTGTCGATGGCCGGGCTCATCGTCGGCCGCAACGCCGTCACCCATCACCAGGGCCTGGACGTGCTCGGCGCCGGCGGCGTGAACGTCGTCCGGGCCCGCGTGGTGGACGACGGCGACCTGGTCACCGCCGGCGGCGTCACCTCCGGCCTGGACCTGGGCCTCTACCTCCTGGAGCGGGAAGTGGGACCCAAGGTCGCGCTCGCCGTGGAGGAGCTGTTCGCCCACGAGCGCCGCGGCGTCGTCTGGCGCGAGCACGGGCCCGCACCGGTGCACGCCTGACCTGTCCTCCGTTCCCGTTCCCGTTCCCGTTCCCGTTCCCGTTCCCGCGACGAAAGCGCGTTTCCGGCAATGAGCAAGATCTTCCTCATCCTGCACGTCCTGGCGGCGGTCATCGCCGTGGGCCCGATCACGGTGGCGGGCAGCATGTTCCCCGCGGCGGCCCGCAAGGCCGCAGCGGGAGCCGAGCGTCCCGAGGCGCTGGCCGCCGTCCGGTTGCTGCACCGCATCTGCCGCGTCTACGCGGTCGTCGGCCTGGCCGTCCCGGTCCTCGGGTTCGCGACCGCGAGCAGCATGCACATCTTTCGCAGCCCTTGGCTGATGGTCTCGATCGCGTTGACGGGCGTCGCCGCGCTCGTGCTCGCACTGCTGGTCCTTCCAGCGCAGGAGTCCGCCATCGCTGCCCTGACCAGCGGCGCCTCCGGCGCCGACGGCGTGTCCGCGGCGGCGCGGCGCGATGCCTCCGGCGCGGCGGCGGTGGCGCGGCTCGATTCAGGCCAGGTTCGGCGGCTGGCCATGCTGACCGGCCTCTTCAATCTGCTGTGGGCCGCGGTCACCATCTTGATGATCGTCCGCCCTGGCTCCACCACGGGAGCGTGACCCCATCTCCGCGACCCTCACCGCGAAGGCCCCCATGACGACCATGCCTGACAACGACCGTCCCGGCACCGCGTCCCAGCGACCTCGCTACAGCATGTCGCTGCGCGAGGCGGCGCGGGCGGCCTTCCGACCAGGCGGCCACGCCTCCTCCCTGGTGACCACGGCCGCTCCGACCCTCGTGTTCGTCTTGGCCGCCGCCGTCGGCGGACTGCGATCCGCGCTGATCGCGACCGCGGTCAGCGCAGTCCTCGTCCTCGCGTGGCGGCTGCGCAGTCGAAGCCACCTCGCTCACGCGACCATTGGGACGCTCCTCGCCGTCGTCTGCGCCGCCGTGGCGGCGGGCACCGGGCAGGCGCGCACCTTCTTCCTGCTGCCCATGCTGCTGCCCGCGGCCGCGGCGACGGCGTGCCTGCTGTCGGTGCTGGCCGGCCGTCCCCTGGCCGGGCTGGTCGCCAACCGCATCGTGGGCGGCCCGCGGGACTGGCGCACCCACCGGCGGCTGCACCGCTTCTACCGGCGGACGACCCTGGCGATCTCGCTGGTGAGTCTGGCGAGCCTGGCCGCCCAGGTCGTCCTGTACCGGCTCGACGCGATCGCCGGGCTCGGCGTGCTGCACGTCCTCATGGCGCCGATGTGGGCCGGTGTCACGGCAGGCTCGGTCGTCCTGTCCCGCCTGGCCGTGACCCGCTACCGCGACGCCCCGACCTCCTGAATCCGCCCGGGGCGTCTAGTGGAGGAGGCTCGTCACGGCGGGGCGTCCGCCGGTCCATCCGAGGACGCCGACGTAGAGCCCGTCCGGGCCGCCGGCGGTGTTGCGGTCGGGGTGGCCGTTGAACAGGATCCGCCACGAGCCCTCGGGCAGGCCGTGGACGATGTCGGCGTTGCCGGTGCCGCAGGTGTTCATCGAGCGCGGGAACGCCAGCCGGATCGGCGCCTTGGACGTCCAGCCCGTCCACAAAGCGGTGTTCTGCCGGTAGCGGGTCCAGTAGTCGCACGTGCCGTACCAGCCGAACGAGTTGAACAGCGTGTACTTCCCGGCGTGCTCGACCAGCACCGGGTTCTCCTCGATGTACTTGTCCACCGAGTCGGTGAGCTTGACGCCGTCCCCGTTCTTGTGGACGGGGTTGGCCAGGGTCCGCTCGGGATGGGCCGGGTTGAGCCGGACCATCCGCGTGGTGGTGTGCCACGGCTTGCCCGCGCCCCCGCGATACCCCGTCTTGTAGGTCAGGACGAGCTGGCCGCCGACCCGGGCGGGCGTCGGGTCGATGAGCGACTGCCCGCTGCCTTCCTTGGCGACCGTGTCATAAGCGCGGGCACCGGCCCCGGCGTAGCAGGCCAGCGCACGGTCATACGGGGTGAACGGCCCGCGGGCATCGGTACCGCGCGCCACACCGATGCACCGGTTGGACGAGCCGGGCAGCGCACCGGCGAAGTACACCCGGTAGGACCCGTCGGTCGCCTGCACGATCGACGGCGCCCAAACACTCTTGGTGCCGCCCATCCAGGCGGCCTTGCGCGTCAGCAGCTTGCGGTCGACCTTGGCCCACGGTCCGGTGAGTTTCTTGGCGGTGCGGATCCGTCCAGGCTGATCCCAGTCCATCGTGCTCAGCGTGACCCAGCCGCCCGCTGTGTGGATGGTGCCGGGGTCAGCGATCCCGGTGGCCACCGGCGCATCAACGGGCCACCGCGTCGCCGCGTCCGCAGCACCAGTCACCCCCGCCCCCGCAACACCGCTGGCGGCAACCCCCGCAACGACCACGGCCCCAAGCCCTCGAACCCGTCCCATCGATGAACTCCATTCGCAAGCCGGCGTCCACCGACGCAACGACACCAAGGGCAGGCCCCAACCACCAACCCGGCAAAGAACATAAGGGCTCAACCCCCACAGCGGTACCCCCAATACCCATGGCGGCCTCGACTCTTCGATGCCTGGCCTTCGGTGCATGTGGGCGAGCACGATGGCTGGGCTCATCGCGGTCGTGGTCGCGATCCGCTCGACGGCCCACCCACTGAGAGGACCGTGGCTTACCCCGCCAGTGGGGTTGCTCCAGGCTCACTCATACGCTGGGCGGTTGAAGCCACAGCGATCAGTTGTGGACGCCGAACCGAGCCTGGAGGTTCTATGCCCCGCCCGTCCAGCGACGTGCAAGCGTTCGAAGCCCGCGTATCTGACGCTGAGCTCGACGATCTGCGCGCACGCTTGGCCGCGGCGCGGTTGCCGGAGGCCGAGACGGTGTACCGCCCTGCGCCCGACCCTCGTCGATGGGACCAGGGCGTTCCGCTTGCCGACCTCGTCGACCTCGTCGACTATTGGCGCACCGAGTACGACTGGCGGGCATTCGAAAAGCGCCTCGACCGGATCGGCCAGTTCCGCACGACAATTGATGGCCTGGGAATCCACTTCCTGCACCGCCGATCCCCGCGCGCGGATGCCACTCCTCTGATCATGACGCACGGCTGGCCGGGGAGCATCGCCGAGTTCATCGATGTGGTGGACGAGCTGGCAGATCCGAAAGATGCGGACGCGCAGGCGTTCCACGTCGTGGTCCCGTCGCTGCCGGGCTTTGGTTACAGCGACAAGCCGACCACCACCGGGTGGGGCATCGAGAAGATCGCGGCCGCATGGGTGGAGTTGATGGGACGGCTCGGCTACAGCAATTTCCTAGCCCACGGCGGCGACTTCGGAGGTGGCATCACCACGATTCTCGGCGGCAGGTTCCCGGCGCATGTTCTCGGCGTCCACACGACGTTCGCGGAGCCGCCGCCCGGGCTGACGACCGACGGGCTGACGGAGGTCGAGCGCCAGTGGACCGAGGAAACCCGCGATTTCTGGCTCCACCATGCGGCGTACGCCAAGCAGCAGGCGACCCGGCCGCAGACCATCGGCTACTCGCTCGTCGATTCACCGGTCGGGCTTCTCGCCTGGATCCTCGACAAGTTCGCCGAGTGGTCGGATACCGAGGACAGCCCGTTCGAGACGATTTCCAGAGACCGCATTCTTGACGACGTCACCCTCTACTGGCTGACGCGGACCGGCGCATCGGCGGCCCGCCTCTACTACGAAAGCCACAACTCGCTGGACCCCGAACTCCGGGTCGACGTCCCGTCAGCAATCACCATGTACCCCCGTGACATGGAGAACCGGATCCCGCGCGCCTGGGCACAGGAGCGCTTCCGGCAAATCGTCCGATGGACGCTGCCCGAAAGCGGCGGCCACTTCCCGTCGCTGGAGCTTCCCGAGTACTTCGCCAAGGATCTACAAGAAGGCCTCGCAGCCGTGCTGGCCGCCAACCGGTGAACACAGCCGGTGCCGGACTCTGGCTTCGTTGGGCCAGCACGACCCCTCGTTCTGCGGCCTGCTTCCCCAAGCACCCAGGCACTTAGGGGAGGATGAGGATTTTTCCTATTACGGTGCGGTTCTCGATGGCGCTGTGGGCGGCGGGGGCGTCGGTCAGGGGGTAGGTCTTGCCGATGACGGGCTTCAGGCGGCCGGCGGCGACCTCGGCGAGGGCGGCGGTGGCCAGTCGGCGGCGTTCGTCCAGGTCGAGCTGCACGTCGGCGATGCCGCGCAGGGTCACGCGGCGGCGTTGGAGCTCTTGGGGGTCGAGCTCGGTGAATCCGCCGATGGTCGCGCCGTGCGCGGAGAAGCGTCCGCCGGGCGCGGTCGCGTCGAAGGCGGCGCGTCCGATCTCGGCGCCGACGCCGTCGAAGACCACGTCCGCCCCGTGGCCGCCGGTCGCCTCCAGCACGCGGTCGGCCCAGCCCGGTTCGGAGTAGTCGACCGTGATGTCGGCGCCCAGATCCCGGGCGAGGGCGAGTTTCTCGGCTCCCCGGGCGGCGGCGATGACCTGCGCGCCAGCCGCGTGGGCGAGTTGGACGAGCAGGATGCCCATGCCGCCGGTGGCGCCGACGACCAGGACGCGTTCGCCGGGCTTGATGGCCGCGGTCTCCATCAGGCGCATGCCGGTCACGCCGTCGTGGATGAGCGAGGCCGCCTGGTCGAGGCCGACCTCGTCCGGCACCGGGATGAGCGCGTCCCCCGCGACCACCAGCTGCTCGGCGTAGCCGCCGCTGGGGCCGGGATCGGAGGTGTAGGCGAGCACCCGGCTGCCGATCAAGTCCTGCGGCACGCCGTCGCCGACCTCGACCACCTCGCCCGAGATGCCGCCGCCCGGAATGTAGGGCGCGGTGATCCCGAAGATCTCGCGGCCCCAGCCCGACCGGATCCGGGTGTCGACGAACAGCGTGTCCACCGCCGCGACGCGCATGACGACCTCACCGGGGCCCGCGGTCGGCTCCGGCTCGTCCCGCGGCACCAGCACGTCGGGCCCACCGAACTTCGCTGCCTCTATGACCTTCATGTCCACTCCCCATGTCGTCCTTGGAAGCAGTCTGGAACCTCAATCCTGCTTGAGGTCAAACGGTCGGCGGTGTCGCGTGGCGCACAATCCGTCCTTGCGGTCCGGAGGATCAGCGCGGGCCGGGCTGAGACGGTGTGGCCGCCCAGCTGGCGAGGAGTTTGAGGCGGTCCTCGGAGGGTGTGCCGGGCTCGGCGGTGTAGGTGATCAGGTCGTGGACGGCGCGGCCCGGCAGGGGGAGGTCGAGGGACTGGAAGGTCAGGTCCAGGTGGCCGACGTCGGGGTGCTGGAGCCGCTTGGCGCCGTCGTGGCGGATCAGGACGTCGTGCACGGCCCAGTGCTCGCGGAACTCGGGGCTGAGGGTGGACAGTTCGCCGACGAGACCGCGCAGGGCCCGGTCACCGGGCTCGCGTGCGACCTCGGCGCGTAGCAGGGCGGCGGTGGCGGCGCCGGCGGCGTCCCAGTCGATGAAGAAGTCCGGGGCGCCGGGGTCGAGGAAGATGTAGCGGGCCAGGTTGGGGCGGCCGCGCTTGTCCAGCGTGGCGCTGTCGTACAGCGGCGCGAACAGGGCTCGGGCCAGGGGGTTTGCGGCGACGATGTCGGTGCGGCCGTTGCGGACGAACGCCGACGACAGCGTCATGGAGTCGATCAGCCACTGGACTCGGGGCGGGATCTCGACGTCCCGGCGGCGCGACGGTGTGCGGCCGGTGTGCCGTGAGGACCGGGCCAGGTCGAACAGGTAGGTGCGCTCGTTCTCGTCCAGGCGCAGGGCCCGGGCGACCGCGTCGAGGACGTCGTCGGACACGCCGCCGATGTGGCCCTTCTCCAGCCGCGTGTACCACTCGGTGCTGACCCCGGCCAGGACAGCGACCTCCTCGCGCCGCAGCCCCGGGACGCGGCGCCGGGCGCTGGTCGGCAGCCCGGCCTGCGCCGGGGTGATCTTGGCGCGTCGGCTGGCGAGGAAATCCCGGATGTCGCCGCGGTTTCCGGGCGGTTGGTCCATGTCCTTCATGGTATGCGCTGGTCACGGGGTAGAAGGGGGTTGAGGTTGTCCCCCCGATAGGCGCGGCCTTCCGCGGGGGCGGCGCTCGCGGTCTGCTGGGGGCAAGCGTCCAATCCGGGCGCGAGATCAAGTGATGGAGACACGACATGAGCAGCAAGGCGTTGACAGTGCCGCCGGTGGCGTTGGGCACCTGGGCCTGGGGAGACAGCGGCGAGGCGGGCGACGGCTACTTCGGCAGCCGGCTGAGCGCATCCGGTCTGCGGGACGTGGTGGAGAAGGCGCAGGCGAACGGATTCACCCTGTGGGACACCGCCGTGGTGTACGGGATGGGCCGTTCGGAGAGCGTCCTGGCCGAGGCGCTGGCGGGCTATGACCGGAGCGAGTACCAGCTGTCGACGAAGTTCACCCCGCAGGCCGCGGGCGAGGGGGACGATCCGGTCGCCGACATGCTGGAGCAGAGCCTGGAGCGGCTGAGGACCGATTACGTGGATCTGTTCTGGATCCACAATCCCGCCGACGTGGCGCGATGGACGCCCTCGCTGATCCCGCTGCTGGAGGACGGCAGGGTCAGGCATGTCGGGGTCTCGAACCACAACCGGGAGCAGGTCGCGCTCGCCGATCAGATCCTCGGGGAGGCCGGGTTCCGTGTGGAGGCAATCCAGAACCACTACAGCCTGCTGTACCGCGGCTCCGAACGCGCGGGTCTGCTGGAGTACTGCCGCGAGCACGAGGTGCGATTCTTCGCTTACATGGTCCTAGAGCAAGGCGCGCTGACCGGCCGGTACAGTCCGGCCCGTCCATTGCCGGAGGGCAGCAACCGCGCGGCGGTGTACAACGGCATCCTGCCCCAGCTGCAGGCGCTGACCGACCGGATGCAGGCCCTCGGCAAGGACCGCGGCGCCTCCGCCGCCGAGATCGCCATCGCATGGGCCATCGCCAAGGGAACCACCCCGATCGTCGGTGTGACGCGGGCCGATTACATCGACGGACTGATCCGGGCTCGCGGCATCGCCCTGGCCGAGGAGGAGATCACTGAACTGGAGGCGCTTGCCGACACCGCAGGCGTCAACACCCGCGGTTGGTGGGAGCAAGAAATGTGACGCGCCGCCGACCCGCCCTTTGGTATCGCCGGGTTTTCGTGGTCCCCCTCGGCCGCTGCCCTTAGATTCGGGCCCTCAAGGCCGTCCACCGGCCCGGGCGGCCGCCGCGGGTTGACGGTGAGTCTGGCCGCGGCGGCCGACGTTGTCGCGCTTCCCGGTGAGCGGTGGGAGGACGAGCGCGGTTTGGGTCAGCGGGTTGCCGCGCGCATGACGGCGTCGATCAGGCGGCGGTTCTCGGGGGCGCCTCCTTCCCCGTCCCCGAGGGCGAAGCGGCGGCGGGTGTAGCTGTAGGCGATGCCGCTGGCCGGGTCGGCGAAGGACTGGGCGCCGACGGCGCCGCTGTGGCCGAAGGCGTCCGCGCCGAGGCCCGGGTAGCGGAGTCCCAGCGCCTCGAAGCCGAGCAGGAAGTGGTCCTTTTCGCCGGTCACGACGTCCACGCCGGGGGTGTGTAGCTTTGTGAATTCGGCCAGCGTCGCCGCCTCCAGCAGGGGCGGACGTGCGTCGATCTCGCCGATGGTCGCGGCGTACAGCTTGGCGAGCCCGCGGGCGTTGCCGACACTTCCGGACGAGGTGGGCCCCAGCGCCCGCACGGTGCGTTGGTTGGCGAAGGCGACCAGATCGGTCGGCGGGGTGGCGTTGAGGTTGAAGGCGAGGGCCGTCAGGCTTTCCGGCTCGGGGCGGGCGAGCAGGGCCTGCTTGTCTGGTGGCAGCGGCTGCGTCGGGAGGTAGCGGGGCTCCTGGTCTTCGGGCAGGCCGAGGTAGAAGTCCAGCTGGTAGGGGACGCGCAGCCGCTCCTCGTACAGCTCCTGGATCGAGCGGCCGGTGGTTCGGCGGACGACCTCGCCGGTCAGCGCTCCGATGACGAAGGCGTGGTAGCCGTAGGTGTTGCCCAGCGGCCAGTGGGGCGCCTGCTCGGCGAGGCGCTTGGCGATCAGCCGGTCGTCGGCCAGTTCGGCGGTGCTGAACCCGCCGGGGACGCCGATCAGCCCGGCCCGGTGGGCCAGCAGGTCCCGCAGGGTGATGCGGCTTTTGCCCGCGGCGGCGAACTCGGGCCAGTAGTCGGCGACGGTCCGGTCCAGCTCCAGCGTCCCGTCCTGCACCAGCAGCGCGACGACCAGGTGCGCGGCGCCCTTGCCGGAGGAGAACGTCGCCAGCAGGGAGTCGCCGGTGAGGCCTGGTCCGGTCCACAGGTCCACGACCGGCCGTCCCCGGTGCCGGACGGCCAGCTGGGCGCCCAGGCCCGGCTCGTCGGCGGCCACCTGCTCCAGGGCCGTCCGGACGTCCTCGAACCCTGCGGCGACCGTTCCCTGCACGATGTCGGTGGTCATCGGGCTGCTCCCACCTTGGTCGCGGCCTTGGCGGCGGCCTTGGCGGTCAGGGCGTCCAGCAGGTTGCGCAGCAGGACGGCGGTGCCCTCGTCGATGAGCCGGCCGTCCTGGCCGAGGCGTTCATGGACGCGGAAGGCGATCACTTCG
Organism: Actinomadura rupiterrae; assembly: GCF_024172125.1. Taxonomy (GTDB): domain Bacteria; phylum Actinomycetota; class Actinomycetes; order Streptosporangiales; family Streptosporangiaceae; genus Spirillospora; species Spirillospora rupiterrae. Next base: position 85,156 of record NZ_JAMZEA010000013.1, read on the forward strand.
GGCTTGGTCACCACGTCGGAGTCGGTCCACACGAACACCTGGCGCAGGGCGAGCTGGGCGCGCACCGATCCGAAGTTGGTCGGCGCCGCGCCGGCGATGGCGACGGGCTTGCGCAGCAGCGGAAGCCCCTCGGTCTCGGTCCAGTCGGTGCTGGCCCAGTCGAGGGCGTTCTTCAGGACGCCGGGAATGGAGTAGTTGAACTCCGGCGTGATGATCAGGAGGCCGTCGGCCGCGTTGATCCGGTCGCGCAGGTCCTGGACGGCGGCAGGTCGGCGGTCCGGGGTGTCCAGATCCATGTCGTACGGGGGGATATCGCGCAGTCCGGCGTAGATGTCCAGGGCGACCCCGGCCGGTGCGAGGTCGCGGGCAGCCCGCAGCAGGGCGGAGTTGTAGGAGTCGGTACGAAGGCTCCCCGAGATCCCGAGGATCGTCAGCTCGCTCGTCATGTGCAGTCTCTTTTCATTCACGGGAAGGCCGACTGAGGCCCGAAGTGGATGCCGCGCGGCGAACTGAACTGTACAGGACAGTTCATATGAACTCAACAGTTCAGTACAGCTAGACTGCGGGGCATGACGACAACCAGCAGGCACGTCCCGTCGGGAGAACGCGCCGCGCGCAAGCGGGCCGCCATCCTGCGCGCGGCCCGCCAGCAGTTCCTTGAGCAGGGCTTCGGCGCCGGCATGGACCACATCGCCGCCGAAGCGGGCGTCTCCAAGGTCACCGTCTACAACCACTTCGCCGGCAAGGAGGAACTGTTCACCGAGGTCGTCACCGACGCCCTCGAACAGGCCCTCGGCGAGACCATGCAGGCCATGTCCGAGCGCCTGCGCACCGGCGACGACCTGCGGGACGTCCTGATCGCCACCGCCCGCCAATGGGTCGGCGGCATGGCCCAACCCGAGATCCTCGCCCTGCGCGGACTCATCGCCGCCGAAGCCCGCCGCTTCCCCGACCTCGGCCGCGCCTGGCGCGAGCAGGGCCCCGAACGCTTCGCCGAACCCCTCGCCGCCGCCCTGAGCGCCCGCGAGGACCTGGCCATCCCCGACATGGACCTGGCCCTCGTCCAGTTCTACGCCCTGGTCCTCTACCCCCACATCGTCCACAGCGCCTACGGCGACCGACTCGACCCCGCCTTCACCGACGCCCTCATCACCAGCGGCGTCGACATGTTCCTGACCTACTACCGCAAACCATGACCCCTCGCAGCCGCCGCCCCGTCCCCACCCCGACCGCGTCCGCGGCTTGGTGATTTCGGCGCTGGCCGGGCTGGGCATGATCACCGGCATGGACATCGATCTCACGGGGCGGACGGCGCTGGTGACCGGCTCCACCAAGGGCATCGGCCTGGCGATCGCCGCGGGGCTGGCGCGGGCCGGGGCGTCCACCGTCGTCAACGGACGCTCCAAGGCGAGCGTCGACAGCGCGCTCGACACCCTGCGTTCACAAGTGCCCGGAGCCAAGCTGCAGGGCGTGGCGGCCGACGTGGCCACCGCCGACGGCGCCGAAACCATGCGTGAGCAGGTGCCCGACCTCGACATCCTCGTCAACAACCTCGGCATCTTCGAGGCCCGGCCCGTGCTGGACATCGACGATGACGAATGGCGCCGCTATTTCGAGGTCAACGTCCTGTCGGGGGTGCGGCTCGCTCGCCTCTACCTGCCGGGCATGACCGAGCGGGGCTGGGGACGGGTGCAGTTCATCGCCAGCGACTCCGCGGTGGTCACCCCGGAGGAGATGGTGCATTACGGCATGTCGAAAACGGCGCTGCTGGCGGTCTCGCGCGGCTACGCCAAGGCCGCCGCCGGGACGGGCGTGACCGTCAACACCGTCCTCGCGGGACCGACTCACACCGCCGGCGTGGAGAAGTTCGTCGGCGAGCTGGTCGGCGACGACCTGCCCTGGGACGAGGCGCAGCGGCGCTTCATGGCCGAGCACCGTCCCAACTCGCTGCTCAAGCGCCTGATCGAGCCGGAGGAGATCGCCAACATGGTCGTCTACCTCAGCTCGGAGCACGCCTCGGCCACCACAGGCGGCGCGGTGCGCGTCGACGGAGGCTACGTCGACGCGATCCTGCCGTGAGCCGTCGCTGGCCCCGCTCGCTGCGCCGAAAAAAAATCGAGCAGACATTGTCGGATCCGGGACGGGCCCTTCGTAGCCATGGTGAGAGGCCGCCACCAGGAGGCGGTCGCGACCCGAGGGGACACCGACCGATGCCGCACCCGCTGGCCAAGATCCACCGCATGTCCGAGCTCATCGAGCCGATCGGCGCCGTCACCTTCTCCGAGGTGCCGAACGAGGAGTTCCTGGCCCTCGGCATGCGCAACTACTGGGACGGCTACTTCGCCGGCCGCGCCGCCCCGCTGGGCCTGGCCCCGGCCGAAGTCGTCCACGCGGTCTTCTACAACTTCGCCGACGGCGAGGTGGCGCGCCACATCCCCTGGGTCTGGGGCAAGATCACCCCGGAGGAGGCGATCGCCGTCCGCGAGCGGGGCAGCGCCGCCGCCCTCCGGCAGCGGATCGGCGTCCTCGCCGACTCCCCCGACCTGGGACGCATCGCCGACCTGACCACCCGAGCGGCGATCAGCGCCCCGACCGAAGGCCGTCCCCTGTACGCCGGACTGCGGGCGCTGGACATCCCGCAGGAACCGGTCGCCAAGCTCTGGCACGCAGCGACGCTGCTGCGCGAACACCGCGGGGACGGCCACAACGCCGTCCTGCTCGCCCACGGCATCAGCGGCACCGAAGCCCACGTCCTGGTCGCTCTGACCCTCGGCATGAAGCCCGAAGAGTTCGGCCGCATCCACCACCTGCCCAAGGCGAAGCTGGCCGCCGTCATCAACGGCCTACGCGACCGCGGCCTGGTGAACGCCGCCGGCCAGTTCACCGCCACCGGCCGCGCCACCAGGCAGCGCATCGAGGACCTCACCGACCAACAAGCCGCCCCCGCCTACAACACCCTCACCCCGCACGAACTCGACGCCCTCATCACCGCCCTAACCCCCATCGCCACCGCCCTCCAAACCACCGACGACTGAACGAGCCCAGCATCACAGCGCTGACCGACAACACTGAGGCGAGTAGGACGTAGGACGCCAGATCAGGAGGCGGCCCGTGCCCGACCCCGACCGCATACGGCACCGCTCCTCACAAGTCCCTTGCGGGGACGGCCACCCTCGTTCCGGTCATCGGATGCGCGCCGCGTCCTCCGGCAGAGGTTGCGTGCACTCTTCGCTGGTCAGGTAGACCAGCACCCCGTCGCCCTCGCCCCCACGCCCCACCCCCATGGCATCGGCGAACTCGGCCGAGAAGAAGGAGACGTATCCAGTGAACGCGCCGGGCTCTGACAACACCTCGCTGGCCGAGACACGCGCGATCATCGGATGTCCGGGAGCCGACGTGCCGAGCGCGTGAAGCGCCTCCCAGGCGAACGCCATCCCACGCCGCATCAACAGCCGTATCCGCTCATCCCCGCAGGCGGTGATGTCGCCATCGGGAATGCCTCGCCCGTTGACGGCCAGCTCCCAATCCACCGCCTCGGCTGGTCGCCTTCCGAAGTAGGACCTCCGGTAGGCGACCAGCAGCGCCGCTCCGTCATCCAGCACCCACCCGGCCTCGATCACCGCCCGCCCATACACGTCCGAGGCGCACAGCTTCGCCACAGCCCCGTCCCCAAGCACGCGCCTCGCCTCGGGGCTCACCAACACCATTCGCGCCCTCCCCCTGCCGCAGGGGAATCCGCTGCCCCTCTTCAACGGACCGTATCCGGCCGGCAGCCCCGCGGCAGCGACGGCCCGACGGACTCCGGCTCCATCTGAAGGCAACAGAATCCTCCACAGGGCTGCCGAAGTGACATAAGCCCTGTGCAGACGAGCCATACCCAACGAGCACGACTGCCGAAATGCCCGAAAACCGCACCTGCCTCGACAAGCGAGTCGCCTCCACCAATCGGGAACGAGCCGGCCTCGGCCGGGCGCCGACGGCCGTCCACGTCGGCAGCACCTTGATCGCCCGCCGCGTCCGCCTGTCGCTGGGCAGCCGCGTAGGTTCCGGACGCCTCAATCCCATCACCCGCCAGCAGGCTGAGCTGGTTCGGATGCGCGCCAGCGGCGACTACACCATTGTTGGGCCAGTGGAGGTCTGCTCTTTTCGGCGGCGCGCCGCCGGCTTCCGGGCCATGATCCGGTCACAGGGCTCGGGAAGTTCGTCATGACCGACTCGCTGCTTGTGGCTCTGGTCGGTCACGAACTGGGGTCTGTGATCTTCGTCCGGGATTACCTCCAGCTGGACTTCGACGGCCCCCGGCTGACGTTGCTGGTGTGGCCGCGGGTGACCGTCGACGCCCAGGCCCGCGGCCTCGGTGATCACGGCTACCGCGACAGCCTCTGCTCCCTGATCGGTCATCCGGTCCGGGCGGTTGAGGAAGGTTCGGATACCGGAATCGCCGTCCGGTTCGAGTCCGGTTCCATCGTGGCCAACCCGGAGCCGGACGAGCTCGAAAGTTGCGAGATCGCCATGCTCTCCGGGTTCAGCGACCGGACCGGGTCGATGGTGTGGCGCCATGGCGAGTTCCCCTTTGACGGCCCCGGCTGGTCGTGATGCCTCGAAGCCGGGAGGTCTCGGGGCTGGGGTTGGTTTAGCGGAGTTGGTTCCACATGGTGCGGGTCATTTCGTACTCGACTTCGCCTAGGTGCGTGTCTGGGAGCGGCTGGTCGAAGTGGGGGTAGTAGGTGCGCACGTATCGCATGCCGATGGCCCGCATCACTCCGACGGATCCGGCGTTGGCGGCCATGGTCTGGGCGATCACGCGGCTCTGCCCGACCGTGTCGAAGGCGTGCCGCAGAAGGGCACGGGACGCCTCACTGGCCAGGCCCTGACGCCAGTAGCGGCGGACGAGCCGGTACCCCAGATCGCAGACGGTCGGATCGTCGGGCTGGTCGGGGCCGTGCGCCTGCGGCAGCATCATGAGGCCGACGAACTCGCCCTCCTCTCCTTCCTGGGAGAGGTGAGCCGTCCAGAAGCCCAACCCGTCCTGCTTGCCGGCCGCGGCCATCCGCCGCCGATGGGCGGCGACCACCTCGTCCCTGGTCGGCGTCCTCGCGTCGAGGTAGCGCAGCACCTCCAGGTCGGAGTCGAGGTGGACCTCCAGGTCGAGATGCCGGTCGGCCAGCGGTACCAGCAGCAGGCGCTCGGTGCGCAAGATCGGTTGAGGCATGCGGCAACCGTTGCATGCCGGCATCGGTGAGGCGACCTGGTTTCTCCCGACGCCCGGGGTGTCGAATGGCACGGATGATCGGGGTTCGTTGGACGAACTCTCGCCGGTCACTTGGCGCTGCTGCTGCGGAGGTCGTGCGCGGCGCCGGGTGCGGCGAACTCCAGCAGTCGGGCGCCTTCGGCCTCGACCTCGGCGCGCTCGGTGCGGGTCAGCGGCCGGAACGGGTCGATCTCCAGGGTCGCCGACGCTTTGCCCGGTTGGAGCTTCCAGGCGCCCGCCACCTGGCCGTCCACCAAGAAGGTGGCGCGCATGCCGTTGCCTGTCATGACCCGTTTGCGGGCCTCGTCCGAGATCACGCGGGTGCGGTCGGCGTGGGAGGCCAGCAGGTTGTCGTATTCGGGCAGGAAGCGGACCGGCGCGCGGACGTCGGCGCCGAGACGCGGCGCGTCCGGCAGGTCGAACAGCTCCGCCCCGTCCTCGTCGCGGAAGACCGCCAGTTGCGGCCGCAGCCTCTCCAGGACGGGACGCAGCCGGGTTCGTCCGGCCCAGGTCTGCAGGTCGGCGACCGAGGCCGGGCCGAACGCGGCGAGGTAGCGCAGCACGATGTGTTCGGAGTCAGCGGCGGGGGCGGGCTCGGCCCCGGTCCAGGCAGCCGCCGTCGCGTACCGGTTGGTACCGCCGACGCCCCAGACGGCGCGTGGCGGCACCTGGACCAGCGGCACCAGGTTGCGCACGACGGTGGCGAGCGCGCGCGGCTCGTGCTCGGGCCACCGCTCGTGCAGCGCCGCCCTGAGCTCCTTGGGGGTGAGGTGCCGTGCGTCGAGCAGCGCCCGGCCCGACTCCGCCACGGCCGCCCGGTCCACACCGTTCAGGGCCGTCCTGAACGCGGTGTCCAGCTCACGGTCGAGCGCGGGCTGCGCCCATGGCCGCAACGAGCGGTAGTCCGCCGGGGTGACCAGGTGGACGGTGCTGCGCATCAGCGCGACCCGCACCAGGCGGCGCTCGGTCAGCGCGCCCGCCAGGTCGTCGGTGCCGAACGTCCGCAACCTGCTCCAGAGCCCGAAGTAGGGCGCGTACGGCGCCTGCGCCTGCATGCCGACCAGCCAGGCGACCGCCTCCTCGGCGGTCGCGTCGGACCGTTCCAGCAGCCACTGCCGGGCCAGCAGGGCTCTTCCCAACTCCCGTCGCCCCAGCTCTTGTGCCACCCGTGCCGTCCTCTCCGTCCGCACGGCTGGGACGGCCGATGCCGCCCCAGCCTCGTTGATCAGCCGCTGAAGTCGGCCCGGTGATCCGCGGCCCACTGAGCGTAGGTCCGCGCGGGATGCCCGGTGATCTGCTCGATGACGTCGTTGACCTGCGCGGGCTTGCCGACCGCCTGCGCCATGAGCGCGAACAGCGCGGCCAGGAACTCGGGGTCCATGAACCCGCTCATCTGCTCCAGCACGGGCTCCGGGTCGAGGTCCTCGACGGTGAGCGGGCGCCCCAGCGTCTCGCCGAGGATGCGGACCTGCTGCGCCTGGGTCAGCGACTCGGGGCCGGTCAGGTCGTAGGCCCGCCCCGCGTGCCCGCCGCCGACCAGGACCCGCGCGGCCACTTCGGCGACGTCGCGCTCGTGCACGGCGCCGAAGGCCGCTTCGGTGTACGGGGCGCGAATGACGTCACCGCCCTGCAACTGCATCGCGAACGTCAACGAGTTGATGGCGGGGAACAGCAGCCGCAGGAACGTCCACTCCATTCCGGACGCCTCGACGGCCCGCTCCACATCGCGGTGGTACTGGGCGATCACGTCAGGCTGCCGCTCGGCACCCGGGACGACCGCCCCCGAGGACAAGAACACCAACCGCCGCACCCCCGCCTGGCCCGCGGCCGCCAGCAGTGGCTCAACGTCCATCCCGTACTGCAGAACCAGGAAGGCGGCCTCGACGCCGTCCAACGCCGCCGGCAGCGTCTCGGGCTCGGTCAGATCAGCCCGGACGACATCGACCTCCGGCGGGAGCCCGGCCCGCTCCGGCGTACGGGTCAGCGCCCGCACCGGGGCACCCGCGGCGACCAACTCCTCTACCGCCTGACGTCCGAAGTGGGCCGTGGCACCGATGACGAGGTACATGGAAGATCCTTTCGAGCGAATACACGGGGTCTGAGGAAGTCCGCCGACGGTGTCGGGCTCAACCCGACCCTCCTAGGGCGAGACCAGCAGCCCGCCGCCGTTGCCGACCGCACCGCGCCAGTCCCACCCGCGCCAGCGCACCAGCTCGACCCTGGTCAAGCTCGATCCGAAGCGGGCCGATCGTGCGGTCGTTCCTCATGACCATCAAGGTAGAAGCCCTTTAGGCAAGCTTCGTTCCTAATAGGCGGCCCGACTTCAAGGAATGTCGAAACCTCGGCGCGGCTGGACGCGGTCTGGTCCGTGGCCCGGGCCCGCTGGCTGTGGAGGCCGTCCCGCGTAACTCATGCGCGCGTGCGACCTGCTCGCGGCGTCGATTGGGGTCATGTGCCGGTGATGACGGTGCCGTCCTGGCTGGTCAGTCCGGGGGGCGGGACAATCCAGGGGGCTGGGGACCAGGTAGGCCCAGGTGAGCACGGCGGTGGGGGTGGTGGGTTCACTTGGGCCGGCCCGACGCGTGCCCGGCCGTCCGGAGGGCTCCGTCGATGTCGGCGAGATGAGCAACTGGGGCAAGCGGGGCGCTCTCTGGGCGGACGCGATGTCGCATGCGCTCGCCGAGCGGTACGGCCGATGGGCGCTGGGCTGGCGGTGGGCCCATGACGAGGGCGACTTCGACGGAGGCCCCGTCGGTGCGTGGTGCTGCCCACGGCACTCGATCACCACCCAGCGGGAGACGCTCGCCCGCGTGGTCGAAGCGCTGTGCGAGTGGCGCGCCTGGCTGGAACGCGTCGCCGGCTGGTTCGAGGCTTACCAGTTGGATCCGCCCGCGGTCGCTGATAGCGGATTGTGTGGGAGCGGGCCGCCCGGAACCTGATCTGGCAGGTCGTTGACCGCACCGGCCACGGCAGCGGCTGGCACCGGCACTGCGCGCAGGTGCTCACCTGGTTCCTGTCCCGCTGGCAGGTGCCGGCGGACTTCGCGCAGGCGCTGGTCGGCGAGGCGGTCGGTGGGCGGTTCCACAGCTGGATCAGCCCCGACACGGTGTTGGTGGACGACATCGCCGAACGGCTCGCCCAATCCCTCCCACTGGACGACACCAGTCGTCCCGCGGGTTCCCCTGCCCGCCCGCGCAGCACGGGCCTATCTCGACGTGTGCTTCTTCCACCCCTTCGACGACGGCAATGCCCGCGCGGCCTTCCTCGCGCTCGTCTTCGTCCTCGCCCGCGAAGGCATCACGCTCGACAACGTCAGCCTGCTGCGACGCGTGAGCTTCCAGGCGGACGCCCCGGAAGACCCGCTGATCCTCGCCCGGTACATCAACCTCCACCTCGCCGAGACCCGACGCAGGTCCTCGTGACCGGAGGTCGGGAAGGGAACCGAGCAGGAACCTTGCCGTCGCCGGTGTCAGGGAGCGGCTGGCGTCCATCTCTGCCGACGGGGTCGAGGCGATGGGAGGGGGTGATGGGGCGTGGGAGTCGTCGCAGGTGTGGCTGGTCTTCAGCTGCTGGTGGTACGCACAGCGCTGCCGGAATCCAACTGGCGTGTCCCCGTGTGGTCACGGGTGTCCACATGTTGCCCGCGCGCTTGCTCTGCCTCGGTGTTCGGGCTGAAGTGAAGGCGGCGACGCTGCCGAAGCGTCCTCGACCCTCGAAGGGGAGGGCATCGTGCCCACGGCGATCAGCGAGAAGGAACTGCTCGACGACCTGAACGGTTGGTACCAGGCCGAAGCCCCTCTCATCGACAAGGCGTGCAACCTCAAGGGCGGCGGCTGGGAGCAGTGGGCCATCGTCCAGTTCCTGTTCTGGCAGACCGCGCATCGCGGCGCGCAGGCCCCGAGCTACCAGCGCGAGTACATCGCGCCGCCGTTCCCGGAGCGGGCGTTCGACATCGCCTACAACATGCCCAAGGACGTCCTGGTCGACAGCCACCACCCGCTGATCCTGACGCAGTGGAAGGCGCTCAGGGACGGCAACGCGGCGAGCATGGGCGCCCAAACCGACATCGGGACGCTCCAAGAGGTCCGCCGGGTCCTCGGCAAGACCGTCCAGATCTACCCCATGCTGGTGATCCTGAGCCCGCAGGAGGTGGGCTTCCCGGGGCGTGGCGTGGTCGGCCCGCTGAGCGCGGGCGGGGTCCGCCTGTACGTCTCCAGCTCCGGGACGTTCCCCGGCTGACTCATCCTTGAGAACGGGACGCGGCCGGGGGGCGCGTCCCAAGCGTCGGTCGCGAAGCCGAGGACGAGTCCGGCGAGGACGCCCCAGGTCGTGAGGGTTTCATGGCGGCGGCATCGCCGATGGCCAGGCCCTTGGCGAAGTTGTGCGGGCCGATCCCGATGGCGGTGAGCATGGCAAGCCGCTGGACGGCATCTCCGTCGCGTGCCGAACATCGAGAGATCGGCTCCGGGGTTTGACAGACGTGATCGTATTTTAGAGACTCGCGGGCATCTGCGACGGAGGTGCCGATGTCCTCTCCCGCCCTGCCCGAATCGTTGACCGGTGTCGGTGTCACGGCGATCGGTATGGCGATGATCCGGGCACGGGAGACCGCCCGGCCCGATCATCTGTACCAAGACCCCTATGCCCAAGCGTTCGTGGCAGCGGCAGAGCGGGAGTTCCAGGACTCCTCGGCGGACGCGGCGGACGTCTGGGCCACGGTCGGGCGACTGGTCGAAGTCTTCTACCAGGGACGTACCGTCGGTGTGCGGATGGGCGACGATTCCCTGCGAGAAGCGGTCGCCGCCGGCCGCAAGCAGATCGTCATGCTCGGCGCGGGCCTGGACACGCACGCCTTCCGGCTGGCGCTGCCGTCCTCGGTCCACCTGATCGAACTCGACGTGCCCGAGCTGTTCGCCTTCAAGGAACGCGTCCTGGCCGACGAACACGCCACCCCGACCTGCCGGCGCAGCGTCGTGCCGGCCGACCTGCGCGGCGACTGGTCCGCACCGCTGCTCGAAGCCGGTTTCCAGCCGCAGATGCCGACCCAGTGGGTCGATGCGGGCGTGCTGGCCTACCTGCTCCGCGAGCAGGCCTGGCAGGTCGCCGACACCATCACCGCCCTGTCCGCGCCCGACAGCCGCTTCGGTTTCGGGTACATCCCGTTGGACGCGATGGCCCGGCGGGTCCAGCCTGTCCCCGGAGCCGCGCGCATCATGCCCGGTATGACCACCCAGGCGGCCGAACAGGAACGCGGCCTGGGCCCCGACGCCCCGGAGCGGCTGGAGCAGACCGGCTGGAGCACCGAGTTCCGCGAACTCGCACCCATCGCGGCCTCTTACGGCAGGCCGCTGGCCAACCCGTCCGGCGGCGGATCGATCATCGCCACACGCCAACAGGACGCAGGCGCAGGGTGAGAGCTGCCGGTGGCCGCACCGGGCTTCTTGTCAGGCCTTCGACGTGAAGTAGTGGCCTTGGTCCAGGTCGTCGAGGAGTCCTGGACGGGTGGGCTTCCAGCCGAGCAGCTCGTGGGTCAGAGCGCTGGAGGCGGGCTGGTCGGTGGCCAGCAGGGCGCCGAGGAAGCCGAAGTCCTCGGCCGGTTCAGGACGTGTGGGCAGGTCGAGGTGCCGCCCGATGGTCGCGGCGATGTCGCGGGTGGGGACGCCTTCGTCGCCGACGGCGTGCAGGACCGATCCCGCAGGGGCGTCTTCGAGGGCGAGGCGGTACAGGTGCGCGGCGTCCAGGACGTGGACGGCGGGCCAGCGGCTGGTGCCGTCGCCGACGTAGCCGGAGACGCCCTTGTCGCGGGCGATGCCGATCAGCTGGGCGATGAAGCCGTGGTCGCCCTCACCGTGGACCGAGCGGGGTAGCCGCACCACTGACGGGCGAACCCCGCGCGCCGCGGTGGCGAGGGCGGTCCGGGCGTTGGCGTCGCGGCCGGCCGCCGGGCTGCCGGGCTGCGCCTGGTCGTTCTCGGTGGCGACGCGTCCGGGGACGGCCGGGGTCCCGGCGGTGACCACCAGCGGTTTGCCGGAGCCCTCCAGCGCCGCGCCCAGAGCCTCGATGGCCCGGGCGTCGGTCTGGACGGCTTGGTCGAACTTGGTGAAGTCGTGGACGAACGCCAGGTGGATCACCCCGTCGGAGTCGGCGGCGCTTTCGCGCAGGACGTCCAGATCGTCCAGTCCGCCGCGGACCACCTCGGCTCCGGCCGCGGTGAGGGCGGCGGCCGAGTGGTCCGAGTGGCCCAGGCCGAGGACGTGATGGCCTGCGTCGATGAGTTCGGGGACGACGGCCGAGCCGACCCAGCCCGACGCTCCCGTGACGAACACCCGCATCGCAACCTCCCGGATAGTGATGACACTCGATGACATCACTATAGCCCGTCATGACACTAGGTGTCGTCACCGTAGAATCAAGGACCGGACAAACATCGTGGGGAGGCGGGCAGTGGGCCGCTGGGAACCGGACGCGCGCGGCCGCCTGGAGCAGGCGGCGCTGGTGCTGTATGCCGAGCGCGGGTTCGACCAGACCACGGTGGAGGACATCGCGGTCCGGGCCGGGCTGACCAAGCGGACCTTCTTCCGCCACTACGCCGACAAGCGCGATGTCCTGTTCGCGGGCGCGGGCGTCCTCCAGGAACGCGTGCTGGACGCCGTGACCGGTGCGCCCCGGACGTCCAGCGCCATCGGCGCGGTCGCCGCGGGCCTGGAAGCCGCCGCAGGGCTGCTGCAGGACCGCCACGAGGAGGCCAGCGCACGCCAGGCCGTCATCGAGGCCAATCCCGAGCTGCGGGAACGCGAGCTGGTCAAGCTGGCGGACCTTGCGCGGACGGTCGCGGAGGCGCTGCGGACGCGCGGCGTTCCGGACCGGACCGCGACCTTGGCCGCCGAGGCGGGGATCGCCGCCTTCAAGGTCGCTTTCACCGGCTGGATCGGCCAATCCCCGCCGCCCGACCTGGCGCCGCTCATCCACGAAGCACTCGATGACCTGAAGTCCGCCGTCTCAGACGTGCGCTAACGCCCGTTCAACTCCTGGAGCTGAGCGCCCGGCAAGGTCCGGAGACGTTGTAGATGGTGGTGATGTGGGCGGGGTCGCGGCCTGCGGCGGCGGCCTCCTCGTCCAGCAGCGGGCGTGATTCGGCGACGCGCTCGCTGCGCCAGTCGGCGAGGTGGCAGGGCCCGGTGGCTCAGCGCATCAAGGGCAGGACGATCGTGTCGACGATCTCTTCGAGGACGTGGTCGGGCGCGGGGGCGAAGGTCGTGAGGATCTCGTGGCGCAGCAGGTCGAAGGGCAGGGTCTTGATGCGCTCGGTGAGCCGTTCCGGTCGGATCTCGCCGCGGTCGACGGCGCGGGCGTAGAGCGCGTCGAGGGCCTCCTTGCGCCCGGTCACCGCGGGGTCGAACAGGTCACCGGGACCGGCCCCGGTCTCCTGGCGGTAGTCGGCCAGGTGCGCGTTCATGACGATGACCAGGGGGACGCGGGTGGCGTTGATCTCCCGCATCAGGGCGAGCAGGTCGCCGCGCAGGCTCCCGGTGTCGGGCACCGTCAGGATGTTCTCCCGGGCGACGTGGACGATCGCCGCCCTGACCAGCGCGTCGCGGTCGGGCCAGCGCCGGTACAGGACCGGAGGGCTGGTGCCCGCGCGCTTGACGACGGCGTCCATGGTGAAGCGGGCGTACCCGCCTTCGGCGAGCTCCTGCCAGGCCGCGTCCAGCAGCGCCTTCTCCAGTGCCGCGCCGCGGCGTCGTTCGGCCATGCGTCCCCCGGATCCACTCTAGATAGATTTGCCTATCCAATCCTAGCGGCCTAGGGTGGCACTGCAAGATAGAGTCTTCTATCTAAGGAGGATCGGTGCACGCCACCACCGCCAAGCCACCACCGCCGCCCGCCGCATCCGGACGCGTCGACCCCGCCGTCCGGCGGCTGACCATCACCCTGATCATCGGGGCGCTCGCCGTCATCTTCGACACCACGATCATGAGCGTCGCCACCGGCGGCCTCGCCGGACGGCTCCACACCTCGCTCACCACCGCCCAGTGGGTGACGACCGCCTACCTGCTGGCCCTGTCGGCCGCGATGCCGACGCTCGGGTGGGCCCAGGCCGTCCTCGGCGGCAAGCGCCTGTGGATCACCGCGCTGGGCCTGTTCTTCCTCGGGTCGCTGCTGTGCGCGGCGGCGTGGGACATCCGGAGCCTGATCGCCTTCCGGGTCGTCCAGGGCGTCGGCGGCGGCATCATGATGGTGCTGATGACCACGCTGATCATGCAGGCGGCGCAGGGCCGCGACATCGGCCGGGTCATGTCCCTGATCACCGTGCCGACCGCCCTGGGCCCGGTCCTCGGACCGGTGCTGGGCGGCGTCCTGCTGCACCTGGGCGACTGGCGCTGGATCTTCCTGTTCAACATCCCGTTCTGCCTGCTCGGCGGCTACCTGGCCTGGCGCGACCTGCCCGCCGACCAGTCCCGCCCCGTTCCCCGTCCCCGCCTGGACGCGGTGGGCATGCTCCTGCTGTCCCCCGGCCTGGCCGCCGTCATCTACGGCCTCACCCAGCTCGCCGGACCCGGCGGCTCGACCGCCCTCACGGTCGCGCTGCCCCTGGCCGGCGGCCTTGCCCTGCTCCTCGGCTACGTCTGGTGGGCGCTACGCCGCGGCCCCCGCGCGATGCTCGACCTCCGGCTCCTGCGCCACCGCTCCCTGGCCTCGTCCTCGGCGCTGGTGTTCCTGTCCGGCGCCGCCCTGTACGGGACGATGCTGCTGCTGCCGCTGTACTGGCAGCAGGTCCGCGGCCAATCCGCCCTGGACGCCGCACTGCTGCTCATCCCCCAAGGCGTCGGCACGCTGCTGTCCCGCACGCTGGCCGGACGGTACATGGACCGCTTCGGATCCCGTCCGGTCGCCCTCGTCTCCCTGGCCGCCGCCCTGGCCGCGACCGTCCCGTTCGGCTTCATCACCGCCTCCACCAGCGACCTGATGCTGATGGCCGTGCTGTTCGTGCGCGGCCTCGGACTGGGCGCCGCCATGATCGCCATCATGGGGGCCGCGTTCGTCGGCCTCGGACGCGAGCAGATCCCCGCCGCCTCCAGCATCAGCCGCGTCACCCAGCAGGTCGGCGGTTCGGTGGGCGTCGCGGTCCTGGTCATGATCCTGCAGCGCGCCTCGTCCGGGGCCCACTCCCCCGCCGCGCTCGCCTCCGGCTTCGCCGACGCCTTCTGGTGGTCAGCCGCCTTCACCGCCGCGGCCATCCCCCTCTGCCTCCTCCTCCCCGGCCGCCCCAACCCCCAGCCCACCACGCCCACCGATGAACACCCCCCAGCCTGACCAGTCGGACAAGCCCCTGGGGCGAGGGAGCGGCCTTGACCGGGCGAGGGGCGACTGTTTGACTCTCGGACGAGTGATCCGAGAAAGCAGCCTGAGCAGCGCGGACGCCGTCCCGTCCGTCCAATCCGACGCATGACCCAGGTACGCAGATGCCCTCGCTTCGCGACTTCCCCGCCCCGCCGCACCCGGCCGAACCCGGTGGCACGGTCGTGGTCGTGCCGGGCCGGGGCGTCGCGCCGGACTGGTACCGGTGGATCGCCGAGGCGGCCGTGTCGGCGGGGTGGGACGCCACGCTGGTGACCGGCCTCTACGACGAGGACGACGACGATCGCGGCGGACCTCGCGCCTATCGGACGGTCACCGATCTGGTTCGCGCGGCCGGACTGCCCGACGACCGGCTTCTGGTCGCGGTCGGGCACTCCACCGGCGCACGCGTCGCCCTCCACCTGGGCCGGGCCCTGCCGGTCGCCGGGATCGCCGCACTGTGCCCGATCGCCGACTTCGCCGACCACGTCCAACGCGCCCGCGCGTTCCTCCCCGACTACACCGACCAGGTCATCGCCGCCCTCGGCGCACCCGACCTGAGCCACGCCCCCTACCGCGACCGCTCCCCTATCACCTGGCTGGACGAGTTGGACGCCGCGCTGCTCCTGGTGGGGTGCGAGCACGACCGGGTGTGCCCGCCCTACCAGACCGAAGCGCTGCGCAAGGCTGCATCCGCGCTGGGACTGCCAGTCCGATGCGAGATCGTCCCGCGGGCCGGGCATTTCTTCGAGACGTCCGCGGCGACCACCAGCGTCCGGGCCGAGGTGTCGGCCCTGCTCATCGACTGGCTCGGCGACCTCACCGATGGGCCACGCATTCGAATGCGCAACTCCGCGCCACTGCTCGGGAGCCATGTACGAGGGCGTCCCGAGCACCTGGCCTTGCGCGGTCAGCGTGGACGCCTCGGCCAACCGGGCGATGCCGAAATCAAGGATCTTCGCCCGGCCGTCCACGACCATGATGTTCGCCGGCTTGATGTCCCGGTGGACGACGGCCCGGGCGTGTGCGTGCGCCAGCGCCTCCGCTACGCCGACCGCCAGATACCGCGCGCGTGACCAGGGCATGCCGCCGGCGAACCGTCCTGAGATCAGCGTGCCGACATCGACGCCGTGCAGCAGCTCCATCACAAGGAACGGCGCACCTTGCTGCTCGGCGACATCGTGCACGACCGCGATCCCGGGATGCTGGAGCGACGCCGCCGCCCTGGCCTCCCTGATCAACCGGGCCGACCGCTCCGGCGACGCCTCCGCCCACACCGACATGATCTTGACGGCGACGGAACGTCCCAGGCGCTGGTCGCGGGCCCGCCACACCTCCCCACGGCGACAGGCCCCAACCAAGAAGCCTTGGCGGGCCGCGATCCGAAACGTCGCCGTGTGCAGGTGTCGTGGACGCCGGGGGGTTCCGGCTGCGGGTGGGGTGAGGTGCTCGGTCGCTCCGATTCCCCGGTCGGCTACGTCCAGGCGGGGTCGCGGCCGGTCAGGCCGAGGATGCGGTCCAAGGCGGGGGCGTCGTCCGGCACGGCGACCTGTGGTCCGTACATGCCCATCTCCCGCCCCTGCTCCACGCTGGCGAGCACTCTGCCGTGCAGATGCGCCAGCAGGTCGGCGGGCAGTTCCAGCCGCTGCCCGGTCGCGACCGCCAGGTCCCAGGCGTGCAGGGCCAGCTCGCCGGTGATCATGTCGCCCAGGACGGGCGCGGGCAGCGTCTGCGGTGTGCCCATGTCCGTCTCGCCCTCCCAGGCGCTCGGCGGCGCCCAGGACGAGGTGATGTCGTCCAGCAGGGCGAGCAGGCGGCCGCGCCAGTCGTCGTCCGCCAGGTTCGCCTCGGACTCGCTGGCCGCCGGTTGCGGGACCGACTCCTTGCGGCCGCCGCCGGCGAGCGACGGCCCCCAGAACAGCAGATGGTTGACCAGAGCCCGCACGTCGTACTCCGTGCACGGCGTCTTGTTGGCGAGCTGGTCGTCGTTGATGGCGCCGGCGACGGCAGCCAGGGCCTCGGCAGCGTTGGACAGATGTGACATGGCAGAGACGCTAGGCGTCCCGTGCCGCGAGGGATTGAACAAAGGCGACATACACTTCGCCGCGTGGAGCGGGACGTTCGTGAACTGCGCGGTGCGTGGACGAGGTACCAGCGCCACACCTTCCACGACCCGTCCCCGGCGCTCGCGCCCTGGGTGGAGCGGTACTGGGAGGCCCGCTGGGACTACGCCGAGCCCTACCGGCAGAAGATCGTGCCCTACCCCAAGGTGCACCTGTCGTTCAGCAGCGACCGCGCGGACGTCAACGGCGTGTGCAGCGGCTATCAGATCAAGGTCCTGGAGGGCCGTGGCCACGTCTTCGGCGTCGCGTTCCGTCCGGGCTGCTTCCGCCCGCTCCTCGGCGCCTCCGTCTCGACGATCACCGACCGCGTCGTCCCGGCGGCCGAGGTGTTCGGCCCGGACCTGCCCACCACGCTCGACGTGCCGGCCGTGGAGGCGTTCCTGCTGCAACACCTGCCCGAGGACGACCCCCGGGCACGCCAGGCGGCGGCCGCGGTCGAGCTGATCGCCAAAGACAAGGCCGTGACCAGGGTCGAACACCTCGCCGGCGAGCTCAGGCTGAGCATGCGGGGGCTGCAACGGCTGTTCGCCGAGTACGTCGGCATCGGACCCAAATGGGTGATCCGCCGCTACCGCCTGCACGAGGTGACCGCGCGCATGGCCACCGGCGGAGCGATCGACTGGGCCGCCCTGGCGGCCGACCTCGGCTACGCCGACCAGGGCCACTTCATCCGCGACTTCAAAGCCATCTTCGGCGAACCACCCACCTGGTACGCCAAGCGCTATTAACCCGCCCCATCGGATTCGGGAGTGGGGCGCGTCCCGGCGAAGAAGCGCCCACCGTGCAGATCGGGCCACGCCGAACGCGCCCGCACCCGCAGCAAATTCGGGGGAGGGCGGCGACGCCAGGACGGGTTAGGAGGCGAGGGGCTTCATGTCGCCTGCGAAGACGATGACCTGGTCGATGAGGTTCCGGCGCAGGTGGACGACGTCGGTTCCGGCCAGGCGAGGGCCTCCTTCAGGGGTGGTGAAGGCCCACTGGTACCGGGCCCATTCGTCGGGCATGTCCACCGCTGAACAGCGCATCATCGTGCCGGTCCCCGCCGGGTGACGTCGCAGGTCCAGGACGAACCGCGCGACCGCACCGATTCCTTCGCTGCGTCCCAGCGGCCCCCAGAAGACCACGTCCGAGGTGAGGGCCTGGGAGAGCAGGGCGGCCACCGAGTCGTCGTCCGAGGCGTTGAACGCGGAGATGAACGTGTCGATCGCCGAGCGTGCGGTCTCTTCCTGCATGCCCCAGTAATACCAGCCGTGTCGCGTGCGCTCGTCCCGCAAGCCGCCTTCCGGGGGCTGTCCGGTGAGGGCTGTGAGCACCTGGTCCGGCTCAGCTAGATCGTTCGGGAGTTCCAGGTGTCGGGGAGTCGTCGAGGCTGAGGGCGAAGCCCTGCGGGTTGTCGACCATGACGTTGTGTCCGGCATCGGGAACGGTGACGACCTGCACGCCCGCGGCCTCCAGTTCCGTCCGGCCTTCGAGGGGTTGGGACAGGGATCCGACCAGGAACGTGCGCGGAATCGTCAGCTCCATGAGCAGCTTTCTGGCGGACGGGCTGGTCCCGGCGCGCAGGCCGTACGCGCTGCGGTGCAGGGCGACGGGGTCGGCCAGGCGCATGGTCGCGGCCCAGAACGGACCGACCCGCTCAAGGATCTGCGCCATCCCGCCCTCGGCGAACTCGGCCTCGGTGAAGCTGGTGATGCCGGTCGTGCCGGGTGCGGGCGGCGGCACCGGGTCCAGAGGCGCCTCGATCAACACCAGCCGCGACACGAGATCCGGTCGCCGGACGGCCAGCACGATCGCCACGGCGCCGCCCATGCTGTGCCCGATGACCTCTGCCGCACCGACGCCCGCGGCGTCCAGCGCCCTTGCCAGCGCGTCGGCGTGGTCCTCCAGCCCGTAGCCGAAACCGGTCGGCCGATCGCTGAGCCCGAACCCGAGCAGGTCCATCATCAACGTCCGCCGCCGAGCCACGGACGGCAGGGTCATCGCGTGCGTGAAGTACGCCGCCGCCTGTGCCCCGGCGCCGTGGACGCACACCCGCACCGGTTCGTCGCCCGCGATCTCGACCCACCGGATCTTCGCGCCGTCCGGCCCGGCAACCGCGTCCTTCATGTTCTCCCTCACTGTGCGGCTGGGCGCCCGCCGGATTCCGGGCGCGCCAGATCCTATCGAGGTCGCGGTCCGGAACGACGGCACCCAGCCGTCCGCGGGGTGGGCGCGGGCGGGCGCGGCGAGGACGGTGTTGCTGCTGGTAGTAAGTACTACCGGCCGGCCGGCCGCATCCGTGCTCGCTGATCGGGCACTGATCGGCGGCTGGCAGGGTGGCTGAGGACTCCCCCACGACATCGACGATCAGGTTGAGAATGTTCGCGTTGCATGCACTCTGGAGGGCGGATCATCGTCTCGCCCTTTGGGCTGAAGACGCACGTCCGCTCCCGGGGAAGCAGCCTCAGCTCGCACACCCGTTCGCCTGTTCCGCGGAGCAGGTCGGGCAGTTCCTGAGCGGAGCGGGTCTCTCCCTCGAATGGCTGGTGGACACCAGGGCCCGTGAGGGGACGATCGAGCTGGTGCTTCCCTCCCATGCCGGAGCGCCCTTCCGGTCTCCCGAACTCACCGGCCCCTACGGCAAGGATCTCCCAACGGCGCATCCGCGCGGCGCGGTTGCACGCTCCCAATGGCGCGTTCCGGCACTGCTCTTCGAGCCCTCGGACGCCGCCCAGCTCCTCGGCGAGTTGCACGCGCCGCGTCGCCCTTACCTTGCCACCGGCTCGGTGACGGACGACGAGCTCGACATCCCCTACGGAGCCTCGTTGCGCTGGCTCACCAACGTCCACGACCTGGCATGGAGGCTGGTCGGTCAAGGGCAGATCCTTCCCACGCTCGTCACCGCGGACGACGTAGGCCATTACGCCAGGTGGCGGCCGGCGCCCGATGCCGTCCGCAGGCAGGAGATCGCCGACCTGGCCGCCACGACCCCGCCGATCTGCCTGGCGGAGCCGACCGGCGGACGGCCCGGCCGCCACGCCGCCGAGCTGACCGCGGGCCTGCTGGAAGTGCTGGTGGACTGCGAGGCCCGGGCCATCCTCCAGGACCGTCCCGCGCTGCTGGGCGGAGGCCGACCGGCCGGCACGGCGGCGGAGCGCTGGCTCAAGGCGCTGGCTTCCAAGGACGGACGCATCGCCCCGCGCGACGCAACCGACTCGCCCGACGCGTCCGACGCAGCCGAGCCGTCCGACGCGGCGGAGATGCGGGCGCTTCAGGCCGGCCTGGCGGCCTGGCACATGTCCGACACTCCGGAGGACGAACGCCTGCGCCTGGGCTTCCGGCTGGCCGAGCCGCTTGGCGAGGGCCCCGATCACGATGACCGCTGGTCCCTGGAGCCGCTGGTGCAGGCGGCCGACGAGCCGTCCCTCCTGGTCACCGCCAGCGAGCTGTGGTCGAGGGGCCCGGCCCTCGCCGCGCTCCAGCGGAAGGTGGACGAGCCGCAGGAGCTTTTCCTCGCCCTCCTCGAACGCGCCTGCGAGATCCGTCCCGAGCTGAGGCGGCTGCTGCGGGCCCCGCGACCGGGCGCGGTCACCCTGAACCGCGCCGAGACCCTCACCTTCCTGAACGAGACCGCGCCGGTCCTGACCGCAGCGGGCTTCGAGGTGTACCTGCCCGCATGGTGGCAGCGGCCCGCGCGGGTCGGCCTGGCGCTGACGACCCGCTCGGCCCGGCCCGACGTCGTGCAGGGCCCGAGCCTGATCGACAAGAAGTCGATCGTGAACTTCGAGTGGCAGGTGGCGATCGGCGAACTCGCCTTGGACGAGCAGGAACTCGCCGACCTGGTGGCCGCCAAGAAGCCGCTGATCCGGTTGCGCGGCCGTTGGGTGCGGGTCGATCCGGCCCGGCTCGCCGCCGCAGCGGACTTCGTGGCACGTGAGGCAACGGGGACGATGCCTGCCAGACGCGTCGTCCGGACCGCGCTGGACCCCGAGGCCAGCGCAGGCGGCCTCCCGGTGACGCAAGTCCTCGCCGACGGACGCCTCGGCGACCTGCTGAACGGCGGGCAGGAACTGGACGAGGTCGTCCTGCCGGAGTGGTTCGGCACCACGCTCCGGCCCTACCAGGAGCGGGGCGTCGCCTGGCTGAGCCTGCTGTCCCAGCTCGGCCTGGGGGCCGTCCTCGCCGACGATATGGGGCTGGGCAAGGGGGTCCAGGTGCTGGGGCTGGTCGCAGCCGAACACCGGCAGCAGAACGGGCCGACCCTGGTGATCTGCCCGCTGTCACTGGTGGACAACTGGCGCCGCGAGATCGAGAGGTTCACGCCGGCGCTGCGGGTGTACGTGCACCATGGCGTCGACCGGCGCTCGGGGGACGCCCTGCGCCAGGCCGTCACCAGCTCCGACATCGTGATCACCACCTACGCGGTCGTCCGGCTGGACGTCGAGGCGCTGCGCCGGATCGACTGGCTGCGGATCGTCGCCGACGAGGCCCAGCACATCAAGAACCGCAACAGCGAGCAGGCCAGAGCCGTCCGGGCGCTGCCCGCCGAGCAGCGCATCGCGCTGACCGGAACGCCCGTGGAGAACCGCCTGTCGGAGCTGCATTCCATTCTCGACTTCGCCAATCCCGGCCTCTTCGGATCGAGCGCCCGTTTCAAGGAGCATTACTCCCTCCCGATCGAGCAGACCGGCAGCCAGCGCGCGGCGGCCGCCCTGCGTCGGCATACCCGGCCGTTGATCCTGCGGCGGCTCAAGACCGATCCCGCGATCATCCAGGACCTTCCCAACAAGAGGGAGACGACGCTGACCTGCGGTCTCACCGCCGAACAGGCGACCCTCTACCGCGGGGTGGTGGCCGACATGCTCGACGCCGCCCGGCGACGCGACGGCATCGAACGGCGCGGCATCGTGCTGGCGAGCCTGAGCAAGCTCAAGCAGATCTGCAACCATCCGGCGCAATTCCTGAAGGAGGGCACCGGCGCCGGGTTCGCCCGCAGATCGGGCAAGGTGGCCCGCCTCGAAGAATTCCTGGAGGCGACGCTCGCCAAGGGAGACAAGACGCTTTGCTTCACCCAGTTCGCCGAATTCGGGACCTTGCTTAAGGCGCATCTCACCGAGCGACTCGGTGAGGAGGTGCTTTTCCTGCACGGCGGACTCGCCCGGCGCGCGCGTGAGCAGATGGTCGCCCGCTTCCAGGACCCGGACGGCCCGCGGGTCTTCGTCCTGTCCCTCAAGGCCGGCGGCACCGGCCTCAACCTGACCGCCGCCAACCAGGTCGTCCATCTCGATCGGTGGTGGAACCCGGCGGTCGAGGAGCAGGCCACCGACCGGGCCTTCCGGATCGGCCAGCGCCGGGACGTCCAGGTCAGCAAGCTCGTCTGCGCGGGCACGGTGGAGGAGCGCATCGAGACGATGATCGAGACCAAACGCGCGCTCGCCGAAACGGCCGTCGGCACCGGGGAGGACTGGCTGGCGGACCTGAGCCTGGACGCACTGCACGAACTGGTGGCGCTGCCCGCCGACGCCGGACGCGAGCAGGTGACCGCATGACACCCGTCCCCTGGTCGCGACGCTTCCTCGACCGCCTCGATTCCTTCGGCATGACCGTCCGGACGAGTTCCGTGCCCGCTGCGGTGTCCGATCTGACCGTCACGCCGGGTTCGGTCAACGCCCGGGTGCGGGGTTCGCGCCGACGCCCCTATGACGTATGGATCGACCTTCCGGTATACAGCAGCGCCGAATGGACCCGCGTCGAGAACGCCATCGCGGCCGCCCCCGACCTGGCCCACCAGATCCTCGGCGGCGAGCTCGCCCCCGACGTCGACGGCCTGTTCGCCTCCCTCGGCCTCGCGCTGCTCCCCGCCCGGCCCGGCGACCTGACCCTGGACTGCCCCTGCCCGGGACGAAACCGGCTGTGCGTCCACGTCACCGCGGTCCTGCAGAGCCTCGCCGACACCCTCGATGACGACCCCTTCGTCCTGCTGACCTGGCGAGGACGCACCCGCACCCGGCTACAAGAGCGCCTACACCTCGCCGCCCCCGGCGCGACGCGGCCACCCCAGGAAGACCTCCCACCGGAGAACCTCCCGGACAGCTTCTGGCGCGAGGCCGCCCCACCCCGCACGCCCCCACCCCACACCCCACCCGCCGTCCCAGCCCTCTACCGACTCGACCGCCCCGCCATCACCGCTCACGGCCGCAACCTAATCAACCTCCTCGAACCCGCCTACGAAGCCTTCTACACCTGGTAACACCCCTGGCCAGACTCCGAATCAGGGCCTATTCGCCTGGCCCGCGCCCGTCACCGACCTCCGAACGCGAGCGAACCTGGCTGGTGACCGAGCGGTGCGCAGCGCCCTGATGAACCGCACGCCCTCGCACCTGGCCGAGGTCCTCGGCGCGCCGATCATCAAGGCGGGGCTGGGCAAGGACTGCGTGCCCGGTGACAGCCCCTACACCACCGGCGGCATGGGCCTGATCGGCACGCCCGCCTCCCATGAGGCGCTGGGCACCTGCGACGGGTTCCTGATCGTGGGCTCCTCCAACCGGACCGCGTCGCGCTCTCCCCCGCCCTTCAGCAACACCACGACGACCTCGCCCGCTACCGCTGACCAAGCACCTGCATGCAGCGATGGCCGTGGACGATGCCAGCGGGCGAGGTCCGGTTTCGGTGGGTTCAGGAGGTGGTGATGATGACGTAGTACAGGTAGACCGGGGAGGTGCCGTTGTTCTTGGCGCATGCGGTGTAGTCGCCGGGGCCCTGCCAGTTCGCCGAGCCGGTGCCGGTCGAGGTCTTCCAGTAGGTGTAGGGGCCGGGGCTGCTGTTGATGACCAGGCCGCTTTGGGCGATGAGCTTGAACTTCAGGCCCGGGGAGGTGCTCTGCTGCGAGGCCTCCAGGTAGGTGGTGGCGTGGGCGGCGGCGCAGGCTTCCTGGCCGGGGGCCAGCCAGGCGTTGGTGACGCTGCTGGCGTCGGCGTGGGCGGTACCCGCCAGGCCCAGCAGCGCCAGGGCGCTGCCGCCGGTCAGGGCGAGCCCGGCGGCGAGACGGCGGGCACGGCGGCCTTTGGTGGTGGGGGTGGTCTTGGTCATCGTGACTCTCCCTTTCCTGGAGCCGCGTCCTCCGAGTCGGCGGCCCTAGCTGGTTGATGTCACGGAAGGTAGAAGCGGCGGCTATCCGGTTCCGAGACCAGTTACCGGCCGATTCATAGCCAATCTGGGTTCAACCTGCCGGGTCGAGGGCGGCGCTGGTGATGGGAGAGCCGGGGAGCGGCGCTGCTGGGTGGGCGCGCAGTCCGTCCAGCATGAGCGCCAGGAAGCGTTGAGGGAGGAGGCCGGCCAGGCCGTCGGGCACGTCGCGCTGCTGGACCAGCAGGTTGATGAACAGTGCGAGGTCTCCGGTGCCGACGTCCGTGCGCAGCACACCCTCGGCCTGCGCGCCCTTCACCATCTGGTCGACCATCCCGAGCCAGGTGTCGCGGGCTTGCCGCAGTTCTTCATCGGCCTGCAGCAATCCGGGCAGCGGCGCGCACATTCCGGCGTGCAGGAAGCCGAACCGGACCTCGGCCCAGTCGTGCAAGAAGCGACTCAACGCGCTCCAGGCGTCCGGCTCCTCTTGGGACGCTGCGCGCGCCATGTCGCCCAGCTGGCGGTAGACATCCAGCGCCACCGCACTAACGAGCATGTCGCGTTCGGGAAAGCGGCGGTAGAGAGTGCCCTTGCCGACTCCGGCCTGGCGCGCGATCTCCTCCATCGGAACGTCGATGCCCTGGCGCACGAACAGGGCGCGCGCCGCGAGGACGATCTGGTCCCGCTTCCGCCGTGCGTCGGACCGCAGTTGCTCGTGCGCGTGCCGCATCCCGTCTCCTCTTCCTGCCCGTCCCAGCGGACTGGACGCTTTCCGTCCACATAGGTTGGCGTGACCGCGAACTAGGACGGTTACCGTCCAGTTATGCGGAGGAGGTGCGGGATGCCCGACGCGAGTGCGCACGCCGGACGGCACGGACGCTGGTGGGGGGCTCGGGGTGGTCGCCCTGGCCCAGTTGATGGTGGTTCTCGACACGACGGTCGTGACCATCGCGCTTCCCTCGGCCCAGCGATCGATCGGCCTCTCCGACGGCGGCCGGCAGTGGGTCGTGACCGCCTACACGCTGGCCTTCGGAGGGTTGCTGCTGCTCGGCGGACGGTTGGGAGACCTTCTCGGACGCAGGCGCACGCTGCTGGCGGGAGTGACCGGATTCGCCGTCGCCTCGATGCTGGGCGGCCTCGCGACCGGCCCCGCCATGCTCATCGGCGCCCGCGCCGCGCAGGGCGCGTTCGCCGCGCTGTTCGCCCCATCGGCGCTGGCCCTGCTCACGACCGTCTTCAACGACCCACGCGAGCGAGCCAGGGCCTTCGCCATGTTCAGCGTCACCCTGATGGCCGGCGGCGCCTGCGGGCAGATCCTGGGTGGCGCACTCACCGAGTACCTCGGCTGGCGCTGGTGCCTGTACGTGAACGTTCCCATCGCGGCCGCCGTGGTGGTCGGAGCCGTCACCGTGCTCCCCGCCACCCCGGGGCACGCCGGGGTCAGGCTGGACCTTCCCGGGGCGATCCTGGGCTGCGGTGGAATGACCGCACTGATCTACGCCCTCGGCGAGGCCGGTTCCTACGGATGGGCCTCCACCCCGATCATCGGGCTCCTGGTCACCGCCGTGGTCTTGCTAGCGGCCTTCGTGGTGGTGCAGGCGAAGGTGTCCGACCCGTTGCTGCCGCTGCGGGTGCTCGCCGACCGCAACCGGGTGGGCGCGTTCCTCGCCGTGGCCACCGCCACCTTCGGCATGCTCGGCATGTTCCTGTTCATGACCTTCCATCTGCAGACGGTCCTGCATTACTCCTCGCTGCGAACCGGGCTGGCGTTCCTGCCTTATGTGGCCGCGGCCATCACCGCGACCCAGGTCTCCCGCCGACTCCTGTCGCGGGTGCGGCCCCGGACCATCATCGCGCCGGGACTCGTCCTGGCGTCCGCCGGGCTGACCGTCCTCACTCGGCTGTCCCCGCACAGCCCGTACGCGGCGTCCGTCCTGCCCGCCCTCCTGCTGTGCGGGCTGGGGATGGGAAGCCTCTTCGCGCCCAGCATGAGCACCGCGACCAGCACCGGCGATCCCCGCGACGCCGGCATCGCCTCCGCCGTCGTGAACACCGCCCAGCAGATCGGCGGCTCGATCGGCACGGCGCTGTTGAACACCATCGCCGCCGGCGCCGCCTCGGTCTACCTCACCGCCCACCGGGACGCACCGTCGGCCCTCGCTCAAGCCACGGTCCACGGCAACGCCGTCGCCTGCGCTTGGGCGGCCGGGATCCTGCTGGCGATGGCGGTCCTTGTGGCCGTACTCATCACCACCCGCCCCGGCCAACCCACCTCGGACGAGCCCGCGCCACGTCCACGAGCCGTGGACGAGGACAACACCGCTGGGAAAGCAAGACGCGCGTAAGCCGAGGGGATGCTGTTGACGGGCACGTCCTCGGGCGGCTGCCTACCCACGGTTGCGGAAGCCGGAGGTGGCATTCAGCGGGCTGTGGTTCGTGCTTTCTGGGCGGTGCGGTGTCGGCGGACGGCGTCCCGGTTCGAGCAGGGGTGAGAGCAGTAGCGCTGCCGTCCGGGACGGCTGAAGTCGACGAAGGCGTTGTCGCATTCGGGCAGCGCGCAGAAGCCGAGCCGGTGCATGCCCGTGCTGGTGAGATGCTGCGCGGCGGCGACCGTGGTCGCGGCGGTGAGGATGGCGGCGAAGCCCGCGTCGTTGCGGCGGTAGTGGATGTGCCATCCGCTGCCGTCGTGGTCGGTGACGGTGGGCGGCGTCGCGTAGCGGGCGAGCATCTCGTTGAGCAGGACGACGCGGTCGGCTTCGGTGGCGGCGCCGACCAGGCGCGTCCAGTCTTCGAGGTAGCCGTGCACGGTCGTGAGGTCGTCCGGTCCGGGGACGCTCTCCAGCGGCATGCCCGTCCCGGTCCAGCGGTCCGCCAGTTCGGCGGGGGTGGCCGGCGGACGGTTGAGGAGATCGACGACGGCGAGCAGCAGCGTCCTGCCGTAAGGATTTACAGACACAAGCTCATTACATCACCGTTGAAGCGTGTCTATTGGATCTGTTGCGAACACCACGCCCTTGACCGACGCGGCCGACGCGGAGCCGAGACCCGGGGCGGCGCGCTGGCTGCCGTTGGCGGCGTGCTGCCTGGGGACGTTCCTGCTGCTGCTCTACACCTCGGTGGTCACGGTCGCGCTGCCGAGCATCGGCTCGGGCCTGCACGCGGGCTTCGGAGCCCAGCAATGGATCATCGACGTGTACACGCTGGCGCTGGCCGGGCTGCTGCTCGGCGCCGGCGCGCTCGGCGACGCGCTCGGCGGACGCCGCCTCTACCTGGCCGGGCTGGTCGCCTTCGGCGTGGCGACGCTGGCGTGCGGCCTCGCCCCGTCCCCGTCCTGGCTGGTCGCCGCCCGCGCCGTCCAGGGGACGGCCGGGGCCGCCATGTTCGCCTCCATCCTGCCGCTGATCGGATCGGCCTACACCGGCCGTGACAAGGCGACCGCGTTCGCGGTGTGGGGCGCGGTGGCGGGCGCGGCCTCCGCCGTGGGCACGGTGGGCGGCGGCGTCCTGGCCCAGTACGCGGGGTGGCGCTGGATCTTCCTCGGCGCTTTGCCGCTGTGCGCTCTCGCCTTGGTTCTGGCCGCGCGCTTCCTGCCTCCGGCGACGGGACGCCCGCGTCCGGGACAGGCCGTGAGGACGGTCGACTGGCCGGGGATCGCCACCATCACGGTCACCGTGTCCGCCTCGACCTACGCCGTCATCGCGGCCGGCGAAGCAGGCTGGGACGCGCCGGGGCCGCTGGTCGCCTGGCTTATCGCGGCCGTCGCGCTGGTCGGGTTCGTGCTGGTCGAGCGCGCCACCACCCGGCCGATCCTGCCGCCCGCCCTGTTCGCCACACCGGGATTCGTCGGCGTCCTGCTGGTGGCCTTCGGGTACTACTTCGCGGCCTTCGGCGCGCTGCCGAGCCTGTCGGCCTGGATCCAGGCGGACGTCGGGTTCGGCGCGCTCGCCACCTCGCTCGTCCTGGTGGCCCAGCTGCTGGTCTTCATCGCCGTGTCGGGGCTGATCAGCAACCGGCTGCAGCGGCTGCGTCCCCACTGGACGCTGGGAGCCGGCACGGTCGTCATCGGCATCGGCGCGCTGACCGGCATCGCGCTGCACGCGGGATCGAGCTGGGCGATGCTGCTTTCGTTCCTCGTCCTCAGCGGTGTCGGGGCGGGCATCGTGTCGCCCGTGCTGCCCGCCGTCGCGATGGCCTCCGTGCCCGTCCGGTACGCGGGGACGGCGGGCGCGGCGGCCAACGCCGCCCGGCAGTTCGGCCTCACGCTGGGGGTCGCCCTCTGCGGCACGTTCACCCATACCGTCCACGCCTCGGGCGTCCGGTCGGCGCTCATCCTATGTGGTGTGCTTGCCGCAGCGACGGGCGCCGTAGCGTCGTTGTTGCTGCGCTTGCGCATCGGCATCACCGCGCAGCCCGTCAAGCACTAGGGCACATGTCGAGGTTGGTGGAGCCAGTCACTATGGCCTGGTAGTGGACGGCGAGCTTGTCGAACGGCCGGGCGACGCCGGGGTGACGTTTGAGCGGCATGCCGCGGGGCTGGCCGATGGTGGGCACGGCGGCGCTGTTTGAACAGGGCCGGTCAGGTGTCACGCTCGGGGGAACCCCGCGCCCCGAGGAGGGGAAGATGCGTCTGCGTCGCCGCTCGGCCGCCGTCACGGCGGGCCTGACCTGCTTGGCCGGCCTCGTGCTCGCCTCCCCTGCGGCCCCTGCCCGCGCCCAGATCGACGTGTACTACCACCTGCCGTTCGGCACCTGGACGCCGTTGCTGCGCGGCCCCGGCGTCGGTGGCGGTGAATGCCTGTTCCGGGTGAAGTACGCCACCAGCAACAGCCGCGCGTACGCGGCGCTGCGCGTGTACGGCGGTAATTGCGGCCCGTCCGCGTCGGGCGGCGACGGCTACCGGGTGTTCGGCGTCGTCAATGCCCGCCGCGACGTCTACGCCGTCCCTATGGCCTTCTCGCGGCAGACCGACAGCTGCGGCACAGCGATCCAGGCCGTCTCGAACGCGCCGAGCACGGCCCTGCAATCGCATGGCGCGGTTGTCGACATGAACCCGGCCGGCGGGGGCCTGAGCATGTGGTTCACCGACTTCGACACCGGCTCCTACAGCGGCATCGTCGCCCGATACTGCTGACCTCGCCACCTAATCTCTCCGCACCCTGCGCAGCGCCGATGGACGAGCAGATTGGGCTGCGCGTTCCGCACATGGCTGTGACGCGGAGCCGGTGGCATCTCGTCGGACGAGGACGGGGCCGTGGTCGCCCCGTCCTCGCCGGTCAGGAACGTGCGTCAGCTGCAGCCACAGGTGCAGGCGCCACATCCGTGGGCATCGCCATTGGTGGTGACGGCCTGGTCCTCGATGAGTTCAAGGACGAATTCCGGGCTGCCGGTTTCCCCTTGGCTGTTTACCGCTTCCATCGCCTTCTCCTTCTTAGTAGCCCGCTGTCTGACGGGCCGGTGTCGCCGGTCCCGTGATGGGCCCGGCGTCCCGCAGTTGCACGCGGCTCGCGCGTGCCCTGTGCGGGAGTCGGTGAGGCCGTGCCGAGCGCGCGGCGGGCACGACAGCAGCACAGCGGACGGCATGCTCACGCTCACGTGAGCCGTACCAGTTCTGCGGCCAGCAGGCCGTCCAGAGCTGCGCGGATGGCGGCCTGGTCCTCGCCGTGGCCGATGCGTTCGATGATCTGGTCGGCGGTCTGCGTGCCGTCGCAGCAGGCCAGCAGCGAGGCCGTGGCCGCATTGATCCGGTAGGCCAGCACGCGGGCGTCCCTTGCCCGCCGATGCAGGGCGACGTGAGTACGCCGTTCCGGGAGCTGGTGAATCGGCGGACCGGCGGTGACGTCGTAGTCGAACACCACCACCCGCGCACCGGCCGCCAGGGTCAGCAATCGGTCGGCGCTGACGCGCCGCCGGTGTATCGCCGGGCGCAGACCCGCAGGAGTGCCGGTGCCGGTGCGTCCCAGCTTGGCGCGTTCGAGCTCGTAGCGGGCATAGGCGGCCAGGGGGCCGTGATCTTGTGCCACCAGCCAGGTCGTCAGGCGCTCTGACTCCCAGATGCCGTGCTCGTGCACCGGGCGCGGTGGACGCACCACAGTGGATGCGAACTCGTCCCACAGGTCAGGTTGGTGATCGCGCAGGTGCGCGGCGGTGACCGGGAGACGAGTGTTGACAGCGCGC
The DNA here is from genome assembly GCF_024172125.1 of Actinomadura rupiterrae. Classification (GTDB taxonomy): domain Bacteria; phylum Actinomycetota; class Actinomycetes; order Streptosporangiales; family Streptosporangiaceae; genus Spirillospora; species Spirillospora rupiterrae. The sequence continues at coordinate 115,147 of NZ_JAMZEA010000013.1, forward strand.
CACAACTTGGCCTGCACATTGCGGCGGGTGACCTGGTAGCCGGCGGGTCTCGCGCCCACGAGCATGGCCAGCTCGGTGTCGGTCAGCGCGTACCGTTCGCGCAGGCCGGCGGGGTCTCGCTGCAGCAGAGCCAGCTCCGCGTCATTGGTCAGCATCGCGGCCAGCGCGTCCGGCAACGCCATCACGCGCCGCCGGCCAGTTCGGCGGGACGAGCCGTCAGTGCGGTGCGGGCCCGGTCGATTTCGGTCAGCAGCTCGGTGAAGTCGTCGGGGAAGTCGGTGTCGCGTTCGATCAGCGTCGCCTGGATCGGTGTCCGCGCGACCAGCTCGTCCAGCAGGTCCCACACCCGGGACGGCACCGCTTCACCATGGGTGTCGAGGGCCATGTCCTCGCCGTCGATCCCGCCGGCCAGGTGGACCTGGGTGACACGTTCAAGCGGGATGGTCTGCAGGAACTCGATGGCGTCGAAGCCGTGATTGCGCGCGTTGATGTCCAGGTTGGCCAGATCCAGCAGGAGGCCGCAGTCGCAGTGCTCCATCACCTCGGCGATGAACTGCGCCTCGGTCAGCGGCGTGGCCAGATCCACGTAGTAGGTGATGTTCTCCAGCAGGAACGGCCGTCCCACCGCCTGCTGGACCCGCTGCGCCTTGCCCGCCAGGCGGCGGGCGACCTCCCGGGTGCGGGGCAGCGGCGCCAGCAGCCCGAGCGCGACCCGGTCGGTCCGGGTGAAGCACAGGTGATCGCTGAACCACGGCGCGTCGATCTCCTCGACCAGCCCGGCCAGCGCCTCCACATAGGCCGCGTCCGGTTCCCGGTCGGAACCGATCGACAACTCCACCCCGTGCGGCACGATCGGGCACCGCCGCGCCAGCAGGCGCAGCCTCTCGCGTGCCTCGTCGGCGAACAGGTAGTGCTCGGTGATCACTTCCAGCCAGTCGATCCGGTCGGCGTGCCGGTCGATCTCCTCGGCCAACTCCGCCCTGTATCCCAGCCCAGACCCCAACATCGCGATCGCACCATCCCTCAAGCCTCACGATCTGGCGTTACATGACTCCAGAGAGTGACTGCCCGGATGAAGTCGTGATCACACGGCAGAGGCAGGCAGAACGCTCCCAACCTCCCGCCGCTGCCCGGCGCACCGGGATTTCGGCCGGTCCAAGCCGTCCACGGTGGCTGTCGCACCGCAGTGGCGGCATGAGCACCACCCGAGGCCCGACCCAGCGGCGCCCCGAGCGCGACGCGCTCACCCGTGCGCCCGCAGAGCAGCCTTGTGGTGCACCGCATCGCCCACCAGCGCCCATCGGGGCGAACCTTGCACCGCACCGACGCGGAGCGTCGGCTGTAACGCGGCGTTACATGTCGCCGCCGAAGGCGCCGAATCCGGGTGTGCGGGTCTGGCCGCTCTGCTCGGCATGGTCAAGGACTGCCGGTGGGTCGTTGTCGAAACGATCGGCCCAACGGAGAGGGTCCAGGAAGCCCAGCGGACGGATATACCGCAGCTCCAGGACGAAAATCGCGAGGACGGTCCCCGCCACCGCTGGGAGGGGGCGGCCTTGCCCCGCAGTGGCACCGATCGCCGCAGTGGTGAAAATGGCCGACGCCGTGGTGATGCCGTGGATCATGTGCGCCTTGCCGCGGTCCTGGCTGACGACCAGACCGCCGCCGATGAATCCGATACCGGTGATCACGCCGGCGAGTGCGTTCGGGGCACCGTGGTGGGCCAGCATCGCCGCCAACGCGGCGCCGATGCCGATCAGCGAGAACACGCGAATCCCCGCGCCCGCACCGCGAAGCTCACGTTCAAAACCCAGAGCGAATGCCAGCACGAGCCCCAGCAGCAGGTCCAGCAGGTCGGTCCACGAACTCAGCACCAGCCGCACTGTATACCCGGTCACCTGCGCGAAGTGCGAAGCGCGGCGACCGTGTCGCACACGCTCGACCTCACCGTCGTCCCTGCGAACTGACGATCGTCCCCAGCCCGCCGCTGTTGCGCGTCTACCGTCTGACCCGGCTCCTGCAGGCCCAGTTCGCGCCAGGGGCCGCGAACTGCACCATCGTGGCCGTCGCGTTCGGATGTCCGCCGAAAACGTCATGATCTACCTCGCCGATCCACGTCGGCGAGACCAGGCAGACGAGCATGTGAAACTCGGTCCCCGGCTTATTCGGTCGACCGCAGACACCCCGTCCCGTGATGATGAGCCTCTCGGAAGGGGACGGCATGGACAGGTCGGGCTGGTACGGGGTGCGGTGTTTCCTCGCCCCGGCGCTGGGGTCGTATGGTGACTGAGGTCTTCTCGCTGATCCGGGACTCGGAGCTCCCCGCCGACGATTACCTCACGCGGTTCTTCGACACCGGGCGGGAGCGTCAGAGGCGTTGAGGCACTGCTGCGAAGCGATGGAACGTCAGCTAGGTCATCAGTGCGCGATGCATCCCGATCCCCACGAATGCGCGGACGCGCTCGTGACATACAGCGAGCGGTTCGATGAGTACGGGTTGATCATCCACGATGGCGGGTCGGCGGTCTCGTCCATCTCGTTCTGCCCCTGGTGCGGGACCAAGCTGCCGCAGTCGTGGCGCGATGTGTGGTTCGACGAGATCGAGGCACTCGGGATCGACCCCTGGGAAGACCAGGTGCCCTCTGACTTCGAGACCGGGGCTTGGCGCGCCGGGCGTGCGCATCCTGGTCGCGACGGAGCCGTCACCTGAGCACTCAGCATCAACCGCCCACCCGCCCGCCTTCCCTGACCGAAGGTCGGATCTCGCATGATTCGGGGCCTTCCGGGCAGGGGCAGGCCCGTACGGCGAATCGAAGGAAGGAATCATGGGTTTCCTCGACAAGCTGAAGAACAAGGCGCAGCAGAGCAAGGGGCGTGGCGAGCAGGCCGCCGGACGGGCTGCCGACGACCCCTACCTGGAAGCCGAGGGACGCAAGGACCGTGTCGCCGGTGGGGCCAAGCAGGTGGGCGAGAAGGCCAAGGACGCCGCTCGCGAGGTCCGCAAGAGCACCGAAAAGTGACCTCACGCCAGTGGCCGGAACCTCTGACACGTTCCGGCCACTGGCCGTCGCGGGCTCGTCGGCGTCTGATCAGGGCGCGCGGGAGTGGACGTCGCGACCGGGCGGCCGACGTCGGCCCTCGTGCTCGGCATGGTGGTCTTGATCCTGGCTTGAGGCAGGCGCCGCCTGGGATTCCATCGGACCCGTCCGCTCACCGGGGTGAGCGGACGGGTGGTGCGGCAGGTCAGCAGCCGTTCTGGAAGGGCTTGCCGGCGAAGCGGTCGCGGAAGAAGTTCAGGACGTCGCCGGCGGCGCCGAACATGGTGGTGGCGTGCTCGGTCGGGTAGGCGATCTTGTAGGTGTTCTGGACGCCGGTCTGGCAGTAGGTCGCGTGCAGCCGGTCCATCGGCTCGTGCGGGAGGATCTCCTCGGCCCAGCCGCGGTAGAGGAAGAGCGGGAAGGCGACCTTGTACTTGGCCGAGGAGTTCGGGCCGCCGACGTCCACGCCGAGGTTGAGGCTGTCGGCGATCTGGCCCCAGGTGGTGCCGCCCGGTCCCTGGACGGCGTACAGCTGGTCGAGGGACAGCTTCTGGGTGGTGTAGTTCTCGACCCTGGCGCCCGCGAAGACCCCGAGGGTCCCGAGGAGGCAGTTGTTCTTGACGTCCTTCTCGACCTGCCGCCCGGCGTCGTTCATCAGCTGGTCGAAGGGCATCTCGGGGTACTGGGCCTTGAGGCCGATCAGGGTGTCGGCGAGGAACCCGGCGAAGACGCTGCCGTTGAGCTGCTTGGCGGCGGCCTTGAGGTCGGCCGGGATGCCGCCGGACGCGGCGCCGGCCACGTCGAGGTCGGGGGCGTAGGACGCGGCGAGCTGGGCGGCCCACCCGGCGGTGTTGCCGCCTTCGGAGTAGCCCGAGATGCCGACCTTGCCGCCGGCGGTGAGGGTGCTGCCGGGGATCCTCCGGGCGGCGCGGGCGATGTCGAGGGTGGCGGGGCCGTTGGCCTTGCCGTTGACGTAGTAGTGGGTCTGGCCGTCCAGGTAGCCGACGCCGTCGGTGGCGGCGAGCGCCCAGCCCTCGTTGAGGTAGCCGGACAGGTTCGGCGCCTCGAACTGGTCCTGGAAGCCGGTGGTCATCTGCTTGGACAGCGAGCAGGACGATCCGGACCCGTGCGTGAACGGCGCGTAGGCCAGCGTCGGCCGCGGCCCGCCCTGCGTCCAGGCGTCGGTGGGGATCGCGACCGTGCCGGACGCGGCGACCCTGTTGCCCTTGGCGTCGGTCGTGACGTACTGGACCTTCCACGCCTTGTAGGGCTTGAGGTTCGGCACGAACCACAGCGTGGTCTCGCGGCAGGCGAGGATGTCGCCGGGGTTTCCGGACACGCTCGCGGGCGGCGTGTAGATGTCGGCCTCACCGGCGGTGCAGCCCGCCGGGCCGGCGGCCGCGGGACCGGCGGACACGAGCGGGACGGTCAGGGCCGCCGCACCTAGACTCAGTGCGGCGAGCACGCTTCTGATCTTCACGGGCTCCTCCTCGGCCGTATCGGAGACGGGGGCGTCTCCGATATGGGGAACGCCAATGTTCCAGATGGCGCCCGGGGATCCCATAACGGCGAGGACGAAAAACCGGTGACGAACCCGAAACCAGCTAACAAGCGCCGCTACCGCGGCATGGACGGCGGCGAGCGGGAGTCCGCGCGCCGCGAGCGCCTGCTCGCCGCCGGACTGGAGCTGTTCGGCACCGCCGGGTACAACGCCAGCACCGTCGAGGACGTCTGCCGGCAGGCGGGCATGGCCAAGAAGTTCTTCTACGAGTCCTTCAGCGACCGGGAGGCCCTGCTGCTGGCCATCTACGACGCCGAGATCGACCGCGCGCAGCTGGCCGTCCTGCGCGCGCTCGGCGACGCCGCGCCCACCGCCGAGGAGCAGGCCGCGGCGGGTTTCTCGGCGTTCCTCCGGACCGTGGGCGCGGACCCGCGCGTGACCCGCATCGTGTTCTGCGAGATCATCCGCGCCGCGTCCCCCGCCACCGAGGAGCGCTACCAGCGCGCCAAGCGCGAGTTCGCGGACTTCATCGCCGACGTCCTCACCCGGCTGGAGGGCGTCCCGCCCACCAAGGTGCTCCGCATGGGCACCACGCAGATCATCGGCGCCATCAACGAGCTCATGACCGACCAGGTCCTGGGCCACCTCGACGCCACCCTCGACGAGATCATCGACCTCACCCTCACCCTGGCCGGCCTCACCTACCGCTGGTACATGCAGGAACTACCCCAGAACCCACCCACCTGAGCCAGACGCCTCACGTCCGTCGACCGGCGTCCAGAAACTCGAACGGCACCCTCGCCATCCGCCGTCCTGGAGTCCCAGCGACGCGGCGACGTCTTGCTGGCCGAGCAGGGGACTGTGGAAGTCCTGCTCGCACATCATGTCGCCATGGCGCTGGGCCGCGCGGCCGCCTCGGAAACGGCGACAACCCCGGCTTCCACGCCTTGTCGGCCATCCCCGGCGCGGTCACCAGTCGCGACCGTGAGGGGGGTTAGCATGCGCGGTCATGGGTGATCTTGAGGGGCGGGTGGAGCGGCTGCGGGGCGCGGCGGACGGCGGGGACGCCGGGGCGGCTCGTGAGCTGGGACGGCTGCTGTCGATGCTTCGGGCGGACGTCGACGAGCAGGTCGAGATAGATGAGCACACCTGGCCGGAGGAGCAGTGGTTGCGTGCCGCCGTCCAGGCCCGTCCGGACGATCGGGTGGCCGCCGTCCTGCTCGCCGGGCGGCTCGTCCAGCAGATCGCGCACTGGAGCAAGGACCCCGATTACGCGGAAGAGCACGGGGAGGACGAGGAGACCCTGGAACGCCGGGAGGCCGAGGCGCGGGCCCTGTACGAGCGCGTCCTCGCGGACGATCCCGACGATCCGACCGCTCGCGTAGGGCTCGCCACGCTGGTGGCGTGGGCGCACGACGGCGAGGACAACACCGGCGGCGACGTGCTGGACGCAGAGCCGCCCTACTGGTTCTACTCGGTCGAGCTGGGGATGGGGTCGGGCTCGTTCAACCACTCCGAGACCGTCATCACCACGGACCTGGACGAGGCCCGCTGGGCTCTCGCCCGGCTCCTGGCCCCGGTCCTGGCGGAGGTCGGCGGACCGCCCCTCGGCGTCGAGCTGCACCTCTTCGTCCACGGGAACGGAGAGGTGCAGGAGGTCGTCCGACTCGACGACCACCTCGACCGTGACGGACGCGTCGACTGGGACGCGGTGACAGTTCCGCCGCTGACCGGCGAACCGCTCCCTCCCGGTCATCCCGTCGGCGTCGACCACTACGGGTACTCCACCGACTGGGGCTAGGGAGCCCGGCTGAGCAGGGCGAGGGGCTCGCTATCAGGCGGTTTGGTCAGGCTGGGGTCGGGGCGTTCGCCGGGGAGGGGTCGGGGCGTAGTCCTTTGTCGATGAGGGTGATCAGGTCGTGGACGGCCGGGTCGGCGAGCTCGTCGGGGAGGCCGCGTAGCGGTCCGTCGATCAGCAGGACCGCCAGGCCGTGCACGCACGACCAGACCAGGAACTCGGCTCCGGGGCGGCGCTCGGGGGCCATCAGCGCGCAGTCGACCAGGCCGTCCAGGGCCTCGCCGAGCAGTTGGAACGGGGTCAGGCCGCTGGGCCCCGCCGAGAGGTCGTCCTGGGCGCGGGTCATGTCGTCGGGGACGTAGAAGGCCGTGCGGAACAGGCCGGGTTCGGTGCGGGCGAAGCGCAGGTAGCCGGTGCCGACGGCGCGGAAGCGGTCGCGGGCGGCCTGGACGGAGTCGTCGGTGGGGGCCAGGGCGGCGATGTCCTCCTCCATGGCGTGGGCCAGTTCGGCCATGGCCCGCAGGGAGATCGCCTGGACGAGGGCGTCCCGGCTGGGGAAGTGCCGGTAGGCGGCGTTGGGCGCGACCCCGGCACGCCGGGTGGTCTCGCGCAGGGCGATCGCCGCGGGGCCGCCGGTGCGGGCCAGTTCGGTCCCCGCCTCGATCAGGGCCTGGCGCAGGTTGCCATGGCGGTAGGTGTCGCGGGTGGGCTCGCCGGAGCGGACGGGCATGACCGAACCTCTCAAGTGGACAACGTCCACATAAGTATGCCACGATCCTCCCGTGCCAAGATGTGGACGCCATCCACATGGCGTTCTCGCTGGTCAGATGGATGACCGCCCCGCTGGCCGACCGCTTCGGCGGCGTGACACGACAGCACCGGGCGCTGCGCCCGCACCCCCGATACACAGAAGGATCTGCCATGCGTACGTTGATCAGCACCGCGTTCATCTCCACCGACGGCGTCGTGGAGGGGCCCGGCGGGGAGCCCGGCTACCGCAACTCCGGCTGGACGTTCAAGGACGTCGACTTCGTCCCGGAAGCGTTCGAGATCAAGGGCCGGGAGCAGGAGGAGGCCGGCGCGATGCTCCTTGGCCGCGTCAGCTACGCGGCGTTCAGCAAGGTCTGGCCGGGGATGGCGGAGTTCGCCCGCTACAAGACGCTGCCGAAGTACGTCGTGTCCACCACGCTCACCGAGGACGACCTGGTGGACGACTGGGGCGACACCACGATCCTGCGCTCGCTGGACGAGGTCGCCGCCCTGAAGGAGACCCACGGCGGGCCGATCATCATGCACGGCAGCGCCTCGCTCAACCATGCCCTGTCGGACGCAGGCCTGATCGACCGCTACCACCTGCTGGTCTTCCCGCTGCTGCTCGGCGCGGGCAAGCGCCTGTTCAGCACCACCGACAAGGACACTCAGAAGCTCAAGCTCGTCGAGCACGCCGTCTACAGCAACGGACTGCAGAAGCAGATCCTCGACGTTCTCCACTAGCCAGATCGCACCACGGCGGAAACCCGTCTGCGTGGGAAGTTGCCGTCGCTTGCGCGACGCCCTTGACGGAGGGTCCCGGCTCGATTCACCGCGAGCCTCCGATCACTTCTTTCAAACTTGAGGAGCCCTCATGTCCATCGCACCCGCCGCCGGCGCCACCGTCACCGGCGCTCGCCGCCGAGTCCCAATGCCCGTCCTGCTGAAGACCAGCGCGTTCGCCACCGTACTGGCTGCCGCGGCGATCGAGACGCTGACCGCTCTCGTCCGGGCGGCGGGCATCCGCCTGGAGGTCGGCGACCCCGGCGGCTCCGCCGCCGACCTCGTGCCGGTGGGCGCCGGAGCCTGCACGATAGCCCTGGTGATGTGCATGATCCCTGGCACCGTCCTCGCCGTACTGATCAACCGGTATGGACGGCGCCCGGTCCGGACTTACCGCATCACCACCAGCGCGCTCGTGCTGGTCTCCCTGCTCCCCCCACTGGCCGCCGCCGCCACTTCCACCGGGACGAAAGCGACCCTGATCGCCACTCACCTTCTGGCTGCGGCCATCATCGTGCCGATCACGAGCCGGAAACTCGCTCACCACTTTCACATGGAGTAGCGCGGGACGGACGCCAGCAGGTCGGCACGCTTCGGCTGCGCGGCGGTCGTCCTATTGCGGGGGCTGGGTGAGGGCTTGGAGTGCGGCGTGGGACGGGGAGCCGGGTGGGGCGCTGTAGGCGACGAGGGCGCGGACGCCGGGGTCGGCGGGGAGGCCGAGGAACTCGTAGTCGAGGTGCAGGTCGCTGGCTTGCGGGTGGTGCAGGTGGTAGCGGCCGAAGGCCAGGTCGGTGACGTCGTGGCTGTCCCACATGTAGCGGAACTGTTCGCTGGCGTCCGTCATGGTCGCGATGAGCGCTTGCAGTTCCGGGTCGTGGGGACGGGTGCTGGCGCGCAGGCGAAGGTAGGTGACGACCGTCCGGGCGATCTGTGCCCAGCTCGGTGCGGTGAGCTGCCGGACGGCGTCGTTGAGGAAGATCAGGTGGGCCCAGGTGCGTTCGGGGCCGGGCAGGGCGTCGAAGTCGATGGCGAACACCGTGGTGGCGGCGCGGTTCCAGGCCAGGATGTTGGTGTGGTGGCCGACCAGGTAGGCGGGGTTGGGGTCGATGGCGTCCAGCAGTTGGCGCAGCCCGGGGCGTAGTTGGGGGCTGGGCGCTGCCGCCTCGGCAAGGGACGGGCGGGCCAGGTTGTACAGGTGGGTGCGTTCGTCCTGGTCAAGTCGCAGTGCGGTGGCCACGGCGTCGATGACGGCGTCCGAAACGCCGTCCAGGCGTCCGCGCTCGAAGCGGATGTAGTAGTCCACGCTGATCCCGGCCAGTTGCGCCAGCTCTTCACGGCGCAGGCCGGGGACCCGGCGCCGGGACCCGTAGGGGGTCAGCCCGACCTGTTCGGGACGCAGCCGGGCCCGCCGCGACCGGAGAAATGCTGCTATCTGCGAGGTTTCACCCACGATCGGCCATCTTAAAGGGGGTCTGCCGGACCCCGGGTTGAACGCGGTCCTGGGTCGGGCTCCGGCGTCCCCCGAAGCTGGGGAGCGCAGCCGCCGCGAGACGTGGCGGACCGTCGAAAGGACACCTCCGATGAACCGCGCCCTGATCGTGATCGACGTGCAGCACGAGTACGTGACCGGCAAGCTGCCGATCGCCTACCCGCCGCTGGACGTGAGCCTTGCCAACATCGGCGCGGCGATGGACGCCGCAACGCGGGCCGCGATCCCCGTGGTGGTGGTCCAGCAGGCCGCCCCGCCGACTCCCCCATCTTCGCCCGGAACAGCAGGGGCTTCGAGCTGCACCCCACCGTCGCGCAACGGCCGTCCGACCTGCTGATCGAGAAGGCCCTGCCGTCCAGTTTCGCCGGGACGGGCCTTGCCGAGTGGCTCCTTGAGCGCGGCGTGGACACCGTGGCCATCGCCGGCTACATGACGCAGAACTGCGACGAGTCCACCGCGCGGGACGCGGTCCACCGAGGGTTCGCGGTGGAGTTCCTGTCCGACGCCACCGGAACGCTGAAGCTGGCCAACCAGACCGGCAGCATCGAGGCCAAGGAACTGCACGAGGCCGTCCTGGTCGTGATGCAGTCCCGCTTCGCCGCGGTCGCCACCACCAAGGAGTGGATCGCGGCGATCGACAGCGGACCGGAGCTGGAGCGCTCGGGCATCTACGCCAGCACCACCGCCGCTCGTCCGTGACCGGCGCGGCCCTCCCCCACATCCCGGCGGGCCTGGACCTGTCGGCGGTGGCGGTCGGGGCGTCCGCCGGCGCCGCCTCGGCCGCCCGCCGCGCCGCCGCCGAGCACATCGACGTGATCGGCGTGGCGATCATCGGGATCGCCACCGGCCTGGGCGGCAGCATGCTGCGCGACCTGCTGCTCGGCCAGGTCCCGGCGGCGCTCCGCAGCGACCGCTACCTGCTCGTCGCCCTGGCCGCCGCGGCCGCCGGGATGGCGTTCGCGCACCTGGTCACCCGCGCCACCGCCGCGATCACGGTGCTGGACGCCGCGTCCATCGGCCTGTACCTGGCGCTGGGCATCGGCAAGGCCGACGACGCCGGGCTGCCGATCACCGCGTCGGTCCTGGTCGGCATCGCGGCCTGCACCGGCGGCGGCGTCCTCCGCGACGTCCTGCTGGGCGACCGGCTCGCGATCGTCCGCGTGGGCTCGTGGTACATCGCCTCAGCCCTCCCGGCCGCCGCGGTCTTCCTGGTCGTCCGGCACGGCACCGGCCCAGGCCTCGCCACCACCGCGACCACGATGACCGCCTTCACCCTGCGCATCCTGGCCTGGCACCGCTCATGGACGACCCCCCTCGCCAAACCCCTCAACATCGGCACTGCCCCAGACGCGCCGACCAGCTACTCACCAGCAATGAAGCAACCCGTTCCTGAGTACACGGCGCGGCCCGATCGGAGGTGAGCGCATTCGTGACGGGGCGGCCCTGAACGTGAAGGCCGCGGAAACGGGTGCCCTTCTGGCCGTCCTCGAAAACGCTTTGCCCGCACCACGCGCGCAAATCCAGGTTCAAATCCCATGCGCGCGATCACCGAAGACGCCTCACGGGTGCGCCCGGCGGCGCCAGTAGGCGATGGTGAGAATGCCGAGCAGCGGGCCCCACAGGATCAGCGGTGCGTAAGTGGCGAGGGCCAGGGACGCCCTGCCAGTGGGGGTAGTCGACGGGGAACTCGCCGGGCAGCGGCCTCCCGGTGATCGTGCGGGCGGACAGGAAACCGACCGTCAGGGCGGTCCACAACACCGTCAGGATGAGGGTGCCCAGCGCGGCGGGGACAGCGCCGGCCGCGCGCGGCACCGTACGGCCTACCCCTCCAAGATCGCATCGGGGCATCCCGCCGCTCCTCCCCCCGCCAGAGCGAGCCCCCTCCCCCGCACGAGCGAACCGGCAGCCGCCACGCCTCATCGGCCTGGAAGACAGTAGGGGCGAGAGGCGCGTTGCCCCTCCCCCTTCAAGCAAGACGACACCGCGCTCACCCAACACCCGCTTCACCGTTCTGGCCCTCATGGCGGGTGCTCGGGTGGCTGATCGGTCGGTGGACCGCCATGCGGGAGTTCGCCGGGCGGCGGCTTGCTTGCTGGGAGAGGGGCTGGCGGAGGGAGGGGTGGGCTGGTTGGGACGGTCGTCGTGAGGTGGGTGTTCGAGCAGGCCGTTATGCAGACGGAGGGAACGAGTCGAACCGCGGCGCTCCTGGCTCGGGTGGGAGCCGGGTGGCGCGGGCGGTGAAGCTGATGGCGTGGTACCAGCCGCACAGCATCAGTACATCGAGGATCTGTTCCGGGCTGAAGTGACCGCTGAGCCTGGCCCACAGTGTGTCGTCGAGGTCGTTGTCGTCATACAGGGCGTCGGCGGTGTCCAGAAGCAGCCGGTCGCGCTCGTCGCTCCAGCAGGGGTCGGCGCTGGAGCCATGGGTCAGGGAGGTGATCTGCTCGGCGGTCAGTGCGGCGCGGTCGGCGAAGCGGGCGATGTGGACGCCCCATTCGTACTCGCACCCGCACCGCGCGCAGGTGCGGTCGATGAGGATCTCCCGTTCCCGCAGGCCGAGGCCGAGGCGGCGGCTGAGCTGGTAGGAGCCCCAGCCGTGCAGCGCCCCGGCCAGCGGAAGGTTGCGAGCGAAGGTGCGGAACAGCGCGATCGGCTCCTCCTCACCGGGCATCATGCGCCGCAGCACCGCGGCGGCCTGCTCGGGATAGGGGGCCGACAGTGGGGCGATTCGGGCAGCCATGACGATGGGCACCTCCTGCAAGGTGCTTCGAATTTCGAAGCACCAGGGAGGAGGGTAGTGTTTCGAAATCCGAAGCACCACCCCACCCGTGCCGAAGGACTCCCGGATGACACCTCCACCCCGCCCGAACCGTCCCGTACGGGGTTCCAGCACCGGCCGTCCGCTCATGGCCGCCCTCGACCTGTTCGGCCGCCGGTGGATCCTGCGCATCCTGTGGGAACTGCGCGACGAACCGCTCGGTTTCCGGCCGCTGCAGCAGCGCTGCGACAACATGTCCTCCAGCGTCCTGCAGCAGCGCCTCACCGAGCTGCAGGAGACCTTGCTGGTCGAACGCGGCACCGACGGCGCCTACCGGCTGACCGCCCTGGGCCGGGACGCCCATGTCGAACTCCGGGGCCTGGTCGCCTGGTCTGACCGCTGGGCGGCCGAACTCGGCAGCCGCGCCTCCGAACGGCCGGCCGCAGGCCCGCCGTCCTCGGCCTGATCCCATCCGTGGCGGAGTCAAGGCCGACGGGCAGCGGGCGGCCGCGAGCACCGCCCGCTGCTCGGCCGGTTCAGGGATAGTGCGTTGCCGCCCGCGCGAGCCCGAGCTGCGCGCCTGGCGTTGACAGGGCGATGTGTGAGTGGTTTATTACTCACATTTCGACCTCAGTGTCCCGACGACAGCTCTCAACCGCCGAGGAACGCAGAAGGCCGTCTTGCAAGCGGTGGTCAGCGCTTTCGCCGAGCTGGGGTACTCCAGGTCGGGACATGGCGCCGTTCATGCACCGATGCCGCCCCCCCCCCTGACACCGGCGGCCCTTTTCGGGCCAATGAGTGAGTGGTTGACCACACATATTGGGTCGAAGGGGCGGCCATGACGGCCCCTGCGACCCCGCTTCAACCGACACCGATCGAGGGCTACATCCGGATCGGCGAGACTCTCCAGGCCGACGAGGTCGCCAAGGACCTGGCCACCCTACCGGCCGACCCTCCACCGGCCCTTTCTGACGCCGAGCCCGACCGCCTCCGCACACGCCTCGCCGCACCCTGTAGCCACAGGGATGGGCGCCCTCCAGAGGCCTGACCCACGTTCCGTGCATCCCGTCATGGCCCTGCGCCCCATCCACGCAGGAGGAGGGGGGCGGCTCCCGTGGAGGTCTACGGTCCGGTTCGTTCCTGAACCGTCGCCAGTGCACCTCGTAGGGGGGCGAGCCGTCCGCCGAGGTGACATGCTCGCGAGCCCCGATCCGGACCGCGATGCGCGCCCCGACGCCACGACCGTCGAGGCCACCCGGTCGCTCTGGGCCGGTTGAGACCGATGGGGTCGGCTCACCGGCCGGGGGCGTGCAGGGCCTGCGGATCGTGCGGGTTCCGGCGCATCACGCCGAGGGGGTGAGTGCGTCCTCCAGTGCCGCTCGCGCACCGCGCAGTGCGAGGCGGAGCTGGTCGGGTGCGCGGCGGACCTGGGCCAGCAGGAGGCCGCCCTGGATCGCGGCCATGGTGAGGTCGGCCAGCTCGGTCACGTCCACGTCCGGACGCAGCTCGCCCGACTCCTGCATCTTGCTCAGCCCCGAGATGAGGGGGGCCTCCCAGTGCGCGAAAGCGTCCACGAACGCCTGCCGGGTGAGGTCGTCGTGGCCGCTGAGCTGGCTGGCCAGCGAGCCGATCGCGCAGCCGCCGACCGCGTCCTGGCGCGTTCCGTTGGCCACGATCGCCTCGAACCAGCGGTCGATGCCGGCCTGCGAGTCGACCCGCAGGAGCAGCGGTTCCTGCGCCGCCAGCACCTTGTCCACCGTGCAGTGGACCACGGAGCGGACGAGGTCGTCGCGGTCGTCGAAGTAGTGGTAGAGCTGGCTGCGGCCGACCCCGGCGGCGCGTTCGACGTCCTCCAGCGTCACCGCCGACCATGTCCCTCCACCGGCCCACTACGGTGCAGCGGCACGCGGCCGCCATCGGTCTGGCCGCGCTGCTCGGTGCACTCGCGACGGCGCCGCCACTTGTGGTCCGGTTGGTGTCCGGGGGTGGGTGGGTTCAGTGGGTGGGTTCGGCGCGGGTGCGGTTCTGGCGGATCTCCTCGTGGTGGTCGGAGGCCCAGCCGATGAGCTGCTTGACGATGTCGAGCAGGCCCTGGCTGAGGTGGGTCAGGGAGTACTCGACCCGGGGCGGGACCTCGGCGTAGGCGGTCCGGGTGACCAGCCCGTCCTGGGTGAGCTGCCGCAGGGTGAGGCTGAGCATGCGCTGCGAGATGCCCGGGACGTTGCGCTGCAGGTCGGTGTACCTCATGGGGCCGTCTTCGAGCAGAGCGATGATCAGCATGCTCCACTTGTCGCCGATCCGGTCCAGGATCTGGCGGATGAAGTCCATGTGCTCGGCCGGGATCGCGGCGCAGGGCCCGAAGCCGGCCGCCGGTACAGGTCCCGCCGCGTGCTCCATTACGCACATTCCTCTCCGTGACGCACAGCGAAGTGCCTTTTGTAAGCCCCTCAATACTGCCCTACCGTGAGGCTGCGAACAAAAAGTAGGAACCGTTACGAACGAAAAGTAGGAATCGATCGAAAGGGGCCTCACAGCCATGTCGTACCTGCTGCACATCGACTCCTCATCGATCGGCGAAGGCTCGGTCTCCCGCCAGGTCGCCCAGACGTTCCGCGATGTCTGGCGGGGGAAGGTCGTCCACCGCGACCTTGCCGCAGTGCCGGTGCCGCACCTCAGCGCCGCGGGCATCACCGCCCGGGTCACCGATCCCGCCCAGCGCACCGCCGCGCAAGCGGAGGCCGCCGCCGTCCAGGACGAGCTGATCACCGAGTTCCTCGGCGCCGTCGCCTACCTGTTCACCGTGCCGATGTACAACCTCACGATGCCGTCGGTGTTCAAGGCGTGGCTCGACCAGATCCTCGTCGAGGGCCGCACCTTCGACCTCGGCGGCCCCTCGCCTGCTGCGGGCCGTCCGGCCGTGCTGATCTCCACGCGGGGCGGAGGCTACGGGCCCGGCACCCCCAAGCACGGCCTGGACTTCGTGGTGCCCGCGCTGGAGGCGGTGCTGGGCCACGAAGCCCTCCTCGGGTTGGACGTCACCACCGTCACTCCCGAGCTGACCATGGCCCCGCACATTCCCGTCCTGGCTCCGCTGCTCCCCCTGCACGAGGCGTCCATGACCGAAGCCCATCAGCGGGTGCGCGGCCTTGCCACAAGCATCGCGGCACCGCCCGCTGCCTGACCCTTATCCCGGCGGGAGGTCTACCGGTCCCCGGCGGCGGTCGGGCGCGGGTTCGGGCCAGAGGAGCAGGATCGGGCAGGGGGCGTGGTCGAGGACGAAGCGGCTGGGTGGGGTGAGGCTTTTCGGTCCAAGGTGGCTGCGGTCGCCGTCGCGGGTCACTATGAGCAGGTCAGCGCCCTCGGCGGCGGCCAGGACGTGTTCCTCGGGGCGTCCGACACGTTGGATCTGGGTGCAGGGGCGGCCGAGTCGGTCGGCGGCGGCGCGGAGGAGTTGTTCGGCGGAGGTGGCGGCCAGGTTTTTCATGCGGGTTCCGGGGTCGCGTTCGGGACGTTGGCGGCCGAGGAGTCCGGCGTAGGCGCCGTGGGCGGCGTCCGCGGTGTCGGGGTCGGTGATGTGGAGCAGCACGATGTCGGCGTCCTGCGGGGTGCGGGTGCGGGCGGCGTCGATGGCCGCGGACCAGATGCCTTCGACGATCCAGACGATGACGGCCATCGGTCTCGGTCTCCTCTCAGGTGCCGATCAGGTGCAGTGCGGACCACAGCGCCGTCACGGACAGCAGCAGGGCGGCGGGCACGGTGAGCAGCGCGAGCCGGGTGAACTCGCCCAGGTCGACGTCGTGGTCGTGGTGCTGGACGATACGTCGCCACAGCAGCGTGGCCAACGACCCGGCGTAGGTGAGATTCGGGCCGATGTTGACGCCGAGCAGCACGGCGAGCACCGCGCCGGCGCCGCTGGGAGCGGTCAGCGGCAGCAGGACGAGCACCGCGGGCAGGTTGTTGATCAGGTTGGCGAGGACGGCGGCCAGCAGCGCGAGGCCGAGCAGCGCGGGCAGGCCGGTGCCGTCGGGGATCAGGTGCCCGAGGGCGCCGTCCAGTCCGTTGTCGACCACGGCACGGACCACGATCCCCAAGCTCAGCACGAAGGCGAGGAACGGGGCGGCGGCGGCGCGTCCGATCTGGACGGGTGTGGTGCGGCGCTGGGCCAGGGCGCGGACGGCCAGCACCACCGCTCCGGTCAGCGCCGCCCACGCCGGATTGATCCCCGCGGCCGAGGCGACCGCGAACCCGGCCAGCGTGCCCGCCAGCGTGACCAGCGCGAACACTGGCACCTCGGGAGCGGGTCGGGCCGTTCTGTCAGCCTCGGCCCCGGCGGCCAGGTCGGTGGCGAAGAACCGCCGAAACACCACGAACTCGGCGGCGATGGCGGCCAGCCACGGCAGCGCCATCAGCGCGGCGAAGCGGATGAAGCTCAGCCCGCTGGCGGCGAAGGCCAGCAGGTTGGTCAGGTTGGAGACGGGCAGCAGCAGCGAGGCGGTGTTCGACAGGTGGGTGCAGGCGAACACGTGCGGCTTGGGACGGGCCCCCAACCGGGCCGCGGTGGCGAACACCACCGGGGTGAGCAGCACCACCGTGGCGTCCAGGCTCAGCACCGCCGTGATGACGGACGCGGCGACGAACACCCCGACCAGCAACCGCTTGGATCGCCCGGACGCGCTGCGGGCCATCCACGCCCCGCAGGCCTGGAAGACCCCCTCGTCCTCGCACAGCTGCGCGAGCACCAACACCGCGGCCAGGAAACCGATCACCGGACCCAACCGCGCCGCCTCTGCCTGCGCGTCCGCCAGCGGGATCGCCCCGGTGCCGACCAGCAGGGCCGCGGCGGGGACGGCGACCACCGCCTCGGGCAGCCCCCATGGACGGGCCACCGCACTCGCCAGCACCAGCACCAGCAGACCGACCGACAGCGCCTCCGCGACCACCCCGTGCACGATGTCCCTCCCCCCGGCCGTCCGCGCAACGGTGGCCGACAACCTGATCATCATCCACGACGAGACCGCCGAGGCCGTGGATTGGGCCTTGGCAGCTTGTGCGTCATGTCCGGGACCGCCGCCGCGATGTCGCTGAACCGGACGGCGCCACCGAGCAGCCCACGCAGCACCGTCGCGGCCCAGCGGCGTCCGACGGCGTCAGCCCTCTCGATGACAGGGTCCGCCGCTCATGGTTGCGGGCTGATTCCATGGACGGCGAGGGCGAGCAGGCGGTGCGCTTCGGCGTCGGGGGTCGGATGGTGCTCGGTGGCCAGCGCGATGCCTGTGACCAGCGAGATCAGGTCGGTGGTGGTCACCTCGGGCGCCACGGCACCGGCGCCGGCGGCGCGGTGCAGCAACGGGTCGACCGCGCTGCTCAGCCGTGCCGAGCAGGCGTTCACATGGTCCGCATCGTCCGCCCCGCCCCCGGCCAGCGCGTCGGCCATGCCGCGTGCGGAGGTGGCGTAGGTGGTGAGTGCGCTCAGCCACTCCAGCAGCGCGGCTCGCGGGTCGTCGGCGTCGGCGAGTCCGTTGGCGTGGTCGCACAAGGTGTCGATCCGGCTGCTGAACACCGCTTCGAGCAGGGCCCGGCGGGTGGGGAAATGCCGGCGCACGGTGGCCGAACCGACTCCAGCGGTGCGGGCGATCTGCTCCAGGGAGGCCTGCGCGCCGTGCGCGGCGACCTCTTGCTCCGCCACGGCGAGGATCAACGCGTAGTTGCGGCGCGCGTCCGCGCGCTGGACCGTCATGGCGCCGTCTCCTCCGTTGCTAAGTGGCGGGGCCCTCCGTATCGTAGACGAGAGATAAACGGCGGACCCCGCCATTTACCTCTGATGTGATCGGAGAAGCAGCATGGCCTCACAGCCCGCTCCCGTTCTGGTCGTCGGCGCCACCGGTCGGCAGGGTGGTGCCACTGCGCGCGCCCTGCTCGCGGCGGGCACCCCCGTCCGGGCGCTGGTCCGCGACCCCGCGAGCGTCCGGGCGAGGGCGGTCGAGGCGCTCGGCGCCGAACTGGTCACCGGCGACCTCGACGACCGGACGTCGGTCAGCCGGGCCGCCGCGGGAACGCGCGCCGTCTTCTCGGTCCAGATGCCCGACCTGAACGGCCGGGGTTTCGAAGGCGAGGTCGCCCAGGCCGTCAACCTCATCGAAGGCGCGCGGGACGCCGGGGTGGCGCAGTTCGTGCACACGTCCGTCTCCGGCGCGGGACAGCACGTGGACTGGGTGAAGGACCGGTGGGCCTGGATGGAGCCCTACTACGCCGCCAAGGCCGGGATCCAGGACCGGGTCCGCGCGGCGGGCTTCACCTACTGGACGCTCATCAAACCGGGCTTCTTCATGGAGAACTTCCACCCCCGCGAGCAGATCATGTTCCCCCGCGGGATCGACGGCGGCCTGGTGAGCCTGCTGAAACCTGCGACCCGGCTGTCCCTGATCGCCGTCGACGACATCGGCACCGCGGCCGCCGCGGCCATCGCCGCCCCCGAACGCTTCCACACGGTCGAGCTCGAACTGGCGGGCGACCTGCTGACGATGTCGGACATCGCCGAGATCCTCTCCCGCGTCCTGGGCACCGAACTGACCGCGCCCGACATGACCGAACAGGAGGCGACCGCTGCCGGGATGCCCGCCATGGGCTTCGCGCAAGCCCGCGTCAACGAACATCCCCAGCCCGCCCGTCCCGAATACGCACGGGACCTCGGGCTACCCCTCACCACCTTCCAGACCTGGGCGCGCGACCACCTGACCGACGCCAGGTAACCCCCGGCCCAAACGCCGCCTCTGGTCGGGGCTAGCCGGGCCCTGCGCGGAGTGCCCGGGCTCACGCTGTGGGGGCCAGGCAGCGCAGGGCGCCGTCCCGGGTCGCGGGGCAGCAGGAGCGCGGGCCCCGCCCAGGTAGGCGTAGGTGGCGGCCGGGTCGGGGCGGTGCCGTCGGCGGTGCGGCCATCGGCGACTGCGAGGCGGTCCTCGGACGCCCAGCGGGCACGGGCCGACCAGCGCAACCCACTGCGGAGCAGGACCCGGCCGTCCTCCTCGGCTTCGAGGACGAGCGCGTCGCCGCCCCGGCGCCCACGCAACGTGCGCGGCGTCCCGGGCGATGAGTTTTCGGCGGGGTCGCGGTCTGAGTGGCGAGCGTTCCATCGTGGGGGCGTTCGACCGGGGACGTGCAGACGCCCATGGTGAGGCCCGCGCCGGGACCGTCCGGGCGCGGGAGGACAGGCTGGAGACGACCGATGCGCAAGTTGATCCTCGGGTTCTACGTTTCACTCGACGGCAAGAGCGCGGACGCGGACAACGGGATCCGGGACGTCATGATGAGCATCGACGACCCCGAGCAAGAGGAGTACTTCGTCAGCCGGTTGTGGGACGCGGGGGCCTTCCTCATGGGGCGCAACTCCTACGAGGCCATGGCGGCGTTCTGGCCCACCTCCGACCACCCGTCCGCCCGGGCGATGAACGAGATCCCCAAGGTGGTGTTCTCGCGGACCATGAAGTCGGCCGACGAGTGGCCCGAGACGCGGATCGCCGACGGCGACACCGCCGAGGAGATCGCCAAGCTCAAGGCCGAGCCCGGCAAGGACCTGGTCGCGTGCGGCGGCACCGCGTTCATGCACTCGCTGATCAGGCTCGGTGTGGTGGACGAGTACCGGCTGTGGGTGCTGCCCGCCGCCACCGGCAAGGGCGCGCCGCTGTTCCCCGAGCTGGACGAGCCGCTGAAGCTGCGCCTGGTGAAGAGCACGGCCTTCCCGCTCGGCATCCTCGAACTGGTGTACGTGCCGGCCGACAGCTAGGCTGTGTTTCAAAGTCCCGGCCCACTGCGCTCGCCTAGCGGCTCGCTACGTGACCGTGCCTGGGCGAACGCGGCATCGCTTCGCGATCAGCGCGGTGCCGCTCGCCTCCGGCGTCGCGGCACCGCGCTGGTCACGCGTTCGCGCGCGTGGCCGAGGCCACTTCGAAACAGGTCCTAGCCCCCAGCCGTTGGTGACGCCAACGCTGCCGCGAGGTTGGGGCGGCGGCGGTCGCGTGCGCGCGCCGACAGTGTTGTTTCGTTCAGCTGTTAGGCGGTCAGGGGGCTTGTGGGTTCGGCGGGGAGGCCATGGGCGGTCACGAGGTGGGCGCTGCCGATGGCCAGGCGGTAGGACATGCCGACCACGGCGGTCTGGCCGGTGGCGATCCTGTCCGCGAGGAGCCGCGAGCGGTCCAGCAGCAGGCCGGTGGTGTGGCGGATGTGCTCGTCGACGACGTCCTCGTCCAGGGTGAGGCCGGCGGCTCGGGCGGCCAGGACGCTCGGGGTGACGCGTTCGATGACGTCGCGGACGTAGCCGGTCGCGGCGACGCCGTCGGTCAGGGCGGCGCGGGTGGCGGCGACCGCGCCGCACGAGTCGTGGCCGAGGACGACCACCAGCGGGCATTCCAGGACGCTGACCCCGTACTCGATGCTGCCCAGCACTTCGGGCCCCACCACGTGCCCCGCGGTGCGGACCACGAACAGGTCGCCCAGCCCCCGATCGAAGATGATCTCTGCGGCCAGGCGGGAGTCGGAGCAGCCGAACAGGACCGCGAACGGACGCTGGCCCGGCGCGGTCTCCGCGCGGCGCGCCGCGTCCTGGTTCGGATGCTGCTGGGCGCCGTTCACGAACCGCTGGTTGCCGGCCAGCAGCAGGTCGAACGCTTCGGACACCGACAGGGACGACTCTTCGGTCATACCGGCAGGCTAGCGAGGTCGGAAATCCGCTCGACGATCGGGGCAGATCGGAACAATCCCCCGTCCTGAAGAGAGCGATGTCGGCCTGCATGATTTGGCCATCTGGGCTGACCAGCGCACCCCCATGGCGCTCTGCAGGGCGAGTTTCGCGCGGGAGCTCAGCCGGACGGGAGCGTCAGCCTGACCAGGGTTCCGCCGCCGGGGGCGGGCTCGGCGCGCAGGTCGGCGTGGTGGGCCTGGGCCACCTGGGCGACGATCGCCAGGCCAAGGCCCGAGCCGGGCAGGCCGCGCGAGGCGGTGGCGCGGTAGAAGCGGTCGAAGATGAACGGCAGGTCGTCCGGGTCGATGCCGGGGCCGTGGTCGCGGACGGTCAGGGTGGTGCCGCGCAGGCGCACCTCGACCGTCCCGGCCTGGGGGCTGTACTTGGCGGCGTTGTCGAGGATGTTGGCGACGGCGCGGGTGAGGCGGGCCGGGACGCCGGACACGACGCATTCCGCCAGGTCGGTCTCGAAGGTGATCTCGGGCCAGTGCAGGCGCGCGGTCTCCACGCAGTGCGCGACGAGCAGGTCCAGGCGCAGGTCCTCGAACTGGCCGGACGGCTCGTCGCCCCTGGCCAGTTCGATGAGGTCGTTGACGAGGTTGGTCAGCTCGCCGACCTGGGCGTTCAGGCGGGCGGTCACCCGCGGTCCGCGGTCGGCGGGGACGCGGTCGAGCAGGTCCAGGTCGGCGCGCAGCGCGGTCAGCGGTGTCCGCAGCTCGTGCGAGGCGTCGGCGACGAGCCGGCGCTGGGCCGTGACCGACTCCTCCAGCGCGCCGAGCATGGTGTTGAAGCTCCGGGCGAGCCTGGCCAGCTCGTCGTGCCCGGTCACCTGCATCCGGTAGCCGGGGTCGCGGGTCGCGGCGACCCGCTCGGCGGTGCCGGTCAGCCGGGCGACCGGGCGCAACCCGCTGCGCGCCACCAGGAATCCGAGCAGGGCGGCGACCGCGACGCCGCCCAGCGAGGTCAGGGCCAGGGCGATGGACGCCTGGTCCATTCGTCGTTCCACCTCGGCGGACCGGATCGCGATCTGCAGGGCGCGTCCGCCGCCGATGGGCGTGATCAGCATCCGGACGGGGGCGCCTGCCCGGACCTTGTCGGAGTAGAACGCGGCGCGGCGGCCCGCGGCGACCTCGGCGGCCTGCGCGGTCAGCGGCAGGCCCAGGTCGGGCGGCTCGACGGCGCCCGAGGCGCGCACCACTTGGGCGCACTGGCTGATCGGCCACGAGCAGTCCGGCGCGAACGTCCCGGAGTTGAGCGCCCGCTGGGCCTGAAGGGCCTGCTGGGCGAGGACGAAGTCCTGCTGGCGATCGAGACTCCGGCCGACGATCACGTACGCGACCGCCGAGGCCCCCACGATCGCGACCGCCACCGCGGCGGCCGCCGTCACCGCGAGCCTGGTCCGCAGGTTCACGACGCGTCCAGCACGTAACCGACTCCGCGGACGGTCCGGACGAGCTTGGGCTCGCCGAGCTTGCGGCGCAGGTATCCGATGTAGACGGCGAGCGAGTTCGACCCCGGCCCGAAGTCGCATCCCCAGACCCGTTCCATGATCACCTCGTGGGGCAGGACCTGCCCGGCGTTGCGGACCAGCAGCTCCAGCAGGGCGAACTCGGTCTCGCTGAACTCCAGCACCCGGTCTCCCCGCCGTCCCCTGCGGGTCTCGGGGTCGAGGGTCAGATCGCCGTAGGTCAGCTCGCCCTCGGACGACCCGAGCGCGTAGGCCCGCCGCAGCAGCGCGCGGACCCGGGCCCGCAGCTCCTCCGGCGCGAACGGCTTCACCAGGTAGTCGTCGGCGCCGACGTCCAAGCCGTCCACCCGGTCGGTCACCGAGTCCCGCGCCGTCAGCACCAGGATCGGCGTCCGGTCCCCCGCCGCCCGCAGTCGGCGGCACACCTCCAGGCCGTCCATCCCCGGCATCAGGACGTCCAGGACGACCGCGTCAGGCTGCACCAGCTCCACCGCGCGCAGCGCTTCGGCGCCGTCCGCGGCCGACTCCACCCGGTACCCCTCAAGCTCCAGGAGATCGACGACGCCCTCGCGAACTGCGGGTTCGTCGTCCACCACCAGCACGCAGATGTCCATCCGCGAACCCTACGCACATAGCCGCGCCGCCCCGCGCCGCCCATGCCGGACACCCGAGAGATCCTCTTAGAAACCGCTTATGTTGGGTTGCCACGCTGCTGAGCATGCACATCTCGAAATCCAAGCCGCAGGGCCGCCGGAAGCTGGTCTCGGTTCTCGCCGCGACGCTGGCCGGAGCCAGCCTGGTCGGAACCGGCGTGATCAGCGAAGGCACGGCCGCAGCCCAGCCTCCCGCCCACGGAACCCACGCCAGGAACTACCTGTACACCTCCATCGGGGACTTCGACACCACCGCGAAGCCCCTGCTGGGGCGCCGCGACATCAGCGGCGTCCAGGTCCTCTTCCCCTGGAGAATGCTGGAGCCGCAGAAGGGGCACTACGACTTCTCCGAGATCGAGCGGGTCCAGAAGGTGGTCGGGGCCCAGCACAAGAAGCTGTTCGTGCAGCTGCAGGACCGCTTCTTCCAGCTTCCCCCGGGTCTGCCGAAGTACCTGCTCACCGACCCGGCCTACGGCGGCGGCGCGGCACCCACGATGAACAGCTCCGGACAGCCGGAAGGCGCGATCGCGGCGCAGTGGAACGGAAACGTCCGGAAACGCTTCCAGAGCCTGCTGAAGGCGCTCGGCCACCGCTTCGACGGCAAGATCAGCGGCCTCAACCTGCCCGAGTCCGCAGTCGACGTCGACCCGAAGACCGACAAGACGCACTACACCGACGCCGCCTACTTCAACGCCGAGCTGGAGAACATGGCCTACGCGAAGAAGGCCTTCCCCACCAGTTCAGTCATCCAATACATCAACTTCTGGCCGGGCGACTGGAACAACGACCACGGCCTCATGCAGCGCTCGTTCGACTGGGCCGAGCAGCACGGCATCGGAGTCGGCGGCCCTGACCTGCTTCCCTACTGGAAGCCCCAGATGCAGAACTCCTACCCGTTCATCCACAAGTACAGCAAGCGGTTGAACATGGTCGCCATGGCCGTCCAGGAGCCCGATTTCACCTACCGCAACCCGCGCACCGGCAAGCCGTACACGCACCAGGAATTCGTCGACTTCGCCAACAACTACCTCGGCGCCGACATCCTCTTCTGGGCCACCTCCTCCCCCTGGCTCCACCAAAAGCCCAACACCCACTAGACCTACCGAGCAGCACACCAAGCGGGCCACGTCCAACAGCCGCAGACCGGCCAGGTCCCGAACCCAAGCCCCGACCTGGCCGGTCGCTGCGTTTATCCCGGGAGACAACTCCACTCCTGGGGCCCCAGCCGCCCATGCGACCCTCCACTCGGCGGTCGCGGCGGCGAGGTCTGGGACAACGTGGACCTCAGCACAGCTCCACATGGGCCGTGAGATGGCGTAGCCGATGGCGGAGGCGAGGCCGCCATCACCTCACTCATGGACGCTTGCGCGGCCGCCGGGGCGATCCGCACTGATATCCAGCCCACCGACATCAGCGCTGCCCTGGAAGGCATCGCCCTCACCTCGGCGGGTGCTGAACACCGACAGCAAGCGGAGCGCCTGCTCGACCTCACCCTGGACGGCCTCACGGTCCGCCCGTGAAGACCCGTGCGCGGGTCGTCGTTGCTGCGTGCAGTCGGTGAGCGCAGCAGGTCGTGGGCGGCCTCGTTAGAGGGCTGCGCGGAAGCGGTCGGTGAGGGTGGTGAGGCGGTCGGCGGGTTCGTTGGCGAAGACCAGTCGTAGGTAGTGGGTGCCGCTGGGGCCCCAGCCGTCCATGGGGGTGGCTGCGATCTTCGCGCGGTGGAACAGGCGCTGGGACAGCTCGGCGGCGGTCAGGTCCAGGGGGCGGGCGTCGAGGAGAAGTGACCAGCCGCCGTGCGGGCGGACGACGGGGTAGGCGGCGAGTTGGTCCAGGACGGTGCCGCAGCGCCGCTTCCACTCGGCGGTTGCGGCGGCGACGTCCGCTTCGGCGTCGGGGGCGTCCAAGGCGGCGGCGACGGCTTGCTGGGCGAGGCCGACTTGGCACACGACGTTGGTCAGGCCGACCAGGCGGATGTCATCGACGATGGAGGCGGGGCCGACGACCCAGCCGACGCGCCAGCCGATGAGCCGCAACTCTTTGGAGGCCGAACCGACGGTGATGGTGCGCTGGGCCAGCCCGGGATGGGCGGCGGGGTGACTGGGAGGACGGCCATCGAAGCGGATGCGTTCCATGGCCGCGTCGTAGATCAGCCAGGTGTCGTGGCGTTCGCAGGCGTCGGCCAGGGCCGTCCAGTGACGCTCGTCCAGGACCAGGCCGGTCGGCATCGCCGGGCCCATCATCAGCACCGCGGCGGTCGCGGGCCCCACGGCGGCGGCGAGTTGTTCGGGATCGACGGTCCAGCCGCCTGGGGTCGGTGTTGTGGGGACGAAGCGGGGGATGCCGCCCGCGAGGCGGACGCGGTTGACCAGCCCGGCGTAGATGGGGTCGCACAGTACGACCTCCTGGCCCGGCTCGACGGTGGCCAGCAGCGTGTTGAGAATGCCGTTGAGTCCGCCGGCCGTGCTGACGCATTGGGTGTCGGGGTCGTAGGTGTGTCCGGCGATTCGGCCGACGTGGGCTGCGGCGGCCACGCGGAGTGTCCGATGGCCTTGGAACGGCAGGTAGCTGTTGGCCGCGTCGGTGTCGATGGCGGCATGGGTGACAGCTAGGGCGACGGCGGGTGGCCGCAGGTCGGTGTCGAGGTTCTCCAAGCGGAGCAGTTCGGGGTCGTTGGCCGCGTCGGCCGCGTCACCGACAGCGTCCACGCCGATGCCCGGGATGTCGCGTAGCCGCGCCACCGTCATGTCGCCTCCAAAGTCATTCTTTCTGCCGGTACGGACATACCACTATGCTGATACGCATGGATCTAGCGCAAGCGGTGGGACAGAACGTGCACCGGCTCCGGACCGCGGCCGGGATCTCGCTGGCCGATCTGGCGGCCGCCAGCGGCATCAGCAAGACCACGCTGCACGGAATCGAGCAGGGCCAGGGCAACCCGACCTTGAGCACCCTGTGGACCCTGGCCACCGCGCTGAAGGCATCCCTCGGCGAACTGCTCGACAGCCCGGCCCCAACCGTCGAGGTGGTACGCGCCGATGACAGCCGCCCGCAGGTCCAGGGCGAGGCGGTGAGCGCGCGCCTGCTGCACCGCATCAGCCTGCGCGGCACCGTCGAGGTCTACGACATCGCCATCGGCCGGAACACCCAGCACTCCGACGCCCACCTACCGGGTGTCGAGGAATGCCTCGTCCTCACCACCGGACACGCCACCGTCGGCCCCGCCGACTCCCCCACCGACCTGACCGCAGGCGATTCCATCCGCTTCGACGCCGCCAGCCCCCACCACTACCAGGGCCACACCGCCGACAACCGCGCCATCCTCCTAATGCTGCACCCCGACAGCTAACCGAACACCGCCCCAGGAGTCGTCACGCACCCGACCACCACATCTCCCGCGCCAACCGTCATCGGTCCAGGTATCGCTCGACCGCGTCCATGGACCACCGGCCGGGCGCTACCGCCCGGCGCGTTGTCCGATACGCAGGACGCCCAGGTGGCGGCGCGCTGCCCGGTCGCCCATCCGCGTGCGTATGCGCTCGGCGACAGCGTCGAGCAGGGGCTCACGGACGTCGCGATCGAGCCTTCGATACGGCGACGTCGAGCGAAGCAGATCGGCAAAACCGTCCCCGTCGAACCACTGAACCATCGGATACCAGCAGACGATCGGCGGGCCGAACAAGCCGCCGGGATCCTCGACCGGCCCCCACCCCTCAGCAGTGGCGCGCACGTCGCCCTCAAGCGGCGGATGCCCCCAGTCGAGGTTCCCCGGGCAGTACCGCTCATGC
The DNA here is from genome assembly GCF_024172125.1 of Actinomadura rupiterrae. Taxonomy (GTDB): domain Bacteria; phylum Actinomycetota; class Actinomycetes; order Streptosporangiales; family Streptosporangiaceae; genus Spirillospora; species Spirillospora rupiterrae. The sequence continues at coordinate 141,901 of NZ_JAMZEA010000013.1, forward strand.
AGATCAGCGGTCTCGGCGTACACCTCCGGCTCTCCCGGCCGGCGGACAACGACGTAGCCGAGCAGCGCCATCCAACCTCCCGGACGGACCACATCGTGCGCTCGCCGCCAGCCGGTCGAGGGATCCACCCAGTGCCACGCCGACGCGGCCACCAGGACATCGAAACGCCGACAACGGTCGTCCCACTCCTCCAACCTCGACGTCTCAACCGAGACGTTGCCGAAGGGGGCAAGCCGTCGGCGAGCGAGGGCGGCCATCTCCACGCCCGGCTCGATCCCCGTCACCGAACACCGCAGCGCCGCCAGCGAGCGCGTCGCCTGACCGGTACCGCACCCCAACCTCAAGCACCGACGACCGCTCGTCCATGCCCGTGATGGCGACAAGGTCGGAGAACATCTCGTCGGGATATCTCGGCCGGACCCGATCGTAGAGCTCCGGCACCTCGTTGAACACGCGACCAAGCTCGCCTCGCCCCGAACCCACCACCGCACCGTCCTGTCGCGCCGCTGCCGACACCACCGCAATGGCAAGCAGCACCACCCGCCGCGCCCCGGACACAAGGCCATGTGACCAGGACCGACCGCAGTGAAGTGCTGTCGAAATGGCGCAGGTTTCAGTTCCTGGCCAGGAACGCCTCGACGTCGGAGGCCAAGGCGGTCAGCTGCTGCCCGCCCTCGATCCAGGTGGTGACGGATGCCTCCCACGCGGCCTGCTGGGCTGCCCAGGCGCGAAGCTTCCAGGTCAGCTCGATGCGACCGCCGGACTGGAAAACGGCCTGAAGCACGAGCTGGTTGGTATGCCAGGTCCGTTCACCGGTCCATCCGCGGAAGTCGTCCGCGAGTTCCTGCAGGAAGGAGGCCAGGTCACCTGCGCCGTCCCAAACCGCGACGGTGACGTCGGGGATTGTGGCTGCAGCCCGTCGGCCTGAGCTTGGATGGTGGGCTCTAGGGGTGTTCGGGTGGGTTTTGGGCTATGCGGGCGGTGGTGAAGGGGCCGAGGGTTTGGGCGGTGGTGGATCGTAGGGATTCCAGGTCTGCGGGGTTGATGCCGCAGGAGGGGGCCAGTGCGTGCAGGAGTTCGGCTAGGTCGATGAGGGCGGCCGGGTCGGAGTGGGCGATGACTTGGCCGAGTGCGGCGTAGGCCGCGACCATGAGCATCCCGTCCCTTTCGCCGGGCGTGGCGACGCGGACCGTCTCTCCCTTCGGGGCGGCGTGGTCACGGATGAGGTGTTCGCTGCGACCGCCGGTGGTCTTGACGTGGTGAGTGATGCGGCCGTGGCGTCTTTGCAGTGCCGCTGCCCATTTCGCGGCGACCGCTGCGGTCTGGATCAGCTCGGTGTGCAGCGCTTGGGGATCGGTTTCGGCCATCGCCTCCAGGAACTCTTCCTCCAGGATGTGCCGCCAGGTGAGGGTGCCGGTCTGCCAGGCGTCGGCGACCTGCTGCTTGGCGCGGTCGGCTGCCTCGGTCGTGCCCGGGCCTCCGGTGCCGTCGGGGAACTCCTGCCGTCCGAAGAGCACGTCCTGCGCCGTACGTTCGCGTGCCAGGTCGTCCAGGATCGGTGCGAGCGCGCCGGGAGCGTGCCAGGCGTCGCCGTCGGCGATGTGTAGGTCGGTGGTGAGGTGGTCGAGCAAAGGGAACGCGGCGAGTAGCTGGGGGCGGCTGTCGTTCGATAGGTCGGGGTGGTCGCGGATCTGTTGCTCGGTCCACCACACCGCGGTGGTCTCGGGCTCGCCCACGTCGCCTGCGGCGATCGCGCAGTAGGTGTGGTCGAGGTGACGGTGGGGACGGGGTGTCCTGTTGTCGGCGGAGGCGCGGCAGTCGATGATCCACCACGGGGCGGGGCAGACGGTGTGCGGATATCCGGGCGGAATGGGCATCGACGGCCCCGGGATGATCACCGCGTCGCAGCCGAGTTCCTCGCGGACCTCCCTCAAGGCGCATTCGGCCAGCGTCTCGCTGGCCTCAAGGTGACCGCCCGGAGGGAGGTAGCCGCCGAGGCGACGGTGGTTTGCAAGGCCGGTCACCCACGCGCGGGTGTCCTCATCGCGGCGGAACACCAAGGTGGTCGCGGTCAGGTCGTAGGCCGGCGGTTCGCTCACGGAGAGCCTCCAGGGCGGGTGTGCGTCGTGGCGGAGGTGGTGGCTGCCGGGCACGGCGCATTCGCCGAACCCGCGCCACCCACGAACGGGTACGCAGTGTGGTGTGACTTCGGTGAGCGTGCGATGGCCAGGCGGGGGTTGTTCTGTCAGGTGACCAGGTTCTGCTTTGCGATGAGCCAGTGGCCGTTCAGGCGCTTCATTTCCAGCATCATGCGGAAGGTCCGGTCGGTGTCCTTCTGGTCGGACGTGCTGGTGGTGGACTTCAGGTAGGCGACCACGGTGGCCTGGTCGGGGCCTTGCGTGCGGGTCAGGCCGATGGTCGCCAATTTCACCGTCGTGTACCGCTTTTGGACGGTCAGTGTCTGGCGGAGGGTCGGTTCGCTCGTCCGCCAGGAGTTGAGGGATTCGCCGGTGGTGCAGCGCTCGACTTGGGCGAGGTGGGCGTCGACGCTGGCGGGGTTGGTCTCCACCTGCGCGATGAGGCATTTCCGGGCGTCGTCGAGGAGCGTGCGTGACGGCGGGTCGGGCCAGTTCGCCTTGGGGAGCGATTCGTCCGCGAGGGGGTTGGTGAAGTCGTTCCATCCGTCGACCAGCCATCGGCCGCCCTGTTTGACCATGGTCATGCGGACGGCGAGGGCAGAGGTCGTCGCCGAACCCGACGAGGTGCTGGTCGCGCTGTTGGCGAAGACCAGGACGCCGGCCTTGCCGGCATCGGCGAAGATCAGCCCGGCGTTGAGGGGTTGGGTCTGGACGACCGAGTGCTGCTTGGTCACGGTCGCTGTGAGGCTCCAGACGAACCGCTCGTACCGCTGCTGCATCTCCGTTGTCATCACGGCGCGGGCCCTGGCGGCGTCGCTGGTGACCGTCCTGTAGTCGTGGTTCTCGAGCGCTGGGAGGTCGGCGGTAGCGGCGGTCACCGCTGCCTGGGCGTCTGGCGGGAGGGCAGCGGTCGCGGGGGGCTTCTTGTCGGTTCCGGACTTGGCCAGCGTCCACCAGCCGACCGTCCCGACCGCGCCCAGCATCACGACGCTGCCAAGCGCCGCGGCCAGGATGAGCGGCACTGGCGGTCTGCGCGGCGTCGGAGCCGGGAGGCCAAGCGGCGGCGGCTCGGTTCTGGTCTGTGGGGGCGGTTCTGGGGCGGGGGCGACTGCGCGGGCTGCGCCGGCCTCCAGCATGGTGGACGGGTCGGTCCCGCCGACCTCGTCCAGGAAGCCGAGCAGGATCTGCTGCGCGGTCGGCCGCCGCTGCGGATCCTTGGCGAGGCAGGACGCGGCGATCTCCCGGAGCGAGGCGGGCAGCGCGCTGAGGTCGGGCTGCTGATGCAGGACGCGGTTCAGTACCGCGGGGATCGAGTCGTTGCCGAACGGGGGTTTCCCGGTGGCGGCGAACAGCATGGTCGCCGCCCAGGCGAACACGTCCGAGGGCGTGTCGATGCGGGTGCCCTCCACCTGTTCGGGGGACATGTAGGCCGGGGTTCCGACGGCGGCGCTGGTGAGGGTCGCCGCGCCGGCCAGGACGCGGGCGATCCCGAAGTCGATGACGCGCGGACCGTCCGGGCCCATGAGCACGTTGGCGGGTTTGAGGTCGCGGTGGGTGATTCCGGCGCGGTGGATGGCGGCGAGCGCGGTGGCGGTGCCGGCGGCGAGGCGTTCCAGCGCGGCGAGATCGAGCGGCCCGGCGGTGGCGACGAGGCGTTGCAGGGACGGTCCGGGGACGTACTCGCTGACGATGTACGGCTGGTCGCCGTCGATGTCGGCGTCCAGCACGCGCGCGGTGCAGAAGCCGGCGACCCTCCGCAGCACGGCCAGCTCGCGGCCGAAGCGCTCGCGGACGGCCGTGTCGTCGTCGGCGTGCACGCGCAGCAGTTTCACCGCGACGCTCCGGCCGTCCGGGTCCTGGCCGAGGTAGACCACGCCCTGGCCGCCCTCGCCGAGCCGTCCGGTCAGTTCGTACCGTCCGACCTGCGCCGGATCGCCCGTCCGCAACGCCTGCACGCCGCACCCCCAGAAGAACGCAGGTGTTCTTTCAACGGTCGGCCATCCTCGCAGGGATCGACCGCGCCTGACCACCCGCGCACACCTTCAGCTGGAGGCGCCGAGCCACCGGCCCCTGCTGAAAATCGATTGGCTGGGACTCTCGCGCGGATGATCCTGGATGGATGGACTTGGAGAGCGCGGCGCGGGACTGGCGGGCTGACGGCTTCGCAATCCTCCCTGGGTTCATCCCCGCGGAGGAGTTGTCGGCAGCGGTTAGCGAACTGGGCCTGCTGTTTCCGTCCGCCGAAGGCTTCCATGACGGCACGGACCCGCGCCGCGCACGCTTCCTCGGCGACGAGTTCGCCGGGATCGACACGTTCCCGTTCGCCAGCACCGAGATCAGCCTGCTGGCGGTGCACCAACGCATCCTGAAGCTCGCGCGGGCGTTGTTGGACGATGCCGACGTCCACATCTACACCGCCGAGGCCTGGGCGAAATACACCGGCGCATGCGACTACGACCAAGACTTGCACCGCGACTACCTCAACCACACCCTGCTGGTCCCCAGCGCGACGCCGGGGTGCCTGCAGGTGGAGATGTTCGTCTTCCTGAGCGACGTCCCCGAGGAGCTCGGACCGCCGCATCTGCTGTCGCGCCAATACACCGCCGACCTGGCCGCCGTCCCGAACTGGTTCCTGCGGCCCGGACAGAGCAGCGATTCGCGCTTCGCCGATGAAAGTGGCAGTCCGCAGATGTACGAGGCCGAGGTTTCTGGTGCCGGGCCCGCCGGGACGGTCATCGCTTTCGAGGCCGGCACCTTTCACCGCGGCACTCAACTGACCGCGCCGCGCGGTGCCCGCTACAGCATGCACCTGGGCTTCCGTCCGGCCGAACTCACCTGGGGGCAGCGGGTGGGGTGGGCAGCGCGCAGCTTCGAACGAGAGTGGGTCGCCTTCGTCCACCGAGCCACCCCGCGCCAACTCCAGGCCTTCGGATTTCCCCCGCCCGGGCATCCTTACTGGACGCCGCACACGCTGGCCGGAATGGCGCTGCGCTACCCGGAACTCGACCTCACCCCGTGGTCGACCTCCGCGTCCGCACCCCAACAGTCTTGATCGCACCCCACCGTCTTGGGGAAACGTAGTGGATCTGGTCGGCATCTCCGATTCCGGCGTCGGCCATGTCCAAGCACACTGGCATGGACAATCGGCGGGTGTTGGTTGTCCAGGCCTGTAGCGGATGAACAATGCGGCGTTTAGAACACCGGCAGGACCCCCGATCGGGGGTCGTTCGTCTCGAAGACAGGAGACGTTGCCCATGGTGATCAACATGAGGCGGGTCGGTCTCGGCCTTGCGGCTGTCGTCGCCGCCGCATCCGGAATGCTCGCTGTCACACCGTCCGCCTACGCCGCCACTTGCTCCGGCGACGATTGCAATGGCGGCGATCCGTACAAGACCGGGTGCGACCACAACAACTACAACGCGGCTCCGACGCCGGTCACCGTTTTCGGCGGCAAGCTCGAACTGCGGTGGGGACCCGACCGCTCCACCAACTGGACGCAATTCACTCCGGCCAACGGCGACCTGTACGAGATCTCGGTATGGCGGGAGGACAACGTGTGGGCCGGCGACGGCCTGTACAAGGGCTACCGGTTCTCCGGCGCCGGCATCGTCCACTGGAGCGACCAGATCTACAGCCCCTGGCCGGCCGCTGCCTGCGTGAACGACCTCACCACCTACCAGCACTACTGCGCCGAGCAGACCTCCTGACCCGAGGCAGCCCAACCGGGGCCCGCCGGCAGCGAGCCCCAATTGAGCGCGCGCGAACATGAGTTGGTCTCATGTTGCTTTGCCGTTCGTCCTGGTCGAGCGGCATGATGGTGGGGTGAGTGCGAATCCGGGGGCGATGGGGGCCGTTCGGCGCCGGCCGGTCCAGCGCCGCAGCGCCGAGCGGGTCGAGCGGATCCTGGACTCCTGCGCGGGACTGCTGGACGAGACCGGTTACCGGGGCCTGACCACCAAGGAGGTCGCGCGCCGAGCCGGGGTGCCGATCGGGACGCTCTACCAGTTCTTCGCCAGCAAGGAGAGCCTGGTCTCCGCGCTGGCCGCGCGCAATCTCGACCGGTATCTGGAGCGGCTGGCCAAGCGGTTCGCGGCCGAGTCCCCCGACCGCGTGGCCGCGGTGGTCGATCTCGCGGTCGAGGAGTTCGTCGCGATGAAGCGGGCCGTGCCCGGCTTCGGCGTGGTGGACTTCGGTGCGGGCGGACGCGCCGACGCCGGCCTCGTCGAGGACGACCATGTGCTGGACGCCGCCGTGGACAACAACACCGCCGTCGCCGCTCGGCTGCGGGTCCTGGTCGGTGGCCTGCTCGGGGCCGCGGACCTGCCCGAACTGGAGGTGGCGGGGCGGGTGGCCTTGGAGTGCGCCGACGCCGTCCTCAAGCTGGCGTTCCGCAACGACCCCGACGGCGATCCGGTGCTGATCGCCGAGTGCAAGCGGGTGCTGCGCTGCTACCTGGAGGACCGGTTCGCCTGACGCGCGGTCCGGCGGGTCCCCGGATGCTCCCGGGACCCACGCTCGCCGCACCCCCCGACGTCTTTCACAGAGTTCGCATGACACGACGCGGTCGGCGGGGTGAAGCGGTCAGCGGCTAGGGCGGTTTCGGTTGACGGGCCGTTACTGCCTGCTTGGTCGGCGGATCCGGGCGCTTGTTGGTGTCTCCTGACCTGTGCAGGCGATGGTCGATGAGTGAGGACCGCACGTCGCTGGTCTGGGCTGCGATCAACGCCGTCGCCGACCGGGAGGACGCGATGCTGTCGCTGCGCCACGCGCTGGTCGCGCTGCGCAGCCACGCCTACAGCAGCGGCCGCACGTTGAACGAGGTCGCCGGAGACGTCGTCGCCGGACGGCTGCGCCTGCATCCCAACGGGCGCCCGCGCGGCCCCGGCCCCCGGCCCGACGGAAGGCGCCCTGAGACGGCGTCCCGGCTCCCGTCCTGACAGCTGAACCTGGTGGCCGCCTCCGACCCCGCCTGACCAGGGCCGCCGCATAACGAGGGGCGTCTGGGCGATCGAGCTGCGGTGGTGTCAGTCGGCTTCGGCGCTGCCGCTGACGCGCAGCTTGCGGCGGGCGCGCTCGTAGAAGGTGGTGTAGCCGAGCCGGACGACCTGGGCGGCGGCTCGCCGGGCCGCCACCGTGACCTGGTCACCTGGCTTGAGCTGGGCAGCGACCGCGCCGTCGACCTCCACCGCCAGCGTCCCGCAGCCCGGGAGCAGGTCCAGCGTGACGGTCTCGTCGGCGGACAGCATGAGAGCGCGGTTGAATGTCGAGTGCGCCGCCGCCGGGACCACCAGGAACCCTTCGACGGCGGGTGAGACGATCGGGCCGCCCGCCGAGTAGCTGTAGGCCGTCGAGCCGGTCGAGGTCGCCACGATCACCGCGTCGCCGGCGTAGCGGACGAACGGCTGGCCCTCCACGCCGACCTGGACGGTCGCGAGCCCGTCGCCCGGGACGCGGACCAGCGCGATGTCGTTGAACGCGTTGACCTCCTGGCCGTCCGGCAGCCGGGCCGTCACCGCCATGCGGGGCTCGATCTGGTAGCGGTGCGCGTCGATGGCGGACAGCGCGCCGGGCAGCTCGTCCACATCGATCTCGGCGAGGAAGCCCAGGCGGCCCAGGTTCACCCCCAGCACCGGAGTGGCGCCGCCGGACGCCAGCCGCATGCACCGCAGCATGGTGCCGTCCCCGCCGAGGCTGACCAGCAGGTCGGCGCGTTCGACGAGGGCGCCGGCCGGGACCGGGACCGCACTGCAGTCGATGCGTCCGATCTCCTCCGGCAGCCCGAGGACGGTCCGGTTCCGCCCGGCCGCCCACCCGACGATCGTGTCCACCGCGATCTTCGAGTCGCGCTGCGGGTGCAGGACGAGCCCGACCGTGTCCACCATGCCCATGCCCGCACGCTACTGCCGCGGGCCCGCGCTGGGAACGCGCCGGGCTGACGGGCCGCCCTGGGAACGCGCCGGGCTGACGGGCCGCGCTGATGCCGTGCGCTCTCACGCCCGTCCGCCGGTGGCCCGTGGCGAGGGGCGTTCAGGGGGTCTTGGTAGCGCCGATGGCCTGCATGGCTTGGGGCCAGGAGCGTTTCATCTCGCGGTCCCAGTAGGCCCATTGGTGCCAGCCGTCGCCGTACAGGTCGGTGGTGACCGGGATGCCCAGGGATTGGGCGTGGCTGATGAAGGAGATGTTCGTCAGCCCGACGATCTGCTCGCTGGCGCCGCCGACCAGGCGCGCGGCGACGGCGTCCGGGAAGGACATGTCCGGGTCGAGCGGGCCGTGGTTGCCGGTGGTGCCCGAGGAGACGAACAGGCTCACGCCGCGGAGCTTGCCGACCAGGTCGTAGGGGTTGTTGGCCTGCCAGTTGGCGTAGTTGAGGTACGGGATCCCGAAGACGCGGAAAGGGTCCCCGTTCGACAGGTTCAGCAGGACGAGCTGGGCGTCGACACCGGGCAGGGTGATGTTGAGCGGTCCGCTGTAGGAGGCGGCGAACTTGAACATGCCCGGGTGCCGTCCCGCCATGGTGAGCGCGCCGTGGCCGCCGGAGGACACGCCGATGACGGCGCGCTGGTCGCTGCCGTGCAGGTTGCGTTCGATCAGCTGGCGCAGTTCCAGGGTGTGGAAGGTCTCCCAGGCCGGCGTCCCGAAGGCTCCGTAGTTGAACCAGTCGGTGAATCCGGCCGGGGACGGGTCGGGCATCACCAGCAGCACGTTCCACCCGGCCGCCACCTGGGCGATGCCGGTGCGGTCCGTCCAGATGGTCTGGGTGTCGGTGGCGTCGCCGCCGCCCAGCGCGAACACCACCGGCCAGGTGCCGGTCGCGTCGGGCTGCCAGCCGCGGGGCACCTGGACGCGGACCGTCACCGCCTTGGCGACCGCGCGGGAGTCGATCGTGAGGTCCACGGTCGAGTCGTTCAGCCATGTCTCGGCGGTGATCCGCGCACCGTTGTCGGCGGGGACGGTGTCGGTGGCGGCCTGCCGTGGTTGCGACGGCGCAAGGACGGCCCGCGCGGACGCGCTGTTGGGCGGGCTCGCCGCGGCGGCGGCGGGCGCGACCAGCGGGACGAGCCCGGGGCCCAGCGCCAGTGCCATCAGTGCCGCCGCTCGTGCCAGCGGCCTCGGTCGGTTCATCTCCGGCTGTCCTTCCGGGTGGGGTGGTTCAGCGCGACAGGCTGGGAGCGGGGCTTCGGGCCGGGCGAGTCCGGCGCTCTGGCGGCGGCTTGGTCGGCGGACGGGCCGCCTGGGCGGGCTACTGGTCGTCGAGGCGGCGGGCCAGGATGCGGTAGGTGTTGGCGCCGCCGAGGCGGCGGATGAGCGGCAGCGTGAGCTGGTCGGCGGCGCTGGCTGCGGCCATGACGGGCAGCCCGGTGAGGGTGAGCGCGGCCCGGGCCGCGATCCGCAGCCGGCGCCGTCCGGGATCGGTCCACGGACGGTCCGGGTGGGGCGGCGCGATCCGGTTGAGCATCAGCATCGTGACCATCAGCAGGTCGAGCGACTGGTGGGCGTCGCCGCGGTCGACCGCCACGATCTGGAACCGGCGCGTGGCCAGCGCCGTGGTCAGGTTGGCCAGCGGGATCAGGTGCAGGTGCTGCGGCTGGAACCAGTTGTGCCACCATCGCCCGGCCAGGCGTCCGATCGGCGACTGCGGGTCCGGGATCTCGATCAGCAGGTGCCCGCCGGGCTGCAGGACCCGGGCGGCGGCCTCCAGCTCGGCGACCGGGTCGGTGGTGTGCTCCAGGTAGTGGTGCATGCTGACCACGTCGTAGCTGCCGGCGAGCTTGTCGGCCAGCTCCACGAACCGGCCGCGGTGGGCGACATCGACCCATCCGCGCCGTTCGGCCTCCTCGATCCCGGCGCCCAGGTCGAGCGCGTCGAAGCGGGTCCGGGGCCAGATGTCGCGGGCGGCGTTGCAGAAGTGGCCGTGACCGCCGCCCACATCCAGCCACGCCTCGGGTTCGGCATGGCCGTCCAGCATGCGGGCCCGCGCCCGGTAGTGCGGCACGCCCAGGCGGAAGCCGCGTTCGACCTCCGCGGTGCCCAAGCCGTCGTAGTAGTCGCGGTAGTAGAAGGCCAGGCCGTCCTCTGACAGCTGCGGGTTCTGGAAGGTGTGCCCGCAGGCCGCGCACTGGTCGAGTCGGAAGGTGCCGGGTTTGCGCTGCTGGTAGTCGCCGCTGACCAGCCGTCGGCGCAGCACCGTCGCGCCGCACCACGGGCAGTCGGTGCGGGGCTGGTGGAACAGGCGCTCCACTCCCCCGGCGAGCAGGTCCCGGTACTCGGCGCGCAGCCGTGTCAGCTCGGGGTCGGGCGGAAGGACGGCCCGCGCGACCCGCAGCAGTCGCAGCGGTCCCGCCACCGGCCGCCGCACTGCGAACCCGAGCAGATCGTCCGGACGCAGCGGGGTCTTTGCCGTGGCCAGGAAGGGGTGCGCGCACGCGGCGGCGGCTATCGCGGCGCCGGCGAGCGGGCGGCGGACGGTCAGCCCGGCCAGCAGGCCCAGGCCGCCCAGCGCGCCGCCCAGCATCGCGGTGAGGTAGGCGGGCACCTCCAGCTGCCAGCGGTCCCGCAGGACGGCGCGGCGGTCGGCCGCTGACACCGCCGAGGCGGGGAGGGCCCGCAGCCGCGGCGCGACCACCACGTCGGTGGTGACCGGCGCGTACTGCTTGAGCCGGGCGCTGAGCGCGTGCATCTGCGCGGCCGTCAGCCCGTCCAGGACGGTCACGCCCGCGCGGGCCAGCACATCGTCGCTGACCAGGATCGCGTGCCCGGCGCCGGGGTCCGCCACGAACCGGGTGGTGCGAAAGGTCGCCGGGTCCAGCTGCCGTGCCAGCTCCAGCGCACGTCCGGTGTCCAGGCCCGCCGGAACCAGCTCCACCACGTCCAGGCCGTTGGCGCTGGCGTGGGCGCCGGCGGCCCGCCGCGTGGTCACGTCCACGGTCACACCGGCCGCCGTGACGAAATGGAACCCTGCCCAGCTCCGCGCATCGGACGAGCCCGACTCATCGGTCAACACGGGCAGGCGCGCGGCCCGTCTCCTTCGCCAGGCGCCGTCAGCGAGGAAGCCCAGCGCCACGACGGAAGGGATCCACGACCACGCATCGCGACGCATCGCCACCTCCGGGTACAACGGCCCCGGCCGGAGCCATCCCACACCGTATTCCGACCTCCCGGCCGTTCTATAGATGAATTCCGCGCCTCTCGCGCCGAGCATTTATGAACCTCTGACAGCAGCAGACAGCCACTTTCGCACTGCAGGCCAAAACATGCCGTTGGTGGGATGTGCCCCAGGCGAATAGCCCGGCCGCACTTCGTTTCGGGGGTTAAGGGTGAATGGGGTGCGGCGTTTGGGTTCGGGTCCGCCGCTGGTAGGACAGCGAGCAGATGCTGAGCGACACCCCGATGGAGGTGAAGTTGATGAACCCGATGACGAACACTCCCGGTGCCAGCCCGGCGGTGTGCGCCGTCGCGAGCCCGCCGGTGAGGATCACCGACATGCCCATGCACCCGTAGACGGCGAGACTCAGCCCGGCGATCCACCCCGGAGTCAGCGGGATCCATCGCGGTACGCGGCGGCCTCGCAGGAACGGCACCCAGCGGGGGTAGACCTGGCCCCACGGCCGGACGAGGGCGCCGAGCAGGACGACCCCCAGCGCGATCCCCACGACGGTGAAGTCGATGCCGTGCCGCTCCAGCCACACCAGGACCGGGGCGCCCCGTTCCTGGCGAACTCGTCGGCCATGTTCAACCCGGCCGGCTTGCCCGCCGTCCCACCCGACAGCCAGTAGATCTTCATCGCCAGGTAGGGCAGGGTTCCGGCGGCGCCGGCGAGCGCCGTCCAGAGCACGGCCCTGGACGGGGCGTCGCACCGTGCAACACCGCTTGTCGATCGACTCATGTGATCATCCTGGCGAGGCGGCCGCATGGCGGGCATCCCCTCTGGGCACCGGTTCCGTCGTCCCAGCGGCGGAGAGCAGGCTCCCTCTCATGGGGCTTCCGCGCAGACGCCCGCCGCCGCTAACGCGGTTTCGGCGATGCCTGACGTCGCGGGCATGTCGGACTTTCTGTTATTCAGGGCGGCGTGCCGGGTCTCCGGAGTGGGACCCCGTCCGAAGTCGCGGGGACCGGCCGGAGGAGGTATGCGGATGCGCGCGGACGGCGGCGAGGACCTGCTGGTCGTGGCGGCACAGTCCGGCGACGAGCGGGCCCGGGACCGGCTGGTCGCCGACTGCCTGCCCCTCGTCTACAACATCATCGGCCGGGCGCTCGACGGCCATGCCGACGTGGACGACCTCGTCCAGGAGACGCTGGTCCGGGCCGTCGACGGGCTCGGCGGGCTGCGCGATCCGGCACGGTTCCGCTCCTGGCTGGTGGCGATCGCGATGAACCAGGTGCGGCGCCACTGGTCGCGAGCGCGGACCGGACGCGCCGTGAGCCTGGACAGCGTCGAGCAGGTCCCCGACACCGGCGGCGACTTCGCCGAGGTGACCATCCTGCGGCTGGGCCTGTCCGGACAGCGCAAGGAGGTCGCGCAGGCGACGCGCTGGCTGGACGACGACGACCGCGACCTGCTCGCGCTGTGGTGGCTGGAGGCGGCTGGACGGCTGAGCCGCGCCGAGCTCACCCGGGCGCTGGAAAGCCCGGCCGCGCATGTCGCGGTCCGGGTGCAGCGGATGAAGGAGCGCCTGGAGGCGGGACGGCTGATCGTCCGCGCGCTGGAGGCCGATCCGGGTTGCACCGAGCTGTCCCGGCTGTCGTCCTCTTGGGACGGTCGCCCGTCGCCGTTGTGGCGGAAGCGTTTCGCCCGGCACATCCGCGGCTGCTCGACCTGTTCGGCACATGGCCGGGGGCTGGTTCCGCCCGAGGCGCTGCTGGTGGGGTTGGCGCTGGTGCCGCCTCTGCTGCTGAGCGTGCCGCTGCCGCCTCCCGCGCCCGCGTTCACGCCGACCGCAGCGCACAGCCCGTCCGGTCCGGACGTTCATCTCCTGATGCACCGGCCGCCGCTGCACAAGTCGGTCTGGTTCTCGGCGGCGGTGGCGGTGGGGGTGGCGGTCACCGTCCTGTCGATCCTGTTCTGGCCCGTCTCGTCCCCGCCGGATCAGCAGCGCGCGCTCACGCCGTCCGCGGCGCCGCCGACCATCACGCCCGCCGTGCCGACCGCGCTGCCCCGCATCAGCACCCCCGCGTCTCCCAGCACTCCCCCGGCACCGGATCGCAGCCGCTCGCGCCGGGTGGAACAGCAGGTCATCAGCCTGGTCAACGCTCAGCGGGCCAAGAACGGCTGCGGCCCGGTGCACGCCGATCCACGGTTGCACAGCGCGGCGCAGAAACACTCCGACGACATGGCCGCGCGCCACTTCTTCGACCACACCAACCCCGACGGCAAGGGGCCCGGCGAGCGCATCACGGCGGCCGGGTACCCCTGGAGCGCGTGGGCGGAGAACATCGCGGCCGGTTCGCCGACGCCGCCGCAGGTCATGTCGAACTGGCTCAACAGTCCGGCGCACCGCGGCAACATCCTCAACTGCCGCTACCGGGATCTCGGCGTCGGCGTCGCCTACGGACCGGGCGGCCCGTGGTGGACGCAGGATTTCGGGACGTCCCGCTGACACCACGTTGACGCTCGGGCGAGTGGCCGCCGCGACAGCGATCGCGGGCGCGCTGTCACGGCGGCGGTCTCGACGTCCCTACCGGACCGAACCGAAGTCCTGCGTCCAGTAGGGGCTGCTGGAACGGAACGCCACGCCTACGCCGATGGCCCGGTACGCGCAGTTGAGGATGTTGGCGCGGTGCCCGGGGCTGTGCATCCAGGCGTCCATCACCGAGGCGGGTGTCGCCTGGCCGTAGGCGATGTTCTCGCCCCACGCGGCGCGCGGATATCCGGCGGCGGCGATGCGATCGCCGGGGCCCTTGCCATCGGGGTTGGTGTGATCGAAGAAGTGCCGGCTGACCATGTCCTCGGAGTGGCCTTGCGCCGCGGCCCGCAGCTTGGTGTTGACGCTCAGGGCGACGCACCCGTGCTTGGCCCGTTCGGCGTTGACCAGGCTCAGCACCTGCGCGGCGTAGGTCGCCCCCTTCCCAGTCGGAGCGCTGGGCTTCTTCTTGGTCGGGCTCTTGCGCTTGGCGGGCGGACGCTTCTCGCCTCGGACGGGCTTGAGCGTGGACGGCGTCCATCCGCGGTCGGCGTTCTTGTGCGCGGGCGTGGCGGCGGCATCGGCCGCGACCGGCGTCGACCGGGATGGCGCTTTCGAACCGCCCGATCCGGTCGCGGCGTACCCGACGCCAGCGACGGCACCGACCCCGATCACGCTCGCGACCCCGGCGACGGTCCACCGGCGCGTCCGCGATCGCCCGTGGCGACCGCCGCCGGCGCCGGCCTCGCGCATCCCCTGGCCCCTGTCCGGCCCGGACGAAATCTTCAACTGAGGTCATCTCCTTCAGGACGTCGTGTTGCTCCGTCCCTTGGGAGACCCGCCCCTCCGCCCCGGATAACAGAAACCACCAGGATTCGGCACGTCCCCCTGCCAACCAGCAGAAACCGTCTCCCTCCTGTTGCTGAAATGGCAACGCGGTTTGGGTATGCCGACCTTGATCGTTAAGGATGGTCGGAGGACGTCTCGGGGAGGTGGACGGTGAAGGTCGAACACCGGATGGTGGCGACGCAGGCCGGGCGGATCCATGTGGTGGAGCAGGGCAGCGGGCCGCTGGTGCTGCTCGTCCACGGGTTCCCCGAGTCGTGGTACTCCTGGCGGCGGCAGCTGCCGGTGCTGGCGGAGGCGGGCTACCGGGCCATCGCGCTGGACGTGCGGGGGTACGGGCGTTCGTCCAAGCCGCAGGACGTCGCCGCCTACCGCATGCTCGACCTGGTCGCCGACAACGTCGCGGTGGTGCGCGAGCTGGGCGCCGATTCGGCGGTCGTCATCGGCCACGACTGGGGAGCCACGATCGCGGCGCATTCCGCGCTGCTGGCGCCCGAGGTGTTCCGGGCCGTCGGCCTGCTCAGCGTCCCCTACACCCCGCCGGGCGGGCCGCGGCCGAGCGAGGTGTTCGCGGGCATGGGCGGTGACCAGGAGTTCTACGTCTCCTACTTCCAGGAGCCCGGGCGGGCCGAGGCCGAGATCGAACCCGACGTGCGCGGCTGGCTCGCCGGCTTCTACCGCGCCCTGTCGGCCGACACGATGCCCGGCCCCGACGCCCCCGACCCCCATTTCGTCACCAGGGACGGCGGCACCCTGCGCGAGCGGTTCCCCACCGGGCCGCTGCCGTCCTGGCTGTCGCAGGACGAGCTGGACTTCTATGCCGCCGAGTTCGAACGCACGGGACTGACCGGAGCCCTGAACCGCTACCGGAACATGGACCGCGACTGGGAGGACCTCAGCTCCTATGCCGGAGCGCCGATCACCCAGCCGTCGCTGTTCCTGGGCGGCACCCGCGACGCTTCGACGATGTGGCTGGCCGACGCCATCAAGGCCTACCCGGAGACCCTGCCCGCCCTCACCGGCAGCCACCTGCTGGACGGCTGCGGCCACTGGATCCAGCAGGAGCGCCCCGACGAGGTCAACCGGCTGCTGATCGAGTTCCTCAAGGAGAGTTGAACGACCGCCGAGCCCTACGAGCCGCCCCGCGCGCCCGGTCCGAGGACGGTCCACCTGCTCGCCTGTGGGAAACTCTGTCCGATATATCCCCTGATGAGCGGTGAGAGCCATGTCGTTTCAGGCGTACCTGGACAACATCGAGACCAAGACCGGGCTGACGCCGCGGCAGTTCATCGCCCTGGCGGCCGAGCGCGGCTTCGATGACCCGGGCACCAAGGCCGGGACGATCATCGACTGGCTGAAGCAGGACTATGACCTGGGCCGCGGTCACGCGATGGCGCTGGTACACGTGATCAAGAAGGGCCCGAAGATCGACGCCAAGCACGTCGGCGGCTCGGGCTCCCACCGCGACGAGACCGACACCCTGTGGCTGGACGGGAAGGACACCCGACCGCAACCGAACTGATCGGCCCCTCACCAGGGGCAGGTCGTCCGACGACCTGCCCTCGCGGATGACCGCCCTCGAACCGCTCGCTGTAGCGCACGAGCACATCCGGCGATCGGAACCGGACTTCAAAGCCGCGGACGACCCGCAAGCACCCGCTCGGCGGCCTCGGCCTGCGTACCGGCGTCGATGCACAGTTCGGATCCGATGAGGTCTGCGACGTCCTCGAAACGATCGCCGTGGTCGGTCAGCGTCCAGCCGGGCCACCGCGCCGCCACGGCCGGAGCCTCGGTGCCGCATTGCAGTGACCACCAGTCCAGCCGCTGCCCTGGGACATCGACGTAGACGCCACTCCAGGGGACGGCCTCCAGCACCGCACTGCGCTGCCCTTGGTGCCGCTCGCCCACCACCACGTCCGGCCCGGCGAGCAGGATCTGCTCCAACCCTGGAGCCCAATACCCGGCAAACCAGTCGCCTGTGTCCCCTTCTCCTACCGCGACCAGCACCGGCGCGACGCGTCCGAAGTCATCGTCCTCGGTCGGGGAGTCGGCCCACCCGGCACGCACCGGCTGCGACACGTCCTCCAGGTCCGGAACCGCGTCGTAAGGCAGCCGCAAATAGTCGAGAACCTGACGCAGCCCCCGCGCCGCCCATTCCACTCTCCACCGCGGCCAACGAGCGGCGACCGCCTCCAACCACGCCCGCACTTCAAGCAAGTCGCCGCGCGGGAAGGGCGGGTCGTCGGCCAAGTGGACGAGCAACAGCCGATGCCGCTCGTCCAGCAGCACCACGCCGTTCCACCAGATCGCATTGACCCAGCCGCATTCCTCACCCTCAGCGTCGAAGCCTTCTGGCCCGGCCAGCAGCTCCCAGAACAAAGAACGCGTCCCGCGTCGCCGTCCAACCACGCGATACCCGTCCTCCTGCACGGTCACCACATAGGCATGTCCCCCACTCATGCGCGCACGCTAGAACCCACCCCTCCGTTTCGACAACCGCCCTCAAAGCCTGAACCGCGCCTCCGGGGCCCAATTGTGAGTGCTGAAGTGACGCCGTTCTCGGACGGCGGTCAGCGCCTCGACCACATGCGGGATCACGCGCGGCGGCAGCGACTCGGGATGAACCCAGAGGATCTCGGAACACTTGTCCGGCTCGGCGACGAACGGTTCGCCGGTCCACTCCTGCGCCGTGAAATAGCAGTCCATGACCGCATGGCACGGCCCAGGCATGGTGTCGGCGTACCGGTGCATGAGGTGGACGAACCGGGCGTCATCGCGCCGGACGTGCACCCCGACCTCCTCGGCGGTCTCACGGATCGCCGCAGCCAGGACGTCCTCGCCGGGCTCGATCCGACCGGCCGGAGGCGCCAGCCAGCCGTCTCGGTATCCGGTGTTGGCACGCCGAATCAGCAACACCGCGTCATCGTCCCGCCGCAACAACATGTGCGGAGCAACCCAGGTGCCAAACCACCCAGAAGCCCCCAGTGCGGCAAGCGCCTCACCGGACGGTTCAGCCATGGCCGACCACTCCCCTCGTCCCCCCTTGGAGCCCCCATCGCCATCCTGATGCTTCGACGCTGCGACCGCCCGCCCAATACCTGTTCCTGCCGCCGACCGGCCTGAACGAGCGGACCAACGACTACGCCCGCAAGACGCACGCCAAGGACCTGACCGCCCACCTGCTGTACGAACTTGCCACGCCACAGTGTTCGCCCTGCTCGCGCCCACGCGCGGCGACGGCTCGCTGGCGCCGTAGCAGCCCGGGCGCGTTTCGAAGGCCTCTGCACGGCGGTGCGTCGTGACAGATCGGCTCACCCGATGACGTGCACGCACTCGCGGAGGCAGGTGGTCTTGCTTCGCCCCGCCGCGTTTCCGCGGCACGGCCTTCACTCGAACGGCGAAGCGGCTTCGCGGCAGACACCTCAGCAGCCGTGCGGCTTCAGCGGTGCCACCTTCCGAAATCCCGCCCTCATCGATGCGATATTCGACGAAGTCGCCTTCAGTGACGCAAATCTCGGCAATGCCGATTTCCGTGGCGCACTGGCTGGCAAGAAGATGGGCAGCTTGAGGCGAATTTCACCGGCTCGACCATCGAGGAGGCCGCCTTCGTCCAGGCGTCCTTCCTGCGAGTCTTCCGGTTCGCCATGAAGCCACCGATGCGGCCTATCTGGCCTGCGGAGTTCTGCGGGCGGGCCGCCTTCTCTGCAGGTGGCGAGTTCGGTCGAGCACGCTTCGATATGCGGAAGATTTTCGCACGAGCGGCCGGAGTAGAGTGGATTCTCACTGCGCTTGGGCAGTACTAGAACGGTTCCCTCGGGCAGTTCTGCAGTTCCTCGGACCCGGGGCACAGCTCAACGGGCAGCGCAGGAGTACCCAGATAGGGATGAGATATGGATGGACGGCGGCAGGACTTCAACGAGGCGGCGTCTGCGCGGGAGCGGCTGAACGGCGATCGCATCGATGCACAGCGGCTCATTGCCGCGCTGAGTGCCGACTGGGACGGCGTGGTCGAGGCCTCAGCACAGGCCAACAGCGATGACGAGCACGATCCGGAAGGGGCCACCATCGCCTTCGAACGCGCCCGCGTCCAAGCGTCGTTGACCCGCGCCCGAGCCCAGTTGGCGGACATCGAGGACGCGCTGCGGCGGCTGGACATCGGGACCTATGGAACCTGCGAACAGTGCGGAGGGCCGATCGCCCCAGACCGCCTCGCCGCAAGACCGGCGGCCCGTACCTGCTTCCGCTGCGCCAGCACCTAGCAGCAAGCACAGCCCCCCAGGTCGACCCGTATCGAGCTCCCACCGCCGTCCAGAAACATCGCTAGAGGCGTCACCAAAGCCGGGCGCGGACGGCGGGCATCGGCGAGGCATCACCGCCAGATGCCCCGGCGCTAGGCCATCGAAAGCCGGCACGGGCTGCACGCGGGCATACGCTCACACCGAGCAAGGTCCGACATCGGAGGCGTAGCCCCCTCCCGCGGCGCTCCCCGCGCGCACATCGATTGCCCTGACCCGGCGGCCACTGGAGAACTTGCACGACTCTCGTGTGGCGCAAGTCCACCTACAGCGCGACAGGTGGCAACCAGAGCGTTTGCATCAAGCTCGCGAACCTGGCGCGCCACCTCGGCATCCGGGATTCCAAGGACTCACACCGCCCCCACCCCCTCCCAGCCCCCGCCACAGCCGCCGATCTCGCATTCGCCATCAATCTTGGTGAGCCCGACCTCATCTAGAGGGCGTCGGAGAAGAGTCAACTCAGTTATTGGCTGCCGGTGGAGCGCAGCAGGCGCTGACCTGGGGCGGGCCAGCGCGAGCCGCCCGTTTGGGCGCGGCCCGCCTCAAGGTCAAGTCCCCGCAGCAGGGTGGGGCGGCGTGCGGCCCGCTCGTCACCCGACCAAGCACGGCCTCAACCGCACGCCCTCAACCGCCCGGCCAAGCCGCACGCCCTCAGCCACCTGCCCATGCCGTGGCCACGTCGTATCCGGCGGGGGCCTGGCCAAGCCGTGACCACGCCGCATCCAGCGGGGGTCTGGACCTGCCGTGACCACGTCGCATCCAGCGGGGGTCTGGACCTGCCGTGACCACGTCGCATCCAGCGGGGGCCTGGCCAAGCCGTGACCACGTCGCATCCAGCGGGGGCCTGGCCAAGCCGTGACCACGCCGCATCCAGCGGGGGCCTGGCCAAGCCGTGACCACGCCGCATCCAGCGGGGGCCTGGCCAAGCCGTGACCACACCGCATCCAGCGGGGGTCTGGACCTGCCGTGACCACGTCGCATCCAGCGGGGGCCTGGCCAAGCCGTGACCACACCGCATCCGGCGGGGGTCTGGACCTGCCGTGGCCGGGTCGCATGTGGCGGGGGTGAGGACGGCGACATGCGTCAGGTCTTGGTTCGGGGGACGATCTGGTCGTCGGCGTCGAGGTGCCAGGGGTGGCCGTCGCGGGTGACGCCGGAGATGCCGGGGAGGTTGTGGCGGCCGACGAGGTCGAGCGCCCGGGTGTCGGAGACCGCGGCTGCGAGGACGGCGCGGGCCGGGTCCCAGGGGGTGGACCACAGGAGCCGCCTGGTCATCTGCGCCCAGCCGAGGGGCGGGCCGAGCATGATCCACAGGTCGGCCTGGGCGGCGGCGAACCGGGTGGCCTGGCGGAGCCATGAGGCGGCCGTCTCGGGCCAGGTGATTTCCAGGGCGATGTCGCCTCCGGCGTGCTCCCACGCCGCGGCGACGGTACGGGCGGCGTCGCGGGCGGGCGGGGTTCGGCCCGAGCCGATCGCGAGCGTTTGCGCGCCTCGGCTGCGGGCCAGCGCGACGAGGGCCGCCACCTCGTTGTCGGTGACCGAGGATTCCGGCGGCGGGGCCGCACGTGCTCGCAGGAGCGGGCTCGTCAGTGCGTCCATGATTCCCCTCGTTCCTGAGCGTTCTTCCATGCCTGGTAGCGGTCCTTGCAGCAAACTCCGCACGGTCGGTAGCCCGCGGCGAGCGCGGTCGCCTCGTCTGCGAAGAACACCCGATTGCCCACGTAGCCACCACGGGCGATCGCGCGGAGCGCGGAGGGGCAGTCGAGGCATCCGTAGATCTTCTCCGCGCGGTTGCCGCCCCAGGCGCCCTTGACGGGCGATGCCTCGGGGTGGCCGTCCGCGCCAATGAGCGTGAAGCCCCGCGCAGTGTTCACGTGAAGCTCCGTGCGGTATTCACGTGTGCAGCTCCCGCGCGGTGTTCATGTGTGAAGCTCCGCGCGGTGTTCACGCCGCATCGTGGAAGACGAGAGCGAGCGTGTACCGCTCGCCCGAACGGATCGCGGAGACACCGTGCCGGACGGGCGCGGCCGACCAGCCCCGCGCCGACCGCACGGGACGATCGCGCGTGGTGAAGACGTAGCCGTGCCCGTGCGGCAGGAGCGTCGCCGTGCCGCGGGACTGGGCGCGCGGACGCTGTTCCAGCAGCAGGAACTCGCCACCGGTGTGGTCCACCCCTGGCTCGTTCAGGTTGATGACGACCTGGAGCGGGAACACCAGGTCGCCGTAGAGGTCGCGGTGCAGGGCGTTCCAGTCCTTCTCGCCGTACTTCAGCAGGATCGCTGTCGACTTGGTCTGGCCGGCGTCGTGGCACATCCGCAACCACTCCTCCAGCGTGTCCGGCCAGGGCGCCGCCCGGCCCAGCTTCGTCCACCAGTCCCGGGCGATGGGCAGCAGCCGGGGGTAAAGCGCCTGCTTCAGCCGCTCGACCGGCTCGGGGTAGGGAGCCCGGAGGTACCGGTACTGGCCCTCGCCGAAGCGGTGACGGCCCATGTCGATGGTGCTGCGGAACATCTCGTCGCGCTCGTACAGATCGCGAAGTTCGACGGCCTCCTCGGAGGTCAGGAGTTGCGGAAGCAGCGCGCCCCCGTACTCGTCCAACTCGGCAGCCACCGACGCCCAGTCAGCCGACTCAACACGGGCCCGCCAGGCGTCCACCGCCCCAGGCTGGGCCCACCCGGCGTCCACCGACTCGACGCGGATGTCCCCGGCATCCGCCACGCCGACCTCGGCACGCTCGGCATCCACCGACTCGACACGGGCACGCCCGGCATCCACCGACTCGACACGGGCACGCCCGGCATCCGCCGCGCCGACCTCGGCACGCTCGGCGTCCACCGACTCGACACGGGCACGCCCGGCATCCACTGCGCCGACCTCGGCACGCTCGGCGTCCACCGACTCGACACGGGCACGCCCGGCATCCACTGCGTCGACGTCGGTACGCTCCGCGTCCGCCGACTCGACACGGGTGCCTCCGGCGTCCGCCGCGTCGAACTCGGCTCGTTCCGCGTCCGCCGGCTCGACGCGGGCGCGTCGGGCGTCCGCCGCGGCGACCTCGGCTCGCTCGGCGTCTGCTGGCTCGACACGGGCGCTTTCGGCGTTCAGCGGCTCGATGCGGGGTCGTTCGGGGGTGGTCGGCCGGGGCGTTTGGGGGCTCATGCTGCGGCCTCCAGTTCTAGCAGGGTCGACTTGGCCTCTAGCCCGCCGATGTAGCCGCCGAGGGATCCGTCGGTGCGGAGCACGCGGTGGCAGGGGACGACCACCGGGAGGGGGTTGGTCGCGCAGGCCGTGCCGACGGCGCGGACCGCCTTCGGGTTGCCGACCATCTCGGCCATCTGCTTGTAGCTGCGGGTCTGGCCGTAGCCGATGTCGGGCAGGTGCTGCTGGACGAGCTGCCGGAACCCGTGCGACAGCGACAGGTCCAACTGCACGTCGAAGCGCTGCCGGCGGTGCCCGAAGTACTCATCCAGCTCGCGGGCCGCGACGTCCAGGCGCTTCGGGGAACGCAGGACGCGCGGGCTGATCTTCTCCGAGAGCGTCTGGAGGACGCGGTCGTGGCCCTCGGCCTCGTAGGCGACCCGGACGAGTCCTCTCGGGGTGGCCGCCAGCAGCAGTTCCCCGACCGGGCTGTCCACGGTCGTGTAGGCCACGTCGATCAGGCCCTCCGCCTCGGCGGCGGACTCCAGCCGTCGGTGCAGCATCGCCAGCATCTCCGCCTCGACGGGCGACAAGGTGCCCGAGAGGAGGTCATCGCCTTGAATGTCACTCATGATCGTGCCCCTTTCGCGGTCGCACCCGGATAGTTCTTCCTGAGATTCTTGAGGCCGTCCGCCGAAGCACGGCGGGTCGCCTCGACCGTGCCGCCGAGCACCGTCGCGATCTCCGCGTACGACATCCCGGCGAGGTAGCGGAAGGTGATCGCCTGCCGCTGCTTCTCGGGAAGCTCGCCGACCAGCGTCCACACCTCGGCGCCGTCCGCGCCGACGGCGCCGTCCGCGGTCGGCGCTTCGGGGAGTTCCGGCACCGGCAGCGGGTTGCGCTTGGCGGCGCGGTGGATGTCGATCGCCTTGCGGCGCGCGATCGTCACCAGCCACGCTTCGACGTTCGCGGTCTCCGGAAGCTCCGGATAGGCGCGCAGCGCGGCGATGAAGGTCTCCGACCACGCGTCGTCGGCGTCGTTCACTCCGACCAGCGCGCGGCAGACCCGCAGAACGGTGGCTCCGTGCTGCTCGACCACTGCCTCGAAGGGTTGCTTCATCTTCATCTCGTTGATTACGGCGACGGCGCGTCCTTCATGCGCTTCCACTAGAACAATCGCCCCGCGCTCACCGGAGCGGGTTCTTCCAACTCCAGCAGGGCCCGCTTTCG
Organism: Actinomadura rupiterrae; assembly: GCF_024172125.1. Lineage (GTDB taxonomy): Bacteria > Actinomycetota > Actinomycetes > Streptosporangiales > Streptosporangiaceae > Spirillospora > Spirillospora rupiterrae. The sequence goes on from NZ_JAMZEA010000013.1 coordinate 165,166, forward strand.
CTTCAGCCCACCGGCATACCCCGTGAGCTTGCCGTTCGCTCCGACGACACGGTGGCACGGGACGAAAACGCACAGCGGATTCGCGCCGACCGCCTGGCCCACGCGGTAGGCGAGCGCTTTGTCACCGAGCCGTTCGGCGATCGCGCCGTAGGTCGTGGTCTCGCCGAACGGCACCTCCGCGACGATGCTCCACACGGCGTGCTGGAAGGCATCACCGTCCGCGCCCAACGGAAGCTCGAACGCGCGGCGGCCGCCGGACAGGTACTCCTCCAGCTGCGTCGCCGCGTCCGCGAGCAAGGCGTCATGCTCGACGGCGACCTGCTCCCCCAGGCTCTCCCGAGCGGGCATGCGGAGGTGGTGCGGGAAGTAGAGTCCGGTGACCACGTCGCCGCTCGCGACGAGCGTGATCTGTCCGAGCGCGGTCTCCACCAGCGCGTGGCGTACGTTCATCCCTGTTCCCCTCCCTCGGTCTCTGCCAGGAAGACGCACGCCACCCCGCAAACGTGAGATGTGACTCAGCTCACATCTGTATTCCTTGGCCGATCCGTCGCCGAGATGGAGAGGGCGTCGTTCAGCTCTTGGTGCCGGGCGCCCCGGCTAGAGCGGTTAGTCGGCGCCTTCGACTATGCGGAAGTCGCGCTCGACGCCGTCCGCGAGGGCGGCGAGTGCCTTCTGGTAGGCCGGGCTTTCGCGGGTCGCGACGGCCTGCTCGAAGGTGTCGAACTCGATCAGGACGACGCGCTCGGCGATTCCGGCGTCATACGCTTCGGTCCGGCCGCCGCGGACGAAGGTCCGTCCACCCCCGGCCGCGACGGCGACGCGGGCCAGTTCGTTGTAGGCAGCCAGCTTCTCGGGGTCGGAAATGGTGCGGTAGACGCTGACCCAGTAGCCCTTGGGCATGGGACCTCCAGTGTGGGGATGAGCGCATCGGACTTAGGGCTTGGACGAGTGCCGGCGGGCGAGGGCGAGGCTGATCAGCGTCGTGATCGCCATGGCGCCGATGCCGACCAGCGCCGCTGTGGTGTACGCGCCGTCGTCGGGGAAGAGGTGGCCGGGGCCGGTGCCCGCGGCGAGGATCAGGCCGCCGATGGCGCTGCCCAGGGAGTACCCGACGCTGCGGACGACGTAGTTGAAGCTCATGGCGCTCGACGTCTCGCTCTTGGGGGTGACGGCCAGGATGACGCCCGGCATCGCGGCCGAGAAGCCGCCGACGCCCAAGCCGAGCACGCCCATCGCCGCGAACAGTTCGGCCAGGTCCGACCGGGCCGCCGCGAACAGGGCGAACCCGCCGCCGACCACGACGGCGCTGCCGGCCAGCAGCAAGGGGTCGGCGATCCGCGTCCGGACGCGCGGGGTGAGCTTCCCGGCGACGAACCCCAGCACCGAGAACGGGATGAGGACCAGCCCGGCGACGAAGGTCGTCAGCCCGAAGCCGTAGCCGGCGCCGTGCGGGGTCTGCGCGTACCGGGTGATGAGCGTGAGCAGGAGGTACATGCCGATCCCGGCGACGAACATGGCGAGGTTCGCGCCGGCGACCGCCGGATGCCGCACCGCCCGCACGTCGATCAGGGGTGTCGTGCTGCGCAGCTCGATGACGGCCCAGACGCCGAGCAGCACCACCGCGACGGCGGCAAGGCCCGCCGCCACGACCAGGTGTCGGCTCCACAGATTCCGTTCGCCGGCGAGGAAAAGCACCAGGAGCAGCGCAGCGGCCAGGACGACCGCGCCCGGTACGTCCAGACGGGCGGAGCGTCCTTGCGGGGGTTGGGGGATGGAGCGCCAGGCGGTCAGGAGGGCGGCGGCGGTGACGACCAGACCGAGGCCGTAGGCGGCCCGCAGTCCGCCGAGCTCGGCGAGCAGCGCGGCCAGCGGGTAGCCGACACCGGCCCCGATGATCGAGACCACCGAGATCAGGGCGATCACGGCCGCGCTGCGCTCCTCGGGCAGGTGGTCGCGGGCCACGCCCATCATCAGCGCCGTCAGCCCGAGCCCGACGCCCTGGGCGGTCCGGCCGGCCAGCAGCCACGCGAACGGCAGCGGCAGCACGGTGAGCGCGCTGCCGGCGACGACGACCGCCAACGTGGCGAGGATCGTGGTCCGCCGGTGCGGACCGGCTCCGAGCCGTCCCAGCACCGGTGTGGCGACGGCGCCGCTCAGCAGCGCGACCGTCAGCGTCCACTGCGCGCTGCCGAGCGAGACGTGCAACGAGGTCGCCACGCTGGTGATGAGCGGCGTGCCGAGGCTGCCGACCGCCGCCACGACCAGGGCGATGAACATCAGGGCGGGGACCAGCAGCCGCGTCTCGGAACGCGCCACCGGGAGCGTCGTTACCCCGGCCCCCTCGACCGGCCGGCCGCTCATTGCCTCGGGGCCTGGCGGTCCTGGCTTTGCAGCTCCGCCAGATGCTCCAGCGCCGGAAGCGCCGCCACCAGCGCCTCGACCTCGTCCCCGCTGAGCTCACCGATCAGCCGCTCGAACGCCTGGACGCCTGCCTGGCGACGCGTCCGGACGTAGGAGACGCCGGCCTCGGTCAGGCACACCAGCGTGACCCGCTTGTCGGACGGATCGCCCTTCCGCTCGACCAGCCCGGACTCCTCCATCACCCGGACCAGGGCGGTCATCGCGGGCTGGGTGACGCCCTCGACCGCGGCCAGATCGGTGATGCGCCGTGGGCCGGTCCGGTCCAGTGTGGCCAGGGTGGCGGCGGACGTCAGGCTCATGTCCCGGGGCAGGCGTCTCGCGGCCCTGGTGGCCAGGCCATAGAGGGCCGCCCCGATGGCCGGGGATGCCTCAGAAGCACTGTCTTGACGGCTCACCGGCAAAGCATAGCATTTTTATATATATCCCTTATGGAAGTGGTCGGAGGCGCGGACTCTCCGGTGGTTGCGCTGGGCTGGCGAGCGAGGCTCGGCGGGACGCGGCGGCCCGGTAGGTTCTCGTCGTGGACGGGATCACGGGCATCATCGCGACGGCCGCGGGCATGTTCGCGGGGACGAATGTGGACGACATCATCATCCTGACGGTGTTGTTCCTGTCCGCGCGCGCGTCGGGCAGCCCCCGACCGTGGCAGATCTGGGGCGGTCAGTACCTCGGGATCGCGGCCCTGGTCCTGGTGTCGGTGATCGCAGCGCTCGGTCTGACCATCGTGCCCGATGACTGGGTCGGGCTCCTCGGCTTGGTCCCGCTCGTCCTCGGCGTGAAAGGCCTGGTCATCGCTATTCGGGCCCGCAACGAGGGTGAAAACACCTCTCCCGCGGTCGCGTCTGGCCTGCTGTCGGTCGCCGGAGTGACGATCGCCAACGGCGCCGACAACATCTCGGTCTACACGCCGGTCTTCCGCACCATCGGGGCCGCTCCGACCGCCGTGACGATCGGCGTCTTCATCCTCGGCGTGGCCCTGTGGTGCCTGGCCGCCTCCTGGCCCGGCTCCCACAAGAAGGTCATCGGGGTCGTAGAACGCTATGGCCAGTGGCTTGTGCCTGCCGTGTTCGTCGTCATCGGCGGCCTCATCGTGATCGACTCCGGAGTCCTCGGCAAGATCTTCTAAGCGCCGAAAACCCCGGTACCGAGCCCGTGCGCTTCTAGAGGCGCAGAGAACCAGGGGCGCCCCGGGTCAGCGGGCGCGGAGGCCGTCAAGGATGAGCGAGACGACCGCGGCGGAGTTCGCTTCGGTCTCCGGGACGTGCCATTCCGCGGCGTGCGTCGGGTCGTGGAAGCGGCTCGTCGCGTTCAGGACGGCTCGCGCGAGCACGTCCGGCTCGCCGGCGGCGAAGTCGCCGCTGGCAACACCGTCGATAATGATGTCCCGGACCTGGGCCACCAGGAATTCGACGTGCCCGGAGGACACGGTGCTGTGCTCGGCCGCCAGTGCCTGGAAGGTGGCGAACAGTTCCGGGTCTTCCCTGACCTTCGTCCACTTGGTGGCGAACATGGCGGTGAGCAGGGCTCGCAACCGCTCAGCCGGAGGCAGTCCGGGGGCGTGCGCCGCGGTGGCCAGCTCGTCCCGCACCCGGTCGAGCCAGCGGCGGATCACGGCCTCGCGGAGCGCGGCCTTGGACGCGAAGTGCCGGTACACGCTGCCGTGGCTCACGCCCAGCTCGCGCGCGACGTCGAGCACGGTCGTCTTCTCCGGACCGTGACGGCGCAGCACCTCCTCGGTGGCCGACACGATCGTCTCCGCGTCGAGCGGCTCCCCGCGCATCGGGCCTCCTTGCCGGCTGGTCACCTCGTCCGCCTGGCGAACGTACGTCGCGGCGGAGTGGCCGGTCAAATTCTGTCACCGCGCTGACAAATATTGAAATCTGTCAGCACAAGTTTGTAGGGTGTCACCGCCCGCACCTCGATCGAGAGGGAACCCGTGATCAACCGAGAGGGAACCCGTGATCAACACCGCCACTGCCCGCTTCGCCGGCCGCTCCGTGTTCCGGATCGGCTACGGCGCGCTCCAGCTGCACCGCCTGCACGATCGCCGCGATGAGGCCGTGGCCCTGCTCCGGCGCGCCGTCGAGCTGGGCGTGAACCACGTCGACACCGCCGAGTTCTACGGCTCCGGCTTCGCCAACGCCGCGATCCGCGAAGCCCTGCGCCCCGAGGACGACGTCCTGATCGTCACCAAGGTCGGCGCCGACCCCGACCCCGGCGGGCCCCTACCGCTCCGGATCGCGCAGCGGCCCGAGCAGCTGCGGGCCAGCGTCGAGGACAACCTGCGCAGCCTCGGCCTGGACCGGCTCCCGGTGGTCAACCTCCGGCGCCTGGACACCGGCCCCGGCCTGCGCGCCGAGGGCGTCCAGATCGTCGACCTGGACGACCAGCTCGCGACGATGACCGCCCTCCGCGACGAGGGCAAGATCGGCGCGATCGGCCTGAGCGGCGTCACCATCGACGGCCTGCGCCGCGCGATCCCGGCCGGCGTCGCCTGCGTGCAGAACGCCTACAGCCTGGCCTCCCGGGACGACGAGGACATGCTGCGGCTCTGCGCCGCCGAGGGCATCGCGTGGGTGCCGTTCTTCCCGCTCGGCGGCGCCGGCACCGGCCTGCCCAAGGTCACCGAGGACTCGGCCGTGCTCGCCGCGGCCGAGTCCCTGGGCGTCACCCCGTCCCAGATCGGCCTGGCCTGGCTCCTGCACCACGCGCCGAACATCCTGCTCATTCCCGGCACCGCCGACCCCGCTCACCTGGAGGCCAACATGGCGGTCAGCGAGATCACCCTCAACGGGGACCTGCTGCCCACGCTCGATGCCATCGAGTCCCGGTCCAACAACCTCCCGTTCGGCGCGGCGTCATGAAGGCCGTCGTCTACCGCGACAACGGCGGTCCCGAGGTTCTCCAGGTCGTCGACCGCGAACGGCCCGTCCCGGCTCCCGGTGAGGTCCGCGTCCGGGTAGCCGTGTCCGGGGTCAACCCCACCGACTGGCAGGCGCGCGCCGGACGGGCCCACGCCAAGGCGTTCCCGGAGATCACACCGCACCTGGACGGCGCCGGGGTGATCGACGCGGTCGGCGAGGGGGTCGATCCGAGCCGGGTCGGCCAGCGGGTCTGGCTGTTCATGGCCGCCGCCGGACGGCCCACAGGCACCGCCGCGGAGTTCACGGTCGTACCGGCTGCGCAGGCCGTGCCGCTGCCGGACGAGACCGGCTTCGACGTTGGGGCCTCCCTCGGCGTCCCCGCACTCACCGCGCACCGGGCGCTCACCGTCGCCGAGGACGGGCCTCGCCGGCTGCGGCCCGGCGCGCTGTCCGGCAGGGTGGTGCTTGCCGCGGGCGGGGCCGGGGCGGTCGGGCACGCGGTGATCCAGCTCGCCCGCTGGGCCGGCGCCACCGTGATCAGCACGGTTAGCAGCCCGGACAAGGCCCGGCTGGCCAAGGCGGCCGGCGCCCACGACGTCATCGACTACCGCCAGGGCGATCCGGCCGCCGAGATCCGCGCGGCCGCTCCTGACGGCGTGGACATCGTCACCGAGGTCGCGCTCGGCGCGAATCTCGCCCTTGACCTGGCCGTCCTGCGGACGCGCGGCACGATCTCCACATTCGCCAACGAAGGCGGCAAGCCGGTCGAGCTGAACGTGCTGCAGAACATGGTGCTGAACACCCGCCTGCAATTCCTGGTGCTCTACACCGCCGGTCCTGATGTCCGCGCTGCGGCCGTCGAGGATGTCGCCGCGGCCGTCCGCGACGGCGCCCTGCCGGTCGGCGAAGAGCACGGCCTTCCTCTGGTCCGCTTCCCTCTGGCCCGCACCGCGGACGCGCACCGGGCAGTCGAGGGCGGCGCGGTCGGCAAGGTCCTGATCGACGTCACGTCATGAAGGCCGCGTCCAGCCGCGTGCCACCCGGAATCAGGCCGAGCAGTGGGTGGTGATTCCTTCCTGCTCGAACGAGGCCGCCTGGTCATAGACGGCCCAGTTGTTATAGGCCCGGTCGGTGTCGGGCTGGGGCGAGCCGTCGTCGACGAGGTCCACCCAGTACTGCCCCCATTGCGCGGACATGTACTGCGCATACGCCAGATCCCGGTAGCGGCTGGCGCAGTCCTTCGGCTTGGCCTGGGCCGCGTCCGGGGTGGCGTCCACAAGGCCGCCGGTTGCGAGCGTTGTCGTGATCGCCGCGATGGCGAGGGCTTTGTCAATCTTCATCGGGGTTCTCCGGTGTCGGTTGTTGGCGGACGATCAGCGGGAGCGGTCGCCGACGGGCCACGGTCCAGGCCGTTTGTGGGACCCCGACCGGCCTGGACCGTGCGTCCCGGTCAGCCGCAGGAGAACCACTGCTCGTCGGAGTCCCCGGTGCTCCACACCGTCCGGAAGTCGCTCCAGGCGCTCCCCTGGCAGACGTAGATGGCGGTGACGACGCCCACGCCGTTACCGCCGCTCCAGACCACGCTCCCGTTCCGGTAGATCGTGACCCACAGCCCGGCGCCGGATCCGTCGTTCTCGGGGTTGTAGCACTCGCCCTGGGCGATCACGCGGGGCGGCGAGTCGCCGGCGTAGTCCAGGTCGGTCTGCGCGTCCTTGCACCTGACCAGCGCGCCCGCCGCGGCAACCCGAGCAGGCGCGGCAACCCGAGCAGGCGCGGCGGCCCGGGCGGGCGCGGCAACCCGGGCGGGGGCGGCAGCTCGGGCGGGGGCGGTGGCCTCGGCGGGCACGACCGTCAGGGCGGCGAGCAGCCCCGCCGTACCGGCGCAGGCGATCGCCCGCGCCGGCAACCGCAGCCGAGGCCGGCCCGAGCGGCGACCCGACGTCCGTGTTCGTCCCGTCGGGCAGGGGCGTGCCCCACCCGCGGCGGACACCGATTTGCGTCTGTACATCTGGCTCTCCTCCTCTGGCGGCCAGCGCCGGACTGGATGTCTGCGGCCGTTGCCGACGCTGCCAACCGTCCACGATTCGAACCGCCGAGGTGTCGCCGTACGTGCAGAACCCGATTGCCCACGCTGCACATCGAGCACGGGCCCTCCGGGAGCGGGACGGGGAATCCCCATGGAGCAAACGGCGCAACGGTGGTCCACGCTGACGGCACCGCCGGCGACGCAGTTCACGCGCTGGCGCGAAGTCATCTGCGAGGCGTTCCTCGCGTTGACCCCCGAATCAGACTTGCGCGACGGTTTCGCCGGGACGGTCACCCAATGGCCGCTCGCCGAGCTGAGCATCGCCAGGATCGACTCCCAGCGGCAGCGGGTGCGGCGCACGGCACGCGACATCGAGCGCGTCCCGCAACACGGCTACTGCGCCAACCTGCAACTGCGCGGGACGAGCCTGATGGTCCAACACGGCCGTTCGACCGTCCTGGGTCCGGGAGACCTCGGGATCGTCGATGCCACCGAGCAGGGCGCTTTTGAGTTCGGTGGCGACTTCCGCCAGCTCTCCCTCTGGGTGCCGCAGCGGCTACTGGACGACCAGCTCAGCGCGCCCGTCCGGACGGCGACCCGGCTCGCCACGGCCACCGGCCCCGGCGCCGCGGTGCGCCATGTGCTCACCGCGCTCACCAAGGGCGACCTCACCGAAGGCAACGCCGCGCGCATGGCCGTCCACGCCTGCGCCATCCTGGCCATCGCGCTGGAGGAACGGGTCCGGGACGATACCGCGGCCACACCGATGCGCCACGACCGCCTGCACGCCTGCGCGCTGGCCGACATCGATGAGCATCTCGGCGACGACGACCTGTCGGCGCCGGCGACCGCCCGGCGGCTGGGCATCTCGGTGCGCCTGCTGTATTCGCTGTTCGCTGACCGCGACCACAGCTACGCCACCGAAGTCCGGCGCCGCAGGCTGGAGCACGCACGGCGAGAGCTCCAAGACCCGGCGCGGGCGGGACGCCGGATCGTCGATGTGGCGGTCGAGGCCGGATTCCCCAACGTCACCAGCTTCCACCGCGCGTTCCGGCGCGAGTTCGGCCGCACCCCGGCCCAGGTCCGCATGACCGGCAGCGGCCCCGCCCGTCCTTGAGATCGCTCGCAGGCGCGACGGACCACCCACGCCCGCGGAGGATTCCGGAAAAGGCGGGCCCTCCGGCGTCTACCAACGTTCATGAAACGGGAGTCCAATGGCGGCGGGGGCACCTCTCGATCCCTGGAGGCCATCATGCGCCTACGTCTGCCCCATGCTCTCGGCGCCGCCGTGATGTTCGCGACCCCGCTGGCCGCGGTGCCCCTGACCGCCGCACCGGCCCACGCCGCCGCCGTCTTCCAGTACAGGCTGTACACCGGCAGCTGGACGGAGCTGATGTACGGGTGGCCGTCGGGCGGGAAGGGACCAGCCTGCCAGTACCGGACGAAGTACGACTCCGACTACGCCGTGCTGCGCGTCTACAGCGGATCGTGCGCCGGCTACGTCGTCTACGCCATCAACTCCTACAACCGGCACACCACCCAAACCGGCTGGAGCGGCGGGCAGGACGGCTGCGGCGCCTACCTCCAGCGCTCCAGTAACGCCGATGGCACCGGAGCATGGTCTCGGGCGGCGCTCGTCCAGACACCAGGGACGCCGCCGCCGAACCCGGTCTACATCCAGTACTACTGGGGCCTCAACTACACCGGCTCACCACCGGCGTCATCCATCGTCCGCCACTGCGTGTAGGCGGCGGGTGCCGGGAGGCCACGGGTTACCGGCCTGCGAACGGCCGGTGACGGGCATCGCCGCGGTGTTGACCTTGGGATTCGTTGTCCAGAATCCTGATCGTCATGATTTCTACTCCTCGCCTGGACCAGGCCGACCTCGTGGTGGTGGGCGCCGGGATCGTCGGCCTGGCCCATGCCGTGGAGGGGGTGCGGCGAGGGCTGTCGGTGGTCGTCGTGGAGCGCGATGACCGTCCGGTCGGGGCGTCCGTCCGCAACTTCGGATACGTCTGCCTCACTGCCCAGACCGCGACGGCGCTGGAGTACGCGACGACGGCCCGGCAGACCTGGCTTCAACTGGCCGAACAGGCTGGGCTGTGGGTCCGCGACTCCGGTGCGGTCGTGGTGGCACGGGCCGAGGACGAGTACGCCGTTCTGGAGGAGTTCCAGGCCGTCCGCGACGATGTGGTCTTGCTGGACGCCTCGCAACTGCGGCAGCGCGTACCCACCGGCGACGATGCGGTAGGCGGTGCGTGGTTCCCGCTCGACCTGCGCGTGGACCCTCGTCGCGCGGTGCCTGCGCTCGCTGCTTGGCTGGCTGGTCAAGGCGTGCGGTTCCACTGGTCGACCGCCATGCACACCGTTGAACCCGGCCTGGTCGTCACCTCCCGAGGCGAGATCAAAGCCGGAGCGACGGTCGTGGCGGTGGGCCACGACATCGACCGGCACTTCCCCGACCTGGCCGAGCAGGCAGAGCACCGGCGCTGCGCGCTGCACATGCTGAAGGTCGGCGACCCCCACGGACGAGTGATCGACCCCGCCGTGCTCAGCGGTTTCTCGCTGGTCCGGTACGACGCCTTCCGCGCGTGCCCGACCGTCCCCGCACTGCGTGCGCGGCTGACCGAACAACATCCGGGTCTGCTTGAGGCGGGTCTGAACCTGATGCTCACCCAGTGCCCGGACGGCGATCTGCTCATCGGCGACACCCACGCCTACGCCGTGACCCACGATCCGTTCCGGTCCGAGGATCTGGACCAGGCCATCCTTGAACAGGCGGCCTCCCTGCTCGGCGCCGGCCCGCTCACCGTCAAGCAACGCTGGCGCGGCGTCTACTCCTCGGCACCCGAACCGTTCCTCACCGGCGTCCCCATGCCAGGCGTCGGCCTGGTGTCGGTCACCTCCGGCGCAGGCATGACCACCGCGTTCGGCCTCGCCCCGCACATCCTCGACCAACTCCTCGCCTGAACGGCGACCGCCGCCCCTGGTGGTGCCGACGCGTTCAGGTGCTTATGATGTCCGCGATGAAGAACACCTCCTCATGTGGAATGGGGGAATCGTTCGCGCAAGGTGAGTGCTGATGGCACTCCACTTCGCGGACATTCCGGCCCAGTTGCTGATGTGGCAGCGCGTGCGCGAGTACGCCGTGCCACCGTCCATGATCGAGACTGCGACAGCGCGACGTGCTGTCGGTGACTGGGCGGGGGCCTGCGCCGCCGCCCGGATCGACATCGATTTCGATCTGCGCGCCGTACGTCACCGCTACGGCACCGAGTTCGTCACCCGCCTTCGAGCGGATCTGCGTCGGCTGGCACCGGATCTGCTGCGTTGGCACATGCCTCGCATCCCTCCCCACGGACGGCTCCGCCCTGGCCTGACCGTCTCTCTCAGCCGTTATGGCAGTTCCGGCAACTCGCCGGTGCAGCTGGTGGTGCGCACACCGCCGGCGTGGGCGGACGGTGGCCAGCGGATGTCACTGGCGCTTTGGGACGAGCGCGGCGGCAACCAGCACGGCAACGAGCATCGCGGCGGGCATCGCGGCGGGCACGGCGGCAGTGCGCCCGCGCACCATCCGCACCCGCATCCCGACCGGCGGTTCCGGCTCGACCTGCACCGGCATCTGTGGGACTCCAGCCGGTGCGGCGAACTGGCGTCGCGCAGCGGTGCGAACATCGCGCCGGTCCTGGCGCCCGCCGGTCGGCCGGACCCGCTCGCCTGGCTGGACGACCCGGTCCAGCCGCATCCCTCCGACCTCAACGATCACCACTCGTGGGCGTCGGCGCGGTGGGCCGCCGAGGCCGAGCTGTTGCTGGACGCGGAGGGCGATTCGCGCGGGGTTTTCACCGTGCGGCTCAGCGCCCGTGATCGCCGGGCGTTCGAGCTGGTCGCTCCCGACGTCCACCACGTCCCGACATTCCGGCCGCTTCGAGAGGCGCTGCCGCCGCAGGCGTACGCAGAGCTGCCGCTGCTACCGGAAGCCGCCGCCCGGACCCTTCCGGATCTGGCTTTGCTGCGGGCCGGACTGATTACCACCGACCGGCTGCATCCGCTAGTGACCGAAGCGTTGCCGGTCGCCGAAGCGTGGCCGGTCGCCGAGGCGCGGCCGGTAGCTGAAGCGTTGCCGGTGGCTGAAGCAGAGTCCGCGCCCGGTCCTGTGCCTCAACCTGGCGATCCTCACGTGGTGGAGTGCCGAGGCGAGGTCCACCGCATCGCGCTGCGGGACGGGGTGTTGACGGCGGTCGACCACGATCCGGCACAACTGCGCCGGGAAGAGTTGCTGGTGGCGCTGGGTGGCCCCGGGCTGCCGTGCCTTCGCGCGATCGATGCGGTGCACCGCTCCCCGGAGGCGCTGCCGGCCGTCCAGGAGCGGCTCGGGCACGGCGATGTCTCCGGGGCGCTGGCCGTGGTCGAAGGACTGCTCGGTCCTGCCGCGGTCCTGCGCGACGGGCCGCTGCGCGAGACGCTGGAGTCGTCGGCGGCCCGCCGTCTCGACCACGGTCTCTTCCGGTCCGGTCTGCGCCCCTTCTCCCGTCCCGCGACGCTCCCCGTTCAAGGCAGTCGGGCGCGTCCTCGTCCAGCACGGGTGCGCTGACCGCTCTCAGCACGGCGGCCCATGCCGACCGTCCCGCGCCCGCTCCGCCAGTACCGACCGTCCTGCGCCCGTTCCGCCCATGCCGACCGTCCCGCGCTCGCTAGGCCCACTCCGTACGGCCTGGCCGCACTGCGGCCTGCCGTCCCTTTCGACTTCTCCCAGGTGATGCCAATGATCTCTAGTGCCCTTTCGTCCGCTTCGGTCCTGACGACCGGGATGTCCGCCGACGCGTCCGGAACCGACCGGCAACTCGGTCTCGCGGACGACCTCCTGACCCTGCTGCGAACCACCACCACCGAGACGCGTCCCGACGAGCAGCTCGAAGCGCTCACCCTGGCTGTGGCAGCCGACCTGCCCGTGCTGCTGTGGGGCGAGCCGGGCATCGGCAAGACCGCGGCGCTGACGCAGCTCGCCGCCTCGCTCGACCTGCCGCTGACCACGGTGATCGCCAGCGTCCACGAGCCGACCGACTTCTCCGGGCTGCCCATCCTCGGCGATGATGCCGCGACGCGCGGAGTGCCGATGGCGCCGCCGCAGTGGGCGGTCGACCTCGTCCGGGCCGGACGGGGACTGCTGTTCCTGGACGAGCTGTCCACCGCCACCCCGGCCGTCCAGGCCGCGCTGCTCAGGGTCGTCCTGGAGCGGAAGGTCGGTGCGCTGCAACTGCCGCCGGCGGTACGGATCGTGGCCGCCGCCAACCCGCGCGCCTCGGCGGCGGACGGATGGGAGCTGAGCCCGCCGCTGGCCAACCGGTTCGTCCACCTGTACTGGGTCCACGACCAGGACACCGTTGTACGCGGATTGGGCGGGGTCTGGCCGCGAGCGCAGCTGCCCCAGCTGGTGCCCGAGGAGCTGCCGGAAGCGGTGGCTTACGCCCGGCGCGCGGTCTGCGGATTCTTGCAGGCGCGGCCGACGCTGATCCACCGGCTGCCGACCACCGAGACCCGTCGCGGCGGCGCCTGGCCATCACCCCGCAGCTGGGAAGCCGCGCTGACACTGCTGGCCTTCGGCACGGCGGCGTCGGTCTCCCGGGAGGTCCTGGCGCTGCTGATCCGGGGCGCGGTGGGCGACGGGGCCGGGCTCGAACTCCTCGCCCACCTGGACCGGATGGAACTGCCCGACCCCGAGTCGCTGCTGGCCGACCCCGCATCCGCCGAACTGCCGATACGAGGAGACCTGCGTCAGGCGACCTTGGAGTCGGTGGTGGCCGCCGTGGGTGCGCGGCCACAGCGCGAGCGCTGGGAGGCGGGGTGGGCGGTCCTCGTCCGGGCGCTGGAGACCGGTCCCGCCGATCTGCTGGTCGCCCCGGCGAAGGTCTTGGCCTCGCTGCGGCGGGACGACTGGGACGTCCCCGAGTCGGTGGAACGGCTGGCCGAAGTGATCGGTCTCGCCCGGCGGGCTGATCAGTCGGTGCTGCGGGCCACCGCATCGGCCGTCGCCAAGCGCACGGCGCAGGTGGGCCGATGACGCCGATGCCCCGCCCCCGTCCCGCGCCGCCGCGCCGCGCACCTGCCGCCGCCCCGGCACCGGCGCCCGGCTCCGGTGAACCATCCGCCTTCGCCCTGGACCTGGAAAAGCTGCTGGCCGCTCGACTGCATGCGGTAAAGGTCCGTCCCTACCTGGCCAGCGCGCTCTTCGCTCTGCACATCGTGCCGGACGGTTCCGTGCCGACGATGGCGGTGGACGCGTACTGGCGCTGCTACGTCTCCCCCGGCTTCGTCGCGCGCACCCCGGTGGAGGAGCTGGCCGGCGTCTGGGTGCACGAGGTCTCCCACCTGCTGCGCGACCACCACGGACGGGGAGAGCGGCATGCGGCCGAACAGGGCAGGAACGGGCCGGGCGATCGGCTGCGGCGGAACATCGCCGCCGACTTCGAGATCAACGACGACATCTACGGCGACGGCCTCCCCCGGCCCGCCGGGGCGGTGCTGCCGTCCATGCTGAGGCTGCCCGAAGGGATGCTCATGGAGGAGTACCTGCGGACGACCTCGCTGTCCGGGCTCCCACCGGGTTTGGCCTGGCTGGACTGCGGCAGCGGGGCCGACGGGCGGGCCCGTCCGTGGGAGCTGGGACCGGACGGCGCCCACGCTCTGAGCCGGCAGCAGCGCGACGCGGTGCGCTTCCGGGTCGCCGAGGGCATCAAAGGCCGTCCGGGCGACGCGCCGGAAGGCTGGCGCCGCTGGGCCGACGAGGCGTTCCATCCGCCGCAACCGTGGCGGCAGTTGCTGGGAGCGGCGGTCCGCTCGGCAGCCGGAGCCCCCGGGGCAGGAGAGGACCACAGCTACCGGCGTCCATCCCGGCGCGCGGCCGCCATCCCCGGCGTCCTCCTGCCGAGCCTGCGCCGCAAACCGCCCCAGGTCTGCGTAGTGATCGACACATCCGGATCGGTCAGCGACGCCGAACTGGGCAGCGCGCTGCTGGAGGTGGCGGCGATCTCGCGCGCGGTGGGCGGACGGCGCGACCTGGTGTCGGTGATCTCCTGCGACGCCGCCGCAGGGGTCGCGGTCCCCCTCTGCCGAGCCGAGAACCTCGAACTGATCGGCGGCGGGGGGACCGACCTGCGCTCGGGTTTCACCCGGGCGCTCCGCCGCCGCCCCCGCCCGGACGTGATCGTCGCCCTGACCGATGGCCAGACCCCCTGGCCCGCCCAGCAGCCTCCCTGCCGCACCGTCGTGGGCCTCTTCCCTCGTCCCCCGCACGAAGTGGACGAGGACGACCCCGATTACGTCCCCGACGCGCCACCCGCCTGGGCCCGCGTCGTCACGATCAACTGAACGCAGCGTCGGGCGGCAGTGCGGGACCAGCTCTGCAACTCCGCTCGCAGGAAACCGCCAGCGCCTTCGGCAGTGAGGCCAGGTGCAGAGGAGTCGAGACACATATAGCAGCAGCTCACAGAAGCGAGGCGCTCCGAACTTGACACCAGGCCACCGGAAATCTACAACTGGATTAGGAGGTTTCCTCATCGGACCGGCACCGGAAGCAGGAGGGCTTCCGGGATCATCGGAGGTGAAGCACGATGCTGCTGACATCGATCGACCCCTTCGTGCAGGAGTTCGAGCGGCAGTTCGACCGGGCGGCCCGCCAGGCCTTCGGGCAGGCGGCCGGGCAGGGCAGCGGGACCGCGATGGCCATGGACGGCCTGCGGCGCAAGGACGACGTGCTGCTGCGGTTCGACGTGCCCGGCATCGACCCCGACTCGATCGAGGTCACGGTGGACCGCGGCGTCCTGAGCGTCAGCGCGCGGCGCGAGGAGGAGTACGACGAGGGCGACCGGCTGTTCGTCCGGGAACGCGCGATGGGCGCCTTCACCCGGCGCGTCTACCTGTCGGAGCACCTGGACGCCGACGCGATCGAGGCCGCCTACAACAACGGCGTGCTCGCGGTGCGCATCCCGGTCCTGGACAAGGCCAAGCCGCGCAAGGTCGAGGTGCAGCGCAGCCAGGGCAAGGCGATCAAAGCCTGAGCACGTCTCCCCGGTGAACGAGGGCCGGCCGGGGCCGGGTGGCAGGGAGACGCCCGGCCCCGGCCGGCGGCGCGAAGGCCCTGCGATGCTGGAAGGAAGGGGGTGAGTGGCCATGGACGTGTCGTGGCTCGATGACGAGCACGCGCCGCTGTTCACCGTCGGGCAGGTCGCCGACATGCTGGCCGTCCAGCGGGCGTTCCTACGCCGCATCGACGAGATGCAGGTGGTGTCGCCGGCCCGCTCGCCCGGCGGGCAGCGCCGCTACAGCCGCGACGAGATCGGCCGCGTCCAACGGGTGGTGGTCATGATGGACGAGGGCATGACCCTCCCGGCGATCCGCCGCATCATCGAGCTGGAGCATCAGCTGGCCGCGATCACCCGCGAACGCGACGAGCTGGCCCGGCAGCTGGCCGAACACCATCGCAACTCCCGCTAGAGCCGCCTCCGGCCTTCGCGACCTCATCCTCGCCGGGCCCTGACAGCGAAAGAAGGAGAACAGTCGTCGTGCACCATCTGCGGCTGCTGATCGACCCGCGCGACCGGTGGACCGCACTGGTGCGTGCCGCCGGCGAGCTCGGCATCACAGCCTGCGCCGAGTTGGACGCCGTGCTGCACGAGGCGTCCCACCAGCGGCGACACGTGATCCTGGACCTGCGCCGGGTGGCCCGCGTCGGTGCCGACGCCGCCATGGTGATCACCACGCACGCCCTCCGCCTCACCACCGCCGGACGCATCCTAGGCACAGTCGCAACCGAGCAGGCGGCGGATGCGACGACACCGAACGCGCTGGCACTGTTGCCGCTCTACCGCACCATCGCCGACGCGAGAGCGGCAGCCGCACGACAGGACAACGCCCGCCAGTCCCCGCCATCCCGTCAGAGCGTTCGCAACGGAGATCAAGCACCGCCACGAGCGCGACACACCCCTGGCGATCCCGCTCGCCCGAGAACACTCCCGTCCGATGCCAGAACACCAGGCCGCCGACCAGGCACAATCATCACGCACAAGCACCAACCAGATCGCCCCCACCACTCCCCCACTCCCTAACAACGCGCGACCGGGGCAAGCCACGCCAGGCCGCGGCGGCGTTAGCGCATCGTCCGCTACGCGCTCGGACGCGGGGTGGCCTTGTTCAGCGCAGTCGATGCATCGAGCCCAAAGCCGGCTGCCGGCCTCACGGCGTCGCGATCCCGGCCAAGGCCGTGGCGACGAGTTGCGTGAGCCGGTCGGCTGCGGGGCCAGGCGATCCGGTGCCCTGGACCTCGATCACCACGTTGGCCCGTCGCACGACCACCGTGGTCTGGGTCAATTCGCCCGCGGTGTCGCCGAAGCGGCCGATCAGGAGGTGGGCTTCATCGCCCAGGTGCGCGATGGTGGTGCTGCTGGTCGGGCTCGGGAAGCTCCCGTCGACCCGGACGTCGGCGTCCATCCCGATGCGGGCGCTGTTGATCCCGCTCATCCCGTCGGCTCGACGATGAAGGTCGTACTCCACGCTCAGTGAGCCGCTGGGCGAAGCAGACTGCGACCAGACGCACCTTCTGGTCTGAATGCCCCCGATGTCGGAGGTAGTCGGCAGGCCGGTCACCGGCGGCCCACCGATGATCTGCTGGACCTGAGCGTTCAGGACAAGGCACGGATCCGGGATGGACTTGGTCTCGGGAGCAGAGAACGTCCCGGCGTTCCACAAGTGCTGGACGACTAACCCGGCTACCACAACGACCGGGAACACTGCCAGAAAAACCTTGCCCGCAATTGGCAGGCGATGTCGGGGGGCGCGTCCATACGGGGGCGGTGTCATGAGGACCCTTTCGATAACCCGGCACGCGGGCGGACCTGGGGCCGACGCTCCCTGGCGTGCATTCTCCTGAGCAAGGTCACCACTCATGGACGCACACTGGCCACAGTCGGTTCATCAGGCTGCGGATCGCCCAGCCGACCGGCCCCACGTCCGGCTCAAGATCCGCGCCTGCGCGACAGCCCATACTGCTGCGCGTTTCCGGGACGTCCGCCTGAGCGAAGGTCCGCGGCGCGCCAGGTCAGGCTGTAGGTGGTCAGTGCGAGGGCGAGTCCGGCGATTGCGCCTTCGACCGCGGAGACGATGGTCATGTGCGCTGTGCGAGGGAGGTCGGGCTGGTTGATCAGAGTGGCCGCGCCCAGCAGGCCGCCCACGGCCGTCCCTGCCAGGAGGCTCCCGACAGCGAGGGCAGCGGCCCGGGCGGGCAAGCGGTGCGGAGGGTTCGCCATCGACGGCGCGTGCCGGAACCAGCGGAGCGTCCACCACACGATGGTCACCGCGCCGAACACACCGCTGAGGTACTGCAGCCAGCGGAACAGCTCCAGGCCAGCCCATGATTTTGTGACCAGTCAGGGTAGGGCGCCTGCGAAACTGTGCTGTTGGTGGGTGAAGGCGTCCCACAGGACGTGCGTGGCCGCTCCGATCACGATCGACAACGGCACCCAGGCGAGCATGGAGCGGGCGAAGCCGGTCGCCGGGCCCGCCAGGCGGACGTGCGCGCGTTCTGGGACGAGCGCCAGCAGCGGACGCTTCCAGAGCAGGTGAAACACGGCGAAGCAGGCCAGTCCGAGGGCGAGGTCACTGGTGACGATCCCCAGCGGGACGTGCGTCGCGTCCCGCAACCGGCCCTGCAGTCCAACGAAGTAGGGAAGGTCGGGGGCCATCGAGCCGATTACCAGCGCTGAGGGGACGAGTCGGCCCCGTGCGAGCGGAATGACAGCGGCTGGATGGCTCAGGGTGAACGGCACACGCCATGCCTAGGGCATCTCCTAGAGCGCGATCAAGTCCCATCGGCGATCGTCCATGGTGATCAACGCCTGGTGCTCATTTCGCGGCCGCCCTTGGGGGGTCGTCGGCCCTTGGTGTGTCGCCGTGCGCCATCGGTGCTTCCCGTCGTGAGTGCGGGAAGCACCGATGGAGGCTGGGACGGTTAACGGTTCGTCGGGTCCGTCCCGGTGCGCACGGTTCGCCTCAGGCGATCAGTTGCCGATCGAGGCCCAGAAGGCGCACTGGTGTTCCTTGGCGAGATCCGCCGACCCGATCGCATTCGGCGCCAGGGATTGGACGTGGTCGCTTCCTCGGAACGGCGACCACTTCGGCAGATTGCGCCCGTTCGGGTTGCCTGTGTGAGCGAATTGGCCCCAGTAGCGCATCATCTGATCGGAGAGCTTGCGTTGCGCCGTTGTCGCCGGGCCGGGAAGCTGCTCGTCATCGAAGATGTACTGCAGCTCGCCACCGTGAAACGCGCCGGTGGGGAAATTCGGCTTCGCCAGCGTGGTGAACCATGGGGCGTTCGCATCACTGAATTCATAGGCGTAGACGGGTGCGTGTGCGGACAGTGCGCGGTTTCGATCGAGGACGGGGCAGCCCCACGCCCAGTCGGTCACGACTGTCGACAGCGCCTCTCCGGGCGAGTGAAAGTGATTGCTCGGGTACCGGGCCAGGACCCGCGCGGCGTCCGCCGCGTTGAAGAGGGTGTGCATTTCCTTCTTGTAGCTGGCCTCGGTCGTCTGCTGGTGCGTCGCGGCCTCGATGGCGGCGGTGAAGAGGCGATGCTCATCGCGCGTGATTCCCTGGATGATCGGCACGCGATTGAAACGACCTGTGGCGAACGCCTTCTGCGGGCTGAGGGGAAGCACGCCGCCGCCCGTGGTAGGCCCGGATCCGATGCCCTTGTCGGACCACTCGGCGAGTACTTCCGTTGGCAGGCCGCGGAGGCAGGACGCGGCTTTGCGGACATCCGGGCAGTGAAGCTTGGAGGCGACTTCAAGCCCGTGCCGCTCACGCTCGGCGCGTGGTAGCGGGAACCAGGTCGGCGGACCCGGGGACCATTTCTCACCGGTGCATTCCGCGCTCTGCACGATCGCCTTCTGGAAGAGGTTCGCCGAGCCGGGGGCCGCCAGATGGGAGCAGACGCTCGTACCGCCGGCCGACTCGCCGAATATGGTGACGTTCGCCCGATCGCCACCGAATGCCGAGGCATTACGCTGGACCCATTGCAGCGCAGCCTGCTGGTCCTCAAGCCCGAAGTTGCCCGACAGGTGCCGGGCCCCACCGTGATCGAGGGCGGGATGTGCGAGGAAGCCGAAAATGCCCAGGCGGTAATTGGGCGACACCACGATCACGTTGCCCGTGTTCGCCAGGCGCTGTGCGTCATACAGGCTGCCGGCGCCGTTGATGAAGCCGTTGCCATGGAACCACACCATCACCGGGAGTTTGCGGGCGCTGCTCTGGCGGGGCGTGGTGACGTTGAGGTAGAGGCAGTCCTCAGTGACGCTGGCGTCGTCGATCAACCCGCCCGCTTGCGCGCACCGGTTGCCGGGCTTCGTCGCGTCCCTGACCCCCGACCAAGACGCGGCACGCTGAGGGGAGGCCCAGCGGAGCGGCCCCGTCGGTGGGGCCGCGTACGGGATGCCCTGGAACAGCCGCGCGCTCGCGGTGAGCCTGCCACGTACCGCGCCGGCATCGGTGGAGATCACCGTGGCGTCATCGCGGCTCGTCTCGGCGACCCGGTTCGCCGAGCTGGCACCCGCCGCTCCCGCACACGCCGAAGTGCCGAAGACCAGCGCTGTAGCGAGTAGTGTCCCCATGTGACCTGGCACAATGCGCCGCGAACGGTCGCGGCCCCGCGTTGGGCCGTGCATGAGCCGTCTCAAGATCCCCCACCCCGATCGTCTTTGTGTAAGGTACGCACGAATAAAAGTGTAAGGGACGCACAAAGTCAAGCGTCCGGCGAGATTCGCGAGGAAGATCCACTGATGCCGACCGGCGTTGATCCACAGGAGCTGCCACCGGGGCTTGCCCTGGCCTGGGGCCTGCCCACCAAGACGAGCAAGCTCGGGAGGACGCCGTCCCAGACCGTCGAGCAGGTCGTCCAGGCGGCCGTCGAGCTGGCCGACGCGGACGGCTTCGCGGCGCTGTCGATGCCGAAGCTCGCCAAGAGACTCGGCCTCACCGCCAACGCGATCTACCGATATGTCCGGTCCCGGGACGAGCTGCTGGTGCTGCTCGCCGAGACCGGCTGGGGTCCCCCACCGGAGCTGGCGACAGGCGCCGATCACTGGCGGGCCGCGGCGACGACCTGGACGCTGGCGATGATCGACCGGTGCGACGTCCACCCCTGGCTCGTGGACCTGCCCGTCCGGGGCGCGCCGATGACGCCGAACCTGCTGCGCTGGACCGAGGCCATCCTGGAAGCCCTGACCGGCGCCGGACTCAGCCCCAAGGATGCGATTCAGTGCGCGCTGCTGCTCGATGTATATGCGCGCCGCATCGCCGATATGCGCCGCGACCTCAAGCAGAGCAACGCCGAGTCCGTCGAATCGTCTGCGGTGCAGGAATTCCTACTGCCACTGCTGCACGAGCACGGATATCCCATCGTGGCGTCCCTGATGGTGGGCGATGATTATTCCGACGATATCGACGACAACGACCTGACCTTCGGCCTAACACGAATCCTGGACGGCATCGACGTCCTCCTGTCGGCAAATAAAAACCGCCGCACCACCAACCCTGCCGACTAATTCACTTGTGGCGCCACCGTCCCAGTGGCTTTTTCGTGTGCCCGCTCAGACCGGTCACCGGCGCACCTGATAGCGCAGGTGGAGCACCCGGTTGCCCTGGATCACCACGTCTGGATCCTGCAACAGGTGCTGTGCGTCGACGGAGCCGAAGTAGCGCTTGCCGGACCCGAGCACGACGGGCGCGACGTCCATCCGCACCTCGTCGACCAGCCCGGCGGCAAGCATCTGGCCGCCGACGTCGCCGGCGGCGACCTCGACCGTGCGGTCGCCCGCGAGCTTCTGCGCCTCGGCCATGGCGGCCTCGATGCCGTCGACGAAGTGGAACGGCGCCTGGGCGTCCCAGCCCTCGGGCCTGGGCCGGTGCGTCACGACGACCACGTGGTCGACCCCGGACGGTGGCGTGCCGTCCCAGCCGTCGGTCATGTCGAAGACGTGGCGGCCGGCGATCGTCACTGCGATCTCGTCCCAGTACGGCCGGGTGTAGTCGTAGGACGCCTGCGACACCTTCAGGACGCCACCGTCGTCCAACGGCACGTCACCGCTGGTCAGCCACGCGAAGATCGGTCCGGGATCGTCGTTGTCGGCCGCGATGAACCCATCCACCGAGACCGACGCGCTCATGACGACTTTCCCCATGGTTCCTCCTTGTTTCGGAGCCCCCACTCTTGTGTGGCGTGCGACGTCGCTCTTGTAAGAAATCAATCGGCCGGTAGCGGCCAGCCGTCCAGTGCGTGGCCGGGATGCTCGCGCAGGAACCGCCGCCGGACTTCGATGTACCGGGTCGGCGTGAGCCCGGTGAACTCCCTGAACTCGTGCCCGAAATGGGCCTGGTCGAAGTATCCGGCGCCAGCGGCAACCTCTCCCCAGTCGACCGGTGCAGCGACGTCGATCGCCAGCACGGTGGAGCTGAATCGGTAGCTGCGGGCCAGCCGTTTCGGCGTGACACCGACGATGGCTTTGAACCGCTTGGCTAGGTAAGTGCTGCTGGCGTGGGCCGCCACGCCGAGGTCGCTGATCGGTACCGTCCCGCCTGTCGCCGCGATGGCGCTGCTCGTCCGGCGGACCAGGTCCAGACCGTCGATCACCCGCAGCCGTCGCTGCAGTTCGTCCTCCAGCAACATCAGCATTTTGTGCGGGTCCGCCAGGTTCAGCCGACGCCGCAACTCGGTGACGGCAGGCCGGCCCCAGATCTGCTCCACCGTCGCGGGTCGGTCACACAACTCGGCCGCGGGAATCGGAAGGAACGGCGCCAGACCCCACGGCTTGAAGTGGACACCCACCGACCAGGTCGGCGTCGGATAGCTGAACTCCCACGCGCAGGTGGGTGTGGTGACCGCGCACCCGTCGGGGTACTCCAGGGCCTCAACGGCGGCGCCGGCGCGGATGACGAACGGCGCCCCGAGGTTGACGATCAGCAACGGCGCCGGTGCCGCCGGCAGCAACAACCGCGAGTACGGCGGGACGCCCTCCAGGTAATAGATGTCGTCGATCATCCCGTCCAGCGGCGGGCGCGGCACTCTGGACACATACTCCACACCCACATCATCACCGACGCCCCGTCCAGGACGGCCCGGCCCCGCCCCCGTCGGCAACGAACCGACGCCGATCCACGGGCCGACTCGTCCAGCCTCTGCAAGGTCCACCTGGATTGGATGTCTGGCCGGTTCTGCTTCGATCCCGCTGGCGCGGGTGGTCGCCGAGCTGACGGCGGCGCGGGGGCTGGGCCAGGCCACTGCCGAGAAGCTGGTGGACGACGTCACCGCTGACGACCAGGCAGACCGGATCGATGTCGCGGTCGCCGTCCGCGACATGGAGTCAGGCGAACAGAGCCGGGTTTCGGTCAGCGACCTCGTCACGGCCCTGGAATCCCGACTGCGGATGTAGGTGCTGGCCGTGATCGGACGGCGTGTTCGGGAGGGGGCTTGGGAAAATCACGTCCGGTGTTGAGGTGCGGTTACTAAACTACGAACCGCTTCACACGGGACACAACTTCACGGGCCGCGGCGTCCTGCTCCTTCCGACGCCGTGGTGCTGTTGCCCCAGACCTCGGCTGCACGTGTTCCGGCACATCCAGCACCAGCTCATACGTCCTCGGCGGATGAGCTCGTCTCTGCGTGAGCCGGAAGGACCGCCATGCAACACCTACGTCTGACCGTGACCCCACAGCCCCACGGCAGCCTGGTCGCCGTGGCCGGGGAACTCGACCTGGCCACCGCGACCATCTTGGAACGCTGTTTGCAGGGGATCCTGAACCACCCCGGCGGGCAGATCACCGTGGACATGTCGGCGGTCGGGTTCATCGACTGCTGCGGCCTGACGGCCCTCCTCTTCGCCGACGAGCAGGCTCACATCCAGAACCGGCGTCTGCTGGTGGCCGCGCCCGCACCCCGGGTCCTGCAGTTGCTGCAGCTCACCGGCACCGAAAAGCTCCTCGAAGTCGTGCCGGCGCTATAGGCCCCCACCCACGCGTTCGGGCGGCGGACTTCTGGTCGATTTCGGAGGGGATCAACGCGGCGCGAGCGGGTCGGCTAGTAGGACGACTCGGTCGCCGACGGGGTCGTAGCCGAGGACGGCGTGTTCGGGGCGGCCGCCTTCTGCGGTCATCGTGACGGGCTTGCCGAGCTCGCGGCCGAGATCGCGCAGCAAGCGGCAGAGCGAGTCGACGCCTTGTTGGCCGTGCAGCTCACGCAGGTCGATGTCGAAGTTGATCTCGGTCGGCGTCCACGGTCGGAAGATGACCGATATTCCTGGCGTCGGCCAAACTCGGAGTACGACCACTTCGGCGTCGGCGGGACGGTTGAGGGCCTCGGCCGCAGTCGGCAGAGGGCGTTCGGTCGTCCCTTCCTGGAACTTCCAATCCCAGCCGCGCCTCAACACCAGGTCGAACACCTTCTGCCAGTCCTCGACCGTGGTGTCGGTGATGAAGAGGTCGGGTAGCGCGCCCATCAGGCGAGGGTCGAAGAAGTTCTTGGCCTTGTCCCAGTGCAGGTTTGGCATGGGCACATGGTGGCCGGTGGGTGGTGGCTGCGCATCACGTTAAGAGGCGTGGAGCTGCGGGGGGGCTGCCGAAGGATTACCGGGGGGTGGCCTTCTCTTGTGGCGATCTGGAGTAACGGCGACTTAAGGGACGTTCCGCCAGGAAAGGGGTCATGATGACGACCGCACCTGTTCGGCATAGCACCCACTCGGGGTGGCTCGCCTTCGCCGGGATGCTCGCCGTCCTACTGGGGATCTTCAACGCCGTCGACGGCATCGTGGCCCTGTTCAAGAAGGAGTACTTCGTCACCCCCGACGGGAACCTGCTGGTGTTCAGCTACACCGCCTGGGGCTGGATCTGGCTGATCGTCGGGATCGTCCAGATCGCGGTCGGTGTCGGCATCCTGACCGGGAAGGCCTGGGCCCGGTGGGCCGGCGTGTTCCTGGCCGGGCTGGCGATGATCGGGCAGTTCGCCTTCCTCGGCGCCTACCCGATCTGGTCGATCATCAACATGGTGCTCGCCGTCCTGGTCATCTACGGCCTGGTCGCCGCGCCCAGGGACGCTACCGGCTGACCCTTTCTGGTTCGGGGCTGTGTCACATGCCTTTCAGGACGCGGTCGAGGGCTGCTCGGCCGGCAGGGCCCCAGTGGGCCTTGCCGCCGGGGAGGCCCTGTTCTCCGTTCTGGCCCATGAGCATCAGGAACAGGCTCTTCAGAGCGGCCAGGCCGCGGGCGCGCCGGATCGCCGCCTCGTCTGCTTGTGCGTAGGTGTCGAAGAACCGGATGCGGTGCCTGCGGGGAGCAGCACCCAGGCGGCGGCGAGGTCCCACGCCGGGTCACCGGCGAGCAGGTCACCGAAGTCGACGATGCCTGCGAGCGTCCCGTCCGAGACGACGACGTTGGCCGGGTGGAGGTCGCCGTGCACCCATACCGGCGGCCTTTCCCATGCGCCGGCCGCAGCGGCGTCCTTCCAGACCGTCCGACTTCGGCGGCAACGTCCGGATGGTCAGCCCGGCAAGGTCGGGATGTTGCTCCTCCAGGAGGTGGCTCCATGCGCTGCATTCGGACTGCCAGCTCGTCCCCGAGGCGCCACATCTGGTTCCCCCAGCCGCCCGGTACCTGGATCGGGCGCGGTGGGCGGATGGGGGTGCCGGTGCAGCGGTGAGCGGGCGACGGCTGTCATGGGGATCGGCTCAGCGGCGGCGGGTGGTGGCGGTGGCGAGTTCGGACAGGTTCATGGCGGTGCTGCGGCGGACTGCGGGGATCAGGCCGAGGCCGCGCAGGGAGATGTTGCGGAGTTCGCGCAGGGGACGGCCGCGCAGGGTCGCCATGCGGGTCATCTGGTGGGTGAAGGCGAGGACGTCTTCGGCAACCGGGCGGCGTTGGGTTTCGTAGCCGTCCAGGACGGTGTCGTCGGCGCCGTCCTGGAGGACGGCGATGAGCCTGCCCGCGAGGTCGATGGCGTCCTGGACCCCGGTGTTCAGGCCTTGGCCGCCTGCCGGGCTGTGCGCGTGGGCGGCGTCGCCGGCGAGGAAAATGCGGTCGGCGCGGTAGCGGGCGGCGAGCCGGTTGTGGACGCGGAACCGCGAGCTCCACACCAGGTCCTTCACCGTCGCCGGGTGACGCCGGGGGCCGCGCTCGGCCAGGAGGGTGCGGATCTGGTCCAGGGACGGCGCCTCGGGGGCCTCGTCCACGGTGACGACGACGCGGTGCAGGCCGCCGGGCAGGGGCGAGACCAGGGCGGTTCCTTCGGTGGAGAAGAACAGGAACTGCTCGTCGGCGGCCTCGTTCCAGTCCAGGCGGAACTCGGCCAGGACGAACGACTCGGCGTCGGTGCCGCCGATGAAGGCGATGCCGGCCTGCTCGCGCACGCGGCTGTGCATGCCGTCGGCGCCGACCGCGTAGCGGGCCCGGATCGTCCGGCCGTCGGTCATGCTCGCGATCACCTGGCCGTTCTCCTGGCCGATGTGCGCCAGTTCGCGGTCGCGCAGCACGGCGCCGCCGACGCTCCCGAGGCGGTCGGCGAGGATCCGCTCGGTGGTGTGCTGCGGGATCATCAGCGCGAACGGGTAGTCGGTCGGCAGCGTCCCGAAGTCGATCCGCAGCAGCACGCGGTCGTGGTCGCGGACGGTGTACCGGGGCACCTTGATCCCCTGGCTGAGCAGGACGTCGGTCGCGCCGATCCCGCGCAGCACCTCCAGCGAGCGGGCGTGCACCACCGTCGCGCGCGATGTCGGCGCGGGCGCGGTGGCCTTGTCGATCACCACGGTGTCGACGCCGGCGCGGGTGAGCGCGGTGGCGAGCGTGAGCCCGACCGGGCCGGCCCCCACCACCAGGACGTCGGTCCTGGCGGGCAGTTCCCTGGGCACTCAGGCCCTCCCTTCTACATCTGCAGAACGAGCTGACTCTACAGCTGTAGAAGGCTGGGCGGTGCGGCGGTGACCGAGGTCACGGGAGCGGGGCCGTCAGGCGAAGGCGCGCAGCAGGCGCAGGACGGCGTCCTTGATCTCGGCGCGGTCGATACGGGCGGTGGACGAGCCGACGAGGCGCTCGTGCAGCAGGCCGTCCAGGCAGGCGAGCAGGACAGGGAGCTGGGCGGCGGGGATTGCGACGCCGCGGGCGGTGAGGATGTCCTGGATGAGGGTTTGATGCCGGTGCGCGGAGCGGGCCAGGACGGCACCGAGTTCGGGGCGGCGAGTCGCCTCCAGCAGCAACTCGTAGCGCGCCAGGACGCGCTCGCGTCCGGCTGTCGCCAGATGTTCGACCAGGTCGGCGGCCAGGTCGGCGACGCTTTCAAGGTCGGGTGCGCTGGTGGTGGATGCGGGGGCGGTGGCTGCTTCGGTGTCGATGTCGGCGAGGTCGGTGTCGGCGAGGCGTTCGACGGCGGCGCCGAGCAGGGCTTGGCGCGTCCGGAAGTAGGCCGAGCAGGAACCGGACGGCAGACCGGCGGCCTCGTCCACCGCGCGGTGGGTCAGGCCGCGCAGGCCGGAGCGGGCGAGGGTGCTGATCGCCGCGTCGGCCAGCAGCCTGCGCCGCGGCGTGTCCAGCATCGCGGCGGGCGCCGCGCCATGGGTCAAGGTGTCCTCCCGAGGTCCGCTACGAATCTAGCCCGACCTCGGCCCGGGCCGGGCGACGGCGGGCTTCCGGGAGTCGGGCGCGCGAGAGTCGGGCGCCCGATTCATCCCGGCGGACGTGGGGCGAGACCGGCGGACGGAGGCGAGACCCGCGGGTGCGGGAGGGAGCGAGCCGGGTGGCGGGGATGCCCGGCCCACTCGTGCCCGGCCTGCTCGTGCGCGGCCCGCTTGTGCGCGGGTGGTCAGGGGTGGGCGGTTTGGGCGGATTGGAGGAGGGCGGACGGGTCGGCGGCGGGGCGGAGGCCGAGGGTGGTCTCGAGCCAGGCCAGGTACTTGTCGCGCAGCGGCGCCGGTTCGCAGGGGCGCAGTCCGGCCTGGTGCTCGTCGCACCAGAGCTCGGTGTCGGTCAGGCCGGCGATCAGCTGGAAGAACTCGCGCAGGTCGCGGGAGACGACGTGGACGCCGGCGGTCTTGCCGACGGCCAGGACGCGTCCGGCGGTGTCCAGGGCGAAGACGGTGTCGGTGTCGTTCTCGGCGAACGGGGACATGTCGGCGGTGAGGGCGGGGTTGGTGATCCGCTTGCGCTCGTCGTAGTCGTCCAGCAGCCAGAAGCCGTTGGCGTAGCCCTCGTACAGCCGGTCGTCGAAGCGCTGCAGCAGGTTCAGCTCGTGGACGGGCGACCAGACCGCGTCGGGGATCAGCGGGTGGACCCAGGCCGCCCATTCGGCTTCGAGTTCGGCCTGCGCGGCGTCGACGATCGGCTCCCAGTCGTCCGCGGGGGTGATGCCGAACGTCTCGTCCAGCCAGGCGCGGAAGGCGGACTGGTCGAGCGGCTCGTCCCAGTCGCATTCGCGCAGGCCGAAGCACTCCCAGTCGATGTCGGGCTCGCAGTCGCCGGGCAGCGAGGCCAGCAGCCGCAGGAACTCGCGGAAGTCGCGGGCCACGATGTGCAGGCCGCCCTCGTCGCCGAGCGCGACCACCGGCAGCGTCGCCGGGTCGGCGCGGTCGTCGCGGCGCCAGATCCCGTACAGGGAGCCGCTGCCGTTGGCCTGCGCGAAGGTGACGACGCGGTCGCCGAGCACCGGGTCCTCGTACGACCGGCCGCGTTCGATCTCGAAACCGTGGACGTAGAAGTCGGGTTGCGCGGCGTCGAACTCGGCCAGCAGGCCGAGTTCGGGAAACAGCGGCTGCATGTCGGACATGGTGGGAGCCTCCGAACGTGATCATGCGGGACGCGCCGGACGTTAGCAGCGGCCAACGACAGGCGCATCCGAGACCTCACACTCCGTCGCCCCGACCGTCGGACGGCTCGGGACCGGGCGGCGAGTCGCCGGTGCCCGACCGGGGCGGCGGGTCCGCAGCAGCCAGGCGGGACGGCGGGTCGGCGGCGGCCAGGCGGGATGGCGGGTCGGCGGCGGCGAGGCGGGTCATCAGGCGGGCGCCCAGGCGCAGCACCTCCCGTTCCACGTCGCTGAGTCCGGCCATCGCCGAGGCGAGCCAGGCGTCCCATTCGGCGACGGCGTCGGCGAGCGCGCGGCGGCCCGGATCGGTGAGGGCGAACACGACCTGGCGCCCGTCGGCGGCGTCCCGGCTCCGGGAGATCAGGCCGTCGCGCTCCAGGTCGGCGAACACGCGGGTGAGCGACTGCGGGAGCTGGTGCTCGGCGGCGGCCAGCTCCCCCGCGGTCGCCGGGCCCTCGCGGCGCAGCCGACCCAGCACGCCGAGCTTGGCGGCGCTGAGCGCCTGGGCGGTGCGCCGCGACCGCAGCCGTCGCGACAGCGCGATCGCGCCCTCCCGGACGTCGGCCGCCGCCTCCAAGCGCGTCTCGCTCATCTCTGCCATGTTTCTAAGATAGCGCTTAATATCGGAGTGGCAGAAAGCCCAATCTTGGGGCGGTGAAAGCAAGATGTTGCGAAGTACTTCGCTGAGATTCGATCCCGGGTTGCGACATCTGCGCGCGGCGGCGGTCGGTCTGGCCGCAACGCTGGGCGCCTACGCGTCCGCCCTGGTCGTCGAGCATTTCGCCCATCTGCACGTGGACACCGTGATCCAGGCGGTGGTGCTCGCGTTGACGGCCGCGCGGGCCCAGCGGCGGATGGACGGCACCGACCGCCTGCTCGGCCTGGCCGTCCTACCGCTGGCGACGCTCGCCGCCTCGGCCGTCCGGTATGTGATGGCCGACCACGCCTACGCGGGGTTCGCGCTGTTCGTCGTGGCGGTTCCGGCCACGGTCTGGGTGCGCCGGTTCGGGATCCGGGCCACGCGGGCGGGGACGCTCGCCGTCCTGCCGTTCGTCGCCCTGCTGATCACGCAAGGCCCGGTGATGGCGCCGGTCACCGGCCGGACGGCGCTGTGGTCGGCGGTGATCGCGCTGATCGCGGGCGTGTGGGTGGCGGCGCTTCAAACCGTCCTGGCGAGGGACGAGCCGCCCGCGCCGCAGGCACCACCCAAGCCGAGCGCGCGTCGCATCCGTCCGTCCACGCGGATGGCTCTGCAGATGGCCGCGGCGCTGGCCGCCGCGTTCGTCGCCGGACATCTGCTGTGGCCCGATCACTGGCCCTGGCCCGTCCTGACGGCGTTCCTGGTGTGCAGCGGCGCCCGCTCCCGCGGGGACGTGCTGGTCAAGGGCGTCCAGCGGACGGTCGGCGCGGCGGCCGGCACCGTGGTGGCGACGTTGGTCGCCGGGTCGTTCGGTCCGCGCGCGGACGCCGCGGTCGTGCTGATCTTCGTCGTCCTCGCGGTCGCGTCCTGGCTGCGCGAGGCGGCCTACGCCTACTGGGCCTGCGGCGTCACCGCCGCGCTGTCGCTGCTGTACGGCTGGTTCGGCGAGGCGTCGGGCGACCTGTTGCGGACGCGGCTGGCGGGCATCGCGCTCGGCGGGCTGCTGGGGGTCGGCGCGTCCTGGTTCGTGCTGCCGATCCGGACCCGCGACGTGCTGCGCCGCCGCGCCGCCGACGCCCTGGCCGCGCTCGGCCCGGTCCTCTCCCCCGGCACGGACGCGCGCGACGCCGAGGACTTCACGCGCGCGGTGGAACTCCTGGAGCAGATCGTCCCGGCGCTGCGCGCCCGCGCCCCGCTGTCCGCGCGCAGGCTTTCCGGGCGGACGCGCGGGGTGGAGGTCGTGGAGGAGATCCGCGCGTGCGCCGCACCGGCGGTAACGCTGAGCGCGGCATACCCCGATCCGGTCCCTGCCGAGGTGGACGCACTCAGTGCGCAGGTCTCGCGCAACCTGATCGCCGTGCGCAAAACGCTAGGCCGCAGACCCGGCGTCCAGTTCCGGCCAGCCGTCCGGCCGCCAAGCACCGCGCCCGCCGTGACGGCGCTGCTGGACATCGACGACCACTTGAGCCGCCTGGTCGTCCTGCTGGACAGCGGAAGCGAAAGGTAAAGGCCGGGCAAAGTCGCTCCGAACCTCGGGCCGGTGCGCGGCGTCCAGATGAGTACGCCTTCCTCATGCGGGGGCGTGGGCGGCAGGACGATCCTGCTGAGGCCCGTCCGCTGAGCCCACCGAGGACGGAACATGCTCCGACGCACGACGACGGCGGCGGCCACCGTCGCCCTCACCGCCAGCCTGGCGGCCGCCTGCCCCGGCTCGCAGTGCACCGCGACCCGGATCGCCAACGCCTACGAGGTCTACTCCCCGTTCGTGCTGGCCGTGCTGCCGGAGCTGGCGCCCGAGACGATCCCCGGCATCGCGGTCGACCTCGGCCTGTTCGCCGCCGACAGCCTGGCCAAGTACGTCATCGACCACAAGGTGAAGCCGGGCAAGACCTGGCTGCTGATCGAGCAGACCCTCGGCGGGCGGCAGCAGACCTCGGTGTTCGAGCTCAGCACCGACCGCGACCTGAAGGTCAGCGTGAACGGCGCGCAGCTGGACCACGTGGACCTGTACGTCCGGCAGCGGCAGATCAAGGTGGTCGTCCCCGCCGGGACGGGCGCGAAGGTCGCGGTCACCGACGCCGCCGGCGGCGACAGCGTCGCCGTGCGCGGCACCGTACCCAAAGACCTCGGCGGGTCCCAGGACCTGGAGACCGGCAAGACCTTCCACCACTCGCTGTTCAAGGACGACGCGCCCGAGTCGTCCGCCGCCGACGTCCGGTACACCAAGTACGTTACCGGCGACCCCGAGCTGATCAACGGGACGGTGGCCGCCAGGTACTCCGGCAGCGACCAGCCGACGCTCGGCGCGTGCATGTCCACCCCGTCCGCCGCCTGGAGCGGCAAGCTCCAGGGGTGGCCCGGCGACAAGAACAGCGCCTGGTGCGTCAAGACCGGCGCCGGGCACTATGGGCTGGCCGTCCACAAGTCCAAGAACGGCATCTTCTTCGGCAGCACCAAGGACATGGACGGGCTCGGCTACCTGCTGTGGGCCCAGCCCGGACTGCCCGCCGCGGTCGTCCCGCAGGCGAAGATCAAGAAGTGCTGACCGCGGTGGGCGGCCTGCCCGGCAGGGCCTCGCCCGGCAGGGCTTCGCCCGGCTCGGTGACGTGCAGGCCGTCCAGGACGACCAGCAGGTTGCGTTCCCACTGCTGCTCGCCCGCCTGAAGACCCAGCGTGTGCGGACCGGTGGAGGACGCCGCGACCAGCAGGAACGCGACGTCCTCCCAGGTCACGTCCGTCCGCATCACCCCGGCCCGCTGCGCCCGCTCGACCAGGTGCCGGATGCGGTCGCGCAACTCGGCGCGCGAATGGTCCAGCACGTTGCCCAGGCGCTTGTTGACGTCGCACAGCTCGTTGCGCAGCCGGATGTAGGACAGCGCGAACGCGGTGAGGCCCGTCCAGGGGTCCGCGTCGTCGATGCCCTCGTCCGCCTTGCCGACGATCTCCGCCAGCACCTCGCCCAGGACCGCTTCCAGCAGCGCCTCCAGCGACCCGACCCGGCGGTAGAAGGTGCCGATGCCGACGCCCGCGCGGCGCGCGATCTCGTGGGCGGTGATCTCGCCGCCCTCCGCCGCCGCCTCCCGCGCGGCCTCGACCAGCCGCTCGACGTTGCGCCGGGCGTCGGCGCGCGGCCGCCGCCCCGAGCCGTCGTCCAGGAGCCGCTCCACCGCCGGTACCGCTGCCGTCATGCCCCCACCCTACCAATAAGCGGACGCAACCCGTCCGATTCCTTTGCTCGGGGAAATCGCCGTCCGGCGGGGCCGCCGTCCTAGGCTGAGGGGGCGAGTGGAGGAGGCGGTCGTCATGCCGGACGACGACAGGAAACGCGCGGCACTTCGAGCCCTGACCGATCGCGTGCGGAACGGGAAAGGCGAGGCGTCCGCCGAACTGCGCGCTCTCGCCTTCGACAACAACGGCCTGCCCCCGCCGCTGGACGCGCTGATGGCCAAAGTCGCCGAGGACGCCTCGCAGGTCACCGACACCGACCTGGCCGCCGCCCTGGCCTCCGGCCACACCGAGGACCAGATATTCGAACTGGTGGTCTGCGCCGCCGTCGGCGAATCCACCCGCCTTTACGACGCCGGACTGGCCGCCTTGGCCGAAGCGACCGCCGAGGAGAACCCAGCCGATGCGTCTTGACGTCCTCAACCACGGTTATCCCCGCAGAACCAAGCTGCTGTTCGCACTCATCCGCCGCTTCTCCGGCCACCCCGTTCCGGACGCGGCCCGGATCGTCTTCTACCGACCCGACTTCTACGGCGACCGCGCCAAGCACTTCACCCACGAGGCGATGCGCGGCCCGTCCGCCTGGTCGGTCGGCGACCGCGAACTGATGGCGGCCTACGTGTCGAAAGTGAACCGGACCGCGTTCTGCATCGCCGCACACACCGCCACCGCCACCCAGGCCTACCAGGACGCCGACCGCGTCACCGCAGCCCTCACCGACCTCGACACCGCCGACCTGACCGAGCCGCTCCGCGAAACCCTCCGCATGCTCGGCACCCTGACCCGCGAGCGCACGCTCACCGCCGACGACATGCGCAAGGTTCTGGCCGCCGGCGCCACCCCCGACCAGATCCGCGACGCCCTCGCGGTCTGCGCCGCCTTCAACATCACCGACCGCCTCGCCGACACCTTCGCCTTCGCCCTCCTCACCCCCGAAGCCTTCCAAGCCGGCGCCACCTATCTCCTCAAACGCGGCTACCGCTAGCTGCTACCAGCCAGTGCGTCCCGTCGAGCGCCTCCGGCCGCAGCCCGACCCCGGTCACGCGCTCGGCGAGCGCCAGCAGCCCCGGCGCCTGCGCGGCCGGGCCGCCATCCAGGGGAAGTCCGAGATCGGTGACCTCCTCCAGCAACGCGTCGGGCTCGGTCCCGGATGCGTCGCGCGGCCTGAGCGCTCTGAACACGGTGCACGCCTGGCCGTCGACGAACCGGTAGAAGATCGAATTGCCCCGCGCCGACCAGATGGCGGCGACCGCCGTGGTACCGGCCGAGAACGCCTGCAGGGCGACTTGCGGACCAAGCCCGCCGTCGCCGAAGCCAACCGCGATCACCCAGCCGCCGGCGGTCCGCAGGGCCCACTGATCTGCGGCCAGAACGGCCGGGCCGGTCGACGCGCGATCAAGCGCGCCGCCAAGGGCCCGCGCGACTCCCTCCACATCATCCGTGCGGACGTACACGACAGCCGCGCCGGGCCCGAGCCAGTGCCGCTCGATCCAGGCATAGCGCTCCACCGGCGTTCCGGTGTCGGCAGCGCGCGCTCCGTTCGCTCCGGCGGGCGGGGTCGGATCGTCCAGTGCCGCGAGGACGGCAACGCGCAGTTCAGCCACGTCATGATGGGCGTACTGGCAGGCGGAGCGGGCTTTCTCGACCGCGCCGAAAGCGGAGGCGAGCGGGTCGGGTCCGCAAGCGTGGCGCACAGCCTCGACGGCCATGGCAGGGGCCCAGGCCGGGCCGCCGCCTTGATCGCGTGCGGCGTCTCTCAGCCCGCGGACGAGTGCGCCGAGGGCGGTCGGTTGTCGGTGCAAGGCGGCGTCCACTAGCGGATGATCCGCCAGCCCGAAAGCGCGGGCAGCGTGACCCGCCGCCGCCCGAGCGGTACGGCGCAGCCGCTCAGGGGCGGCATGGCGCAGCGCATAGGCGATCGCGGGTTCGCTGTAGGTCAGCGCGGCGAGGTCGGGCCGGATGTCGGCGGGGAGGTCCTCTTCCCACTCCTGGATCGGGACGATGAGGAAGTCACCCTGCAGCCAGGTTCGGTCAGGACTCTGGCCGGTCACCCGGGACGCGAGTTCGGACAGCGCCGTCGTGTGCTGCGGATCGTCCCACGGCAGATCGGCCATCTCCGCTTGCAGGCAGTCCGGACTCGTACCGAAACGGCGGTCGGGCCATAGGGCGTCGAACGTGGTCCAG
Source organism: Actinomadura rupiterrae (assembly GCF_024172125.1). GTDB lineage: Bacteria > Actinomycetota > Actinomycetes > Streptosporangiales > Streptosporangiaceae > Spirillospora > Spirillospora rupiterrae. The sequence continues at coordinate 199,413 of NZ_JAMZEA010000013.1, forward strand.
ACCGCGCCCTCGACCGCGTAGGAAAAGCGGGCCTCGCCCAAACACCAATACACGCACACCGCGCGGGAGGTTTCGGTGGCTCGACGCAGCACCTCCGGCCGTTTGCCCTGGTAGCCGTTGAACTCGATGGCCAGCACCCAATCACCGATGCTGCGCAGCGCGACCTGCGGCTCGTCGGCGAACGAATCGTCCAGCTCGTTCAGTGAACCCATTTCATCCTCGGGTGGTGGCTTGAGCGGCGCGGTGGTTCTGGAGGACGGCGATGGCCTTGACGAGGTGGCCGGTCTTGCTCGGGCTGCAGCGCAGTTTCCGCAGGACGCGCCATGACTTGAGCTGCGCGTTCGCGCGTTCGCCCGGCCCGCGCAGCTTGGCGTGCGAGCGGTTGGCCTGCTTCTGCGACTCCGGCTTGTTCTTGCCCTTGTAGGGCGTGATCACGACCGTGGCCTCGGCGCCTTGGTAGGCCTTGTCGGCCAGGGTGAGGATTCCGGCCCGCTCCAACTCGCGCAGGATGCCCCACAGTCGGGCGGCGGCCAGGTCGTGGGCTTTGCCCGGCAGCGCCCCCGATGTCCACAGGATCGTCCCGTCCGGGCCCGCGATGACCTGGATGTTCATGCCGTGGACGCGGTGCTTGCCAGAGAAGTAGGGCCGGTCGGCCTTGACTCGGTCGGTGTGGATGAGCGTCCCGTCCAAGATGACGTGGGTCAGCCCGTCCCGGCGGGCCTTCCCGAGCGCCTGGGTGAGCTTGGGTGAGCGGACCGACAGCAGCATCACGGTCTCCTCCACATACCGCCACGCCGTTGACACCGACACCTCAAAGCCCGCGGCGATCTCGGCGAACGTCTCGTCTTTGCGCAGGTGGACCAGCACCAGCAGAGCCTGCCGGCCGGGGTTGAGCAGCCGCCACACCGACCCGATCGCCTTGCGACGGCGGCGAATCAGCCCAGCGACGTAGTTCAGCGTTGAACGCGACAAATCGACGGCAGCACGATAGAACAGCACGCAGAAGCCCCTGGTTCCTGGACGTGGTGGTTGTGGTGATCAACCCGTCTACCAGGGGCTTCTCTGCCTCATGGACCGAATCCGTAACCCGCGATCATGCTGTGACCTGCGAGACCTCACCGGCGGATGAAATGGGTTCAGTGGCGCTCGGCGGGCGCGGGGCATGCGGGCGCCGAAGGCTCGGGCGACGGCTTCGACGTCCGGTGATTCGACCAGGGTCGCGCAAGCCGCCTCGCCCAGAATGCGCGGCCAGTCCCTCGGCTTTGGCATACCGCCTTCATAGCGGGCGGCGCCGACAGGGTCAGTTTTCGGGGAGGAGGGCTATGCGGGCCAGGGTGCGGGCTATGCGGGCGGCGGTGAGGTCGGGGGGGAGGGACGGCTGGACGAGGTGGCTGACGGTCAGGCGGACGACGGTCTCGATGGCGAGGGCGCGGGATTCGGCGTCGATCTGCGGCCAGGCCTCGGCTGCGTAGCCGTCCAGCATGGCGGTCGCGGTGGTGAGCAGCGGCTCGGAGCGGGTGGTGAGGTGGGTGAGCAGGTCGTCGGGGCCGCCGCGCGAGCTGGTGAGGATGCTCTTGACCAGCGGGTTGTCGGCGGCGGTGGCCAGGGTGAAGCGGACGGCGGCCGCGGCGGCGGACTCGGGGTCGTCGCGGTGGGCGTCCAGCTGCTCCTGGACGCCGAGCAGGAAGCGCTCGACCTCGCGCATGACCAGGGCCTGGCCGATGGCCTCCTTGGTGCCGAACTCGGTGTAGACGGTCTGGCGGCTGACTCCTGCGGTGGTGGCGATGTGCGCGATGCGCAGGCCGTCCCAGCCGCCGTCGGTGACCCGCTCGTAGGCGGCGTCGAGCAGCCGCTCGCGCAGCAGCGAGCGGACGGACTCCCGGTAACGCGTCATGGCACTCCCCAGCATATCGATCACTGTACGTCCAGACTCTTGACGCTTTGAACAGAAGTGTCTAGTTTCTGGACAGTTGGCGGAAAAATGTAAGGAGTGCCGCATGACAGCGATCAGCGTGCCCGACGGGGCGGAGGCGACCTGGCGGGATCCCAAGCGGTACCTGTGGCTGCTCGGCCTGTTCGTGCCGACCTTCCCGTTCCTGGCCTGGGGACTCGCCGCGGCGACCGGGCTGGGGATCTTCTGGTGGTCGGGGCTGGTCCTGCTGTTCGGCATCTTCCCCGTCCTGGACCAGCTGGTCGGCAAGGACGCGGTGAACCCGCCCGAGAGCCTGCTGGCCTGGCTGGAGGGGCAGCGCTACTACCGCTGGTGCACCTACCTGTTCCTGCCGCTGCAGTACGCCGGGCTCGTCCTGGCCTGCGTCCTGTGGACGCGCGCCGGCGGCCTGAGCGTCGTCGACAAGATCGGGCTGGCGCTGACCATCGGCGCGGTCGGCGGTATCGGCATCAACACCGCGCACGAACTCGGCCACAAGAAGGACTCGCTGGAGCGCTGGCTGTCGAAGATCGCACTCGCGCAGACCGCGTACGGGCACTTCTACATCGAGCACAACCGCGGCCACCACGTCCGGGTGGCGACACCCGAGGACCCGGCCAGCTCCCGCATGGGCGAGACGTTCTGGGGGTTCCTGCCGCGAAGCGTGTGGGGCGGGCTGCGGTCGGGCTGGGAACTGGAGCGCAACCGGCTCAAGCGTTCCGGCAAGGGCCCGTGGACACCGCGCAACGACGTCATCAACGCCTGGGCGATGACGCCGGGCCTGTTCGCCGTCCTCGTCGGGGTCTTCGGCATCGAGGCGCTGCCCTACCTGCTCGTCCAGGCCGCGTTCGGCTTCTCGCTGCTGGAGGCCGTCAACTACCTGGAGCACTACGGCCTGCTCCGCCAGCGCACCCCGAGCGGACGCTACGAGCGCTGCACCCCGCAGCACAGCTGGAACAGCAACAACATCGCCTCCAACGTCCTCCTGTACCACCTGCAGCGGCACAGCGACCACCACGCCAACCCCACCCGCCGCTACCAGGCGCTGCGCCACTTCGACGAGGCGCCCGAGCTGCCGTCCGGCTACGCCACGATGATCGTCCTGGCCTACGTGCCGCCGCTGTGGCGCCGCGTCATGGACAAGCGGGTGCTCGCCCACTACGGCGGCGACATCACCCGCGCCAACCTGCATCCGCGCCGCCGCGCGCGCATCCTCGCCCGCCACGGAGCCGCCTCGTGAGCCGCCATCAGTGCCCGGTGTGCGAGTACGTCTACGACGAGAAGGCCGGCGAGCCGCGCGAGGGCTTCCCGCCGGGGACGTCCTGGCAGGACGTGCCCGACGACTGGTGCTGCCCCGACTGCGGCGTCCGGGAGAAGGTCGATTTCGAGGAGGTCAGCGAATGAACGAGTACAAGGTCTGGGAATGCCTGGTCTGCGGCTTCGTCTACGACGAGGCCGAAGGCTGGCCCGACGAGGGCATCGCGCCCGGCACCCGCTGGGAGGACATCCCCGACGACTGGTCCTGCCCGGACTGCGGCGCGGCCAAGTCCGACTTCCAGATGGCCGAGTCGGCGCGTGCCTGAGCCCCGCCGCATCGTCGTGGTCGGCACCGGCGTCGCCGGTGCCACCGCCGCCCTCACCCTGCGCAAGGACGGCTTCGACGGGCAGATCGTCCTGGCCGGCGAGGACCCCGAACTCCCCTACCGCCGCCCCGCGCTCTCCAAGGAGCTGCTCGACGGGACGGCCACGCCCGAGCGCATCAGCCTCAAACCCGCCGCCACCTGGGACGACCTGGACATCGACCTCATGGTCTCCGCCCGGGTCGACTCCATCGGCGGCGGAGCCGTCACCTTCACGGGCGGCAACTCCCTGCGCTACGACCGGCTGCTGCTGGCGACCGGCAGCGCGCCACGCCCGCTCTCCCTGGCCTCGGGCCTGCCGCACGTCCACACCCTGCGCACGCTGGCCGACGCGTCCGCGCTGCGCACCGCCCTCGTCCCGGACGCCTCGCTGGTCGTCGTCGGCGCCGGACTCGTCGGCCTGGAAGTCGCCGCCACTGCCCGCCGCCTCGGCTGCCGCGTCACCGTCCTGGAGGCCATGGACCGTCCGCTGGCCCGCGTCCTGCCGCCCGCCCTCGCCGACGCCGTCGCCGACCTCCACCGCTCCGAAGGCGTCGAACTCCTCACCTCGACGCACCTGCAAGCGCTGCGCCCTCTGAACAGCGGCGTGGAGGTCACCGCATCAGGACAGACCCGGCAAGCCGACGCCGTCCTGATCGCGGTCGGCACCTGCCCCCGCACCCGCCTGGCCGAACGCGCCGGACTCCTGGTCTCCGACGGCGTCATCGTCGACGCCTACGGCCGCACCTCCGAACCCGACATCTTCGCCGCCGGCGACGTGGCCCGCTACCCCGACCCGTCCGGCGGCGGGATGCTGCGCGGCGAACACTGGAACCACGCCCAAGACCACGGCGCCTTGGCAGCGGCGAACATGCTCGGCGCCGATCGCCCCTACAACGCCGTCCCCTGGTGCTGGACGAAACAGTACGGCGTCACCGTGCAGATCTGCGGCCACCCCACCGACGCCGACCACCTGGACATCACCGGCGACCCGCACACCTTCGACTTCACCGCCCTGGCCCACCGCAACGGCCACCCCATCGCCGCAGTCGCCGCCGGCCGCCCCGCCGCCTTCCGCAAACTCCGAACCTCCCTAACCCCCACCACCACCCCCGCCTAACCCAACAGGTTCCGAGGGCATTCGTAGTCGGCAAGCGGGATGATCGCCCTGACGAGAAGCCCTCACCTCGCGCCCAGACCACCCAAGTCCGGCACCTGGTTCGCATGCGTTGAGGGCTTCTTCCTACGGATGTGGGAGCATCTGCCATGAGTTTCGATCTTGCTGTTCTTGCTCTGGCGCCCGGTGAGACGCTGGAGTCGGCCCAGGCGATGCTGGAACGCTGTCGTGGCGGCGGCCATCCAGAGGGAGAGATCGATCAGCGGATCGCGGTCTTCGGCGACGAGCTGCGCGCGGCGTTTCCCGATCACGGGAAGCTGAGCGAGGAGTCGCCGTGGATGTCCGTACCGCTGAACGTCGGCATCGACCACGTCATCCTGCACATGTCCCACTCAGCGAAAAGCGATCCGGCGCTCCGTCTCGTCGGGAACCTTGCCGGACGACTCGGACTCGCGATCTACGACCCCCAGTCCAGTGAGCTGCATTTCCCGGATCCGCCGCAGGATTCCGGTGATGCGCGAGGCCTGTAGCGCGGCGCGTGGGTATGTGACCTGGGCGTCCGCCTGGCCCCCACGCTCTGGGGTGAACTGCGAGGTCGGGCAGCTCCGGCGCAGGTTCGGCCAGGGGCCGCCCGTGACTTGACTCTAGGATCACGGGGGTGTCGCAGCACATGAGAGTCCACCTGGCGTTCAGTCATCAGCCCGAGCACCGCCACAGTCTGGAAGCCGCGCTCCAAGAGGTGCTGAACCGGCGATCTCCTGGATCCCAGATCGACGGAGGCGGAACGTTGCTGAGCAAAGACCGTGAACCGCTGTCCAGCGACATCGAGATTGCAGTCGCCGGCTTCCCAGAGCAGACGCTGTCCGTCGTGACCCAGTTCATGAAGTCCGTCGGCGCTCCGCGCGGCTCCTTCGTGGTCCTGGACGGCTTCGACGCCGTGCCGTGCGGCGTTACCGAAGGGCTCGGCCTGTACCTGAATGGCACCGACCTTCCAGGCCTCGGCGTCCTGCTTGCTGGGGAGGGTGTAGCGGCCTCGTGAAGGTGCCGGAGGTTGGAGGAGGCCCCGCCGAGCGCCTTGATCATCAGCGCCATGTCTTCATCAACTTCAACAACAGCACTCTCCAGTGGGTGGACGTCCAGCACTTCCGGCTGCCCGGCCCAGTCGCAGACCGGCAGGTCCTCGCGATGCTCATCGAGCATGAGGTGTACGGCTGCGACTACGCGGGAGGCGATCCGGGATCAGATCCCGTCCGCCACGGGCCATATTGGCGCGATCAGATCACGCCAGGCGCCTTCGACCGGACGGACGCGACCGTGGAGCAGAACCGACTGCGGGAATGGGCCGAGCAGTACGCCGACCTGCCTGAACATCTTCGCGACGGCCTCGAACGCGAGCTGTACACGCCGTTGCACGCCGCAGGCTGACGATCGGGCGTTCGCTCTGGCGTCTCGCCTCTCGCCCAAGGTGCTGCGGCTGTACGACGAGTTTGGGCTGCTGACGCCGGCGCGCGTCGATCCGGGGACCGGTTACTGGCTCTATGACCCGGCGCAGCTCGAACGCGCGCGTCTGGTGGCGTGGCTCCGTCGCCTCGGGATGCCGCTGGGGGCGCATCCAGGAGGTCTGCGAGCTTGAGCCCGAGACTGCTTGCCCGTCAGGTCCGCGCCTGCTGCGTGGTCGCAGACGTCAGCAGGGAGCAGTGAACGCGCGTCCGGCAGGACGTGATTCTTCGCGCTTATTCGTATCCGGCGATTCGTCCGGGACGGTCTTGGGCTGTTCGGTGGCGGGGGTGTGGTGCGTGGGTGGTGCGTGGGTGGTCAGGGCCGTCCGGGAGGTTGGGGTCATCAGCACGGCCCACCAGGGCCCGCATCCCGATTGGAGCGATCGTCATGAGCATCGTCGTCACTGGAGCCACCGGACAGCTGGGCCGCCTGGTCGTGGACGAACTGCTGGAGCGCGTTCCGGCGGGCGAGGTCGTGGCGGTTGTGCGCAACCGGGCCAAGGCCGCCGACCTTGCGGGGCTGGGTGTTCGGATCCGGGTCGCCGACTACACCGAGCCGCGGACGCTTGAGGGCGTGTTCGAGGCGGGCGACAGGGTGCTGCTGATCTCCAGCAACGCGATGGAGGACAACACTGCCCAGCATGCCGCCGTGGTGGACGCCGCCGCGAAGGCGGGCGTGGCGCTGCTCGCCTACACCAGCGTGCTGGGCGGCAGCGCGGCGACGTTCCGGATCGCCGCCCACCATGCTGCGACCGAGCAGCTCATCCTGGAGTCCGGTCTGCCGTATGTGTTCCTGCGCAACGGTTGGTACAACGAGAACTACTCGGGCAACCTCGGGTTCGTCCTGAAGTCGGGGGTCGTGCTGGGCAGCGCCGGTGAGGGGCGCATCGCCTCGGCCTCGCGCGCCGACTACGCCGCCGCCGCGGCCGCCGTCCTGACCGGCGAAGGCGACAAGACGGTGTACGAGCTGAGCGGCGACCAGGCCTGGACGTTCGCCGACCTGGCCGACGAGGTGTCGCGGCAGACCGGCCGGACGATCGCCTACCGGCATCTGCCGGCCGCCGAGTACAGCAAGATCATGACGGACGCCGGTGTCCCGGCACGCGATGCCGAAAGCGTCGCCGACGCCGACCTGGGCATCGCCCGCGGCGAGCTGGCCGCGGTCACCGGCGACCTGCGGCGCCTCATCGGCCGTCCGACCACCACCATCGCCGACTCGATCGCCGCCGCGCTGAAGAACTGATCCCCCCGTGGGAGCCGACAGGCCGGCTCCCACGGGGCCCGTTATCGTCGCTTTGTGGTCTTTGAGGGTGTCGACGACATCGCGTGGGGCGCGCTCGGTTACGCCTATTCGGGACGCTGCGATGTGCCTGCCCTACTGCGTTCGCTGCTCGTGGAGCAGGAGGCGTTCGAAGCCGCCGACGAGTTGCTCAACGAGCTGTACCACCAGGGCGGGTTCATCTGCACGGCCGCCCCGGCGGCCCTCCCGTTCTTGATGGAGGCCGCCGGGTCGCCGCTCGTCTCGCGCCGACCGGACGTTCTGGAGATCGTCGCGCGCCTGGCGGAGACGGCTGCGAAGGTTCCCGCGCGCCAGGTGGCGTCCGGCTGGCCGCAGGCGTGGGAGCGGGCGCGTCCCGGGTTGCTCGCCCTGCTGCAAGATGCGGATCCGGCCGTCCGGACGGGCGCGATCTGGGCGCTCAGCAAGGACGTCGCCGCGCCCGACGACGTCGCCCGAGCGCTGATCGCCGCGTGGCCCGACCCCGACGTGTCGGTCCGGACCGACACGCTGCTCGCGCTCGGCGCCCTCGCCGGACGGCTGTCGGTGGCCGTCCTGCCGCAGACGCTCACCTTCCTGCGCGACCAGATGGACGGCCCGGACGAGCACCACGCGATGTATGCCACGCTCGCGCTGGCCACCGCGCTTCCGGGACGTCCGGTCCCAGTCGCCCCGATCGTCGCGGGGCTGGCCGGCGGGCCCGTCCCGCTGCAGCACAGCAACCTGGCCGCCTGCGACCCCGACCGCGCGGCACGGGACATCCTGCACAACCTCGACCCGCAGTGCGGCGAGGCCGTCTGCATCGCGCTGCTCGAACACCCTGAGCGGCGCATGCACATTGCGGCCGTCTCAGCCGCGGGCCAGGTGCTGGTCCGCACGCGAGCGCCCGGCCTGCCTGCCGCTTTGCGCGCACGCGTGGACGAGCTTCCAGACCCGGCGCCGGTCCTGCAGATCCTCGCCGCCCACGCCCGTCCCGAGGACGCCCGCGACGCCAACCTGCTGGCCGCCCACCTGGACGGACCATCAGCGGACGTCGCGCTGTGGGGCCTGGCCTGGTCGGGTGACGACCGAGCCGTCCCCGGCCTTCTCGAACTGCTCGCCCCGCAAGAGTCGAGCTTCCTCCCCTACGAGCGGCGCGCGGACAAGTTCGTTTTCTTCCCCAGCGCGCCCTCGCTCGCCGAACTGCTGACGCCGTGCGCGCCTTGGGCCGCTTCCCTGGTCCCGGCGCTCGCTCCGCACCTGCGTCCCGACGCCGACCTCCGCCGGTCGGTGCTGGAGATCCTGACCGCATGGGCCGATACGCAGGCCACCGAGGTCGCACGGGTCGTCCCGAACCTGGTCGCTCTCCTCGGGGACGACCCGCGCGGCTGGGTCGCCAGCGCGCTCGGCGCGATCGGCCCGCAGGCCGCCGAGGCCGCCCCCGAGCTGGAACAACGGCTTGGCGCGAGCGAGCGCACGGCGGCCGTGGACACTGCCTGGGCGCATTTCCGGGTGACCGGCGACCCCGAGCCCGCCCTGCGCGTCCTCGGCCCGCGCCTCGGCGAGGACCCTCACGTCTCCCACCGCCTCGGCGACCTCGGACCGCACGCCGCCGCCCACGTCCCCACCCTGCGCCTGCTGGCCAAGGCCGCCCACCCCTGGACCGCCCACGAGGCCGGCCACGCCCTCATCAAGATCACCGGCGACCCGGACGAGGGAACCCACATCCTGATCCGTCCCCTCCGCGACCTCCTGGAAGGCCGCCCGCACCCCGTCGTGATGTCCGCCGCCCGCGCCCTGGCCAGCGTGGACGACCTGCCGGACGGCTACCTCGCCATCATCCGGGCCGTCCTCGCCGACGACCGCCGCCACAGCTGCTGGGGAGGCGTCACCGCCATCCACCAAGACCTAGACCTCCGCGCCCAACTCACCCACCGCCTAACACGCACCTGACCCCTGGCGTCCGCCCCCAAGCCCCTGGGCGGTCTCCCACAGTTGCAACGATTGGGTCTTGCGGTGCGTCGAAGGGGCAGGCACGGGTGTACCGATGTGGTGAGCCTGGTGGGGTTTGTGGCGCCTTTGGGGTGGCGGGCCGGACAAGCGTGGCGCCGGCGGAGTTGGCGGCGCTCGGTTGGGCGATCGATCCCGGCCTTCGGCATCCCGTTGCCCGGAGGCTTCATGAGTTGGCGGCCGATCCGCTGGGTGGCATCTTCTAGGGATCTGCGCTCTGGCCGGAGGGAGGGTGGGGGTGGAGTACGACGGGGCGGCGGTGAGGGTTGTTTCGGTGTTTGAGGCTGTTCGGGGGCGGCCGCTTTTGTACTTCGGGGTGGCGTTGGACGATCCGGGGTTGGCGGGGGTGGCGCTGGCGCTGGCGGTGCAGGATGCGCTGACCGAGGTCGGGGCGCGGCGGGTCAGGGTTGTTGTGGAGGGGGCGCTTCGGTTTTCGGTGGAGGACGACGGGGGCGGCATTCCGGTTGAGCCGGGGTATCGGGACGGGCCGCCTCTGCTCACGATGCTGTTGACCACGACGTTGTGCGGGCGGCCGAGCGTGCATCGGACGGGGATGGCGCCGGTGGCCGCGTTGTGCACCGAGGTCGTCGCCGAGACGTGGTGGGACGGGCGGCATTACCGGCAGCGTGTGGATGGGACGGGTGAGGCGGGGGCGCTTGAGGTGTTGGAGGCCTCCACAAGGCAGGGGACGCGGGTGTCGTATCGGTTGAATGACGGCCTGCTGCGTCCTGGGGCCGAGATACCGCGGGATGTTGGGGCGTTTGTTGAGGGGTTGCGGGGGTTGCCGCATCAGCCGGAGTATGTGCGGCGGCCTGGGTCTGAGACGGTGATCGAGGTGCTCGACCGGCGCGGGTGAAGGGGTGCGGGACGGCTGACGCGTCACGGGGTGAGCAGGATGGCGCCGTGGTTGCGGCGCTGCTCCAGGTCGTGGTGGGCGTCGACGGCCCGGTCCAGCGGGTAGGTCGCGTGGACGCGCGGGACGAGGTCGCCGGCGGCGGCCGCGGCGAGGGCCTGTTCGGTGTCGGCGCGCTGGTCGGCGAGGGGTTTGGCGAAGGTGATGCCGAGCGGGCCGACGACGGTCAGGCCGCGTTGGACGATCTGGAGGGTGTCCAGCGGCAGCCAGGTGCCCGAGGCGAAACCGTAGACGCCGATGCGGCCCGCGCCGTCGGCGGCGGTCTGGCCGGCCTGCTCGCCGAGGTCTCCGCCGATCGCGTCCAGGACGACATCGACGCCGCGTCCGCCCGTGGCGTCCTTGACCTCGTCCACCCAGCCGGACGCGCTGTAGTCGACGGTGACGGCGGCGCCGAGGTCGGCAGCGATCGCGAGCTTGCCGGCGGTGCTCGCGGCGGCGATGACGCGCAAGCCCTGCGCGGTGGCGAGCTGGACCAGTAGGGATCCGATGCGTCCGGCGGCGGCGGTGATGAGGACGGTCTCGCCGGACTGGACGCGCATGGCCGACAGGATGCTGAGGGCGACCGCGCCCGCTTGGAACACCGGGACGGCCCGGTTCAGAGGCAGGCCGGAGGGCACCTCGTAGACGTTTCCGACCTCGGCCAGGGCTTGTTCGGCGTAGCCGCCGGTGTTGCCGGCCGTGGTGGCGACCACGCGGCGTCCGACCAGGGACGGGTCGACGTCCGGGCCGGCGGCGGTGACGCGTCCGGCGACCTCAATGCCCGGCTCGTACGGCAGCGGGAACGGGTAGCGGCCCGAGCGGACGATGGTCTCGGCGAACAGCGCCCCGGCGAGCTCGACGTCCACCACGACCTGCCCGGACGCCGGACGCGGCGGCTCGGACTCCTCGACCTTCATGACTTCCGGCGGCCCGAATCCATGGACGCGGACGATGCGCATACGACGGCTCCCTCGGGTTGCGGGCACGATTGACAGCACCTCCCGAAGGAGACAGCATGTCCCGATCTGGACGGCCTGTCCGCGATCGAGTCTGGTGGCCGGGCAGCGGGCGCGGCAAGCAGCAGTCCGGCCGCGCTGTCCCGATCGAGACAAGGAGCCGGAATTGCCGCAGACGGAGAACCTGCGGGTGCGGCGGACGCGCACGCTGCTGCGCACGGCGCTGGTGGAACTCATCGAGGAACGCGGCTTCGACCGCCTGACCGTCGGCGAGATCACCGGGCGCGCCATGGTCAGCCGCGCCGCGTTCTACCGGAACTACCGCGACAAGTTCCACCTGGTGGAGCAGATCTTCGACGAGGCGATCGCGGCGCTGGTCGGCAAGATGGCCGACCAGGAGCGTCCGGTCGAGGAGCGCTGGACCTCGTTCTGGGAGCACATCGCCGAGTACCACCGGCTGTACGGCGCGCTGCTGGGCAGGAACGGCAGTCCGTGGTTCGCCGACCGCATGCGCGCCACGCTCACCGGCATGGCCGCGCAGCACCTTCCCGACAACCCCGGGCCTCGTCCGGCCCTGGTCCCGACGCTGGTGGCGGCGATGTTCGTGCAGGCCGTCACCTGGTGGTTGGAGAACGACCGGCCCACTCCCCCGGCCCAGATCGCCGCCCAGACCGCCGGTGTGGCCTCGGCCGTGATCGCCGAGGCCGGCGCCTGGGCCTAGGCGCCGCGGAGCGCGAACGGGTGGCGGCGCAGGGACGCGTCGGTCAGGGACGGGGGCAGTTGCGAACCGGCGTCGGCGCGGTTCAGGGTGGTGCCGGGCTCGATGATCTGGTCGATGCGGTCCAGGACGTCGTCGTCGAGGCGCAGGTCGGCGCCGTCCAGGAGGTCGGCGAGCTGGGCGGGGGTGCGCGGGCCGATGATCGCCGAGGTGATCGCCGGGTGCGCCAGGACGAACGCCATCGCCAGGTGGGTCAGCGAGCAGCCCGCTTGCTCCGCCAGGACGAGCAGCTCCTCAACGGCCTCCAGCTTGCGCGCGTTGCCCGGCGGGCTCGGGTCGAAGCGCTGCGGGTAGCGAGCGGCGCGTCCGGTGCCGAGGTCCATCGGCTGTTGCTTGCGGTAGCGGCCGGTGAGGAAGCCGCCGGCGAGCGGGCTCCACGCGATCGCCCCGACGCCGTAGCGCCGGCAGGTCGGCAGCACGGACGTCTCGGGCCCGCGGACGAGCATCGAGTAGGACATCTGCTCGCACCGGAACCGCACGTGGTTGCGGCGTTCGGAAACCCACTGCGCCTCGACGATCTGCTCGGCCGGGAAGGTGGACGTGCCGATCGCGCGCACCTTCCCCGCCCGGACGAGATCGGACAGGACGGACAAGGTCTCGTCGATGTCGGTCGCCGGATCGGGACGGTGCAGCTGGTAGAGGTCGATGTAGTCGGTGTCCAGGCGGCGCAGGCTGTCCTCCACGGCGCGGGTGATCCAGCGGCGCGAACCGCCCGCCATGTTGGGGTCCTCGCCCATCGGGAAGAACACCTTGGTCGCCAGGACGACGTCGTCGCGGCGTCCCTTCAGCGCCCGCCCGACCAGCCGCTCGACCTCGCCGCGGCCGTAGGCGTCGGCGGTGTCGACGAAGTTGATCCCGGCGTCCAGCGCGGCGTCCACCAGGCGGGACGGGTCGCCGGGGTCCTCGCAGCGGTCGAAGTTCATCGTGCCCAGGCAGTACCGGCTGACCTTGATCCCGGTGCCGCCCAGCGTGGTCATCCTCATCGTCATTCCTCGAAATCGTCATTCCTCGAAAACTCAGGCCCCGGACGGGACGGCATCGGCGACGGCGGCGTGCGGATCCGCGGCGCGGCGGCGCTCCGACGCCGGGACCAGCAGCCACGCGGTGCCGCCGCACACCGCGCCCAGCCCCGCGCACCCCCACCACAGCGCGCCCCACCCGAGCGTGGCGGACACCCCGCCGCACACCGCGGCGGCCGCCAGCTTCGACAGGCCCCAGCCGAACCCGAACACCGCCTGGTAGCGGGCCTGCGCGGACGCCGGAGCCAGGTCGGAGACCAGCGAGGCGGTGAACCCGCCCACGCCGATCTCGCCGAGCGTCCAGACGACCGCCGTCGCCGCGTACTGCGCCGGTGTCGCGGCGAGGCCGGTCAGCGCCATGCCCACCCCGACCGTCCCCCACGACACCGCCAGCACCCGCAGCGGCGCGACCCGCGCCAGCCACCGCGCCGCCACCGGCTGGACGGCCACGATGAGTAGCCCGTTGACCACCGGGATCACACTGTAGGCGGACGGGGCGAGCCCCGCGTCCCGCATCGCCAGCGGCACGCCGACCGTCGCCTGCGCATAGACCGTCGCGTAGGCGGTCGCGAGGACGACGAGCGCGACGAACAGCCGGTCGGTCAGCGCCGTCCGGTACCCCGCCCCCCGCCCCCGGACGGGACGAGCCCGCACCCGTCACCGTCCGGGACGAGCCGGCCTCGCGCGGCGCGCCGACGTCGCGGGGGACGCCGAGCGCTACGAGGAGCGCGAACGCCGCGCAGGTTCCGGCGTCGAGGGTGAACAGCAGCCAGTAGCCGTGCGCGGCGAGCAGGCCCGCCATCGCGCCCGCGAGCGGGTAGCCGAGGTTGATCGCCCAGAAGATCAGGCCGAACGCCTGCGCGCGCCGCTCCCGGGGAACGACGTCGGCGATCACCGCCGCCGACGCCGGACGGTACAGATCGCCCACCACGCCGAGCAGCCCGGCGGCGACCACCAGCACCGCGAAGTCGCCGGTGGCGCCGAGCAGCGCCAGGCACCCGGCCGAAGCGAGCATGCCGAACACCAGCGTGAACCGGCAGCCCACGCGGTCGGCCAGGACGCCGCCGACCGGCTGGCTCACCACCCCGCCCGCGCCCAGGACCGTCAGGACGACCCCGGTCCGCCCCGGCGACAGCCCGCGTGAGCCCAGGTAGAAGGCCAGGAACGCCACGACCATGTTGCCGACCCGGTTGGCGAGCTGGCCCGCGAACAGGAACCAGAACACCCTCGGCAGGCGCGTCTGAGCTGAAGTCACGCCGCCACCCTGCTGCCGTCATGCGCCGGACACCATTGGCTTAGCTCCAGCTAAGTCGAATAGGGTTTCCCATGCTCGAACTGGCGTTCTCGGCGCAGGACGTGGCCCAGACGCGGCTGGCATGCTCGCCCCTGAACGAGGCCGTGATGAGCGTCCGCGCGCTCAAGGACCCGGCGCACCACGCCCTCCACCTGCCGTGGATCAAGAACGTCCGCGACTGGCTGCCGGAGGCGGATCTGCGGCTGCTCGACGGCCTCGTCCCGGCCGCGGACCGCACGCCCGACTTCGTCACCCCGCCGCCCGGCACGCCGCTCCCCGACCTGGCGGACGAGCTGGACCGGCTCCGCGCGACACCCCCTGACCAGGTACGACGCGATCTGGACGGGATGACCGGCCCGCGTCCACGCGCCCTCGCCGAGCTGTACGCCGATCCGGCGGCGGGCCTGGGACGGCTCGCCGACGAGATCGTCCGCTACTGGGAAACGGCGCTCGCGCCGGACTGGCCGCGGATACGGTCCGTCCTGGAAGGCGACATCCTGCACCGCGCGCGGCGCATCGCCGAAGGCGGCGCCGACCTGCTGTTCCGCGACCTGCACGCGCAGGTGGAATGGCGGCCCGGGACGCTGTACCTGTCCCACCGCCCCTACTCCCACACCCGCACCGGACGCGGGCTCGGCCTGCTGCTCGTCCCGTCCGTCTTCGCCTGGCCGCGGATCTTCACGCAGACGTCCCAGCCCTGGCAGCCGATGCTGATCTACCCCGCGCGCGGCGCCGGCACCCTGTGGGAGTCGCGCGCGACCGCCTCCCCGCGCGCGTTGGAACAGGTACTCGGCCGCTCGCGCGCCCGCCTGCTCACCGAGCTGGACGCGCCCGCAACCACCACCGACCTGGCCGGACGGCTGGGCATGACCACCGGCGGCGCGTCCCAGCACCTCACCGCGCTCCGCGACGCCCACCTGGTCACGGCCCACCGCGACCGCCGCCTCGTCCTCTACGCCCGCAGCCCCCTCGGCGACGCGCTCCTCAACGGACGCCTTCCGGACGCGGCGCCCCTGACATTTCCGGCCGCCACCTCGTCGTAGTCTCCGAGGACGATCGAAGGAGCTTGCGCCGCCATGACGCCGAAAACCGACCAGCCCGATGCAGCGCCGAGCGCGGCCGACAGCGAACAGCCCGATGCCGGGTTGGCTGCGGTCGTCAGTGAGCGGCGGCAGTTGATGGGCCTGGCCTACCGGCTGCTCGGTTCGGTCTCGGAGGCCGAGGACGCCGTGCAGGAGACCTACGCGCGCTGGTACGCCCTGTCCCGCGAGGAGCAGGACGGGATCGCCAATCCCGGCGCGTGGCTGACCCGCGTCGCCGGGCGCGTCTGCCTGGACCTGCTCGGCTCGGCGCGCGCCCGCCGCGAGCGCTACGTCGGCGAGTGGATCCCCGAGCCGGTCCCCGAACGGACCGGCTGGATCAGCGGACGGCCCGCCGCCACCGCGGCCCCCGCCGATCCGGCCGACCGCGTCACGCTGGACGAGTCGGTCGGCATGGCGTTCCTGGTCGTCCTGGAGGAGATGACGCCCGCCCAGCGCGTCGCGCTCATCCTGCACGACGTGTTCGGCTACGCGTTCAGCGAGATCGCCGAGGTCACCGGCCGCTCTCCGGGCGCCTGCCGCGAGCTGGCGTCGGCGGCCCGGCGCCGCGCCCGCGCCGCCGCTCCGCAGGCGGCCGCTCCGGCCGTCCCGAGGGACGAGGTGGTCAAGGGCTTCAAGGCGGCCATGCAGGCCCGGGACATCACCGCCCTGGTCGGCCTGCTCGACCCCGACGCCGTCCTCACCGCCGACGGCGGCGGCCTGGTGGTCACCACGACCCGTCCGGTCGAGGGCCGCGACCGGGTCGCGCGGTACCTGCTCGCCCTCACCACCCACCTCACCGAGGACGTGACGCTCCGGCAGAGCGCGGTGAACGGCCAGCCGGGGCTGGTGGTCCGGCAGGACGGGCACACCACCGGCGTCTACGCCTTCGACATCGCCGACGGGCGGATCCGGCACATCTGGGCCGTCCGCAACCCCGACAAGCTCCGCCCCTGGGACGGCACCGACGCCGACACCGACGACGCCGAAACCACTCCCGGAAACGCGGCGGCGCCGGCGCGTCCGTGACGGATCACAGGGCGCCGGCGCCGCGCGAGCGGACCGGTGGTTACGCCTCCGCCGGGGCGACCTCGGCCGCGACCGGCTTCGGCGCCGCCGCCCGGCGGGTCTCGACGCCGAACAGCGCGACCGCGATCACCGCGAGGATCAGCGGAACGGTCCCCAGCAGCGAGGTGACGCCGATGGACGGCGCGGCGATCCCCGCGATGAGCAGGATCGTCACCGCGACGCCGCCGAACTTGCCGACGCCCGCCGACAGGCCCGAGCCGCGCGAGCGGATCCTGGTCGGGTAGATCTCGGAGCTGTAGGCGGCCAGGATCGCGCCGATCGTGCTCGTCCCGACGATCGGGCCCGCCAGCAGCACGTACAGCCAGTCGCGGTGCTTGGCCAGGTCGTCACCGGCGAACACCAGCACGGCCAGCGCCGCGCCGACCAGCGCGGTGAACAGGATGATGGTCTTCTTGGCGCTCCACAGCCCGTACAGGGCGGCGGCGATGAACACCAGCGGGAGGCCGAGCAGCGCCGAGTCGCGCAGCGCGCGGTCCGCGGTGGCCTGGGCGAGGCCGAGCTTCTGCAGGTTGGACGGGATCCACAGCTGGAAGCCGTAGGTGACCAGGCCGATGCCGAGGCCGAGCACCACCACCGCCGAGGTCAGGCCCGCATATGGCGGACGGAAGAGGCGCGAGTAGCCGCCGCGCTCGTCCGCGCCCTCGGCGCTCCCCGGCTCCGGCTCCTCATCGGTGACCTCCACCGCGGTCGCGCCGTAGCGGGCCATGATGGAGCGCGCCTCGTCCTCGCGGCCGTGCGCCAGCAGGAACCGCGGCGACTCGGGGATCCAGCGGTTGAGCAGGATCAGCGCCACCCCGGACGGCATGCCGACCAGCCACAGGATGCGCCAGGAGTAGTGCGGCACCAGCGAGGACGACAGCCAGCTCGTCAGGACGTAGGCGAGCGCGACCGTGCCGCCGATCAGCACCATGATCCAGCCGCGGTGGCGGGCCGGGATGGTCTCGGCGAGCAGCGAGAAGGTGATCGGGAGCATGCCGCCGGCGCCCGCGCCCATCAGGAAGCACATCGCAAGGTTCCAGTTGAACGACGGCATCGCGCCGCAGGTCGCGGTGGTCACGAACAGCACACCGGCGAACAGGATGGACGCGCGGCGGCCGATCCGGTCGCCCAGCCACCCCCACAGGAACGAGCCGACCACGGTGCCGGTGAGGCCGAAGAACGGCAGCAGCGCCACGGCCGGGTGCCCGTGCGGGTTCATCGCCGACTTCAGCCCGTATTCCTTGGCCACACCCGGCGCGACGAAGCCGAGCGAGATCGGCTTCATCGCGTCGATGGTGACGGCGATGGTCAGCACGGCGATGAGCGCCAGGTGGGCCGGGCGGAGCCGGGCGTCCTCCAGGGCCCGCACCCGGACCTCGGTCGCCGGGCGCGACCGCAGCAGCTCGGGCGTGACCAGCCCGTAGGCGACCGCCGCCAGACCGAGGACGATCAGCACCATGCCGACCGTCATCGGCGTGTCCATCGGCATGCCGTTCAGGTGGTAGTGCATCGACTTGCCGTGCAGGTACATCGGCAGGTGCAGGAGCACGCCGGCCACGCAGGCGAGAAAGCCTCCCCAGAAGAAGAGGGGGTGAGCGTAGGTGAGGGCGCTCGAAGAGCGGGATCGCACTGGGGGGTAGTCCTTCCAAGGCGGTTCGGTGCCGGTTACGGCGATGTGCAACGGTCCATCAGACGCGATCTCACGCTTCCCGGTTCGATTCGAACCGGAAAGTCCGCTGCACCCCGATGCGGACGGCGGTCCCGGGCGCCAGCGGCACGGAGGTCTCCGGCGCGATCCGCTCGAAGTCCGGCGCACCGGACGTCTTGATCGCGGTGCCGTTCACCGAGCCCAGGTCGACCAGGCGGACCTTCCAGCCGTCCAGCTGGATCAGGGTGTGCCGGCGGGAGATCGAACCCTCGTCGTCGGTCAGCCGCATCGGGATCGCCGTGCGCTCGGCGATCCCGGGCGCCTGCCGCGGGTCGCGGCCGATCAGCACGTCGGTCGTCAGCGGGACGGTCTGCCCGTCGTCCACCAGCAGCACCCCCAGCGGCGGCCGCGGCGCCATGAACGGCGCGAGCGTCGCCTGCATCATCGAGATCCCGCAGACCGCGCAGTACCGCGCGCGCGGGTCGTTGAAGTGGTGGTTCTTGCAGTTCACGCCGAGGACGTGCTGCGGCTCAGGCGCGCCGCGCGGCTTGGACGGCGCGGACGAGGTGGACGGCTTGGGCGGGGTGGGCAGCTGTTCGGCTCGCGTCGCGGGAAGGGGCACGACGAAGTTCTGCTGGGCGGGCGAACCGGCCCGTCCGCCCGCATCGGACGGCGACGGCGACGGCGACGGCGCAGGCGCACGCGCAGGCGCAGACGGGCGCGAGGACGACGGGGAGGACGAAGCGGCAGGTGAAGCGGGCTTTCGGGGGGACTGGGTGATCTGGCGCAGGCCGCCGGCGCGGACCACGCCGGAGGTCAGCCGCAGCCGCGGATCGACCTCGCCCGCGCCCGGCAGCCGCAGGTCGAGCCGGGCGACGGGGCCGCTGATCAGGCGTTCGGTCCAGCCGTCGCGGGACGGCCCGGTGATGGTGATCTCCCGGCCGTCGGCGGTGAGCACGCGCGCCTCGGCGGCGCCCGCGACCAGCACCGCGACAGCGCCGTCCGGTGCGGGGCCGGCGACCGCGCACGCCGACGGGCACTCCTCGCCCGACGCGCCCGCCAGGACGCGGATCGTCCGGCTCACCAGACCGTGCCCGCTCTCCCCCGCGGCGGCGGCCTCGGCCAGCGCGGTCAGCAGGCCGTCCACGGCGGCGGTGTCGGAGCGTCCGGGCAGCGCGCAGGCCAGCGACAGCCCGCCGTCCCGGCCGACCAGCCCGTCCCCCGGCAGCGGACGGACGATCGCGGCTCCCGGAACGCTCACAGGAACCGTCCGCCGCGCAGCCGCCACTGCACGAACGGCACCCGCAGCGGCCCGTTCGCCACCAGCCAGACGCCCATCCACACGAACACGAACATCGTCACGAACGTCGAGACCGCGACCTTCCCGCCGATGCCCGGCACGACGCCGGCGCGCAGCAGCAGGAACATCAGCGCGCCCTCGTTCAGGATGGTGACCAGCCCGAACAGCGTCGGCCAGTCCTTGTCCCAGCGGAACTGCATTAGCAGGTGGTACAGCAGCTCCCAGCCGACGCCGACGACCGCGACCGCCAGCAGGATCAGGTAGGCGGTCTTGTAGGTGGCGCCGAGGCCGCCGGTGGTGCCCGGAAGGACCGGGACGATCAGCGCGGTGAGCACGACGCCGATGGTGCCGAGCGTGAACAGCCGGGTCTGGATCCGGCCGAAAAGCGTGGGGGTCATGGTTCGTCCACTTCCTTCTAGACCGGTCGTCCCAGGGCCCACTTCACCCACTGGCCCGTCGAGCGCACCGGCCCGAGCCGCCTGACGAAGCCTCGCCGGGCCAGGTCCGCGGCGATGTCCAGGGCCGCGGTCTGCATGCCCATGAAGCTGTCGACGGCCAGGAAGTGGTTGCCGCCGGTCGCCGCGCCGCTCGCGTACAGCGCGCCGTCGCCGCTCTCGGCGCCGAGCACCTCGAAGTTCGGGCCGACCGCCAGCCGCCCGGCGCCGTTGCGGCGCGCGCCGCCGTTCTGCAGCAGGTCGGCCAGCACGCGGTGCTCGGCCATGTCGGCCTCCAGGCCGGTGCAGTCGATGACGAAGTCCGAGGCGATCTGGTTCCGCTGCCCGTTGTCGCTGCGGATGTGGCTGAGCAGGCGTCCGTCCCGCGTGGGTTCGACCTTCTCCACGATGGCCTGGACGGCGTGGTACCAGCCGCCCTGCCGGCCGCGTTGCAACTGTCCCTGCCAGCGGCGCAGCCGTGGCGTGGTGGTGCCGCCGACCGCCTTGGACAGCTCCTTGCGTTTGTCTCCCTGCGCGGCGCGGAACTGCGCCTTCAGCTGGCCGCCGAACGCCGACTTGGGGAAGGTGAACGCCTGGTAGGCCCAGCCGTCGCCGCCCTTGCGCCGCATCCAGACGCCCGGTCCGTGCGTCCCGGCGATGTAGGTGCGGAACACCTGCACGATCTGGGTCTGCAGGCCGAGCCGCTCCCGGTCGTCGATCAGCCGCTGCAGGACGCGCGAGGCGACGATCCCGGCGCCGCGCACCACCACCGCGCCCGGACGCGACTTGAGGAACTCGTACACGTGCTCGTGCGGCTCGTAGGCGTTGACGACGCGGTGGTAGTCGTTGTGGGTCTCGCGGAACTCCTGCAGGTCGGGCAGGAACTTCAAGCCCGGGTAGCCGACGGCGAGGTGCACGTAGCGGGAGCGGATCGCGATCCGCTTGGTCGGGGTCGTCCCGGCGGGCGGGGTGACCAGGGTGAAGTAGCCGCCGCCCGCGCGGCGCCGCACCATCCGCACCTGGCCGGACGCGAGCATGTCCCAGTAGCCGATGCGCTGGGCCTCCTTCTGGACGGTCGCGAAGACCGTCCCGGCCCGGGGGCTGAAGAAGTCGGCGAAGACCGGCTCGACCAGCACCTGCCAGACCAGCGCCAGCGACTTGTCCTGCCACGCCTCGTGCAGCGCGTAGGACGGGAAGCCCCACAGGTTGTCGGGCCGCGCGCCGGCGTCGGAGCGGATCCGCTCGTGCGCGGGCAGCTGCGACACGCGCGTCAGGTACTCCCAGCTCTGCCACGGCGTCTCGCTGTTGGACACCACCTTGATGGCCGACGCAGGCGCGCCCTGGATGCGCAGCACGTCGGTGAGGATGAACGAGCCGAGGCCGCCGCCGACCGACACCATCGGCACGTCGTAGATCGGGATACCGGCGGCCGCGACCGCCTGGTCGTACCAGATGGGCGTGCCGATCAGCTGCGGGGTCAGGTCACCATGGGCATGGCTGGCTTGCAAGTGTGGTCCCCCGGCGCTCTGGTACCCCTGAAATGTCGCGACATTTTATACAGCAAGGGGCGGGCCGAACGGCGGACTTCGGGGCGTGTGTCGAGCCCGAAGCGCTTCAGTGGTCGGGACGTCCGGCCAGGCAGATGAGCGTCTGCTGGCCCGCCGCGACGAGCTTGCGCTGCTCGCCGCGCACGCCGAACACCTCCAGCCGGCACACCGTCAGCGTCCGGCCCGGTTTGAGCACCGTCCCGACCGCCTCGATGCGGTCGCCCTCGGCCGGCGACAGCAGGTTGATCTTGTACTCGACGGTCAGCACCGAGCTGTCGTCCGGGAACAGCGTGTAGGCCGCGTAGCCGCCCGCGCTGTCGGCGATCGCGCTGGTCGCGCCCGCGTGGAAGTAGCCGTGCTGCTGCGTCACCTCGGGGCGCGCGGGCAGCGCGATGTGCACGCACCCGGGCGCGATGCGCGCCAGCCGCGCGCCGAGGTGCCGCATCAACCCCTGCCGCCCGAAACTGTCCCGGATCCGCGCCTCCACCTCCGCACTGACCTGCTCCGCCGCACCCGCCAGCGCCCGATGTGCCTGCGTCTGCTCGTCGTCCAAGGCATGCCCCTCCGCGAAGATCAGCGCCGCCAGTCAACCACTCCCCACACCACCCCGAA
This sequence comes from Actinomadura rupiterrae, assembly GCF_024172125.1. Classification (GTDB taxonomy): domain Bacteria; phylum Actinomycetota; class Actinomycetes; order Streptosporangiales; family Streptosporangiaceae; genus Spirillospora; species Spirillospora rupiterrae. The sequence continues at coordinate 221,470 of NZ_JAMZEA010000013.1, forward strand.
ACCGGTTCTAGCGGACGCGTCCGCCCGGCTCAGTCCATGCCGCCTAGGAAGGCCGGAGCCACCGTCGCCACATCCGCCAGGCCGGCCAGATCGCGCGCCGGAGCCGACTCGGAGGTGAGCCGGGCGTCCTGGATCCGGTCCAGGCGGAAGGCGCGGACGGCGCGGCGGGTCCGGCACCAGCCGATGAGGTACCACTGGCCGTGGCGCGACAGCAGGCCGGCGGGTTCGACCTCGCGTTCGGACACCGTCCCGGCGGCGTCGCCGTAGCGCAACGCGAGGACGCGGTGCCCGGACACCGCGTCCTCCACTGCAGCGCGCACCCCGGACGGGATCGGTGTGGTGGTGAGCCGGATCTGCCGGGCGATGAGCCGCAGCGAGTCCAGCGCCTCGCGCGGCATGACCGCGGTCAGCTTGCGCATGGCGGCGCCGGCGGGCCCGGCGAACGGCGCGCCGCTCTCGGCGCCCGCGACGGCGACGGCCAGCGCGACCGCCTCGTCCGCGGTGAAGTTGACCGGTGGCAGCGTCATGGCCGGGTCGACGAACCAGCCGCCGCGCGGGCCGGGCTCGCAGCGCAGCGGCACGCTCGTCCCCATGAGCGCCTGCAGATCCCGCTGGACGGTCCGCACCGACACCTCGAACCGGGCGGCGAGCCACGGGACCGTCCGCGGCCGGGGCGCGACCGCCCGCAGCTCCTCGACCAGCGCATACAGGCGGTCAGTGCGATTCACGCCGCGAGGTTACCGCCCGCCGGATGAAGCGGGCCTGGCGCGCCCGCTCGCGTTCGGCCACGGTCAGCGGGAAGCGCGCGAAGCCGTGCACGGCGTCCGCCACGATCTCCAGTTCGGTCGCGTTCCCGGCGGCCCGCCAGCGCGCCTCCAGGAACAGGGTGTCGTCCAGCAGCGGGTCCTCGGCGCCGACCACGAACCGCGCGGGCGGCAGGTCGCGCAGGTCGGCATACAGCGGCGACAGCTCCGGGGCACGCCGCGCCTCCGGTGGCAGTCCGGGTGTGAAGCAGTCGACGAACCACCGGAGCGTCGGTGTCGGGATGAACAGCTTGGCGGCTCCGGCCCTGGCGCTCGGCGTCAGCGACAGGTCGTAGCCGCAGCCGTAGGTCAGCTGCGCGGCGCAGAAGCCGCGAGCCTGGTCTCCGAGCCGCAGCAACGCCACCACCGCCAGGTAGGCGCCCGCCGACTCACCGGCGACCGCGAGCCGGTCGGTGCCGAACTCCTCCAATGCGTGCTCGGTCAACCAGCGAGCTGCGTCCTCGGCATCGTCGACCGCTGCGGGGAAGGGATGCTCGGGCGCGAGCCGGTAGTCCACGCTGACCACCGCGACCCGCGCGGTCTCGGCCAGTTCCCACAACTGCGGGTCGCGGTCGTCGGCCGCCCCGGCCACCCAGCCGCCGCCGTGAAAGTGCAGCACCACCCCGTCCACGCGGTCGGGGGCCAGGATGCGCACGGGCACCTCACCGGCCCGGCCTTGGATCGTCCGCACGCGGGCGTGCGAAAGCTGCGGCGGGGCTGAGCGGCGCGCCATCGCGCGGACGTCCGCGACGTCCATCTCGTCCAGCCGTGGCTGGCCCTGCAACGCTTTTGCGTATTCCTCGTTGAACTTGCGGGTTTCGTGCACCACGTCCGCGCCGGTCGTGACCATCGTGTTCGCCATGCCCACGACCTTGGCGTCCCGCCGCGACACCCCTATGTCACCGTCACACTGTGATCCGCATCATCCGAGGCTGCTGCGGAGGCGGTCCTTGATGTCGGAGTAGCGGTTGGTGGCATCGGCGAGGATCGCCTCGGCGGTGCGGGTGTCGCGGGGGCCGAGGTGGGCCGTTGCGATGTCGGCAATGGCGGGGTTCGGGACGGCGTCGTCGAAGGGCGGGCCGTAGGTGACGGCTTCGAAGGGGCCGACGCCGGCGGCCAGCAGGTGGAGCAGGTCGCAGAGGTCGCTGGCGACCGGGCCGACGTCGCCTTCCCCGCCCAGGCACACCACCGGCTGCTCCTCCATCGGACGGTCCGGGTGGACGAGCCAGAACGCGACCGAGCCGCCGTCGCCGGTGACGCCGAACACGCGGAACTCCCGCTCGGCCTCCGGGTCGTCCGTCCACCCCGTCACCGCGCCTGCGCTGAAGGCGTCCAGCAGTTCGAAATCGACATCGCCGAGGCCGGAGGCGTGCTGATGGCGGTTCAGTGCCGTCAAGGCCGGCGGGAACGGCTCGTCGGGGTCTGGTTCAGGCGGGTCGGGGATGCTGCGTGCCGGGATGGCGGCTTGCGGCACAGCCGGGGCGTCAGGACGTTGATTTTGGGCTAGCCGGAACCAGATGAAGGCGCCGTCGTCGTGGTACCGGGCTTCGAGGGTGCTGCGCTCGTCGCGGTGCAGGATGTGGACGAGGTTGCCGTACTCGGCGACCGTGCTTTGCAGCGCACGCGCGCGGGCTTCGGGTTCGGGGAGCGCGGCGGTGATGCCGTCGCGCAGCGGCAGCGGGTAGCCGTCTTCGATCTCGATCGAGGTGAGGTAGCCGAGCAGCGGGCCGTGTCCGTTCACGCGTGCCGGAGGGCCGCCCGGGGGGCGGCGCGGTTAGCGCTGCGGGGTCAGGGTGTAGCGGAGGGGGAGGTGTTTGAGGGCGCCGACGAAGGTGGTCGCTGTGGCGACTGCGGGGCCGGCTGGTTCCAGGTGGACGAGGCGTGGCAGGAGTTCGTCGAAGAAGGCGCGGACTTCTAGGCGGGCCAGCGCGGCGCCCAGGCAGTAGTGGACGCCGGAACCGAAGCCGAGGTGTTTGTTGGGGTCGCGGGCCACGTCGAAGCGGAACGGGTCGGTGAAGACGTCCTCGTCGCGGTTGGCGCTGGGGTAGGACAGCAGGACGGCCTGGCCGGTGCGGATCGTCCGGCCGCACAGCTCGACGTCGGCGGCGGCGGTGCGCATGAAGGCCTTGACGGGCGTCACCCAGCGGACCATCTCCTCCACGGCGGTCGGCATCAGGCCCGGGTCGTCCTGGAGGCGGCGGAGCTGGTCGGGGTGGGTGAGCAGGGCGTGCAGGCCGCCGGAGATCGTCGCGGAGGTGGTGTCGTGCCCGGCCGTGGCGATGATGACGTAGTAGGACGCGGTCTCGCGGTCGGTCAGGGGTTCGCCGTTGATGCGGGCGTTGGCGATGGCCGAGGCGAGGTCGTCGGTGGGGTGCGCGCGGCGGGCCCGGGTGAGGTCGGCGAACAGGGCGAACAGGTCGTCGCGGACGGCCCGGCGCTGCGCGGCGCCGGTGCCCCGGCTGCGTTCGGCGTCGTCGGCGCCGAACAGCTCGCGGGTCAGCGCCAGCATCCGGTCGAAGTCGGACTCGGGCAGGCCCAGCAGCGACAAAATCACGTACAGCGGGAACCGGACGGCGACGTGCTCGACGAAGTCGCATTCGCCGTCCAGCGCGGCCATCTGGTCGACATAGCGGCGCGCCAGTTCCCGGACGCGCGGTTCGAGCGCGCGCATCGCGCGGGGCCGGAACCAGTCGGCGCCGATCTTGCGGACGGCCCGGTGCTCCGGCTCGTCCATGTGGGCGATCGTGCGCGTCCCGCCGCCCGCGGCGCGCATCGCGTCGTACTCGGCCGTCCCCAGGACCAGGCGCGGCGCGTTGAGGAACACGTCGTTGCGGCGCTCGACCTCCAGCACGTCGGCGTGCCGGGTGACCGCCCAGAACGGCGCGTAGCCCTCGGGCTCGACCCAGCGGACCGGGTCGTCGCGGCGCAGCAGCCCCGCCGCCCGGTGGAAGCGGGATTCGTCGGCGTAGGCGGTCGGGTCGGCGAGGGTCCGGCCCGCCTCGTCCACGTCGATGTGCGGGCTCGGGCTGGCGTCGGCGGCGTCCACGAGACGAGCGTATGCGCCGGGCCGCCGGAGGCACCGGCCTTGCGCGTGGTCGTCGCCGGACGGATCGTGAAGGCGCACCGCCACGTTCAGGCCGACCTCTGGAGCGTCCGATGGGCCTTCCCGAAGACCGCGACCCGTTCGTCATCGACCCCACGGGCACCGACGTGCAGGGCGACGCGGCCCGGATCCGCGCCCGCGGCCCCGCGACGCCGGCGCTGCTGCCGGGCGGCGTCCCGGCGTGGGCGGTCAGCGACCCCGCGCTGCTGCGGCGGCTGCTGACCGACGACCGGGTGTCCAAGGACGGCTACCTGCACTGGCCGCCGCTGATCAACGGCGAGGTCGGCCCGGAATGGCAGCTGTTCGTCTGGGTCGCCGTCCGGAACATGCTCACCGCCTACGGCGACGACCACCGCCGGTTGCGGCGGCTCATCTCCAGCGCGTTCACCGTCCGCCGGACCGCGGCGCTGCGCCCCCGGGTGGAGGCGATCGTGGACGGCCTGCTGGAGGAACTCGCCGCGACCCCGCCCGGCGCGCCGGTGGACCTGCGCGAGCGGCTCGCCTACCCGCTGCCGATCAGCGTGATCTGCGAGCTGTTCGGCATCGCGGACACCAAGGCGCGCGTGGAGATCCGCGAGTGCGTCGACGCGTTCTTCCGCACCACGGCCACCCCGGCCGAGACCGCGGCCGCCTACCCGCGCCTGCAGGCGGTGCTGCGCGCGCTCATCGAGGAGAAGCGGGCGCATCCCGCCGACGACATGACCAGCGCGCTGATCGCCGCGCGGGACGGCGGCTCGACGCTGTCGGAGGACGAGCTGGTCGACACGCTCGTCCTGTTCGTCAGCGCCGGGCACGAGACGACCGTCAACCTCCTCGACAACGCGATCCACGCCCTGCTCACCCGTCCGGACCAGCGCGAGCACGTCCGGACGGGCCGCGCCACCTGGGACGACGTGATCGAGGAGACGCTGCGCGCCGAGCCGCCGATCGCGAACCTGCCGCTGCGCTTCGCCGTCGAGGACATCGAGCTGGACGGCGGGACCGCGTTCCGCAAGGGCGACGCGATCCTCGCCTGCTACGCCGCCGCCGGACGCGACCCGGGCCTGCACGGCGACGACGCCGACACCTTCGACCTCACCCGCGCCGACAAGGAGCACATGGCCTTCGGCCACGGCGTCCACTACTGCCTCGGCGCGCCGCTCGCGCGGCTGGAGGCGGCCGTCGCGCTCCCGGCGCTGTTCGAGCGCTTCCCCGGCATGGCGCTGGCCGTCCCGCCGGACGACCTGCGCCCCCTCGCGTCGTTCATCTCCAACGGGCACCGCAGCCTGCCCGTCCGCCTCGTCCCGTGAGGCGGGCGCCGGGCAGGGCCGCGGTCCGGCACCGCCGTGCGGCACCGGTCAGTCCCGGCGAGGGGTCAGGAACGCGGTGGCCAGCGCACCGGCCGCCGCGGTGGCCGCGGCGGCGGTGAAGCCTCGGGTGAAGCCGTCCAGGGTCGTGCCGGCCAGGCTGGCGGCGGCGACGCTGGAGACCACGGCCGCGCCGAAGGACGCGCCGAACTCGTGGAAGGTGCTGACGATGCCCGAGGCGATCCCGGCCTCGTGCGGCGCGACCCGGCCGAGCGCGGTCGCGGACGCGACGACGAACAGCGCGCCCACGCCCGCAGCCGCGACCGCCACGCCGGCCGTGACGGTGACCGGGGTCATCGACACGGCCGGGACGGCCAGCCCGAGCGCCGAGACCAGCAGGCCCGCGACGGCCGGGACGCGCGCGCCGAGGCGTCCGATCACGCGGCCGGTCAGGTTGGCTCCGGCCATCGTCGCGAGCGCCACCGGCAGGAACAGCAGGCCGGTGCGCAGCGCGCCGTACCCGCGCGCGTGCTGGAAGTAGAAGGTGCCCAGGAAGAACATCGCGATCATCAGCGCGGTCGCGAGCCAGATCAGCAGCACGCCGGTCGCCACCGGGCGCCGCACGAGCAGCCGGACGTCCATCAGCGGCGAGGACGCCCTGCGCTGCCACAGCACGAACAGCGCGTACCCGGCCGCGGCCGCCGCGACCAGGCCGCCGGTGAACGCCGACAGCCAGCCGTGCTCGCCCGCGCCGATGAGCGCGTAGATCAGCGCCGCGGTGGACGCGGTCACCAGCACGGCGCCGAGCAGGTCGATGCGCGGCCGGGCCGCCGGGACGGGACCGCCGGGCAGCAGCACGGCCAGCACGACCGCGATCACCAGGCCGATCGGCACGTTGACGAAGAACACCCACGGCCAGCCCGGTCCGGCGGTCAGCAGCCCGCCGAGCAGGACGCCGAGCGCCGCACCGCCGCCGCCGAGCGCCGACCAGACGCCCAGCGCCTTGTTCCGCTCCTCGCCGTCGAACAGCGCCACCACCAGCGACAGCGCCGACGGTGACAGCATCGCCGCGCCGACTCCTTGCGCGACGCGTCCGACCAGCAGCACGCCCGCCCCATCGGCCAGCCCGGTGACCAGCGAGGCCGCGGTGAACAGGACGAGCCCGGCCAGCACCACGCGCTTGGCGCCGAGCAGGTCGGTGAGCCGCCCGCCGAGCAGCATCAGCCCGCCGAACGCGAGGGTGTAGGCGCTGACCGTCCAGGTGAGGGCCTGGCGGCTCAGGCCGAGGTCGGTCTCGATGTGCGGCAGCGCGATCGCCACGACGGTGACGTCCAGGATCAGCATGAGCTGCGCAACGCCGAGGAAGCCCAGGATGCGCCAGCGCGCCGGATGCGGTGCCGCGACCGGCGGCTGCTCGGCCCTCCGGTCGAGCTGTGTTTCTGCGTTTCGGGTCATCGGATTCTCCATGCCGGACCATAACTCGTACTTGGATGTACGAATTCCTGGTCCGGACTATAACCCGTACTCACACGTACGAGCTATGATGATCTCCATGACCGCATCCACCGGCGGCGGCAGGCGCCGCGCCGACGCCGAGCGCAGCATCGCCCGGATCGTGTCCGCCGCCCGCGCCCTGCTCAGCTCGGACCCCAACGCCAAGGTCGACGACATCGCCAAGGCGGCGGGCGTGGGCCGGATGACGCTGTACGGGCACTTCCGCACCCGCGCCGACCTGGTCGAGGCGGCGCTGGCCGACGCGCTGGCGGCGGGCGAGCGGACGCTGTCGGCGGTCGACCTGACCGGCGACGCCGGGGAGGCGATGGCGCGGCTGCTGGCCTCCAGCTGGGAGGTGGTGGCCGAGTCGGCGGCGCTGCTGGGCGCGGCCGAGGAAGTGCTGTCACCCGAGCGCATCCTGGAGATGCACGACTCACCGGCGGCGCGGATGGCCGACCTGGTCCGGCGGGGTCAGGACGAGGGCGCCTTCCGCACCGACATGCCCGCCGACTGGCTGGTCAACGTGATGCACTTCGTGATGCACGGCGCGTCCGGCCAGGTCCGGCAGGGACGCCTGGACGCCCGGGACGCCGCCGAACTGGTCACCAAGTCCATCCAGTCGATCCTGACCGGCTGACGGACGCCATTAATCCCTTATGGGACCGGCTTTTCAGGGCTGCGTTTTGGAAGGCGCGTGCGCGGGCTCGGGCTCCACATCGGAATGGGAGTACATGCCCGGCTCGTAGCGGTAGAAGCCGCCGTGTTCGAGCGAGTCCAGGTGGGAGTCGTCCTCGCGGTGGACGGTGCGGTGGCGGCCGGCGTTGATGGTGCCGAGCAGGCCGCGCCCGACGAGGAACAGCATGGTGGCGACGGCGGCGGCGCCGACCACGGGGCCCAGCCACACGCCGAGGCCCGCGCCGACGTGGGAGGCGGTAGCAAGAAGGTGCGGTTCCATGGCAAGGCCTCTCTAGCCGGAAAGACAGGCTGATTTCAAGGGTACGCTCACGGCTCCCGGTGGGACGGTTCAGCAAGGGCCATAAGCCTGAAATATCGGCATTGAAGGCGGAACTTTCCCGGGGCATGACCCGGGCGTGGCACGGCCCCTGCGCGGGCGTGACCGCGGCGGGGAAAACCTGTGGTGTAGCAGGCCCGCCACGTCCTCCAGGGGAATGATGAACAAGCTTTCGCTCACCGCGCTGGTCCGCGAGCACCTCGGCCGGGCCCGCGAGGCGTCCAGCGGACGGTCCGCCGAGACGGTGCACGGCGGCCACGAGCACCCGCTCCGGCAGACCCTCATCGCCCTGCGCGCGGGCACCCGCCTCGACGACCACGAGGGTCCGGGCGACGCGACCGTGCACGTCCTGCACGGGCGCGTCCGGCTGGTCGCCGGCGGCGACGCCTGGGACGGCATCACCGGCGACCTGCTGGTCGTCCCGGACGCGGTGCACTCGCTGGAGGCGTCCGAGGACGCGGCCGTCCTGCTCACCGTCGCCAAGACCCTGCGCGCCTAGGCCCGCCCCCTCCCCGACGTCAGTGACCACTTACGCCATGCGCTACGGTGGCGGCGCAGACGACGTCGGATGGAGGCGCGAGTGGACTTCGACCTGCCTGAAGGCGCTGCGGCCGTGCGGGAGGGCGTCCGGGCGATCGCCCGGAAGTACGACCAGGCGTACTGGGACCGCTGCGACGCCGAGAAGCGGTGGCCCGAGGAGATCTGGCGGGAGCTGGTCGCCGGCGGCTGGCACAGCCTGGCGATCCCCGAGGAGTACGGCGGCGCCGGACAGGGCCTGCTGGAGCTGGCCGTCGCGCTGGAGACCCTGGCCGCGGGCGGCGCGGGCGGCGCCGCCTCGTTCATGTACCTGCTCACCCCGGCGTTCGGCGGCCTGACCATCGCCCGGCACGGCACCGGGGCGCAGCGCCGCGCGTTCCTGCCCCGCATCGCCGCGGGCGAGCTGGAGACCTGCTTCGCGATCACCGAGCCGGACGCGGGCAGCAACGCGATCGCCATCACCACCCAGGCCAGGCGCGACGGCGACCACTACGTGGTGTCCGGGCAGAAGATCTGGATCTCCGGCGTCGAGCGCGCCGACTTCCTGGTGCTGGTCACCCGGACGATCCCGGCCGCGGAGGCGCGACCGCGCACCAACGGCTTCACCGTCCTGCTGGTGGACCTCAAGCAGGCCCTCGCGGACGGCACGCTCACCTACCAGCCGATCCCCAAGCTCGGCACCAACACCGTCGCGTCCAGCATGGTGTTCCTGGACGAGGTGCGCGTCCCCGCCCACCACGTGCTCGGCACGCCGGACGAGGGCTTCGCCGTCCTATGGGACATCCTCAACCCCGAGCGGATCCTGGCCGCCGCCAGCGGAGTCGGGTTCGGCGAGCTGGTGCTGGACACCGCGTGCGACTACGCCCGCGACCGCGCCCCGTTCGGCCGCCCGATCGGGGCCAACCAGGCGGTCGCGTTCCCGCTCGCGCGGATCAAGGCGCAGGTCGAGCTGGCCCGGCTGATGACCTACAAGGCCGCCTGGCTCTGGGACGCGGGCCGCCCGTGCGGCTCGGAGGCCAACATCGCCAAGCTCACCGCGGCGGACGCGGCGTGGCAGGCGGCCGACCGCGCGTTCCAGACCTTCGGCGGCATGGCCTACTCCCTGGAGTACCCGATCGCGCGGATGTTCCGCGACGCGCGCATCGCCAAGAACATCCCGGTCGCCGAGGAGCTCGTCCTGGCGCACATCGCCCAGCACGAACTCGGCCTCCCCCGCTCCTACTGACCCCTCCCCCGCTCCTACCGACCCGTCCCGCGCGCTCCTACCGACCCGTCCAGGACGAGCCGTCCGCACCCTCCGGCCTGGGCGGACGATCTTTCCGGCGTGTTAACGGCGGATTAGGTCTGGGCGCCCAAGCCTGGACCCGGGCCGCGGACACCGCGAGGCTCCGAGCACCGGCGTTTCCCCCGACGCCGTGAATCGCAGGAGGTCACACGGTGTCCGCTCCCACCCCCGAGAACGGCTCCACCCCCGAGAACCGTCCTACCCCCGAAAGCCGTCCCAGCCCCGGGAACCGCCCGGCACGCGTCCCGTGGCGGGCGGTGTTCGGCGGCTCGGTCGGCAACCTGGTCGAGTGGTACGACTGGTTCGTCTACGCCAGCTTCGCCACCTACTTCGCCTCGGCGTTCTTCCCCAAGGGCAACGCCACCGCGCAGCTGCTGAACACCGCGGGCATCTTCGCCGTCGGGTTCTTCATGCGCCCGGTCGGCGGCTGGCTGCTCGGCCGGTTCGCCGACCGGCGGGGCCGCAAGGCCGCGCTCACGCTCACCGTCACGCTGATGTCGGGCAGCGCGCTGCTCATCGCCGTCGCCCCGACCTACTCCTCGGTCGGGTACTTCGGCGCGGTGGTGCTGCTGGTCGCGCGGCTCATGCAAGGGCTGTCGGTCGGCGGCGAGTACGCGGCCAGCTCGACCTACCTCACCGAGGCGACACCGCCCGGCAGGCGCGGGTTCGCCTCCAGCTTCCAGTACGTGTCGATGACGGCGGGGCAGTTGCTCGGGCTCGGGCTGCAGATCGTCCTGCAGCGGACGATGAGCGAGGACGCGCTGAAGTCCTACGGCTGGCGCATCCCGTTCGTGGTCGGCGCGCTCAGCGCGGCCGTCATCTTCTACCTGCGGCGCCGGCTGCTGGAGACCGAGGCGTTCGCCGAGCAGACCGGCGCGCAGGACGCTCCGGCGGCCGAGCGCGGGAGCGTCCGCGAGCTGCTCCGGCACCGCCGCGAGGCCGTCCTGGTGATCGCGCTGACGATGGGCGGGACGCTCGCCTACTACACCTACACCACCTACCTGACCAAGTACCTGTCCAACACCGCCGGGCTGCCCAAGAGCACCGCGTCGCTGGTGAGCTTCTTCGCGCTGCTGGTGTTCGCGCTGCTCCAGCCGCTGGCCGGGGCGCTGTCGGACCGCATCGGACGGCGGCCGCTGCTCATGGCGTTCGGCATCGCCGGGACGGTCGGGACCGTCCCGCTGATGACCGCGCTCGGCCACGCGTCCGGGTTCTGGAGCGCGTTCGCGCTCATGCTCACCGGCCTGGTCATCGTCACCGGCTACACCTCCATCAACGCGGTGGTGAAGGCCGAGCTGTTCCCCACCCACGTGCGGGCGCTCGGGGTCGCGCTGCCCTACGCGATCTCCAACGCGCTGTTCGGCGGGACCGCCGAGTACGTGGCGCTGTGGTTCAAGAAGGGAGGCGCCGAGTCCGGCTTCTTCTGGTACGTCGCCGCGTGCGCGGCGGTGTCCCTGCTGGTCTACATCCGCATGCGCGAGACCCGGGACTCGGCGCTGTCCCGCCGGGAGCACACCCCCGAGCCCGCCGCCGCGCGCGTGTAGCCGTGCCGCGCGGACATCCCGTCCGCGCCGTCCCCGCCCCCGCCCGCCCCGGGCGGGGGCCTCACCTGCCGAGGTGATCCCCATGCCGGAGCCCGACGACGAGCTCCTCCCGTTCCCCCCGTCCCCGCCGCTCACCGACCTCAGCCTGGAGGAGCCGACGGCCCGCGCCGAGGTGCGGATCGTCCGCGCCCCCGAACGCCGCGCCCGCACCGGGCCCCGGGCGGCCGGTCCCCGGACGGCCGAGACCCGGGCGGGCACGGCGCTGTGCCCGGCCCGTCCGGCCCTCTAGCCTGACGGCCATGCGGGTACTGCTGGTCGAGGACGACCTGCGCCTCACCGCCGCCCTGTCCACGCACCTGCGGCGCGGCGGGTACGAGGTGCGGCACGCGCGGACCGCCGCCGACGGCGTCCGGATGGCGGCCGACGCGGACTTCGTGCTGCTCGACCTCGGCCTGCCCGACTGCGACGGGCTGAAGGCGCTGGAGCAGGTGCGGCGGGTCTCCACCGTCCCGCTGATCGTCGTCACGGCGCGCGCGGGCGACGTGCTGAAGGGGCTGCACCGCGGCGCGGACGACTATCTGGTCAAGCCCGTCCGCCCGGACGAGCTGCTCGCGCGGATGCAGGCGGTCGTGCGGCGCGGCGCGCGGCCGGCGCGGGGGCAGCGGGTCACCGCCGGGGACGTGGTGGTGGACGTGCCCGCCCGGCGGGTGACGGTCGCGGGCCGGGACGTGCCGCTGTCTCGCCGCGAGTTCGACGTGCTCGCGGTGCTGGCGAGCCGTCCGGGCGAGGTGTGCGCGCGGGAGGAGATCCTGCTGGCGCTGTGGGGCGACACCTCGATGTCGGCGTCGCGGGCGCTGAACGTGCACGTCCGCAACATCCGCGGCAAGACCGACCGGAGCTGGCTGGTCGTCACGCTGGTCGGCACCGGCTACCGGCTCGGGGACGGCCCGCCGTGAGGACCCGGCTCGTCGCGGTCTTCACCACCCTGGTCGTCCTGGTCATCGCCGGGCTGGCGGTGCCGCTCGGCGGCGCCTACGCCTCGCACCGGACCGGCCGCCTGCTGCTGGACCGGCGCGCCGACGCGACCCGGTTCGCCGAGCTGGCCGACCTCGCCGCGCGCACCGGCGACCGCGAGTCGCTGCAGCCGGAGATCTCCCGGTACGCCGCGCTGTACGGCGCGTCGGTGTGGATCGGCGACCGCGACGGCGTCATGGTCGCCAGGGCCGGCGGCGGGCTCGTCCCGGACCACCGGGCGATCGAGCTGGCGCTGTCGGGCCGCACCACCGACGCCCTGCCCTCGCTCACGCCGTTCGGGCCGCAGCACGTGCTGATCGCCGAGCCGTCCGGGCGGGACGCGCAGATCTCCGGCGCCGTCCTGCTGCTCGCGCCGACCGCGCACGCCCGCACCGACATCGCCTGGGTGTGGGCGGCGCTGCTGCTGGCCGGGCTCGTCGTGCTGGCCTTCGCGGTGCTGGTCGCGCGCGTCCTGGCCTGGTGGATCCTGCGGCCGGTCACCGAGCTGGACGACGCGACGCAGTGCATCGCCGAGGGCAAGCTCGGGACGCGGACCACCGCGCGCCTCGGCCCGCCGGAGCTGCGCCGGCTGGAGCAGCGGTTCAACGACATGGTCGAGGCGGTCGCCGCCGCGATGGCCCGGTACCGCGACTTCGCCTTCGACGTCTCGCACGAGCTGCGCAACCCGCTCGCCGCGCTGATGTTCCGGCTGGAGAACCTGCGCCCCTACCTGGCGCCGGCGGGCGGGCCGGAGTTCGAGGAGACCGCCGACGAGCTGAACCGGCTGGCCAGGATCGTGACCGACCTGCTGAGACTCGCCCGGGCCGAGGGCAGGGCGCCGATCGCGAGCGAGCTGGACATCGTCGCCGAGCTGGCACCGATGCTGGAGGCCTGGCGGGAGGTGTTCGACGCTCTGGAGGTCGGGTTCTCGGTGCGGCTGCCACCGCTCCTGCGCGTCCGGGCCGTCCCGGGCTCGGCGGCGCGCATCGCCGAGATCGTTCTGGACAACGCGCACAAGTTCGTCCCGTCCGGCGGCTCGGTCACGGTGACCCTGGACGCGGACGACCTCGTGCTGCGCATCGCCGATACCGGGCCGGGCCTGAGCGAGGAGGACCGCGCGAAAGCCCTGGAGCGCTACTGGCGCGCTCCTGACCACGCCGACCTTCCCGGCAGCGGCCTGGGGCTGTCGATCGCCGCCGCCGAGGCCGCCTCCTGCGGTGCGCGGCTCACCCTTCTCCCCAACCACCCCCGCGGCCTGGTGGTGGAGACCCGTTTCCAACCCTGGCAGGCTCCCGGGGGCTAGCCGAAGACGGACTTGTAGTAGCGGGAGGCGCCGGGGTGCAGGGGGACGGCGCCGGTGCCGATGGCGAAGCGGCGGTCCAGGCGTCCGCCGGGGGCTTCGGGGGCGGCCAGGCGGTCGCGGCTGGTGAACAGCCGCTCGGTCACGCGGTACGCGACGTCGCGAGGCAGCGCCACGCGGCACATCAGGTAGCTGGCGGTGCTGACGGTGTCGGTCGGTTCGGACGCGCCGTAGGCGGTGACCGGGATGGCCGCCGGGTCGTAGACCGGGCCGTAGGTCCGGCGCAGCTTGGTGACCAGGTCCTCGTCCAGCGGGACGAGCCGGATCCGGACGCGCTGCGCCAGGGCGGTCAGCGCCGGAGTCGGGACGCCGCCCGACCAGAACGCCGCCGCCAGCTCGCCGGCCAGCAGCGCCTTGATCGACCGGTCCAGCCCGTACTTGACGGCGTGCGCGGGGCGGGACAGGCCCGCGACGGCCAGGATCCGCTCGGCGGTGACGGCGGTGCCCGAGCCGTCCGCGCCGAGCGAGACGGGCCGTCCGGCGAGATCGGCGACCCTGGTGACGGGCGAGTCGGCGCGGACGATGATGTGCACGAAGTTCATGTACATGCGCGCGAGCGCGGCGACCTGCCGGTGCTCCACGCGGACGGCCTGGTCGGCGCTGTCGGCCAGCGCGAACCCGACGTCGGCGCGTCCGCCGGCGAGCATCTCCAGGTTCTGGACGCTGGCGTTGGTCGGCACCACGGTCACCGCGAACCCGCCGCGCCGCAGCTCGGCCGCGAACCGGTCCCCAAGGGCCTGGTACGGCCCGCCCTTCTCGCCGGTCACCAGCCGCAGGGCCGTCCGCCGGCCCGACCCGCCGCAGCCCGCGAGCGCGCTCTCACCGCCGGCCGCCAGGGCGGCGGCCACCAGGAACGCCCGCCGGTTCATGCCGGCACGCTACCGCCGCCGCCCTGGCCGCCGGCGGGCTTTGCGCCGTCCCCGGAAATCCGGTCGTCCTCGGAAATCCGGACGGCCTTGGCGGGGTCGTGCGCGGCGCGCAGCTCCCGTTTGAGGATCTTGCCGGAGTGGTTGCGCGGGATCGCCTCGACCAGCTCGTACCAGCGGGGCCGCTTGAACCCGCCCAGGCGGCCGCGGCAGTGCGCGTCCAGCTCGGCGGGCGTGAGTTCGCCGCGCGCGACCACCAGCGCCTTCACCGCCTCGCCCCAGCGCCGGTCGGGGACGCCGACGACCGCGACGTCCAGCACGGCCGGATGGCCTGCGAGGACGCGCTCGACCTCAGCGCTGTAGACGTTCTCGCCGCCGGACTTCACCATGTCCTTGGCGCGGTCCACGAAGTAGAGGTAGCCGTCGACGTCCAGGCGCAGCAGGTCGCCGGTGTGCAGCCAACCGCCGCGCAGCGCCTCGGCGGTCGCCTCCGGCAGGCCCGCATAGCCGCTCATCAGCGTCGCGCCGCGCACCAGCAGCTCGCCGACCTCGCCGGGCGGGGCGTCCACACTGATGTCGAAGGGCGGGAGCGGGCGCCCTACCGTGCCGGGGCGGGCGAGCTCGTCGGCGAGCGTGGAAATCGACACGAAGTTCCCGGCCTCGGTCGAACCGTAGATGCCGCGGTAGTCGATGCCCAGCTCGCGCAGCGCCTCCAGCGTGCGGGGGCGTTCGGTGGCGGCGATGCCGAACAGCAGGCGCAGGGTTGCGGGCGCGGCCGCCTCGTGGCGCAGGGCGCGGCCGGTGCCGGTCGGGAAGATCGCGACGGTGACGCCGTGCTCGGCGATGACCGGCCAGACCTGCTCGGGCGCCGCGCCGGGCGGCAGCACGACCGTCCCGCCGACCGCCAGCTGCGCCAGCGCCGCGCCGTATCCGGCGACGTGGAACAGCGGCAGCGCGCCCAGCAGCCGGTCGTCGCCGGTGAGGCCGAGCGCCTGGACGACGTTGGAGGACGCCACGACCCACGCCCGGTTCGACAGCAGGCACCCTTTCGGGCGTCCGGTCGTCCCGGAGGTGTACAGCTGCATCACCGGCGCGTCCGGGTCCGGACGGGGCAGGTCCGATGCGGGTGCCCGGCTGAGCGCTGTTTCGGTCTCCGGGCCGATCGTCCAGCAGGTGAGGGCGTGCAGGCCTGCGGACCGGGCGAGCGGTTCCAGCGCGGGGTGAACGACCGCGTGCCGCGCCCCGGCGTCCCGCACCTGGAAGCGGATCTCCTCCGCGCTCAGCCGCACGTTCAGCGGGACGACCGCCGCGCCGATAAGGGACGCTCCGAACGCCGCTTCCAGCACGTCCGGGACGTTCACCGACAGCAGCGCGATCCGGTCGCCGGCCCGCACGCCTGACCCGGCGAGCAGCCGCCGCCAGGCTTCCGCGCGTTCATGCAGCTCACGGTAGGTGCGGTGGTGCCCGTTCCCGGTGATGGC
Source organism: Actinomadura rupiterrae (assembly GCF_024172125.1). GTDB lineage: Bacteria > Actinomycetota > Actinomycetes > Streptosporangiales > Streptosporangiaceae > Spirillospora > Spirillospora rupiterrae. The sequence goes on from NZ_JAMZEA010000013.1 coordinate 237,255, forward strand.
GGTGCGTTCCGGCCACAGCGTCGCGCCCCGATGGGCCAGGTCGGCGAGCAGCACGGCGTCCTCCCGGTCGTCGGCGCCGAAACCGCTTCGGCGACGCGTCCGATGATGCCGCGATTGTTGCCTGGATCACACCCCCGGTGGAGCATGGGCCGTGGTGATCCACTCCGCCGGATCCACCCGCGACCCGCCCCGCCCCAGGAGCCGCCATGCCCGCCACGCCCAGCGTCCCCTCCACCCCCGCAGGCACGAAGCCCACCCGCGCGGGTACGAACCCCGACCGCGCAGGCACGAACCCCGGCCGCGCAGGCGCGACCGCGAACCCGGCGGGCGCGATGCCCGCGCCACCGGACCAGGGGCCGGACGACCCGGCCCTGCTGCCGCCCGCGCAGCCGCCCGCCTACGCCAGCGCCGTCCTGCCCGCGTCCGCCGACCGCGTGTGGGCCTACCTGCGCGACTTCGGCAACCTCGCCGAGTGGATGCCGGGCGTGGACACCGGCCTCATCGAGGACGGCGGACCGTCCGACCGGGTCGGCTGCGTCCGGCGCATCATCGGTCCGGGCGACACGGTGTTCCGCGAGAGGCTCACCGCCCTGGACGACCAGGCCCGCACCTACCGGTACGAGGTGCTGGAGTGCCCGCTGCCGGTGCGGCGCTGCCGCGCGACGCTGCGGGTCGTCCCGGTGACCGTCACCGGCGAGGCGTTCGTGGAGTGGTCCGCCGACTTCTCTGCCGACGCCGGCGACGAGGAGGCCATGGCCAAGACCCTCACCGTCGGCATCTACGCCACCGGCCTGGCCGCGCTGGCCAGGCGCTTCTCCTAGCGCGCCGGCCGCGCGGCGTGCGGCGGAACCGAGGCCGGAGTCCCGTGCCGGGAGCCCCGCAACCCCCGGCACGGGATTCCGGCCTCGCTTCGCCCCCGCCCCACTCACGCTAGACACCCGCTGCTCCCGGCGGCATGGGGAACAATACGTATTGACCCCTCCGGACGTCCCGCTCCCGCCGGAGCTCCCGATGACGCCGAAATTCGACCCGCGCGAGCTGAGCTACCAGTGCGCCGGGCTCCCCGACCGGGCCGCGTGCCTGGCCGCGGTGGCCGCATGCCTGGGTGAGGCCATCGGCGCGGACGTGGTCGGCTGGGCGGCCGTCGACCTCGCCGCCGGGACGGCCGAGATCCGCAGCGATCCCCCGGCGGCCCCCGATGACGAGCGTCGGCTGGCCTCGGTGCTGCCCGACATCCCCACCATCCGGCACTACCAGCACCGCCCCGACGACCCCGACCCGTTGCGGATGAGCGACCTCATCGCCGCCCGCGATTGGCGCAACCACCCCGCCTACCTGGGGTTCTACCGGCCGATGGGCCTGATGCACCACATGGCGCTGTCGGTCGGACCGCGCACGCCGGTGCGCGGCGCGGGCTGGTACCTCATCCGCTCAGGATCGGACTTCCCGGACGCGGCGCTGGACCTCGTCCGGTCGCTGCGGCCCGTCCTGACCGTCCTCGACCTGGCCTGCCCGGCGGGGCCGGTCCTGGACGGCGTCCGCGAGGAGGCGCGGCGGCGCGCCGGCCTGACCGAGCGCGAGCTGGACGTCCTGACCCTGCTCGCCGACGGCCTGACCGCCCGGCAGATCGCGACGCTGCGCCGCATCAGCGTCCGGACGGTCGGCAAGCACCTGGAGCACGTCTACGACAAGCTCGGCTACCGCGACCGGCTCCAGGCGGTGAACGAGGCCCGGCGCCTCGGCCTGCTCCCCTGACCCGGCCGAACGCCTGAACCGGTCGAACGCCTGAACCGGTCGAACCGGCTCAGTCGAACTTCGGCGGGCGCTTCTCGCGCAATGCGGCCACGCCTTCGCGGACGTCGGGCCCGGCGAACCCGAGGAACTCCATCGCCAGCGACGCGTCGAAGGTCGGTTGCGCCAGCCGCAGCCAGCTGTTGAGGGCGTGCTTGGTGGACGCGAGCGCCTCCGGCGCGCCCTCGGCGAGGCGCGTGGCGATCGAGAGGGCGCGCTCGTGCACGTCCGCGTCGTCCACGCACAGGCTGACCAGGCCGATACGTTCGGCTTCCTCGCCGGAAAGGGTGTCGTTGAGCAGCAGGTAGTACTTGGCCTTCGCCATCCCGCACAGCAGCGGCCACACCAGCGCCGCGTGGTCGCCCGCCGCGACGCCGAGCCGGGTGTGCCCGTCGATGATCTTCGCGGTGCGGCCCACCACCGAGATGTCGGCCAGCAGCGCGACCGCCAGCCCCGCGCCGACCGCCGGTCCCTGCACCGCGCTGACCACCGGCTTGCCGCAGTTCACCACGTTCATCACGATGTCGCGGGCCTCGCGCATGATGCGGACGCGGGCGGCGTGGTCGTCCATCATCTCCTCGATCATGGACAGGTCGCCGCCCGCCGAGAAGGCCGTCCCCTCGCCGCGGATCAGGATCGCGCGGACCGCCGGGTCGGTGTCGGCGTCCCGCCAGATCTCGGCCAGCTCGCCATGCCCGGTGGCGTCCACGGCGTTCAGGCGTCCCGGCGCGCTGAGCGTCACGCGCAGCACGCGCGGCGCGGCCCAGTCCAGTTTCAGCCGCTCATAGCAGTCATAGCGCGCTTCCCCGGTCGCGTTGGTCGTCATCCGCGCAGTCCTCCCACGAGTGCCCTTCGTGCGGCCGTCCGGCCTCCCGATCACGCACGGCCGATCGTCCCACGGCCGCCCGTCAGCGGGGCACCGCCGCGAAGGCCGAGCGCAGCCGCCGCACCGCGAACGCCCGGGCCTCCAGCCCGGCCGGGAAGATCTCCGGCAGCAGGAAGAAGGAGTGGATCGTGCCCGGGTAGCGGCGGTGCGACACCTGGACGCCCGCCAGCTCCAGGCGGCGCGCGTACGCCTCGCCCTCGTCGCGCAGGATGTCGTGGTCGGCGGTGATCACCGTCGCGGGGGCCAGCCCGGACAGGTCGGGCGCGCGCAGCGGCGCCAGCCGCGGATCGGCCGGGTCGGCCCCGGCGCGGTACAGCGCGGCGAACCGGCGCAGGGTCGCGGCATCCAGGCCGTACCCCTCGCCGTAGGCGTCCCAGCTCGCGGTGTCGGTGGAGGTGTCGGTCACCGGGTACACCAGCAGCTGGTGGACGAGGCGGACCCCGCGGTCGCGGGCCAGCAGCGCGACGACGGCGGCCAGGTTGCCGCCCGCGCTGTCCCCGGCGACCGCGATAGCGCCCGGATCGGCGTCGAACCGCTCCGGATCGCGGGACAGGGCCTCGACGACCGTCCAGGCGTCCTCGACCGCAGCCGGGAACGGGTGCTCGGGCGCCAGCCGGTACCCCACGCTCAGCACCGCGCAGCCGATCTCGGCCGCCAGGTCGCGGCAGGCCTGGTCCACGCTCTCGATGCCGCCCAGCACCCAGCCGCCGCCGTGCAGGTAGACCAGCGCCGGCAGCGGACCCCGGGCGCGCGGCGCGGGACGGTAGAGGCGGACCGGGACCGCGCCGTCCGCGCCGGGGACGGCCAGGTCCGCCACGTGCGGCAGCTCCCGGCGCTCGACCGGGAACCGCAGATCGCTCAGCCGCCGCATCTCCTCGATCGTCCAGGGGTCCTCACCCGGCCCGCGCAGGCCGGCGAGGAAGCGTTCGGTGGACGGATCGAGCGGCACGCGGCACCCTCCCGGATCGACGACGGTCCTCAACGCCTTCCCCGCCGACCCGGGGCCCAACCGCTTCCGGGCCGCCCGGCGCGATCGTGCTCAGCGGCCGGTCGCCTCGGCGACCAGGGCCTCGAACAGCCGCCGGTCGTCGCCCTCCTCCGGATGCCACTGGACGGCCAGGCCGAACCGGTGGCCCTGCAGCTCGACCGCCTCCACCACCTGGTCGTCGGCCCAGGCGACCGCGGCCAGGCCCTTGCCGAGCCGGTCGGCGGCCTGGTGGTGGTAGGTCGGGACGTCCGCGACATCGCCGAGGATCTTCCCGACCGTGCTGGTCGGGCTGATCCGGACGCGGTGCCGGCCGATCACGCCGATGTCGGGCGCGTGCCCGCGGTGCCCGACCGCGTCCGGCAGGTGCTGGACCAGCCCGCCGCCGCGGGCGACGTTGAGCAGTTGCATGCCCCGGCAGATCGCCAGGAACGGCAGGTCGGCGTCGATCGCGGCGCGCACCAGCGCCAGCTCGAACCGGTCGCGGCCCGGCTGCGGCGCGCCGGTCTCGGCGTGCCGGTCCGCGCCGTACAGCTCGGGGTCGACGTCCGCGCCGCCGGCGAACACGATCCCGTCCAGGCCGTCCACCAGCGCCGCGACACCGCGCAGGCTGCCGGTGGGCGGCAGCAGCACCGGCACGCCGCCCGCCCGCTCCACCGACCGGACGTACCCGGCCGGCAGCACCGCCGCCTCGCGCACCCACACGCCCCAGCGCGCCGGTTCCAGGTACGTCGTGATCCCGATCAGCGGTGGCCGCGGCCCCCGCTCCCCCGGGCGCTGCTCGGCAGACCGCCGTTCCGCGGACCGCTGGTCTGCGGGCCGCTGGTCTGCGGGCCGCTGGTCGCCTGGCCGCTGGTCTGCGGGCCGCTGGTCGCCTGGCCGCTGGTCGCCTGCGCGCCGTCCGCCGGACGGTTCGTCCCCGGCGGCATGCCCTGTCGTGTCCACCATGCGCGGTTTCCCTCCCTGCCTCCGGGACGTCTGCGCCATCCCGGAGTGCGGCGATATTCCGCTTTCGCTGGGCCATGATGCTGCATGCCCGTAGTCGGCCGTCCACCCCCAGTAGGCCCGGCTACCGCGCCAGCTTGCCTCATCCGCCTGGTTTCCGCAGGCCAACGCCCCATACACCGGTCCAGCCGCGGATCCGCCTTCCCGTCTCGGCCGCCGTGCCGCACGGTCCCCACGTCCCGGGACGTCCCGGCGGCGGCTCGGCGGACGGGCCGGTCGGCGTGCGGGCGGGGCGGTCGGCCGCGATGGTGGTTACGGGGCGCGTTGGGCAAATAATCCGCAACCTGCGGTTCGGGTAGAGAATCACGCACCGATAGTGCGGACTTATCCGCGCGGGCGGCGGCCGCCGGGAAATCTCCGAATCCCTTGACGGCTTGCGGATACCGCTGTGAAGTACCCGCCCCCAGCGGATGAATACCGATCAGTATTCATCTCCGAAAACCATTATCGGCGATGACTGGCAATGACGGCGCGATTACGCTTCGACATAATGCACGGCAGTTGGCGCGAAACGGTTGAGAAAACCCGCCCTCCGGTGCGAGAATCTCGGAGAGTCGGACAACGCCGAGGGCGCCCGAAGCGCCGGGGAACATCGGTGACCGGCAAAAAAATGCACCTGGGGGGCGAGTCTGGCAAATGTCCCTGGAACCCCGGATCGTCAAAGAGAGCTTCACGCACATCGAACCGGACGGCGAACGCGCCACCGCCTATTTCTATGGCCGGCTATTCGCCGAGAATCCGCGCCTGCGCACACTGTTCCCGCCCGCGATGGACCTGCAACGCGACCGGCTGTTCCACGCGCTCACCACGCTGGTGTGGAGCCTGGACAGCCCCGACTCCCTCGCCCACTACCTGAGCCAGCTCGGGCGCGACCACCGCAAGTTCGGCGTCCGGCCCGAGCACTACCCCGCCGTCGGCGCGGCGCTGCTCGCCACGCTGCGCCGCTTCTCCGGCGACGCCTGGACGGCCGAGACCGAGGCGGCCTGGACCGGCGCGTTCGGCGCGGCCGCCGAGATCATGATCGCCGCGGCCGAGCGCGACGCGTCCGACGCCCCGCCCTGGTGGGTCGCCGAGGTCGTGGAGCACGAGCGCCGCGCTCCCGACATCGCCGTGCTGACCCTGCGGCCGAGCCAGCCGCTGCGGTTCGCGGCCGGGCAGTACATCACCGTCCAGACCGCGCGCTGGCCGCGCGTCTGGCGGCCGTACTCGATCGCCAACGCGCCGCGCGCCGACGGCATGCTCCGGCTGCACGTCCGGGCCGTCCCCGGCGGCTGGGTCAGCGGCACGCTCGTCCGGCACACCACCGCCGGCGACACCGTACTGCTCGGCCCGGCGCTCGGCGCCATGACACTCCCCACCGAGACACCGTCCACGCAAACACCGTCCACGCTGACACCTCCCGCCCAGCCCCGGCCCACCGGCACGCCGTCCGGCAAGGCGCGGCCCGTGGAGGCGCGGCCGGCCGACTCCGGGCGCGACCTGCTGCTGGTGGCGGGCGGCACCGGGCTCGCGCCGCTCAAGGCGATCGCCGAGCAGGCCGCGTCCGCCGGAGGGCACCGCGAGGTGCACCTGCTGTTCGCCGCCCGCACCGAACGCGACCTGTACGACCTGGCCGAACTGCGGCTGCTCGAATCGTCCTGCCCGCGGCTGCGCGTCGTCCCGGTCCTGTCGGACGACCCGCGCCGCGACGGACCGGTCGGGGCCAAGACGCTGCACGGCACGGCCGCCGAGGTCCTCGACCGGTTCCGCGACTGGTCCGAGCACGAGGCCTACGTCGCGGGCCCGCCCGCCATGATCCGCACCACCACCGCCGCGCTGGAGCGGCTCGGCGTCCCGCCCGAGCGCATCCACCACGACCTCCTGGAAACCGAGCAGCGCGAGCGGCTCGCCCGCCGCGCCCGCGACCGCACCCCGCCCGCCAGCTGCCCCGTCGCCGGCCACGCCGCACCCCGCGAGGCCGCCTCGGAGCCGGAGCCGGAGCCCGCGGCGACGGTCCCCGTCAACGAACCCGAGGCGACCTGACCCTCACCAGCCGGCGCGGGACCGCAGGTAGTCGGAGGTGGCGGCGTCGGCCGGGTAGAACGACTCGATGGCCAATTCGGCGACGGTGATATCGACCGGCGTGCCGAAGGTCGCGATGGTGCTGAAGAACGACAGGTCCGTGCCGTCCACCCGGATGCGAAGCGGGACGAAGACATCGTGTCCGGTGGACGGAACGGCCGCCTCTTCCAGCGGATCCGATCCGGGGAAATCGCGCAGTTCCTTATAGAGCCGCTCCAGCGCCGGATCGGCGGTGAGCGCGACGTGGCGCCGCACCCGGTCGACCATGTGCGCGCGCCATTCGCCGAGGTTGAGGATGTACTTGGCGATGCCGTCGGGGTGCATGCTGAGGCGCAGCACGTTCAGCGGCGGCTCCAGCAGGTGCGGCGGCGCGAGGTCGGTGAAGATCGACGCTGCGTCGTTGGCGTCCACCAGGTTCCAGAAGCGGTCCACCACCACCGCCGGGTAGGGCTGGTGGCCGTCCAGCACCTGCCGCAGCGCGCCGCGCACCGCGTCCATGCGCGGCTCCTCCATCGGCGTCTCGGCGTACACCGGCGCGAACCCGGCCGCCACCAGCAGCAGGTTCCGGTCGCGCAGCGGGACGTCCAGGTGCTCGGCCAGCCGCAGCACCATCTCGCGGCTGGGCGCCGAGCGGCCGGTCTCGACGAAGCTCAGGTGCCGGGTCGACACGTCCGCCTCCGACGCCAGCTCCAGCTGGCTCAGCCGGCGCCGCTGCCGCCAGGCGCGCAACTGCTCGCCGATCGGCCGGACGTCGCCGTAGGAGGAGGACAGGGTCTCGGGGTGCGCGGTGGTCGTCATCACGCCTCGAACGCTACCGACAGGAATGTCACCAAGACGATGACCTGCGGGGTAATGCGGCTTCCGCACGTCCGCCGGAATCCCGGATTCTTCGCACACCTGTTCGGCTGTTTTGGGTGCGCCGTGACGCTCCGCATGCGAGCATCCACCAAGGGGCACCAGCCACGGAGGACACGCACGGGAGGGCCCATGGCCGACCTCGCACTCGTCATCGGGACCCGCAAGGGCATGGTCGTCGCGCGGCCCCGCGCGGACGGCGGCTGGGACGCCGACCCGCTGCGGTTCGCCACCATGCCGGTGACCGCCGTAGCGGCCGACCCGCGCACCGGGCGCCTGCTCGCCGCCGTCCACAACCCGTTCTGGGGCGTGTCCCTCGCCGTCTCCGACGACCTCGGACGCACCTGGACCGAGCCCGCCCGCGACGCCGGCACCGCCCCGGTCGCCTTCCCCGAGGACACCGGCGCCGCGCTGCGCGACATCTGGCAGCTCCGGTACTCCCCCACCGAACCGGACGTGGTCTACGCCGGCGTCGAGCCCGCAGCGCTGTTCCGCTCCGAGGACGGCGGCCTGACGTTCAGCCTGGTCGAGGGCCTGTGGAACCATCCGCACCGGCCGTCCTGGCAGCCGGGCGCGGGCGGGATGTGCCTGCACACCGTCCTGCCCGACCCGGCCGACCCGGCGACCGTGACCGTCGCGATCTCCGCCGGCGGCGTCTACCGCACGACGGACGGCGGGACGACCTGGACGGCCCGCAACCACGGCATCACCGCCGCGTTCCTGCCGGACCCGCCGCCCGAGTTCGGGCAGTGCGTGCACAAGGTCGACCTGCACCCGAGCCGTCCGGAGCGGATGTTCCTGCAGCACCACGGCGGCGTCTACCGCAGCGACGACGCCGGGGCCGCCTGGACCCGCGTCGACGCCGGCCTGCCGGCCGACTTCGGCTTCCCCCTGGTCGTCCACCCGCACCGGCCGGACACCCTCTACGTCCTGCCGCTCAACGCCGACATCGACCGCTCGCCCGCCGGGCACCGCTACCTGGTGCACCGCTCCGACGACGCGGGCGCGACCTGGCGGGCCTTCGACAAGGGCCTGCCCGAAAGCCCCTGCTACGCCTCGGTGCTGCGCGACGCGATGTGCGCCGACACCCTCGACCCGGCCGGGATCTACTTCGGCACCCGCGACGGCTGGGTCTACGCCTCCCGCGACGACGGCGAGAGCTGGACCGAGGTCGCCCGGCACCTCCCGGACGTCCTGTGCGTGCGCGCGGTGACGCGGTGAAGGTGACCGTCCGGCTGCCGGGCGCGCTGCGCGACATCGCGGGCGCGCCCGCCGCCGTCCCGCTGGACCTCCCGCCAGGCGCCACGGTCGGCGACGCGCTGGCCGCGCTCGCCGGGGCCCTGCCCGCCGTCGGGCGCCGCGTCCGCGACGAGACCGGGGCGCTGCGCCCGCATGTCAACGTCTTCGTCGGCTCCGACAACATCCGCGACCTCGCCGGGACGGCCACACCGCTCGACGACGGAGCCGAGCTGCACGTCCTGCCTGCCGTCTCCGGCGGCTGAACGTGCACCCGCCCTTTACGTTGTAGATCCGTTTTCGAGGCGTCCGTCCAGGAACCCGAGGATCCGCTCCCACGCCTCCGGCGCCCGCTCCTTGCCCTTCCCGATGCCGAAGGTGACCCGCCCGACCGCGTACAGCGGCCGCGGGAGCATCTCGTCCGACTCGGTGAGGAAGCTGTGCCCGGCGCCGGCGTACTCCTTCACGTCGTGCGGGACGTCCAGCAGGTTCAGCGCCCGCTCCAGCTTGGCCGCCGCGCCCGGCAGCGTCCGGTCCTCGCCGCCGTAGGTCGCCACGATCGGGCACGCGCCCTCCAGCACCCGCTCGGCGTGCCGCGGCACGATCCCGTAGTTGACCGCGGCCGCCTGGAAGTCCAGCTTCGCCGCCGCGACCAGCGCGAACCCGCCGCCCATGCAGAACCCCACGACCCCGACCCGGCCGGTGCAGTCGTCCCGCTCGGCCGCCCACCTCCGGGCCGCCTCGATGTGCGCGAAGGTGGGTCCGCGCCGCGCCAGCAGGTCCCGGAAGGTCTTGCGGACGCAGCGGACCCAGTGCCGCCCGCCGTAGAGGTCCGGCAGCACCGCCAGGTAGCCGCGCGCCGCGAACCGGTCGGCCTGGGCGCGCATGTCCGCGTTGTCGCCGAACGACTCGAACAAGATGACCACCGCAGGCCACGGCCCCTCGCCCTCGGGCACGGCGAGGTAGGCGGGCAGTTCGCGCGAAATCCTGATCTCCGGCATGCCCGCACCCTCCCCCATCGCCCCGCCGCTGCCCAGCCCCAATCCGCCGCCGGTCCGGACGAACCCGCAGGACGGCCCGCCCCCTGTGGGCACGATCACACCCGGGCCGGGGCGGATGTCACGTGCGTCGCATGGTGTCGGTCCTGGCGCCGATGCCCCAGACTGGTGGGGAACTCCGTGTTCAGGAGGGGTCGGTCGCCGATGTCGGAGCTGAAGGTGCTGGGAGCCTGCCCGCTGGACTGCCCGGACGGATGCTCGTGGGTGGTGACCGTCCGCGACGGGCAGGCGGTCGGGCTGCGCGGGAACCCGGCGCACCCCTACACGCGGGGTGCCCTGTGCACCAAGGTGAACCGGTGGCTGGAGCGGGCCGGGCAGGACGACCGGATCCTGCACCCGATGCGGCGCGTCGGGGCCAAGGGCGAGGGGCGCTTCGAGCGGATCTCCTGGGACGAGGCGCTGGACGAGATCGCGACCCGGGTCGGCGGCGTGATCGAGGAGTTCGGCGGCGAGGCCGTCTGGCCGTACTGGGGCATGGGCACGCTCGGCTACGTCCAGGGGCTGGAGGGCCAGGCCGGGCAGCGGCTGTTCAACGTGCTCGGCGCGTCGGCGCACCGGGCCGACCTGTGCTCGGCCGCCGGCAACGCCGGGCTGGAGCTGGCCGTCGGGTCGCCGGGCGGGATCGACCCGGAGGACCTGGCGCACAGCAGGCTGATCATCCTGTGGGGCACCAACACCCTCACCAGCGGGCACCACATGTGGAAGTTCGTGCAGGCCGCGCGGCGCGAGGGCGCCCACGTGGTCGCGATCGACCCGGTGGCGACCCGCACCGCCAAGCAGGCCGACGAGCACCTGGCGCCGCTGCCGGGCACCGACGCGGCGCTGGCGCTGGCCCTCATGCACGTGATCGTCGGGCTGGGCGCGCAGGACGAGGAGTACCTGCGCGCGCACACGCTCGGCTGGGAGGAGTTCCGCGAGCGGATCGCCGCGTTCCCGCCCGGCGTCGCCGCGACGATCACCGGGGTCCCGGCGGAGCGGATCGTCGCGCTGGGCGAGCGCATCGCCCGGACGCGTCCGACCGCGATCCGCGCCACCCAGGGGTTGCAGCGGCACGGCGGCGGCGGGACGGCCCTGCGGACGCTCGCGTGCCTGCCGGGCCTCACCGGCGACTGGAAGCTGCGCGGCGGCGGCCTGACCTACTCCACCTCCGGGCACATCCCGCTGAACAAGCGGGCGCTGCACCGCGACGACCTGCGGCCCGGCCCGGTGCGGCGGCTGTCGATGTCGCGGCTGGCCGAGGGCCTGCTCGACCTGGACGACCCGCCCGTCAAGGCGCTGTTCGTGATCGCCGCCAACCCGGTGGCCAGCACCCCGGACCAGAACCGGGTGCGGCAGGGCCTGGCGCGCGAGGACCTGTTCACCGTCGTCCTGGAGCAGTTCCCCACCGACACCGCCGCCTACGCCGACATCGTCCTGCCGGCGACCATGCAGCACGAGCACGCCGACCTGCACGACGGCTACGGGCACCTCTACGTGGCATGGAACGAGCCGGCCGTCGCGCCGCCGGGCGAGTGCCTGCCGACCACCGAGACGTTCCGGCGGATCGCGACCCGGATGGGCCTGACCGAGCCCGCGCTGTTCGACTCCGATGAGGAGCTGGCCGAGCAGGCGCTGTCCGGCGGGCACCCCTACCTCGCGGGGATCACGCTCGACCGGCTGAAGAAGGAAGGGTTCGTGCGGCTGGCGGTGCCCGACCCGTTCGTCCCGTACGCCGACGGCTTCCCCACCCCGTCCGGGCGGCTGGAGTTCCGGTCGGAGACCGCGGCGGCGCTGGGGCACGATCCGCTGGCGGGGTACGTGCCGTCCGCCGAGGGCGCGGACGCGGAGCGCGCCGAGCGCTACCCGCTGATCCTGATCTCGGCGGCCTCGCACTTCTTCCTCAACAGCATGTTCGGCGAGAACGCCGAGCTGCGGCGCCGCGCGGACGGCGGGCCGGTCGTGCGGCTGCATCCGGACGAGGCGTCCGCGCGCGGCCTGCACGACGGCGACCGGGTGCGGATCTCCAACGAGCGCGGCGCGTTCGAGGGGGTCGTGGCGGTGACCGACGAGGTCAGGCCGGGTGTCGCGGCGACGACCAAGGGCCACTGGCCCAGGCTGTCGGGCGGCGCGAACGCCAACGCGGTCGTGGCCGAGCGTGCGACCGACCTCGGCGCGGGCCCGGTGTTCCACGACACGCGCGTGGAGGTGCGGGCGCTGCCGATACGCTGACCGTCATGATCGACCCACGGGCGTTGCTGGAGCGGGCGCGGCGGTACGACCGGACGGGTCGCACTGACGAGGCGGCCGCGGCCTACGCGGAGGCGGCGGCCGTGCTGGAGGAGCGGCGCGAGCTGCCGATGGCGGTGCTGGCGCGGGCTCATCAAGCACGCGCGCTGGCGGTGCAGGGCCGCACCGACCGGGCGCTGGAGATCCTGATGGCGGCCGAGCAGGCCGCCGCGTCCCTGCCGCCGGGACCGGCGGGTGCGGAGCTGGCCGCGACCGCCGCCGAGGTGCTCGCCGAGGCGGGCGTCACCGGCGAGGCGGCGCGCCGGGCGTGGGCGGCGATGGCGGCGTTCCAGGCGGGCGGCGACACCGTGCGGGCCGAGCAGGCGGCGGTGCGCGCGGCGCGGCTGATCCTGCGGGACGCCGGCCGGGACGCCGCGGGCCCCCTGCGCGACCTGCTGGCGCGGCTGGTGCACGGCGGCGACGCCTACCGCCGGGTCGCCGAGATGCTGTCGGAGGCCGAGCGCCGCCCCGACCGCGACCACGACGTGCTGATCACCGACCCGGAGGCGCCCGCGTGGGGCAAGCTCGCGCACGCCCTCGCGGTCGGCGCGCACCTGGCGGTCGGGAACGGCGTCCCGTGGAACACCCTGTTCGACCCGGACGGCCCGGAGGAGAACCGCAAGCTGCTGGCCCGCGACTGGGACGTCACCGACCCGGAGAGCTGGCGGGAGCAGATCGACAAGCTGCTGGACGCCGAGAACAGCGACCCGGCGATCCAGGTGGTGCTGGACTGCCGCCGTCCCGACACCGAGGGCTGGACGCGGGAGATCCGCCGCTGGTGCGGCGAGCGCGACATCTCCGCCAAGACCGTCGCGGCGCTGGAGGAGGTCGCGGACCAGGTCCGCCGGTACGAGGAGCGGTTCCGCAAGGACGGCCTGCTGCGCCCGCACGGCCAGGTGTCCAGCGTCTACGGCTACGACTTCGGCCGGGCGGTGAACATGGCCCGGTGGGGCCTCAACGCCGGGTACTGCGACGGTGAGGCCGCCCAGGACTGCTCGCTGACCGCCGGGTACCGCGCCTACCGCACCTACGACTCCTGGGAGGAGTTCTCCGCCGGGTACATCCTGGGCCGGATGCTGCGCTTCGACGACGGCGAGTTCGGCGACTGGTACCTGCGCTCGCTGGAGGGCCACCGCATCCTGACCACCGATCCGGCGAGCCCGTGGCGGCGGATGGCCTGGGGCTGACCCGCCGCCCGTCCGGTCGCGGCCGCGGTCAGGACGCGGTCGCGGTCAGGACGTGGCGACGGCGTCGATCTCGTCCAGGATCACCTTCTGGTCCGCGGCGTCCAGGCAGGACGCGGTGACGGCGTTGCGGGCGAGCCCGGCCAGGTCGGCGACGCCCATCCCGAACACGTCGGCGGCGACGCGGTACTCGCCGGTCAGCGTGGTGTCGAACATCGGCGGGTCGTCGCTGTTCAGCGTGACGAACAGGCCCTCCTCCAGCAGCCGCGGCAGCGGGTGCGAGGCGAGGTCGGGGACCTGGCCGGTGCGGACGTTGGAGGTCGGGCAGACCTCCAGCGGGATCTGCCGGTCGCGCAGCACCGCCACCAGCTCGGGGTCGGCCAGGCAGTTGATGCCGTGCCCGATGCGCTCGGCGCCGTAGTGGTCCAGGCACTCCCAGATCGTCTCGGGGCCGGTCATCTCGCCGCCGTGCGGGAGGCTGCGCAGCCCGGCGGCGCGGGCGGCGGTGAAGGCGTCGCGGAAGGCGTCCCGGTGCGCGGGGCGCACCTCCTCCATGCCGCCGATGCCGAACCCGACCAGCGCCTCCGGCGGGTGCTGGACGGCGTGCTCGGCGGTGCCGCGCGCGGCGTCCGCGCCGAACTCGGCGGGGATGTCGAAGATGTAGGCCAGCCGGACGCCGTGCTCGGTGCGGGCGCGGCGGGCCGCGTCGTCCAGCGCCTCGGTGATCGCGGGCATCGGCATGCCGACGCGCTGGTGGCTGTAGGGCGTGACCGTCAGCTCGAAGTACCGCACGTTCTGCGCCGCCAGGTCGCGGGCCGCGCCGAGCACGAGCGTCGCCACGTCCTCGGGGGTGCGCACCAGGTCCGACACCGCCAGGTACACGCGGGCGAAGTCGGCGAAGTTGCGGAAGGTGTAGAAGGCGTCCAGCTCGTCCTCGTTGGTGGGGACGCCGCCGTCGGGGTGCCGGTTCGACAGCTCCAGGACGGTCGGCACCGACGCCGAGCCCACCAGGTGGACGTGCAGCTCCACCTTCGGCAGGGCGTCGATGAACGCGTGGACGGGGGTGTCCTCGGTCAGCATGGCCTGGACCGTAACAGCGCCGCGACCTCCGGGTACACCGCGAGGCGCGGTATCTGCCACGAACTTGTCAGAATGGGCTCGTGCGCGCGTCCCGGCTGATCTCCCTGGTCCTGCTGCTCCAGTCGCGGGGCGAGATGACCGCCGCCCAGCTGGCCGGCGAGCTGGAGGTGTCGGAGCGGACGGTCTACCGGGACATCGAGGCGCTGTCGGCGGCCGGGGTGCCGGTGTACGCCGACCGGGGGCCGGGCGGCGGGTACCGGCTGGTCGGCGGCTACCGGACGCGGCTGACCGGGCTGACCCGCGAGGAGGCCGAGGCGCTGTTCCTGGCGGGCCTGCGCGGCCCGGCCGGGGACATGGGCCTGGCGGACGCGGTCGCCACCGCAGAGCTGAAGGTCCGGGCCGCGCTGCCCTCGGTGCTCCAGGACGCGCCGCTGCGCGCCGGGCAGCGCTTCCACCTGGACGCGCCGGGCTGGTTCGGCGACGCGACGCCGCCCGCGCCGCTGCGCGACCTCGCCCGCGCCGTCTGGACCGACGAGCGGGTCGAGATCCGGTACCGGCGCGGCGGCGAGGAGGTCGTCCGGACCGTCGAGCCGTACGGGCTGGTGCTGAAGAACGGCGGCTGGTACCTGGTCGCGGGGATCGGACGGGGCCACCGCACCTACCGGGTGGACCGGATCACCGCCGTCCGGCCGCTGGACGAGCACTTCGCCCGGGACGAGGCGTTCGACCTGGCCGGGTTCTGGCGGGACAGCACGGCGGCGTTCCTGCGCGGGATGCTGCACGACGAGGTGACCGTCCGGCTCAGCCCCGCCGGGCTGCGCTCGCTGAAGTTCCACCTGGGTCTGGAGGCCGCCGACCGCGCGGAGCAGGCCGCCCAGCGGACCGGTGCGGACGGCTGGGTCACGGCCGTCCTGCCGGTGGAGTCGCTGGAGGTGGCGTTCTCCCAGCTGCTCGCCCTCGGCCCGGAGGTCGAGGTGCTGGAACCGGCGGAGCTGCGCGCCCGGATGGCCGAGACCGCCGAGCGCGCAGCCGCCCTCTACCGCTGAGCCAGGGTCACCTCTATTGAGCCAGGGTCACCTCTATCGGTAGTCCTCGGGGTCGCCCGGGTCCTCTCCGGCGATCATCTTGCGGATGAACGGCCACACGTTCGGCTGGCTGCCGTCCGAGTCGGTGAAGCCGTACTCCCTGGCCAGGAAGCCGCTCTCCAAGGACTGGCCGTTCCAGCGGGCCTTGTCCGGGTCGGCGGCGATGGACGCGACGGCCCGCCCGACCAGCGTCGGCGTCTCCGACACCGCGAAGGACGGTTCCTTCTTCGCGCCGTCGCGCCAGTTCTGCTCGGTGACGCCGAAGTTCTCCAGCATCGCCTCGGACCGCAGGAACCCGGGCGTGACCGCCACGGCCGTCCCGCCGAGCGGGCCGATCTCGTGCGCCTGCGCGGTGGCGAGCCGCAGCACCGACCACTTCGCCACGTCGTAGAACGCGCCGCACTCGGCCCGGTAGGTCGCGTTGAAGTCGGCCGTCCCGTCGGTGATCTCCACGACCAGCCCGCCCGGGTTGCGGGTGAGGAGCGGCAGCGCGAAATGGCTCGTGATCACGTGGGTGTCCACCGCGAGCCGCAGCAGCCGCAGCCCGTTGTCCAGGTTCTGCTCCCACATCCTCTTGCCGAACTCGAAGAGGTGGTCGCTGCCCCACACGTCGTTGACCTGGACGTCCAGCCGCCCCTGCTCGGTGTCGATGCGCTTCACCAGCGCCTCGACCTGGGCCGGGTCCAGGTGGTCCACCTTGACCGGGATGCCCTCGCCGCCCGCCGCGGTGACGCGTTCGGCGGTCTCCTCGATCGTCTCCGGACGGTCCATCTCCGACCGTCCGGCGCGGGTCGTCCGGCCCGTCACGTATACCGTCGCGCCCAGCGCGCCGAGCTCGGTCGCGATGCCCCGGCCCGCGCCGCGCGTGCCGCCCGCGACCAGAGCGACCTTTCCTGCCAGCGTGTTCGTCGTCATGCGTCCTACGCTGGCAGGAAAGGCTGACAGCCTGGGTCAGGTATTGCGGGCGAGTCGCAGCGCGTTGGCGACGACGCGGTGCCCGGCGCGGCCGTGCGCGGTCAGGATCGACTCGGGGTGGAACTGCACCGCCCAGCGCTTGCGCAGCGGGTCCTCGATCGCCATCACCACGTCCCCGAGGACGGCCGTGACCTGGAAGTCCTTCACCCGGTCGGGGGTGGCGTGCAGGGAGTGGTAGCGGGCGGCGGTGAAGCCCTCCGGCAGCCCGGCGAACAGCTCCCCGCCGGTCACCTCGACCTGGCCCGGCTTGCCGTGCGCGGGCTCGGGCAGCAGCGCCAGCTCCCCGCCCGCGTGCTCGACCATCGCCTGCAGGCCGAGGCAGACGCCGAAGACCGGCAGGCGGCGCGCATCCAGCTCGTCCAGCAGCGCCGAGGTCGCGAAGTCGCCCGGACGGCCCGGACCGGGCGACAGCACCACCAGGTCGGGGGCGTGCTCGTCCAGCAGCCGCACCGGGAACCCGTGCCGCAGCGTCACCACGTCGGCGCCCTGCTGCCGGAAGTAGTCGGCCAGGGTGTTGACGAAGGAGTCCTCGTGGTCGACGAGCAGCACCTTCATGCCCTCGCCCGCCTTCTCCGGCTCGTCCTCGGCGGCGGTGAACGCCTGCCCGGCGGGCCCCTCGGACGCGGCCAGCGCCCGCAGCAGCGCGCTCGCCTTCAGGTGCGTCTCGCGCTCCTCCTCGTCGGGGTCGGAGTCGAACAGCAGCGTCGCGCCCGCCCGGACGGTCGCCACCCCGTCGCGGATCTGCGCGGTGCGCAGCGTCAGGCCGGTGTTCATCGACCCGTCGAAGCCGACGCAGCCGACCGCGCCGCCGTACCAGCGGCGCGGCGCGTCCTCGTGGTCCTCGATGAACTGCATCGCCCAGGTCTTGGGCGCGCCGGTGACCGTGACGGCCCACATGTGGGTGAGGAAGGCGTCCAGGGCGTCGAAGCCGGGCCGCAGCCGCCCCTCGATGTGGTCGACGGTGTGGATCAGCCGCGAGTACAGCTCGATCTGCCGGCGGCCGAGGACCTTCACGCTGCCCGGCACGCAGATCCGCGACTTGTCGTTGCGGTCCACGTCGGTGCACATGGTCAGCTCCGACTCGTCCTTGGCCGAGGCCAGGATCGTGCGGATCTGCTCGGCGTCCTCCAGCGGGTCCTCGCCGCGCCGGATTGTCCCGGCGATCGGGCAGGTCTCCACCCGGTCGCCGCTCACCCGGACGAACATCTCCGGGGACGCGCCGACCAGGAACTCCCCGTCCCCCAGGTTGAACATGAACTCGTACGGCGCGGGGTTGGTCTCGCGCAGCCGCTCGAAGAACACCGCCGGGTTGGTGCAGCGGCCGTGCATCGCGTGCCCGGGCGTGACCTCGAACAGGTCGCCGCGGATGAACTTCTCCTTGGCGTTCCGCACCATCTGCGCGTACACGCCGGGGACGGGCTCGGGCGGCAGCTCGGCCGCCTCGCGCACCGGCGTCGGCTCGGTGGCGCGGGCGAGGCCGTCGGTGGACGCGCCATCCACGGTGAACTCGTACGACAGCCGGTGGGAGGTCTCGCGCTTGCGGTCCACGACGACCATCTCGTCCGCGAGGTGCAGCACCAGGTCGCGCTGGTGGTCCGGGCGCTCCAGGCGGGTGCGCAGCGGCTCGAACTGGAGCGACAGGTCGTAGCCGAACGCGCCGTACAGGCCGAGGTGCGGGTCGTCGCAGCGGAACAGGTCGACCAGGGCGCGCAGGGCGGTGAAGACGGTCGGCTGGCGGCTGCGCTGCTCCTCGGTGAAGAACTCGTCGGTCGGCGGGACGAACACCTCGACGAGATCACCGGTGCGGGCGCGGGTCTCGCCGGCCGGGGCGAGCGCGGACGCGATGGCGGGCAGCAGCACCCGGCCGCGGTCGTTCAGCGCCCGCGCGGTGACGGTCCGGCCGCGCGCGACCAGCTCCAGGCAGGGGTCGACGTAGGCCATATGCCACCGGCTGTAGCGGCCCGGATACTCCATGCCGGAGCTGAGCACGCCGCCGCGCCGCTCCCCCACGGCGGCGACGAGCGCGTTGAGCACGGCGGACTTGCGCTCGGGGTCGACCGGGGTGGCGACGCGGCGCACCCGCACTCCCCCGGCGGTCACGAACTCGCTGGTCAGCGGCTTCTGCTGGACGGTCTCCACCGCGGTGGCCCCTCGTCTGTCGAGCCCTGCCGACGGAACGCGAAAGGCGACCGCCGGTGAGGGCGATCGCCTGGTCGTCGAACGTGCGAATACCGGCGCCGCCTCAGCGGCGCCACCACCACTGGCGGCGGGATCCGGTTCGCATGCGCAGAGCGTACCCGCTCACCGACCGCCCGCGCCACGCCCCGCGCCGGACGCGCCGGACGGCCCGCTCGCGGATCAAGGACCGAGCAGGGTTCTGCGCAGCGAACATTCCTGACAAGATGGACGCAAGGGATCACTTACCGACCGTGGCGGGAGGATGCCATGACCTCCACCGAGGCCTCGTCCGCGACCGGCGGCGCCGGCGGCGGGCGCACCAACCCCGAGTTCGAGCTGCGCGGCGTCAACCACCTGGCGCTGGTCTGCCGGGACATGCGCCGGACCGTCGAGTTCTACCAGGGCGTTCTCGGCATGCCGCTGATCAAGACGATCGAGCTGCCGATGGGCTGGGGCCAGCACTTCTTCTTCGACTGCGGCGGCGGCAACGCGCTGGCCTTCTTCTGGTTCCCGGACGCGCCCGAGGCCGTCCCGGGCGTGTCGGCGCCCAAGGGCCTGCCCGACAGCGGGGAGCTGCTGTCTGCGATCGGCTCGATGAACCACATCGCCTTCGACGTCCCGCCGGAGAAGATCGAGGAGTACCGGGACCGGCTGGTCGCCAAGGGCGTCGAGGTCGGCGTGCTGCTCAACCACGACGACAGCGAGTTCGGGGTCGCCAGGGAGGTGCACGACGGGGTGTTCGTCCGGTCGATCTACTTCCGGGACCCCGACGGCGTGCTGATCGAGTTCGCCTGCTGGCTGCGCGAGCTGGACCGTCCCGAGGACGTCCGGCACGAGCCGCGCACCGCCGCCGACCGCACCGCCTGACCCGCCTCCCGACTCCGCCGACCCGCCTCCCACCCCGCGACCTGCCTCGCACCCCGAAGGAGACCGCGATGCCCCGACTCCGCCAGGTCCCCCGCGCCGAGCTCCAGGAGCGCGGCGACCAGCTCGCCCTGTTCTTCTACGACCGGCTGTTCGGCGCCGACGCCGACCCGACCGACGGGCAGGGGACGGCGACCGGCTCGCCCGGGGACTGGTGGACGACCTTCGCGCTCGACCAGGCGATCTTCAAGCACTGCGTCAAGGGCTTCCAGGTCTACCGGGACGTCAGCCTCGACCCGGTGCTGCGCGAGCTGGGCCAGACGCGGGCCGGCTGGGCGCGCGGCAGCCAGTTCGTGTTCTCCCAGCACTGCAAGCAGATGCGGGCGCTGGGCGTGCCGGACGAGAAGGTGCGCGCGGTCGCCTACTGGGAGGTGTCGGACCGGTTCGACGAGCTGGAGCGGGCCGTCCTCGCCTACGCCGACGCGCTCGTCCTGAACGGCGGGCGGGTGCACGACGAGGTGTTCGCGACGCTGAAGAAGCACCTGCCGGACGAGCAGATCCTCGAACTGACCTACGTCACCTGCCTGTACGAGATGCACGCGACGATGGCGCGGGCGCTGCGGGTGGAGTTCGACGACCGGGACGACCCGGTCGTCGAGGTCCCGGCGCCCGAGGGCTACGGCACCCGGGACATCGCCGACGAGATCACGGGCGGCTGAGCCCCGCCTCCGCCGCCTGCCTCCTGACCTGGCGTTTCACATGTTGGAACGCTCCACGGAGTCGTGCCGCGTCCGAGACCCGACCGTGATCGCGACAGCACTAGGCTGCCCGCACCCACCCCAGGTCAGGGGCCGTCTCATCATCCGGACGGCCCCGTCGGCCGCTGAAGCGACACGTGCACGAGGAGGACCCCTTTGGCTCCGCAGGATCCACCCCCCGAACCGTCGGAGGGGGCCCCGTCCGCCACCGCGGAGGGGAACGCCCGGCGTCGCTCGGACAGGCACCCGGTCAACTGGCTGCTCGTCGTCCCCGTCGTCGTCCCCCTGCTGACGATGCTGTTCAACCACGACGGGCCCCGGATCGCCGGGTTCCCCGCCTTCTACTGGATGCAGTTCGCCTTCATCCCGCTCGGCGTGCTCTGCACGGCGATCGTGTACCAGGCCACCAAGCGCGGCAAGGGAGGTGACCGGTGAAGGACCACATGACCGAGTTCGTCGTCTTCGCCGCACTGTTCGTCCTGGTCAGCGGCATGGGCTTCGTGGCGGCGCGGTGGCGGCGCCCGCAGACCATGGACAGCCTGGACGAGTGGGGCCTCGGCGGCCGCTCCTTCGGCAGCTGGATCACCTGGTTCCTGATCGGCGGCGACCTCTACACCGCCTACACCTTCGTCGCCGTCCCGGCGCTGGTGTTCGGCGCGGGCGCGGCCGGCTTCTACGCCGTCCCGTACACGATCGTGGTGTACCCGCTGGTGTTCCTGGTGCTGATCCGGCTCTGGTCGGTGTCGCACCGGCACGGCTTCGTCACCCCGGCCGACTTCGTCCGCGCCCGGTTCGGCTCGCCGAGCCTGGCGGCCGTCATCGCGATCACCGGCATCGTCGCGACCATGCCCTACATCGCGCTGCAGCTGGTCGGCATCGAGTCGGTGCTGAAGGCGATGGGCATCAACGGGCACTGGCCGATCCTCATCGCCTTCGCGATCCTGGCGGCCTACACCTACCAGTCGGGGCTGCGCGCGCCCGCGCTGATCGCGTTCGTCAAGGACGCGCTGATCTACATCGTGATCATCGTGGCCGTGCTCTACATCCCGTCCAAGGTGGGCGGCTGGGGGCACATCTTCGACTCGGCGCAGGCCAAGTTCGCCAAGACCCCCGCGCCCAGCGACGGCGTCCTGCTGGACGGCACCAACCAGCTGAACTACGCCATGCTCGCGCTCGGCTCGGCGCTGGCGCTGTTCCTCTACCCGCACAGCGTCACCGGCGTGCTGGCCAGCAAGAACCGCAACGTGATCAAGCGGAACATGTCGGCGCTGCCCGCCTACAGCTTCGTGCTCGGCCTGATCGCGCTGCTCGGCTACATGGCCATCGCGGCCGGTGTGAAGCCGCTGTCGACCGGCGGCAAGCCCGACACCAACACCGTCGTGCCGGTGCTGTTCGACAAGATGTTCCCCGACTGGTTCGCCGGCGTCGCGTACGCGGCGATCGGCATCGGCGCGCTCGTCCCGGCGGCGATCATGTCGATCGCGGCGGCGAACCTGTTCACCCGCAACATCTACAAGGAGTTCTGGCGCAAGGACGCGACCGACAAGGAGGAGGCGGTCGTCTCCAAGCTGGTCTCGCTGATCGTCAAGGTCGGCGCGGTGGTCTGCATCCTCGCCCTGGACCCCGAGTTCTCCATCGACCTGCAGCTGATCGGCGGCGTCATCATCCTGCAGACGCTCCCGGCGGTGGGGCTCGGCCTGGTGACCAACTGGTTCCACCGGGGCGGGCTGATCGCCGGCTGGGTCGCGGGCATGGCGTCCGGGCTGTGGATGCTGTCCCAGATCCCGAACCCCGCCAAGCACAAGGCGCACTTCGGCGGCTCGGCCTACAAGCTGAGCGACCTGGGCCTCGACACCAAGATGACGGTGTACGTCGGCATCCTGGCGCTCGCGGTGAACCTGGCCGTGGCCGTCGCGGCCTCGCTGGTCCTCAAGGCCGCCGGCGCCAAGGACGGCGCGGACGTCACCACCCCGGAGGACTACACCGCCGACGAGGGCGACCCGAAGGTCCACGAGCTGGAGCTGACCTCCAGCACGTGAGCCCCTGAACCCGGCCCGGCCCTCGCTCCCGGGGGCCGGGCCGTTCCGCTTCCCGGGCTCCTCAGCCTTCGGTGTAGCCGGGGTTGGCGACGGCCAGCTTGTCGCGGACCATCTCGGTCAGGGCGTCCTTGAGCTGGACGTAGCGGTCATCGCACGCGCCCTCGCGGATCGCGGCGGCGAGCGACGCGTCGTCGGGGAAGCCGAGCTCGCGGAGCCGGGCGCGGTGCCGGTCGGCGTGCTCGCGCCCGTGGTCCAGCTCGCGTTCGACGATGCCGAGCGTGTTGATCGCCACGAGCGCGTGGAAGCGGGTGCGCCCGTCCAGGCCGGCGAGGACGTCGCGCTCCAGGAACTCGCGGACGGCGGCCACCAGCTCGCCGGGTCCGGGAACATCGTGCGGTGCGGGCATCGCGCGTCCTCCTCCACCGGGGCAGAATGCGATTCTAGGAGGTGGTCGGATGAGCTTCGAGGTTCCCGCGTCCGTGCGTCCGGTCCGCGACGCCGTGTACGCCTTCATGACCGAGCGGGTGGAGCCCGCCGAGCCGGTGCTGCGGCGCGGCGGCGAGGAGGCCCGCGAAGTGCTGGCGCGGTTGCAGCGCGAGGCCAAGGCCGAGGGTCTGTGGGCGCTCGGGCATCCGAAGGAGCTGGGCGGCGGCGGGCTGCCGTTCCTGGACTACGTCTACGTCAACGAGGTGCAGGGACGCAGCGAGTACGGGCAGGCCGCGCTCGGCACGTTCACGCTCCAGGACTCGCTGATGCTCTACAAGCACGCCAACGAGGCGCAGCGCGAGCGGTTCCTCAAGCCGCTGGTGCAGGCCGAGATCTACCCCAGCTTCGCGATGACCGAGCCGGGCGTGTCCAGCTCGGACCCGACGCAGATCACCACCGCCGCGACGCTCGAAGGCGACGAGTGGGTGATCCGCGGCCGCAAGTGGTTCACCACCTTCGCCGACCGCGCCGCCTACACGACGGTGATGTGCCGCACCGAGCCGGACGCGCCGCCGCACCGCGCGTTCAGCATGATCCTCGTCCCGACCGACACGCCGGGGTACACGATCGTCCGGGACACCCCCGTCCTCGGCCTGGACGGCGGGCACTGCGAGGTGCTGTACGACGAGGTCCGGGTGCCGCGCGAGAACCTGCTCGGCGAGCGCGGCCACGGCTTCGTCATCGCCCAGGAGCGGCTCGGCCCCGGCCGGATCTTCCACTGCATGCGCTTCCTCGGCCAGGCCCAGCGCGCCTTCGACCTGATGTGCGAGCGGCTGAACGCCCGAACCGCGTTCGGCGGGCCGCTGGCGGGCAAGCAGCTGATGCAGCAGCACGTATTCGACTCCTACGCCGAGATCCAGTCGGCGCGGCTGCTGACCCTGCACGCCGCGCACCGCATCGACCAGGGCGACCAGGCGCGGGTCGAGATCGGCGTGATCAAGGTGGTCGCGGCGCGGATGCTGAACGCGGTGATCGACCGGGCGATCCAGGTGCACGGCGCGCAGGGCCTCACCCCCGACACCCCGCTGGACGAGATGTACCGGCACGCCCGCGCGGGCCGCATCTTCGACGGCCCGGACGAGGTGCACGTCACCACCACCGCCCGCCGCCTGCTGCGCGAGTACGCCGAAGGGCGCCCCTGGAACTTCGCCTGACCCGAGGCTCGCCTGACCCGAGGCTCGCCTGACCCGAGGCTCGCCTGATCCGAGGTTCGCCTGCCCCGTGAGGACGGATGCCCGTCATCCCTTGCGGGGCAGGCGTTTTGAACGTCTTTGCAGATCAACCTGGGATTTTACGGAACCAGGGGGAAATATGGGGCGCCTTGAACGTGTTGTGACCCTGTGACCGACGGTGAGCCCCGGATGACGAAGGCGGGGGCGCCATCGCGTCTCCGTCAGCAGGACGCCCGATCCGGGCCGTCCGCCGCCGAGTCCGCGCCGCTGTTCCAGAGCCGCGCGGAGCCGGGAACCCACCGAAACACGGGGTGAATCCGCCAGATCCGCATGCGCGGTAGGCGGTAGGGCCTGCTTCCACGCCCGAACCCGACAGCTAACCCGGTAGGCGGACTGGAAGAGATCAGGAGATCACCTCGCATGACCGCTACCGCTCGCCGTCTCGGCACCACCAAGCGCTTGGCCGCCAACGTCACCACCGGTGGCGCGCTCACCCTGGCCGGCGCCCTCGGCCTCGCCGCCCTGACCGCCCCGGCCCACGCCGACACCGTCCAGGCCCGGACCCAGCGTCCGGCCCAGGCCGCCACCCTCCAGCACACCGCCGCCAAGGCCAAGGACTCCGGCGGCAAGGACGCCGCGGCCGCCGGCCGGAGCGCCGGAACCGCGAGGGCCGTGATCGACCTGGCGCGCACCCAGATCGGGACGCGCGAGGACGCCTCCGGCAACACCAAGTTCAACGACTGGTACGCCGGCTCCGAGCTGGGCAAGGCCAACGTCCAGCGCGCCGGGGGCTCCAACCCCGCGATCTATAAGGGCAAGTCCTGGTGCGACATGTTCGTGACCTGGCTGGGCCAGTCCACCGGCGCCAAGGGCATGGGCGCCGACGCCTACACCGTCGACCACGCCAAGTGGTTCGCCAAGGCGGGCCGCTTCGGCCACACCCCGAAGCCCGGCGCCGTGGCGTTCTTCGCCTGGGGCGGCGGCGGCATCGAGGGCATCGACCACGTCGGGATCGTCGTCAAGGACAACCACGACGGCACCGTCGACACCATCGAGGGCAACACCGGCAACGCGGTCAAGAACAAGGTCCGCGACACCTCCCTCATCGCGGGCTACGGCTACCCCGAGTACCGCTGATCCGGGGCCGCGCCCCGGCCTCCTCCCCTCCCCATCCCGTTCCCCACGCGCCGCACCCTCCGTTTGCCGCGCGCCTGGTCGACCGCGCCCTCCGTCGCGGCGACCGGACCAACGAGCGAAGGACGTCCATGCAGCAGCGAACCATCGACAACGCCCTGAACGCCACCATCGGCACCGCCCTGGCGGGCCTCCTCGTCGCCGGCGTCGCGCTCGGGGGCACCCACGGGCCCGGCTCCGAGGAGAAGGCGGTCGCGAACCAGACCTCGTCCCAGGCGGCGGACCGGCCCGCGGCGAAGGTCAAGAGCGGGCCCGCGGTCAAGCCGGTCCTGACCGGGACGACCACCGCGTCCTACTTCTGGGACGACGGCTCGGGCGAGAACGGCGACACCGGCCAGCCCGCCAGCGGCAAGCCCATGCAGCCGGGCCTGTTCGCGAGCCCCAGCTGGCCGCTGAACACCAAGGTCAAGGTCAGCTACAAGGGCCGCAGCGTCACCGGCTTCGTCGGCGACCGCGGGCCGGGCGAGCCCTCGCACCGCGGCGTCATGCTCGACCTCGACACCTACACCTTCCGGCACCTGCTGGACGGCTCCAAGCCCGCCTCCAAGTACGACACCGGCAGCTCCGCCGGCCACCTGGAGGGCGTGAAGTACCAGGTCCTGAGCTGGGGCAGCGGCGCCGGCGCCAAGGGCGCCCCGCGCCCCCTCGGCTGACCGGCCCCTCCCCCGAACCCACACGGGCCCGGCGGTTCCCGTTACCCGGACCGCCGGGCCCGCGGCGTCCGGCCGCGCGTGGCCGGATGCGGACGGGGTGCGGGGCCTGCGGGTTTCCCGGTGGCCGGATCAGGCGCGCGGAGATCGCGAAGCCCCGGCAAATAAACAGGTTACTTTCCTGTCCATGCCGCAGCCTGCATTGAGAAGACCGCCCCGGATGGCGGTGCTCGTCCCGGTCGCCGCGATGACGGCCGCCGGGGCGGCGGTGCTCGCGTCCGCGCCCGCGTCCGCCGCCTGCCGCCCGGACCCGCGCGCCCTCCGGATGACGTTCCAGCCGGTGGACCACACCGTCACCGACGCCGTCTACTTCCGCGCCCGCCTCACCCTGGACGACCGCGACCGCAGATGCGGGCTCGGATCGTCCGGCTGGGCGATGTACTTCACCTCCGTCCGGCAGCCCGCGGCCGTGCTGTCCGGAACGACCGGCGACATCGGCCGCAAGCAGCTCGCCGACCAGGGCCTCACCGTCGCGCGCGCCGACAGGGCGCAGAGCGGCGACTTCTACGTGCTGCGCCCGACCTCGGCGTTCACCCCGGTCAAGCCCGGCGAGCGCCGCCAGATCGACTTCAACATGGAGCTGTGGGCGCTGCAGAAGACCGACGCCCCGGCCGGATGGAGCATCTCCTACGACGGCGGCACGCCGCACTGGCTGCCCGCCAGGGCGCTCCAGGACCCCACCGACCCCAAGCAGACCAAGGCGTTCAGCGGCGACAACCGGCCGGTGCAGGACGCCGCGCGCCGCTACGCCGACAACACCCAGACGAAGATCTCGCTGAGCCTGAAGCAGAGCATCCTGCCGCAGCCGCTGTCGGCCACCGCGTCCGGCGGGACGGTCCCCATCGGCGGCGGCTCGGACGTGCGCGCGCCGGGGAACCTGCGCGGCGAGGCCGGGTACCTGCGGTCGGCGCTGGGCGACCTGACCCGCGCCAAGGGCGCGCCGATCACCCTGCGCACCGACCCCAAGCTGGACGTCGACCACGACGGCAAGCCGGACGCCGAGGGCTACACGCTGACCACCGGGGCGTCCGGCGTGCAGATCGTCGGGACCGACCCCGCCGGGGTGCTGCACGGCGTCCAGACGCTGCGCCAGCTCGTCCCCGCCAAGTCCTACCAGGACGCGGCGGCCGGGCACGGCGGCGGCGCGGTTCGGGTGCCGCGCGCGGCCATCGCCGACGCGCCGCTGTTCTCCTACCGCGGGCTGGACATCGACGTGGGCCGCCACTTCGAGAGCCCGCAGACCATCCAGAAGTTCCTGGACCTGATGTCGTTCACCAAGCTGAACAAGCTGCACCTGCACCTCACCGACGACGAGGGCTGGCGGCTGCAGATCCCGGGGCTGCCCGAGCTGACCGGGTTCGGCGCGCACCGCGCCTTCGACCCCGGCGAGACCAAGGCCCTGCACGAGGGCATGGGCTCGGTGAACGACCTGGGCGGCGGCGACGGCATCGCCGGCAAGGCCCGCAACCAGACGCAGGCCAACCTCGGCCGCCCGCCCGCCTACCAGGGGTTCGAGCCGGACGTGCTGAACTTCGTCGGCAAGGGCAGCGGCTCCTTCTCCACCGCCGAGTTCGAGGGCATCCTGCGCTACGCCAACGCCCGGCACATCGACGTCATCCCCGAGTTCGACTTCCCGGCGCACGCGCGCGCGGCCGTCCAGTCGATGGAGCGCCGCTACAAGGACTCCGGCGACGCGACGTACCGGATGCTCGACCCGAACGACACGTCCAAGCACGTCAGCGTGCAGGGCTACACCGACAACATGGCCAACCCGTGCCTGCCCGGCACCTACCGGTTCCTCACCAAGGTCGTCGGCGAGGTCAAGAAGATGTACGCGGCGGCGGGCACCCCGCTCAACCGCATCAGCCTCGGCGGGGACGAGCCGCCCGGCGCGCCCGACGCCTGGTGGTCCGGCTCGCCCGCCTGCAAGTCCAACCCCGAGACCGCGGGCAAGGACGGCGACGCGCTGAAGAACCTGTTCTTCACCAAGTGGAACGCCATCGCGCACACCGCCGCGCCGCAGACCTCCGGCTGGGAGGACATCACCGACCCGACCAAGGACTTCAAGCTCACCGGCTTCACCCCGCTGCCCTGGCAGAACGTCTGGGGCTGGGGACGCGAGGACTGGGCCTACCGGTTCGCCAACCAGGGCACGCCGGTCATCCTGGCGCACGCCACGAACCTGTACATGGACCTGGCCTACAACAAGGACCCGAACGAGCCGGGCTACTACTGGGCCGAGTTCGTGGACGAGAAGTCGACGTTCACCTACCAGCCGTTCGATGTGTACGCCAACGCGACCGAGGACCGCTGGGGCAACCCGATCACGCCCAGCCCGTCCTGGCAGAAGCTGACGCCCGAGGGCCGCAAGAACATCCTCGGCATGGAGGCGCAGCTGTTCGGCGAGAACGGTATGACCCCGCAGCTGCGCGAGTACCAGGCGTTCCCCAAGCTGCTGGGCGCGGCCGAGCGGGCCTGGAACCGCGACACGCCCACCACCGCGCAGATGCCCGCCGCCTGGAACGTCTTCAGTAACACCCTCGGGCAGGTCACCTTCCCGCTGCTGTCGGCCTACCGTCCGGTCGGGCTGCCCGGCACCGGGGTGAACTACCGCATCCCGCTGCCCGGCGGGAAGATCGACGGCGGGACGCTCAGCGCCAACGTCCGCGACCCGGGACTGGCGATCGAGTACTCCACCGACGGCGTCCACTGGCGGCCCTACAGCGGGCCGGTGGCGGTCGGCGCGTCCGCGCTCACCCGCACCCGCGCGGTGGACGGGCGCACCAGCCGGATCTCCCCGGTCGGCGTGCCGAACTGGCAGCCCGCCGGCTCCTACCAGCAGGGCGCGCTGGTCAACTACCAGGGTGAGCTGTTCCGGGCGCTGCGGCCGAGCAGCGGCCTGGCCCCGGACCTCTCCCCCACCGCGTGGCGGCTGATCCAGTAGCCGCCCCTCAGCCCGGGCAAGGGCGGGTGCCCCGGCCGGTCATGCCGGCCGGGGCACTCGGTAAAGAAATCGTCGATCCCCCCTTGATCTCCCCCAGACCCGGGAAGACCCGTCGTGAACGTGTCATCACTCCGTGTCATCACATGTTTCGGGGGGAACCGTGCGTATCGTGTCCGCGCGCAACGCCGTCGCCTGTTCGGCCGTCCTCGCCGGCTGCGCCGCCGGCGCCGTCTGCTGCGGCGGCCCGGCCCTGGCCGACGACCTGGACGTGTCGCCGAACGTCGTGCGGCCCGGCCAGACGGTCACCGTGTCCGGCGGCTGCCAGACCACCGACCGGTACGTCACGCTCTCCGGCGCGGTGCGCGGCAAGGGGGTGGTGAACGACGGCTGGTTCAGCGTGTCGGCCAAGCCGATCCGGACCAGGGACGGCCGGTACACGATCACCGCCAAGTGCATCACGTCCAACTACTCCCAGAGCGGCTCGTTCACCATCGGGCAGGGCAAGGGCCGCGACGGCGAGACCCGCCCGCACGGCGGCGCGATGACCGGCGGCGGCGGGACGCAGGGTCCGGACGTGCCCTGGACCGGCCTCGGCCTCGGGATGCTCGCCGGAGCCGCCGGGATCGGCGGGGCCGCCCTGATGCGGGCGCGCGCCACCCGGACCCACGCCTGACCCGCCCGCCGACCAGCTCATGGCCAACCGCGGGTACCTGTTCGCCGGGGGGCTGGCCGTCCTCGGCGCGGTGGCGATCGGCCACGGCCTGCACCTGCCCGCCGAGACCGCGCACTACCGCGACCTCGGCGGCCCGCGCGCGCTGTGGAGCATCCCGGACGGCTCGGAACTGGGCGCCGCGACGCCCGAGCGGATCGAGATCCCGGACGCGGGCGTCCGCGCGTCGGTGATGCCCGTCGGGCAGAACGAGGACGGCACGGTCGAGGTGCCGCCGTTCAAGGTCGCCGAACGCGTCGGCTGGTACCGGGGCGGACCCGCGCCCGGCATGCGCGGCTCGTCCGTGCTGCTGGGCCACTACGACGACCAGGACGGTCCGGCCGTCTTCTACAAGCTGCACAAGGTGAAGGCGGGCGCGACGGTGAAGGTCGCGCGCTCCGACGGCCGGACGGCGCTGTTCACCGTGGACGCCGTGGAGCAGGTCCCGAAGTGGGACTTCCCGCGCAGCCGGGTCTACGGGGACGTCCGGTACGCGGGCCTCCGCCTGATCACCTGCGGCGGCTCCTACAACCGCGAGCAGCACTCCTACCGCGACAACCTCATCGTCTACGCCCACCTGACCGGATCACGCTGAGCCTCCTGGGAGCATCTGCAGCAGGTCCCACTCGTTCTCGGCGACGCGGCGGCCGAGCGCGGCCAGCTCCACCGAGCGCTCCGCCCCCGCCAGATGCCGTCCGGCCTGCATGACGCAGATGATCCCCCAGCGGGCCGTGCCGAACATCTCCCACCAGCGCAGCGCGTCCCGGTCCACCGGCCCGCCGCCCGCGCGCTCGTAGGCCGCCACAAGATCGTCATAGCCGCCGAACCCGCCGACCGGCTCGTCCGACCCGAACCGCCACGCCTTCACGCACAGCCAGCCCAGGTCCTCCAGCGGGTCGCCGAGGTGCGCCAGCTCCCAGTCCAGGACGGCCCGCACCCCGTCCGGGCCGATGATCAGGTTGCCGTTGCGGAAGTCGCCGTGCACCACCACCGGCCGCCGCGCGGGCGGGCGGTTCCGGTCGAGCCACCGCAGCGCGAACTCCAGCGCCGGGTAGGGCTGCGGCGACGCGGCCAGCACCTCGCGCCAGGCGTCCAGCTGGTCCCCGCCGTCCAGGCCGGGCACCTCGCCGACCGGGACGCGGTGCACCGCCGCCAGGATCTCCCCGCACCGCGCGGCCAGCTCCGGCCGGACGCCCGCGAGCGCCGGGTCGCGCAGGATCCGGCGCGGGATCGTCTCGCCCTCGACCCGTTCCATGACAACGAACTCCACGCCGAGCGGTCCGTCCTCGCCGCCCGCCGCGATCACCTCCGGCCCGGGCACCCCGGCGCGCGACGCGGCCCGGATCAGCGCCGCCTCCCGCGTCAGCGGCCCGCTCGCGGACGCACCGGGCGTGCCCAGCCGCAGGATCAGCGGCACCACCGCGCCGTCCGCCGCGACCGCCTCGAACCCGCACGTCACGCGGGACGCCCCGCCGCCTCCCCGGCGCAGCCCCCGCACCCGCGTGCCGGGCCCGAACCGCTCCGCCAGAACCTCGCCCAGGGGCCCGGCCAGCCGCTCAAGCTCCATGCCGCCATCCTGAGCAGGACACCCCGGCCCTTCAAGGTGACCTGAGCCACAGCAGCCAGCCCGGGAACAGGGTCAGCCCCGGAACAGAGTCGGTCCCGGAACGGGGTCAGTCCCGGAACAGCTCGGGCATTCCGGACGCGGCGGGCAGCCCGCCGAGGACGAGGTCGACCAGGTTGTCCACCACCGCCTCGCGGGACACCTCGGCGGTGTGGTCGAGCCACCAGTCGCCCGCCGTCTGCACCATGCCGATGACCGCGTGCGCCCACACGTGCGCGCGGACCGGGTCGTCCACCTCGGCCTCGGCGACCATCACCTCGGCCAGCGCCCGCCCCAGCTCGCGGATCATCGTGCTCATCGCGCTGTGCGTCGCGGCGTCCTCGGCGCTGGCCCGGTGCATCAGGAACCGGTACAGGTTCAGGTTCGCCGACACCATCGCCAGGTAGGTGTCGATGGTGCGGCGGGTGCGGTCGCGGATCGGCGCGGCGCGGGAGAACTCCACCCGCACGCCCTCGATCAGTTTGCGCGCGTGCCGCTCGGCCAGCGCCTGGTACAGGCCGCTCTTGTCGCCGAAATGGCGGTACAGGATCGGCTTGCTGATCCCGGCCTCGGCGGCGATGGCGGCCATCGACGCCTCGGGCCCCTCCCGCTGGATCACCCGGTCGGCGGCCTCCAGCAGCGCGCGGCGGCGGTCCGGGTCGCGCCCCGCGCCCCGTCCCGCGGCACCGGCGGCCGTCCCGTTCACGCTGGTCATCGTGCGCTCACCCTACGGCACCCGGCCCGGCCGGAACCGCGCGGCGGGCCGGTGACCGGTACCCGCGTCCGCGACACACGAAACATTGGGTGATCGACTCCTTGCTCTGCGTGCCCGGCGGGCCGTAGTTTTCGTGGTGACCCCTCCGCTCGCCGCGTCCCGAGCGTCTGCCGAACCACCGCGTCACCGTGTCCGCCCAACCACTGCGCCTGCCGAATCACGAGGTGAACCAACCATGCCGGGGGAACCGTCCAGCGTCAGCGTGCTGCAGCGCGTCGAACTGTGCGATACCGACGTCACCGGGCACTACCACCACTCGACCGTGATCCGGTGGGTCGAGTCGGCCGAGCAGACGCTCCTGCACCGGATCGGCCTGGACCACCTGCCCGTCATGCCGCGGGTCAACTACAACGCCAGCTACCGCAGCCGGCTGTGGCGGCACGAGGTGGTCGAGACGCGGCTGCGGGTGGCCAAGCTCGGCCGCACCTCGCTCAGCTACGAGTTCGAGGTGCGCAGCGGCGCCGAGACCCCCAGCGTCGAGGGCTCGCTGACGGTGGTCAAGGTCGCGCCGCTCACCGGCGAGCCGCTCGTCTGGGAGAGCGAGGAGCGCGACCTGCTGCTCCGCTCGGGCAGCCAGGAGGGCGACTTCCTGCGCCCGGGCCGCCGTCCGGCCCCGGCCACCAAGGACCCCAGCACGCTGCCGATGGCGCGCCCGGTCGGTGACGAGTGGGGCATCGGCTACGGCTGACCGCACCGTCCCGCGGCACGCCGGCCGGCCGCCCCCGCCGCTCCCGGGTGGACGGGCGGCATCACGAACGATCATGATCCCTTCCATGGCTGACACGAACGAGCGGGCGCTGCTGAGCATGCCCGGCGAAGGTGAACTGATCGACGTGGCCGGGGTCGCGCACCTGTTCCGGCTGACCGGGGAGCAGACGGGCGGGCGGTTCGCCTTCGAGGAGTTCCGCCTCGAACCGGGCACCGTCGGCGCGCGCCCGCACGTCCACGAGCGGCACGACGAGTACTTCTACGTCCTGGACGGCACGCTCACCCTGCACACCGGCGACGGCGAGGTGGAGGCCGGACCCGGGGCCCTGCTGGCCGCGCTGCGCGGCACCGCCCACGGCTTCCGCAACGCGGGCGACGCCCCCGTCCGCGCCCTGTGCCTGTACACACCCGCCGGCTACGAGGGCTACTTCCGCGAGGTGCACGCCGCGGTAGCAGCGGGAGCCGAAATCACCGACGAACTCCTCGCCGAGTTCCGCTCCCGCCACCACACCCGCTCGTTCTGACCGGCGGCCAAGCGCGCCTCCGCAGGCTCGCGGGTCCAGGACCCCCGTTCCAGGGGCCCTGGACCGCTGCGGCAGGCCGGGGGACATGCGAAGGGCGGTGGACCGCCCGGATCGTCCGCTAGCGGACGGGGAGGCCGGTTACGGTGCGGCCGATGACCAGGCGCTGGATCTCGCTGGTCCCCTCGAAGATCGTGAAGATCTTGCTGTCGCGGTGCATGCGCTCGACCGGGTACTCGCGGGTGTAGCCGTTGCCGCCGAGGATCTGGATGGCCTCCTCGGTGACGCGGACGGCGGCCTCGGAGGCCATGAGCTTGGCCATCGAGCCCTCGGCGCTGGTGAACTCCTTGCCGTTGCGGGCCATCCAGGCGGCCCGCCAGACCATCAGGCGGGCGGCGTCGACCTGGCACTTCATGTCGGCCAGCTTGAACGCGATGGCCTGGAAGTCGCCGATCTTGCGGCCGAACTGCTCGCGCTCGGTGGCGTACTGCAGGGCGTAGTCGTAGCCCGCGCGGGCGACGCCGATGGCCATCGCGCCCACGGTGGGACGCGTGGTCTCGAAGGTCTTCATCGCGGCCTGGCCCTTGGCGCTCTTGCCCTCGCGCACGCGCGCGATGCGGGCGTCGAACTTCTCCTTGCCGCCCACGATGAGCTCGGCGGGCACGCGCACGTTGTCGAGGATGACCTCGGCGGTGTGCGAGGCGCGGATGCCGTGCTTCTTGAACTTCTGGCCCTGCTTCAGGCCGGGGGTGTTCGGCGGGACGATGAAGCTGGCCTGGCCGCGGCTGCCGAGGTCGGGGTAGACCGAGGCCACGACCACGTGCACGTCGGCGATGCCGCCGTTGGTGGCCCAGGTCTTGGTGCCGTTCAGCACCCACTCGTTCTTGGCCTCGTCGAAGACGGCGCGGGCCCGGATCGAGCCGACGTCGGAGCCGGCGTCGGGCTCGGAGGCGCAGAACGCGCCGAGCTTGACGTCGTCGGCGGTGCCGAACATCTGCGGGACCCACTCGGCGATCTGCTCGGGCGTGCCGGTCGCCGCGACGGACGCGGCGGCCAGGCCGGTGCCGACGATGGACAGCGCGATGCCCGCGTCGCCCCAGAACAGCTCCTCGAACGCGACCGGGATGCCGAGCCCGGTCGGCTCCAGCCACTGGGTGGCGAAGAAGTCCAGGGAGTACAGGCCGACCTTGGCCGCCTCCTGGATGATCGGCCAGGGGGTCTCCTCGCGCTCGTCCCACTCCTCGGCGGCGGGGCGGATGACGTCGCGGGCGAACTCGTGCACCCAGCTCTTGACCTCGGAGACGTCCTCGCTCAGATCCAGCGAGAACGGCGTCGCCTCGGTGTCGGACATCGTTATTGACCCTTCCTCCAATATCACCTGTTACCCACGGTAGCACCTCGCGGAGTTACCGCGGGTAACACGTGTCCGGGGTCACAGCCGAAACGCCCGTCGAGACCCTTGTACCAGGCCTCTGACGGGCGTTTCTGCGCTTCCGGAACGCTTATTCGGCGGCGTGCTTGTCAAGGAACGCGTACACGTCCGCCTCGTCCACGCCGGGGAACGCGCCGGGCGGCAGCACCGACAGCACGTGGGAGTGCGCGCGGGCGGACGGCCAGGCCATCCCCTCCCAGCGTTCGGCCAGCTCGCGCGGCGGACGCTGGCAGCAGTCGCCGTCCGGGCAGGACGACTTCACCCGGTTGGTGGTCTCCCGGCCGCGGAACCAGCGCGAGTCCTCGAACCTCACCCCGAGGGTGATGGCGAAGTCGCGCTCGTGCGAGGGGTCGATGTGCGACAGGCACCAGTACGTCCCCTTGGGGGTGTCGGTGTACTGGTAGTAGACCGAGAACCGGTCCGCCGCGCCGAACACGTG
Organism: Actinomadura rupiterrae; assembly: GCF_024172125.1. Lineage (GTDB taxonomy): Bacteria > Actinomycetota > Actinomycetes > Streptosporangiales > Streptosporangiaceae > Spirillospora > Spirillospora rupiterrae. Next base: position 272,253 of record NZ_JAMZEA010000013.1, read on the forward strand.
CCGCCCGGCCCACTCGCGGCACATCCGCTGGCCCTCGATCGCGCCGTCCTCGTCCTGGGGGAACAGCAGGCCGTCGTTGGCGTAGGCCTTGTAGATCGTGCCGTTCTCGTCGTTCTTGGTGAAGTGCAGCTGCAGGTCCAGGTGGTGGGTGGCCATGTTGGTGAACCGGTGCGCGGCCATCTCGTAGGACACCGAGAACACGTCCGCCAGGTCCTCCACCGACAGCTCGCGCGCCTGCTTGGCCTCGGTCAGGTACGGCACCACCGCCCGCTCGGGCATCAGGATCGCCGCGCCGAAGTAGTTGGCCTCCACCCGCTGCCGCAGGAAGTCGGCGAAGTCGCGCGGCTGGTCGTGGTCGAGCGCGATGTGGCCGAGGGTCTGCAGCAGGATCGTGCGCGGGGTGTGCATGCCCAGCTGCTCGCGCTCCAAGTAGATCCGCCGGTTCCGCAGGTCGGTGATCGACCGGACCGATCTCGGCAGGTCGCGGACGTACTGGAGGCTGAACCCGAAGTGCCCGACCAGGCCCATCAGCATGCCCTGGGAGACCGCGCCGCTGCGGTAGCCGACCGCGTCCAGCGTCTGGGCGGCGACCCGCTCGATCTCGCCGAAGTAGTTGCCGCGCTCGTGCATCTGGCGGCGCAGCCCGGCGTTGGCCTTGCGGGCCTCCTCCGGGCTGGCGGTCGGCTTGGTGTGCGAGCGCCGCAGCTCCCCGTACAGCGCGAGGATGTGCTCGATGATCTCGTTCGGCATCCGCTTGCCGACCTTCAGGTGCGGCAGCCCGAGCGAGCGGTAGACCGGGTCGCGCTGCGCCTCCTCCAGCTGGATCTCCAGCTGGGCGCGGCGGGACGGCGGCTGCCGGCGCAGCAGCTCCTCCACCGGCACCTGCAGCGCGTTCGCCAGCGCCTGGAGCAGCGACAGCTTCGGCTCGCGCCGGCCGTTCTCCAGCAGCGACAGCTGGGACGGCGCGCGGCCGACCCGGTCGCCGAGGTCGGCGAGCGTCATCCCGCGGCTGCGCCGCAGATGGCGGAGCCGCTGGCCGAACGTGACGAGATCTACGTCACTCGTCAAGTTAAGGGGTTCTTCTGGCCGCAAGGTCGTCACGGCTTCATGCTAGCGAAAAATACGCAGAAGTTTCATTACTCACCAGTTCATTTAGCGCCCGAACCCGGGGCATAGTCATGGCAAGCACCCAGGGGACGACATCCCCGGGACGGTCCGGACGGCACTTCTCGTTCAGGTCCGTTCCGTTCCGGGCCGATCGAAGGGCAAGACGATGACCGAAGGTCGCCTCAAGGGCGCAGCGGACGAGCTGCGGCGGCAGTGGAGCACCGACGAGCGGTGGAAGGGCATCGAGCGGACCTACACGGCCGAGGATGTCATCAAGCTGCGCGGGTCGGTGCAGGAGGAGCACACTCTCGCCCGCCTCGGCGCCGAGCGCCTGTGGAAGCTGCTGCACGAGGAGGACTACGTCCACTCCCTCGGCGCGCTCACCGGCATGCAGGCCGTCCAGCAGGTGAAGGCCGGCCTCAAGGCCATCTACCTGTCGGGCTGGCAGGTCGCCGCCGACGCCAACCTGGCCGGCCAGACCTACCCCGACCAGAGCATCTACCCGGCCAACTCGGTCCCGGCCGTGGTCCGCCGGATCAACAACGCGCTGCTGCGCGCCGACCAGGTGCAGTGGAGCGAGGGCTCGGGCGACGTGCACTACCTCGCCCCGATCGTCGCCGACGCCGAGGCCGGCTTCGGCGGCGTGCTGAACGCCTTCGAGCTGATGAAGGGCATGATCGCGGCCGGTGCCGCGGGCGTGCACTGGGAGGACCAGCTGGCCTCCGAGAAGAAGTGCGGCCACCTGGGCGGCAAGGTCCTCATCCCGACCTCGCAGCACGTCAAGACGCTCAACACCGCCCGCCTCGCCGCCGACATCGCCGGCGTGCCGTCCCTGATCATCGCGCGGACCGACGCCGAGGCCGCGACCCTGATCACGACGGACGTGGACGAGCGCGACCGCGAGTTCATCACCGGTGAGCGCACCGCCGAGGGCTTCTACCACGTGCGCAACGGCATCGAGCCGTGCATCGCCCGCGCCAAGGCCTACGCGCCCTACTCCGACCTCATCTGGATGGAGACCGGCACCCCGGACCTGGAGCAGGCCCGCAAGTTCGCCGAGGCGGTCAAGGCCGAGTACCCCGACCAGATGCTCGCCTACAACTGCTCGCCGTCCTTCAACTGGAAGGCGCACCTGGACGACGCGACCATCGCCAAGTTCCAGCGCGAGCTCGGCCACATGGGCTTCAAGTTCCAGTTCATCACGCTGGCCGGCTTCCACGCCCTCAACCACGGCATGTTCGACCTGGCCTACGGCTACGCCCGCGAGGGCATGACCGCCTACGTCGAGCTGCAGGAGCGCGAGTTCGCCTCGGTCGAGCGCGGCTTCTCCGCCGTCAAGCACCAGCGCGAGTCGGGCACCGGCTACTTCGACCTGGTCAGCACCGCCATCTCGCCGGACTCCTCCACCACCGCGCTGAAGGGCTCCACCGAAGAGGCGCAGTTCCACTAAGCCGCACGCCGCGCCCCGGCCCGGCCCGTCCGGGCCCTCGCCGGGGCGCCGGCCCAGGCTTCACCTGACGGCCCACCGGCCGTGGTCGCCCCCACGGCCGTCCCGCGGCGAAGGCCCCTCCGTCCTACACCCGGAGGGGCTTTCTGCCGTTCCCGCGCCCCTTCCCCTCCGCCGGGATCCGCCTCCCGCGCCCGCCGCGTCCCCCTGAACACCGCGTCCGCTGTGGCGGCCGACTTCCGCCATGTCCCAATCCGGGCGCATCTATCGACTTTCGTCCCTTCCGGGGGCAAAGTGATCTTCACCCCGTCCCCCAGGGAGAGGATCACCCCCGATGGCCAGGCGCTCCTCCCGCCTCGTCCGCTCCGTCCGCACTCCCGGCCGCCTGCTTCCGCTGGCGCTGGCCGCCGTCACCGCGGTGGCGTTCGCGCCCGCCGCCTCCGCCTCCTCCCACGCCCGGTTCACCCCCGGCGCCGAGGGCGTGGGCGACTCCTACTTCCCCTTGGAGGGGAACGGCGGCTACGACGCCCAGCACTACTCACTGAACGTCTCCTACGATCCGCAGTACGGCCAACTGGACGGCACGGTCACGATGACCGCGCGCGCGACCCAGAACCTGTCGTCCTTCGACCTCGACCTGTCCGGCATGGATGTGTCGAAGGTCGTGGTGAACGGACACCACGCCACCTGGAAGCGGCGCGGCCAGGAGCTGAAGATCACCCCGCACCGCGGGTTGTGGAAGGGCTCCACGTTCCGCGTCTCGGTGACCTACGGCGGAGTTCCGCAGACGATCGTCGGCTCGCCGATCGTGTTCGGCTCGCCCTACGGCTTCCTGCAGACCCCGGACGGCGCGTTCATCGGCGACGAGCCGAACGCCGCGTCCACCTGGTTCCCGGTCAACGACCACCCCAGCGACAAGGCCACCTACGACTACACGGTGACCGTGCCGAAGGGCCTGGACGTCGTCGCCAACGGCCTGCCCGAGGGCAGGCGCGACGTGACGGCCTCGTTCAGCCGCCGCCTGGCCGCGACCAAGGCCACCACGTTCAAGTGGCGCGAGCACAAGCCGATGGCCAGCTACCTCGCGACCATCGACATCGGCAAGTGGGACGTCAAGCAGTCGACCACGCCCGGCGGGCTGCCCAACTACGTCGCGGTCGACCCCGTCCTGGAGACCAGCCAGCCGAACGCGGTGCAGTTCTTCACCGACACCACCGCCGAGGCCACCGACCTCTGGTCCTCGCTCTACGGGCCGTACCCGTTCGAGACCACCGGCGCGATCGCCGACAACGCGGTCTACCAGGGGCAGCCTCTCGGCTTCTCGCTGGAGACGCAGAGCAAGCCGGTCTACTCGGCCGTCCGGAGCACCTCGACCATCGCGCACGAGCTGTCGCACCAGTGGTTCGGCGACAGCGTCTCGGTGGCGCGCTGGAAGGACATCTGGCTGAACGAGAGCTTCGCGACCTGGTCGCACTTCTACTGGGGCGAGAAGCACGGCGGCGCGACCGTCCACGACCGGGTGCGCACCGTCTACAACAGCCACGCCTTCCCGGACCCGGCGGGCAACCCGTACTGGTCGGTGAAGATCGCGGACCCGCAGCGCGACACGATGTTCAACGACCGCGTCTACAGCGGCGGCGCGACCGTGCTGCAGCTGCTGCGCGAGAAGATCGGCGACGAGAAGTTCTTCACGCTGCTGCGCACCTGGGCCACCCAGCACAAGTACGGCAACGGCAACACCGAGCAGTTCGTCGCCCTGGCGAACCAGGTCTCCGGCCAGGACCTGACGTCCTTCTTCCAGACCTGGATCTACTCCACCGGCAAGCCCCCGCTCCCGTAACGGCCTGACCGGCCCCCGACCAGCCCACCGGAAAGCAGCGTTGGCCGGGTCGCCAAGCGACCCGGCCAACATCACGCGACATCGAGGTCAGGGCCTGGCGCAGGAGTAGATGCTGGCCTTCACGTCATACACGCAGGCGGAGACCTCGTGGATGCCGTCATTGAAGTAGAGCGGCTTGGACCACACCCATATGTCCGTGTAATGCGGCTGCAAGGGGAAATCCCAAGTCAGCCAACCGTCGTTCTGGATGTTGTGCTGGTTGAAATAGCCGTCGCATTCGGACGTGCGGGAGTTGCGGAACTCCGCGTAGGCCTGGTGGGCGCTCTGCTGGACGAGCACGGCTGCGCAGCCTGAAGGTGTGGTGACCTGGGAAAGCACGGTGTCGGCGTGGGCCGGCACCGTGACAGCGCCGGCGGCACCGATCGAGGCGATCATGATCAACGCTTTGATGCTCTTTCGCATGGCCACTCCTTGGTTAGTGCGACGGTTGCCGACCTGTCGCGCTGCCGTCCGGCCGGGCTCGGGAAGTAGCCGGGCGAAGCCGCGCACGTACAGTCGCGCATCACAGATGCCTCGCCATCGTGTTCTGCGATCAAGAAAGGCGCAATCGATTAGGCTCTCCACCTAAACGATTGCCTCCGCACCGTGATGGTGGTGGACTACCGGGTCGCGGTCGCGCGCGCGGTCGCGGCCGCGCGCGCGGTCGCGGTCGCGCGCGGGTCGCGGTCGCGCGCGGGGTGAAAACCCATGGAAGGTCCGGGGCGGCCGTTCTAGGCTCTTGGCGAGTGGGCGTCATTCCGTGGGTCTCCTGGTACGCACTGCGCCGCTACTCCGCCTATCCCCTCGGCTCGATGGCAGAGGCCGTCACCAACACCTTCTTCGGGGTCATGCGCGCCTCGGTCCTGCTCGCGCTCTGGCACGCCCGTCCCGGGCTGGGCGGCTACGACGCGGCGGACGCGGTGACCTTCTCGTTCCTCACCCAGGCGCTGATCGGGCCCGTCCAGATCTTCGGCGGCATGGAGCTGGGACAGCGCATCCGCACCGGCGACGTGGCGATCGACCTGCACCGCCCGGTCGACCTGCAGGCGTGGTGGCTCGCCGACGACATCGGCCGCGCGACCTCCACGCTGCTGCTGCGCGGGGTGCCGCCGATGCTGGTCGGCGGGCTGCTGTTCACGCTGCACTGGCCCGGGCCGGGCGCGGCGGCGGCGTTCGCGGTGTCGGTCGTGCTGGCCGTCCTGCTGAGCTTCGCGCTGCGCTACCTGGTCACGCTGGCGATGTTCTGGCTGCACGACGAGCGCGGCATCCAGGCGGTGGCGCTGGTGCTGTCGCTGTTCCTCTCCGGGATGATCGTGCCGCTGGTGGCGTTCCCCGGCGGGATCGGCGACGTGGCGCGGGCGCTGCCCTGGTCGGGGCTGGTGCAGGTGCCCGCCGACGTGTACCTCGGGCACCGGACCGGCGGCGGGCTCGCGGCGGCGCTGGGGTTCCAGGCCGCGTGGGCGGCGGGGCTGCTCGCCGCGGGACGGGTGCTGACCCGCGCGGCCGAGCGCAGGCTGGAGGCCCAAGGTGGCTAGCGCCGACACCGCACCGGGTATTGCCGCGCGCGGGACGCGGGCCGTGTCGACCTACTGCCTGCTGGCCTGGACGTGGATCCGCGCGGCCGCGCAGTACCCGGTGTCGATCACGTTGCTCGCGCTCGGCACCGCCCTCACCGCCGGGCTGGACGTCGCGGGGATCATGGTGCTGTTCAGCCGGACGCCGCGGATCGCCGGGTTCAGCGCCGCCGAGGTGCTCTTCCTCTATGGCACCTCCGCGCTGGCGTTCTCGGTGTCGGACATCCTGCTCGGCACGACCGAGCGGCTCGGCGAGCACGTGCGCGAAGGGACGCTGGACGCGCTGCTCGTCCGCCCGGTGAGCCCGCTGATCCAGATCGCGACCGAGGACTTCACCCCGCGCCGGTTCGGACGGATCGTCCCGCCCGTGCTGGTCCTGGCCCTCGCCATACCCCGCCTGGGCGTGGCCTGGACGCCCGGCCGGGTCGCGATGGTCCCGCTGATGCTGGCCTCCGGGACGGTGATCTTCGGCGGGGTCTGGGTGCTGTGCGCGGCGGTCCAGTTCGTCCTGCTGAACAGCCACGGCGCGACCAAGGCGCTCACCTACGGCGGCGCGACGCTGACCCAGTACCCGATGACGGTGTTCGCGCGCGACTTCGTGCGCGGGGTGACCTTCGTCGTCCCGCTGGCGTTCGTGAACTGGGAACCCGCGCTCTACGTGCTCGGACGGCCCGACCCGCTGAACCTGCCGGGCTGGACGAGGTTCGCCTCGCCGGTCGTCGGCGCGGTGGTGTGCGCGGTGGCGGCGGTGGCGTGGCGCGGGGGCCTGCGCCACTACCGCTCGACGGGGAACTGAGAGGGAACCGCATGATCGAGATGACGGACGTGACCAAGACCTTCACCCTGCGGCGGCGGACCGGGCGGCGGCTGCGCCGCGAGCGCACGGTGGTCCGCGCGGTGGACGGGGTGTCCTTCTCCGTCGAGCGCGGCGAGTTCCTCGGCTACCTCGGCCCGAACGGCGCGGGCAAGAGCACCACGATCAAGATGCTCACCGGCATCCTCACCCCCACCTCGGGACGGGTCCGGGTCGCCGGGCTCGACCCGTCCCGCGCCCGGACCGCGCTCGCCCGCCGGATCGGCGTGGTGTTCGGGCAGCGCACCACGCTCTGGTGGGACCTGCCGCTGCGCGACAGCCTGACCCTCGTGCGGCGGCTCTACCGGGTGGAGGAGCGCGCCTACCGGACGCGGCTGGACGAGCTGACCGCGCTGCTGGAGCTGGAGCCGTTCCTCGCCACCCCGGTCCGGCAGCTCAGCCTCGGCCAGCGGATGCGCGGCGACCTGGCCGCCGCGCTGCTGCACGACCCCGAGCTGCTGGTGCTCGACGAGCCGACGATCGGCCTGGACGTGGTGAGCAAGGCGACCGTGCGCGGGTTCCTGGCCCGGCTCAACGCCGAGCGCGGCACCACGATCCTGCTCACCACGCACGACCTCGGCGACATCGAGCGGCTCTGCCGGCGCGTGATGATCATCGACCACGGGCGGGCCGCGTTCGACGGGGACCTGGGCGCGCTGCGCCGCGCGGCGGGCGCCGATCGCCAGCTGGTGGTCGAGCTGGCCGCGCCGGCGCCGCCGATCGACCTGGACGGCGTACCGGTCATCACCGTGGAGGGCCCGCGCCAGACGCTGCGCCTGCCGGACGGCGCGAATGCCGCGTCCGTCGTCGCCGCGCTCGCCGCCCGGCACGAGGTCCGCGACATCGCCCTGCGCGAGACCGGCATCGAGGAGATCGTCGCCCGCCTCTACCGCGGCGACCAGGAGATCTCCGCCCCCGCCACCTCCTGACCGGCCGCGGAAGGGCTCGGCGCGTCAGGTGTTGGTCGCATCGGCCGGGACGCCGTCGGGCAGTTCCGCGGCGGCTCCTGCGCCGCCTGCCACATCAGGACACTTCACGCCGAGCGTGTAGGCGGTCATGGAGATCGCGCCGTAGGTGTAGCCGTCGATGAGGACGTCGGTGCCCTGACCGGACGCCGCCGCCAGCCCGGACAGGTAGAGCAGCGGGATGAAGTGGTCCGGCGTCGGGACCGCGAGAGTGAAGTCCTGGTGGCTTTGCAGGCGCAGGCAGTCGGCGGGATCGTCGCGCATCACCTGCTGAGCGCTGTCGTCGAACCGCTCCGCCCAGGAGAAACCGCTGTCGGGCCGGTCCCAGTCCAGGCCGCCGAGGTTGTGCACGACGTTGCCGCTGCCCAGGATCAGCACGCCCGTCTCGCGGAGCGCGGCGAGCTTGGCGCCGAGCTCGAAGTGGTAGGCCAGCGGCTTGCCGGCGTCGATGCTGAGCTGCACCACGGGGATGTCGGCGTGCGGGAAGGCGTGCACGAGCACCGACCAGGTGCCGTGGTCCAGGCCCCAGCTGTCGGCGTCGGCCCCCACCCAGGTCGGCTCGACGGCCTCGCTGACCTCCTCGACCAGCTCCGGCAGGCCCGGCGCGGGGTAGCGGACGTCGAAGAGCTCCTGCGGGAAGCCGTAGAAGTCGTGGATGGTGCGCGGCCGGGGCATCACGGTCACCGCGGTCGCGTTCACGAACCAGTGCGCCGACACCACCAGGATCGCGCGCGGACGCGGGACGGCCCGGCCGAACGCCCGCCACGCGGCGGTGTACCGGTTGGCCTCGATGGCGTTCATGGGGCTGCCGTGTCCGAGGAACGCGGCGGGCATGGCTTCGGAGGCGGCGGGAGCCGTCACGCGGATCTCCTGTCAGGACGAGCGTTCGGCGCCTGACCGGCGCATCACGTCACTCTGGGACGACCACCCCAGCATGCCGCGCGCGCTGCGCCCGGCAGCGCAGCCACGAGCCCCGCCCCGAACCCTTTGCCATGTGTTGAGCCGCCACCCCGCCCCGCGGACGGGGGCTGATCAGCGGGGTGACCAGGAGTACTCGTGTTCAGGGCGGCCGGTGGCGCCGTAGCGCAGGGCCACGTGGACGCGGCCGCGCTGGGCCAGGCTCGCCAGGTAGCGCTGCGCGGTGGCGCGGGAGATGCCGACGTCCTCGGCGACCTCGGCCGCCGAGCGCGGCACGCCCGCGCGGCGCAGCGCCTCGGCGACCAGCTGCGCGGTGACCGGCGTGCGGCCGGACGGACGGGCGGCACCGGCTGCGGCGAGCGGCGCGTGCAGCTCGCGCAGCGCCGCGTCCACCGCGTCCTGGGTCAGCTCGTCCGGTCCGGCGAGCGCGCGCCGGTAGCGGGCATAACCGACCAGCCGCGCGACCAGGGCCTCGGCGGTGAACGGTTTGACCAGGTAGTGCAGCGCGCCCCGGCCGAGCGCCGCGCGCACCGAGGCCGGGTCGGCGGCGGCCGTCGCCATGATCACGTCGGCGTCCAGCTCCGGGAGCAGGGTCAGCCCGGACGCGTCGGGCAGGTAGACGTCGAGCAGGACCAGGTCCGGGTCGAGCTCGACGGCCAGCTCGCGGGCGCGGGCGGCGCTGTGCGCGGTCCCGCACACCTGGAAGCCGTCCACCGAGGCGACGAACCCGGCGTGCACCTGCGCCACCCGGAAGTCGTCGTCCACCACGAGCACGCGGAGGTCCTGGTCACTCATGATCGGCTTCCTTCCCCAGGACGCCGGGCAGCCGCGCGACCACGACCGCCCCCGTCCGCTCCGGTGCGTCGCCCGTCCCGGCGGGCTGGTCGGCGAAGGTGACGTCGCCGCCGCGGGCGCGGGCAGTGCGGCGGGCAAGCCCGAGGCCCAGGCCGCGGGCCCGGCCGCCTTCGGGCTCGCGGGTGGTCACCCCGTCGCGGAAGATCTCCCCGCGCAGCTCCGGCGGGACGCCCGCGCCGGAGTCGGCGACGGTGACGTGCAGGTCCGGGCCGTCGCCGAGCAGCTCGACCTCCACCCACGCGGGCCGCCGCTCGCCCTGCCGCGCGGCCTCGACGGCGTTGTCGACCAGGTTGCCGACGACGGTCGTGACGTCCAGCGGGTCGGTGATCTTGCCGGGGACGAAGCTGCCGGGACCCACGTCCAGGCGGACGCCGCGCTCGGCCGCGACCGCCGTCTTCGCCGACAGGAACGCCTGAAGGTAGGGGTCGAACACCGGATCGGCGGGCAGCGGCTCGGCGGCGGCCGGGGCGCCGGACGCGTCGGTCACCAGCGTCGCCAGGTACCCGGCGGCCTCCTCGTGGTGGCCTAGGTGCAGCAGCCCCGACAGGGTGTGCAGCCGGTTGGCGTACTCGTGCCGCTGGGCCCGCAGGGCGTCGAACAGCGTCCGGACCGAGTCCAGCTCGCGGGCCAGGGTCTCCACGTCGGTGCGGTCGCGCAGGGTGACCACCGCGCCGAGGTCCCGGTTCCGGCGCCGCACCTCGCGCCGGTTCACCACCAGCACCCGCTCCCCCGCCGTGACGAACAGGTCGGTGGCGGGGCTGCGCCCGGCCAGCACCGCCCGCAGCGGGCCCGGGACGTCCAGCTCGTCGGCCGGGACGCCGTGCTCGGGACGGGTACCCAGCAGCCGGGCCGCCTCGGCGTTGCAGACCGCGACGCGGCCCGCGGCGTCCACCGCGACCACGCCCTCACCGACGCCGTGCAGCACCGCCTCCCGCTCGTGCACCAGCTCGACCAGCTCGTAGGGCTCCAGGCCGAGGGTCTGGCGGCGCAGCCGGACCCCGATCGCCGCCGACGCCAGCACGCCGAGTAGCAGCGCCCCGGCGACGAACGCGCTCAGCCCGCTCAGCGCGTCGTCCAGCTCGCGGTCGATCGCCCCGGCGTCGAAGCCGACGCTGACCTCGCCGACGACGCGTCCGGCCCGCTCGGGACCGGCCGGATCGTACAGCGGCACCTTGCCGCGCACCGACAGCCCGAGCGTGCCGCGCTCGAACCGGACCACCTCGCGCCCGGCCAGCGGCGCGGACGGGTCGGTGCTGACCTTCTGCCCGAGCAGCGCCTCGGTCGGGTGCGAGTAGCGGATGCCGCGCCGGTCGGTGACCACCACGAACAGGGCCCCGGCCCGCCGCCGGACCCGCTCGGCGCGGTCCTGCACCACGTGGCCGGGATCGCCCGCGACCACCGCCCGGCCGACGTCGGGGTCGGCGGCCACGCTGCGGGCCAGGGTGAGGGCCCGCTGGCCGAACTGGTCGCGCAGCTCCCCGTCCAGGCGCCAGGCCACCAGGGCGTAGCCCGCGCAGCCCACGACCAGCACCACGGCGATCTGCAGGATCAGCACTTGGCGGGCGAACGGGAGGCGCAGGCGCAGGCGGCCCTGGCGGGAAGCGGGACGGGAAGGAGCGGGGCCGGAAGGAGCGGGGCGGGAATCGGACATGGCAGCGCCAAAGTACTCGATGACTTACCCCCGGCCCACCCCTTCGCGAGCAAAATGTGCAGAACCCGCGCAACGGGCTTAACGTGCGGTTATGCGAATTGCGCGGGCATCGCGGGCAAGGGTTCCCGTGACCCCGGTCACTTCCTAGTCTGCCGGTCATGTCCCAGCAGCAACCCCCGGTGATCGAACTCCACGGGGCCACCAAACGCTTCCGGTCCGGCGCCGGCCTGCACACCGCCGTGCGCGACCTGAACCTGACCGTCGCGCCCGGCGAGTTCGTCGCGGTCGTCGGCCCGACCGGATGCGGCAAGTCCACCACCCTGTCCCTGGTGTCCGGCCTGGAGCCGGCGTCCGCCGGGACCGTCCGGGTGCACGGCGAGCCCGTCACCGGCATCCCCGACGGCGTCGGCTACATGTTCCAGAACGACGCCGTGCTCCCCTGGCGCTCGGTCCTCGACAACGTCGCCACCGGCCCCCGCTACCGCGGCGCCGCCAAGCGCGAGGCGCGCGAGAAGGCCCGCGAGTGGGTCGCCCGCGTCGGCCTGGCCGGGTTCGAGAAGTACTACCCGCACCAGCTGTCCGGCGGCATGCGCAAGCGCGTCGCGCTCGCGCAGACGCTGGTCAACGAGCCGTCCGTCCTGCTGATGGACGAGCCGTTCTCCGCCCTGGACGTGCAGACCCGCGGCCTGATGCAGGACGAGCTGCTGCGGCTGTGGTCCGGGTCCGGCGCCGCCGTCGTGTTCGTCACCCACGACCTGGAGGAGGCCCTGGTGCTGGCCGACCGGGTGGTCGTCATGACCGCCGGGCCCGCCACCGTCAAGGCCGTCTTCGACGTCCCGCTGGAGCGCCCGCGCGACGCCGAGGAGATCCGGCTGACCCCGGAGTTCCTCGACATCTACCGCGAGGTGTGGGAGTCGCTGCGCGAAGAGGTCCAGATCACCCGCGAGAGGGGAGCCGGCCGTGCCGCATGACGTCAAGCCCCCCGCGACCGAGCCTGCCGCTGCCGCTGCCGCCGCTGCCGCCGCCTCGGCGCCCACGCCGGAGGAGGAGGCGCGGGCCGTCGCCCAGGCCAAGGCCGCCGCGCTGCGCCGCCGGGTCATGATCTACGGCGTCCGGCTGGTGCTGGTCGCGCTGTGGCTCGGCTCCTGGGAGCTGGCCGCGCGCAACTGGATCGACCCGTTCTACTACTCGCGGCCCTCGGCGATCTGGGACCGCCTGGTCGACTGGTTCTCCAACGGCACCTCGCAGGGCTCGATCTGGGAGCAGATCTCCTACACCCTGCGCGAGGCCGTGCTCGGCTTCGTCCTCGGCTCGCTCGGCGGCGTCGTGCTGGGCGTGGTGCTCGGCCGCAGCCGCTTCCTGTCGGACGTGTGCGCGCCGTTCATCAAGGCCGCCAACGCCATCCCGCGCATCATCCTGGCCTCGCTGTTCGTGATCTGGTTCGGGCTCGGCATGCAGTCCAAGGTCGCCACCGCGTTCGTGCTGGTGTTCTTCGCGGTGTTCTTCAACGCCTTCCAGGGCGCCCGCGAGGTGGACCGCAACCTGGTCAACAACGCGCGGATCCTCGGCGCGGGCCGCTGGGCCGTGCTGCGCACGGTGGTCGTGCCGTCCGCGACGTCCTGGATCCTGGCCTCGCTGCACTCGGCGTTCGGCTTCGCGATCATCGGCGCGGTGGTCGGCGAGTACAGCGGCGCCGACAAGGGCCTCGGCCTGCTGATCAACCACGCGCAGGGCACCTTCGACGCGGCCGGCATCTACGCCGGAATGATCATCATCACGGTGCTGGCGCTGCTCGCCGAGTGGCTGCTGACCATGGTCGAGGGACGGCTGCTGCGCTGGCGCCCGCCGTCGGCCGCCGACCACAACCCGGTCTGACCTCCCCGCCGAAGACGTACTGGACCGGCCCTCGCCGACGGCGAGCGGTCCCCCTCTCTCTCCCTCCTCGTCCCTGGAGTCCCCACCCCATGCGCACTTCCTACCGCGTCGGCGCGGCCGCCCTGGCCGCCGTGACCGCCCTGTCGCTGACCTCCTGCCGCAGCTCCAAGTCGTCCTCGTCGGCCGGTGACTCCGGCGGCTCGGTGAAGATCATGGTCGGCGGCATCGACAAGGTCATCTACCTGCCCGCCAAGCTCACCGACCAGCTCGGCTACTTCAAGGAGCAGGGCCTCAACGTCCAGCTGCTCACCGAGCCGGCCGGCGCGATCGCCGAGAACGTGCTGATCTCCGGCGACGTGCAGGGCGTGGTCGGCTTCTACGACCACACCATCGACCTGCAGACCAAGGGCAAGTGCATCGAGAGCGTCGTGCAGTTCGCCGACGTCCCGGGCGAGGCCGAGATGGTCGCCGCCGACAAGGCCGGGCAGCTGACCTCGCCCGCCGCGTTCAAGGGCAAGAAGCTCGGCGTCACCAGCCCCGGCTCGTCCACCGACTTCCTGACCCGGGCGCTGGCCGTCAGGGCCGGCGTCCAGCCGTCGGACTACACCACCGTCAAGGCGGGCGCGGGCGCGACGTTCATCGCCACCCTCGGCAACGGCGGCATCGACGCGGGCATGACCACCGACCCGACGATCGCGAAGCTCACCCAGTCCGGCAAGGGCAAGGTGCTGCTGGACATGCGCACCAAGGAGGGCACGCAGAAGGCCCTCGGCGGCCTCTACCCGGCGGCCTCGCTGTACATGGACTGCGCCTACGTCAAGAAGAACCCGCAGACCGTGCAGAAGCTCGCGAACGCCTTCGTCAAGACGCTCGGCTGGATCAAGGCCCACAAGCCGGACGAGATCGCCGCGAAGATGCCCGCCGACTACGCGGGCGGCGACCCGGCCCTCTACAAGAAGGCCATCGGCGACTCCATCGGCATGTTCACCGCCGACGGCGTGATGCCGGCCGACGGCGCGAAGAACGTCCTGGAGGTGCTGTCCCAGTTCTCGCCGAACGTCAAGGGCAAGAAGGACACCATCGACCTGTCCAAGACCTACACCACCGAGTTCGTCGGCAAGGCCGGCAAGTAACCCTCCATCGGCCCCGGTGACGCGGTCCCCACACGCGTCCCCGTCCCTGCCGTCCGGCACCGGACTCCCCGCCCGGTGCCGGACGGCCTTTTGCCGTCCGCTTCCCGGGCGCGGTCGTCAGCGGCCCGCCGGGGAGTAGGACTCGACGGGAGCCTCATCGGCGTCGCGTCCGCCCCAGCGGCGCGGGGCCCAGGTGGGGACGAGCAGCGCGAAGCCCAGCATCGCGTCCACGCCGGAGCCGAGCAGCATCCGCAGCCCGAAGTCGAGGTCGCCCGGCGCGTGCGCGCGTGCGGGAAGGCCGAGCACCGCGCCCGGGTCGGCCAGGAACGCCGCCGACAGGCCGAGTAGCGCCAGCGCCGGGACGAGCGAGACCAGCGGCGACGCCCAGCGCGCCACGATGACCACCCCGGCGGCCAGCCCGACCGCGGCGAGCAGGGCGAACGCGCCGTAGCCGCGGGTGTGGTCGGTGATGACCCGGTCACCGCCGTCGAAGGACTCGGCCGCCTGCGCATAGCCCCAGGCCGCCCCGGCCAGCAGCGCGGGGGTGAGCAGAACGCCGAGCAGGAGTCCGGCAGCGTGCCGCACCGCGCGTCACCTCCCCTCGCCGGCCGCGCCGTGGGGACGCGGCCACCGCCCCATCAGACCATGAACACCCCGGATCGCGGGGACGATCCGACTTTGCGGCACCAATCCGGGTCTGACCGATTCACCCCTCACGGTCGGTCCGTGTTGCGGTGCCCGTTTCGACGGGCGGCGCCGGGGCATCGGCGGACGGTTCGTCCCGGGCGCGCCTCGCCGCGCGTCCGTTCCGAGGAGTCCATCGGAGTAGACGCACCAGGAGGACGCAATGTCGACCGCCGTGATGGTCGTCGTCGCCGTCGTGATCGTCGTCGCCCTGGCCGCCGCGCTGCTGCCGGCCCTCCGGCAGGGCCGCACCCGGCGGCTGCGGCGCCGCTTCGGCCCCGAGTACGACCGCGCCGTCGAGCGGGAGGGCGGGCGGGCCGCCGCCGAGCGCGAGCTGATGTCCCGCGAGAAGCGGCACGAGGAGCTGCCGCTGCACGATCTGGACCCGCGGCAGCGCGAGCTGTACCGCGAGCAGTGGACGCACGTCCAGGAGCAGTTCGTGGACGCCCCCGGCGCCGCCGTCTCCCAGGCGGACCGGCTGGTCACCGCCGTGATGGCCGAGCGCGGCTACCCCACCCGCGACTTCGAGGACCGCGCCGCCCACCTGTCGGTGGAGCACGGCCGGACCCTCGACCACTACCGGCGCGGCCACGACATCGGCGTCCGCGCCGAACGGGACGGGGTCTCGACCGAGGACCTGCGCCAGGCCATGGTCCACTACCGCGCCCTGTTCGAGGACCTGCTGGCCGTCCCGGAGGGCGAGCGCTCCGCCGAGGCCGCCGCGAACCCCGCGCAGTCCGCGGACTCCGCGGACTCCGCGGACTCCGCGGCGGAACCAGCCAAGAGTCCGGCCGAGGCTGCCGCTGAGACGCGCGTCGACGGGCGCGCGGACGAGCCGGTCGCCGGGCGTCGCGACGACGGTCCCGAGCAGAGGAGCTGATCGCAGTGCCCACCACTCCCCCGGACCCGAAGCCCGGCCCGCCGAACCCGGCAACGCCGAAGCCCACGGCACCAGATTCCGCCGCACCAGGTTCCGCACCACCTGGTTCCGCACCACCTGGTTCCGCGGCACCGAAGCCCTCCGCGCCGAAGCCCGAGGCGCCGAGCGACGCGCCTGACGTGCGGGTGGCCGGGCGGCCGCCCGAGACCGACCCGGAGGACACCGCCCCCATCGTCGCCGGACACCGCGGCCCGGATGGGCCGACCGGCCCGGACGAAACCCCGGAGAAGGGGTCGGACGAGGTGGCGACGCGGTTCCCGAAGCAGGTCCCGAAGCGGTTCCCCGAGCATCGCCCCACTGCGCCCGGCACGACCGGCGCAACCGGCACGTCCGATGCGTCCGGGGTGTCCGGCGGGGCGTTGCTGGCGGAGGCCGAGGCCGGGCGGTTCCGGGAGCGGTGGCGCGAGGTCCAGACGGGGTTCGTGGACGATCCGTCCGAGGCCGTCCGCCAGGCGGACGAGCTGGCCGCCGAGGTCGTCAACGCGATCGGGCAGGCGCTCACCGCCCGCAAGCACGAGCTGGACGAGCGGTGGCGCACCGAGAAGGACGGTCCGTCCGACACCGAGCGGCTGCGCCAGGCGCTCCGCGCTTACCGCACCCTCGTCGATCGCATGCTCACCACCTGACGAGCCCGCCAACCGGCGAGGTCTGAAGGGAACGCGCGCCGCCGTCCGGTCGGGCGGCCCCGTGACCGGGCGGCGGCGCGTGGCGGTACGCCGGATCAGCCGTTGAGGAAGGCGTAGACGGCCTCGCGGCCCTGCGTGCCGCGCTCGCGGTTCTGGATGGAGTGGCTCGCGCCCTTGACGATGACGAGCTTGCCGCGCGGCGCGTTCGCCAGCTCCTCCTTGGCCCACTCCATCGGGGTGGACAGGTCGCGGTCGCCATTCACCAGCAGGATCGGGACGGGCGGCAGCTTGGTCTTCGCCTCGGCGGTGTGCCGGGCGACCGGCCAGGTCAGGCATTCCTGGATGAACCCGCCGCCCGCGGCGGTGTCGCGGGTGAACGGCCAGGTCGCGCTGACCGGCAGGTGCCGCCGCGCGTACTCCAGCGCCGCGGGCCGCTGCGCGACCGGGGTCTCGGACGTCCCCCAGGGGAACAGGCCGTCGCCGCAGATGGTGGCCTCGTGCAGGCCGGCGCTGAACGAGGCGACCGGGTCACCGCCCGGCGCCATCAGCTTCATCAGGTTGTCCAGCCGTGCCGGGTCGCCCTGCCGGGCCGCGTGCATCGCGCCGATCACGTCGCCGGTCCCGGCGGGCAGCGCGGGCGGGTTCGGGTCGCGGTAGGACGGGTCGAAGAACTCGTACGAGACGAGCATGTCCCACAGCAGCACGGCGTCCTTGCGGTGCCGGGCGAGGTAGGCGACGTCCTTCGCCGGGTCGTAGCCGCAGGCGGGCGCGGTCGTGCACGCGTCGCGCAGGACGCGTCCGACGGCCTTCTGCCCGGTCGTGTAGAGCATCTGCTCGTGGTTCGGGTCCTTGTGCGGGAGCACCGAGTCCAGGACGACCTTGCTGACGTGGCCCGGGAAGAACGCCGCGTAGTTCGCCGCGGTGAACGAGCCGTAGGACACGCCGTCCACCACCCACTTCGGGGTGCCGAGCGCGCGCCGGAACATGTCCAGGTCGCCGACGGTCTCCTCGGTCGTGTAGTAGCTGCGCTTGTCGCCGACGACGCCCGCGCACTCGGCGACGGCGTCGCGGGTGGGCGGTGCGATGTCGGAGCTGCCGACCTGCGCCTGCATCTTCGGGCAGTCGATCGCGCCGAACTGCCCGGTGCCGCGCTGGTCGATCATCACGAACCGGTAGTTCTTCGCCAGTTCCGGCAGCCGCTGCGTGGTGAGCCGGGTGAGGAACGGCACGCCGGGCTGCCCGGGTCCGCCGGTCAGGAACAGCAGCGTGCCCTTGGGGGCGTTGGTGTTGTCGGACATCCCGACCTGGAGGTCGAGGGTGCCCTTGGCCGGGTCCCGGTGGTCGAGCGGGACCCGGAGCGTCGCGCACGTGAAGCCCGGCTGGCCGTCGCAGGGGTGCGGGTTCGCCAGGCCGGGCCGGGGCGCCGGCGCCATCGGGGACCGCGCGGACGCCGCCGTCGCCGTCCCGCCCGCCAGGGTCATCGTGAGACCCGCGACGAGCGCCGCGGAGAGTCGTGATCGCATGAGCGCGATGATGTCCCGCGCGTCCGGCCCAGCCCACCCGCGCTGCCGGAACCGGCCAGTCTCCTGCCGACTCCGGCCACGTTCCGACTGGTCCGGGCACGTCCCGCAGGCCCGGCGTCGCTTCGGGTAGCCGCGCGACACGACGCGCCGGTGGCGGCCCGGTCGGTGCCCGGACGGTCCGGGAGGACTAGCGTGCCGTGCGAATTCACGCACGAAGGGTCACCAAATGAACACACACCGTTTCGCCGCGCTCGCGCTCACCGCCCTCACGTTCGGAGCCCTGGCCCCGGCCGCCGCCAACGCCGAACCGGCGGCCGCGCCACGCCCGGCCCTGCTGCAAAGTGCCCACATCGCGGGCGCGCCGCGCAGTGTCTACCCGGCGGATCTCGGGCTCGCCGGGCACGCCGACCACCGCCGTCCGATCCCCGGCGAGGTGCAACACCTCCGCTGGACGGTCCGCAACTACGGCAGCCGCCCGGTGAGCGGGATCGAGCTCGACGCGCGCGTCCCGGCCGGTTGGAAGGTGCGCGACGACGCCGGCTGCACGAGCCCTGCGGCCGGACGCCTGCACTGCACGCTCGGCCCGCTCGCGCCCGGCCAGGAGGAATCCGTCCGGTTCGACCTCACCGTCCCGCGCCACCCGGCCTTCGGCACCGAGCGCTACGCCGCCGCCACCCGCTTCACCGTGGACGGCGCCCGCTACGACGGGCCGTCCGCCCGGATGCGCGCCCAGGTCGTCCCGCACCGGTTCGCCAGGCGGCACTGAGTTCGCCGGGCGGTAACGACTTCACCCGGCGGCACAGAGTTCATCAGGCGGCACTGAGCCGGGGTGGTGGCGCGGCGCCCGCGGGTGAATACTGAACGTCGTTCGGTAGGCGCCGAGGTGGGAGGTTCCATGGCCGGGTACACGATGACGGTCGGCGGCGAGGCGGCCCAGACGTCCGCGACGTTCGGGGTGGTCGATCCGTCCACCGGGGAGGTGGCCGAGCGGGCGCCCGACGCGAGCCGGGACCAGCTCGACGCGGCCTTCGCCGCTGCCGCCGCGGCCTACGGGCCCTGGCGCGCGGACGAGAAGGCGCGCCGCGAGGCGCTGCGCGCGGCGGCCGACGTGCTGTTCGCGCGGTCCGCCGAGATCGGCGCGGTGATCACGCTGGAGCAGGGCAAGCCGCTGCAGGACGCGACGATGGAGGCGGTCGGCGCCGGGGTCTGGCTGAAGTACTTCGCCGACCTGGAGCTGCCGCGCGAGGTCATCCAGGACGACGACGCGGCGTTCGTCGAGGTCGTGCGCCGCCCGCTGGGCGTCGTCGCGGCGATCACGCCGTGGAACTTCCCGCTGCTGCTGGCCGCGTGGAAGCTCGGCCCGGCGCTGCTGGCGGGCAACACCGTCGTGCTCAAGCCGTCCCCGTACACGCCGCTGTCGAGCCTGCTGCTCGGCGAGGCGCTGCGGGACGTGCTGCCGCCCGGCGTGCTGAACGTGGTGAGCGGCGGCGACGACCTGGGCGCGTGGATGACGTCCCACCCCGTCCCGCGGAAGATCAGCTTCACCGGGTCGGTCGCGACCGGCAAGCGCGTCGCCGCGGCCGCCGCGCCCGACCTCAAGCGCGTGACGCTGGAGCTGGGCGGCAACGACCCGGCGATCCTGCTGGACGACGTGGACCCGGCGGCCGTCGCCGACAAGCTGTTCGGCGCCGCGTTCATGAACAACGGCCAGGTCTGCTCGGCGGTCAAGCGCGTCTACGCGCCCGAGGCGATCTACGACGACGTGGTGGAGGCGCTGGCCGCGCGGGCGCGCGAGGCGAAGGTCGGCGCGGGCACCGACGAGGGCGTGCAGTTCGGTCCGATCAACAACCGGCCGCAGTTCGAGCGGGTGTCGGAGCTGGTCGCCGACGCGCTCGCGGGCGGCGCGAAGGCGGCGGCGGGCGGGCGTCCGCTGGACCGTCCCGGCTACTTCTTCGAGCCGACGATCCTCGCGGGCGCCCAGGACGGCACCCGGATCGTCGACGAGGAGCAGTTCGGCCCCGCGCTGCCGGTCGTCGCCTACCGCGACCTGGACGAGGCGATCGCGCGCGCCAACGGTACGCACTTCGGCCTGTCCGGATCGGTCTGGGGCGGCGACGCCGACCGCGCGGCCGAGATCGCCGGACGGCTCGAATGCGGCACGTCCTGGGTCAACACCCACCTCGCGCTCGCCCCGCACCAGCCGTTCGGCGGGTTCAAGTGGAGCGGCGTCGGCGTCGAGAACGGCCCGTGGGGGCTGCACGGCTTCACCGAGCTGCAGGTCGTCCACCGCGCCAAGGGCTGACCCGCCGCGCCAAGGGGTGACCCGCCGGGCGCGGTTCCCGCCCCGTCCCGCACGGGGCGGGAACCGAGTCCGGAAAGTGACGCGGCCGCTACTGGCGGCGTGCGGCCGAGATGGGATCATGTGCGGCGAGGCGGCGGGAGCACGCCAGACCCGACTGTGGAGGGCCCGGATGAGCACGTGGGACGTGATGCGCCAGGACGACATCGGCAACGAGTTCCGGGTGGCGGGCTTCGACTCGCGCATCTCGGCGCTCGCCCGCGTCCTGGTGCTGGAGAGCGGCGTCCCGCACAAGCAGCACTACTGGGTCGGCGGCCCGGACGAGCCGATGCTGCGCACCAACCGCGAGCTGTACCTGCACTTCCTGCAACTCGGGCAGGAGGCGCGGTCGGCGTCGTGGTCGCTGTCGGCGTTCCTGCGCGCGCTGTGGAAGGTGAGCACCCCCCTGCGGGACCGTTCCGACCTGGAGCCGGACGACGTCGCCGCGATGTTCACCGCCGCCGCGCTCACCGCGCCGCCGCCGTTCGACCCCGCCTGGCGCAGCAAGGACCTGGCCCTGTCCGGCGACGAGCCGGCCGACCACGCCGACTGGGAGCGCGTCCTGCTGTCCCAGCTCGCCGACCTTGAGGACTTCGCCGACCAGCCGCCCGGCCAGGGCGCCCGCTTCGGCGTGGACGCGCCGCGCCCGCCCGGCTCCGGCCGCCGCGCCACCCCGGCCCGCTGGTACAACTTCGACCCGGCCACCTACCTGGAGTGCGCGGTCGCGGGCAGCGTCGGCGGCTGGGACGCCGCCGACGGCGCGCGCGTCCCGCTGGCCGGCGCGTCCGCCGACGCCCCGGCGCGCTCCTACGTCCGCGACATCACCGCCATGTCCTGGGCGGACCTCGCCCGCATCGCGGTCTGCGGCCAGATGTACCAATAACCCTCGCCACCAGGCAGAACACCGGCGCCCGGCGTCCGGTGGCCTGCCCGCGCGCCCGGATGCGAAGAAACCCGGGAGATCGGCCAACAACAGGGTGACCGTGACCTGAAGGGACGCCGATGACAGCACCTCCCGAGGCGGGCGAAGTGGTCGGAGACGCCGGACTCGTCGCCTCGTCCGTGCACGAGCCCGAGGGCTTCGCGCTGGTGTACGACCGCTACTTCGACGACATCCACCGCTACCTGGCGGCGCGGCTCGGCCGCGAGACCGCCGACGACCTCGCGGCCGAGACGTTCCTCATCGCCTTCCGCCGCCGCGCCGACTTCGACCCGTCGCGCGGCTCGTCCGTCCGGCCGTGGCTGTACGGGATCGCCACCAACCTGGTGTCGCACCACCGCCGCACCGAGCAGCGGCGGCTGAAGGCGATGAGCCGGATGGACGCGGAGTACGCCATCGACGGCCACGAAGAGCGGGTGACCGCGCGCGTCGCCGCCGAGACGCTGCGCCCGGACCTGGTGAAGGCCATGCGCGCGCTCTCACCGGGCGAGCGGGACGTCGTATTCCTTTCCGCACTGGGCGGCCTCGGCTACGAGGACATCGCCCAAGCGCTCGGGATCCCGACCGGCACCGTCGGATCCCGCCTCAACCGCGCCCGCGCCCGACTCCGCCGCGCGCTGGGCGACCAGACCCTGCGCTCCGAGGAGGCCTGATGGACGAGATGACGCTGATCGAGCAGGTCTTCGCCGAGCCGAAGCCCGACGCCGAGGTCGCCGCAGCCGGCCGCGCGCGCCTCCTGGAGGCGGCCGGAGCCGCCGAGCCGCCCCCGCTCCGCCGGCCGGGGACGCGCGCACTGCGCCGGCCGGGGACGCGCGCACTGCGCCGGCCGGGGACGCGCGCACTTCGGATGCGGGGGGCCGGGCTACTGCCCGTCGCGGCAGCGGGTACCGCAGTGGCGCTCACGGCAGGCGCGCTGGCCATGGTGACAGGCGACGGCTCGGGACGCGCGCCGGTCCCGCCCGAGTTCCAGGCCCGGCGCGTCCTGCTCGCCGCGGCCACCAAGTCCGCGGCGGCCTCGGCGAAGGGGCGCTACTACACGTTCGCGACCGAGCGCGGCCGGACGGAGACGATCGGGCGGCCGGACCACCGCTTCAAGGTCATGCGGCGGAGCGTCTCGCAGGACTGGTACGCCCTGGCGCCCGGCGGCACCGGCTGGTCGACCTGGCAGGACGTCGGCGCCCGTCCCCTGACCCCGGCGGACGACGCGGCATGGCGTGCCGCGGGCAGCCCGGCACAGGTGCCGGTCTGCTCCACTCCCAGTCGGGGGCCCCGCCCGGGCCGCATCGGGGGCCCGGAGGCCGACGGGCCCAAGAAGCCCGACGTGTGCGAACTGATCAGCATGCGGCCGGTGCCCGGTCGCGGCTGGCCGATGGTCAGCGAACCCGGCGCGTGGCGGCAGGCTCCGCGGGGGCTGGACATTCCGAGGCTGTCCCACGACCCGGCGACTCTGCGCGGGCAACTGCTGGCCTGGACCCGCGCGGACGGGCTCATGGGTCCGGTGGAGGGCGACTCCGCCCAGCTCTGGGCGGCGGCCATGTACATCATCGCCTCGTCGATCGGGCCGGTGCCGGCCGGGCTGCGGGCCGCGACCTACCGCGTGCTCGCCGATCTGCCGGACGTCCGCTCGCTCGGCACCGTCACCGACCGGAGGGGACGGCGCGGCGAGGCCCTCACCCGCATCGGAAGGGAGAGCGAGGGAGTCGGCCCGGGCACCAACCGGCTCGTGATCGACCCGAGGACCGGAGCCCCGCTGGAAAGCAGCAGCACCGGCAAGGACTCCGAGGACTACGACCTGATCCTCACGTGCGGGTACACCGACGAGGCCCCGCCCTCCAGGTGAGAACGGCCCCCGGCCCGGCCCGGCGCGTCCGGGCCGGGGCACGCGCGTTCAGGACGTGTGGTCGGTGGCGATGGTCTCGAAGGTCTTCATGTCGGCGTCCCAGTCGGAGTCGGGGCGCGGCCAGTGCAGGACGATGTCGGTGATGCCGAGTTCGGCGTAGCGGCCGGACAGGTCGGCGTAGGACTCGGACGAGTCGAGCCACGGCTCGTCGGTGAAGCCGGTCAGCAGCAGGCGGCGCTGCGCGGCCGGGTCGCGGCCCTCGGACTCGCACGCTTCGTCCAGCTGGCCGAGCTGGATGCGGACCAGCTCGTACGGGTCGTCCGACTGCGGGCCGTTGGCGGTGGTGACCCAGCCCTCGCCGTAGCGGGCGGCCAGGCGCATGCCGCGCGGGCCGCCGCCCGCGATGAAGAACGGGACGCGCGGGCGCTGGACGCAGCCGTCGCCGACGCGGAACTCCTGCGCGCTGTAGTACTCGCCGTCGTAGCTGGTCTCGGGGCCGCGCAGCGCGAGGTCGAGCAGCTCCACCCACTCGGCGAGGCGGCCGGCGCGCTCGCCCGGCGTCCAGTCGGGGCCGCCCAGAAGGCCGCCGTCGGAGGTACGGGACGTGCCGCCCGCGCCGATCCCGGCGGTGTAGCGGCCGCCGCTGATGTCGTCGATGGTGCGGATCGCGTGCGCGGTCGGGACGGGGTGCCGGAAGTTCGGCGAGGTCACCAGCGTGCCGAGCCAGACGCGCGAGGTGACCGCGGCGGCCGCGGCGAGCGTGGTGTAGCCGTCGTACCAGGGCGTGTGGCCCCGCCAGGCCGTGTGGTCGTAGACCCAGGCGGTGTCGAAGCCGAGCTCCTCCGCGCGCCGGAACAGCTCGCCGGTCTCCGGCCAGGACTGGATCGGCCACATCACGGTGCCGAGCCGCGGTGCGTTCGCCACGTCGCTCCCCCCTTGTCACGATCGCCGCCGGTGCGTCCCGGCGTGCCGCCCCATCCCATCATCCGCCACCGACACTCCGGGCACCGGCCGGTCAGCGGCGGGCGGTCAGCGGCGGGCGGTCAGCGGCGCAGCCAGGTGCGCAGGGCCCACCACCAGTGCGCGGTGTGCGCGACCGACTCGGCGGTCAGCGGACGGCCGGTGAGTTCGCGCAGGCGGCGCAGCCGGTACTTCACGGTGTTGCCGTGGACGTGCAGGGCGGCGGCGGTCGGTTCGATGCGGGAGCCGTGGTCCAGGTAGGCGAGGGCGGTCTCGGCGAGTTCGCGGTGGAACGGGTCGCGGGGGTCGAGGGCTTGTAGCAGGCCATCGGCGAGCAGGCGGCCGAGGTCGGGCTCGCCGTCGGTGGCGGTCAGCAGGGCCAGGTCGTCCAGGCGCCGGAGACCGGTGAGCCCGGCGCGCGTCCCTGCCGCGAGGGCGCGCCGCGCCAGCGCGTACATCGGCGCCACCTCCGCGGGACGCCGCGCCGGCGCGGCCACCATCAGCGGCACCTCCGCACCCGGGTGGGAGGCCGGGGCGGGCGATTCGCGCGGGCGCGCACCGAGGGCAGACGGCTCGGATCGGCGCGCACCGAGGGTGGACGGTTCGGGCGGGCGAGAAGCGAGGGCTGAGGGGGCGGGGAGGCGGGCGACGAGGGCTACCATCCGGCCGTCCACCAGCGCGGACAGGCCGGGCCCCGCCTCGGTAAGCGCGCGCTCCAGCCGGGAAGCCACGGACGGGTCGCTCACATCGGAGACGACGCAGTGGTAGGCGGTCGACGGGTCGAGCGGTGCCGGACGCGGCGTGTGCTCGCCGTGCAGGACGCGGCGCAGCAGCTGGGCGTGGCCCTCGCGGGTGGTCCGGGCCATCTCCAGCTCGGCGGTGCGGTGCGCATGCACCATCCGGTGGACCAGGGCGGTCGTCACGCCGTCGATCGCGGTCAGGCCGTCCAGCAGGACGCCGTCCGGGACGCCTTGGCGGCGGCCCTCCCCGGTCAGGCGGCGCACGAGGTATTCGCGGCCGGCCTGGAAGCCGTCCAGCAGCGCGGCGACCGGGACGCCCTGCCGGGCGCGGTCGGAGCCGAGCCGTCCGGCGGCGTCCAGCGCGGCCGGGTCGGCCTCGCCGGTGCCGGTGGCCAGGCTGGCCAGCACGCCCTCGATCAGCGCCCGGACGTGCCGCCGGACCTCCGCCTCGGGCAGCTCGCCGACCTGGGCGGAGCGGGCGCGGGCGGCGGCGACGGTCGCGTCCAGCAGGGACGGGTCGGACGCGCCGTCCAGCAGCAGCCGCAGGTAGCGGTCGGGTTCCTCCACCCCTTCATTGTCCGCTACGGACAACGGGGTCCGCCCGCATTGGGCCCGGCCGGGCTAGGCGAGCGGGGTAAGGGTGCGCTTTGGTGGGGGTGTAGCCAACCCCGAGGAGTCGCCGATGTCGGCCGAGGAAGAGTTCCTGGACAAGATGCTGCCGGCGAAGGACCTGATCTTCCGCCTGCCGGAGACGTTCGCGACGGTCGAGGAGGAGCGGCGGCACCGCAAGGAGCGGCTCACCGCGGCGCTGCGGATCTTCGGCAAGTTCGGCTTCGAGGAGGGCGTGGCCGGGCACATCACCGCCCGCGACCCGGAGCTGACCGACCACTTCTGGGTCAACCCGTTCGGGATGTCGTTCAAGCACATCAAGGTCAGCGACCTGATCCTGGTGAACCACACCGGCCAGGTCGTCGAGGGCCGCTACCCGGTGAACGAGGCCGCGTTCGCGATCCACTCGCAGGTCCACCAGGCCCGCCCGGGTGTCGTGGCCGCCGCGCACAGCCACTCCACCTACGGCCGCGCGA
Source organism: Actinomadura rupiterrae (assembly GCF_024172125.1). Classification (GTDB taxonomy): domain Bacteria; phylum Actinomycetota; class Actinomycetes; order Streptosporangiales; family Streptosporangiaceae; genus Spirillospora; species Spirillospora rupiterrae. The sequence continues at coordinate 298,186 of NZ_JAMZEA010000013.1, forward strand.
TCTCGGCGCTCGGCCAGAAGCTGGAGCCGATCACCCAGGACGTGTGCGCGTTCTACGAGGACCACGGGCTGTTCGACGACTACACCGGCGTCGTCACCGACGTCGAGGAGGGCAAGCGGATCGCCGCGGCCCTCGGCGACCACAAGGCCGTGATCCTGCGCAACCACGGCCTGCTGACGGTCGGCGACTCGGTGGACGCAGCCGCCTGGTGGTTCATCACCATGGAGCGCTCCTGCCAGGTGCAGCTGCTCGCCAAGGCCGCCGGGCAGGTCGTCCACATCAGCAAGGAGAACGCCGAGCTCACGCACCAGCAGCTCGGCAACGACCTGGTCGCCTGGATCAACTACCAGCCGCTGTACGACCAGATCACCCGCGAGCAGCCCGACCTGTTCGACTGACGGGCGTTCCGGTCCGTCTGGGGCCCGGTTCCGGTGGGCGCGCCACCGGAACCGGGCCCTGTTGTCATTGCGGCTCGCTGGGGGCGGCCACGTCCTCCTGGTGGTCCAGGACGCGGCGGAGCATGCCGGTGAAGGCCGCGCGCTCGGACGGGTCGAGCGGCGCGAGCAGGTCGGCGTCCAGGTCGGCGGCGCGGGCGGCCACGGCGTCCAGTTCCGCGAGGCCCTCGGGGGTGAGGGCGATGATGTAGCGGCGGCGGTCGGACGGGTCGCGGTCGCGGCGCAGCAGGCCGCGCTCCTCCAGGACGCCGACGACGTCCACCAGGTCGCTGGGGTCGATGCCGAGGCGCGCGCCGAGGTCGCGCTGCGAGGGCGGGCCCGCCGAGTCGTCCAGCGCGGACAACACGGCGAAGTGCCAGAGGCCGAGGCCGTGGCCGTCCATCATGCGGGCCATCCGGGCTCGGCCGAGTCGTCCAGCGCGGGCCAGGACGTAGGTGGTGACGTCCAGCATCCGGGGCGGGGTACGGCGCGCGGGTCGGTCCATGTCCCTATAGTAGGGGCCAGTCAATCATTGGCTATGACCAACGATTAGGAACCGAGGACCGCCATGGACCTGCTCTACCCCCGCCTGCTGGTGGACGACTTCGACGCCTGCGCCCGCTTCTACACCGCCGCCCTGCGCGAGCTGCTCGGCGTCGAGCCGGTGAAGGTGATCCCCGAGGCCCGCTACGCCAACTGGGACCTCAACGGCGAGGCCGTCCTGTCGCTGTTCGGGCGCGCGGCCATCGCCGCCGTCGCCGGAACCTCCGGCCAACCCGCCACCTCCGGCCAGGACCGCTCGATGCTGGTGTTCAAGGTGGACGACGTGGACGCCGCCACCGCCGCGCTGGAGGCCCTCGGCGCGCCGGTCGTCGCGGCTCCGGCGGACCGTCCCGAGTGGGGTCCGGGGCTGCGCTCGGCGCACCTGCGCGACCCCGACGGCAACCTGCTGGAACTCCAGTCCTACTGACCGGCCGGGCCCGTCAGCCCTGCGGCGCGTCCGGGCGGTCGATGCCGGCCCACAGGCTGGGCAGGTTGACGACGATGCCCTCCTGGGTGCTGCGGGCGATCACCACGACCGCCTCCTCGTCCGCGGACGGGTTCTCCTCGCGGTGCGGGACGTACGGCGGGACGAAGATGTAGTCGCCCGGCGCGGTCTCGACCCGCACCTCGCGGTCGCCCTCGGCGAAGACGAACACGGGATGCCCGGACACGATGTAGATCGCGGTCTCGGCCTCGCCGTGGTGGTGGTCGCCCGAGCTGGTCGCCGGGCCGACGTGCGTGCGGCCCATCCACAACCGCTCGGAGCCGACCGTCCGGCCGGAGATCGCCTCCAGCCGCCGCATGCCCGAGGTCTGCGCGGTGTCGCCGGTCAGCGCGTCACCGCGCACGTGCTCGATCCGCCCGGACCCCGACCACGCACCGGACCCCGACCGCGCGCCAGACCCGGACGGCGCACCGGTCCCCGACCGCGCGCCGGGCCCGGACGGCGCGTCCGGCCCGTCCGCTATCCGGCCGTGCCAGGCCGCCGTACCGGACTCCTGCCGCGTCTGCTCCGGGTCGCTCACGGTTCGATTCTGCCACCGGCGGGACGCGGCGGCAGGACGGCCGGTCCCTGCGGTCACTCTTGCGCCGCCTTACCTCCGGAATACCTTCCGTTGACCCCATCCAGACCCTACACTCCGCATTGTCGGCATGTGATGACGCTCCGTATGCGATTGCGCGGGCTTCCGGGAGGATGAGGACGCGTGAACGAACCGGCCCGGGAGGCGGCGGACCAGCTGGTCAGGCTCACCCGGCTCGTGCTGCGGTCCGGGGGCCCGCCCGCCCTCGTCCCGCCGGACGAACCGGACGCCGGGACCCGCACGCTGCGGCACAACCGCGCCACGCTCACCGCACGCGAGACGCAGGTCTTCGGGCGGATCGTGGCGGGCCGCTGCAACGCGCTGCTGGCCGAGCTGCTCGACCTGCCCGAACGCGCGATGGAGCAGCACCTCGCGGCGCTCCTCGCCGAGTTCGAGCTCCCCGAGACCCCGCCCCGCCCGACCGCTCCCGCGCCGCCGCCGGGACGCGGCCGGATCGCGGCGCTCCTGCTCGTCCCGGTCACCGGAACCGTGCTGATCGGCGGGGCCGCCGCCGCGTTCGCGCTGCAATCCCCCGACCCGCAGTCCCTGCGGACGGCCTCTGCACGATCGCCCCGCGACCGGGCCGCCGCCAGGTCATCGCGCGACCGGGCCACTGAGCGCCAGGCGGCCGATCGGGGCGCGGGGCGCCGGCCACTCGATCGGACCGGCGCGCATCCACCGCGTGGCGGCGCCGACCGTGCAGCCACCGTGGACCAGGTCGCGGACGCCGCCCGGCCGACGGTTCCGGTGCCGCGGCCCGCGCCGTCGCCCTCGCGCCAGCGGGTCCGGTTACCGGCGGGGACGGCGACCGCGACGTCCTTCTGGGACCAGGCGACCGCGCGCGGCGCCCGCATGTCCTACCGGACGGTCGCCAGCCCGTACTGGCCGCTCGGCACCCGCGTCCGGATCGCCTACCACGGGCACACCGTGACGGGCCTGGTGGAGGATTTCGGTCCGGCCGCCTGGGCGATCGCGCAGCACGACATCCCGGCCATCATCGACCTGTCCGAGGAGATGATGGCCGAGCTGACCGGACGCCGCGTGCACGCCGTCCACGTCCGGTTCGAGGTGCTGAGCTGGGGCCACGGCGACGTCTACCGCGACTCCGGTCCCGGCTACGCCCTGGCCTTCGGGCACGGCGGCTGAAACGCGAGAACGCGCCCCCGCGAGCAGGGGCGCGTTCCGGTGTCCGTTACTCCTCGTCGTTGCCGACGTCGGAGCCTTCGGGCGGGGTCGGCGCGACGAGCGGCAGGCGCACCTGGAAGCGCGTGTCGCCCGGACGCGAGGTGACCTGGATGTCGCCGCCGTGCCGGGAAACCACGATCCGCCACGAGATGTCCAGGCCGAGGCCGGTGCCTCGGCCGACCGCCTTGGTGGTGAAGAACGGCGTGAAGATCCGGTCGAGGTTCTCCTCCGGGATGCCCGAACCGGTGTCGCCGATCTCGACCACGGCCTGGTCGTCCTCGCGGAACGTCCGGATGCTGAGGGTGCCCGAGCCGTCCATCGCGTCCAGCGCGTTGACGATCAGGTTCGTCCACACCTGGTTCAGCTCGGCCGCGTAGACCGGGACGTCCGGCAGGTCGGAGGCGTAGTCGGTGCGCACCCGCACGTCCACCGGGATCTTGCGCTTGAGCATGGTGAGCGTGCTGTCGAGCAGCGTGCGCAGGTCCACGCTCTGGTAGGGCGCGCGGTCCAGCTGGGAGTACTGCCGGGCCGAGTCGAGCAGGCCGGTGATCCTCGTGGTCGCCTCGGAGATCTCCGACTGGAGCTGCGCGACCTCGATGGTCTCGGTCAGCCAGTGCATCGCGACGCCGAGCCGGTCGCCCGCGATCTCGGCGACGCGGTCCGCGACGTCCACCCCGATCCCGGCGGCGACCAGCGACGGCGCCAGGTCCCAGGCGTCGCCGACGCCGTGCTCCTCCAGCCAGTCGCCCAGCTCGTCCTCGGCGTCGCTGACCGCGATCGGGTCCAGCGCGGGCTGCCGGTCGCCGCCGAGCAGCCGGTCGTGCAGCGCCACCAGCCGGGCGATGTGCTCGCAGTCCACGCCGTCCGACGCCAGCTCGACCAGCCGCTTCTGCGCGCCGATCAGCCGGTCGCCCAGCTCGGACGCGGCGCGCGCCGCCGCGGCGGCCGGGTTGTTCAGCTCGTGCGTCAGCCCGGCGGTGATGGTGCCGAGCGCGGTCAGCCGCTCCCGCTGGTCCACCAGCCGCCGGACGTTGTTCATGCCGAAGAACACGCCCTCCAGCAGGTGCGTGGCCATCGGGAACCAGGACCGGACGGCCTTGCCGAACTTGCGCGCGGGCAGCTCGAACATCCGCGACGGCCGCAGCGCGCGCAGCGTGTGCGCGTACTTCTGCTCGATCCGCTCGCCGATATAGGCCTGCACCGCGCCGCCGTACACGCCCGGCGTGTCGGACCGGGTCGTCTCCACGGCGTGGTCGCGGACCTGGTGGCTCATCGCGACCTGCCCGTCCAGCAGGACGTAGAAGAACTCGGCCGGGTCGCCCTGCGCGCAGATCACCTCGCCCTCGGCGTAGGTGCGCTCGCAGCCGTAGGCCGCGAGCCACTCCAGCTTCTCGTCGTCCAGGTCCTCGAACAGGAACAGCCGGCGCAGCTCGGCCGGCTCGACGGCGGTGCTCATGCCTGCTCCAGGTAGCGGTGGACGAGGGCGACGGCCATCGCGCCGTCCCCGACGGCCGACGCGACGCGCTTGATCGAGCCGGACCGGACGTCGCCGGCCGCGAACACGCCCGGCATGCTGGTCTCCAGATGGTACGGCTGCCGGTTCGGCTCCCAGTCGGCCGGGTGCCGCCCGTCGACGACCAGGTCCGGGCCGGTGAGGACGAAGCCGTGCTCGTCGCGCTCGACCACGCCGTCCAGCCAGCCGGTGCCGGGCTCGGCGCCGATGAACACGAACAGCCAGTGCGCGTGGACGGTCCGCTCGCCGTCCGGGCCGCTCAGCACCAGCCGTTCGAGCCGGTCCTCGCCGCGGCCCTCGGTGACGGCGGTGCCCGCGTGCACCTCGATGTTGCCGATCTCGGCGATCTGCTCGATCAGGTAGTGCGACATCGACCGCTCCAGGTTCTCGCCCCGGATCAGGATGTGCACCCTCTTGGCGACCTTGGACAGGTTCACCGCCGCCTGCCCGGCGGAGTTCGCGCCGCCGACGATGTACACCTCGTCGCCCTGGCAGCCGGGCGTCTCGGCCATCGCGGCGCCGTAGTAGACGCCGCGTCCGACCAGGTCGTCCAGGCCGGGCGCGTCCAGCCTGCGGTAGGCGACGCCGGTGGCGAGGATGACGGCGTGCGCGGCGATGGTCGAGCCGTCCGCCTGGGTGACGACCCGGGCGCGGCCGTGCGCCTGGATCCCGGTGACCTCGCCGGTGGTGATCAGCTCGGCGCCGAACCGCTCGGCCTGCCGCCGCGCGCGGTCGGCCAGCTGCGCGCCCGACACCCCGTCCGGGAAGCCGAGGTAGTTCTCGATCCGGGAGCTCTGCCCCGCCTGCCCGCCGGACGCGTGCCGCTCGATGAGCACGGTGTTCAGCCCCTCGGACGCCCCGTAGACCGCGGCGCCCAGCCCGGCCGGTCCGCCGCCGACCACGACCAGGTCGTAGAACTCCGCGCCCGGCGAGGTGGAAAGGCCCACCACGGCGGCCAGCTCGGCATCGGTGGGCGCGCTGAGCTGCGTGCCCTCGGCCGTCACCACCAGCGGCAGCTCGGGATCGCCCGCGGCCTTGAGCAGCTCGGTGGCCTCGGGCGCGGTGTCCAGCAGCCACGTGTAGGGCACCTGGTTGCGGGCCAGGAAGTCGCGCACCTCGTAGGACCGCGCCGACCAGCGGTGTCCCACGACGCGCAGCTCGCCCGGGCGCCGCCGGTCCGTCCGCCGCCACGCCTCCAGCTGCGCGTCGATCACCGGGTAGAACTTCTCCTCCGGCGGGTCCCACGGCTTGAGCAGGTAGTGGTCGAGGTCCACGACGTTGATCGCGCGGATCGCCGCGTCGGTGTCGGCGTAGGCGGTGAGCAGCACCCGCCGCGCGAACGGGTACAGGTCCATCGCCTGTTCGAGGAACTCCACCCCCGTCATCTCCGGCATCCGGTGGTCGGCGACGAGCACCGCCGTGTCGTCGCCGCGCAGCTTCAGCTCCCGCAACGCCGACAGCGCCTGCGGCCCCGACTCCGCGCGCAGCACCCGGTACGACTCGGCGTACCGGCGCCGCAGGTCCCGCGCCACGGCCCGGGACACGCCCGGATCGTCGTCGACGGTCACGATCACTGGTTTGACCACGCTCGATTCCCTCCGCTTCACCCCGTACCCGCCCCAAGCGTACGGCCCCCGTCATCTCCTTTTCCGCGCCCACTCCCCGCCGCCGAGCCCTCACCTCACGTGCCCGCTTCCCACCGCCGACCGCTCGGAGGAC
>NZ_JAMZEA010000014.1 GCF_024172125.1 Actinomadura rupiterrae
TCGGCTGGTCGACGCGGTCATCGGCGTCGCGGTCGCGCTGCTGTTCAGCCAGCTGCTGCTCCCGGCCGAGCCGGTCGCCGTGCTGCGCCGGGTCGAGCGCGACGCGCTCGCGCACCTCGCCGCCACGGTCGGCCTGGTCACCGAGGGCATCCACCGGGCCGACCGCAAGCTCACCGCCGAGGCGCTCTCGGAGATGGAGGAGACCGCCTTCCACCTCGCCGACCTGACCGACATCCGCGGCGCGAGCACCCGCTCCGCCTGGCTCTCCCCCCTGCATCTCCGGCGGCTGGCCGCCGTCAAGCGGGAGGTCCGGCACGCGCGGCGGCTGGAGCTGCTCAGCCTGAGCTCCCTCACGCTGATGCGGACGATCCTGATGCCGCCGCCGGAGGAGCGGCCGACCGCGCACGCCGTCCCGCACCGGTTCCAGCAGGTCCTGGTGACGCTGTCCACCGACGACGGCAACGCCGGGGCGCTGGCGTCCGGCCAGATGCTCGACCTCGTCCGCTCCACCGCCGCGGCCACCCTCCACCACGAGGCGCTGAACGCGGTCGGCGCCGTGCTGTGCCTGACCGCCGAGGACGTCCTGGTCTACGCGGGCCGGGGCCAGCGCGAGGCGGCCGCGATCGTCCGCGACGCCTGGCGCGAGGCCCGCACCTCCCACGACACCCCCGACGACGCCGAGGGTCACGACGACCGCGACGCCTAGACCGCCCCGGGCGCGCGCCGCCTCGTTGTCATCGGGTGCGTATCGCGGCGAATGTCAAATAGATAGCTTCGTCTGAGTGAGTTGGTCCACGACGAGGCAGGAGACCACCGTGCGCAGATCGACTCGGAGCAGGACGTCCCTCCGCAGCCGGGTCCTCGCCTCCGCCCTGGCGGTCCTGGCCGGGACGGCCGGGGTGTGCGGGCCGGGCGCGAGGGCCGAGGCGGACGGCTGCCAACTCCGCCGGACGGCCACCGACCCCGACACCGGCTACGTGTACGGCTTCCCCATCGACAACCCGACCGCGCCGGTCACCGATCCCGGTGCCTGCGACGCCGACCATGCGGGCGCCTACCCGTTCGTCCCGGTGAAGCAGAGCGACGGAAGCTGGGTCTATCCGCCGCCCGCGAGCGTGGAGCCGGGGTTCGACGCGGTGCCCGCCACGATCACCTCGTGCCCGGCCGTCATCACCTACGCGATCCGCGGGGCCCGGGAGGACGTCGATGCGGGCGTCGATCCCGCCTCCCAGAAGTGGTGGAGCCGCAGCGGGCTGGCGGCCGACCACGGGGCCGGGGTCATCGCGAACGCGGTCTACCAGCGGCTGGCCGCCGTCGAACCACCCGGGACGACCGCCCTCTACGCCGACCACTACCCCGCCGACTACCTGATGACCGACAGCAGCTACCTGGACATCCCCGGCCAGTTCCTCGCGAGCGTGAAGCTCGGGATCGACCAGGCGGTCGGCGACCTGAACCGGCTCGACGCCGCGTGCCCGGACTCGCACCTGCTGGTCATCGGCTACTCGCAGGGCGCCTACGTGCTGCGGCGGACGCTCGCGGACGCGCGCCTGGCCGCCGGGGTCGGCCCGAACGACCTGGTCGAGATCTTCGCGGACGTCAACTTCGAGCCCGGCGACCGGAACCAGCCCGGAAGCCCCGGCTACGACCCCGCGCGCGCCGCGATCACGCTGCACGGCGCGTTCACGCCAGGGCATTCGGGCATCGCGAACGCGGCCCAACCGGTCATTCCGCTGCCCGCGCCGATCCCCCGGCGGTTCACCGTGCACTCGTGGTGCCACGACCAGGATCCCGCGTGCCAGGGGACGCCCGGTCCGAACTTCCTCGACCAGCACCTCACCTACGGTGCGCAGGATTCGTTCGCGGGCGCCTACACGGCGGCGCAGTATTTCGCCACGTCCGGGTCGCCGAAGGTGACACCAACGGCGGCTGTCCCGTCGGCACACCTGCTGAGCCACGCGTGCGTCAGCCTCACTCCGGGCACAACGCGGGTTCAGACCGTCCTGAACGACAGCGGTTCTCCTGCCGCCGCCACGTTCGACGGCGGCGTCGGGTACACGAACGGCGGGACGATCACTCCGGCTCCGGGCTCGACCAGCCGGACCGTCGCGGCCGGCGCGTCCGACACGTGGTCGCAGAACCTCCCGTTCGTGTTCGGTCAGAACCGGTTCCTCTACAGCGTCACCGCCCACGGCGTGAGCAACCCCGATGCCGTCACACCCGCCGGCACGCATCCGGACGCGCTGCTCCATGAAGGCTTCTACGACACCCTCTGCTAGGCGGTGAAGCTCAGTGCGATCAGGGCGCGGTCGTTGCCGAGGATGAGGAGGTCGCCGAAGGCCACGGCGACGGCGTTGCGTCCGGTGAGGGTCGGGACGGGATGGCTCGCGATCGGCCGTCCCGTTGCCGGGTCGACGCCGTGGACCTGCTGGTCGCTGACGTAGGCGACCACGCCCCGGGCGACCGTCGCGACTCCGTTGTCCGGGACGAGGTGGTCTGAGCTCCAGTGCGCGGCACCGGTCGCCGGGTCGAGCGCGTGCAGGCCGTCCCCGGCGACGATGAGGCGGCCGTCGTGGACGGTCAGGCTGGACGCGTGGTGGTCCGAGGTCCAGCGGACCGCGCCGGTCCGGGCGTCCAGGGCGGCCAGCCGCCGGGACGGGCCGCCGACGAACAGGAGGCCGCCCGCCAGCAGCGTCGTCGGGCCCGCGACCTGCGGGGCCGTCCACCGCCGGGCGCCGGTCGCCGTGTCGAAGGCGAGCACGGACCCGGTGGACGCGTCGCCCAGGTAGAACAGCCGTCCGGCGGGCCACGCCACGCCGGTGACCAGGTCGGCGCCGGTCGGCGGTGAGTAGAGCTTGCGCCGCCACCTCGGACGCCGCCGGCGCAGGTCGAGCGCCAGCGCTTCGCCGTTCTCGGCGGTGCAGATGAGGCTGCCGCCGACGGCGAACTGCGGCGCGAAGGTGGTGTTGGAGGTCTGGTCGCGCCATCCCCACGTCCCGTCGCCGGTGTCGATCGTGTAGGCGACGATGTAGAGGTTCGACATTGCGTACAGGGTCGTCCGGTCGACGACACCGGCCGCGTCGCCCCACAGCGGGCCGATCGATCCCTGCCCCCACATGAACTTGCCGTCCCGGACGTCGGTCGCGTTCACACCGGGCGTGATGGACGTGCCGGCGCCGCTGAACAGGGTGTGGCCGAGAACGAACGGGCGGCGCGCGCCGGTGACGCCGTTCGCGGACCAGGCGTGGTGGAGTGCGGGGAACCGCGGTCCCTTTCCGGTCGATGTGCGGGCGGCTTTCGAGCGCGACGGGCGTCGCTGCGCCTCCCAGATGGCCGCGCCACCGCCTGCGGTCAGAACGGCGGCGCCTGCTGCTCCGAGGCCGCCGAGCAGGAGCGTCCGGCGCTTCGGGGGACGCACCCGGGTGACGGCGAAGGTCTCGGCGAGCGTCGCTTCCCGGTGCTCGATGTCGCGGAGGATCGGCTGCGGCAGCGTCCAGTTCCCAGACGCCTGGACGGACGGGAACCGCGCGAGCAGGTCGCGCGCCGACGGACGGTCGGCCGGTGGTTTCGCCAGGCAGTCCGCCATGATCCGGGCCAGGTCGGCGGGGAGGCCGGACAGGTCGGGGGCCTCATGCGCGGCCCGGTACATCAGGACCGCAGCCGGGCCCGTTCCGAACGGCGGACGGCCTGCGGCGGCGAAGGCCAGCACGGCACCCAGCGCGAAGACGTCGGCGGCGGGTCCGACCTGCTCGCCCTCGGCCTGCTCGGGCGCCTGGTAGCCCGCCGTGCCGGCGACCTGCCCGGCGGCGCTGAGCACGCTGTCGTCCAGCACGCGCGCGATGCCGAAGTCGATCACGCGCGGGCCGTCGGCGGCGAGCAGGATGTTGCCGGGCTTGAGGTCGCGGTGGACCTGGCCGAGCGCGTGGATCGCCGCCAGCGCCTCGGCCAGCGCCGCGCCGAGCCGCGCCACCGCCGCCGGGTCGAGCGGGCCGTGCGCGTCGACGGCCTGCTGGAGCGACGGACCGGCGATGTAGGCGGTGGCCATCCACGGCGTCGGCGCTTCGGGATCGGCGTCCAGCACCGGGGCCGTGTAGGCGCCGCTCACCTGCCGCGCGGCGGCGACCTCGCGCCGGAACCGCTCGCGGAAGCCGGGCTGCCCGGCCAGCTCGGGCCGGACGACCTTGACCGCGACGGGCCGTCCGCCCGGCGACCGGCCCAGGTAGACCCGTCCCATGCCGCCCGCGCCGATGCGTCCGAGGAGCGCGTACGGCCCGACCGCGCCGGGTTCGGCGTCCTGGAGAGACTGCATGCGGCTCCTCTGGCGCGGCTTCTGCGGGCCCTTACGCGCGGAAGCCGGTGAGGGCCCGGCTTCCGGACGTGAGCAGGCAGATGATGTCGCCGACGACGGCCAGGCCGTACGACGTCGAGATGTCGCCCGGCAGCGTGTAGGTCCAGGCGCTCTTCCCGTTGGCAGGAGAGAGGACGCGGAACCCCTTCGAGCGTCCGGTCGCGATCGCGGCCGCCACCACCCGGTCGGACGCCGCGATCAGGTTCGGGCTCGGGTCGAGCTGCTTGGCGCCCTTGCCTTCGACATGCCAGCGGACCTTCCCGAAGGACGGGTCGACGGCCCGGACGCTGTAGTCCGCGCCGAGCAGGTAGACGTGCGTGCCGGTGGCGGCGGCCTGCGCCATCGGCCCCGCGTCCAGCCGCCATTTGGTCGTGCCGTCTGCGGGCGAGATCCCGAGCAGCTGGTGCGGTTCGTCCGAGGCCGGCCCGTATCGGGCCACCAGCATCCCGCCCGCGATGAACAGCTGGCCCGACGTGCCGCGAAGGGTGGTGCCCCAGCGCTGCTTCCCGGTGCGGGCGTCCAGCGCGATGAGGTCGCCGGTCTCGGCCGTCCCGAGGGTCTCGGCGACGTAGAAGCCGTGCCGGTCGGCCGCCAGCGCCGGGAACGCGCCGCCCCTGCGCGGACGCGTCCAGAGGATCTTCCGGGCCTCCAGGTCGTAGGCCGCCAGCCGGAGGTCGGTCGGGTCGGCCATGCTCATCGAGCACATCAGGACGGACCCGGACATCGGGCCGACGGAGCTCACCGCCTCGGTCCCCGGGGCGACGAGCCCGACCTTCCGGGCGGCGCCGGTGCGCGGGTCGATCGCCGCGAGCGTCTGGCCCTGGGCCGGTGCGGCATCGACGATGCCGTAGAGCGTGCTTCCGTCGAGCCAGACGTTGGTGCCTGCCGCGACGGTCGTTCCGGCCGGGTGGGCGCCCGCAATGCCGGGGATGTGCCAGCGCGTCGTGCCGTGGTTCGCATCGATGCCGAACACTCCGGCGCCGGCGGTCGATGCCACGAGCAGGTCGCCCGCGGCCACCGTGCCGGCCTGCACGCTGACGCTGGGATCGGCGTAGATTCAGATCGGCACGTCGCCCCGGACCGGTTCCTTCCGGACGGCCACTCCGGTCGGCCGGGCGGAACCGCGAGGAGCGGCACCGTGCCGCGCGCCGGACCCGCCGATCCCCTGCTCGACCAGCGCGCCGACACCGGCCAGCCCCGCGACGCCGCCGACCGCGGCTGCCGTGAGCCCGAGCACGCGCCGACGGTTCGGGCCATGTCCGCCCGTCGGCTTTGGGGCCGCTTTCGGTTGGGTGGTCTGGTGGCGGACGGGAGGCGGCGGGGCGGCGGCGAGGGCGGCGGCCTCGGTGGCGCGGCGTCGCAGGTCGTCCCACAGGGCGGGCGGCGGCCAGGCGGAACCGGCGCCGAACATGCCGAGGAGCTGTTCAGGCGTGGGCCGGGCCGCCGGGTCCTTCCGCAGGCAGTCGGCGAGCAGCGGCCCCAGCCCGGGCGGCACGCCGTCCAGGTTCGGCTCGGAGTTGACGATCCGGTAGAGCACCGAGGCCGCACTGCCCGTCCCGAACGGCCCCCGGCCGGTCAGCGCGTAGACCAGCGTCGCGCCGAGCGCGAACACGTCGCAGGGCGGACCTGCGTCCTGCGGCGCGGCGACCTGCTCGGGCGCCATGTACCCGGGCGAGCCGAGGACGGTCCCGGTCCGGGTGAGGACGGTCCCGTCCAGGGCCCGGCTGATGCCGAAGTCGATGACGCGCGGGCCGTCCCCGGCGATCAGGACGTTGCCGGGCTTCATGTCGCGGTGCACCAGCCCGGCCCGGTGCACCGCGAGCAGCGCTTCGGCGAGGCCCGCGCCGAGCGTCCGCACGGTTCGCTCGTCCATCGGCCCGTGCGCCGCGACGGCCTCCTGAAGCGACGGGCCCGGGACGTAGGCGGTGGCCAGCCACGGGACCGGGGCGGCGGGGTCGGCGTCCACGACCGCGGCGGTGAACGCGCCGCTCACCGCCGAGCAGGCCCGGACCTCCCGGTCGAAGCGCGCCCGGAACGCCGCGTCCTCGGCCAGCTCGGGCCGGACGACCTTGACCGCCACGAGCCGTCCGCCCGGGGACACCGCCAGGTGCACCTGCCCCATGCCGCCCTCGCCCAGGAGCCGCAGCGGCCGGTAGGGGCCGATGCCGCCGGGCATGACCGCGTCCTGCGGCTGCATGGCCCCTCCCTCGGCGCCGACGTCCCGCGACATTCAACATCAACTCCGCCGCCGGGACGGGAGGGACCGGACAAATCGCAGCGAGGGGCCCCGGCACACCGTGAGGACGTCACGCCCCCGAACCGCAGGCCCCTCGCCCGGCCCCGCCGGTAGCGGATGGCGGGGATAACCGATGCTCGCCGCGGACGGGCCGGACGACACTCCTGCTGTCACATCGTCGGCTCCGGTCCAGGTGGCCGGGGTCGTCCTGGAGAGGCAGGGGCATGAGACGACGGGTCTTCGGAGTGGCGGCGGCGCTGGTGGGGCTGGTGGTTCCGCTGGCGGCGGCCGTGCCGGCGTTCGCGGCGGACTCCACGCTCACTCTTAACGTCACCTTCGACGGGCAGGGGCGTCCCACGGTCACGATCCCCGGGGACTGGGGTGTCGGCGACTGCTTCATGAGCCAGGGGACGTCGGTGACGTGGACGGGCAGCATCAACGTGGCCGACTCGCCCAAGGGCGTGCCGTTCCCGCACCCGACCTTCCACTGGGACGGATATACGAAGACCACGCACACCAACAACTACGACCAGTGGTGGTTGACGGTGTCGTTCCTAGACGGTTCGGGGAACTACCTGTTCGGGTTCAGCGATGTCGGCGGGCCGCAGATGTCCTCCACGGGCTACTGGTACCACGCGAACATCAATGCGCTCGGGCATTACGCCAACTTCAGCGCTCCCCGGACGTCGCAGGCGGCCAAGGCTCAGGTGAGGTCCACCTGCTGATCGGCGCCGGACGCCCCGGACGCTCCGGACAGCCCGGACGTCACGGCGAGCGCGACGGCCGCGCGTGAGACGACGCCGAGCTTGGCGAACAGGGCCGTGAGCCGCCGCTCGACCGTGCGGATGCTGAGGTGGAGTTCGGCGGCTATCTCTTGGTTGGTGCGTCCTGCGGTGACGAGCGTCGCGATCCGGCTCTCGTGGTCGTCGAGGAGGCGGGGGAGGCCGCGTCGTGCCTTGCGTTCGAGCGGCGTCGCGCCGCATCGGCGGGCCAGGATCGCTGCGCGGGCCAGCGGTCCCGTGCTCGCCGAAGCGTCCGCCACGGCGATGAGCGCCCATGCGGCCAACGCCGGGTCGCCCAGGCGGAGGAAGCCTGCGGCGGCCCGGCGGGCGTGCTCCGCACGGTCGGCGGGACGGGACGCGGCGGCAAGCGCCAGGTCGGCGATGGCCCGGTCGCGGGGCAGTCCGCTCGCCTCGGCGCGCAGGTTCGCAGCTCTGGCCGACCGGTCGGCATCGTGGATATCGGACGCGCAGTCGGCGAGCAGCATGAGGCCGAGGACGCCCGCCGGTCCCGGCAGCGCGGGCAGGTCGCGGCCGCCGCCCTCGGCCAGCAGGAGGTCGGCGCAGCCCGCGTGATCCTCGGCGAGGCGGCGCGCCCAGGCCATCTCGGCGACGGCCGTCCCGTTGGCCAGGCTTCGCGCGGGCGCGCGCAGGGCGAGGGCTTCGGCGATGCATCCCGACGCCAATTTGTGGTCGGCCGTCCAGGCGGCAGCTGATGCGCGGACGGCGAGGCTGAGACGGAGCGCTTCGTCGCCGCCTCCTGCGCGCGCGGTAGCGACGGCTCGCGCGGCCGTGTCATTGGCGTGGTCTAAGCGTCCGCAGCGGGTCAGCGCTAGGGCGCGCAGGGCCAGAACGTACGGCCGCCCTGCCGGCACGGTCGACGCTAGAGCCTGGTCGAAGCGCGCTTGGGCCCGCGCTGCTTTTCCTGCGTACAGCTCGCACAGGCCGGTCGCGATGAGAACGTGAGGGTCGGCGCTGTGCGCGTCGAAACTGCGCGGCGAATTGCCGCTCGTCAGGGCGGCGAACGCAGTGACTGCGGCGTCGCGTCGGCCGGGCCTCGGGTTCGGGATGTCGTCCAGAGGAACCGAGTCGCCGCGCATGAGGCGGGCTTCGGTTCTGGCCAGGGCGAGGGTGGCGGAATCAGGGTGTTCGGTCAGTCCTGCTTCCGCGAGGGCGACGGCCTCGTCATGGCGGCCGAGGAGTTGCTCGGCCCGGACGCAGAGTCGCAGCGCGTCGATGCGGCGGTCTCCTGGCGGAAGGCTCTCTAGCAGGCGGTGCAGTCGTTCCCGTGCTTCTTCCGGACGGCCCTCAGCGACGAGGCCGCGGGCAAGGCGGAGATCAGCTTCCGAGCCGTCGGGGTCGCGGACGAGGCGCTCGTGCAGACGCAGGCGCTCGCCAGGTGGGATGTCCCGGTACAGCACCTCGCGGACGACCTCATGACGATGCCGCCAGAGTCCGCTGCGGCGGTCGTGGCGGCACAGGTCCCGCGCCTTCAGATCGGCGAGGAGGGACGCGCAGCGCTCCGGGTTCAGGCCGGTGACCGCCGCCAGGTCGGTCACGCGGAACCGGGCGCCGAGGACGGCCGTAGCCCGCAGCGCCGCCACCTGGCCCGGCTCCAAGTGGGCCAGCTCAGCGGCGAGCAGCGGGCTCGGGCCGGTCCCGTCGCGGAGGAGTTCGCGGACGTAGCCGGGGTAGCCGCCGCTCCGGCGTAGGGCCGGGCCGTCTCGTCCGCCCGCCATCTCCGCGATCTCCGCGGGCCGCAGGCGCCGCAGCCGGACGCGCGCGACGGATCGCAGCAGGTCGCGCAGCCGTGGCGGCGCCTGCCGGGGACGGTAGGCGAGGAGAAGAGCGACGTTCGGCGGCGGTTCCGTGATCAGGGCCTCCAGCAGGTCGAGCATGTCGGGATCCGCGTGGTGCAGGTCGTCCAGCGCCAGCAGGACGGGATCGCGAACCGCACGGGCAGCCGCGAGCACGTCATGCATCGAGTCGCTCGGAAGGTGCTGCACATCCGCGCCCGGGACGGCTTCGAGGGCCCGGACGAATGCGCCGAACGCAAGATCGGGCGCGGGTCGGCACTGGCCCAGGCCGGAATGCGGAGACCGCGTCCGGCACACTTCCCGAAGCAGCGCGGTCTTGCCGAGCGCCGGATCTCCCGGAATGGCGACGACCGAACCTCCGGGGGCGGCGGCGAGGTCGCGCACGAGGTCGGCCCGTCCGACGAGGCTCATGCCGAGGGCCCATCGCCGAGCCGGGAGGCCAGCCCGGCGCGGTTGGGGACGTCCAGCTTGCGGAACAGGTGCGCGAGGTGGTGCTCGACGGTGCGGGCGCTGATGCGCAGCCGGGCGGCGATCTGCCGGTTGGTCAGCCCTCGTCCCGCCAGCTCGGCGATCTCCCGCTCGCGCGCGGTCAGCACGGCGGGCGGGGTGGACGGATCAAGCACCGTGCGGGGCAGCCGCGCCGCGATCCGGCGGGACCGCCGGACGGCATGGTCGGCCCAAGCGGGCGCGCCGCAGCCGGTGAACAGCGTCCGGGCCCGGCCGAGGGAGCGCCGCGCGGCGGTGACGTCCCCGGCGAGGCCGTGGCAGGTCCCGGCGAGGACCAGCGCCTGCCCTTCCCACAGCCGGACGCCCGTCGCGGCGAAGCGGTGCGCGGCGCGTTCGGCGAGCAGCGCCGCGGCCGATGGGTCCTGGTCGGACAGCAGGCGCGCGGTGGCCAGGTCGGCGTAGGCGAGCCGTCCGGGTGAGCCGGCCTCCTCGGCCGCGGCGACGCACAGCGCGGCCCAGCGTTCCGCGGCGGCGCGGTCGTCGCGCAGCAACTCGGCACGGCTGAGCAGCTCAAACCACATGGGCGCCTGTGATCGAGCGAGTTCGGGCAGGTCCGCGCCGCCACCGGCTTCCAGAAGCAGGGCCCTGCCGAGGGCGAGCACGTCAACGTCCGGGACGGCGGCGGTCTCGGCAGCGACGATGTGCGCCATGCCGAGCACCGCCTTGCTGGTCGGCAACCACGGGCTGCGTTCACCGCGCAGCGCGGCGACGGCCCGGTGGCCGCACTCGACGGCGGCGCGCTCGTCGCCTCCCCACAGGTCGGCCTGGCATAAGCGGATCAGCGCGGTCCCGGCCATCTCCGGGCTGCGGATCGTCTCGGCGAGGGCGAGCGCGTCGGCGGCGTGCGCCCGCGCCTCGCGGACGCGGCCCAGCCAGAGCCCGGCCGTGGCGCGCCCGACCAGGCATTCGTGCACGTACTCGTTGCGGCCCGCCGCGCGGGTCAGGCGCAGCGTCCGGGCGAAGTGGCGGTCGGCGTCGGCGAACCGCTCCAGCTGGACCTCCGCCCACGCCAGCGTCCAGCCCAGCGACGGCACCGGGGCGAGTTCGGGGTCGAGCAGGCCGTCGGTGGTCTCGGCGGCGGTCCGGATCAGCCGCTCCCCCGCCCCGGCCCGGCCCGAATGCAGGTCCACCAGGCCGAGGACGGTCAGGGCGCGCGCCTGGACGACCCGGTCGTCCGGCAGCGCGTCGAGCGCGCGCCGCGCCGACTCGCGTGCCGCGGCGAAGTCGCCGCCCGACTCGCACAGCCCGGCCCGTTCCAGGTGCAGCGCGGCCACCAGGTCCGGCCGGTCGGCGGGCAGCCGCTCCAGTTCCCGTCCGACGTCGTCCGCGGCCGCGCCCAGGTCGCCGAGGTGGTGCCCGAGCATGGCGTGGAAGGACAGCAGGGCGAGGTGGTCGCGGTCATGCGCGTCGCCCCAGGGGCGGTCGCGCAGGGCGTCCGCGAGCAGGTCGCGGCTCTCGGCGAAGCGCCCGCGCGCGTGGTGGGCGCGGGCGAGCGTGAGCCGGAGCCGGTGGTCGGGACGTCCGGGCGGCAGCAGCGCCAGGGCCGCCTCGATCCAGCGGACGGCCGTCACCGGCGCTCCGGCGAGGACGACGTTCGCCGCCGTCACCAGCAGCTCCACGGCATGGACGTCGCCGGGCCGCGCCGAGCGGACGACGTGGTGGGCGTACTCCTCAACCGGACGTCCCGCATCGGCGAGCACCCGCGCCGCCCGTCCGTGCGCCTCGGCAGGCGTCCCGCCGGGGAGCGTGTACGCGGCGGCGCGGACGAGGGGGTGGCGGAAGTCGAAGCAGGCAGCGTCCAGCTCACGGATCAGGTCGCGGGCGGCGAGCGCGTCCAGGGCGTCGAGCACCGCGCCGGACGGGACGGCGGCGACCCGTCCGGCCTGCTCCGCGGTGAAGGGTTCGCCCAGGACCGACGCCGCCTGCGCGACGAGCCTGGCGGACGCGTCGAGCCCGGCGAACTCGGCGGCGAACAGCGCGGCCGCGGACGTTCCCTCGCCGCCCGCGGCGGAGGCCGAAGCCAGCAGGTACAGCGGATTCCCGCCGCCGTCCGGGCACGGCCGGTCGGTGAGCCGCGCCGCCGCGTCCTCGGGCAGCGGCCCGACCTCGCACGTGACGCGCCGGACGCCGGAGTGCGTGCCCGACAGGACGGCGGCCAGCCGGTAGGCGGCCTGCCGGTTCCGGTAGGCGACCGCCACGGCCAGCGGGCAGGCCGGAGGATGGTGCAGCAGGTGGTCGAGGAACTCGCAGGACGCGTCGTCGGCCCAGTGCATGTCGTCCCAGGCGACCAGCAGCGGACGCCCGTCCGCGCGTTCGGCGAGCCGGGCGGTCAGGCGGCGGAACAGCACGAAGCGTTCCACGCCGGCCGTCCACTCCGGTCCGGCCGCCCGGCCCTGGAGTACTGCGAGCGGACGTTCCCGCTCGAACTCGGTCGCGGTGCCGTCCAGCACGGCGAAGCCCCGGTCGCGCGCCCGCGCGCGCAGCTCGGCGATCAGCCGGGTCTTGCCGATGCCCGGCTCCCCGGACACTTCGATGAGCACGCGCTCTTCGCGCGAGGCGGCGTCCAGCGCCGATTCCAGGGCGGCGAGCTCCGGTTCGCGGCCAACCAGCAGAGGTTCCATGACGCCCCCGTCGTTCGCGCCGACTGCACACGGAACAGACTGCGCCTCCGTTCCGGCGACGCGTAGGACCGGTTCCGGTCAGGCGACGGGGACTGCATGAGAACTTGCCGCTGTGGCAAGGTCGGACGCATGGCGGACGAGACGGACCGGGTTCTGGACATGGTCGGCCCGCGGTTGCGGGCGCTGCGCAAGCAGCGCGGGCTGACCCTCGCCGACGTGTCGGCGGCGACCGAGACGTCCGAGAGCACCCTGTCCCGGCTGGAGAGCGGCGGGCGGCGGCCGACGCTGGAGCTCCTGCTGCCGCTTGCCCGGCTGTACGGGGTCCCGCTGGACGAGATGGTCGGCGCGCCCCGGACCGGCGACCCGCGGATCCACCTGCGTCCGATCCGCCGCCACGGGATGACGTTCATCCCGCTCACCCGGGGCGCGACGGGCGTGCAGGCGTTCAAGATGCTGATCCCGGGACGTCCGGAACCGGCGGAGCCGACGCCGCAGACGCACGGCGGTTACGAGTGGGTGTACGTCCTCAGCGGTCGGTTGCGGCTGGTGCTCGGTGACCGGGACCTCGTCCTGACCGCGGGCGAGGCCGCCGAGTTCGACACCGCGCTGCCGCACTGGCTGGGATCGGCCGACGGGAACCCCGTCGAGACCCTCGTCCTGTTCGGGCCGCAGGGCGAGCGCGCGCACGTCCGCGCCCGCCCGGCGGCGCGCGGTCCGTCCTGACCCGGGAGTCGGCGGAACCGGTGGCGAAGATCATCTCGCGGTGGCTACGCTCTCGGGCCGAACCGGCCTTCTAGGAGCTTCCCATCAACATCGACCAGCGTGCCTTCGCCGCCCTGTTCGCCGCCTCCGAGCTGGACGACTGGCAGCCGCTGGTCGCCTCGGCGCCCAGCTGCTTCGGCGAGTCGCTGGCGCGAGGCCCGCTGCCCGCCCCGCTGATCGAGGCGCTCCTGCGGGAGCGGCGCGGCGAGTCCCTCCACCAGCTCGCGAGCAACTGGGACGTGGTCAGCGCCGTCCCCGGCCTGTGGCGGCGCCTCGCGGCGACCGGGCATGCGGACGTGGCCGCAGCGATCTTCAGCGGCCCGCCCAGCTGGGTCAAGAGCGGCTGGTGGCCGCTCCGCGCCTACCGCGAGGTGCTGGCCGCCGCGAGCCCGCAATGGGGCTGGACGAAACCGGACGGCCCGCTGAAGACCTTGAGGATGAGCATGCCGCGCCAGAGGCGCGCCTCGGTGGTGTGCCCGCTCGAAGGGGTCGCGCGCACGATGCTCGTCGTGCCCGGTTACGGGCTGACGCGTGCCGAGCAGCTCCGGGGGCTGGTGACCGTCCACGACCATGACGGCGGGGCGGAGGGGCTCCGGCAGCTCGATCGGGACAAGCTGCGTCCGGAGGTCGTCGAGATCCTGGGCAGCGGTGACATCGCCGCACTGCGGGCGGCCATGGACGTCGCCGAAGGCACCGCGGGGCTGATCGAGGAGTTCCAGGAGTTCGAGGGCCTCGGCCACGGGCTGGACGTGTACCTCGACATGCTGGGCCTGCGCGACGACATCGACTGGGACGCGGTCCGTGACGCCCACGCCGAGCGCCTATTCGGGAAGAACGCGCTGCTTGCGCTGGCGACGCGCGCCGACTGCCCCGCCGACCTCCGCCCGCCCGCGCCCGAAGCCGCGCCCACCGGCGACGATCAGAAACTGCGGGCGCTGGTGGCCGAGCATCTCGGGGACGACGTCGAAGCCTGGCGGACCGTCCGGGCGCGGTTGGCGCGGTTCAGCGGAGACCTCGCCGAGCTGGTGGCCGAGGTCGGCACGTCCGGCAAGAGCGCATCGAGCAAGGCGAAGAAGGCGGCGGCCAAGTGGCCCGGCGCGGGCGAGATGCCCGCCTGGGATCGCGTCGCGTCGGTCACCGGCGCCCGGGCCAGGTTCCTGACCCTTCTCGACGCCGCGCCCGACGAGACGCACCTCAAGCTGCTCAAGCACCTGGACGACCGGACGGTCAGCGACCTGTTCGGGCAGGGCGAGTGGCGCGACGCCTGGCTCGACTTCGCGCTCGGCGCCAGGCCGAAGCGCTACCGGCTCGCGCTCGCGCAGCGTCCGTCGCTCACCGAAGAGGCGATCGAGGCGCTGATGGGACGGGGCGACCCGGACGTCAACGCGCGGCTGTGCCTGCGGAACGGCGCGACCGGCCCGCAGCGGGAACGGCTGCTCGCGGGACGGCTGACCAAGGAGCTTGTCGAGCGCCTGCTGGGACGCCAGGGCGGGTTCCGCGCCCGCGACGCGATCGGCTGCTCGGACGCGCGGCTCCAGCGGCACATCATGGAGATGGTCCGGGTCCGCGGAAACATCCCGCAGCTGCGGCTGCTGCTGAACCTGTGGGAGCGGGGCGGGCCGGCCGCCGTGTCCGCGCTGCTGGACGAGAAGCTGCAGGGCCGCAACTTCAGCCGCAACGTGATCCGCTCCGACGTCCGCCGGTCTGCCGCCAGGCTGCTGGCGCAGCCGGACGCGGACGCCGCGCTGGCGGAACTGCGCGCCAAGGTCGTCGCCGGCGAGACCGCCGAGGCCCAGATCGAGCGGCTGCGCGAGCACGGCACGCATCCCGGAGCGGAGGTGTTCCGCGAGGCGCACCTGTGGCACTGGGACGAGCTGATCGCCGAGCACCGGCGCGAGCCGTTCAGCCCGGTGGTCATGCTCGGCCTCATCGAGGTCCCCGAATGCCCGCAATGGATCCGGGACGAGGCCGAGCGCGTCCGCTGGCGCTGGGTCGAGGCCAACCCGAGCGTCATCCAGGGTGAGACTCCGGAAGAGGTCCTGGGCGGCAGGCAGGCCGGTCCATGGTTGCCCCGGGCGGTGAGGGCGGGCGCGCTGACCTGGGAGGACGCGATCACGCTCGGGCACCCCGCCGCCCACGTGCTCGCCGCGATGACCACGCCGGAGGCCCGCGCGGTGCTGGGGCCGCTCGTCCGCGAGCACCTCGACCCCGACCCGGGCGCGTGGCACCTCGCCCTCCGCATGATCCCGGGATTCACCGGGACCGTCACCGAACTCCTCCAGACCGCCGTCCTCGCCACGTCGCACTGACCGTCCTCGTCACCTAGCACTGACCGTCCTCGCCACGGTGCACTGAGGCGCTCCTCAGCGGGCGTGGAGGCAACGGTCGGATAACGATGGCGGCGGGTCGGCACGCGCGGGCGGCGCGGCACGGATGATCTTCAGCGCCAGCACCAAGATCGCTTGAACGGACGTGGATCCATGCGACGACTCCCCTGGGTGCTCATCCCCGCCGCCCTCGCCCTCGGCGCCGCCGGTTGCGGCACTTCCCCCGACCGCAGCGGCGCGCTCTCCGGCGCCGACTCCGGCGCGCGCACGGCGGCGGCGGGCCTCGGCAAGCTGCACTCCACCGCCACGCAGGCGTTCGTCCGCGCCGACGGGAAGGCCCAGCGCCTGGTCGGCCCGAACGTGCAGCCGGTGTGGGACGCCCGGTCCGGCGACACCTGGGCCCAGCCGGCCTACACGGCTATCAAGGCCAAGGGCTTCACCAGCGTGCGGTTCGTCCTGTTCTGGGATGACTTCGAGCCGCGCAAGGGCGCGTGGAACGAGACCGCCTTCAAGACGCTGTCCACCGCGCTCGGAAGGGCGAGGTCCGCGGGCCTGTACGTCGTGCTCGACTGCGTCCACCTCTACGGGCAGCCGGAAGGCCAGGGCCGCGTCCCCGCCTGGGCCCGCAAGGCCGACGGGATGGGCGCCGTGGCGTCCAACGGGCTGCGCTTCCTGCAGCAGCTCGCGGCCCGCTACGGCGCCAACCCCGCGCTCGCGGCCTACGACCCGGTGAACGAGCCGTACCGGTGGCCGGTGAACCACAAGAGCGTCCTCGCCGACTACACCAAGATCGTCAACGCGATCCGGGCGAAGGACGCGAAGACCGGCATCGCGATCGAGCCGACCTACGGCGACGCGCGCGTGCCGAGCAGTGCGTTCGCCTCGTTCAAGCCGACGAGGCGGTCCAACCTGATCTGGTCGGTGCACGACTACTACACCGGCAACGCCGGGGTGGGCTTCGACCGCAACGACATCGGGACGTCCCCCAACGCCTCGGACGGCACGACCGGATACAAGCCCGCCGACAAGGCCAACCTCGCCAAGCACCTCCAGGTGCACCTCGACATGGCCAAGAAGGTGAAGCTGCCAGTGTGGATCGGCGAGTTCGGCATCGGCGGCCGCGCGGCCGGGCACGACCAGTTCATCAAGGACAAGGTCGCGCTGTTCAAGTCCAAGGGCCTGGGCTACGCCTGGTGGGAGTACTCCGACAACGGCACGTTCTCGATGGTGAACGGCAACGGTTCGTGGAAGGCGTGGGCGGGCCTCGTCCGCTGATCCGGGCGCAGGGCCCCCGGACCGATGGGGGCCCTGCGGCTCACAGCCAGGACGTCGCGAGCCAGGCGGTGACGGCCGCCGTGACCAGCAGAACGAGGTTGAGCGCGATCTGCCGGTCCCCGAGCCGCAGGTGGACGCGGGTCGCGCCGAGCTGCAGCAGGACGAACCCGACGGCGGCGGCGAGCGCGAGCCAGGCCGCGATCCCGGTGGCGGGCGGCAGCACCAGCCCCGCCGCGCCGAGGATCTCGACGCCGCCGATCGCCCTGACCAGCGGCATCGGGACGGTGTCGACCCAGGCCATCATCGGCCGCAGCCGCTCCCGGGTCCGGGTCGTCTTGAGGACGCCCGCGTAGAGGTAGAACAGGGCGAGCAGCCCCGCGACGATCCAGTAGGCGACGTGCATCGTTCGGTTTCCGTTCGCTGGAGACGTGAGTGCCGCTAGCGGGCGGACTCGGTGGTCGGCTCGATGACCGCTTCGTCGGCGGGTTCGGTGGCGTAGCGGCTCATCGCCTCGATGTTCGCCTCCCGGGTCAGGGGCCGTCCGCCGGACATCATCTCCCCCAGGTCCCGGAAGTACTGGACGTACAGGTCGGGGGTGAAGGTGCTCAGCATGACGGCCGGTTCGTCCGCCGGGTTGGCGAAGGTGTGCGGGGCGCCGGGCGGGACCATCACCAGCGTCCCGGCGGTCGCGTCGTAGGTGTCGGCGCCGACGGTGAACCGGACCGTGCCGGAGACGATGTAGAAGCCCTCGTCGTGCCGGGCGTGGCGGTGCTGCGGCGGGCCGGGCGTGCGCGGGGCGAGGACGGACTCGGCGAGGCCGAGCCGGTGGCCGGTGGTCGTGCCGTCCTCCAGGACGCGGAAGCGCGTGCTGCCGAGCATGATGACCTCGCCGTCGTCCGGGCCGACCACGGAGACCGCGGGTGCCTGTGGCGTCATATCCGATTGCCGTGTCATGGTCCGAGTCCACCGCCCGCGCGGCCGCCGTGTCCAAGACCGGCTGGGTGGAGCCGATACCGCATCGGTATCGTGGCCGTTCATGGAGTTGCGCACGCTGCGGTACTTCGTCGCGGTCGCCGAGGAGCTGCACTTCGGCCGGGCCGCGGCGCGGCTGCACATGAGCCAGCCGCCGCTGAGCCGGGCGGTCAAGGCGCTGGAGCGCGATCTCGGCGCGGCGCTGTTCGTCCGGTCGCCTGCGGGTGTCGCGCTCACCCCGGCAGGGACGGCGCTGCTGGAGGAGGCCCGCGCGCTGCTCGACCGGGCCGACCGGGCGCGCGTGCGGGTCGCCGCGGCTGCGGGGACCGCGACGATCGCGGTCGGGATACTGAGCGACGGTACCGATCCGGGGCCGCTGCGGCTGGCCGCCGCGTACCGGTCGCGGCATCCGGACGTCCAGGTCCGCGTCCGGGACGCCGACCTGACCGATCCGACCTGCGGGCTCCGGGCGGGCCTGGTGGACGTCGCGCTGACCCGCGCGCCGTTCGACGAGACCGGGCTGACGGTGCGGCGGCTGCGCAGCGATCCGGTCGGGGCGGTGCTGCGCGCGGACGATCCGCTCGCGGCCCGCGACCAGCTGAAGCTCTCCGACCTGGCCGATCGCCAGTGGTTCCAGTTCCCGGAGGGCACCGACCCGGCGTGGCGCGCGTACTGGAACGGCGGCGAGCCGCGCGAGGGGCCGGTCGTCCGGGTCGTCCAGGAATGCCAGCAGGTCGTCCTGTGGAACGGCACGGTCGGCATCTCACCCCTCGGGCACGAGCCGCCCGAGGGGTTGGCGCTCGTCCCGCTCGCCGACATGGAGCCGAGCCATGTCGTGGTCGCCTGGAAGGACGGTGACGCCAACCCGCTGGTCCGCTCGTTCGTCGAAGCGGCGGCGACGGCCTACCGGGCCTGAGCGGTGCGCTGGAGGCGGGCGGCCAGGTAGGCGAGGATCTCGTCCCTGGCCTGGACGGTGGGGTGGCCTTCCTCGTCGACGAAGTGGGCCGTGACGACGCTGTGCGGGGTCTGGACCATGTCGCGGAAGAACGGCGGCGGGTCGGTGTTGGCGGCCTCGCCGGGCAGGACGCGGCCGTCGAAGGCGTCGCCGAGCAGCGACCGGTAGGCGGCGAACCGCTGCCCGGTGCACCAGCGGTCGTTGTCGAAGCGGTAGGCGAGGACGGTCAGGCCGTCGCGGGTGACGCGGTCGCGGATCGCGCGGGCGTCCTCGTCGCCGATTTCGAGTCCCGCCGGGTCGTCCAGCGGGAGGGACGGGTGGTTGACCACGGGCGCGATGACGGACGGTTCGAGCGCCATGGTCAGGGCGAAGTTGCCGGTGAAGCACAGGCCGATCGCGCCGACTCCGGGCCCGCCGCATTCGGCGTGGGCCAGGCGGGCGAGGCCGCGCAGCCAGGACGCGACGGGGCTGGTGCCGCCTCCGGCGAAGGCGCGGAACTCGGCGCTGACGCAGGCGCGGCGGATCACCTTCTCGCCGTCCTCGACCGTGGGGTAGGCGCCGTCCCGGCCGAAGAGGGACGGGACGTAGACGGTGAAGCCCGCGTCGCGGATCCAGCGGGCCAGCCGGAGGACGTCGGGGCTGATGCCGGGCATCTCGGGCATCAGGACGACGGCCGGGCCGGTGCCCGCGACGAGGACGGTCTTCTCCACGCCGTCCACGTCCACGCGGCGGTGGGAGAAGTCGGTGATCGGATCATCGTTGGTCACCTCCCCAGCGTGACCTGGGACGGCCGCACCGGGCGATGGGCCGGATCGCCATGTATCGGGGTAATCTCGCCAGCGTCCCTTCGTGGTGAGGAGCCGGGTGTGAGTGCGCTGCGGGTGGGTGTCCTGGCCTATCCGGGATGCTTCGCGTCCGAGGTGTTCGGCGTCCCCGACCTGCTGACGATGGCCGCCCACGTCGCCGGTTCGGGCCGGGCCGGGTTCGAGGTCTCGGTCGTCTCGCCGCGGCGGCGCGTGGTCGCGTCCGGCGGTGCGGCGCTGGCGGTGGTGCCGCCGCGCGAGGTGGACGTCCTGATCGTGCCCGGCTTCGAGCTCGCCCCTGACCTGGACCTGGACGGGACGCTCGCCGCCCTCCGCCCCGAGGTCGCCGCGATCCGGGCGCACGCCGCGTCCGGTCAGGCGATCGTGTCGATCTGTGTCGGGGCCTTCCTGCTGGCCGAGGCCGGGTTGCTCGATGGCAGGCAGGCCACCACCGCATGGCTCTACGCCGAGCGGCTGGCACGGCACCGCCCCGAGGCCGACGTCCGGGCCGATCGGCTCGTCGTGACCGATCGGGGCGTGACGACCACGGCCGCCTTCAGCGCCATGTACGACTTCGCCCTGGACCTGATCCGGCGGCACAGCGGTCCCGGCGTCGCGCGGGCCACCGCGCGCCTGGCCCTGCTCGACGACGCGCGCTCGTCCCAGACCCCGTACGTGGACGCCCGGCTCCTGCCCGAGCCGGGCAGCGCGTTCTCCCGCGAGGTCATGCGGCACCTGGACCAGCGCCTCGCCGACCGCTACGACCTGGCCGCCCTGGCGGGCGCGTTCAACGTCAGCAGCCGGACGCTCCTGCGCCGCTTCGCCGCCGAGACCGGCCAGAGCCCCCTCGCCTACCTCCAGGCCGCCCGCGTCCGCCGGGCCCGCCACCTGCTGGAGACCACGGACCGGACGGTCGCGGGCATCGCCGCGGCGGTCGGCTACGGCGACGCGGGCACCTTCGCCGCGCTGTTCGCCCGCCACACCGGCCGCCGCCCCCGGGACTACCGGACGGCCTTCCGCCCCGGTCCGAACCGCTCGCCTGAGCCGTGCGGTCCGGACCGCACGGCTCAGGCGAGCCTGACGGCGAAGTTGTAGCAGCCCGCCTCGACGTTCCGGAGCTGGACGAGGGCGACGTCCGGGCGGGCCAGCAGGTCCCTGGTCACCGCCTCGCCCTCCTTGCCGTCCGCGACGAGAACGCCCTCGACGAGGGTGCCGCCCTGCCCGTAGGCGCGGACGACCTGCCGCCGGTAGCTCAGCGCGGGCGGGTAGTCGTGCGGCGTGGCGTACCCCCCGCAGTCCTCGGCGTGGACGAAGACCGGCCCGCGCTCGGCATAGGCGCCGGACCCGCCGGGCGGCGTGTAGGCGATCAGCAGCACCCGGTCGCCGGGCTCGGTCTCGCGCAGGCAGCACCGCACCGGGTTGCCGCCCTCCTCGTCCACCTGGACGGCGAGCGGGCGTCCCGTCTCGTCGCGGAGCCCGGTCCGGATCCGGTCCAGCTCGTCCTGCGGAATCGCCTCGAACACCAGCTTCGCGTCATCTCCCATGCCGACAAGCTTCGCCCGCTCAGCCGCAGGACGCTGGCAGGAATCCGACACCGCATTCGACCACGGGATTCGACGGCGGAAACCCTGGCCGCCGGGCACCGGCCCGCCTTATGATCACGCGCTGACGATCGACGCGCCCCCCGGGAGACGACCTTGGAACGACCGAACGACCGTTTCCCCTCGGTGCTGCGCTTCGCCACCGAACTGGTCGCCTGGGTGGGCGTGCCGTGGGCCCTGTGGAGCCACTCGTGGGTGCTCGCCGTGCTCGCGCTGGTCGTGCTGATCGGGCTGCCGACCGTGTTCTCCACTCCGGGCGACAAGGCGAACGTGATCGTCCCGGTGCCCGGCGCCGTGACGATCGCGCTCGTCGTCCTGCATCTGGTCGCGGCCGTGGTCGTCGCCTGGACGACCTGGCCCGCCTACGTCGCGGTCGTCGTGTCGGTGCTCGCCGCAGCGACCGTGTTCACCGAGCGTCGCCGCTGGCGGTGGCTCCTCTCGCTGGGCCGGAGTCCGGCCGGACGCCGCCCCGCCTAGCAGTCGGACGGGCGGGAGCCGCCCCGCCTAGCGGTCCCGGACGGGCGGGGGCGGCCCGAGGGCGGTGCCGCGGTCAGGCCGTCCAGGGCCACTCGGTGATGGCCGTCCGCATCAGGCGGGCGGCGGACGAGAGGTGCGCGCCGTCCCACCACGACAGGGTGACCGTCCGGCGGGAGTCGGGGTCGTCGACGGCGACCCACGTGACGGGCAGGCGGGGAGCGCCGGCGCGGCGCCCGAAGCCGGGGACGAGCGCGACGCCGAGCCCCGCGCCGATCAGCTCGGCGATGGCGCTCGGCTCGTCCACCTCGCAGACGATCTTCGGGGTGAGGTCGCGGGCGGCGAACAGCCGGTCGAGCAGGCGGCGTTGCCAGTGCCCCGCGCTGGTGGCGATGAACGGCTCGGCCGCCAGCTCCTCGACGCGCACCGAGGCGCGGTCCGCCAGCGGGTGGTCGGCGGACACCCCCACGCCCACCGGATCGTCGAACAGCCGGACCGGCTGCAGGCCCTCGGCGGGGATGGGCTGGGAGGAGACGCAGAGGTCGACCTCCTGCGCGCGCAGCCGGCGGGCCATCTCCTCGGCGGGCAGCTGGCGCAGCTCGACCTCGATGTCCGGATGGGCGCGCTTGAACGCGGCGAGCGGCCCGGTGAGGGTCAGGAAGGTCTCCGACGCCAGCCGGACGGTCCCGAACCCTTCGCCCGTGCTCTCGGCCACGGCCCGCCGTCCGGCGTCCAGCTCGCCGAGCGCGCGTTCGACGTGGTCGCGGAACAGCCGTCCGGCGTCGTTCAGGCGGAGGCGTCCGGCGCGGTCGAACAGCGGGGTGCCCAGCTCGCCCTCCAGGCGGGCGATGCTGCGGCTGAGCGAGGGCTGGGCGACGTGGAGCTCCTCGGCGGCGCGGCTGAGGTGCTCCAGCCGGGCCACCACCAGGAACTGGGCGAGGGTGTTCAGCTCCACGGGTCATGCCTCCGATGTCATAGCCATATAGCAATATTCGTCTTGGACATGATAACGCGCGGGTCATAGCTTCGTGGTGATCAAGAACCGAGGACGAGGGAGGGGGACGCCTCATGGTCACCGCAGCCGACCGGCCCGCCACCGCCGTGCCCGCCGGACGCCGGACCGGGCCCGCCGGGTGGACCCTGCGGGCGGTCGTCAGCGCGCACGTGGTCGCGATCGCCGGGCAGCCGGTGTTCGCCGGCGTGTACCTGAGCGGCGCGTACAGCGGGCTGCGCCTGCACGAGATGGGCGCGAACATCGTCACGTCGCTGGGCTACGTCCAGCTGGTCGTGGCGGCCGTGGTCTGGGCGCGGCGGAAGCTCGCCTGGCCCTTCGCCGGGACGGTCGCGCTGGTCGCGGCCGAGACGGTGCAGTACTTCGCGGGGATGGCGGGCGCGTTGTGGCTGCACCTGCCGCTCGGCGTGATGACGATCGTCGCGCTGGTGGTGCAGTTCATCGCCGTGTGGTTCCGGCCGCTCGCGCGTCGCGCGCCGGAGGCCGGCGATGAGTGAGCGGGGCATCGGGCGGCGGCAGCTGCTCGGCGTCGGCGGGGCGCTCGGGCTCGTGGCGTTCACCGGGCTGACGACCGCGGGCGCGCTGGCCCGCCGTCCGCCGCGCACCGGGGACGTGCTGCACAGCAAGGTGCCGCTGCCGCCGCCGTTCCAGGTGCCGCTTCCGGTGCCGCCGGTGCTGAAGCCGGTCGGCACGGCGGGCGGTGTGGACCGGTACGCGATCACGCAGCGGGAGACGAGCGCGGAGCTCCTGCCCGGGGTGCGGACGCCGCTGTGGACGTACGAGGGCAGCTTCCCCGGGCCGACGATCGAGTCGCGCCGGGGCCGTCCGATCACCGTGTCCCATCGCAACGAGCTGCCGGTGCCTACGGTGGTCCACCTGCACGGCGGGCGGACGCCGGCGTCGTCCGACGGGTATCCGACCGACCTCGTCCTGCCGCA
Source organism: Actinomadura rupiterrae (assembly GCF_024172125.1). Taxonomy (GTDB): domain Bacteria; phylum Actinomycetota; class Actinomycetes; order Streptosporangiales; family Streptosporangiaceae; genus Spirillospora; species Spirillospora rupiterrae. The sequence continues at coordinate 23,428 of NZ_JAMZEA010000014.1, forward strand.
GGGGTGGGAGGAGCCGCGTCCGATGATGGGCGGGATGCACGGCGGCATGGGGAAGATGCGCGACCCGCGCGCGGTGGTGACCCGGCAGACGCGCGACTACACCTTTCCGCTGGACCAGCGGGCGACGCTGCTCTGGTACCACGACCACCGGATGGACTTCACGGCCCCCGCGATCTGGCGCGGCCTCGCCGGGATGCACATCGTCCGGGACGACGCGGAGGACGCGCTCGGGCTGCCGTCCGGGAGGCGCGAGCTGCCGCTGATGATCGCCGACCGCGCGTTCGCCGCCGACGGGTCCCTGCACTACCCCTCGCTCGACCGGCACCTGCGGGACAAGCCGGGCGTCGAGGAGCCGTACCTCGCGGGCGTGCTCGGCGACGTGATCCTGGTCAACGGCGCTCCGTGGCCGATGCACGAGGTCGACGCGGCGCGGTACCGGCTGCGCGTCCTGAACGCGTCCAACGCCCGGCACTACGACCTGGAGGCGGTGCTGGACGACGGGCGGCGGCTCGACCTCGTCCAGATCGGCGCCGACCAGGGCCTGCTCGCGGCCCCAGTGAGGCACAGGAACCTGCCGCTCGCGCCCGCCGAGCGCTACGACCTGGTCCTCGACTTCGCGAAGGTCCCGATCGGCGGACGGGTGCGGATCGTGAACCGGCTCGGATCCGGACGCACCCGGGACGTGATGGCCTTCCACGTCGTCCGCAAGGCCGCAGACGGCAGCCGCGTCCCGCGCGTGCTCGCGAGGGACCTGCCGTCCTGGCGCCGCGCGGACGCCGCCCGGGTGCGCGAGTTCTCCTTCCGCGCCGGACGGATGGACGGCGGGCACGGTTGGCTGATCGACGGCCGCGCCTTCGACCCGTCACGCACGGACGTCACGACCCGGCTCGGCGACGTCGAGGTGTGGCGGCTCGTCGCGGACGTCCACCACCCCGTCCACCTGCACATGGTCGGCTTCCGAGTGCTGTCGCGCGGCGGCAGGGACCCGCTCCCCCACGACGCCGGGCTCAAGGACACGATCTCGCTGCGTCCCGGCGAGGCGGCCGAGATCATCACCCGGTTCGGCGGGTACAAGGGCCGCTACCTGTTCCACTGCCACAACGCCGAGCACGAGGACATGGGCATGATGGCGAACCTCGAAGTGACCTGACGACCTCGAAGTGACCTGAACGGCCGAAGGCCCCGTCCGGTGCGGACGGGGCCTTTCTGGCTGGGAGGCGTCAGCGGGTCCAGGTGGTGCACTTGTGGGCGGAGGCGTCGTTGGTGATCGGGCCGGTGCCGGTGCCGCCGGCGGCGAGCTCCTGCACGTGCGGGGCGGTCGCGCGGTAGCGGGTCCAGGCCGGGGCGGCGGGGTTGTTCGGGGAGCCGTGGCGGGCGAAGGACGTCCAGTAGGCGGTCATCTGGTCGGACAGCCGCTGCTGGGTGGCGATGAGCCGCGCCGGGCCGTTGTCGGCGCCGGGCATCGCGGGACGCGTCGTGGCGAACAGGTACGGCAGGTCGGTCAGGTGCGCGGCGCCGCCGGGGAAGTACGCGGGGACGGGCAGCCAGGTCGGCGCCGTCCGGTCGGCGAACTCGTAGACGAAGGTCGGGACCTGCCGCGACAGCGCGTCGGCGTCGGCGAGCATCGGGCAGGCGGTCGCGCGGTCGGTCTCGATCGCCGCCCAGGCAAGGGCGCCCTCCATGTTCGTCCGGTCGGCGGCGGGAGTGCCGGGCAGCAGGTCACCGGCGTAGGCGGACGGCTGGTAGGCGCGGCGGACGGCGGCGGCGCGCGGCCCGTAGGCGGCGTCGGTCAGCTTGGCGTAGACATCCGGAGTGAAGGTGACCTTGCCGAAGGCCGGGTTCACGATGGACGAGGTGACGAACCGCCCTTCGTCGCGGGTGTGCCCGGCCAGCACCGGGACGCGGGCGAACCGGCCCTGGCGGATCGCCTGGTCGGGCTTCGAGGGCAGCGTCGGGGTGCCGTAGGCGGGCGTGCCGAACGCCGGGAAGGTCGGGTCGGTCGCCGTCTTCGGACCGGCGAGCGCGTCGACCGAGGCGGCCCGCAGGCAGTCCACCGGGTCGGCGTGCGCGGCGCAGCCGAGCTTGCCGGCCAGCGTCGTGCCGCGTGCGGTCACGGCCTTCAGCGGCGCCCACGGCGAGACGTCGTGGGACTCGGGCGCCGGCGCTCCCGGGTAGAGGCGCGGCTCCAGGGTGCCGCAGCTCGCGCTCTGCAGGATCACCTTGCTGAACGCGCCGCGCGCGGCCGGTGAGGTGAGCTGCGCGCAGACGGCGGCGGACCCGGCGGACTGGCCGAACAGCGTGACGTTCGAGGCGTCCCCGCCGAAGGCGTGCGCGTTGCGGTGCACCCAGCGCAGCGCGGCCTGCTGGTCCTGCAACCCGAAGTCGCCCGATCCCTTCAGGCCCGGGTAGCCGAAGAAGCCGAACACGCCGAGCCGGTAGTTGAGCGTGACCACGACGACGTCGCCGCGCGCCGCCATCCGCGCCGGGTCGAACGCGCTGCCGGTACCGGAGGTGAAGTCGCCGCCGTGCACGAACACCATCACCGGCCGGGGACGGGTCGGAGCGGCCGCCGGGGTGGTGACGTTGACGGTCAGGCAGTCCTCGCTGACGCTCGTCCCGGCCGGGAGGTTGTAGGTCGGGCCGACGCACGCCGGGCCGCTCGCCGTCGCGGCCCGCACGCCCTGCCACGGACGCACCGCCTGCGGGGCCTTCCACCGCAGCGGGCCCACCGGCGGCGCGGCGTAGGGCACGCCGAGGAACTGGTGCGTCTGGCCGTTCGCTGCTCCGCGCAGGGTCCCGGCGTCGGTCTTGACGGTGATCGGTGCCTGCGCCTTCCCGCCGGCGGTGGTGGCGGCGGTGGTCGTGGCGGCGGCGGTTCCGCAGCCGGTGACGAGGGCGAGGCCGAGGGCGGCGGGGGCGATCGTGAGCTTCACGGGGTGCTTCATCGTCGGGCTCCAAGTCATCGTTCGCTGGTGTCGATGAGGGAACCTTCGCCGCCGCCGCGCACCGTCCGCGCACGGTCCGCTGACCGTGCCCGCCGCCCGTCCGTGCGGGGCCCGTCAGCGGCCGTTCCTACCAGGGGACGACGTCGCCGTACCGGTCGAGGAACCGGAGGCCGGGCGCGCCCGCCTGGTCTTCCAGGACGTCCACGACCAGCGGGATGCTCTCCTCCGGGACGAGCGGCGCGTCCGGACCGCCGAGCGCGGTCTTGTTGTGGCCCGGGTCGATGAGCAGCTTGGTGCGGCCGTCGTCGCCGTGCCGGGTGGCGTAGCTGCGCATCAGCTGGTTGAGCGCGGCCTTGCTCGCCTTGTACAGCTCGTAGCCGCCCTCGGTGTTGCGCGTGATGCTGCCCTGCTCGGACGACATGACCGCGACCGTCCCGCCGGGGACGACCAGGTCGCGCAGGGTTTCGAGGGCGCGCAGCGGGCTCAGCGCGTTGGTGATCATCACGTCGGTGAACATCCCGGTCGGGACCTCGCCGATCGGCACGTCGCCGCGGTCGATCGCGGCGTTCACGAACAGCAGGTCGACGCGGCGGCCGTCGAGCCGCCCGCGCAGCGCGGCCAGCTGCTCGGGGCTGGTCATCTCCAGGTTCTCGACGGTCAGGCGGCCGTCCGAGGTGTCGGCGCTCACCTGGAGGGCGCCGCCGGACTGCCGGGTGGTGGCGATGACGTGCCATTCGCGGCGCGCGAGCTCCTCGGCGAGGACGAGCCCGAGACCTCGGGACGCCCCGATGACCAGGGCGTGGCGGATGGACGGTGCGGGCATGGGCCCTCCTTCGTGGTCGGCGGCGCCAGATTAGACGAGACGTTTCGTCTAGACAAGCGCGCCCACCCGCGGGACGGCCGGCCGGTATCGTTTGCGCATGCCCGCCGCCAGCCCACCGCCCCGCAGGACGCGTTCCGGCAACCGGCGCGACGAGGCCGCGCGCCTGGCCGTCCTGCACGCCGCCGACGACCTGCTCGCCGAGACCGGCTTCGGCAGGCTGACCATCGAGTCCATCGCGCGCCGCGCGGGCGTCGCCAAGCAGACCATCTACCGCTGGTGGCCGTCCAAGGTCGAGATCCTGCTCGACACCCTCATCGAGGACACCGGGAAGCGCCTTTCCCTCCCCCTCGAAAAGGCCACGGCGGAGACCGTCCGCGAGTACGTTCGCGCTTTCGCGCGGTTCCTGACCGACGACCCGGCGGGAAAGGTGCTGCTAGCGCTCATCGCCGAAGCGCAGCACGACCCCGCGACGGCCGAGAGTTTCCACAAGCGCTACCTCGGCCCGCGCCGTGACCTGGAACGCGACCTGCTCGCCCGCGCCGCCGAAGCAGGCGAGATCTCACCGAAGCTCCCTTTGGACGCCACGCTCGACGCCCTTCTCGGGCCGATCGTCTATTGCGCCCTGACGGGGTCGTCCATTCCGGATGAACTGCTCGGCGTCCAGGTCGACGACCTGCTCGGCCTTCGCTCCGCATAAGGGCCGCTGGGTCAGTGCGGAATGCCTTCGATGATGTCGAGGGCGCCCTTCCGGGCCAGCGTTGACGCCACGAGAGCGCCGAGTTCGCGGGCGCGGTCGGATTCGTCGGTTTCCTGGACGCGGACGAACTCGTCGCCCTCGCTGGTGAAGACCATCCCGATCAGCGAGAGGCGCCCGTCCGGGGTGCTGGTGCAGTATCCGGCGATCGGCGAGTTGCAGTGGCCTTGCAAGCCGTGCAGCATCGAGCGCTCGGCGGTGGCGTGCAGCTGCGTCTCGGGGTCGTCCAGTTGCCGCAGCAGCTCGATCAGGCCGAGGTCGGATTCGCGCGCATGCACGGTCAGGACGCCCGCGCCGACGGCCGGGACCATCTCGTCCAGTGGCAGAACCTCGCCGATGCGCTCGGTCATCCCGATGCGCTCCAGCCCGGCGGACGCGACGATCAGCGCGTCGAACCCGCCGCCGTCCTCCGCCTCGCGCTCGCCGTCGCTCCCGTGCTCGCTGTCGCTCCCGTGCCCGCCGTCGCTCTTGTGCTCGCCGTCGAGCTTGGCGAGGCGGGTGTTGACGTTGCCTCGGATCCGCTCGACGCGCAGGTCCGGACGCAGGCGGAGCAGCTGGGCCTTGCGGCGCACCGCCGAGGTCGCCACGAGCGCGCCCGGCGGCAGGTCGGCCAGCGACCGGTGCTCCGACCCGGCGGGGAACACCACGGCGTCGTGCACGTCGTCCCGCTCCAGGTAGGCGGCGATCAGGGTGCCGGACGGGAGCGGGACGTCGCCGGGGATGTCCTTCAGGCAGTTGACCGCCATGTCGATCTCGCCCGCGACCAGGGCCTTGTCGATCTCTTTCAGGAAGCTGCCCTTGCCGCCGAGCGCGGCCAGGTCGCCCTGCCAGGTGTCGCCGGACGTCTGGATGCCGACGATCTCGACCTCCGGGCCGTCCGCCAGGCCGGTGATCAGGCCCTGGACGTGGCGGGCCTGGGCCATGGCCATCGGCGACTTGCGTGACCCCAGGCGGATGCGTCGCTGATTCAGCACCCGTTCAACGTAGGGGACCGTCCGGCGCGGGCCCGTCCGGGGTGGGTATAGGGCGCGCCCCGGTCAGGTGAAGACGACGGCGCAGACCGGCATGGCCGGGTTCTGGTGGCCGTGCAGCAGCAGCGCGAAGCCGTGGTCGGGCACCCGTCCGATGAGTTCGCCGTGCTCGACGCGGACGTCCTGCGCCTCCAGGTCGGCGACGACCTCGGCGTACGGCCGGTCGAGCAGCGGGACGCCGCGGAACCGGGCCGTCCCCCGGACGCCGACGAAGCCGATCGCCAGCCTGGCCAGCCGGTCGGACGCGTCGAAGTCGAGGATCAGGCCGTGGTCGAAGTACCAGTCCTGCGTCTCGCCGCCGTAGTCGGGGCGGCTCTGCATCGCGGGCCCGAGCAGCCGGCGCAGCTCCTGCTTGTCCTGGCCGAGCCGGACGAGTTCGGTGCCCTCGCGCGAGACCAGGCGGTGGTCGGTGATCGGCGCGACCCCGTCCTCGTCCGACATGCCGAGGACGCTGCCGGCCGGACTGCGGACGTAGACGCCCACGCACGTCACCGGCTCGGACGCGTCGTCGGCCGCGAGGTTGAACCCGGCGTCCGGGACGTCGCAGCCGTCGTGGTCCTCGACCACGCGCTCGCCCGCGCCGCGCAGGTCGGCCACGACGTCGGCGTAGGGCCGTCCGAGCAGGGCGACACCGCTGTGGGACACGGGAGCGGGTTCGAAGACCTCGATGTAGACGATCCGGTCCTGGTCGTCGTGGTGCAGGATCAGGCCGCCGTCGAGGTAGTGGTCGCACAGGCCCAGCTGCCAGGCGGCCTTCCGGAACGCCCGCACCTCGCCGAGCGCGTCGCCGAACGCCTCGGCGAGGCGGCCCGCCACCGCCGTCCTGTCGGCGCCGAGCGGAACGCCGCCCGGAAGCATCCCGTCGAGACCCTTGTAGGGGCTGATCCGCCACCCTGCCCGTTCGCTCACCGGAGCATCCTCGCAGAACGAACAAATCCCCATGAAAGAAACGCGAAGTGCGGCGGTCGCAGCGCGGACGCACCGGGCCCGGGCCGTCCCATGACGGCCCGGGCATCTATGGTGAACGGCTCATCCGCCCCTCGGGGTCAGACCCCCGATGGCTGGGCGAACAGGCCGGTGAAGGACTTCTGGGCGCCCGGCCGCGGCTGCGGCTCCGTCGACGTCGGGGCCGGGAGGCCCTTGCACGTGCCGTTGTCAGGGCGTCCGGTGGCGAAGTAGGACGTGATGTGCGCCGCGCAGTCCGTCGGCATGCCCGCCGCCGACCCGTGCACGTCGTCGTCCACGGTCAGCACGGACCCGCCCACGGCCGACCGCATCTGCAGCGACCACGGGTAGGGCGACGGCACCTCGTAGCGGTGCGCCGACATCACCAGCGGCGCGTTGCTGTGGTGCAGCCGGACGGGCTGGACGGGCAGCGGCCAGCCCGCGCACATGTTGACCGGCAGGGTGAGCAGGCCGGTGGCGGGGTACTGCTTGAGGTCCTTCTGGTAGGCCTTCCAGAAGGTGCCGAAGTCGCGCGGGCCGGTGTCCTCGTTGCAGAACACCGCCTGGTTCATCGTCGTGTTGAACTGCTCGGGCAGGTCGGCCGGGGGCTGGCCGCCACCGCCGGGCGGCGGCCCGAAGAACTGCTTGATCAGCGCGGGCGCCGGCTGGCCGCTCTTGGCGTCGCGCAGGGCCTTGAGCAGCGCGGCCGTGCTCGGCCAGTCCAGGCTCGGCTGGCCCGCGAGCCGCGCGGCGATGAACCCGTCGAAGTTGCGTCCCGGCAGGTCGGTGAAGGTCTTGGGGTGGGCGTTCAGCTCCTTCTCCATCGCGACGATCGCGGCCTGGACCTGGCGCGCGGTGGTGCCGAACCCGTAGGTGGAGTTCCGCGCCGCGACCCAGGCGGCGTAGCGCCCGAAGTCCACGGCGGTGGCCTTGGCGCGTCCGGCGAAGAACGCGTCCAGCCGGAAGTCGGGCAGCGCGGTGCTGTCCAGCCACATCAGCCCGACCTTGCCGGGGAACAGGTCGCGGTAGAGCGCGCCCAGCCACGTCCCCCACGAGACACCGAGGTAGCTCAGCTTCTTCTCGCCGATCCCGGCGCGGATGCGGTCCATGTCGCGCGCGACGTTGGCGGTGGTGAGCCCGCCGAGGAACGCCGGGTCCTGCTTGGCGCACGCCTTGTTGTTCTGGACGACCCAGTCGTAGCGCTTCTGCGCGTCCGCCTTGCTGACGGGCGAGCCCGACTGCGGCGGCGGCGCGCCCTTCGCGCAGTCGAGCTTGCTGCTGTAGCCGACGCCGCGCGGGTCGAAGCCGATGAGGTCGTACCGCTGGTTCAGCTTGGCGCCGATGCCGACCGAGCGCTGCATGACGTACTCGACCGGCATCAGGTAGCCGCTGCCGCCCGGCCCGCCCGGGTTCAGCGCGATGCTGCCGAGCCGGTGCTTCTGGTCGACGGCCTTCAATCTGGTCACGGCGATGGTGATGTGCCGTCCGGACGGTTTGCGGTAGTCGAGCGGCACGGAGAGCGTCCCGCATTCCGTGCGCGCCCAGAGCTTCTTGAACTCGGGGATCTGCTCGGGCGGCATCATGGCCTTCAGTGCCGCGTCCGAAAACTGCCGGCAGGGCTGCCAGGCGACCTTGGACGCCTGGCCCGGAGCCGGTGCGGCGGCGATGGCCGCCACGGGCATGAGAGCGGTGGCGACGGCGGCGGCCAGGCAGGCCGTGGCGCCGGCGAGTGCTCGTGATCGGGTCATGGCGCTCATGCTCGCGATCACGTTGTGATGCGGGCGTAACCAAATACACGAGCCTTTCTCGCGACACCCGCGCCTCCTGCGCCTCCGCCGTGCGCACGCGGGCCGATCCTCCCCATCGCCGGGGTCGGTGCGGGACCGGGCGCCGGGGCTCCTAGGCTTGGCCCGTGATCGTTTCGGGGGCGGCGGGGGCGCGGTGCGCGCGCGGGCTGTTCCTCGCGGCGACGTGCACCGCGCTCGCGCTCGCGGGCCACACGATCGGCGGACGCGGCGCGTGCTGCGTCCCGCCGCTGCCCGCCGTGGCCGGCACCGGCGCCGTGGTCGGCGTGCTGTGCGTCGCGGTCGCGGGCCGGATGATGTCGTTCTGGAAGATCCTCGTCGTGGTCGGGTGGGCGCAGGTGGCGTTCCACCTGGCGTTCACGGCGTTCGCCGGCACGGCCTTCGCCGGGACGGGCATGCACCACGACATGGCCGCCGCAGCTCCGCCGCCCCCGGCGGGCGGGATGAGCTGGTCGATGCTGGGCGGGCACGCGCTCGCGGCCGTCGCGGCCGCGGTGCTGCTGGCCGGGGCCGAGCGGACGCTGTGGTGGCTGGCCGGTGCGGTCTTCGCCGTCGTGGCGATCGTGCTTCTGCTGCTCGGGCGCCCGGACGCGCCGGAGCGCGCGCCGTGGATCGTCGTTCCCGACTCCCCCGCTCCCCGGCTCGGTGTGCTGCTCGCGCGGGCCGTGCGGCGGCGGGGCCCGCCGGCAGGCGCGCTGCACGCCGCCTGAGCCCGCCCTCTGCCTGGTGCCGGTGGGCCGGCCGGCGTGCCCTCGCATGCCCGAACACCACCGGATCACAGGGAACGACCCCCATGTTCAATCGCAGGATCCCGGCGGCCGTGACGGCCGCCCTGCTCGTCGCCGGAAGCGCGGGCACCGTCGCCGGATGCGCGAGCACCAAGGCCGCCTCGTCCGGCGCGTCCGACGGCGTCCCGTCCTCGCCCGGACGGACGTCCTACCCGTTCACCCTCGACAACTGCGGGCAGAAGGTCACCTTCACGCGTCCGCCGCAGCGGGTGCTCATCCTGAACGGCACGTCGGTGGCCGAGTCCGAGAGCTTCGTGCTGCTCGGGCTGCAGGGCCACGTGTTCGCGAACGCGCAGTCCTACGGCGTCTCGGACGACCCGACGATGACCGCCAAGGTCGCGGCGCTGCCCAAGCGCGGCCTCACCATGAACCGCAATTTCGAGGTGCCCGCAGAGCAGGCCCTCGCCACCAAGCCCGACCTCGTCGTCTCCACCTGGACGGGCGGGTTCGACCCCAAGCGCGGCCTGGCCACCCGCGAGCAGTTCACCGCCGCGGGCGCGAACACGCTGGTCAACCCGGTGAACTGCGCGCTCGGCAAGCCGAACGCCACACTCGCCGAGAAGAAGGCGTACGCGTCGGTGTCGGTCGACTCGTCGCGGGCGTTCCTGCTGCTGCTCGGACGGATCTTCGACGTCCAGTACAGGGCCGCGCAGGTCGTCCAGGATCTTCGCGCGCGCGTGGACGTCGTGCGCCGCACGGTCGCGGGCGGGCAGCCGAGGAAGGTGCTGCTCGCGTACCCGGGCATGGCGATGATGAACGCCAACGGCCTGCCCGCCGTCATGACCGGGCGGATCACCGACGACGTCATCCGCGCGGCGGGCGGCGTCAACGCGTTCGCCGGACGCGACCGCGACACCACCAGCACGCTGAACAGGGAGCAGCTCGCGTCCGCGCAGGTGGACGTCCTGGTCGTCGGCGTCTTCACGCCCAAGGAGGACCCGGCGGGCGAGGCGCGCAAGCTGTTCGCCGCGTATCCGCAGTGGCGCGCGTCCCGCACCGGGACCTACACCACCGTCTCGGACGGCGCGTTCCTCGGGCCGCTCAACGCCTGGGCCGTGGAGAAGATCGCCAAGGCGGTGCACGGTGCTGGCTAGCCGCAATCCCGTGACCCGGACCCGGCCTGCCGCCACGCCCGTTCGGAGGCCGCATCTCGTGTCCGGGGCGTTCACGGGCGTGCTGATCGGCGGGCTCGCGGTGGCGCTGGTCGCCGTGTGCGTCATCGCGATCTCGCTCGGCTCGGTCACGCTGCCGCTCGGCGCGGTCTGGCGGGTGATCGCCGCGCATCTCACCGGGTCCGGCGACACCGACCCGCTGCGGGACCAGGTCGTCTGGGACATCCGGACACCGCGCGTGCTGGTCGCGGCCCTGGTCGGGGCCGGGCTCAGCGCGGCGGGTGTGGCGCTGCAGGCGCTCGTCCGCAACCCGCTGGCCGATCCGTACGTGCTGGGCGTGTCGTCCGGGGCGTCGCTCGGGGCGGTGCTGGTCGCGGCGGTCGGCGCGCCCGCGCTCGGCGGGCTCGGCGTGACCGGCGCGGCGTTCGTGTCGGCGCTGCTGAGCGTCCTGCTGGTGTACGTGCTGGCGCAGCGCGGCGGGCGGCTGCTCGACTCGCGGCTGGTGCTGGCCGGGGTCGCCGTCGGCTACCTGTGCCAGGCCGCGACCAGCTACGTCCAGCTCCAGCTCGACCCCTCGGAGCTGCAACGGCTGATGTTCTGGCTGATGGGCAGCATCGCGGGCGCGACCTGGCACGACCTGCGGCTGCCCGCCGCCGTGATCGCCGCCTGCACCGCCTACCTGCTGCTCCAGGCGCGGCGCCTGAACGCGCTGCTGGCCGGGGACGACGCGGCGACCGCGCTCGGCACCCCCGTCCGGACGCTCCGGCTGGCGCTGCTGGCCGTCGCGTCGCTGCTCACCGCCACCGCCGTCAGCGTCGTCGGCGGCATCGGGTTCGTCGGGCTCATGGTGCCGCACGCCGCCCGGTTCGCGGTCGGCGCCGACCACCGGCGCGTGCTGCCCGTCGCGACGCTGCTCGGCGCGGTGTTCCTGGTGGTCGTCGACCTGGCGACGCGGACGGTGGACCGGCCGAACGAGCTGCCGGTCGGGGTGTTCACCACCGCGATCGGCGTGCCGTTCTTCCTGTGGCTGCTGCGCCGCCGGACGGGAGGGGCGGCCTGATGCGCCTCGACCTCCACGGCGTCACCGCCGCCATCGACGGCGCCCCGATCGTCTCCGGCGTGGAGCTGACCGCCGCGCCCGGCCAGTTCGTCGGGCTCGTCGGGCCCAACGGCAGCGGCAAGTCGACTCTGCTGCGGACGGTCTACCGGACGCTGCGTCCGAGCGCGGGCGTGGTCTCGCTGGACGGCGACGACCTGTGGCGGATGCGTCCCCGCACGGCCGCCCGCCGCCGCGCCGCCGTCACCCAGCATGGTGATCCCGGCGGCGAGTTCACCGTCGCCGAGGTCGTCGCGATGGGCCGCGCCGCTCACCAAGGGCTGCTGGACCGCGAGACCGCGTCCGACCGCTCGGTGGTCGCCGAATCGCTGGAGCGGGTCGGCATGGACGGCCGGGACGACCGGCTGTTCAGCACGCTGTCGGGCGGGGAGCGCCAGCGCGTCCTGCTCGCCCGCGCGCTCGCCCAGCGCGCCCCGCTGCTGGTCCTGGACGAACCGACCAACCACCTGGACGTCGGCGCGCAGCTCGGCCTGCTCGACCTGGTCCGCTCGCTCGGCCTGACCGTGCTCGCCGCGCTGCACGACCTGGACCACGCGGCCGCGTACTGCGACCACATCGTGGTGCTGCGGGACGGGCGGGTCCGGGCGGCCGGGCCGCCGCTGGAGGTGCTCACGCCCGAGTTCATCGCCGAGGTGTTCGGGGTGCGCGCCCACGTCGGGCCGCATCCGCTGACCGGACGGCCGCACATCGCGGTCGCCTCGCCGGTCTGAGCGCGGGCGGCCTCCGGGGACGTCCCGGAGGCCGCCCCACGGCGCCGTCTTGGACGTCGCTCGGCGGCCTCGGCCGGGCGGCTATCCCGCGCCGAGGCAAAGACTTCTTCAGCACTCCGTCCGCGTGCGGGGCGCGGTCGCGTGCGGCCGGGCGGCGCGGGGACAGAGAGGTGTATGACACGAATCGTCGCTGTCGGGGCGGGTTTCGGGGGCTTCCACTGCCTGAGAACGCTTCAGCGCCTGCTGCCCAGGAACGCGGCCGAGCTGGTCGTGGTGAACCCCAAGGACTACCACCTCTACACGCCGCTGCTCCCGCACGTCGCGGGCGGGCGCGTGCACCCCGCCTCGGTGGCGGTGTCGCTGCGCACGCTCAAGCGCACCCGCTTCGTGCGCGGCAGCGTCGTCGACGCCGACCTGGACGGGAAGACGATCACCGTCCGGGACCCGATGGGCCGGCACCACGAGATGAACTGGGACCGGCTCGTCCTGGCGCCCGGCGCGGTCACCCGGATCTTCGACATCCCGGGGCTGAAGGAGCACGCGCACGGGTTCAAGACGATCACCGAGGCCGTCTACCTGTTCGACCGGGTGCTGGCGAACCTGGACATGGCCGCCAGCACCCAGGACGCGGCAGAGAAGGAGGCGCTCACCACGTTCATCGTGGTCGGCGCCGGCCTGGCGGGCGCGGAGTACGTCGCGCAGGCGCGCCGCCTGGCGGCCGCCGCGAACCCGCACCTCACCACGCGCTGGATCCTGCTCGACATGGCCGACTCGGTCATGCCGCAGCTCGGCGGCGACCTGCCGGACAAGGCGCTGAAGGCGCTGCGGTCCGAGGGCATCGAGGTGCGGCTCGGCATGTCGGTGAAGGAGGTCACCGCCGACTCCGCGACGTTCACCGACGGCACCCGCGTGCCGTGCCGCCTGCTGGTCTGGACGGCCGGAGTGTCGGCCAGCCCGCTGATGGGCCGCCTCGGCCTGCCGACCGACCGCGGCCGGCTGGTGGTGAACGCGGAGATGCGCGTGCCCGGGTATACCGACGTGTTCGCGCTCGGCGACGCCGCGGCCGTCCCGGACCTCACCGGGGAGCCCGGCGCGATCTGCGGCCAGACCGCCCAGCACGCCATGCGGCAGGGCCCGGCCCTCGCCCGCAACATCGCGGCCTCGCTCGGCCGCGGCGAGGCGCGCCCCTACCGCCACCACGACCTGGGCATGGTCGCCGACCTCGGCGGGTTCAAGGGCGTCGCGAGCCCGCTGCACGTGCCGCTGGTCGGGCTGCCCGCCAAGGCCGTCGCGAGCGCGTACCACCTGATGTCGCTGGAGTCGCTCAGCAACCAGGCCCGGCTCGCGTCCGACTGGTTCATGCACGCGCTCACCCGGCCCGCGCCGACCTCGTTCGGCCTGGTCACCGACTCGCACGCGGCGCTGACCGCGGCCGAGCAGCTCGGTATCTACCCTGCGGACAAGCCGTCGTCCGGTGGCGGGGCGGACGCCAGGGCGAAGGCCAAGCAGGACGGCCAGGCGCAGCACGGCGGCGCCAAGGCGTCGTCCTCGGGATCGTCGTCCGCGAAGTCCAAGCCCAAGGCGCACCAGGCGACCGGCTGAGCGAGCCCGAACCTGAACCCGGGCGCGCGCTGGGCCTGCGCTCGGGTCCGCGCCTGTCAGGACGATTCGATCAGCGGACGCAGCGACGCCTGGATCTGCTCATCGGTGGGGACGACATCGACGGTCTCCCCCGCGAGGTGCATCTCGTAGGCGCTGAGGTCGAGCAGCCCGTGCCCGCTCAGACCGAAAAGGATCACGCGCTCGCGCCCTTCCTCGCGCGCCCTGACCGCCTCGTCGATCGCGGCGGCCACGGCGTGCGCGGACTCCGGCGCGGGTACGAGGCCCTCGGCCCGCGCGAAGGCCATGCCGCTCTCGAAGACGCGGCTCTGGCTATAGGACGTCGCCTCGACCAGCCCCTCGTGGTACATCGCGCTCACGATCGGCGCGGCGCCGTGGTAGCGCAGGCCGCCTGCGTGGATGTGGTACGCCGTGAACGTGTGGCCCAGCGTGTACATCTTCACCATGGGCGTCACGCCTGAATAGTCGGTGTGGTCCATGAGGTAGCTGCCGCGGGTCATCTTGGGGCAGGCGTCGGGCTCGACGGCCAGGAACCGGGTGCCGGGATGGTCCTGCATCGCCTCCCGGTAGAACGGGAACGCGATGCCGGCGAAGTTGCTGCCCGCGCCCATCGCCCCGATCACCACGTCGGGGAACTCCCCCGCCTTCTCCATCTGGAGCAGCGCCTCCTCACCGATGACGGTCTGGTGCAGGAGGACGTGGTTCTCGCCGCTACCGATCGAGAACCGCGCGTCCTTGCGTCCGGACGCGTACTCGATGGCCTCGGCGTTCGCGATCCCGAGGCTGCCCGGCGAGTCGGGGTCGGCGCGCAGCGCGGCCCGTCCCACCTCGGTCTCCATGCTCGGGCTCTCGATGACGCGGGCGCCGTTCAGCCGCATCAGCGTGCCCCGGTACGGCTTCTGCCGGTAGCTGGACCGCACCATGAACACCGTGCACTCCATGCCGTACGGCAGGCACGCCATCGACAGGGCGGTGCCCCACTGCCCGGCGCCGGTGCCCGTGACCATCTGCTTGACCCCGGACTGGGCGTAGTAGTAGGCCTGCGCCAGCGCCGTGTTTATCTTGTGGCTGCCGGACGGGCTCGTCCCCTCGTACTTGAAATAGATGTGCGCGGGGGTGTCGAGCGCCCTTTCCAGCCGGGACGCGCGGTACAGCGGTGTGGGCCGCCACCGCTGGTACTCCTCGCGGACGGGCCCGGGGATCTCCACGTGCCGGGTGCGGCCGATGCTCTGCCGGTACATCGACAGCGGCAACTGCGGCCGAACCGGCGTGCCGTGCCCGTTCGCCTCAACGTCAGCATCACCACCTTCGCCGTCCACGCCGGGCACTGTCCCGTTCGTCCGGGCGTTCGCGCGGGGAGCGGAGCGCGGCGCGGGGACCTCCACCGGGAGGTCGGCGAGGATGTTGTACCAGTGCGTCGGAACCTGGGACGTGTCGAGGTGGAAAACCTGGCGCATGCTATTCGCCCGTCCCCTTCGCGTCGACGACCGTGCGGATCATGGCGACCAGGCTGCCGACGTCGCTCAGCTCGGCGGCCATCACGTCCTCGTCGTCGATCTCGACGCCGAACCGCTCCTCGGCCTGCACGAGGATGTGCAGCAGGCTCAGCGAGTCGAGCCCGACCGCCGGCGAATAGAGCGAAACCGACTCGTCGAGTTGCGCGCGGTCAATGCCGAGTTCCAGCACGCCGATCATGACGTCCTTGACCTCCGCTGCCAGATCCAGATTCTTGGCACGATCCACAGCATTTTCCTCTTCTGCAGGCGGGCGGAATGCCGGTGACGGAAAAAGGGGTGCGTGAATAGTCGGACGCTCCCGCCGGCACGCAGCGCGCGGCGGGTCGGCGCGGCGGGCCTCCGGCCCCGCCCGCCAGGCCCCGTGGCGCTGCCGGACCGAACCGGCCGGGGCCGCTCTGGAACCGCGATGACGCCTACCGCGGTTGGCTGACGGTCCGTACCGTACGACAGCGATCTGCGGTGTGCAAGAGATCATCCGGAGCCGTTCGGCGGGCACCACCTGCCCAAAGTTCACCCTTTTCAAGATCGGATGTCTCATGGACAATGGGTCGCGGCCGGTGCCGGCCGAGCCGGGCCCTCCCACCCGGCTCCCGCGAAACCGAGAGGTGGAGCAATGGCGATCGGGCATGCGCCTTACGGACCTCCGCGCCTTACGGGACCCGGTGTCGCATGAAATGAGCCCGGCCGAACGGAGAGCCATGCGATTCGAATGGGACGACCAGGCGGACGATCTCTACCGGGATTTGCGAAGGCTCGGCGAAGAGACGCTGAGCAAGGACGTGGCGGAACGCGACAGGGCCGGCGAGTTCGGCCACGAGGATTGGCGGCTCTGCGCCGAGCACGGCGTCCTCGGACTGCTGATACCGCCCGAGTACGGCGGCGCCGGACGTGATCCGGCGGCTTATGCGCGGGCGATGGAGGGCCTCGGCCGCGGCTGCGGCGACAACGGCCTGATGATGGCGATCGGCGCGCACGTCCTGGCGGCCGAGGTGCCCGTCTGGAAGTTCGGCGACGAGGAGCAGCGCCGCCGGTACCTGCCGGGTCTCGCCTCTGGACGGCTCATCGGAGCCAACGCGATGACCGAGCCGGACAGCGGCTCCGACGCCCTCTCCCTATCCACCACCGCCGAGCGCGACGGCGACTCCTACCGGCTGACCGGCCGCAAGCTCTACGTGACCAACGCGCCCGTCGCCGACCTGTTCGTGGTGTACGCGACCGTCGGCCGGAACCTGGGCTTCACCGGCGTCACCGCGTTCCTCGTGGAGCGCGACGACATCGGCGTCTCGGTGAAGGAGCAGGCCGACAAGATGGGCCTGCGCACCGCCCGCTGGGGCGAGGTCGAGCTGGACGGCTGCCGGGTCCCGGCGTCCCGGCGGCTCGGCGCGGAGCGCCAGGGCGGCACGGTCTTCGCGCGGACGATGGCATGGGAACGTTCCCTTCTGCTCGCCCCCTGGCTCGGCGTGCTGGAGCGCGAGTTCGACGAGGCGCTGCGGCACTGCCGCCGGCGCCGCCAGTTCGGCAAGCACATCGGGCACTTCCAGTCGGTCGCCAACCGCATCGTCGACATGCGGATCCGCTGGGAGGCGTCCCGGATGATGCTCTACCGCGCCGCGTCCGAGCTCGACGGGCCGCGCGCGACGATCTTCCCCGAGGCCGCGAAGCTGTACGTGAGCGAGGCCGCGGTGGAGATGCTGACCAGCCTGGCGCAGCTGTACGGCGCGCTCGGCTACTCCTCCGAGGGACGCGTCGAGCGCCACCTCCGGGACGCCTTCGGCATGACGATCTCGTCCGGGACGTCCGACATGCAGCGCGTGGTCATCGCCGGGAAGCTCGGCATCACCTGGCCCGACACCGCGCGAAGCGGGGACGAGCGGTGAGCGGGCTCGGCGACTACCTGCGGCATTGGGCGGCCAAGCAGCCGGACGTGCCCGCAGTCGAGTTCCAGGGCCGGACGCTCACCTACGCCGACCTGGACGCGCGCAGTTCGAGCCTGGCCCGCGCGCTTTTGCGCAACGGCGTCGGTCCCGGCGACCGGGTGGGGCTGTGGGCGCGCAAGTCGATCGAGACGGTCGTCGCGATCCACGGCGTCCTGAAGGCCGGTGCGGTGTACGTCCCGATCGACCCGAGCGCGCCGTTCAACCGCGCGGGCCACATCCTCACGCACTGCGGCGTGTCCTGCGTGATCGCAGAGGACGACCGCGTGGACTGGCTGCGGGAGCAGTTCGCCTGCCCGACCCTGACCCTCGGTTCCGAGGAGCCGGACACGAGCGGCGAGGGCATGCCTCCGGTGCTCGTGGATCTCCGTGATCCGGCGTACATCCTGCACACGTCGGGCTCGAAGGGCACACCCAAGGGTGTGGCGCTGTCCCATGGCAACGCGCGCGCGTTCGTGGAGTGGGCGGTCGAGGAGTTCGGCCTGTCCCCCGCCGACCGGGTCTCCAGCCACGCGCCGTTCCACTTCGACCTGTCGATCCTGGACCTTTTCGCGACCTGCGCCGCCGGTGCGTGCGTCGTGCTGGTGCCGGAGAGCCAGGTCGGGCTCGGCGGCGCGCTTAACAAGTTCGTCGCCGACCAGCGCATCACCGTCTGGTACTCGGTGCCGGGCGCGCTGACCCGCATGCTGGCCGCCAAGAACAGCGAGCTACTGGCCGGGTCCGCGCTGCGGGCCGTCCTGTTCGCCGGGGAGCCGTTCCCGCTCCCCCACCTGCGGACGCTGCGCGCGCTTGTCCCCTCCGCCCGCTTCTACAACCTGTACGGCCCGACCGAGACGAACGTGTGCCTGTTCCACGCCGTCCGGGAAACGGACGTCTCGCCGCACCTGACGCGTCCGGTGCCGATCGGGCGTCCCTGCCCGTACGCGACGGCGTTCCTCATCGGCCCGGACGGCCGTCCGGTCGAGATCGCGCCGGGCGCGACGGGCGAGCTGTGCATAGCGGGCGAGTCGGTGATGCTCGGTTACTGGGGGGACGACGCCCTCACGACGTCCAAGACCGTGCTGATCCCGCAGGACGGCGCGGAACCGGTCGCGGCCTACCGCACCGGCGACCTCGTCCGGATCGACGACGACCTGAACCACGTGTTCCTCGGGCGCGAGGACGACATGGTGAAGATCCGCGGGCACCGGGTCGAGATCGGCGAGATCGAGGCGGTGCTGTCGGCCGCCGCGAACGTCCGGGAGGCCGCCTGCGTCGCGGTCGGCGACGGGCCGGACGACCGCGCCGTCCAGGCATACGTCGTGCCGGAGTCCGCCCCGCTCGACCTCGCGGCGGTGCGCCGCCACTGCCTGGGCGAGCTGCCGCGCTACATGGTCCCCGAGCGGTTCCACGTCGTCGCCGAGCTGCCGGTGACCCGCACCGGGAAGATCGACCGGCGCGGGCTGGCCGGGGCGTAGGCGATGGAGGTCCTGACCGAGACCTGGTGGAGCGCGGCGATCGGCCGGGAGAAGTCGGTCGAGGTCGTCCTCCCGGCCGGCTACTCCCCGACCGAGCCGCCCTACCCGGTGCTGTACCTGCTGCACGGATTCGGCGGCAACCGCACGACCTGGCTCCAGTGCGCGCGCCTGCCGGACGAGGTCGACGCCGGCCGGCTGATCCTGGTGCTCCCCGAGTCCGGACGCTCCTGGTTCATCAACGACGCGCGCGGGCGCCGCTACGAGGACCACCTGATCGGCGAGGTCGTCGGACGGATCGACGCGCGGTTCAACACCGTGGCGTCCCGCGGCGGACGCGGCGTCGGCGGGTTCTCGATGGGCGGCGCGGCCGCGCTCTTCCAGGCGCTGCGGCACGGCGAGGTGTTCTCGGTCGTGTGCAGCACCGGCGGCGCGTTCGAGGCGCCGCTGCGGGAGGGCGACCCGTACGAGCGCTTCCGCGGCGACCGCGAGCTGGCGATGCCGACCGTCCGGGACCACGAGCGCGTGTGGGGGCCGGTCGGCAGCGCGGTCCGGCGCAGGTACGACCCGTACCGGCTGATCCGCGAGCGCGACCCGCGGCATCCGCTCGGGATCTACCTCGACGTCGGCCTGGACGACTACGACCGAATGATCTCGATGAACCGGCGGACGCGCGCCGCGCTGGCCGAGGGCGGCGTCCCGCACGAGTACCGGGAACGCCCCGGCGGGCACGACTGGGCGTTCGTCGACGCGGGCCTCCCTCACCTGTTCGCGTTCGCCCGCGACCACCTCGCCTCCGCCTAAGCCCCACACCCCCAACACCTGACTTCGCGAGCCACCAAGGACGACGACGACCAGAGGACTGCGCATGTGCGGCATCACCGGATGGGTCGACTGGACACGGGACCTCGCCCAGCGGCGTTCCGTCATCTCGGACATGACACGGACGCAGGCGCCGCGCGGCCCGGACGCGGAGGGCCTGTGGCTGTCGGCCCGGGCCGCGCTCGGCCACCGCCGGCTCGCCGTGATCGACATCGAGGGCGGGCGGCAGCCCATGCCGCGCGCCGCGCGCGGCGGCGGGCAGGCCGTCGTGACCTTCAGCGGCGAGATCTACAACTTCCGGGAGCTGCGCGACGAGCTGCGGTCGGCGGGCTGGACCTTCGCGACCCGCTCGGACACCGAGGTGCTGCTGACCGCCTACCTGGAATGGGGGCCCGACTTCGTCCACCGGCTGAACGGCATGTTCGCCTTCGCCATCTGGGACGAGCGGACCGAGCGGCTCCTGCTCGTCCGCGACCGGCTCGGCATCAAGCCGCTCTACTACGCGCCGCTCGGCGACGGCATCATCTTCGGGTCGGAGCCCAAGGCGCTGCTGGCGCATCCGGAGATGGACGCCGAGGTCGGCCTCGACGGCATCGCCGAGCTGATGGCCGTCCCGCGCGCCCGGACGCCCGGCCACGCCGTCTACCGGGGGATGCGGGAGCTGAAGCCGGGCTGCCTGCTCCTCGCCGACGCGTCCGGACTCCGCGAGCGCCGGTACTGGCGGCTGGAGGCCCGTCCGCACGAGCAGGACTTCGCCGCGACGACCGCGGAGGTCCGGTCGCTGCTCACCGACATCGTCCAGCGGCAACTGGTCGCCGATGTGACGGTGGGGACGCTGCTGTCCGGCGGCATCGACTCCAGCGCGATCACCGCCCTGGCCGCGCGCGAGTTCCAGGGCGAGCTGTCCAGCCACTCGGTGAGCGTCCCGGCGCCCGCCGCGGCGGGCAGCGACGCCTGGCGCCCCAGCCCGGACGAGCCGTACGCGAAGCTCGTCGCCGAGCGGCTCGGGCTCAAGCACTTCGTCACGCGGGTCGGCACCGACGACCTCGTCCGGGGCCTGGACCTCGGGCTCCGCGCGCGCGACCTGCCCGGCTGGGGCGACCTGGACACCTCGCTCCACCACCTGTTCGGCGCGGTGCGGGAGCACTGCACGGTCGCGCTGTCGGGCGAGTCCGCCGACGAGATGTTCGGCGGCTACGCCTGGCAGATCGACGAGCGGTTCGTCGGCCACTCCTCGTTCCCCTGGATGTACGGCAGGCGGCAGCCGCAGCACCTGCTGCGCGAGGACGTCCGGCGGCAGGTGAAGCCCGAGGAGTACGAGGCGGAGCGGTACCGGGAGGCGCTGGCCGAGGTGCCGCACCTGGACGGCGAGGACCCCGCCCGGCGCAGGGAGCGGGAGGTGTTCCACCTCGGCCTGACGCGCTGGCTGGGCGCGCTGCTCGACCGCAAGGACCGGATGAGCATGGCGGTCGGGCTGGAGGTGCGCGTCCCGTTCGCCGACCACCGGCTCGCCGAGTACCTGTTCAACGTCCCGGCGGCGCTGAAGGCGGCGGGTGGCACGGAGAAGGCGCTGCTGCGGCAGGCGTGCGCGGACCTGCTGCCCGAGGAGATCGTGAACCGGCCGAAGAGCGCCTACCCGGCCAGCCAGGACCCGGTCCTCGTGGCGACGATGCGCGACCTCGTCCTGGACGTCCTGGACGAGCCGGGCGCGCCGCTGTTCGACCTGATGGACAGGGAGAAGGTCCGCACGGCCGTCACGTCCGAGCTGGACACGCTGCCCGGCCCGATCACCGCGAGGACGTCCGCGATCGGGCTGTCGTACCTGCTGGAGCTGAACCGCTGGCTCGGCGGCGTCCGCATCGTGACATGACGATTGGACATGCCGAAGCGAGAATTGACGCGCGGCGAGCGTCCGCGTCCGGGCACGCTGCCCGGACGCGGACCCGGCGCGGTCACGATGGCAGGTTCGGGAGGGCGTAGCGCTCGCGGAGCTCGGCCTTGCGGATCTTCCCGGTGGCGGTGCGCGGCATGGCGTCGAGCACCTCCAGGCGGCGCGGCCAGTAGGACTTAGTCATCCCGGCCTCGTCGAGCGACCGCTGAAGGTCGTCCAGGCTCACCGCCGCGTCCGGACGGGCCGGGGTGACGACCGCGCAGATCGTCTCGTCCTCGCGCTCGTCGCGCAGGCCGATCACGGCGACGTCGGCGACGGCGGGGTGCCGTCCGATGATCGCCTCCAGGTCGGTGACCGGGGCGATGTTGGCGTTGCGCAGGATCATGTCCTTGGCCCGGCCGGTGATGCGGATGCCGCCGCGGCCGTCCGGGCGGGCCAGGTCGCCGGTGTTGAAGTAGCCGTCCGCGTCCAGTTCGGCGGCGTACAGGTCGTCCCGGCGGTAGTAGCCGAGGCACTGCGTCGGGCCCTTGATCCACAGGACGCCCTCGCCGCCGGTCCGGTCGGAGACGGGGTCGATGCGGAGCAGGGTGTCGGCGATGGGGCTGCCGTCGCTGTGCGCGGCCCAGTCCTCGGGGTCGTCCGCGCGGGTGATGGTCGCGGGCCCGTTCTCGGTCATGCCCCACAGCGAGTACAGGCGCAGCCCGAAGACGTCCTTGGTGTCGGTGATGAAGTACGGCGGGATCGGCGCCGACCCGCTGACCAGGTGCGCGAGCGCGGGGATGGCGCGCGGCTCCGCCCGCTGCGCCTCCAGCAGGCTGAGCAGGTAGAACGGCGCGCAGTAGAAGAACGTGACGCCGTGCGCGGCCATCAGGTCGAGCGCGTCGCCGGGCTCCTTGGCGTCCTGGAACGCCATCGTCCCGCCGAGCATGAGCGGCATCAGCATGCCCTGCACGACGCCGGTGTAGTGGGTGTAGAGCGCGGTGGTGTACATGACGATCGAGTCGTCCAGGCCGAACGCGTCGGCCTCGCCGCGGACGGCCGCGTACAGCGTGTTGAGGCTGTGCAGGACGCCCTTGGGCTCGCTGGTCGTGCCGGAGGTGAACAGCACCAGGTAGGGATCGTCGGGGCCCAGCTCGCGGGCGTCGAGCAGGTGGCCGTGCCGCTCCTCCCAGGCGGTGCCGAAGAAGAACGACTCGAACTCCTCCGTGCCGTCCGGGCCGGTGCCGTCCGGGCCGGGGCCGTCGGCGACGAACACCCGCTCCAGGGACGGCAGTTCGGCGGCGAACTCCGCGCCCATCTCGCCCAGCCGGTCGCCGTTGTCCTCGGCCATGGTGATGAGCACGCGGGCCTCGGTGACGCGCAGCATGACGTCCAGCTCGCGGCGCCGGTAGGACTTCATCAGCGGGCAGTACACGACCCCGGCGCGCATGCAGGCGAGGGTGAGCACGGCGAGCTCCCACCGGTCGGTGAGCTGGGCCGCGATGACGTCGCCCGGCCGCAGCCCGAGTTCGACGAGGGCGCCGGCGCAGCGTTCGGTGGCCTCGGCGAGCCGCCGGTAGTCGAGCCGGTGCGTGCGCCCGTCCGACTGGCGCCGCGCGATCACCGCGGGCTTGCCGGGCGTGGCGCGGACGTGCCGCCGCAGGTCGTCGAGGAAGGTCTCGTCCCGCCACCAGCCGCGCTCGCGGTACTCCGCCGGCGTCCCGGCCATGGGCGCTCCCGGCGTCCCGGCCATGGGCGCCGCCGGCGTCCCTTCCAGGGGCGCCGCCGGCGTCCCTTCCAGGGGCTCGGTGCCGCGCTGCGTCGTGCGCTCGGTCATGCCTGCTCTCCTCCCGTTCTGCCCGCTTCGTCGGGGGCTCGGTGCGGTCGAGGGTCGCGTTCGGGGTCGTCCCCCAGCGAAGATCCATGATCTTCGCCGCTTTGTCCAGACTTCCCCGGACTCGGCGGGAGAGCCTGGCCTTCGGGTGGCTTTGTCAGTTACCGTCCGCCGCAGCCCGGACGTCCCTGCGGCACCGTGAGGAACCCCATGCTCCCTGAGCAAGCCTCGGACCACGCCACCGAACGCGAGGACGAGGCGCGGGGAAGGCTCGCGCTGGGCGTGTTGGCCGGGTGCCAGCTGGCGCTGGTGGTGGACGCGTCGATCGTGAACATCGCGCTGCCGAGCGTGCAGCGCGGGCTGGGCTTCTCCGGCACCGGGCTCTCGTGGGTCGTCAACGCCTACACGCTCGCCTTCGGCGGGCTCCTGCTGCTCGGCGGGCGCGCCGGGGACCTGCTCGGGCACCGGCGGACGTTCATGGCGGGCGTCGCGGTGTTCACCCTCGCGTCCCTGGCCGGAGGGCTGGCCACGACGCCGGGCGAGCTGCTGGCGGCGCGGGCCGCGCAGGGCGCGGGCGCCGCGTTCGCCGGACCCGGATCGCTCGCCCTGATCGCCACCACCTTCCCCGACGGGACGCGGCGGAGCCGGGCGCTGGCGGTGTTCGCCATCGCGGCGAGCGCGGGCATGGTCGCCGGGCTGATGCTGGGCGGGCTGCTGACGGCCTGGACGTCCTGGCGCGCGGTGATGTTCGTGAACGTGCCGGTGGGCGCGGTGATCGTCCTCCTCGCGCCGCGCGCCCTGCGCGAGTCGCCGCGCCGCCAGGGACGGTTCGACCTCGCCGGCGCGCTCACCTGCACGCTCGGGTCGGCGGTGCTCGTCTACGGCCTGATCCGCGCGGCCGGGCACGGCTGGAGCGACGGCACGACGGTCGGGGCGCTGTGCGCGGCGGCCGTCTTGCTGGGCCTGTTCCCGGTGATCGAGGCGCGCGCCCGGCAGCCGATCATGCCGCTGGGGCTGTGGGGCGACCGGGAGCGGGTCGGCGCGTTCGCGATGCGGCTGCTGCTGACGGCGGCGATGAGCGGGATGATGTTCTTCCTGACCCTGTTCGTGCAGGGTGTGCTGCGGTACGGGCCGCTGGCGACCGGGTTCGGCTTCCTGCCGACGACGGTCGCGCTCGTCGCGGTCAGCCGGGCGGTGCCGCGGCTGCTGCCCCGGTACGGGCCGCGTCCGCTGATGGCGGCCGGCTCGGTCCTGTGCGTCGCGGGGATGGTGTGGCTGGCGCAGGTCTCGGCGGACGGCTCGTACCTGACGCTGATCCTCGGCCCGGTGCTGCTGTTCGGCGCGGGGTCCGGGATGGTGTCGGTCGCGGCGACGTTCGTGGCGATGGCGTCGGTGCCGTCCGGCGAGGCGGGCGCCGCTTCGGCGGTGCTGCAGAGCATGCAGCAGATCGGCGGGTCGCTGGGCGTCGCGGCCCTGGTCACCGTGGACGGCGCGACGCGCGGCGCATCGCCGGTGGACGGCATGCGGGGCGCGTTCACGGCCGGTGCCGTCCTCACCGTCGCGATGGTGGCGACGGCGCTGTTCGGCTTCCGGCGCTCGTCCGGAGATCAGGGACGTTCCGGGTCGCAGATCTGAAGGCGCAGCTCGGAGTAGTAGCGGCGGCCCTGCGCGTCCTCCAGCCAGGCGTCCCCGGGACCGGGCAGCAGCTCGCTGAACACCACCGGGACGTCCGCGCCGGATCTCTCCCGCGTGGAGCGGAGCATCGCGGCGAACGCGGACACGTACCGCGGCCCGGTGAAGTCGACGTACACCGGCTTGACCTCGGTGCCGATCTTGGCGAAGACCCGCTCGGGCAGGCCGAGCGACGCGCGCAGCCGGCGCGCGGCCAGGTACTCCGGGACGGCGCCGGTCGCCTTGACCAGCCCCGTGCCGCCGACCGTCGTGCGCCAGGTCTCGCGGACGACGACCAGCCGGTCCAGGGTGATCCGCGGGTGGTGCGGGCCGGTGCCGACGAGCTTGAACACCTCGGTGCCGAGCCAGCCGAACAGCAGCGCGAACACCTCGCGCAGCGGGCGCCGGAACCCGTCCGGGCCGATGACCTCCAGCGTTCCGTCCCGGTCGGTGACGGTGAGCGCGGTGGTCGGAATGGCACGGTCGGGATCGGCGCCCGAGGCCGCCGTGAACGCGAGCTGGTGGTCGGTGACGCCCAGCACGGGCGCGATCCGCGCGGTGTACTGCGGCCACCACGTCGGGTACAGGGGACGGAACTGCGGGCCGATGTCCTCGGCGGCGGCGGCGCGGAGCCGGTCGGGGTCGGGGTGCCGGTCGGCGAAGACCGCGCAGTCCAGCGTGGGCCAGGCGGTGTGCATCTCGCCGAGCACCAGCGTGAACTCCCCGGCGGCTAGCGCTTCGACGCTGGAGGCGCAGATGTGCACGTCGGGGCTGTGGATCCGGCCGCCCGCCCAGCCCGGCCGGTCGGCGGCGAACAGCCTCGCGGCCCGCTCGGCCAGGTCGGCGCTGCTCAGCTGCAGTGCGCGCTCGGCGACGGAGTTCTCGTCCAAGCCAAACAGCTCGTTCCAGCGGCGGCGGAAGCCGGCGATGACAGTGTCCGCCGGACGGTCCGGACCGCCCAGCAGCGGTTGGACGACCCGCCAGAACACCGGCATCGGCACACCGTCGGCGTCCGGTTCGCGGAACTTCCGGTACAGGACTTTGAAGGCGTCGTCGTAGGCGTCGGCCAGGGTCGCCGACACCCAGCGCGCGGCGGGCAGCAGCACGTTCCCGAACGGCCCGGCGAGCGCGTCCAGGATCGGGCGGCCGAAGGCGACGTCCAGGTCGCGGACGGTGTCCTCGTGACAGACGCTCCGCCCGGCGTACATCTGCCCGTCGCGCCGCCTCGGTTCGGCGCCGGTCACGGCCGTGAACTCGGCGTCGAGCGCCGCCAGCGCCCCGGCCAGGGCGTCCGGATCACCGGCGGCGGCCGCCACGGCGGCGCGCGCCAGATCGAGGCGCTCAAGCCCGGACAGCGCGCGCTTCCGCGCCTCCGGTTCGGGGATGGCGTCGAGCGTCTCGCGCAGGACGCCTTCGGCGCGCGGGTTGTAGGGCATGTTCGCGCCGTGCCGGACGACGCCGTTCTCGATCAAGCGGTCCAGCGCGGCGGCCTGCTCCGGCTCGGGGGCGATCCGGGCTGCGGCGGTCACGCCGTCGCAGCGTGCCAGGACGGCGGCTTCGGTGTCGTCCAGGTGCAGGGGCGGGCCGTCCGGGCGCAGGACGCGTGCACCGTCGATGGTCAAGTGCGGCTGGACGCCTGCGGGCAGCCAGGGCGCGACCTCGGGATCGGCGAGCAGCGAGGCGACGTACGCCTCCAGCACCCAGAACTCCAGGGAGACCTGCCGGTCGCGCACGAGCCCGCTGCCAGGCCGTGCCACGACTGCCGGAGCCAGTTCGGGGTCGATCGTGCCCCAGGTGACCGGCCCGAAGAACCCGACCGTGTCGTTCTTGCCGCAGTACCGCTGCCAGTACCGGACGAGCGTGTTCTCCCGCGCGCGCCATTTGTGCCCCGTCCGGCGGCCCGAGGCGCCGGAGGGCGCCGCGAGTTCGGCCATGCGGCGTGCGGCGGCGGGGTTCTGCCAGGTCAGCGCCTCGCGGAACAGCGGGTCGGCGGCGATCTCGGCAGCAGTCCGAGTCGCATCGGTCAGCGCTTCGTCGAGGGTCTGCGCGAGGTCGTCCTCGCTCGCCCGGCCCGCCAGGAACGCGTCGGCGACGGCCGCGCAGCCGGGCGCGGCGAAGCGGGTGAGCCCCTCGGCGGGGAACCCGGTCGACCGGAGCACCACGTCCTTCCAGACCGCCCACTCCGTCCCGGGGAGCGGTGCCGAATGAGCTGGGATGGGATGACCGCTGCCGCCCAAGGCGCCTCCTGCCGGCTCCGGAACCGCTTCTCGGTCCGACCTAGATCACCATAATGTGGCGCCCGTCCGCCGTCACCGCCCCCACGGAGGTGCGCATGCGCTGCGACGGCCTGTTCCTCTCCGGCCTGGCCCACCACCTTCCGGCGCCCGTGGACGCGGCGGGCGCCGTCGCCGAGGGCCGCTACGACCCGTCCGACCACGCCGCCGACCAGTACGCCTCGGTCACCGTCGCCACCGGCGAGGCACCGCCCGAGATGGCCGCCGCCGCCGCGCGGCTCGCCCTGCGGCGGGCGGGCACGCCGCCGGGGGACGTCGCGCTCCTGCTGCACGCCTCAGCCTGGTTTCAGGGCGTGGACTACTGGCCGGCCGCGGCCTTCGTCCACCGCGAGGTGCTCGGCGAGGCGGGCCGGTACGCGCCCGCGATGGACGTCCAGCAGATGTGCGCGGGCGCGCTCGGCGCACTGGAGCTGGCCGCGTCCTACCTGGCCGCCGAACCGGCCCGCCGCGCCGCGCTCGTGACGACCGCCGACCGGTTCGGCGGGCCCGGCTTCGACCGGTGGCGCGCCGACCTGTCCGGCCTGGTCTACGGGGACGGCGGCGCCGCGGCGGTGCTCGGCCGGGAGGGGTTCGCCCGGCTGCTGTCGGTCGGCACGGTCGTGGACACCGAGCTCGAAGGAATGTACCGGGGCGACGAGCCGTTCGCGACCGCGCCGGGCCGTCCGGTCGACGTCCGGGCCCGGCGCGCCGCGTTCGCCGCGGGCGCGGGCCAGCAGCTGGGCGGCATCGGCGACCGGACGACCTCGGGCCTGACCGAGGCGATCGACCGGACGCTCAAGGACGCCGGGCTGGCGCTGGACGACATCCACCGGTTCGTCTTCCCGAACGTGGGCCTGCGCGTGCTGCGCACCCGGTACTGCGAGCCGCTCGGCATCGACCTCGCGCGCACCACCTGGGACTGGGGGCGCCGCACCGGGCACGTCGGCGCGGCCGACCAGCTGACCGGCCTCGCGCACCTGGCCGAATCCGGCCGGGCCGGTTCCGGGGACCGTGTGCTACTCGTCGGCATCGGCGCCGGTTTCGCCTGGACCTGCGCCGCCGTCGAGATCACCGCCCGGCCGGACGGGCGCGGCTGACGCATCCGCGACGGATCCGCGACGGAACCCGGGTTTCGGGTCGGACGGAGAGGGCTTTTGGAACCCGTCCTTGGCGGACTGTTCCCTTCTCCGGAAGATCATGTTTTCATGCAGTCTGACCAACTCGCGCCGGTCACCCCGGGAGTCGTGGTTGTCGATGAGGGTGCTCTACATCACCGGTTGGTGCCGTAGCGGAAGCACGGTACTGGGCAACGTCCTCGCCGAGGTCCCCGGCGTCGTTCACGTGGGTGAGCTGCGCTTCCTCTGGCGCAACGGCGTCCTCGGAACGGGCAGCAACGCGCGCTGCGGGTGCGGCGACGACCTCCGCGAGTGCCCGGTCTGGGGCCGGGTGCTGGAGGCGGTCCGGCCGGACGGCCGGACCCTGGAGCAGCACGCGGCCGAGGTCGTGGCATGGCAGGACGCCAACCGCACCCGGCACACCTGGCGGACGCTGCGGACCCCGCCCCGCAACGGCTGGCCCGGCACGCTCGCCGCCACCTACCGCGCGATCGCCGACGTCTGCGGCGCGCACACCGTCGTCGACAGCTCCAAGTACGCCTCGGACGCCGCGCTGCTGTCGGCGATGCCGGGGATCGACGCGTCCTACGTCCACCTGGTCCGCGACCCGCGCGCGGTCGCCTGGTCGTGGATGCAGCCCAAGGCCTACACCGGGCGGCGCTCGGCGCTGAACAGCACGCTGAACTGGGCCGGGTTCAACCTCGCGGCCGAGGCGGTCGGCCGCGCGCACCGCGCGGACGCGCTGCACCTGCGCTACGAGGACCTGGTCCGCAGCCCGCGCGCGGCGGTCGGGAGCATCCTGGAGCTGATCGGGCACGCCGGGCCCAACCCGGTCGCCGCGGACGGGACGGTCGAGCTCGGCGGCAACCACACCGTCACCGGCAACCCGAACCGGTTCGGACGCGGCCGGACGCCGATCGACGAGGACCGCCGGTGGCACACCGCGCTGCCCCGCCCGCACCGGGCCGCGACCACGCTCCTGGCGCTTCCCCTGCTGCGCCGGTACGGCTACGAGACGAGGGTGTGACGTGGACCTGGGACTGAACGGCAAGGTGGCGCTGGTGTCGGGCGGCTCGGCGGGCATCGGCCTCGCGATCGCCCGCGACCTGCTGCGCGAGGGCGCCGCGGTGTCCATCGCCGGGCGCGACCCCGGACGGCTCGCCAAGGCGCGCGACGGCCTCGCCGAGGAGTTCGGCGTCGAGGTCGGAACGCGGGCCCTCGACCTGCGCGACACCGACGCCGCCCGCGCCTGGGCGGACGACACCGCAGCCGAGCACGGCGCGTTGCACCTCGTGGTCAGCAACGCGGGCGGGCCGCCCGCCGGGCCTACCGGCGCGTTCGACCCCGACGGCTACCGCGCGGCCTTCGACCTGGGGATGATCGCCCACGTCGGGCTCGTCCAGGCCGCGCTGCCGCACCTGCGAGCGGCGGGGTGGGGGCGGGTCCTGATCGTCGCGAGCGAGACGATCCGCGACCTCATCCCCAAGTATGCGCTGTCGGGCATCGCGCGGGCCGGGCTCGCCGCCTACGCCAAGACCCTCGTGCACGAGCTGGGACCGGGCGACATCACCGTCAACGTCCTGGCCCCCGGCTACACCGCGACCGACGCGCTGCTGAGCGGCATCAGCGGGGACGCCGCGGCCGAGACCGCCCGCATCGCCGCCGAGGCGGGCATCCCGCTCGGGCGGGTGGCCCGTCCCGAGGAGGTCGCGGCGGCCGGAACGTTCCTGCTCAGTGCCCGCGCGAGCTTCGTCACCGGAACCGTCCAGGTCGTCGACGGCGGCCGCTCCCTGGGGATGTGAACCATTGTCCGAAGTGCGCATGATGCTGGACGATCCCGAGCTGACCCGCCGCAGCCCGGGCGAGGAGTTCGCGCTCGCCTACGCCCGGCAGGGGCCGAAGGCGGCGGTGCAGCTGCGCGCCGCCATCAGCGACCTGTTCCCGCCGGCCAAGCGGCGGCCGCGGCTGACCGTCCGGCACCTGCTCCGCAAGGCGGTCGTGGACGCCGACGAGATCACCGTGTTCACCGAGCGCGCCGAGAACGTCGCGCCGGACGAGGCCGCGCCCGAGTGGGAGTTCCAGGTGGGGTCCGCGACCGTCCGGACGCAGACCGTCCGCGCCGCCGTGCCGGTGCCCGCCGAGGTCCTCGCCGACCCGGCCGCGCTGGCCGCGTTCGTCGACTACCGGCTGCTCGTCCGGCTCGGGACGGCCGAGAACGACGCGCTGCTGAACGGCTCGGGCGACATCCGCGGGCTGCTGCGCACGCCGGGCGTCCGCCGCCGCGAGCCGCGCGCCACCGACCGGACGGCCGCCGCGACGCTGCTGGCCACCGCCGCCCTGTGCGAGTGGTACGGCGGGTCGGCCGACGGGATCGTCATGCATCCGGACGACTGGTGGCCGCTGGTGGAGGACGGCGCGTTCCTGGAACGGCTCGCCACGCAGGGCGTCAAGGTCAGCCGCACCCGCATGGTCCCGCCCGGCTCCGCGCTGGTCGGCGACTTCACCGCCGCCGCGACGCTGCTGGACCGGCGCTCGTCCACGATCCGGCTGTCCGGGGACGAGCTGGTCGCCGAGATCCGGGAGGGTCTCGCCGTCCACCTGCCGGGCCACTTCGTGCTCACCGCACTGCCGGGCCGGCGCTGATGGAGCCCGAGGTAGCGGCGGATCCCGGGGTGGCGGCGGCGGTGGATCCCGAGGTTTCGGCCGCCGATCTGGCGGCGACGGCGCATCGCGTCCGCGAGCACATCGTCGGCATGTGCGCGGGGCCCGAGGGCGGGCACCTCGGCGGGTCGATGTCGCTGGTGGAGATCCTCAGCCTGCTGTACTTCGAGGTGCTGCGGAACGACCCGGAGCGGCCGGACGCGCCCGAACGCGACGTGCTCATCCTCAGCAAGGGGCACGGCGCGATCTGCCTGTACGCGGTGCTGGCCGAGCGCGGGTTCTTCCCCGTCGGGGAGCTGGCCGAGTACGCGCGTCCGGGCAGCCGGCTGATGGGCCACCCGATCCGGGACGTCCCCGGGGTGGAGATGCCGACGGGCTCGCTCGGTCACGGGCTCGCGCTCGCGACCGGCTTCGCCCTGGCCGATCCGTCTCGGCGCTGCTTCGCGGTGATGGGCGACGGCGAGTTGCAGGAAGGGTCGGTGTGGGAGGCGGCGATGACCGCCGCGTCCCTCGGCCTGGGCAACCTGACCGCGGTCATCGACCGGAACCGGCTCCAGCTTACCGGGCCGACCGAGGACACCGTCGCGCTGGAACCGCTGGCGGACCGCTGGCGGAGCTTCGGCTGGACGGTCCGCGAGGCGGACGGGCACGACTTCGGCGCCCTGCGCGCGGCGCTCGCGCCCGCGGAGTCGGACCGTCCGGTCGTGGTGATCGCGCACACGGTCAAGGGGCGCGGGCTGCCGTCGCTTGAGGGCCGTCCCCGGTCGCATTACGCGACGCTGGGCGGACGCCAGGCCGAACGCGCCCTGGCCGTCCTGCGCGCCCGGCACCGGAGGGCGGTGTCGTGACTCCCGAACCCCGCACGAGCACGCCCAGCCTGGGAACGGAGCGGCCGCCTCAGCGGGAGGAGGCGAAGCCGCGGTCGGCGCGCGAGGCGTTCCGCGACGTCCTGCCCGAGCTGATGCTCGCCGACGACCGGCTGTACTGCCTCGACAGCGACACCGGGCTGTTCGACCCCGAGGCGTTCGCCGCCGTCCCCGGCCGCTACCTCAACCTCGGCATCGCCGAGCAGGCGCTGATGGGGACGGCCGCGGGCCTGGCCGCGAGCGGCAAGGTCCCGTTCGTCACGACCATGGCCACCTTCGCGACCACGCGCGCGCTGGAGGCCGTCAAGATCGACATCGTCTACAACGCGCTGCCGGTGCGGATCGTTGCCACGCACGGCGGCCTGGCCGCGGGCCATCTCGGCCCGACCCACCACGCGCTGGAAGACCTGGCGATCACGCGGACGCTGCCCGGCCTCACCGTGGTCGTCCCGGCGGACGCGGCGCAGGCCGAGGCCGCGGTCCGGCAGGCCGCGGACCTGCCCGGCCCGCTGTACGTCCGGCTCGGGCGCAAGGCCACCCCGGACGTCGGCGGCGGCGCGTTCGAGATCGGCCGGGCGCAGCGGCTGCGCAGCGGCGGCGACGTCGCGATCATCGCGTGCGGGCCGCATCCGGTGCTGGCGGCGCTCGGCGCGGCCGACCGGCTGGCGGCGCGGGGCGTGCGGGCGACCGTGCTCAACCTGCACACGCTGCGCCCGCTCGACACGGCCGCCGTCGTCGAGGCGGTCGCGGGGACCGCGGGGGCGGTCACGGTGGAGGAGCACTGGCGGTCCGGGGGGCTCGGCGGCGCGGTCGCCGAGACGCTCGCCGAGCACGCGCCCGCCCGGGTCGCGCGCGTCGGGATGCCCGACGCGTTCGCCGGACGGGCCGGGGGGCAGCACGACCTGATCGAGCGGTACGGCATCACCGCGGCGGCCGTCGCCGCGGCGGCGACCGGCCTGATCGGCCGATTCCCTGGAGGTGGCACGGATGACCCGGACCTGTCCCGAGTGTGAGGGCCCCGTCGAGCTGGCCGAGCCGGTGCGGCTGAGCGAGATCGCCCAGTGCGCCGACTGCTCCAGCGAGCTGGAGGTGGTCGGCCTGGAACCGGTCGCGCTCGCGCTCGCCCCCGAGATCGAGGAGGACTGGGGCGAGTGAGGCCGCTGGCCGTGCCGGCCTCCCGGGTGCGGCACGAGGAGAAGCTGCTCTTCGCCGCCCTGGAACGCCGCGGGGTGCCGTACGTCCACCTCGACACCCGCCGGTTCGGCGCCGAGCTGGGCCGCATGCCGGACGGCCCGTCCCGGGACGGGCCGTCCCGGGACGGGCCGCCCTACGCGGCGGCGCTGAACCGGGAGATCTCGCAGAGCCGCGGGCTGTACGCGTCGCTGCTGCTGGAGTCGTGGGACGTCCCAACGGTCAACCGGTCCGAGGTGATCGGGGTGTGCGGCGACAAGCTGCGCACGTCGCTGGCGTTGGAACGTGCCGGGCTGCCGGTGCCGCGGACGGCGGTCGCGCTCACGCCCGAGGAGGGCGTCGAGGCGGCCGAGCGGCTCGGCTTCCCGGTGGTGGTCAAGCCGCTCTCCGGGTCCTGGGGGCGGATGGTGGCGGTGGCCCGCGACCGGGACGCCGCCGAGGCCCTGATGGAGCACCGCGCCGCGCTGCCCTCGCCGCAGCAGCACATCGTCTACCTGCAAGAACTCGTCGACAAGCCGGGACGCGACATCCGCGTCATCGTCGCCGGGGAGGACGTGGTCGGCGCGTCCTACCGGTACGCGGACGGCTGGCGCACCAACGCCGCACGCGGCGCCCGCTCCGAACCGTGCCCGCTCGATCCCGAGCTGGCCGAGCTCGCGCTCGCGGCGGCGCAGGCGGTCGGCGGCGGCGTGCTGGGCGTGGACCTGGTCGAAGGGCCGGACGGGCCGCTGGTGCTGGAGGTCAACCACGCCGTGGAGTTCCAGAGCCTCCAGGCCGCGCACGGCGACTCGCTGGACGTCGCGGACGCGATCGTCTCCCACGTCCTCAGCCTGATCCATGACGACGGCGCGCCGGCACGGCGGGAGGTGCGGTGATCCGGGTCGCCGTCATGGGCGCGGCCGGGTACCTGGGCGGCGAGCTGCTGCGGCTGCTGACCGGGCATCCGGGCGTGGAGGTCGTGCAGGCCGTCTCGACGCGCTTCCCGGGACGCCGCGTCGACTCCGTCCATCCGAACCTGCGCGCGCAGACCGAGCTGGTGTTCAGTCCCCCGGACGAGCCGGCCGCGTGCGATGTGCTGTTCACCGCGACGCCGCACCGCACGACCATGACCCTAATCCCGGGGCTGCGGGAGCGGGCCGGAACCGTCATCGACCTGTCGGGCGACTTCCGGCTGCCCGACCCGGCGGTGTACGAGCGCTACTACGGCGTCGCGCACGCCGCGCCGGAGCTGCTCGGCGCGTTCGTTCCCGGCATTCCCGAACTGTACCGGGACGAGCTTCGAACGGCGGATCTGATCAGCGTTCCGGGGTGCATGGCCACCGCGGCGATCCTGGCGCTGCGTCCGCTCGCCGGGCTGGTCGAGCCGGACGTGCAGATCGACGGCCGTACCGGGTCCAGCGGCTCGGGCGCCCTCGCCGGGGACGGCAACCTGCACGCCGAACGCAGCGGCGCGATGCGCGTTTTCGCTCCGGTGGGGCACCGGCACGAGGCGGAGGTGTCCAGGTTGACCGGGCTCAACGCCCGGATGAGCGCGACCGGTGTCGAGGCGGTGCGCGGTGTGCAGGTCGTCTGCCATGCGACCCATGCGACCGGGAAGGCGGACGAGCGGACCGTCCGGCGCGCCTACCGCGACCTTTATGCGGACGAGCCGTTCGTCCGGATCGTCGCGCATCGGCGCGGCACGCACCGGCTGCCCGATCCGAAGCTGCTGTCCGGGTCGAACTACTGCGACGTCGGGTTCGCCGTGGACGGCGACCGGATCACCGCGATCGCCGCGCTGGACAACCTGGTCAAGGGCGGGGCGGGCGCGGCGGTGCAGTGCCTCAATCTCCGGACCGGCCAGCCCGAGACCCTGGGCCTGGGGTTCCCCGGCCTGCACCCGATCTGATGGGCGTCGGCCGATGGGCGTGATGGTGGTCAAGTGCGGCGGCGCCGTCCCGGCCAGGCCGGTGTGCGCCGATCTCGCGGGGCGTGCCGGTGAGGTCGTGCTTGTGCACGGCGGCGCACCGGAGATCGAGCGGCTGTCCGCAGAGTTGGGCGTGCCCGCGCGGACGCTCCTGTCCCCCAGCGGCGTGACCAGCCGGCACACCGATCCGGCGATGCTCGACGTCGTCACGCTCGCCCTCACCGGACGGGCCAAACCGCGGCTGCTGCGCGAGCTGGCCGGCAGCGGCGTCCCGGCCGTGGGGCTGACCGGGCTGGACGGCGGGCTGCTGCAGGCCAGGCGCAAGGCGGCGCAGCGGGCCGTGCTGGACGACGGGCGGACGGTCGTCGTCCGCGACGACCACAGCGGACGCATCACCGGGGTGCGTCCCGAGGTGCTGCGCGTCCTGCTCGGCGCCGGGTTCGTGCCGGTGGTGTCGCCGCCCGCGACCGGCGAGGACGGCGCGCCGGTGAACGTGGACGCCGACCGGGCCGCGGCGGCGGTCGCGGCCGCGCTCGGCGCGGAGCGGCTCGTCCTGCTGACCTCGGCGCCGGGCGTGCTGCGCGACGCGTCCGATCCGGGCAGCCTGCTCGGCCGCTGCGCGCTGCCGCGCGAGGGGCCGGTGCCGCACGCGGCGAGCGGCGGCATGCACCGCAAGCTGGTCGCCGCCCGGGAGGCGCTGCTCGGCGGCGTCCCGCGGGTGGCGGTCTGCGACGGGCGGCTCCCCCGTCCGGTCACGGCCGCCCTCGGCGGCGCCGGCACCACCCTGGAGATCGCATGAGCCGGGACCGGATGGGCGCGGGACCAGACGGGCACCGGATCCGATGAGCGCGGAGGGCACATGAGCACCCCGGTCGACCTGCTGCACGAGATGCTGGCCATCCCCTCGCCGTCCGGCCGGGAGGACGAGCTGGCGCGGTTCCTGGAGAAGGCCATGGACGGCCTCGGCTTCGCCGCGCGCCGCGACGAGGCCGGAAACGTGATCGGCGACATCGGCGCGGGGAACGGCCCGCTGGTCATGCTGCTCAGCCACCTGGACACCGTGGACCGGCCGCTGCCCGCGCGCCGCGACGGCGACCGGCTGGTGGGGCGGGGCGCGGTGGACGCCAAGGGCCCGCTCGCCGCGATGATCAGCGCGGCGGCGGCGCGGCCGTCCTTCCCCGGGACGGTCCGGGTGGTCGGCGCGGTCGAGGAGGAGCGGCTGTCGCGCGGCGGCGAGCACCTGGCCCGTACCCTCCCGGCGCCGGACGCGCTGCTGGTCGGCGAGCCGAGCGGCTGGTCGCGGGTGGTGCTCGGCTACAAGGGCAAGATCGACATCGGCTACCGGGTGACCCGGCCCGCGACGCACTCCACCAACCCCGCCGCCAAGGCGACCGAAGTGGCGCTGGCGTTCTGGCACGACCTGCTGGAGGCGCTCGGCCCGGAACGCGACCACGGCGCGTTCGGGCTGCCTGCCGCCACGTTGCGCGGCATGCACGGGGACGCGGTCGAGGCGCGGCTGGACATCGACTGCCGCATCCCCGTCGGTTACGACGTCGCGGCGTTCGCCGAGCGGTTGCGCGGACGCGCGCATGGGGGCGACGTCACGATCGTCCGGGATGTTCCGGCGGTGCGCAGCCCGCGTTCCGATCCCATGGTGCGGGCGGTCTCGGCCGCGATCCGGCGGCACGGCGGCGAGCCGCGGCCGACGCTCAAGACCGGGACGTCCGACATGAACACCGTCGCGCCGCACTGGACGATGCCCATGGCCGCCTACGGGCCGGGGGACGGGTCGCTCGACCACGGCGACGACGAGCACATCACCATCGCCGAGTTCCTGAAGGGCGTGGACGTCCTCACCGCGACGCTCGACGAGCTGGCCGCGACGCTCTGACCGTCAGCGGATCGGCTGCCGGTCAGCGCGTCGGCTGCCGGTCAGCGCGTCGGCTGCTGGTCGCCGCGGACGATCCAGGCGGCGATCTGCGCGCGGTTCCCGAAGCCGGTCTTGGTCAGGATGTTCTGGACGTGCGTGTCGACCGTCCGGGTGGAGATCGTCAGTTTCTCCGCGATGGCCCGGCTGGTGAGGCCCTCGGCGACGAACCCGGCGATCTGCCGCTCGCGGTCGGTCAGCGCGGTCGCGGGCTCCGGATCGCCGGAACCGGCGTATGCGTCGGCGGTCCCGGCGGCGGTCGGCTCAGGCTCGGTGAGCGCGAAGTGCAGGGCGTCGTCGCGGGACATGGCCCGTCCGGTGGCGAACGCCTGCTCGAAGCGGGCGTCGCCGAGGGCCTCCCGGCAGCGGCCGATGTGCACCTGGTGCGGCAGGCCCGCCGCGAAGTCGGCCGTGGTGCCGATCCGGTCCCAGAACGCGTCGGAGATCCCGAACAGGGTCGCGGCGCGGACGTGCTCGCCCTGCCGGTCGGCGACCCAGGCCAGGGCGTCCAGCCGGTAGGCGAGGCCGTGCTCGTCGCCGGTCTGGAGATCCAGGCGGAGAGCGGCGGTGGCGGCCTCCCGGGCCGTCCCGGCGTCGCCGAACTCGACCTCGACGATGGCCCGCCCGAACAGCGACATCGCCTGGTAGAACAGGTCCCCGGCGGCGGTGCAGACCTCGTTCATCCGCACCAGCGACCTGCGCGCGGCCACCGGGTCGCCGTCCATGTACGCGACCGCGACGCCGTGCACGAACAGCGGATGCAGCTCGTCACGCAGGTAGCCGTGTTCGCGGAAGATCGCGCAGGCCGTGTCGGCCAGCGCCACGGTCCCGGGCTGTGCCGTCAGGAGTGCCGCGAACGCGCGGACGTGCGCGATGCTCCCGGTCACGGGCGATCCGTCCGGCACGAGGCTCTCCGCCTGGACCAGCAGGTTCTCCACCTTCTCCAGGTCGCCCTGCCAGAGGACGTAGAGGGCGCAGCGGCACAGCGCGAGCGCCCGGTCCGGGTCGCCCGGCGGCGCGGCGGCGAGGGCCCGTTCGAGCCAGGTCCGCGCCTCCCCGGGCAGCCCGCGCAGCAGCCAGAACTCCGGCAGGCGGGCCGCCATGCGCAGCGCGGCCCCGGCCTCGTCCGGCCGGGAGAGCGACCGCGCGAGCGCCGCCCGCAGGTCCGGGAGCTCCTCGCGGAGCCGGCCGACCAGCTCCAGCTGCCGGTCGCTCACCCAGTCCCGCTCGGCCTCCTCGGTCAGCTCGTCGTACCACTGCCGGTGCAGCCCGGCGACGCGGTCCTCCTCGCCGTCCCGGCACAGCCGCTC
This sequence comes from Actinomadura rupiterrae, assembly GCF_024172125.1. Taxonomy (GTDB): domain Bacteria; phylum Actinomycetota; class Actinomycetes; order Streptosporangiales; family Streptosporangiaceae; genus Spirillospora; species Spirillospora rupiterrae. The sequence continues at coordinate 61,429 of NZ_JAMZEA010000014.1, forward strand.
GCGCCCGTACTCGCGGACGGTCTGCAGCATCCGGTACCGCACCCCGCCCGCCTGCTCGCGGCGGACGAGCACCGACTTGTCCAGCAGGCTGTCGATCAGCGCGAGGACGTCCCCGGCGTCGATGCCGTCCGCTCCGGCGGGTTCCGGGTCGGCGCACACGCGCTCGGCGGCGTCCAGGCCGAACGAGCCGGCGAACACCGACAGCCGCGCCCAGGCCCGCCGCTCCTGCGGCGTGCACAGCTCGAAGCTCCAGTCCAGGGTGGCGCGGAGCGTCCGCTGGCGCGGCGGCACCGTGCGCGGCCCGGAGGTCAGCAGCCGGAACCGGTCCGCCAGGCGGTCGGTGATCTGCTCCGGCGACAGCGAGCGGACGCGGGCCGCCGCCATCTCGATCGCGAGCGGCAGGCCGTCGAGCCGCAGGCACAGCTCGGTCAGGACGCGCTGGTCGTCCGCGGGTCCGGGGCCGGCGCCGGGACCGCGGCCGGGGCCGTCCGGTGGCGCGGACGCGTCGACCGAGCCGGGCCACACGGCCGCCGCTCGCTCGCGGAACAGCCGGACGGCGTCCTCGATCGGCAGCGGCTCGACCGGCACCACCCACTCCCCCGGAACCTGGAGCGTCTGCCGGCTGGTCGCGAGCAGCACCGCGCGGCGGGTGCCGGTCAGCAGCGCGGCCGCCAGCTCGGCACAGGCGTCGATCAGGTGCTCGCAGTTGTCCAGCACGACCAGCGTCGCGCGGTCGCGCAGGTGGTCGGCGATGGCGCGGGAGACCGGCGCGTCCCCCAGGTGCCGCAGCCCGAGCCGATCGGCGACCAGGTGCGGCACCAGCGCCGCGTCGCGCAGCTCGGCCAGCTCGACGAACGCCACGCCGCCCGGGAACGTCCGTGCCTCCCGCTCGGCGACCCGCGCGGCCAGGCGGGTCTTGCCGACACCGCCCGGCCCGGTCAGCGTGACCAGCCGGGACGTGCTGAGCAGCCGCCGCACCTCGGCGGTCTCCCGCTCGCGGCCGACGAAGCTGGTCACCGCCACCGGCGGCGGCGTGATCATGACCGCGGGCCGCGCGCGGGCGCCCCGGACGCCCTCCCGGCCCGTCCTGTCGTCCCCATCAGCACCACCCGCTCGGTCGTGACGCGGGTTCACGGTAGTGGACGGCGCGACCGACCGCCAGGCGACCGCGACCGGCGAAGGGCGGGCGGGCCAGAAGCATGCCCCGGACCGGCGGTCCGCGCCATCGGCAGATCTACGTAGTCACCGCTGCGTGTCCGGTTCGTCAGTTCTACGGTTGCGCCCCTGGTCAGGGCGCGTCTACCGTGCTCGGACCACGGGACCGTCATGACCTGCGTCACACCGGTCCCGGGCGAGCGGACCCGGGTGGGCGGGCCCGCCGCCGACGGGTCCTGCCGCCTTGGCGGCGGGAGGGATGGCGATGCAAATGGAGAGATGCGCGCCGCGAGCCAGAGGGCCCGCAGCGGACGAACCGGCGCGGAGCGCCAGAGGTCTGCCGGACGCCGATCTGGTCGCGGCCGCGCGGGCGGGCGACGCGGGCGCCTCAGCCGAGCTGTTCGCGCGGCACCACCGGGCCGTCCTGGCGTACGCGTACGGGCTCGTCCACGACGAGCACACCGCCCAGGACCTGACCAGCGAGGCGTTCGCGCGGACGCTGGCCGCCCTGCGCTCGGGCGGCGGCCCGGTCACGGGCCTGCGGCCCTACCTGTACGCGGTGGTCCGCAACGCGGCCGTGGACTGGGCACGCAAGGCCCGGCGGACGGTGGTCACCGACAAGGTCGGCACCTGGGCCGACGAGTCGCCGGGCGCCGACGCCGCGTCCGCCGGCGGGATCGCCGACGCGGCCGAGCGGGTGACGGTGGTGCGCGCGTTCCGGTCGCTGCCGCACCGGTGGCAGGTCGTCCTGTGGCACACGGTGATCGAGGACGAGGGCGTCCGCGAGGTGGCGGGAACGCTGGGCCTGAAGCCGGGCGCGGTGACGCAGCTGTCCTTCCGCGCCCGCGAGGGGCTGCGCCGCGCCTACCGAGCGGCGAGCGCGCCGGACGACCCCTCCGCACCTTCGGCCTGAACCGCCCGGCCATTCCATTTCCGCAAAATAAATCTTCACTCTTTTGACTCGCCATTGACCACACGAAATGGCTAATTGACATTCGTCGCCGCCGCTTTTTATCCTCTCCAGGTTTGTGAATTTCGTTCAGGTCCGGCCGAGGGGAGGAAGCGCGTGGCAGCCGAATGGACGGTGCCCGGGTACCGGCGGATGCGGAACCTCGGGACCGGCGGCACCGGGCGGGTGGAGCTCGCGGTGGAGACGTCCTCCGGGAAGCCGGTCGCGATCAAGTACCTCGACGGGCGGCTGCTGGCCGACGCCGGGTTCCGGGCGCGGTTCCGGCGCGAGGCGGCGCTGCTCGCCGACCTCCGGCACGCGCACATCACGCGGCTGCACCGCTATGTCGAGTCGTCCGAGGGCGCCGCGATCGTCATGGATTTCGTGGACGGCCTGTCCCTCGCCGACCTGCTCCGGCGCGAGGGGCCGCTGCCCGTCCTCGCGGCGCTGGCCACCCTGAAGGGCTCGCTGCTCGCGCTGGCCGAGGCGCACGAGCGCGACATCGTCCACCGCGACTACAAGCCCGCGAACGTCCTGGTCACCAAGGACGGGACGAGCAAGCTCGTGGACTTCGGCATCGCCGTCCGCAGCGCGGCCGAGGAGCTTCCGGCGGGCACCCCCGCCTACATGGCCCCCGAGCAGTGGCAGGGCACGCCCGCCGTCCCGGCCACCGACGTCTACGCGGCGACCGCCGTCTTCTTCGAATGCCTCACCGGCCGCCGCCCTTACGCGGACGACGAGTTCGCCGCACTGCGGGACCTGCACATCTCCGGAGCCGTCCCGGCGGCCGAGGTCCCGCCGGAGGTGCGCGAGCTGGTGGACCGCGGCATGGCCAAGGCCCCTGCCGACCGTCCGGCCACCGCGTGGGAGTTCCTCCGCGAGCTGGAGGAGTGCGCCGTCCGCCGCTACGGCCTCGGCTGGGAGCAGCGCGGCATCGCACTGCTGTCCGGACTCGCCTTCATCAGCATCGTCGGAGCCATCGCCCCCGGCGCCAGCACCGCGCCAGGCACCGCAACCACCCGAACGAGACCCCGCGCCCTCAAGCGCCTAGCCACCCCCAAATCCCTGGCAGCCGTCACCGCCATCGGCCTAGCCATCGGCGCCGCCACCGCCCTACACCCCACCACCTCACAACCCTCAGCATCCCCCCAAGCCCCCACAACCCCACCCGCCCCCACCACCCCACGCACCGCCCCCAATCCCCCCGCCAACATGCCCGCGTCCCCCCAGCGCCCCGCAAGCGCAACGGCGCCCCGCACCGGCACAAATCCCCCAACCGCCAAAGCCCCCGCCCCGGCCGCCAACCCCATCAACGCAAGTCACGCACCTAGCGGGCCCCCCGTGACCGTCCAACCTCCCGCGCAAGCCCAACAGCCCAGCGCCACAAAGGTCCCTACTCATGGCGGACACCCACCAACCGCGCCCGCCGGGCCCCCCGTAACCGCGCAGCCACCCGCACCCGCCGGGCAACCCGTGAACGTTCAGGCGCCCGCACGCGCACAGCAGCCCAGAGACACGCGGCTTCCTACCCGTGACGGACGTCCCACGACGGCGACGGCCCCCGCACCCACCGGGCAGCCCGCGAGCGCACAGCCTCCCGCGACCGGCGGGCAACCCGTGAACGTTCAGGCGCACGCGCGCGCACGGCAGCCCAGCGATACGCGGCTTCCTGCTCGTAACGGACGTCCCACGACCGCGACGGCCCCCGCACCCACCGGGCAGCCCACGAGCGCACAGCCTCCCGCGACTGGCAGGCAATCCGTGAACGTTCAGGCGCACGCGCGCGTCCAGCAGCCCAGCGGCACGCGCGTTCCTGCCCATGACGGACGTCCCACGAGCGCGACGCCTTCGGCGCCCAACGGGCAGCCCCGGAGCGCACAGGCCCCTGCACCCAGCGGGCAGCCCCTGAGCGCGTGGCCTTCCGCGCCCGGCGGGCGGCCCGTGAACGTTCAGGCGTCCGCACGCGCACAGCAGCCCAGCGACACGCGCGTTCCTGCCCATGACGGACGTCCCACGAGCGCGACGGCACCCGCACCCAGCGGACAGCCCGCGAGCGCGCAACCTCCCGCGCCCGGCGGGCAGACCGTGAATGCCCAGGCACCCGCACACTCGCAGCAGCCCAGCGATACGCGGCTTCCTACCCGTGACGGACGTCCGGCGGGCGCGACGGCTCCCGCGGCCGATGGGAAGCCCGGGAGCGCACAGGCTTCCGCGCCCGATGGGCGATCCATGGGCGCGCAGCCTTCCGTGGTCAGTGGCCGGCGGCCTGCGGGCGGTCGGAAGTCCGTGAACGTTCAGGCGACCGAACGCGTCCAGAAAGCCAGCGATGCGAGGGTTCCTGCTCGTGGGGGACGTCCGACGGCTCCCGCGGCCGATGGGCGGGCTTCTGGGCGGGTGGAGCGGCGTGAGGTCGGGACGGTCTCGGGGCGTTCGCAGCGGGCTGGTGCGTCGCCGTCGGGTTCGGAGGCGGCGCAGTCGAATGGTGGTGGCGAGGCTCGGCATGCGCGGGCGTCGGCGTCCGGGCGGGGTTCGTCCGGTTCCGCGGGTGAGCGGGACGAGCGGCCCCGGGTGACCGTTCGGGGACATGCGGGTTAGTCGGCTAGGGGGAGGGTGAGGACGAAGTGGGCGCCGCCCTTGTGGTCGGCGGCGTAGAGGTCGCCGCCGTAGCGGCGGGCGATCTGGCGGGCTATGGGGAGGCCGAGGCCGCTGCCGCCTGGGTCGCGGCGGCGGGCGTCGTCCAGGCGGACGAAGCGCTCGAAGACCCGCTCGGCCTCGGCGGGGTCGATGCCGGGGCCGTCGTCGACGACCTCCAGGAAGGCGTGCGGCGGCCGGACGGTGACGCTGACGTGGACGTTGCGGGCATGCCGGGCGGCGTTGGCCAGCAGGTTCCCCAGGACGCGGGCCAGCCGGATCCGGGAGGCGAGCACGACCGCGCCGGGCGCGAGGTCGGTGGTCACGGCGAGGCCGGCGGGGACGCGGGCGACCTCCTCAGCGACCAGCCGGGACAGGTCGACCGAGTTGACCGTCGCCTCGGCGCCCGCGTCCAGCCGGGTCAGCTCCAGCAGGTCGTCGACGATCTCGCCGAGCCGCAGCGCGTCGGCGAGCAGCGCGCGCAGCACCGGCGCGGGGTCCTCGGCGGCGGCGTCCTCCAGCCGGGTGACCAGGCCGGTGATCGGGCCGCGCAGGTCGTGCGAGGCGTCGGCGACGAAGCGGCGCTCGCGCTCCACGACGCGCTGCACCTGGTCGGCCCACGCGTTCGCGGCGCGGCCGAGCGCCTCGATCTCGTCGCCGGTCGCCGGGACGCGCAGCCTGGCGGTCAGGTCCACCTCGTCCGCGGCGGCGAGGGCGTTGCGCATCGCGGCGACCGGACGGAGAGCGCGCCCGCAGATCCGGACCGTCGCGTAGGCCACCAGCGCGACCACGGCCAGCGCGCCGAGCAGGCCCAGCGCCGTCCCGAGGGCCGGGTTCGGGCTTAGGAGGCCGAGCGTCAGCGCGGCGGCGATCGCGAGGACCGCCGTCACCGGGACGGTCAGCGCGAGCAGCCGCCGGCGCGTGGCGCCGAGGGGCGGTCGGGCCGGATCCCGCGATCCACGCACAAGTCCCCCCATACCAGGCAGGATTCCCCGCCGGAGGCCCGGCGCCCTGCGTGCTGACCGTCCCCAGCCCGAATCTTGACCCGCTCAGGAATCGGCGGAGTCCGCTGTTCGGCGGCGGTGGGTGCCCGGTGTGTCCTGGGAGCCGCGGCTGAGCCGGGCGAGCAGGCGGGCCAGGGTCCGCAGATAGGTGTCGCGGGCCGCGCCGGAGTCCTCCAGCATCGCGAGCGCCTCGTCGATCTCCTCGGCGGTCAGGCCCGTCCACCTCGTGCCGTACCGGTCCCACAGCGCGGAGCGGTCCATCCGTCCCTCCTTCTCCCGCGCGCCCGAAATGCACGGGCGCGCCTGCGTCGTCACCATCGAGGAGGGGAAGGGCGGCGTGCGGCGGCGGACTCGGCCACCCCCGGACGCGAGACCGCGCGCCGCAGCCGTCACCAAGTACAGCGAGTGGCGGCGGTTGCGATATCCGTGAGATCTGACATCACCGATTCCCATACTCTGCGGGTATGGAGGCACGGCATCTCCGGTACGCGCTGGCCCTCGCCGAGCACGCGCACTTCGGCCGGGCGGCGGCGGCCCTGGGCATCGCGCAGCCGCCGCTGTCCCGGCAGATCGCCGACCTGGAGCGGGAGCTCGGCACGCCGCTGTTCCGGCGCACCGGCCACGGGGTCTTCCCAACGGCGGCCGGCGAGGCGCTGCTGGCGCGGGCCCGGGCCGTCGTGGCGGAGCTGGAGGCGATCGGCGGCGACGTCGGGCGGGCGGCGCGCGGCGAGTCGGGCGAGCTGCGGCTGGCGTTCGTCGGCTCGGCGCTGGCCGACCTGCTCCCGACCGTCCTCACCCGGTTCGGGACCGAGCGCCCGCGGGTCCGGCTGCGGCTCCAGGAGCGCTCGTCCGCCGGTTGCGCGGTCGCGCTGGCGGACGGCGCGGTCGACGCGATCGTCACCCGGGGCGCGCCGCGCGGTCCCGGCGCGGAGCGGACGCGGTCGGTCGTCGTCGGCCACGACCGCTTGGTGGCGCTCGTCCCGCGCGGCCATCCGCTCGCCGGGGCCGGGCCGCTGCGGCGCGACCGGCTGCGCGGGCAGACGCTCATCACCGCCCCGCCGGACGAGGAGCCCGCGACGGCCGACACGATGCCCGCCTTCAAGGCCGGGCGGATCGTCCACGCGCACGACGTGCACACCATCGCCGGGCTGGTCGCGTGCGGGGTCGGCCTCGGGCTCGGGCCGTCCTGCGTGCGGCGGGTGATCCGCTCGGACGTCCTGGTCCGGGAGCTGGACCCGCCGGCCGAGCTGCCGCCGCTCGTGCTCTCCCACCGCGACGACGACCCGCCGTCCCCGGTTCTGGAGGCGTTCCTGTCGGTCCTCTGGCAGCTACGCGTGCCGCCCCGGTAGGGCCGCCTCGCCTTCTCCAGGCCGGTCAGTGCCGCGCCTGCTTCAGGCCGGTCGGTGCTGCGCCTTCTCCGGGCCGGTCAGTGCTGCGCCTGCTTGAGGATGTCGAGGTGCTTCTGCATCTCGGGGATCGCCTGCTGGGCCATGCCCTTCACCACCGGGTCGGAGCCGTGGTTCACCTCGTACTGGGTCATCCCGATCGCCTGCTGATGATCCGTGATCAGGTCGGCGACCAGTTCGTTGTCGAAGGCCGGCCCGGTGAGCCCGGCGAGCTCCTGGCGCTTGGCCGCCTGCTCGGCCGTGGGCCCCGGCGGGAGCTTGACGTCGAGGCGGTGCGCGGTGGTGACGAGCGACTGCTCCATCTGGGTGTGGGCGTCCACCAGCATCGCGCCCTCGGACTGCACCTGCGGGCTGGTGCTCTTGCTGCGCGCCAGCTCGCCCAGCTCGCCCTCGGCGAGGTTGCCCTGGTGGGCCTGGCCGAGCCAGGTCCGGTCCTGCGCGGTGAGCTGACCGGTGGGCAGCGGCCGCACCGGCGAGGACGACGGCTGGGCGGCCGGCGCGCTCGCGCCGTAGCCGCAGGCCGCGCCCGCCATCACGATCACGGCCGCCGCGGCGGCCGCGGGCCATCGGGTGATCGACATGATCGGTTCACCTCACTCCCTCTCCTGATACCTGTCCCGCACCCGGGCGTTAAACGCGGCGGAAGCCGGGAAGGCACCCGGGATCACCCATGCGAAGGCACAGATCTGGAAAACCACGTTCAGGCCCCCGCGACCAGGAGGATCGTCACGATGTGGTCCAGCCGCTCGGCCGCATCTACAGTTGACGCCGTGAGGAAATCGACCGCCCGTTTGGGTGAGGTCATTCGAAAGCTGGAGAACATCCAGGCGTTCACCGACGAGGCGTTCTCCCGCATGAACGTGGAGGAGTTCCTCGACACCCTGCTGGAGCGCGTCCAGGAGACCCTGGAGGTCGACACCGCGGCCGTCCTGCTGCTGGACCGCCCGGGCGGGCACCTGGTGGCGACGGCCGCGAGGGGACTGGAGGAGGAGGTCGTCCAGGCCGCGCGGGTGCCGGTCGGGCAGGGCTTCGCGGGCCGGATCGCCGCCGAGCGGCGCCCGGTCGTCATCGAGGACGTCCCCACGGCCCACGTGTTCAACACCCTGCTCATCGAGCGGGGCCTGCGCGCGATGCTCGGCGTCCCGCTGATCTCGGCCGGCCGGCTGCTGGGCGTCCTGCATGTCGGGACGACCACGCCGCGCCGGTTCACCGAGGAGGACACCGAACTCCTCCAGGTCGCGGCCGGACGGGCGGCGACGGCCGTCCAGGCGCTTCTCGGGCAGTCCGAACGCGCCGCCGCCCTGGAGCTGCAGCGCAGCCTCGTCCCGGCGGCGCCGCCCGCGCTGCCCGGGCTGGAGCTGGCGGCCCGCTACCGTCCGGGCGCGGCGGACGTCGGCGGCGACTGGTACGACGTGTTCCCGCTGCCCTCCGGGGACGTCGGCATCGTCATGGGCGACGTCGCCGGGCACGGGCTCGGGGCCGCCGTCGTGATGGGCCGGATGCGCAGCGCCCTGCGCGCTTACGCGCTGGAGACCACCGACCCGGCCGTGGTGCTGAACAAGCTCGACCGCAAGATGCAGCATTTCGAGCCGACCGCGACGGCGACCGTCCTGTACGCGGTCTGGGATCCCGCCCGGGAGCGGATGCGGTTGTCCTCCGCCGGCCACTACCCCCCGATCCTGGCTTTGCCGGACGGCCCGTCGAGTCCTGTCGAGATGCCGAGCGACGTCCTCATCGGCCTGGACGACACGGTCCCTCGGCGCAGCGTCACGCTCGAACTGCCGCCGGGCGCCGTCCTGGCCTTCTACACCGACGGCCTGATCGAACGCCGCAACGCCTCGATCAGCGACGGCGTCGCGCGGCTGTGCGCGGCGATGCGCGCCGGCCCGCCGGAGCTGGTCAGCGCGTCCGTGATGGGCGCGATGATCGGCCGCCACCAGGCCGAGGACGACGTCGCCCTCCTGGTCATGCGCCGCGCCGCCGAAGGCATCGCCTGACATTCGGCGGTCCCGGGTCGTCGTATCGGCGAGAAGCCGAGATTCCAAAGGGAAGGCATAGCGATGACCACGACGGACGAGACCGAGCTCCGGCAGCACATCGACAAGGTGGTCGAGGGGATCGGCGCCAAGGACATCAAGGCCCTGGAGCGGCTGTACGCCCCGGGCGTCGTGTCCTTCGATGTCGAACCGCCGCTGCAGCACGTGGGGCGGGCGGCCAAGATGGAGAACTGGTCGCGAGCGTTCGCGTTCTTCGACGAGATCTCCTACGAGGTGCGCGACCTGGCGCTCACCGCGGGGGCGGACGTCGCGTTCGGGCACGCCTTCGGCCGGCTCAGCGGCACCCTCCGGCACGGCACGCCGACGGACGGCATGTGGGTGCGGGTCACCTTCTGCTTCCAGAAGATCGACGGCGCCTGGCTGATCGTCCACGACCAGGCGTCCGTCCCCTTCGACATCGCCACCGGCAGGGGCGTGTCCGACCTGGAGCCGTGACCGGCCGCAAGCCCCTTCGGCATGCCGGGCCGCCCGGGCTCAGGCGGGTTCGAGGCGCAGCGTGGTGCCCCGTGGACCGGGCTGCGTCATCGGCTCGGCCCACGGCGTGCTGCCGTACTTCTTGAGGTAGGCCGCGTCGATCTCGTCGTTGACGAACGGCTCGGTGGTGTTGACGAACGTGACGTCCCGGACCAGCCCCGCGACCTCGATCCTCCCGCGGTGGCTGGTCTCGGCCGTCCGGTACCAGTGTCCCTCGGGCCCGTTGGCCGAGCGGACGTACAGGTCGTCGCCGTTGCGGACGACCCAGATCGTGGTCGGGCGGCGCGCGGCGCCGTCGCGGCCCTCGGGAGCGATCCGGATCTCGGCCGCCTCGCCGATGCGGGTCAGGTCTTCAGCGCTCCATGTCTTCATCCCGGGGTGATTCCCCGCGGGCGGTAGGTTGCGGTCATGGCAAAGGCACGGCGCGGTCCGTATTCGAAGGGCATCGCCCGCCGTGCGGAGATCCTCCGGGTCGCGCTGGAGGCCTACCAGGCGTCCGGACGGCAGGGGCCGTCCCTGAAGTGCATCGCCGACCACGCCGGGCTCACCGAGGCGGGCGTGCTGCACTACTTCGGCAGCAAGGACGAGCTGCTCGTCGAGGTCCTGGTGGCGCGGGACCGCGAGTACGCCGAGAAGTACGACCTCACCACCGCCGAAGGCACCTGGGCGCTGCTCGCGCACACCGCGCAGACGCCCGGCCTGGTCAAGCTGTTCGTGGACATGACGGCCGCGGCGGCCGACCCCGCGCATCCGGCGCACGCGTTCATGCAGCGCCGGACCAGCGCGATCCTCGATCTGATCGCCCGCCGGTACGGGCCGGGCAAGGAGTGGGAGGCGCGCGTCCTGCTCGCCGCCGCCGAGGGGCTGCAGATCCGGTGGCTGCGCGACCCGTCCACCGACGTCATCGGCGATCTCCAGCGGCTGACCGTCGCGCTCGGCCTGGAGACCGGCTCCCCCGAACCGCTGTGAACGCCCGTCCGGACGGTGACGGGCATTGCCATCCAGACGGTGGCGGCCGTGGCCGCGCGGGCGGTGACGGCCGTGGCCGCGCGGACGGTGACGGGCGTCTCGGCGGCGGCATAAACCTAGCGGCGCAAGGTTTTTGACTTTAGGGTGGGCGGGCCGCGAACCAGGACGCGCGTTGGATCATCCCAGGAACGGGGACCCCATCCGCCCCACGGATGCGGGCCCGGCATGGACGGCGTACGAACCCGAGCAGACCAGAACGAGCTGGAGTGGGCCTATGACGCGCAGCGACACCGATTTCGACCGGGCCGGACGGGCCGGGTTCCGCGCCGCGCGGCCGCGCTGAGATCCGCGCGATGTATCAGGTTCAGCTCCTGGGAGCGCTCCGCCTCACCCGCGACGGGCACGAGCTGCGCCCGGGCGGTCCGCTGCAGCAGGCCGTCCTGGCGATGCTGGCACTGCGCGTCGGGCGACGCTGCGGGCCGGACGAGCTGGTCGACGGGCTGTGGGGCGACGCTCCCCCGAACCACGCGCTCGGAACGCTGCGCAACTACGCCTACCGCCTCCGCACGGTCCTCGGTAAGGACCAGGACGTCCTGGTGTCGGTGCAGGGCGGGTACCTTCTGGACCTTCCCGCCGACACAGTGGACGTCGTCCGGTTCGAGCGCCTGGCCCGCGACGCCGAACGGGCGCGGTCCGACGGCGACCTCGTCCGCGCCCGCCGCCTCTACGACGAGGCGTTGCCGCTGTGGCGGGGCGTCCCGCTCGCCGGTGTGGCCGGTCCGCATGCCGAGCACCAGCGCGACCGGCTCCGGCACCTCCATCTCGACACCCGCCTCGCCGCGCTCCGCTGCGTCGACGACCTGGGCGACCACGCGCGGGTCGCCGCCGACCTGGAACCGCTGATCGCGGCGCATCCGCTGCGCGAGGACCTGCGGGCCCTGCGCATGCGGGCCCTCTACCGGGCCGGGCGCACCGCCGACGCCCTGGCCGCCTACACCGAGGCGCACGAGGTGCTGTCGGACGAGCTGGGCCTCGACCCCGGGCAGGAGCTGTCGGAGCTGCGGGACCGCATCCTCGCGGGCGGCAGCCTGGACGAGGCCAGGACGGCCCAGCCCGTCCTCCCGTCCGAGGTGCCGGTCGGCGCGGTGCCGACGCCGCGCCAGCTGCCGCCCGTCCCGGCCGACCTCACCGGACGCGCCAAGCTGCGCGAGGCCGTCGTGGAGGCGCTGGCCCCGGACGAGGGCTGCGTCCCGGTCGCGGTGCTGACCGGGATCGGCGGTGTCGGCAAGACCACCCTCGCCCTGGACGCGGGCCACCGGCGCAGCGCCGACTACCCCGACGGCCAGCTCTACGCGGAACTGCGCGGCGCGGGCCCGGAGCCGGTCACGCCCGACGGCGTGCTGCTGGACTTCCTGCTCGCGCTGGGGATGCCCGCCGCCGAGATCCCGGCGTCGCTGGCGGCGCGCGCGGCGTCCTACCGGTCCCTGCTCGCCGACCGGAAGGTGCTGGTGGTGCTGGACAACGCGGCGAGCACCGCGCAGATCCAGCCGCTGCTTCCCGCCACGCCCGGCACCGCCGTGCTGGTGACGTCCCGGCGCCGCATCCTGCCCGTGGCCGGTGCGCGCCGGTTCGAGGTGGGCTTGCCGCCGCGCGCCGAGGCGCTGGCGATGCTGTCCCGGTTCGCGGGGGCCGATCAAGTGGCGGCCGAGCCGGAGAAGGCGGCCGAGCTGGCCCGGCTGTGCGGCTGGCTCCCGCTGGCGCTGCGCATCGTCGGCGCGCGGATCGCCGCCCGTCCCGAACGCGGCCTTCCGGCGATGCTCGCCCGCATGACCGACGCCGGGCGCCGCCTGACCGAGCTGCGCGCCGGGGACCTGTCGGTCGAGGCGTCCCTGGACCTGGGGTACGCGGCGCTGACCCCCGACCAGGCGCACGCGCTGCGCCGCTGCGCGCTGCTTCCGGGCGCGGGGTTCACCGTCCCGGTGGCCGCCGCGCTGCTCGACCAGCCCGAGCACCAGGCCGAGGACCTGCTGGAGCACCTGGTCGACGCGGGACTGCTGGAACCGCACGGCGCCGACCGGTTCCGCCTGCACGACCTGGTCCGGCTGTTCGCCCAGCGGCGCGGCGAGGTGGAGGACGGCGCGGACGAGCGCGACGCGGCGCTGCTGCGCGTCGGCGGCTTCCTTCTGGACGCGCTGGGCCAGGCGCTGTCGGCGCCCGCCACCAGCCTGGCGGTCGTCGCGCGGCTGTTCGCCGACGGGCGCGACGAGGCCGGTTTCGCCGACGGCGCGCAGGCGCACGCCTGGCTGCTCGCCGAGCACGACCTGCTGTGCTCGACGCTGGAGCTGATCCTCAAGACCGTCCCGGCGGGGCTGCGGCAGGCGGTGGACGCGCTGGCGCTGCTCGGTATCAGCGGCCTGTTCGAGGGCGGCGCCCACCAGGACGCGGTGGAGCGGCTCGTGGACCGGGCCGTCGATGTGGCCCGGGCCGCGGGCGACCCGACCGCCGAGACCCGCGCCCTGCACACCCGCGCCTGGGTGTCCTACCTGAACCGGGACATGACCGAGGCCGAGGCCGACCTGCGCACCGCGCTGCGCCGCGCGTCCGAGCACCGCGTCCCGCTCATCCCGCACATGTCCGGCGTGCTGCTGACGGTCATGCTCGCGGAGCTGGGACGGGTGGACGAGGCGGGCCTGGCGTTCGCCGAGGCGTCCCGGCACCCCTGCGGGGAGCTGCGGCCGGTCTCCACGGCGAGCACGTGGCGGAAGCTCGCGAGCCGGGACGGCCGGGAGAGGCAGGCGTGCGCCACGCCCGGCTGACCCGTCCCGCGACGCACCGCCGGCCGCCGCCCTCGCCGGGGGCGGCGGCCGGTCAGAGGCTGCTGCCCGCAAGGGAACGGCCGAAGAACTCGATCTCGGTGATGCCGACCTGGACGGTGGGTCCGGCGCCGTAGGCGGCCTCCAGCGTCAGCCGCGCCTTCACCACCTTGCGAGCCCGCAGCCGCAACTTCTGCGGGCCGGCCGCGTCGTCCAGGCGGAGCGTGCGGGTGACCGTCTTGCCGTCCGACGAGGTGAGCAGCGCCTGGATGACCTGCGGCCGGGCCTGCTTGGCGAACTGGTCGGGCTGCTTGGACACGCCGGGCGTGATGATCACGTTGAGCAGGTCGCGCGGCTGGCCGAACGTCACCTCCAGGAACTGGCCCGCGCCGCTGCCGCCGTAGCCGTCCCCCCAGAACGTGTCGTTCAGCCCGTCGAACGCCAGCTGCGGACCGTGCACCGGATCCGAGTGCGACGCCTTGGACGTGCTGACGCTGATCGGCGCGCGCTTGGCGAAGTGCGCGACGACCCCGTTCACGGCATCGTCGGAGTAGGCGACGCCCGTGCCGACCACGCCGACGCCGAGGATCGCGGCGCAGGTCATGCCGAGCACGCGGCCCAGCCCGCGGCGCAGGCGCGGCCGCTCCCCCGCCCACGGCGTCTCGGTGTTGCCGGGCTCCAGGATCCGCCGCCACCACGGGCGGGTGCGCGAGCCCGCCGGGTCGGCCGCGGTCAGGCTCATCGCGCACTTGCGGCAGAAGTGGCGGTCGCGCGGGTTGGGGGTGTCGCACCAGGGGCAGACGATGCCGCCGATGACGGGCTGGTCCTCCAGCATCCGCACCTGCGGACGGGCCGGTTCGGGCCGTCCGGGCAGCACCGGCGCCACGTGCGGGGCCCGCTGCGCGGCGGGCCGCTGCTCCTCCAGCGGGACGAGCAGGCTGCGCGCCCGCTCAGCGGTCTCGGGGCCCAGCTGCCGGTTCGAAGCGTCCTGGCTCGACTGCCGGTCCGCGGCGTCCTGGCTTGGCTGCCGTTCAGCAGCGGCCTTGTCGCCGGGCCGACCTTCCGGAGCCTCGGGGCCGAAGCGGCGGTTCGCCGGCGCCTCCGAGCCGGACGACGCGTCCGAGCCGGGCGCCTTCGCCGGAGCTGACGGGAGCCGCAGGTCCGCGCGGGTTTCGATGACCGGAGGGTTCGCCGACGCGGACGCGGGCGGGAAGGCGGTGGCGGCGGGCGGTTCGCGCCGGACGGGTGTCGGCTGCGGGCCGTCCCCGGCGAGCGCCCGCGAGATGGCCGACTCCCCGGCGGCTGCGGGTTCCTCGGCCGGGCCGGGCAGCGTCGGCGCCTCGCTCTCGGGTCCGGCCAGGGACGGCTGCGCGGGCTGGGCCCGGTCGCCCCAGTCCAGCACCGCGCCGCAGATGTCGCAGAACGATCCGGACTGCCGGGTCGCCCCGCATTCCGGGCAGGTGTCCTTGGCGGTCATCGCCCGCTCTCCTCGTCGGTCGTGGTCGCAGCGTCAGGGCCGGTCGCAGCGCCGGGGCCGGTCGCAGCGTCAGGGCCGGTCGCAGCGCCGGTGGCGGCCGCCCGCCGGACCGGCGCGGTCAGCGGCAGGACGTGGACGCGGTAGGGCACGTGGGCGGGGCGCGCGGCGGCCACCAGGTCCTCCAGCCGCCGCACGTCCACAGCGCCGGGGTCGGGCACCTTCAGGAAGACCTCCAGGCGCGGCTCGGGCTCGCCGGGGATCACGCCGAGCGGGCGGGCCGACCAGGCGGCCCCGCCGCTTTCGATGATCTCCGGGTCGACGCCGAACGCCAGCCGGATCGCGGCGGCGAGGCCGCGCCGGGTGCCGCGCAGCCGGTGCAGCCGGGCGGCCATCGCGACCGTCCCCCGCGCCTGCAGCTCCGGTTCGTCCCCGGACAGCTCAGCGCCGACCCAGCCGCCGAGCCACGTGACGAAGTCGGGCGGCGCCAGGTGCGGGGAGAAGTAGGCCTCCAGGCAGTCCAGCACCGACAGGACGGGGGCGAACACCTCGTCCAGTCCGGCGGTGAAGCGCTGCGCCAGGTCGTCCTCGGCGAACACGGCGGGCAGGTGGTCGGCCAGCGGCCACGGCGTGCCGAGGCCGTCCACGCCCTGCCTCACTGCTTGCCGCCCAGCACGCGGACCTTGTGGTCGTGGGAGAACAGCAGCGCGGCGGCCGAGATGTCGATCCGGTCCACGGCCTCGCCGCGCTTGCCGGTGAGCGGGTCGGCGGCGTGCAGCCGCACCTCGTCCACCAGCTCGACGCCGGGGACGCGCTGCAGCGCCGCGAACACCTCGCCCGCCTGGAGCGGGCGGCCGAACGGCCAGCCGCGGCCGTCCGCGCCGCCGGTCAGCGGGTCCAGGTGCGCGTAAAGGGCGGCGAGCGCGGCGGCGCGGACCCGCTCGGCCTCGGCGGAGGCGAACGCGTGCAGCGTCGCGACGACCGTGACGCCCTGGTAGAACGGCGGCCCGACGGCCAGCCGGACCCCGATCGGACGCCGGTCGTCCAGGTAGCGGGTGATGCGGGCGAGCAGGTCGTCGCCCGGGACCAGGTGCTCGAACCGGAGCCGCCCGCCCGCGTCGGGGACGGCCTGCGGCACCACCAGCACCCGCACCGCGCCGACGCCCGCCTCGTCCACCGGCAGGCAGCGCAGCCGGGCCGCCTCGGGCGCGGCGCGCCGGGCCAGCTCCTCGTAGTCGCGCGGGGTGACCGCGCGGTCCTGGGCGCGCAGCGTGATCGGCGCGCGGCGGCGCGCCTCGTCGAGCGTCTCGGCGTCGACGCCGCCGCGCGCCGCCTCCCGGTTGGTGACGCGGGCGACGTACGGGATGGAGCTGCGCAGCACGCACAGCGCGCCGCGCGCGACGTTGCCCGCGTGCCCGCCGCCGGTGCGGTAGGACCGGGCGCGCAGCACCGCGCCCTTCTCCGGGACGGCCCCGTACTGCCGCAGCCCGCCGTCGGCGAGCCGCACCGCCGGGCCGAACGACACCTCGCCGGTCGCCGAGTCGAGGCGGACGTGCCGGTCGTCCGGGCCGGACGCGGCGAAGTGGTCGACGACCTGCCAGGTCGTCCAGCCGTCGGCGGCCGACGACTCCAGCACCAGCGGCGGCGATCCGGCCACGACGGGCGTGCGGGACAGCTCGAAGCGCTGCCCCGGCACCCCGGCGGACTCGCCGAGCGGCTCGTCGGTGACCAGCTCGGCGTGCACGGCCCCGGTCGTCCCGCCGATCGTGGCGGCCTCGGCCGACCGGACGGTCGGCGACACCGAGTAGAACGGCTGGCCCGGACGCGGCTCCAGCACGCGGCAGCGCAGCCAGCCCGCCTCGTGCGCGCCGAGCCGCGACACGATGTGCCCGGCCGGGACGTGCAGGACGATCTCGCCGGGCCGGTTCAGCCCGCCGGTGCCGTCGCCGTCCACCTCGCACTCGCGCCAGCCGGTCGCCGTCCACGCCTCCCACACCAGCGGCGGCTGGCGCGGGTCGACGCCGACGCCGTCCACGCGGCTGTCCAGGCGCAGCAGCACCGCGCAGGACGGCACCGCCGCGGTCAGGCCGAACGCCAGCACGTCGCCCGGGCGCGGCGGCCCGCCGAAGCAGTCGACGTCCTTGCCCTCCAGCAGGTCGGCGGTGCGGTCGGTGAGCGGGCCGTCCTGGCGCTGCACGCCGAGCCGGTCCAGCTCGCACGGGACCACCTCCAGCGCGTCCTCGGTGGTGAAGACGGTCGACTCCTCGGTCTCGGTGCGCGCCGTCGCGACCTCGGTGTGCGGCGGCAGCGTGACCGGGAGCTCCTGCGGCGCCGACAGCCAGAACGTCACGTCCGTGCGGGCCGCGGACGGCGGCAGCAGCGTGATGCCCAGCAGGTCCAGGAACGCCAGGTAGTTCTTGTCCGGGACGCGGTTGAGCCGGTAGACGATCTGGTCGGCCATGTGCGCGACGGCCTCGATCAGCGTCACGCCCGGGTCGGACACGTTGTGGTCGGTCCACTCGGGCGCGCGCCGCTGGATGTAGCGCTTGGCGTCGTCGACGAACTGCTGGAAGTGCCGGTCGTCGAGGTTGGGCGAGGGCAGGGCCATCAGCCGGCAGCCCTTTCGTCGGTCGCGGAGGGGTCGGCGGGGTCGGCCGGGCCGTCGTGGCGCGGGATCACGTAGAAGGGGAAGACCAGGTTGCGCGGGTTGTTGGTGCCGCGGATCCGGTACCGGACGTCGATGTAGAGCACCCCGACGTCCTCGGCGTCGGCGGTGACCAGGACGTCCTCGACCTCGATGCGCGGCTCCCAGCGGTCCAGGCTCGTCCGCACCTCGTACCCGATGCGTCCGGCGGTCTCCTCGTTGACCGGGGCGAACACCATGTCGTGCACGGCGCAGCCGAACTCGGGGCGGGTGGGCCGCTCGCCCGGCGCGGTCGCCAGCACCAGGCGCATCGCCTCCTCGATCTCCCGCTCCCCGGTCACCAGCGCGATGCCGCCCGAGGCGCTGACGCGCATCGGGAAGCCCCAACCCGCGCCGACGAACTGTTCCCCCATCGTTCCCTCTCGTCCTGTCCTTGCCGTGCGCCGTCCGCTGCCGCCGCCGGTCAGGCGGGGATGACCATGACGGGCATCTCGTTCTGCTGGATCACGCCCATCACGTTGACCTTGCCCTGCACCTCGACCATCCCGGTGATCTTGAGCATCGCGGCCTCCATGCCGATCTCGGCGCCCTTGATGTCGATCGCCGCGCCGTTCACCTGCACCGTCGCGCCGCCGTCCACGGTCACGCCGCGCGCGCCGCGGATCTCCACGGTGCCGTCGCTGTGCACCTTGACGCGGGTGCCGAGCTCGTTCAGCTCGACCGACATCCGGTCGTCGCCGCTCGACACCGTCACGCCGCGCTTGCCCGGGGCGTCCAGCATCTCGATCCGCTGGCCGCTGCGGGACGCCAGCGCGCGCCAGTTCACCTTGCCGCCCGCGCCGACCAGCGGGAGGCGCTCGTAGCGCGGCGGCTTGTCGACGCCGTTGTAGAGGCCGCCGAGCACGTACGGGTGGTCGAGCGCGCCGCGGTCGAAGGCGACCAGCACCTCGTCGTTCACCTCGGGCATGATCAGCGAGCCGCCGCCGCGGCCGCCGAACTGCACCACCCGGGCCCAGTCGCTGACGTACTTGTCGTCCAGCCAGGGGAAGCGCAGCCGGACGCGGCCCTGCCGGCGCGGGTCCTGCACGTCGGTGACGATCGCGATCACCACGCCGTCCATGCGCGGCGCGGGCTGGCCGCCGCCGGACGCGAGGCCGAACAGCGAGCGGTGCTGGCGTCCGGTCACCGTCACGTACGACTCGTACCGCTCGCCGCCCGCGAACACGTGCCGGACGGTCGTGACGGTGTACTTGCCCTCGAACGGCTTGCCGATCCCGTTCAGCGCCACCGGCAGCCCCGGCCGCAGCTTCGGATCGCCCCGCACGATCGCCTCCACCTCGGCGAACGCCGCGCTGACGTCGGCGGCCAGCGCGTCCGCCGCACCCTTGACCTCGGCCTGCCGGTCGTAGGGCACCGAGGTCTCGACCAGCGTCGCCGGTCCGAACTTCCCGATCGCCACGCCGCCGGTCGTGCCGATCTTCAGCTCGGGGTTGCTGGTCGCGGGCGCGCGGGAGGTCAGCGGCTGCTTGCCCGCCACGTCCCAGCCCCGGACCTCGACCTCCTTGACCTGGTCGGACGCCGTCACCCCGGTCCGGACGCGCAGCAGGTTCACGCCGAACTCCAGCACGTGGTGGCTGTCCTTGGCGTGCGTGCCCGCGCCCGGCGCCCCGGACGCGTCGGCGGGCTTGACGAACTGGAACCGCCCCTTGTCGTCGAACGACATCTCCACGTCGTTCTCCTGCGCCAGCCGGGTCAGGAAGTCCCAGTCGGTCACGTTCGGCTGCGTGATCAGCTCGTAGACGGTCTTCGTCGCGTCGATCTTGCCGATCTTCAGCCCGTCCCGGGCGGCGAGCCGGCGCGCGATGTCGGAGGCGGTCATGTTGACGTAGCCCTCGACGCGGCGGTGCCGCAGCAGCCGGTGGCCGGGGTCGTGCCCGCGCACCACGCTGTACTTGCCGGTGCCGTCGCAGTCGGCCTCCAGCGCCGTGACCTCGCCGGTGAACAGCGGTGAGCCGCCGTCCTTGCCGACCGCCAGCGCGCGCAGCACCACCTTCGACCCGATCGTCACGCCGAGCCGCCCCAGCACCCTCTGGTGCGGGTCGCGGAAGGTCAGCTGGAACGCCGCCGGGACGTTCACCGACGCGTCCACCCAGCCCTCCACCAGCAGCGGCTTGACCGTCGCCGGCAGCGGCGCGCCGTCGATCGTGACGGCGAGCAGGTTGGTATAGGTTCCCTCGGACATGTGCCCCCCGGTTCTAGGCGTGGATCTCGTCGGCGGCGGGCAGCAGCAGCTCGCGGCCGGGCCGCAGCCGCATCGGGTCGTCGATGCCGTTGGCCTCCGCGATCACCCGCCAGGCGGTCGCGTCGCCGTACTCGCGCCAGGCCAGCGAGGCGAGCGTGTCCCCCGCGACCAGCCGGTGCACCCGCTTGGCCGACAGCGCCCCCGACGTCGGGTTCTGCCCGGCCGTCAGCTGCGGGATCTCCGCCAGGCTCAGCCGGCACGTCGCGCGGACCGGCTCGCCGGTCGTGTCGAACAGCGTGTAGGACGCGCTGACCTGCTGGACGTACGCGACGAACCGGACGGTGCTGAACTTGCCCCACTCGAAGATCACCCACGGCGGGGACGGCCGGTCCGGCAGGCTGGACGGCGTCACCCGCAGGCACGAGAACAGCGTCTCCACCGCCTTGCGGACCTTCGCGTCCCCCGGCTTGTCGGAGCTGTCGAGGAACATCTCCAGGTCCAGGCTCTGCTGGTCCGAGCCGAGGAACTCGGCCTTGCCCGCCACCCGGGACGCCACCGTCGGCGTGTAGCTCCACTGCGCCGACCGGGTGATCTCCAGCTGCGCCGGGTTGAACTGGAAGGGGATCTTCTTGATCACGCCGCCCGGTGTGGTGGAGTCGCCCGCGGGCGGCTCGTGCACGCTGAGCGTCGCCTTGACGTGGCTGGTGCGCCCGCCGGCCATCAGGCGCCCCCCGCCCCGGTGAAGCCGTGGTGCGCGAGTTCGAGCACCTCGGTCGCGACGGTGTTGGCGCTCGGGTCGAGCGTCGGTCCGGTCCAGGTCACCGGCAGCACGTCCAGCAGGCCCCAGCGCGCGACCAGCTCGCCGTTCGCGCGCAGCGCCTCGATCTGCGCGGTCGGCCGCTTGATGCCGGTCGACACCGAGGAGATCCAGGTCATCACCTTCACGGTGTCCTCGTTGATCGGGCGGGTCAGCCGCACGTTGGAGTGCCGCACCCGGGTCGGCAGCTGCCACACGTGCCCGTTGTTGCCGCCCTCCTCGCGCAGCTCGACGTCCACCTGCGCCGCCAGCCCGTCGCAGCCGTTCCAGCTCCCCAGCGACTCGCCGTCGATGGACAGCCGGAAGTACAGGCTCGACCCCGGGTCCTTGGTGGTGCTCATCGTCGTTCCTTCTTCTCTGTCGCCTGGGCCGTCCGGCCGTCACCGCCGCGGATCACGCAGCCTCCCCACCCGTTCGCGGTCCAGCCGCAGCTCCGTCCGCAGCAACCGGGAGAGCGGTCCGACCAGGCGGCGCGCCAGCTCGTCCAGGTCCGGCTCCCGTTCCTTTCCGTTGCCGCCGCGCTTCGGCTCGTTGCCGCCGCTCCGTTTCGGCGCCGGGGACGACGAGGCTCGCGTCACCGTCTGCCCACCGCCGCCTGGCGGATCGTGCGGCGGACGGGAGGACTCCGCCGGGATCGTCCGCTGGAACGCCATCGGCGGCGGCGCCTGGACCGCCGGGAAGGACGGACCGGCGTTGCTCCCGCTGCGGTCGTGGTCGCGTCCGGCCGTCCGCTGCACCGGCAGGCTCGCCGAAGCCCGCGCCGTCGCCGCGACCGAGCCGACCGACGCGCTCCGGTTCAGCGGGACGACCATCGAGGGCGCCGCGTCCTCCCGGACGCTGCCGCGCCGGGGCCGAACCACGGCCCGCTGAACCGGCGCGTCACCCGCCGTCTCGGTGCTCGCGGGCGGGACGCTCGGCTTCCCGCTTGCGGGCTCGGACGTCCGGGACGCGCTCGACATCGCGTCCAAATTCCTCTGGATCGGCAAGCGCCGCGACGCAATCGGCACGACCTGCGCCACCGGCCCCGTCCCAGGGACGGCCGGGCTATGCGTCAACGGCATCCCGAGAACAGGCCGCGCCGCAACACGCCTGGACGCCCCGGACGTTGTCGCGTCCGCCGTTCCAGCGCCGGCCGCTTCGGGCGAAGCCATCGCCTGCTCACTCGTCGCGTTCAAAGGCGAGGCAGTGTGTTCCGTCCGGGACACGCTCGGAATGGCCCCGCCCGCGCTCACCTCGCGCTGGACAGGCATGCCCTGGCTCGCGCCAGGTTCCGACGGCTGGACTCCGTCCAGTGGACGGCTTCCAGCGGGCGGCCCGCTCAAGGGCGCGCCCAAACCAGAAAGCGCAGGGCTGTTGCCCGCACGCCGCGCACGCTGCACCGGCATCCCCGCCTGCGGCGAGGACCAGCCGGATGTAGCGCCACCCGCGACGTCGCCACCGCTCACACCCGGACCGGACGCGCTGCCCACCGAGTTCGGCGAGGCGGAAGGCGTCGAGTCGCGCGGGACCGATGCGTCCCCGCTGGCGCGAAGCCCGGACGCCTGGCCACCCTCCAGCGGACCGCTTCCAGCGGACGACCCGCTCAAGGGCGCACCCAAACCAGAACCCGCGGGGCCGTTGCCTGAACGCCGCACCCGTTGGACAGGCATCGGACCGGACGCGCTACCTGCCGAGTTCGGCGAAGCGGAAGGCCTGGACTCGCGCGGAACGGATGCGTCCCCGGTGCCGCTAGGGCCGGACGCCTGGGGGCCCTCCAGCGGACGGCTTCCAGCGGGCAGCCCGCTCAAGGGAGCACCCAAACCAGAACGCGCAGGAGCGTTGCCGGCACGCCGCACACGCTGCACCGGCATCCCCGCCTGCGGCGAGGACGAACCGGATGCAGAACCACCCGGGACATCGCCACCGCTCACACCCGGACCGGACGCGCTGCCCACAGAGTTCGGCGAGGCGGAAGGCTTCGAGTCGCGCGAAACGGATGCGTCCCCGCTGGCGCGAGGTCCGGACGCCTGGCCACCTTCCAGCGGACCGCTTGCAGCAGGCGACCCGCTCAAGGGCGCACCCAAACCAGAACCCGCGGGGGCGTTGCCAGCACGCCGCGCACGTTGCACAGGCATCGCCCCACCCGGCGAGGCCGAGCCGGCCCCAGCGGAGGCGGAGCCACTCGGCGTCCCCTGTCCCGCCACGCTCGGACCGGGCGCGCTGCTTGCCGAGTTCGGCAGGACGGAAGGCTTGGTCTCCCCTCGATCGGGCGCGTTCTCGGTCCCACGAGCCTCGGACGCCTGGGCACCTTCCAGCGGACGGCTTCCAGCGGGCGGCCCGCTCAACGGCGCACCCAAACCAGAACGCGCAGGGCCGTTGTCGGCACGCCGCACACGCTGCACCGGCATCCCCGCACCTGGCGAAGACGAGCCAGCCGCGGCGGAGGCAGAGCCGCCCGGGGCATCGCCGCTCACACGCGGCGTCCCCTGCCCGGCCACACCCGGACGAGACGCGCTGCCTGCCGGATTCGGTGAGGCGGAGGGCTTGGAGTCGCGCAAGCCAGACTGCGGACCACCCTCGCCACCACTTGCGTTCACTTCGCGCGGGGCGGGTGCGTCCTCTCTGGCGCGAGGTCCCGGCGACCCGGTTCCATCCAGCGGACGGCTCCCAGCGGGCGGCCCGCTCAAGGGCGCACCCAAACCAGAACGCGCAGGGGCGTTGCCACCACGCTGCGCGCGTTGCACCGGCATCGCCGCGCCCGCATCCTGACCGACCGGACTCGGGGCGATCGACTTGGTCACGGGCGCGCCGGGTTGCGCGGCGCTCCCGCTGCCACTTCCGCGTGTCTCCCGCTGGACCGGCTCGCTCAACGGCGCGTCCAAGCCAGGACGGGCGGGGCCACTGTCCTCACTCCGTGCCCGCTGCACTGGCATGCCGCCAGAGGTGTTCGATGCGGGCGGCGGCGTTCCTGCTGGTCGCGCCGTCCGACTCGGCCGCGCGCTGCCTACGGCGCTCAGTCCGGGCACCTCCGGGTCATGGCTCACGGGGGCGGCCTTGCGTTGCACTGGGGCCGTCCCGGTCGGGGCTGTGGACGGCGGCGTGCCGTCCGCCGCGGAGCGGGGAGCAGACGCGGCGGACGTGGCCGACGAAGGCCCGGAGGTGCCGGAAGCGGGCGTGGCTGCGGCACGGACGCGGCGGAGCGAAGGCTGGTTGACGCGCGCCGTGGTCAGCGGCGTCCGCCCCGTCGTCCGCCGTACGGGCCGTGCCGATGGCGATCCACTAACGGCAGCGTTCGCTGTCGCGGGAGCTGTCCCGGCTGCCGCGGGCGTCCGTGCCGGGACGTCTGCCAGGAGGGAGGGCGCAGGTGCCGCCGGGGCATGGTTCGGCCGGGCAGGGGAGGTCGGCAGCTGGCCACGGGAAGTGGGCGTGCTGGTCGGCGGGCGCGCCGGGGACGCGGGAAGCGCTCGTGGCGCGGACGACGCGCCTGGCGTTGCGCGGAGAGGGGTCGCGCCGGGCGTCCGGGACGCGGGTGAGCGCGGCGCGGACGTGGTGGGCGCGGTCCTGACGTGGCGCAGCGGGACGGGCGTCGGGCGCGGTGACCAGGGGGTCTCGGCTCCTGCGGCGCTCGGCGCGGTCTCGGCGCGGGCAGGGCGGACCAAGGGCAGGGCGGCGGCGCCCGGGCCGCCGAGCGCGACAGGGCCGCCGACAGGACGGGCCATGCCGCGCACCAGCCCGGACGGCGCCTCGGGACGCACCAGGTGCGTGAGGTCGCCGGACAGCAGCGGCCGCTGCCAGGTGGACAGGGCCGCCCCGAAGCCCGGATCGGCCACGGGACGCAGCGGACGGACCGGTGCCGGAGCGGCAAGCCGCGTCCAGCCCGGTTCGTCCGCCCGTCCGGCCGCCCCAGCGGGAGACTGGGCGGCCGGAGCCTCATGTCCCGCGGCCGCCGGGCCCGGCGCGGCCGGAGCAGCGGGGCCCGAAGCGGCCGGGGTCGGCGCGCGGCGGAACAGGTCACGGATGGCCACGGGTCACCCGTCCGCTTCGGCGGCGGCGTTCGCGCGGTTCACGAAGCCGACGATGTGCCCCAGGTAGCGGCGCCGGTCGAGGTGCTCCAGGTCGAGGATCTCCCCGCGCGACCAGTGGAAGTGGTAGGCGATGTACGCGACCTCCTCGTGCAGCCGTTCGGGCGCGTACGTCACGATTCCCCCAGGCGGCTCCCGCCGAGGTCCACCTCGAACGCCTCGTCGCAGGACGGGCAGGTCACCTCGGCGCGGGTGTGCCCCTCGGCGTTGATCTGGCGGTAGAAGTCCTGCAGGAACGCCAGGTCGGAGGCGAACATGTTCTCCACGACCCCGTCGTGCACCATCGGCAGCGTGCCGAGCCGGGTGATGACCCGGCCGAGCAGCACCACCGACAGGTACGGCGGGTTCTCGCGGACCCGCACATCCTGCAGGGGGACGAGCTCGTCGCGGGCGGTGGCGAGGCGCATGGCGCCGTGCCGGTGCACGGCGCCGTTCTCGTCGACGAAGCCGCGCGGCAGCTCGAACTCGAACTCGGTGCGCATCGGCTCGTCCCGGACCGGCCCCGCACCCGCCGTGGCGAACGGGGGGGACGCCGCGCCGGTGGCGGAGTCGGGCCGGGACGAGGGCTGCGCGCCCGGAGCGGCGTCCGGGACGACGGGGGCGGAGCGGCGCATCACTCGATCGTCAGCTCTTCGAAGGTGATCGTGACGGTCTCGGTGAGGGCGGCGTTGCCGCCGGCCTCCAGCTGGCTCGCCTCGATCTTGCTGCACCAGGCGTTGCGCATGTGGTACCGCTTGACCGGGTTGTTCTGGTAGTCCATCACGATGATGCTGGCGTTCTTGCGCGCCGAGCCCATGTTGCCCTTGATGGAGTCCTTGATCCAGGTCGTGAACGCCTGGCTCTCGGTCTGGCCGCGCACGACCGTGCACTCGCCGGCCTGCGCGACGCCGGGCATCTTCTTGGTGACCGGCTTGCCCTGCGCCGAGTTCTGCTTGAACTCGATGACGTCCTGCGAGTAGGTCAGCCCGGTGACGCTCTGGAGGTACTCCACCATCACGCCGTCGATCTGCAGGCCGAAGTTGTGCGACGCAACGGCGTCGCCGCCCTGGAAACCCATCGTTCCTCTTTCAGGTCAGGAAGGTGCGAAACGTCCGGGAGGGTGGTGCGGCGCGTCCGGGGCCCCGGGAGGCGGCCCCGGACGCGCCGCGGCGACTCACTCCTCCAGCTCGCCGCCGCCGGAGATCTGGGCCAGCCGGAACACCACGAACTCGGCGGGCTTGACCGGCGCGACGCCGATCTCGCAGACGACGCGGCCGAGGTCCACCGACTCGGGCGGGTTGGTCTCGGCGTCGCACTTGACGTAGAACGCCTCCTCGGCGCTGGAGCCGAACAGCGCGCCGTCCCGCCACTCGGTGACCAGGAACGCCGACAGGTTGCGCCGGATGCGCGCCCACAGCGCCTCGTCGTTCGGCTCGAACACCACCCACTGGGTGCCGATCAGGATCGACTCCTCCAGGTAGTTGAAGTACCGGCGGACGTTCAGGTAGCGCCAGGCCGGGTCGGACGACAGCGTCCGCGCGCCCCAGACCCGCACGCCGCGTCCGGGGAAGGACCGGATGCAGTTGACGCCGATCGGGTTGAGCAGGTCCTGCTCGCCCTTGGTGACCTGGAGGCCGAGGTCGACGGCGCCGCGCACCACCTCGTTGGCGGGCGCCTTGTGCACGCCGCGCTCGGTGTCGCTGCGCGCCCAGATCCCGGCCATGTGCCCGGACGGCGGCATCATCGCGGCCTTGCCGGTGGACGGGTCGAACGCCTTGATCCACGGGTAGTACAGCGCGGCGTAGCGCGAGTCGTAGCCCGCGGTCTCCAGCCGCCACTCGCGGATCTGCTTGGCGTTCAGGCCGGGCGGCGGGTCGATGATCGCGACCCGGTCGCCCATCAGCTCGCAGTGCGCGATCATGCCGAGCTGGACGGCCTTGACGCCCTCCATGTCGATCGCGCCGTGCTCGTAGGCGCTCATCAGGTCGGGGCAGGCGACCATGGTGACGGCGTCCAGGGCCTCCAGGCCGCCGAAGCCGGTGCGGTCGGAGGTGTCGCCGAGGTAGTGCTCGGGGCTGACCGGCTCGCGGCCGGACACCGGCGCGGCGGGCGCGGCCGGGCGGGCGACCGCGACGGACTGGTTCTCCGGGCGGGCGAGCTGCCCGGCGCCGGCCGCCTCGGTGACGGTGATCAGCTTGGACCGCTCCTTCACCTGCGTGACCAGGTAGGTGCGGGTGTTCTTGCGGGTGGTGACGAGGAAGTTCTCGACCGGCTCGCCGTCCACCTTGACGATCAGGCGGAAGCGGTCGTCGGACGCCTTGTCCGCGCCCTTGTCCCCGGCCTTGTCGTCCTTGGCGTCGGTGCCGGAGGTGTCGCCGTCCGCGACCTCGACGGTGATCTCGCCGGCGGCAGCCGCAGCGGGCAGCGCCGCGACGTGGAAGCCGCCGAGCCGCGCGGGCTGCGCCGGCTGGAGCGCGCGCGGCGCGCCCTGGCCGTTCCCGTCGGTGCCGGCCGGCGCGCCGCCGACGCGCACCACGTAGCAGGTGGTGCCGCCGTTGTTGAAGAACCCGTAGACCGAATGCGCCAGGTAGTAGCCATCGGTGAAGTCGCCGAAGGCGGCGACGTACTGCGACCAGTTGGTGACCAGCACCGGCTCGTTCAGCGGCCCCTCGGGCGCGAACCCGACGAAGGCCGCCACCGAGGTGCCGACCCCCTCGATCGGCCGCGACCCGCTGGCCACCTCCTCGACATAGACGCCCGGCGACAGGTACGAAGGCATGCTCGGCTACTCCCCGAAAAGGACGGACCTCTGACCCTTCGAGCCTGCCGTCCCGCCCGCGCCGCCCCCACGTCCGAACGGACGCTCTACCGGGCAGCGCACCGTGCCCGTTCGGCCCCGCTCCCAAACCCGCGGACGCGGGATCGGCCGGCCCCGGCCCGGAGCACCGCGGACGTGGGGGTCAGTCGATCTCGGCTGGGAAGCCGCGCGGTGCGGCGCCCACGCGCGCGGTCGCGCCGGACGCCTTGTCCTTCTCGACGTAGTGCGCGCTGTACTCGAAGCCCTCGGCGACGACGCCTTTGGAGATCTTCCGGAATGTCGCGCGGTCGGCGGGGTCGGGGACGTCGTCGAACGCGCCGTCCTTGCGGACGTCGAACTCCACGCCGTACCAGACCGGATGGCCGGGCACGCTGCGGGCCTGGCTCGCGCAGGCGTCGAGCATCCGCTTGAGCGGCTCCTCGAAGTCGCTGTTGAAGCGGCCGTTCGTCCGCCCGGTCATCGGGGTGAGGTTCTCGCTGACGCCGGGCCCGCCGAGGTTGTCGTTCCACAGGTGGCCCTTGATCCAGCGCTCCCAGCCGCACTGCGCGTTCAGCTCGTCCACGATGGTGCAGGCGTCCCGCCGGGGCCTGCTGCCCGCGTAGGTCGAGCCGGGCGCGCGCATGCCGGGGCCGAGCGTGACCTTGACGGACGTCCCGCCCGTCCGGGGCGTGTGCGCGCCGTAGGACGCCCTGGACCAGACCTTCTGCCGCTCCCACGACCCGTGGGTGGCCAGCCGCGCCGGACGCTCGTCCTCGTCCACGGTCCGCTGGACGGCCGAGCGCGCCGCCATCACCCGCGCGACCGCGGCGTTCCCGGCCGTCCGCTGCAGCACCCCCACGGGCAGCGGCAGCCCGCCTCCCCGCCCGTGCACCTGCCCGAGCGGCTGCGCGTGCACCTGGCCGCGCATCTGTCCCGGCTCCTGCGCGTGCGCTTGGCCGGGCGCCTGCGCGTGCATCCGGCCGGGTACCTGCCTGTGCGCCTGGCCGAGCACCTGCTCGTGCATTTGCCCTGGTAGATGCGCGTGCACTGGGCCCACTCCCCCCACCGGCGTCCGCCGGTCCTCGTCCGCTGTCCGGCAGTGCTCGCCCGGTGTCAGGACGCCAGTTTGGCGCCGATGAGGCCGACGGCCGCGTCCCGTCCGCCCTCGGCCTTCAGCTCGGTCCAGTCCAGGCCGAGCCCGTGCAGGACGCCCTTCGCGCTGAGGACGGTCTGCCCCTCCACGACCGGCGCGTCCTCGACGCTGGTGGCGACGTGGCCGGAGTCCTCCTCGCGGGCGAGGTCGAACAGCGTCCCGGCGACGATCTCGCGCTTGCTCGGGCCGAGCTTGCGGAAGACGTTGATGGTCAGCAGCAGCCGCTCGCGCGTCGGACGCTCGACGCCGTTCTCGTCGGTCTTCGCGGCCTTCCAGCGCTTGTTCAGGAACTTGCTGGTCTTGTAGGCGGCGAGCATCAGGCCGAGGCTGGCGGCGAGGCCCGCGAAGGCCCAGCCCACCGGCGTCGCGGCCAGGGCGCCCGCTCCGGCGACCGCGCCGGTCGCGACGGCGATCGAGGCGGCCAGGCCGGCCGCGCCGCCGATCGCGGCGGAGAACGCGCTCGCCGCGGACAGGCCCTTCTTCCACACCCCGCGCTTGTTCTTCTTGTGCGCGTACTCGGCGACCGCCTCCAGCAGCGCCTCGCGGCAGGCCGCCTGCGTCGCCAGCGCCTCGGCCTTCTTGGTCTCGAACGCCTTCAGCTCGGCCTCGGCCTGGGTGAGCGAGTCGCGCAGCTGGAACAGCATGTCGATCGTCTGCGCGGACTGCGCGTCCATCGGCAGGCCCGGGTGCGGCGCGAAGTCCGGGTCGTCCACCAGCTTGTTGACCTTGGCCAGCAGGTCGGCGATCTCGTCGCGGGTCTTGATCTGCTCGTCGATCAGCTCGGTCAGCACGGTCGCGGTGTTCTTCGCGCCCTGCAGGACGTCGATGCGCTTGCGCAGGTCGTTCGCGTCGGTGACGTCCCGGTCGCCGAGCAGCTTGGCCAGCGCGTCCGCGCGCTTGCGGGCGTGGTCGGCCTTCCGGCTGTCCCGGACGCCCTGGACGAGCGAGGCGACCAGCGTGAACGCGCCGCCGCCCGCCGCCGCCTTGGCCACCACGGCGGACGAGACGCCGAGCAGGCTCTGCACGGCGCTCGCGAGGTTGGTGGCGTTGCCGACCGTGTTGGCGGCGTTCTGGGTGAACTCGCCGCCCGCGACGTTACGCTCGCGCCGGGCGCCGTGGTGCTGCGCGGTTCCCGCGGCGGTCCCGCCCAGCTCGCGGTGCGCGCCGTAGAACTTGGAGCCGCTGGAGACGGCCCCGGCCACGGCCCCGCCGAGGCTGAGCACCGCCCCGGCGACCGCGCCGGAGGTGCCGGACACGGTGCTGGCGTCCGGGTCGCGGAAGCCGCTCCCGACGGTGGACGCGGTCGGCATCGTGGTGCTCTGGCCGGGCAGGTCCAGGACGTCCTTGGCGGTCCCGCCCAGCTCGCGCCAGTCGGCCCGCTCCTTCACACCGCCCTTCGGCGCCCGCTGGACGCTCGGCCGCGCGCCGGCCGAGACCCGCTGCACCGGCCCGCCGCCGGGCGTCTGCCGCGCGCCGCCCTCGCCACCGGCTCCGCGCGACGCGTCCTGGACGGGTGCGGTGGACATGACGCGGGCCGCGTTGGCCTCGGCCTCGCGCTCGAAGCGGTCGGACGGGTCGCTGACCTTCAGCCCGTCGCCCGAGTCGGTCCCCGCCACGGGGCCGGAGCGCTGCTGGATCACGTGGGTCAGCTCGTGCGCGAGCATCGTCCGTCCCGCCGAGGAGGCGGTGTCGTAGCGGCCGCGCTGGAAGACGATGTGCGCGCCGGAGGTGAAGGCGTGCGCGTCCACCGCCTCGGCGGCTTCGTGGCCCACCGCGTCGGTGTGCACGCGGACGTCGGAGAAGTCGGCGCCCAGGCGGGTCTCCATGTCCGCCCGGACGGCCGGGGCCAGCGCCGTCCCGGGGCGGCGCAGCGCCTCGTGCACCGCCGAGCGCTGCACCGGGTGCCCGCATCCGGCACCGTGCGTGTGGGTGTCCTGCTCGTGCGCGTGGGCGTCCTGCTCGTGCGCCTGCGCGACGGCCTGGTTGCCCGCGAGCCGCTGCAGCGCCAGGAACCGCTCGGCCGCCGGGCCTCCGGAACCGGCCTGGCGGACCTGCGGCGGCGGCACCGCCCGGGGACCGCGCTCGACGTTCTGCGGACGGCCGTGGTCGCGCACGATGTCGACTCCTCCGGATTTCAGACAGGTGGTCCCGCCATGCTGCGGAGCGGGGCGCGCGGCGCGCCAGGGCCGTCCGGGTGGTCGTGCGGGCAGTGCCGGTTGCCCGCACGACCCCGGTCTCCGGTGGTCCGGCCGACCGTCCGGACGGCGGCCCGGCGTCCGGTACCAAGGGGCACGGCGTGCTGCCCCCGCATCTGCCCGCCGGGACATCCCGGACGTCACGGAGCGTGCTTAAAGTGAGGGCGGTGAGTATTTGGACGTCCCTCGAACCCGCCTCGGTCACCGTGGATCCGGGCAGCACCGGATCGGTCACGCTGCGCCTGCGCAACACCACGGACCTGGTCGAGGAGTACCGGATCACCGTCGCCGGCGCTACCGGGCGCTGGGCCCGCGTCGAGCCCGGGATCGTCCGGCTCTACCCCGGGACGACCGGCACCGCCGAGATCACCTTCGCGCCGCCGCGCAGCCCGGACGCCGCCGCCGGCTCGCACCCGTTCGCGGTCGAGGTCAGCCCCGCCGAGCAGTCCCAGCTCAAGACGGTGGTCGAGGGCACGCTGACGCTCACGCCGTTCACCGAGGTCCGGGCCGAGCTGCTCCCCCAGACCGTCCGCGGACGGTTCGGAGCCCGCCCGAAGTTCGCCGTGGACAACTTCGGCAACACCAAGGTCACCGCGTCCCTGCTCGGCAAGGACAACGGCGGCCAGCTCAGCTTCACGCTCCAGCCCGCGCACGTCCAGATCGAGCCGGGCCGCGCGGCGTGGGTGAAGGGACGCGTCCGCCCGCCGCGGGTGTCATGGTTCGGGTCGCGCGAGTCCCACCCGTACAGCGTCGACGTCCAGCGCTCGGGCGAGGACCCGCTGTCGGTGCCCGGCACCTACGTCCAGCTGGCCGTCCTCCCCCGCTGGCTGCTGGCGCTGTTCTCGCTCTTCCTCGCCGGCGCGCTGGCGTTCGCCGCGGCGTGGTTCGCGTTCATCCCGCGCTTCGACTCGCGCACCCGCGAGGGCTTCCAGGCGCTCAACCCGACCGGCAACCAGGTCACCATGCCGACCCCGACCGCGAACACCCCGACGAACGACCCGTCCGACAAGCCGAAGGACAAGCCGTCCGACAAGCCCGACGGCAACGGCGGCGGAGGCGGCGGGCCGAAGAAGCACAAGCCGTCCGTCAACTGGGTCCACCTGGTCAACACCCGCAACGGCGGCTGCCTCGACAACGCCAGCGACGGCCACTCGGTGTACGTGATGCAGTGCAACGAGGGCGACAACCAGCGCTGGGCCTGGCTCAAGACCGGCGGCGACTGGCGGCTGAAGAACAAGAAGAACGGCCTGTGCCTCAACACCTCCGACGACACCGGCTACCTGAAGTACTCCTACGCGGCGAACATGGTCGACTGCAAGGACGCCGACATCTGGACCCGCAAGCCCGACTGCATCCGCAACCCCAAGCGCAACGCCTGCCTCGACAACGCCGACGACGGCCACGCCGTCTACGTCTTCGTCCCGAACCAGGGCGACAACCAGCGCTGGCGCACCATCAACTGACCGGACCGGCCAGGAGTGTGTCAGTACTCCATGTCGCCGGGGAGGAGGCGGCCCATCTTGCGGTACTCGCGGCGGGCGCCGGCCAGGACGTCCGGCATGGACACCGGACGGTCGGCACCTGCCGCCAGGTAGGCGGCCGTGGTCGCGGCGCCGCGGATCGCACCGCCGGACAGTTCGAACTCGCGGGCGCAGCGGTCCAGGTCGATGTCGTCCGCGCACGGGACCGGCGGGGCGAGGGCGTGCTCCCAGAGCGCGCGGCGCTGGCGCGCGTCGGGGAACGGGAAGTCGACGACCAGGTCGAGGCGGCGGGTGAACGCGTCGTCGATGTTGGCGCGCAGGTTGGTGGTGAGGATCGCGATGCCGTCGAAGGACTCCAGCCGCTGGAGCAGGTAGGCGCTCTCCAGGTTGGCGTAGCGGTCGTGCGAGTCCTTGACCTCCGAGCGCTTGCCGAACACCGCGTCCGCCTCGTCGAACAGCAGCACCGCGTCGAGCCGTCCGGCCTCGGTGAAGATCTTCTCCAGGTTCTTCTCGGTCTCGCCCACGTACTTGTCGACGACGGCCGACAGTTCCACGACGTAGAGGTCCAGGCCCAGGTCTCCGGCGACGACCTCGCTCGACATCGTCTTGCCGGTGCCCGACTCCCCCGCGAACATCGCCACGACGCCTCGTCCACGGCCGCCGCCGGCGCGCAGCCGCCAGTCGCCGAGGACGCGGTCACGGTGGCGGGCTCGGGACACCAGTTCCAGGAGTTGTCCGCGCTGCTCGTCCGGCAGGACCAGGTCGTCCCAGCCGACGGCCGGACGGATTCGGCGGGCGTGCTTCTGCAATCCGGTCGCGTTCTGGAGGCGCGCTCCCCTGTGAAGGTGGACGGGCGCCAGCGGGACGTTCTTCACAGCCGCGTAGTCGACGGCCGCCCGGACGGCGCTGCGGATCTGCGGGGTGTCGAAGCGGTAGGTCGCGGTCGCGGCGGCGAGGTCGAACCCGAGAGCGTCGATGTCCACGCCCGCCCGGGCCAGCTCCGCCTCCCAGGCTCCGGCGGTCGGACGAGCCTCGACCTCAAGCACCAGCGGCTGCGTTTCCGACCACGCCGGGTCGAACGGCTGCGCCCCCGCCAACAACACCGGCACCCGCCCTCCACTTGTTGCTGTGGTGAAGGCGCGGACGAGGGTTCCGGTGGCGGACGTGCCGTCCAGCGGCCCGACCACGATGCCTGCACCGCGCAGGCGCGCTTCGCGCACGAGGGTCGGGACGAGCGACGCGTCCAGGACGCTGGGATCGGCGCGCAGCTGCTGCAGTCCCGCGACCGCCAGCGCATGGGAGGCCGCCGCGACGCCGGCGCCCGGACGTTCTTCACGTAGGTAGACCAGGGACGTTCCGGTGCCGGACAACCAGCGGGCCAGCCCGGTCGGGTCGTCCGGTTCGGTGGGGCGGACGTTCTCAAGGACGGCTGTTCCGACCAGATCGCCATCGAGGGTGTCGCCGCCGAGGATGTGGTCGATGATGCGGTCGGGGACGCGCACGGCCCGCCCCAGGAAGGGGCGTTCGGGTTCCTCCACGACCAGGAGGCGGCCCGCGACCAGCGGCGCGCCGGGAGCGAACCGCGCTCGGGCCGCGGCCGATCCGGCCGGGGAGCCGCACAGGTCGAGCGCGAGCCCGACCGTCGCGCGGCGGCGGCTCACGTCGTCGTTCAGGTAGCCGTACAGCGACTCGAAGGAGCGGTCGACGTCGGGCGCGGCGGCGATGAGCAGGATCTCGACGTCCAGCGCGTCCAGGCCGAAGGCGGCGGCGAGCCCGAGGAGCCGCGCGCCGTCCTCTGCGAGGTCCTGGACGGCCTGGTCGTGGACGGCGTCCCGATACGGGAGCGGCGCGCCCTGATCGGCGAGCCACTCCGCCGTCTCCGGCGCGAGGTACAGGCCGCGGAACGGGTCCTGGGCGGTCGGATCACCGGCGCTGCGCCGCTCCACCAGCAGCCGGACGCGCTCGCGCAGCAGGGCTATCCGCCGCTCGATATAGGACGCCGATCCCGTCAGGTCGTCCCCGGGGACCGTACTGTCGGGGCCGGACGTGGGGTCGTCAGGGACCGGGTCGTCCAGGTCCAGCGGGGCGGTCACTTGCCGAACCTGCTGGTGCGGAGCGGCGGGTCGGGCAGGCGGCCCTCGATGTCGCCCACCGTGACGGCGATGCTGTCGGTGACGGCAGGGCCGACCTCGTAGTCGGGCGACACGGGCATCGGCGCGGTGACGACGACGTCCAGCGACGGCTTCAGCTCGCCGCCGAGCGCCGACCAGATGTCGGCGATCGACCGCGACTCCGGCGGCGGGACGGCCGCGGTCACCGGCACCGCCAGGCCCAGCTCGGCCAGGACGCCGCCGGGCGGCAGCGCCTCGGCGGGCAGCACCTCGTGCCGCAGCAGGCACGCCAGCACCGCCGACAGCAGCCGGTGTTCGTCCTCGGGACGCTTCGTCCACGCCGTGACCAGGTAGGACAGCCGGAAGAAGCGGGGCGGCTGGCGGCGCGCGACGACCCGTCCGTCCGGGCCGTGCACCGCGAACGCGCCGCGCTCGCGCCGCGTGACGTCCTCGCGGATGTCGTACAGGTAGGCGTTGACCGTCGGCGTGTTGCGCTGGGCGGCCCAGTCGCGGTTCGGCGCCTCGAAGGCGACCCGGACCTCGCCGGACGGCAGCGCCCGGTCGGTGACCACCGTGCGGAGCGCCTCGTCCACCTCGTGGATCATCTAGATGTACCCCTCACGGATGGCGTAGGCGACGGCGTGCGCGCGGTTCCGCAGGTGCATCCTGCTCATCAGGCCGTGCAGGACGTTCTTGACGGTGCGCTCGGAGTAGGACAGCTTCGCGGCGATCTCGGCGGTGTCCATCCCCTCGGCGACCAGGCCCAGCACCTCCAGCTCGCGCTCGGCGAGCCCGGCGGAGGTGAAGCCCTGGGCGTGCAGGACGCCGCGCTGCAGCCGCCCGACCTGCTTCAGGAGCCGGCCGAGCAGGTCGGGCGGGAGGTCGGCGCTGCCGCGCGCGGCGGCCAGCACCGCGCGGGACAGCGCGTCGGCGCCCGCCTCGCGCCGCCACAGGATCGCGACGACGCCGGCCTCCACCGCGTCCAGGAGCTGCGCCTCCTTGATGTCGGAGACGACCAGGACGGTCCGCGCCCGGCCGGTCCGGGAGGTGCGGCGCAGCAGGCCGCGCGCCGTGTCGTCCAGGGTGTCGGCGACGACGACGGTGACCTCCGCGTCGTCGTCGGCGGCGAGGTTCAGCTCGGGGCGGCCGCGCAGCCCGGACGTGACGCCCGCCAGCGAGATCGGGTCGGGCGCGTGGACGGCCACGCGCACCGCCCCCACGGTCGTTGTGGTCACTTGGCGCTTCCCTTCTCGGCCGCGACCGCCGCGCCCTGTTCGGACGGATCGGACGGTTCGGACGGCCCTGCGGCGGGCTTCGGCGCGCGGGGGTCCAGGGCGGGTTCGGCCCCCCGGACGGTCCCGTCGCCGCGGACGGACCAGCGCGTCCCGGATCCGGACACCTCGCCGAGCGCCACGATCGCGCCTCCGGCCGGGGCGTCGCGCGGTGCGCGCATGTCGTCGGCGACGAACACCACGCGTCCGCGTTCGGTGTCGTCCTCGGCCTCGGGGACCGGGCCGACGTCGACCGTCCCGACCGTCCGGATGCGCACGCCCGTGCTCCAGGGGCATCCGAGCAGCCCTTGGGCGATCGCCCGCGCACCCTTGCGGACGGCCGAGCGCGACCCGGCGAGCGACACCGGTCCGGGGACCGCGAGCAGGTTCACCCACGTCCCCGGCTCGACCGGCACGAGCAGCGGGAACGGCGCGGGCGCGTTCCGCACGTCGTCGGTCAGCTCGGTGATGTCGGTGACGGGCAGCCGCCAGCGCGTGCCGTCCACCGTGGACGCCCACGGTTGCGGCGCCTCGGCGTCCGGCTCGGCCAGGACGACCACCAGGTCACCGTCCCTGAGCGCCACGGCGCGGACGCGCGGCAGCGGCTTGCCGAGTTCGGCGCAGTCGACCGCCAGCAACCGGAGGCCGCGGTCGATCGCGCGCAGGTCGTCCGGCCCGACGGTCACCTTGATCGGACGGGCGACGGCGCCGCGCTTGCGCCGCGCGACCAGGAACCCCGCGACGAGGAAGGCGAGCAGCAGCACCGCTCCCACCGCGCCGGCGACGGCAGCGATAGTCCCGGACTTGTCCTTCTTGTCGTGGCCCGCCGGTCCGGTGGCCGCCACCTGAACCTTCCCGTCGCCTTGCGCGACCTGCGGCAACGGCAGGTTGGACGCGCTCGGCTGGGCGGCGGGCGGCAGGCTCGGCGCATCGCTCGGGGACGCGGTGTCCTGCGTGTCCTTCGGCTCCGGGCTGTGCGTTTTCTTCTTCTTGTGCGGGGCGCTCGGGCTGGTCTTGTGCGGGGGCGGCGCGTCCTTCGCGGTCGCTCCGCAGGCCGCGGTACGGCTCGGGTGGTACCGGATGCCGGTGACCTGGCCGTCCGGAACGTGGTAGTTCCGCTGGCCGGGGCCCAGGCACGCGATCAACCCCTGGTAGGGCGAGTCGCGGTACAGGCCCATGTAGCCGTGGCCCCGGTTGACCGCCGAGCGCGTCCGGTCGTTCCACGCCTCCCCGGCCATGTCGTGGTCGTAGTCCGGGTTGTTGGTGGCCCAGAGGCCGTCCTGCTCCCCGTTGTCGCCGAACACGCACGACCAGCCGGGCGAGCACACCGAGAACGCCTCGGCGGGCGGACCGAGCATCCCCAGGACCACCGCCACGGCGGCCGCGACCACGACCGACGCCTTCCACGACCTGCTCAACCCCGAGCCCCGTTGGTTCACCCGGACAGTCTTGAGGGCACTGATCAACAACCGATAAGCAACCCATCACCGCCCGATCGCCCCATCACGCGTGCCCTCCCGCCCCCAAGGCCCGGGCGGCGGGGGCAGGGCGTCAGCGGCGAGGGTCCGTGCTCCAGCGGGTGTCGAGGGAGGCGTGCCGGAGCTTGCCCACCAGGCTCACGTGCAGCGTGCGCGGGGTGTCGTCGTCCGGGTCCTTGGTGATCGAGAGCGTGCTGTGCCGCACCGACAGCTCGTTGGCGTCCACCGTCATGCCCGGCGCGAGGGTCAGAGCCACCTTCCCGCCCTGCACCTTCAGGTCGATGAGCAGCTCGGGCGCGCCGTACACCGCCTCGGACAGGTCCAGCGTCACCTTGCTCCACGCGGTGCGCACGTCCAGCCGGTGCGGCAGCGTCCACCGGCCCTCGCGCCGCGCCGAGCCGTGATGCTCCTTGATGACGAGCCGTTCGGGCTGCGTCCAGTCGGACGGCATCGCAAGCGCTCCGCCTGGGCTTTGCGCGAGGGGCCGGAGTTCCGGGACGACCAGGTCGGTGATGAGCGGGGTCAGCGCATCGAGGGTGCGGGCGGTCAGCGCGGCGTCCAGGCGCTCGCCGAACTCGTCCGGGTCGAGGCGGCCGTCCCCGACGGCGGCGCGCAGCAGTTCGATCGTCCTGTCGCGGTCCGCGTCGGACGCGCGCAGCGCTGGGGTACTCGGCGACGATGCCGACATCATGCCTCCTCGGCGGGCTGGAGTTGCCGACCGGTCGTTGGTTGCCGACCGGTCGTTGGTTGCTGGCCGGTCGTTAGCTGCTGACCGGTCGTTGGTTGCTGACCGGTCGTTTCAGCTGGTCTTGCGGCGGTAGGTGGCCATGGCGGCGGCGTACGCGACGACGAGGATGCCGGCGCACCAGGCGAGGGCCGTCCAGATGCCGGTGTGGACGGGCTGCTGCGCGAACAGGTCGCGGATCGCGTTGACGATGGACGTCACGGGCTGGTGCTCGGCGAACGCGCGCACCGGGCCGGGCATGGTGTCGGTCGGCACGAACGCCGAGCTGATGAACGGGAGGAAGACGATCGGGTAGGAGAACGCGCCGGCGCCGTCGGGGGTCTTGGCGGTGAGTCCGGGGAGGACGGCGAGCCAGGTCAGCGCCAGGGTGAACACGGCGAGGATGCCGATGACCGCGAGCCAGGCCAGCACCCCCGCCCCGGTGCGGAAGCCCATGAGGACGGCGACGAGCACGACCAGCGCGAGCGAGACCATGTTGGAGACCAGCGAGGTCAGCACGTGCGCCCACAGCACGCTGGAGCGCGTGATCGGCATCGACTGGAACCGCTCGAACAGCCCGCTCTTCAGGTCGGTGAAGAGCCGGAACGCGGTGTAGGAGATGCCCATCCCGACCGTGATGAGCAGGATGCCGGGCAGCAGGTAGTTCACGTAGTGCTTCGACCCGGTGTGGATCGCGCCGCCGAAAACGTAGACGAACACCAGCATGAGCAGGATCGGCGTGATCGCGACCGTGAGGATCGTGTCCAGGCTGCGGGTCACGTGGCGCATCGTCCGGCCGGTGAGCAGGACGGTGTCGCCGAAGAATCGTGTGGTCATCGTTGTTCCCCGGGGGTGGGTGCCGTGGTCGGTGCGTCCGCCGCGCCGGAGTGGTGGCCGATGACGGCGAGGAAGACCTCTTCGAGCGACGGCTGCTTCTCGACGTACTCGGCCTTGGCGGGCGGGAGGAGTCGTTTCAGCTGCTCAAGGGTGCCGTCCGCGATGATCCGCCCCTGGTGGAGGATCGCGATGCGGTCGGCGAGGTGCTCGGCCTCGTCCAGGTGCTGGGTGGTGAGCAGGACGGTCTTCCCCTGCCCGGCCAGCTCCTTGACGCTGTTCCAGACCTCGACGCGCGACTGGGGGTCGAGGCCGGTGGTCGGCTCGTCCAGGAAGATGACCGGCGGGTCGCCGATGAGGCTCATGGCGATGTCGAGGCGGCGCCGCATGCCGCCGGAGTACGTCCCGACCCGCCGTCCCGCCGCATCGGTGAGCTGGAAGCGGTCCAGCAGGTCGTCGGCGACCCTGGCCGCGTCCTTCACGCGCCGCAGCCGCGCGACGAGCACGAGGTTCTCGCGTCCGGTGAGGATCTCGTCGACGGCCGCGAACTGCCCGGTGAGGCTGATCGCCTCCCGCACGTCCGCCGCCTGCGCGAGGACGTCGAACCCGCCGACGGCGGCCGTCCCGGCGTCGGGTCTGAGCAGCGTCGAGAGGATCCGCACGACGGTCGTCTTGCCCGCGCCGTTGGAGCCGAGCAGGGCGAACACGCTGCCGGACGCCACGCTGAAGTCGACTCCGCGCAGCACGTGCAGGTCCTTGTAGGACTTCTCAAGCCCCTGGACCCGGATCGCTTCCGTCGTCATTCGCAGAACACCTTGACCTTCGAGCCGGGCTCGTCCACGTCCACGATCACGTCGCCGAGGTGCTCGATGAGGTCCTCCAGGTGCTGCGGCTTCAGCTCGGTGAGGTCGATCGGCACGCCGGCCTTGTCCAGCTCCGCGTTCGCCTTCTCCAG
The DNA here is from genome assembly GCF_024172125.1 of Actinomadura rupiterrae. GTDB lineage: Bacteria > Actinomycetota > Actinomycetes > Streptosporangiales > Streptosporangiaceae > Spirillospora > Spirillospora rupiterrae. The sequence goes on from NZ_JAMZEA010000014.1 coordinate 101,103, forward strand.
CGCCTGCGGCGGGACGAGGCTCGCGAGCCGGACACCGGCCCGCAGCAGCTGGATCGGGACGCGGATGTTGATCCGGGTCGGCCCTCCGGACGCCTCGTCCTCGGCGTTCACGACCACGCGTATGTACTTGGGCCGTCCGGCCGCGGCCGGACGGGCCTCGGCCACCGGCGCCGGCTGCGCGCGTTCGAGGGCGACGAGCAGCCGCTCGGCCTCGTCCGCGGTGATCTTGCCGTCGGCCAGCATCTCCAGGATCTGGCGGCGCTGCTCGCTCGTCACTGCTCTTCCCTCATCTGACGCTCACCAGCACGGCCGTCCGGCCCTGCTCCATCTCGAACCGGGTGCCGGGCAGCGCCCGGAGCACCTGCCAAACGGCGCGCAGCACGCCCATCGGACGCATCCGGTACACCCGGCACGCGACCAACCCGGCGACGACCCCGACCACCAGCAGCGGCGACAGGACCAGCGCGACCGGCACGACCGGGACGTACAGCCGCATCCAGCGCCCGCTCCGCCTCCGGTGCCGCACCGTGACCAGTTGCGGGATCACCCCGACCCCTCCAGCTCGGCCAGCGCCTCCTGGACGTCGATCTCGCCCCGCTGCAGCCGGTCGACCACGTCGGACGCGCTGGGCCCCGGATCGTCCTCGACGAACTCCAGCCCCGCCGCGATCCGGTTCAGGCGCGCCTTGACCGTCGGGTAGCTCACCCCGAAGATCCGCTCCATCGCCTTGATCGACCCGTGCTGCCGCACGAACGCGGCGACGAACACCTGGTCGTCCACCCCGAGCCGGGCCAGCTGCGGCGGCTCGAACTCCCCCTCGATCGCCACCCCGCCGTCCACGAGCCGAACCCGCTCCACCACGAACTCCCGCCCCCGGGTGAGATCCGTCAACTCCTGCCAGTCCAACCAAGCCCCCTCACGACCTCACAACCTCTGACCCATCAAGTTCTACCTTGATTTTCTCAACTCAGTCAACGCCAACCCTTAATTTTTTCAATCCCCACCTTCAGTAATCCAACCCAGCCTCGGAGTCGCGACGCGCATGCACTGGGGCGCTGTAGCGGGGTGGGACGCGTCCGCTGCGGGGAGGGGCCGGGGGGCTGGCTTGGGGCGGGCGCGCGCCGGACGGGGGTGGGGAGTTAGGGGTGGGGCGGGGCGAAGGGGGCGGGGGTGGTGAAGGCGTGATGGGTGAAGTTCTGGGCTATGCGGTGGTGGGCTGCGGTGTCGGGGTGGAGGGCGTCGGGCAGGGGGAACTCGGCGTGGTCCTTCTCGCCGTAGAGGGTGCGGCCGTCGAGGTAGTGGAGGTTGGGGTCGTCCGACGAGCGTTGCTGGACGATTCGGGCGAGTTCGTCGCGGATGATGTTGAGGGTGAGGCGGCCGGCGGCGCGGTCGGCGGGGTCGCCGGTGGCCTTGAAGCGCAGGGTCTCGCCGTCGAAGTCGGGGGCCAGCGGGCCGGGGGTGTCCTCCTGCACCGGGCACAGGATGGGCGAGACGACCAGGAGCGGCGTCCTCGGGTGGCCCTCGCGGAGGGTGTCGAGGAAGCCGTGGACGGCCGGGACGAAGGCGCGCCGGCGCATCACGTCGCCGTTGACGATGTTGATGCCGATCTTGAGGCTGATCAGGTCGGCGGGGGTGTCGCGCATCGTCCGGGCGGTGAACGGGTCGAGCATGGCGCTGCCGCCGAAGCCGAGGTTGACCAGCTCGACGCCGGCCTGCAGCGCGGCGAGGGCGGGCCAGATGGCGGTCGGGTGGGTGGCGTTCGAGCCGCTGCTGATGGAGCTGCCGTGGTGCAGCCACACGCGGCGTCCGGACGGCGCCGGTTCGGTCGGGGCGTTCGTGCGCAGGACGACCAGCTCGGTGATCTCGGTGTGCGGCAGCCAGATCTCGATGGACTTGTCGCCCGCGGGCAGGTCATGGAAGCGGGCGGTACCGACCGGGCCCTCAACGAGTTCGGCGGCGCCGGTGAACATGTCGGTGATCGTTCGGACGTTCCCGCCGGTCACGGTGGTCTGGGCGGCGAGGTCTCCGTCGATGAGCAGGTCGTACACGCCGTCCGGCGGGGTGGGGAGCCCTCGGTAGGCGCGCTTGGTGGGCAGCGTGTCCAGCTCGATGGCCGTGGCGCTGGTGCGGAAGGCCAGCCGGACGCCGGACGGGAGGGCCTCGGCGCCGGCGAGCTGGGCGTCGGGGATCTGGCGGCGGGCCCAGGCGGGCAGCCGGTGCGGCAGGACGCCGTGCTCGGTCGTTTCGAGATCGAGGAACCCGCGCAGGATGTCCGCGGTGATGGGCGTGGTGATCCAGTCGGTGCTCATCGTCCGTCCTTCGGCGTTCGTGCGGCCGCGCGGGGCGTGGCCTGGTTGCGGAGCAGGGCGTCGAGGGAGTCGACGATCCAGTCCCAGGACTCCTGGGAGTCGACGGCGGTGTGGCTGAACCCGCCGGCCGCCTCCAGGCTGATGTAGCCGTGGAAGACGCTGCCCAGCATCCGGACGGCGTGGGTCTGCGCCGGTTCCGCCAGGTCGTAGCCGCGCAGGATCGCGCGCGTCATCTGCGCGTGCCTGACTCCGGCGCTGGCCGCCGCCGTCTCCGGGTCGAGCCGGAGCCGAGCGGCGTCGTACCGTCCGGGATGCTCGCTCGCGTAGGTCCGGTAGGCGTCGGCGAACGCGGCGAGGGCGTCCTTGCCGGCGCGTCCGGCCACGGCGTCGGCGACCCGGTCGGCGAGCTCTTCGAGGGCGAGGAGCGCGATCCGGGTCCTCAGCTCGTCGGAGTTCTTCAGGTGCGAGTACAGGCTCGCGACCTTCACATCGAACCGCCGCGCGACCGCGGACACCGTCACCTGCTCGAACCCGACCTCATCGGCCAGCTCCGCCCCGGCCCGGGTCAGCAGCTCGGGTGTGAGTCCTGCTCTAACCATAACCCTCTCTCCTTCTAGCTACAGCTAGTATGTGTCTACCTAAAGCTTTTAGGCAAATCGGCGGTTCGCCGACTTGTCGGGGCTCGCTGGCAGGATCACGGCCATGCCCCTCGACAATCCGAAGGCACGGTTCGACTCGGCGCTCCCGCAGTCCGAGGCGTGGGCGGCTCCGCTGCGCGACCTCATCGACGCACGCCACACCCGCGAAGCTCGGGCCGGTCTCGTCCGGCACCTGGCGGGGTTCTCGGGCCCGCGCCCGTCCCAGAAGTGGCGGCGGACGTGCGCGTCCCTGGCCGAGGGCGCTGGGGCCGTGGGCGCTCTTGCCGCGTCCCTGCACGTTCTCGCGACCGAGCAAGCGCCGTTCGGGGCGGACGCGTATGACGGCGGCCACGGTCACTTCGTCCATCCGGATCACAAGGCGCTGGCCTGCGGCGTGGTCTGGGCCGCCGCGCTGACCAGTGGCGCGAGCGCGGTGTCCGATCTGCACCGGCTCGTCCTGCTGACCGGGAACTTCAAGCAGTACGTCTCGTGGGACGCGATGCTGGCCGGCGCGACGCTCAACGCGCTCGGCGCGGTGGACGCCCCGGCCGGGCTGGAAGCCCTCAGTGACCTGGACCGGCGCATCCGCCACAAGACGCTGCGCAAGCAGTTCGACGCCGCGATCGAGACGGCCGCCGCCCGCCAGGGTGTCACGCGCCGCCAGTTGATCGAACGCGCCGTCCCCGATCACGGTTTGTCCCCCGGCGGCACCCTCACCCGCGAGGTCGGCGAGCACCGCGTCACCCTTGCGATCGAGAACGCCACGACCGTCCGTCTGAGTTACGCCGCGCCCGGCGAGCAGCCACGCCGTACTGCGCCCGCAGCCATCAAGGACGCGCCGGAGCTCGGCGCGTTGAAGTCCTTGGCCAAGGAGGTTCGCGGTGCGTTGACCGTCGAGCGCCGCCGCATCGAGGCGCTGATGTCCGCCACCGATGCCGAGTGGCCGTACGAGGAATGGGCCCGGCACTATCGCGACCACCCGCTGGTCGGCGTCATCGCTCGCGCCCTGATCTGGGAGTTCGAGGACGAGACGGGCGAGTGGCACGCCGCCCTCCCCGGCGACAGCCCCGGCACGCCGCTCCATGCCCTGCCTGCGTCAGACGCGCCCGCCGCCTCGGACGACGCACCGACCGGCGACGTGTCAGCGGTGGCCGGGGACGCGCCGATCGGCGGCGGGGGCGATGCGTCCGGTGGCGGGTTGCGGGTGCGGTTGTGGCATCCGGTTCGCCGGACGCCTGATGAGATCCGGGCCTGGCGGACGACGATCACCGACAGGGAGATCCGCCAGCCGTTCAAGCAGGCCTTCCGGGAGATCTACCTGCTCACACCCGCCGAGGAGGCGACCGGGACGTACTCGAATCGCCTCGCCGGCCACATCGTCCACTACAACCGCTTCTACGCGCTGACCAAGGAACGCGGCTGGCGGTCCAACTACCTCGGGCCCCACTACGCCGGGGCGTTCGGTGAAGCGCGCGGGACCTTCGACGACGGCCGCTGGGAAGCGGTCTTCGACCATGTCCCGGCGACGGATGCGTTCGACGTGGCTCCCGAACACGCGTCCACCGACCAGGTGAGGTTCCGGCGGCGCGCGGGCAAGGGCTGGGCGGAGGCCGAGCTGGCCGATGTCCCGCAGGTCGTGTTCAGCGAGGCGATGCGCGATGCGGACCTGTTCGTCGGCGTCACCTCGATCGCCGCCGACCCCGACTGGCTCGACCACGGCGACGACCGTTTCGCCGGATACTGGCGGACGACGGCGTTCGGTGAGCTGACCGACAGCGCCCGCACCCGCAGGGCCGCGCTCGAACGGATCGTCCCGCGCCTGAAGATCGCCGACCGCTGCGAGCTGCACGACCGCTACCTGCGAGTCCGCGGCGACCTGCGCACCTACAAGATCCATCTGGGGTCGGCGAACATCCTCATGGAGCCCGACGACAGTTACCTGTGCATCGTCCAGGGCAAGAGCACGGGCGCGGGACGCGTCTTCCTGCCCTTCGAGGACGAGCGCCTGTCGCTGATCCTCAGCAAGGCCGCCCTGCTGGCCGCCGACTCCCGGATCGACGACACCTCGATCCTGGCCCAGATCACCCGGGGGGCGCGATGACCGCCGTCACCTTCCGCGACGAGAGCGCTGGTGGCGCGTCCCTGGCCGAGTTCCAGGTCACCGGGCTGCCCGCCTCGATGACCGTCCGGGAGTTGATCCGGCTCCGCGTCCGCGAGGAGGTCGCCCGGCACAACGCAAGGCCCACGAACCGCTTCAACGGCCTGGTCAGGCCGGACGACGCCGAGATCGAGCTGAACGGATACCGCCTGCGCGAGCCCCGCGTCCTCGACTGGGAACGCCAGGCGGACATCGCCGAGGAGTCGTTCCGGCGCAACGGCTTCTTCATGCTGGCCGGGGACCGCCAGATCGACGACCTCGACGAGTCCGTCGACCTGACCGCGAACCCCGACCTGGTGTTCATCAAACTCCTGCCACTAGCCGGAGGCTGACCACTCAGACGGCGTCACTCGCCGGGGGCTGACCGCTCAGAGGACGCCGCTCGACGGCGGCTGACGGCTCAGAGCGCATCCGAGTAGAGAACGGAGAGGAAGCGAATCAGAAGAGCCTCTCGGGTGGCGGGCGGGAGCGCGTTCAGGACGGTGTTGACGAAGGCCATCTCCGGCTCGCCGGGACCGTCCAGCTCGACGCCGACGGCTTGGAGGAGGCCGGCGAATTCGGCGTCGGTCATGGCGTCCAGGTCGAGGGCCTGCAGCGCGTCGACCAGGTCGGACGGGACGTCCGGCGGGCCTGCCTCGCGCGCGGCCTCGGCGGCCTCGGCGAGCGCCGCCAGCAGGGCCTCGACGTCGGTGACGCCGGTCAGCGTGAAGTGCAGGTTGGCCGGAATCCCCTGGTAGCCGAGCTGCGGCTGGAAGAACCAGCCGCGCGCGCGGGCCTCGTCGGCGAGGACGAAGACGTCCAGCGCGGGATCGTCGGAGGTCACCGCGACGAGCGGGACGGCCGGATCGCCGAGCACCCGGAGACCGGGGATCGCCGCGACGCCCTCGCGCAGCCGGTCGGCCGCCGCCATCGCGGACGCGGCCAGCTCGCGGTATCCGTCCGCGCCGAGCGTCCGCAGCGTCGCCCAGGCCGCGGCGAGCGGACCCGCACTGCGGCTGCTCTGCACGGTCGCATTGATCACCGTGTAGCCGGGCCATTCGGCGGACGCGTAGTAGGCGCGTCGGCGCAACGCCTCGTCCGCGAACAGCACGACCGATGCCCCCTTCGGCGCGTACCCGTACTTGTGCAGGTCACAAGACAGAGACGTGACGCCCGGCACGGACAAATCGAACGGCGGGACGTCGCGTCCCTGCTCGCGCAGCCACGGCAGAACCCAACCGCCGACGCACGCGTCCACGTGGCAGAGCACTCCCGCGTCGGCAGCGATCGCAGCGATCTCCTCGACCGGGTCCATGACGCCCTGCGGGTAGGACGGCGCGGAGCAGACAACCAGGATGGTCCGCGGCGTGATCGCATCGCGCACGGCATCCGGATCCGCGCGGAACGTCTCGGGATCGACCGGGACGGTCACCACGTCCACGCCAAGATAGTGCGCCGCCTTCCGAAACGCCGGATGCGCAGTCGCCGGCACAACAATCTCCCCCCGCCCCTGTCCAAGCGCCCCTGGCCCCAACACCTCCGGCCCGCTCACCCCCAACGGGCCCGCCCCAAGACCAGACGAACCAGCACCGGACGAACCCCGCCCGGCCACACCCACGCCAGACACGCCCGGCCCGGACGCGCCAGGGCCGAACGTGTCAGGCCCGGACGGGCCAGGACCGGACGCATCCAGGCTGGGCGCACCCGGGCCGGACGTGCCAGGGCCGGACTGGGCCGCGAGAGGGTGAGGTGCGGCTGCTTCCCGTTCGGGATGCAGGTTCGCGGGAGGCCGGGGCGCGGCTGGCTGCGACACGTGCAACTCGGGTGCGCGCGATTCCACCGCAGGAGGCCGCGACACAGGCAGCGGAGACACGTGCGTCTGGGACGCGTGCGCGTCCAGCACGTCCGGCTCCGGCACATGCGACTGAGGTGCGCGCGGCTGCGGTGCGGGAGGGTGCGGCACCTGCGACTGAGACACGGGTGGCGCGGACACGTGCGTCTGGGACGCGTGCGTCTGGGACGCGTGCGCGTCCAGCACGTCCGGCTCCGGCACATGCGACTGGAGTGCGCGCGGTTCCGGTACGGGAGGCTGCGGCACCTGCAGCTGAGACACGGGCAGCGGAGACACGTGCGTCTGGGACGCGTGCGCGTCCGGCTCCGGCACGTGCGACTGAGGTGCGCGCGGCTGCGGTGCGGGAGGTTGCGGTGCGGGAGGTTGCGGCACCTGCGGTTGAGAGACGGGTAGCGGAGAAACGTGCGGCTGGGACCCGGTTGGCTCGGCTCCGGGTGGCTGGGGTGCGGGGGGCCGGGACGTGATGGTTCGTGCGTCTCGGGCTGCCTTGACGGCGAGCATGATCGACTCGGTGCCGCCGCTGGTGAAGATGCCGGGCGTGGACGCGTCGCCGCCGAGGCGTGACGCGACGGCCGCGACGATCTGGCGCTCCAGCGCGACGATGCTGGGGAACGCGGTCGGGTCCAGGCAGTTGACCTCCAGCAGCTCGCGATGCGCGGTCGCTGCGAGGTCGTGCACGGCGTCCCGTCCAGTGTCATAGACGTAGGCCGTGACCCGGCCGCCGCGTACGGGCAGATCCGCTTCGCGAAGGCGCGCGAGTTCAGCGAGAACCTCGGTCGCCGAACGTCCAGCCTCGGGCAACGCCGTCCCAACGGAATTGGTTTCACCCGAGACGGTCTCACCTGAAACTGACTCAGCGGAGACCGTCTCACGCGAGACAGATCCCATCGAGACCACCTCGCTCGGGACGGGTTCAGATGAGACAGTTCCGCTGGAGACAGACTCGTTCGAGACCATCCCGTCCGAGACGGGTTCATCTGAGACAGTCCCGTTCGGGACGAGCCCAGTAGGTGCGGCCCTGTCGGGAACCGGTTCCGATGCGACGGTTTCGCCCAGGATGGGCTCGGACGCCACGAGCTCGGTCGGGACGGGCTCGGTTGTGATCGCGCTCGAAGGGGTGGGATCAGGTGAGACCGTCTCGGACGAGACCGTCTCAGCTGAGATGGAAACCGGTGGGGTTGTCTCGCGAGAGAAGGTCTCAGGCGAGACAGTCTCGGGTGGGTCGGATTCAGGCGGCATCGGGCAGGGGCTCCCTGGTCGGTTGGTGGGCGGCGGCGAGGCTCCGGTAGGCCAGCAGCATCGGGACGCTCAGCAGCAGGAGGGCGGCCGGGACCAGGGTGTATCCCCCGGTCAGTCCGGTCAGCGCGGAGCCCGGCTGCCGGACCGGCGCGTCCAGGTCGGACGAGTGGAACGACGTCACCGCGAGGATCAGCGCGAATACACCCGGGCCGAGGGCCATCGCGCCGGTCTCGGCGGCTGTCCAGATGCCGGTGAACGCGCCGGACTGCGCCTGTCCGGTGCGTCCGGCATCAGCTCGGACGGTCTCGGGCAGCAGCGACAATGGCAGCAGTTGCAGTGCGGCGTAGCAAACGCCGACCAGAGCCGTCAGCACGAGGACGAGCGCTCTCGATCCGGACGTGATGGCGGGCATCAGCGCGGCGTCCGCCGCGGCGAACAGGGCGACCGCGGCCAGGTAGCAGCCCACGTGTCCGTATCGCGCGGCCAGTCTCCGCCACAGCGGGACGGCGAACGCGCTCGGCCCGACCATGCACACGAACATGACCGAGGTCAGGCCGTGGTCGTCCAGCCGGTACACCGCTATGTAGGGCGCTCCGGCCAGCATCACCGCGACGGCGAGGGACTGCGTGGCGAACGCGCCGAGCAGCGCGAAGAACGGGCGGTTGCCTCGGGCTGCGCGGAGCGCGGCGACCAGGCCGAGTGGGCGCGGACCCGGACGCGCCGGAATCCAGCGCGTGGCGAGTGCGCTGACCACCATCGCCGCGCCCATGAGAAGCCCGACTGTCACGCCCATGACGGCGTGCCCGCCGCGTCCTCCCCCGGCTGCGTCCGACAGCGCGGGGGCCGCACCGCCGGCGAGGAGGATCCCGACCGTCAGGCAGACGATCCGCCACGCCATCGCGCGGCCCCGTTCGGCGGGAACCTCGGAGATTTCGGCGGGCAGCGCGACGTAGGGAACCTGGAAGCAGGCGAACGCACTGGCCGCGAGCAGGAACGCCACTCCACACCAAGCTGCGGCGAACCCCGCTCCCCCGATGGGCGCAGCGAACATGGCGGCGAACAGCGGCGGCAGGCTCAGCGCCCCGATCAGCAGCAGCCGAGTGCGGCGCCCCGTGCGGACGGCCTCCCGGTCGCTCGCAGCCCCGACAACCGGGTTGAGCAGGACATCCCAAGCCTTGGGGACGACCAGCACGGCGCCCGCGATCCCTGCGGCAACGCCCATGACGTCGGTCAGGTAGTAGAGGAGGAGCAGTCCGGGCACGGCCGAGAACACGCCCGTCCCCACCGAGCCGATCCCGTAGCCAAGCAGCCGCCGCCGCGACAGCCGACTCACGCCCCGACTCCCAAGGACGCCCTCACCAGCCGTCCCGTGCGCCCCCGGAAGGAGACCAAAGCCGTCGCACCGTCCGCTACCGACCGCCGGCGCAGCGACCCGGTCACGACACAACTCCCAATGGCACAAGCGCCATGCGTCGCATCCAGCCCGGAACCAGATGAGCGCCTTCGCATCCGCTACTACTCGCCACGGCGGCAGGGCGAGCGGCAGGGACGCGGTCAACATGCGCCGCATACACAGCCGAAAGCAGAACGGCGCGCTCGGGTCGTTCGTCCGGTGCCGTTCGCGACCGATGCGGCAGGCCACTCATGGGGAGCAGCTGCGGGTGGCAGTCGCCTCGCATCGAGTGTGGACGCGGGGAGCAACCAGCGTGCTGGCATCGTCCAGGCCCGTTCGCCGCTGGGGCGCCAACTCGGGCATGGGAAGCGTTCTGGACGGTGGTAGCCGCGGGCTGCGAGCGCAACCGCAAGCTGAACAGCACGTCCGCGTCATCTGGTGCTGCTTGGCATCGGCGTGTGTGGACGGTCATGGGGAGCGGCTGACAGTGAAACTCATCTCTCACCACGTGTGGGCGCGGAGAAGGATCGGTGTGGTCGCGTCGTTCTGCGCGGTTCGCCGTAGGGGCGGCGGGGCGGGCGCGGGGAGCGTCCCGAGGGATGGCCGGCGTGGGCCGTAGGCGCGGCTGAAGGCGGATCGGCGCGGTCGCGTTGGCTGGGGTTGCTTGGTTTGGGGGCCAGGGGGTGGTCATGGGGAGAGGCCTAGGGTGGCGGTTACCATGCGGCGCATGTGGGCGCGGAAGCGGATCAGGGCGCTCGGGTCGTCCATGCGGTGACGTTCGCCGTCGCCGCGCAGCACGCCGCCGCGCGCGAAACCGTGCGTGCACCAGATGACGCTCCACACCAGGTACTCGATGTCGACATCGTCTCCGGCGGCCTTGCCGACGGCGTCCGCGACCATCTCCATCAGTGGCTGGACGTAGGCGTTCTCCAGGTGCGCGACGTCCGAGGCGTCCGATAGCCAGCGGTGCATCCACAGCGCCGGGATGTCGGGGTTGTCGGCGCAGAAGTCGACATACCGGTCGAGCAGGCGGAGCACGCCCGCGACGTCCGGGGTGATGTCCGCGGTCGCCTGCTCCAGGGCGGCGCGTTCCCGCTGGTGCGCCCGCTCCATGACGGCCAGGTACAGGTCCCGCTTGTTGCCGACGTGGTAGGCGACCGTGGCGATGTTCAGCCCGGCCGCCTCCGCGATGAACCGCGTGGACGTCCCGTCGAACCCCAGCTCGGCGAAGAGCCTGGTGGCGACCTCAAGAATCCGCTCACGCGCGGAGTCCCCGCTCATGCCGCCAACCTAGAGCCCGATTACGGTCTCCGTCAATCACTTGATGGAGAGCCTCATGCAGGCGTTGGGGCGATCGATGCGGCTTCGGGCGGAGGTTCGGCTTGGGTGGCACGCGTCCGACTGGCTGGCTTTCCGCTCAGTGCTCGTTGGTCCGCGGGTGAACGTGCCGCGGGCCGTTGGTCGCCGTGAATCCCGGTTGGCGCGCGCCGGATCGCTTGGTAGGTGGCGTGCGGGTGGAAGTGGGCCAGCGCTTGGCCCGGGTGGCGGGGTCGGGTGGTTGCCGTGGGTCTGGTCTGTGGCTGGCGAACTGGTTCATCGGCGGCCTCCGGTGGGCGGAGGCTGGCGCGGTGGTGCGCGGGAGGGGGCGGGCGGCGTTCGCGAGCAGCTCGATGTTCGGAGGTGGGGCTCGGGAGGGTGTTGGCGGAGCAGGCGTGTGCGGGGCGGGCTGGGCGTTGGCGCAGAGCTGGTGGCGGCAGGGGTGTGCGGGGTGGGGCTGGGCGGCCGCGCGGGACTGGTGGCGGTTCCGCGGGGCGGGGTTAGGCGGGGTGGGGGTCGGCGTGGATTTGTTCGCGGAGGATGTCGGCGTGGCCGCAGTGTTGGGATAGTTCCCGGAGCATGTGGAGGTAGATCCAGCGGAGGGGTAGGGGGCCTCGGCGGTTGCCGTGCAGGGTGTCGTCCAGGCTCAGGGCCGATGTGGCCCGGCGGGACGCGGCGCAGGCCTCGCGGTAGGCGCGCTGGACGGACTCGACCGTGTCGCCGGGGTGGAGGTCGAACGACTCGTCCGGCGTTTCGGGGATGCCGATCTCGCTGCGGGGGCGGCAGGTGACCGCCTCGTCGAACCAGACCTTCTCCACGAAGGTCGCGTGCTTGACCAGTCCCAGCAGGGTGGTCTTGGACGCGACGAGCGAGCGGCGCGCCTGCTCCTCGGTCAGGCCGTCCAGGGAGGCGTGCATGTGCGCGCGGTGCTCGTCGAGGAAGGTCTCGAACTGGTCGCCGAGCGCGGCATGGAAGGCGGCCGGTTCCATCGTGGGGCGGTCGGGCATGGCAGCAACCCTAGAGGATGCGGCCGGCTCGTGATCAGCGGTGGGCGGGGGCCGCCGGGCGGCCGAAGGCGTCGTGGCCCAGGACGCGGAGGAGGCTGAGCTGTTCGGCGGTGCTGGTGCCGGGGGCGGGGGTGAAGATGACGAGGCGCTGGTCCTCGGCGGGGCTGAGCAGGACCTCGCAGTCGAGGTCGAGGGGGCCGACGGCGGGGTGGTCGACGCGCATGCGGCTGCTGCGGCGGACGGCGACCTCGTGCAGGTCCCAGAGCCGGGCGAACTCCTCGCTGGTGGCGCGCAGGCGGGCGACCAGGCGGGTGGACGGCTCGTCGCCGCCGCGGCGGGCGCAGGCGGCGCGGAGGGCGGCGACGTGCTCGCGGCTCTGCTCCTCGCGCTGCTCGTCGTCGTAGATCGTCCGGATGGCGGGGTCGGTGAACCAGCGCCAGACGTAGTTGCGGTCCTGCTCGCGGACGGAGCAGATGCAGCCGAGCAGGGCCTCGGCCATGGTGTTGCGGGCCAGCAGGTCGCCGATGTCGTTGGTGACGTGCGCGGGGGTTTCGGTCAGCTGGTCGAGCAGGTGCAGCAGGCCGGGCCGGACGTGCTCGCCGGCGAACCGTCCGGCGGGCGGGTGGTGGCCGGCGAGCAGGTAGAGGTGGTCGCGCTCGTCGTCGCTGAGCCGCAGCGCGCGGGACAGGGCGGCGAGGATCTGCAGGGACGGCTGCGGGCTGCGGGCCTGCTCCAGGCGCATGTAGTAGTCCGCCGACATGCCCGCGAGCTGCGCGACCTCCTCGCGGCGCAGGCCGGGGGTGCGGCGGCGCGGTCCGGCGGCGAGGCCGACCTCGTGCGGGCGCAGGCGCTCCCGCGAGCGGCGCAGGAAGTCGGCCAGCTGTGCGCGGTCCATGTCCATATGTCCATCATCGCGCCTTCTGGCCACTGCTCCGGCGGCGCAGCCTGGGATCGCCGATCCTAGGGAGACCGGTCCGATTTCGCGGTTCGGCGCCCGCGGGCAACGTAGGGGGCGAACCGAGAAAACGGAGGTCCGAAAATGGCCAAGGCAGTGCGTTTCGATGAGTACGGCGGGATCGACGTCCTGCGGGTGGACGAGGTCGAGCGGCCGGTCGCCGGGCCGGGCCAGGTGCTGGTGAAGGTCGTGGCGGCCGCGATCAACCCGGGCGAGGCGGTGATCCGGGTCGGGGCGCTGCACGACCGGTGGCCCGCGACGTTCCCGTCCGGGCAGGGCAGCGACCTGGCCGGGGTCGTGGTCGAGGACGCCGAGGGGTTCGCCGCCGGCGAGGAGGTCTTCGGGTTCACGGACCTGCGCGCCAGCCACGCCGAGTACGTCGTGGTCGAGGCGTCCCAGCTGGCCCGGCGCCCGGCGGACCTGCCGTGGGAGCAGGCCGGGTCGCTGTATGTGGCCGGGACGACGGCCTACGCGGCGGTCGAGGCGGTCGGTCCGCGTCCGGGCGACACCGTCGTGGTCTCCGGCGCCGCGGGCGGTGTCGGGTCGATCGCGGTCCAGCTGGCGCGCCGCGCCGGGGCGACGGTGATCGGTCTGGCGAGCGAGCGGCACCACGAGTGGCTGCGGGCGCAGGGCGCGATCCCGGTGACCTACGGCGAGGGCGTCGCCGACCGGATCAAGGCGGTCGCGGGCAACGTCGACGCCTTCATCGACACCTTCGGGGACGACTATGTCGAGCTCGCCATCGAGCTGGGCGTCTCCCCCGAGCGGATCAACACCTTCGTCAACTACGAGGCGGCGGCCGAGTACGGCGCGAAGACGGCGGGGAACGCGCAGGCCGCGCGGATCGAGGTGCTGGTGGAGCTGGCCGACCTCATCCGGGCGGGCGAGCTGGAGATCCCGATCGCCGCGACCTACCCGCTGGACCGCGTCCAGGACGCCTTCCGCGAGGTGGAGCGCCGGCACACCCGCGGCAAGATCGTCCTCAAGCCCTAGCGGCGGTGCCCGGGCCGCGCGAGGCCCGGGCCGGGCCCGGCGGCGGGTCGGGCGGGGCGTGGTTGGACCGTTTTAGGCGGGTTCGCGACAGAACCCGGACCGTCCCGCTACGCTGAGCAGTCCTCCCGAAGGTCCCGCCCCGCCGCCGCGCGGGTCGGTTCCCCCGCCCATCGAGGGGACGCCCATGCCCCGTCACGACCAGCCCGACCACGGGTTGGACCGTCCTGCCTCGTCCCGGATCTACGACTTCTCGCTCGGCGGCAAGGACAACTACTCCAAGGACCGGGACGTCGCGATGCAGGCGTTCGAGCGGCTCGCCGCGGCCCGGCTGCTCCCGCGCGAGAACCGCAAGTTCATGCGCCGCGCCGTCCGGCACCTGCTGGACGCGGGTGTCAGGCAGTTCCTCGACATCGGTTGCGGGCTGCCCGGACGCGGCAACGTGCACGAGGTCGTGCACGGCGCCGACCCGTCCGCGAGCGTCGTCTACGTCGACCACGATCCGGTCGCGGTGGTGCACTACCGCGCGCTCCTGCACGCGGTGCCGAACGCGACCGTCCTGCACGCCGACGCCCGGGACCCCGGCGCGATCCTGGACCATCCGGACGTCGCCCGGCTGATCGACTTCGACCGTCCGGTCGGGGTGCTGATGATCTCGATGCTGGACCTCATCCCCGACGAGGACGACCCGCACGCCGTCGTCCGCGCGTTCCGCGACCGGATGGCGCCCGGCAGCCACCTGGCCGTCTGCGACTTCCTCGACGAGAACCTCAGCGAGGAGGAGCGCGCCATCGCCGACGAGCTGGTGCGGCAGAACGGCGTCGTGGTGACGCTCCGGCCGCGCGAGGCCATCGCCGGGTACTTCGAGGGGCTGGACCTGGTCGAACCGGGCCTCGTCTACGCCCCCGAATGGCGTCCGGACCGGCCCTTCGACCCGCCGTCCGGATGGCTCCTCGCGGGGGTCGGCGTCAAGCCGTAGCGTCCCCTGGGGTGACCGGCGCGGGACGCGGGCCACCCCGCGCCTCCTAGAAGCGGTTCAGGGGACGGATCGGGGGTGAGATCGCGCTGTTGAACTGCAGCAGGATGATCAGGGCGATGCTGACGTAGGTGTCGACCACACACAGGACGACGCTGAGGGCGTAAAGCCCCTGGACGACGGCGATGCGGCGGCGGATGGCCGACACGTCGGCGGGGGCGGTCCCGTCGCGGAGCAGGCCCGCGCGCTCGGCGTAGCGGAGCCCCGCCAGCTGGACGACGCCGAGGAACAGCAGGTCGGTCCAGTAGACGAGCAGCGCCAGCCGCGAGGCGGTGAAGGCCGCCAGCAGCGCCGTCGCGAACGGGACGAGCGAGACCCCGAACAGGAACAGCACGTGGATCCAGGCCAGGTTCCGGTCGCCGCGCTCCAGCAGCCCGAGCTGGGCCTGCTGGCCGACCCAGAACATGCCGAGGGTCAGGAAGCCCAGGAAGCAGATGAGCAGCTGCGGGCCGACGTGGCCGAGCAGGTGCCACACCGGGCGTTCGGCGCCCACGGCCCCGTCCGCCCAGAGGAACCGGGCGTGCAGGGCCTGCTCGGCCGGGACCTTGAGGTCGAGCACGAGCAGCGTCATCGCGACGGCGAAGATCCCGTCGCTCAGCGCCGCGAGCCGGCCGAGGCTCTGGCCGGCGATGCGGTGGTAGTGGGTTCCCTGGCTCACCTGGACGGGCGCGCCGTCCGGTAGGCGGCGAACGACTGGCGGTCGCCCGACCACGCGTCGCGGGGCAGGACCGCTTCGAGCCGCGCGAGGTCCGCCTCGGTCAGGACGATCTCGGAGGCGCCGGCGTTCTCGGCGATCCGGTCGGCGCGGCGCGTCCCGGGGATCGGGACGACGTCGTCGCCCTGGGCCAGCAGCCAGGCGAGGACGAGCTGGGCGGGCGTCGCGTCGTGCTCGGCGGCCAGCCGGCGCACTTCGGCGACGAGTTCCTCGTTGCGCTTCAGGTTCTCGCCCTGGAAGCGGGGGTCGTTGCGGCGGAAGTCGGAGGCGCCGATGGTGCCGGTGGTGAGCGCGCCGGTCAGGAAGCCGCGTCCGAGCGGGCTGTAGGGGACGAGGCCGATGCCGAGGCGGCGGGCCGTGGGGACGACGTCGTCCTCGATGTCCCGCCACCACAAGGACCATTCGTACTGCGCGGCGCTGATCGGATGGGTCGCGGCGGCGCGTTCCAGCTCGTCCGGGCTCGCCTCGGACAGCCCGAGGTAGCGGACCTTGCCCTCCTCGACCAGCTCGGCCATCGCGCCGACGGTCTCCTCGATCGGGACGTCCGGGTCGACGCGGTGCAGGTAGTACAGGTCGATGCGGTCGATGCCGAGGCGCGCGAGCGACGCCTCGCAGTAGGCGCGGACGCGCTCCGGCCGCGCGTCCACGCGGACGCCGTCCTCGCCCCGCACGATCCCGAACTTGGTCGCCAGGACGACCTGGTCGCGGCGTCCGGCGAGCGCCCGGCCGAGCAGTTCCTCGTTGTGGCCGCTGCCGTAGCTCATCGCGGTGTCGAGGAAGGTGACGCCGAGGTCGACGGCCCGGTGCACGGCGGTGATCGACTCGGTGTCGTCGGCGTCCCCATAGCCTTGGGACATGCCCATGCAGCCGAGGCCGACCGCCGACACGGTGAGGCCTTCCGGCCCGAGGGTGCGGAACTTCATGGGCCCCGAGTGTGGCAGGGGCCCGAGGGCCCATCCACAGTGGGCCACTACTCGTCATGGGAGTACCAGGATGACCGAGCAGCGCACCGAATCCCACGCCGAGGCGCGGCCGGAGGCGCCCCGCGAGAAGCGGGCCGAGGCGGCGCGCGAGACGCGGACCGAGGTGTTGCGGGCCAAGGAGTTCGGCGACCTGCTGCGTTCGCGGCGCGAGAGGTTGCAGCCGTCCGATGTCGGCCTGCCCGCGGGGACGCGCCGCCGGACGCGCGGGTTGCGGCGCGAGGAGGTGGCGCAGCTCGCCGCCATCTCGGCGACGTACTACGCCTACCTGGAGCAGGGCCGGGAGACGCGCCCGTCCCGCCAGGTGATCGACGCGCTCGCGGAGGCATTGCGGCTGGACCCGGCCGAACGCGCGCATGCGCACGAGCTCATCCACGGCGCGCCCGCGACGCCGCCTCCGGTCATCGGCGAGTCGTTGTCGAACGAGGTCGTCGCCCTGGTGAACAGGCTCGATCCGTGCCCGACCTACGTCACGGGCCGCCGGTGGGACGTCCTGGCATCGAACCGTGCAGCGCGGGCATTGTGGACGGACTGGACCGCCCTCCCGCCCGAGGAACGCAACATGGTGTGGTGGATGTTCACCGCGCCCTCGGCACGGGAGGTCCTGGTCGAGTGGGAGCGGGAGGCGGCCGCGCTGCTCGGCCGGTTCCGGGCGTCCGCCGCGCGGTTCCCCGGCGACCCCGGCTTCGGTGAGCTGCTCGACCGCCTCCGCGCGGTGAGCCCGGAGGTGCGGGCCTGGTGGCCGCAGCACGAGATCACCCCGCTCCGCTCGGGCGTGAAGCTGCTGCGGCATCCGGAGCTGGGCGAGATCGCCCTGCACCACGTCGTCCTGCAGCTGGCCGACGACCCCGAGCAGCGCGTCGTCACCTTCGCTCCGTCCGCGTCCGACCAGGCGCGGATCGCGGAGCTTCTGGACGGTCGGTGACGGGCGCCGCGCGGTCAGAGGGTCAGTCGAGGATCTGGACGTGGCCGTCCGTGCCGTGCACGCGGATGCGCTGCCCGTCCTTGATCAGGCGGGTGGCGCCCTCGACGCCCACCACGGCCGGGAGGCCGTACTCGCGGGCGATCACCGCGCCGTGCGTCATCAGCCCGCCGACCTCGGTCACCAGTCCGGCGACGGCGACGAACAGGGGCGTCCAACTCGGGTCGGTGAACGCGGTGACCAGGATGTCGCCCGCTTCGAGGTCGGCGCGGGCCATGTCGGTGACGACGCGGGCCCGCCCCTCGACCGTCCCGGACGAGACCGGGAGGCCGACCAGCGCGCCGGGCGGGAGGTTGTCGCGCCGGTACCGGCCGGTGATCGTCTCGCCGTCCGAGGTGAGGACCCGGGGCGGGGTGAGCGCCTCCTGCGTCCGGAACTCCGCGCGCCGCTCGCGGATGAGTCCGGCGTCCGCCTCGCCGGTGCGCACCACCTGCTCCAGCTCCTCGAACCGGAGGAAGAAGATGTCGTCGCGCTCGCGCAGGACGCCGCTCCGGACGAGGCGGTCGGCCTCCCCCAGCAGCGCCTGCTTGTAGATGGAGTAGCGGCTCACCATCCCGTACTTGGGATATTCGCGGTATCCGGCGAATGCGCGGACGCGGTCGATCATCTGTTTCGTCTCTTCGGCCTTGCGTTCCCCATCTGGCAGCGCACGGACGCGTTCCAGCAGTTCCGCTTCTTTCTGCCGCGCTTCTTGGAGCCCTTGTGCGAAGCGCTGCTTTCCGGCGCCGGGCTTGAAGTTCCTGACGTGGCCGAGAAGCGTGGGGAGGAGCATGGCGGGGTGCTCGTTCCAGCGCGTCCGGGTGATGTCGATCTCGCCCGCGCAGCGCATGCCGTACTCGTCGAGGTAGTTCCGGATGGCGTCGCGCGCTTCCGGCCCGCCGGGGAATTCGGACAGGTCGTCCAGGAAGCGGGCGTCCTCGCGGCCCTCGTCCACGACGCGCTGCAGGAACGCCACGGCGTCCGGGTGCGGACGGACGACGTCGGCGACGTCGAGCAGCGCCAGACCCATCCCGGAGGTGACGTTGTGCGGGACGGACTGCGCGATCGCGTCCGCCGCGTTCCGCTCCCCCAGCCACTCCTCCAGGTGCTCGTTCAGCCACCAGGCCGCCTCCATCCCGGCCATGATCGCCTGGTGGCTCCGCCGGTCGAACATCACCCGCCGCAGCTCCGCGAGGTCGGCCCGGATGAAGTCGAGCAGCGCGGGCCCGGACAGGCCCTGGATCTCGCGCCGCAGCGTGGCGACCGACGCCCGGTTCTCCTGGATCAGGACGGGCACGACGGCCGGATCGGCCTCGAACGGATCGAGCGCGGCACGCGCCTTCCCTTCGCCGCCGGGTGCGTCCGGACGGGAGGCGTCGGCGGGTGCGTCCGGACGGGAGGCGAGGAAGTCCCCGCGGTCCAGGACGGTCTGCAGCGCGTCCCCGATGAGCGGGTCGGACCGTCCCAGCGTGCGCATGATGCCCGCGCGCCCGGCGGGCGCCGCCACGATCGGGGCGATGTCGACGAACAGCCGCCCGCCCGCCTCGTGCATCGGATGCGCGGCGGTCAGCTGCCACACCGACAGGCCCAGCGGCTTGATCGCGTCGGTCATCATCTGCGCGTGCCCGACGGACACGAACAGGTGGTTCTCCCCGTCATCGGTCGGCGGGACGGGGAACAGCGTGGTGATCGGACGGCTCTGGACGACGTGGAAGTCATCGTCGACCAGGCACCACTCGATATCCTGGGGCCGTCCGAAATGCGCCTCGATCCGGCGTCCCAGCCGGACGAGCCGGATGGCCTGCTCGTCCGTCAGCACCCGCCGCGTCCGCCAGGCGGGCGCGACCGGCTCCTCCCGGGTGCCGCCTCCCGCCGCCGCCTGGACGGACCGCTCCTTGGCGGCGACGACCGCGCCGACGGCCTGGTCGTCCCGGACGGTGTAGACGTCCCCGGAGGCAAGGCCGGAGACCAGCGCCTCGCCGAGGCCCCACGCGGCCTCGACGGTGGCGGTCCTGCGGTTCGAGGTCACCGGGTCGGCGGTGAACATGACCCCGGCGGCGTCCGGGAACACCATCCGCTGGACGACCACGGCCATCCGCACCTTCCGGTGGTCGAAGCCGTTGCGGGCCCGGTAGGTCACGGCGCGCTCGGTGAACAGCGAGGCCCAGCACCGCCGGACGTGCCGGATCACCTCCGCCGGGCCGGTGACGTTCAGGTACGAGTCCTGCTGGCCGGCGAACGACGCGGACGGCAGGTCCTCGGCGGTCGCGCTGGACCGCACCGCGCAGGACACGCCGGCCGCGCGGGGTGAGCCGACCGCGGAGGGCGCGCCGACCGCGCGGGGTGCGCCGTCCCCGAGCCGCGCGTACGCCGCGCCGATCGCCGATACGAGATCGTCGGGCATCGCGACGCCCTCGATGACGCGGCGGATCTCCTCGCTCTGGACCCGGATCGCCTCGCGGTCGTCCGGCCGCACGTCCGACAGCCGTTCGAGCAGGCCGTCGATCGCGGGAGCCGCGACGCGCTGAAAGGCGTCGGCCGTGACGCAGAATCCGTCGGGCACGCGGATACCGTCGATGCGCGCGAGCTCCCCCAGGTTCGCCCCCTTTCCGCCGACCTCCGCGATATTCGTCGGGTCGCATTGCTCGAAACCCAGCACGTAGCCCAATTCCGTCGCCCCTCGTTCGTCGTGTCGGTCCTCGACGGCCGCAAGTATGGGGCAATTTTTCGCGCCTCATGAGGCGCGCGAATGTGATATAAAATGAAACTGGGGGAAGAGGTACGCCTCAGATCGGCGGCCGGTAGTCAGCGGCCAGATGCGCCTGAAGCTCCGCGTGGCGGAACTGGTAGAGCGGCCCGACCGCGCGCAGCAACCCCAGCCGGTGGCAGTCCCGCAGGAACGGCATGAGCCGGCGCGGCAGCAGCCCCGCCCGGCTCAGCCGCCAGGTGGCCAGCGCATACAGCCACCAGGCCCGGTGACTTCCCGCCGTCGTCGCGACCATGGCCCCGGTCGCCGTCGCGAACACGCTCACGATCGCCATCTCGCCCGGACGCCTCGTGGTGATGGCCACGGCGAGCAGCATGAGCGCTCCGGCCAGGAAGCCGGAGGCGCCGATGCGGAGCAGGTTCATGGTCCGGTCGGCGCGCAGGCTGGACGTCGGAGTCACGGCACGGAACGCGGACGCCGGCGTCTCCACCGCCGTCAGGAACCCGGCGAACCCGCCCCCGAACCCGGCCGCGAACCCGGCGAGGCCGCCTCCAAGCGCGCCGTCCGAGCCGGCGAGCAGCGCGCCACCGCCCATCACGAGCGCGCCGACGAGCCCGAACCCGAGCATCGCGGCGATTCCGTTCACCAGCTCGCGCGGGGGTTTGCGCAGGTCGGCATAGCCGGGTAGATCCTGCTCGCCCATCTTCGTCCGTCCGCCGACGATGATCCCGCACAGCAGGCCGCCCGCGAGCCCCGTCCACGGTTCGATCATGGCCCCGGCCGTGATCCCGCAGAACACGGCCGCGGCGAGGCCGCAAACCGCGCTCATGGCGGAAGAGACGGCGCCGGTGGTGGCGGCGAGGCGCCACCAGGCGAACTCGCCGGTCCCCTGCCCGTCACCAGACGCGTCGGGCCCGGCGGCGAGATGGTGGGCCAGGTAACCGAGCCAGCGGCGGGTGTCGGCGGTCGAATGGCGGAACGGCTCGGCCGGGTCCTTGGCGGGCTCGTGCGTGGCGATCATCGCGGGGATGAGCGCGTCCAGCAGGTGCGCGCGCAGCGCGGCGGCGCTGGGGAACCGGGACGCGTCGGTCAGCTCGGCGGGGTCGGCGCCCGGGGCGGTGTAGACGGCACGCAGCAACCACAGCCCGAGCGGCGTAGCGGCAATCGCCGCCAACGCACTCGCTGCGTCACCGGTGCCGGGCGCGGGGGCTGCGCGCAGGGCGGCGAGGACGTGCCGCCAGGACGGTCCGAGCGGCGGGAGCAGGCTGCGTTCCACGTAGTCGGCCGCCGCGGACGGGGTCAGCGGCCGAGCCGTCAGCACCGCCGCGGACGAGATCACCGCGCCCGCGTTCTGCAGGGCCCTGCGGTACTCGCCCAGGCGGCTGGTGAGGATGAGCTGCTCCGCCGCGCCCAGCGACCGGTTCAGCGCCGTGATGATCGCGGCGCGCGCGGGCGCGGGGAGCTCGTCCAGGCCGTCCAGGACGGGGAGGACCCGGCCGCGCGCGGTCATCGCCCGGACCATGCGCGCGCCGATCCCCGGGGCGCGCAGCGCCGGGTAGTCCGCCAGGAGCTGCTCGGCCAGCCAGGTGTCCAGGCGCGGATGCCGGGTGGTGTCCCACGCGGCGGCCGGGAGCAGCACCGGCACCGGCTCCCCCGGCTCGCGGGTCTGCAGCAGTTCCAATAGCAGTTGGACGGCCAGGGTGGTCTTGCCCGTGCCCGCGCCGCCGAGGATCACCAGCCGGCGTCGCCGTAGCCGCCGGAACCGGGCCGCCAACGCGGGGACGTCGGCGCTGGACGCCGTCCAAGGCTCCGCCGGGTCGGCCTGGTCCATCAGGCCGGTGCGGACGGCCAGGCGCCAGCGCACCGGAATCGGGCCGGGCGCGTACAGCGACCGCAGGCGCGCCTCGTCCTCCCACTGCTGCTCCACGACGTCCGCCAGGACGGCTTCGGCGCGCCGCATCGCCTCGGCGGCGGGGACCGCCTCGGCGCGCGCCGCGCTGCTGCTGCGCCGGGCCCACAGGATGAGCGGGACGGCCGCGACCACCGCCGCGATCACCACGCCGGTGATCTGCCCGACGTTGGCCGAGGTCTGCAGCCCGTCCTTGCCGCGGAGCGGGAGCGCCGTCACGGCCAGCAGGGCTGCCAGTCCCGCGAGCCCGGCCGCGGCCACCACCCATGGCCATCGGCCCTTGCCGCCTCGCATGGGGCTCATCGTGGCCATCGCCGGGCACCCGCCGCAACGGAAGTCCACAACCGGCCCGCAGTTCACACCGAACGGCGTCCGGCACCCAATGTGCGGGAGGCGGGCGGCGCGGGATATACGATTGCGTATAACTGAGATCCGGCGCGGGTGGGGTGGGCACGATATGGGGGCGTTGCGGACGCCGCGCGAGAAGTGGGTCGAGGCGGGGCTGGAGGCGCTGGCGTCCGGGGGCGTGGACGCCGTCCGGATCGAGGCGCTGGCCAAGTCGCTCGGTGTGACCAAGGGCGGGTTCTACGGCTACTTCGCCGACCGGGACGCGCTGCTGGACGCGATGCTGGACACCTGGGAGCGCGAGACCACCGGCGACGTCCTCGAACGGATCGAGCGCGAGGGCGGGGACGTCGCCGACAAGGCCCGGCTGGCCGGACGGCTCACCTTCTCCGAGCGGCTGCGCCCCATCGACCTGGCCGTCCGCGACTGGGCCCGCCGCGATCCGGACGTGGCCGACCGCCTGCGCCGCGTCGACAACGTCCGCATGGAGCTGCTGCGCGAGGCGATCGGCACCTTCTGCGACGACCCGGACGAGATCGAGGCGCGCAGCCTGCTGGCGTTCTGCGCGGCGATCGGCAGCCAGTTCCTCGCCGCCGACCATCCCGGCCGCACTCGCGCCGAGGTCCTCGCCCGCGCCTCCGACCTCCTCCTCAACCGCGTCCCCGGCGGCCCGGCCCGCTGAACGTCAGGGCGGACCCGCGAGCATGCCCGCCATCCACCGCACCCACTCCGCGCCGCGCCGGACCTTGTCCGGCTCTAGCCGCCCCTCGGTCACGTGGATCAGCTCACCGTCCGCCAGCCGCCACGAGTCCAGGCTGCGTCCGAGATGTGCCTGGACGAGCGCGGGCGAGAACAGGCGCCGCGCGGCGGGCAGGTCCGGTGACGTGACGCGGTACATGCGGTCGAAGTCCTCGCCGAGGAACTCCCCGAACTGGCCGCCGATCATCGCGTTGGCCAGCGTGTTGCGCGGCCGCCGCGCCATGCGGTCGACCTGGACGTCAGGGAACCGGCCCGGCACGGCGACGGAGAACACCGAGACGCGCGCCGTCCGCCGGGAGGTGCGGACCACCGAGCCCGGATCGGGACGTGTGTGGAACTCCCCGGTGAAGCGGCAGTCGGCCGCAGTGATCGGAGGGCCGTCAAACGTGCCGGTCAACGTCCGGAGAACGGTGAAGTCCTGCCACTTTCGGCCGAGGACGGCCGCCCACGGCGCGGCGACGCCGCCCTCGCGGAACAGCCAGCCGTGGGCGAGGGCCCACTCCTCCAGCCTCGCGGCCCGCCTGCGCTCCGACCCTCCGAAGATGGACATCCGGCCGAGCGTTCCACGCCATCGCGCGGAGCCGCAAGAGCCGGAGTCCCGCCCGCACGGCGGCTGACGCGGCGCGGGCCGTCCGGGTGCGGCGCGGGCCGGCCGGGTGCGGCGCGGATCGGTTTCCAGTAAACACTGGCGTCTTTATGGCGCTCGGCCGATGATCCCGGTATGAGATTCCTCGCCGTCCGGACGGCCGTCGCGCCCGCCCTCCTGGCCGCCGCGTCCGCCGTGCTGGTTCCCGCGTCCGCCGCCCAGGCCGCCGCACCGGCCGCCCTGAAGGACCTGCCGCTGCCGTTCCTCTGGCCCGGTGCGCGCGTGTTCAGCGTCGCCGCCGTCTCCGACACCGAGGCCTGGGTGGCCGGTGGGCAGGGGCACGTCGGCGACAACACCGGCAATCCGGTGGTGCGGCGGCGGGTCGGCTCGGAGTGGAAGGAGTACCCGCTCGAAGGCTGGTCCGGAAACGGCGACATCGCGCAGGTAGCCGCATACGGCGGCGAGGTCTGGGCGTGGGGCGTCCAGGACGGCAAGCGCCTGTACCTGGCGAGGTTCGACGGCACCGCGTTCCGGCCGGTCGTCCCGCCGGCCGAGGTCGCCTACGCCGAGTGGACGCGCCTGTGGGCGGGCCCGGCCGGGGTGTGGATCCAGATCGAGGTGCAGGGCGAGGGCAACGAACTCCTGCCTTCGCTGTTCCGGCGCGTCGGCAACGGCTGGAAGGCCGATCCGCTCGCCGGGCAACTGCAGGACGGCCTTCAAGACCTCCAGGCGCGCAGCGGCACCGAGGCGTGGACGGGAAGCTGCCGCTACAACACCACCACGCAACGCCTGGAATCGCTGGCGCTCCGCTGGAACGGCTCCACCTGGACGGCACTTCCGCCTCTGCCCACCGACTACTGCGTCTCCAGCGTCGCGCCCGCTGCGGACGGCACGGTCTGGGCGCTCACCTGGAACACGCTCTACCGCTGGAACGGCACGGCATGGACGGCCGCACCGTCCGGGCCGTTCAACAGGGACGGCCAGAAGGTCCGCCTGGACGCCGGCGGCAACCCGCTCGTGGTCGTGGACTACGCCGAGAAGCTCGACCCCACTCCGCCGCTGCGCTACGCGAACGGCACCTGGCAGGCGTTCACCACGCCGGTCGAGACCTGGACGAACGACCTGTCGGTCGCGCCGTCCGGACGGATCTGGGTGGCGGGCAGCACGCGGTTCGGCTCCCCGGAAGTGCTCACCTCGTAACCAGCGGCGCAGCGCTGCGGGCTCAATAACCGGCGGCGCAGCCCATGTGGGCTCGCAGACGCAGGCGACCGGCCGTCCGGGGGACGCTGCCCTCCGGACGGCCGGTTTCCGCTCGTTCAGACCGGGGCTACTTGCCGGGCCTGGACTGCGACAGCGTGCTCGCGGCGGCGGCCTTCTCGGCCTTGGTGGCCTTCGGGTTCCGCATCGTCTCGGCGGCCTCCGCGGCGGCCTCCTCGCCGCTCTTGGTGCGCCGGTCGGCGGCCTGGGACAGCGCGCTGGCGGCCGCGGCCTTCTCCTCCTTGGTCGCCTTCGGGTTCCGCATGGTCTCGCTGGCGTCCGAGGCGGCCGCCGGGCCGGTTCGGCCGGGCTCTCTCGCCATCATGATCACCTCTCCGTGTGAGCCGGGACGGGCGGGGGCCGGACCGGCGCACCGGCCTGCTGCCGACGTGCGACGCGTCCCGCGAGGCGGATCCCGAATCAGGCGGATTCCGGATCACCCTGGCCCCGCCAGGCCCCCAAGGCCATTCGTCCCCTTAGCACCCAGTTGTTAACCCTGAGCGCGGAATCGGGTGCATTGGGTGACGATCGGGTCAGCCGTTCGGGCAGGTGTCCTGGTACTGCTTGATGGCGCCGCCGGGCGCGGGCGCCGGGCACAGGAACCGGTCGTAGCGGACGTCGTCGTCGAGGAACCGCTTCATCCAGGCGATGGCGTACTTGGCGATGGTGGTGTTGGGAAGGTTGAAGGCGAAGACGTGGTCGGCGCCGCTCAGCTCCAGGTAGGCCTTCTCCGGCGCGCTGCGCAGGTCCTTGTAGATCGGCTCGGCGTTCGCGGCGACCGGCGCGATCATGTCGCTCTCGCCGCCGACGACCAGGGTGTCGGCCTTGACGTTCCAGGCGTAGCTGGAGTTGGGGTCCCAGGGCGCCAGCGGGACGACGGCCTTGATGCCGGGACGCTCGGCCGCCGCCCTGATCACCCCGCCGCCGCCCATGGAGTGCCCCATCAGGCCGGGACGCGTCGGGTCGATGCGGTCCTTCACCGCGCTGCGGTTGGTGAGGTAGTCCAGCGCGGCGAGCATCTCCTTGCCGCGCTGGTCCACGACGTCGAACAGGCCGAGGGTGTCGATCGTCATCACCACGAAGCCCTGCGACGCGAGCCGCGGGCCGTACCAGGAGATGGCCCACTGCGGGGACACGAAGCCGGGCGTGACGACGATCGGCGCGAACGTCCCCTGGCTGGTGTCGGTCGGGTAGTAGATCGTGCCGCCCGCGAACCCCGGGTCGGTGTTGGACGGGACGACCACCGACGCGGTCTTGAACGGACCGGTCTCGGCGGTGATGGACGCGTCGGTCGGGTCGGGCCCGCGCTGGTACGGGTTGGCGAGCGCAGGTCCGGCCACCAGGGCGAGGACGGGGGACGCGTGCCCCGGTACGGCGGTCGCCATGAGCACGGCCGCCAGTCCGACGGCGGGGGCCAGGCCCCGGAAGCACCTGCGCGTTACGTCGTTCATCAGACGGCCTCTCTGGGGGTCGCTTCGGTGACGCAACAGTGGCAGGAGCGGCCGGGGAACCCTACGAAAGAAGTGATGAACCGCCCCGGCCCTCTCACCCCGAACTGACAAAGGCGGGCGCGGAGGCGGTCCGGCGAGGAATCCGAACCGGGTGGCGCCACGCCTCGGCGCGACCCGGTCCCCTTGGCGAGAACTTTTTCGGCGCAGAATTCAAATGGCCTCGGAAAGCTCGGCGCGCCCGCTTTCTTTCGAAGATCGAAAAGCGGTCTGGCCGGAGATGGTCAACTTATCAATTAATGGTTCTCAGGCGACGTGATGTGTGACACAGTTCTCGTCGTTCGGCCGTTGCCGAATGCCATTGGTGTGCGAGGGGAGCTTGCGCATGTCACACCGTCCTCGATGGTTGTCACGTCCAGTCACGATCCTGGCGGCGGGGGCCGCCCTGGTCACCGCGGTCACCACCGCTCCCGCAGGGGCCGCCCCGTCCGTCGCGCGCATCGCCGAGGGGCCGAGCGGCCAGGGCTGCGCCCACCGGGTGAACGACACCCCCGAGAAGCTGGTGGAGTGCGTCCGCACCGAGGACCTGTGGCGGCACATGAAGGCGTTCCAGGCGATCGCCGACGCCAACCCCGGCCCCGACGGGCACGCCTCGCGCAACTCCGGCGAGCCCGGTTACAAGGCGTCGGTCGACTACGTGGCCGGGCTGATGCGCCAGGCCGGGTACGACGTCACCGTCCAGCCCTACAAGTTCTTCTACTTCGCCTACACCGCGACGCCGACGTTCCGCGAGGTCTCCCCGACCCCGCACGACTACAAGGTCGTGGACGACTGGAACCCGGGCCAGGCCACCGGGACGGCCTCGGCGGCGCTCCAGCCCGCGGGTGGCATCGTCATCCCGCCGACCCCGACGTCCAGCTCGAAGAGCGGCTGCACGGCGGCCGACTTCAGCGGGTTCACCGCGGGCCGGGTCGCGCTCGTCCAGCGCGGCGGCTGCAACTACGGCGTGAAGGTGCTGAACGCGCAGGCGGCCGGCGCGTCCGGCGTGGTCGTCTTCAACGAGGGCAACCCCGGCCGCACCGGAGTGATCAGCGGCAGCCTGATCGACGGCAACGGCAACCGGATCGTGCCGACCATCCCCGTGTCGTTCACCTCGTTCGCCACCGGCAGCGACCTGCTCAACCAGTACCAGCAGGCCACCAGCGGCGGGACGGCGCTCCCGGTCCTCAACCTCGACGTCAAGGCGAAGGTCGACCCGAACGCCGACGACTACAACGTGATCGCCGAGTCCAAGGGCGGCGACCCGAACCACGTGGTCGTCGTCGACGCCCACCTGGACGCGATCTACGGCGCCGGGATGCTGGACAACGCGTCCGGCTCGGCGACGATCCTCAACATCGCCCAGCTCATCCGCAAGGTCACGCCGCGCAACAAGCTGCGGTTCATCTGGTTCGGCGGCGAGGAGCTGGGCGAGCTGGGCTCGTCGTTCTACGTAAACAACCTCAGCCCGGCGGAGCTGGCGAAGATCGGGTACGACCTGGACGCGGACGTGACCG
This sequence comes from Actinomadura rupiterrae, assembly GCF_024172125.1. GTDB lineage: Bacteria > Actinomycetota > Actinomycetes > Streptosporangiales > Streptosporangiaceae > Spirillospora > Spirillospora rupiterrae. The sequence continues at coordinate 129,199 of NZ_JAMZEA010000014.1, forward strand.
CGACCAAGAACTACGACGTCGGCGTGCTCGACCCGGCGGGCGTCGACCTGTTCGGACGGACCGTCACCGAGCAGTTCCCGCCGCAGGTGTACGAACCGTCGAAGGTCGCCCGCGACCTCGGCGTGCAGTATTTCACCTCCATCGGGAAGAACCACATTTTCTTCTCCCCGGTCGGAACCGACGCCGAGCAATTCAACCTGGCCGGAGTTCCCGCGAGCGGCGTGCTCACCGGACAGGACTGCTGCAAACTCCAGTCGGACGTCGACCTGTTCGGCGGGACGCTCGGGAACTTCGAAGGGAACATCCCGAGTTCCGACGGCGGATGCGTCGACAACCCGTTCCGCTGGTGCGACAACCTCGACAACAATGACCCGAAGGTCATGACGTTCATGTCGAAGGGATTCGCCAAGATGGTCGGCACCATGGCCTTCGACACCACGGTGCTCGGCTCGTCCGCCAACCCGCGCGTCCACGCGGTGGCACCGGCCAAGTCCCATCCGAGAGGCGCACCAAGTAGCTGACCTGCGGAAACGCTCGTCATCTGACGGCCGCGAGGTGTCCGGCGCCCGGATATCTCGCGGCCGTCCCCTTTCCGGCGGGGTCAGGGCCCGCCGGGCAGCGAGGCCAGGAACTCGCGGGCGGGCCCGCAGTCGCCGTGCCGGAAGAGCGGCTCGATCACCTCGCCGAACACGTCCTCGTCGACGCGGTGCTCCAGCATCGCCCTGATCACCTTGAGGAACACGCCGCCGGTCGCGGGACCGTGCAGCTCGGTGGCCGCGTGGAACCAGGTGACCATCAGGGCGAACGTCTCCTGCTCGTCGGCGTTCATCGGTGCGGACCTCCTCGGGGGCCTGGTTCTGGACGCCTGCCGTGCCGCCGCACGGCACGCGCCCCGGACGGCACGGGACCCTGTGATCATCTTCGGGGCCGGGGCGTGCCCGGCGTCCAGCAGGCGCGCCGTCTTGGGACGGCCCTTAACCGGCACATGCCTGCATCCCGGCTCACCGATCGGATCCGGTGCGGAACGTGTCCAACTCCACCGCGCGCGGACGCGTCGTAAGTCGCGAGCCGGACACGATCCGGGCATTGTGGGTGACCCTTGGGTACCGCGGAGGCCAGGTTCTGATGCAGTTCGTTGCTCGGCAGGCGGAGCGACAGGAGATCGTCGGGCTGGTGGCCGCGGCCGCGGGCGGGGCCGGCGGCGCGCTCGTGATCGCCGGCGAGGCGGGGATCGGCAAGACCTCCCTGCTGGACGCCGCCGTCGGCGCGGCGAGCGCGAGCATCGCAGCGAGCGCGGGCGTTCCGGGCGGTGCGGGCGGTGCGGGACGCGCGGCGGACGGGCAGACCGTGCTGCGCGCCGCCGGTGCCGAGTTCGAGAAGGACCTGCTCTACGCCGCCCTGCACCAGCTCTGCGCGCCCGTCCTCGACCACCGCCGGGCGCTGCCGCCGGTGCAGGCGGGCGCGCTGGAGGCGGTGTTCGGCCTCGGCGAGCAGACCTCGCCCGATCCGCTGACGGTCGGGCTGGCCGTCCTGGGGCTGCTGCGGGAGGTGGCCCGCGAGCGTCCGGTGTGCTGCGTGGTGGACGACGCGCAGTGGATCGACGAGGCGTCCCGGCGGGCGCTGGTCTTCGTCGCCCGGCGGGTGGCGCTCGAACCGATCGCGGTGGTGTTCGCCGCGCGCGACGTCGGCGCCGTCCCCGGGCTGGCCGACCTGCCGCGGATCGCCCTGGCTGGCCTGGCCGACGAGGACGCCCGGACGGTCCTGGGCACGGCGGCTCCGGCCGGCCTGGACGGCGAGGTGGTCGACCGGATCCTGGCCGAGGCGCGCGGCAACCCGCTGGCGCTGCTGGAGTTCGCGCACGACGCCGGTCCGTTCGGGGTGCCGAGCCCGCGCCGGTCCCGGGCGAGCGTGGTGGACGCGCTGGAGGAGCAGTTCGTCCACCGGTTCGAGCGGCTGCCGTCCGCCGCCCGCCTGCTGGTGGTGCTCGCGGCGGCCGAACCGGTCGGCGACCTCGGCGTGCTGCGCCGCGCCGCCGCCGTCCTCGACCTGGACATCGCCGAACTGGACGCGGCGGAGAACGCCGGGCTGCTCGCGCTCGGCCCGCGGCTGCGGTTCCGGCATCCGCTCGTCCGGTCGGCGGTGTACGCGTCGGCGACGCCGGGGACGCGGCGCCGGGTGCACGGCGCGCTCGCCGAGGCGACCGATCCGTCCGTGGAGCCCGACCGGAAGGCCTGGCACCGCGCGCACGCGGTGGCGGAGGCCGACGAGGAGGTCGCCGCCGAGCTGGCACGCTGCGCCGACCGGGCGCGCCTGCGCGGCGGGTTCGCCGCCGCCGCGGCCTTCATGGAGCGCGCCGCGCAGCTGACCCCGCCCGCCGACCACCACGTCATCCAGGACGGGACCGCGCATGGTCGGCTCGATCAGGACAGGATCGTGCGCGACCCACTCGTCCGGGATGGTGAGGGTGCGGGACGGCCGAGCGACCGGCGTCCTGGGCGGTTGCTGGCAGCGGCGCAGTTGCGGCTTCGCGCGGGAGCGCCGACGGCGGCGCGGGCGCTGGTCGCGCGGACCGAGGCGTACCCGATGGACGCGCACGGGCACGCCGAGGCGCGGGTGCTGCGCGCCCGCGCGGACTTCCAGCTGGGCCACAGCCCGGAGGCGACCGCGCGGCTGGTCGAGGCCGCCGCCGACCTGCCTCCCGAGCAGGCCCGCGAGACCTACCTGGAGGCGTTCTCCTCGTTCATCTACAACGACAACGAGCCGGGGCTGCTGCAGCGGCTCGGCGCGCGGATCCGGGAGCAGGCGAAGCACCAGGCGCCGCCGCGCCCGGTCGACCTGCTGCTCGACGCGCTGCTGGACCAGAACATGCTGCCGGTCGGGCAGGCCGTCCCCGCGATGCGCCGGGCGGCGGCGGCCTGCCGGCACGCGGCCGTGGGCCCCTGGCGCATGAACCTGGTCTGCCAGATGGTCATCGACCTGCGCGAGGACGGGCTGATGGAGGAGATCGCCGACCGCCAGGTCGCGGTCGCGCGCGAGCAGGGCGCGCTCGCCACGCTGCCGCAGGCGCTCCGCTACCAGGCCATCTCCAAGACCTCGACCGGACGGTTCGACGACGCGGCCGCGCACCTCGGCGAGGCCCGCGCGGTGGACGAGGCGGCGGGCACGTCCCCGCTGCTCGGCGCCGAGCTCGTCTACACCGCCTTCCGCGGCGACCTCGCCCGCGCCCGCGAGCTCCTCGCGCTGATGGGACGCGACGGGCAGCCGCGCGAGAACGTGGCCGAGCACTACGCCATGGCAGTCCTGCACAACGGGCTCGGCAACTTCGAGGCGGCGCTGGAGTCGGCGCTCGCCGCGCAGCACCGGCACCAGGCGGGTTCGTACTCGATCTGGGCCGTCTATGCCGAGCTGGTCGAGGCCGCGGCGCGGTCGGGCCGTCCGGACGATGCCGAAACCGCGCTGAACCACCTCGAAGCGCTCGCCCGCGCCAATCCCGTCCCGTGGGCGCTGGGCGAGTACACGCACGCGCGCGCCCTGCTCGGCCGGGGAGATCCGGACATGCTGTACCGGGAGGCGATCGGCCACTTCGCCGAGACCCGCATCCGGGTTCATCACGCGCGGGCGCTGCTCACCTACGGCGAATGGCTCCGTCGCGAGCAGCGCCGCGAGCATGCCCGCACCGAACTGCGCGCCGCGCATCGGATGCTGGCGGACATGGGCGCCCACGCGTACGCCGAACGCGCCGCCCAGGAGTTGCGCGCCACCGGCGAGCGCCTGCCGCTCGCGAACGGCGAGGGCTGCCTCACCCGGCTCAGCGCGCAGGAGCGCCTCATCGCGGAGAAGGTCGCGGCCGGAGCGACGTCCAAGGAAGTCGCCGCGACGCTGTTCCTGAGTCCGCGGACCGTGGACAGCCACCTCCGCAACATCTTCCGCAAGCTGGGCATCTCGTCCCGCCGCCAGCTCCGCGACCTGGACTTCTGAGCCTGGCGTCGGCGGTTACGCAGCCGCCCGAATACGTAATCGGTGCCGATGCGGCGCCGCGCCCGGTCCCTGGATCTTTGCCGTGAGGTAGTCCAGTGGAACGAGCGATGTATCAAGTACAACTACTCGGCCCGTTGAAGCTCCTGCGTGCGGAACGCGAGCTGCGGGCCGGCGGTCCGTTGCAGCAGGCCGTCCTGGCGATGCTGGCGCTGCGCGCGGGGCGCCGGGTCGGGCCGGACGAGCTGGTGGACGGCCTGTGGGGCGACGCTCCGCCCAACCACGCGGTCGGGACGCTGCGGAACTACGCCTACCGGCTCCGCGCGGCCATGGGCAAGGACCAGGACGTCCTGGTCTCCGCGCAGGGCGGCTACTTCCTCAACTTGCCGCCCGAGGCGGTGGACGTGGCACGTTTCGAACGCCTTATCCAGGACGCCGGGGACGCGAGTTCCGAAGGCGACCTGGTCAAGGCCCGTCAGCTCTACGAGCAGGCGTTGCCGCTGTGGCGCGGCGTCCCGCTCGCCGGAGTCGCCGGGCCGCACGCCCAGCGCACCCGTGATCGGCTGCAGCAGTTGCATCTGGACACCCGGCTGGCCGCCCTCCGCTGCGCCGATGGCCTGGGCGACCATGCCCGCGTCGCCGCCGAGCTGGAGCCGCTGCTGGCCGCGCATCCGCTGCGCGAAGACCTGCGCGCCCTGCACATGCGGGCGCTGCACCGGGCCGGACGCACCGCCGATGCGCTGGCCGCCTTCACGCGCGCCCGGCGTGTCCTCGCCGATGAACTCGGCATCGATCCGGGCCACGAACTCACCAACCTGCGCGACCAGATCCTCACCGGCCAGAATCCTGCCCGTCCTCAGCTTGCAAGACCAGGCCCGGCGTCCGCCGCCGCGAGCGCGGGACGCCCGTTGGCGCGGCCGCGTCAGTTGCCGCCCGTGCCTGCCGATCTGACCGGACGCGACGACCTTCGCCAAGCGGTCACCGACGCGCTCGCACCGGGCCGCGATCATGTCCCGGTCGCCGTCCTGAGCGGGATGGGAGGCGTCGGGAAGTCCGTCCTGGCACTGGACGCGGCCCACCGCCGCCACGCCGACTACCCGGACGGCCAGTTGTACGCCGACCTGGACGCCGCGCCCGGCGAAGTGCTTCTCGATTTCCTCGTCGGGCTGGGGATGCCGCTCGCGGACGTCCCGGCGACGCTCAGCGCTCGCGCGGCGGCCTACCGATCGCTTCTGGCCGACCGCCGGGTCCTGGTGGTTCTGGACAACGCGTCCGGCACCAGCCAGATCCTGCCGCTTTTGCCCGCCACTCCCGGAACCGCCGCGCTGGTGACTTCCCGGCGCCGCGTCCTGCCCGTCCCGGGCGCTCGCCGGTTCGAGGTGCCGTTGCCGACCGAAGCGGAAGCGGTTGCGATGCTGTCGCGGTTCGCCGGTCCCGAGGTCGCCGCGTCGGCGCAGGAGCGCGCCGAGCTGGCCCGGCTTTGCGGACGCCTCCCGCTGGCTCTGCGCATCCTCGGCACCCGGATCGCCGCGCGTCCTGAACGCGGCCTGGCGGCGATGCTCGCCCGGCTGTCCGATCCTGAACGCCGCCTCACCGAACTCCGCGCCGGGGATCTCTCGGTCGAGGCGTCCCTGAAGCCGGGATACGCGGCGCTGGCGCCTGATCAGGCCCGCGCCCTGCGGCGCTGCGCTCTGCTCCCCGCCGCCGGGTTCGGCCTCCCGGCGGCCGCATCCCTGCTGAACCTTCCCGAGCCGGACGCCGAAGACCTGCTGGACCAGCTCGTCGACGCCGCCCTGCTGGAGCCGCACGGCATAGACCACTACCGCGTCCATGATCTGGTCCGGCTGTTCGTCCAGCAGGCGGTCCGGCGCGAAGAGCCGGCTGGTCAGACCGCGCTCACGCTCGTCCGGTAACGAGGAAGCCCCTCGACCGCAGACGGGTCGAGGGGCATCCGCGCAAGAACCGTCAGGCGGCGGCTGCGGCGGTCTCGGCGGTCGCCGTCAGGACGGCCCGGCCGAGGATGTGGCCGGACATCATGAAGCCGAGCAGCGCCGGGGTCGCGTCGGCCGGGACGCCGATGGACTCGACGTCGAGGGCGTGCACCACGACGAAGTAGCGGTGCGGGCCGTGTCCGGCGGGCGGCGCCGCGCCGATGTAGCGCGCGGCGCGGGCGTCGTTGGGGAGCTGGAACGCGCCGCCGGGGAGGCCGGAGCCGGTGTCGTCCCCGGCGCCCTCGGGCAGCTCGGTGACGGTCGCGGGGATGTCCGCGACGGCCCAGTGCCAGAACCCGGACCCGGTGGGGGCGTCCGGGTCGTAGACGGTGACGGCGAAGCTCCTGGTGCCCTCGGGAGCGCCACTCCAGGACAGCTGCGGCGACAGGTCCCTGCCGCCGGGGACGCCGGACGACATCTGCTCGGCCGGCCAGGCCGCGCCGTCGCCGACGGCGCTGCTGGTGACGGTGAAGGAGGCCGCTTCCGGAAGGCGGGCGAAGGGGTCGTTGGCGCTCATCGAATGCTTCCTCTCGGTGTGTCGATCGCGGCCGCGGCGATGCCGGGAGGCTGCCGCGGCCGAACATCATCGACCATAGCAGCAATAATCGATTATTTGCCAAATCGTCTATGATGACCGCATGACCCAGACGGCCCACGGCTCGTCCCCGGCGGGGAAGCGGATGCTCTCCGAGCAGGTGCACGCCCACCTGCGGGACGCGATCATGCGCGGCGACCACGCCCCCGGCGACCCCCTCAAACCGCAGGACATCGCCCGCGAGCTGGGCGTGAGCCTGGCCGTCGTGCGCGAGGCGCTCGTGCGGGTGGTCGGCGAGGGCCTGGCCGACCGGCTGCCCAACCGCGGCTTCGCCGTCCCGGCCTTCTCCGACCGGCGCTGGCAGGAGGTCGCCGAGGCCCGCCGGACGATCGAACCGGTCATGCTGCGGATGTCCATCGAGCGCGGCGACCTCGACTGGGAGGCGCGCGTCCGGGCCGCGCACCACCGCCTCGTCCGCACCGCTCCGTACGCGCCCGAAGAGGGCGTGAACTACACCGAGGCGTGGGCCGAGGCCCACCGCCTGTTCCACCGCGCCCTGCTGGAAGGCTGCGGCAACCCCGTCCTGCTGGAGACCTTCGACCGGCTGTGGACCGCGAGCGAGCTGGCCCGCCGCTGGTCGGCGCACCGCAGACCCGACCGCGACGGCGAGGCCGAGCACCGCCGCCTGGAAGAGACCGCCCTGGCCCGCGACGCCGACACCGCCGCCGAAGTGCTCACCCGGCACCTCACCATGACCGCCGCCGCCCTCACCGAGGACACCCCGCCCTCCCCCTGACCGCCCCCACGACCAAGGGGCCTCCGGCGCGCTCCCGGCAGCGGCTCAGGAGGTGTGGACGCGGTGGCCGGACAGGACGCCTATGACGCGCTCGGTGTCGGCGGCTTCGATCATGCGGTTCTTGCAGGACAGGTGGCCGCCCATCAGGGAGAACCTGAAGTCGGTGGCGCGGACGAGGTCGGCCAGTTCCGCGGAGAGGGCGGCGCGGAAGGCGGCGTTCCCGGGGGTGGTCTTCTTGGCGAACTTCAGTTCCATGTCTTCGCTGTGGATGAAGAGCTCTTTCAGGCCGGCCGCTGCAGCCGCCGCTTCCAGGCGCGGTGAACGGATGCCGTCCATCGTCAGGTGGATCTCGATGGACGCGTCGGATGCGCGCCTGTCCGGTGGAACGGGCGCTTGCCAGACGTCCTCGAACACGAAAATGATCCGGTTGTAGAGCAGGCGCACTCCGTTGGAGGCGGTTACCTCTGGGTCCCAGAAGGGGGACGTGGCCTTGCCGCCCGCCGCTTTGGCGATGCGGTAGAGGCGGATGCGGAAGCGGAGGTGCACGACGAATCCGGTGAGCGCGAGGAGCCCGAAGAACAGGCCGACGGACGCGCCTCCGCTGAGGTTCAGCCCCTTCCCGAGGTGGGCCACCGTCCGGACGAGTCCGAAGACGAAGGTGAACGCGGCCAGCGCGCCGAGTATCGCGGCCTGCATCCACGGGTAGCCGACCTCGTCATCGTCCGACCCGGCGCCTTCGCGGGCGCGCTCGATGAGGTAACCGGCGACGACCCAGGCTCCGGCGGCGAGGACGGCTCCGGCGCACGCCGCCCACATGCGGTCGAGCCCCCAACCGGCGAACAGCGGGAAGATCGGTATGGCCACCACCAGCATCGTCACGAACGCCAGCACGAAATCCGCCGACCGCCGCTTCATCGACCAGCCCTCTCCGTCGCCATCGCGGACAAGGGCAGGATGTCCGGAGCCGCTTTGGGCCCGGTATGGCCTCGGTATAGGCCCGGCAGGGCGCCGGGGCAGGTTCCGGCGAACCAGAAGGGGCTCCCCGGCAGTCCAATACAGAGGAGATCGGCGGACGAGGAGGGGACGAGGCGGTTCGGTGGAGTTCCGGGTGCTGGGTCCGTTCGAGGTCACCGTCGCGGGACGGCCGGTCGCGCTGGGCGCGGGCAAGGCCCGGCTGCTGCTGGCGCTGCTGCTCGCGGCGGCGAACCGTCCGGTGAGCGACGACCGGCTGGTCGACGGGCTGTGGCCGGACGGCCCGCCGCCGTCGGCGCGCAAGAACCTCCAGGTGTACGTCCACCAGCTGCGTGGCGCGCTCGACGACCCGGGCCGGATCGCCCGCCATGACCTGGGTTACGCCCTGACCGCCGCCGAGGACGAGGTGGACGCCCAGCGTTTCGAGGCGCTCCTCGCGCGCGCCGACCAGGCCGAAACGCCATCGCGAAAGAGGGCGCTGCTCGGCGAGGCGCTGTCGTTGTGGCGGGGCGACGCCTATGCCGGGCACGGCGACGCGGCGTGGTTGCGGGACGAGTCCGTCCGGCTGGACGAGCTGCGGCTCAAGGCGCTGGAGGAGCGCGCCGAGCTGGAGCTGGCGGCCGGCGGGCACCGGCGGCTCGTGCCGGAGCTGCGTGCGCTGGCGCGCGCGCATCCGTTCCGCGAGGGCCTGACGGCCCAGCTCATGCTCGCCCTGTACCGGTCCGGACGGCAGGCCGAGGCGCTGGAGATCTACCAGGACGCCCGGACGGCGCTGGCCGACGAGCTTGGCCTCGATCCGTCGCCGCGGCTCGGCGACCTGCACCAGGCCGTCCTCACCGGCGATCCGCGCCTCGACCTGCCGGCGCCCGTGCGCGAGGCCCCGCCCTGGCACGGACCGCGCTGCCCCGTTGAGGAGCTCGTCGGGCAGCGGCCGGAACGCGAGGCGCTCGCCGCGCTGCTGGCGTCACCGCGGCTGGTGACCGTCACCGGCCCGGGCGGGGTCGGCAAGACGACGCTGGCGCTGCGGGCGGCCGCCGACCTCGCCGAACGCCGCGGCGCCGAGGTCGCGGTGATGGCGCTGGCCGGCCTGTCCGAGGGCGACGACCTGGTCGGCGAGCTGGCGTCCCTGCTGGAGCTCGGCGGTAACGACACCGATCCCGCGGGCGCCGTCCAGCGGCACCTGCGCGGGCGGCGGGACGTCCTGCTGGTGCTGGACAACTGCGAGCATCTGGTCCAGGCGTGCGCGCGGCTGGTCGGCTGGCTGCGTCCCGCGTGCCCTGACCTGCGGATTCTCACGACCAGCCGGCGTCCGCTCGGCGTCCCCGGCGAGACCGTCCGTCCGCTGGAGCCGCTGCCCGTGCCGACCGGCGACTCGGACGCGACGCCCGCCGTGGAGCTGTTCCTTCGGCGCGCGCGGGAGGCCGCGCCCGACCTCGACATCGCCTCCGCACCGGACGCGGTGGCGCGGATCTGCCGCGCCGTCGGCGGGCTGCCGCTCGCGCTGGAGCTGGCGGCGGCGCGGCTGCGCGCGTTCGGCCCGTCGGAACTCGCCGGCCACCTGGAAGGGGACCTGGGCCTGCTGTCGGTGCGAAGCGGTGGCGCGGACCCCCGGCACCGGACTCTCGAAGCCACCATCGGCTGGTCGTACGGCCTGCTGGACGCAACGGAGCGGCTCCTCCTGTCCAGGCTTTCGGTGTTCCGCGACGGCTTCACCGCGCACGCGGCCGCCGAGGTGTGCGGCGATCCGCCGCTCGACCGGCGCAAGGTCCCGGCGCTGCTCGCCTCGCTGGCGGACGGCTCGCTCGTCCAGCCCTCGCAGGAGACCGCGCGTTTCCGGCTGCTGGAGACCGTCCACGACTACGCCCGCGACCGCCTCGCCTCACAGGACGACCCGGCGGACGACTCGCAGGACGACCCGGTGGACGTTCTGCGCGACCGGCATCTCGCCTACTGGCTGGAACGCGTCCGCCGCATCCACGCCCTGCCCGACCACGACGAGCAGCTCGAAGCGCTGCGCGCTCTGTCCCGCGAGGTCGGCAACCTCCGGGCCGCGCTGTTCCACGGCCACCAGGCCGGACGCGCCACGCAGGCCGCCGAACAAGCCGCTGCGCAGGCCGCCGAGCTGACCGTCCTGCTGGACCGGTTCTGGAACATCGGCGCCGCGCACCTGACCGACTTCGAGCGCTGGGTCCGCCAGGTCCTCGGGTCGGTGCCGCCCTCGGCGAGCGGCCTCCCCCGCGCGATCACGCACAGCTGGCGGGGCGAGTTCGCCGCCGCAAGCGCCCTGCTGACCGGCGGACCGGGACGGCGGAATCCGGCATCCGCGGTGACCTTGCTGGCACTCGAATGCCTGTTCCGCACCACGAACCCGCGCGCGCTCGCCGAGTACCCCGCCGTCCTCGACCGCCTCGCCCCCGAGGACCAGCCCGAAGGGCTCACCCGGACGGCGAGCCGACTGCTGGAATGGGGACGCCCCGACCTCGCCGCGCCGCTCCTCGACCGGCACGACGCGCTCACCACGCCCGGGCCCGCGATGCCCCGCCACCTCGCGATCTGGAGCCGCTGCCTGCTCGCGATCCGCCAGGGCGACACCACCGGGACGGGCCGGTGGGAGTCCCGTGTCCTGGACGGCCGCGCCGTGCCCGCCGCTCTCCGGCACCGCTTCGCGCGGATCTCCGCGCTGCGACTCCTGGCGGACGGCAACCCGGGTGCGGTGCGGCGCCTGCTCCAGGACTCGGTGGAGGAACTCGGGGCCGCCTTCCCCGGCAGGTACGGCGCCACCTTCGTGCTGCGCGGCCTGCTCGCCGAGGCGCTGCGCCGCCTCGGCGACCCCGGGCGGGCGCGCCGGGAGCTCGGCCGCGCGCTGGACGAGGCCCGTCCCGCCAGCGACTACCTGTTCGCGCTCCCGCTCGCCGTGACCGCCGCCCTCACCGCGGCCGACCTCGGCGACGACCAGGCGGCCCGGTCGCTCGCGGCGGCCTGGCAGGCGGTCCGCGTCCCCGCGGGCTTGGCCGCACCGCTCGGCCTGGAGGACCAGGTGCGGGACACCCTCGGCATCGACCCCGCCCCCACTCCCCCGGCGCTGCTCCACACCTGGTCCGAGGAACCCCTTCGCGCGCTCCTCGAACAGGCCCGCGGCTGGACGCAGGCCCCCGACGAACCCGTCCCGTTCACGACGGTCGCGTCCGTCCAGAACGAGTAGGACGTCCCGGCACCGGACACCAGACCGTCTCGCTACAGAGACGGGTCGGCGAGTGCTTGGGCTGCGGCTTCGGGCGCGTAGGCCGCCAGCGCCGACACGAGGGCTCGGAGGTCGCGGCGAGTTTCCGGAGCGAGCGAAGCCTTGCGGGCGACGTCCAGTTCGTTCGCCACGGTGAGGACGACAAAGTCGTTCAGGTCGGTCGCGTCCAGGGGGACGACCTCACCGGTGAACCGGTCGGTGAGCGGAAGCGGCGTTTCGCCGAGGCGGGCGTAGGTCTTGGTCCGGTCGCATGCGTCGTAGAGGTAGACGAGGCTTTCGGCCTCGTCGCCGATCGCCGCTTGGAGGCGATCCCGTTCGTCGAGCGGCAGTAGCGCGTGCGGGAAACCGTCCGTGCCGTAGGCGGCGTGGCAGAGCGCGACGAACTGCAGGCGCCGGCTCCCGCCCCACTCCCGCACGAGGTCGCGGACGCGCTGGAGGTGGTCGAGGAGGTTGCCGCCCGGGTGGTCGACGCTTCCGGCGCCCAGCTCGCGGAGCAGGGCGAGTGCGCGCCATTCCGCGGCGGCGGTGGCGATGGTCTCGGCCAGCTTCACCGGCTGGTCGCGGGCGATGAGGTGGCCCGCGTCGAGGATGCTCGTCGCGGTGGCGTGCGGAGCCAAGCGCACCAGGCGGTCGGCTTCGTCCGCGGTGATGGACGACCCGACACCCGCCCGGACGAGCAAGATCGGCACGTCCAGCCCGGCGGTGATCTCCCGCAGCCGCGGCGCCTGCGCGAGGGTGTCCTCGACCAGCGGGCCGAAGTCGCCGAGCACGGCGCCCGAGGCCAGGAACGCGCGGACGCGGTCGGCGTCGGGGTCGGGAACGACGTCCACCAGCACCAGGCCGTCCACCTTCGCCCGGACCGCCGGGTCGGCGAGGGCCGCGAGCGCGGCGAGCCCGCCCAGGGACGCGCCGACGACCACGCATCCCGGTGCCTCTTCGGCGAGCATCGCGGCGGCGTCGGCGGCGAAGGGCGCCAGGGCGTGCCGCGAGCCGTCGCTGTCGCCATGTCCGCGCTGGTCGTAGGCCACGCACCGGTATCCGGCGGCGGTCAGGACGTCGATGACCGGTGTCCACACCTGGCGGCGCTCGCCGCCGGCGTGCAGCAGCAGGACCGTCGGGCCGTCGCCGGTCTCCTCCCCTCGCAGCAGGGCGTCGGGGCGCGCGAGGTTCCGTGTCCGGGATGCGGTGCGAGCGACCATAGAGAGACCTCTCCGCTACCTTGTGGCATCAAGGTAGGACGCTAGGAGGCTTGCCTTGGCCTGTCAAGGTAAGCTTCCGGCATGACCACCCCGCGCGTGCGCCGCGCGCCCGACGAGGCGCGGCGCCTGATCCTGGACGCCGCCGAGGGGCTCCTCGCCGAGGGCGGCGTGGCCGCCGTCCAGGTCCGGGCCATCGCCGCCCGGGTCGGCATGACCGACGCGGGCGTCCACCACCACTTCGGCACCCGCGACCGGCTCCTGGACGCCCTGCTCCGCCATGGCGGACGCAAGATCCGCGCGGGCATGGAGGAGGCGCTGGCGTCCTGGCTCGACCGCGGCGCCGACCTCGGTGAACTGGTCGAGAGCCTGGCGTCCTTCTACCGCCGCGGCTACGGCGAGCTGGCCGTCGCGCTCCACGCCGCCGGGTGGCGCGACGACGGGTCCGGGATGCTCGACCCGGTCGTCCACGCCCTGCACGGCCTGCGCACCGACGGCGCGGGCATCGAGGACACCCGCCTGGCCGTCGCCGCGCTCCACCAGGCCCTCGCCACCGAACCCCTCTACGGTCCCGCCTTCCGCCGCAGCGCCGGCCTGGCGGCAAGTGACGACCCGTCCCCCCAGCTCCAGTGGTGGACCGGCCAGCTCGCCCGCACCCTCGGCCTCCGATAACCGGCACGCCCGGGCGGGGCGCGCTTGTGGGCGGGGCGCCGTTGTGATCATCTGGGGACGGGGCGTGGACGCCGAGGTGGGGCGGGTTGCTACGCTCGCGTCGAGGGTGCGGATTTCGTGCCACCTTTGATGACACGGGGGACAGCGACGTCGATGGACGGGATGCCGTGAGTGCGCCGCTCTACCAGCTGAAGGCGGAGTTCTTCAAGACGCTGGGGCATCCGGCGCGCATCCGGGTGCTGGAGCTGCTCAGCGAGCGCGACCACGCGGTGGCCGAGATGCTGCCCGAGGTCGGCATCGAGCCCGCGCACCTGTCCCAGCAGCTCGCGGTGCTGCGCCGCGCCGGGCTCGTCGTGTCGCGCAAGGAAGGCGCCACGGTCATCTACTCCCTGACCAGCCCGCGGATAGCCGAGCTGCTCGCGGTGGCGCGCGGAATCCTGACCGGAGTGCTGTCGGGCCAGGCGGAGCTGCTGGACGACCTGCGCACCTCCGGCGGCGGAACCCGCGCGTCCAAGTAGGCCGCATTCGCAGCGCACGCGTTCGCAGCACGCCCCGTTCGCAGCACGCCCCGTTCGCAGCACGCCCCGTTCGCAGCACGCCCCGTTCGCAGCACGCCTTCTTCGCTGCGGGTCTCCTTCGCTGCGGGTCTCCTTCGTCGCGGAATCCTGGTCGAGTCACTCTCAGCAATTGCTAATATATGCAATTGCGCATGACGGCAGGAGTCCTCGCGGCGGCCGGGCCGGGTGCGCCTGCCACCTGAGCCGCACCGCCGAGGACGCCATGAGAGAGCTGCTGCGCAAGATCCGCGCGACGGGCCGGGTCGCCGAGCCGGCGCCGGAGCGCCCGGACACCGCGGCCCTGGACCCCGCGACCGCGGCCAAGGCGCGCGAGCTGGCCGGATCGGTGCAGGTCAGGCACGTGGACGCCGGGTCCTGCAACGGCTGCGAGGTGGAGATCGCCTCCGCGTTCGGGCCGGTGTACGACGCGGAGCGGTACGGCGCGCGGCTGGTGGCCTCGCCCCGGCACGCGGACGCGCTGGTGGTGACCGGGCCGGTGACCCGCAACATGCGGATGGCGCTGCGCCGCACCTACGAGGCGGTGCCCGAGCCGCGCGTGGTGGTCGCGCTCGGTGACTGCGCCCGGAACTGCGGAGTGTTCGCCGGGGCTTACGGCGTGGAGGGCGCGGTGTCGGACGTGGTGCCCGTGGACGTGGAGATCGCGGGCTGCCCGCCGCCGCCCGAGGCGATCGTGGCGGCGCTGCGCGGGCTCACCGGCCGATGACCGCGGCGGCGTTCGCGGCGGCCCTGGCACTCGGGCTGCTCGGCGCTCTCGCCGGGATGGCGGCGCCGCGCCGCGTCCGTCCGTTCGTGGCGGGGTCGTGCACGGCGGCGTCCGGGGGCGCGGGGGTCGTCGCGGGTGTCGCGGCGCTCACCGGGCACCCCTGGACGGCGTGGTTGCCGCATCTGCTGCCGCTGGCCGGGACGCGCCTCGCCATCGACCCGCTCGGCGGGCTGTTCATCGCCGTGACCGGCGCCGTCGGCGTGTGCGCGGGCGTGTACGGGATCGCCTACGCGCGTCCGCTCGGACGGGCCGTCCAGGCGGTGACGCCGCTGTTCCTGGCGGCGATGCTGCTGGTGCCCGCGGCGGCGAGTGTGAGCACGTTCCTGCTGGCGTGGGAGCTGATGGCGGTCGCGTCGCTGCTGCTGGTGCTGGCCGAGCACCGCCATCGCGCGAGCGTGCGGGAGGCCGGGCTCTGGTACGCGGTGATGACGCAGGCCGGCCTGGTCGCGCTGCTCGGCGGGCTGGTCGGGTTCGCGGCGGCGGCGCACGGCGAGTCGTTCGCGCGGCTGCGCGAGGCGGGGCACGCGCTGTCGCCGGGAGTGCGGGCGGCGGTGTTCCTCGCGGTGTTCGCCGGGTGCGCGTCGAAGGCCGGGATCGTCCCGCTGCACGTGTGGCTGCCGCGCGCGCATCCCGAGGCGCCCGCGCACGTGTCGGCGCTGATGAGCGCCGCGATGGTGAACCTCGGCGTGTACGGGGTCGTCCGGGTCGGGTTCGACCTGCTGGGCGGCGGGCCGGTGTGGTGGTGGCTGGTCGTGCTCGCGGCGGGCGCGGCGTCGGCGCTGTACGGCATCCTCCAGGCGGTCGTGGCGACCGGCCTCAAGCGGCTGCTGGCCTATTCGACCTGCGAGAACATGGGCCTGGTCCTGATCGGGACGGGCGCGGCCGGGCTGCTCGCCCACGCGGGGGCGCACACGCTCGCGGCGCTGGCGCTCACCGCCGCGCTGCTGCACGTGGTGAACCACGCGGCGTTCAAGACGGTGCTGTTCCTGGCGGCCGGATCGGTGGTCCGCGCGGCGGGCACCGGGAACCTGGACGCGCTCGGCGGGCTGCGGACGCGGATGCCGGTCACGACCGTCCTGTTCGGGGTGGGCGCGCTCGGGGCGTCCGCGCTGCCGCTCGGCAGCGGCTTCGTCAGCGAGTGGCTGCTGCTGCAAGGGCTGATCAAGGCGCACGGCTCCGGCGGGACGCCGATGGCGGTCACGATGCCGCTGGCCGTCGCGGTCGTCGCGCTGACCGCGGGGCTCGCCGTCGCCACGTTCGTGAAGGCGTTCGGCGTGGGCTTCCTGGCCCGTCCGAGGAGCGATCAGGCCGGGTCGGCCGCGGAGGTTCCGGATGCGATGCTGCTCGGCGGCGCCCTGGCCGCCGCATGCTGCGTGCTGCTGGCGCTGGTGCCGGCGGCCGTGGTGCCGGGGGTGGCGCGGGCCGTCCGCGTCCTGGTGCCGGGGCCGGACGCGGTGACCGGCGCGGCGACACTGCGCCTGCATGGTGTGGCGAGCACGCTGTCCCCGCTGTGGATCGCGGTCGCCCTGGCGGTCGCGCTGGCAGTCCTGCGGCTCGGCGTGGCCCGGCGCGCGCGCAGGAAGGCGCGGCTGTGGGACTGCGGCATGGGCCCGCTGTCCGCTCGGATGGAGTACACCGCGACGTCGTTCGCCGAGCCGCTGCAGCGCGTCTTCGAGAACGTCCTCGCGCCCGAGACCGGCGTCCACGTCACCCCGCTCGCCGAGTCGTCCTACCTGGTGGAGCGCGTGACCTACCGGGCGCGGGTCGGCGACCGGATCGAGCGGCGGCTGTACCGCCCGGTGATCGCGGCGGCGGCCCGGTGCGGGGAGGGCGCGCGGCGGCTGGCGAACGGCAGCGTGCACCGGTACCTCGGCTACGGGTTCTGCGCCTTCACCGGCGTCCTGATCGTCCTGGCGGTGACGCGGTGACCCCGGCCGGGGCGCTCGGCGCGGCCGCGCAGGTGGTGCTGGTCGGCGCGGGGTCGCCGCTGCTGGTCGGCGCGATGCGGCAGGTCCGGGCCCGGATGGAGGGACGCGCCGGGGCGGGCGTCGCGCAGCCCTGGCGCGACCTGCGCAAGCTGCTGCGCAAGGAGGCCATCGCCGCGGACGGCACGGGCCCGCTGTTCCGGATCGCGCCGCTGGTGCTCGCGGCCACGGCGCTCGTCGCCGCCGCCGTCGTGCCGATCGCGACCACCGCGTCCCCGCTGGACGGCTCGGCCGACCTGTTCGCCGTCACCGCGCTGCTGGCGCTCGGCACCGTCGCGCTCGCGCTCGGCGGGCTGGACACCGCGACCGCGTTCGGCGGGATGGGCGCCAGCCGCGAGATGGTCGTGCTCGCTCTGGTGGAGCCGACGATCCTGCTGTCGGTGTTCGCGCTGTCCGGACGGGTCGGGTCCACCGACCTCGGCGCGATCGTCGGGTCCGCGCTGCACCGGCCGGAACTGGTGGTGTCGCCGGTCAGCCTGCTCGCGGCGGTCGCGCTCGCGGTCGTGGTGATCGCCGAGACGGGCCGGATCCCGGTGGACAACCCGGCCACGCACCTGGAGCTCACGATGATCCACGAGGCGATGGTGCTGGAGTACGCCGGGCCAGACCTGGCGCTGGTCGAGTGGGCGTCGGCGATGCGGCTGACCGTGCTGCTCGGGCTGTTCGCCAACCTGTTCGCGCCGTGGGGCATCGCGGACGCGTCGGGCGCGATGCCGCCCGTGATCGCGCTGCCGATCGCGATGGCGGTGTTCACCGGGAAAGTGGCGCTGCTCGGCGGTGCGCTGGCGGCGGGAGAGGTGTTCATGGCCAAGCTGCGGATGTTCCGGGTCCCCGAGCTGCTGGCGGGGTCGTTCGTGATGGCGCTGCTGGCGGTCGCCGCGTCCTACTTCCTGGCCTGAAGGGCGGTCCGGTGAACGAGTCCCTCTATGTGCAACTGCTCGACCTGGCCTGCGGCGCGTTCGTGCTCGCGGCCGTGCTGGTGCTGTGGCGGCGCGACCTGGGCGCGATCGTCCGGCTGTTCGCCGCGCAGGGCTTCGCGCTCGCCGCGCTCGTGGTGGTGCTCGGCGCGCACGACTCGGACGCCGGGCTCGTCGCGGTCGGTGTCGCGGTCGGGGTGCTGCGCGCGGTGGTGCTGCCGCTGCTGCTGCGCCGCGCGCTGCCGGCCGGCGGGGAGGCCCGCGAGACCGAGCCGCTGGTCAACGTGGCCGCCTCGCTGCTGGTCGCGGCGCTGCTGGCGCTGCTGGCCTACGCGGTGACGCGCCCGGTCGTCGCGCTGGAGCCCTCCCCCGCCACGCACGCCGCGCCGGTCGCGCTGACCGTCGTGCTCATCGGGTTCTTCGTGCTGGCGACGCGCCGCCGCGCGCTGGCGCAGGTGGTCGGCTTCCTGCTGGTGGACAACGGGATCACCGCGCTGGCGTTCCTCACCACCTCGGGCGTCCCGCTGGTGGTGGAGCTCGGGGTGTCGCTGGACCTGCTGCTCGCCGTCCTGGTGCTGCGGGTGCTGACCGCCCGGATGCGCGCCGCGTTCGGCGGCACCGACCTCGACGACCTCCAGGAGCTGCGGGACTGATGGCGATTCTGCTGGTGGAGGTGCGGGGCTGATGGGCGTGCTGCTGGTCGTGCCGATCGTGCTGCCGCTGCTGGCGGCCGGTGCGTGCGCGGTCTTCGGGTGGCGGTTCACGGCCTGGACGGGAGCCGTCGCGGCGGCCGGGGTGCTGGGCGCCGGAGTGGCGCTGGCCACGCGGGTCATGTCGCGTCCGCGCACCGGCCTGGACGGGTTCCTGCGCGCGGACGCGCTGACCGCCTACATGCTGATCGTGATCGGCGCGGTGGCGCTGCTGGCGGCGCTCGCGTCCCCCGCCTACCTGGCGGCCGAGCGCGCGGCGGACCACGTCACCGACGCCGACCTGCGCCGGTACGGGGTGCTCGGGCAGGCGTTCGTGGCCGCGATGGCGCTGGCCGTGCTCGCGTCCAGCCTCGGCGTGCTGTGGATCGCGGTCGAGGCTACGACGGTCCTCACGGCGTTCCTCGTCGGGTTCCGGCGGACGCGCAACGCGACCGAGGCCGCATGGAAGTACGTGGTGATCTGCTCGGCCGGGATCGCGCTGGCGTTCCTCGGCATCGTGCTGCTGAACTTCGCCGCCCGCCACGCGCACGTGCCCGCGTCCGGCGCGCTGGACTGGGCGTCCCTGGCCGGGCACGCGGGCGGCCTGGACCCGGGGGTGATGCGGATCGCCGTCGCGCTGCTCGTCCTCGGCTTCGGCACCAAGGCCGGGCTCGCGCCGATGCACGCGTGGCTGCCGGACGCGCACAGCCAGGCCCCCGCGCCGGTATCGGCGCTGATGTCCGGGGTGCTGCTGTCGGTCGCGTTCTACGCCGTGCTGCGCGTCCGGGTGATCGCGGACGCGGCGCTCGGCACGGGCTTCATGCGGACGGTCCTGCTGATCGTCGCGCTGGCGTCGCTGCTGGTGGCGGCCGCGCTGCTGCTCGCGCAGCGCGACTACAAACGGCTGCTGGCCTACTCCTCGATCGAGCACATGGGGCTGCTGGCGCTCGGCACGGCGATCGGGACGCCGCTCGCGCTGAGCGCCGTGCTGCTGCACGTGCTCGGGCACGGGCTGGTGAAGTCGGTGGCGTTCCTGGCGTCCGGGTTCGTCCAGCAGGCGTTCGGGAGCAGCCGCGTGGACGCGGTCCGCGGGCTGCTCGCGCGCGGGCCGCTGGTGGGCGGGTGCCTCGGGGCCGCGCTGCTCGCGCTGCTCGGCTTCCCCCCGTTCAGCCTGTTCGCGAGCGAGCTGGGGATCTTCCGGGCCGGGTTCTCGGCCGGGCTCGGCTGGGCGGCCGGCGCCGCGCTCGCGCTGCTGGCCGCCGTCCTCGCCGCCGTCGCCGCCCGGACGGGCCGGATGCTGCTCGGCGCGCCCGCTCCGTCCGGCCCGGGGGCGGTGGCGTTCCCCGTGACCGTCCGCCCGGCGGCGTCCGCCGCGTTCGCGCTGCTGCTCGGGCTGGCGGCGTGCGCGGCGCTCGGCGTCACCGCCTGGCCGCTGCAACCGCTGCTCGACCATGCCGCCGCCGTCCTCGGAGGCCGACCGTGACCATCCCCGTCTCGCACAGCGCGATCACCGAGCTCGACCCCGCCGACCTGCCCGGACGCGTCGGGGCCCTGCTCGCGTCCGGGTTCCGCCTCGCGCTCGCCGCCGCGCACGAGGACCCCGGCGGCGCGCTGCGCGTGGTCTACCTGTTCACCGCCGCGTCCCTCGACCGGCGCACCGAGCTGCACGTCCGGCTCGACCCGTCCCGTCCCGAGGTGCCCAGCGTGGCGCACCTGTCCTTCCCCGCCGGACGGTTCGAGCGGGAGATGCGCGACCTGTACGGGATCGTGCCGACCGGGCACCCGCTGCCGCACCGGCTCGTCCGGCACCACCACTGGCCGCGCGGCTGGTACCCGATGCTGGACGGCGCGGGCGCGCCGCCGGAGTTCGGCGACGCCGAGGGCCCGTACCCGTTCGTCCCGGTGGACGGCCCGGGCGTGTACGAGATCCCGGTCGGGCCGGTGCACGCGGGCCTGATCGAGCCCGGTCACTTCCGGTTCTCGGTCGTCGGCGAGAGCATCCTGAAGCTGAAGGCGCGACTCTGGTTCGTCCACAAGGGCCTGGAGAAGCTGTTCGAGGGACGGCCCGCCGCCGACGCGCTGCCGCTGGCCGAGCGGGTCAGCGGCGACACCGCCGTGGGCCACGCCCTCGCCTACTGCCTGGCGGTCGAGCAGGCCGCGGGCGTCGAGGTCTCCCCCGGCGCGCAGCGGACGCGGGCGCTGCTGCTGGAGCTGGAGCGCCTCTACAACCACGTCACCGACCTCGGCGCGCTGTGCAACGACGTCGGGCACTCCGTCCTGAACGCCCAGTTCGGGCGCGTCCGCGAGCAGCTGCTCCGGCTGAACGCGGCCACGACGGGGCACCGGCTGCTGCGCGGCGGCGTCCTGCCGGGCGGCGCGGTGCTGCGGGCACTCCCCGATCCGGAGCGGCTGACGGAGCTGGCCGCCGATATCGCCTCGCTGGTTCGGCTCGCGTTGCGGCACACGGTCGTTCTCGACCGGTTCACCGGGACCGCGCCGCTATCGGCCGACCCGGCGCGCGATCTCGGCGTGCTCGGTTACGTCGCGCGCGCCAGCGGCCTGGACATCGACGCGCGGCGCGACCACCCGATCACCGACCTGCGTCCGGCGCTGACCGTGCCGGTGCGGGCGTCCGGGGACGTGCTGGCGCGGTTCGAGATCCGCGCCGAGGAGATCGCCACGTCCATCGCGCTGCTGAAGGACCTGTCCTACGGGACGTCCCCCGGCCTGACCAGCTACTGGCCGCCGCTCACCGCCGCGCCCGGCCCCGCGTCCGGGGTCGGGATCGTGGAGGGCTGGCGCGGGACGATCGTGCACCGGGTCGAGCTGGCCGCGGACGGGACGCTGCGCCGGGTGAAGATCGTCGACCCGTCCTTCTTCAACTGGCCCGCGCTGCCGGTCGCGCTGACCGGCGCGATCGTGCCCGACTTCCCCCTGGTCAACAAGAGCTTCAACCTCTCCTACGCCGGCAACGACCTCTGACCGCGCGCCCCCGGACCGCCCCAGACCGGGCCGTCCGGGCGCGCGTGCCTGACGGACCTCTGACCGGGTCTCGACCAGGGGCGCGCATGGACAATCGCTAGCGGGCATGCTGGTTCGATGACCAGTCCGAGCGTCATCACCTGCCGAGGCCGCCGATTCCATGTCCGGCCCGTCCCGCCGGGCCAGGAGGCGCGCGTCGAGCTGGCCCTGGACGTCCTGATGCCGGTGGCGCGCGGGCTCGACGTCCCCATCGGGGAGCAGGGCCGCGCCACCCTCGTCCTGCTGGAGGCGCTGCTCGCGCCCGACGACCTCGCCGAGCTGTGGAAGATCGCACGCGACGGCGACAACGAGCTCGGCGCGGCCATCCTGCACGAGCTGCTGCCGAGCCTGCTCCGCGCCGCCTCCGGCTAGCGCGCGGGCCGGGGACTCTGGTCCGCTCGGAGGAGGCGGTTCAATCGCTCGGGGGAGGCGGTCAGGTCGCTCGGGGGAAGTGCGCGGGGGCCGGCTCGCGCGATGCTCACGTCCATGATCATGCTGGACGGAGAGCGGCGCGACCTCGCCGGACAGGGCCGGGATCAGGGGTGGACCGCCCGGACCGCCCCGATAGCGGCGGTGTGGGTCACGCTGTACGGACTACTCCGGGTCTACTGGAACCTCGGGCACATGCCCGCGCACATGTCGCCCGTCGACACCGACCTGGTGGCCTTCACCGGCTGGGGCAGCGTCGCCCTGTGCGCGGCGGCGGCGCTGGCGGCCCTCGCGCTCATCACCGTCCCCGAGAGCACCGGGCTGCGGCGGCGCGGGCTGCTCGCCTTCGGCTGGGCGGCGGGCGGAGCCATGGTCGCGTCGTCCGCGCTGTTCCTGTTGGACGTGGTCGGGGCCCTGGCTCCCGGGCTGGGCATCAAGTTCTTCTTCGTCGGCTCGCTCAGCCGCGCCGCCTGCCTGGGCGGCGGGGTCCTGCTCGTCCTGGCGACGCTCTCCTACCAGCGGCGGACGCGCTCGGGGTGCCCGCGCTGCGGCCGCAGCGGCGAGACCCACCGGCCGGACCGCATACCGACCCGGGCGTTCTGGGCGGCCTACCTCGCCGTGGCCGGCTGCCTCGCCCGGATCGTCGCGCAGTACTGCGTGGGGTTCGGCGAGTCGCCGCTGCACACCGCCGCGGCCGTGGAGTTCGAGATCGGGTTCGTGCTCGGCGGCACGCTGCTGCCGCTGGCCCT
Organism: Actinomadura rupiterrae; assembly: GCF_024172125.1. Taxonomy (GTDB): domain Bacteria; phylum Actinomycetota; class Actinomycetes; order Streptosporangiales; family Streptosporangiaceae; genus Spirillospora; species Spirillospora rupiterrae. The sequence goes on from NZ_JAMZEA010000014.1 coordinate 151,708, forward strand.
CGTCCACTCCTTCGGACGGATCTGGCCGCGCTGGGTCCCGTTCCTGGCGGGCCGCCGGGTGCCGCGCCGGCTCGTGCTGTGGCCCGGCGCGGCGATCTCCGGCGGCCTCGTCGTGTACTTCGGGCTGATGCTGGTCGAGATGGTCGTCCAGCGCGCCCAGGGCCACAACCCCTTCCCGGAGTCCGACGGCCCCAAGGGGCTCCACCTGCCCGAGTCGTTCTTCTGGGTCGCCGTACCCTCCTACTGGATCTGGGGTGTCGGGATGGCCTGTGCCTCGATCGCCTACTACCGGCTGACTCGTCCTGGTTGCCGCCGCTGCGGCCGCTGAGGCTTACCAGGTTTCGGCGTCTACGCCGCTGATGGTGATGCGGAGGGCGCTGAGCGCGGCGTAGGGGCGGTCGTGCGAGGTCATACCGCCGTAGAGCGGCATGGGAAGCCTCGGCAGCAGGTCCAGGACGGCGCTCAGGTTCCCCTGCTCGGCGGCCTGGACGAGCAGGTGCGCCGTCGGGGCCTTCCGTTGTGCCGGAGGGGTCTGGCGGATCTCGGCGTAGGAGCGTGCGAGGTCCACCGGCTCGTCCGGTTCGTCGGCCGCCAGGTTGTTGCGGTCGGCCCAGTCGTGCAGGAGTGCCGTCCGTCCGTGGTGGCGGAGGAGGCCCACGACCGTCCATGTGGCGAACCAGTCCTTCGCGTCGCGGAGGACGCGTTCGGCCAGGTCGAACCGGTTCGTGCGGAGCGCGTAGGCGAGGAACGGGACGCCCGCGGTGTGGCGGGGGTCGCCGGTGCCCTCGTCCAGCAGGGCAAGGGCCTGGTCCTCGCGTCCGCCCTCCAGCAGGGCGCGGACGATGGGGAGGCGGAACGACCAGTCGTCCCCGTACTGGCGCATCAGGTCGCGGGCTCGCTCGAACCAGCGGTCGGCGCTCTCCTGGTCGCCTAGCGCGGCATGCGCTCCAGCCGTAGCGGAAGCGGCGTGGATCTGGGCGCCCCATTCGGTCGCGTACCAGACCGGCTCGTTCCACTGGCGTTCGCAGGCTTCTGCGTGGTCGTGGAGGAGGGTGCGGGCCTCGTCTGATTTTCCCGCGGTCGCCAGGAGCATCGCGGCCTCGGCGGCCACGAAGGGGCGGCGGCCTTCCGGCGACGCCTCGACCAGGACGCGCACACCGTCCGGACGGGCCAGCCTCGCGCGGAGGAGAGCCGCCTCGCGGAGCGCTTCGCCCGACCACGGCGAACCGTCCTCGCCGAGCTCCTTGACCGCGTCGAGGAACGCGTCGAACAGGTCGTCCAGCGTGGCCGGGACGGACGGAGGCCATGCGTCGGCTTCGGGTCCCGGCGCGGGGAGGCCCTGGAACGGCTCCAGGTAGCCGCGCACGGGTTCGGCGGCCTGGTCCGCGGCCGTGGGCGCGTCGGGGTAGGTCTCAAGCTCGCCCCAGTGGACGGGCCAGGCGTGGCGTCCGTCCACGGCCCAGGCGAGCGTCGCGGCGAGGTCAGCCTCGCGGCCGGGCGGCGCGATCACGACACCTTCGAGGAACGCGAGCGCCCAGTTGCGCTCGTCGAGCGCGAAGGTGGGGTTCGGGGTGGGCCAGAGTTCCTCGCCGAGATCCTCGTCGTCGAGTTCCATCGGACGTAGCGCGTCGGGTTGGCGCAGAAGAGTGACGTCGCTGATGGTCTCGCCGGTGTCCGCGCGCAGGAAGCGCAGCACGGTCGGGCCGAGCGCCACCAGGACGTCGTCCGCGCCCCAGAGCAGGCCGGTGGCCTCCTTGGGGGCGTCGAACGCGCGCAGGCGTTCGGCGTTCCGGTCGTCCGTCGACCAGATTTCGACCCGTCCATCGGTGGTGAGGCACGCCGCGCGATCACCGTCGGGCGCCCAGGCCCACGCTCCGAGCACCAGGTCGTACTCCGGCGCGCGGACCGCCACGTCGATGTCGTAGAGATGCCGGCCGGCCCGATCCACGATGGCGACGCGGCCGTGCTCGTCCGGCACGACGACGGCCAGCCGCGTCCCCCAGGCCAGCTGGACGGTCCGGTACCGGTCTTCGACGCTCCAGGGAAGGGCGCCGATATCCGCGCCGGTCGCCGCGTCGGCGATGACCAGTTCGTCACCGCGCCGGTACGCCAGGACCGTCTCGTCCGGGCTCCAGACCGCGTGCTGCCCGGTGCCTTCGACGCTCCAGAGGAGTCGGCCGGAGGCGATGTCGATCGAGCAGATCGTCCCGTTGTGGAGGCTTCCGTGCAGCCGGGCGCCGTCCCGGGACCAGAACGGCGTCTCCAGGGCGAACCCCTCGTCGTCCTCGTCCCGGTCTTCGTCGATCGCCGGGATGGTCGCGGTCTCCTCGCTCGCGAACTCCACGATCGAGGCGAAGGTCTCCGAGTCCTCGTCCATCACGTAGGCGCGGAGGCCGTCCGGCGCGAGCGCGAACGGGTCGGGGCGTCCGTTGTAGGTGAGGCGGACGGACGCGGCCGGCTCGGTGTCCTCGCCGAAGGGGTCCCAGATGCCGATGTTGCTGGCCGCGTACTCCACCGCCAGGCGCGTCTCGTCGGCGGACCACTGGAGCGTCCCGCCGTATCCGGGCCATCCGATACCGCCCACGATCCCGTCGATGACGTTCACGCACCGCCCGGTGGCCACCTCCCAGATCTGCAGGGTCGCGCCGGCCTCGTAGTCGTCGCCGCCGAAGTCGCCGACGGCCAGGTAGCGCCCGGACGGGCTGAGCGCCTGCGCGCTGATCCCGGACCGGTGCACATCGGGATGGCGCAGCACGGCTCCCCGCGCGCTGACCAGCTCGACCGCGCGCCGGTGCGCCTCCCCCACGCCGTGCACGCGTTCCAGCTCGCGCAACGCGTCCCGCAACGCGGGAAGGTCCCGCGCGGGGTCGAACTCCGGCGAGTCCAGCGCGTCCAGAACGGCCTGCTCCGAGGTCCCGATGATCTCCATGCCGGACGATGCTAGGCCCCGCCCCCGACGATCTTCCGGCCCTTCCACACAAAGACCACCTCACCTGCACCTAGGCGCACGGACGCCGCCTAAGACGTCCTAGGACACCCGAATAAGGCGTCGTCCCCATGTGCCGGCCGGGGTCTTAGGGCGAACCTTTAGATGTCGCCAGGGACCTGCCGACAAACCAGAAGGAGCCAGACCATGTACCACCACTCGTTCGCCCAGGGCATCGCCTCCCAGCGCGTATCGGCCCGCCGCTCCGAGGCCAAGGCCGCGCGCCGCGCCGCCAAGGCCAAGGCCAAGGCCCGCCAGCGGTGACCCCCGCGACCAGGCGGCCCGACAGGAATCCCCCAACGGCCGTCCTCCCACCCAAAGGCCCTCGCCACCGACCCGGTGGCGAGGGCCTCTCGCATTACCGACGAATGCGGAACCGCCGACGGCCACGTGCGTCACTGAGGGTCGCACTGGCCGCGGTGATGAACTCGTCGAGTGCCGCTTTGGCGCGGGTCCCGGCCTCGTCCACCTGCTTCCTGGTGTCGGCATGATGGATCGACTCCGCAAGAGCGAGTGCGCGTTCAGCGCTCTGCGTCAGTTGCCGGTCGTCAGAGACGAGCCGTAGGCGGAAGAACTCTTGTTGAGCGGCCGAGCGCAGTCGGTACGTCTCGTTCCTGGCCTCTAGATGTGCAGGCCCCTCCGGCTCCTGGAGGCGGCGGTGGACGCGGTCGTACTGCGCGCGGCGATAGTCCATGATCGCGCCGGCGAACGCTCCGTAGGCCGCCAGCCGGTCCTCGCGGAGCTGCCGGTCGCGGGCCATCTGATCTGCTCGCTTGCTGGTCCGCCGCTGGAAGCCGTCGGTCATCGCGGAGCCGCCCAGTGTTCCCGCGACCGCGATGAGACTCGTAATGGTGTCACTCACGTCGCTTAGGCGCCGGACGAAAAGCTTCCGTTCCGCACTGCGGCGGGCGGCTTTCAGGGGCGGGCGCGGAGGGTGAGGAGGTGGGTGGCGGTCAGGGCTATGGGGCGGGTCTTGTCGGTGGTCAGGGCTTTCAGGGTGGCGGTCGCCTTGGGGCCGGGGATGTCGGCCAGGGCTTGGAGTAGGCGTAGGCGGGTCGGGTGGTCGTGGGGTTCGGCGGTCAGGTGGGTGGTGAGGGTTTCGGCTATTCGGTCGGCTTGGGTGGGGGTGGCGGCCACGGCGCTGAGGGCGTCGGCCGCGTCGGCGTCGTTGGTGGCTTCGAGGATCATGTCGATGAGGGTCGGGATGGCCTCGGGGACGCCTCTCGCGCCGAGAGTCAGGGCGGCTTGGCGGCGGACGGTGATGTCGGGGTTGGTCAGGGCGTCCTGGAGTAGCGCGTTGGTGTTGGGGATTTCGGCTATGGATTGGACGGCGCGTTTTCGGACGTCGGCGTCCGGGGAGTCGAGGCCCTCTGCTAGGCGGGGTAGGGCGGCTTTGCCTGTTTGGGCCAGGGCCCAGCGGAGGGCGCCGGCCACGTTCGGGTCTGCTTCGTTCAGCGCGGCTTCAGCCAGGGCGTCGGGTGGCACGGGGAATGGGGAGAGGGCGGCGCGCTGGCGTTTTCCGGCGCTTTCCGAGTTCAGGGCTTGGAGGAGGGCGACCATGTGGAGGACGTCGTCCCATTCGGCGGGTTCGGTGGCGCTGATCCGGCTCAGGCGCGTGAGCAGCTCGGTTTCGGCGGCGATGCGGTCGCGGGTCTGGCGGATGAGGTCGTCGACCAGGCTTGAGGGCTTGAAACCCGGGTCGTCCAGCGCGGACGCGACCTCGCGCAGCGAGAGGCCCAGGGAGCGCAGGCTCTCGATGTGGAAGATCCGGCGGATGTCGTCGCCGGTGTACTCGCGGTAGCCGCCGGTGGTGCGGCCGGACGGTTTCAGAAGGCCGAGCGATTCGTAATGCCGGAGCATGCGCGCGCTGACGCCCGAACGCCGGGAGACTTCGCCGATCAGCATCGTCATTCCTCCTGGCCTAGGGCGACGAGCCGCTTTGCTTCGTCGATGGCGAACTCGAAGCCGGAGTCAGGGTCGCGCATGAGCTGTTGCGTGGCCATCGCGTGTTGGCGGACGCGCGGATCGGCAGAATTCAGCGCGGATGGTTCGATCGGCTCGCCCAAGGCGACCAGCGCTCGGCTCAGGCTCAGCTGGGTTGCTCGGTCGCCGCGTCCCAGTTGCGTCGTCAGCACTTCGGCAAGGTCGGAGGTTTCGGACTCGGGGCAAGGACGACAGCCGCCCGCCACGCGGCCCGTGCCACCTCGTCGTCGGGGTCGGTCAGGTGCGCGCGGGTGATCGCGGGCCAGGCGCGGCGGTCTCCGATCTTGGACAGGGTGTGCAGGGCCTGACTCCGCGCCTGCGGCCGCGGCGAGGCCAACTCGTCCATGAGCCGGGGGACGGTCTCGGACGGCGCGTGGCGGGTGAGCGCCCACGTGAGCATGTCGCGGACGAAGAACTCGGGCTCGACCGCGCTGCGCTCGATGAGCTCGGCAACGAACCGCGGGTCCGGGTTCGTCCCGACCGCCATCGCCGCCCGCAGCCGCACGGACGCGCTGCGGGCGCGCAAGGCAAGGATCACGTTCTCGGTCATCGGGACCACCTCCTCGCCACAGTGAAGAGCTTGTCACCGTGGCAAGGTCAAGCGCCCGTCAGGGGTGGAGGGTGGGCCGGTAGACGAGCTCCTGCGTGCGGCCGTCCAGGGTCCGCGCCTCGATCAGTTCGAGGTCGAAGTCGTCGGCGCCCTCGAAGATCCGGTCGATGCCCGTCCGGCCGGTGATCACGGGGAAGACGGTCACCTGGACGCGGTCGACCAGGCCGGCGGCCATCAGCGTCCGGTTCAGCGACAGGCTGCCGTGCGAGCGCAGCGGCACGTCCGACTCCTGCTTGAGGCGCGCGACGATCTCGACGGCGTCGCCGCTCGCGACGGTCGCGTCCGGCCAGTCGAGCGGTTCGCGCAGCGTGCTGGACACGACCGTCGCGGGCAGGTTCCGCATGCGGGTGACCCAGGGGTCGCGGGACTCGTGGTCCTCCGGGGTCGAGGCCAGCATCTCCGCGAACGCCCGGTAGCTGGTGGCCCCGAACACCATCCGCTGCGCCTCGCCGTACTGGGCCGCGCGGTGTTCGAGCAGTTCGGGGCCCTGCTTTCCCCAGTAGCCGCCCCAGTCGGCGCCGGGCCCGGTGGCGCCGAAGCCGTCGAGGCTGGAGAAGACGTCGAAGGTGTAGGTCGCGGTCATGTTCCCCCCTTGGTGCGGTCCATCGCGTGTCTAAGACAGACTGGCCGGACGCTCGGGATTCATCGCTCTCCGACGCGGCGTTTCGGCCGGTGAGCTGCGCGGGTGGTCAGATCATGCGGCGGAGGGCGGTTTCTACGGCGTCGGTGAGGGGGTCGCCTTCGGTTCGCGGGTGGCGGGCTAGGCCCAGCTCCATCTCCGGCAGGGCGGGCAGGGCTTCCGGGGTGTGGCAGGCCAGGTCCGGTTCGACGTTCGCGGGCATGAGGGCGGCGACGCCGAGGCCGGCGCGGACGGCGGCGAGGACGCCGATCAGGCTGTTGCTCTCGAAGGCGACGCGCCAGCGCCGGTCGGCGCGCTCCAGCCCGTTCAGGACGGCCGTCCGCCAGGCGCACGGGTTCGAGAACAGCACCACGGGGAGCGGGTCGGCGGTCAGGTCCACACTCTGGCCGACGGCCCAGACCAGCGGGCGGCGGACGGTCCAGAGCGGCGGGCCGGGTAGGTCGTGCACGCCGTCGAGGACGAGCTGGACGCGTCCGGCGTCGTAGGCGGCGCGCATCGCGGACGAGGAGACGCTGAGCACCTCCAGCGTCGCGCCCGGGTGCAGCCGCGCGAGGTCGGCGAGGGCCTGCGGGAGCCGGGACGCGGCGAGGTCTTCGAGCAGGCCGACGCCGCAGTGGCCGGTGAGCGCGCGCCCGGCCTCGGTGAGGGCCTGCGCGGACAGCGCGAGGATGCGCTCGGCGTACGGCAGCAGTTCCTCGCCCGCGCGGGTCGGCCGGACGCCGGACGGCGAGCGGTTCAGCAGCGGACGGCCGACCGTGCCTTCCAGCTTGCGGAGCTGCTGGCTGAGCGCGGGTTGCGTCTGGCCGAGCGCGGTCGCGGCGCGGCTGATGCTGCCCGCCCGGACGGCCGCGACGAACGAGCGGAGCAGAGCGATCTCCAGATCCCTGGCCATAAGCATCCATTATGCCCGCTCGAAGGATCAAACCACTTCTTATATTGTCAGGAATGTTCTAGCGTCTCGCAGATGACCGGATACCGACAGGTGCTCGCCGTGCGGGGGCTGGCTCCGCTGCTGGGCGTCTCGCTGATCGCGCGCGCCGCGATCACGGCCGACGCGATGACGCTGACGATGTGCGTCGTCCTCGGCCTGCACAGGAGCTACGCGGCGGCGGGCGGCGTCGCTGCGGCGCTGACCGCGGGGGTGGCGCTGGGCGGCCCGCTGCTCGGCCGGGTGATCGACCGGCGGGGTCCGCGCGTGGTCCTGCTGTCGACGGCCGTCATCCAGATCGCGTTCTGGCTGTGCGTCCCGGTCATGCCGTTCTGGACGCTGCTGGGCGCCGCGTTCGCGGCGGGCCTGCTGATGGTGCCCGCGCAGCCGGTGACCCGGCAGGCGATCTCCGCGATGACCACGGCGGGGCAGCGCCGGGCCGCGTTCGCGCTGGAGTCGGTGCAGGGCGAGCTGTCGTACATGGTCGGCCCGCCGATCGTGATCCTCTTCGCGGCGAAGGCGTCCCCGGACGTGGTGGCCTGGGTCGTCGGCGTCGCGATCGTGGCGGGCGGGGTCGGGATCGCGCTGCTGAACCCGCCGCTGCGCGCCGCGGACGAGCCGGACGCCGACACGGGCGAACGTCCACGCCGCCGGGAATGGCTGGGGCCGCGCATGATCGCGGTGCTGGTGATGGCGTTCGGCACGACGGTGCTGCTCAGCGGTACGGACCTCGCCATCGTCGCGACGCTTGAGGAGGCGGGCCAGGTGTCCTGGGCCGCGGTGGTCGTGGCGGTGTACGGGGTGGCGTCCATCATCGGCGGGCTGGCGTACGGCGCGCTCACCCGGCCGCTGCCCACATGGCTGCTGCTCGGACTGCTCGGGCTCGCCACCATCCCCGCAGGTTTCGCCCATAGCTGGCAGTGGTTGTGCGTGGCGGGCGCCGGGGCGGGGCTGCTCACCGCGCCGACCCTTTCCACCGTGGCGCATGCGGTGAGCCGACTCGCGCCCGCGAGCGTGCGCGGCGAGGCGACGGGCCTCCAGTCGTCGGCGCTGAGCGCAGGGTTCGCCCTCGGCTCCCCGATCGTCGGTGGAGCGATCGACCTGACCGTCCCGGCGGGCGGCTTCGCCACGGCTGGACTGGCCGGGGTTGTAGCCGCTCTGATCGGATGCCTGCTGTGGCGGCACTCCCCCGCGCGGACCGAGCCCGCGCAAACCGGATCCACCCGCCCGGCCCTCGATCCGGTCCCGTAAATCGGCTTCGTCGTATCGCGGGCTCTCCGCTACAGTTCGTACTTCCAGAACGCGAATGGCGGGTGCGATTGTGATGAGTGGGACCGAGCCGGCAGAAGCCTTCATCGAGGATTCGGGGAATGTTCTCGTCGTATCTTCGACGGCGCAAGACCATGAGCTGACCAGGGATTTCTTCGGGACCGTGGTCACGGCTGATGAGCTTGCGTCCGGCTCGATCGACCTCGCACAGAAGACCGTTTACGTGAGCGGCGACATATCCGGGATCAGCCGGAGCCGGCTGGACGCGGCGGCCCGCGTGTTCGTCATCCGGGAACGCTCGGACGGTTTCAGCGAAAGCGCCGACGAACCTTGGACGGGTGTCGATCTCGGCCAGGTTCCGGTGCGGGTGCACGGTGTCGGCGTGTATTACCGACGGTTCTTCGATCCCAGCGACGATCACTTCGGACGGATCCGTGCGGAGCACGAGTTCCAATCGCTGACGGAATCGACGAAACCCGGGACGGCCCATCGCAGCGGAATCTACCTGACGCCCGTCACGCACGAGGGCGACGAGCTGCATTTCCGGCTGCTCCGGTGCTCCACGAACCTCTCCGGACCGACCGAGACGTTCCGTCCTACCGACACGGAAATCGTCGAGGCCCTGAACCGCGAAGCCACCGCGGTCTTCCGGGGCCACGCGCCGCTCAATCACGTCCTCGCGCAGATCTACCACAACACCCCGGCCACGGCCGAGCGGAAGCAGTCCAAGGCCAAGATCTCGTCCCATGCCGACAAGACCAAGGACATGCCCGCCAACGGCATCATGGCGTTCTGCACCTTCTATGACGGCCTCGACAAGCTGCAGCCGCTTCCCAAGGACGCCTTCGACCGCGGCGTGAAAGGCGTCAGCGGGCTGACCAAGCTGCACTTCCGCCTGAAGGAGCCGACCGCCGGGGACGAGGGTGGCGCACTGCCGGCGCAGTTCACCATCACGCTTTATCCCGGCTCGGTGTTCTTCATGCCGCTGTCCACCAACCGGCTGTACACGCACGAGATCCGGGCCTCGATGCTGGACGCCGAAATGCTCCCGACCCGCCTGGGATACGTCGTGCGCTGCTCGAACGCCGAGGCCGTCCACAAGGACGGCCAGACGTTCCTCAAGGTCGGCGGCGAGCTGGTGAAGCTCGGACCGCCCACTCAGGAGGGAATGGACGAACTGCGCCGGCTCTATGCGGAAGAGAACAAGTCCTCGTCCTTCATCGACTACGGCGACGAGATCCTCTTCAGCATGAACACGGGAGACTACGTTGCCCCTCGGGCCTGAGATCGCGGACGAGGTCGCCTCGTACGACCTGCCGATCGAAGGGAATCCCTTCGGCGAGTTGTACGCGGCGACTCGCTGGGAGGACGTGGGAAAGGGCCGGCAAGGCGCCGTCCTGACCAAGGCAGATGAAGCGGGTGGTGTGCCGCTCGTCCGGACCACCACCCGCTACGCCGAACCGGCGCAGCTCTTCCGGCCGGTGCACGAACGGCTGGCGCAGCAGATCCAGGAGCGCGCCGGCCTTTCGGCCGGGTTCAACAACGCCCTCATCGAGACCTACACGAACGCCTACACCAAGATGGGCGCCCATTCCGACCAGGCGCTCGATCTGGCCGGCGGGTCGTCCATCGCCGTCTTCTCCTGCTACGAACATCCCGACGCGGGACCGCCGAGGAAGTTGATCTTCGAGTCGAAAACGTCCGGCGACGAGGACGAGAAGGTCGAGATACCGCTCGTCCACAACAGCGTCGTCGTGTTCTCGGTGGACGCGAACCGGCGGCTCAAGCACCGGATCGTCCTCGACAAGCCCGTCCCGGCGACCGACAACCGCTGGCTGGGCGTGACGTTCCGCACCTCGAAGACCCTCGTCCGGTTTCGCGACGGGCACGCCTACCTTCCGCAAGGCGCGCGCCTCACGCACGCGGACGACGAGCAGAGCCGCGAGTTCTACGAGCTGCGGCGCCGAGAGAACAAGGAGACGGACTTCGCCTACCCCGCGCTGACGTACACCATCAGCGAGAGCGATCTGGTGCCGCCCGTCTGACCTTGCTCCCAGGCGGAAGGATCAGCGCGCGAACAAGCGGGCGACGAACGGGATGGTGTCGGCCTGCGACTTGAGCAGCGTCCCGCTGTGGTCGGACGGGTAGGTCTTGAAGGTCAACGGCTGGTGGTTGGCCTTGAGGACGGCGACGTACGGCGCGGTCAGGACGTACGGGACGTCGGTGTCGAGCAGCCCGTGGCCCATGAAGAAGGGCTTGTCGAAGCCGGATTCCGGCATCGCGAGGTAGTCCTGGGCGACGGCGGCGAAGTGCGGCAGCGTCAGGACCGGCTTGGTGAAGAAGCTCGTGACGGACACGCCCTTGAGGTCGGTCTCGAAATCGTCCACGCAGGCGGTCTCGGCCATCGCGAGGTACTTGCGTCCGGTCGGGGTGAGGATGCCGTCGATGCCCAGTTCGGGGTGGACGGACCGGAGCGCGGCGAAGATGTACGACAGGTAGGCGGTCGTGCCCGGGCCGAGGGACGGCGGGAACTGCGGCCCGACCAGGTCCACGATCTTCTCGACGTAGGCGGGGGTTCCGGTCCCCACCGCGCCGCGGTAGCGCAGTTTCGGTCCGCCGAACTGCGTGGCGTAGCGGGCGGTGTAGATGGCGGCTCCGGCGCCCTGGGACTGGCCGATGACCGCCCAGTCCCGCGACAGCCGCTCGTGGACGGACAGGCTCCTGGCAGCGAACCCGCGCCCGGCCTTCACCATGTCGACGACGTTGTGCGCGGTGGAGCGTCCGTTGAGGTAGGCGGGCAGGCCCGGAGTGCCGAGGCCCGCATAGTCGCTGGCGACGATCGCGTAGCCCTGCTTCATCCACGTGGCGAGGTAGGGGAAGTCGCGCTCGGGCAGCGCGGGCCCCTTCACCGACGGCGCGCAGGCGTCGCCGAGTCCGGACGTCCCGTGCGCCCAGGAGATGACCGGCCAGCCGCCGGACGGCGCCGTCCCCTTGGGGATGAAGACCTCGCCGGTGCTCCTGGCCGGACGTCCGTGCGCGTCGGTCGTCTGGTAGGTGAGGCGGAACGCCTTCGCCGTCGTGCCGGGCACCCAGAGCTTCGCCGGGAGCGGCGCGGACGCGAGGACCGTCCCCGGCGCCGGCGCGGCGGCCTGGGCCGCGACGGCCGGGACGAGCGCGGCCGGGAGGGACAGTGCGGCCGGGAGGGTGAGGGCGGCCAGCGCGGCGGCGCGGCGGCGGGGTCCGGACACGGGGGCCTCCAGGGGATGGAAGTGAAGATCGCCGAGTGTAGATCGCCGAGCGGCAGCCGTACCACTCCCCCGGCACCGTCCCGGGGCGGGCCCGCGCCACACGCCAGACATGTCGGCCTTAACACCCTTGTCACCTTTTGTTGACCTTGACGGGAGAGGCTCGGGACGTTTCAGCCGCCGCGCAAAGGCCGGCGGCACTACCCCCCAGGGAGTCGACGTGCCTCTCCACGTCCACACCGCCAAGGCCCTGGCCGCGCTCGGCGCCGCCGCGCTCCTCACGGCCGGCCTCACCGGCCCGGCGGCCGCCGCCCCGAGCGCCCTCGCCTCGTTCCCGCCCGGCTACTGCCACGCGTCCAGCCTCGACCCGGCGACCACGCACCCCGACCCCAACTGCACGCCGGGGGCCCTCAACCCGGACGTCACGCAGGCGACGATCCACCAGACCATCTGCGTCGCGGGCTACTCCAGCTCGATCCGCCCGCCGTCGACCTACACCACGGCGCTGAAGAAGCAGCAGATCGTCGAGTACGGCTACACCGACACCAGCCTGTCCTCCTACGAGGAGGACCACTTCATCCCGCTGAGCCTCGGCGGCGCCCCGCGCGACCCGGCCAACCTGTGGCCCGAGCCGGGCGGCTCCCCCAATCCCAAGGACGGCATCGAGTTCAAGCTCTACAAGGCCGTCTGCGCCGACCAGGTCACCCTGGCGGCGGCCCAGCACGCCATCGTCACCGACTGGACCACCGCCGACCAGATCATCCCGTGAGCCGGTCCTCCGTCCTCCCGGCGTGAGCTGATTCCGGGCGCTCGCCCCTAGGGCGCTCGCCCGCAGGGCGCGGTCCTCCCACAGCGGGGGCCGCGCCCCGCGGCGTCCGGCCCGGTAGGAGCAGGCCGGTCGCCGCGCCGAGCAGCGCCAGCAGCGCGGCCGCGGCGATCGCGGGGGTGAACCCATCGCTGAAGGACGTCGCGGAGCCGAGCCCGCCCCGCGCGGTGAACACCGCCGTTGTGATCGCGATGCCGAAGGCGCCGCCGAGCTGCCGGACGGTGTTGAACGTCCCCGAAGCCGCGCCGATCGCGCTCGGCGGGACGGACCCGATGACCGCGTTCTGCGCCGACGGGATCGCCGCCGACAGCCCCACCCCGGACAGGACGAACGGCGCGACCAGCCACGCATAGGACGTCCCGGGCCCGGCGACGAAGGCGATCCATCCGAACCCGACCGCCTGCAGGGTGAGCCCGGCGGACACCAGCGTCCGGGCGCCGATCCGGGTGACCTGCGCGCCCGCGATAGGCGCGACCACGAACAGCGTCACCGTCCACGGCAGCAGCAGAACGCCTGTGGCGAACGGCCCGTGCCGCGACACGACCTGAAAGAACTGGGCGAAGAAGAACGCGCCGCTGAAGGTGCACGCGAACAGCAGGAACCCGGCCGCGTTCCCAGCCGAGAACGCCGGTGTCGCGAACAGCCGCATCGGGACGAGCGGGGCGTCCGCGCGCAGTTCCCACCCGACGAACAGGACGAGCGCGAGCACCCCTCCCACGGCCGCCGCAAGGACCTCCGGACTCGTCCAGCCGACGTCGTTCCCCCTGATCAGCGCCCAGACGATGCCGAACGCGGCGGCGCTGACCAGGGCGGTTCCAAGGACGTCCAACCGGCGCGGGGTCCCGGCGTCCGGCTCGATCCGCGCCAGCACCGCCACGATCAGGACGGCGGCGATCGGCACGTTCAGCCAGAAGATCCACTGCCAGGTCAGGTACTGCACGACCGCCCCGCCGACCAGCGGGCCCCCGGCGGTCGCCAGGCCGGTGATCGAGGCGAACAGCCCCAGCGCCCGGGGCCGCTGCTCGGGGCCGACCGAGGCCGACAGCACCGCCAGGGCCGTCGGCGCGACCGCGGCGGCGCCCGCGCCCTGCACCGCGCGGGCCGCGATCAGCCAGCCCAGGCCGGGCGCGAGCGCGCACCCGGCGGAGGTGATCCCGAACAGCGCGAGCCCGGCGACCAGGACGCGCCTGCGCCCGTAACGCTCGCCGAGGGCCGCGCCTGCCATGAGCAGGACCGCGAACGGCAGCGTGTAGGCGTTGACGGTCCATTCCAGGTCGGCGATGGAGGCGTGCAGGTCCACCGCGATGGCGTGCAGGGCGGTGGTGACGACCAGCGCGTCCAGCGAGATCATCAGTGCGGCCGTCGCCGTCAGGGCGAGCAGCCATCGTTGCGTGCTCGACATGCTCATCCGCTTCGCTTCCGCTGCCGCGCGCCGCTCAGGCGTCCCGGACGGGCCGGTAGACGACCTGCGTGAGGCCGTCGCCGACCGTGCGGGTGCTGACGCGGCTCCACTGCCTGCTGCCCGCGGTCGCGCCGAACAGCCGCCACCCGCTCCCGGCCACGACCGGATGCAGGATCAGCCGCAGCTCGTCGACCAGGTCGTCCTCCATCAGCGGGCGGACGAGCCGGCCGCTGCCGTACACCACGACGTCTCCGTCGATCTCGCGCTTGAGGTGCGCGGCCGCCTCGGACGGCCCGTCCTTCAGGACGGTCGTGTTGTTCCAGCGGGGATCGGTGAGGGTCGAGGACAGCACGTACTTGGGCATACTGTTCAGGCGGTCGGCCCATGCGCCCTGCCGGGCGGGCCAGCGCGCGGCGAACGCGTCGTAGGTGCGGCGGCCCAGCAGCATCGCCGCGGCTTCCAGCGCCTCTTCGGTTTCGGCCTGCGCCCACGCCGCCGCGTCGGGCGCGGTAGCCGGGTCGAACCAGCCGCCGAAGCTCTGGCCCTCGTCCCCGACCGGGTCCTCGATGACCCCGTCGAGGGTGACGTTCTCGCTGACGACGATCCTGCCCATGGCGTTCTCCTTCAGTGCCGTTGCCGACTGACGGAGATGCAGACGCGGCGACGCCCGGAAAAGGGGCGGTCGTCCACCGCCCCCTTCGGGCCGCGCCCGGCGTCTGTATAAGGAGGACGAGGCTTTGGAAAGGTAGTGGGCGTGGACCTGGCGAGAACGGACCTGATCGGCATGGCGCGTGCCGGGGACGGCGAGGCGTTCCGGATGCTGACCGAACCGCACCACCGCGAGCTGCAGGTGCACTGCTACCGGATGCTCGGCTCGTTCCAGGACGCCGAGGACGCCCTCCAGGACACCCTGCTGTCCGCCTGGCGGGGCCTGGAAGGTTTCGACGGCCGGTCTTCGCTGCGCACCTGGCTGTACCGGATCGCCACCAACCGGTGCCTCAGCACGCTGCGTTCGGCGAAGCGGCAGGCCGCCAAGGAGTGGGACGTCCCCGGCATCGAGCCGCCCGAGCCGACGCGGCTCGGCGAGGTGGTGTGGCTCCAGCCCTTCCCCGACGCCCTGCTCGACGGGGCGATGGACGCGCCGCCCGGCCCGGAGGCGCGCTACGAGCAGACCGAGGCCGTCTCCCTGGCGTTCGTGACGGCGCTCCAGCTCCTGCCGCCGCGCCAGGTGGCCGTCCTGGTGCTGCGGGACGTCCTGGGGTATCCGGCGAGCGAGGTCGCGGAGATGCTCGACACGACCGTCGAGTCGGTCAAGAGCGCCCTGAAGCGGGCCCGGAGCAGCCTGCGGGCACAGCAGACCGGGCGCGCCGGCGGCGCCGAGCACGAGCCGCCGCCCGCCGCCGGGTCGGCCGCCGAGGACGCGATCGTGGCGCGGTTCGTCCGCGCCTACGAGTCGGCCGACGTCGACGCGCTGGTCACGCTGCTGACCGACGACGTGTTCATGTCGATGCCGCCGCTGCCGCTGGAGTACGAGGGACTCGACGTGGTGGCCCGGTTCTGCGCGGACATCTTCGGCGCCGGACGCCGGTTCGAGCTGGTGCCGACGCGCGCCAACGGCCAGCCCGCGTTCGGCGCCTACCTCCGCACCGCGGACGGAGTCCGGCACGGGGCGGGCGTGCTCGTCCTCACCCTTGCGGGCGACCGGATCAGCGCTCTCATCCGCTTCGAGAACACCCTGTTCCCGGCTTTCGGCCTGCCGCGAACCCTCCCCTAGCAGGTGCCCCCACCTGCGGCGGTACAGCCCGCTGTAGTTACCGGACCTCGCCCGGCAGCGGATAATGATGCTGTTCCAGGCGATTTCGGGGGGTGCGCATGCGTGATCGAGCGTTGTCGGGCTCGGCTTACTTGCTGATCACGCTGGGTACCGCAGCGGTCACGGCGGTCGCGTGGCCGGTGCTGCTCGTCCCTGCCGCCGGGCGCGGCTGGGCGCGGTGGCATCGGCGGCGTGCCGGCAGGTTGCTCGGCGTCCCGGCCGAGGGAACGCCGCGAGGACGCCGCGATCTCGCCTGGGCGCTCGCCCACGTCGCGGTCGGCTTCCCGTCCGGGCTGCTCGCCCTGCTCTGCCTGGGGAACATCCTGGTCGCGGCGGTGGCGATGACGGCGTGGTGGGCGTTCCCGGCTACCGATCGTCCGAGCTTGGGGTCCTTCCTGGACGTCCGGGTGGACGGCTGGACGACCGCGCTGGCCGGGGGCGCGCTCCAGATCGCCGTCCTGGGCGCGGTGGCGTGGTGGGGGCTGCCGCTGCTGGCGCGGCTGCACGCGCGGCTGAGCCTGTGGCTTCTCGCGCCGTCCGTCCGGGAGCGGCTCACCGAGCGGGTGGACGTGCTGACCAGGAGCCGCGTCGGCGTGGTCGACGCGCACGGCGCCGAGCTCCAGCGGATCGAACGCGACCTGCACGACGGGACGCAGGCGCGGCTGGTCGCGATCGCCATGCAGCTCGGCATCGCCCGCGAGTCGCTCGCCGACGACCCGGACGCGGTGGCGACGCTGATCGAACGCGCCCACGAGACGGCCGAGGAGGCGATGGTCGAGCTGCGCTCGGTGCTCCAGACGATCTACCCGCCGATCCTCGCCGACCGCGGGCTGGACGGGGCGCTGGCGTCGCTCGCCGCCCGGTCGGGCGTCCCGGTCCGCATCGACCTCGGTGAGCTGGGCGCCCTCCCGGCGAGCGTGCAGGCGGTGGCCTACTACGTGATCGCCGAGGCGCTGACGAACGTGACCAAGCACGCCGCCGCGACCCGCGCGTCCCTGCGCGTCGAGCGGGTCGGCGACCTGCTGGCCGTCGAGGTCGCCGACGACGGCAGGGGCGGCGCGGACGAGGCGGGCGGCAGCGGGATCACCGGGATCCGCCGCCGGGTCGCCGCGCTGGACGGCGACGTCCGGCTCGTCAGTCCGCCGGGCGGACCGACCGCCCTGACCGTCCGCATCCCGTGCTCGCCATGACCGCGGCAGGGCCGCCCATCGTGATCGTTCTGGAGGTTCCGTGCGGGTCGTGATCGCCGAGGACAACGTGCTGCTGTCCAGCGGGCTGGAGCTGCTGCTGGCGGCCAAGGGCTGCGAGGTCGCCGCGGTCGCCGCCGACGCCGAGGGGTTCCTGGCCGCGGTCGCCGAGCACCGGCCCGACATCGCCATCGTGGACGTCCGGCTGCCGCCGTCGTTCCGCGACGAGGGCATCCACGCCGCGCTGCGGGCCCGGCGCGAGCACGGCGCGCTGCCGATCCTGGTGCTGTCGCAGTACGTCGAGCGCGAGTACGCGGGCGAGCTGCTGTCCGACGGCCGCGGCGGCATCGGCTACCTGCTGAAGGACCGCATCGGACGGGTCGCCGAGTTCGTCGACGCCCTGCACCGCGTCGCGGCCGGCGGCACCGCCATGGACCCCGAGGTCGTCGCGCAGCTGCTCGCGCGCCGCGCCGACGACCCCCTCGACAGCCTCACCGCGCGCGAGCGGGAGGCGCTCGCGCTCATGGCGCAGGGCCACGACAACACCACGATCGCGGCGCGGATGCACATCTCCGACAACGCCGTCGCCAAGCACATCGGCAACATCTTCAGCAAGCTCGGCCTCTCCCCGGACGACTCCGGGCACCGCCGCGTCCAGGCCGTCCTCACCTACCTGGACGGCACACCCAAGTAGGTGAGGTGGGCGAGGACGGCCTGCGCCCTCAACGGCCTGCGCCGTCAACGGTCGGCGCCGTCAACGGTCGGCGTCGTCAGATGACGCCGGCTTCGGCGAGCCAGCGCCAGAGCTCGTCCTGCTGGACGACCGTGACGCCGAGCTTCTCCGCCTTGGTGGTCTTCGAGGCGCCGACGTTGTCCCCGGCGAGCAGGTAGTCGGTGTTCGCCGACACCGAGGACGCGGTGGTCGCCGCGGCCTGCTCGACCAGGCGGGTGACGTCCGGGCGGCTGATCTTCGCACCGGAGCGGGGGTCGACGAACGCGCCGGTGATCACGACGGCCTTGCCCTTGAGCGGCGAGTCGGACGCGGCGGCGGTGTCGACCGGGCGGTCCTCGTCGAGCACGTCGAGGTTCACGCCGCGCTCGCGCAGGGCGGCGATCTCCTCCCGGACGTCCGTGCGGGCGAAGAAGGCGACGACGCTCTCGGCGACCTTCGGGCCGATGTCGCGGATGGCGACCAGATCTTCGGCCGTGGCGTCCGCGACGTCCTCGATGCGTTCGTAGCCCGCCAGGCACAGCCGCTTGGCGGTGCCCTCGGACGCCATCGGGATCGCCAGGCCGATCAGCGCGCGCCGCAGCCCCATCCCCTTGGACGAGGCGATCGAGTCGACCATGTTCCGCGCGCTGACCTCGCCCATCCGCTCGTAGCCGAGCAGCTGGTCGGCGGTGAGGTCGTAGAAGTCGCTGCGGCGCTTGAGCACGCCGTCCTCGGCGAGCTTCTCGATCCAGACGTCACCGACGCCCTCCATGTCGGCGGCGGGCCGCGAGGCCCAGTGCATCAGGCGGCGGGTCGCCTGCGCGGGGCACTGGAGGTTCACGCACCAGCGCTCCTCGCCCGCGCCGCGGATCTCCAGCTCCGACCCGCAGGACGGGCACTTCTCCGGCGGGACGATCTCGACCTCGGTGCCGTCGCGCCGCTCGGGCAGCGAGCGGCCCGCGAACGGGATCACGTCGCCGCGCCGGACGACCGCGACCGTGTCGCCGATGCGCAGGTCGCGCTCGCGGATCAGGCGCGGGTTGTGCAGGGTGATGTTCTCCACGGTCACGCCGCCGACGAACACCGGCGCGACCTTCGCGCGCGGCGGGACGCGGCCGATCTTGCCGACCGGCCACTCCACCGACAGCAGCGTGGTGAGCTTCTCCTCCGGCGGGTACTTGAACGCGATCGCGCCGCGCGGCTCGGCGCTGTTGAAGCCCGCCGCGTCGAACGCCGCGGGCTCGTGCAGCCGCACGACCGCCCCGTCGATGTCGTAGTCGAGGCCGTCGCGGCGGGCGCCGATCTCGTGGATCGCGTCCATGACGTCCTCGACGGTGGTGCCGACGTACTGCGCGACCGGCTCGAACCCGGCCGGGAAGTCGATCGCCACGCCGTCGCGGTCAGCGCCGAACGCGTAGAACCGCAGCACCCGCTTGGCCTGCGCGGCGGCCTCCGGGTCCTTCAGGACGAGCGTTCCGGCGGCGCCGGAGCGGGGGTTGGTCAGCGTCTTGTCGGGGTGCGCCTCGTTGTAGGCCTCCCACACCGAGCGGAGCATCACGGCCTCGCCGCGCACCTCGATACGGCCGGGCACGTCGATCTCGGTCGGCAGGCCCGGGATGACGTGCCGGACCTTCTCGGTCACCAGCTCGCCGACCGCGCCGGTGCCGCGGGTGGCCACGTAGTCGAGCCGTCCGTCCTGGTAGACGACGCTGAGCGAAAGCCCGTCGAGCTTCTCCGACACGCGGAAGACCTGGCCGGAGAACCGCTCGCAGAACGTACGGACCTGGTCCTCGCTGGTCGCCTTGGCCAGCGACAGCATCGGGCGCGCGTGCCGGACGGTCGGCCCGGCCAGCTCCTCGGGCGCGTTGACCTTGCCGAGCGGGCTGTCGGCCGGCTCCAGCTCCGGATGCTCGGCGACCAGGGCGGCCAGCTCGTCCTTCAACGCGTCGTAGTCCGCGTCGGGCAGGGGGCTGTCGCCGCTGCCGTAGTACAGGTCGTTCAGCCGCCTGACCTCGGCGGTCAGCTCCGCGATGCGCTTCTCAACGTCCACCCCTCGATTAACCGCGATGCCACCGACATCGCCGATCCCCGGACGCCCTCCCGATCAGCGGGGGGCGGGCGCGTCTCCGGCGTGGTGCTCACGGATGGCATCCAGCACCTCGGGGAGCTGGCCGCGGGCGGCGGCCGAGCGCAGGTGGTCCAGGTAGTCGCGGGACTCGACGATCTTCCCGTCCCGGACGCGCATGACGAACACGCCCGGGATGGTGAAGGGCGCGCCGGTCTCCACCACCGTGCCCTCGTACTGGAACTCCGCGACGATCACCTCGGGGTCGGTGGTCTCGTGGACGTTGATCTTCGTCGGCTGCCGCCGGAGCGTCGGGCCCTGCGCGGGACCGCCGCCGAAGTGCGCGCGCAGCGCGTCGCGCGAGCGCATCGGCTCGGCGTCCAGCGGGAAGAAGGGGTGCGAGACGTCGGTCTGCTCGGCGTACAGCTCCACCACGTCCGCCCAGCGCTCTTCGCAGACGCCGTGGACGAGCTTCAGGAAGACTTCGCGAGGGGTGTCGGTCACAAGATCACCCTAGCCGCGCCGGCCGGGCGGCCGTCATCGCTTGGGGAAGGCCGCCTTCAGCGGGCCGGTCCGGGTGAGGGCGGCGACGCCTACCAGGGCCAGCGCGGAGAGGCCCTGGAGGACGGCGTACCAGGGCGGGCACAGCCCGGGCACCAGGTCCACGCCGATGATCGCGATCGGCAGGACGGTGGACAGGGTGCGGACGCGGTCGAACGCCTTGGCCGAGCCCGCCGAGCCCGCCGAGCCCGCCGAGCCCGCCGAGCCCGCTGAGCCCGCCGAGCCGTTCGAGGCGCGGACGGCCGTCCGGTGGATCAGCGGCGCCGCCGCGAGCAGGACACCGGCCCGGATCCACATGAACAGGGTCGTCTCGTGGCCGGTGACCGCCATCGCGCCGACCGTCCCGAGGACGACGCCGCTGACCGCGCCGTAGAGCACGACGCACTTGCGCACGGTCGCGAAAGCCTCGCCGATGGCCGTCGTGTCGTCGGTGGTGGACGTGGTGGTGGCGCTGGTGTTCGTCATGGTTCTTCTCTCCGTGTCGTGGTGTGTTCACGACGCTACGGAGATGCCGGACGGGCCGGTATGCGCCTGGCCCCACGGCCGGGTGGGGCTGGCCCCACCCGGCTGGAGGTCAGGACTGGGACGGGCGGTAATAGGTATCGATCGGGATGCGGGCCTCGTCGAACAGGGCCGGGCCGTCCTGGGGGACGGTGGGCCAGGACGAGCCCGGGTTGAGCTCGATGAGCTGCTCGGTGGACAGCGCGTAGACGACGCGTCCGAGGCCCGACCGGACGATGCCGCCCGTGCACATCCCGCAGGGCTGACAGCTGGTGTACATGGTGGTGCGCGCGGCGGTCTCCGGGTCGAGTTCGCGAGCCGCCCAGCGTGCGAGCTTCAGTTCCGGGTGGGCCGTGATGTCGTCGTCGCGGCGGACGGTGTTGTGCGCCTCGGCGAGGATCTCGCCGTCCGGGCCGGCCAGTAGGGAGCCGTAGGGCGCGTCGCCGAGGGTGACGGCGCGGGCGGCGAGGGCGAGGGCGCGCCGCAGCAGCTCCTCGTCGGCGGGGGTGATCACGATGCGTCCTTCCAGCGGGTCGCGACGGCGGTGAGGGCCTGCCAGGCCGCCTCGGGACGGCGGGTCTCCTCGGGGTCGCCGTGGTACGGGTCGAGGACGACGGTCTCGGCGCCGAGGCCGCGGAGCTGGTGGAGGTCGTCGAGGATCTGGTCGAGGTCGCCCATGCCGGCGGGGCGGTCCGGGTCGTCCACCGGGGTGGTGGTCAGGCGCAGGGCGATGCGCGGGGCGAACCCGGGCAGCGTGTGCTCGGCGAGGGTCTCGCGCATCCAGGGGAGGGTGCCGCGCAGCGGGTGCCAGGCGTCGCCGTACTGGACGGACCGCCGGAGCGCCGCCGCGCTGTTGCCGCCGATCCAGATGGGCGGCGGGGATTCGTCGCCGCTCCAGGCCGTCCGCAGGGTCTCCAGGCATTCGTCGGTCAGCCTGCCGCGCTCCTCGAACGGCACGCCCAGCGCGTCGAACTCCTGGCGCGACCAGCCGACACCGACGCCGAGCACGAGCCGTCCGCCGCTGAGCTGCTGCAGGTTCGTGGCCATCCGCGCCACCAGCAGCGGGTGCCGGTAGGGCGCCACGAGGACGGTCGTGCCGAGGCGCAGCCGCGTCGTCGCGCCCGCGAGCCAGGACAGCGTGGTGAATGGCTCGTAGAACGGTTCGGGGTACCGGTCGGACATGTCCGGTGTGATGACCACGTGGTCGGAGACCATCAGCAGGTCGAAGCCGAGCCCTTCGGTGATCCGCCCCCACTCGCGGAGCACGCCCGGATCGGTTCCGGGCCCGAAGTTCGGGACGTTGACGCCTAGTCGCATAACCCGAGGCTATCCCGGAGATCATGGCCGGCTGAACCCATTCCTCCCCGTCATCGCGGCATTTTGCCGGGAATCTGCCGGTAGAATCGCCGGGTGACCGTGAATCTCGACGCCGTCGACTGGGCCATCATCGAGCAGCTCCAGCAGGACGCGCGGATCTCGCTCAGCGAGCTGGGACGGCGTGTCAAGCTCAGCGCGTCCGCCACCACCGAGCGGGTGCGCAACCTGGAGTCGCTCGGCGTCATCTCCGGTTACCGCGCCGTCGTCGATCTGGCGAAGGTCGGCTACCCGGTGCTCGCGGTCGTCCGGCTCAAGTATCCCGGCAACCGCCACCAGCCGCTGCGCCGCCTGCTGGACGAGCGCCGCGAGATCCTGGAGTGCCTGCGCACCACGGGCGACGACTGCTACACGCTGAAGGTCGCCGCCGCGTCCATGGAGCACCTGGAGACCCTCGTGGACGAGCTGGCCGGGTTCGGCAGCACGACCACCAGCGTCGTCTACAGCCAGACCCTCCCCTACCGCGGCCCGGTCCGTCCCTGACCCGCGGTCACGACTCCTGGACGGCCGGCCGGTACCAGCGCGCCTGGCAGCAGGAGAACAGCCCGAACGCGATCAGGCCGGCCGCCACGAGCACCAGCACCCAGGACCCGTGGGACGCGGCCGCCAGCTTGCGCAGGCTCCCGTCCAGGCCCTGGGCTTTCCGAGGATCGAAGGTCACCGCAGCTGCGACGAGCAGGAAGGCGACGGCTCCGAACACGGCGGTCCGGCCGATCTCGCCCACCACCCCCAGCGCCATGACGGCCCGCCGCGTGCGCGGACGCAACTGGTCGAGGTCCAGGTCACCGGTCGTGTTCCCCCGCGCCGCGCGGACGAGGTTGACGACGGCCGCCGTCCCGATCGCGATCCCGACCGCACCGACGAGGAACCGTCCGCCGGGGTGCGTCATGACCCGCGTGGTGACGTCCTGCGACTTGGCGTTGTCGTTCCCGCGGCTCCCGCCCAGCACGAACGCGACGGTCGCGACGCTCGTCGCGATGTAGATCAACGCCCCGACCAGCGCCGTGGCCCGCTCCCCCAAGGCCCGTCCGTCCGAGCGCGGCACCACGACCTGCACCAGACGCCCGATGGCCAGCGCCGCGAACCCGGCGGCCAGCAGCCACAGCACGACCGCGCCGCCGGTATGCCGCGACACCGCCCGCAGCGCTCCCGCCCGGTCGGCCTCCTGCCGCGCATCCCCCATCCCGACCTGCACCGCGAGCACCCCGACCAGCACGTAGTTGATCCCGCGAGCCACCAGCCCGGCCCGCGTCAGCTGCTCCAGCCATCGCCCGACCCGCTCGGCATCCCGCCACAAAGGCCGTCCCCTCCACGCAAAACACACCCACCCCCTCTGCCCGCCCCCCGCCCACCTATGCCGCCAAGCCCCCGACGCTGGGACGCGGTCGTTCGGGGCTGGTTACTTCAGGACGGCGTAGGAGTCGGACGTGTTGTTGTGCAGGTGCCAGAGGTGGTCGGCGACTGTGGCTGGGGCGTGTTGGAGGCCGGGGCCTACTGGGCCGACGACCACTAGGTGGGCGACGTGGAGTGGGGTGTCGGCCAGGGCTTGGGAGAGCAGGGCGGCGTAGGTCTGCTGGGCGGCTCCGACGACGGCGCTGGACGCGCGGTCGGGGTCCGGGCGTTCTACGGCCCCGCCGGTGACGAACAGGAGGGTGCCGCGTCCGGACGCCTGCATCGCCGGGACGACGGCCTGGACGGCTGCGGCGGCGCCGACCACGTTGAGGGCGAGGGCCTGGTCCAGGTCGTCCGGGCCGGTTTCGAGGACGGGTTTGATCAGCGCGACGTCCGGGAGCGGGCTGAAGCAGAGGACCTCGGCGGGGCCCTGGCGTTCGGCGAGGACGGCGAGGGCTCGTCCGATATCGGTGGGGTCGGTGGCGTCGGCGGGGCTCCACTCCGCCTGGACGCCGTCCGCCTCAAGGTTCTTGGCGAGGGCTTCGAGGCGGTCGGGGTTGCGGGAGATGAGGCCGACGGGGTGGCCGGCGCGGGCGAAGCGGCGCGCTACCGAGGCGCCCACTCCGGGGCCGGCGCCGACGATGTGGACCGGACCGGGCATCTTCGTTCTCCGTTCGGTCAGGCCTTGGTGGCGAGCGGCTTCCAGGCGTTCCAGGTGTCGAGTCGCTGCCGGTAGGCGGCCTCGACGACAGGGTAGGGATAGGCGCCGAGGAAGAGCCGGAGGGGCGGTTCGTCCGTGTCGGCCAGTTCGAGGACGACATCGGCGGTGACCTGCGGGTCCTGGGGTGCGCGGGCGGCGGCGCCGGCCCTGCGCGCCTCGCGGACCGGCTCGTAGGCGTCCAGCGGCTCGGCGTGCACGGCGGACGCGCCGGACCAGTCGGTGCCGTACGGGCCGGGCTCGATGATCGTGACGTGGATGCCGAGCGGCCCGACCTCCTGGGCGAGCGCCTCGCTCATCCCCTCCAGCCCCCACTTGGACGCGTTGTACAGGCCGAGGGTCGGGAACGCGGCGAGTCCGCCGAGGCTGGACACCTGCATGATGTGGCCGCTGCCCTGGGCGCGCAGGTACGGAAGGGCGGCCTGCGTCACCCAGAGCGGTCCGAGCAGGTTGGTGTCGATCTGGGCGCGGGCCTGCTCCTCGGTGGTCTCCTCGACCATCCCGAACAGGCCGTAGCCCGCGTTGTTGACGATCACGTCCAGGCGGCCGAAGGTCTCGGCGGCGTTCCGGACGGCCTCCATGACGGCATTCCGGTCGGTGACGTCCAGGCGCAGCGGCAGGACGGCGTCGCCGTACTCGTCGGCCAGGGGCTTCAGGTTCTCGGGGTTGCGGGCGGTGGCGGCGACGCGGTCGCCTCGGGCGAGGGCGGCTTCGGCCCAGATGCGGCCGAAACCGCGGGACGCGCCGGTGATGAACCATGGCTTCATGCCGTCCAGCCTGCGCGGACGGCCGGTGCGCAACCAGCACCCCGCCAGGGTTACCCTGCGGGTATGGCGTCCGGCAGCCCTCTCGGGGAGTTCCTGAAAGCCCGGCGGGGACGGGTCTCGCCGTCGCGCGCGGACCTGTCCGTTTCCGGGCGCCGCCGCGTCCCGGGACTGCGCCGGGACGAGCTGGCCCGACTCGCCGGGATCAGCGAGCCGTACCTGGTCCGGCTGGAGCAGGGCGTCGACCGGCATCCGTCGCCGCAGGTGCTGCGGGCGCTCGCGCAGGCCCTGGAGCTGGACGCCGACGCGTCCGCGCACCTGTTCTCGCTGGCCGCCGAGCCCGTCCGTCCCGGGGACGAGCAGGTGCCCGAGCACGAGCCCGAGGTCAGCGCGGAGGTGCACCAGCTGCTCGACGGCTGGAGCGGCAGCCCGGCGTACGTGCGCAACCGGCGGTTCGACGTGCTCGCCGCGAACAAGTGGGCCCGCGCGCTCGGCCCGATGTACGAACCCGGCCGCAACCTGGCGCGGGACGTGTTCCTGTCCCCCGAGGCGCGGCGGCTCTTCCCGGACTGGCCGGAGATCGCCGCGCAGACCGCCGCCGCCCTGCGCGCCGAGGCCGACCCGCACGATCCCCGGACCGCCGCCCTGATCGGCGACCTGGAAGCGGACGAGGACTTCCGGCGGTCGTGGGCCCGGCACGACGCGCGCCCGTCCCGCGACGAGCTCAAGCGGTTCCACCACCCGGACGTCGGGGACCTCGCGCTGCGGCGGCAGGCGCTCACCGTCGGCGGCGCGGAACACCAGGTGATCATCGTTTACCAGGCCGCGCCGGGAAGCCCTTCCGAGGCGGCCCTCGCCCGGTTGCTCTGACGACCGAATGCGCTCTCCCCGCTACCGCGCCATTACAGCGGGATACCGAAACGCTCCGCCACAGATCCGAACCCATACCACTTCCGAGAGTAATTCCGCAGGTAGTGCGATCGGAAGGCAAATAGGGTCGGCCCCTGGCGGCCCTAAATGACCAGGGCGCCATTGCCCGTTCGGAGACCTTGTGTCTAGATGAGCGCGTACGCCTCCCGCGCGGGCGGGGTGGCACGACCGAAAGGCAGGTGGGCCATGGCGAGGCTGGTCAAGCGTGCGCTCGGCATGCACAAGGCACAGATGAAGGGCCGTTACGTCATCTACCGCCTCCGCTAGCGGAGGCAGGGGCGCAGTGCCGGGCCGGCGCGCTCGCCGGGCCGGCACCGCGCCTTTTCGTGCGTGTTGCCAGCGGGCGGTGGAAGGGTGGCGTTTCAGGTGTCCCAGCGTTCGAAAGAGGCGATTCCCGGGCCGCGCGGCGGTATTCTCGCGCGCCATCTGACGGCCTACGAAGCCGATCCGGTCGGCTTTCTGGAGGACTGCCGGCGCCGTTACGGCGACGTGTTCCGGTTCGACACCGACGTGGTCGTGGTGACCGATCCCGACCTGGTCACCGAGGTCCTGGCGCGCACCAACCGCGACTCGGTCCCGAACGCCAACCCGCTGCACGGCGGCCGGTTCCCCACCCCCGAGCAGACGCGGCGCTGGATGGACGCCCGCCAGCTCGCCGCCCCGATCTTCCGCTCGGCATCGCTGCCGTCCCGGCTCCCGGTCGTCCAGGCCGCGCTCGCCTCCGACCTGGACGCCCTCGATGGCACCTGGTTCGACCCGTCCGACGCATGCTGGGCGATCTGCGTCCGCGCGCTCCTCCCGCTCTACCTCCCCTCCGAATCACCGGCCCTGGTGGATGCCGTCCTCGCCTCGTTCGACGCCGCCCGCGGCGCCGCCGAGGCCGCCGTCCGCGTCCCGTCCTGGATGCCGTCCCGCCTGCGCCGCCGCGTCCGCAACGCCGACCAGCACGTCCGCGACACCATCACCCCCATGCTCGGCTGCCCGCACGCCGACGCGTCCGCCACGATGCTCGGCCACATCCAGGCCCAGCCCGAAACCGTCCCCAGCGACATCGCGATGGGCGCGATGGGCTTCACGCTGCTCGGCGCGATCGGCACGATGGGCGCCGCCTGGTGCTGGATCCTCTACTACCTCGCCGCCCACCCCGAAGCCGCCGACCGCATCCGCGAAGAGGCGACCACCGCGACCGGCATCACCAAAGACCCGGCCCGCGCCCTCCCCTACACCTGGGCCTTCGCCCAAGAAGTCTTGCGGCTCCGTCCGCCGGCCTGGCTCCTGGGCCGCGACGCCATTACCGACGTCAACCTCGGCGACGCCGAGGTCCCGGCCGGAACCGCCATCATGTTCAGCCCCTACCTGCTGCACCACGACGAGCGCTGGTGGACGACCGACCCGCACAAGTTCTCCCCCGAACGCTGGCTCGACACCGCTCGTCCCCACACCCCCGGCGCCTACCTCCCCTTCGCGTCCGGCCCCCGAGGCTGCCTAGGCACCCACCTGGGCCTAGCAATCCTCGCCCTCACCGCCGTCCACATCACCACCCAAAAACGCCTGGACGTCCCCAACCTCGAAACCATCACCACCTACTTCGGCCCCTCCACCCTCACCCCCGCCACCATGAAAGCCCGCCTCACCCCGAAGTAGAACCAGCCAGAGTTTCGGCCCGACCGGACCCGCCTGCGCGTGCGGACCACATCGCGAGAATGCCGACGACGAGACGGGGGCTTGCTGGTGGGATGACTGGAGTTGACTCGGATCGCGGAGTTACGGCATGATCACTCGCCGACTCCCCGCGCCCGTGCGAACCCTCCATGTGAAGGTCCCCCTCAATGGGCTCTCCTGTCCCGCCGTCCAGCCCGCCTTCAACCGGTGGACCTCCCGCCACGACCGGTCCACCATCACAACCCCCGGCGACGAACCCGCCCGCCCCGCATCCGTCACCATCGGGTTCGGGCGGGCCACCCGCGACACGGCCACCGCAGACTCCTGCCACGACCGGGCCGAGCGGCCAGCCCGCTCCGTCCTCTCCTGCGAAGCCGAAGTCGCCCTACGCCGAGCCAGGACAGATCGGCGGGCACACCGGCGTGGTGGACGTCGACCCGCCGAAGGTCTACGCCGCCGCCGACGCCACGCATCGTGCGAGTGACGTGTTCGGCACGGCGATGCTGAACATCTCCCGCAACCTGCACGGCATCGACGACATGGCGGGCAAGGACTTCGGCGGCGAGTTCCTCGGGGCCCTCTACGACCCGCTCGCCCAGCAGATGGTGATCACGTGGGAAAGACTGGTCATCGCGCTCGGCGGGGTCTGCGAAGGGCTCACCACCACCGCGAACAACTTCGTCACCGCCGACTGGCACTCCAAACACGGCGCCGGCCCGGTGGCGGGGACCAAGCCCGTCCCGCAGTTCCACGACTTCACTTACAAGCGTCCGGCCTCGGCATCGGGCAGCGGCTACCTCGACGCGTCGTCGTTCGGCGGGCAGCTGATGAGCGACGCGGCCTTCGGGGCGCTCCTGAAGGACTTCCCGCGTGGCCATCCAGACCGCCTGTACCGCGCCGCGGGACAATGGAGGAATGCAGCCACCGCGGTCCAGTCGCTCTCGGCCGAGGTCAACCGGATCCTCGACACGATCACCATCGACTCCCAGGCAACAGGCAGACGCGGCATCACCGGCCAAACGGTCGACACCTGGCAGAAGCAGATGCGGACCTTCTGCAGTCGCATCTGGGGCAAGGCGCCTTGGGACGGGACGAACAGCAGCGATGCGCCATTGCACATCCTGGGCCAGGCCTCCATCGCCCTCGCCACCATGTGCGAGCACCACGCCGCAGCCACCACTCAGACCCGCAACGCACTCAGGCAGCGGGCCGGCTCGGAGGTCTACGACCTGCTGGAGAAGGTCGCGACCAGCGAGGGAGCCGTCGTCATCACGGCTGCGGTCGAGGCCATGTTCAATCCGGCCCTCCTCGCCGACTGCGCCTACATCATCGCCACGAAGTACTTCCAGCCGCTCAACTCCTTCAAGCAGTCCTGGGCCGCGGCCGGCCTGCTCAAGGCCCTTGAGGACGCGGCAAAGCGAGTCCCGACCCTCCAGGCCATGGAGGCCCAGGCCGAATCCGTCGGCGACCGCGCCATGCACGACTTCAAATACCCCGGGCTACGGGGCAGCGATCCTGGCGGAAAGGGCGCAGACGGACGCTTCAAACCACCCGATCAGATAAAATTTCCGATCGATCTCGCAGGCCAGGAAGGCGGACCCGACTCAACGCACGTCATCGACAAACATGTAGGCAAGTCGGATGACCAGCTAAAACAGCGCCTGGCCGCCCAACCCGGACTTCAAAACGCCTCCTCATTCAATTCCCTCAGCGAGGCCCAAAGATACGTCCAGGAAGCCATCAACAGCCCGGAAGGTGAGCGGAAGATCAAGAATATGATCGACAACCACCGCCAGGGCACCGAGTTCACGATCGATACCCACACTCCGGTGGGTCGAGCCGTCGATCGCAACGGGAACGTACACTACCCAACAAAAGTAAGGGTACTGATCCATGCCGCCAAACACGGAGAAGTGCCCCCATTCTATGTCAACACCGCTCATCCTGACCTGTAGCCGAATTGCATTTGCACAGAATTCCCAGGTGGCCCGCCCGGCCAGGAAAGGAGATGAACTTTGAGCGACACCGGTCTCCGATCCGAAAGCTTCGTGGCGCTTGATAACGTACTTTCCTCCTGCCGCCTGGGCATCGACGGATCCCCGTCCCCTAATTTTCAGATCACGGACCTTCCCCTGCACCTCGGCCGGATCGTCCAACATCCGGGCGGCAGTGCGATCCTTCACGATCGGGAAGAAATACGACTCGCCATTCGCGGCCTCGATTACACGGATGAGTCATGGGCCGAACTCAGCTACGGCTACGGAGATCACCCGACCTTCGATGAAAGCCTGGAGCGGGAGTTGAGAGAGCGCTTCGGCGACTCCGTCCCCGCGGCTTTCGCCGGCCTCAGAGAATTGCTGATCCAGGCGGAGACCTGCACACTGGTCGATGCTACACATCTTCCGTACGCCGGCGAGTTCGGACGCCTGTTCCCAGCCTTCAGAGACCTGGCATCCGCATGGCTCCTCCATGCACACCGCCAGAACTCCGCCGACGAGACCGAACCCTCCTCTTCGGAAATCATTCAAGCAACCGTGCTAACGGAGGACATACCCTACGGGCATCGCCGTGATCGCGACTGGCTGACCACCGCCGTCGGCACTTTTTACGAGATGCGGGCGACCTTTAAGAACGACCAGGAGCTGGGGTTGCCCATGGAAAAGGCACCCAGTATCGGCTGGCTGAGGTGGTTCGAAGTCGCAGCCGAGGGAATGACGGCCAAACTTCGTTCTGATCATGATATCGCCGGGCAGCTGGTGATGCCGGCGCATGGATCTCCCACGCTGCCCCATCAAGGGGCAGATCATCGGTTCGGCAATGTGACGGCGCTTGCAGCAGCACTCGATGGACGTCTCTTTATTGACGGTTCCGAGGGACCTACGACCGATGCCCTACGGCGCTTCAAGCGCGCTCTCGCGCACTCTCGGTTCTACTACGAACCGGAGACCGTGATCAAAGAGCTGCAAACATTGGCCGCCGATTCGGTGAGCAACCCGCGACTCATCAATGACGTTCTGGGTGATGTCGCCATACCTTCTGGTGTCGAACGATCCGACGCGCTGCTCAGTCTGGCCACTCAGCTTTCCGAGCCCTATCCGGCGCCTAGGCGACCGTCACTCACCGAACTGCCGATGAGTGGTTGGGAGCTGCGCTTCAGGTTTCCGGTGTTGGTGGAATTCGCGAAGGCACGGCCCGAGGCCCCGGACGGAATCCAGGTGCGGGAGGTGGCTGCGGCGTATGAGCCTTGTCGGGTTGGGTTGCCGCCGCTGGTCGGGGAGATCGCGGAGTTGGTGGCCTTGCTGCCTGACGATGAGGATGTGGATCGGGCTATGGCGCACCTGGGGGCCACGGGGACAGGGTGGCGGCCGATACTGGAACGGATGGTCGCTGAGCTGACCGCGCATATCTGGGCGCATGAGGAGGAGCGGAACGGATGAGGGGTGCTTCGACGTTCGTCGACACGCCGACCGCGCAGCGGTTCGTCCAGGCGGTGGTCGACGCCAACACGATCACGATCCGCGACTGGCTGGCGCACGGGCATGCCGAACGGCTGCGCCTGGACGGCTACTTCGCCGGTGAGGCGACCGGGCGGTTCCTGCTGCGCGGCATGCTGTACGCCGGACGTGGCCCGGTCGATGCCCACGGTGTCCGTGTGGTGCTCAAACGTTCTGCCCAGCAGCCCAACGGTTTCGTCGTGCTGACCGCCTATCCGACCCTGGTGTGATTCTGTGACCGAGCCTTCCCACAGCCGCGTCGACCCGCGACCGAGTGTGCAACTGGCCGAGTTCGGGGCCGTAGCCGAGTTGCTTGCCGCCTATGCCGGTCAGGCCGCCGATGACGTGCCGGGGCGTCCTGGCGCGGCGTTGTCGGGCTATCTCAGGTGGTCGGCCGCCTGGCCCGCGCAGGCTGCGAGCGCCGCCGGCCAGCTGCGCCGGTTGATGGCGCGGCTGTTGAACGAGCCCGACACCGTTCCGGCGATGCTGACTGCGGCGCTACCGGTCAGCCGCACGGGCGAGCCGGTGGACGCTCAGTGGGCGGACGCCGTCGCCGAGATCCTGGAGCATGCCGTCGACGCCGGCTTCCCGCCTCCCGGGACGCCGGTCACCTTCTGGGAGTGGAACCGCCGGTTCCTCGCTCTGGCACAGTTCCTCGGCTGCTATTTCACCCAGGACTTCGGCGACGAGTTCACCGACCACGACGCCGCCATCGCAGCCTGGGCCCGGACCGCCACCCCAGTGGACCGCGCGCGGTTGAGCGGCGAGATCGGTGAGCTTCTCGCACTCGGGCTGAGCGACAACGACCTGAACGAAGCGCTGGCCACTCTGGGCATGGACGTCGAGCCACCGCTACCCGCCCCGGCATGGTTGGCCCATCTCGACAAGACCCTCAACGGGAGCAGCGGATGACCACTCGCCCGATCCGCGTCGACCTTGGCGAGATGGGACGAGCCGTCGAGGCGTTCGAAGCCGTCCGCAAGGAGTTCGTCCACCTTCTGGACGTCCTGGACGGCGATCTCAAGGCTCACCTGAACCAGTGGGAAGGCGACGCCCGCACCGCCTACGACACCGCGCACCGCGAGTGGACCGACGCTGCCGCCGACATGGCCGACCAGATCGCGTTCCTCCGCCACTGGCTCACCACCGGCCACCGCAACTACAGCGGAGCCCTCGATGCCACCCTCAAGACCTGGCACACCGCCTGACGCCGCGCCCCCCCTGACCCGGTAGCGGGTGTGAGAGCCCCCACGAGTTGTTTGAAGATCTCGTGGGGGCGGCGCGTTGGCTAGGGGGTTGGTAGGTCTAGGTCGGTGGCGGCGCGGGTGAGGGCTTCGGGGTCGGCGTCGGCTAGGGCTCTGATCAGGCCCTCGCAGGACGATACGGAGATGAGCATCGGGCCCTCCGCGCGCCAGATGCCGTGACTGGTGACCGACAGGGTCCAGCCGGGGAAGAGACGCCGGAGCATGGCCAGGACGAGGGTCTGCGCGGGGATGGGGTGGCGTTCACCCACTCTTGAGGCCTGCCCAGACCGTCTTTCCTGAGCCTTCGCGAAGCACCCAGCCCCAGCAGGCGGCGTTCTCGGCGATGATCGCCAGGCCGCGGCCGGTGAGGGCGTCCAGGGTGATCGGACGGATCTGGGGGCGCGCGTCGCTCTCGTCGTCCACCTCGACCACGGCGAGGCCGTCCTGCGCGATGTAAGTCCTGACCAGGATCGAGGCGCTCTCGGTGTGCTTGATCGCATTCGTCACCAGCTCCGAAACGATCACTTTGGCCGTGAACGCGGTCTCCGCATCCACGCCCAAGCCGATCAGCGCGTCACCCACGAAATCCCGCGCACTTTTGACCTCCTCCATGTCGGTCGGCATGATCTTCAGTTGAGGCGTCGGGCTTCGCGGCGGGGTCTTCACGTTCATCGGCCACCCTCCCTCTCGGAACGTTTTTTCGTTGTCACCACGTTGATAGGCCCTGACGAACTAAACTGGCAATCAACAAGCACGAAGTGTCCAAAAATGCACAGGATGGAAAGATCACGGTCGTCCTTGTTAAGGTGAGTGATCATGCCCCCTCGGCGACAACGCCCCACGTCAGAGCCCGCACTCAAGGCGTTCGGCAGCCAGATGAAGCGCTACCGGAGCCGGGCGAATGTCACACAGGAGGCCATAGCGACGAAAACGCTCGTGACAGGATCGTTCGTCTCCCAGGTCGAAACCGGAAAGCGTCCCTGTAAACGGGAGTTCGCCGCGACGGTCGATCAGATGACCGGAGCGAACGGTGCGCTCCTGGAGTTGTGGGACGACCTGTACCGCAACGGAAGCCCCGTCCCGTCATGGTTCCAGGACTGGTCCGCAGTGGAGGCCGAGGCGACCTCGCTGATCGTCTGGGAGCCGATGATCTTGCCGGGCCTCCTCCAGACCGAGGCGTACATGCGCGAGTTCCTCTCGTCCGAGGAGGCAATCACGAAACGCCTCCAACGGCAGGAGATCCTCACGCGCCCCGAGAGCCCCGTCCCCTACACGTTGCTGCTGACCAGAGCAGCACTCAGTTACCCGGTAGGGACGCGGGAGACCTTGCGAGAGCAGTTGCAACATGTCGTCGCCATGGCGCAGCGTCCGAACATCGCCGTCCAGATCGTGACGCTCTTCGGCCAGCCTGCGGGTACGGGAGGGGCGTTCGGCCTCGCGACCATGGAGGACCGCAGCCAGGTAGCATATTTGGAAACTGCGATCCGAGGCATAACGACTGACGCTCGCGAAGACCTCGCAAATCTGTCGGAGGCACTGAGGAAGCTCCAGGCCAAGGCACTCCCGGAAAACCAGTCACTCGACGTAATCCAGAAAGAGATCGAGGCGCTATGAAGCCCAGCGAAGTAATGTGGCGGAAGAGCAGCCACAGCGGCGAGAACGGCGGAGCCTGCATCGAACTCGCAGACCTCGCTCCCGCGGTCGGCGTGCGTGACAGCAAGGATCCCCAAGGGCCCCACCTGACCGTCACACGCAAGAATCTCGCGACTCTCACCGAGATCATCAAGAACATCTGAACCACAGCAAGGCCAACGCCCCTCGCTCGCAGAACGAGGGGCGTTTCGCATCCTGACCATGGAGGACCCGGCCAGGTAGCATATTTGGAAGCTACGATCTGCGGCTTTCTAATCCAGAAAGAGATCGAGGTGCCATGAAGCCCAGCGAAATAATGTGGCGGAAGAGCAGCTACAGCGCGGACAACAACGGTAACTGCATCGAACTCGCAGACCTTGCGACTGCGGTCGGCGTGCGTGACAGCAAGGACCCCCACGGACCCCAGCTGACCGTGACACGCGAGAACCTCGGAGTAATCACCGGGATCATCAAGGACTTCTGAAGCACTGAGGAACGCCCCTCGCGCGCCGGCTCCTCCGGCTCTTCGGTTTTCCGGGCCTTCCCAGGTCGCCGGTATCATGGCCGGGCGTCCAGCGAGCGGGCGTCCGGCCACTCTTGGGTCGGTAGGGCGGGCTAGGGAGGCGCGGGCGTGCCCACAGGGACCGCGATCCCCGACGCACGCGAGCAGCTGTTCGGCGCGGCCGAGCGCATCCTGCTCCGGGACGGGCCGAACGCCCTGACCAGCCGGGCGCTCACCGCCGAGGCCGGCGTCGCCAAGGGCGTCCTGCACCGGCACTTCGCCAACTTCGACGCGTTCCTCGCCGCGTTCGTCCTGGACCGCGTCGAGCGGATGGACGCCCAGACCGCCGCGCTCCGCAACGCGGCCGGAACCGGCGCGATCGCCGACAACCTCACCCGGGCGCTCACAGCGCTGTACGGATCGGTCGCGGTCTCCGTGGTCGCGCTGGTCACCTTCCGCGACGAGCTGCGCGACCGGCTGCGGGACACCTGGCCTGCCGGCGTCCCCGTCCTCACCGAGGCGGCCACGATGTTCGCCGACTACCTCACCGCCGAACGCGAGCTGGGCCGCCTCGCCCCCGAGACGGACGTCGAGACCGTGGCGTTCACGCTGATCGGGGCCGGGCACCTGCTGTACGCCGACCGCAAGAGCGCCCCGCCCGAACCCGCCGCCGTCCGCCGGCTGGTCACCACGACGCTCGGCGACTCCGTCCGCGACGCCTCTCGCTGACTCGCGCCTGGGTGTCCACCTGATCCCGCACCGCTCGTCCGGCTGGACGGTGGGTCAGGCGGTGAAGTCGGTCGGGGTGATCACCGACTATCGTGCACCTCAGCGGCTCAGGCTCAGCATCCCGCCGCATCGATGTGCACGACGGCCTGGCGCGGCTGCGCGAGCCGTGGCCTCCAAAGGCGGCACAGGGATTTCCCGGACGACCCGAAGGGGCTGACGTGATGACCGCGAGCGACGGCGCGCCGCCGGAGGACTACCCCGCCGTGCTGGCCCGGCTGACCGAGGTGCCGGAAGGCTCGTTCCGGACCGTCCGGTACGGGTCCTTGCCCGAGCAGTTCGGCGAGTACTGGCCCGGCGGGGACGGGGCGGCCGTGGTCCTGATCCATGGCGGCTACTGGCGGCGGCGCTACCGGCTGGACCTGATGCGCCTGCTCTCCGCCGACCTCAACGCCCGCGGGTACGCGGTGTGGAACATCGAGTACCGGCGGATGGACATGCCCGGCGGCGGATGGCCCGGCACCTTCGACGACGTCTCCGCCGCCGTGGACGCGGTGACCGACCTCGACGACGGGGCCATCGACCCTGCGCGCGTGGCTCTGGTCGGCCACTCGGCGGGCGGGCATCTGGCGCTGTGGGCGGCACACGCGGCAGCCGCCTCGGGGCGGCGCCTGTCGCCCGCCGTCGTGGTGTCGCTCGCGGGGGTGTGCGACCTGGTGACCGGCGCGCGGCTGGACCTGAGCAACGGCGCGGTGCGGGAGCTGCTCGGGGGCGGGCCGGACGAGCTGCCCGAGGTGTACCGGCAGGCCGACCCGATGGCGCTGGTCCCGCTCGGCGTCCCGCAACTGGTCGTGCACGGCACCGCCGACGAGGACGTCCCGATCGAGCTGAGCCGCCGCTACGCCGAGGCCGCGGGCCCCGAAGCCGCGCTGCTCACCCTGCCGGACGCGGACCACATGGACATGATCTCCCCGGACTCGGCGGCCTGGCCGCAGATCGCTGCGGAGCTGACCCGGCTCCTACCGCCCGTCCGCTAGGACGAGGTGGCGCGGCGGCTGAGCCGGGATGTCCGCGCGCTCGACCGAGTTCGTCCTGGGGCGGCGGCGCTGACTTCGGGGAGCGGGCGAGCGCAAGGGTAGAGGTGGCCGTATTCGGTCAGGGGCGGTCGGTGCGGGCAATTGCTCGGCAAAAGCGCTGATGGTCGCGGCGGGGCGTGCGGGTGGCCACTTTCGCCCATGCCGCCGGGGTGTGCCCTTCTGGTAACTCTTGATCATCAGGGCCGCCGGTCGGCCGTTTCATGAACTGATCTCCGACAGAGCGCTCGCCCTCGTCATCCGACCCCCAACCCCTCGGAGAGAGCCTTCATGTCACTCACCAAGAGCCTCGCTCCCCGCACGTGCTTAACGCGTCTGGCTCGTCCCGCGCTTTTCAGCGCGCCTCTGGCGTGCGCGCTCGCGCTCGGCACTTCGGGTGCCGCTTCGGCCTCGTCCTCGTCTCTGGCCGATCGGCTCGCCGCCGGGGTCTCGGGCCGCGCGGTCACCCGGCATCTGGACGCCTTCCAGCGCATCGCCGACGCGAACGGCGGCAACCGCGCGGTCGGCACCCCGGGTGTCGCCGCGTCCGAGGACTACGTCGTGCGGAAGCTGAAGGCCGCCGGCTACCGCCCGGTCAAGCAGCCCGTCCCGTACACCCGCTTCGACGTCCAGGCCGAGCGGACGGACGTCCTCGACCCCGCGACGTCGCTGCGCACGCTCCTGATGGACGCCTCGCCGCCGCTTCCCGACGGCGGGATCACGACGCGGCTTGCACTGGGACCGTCGTCCGGTTGCAAGCCCGAGGACTACCACGGGATGGACGTCCGGGGCGCCGTCGTCCTCGTCGCGCGCGCGACCTGCAGCCACACGCTGCTGGTCGCTGCGGCCGCCAGTGCCGGAGCCCGCGCCGTCCTGGCGTACATCCCGTCCACGACGCCGCAGGCCGTCTGGCGGCTGCACTGGTTCGGGGCCTCGGCACCGGCGATCCCGTTGGCGTCCATCTCCCAGCAGCAGGCGGACTGGCTGCGCGCCCAGGCGAACCAGCGTCCGCTCACCCTGCATCTGGACTGGCGCGGACGGGCCGTCTCCGGCATCACCCACAACGTGATCGCCGAGACCAGGAACGGCGACCGGAACCACGTCGTGGTAGCGGGCGGTCACCTCGACAGCGTCGGTGAAGGACCGGGCATCAACGACAACGGCTCGGTCGCGGCGGCGGTGCTCCAGTCCGCGCTCAGGCTCGCGCCGATGCAGCACGCCCTCACCAACCGCGTCCGCTTCATCTGGTGGGGCGCCGAGGAGCTGGTGGACGTCGGGTCGGACTACTACGTCGAGCACCTCACCGCCGCGCAGAAGCAGGCCATCACGCTGTACCTGAACGGGGAGATGATCGGCTCGCCGAACTACGCGACCTTCGTCATGACCGGGCAGGGCGCGACGTCCGTCCCGTTCGCCGACTACTTCACCGCGCACCACCTGCCGTTCGAGCAGGTCCCGACGACCGCGGTCGGCTCGGACCACGAGCCGTTCATGAAGGCGGGCATCCCGGTCGGCGGCATCTTCGGAGGCGGCGTCGGGTCCAAGACCGCGGACGAGGTGCGGCTCTTCGGCGGCGTCCAGGGGCAGGCGTACGACCCCTGCTACCACCAGGCGTGCGACCGCACCGCCGACATCAACCCGATCGCGCTGGACCGCCACAGCCGGGCCTTCGCCTATGCGATCGGCTGGGCGGCGACCACTACCGACCCCGGGACGCAGGCACACTGACCCCTACGCACGGCGTCCCCGGCGGCTTCCGGGGACGCCGCCGTCAGTGTGAAGGCATTGCGCAAGTGGTGAAGCGGTCAGGGTTTTCCTCGATACCGTCGCGGCGGTTCCGGTCGGCACAATCCCAGGGAACACGATGCCACCTCTGGCACGTCGGGCCCGCAACCGACACCACGACACCGTAGGAGCCGGTATGAGACCGCCCGACCTTCACCTGACCCATGCCCGAAAAGCCCATGCCTGGCTGAGCGCCCTGGCCGCGCTGATCCTCGCCTCGTCCCTGGTGGGCGGCCCTGCCTGGGCTGAGGGGACGCGTCCGCCCGCCCTTCAGGTACCCAAGTGCTCGCCGAGCATGGAGACCCGCACAACCGGGTGCGAAACCTTCAAGGGCGCGGCGTTCGTGACCCTGCGGGGAGCATCCGTGGGGTACGTGCAGTTCGTGGGGACGATGACGTGGCGCATGTCCACCACGAGCCGCGACTTCACGGCCGAGGTGGACGCGATGCCGGTCGCCGTGGTGGACGAGGCCGCAGGAGCGGTCGTGGGCATCACGCCGGTGTGCAACGGCACCTGCTCGTCCACCGGCTCGGTCGTCGGAGTCGCGGTGCCGGGCGTGCCGCTGCGCGGGACGCTTCACTTCACCGACACCACCCGCACCCAGCACGACGTCAAGGCGCATCTGGTGCTGACGCCGGTCAAGCGGGGCCTCATCGGGATGCCCGGCATCGCCGTCGCCAAGACCAAGATCCGGTGCGACGACATGTTCAACGGGCAGCGGCCGGGATGCGTCAACCTCGACTACATCCCGACCATCACCAGCCTGAGCCGGCTGCGGTTCGTCAGCGCCGGGATCCGCGCGCTGCAGAGCAAGGGCGCGCGGAGGCTCCTGCACCGCAACACCTACCTCACCGACACGAACCGCTATGCGATCTGCGGGAAGGCGAAGCTGCCGCCGCGCTGGAAGCCGCCCGCGGGCTGGCCGAAGCCGCTGTCGAACAGGCTGAACAAGCCGAGCTGCGACGAGTACGCCTTCGCGACGACGTTCGAGGGCGGCAAAGCGCCCGGCAATGGCTACACGTGGGTTCCCCAGCGGGAGAACAGCAGCCAGGGCGGACTGCTGAAGGGCTTCTACTACGAGAACCGCGTCCTGGACGCCCCGTCGATCGTGCAACCGGGGGACGCCTTCTACGTCCGCCCCTGACGGCGAACGCCGCACGGTTCTGAGCAACCCGCACGGTTCTGAGCGGACGCCGCACGGTTCTGAGCGAACTCCTCAAGTTCTGAGGAATCCCGCGCGGTTCTTAGCAGCTCCGCATAGTTCTGAGCAGCTGCAAAGGCCGGACTCTGCGGGGCTTCCGAGATTTCTCCGGAAGTTCCCAGGGTTCGGCCAGTGCTTTCCCAGCGGGCGCTAGAAGCGTTGGGGCCTGTTCCTGCCGTCTGCGGAAGAGGCTTCTGATGAAGAGACCGATGCGTCTGCTCGCTCCGGTGGTGTGCGTGTCGCTGGCGTTGACGTCCTGCGGCGGATCGTCCGCGCCGGGGCACCGCGCCGCGGCCGCCGGGGCGGTCACGTCGGCCGTCAAGAAACCGAACGTCATCTTCGTGCTGACCGACGACCTGGCGACGAACCTGCTGCGCTACATGCCGCACGTGCAGCAGTTGCAGCAGCACGGCATGACGT
Organism: Actinomadura rupiterrae; assembly: GCF_024172125.1. Taxonomy (GTDB): domain Bacteria; phylum Actinomycetota; class Actinomycetes; order Streptosporangiales; family Streptosporangiaceae; genus Spirillospora; species Spirillospora rupiterrae. Next base: position 191,353 of record NZ_JAMZEA010000014.1, read on the forward strand.
TCGACAACTACTTCGTGACCGACTCGCTGTGCTGCCCGTCCCGCTCGACCACCTTCACCGGGAAGGTGCCGCACAACACCGGCGTGTTCACCAACGGCGGCAGCGACGGCGGTTACGCGACGTTCAACGCCAAGGGCAACCAGAACCAGACCTACGCGACCGCGTTGAGCAAGGCCGGATACCGCACCGCGATGATGGGCAAGTACCTCAACGGCTACCAGCCGTCCGATCCGGTGCCGCCCGGCTGGAACGAGTGGGACGTCGCCGGGAACGGCTATCCCGAGTTCAACTACGCGCTGAACGAGAACGGGACGACCGTCCAGTACGGGCACCGCCCGAAGGACTACCTGACCGACGTGCTGTCGGGTAAGGGCGACGACTTCATCACCAAGTCCACCAAGGCCGGCAAGCCGTTCGCGATGGAGATCGCGACGTTCGCGCCGCACGCGCCGTCCACCCCGGCGCCGCGCGACGCCGCGTCCTTCCCGGGGTTGAAGGCGCCGCGCGGCCCGGCGTTCAACGAGGCCGACATGTCCGACAAGCCCGCGTGGCTGAAGGACCGTCCGCCGCTCGGCGCGAAGCAGCTCAACGAGATCGACACCAAGTTCCGCAAGCGCGTGCAGTCGGTGCAGGCCGTCGACCGGATGATCGGACGGCTCCAGGACAGCCTCAAGCGCAACGGCGCCGACCGCGACACCTACCTGTTCTTCACCTCCGACAACGGCTTCCACATGGGCGAGCACCGGCTCCAGCCGGGCAAGCAGACCATCTTCGACACCGACATCCACGTTCCGCTGGTCGTGTCCGGGCCGGGCGTGCGGCCCGGGTCCACCCATCACGGGCTCGCGCAGAACACCGACCTGTGCCCGACCTTCGAGAGTCTCGGCGGCGTCCCGGTCCCGCCGTCGGTGGACGGCACGTCGCTCCTCCCGGCGCTGAGGGGCAACGACTCGTCCCCGCGGCGGGACGCGGTCCTGATCGAGCACCACGGCCCCAACAACCTGCCGGACGACCCGGACCTGCAGACCAAGGCGTCCGGAAACCCGCCGAGCTACGAGGCCATCCGCACCGCCCATGAGGTGTACGCGGAGTACGCCGACGGGGAGCGCGAGTACTACGACCTGCGGACGGACCCCAACGAGCTGAACAACACCGTCCAGCAGCTGACGCCTCAACGCCTCGCCCAGCTGCGCGCCACGCTCAACAAGCTGAAGCGCTGCAAGGGCGCGAACTGCCACGCCTGACCGTCGTCCACGAACGCCGGGGCGGCCGCCTTCGATCGTCCACGGACGCGGGGACGGCCGCCCTTGGTCGTCCGTAGACGCGGGGACGGCCGCCCTCGGCCGTCCCCGCTGCGGTCAGGTCAGGGTAGCGGCTCGTTCCCGGGCCGCCTTCAGGAGTTTCCGGCTGACGTCGAAGGCCGCGTCCAGCCTGTGGTCGAGGCTGTCACCGTCGCGGCCCTGGCGGAGCACCACGCCGAGGACCAGCCGCGTCCGGCCGCCGGATCCCACGTGCGCGGCCCACATCAGCGCGCCGCCCGCCGGGGTGCTCGAACCGGTCTTGAGGCCGACCACGTCCGGGTCGTCGAGCAGACGGTTGGTGTTCCGGACGACCCCGACCCCCGGAACGGTCACCTGCCTGGCGCCGACGATCGCGCGGAACGCCGGGTCCGCCATCGCGGCCTTCGCAAGAGCGAGCTGGTCCGCGGCGGTGCTGACGGTGCTGGGCTGGTAGCCGCTCGCGCCGGTGTACTCGGTGTCCTTCATGCCCAGCTCGGCGGCGGCCCGGTTCATCTTGCGGACGAACGCGTCCTCGGAACCGGCGTCCCAGCGGGCCAGCAGCCGCGCGACGTTGTTGGCCGAGGGCAGCAGCATGAGCTGGAGCAGCCGCCGCTCGCCGAACCGCTGCCCCTCCCCCAGGAAGGCCGTCGACTCGTCCTTGTTGCCCGACTCGCGGGAGGCCGTCCCGTCGATCGCGATGGACGGCCCGTCCTCGCCCGGCCGCAGCGGATGGTCGCGCAGCACGACCAGCGCCGTCATCACCTTCGTCAGGCTCGCGATCGGCACCGGTCCGCGCTTTCCGCTGACCCGCGCCCCGCCCGCGCCCTCGATCTCGACGGCCGCCTGGCCGCGCTCGGGCCACGGCCCGCCGTCCGGACCGTCCGCGCGGGCGCCCGGATCCGTGCCGCCCTGGCCGAGGACGAACGAGAGCCCGGCCGCCACCAGCCCGACGACGAGCAGGGCGACCAGCGCGGCCGGGGTGAGCGCGCGCAACCGACCGCGCAAGAGGGACGACTTGGCCACGGGCTTCCTCCAGGGGGACGAGTGCGCGCCTTTCGCGCACACCGGTCACCCTGGACGCGGCATTTGTCAGCCCTGTCCGAGCCATGTCGCGACCACCACTTGATCGCGTATCAACCGTGTATCAGGCCCTGCCGGGCAGGCGGCCGGTCACGCCCCACCAGGCAAGCGGACCGTCACACCCGGTCGGCAGGCGGACGGGCAAGCCCCACCAGCCAAGCGGACGGTCACACCCGGTCGGGCGGACGGACGGTCAGGGCCGGTTGGGGAGGTGGATGGTTACGGCGGCGCCGCCGTCGGGGGCGGTGGCGAACTCCAGGCGGGCGCCGATCACTCTCGCCTGGCCGGCGGCGATGGTCAGGCCGAGGCCGTGGCCCCGTCCGCGCTCGGGCGTCCCGGTGCGGAAGCGGCGCGGGCCGGTCGCGCGCAGCTCGGCGAGCAGGTCGTCCGGCAGGCCCGGGCCGTGGTCGCGGACGACCACCAGGACTCCCCCGGCGTCCCGCCGCACCCGGATCTCCACCGGCGGGCGGCCGTGCCGGTGCGCGTTGGCCACCAGGTTCGCCACGATCCGGTCGAGCCTGCGCGGGTCGGTCTCGGCGACCGGTGCGCCCTCCACCTCGATCGCGGCGTCCAGGCCGGTGCGCCGGACGGACTCGGCCACCACCTCCCCGACCGGCACCGAGGCGAGGTCGGCGTGCTCGGCGCCCGCGTCCAGCCGGGAGATCTCCAGCAGGTCCTCCACCAGCGCGCGCAGCACGCCGACCCGGTCCCGGACGAAACCGGCCGCCTCGCCCTCGGGCAGCAGCTCGGCGGAGGTCACCAGGCCCATCAGCGGTGTGCGCAGCTCGTGCGCCACGTCGGCGGTGAACGCCTGCTCGGCGCGCAGCCGCCGCTGGAGCGCGGCGGCCATGGTGTCCACGGCGGCCGCCATCTCGGTGATCTCGTCGGCGGCCCGCCCGCCCGGGCCGATGCGCGCGTCCAGGTCGCCGTCCGCGATGCGCCGGGCCGTGGACGCCGCGAACCGCACCCGGCGGCGCAGCCTCAGCGCGACCAGGACGCCCGCCGGGAGCACCACGGCGAGCGTGAGCGCGCCCGCGCCGACCAGGTTGCGGTCCAGCGCGCGCAGGTCGCGCTGGTTGGCGCTCATGTCGACCCACACGGCGGCGAGCCCGCCGCCCGGGGCCGGCTCGACCGCCCACATCCGCGGGCCGTTCCGGACGTGCGCGTCGTACCAGGTGCCCTCCCCGCCCGCGCGGCCGATCGCGGCGAGGGCGGGCGGCATCTCGCCCTCGCTGGTGATCAGCTCGGACGGCGGCGCGCCCGTCCGCCGGGCCTCGGCCACCTCCTGCGCGAGGCTCGTCAGCGCCCGGCTCCGGCCGTCGCCGAGCATCCGGTCGCGGCTGAGCCGGTGCACCAGCAGGCCGTCCGCGACCGCCACCACCAGCGCCGCGGCCGCGACCAGCGCGCCGAGCTTCCACGGCAGCGAGCGGAACGCCGACCATCGGGGCGCCACGTCAGCGCCGCAGCTTGTAGCCGAAGCCGCGGACGGTCTCGATCCGGTCCGCGCCGATCTTGGCCCGGAGGCGCTGGACGGCCAGGTCGACGACCCGGCTGTCACCGTCCCAGGCGTGGTCCCAGACGCTGCTCAGCAGCGCCCGGCGGCCGAGCACGACGCCCGGCTGCGCGGCGAACTCCAGCAGCAGGCGAAGCTCGGTCGGTGTCAGCGCGACCGGACGGCCGTCCCGCCGCACCTCCATTCCCGCCGTGTCCACGGTGAGGTCGCCGAAGGCGAGCACGGCCCCCGGCGCCTCGGAACCGGCGAGGGCGGCGGGCGCGCTGCGGCGCAGCACCGAGCGGATCCGCGCCACCAGCACCGCCGTGTCGACCGGCTTGACCACGTAGTCGTCCGCGCCCGCCTCCAGCCCGGACACCACGTCCAGGCCGTCGCCGCGCGCCGACATCATCACGATCGGGACGAGGCTGGTCTCCCGGATCCGGCGGCACAGCCCGATCCCGTCCAGGCCGGGGAGCATGACGTCCAGCAGGAGCACGTCGTGCCCGCCCGCGCGGAACGCCTCCAGCCCGGCCAGCCCGTCCGGCGCCGTCTCCACGGTGTAGCCGTAGCGCTCCAGCGCCAGCCCGACCGTCCTGCGGATCACCTCGTCGTCCTCGACGAGGAGCACATGCGTCATCCCGCCCCGTCCCGGTTGCTCGTCCCCCGAGCCATGAGGCTACCGACCCGGGACCGCGCCGTTGACCTCCAGCCACTCGGCGAACCGGAGCGGTCGGCCGAAGCGCGACCAGACGGCTTCGGAGTCGACGACCTGCGGCTGGGTGTCCAGCAGCGCGCCCATCCGCATCTGGCGCGCGAGCACCTCGTTGAACGGCCGGGTGAGCGGGGCCATCGTCCGGAGCATCCGGACCGGCATCCTGTTGTGGCCTTCGATGCTCCGGCCGAGCGCGGTCGCGATCAGCTCGTTCACGGTGGTGAGGGGCAGGGCTTCCGGGCCGCCGATGTCGGCCGTCCAGCCTTCGCCGGGTCCGGTGGCGAGGGTGGCCGCGACGCGTGCGACGTCCGCGCCGGCCACCCAGGAGACCGGGCTGGTGCCGGAGCCGAGCACGGTCGCCTTGCCCTTGCGGACGATCGACGCGGCGAGCGTCTCCGTCCAGGTGTCCATCAGGTGGGTGGGACGCAGGATCGAGAACGGCACGTCGCCGGCGCGCAGCGCGCGTTCGACCTCGAACTTGAGCCGGAAGAACTCCACCGGGCTGTCAGGACGGGCGCTCGCGCTGGAGAAGTAGACGAAATGCTCAATCCCGGCGTCGCGCGCGAGGTTGAGCAGCATCGGGATGGCCGCGCCTTCGATGCCTTTGGGGCCGTTGCGTCCCTTACCGCCGCCTCCTTGGACGGTGCAGACGACCGTCCGCGCCCCGGCCAGGGCGCTGACCATCGACCTCCTGTCATGCACGTCGCCCGCCACGACCTCGATGCCTTGCGCGGCGTCCGCCGAGGCGGCCGGGGTGCGGGTGACGACGCGGACCTTGCGGCCGTCCCGGTGGAGCTGATCCACGATCTGGCGGCCGACCGTCCCGGTGCCGCCGACGACAACGATCATGGCTCTCCTAACGATGTTCGGATATCTATCATTGTTAGGTATTAGATCGGCGTTAAGATCGCGGTGTCAACGGCGGGACGCGGCGGAAGGCAGTTCGTGACGAAGACTCCCCGGACGGCGGCGGCTTCAAAGGCGGCGGCTCCGAAGGCGGCGGCTCCGAAGGCGGCGGCTCCGAAGGCGGCGGACGCGCCGAGCGCCAGTGCGCAGCGGCGCGAGCGGGAGCGGCGGCAGATGCGCGCCCGGCTCCTGGAGGCGGCGCGGGAGATCGCGGCCGAGGACGGCTGGAACGCGGTCACGATCCGCGGCATCGCGACCCGGCTCGAATACGCGCCGCCGATCCTCTACCAGCACTTCTCCAGCAAGGAAGCGCTGCTCACCGAGCTGATGGCGGTCGGTTTCGCCGAGCTGGCCGGGCGGTTGCGCACGGCGTCGGACGGGCCCGCGGACGGACGGCTGACCGCGATGGCCGAGGCGTACTGGACGTTCGCGTTCGCCTCACCCGAGCTCTACCAGGCGATGAACGGCATGGACGGCGTCCCGTTCGGAACCGCCGACACGCCGCAGGAGGCCAAGGACACCTTCCGGACGTTCCGCACCGCGCTGGAGGGCATCGCGGAAGCCCGGGGCGCGGAACTGGCCGATCCGGTGGCGGCGGCGGACACGCTGTGGGCGCTGCTGCACGGATCGGTCTCGCTGGCGATGGCGGGCAGGATCGCCGGGGGCAGGGAGCGCGCCAGGACGCTCATGCTGGACGCCGTGGAGGCGCTGTTCACCGCGCAGCTGCGGTAGGCCGTCGCGTCAGATCTTGAGGTCGGCGACGGACCTGGGCTTGGTGCCTGCGGGGACGTCGTAGACGAGGACGACGGTCGTCCGCGCGCCCGGACTGAGGTCGTTGACCTTGCCGTGCCCGACCAGGACCGTCTGGCCGAACGTCTGGTCCCATTGAGGCACGTACTCGGTGCCGTCGGCCGTGAACAGCGACAGGTGCGCCGGAGGGTAGACCGGGCGCTGGGAGATGTTGCGCATCAGGACGCGTACCAGGAGGTAGCGGCCGTCGGGCTTGGTCGTCCCGTGCAGGGAGTCGGTCAGCGACGACGCCCACGAGGTGCCGGTGACCTCGGCCTGGAAGTCGCTGAGCGGCGACTCCAGCGTGCCGTTGTCGTTGACCAGGCCCGGTGAGGCGCCTCCGCTCCCGGACGGCGCGTGGTGCGCCGGCGCGGCGGTCGTCGAGGGGCTCGGCTGATCGGGCGAGGACGCCGGGACGGTCGCCTGCGGGAGGGCCTCGTCCGGGCTGGACGCGCAGCCCGCGGCGGCGCAGCCCGCGGCGACGAGCACGGCGGCGAGGACGCCGAGGGGTCTGATCACGGACGAAGAATGCCATACCCCCCAAGGACGGCGGTCGGTCCCCTGTCGCTATGCGCCCTGGGCCGCCGCCTGGTCGCGCAGGGCGTCGATGAGCGTGCTGACCTGCGGGTCGTCGTTCCTGCGGGCGAGCACGGCGACGCCGATATGCCGGGTCGGGACGGGTGGCCTGATCCGGACGGTCCGCAACCCCGGGACGTCCTCGGCGAGCGCGATGGACGGGGTCAGGGTGATGCCCATGCCCGCGGCGACGAGCGACCGGGCGAAGAAGTAGTCGCTGGTCGTGCCGCGCGACTCCGGGGTGAAACCGGCGCGCTCGGCATAGCGGCGCAGGTAGACCTCGGTCTTGTGGCAGCCGAAGACCCACGACTCGGCGGCCAGCTCGGCGAGGTCGAGCACGTCGCGTCCGGCGAGGGGGTGGCTTTCGGGCAGGACGACGTGCAGCGGGTCGTCCATGAGGGCGGTCCATTGCAGGTGGGTCTGCCCGTGCCGTCCGGGGAGCGGGCCGTCGAAGGAGTAGGCGAGGGCGAGATCGACCGCGCCCTGGCGGACGAGCGGCAGGCTGTCCTCCGGCTCGTCCTCCCGGACGTGCAGGACGGTGTCGGGGTGGGCCCGGGCGACGCGTTCGAGCGCGCCCGGGAGCAGCAGCCGGCCGCCGCTGGTGAAGGTGGCGACGGTGAGCTGGGTGCGCCCGGTGCCGAGCCGGTCCACCTGCCGCCGCGCGTGCTCGATCTCCGCGGCGACCGACTCGGCGGCGCCGACCATGATCTGCCCGGCCCGGGTGAGGACGACACCGCGCGTGCTGCGGGTGAAGACCGGGGCGCCGAGGCTGCGTTCCAGCGCGGCCACGTGCTGGGAGACCGCCGAGGGGGTGAGCCGCAGGTCGGCGGCCGCGCGGTTGAAGCTGCCGCGTTCCGCGACCGCCCGCAGCACGCGGAGCCGCTGCACGTCGATCAACAGTTCTCCTTAATACCCGTCCAGCAGGTCGGTACTTCTGCTGGTGACCTTAGATCCCGAGGATGGGGGCGTGCAAAAGATCTGCGTCATCGGCGGAAGCCGGTACTTCGGCAAGCTCCTCGTGCACCGCCTCCAGGCGGCGGGCCACCGCGTCACCGTGATCAACCGCGGTTCGGCCCGTCCGCCCGCCGGGGTGGAGCACCTCGTCGTGGACCGCGACGACGAGGACGCCCTGGCCGCCACGGTCAGGACCCGGACCTTCGACGCGGTCGTCGACCAGGTCTGCTACACGCCCGTGCAGGCCGCCATCGCCGCCCGCGCCTTCGCCGGACGCACCCGGCGGTACGTCATGACGTCCACGATCGAGGTGTACGACCCGGCGACCGCCGCGCTCCCGGCCGTCCCGGCGGGGACGCCCGTGCCGGAGGTGACCGTGGACCCGGCCGCGTGGCTCGTGTCGGCGGACCTGCCCTGGCAGGACGCGGCGTACCTGGAAGCGCACTACGCGGAGGGCAAGCGGCAGGCCGAAGCCGTCCTGAGCCGGGCGGGCGGGTTCGCGTTCGCGTCCGTCCGCTGCGCCCACGTGCTGGGCGGCGGCGCGCAGGAGTTCACGGGCCGCCTCGCGCACTATGTCGAGCGCGTCGTCCGGGGCGAGGAGATCGCCGTCCATGCCGAGGCGCTGCCCACGGTCTTCATCCATCACGAGGAGCTGGCGGACCTGCTGCTGTGGGCGGCCACCGCGACCGACTTCACCGGTCCGCTCAACGCCTGCTCCGACGGCCCGCTCGACGTCCGCGCCCTGACCGGCATCATCGCGGCCCAGGTCGGACGGCAGCCCGCGTACCGGACGGTACCGGTCGGCCAGGACGCGTCACCGTTCTCCTTCGACCGCCACTACGCCATGAGCAACGCCCGCGCCAAGAGCCTTGGCTTCACGTTCTCCCGGACCACCGACTGGCTGCCCGCGGCCATCACCGAGACCCTTCGAGGGACGCCATGAACCTCCGCAGCATCGGATCCACCCGCGTCAGCGCCATCGGCCTCGGCGCGATGCCGCTGTCGATCGAGAACCGCCCGGACGAGCGGCGCGCCATCGCCACCGTCCACGCCGCCCTCGACGCCGGCGTCACGCTGATCGACACCGCCGACAGCTACCACTGGCACGCCGGGGAGGAGGGCCACAACGAGCTGCTCATCGCCCGCGCGCTGGCGAGCTACGCGGGTGACGTTTCGGACGTCCTGGTCGCCACCAAGGGCGGTCGCGGACGTCCGGGCGACGGAAGCTGGACCGTCACCGGAAGCCCCGACCACCTCAAGCGCGCCGCCGAGGCGTCCGCCAAGCGCCTGGGCGTGGACGCCATCGGCCTGTACCAGCTGCACAAGCCGGACCCGGACGTCCCCTGGGCCGAGTCGGTCGGCGCGCTGCGCGACCTGCTCGACGCCGGGACGATCCGCGCCGCCGGGATCTCCAACGCGACCACCGCGCAGATCCGCGAGGCGCACGCGATCCTCGGGGACGGCCTGGTCTCGGTGCAGAACCGCTACTCCCCCGCCGTCCGCGACAGCGAGCCCGAACTGCGGCTGAGCACCGAACTGGGCCTGGCGTTCCTGCCCTGGAGCCCGCTCGGCGGCATCACCCGCAGCTCGCTGGACGGCCCGTCCGAGTCGTCCTCGGCCGGGACGGCGTTCCACGGCATCGCGCGCGAGCACGGCGTGAGCCCGCAGCAGATCGCGCTGGCCTGGCTGCTGGCCCGCTCCCCGAGGATGATCCCGGTGCCGGGCGCCAGCCGTCCGGAGTCCATCCAGAACTCGGCCGAGGCCGTCCGGATCTCGCTGAGCCCGGCAGAACTCCAGCGCCTCGAAACCCCGCTCAACGCCTGAAAAGCATGACGCCGTCGTCCTCCGCTACCCGCGCGTACCCGAGGGTGGCCAGCCGCCCGAGCGCAGCATCCTGAACGGCGATGCTCCTCGGCACGTTGGCGCGCTGCTTCATGTCAACAACGACCCAGCGCACCGGCCGGGTGCTCGCGCTGGGGAAGACGACCACATCGGCGCGATCGACAAGATGCGGCGCCAACCCGCTACTGGACGCAACCGACGCCCCATCAGGGATCAGGGCAAGCACGCGCTTGGCCGCGATCACGTGCGCAGGCGTCCGATAGAAGGACGGCTGCAGAAGCGCCCCGAACGCGAAGCTCGGCAGGAGGACGACGGCGATGAGTAGGGACGCCCAGGGCGCGGCGGTGCCGTAGAGCCGAACCGGCACGCGGGGGCTGCTGATCATGTCGGAGGCCGCCGCGATGAGGGCGACGAAGATGACCGGCATGAGGACGGCGTTGTAGTGCGTGCCGTGCGTGGCCCAGTACAGCGAGTTCGGCGGAAGGAGCCTGACCGCCAGCGACGGCCCCGAGACCCGCCGTGACAGGGCCGTCCCGAGCCGGTGGCGGCGCTGGACGATCATGTCGAGGCCGTATGCGGCCACGGTCAGCCCCATGTCCTCTTTCACCAGAAGAGGGGGCAACACCCGGGCCGCCGCAGCAAACCAGCGCTTCTCGACCAGCGCGACCATTCCAGCGGCGAAGAGAGGGACGGTGATCACCGAGGAGGTTGAAGGCGGGGCCCTTCATCTCAGCGACAGGGACGCCGTGCTCGGAATAGCCTCGGACGGCCTGCGTGAAGATCCCTAAGTCGTATGCGCTCGTGGCCAAGCGTGCGTGGCGCACTAACGCCAGCGTGCAGTAGATCACCCACAGAACGGCCGCGAGAAGCGCGATCCACAGGCGATGCGGTCGGGTGATGATCGAAATGGCGACCGGATCGTCCCTCGTCCGGGACGGCCGGGGGCTCGCCAGTGGTGGCGATATCACGCGGGCGACGCTAACGAAGGACATGCCCCGGCTTGGAGGAAACTGTCAGCAACTCATAAGGTCAGGGATGGTGATTCACGTCACATGTTGATCAACATCCGGACATGTGGCGCCAGACCGGGCGGCGGGCGGTCTCAGCGACGCGCGGGCTCCGGGAGGGCGGGGCGGGCGATCGGCGTCCGGCTGGCTGTGGCCGCGACGGCCGTCGGGGGATGGCCCTGGGGAGTTGACGAAGGCCGGTGTGGTCGGGCTTTGCGGCGGTGAATTGGGCTGCGGCGGCGCGGAATGCCGAATGGCTTGGCGTCCGAAATGCCCGTGCTTGATCTCAGGGGCGGGAGTGGGTTCGGCGGCCATCGCGGCCGCTGATTCTTCGCGTTGTGCGATATATATCGCGGTTCCGGGCTCTTGCCTATGGGGGCGGCGAAATCGTGCGGGTGATGCTCGGTTCGTTGGCGGATAAGGGAGCCGCGAGTTGGGTGGGCCTTGTGGGCTGGTGTTCAGGGCGGTTCCGGGGGGCGGGGCGCGGTGGATGGCCAAGGGCGGTTCAGGGGATTGCAAGGTTCATCCGGTAAAGCGCCGATGGGTTCGCCGATGGGGAAGGTCATTCCTGATATGCGCGGGCGGACGCCCGCGGCGGCTGAGACGGAGGGCCACCGGATGGCGATCAAGCGGATACTCGCCCAGATGACCGTGACCGATCTGGAGTCGGCGGCCGCGTGGTACACCAGGCTGTTCGGCCGGGGCCCGGACGCGCGCCCGATGGAGGGGCTGGCCGAGTGGCACCTCGGCGAGGGCTTCGGCGTGCAGGTATGGGTCGAGCCCGGCCGGGCCGGGTACTGCACGATGGTGCTGGACGAGTCGGACCTGGACGGACGCCTCGCCGAGCTGGACCGCGCCGGCATCGCGCACGCCCCGCCGCAGGACGCCACGGCGGCGCGGATCACGCCGCTGGTCGACCCCGACGGCAACCGCGTCGTCCTCACCGGGGCTCTGAAGAGCTGACCGGCAAGGCGGCGGGCCCGGCGGGCGCCCGCGGGCCGCGCTCGGCGAACGACGGCGGGCGGGGTCGCCACCGTTCGGACGGGCGCGCGGCTCACCCTCGCGGACCGGGCGGTACGGCTGCTTTCCGGGACGGGCTCGGGCCGAGGATTCGGCCGATGTTCAGTGCGCGTTCAACGCCGGTTTCAGAGCTTGAAGAGCTTCGCGTACGGAGCGAGAATCTTTACCTTCTGCGTCCCGAAATCGACCACCACGGCCGATCCGGGCTCGACGGCCACGACCTGCCCGAGGCCGTATTTGTCGTGGGTGACCCGGTCGTCGAGGGCGAACTCCTGGACGGGCGGAGGAGCGGGCGGGGGCGGGAAAGGGCTGGTCGGCAGGCGCCGCCGCCCGGCAGGTCCAGAGGATTTCATGTCTGTAGTATGCGCCCGATCCGGTGGTGCCGGGGCCGGTCGCCCCGACCTGGCGCCCAAATCACAGCCGGGTCGGACCGGATCCGGCTCCATGTGCTACTCTCTGCAGAGTTGCGGTTCCCATAGACATGTTTCATGCGCCTGTCGGATCTGACCTCGGGCGCATTTTTTGTTGTTCTGGATCTTCCGGATGGGCCATCGCGGCGTCCTCGGCCCCACACGGTGTGGGGTCGGGATCGACGAGAAGGAGATCAGTATGGCCACCGGTACCGTGAAGTGGTTCAACTCCGAAAAGGGCTTCGGCTTCATCGAGCAGGACGGCGGCGGCCCCGACGTCTTCGCCCACTACTCCAACATCGCCGCCCAGGGCTTCCGTGAGCTCCTGGAGGGCCAGAAGGTGGAGTTCGACATCACGCAGGGCCAGAAGGGCCCGCAGGCGGAGAACATCACCGTCGCCTCCTGACCCACGCGGCGGCTGCGGGCGGTCCCTCGGGGCCTCCCGCAGAGCATGCCCGCAGGCCCTGACGGGCCTGCAGTGAGCGACCAGCGCCCAGCGCTGGTCGCTTTCGGCGTTTCCGGGCCCTCTCGCAGTCTTGACGCTTCCGGCGCTTCCGGCGCTTCCGGCGGTCGCGGCGGTCGCGGCGGTTCTGGGCCAGGGTGCCGCAAAGCGCCCGGGGTGAGCGCGGCGCCGCCTGGTTAGGGCTTCCGGTAGACGAGCGGGCCCGCGGGCCGCTCGGCCTGGACGAGGTGGTGGTCCGGGGAGAGGCGGCAGGCCGGGTCGGTGCGGGCGGCGTCGCCGGTGAGGGCGAAGGCCTGGCAGCGGCAGCCGCCGAAGTCGGCCTCCTTGGCCGGGCAGCTCCGGCAGGGCTCGGGCATCCAGTCCGTTCCGCGGTAGCGGGCGAAGGCCGCCGACTCCTCCCAGATCCGGCGCAGCGGGTGGTCGCGGACGTTCGGCGCGTCCAGGCCGTCGATGACGGACGCGGACGGGCAGGGCAGCGCCGTGCCGTCCGGCGCGACGGTGATCGAGGTGCTCCCCCAGCCGCCCATGCAGGGCTTCGCCACGCCGTCGGCCCAGTCGGGCAGCACCCAGATCAGCTCCGGCGCGCCGCCGCCGAGCCGCTCCTGCCAGGCCAGGACGGTCGCGCGCGCCGCGTCGAGCTGGTCCCGGGTCGGCATCAGCGCGCCCAGGTTGCGCAGGGCCCAGCCGTGGAACTGGGTGTTGGCCAGCTCGACGCGGTCCGCGCCCCAGTCCACCGCGAGCCGGATGATCTCGTCGAGGCGGTCCAGGTTGAGCCGGTGCAGGACGACGTTGAGGCCGAACGGCAGCCCGGACGCGCGGACGGTCTCGGCGGCGCGGCGCTTGCCGTCGAAGGCGACACGCCCGGCGATGCGGTCGGAGCTGGCGGCGGTGGCGTCCTGCACCGACAGCTGGACGCTGCGCAGCCCGGCGGTGGCCAGCTCGTCCAGCCGGGCGGCGGTGAGGCCGACGCCGCTCGTGACCAGCTGGGTGTAGATCCCACTGCCGTCGGCGGCGGCGACGATCTCGGCGAGGTCGGGCCGCAGCAGCGGCTCGCCGCCGGACAGGTGCGCCTGGACGACGCCCAGCTCGCCCGCCTCGTCCAGGACGCGCGTCCAGTCGGCGGTGCCGAGCTCGGCGGGTTTCCGGACGAGCCGGAGGGGGTTGGAGCAGTACGGGCAGTGCAGCGGGCAGGCGTGCGTGAGCTCGGCCAGCAGCGCCCACGGCGGCCGGATCACCCGAGCCAGCCCTGGTCGCGGACCCGCTCCAGGAACGCCGGGACCTCCGTGCCGACCGGCGCCCCCGGGAACCGCTCGGCCAGGACTCCGGCGATCTCGGCGGCGGTCCGCTCGCCGTCGCACAGCCGAAGGATCTGCCCGGCCTGCGGGTTGAGCATCACGACGCGCTCCGGCATCAGCAGGATGTCCGATTCGCGTACCGCGTCCCAGCGCAGCATGATCCCGCGCCGCAGCCGCGGCCGCCACGCGTCCGCCCGCCCGGCGTGATCAACCGGCTCCGCGCCGCGCCCCGCCTGATCTTGCGCGGGGGCGCGCTCGTCCGCGTTCATGTGCGCCTGCCGACGGGCTCGCCCGCATGTCCGCGGCCTGCCCGGGTCTGCGCGGGGGCGCGCTCGTGGGTGGTCATTTCCGGCCGCAGGCGTGCTCGATCGCGTCCAGGAGCGACCACAGGACGTCGAACTTGAAGTCCAGCGCGGCCAGCACCCTGTCCTGGTCGGCGCGGGTGGTGGCCCAGGCGCGGACGAGGTCGAGCGCCTCGCGGCTGTCGCGGCGTCCCTGCGGGGGGCGGACCTGGAAGTAGCGCAGCCCGTCCGGCTCGATCCAGGCGTAGTGCTTCTCGAACGCGGCCGTCCGGCGTTCGAGCAGGTCAGGGGCGAAGACCTCGGTCAGCGAGGAGGCCACCGCCTCCAGCGGCGTGGCCAGCCGGACGAAGTTGACGTAGCCGTCCACGGCCAGCCGTACCCCGGCCAGGACGCCCTCGCCCGACTCCAGCGCCCGCCGCTCCAGGCCCGCCGCCTCGCCGAGCCGCAGCCAGCGCTCGATCCCGCCCTCGTCGCCGGCGGTGCCGTCGTGGTCGTGGATGCGGTGGATCCAGGCGCGGCGCAGGTCCCGGTCGTCCAGCTTGGCCAGGACCAGCGCGTCCTTGATCGGGATGTTGCGCTGGTAGTAGAAGCGGTTGGTGATCCAGACGCGCAGCTCTTCGGGGCTGAGCAGGCCGTCGTGCATCCGCTCGTTGAACGGGTGGCGGTGGTGGTAGCGCTCGGCGCCGGCGGCGCGCAGCCGCTGCTCGAACTCGGCGGCGGGCATCGGCGCGTCCGCAGGCGGGGAGGCCGCAGGCGGGGAGGCCGGAGTCGGGGCGCCGACATGGCTCGATGACGGCGTGCTGGCGGTGCTTGGTGGCGGGGTGCTCACAGGTCGAGGGTCATCCCTTCGGCGGCGACCGCGATGCCCTGGGCGGCGAGCAGCGCGTGCTGCGGCGCGTCCGGGTCGATCAGCGGGTTGGTGTTGTTCAGGTGCGTGTAGAGGCGGTGCCGGGCGGGCAGGCGCGCGAACCGTTCGGCCGTCCCGGCGGGGCCGCTGATCGGCAGGTGGCCCATCCGGGTGGCGGTGGGACGGGAGAGACCGGCAGCGCTGGGCTCCTGGTCGTCCCAGAAGGTGCCGTCGAGGATGGCGCAGTCGGCGTCCGCCAGCTCCTTGTCGAGTTCGGCCGACCAGTCGGCCATGCAGGGCGCGTAGACGAGGCTGCCGCGCTCGCCATCGATGCGCAGCGCCACCGACCACTCCCCCGCGGGCTCGTCGGCGGCGTAGCGGGGGCGCTTGGCCGATACCGGGACGGCCCGGACGCGCAATCCGCCGTCCAGCGGGACGCTCTCGTCCGCGCGAAGGTCCTGCCACGAAAGGTCGGTGTAGGGCGCGAGCACTTCGGCGAGGCGCAGGCCGTTCGACAACCCGCGCCACACCGCGTCCGTCGACAGAACGCGCACGGCCGATGCCTCCCGCAGGCGGAACAGGCCGAGCGTGTGGTCGAGTTCGGCGTCGGTGAGGATCACTCCGGCGAGAGGCGTCCGCCTGCCGCCGGGCTCGGGCTGGAGGTCGGGGCACGCCTCGATCTGGTCGGTCAGGTCCGGTGTGGCGTTGACCACGTACCAGGGCCCGGCGGACGAGCCGCTGACCGCGATGGACGCATGGGTTCGGCGCCACCCGGGATGGCGGCGGGCTCCGGCGCAACCGGCGCAACCGCAGTTCCACTGCGGCACGCCGCCGCCCGCCGCCGTCCCGAGAATGCGGACGCGCATCGGCGGACGGCTACTTCGGCCCGGACACCGGGCCCGAGAGCGTCCCCGGGTAGTAGGCGGTGACTTCGAGGGAGGTGTTGACCACCTCGAAGTCCGGGGTCTGCCACACCATCGTCTGGTCGTCCATTCGGTCGTCCTTCCTGTACTGCCGGACGTTTCTGTAGTGCCGGACGTTCAGTTTCCGGGGATCTCGCCGTGTTCGAAGCGGACGGAGGCGCCGGGGGCTGCGGCGGCCGGGGCGGTGGCGGTCGGGAAGCCGTACTTGCCGGCGGCGCCGCCGCTCTTGAGCCAGCGTTCGCGGACGGCTCCGCGCAGCGCGTGCGCGCCCGTCCCGGCGCTCCACACGACCGTGGAGACGGTCGGCGTCCCGGCCGCCGGGTGGCTGCACGTGGCCGTGGGGCCGTAGCTGACCCCGCGGTAGTGCTGCACGAGTCCCGGCACGCCGCGGGAGTTGCGGACGGACTGGACCGGCCCGTCCGGGCTGCCCAGAATCCCGGCGGCGCCGCCTTGCGACAGGTAGTACTCGTGGATGGCGTCCTGCTGCGAGGGCGACGCCTTGGGGGCGGGAGGCGCCTCGGCCTCGGCGGACGGCGTGGCGGCGCCTCCCAGCGCCACGCCGAGGCCGCCGATCGCCGAGGTGCGCAGGATGGTGCGGCGGGTGTACTCCACGGTGGTCACCTCAGTCCGTAGACGACGATGCTCGCGGGGCCGATGTAGTTGTTGTTCGCGTCGTTGGGCGCGAACGTGGCGCGGAAGACCTTGCCTTCGGCGATGGTCGGCGGGTTGAACTTGGCGAACAGGTAGCCGCTGGAGTCGCGCCACAGTTCTTGGAGCAGCTTTCCGGACGAGCCGCCCGGCGTCGCCGAGTACGCGACCAGGTAGCCGCTGACCTTCTGCCACTGGCCGTCGTTCTGCGGGTAGGACACCCAGACGATGCCGTTCGAATTGCCGTTGGCGGAGATGGAGCAGGCGCCGCCCGGCATGCCGAAGTTGGGTGTCTCGCTGCTCTCTCCGTAGGGCTGGGTGGCCTTGGTTGTGGGGTCGACGCTGTAGACGATCTGCCGGGCCGAGCTGTCATACCGGAAGGCTTTGAGGTGGTCCTTTTCGGCCATGTGGTAGATGCAGCTCGTCCCCGACCAGTAGATGGGGTTGCCGTGGATGTTGCAGCCGTAGGCCTCGCTGCTGGCGTAGTTGTCCAGGGCGCGGGGCGTGTACGGGCTGGTTCCCATGTGCTGGTTGTAGAAGGCCTGGAAGCCCTCGCCGACATGGTCGGGGTTGACGGCGGGCAGCGACCAGTCGGGCGGCGTGGTGTCCTGGCGCAGCGCCATGGTCGTGGCGTCCAGGGTGTAGATGCGGCTCTGCTTGCCGCCCATGATGAGGACGCCGTTGGGCAGCAGCGTCGGCCCGCCGGAGCCGAGGTCGGTGTCGCCGAACTGCTCGGGCGTGCCATAGCCGTCCCGCAGGAACCCGGCGTTGCGCGGGGTGAAGTGTCCCGCCAGTGACAGGCCGGGCCACGAACTGGTGGGTTGCAGGCGGACGATGCAGTCGCCCAGGTTCCCGGACGAGCCGGGCGGCGGACTGCCCGGAAGCATCCGGTCGTTGCCGGTGGCGAAGTAGATGTGCCCATCGGGACCGCCGACAAGCCCGGCACCGGACTGCCAGACGCCGGCCGCCTCGGCTCCGGTCGTGGTGCAGAACACCGCGGCCGGTGACAGGTCGGCGGCGCGGTAGCCGAGGATCCAGCCGTGGTAGGCGCCGGCGTCGCAGCTGAAGGTGCCCCAGGCGAGGTAGACGACACCGTTCTGCAGGAGCAGCGCCGGACGGTTGCGCTGGACGTGGACGTCGAAGGTGAGCGTCCCGGACTTCGGGCTGGTCGCGGCGACCGAGGCCGAGATCCGGACGGGGCTGATCCGGTCGGCCCCGGTGCCGATGTCGATGGCGTGCAGGTAGTTGGCGCCGTCGTCGGACGCGCCCTTGGTCGTCCCGGCGCGGGCGACCACGTACATGATGCCGGTGCCCTCGTCGATGACCGGCGTGCTCGTGACACCCACGGAACCGACCGTCTCGCGGCACATCTCGTCGTTGCCCAGGATCCGGTACGGCCGCAGCCGCCGCGACCAGACCGGCGGGGTGGCGGGATCGGTGGCGAGGTTGTCGGCGTTGTAGGCGTACACCATGTTGGTGCTGGTCGCGACGTAGAACAGGTTCTTCGTGCCGGACGGAGTCGCCACGCCGTGCATGTAGAGCGGTTGGGTGTAGACGTCGCCCTCGACGTTGCGCGTGTAGAGCTGCCCGAACGTGCTGGAGTTGACGTTGGCGGGGGTGAGGTGGGTTTCGACCGTGTACGCGCCGGTGCGCGCGTTGTCGTTGTGGTGGGTCGTGACGTTGGTCATGGCCGTCCCCTAGATGAGGTCAACCCCGCCGGAGTGGATGTCGATCCATGCGGTGTTCGGATCGGTGCCCAGGGTGGTGTAGATCGAGATGCCCAGGCCCCACTGCACCGACGGGCGCGGGTTCTGCGGCAGGACGTTGCGGCTGAACACGTTCGTGCCGGTGAGGTTGAGGCCGTCCAGCCCGAGCAGCTTGTTGTTGCCGTCCCAGACGTGGAAGCTCTTGATGGCGCCCTGCGCGCCGGTCGAGAACATGATCATCGCGGCGTCCACCCGCATCCGGACGTCGGTGATGATGACGGCGGTGGGGATCGCCAGGTGGTACCAGCCGGACGTCCCGGGATGCCGGATCTGACCGGCCCACCCGATCCGTCCGACGGTCAGGGCGGGGTCCTCGTTCTGCAGGGCGTGACCGTGGACCCACATCGCTTGCGAGATAGCCATCGTGATCCCTTCGGGCTGACCGGTGTCCATGGTGAGGGGCAGGTGGACGGTGCCGGCCGTTCGCGGCGTGCGCGGTGGGCCGGGGCGTGATGTCGGCTGGAATGTGGGGCGTCGGCTCGTGTCGGTCCGGGTCGGCGGCGCGGGCCGGTAGGGCATCCCGTGGTCAGCCACCCCGCGGCATGGTCGGAGTGTAAGTCGGGTGATCCCGCTCGGCCATGAACGACAATTGACGTAGATCGGCCGATGACCACCATCGGCCACGCCGTCCCCTCGGGACGCTCCGGCCATTCCCCGCGCTCGGAACGCTCCAATTCAAGACGGCCCCGCCCGTTTTCAAAGCTGCCCCGCCCGTTTTCCAAGCTGCCCCGTCCGTTGCCCCTTTTCTGTCGGAGGCCCTCGCGATAGTGCTCGCATGGAGTGGAGACCGTGGCTGTCCCGATGGAGCGAGGAATGGATCCGCGCGGCCGAGGATCCGGACGAGCTCGAACCCGACGTCGTCCGCGACCGCTGGCTCGGCTTCGCCCCCGCGAGTCCCGAGGCGGTCGAGGCGGCCGAAGAGCGCATCGGCATGCGGCTGCCGCCGTCGTACCGGGACTTCCTGCTGACGACCGACGGCTGGCGCGACGCGGGCATCTTCGTCTGGCGGATGTCCGACACGTCCGCCCTCGGCTGGGTCCGCGACCTCGTCTCCTACTGGACGGAGTGGGACGGCATCACAGAGGACGGCGAGGCCGAGACCGGCCCGGTGACGCGCGGCCTGCTCATCTCGTCCGAAGCCGACGCGGGCATCCTCTTCCTCGATCCCGGCGACATCGACGAGAACGGCGAATGGGCCGCCTACTCCCTGTTCTCCTGGCGCGCGGCACCGCCCGAACGGTTCCCGTCCTTCCGCGCACTGATGGAGGACCTGTACGCCGAGTTCCATCGCATGCGCCAACCCGAGGGCGAAACCCACGACGCGTGGGTGGCGAGAGTCGAGCAAGCCCGGGTCGAAGCGCTCGCCGGTGCGCCGGACGACGCCGAAGCCGTCTTCCGCCAGGCCGAGGAATTCGGCATCAACCGCGCGCGACTCCTGCGCGCGCAACTGCTCTTCTTCCGGGGCCGCACCGGCGAGGCCTTGGACATCATCGCCGCACTCCTCACCGAATCGGACGACGACGCCCGGGCGCTGTTCGCCGACGAGTTCCTGCCGCTGATGTTCGCCGACCACGAGAGGGGCCACCACACCTGGCGGTCGGCGCTCCAGAGCGTCGTCGCCGGGGACGACCCCGACCTCGTCCTCCTGATCGCCGAACGCAACGCCGCGCGCCACCGCGGCGGCGAGCCCCGGCCGTCCTTCGGCAACGCGGAGTTCGACACGGCCGTCCACACCGCGCTCTCCCGGCACGCCGCCGCCCCGGACGCACTGCGGCGCGCCGTCCTGGACGCGCTTCCCCTCTGGCGCCCCCGCACCCCGGACCACATCGCCCCGGTCGCGCTGCTCGCCCACCCCGTCCTCGCCGCCGCGCTCGGCGACGACCTGCTGACCCGTCCGCGAGGTGCCCGATGATGCCCTACCCGAACCGGGACGACGTCGCCGCCGAGCTGATCATCCGCGAGTGCGGCGACCGGCACGACTTCCCCGCCGGCGACCTGCTCGAACCCACCGGCACCGAGCGCGCCCCGGACGGCGGCACCGTCAACGTCCGCCGCACCGCCTGCCGCCGCTGCGGCATGGTCGAGGTCACCCGCTGGACGCCGCCCGACCCGTCCTCCACCGCGCAGACCATCATCGCCATCAGCACCCGGGAACGGCCCGAACCGGGCGACGTGCCTGGCATCCTCGAACGCTCCGCGCGCATCACCGACCAGGAGTACGCCGCCTACCTCGCCCAGCGCGGCTACCCGTCAGACCTGCCCCCCGACCGCCGCGCAACCGCGACCCGCCAGACACTCAACCTCGACCTCCGGATCCGCGCAGGCCAGCTCGCCCTGGTCGGCAAGGGCGACGACCTCTCCGGCATCCTCCCGGCTCCCGCCGGTGCCGAGTCCGCAGGCACCCTGATCCAGGCCGCGCCCGGCGCCGTCCTGTTCTGGCCCGACCTCCACGACGGCCCCCTGGACCTGGCCGTCGCCATCGACACGTCCGACCCCGGCCCCGACCCGTCCTACCGCCACGCGGCCGAACTGAGCTGCCGCTTCCACGGCGACGTCCAGCTCCGCGAAGTCCCCGGCCGCACCATCGACCTCCCGCCCCTCCCCGCCGGCTACGCCGACTACCGCCTCCGCTTCCACACCACCGGCCCCCGAGCCCTCCTCCAAGCCTGGCCCCACCCCCGAACCCGACCCCGCGTGCTCCCCCCGCCGCACCGGACCTAGCGCGTGAAGTCGTACGCGCCGTCCCGGAAGCTGACAGCGGTCGGCTTGGCATCGTCCTCCTCGCGGACGAACCCGCCATACCCGGCATCCTCCACGTGCGGCGCGATCATGCCGAGGATGGCGTCAAGCTCGCCCAGCTCGTCGTCCCACCAGTAGCTGCGGCTGAACAACCCCCCAGGACCAGTGCTCCGTCCCGTCCGGCGCGATCCCCCTGAGCTGCCGCCGCAACGTGGCGGCCTCTCCCCCGGGCAGGTAGCTCTCGGGAGTGGGCAAGAGCTGGGGGTACGCATGCTCCTCCTCATCCAGCCCTTCCGGACGCTCCCCGTCCAACCCCAGATGCCAGCGCACCCCCGCCAGAACCGCCTCGGGAGCATCGCCCCGAAGGAAACACGAAACAACAACCTCATAGTGAAAACTCACAGGCCGCATCCTGCCCTGCGGCTCTCTTCCGCGTTGCACGAACGCGCCACGGGTTCGACCGGCGCCCGAAGTCTTCACGCCGACCCGGCACGCGGCCGACGGTGGCGGCCCGTCGGCGTCAGTGGGCGATGGCGAAGTTGAAGTCGGCGGTCCCGACGGTGTTGGAGACGGAGATCCAGAGGAGGACGAGAGGTTCGGTGCCGCGCGCGGCGGACAGGGGGCCTAGGTCGAGGATCTGGTCGTCGCGCCATCCGAAGGTGCGGAGCAGGTCCGCGGTGACCTCGCGCGCGGACGGGTCGTCGCCGCAGATGAAGACGTTGTGGTGTCCGGGGACGCGGGCGGGGTCGACCATCACGGCGTTGTTCATCGACTGCAGCGCCTTGACGACCCGGGCCTCGGGGAAGGCCTGCTGGATCTCCTCGGCGCAGCTTCCGGCGGGCGGCACCACGAGCTTCGGCGGGAAGCCGCCGGAGAAGTCCAGCGGGTTGGAGACGTCGATGAGGACCTTGCCCGCGAGGTTGGCGGCGCCGGCGGCGGTCAGCGCGGCGACCGAGACCAGGCCGCCCGTCGCGTTGACGATGACCTCGCCGGCGGCGGCCGCGTCCGCGAACGTGCCGCACGCACCCCCGGTCTCGGCGGCCCATCCGGTGGCGGCGGGATTGTCGGCGGTGCGCGAGCCCAGCGTCACCTCGTGACCGAGCGACACCAGCTTCCGTCCCAGCGTCCGCCCGACCTCACCCGTCCCCAGCACAGCGATCTTCATGACGTCCCCTCGTCGGTTAACGGCGAGCCATGAATATCGCGAAGCCTCTCCGCCCGACCCCCCACCGACCTCTTTTGGCCGCTTGTGGCTTTCGGGCGGTCGTCCATAACAATGAGGACGTCGCCTTGGCGTGTGGATTTCAGGTACGCCCTCAGTTCTGGTCGCCCGGCGGGGGGTCGCTGGGGAGGCTTGCATTCCAGGTGGTGGGGAGGGGGTGGTCGCAGAGGGCGCAGGCGTAGTGGGCGTCTTTGACGATGTTGAGCTGGTGGCATTGCGGGCAGCGGCGGAAGACGACGGGGTGGGTCAGGTGGCCCGGGTGGACGAGGCCGGCGTTGTCGAGGGCCGCCTTGATGGCGGTGAAGGACGTGACGTCGGGGCAGTATCCGGTGGATTGGTTGCTGATGTCGGTGACGGCCCAGCCGGTGGGGTGTTGTTCGAAGGTGATTTCGCCGGCGCTCAGGACCGGTTCGCCGCCGGCGCATGCGACGTGTTCGCTGCGCTGGGGAGCGAGGCGGAGTTTGGCCGCCAGGTCGATGACGAAGGTGAAGGTGCGGTCCTGCTCAGCGAGGAAGTCGAGGGGGCTTTTGAACCACGGGATTGCTGCGCGGATTTTCGCGTCGTCGTGGGTCGGCCAGGCTCGTGTGGCCAGGAACTCCAGGAGGAGGGCGGGTAGGGGCAGTCCTCGGATGTAGACGTGCGAAGAAGGCATGACGCGTTCCTAGGCTGCGGCGAAGTCGCGGATCAGGGGGTTGTCGGTGCCGGCGGGCCAGGCGGGGGCGCAGATCATCGGCGGGAGGCCGGACACCGGGACCGTGATGACGTGCGGGTTGTCCGGGTGGACGGAGCTGACCGTCAGGTGGATCACGTCGCCCTGGGCGACCAGCATGATCGCCTCTTCGAGGGACGCGGTCCGGCAGCGGGCGACCCGGCGCAGCGGGACGCCGCCGGGTGTGGTCGGCGGGATCCACACGTCGGTCAGGCCCGGCTTCAGGTTGCTCGGGTAGAGGATGTCGTGCGCGGCCAGTTCCTCGGCGTCGATGGTGGCGTGCCGTCCGAGGGGGTGCCCGGTCGCCAGCAGCGCCGCGCGCTCGGCCTGGCACCACGCGTCGCCGACGTGGATGCCGTTGGCCTCCATCGGGGCGGGGTCGCTGGGGAGCCATCCGACGAAGACGTCCACCGGCCAGTCGTCGGCCCAGCGGATCGGCTCGGTGTTGGGATGTGAGGAGCGCACGACGGCGCAGTGCGGGTGCGCCGCCTCGAACGCGTGGATCTTCTCCTCGACCACGGCGGACGGCAGGCTCGTCGCGACGCCGACGCGCAGCACTTTGGTGCCGGCGATGCTGCGCGCCTCGGCGAGGGCGCGTTCCATCTGCTCGTGCGCGGGCGCGAGCTCGGCGTGAAGGCGCTCGCCCAGCGCGGTCAGCTTCACCCGCCGGGTCGTCCGCTCGAACAGCGGCGCGCCGACGCGGCGCTCCAGGGCCCGCACCGCCTGGCTCACCCGCGGCGCCGACATGCCGAGCCGCCCGGCCGCGCGGCCGAAATGCAGCTCGCGGGCGACCTCAAGGAACGCCTCGATCTCGCGCATCTCCATGCGTCCCATTGTGCCGCCCGGCTTAACGATCATGGCGGAATCGGTGATTGATCACCTTGTCCCGCCGGACCAGCCTGGAGGGACTATGGGACTCGAAGAACACCTCCCCGGCGACTTCCTGCTGACTACCGTCGAGAAGGCCGCCGGGCTCGCGCGCAAGTCGTCCATGTGGCCGATGACGTTCGGGCTGGCCTGCTGCGGCATGGAGCTGATGGCCGTCGGCGACCCGCGGCACGACTTCGCGCGCTTCGGCATGGAGCGCGCCTCGGCGACGCCCCGGCAGGCCGACCTGATGATCGTGGCCGGACGCGTGAGCCAGAAGATGGCGCCGGTGCTCCGCCGCCTCTACGACCAGATGGCAGCGCCGAAATGGGTCATCGCGATGGGCGTGTGCGCGTCGTCCGGCGGGATGTTCAACAACTACGCCGTCGTGCAGGGCGTCGACCACATCGTTCCGGTCGATATCTACCTTCCGGGGTGCCCGCCGCGTCCGGAGATGCTGTTGGACGCGATCATCAAGCTGCACGACAAGGTCCAGAACGCCAAGCTGGGGCGGCACCGCGAGGCCGAGGTGGCCGAGGAGGAGCGGGTGCGGCTGACGGGGCTTCCGCTGATCGACGTCCGCGCCGCTTCGGACTGACGGGCGCGGCATCGGTCAGGGTTTGCGGCCGACGAAAAGCAGGAATGCGGTCTGCGGGTCGGCGTCGGGCGGGGCCGGGATGCTGGGTTGGAACGCTCCGGTCGCCTGCAGGTTCGCGTAGTGCGGCTTGAGCGCCTCGTGGGTCCGGGCGACGAGGTCGGGGGCGAGGATCTCGTCGCCCCCGACGGCGCGGGCCAGGTCCCAGGTGTGGCCCAGCAGTTCGAGGCCGCCGATGATGTCGACGGCCTGCTCGACCGCCACCGGGCCGAGCGGGCCCCAGGGCAGGCGGAAGGCGGCGCGCTCGGGGTCGACGAGCATCGCGTGCATGGCGTCCCGGCACCGCTCGAACGCCTTGCCGAGGTCGGCGCCGGGCTCCACCGCGGGCGCCTCGGCCATGGACGAGGTCCCGACACCGTCCGCGGGGGCCGGTGGCGTGCCGTCGACCAGGGCGAGGATGCCGCGGTGGCCGTTGACGACGTGCGCCACGACGTCCCGGGCCGTCCAGCCTTCGCACGGGCTGGACGCGTCCCACCGGTCGTCCGCCGTCGCGCGGATCCGGGCGAGGAACCCGTCGGAGAGCAGCAGGTAGCGGTCTGCGACGTCAGACATCAGGGGATTCGCTTTCTGGTTCGGTTCGTGAGGCGTCGAGCAGCGCGGCCAAGCGGCTCATGGTGCGCGTGCGCCAGCCGCCGCTCATGATGGTGCGGGCGCGCTGCTGGAGCGGGTTGTCGGGGTCGAACCCCTCGTGGACGAGGAACAGCCGCGTGCCGCGCCCTTCCGGTTGGAGGGTCCAGGTGATCGTCCAGTCGGCTGCCGCGGGGGCGTCCGGATCGGCGTCCCGCCAGCCGACGCGCAGCATCCGCTCGGGCTCGAAGGCCAGCACTTCGGCGCTGATCGTGCCCGAGAAGCCCGTGGCCGGGATCGCGGGCGCGTGCATCGTGTACCGATGGCCGACCGCGAGCTTGAAGTCGCCCGGCATCAGCCACCGGGCGAGCAGCTCCGGTTCGGTCAGCGCCCGCCACACCTTGGCCGGCGGGTGCGCGAGGAACTGGTCCACGCGGACGGTGGTCAGGTCGTCCCCGCTCATGCGTCGTCCTTGCGCGAGGCGTCGTCCTTGCGCGAGGCGTCGTCCTTGCGCGAGGCGTCGTCGTGCGAGGCGTCGTCGTTCAACTCGTCCAGCAGGGTGCTCAGGGCGGCGAGCTTGTCGCGCCAGAACCGCTCGAACGGTCCCAGCCACTCCTGGACCTCGGCCAACGGGACGGCCTCCAGCCGGTACAGCCGCTGCCGTCCCACCTTGGTCTCGCTCGCCAGCCCGGCCTCCCGCAGCACCCTCAGATGCTCGGAGAAACTCGGCCGCGCCATGGAGAAATGCGCGGCCAGCTCGGCGACCGGCTGCGGGCCCTGCTCCCGCAGCAGCCGCAGCACCTCCCGCCGCACCGGACTCGCCAGCGCCGCGAACACCCGATCGGGCCCGGAGCCGGTCCCGGCCCCGCCCTTCACCCGCGTGCCATCCATGCCCACCACTATAGGTAGGTTTTTCCCTACCTGTCACACCGACCTCCGGCCGCGCACCACGACGCCGTGATGCGGTCGTCGTGGATGCGCGGCCGGAGGTCGAAGCCGTCGTCCCTGGCCGGGCAGGGCGGAGGGGGTCAGCCTTGGAGGCGGGACAGGACGAAGGTGAGGGCCTGGTTCGGGGTTCCGTTGGTGAAGTAGGCGAGATGGGCGTTCCAGGATCCGGTCGTCTGGCAGACCAGGTCACCGCGGTTGCAGTAGTTCTGGATGCGGGACGCGTAGGTGCTCAGCGCGCCCTGCGGACGAGCGATCTTGCCGTGCTTGCTCCGGTCGAAGGTGCCGCGGTCGTAGGGCTCCTTCGGGTTGAAGCGCGGGTCGCCGAACATGGCCACGGCGGCGATCTTGCCGGAGGCGGCGCGTCCGACCAGGCCGGCGGTCTTGCCCGACACGCGCCCGGCGGGGGCGACCAGCGCATCGCCGACGACCCAGGCGCCCTGCGAGTAGCCCAGCAGGACGAACCGCTGCTTCGGGCACTTCCGGGCGCTGTCGTTGAGCAGCTTCACCAGGTTCGTGACCCCGGCGTTCGAGCTGGTCTTGGCCCAGCTCGCCGGGTAGCGCAGCTCGGTGTAGGTCGCGCCCGGCACCCTCTTGAGGATCTTGGTGCCGATCGGCTTCAGCAGGTGGCTGCCGCTCTGCGGCTCGGTCGTGCCGCGCGCCGAGATCACGCTGACCGGGGCGCAGGCGGACGCGGCGGCGCGTCCGTCCTGGGCGACCCGGCCGGCCTGCGCGGCGGGGGCGCCGCAGGCGGCGGTGCCGAGCAGCGCCACTCCGGCTCCGGCGATGCTCCAGCGCACAGAATTCATGTCCAGGACCTTTCGGGGGGAGTCGGTTGCCCGCCGTGCCGCGGCCGGACCTCTCGGTGACCGCCGCACGGGCCCACCAGGATGGCGAGCCCGCCTCCCGCCGCGCCATCGGTGAATTTACGTAACCGCGCGGCGCGGGGCCGGTCCGGACGGACGCCGGACCGGCCCCGGGGTGGCCGCCTCTGTCAGAAGGGGATGCCGCTGTCGCAGGTCACGGGCTGGGCGTGCGCCGGGTCGAGGGCGTTGGTGACCATGGTGACCACGCCCTTGTCATAGGCGAGGCCGGTGTGGCCTACCGGGTCGTCCGGGCAGGTGTCCTGGACGACCAGGTCGTGCGTGCCGGGCTCGTGCAGCGCCGCCGAGGTGTACGGGGTGATCGCCTCGTCGTGCTTGCTGATGAGGGTGGTGTAGTCGATGCCGGGCTGCGCGATCGGGGTGGCGGTGAAGTCCTTCATCACGTCCGAGCCGGCGAGGATGTCGGCGCATCCGGCGCAGGCCGTCCCGACGACCGGGCGCAGGTGCAGCACGTCCAGGATGGTGACCGCGCCGAACAGGTCGGTGCCGTGCGACGGCGGCGCGAGCGCGACGACGCGGCTCACCTTCGCGGCCATCCCCGGCACCTTCTTAGGGACGTACAGCGCCATGAAGCCGCCCTCGGAGTGCCCGACGAGCCGGACCTTGGCGGCTCCTGTCTCGCTGCGGACCTTGTCGATGAACGCGGCGATCTGCGTGGCGGACTCGGCGACGTGCCTGGTCCCGCCGTCGAACGCGCCGGTCCCGCCGTAGTTGAGGGAGTAGACGCAGTAGCCGGCGTTGGCGAGGGTCGGGCCGATCATCGCCCAGCCGTTGTACTGGTTGCCGT
Source organism: Actinomadura rupiterrae (assembly GCF_024172125.1). Taxonomy (GTDB): domain Bacteria; phylum Actinomycetota; class Actinomycetes; order Streptosporangiales; family Streptosporangiaceae; genus Spirillospora; species Spirillospora rupiterrae. The sequence continues at coordinate 219,043 of NZ_JAMZEA010000014.1, forward strand.
CGAGGCCGTGCAGCAGCACCACGGGCTCGGGGTGCGCGGGCGACGGCACGCAGCCGGGGACGTTCACACCGGGCGCGGACTGGCCCGGGTCCTGGCCGGTCAGGATGAACCGGGCCTCGTTCGCGCCCATCTGGGTGAGCGACAGGACGGGGTAGCGGCCCGTGTCGGCGGCGGCGGTTCCGGACGGGGCGGCGGCCGTCAGGACGGCGGTCGCGGCGGCGGCTCCTGCGGCGAGCAGGACCGAACGCAGAGTGAAGCCCATGGGGGTTCCTCTCTCGGGGGGTGGGCGGACGCCGGGCCGGGCCCGGCAGGTGGGCGGCGTGAGGCCGGGCAGGGGCCCGGCAGGTGGGCGACGTGATGCCGGGCAGGACCCGGCAGGTGGGCGGCGTCAGGCCGGGGCGTCGCCCGCGGCGCGGATGATCGGGAGGTAGAGGGCGTACAGCGGCGCGGGCTTGGGCGAGCCCCACGTCTGCTGGGCCATGACGCGGAGCCGGCCGTGGATCGCGCCGGCGAGTTCGGGTTCGGTCTTGTCGGACGGGTCGTTCATCCAGAGGCTCAGCATCGAGCCGAGGTTCCTGGACGGGTCGTCCAGGCGGGTTCCGTCCACGAACAGGTCGGCGTCCCACGTGTCGTACATGGCGGCGGTCGGGGCGGTGACCAGGGCTCCGAGCACGCCGGTCGTGTAGTAGGTGGGGGTGAACGCGGCGTTCAGGACGCGGTGGCCCTGGTCGACGAGCTGCTGGGCGGTGTAGGCGGGCCCGGTCCAGGGGTTCTGGACGAGGCCGCTGCGGGACCAGTGCTCGACGACGATGTCCGGGTTGACGGTGAGGGTGGCGTCGCCGGGCTTCAGGCCGTCGTTCCAGGCGCGGGCGGTCTTGCCGGCTGCGCGCACCAGGCCGTCCGCCCAGTCGAGGTAGCCGTAGAAGGCGTCCTTGCCGGTGGCGTCCGGGCCGTAGCGCTGCCGGGCGTAGGCCTGGAGCTGCGGGTAGGGCGAGTAGTCGCGCAGGTACTCGTCGCCGCCGATGTGCCAGTACGGGCCGGGGAACTGCGGCAGGAACTCCTGGATGAGGTCTTTCATCAGGGCGTACGCGGCGGGGTTGGACAGGTCGATCAGACCGTCCGCCGCCTTCCCGGCGCCGTCGAGCAGCCGCAGTTCGGGATGCGCGGCGAGGATGGGCTGCGCGTGGCCGGGCAGGTCGATCTCCGGGACGACCTGGACGCCGTACCGGGCCGCGTAGGCGATCAGGTCGGCCATCTCCTGCCGCGTGTAGTGCTGCGCCGCGACGATCTCGGGGTGGGTGCGGCTCTCCAGCCGGAACCCGTACACATCCGACAGGTGCAGGTGGAGGACGTCGAGCTTCAGGTACGCCATGTCGCGGATGCGGGCGCGGATCCAGTCGGGTGTCAGGTAGCGGCGCCCGAGGCCCAGCAGGAGCCCGCGCTCGGGATGGGACGGCCAGTCCACGGCGTGTCCGGCGCCGAGCGTCCGGCCCTGGTGCAGCAGCTGCAGGACGGTCCGGGTGGCGTCGAACACGCCGCGGACGGTCGCCGACCGGACGGCGATCGACGCGCCGACGTCCAGCCGGTACGCCTCGTCGCCCGCATGCCCGGACGGGCCGAGACCGAGCGCGATGTCACCGGGCCGCGCTGCGCCGACCGCGGTCGTGACCGGTGCCCCGGTGAGGGAGCGCAGGTCGGCGGCGAAGGTGTCGGCGGTCGCGGTCAGGGACGCGGCGTCCGCCGGCGAGACCACCACGTGCGCGTCGTCGCGGAAGGTGAAGGAGCCCGTGTCGGCGGTCCACTGCCGCAGCGCGGGAACGGTCGGCGCGCTCGTCCCGTCCGCCAGCGGCCCCGCCGGAGCCACCGGCCCCGCCGGAGCCAGCGGCCTCGCCGCTGCCGCCGGAGCCAGCGGCCTCGCCGCCCCGGCCGGAGCCGCGGCCGTCCGGGGGGTCAGTGCTTGCGCCGGGGTCGGTGCGAGTAGCGGCAGCGTGGCCGCCGCGAGGAACAGCCAAGCGGCGCGGGCCGGCTTCGCATCGGTCGCCTTCATGCCACCTCCAGGGGTCCGCGGCGTACCGCCCGCGGCCGCCGTGCCGTCCCCCGGCCGGGCTTCTGAGCGGGGAAGCTACCAGCGCCCGTCCGGCCCGTCCAGACCTAAGTTAACGATGATTAGGTCCGATCTACAGGTTTCACCAGCATGCCGACGTGAAGTTAATTTTCCCTAGGCCACATGCGGTTACGCGAGAATGGGGGGCGTGACGAGCACGAAGCGGCCCCGCGACCGCAGGGCGCAGATCCTGCGCGCGAGCGCGGAGCTGTTCCACCGGGACGGCTTCCACGGCGTCGGCATGGACCAGATCGCTTCGGAGGTCGGCATCTCGGGGCCCGCGATCTACCGGCACTTCCGCGGCAAGCGGGACCTCCTGCTGCACCTCGCCCTGGACTCCCTCGACCGCCTCGACGAAGCCGTCCGCCCCGGCACGCCGCTGGACGCGGCCCTGCGCGATCTCGCCGAGCTCGGCGCCGACCGCCGGGACCTCGGTTCGCTCTGGCAGCGCGAGATCCGGCACCTCGCCCCGGACGACCAGGTCACCGTCCGGAACCGGATGCGCTCGGTCGCGCTCGGCCTGCGCGCCCTGCTGGCCGAGGCCCGGCCGGGTCTCCCCCACGCCGACATCGACCTGCTGTGCTGGACGGTCCTGTCGGCCAACTTCAGCCTGACCAACCACGACGAGACCCTCCCGCCGGACGAGCTGGCCGCGCTGCTCCACGGGATGACCAGCGCGGTCGCCGAGGCCGTCCTCCTGCCGGCGGCGGCATCGGCCGCCGCCGCGCCCGCCGACGCCGTACCGCCCGAGGGCATCGCGTCCCGCCGCGAGACCCTGGTCGACACCGCCACCCGGCTGTTCGGGCAGCGCGGCTACCACGCGGTGAGCGTGTCCGACATCGGGGACGCCGCCGGGATCGCGGGGCCGAGCCTCTACCACCACTTCACCAGCAAGGGCGAGCTGCTGTTCGAGGCGCTGCACCGCGGCGCGGCGGCGATCCAGCTCAACCTGTCGGCGGCGCTGAGCACGGGCCCGACCGACGCCGAGCGCCTCGCCGCCGCCGTGCACTCCTACACCGACTTCGCGACCCGGCACGACTCGCTGGTCTCCGCGCTGATCTCCGAGGTCACGCACCTTCCCCCGGACCAGCTCCAGACCATCCTGCGCTACCAGCGGGAGCTGGCCGGGACGTGGACCCGCCTGCTGCTGGCCGTCCGCCCGGGGCTCCCGGAGATCCCCGCCCGCATCCGCGTCCACGGCGCGATCACCCTGATCAACGACCTCCCCCGCGTGCACGCCCTGCGCGCCCGTCCTGCCCTCGCCGACGACCTGACCGCGCTGGCGCTGACCGTCCTGAACTCCTGACGACCAGGCACCGCGTCAGGAAGCAGGGACGTCCGGAGGGGTGAGTCCGGCCCACGGGCGCGCTTGTTCGAGCTGGTGCGCCACTCGCAGGAGGACGTCCTCGCGCCCGTAGGCGGCGACGAGCTGGACGCCGATCGGGAGACCGTCCGCGGTCCGGTGGAGCGGCAGGCTGATCGCGGGCTGGCCGCTGATGTTGAACGGCTGGGTGAACGCCACCGCGCGCCGCGAGCGCATCCCCACGGCGCGCAGGTCGCTTCCGCTGAACGCCCCGAGCGGCGACGGCGGCTCTCCCGTCGTCGGGGTCAGCAGCAGGTCGAAGCCGTCGGCCCACCACCGGTGGATCGCGCGGCGCAGCAGCGTCCGGCCCTCCAGGGCCCGCGCGTAGTCGACCGCGGTGACCTCGCGCGCCTGCCTCGCGAGCGCCCAGTTGATCGGTTCCATGTCGTCCGCGGTGACCGGACGTCTGAGGGATTCGGCGAGCCGCGCCGCGACGGCGCCCATGCTGACGGTGCGCAGCAGGCCCGCGGCGCTGCCGGGCGCGCGATCGGCGAGCGCGGCGGGGAAGCCGTGCTCGACGCGGTGTCCGAGCGATTCGAGCAGCCGTCCGGTGTCGCGCGCCGCCGTCGCGCATGCGTCGTGGACGGCCTCGCCCCAGGGGTAGTGGTCGAGGAGCCCGATGCGCAGCGGGCCGGGCTCCGCGCCGAGTTCGCGCGCGTACGGACGGGCCGGCGGCGGCGCGATCACCGTGTCGCCCACGCCGGGTCCGGACACCGCGTCGAGCATCGCGGCGGCGTCGCGGACCGAACGCGTGTGGCAGAAGTGCACGCCGGGGCCGCTCTCGTCGCCGTCCGGTGCCAGCGTCACCCGTCCCTGCGACGGTTTCAGGCCGACCAGCCCGCAGCAGGACGCCGGGACGCGGATCGAGCCGCCGCCGTCGCTGGCGTGCGCGACCGGGACCATGCCGGACGCGACGGCCGCCGCCGACCCGCCGCTCGATCCGCCGGCCGACCGTCCGGGATCCCACGGGTTGCGGGTCGGGCCCCAGGCCGCCGGTTCGGTCGTGGGCAGGCTGCCGAACTCGGCGCTGTTCGTCCGGCCCGCGGTGACCAGGCCCGCGGCGCGGAAGCGCGCGACGATCGCGGAGTCGGCGGTGGCCGGAACCGCCGCCTTTTTCAGCCGCACGTTCCCGTCGCTGCGGGGCTGCCCCGCATAGGCGACCAGGAAGTCCTTGAGCAGGAACGGCACGCCCCGGAACGGACCATCGGGCAGCGGCCCGGACGCCGTGGTGCGCGCCTCGTCGAACCAGCGCATCACCACCGCGTTCACCCCCGGATCGAGATCGGTGATCCGCTCGATCGCGGCTTCGAGTAATTCGGCGGGCGTCACCTGCCCTGCGCTCACGAGAGCGGCCTGCTCCGTCGCGTCCATCCATCGCGTTTCGTCCGCGAGCGAAGCCATGCACGCCTCCTGCCACCGCCGTTCCCGTCGGCTCAGCGTAAAGCGGGACCTCGGAACGGGGTGCGCTATTCCTTTGAGGGAATCGCCAAGCCGCCTCCTGCGGCAGCAAACTGCTCCGCGTGAGCAACGAACTTGATGTGAAAGAGCTGGCCGAACGCTATATCGCCCAATGGAACGAGCCCGACGCCGCGGCGCGCTCCGAGCTGATCCGGGAGCTGTGGGCCGTGGACGGCATCCAGGTGCTGACCGATCCGCCGCAGGAGATCCGCGACGCCGCCGCGAGCCTCAACTTCCCGGTGCCGCACCTGGAGGTCCGGGGGCACGACGCCATGAACGCGCGGGTGACGCGCGCCTACGAGATGTTCGTCGCGGAGGGCGAGTACGCCTTCCAGGCGGCCGGTGAGGTCTCCGTCCTGCTGCCGAACGTGATCGGCGTCCGATGGGCGATGGTGACACGCGGCGGCGAGACCGTCGGCGAGGGCCTGGACGTCCTGGAGCTCGACGCGGACGGCAAGATCAGCACCGACTGCCAGTTCATCGGGAGGAACTGATGCGGTACACCAGGATCGTCCGCGGCGATGACGGCGGGTCGGTGTTCGAGGACGACCGGATCCCCCTGGACGAGCGGCATGTCGCGGACGGCGTGCCGCCCATGGCGGTGGGCGGCCTGCCCTCGGCGGCCGGGGTGCTGTTCCTCCGCAGCGCGGAGTTCGACAGCGCGCCGCACCCGGCGCCGCGCCGGCAGTGGGTCGTGATGCTGCGCGGGACGATCGAGGTGGAGGTCACCGACGGCGGCCGGCGGCGCTTCGGCCCGGGTGACATGGTCTTCGTCGACGACACCACCGGGAAGGGCCACGTCACCACGGGCATCGGCCCGGCGCCTTTCGAGGCCCTCTTCATCCCGGTCTGATCGCGGCCGGAACGGTCGCGAGTTTCCCCCATGAGGGGCTCGGGGGAGGCCAAAGCGGGCTCGATCCACGGGCTCCGGCAGGGCCGCTTTCCATGCCCAACGTCACTGCGGCCCAAAGTTCCGGAATATTGCGAAGCCCCCGGAGGTCGGTCGGACCGGTCGGCGGGGAGGGACGAAAGCGTGAGATATCTACGCAGGAGCGGCATCGTCTGGCTGCTGGCGGGATGCGCCTTCCCCGCCCTGGCCGGCTGCAGCGACCAGGGCGTGCGCGGCGGGAGGTCCGCGACGTCCCACGACCGGAATCAGAAGGGGAAGCAGTTCCGAGATCCGTTAGCCACCGGGCCGCCCGCGGCGGCAGCGGCGCCCGCCGATCCCGTCATCGGGATCGACCGGGCGGGGAACCAGATCCGGCGCAGCCAGATCATCCAGCAGTCCGAGGAGTACCCGGAGCGCTCGTCCGGCGAGGCCGGCGCGGTCTGCCAAGCCCTGCTCGCGAAGTTCCGGCTCACGGGCGGACGGGTGAAGCACGGCGACGAGTACGTCACCGCCTGCGTCCTCGGCATGATCGACGGCCACTGACACCAGCGGCAGAAGGCCGGCCGCCGCCGGGGCGGACTGCACCACCCTGGCGGCGTCCGGCCCGTTCGCTCGCCGACCACCGCTCCCACCTGGCCACTCGGCAACGCGGGGCGGTTTGCCGGGCCGATAGGATCGCCAGAGTGGATCTTGAGGAAGCGGTGCGGCTGTGGGAGCCCGAGCCGGGCTGGTTGAACTCCGCCAGCTACGGCATCCCGCCGGGAACGGCGTTCGAGGCACTGCAGGACGCACTCGCCGAGTGGCGGCACGGGGTCACCGGATGGGACGAGTGGGACCGTTCCACCAACCGGGCGCGCGAGGCGTTCGCGCGGCTGGTCGGGGTCGCGGGCGAGGACGTGGCCGTGGGGGCGTCCGCCGCGCAGCTGCTGGCGCCGGTCGCGGCGTCGCTGCCGGCCGGGTCGCGCGTCGTCGTCCCCGACATCGAGCAGACGTCGAACCTGTTCCCCTGGCTCGTCAACGACCTCGACGTGGTGACGGTGCCTCCGGCGGAGGTCGCCGGCGCGATCGACGGGCGGACGGACGCGGTCGCCTTCAGCCTCGTCCAGTCCGCGACGGGCGAGGTCGCCGCCATCGATGAAGTCGTCGCGGCGGCGCGGGAGCATGGGGCGCTGCTGGTCGCCGACGCCACGCAGGCGGTCGGTGGCTGCCGGTCGACGCGTCCCGGTTCGTTGTGCTGGCGGTGTCGACCTACAAGTGGCTGATGTGCCGCGCGGCACCGCGTTCTGCTACGTGAGCCCGGCCGTGCGGGACCGCATCCGCCCGCTCGCCGCCAACTGGTACGCCGGTGAGGGCGACGCGTCGTACGGCCCGCCGCTGCGGCTGGCGAAGGACGCGCGGCGCTTCGACATCGCCGTCCCCTGGTTCTCCTACGTCGCGGCCGCGCCGACGCTGGAGCTGCTCCTGGAGATCGGCATCGAGCAGATCCACGAGCACGACGTCGGGATGGCCAACCGCTTCCGCGCCGGGCTCGGCATGCCGCCGAGCGACAGCGCGATCGTGAGCGTCAGCCGTCCGGGCGCGTCCGAGCGGCTCCAGGCGGCGGGCATCCGCGCTTCGGTCCGCAAGGGCGCCGCGCGCCTGGCCTTCCACCTCTACACCACCAAGGACGACGTCGACGCCGCCATCGCCGCCCTGAGCTGACCCGCGAGCCCTTTCCGCTCCCATCCGGCCACCTTTCCTCGGGCTGCGGTCATCCCTCCCCGGCGGCCATTCGGATAGAGGGAACATCGGTGTTACCAATGGAGCCGAAAGTGCCTTCTACCGCCGCCTGCGGAGCCGCTGAACAATGGTCGGGAAATCTCCGGAACAAAGGGGCGGATATGACGAAGATCGCTATCATCGTGGGCACCACGCGGCCGGGCCGGGTCGGGCACCGGGTCGCCGAGTGGGTGCACGGGATCGCCGGGAAGCGGCCCGAGGCCGAGTACGAGATCGTGGACCTCGCCGACCAGGGCCTGCCGCTGCTGGACGAGGCGGTCCCGCCCGCGGCCGGCCAGTACGCCGGCGACCACACCAAGCGCTGGGCGGACGTGGTGAGGGCCTTCGACGGGTACGTGGTGGTGACGCCGGAGTACAACCACGGAATCCCCGCGGCGCTGAAGAACGCCTTCGACTTCGTCCACGCCGAGTGGAACGACAAGGCGGTCGGGTTCGTCGGCTACGGCGCGGTCGGCGCGGCGCGCGCGGTGGAGCAGCTGAAGCAGGTCGCGGTGGAGCTGAGCATCGCGCCGGTGTCCGCGCAGGTCACCCTGCTGATCCCTGGCGACTTCCCGGCCTACCCCGACTTCGCCCCGCAGGAGTTCCGCGAGGCCGAGGTCGAGCGCGTGCTGGACCAGGTGGAGGCGTGGTCGAAGGCGCTGGCGACCGTCCGCTCCTGACCCCGCGGCGCGAGATCTTCGGGCACTCGCTCGCGGTGTTCGGCGTCGACCCGTCCGGGCTGGACGAGCGGGACCACCGGGCCTCGCTGGAGCTGTTCGCCACCGACGTCGCGCCCGTGCTGCGCACCGCGCCGCCCGTCCCGCCGGATTGACCCCTATTCCCTATCGGTTATACGGTGAATAGGTGGCCGAAGGGAGCGCGATGCACGCCGGATCTCGACTGCCCGACGACGTGGAGCCCGACACCTGCGCGGCGTTCCGCGACGCCCTGGACCGGGTCGGCAGCAAGTGGGGCATCGCCGTCATCGCCGCCGCGGGCGAGGGGCCGATCCGCTTCGGCGAGCTGCACCGGACCATTCCGGGCATCAGCCGCCGCATGCTGACCCTGACGCTGCGCACGCTGGAGCGCGACGGGCTGCTGACCCGGACCGTCCACCCGACCGTCCCGCCGCAGGTCGAGTACACCGCGACCGACCTGGCCCGGGACCTGTTCGCCTCGACCCGCGCCTTGTCGGCCTGGGCCGAGAACAACCACGAGAAGATCGCCGCCGCGCGCGCCGCCTACGACGACGCGGCCACCTGACGCCCCTCGGGGTGCGGCGGTCCGCCCCGCGCCGAGGGTCCGATCAGGCCAAGGAATGGCAAGCATCGGCGCGAGCGGCGCGCGCGGTGTATGGGCGGCCCGGGGCCGGGTAGGCGGGCCGATATGAAGCTGGGATACAAGCTCGCGTCCGAGGTGTTCGGTCCCCACGACCTGCTCGCGCAGGCGAAGATGGCCGAGCAGGCCGGGTTCGACTTCGTCGAGATCAGCGACCACTACCACCCGTGGGTGGAGGAGCAGGGGCACTCGCCGTTCGCCTGGTCGGTGCTCGGCGCGATCGCGGCCGGGACCACCACGCTCGAACTGGCCACGGGCGTGACCTGCCCGACCGTCCGCTACCACCCGGCGATCATCGCCCAGGCCGCCGCGACCGTCGCGGTCATGTCGGGCGGCCGGTTCACCCTCGGCGTCGGGTCGGGAGAGCGGCTGAACGAGCACGTCGTCGGGGCGGGCTTCGCCGAGTCGGTCGGGACGCGGCACGACATGCTCCGCGAGGCGCTGGACGTCATCCGGCTGCTGTGGGACGGCGGCTACCAGTCCTACCAGGGCGAGCACTACGAGCTGGCCGCCGCGCGGGTCTGGGACCTGCCGGACCGGCCGCCGAAGATCGTGGTCGCGGCGGGCGGCCCGCGCGCGGCGCGGCTGGCCGCCGAGCACGGCGACGGCATGTTCACCACCGAGCCCGGCGCGTCCCTGAACGAGACCTACCGCAAGCACGGCGGCACCGGCCCGCACTACGCCGAGATGCCGCTGTCGTGGGCGCCGGACGAGCAGACCGCCGTCACCGCCGCGCACAGGATGGCGCGCTGGTCGAACGGCGGCTGGCCGGTCATGGCGGAGCTGCCCAACCCGCCCGGGTTCGCCGCCGCCTCGCAGACCGTCACCGAGGACGACATGCGCAAGGCGATGCCGTGCGGGCCGGACGTGACGCGCTACGTGTCGTCCGCGCAGACCTACCTGGACGCGGGGGTCGACCATCTCGTCCTGCAGAACTGGGGTTCCGACCCCAAGGGGTTCATGGAGTTCTACCGCAGCGAACTTGAAGGACGGCTGCGCGCCCTGTCCCCGTCCTGAGCAGGCCGGGCCTCACGCCACGGCTTGGCGGTCATGAACCGGACGAGGTCGTCGGTCTTGGTCCGGAACGCGCCGATGCCGGCCAGTTCCGCATCGGCGTCGGCGGGCGCCAGAGCCGAGTGCCGCAACAGCAGTTCCTTCGCCAGGCGCAGGGTGCGTTCCCCGTACCAGCGGTGCTTCAACGCGGCCGTGACCGCCTCGGCGGACGCCGCGCTGATCCGTTCGCGTGCGGCGAGGCCCGCCAGCCAGCCGCGCAGGTGGATCAGCGGCTCCGACAGGGGCGCGTGGGGCGCGGCGGCGCCGTGCAGCAGCGCCACTTCGTCGTCGTCGAAGTCGGGGTCTTCGGCGTAGCGGCGGTAGACGGCCCCGAATCCGGTCATGCCCAGGTGGCGCATCTCCGCCGCGCGGATCGCGCCCATCGACGACAGCCCCCACACGCGCCAGCCGGCCTCAAGGGCGTCCCGGATCTCCATGTGGCCGACCGAGGGGTAGCTGTGGAACGTCCCGTCCACGATGGCCAGCGCGCCCGGTTCCCGCCCTTCGGCGAGCAGCGCCGCGACCCCGCCGCGCCGCACCGGCGGCCGAACCTCGACGGTCGCGGGGAACAGCCCGGCATGCTCCGGCCCTTGAGCGGACGGCCCGTCGTGCACCAGGCCGTGGGCGGACGGCCCGACGAACACGACCAGCTCCGTGGCGTTCACAGGACTCCTGCCGTCTCGGCGAACCGGGCCAGCCTCGGGCCGAGGCGGCGCTGGCGCGGATCGAAGTGCTCCAAACGCGGAACGACGACCTTCACCACTGCCAGCGGCGAGTCCGGGCCGGACAGCACGACCCGCAGCACTTGGCGCATGCCGTTGCGTTCCAGCGCCGCCAGCAGCACCCGCAGCGCATCGGCGATACCGCCGACGGCCTGTTCACCGACCGCCGTGTAGGGAACGGACCGCGACCGGTCGGTGAGCCGTTCGCGGACCTGCGCGGTCGCGCTCCGTTCCGCCTCCTCGCCGCGGTCGGCGAAGTAGTGGAAGCGGTCGATGACGTCGTCGCGTCCGCCGTGGATGAACGACAGGCGCGACTGCGCGGCCTCGGCGAGCGCCCGCACCGCCGCGATCTCCTTCAGCGGGTGCAGTCCGGCGCCTTCGGCGATGGTGATGGGCGCGTGGTCGTCCTCGTCCAGGATGAACCCCTCGAAGAACGGCAGCCCGAAGTCGTTCGGGGTGTGGCGCAGCCCCCAGCGCAGCCCGGCCTGCTCAAGCCGCTCCCGCAGTTGCGCGAGATCGGGGGCGGCGCCGTCCAGATCGACGTACTCGGAGCGGTCGCGGAAGTAGTTGAACGATTTGACGTCGCGTTCGACCACCTCGCACAGGCCGTGCAGCGTCGCCTCCGCCACAGTGTTGCCGGACGCCAGCCCGTTGGTCGTGGTGCCGAAGACGCTCTGCGCCGGATTCTGCGCGTAGGGATGGAAAACCAGCTCGGCGGGGACAAGGAGTTCAGCCCCCGAGGCCAGGTCATGGGCCTTCACACAGGCGAGGGGCCCGTCCGGGTCCACGGGCCGTCCCAGCAAAGGGCAAAGGTCGACGAATTCGAACTCAGCGGCCTTTTGCCCGGCAATGCCACGCGGCGTGGAGAGCTCTTCTTCGACGTTCGCGTTGGGATATTGCGCCAGCGCGAACTCGATGGCCTCCATGTAGGCGCCGACGCGCGCCTCGTCCGGATGGACGCCTTTCCCTGCGTTCACGCACAGCGACCCGCGGGCGGCTCCGGGCCGGATCGAGGCGAACACCGGGATGCCGAGGCAGTCCAGCCAGGTCGTGTCGGTGACCCGCACGATGCCCAGCCGGGCGGCCATGTCCTTCGCCGCGGCGAGCGTGTCCGGGAGCGGCACGGCCCGCAGGCTGGAGGTCATCCTGTGCATGGTGATCCATCCAACCCTGCGCCCGGAGATTCCCGCCTCCGAACCTCGCCATGGCCGGTTACGGCCAGCGCCTCGCGCCGCCCTCTACGCGACCTGGCTGCACCGTCCAAGCGCCGCTTATCGTAATCCGGCACCACGACCGGAGCAGCGAACGGAGACCACACCGATGAACACGAACAGCGACGCTTTCTCCCTGGACCCGCGGACGACGGAACGCGTGGCGAATTTCCTCGACGACGCCGAGGTCCAGATGAACGCGCAGTCCTACGCGGCCACCGCAATCGAATACCACGGCTCGTTCACCCCGCTCCCCCACCCCGACGACACCACGCCCGCCTCCTGAGCCTCCCCTGGCGTGCCCGGGCAGCAGGGGGTTCCGGGCCGGGGATCTGACTGTGAGTCAGAGGACGCAGACGGGATGGGTCCCGGGAGGCACCATGAGGGTCGGGCGGGGTGTTCGCTGGGGGGAGCGGGTGCCCCGGTGGGGGCGCCCTCGATCGCCGAGGTGAACGTGGGAGGTTGCCAGGCAGTCGTCAGCAGCGCGCAGTGGCGCGGCACGCAGGGTCACCGGCGGCGCCGCGGCGACCGGTAGAAGCGGACCGGCGCCCGCGGCTCGGGCCTCATCGCCCCACTCCCCCCATCCGCCGCGGGCGCCGGTCTTCCCGTCCCGACACGCGAGCCCCCTTCCCCGGGGAGGCTCGGAGAACGGATGCCCCGTTGATCGACAGGAAACTCCCGGCGCGGCCCGACGACTTCTGGAGCGCGCTGACGGCCGCCGAGCGGGACGCGCTGCGCGCGGTGGCGCGGCCGCGGACGTTCGCGGCGCGGACACCGCTGTGCCTGCAGGGCGACGAGTCGGACCACATCATCGTGATCGAGTCGGGCTGGGTGAAGGTCGCCTCGTCCACCGAGGACGGCACGGCGGTGGTGCTGGCCGTGCGGGGGCCGGGCGACCTGGTGTGCGAGAGCGCGGTGCTCGGCGCGCGGCACCGGTCGGCGACGGTGACGGCGCTGTCGGTGGTGCGGGCGCGGGTGGTGCCGGCGGCGCGGTTCACCGCGTTCCTGGACGCGCACCCGCGGGTGTGGCGCCTGGTGAGCGGCACGTTCGTCCGGCGGCTGGACGACGCGGACCAGCGGGCGCGGGCGCACGTGGCGGTGCGCGGCGACCAGCGGCTGGCGCTGCTGCTGGCGCACCTGGCGGAGCTGTCGGCGCGGCACGTCCCGCCGGCGCCGGACGGCGGGGTGGACATCGCGCCGCCGCTGTCGCAGCAGGAGCTCGGCTCGTGGATGGACGCCTCGCGCGAGACGGTCGCGCGGGGCCTGAACCGGCTGCGGCAGGAGGGCCTGGTCCGGACGGGCTGGCGCCGGATCACGGTCGTCGACCCGGCGGGCCTGGTCGAGTTCGCCCACCGCCCCGCCGACACCGCCGACGACTGACCGCCGCAGCGCAGCGGTCGGGTCGACAGCTCGGCGGTGGGTTTACAGTGCGGCGGTGAGGTCGGCGTTGAGACGGTAGGCGCGGCGGACCTCGGCGATGAGGTGGGCGCGTTCGGCGGCGTCCCAGGGGGCGCGGTCGAGCTGGGCGCGGTAGCGGTCCTTGTAGGACTTGGGCTTGCCGGGGAAGGCGTAGAACCGGGCGCCGTCGGCTCCGTCCTGCAGGCCGAACACCTTGCGGATCTGCTGGCCCATGTACTGGCCGCCCGACAGGTCGCCCATGTAGCGGATGTAGTGGTGGGCGACGAACCCGCCGCGGCGCTTCCCGGCGGCGCGGATCGCGGCGACGTAGCGGCGGGTGGCGGCGGTCGGGACGGGCGCTCCGGGGCGTCCCTGGAAGTGGGCCAGGTCGGCGTGCAGGGCGTCGCGGCGGCGCAGGCCCGGCAGGTCGAACGCGGCCGTGACCGGGTCGGCGGCCCACCGGTCGGTGAGGTCCTCCAGGGCGTCGTAGATGTGGCAGAGCTGGCCGAGGTAGCGGGCGTAGGCGGCGCGGTCGAGGCGTCCTTCGACCAGGTCGGTGAGGAACGCCGAGCCCTGGATCTCGTCGTGGTCGCGCCGGGTCGCGGCGCGCAGCTCGGCGGCGAAGCCCTCCGGCCCGGCCCGGCGGGCGGTCGCGCGGTCGGTGCCCATGTCGTCCCCTTCCGGCGTGCCGTCCGCCCCGGACGGGCCTTACTGGCCCGGCCCGAGAACGGCGGCGCTTTTCCCGACGTGTCGTAGGTTACTTTCCCTACACCGCGTCGGCATACACCGGGTCTCCGGCGGGTCGCGGGACGACGGCGCCGTTGGGGGCCTGCGGGCGTCCGGTGCGGCGGTCGACCGGGAACGGCAGCGGCGGCAGCGGGACGCGCCGCACGAGGCGCCCCTGGCAGGCGACCAGCACCAGCAGCACCGCCAGCAGAGCCGCCGAGCCCCACAGGCTCCCCCACCCCAGCCCGCCCTGCCCGACCGGCTTGATCAGCGCGTCGCCGCCGGCGGCGCCCAGCGGACGGGTGAGGACGAACGCGGCCCAGAACAGCAGGGTGGTGCTGATCCCGGTGAGGTAGTGCGCGGCGACCAGCGCCAGCAGCACCGCGGCGATGATCAGGAACGCGTTCCGGAAGCCGAGGCCGGTGTCGTCGGACAGCCAGTCGCCGCTGGCGGTGCCGAGCGTGTTCGACACCAGGATCGCCGCCCAGTACAGCATCTCGCCGGTGCGGCTGGAGATCGCCTCGACGTCGCGGCTCTGGCCCGTCCGCCACCAGGCCAGGAACACCAGCCCGAGCAGCGCCGACAGCAGCAGCGCGCCCCAGCCGTAGCCGATGCCGTCGGCGGCGGCGCCGTGGCCGGGGCCGCGGTCGAGGAGGTCCGACACCTCGGTGCCGACCATGCTGGTGCCGAGCACCACCGCCCAGAACAGCGCCGGACGAAACCGCGGGGCCCGCAGCTGCAGCGCCAGGACGACCAGGAAGTACCCGAGGAAGATCAGCCCGGTCGCGGCGTACCCGACGCCGAGGGTGATCCCGAACAGGTCCCCGGCGGTCTCCCCCAGCGTCACCGCGACGATCTTCAGCACCCAGAACAGCGCGGTGACCTGCGGGAGCTTGCACATCACCGCGAAAGCGCGCGGATCGGCCGGCAGCTGCGCCATCCGCGCGGGCAGCCCGCCGCCGGTTCTCCCGGCGGCCGGGACTGAAGGGATCTCGGCGGGCATCGCACTCCGATCGGGACGTCGTCACGGCGACCGCGCGCGAGCGGCCGACCACGTACAGCGATCGAAGCTAACAGAAGGAGACCGGCCGGGCAGAGATTTCCTCTACATGTCTGTAGAAGACGGCCGGTCTCCCGAGAGTCCCCAGCGACGGGGGGGGTCAGGTGACGGAGGTGTAGGCGACGACGCCGCGGCGCATCGCGTCCATCGCGCGCCGCGCGGTCTTGCGGATGTGGCTGTTGGGTTCGGCGGCGTCGGCGACCTGCCCGAGCAGGTCCAGGAGCTGCTTGACGGCGCGGACGAAGTCGCCGGCGGTCATGTCGCCGTCCAGCAGCACCTCGTCGAGCTCGTCGCCCTTGGCCCAGCGGTAGGCGGTCCAGGCGAACCCGAGGTCGGGTTCGCGCAGGAACGACACCTGGTTGTCCTTCTCCACCGCGTCCAGCTCGCCCCAGAGGCGGATCATGCCGGCGAGGGCGTCCTGCGCGGCGCCGCCGGGGACCCGCGGCGCGGACGCGTCGTCGGGCTGCCGCGACTCGTACACCAGCGCCGACACGCACGCGGCGAGCTCGGCGTGGTCGAGCTTCTCCCACAGGCCCTCGCGCAGCGACTCGGCAGTGAGCAGGTCCAGCTCGTTGTAGATGCGGCCGAGGCGGCGGCCCTCGTCGGTGACGTCCTCGCCGTCGAGGTAGCCGAGCTGCTGCAGCACGCCGCAGACCCGGTCGAAGGTCCGGGCGATCACCTGCGAGCGGCCCTCGACGCGGCGGCGCAGCAGCTCGGTGTCGCGCTCCAGCCGGAAGTACCGCTCGGCCCAGCGGGCGTGGTCCTCGCGCTGGTCGCAGCCGTGCACGGGGTGCGCGCGCAGCTCGGCGCGCAGCCGCGCGATCTCCGCGTCGTCCCCGGCGGGGGTGTCGCGGACGCGGCGCCGGTCGCGGGTGTCGTCGGAGACCTTGTTGCGCAGCGTGGACGCCAGGTCGCGGCGCATCTGCGGGTTGCGGGGGCTGAACGACTTCGGCACCCGGATCCGGTCGACGGGCTCGACCGGGCGGGGGAAGTCGTGGATCGACAGCCGCTGCACCGACGCGCCGGCGGTCAGCACCAGCGGCGCCGCGCCGTCCGAGCGGCGGCCGAGGCCGGGGTCGAGCACGACGGCCAGGCCCGAGCGGCGCCCGGACGGCACGAGGATCACGTCGCCGGGACGCAGGTGCTCCAGCGACCGGGCGGCCTCGGCGCGCCGCGACTGCGACCTTTCCCGCGCCAGCTCGGCCTCCCGGTCCGACAGGCGGCGGCGCAGCGCCGCGTACTCCATGAAGTCGCCGAGGTGGCAGGTGGCGGCCTCGGCGTACCCGGCGAGCGCCTCCTCGTTCTTGCGGACCTGCCGGGCCAGGCCGACCACGGCCCGGTCGGCCTGGAACTGCGCGAACGACTGCTCCAGCAGGTTGCGGGCGCGTTCGAACCCGACCGCGCCGACCAGGTTCACCGCCATGTTGTAGGACGGCCGGAAGCTGGAGTTCAGCGGGTAGGTGCGGGCGCCGGCGAGGCCCGCCAGCGACGCGGGCTCCACGCTCGGGCCCCAGATCACGACCGCGTGGCCCTCGACGTCGATGCCGCGGCGTCCGGCGCGTCCGGTGAGCTGGGTGTACTCGCCGGGGGTGAGGTCGACGTGCGCCTCGCCGTTCCACTTGTCGAGCTTCTCGATCACCACGGTGCGGGCGGGCATGTTGATGCCGAGCGCGAGCGTCTCGGTCGCGAACACCGCCTTGATCAGCCCGCGGGTGAACAGCTCCTCGACGATCTCCTTGAACGTCGGGAGCATCCCGGCGTGGTGGGCGGCGATGCCGCGCTCCAGCGCCGACAGGAAGTCGTGGTAGCCGAGGACGTGCAGGTCGGCGGGGTCCAGGTCGGCGGTGCGCAGCTCCACGTGCGCGCGGATCTCCTCCGACTCCTCCCGGGAGGTGAGGCGCAGCCCGGCGTGCAGGCACTGCAGGACGGCCGCGTCGCAGCCGTTGCGGGAGAAAATGAAGGTGATCGCGGGCAGCAGCCCGGCGCGCTCCAGCCGCTCGATCACGTCGGCGCGCAGCGGCGGCCGGTACCGCTGCGGGCGCGCCTGCCGGCGGCGCCCGGTGCGGCGGCCCTGGTTGACCTTGTTGCGGCGGACCTCCTCCACCGCCATCCGGGTCAGCTGCGGGTTCAGCCTCGCCTTGCGGCCCTCGCCCCTGCCCTGCTCGACGAACAGGTCGTACAGGCGGGTGCCGACCATCATGTGCTGGAACAGCGGGACGGGCCGCACCTCGTCGACGATCACGGCGGTGTCGCCGCGGACCTCCTGCAGCCACTCGCCGAACTCCTCGGCGTTGGACACCGTCGCCGACAGCGCCACGATCCGCACCGACTCCGGCACGTGGATGATCACTTCTTCCCAGACCGCGCCGCGGAACCGGTCGGCGAGGTAGTGCACCTCGTCCATCACCACGAACGCCAGCCCGGCGAGGGTCTGCGACCCCGCGTACAGCATGTTGCGGAGCACCTCGGTGGTCATCACCACGATCGGCGCGTCGCCGTTGACGCTGTTGTCGCCGGTCAGCAGCCCGACCTTCTCGGGGCCGTAGCGGCGGACCAGGTCGGCGTACTTCTGGTTCGACAGCGCCTTGATCGGGGTGGTGTAGAAGCACTTGCCGCCGCCGAGCAGCGCCAGGTGCACCGCGAACTCCCCGACGAGGGTCTTGCCGGAGCCGGTCGGCGCGGCGACCAGGACGCCGCTGCCGCCCTCCAGCGCCCGGCAGGCCTCGATCTGGAACCCGTCCAGCTCGAAGTCGTACAGGGTCTGGAAGTCCAGCAGCGCGGGCCCGTTCCCCGCGGTCCGGGCCCGGTAGGCGCGGTACCGTTCGGCCGGGGACGGCTCGGCCGACTGCGTGTCGGGGGTGCTCATGCCTCCGAGCCTACGGTTTCGCCCGCCCGGATACCCAATTCGGGGCCGCACGACTTTCCGGACGGACGATCTTCATCCGGACCGTCCGCACCGGATGCCCTCCATCCGCACGATCCCGGACACGCCGACGCCACGCGCCCCAGACGGTCTCCGCGGGACGGTCCGGGTGGGACGGTCAGCGGTTGCGGCCGCGGCTGCCGTCCTCCAGTTCCGCGTCGATGCGGTCCAGGTCCAGCGGGGCGGCCTCGTCGTCCGACAGGCCCGCGTACGGGTCGGGGGCGTTCGCGCGGCGCCGGTCGTTGAGGTAGGCGAGGATCTCCGACACCTCGAACAGCACGACCGTCGGGAGGGCCAGCGCCAGCATCGTGAAGGGGTCCTGGCTGGGGGTGGCGACCGCCGCGAACACGAAGATCCCGAAGATCATCATGCGCCGGAACCGGCGGATCGCGCTGTGCGGCAGCACCCCGGCCATGTTCAGGATCACCACGAACAGCGGCAGCTCGAACGCCAGCCCGAAGATCAGCAGCATCGCCTGCGCGTAGCCGAGGTAGGACTCCACCCCGACCAGCACCGTGGAGCTGCCCGGCGCGAGCCCGATCAGGATCTTCAGGCCCTTGTCCATCGTGACGTAGGCCAGGGCCGCGCCCGCCACGAACAGCGGCACCGCCGCGGCGATGAAGGTGTAGGTCCAGCGCTTCTCGCGCTTGTACAGCCCGGGCGCGACGAACGCCCACAGCTGGTACAGCCAGATCGGGGAGGAGATGACCGCGCCCGCCAGCAGCGCGACCTTCATGTGGATGAAGAACCCGTCGAAGATCCCGTGGACGACCAGGTCGCACTTGTTGTTGATGCAGTGCTTGGGGTCGATCCGGGTGAACGGCTCGGTGACGAACTTCCAGATCGGGTCGAAGAACAGCCAGCCGACGCCGGTGCCGACCGCCAGGCCGAGCATCGCCTTGATCAGGCGGTTGCGCAGCTCACGCAGGTGCTCCATGAGCGGCATCCGGCCCTCGGGGTCGACGGGCCGACTCTTCATCTTCATGGTGGGCATTCAGGGGTCGGGGAGCGGCGCTCGGCCGGTCCGTGCGGAAAGCCGGGGGACCGGGACGGTCAGCCGTTGGCGCGGTACTGGCCGCGGTCGACGGGGACGCCCTCGATCGGCTCACCCGACGGCAGCGCACCGGGGCGGCGCTCGCCCGCGGCCGCCTCGCGCTCCAGCCGGGCCGCCTCCTCGCGCAGCCGCGCCGCACGGTCGCGGGCGTCCTCGCTCGGCGCCGCCGCGGGCGCCGGGGCGGCCTGCTGCGGCTTGTCGTCGTCGTCCTCGACCAGGCCCTTGGTCTCGGCCTTCAGGATCCGCGCGGACTTGCCGAGGGACCGCGCCAGCTGCGGCAGCTTCGCCGAACCGAAGATCAGCACGACGACGAACAGCAGGATCAGGATTTCGGGCGTGCCCAGATTCATGACGGTCCTCTTCAGCAGGTGGTACTCACGTCGATCGTACGCCCTCGCCGGGGCCGGCAGGGGCGCGCGCGTCCTGCAGATCCCTGACCTCGGCGCGCAGCGCGGAGTGTTTCGGCTGGAGTCTCCGGCGCGTCCGTTCCAGTTCACGCGCCAGACGGCGCACGCCCAGCCACACCCGGAAGGAGCACCAGGCCAGCACGGCCAGCCCGGCGAACCCCAGGACCACCGCCGCCGCAAGCCACGTCATGCCCGCCACCGTAGCCGACGCCTCACGCGATGTCGTAACGGGCCAGCGCGCGCGCCGCGTCGTCGCGGACGGCCCCGGCCAGCGCCGCCGGCGCCACGACCCGCCCCTGGTCGCCCAGCCGCAGCGCCAGCGCCCGCACCCACCGGGTGTCGGGGGTGCGCAGCACCACCCGCAGCCGCCCCTCCCCCAGCTCGGTCACCGACTCGCACGGGTAGGAGTCGGCGACCCACCGCCCGCGCGGCGTCAGCTCCAGCGTGACGGCCTCGTCCTGCGGCGACGGCCGGAACAGGCCCGCGTCCACGTCGATCGGCTCCGCCTCGTCCGGAACGTCGGCGGGCACGTCCAGCACGGCCAGGTCGGTGATCCGGTCCAGCCGGAACAGCCGCACCGCCTCCGCGCGGCGGCACCAGCCCTCCAGGTAGGTGGTGCCCTCCACCACCAGGAGCCGCATCGGGTCCACGTCCCGCTCGGTGTTCTCGTCCCGCGTCGGCACGTAGTACGTCAGGTGGACGCGGCGCCGCCCGCCCACCGCCGCCCGCAGCCGCGCCAGGGTGTCGCCGCGGGTCTCCACGACCTCCACCGCGACCTTCCCCGCCGCCTGCGCCGCCGCGCCCGCCGCCGCCTCCAGCTTCGCGATCAGCCGCGACAGCGCGTCCCGGTCGTGCAGCTCCGGCAGGCCCGCCAGCATCCGCAGCGCCACCAGCAGCGCCGCCGCCTCGTCCGCCTTCAGCCGCAGCGGCCGCGCGATCGACTCGGCCTCCGTCACGGTGATCTCCCCGCCCTCGTAGGACAGGTCGATCGGGCAGTACGGGTCCGGCGCGCGCAGCTCCACGCACCACAGCATGTTCAGGTCGTCGATCAGCTGCTTCTCGGTCACCCCGAACGCCGCGGCCGCCTCGTCCAGCGCCACCGCGTCCCGGTTCACCACGTACGGCACCAGCGCCAGCAGCCGCGCCAGCCGACCCGTCGAGGTCGCCCCGGGCCGCCGCGCGTCCCGCGCCGCGTCCCGCGCCGGCTCGGCCGTCTCCATGCTCATCGCCCCTCCCCCGCCCCGCCCGAGCCCGCACCGGCGGAACCCGCGCCGGCGGTCTCGTTGGACGCCAGCACCGACTTCAGATGCCCGATCACCGCGTCCCGCAGGTCCGGCGGGTCCAGCACCACCACGTCCGCGGCGAACCGCGCCAGGTACGGCGCGAACCGGTCCAGATCGCGGAACGTCAGCACGCCCTCGTCCCAGCCGTCCCCGACCGGCCGCACGTCCCGCGCCCACCGCCGCGGACCCTGCGCCGCACCCGACCGCAGCCGCACCGTCGCCGGACGCGGCTCGGCCGACGGGTCGTCCTGCCCGAACGCGATCGCCCGCACGTCCGCGCCGTCCGGCACCACCACGCTGCCCGCCGGACCGTCCGGACGGACCGGACCCGAGATCCGCGACAGCCGGAACACCCGCGGCTCGCCCCGGTCCCGGTCGTGCCCGACCACATACCAGCGGCCCCGGCGGCTCACCACGCCCCACGGCTCCAGATGCCGCCGCGCGCCGTGCGTCCGCCCCACACCCTGGTACTCGAACGTCACCGGACGGCCGTCCCGCACCGCCTCCCACAGCGGCGCGAACGCCGGATCACCCGTGTCGACCCGCGGCTCCACCCCCACCGCCGTCGGCACATCGGTCTCCACCCCGGCCGCGCGCAGCTTCAGCAGCGCCCCCGAGGCCGCGTCGGCCATGCTCGCCCGCTGCCACACCCGCGCCGCCAGACCCAGCACCGCCGCCTCGTCCGGCGACAGGTGGATCTCCGGCAGCTCGTAGGCCTGCGGCGGGATCCGGTACCCGATCTCCTCACCGCCGCCCCCGGACGCGTCGCTGCCGACCTCCAGAGGAACGCCCAGCTCGCGCAGCTCCTCCTTGTCGCGCTCGAACATCCGCTTGAACGCCTCATCGCCGTCCGGATACCCCGGAACGGCCCGCCGGATCTGCTCGGCCGTCAGGTAGCGCCGCGTGGCCAGCAGGCAGACCACCAGGTTGAGCAGGCGCTCGGTCTTGCGCCGCGACACTTCGCCACCACCTCTTCCACGTCCGAAAACCCGCACCGCGCGGGGCGCGGACCCGCCGTCCGCCACACGCCGGCCACGCCGCCCCGGCAACCTCCGCCGCCGGAGCGCGCCGCCTCGTCGCCGTCCCCAGGAGGACGCTACCGTCTCCGGTGTGATCCGATGGCGCGAAGGCACAGTACGAGGCATCCGGCGCGAATGGCCCGGAGCGGTCGAATTGGACGTCACGATCGGGGACGACGGCGACCGCCGCGCCCTCGCCTACCCCGCGCTCGTGGGCAGGCCCGAACCGGGCGACACCGTCCTGCTCAACACTACGGCCTTGGCGCTCGGTCTGGGGACCGGAGGCTACGCGATGGTCGTCGCCGTCCCCGACCGCCTCCCGCCCGACCCCCCGCCCGGCCCCGGCCACCTCGTCAAGGCCCGCTACACCCCGCTCCAGGCCACCGTCCTCGGCGTGGACGAGCAGGACTCCCCGCACCACGCCCTGCTCGCCGACGCCGACTCCCTCACCGGCATGCCCGTGATCGTCGCCGACCTGCACTCCGCGCTGCCGCCGATCCTCGCCGGCCTGCTCGCCGACCGCCCCGACACCCGCGTCGTCTACGTCATGCCCGACGGCGGCGCCCTGCCCGCCTGGTTCTCCATGACCATCGCCCGGCTCCGCGACGCCGGCGCCCTCGCCGCCACCATCACCGTCGGCCAGGCCTTCGGCGGCGACCTGGAGGCCGTCACCGTCCACACCGGCCTGCTCGCCGCCCGCCTCGTCCTCGACGCCGACGCCGTCGTCCTCGCCCAGGGCCCCGGCAACCTCGGCACCGGCACCCGCTGGGGCTACTCCGGCGTCACCGCCGGCGAGGCCGTCAACGCCGCCGCCGTCCTGTCCGGACGCCCCGTCGCGTCCCTGCGCGTCAGCGAAGGCGACGCCCGCGAACGCCACCAGGGCGTCTCCCACCACAGCCTCACCGCCTACGGCCGCGTCGCCCTCGCCCGCGCCGACGTCCCCGTCCCCGAGCTCGGCGGCCCCTTCGGCGAGCGCGTCGCCGCCCAGGCCGCCGCCCTCGGCGACCGGCACACCCTCACCCCCGTCGGCGTCACCGGCCTCCACGACGTCCTCGCCGCCGCCGAGCAGGACTGGGGCGTCCGCATGTCCACCATGGGCCGCGGCCTGGACGAGGACCTCGCCTACTTCCTCACCGCCGCCGCCGCCGGCCGCCACACCGCAAGCCTCCTGTAGGCGCGCGCCGTCCCGGTCCGGGGCGGGGGTCGGGGGTCAGAACGCGCCGAGGATGTCCACGACGAACACCAGGCTGTCGTCGGCGCGGATCCCCGCCTGCGGCAGCCCGCCCAGCGGCTTGTACGCCAGCTCCGGCGGCACCACCAGCAGCAGCCGGCTGCCGACCTTCTGCCCGACGAGGGCCTGGTCCCAGCCCTTGATCACCTGACCGGTGCCGATCGTCGCGGCGTGCGGGTGCCTCGCGGTCCAGGACGAGTCGAACTCCTGCCCGTTCCGCCAGAACACGCCCTTGTACTGCAGCGCCAGCAGCTGCCCCTTGCGGACCTCCGGGCCCGACCCCTGCACCAGCGACCGCACCTGCAGGGTCTTCGGCGCCGGGCCCTTCGGCACCGTGATCGACGGCGCCTGCCCCGCGCCGCCCGCGCTCACCTGCGGCAGCGCCGGATCGGTCACCGGCTGCGCCTTCCCCTGCGCCACCGCCGACGGCCCGAACACGCCCCGCACGTCCAGCACGTAGACCAGGGTGTCGTCCGGGCCGATCTGCCGGCCCGCGTCCCCCGCGTCCCCGTAGCCCTGCTTCGGCGGGATCTTCGCCACCACCCGCGACCCCGGCCGCGCCCCCTCGAACGCCTTCGCCAGCCCCGGCACCACGTCCCACGTCGGGAACGCCTCCGGCTGGCCCGTCATGTAGCTCGACGCCAGCAGCTTGCTGCCGTCCTTGCTCCACCGGTAGCCCACGTAGTCCGCGACCACCAGATCGCCCTTGCGCGCCCCCTGCCCCTTGCCCTTGGCCAGGGTCTCGGTCGCGAACCCGTCCTTCGGCGACCCCTTCGGGATCTTCACCTCGGGACGCTGCCCCGCCGCCCCCTTCACCGACACCTGCACGCCGGAACCGCCGCACCCGGCGGCGAACAGCAGCGGAACGGCCAGCACGAACGCCGCGGACACGGCGGAGAAACGACGGCGCATACAGGGGGTCCTTCACGGGGACGACACGGCATCCTGACTGGCCGCTCACCCTACCGGCCGGTCACCCCGCTTCAAGAGCCGCCGCACCGCCCCGATCTCCCCAAATACCCGCAAAGCCGCCCCAACGCGGCACAGAAGCCGCCTTCCAGGACGACACGAAACAGCCCGCGAACCCGCCCTCAAAGCGGACCCACGGGCCGTCCCACGCCCGGCACCAAGCCGGACCCGCCGCGATCACATGCCGGCGATGAGCTTGTCCACGCGCTCGTCCACCGAACGGAACGGGTCCTTGCACAGCACCGTCCGCTGCGCCTGGTCGTTCAGCTTCAGATGCACCCAGTCGACCGTGAAATCACGCCGCTTCTCCTGCGCCCGCCGGATGAACTCCCCCCGAAGCCGCGCCCGCGTCGTCTGCGGCGGCACCGACTTCGCCTCGAAGATCTCCACATCCCGCGCCACCCGCGCCACCGACCCGCGCTTCTCCAGCAGGTAGTACAGCCCGCGCTCCCGGTGCACATCGTGGTACGCCAGATCCAGCTGCGCCACCCGCGGCGAGCTCAGCGGCAGATCGTACTTGCGCCGGTACCGCTCGATCAGCTTGTACTTCGTCACCCAGTCGATCTCCCGGCCGACCAGGTCCAGATCACCGGTCTCCACCGCCCGGAGCGTCCGCTCCCACAGATCCAGCACCCGCTTGGCGACCGGATCGCCGCCCCGCCGGTCCACGAAGTCCTTCGCCTTCCCGAAGTACTCCTTCTGGATCTCCAGCGAACTCGCCTCCCGGCCGTTCGCCAGCCGCACCTTCCGCCGGCCCGTCATGTCATGGCTGACCTCACGGATCGCCCGGATCGGGTTCTCCAGCGTCAGATCCCGCATCACCACGCCGGCCTCGACCATCCGCAGCACCAGGTCCGTCGCGCCGACCTTCAGCAGCATCGTCGACTCGGACATGTTCGAGTCACCGACGATCACATGCAGCCGGCGGAACCGCTCCGCGTCCGCATGCGGCTCGTCCCGCGTGTTGATGATCGGACGCGACCGCGTCGTCGCCGACGACACGCCCTCCCAAATGTGCTCGGCCCGCTGCGACACGCAGTACACCGCACCGCGCGGCGTCTGCAGCACCTTGCCCGCGCCGCAGATGATCTGCCGCGTCACCAGGTACGGGATCAGCACGTCCGCCAGCCGCCCGAACTCCCCGTGCCGCCCCACCAGGTAGTTCTCGTGGCAGCCGTAGGAGTTCCCCGCCGAGTCGGTGTTGTTCTTGAACAGGTAGATGTCGCCGGCGATCCCCTCCTCCCGCAGCCGCCGCTCGGCGTCCACGAGAAGCTCCTCAAGGATCCGCTCACCGGCCTTGTCATGCGTCACCAGGTCGACGACGCTGTCGCACTCCGGCGTGGCGTACTCGGGGTGACTGCCCACGTCCAGGTAGAGCCGCGCGCCGTTGCGGAGGAACACGTTGCTGGAGCGACCCCACGACACGACCCTGCGGAACAGGTAGCGGGCCACCTCATCGGGTGACAACCGCCGCTGACCGCGGAAGGTGCAGGTGACGCCGTACTCGTTCTCAAGCCCGAAGATGCGCCTGTCCACACCAGGAGCCTATGCGTCCGGACGCCGACTTGGCAGCCTCCTCCGCCTCCAGTTTCACCGGACGGGACGCGGCGCCTCCGGCCGCCGGTAGAGCCGGAGGCCGCAGCGGGGGCGGCACCACGGCGCGCACCTTTACATTGTAGATCATTAGACGCGGGACGGCGAGGCCCGCCGAAACGGACCCCGCCGCACACCCACCACGCCCCGGGCCAGGGCAGATCAACCGATCAGGACTCCGAACCGCCGTCCCCGGCACCCGACGCCTCAGCCGAGTCAGCCGCACCCGACGCATCGGCCGAGTCGGACGCACCCGCCGCCGGCTCCTCCGACAGCAACCCCGACACCCGCGCCTCCGGCAACCGCCGGAACAAACGCTGCGCCCGGTTCCGGTCCAGCACCGCCACCTCCAGCGAACGCGCCTCCAGACGCCGCTCGCTGTCCTGCGCCTCCAGACTCCGCACCGCCACCCGCAAGGCCTCCGCCAGCGGCAGACCCTCCCGGTACCGGTCCTTCAACGCCTGCGACACCGCCTCCGCCTGACCACCCATCGCCAGGAACCCGTGCTCGTCCGCCACCGAACCATCGAACGTCAACCGGTAGATCTGGTCCTGCTCCGCATCCTCACCGACCTCCGCCACCACGAGCTCCACCTCGTACGGCTTGTTGGTCTCCGTGAAGATCGTCCCCAGCGACTGCGCGTACACGTTCGCCAAACCCCGCGCCGTCACATCCCGGCGGTCGTACTGGTACCCGTTCACATCCGCGTACCGCACACCCCCCAGACGCAGGTTCTCGAACTCGTTGTACTTCCCCACCGCCGCGAACGCGATCCGGTCGTAGATCTCACTGATCTTGTGCAGCGCCCGCGACGGATTGTCCGCCACGAACAAGATCCCGTCCTCGTACTGAAGGACCACCACACTGCGACCCCGCGCGATGCCCTTACGCGCGTAGTCCGCCTTGTCCTTCATCTGCTGTTCGGGCGACACGTAGAACGGCATGGACACCGGCCTGCATCCCTTCTATCGCAGCGGGGCGGTCGGACCGCCCGGCGCCTCGTAACGCTCCTCGACGACGCTGCGCGCCATCGCGCCCACCTCGTCCTCGCCCAGCCTCCGGTACCCGTCCGCCGTCACCGACGCCACCACCGGGAAGATCCCCCGCGGCAGATCCGGACCACCCGTCGCCGAATCATCGTCCGCCGCGTCGTACAGCGCCTGCACGCACACCAGCGCCGCGTCCGCCGCCGACAGATCCGGACGCCACAGCTTCTTCAACGACCCCCGCGCGAACGGCGAACCCGAACCGATCGTGTAGAAGTCCCGCTCCTCGTACCGCCCGCCCGCCGGGTCATACGAGAAGATCCGCCCCCGGTCCTCCATCTCGTCATAACCCGCGAACAACGGCACCACCGCGAGACCCTGCATCGCCATGCCCAGGTTCCCGCGCACCATCGACGCCAGCCGGTTCGCCTTACCCTCGATCGAGAGCGTCCGCCCCTCACGCTTCTCGTAATGCTCCAGCTCCACCTGGAACAACCGGGTCAGCTCCAAGCCGATCCCCGCCGTCCCCGCGATCGCGATCGCCGAGAACTCGTCCGCCGGGAACACCTTCTCGATGTCCCGCTGCGCGATCACATGCCCCGCCGTCGCCCGCCGGTCCCCCGCCATCACCACACCACCGGGGAACGTCACCGCCACGATCGTCGTCCCGTGCGGGATCTCCCCCGCCCCCGCACCCGACTCGGGCAGCACCCGCCGCCCCGGCAGCGCGTCCGGCGAGTACCCGCCCAGGAACTCGGTGAACGACGAGGTGTCCGGACTCCCGAACAACCCGGGCAGACGCCCGCCATACGCATTCTGCGACGCCACGCGACTCCTTCCCTCCAGCACGGCACCGGCTCCAGCCCCGCGAAACGACCTCACCGGCGCGGACACTAAGACCCTACTGTTCACCCCACGCCCACCGCATACCGCGCACGCCGCCACCCGCTCCGCCCACGGCGAACCCGCCCGACACGCCGCACCCGACCGCGCCGCCACCAGGCCGACCGCAACGGCCGCATTCAGAACACTCGGCCCCAGCCGACCATGAGGCCGACTGAAGCCGAGAAGCCTCCCGAGCTCTACGAACTCAACCGGACCGGCCAACCAGCGCCGTCGCGAACGGATCGGCGAACGGACCGTCGAACACCCACTCCGCCTCCCACGCCGCGTCCCGCAACGCCTTCCGATGCCGAACGTCCTCGGACCGCACCCGCTCCCAGCCGTCCTCGGCGACCCGAGCCGGATCCACATCCGGGAGCGTGAACGACAACCGCGTCCCACCCCCGGCAGCCGGAACCTCCGTCACCAACGACCCACCGAGATACGCCGCCGCGCGCCACAGAGTGCCCGGGTCGTCCCCCAGAAGGCCCATCCCCGAGTTGCAGCCCACGCACAACGCACCCCGGACGGCCATCGAGTCATGGCAATGGTCGATGTGCTCAGGCTCCCGATCCATACAGATCGCACACAGCCCGTTCTGCATCGCCACCAGAGCATCAGCCTCGGCCTCAGTGATCCCGTACTTGAGGCGAAGCTTGTAGTGGCGGACCGAGCCCCTCTGGTCGGCCCGCTTCACTCCCCGCCACGTCTCCAGCCGTCTGCGTGACTGGCCGAGAATGCTGGTCTTGCCGGTCTCCAGCCACAGCCTCCGCGAGTGCGAACTGCGGCCCTCCAGGTACTCCGCTGCACCTTCCACCCGTCCGACCTCGTCCTCGAACTGACCGAGGCCGTTGTTGCACTTGAAGCAGAGCATGCCCCGCACCAGGCCGGTGTCGTGATCGTGATCGACGTGGACGCCGGCGGCGCTGAGGCAGATGACGCAGATCCCGCCCTGTCGCGCGAGGAGAGCATCGGCCTGTCGCTCGGTGATGCCGTACCGGAGCTTGAGCAGGTAATTGCGGCCACTGCCGTGGTTGAGCTCACGGTTCTCGCGCGTGACCTGGGAGTGGCAGGGCTTGCAGTAGCCCGAGAGCCCAGATCTCGACGAACGGTTGCGCCCGAAGTCCTGGACCGACTTGACCTCTTCGCAGCGGGGGCAGTACTTCATGCCTTCCGGGACGATCCGGCGCCGCTGGAACTCCTTCATCTGGCGCCCCTCGGCCGCCGCCTTCTTGCGGTGAGATACCGCGTTCCGCTGCGCGAAGCAGTCACGACAGTAGAGCGACAGTCCGTCCTTGGACGCCTTCCGCTTCCAGAACTCGGTGACGGGCTTCGCCTGGCCGCAGTCACGGCACACCTTGGTCTGGTTCACCACTCCCACCCACCCCGGGGACGAGCCCCGACATCGAAGCGCGGATCGTTGTCGTGTTCGACTCTACCGTTTCACACGTTCGACGACCCTAGTCACTTCGAACTATCCGATTCTCAAATCGGACATATATGGATTACTCCCCGCCTTTCTGGACAAACCCACGCACGAATTCCTCCGCATTTTCCTCGAGCACTTCATCAATTTCATCGAGAATTGCGTCGACATCGTCGGAAAGCTTTTCCTGCCTTTCCTGGACGTCGCTCTCGGGGGCCGCCTGGGTCTCCTCGACCTCTTCGGTGCGGTGGGTGGTCTGCTTCTGACCGCCCGTGTCCTTCGTGGCCATGTCCCGTACCTCCACTTCGCCGGTAGCCCCAACCCTATCCCCGATCACTGGCGGCGAGCGGGCACCGACACCCAGGTCAGGCCGGGCGGACGGCGCGGGGGGCCTGGTGGGGTTATCGCCCGTCCGGGAACCCCTGAAACGGGCATAGCAGTCACGAATCGGCGGCGCCCGCGGGCGTTCTGTGACCGCGCTCACAAGGTCCTGCGCAGCGCCTGACAGAGGGCGTGGAAAAGCCCTCCCGGGGGCTCCCGGGAGGGCTGTCAGGGCGTCGTCAGCGGTGGCCGGTGAGGGTGGCCACCAGGTCGGCGGCGGTGCGGCAGCGGTCGAGCAGGGAGCCGACGTGCTGCTTGGTGCCGCGCAGGGGCTCCAGGGTGGGGACGCGCTGGAGGGACTCGCGGCCTGGGACGTCGAAGATGACCGAGTCCCAGGAGGCGGCGGCGACGGAGTCGGCGTACTGGCGGAGGCAGCGGCCGCGGAAGTAGGCGCGGGTGTCCTCGGGGGGTTCCTCGACGGCGTGCTGGACCTGGTCCTCGGTGAGGAGGTGGTCGATGCGTCCGCGGGCGGCGAGGCGGTTGTAGAGGCCCTTGCCGGGGCGGATGTCGGTGTACTGGAGGTCGACGAGCTGGAGGCGGGGGTGGGACCAGTCGATGCCGTCGCGGTTGCGGTAGCCGTCGAGGAGTTCGAGTTTGGCGACCCAGTCGAGTTCGCGGGAGAGCTGCATGGGGTCGTCGCCGAGGCGGTGCAGGACCGATTCCCAGCGGTCGAGGACGTCCTTGGTCATGTCGTCGACGTCGGCGCCGAAGCGGTCCTCGACGTATTTGCGGGATTGCTCGAGGTATTCCATCTGGAGCTGGACGGCGGTCATCTTGCGGCCGTCGCGGAGGGTGAGGAGGTGTTTGCAGGTGGGGTCGTGGGAGACGGCGCGGAGGGCGGCGACGGGCATGTCGACGGAGAGGTCGACGGTGAGGAAGCCGTCTTCGATCATGGCGAGGACGAGGGCGGTGGTGCCGAGTTTGAGGTAGGTGGAGATCTCGCTCATGTTGGCGTCGCCGATGATGACGTGGAGGCGCCGGTATTTCTCGGGGTCGGCGTGGGGTTCGTCGCGGGTGTTGATGATGGGGCGTTTGAGGGTGGTCTCGAGGCCTACCTCGACTTCGAAGAAGTCGGCGCGCTGGCTGATCTGGAAGCCGTCGCCGCGGCCGTCGACGCCGATGCCGACGCGGCCGGCGCCGGTGACGACCTGGCGGGAGACGAAGAAGGGGGTGAGGTGCCGGACGATGTCGGCGAAGGGGGTCTCCCGCTTCATGAGGTAGTTCTCGTGGCAGCCGTAGGAGGCGCCTTTGTTGTCGGTGTTGTTCTTGTAGAGCTGGATGGGGTGGGTGCCGGGGATCATGGCGGCGCGCTGGGCGGCGTCGGCCATGACGCGTTCGCCGGCTTTGTCCCAGAGCACGGCGTCGAGGGGGTTGGTGGTCTCGGGTGCGGAGTACTCGGGGTGGGCGTGGTCGACGTAGAGGCGGGCGCCGTTGGTGAGGATGACGTTGGCGAGGCCGAGGTCCTCGTCGGTGAGCTGGGTGGGGTCGGCGACCTCGCGGGCGAGGTCGAAGCCGCGGGCGTCGCGGAGGGGGTTCTCCTCCTCGAAGTCCCAGCGTGCTCTTCTGGCTCGTGCCGCCGATGCCGCGAGGTAGGCGTTGACGACCTGGCTGGAGGTCACCATCGCGTTGGCCCCTGGTTGGCCGGGTACGGAGATGCCGTACTCGGTCTCGATGCCCATCACCCGCCGAACACTCATATCGTCGAGCCTATCGGGGCGGGCGGGGTGGAGCCATGGGGCCGGGGTCCGGTGTTGCGGTGGGGTGGGTTTCGGTCCGTCCCGGCTGGGGTCGGTGGGGGCGGGTTTGGCTGGTGGTCCCGGGTGTGGACGCGCCGACGGCGCGGCCCTGGTGGGGCCGCGCCGTCGGTGTGTCGTGCCGGACCGGTCGTGTCAGAGGTACTGGCCGGTGTTGGCGACGGTGTCGATGGAGCGTCCGGCTTCCGCGCCCTGCTTTCCGGAGACGAGGGTGCGGATGTAGACGATCCGTTCGCCCTTCTTTCCGGAGATGCGGGCCCAGTCGTCGGGGTTGGTGGTGTTGGGCAGGTCCTCGTTCTCGCTGAACTCGTCGACGCAGGCGGCGAGGAGGTGGGCGACGCGGAGGCCTTTCTGGCCGGTGTCGAGGAACTGCTTGATGGCCATCTTCTTGGCCCGGTCCACGATGTTCTGGATCATGGCGCCGGAGTTGAAGTCCTTGAAGTAGAGGACTTCCTTGTCGCCGTTGGCGTAGGTGACTTCGAGGAAGCGGTTCTCCTCGCTCTCGGTGTACATCCGCTCGACGACGCGCTGGATCATGGCCTCGACGGTGGCGTCGGGGCTGTCGCCGTGTTCGGCGCGGTCGTCGGGGTGGAGGGGCAGGCCCGGGAGGATGTACTTGGAGAAGATGTCCTTGGCGGCCTCGGCGTCGGGCCGCTCGATCTTGATCTTGACGTCGAGGCGGCCGGGGCGCAGGATCGCGGGGTCGATCATGTCCTCGCGGTTGGAGGCGCCGATGACGATGACGTTCTCCAGGCCCTCGACGCCGTCGATCTCGCTGAGGAGCTGG
The DNA here is from genome assembly GCF_024172125.1 of Actinomadura rupiterrae. Classification (GTDB taxonomy): domain Bacteria; phylum Actinomycetota; class Actinomycetes; order Streptosporangiales; family Streptosporangiaceae; genus Spirillospora; species Spirillospora rupiterrae. The sequence goes on from NZ_JAMZEA010000014.1 coordinate 250,818, forward strand.
GGGACGATGGTGTTCTCGACGTCGGAGGACACGCCGGATCCGCGGGTGCGGAAGATGGAGTCCATCTCGTCGAAGAAGACGATGACGGGGGTTCCGGCGGAGGCCTTCTCGCGGGCTCGTTGGAAGACGAGCCGGATGTGGCGCTCGGTTTCGCCGACGTATTTGTTGAGGAGCTCGGGTCCCTTGATGTTGAGGAAGAAGCTCTTGCCTTCCTGGCCGGTCTTCTCGGCGACCTGTTTGGCCAGGGAGTTGGCGACGGCCTTGGCGATGAGGGTCTTCCCGCAGCCGGGGGGGCCGTAGAGCAGGACTCCCTTGGGGGGGCGGAGGTGGTGTTCGCGGAAGAGGTCGGCGTGCAGGTAGGGCAGTTCCACGGCGTCGCGGATCTGCTCGATCTGGGGGCCGAGTCCGCCGATCTCCTCGTAGGAGATGTCGGGTACCTCTTCGAGGACGAGTTCTTCGACCTCTGCCTTGTGGATTTTCTCGTAGGCGTATCCGCTGCGGGATTCGAGCATGAGCGAGTCGCCCGGTCGCAGTGGGACGCCGCGGAGGGGTTCGGCGAGTTTGATGACGCGTTCCTCGTCGGCGTGCGCGATGACGAGGGCGCGTTCTCCGTCGTCGAAGAGTTCCTTGAGCATGACGACTTCGCCCTGCTCTTCGAATTCGAGGGCCTCGACGACGTTGAGGGCCTCGTTGAGCATCACTTCCTGGCCGCGTTGGAGTTCGTCGGTCTCCACGGCGGGGCTGACGTTGACGCGGAGTTTGCGCCCGCCGGTGAAGATGTCGACGGTTCCGTCGTCGCGGGCTTCGAGGAAGACGCCGAATCCGGATGGTGGTTGTGCGAGCCGGTCGACCTCCTCCTTGAGCGCCACGATCTGTTCGCGGGCTTCCTTGAGGGTCGCCACGAGCCTTTCGTTCTGGCCTGTCACGGCGGCCAGGTTCGCCTGTGCCTCGTGGAGACGTTCTTCCAGTACCCGTACCTGCCGCGGGGATTCCGCGAGCTTTCGGCGCAGCACGGAGATCTCCTCCTCCAGGAAGGACACCTGCGTTTGGAGGTCTCGAACCTCCTTTTCGTGCTGCGCCCTGCGCGCCCCAGCATCGTCACGAGCGGCCACGCCCCGTCACCTCCTCACGAAGAGCCGACGACCTACTGAGACCCTACCTATCTGGAGGGCTTCCGTAACCTGCCCATTCGGTGTTCGTGTCGTGTCGGGGTCTTCGGGGCGCGCGGGCGGGGCGGCGGGGCGGGGTGGTGGGCGGCGCGGGTGGTGGGGTGGGGGCGCGGAAAGTGCTGGTGGGGGTGTTCGCCGGGTTCGGCGGGTGGGGTGCGGGGTGCGGGTGGGCGGGGGGTGGCGGGGGCGCCGGGTGGGGTTGCGGTGACCTGATTGTGATCTAGGACTCGGCGTGGCCGGGCGCGTCGGCGGGGTCGTCCGCGGGGGTGTCGCCGGGGCCGGTGGGGGCGGTGGCGGTGCTGGTGGGGTCGGGTTGGGCGCCCTTGGCGGGGCGGCGGCGGCGCAGCGGCGGGGTGACGCCGTCGGCGAGGCGGCGGGCGGTGACGAGGAAGCCGGTGTGGCCGACCATGCGGTGGTCGGGGCGGACGGCGAGGCCCTCGACGTGCCAGGAGCGGAGCATGGTCTCGAAGGCGTAGGGCTCGGCGAAGGCGCCGTGGCCGCGCAGTTCCTCGACGATCCGGGACATCTGGGTGGTGGTGGCGATGTAGGCGCAGACGAGGCCGCCGGGGATGAGGGCCTTGGCGACGGCGTCGACGGTCTCCCAGGGGGCGAGCATGTCGAGGACGACGCGGTCGACCTCGGTCTCGGTGAGGGAGTCCTCGAGGGAGCCGACGGTGAGCTTCCAGGAGGGGTGGGGGCCGCCGAAGAACTTCTCGACGTTGGCGCGGGCGATGTCGGCGAAGTCGGGGCGGCGCTCGTAGGAGGAGAGGGTGCCGTGCTCGCCGACGGCGCGGAGGAGGAAGCAGCTGAGGGCGCCGGATCCGGCGCCGGCCTCGATGACGCGGGCGCCGGGGAAGATGTCGGCCTGGGCGACGATCTGCGCGGCGTCCTTGGGGTAGACGACGGCGGCGCCGCGGGGCATGCGGACGGCGAAGTCGGACAGCAGGGGCCGGAAGGCGAGGTATTCGGTGCCGCCGCTGGAGCGGAAGACGGTGCCTTCGTGGCTGCCGATGATGGTGTCGTGCTCGATGCTGCCCTTGTGGGAGTGGTACTGCTTGCCGGGCTGCAGGGTGATGGTGTTGATGCGGCCCTTGGGGTCGGTGAGCTGAACCTGGTCGCCGGGGCGGAAGGGGCCGTGCGGGATCCGGCCGGTCGCCGGGGCCTGCGCGGGGGTGGTGCTGGTGTCGCCGGCGGTCGGCGGCGTGGGTTCGCTCATGGGGGTCAAGGTTATCGGGCGTCCGGGACCGCTCGGCGCGTCCGGCGGGCGGCCCGGGGGCTCCGGCGGGGCCCGGGGCTCGGCGGGCGGTCAGATTCCGGCGAAGGCGCGGTCGACGTCGGAGACGGCGAGGACGCCGAAGACGCCGCCGTCGCGTTCGAGCAGCAGGTACTCGGTGGCCGGGGCGCGGCGCAGGGCGTTGATGAGGGCCTCGCCGGCCAGGTCGGCGGACAGGGCGAGGTCGGGTTCCAGGCCGCGGGACAGGTCGCCGACGGTGACCCAGGGGCGGCGCTGCTCGGGGGTGGCGGTGACGGCCTTCTCGCTGACCAGGCCGAGGGGGCGCCCGTGGTGGTCGGTGACGATCAGCGCGCCGGCCTGGGCCTCGTGGGCGCGGCGGACGGCCTCGGCGAGGGGCGTGTCGGCGGTGACGAGGGTGGCGCGGCGGGCGAGGCGGCGCGCCGACAGCAGCGGGATGCGGTCGCGGACGCGTTCGGCGCGCAGGGCGTGGGTGGCGCCGATCCAGATGGTGGAGGCGACCATCGCCGACCAGAGCAGCGCGAGCCAGCCGACGCCGCGTCCGGGCAGGGACGCGAGCCAGACGCCGGTGAGGAGGCAGGCGATCGCGACGCCGCGGCCGATCCAGGCGGCGGCGACGGCGCCGCTGCGGGCGTGCCCGGTGATCTTCCAGACGGCGGCGCGGACGAGGCGCCCGCCGTCCAGGGGCAGGCCGGGCAGCAGGTTGAACGCGCCGACCAGCAGGTTGGCGATGGTGAGCGCGTCGACGAGCAGGCTCGCGACGGGCGGCATCGGCAGCAGGTAATGGGCGGCGATGCCGGCGGCGGCGAGGACGAAGTTGACCAGCGGTCCGGCGAAGGCGATGAGGAACTCGCGTCCGGGTGTGGGGGCCTCGCGCTCGATGGAGGTCTCGCCGCCGAGGATGTTCAGCGTCACCGACCGGACGGGCAGGCCGAGGCCGCGGGCGGTGACGGCGTGGCTGAGCTCGTGGACGAACACCGACCCGTACAGCAGCAGGGCGTAGGTGAAGGCGACCAGGTAGCTGGCGGGCCGTCCGATGGCGTCGCTGACCTGCCCTTCGAACAGGACGGTGACCAGCAGCGCGATCGGGAACCAGCTGGGCGAGACGAACACCGGCACGCCGAACGGCCGTCCCATGGGAATCCCGGGCGGCCGCGCTCCCCCGCCGCCCCCACCGGACGGCGCCCCCGAGGCCCCGCTCCCCCCGGACGCCCCGCGCGCCCCCGAGGCCCCGGCCCCACCTGTCCCATCCGAGGCCGCGGCACCAGAGCCTGAGCCGACCACCGGCGCCCCAGTCCCGCCCCCAGGGCCTACGCCAGCAGCGCTCCTCGCCGGAGCCGCAGGGGCTACGTCAGCAGGAACATCCGCCTGGGCCGCAGGGACGGCGTCAGCAGAGTCATCCGCCTGGGCCGCTGGGGCGGCGTCAGCAGGGCCGCCCGAAGGGGCCGCGTCGCGAGGGCTGCCTGCTGAGGACGCCGGGTTGGCGTCGGCAGGGCTGCTCGCCTGGGCTGCGGGGGCGGCGTCAGCAGGGCTCCCTGCCGGAGCCGCTGGGGCTGCGTCGGCTGGGGTGTCAGAGGTGGTGGGCGGTGCGGGTTCGCTGGGCGGGCCTGCAGGGGTGGCTGCGGGCGTGGCGGGGGTGGCCGCCGGGCTTGGGGGCTCGGGCGGCGTGTTCGGGAGGCTGGTGCTGGACGGCGGGGTGGACGGCGGTTCCGTGGGGGTCGGCTGGGCGGGCGCCGCGGGCGGGCCGGCGGGCTCGCCGCCGGGGGTTCCGGACGGTCCGGAGCCGGTCGGGCCGCTGTCGCCGTCGGTCACGGGTGCGCTGTCAGTCACGTTGTCGATGCTACGGCCCCGGGGGGCGGGTTCCGCTCCTCGGGCGGTGCGTGGCCCGGCGGTGCGGGATTTCGTCGGCGGGGTCGCCTACCCTGCTGGGCATGACGACGACCGGGACCGGCAGTGGCACGGCCAGCGCGGCGGGCGCGGCGAGCGTTCCGGAGGCGGCGGAGGCGCCGGCGTCCGAGGCGTCCGGGACTCCGACCGCGGCCGGGACGGCGGGGGCGGTCGATCCGGAGGTGACGGGGTCGCTGTCGCCGTCGCGGGCGGGTGACTTCATGACCTGCCCGCTGCTGTACCGGTTCCGGGTGATCGACCGGATTCCGGAGAAGCCGAGTCCGGCGGCGGTGCGGGGCACGCTGGTGCACGCGGTGCTGGAGCGGCTGTACGACCTGCCGACCGGCGGACGGACCCCGGCGGCGGCGCTGCAGCTGCTCGGGCCGGAGTGGGAGCGGCTGTGCGCGGAGGAGCCGGAGCTGGCCGGGCTGTTCGAGGCGGACGCGGCGGGCGACGCCGAGCGGGAGGGCTGGCTGGCCGAGGCGCGGCGGATGGTGGAGTCGTACTTCTCGCTGGAGGATCCGCGGCGGCTGGAGCCCGCTGAGCGGGAGCTGTTCGTGGAGACGGTCCTGGAGTCGGGGCTGCGGCTGCGCGGCTACATCGACCGGGTGGACGTCGCGCCGACGGGTGAGGTCCGGATCGTCGACTACAAGACCGGTACGGCGCCGCGGGCGGATTTCGAGGCGCGGGCGCTGTTCCAGATGAAGTTCTACGCGCTGGTGATGTGGCGGCTCCGGGGTGAGGTGCCGCGGCTGCTGCAGCTGATGTACCTGGGGAACGGCGAGGTGCTGCGGTACTCGCCGGACGAGGCGGATCTGCGGGCGACGCAGCGGAAGGTGGAGGCGCTGTGGCTGGCGATCCGGCGGGCGACCGAGTCGGGTGAGTGGCGTCCGCGTCCGTCCCGGTTGTGCGACTGGTGCGATCACAAGCAGCGCTGCCCGGAGTTCGGCGGGACGCCGCCGCCCCTGCCGACCGTCCCGGTGAAGCGGGACCGGATCGTCTCGGAGCCTGCGCCCGGCCACGACGACCTCTGACCCCCCGCGCGGCCCCTGGGCACCTCGGGGAGAGCCCGGCAGCGAGGAGGCTGCGGCCTGACCCCCGCGCGGCCCCTGGGCACCTCAGCCAGTGACCCTTGCGCAACCCGGACGTCTGATCCCCGTGACCCCACGCCGCCCGGGGCGTCTGGTCCCGGGCCCCCCACGCCGTCCTAGGGCGTCTGATCCCGTGACACTCACGCCGTCCTAGGGCGTCTGATCCCGGGGAGGCCCGGAGCCTGACGCCCGCACGCGGCACCGGGGCGTCTGATCTCCAGGAGGCCGAGGTCCAGGCGTCCGCCCCCCCGGAGGCCTGGTGCCTGGGCCGCGGATGGTACCGGCGAGTCCTCGGGCGGCACCGGTGGGCTGATCCACGGCGGCTGATCCCCGGCGGCGCCGGGGGGCTGGTGGGGGGTTGCCTGGAGGGGACCTCCTTCTTGGGGAGGAGTGCGGATCGCCGCGCAGGAGGGCAAGAGACCTGGTGCGACCTCCTAGGGTGAAGACGTGTCACCCCGCATCCGTGGTCTTCGCACTTTCCGTGCATGGTTGGCGGCGCGGCCGCAGGCGGCCGACGCCGTGCTGGCGCTCGCGCTGCTGGCGGTGGGGCTGCCGGAGCTGTTCCTTTCGCACCGGTCGGCGGAGGAGGTGCGGTACTTCGCCGAGCCGGACGCGCGGCAGGCGGTGGTCGTGTCGGTGATCACGCTGGCGCTGGCGTGGCGGCGGCTGTTCCCGCTGGTGACGCTCGCGGTGGTGCTGGTCGGGGAGTGCATGCTGGCGGCGTGGGTGTACCCGCCGTCCATCCCGGACGTGGTGGCGGTGATGCTGGCGATCTACAGCGTGGCGGCGCACCGGGCGCTGGCGCACAGCGTGCTGGGCGGGGTCGCGGCGCTGGTGGTGTTCAACGCGCTGCTGTGGTCGTTCCCGGTCGATCCGGGGCTGATGACGTTCCTGACCAACAACACGCTGGTGGTCGGGGTGTGGGTGCTGGGGCGGAACCTGCGGATGCGGCGGGCGTACTTCGCCGAGCTGGAGGACCGGGCGGCGCGGCTGGAGCGGGCGCGGGGGTCGGACGCGCGGGCGGCGCGGATCGAGGAGCGGTCGCGGATCGCGCGGGAGCTGCACGACGTGGTGGCGCACCATGTGAGCGTGATGACGGTGCAGGCGGGCGCGGCGCGGCGGATCATCGACCGGGACCCGGGGGGCGCGCGGGAGGCGATGTCGACGATCGAGGAGGTCGGGCGGACGGCGCTGAGCGAGATGCGGCGGATCGTGGGGGTGCTGCGGACCGACCGGGACGAGCAGGCGGCGCGGGGGGAGCTGGCGCCGCAGCCGGGGCTGGGTGATCTCGGTGAGCTGCTGGACCACGTGCGGGAGACGGGGCTGTCGGTGCAGCTGTGGATCGAGGGTGAGGCGCGGACGCCGTCGCCGGGGGTGGACGTGGCGGCGTTCCGGCTGATCCAGGAGGCGCTGACGAACACGCTGAAGCATGCGGGTCCGCAGGCGCGGGCGTGGGTGCGGCTGCGCTACACCGGTGAGGACCTGACGGTGGAGATCGAGGACGACGGGCGCGGGACGGCGACGATCGTGGCGGACAACGGCGACAAGCCGGGGCACGGGCTGGTCGGGATGTACGAGCGGGTGGCTTTGTACGGCGGGGAGCTGCGGATCGGGCCGCGGGTCGGCGGGGGTTTCGGCGTGCGGGCGCGTTTCCCGCTGTCGGCGTGAGAGGGGCGGGCCCGCCGCAGGGTGTGATCTTGGTCGTGCGGGGTGGTGCGGGGCCGGTGGCGGTGCCGTGCCGGGGGCCGGGGCGGCGTAGGGTGACCGGTGGATCGTGGAGTGCGGGTAGGGCGTGGAGCGCGTGGACGGACGGGACGGTGGCGGCGTGAGCACGGTACGGGTGCTGCTGGTGGACGACCAGCCGCTGCTGCGGACGGGGTTCCGGCTCATTCTGGAGGCCGAGCCCGACCTGGCGGTGGTGGGTGAGGCGGGCGACGGCGCGGCGGCGGTGGAGCTGACGCGGTCGCTGCTGCCGGACGTGGTGCTGATGGACATCCGGATGCCGGGTGTGGACGGGATCGAGGCGACGCGGCGGATCATCCGGGACGGTGCGGCGTCGCACGACCCGAAGGTGCTGATCCTGACGACGTTCGACCTGGACGAGTACGTGATCGAGGCGGTGCGGGCGGGCGCGTCGGGGTTCCTGCTGAAGGACTCGCCGCCGGAGGACCTGGTGCAGGCGATCCGGATCGTGGCGGCGGGCGACGCGATCGTGGCGCCGAGCGTGACGCGGCGGCTGCTGGACCGGTTCGCGACGCGGCTGCCGGCGGTGCGGGACTCCGCTCCCCCGCCGGGGCTGGACACCCTCACCGAGCGGGAGCGGGAGGTGCTGTCGCACGTGGCGCGGGGGCAGTCGAACGCGGAGATCGCCGCCGACCTGGTGGTGAGCGAGACGACGGTGAAGACGCACGTGGGGAACGTGCTGGCGAAGCTGGGCCTGCGGGACCGGGTGCAGGCGGTCGTGTACGCGTACGAGACCGGGATGAGCCGCCCCGGCCAGCAGTGACCCCGGAGCGCGCCAGGCGCGGCCGTCGCGCCAGGCGCGGCCGTCGCGCCGACCCGTATCCGGCCGCCGGTGCCCGATGCGCCTCCCGGATGACCGGTACGCCTACCGAGTGACAAGCGCTCTCCGGGTGGCCGGTAGGCGGTCCCGGTAACCGGCGTGGCTCTCCGGTAATCCGCGGCGGGTCGTACCGGGGTATCCCCCGAGGGGCCTCCGTACCGGACGAGCAGGGCGTCCGTTTCGTCCTGCTGCGGCGTCCCTGATCGGTTTCCCTGGGGGACGGCTCCGGGGGGTCTACTCCCAGCGGACGATGGCGGCGCGGCGTCTCCTGCCCTGGGTGGAGTCGAAAGTCCGTTCCCTCGGGTCATGCCCCGCGGCGCTCGAACTCCTACTGTTTCGTGTGGACCGGATCACATTGATCCGATCCGCCCGTCCCGGGTCCGGCGGTGTCCGGCGGCGCGACGGCGTCCGGCATTCGACAGCGTTCAACTGCGTTCGACAGCGTTCGACCAAGAGGGAGCTCACGTGACTGATTCCGCCCGCTCGACGACCGACGCGGCGCCCGCGCCCGGGGCGGGGGACTTCGCCGCGCGCTCGCAGCGGATCTCCAAGGTGTACGGGTCCGGCGACGCCCGCGTGATCGCGCTGGACGGGGTGACGGTCGGGATCCCGCGCGGCCGGTTCACCGCGGTGATGGGCCCGTCGGGGTCGGGCAAGTCGACGCTGATGCACTGCATGGCGGGGCTGGACTCGGTGACCGACGGCGAGGTGTTCATCGGCGACACGAACCTGACCCGGCTGAAGGACAAGGCGCTGACGCGGCTGCGCCGCGACAAGATCGGGTTCATCTTCCAGGCGTTCAACCTGGTGCCGACGCTGACGGCGCTGGAGAACATCACGCTGCCGATGGACATCGCGGGGCGGCGTCCCGATCCGGAGTGGCTGGACCGGGTGGTCGACACGGTGGGGCTGCGGCCGCGGCTGAAGCACCGGCCGAGCGAGCTGTCGGGCGGGCAGCAGCAGCGGGTGGCGTGCGCGCGGGCGCTGGCGTCCCGCCCGGAGATCATCTTCGCGGACGAGCCGACCGGGAACCTGGACTCGCGGTCGGGCGCGGAGGTGCTGGAGTTCCTGCGCTCGTCGGTGCGGGAGATGGGGCAGACGATCGTGATGGTCACCCACGACCCGTCCGCGGCGGCGTACGCCGACCAGGTGCTGTTCCTGACCGACGGGCAGATCGTCGACACGATGGCGCAGCCGACCGCCGAGCGGGTGCTGGAGCGGATGAAGGGCTTCGAGCTGCCGGGGGTCTCGGCGCGATGAGTGCGGTTCCGATGGCGCGGGTGACCCTGCGCAACCTCGCGGCGCACAAGATCAGGCTGGTCCTGACGGCCGTCGCGGTGATCCTGGGTGTGGCGTTCGTGGCGGGGACGCTGGTGTTCACCGACACGATGAACAAGCGGTTCGACGACCTGTTCAACCGGATCGGGACGAACGTCGCGGTCGACGTCCGGTCGGTGAAGGTGGTCGACTCGGGGAACGACGGGGAGGCGCGTCCGCCGGTGCCGCAGGCGGTGCTGGCGAAGCTCCGGACGGTCGATGGCGTGAAGGACCCGGTCGGCACGGTCGACGGGTACGCGGCGCTGGTCGGCCGGAACGGGAAGGTCGTCGGGTCGGCGCAGAACGGCCCGCCGCAGCTCGGCACGAACTGGACCGGCGACGGGATCGCGCGGCTGGCGACGGGGCGCGCGCCCCAGGCGGCGGGCGAGGTCGTGATCGACAAGGCGTCGGCGAAGAAGGCCGGGTACAACCTCGGCGACGCGGTGACGGTGCTGGTGAAGTCCGGTCCGCAGCACGCGACGCTGGTCGGCACCGCCGACATCGGCGACATGATGGGCGCGACGCTGGTGGCGTTCGACACGACCACCGCGCAGAAGCTGCTGCTGAAGCCCGGCTACTACAGCGAGATCCGGATGGGCTCGACCGGCGCGGACGAGGCGACGCTGCGGGACCGGGTCGCCAAGGTGCTGCCGTCCGGGACCGAGGCGGTCACCGGCGCCAAGCTGCGCGATGAGAACAAGTCGCAGGTCGCGTCGTTCATGAGCTTCTTCCGGACGTTCCTGCTGGTGTTCGCGCTGATCTCGATCTTCGTCGGGGCGTTCATCATCTTCAACACCTTCTCGATGCTGGTCGCGCAGCGCACCCGCGAGCTGGCGCTGCTGCGCGCGATCGGCGCGGCGCGCTCGCAGGTGACGCGGGCGGTGATCGGCGAGGCTGTCGCGGTCGGGTTCGTCGGGTCGACGCTGGGGCTGCTCGCCGGGGTCGGGCTGGCGGAGCTGCTGCAGTCCACGACCGGGTCGGGCGGGTCGCTGACGTTCACCGTGACGCCGGTGATCTGGTCGTACACCGTCGGGATCGTGGTGACGGTCGTGTCGGCGTACTTCCCGGCGCGGCGCGCGGCGAAGGTCCCGCCGGTCGCGGCGATGCGCGACGACGTGGCGCTGCCGCAGCGGTCGATGCGGATCCGGCTGGCGCTGGGGTCGCTGCTGACGCTGGCGGGCGCGGCGCTGATGGGCCTCGGCCTGTTCGGGCACGTGTCGAACCCGGCGGTGCCGGTCGGCGCGGGCGCGTTCGCGGTGTTCCTCGGCGTGGCGCTGCTCGCCCCGGTGATCAGCAAGCCGGCGGTGCGGGTGCTGGGCTGGCCGTTCGCGCGGCTGCTGCGCACCCCGGGCCGGCTCGCGCGGCAGAACGCGCTGCGCAACCCGCGCCGCACCGCGGCGACCGCGTCCGCGCTGATGATCGGCCTGGCGCTGATCACGGCGGTGAACGTGCTCGGGTCGTCGATGCGGTCGTCGGTGGAGTCGCAGGTCGACAAGCAGTTCGGCGCGGACTACGTGATCGAGCCGAACGGCGCGGGCGGCCTGTCGCCCGAGCTGGTCGCGAAGGTGAAGAAGACCGACGGCGTGACCGCGGCGGGCGCGGTGTACTCGGGCAGCGCGAAGGTCTCCGGGAAGCGCGTGTCGTACTCGGCCGGTGACACCGCCGAGCTGCTGTCGGGGACGCGCGCGAAGTTCGTGTCGGGGTCGCAGACGCTCCCCCGGGACGGGATGTTCGTCGACGAGGACACCGCCAAGCACAACTCCTGGACGGTCGGATCGTCGGTACCGCTGCTCTTCCCCGACGGGAAGACCGAGACGCTGAAGATCGCCGGTATCTACGCCAAGAACCAGTTCCTCGGCGGCCGGGTCATCAACGAGGGCGCCTACCTCGCGCACACCGCCGACCCGTCGGTCGAGGTGATCATCGTGAACGCGAAGAAGGCGGGCGCGGAGACCAAGCACGCGCTGGAGCAGACGCTGTCGGCCCGTCCGGACGTGAAGGTGCAGGACCAGGCGACGCTGAAGGCCGACGCGCGCAAGCAGATCGACGGGTTCGTGTCGTTCCTGACGATCCTGCTGGTGATGTCGGTGATCATCGCCGCCGTCGGAGTGATCAACACGCTGGCGCTGTCGGTGATCGAGCGGACCCGGGAGATCGGGCTGCTCCGCGCGATCGGGATCAGCCGCCGGCAGCTGCGCCGCATGATCCGCGCCGAGTCGGTCGTGATCGCGGTGTTCGGCGCCGTCCTCGGCATCGGCATCGGCGTCGCGTTCGGCGCCGCGCTGCAGCACGCGCTGCGCAAGCAGGGCCTGAACGTCCTGTCGGTGCCGGTCGGGACGCTCATCACCTACCTGGTGGTCGCGGCGGTGATCGGCGTCCTGGCGGCGCTGTGGCCCGCCTGGCGCGCCGGACGCATGGACGTCCTCAAGGCCATCTCCACCGAGTGACAAACCCGCACCCCCACACCGCGGCCCCGAGCACCCGCCCGGGGCCGCGGCTTTTCCCATGCCCAGGGCCCTCGGCCGAAGGACGCGCCCGGGCCTCCGCATGGCTGCGCCCCCGATGCCCCACGCAACGGCGCCACCCGGGGCCACCACGCGACAGCGCCAACGGGGCTTCCGCGTGGCGGCGCGCCTGGCGGCCTGCGTGCAGTGGCGGCGCGCCTGGCGGCCTGCGTGCAGTGGCACTGCGCTGCGCCACGTTCGCGCGTCCGCCTGGGCCGCCGCTCGGGGCAGGCGTCCGGAGGCATGGCAGTCGCGGGGGCGGGAAGGGCGCGGGTGTGGGAAAGCGGCCGGCCCGGACGGACGGGGTCCGTGCGGGCCGGTCGCTGTGCAGGTGACGCGTGTTCAGCGGGTCGGGACGGGACGAGCTCCCGGTCGTCCCGTCCCGGGGACCGTCAGTCGACCTCCGGGGAGACCGCGGCCTTGGCGACCACGTCGGTCTCCGACACCGTGGTGTTCTCCGGGAAGTGGCAGGCGGTCATGTGGCCGGGCGACAGCTCGACCAGCGGCGGCTCGACCTGCTTGCAGATGTCCTGCGCCTTCCAGCAGCGGGTGTGGAAGCGGCAGGCGGGCGGCGGGTCCAGCGGGCTCGGCACGTCGCCCTGCAGGCGGATCCGCTCCCGGCCCTCGCGCTCGGCGGGGTCGGGGATCGGCACCGCCGAGAGCAGCGCGTTGGTGTAGGGGTGCATGGGACGCTCGTACAGGTCGTCCCGGTCGGCGATCTCGACCAGCTTGCCGAGGTACATGACCGCGACCCGGTCGGAGATGTGCCGGACCACCGACAGGTCGTGCGCGATCACCACGTAGGTGAGGTCGAGCTCGTCCTGCAGGTCCTCCAGCAGGTTCACCACCTGCGCCTGCACCGACACGTCCAGCGCCGACACGGGCTCGTCGGCGACGATCAGCTTCGGCTTGAGGGCGAGGGTCCGGGCGATGCCGATGCGCTGCCGCTGGCCGCCGGAGAACTCGTGCGGGTAGCGGTTGTAGTGCTCGGGGTTGAGCCCGACCAGCTCCAGCAGCTCCTGCACGGCCTTCTTGATGCCGTTCTCGGTCTGGATGTTCTGCAGCCGGAACGGGGCCCCGACGATCGCGCCGACGGTCTTGCGCGGGTTCAGCGACGAGTACGGGTCCTGGAAGATCATCTGGATGTCCCGCCGGAGCGGGCGCATCCGGCCCGGCGAGTACTTGGTGATGTCGTGGCCCTCGAACGTGATCTTTCCCGACGTCGAGTCCAGCAACTTCATGATCATCCGGCCGGTGGTGGTCTTGCCGCAGCCGGACTCCCCCACCAGGCCGAGCGTCTCGCCCTTGCGGACCGAGAAGCTGACCCCGTCGACCGCCTTCACGGTCGCGACCTGGCGGCGCAGCAGCCCGGCGGTCACCGGGAAGTGCTTGCGCAGGTCGGTCACTTCCAGCAGGGTCTCGCCGGTCCGGCCCGCGCCGGCCGGCGCCGCGGTGTCGCCCGCCGGGCTCTGCGATGTGCTCACGATGTCTCCGCGATCTTGCTAGGGGGGAGCGGGTCCCCCGGGTGTGCGCCGGGCTCCACGGGCAGGGCACGCCGGGCCGGTCCGGCACCGGCGTGCGCCATCCGCGGGGTCACAGCTTCGGCCGGATCTCGTCGGCGAAGATCTGCCGCCGCTTGTCCGCGTGCAGGTGGCAGGCCACCAGGTGCCCGGCCGCGGTCTCCCGCAGCTCCGGGCGCTCGCTGGTGCTGAGCCCGCCGGTCTGGTCGGAGTAGGGGCAGCGCGGGTTGAACGCGCAGCCCTGCGGCAGGTTGATCAGGCTCGGCGGGGACCCGGGGATCGGCTGCAGCCGCTCGCTGCGGTGCCGGTCCAGCCGCGGCATCGAGCCGAGCAGGCCCCAGGTGTAGGGGTGCTCGGGCTCGTGGAACACCTCGTTGGCGGTGCCCCGCTCGATGCACCGGCCGCCGTACATGACCAGCACGTCGTCGCTCAGCTCCGCGGTCACACCCAGGTCGTGGGTGATCATGATGATCGCGGAGTTGAACTCCTGCTGCAGGTCCCGGATCAGGTCCAGGATCTGCGCCTGCACGGTCACGTCGAGCGCGGTGGTCGGCTCGTCGGCGATCAGCAGCTCCGGGTCGCAGGACAGCGCCATCGCGATCATGGCGCGCTGCCGCATGCCGCCGGAGAACTGGTGCGGGTAGTCGTCCACCCGCTTGTCCGGCTTGGGGATGCCGACGCGGCCGAGCATGTCGATGGCGTGCTTGCGCGCCACCGCCTTCGACACGTCGTTGTGCACCCGGTACGCCTCGATGATCTGCGCGCCGACGGTGTAGAACGGGTGCATCGCCGACAGCGGGTCCTGGAAGATCATCGCCATGTTCCGGCCGCGGAGCCGGCGGACCTGCTCCTCCGACGCCGACACCAGCTCGGTGCCATCCAGCCAGATCTCGCCCGACACCTTGGCGTTGCGCCGGTTGTGCAGGCCGAGGATGCCGAGGCTGGTGACCGACTTGCCGGAGCCGGACTCGCCGACGATGCCGAGGGTCTTGCCCCGCTCCAGCTTGAACGACAGCCCGTCCACGGACTTGACCAGGCCGTCGTCGGTCGGGAAGTGGATCTTCAGGTCGCGCAGTTCGAGGAACGAGGAGGACGGCGCGGTACCGGCGTTGACCTCCGCGGGTCCGCCGTTGAGGGTCTCGGCGGGGCGCTTGGCGTCACTCATCAGCCCAGCCTCACTCTCGGGTCGATGACCGCGTACAGCAGGTCCACGATCAGGTTCGCCACCACGATGAACAGCGCGGCGACCAGCGTCACGCCGAGCACCACGGGCAGGTCGTTGCCGACGATGCCGTCGATGGACAGCTGGCCGAGGCCCGGGATGCCGAAGGTGTGCTCGGTCAGCACCGCGCCGCCGAGCAGCAGACCCAGATCCATGCCGAAGACCGTGAGGATGGGCGTCAGGGTCGAGCGCAGCGCGTGCTTGGCGATGACCGCCCGTTCCGCCAGGCCCTTCGCGCGCGCGGTGCGGATGTAGTCCTCACCGAGCGTCTCGAGCATGCCGGCGCGGGTGAGCCGCGCGTAGGTCGCCGCGTACAGGAACGCCAGCGTGATCCACGGCAGGATCAGCGACTGGAACCACGTCCCCGGGTTCTGCGAGAACGGCACGTAGCTGCCGCCGCCCGGGAGCACGTCGAGGTTGTAGGAGAAGATCTGCATGGACAGCAGGCCGGTGAAGTAGATCGGCAGCGACACGCCCGCCAGCGCGATCACCATCGCCGCGCGGTCCCAGATGCTGCCGCGCTTGAGCGCCGACAGGATGCCGGTCGCGACGCCGGACAGCAGCCAGATGATCGCGGCGCCGGCCGCCAGCGACAGCGTCGCGGGCGCGCGGTCCTCCAGCTGCGGCAGGACGGCCTGGTTGTTCTTGAACGAATAGCCGAAGCACGGCGCCGAGCAGTGCTCCTTGGACGGGCCGTTGTTGAAGTCCTGGCCCGCGACGACACCCTGGATCCACTTGCCGTACTGCACCCAGATCGGCTTGTCCAGGTTGAGCCGGTGCTTGGTCTGCGCGATGGCCTCGGCCGTCGGGGCCTTGCCGACGAAGGAGGCGGCCAACTGGTCGTTGGTCTGTCCGACGAGCTTCGGGATGCCGAAGAAGATGCCGAACACCACCACGCTGACGATCAGCAGCATGATGACGGCCCCGATGAGGCGCCTGATGAGATATGCGAACACTATGCGCGGCATCGCCCGCCGACCGGAGCTGACCGGTGGGTCACCTCCGGTCGGCGGGCGTCGCCTTCACCTGCCTTCAGGACTTCGAGTAGCGGGGCCGCTACTACTTCTTGACACCCATGTTCAGGTAGTCGTACATACCGCCGTAGCCCTGGGTGATGCCGACGTTGGTGACGTTCGGCGGACGGTAGAGCAGCGCCTTGGCGTAGATGATCGGGATGTCGACCGCGTCGTCCATGGCCATCTGGTCGATCTGGCCGTAGATCTTGGCGCGGGCCTCCTTGTCGGTGTTCCCGATCGCCTGGTCGAACAGGTCGTTGATCTTCTGGTTGTTCTCCTCGGGCAGGTTGTTGCCGCCGGAGGGCTTGATGGCCCGGCCGTCGAGGATCTGCGAGAGGAAGCCGTAACCGGTCGGCCAGTCGGCGGACCACGCCATCAGCATGATGCCGACGCCGTTGTCGTGCACGAACTTCGGAGCGCCGACGTACTTGTTGAAGTAGTCACCGGCCGGGTACTGCACGATCTCGGTCTGGATGCCGACCTGCTTGAGGCCCTGCTGCATGGCCTGCGCCATGGCGACTTCCTTCGGCCGGTCGGAACGGGCCGAGATCTTGGTCTTGAAGCCGGTCGGCTTGCCGCACTGCTGCAGCTCCGACTTGGCCTGCGCGAGGGTGGAGTCGTCCAGACCGCCGCCCTGCTTGTACTTCTGCGGGTACTTGTCGAACTTGGTGTACCCGACGATGCTCGGCGGCAGGATCGTCGTGGCGACGTCACCGCCGGCCAGCGGGCCGCCGTAGGCGGACTGCATGGCGACCTTGTCGGTGGCGTACTGCACGGCGCGGCGGCAGTGCACGTTGTCCAGCGGCGCGACGTGGAGGTTCATCGACGCGAACCGCAGGTAGCCCTGCAGCGGGTTGTCGGTGTTGGCCTTCTTGGTCTGGTCGCTGAGCAGCTTGCCCTGGGTGCCGGACTGCACGCCGACGCCGGCGGCGTCGACGTCGAGCGAACCGGCCAGCAGGCGGTTGTCGATGTCGTCACCGGACTGCTTGAGCTGCAGCTCGATCCGGTCCGGCAGCGCCTTGCGGATCGGGTCGGTGGACGGGTCCCAGTTGGGGTTGCGGGACAGCGTCATCGACTTGCCGCGCTGGTACGAGTCGATCTTGTACGGGCCGGACGAGACGATCGCCTGCTCGTACTTCAGGCCCTTGTCCTTGGCCTGCGGCACCGGGATCGTCTGCGCCATGCCGACCAGGTAGTCGAACTCCGAGAACGGCTTCGACAGGTGGAAGATGACGGTGCTGTCGTCCGGGGTCTCGATGGACTTCAGGCCCTGCGGGCTCTTGTCCTTGTAGGGACCCTTGTAGGCCGGGGTGTTGTCCTGGAGGTAGGCCTTGAAGTACTTCGGGCCGAGCTGGAGCTCGTCGGTGAAGTTGGACCGCTCGACGGCGTACTTCACGTCCTTGGACGTCACCGGCGTGCCGTCGTCGTACTTCACCCCCGAACGCAGCTTGTAGGTCCAGGTCTTGCCGCCGTCGGACGGCGTGCCCGGGCCCTGGGCGAGGTCCGGGACGACCTGGTTGCTCTCCGAGCCGGCGGCCGGCTTGAAGGTCAGCAGGCCGCGCCCGTACAGGCGGACGAAGTTCTGCGACCAGGCGTAGTAGGTGTTGCCCGGGTCCGGCGAGTCGAAGTCGTCGGAGATGGCGAAACGGAGCGTCCCGCCCTTCTTGTCCGACTGGTTGATGACCTTGTCGGTGGCCGCGTTGTACCCGGCTCCCTTGTTGGAGCCCCCGGAACCGCCACCGCAGGCTGCGAGGCCGGTGGTGGCGACCAGGCCGGCAGCGAGTGCCGCGATTGGTCTGATCTTCTTCATGTGCAGGCGCACCCCTTCACTTGAGGGTAAAACCCGAGGTCACTTAGCCCGGGGGTCGAGAGCGTCACGAAGGCCGTCACCCAGGAGGTTGAAGGCCAGGACGGTGATGAAGATGGCCATGCCCGGCACGACCATGAACCACGGGTCCGAGTTGTAGATCGGCACCGCGTCGGACAGCATGTGCCCCCACGAGGCGGTCGGCGGGTTGATGCCGACGCCGAGGAACGACAGCGCCGCCTCGAACAGGATGTTGGTCGGGATCAGCAGGGTCGAGTAGACCAGGATCGGCGCGACCAGGTTCGGGAGCAGCTCCTTGAACAGGATGTAGCCCGGCTTGGCGCCCATGCTGCGGGCCGCGTCGACGAACTCGCGCTCGCGCAGCGACAGCGTCTGCCCGCGGATGATGCGGCCGATGTACGGCCAGTTGAAGAAGCCGATCACGAAGATCAGCACGCCCTTGCGCAGGTCGTTGCCTTCGAGGCCGAAGGCCGAGCCGCCGCTGCCGACGACGCCGACCAGGGCGATCGCGAACAGCAGCAGCGGGAAGGCGAGGAACACGTCCATCGCCCGGCTGATCAGGGTGTCGACCCAGCCGCCGAAGTAGCCGGCGGTGACGCCCATGATCGTGCCGATCACGACCGACAGGATGGTCGCGAGGAAGGCGATCAGCAGCGAGATCTGCGCGCCGTACACGATCCGGGACAGCATGTCGCGGCCGTTGCCCGGCTCGACGCCGAGCCAGTGGTCGGCGCTGACACCGGAGTGCCAGAAGCCGCTCTTGGGGCGGTTGTACGTCGGGTCGACCAGGCCCTGGTGGTACTTCAGGGGGTCCTGCACCAGGAACGGCCCGAAGGCCGCGATCAGGATGAGCAGGATGATGACGACTCCGCCCGCCAGCGCCACCTTGTCCCGCTTGAGTCGCATCCAGGCGATCTGCCCGAGCGAGCGACCCTGGATCGCCTTGCCTTCCAAGCCGGCGAGGACGGCATCCGGCTGGGCCTCCTGTTGCGCCCCGGTCGCCTCGATCGGTGCGGTCACGCTCCGTACCTCCTACTTTTGGGCCACACGCCTGCGGCGGCGCCGCTCGGCAGCGGAGATCATCCGCTGTTCGTGCCCGTTACACCGCGTTTGCTGGAGGGAAAACTAGTGCTTCGGCCACGACTGTCCATCCGTGAAGCCGCTGATGCCAGTACCCGTATCTGACTTGTGATCTCGTCGTCATCTAGGGCACACGTGAGATGGACAACACATCGGACAAAGTGCTCAGAGCGTACGATTCTCCCCACCCGTCCGGGCAAGCGGAACACGGCTCCGACCGGCAAGCTTTATCGGACCGAGTCCGTTTTGAGATGAATCGTCCGCGGTCCCGGGCGCCGGGACGCGAAAACGGCGGGGCGCGCCCCCTCCCGGAGCGCGCCCCGCCGCGTACCCGCAGGTCACTCGGGCCCCGGCCGGCACATGCGGCACGGCGGCCCGGACGCGGCAAGGGCGGGGGTCCGGAACGTTCCGGACCCCCGCCCCCGCCGGTCGCTACTTGATCCCGCGGTTGCGGAGGATGTCCTCGATCTCGGCCAGATCCGGGTCGCCCGCCGTCGGCGCGGGTCCCCCGACCGCGCCCTTGGGTGCCTTGCCCGCGCCCGTCCGGCGCTCCTTCGGCGCCTTCCGGGACCCCTCCGGACGCTCACCCTCCGTCACCGAGCGGCGGCTCAAGGCCGCGCCGGACGCCAGGTAGAGCACCACCGCCAGGCCCGCCACCGCCACACCGGCCCACTTCACAGGGCTGAACACCAGGTCGGTGAAGAACTTGGTCACCCCGGTCATCGCCGCCGCCAGCGGGATCAGGCTCAGCGCCGCCCCGCGCGCGCCGGACGCCGCGCCGCGCCGCCGGTAGACGCCCCAGCTGGCGACCAAGCCGGCGAGCGTCACCCCCAGGCTGATCGCGAAGATTGCTGCGTCGCTCATGGCGGCCCCCAGGCTCGGTCGTGCTGCTCTCGGCTCCCATACTCACACGCCGGACGGCATGTGGCTCTCCTCCGCTCGAACGGTTTGCCCCGCGCCGCGCCTCCTCCTCACGCGTGATCCACCCCTACCCCACGTCAGGGACGCCCCGGCCCCCCGCGCCCTGCCCGAACACCGCATCCTCGAAGGGCCGGACGGAGCGGACGGCGAACCGGACCCCCGAAGGGCCGGACGAGGGCTGACGAGGAGCCGCCGAGGAGCCGGCGAGGGCTGCCGGCGACGGCTGCCGGTGAGGGGCTGCCGGAGGGGCTGAGAGGGTCGCTCGGGCGTTCGAGGGCGTCCAGGCGAACTCAGGGACAAGTCAGAGTGAAAGGCGCGTGTCAGGCGAACAGGGAGCGCAGGAACGGCACGTCCACCTCGGCGAGGGACGCCACCCGGGTGCGGCCCGGGGCGTCGCCGATCACGACGAAGCCGGGCACCGCGACCGTCCGGCAGCCCGCCGCCTCCGCCGAGGCGAGGCCGTTCGGCGAGTCCTCCAGCACGACGCAGCGCGCCGGGTCGGCGCCGAGGCGCGCGCACGCGGTCAGGTACGGCTCGGGGTCGGGCTTGGTGCGGGACACCTCGTCCCCGGCCAGGGTCAGGTCGAAGTGGTCGCGGCCGATGCCATCCAGGGCGGGCTCCAGCAGCGCGCGGTGCGTGGAGGTGACCAGCGCGGTCGGGAAGCCCGCCGCGCGGACCCCGACCAGCAGCTCCTTGGCGCCGGGCAGCATCGGCACGTTGGTGCGCATCCGGTCGAGCATCCCGGCCATCAGCCACCGCCCGACCTGCTCGGCCGGGACGTCGGTGCCGGCGCGGCGGACCATGTAGTCCGAGGCGACCGCGAGGTTGCCGCCGATCAGCTTCGCCTGGTCGTCCGGTGTCCACTCCCCGCCGAGGCGCTCCATCACCTCGGTCTCGGTCTCGTACCAGAGCCGCTCGGAGTCGATGAGCGTGCCGTCCATGTCGAACAGCACCGCCTGCGGAACCTGCCCTGCGCCCAGCGTCACGCCGCCTGCCCTTCCCTCGTTCCCGGAGGTCAAGGGTAGGTCAGGCGGCGTGACGCGCCGAATCGCGCGGGTGTCGGGCCGGTGTCGGACCGCCGATCAGGTGTTGAAGCTCCGGCGTGCCCGGTGCCGATCAGGTGTTGAAGTACTTGGCCTCGGGGTGGTGGACGACCAGGGCGTCCGCCGACTGCTCGGGGACCAGCTGCAGCTCCTCCGACAGCGACACCCCGATCCGCTCGGGCTGGAGCAGCCGGACCAGCTTGGTGCGGTCCTCCAGGTCCGGGCAGGCGGCGTAGCCGAAGGAGTAGCGGGCGCCGCGGTAGCCGAGCTTGAAGAAGTCCTCGATGTCGCCGGAGTCGTCGGCGCCGAAGCCCATCTCCTCGCGGATCCGCGCGTGCCAGAACTCCATCAGCGCCTCGGTGAGCTGCACCGACAGGCCGTGCAGCTCCAGGTAGTCGCGGTAGGCGTTCTTGGCGAACAGCTCACCGGTCGCCTCGGCGATCCTGGAGCCGACGGTGACGAGCTGGAAGGCGGCCACGTCGGTCTCGCCCGACTCGCGGGAGCGGAAGAAGTCCGACAGGCACAGGTGCCGGTCGCGGCGCTGGCGCGGGAAGGTGAACCGCTCGCGGTCCGAGCCGTCCTCGTTGAGGATGACCAGGTCGTCGCCCTCGGACACGGCCGGGTAGTAGCCGTACACGACGGCGGCCTCGATCAGGCCCTCGGTCTGGATGCGGTCCAGCCACATCCGCAGCCGGGGCCGCCCCTCGGTCTCGACGAGCTCCTCGTAGGACGGGCCGTCGCCGCCGCGGGCGGGCTTCAGGCCCCACTGGCCCATGAAGGTCGCGCGCTCGTCCAGGAACGCGGCGTAGTCGGCCAGCGCGATGCCCTTGACGATCCGGTCGCCGAGGAACGGCGTCTTCGGCAGCGGGTTGTCGGCGGCGACGTCGGACCGGGCGGGCATGTCCTCCGGCTCGGTGACCTGGAGCGTCGCGCCCTTCTTCACCCGGCGCTCGCGCAGCGGCGGCAGCGCCGCGCCCTCCACGCCGCGCTTGACGGCCATGAACGCGTCCATCAGCCGCAGTCCCTCGAAGGCGTCGCGGGCGTAGCGGACCTGCCCGTCGAACAGCTCGGCGAGGTCCTGCTCGACGTAGGCGCGGGTGAGGGCGGCGCCGCCGAGCAGCACCGGCCAGTTCTCGGCCAGGCCGCGGCTGTTCAGCTCCTCCAGGTTCTCCTTCATGATCACCGTGGACTTGACCAGCAGGCCGGACATGCCGATCACGTCCGCGCGGTGCTCGCGCGCGGCGTCGAGGATCGCCGACATCGGCTGCTTGATGCCGATGTTCACGACCTCGTAGCCGTTGTTCGACAGGATGATGTCGACGAGGTTCTTGCCGATGTCGTGGACGTCGCCCTTGACGGTCGCCAGGACGATGCGGCCCTTGCCGCCGTCGCCCTCGACCTTCTCCATGTGCGGTTCGAGGTAGGCGACCGCGGTCTTCATCACCTCGGCGGACTGCAGCACGAACGGCAGCTGCATCTGGCCGGAGCCGAACAGCTCGCCGACGGTCTTCATGCCGTCCAGCAGCACGTCGTTGACGATCTCCAGGGCGGGCCGCTGGGTGAGGGCCTCGTCCAGGTCGGCGTTCAGGCCGTCCAGCTCGCCGTCGACGATGCGGCGCTTCAGCCGCTCCCACAGCGGCAGCGCGAGCAGCTCGGCGGCGCGGTCGGCCTTCATCGCGGCGGTGTCGACGCCCTCGAACAGCTCCATGAACCGGTGCAGCGGGTCGTAGCCCTCCGAGCGCCGGTCGTAGACCATGTCGAGCGCGACCTTGCGCTGCTCCTCCGGGATCCGGTTCATCGGCAGGATCTTGGAGGCGTGCACGATCGCCGAGTCGAGGCCGGCGTCGACGCACTCGTGCAGGAACACCGAGTTCAGCACGATCCGCGCGGCCGGGTTCAGGCCGAACGACACGTTCGACAGGCCGAGGGTGGTCTGCACATCGGGGTAGCGGCGCTTGAGCTCGCGGATCGCCTCGATGGTCTCCAGCGCGTCCCGGCGCGACTCCTCCTGGCCGGTGCCGATGGTGAAGGTGAGGGTGTCGATGATGATGTCGCCGACGTCCACACCCCACTGCGAGGTGAGGTACTCGATCAGCCGGACGGCGATCTCGACCTTCTTCTCGGCGGTGCGGGCCTGGCCCTCCTCGTCGATGGTGAGCGCGACCACGCCCGCGCCGTGCTCGCGGACGGCCGGCATCAGCCGCGCCATCCGGGACCCGGGGCCGTCGCCGTCCTCGAAGTTCACCGAGTTGATCACCGCGCGGCCGCCGAGCATCTCCAGCCCGGCGATGATCACGTCGACCTCGGTGGAGTCGAGCACGACCGGCAGCGTGGAGGCGGTGGCGAACCGGAACGCCAGCTCCTTCATGTCCGCGACGCCGTCCCGGCCGACGTAGTCGACGCACAGGTCCAGCATGTGCGCGCCGTCCCGGGCCTGGTCGCGGGCGATCTTCACGCAGTCGTCCCAGCGGCGCTCCAGCATCGCCTCGCGGAACGCCTTGGAGCCGTTGGCGTTGGTGCGCTCGCCGATCGCCAGGTAGGAGGTGTCCTGCCGGAACGGGACGTGCTGGTACAGCGACGCGGCGCCCGCCTCGTGCCGGGGGCGGCGGGCGGCGACCTCGCGGCCGCGGACCCGCTCGACGACCTTGGCCAGGTGCTCGGGGGTGGTGCCGCAGCAGCCGCCGACCAGCGACAGGCCGAACTCGCGGGTGAAGGTGTCGTGCGCGCCCGCCAGCTCGTCCGGGGTGAGCGGGTAGCGGGCGCCGTCGGAGGTCAGCTCGGGCAGGCCCGCGTTCGGCATGCAGCTCAGCCCGATCCGGGCGTGCCGGGCCAGGTAGCGCAGGTGCTCGCTCATCTCGGCGGGCCCGGTCGCGCAGTTCAGGCCGATCAGGTCCAGCTCCATCGGCTCCAGCGCGGTGAGCGCGGCGCCGATCTCCGAGCCCATCAGCATCGCGCCGTTCTGCTCGATGGTGACCTGGCCGATGAGGACGGTGTCGGCGCCCGCGGCGGCGATGGCGCGCTTGGCGCCGATGAGGGCGGCCTTGGCCTGCAGCAGGTCCTGGCAGGTCTCGACGAGGATCGCGTCCGCGCCGCCCTCGATCAGGCCCTGCGCGTTCAGCTGGTAGGCGTCGCGCAGCTCGCCGAACGACACGTGCCCGAGCGTCGGCAGCTTGGTGCCGGGGCCGACCGAGCCGATCACCCAGCGGGGGCGGTCCGGGGTGGCGAAGTCGTCGGCGACCTCGCGGGCGAGGCGCGCGCCGGCCTCGGCCAGCTCGTAGATCCGCTCGGTGATGCCGTACTCGCCGAGGTTGCCGAGGTTGGCGCCGAAGGTGTTGGTCTCCACGCAGTCCACGCCCGCGTCGAAGTAGGCGCGGTGGACCGACCGGACGATGTCGGGGCGGGTCACGTTGAGGATCTCGTTGCAGCCCTCGTGCCCCTGGAAGTCGTCCAACGTGGGTCCGGCGTCCTGGAGCATCGTCCCCATGCCCCCGTCGGCCACGACGACGCGATCTTTCAGGGCCTGGCGCAGCGAAGCGGCGGTGGGAGTGCTCATGGGGCCCCACCTTATCGGGCGAACGCGGGCCGCCCGCCTGTGATCCCCGTGACGGATGGGTGATCGGACCGCTAACGTTCGGCCAGTGTCTACCAACGGGTAACGACCACTGGCAGCGTGACGCCGCAAGGCGGGCGTGACGCCCACAGACAAGGGAGCGGCCGTGAGCGCCTACCGCACCATCCTCGTCGGCACCGACGGGTCGGACTCCTCCTTCCGCGCGGTCGACCGCGCCGCGCAGCTCGCCGCCGCCACCGGCGCGACGCTGCTGCTGGCGACCGCCTACACCCCGATGCCCGAGCGGGCCCGGCAGTCGGCCGCCGACCAGCTCGGCGACCTCGCCTACAAGGTGCAGGGCTCCACCCCCGCCGACGACGCGCTGCGCGCCGCCCGGGAGCGGGCCGTCGCGCAGGGCGCCACGGACATCGACCAGGTCGCGGTGGAGGGCGACGCGGTCGACGTGATCTCCCGGGTGGCCCGGGACCGCAAGGCCGACCTGGTGGTGGTCGGCAACCGCGGGCTGAACAGCCTCGCCGGCCGGCTCCTCGGCTCCGTCCCGGCGAACCTGTCGCACCGCTCCCCCGTGGACGTGCTGATCGTGCACACCACCGACGGGAAGTGACCCGATCGTGACGCGCCCGGGCCCGCCGGGCGACCCCCGGCGAGGTCTGGACCGGCAAGGGGTGGGGTAGTTCTGGGTCAGGACGTAGGCTGACACCTACCGATCATGATCGGGGCCCCCGAACCCCGGGAATGGACGGTCCCCCGGTGACGCTTTACCGGGCGTCGGAAGGAGGCAGCGCGTGATCGAGCTTGAAGGCGTGCCGGAACTGGTCGACCCGGTCGTCGTGGCCGCCTTTGAAGGGTGGAACGACGCGGGCGAGGCGGCCAGCGGGGTGATCACCCACCTGGAGAACGTCTGGGACGCGACGCCGATCGCCGAACTGGACCCCGACGACTACTACGATTTCCAGGTCACCCGCCCGATGGTGGAGATGATCGACGGGGAGACCCGCGGCATCTCCTGGCCCACCACCCGCATCTCCCGCGCCCGGCTGCCGTCCGGCCGGGACGCGGTGCTGGTCCACGGCATCGAGCCGAACATGCGGTGGCGGTCGTTCTGCCGCGAGATCGTCGACAAGATCGGCGAGCTGGGCGCGCGGCAGGTGGTGCTGCTCGGCGCGCTGCTGGCCGACGCCCCGCACACCCGCCCCGTCCCGGTGACCGGCGCCGCCAACGACTCGGCGATGGTCGAGTCGCTGAACCTGGAACCCGCCCGCTACGAGGGCCCGACCGGCATCCTCGGGGTGCTCCAGGACGCGTGCGCCAAGGCCGAGCTGCCGACGGTGTCGCTGTGGGCGGCCGTCCCGCACTACGTCGCGCAGCCCCCGTCCCCCAAGGCGACCCTGGCGCTGCTGCGCCGCGTGGAGGACCTGCTGGACGTCGCCGTCCCCCTCGGCGACCTGCCCGAGGAGTCGCGCGCCTGGGAGAACGGCGTGAACGAGCTCGCCGAGGAGGACTCCGAGGTCGCCGAGTACGTCCGCACGTTGGAGGAGCAGAAGGACGCGACCGAGCTGCCCGAGGCCAGCGGCGACGCCATCGCCCGCGAGTTCGAGCGCTACCTCCGCCGCCGCGACGCCGGCTGACCCGCCCGGCCCCCCGGCCCGCGCACGCGAGCCGTCCGCGCCCGAGCCGTCCGCGCCCGGGGCATCTGCGCCCGGGGCATCCGCGCGAGAGCCGTCCGCGCGCGGCCGACGCCCGGGCACGCGGCGGACGTCCGGGCACGCGGCGGGCTTCCGGCCCGAGGCGGGCGCGGGCCGGGAGGCCGGTGCGGGGGCGGACGCTTTGCCGGCGGGATGGCGGGAGGGGGTTGCACGCGGGGCGCGGGGTGCGCAAGCATTCACTTACCGGCCGTCCGGACACGTGCCCGGGCGGGCCCCGCTCCCTGCGGAAGGACTCCGCGTGACCTCCCAGGCCCCCGCCGCCGTCCGCGACCGCGACGCGCTGCGGCTGCTCGCCGCCGAGCCCGCCGTGATGCTCGCCGCCGGCCGCGCGCTGCTCCTCCAGGTCGCCCACCCGAAGATCGCCCAGGGTGTCGCCGACCACAGCGACCTGCGCGAACGCCCCCTGGACCGGCTGTTCGGCACGCTGGACTTCCTCACCATCGTCGCGTTCGGCACGGACGAGGAGGCCGCGCGCCTCGGGCAGGGCCTGCGCCGCCTGCACGACCGGATCACCGGCCCCGGCTACTCCGGCAACGACCCCGCCCTCCAGGCGTGGGTCAACGCCACCCTCACCGACGCGGCGCTGTACGTGTACGAGGAGATCCTCCGCTCCCCCAGCGGCGACCTCGGCGCCGCCTACGTGCACCAGGCCCGCTACGTCGCCGAGGTCCTCGGCTGCCCCGAGGACGCCCAGCCCGCCGATCGTGAGGAGTTCCGCCGCTACTTCGACGGCATGATCGCCTCGCTGGAGGTCACCGACACCGGCCGCGAGGTCATGCGCGAGGTGCTGTGGTCCCGCAAGCTCCGCTGGCTCTGGCCCGCGATGTGGTTCAACCGCTTCGTCACCGCCGGACTGCTGCCCGAGCCCATCCGCGTCCAGTACGGCCTGCCGTGGGGACCGCGCCGCGACCGGTTCCTGTGGTTCCTGCTGCGCACCGGCGCGTTCTTCTACCGGCTCGTCCCCGGACGCCTCCGCCGCGCCGGCGTCCCGCTCCTCCTCTGGCGCTCCCGCCACCGCATAGCCCGCAAAGCCGACCGCGCCCGCCAGGCCCGAACCCTCTCCACGCCCGAATGATCCCGCGGCCCCGCTGACCGCCCGCCCGCCATGCCCACGTGGGCCCTGTGACCACGAGGGCTCTCTGAGCGCGTGGGCTCTCTGAGCGTGTGGGCTGTGTGGCAGCCGAGGGGTGGACGGGTGGCGTGCGAAAGCCCCGTCCATTTGGACGGGGCTTTCGGCTCGTGCGTCAGAGGGCGATGCCGAGGAGGGTGTCGGTGAGGGCGCGGACCTGGGCGGGGGCCTTGGCGTCGTCGCCGGTGCCCGCGAGGGCGGCGTCGGCCCAGGCGTCGACGGCGGCCAGCGCGCCCGGCGCGTCCAGGTCGTCGGACAGGCGCTCCCGGACGGCCTCCAGCACCGGGTACGCGGACGGCCCCGCAGGCGCGTCGGCGGCGGCGCGCCAGCGCTCCAGGCGCGCGGTCGCGGCGTCCAGCTGGTCGGCCGTCCACTCCCAGTCGGAGCGGTAGTGGTGGGCGAGCAGCG
>NZ_JAMZEA010000015.1 GCF_024172125.1 Actinomadura rupiterrae
ATTAGTAGTACCACGGGAAACGCGACCAATCGGGGTCGCGCTTCTCCAGGAACGAGTCCCGCCCCTCGGCCGCCTCCTCGGTCCCGTACGCCAGCCGCGTCGCCTCCCCCGCGAACACCTGCTGGCCCACCATCCCGTCATCGACCGCGTTGAACGCGAACTTCAGCATCCGCTGCGCCGTCGGCGACTTCCCGTTGATCTTCGCGCCCCACTCCAGCGCCACCCGCTCCAGCTCCGCATGCGGCACCACCGCGTTCACCATCCCCATCCGGTGCGCGTCCTCCGCCGAGTAGGTGTCGCCCAGGAAGAAGATCTCCCGCGCGAACTTCTGACCCACCTGCCGCGCCAGGTACGCCGACCCGTACCCGCCGTCGAAGCTCGCCACATCCGCGTCGGTCTGCTTGAACCGCGCATGCTCCCGGCTGGCGAGCGTCAGATCCGACACCACGTGCAGGCTGTGACCACCGCCCGCCGCCCACCCCGGAACGACGCAGATCACCACCTTCCCCATGAACCGGATCAGCCGCTGCACCTCCAGAATGTGCAGCCGCCCCGCCCGCGCCGGATCGATCGACGCCGCCGTCTCCCCCTCGGCGTACTTGTAACCGTCCCGGCCCCGGATCCGCTGATCACCCCCCGAGCAGAACGCCCACCCCCCGTCCTTCGGCGACGGCCCGTTCCCCGTCAGCAGCACGCACCCCACATCCGACGACATCCGCGCATGATCCAAAGCCCGGTACAGCTCGTCCACCGTGTGCGGACGGAACGCGTTCCGCACCTCCGGACGGTCGAACGCGATCCGCACCGTCCCCTGATCCACCGCCCGGTGATAGGTGATATCGGTGAAATCGAACCCCTCAACCCGCTTCCACGCCGACGCGTCGAACAACTCCGAAACCATGTGCCCCTCTTCACCCGGAACCCGTGCGGCCGGACGGCCGCCACCATTCAACCGCCCCACCGATGTGAACGCGTTCAACAGGGTCGCCTAAACTGGCACCGCCATGGAAGCCCGCCGCCTGCACGCCCTCGTCCTGCCCCCCGGACCACGCCTCCTCCAGGCCCTCCAAGCAGCCCTCGACGGCACCGGCCCCGCCATCTGCCCCCTGGCGCCAGACACCCCCACCCCCGCCCTGCAGGCCATCCTCGACGCCCTCGCACCCCACGCCGTCGAAACCCCCACCGGCACCACCCCCCGCCCCGGCGGCCAACCCGTCCACCCCGACACCGCCGTCCTCATCGCCACCTCCGGCACCACCGGCACCCCCAAATTCGTCGAACTCCCCACCCGCGCCCTCACCGCCTCCGCCACCGCCACCCGCCACCGCATCGGCGCCGACACCACCGACCGCTGGCTCTGCTGCCTCCCCACCAGCCACATCGCCGGCATCCAGGTCCTCGTCCGCGCCCTGCTCACCGGCACCCCACCCCACATCCACCCCCGCTTCGACCCCCACCGCATCGCCACCACCGACGCCACCCTCATCTCCCTCGTCCCCACCCAGCTCCGCCGCCTCCTCGACACCGGCGCCGACCTCACCCGCTACCGCGCCATCCTCCTCGGCGGCGCCGCCGCACCCCCCGACCTCCTCGACCGCGCCCGCACCGCCGGCGCCACCGTCCACACCACCTACGGCATGAGCGAGACCAGCGGCGGCTGCGCCTACGACGGCCTCCCCCTCGACGGCGTCACCCTCGACCTCGACCCCGACGGACGCGTCCGCATCGCCGGACCCGTCCTGTTCACCGGCTACCGCCTCAACCCCGACCTCACCCGCGCCACCCGCGACGGCCGCTGGTACCTCACCCAGGACCTCGGCACCCTCGACAACGGACGCCTCCGCATCCGCGGCCGCATCGACGACATCATCAACACCGGCGGCGAGAAGGTCGTCGCCGGCGACGTCGCCGAACGCCTCACCCGCCACCCCCGCGTCGCCGACGCCGTCGTCATCGGACGACCCGACCCCGAATGGGGCGAACGCGTCACCGCCGTCATCGTCCCCGACGGCCCCGCCCCCACCCTCGACGACCTGCGCGCCTGGGTCCGCGAAACCCTCCCCGCCCACGCCGCCCCCCGCGAGCTCGACCTCCGCGCCGCCCTCCCCCTGCTCCCCTCCGGAAAACCCGACCGCGCCGCCCTCCGCACCCCCTGACCCGGCCCTCCCCGGCCCGCCGCCCCCGGCGCTTGCGATCACCACCACCGGGTAGACCCCCGGAAGCCGTCCGTGACCACCCCGGACGCGCGAGGAGGGGACCGCATGACCCAGCACCCGCACCACCAGCCCGCCGACGACGACGGCCCGGACGGCGCCGGAGACACGAGCGCCACCGGTACGTCCGAAGCCGCAGCCAGCGAGGGAGCCGGGACCGGGGACGGGACCGAAGGCGAAACAGCCACCCGGACCGGGAGCGACGGCGACGGCAGTGGCAGCGGCAGCGGCGGCAGCGGCGGCGGGACGAGTGGCCTCGCCGACACCAGCGCACCCGACGCCGACTCCCACGAGAACACCCTCACCGTCATCCTCGCCCTCGCCGCCAACCTCGGCATCGCCGTCGCCAAGACCGCCGCCGCCTTCATCACCGGCTCGGCCTCCATGGCCGCCGAAGCCGCCCACTCGGTCGCCGACACCTTCAACGAAGTGCTCCTCATGATCGGCCTGCGCCGCTCCGGACGCCCCGCCGACCGCCGCCACCCCCTCGGCTACGGCAAGGAGCGCTACATCTGGACCCTGCTCGTCGCCGTCGCGATCTTCGGCATGGGCGCCCTGTTCGCCTTCTACCAGGGCGTCCAGACCCTCCTCGGCCACCCCACCGAGGCCGACCCCCTCGTCGGCTACATCGTGCTCGCCGTCTCCTTCGTCCTGGAGGGCACCTCCTGGCGCCAGGCCCTCCGGCAGATCCGCGGCGCCGCCCGCGACGAGGGCCTGACCCTGTTCACCCACATCCGCCGCACCGACGACCCCACCTCCGTCAGCGTCCTGCTGGAGGACTCCGCCGCCCTCACCGGCCTGCTCATCGCCTTCGCCGGACTCGGCCTGCACCAGCTCACCGGCAGCTCCGCCTGGGACGGCGTCGGCTCCATCCTCATCGGGGTCCTGCTCACCGCCGTCGCGCTCATCCTCGGCCGCATCAACCTCAACCTGCTCATCGGCAACCAGGCCGACCCCCGCATCGTCGCCGACATCCGCGGCCGGCTCGGCGCCGCACCCGAGATCGACTGGGTCGTCGACATCGTCACCCTCACCTTCGGCGCCGACCAGATCCTGGTCTGCGCCCGCCTGGACTTCCGCGACGCGCTGTCGGCCGCCGACGTCGAGCGCGCCTGCGTCCGCATGTCCCGCGAGCTGCACGACGCGCACGAGGAGGTCTTCGAGGTGTTCCTCGAACCCGTCCCGCGGGACGACCCGGACCTGCGCGAGCGCGTCATCGCCCGCTACGGCCGCGCCCTGCCGCAGAACCCGGGCCATGGCGCTCCTCCTCTGTCGGAGACGTGACGTAGAAGATGCTTTGTAAAATCTCTCCCGGCCGGGAGCTTTACGCAGTAAGGTTCATGAGGAGAGAGGTGCTGACCTGCAGGGTTCGGCCGTCCCCGGCCCCTGCTGCCACGGACTCCTGAGACACGCCGCCACCCGATCCCGGGAACAACGACCCCCTCCCGCGACGTTCCGACTAATGCGCGCGTCACCAGCAGGCGAGCACCAGCGAAGCCTCCGCGCTGCCACACCACGGAAGGGAGGGGGGTGTCCCCATGCCGCGAACCGCCGCCGAGAACCCGCTCACGGAATCGCCGAGCCCTGCCCTCGACGACCTCCTGGAGCGCGGCCGGGCGCAGGGCCGCCTCTCGCTCGACGAGGTGCGCCGGGCCTTCGAGGCCGCCGGGATCAGCCCCGGCCAGGGCCGGTCGATCCTGCGGGAGCTGTCGGAGGCCGGCATCAGCCTGGCCAGCGAGGACGACACCGCCGCCAAGAAGACCGCACGGGGCACCCGCACGGCGAAGGCGCCGACCACCGACACCGCCGGCAAGGCCACCAAGCCCAGTAGGAGCCGCGCGGCCAAGGCCGCCGAGAGCGCCGAGCTGACCGCCGAGCTGGTCGCCGCCGCCGAAGCGGCCGCGGAGACCGCCGAGGACGGCGAGACCCCCGCCAAGCCCGCCGCCGGCGCGAAGAAGACCACCGCCGCCAAGAAGGCCCCGGCCCGCAAGCGCGCCACCGGCTCGTCCAAGAGCACGGCCGGCAGCGCCGCCAAGTCCGTGGTGAAGGCCGCCCCCGAGCCCGCCTCCCCCGCCGACGAGGACGCCGACGGCGCCGATGACGGCACCTTCGAGCTCACCGAGGTCGAGGCCGCCGAGACCGAGGTCACCGCCGACCTGGACGACCAGTCCACCACCATGGGCGACTCGGTCCACACCTACCTCAAGGCCATCGGGCGCCGCCAGCTGCTCACCGCCGAGCAGGAGGTCGACCTCGCCAAGCGGATCGAGGCCGGCCTATACGCCGAGCACCTGCTGGAGAGCAGCGACACCCTCGACGACCGCTACCGCATCGAGCTGGAGTGGGTCGCCGGCGACGGCCGCCGCGCCAAGGCGCACATGCTGGAGGCCAACCTCCGGCTGGTGGTGTCGGTCGCCAAGAAGTACTCCGACCGCGGCCTGTCGCTGCTGGACGTCGTCCAGGAGGGCAACCTCGGCCTGATCCGCGCCGTGGAGAAGTTCGACTACTCCAAGGGCTACAAGTTCTCCACCTACGCCATGTGGTGGATCCGGCAGGCCATCCAGCGCGGCTTCGCCGACTCGGCCCGCACGATCCGGCTGCCCGTCCACGTGCTGGAGATGCTCAGCAAGCTCAGCCGCGTCGAGCGCGACATGCACCAGCGCCTCGGCCGCGAGCCCAGCCCGGAGGAGCTGGCCCTGGAGCTCGACAAGAGCCCCGAGCAGGTCCGCGAGCTGCTGCGCACCAGCCGCCAGCCGATCAGCCTCGACTCCACCATCGGCGAGGACGGCGAGACCCGCATCGGCGACCTCATCGAGGACACCGACAGCCCCGAGGCCGCCGAGCTGGTCGACCGGCAGCTGATGGCCGACCAGCTGCGCCGCACCCTGGACATCCTGAACCCGCGCGAAGCCAAGATCATGGCGATGCGGTTCGGGCTGTACGACGGGACGCCCCGCACCCTGGACGAGATCGGCAAGGCCCTCGGCCTGACCCGCGAGCGGATCCGCCAGCTGGAGAAGGAGTCGCTGTCCAAGCTGCGGCACCCCAGCAACGCGCGCCCGCTCCTGGACTTCGCCGTCTGACAGGCCCGTCCGCGCACCAAGGCCCGCCACGTCCCCCACCCGGACGCGGCGGGCCTTTCCCTTTCCGAACGATCAGCCCCGGTTCCGGCCGTAGCGCTCTGAACGATCAGCCTGGTTCCGGCCGTTGCGTCCCCGGTACGGGGCTTGAGTAGTGGCCACGCGCAGCCCGGCGAGGGCGCTGGTCAAGGGGCGGCGGGGCCTCGGATGCCGTCCAGGAGGTAGCGGGTGCGGCGGTCGTAGGCGTCGCGGGGTGGCAGCGGGCCGTGCTTGAGGGCGAGGGCGTTGTCGATGACGAGCGCGTGCAGGTCGTCCGCGGTGAACTCCGGCCGCAGCGCGCCGGCGGCCCGCGCAGCGGCGATGAACTCCTCGTTGGCCTCGCTTCCGGCGCGGCAGATCTCCATGAGCTGCGGCGAGTGCGGGTAGGTCTGCAGCAGGACGTCGTTGAAGGCGGGCTGGCGGTACTGCAGGTCGCGGATCGCGGTGAGGTAGTGGGCGATCCGCTCGCCGGCGTCGCCGATGGCCCGCGTCCGGTCGATGAAGGCGAACAGCTCCCTGGCGACGACCTCCTCGATGACGGCCTCGATGAGGCCGATCCGGCCGCCGAACCGGTTGAAGATCGTGGCCTTGCTCACGCCCGCCGCCCTGGCGACCTCCTCCAGCGGCACCGTCAGGCCCCGCCCCTGGAAGGCGCCGATCGCGGCGGCGCGGATCTGCTCGACGTTGCGCCGGGCGTCGGCGCGCAGCCGGGCCTGCGAAGGCACCGCACCGGCCACGGCCCCCACCGTCCCTTCCCGTCGCCCCCGGCCGTAATTTGACTTGCATGGTCAGTTTACCTACCGTCGCAAACGGACCAGAAGCTGACCCAGATGGTCAACTTATGCGGCCTCCCGCCGCCGGGACCGGCGCGGGGGGCTCGGGAAGGTCGAGAACATGATCGTTGTCACCGGTGCCACCGGCGGGCTGGGCGGCGCGACCGTCGAGCACCTCCTCAAGCGCGTCCCCGCCGATCGGATCGGGGTCAGCGTCCGCGACACCGCCAAGGCGCGGCACCTGGCCGACCTCGGCGTGCGCGTGCGGCAGGGCTCCTACGAGGACCCGGCGTCGCTGCGCGGCTCGTTCGCCGGCGCCGAGCAGGTCCTGGTGGTGTCCGGCAACGACCCGGCCGCCGACATCGTCGCGCTGCACCGCAACGCCGTCGAGGCCGCGGTCGCGGCCGGCGCCCGGCGGATCCTCTACACCAGCCAGCACGGCGCCGTCCCCGGCAACCCCTACCGGCCGTCGGAGATCCACATCGCCACCGAAGCCGTCCTGGCGGCCTCCGGAACCGCCTGGACCGCGCTGCGCAACGGCGCCTACGGCCCGCTTGACCAGCTGCTCGGCCCCTGGCAGCGGACCGGGGTGATCGCCCAGCCGCAGGACGGGCCCGTCCCCTACACCGACCGCGACGACATCGCCGAGGCCACCGCCGCGCTCCTCGCGGGAGAGCGCTCCCTCGACGGCCCCGTCACCCTGACCGCACGGGCCGCCGCCACCTTCGCCGACCTCGCCGAGACCGCCTCCGCCCTCACCGGACGCACCGTCCAGCGGGTCGTCGTGGACGACGAGCAGTGGGCCGCCGACCAGATCGCAAGCGGCGTCCCGGAGCCGATGGCCCGGCTCATGCTCACCTGGTACCAGGCAGCCCGCGCAGGCCACTTCGCCGAAGCCGACCCGCTGCTGGCCGAGCTCCTGGGCCGCGAGCCCCGCAGCGCCGCCGACCGGCTCGCCGCCGGCCTCGCCGCCTGAAGGCGGGCTACTCCGAGCGGCGGAACTCCATGATCGCCACGCCCATCAGGGCCAGGCCCATCAGCACCACCAGGACGATCTCCAGGCCGACCGGCACCCGCCAGCCGCCCCACGTCACGCCCGGATCGAACGTCCGGCGCAGCTCCGGCGTCAGCGTCAGGTGCGAGAACACCGCCTGGCGCAGCGGGTCGACGGCGTAGGTCAGCGGGTTGAACCTCGTCAGCACCGCCAGCCACACCGGCAGGCCCGCCAGCGGGTACAGCGCCCCCGACAGGAACATCATCGGCATCATGGCCATCTGCATCAGCCCGAAGAACGACTGCATGCTCTTGATCCGCGCGGCCATCATCACCCCGAACCCGGTCAGCGCGAACGCCCCCAGGAACATCAGCCCCAGCAGCTCCAGCAGCAGCACCGGGTCGTAGGGGATGCCGGCCAGCCCGGCCAGCGCCAGGATCACCGCGCCCTGCAGCGTCGCGACCGCCGCGCCGCCCACGCACTTGCCGACCACGATCGACGACCGCGACACCGGCGCGACCAGCATCTCCCGCAGGAACCCGAACTCCCGGTCCCACACGATCGACCCCGCCGAGAACATCGCGGTGAACATCACCGTCATCGCGCACACGCCGGGGAAGATGAACGTCTTCAGATCCACGTGCGCGCCGCCGGACGCGCCGCGCCCCGCGGTCATCAGGTTCGACAGGCCCGTGCCCATCACCAGCAGCCACAGCACCGGCTGCACCAGCCCCGACACCATCCGCATCCGGTCCCGCCAGTACCGGATCAGCTCCCGGTGCAGGACGATCTTCACCGCGCGCAGGTCGTGCGCCAGGCTCCGCTCGGGCACCGCGACCCGCGCCACCGGTCCCGCCTGCGGGGCCCGCGCCCCGTCCCGCTCGGTCGCCGTCACCGCATCCGCCCCCTTCACCGCGTCGTGCCCTCCGGCCGCGCTCCCAGCGCGCTCCGCCCCGTCATCCCGCCCGGCCGCCTCGCCGGCGCGTTCGGTCGCGTCGCCGTCCCGCTCGGCCGCGTCGCCGGCGCGTTCCACCGCGTCGTCCGCGCGCTTCATCGGCGGCCTCGCATCGCCATGCGCATCCAGTCGCTGGCCGAGCCCTCGGCGTCGCGGATCGTGGTGCCGGTGAACGACATGAACACATCGTCCAGCGACGGCCGCGACACGCTCACCGACCGGATCGGCATGCCCAGCTCGGCGAACAGCCGCGGCACGAACGCCTCGCCCGACTCCACCGAGAAGGTCACCGCGCCCTCGGCGACCGTCGCCGCCAGGTCGAACCGCTCGGCCAGCGCCGCGATCGCCGCCTGGTCGTCGTCGGTGCGGATCTGCACCCGGTCCTTGCCGACCCCGGCCTTCAGCGCCTCCGGCGTGTCGAGCGCCACGATCGACCCCGAATCCATGATCGCGATCCGGTCGCAGTACTCCGCCTCGTCCATGTAGTGCGTCGTCATGAAGATCGTGATCTGCTCGGCGGCGCGCAGCTCCCGGATGTACTCCCAGATGGACGCCCGCGTCTGCGGGTCCAGGCCCACCGTCGGCTCGTCCAGGAACAGCACCCGCGGCGAGTGCAGCAGGCCCCGCGCGATCTCCAGCCGCCGCTTCATCCCGCCCGAGTAGGTCTGCACCCGGTCGCCGCGCTTGTCCCAGAGCCGGACCATCTCCAGCACCTGCCGCATCCGCTCCGGCAGCGCCGACCGCGGCACCCCGTACAGCTCGGCGTGGAACCGCAGGTTCTGCTCGCCGGTCAGGTACCCGTCCAGCGTCGGGTCCTGGAACACCAGGCCGATGTTGCGGCGCACCTCGTCGCGCTCGCGCACCACGTCGAACCCGGCCACCCGCGCCGCCCCCGCCGACGGGCGCAGCAGCGTGCACAGCATGTTGATCGTGGTGGACTTGCCCGCCCCGTTCGGGCCGAGGAACCCGAAGATCTCCCCCGGCCGGACGGCGAACTCGATCCCCCGCACCGCCTCGACCGCACCGAACCTGCGGACCAGCCCGGCCACCTCGACGGCGGCCTCCCCGTCCCCCGGCATACGCGTCTCCTCACAGGCGGACACGCCGGACCGCCCCGGCGCCACCGCCGTACCCTACGCGCCCACACCGCGGCACTCCACGCCTTTACGTCCCACTGTCGCACACCCCCGCCGCTATGCCCCCAGTCGGGAAAAGCCCCCGTTCCGTCCGTCCACGCCGCCGCTCCAGACCCGCGGCGCGGCTTCATC
The DNA here is from genome assembly GCF_024172125.1 of Actinomadura rupiterrae. Classification (GTDB taxonomy): domain Bacteria; phylum Actinomycetota; class Actinomycetes; order Streptosporangiales; family Streptosporangiaceae; genus Spirillospora; species Spirillospora rupiterrae. The sequence goes on from NZ_JAMZEA010000015.1 coordinate 9,323, forward strand.
CCTGGCGCTCTGCATGCCCGCCCGGTGCACCACGTCCGTGCCGTGCGAGGCCCATGTCCTGGCCACAGCGGGGCCGTATCCGGTTTAACCACTTCCGGGTGGCTACTTAATGCGGTAACAGTCGTCCGCTATCCGGTCCCGGGGGTGTGGTGATCGCGCTGCTGCTGGCTCCGGCCAGCTCCCTCGCCTACGGCTGCGCCGACTTCCTCGGCGGGCTCGGGGCGCGCAAGGCCCACGTGCTGCGGACGGTGACGGTCGCGGTGCCCGGGAGCCTGGTGGTGGAGCTGCTGCTGTGGCCGCTGCTCGGCGCCACCTTCAACAGCGGCGCGGTGCTGTGGGGGGCCGCCTCCGGGGTGGCGTCGGCAGCGGCGTTCACCCTGGCCTACCGGACGCTGGCGATCGGGCCGATGAACGTCCTGGCGCCGGTGACGGCCCTGGTCTCGGCGGCGCTGCCGGTGCTGGTGGGCCTGCTCCAGGGCGAGGAGCTCTCCACGTCCGCGTCCGTGGGGCTGCCGCTGGCGCTGGTCGCGGTGGTGCTGGTCAGCGCGGGCCCCGGCGCCGTCTCGGCCCGGCCGTCCTGGAAGGCCCTGGTGGCGGCGCTCGGCGCCGGCGCGGCGATCGCGCTCCAGCTGATCTTCTTGCACCAGGCTCCGTCGGGCAGCGGCGTCGCGCCGCTGATCATCGGCCGGACGGTCTCCTCGGCGATCACCCTCACCGCCGCCGCGGCGCTGCACGGCCGCCTCGGCGAGGAGAAGCCCGCCTACCTGATGTCGGCGGCCGCGGGCATCCTGGACTCGCTGGCCAACCTGCTGTTCCTGATCGCCTCCCGCACCGGCGACCTGTCCATCGTCGCGGTGATCGTCGCCCTCTACCCCTCGGCGACGGTCCTGCTGGCCCGCGGCGTCCTGCACGAGCGCATAGCCCGAGGCCAGCTCACCGGCCTCGCCACCGCCGCCCTCGCCGTCACCCTCCTGTCCATCACCTGACCGGGCGGACGAGGGTCAGCGGCCGAAGCCCGGGGGGCGGGAGGACGGGGGCGGGCCCGGGGGGCGGAGGTGGGCGGCGATGCGCAGGGGCGGCTCGTGGCGGGGGGTGTCCGCGGCGGGCTGGTCGGACGGGGCGGGGCCGGTCTGGGTGAGGTCGAGGCGGCCGGCGCGCAGCATGCGCAGCACCTCCAGCTCCTCCGGGGACACCAGAGCGGCCACGGTCTTGCCGTGGCGGGTGAGGACGACCTCCTCGCCGCCGTAGACGACCCGGTTGATCAGGTCCGCCAGGACCTTCCGAGCTTCCGTAACCGGTATCTCCACGCTGTTCATCCTATAGCGAACACCCCTCACTTCCCCTTCTCCCGCACTCGGGGGAAAATGTACGTTCTACCCAGGCTACCTATTTTGAGGAGAGGGCCATGGTGGGTGCGGACTGGACCGGCGGCGGCTCGCAGCGGCGGGGGGAGACGTTTGTGGGGAGGTCTCGGGCCTCGGTGGCGGCGCCGGAGGCGCAGCTGGGCGGGGAGGCGCTGTTCGGGCGGCTGCTGGGGCAGCGGATCGTGTTCCTCGGCGAGGAGGTCGACGACCAGGTCGCCAACCGGGTCTGCGCGCAGCTGCTGCTGCTCGCCGCGCAGGACGGGCGGCGCGACATCACCCTGTACGTCAACTCCCCCGGCGGCGTCGTCGACGCGGGCATGGCGATCTACGACATGATGCAGTTCGTCCCGAACGACGTGTCGACCGTCGCGCTCGGGATGGCCGCCTCGATGGGGCAGATGCTGCTGTGCGCCGGCGCGCCCGGCAAGCGGTACGCGCTGCGCAACGCGCGGATCATGATGCACCAGCCCTCCGGCGGGATCGGCGGCACCGCCTCCGACATCCGGATCCAGGCCGAGCAGTCGGTGTACCTCAAGCGCACCCTGTTCGAGCGGATCGCCTTCCACACCGGGCAGCCGCTGGAGCGGGTGGTGGAGGACGGCGACCGGGACCGCTGGTTCACCGCCGAGCAGGCCCGCGAGTACGGCTTCGTCGACCACGTCGTCGACACCACCGACCGGGTCGGCTCGTGATCGCGCCGCGCGCCGAGGGGCGCTATGTGATGCCGTCCTACGTCGAGCGGACGTCCTACGGGGTGAAGGAGAGCAACCCCTACAACAAGCTGTTCGAGGAGCGGATCGTGTTCCTCGGGTCGCCGGTGGACGACACCTCCGCCAACGACGTGACGGCGCAGATGCTGGCGCTGGAGGGCATGGACCCCGACCGGCCGATCAACCTGTACATCAACTCCCCCGGCGGGTCGCTGACAGCGATGCTGGCGATCTACGACACGATGCAGTACGTCCGGCCGGTGGTGGAGACCACCTGCCTCGGGCAGGCGGTGTCGGCGGCGGCGATCCTGCTGGCGGGCGGCGCGGCCGGCAAGCGGCAGGCGCTCGCCGGGGCGCGGATCCTGCTGGCGGAGCCGGAGGTGGGGGTGTCGCGCGGGTCGTCCAGCGACCTGGAGATCGAGGCGGCCGAGATCCTGCGGCTGCGGGACCTCACCGAGCGGATCGTCGCCGAGTCGACCGGGCGCGACACCGCGGCCGTCCGGCGCGACCTGGACCGGGCGCGGTTCTTCACCGCGGACGAGGCGCTGGAGTACGGGCTGATCGATCACGTGGTCACCACGCGGAAGCGGTGAACGGTCCGTCACGGCCCGGTGGCGAATACGGAAAAGTACCAGGGTTGGAACCCGGTCCGACTGGGAATCTTGCCGGGGTACTCAGCGTTGGTCTGAACAAGACCGCAAGCCGTCTGGGAGGCACGTGACGATGGCGGAGCGCGCACTTCGCGGCACCCGACTCGGAGCGACCAGCTACGAGAACGATCGCAACACCGATCTGGCCCCACGCCAGGAGGTCGACTACACCTGCGGCAAGGGGCACCGGTTCACCGTGACGCTCGCTGCCGAGGCCGAGGTGCCCATGACCTGGGAGTGCCGCAGCTGCGGCGCGACCGCACTGCGGGTGGACGGCGAGCTGCCCCAAGCGAAGAAGGGCAAGCCGCCGCGGACCCACTGGGACATGCTGATGGAAAGGCGGACGCTGGAGGATCTGGAGGAGGTGCTGGCCGAACGCCTGGAGATCCTGCGTTCGGGCCGGCGCAGGACAGCCTGACAGGCCGGCGCCTGCCACGACGACCGCCGGGCCGCCCCCGTCACTGACGGAGGCGGCCCGGCGGTTTTCCGTACCTGCGGCCCGGCGGTTTTCCGTGCCTGGGGTTCTTTCCGTACCCGGGGTTCTTTCCGTGCCTGGGTTTCGGGCCGTCCGGTGGCGCCGTTCCGGCCCTCCGCGGCCCGGTGGCCTCGCGGGGTCTGCCCGGGGGCTCAGGGGCGGTCGTCGTCGTGGATGACCTCGCCCTGGACGACGGTGCCGTGCGGGGCGGTTCCGGACTCTCCCCGGGCCGCTGAGGGGCGCCCGAACGGGTCCTGGCCGCCGAGGCCGGTCATGCCGGGCGGGAAGCCCGCGCGGGCCTGGACCGACTCCAGCCGCCGCGAGGCGACCCCGCCGAGCAGCCGCCGCAGCAGCGGCCGGGTGAACGGCAGGACGAACAGCAGCCCGGCGACGTCGGTGAGGAACCCGGGGATCATCAGCAGCACGCCGCCGGCCATCACCAGCGCGGCGTCGCCGAGTTCACGCTCGGGCAGCTCGCCGCGGCTGAGCGCGGCGTTCAGGGCGCGCCAGGCGCGGCGGCCCTCGCGGCGGACGAGCCAGCCGCCCAGCACCAGCCCGGCGGCCAGCAGCGCCACCGTCGGCCAGCCGCCGATCGCCTGCCCCACCACGATGATCAGGCTGATCTCCAGCACGGGCAGCAGCAGGAACGACAGGACCAGGACGAGCGGCAGCATGGCTTCCATTTTCGGGTGGACGAACCGTCATTCATGACAACGCCGCACCCCACCCGAACGTTTCCCGGCCCCGGGCGGGGGTCAGCGCTTGCTGCGCAGGCGGGTGAGGCGGTCGGAGACGCCCCACTGGGTGACGCGGAGCATCGCCTCGATCATGATGTCTCGGCTCATCTTGCTGGTGCCGTGGACGCGCTCGACGAAGGTGATCGGGACCTCGACGACGCGCAGGCCCTGCTTGAGGGAGCGGCGGGCCAGGTCGATCTGGAAGCAGTAGCCGCGCGAGTCGACGCCGTCCAGGCCGATCTTGTCCAGGGTCGCGGCGCGGAACGCGCGGTAGCCGCCGGTGGCGTCGCGCAGCGGCAGGCCGAGCATCATCCGGACGAACAGGTTGCCGCCGCGGGAGATGAACTGCCGCGACACCGGCCAGTTCTCGATCTTGCCGCCGGGGATGTAGCGGGCGCCGAGGACCAGGTCGGCGTCCTGGAGGGCGGTGAGCAGGCGGGGCAGCTCCTCGGGCTGGTGGGAGCCGTCGGCGTCCATCTCGACCATGACGTCGTAGCCGTGCTCGGCGGCCCAGCGGAACCCGGCGATGTAGGCGGCGCCGAGGCCCTCCTTGCCCTTGCGGTGCAGGACCTTGACGTGGTCGTCGGCGGCGGCCAGGGCGTCGGCGAGGTCGCCGGTGCCGTCGGGGCTGTTGTCGTCGGCGACCAGCACGTCCACCTCGGGCACCGCGGCCCGGACGCGGCCGACGATCGGCTCGATGTTGTCCCGCTCGTTGTAGGTCGGGATGATCACGAGGACCCGGCCCAGGTCGGCTGGGATGTCCATCGGCGTCAGTTCTCCTCGTCGTCGGTGCGTGCTTGCCCCCCAGTGTCCCGCACATCGGCGGGCGCCGCGTCCCGCCCGGCCGCGTCCTGCGCCGGGTCGGGCTCCGGGGCCCGCTCGGGGTCCGGTGCCGGGTCCGGTGCCGGGGCCGGTGCGGGGCCGTCCGCGGGTGCGGCGGTGCGGCGGCGGCGCGCCAGGCCGAGCGCGGCGGCGACCGCGCCGAGGGCGGTGAGGGTGAGGGCCCACTCGGGGAGCGCGCCCACGCGGTCCGCCATCGTAGTGGAGGTGCGGGCGGGGACCGCGGCGACCTGCACGGCGGGGACGAACTCCTTCGACCGGGCGATCATGCGGCCGTCGGGGGCGACGATCGCGCTGATGCCGCTGGTCGCCGCGACCAGGACGGTCCGGCCGTGCTCGACGGCGCGCAGCCGCGACATGGCGATCTGCTGGGGCGGCAGGCTCGTCTCGCCGTAGGTGGCGTTGTTGGTCTGGACGACCATGACGTTGCCGGGGGCCGAGTCGCGGGTCTCCTTGTCGTAGGCGACCTCGAAGCAGATGACGTCGCCGACGGTGATCGGGCCGAGCCTCATCACGCCGGACCGGTTCCCCTTGACGAAGTCGCGGGAGATGCGCTGGAACCGGGTGATCAGCTTGGTGAGGACGTCGCGGAACGGCAGGTACTCCCCGAACGGGACGGGGTGCCGCTTGACGTAGTAGTCGCCGGGCCCGGTCCTGGGGTCCCAGACGATGCCGCGGTTCTCGACCTTCGTGCCGTCGGGCGTGTCGACCAGCGCGCCGACCAGGACCGGGACGCCGATGTCGCGGACGGCGCCGTCGATGGCCTGGAAGGCGTCGGGTTCGGTGAAGGGGTCGAGGTCGCTGGCGTTCTCGGGCCAGATCACCAGCTGGGGGCGGGCGACGCGGCCGGCGCGGACGTCGGCGGCGAGCTTCTTGGTCTCGCGGACGTGGTTGTCCAGGACGGCGCGGCGCTGCCCGAGGAAGTCCAGGCCGAGGCGCGGCACGTTCCCCTGGACGACCGCGACGGTCACGGGCCGTCCGGACGCGGGCGTCGGGATGGCCGTCCCGCCGCCGACCACCAATCCGGCCAGGACGAGGGCGACGGCCGCGCCGAGCAGCGGCCCGCGCAGCCCGCGGCCCCGCCCCGACGGACCGTTCTGCACCGCGCCCAGCTCTCCGCCCTGCTCTCCGCCCTGCTCGGTGTCCTGCCCGGTGGCGGGGCGGACGTCGCGTCGCAGGCGCCAGGCGGTGACGGCGGCGTAGGCGATCAGCCCGCCGACCAGCGCGGTCAGGAAGGTCACCAGCGGCGCGCCGCCGAGCGAGGCGTAGGGGGTGAGGGGTGTGGCGGTCTGGCTGAAGGCCAGCCGCGCCCAGGGGAACCCGCCGAACGGCTGCCGGCCGCGCAGCGCCTCCTCGGCGACCCACCCGGCGGCGGTCCACAGCGGCCAGGCGGGCAGGCGCGTCACCACGGCCGTCCCGGCGGCGAGCGGGATGAAGTAGAGCGCCTGGACGAGGCTGAGCAGCACCCAGCCGTCCCAGCCGACCTTGTGGATGCCCTCCAGGACGGGCAGGAAGAACACCGCGCCGCCGACGAACCCGAGCCAGGCGGCGGTCCGGGCGGGCACGCCGCGCCAGGCCAGGGTGAGCAGCGCGACGGCGAGGGGGCCGAGGTAGGGCAGGTCGACCGGGGGGAAGGCCAGCCACAGCAGCAGCCCGGCGGTGGCGGTGACGGCGTGGCGGGGCCATCCGGCGCGTCCGCCGCGGCGGATCCGCGCCCACCGCCCCTCGCCCGGGCCCGAGGCCGGACCCGCGTCCGCGTCGCGGCCCTCGGCCGGATCGGCGGCGCCCGCGGCGGCGGGGTCGTCGCCCGTGCGGGGTCCCGGTTGCCGTTCCGGGAGGGTGTCGTGCGCCACCGCGGCTCCTTGTCCGATCTGTCGGCCCGTTGTGTTCAGCAGATCCGTTGCGGACCGGGGCGAACGCTACCGCGTCCGGACACGGAGGAGGGCCCCTGGCATCCATCGGGCCGGTGCCGTCCCCACAGGCGGTAGGGGCGGTGCACCGTTTTCTCCTGGATGTCGGGGCCCTTCCCGGGTCCAACCCCCGCGCGATCGGACGGCTCCGCTCCGGACGGCGCCGTGCGCCGCGCCTGGTTCGGACGGGGCGGGGAGGTGCCCGCGGCCCGCCGTGGCGCGGTGGCCGGTGCGCGCCGGGGCGGCCGATCGGTGAGTCCCGTGCTGGACTGGAGCAAAACTACCCAGTTCCGCGACCTTGTCAACCGCCTCCGGCGGGCCCGTCCGGCCGGTCGCGGGGCCGTGGCGGACACGTGCTGGTCACGCCCCGTTCAGTCCGCCGCCCGCCCCGCGCCCCGCCCGTCCTGGGCCCGTCCCAGGCTGGTCCCGGGACGGGTCGGAGCCCGTGCGGGGCGGCCGTCAGGGGACGACGACGGTGCCGGTGGCGGTGACGACGGTGATCGGTTCGGCGAGCACCTCGGCGGACGACTCGCCCTTGTCGGGGCGGCCTCGGCACACGACGCGGGCGGTGAGGTCCAGGGTGCGGCTGCGGCGGCCGACGCGGGTGACCACGGCGGTGGCCTCCACCACGTCCCCGGCGCGCAGCGGCGCGAGGAACCGCACGTCGGCGTACCCGGCGAACAGGCCCTCGTCGCCGTCGGTGCGGATGCACACCTCGGTGGCGACGTCGCCGAACAGGCCGAGCACGTACGCGCCGTCCACCAGGTTCCCGGCGTAGTGGGCGTGGGAGTAGGGGACGTAGCGGCGGTGGGTGACGGCAAGGCCCGTCCGCGGGTCGGCCGCCGCGTTGCTGTCGTCTGCGTTGCTGTCGTCGGTCACGGGGTCTCCTCGGAGCCGGAGGCCGCTCCGGCGGGCAGCAGGGCGTGGACGAGGTAGGAGGCGACCTCCGACGGGGTGGTGCCCTTGCCGAAGATGCGGTCCACGCCCAGGTCGGACGGGGTGACGGTGTCGAAGCGGGGGCCGCCGACCACCAGCAGCGGGCGGCCGATCCCGGCGGCGACGGCGGTGGGGTACTCGGCGTGGAAGGCCGCGGCCATCTGCTTGGTGTTGTGCAGGTGGGCGTTGCGCTGGGTGACGACCTGGGAGACCAGGACGGCGTCGGCGTCCTCGGCCTTGGCGCGCTCGACCAGCTCCTCGACGGTGACCTGGGCGCCCATGTTCACCACCTGGATCTCGCGGTAGTACTCCAGGCCCTTCTCCCCGGCGAAGCCCTTGACGTTGAGGATCGCGTCGATGCCGACGGTGTGGGCGTCGGTGCCGATGCAGGCGCCGACCACGACCAGGCGGCGGCCGAGCGCGCCGCGGATCGCCTGGTTGATCTCCGGCGCGGACAGCAGCGGGTACTCGCGTCCCTCGGGGACGGGGATGGAGGCGTAGTCGATGAGGTGGCCGGTGCGGCCGTAGACGATGAAGAAGGTGAAGTCGGGGCCCATCGGCTTGGCGTGCACGACGCTGGCGGGGTCCAGGCCCATCTTCCCGGCGAGCTGGAGCGCGGCGGCGTCGGCGCGGGGCCCGGCCGGGACGGGCAGGGTGAACGACATCTGGATGAGGCCGTCGCCGGTGGTGTCGCCGTAGGGGCGGATGACCTGCCGGGTGTCGGCGGGTTCGGCCGGGGCCTGGGTCCCGGCTCCGGTCGCGGTTCCGGTTCCGGTCAGCGGGTCGGCGGTCATGCGGGCACCTCCTGCGGGGCGGTCGCGGCGTGCGGGTCCTCGCTGTCGAGGATCTCGATGGCGGGGTTGACGTAGCCGTCGGCGCGCTCGACGACGCCGTCCAGGCCCTTGCCGCCGCCCGGGGGCCGGCGGGTGACGCCGAAGGTGCCCTCGGCGATCGCGGTGAGCAGCCCGTCCTTCTCGACCTTCTCCAGCAGGTCGATCGACTCCGACAGCACGCGGCGGGCGCGCTCGGCGACGAACCCGCCGGGGCGGGGCACGAAGTCCTCGGCGAGGCCGCCGCAGGCGTCGCGGACGTAGCGGACGTTCTCCAGCGCCAGGTCGCGGTCCGACAGCCAGGGGGTGTGGATGCCCTCGGTCATCATCCCGATCAGGATGATCGACTGGCCGGTCATCACGCCGGCGAGGTTGAAGAAGGCGTCCAGCAGGTAGCCGGCGAAGATGTTGCCGGTCATGTGCTTGGTCGGCGGCATGTACTTCAGCGGCGCGTCGGGGAACAGCTCGCGGACCAGCTGCGCGTGCGCCAGTTCCAGCCGGAACGACTCGGGGATCTTCGGGTTGATCTCGAAGGCGTGGCCGAGGCCGAGCTGGGCGTCGGACAGGCCCGCCTCGTGCCCGAACCGCTCGTTCAGCAGCTGCGACACGATGACGGTGTGCGCGGCGTCGACGGCGTCGGCGGTGGTGAGGTAGTTGTCCTCGCCGGTGTTGATGCAGATCCCGGCGCGGGCGTGGATCTGGCGGGAGAACCGCTGGTCGATGAAGGTGCGGCGGGGGTTGATGTCGCGGAAGATGATGCCGTACATGCAGTCGTTCAGCATCATGTCCAGGCGCTCCAGCCCGGCCAGCGTCGCGATCTCGGGCATGCACAGCCCGGAGGCGTAGTTGGTGAGCCGCACGTACCGGCCGAGCTCGCGCGACACGTCGTCCAGCGCGGCGCGCATCAGCCGGAAGTTCTCCTGGGTGGCGTAGGTGCCGGCGTAGCCCTCGCGGGTGGCGCCCTCGGGGACGAAGTCCAGCAGCGACTGCCCGGTGGAGCGGATCACCGCGACGACGTCGGCGCCCTCGCGGGCGGCGGCCTGCGCCTGGGGGATGTCCTCGTAGATGTCGCCGGTGGCGACGATGAGGTAGATCCACGGCTGGTCGGGGTCGCCGACGTCCTTCAGCATCCGGTCGCGTTCGGCGCGGCGCCGGTCGATGCGGGTGACGCCGCCGCGCGCGGCGCCGTGGGCGGCCTCGCGGGCGGTGCGGGCGTCGGCGCCGGTCGGGAGGCGGAACCGGACGCGTCCGGCGGCGGCGGCGCCGGCCAGCTCGGCCAGGGAGCCGTGGCCGCCGGTGTTCAGGGCGTCCCAGACCGGCAGCGCGACGCCGTGCTCCAGCCCGACCTGGGCCTGGACGGCGTCGACCAGGTGGTTGGCCCAGGGGCGGCCGTCGGCGTCGGCGCCCGACAGACCGGCCAGGCGCAGCAGGGCGCGCTCGACCGACACGGTGGTGTGGGTGCGGGCCATCCGGATGACCGGTTCGGCGGCGCGTGCGGCCAGGGCGCGGGCCTTGCGGACGACCTCGGGGTCGAGGTCGAGCTTGCCGCGGGCGGGCGCGCCGCCGGGGCCGTTCGGGGTGAGGGCGGCCGGGTTCGGGCCGGGCGTGTCCGGGCCGGTCACCGGGGTGCCCCCCTCGACGGGTCGGTCGGCTGGGCGGTCGGCCGGCGGCCGGGCCGTTGGGTGGGCATCGCCGTTCCCTTCCTCCGCCGCGCCCGCCCCGCGCCGGCTTCGGGCACGCGGACGGGCCGCGACGAACAATCGTCCTCATTGACGCGTTCTCTACGGAAGATCTTCCGGTATGCACCATGTCACGCGCAAGAACCTCTTTGCAGTCCCTCCGGAAACCGCGTTCCGGACACCTACCCACGCGCCGCGCCGCATGAAACAAGTTCGTCCGGCTAATCAATTGGGGGTGGCCCCGCCCCCACGGCCACGCCCCCGAACCGACGCGCGCGCCCCGCCGGGCGCGCGCGACCAGCGAGCGCACCGAGGAGAGCGAACGCATGTGCGGAATCACCGGATGGGTGGACTTCGACCGCGACCTGACCGCCGGCGCGGCGCACGCCGACACCGCCCGCACCGCGGCGGCGATGGTCGCCACCATGGCCTGCCGGGGCCCCGACGACCAGGGCGCCTGGACCGCCCCGCACGCCGTCCTCGGCCACCGGCGGCTCGCCGTCATCGACATCGAGGGCGGCCGCCAGCCCATGACCGCCGCGACCCCCGGCTCCCCCGCTCCCGGCGCTCCCGGCGCTCCTGGGGGCGACGGGCCCGGGAGTGACGGGCCGGCCGCCGTCCTCACCTACAGCGGCGAGGTCTACAACTTCACCGAGCTGCGCGCCGAACTGACCGCCCTGGGCCACACCTTCCGCACCCGCTCCGACACCGAGGTCGTCCTGCACGCCTACCTGCAATGGGGCGAGCACATGGCCGAACGCCTCAACGGCATGTACGCCCTGGCGGTCTGGGACACCCGCACCGAGGAGCTGCTGCTGGTCCGCGACCGGCTCGGCGTCAAGCCGCTGTACTGGCGGCGGCTGCCCGGCGGCCTGGCGTTCGGGTCCGAGCCCAAGGCGATCCTCGCCCACCCGGGCGCCGACGCCGTCCTGGACGCCGACGGACTGCGCGGCATCCTCGGCTTCTTCAAGGACGTCGGCCACTCCCCCTACCGCGGCATCGACGAGCTGCGCCCCGGGCACGTGCTGCGGATCGGCCGCTCCGGCGTGACCGTCCGCCGCTACTGGCGGCCGCCGTCCGCGCCGCACGCCGACGACCTGCCCACCACCATCGCCCGCGTCCGCGAGCTGCTGGAGGACATCGTCACCCGCCAGCTGGTGTCGGACGTCCCGCTGTGCACGCTGCTGTCGGGCGGGCTGGACTCCAGCATCGTCACCGCCCTGGCCGCCGCCCGCGGCCCCGTCCGGTCCTTCGCCGTCGACTTCACCGGCCAGGCCGAGACGTTCGTGCCCGACTTCATGCGCGACACCCCCGACACCCCGTTCGTGCACGAGCTCGCCGAGCACGCCAAGACCGAGCACGCCGACATCGTCGTGGACGCCGCCCGCCTCGCCGACCCCGACCTGCGCCGCACCGTCGTACGCGCCTTCGACGAACCCGCCGTCAACGGCGACATGAACACCTCCCTGTACCTGCTGTTCCGCGCGATCCGGGACGAGTCGACCGTCGCGCTGTCGGGCGAGTCGGCCGACGAGGTGTTCGGCGGCTACCTGTGGTTCCACGACCACGACTCCGTCCGCGCCGCCACCTTCCCCTGGGTCGCGATGGGCATGCGGCAGGCCACCCAGTTCGGCTCCGACCAGACCGGCCCCCTGGACCCCGCCCTGGTCGGCGGCCTGGACATGCCCGGCCACCTCGCCGAGCAGTACCGCCAGGCCGTCGCCGACGTCCCCGAGGTCCCCGGTGAGGACGAGCACGAACGCCGCATGCGCCGCGTCTGCCACCTGCACCTCACCCACTTCCTGCCGATGCTGCTGGACCGCAAGGACCGCGCCAGCATGGCCGTCGGCCTGGAGGTGCGGGTGCCGTTCTGCGACCACCGGCTCGTGGAGTACGTCTACGGCTCCCCGTGGGCGATGAAGAACCACGACGGCCGCGAGAAGAGCCTGCTGCGCGCCGCCGGACGCCACCTGCTGCCGCCCTCCATCGCCGCCCGCCGCAAGAGCCCCTACCCCGCCATCCAGGACCCCGCCTACGAGCTGGCCCTGCTCGACCAGGTCCGCGACCTGCTCGCCGACCCCAACGCGCCCGTCACCCCGCTGCTGGACCGCGCCGCCGTCAAGGAGATGACCGAACGGCCCCTGGACGGCACCGTCGGCACCGGCTTCGGCGGACGCCGCAGCGCCTTCGAACTCGTCCTCAGCCTGGACGTGTGGCTGCGCGACCAGAACGTCCGCCTCGCCCTCTGACCCGGGTCGCCCCGGCCGCCCGGGGCCCTGCCCTAACCCCCAGGTGACCTTGGGGTATCGCGCTAGGTTCCAGTCCGGTCACACTCACGCGCAAAGCCTGACCCAAACACCTTCCGTGAAAGTAAAATCACCAACCGTCACAATGGTGTTCGACCGGGAACGGAAGTGGGCCATGCCTGTCTACCTCCTCGCGGCGGCGTGCGCGATCGCCGTCGTGGTCATCGCGAGCCGCCTGCTGCGCCGCACCGGGCGCGGCTCCGACGACGCCTCCCCCGACGGCCCCACCAACAACCACGCCGGAGCGATGCTGTCGGCGCTGTTCCTGCTCGCGTTCGCCATCGCGATCGTCGTGCCCTGGACCAGCGCCGACGCCGCCCGCTCCAACACCTACACCGAGGCGCAGGCCCTGGTGGAGACCTACTGGTCCGCCGGACGCCTCGACCCCGCCGACGCCGCCCGCACCCGCACCGAACTCGCCGACTACGCCGCCTTCGTCCGCCGCACCGAGTGGCCGCTGATGCGCGACCACCGCACGCTCAGCCCCGACGGCTGGGCCCGCCTGGACCGGCTGCGCCGCGAGACCGCCGCCGTCCCGTTCAAGGACGGCGACGACTCCCAGGACGCCCGCACCGCCGTCCTGGACCACCTGTCGGAGATCTCCGCCGCCCGCCACCAGCGCGCCATGGACGCCCGCGCCCACGTCCCGCCCGGCCTGCTCGCCATCACCCTGCTCACCGGCCTCGTCGTGATCGTCCTGCCGCTGCTCGGCGGCGCCCGCCCGCGCGGCTTCGCGCTCGTCCCGCTGTGCATCATGGCCGCGCTGCTCGCCTTCGGGATGTACCTCGCGCTGGACATCTCGCACGTGTTCAGCGGCTCCCTCGCCGTCCACCCCGACGCGTTCAGCGCCGTCAGCGGCGAGTTCGCCCGCATCGCCCAGGGAGGCTGACCGATGCGCCGCGCGCTCGCCCTCCCGGCGCTGGTGCTCATCACCGCCGCCGCGAGCGGCATGACCCTCTCCCCACCCCTGCACGCCACCCCCGCCTCCGCCGAAACCCCCGACCCCCCGAACGCCCCCCGCCCACGCGCCCCCAAACCCCCACCCGCAATCTTCAAGCACACCACCCCGCAGCCCCACCTCCCCCGCCCCCTCCGGGCCCCCGTCCCGCGGATGCCCGCCCCGTCCCCTGCCCACGCCCCGCACGACGAGGCCGACCCGCAGGCGCCCGCCCCGAGCACCACCGGCAGCACGCAGACGCCCACCCCCCGCGCTGCACCTGACCCGCAGTCCCCCGCGCCGTACGGTGCCGAGCACCCGCGAACGCCCCCTCCGCGCGCGACCGGTGCCCCGCAGCCGACCACCCCGGGCGACGACAGCGGTCCGCGGGCGACCGCCCCACCGGCGCCCGCGCCGCGCGGCGCCGAGGACCGGCGGATCACCGCCGCGCGCGCTGCCGGTGATCCGCGGCTGACCGTCCCGGGCGACAACGCTGGCCCGCGCGTGGCCGTCCCGCGCGCTGCACCCAGCCCGCCGGCGCCCTCTCCGCGCGGCCCCGAGGGCCCGCGGACGCCCTCTCCGCGCGCTGCCGGTGATCCGCAGCCGACCGCCTCGGGCGACGACGGCGGTCCGCAGGTGGCGGTCCCGCGCGCTGCGGCCGGTCCGCCAGCGCCCGCGCCGCGTGGCGCGGAAGGTCCGCGGACGAGCGTCCCGGGCGCTGCCGGTGGTCCGCGGGTGGACATGCCGGGCGGCGCGCTGGGTGCGCCTTCGGCGGGCGGGTTGCTCACAGGGAATGATTCGTACTCGCTGCTTTTGCCGCAGCCGTCTGGGGCGTCCTCGCCTCGGCCGGATGCGGCGTCCGATGATCCGGCGCCGCCTTCGCCCCGGCCTCGGGCTCAGCCGGAGCCGCAGCCTCGGCCGCGCAAGGACGGAGCCGAAAGCCAGGCTGCGGCGAAGGCGAGCCCTCCGCTGCCGTCCGGGGCCGGGCTCGGGTCCGGTTCTGATCCTGGCTCGGGCTCGGCGGACGCTTCGGTGTCGGTCTCGGTGCTCGCTCCCGCGCCCACGCCGACGACGCCCGGGACGATCCTGAGCGTGTGCGTCCATGCCGATGTGATCGTGCATATCTGGGTGGGCGTCGGGATCTTCGGCCAGGCGTGCGGCTGTCCCCCGCCCCCACCTCCGCCGCCGCCTCCTCCCCCGCCGCCGCCACCCCCTCCGACCACACCGCCGCCCCCGCCTCCGCCACCACCCACGACACCGCCGCCTCCTCCCCCGACGACGCCGCCTGCGCCGCCGCCGGTCACGCCGCCTAATCCGCCGCCGCCCGCGGCTTCGCCTGCGCCGCATCCGCAGCCTGCCGCCGCACCGCCGGTGCAGCGCCCGGCGCCTCCGGCTGCCGTGCCGCACCCGTCCAAGCCCGCGCCGAAGCCACCGGCACGGCCCCGCATCCACGGACCGCACCACCCGATCGCGGTCATCCACCCCCAGCGCAAGGCGGGCTTCGGCGCACCGCTGGTCACCGTCGTCCTCGCCGTAGTGATCAGCGCCGGCGTCGCAACCCTCTTCGCGCACTGATCCCACCCGCGCGGGCACCTAGCCAAGTGGTCAGGTGCCCGCGCGGTGGCATGTCCGCGCGGTGGCATGTCCGCGCGGTGGCATGTCCGCGCGGTGGCATGTCCGCGCGGTGGCATGTCCGCGTGGGCCCGTGTCCGTGCGGGCCCGTGTCCGTGCGGGCCCGTGTCCGCGCGGGCCCATGTCCGCGCGGGCCCATGTCCGTGTGGAGGTAGGGCCGTGTGGAGGTAGGGCCGTGTGGAGGTAGGGCCGTGTGGAGGTAGGGCCGTGTGGAGGTAGGGCCGTGTGGAGGTAGGGCCGTGTGGAGGTAGGGCCGTGTGGAGGTAGGGCCGTGTGGAGGTAGGGCCGTGTGGAGGTAGGGCCGTGTGGAGGTAGGACCGCGCGGAGGTGGGGTGAGGTCGCCTGGTCGTGCTTGTGCGGGGAGTGGGCGGGTTGGTTGGGGGCTAGGGGGCTTGGAGGTGGCGGTGCAGGGCTAGCCAGGGGGCGGGGGCGCAGCGGTTGGTGAGTTCGGTGGGGTCTAGCCAGGCTGCGTCGGTGCATTCGCTGGACGGTGCTGGGCGTGTTGCTGGGCCCGGGGTGTCCAGGCGGGTGGTGTAGAAGGCCATGAACGTCCTCGGCGGGTAGCCGTAGCCGTCGGGCGGTGCGGCCTCCAGGGTGATCGCCTGTCCGCCGAACAGGCGCAGGTCACCGGCCGGGACGACCAGGCCGGTCTCCTCTGCCAGTTCACGCGCGGCCGCGTCCGCCGGGGCCTCGCCTGGCTCCACGTGTCCGCCGGGGACCTCCCAGCCGCGGCCCGACGGTCCACGCGGGTCAGCAGCGTCCGCCCGGCCGAGTCCAGCACCAGCGCGAACGCCGTGGTCACCACCCGTCCGCCGGACGGGAGGTCCGGCGTCAGCAGCACGTCCATCCGGTGCGCGACCGGAATCCACGGGACCGTCACCGTCTCCACCACCATGCCCGCCATGATCCCCCATCATGGCGGGCAGCCCGGGGCGGGGTTCAGATGCGGCCCTCGAACAGGGCGCGGACGCCCGGCTCCGAACGCAGCAGGTTCAGCGCCATCTCGGCGTGGCCCGGCACGTAGCCGTTGCCGATCAGCATCGTCACGTCCGCGGCCAGGCCCTCGGCGCCCAGCGCCGCCGCCGGGAACGAGGTGGCCATCGAGAAGAACACCACCGTCCCGCCCGCGGCGGTCGCCAGCACCGCGCCGTGCTCGCAGCCCGGCACGTCCACGCACACCACCGTCACGTCCACCGGCGCGCCGAGCGCCTCGGCGACCGCGACCGGGTCCCGCGCGTCGGCGCGCACCACGCGGTCCGCCAGCCCGGACGCCACCAGCCGCCGCTCCTCGTCCTCGGTCGGGACGAGCCCGACCGTCGCGGCCGCCCCCGCGCGTCGGGCCGCAGCCAGCGCCAGCGCCCCGCTCTTGCCCGCCGCGCCCAGCACCGCCACCGTCGGCGGCACCGGACGCGCGGCCACCACCCGGTGCGTCAGCGCGGGCGCGCCGCACACGTCCATCACCGCCAGCGCCAGCGGCACCGGCAGGTCGTCCGGCAGCACCGCCGCGATCGACCGCGCGAACAGGATCGCGTGCCCCTGCGCCGGGACCTGCTCGCTCAGCCCGTCCCAGCGGGCCAGCCCGTCGGTGATCTCCAGCGGGGTCAGCGTCAGCGACACCAGCGTCGCGACCCGGTCGCCCGGCTTCAGGCCCAGCGGCGACTCCGGCCCGACCTCCTCGACCGTGCCGACCAGCATCCCGCCCGACCCGGTCACCGGGTTGTGCATCTTGCCGCGCTCGCCGACGATCCGCAGCACCTCGGCCCGCACCGCCGCGCCGTCCCCGCCGTGCGCGGTGTGCAGCTGCCGGTAGGACGCGGCGTCCAGGTTCAGCCGCTCCACCGCGATCCGGACCTCGTCCGGCCCGATCGCCGCGGCGGCGTCCAGCCGGCGCGCCGCCTGCGGCAGCACCCCCGGCGGGTCCAGCACCCGGTGCAGCCCCACGGCCCTGCCGGCGGCGCCCCCGGACGCCCCGCCGGCGGGCCCTCCGGCCCCCGCCACCCCGGTCGTCGCACCGGTCCCGGCCTCCCGCACGCGCCACCTCCTACCCGTCCCCGGATGAGTCCCGCAAGATATCCGGGGTATCACTAGTTCATAAGGAAGTCTTCCCGTACGGCTTCACATATACAAGACTTTTAGCGATCACATCGCCATCGCGAGGAGAGAGGGTCAACGATGACCACCGCCCTGCGTCCCGACACCGCCGGCAACGCACCCGCCGGAACCGCCGGCCAGCCCTACGCCTACAAGCGCCGGCCGCTGGCGGAACCCGACTGGCGGCGGCTGCCCGGATGGCGCGACGTCACCACCGCCGAATGGGAGTCGGCCCAGTGGCAGCGCAGCCACTGCGTCAAGAACGTCCGCCAGCTCCGCGCCGTCATGGGCGACCTGCTCGCCGAGGACTTCTACACCGACCTCGAACGCGACCAGCGCGAACGCGCCACCATGTCCATGCTGCTCCCGCCGCAGATGCTCAACACCATGGACACCTCCTCCACCGAGGCGTTCTACGCCGACCCGGTGCGCCGCTACATGCTCCCGGTCTTCTCCGACCGCCGCACCGACTGGCCGTCCCACCCCTACGCCACCCGCGACTCCCTCCACGAGGCCGAGATGTGGGCCGTCGAGGGACTCACCCACCGCTACCCCACCAAGGTCCTCGCCGAACTGCTGTCCACCTGCCCGCAGTACTGCGGCCACTGCACCCGCATGGACCTGGTCGGCAACTCCACCCCCGTCGTCGACAAGCACCGCTTCACCATCAAGCCCCCGGACCGGCACGCCGCCATGCTCGACTACCTGCGCGCCACCCCCGGCGTCCGGGACGTCGTCGTGTCCGGCGGCGACGTCGCCAACCTCCCCTGGCCGCGCCTGGAGTCCTTCGTCGACGCCCTGCTGGACATCGACAACATCCGCGACATCCGGCTCGCCAGCAAAGCCCTCATGGGACTGCCCCAGCACTGGCTCCAGGACGAGGTCCGCGCCGGCATGGAACGCCTCGCCGGCAAGGCCAACAAGCGCGGCGTGCAGATCGCCATCCACACCCACGTCAACGCCGCCCGCTCGGTCACCCCGCTGGTCGCCCGCGCCGCCCGCGCCATGCTCGACACCGGCGTCCGCGACGTCCGCAACCAGGGCGTCCTGCTCGCCGGCGTCAACGACACCCCCGAAGCGCTGCTCGACCTGTCGTTCGCCCTGCTCGACGAGGCCGGGATCATGCCCTACTACCTGTACATGTGCGACATGATCCCCGGCTCGGAGCACTGGCGGCTGTCGGTCCGCCAGGCTCAGGACCTGCAGCACGCCATCATGGGCTACCTGCCCGGCTTCGCCACCCCGCGCATCGTCTGCGACGTCCCCTACGTCGGCAAGCGCTGGGTCCACCAGCTCGCCGAGTACGACACCGAGCGCGGCATCTCCTACTGGACCAAGAACTACCGCACCGGCATCGAACTCGCCGACCCCGAGGCCCTCAACCGCCGCTACGAGTACTACGACCCGATCCACACCCTCCCCGAGGCCGGCCAGGCCTGGTGGCGCAACCTGCCCGAGCCGAACGACGCGCCCCAGCCGCAGGCCTGACCCCCGAACCCCGGTCGTCCGCCCTTACGGGGGCGGGCGGACGACCGGACCCCTTCGCCGGCGACTGCGCCCGCCGCGCCCAGTCGTGGCCGTCGGGTGGTCAGCCCTCGGGGTCCGGCTCGACCAGGAACACCGGATGCCGGTCCGCCTCGGCCGCGAACGCCGCCGCGCCGTCGCCGGGCACCGCCGCGAACGCGTCCCGTACGAACGGCACCACACCGAACCGCCGCCGGTACGCCAGCAGCACCCCCGCCTTGCGCCCGCCGTCCACCTCCACCAGCCGGACGCGCCGCACCCGCCGACCCCGGACGATCTCCGCACGGCCGTCCGCCCGGACGTTGCGCACCCACTGCGTGTCCCCGAAGGGCGACACCAGCCACTCCCGGCCGTCCAGCCGCAGCAGCGCCACCGGCGCCGTCCGCGGCAGGCCACTGCGACGCCCCCGCGTCCGCAGCAACCGCAACGGCCCCATCGGCAGGCCCAGCGCCAGCATCCGCTGCGGAAACCGGCTCATCCGTACCAACCGCGACGGCAACCGCACCTCACCCATCACCGCTCCTCGCACCCCGCTACTCCCCCGAGCCCGCGCCTGCCCCCGACGAGGCCTTCGGGAACGGCGACACCGCAGTGGTGCACGCCGAGCAGCGGCAGCGTGCGACCGCGCGCAGGCCCGATGCCGAGGAAGTCCTCGGCGAGCAGCTCGCCGCAGGCGTCCACGTCGCCCCGCAGCTCGACCTCGGCCCAGCGCCGGACCAGGTCGAGGATCTCCTGCCGGTTCTCGTCCCCCTGGCGGCCCATGTCGTCACGTCCTTCCATAGCCGGAGAATCTTTCTCCACTTCACCCTGCCACGCACCCCGGCGACCCGCAAGGGAACCGGGGAGATTTTCCCCGCTTAGGTGCTAGAGTGCCGACCGGACCGGACGACGGAAGGGCCGGCCGAAGAGCCGGAAGGGGACGCCGCCCATGCGCGCCGACGCACGACGCAACCTGGAACGGATCCTGCTCGCCGCGCGCGAACTGGTCATCGAGCGCGGCCCCGCCGTCCCACTGGACGACATCGCCCGCAAGGCAGGCGTCGGCAGCGGCACCCTGTACCGCCGCTTCCCCGACCGCGCCACCCTCCTGCACGCGGTCGCCGCCGACGCCCTGACCCGCACCGTCCACGCCGCGCGCACGGCCACCGACCAGGAGAGCGACCCCTTCGAGGCGCTCGCCCGCTACATGCGCGAAGCGCTCGACCAGCGCGTCTCGGCCGTCCTGCCCGCCCTGCTCGGCACGGTCGACCTCGAAAATGACCCCGACCTCGCCCCTCTCCGCGAGGAGGCCGTCCGCCTGCTCCAGGACCTGATCGACCGCGCCCACGCGGCGGGCACGCTCCCCCCGGACGTCACTTTCGACGACATCGGCATGATGCTCGTCCGGTTCGCCCGCCCCCTCCCCGGCCCGATGCCGGACGAGACCAAGCATGAGCTGGCGCGACGGCATTTGGAGCTGTTCGTGCGGGGACTTCGGATGCCGGTGGACGGCGACACCACCGACGGCCTTTACAAAGTAGATCAATAGCTGCGGCCGCCGTTGTGGCAGCATCGACGCATGCAGTCGCAGCGCCACGTCGCCCTCCACTTCTCGCAGGCGAGCCGCGAGGCCGCCACGCACACCAACCTGTCGGCCGTCCGCCGCGACGGCCCCTGCCTGTGGGTCGCCGGCGACGAGACCGCGACGGTCGAGCGCCTCACCGCCTCCCCCGGCGACGACGGCCGGATCGCCGAGTACGGCGCCCAGCGCTCGGTGCGCCTCGCCGACCTGGTGGACCTGCCCGCCGGACCGGACGAGGAGGCCGACATCGAGGGCCTCGCCCGCGCGGACGGCTGGCTGTGGGCGATCGGCTCGCACAGCCTCAAGCGCAAGAAGCCCAAGCCCGGCCAGTCCCCCGACAAGGCGCTCAAGCGGCTGGCGACCGTCGTCCGCGAGGAGAACCGCTACATCCTCGCGCGGCTGCCCGTGGTGACCGGCGCGGACGGCCTGCCCGAGGTCGTCGCGAAGGACGGCGAGCGCACCGCGGCCGTCCTCGGCGGACGCGGCGACTCCCTCGCCGACCTGCTCGCCGCCGACCCGCACCTCGCGCCGTTCCTGACCATCCCCAGCAAGGACAACGGCCTGGACATCGAGGGCATCGCCGTCGTGGACGACCGCGTCCTCGTCGGGCTGCGCGGCCCGGTGCTGCGCGGCTGGGCCGTCCTGGTCGAGATCTCCCCCGAGCCGCACCCGCGCGACCCGCGCCGGCTGCGCGCCCGCGCCCTGGACGGCGGCGACGGCCCGCGCTACCGCACCCACTTCCTGGACCTCGGCGGGCTCGGCATCCGGGACCTGTGCCCGCACGGCGACGACCTGCTGATCCTCACCGGCCCCAGCATGGACCTGGACGGCCCGGTCCGGCTCGTCCGCTGGCCCGGCGCCCGGCACGGCCGCCCGTCCGGGCTGGTGACCGCCGACGAGCTGCACCCGCTCGGCGACCTGCCCTACGGCGACGGCGACGACCACGCCGAAGGCATCGCCGTCCTGTCGGACACCGAGCTGCTGGTCGTCTACGACAGCCCGTCCCCCGAGCGCCTCACCCCCGACGGCGCCGTCCTAGCCGACGTCGTCCCCCTCCCCTCCTGAAACACCCCCAACTCCCTCCCCCGAAGCCGACCCAGCCTGCAAGTGAACCGGGGACGCTGCCGTCGGGTTCGTCCCGCGCCTCGCCACATCCCGCCAGATCCCGCCGGGCGCGGTCTCTGCGCAGGTCATCGGGTGTGCCGTCCCAGTGGTTCCCGCGTTTGCCCGAGGCTCTGGCCCCGGTCGCGGTCGGGGTTCCAAGCTCTGTCCCAGCGGCGCGTCCGCGTCGCCGAACAGGAGGACACGGCATGCGCAAAGTCTGGAAGGCCGGAACCGTGGGGCTGGCGGGCACGGCAGCCGCGCTCACGCTGGGCGCGGCGCCCGCCCCGGCCCACGCGGCCACCCGCGCGGCGGTCCCGGCCGTGAAGGCCGCTCCGTCGCCGACCGTCCACGCCCAGGGCCGCTGGCACACCTGGCCCGGCGGGCACGACTCCCACTCCCCGATCAAGAACTGGAAGACCCGCAGCTACTACCGGTACCGGGGCGTCCGGGTCATCCAGGTCAACGCCCGTTGCTGGGGCAACGACTCGACGATGCACGTCTTCCTCATGTACGGCAGGAACAAGGTCGCCAAGAGCGGCCGGTGGGCCTGCGACGGCCGGTACCGCACCGTCCGCATCCACAACGCCGGCGCCTCGCACTACCACGCCTACTTCGCACTCGACCGCAAGCACACCATCGAATACTGGATGCAGTACTACCAGTAGACCCGTCCCAGCCACTGCTTGAGGGCCTTGGGACCTGCCGGTGCAACCGGTCAGGTCCCAAGGCCCTCAGCCTTTACAAAGTAGATCTCTTTCCGGGGCCGTGATCTCGCGGGTGTTGGGCGAGGTGAGAGTGGGGGTGTGGGGACGGTGTGTGAATTGGGTCTTGACGGACCGTGACGGCGGTGATTGCCTGCCAGGCGTTAGGAAACCTTCCTAACTTTCCGGTGTGGCGAGCGAGAGGTGACGCGCGTGCTTCGGCGAATCGGACACGGAAGCGGAGTGGGACGCGGAGCGGTTACGGGAGCGGCGGTCTGCGCGGCGGTCGCGGGGCTGGCGGGATGCGGCGGGCAGGCGTCCGCCGCTCGTCCGGTCTCGGCGAACGAGCAGGGCGGTGCCGCGCGGCCGTTCGGGGCGCACGCCTTCAGGTACGCCGCCGGGACGATCCGTCCGAGCGGATCGCAGGCGGCGATCGACAAGGCCGTGGTCGCGGTCTACCAGAAGTGGAAGAAGAGCTTCCTGCAGAGCAAGTGCGGCAACGGCTGGTACCAGGTGTACTCCCCCGACGCCGACCACCCCTACGTCGCCGAGGCGCAGGGCTACGGCATGGTGGTCACCGCGCTGATGGCCGGCGCGGACACCGACGCCAGGAAGATCTTCGACGGGCTCGTGAAGTACATGCTGGCGCACCCGTCGGTGAACAACCGCGACCTGCTGGCCGCCGAGCAGAACGCCGGCTGCAAGAGCGTGGACGGCTCCGACTCGGCGACCGACGGCGACATGGACGTCGCCTACGGCCTGCTGCTCGCCGACAAGCAGTGGGGCAGCTCGGGCACCTACGACTACAAGCAGCTCGCCGTGAAGCACATCAACGCCATCAAGAAGAGCGAGACCAACCCGACCTCGCACCTGCTGCTGCTCGGCGACTGGAGCGACTCGGGCGAATCGCACTACTGGATGAGCCGGTCGTCGGACTGGATGGTCGACCACTTCCGGGCCTTCCGGAAGGCGACCGGCGACGCGTCCTGGGACACGATCCGGTCCGCCCACCAGAAGGTCATCACCGACCTGCAGGACAAGTACGCCAGCAAGACCGGACTGCTGCCCGACTTCGTCGTCAACACCAAGACCGCGGCCAAGCCCGCCAGCGGGCAGGTGCTGGAGGACCCGCACGACGGCGACTACAACTGGAACGCCTGCCGCGACCCGTGGCGCATCGGCACCGACGCGCTGACCAGCGGGGACGCCGCGTCCCTGGCGTCGGCGCGGAAGCTGAACACCTGGATCAAGTCCGCGACCGGCGGCGACCCCGGCAAGATCTACACCGGCTACAAGCTGTCCGGGACGCCGTTCGACAAGGGCAGCGACATGGCGTTCACCGCGCCGTTCGCGGTCACCGCGGCCACCGACCCCGGCTCGAAGGCCTGGCTGGACGCGCTGTGGGGCGAGCTCACCGCGACGCCGGTCGACCCGAAGCTGTACTACGGCGCGAGCGTGCAGCTCCAGTCGATGATCGTGGTCTCCGGCAACTACTGGACGCCCTGACCGCCGCCCCGGACCCGGACCCGGACCCGGACCACAATAAGCGCTTACTTTTCCCGTCTGCCAGGATGGGCAGGGACGAACCGGTCCGACGAAGGCGGGACGAAGCATGATCGATTGGTCCGACGAGGACGTGATGATCCGCGACGCGGTGCGGAGCTGGGTCGAGGAGAAGGTCCGTCCCCACATGGACGCGCTGGACGCCGGGGACCTGCCCCCCTACGACCTGATCAGGGACCTGTTCCGGACGTTCGGCATGGACGAGATGGCGCGCTCCTCCTTCCGCAAGCGCCTGGAGAGGGAGGAGCGCGCCGCCGCGAACGGCGCGGCGGGCGACGACGGCTCCGAACCGGACCTGGCGTCCGAGGTCAGCGGCGGGGGCGGCAACGCGTCGCTGAGCATCCTGCCGATCGTCGAGCTGTGCAAGGTGTCGCCGGGCCTGGTCACCGCGATGGGCGTCAGCCTCGGCCTGGCCGCCGGGACGGTCATGAAGCGCGGCAGCGCCGAGCAGAAGCGGCGCTGGGGCCTGGACCTGCTGACCATGGACAAGGTCGGCGCGTGGGCGATCACCGAGCCGAACTCCGGGTCCGACGCGTTCGGCGGGATGCAGGCCACCGCGCGCCGCGACGGCGACGAGTACGTCATCAACGGGTCCAAGACGTTCATCACCAACGGCCCCTACGCCGACACGATCGTCTTCTACTGCAAGCTCGACGACGGCCGCGACCCGCGCGACCGGGAGATCCTCACCTTCGTCCTGGACCGGGGCATGCCGGGGCTGGAGCAGAGCAAGCCGCTGCGCAAGATGGGCCTGCACTCCTCCCCCACCGGCGAGCTGTTCCTGAACGACGTCCGCGCGGGCGCCGACCGGCTGCTCACCGGCGGCGGGACGGGCGCGCAGAGCGGCAAGGAGTCGGCGCGGCAGAACTTCGTCACCGAGCGGGCGGGCGTCGCCGCGATGGCGCTCGGCGTCATCGAGGAGTGCCTGCGGCTGTCGGTCGACTACGCCAGGAAGCGCGAGCTGTGGGGCAAGCCGATCGGGGACTTCCAGCTGATCCAGCTGAAGCTGGCCAAGATGGAGGTCGCGCGGCTGAACGTGCAGAACCTGGTGTTCCGGCACGTGGAGATGCAGCGCAAGGGCCGCACCCCGACGCTGGCCGAGGCGTCGGCGATGAAGCTGTACGCCGCGCAGGCCGCCGCCGAGGTCACCCAGGAGGCGGTGCAGCTGTTCGGCGGCAACGGCTACATGAGCGAGTACCGCGTCGAGCAGCTCGCCCGCGACGCCAAGTCCTTCCAGATCTACGCCGGCACCGACGAGATCCAGGTGACGCACATCGCCCGGGACCTCCTCTCCCGCTGACCCCGGCGCGCGCCGAGCCGTCCCGGACGGCTCGGCGCACGCGCAAGCCGGGCGTTCAGGTCAGCGGGGACGGGTGGAGCTCGCGGACGACGTCGAGGAAGTTCGCGGTCAGCGGCCGCAGCCGTCCGGGATGCCAGACCGCGCCGATCCGCCACTCGGCCGCCAGGTGCGCGACCGGGACGAGGGTGACCGCGGGCGGCGCGATGTCGGCCGCGCTCGCCGGCACGAACGCGACACCCGCCCCTGCCGCCACCAGCGCGAGGACGGTCTGCAGGTCGCGGCTCTCCTGCGCCGGTGAGGGGTCCAGACCGAGCGCCGCGCACAGCCGCGTGATCTGCTGGAACAGCCCCGGCCCGCGGGACCGGACGAGCCGGATCAGGCCGCGGTGGGCAATCCAGTCGGCCAGGTGGCGCGGGTCGTCCGGCGGGGTCTCTCCGGTGCAGGCGACCGCGAGCCGGTCGGTGTGCAGGATGTGCCGGCCCCAGCGCGCCTCCACCGGCATCCGGACGAACCCGACGTCCAGCTCGCCGCGTTCGAGCCGGTCGAGCTGCCCCTGCGACGGCAGGTCGTCCAGCGTGACGTTCACATCGGGGTGGCGGCGGCGGAAGGCGGCCACCGCGCGCGGCGCGAACTGCAGGCTGGACAGCCCGAACCCGAGGGTGAGCAGGCCGGTGTGCCCGGCGGCCAGGCGCGCCATCCGCAGCTCCAGCGCCTCGGCGCGCTCGACCAGCTCCTGCGCCTCGGGCAGCAGCGCGGCGCCGAGGTCGGTGAGGGTGGCGCCGTGCCGGCCGCGGTCGAACAGCCGTCCGCCCAGGCGCCGCTCCAGCGTCTGGATCTGCTTGGTGAGGGTCGGCTGGGTCAGGACCAGCGCGTGCGCGGCCTGCCCGTAGTGGCGGTACTCGGCGACCGCAAGGAACGCTCGCAGCAACCCAAGTTCCATTCCCTAATCTTATCGTTCGTCCTCAAAGATTGATTGGACGCATGGAACTTGCCCCGGTTTCACTGGGTTTGCACGCGGCACCCGAGCGCGCCGACCAGCAGGGAGATGCACAGGTGAACCACATCCAGGGGCAGCAGCGACCGCAGCCGGAGCGGACGCAGGCGGAGCGGTCGCAGGCGGAACAGGCGCAGGCGGAACAGGCGCAGCAGGGAAGGACGCTGCGCTGCGCGAGCGTCCAGTTCGAGCCGCGTCCCGACGACAAGGCCTACAACCTGGCGGTCGTCGAGCGCTTCACGCGCCAGGCGGCCGCGGACGGCGCGCAGGTGGTGGTGTTCCCCGAGATGTGCCTGCTCGGGTACTGGCACCTGCGCAGGCACTCGGCCGAGGCGCTGCACGCGCTCGCCGAGCCGATCGACGGGCCGTCGGTGGCGACCGTCCGGGAGCTGGCGATCCAGCACGGGCTCGCGGTCGGCGTCGGGTTCCTGGAGTCGGACGGGCGCGGCGGGCTGTTCAACGGCTTCGCGGTCTGCCTGCCCGACGGACGCGTCCACCGGCACCGCAAGCTGCACGCCTTCGAGCACGAGGCGATCTCCAGCGGCGGCAGCTTCACCGTCTTCGACACGCCCTGGGACGTCCGGCTCGGCGTGCTGGTCTGCTGGGACAACAACCTGGTCGAGAACGTCCGCGCGACCGCGCTGCTCGGCGCGTCGGTGCTGCTGGCCCCGCACCAGACCGGCGGCACCGCCTCGCGCAGCCCGCACGGCATGCGCCCGGTCCCGGCCGAGCTGTGGCACGGGCGGCACCGCGACCCGGCGGCGGTCGAGGAGGCGTTCCGCGGGCCGGACGGCCGCGGCTGGCTGATGCGCTGGCTGCCCGCCCGCGCGCACGACAACGGCATGTTCGTGGTGTTCAGCAACGGCGTCGGCGTGGACGACGACGAGATCCGCACCGGCAACGCGATGATCCTGGACCCCTACGGCCGCGTCCTCGCCGAGACCTGGGCCGCCGCCGACACCATGGTCACCGCCGACCTCGACCTGGACCTGCTGCCGCTGTCGACCGGGCGGCGCTGGATCCAGGGGCGCCGCCCGGAGCTGTACGGAATCCTCACCACCCGGTTCGGCGACGAGCGCGACCCGCGCACCGCGCGCTTCGCCACCGGCCCGGTCCCGCTCGTCCGCGCCCCCGGAACCGGGCTGGACCAGCCGTCCGCGAGGTGACTTCCGGGGCCCGGGCGTCCGCTGGCTGCGTCAGGCTTCGGGACGGTCCTGTTCGAGGTCGTGCATCGCGGCCGACAGTTCGGTGAGGGCGTCGAGGACCTCGGCGAGGCGGGCGAGGCCGAGCCGTGCGGAGAGGGCGTCGGCGAGGGCCCGGTGGGCGGGGTTGATCCGCGCCACCGCCGTCCGTCCCGCCTCGGTGGGGACGAGCAGCTTGGCGCGGGCGTGCGCGGGGTTGGGCCGGTACTCGGCCAGGCCCTCGCCGACCAGCAGGTCGGCGATCCGCTGCACGCTCTGCCGGGTGATGCCCATCGCGCGCGCGATCCCGGCGACCGGCAGCGGCTCGTACAGCACCGCGCCGAGCACCTGCCACCACGCCGCCGTCAGCCCTGCCGGACGCGCCATCCTCTCGGCCACGTCCAGGAACTGGCCGTTCAGCCGGAAGACCGCCAGCGCCGTGCCCGACAGCAGCGCGCCGCTGTCGGCGCCCTGCGCCTCACCGGCCCCGACCGGCCGGCCGTAGCCGGAGCCAGCCGTCCGGCCGTTGCCGTCGCCGGCCGGACGGGTGTCGCCGTCAGCGGCCGGCACCGGAGGCCGCCATGAGGACGGGGAAGGCCGACGGGTCGGAATGCTGGAACAGCCGGAACCAGGCGTCCAGCACCTCGGGGGTGTAGAGGCCGAGCTCGGCGAAGATCTCGCGGGCGAGCCCGGTCTGGGCGGTCGTCCCGGCGGTGATGACGCCGCCGCCGTTGACCGCGTCGGCCTCGACGTAGCGGTCGCCGCCCTTGTAGCCGGACGCGGCGAGGTACTCGGCGGCGCTGCTGGTGTGGTCGCGGTCATCCAGCAGCCCGGCGGCGGCCAGGCCGAACGTCGCGCCGCAGATCGCCGCGACCGGCACCCCGGCCTCGACGAACCGGCGCGCGGCCTCGGTGAACTCGCTGTTGCCGCCCGCGTCCCAGGTCGCGGCGCCCGGCAGGATCAGCATGGCCGAGTCGGCCGGGTCCAGCTCGTCCAGGGCGATGTCGGGCAGCACGCGCAGGCCGCCCATCGTCGTGACCGGCTCGCGCGTCGCGCCGACCGCCACCACCGCGAACTCGTTCGGCTCCGCGCGGAAGCTCCCGTTGGCGATGTGCGCGATCGCGTGCCCCACCTCCCAGTCGGCGAGCGTGTCGTAGACGGCCACATGCACGTTCTTCGTTCCGTTGCTCATGACAGTATTCTGTCATATTGACAGCATGTTGTCGATATCTCGGGCGCGCAGCGGGCTCCGGCGGGGCTTTCGCCTGCCTCCGGCGGGGCCTCGGGAGGGACGCCGTCCGAAGTCGGGCACACGAAATCGGCGCCAGGGGGTTGACGCGTTCGGTAGGAGTCCTTACTTTCGTGGCCACGTTAGGAAAGTTTCCTAACTCAGAGAGGGTCCGGGATGACCGTGCCGTCCGACGCGCCCACGCCCCCGCATGCGCCCGCCGCGCCCGCGTCCGCATCCGCGTCTGCGCCGGCGCCCACGCCGGGGACGCCCAGCCTGCTCCGCGCCATCAACGACCGCGCGGCGCTGGAGGCGCTGCTGGCGCACGGGACGCTGACCCGGCCCGAGCTGTCCCGGCTGACCGGGCTGTCCAAGCCGACCGCGTCGCAGCTGCTCGCCCGGCTGGAGGAGTCCGGCCTGGTCATGCGGGACGGGGTGCGCGAGGGGACGCCCGGCCGCACCGCCGAGCTGTACCGGATCGTCCCGTCGGCGGCGCACGTGGTCGGCCTGGACGTCACGCCGCGAAGGATCGTCGCGGCGGTCGCCGACCTCACCGGCGCGGTCGTCGGGGAGCACGTGCTGGCGACGCCGGGCCGCGCGAACGTCGATCCCGCCGCCCGCGCGGCCGCCGCCGTGGACGGCGCGGCCGAGGCGGCGGGCCTGACCCGCGACCGGCTCAACCGGGTCGTCGTCGGCATCCCCGGCGCGGTGAACCCCGCGACCGGACGCGTCGGGTACGCCGCGCACCTGCCCGGCTGGCACGTCCCGGGGATCACCGGGCACCTGGCCGCCGGGCTCGACCTCCCGGTGGAGGTCGAGAACGACGTGAACCTCGGCGCGCTCGCCGAGATGGCGTCCGGGCAGGCCGCCGGGGTCCGCGACTTCGCGCTGCTTTGGGTCGGCGACGGCGTCGGCATGGCCGTGGTGCTGGACGGCCGCCCGCACCGCGGCGCGACCGGCGGCGCGGGCGAGATCGGCTACATGCCCGCCGTGGGGGCGCCGCTGGTGCGCGGCGCGCGGCTGGCCCACACCGGCGGCGTCCAGACCCGGATCGGCAGCGCGGCCGTGCTGGCGCTGCTGCGGCACCACGGCTTCCACGGACGCGACATGCGCACCGCCCTCACCCGCGCCGTCCGGGCCCTGGACCCGGCGTCCCCGTCCCCGGCGGCCTGGGAGGCCGCGCAGCGCGCCGCGGAGGCGCTCGGGGAGCTGGCCGAGCGGCTGGCGGCGACGCTGGCGAACGTGGTCGGCATCCTCGACCCCGAGCTGATCGTGCTGACCGGCGAGGTGTCGCGCGCGGGCGGCGAGGCGCTGCGGGGGCTGGTCGAACGGGAGCTGCACAGCCTGACCATCCCGCGTCCGCCGGTGCGCCTGAGCGCGGTGGCGGGCAACGTCGTCCTGGCCGGCGCGCTGGACCAGGCGCTGCGCGGCTGCCGGGAGGAGGTGTTCTTCCGCACCCGGCCCGCGGCCGGCTGACCACCCGGCCCGTGGCCGCCCGACCAACCGGCCCGCGGCCTCCTGACGAACCGGCCCGCGGCCGGCTGACCCCCTCCCCGACCGCGCACCCCGCCCCCGGCAACCCCGACAGCGGGCCACGCGGCCCGGCCCACTCCTCACCACCCCCCGACGGCCGTCCGGCCGTCCTCCCCGAAGGAGACCAGGAGTGTTCCTCACCCCCCGGCGCGCCCGGCGCCTGTCCGCGGCGGCACTCGCCGCGACCGGGCTGCTCGCCTCCGCCTGCACCGCCGGAAGCTCCGGCGGTTCCGACTCCGGCCCCAAGGCCGACGCCAAGCAGACCATCGAGGTCTGGCACGGCTGGTCGGCCGACCACGAGGTGAAGGCGTTCGACGACGCCGTCGCCGGGTTCCGCAAGCTGCACCCGAACATCACCGTCAAGCTGGTCAAGGACCAGACCGACGACCGCATCACCAACGCCATCCGCGGCGGGAACCCGCCGGACGTGGTGTCCTCGTTCTCCACCGACTCGGTCGGCTCCTGGTGCAACTCCGGCGCCTGGCAGGACCTCACGCCCTACCTCACCAAGTCGAAGATCGACCTGAACATGTTCCCGCCGGCCGTCCGGCAGTACACCCAGTACAAGGGGCGGCGCTGCGCGATGCCGCTGCTCGCCGACGCCTACGGCCTGTACTACAACAAGGCGCTGATGAAGGGCAACCAGCCGCCGAAGACGATCGGCGAGCTGACCGCGCTGGCGAAGAAGCTGACCGTCCGCAACCCGGACGGGACGATCAAGGTCGCCGGGTTCATGCCGTCCGCGCAGTACTACGAGCACCAGGTGCAGCACCTGGCGACCGACTTCGGCGCCAAGTGGCTCACCCCCGACGGCAAGAGCAACCTCGCCGCCGACCCGGCCGTCAAGGCCTACCTGCAGTGGAACAAGAGCCTGATCGACTGGTACGGCTACGAGAACGTCAAGAAGTTCCTGAAGTCGGTCGGCCAGGAGTTCGAGGCGTCCAACCCCTTCGAGCAGGGCCGGGTCGCCATGGCGGTGGACGGCGAGTGGCGCACCAAGTTCCTTCAGGACGAGGCGCCCAAGGTCGACTACGGCACCGCGCCCGCGCCCGTCCCCGACGACCAGACCGCCCGCTACGGCGGCGGGTTCGTCACCGGCACCGTCATCGGCGTCCCGCGCGGGGCCAAGCACCCGCAGGCCGCCTGGGAGTTCGTGAAGTACCTGACCACCGACACCCACGCGCTGGTCACCTTCGCCAACGGCCTCGGCAACGTGCCGAGCACGCTGCCCGCGCTCGCCTCCCCCGAGCTGAAGATGCCGCCGCAGTTCCAGACGTTCCTGGACGTGTTCAAGAGCCCCAACAGCGCCACCACGCCCCCGACGCCGAACGGCAACGACTACGTGGTGAAGTTCCAGACGTTCGTCCAGGACCAGTGGGAGCCCGGACGCGTCGCCAACGTCGATGCCGCGCTGAAGGACCTGGACGCCAAGGTCGACCAGGCGATCAAGCTGAACGGCGGCTGAGCATGACCGCCCTCACCGCCCCGAGGGCCGCCGCGGGCACGGGGACGCGGGCACGCCGCCGCAACCGGCTGCGCGTGCTGGCGTTCCTGTCGCCCTGGCTGGTCGGCCTCGGCCTGTTCTTCGGCTACCCGCTCGCCGCGACCGTCTACTTCTCCTTCACCCGGTACGACCTGTTCACCCTGAAGTACGTCGGGTTCGACAACTACCGGTTCCTGCTGCACGACTCCGACGCCTGGCGCGCGATGCGCAACACGCTGTGGCTGGTCGCGGTGATGGTGCCGCTGCGGCTGCTGTTCGGGCTCGGCATCGCGCTGCTGCTCACCCAGATCAAGCGCGGCGGGAGCGTCCTGCGGTCGGTGTTCTATCTGCCGTACCTGATCCCGCCGGTGTCGGCGACGGTCGCGTTCGTGTTCGTCACCAACCCCGGCACCGGCCCGTTCCCCGCGATCGCCCGGCACCTGGGCGTGACGCTGCCGGACTTCTTCAACGACCCGTCCTGGTCGCGGCCCGGCCTGACCCTGATGGGGCTGTGGGCGGTCGGCGACCTGATGATCCTGCTGCTGGCGGCGCTGCTGGACGTGCCGAAGTCGCTGTACGAGGCGGCCGTGCTGGACGGCGCGAACGCCTGGCAGCGGTTCCGGTACATCACGCTGCCGTCGATCTCGCCGGTGCTGGCGTTCTGCGCCGTCACCGGCGTCATCCAGACCCTCCAGTACTTCACGCAGGCGCTGGTCGCGGCGAAGGTCGCCGCCGGGCAGGCCGACACCCCCGGGACGCAGTTCGCGCCCGGCTACCCCGACGGGTCCACGCTGACCTTCCCGCAATGGCTCTACGACGAGGGGTTCCGGCAGTTCAACATGGGATACGCCTGCGTGCTCGCGCTGCTGATGTTCGCCGTCGGGATGCTGTTCACCACGTTCCTGCTGCGCCGGTTCCGCGCCTTCGCCAGCGAGGAGGCCCGGTGACCGCCACCGCGACGCCCGCCGCCGGGACGCGCCCCGCGCCGCGCCGCGTCCACCGGCGGTCCCGTGCGACCCGCACCCGCCGGACGCTGTACTGGATCGCCGTCCACTCGCTGGCGATCGCGCTCGCGGTCATGTTCCTCGCGCCGCTGGTGTTCATGCTGCTCACCGCCGTCATGACCGACCGGCAGGCGCTGACCAGCTCGTTCTGGCCGCACAGCTGGCACTGGGGCAACTTCCACCGCGCGTTCACCGGCGACATGGTCCGCTGGACGCTCAACAGCGTCATGTACTCGGTGCTGTCGACGGCGTTCGTGCTGGCGTCCAGCATCCCGGTCGCCTACGCGCTCGCCCGGTTCCGGTTCCGAGGCCGCTCGGCCGCGCTGGTCATCGTCATCGCGACGATGATGCTGCCGCCGCAGGTCACCATGGTCCCGCTCTACATCGTCTGGTCGCGGTTCCACCTCACCGGGACGCTGTGGCCGCTGATGCTGCCGAACCTGTTCGGCGACGCGTTCTCCATCTTCCTGCTGCGCCAGTTCCTGGTGTCGATCCCGGCCGAGTACGCCGACGCCGCCCGCGTGGACGGCTGCGGCGAGCTGCGCACGATGCTGCGGGTCGTGCTGCCGATGGCGCGGCCCGCGATCGCCGCCGTCGCGCTGTTCCAGTTCTTCTACTGCTGGAACGACTACTTCGGGCCCCTGGTCTACGCCAACCCGAACCACTGGACGCTGGCGGTCGGCGTCGCCTCGTTCCGCGCCGCGCACCACGTGGAGTGGAACCTGACGATGGCGGCGACGCTGCTGACCATCCTGCCGGTCCTCATCGTGTTCTTCCTCGCCCAGCGCGTGTTCGTGCAGGGCGTCACCCTGACAGGAGTGAAGGGTTGAAACTGACCGTCATCGGGGGCGGCTCCACCTACACCCCCGAACTGGTGGACGGCCTGGCCCGGCTGCGCGACGCGCTGCCGGTCGCCGAGCTGGTCCTGGTCGACCCGGACGAGGACCGCCTCGTCCCGGTCGGCGCCATGTCGCGGCGGATGCTGGCCCGCGCCGGACACCCCGCCCGCGTCGTCACCACCGCCGACACCGCCGCCGGGGTCGCCGGCGCGGACGCGGTGATCGTGCAGCTGCGGATCGGCGGCCAGGGTGCCCGCCGCGCGGACGAGACGCTCCCCCTCGGCTGCGGCTGCGTCGGGCAGGAGACGACCGGCGTCGGCGGCCTCGCCAAAGCGCTGCGGACCGTCCCGGTCGTGCTGGACCTGGCCGACACCATCGCCAAGCACGCCCCCGACGCCTGGATCGTCGACTTCACCAACCCGGTCGGCATCGTCACCCGCGCGCTGCTGGACGCCGGGCACCGCGCGGTCGGGCTGTGCAACGTCGCCATCCACGTCCAGCGGCGCCTGGCCGCGCTGCTGGACGTCCGGCCCGAGCAGGTGGACCTCGGCCACGCCGGGCTGAACCACCTGACCTGGGTCCGCTCCGCCACCGTGGACGGCGTGGACCGCCTCCCCGAACTGCTGGCCGACCACCGGCCGCAGCTGGAGGAGATCAGCAACCTGCCCGGCGACCTGCTGCGGCACCTGGGCGTCCTGCCGTCCTACTACCTCAGCTACTACTACGAGCACGACCGGATCGTGGAGCGCCAGCGCACCGAGACCCCGCGCGCCGAGCAGGTCGCCGCCGTAGAGAGCGCACTGCTCGACCTGTACGCCGACCCCGCCAACGACACCCGGCCCGCGCAGCTGTCCGAGCGCGGCGGCGCGTTCTACTCCGAGGCCGCCGTGCACCTGCTCGCCGCGCTGCTCGGCACGCCCGGGGCCGTCGGCGTCCCGTCCGTGCAGGTCGCGAACGTCCGCAACAACGGGACCCTCCCGTTCCTGCCGGACCACGCCGTGATCGAGGTCCCGGCCCGCATCACCGCCAAGGGGCCGCTGTCGCTGCCCGTCCCGCCGCTGGAACCGCTCTACGCCGGGCTCGTCGCGCACGTGTCGGCCTACGAGGAACTCGCCCTGGACGCCGCGCTGCACGGCGGCGTCGACCGCGTCCGCACCGCGCTGCTCGCCCACCCCCTGGTCGGGCAGGACGCGCTCGCCGACCACCTGGCGGCCGACCTGGTCGCCGCCAACCGCGCCCACCTGCCGTGGGCGGCCCGGTGACCCCCACCTCCGGCCCGCCGCGCCGCGCGTCCGGCCCGGCGAGTCCCGCGTCCGGCCCGGCCGGCCGCGCGTTCCTCGCGGTGGACGGCGGCAACAGCAAGACCGACGTGCTGGTCGCCGACACCTCCGGCGCGCTCCTGGCCCACGTCCGCGGTGCTGGCTACCGCCCCCACGAAGGCGGCTTCGACCGCGCCGTGGACACCGTCGCCGACCTCGTGAATCGGGCCCTCGCCGACGCGGGCGGCCCGCCCCCCGCGCTGGTGTCGGCCTACATGGCCAACGTCGACCTGCCCGACGAGGAACGCGCCCTGGTCAAGGCCCTCCGCGACCGCGGCTGGACCGACCGCGTCACCGTCGGCAACGACACCTTCGCGCTGCTCCACACCGGCGCGCGGCGCGGCTGGGGCGTCGCGGTCGTGTGCGGCGCGGGCATCAACTGCGTCGGCGTCGCCCCGGACGGCGCGCGCGTCAGCTTCCCCTCCCTCGGCGCGCACACCGGCGACTGGGGCGGCGGCGGCACGCTCGGCGAGGCGGCGCTGTGGCACGCCGTCCGCGCCGAGGACGGCCGCGGCCCCGCGACCGCCCTCACCGCCGCCGTCGCCGCCCACTTCGGCGCCGCGAGCGCCGTCGACGTCGGGATCGCGCTGCACGTCGGCGACATCCACCGGGACCGGCTGCTGGCCCTCACCCCCGTCCTCATGGACGTCGCCGAAGCCGGAGACCAGGTCGCGCTGTCGGTGGTGGACCGGCAGGCCGAGGAGATCGCGCTGCTCGGCACCGCCGCGCTGCGCCGCCTCGGCCTGCTGGACCGCCCGACCGAGGTGGTGCTCGGCGGCGGCGTCCTCAGCGCCCGCCGCCCGCCGCTCATGGCCGGCGTCGAGCGCCGCTTCGCCGGGGCCGCGCCGCACGCCGAGCTGATCGTCGCGGACGCGCCGCCCGTCCTCGGCGCGGCGCTCCTCGCCCTCGCCGAACTCGCCGCCGACGAGCCTCCCGAGGACGGCGCGGACGAGCGGCTGCGGGCCGCCTGCGCCCGCCGCTGGACGCCCCCGGGCGCCGCTCCCGGCGCGGGAAGAGGATCACCGAAAAAAAGTTGATCAGGGTCCGAACCCCGCGCCGTCCGGTGGCGTCACAACCCTCACCGGAAGCGGCGCGGGGAGCGCACGGGGACGCATCGGGGGTGCCCCGCCCGCTTCTGGACAGCCGAGGAAAGGACCTGGATACTCACAGCCATGGACGGTCAGCCCTCGTATCCGGTGCGGGCGTCCGACACGGACCGCGACCAGGTCCTGCGCGCGCTCGGCGAGCGGCTGGCCGAGGGGCGGCTGTCCCAGGACACCTTCGAGCGCCGCGTCGAGCAGGTGCTCCAGGCCCGCAGCCGCGCCGAGCTCGACGACGCCGTGCGCGACCTGCCGCCCACCAACCGCGTCGTCAACCGCCTCACCGGGCTGGTGTCCACCGTGTCGCAGGTGACCGCACGGATCGAGGCCGCCTGGCGGGCACCGCGGCTGCCGCGCTTCCAGCTGCCCGACGCCGGCCTCAGCCGCATCGTGATCGGCCGCGCGCCCGGCTGCCAGTTCGTCCTGACCGACCTCACCGTCTCGCGCTTCCACGCCGAGCTGTACCGCGCCGGGGACGAGTGGATGGTGTCCGACCTGGGCTCGATGAACGGCACCCGGATCAACGGCTGGCGGCTCACCTCGCCCGCCCGCGTCCGGCCCGGCGACG
Source organism: Actinomadura rupiterrae (assembly GCF_024172125.1). GTDB lineage: Bacteria > Actinomycetota > Actinomycetes > Streptosporangiales > Streptosporangiaceae > Spirillospora > Spirillospora rupiterrae. The sequence goes on from NZ_JAMZEA010000015.1 coordinate 45,422, forward strand.
AGCTCGGGTTCGGCAACCTCAACTTCATCGTCGCCGTCCCCTGAACCCGCCGCCGGGCGCGTTGCCGGACGGGTTGCCGGACGGTCAGGCCGTCCCGGCGCGGTAGACCACGAACGACACCGCGATGTACTGCAGCACGTAGGCCGCCACGGTGAAGGCGTGGAAGACCTCGTGGAACCCGAACCAGCGCGGCGACGGGTCCGGCCGCCGCAGCCCGTAGACCAGGCCGCCGACGCTGTACAGGACGCCGCCGAGCGCGACCAGCAGCGCGACCGCGACACCGGTGCCCTCGATGAACTGCGGCACGAAGAACGCCGCGACCCAGCCGAGGCCGATGTAGAGCGCGGTGTAGAGCCAGCGCGGCGCGCGCACCCACAGCACGCGGAACAGCACGCCCGCCAGCGCCCCCGCCCACACCACCGACAGCACCAGGACGCGGACCGCGCCGTGCAGGATCAGGTAGGCGAACGGCGTGTAGGTGCCGGCGATGATGAGGTAGATGTTGGCGTGGTCGAAGCGGCGCAGCACGTCCTGCACCCGCGTGGACCAGCGTCCCCGGTGGTAGGCCGCCGACACGCCGAACAGCAGCGTCGAGGTCAGCGTGTAGACCGCCGCGCAGATCCGCGCGGGCAGCGTGGGACCGAGCGCCACCAGCGCGATCCCCGCGAGCAACGCGAGCGGGAACGTTCCCGCATGCAGCCACCCGCGCAGTTTCGGCTTGACCGCCCCGGCGATCTCGGCCGCTCGGCGCATCGCACCCTCCCCCTCGGTCTCGGGGCCGCCGCCGGAGGACCCGGCCGGCGCGCCCGCTGTGGTTACGGAACCGTAGGTTCATAACTTACGGCACCGTAGGTTTCTTGTCCGGTGGTCTTCGAGTGAATCGTGGCACATCGCACCGGATTGCGGGTGGCGAGCAGGCGAGGAGCAGGGTGACCTGGGCGGGATTAGGGGTGACGGGACGCGCGGAGGTACGGGTGGCGGCACCGCGCCGCGCGCCTTGACGTTGTAAGGTTCGATCCGGGACGGCCGGCGCGGCCGTCCAAGCGAGGAGGAGAGAAGCATGCGGATCGGCTTCGCGGTACCCATCTCCGGCGCGTGGGCCACCCCCGCCAACCAGGTGGAGGTCGCGCGGAGGGCCGAGGAGCTCGGCTACCACTCCCTCTGGACGCTGCAACGGCTCCTCAACCCGGCGGGCTCCCCCGACATGACCTACCGCAACGTCCCCGACCCGCTGATCACGCTCTCCTACCTGGCCGGCCTCACCCGGAGGATCAGGCTCGGCGTCGCGATCGTGAACCTGCCGTTCGTCTCGCCGGCCCTCCTGGCCAAGCAGGCCGCCACGCTCGACCACGTCTCCGGCGGACGCCTCGACCTCGGCCTCGGCACCGGCTGGATGCCCGCCGAGTTCGCCGCCGCCGGAACGCCCATGGAGCGGCGCGGCGCCCGCGCCGAGGAGTACCTCGCCGTCCTGCGCACGCTCTGGGAGGACGAGGTGAGCGAGTTCCACGGCGAGTTCTACGACTTCCCGCCCGTGGTGATGGAGCCCGGGCCCGTCCAGACGCCCGGCCCGCCCGTCCTGCTCGGCGGCGCCGCCGAGCCCGCGCTGCGCCGCGCCGGACGGCTCGCCGCCGGCTGGGTCAGCTCCAGCCGCGCCGACCTCGACGCGCTCGGCCGGTCGGTCGGGACCGTCCGCGAGGCGGCCGAGAAGGCGGGCCGCGACCCCGGGTCGCTGCGGTTCGTGTGCCGGGGCGCGGTGCGCATCCGCCCGGACGGCGCGGCGGGTCCGGACCGTCCGCCGCTCACCGGCACGCTCGACCAGATCCTGGACGACTTCGCGCCGATCGCCGCGCAGGGCGTCACCGAGCTGTTCGTCGACCTGAACTTCGACCCCGAGCTGACCGGCCCGGACGCCGACCCGGCCGCGTCCATGGACCGCGCCCGCGAGGCCCTCGAAGCGTTCGCCCCCGAGTGCTGACCCCGGCGGGTCAGCCGGTGAAGCGGGCCAGCTTGTCGGGGTTGAGGACGGCGAAGATCCCGTGGATGCGGCCGCCGCGGACGTCGAACGCGACGACCTGCGGCTGACCGCCCATCGTCGCCACGATCGCGGGCTCGCCGTTGACCTCGGCCGGACGGACGTCCTCGAACGGGTACCGGGACAGCAGCCCGCCGATGAAGGCCAGCACGTCGTGCAGGCCGACGACCGGCCGCAGCGCGGCGCGGACCTTGCCGCCGCCGTCGTTCCACGCGGTGACGTCCTCGGCCAGCAGCTCGGCCAGCGTCCCCAGGTCGCCGCCGCGGGCCGCGTCCAGGAAGCGGCCGATCAGCGCGGCATGGTCGGCGCCGGACGGCTGGAACCGGTCGCGGCCGTCCGCGAGCTTGGCCGCCGCGCGGTGGTGGTGCTGGCGGCAGGCCGCCACGGGAACGTCGATCATGCGGGCGATCTCGTCGTAGGGCAGCTCGAACGCCTCGCGCAGCACGAACACGGCCCGCTCGGGCGGGCTGAGCCGCTCCATCATGTGCAGCGTCGCGTAGGACAGGGTGTCGCGCAGCTCGGCCGTGTCGAGCGGGCCGAGGTCCGCCGCCGCGACCGGCTCGGGCAGCCACGGCCCGACGTAGGCCTCGCGGGTGACCCGCGCCGACTTCAGCTGGTCGAGCGCGAGCCGGGACACCACGGTGAACAGGAACGCGCGCGGCTCCTCGACGTCCGCGGTGCCCGCGCCGGTCCAGCGCAGGTACGCCTCCTGGGCGACGTCCTCGGCGTCCCACATGCTGCCCAGCAGCCGGTAGGCCAGCCCGATGAGCAGCGGGCGGTGGCGCTCGAACACCTCGGTCTCATCGGGCATGGCCGAATCCTTCCAGGATCGTCGCGGGTGGTGAAGGGGCGTATCGCGAGGGGTGAAGCAGCGCGTCGCGAAGGGCGGGTCACGCGGCCGCGGAGGCTCCGCCGAGTTCGGCGGCGAAGCCGTCGCGCCAGGACGTGTGGCGCGGGCGCCAGTTCAGCCGCAGCCGCGCGCGGGCGTTGTCGGCGCCGCGCAGCCGGGTCATGTAGGCGACACCCCAGCCGCCCACGGCGAGCCTGGCCAGCGCGGCCGGGGCCCGCTTGGGCGCGGGCGCGTCCAGGATCCGGGCCAGCTCGGGCAGCCACTCACGGACGGGGGCGGGCTCGTCGTCCACGATGTTGAGCACGCCGGTGACGTCCCGGTCCAGCGCCGCGGCGACGGCCGTGGCGACGTCGTCGGCGTGGGTGAAGGAGAACACGGCGCCGCCGCCACCGACGACCGGCACCTTGCCCGCCCGCACCTGCCGGACGAACGACCCGTCCGGCGCGAAGACCGACCCGGGCCCGTACAGGTGGCCGAGGCGCAGCACCAGGCCGCCCGCCTCGGCGGTGGTGCGCTCCAGCTCGCGCAGCGCGCCCAGCACCGGGTCGAACTGGCGGGGCGTGCCCTGCTCCCACAGCGGCGCGTCCTCGTCGGCGGCGCCCTCACCGGGCTGGTAGGCGTAGGCGAGGCCCTGGGCGATGAGCCGGCCGGCGCCGGCGGCCCGCGCCGCGTCGGCCAGGTTGCGGGCGCCCTCGGTGCGCAGCCGGTTGGTCAGCGCGAAGTCGGCGGCCAGCCTGCGCGGGTTGAGCTCGGCGGGGATCGCGGTGAGCATGTTCACCACCGCGTCGGGGCGCGCCTCCCGGACGGCCCGGGCCAGGCCGTCCCGGTCCAGCGCGTCCGCGAGGGCGACCTCGGCGCCCGCCTCGCGCAGCGGACGGGCGCTCTCCTCGGTGCGGACCAGCCCGATGACGTCGTGCCCGGCGGCGCCCAGCATCGGCACCAGCCTGCCGCCGACGACTCCGGTGGCTCCGGCGACCAGAACTCGCATGATGACTCCTGTTGCGTTCGTCCCGGCTCGGTGGCCGGGAGCGGTGAATTACGGCAACAGGACGAGCGACCGCGGGCCGATGTGACAGTGCGGCGTGTGACGCGCGCCACACCCGCTCAGAGGGCGGGGCGGCGGCCTTCCCACGGCGTGCTGAGGACGACGGTCGTGCGGGTGGCGACGTTCGCGGCGGCGCGGATCTTCTGGAGCAGGTCCTCCAGCTCGTTCGGCGAGGCCACCCGGACCTTGAGGATGTAGCTCTCGTCCCCCGCGACCGAGTGGCACGCCTCGATCGCCGACAGGTGCGCCAGGCGCTCGGGCGCGTCGTCCGGCGCGGACGGGTCGATCGGCTTGATGGAGATGAAGGCGGTCATCGGCAGCCCGGCCTGCTCGTGGTCGAGCTGGACGGTGAACCGCTGGATGGCGCCGCGGCGCTGCAGCCGGCGCACCCGCTGGTGCACCGCCGACACCGACAGCCCGGTCTCCTTGGCCAGGTCGGTGAAGCTCATCCGGCCGTCGTCGGCCAGCAGCCCGAGGATCTGGCGATCGATCTCCTCCACCGGAAGAATCTAGCGCGCCCGGCGCCCCCCGCGCGATCCGAACCGTCCCGCAGCGCCCGGCGCGGTCGCATACCAGGGGCGATCAGTGCCGGGCGCGGTCGCGGCGGATGGGGGTCGGTGCGCAGGAGCCGCGGACGATCAGGTCGGTCGGCAGCAGGACGGGCCCGGACGGCGCGCGGCGCCCGGTTTCGCGGCCGGTGTCGCGGGCGGCCAGCTCGCAGGCGCGGTAGCCGATGTCGCGGCCCGGGCGGGCGACGGCGGTCAGCGGCGGGTCGCACAGCTCGGCCCAGGCGACGTCGTCGACCATGGCGATCGACAGGTCGGCGGGGACGCGCAGGTCCAGCTCGCGCGCGACCAGCACCGCCGCCTCCCCCGACAGGTTGCCCGAGGCCAGCACGGCGGTCAGGTCCGAGCGGCGCTGGAGCAGTCCGGCCGCCGCCGCGTACGCGCTGTCGCGGGTCGGACGGGCGCGGGCGACCAGGTCCTCCTCGACCGGGACGCCGAGGGCGGCGAGCGCGGCGCGGAAGGCGTCCTCGCGGGCGTCCGGCGGGGCGCCCGGGGCGGGCGCGCCGAGGAAGCCGATCCGGCGGTGGCCGAGCCCGACCAGGTACTCCGCGGCCGACCGGATGCCGGCCGCGTCGTCGGCGAGCACCGCAGGCACGCCGCCCCCGGCCCGAGCCCGCGCCGCCTCGCCGCCTCCGCCTCTGCCCTGGCGGCCTTCGGGGTGTCCGGACGGGCGGCGGCCCGCGTACACGAGCGGGACGCCCGTCCGGACGAAGCCGGACCACGGCTCGCCGCTCCCCGACGGCAGCGCGATCACGCCGTCCACGCGCTGCTCGGCGAACCGCTCGGCGATCTCGGCCTCGCGCGCGGGGTCGCCGAGCGTGACGTCCAGCAGCACGTGCTGGCCGAGCGAGCGGGCGCAGTCCAGGACGCCCGCGACCAGCTCGGCGCAGAACGGGTCGGTGACGTCCGGGACGGCCAGGCCCAGGCCGCCGGTGCGGCGGGTCTTGAGGCTGCGGCCGACCGCGCTCGGCCGGTAGTCCAGCTCGCGCGCGGCGGCCAGCACGCGCTCGCGGGTCGCGGCGCTCACCGCGCCCGCGCCGGAGAACACCCGTGAGACCGTCGCGATGCCGACCCCGGCCGCCGCCGCCACGTCCTTGATCGTCGCCGCCACGCCCCGCTCCCCTCGCCTGCTGCCCGGCTGCACGCCCGGCTCGCCCCATGCTGCCACGAACGACCCCTTTTATGGAAACGTTTCCATGCTGTTGAATCCGGATTCACCAAGGAAAGCCCAGGTGGCTCAAGGTCACTGGAAACGTTTCCAACGAAGGAGGCCGGGATGGCCAGGATCGCGCTGGAGAGCGTCGACAAGGTGTACGCCGGCGGTGTCAAGGCCGTCGACGGGCTGGACCTGGAGATCGCCGACGGCGAGTTCATGGTGCTGGTCGGGCCGTCCGGCTGCGGCAAGTCCACCGCGCTGCGGATGATCGCGGGCCTGGAGGAGATCAGCGGCGGGACCGTGTCGATCGGCGAGCGCGTGGTCAACGACCTCGCGCCCAAGGACCGCGACATCGCGATGGTCTTCCAGAACTACGCGCTCTACCCGCACATGACGGTCGAGCAGAACCTGGCGTTCGGCCTGAAGCTGCGCGGCGTCTCGAAGGACGAGCGGCGCACCAAGGTGCTCGAAGCGGCCAAGATGCTCGGCCTTGAGCAGTTCCTCGACCGCAAGCCCGCCGCGCTCTCGGGCGGCCAGCGGCAGCGCGTCGCGATGGGCCGCGCGATCGTCCGCGAGCCGCAGGCGTTCCTGATGGACGAGCCGCTGTCGAACCTGGACGCCAAGCTGCGCGTGTCCATGCGCGCCTCGCTGAGCCAGCTGCACGAGCGCCTCGGCGTCACCACCGTGTACGTCACGCACGACCAGGTCGAGGCGATGACCCTCGGCACCCGCGTCTGCGTGCTGCGCGAGGGCAAGCTGCAGCAGGTCGACACCCCGCAGCGGCTGTTCGACCACCCGGTGAACCTGTTCGTCGCCGGGTTCATCGGCTCCCCCGCGATGAACTTCGTGGAGGCCGAGCTGGTCCGCGGCGACGGCGGCGCGCAGGTGAAGTTCGCCGACTTCACCCTGCCGGTGCCCGACAGCCTGCTGGCCGGCCGCGAGGGCCTGGACGCCTACTTCGGCAAGAAGGTCATCCTCGGCATCCGCCCGTCGGACTTCGAGGACTCCGGGCACGCCAAGGAGGACTGGGCCCCGATCACCGTCAAGAGCACGGTGACCGAGGAGCTGGGCAGCGAGATCAACGTCATCTTCACCATCGACGCCCCGCCGGTCGAGCACAAGGACACCGCCGACCTGGCCGAGGACGCCGCCGAGGGCGAGGGCGACGGCGCGATCCCGCTCACCGACAACAAGGCCCTCTGGACGGCCCGGGTGAACTCCCGCTCGCACGTCCGCCCCGGCCAGACCGTCGACCTGGCGATCGACACGACCCGGCTGCACTTCTTCGACCCGGCGAGCGGCCTGGCGATCGGCCACGAGGGCACGAAGTCCGTCGCCGCCCAGGCCGAGACCGACGACGTCCCCGCCTGACGCGTCCCCGTCCGACGCCCGGTGAACGGCCGTCCGCCCCTGGCTCCGAGGGGCGGACGGCCGTTTCCGTCGTACGCGGCCGTTACGGCACTGTCACCGCGTGGAGGGTGACCGGGCCGCGCGTCGGGTCCAGTTCGTCGGCCTGGGAGACGCCCGCCGGAGTGAGGACGTCGAGGGCCTTCGGGACGCCGCCCGGGTCGCTCGCGCAGATCGGAGCGGATTCCCCGGGCGCGCACACGCCGAACTGGTACGGCTGCGGTGTGGCGGCGAAGCCGCGGGCGCGGTCGGCGCTGTAGCCGTCCTGGCCGGTGAGGACGACCGCGAACTTCCAGCCCTCCCCCGGCGTGCCGAACGTCGCCTTCGGCAGCGCGATCGTGATCGTCCGGGTCGTTCCGGACGACCTGACCGCGATCCCCTGCCGCGCCGTGCCGTCCGCGGTCGTCCAGACCGGTGCGGCGAAGCCCTCGGCCTCGACGCGCTGCGTCCAGGCGTCCGGGGCGGCGACCCCGTAGTTGCGCTGCGGGAACGCGGCGGCGGTCGAGCGGTTCGCGACGGACGGGTCCTGCACGTAGACGTCCAGGAGTTGCGCGCCGATCTGGTTGCCGAAGGTCGCGGTCAGGTCCCGCAGGGTCGTCCGCAGGTAGACGTTGTTCGCATCGGTCAGCACCTGGAAGCGCTGCAGGTCGAAGGCGCCCGGATGGAAGTCGGCGGCGGTCGGGTAGCGGTAGGTGCCGGGTCCGTTGTCGTCGTTGTCGGGGTCGGTGGCGTCCAGGACGGTCGTCCCGCCGACGATCTCGCCGGTGACCGTCCGCTGCGCGGAGGCGGTGCGTCCGTCGGACGTCGTCGCCGCGATGGTCAGGGCGACCTCGCCGAACGCGACCGGCGCCTGCGCCTGGAACGCGCCGTCCGCGCCCGCCGTCACCGACACGGTCTGCGACGCTCCGCCGGTATCGACGGGCGTGGCGACGACATCGACGGTCGCGCCCGGAGCGGTCGTGCCGCGCACGGTGACGGTCGTCCCGTCCACGCTGGAGCCGTCGTCGGGCGCGGTGAGCGCGAGCGGCGCGGCGTCCGGCATGCCGTGGTCGACGTATCGCGCGCGCACGAGGGCGGGCTGCTCGACCGGACGTCCCGCGCCGAGCCCCAGAACGAGCCGGGCCAGCTGCGACTGCGCCCAGGTCAGCGGCGACGCCGAGCCCGCCGGGCCGCCGGCGCGGAAGCCGATCGAGGCGGTCGCCGGGTCCGTCCCGTAGGGCGAGGCGGCGGCGTCGGGGTCCTCCCATGCCTGCTCGGGGACCAGGCCCGTCCCGGACGCCATGCCGCGCATCGCGGTCAGCAGGTCGCGGGCGCCTGCGCTGTCACCGGTCTGCAAGGCTTGCTCGGCGCGCTCGCCCGCCAGAACCGGCCACAGGTGCCCGGAGCCGGTGTTGGACGGCGGCCATGGACGTCCCGTGGGCGCGCACGAGGTCGGGTCGGGTTCGTAGCAGTCGCCGTAGCCGTCCTCGGTTCCGGCGGTGTCGCTGCCGTAGCGGTACCAGCCGGCGCCGGACGGGGTCGTCCGCTTCAGCGCCTTGTCCACGGCGCCGAGCGAGGCGAGCACGTCGGGGTCGCGCGCGGGCAGGACGCCCAGCCGGGTCAGTTCGAGGAACCCCGCGTCCACGACGCGGCGCTGGTCCTCGGTCGGTCCGCCGTTGCCGAGGTTGTAGGACACGGCCGCGTCCGGGTCGCCGTTGCGCGACAGCCGCAGGAAGTAGCGCGCCGCGTAGGGCCCGGACGTGGTGACCGTCCAGCCCTTGACCGAGCGGGCGAAGCGGTCGGCGGTCGCGCGGTAGAGCCGGGCGCGGGCCGCGTCGCCGTGCCGGTCGGCGATGCTCCCGGCGGCGACCAGGCCCGCGGTCTCGGCGGCGATCGTGGACGGCGAGTACCCCGACTGCTCCTCCCAGCGCTCGACGCCGAAGGACGGCCCGTGCGCGACCACGAAGTCCGCCGCGCCCCGGACGTGCGGCCACAGCGAAGCGTCGTCGGCCAACCCGGCCTGCTGGGCCATCAGGAGCGGGTAGGCGGACTCGTCGAGCTGGTCGCCTCCGGTATCGGGCGCGGTCTTTCCGTTCAGCAGCGAGTTGCGCGGCATGCGCCCGTCCGGTTGCTGCTGGCGTTCCAGCAGGAACCGGGCCGTGGCGCGTGCCGTCGTCGCATCGCCCGCCGCGAGCAGTCCGGTGAACGCCTCATAAAGGTCGCGCGAGAACACCTCGCGGTACGAGCCGAAATACACGGCCTTGCCGCCGGGTGCGTCACCCGCGTCCACCGCCTGCCCCCAAGGGCTGGCCAGGGACGCCACGACCGCTCCCGGGAACGTCTTGTCCTCGCTGGCCTTCAGCACGTTCACCGACAGCCAGTACGCGTCGCGCAGCTTGGCGTCCAATCCGGCGGGCGGTTTGCGCAACTGGGCGTCATAGGCGCGCCATCCCGCTTGGTACGTGCCGAAAGTCGACGGGAACGGATGCGACGCCGCCGAATCGGCCGTGGCGAGCGCGGACGACGCCGACCGTCCGAATCCGAGTGCGAAAGTGACCTGGCCGTCCTTGTCGATCGGCAACCGCGCGGTCGCGACGACATTGCCGTTCGGCGCGGACGGATAGGCCGGGGTCAGCTCGTGTTTGGCGTCCAACTGGGAAAGGCCGTCGCTGTCCGTTCCGGCATAGCCGACGCTCGCCTCGGGCAGGGCACGCTGAGCGCGGAGCGCCAGATGCGTCGGGACGGCGTAGTCGCGGTTGGCGGCATTGGTGACCGTGTTCGTGTCGGATACGACCGGCGCGCCCGTCGATGCGTCCACGACGCCGCTGTCGGCTCCGCCGTTGGTCGTCCCGCCGCCGCCGTTCCCGTTGACGTTGGTGTCGAGCCGCACGTAGAGGCGCAGGTTCGCGGGCTGGACGCGCGTGCTCATCACCACCGCGTCGCGGGCCGGGTCGGTGACGTAGGTGGTGGTGATCCGGTACCGGCCGTTCTTGCTGGACGCCGTGACCGTGCAGGCCATCCCGGACGGGTCGGTCGCGACGGTGTAGGTCGTGTCGCGGGCCTGGAGCTCGGTGAAGGTCCTCCCGTCGGTGACGACGTACTGCATCGTCTCGACATTCGTGTTGTCGATGGTCGGTTCGTAGACGTCCGACAGGACGCCGCCCGCGACCGTGTACCAGACCTTCGAGGCGCTGCTCCGGGCCGTCCCGACGCAGTCCTTCCGCGCAAGGTCGAAGTGGGATCCGGCGCCCGGCCCACCCGGTGCGGGCGCGCGCCCCGCCCGTCCGGCGGGTCCGCCGGGCTGGGCCGACACGGCTGCGGGCGGCACCGCCGGCAGGACCGCCGCCGACGCGGCCACCAGCGCGAACCCGCGAAGAAGCCGTCGTGTGGGAACCGGCATCGCGCCTCCTCCGCCGACCGGACGCCGAGTCCGGACGTTCCGACATCATCCGGACCCGCGACCCCGATGTCACCCCCCTAGCCGCCCCGGGCCGTCCGCGCTCCCCTTGCGCGGGCGGAGGGTTCGACCAAGGATGGAGGGGTTGATCAGCCCGCGTCCGCACCGGAACGCGGCCATGCGGGCGGCTGCAAAAGGAAGGCGGCCCGTGCCCGGCACCCTGCTCGCGACCAGTGACCTGCACATCGGATACGCCGAGAACCGCGAGCACCTCGCGGCCCTCACCCCGGACGACCCGGCCGACTGGCTGATCGTCGCGGGCGACGTGGCCGAGCGCGCCGCGGACGTCGAGTGGGCGCTGAGCACGCTCGCCGAGCGGTTCGCGACCGTGGTGTGGGCGCCCGGCAACCACGAGCTGTGGACGCCGCGCGACGACCCCGACCAGCGCCGCGGCGAGGAGCGCTACCTGCACCTGGTGGAGGTGTGCCGCCGCCTCGGCGTGCACACGCCCGAGGACCCGTACCCGGTGTGGCGCGGCGCAGGCGGCCCGGTGCAGCTGGTGCCGCTGTTCCTGCTGTACGACTACACCTTCCGTCCGGACGGCGCGTCCACCAAGGAGGAGGCGCTGGAGATCGCGCACAAGGCCGGGATCGTGTGCACCGACGAGTACCTGCTGCACCCGGACCCGTACACCGGGCGGGACGAGTGGTGCCGCGCCCGCGTCGCCTACTCCGCGCGGCGGCTGGCGACCCGCGACACCGACCTGCCGACCGTGCTGATCAACCACTGGCCGCTCGTCCGGGAGCCGACGCGCGTGCTGCGCTACCCCGAGTTCGCGCAGTGGTGCGGGACCGAGCTGACGGCCGACTGGCACCTGAAGTACGACGCGGCGGCCGTGGTGTACGGGCACCTGCACATCCCCCGGACGACCGTGTACGACGGCGTCCGGTTCGAGGAGGTGTCGGTGGGCTACCCGCGCGAGTGGAAGCACCGGGGCGGGCCCGCCAGGCCGCGTCCGGTGTTCCCCGGCGCCCTCTCCTAGGCGGACGGGCATGATCGAGAAGTTGCTGCCGGACGCCGTGGCGGTCGTGGAGGAGTTCGGCGCCCCCGAGGACGCGCCGCTGCTCCCGGGCGAGGAGGCCGCGGTCGCGCGGGCCGTGGACAAGCGGCGGCGCGAGTACGCGTCGGTGCGGGCGTGCGCGCGCCAGGCCATGGCCGGCATCGGCCTGCCGCCGGCCGCGCTGCCGCCCGGTGAACGCGGAGCGCCGACCTGGCCGGCGGACGTCGTGGGCAGCATGACGCACTGCGACGGGTACCGGGCGGCGGCGGTGGCGCATGCGGCGGCGGTCGCGGCCGTCGGCATCGACGCCGAGCCGCACGCGCCGCTTCCGGACGGCGTGTTCGAGGCGATCGCGCTGCCGTCCGAGGCGTCCCGGCACGCGGCGCTGAGCCGCACGAGCCCCGGCGTCTACTGGGACCGGTTGCTGTTCAGCGCGAAAGAGGCCGTCTACAAGGCGTGGTTCCCGAAGACGCGGCTCTGGCTGGACTTCGAAGGGGCCGACATCACGCTCGTCCCGGACGGGACGTTCGCCGTCCGCATCGTGCGCCCGGCCGGGCCCGGCGAGGGTCCGCTGCCGGTCGGCTACTCCGGCCGCTGGCTGGTCGCGGACGGCCTGGTCGCCACGGCGATCGCCGAACTCGCATAACGGACCCGAAAACGCCGATTCGCGCCCGTCTCCTCGGATGCGGTAACCGCCCATCGACACTTTCCGCGCGCCCCGGAGGCGTCCGCGTTAACGCCGAATAAAATTGCGAAACAAGTTCATGTCGGCGTGGCGCACATCACAGTCGCCGATCTTACAATTAACCCGACCCATGTTGGGCGACGGTAACATCCGGCGGTACTTCCCCGCGCACCCCCGGCCACGTGCGGCTGATCACCGACCGTGCCGCCACCGGCACGCGCCTTTCGTTGCCGGAATGCGGACCGGGCGCGCCGCAGTGGTCGGCACGGTTAACCACTGTTGCGGTCAGCGGACTTGACCACTGGGCGACAAGGGGCCGCTAGGGGTGACCCCCCGCCCCCTAGGGGTACCCGGAGCACAACGCGGCGAATAATCTGCTCCCGGAGCGACAAAAGAATGGCCTTGTCCCTCAGTTGAATGACAGGTTCGATGTCCGGATCCGGCCACCACCGGAATTCGGCTCCCGGTTCGCGATCCGGCAAGGGGTAGCGCAGCGGTGTTGGTGGAGCGCACAGGAATTCTGGAACGACTCGACGAACTGATGGACCGGTCCGCGGCCGGCCGCGGCGCCCTCGCCACCGTCACCGGGGCGACCGCGATGGGGAAGACCGCCCTGCTGCACGCCCTCGCGGAACGCGCCACCGCCGCCGGACGGACCGTCCTCGGCGCGGCGGGCTCGCCGCACGAGGCCGGCGTCCCGCACGGCGTGCTCAGCCAACTCCTGCACCCGGCGCACGTCCACGACCTCGGCGATCCGGCCGATCCCGCCGGTCCCGCCGGTCCTACCGGTCCCGCCGAGGACGAGGCGGCCGTCGCGGCCCGCGCGCACCGGATCATCGCCGGGCTGGCCGCCGAGCGGCCCGTCCTGATCACCGTGGACGACGTCCAGCACGCCGACCCCGCGTCCCTGCTCGGCCTGCTGCACCTGGCGCAGCGGCTCCCCCGGCTGCCGGTCACGCTGGTGGTCGCGCTCGGCGAGACCGTGGACGAGGAGCCGCCGCGCGTCCTGCACGACCTGCTGTCCCGGCCGAACGCCCAGCGCTTCCACCTGGAGCCGCTGTCCCGCGCGGGCGTGCGCGACCTGGTCGCCGCGCGGGTCTCGGGCGTCCCGGCCGACCGGTACGTCGCCGAGGTGCACCGGCTGAGCGGCGGCAACCCGCTGCTCGCGCGCACGCTCGTGGACGAGGGGATGCCGACCGGGCACGTCTTCCACCAGACGATCCTGGCGTGCCTGCACCGGCTCGGCCCGAGCGCGCTGCGCGTCGCGCGCAGCGCCGCCCTGCTCGACGCCCCCGCGCGGCCCGCCCTGGTCGGCCGGCTCAGCGGCCTCGACCCCGTCCTGGCGGGCCGGTTCCTGCGGCTGCTGACCGGCGTCGGGGTGCTGGACGGCGGGCTGTTCCGCAGCCCGGGCGTCCGGCAGGCGGTGCTGGCCGAGACCCCGCACGAGGAGGCGACGCTGCTGCGGCACCGCGCGGCCCGGCTGCTGCACGACGACGGCGCGGGCACCCCCGCCGTCGCCGAGCACCTGCTGCAGGCGGGCCCGCTGCGCGAGGACTGGGTGCCGCGCACCCTGCGGGACGCCGCCGGCCGCGCCCTCGCCGAGGGCGACGTCGCGCGCGGCCTGCGCTGCCTGGAGCTGGCCGAGGAGAGCTGCTCGCGGGACGCGCAGCGCGCGTCGGTGCGGGCGCAGCGGACGGCCGTCCGGTGGCAGTCGCGGCCCGCCGAGTCGGCGCGGCACTTCCTCGCGCTCAAGCAGCCGGTCGCGTCCGGGCTGCTGTCCGGACCCGAGGCGCTGCCGGTCGCCGAGGGCCTGCTGTTCCACCTGCACTTCGACGACGCGATGGAGGTCGTCGACCGGGTCGAGGGCCGCGCGGGCGAGCCGGGCGCGGCCGACGGCGAGCTGGCCGAGACGCTGGACAACACCCGCCAGCTCCTCGCGTCCGACTTCCCCGGCGTGAACGAGCGGGCCGGACGGTCCCAGCCGTCCGCGCCGCCGCTGGTCACGGCCGCCTCGTCCGCGCGCGCCCGCAACGCCCTCAACCTGGTGCTGGAGCGCGGCGCCGACGAGTACGCCGTCGCCGTCGCCGTCCGGGCGCTGCAGGACAGCCTGACCCGGCCGTCCTGGACGCCGCGCGGCTTCCCGTCGGCGCTGCTGGCGCTGTGCTACGCAGAGCGCATCGAGGACGCCGCCGAGTGGTACGAGCGGTTCCAGGCCGACATGGAGCGCCGCGACGCGCCCGCCTGGCGCGCGATCCTGGACTGCATCGGCGCGCTGATCGCGCTGCGCCGGGGGCGGCTCGCCGACGCCGTCCGGCTGGCGGAGGCGGCGCACGCCCGGCTGTCCGGGCCGCGCTGGAACCTCGGCGCCGCCGCCGCGGTCGCCGTGCTGGCCGAGGCGCACACGGCGATCGGCGACCACCAGGCCGCCGCGCGGCGGCTGGCGGAGGAGCCCCCGCCGGAGCTGTTCCTGACCCGCACCGGCCTGCACTACCTGTACGCGCGCGGACGCCACCACCTCGCCACCGGCGACACCGCCATGGCGCTGTCGGACTTCCTGGAGTGCGGCGCGCTGATGCGCCGCTGGAACCTCGACACCCCCGCGATCGCGCCCTGGCGGCTCGGCGCCGCCGAGGCGTGGCTGCGGCTCGGCGACCGCGACCGGGCCGCCCGGCTCGTCGAGGAGCAGCTCGCCGAACCCGACACCGGGCTCGTCCGCTCGCGCGGGATGGCGCTGCACGCGCTGGCGTCCGTCCGCCCGGCGGCCGAGCGGCCCGCCCTCCTGCAGGAGGCGCTCCGGCTGGTGGAGGCGGCCGGAGCGCGGTACGAGGCGGCGGCCGTCCTCGCCGACATGAGCCGCACCTACCAGCGGCTCGGGGAGAAGGGACGCGCCAGGACGACCTCGCGGCGCGCCTGGCGGATCGCCAAGAGCTGCCATGCCGAGGCCATGTGCCAGGCGCTGCTGCCATCCGCCTCGCCGCGCAGCGTCGGCGCGGGACGCACCGGACCCGGCCGCTCGCAGGGCGGCCCGCGCGGCGCCGCGGCGCGCGCCGAGCAGAGCACGTTCGCCAAGCTCAGCGACTCCGAGCGGCGGGTCGCGGTGCTCGCCGCGCAGGGCTACACCAACCGCGAGATCGCCGACCGGCTGTTCATCACGGTCAGCACGGTCGAGCAGCACCTCACCCGCGTGTACCGCAAGATGGGCATCCGCAACCGCGAGCAGCTGCTCGAAGGCGCGCACGCCGACAGCTCGGAGGCGGTGTGAGCCGCGGGACGAGCGCGGCACGCTAGCCGAGCGGCTCGGGCTCGGGCCCGCCCGGGTCCAGGACGCCGCCGACGATCACGGGCAGGAGGAAGTCGGTCACCGCGTTCGCCACGTGCGGGAGGTGCTCGTGCAGGATGCGCGGCCCGCCGGGGAAGATCCTGAACTCGAACGCCCCGGTGGTGTGCCCGGCCCACGCCAGGACGTCCGCGACCCGCGCCCTGGGGTCGCGACTGGCGCCGAGCGCGAGAATCCCCGCCCGCACCTTGTCGTCCTCACCGCAGGTGTAGAGGTCTGCCGGCGCGCGCGGCGCCCGAACAAGCTCCAGGTGCCGCTCCGCCTCGTGGACCTCGGCCTCATGGCAGCAGTCCGCCTCGCTATGGCCGGGGTCGTGCCGACACTCCGCATCGCGATGGCCGGGGTCGTGGCGGCACTCCGCATCGCGATGCCCGGGCTCGTGGCGGCAGTCCGCGTCGCGGTGGCCGGGGGCATGGGGGGCGGGGGTGTGGTGGCATTCGGCGCCGGTGAAGCGGGTGCGGCGGCCGCGTGCGCGCAGGGGGACGACGTCGGCGAGCGGCCCGGCGGCCTCGTCGTCCGCCCCTGGGAGGTGCGGTCCTTCGGGGACGTCCAGGCGGAAGAGGGACGGGGCGCGGCAGCCCGCCGCGAACACCGCGACCGGTCCGGCGCCCGGGCCGCGCTCCAGGCGGCGGGCGATCTCGAAGGCCAGCACCGCTTCCGTCCCGTGCCCGAACAGGACCAGCGGACGGTCGGTCAGGCCGCGCAGCGCCGCCGCGGCCCGGTCCGCGCGCTCGGCCGTGCCGCGCATGGGCGGGCCGCCGATCCGGTGGTCGGCGTCCGGTTCGTCCACGGCCGCCACGTCGATCGAGGGCGCGAGCATCTCGGCGAGCGCGCGCAGCCGCTCCGGGCACAGGTCCCGGTCGGGCAGGCACACCAGCAGCACCTTGCCGCGTGAGTCGCCGCGCAGCCCGCGGACGACGGCGCGATCGGGCGGGCCAGGCCGATCCGGGACGCCGGGCTGATCGGGGACGCCGGGCCGGTCGGGGTGGTCGGGGGCGTTCGGGGCCATCGGGCGGGGTCCTTCACATGCGCGGGGCTGGGGCGGCTCGCGTGGTCGGCGAGCCCCAGGCCCCGGGCGGACGGTACGACCGGGGCCGCACCCAGCCCGGCGCCGGCGGGGACGCCGCGCCGTCGGGCGCACCGCCCGCATTCCGCGCCCGGACGACGGCCAGCACCGCAACGGTCAACGCCGCCAGCTCCTCGTCGCTGGGCGCGCCGCGCACCACCCGCAGCAGGGGCTCGTCCGCCCGCGCGGCTCCCGTCACCGGCGCGGCTCCTGTCCTCGGCGCGGCTTCCGGCATCGGCGCGGCGCTCACAGCGGCAGGTTGCCGTGCTTGCGGGACGGCAGCGGCGCGTCCTTGGTGCGGAGCATCGCCAGCGACCGGATCAGCACCCGGCGCGTGTCGGCGGGGTCGATCACGTCGTCCACCAGGCCGCGCTCGGCGGCGTAGTAGGAGTGCATCAGCTCCTGCTTGTACTCCTTGATGCGCTGCGCGCGGGCCTCGTCCGGGTCGGGCGCGGCGGCGATCTCGCGGCGGAACACCACGTTCGCCGCGCCCTCGGCGCCCATCACCGCGATCTCGTTGGTGGGCCACGCGAACGACAGGTCGCAGCCGATCGACCGGGAGTCCATCACGATGTACGCGCCGCCGTACGCCTTCCGCATGATGACCTGGACGCGCGGGACGGTCGCGTTGCAGTAGGCGTACAGCAGCTTGGCGCCGTGCCGGATGATGCCGCCGTACTCCTGGTCCTTGCCGGGCAGGAAGCCCGGGACGTCCACGAGGGTCACCAGCGGGATGCTGAACGCGTCGCAGAACTGGACGAACCGCGCGCCCTTCTCGCTCGCCGGGATGTCCAGCACCCCCGCGTACACCGACGGCTGGTTCGCGACGACGCCGACGACGTGGCCGTCCAGCCGGGCGAGCGCGCAGACCAGGTTGGTGGCCCAGCGCGCGTGCACCTCGAACACCTCGCCGTCGTCGACGATCTCGCGGATCACGTCCCGCACGTCGTAGGACTGCTTGGGGTTGGGCGGGACGAGGTCGAGCAGCGCGTCGCAGCTCCGGTCGGCCGGGTCGGCGGTGAACGCGACGGGCGCCAGCTCGCGGTTGTTGGCCGGCAGCATCGACAGCAGGTAGCGGACCTCGGCGAGGCACTCGGCCTCGTCGTCGCAGACGATCGCCGCGACGCCGGAGACCGTGCCGTGCATCTCCGCGCCGCCCAGCTCCTCGTGCGTGATGCTCTCGCCGGTGACGGCCCCGACGACGTCCGGGCCGGTGATGTACATCTGCGCGGTCTCCCGCACCATGAACACGAAGTCGGTCAGCGCCGGGGAGTAGGTCGCGCCGCCCGCGCACGGGCCGAGCACCACGCTGATCTGCGGGATCACCCCGGACGCCTTGACGCTGCGGCGAAAGATCCCGCCGTACCCGGCAAGCGCGGTGACGCCCTCCTGGATCCGCGCGCCCGCGCCGTCGTTCAGCCCGACCAGCGGCGCGCCCGCCGCCTCGGCCAGGTCCATCAGCTTGTGGATCTTGGCGGCGTGCGCCTCGCCGAGCGAGCCGCCGAACACCCGGAAGTCGTGCGCGTAGGCGAACACCGTCCGGCCGTTGACCAGGCCCCAGCCGGTGACCACGCCGTCGGTGGCGGGGCGGCGGTCCTCCAGGCCGAACCCGGTCGCGCGGTGCCGGCGCAGCTGCTCGACCTCCTGGAAGCTGCCCGGGTCGAACAGCAGCTCCAGCCGCTCGCGGACGGTCAGCTTCCCCTTGGCGTGCTGCCGCCGGGTCGCCTCGGGCGACGGGCCGCGCTCGGCCTCGGCCTTCATCTCGCGCAGCTCGGCGACGCCCGACCGCATGTCGGCCGGACTCCCCGCCCCGGCGGCCGGGGCGCCCGCCTTCAGGGCGTCCGCCTCCGGCGCGTCCGCACCAGCGACCATCGTCATGCGGCTCCTCCTCACGTGGCGTGACCCGGGCCCCGGACGGCGTCGCCGGGCGGATCGGTCGATCGAGGTCCACCGTCGCCGCGCGTCCCGCGCCCGCACAACCCCTCTGAGCACGGGTTAGGGGAGGCTAGGGGTCACCTCCCCGCACGGCGGCGCCGGGCGCGCGAGCACGCCGGGGGACGTGGACGGGCCTAGGGGGCGCTACGGGTAGCGACCGGAGCGCGGCGGGGCCGACGATCGGCCTTCGGGGCGCGTTCCCGCGCCGTCCCATCTCGCCCGCTTCCATCCCGTCCTGCCATCGGCTCGTCCTTTCACCATCCCGTTCCGTCACCATTCGCGCGAGGGAGGCGCTCGCCGCCATGTCGAGTGATCTTGTCCACGGCTCCGGGCCCGTCCCCGGCGCACAGGCCGAACCGGCCGCCACGGGCGCACGGCCCGGCCAGGGCGCCGTCGCGATCGTCGGCATCGCGTGCCGGCTGCCGCAGGCCGCCGGGACCGGCGCGTTCTGGGAGCTGCTGCGCGACGGCCGGAACGCGGTCACCGAGGTCCCGCCGGACCGCTGGGACCCGGACGCGGTGCTGCCGGACGCGCCCGAGCGGCACCGCGCCGGGCTGCGGCACGGCGGCTTCCTGGACCGGGTGGACGGCTTCGACGCGGCGTTCTTCGGGATGTCCCCGCGCGAGGCCGTGGCGACCGACCCGCAGCAGCGGCTGTTCGCCGAGCTGGCCTGGGAGGCGCTCGAAGACGCCGGGATCGTCCCGTCCGCGCTGCGCGACAGCGCGACGGGCGTGTTCGCGGGCGCGATCGCCGCGGACTACATGGCGCTCGCGCGGCGCGGCGGCGCGGTCACCCACCACTCGCTGCCCGGCCTGAACCGCGGTGTCATCGCCAACCGCGTCTCCTACGCGCTGGGCCTGCGCGGGCCGAGCCTCGCGATCGACTCGGCGCAGTCGTCCTCGCTGGTCGCGGTGCACCTGGCCGCCGAGAGCCTGCGCAAGGGCGAGACGACGCTGGCGCTGGCGGGCGGCGTCGCGCTGAACCTCGCGCCCGAGGGCGCGGAGATCGCCGGACGGTTCGGCGGGCTGTCCCCCGACGGCCGCTGCCACACCTTCGACGCCCGCGCCAACGGCTACGTGCGCGGCGAGGGCGGCGGCGTGGTCGTGCTGAAGCCCCTGGCGGCCGCGCTGGAGGACGGCGACCCGGTGTACGGGGTGATCCTCGGCAGCGCGGTCAACAACGACGGCGCGACCGACGGGCTGACCGTCCCGAGCGCGGAGGCGCAGGCGGAGGTGCTGCGCGCGGCCTGCGCGGACGCGGGCGTGGACCCGGCGTCGGTCCCCTACGTCGAGCTGCACGGCACCGGCACCCCGACCGGCGACCCGCTGGAGGCGGCCGGGGTCGGCGCGGTGTACGGCGCGGCGCGCCCGGCCGGATCGCCGGTGCTGGTCGGCTCGGCGAAGACGAACGTCGGGCACCTGGAGGGCGCGGCTGGCATCGTCGGGCTGATCAAGACCGCGCTGAGCGTCCGGCACCGGGAGATCCCGCCGAGCCTCAACTACGAGACGCCGAACCCGCGCATCGACCCCGAGGCGCTGAACCTGCGCGTCCAGACCTCGCACGGCCCGTGGCCGGACGGCGCGCCCGTGCTGGCCGGCGTCAGCTCGTTCGGCGTCGGCGGGACGAACTGCCACATCGTCCTCGGCGGCACCCCGGAAGCCGCGGACCAGGCGCCGGAAGGCGCGCGCGGTGCTGCGGAAAGCGTGGGTGTGGACGCGTCGGACGAGGCACCGCGGGTGCCTTGGACGGTCTCGGGGCGCACGGCCGCCGCGCTGCGGGAGCAGGCGGCCCGGCTCGGCGAGGTCGCGTCGCGGCACCCCGCTTACGACACCGCGTGGTCGCTGGCCACCACGCGCACGCACTTCGAGCACCGCGCGGTCGTCCTCGGCCCGGACCACGCCGCGCAGCTCGCCGCGCTCCGGGCCGGGGACGAGGCGCCGGGCCTGGTCACCGGCGTCGTCCGCGACCGCGGCAAGGTCGCGTTCGTCTTCCCCGGCCAGGGCTCGCAGTGGGAGGAGATGGCCCGCGAGCTGCTGCGCACGTCGGCGGTCTTCCGCGCGTCGGTCGAGGCGTGCGACGCCGCGCTCCTCCCGCACACCGGCTGGTCGCTGACCGCCCTGCTCGAAGGGGACGCGGACGCGCCGTCGCTGGACCGCGCGGACGTCGTCCAGCCCGCGCTGTTCGCGATGATGGTGTCGCTCGCGCGGGTGTGGGAGTCGCTGGGCGTCCGGCCGGACGCGGTCGTCGGGCACTCGCAGGGCGAGATCGCCGCCGCGCACGTCGCCGGCGCGCTCGGCCTGGCCGACGCGGCCCGGATCGTGGCGCTCCGCAGCCGGACGATCATGGCGCTGGCGGGCACCGGCGCGATGGCGTCGGTGCCGCTGCCCGCCGCCGAGGTCGCCGCGCTGATCGCGCCCTACGGCGACCGGCTGAGCGTCGCGGCCGTCAACGGCCCCGGCACGTCGGTCGTCGCCGGGACCCCGGACGCCGTCTCCGAGCTGCTGGCCTCGTGCGAGGCGTCCGGCGTGCGCGCCAAGGCCGTCCCGGCCGTGGACTTCGCCTCGCACTCGCCCGCCGTTGAGGCGATCCGGGACGAGCTGCTCGACCAGCTCGCCGAAGTGACACCGCTGCCGTCGGACGTAGCGTTCTACTCGACGGTCACCGGCACGGCCGTGGACACGACCACCCTCGACGCCGAGTACTGGTACTCCAACCTGCGGCAGCCGGTGCTGTTCGAGCCGACCGTGCGAGCCCTCGCGGACGCCGGTTTCGGCACGTTCGTGGAGTCCAGCCCGCATCCGGTCCTGACGCTCGGCCTCGGGCAGACGCTGCCGGACGCGCTGATCGTCGGTTCGCTGCGGCGGCGCGAGGAGTCCTGGCCCGCCCTGCACACCTCGCTCGCGCAGCTGCACGTCAACGGCGTGGACGTGGACTGGACGGGGCTGTTCACCGCCGGTCCGGCCCGCCGCGTGCCGCTGCCGACGTACGCTTTCCAGCGCGAGAGCTACTGGCCGGACGTGACGTCCGACTACGAGGCGGTCGCGCCCCGCGTCGAGGGCGTGCCGCGCGTCGGGGTC
Organism: Actinomadura rupiterrae; assembly: GCF_024172125.1. Classification (GTDB taxonomy): domain Bacteria; phylum Actinomycetota; class Actinomycetes; order Streptosporangiales; family Streptosporangiaceae; genus Spirillospora; species Spirillospora rupiterrae. The sequence goes on from NZ_JAMZEA010000015.1 coordinate 67,014, forward strand.
GCGTCGCGCGTCGGGGTCGAGGCCGTGCAGGCGGCCGAAACCGGTCCGACCTGGGCCGAGCGGCTGGCGGCGCTTCCGGAGGACGAGCGGCGGCGCGAGGCGCGCGAGCTGGTCCGGCTCCGCACGGCGATCGTCCTCGGGCACCTGAGCGCCGACACCGTGGACGCCGACCGGGCGTTCCGCGACCTCGGCATGGACTCGTCCATGGCCGTGCAGCTGCGCGACCGGCTGGCCGACGCGACCGGCCTGGCGCTGCCCGACACCCTGGTCTACGACCACCCGAGCCCGGACGCGCTGGCCCGGCGGCTGTGCGAGCTGGTCGTCGCGTCGGGCCCTGCCGCCCCGCTCGCCGCCGCGCCCGCCGCGGACGAGGCCGACCCGATCGTGATCGTCGGGATGGCGTGCCGCTACCCCGGCGGCGCGCGCTCGCCCGAGGACCTGTGGCGGCTCGTCGCGGACGGCGCGGACGTCGTCGGCGGCTTCCCCGAGGACCGCGGCTGGGACCTGGACGCCCTCTACTCCCCCGAGCCCGGCGTCCCCGGACGCACCTACACCCGCCACGGCGGCTTCCTGGACGGCGCCGCCGACTTCGACGCCGAGTTCTTCGGCCTGAACCCGCGCGAGGCCGCGGCCATGGACCCGCAGCAGCGGATGCTGCTCACGGTCGCGTGGGAGGCGTTCGAGCGCGCCGGGATCGACCCGTCCGGGCTGCGCGGCAGCCCGACCGGCGTGTTCGTCGGCGCGATGGCCCAGGAGTACGGCCCGCGGCTGGCCGAGGGCGGCGACGGCCTCGGCGGCTACCTGCTCACGGGCAGCACGGTCAGCGTGGCGTCGGGGCGGATCTCCTACGCGTTCGGGCTGGAGGGCCCGGCGGTCACGATCGACACGGCCTGCTCGTCGTCGCTGGTCGCGCTGCACCAGGCCGCGCAGGCGCTGCGGAGCGGCGAGTGCTCGCTGGCGCTGGCGGGCGGTGTGACCGTGATGTCCACGCCGGGGATGTTCGTGGAGTTCGCTCAGCAGCGCGGGCTGTCGCCGGACGGCCGCTGCAAGTCGTTCTCCGCTTCGGCGGACGGCACCGGCTGGTCCGAAGGCGCTGGCCTGCTGCTCCTGGAACGCCTGTCGGACGCGCAGCGCAACGGGCACCGCGTGCTCGCGGTCGTGCGCGGCTCGGCGATCAATCAGGACGGCGCGTCCAACGGGCTGACCGCGCCGAACGGACCGTCCCAGGAGCGGGTGATCCGCCAGGCGCTCGCGAACGCCGGCCTGTCGCCCGCCGACGTGGACGCGGTCGAAGCGCACGGGACGGGCACGACGCTGGGCGACCCGATCGAGGCCCAAGCGCTGCTCGCCACCTACGGACGCGATCGCGAAGAGCCGCTGCGCCTCGGGTCGATCAAGTCGAACATCGGGCACACGCAGGCCGCCGCGGGTGTCGCCGGGATCATCAAGATGGTCGAGGCGATGCGGCACGGCGTCCTGCCGCGCACGCTGCACCTCGACGAGCCGTCGCCGCGCGTGGACTGGACGTCCGGCCGGGTCGCGCTCCTCGCCGGGGCCGAGGCGTGGCCGGAGGCGGACCGTCCGCGGCGGGCGGCCGTGTCGTCCTTCGGCATCTCCGGGACGAACGCCCACGTCATCATCGAGCAGCCCGCCGAGGACGACCCGGCTGAGGAGCCGCGTTTCGACGGGCCCGTCCCGTGGACGCTGTCGGCGAAGACGCCGGAAGCCCTGCGCGAGCAGGCTCAGCGCCTCCGCGACCACGTGGACGCGCGGCCCTCGCTGCACCCGGCGGACGTCGCGCGTTCCCTGGACGTCACGCGCGCCACGTTCGAGCAGCGCGCGACCGTCGTCGGCGCTTCCCGCGAGGAGCTGCTCGACGGCCTGGCGGCGCTGGCCCAGGGGCAGCCGTCCCCGGCGGTCGTTTCGAGCGTCACGTCCGGGAAGGTCGCGTTCGTCTACACCGGTCAGGGCTCGCAGCGCTCGGGCATGGGACGCGGGCTGTACGAGGCGTTCCCCGCGTTCGCCGCCGCCCTGGACGAGGTGTGCGAGCACATCGACCTGCCGGTCAAGCAGATCATGTTCGCCGCCGACGACGCGCGGATCAACGACACCCTGTACACGCAGACCACGCTGTTCGCGCTCCAGACCGCGCTGACCCGGCTGCTCGCCGGGTTCGGCGTCACGCCGTCGCACGTGGCCGGGCACTCGATCGGCGAGATCGCCGCCGCGCACACCGCCGGCGTCCTGTCTCTGCGGGACGCGGCGCGGCTGATCACCGCTCGGGCGTCGCTCATGCAGGAGTTGCCGTCCGGCGGAGCGATGGTCGCCGTCCGGGCGTCCGAGGCGGAGGTCGCGCCGCGGCTCACCGCGCGGGTCGCGATCGCCGCGGTGAACGGCCCGGACTCGGTCGTCCTGTCGGGCGCGGAGGACGAGGTGGCGGCCATCGCGGACGGCTTCGCGGCCGAAGGACGCCGTGTCCGGCGCCTCACGGTCTCGCACGCGTTCCACTCGCCGCTGATGGACCCGATGCTGGAGTCGTTCCGGGCCGAGATCGAAGGGTTTGAGTACGGCGAGCCGCATATCCCGTTCGTTTCGACGCTGGCCACCGACCGCGCTTTCGACGCGTCCTACTGGACCGACCACGTTCGCGGGACCGTCCGGTTCCATGACGGTGTGGAGGCGCTGGGCGCGCTCGGTGTCACGTCGTTCATCGAGATCGGGCCGGATGCCGTGCTGACGGCGCTCGTCCGTTCGGCGCTGCCCGAGGCGGACGCCGTCCCCGTCCTGCGCCGCGACCGTTCCGAGCCGCTGTCCCTGGTCACCGCGCTCGCGCACCGCGCCGAGACCGACTGGACGCCGCTGCTGACCGGCGCGCGCGTGGTCGATCTGCCGACGTATGCGTTCCAGACGCGCCGCTTCTGGTTGGACGCGCCGTCTTCGTCCGGTTCGGTGGCGGGTCTCGGGGCGGACGCGGCCGGGCATCCGCTGCTCGCGGCCGTCAACGACCTTCCGGACGGCGGTCGCCTGTTCACCGGACGGCTCGCCGCGTCCACGCACGGCTGGCTGTCCGACCACACCGTCCTCGGCAACGTCCTGCTGCCGGGCACCGCGTTCGTCGATCTCGCGCTTCACGCGGCGGGCGCCGACGGCGAGGTGTCCGAGCTGACGCTGCACGCGCCGCTACCGGTTCCGGCGCGCGGTGGTGTCCGGGTGCAGGTGGCGGTCGGCGCCGACGACGCCGGACGGCGCGAGTTCACCGTCCACTCCCGTCCGGAGGGTGCGGAGGGCACGTGGACGAACCACGCGTCCGGCACGCTCGTCCCCCGGAGCGCGGCTGAGGCCGAGGCGCTCCCGGCGGCCTGGCCTCCGGCCGACGCCGTCGAGGTGAACCTGTCCGACGCGTACGAGCTGCTCGCCGACCGCGGCTACGAGTACGGGCCGGTATTCCAGGGGTTGCGGGGGTTGTGGCGCCGCGGCGACGAGCTGTTCGCCGAGGTGCACGGGCCGGAGGCGGACGCTTCGTTCGGCGTCCACCCCGCCTTGCTGGACGCCGCGCTGCACGCGCTCCTGCTGGACGAGGCGCCGGACGCGCCGGTTCGCGTCCCGTTCTCGTGGCGGGACGTCCGGCTCGACGCGTCCGGCGCGAGCGTGCTGCGGGCGCGCCTCACCCGGACCGGGCCCGACTCCGTGGCCGTCCGCGGTTTCGACGCGTCCGGCGGGTCGGTTGTTTCGGTCGGGTCGCTGACCCTGCTTCCGGTCGCGTCCGAGAAGCGGCCCGACGCGCTCTTCGAGGTCTCCTGGCCGGAGGTCGAGATCGGCGGGACGGCGGCCGAGGCGATGGTCGCCACGCCGTCCTCGCTGCACGACGCGCTGGCGTCCGTCCAGACCTGGCTGGCCGACGAGCGGAACGGCGACGACCGGTTGGCGGTCGTCACGCGCAACGCGGTCGCGGTTTCGGATTCCGACGAGATCGACACCGAGCTGGCACCCGTGTGGGGCCTGCTGCGGTCGGCGCAGTCGGAGAACCCGGGACGGATCGTCCTGATCGATGTTGACGGGACCGACGCGTCCGCCGAGGCGCTGCCTGCCGTCCTGTCCGGGGACGAGCCGCAGGTCGCGCTTCGCGACGGCCGCACCCACGCGCCGCGCCTGGCCCGCGCCGTCTCGGAGTCGCCGGCGCGGCGCACGTTCGACGGGACGGTCATGATCACGGGCGGGACGGGCGCGCTGGGTGCGCTCGTCGCCCGGCATCTCGTCGAGGCCCACGGCGTCCGGCACCTGCTGCTGGTCAGCCGCCGCGGCCCGGCCGCCTCGGGCGCGGCGGAGCTGGAGGCCGACCTCACCGCGCGGGGCGCGACCGTCCGGATCACCGCGTGCGACGTCGCCGACCGCGAGGCGCTCGCGTCGCTGCTCGCGTCCGTCCCGGCGGCGCACCCGGTGACCGCCGTCGTGCACACGGCCGGCATCCTGGACGACGGCCTGCTGGCATCGCTCACCCCCGAGCGCCTGGACGCGGTCATGCGCGCCAAGGCCGACGCCGCACTCAACCTGCACGAACTGACCCGCGACCTGTCGGCGTTCGTCCTGTTCTCCTCGATCGCCGGGATCGTCGGGAGCCCGGGGCAGGCCAACTACGCCGCCGCCAACGTGGCGCTCGACGCGCTGGCCGCGCGGCGGCGCGCCGAGGGGCTGCCCGCCACGTCCATCGCCTGGGGCTTGTGGTCCGACGCGGGCGGCATGGCCGCTGGCTTGTCCGATAGCGAGCGCGCTCGCTGGGCCCGCGCGGGCGTCCTGCCGATCTCGTCCGAGCTGGGCCTGTCCCTGCTGGACGCGGCCTTGGCGGACGACCGTCCGGCCGTCGTCGCGACCCGCCTGGACCTGGCCGCGCTGCGCGCCGAGGCCCGCGCCGGGACGATGCCGCCGCTGTACCGCGGGCTGGTGCGCGTCCCGACCGCTCGTCCCGCGGCCGACACCGGCGACGCGCTCGGCCTGGTGCGGTCGGCGGTCGCGACCGTCCTCGGGCACGGCTCGCCCGACGGCCTGGACATCGCGCGCTCGTTCCGCGACCTCGGCTTCGACTCGCTCACGGCCGTCGAGCTGCGCAACCACCTCAACGGCGTGACCGGCCTCCGGCTGCCCACGACGCTGATCTTCGACTACCCGAACCCGTCCGCGCTCGCCTCGCACATCGAGTCGGAACTGTCCGGGACGCGGCGTCCGGTCGCGGCCCCGGTCGCCGCGGAGGGCGCCGCTGCCGGCGACGATCCGATCGTCATCGTCGGGATGGCCTGCCGCTACCCCGGCGGCGCGCGCTCGCCCGAGGACCTGTGGCGCCTCGTCGCGGACGGCACGGACGCGATCTCCGGCTTCCCCACCGACCGCGGCTGGAACATCGAGGAACTGTACGACCCGGACCCGGAACGCGCCGGAACCTCGTACGCGCGCGAAGGCGGCTTCCTGCACGACGCCGCCGACTTCGACCCGGCGTTCTTCGGCATCGCGCCCCGCGAGGCCCTCACGATCGACCCGCAGCAGCGGCTGCTGCTGGAGGTCGCCTGGGAGGCGTTCGAGCGCGCCGGGATCGACCCGTCCGGCCTGCGCGGCAGCCGCACCGGCGTGTTCACCGGCATCATGTACGACGACTACGGCGCGCGGCTCCGCCCGAACGCACCGACCGGCTTCGAGGGCTATGTCGGGAACGGAAGCATGCCGAGCATCGCGTCCGGCCGCGTCTCCTACACCTTCGGGCTGGAGGGCCCAGCCGTCACCATCGACACGGCGTGCTCGTCCTCGCTGGTGGCGCTGCACCTGGCGTCCCAGGCGCTGCGCAACGGCGAGTGCACACTGGCGCTCGCCGGCGGCGCGACCGTGATGTCCACGCCTGCGACGTTCGTCGAGTTCAGCCGCCAGCGCGGGCTGTCGCCGGACGGCCGCTGCAAGTCCTTCTCCGCGTCGGCGGACGGCACCGGCTGGTCTGAGGGCGCAGGTCTCCTGCTTCTCGAACGCCTGTCGGACGCCCAGCGCAACGGGCACCGCATTCTTGCCGTCGTGCGCGGCTCGGCGATCAACCAGGACGGCGCGTCCAACGGGCTGACCGCACCGAACGGGCCGTCCCAGGAACGCGTCATCCGCCAGGCCCTCGCGAACGCCGGCCTCTCGCCTTCGGACGTGGACGCCGTCGAGGCGCACGGCACGGGCACCACGCTCGGCGACCCGATCGAGGCCCACGCCCTGCTCGCCACCTACGGCCAGGACCGATCCGAACCGCTGCGCCTCGGCTCGATCAAGTCGAACATCGGCCACACGCAGGCCGCCGCCGGCGTCGCCGGAATCATCAAGATGGTGCAGGCCATGCGGAACGGCCTGCTCCCCCAAACCCTGCACGTGGACTCGCCGTCCCCGCACATCGACTGGGAAGCAGGACAGGTCGAGCTGCTGCGCTCCTCAACCCCGTGGCCCGCGACCGACCGTCCGCGGCGCGCCGCCGTGTCGTCCTTCGGGATCTCCGGCACCAACGCACACGTCATCATCGAGCAGCCCCCGGCCGCCGAGCCCTCGGCTCCCGCCGAAGCCACCGGCCCGATCCCGTGGCCCCTGTCGGCCCAGTCTTCGGAAGCGCTTCAGGACCAGGCCCGCCGCCTGCTCGACCACGTGACCGAGCACCCGAACCTCCCGGCCCCCGACATCGCCCACTCCCTGGCGTCCACGCGCACCAAGTTCGACCACCGCGCCGCCGTCGTCGGCGCGGACCGGGACGTCCTCATCGCCGGCCTGACCGCCCTGTCGCAGGGCGCGACGTCCCCCGCAGTCGTCCAAGCCCAGGTTTCCCCAACCGACAAGGTCGCCTTCCTCTACACCGGCCAGGGCTCCCAACGCCCCGGCATGGGACGCGAGCTCTACGAGACCTTCCCGGTCTTCGCCGAGGCCCTGGACGAGATCTGCGAACACTTCGACCTGCCCATCAAGCAGGTCATGTTCGACACCACCGGCACCGAGATCAACGACACCCTCTACACGCAAACCACGCTGTTCGCCTTCCAGACGGCGCTCACCCGCCTCCTGGCGAGCTTCGGCGTCACACCGTCCCACCTCATCGGCCACTCCATCGGCGAGATCGCCGCCGCCCACACCGCAGGCGTCCTGTCCCTCCTGGACGCCGCGCGCCTGGTCACCACCCGCGCGAAGCTCATGCAGAGCCTCCCGCCCGGCGGCGCGATGATCGCCGTCCAGGCAACCCCAGAGGAGGTAACGCCCCACCTCTCCCCCGACCTCTCCATCGCCGCCATCAACGGCGCAACATCGACCGTCATCTCCGGCGCCGAGACCGCCGCCACGGACCTGGCCGCGCACTTCACCGCCCAAGGCGTCAAAACCCGCCGCCTCACGGTCAGCCACGCGTTCCACTCCCCCCTGATGGACCCGATCCTGGAAACCTTCCGCGCGCAAACAGCCGACCTCACCTACAACACCCCGCAAACCCCCCTGATCTCGAACCTCACCGGAAGGGCCACCGAGCCCCAGGGCGCGGACTACTGGACCGACCACATCCGAGGCACCGTCCGCTTCCACGAGGGCATCAACACGCTGGCCGCCGAAGGCGTGGCGACCTTCATCGAGATCGGCCCGGACGCGATCCTCACGTCCCTCACCCAGTCCGCCCTCCCGGACGCGGCCGTCGTCCCGACCCAACGCCGCGACCGCCCGGAACGGCTCACCCTCATCCGATCCCTGGCCCAAGCCGAAACCCACGGCGTGGACGTCACCTGGACCCCCGTCCTCCCCGGCGCCCGCACCACCGACCTGCCGACCTACGCCTTCCAGCGCCGCCGCTACTGGCTGGACGCCCCCGACGCGTCCGGCACCGCCTCCGGCCTGGGCCTGGAGCCGGCCGCCCACCCCCTGCTGTCCACCGCGACCGAACTCCCCGACGGCACCCACCTGTTCACCGGCCGCCTGAGCCAAAGCGCCCACCCCTGGCTGAACGACCACGTCGTCATGGGCACGGTCATCCTCCCCGCAACCGCCCTGGTCGAACTGGCCCTCCACGCCGCCCAAACCGTCGCCCTGGACGAACTGGCCGAACTCGTCCTGAACGCCCCGGTCACCTTCGGCACCGAAGGCGCCGCCCTGCTCCAACTCGTCCTCACCCCCGAGGACGAAACCGGAGCCCGAACCCTAACCCTCCGCTCCCGCACCGACGAGTCCCACTCCTGGACCCAAAACGCCACCGGCACCCTAACCAAAACCCCCACCCCGGCCCTGTCCTGACCCACGCCCGTTCTTCCTGGTGGAAGCCGCACCCGTGCGGCTTCCACCACACCTGGACGGCGAGCTGGCGGGCCAGTCGGTCGGCGTTCGGGGGGCTAGCCGTCAGCGGTCAGGCGGGCGGAGGCGAGAGTTTGGGGGCCAGGGCGTCGAGGAGCCAGGTCAGGCCGGTGGTGAAGGTTTCTTCGGCGTCGATGTGCCTGCCGTCGTGGACGGCTTTGGCGAGGGTCGGGAAGCGGCCGCTGGCCAGCATTCTCGTCAGGTGGGGGCCGTGGGCCTGTTGCCATTCGTGTTTTGAGAGGCCGGTGGCGCGTTCGGCTCGGAGGTTGGCGGTCTCGCGTCTGATGGCGCCGGTGACGTAGGCGCTGACGGTTTCGACGGCGCGCATGATGGTGTCGATGTCGGCGAGGCCGTCGAGGGCGGACAGGGCGGCCTCGCCTACGGCCATCGCGTTCGGGCCCAGGGTGGGGCGGCCGCCGAGGAGGTCGGCGAGCCATTCGTGGCGGAGGGCGGCCTGCCTGGTTCGGACGGCGTGGCCGTGCAGGGCCTCGCGCCAGTCGGTGGGTTCTTCGGCGGGGAGGATTTCGGCGTAGACCTCGTCCAGCATGAGGTCGAACAGCTCCTGCTTGGTGGAGATGTAGCCGTAGAGGCGCATCGGGCCGACGTCCAGGCGGGCGGCGACCTTGCGCAGGGACACCTCGTCGAGGCCGCCCTCGTCGGCGAGGGCGATGGCGGCGGCGACGATCCGGTCCCGGTCGAGGGGCGCGGGGCGGGTCGGCGGCTCCGGACGGTCCCAAACGGTCATGGCTCCTACCGTACTGTTGCGATACAGCGTATTGGCGAAATACAGTGTATCGACATGAGACATCGTATCGCGGTGGTCGGGGGCGGTCCCGGCGGGCTGACCCTTGCGCGCGTTCTGGACCGGCTGGGGCAGCCCGTCACGCTGCTTGAACGTGATTCCTCGCGGGATGCCCGTCCTCCGGGCGGGACGCTGGATCTGCACAAGGGGCTGGGGCAGCTCGCGATGGAGAAGGCGGGGCTGGCGGCGGAGTTCCGGGCGCTCTCGCGGCCCGAGGGGCAGGCCATGCGCATCTTGGACCCGGACGGGACCGTCCTGCGCGACTGGCCCTATCGCGAGGACGACGAGGCCAACCCCGAGATCGACCGCGGGCAGTTGCGTGACCTGCTCCTTGGACCGCTTGATGTTCAGTGGGGACGCGGTGTGGAGCGCGTGGTGCCCGGGGACGGCGTGCTGGTTCGTTGCGCGGACGGTCAGGAAGAGGCGTTCGATCTCGTCGTCGGCGCGGACGGTGCGTGGTCACGGGTTCGTCCGGCGGTCACGTCCACGACGCCGCACTACACGGGGATCACGGCGGTCGAGACGTCCCTGGACGGGGTCGATGCCCGTTACCCGGAGCTCGCGGAGCTGATCGGCGACGGTTCCATGGGGGTTTACGGTGCGAGCCGGTCGATCGTCGCTCAGCGGAACAGCGGCGGTCACGTCAAGGTGTACGCGCGGTTCCGCGCGCCGCTGGACTGGCACACGGAGTTGGACGACGCCGAAGCCGCGCGGTCGAGTCTGCTGGCCATGTTCGACGGCTGGGCCGCTCCCGTCCTCGACCTGCTTCGCCACGGGAGCGCGTTCGTCCAACGTCCCTTGTACGTCCTGCCGGTGGGGCACACCTGGACGCACGTGCCCGGGGTGACACTCTTGGGCGACGCCGCGCATCTGATGCCGCCGCTGGGGGCGGGTGCGAACCTCGCGATGCTGGAGGGCGCCGAACTCGCGGAAGCCATCGCCGCAGCCGACGGACCTGCTGAACTGGACGAGGCCGTCCGCGCCTTCGAGGAGCGGATGTGGGCGCGCGCCGGCAAGTGGGCGGAGATCACGACGGCCGGACTGGAACGCCTCGTGAGTCCGGACCCCGCACAGGCCATCGCCGTCTTCGACGAAGTCCACGCATCGTGAAAGAGAGGCGATGTCCATGGATTAGGCGCAGGGGCTAATCGAGCGACAAGGGCTTGCCGCGGTGATTGTCTGAGGTCACTGCCCAGCGGGGGATGAAACCGGGCCCGGCCGTCGTCGCGTCCGCTCCCCCGTTTCCATGAATGGAAAGGAACGGACACGATGACCGTGCGCCGGAAGCTGACCCAGACATTGCTCGTACCCGCCGTCACGCTCGGGATGCTCGCCACCACCACGGCCGCATTCGCCGCGTCCGGCCCCGGAAAGGGCCCGGCCCCCAAGCACCGCGAGGTGCAGCGCGGAATGAACGTGACCGGATTCAACGCGGCCGTCGCCAAGGCCCACGGTTTCAAAATCGTCACCTACAAGAACGGCGACCAGCAGTCCGTGCCGATCAACCCGCGATCGCACCTGAAGAAGAGCCCGATCCTGCGCCGCGGGATGCACGCGCTGTCGAACACCGACTACGACGAGATCAGGGGCAACTGCGGCGTCGCGTGGATCCGGGTCACCCAGACCGCCGTGTGGCAGGTGGCGCTCGTCAGCGGCTTCAGGGACACGCCCGAGATCGCCTACGACTGGAGCTGGACGGTCAAGCTCAGCGACCAGTACGGCACTTCTCACCAGACCGCAGGCGGCGCGATGTGGGGAACCCAGGCGTCCCGCATCTGGCAAAACCTCACCCAGAAGGGCTGGACGTTCGACTGGGTCGACGGCGGCACCGCGATTCTGATCGACGGAAGCATCTGCACCGCCGCCCGACCGAGCGTCTCCATCAGCGGACTCGGGTGACCTTTTTCACTCCTCACTCAATCACCGAATCCCGTCCGGCTGATGAAGCCGGGCGGGATTCGGCAGTGTGCCGTTCACCAAAGGAAAGTAGTGTGGGATGCATGAACGCCGCCGCCTGGCAGGGGCCGCCCCGAAATGTGCTGGGGCATCCGGCGCGTATCCAGCAGTTCGTCGCCAGGAGTGACCACGCGATCGTCGCGCTTCAGCATGCCATCGCGTTCCCCGAAGGATGCCGCCTCGGCCTCCAGGTCGCCGTCCGGCGCGGCGTGATGGACAGCGCTTCCTGGTCGCGATTGGTCGACGACTACAAGCTCGCAGACCCCAACTTCGTGCCGGACGATGCGGACCTCAAGTTCGGCGTCCACTTTCCCGACGGCACAAGGGCGACCGCCGTCGGCAACGCCTTCCGCGGCTGGGCGCATCCCACCGACCGTCCGCAGGCTCCCATGCTGGTCGAAACCGGCAGCACGTCCAGCAGCAGCGACCAGATCTACGAAAGCGAACGGCAACTCTGGCTCTGGCCCCTCCCCCCGCCCGTCCAGTTCGAGTTCGTCATCGAATGGCGCCGCCTAGGCATCGACACCACCCTGGCACCACTCAACGGAACCGCCATCGTCCAGGCCGCAGCACAAGCCCAGCCCTACTGGCCATAACCAGGACTCCGAGGACGTAGCCCCGGCCAGCGCTCCTGAAGCACCGGCACAGCGGTGGAGGTCACACATAGACGGGGGTATTTTTTTGTTAGGGTTGCGATCTTGGTTGGTCGGCGGTGGTCGGGAGGACGTGGGTGGAGCCGCTTCGGGCCGGGGATCCGGCCTGGGTCGGGGGGTTCCGGATCGTGGCCCGGCTGGGCGCGGGCGGGATGGGGACGGTCTTCCTCGCGCGGTCGCCGGGGGCGCGGCTCGCCGCGGTGAAGGTCGTCCGCGCGGAGTTCGCCGGGGACGAGGGGTTCCGCGAGCGGTTCCGGCGGGAGATCGAGGCCGCGCGGCGGGTCGGCGGGGCCTACACCGCGCCGGTGCTGGACGGGGACGCCGACGCGCGTGAGCCGTGGCTGGCCGTCGCGTTCGTGCCGGCGCCGACGCTCGGCGAGGCCGTCAAGCGGTTCGGGACGATTCCGGAGCCCGCGCTAAGGGCGCTGGGCGCGGGGCTGGTCGAGGCGTTGCAGGCCGTCCATGCGGCGGGGCTCGTCCACCGCGACCTGAAGCCGGGCAACATCCTGCTCGCCGAGGACGGCCCGAAGGTCATCGACTTCGGCATCACCCGAGCGCTGGACGCGTCGCGCCTCACCGGCACCGGAGGCATGGTCGGGACGCCGGCGTTCATGTCGCCGGAGCAGATCAGCACCGGGGACGCGAGCGCCGCGTCGGACGTGTTCTCGTTGGGCGGGGTGCTCGTCTATGCGGCGACCGGGAGCGGGCCGTTCAGCGAGGGGGATCCGGCGTCGCTGCTGTACCGGGTGATGTACGGGGAGCCGCAGCTGGATGGCGTGCCCGGTTCGCTGCGCGCATTGGTGGCGGCGTGCCTGGATAAGGATCCGGCGAAGCGTCCGGAACTCTCGAAGGTGCTCGACGCGCTGGCGCCCGGGGATCCGGCGGCGCTGGTTTCGATGGCGCTCCGCCAGGACGTCGCGGCGCGGCAGCAGGAGGCGACGGCCCTGGCGAGCATGCCGGTCACCGCGCCGCCGCCCCTGCCGCGCGTCAAGGAGCCGGGACGCCGTCATGCCCTGAAGCTGGCGGCGGTCGCGGCCGTCGGCGTGGTGGGTGCGGGCGCCGGGACCGCGGCCTGGGCGATGTCGCGTCCGACCCCGAAGAAGGCGAAACCCGCGCCCCGGGTGACGGGTCTCGTGTCCGCGCCTCCGCCCGTGTGGGACGCCGTGTGGCCGCCGAACTTCGCGGACCGCTCCGGCCTCTCGGTCGCACTGGCCGGGGACATGGTGGTGTGGCGCGGGCGCTCGGGCATCGTCGGCATGGACGCCGCGTCCGGGGAGCAGCGCTGGGCGTTCGAAAAGAAGACCGGCGACACGTTCGGCCCCGGCTACCGCGTCTTCGGGAACACGGTCGTGGCGCTGAGCGCTGAGGGGCTCCTCAAGCCGCACGACCAGGGCCCGCCGGCCGTGTACCTGATCGACGCCGCATCGGGAGTGCCGAGGCAGGTCCCGCTGCCCGGCGACATCGACAAGCCGTCCGACGCGTTCGGGATCATCGGCGGCACCGTGTTCGTGTCCGCCGCACTGCCCGGCGACTCGGACCGGAAGACGGCCCTCGCCGTGGACGCCGCCTCCGGACGCGTCCTCTGGAGCTACCCGACCGGCGGCAAGGACGTCTTCGGCATCGCGGACGGCGTCGCGCTCTACCTCTGCACCGCCTCGAAGGTCATCGCGCTCGACCCGGCCGGCGGGCGGCCCCGCTGGTCCTACACCTGGTACACCGGCCCTACGCCCAAGTCCACCGCGTACCCGCTGGTGCTCGGCGACGGGATGCTGTACTTCTGCGCCACCGGCAGCTCGTCCCTCCAGGCGATCCGGACGCAGAACGGGACGCCCGCCTGGAAGAAGGACCTCGTCCAGCGGCCCGTCACCACAGTCGGGGCAAACGTGATCACGGTCGGCGACAACGGCTTCCACGCCTACGACCAGGCGACCGGCGCGGCGCGGTGGCAGCAGACCACCAGCCCGGCCAGCATCGACGACCTCTTCGGATCGACCGCCGGATCCGCGCGCCTGCTCGCCGCCGAGTTCGCCGACGAAACGCGCCTGTCCGACGACGCCAGGCAGGGCGGTTTTTATGTCGCGGCCACCGGCGGCGGTCCTTCGTGGGCTCATTGGGGGCCCACCTACTTCAACACCGGCTGGAGCCTGGCCACGTCCGACACCTCGGTTTTCGCGACGGACAGCAGGCGGCTGTACTGCTTCCGCGGAGGAGCATGATGGCCGCGCTGGAGCCCGACGACCCGCGGCGGATCGGCCGCTACCGGGTGCTGGGGCGCCTCGGCGAGGGCGGCATGGGCCGCGTCTACCTGGGCGCCTCCCCCGCCGGACGCGCCGTGGCCATCAAAGTGGTCCGTCCGGAACTGGCGGGCGACCCGGCGTTCCGCGCCCGGTTCCGCGCCGAGGCGGAGGCCGCGCGGAAGGTCAGCGGCGCGTTCACCAGCCCGGTCCTGGACGCCGATCCGGACGGTCCCGTCCCCTGGCTCGCCACCGCCTACGTCAACGGCCTGAACCTCAAGGACGCCGTCGACCGGCACGGCCCCCTGCCCGAACCGCTGCTGCGCAAGCTCGGCGCGGGCCTCGGCGAGGCGCTGGTCGCCATCCACCGGACCGGCCTGCTGCACCGCGACCTGAAACCGGCGAACATCCTGCTGGCCAAGGACGGCCCGCGCGTCATCGACTTCGGCATCAGCCGCGCCGCCGACGGGACGCGCCTCACCTCCGAGGGCCAGGTCGTCGGGTCGCCGGGGTACATGTCGCCCGAGCAGATCCGGGGCGAGCAGGTCACCGCGGCCGGGGACGTGTTCGCCTTCGGCGCGGTGCTCGCGTTCGCCGCCTCGGGCCGTCCGCCGTTCGGGGTCGGGCCCGTCCACACCGTCCTGCACCGGACGCTGCACGAACCGCCCGACCTGGACGGCGTGCCCGAGTCGCTGGCGGCGATGGTCGCGGCGTGCCTGAGCACCGATCCCGGACGCCGTCCGCCCGCGACGCTCCTACCGCAACTGCTGGCCGCAGGCCCGCTGGAGGACGGCTGGCTCCCGCACCCCCTCGACCACGAGCTGCAGGAACGCGAGCGCACTCTCGTCCTCGACCTGCGCACGGTCGCCCGCTCCACGACCCGCCGCCGCCTCCTGATCGGCGGAGCCGCGGCGGCCGGGCTCGCAGCGGTCGGCGGCGGCACGGCGGCCGCGCTCGCCGGAACATCCCAGGACAGACCACGACCACTCCCCCGCCTCCTGTGGCGTGCGACCACACCGACAGGCGGCGACATCGCGGCCCCGCAGGTCTTCTCCCGGACCGTCGTCGTGTTCGGCTATGTCGCCAAGTCGGCCGCTTTCGACGCGTCGAACGGCCGCCTGCTGTGGTCGGGCAAGATCGACAGCAGCGCGGCCGACGAGAGCCTCCTCTACTCGCGTCCCAGCAAGGACGGCGGCTATGCGGCGCTCGATCCCTACTCGCGAGCGCAGCGCTGGAGCGTTCCGCTGCCACCGGGTTTCGACATCCGGAGCGTCGCGGGCCCGACCGACGGCCTGCTCGCGCTCGCCGACGCCAAGGGGACGGTCATCGGCGTGGACGTCCGCACCGGGCGCCAACGCTGGACGCACCAGGGCCCTTCCGACACGAGCGTCCAGGGAATCCAGGGCGGCAGCGTCATCGCCGTCGCCGACCGCAACGACGGCGCGACGCACTACGGCACCGTCCTGGCATTCGACGCCGCGACCGGCGAAGTCCGCTGGACCCGTCCGTACGTCACCAACGGCTTGAGCATCCGCGGCGGCGGAGACCTGTTCTTCAGCGGCCAGCCCGGAAGGCGCCTCGAAGCCCTGTCCGCAGCCACCGGCAGGACGGCCTGGGGCGCCGACATCCCGGACGACCTCGGCATCCTCACCCCGTGGGTCACCACCGCGGACGGCATGGCCTACCTGGGCGGCACCCAGATCAACGCCTGGGACCTCGCCACCGGCGAGCGGAAATGGACCTACGAACCGTCCGCGTCGAAAAACCAGGACCGCACCTTCCTGGCGAACGGCAAGCGCGCCTACACCCTCGACAACCGCAAACTGCTGGCCCTGGACTCGCGCACCGGACGCCGCCTCTGGACGGCCGACACCCCCGCCGCCGACAACGCGCCCCTCCTCGCCATCGGCGGCATGATCTGCACCGCCGTGGCCGGAACGACCGGCCCCGGCCTGTACTGCTGGGACGAGCAGACCGGCCGCCTCGTCTGGAGCCACCCGCTGGACTCGTCCTCCGGCGACCAGTGGCTCCTGACCAACACCGGCGAGACCATGGTCGCGCTACTCGACTCGTCCCTGGTCGCCTTCCACGTCCCTCGCCGCTAAGGACGCAGCGCGAGCTTCCCCGTGGTGGCACGCCCTTCCAGCTCGGCGAGCGCCTTGGAGCCATCGGCCAGGTCGTGAACGGTAGGCCGCGACGGCTCCAGGACCAGGTCGGCGCCCAGCTCGCGCACCAGGTCGTGCTTTCCGGACGACGCGGTGGCGATCACCGTCGCGCCGTAGTGCTTGGCCATGCGGACGGCGGCCTGGCCGGTGCCCCCGGCGGCGGTGACGCGGACCAGCACCTCGCCCGGTCCCGGGTCCGGCGCCGGGGCGTCGGTTACCAGGCGCAGGGCTTCCGGGCCGTTCAAGGACGTCTGCTGCAGCGCGCGCACGGTCGGCTCCCTATTTGTTTGTCGATCGACAAACAAATAGTCGCACGGTGCCCCGGCGCAGGTCAACGTAGACTCGGCGGGAGGACGGGCCGGGGTGGAGCGGCGCTCGACCGGGGACAGGGAGGCACTCGATGGCACCTCGCGGCAGGCCGCGCACCTTCGATCCCGACACCGCCCTGCGCCAGGCGCTCGACGTGTTCTGGGAGCGCGGCTACGAGGGCACGTCGCTCAACGACCTGGCCCAGGCCATGGGCATCGCCTCGGCGAGCATCTACGCCTACTTCGGCAGCAAGCAGGACCTGTTCCGCAA
The DNA here is from genome assembly GCF_024172125.1 of Actinomadura rupiterrae. Lineage (GTDB taxonomy): Bacteria > Actinomycetota > Actinomycetes > Streptosporangiales > Streptosporangiaceae > Spirillospora > Spirillospora rupiterrae. Next base: position 83,728 of record NZ_JAMZEA010000015.1, read on the forward strand.
GGTCATGGCGCTGTACGGGGCGACCGCGGGCGAGCCGCCGCGGCGCGCGCTGCGCGAGCACGCCGGGGCGCGCGAGGCGGTGCACGCCATGCTGCGCGCCACCGCCGACCAGATCACCGGCGCGGACACGCCGCACTACTGCATGCTGGTCCTCGCCGCGCCGACGGGCGCGGTGGAGAACCACGACGTCCGGGAGTTCCTGGCCGGCATCCGGCGCGACGTCCGCGCCGCGATCCGGGACCGGCTCGAACGCGGCGTGGCCGACGGCGACCTGGCCGTCCCGGACGGAGGTGTCGACGGCCTCGCCCGCTATTACGCCACGGTGGTGCAGGGCCTCAGCATCCAGGCCCGCGACGGCGCCACGCGCGAGGAACTCGAAACGGTCATCACCTGCGCGATGGCCGCCTGGGACGCCCTCGCGGCGCCGATCGCTACGCCGTGAGCGCGGGAGCCAGGCGTCCGGCGTTGTAGTCGGCGACCAGCTGCCGGACGGTCTCGCGCGCGCAGGACTTGTTGGTGCCGATGAAGCCGGTCGGTCCGCGCTTGATCCAGCCGGTCACGTACGTGCCGGGGACGGGCTCGCCCGCGTCCATGACGCGTCCCTTGTCGTTGGGGACGACGGCCCGATCGTCGTCGAACGGCAGGTCCGGCAGCGGACGCGCCCGGTAGCCGATGGACGACAGGACCAGGCCCGCCTTCAGGTGCTCGGCCTCGCCCGACGCGCGGGTGAAGGTCACGCCGGTGTCGGTGATCTCGGCCGGGCTCAGGAAGTAGCGCAGGGTGACGCGGCGCCCGGCGGTCGGCTCGCTGGGGAGCGCGGCGATGGTGCGGTGCTTGAGCGACGCGTCGTCCAGGCCCGTGAGGTCGGCGGACGGCACGACGACGTCCGCCACGGACGTGAGGCCGACGAGTTCGGCGAGGGTGAACGCCGAGTGGGCCGGCCCCCGGCGGCCCACCACGACGACTTCCTCGATCGCGCTCGCCCGCAGCGCCTCCAGGGCGGGGCGCGAGATCGGCGTGGACGCCAGCGACTCCGGCGAGGCCGTCAGGATGCGCGCGACGTCCAGCGCCACGTTCCCGTTACCGATGACCACCGCGCGCGGGTGCGCGAGGTCGAACTCGTGGTGCGCGTGGTCGGGATGGCCGTTGTACCAGGCGACGAACTCGGTGGCGGTCGCGATGCCGGACGCGCCGGGGACGTCCAGCCGCCGGTCGGACGACGCGCCGGTCGCGTAGACGACGGCGTGGTGGTCGCGGAGCAGGTCGGCGTGCGTGACGTCCTTGCCGATCTCCACGCCGAGGTGGAGGTGGAAGCCGTCCTCGCGGGAGATGCGGTCGAAGACCTCGGTGACCTGCCGCGTCCTGGCGTGGTCGGGCGCGACGCCCGTCCGGACGAGGCCGTAGGGCGAGGCCAGCCGCTCGTAGACGTCCACCCGCGCGCCCGGGATCGTCAGCAGCTCGTCGGCGGCGTACATCGCGGACGGCCCGGACCCGACGACCGCCACCCGCAGCGGCTCGCGCTCCGCCACCTGCAGCGGCTTCTCGTGCGGGGCCAGGATCGTGCGCCGCGTCCGGCCGCCCTTGTAGAAGTCGGCGTTGATCTCCAGGAAGGGCAGCTGCGCCTCGTCCAGCTTCCCGGCGGGCTTGATCGCCTCGACCGGGCACGCGGTCACGCACGCCCCGCAGTCCACGCAGGCCGCGGGGTCGATGTACAGCATCTCCGCGGTGCCGAAGTCGGGCTCGTCCGGGGTGGGGTGGATGCAGTTCACCGGGCAGGCGTGGACGCACGAGGCGTCGTTGCAGCAGGACTGCGTGACCACGTGGGGCATGTCGGGGCGTTCTTTCCGGTCAGGCGGCGGGGAGCGCGCCGGGCAGGCGGCGGTGCGCGCCGGAGGTCAGGCGGCGGTAGTGCGCGCGGGGCGGTGCGGTTCGCCGCGGAAGCGGGACGGGCGGCCGTCGATCTTCAGCGCCTTCCACAGCCGGGTGGCGACCGGGTTCATCAGGCCGAGCTCGTCGGCGAGCATCCGGACGTCGCCGAAGTAGCTCCGCATGATGTCGCGGGAGGCAGGGCTGTCCCAGAACGCCTCCTTCATCACCGACTTCGGGATGTCGAACTTCTTCTCCAGGTCGCGCGGCGGCGACATGATGGCGCCCGCGAGCCAACGCATGATGATCGGGTAGGCGAGGGAGGTCGCGCCCTTGCCGAGCTTGCCCTGCCGCTTCACCTTGTCGTGCAGGAAGCGGTGCGCGAAGGAGATGTGCCGGGCCTCCTCGGCGATGTGGATCTCCATGGTGCGCAGCACGGCCGGCGGCCGGTTCTCGCTGTCCCGGATCGCCTCCTTCTGGAAGTGGTCGATCGGCTCCTCGCCCGCCAGGATGCCGATGAAGAACACGATCGGCAGGTAGGCGCCCAGGTGCCAGAAGTGCGAGGTCGCGCGGTAGTCGGTGCGCATCCCGGGGACGGCCAGGCCGGTCCGGTTGACCAGCTCCTGGAACATCTGGATGTGGTTGCACTCCTCGGTCATCTCGTGGAGGCAGTAGCGGAACTCCGGCGTGCCGTTCGGCAGCCGCATCGCGTACTGCATCATGCCGCGGATGAGGACGCTCTCGAACTGGAGCCCGACCTTCTGGATGTTGGCGATCCGCCACATCCCGATCTCGATCCGCCGCTTCTCCGGCTGCGCCTTGTACCAGGGGTGCGCGCCCAGCGGGTCGCACTCGGGCAGGATCCAGCGCGGGTCGTCGGGGTCGATCTGGAACTCCGGGGAGTCCCAGTCGATGTCGAGGTAGGGGTCGAAGCGGCGCGCCACCGAGCCCTCCGAGAGAACGCGCAGCGTGTCCCGGTACTCCTGATCGATCTTCACGGCCGCCTCCGCCCACGAGGTCGTTTACAGTTCGTGGGTCGACTGTAAGTACCCGATCACTTGCAGGTCAAGACGCGAAGATCGTCCGACCCGGTGATGTGGGACACTCGGACCGGCACGAGCGTGAGGAGGTCGGGGTGGCGTCGGGGGTGGCGGGGCCGCGCGGCGACGCGTCCGGCGGCATGCGGCAGCGGATCCTGGACGCCGCGGCCGAGTGCCTGATCGAGGGCGGGTTCGCCTCCGGGCGCATCCTGTCGGCGATCGCCCGCAAGGCGGGCATGTCCCGGCCGACGCTCTACAAGTACGGCGGGACGGTCGAGGACATCCGCCGGGCCCTGGTCGAGCGGGAGCTGACCCGGTTCCTGGAGGCGCTCGCGCCGCGCCTGGAGGGCATGACCTGGTCCCGCGAGTACGCCACCGACCTTCTCGTCTTCGTGGTCGGCTACGCGCGCGGCCACACCCTGCTGAACGCGGCCCTCCGGGACGTCCCGGAGATCGTCCTGCCCGAGTTCACGCTGAACGCCGAGGGCACGATCCGGCGCATCTCCGAGCTGGCCGCGCCGATCGTCCAGCGGCACATCGACGCGGGCGCGATCCCTCCGGTGGACGTGGGGATGTTGACCGACGCGCTGTTCCGTATCACGCTGTCGATCGTCCTGATCCGCGGCCCCTACGACTTCGACGACCCCGAAGTCCTGCGCCGGCACCTGCACGGCGCCCTGGGGATGCTCGCCGAACTCTCCTGAGCCGGACCCAAGCTCAATTGGACGATTCATTCTCTTGAATCGTTCGTGTTTGTAGGCGTAGGTTGTCGCCATGAGCGCACCGCAGCCCCTGACCATCGCCGAGGAGCTGCGCGGTGCCGGCCTCCGGGTGACGGCCGCCCGCGTCGCGCTGCTCGAAACCGTCCGGACCGGCGACCACCTCGGGGTCGAGGCCCTCGCCTCCGGCGTCCGCGACCGGGTCGGGCACATCTCCCTGCAAGCCGTCTACGAGGCGCTGCACGCGCTGACCGCCGCCGGGCTCGTCCGCCGGATCGAGCCCGCCGGGAGCCCGGCGCGCTTCGAGGGCCGCGTCGGCGACAACCACCACCACATCGTGTGCCGCTCCTGCGGCGCGGTCGCCGACGTCGACTGCGCCATCGGCCCGGCGCCGTGCCTCACCCCCTCCGACGACCACGGCTTCACGATCGACGAGGCAGAGGTCACCTTCTGGGGCCTGTGCCCCGACTGCTCTGCCGCCCAGAACCCCCCAGCCGCTCAGAACCCCGCAGCCGCTCAGAACTCCTCATCGGCCTAGTTTCCGAAGGGTGCCAACCATGTCTGAGAACCAGAACACCAGCGGCGAATGCCCCGTCGCGCACACCCGCGCCCCCCACCCCACCCAGGGCGGCGGGAACCGCCAGTGGTGGCCCGAGCGCCTCAACCTGAAGATCCTCGCCAAGGACCCGGCGGTCGCGAACCCGCTCGGCGAGGACTTCGACTACGCCGCCGCGTTCCAGACCCTCGACCTTCCCGCGGTCAAGCGCGACATCGCCGAGGTGCTGACCACCTCCAAGGACTGGTGGCCCGCCGACTTCGGCCACTACGGGCCGTTCATGATCCGGATGGCCTGGCACAGCGCCGGCACCTACCGCATCCACGACGGGCGCGGCGGCGCCGGCTCCGGCCAGCAGCGGTTCGCGCCGCTGAACAGCTGGCCCGACAACGGCAACCTCGACAAGGCCCGGCGGCTGCTGTGGCCGGTGAAGAAGAAGTACGGCTCGGCGCTGTCCTGGGCCGACCTGCTCGTCCTCACCGGGAACGTCGCGCTGGAGAGCATGGGCTTCCCGACCTACGGGTTCGGCGGCGGCCGCGAGGACGCCTGGGAGCCCGACGAGGACGTCTACTGGGGCCCGGAGAGCACCTGGCTCGGCGACGAGCGCTACACCGGCGACCGCGAGCTGGAGAACCCGCTCGGCGCCGTCCAGATGGGCCTGATCTACGTCAACCCCGAGGGCCCGAACGGCACCCCCGACCCGCTGGCCGCGGCCCGCGACATCCGCGAGACGTTCCGCCGGATGGCGATGAACGACGAGGAGACCGTCGCGCTGATCGTCGGCGGCCACACCTTCGGCAAGACGCACGGCGCGGGCCCGGCCGAGAGCGTCGGCCCGGCGCCCGAGGGCGCGCCGATCGAGCAGCAGGGCCTCGGCTGGAAGAGCACGCACGGCACCGGCAAGGGCGGCGACGCGATCACCAGCGGCCTGGAGGGCATCTGGACGACCACGCCGACCCAGTGGGACAACTCCTTCCTGGAGATCCTCTTCGGGTACGAGTGGGAGCTGTTCCAGAGCCCGGCGGGCGCCAACCAGTGGCGTCCGAAGGAGGGCGCCGGCGCCGGCACCGTGCCCGACCCGTTCGACGCGGAGAGGAAGCACGCGCCGACGATGCTCACCACCGACCTGGCGCTGCGCGTCGACCCGGTGTACGAGCAGATCAGCCGCCGGTTCCTGGAGAACCCGCAGGAGCTGACCGACGCGTTCGCGCGCGCCTGGTACAAGCTGACGCACCGCGACATGGGACCGGTCGTCCGCTACCTCGGCCCGGAGGTGCCGGCCGAGGAGCTGATCTGGCAGGACCCGCTGCCCGCGCGGACCGGTGAGCTGATCGACGACGCGGACGCCGCCGACCTCAAGGCGCGCATCCTCGGCTCCGGGCTGACCGTCCAGCAGCTGGTGTCCACCGCGTGGGCGGCGGCCTCCTCGTTCCGCGGCAGCGACAAGCGCGGCGGCGCGAACGGCGCCCGGATCCGGCTCCAGCCGCAGATCGGCTGGGAGGTCAACGAGCCCGACAAGCTCGCGGGCGTGCTGCGCACGCTGGAGGGCGTCCAGGAGGCGTTCAACTCCGGCCGCACCGACGGCAAGCACGTCTCGCTCGCCGACGTCATCGTGCTCGGCGGCGCGGCGGGCGTGGAGAAGGCCGCCAAGGACGCCGGCATCGAGGTCTCGGTGCCGTTCACGCCGGGCCGCGTGGACGCCTCGCAGGAGCAGACCGACGTCGAGTCGTTCGAGAACCTGGAGCCCGCCGCCGACGGCTTCCGCAACTACCTCGGCAAGGGCCTGCGGCTCCCGGCCGAGTACCTGCTGGTCGACCGGGCCAACCTGCTGACGCTGAGCGCGCCGGAGATGACCGCCCTGGTCGGCGGGCTGCGGGTGCTCGGCGCCAACTTCCAGGACTCGCAGGTCGGCGTGCTCACCGGCACGCCCGGGAAGCTCACCAACGACTTCTTCACCAACCTGCTCGACCTGGACACCGAGTGGCGGGCGACCGGCGACGGCAACCTCTTCGAGGGCGTGGACGCCGAGACCGGCAAGGTCCGCTGGACCGGCAGCCGCGTCGACCTGGTGTTCGGTGCGAACGCCGAGCTGCGCGCGATCGCCGAGGTGTACGCCAGCGACGGCGCGAAGGAGAAGTTCGCGGCCGACTTCGCCAAGGCGTGGGCCAAGGTCATGGACCTCGACCGGTTCGACGTCCGCTGACCCTCGCGTGAGCGTGGACTGACGCCGGCGCAGGCACGAATCGAACGGCGTCCGGGGCACCCCTGCCCGGACGCCGTTCGCTCGTCCGCCGCCTGCCTAGCCGAAGCGCAGGGGCGAGAACGGGACGGCCGGGTTGGGCACGGCCGTGTCGGTGAGGTACCCGGCCATGGCCTCCGCGGTGACCGGGCTGAGCTGGACGCCCATCCGGAAGTGCCCGGAGGCCAGGAACACGTCCGGGACGTTCGTGGGGCCGATGACGGGCAGGTCGTCCGGGGAGCCGGGCCGCAGGCTCGCGCTCATCTCGGCGAAGCGCAGGTTCCCGACCCCCGGCAGGACGTCGGCGGCGCGGGCCAGCAGCTGGCCGGTCCCGGCGGCGGTGACGACCTCGTCGTAGCCGCGCTCCTCGTAGGTCGCGCCGATGACCAGCTCGCCGTCCAGCCGCGGGACGAGGTACAGCGACGAGCCCTTGGACAGGGCCCGCGCGGTCAGGTTCAGCAGCGGCGGGTCGGAGTGCAGCCGAAGGATCTGCCCCTTGACCGGCCGGATCTCCGGGATCGCGCCCTTGGGCAGGCCCTCGATGTGGTGCGTCCAGCAGCCCGCCGCGAGCACCAGCCGATCGAACGGGACGGCGCTGCCGTCGCCGAGGATGACGGTGTGGCCGTCCACCCGGACCACGCGCTCGCGCAGGACGGTCCCGCCGAGCTTCTTCAGCGCGGTCTGGAGGGACGCGGTCAAGACGCGCGGGTCGACCGCGCCGTCGTCCGGCGACAGCAGGCCGCCGAGCGCCGGGGCGAACGCGGGCTGCAGCCGCGCGACGTCCTCGGCGGTGACCTTCTCGACCGCGATGCCGAGGTCCTCCTGGAACGCGAACTGGTGGTCCAGGGTGTGCAGCGCGTCGTAGTCGAACGCGGCGTCGAGCACTCCGTCCCGGCGGTACCCGGACGGCGCGAACTCCTCCAACTCCGCCGCGAACGACGGGTACAGGTCGCGGGACGCCAGGTACAGCGCGAGCAGTTTCGGCTGGTCGTAGAGCTGCTCGTTGCCGGGCGGGAGCATCCCCGCCGATACGTGCGAGGCCTTGCTGGCGGGGGCGGGGTCGACCACGGTGACCGACAGGCCGCGCTGCTGCGCGCGCCAGGCGGTCGCCAGGCCGATCACGCCGCCCCCGGCGATGACGACGTTCACTCCATGCCTTCCTGATTCACTGCGCGCCTTCCTGGAGGAGGCGCCGCAGGTGGGTGGCCAGGCCCGCGGGCGTCGGGTGGTCGAAGGTGAGGGTCGCCGGGAGCCGCAGCCCGGTCGCGGCGGACAGCCGGCGGCTGAGTTCGAGGTTGCCGAGCGAGTCGAGCCCGGCGGCGCCGAACTCGCGGTCGGGATCGACGTCCTCCAGGCCGTCGTGGCCGAGGACGGTGGCGGCCTCGGCGCGGACGAACTCCAGCGCGGCCAGGTCGCGCTCGGCCTCGGGCAGGTCGGCGAGGCGGCGGCGCAGCGCGTCGGTGGCGGTCTGCCGCTCGGCGCGGGCGGGCGCGAGGTCCGCGAGCACGGCCGGCACGTCGTCCCCGGAGAGCGCGGCCTCGTTCAGCCGGACGGGCGCGAGGACGGCCTCGTCGCGCGCGAGCGCGGCGTCGAACAGCGCGAGGCCCTGCTCGTGCGCGAGCGGCGCGAGCCCCGAGCGCCGGACGCGGTTGAGGTCGGCGGCCGACAGGCCCGATCCCATGCCGCCGTCGTCGGCCCACAGGCCCCAGGCGAGCGAGACGCCGTGCAGGCCGAGGGCGCGGCGGCGGTGCGCGAGCGCGTCCAGGACGACGTTGGCGGCGGCGTAGTTCGCCTGCCCGGAGTTGCCGATCAGCCCGGCGACCGAGGAGAACAGCACGAACGCGCAGTCCGGGTCGCCGATCAGCTCGTGCAGGTTGAGCGCGGCGTCCACCTTGGGCTTCAGCACGCGGTCCAGGCCGCGCGGGCTGAGCGCGCCGACCGTGGCGTCCGCGACGACCCCGGCCGAGTGGATCACCGCGGACGGCGCGGGGATGCCCGCCAGGACGCGCTCCAGCGCGGCGCGGTCGGCGGCGTCGCACGCGATCACCTCGGCGCGCGCGCCGAGGCCCTCCAGCTCGGCGACCAGCTCGGCCGCGCCGGGCGCGGCGGGCCCGCGGCGGCTGAGCAGCACCAGGTGCCGGACGTCGTGCCGCGTCACCAGGTGGTGGGCGAACACGCGGCCGAGCGCGCCGGTGCCGCCGGTGAGCAGGACCGTCCCGGACAGCGACGTCCGCTTCGGCGCGGGCGGGCAGCGGACGAGCCGGGGCCGCGACAGCGCGCCCTGCCGGATCGCCAGCTGCGGTTCGCCGGTCGCGGCGGCGGCCACGAGCGCGCGGCCCGAGCTCTCCGCGTCGTCGGCGTCCACCAGGACGAACCGTCCCGGATGCTCGGACTGCGCGGCGCGCAGCAGGCCCCAGACCGCCGCGCCGGGCAGGTCGGCCAGGTCCTCTTCGGGACGCGTCGCGACCGCGCCGCTGGTGACCAGCAGCAGCCGCGCGCCCGAGAGCCGGTCGTCGGCGAGCCACTCCTGGACGAGCCCGAGCGCGCGCTGCGCGGCCGACCGGACCGGCGCGTCCTCGTCGGTGCAGGACACCACGACGACCTCGGGCATCGGCCGGCCGTCGCGCAGCGCCGCGTCCAGCGCGCGCAGCGAGGGGTAGGCGTCGAACGGGCGCCGCGCGGCCTTCAGCCCGCCGGTGACGCCCAGGTGGTCGGTGCCGAGGAACGCCCAGGACCGGCGCTCGGCGGACGGCCCCGGCATCGGGACGGCCTGCCAGGTCAGCCGCAGAAGCCGGGTGCTCTGCGCGGCCGCGTCGAGCTGGTCGGCGGTGACCGGCCGCAGGACCAGGCCGTCCACGCTGGCGACCGGATCGCCGTCGGCATCGGTCAGGGTCAGCGCGGCCCCGCCCTCGCCCTGGACGGTCCGGACCCGCACGGCGCGCGCGCCCGCCTTGTGGACCCGGACGCCGCGCAGCGCGAACGGCAGCATGGTGTCGCCGCCGTCCAGGCCGGGGACCAGGGCGGTCTGCAGCGCGGCGTCGAACAGCGCCGGGTGCAGCAGGTAGCCGTCGCCGCCGGCGCCGTCGAGGCCGGCGTCGGCGTGCACCTCCGTGCCGTCCGTCCAGACCGAGCGCAGGCCCCGGAAGGCCGGCCCGTATCGCAGTCCCCGCTCGGCGAGGCGCCCGTACAGGCCCTCGGTGTCGATCTCGGCGGCCCCCTGGGGAGGCCCCGCTGCCGTGGTCATCCGACGTCCTCCGGTCAGATCGCGGGCGGGTTGGTGATGGCGGCGGCGACCTCGCCGTGGCTGTCGCCGCCGTGCTCGTCCCAGTAGCGGCACTTGGTCCGCAGGATCACCAGCGGGTCGCGCAGGTCGTTGCCGTCCCACTCGGCGATGTCGGCGACCTCGATCTCGCCGTGGAAGAACCGGCCGCGCATGGACGCGCGGAACGCGCTCTTGAAGTCGGTGATGAACACGTCGCCGAGCTGCCGGTGCCAGAACTCCTCCAGCGTCCAGCGCGAGAACGGCTCGATCATCGACTCCTTCACCGCCTTGGCCATCAGGTAGTAGGCCATCTGGTTGAAGCAGATGTTGAACTCGACCGAGTTGAAGTGCCCGGTGTCGTCGATGTAGCAGGACTCGGGGATCTCGAAGGTGCAGGCCCCGACCAGCCGCCCGCCGTCGAGCGGGTCGCCGCTGAGGGTGATCTCGATCGAGGTCAGGTACTCGCACCGCTTGGCCCGGTAGGGCGTCAGCACCCGGTGCAGCAACTCCTGGTCGGTGGGGTACACGCGCTGTCCGGTGTGTTCCAGCAGCTCGGTCATGCGCTCTCTCCTGATCGTTGCGCGGCGCGCAGCAGGTCGGCCACGCTCATCGTCTGGAACTCTTCGGTCGGGTCGGGCTCCGGCTCCGCGGCGGGCGCGGACGCGTGCGCGGGCTCGGGGGCCTCGGGGAACAGCTCGTCCAGGAGGTGGCGGGTCAGGGCGAGGGCCGTGGGGTGGTCGAAGACGAGGGTCGCGGGGAGGCGCTCGCCGACGGTCTCGCCGAGGCCGTTGCGGAACTGGACGGCGGCGAGCGAGTCGAAGCCCATGTCGCGGAAGGACCGCTCGGGGTCGACCTCGCCGGGACCGCCGTAGCCGAGGGTCGCGGCGGCCTGGGCGCGGACGGCGTCCAGCAGCGCCTGCTCGCGGCGGGCCGGGGACATCGCCGCCAGCCGGTCGCGCCAGCCGCCGGCGGGTTCGGCGGCGGTCGCGGTGTCCACGACGCGGCGGGCCGGGCCGCGGACGAGGTCGCGCAGCGGGTACGGGACGTCCGCGCGGGACATTCCGGTCAGGTCGAGCCGGACGGGCGCGAGGAACGCGCGGTCGAGCGCTCCGGCGGCGTCCAGCAGGGCCAGGCCGTCCTCGGACGCGATCGGCAGGACGCCATCGCGCTTCATGCGGGCGAGATCGGTGTCGTCGAGCGCGCCGGTCATGCCGCTGGCCTCGGCCCACAGGCCCCAGGCGAGGGATTGCGCGGGCAGACCGTTCGCGCGGCGGTGCGCGGCCAGGCCGTCGAGGAAGGCGTTGGCGGCGGCGTAGTTGGCCTGGCCCGCGCCTCCGGTGACGCCTGCGGCCGAGGAGAACAGGACGAACGCGGTCAGGTCCTGGTCGGCGGTGAGGTCGTGCAGGTGGAGCGCCGCGTCCGCCTTGGGCCGCAGGACGGCGGCGAGCCGCTCGGGCGTCAGCGAGGCGAGGATGCCGTCGTCCAGGACGCCCGCCGTGTGCACGACGCCGCTGAGCGTGCGGCCCTTGAGCAGGGACGCGAGGGCCTCGCGGTCGGCGGCGTCGCAGGAGGCGATCTCCACGCGCGCGCCGAGTTCGGTCAGCGCGTCCGCCAGGTCGGACGCGCCGGGGGCGTCCGGGCCGCGGCGGCTGGTGAGCAGCAGGTCGGTGACGCCGTGCGCGGTGACCAGGTGCCGGGCGACGAGCGCGCCGAGCGTCCCGGTGCCGCCGGTGATCAGGACCGTCCCGGGGCCGAAGGCGCTGGCGGGCTTGCCGGTCCGCTCCCCCGCGACGCGAGTAAGGCGCGGACGGTACGGCACGCCAGAGCGCACCGCGATCTGCGGTTCGCCAGTCGCCAGCGCGGTTTCCAGATCGGTGTCGGAGTCGGTGTCTGAGTCGGAGTCGGAGTCGATGAGGACGATCCGGCCCGGGTTCTCGGTCTGCGCGCTGCGGACGAGGCCCCAGACGGCGGCGCCGGCGAGGTCGGTGACGTCCTCGTCGCGGACCTGGACCGCGCCGCGCGTGACGACGGCGAGGACGGCGTCGTCCCGGTCGTCCGCCAGCCACGACTGGATCCGCTCCAGCGCCGAAAGGGTCTCGGCGTGGACGGCCTCGGCGCTCGTCCCGGGCGTGCTCCGGTACACGACCGAGGCCGGTGTTGCGGCGGTCGTTTCAGCTGGGGTCCAGGTCAGCTCGAACAGCGCGTCGTGGGTGGTGTCGGTTCCGGCGGACGCGGCGGGCCGCAGCACGAGCGACTCGACCGTGGCGACGACGCGTCCGGAGGTGTCGGTGAGGCGCAGTGCCACCTCGTCCTCGCCGAGCTTCGTCATCCGCAGGCGGAGCGCGGCGGCTCCGGTGGCGTGCAGGTCGATGCCCGTCCAGGCGAACGGGAGGGTGACGCGGCCGGGGTCGTCGGCAAGCAGCGCGGTGGCGTGCAGCGCGGCGTCCAGCAGGGCCGGGTGCAGGCCGAAGCCGCCCGGATCGGCGTCCAGGACGAGATCGGCGAAGACCTCGTCGCCTGCACGCCAGGCGGCGCGCATCCCCTGGAACACCGGGCCGTAGGCGAGGCCGTCCGTCCCCTCGTAGAAGCCGGTCAGGTCGATCGGTTCGGCATTCTCGGGCGGCCACACCACGGCCTCGGCGGCGGCTACGGCGTCGGTGGCGGGTTCGGCGGCGGCGTCGGCAAGGCGTCCGACGGCGTGCCGGGTCCAGGGGCGGTCGGCCGGGGCGTCCTCGGGACGGGAGTGGATCGTGACCGTGCGCAGGCCGGCGTCGACGGCGACCTGGATCGCCACGCCGCCGCGCTCGGGCAGGACGAGCGGGGCCTCCAGGGTCAGGTCGGCGACGCGTCCGCGTCCGGCCTCGTCCCCGGCCCGTACGGCCAGCTCGACGAACCCGGTGCCGGGGAACATCGCGTTCCCGCCGACGACGTGGTCCGCGAGCCAGGGCTGCGCGGCGAGCGAGAGGCGGCCGGTGAGCAGCACTCCCCCGGTCCCGGCGACCGGGACGGCGGCACCGAGCAGCGGGTGCCCGGCCGCGACCTGCCCGATGCCGGACGCGTCGCCGGTCCGCTCCGGGACGTCCAGCCAGTAGCGCTTGCGCTGGAACGGGTAGGTCGGCAGGTCCACGCGGCGGGCGCCGGTGCCGGCGAACACGGTCTCCCAGTCGACCGTCGCGCCGCGCACGTAGGCCTCGGCGAGCGCGGTGGTGAAGCGGCGCGGCCCGCCCTCGTCGCGGCGGAGCGTGCCGATGAGCGCGGGGCTCGCCCCGGCGTCGTCGGCGGTCTGCTCCAGGCCGAGCAGCAGCCCGGGGTGCGGGCTTGCCTCGACGAAGATCTCGAAGCCGTCGGCGAGCAGCGCCCGCGTGGTCTCCTCGAACCGGACGGTCTGCCGCAGGTTGGTGTACCAGTACTCGGCGTCCAGGCCGGCGGTGTCGAGCGGCGCGGCGGTGACGGTCGAGTAGAACGGCACGGACGCCGTCCTCGGGGCGAGGCCGTCCAGTTCGGTGAGGATGCTGTCGCGGATCTGCTCGACGAACGCCGAGTGCGAGGCGTAGTCGACCGGGATGCGCCGGACGCGCACGTCGTCGGCTTCGAGGCGGGCCTTCAGCTCGTCCAGGGCGTCGGGGTGCCCGGCGACGACGGCCGACCCGGGGCCGTTGACGACGGCGAGCTGGAGGCGTCCGTCCCAGGCGGCGAGGTGCTCGGCGATGCGGTCGGCGGGCAGCGCGACCGACATCATGCCGCCGCTCCCGGCGAGTTCGCGGCCGATGATCCGGCTCCGGAGGGCGACGACGCGCGCGCCGTCCTCCAGGGACAGGCCACCCGCGACGCAGGCGGCGGCGATCTCGCCCTGCGAGTGCCCGACGACGGCGGACGGCTCGACCCCGGCCGCGCGCCACGCCTCGGCCAGCGACACCATCACCGCCCACAGGACGGGCTGGACGACGTCCACGGCGTCGAGCGAGGGCGCGCCGTCCGCGCCGCGCAGCACGTCGAGCAGGTCCCACTCGACGTAGGGTTCGAGGGCCTTGGCGCATTCGTTGAGGCGGGCGGCGAAGGCGGGCGAGTGCTCCAGCAGCTCGACGCCCATGCCCTGCCACTGCGAGCCCTGGCCGGGGAAGACGAACACGGCCCGGTCGTCGCCGCGCGGCGTGCCGCGCACGACGGTGTCGGACTTCTCGCCCGCGGCGAGCGCGTCGAGCCCGGCGAGCAGGCCGTCGCGGTCGGCATCGACGATCACGGCCCGCTGCGCCAGCGCGGCACGGCCGCGGACGAGCGAGGCGGCCACGTCCAGCTCGTCTGCGTCGCTGCGGAGCAGCGACGCGATCTGCGCGGCCTGGTCGCGAAGAGCGCCGGGCGAGGCCGCCGACAGGTTCAGCGGCACGACCGGCGGACGGTCGCCGCGCGTTTCGGGCACCGCGGCGGGCGGCGCCTCCTCCAGCACGACGTGCGCGTTGGTGCCGCTGACACCGAACGAGGACACGCCGGCGCGGCGCGGGCGCCCGAGGGCGGGCCACGGCCGGGCCTCGGTGAGCGTCTCGACGGCGCCCTCGGTCCAGTCGATGTGCGGGGACGGCTCGTCGGCGTGCAGCGTGCGCGGCAGGGTGCCGTGCCGCATCGCCTCGACCATCTTGATCACGCCCGCGACGCCGGCGGCGGCCTGGGTGTGCCCGATGTTGGACTTCACCGAGCCGAGCCACAGCGGGTCGTCGCCCGCGCGGTCCTGCCCGTAGGTGGCCATGAGCGCCTGCGCCTCGATCGGGTCGCCGAGCGCGGTGCCGGTGCCGTGGCCCTCGACGGCGTCCACGTCGGCGGGGGTGAGCCCGCCGACCGCGAGCGCCTGCCGGATGACGCGCTGCTGGGACGGCCCGTTCGGCGCGGTCAGCCCGTTGGACGCGCCGTCCTGGTTGACCGCGCTGCCGCGCACGACCGCGAGGATCGGGTGGCCGTTGCGCTTGGCGTCGGAGAGGCGTTCGAGCAGGAGCATGCCCGCGCCCTCGCCCCAGCCGGTGCCGTCGGCGGCGGCGCCGAACGCCTTGCAGCGCCCGTCCGCGGCCAGGCCGCTCTGCAGGCTCATGTCCACGAACGTCTCGGGCGTGGCCATCACGGTCACGCCGCCCGCGAGCGCCAGCCCGCACTCGCCGGTCCGCAGCGCCTGGACGGCCCAGTGCAGCGCGACCAGCGAGGACGAGCACGCGGTGTCGACGGTGACGGCCGGGCCCTCCAGGCCGAGGGTGTAGGCGACGCGTCCGGACGCGACGCTGCCCGCGCTGCCGTTGCCGATGAAGCCCGCGACGTCCTCGGGGATGCTGCCTAGGCGCAGCGCCCAGTCGTGGTACATCACGCCGGCGAACACGCCGGTGGCGCTGCCGCGCAGGCTCGCCGGGTCGATCCCGGCGCGCTCCAGGGCCTCCCAGCTGGTCTCCAGCAGCAGCCGCTGCTGGGGGTCCATCGCGAGGGCCTCCTTCGGGCTGACGCCGAAGAACCCCGGGTCGAAGTCGGCGGCGTCGTGCAGGAAGCCGCCCTCGCGGACGTAGGTGGTGCCGAACCGGCCGGGCTCGGGGTCGTAGATCTCGTCCATGTCCCAGCCGCGGTCGGTGGGGAACCCGCTGATCGCGTCGGTGCCGCCCGCGACCAGGTCCCACAGCTCGGCGGGTGAGGTGACGCCGCCGGGGTAGCGGCACGCCATCCCGACGATCGCGATCGGCTCGTCCGCGGTCGTCCGGGCCGGACGCTCGGTGCGCGCGGGCTTGGCGGCGCCCCGGACCTTCTCCAGCAGGTGGTCGGCGAGGGCGCGCGGCGTCGGGTGGTCGAAGATCAGCGTGGAGGTGAGGCGGAGGCCGGTCGCGGTGCCGAGCGCGTTGCGCAGCTCGACGGCGGCCAGCGAGTCGAAGCCGAGGTCGCTGAAGGCACGGCGCGGGTCGACCGCGGACGCGCCGTCGTGGCCGAGGACGGAGGCGACGCGTCCGCGCACGAGGTCCAGGACGATCCGGTCGCGGTCGGCCTCGGACTTCCCGTCGAGACGGTCGGCGAGCGTCCCGGTTCCGGGGGCCCGCGTGGCCGAGGCGGCCCGGCGGGCGGGTGCGCGGACGAGGCCGCGCAGCATCGGCGGCACGCCGTCCGGACGGGTCCGGAGCGCGGCGGCGTCGAAGCGCAGCGGGACCAGCGCGGGCACGTCGGTCCGGAGCGCCCGGTCGAGCAGGGCGAGGTTCTCCTCGGGGCCGAGCGCGGGCAGGCCGGACCGCTCGGCGCGGCGGAGGGTGACCTCGTCCAGCAGGGCGCCCATGCCGACGTCGCCCGCCCACAGGTTCCAGGCCAGGGACGTCGCGGGCAGGCCGGTTTCGGCGCGGTGCGCGGCGAGGGCGTCGAGGAAGGCGTTCGCGGCGGCGTAGTTGCCCTGCCCGGCCGACTCCAGGGTTCCGGCGGCGGACGAGAACAGCACGAACGCCGTCAGGGGCAGGTCGCGGGTCAGCTCGTGCAGGTGCCACGCGCCGTCCGCCTTGCCGCGGAAGACCGTTGCGACCTGCTCGGCAGTGAGCGATCCGGCGAGGCCGTCCGCGACGACCCCGGCCGTGTGGACGACGCCGGTCAGCGGATGCTCGGCGGGGACCGCTTCGAGCAGCGCGGCGAGCGCGTCGCGGTCGGCGACGTCGCAGGCGGCGATCGTGACGTGCGCGCCGAGCGCGGTCAGGTCGGCGGCGAGGTCGGACGCGCCGGGCGCGTCAGGTCCGCGCCGTCCGGTGAGCAGGAGGTGCCGGACGCCGTGCTCGGTGACCAGGTGCCGGGCGACCAGGCCGCCGAGGCCGCCCGTCCCGCCGGTGATCAGGACGGTGCCGTCCGGGGTCCACGGGGACGGGCCGTCCTGTGCGGGCACCCGGGCGAGGCGCGGCACGCTGACCTCGCCGTCGCGGAAGGCGAGTTGCGGCTCGCCCGTGGCGATCGCGGCCCTGATCTCGTGCTCGGGAACCTCGCGGTCGGTGTCGACCAGGACGAAGCGGTCGGGGTTCTCCGACTGCGCCGCGCGGACGAGCCCCCAGACAGGCGCGAGCACCATACTCGCGATGGCGTTCCGGGTGACGATCGCGAGGCGGGCGTCATCGCGCAGCGCGCTCTGGATCAGTTCGAGGACGTGCAGCGTCGCGGCCTGCGCCGCTTCGGCGGGCGTGCCGTCGAAGCGCTCGGGGACGTGGGCGATCTCGATGTCGTCGGCCGTCGTGTCGGGGACGCGCAGCGCGGTCCATTCGACGCGCAGCAGGTCGCCGCCGCGCTTGGCCGTAGCACGCAGACCGTCCGTGTTCACGGGCCGCTGGACCAGCGAGCGGACCGTGGCGACCGGCGCCCCGGTGTCGTCGGTGAGGTCCACCGACACCGCGTCCGGTCCGGCCGGCGCGACGCGGACGCGGACCGACGACGCGCCGGACGCGTGCAGCTCGACGCCGACCCAGGCGAACGGCAACCGCACCTGGCCGTCGTCCGGGCCCTCGGCGGCGTGCAGCGACGCGTCCAGCAGCGCCGGGTGCAGGCCGAAGCGGTCGCCCTCGCCGTTGAGGGCGACTTCGGCGAACACCTCGTCCCCGCGCCGCCAAGCCGCGCGGACGTTCTGGAACGCGGGCCCGTAGGCGTAGCCCTGCTCGGCCTGCCGCTCGTAGAGGCCGGTCACGTCGAGCGGCTCGGCGTCGGCGGGCGGCCACTGGGTCAGCTCGTTCGGGACGGCTTCGGACTCCTCGGCGAGCAGCCCGGAGGCGTGCCGCGTCCACGGGCCGTCGGCGCCGGCCGGTCGGGAGAAGATCTCGACCGGGCGGCGTTCGGTGGCGTCGGCCGCGCCGACGACGACCTGGATCTCGGTGGTCGCGTCGGCTGCGAGCGGCAGCGGCGCTTCGAGGGTCAGCTCGTCCAGGACGGGGTGGCCCGCCTCGTCCCCGGCGCGGATCGCCAGCTCGACGAACGCGGTTCCGGGCAGGACGAGCGAGCCGCCGATGACATGGTCGGCGAGCCAGGTCTGCGAGCGCGGGGACAGACGTCCAGTAAGCACCAGGCCGTCGCTGCCCGCGAGGCTGACGGCCGTGTCGAGCAGCGGGTGCCCGACCGCGCCGGGACGGTCCCCGGCGTCCAGCCAGTAGCGGCGGCGCTGGAAGGCGTAGGTGGGCAGGGCGACGCGGCGCGCGCCGCGCCCGGCGAAGAAGCCGTCCCAGTCGACGGCGACGCCGCGCGCGTGCGCGAGCCCGAGCGCCGTGACGGCCTGCCGCTCCTCGCCGTGCCCGTCGCGCAGGAGCGGGACGAAGGCGGCGGCGTCCGCCGCGTCGCCGTCCAGGCAGTCTCGGCCGAGCGCGGACAGGACGGCGTCGGGCCCGAGTTCGAGGTAGGTGGTGACGCCCGCCTCGTCCAGCCGCCGCATCCCGTCGGCGAACCGGACGGCCTCGCGGACGTGCCGCACCCAGTACCCGGCGTCGTACGACTCGACCGGCTCGCCGGTCAGGTTCGACACGACCGGCACGCGCGGCGGCGCGTACTCCAGGGTCTCCGCGATGCCGCGGAAGGTGTCGAGCATCGGGTCCATCAGGACCGAGTGGAAGGCGTGCGAGACGCGCAGGCGGCGGGTCTTGCGGCCCTGCTCGGCGAAGCGCGCGGCGACGGCCAGCACCGGCTCTTCATCGCCGGACAGCACGACCGACGTCGGGCCGTTCACCGCCGCGATTCCCACGCGGTCGGTGAGGTAGGGCGCGACCTCGTCCTCGGTGGCCTGGACGGCGACCATCGCGCCGCCGGACGGAAGCTCCTGCATCAGCTCCCCGCGCGCGCCCACGAGGAGCGCGGCGTCGGCGAGGGTCAGCACCCCGGCGCAGTGCACGGCGGCGATCTCACCGATGGAGTGGCCGAGCAGGTAGTCGGGCGTGACGCCCCACGACTCCAGGAGCCGGAACAGCGCGACCTCGATCGCGAACAGCGCGGCCTGCGCGTACCGGGTCTGGTCGAGCAGGCCGTCCTGCGGGCTGCCCGGCTCGGCGAACAGCACGTCGCCGAGCGGCTCGTCCAGGTGGACGTCGAGGTGGTCGGCGGCGTCCTGCAGCGCCTTGGCGAACGCCGGGAAGGCGCGGACCAGCTCGCGGCCCATGCCGAGCCGCTGGCTGCCCTGGCCGGTGAACAGGAACGCGGTCCGGCCCTGGTCGGCGAGCGTCGAGCCGGTGACCAGGGCGGACGCGGTCTCGCCGGCGGCGAGGGCGGTCAGGGCGCGGCGCAGCTCGTCCTTGTCGGCGGCGACGATCGCCGCGCGGTCGCGGAGGGCGGCGCGGGTCGTCGCGGCAGAGAAGGCCAGGTCGAGCGGGGTCGTGTCGTCCAGGACGGTCAGGAGCCGTTCGGCCTGGCCGCGCAGCGCGTCCTCGCCCTGCGCCGAGAGGACGACCGGGACGATCCGTTCGTCCTGCACCGGGAGGATCCGGTCGTCCTGCACCGACTCCGGCACGTCCTGAGCGGGCACGTCCCGGGCGGGCGGTTCCTCGATGATGACGTGCGCGTTGGTGCCGCTCGCGCCGAACGACGAGACGCCCGCGCGGCGCGGCGCCTCCCCCGGCTCCCAGGGGGACGGCTCGGTGAGCAGCCGGACGGTCCCGGCCGACCAGTCGACGTGCGGGGTCGGCTCGTCCACGTGCAGGGTGCGGGGCAGGACGCCGTTCCGCATCGCGAGCACCATCTTGATCACGCCCGCGGCGCCGGCCGCGGCGCCGGTGTGCCCGATGTTGGTCTTGACCGAGCCGAGGCGCAGCGGCGCGTCCGGGGTGCGGCCGCGCCCGTAGACGTTGACGATCGCGCGGCCCTCGATCGGGTCGCCGAGAGTCGTGCCGGTACCGTGCGCCTCGACCGCGTCCACCTCGCCGGGGGTGAGCCCGGCGTCGGCGAGCGCGGCGCGGATCACGCGCTGCTGGGCGAGGCCGTTGGGCGCGGTCAGGCCGTTGGACGCGCCGTCCTGGTTGATCGCGGTGCCGCGCACGACGGCGAGCACCGGATGGCCCTCTCGGACCGCGTCCGACAGCCTGGCCAGCACGAACACGCCGACACCCTCGGCGAAGCAGGTGCCGTCGGCGGACGCGGCGAACGCCTTGATCCGTCCGTCCTGCGCCAAGCCGCGCTGGCGGCTGAAGGTGGTGAACGTGCCCGGGCTGGAGATCACGGTGACGCCGCCGGCCAGCGCCAGGCCGCACTCGCCGCGCCGCAGCGACTGGACGGCCAGGTGCAGCGCGGTCAGCGACCCCGAGCACGCGGTGTCGACCGTCAGGGTCGGGCCTTCGAGGCCGAGGGTGTAGGCGACGCGTCCGGACACCACGCTCGGCAGGTTGCCCGCCATGACGTAGCCGTCGAGACCCTCCGGGGCCTCGTGCGTGCGCGGGCCGTACTCGTGCGGCTCGACGCCGATGAACACGCCGGACGGGGTGCCGCGCAGGCGGCCGGGGTCGATCCCGGCGCGCTCCAGCGCCTCCCAGCAGGTCTCCAGCAGCAGCCGCTGCTGGGGGTCCATCGCCAGGGCCTCCTTGGGCCCGATCTGGAAGAACCCGGCGTCGAAGTCGGCGGCGTCCGGCATGAACCCGCCGCGCCGCACGTAGCTCGCGCCGGACGCGGACGGGTCGGGGTCGTAGAGCCGGTCCAGGTCCCAGCCGCGGTCGGCGGGGAAGTCGGTGAGCACGTGCGTGCCGCCGTCGAGCAGCCGCCACAGGTCGTCCGGGCCGGTGACGCCGCCGGGGAACCGGCAGCCGATGCCGACGATCGCGATCGGCTCGTCCAGGGCGGTCCGCGTCGCGGCCGGCTCGTCGGGCTCGTCGGCGGTGCCGCCGAGGACGGCGGCCAGGTGCCGGGCCAGCGCGGACGGCGTCGGGTGGTCGAAGCCGATCGTGACGGGCAGCTCGGCGCCGGGGCGTCCGGCCAGCGCCTCGGCCAGCTCGGCACTGAGCCGCCGGTGCAGCTGGACGAGGCCGAGCGAGTCCAGGCCCGCTTCGAGGAACGGGCGGTCGGCGGCCACGGCGGCGGCGCGGCCGTCGTGGGCGTCCGGATCGGCGTCGCGCAGCACGGCGGCGGCCTGTGCCAGCACGAGGTCCAGCAGCGCGGCGGTCCCCGGCTCGGTCATGTGTGAACTCCGCAAGGTCAGAGGTGATCGGGTTCGGAGGCGAGCGGGTCAGGACGCCGCGAGCGCGGTCAGCGCGGCGCGGTCCACCTTGCCGTTCGTGGTCAGCGGGAACTCCGGCACGACGTGCACGCCCTGCGGGATCATGTAGCCGGGCAGCGCGGCGCGGCAGAACGCCACCAGGTCCCGGGTCGCGGGCGCGGCGTCCGGGCGGTGCGTGACGAACGCGTGCAGCCGCGGGTCGTCGTCCGGGCGCGGCACCAGCAGCGCGACCGCGCCGGTGACGCCGGGGAACGCGCCGATGCGGCGCTCGATCTCGCCCAGCTCGACCCGGTTGCCGCGGATCTGCACCTGCGAGTCGGCGCGGCCGCGGAAGTACAGCTCGCCGCCCGGGCCGCGGGAGGCCAGGTCGCCGGACTTGAACACGACGCGTCCCGAGCGCGGGTCGAGCGGGTCGGGGACAACGGCGCGCCGGGTGGCCTCCGGGTCGTCCCAGTAGCCGGAGAACAGCGACGGGGTGTGCAGGTGGATCTCGCCGACCTCGCCCGGCTCGTCCACGGCCTCGCCGTCCGGGCCGATGAGCGTCATCTCCGCCCCGGCGAAGGCGTGCCCGATCGACAGGCGCGCGGTGTCCTCGGGCAGCGGGTTGGCGACGTCGGTGAAGGAGGCGGCCATCGTCTCGGTCGCGCCGTAGGCGTTGGTGAAGCGGACCTTCGGCAGCAGCTCCTGGACGCCGCGCAGCTCGTCCAGCGGGAAGTCCTCGCCGGAGAACAGGATGCCGCGCAGGCCGTTCTCGCCCAGCTCGGCCAGCACGCCCGGGTCGTGCTTCAGCACCGGGCGCCAGATCGACGGCACGCCGTTGACCTGCGTCGTCCCGGTGTCGCGCAGGTGCGCGGCGAACCGGCGCGGCCAGCTCAGCCGGTCCCGCGGGACCGGGACCAGCGCCGCGCCGTGGCTGAGCGCGAACCCGATGTCGAACAGCGCGAAGTCGAACTGGAGCGGCGAGGTGCTGGCCACCCGGTCGTCGGCGCCGATCAGGTGCTCGGCCTCGGCGCCGCGCAGGAACGCGATGACGCTGCGGTGGCTCATCACCACGCCCTTGGGGCGGCCCGTGGTGCCCGAGGTGAAGATGATGTAGGCGGTGTCGACCGGCGTGACCGCGCGGCGGCGGCGGACGCGCCGCTCGGGCGCGCGCTCGACGGTCAGGCCGTCCGCGCCCGCACCGAAGCGGGCGGTGCCGACGGTCTCGGGGATGCTGGCGCGGGTGCCGTGCGCGGACTGGAGGTGCAGGGCGGGCTCGGCGCTCTTGATGATCGTCTGGAGCCGCTCGTCCGGGGTCTCGGGGCTGGCCGGGATGAACGGCAGCCCGACCGTCGCGCAGGCGAGCAGCGCCGCGACGGCGTCCGCGCCGTTGTCGGCCTCCAGGACCACCCGGTCGCCGACGTCCAGGCCGAGCGTGTCGAGGTCGGCGGCGAGGGTGTCGGCGCGGCGCTCCAGCTCGCCGTAGGTGACGGTCTCGATGCCGCCCTCCGGCGCGGGCTGGATCACGGCCGGCCGCTCCGGGGCGGTCCGCGCGGCGGCCAGCAGGTAGCTCCGCAGGTTGTCCACCGATGCGTGCGCCCGGGCCGGACGTGCTCCATTCGGGCTCATGCCCACCCTCCGATTCGGCCTTCGCCATTCAATACAAGGAGCTTTCTAACAGGGCCGTTCCCGGGGCCACAACCACCCCTAATAGCGGGCGGGCGGGGTTAGGGGGCGTTAGGGGTTATCGGCCGCTCGGAGGCCCGGCGAGACTGACCGCCTGAATGGACGTCCGGCAATGGACTTCCGGATGTTACGCAACGAAAAGGGAATTGAAAAGATGTCGGCGATCGTCTTTCCCGGAATCGGCCCGACGCGGTTCGCCGACGCGGCCCGCTTCCTGGCCGCCAGCCCGTCCGCGCGCCCGCTGGTCGCCGAGGCCGGCCGGGTGCTCGGCTACCCGCTGCTGGCCCGCTACCGCGAGGCCGAGGCGCGCGGTGACCAGGGCGCCTACCCCGAGTCCGCGCGGATCGCGTTCCTGGTCGCGTGCCTGGCGCTGGCCGACTGGGCGGTCGCCGAGCACGACCTGGAGCCGGTCGCCTGCGCCGGCGCCAGCTTCGGCGGGACGGCCGCGGCCGTGTTCGCCGGCGCCGTCCCGTTCGCCGAGGCCATCGCGCTGACCGCCGAGTGGGGCCGCCGTGTGGACGCCTACTTCGAGCATGCGCACCGCGACATCGCGACCCAGTCGTTCGCCCGCGTCGGGCTCGACCACCTGGCCGAGATCCGCGCCGAGCTGGACGCGCAGGGCGAGTGGAACGAGGTCGCCTGCCACGTCGACGACGACTTCCACATGCTGTCGGTGCGCGAGGACGTCCTGGACTGGCTCCAGGCGCGGATCCGCTCGGCCGGCGGCCTGCCGCTGTACGTGATGCGCCCGCCGATGCACTCCACCGCGTTCGCCGAGCTGCGCGCGGAGATCGCCGCCGAGGTGCTCGCGGACGTCCCGTTCAGCGACCCGCGCATCCCGATCGTGTCGGACCACGACGGCTCGCTGGTCCGGACGGCCGAGGGTGTGCGGACGCTGCTGCTGGACGCGGTCACCCGGACCGTCCGGTGGCCGGACGTGGTGGCGACGCTGCGCGGCATGGACGTCTCGCGGGTCGTCGTCGCGGGCCAGGACGCGCTGTGGGGCCGGGTGGACGTGATGACCCGGTCGTTCGAGGTGGTCGCGGTCAAGCCGGAAACGGCGATGCGACCGCGCCGGCGCAGCGCGATCGCATAGCGGTCTCCGAGGCGTCCGGCGCGGTCGGCGCAGGGCCGCGCGGGTCTTTAAGCGCGGTCAGCGCAGGGCGGCGAGGGTCTTCCAGAGGGTCGCGGGGGTGGCGAAGTTGGCGACGTCGAGGGCGTCGTCCACGAACCGGACGCCGTACGCGTCCTCCAGCCCGGAAAGCAGCGCGACCATTCCCATGGAATCGAGCCCGAAGTCATGCAGGCCAAGGTCGGCGGAGAATTCCTCGTCCGGCCCCAGCAGCGGAAGGTGTTTGCGGAGGATCTGCTCGAACGGCTCGTCCCACATGCGGGCTCCCCTGATTTTCCCGGCGTTCACCGAATGGTCTGCGACGACCACAACCTAGGTCCCGCTCTCCGGCGGCCGACACCCCTTAGACACCCCTTTTCTCGGAGGAGGAGCAATGACCCGGACACCCGTAGCGGGGAGCGGGCTGCACGAGAGGTTCCTGCGCGGCCTGGCGCTCGCGCCGGACCGGACCGCGATCCGCGCCGACGACGGGAGCCTCACCTACGCGGAGACGCACGAAGCGGCGCTGCGCCAGGCGGGCGCGATCGCCGCGCACGGTTCGCCGCGTGCGGTGGCGGTCCTGGCGTCCAAGAACCTGACCGCGTATGTCGGGCTGCTGGCGGCGCTGTACTCGGGCGCGGCGGTCGTCCCGCTGAACCCGCGGTTCCCGGCCGAGCGCACCCGGTACATGCTGGAGGTGTCCGGCGCGTCCCTGGTGATCGCGGACGAGGACGGGCGCGCGGCGCTGGCCGGCACCGGCCTCGACCTGCCCGTCCTCGCGCCGGGCGGGACACCGCTGGCGGAGCCGCGCGCGGTCGCGGCGTCCGATGTCGCGTACGTCCTGTTCACCTCGGGCTCGACGGGCCGTCCGAAGGGCGTGCCGATCACGCACGGCGCGAACGCCCACTACTTCGCGCTGATGGACGAGCGGTACGACTTCGGCCCCGACGACGTGTTCTCCCAGACCGTCGACCTGAACTTCGACTGCGCGATGTTCGAGCTGTTCTGCGCCTGGGGTAACGGCGCGGCCGCGCACGCGATCCCCGCCGCCGCGTACCGGGACATGCCGGCGTTCTTCGCCGACCGGCGGATGACGGTGTGGTTCTCGACGCCGAGCGGCATCGCGTTCGTCCGGAAGATGGGCGGCCTGGCGCCCGGGGCGATGCCGACGCTGCGCTGGAGCTTCTTCGCAGGTGAGGCGCTGCTGTGCGCGGACGCCGCCGACTGGCAGGCCGCCGCCCCGAACGCCGTCGTCGAGAACCTGTACGGGCCGACCGAGCTGACCATCACCGTCACCGGCCACCGCTGGTCGGCGGACGCGTCGTCCGCGCGGGCGGTGAACGGCGTCGTCCCGATCGGGGCCGTCCACCCCGGGCACGACGTCCTCCTGCTGGACGGATCGTCCGACGAGGGCGAGCTGTGCATCGCGGGCCCGCAGATGACGCCCGGCTACCTCGACCCGGCCGACAACGAGGGCCGGTTCCTGGAGCGCGACGGGCGCCGCTGGTACCGGACGGGCGACCGCGTCCGCCGTCTCCCGGGCGGCGAGCTGCTGTACCTCGGCCGGCTGGACGCGCAGGTGCAGGTGCACGGCTGGCGGGTGGAGCTGGCCGAGGTCGACCACGCCGTCCGGCAGTGCGCGGGCGTGCAGAACGCGGTCACCGTCACCCGCCCGGACGCCGACGGCGCGCTGGAGCTGGTCGTCTACTACACCGGGGAGCGGACGGCGCCCGTCGCGCTGCGCCGCGAGCTGGCGCGGCACCTGCCCGAGGGGATGCTGCCGCGCGTCTTCCGGCACGTCACCGAGTTCCCGCTGAACTCCAACCGCAAGGTCGACCGCGGACGCCTCGCCCAGCAGGCCGCCGCGGACGCCGGCTAGGAGTCAGACAGTGAGGGCGGGGCCGTCGGAGGAGCGGCCGACGCTCTCGACGATCGCCCGGAGCGCCTCGGCGAGTGAGGCCCCGGTCGGGGCGCGGTCCGGGTCGATGAGCCACTGCGTCATCGCACCGCTCAGCAGCGCGTGGTAGAACTGCCCGACCGCGGCCTCGGTGCGCTCGGGCAGCTCCGCGCCGTCCAGCAGCAGCACGACCAGGCCGCGCTGCGCGCGCTGCTGCGCCTCGGCGAAGAACGCCCGGACCTCCGGGACGTGGTCCAGCTGGGTGATCGCGTCGAACTGCGCGCTCCACAGCGGGCGGTGCCGCTCGAACAGCTCGATCACCCGGGTCCAGGTGCGCTCGAACCGCCCGATCGGGTCGGCGGGCAGGTCGCCGACGTCGGCGAGCGCGGCCTCCAGCTCGTGCCCCCACTCCTCGGCCGCCGCCATGATCGCCGCGTTGAGCAGCGCCTCCTTGGAGCCGTAGTGGTAGCCGATGGACGCCAGGTTCGCGCCCGACGCCTCCACGATGTCCCGCGCGGTGGTGCGGGCGTAGCCCTTCTCGTACAGGCAGCGCTTCGCCCCGGCCAGCAGGTCCTCCCGGTGTCCCATGGCGGGAGTGTAACCGGTCGGCCATAGATCTGTCTTAGACGCTCGTCCTATACACAATCTGTCATAGACAAATCTATAAGACAGATCTAGAGTCGGCCGTATGACCGGTAACGAAGCACGAGCGGGTCGCAGGGAGTGGATCGGTCTCGCCGTCCTCGTCCTGCCGGTCCTGCTGATCTCGATGGACATGACGGTGCTGTACTTCGCGGTGCCGTTCCTCAGCGCGGCCCTGGAGCCGAGCGCCACCCAGCAGCTGTGGATCGTGGACGTCTACGCGTTCCTGCTCGCCGGCCTGCTGATCACGATGGGCACCCTCGGCGACCGCGTCGGCCGCCGCCTCCTGCTGCTGGTCGGCGCGGTCGCCTTCAGCGCCGCGTCCCTGGCCGCCGCCTACGCGGGCGACGCGGCGATGCTCATCGCCGCCCGGGCCGTCATGGGCGTCGCGGGCGCGGTCCTGGCGCCGTCCACCCTCGCCCTGATCCGCAACATGTTCCGCGACCCGGGCCAGCGCCGCACGGCCATCGCCGTCTGGACGGCCGGCTTCTCCGGCGGCGCGGCCGTGGGCCCGATCGTGTCGGGCCTGCTGCTGCAGAAGTTCTGGTGGGGCTCGGTCTTCCTGATCAACCTGCCGGTGATGGCCGTCCTGCTCGTCCTCGGCCCGATCCTGCTGCCGGAGTACAGGGACCCGAAGCCGGGGCGCTTCGACCTGCCGGGCGCGCTGCTCTCCCTCGCGGCCGTGCTGCCGATGATCTACGGCATGAAGAAGCTGGCGACCGACGGCTTCTCCTGGCCGCCGACCGCGATCCTGATCGCCGGGGTCGTCGCGGGCGCGCTGTTCGTCGTCCGGCAGCGGACGGCCCGCGACCCGCTCATCGACCTGGCGCTGTTCCGCAACCGCGGCTTCAGCGCGTCCATCCTGGTGAACCTCTTCACGCTGTTCGCGATGGTCGGCTTCGCCCTGTTCTCGACGCAGTGGCTGCAGCTCGTGAACGGCCTGAGCCCGCTGAAGGCCGCCCTCTGGTCGCTCCCGGCGCCGGTCTCGGTCGGGGTCGCGACGTCCATCGCGGCGGCCCTGGCCAAGAAGGTCCGCGCGGCCTACATCATCGGCGGCGGGCTGGTCATCGCCGCGGCGGGCTTCGCGATCATGACCCAGCTCAAGGCCGACTCGAACCTGGCCGTGGTCGTCACGGGCGCGACCGTCCTGGCCGCCGGAGCCGGTGTCGCGCTCACCCTCACCGCCGACATGATCGTCTCCGCCGCTCCCCCGGAACGCGCCGGAACCGCGTCCGCCCTTGCCGAAACCAGCAACCAGCTGGGCGGCGCGCTGGGCGTGGCGATCCTGGGCAGCATCGGCACCGCCATCTACACCCGGGACGTCGCGGGCTCCGTCACGGGCCTGCCCCCAGCCGCGCGCCATGCCGCCAAGGGCACCCTGGGCGGCGCGAAGGAAGTCGCGGCCCACCTTCCCGCCGACCAGGGCCGCCACCTCCTGGACGTCGCGAAGGACGCCTTCACCCACGGCATGACCATCAACGCCTGGGCAGGCGGAGCCCTCATGCTCGTCGGCGCCACGGCCGCCGTCCTGTTCCTGCGCACGGTCAAGCCCCCCGCTCCCCCGTCCGCCCCCGAGTCCCCGAAGCCGGAGACCGTCTCGCAGAGCTGAACCCGTGGGCCCCGCGCACATCCGCGCGGGGCCTCTTTCTGTACGCCGAGGGACGTAGGCGCCAAGCCTCCCGCAGTACGACGACGGTCGCCATGCCCGCCTCCCACGATGGTGCGACGTTCATCGCCGGTCGGGGAGGGATTGCTCTGTGCTGACGTCCCAGCGCACCGCCGAGGAAGTCGCGAAAACAACGCAGCGCCCTCGGCTCCGGAAGTGGTCGCGGCGGCTGCTCGTGGCCGTGGTGGGCCTGATCGTCACCGCCACCCTCTTCAGCCTCGGGTACAACGCGGCAACATCCGGACGCGCGCGCCTGCCCGCTGACCTGCGGTTCGTCTCGGCGGACGGGATCCGCACCCGGTACCGGACGTGGGGTTCCAGCGGGCCGCCGATCGTCCTGGTGCACGGCGCCGCCGAGTCGTCCGACACCTGGGGCCGGTTCGCGGACCTGCTCGCCGCCGGCCACCGCGTCTACGCCCTCGACCTGACCGGCTGGGGATACAGCGAACGGCGCGGGCCCTACGACGCCGACCGCGAGGCGGCGCAGCTCCTCGGCCTCCTCGACGCCCTCCACCTGGACCGGGCCACCCTCGTCGGCCACTCCACCGGCGCCGCCGTCGTCGCCGCGGCCGCCCTACACGCCCCCGCCCGCGTCAGCGGCCTGGTCTTCCTCGACGGGACGGTCTGGACACCGGCGCCGGAGCCGGCGCGGCGGACATCCAGCGCATCGTCCCGAACCCCTACCGGACGACCGTCCTGCGGCTCGCCGTCCGCTCGGACTGGCTGATCCGCTCGATCTACAACTCCCAATGCGGCCCGCTGTGCCCGCGCCTGGACGCCGCGGGCGTGGACCGGTGGCGGCGACCCTTGCAGGTCAGCGGCGCCGAGAAGGCGATCTGGAGCATGCGGGGCATCGTCGGTGTGCCCAGCGCCCGCCTGGCCGGACTGGCCCGGCTCACCGTCCCGAAAGCGGTGGTCTTCGGAGGCGACGACGACGTGTTCTCCCGTGCGTCGCCCTACGACACCGCCCGGCTGATCGGCGCCCCGGCCCCGACCGTCATCCCCGGCGCCCGCCACCTGTCCTTCATCTCCCACCCCGAGCAGGTCGCCGCCGCGATCGCCGCCGTCCGCTGAGGAACCCATGACCGCCGCCCCTCGCAAAGCCTGCCTGACCTGGCTGATGTTCGCCGTCGCGGCCGTCTTCGGCGCCGTCCTGGTCGGCCCCTACCTGCTGCTCGACATCAGCTCAAGCCGCGTCGACGTCTCCAGCAAGGCCCATTACGCCCTGCTCGTCGGGCACATCTTCACGGCCTGCGTCGCCCTCGTGCTGGGGCCGCTCCAGTTCGTCCCCGCGATCCGGGCGCGCCGGGCCGTCCACCGCAGGATCGGCCGCCTCTACCTGTTCGCCGGGGTCCTGCCGTCCTCGGTCGCCGCCGTCCCGGTGGCCCTGCTGTCCGAGCACCTGCTGACCCGCATCGGCCTGAGCATCCCGGCCGTCCTGTGGCTCGTCACCGGCGTCCTCGCCTACCGGGCCGCGCGCCGCCACGACTACGTCCAGCACCGGAACTGGATGATGCGCAACTACGCGCTCACGTTCCTGGCCGTCACGTCCCGCGTCCTGGTGCCGCTGATGCTCCTCAGCACGCTCCCCTTCACGACGTCCGGCCCCATCGCCGGCAAGGCCCAGTCCCTGACCGCCCTGGGCCAGGCCACCGGCTGGATCATCAACCTCGTCCTCGCGGAAACCCTCATCCGCCGTGGCAGGACCGGCGGGAACGCGACCCGACCCGCCCCGGGAGCGCAACGCACTCAGGAGCGGGCCGGTTGACGATGGCTAGCCGCGCGCGGGGTAGACCGGGCGGCCGTCCTCGGTCCAGGTGACGCCCTTGTTGCGGCACAGGCAGAAGGGGTGGCCGATCGGGTCGGTGAAGATCCGCCAGCCGTAGCCCTCCTCGTTGATGAAGTCCTTCTGCAGCGTGGCGCCGAGGTCGAGGACGCGGCGCTGCTCGGCCTCGATGTCGTCCACCTCGAAGTCGAGGTGGTACTGCTTGGGGTGCTCGCTGTCGGGCCACTGCGGGGCGCGGTAGTCGTCCACCCGGATGAAGGCCAGCTCGATCTCGCCGAACTGGACGCCGGCCCAGTCCGCGTGGCTGCCGGCCTTGATCGGACGGCCCGTCACCTCGGAGTAGAAGGCCGCCAGCTTCATCGTGTCCGGGCAGTCGATGATGAAGTCGGTAAGTCGCAGCATCCCCCGATCCTTCCACAAACCCCCACCACTTCGCCCCCTCACCTGCCGTTATGCCCCCGCGCCCCGCTGTCACAGCCCCCGCCTAACCTCTACCCCAACGCCCGCCACGCAGGAGAGCCCGATGAGCACCGAGATCCGCTTCGAGACCGTGTCCCCCGTGATCCCCGTCCGGGACCTGTCCGCCGCCCTGGACCGCTACCGCGCCCTGGGCTTCGACGTGTCCCGGGCCCCGCAGGACCCGAACTACGGCTTCGCCGACCGCGGCCCGGTCTCCCTCCACCTCACCCAATGGGACGACCACGACCCCGCCCGCACCGCCGCGTCCGTCTACCTCTACGTCTCGGACGCCGACGCCCTCCACGCCGAGTGGAAGAACGCCAACGTCCCCGGCTGCCTGGGCGCCCCCGCCGACACCCCCTACCGCCTCCGCGAGTTCACCTACATCGACCCCGAAGGCACCCTCCACCGCATCGGCTCACCCCTCAGCTAGCGGGGGGTCAGGGGGTTACTTGGATTTGCTGGGTCCAGCGGGATTGGGGTGGGCCTTGGGGGTCGCCTTTGTGGGGGGACGTGACGGTGGCGATGGTCGCGTGGCCGGGGTGGAGGGCCTTGCAGGTGGCGGTGATGGCGCCGTGGGGGCCGGGGTGGGAGGTGCAGGTCAGGATCTTCTCGTCCGAGCTGGTCAGGGGGGTCCAGGGCTGGTGCGGGGACGGATCGGAGGTCACGTGGAGGACGGTGCCGACCTTCAGGTGCAGGGGGGCCGGGCGTGCGCCCTTGCGGACGGTGGTCCTGGGGCCGGGAGGGGTGGCGGCGCAGGCCGTGCAGAGGAGTAGGAGCAGCGCCGTCAGGGGTCGCATGGCACCTCCCTTGGGCGAGGGTACGCGTGCCCGCCGTCCTTTGGGACGGCGGGCACGGGGCGGGTCAGCTCAGGCTGATGTCGTCGTAGGCGGTGGCGGTGGCGTCGCCGGGGTAGTTGTCGTCGCGGTTGGTGAGGGTCAGGGTGTAGGAGTGGCCGGCCGTGATGGTCGCGGTGACCGGCTTCCAGCCGGAGCCGGCGACGCAGGTCTTGGCGAGGACGGTCGTGGTGGTGTTGGTGGTGTTGTCCTTCAGCGTGGCGGTCGCCCAGTCGTAGGTGACGGTGTCCGGGCAGGTCACGTTGTAGTAGAAGGTCAGCTTGGTCGTGCCGGCGGGCGCGGTGAAGGTCTGCGCGATGGACGAGTTGCCGTTGGTCGGCGTGGTCTTGCTGCCCAGCAGGGCGGCGTAGGCGCCGCTGTGGGGGCCGCTGCTGGTGACGCCGGTGGCCGGGCCGGTGGGGGTCCAGCCGGACAGGGAGCCGGTCTCGAAGCCGCCGTTGGTGATGCCGCCTCCGCCGACCGGGTTGACGGTGAGGCTGAAGCTCGTGCTGTGGGTGGCCGAGGTCCCGGTTCCGGTGATGGTGATCGGGTAGGTGCCCGCCGGGGTGGACGAGCTGGTCGTGATGGTCGCGGTGCTCGAACCGCCGGCCGTCACGGACGCAGGGTTGAAGGACGCGGTCGCGCCCGACGGGAGGCCCGAGGCCGACAGCGTGACGGTCTGCGCCGAGCCGGAGGTGACGGCGGTGGACACCGTGGTGGTGGCCGAGCCGCCGGGGTTCACCGACGCGGACGCGGGGCTGACGCTGATAGAGAAGTCGTTCGCCGGCGTGCCCGTGCAGCCCGGGAGGGTGAACGAGGTCAGGCGGGTGTGCCAGTTGAAGCTGCCGTTGGCCGGCTCGTACTCGTTGGTGTACCAGAAGGTGCAGTCGTCGGTCGGGTCGACGGCCATGGAGGTGTAGTCGCCCCACCGGCTGTAGGAGGTCTGCGAGCCCGCGCCGGTGATCGTCGTGGTCTCCGCCTGGGTCATGGTGCCGAGCGGGTCGCCGGGCGCCCGTCCGGTGAACCGGATCGACGGGTGGCTGGACGAGGACGACTGGGAGTAGCCGAGCGCGATGTTGCCGACGTGGTCCATCGCGATCGAGCCCATCCACCGGTACGTGGTGTCGGGCGCGTAGGTGCCCTGCTGGTAGACGGTCGGGTTGCCGCCCGACAGCCGGAACTCGTACCAGCGCGTCCCGACGGCGCCGCCCACGGTGACGGCGTGGTCGGTCACGAACGCTTCATGGTCGCCGTAGTTGCGGTAGGCGAGCCGGTACATGATGCGGTCGGACAGCGAGTCGAGCTGCTGGCTCGTGCCGCTCTGCGGTATGCAGGTTCCGGTGCTGCCGCAGGCGGTGGTGTAGGACGCCACGGTCATGCTGGACGGTCCGGTGAACGTGGAGTTGGCCGGGGTCGTCCAGTCGACGTGGAACTTCCAGTAGGCCAGCGAGGTGTTGGTGGTGCCGAGCCCGACGAGCAGCTCGTTCTCGCCGGAGGGCGGTGGGGACGAGCCGTCCAGGTCGCCGGCGAGCAGCCCGCCGTAGGACGAACTGGTGGTGTAGCACTGCTGGGTGGCGGCGGCGCCGGTCAGCATCTTGGCTCGGTCCATCGCGCACGCCTCGGCACCGACGAAGGTGTTGCCGTTGAACAGGTTGTACGTGACGTAGTAGGCGTCCGGCCAGACCGAGATCTTCGGGTAGTCGGGGAAGCTGCTGAACTGGTAGCTGTACCGGTTGTAGGAGCCGGTCGCGTCCGCGCCGGTGGAGACGGCGACGCACTCGTAGTACGGGCCGTTGGCGGACGAGACGTTGGCGAACTGGGTGATGATCCAGCGGTTCGCGAGGTTGTCCCAGCGCACCGTCGCGTCCCCGTCGTTGGTCGACTGGCAGTACCCGCCGAACCCGGAGAAGACCGTGCTGGTGTCGACGGGCCCGTAGGTCGCGGTTCCGGTGGACTTGTTGAACACCGCGTAGGCGGTGTTCACGACCTCGACCACCTGGGTCGAGCCGACGGTGGCGTTGGGGTCCGGCGGGACGCCGGTCACCGAGTAGGTGCCCTGCGGGCCGCTGAAGCCCTGCCCGACGCCGTCGAAGTTGCTCGCGGTCTGGACCGTCCGGCCGCTGCCGGCGGACCGCTGCCGGACGGGGTCGGGGATCTTCGCGGCGGGCGGGGTCGGCAGCCGGGGCTCGTCGTCCGGCTCGACGTGGCGGTCCGCCCTGGGCGGGACGGGACGGATCGACCGCAGCGGCGGCGAGACGTCGTGGTGCACCGCCGGCCCGGAGTCCGCGGACTGGCGCGGCGGGCGGGGCGGCTGGGCGGGCGCCGCGGCGGTCGCGGCGTGCGCGGCGGCGGGGGCGGACAGCGCGGTCAGGGCCGCGAGTGCCGCGGTGAGCGCGGCCAGGCCGGCTCGGGGGATACGGGGACGGGACACGGCGGGGTCCTTTCGGCCAGAGAGGGATCGCCCTTGACCAGTGGGACAAAACAGGCGCGATGCTGGCACCGCCCCTCCCCGCCAACAAGGCCCCGCCCGCCGGGGCCGCCCGCGCGAACGCAGGGAAAACCCGATGGCTTCGTCCGGTCCGTTGTGCGGGGCCGCCGGCGGGCGCACTCTCGACGGCCGTCCCGCGCTCCCGCGCCGCGCCCGATACCGACCGCGCGGGCCGGGACCCTACAGCCTGTCGTTTCGCTACGGGGAGTCACCACGCGTCCGGCGCCCGCCTAGCCACAACCGGTCAGGCACCGGACCGGGGAAAACGGGGGAGGCCCTGCGGTGGTGCGCAGGGCCTCGCCGGGGCGGTGTCAGCGCTTGAGGGTTACCGGGAGGGTGGCGAAGCCGGTGAGGCCCATGATGTCGCGGCGCTCGGGGGTGCCGGCGATCTCGATGTGGGAGAAGGTGTCGATGAGGGCGGGGAACAACTCCGCGCCCTCGATGCGGGCCAGGTTGCCGCCCATGCAGTAGTGCGCGCCGGCGCTGAGGCTCAGGTTCGGGCCGTCGTCGCGGGTCAGGTCCAGGCGGTGCGGGTCGGGGTACTTGAGAGGGTCGCGGTTGGCCGCGCCGAGGAGCGCGATGACGTGCGCGCCCTCGGGGATCTCGGTGCCGCCCAGCTCGACGGGACGCGTGGTGATGCGGCTGGTGGCGGCGGTGTGCGCGGTGTGCCGCAGGAGCTCGTCGACGGCGGACGCGGTGATGGACTTGTCGGCGCGCCAGCGGGCCAGCTCGTCCGGGTGCTCGATCAGCGCGACGACGCCGGTCGCGATGAGGTTGGTGGTGGCGGCGAAGCCCGCGGTGAAAAGGAACGCGACCAGCGCCATCAGCTCGTCCTCGTCCAGGCGGCCCTCCTCGGAGCCCTGCACGATGGACGACATGAGGTCGTCGCGCGGTTCGGCGCGGCGGGCGTCGATGGTCTCCTGGAGCCGGCCGGTCAGCTCCTCGACGGCGGCGTCGGCGCGGACCAGGTCCTCCTCGGGGTAGAGGCCGGACCAGACGCGGGACCAGTCGTCGGCCAGCTCCTGGAAGCGCTTGCCGTCGGCGTGCGGGAGGCCGAGCATCTCGCTGATGACCGCGACCGGGAACGGCTCGGCGAGCACGCCGACCAGGTCGACCGGCTCGCCGCCGGCGGCGCGCTCCTCGATCTCGTCCAGGAACCGCTTCATCAGCCGCTCGACCGCCGGTTGCATCTTCTTGATCTTGTTGGGCGTGAAGACCTTGCTGGCCACGCTGCGGATCCGGCCGTGGTCGGGGTTGTCCAGCGTGACCATGGAGTTCAGGTAGAGGCGCAGGGACGGGTGGTCGGCCCAGTCCTCGCGCATGACGGTCGCGGCGCGCGGGCCGCTGTTGGTGTCGGGCATCCGCAGGAAGGCGGTGACCTCGTCGTAGCCGGACAGCGCCCACAACCCGAGGGCGGCGCTCTGGTGGACGCGGTTCGCCGCCTGCAACGTCTCGTACAGTGGGAACGGATTGGCGGGCTGCGGCGGCGTGAACAACGCGATGAGGGCGTCGTCTGCCTGCTGCGCAGTGGTCTTCGTTTCCACGGACAACGTGGGCTCCCGTCGTAGGGTCTCGTCAGTCTCGGCGCGCGCCGGTGCGCGCGCCTGCTTGGGGGCGCGCGGCTACCGCGCGGACCTCGTGTCCAGCTCCTCGTCGAGGATGTCGAACAGCTCCGCGGCCGACGCCGACTCCAGGTCGGCCTCGTCGCCGGCGTCCGGACGGTGCGTCTCGGTCCACGCGGTGGTCAGCGCGCGCAGCCGTTCGGCAACGCGGTCGTAGTCGGACGGGTCGGGGGACGCCGCCTTGAGCGCGGCTTCCAGGCGGCTCAGTTCCGTCTCCAGCGCGGACCGTCCCGGGCCGGTCTCCTCGCCGAGCCGCTCGTCCAGTTCGGCGGCGATCGCGGCGGGGGTCGGGTGGTCGAAGACGAGCGTCGCGGGCAGTTTCAGGCCGGTCGCGCCGCGCAGCGCGTTGCGGAGTTCGACCGCGGTGAGCGAGTCGAAGCCGAGCTCCTGGAACGGACGGTCCGCGCGGATGGCGTCCGCGCCGTCATGTCCGAGGACGGACGCGACGTGCGTGCGCACGAGGTCGCGCAGGATCCGCTCGCGTTCGGCGGGGTCGGGCGCCGCCGCGAGCTTCCGGCGCAGCTCCGCGCCGCCGTCTCCGCTGCCGGACGCCGCTGCCGCCCGGTGTCGCGGCATCCGGATCAGTCCGCGGAGCAGCGCCGGAAGGTTGTCCTCGGCCGCCGCCCGCACGCGCAGGGCCGCGGCGTCGAGGCGGAACGGCGCGAGGGACGGTTCGCCCGTGCGGAGCGCATCGTCCAGCAGCGCCAGCCCTTCGTCCTGGGCGAGGGCGGGCAGGCCGAGGCGGCGCATGCGTTCCAGGTCGGCGGCGCTCAGCTCGCCCAGCCCCGTGTCGGCGGCCCACAGGCCGAAGGCCAGGGACGTCACCGGCAGGCCGAGGCCGTGCCGGCGGGCGGCGAGCGCGTCAAGGTAGACGTTCGCGGCGGCGTAGTTGCCCTGGCCGGCGGCGAGGACGAGCCCGCCGACCGAGGAGAACAGGACGAACGCGCGCAGGTCGCGGCCGGCGGTCAGCTCGTGCAGGTTCCACGCGCCGTCCACCTTGGGTCGCAGGACGCGTTCCAGGCTCTCCGGGGTGAGGCCGCCGACCAGCGCGTTGTCGACGACACCGGCCGCGTGCACGACCGTGTCGACCGGGTGCCGGTCCAGGACGGCGGCGAGCGCGGCCCGGTCGGTGACGTCGCAGGCCTCGACCGCCACGTCGGCGCCGAGGGAGGCGAGTTCCGC
This sequence comes from Actinomadura rupiterrae, assembly GCF_024172125.1. Classification (GTDB taxonomy): domain Bacteria; phylum Actinomycetota; class Actinomycetes; order Streptosporangiales; family Streptosporangiaceae; genus Spirillospora; species Spirillospora rupiterrae. The sequence goes on from NZ_JAMZEA010000015.1 coordinate 119,916, forward strand.
GCGGAGTTCGGCCGCGCCGGGCGCGTCCGCTCCCCTGCGGCTGGTCAGGACAAGCCGCCGCACGCCGTGGTCGGCGGCCAGGTGGCGGGCGACGATCGCGCCGAGCCCGCTCGTCCCGCCCGTGATCAGGACGGTCGCGTCGGGATGCCACGGCACGATCTCCGCGTCCACGGCCGCGGCGGGGACGCGGGTCAGGCGCGGAAGGTACGGCTCGCCCTCGCGGACGGCGATCTCCGGCTCGCCGGCCAGGACGATCGGCTTGGCGTCGGCGGTGTCCAGGTCGACCAGCGTGAAGCGGCCGGGGTTCTCGGCCTCGGCCGCCCGGACCAGGCCCCAGACCGGGGCGTGCGCCAGATCGACGTCCTCGCCCGAGACCGACACGGCCCGGCGGGTGACGACCGCGAGCCGTCCGTCGCCGTCCTCGGCGAGCCAGTCCTGAAGCCTCGCGAGAACCTGGGCGGTCAGAGCACGGACGGCTTCCGGCGTCTCACCGCCCGCCTGCGGCACGACGTACATTTCCGGCTCGGCCTCGCGCTCACCGGACGCCGCCGTCCACGTGACGCCGAACAGCGATTCGCGGTGCTCGCCGTCCTCGGGCTGGAGCTGCTCAATCGACACCGGACGCGACACGAGCGACGCCACGGACAGGACGGGCTCGCCCGAGCCGTCCGCGACGAGCAGCTCGACACCCTCGCCGTCGAGGCGGGCCATCCGGACGCGCAGCGCGCCGGCGCCCGCGCGGTGCAGCGTGACACCGTTCCAGGAGAACGGCAGGTGCGGGGCCTCGCCGTCGTTCTCCTCGATCAGGCCGCCGTGCATCGCCGCGTCGAGCAGCGCCGGGTGGACGCCGTACCGCTCGGGCTCGGCGCCCTCGGGCAGCGCGACCTCGGCGAACACCTCGTCGCCGCGACGCCACGCCGCACGCAGGCCCCGGAAAACCGGGCCGTAGTCGTAGCCGCGGGCGAGCAGCCTGTCGTAGGCGCCGTCCACGGGCAGCGGTGTCGCGCCGGGCGGCGGCCAGGCCGCCAGGTCGGACGCGCCGACCGGCGCGCTACCGGTCGCGATGCCGCCGGTCGCGTTCCGCACCCAGGCGTCGTCGCTGGGGCTGGAGTAGATCTCGATCGTGCGGGCGCCGGAGTCGTCCGGTCCGCCGACGACGACGCGGACGGCGACCGCGCCGCGCTCGGGGATGACCAGCGGCGCTTCGAGGGTCAGCTCGTCCACGGCGTCGCAGCCGACCTGCCGTGCCGCGCGCAGCGCCAGCTCGACCAGGCCCGTCCCGGGCAGCAGGACGGTGCCGAGGACGTCGTGGTCGGCGAGCCAGGGCTGCGCGTCGAGCGAGAGCCGCCCGGTGAACACCGCGCCGCCCGTGTCGGGGAGCAGGACCATCGCGCCGAGCAGCGGGTGCTCGATCGCGTCCAGCCCGGCCGAGCCGAGGTTCTCGGGGCCGGTCGTCCAGTACCGCCGATGCTCGAACGGATAGGTCGGGAGCAGGACGCGCTGGGCCCCGCGCCCGTCGAAGACGGCGTCCCAGTCGACCCGGACGCCGGCAGCGAAGAGCCGTCCGATGCCGGTGAACAGGCTCGCGGTCTCCAGCCGGTCGCGCCGGAGCGTGGCGGCCATCGTGCCTTCGATGGTCTGCGCCGCCATCGCGGTCAGCACGCCGTCCGGCCCGATCTCCAGGAAGCGCGTGACACCCTGGTGGGCGAGGTGCCGCACGTCGTCGGCGAACCGGACGGCGTCGCGGACGTGCCGCACCCAGTACTCGGGCGTCGTGACGTCCTTGGCGAGCGGGATGACCGGCTCGTTGTAGGCGACCGATTCGGCGACGGCTCGGAACTCGTCCAGCATCGGGTCCATGAGCGGCGAGTGGAAGGCGTGCGAGACGGTCAGGCGCGTCTGCTTGCGATCCGCGAACCGCTCGGCGAGGGCGAGCACCGCGTCCTCTTCGCCGGAGATGACCAGCGAGGACGGGCTGTTCACCGCCGCGATCCCGACACGCCCATCCAGCAGCGGAAGCACCTCGTCCTCGGTCGCCTGGAGAGCAACCATCGCTCCCCCGGCCGGGAGCGCCTGCATGAGGCGTCCGCGTGCCGTGATCAGGCGCGCCGCATCCTCTAGAGAGAACACCCCGGCGACGTGCGCAGCGGCCAGCTCACCGATCGAGTGTCCGGCCAAGAAGTCCGGACGAATCCCCCACGACTCGACCAGCCGGAACAGCGCGACCTCCAGCGCGAAGATCGCGGGCTGCGTGAACTCGGTCCGGTTCAGCCGGGCCTCGTCGCCCCAGATCACGTCCTTCAGCGGCAGGTCCAGAGCGTCGCAGACCTCATCGAACGCGGTCGCGAACGCCGGGAAGACCTCGTACAGCTCGCGGCCCATGCCGACGCGCTGGCTGCCCTGCCCGGTGAACAGGAACGCGAGCAGGCCAGGTCGGGCGACGTCGGTGACGGTCTCGCCGTCGACCATGACCGCGCGGTGTTCGAGGACGGCGCGTCCGGTGGCGGCGGAGTACGCGACGTCGAGCGCGTCGCCGTCCCGCGCCGCTTCGGCGAACCGCTCGACCTGGTGCTCCAGCGCCCCTGCCGAAGCGGCCGACATCACCAGCGGGACGGCCGGAAGGTCGTTCCGCTCGGCCGGAGCGCCCTCCGCCTCGGGCGCCTCCTCGATGATCACGTGCGCGTTGGTGCCGCTGATCCCGAAGGACGAGACGGCGGCGCGGCGCGGGCCCTCCCGGCGCGCCCACCCGCGCGCCTCGGTGAGCAGCTCGACCCGGCCGGACGACCAGTCGACCTGCGGGGTCGGCTCGTCCACGTGCAGGGTCTGCGGCAGGACGCCGTGCCGCAGCGACTCGATGATCTTGATAATCCCGGCGACTCCGGCTGCGGCCTGCGTGTGGCCGATGTTCGACTTGATCGAGCCGAGCCACAGCGGCTCGTCACGCTCCTGCCCGTAAGTCGCGAGCAGCGCTTGCGCCTCGATCGGGTCGCCGAGGGTCGTGCCCGTCCCGTGCGCTTCGACGGCATCCACGTCGGCGGGCGACAGGCCGGCGTTCGCGAGCGCCTGGAGGATAACGCGCTGCTGGGACGGCCCGTTCGGCGCGGTCAGCCCGTTCGACGCACCGTCCTGGTTGATCGCCGAGCCTCGGACGACCGCCAACACGGGATGCCCGTTGCGGCGCGCATCCGACAGGCGTTCGACGACGAGCATCCCGGCGCCCTCGCCCCAGCCCGTCCCGTCGGCGGACGCGGCGAACGACTTGCACCGGCCGTCCGCCGCGAGCCCCCGCTGCCGGGTGAACTCGATGAACGTCTCCGGCGTGGCCATCACGGTCACGCCTCCCGCGAGCGCCAGCGTGCACTCCCCCGACCGCAGTGCCTGGATCGCCCAGTGCAGCGCGACCAGCGAGGACGAGCACGCTGTGTCGACCGATACCGCCGGGCCTTCCAGGCCGAGCGTGTAGGCGACGCGGCCGGACACGATGCTGCCGTTACTGCCACCGCCGTAGTCGTGGTACATCACCCCGGCGAACACGCCGGTCGGGCTGCCCTTCAACGCGTGCGGGTCGATGCCGGCGCGTTCGAGCGCCTCCCAGGATGTCTCCAGCAGAAGCCGCTGCTGCGGGTCCATGTCGCGGGCCTCGCGCGGGCTGATCCCGAAGAACCCGGCGTCGAACTCGGCCGCGTCGTACAGGAACCCGCCCTGGTCGGTGAGGCTCTTGCCCGGCTCGACCTCCCAGCCCCGGTCGGACGGGAAGGAGGCGATGCCGTCCGAGCCGGACGCGACCAGGCGCCACAGGTCCTCGGGTGAGGTGACGCCGCCCGGGTAGCGGCAGGCCATCGCGACGATCGCGACGGGCTCGTCGTCCACCGGCGCGGACGCGGTGACGCGCGCCCGCACGGCCGACCCGGCGAGGGTGTCGCGGAGGTGGTCGGCGACGGCCCGCGCGGTCGGGAAGTCGAACACGAGCGTCGCGGGCAGCTTCAGCCCGGTGTCGGTGTTGAGCGCGTTGCGGAGTTCGACGGCGGTGAGCGAGTCGAAGCCGAGGTCCTTGAAGGCGCGGTCGGGTTCGACGGTGTCCACCGAGTCGTGCCCGAGGACGCCTGCGACCTGCGTGCGGACGAGGTCGAGCAGCGCACGGTCACGTCCGGCGGCGTCGAGCCCGGCGAGGCGGGTGAGCAGCGCCGATCCGCCACCGTCGCGCCGTGCCGGGACGCGCACCAGGCCGCGCAGCATCGCCGGGACGGTCCCGGACGCGGCGGCCTGCGCGCGCAGCGCCGCCAGGTCGAGCCGCACCGGGAGCAGCACAGCGGGATTGCCGGTCCGGACGGACGCGTCGAACGCCGCGAGCCCTTCCAGCACGGTCAGCGGCGGTGTGCCCGCGCGGGCGAGGCGGCGGACCTCCGTCTCGTCCAGACGGTCGGCCATGCCGCCCGCGTCCGACCACGCGCCCCAGGCCAGCGACCGGACGGGCAGACCGTGCGCGCGGCGGTGCTCGGCGAGCGCGTCGAGCCAGGCGTTCGCGGCCGCGTAGTTCGCCTGCCCGGCCGAGCCGACCGTCCCGGCGAGCGAGGAGAACAGCACGAACGCGCGCAGCTCGCGGCCGGCGGTGAGCTCGTGCAGATTCCACGCCGCGTCCACCTTCGGGCGGAACACGGTGTCCAGGCGCTCGGCGGTCAGGGACGCGACCATGCCATCGTCCAGGACGCCCGCCGCGTGCACGACGGAGTCGATCTCGTGCCGGTCGAGGAGCGCGGCGAGCGCGTCCCGGTCGGCGGCGTCGCACGCCTCGATGACGGCGTCCGCACCGAGCGCGGCCAGGTCTGCTTGCAACTCGGCGGCGCCGGGCGCAGCCGGGCCGCGGCGGCTGGTCAGGACCAGCCGCCGGACGCCGTGCGCCTCGGCCAGATGCCGCGCGGTGAGCGCGCCGAGGCCGCTGGTGCCGCCCGTGATGAGGACGCTGGTCCCCCAGTCGTGCGGCGCGTCACCGACCTCGGTCCTTGCCAGGCGCGGCACGCGGATCTCGCCGTCGCGGATCGCGATCTCGGGCTCGCCGGACGGCAGCTCCGCAGGGAGTTCGGCATCGGTGTCCACCAGGACGAACCGGCCGGGGCTCTCGGCCTCGGCCGCCCGGACCAGTCCCCAAGCAGTGGCGTGGGCGAGGTTCGAGCCGTCCAGCGCGCCGTTCGTGACGACCACGAGCTTCTCGTCGTCCGGCACGTTCTGGACGGCGGCGAGGACCGCTTCGGCGACCTTTCGGGCCGCGTCCGGGACGTTCTCCTCCGCAGCCGGGCAGTGCCAGACGCTCATCCCGTCAAGGGAGGCGAGATCGGCGGACGTCGCCGTCCACTCCACGCGGAACAGCTGGGTATCGGAGGAGCGCAGCTGCTCGGACGACACCGGCCGCGACACCAGCCCGCCGACCTGCAACACCGGCCGTCCGGCCTCGTCGGCGAGCCAGATCCCGGTGCCTTCGCCGGACGCCGGCGCGATCCGGACCCGCACCCGGGACACACCAGGCTTGTGCAGGACCACGTCGTTCCACGCGAACGGCAGCTCCGTTTCGCCGCTGCCGCCGTCGTCGTCCAGCAGGCCGGCGTGCATCGCCGCGTCGAGCAGCGCCGGGTGCACGCCGAACCGGCCCGCGTCCGTCCCCTCGGGCAGGACGACCTCGGCGAACACCTCGTCGCCGCGCCGCCAGGCGGCCTGGAGGCCCTGGAACACCGGGCCGTAGGCGTATCCGCGCTCGATCAGCGCCCCGTACGCGCCGTCCACGTCGATCGGGTCCGCGCCGGGTGGCGGCCAGGCCGCCAGGTCGAACGCCGGAGCGTCCGCGTGGGCGGCGAAGCGTCCGGTGGCGTTGCGGGTCCAGGGCTCGTCGGGGGTGCTCTCGTCGCGCGAGTAGATGGTGAACGTCCAGTCGCCGGTGTCGAGCACGACCTGGACGGCCACTCCGCCGCGCTCGGGCAGGACGAGCGGCGCCTGCAGCGTCAGCTCGTCCAGCGCCGCGGCCTCGATCTGCTCGCCCGCGCGCAGCGCGAGTTCGACCAGGCCGGTGCCGGGCAGCATGACGGTCCCGAGGACGTCATGGTCGGCGAGCCACGGATGCGTGTCCAGCCCGAGCCGTCCGGTAAGGACGAGCCCGTCCGAATCGGGCAGCGCGACGACGGCCTTCAGCAGCGGGTGATCAACGCCCTGCTGCCCGGCGCCGGACACGTCGCCCGCGCCCTTCGGCTCGGCCCAGTACCGGCGGCGCTGGAAGGGGTAGGTCGGAAGCTCGACGCGCCGCGCTCCCCGGTCTTGGAAAACGGCGTCCCAATCGACCGCGGCGCCAGCGGTGAAGATCCGTCCGACCCCGGTGAACAGCGCGGTGGTCTCGTCGCGGTCGCGCCGCAGCGTGGCGGCCATCGTGCCGTCGGCGGTCTGCTGCGCCATCGCCGCCAGGACGCCGTCCGGCCCGATCTCCAGGAAGCGGGTGACGCCCTCGTCCGCGACCCGCCGTACGTCGTCGGCAAACCGGACAGCCTCGCGCACGTGCCGCACCCAGTACTCAGGCGAGGCCACGTCCTTGACGAGCTTGATCCGCGGCTCGTTGTAGGTGACCGACTCTGCGACGGCCCGGAACTCGTCCAGCATCGGGTCCATCAGCGGCGAGTGGAACGCGTGCGAGACCGTAAGGCGGCTGGTCTTGCGGTCGGCGAACCGCGCGGCGACAGCGAGCACCGCGTCCTCTTCGCCGGAGATGACCAGCGAGGACGGGCTGTTCACAGCCGCGATCCCGACACGCCAGTCCAGCAGCGGAAGCACCTCGTCCTCGGTCGCCTGGATGGCGACCATCGCGCCACCCGCCGGGAGCGCCTGCATCAAGCGTCCGCGTGCCGTGATCAGGCGCGCCGCGTCCTCCAGGGAGAACACTCCAGCGACGTGTGCGGCGGCCAGCTCACCGATCGAGTGACCGACCAGGAAGTCCGGGCGAATCCCCCACGACTCGACCAGCCGGAACAGCGCCACTTCGAGAGTGAAGATCGCTGGCTGGGTGAACTCGGTCTGGTTCAGGCGTTCCTCGTCGTCCCAGATCACGTCCTTCAGCGGCAGATCGAGAGCGTCACAGACCTCGTCGAACGCGGACGCGAACAAGGGGAACGTCTCGTACAGTTCACGGCCCATGCCGACGCGCTGGCTGCCCTGCCCGGTGAACAGGAACGCGAGGCGCCCCTCGCCCACCGAGCCCGTGACGGTCTCCGAACCGACGAGCACCGCGCGATGCTCCAGCGCGGCGCGCCCGGTCGCCGCCGAATACGCGACGTCCAGCGGGTCAGCGTCCAGAGACGACAGCCGGGCGATCTGGATGTCCAGGGCCTCGCGCGTCTTCGCCGACGCGACCAGCGGGACGACCGGCAGCTCCCGGCGCTCTTCCGCCGGACGGGCCGCCTCCGCGGGCTGTTCCAGGATGACGTGCGCGTTCGTGCCGCTGATCCCGAAGGACGAGACGGCGGCGCGGCGCGGGCCGTCGTGCTCGGGCCAGTCGCGCGGTTCGAGCAGCAGCCGGACGGCCCCGGAGTCCCAGTCGACCTGCGGGGTCGGCTCGTCCACGTGCAGCGTCCGCGGGAGGACGCCGTGCCGCATCGCCTCGACCATCTTGATCACACCGGCGACACCGGCGGCGGCCTGCGTGTGCCCGAAGTTCGATTTCACCGACCCGAGCCACAAGGGCTGCTCGCGGTCGCGTCCGTAGGTGGCGAGCAGGGCCTGCGCCTCGATCGGGTCGCCGAGGGTCGTGCCCGTCCCGTGCGCTTCGACGGCGTCCACGTCGGCGGCCGACAGGCCGGCATTGGCGAGCGCGTGCCGGATGACACGCTGCTGGGACGGCCCGTTCGGCGCGGTCAGCCCGTTCGAGGCGCCGTCCTGGTTGATCGCGGAGCCGCGCACGACCGCCAGCACCGGATGCCCGTTGCGGCGCGCGTCCGACAGGCGCTCGACGACGAGCATGCCCGCGCCCTCGCCCCAGCCCGTCCCGTCCGTGGAGGACGAGAAGGACTTGCAGCGCCCGTCCGGGGAAAGGCCGCGCTGCTCGCTGAAGTCGACGAACGTGTCAGGCGTGGCCATTACGGTCACCCCGCCGACGAGCGCGAGCGAGCATTCGCCAGTTCGTAGCGCCTGCATGGCCCAATGCAGGGCGACCAGGGACGACGAGCACGCCGTGTCGACCGTCACCGCCGGGCCCTCCAGGCCGAGCGTGTAGGAGACGCGGCCCGAGACGATGCTCCCGGCCGCGTTCCCGCCGCCGTAGTCGTGGTACATCACGCCGGCGAACACGCCGGTCGGGCTGCCCTTCAGGCGGAGCGGATCGACCCCGGCGCGTTCGAGGGCCTCCCAGGAGACCTCCAGGAGGAGCCGCTGCTGCGGGTCCATGTCGCGGGCCTCACGCGGGCTGATGCCGAAGAAGGTCGCGTCGAACTCGGCGGCGTCGTGCAGGAAGCCGCCCGTCCGGACGTAGGTCTTGCCGGGCTTCCCGGGCTCGGGATCGTAGCGGCCCTCAACGTCCCAGCCGCGGTCGGACGGGAAGTCGGAAACGGCGTCCACGCCGCCTGCGACCAGGCGCCACAGGTCTTCGGGCGAGGCGACCCCTCCCGGGTACCGGCACGCCATCCCGACGATGACGATCGGGTCGGCGGCGTCGGCCACCGGCACCGCAGGCGCGACGGCAGAGACGGCGTCGCTCCCGGACAGCTCGTCCAGCAGGTATCGGGCAAGGTCGAGAGCGGTCGGGTAGTCGAAGACCAGGGTCGCGGGGAGCCGCAGGCCGGTGGCCGCCCCGAGCAGGTTCCGCAGTTCGATGGCGGTGAGCGAGTCGAAGCCGAGGTCGCGGAAGGCGCGGTCCGGCCCGACCGCCTCGGGCCCGGCGTGCCGCAGGACGGTCGCGGCCTGCGCGCGGACGAGGTCGAGCAGCTCGGCGGCGCGCTCGTCCTCGGGAAGCCCGGCGAGCCGCTGCCGCAGGGCCTCGGTCGCGGACGCCGAAGCGGCATCGACCGCGCGCCGGGCACGGCCCCGGACGAGCCCGCGCAGCATCGGCGGCGGCGCGTCGAACGACCCCGCGTCGAGCAGGACGGGCACCAGCGCGGGGTCGCCGACGCTTGCAGCGGTGTCGAGCAGCGCGAGGCCGTCCTCGCGGCTGAGGGCGCGCATTCCGGTCTGGGCCAGCCCATCGGCCATGCCGTCCCCGGCCCACGGGCCCCAGGCCAGCGACAGAGCGGGAAGCCTGGCCGCGTGCCGGTGCAGGGCGAGCGCGTCGAGGTAGGCGTTCGCCGCCGCGTAGTTGCCCTGGCCGGGCGCGTTCAGGACGCCCGCGACCGACGAGAACGTCACGAACGCGGTCAGGTCGTGGTCGCGGGTGAGCTCGTGCAGGTTCCACGCGGCGTCCACCTTCGGGCGGAACACCGCGTCCAGGCGGTCGGGCGTGAGCGCGGTGACCACGCCGTCGTCCAGGACGCCCGCCGCGTGCACGACGCCGCCGAGGGAACGCCCGTCGAGCAGGTGCGCGAGCGCGTCGCGGTCGGCGATGTCGCAGGCGGCGACCTCGACGTCCGCGCCGAGCCGGGTCAGCTCCTCGACCAGCTCGACCGCGCCGGGCGCGGCCATGCCGCGGCGGCTGGTGAGCAGCAGCCGCCAGACGCCGTGCGCGGTGACGAGGTGCCGGGCGACGGCCGCGCCGAGCGCGCCCGTCCCGCCGGTGATCAGGACGGTCCGGGACGCGTCCCAGACCGGTTCCGCCGAGCCGGCGGAGACCCGCGCGAGCCGCGGCACCTCCGCCACCCCGTCGCGAATCCGCAGTTCGGGCGCGTCGTACCGGAGCACGTCGGCGGACGCGTCCGGCGCATCAGCGAGGACGAACCGTCCGGGATGCTCGCCTTCGGCGGCACGCACCAGCCCCCAGACGGCCGCATGCCCGAGATCGGAGCCGTCCGTGGCCCCGTCAGTGACGACAACGAGCCGCGCATCGTGCTCCAGGACGTCCTGGACGGCGGCCAGTGCCGAAGCGACGACCTCCCGCACCGCCGCCGGACCGTCGCCGGTCGGGGCGCAGCGGTGGACCACCACCTCGCCGGACGGCGTAACCCCGCCCTCCGATGCCGGAACCCACTCGACTCGGAACAGCGCGTCCAGGTCACGGGCCAGCGCATCCGCAGTGACCGGACGCAGCGTCAGCGCCCCCACGGACGCGACCGGCCGTCCCGACGCGTCGGCCAGTTCCAGCGAGACCGTGTCGGATCCGCGCATCTGCAAGCGCACTCGCGCGGCCGTCGCGCCCGAGGCGTGCAGCACGACATCGGACCAGGCGAACGGCAGGACGGCCGCGTCCTCGTGCAGCAGGTCGAGCGCGTGCAGCGCCGAGTCGAGCAGCGCGGGATGCAGGCCGAACCGGTCACCGCCGACGCCTTCCGGCAGGGCGATCTCGGCGAACAGCTCCTCACCGCGCTGCCAGGCGGCACGCAACCCGTGGAACGCCGGCCCGTACGAGAGGCGGTCGTAAAGACCGTCCACTGGCAGAGCGGTGGCGTCGCGCGGCGGCCAAGTCTCCATCGCAACGCCGCTGGATGCGCCCTCGGGCGTCAGAACGCCTTCAGCGTGCAGAACCCATTCGCGGTCGAGGGGCGCGTCGTCCGCGCGGGAGTAGACGGCCACGGACCGGCGCCCGGACACGTCGGGCCCGCCGACCGCGACCTGCATCTGCACCCCACCGAGTTCGGGCAGGACGAGCGGCGCGTGCAGCGTGAGTTCCTCGACCCCGCCGCATCCGACCTCGTCGCCCGCGCGAACGGCCAGTTCCACGTACGCCGTGCCGGGCAGCAGCACCGAGCCGAGGACGGTGTGGTCGGCGAGCCAGGGGTGCGAGCCGGTCGAGAGGCGTCCGGTGAACACCACGCCGTCGGATCCGGGAAGCGGCACCATCGCGCCGAGCAGCGGGTGGTCGGGCCGATCCATCCCGGCGGCGGTGACGTCTCCGCTGCCGCCTCGCTTGTCGAGCCAGTAGCGGGCGCGCTGGAACGGGTAAGTCGGCAGGTCAACGCGCCGCGCGCCGCGTCCCTCGAAGATCCCGGCCCAGTCCACGGACAGGCCGGCGGCGTGCAGGCGGCCGATCGCGCTCAGCGCCGCCACGGGCTCGTCCTCGCGGCGCCGCAGCACCGGGACGAGCACGGCGGACTCGGCCGTCGTGGTCAAAGACTGCCGGGCCATGGCGGCGAGGACGCCGTCCGGGCCGACCTCGACGTACCGGGTGACGCCTTCGCGCTCCAGCTCGGTCACGGCGTCGGCGAAGCGGACCGTCCCGCGGACGTGCCGGACCCAGTGCTCCGGGTCGGTCACCTCGCCGTCCGCCACGACCGGGATGCCGGGCTCGGCGTAGGTGACGGACGCGGCGACGCGGCGGAAGTCGTCCAGCATCGGGTCCATGAGCGGCGAGTGGAACGCGTGCGAGACCGCGAGGCGGGTCGTCCGGCGGTCGGCGAAGCGCGCTGCGACGGCCTCGACCGCCTCGGACTCGCCCGACAGGACGACCGAGGGCGGGCCGTTCACGGCGGCGAGGTCCACGCCGTCGCCGAGCAGCGGGCGGACCTCGTCCTCGGACGCCTCGACCGCGATCATCGCGCCGCCGGGCGGCAGCGCGCCCATGAGCCGCCCGCGCGCGGCGACCAGCCGGGCCGCGTCGGCCAGGGAGAACACCCCGGCGACGTGCGCGGCGGCCAGCTCGCCGATCGAGTGGCCTGCGACGAAGTCCGGGCGGACGCCCCACGAGTCCAGCAGCCGGAACAGCGCGACTTCCAGCGCGAATATCGCGGGCTGGGTGGTCTCGGTCCGGTTCAGGGCGGCTTCGTCGCCCCACATCGCGTCCCGGACGGACGCGTCGAACAGCCCGCACACGTCGTCGAAGGCACGCGCGAAGACCGGGAACGCCTCGTACAGGCCGCGGCCCATGCCGAGCCGCTGGCTTCCCTGGCCGGTGAACAGGAACGCAGTCAGCCCGGTCGAACGCGCGGGGCCGTCCAGCGGCGCGGCGTCCGCCAGCACGTCCAGGCCGGTCAGGAGCTCGTCGCGCGTGCGGCCGACGACGAACGAGCGGTGGTCGAGCGCGGCGCGTCCGGTGGCGAGGGAGAACCCGGCGTCCACCGGCTCCACGTCGGTGCGGGCGCGCAGGAACGACCCGATCTGACGGGCCTGGGCGCGCAGGGCGTCCTCGGTGCGGGCGGCCAGCGGCAGCAGCACGGGCGCGGACGAAGCGGGACGTTCCCCCTCGTCCTCGCCGGCGGACGAGGCAGCCTGCTCGATGATGACGTGCGCGTTGGTGCCGCTGACGCCGAACGAGGAGATCCCGGCGCGGCGCGGGCGGCCGGCTTCCGGCCACGCGCGCGGCTCGGTGAGCAGCCGGACGTTCCCGGCGTCCCAGTCGGCCTGCGGGGTCGGCTCGTCCACGTGCAGGGTGGGCGGGAGGGCGCCGTGCCGGATCGCCTCGACCATCTTGATGATGCCCGCGACGCCGGCGGCGGCCTGGACGTGCCCGATGTTCGACTTGACCGACCCGAGCCACAGCGGCTCGGACCGGTCGCGCCCGTAGGTGGCCAGCAGCGCCTGGATCTCGATCGGGTCGCCGAGCGTCGTGCCGGTGCCGTGCCCCTCGACGGCGTCCACGTCGGCGGCGGTCAGCCCGGCCGAGGCGAGCGCCTGGCCGATGACGCGGCGCTGCGACGGCCCGTTCGGCGCGGTCAGCCCGTTGGACGCGCCGTCCTGGTTGACCGCCGAGCCGCGGACGACCGCCAGCACGCGGTGGCCGTTGCGGCGCGCGTCCGACAGCTTCTCCAGCAGCAGGACGCCCGCGCCCTCGCCCCAGCCCGTCCCGTCGGCGGACGCGGCGAACGAGCGGCACCGGCCGTCCGGCGACAGCCCGCGCTGCTCGCTGAACTCCACGAACGTCTCGGGCGTCGCCATGACGCTGACACCGCCGGCGAGCGCGAGCCCGCACTCCCCCGCGCGCAGCGCCTGGACCGCCCAGTGCAGCGCGACCAGCGACGACGAGCACGCGGTGTCGACCGTGACGGCCGGGCCTTCGAGCCCGAGGGTGTAGGCGACGCGGCCGGAGACCAGGCTGCCGTCGCTGCTGGTCACGCCGTAGTCGTGGTACATCGCGCCCGCGAACACGCCGGTGCGGGAGCCGCGCAGCGCGACCGGGTCGACACCCGCGCGCTCCATCGCCTCCCAGGCGATCTCCAGCATCAGCCGCTGCTGCGGGTCCATGGTCAGCGCCTCGCGCGGGCTGATCCCGAAAGCGGCCGGGTCGAAGTCGCCCGCCTCGTACAGGAAGCCGCCATCGCGGACGTAGCTCTTACCGGGCCTGCCCGGCTCCGGGTCGTACAGGGCGGACAGGTCCCAGCCGCGGTCGGCGGGGAACGGCCCGATCGCGTCGCGGCCGCCGGCGACCAGCGACCACAGCTCCTCGGGGGACGCCACGCCGCCGGGCAGCCGGCACGCCATCCCGATGATCGCGACCGGCTCGGCGGCCGCGTCGGCGGCGGCGCGCAGCCCGTCGTTGGTCCGGCGGAGCCGCTCGTTCTCCGCCAGCGAGCCGCGCAGCGCCTCGACGATCTCCTCGACCTTCGGTTCCACGCCGCTCAGCCCCTGCTCACCGTCGTCGCCCGCACCGCCGCCGCCTGCGTGGCGGCACCGGTGCGGATCTCGTCCAGGAACCCGCCGAGCACCTCGGTGAACCGCTCGGGCTCCTCCAGGTGCGGGACGTGGCTGGACTCCTCGAACACCTCCCAGCGGGCGCCGGGGATCAGATCCCGGAACGGCCGGACGGCGGCGGGCGTCGCCTCGTCGTGCCGTCCGGACAGCACGAGGGTCGGGACGTCGATGCGCGGCAGCGCATCGACCACTCCCCAGTCCCGCAGCGTTCCGATGACGTGGAATTCGCTGGGCCCGTTCATCGTCCGGTAAACCGTCGGGTCGCTGTGCGTTTCCATGAAGGTGGCCATGTATTCGCCGGGCCAGGGGTCCAGGCGGCAGACATGCCGTTTGTAGAAGACCATCATCGCGTCGATGTACTCTTCGCTTCCGGTGGTTCCGGCCGCCTCGTGGCGGCGCAGCGTCTCGTCCACGCCGGGCGGGAGGGCGGCGCGCAGCACGGCCATCTCGTCCAGCCAGAGGCGGTAGGAGGCGGGCGCGTTCGCGACGACCAGCCCGCGCAGCCCGGCGGGCCGGGTCGCGGCGTGCGCGGCGACGAGCATCCCGCCCCAGGACTGGCCGAACAGCGCGTAGTCGTCGGCGACGCCGAGGCGGTGCAGCAGGTTGTCCAGCTCGTCCAGGAACAGCTCGGGCGTCCAGAAGTCCGCGCCGCGGTCCGGCAGGTGCGTGGAGCCGCCGTTGCCGAGCTGGTCGTAGTGGACGACCTGCCAGCCGCGCTCGGCGAACGCGGTCAGCCCGAGCAGGTAGTCATGGGTGGCTCCGGGGCCGCCGTGCACGACGACCAGCGCGGGGCGGTCCGGGTCGGGCCGACCGGTCACCCGGTACCAGGTCCGGTGCCCCCGGAACGGGACGGTCCCTTTTGCCGTGGACGTCGGCGACATTCTCTCAACCACCTCGGGTCGCTCGTTGGCGGCCGGTTTCTCCCACGGCCGGAAATGGCGTTTCGCGGGCTGCGGAAAACGACGGTCTCCCGGGGAAATCCCGACGATCGCGACGCTAGTTCGAGGGGTGGTGCGCCGGACACCCTTAATCCGGCGCACCACCCCCTAACCCGCAATACGGGGCCCAGTCGCAGGGCGGGTCAGGCCGGGCCCTGTCGCAGGGCGCGTTCAGGCAGGCCCTGCCGCAGGGGGGGTCAGGCCAGCGACTCCAGCCAGCCGCCGATGGCGGCGGCCGTGTCGGGCGCGTGCTCCTGGCCGAGGGTGAAGTGGTTGCCCGGGACGGTGCGCAGGGTGTGCGCGGGGTCCCAGGGGCGCGCCAGCATCGCGTCCTTGTCCACGCCCTCGGGCGGCTCGATGAACGGCTCGGCGGCCTGCACGAACAGCGTCGGCACGTCCAGCCCGGACGGGTCGAACCCGGCGAGCACGTCGAAGTAGTGCGTCATCGCCGACAGCCGCGCCGCGTCGTAGCCGCCGTAGGTCGACTCCATGGTCAGCAGCGAGGTCATCAGCTGGTCGAACCCGACGTTCATGGCCTCGTCGTCCACGCGGAAGGTGTCGACGAGGACGAGCCCGGCGGGCGGGGCATCCCGGTGCTGCGCCAGGTGCCGCGCGAGGACGTGCGCGATGATCCCGCCGGACGAGTAGCCGAGCAGCGCGAACGGCTCGCCTTCGGCGGCGTCCAGCACGGCCTCGCCGAGGACGTGCGCGAGCGCGCGGGCCGAGCCGGGCAGGCTCTCGCCGCGCCCGAACCCCGGCAGCGGCAGCGCCGAGACCGTCCGGACGTCGCGGAACTCCGCGCCGAGGCGGGCGTGCTGGTGGACGCCGCCGCCGGCCATGGGCGTGGCGAGGCAGATCAGCCGGGGCCGTCCCGGACCGTCGGCGAGCCGGACGGCGCGCGGGGGCGCGGTCTCGTCGCCGGGCGCGAACCGGGGCCGCAGGGCCGCGACCGCGCCCATCAGCGCGATCGCCCCGGACGTGTCGCCCGCCTGGACGGCGTTGCGGAACAGGTCGGTGACCGTGTCGTCGGCGGCGTCCTGCTCCTTCGGCGCGGGCGCCGACGAGCCGGACAGCGCGGGGGCGAGTTCGTCGGCGAGGAGCCGCGCGAGCCCGGCCGGGGTCTTGCTGTCGAACACGGCCATCGCGGGCAGCTTGAGGCCGGTCGCGGCGTTCAGGGCCGTCCGGAGCTCCATCGCGGCGAGGGAGTCGAACCCCGATTCCAGGAAGTCGCGGTCCGGGTCGATGTGCTCGGGCCCGTCGTGGCCGAGCAGGACGGCGGCGATCGTGCGCACCAGCGTGCCCAGTTCGTCCGCGCGCTGCTCGGGAGGCAGGGCCGCCAGCTCGCGGCGCAGCGCGGCCGGGTCGATGTCGCCGCCGTCGCCGGATGCGGCGCGCCGCCTGGTCGCGGGGATCAGCGCGCGGAGCAGCGCGGGCGGTTCGCCGCCGGTTCCGGCGCGCAGCGTCCTCACGTCGAGGGCGAGCGGCACCAGCACGGCTTCGGGACGCGCGGACGCGAGGTCGAACAGCGCGAGGCCGTCCTCGTCGGAGAGCGCGGGCATGCCTTGGCGGCGCAGGCGGCGCAGGTCGGTCTCGGTCAGGCCGCCAGCCATACCGCCGCTGTCGGCCCACAGGCCCCAGGCGAGGGACTGCGCGGGCAGCCCCTCGGCGCGGCGGCGGTCGGCCAGCGCGTCGAGGAAGGTGTTGGCGGCGGCGTAGTTGCCCTGGCCGGGCGAGCCGAACACGCCCGCCGCCGAGGAGAACAGCACGAACGCGGCGAGATCCCGGTCCCGGGTGAGGACGTCCAGGTTGATCGCGCCGTCCACCTTGGGACGCAGGACGCGGGCCAGGTCGTCATCGGTCAGGTTCGCGATCATCCCGTCGGCGAGGACGCCCGCGGTGTGCACGACGGCGCTGAGGGTCCGGCCGTCCAGCAGGGCCTTGAGGGCGTCGCGGTCGGCGATGTCGCAGGCGGCGATCTCGACCGCCGCGCCGAGCGCGGCGAGTTCGCCGCGCAGTTCGGCGGCCCCGGGCGCGTCCGGGCCGCGGCGGCTGGTCAGGAGCAGGTCGCGGACGCCGTGCTCGGCGACGAGGTGGCGGGCGACGAGCGCGCCGAGGCCGCCCGTCCCGCCGGTGATCAGGACGGTGCCGGGCCGGTCCCAGGCGGTGGCCTCCTGCGTCACGGCGGCGGTGCGGGCGAGGCGCGGCACGAAGTACCGGCCGTCGCGGACGCAGACCTCCGGCTCGTCGGACGGGACGGTAGGCGCGGCGTCCGGGTCGTCGGTGTCGAGCAGCGCGAGACGGTCCTGGTCCTCGGCGCGGGCCGCGCGGACCAGGCCGGTCACGGCCGCATGCGCCGGCTCGTCCGCGCGAGTGACGACCACCAGGCGGGATGCGGCATAGCGTTCGCCGCTCAGCCACTCCTTGACGGTGCGCAGCACGCCGGTCGTGATGGTGCGGACGTCGGCGGCGAGGTCGCCGGTGCCTTTTGGCAGCGTCAGCGCGACGGTCGGCGGGACGGTTTCGGGCAGCTCGGCGAGGTCGGAGACGACGGTCACAGCCGCCTCGGGCGGCGTCGCGATCGGCGTCCATTCGACGTGGAAGAGGCTGTCGGCCGGGCCGTTCGCGGCGGCCGCGAGCTGCTCGGCGGCGATCTCCCTGACGACCAGCGCCTCGACGGACGCGACGGGCCGCCCCTGCGCGTCGGCGACGCGGATCTCCAGGTCGCCGCCGCTCGTCCGGGCCAGCCGCACGCGCGCCGCGCCCGCTCCGGACGCGTGCACCCGCACGCCCTTCCAGACGAACGGCAACCGCGCGGCGTCATCGTCGGACGCGCCGAGCATGAGCGCGTGCAGCGCCGAGTCGAGCAGCGCCGGATGCAGAAGGAAGCCCTCGGCTCCGGCGGTCTCGTCCAGGGCGATCTCGGCGTAGGTGTCGTCGCCGTCCCGCCAGGCCGCGCGCAAGCCCTGGAACACCGGGCCGTAGGTGAAGCCGAGCGCGTCCAGGTGCTCGTAGGCGCCGTCCGTGCTGAGCTGGGACGCGTCGTCCGGCCAGCCGAACGTTTCGGCTACTGCCCCGGTCTCGGGGGCCAGAACGCCTTCGGCGTGCAGCGTCCAGTCGGTGGAGTCATCCGGCTGGGAGTGGACGGTCAGGGGGCGCCGGCCCGTGTCGTCCAGAGGGTCGCCGACGGTCAGGCGCAGCCGCGCCCCGCCCTCCTCGGGGAGGATCAGCGGGGCGCGCAACGCCAGCTCTTCGACCGTCCCGCAGCCGACGCGGTCGCCCGCCTGGACGGCCATCTCGACGAACGCCGTGCCCGGCAGCAGCGTCGCGCCGAAGACCGCGTGGTCGGCCAGCCAGGGGTGGGTGTCCAGGGAGAGCCGCCCGGTGAAGACGGTCGTCCCCGAACCCGGGACGGCGACCTCGGCGGTCAGCAGCGGGTGGTCGAGCGCGGTGAGGCCCATGGCGGTCGCGTCGGCGCCGGCCCCGCCGGTGAACGGCTCGGCGAGCCAGAACGGGCGGCGCTGGAACGGGTAGGTCGGCAGGTCGGCGCGCTGCGCGCCGAGCCCGTCGAAGAAGGCCGTCCAGTCGGGTGACAGGCCGCTGACGTGCAGGGTTCCGAGCGCGGTGAGCAGCGTGGCGGCCTCGGGACGGTCGCGCCGGACGGCGGCGGCGGCCGTCGCGTCGGGCGCGGTCTGCCGGGCCATCGCGGTGAGGACGCCGTCCGGCCCGATCTCCAGGAACCGCGTGACACCCGCGCTGTCCAGCAGCGCGACGTCGGCGGCGAACCGGACGGCCTCGCGGACGTGCCGCACCCAGTACCCGGGCGTCGTGACGTCCTTGACCAGCTTCACGGTCGGCTGCCCGTAGGCCACGCTCTCGGCGATCTCGCGGAAGTCGTCGAGCATCGGGTCCATGAGCGGCGAGTGGAAGGCGTGCGAGACGGCCAGCCGCGTCTGCTTCCTGTCCTTGAAGTGCTCGGCGACGGCTAGCACCGCGGCCTCCGCACCGGACACGACCACCGAGGACGGGCCGTTGACGGCCGCGATCCCGATCTCGCCCGTGAACAGCGGCGCGATCTCGTCCTCGGTCGCCTGGATCGCGACCATCGCGCCGCCGGGAGGGAGCGCCTGCATCAGACGTCCGCGTGCGGTGACCAGGCGCGCGGCGTCCTCCAGGGTGAACACCCCGGCGACGTGCGCGGCGGCGATCTCGCCGATCGAGTGCCCGGCCAGGTAGTCGGGGCGGACGCCCCACGACTCCAGCAGCCGGAACAGCGCCACCTCGAAGGCGAAGATCGCGGGCTGGGTGAACGCGGTCTGGTTCAGGCGTTCCTCGTCGCCCCAGACGACGTCCTTGAGCGGCAGGTCGATCGCGGCGCAGACCTCGTCGAACGCGGCCGCGAACACCGGATACGTCTCGTACAGCTCGCGGCCCATGCCGACGCGCTGGGTGCCCTGCCCGGTGAACAGGAACGCGGTCTTCCCCTCGTGCGTCCGGCCGGACGTGACGGACGGCGCGGACGTCCCTTCGGCGAGCGCGGCCAGTCCGGCGAGCAGGCCGGGACGGTCGTCGGCGACGATCGCGGCGCGGTGTTCGAGGGCGGCGCGTCCGGTCGCGAGGCTGAACGCGACGTCGGCCGCGTCCAGGTCCGGGTGGGCGTTCAGGTGGGCGAGCAGCTGGTCGGCCTGGGCGCGCAGCGCGGTCGTGCTCCGCGCCGACAGGGTCCACAGGACCGGCCCGCCGACCGTCGCGTCCCGTTTGCCTGGTTCCTCGGCGGGCGCTTCCTCGATGATGACGTGCGCGTTGGTGCCGCTGATCCCGAAGGACGAGACGGCGGCGCGGCGCGGGCTCTCGCGGCGCGGCCAGTCGCGCGGCTCGGTGAGCAGGCGGACGTTCCCGGCGTCCCAGTCGACCGCCGAGGACGGCTCGTCCACGTGCAGGGTCCGCGGCATCGTGCCGTTGCGGATCGCCTGGACGACCTTGATGATCCCCGCGACCCCGGCGGCGGCCTGGGTGTGCCCGATGTTGGACTTGATCGACCCGAGCCAGAGCGGCTGCTCGCGGTCCTTGCCGTAGGTCGCGAGGAGCGCCTGCGCCTCGATCGGGTCGCCGAGCGTCGTGCCGGTCCCGTGGCCTTCGACCATGTCGATCTGGTCGGACGAGACGCGCGCGTTGGCGAGCGCCTGCTTGATGACGCGCCGCTGGGACGGCCCGTTCGGCGCGGTCAGCCCGTTGGACGCGCCGTCCTGGTTGATCGCCGTCCCGCGCACGACCGCGAGCACCGGGTGGCCGTTGCGGCGCGCGTCGGCGAGGCGCTCGACCAGCAGCATCCCGACGCCCTCACCCCAGCCGGTGCCGTTCGCGGCGTCGGCGTAGGACTTGCAGCGGCCGTCCGGGGCGAGCCCGCGCTGGCGGCTGAACTCGATGAACGTCTCGGGCGTCGCCATCACGGTCACGCCGCCGACCAGGGCGAGCGAGCACTCCCGCGTCCGGAGCGCCTGGATCGCCCAGTGCAGCGCGACCAGCGAGGACGAGCACGCCGTGTCGACCGTGACGGCCGGGCCTTCGAGACCGAGCGTGTAAGACACGCGGCCGGAGGCGATGGCGCCTGTGCTGTTGTTGTAGGTGTAGTCGTGGTACATCATCCCGGCGAACACGCCGGTCGGGCTGCCCTTCAGCGAGGTCGGGTCGATGCCCGCGCGCTCCAGGACCTCCCAGGACGCTTCGAGAAGCAGCCGCTGCTGCGGGTCCATGGTGAGCGCCTCGTTCGGCCCGACGCCGAAGAACTCCGGGTCGAACTCGGCGGCGTCGTGCAGGAACCCGCCCTCCCGCGAGTACGTCTTGCCGGGCTGCCCGGGTCCCGGGTCGTAGATGCGGGCCTCGTCCCAGCCGCGCCCGGCCGGGAACCCCGACACCGCGTCCACGCCGTCCGCGACCAGCCGCCACAGCGCCTCGGGCGAGTCCGCGCCCGGGTAGCGGCAGGCCATCGCGACGATCGCGACCGGCTCGCGGGACGCGGCCTCCAGCGCGCGGGTGCGCGCCCGCAGCTTCTCGGTCTCCTTCAGCGACGCGCGGAGCGCCGCCACGATCTTGCCGTCGGTGTCGGCCATCGTTCTCACGCTTCCCAGGTCGCATCGCCGGCGTCGAGGCCGGCGCCGGCGCCGTCCAGCGCCATGCTGATGAGGCTGTCGGTGTCCAGGTCGTCGATCGCGTCGCCCCCGCCGCCGTCCGCCGCCGGGGCGTCCGGGGCGGCGATCCCGGCGAGTTCGAGCAGGGCGTCCATCAGGCCCGCGTCGCGCAGGCGGGTCAGCGGGATCGCGGCGAGCGCCCGCCGGACGGCGTCCTCGTCCCCCGCGCCGCCCGCGTCCTCGGGCGCGATCTCGTCCGCGAGGTGCCCGGCCAGGACGCGCGCGTTCGGGTGATCGAACACCAGCGTCGGCGGCAGCCGCAGCCCGATCGCCGCGCCGAGCCCGGTGCGGAACTCGACGGCCGCGAGCGAGTCGAAGCCGAGGTCGCCGAACGCCCGGTCGGGCTCGACCGCCTCCGGACCGGCATGCCCGAGGACGGCCGCGGCGAGCGTCCGGACGATGTGCAGCAGCTCGTCCTGCCGCTCGTCGGCGGGCAGCGCCGCGAGCCTGCGCAGCTCGGCCGCGCCGCCCGCACCGTTCGCCACCGTCCGACGCGTCCCGCCGCGCGCCAGGCCGCGGAGCATCGCGGGCACCTCGGCCGGGTCGAGCGCCTTGGTGTCCAGGCTCATCGGGACGAGCAGGGGCGTGTCCAGGGTCCCGGCGAGGTCGAACAGCTCCAGGCCCTCGGCGATCGGCAGCGCCGCGGCGCCGCCGCGCGCGAGGCGCGTCCCGTCGGCGTTCGCGGCCATGCCGTCGTCGCTCTCCCAGAGGCCCCAGGCGAGCGACTGAGCCGGGAGGCCGTTCGCACGGCGGTGCGCGGCGAGGGCATCGAGGAACGCGTTGGCGGCCGCGTAGTTGCCCTGGCCGGGCGCGCCCAGCACCCCGGCCGCCGAGGAGAACAGCACGAACGCGTCCAGGTCCATGTCTTGGGTGAGTTCGTGCAGGTGGAGGGCCGCTTCGGCCTTCGGGGCGAAGACCCGGTCGAGGCGGTCGGGGGTCAGGGACTCGATCACGCCGTCGTCCAGGGCGCCCGCCGCGTGGATCACGCCCGTCAGCGCCCGGCCGTCGAGGAGCGCGGCCAGCGCCTCGCGGTCGGAGGTGTCGCAGGCGGCGAACTCGACGTCCGCGCCGAGGTCGGTCAGCTCGCGGCGCAGCTCCTTGGCGCCCGGTGCGGCCTCGCCGCGCCGGCTGGTCAGCAGGAGGCTCCTCACCTGCCGCTCGGCCACCAGGTGGCGCGCGATGATCCCGCCGAGGGCGCCTGTCGCGCCGGTGATCAGGACCGTGCCGGTGCCGAAGCCGCCGGTCGGCGCGTCCTGCTCGACGGACGTGTCCTGCTCGGCGGACGCGGCCCGGACGAGTCGCGGCGCGTACGCCTTGCCGTCCCGGACGGCCACCTGCGGTTCGCCGGTCGCGCGGGCGAGGGCGATGTCGGTGTCGCCGGCGGCGTCGATGACGACGACGCGTTCGGGGTCCTCGGACTGGGCGCTCCGGATCAGGCCCCAGACCGCCGCGCCCGCCAGGTCGGTGACGTCCTCCCCGTCCACGGAGACGGCTCCGTCCGTCACGATCACCAGCCTGGGCGTCTCGCTCTGCAGCGCCGCCAGGACGTCGTGGAGCGCGCTTCGCGGGTCCGTGCCTTGGATGCGGAGCACTTCGGCGTCGTCCTGGTTCGGGTTCGCGGCGGCGGTGACGGGCGTCCAAGCGACCTCGAACAGCGAGCGGTGCCCCGTCGGGGTGCCGCCGAACGCGTCCGGACTGAAGGGACGCAGGGCGAGCGCGCCGACCGACGCGACCGGAGAGCCGGACTCGTCGGCGGCCTCGATCGACACCGCGCCGTCGCCGTCCCGGGCGATCCGCACGCGAAGCGTCCGCGCGCCGGTCGCGTGCAGCTCCACGCCCGACCAGGAGAACGGCAGCGACGGCTCGCCGCCGGTCAGCGCGATCGCGTGCAGGGCCGAGTCGAGAAGCGCAGGGTGCAGCCCGAACCGTTCCGGGTCGCCGTTCAGGACGACCTCGGCGAACACCTCGCCGTCGCCGCCGCGCCAGGCGGCGCGAAGGCCCTGGAAGGCCGGACCGTAGGTCAGGCCGGCGTCGGCCATCTGGTCGTAGAAGCCGTCGAGATCGACGGGCTCGGCGGCGGGCGGCCACTGCGTGACGGCCGCCGGTTCCGCGGACGGCCTGGTCAGGATGCCTTCCGCGTGCCGGATCCAGTCCTCGCCGGTGTGCGAGTGGATGCTCACGGGACGCCGTCCGCCGTCATCGGCCGCGCCGGCCGTCACCCGGATCCGGACGCCGCCGTTCGCGGGCAGGACGAGCGGGGCCTCGATCGCCAGGTCCTCGACGCGCCCGCAGCCGACCTCGTCACCGGCCCGGATCGCCAGCTCGACCAGCCCGGTCCCGGGGAACACCACGGCGTCGCCGATGGTGTGGTCGGCCAGCCAGGGGTGCGCGTCCGCCGACAGCCGTCCGGTGAACACCACTCCCCCGTCGTCGGGAAGCTCGACCAGCGACGTCAGGAGCGGGTTGCCGGTGTCGTCGCCGGACGCGTCCGGCGCCTCGGCCCAGAACCGCTGCCGCTGGAACGGGTAGGTCGGCAGCTCGACGTGCCGCGCGCCGCGTCCGTCGAACACGGCGTTCCAGTCGACGGGGACGCCTGTGGTGAAAAGTCGTCCGATGGCCGTGAACAGGCTGGCCACCTCGTCACGGTCGCGGCGCAGGGACGCGGCCATCGTCCCATCGACGGTCTGCTGCGCCATCGCGGCCAGCACACCGTCCGGGCCGATCTCCAGGAACCGTGTCACACCCTCGTCAGCGAGGCGCTGCACGTCGTCGGCGAACCGGACGGCGTCGCGGACGTGCCTGACCCAGTACTCGGGCGTCGCGACGTCCTTGACCAGGCGGATCGTCGGCTCGTTGTAGGTGACCGACTCGGCGACCTCGCGGAACGCGTCCAGCATCGGATCCATCAGCAGCGAGTGGAAGGCGTGCGAGACGGTCAGCGAGGTCTGCTTCCGGTCGCCGAACTTCTGGGCGACATCGGCGACCGCGCCTTCGGTACCCGAGATCACCAGGGAGGACGGGCTGTTCACGGCCGCGATCCCCACGTGGTCGGTGAGGTGCGGGGTGATCTCGTCCTCGGTCGCCTGGATCGCGACCATCGCACCGCCCGCGGGGAGCAGCTGCATGAGGCGTGCGCGTGCGGTGATCATGCGGGCGGCGTCGTCCAGGTTGAGGACGCCCGCGACGTGCGCGGCGGCCAGCTCGCCGATGGAGTGGCCGACCAGGAGGTCCGGACGGATGCCCCAGGACTCGACCAGCCGGAACAGCGCCACTTCGAGCGCGAAGATCGCAGGCTGGGTGAACTCGGTCTGGTTGAGCCGGTCCTCGTCGTCCCAGATGACGTCCTTCAACGGGATGTCGATCGCTTCGCAGACCTCGTCGAAGGCGGACGCGAAGACTGGGAACGTCTCGTGCAGCTCGCGGCCCATGCCGACGCGCTGGCTGCCCTGGCCCGTGAAGAGGAAGGCCAGGCGGCCCTCGGATGCGACGCCCGTCACGGTCTCGTCCCCGACCACGACCGCGCGGTGCTCCAGCGCGGCGCGGCCGGTCGCGGCGGAGTACGCCACGTCGAGCGCGTCGTCCGCGACGGCCGTGAGCCGGTCGAGCTGGGCGTGCAGGGCCTCGGCGGTCTTCGCCGTGGCGACGAGCGGGACGACCGGGAGGTCGTTCCGCTCGGCCGGGGCGCCGTCCGGCGCGGGCGCCTCCTCGATGATCACGTGGGCGTTGGTGCCGCTGATCCCGAAGGACGACACGGCGGCGCGGCGGGGAGCCTCGCGCCCGGGCCAGTCGCGCGGCTCGGTGAGCAGCCGGACCTCGCCCTCGGTCCAGTCGACCTGCGGCGTCGGCTCGTCCACGTGCAGGGTCCGCGGCATCGTGCCGTTGCGGATCGCCTGGACGACCTTGATGATCCCCGCGACACCGGCGGCGGCCTGCGTGTGCCCGATGTTCGACTTGATCGACCCGAGCCATAGCGGCTCCCCGCCGTCTCGGTCGCGTCCGTAGGTCGCGAGGAGGGCCTGCGCCTCGATCGGGTCGCCGAGCGTCGTGCCGGTGCCGTGCGCCTCGACCATGTCGATCTCGGACGGTGCCAGACCCGCGACCGCGAGGGCCTGCGCGATCACCCGCCGCTGGGACGGCCCGTTCGGCGCGGTCAGGCCGTTGGACGCGCCGTCCTGGTTGATCGCCGTGCCGCGCACGACCGCGAGCACCTGGTGCCCGTTGCGGCGGGCGTCGGAAAGGCGCTCGACCAGGAGCATCCCGACGCCCTCGCCCCAGCCCGTGCCGTCCGTGGAGGACGAGAAGGACTTGCAGCGGCCGTCGGACGCCATCCCGCGCTGGCGGCTGAACTCGATGAACGTCTGCGGCGTCGCCATGACGGTCACACCGCCCGCGAGCGCCAGCGTGCACTCGCCGGAACGCAGCGCCTGGATCGCCCAGTGCAGCGCGACCAGCGACGACGAGCACGCCGTGTCGACGGTGACCGCCGGCCCTTCGAGGCCCAGCGTGTAGGACACGCGGCCCGAGGCGATCGCGCCGGTGCTGCTGTTGTAGGTGTAATCGTGGTACATCATCCCGGCGAACACGCCGGTCGGGCTGCCCTTGAGCGACGTCGGGTCGATCCCGGCGCGTTCGAGCGCCTCCCAGGAGGCCTCCAGGAGAAGCCGCTGCTGCGGGTCCATCGTCAGCGCCTCGTTGGGGCTGATCCCGAAGAACGCCGGGTCGAACTCGGCCGCGTCGTACAGGAAGCCGCCCTGGTCGACGTAGCTGGTCTCGGGACGGGTGCGGGTCGGGTCGTAGACGCGGTCCAGGTCCCAGCCGCGGTCGGACGGGAAGCCGGAGATCGCGTCCACGCCGTCCGCGACGAGCCGCCACAGGTCGTCCGGCGAGGCGACGCCGCCCGGGTAGCGGCAGGACATGCCGATGATCGCGATCGGGTCGTCGTCGGGCGCGGCGGCGACGCGGGCGAGGGCGGCCGGGACGTCCGCGACGGTGCCGGACAGCTCGTCCAGCAGGTGGCGGGCGAGGACGGCGGGCGTCGGGTAGTCGAACACCAGCGTCGCCGCGAGCCGCAGCCCGGTCGCCTCGCCGAGGCCGTTGCGCAGCTCGACCGCGGCGAGGGAGTCGAAGCCGAGGTCGCGGAACGCGCGGTCGGGGGCGATCGCCTCGGGACCGGCGTGGCCGACGATCGCGGCGGTCTGCCGCCGGACGAGGTCCAGCACGAACGCCTCGCGCTCGCCCGCCGCGACCTGGCCCAGCCGCTCCTGGAAGGCCGACGCCTCGCCGCGCGCGACCCGGCGTCCGCGGCCCCGGACGAGCCCGCGCAGCATGTACGGGACGTCCCCGCCGGCCAGGCTCGTCGCGTCCAGCTTCATCGGCACCAGCAGGGACGGTTCGAGCGTGCCCGCGGTGTCGAGGAGTTCCAGGCCGTGCTCGGCGGACAGGCCGGTCACGCCGGAGCGGTCGATGCGCTGGCGGTCGCGGTCGTCCAGGACGGCCGCCATGCCCGCGTCGCTCTCCCACAGGCCCCAGGCGAGCGACTGCGCCGGGAGGCCGTTCGCGCGGCGGTGCGCGGCGAGGGCGTCCAGGAACGCATTGGCCGCCGCGTAGTTGCCCTGGCCGGGGGCGCCCAGCACACCGGCCGCCGAGGAGAACAGAACGAACGCGCCGAGGTCCATGTCCCGGGTGAGTTCGTGCAGGTGGAGGGCCGCTTCGGCCTTGGGCGCCAGGACGTGGTCGATCCGCTCGGGCGTCAGGGACGAGATCACGCCGTCGTCCAGGACACCGGCCGCGTGGACGACACCGGTCAGCGTCCGGCCGTCGAGGAGTTCGGCGAGGGCCTCGCGGTCGGCGACGTCGCAGGCGGCGATCTCGACCGTCGCGCCGAGCCGCGCCAGCTCCTCGGCCAGCTCGGTCGCGCCGGGCGCGTTCATGCCGCGGCGGCTCGTCAGGAGCAGGTTCCGGACGCCGTGCTCGGTCACCAGGTGCCGCGCGACCAGCCCGCCGAGCGCGCCGAGCGCGCCGGTGACCAGCACCGATTCGCCGAAGACCGTCGAGGGCTCGGGCTGCGGCGCCGCGTCGGCCGGGATGAGGCGGGGCGCGTACGCCTGCCCGTCCCTGACGGCCACCTGCTGTTCGCCGGTCGCCAGCGCGAGCGCGATGTAGGCGTCGTCGGCCGCGTCGATGAGGACGAACCGTCCGGGATCCTCGGACTGCGCGCTGCGCACCAGGCCCCGGGCGGCGGCGCCGGCCAGGTCGGTCACGTCCTCGTTGTCCAGCGAGACGGCGCCGTTCGTCACGATCGCGAGCGTGCCGGTCGTCGCGGACTGGAGCGCTTCGAGGGCGCGATGCAGCGCCGTGCGGGCATCGGCGTCAACGATCTTGAGGATGGTCACGTCGGCGGGCGCTTCGCCCGCGGCGGCGACGGGGGCCCACTCGACCTGGAACAGCGAGTCGGCGCGGGTCGCGCGCTGGTCGGCGAGCGGGCGCAGCGCCAGGGAGGCGACCGAGATGACCGGTTCGCCCGTGCCGTCCGCTGCGTCCAGGGTCACCTGGTCCTGGCCGGACGCGGCGACGCGGACGCGCAGCATTTCGGCGCCCGAGGCGTGCAGCTCCACGCCCGACCACGCGAACGGCAGGACTACCCGCTCGTCGGTGGAAAGCAGCGGGATCGCGTGCAGGGCTGAGTCGAGGAGCGCGGGATGCAGGCCGAACCGGTCCGGGTCGCCGTTCAGGACGACCTCGGCGAACACCTCGCCGTCGCCGCCGCGCCACGCCGCGCGCAACCCCTGGAAGACCGGGCCGTAGTCGAGCCCGGCCGCCGCGAGATCGGCGTACAGGGTGTCCACGGCGACGGGTTCGGCGTCGGCGGGCGGCCACTGCGTGAGGGGCGCGGCCTTGGTTGTGGACGCGGCGAGGGTGCCTTCGACGTGGCGCGTCCAGGGGCGGAGCATGGCGTCCTCGTCGCGCGAGTACACCTCGACCGTCCGCCGCCCGGCGTCGTCCGCGGCGCCGACCACGACCTGGACGGCCACGGTCCCGCGCTCGGGCAGGACCAGCGGCGCCTCGATCATCAGCTCGTCGATGCGCCCGCAGTCCACCTCGTCCCCGGCGCG
Source organism: Actinomadura rupiterrae (assembly GCF_024172125.1). GTDB lineage: Bacteria > Actinomycetota > Actinomycetes > Streptosporangiales > Streptosporangiaceae > Spirillospora > Spirillospora rupiterrae. The sequence continues at coordinate 147,885 of NZ_JAMZEA010000015.1, forward strand.
GACGGCCAGCTCCACGAACCCGGCGCCCGGGAAGATCGTCGTGCCGCCGATCGTGTGCTCGGCCAGCCAGGACTGCGACGCGGGCGACAGCCGCCCGCTGAGGACGATCTGGTCGGCGCCGGCGACGGACACGGCCGCGTCGAGCAGCGGGTGATCGGACGCGTCCAGCCCGCGCCCCTGCTCGATCCAGAAGAACTCCCGCTGGAAGGGGTAGGTCGGCAGCTCGACGCGCTGCGCGCCGCGACCTGCGAATACCGCATTCCAGTCGATGGCCACGCCTGCGGTGAAGAGCCGTCCGATGCCCGTGAACAGGCTCGCGGTTTCGGGGCGGTCGCGGCGGAGGGTCGCGGCCATCGTCCCTTCGGCGGTCTGCTGCGCCATCGCGGTCAGCACACCGTCCGGGCCGATCTCCAGGAAGCGGGTCACGCCTTCGTCGGCCAGCTGTTGCACGTCATCGGCGAAGCGAACGGCCTCGCGGACGTGCCTGACCCAGTACTCGGGGGACGTGACGTCCTTCGTGAGCTTGATCGTCGGCTCGTTGAAGGCGAGCGACTCGGCGACGGCCCGGAACTCGTCCAGCATCGGGTCCATCAGCGGCGAGTGGAAGGCGTGCGAGACCGTCAGCCGCGTCTGCTTCCTGTCGCCGAGCTGCTCGGCCAGCTCGGCGACGGCGTTCTCTTCGCCGGAGATCACCAGGGACGTGGGGCTGTTCAGCGCCGCGATGCTCACGTGCTCGTTGAGCAGCGGCGTGATCTCGTCCTCGGTCGCCTGGATCGCGACCATCGCACCGCCAGGAGGCAACGCCTGCATCAGGCGTCCGCGGGCGGTGATCAGCTTGGCGGCATCGCTCAGGCTCAGCACACCCGCCACCTGGGCTGCGGCCAGCTCGCCGATCGAATGACCGACCAGGAAGTCAGGCTTGATCCCCCACGACTCGACCAGGCGGAACAACGCCACTTCGAGCGCGAAGATCGCAGGCTGGGTGAACCGCGTCTGGTTCAGCTTCGTCTCGTCGCCCCAGATGACGTCCTTGAGGGGCAGATCGATCGCTTCGCAGACCTCATCGAACGCGGACGCGAAGACCGGGAACGTCTCGTACAGCTCGCGGCCCATGCCGACGCGCTGGCTGCCCTGCCCGGTGAACAGGAAGGCGAGCTTTCCGGTGGTCGCGACGCCGGTCACGGTCTCGTCGCCGATGATGACCGCGCGGTGTTCGAGGGCGGCGCGGCCGGTCGCGGCGGAGAACGCGACGTCCAGCTCGTTCCGGTCCTGGGCGAAGGCGGTCAGGCTCCGGACCTGGGCTTCGAGCGCATCGGCGGTCTTCGCGGACGCCACCAGCGGGACCGCCGGCAGGTCGCGGCGCTCGTCCCGGGCGGCGGGCTCCGGCGCGGGCGGCTCCTCGATGATCACGTGGGCGTTGGTGCCGCTGATGCCGAACGAAGAGATGCCCGCGCGGCGCGGACGGTCCTCGCGCGGCCACTCGCGCGCCTCGGTGAGCAGCTCGACCTGGCCCGCGTCCCAGTCGACCTGCGGGGACGGCTCGTCCACGTGCAGGGTCCGCGGCAGGACACCGTGCCGCATCGCCTCGATCATCTTGATGATGGACGCGACGCCGGCGGCGGCCTGGGTGTGGCCGATGTTCGACTTGATCGAGCCCAGCCACAGCGGACGGTCCCGGTCGCGTCCGTAAGTGGCGAGCAGCGCCTGCGCCTCGATCGGGTCGCCGAGCGTCGTGCCCGTCCCGTGGGCTTCGACGGCGTCCACGTCGGAGGTGGTGAGCCCGGCGTTGGCGAGGGCCTGCCGGATCACCCGGCGCTGGGACGGCCCGTTCGGCGCGGTCAGGCCGTTGGACGCGCCGTCCTGGTTGAGGGCGGAGCCGCGGACGATCGCGACGACCGGGTGGCCGTTGCGGCGCGCGTCGGAGAGCCGCTCGACCAGCAGCATCCCGACGCCTTCGGCCCAGATCGTCCCGTCGGCGGCCGCGGCGAAGGACTTGCAGCGGGCGTCCCGGGACAGGCCGCGCTGCTCGCTGAACTCCACGAACGTCTCGGGGGTCGCCATGACGGCGACGCCGCCGACGAGCGCGAGCGAGCACTCGCCCGAGCGCAGCGCCTGCGCGGCCATGTGCAGCGCGACCAGCGACGACGAGCACGCCGTGTCTACCGTGACGGCCGGGCCTTCCAGCCCGAGCGTGTAGGAGACGCGCCCGGACGCGATCGCGCCGGTGCTGCTGTTGTAGGTGTAATCGTGGTACATCATCCCGGCCCAGACGCCGGTCGGGCTGCCCTTGAGCGATGTCGGGTCGATGCCCGCGCGCTCCAGGACCTCCCAGGAGGCCTCCAGGAGGAGCCGCTGCTGCGGGTCGATGACCAGGGCCTCGTTAGGGCTGATGCCGAAGAAGTCGGCGTCGAAGCGCGGCGCGTCGTGCAGGAAGCCGCCCTCGTTCACGTAGCTGGTCTGCGGGCGGGTGCCGTCCGGGTCGAAGATGCGGCCGATGTCCCAGCCGCGGTCGGACGGGAAGTCGGAGATCGCGTCCACGCCGTCCGCGACCAGCCGCCACAGCTCGTCGGGCGAGGTGACGCCGCCCGGGTAGCGGCAGGACATCGCGACGATCGCGATCGGGTCGTCCGCGTCGGAGGCGGACACGGTGGTGGCCGGGAGGAGGGTCGCGTCGTCAGCCGTGCCGGACAGCTCGTCCAGGAGGTAGCGGGCCAGGACGGCGGGTGTCGGGTAGTCGAACACCAGCGTCGCGGCGAGCCGGAGGCCGGTCGCCTCGCTCAGCCCGTTGCGGAGTTCGACGGCGGCGAGCGAGTCTACGCCGAGATCGCGGAAAGCGCGGTCGGGGTCGACGGCGTCCGGGCCGGGGTAGCCGAGCGCGGCGGCGGACCGGGCGCGGACGAGCGCCAGCAGGACGTCGAGGCGCTCGTCCTCGGTGCGGCCGGCGAGGCTGCGGTGCAGGCCGTCGGCGTCGGCGCGGGAACCGGCCGCGCCGCGCGAGACGGCGGGGACGAGGCCGCGCAGCAGCTCCGGCACGGCTCCGCTCGCGCGGACCGCCGCCAGGTCGAGCTTGAGCGGGATCGCGGTGGGCGCCTCCGCGCGGACGGCGGTGTCGAAGAGGGCGAGGCCGTCGTCGGGCGCGATCGGCAGGACGCCGCCCCGCGACATCCGGGACCGGTCGGCGTCGTCCAGCGTTCCGGCCATACCGCCGACCTGGCTCCACGGGCCCCACGCGAGGGACTGCGCGGCGAGGCCGCTGGCCCGGCGGTGCTCGGCGAGAGCGTCCAGGACGGCGTTGGCCGCCGCGTAGTTGCCCTGGCCGGGCGCGCCGATCACTCCGGCGGCCGAGGAGAACAGCACGAACGCGCCGAGGTCCATCTCGCGGGTGAGTTCGTGCAGGTGCAGCGCCGCGTCCACCTTCGGACGCAGGACGTGATCGAGCCGCTCGGGCGTGAGCGACGCGATCACACCGTCGTCCAAAACGCCCGCTGCGTGGACGACGCCGGTCAGCGTCCGGCCGGCGAGGAGTTCGGCGAGGGCGTCGCGGTCGGAGACGTCGCAGGCGACGATCTCGACGGTCGCGCCCTGCGCGGTGAGTTCGCCGGCGAGTTCGGCCGCTCCGGGCGCGTCCGGGCCGCGGCGGCTGGTCAGCAGGAGGTTCCGGACGCCGTGCTCGGCCACCAGGTGCTTGGCGAACAGCCCGCCCAGCGCGCCGGACGCGCCGGTGATCAGCACCGAGTCGCCGAAGTCGGAAGGGTCGCTGTCGGCGGTTAGTGCCAGGCGGGCCAGGCGCGGCGCGAACGTCTCGCCGCTGCGAAGGGCGATCTGAGGTTCGTTAGTGGCGAGCGCTTGCGCCAGATCGGCGTTGTCGTCATCCACGTCGATGAGGACGAACCGTCCGGGGTCCTCGGACTGGGCGCTGCGCACCAGGCCCCAGACCGCCGCGCCGGCCAGGTCGGTCACGTCCTCGCCGTCCGGCGAGACCGCGCCGTCGGGCGAGACCGCGCCGCGCGTCACGATCGCGAGGTTGCCGCCGGCCGTTTGCAGCGCGGTAAGGGTCTCGTTGAGCGCTACGCGGATGTCGGACGTCGTGATGCGGAGGACGTCGGTCTCGGCGGGAGTGTCACCGGTGGGCGCGACTCGCGTCCACGCCACCCGGTACAGGGCGTCGGCGCGGGCCTCGGTCTGGACGGCCGCGAGCGGGCGCAGCGCCAGCGCCTCGACGCTCGCCACGGGATCGCCCGCCGCGTCCGCGACGGTCAGCGCGACCTGGCCCTCGCGGACCCGGGTGATCCGCACGCGCAGGGCGGACGCCCCGGACGCGTGCAGCTCCACACCCGACCACGAGAACGGCAGCGACGCCTCGCCGCCCTCCACGGCCCCGGACAGCGCGATCGCGTGCAGCGCCGCGTCCAGGACGGCCGGGTGCAGCCCGAACGCGCCCGCTTCGGTGCCGCTGGGCGCTTCGACCTCGGCGAACACCTCGTCCCCGTGCCGCCAGACCCTCTTCAGCCCCTGGAAGACCGGACCGTAGGCGAGGCCGGCGTCGGCGAGTTCGGCGTAGAAACCGTCGAGGTCGAGCTGCTCGCCGGTCGGAGGCCAATGGGTGAGATCGGTTCCGCGCGTCGCCGGTGCCGCGGTCAGGAAGCCGGATGCGTGCTGCGTCCACGGAAGGTCGATGGCGTCCTCGTCGCGGGAGAAGATGCGGAGCGTGCGGCGGGCCGCGTCGTCCGCCTGGCCGACGACGACCTGGACGGCGACGCCGCCGCGCTCGGGCAGGACGAGCGGCGCCTCGATCGTCAGGTCCTCGACGCGTCCGCAACCGACCTCGTCGCCCGCGCGGACGGCCAGCTCCACGAACCCGGTCCCGGGGAAGAGCACCGCGCCGCCGACGACGTGATCGGCGAGCCACGGCTGAGCGCTCGCCGAAAGCCGTCCGGTGAACACCACCTCGTCCGAGCCGGCGACCATCACGGTCGCGCCGAGCAGCGGATGCCGCGCCGCTCCGAGGCCCATCGAGGCGGGGTCGCCGTTGGCGGCCTCGTCGATCCGCCAGTACCGCTCGCGCTGGAAGGGGTACGTCGGCAGATCGACGCGTTTCGCGCCGCGTCCTTCAAAGACCTGGTTCCAGTCGATGTCGGCCCCGGCGGCGAAGAGCCGTCCGATGCCGGTGAACAGGCTCGCGGTTTCGGGGCGGTCGCGGCGCAGGGTCGCGGCCATGGTCCCTTCGGCGGTCTGCTGAGCCATCGCGGTCAGCACGCCGTCCGGGCCGATCTCCAGGAAGCGGGTTACGCCTTCGTCGGCGAGGTGTTGGACGTCGTCGGCGAAGCGGACGGCGTCGCGGACGTGCCTGACCCAGTAATCGGGGGACGTGACGTCCTTCGTGAGCTTGATGGTCGGCTGGTTGTAGGTCACGCTCTCGGCGACCTTGCGGAACTCGTCCAGCATCGGATCCATCAGCGGCGAGTGGAAGGCATGCGAGACCGTCAGTCGCGTCTGCTTGCGGTCGCTGAACTGCTCGGCCAGCGCGGCGACCGCGTCCTCTTCGCCGGAGATCACGCACGAGGTCGGGCTGTTCACAGCCGCGATCCCCACGCGGTCATTGAGCAGCGGGAGGATCTCGTCCTCGGTGGCCTGGATCGCGACCATCGCACCGCCGGAAGGGAGCGCCTGCATCAGACGTCCGCGCGCGGTGATGAGCTTGGCCGCATCACTCAAGCTGAGGACGCCCGCGACGTGCGCAGCGGCCAGCTCACCAATCGAGTGACCAGCAAGGAAGTCCGGACGAATCCCCCACGACTCCACCAGCCGGAACAACGCAACTTCGACAGCGAAAATCGCAGGCTGCGTGAACTGCGTCTGGTTCAGTCTCGTTTCATCGCCCCAGACGACGTCCTTGAGGGGCAGATCGATCGCTTCGCAGACCTCATCGAACGCTGCGGCGAAGACCGGGAACGTTTCGTACAGCTCGCGACCCATGCCGACGCGCTGGCTGCCCTGACCGGTGAACAGGAAGGCGGTCAGGCCGTCGCGGACGGTGCCCGTGACGACGTCCGATCCGATCTTGACCGCGCGGTGTTCCAGCGCGGCGCGGCCGGTCGCGGCGGAGTACGCCACGTCCAGCGCATCGTCCTCCACGGCTGACAGGCGGTCGAGCTGGATCTCCAGGGCTTCGCGCGAACGGGCGGACGCGACCAGCGGCGTCGCAGGCAGTTCGCGGCGCTCCTGCGGGGCCAATTCCGTCTCGGGTGCGGCTTCAATGATGACGTGGGCGTTGGTGCCGCTGATCCCGAAGGACGACACCGCGCCGCGCCGGAGGCCGTCGGCCTGCGCGTCCCAATCCTGGGATTCGGTCAGCAGGCGGACGTTGCCCGCCGTCCAGTCGACCTGCGGGGTCGGCTCGTCCACGTGCAGCGTCCGCGGCAGGACACCGTGCCGGATCGCCTCCACGACCTTGATGACTCCGGCGACGCCGGCGGCGGCCTGCGTGTGGCCGATGTTCGACTTGATCGAGCCCAGCCACAGCGGACGGTCCCGGTCGCGCCCATAAGTGGCGAGCAGCGCCTGCGCCTCGATCGGGTCGCCGAGCGTCGTGCCCGTCCCGTGGGCTTCGAGGAGGTCGATCTCGGACGACTCCAGACCGGCGGAGGCGAGGGCCTGTGCGATCACCCGCCGCTGGGACGGCCCGTTCGGCGCGGTCAGGCCGTTGGACGCACCGTCCTGGTTGATCGCCGAGCCGCGCACGACCGCGAGAACCGGGTGCCCGAGCCGCTGGGCGTCGGAGAGGCGCTCGACGACGAGCATGCCGGCGCCCTCGCCCCAGCCCGTCCCGTCGGCGGCAGCGGCGAAAGCCTTGCACCGGCCGTCCGCCGCCAGGCCGCGCTGGCGGCTGAACTCCACGAAGGTCTGCGGCGTCGCCATGACGGTCACGCCGCCGGCCAGCGCGAGCGAGCACTCCCCCGCGCGCAGCGCCCGCATCGCCCAGTGCAGGGCGACCAGCGACGACGAGCAGGCCGTGTCGACCGTGACCGCCGGGCCTTCGAGGCCGAGGGTGTAGGCGACGCGTCCGGAGACCAGCGCGCCCATCATGCTGCTCGCCGGGTAGTCGTGGTAGACGAGCCCTGCGAACACGCCGGTCGGGCTGCCCTTGAGCGACGTCGGGTCGATCCCGGCGCGTTCCAGGGCCTCCCAGGACGTCTCCAGGAGGAGCCGCTGCTGCGGGTCCATCTGCACGGCCTCGTTCGGGCTGATCCCGAAGAACGCCGGGTCGAAGTCACCCGCGTCGTGCAGGAAACCGCCGACGTTGACGTAGCTGGCGTCCTCGCGGACGCCGTCCGGGTCGTAGAGGCGACCGACGTCCCAGCCGCGGTCGGACGGGAAGGCGGACACGGCGTCGCCGCCGTCCGCGACCAGCCGCCACAGCTCCTCGGGCGAGGTGACGCCGCCGGGGAAGCGGCAGGCCATCCCGACGACCGCGATCGGCTCGCGGTCCCGGTCCTCGACCTCGCGGAGCCGCTGCCGGGTCTGCTGCAGCTCGGCGGCGGCCCGGCGCAGGTAGTCGCGCAGGCGGTCGTCGTTCGACATCTCCATCAACCCATCCGGTGAGGTACGAAGATCGGTGCGGGGGCGGGGCGTTGGGCGGGGCGTTGGGCGGGGCGGGCGGTCAGGAGAACCCGAGTTCCTTGTCCAGGGCGTCGAACAGCTCGCTGTCGGACGCGGACGTGAAGTCGGTCGCCGCCTCGGCGGTCGCGGCCTCGCGGGTGCGGCGCAGGACCGCCTCAAGGCGGGCCGTCACCCGGACGCGGGCGTCGTCGGATGCGTCGAGGCCGGTCAGGGCGGCCTCCAGGCGGTCCAGCTCGGCCAGCAGCGGCTCGGCCGGGTCGGTCTCCGCGGGCCGCAGCTCTTCGCTGAGGTGGACGGCGACGGCGCGCGCGGACGGGTGGTCGAACACCAGCGTCGCGGGCAGCTTCAGGCCGGTCTCGGCGTTCAGCGCGTTCCGCAGCTCGACGGCGGCGAGCGAGGTGAAGCCCATCTCGTTGAACGCGCGGTCGGGTTCGACCGCTGCCGCGCCTTCGTGTCCGAGGATGCGTGCCACGCGATCGCGGACGGTTTCCAGGAGGAGGCGTTCGCGTTCCGCGTCGGTCAGGCCGTCCAGACGGGCTTCCCAGGACACCGGGGCGTTCGTGCGTGTGCGCACGAGGCCGCTGAGCATCGGCGGGACGAGTCCGAGCTCGGCCTGGTCGCGCAGCGCGGCGAGGTCGAACCGTACCGGCACGGTCGCGGCGGGACGTCCGGGTTGTGTCGCGGCGTCGAAGAGGGCCAGGCCGTCCTCGGGGGTCAGCGGCGGCATGCCGGAGCGGGCGAGGCGCTGCACCTCGGCGTCGTCCATGCGGTCGGCCATGCCGCCGACCTGCGTCCACGGGCCCCAGCCGAGGGATAGCGCGGGCAGGCCCTGCGCGGCCCGGTTGCGGGCGAGCGCGTCCAGGTAGGCGTTGGCGGCGGCGTAATTGCCCTGGCCTGCGCCTCCAAGCGTGCCCGCGATGGACGAGAACAGGACGAAGGCCGTCAAGTTCTGGTTGCGGGTGAGTTCGTCGAGGTTGCGGGCGGCGTCCAGCTTGGGACGCAGGACGTTGTCGAGCCGCTCTTGCGTGAGCGCGCCGATGAGCGCGTCGTCCAGGACGCCCGCCGAGTGGATGACGCCGGTGAGCGTCCTGTTCTTGAGAAGGTTCTCTACCGCGCTGCGGTCGGCGACATCGCAGGCGGCGATCTCGACCGCTGCGCCTTGCTTTTTCAGTTCGGCGGCGAGTTCGGCGGCGCCTGGCGTGTCCATGCCGCGCCGGCTGGTCAGGAGGAGGTCGTGGACGCCGTGGTTCTCGACCAGGTGCCGGGCGACGAGGGCGCCGAGGCCGCTCGTCCCGCCAGTGATGAGGACTGTGCCGTCGGTGTTCCAGATCGGGGCGTTGGTGCTGGTGGCGGGTACGCGCGCGAGGCGCGGGACGCGGATCTCCCCGCCGCGAACGACCAGTTCCGGCTCGTCGTGATGCGCGATCTCGTCGGGGATGCTTTGCGTTTCGGCGTCCAGGTCGAGGAGGACGAAACGTCCGGGATGCTCGGCTTCAGCGGCCCTGACCAGACCGGGGACGGCCGCGTGGCCCAGATTGGAACCGTCGGTCGCGCCGTGCGTGACGATGACGAGCCGTTCGTCCTCGGGGCGGTCGGCGCCCAGCCAGCTCTGGATGGCCGTGAGAACGTCGTTGACGACTGCGCGGGCTGCCTGCGGAGTGTCGTCGCTCGGCTGCGGGCACTCGTAGACCACGCGCGGCCCGTGGTTCTCGCTGGTCGAGGTTGCTGCGACCCACTCAATGTGGAAGAGGGAATCGCGTCCGCCCGTTGCGGCGCGCAGCTCGTCCGGCGTGATCGGCCGGGTCTCCGCCGACTCGATCGACAGCGTGCCGTCCGCATTCAACTCAACGCCCTGCCAGGCGTGGGCAAGCGTGGCCGTGTCGTGTTCGTCAAGACCCGCAGCCTTGAGCAGGGCCGCGTATGAGTCTTCGTCGCGCGGGCTGTTCGTCGTGGCTTCGCCGGTCAGGACGGCTTCGGCGTGCTTGATCCAGGCCGTGTCGTCATTGCGGCGCGAGTGGACGCTGAGTGTGCCGTCCGTTTCGACTAGGACGCGGAGGCTCTGCGTTTCGTCGTCGGCGAGGATCAGCGGCGTGGCGACGTTGAGTTCGTCGACCCGTCCGCGGCCTGTCTGCTCGGCGCCGAACAAGGCGAGTTCGAGGAAAACCTCACCCGGCACGACGACCGCGCCGAAAGCGTCGTGCGCGGCGAGCCAGGGCTGAGCGTCCAGCGAGACGCGTCCGGTGAAGACCGTTCCCTTGTCGTCCGGCAGCTCGACCAGGGCGGTGAGCAGCGGATGCTCGACGGAGTCGGCGCCGGCGGCGGCCTTCGGCTGCTCCAGCAGCCAGTACCGCTTGCGCTGGAAGGGGTAGGTGGGCAGGTCTACGCGGCGTGCGCCGCGTCCATCGAAGACCTTGTTCCAGTCGACGTCCACGCCGTTGGCGAAGAGGAGTCCGATGGCCAGGAAGAGGCTCGCGATCTCGGGCTTCTCGCGGCGGAGGGACGCTGCCATCGTGCCGTCCGCGGTCTGCTGAGCCATCGCGGTCAGCACACCGTCCGGACCGATCTCCAGGAACCGGCTAACGCCCTCAGCGGCAAGCTGCTGGACGTCGTCGGCGAACCGGACAGCGTCGCGGACGTGCTTGACCCAGTACTCAGGCGTGGTGACGTCCTTGACGAGCCGGATCTCGGGCCCGTTGTAAGTGATCGACTCGGCGACCTTGCGGAAGTCGTCCAGCATCGGATCCATGAGCGGCGAGTGGAACGCATGCGAGACGCTCAAGCGCGTCTGCTTCCGATCGCCGAACTGTTGGGCGACCTTTGCGACCGCGTCCTCGGTACCCGAGATGACCAGCGAGGACGGGCTGTTCACGGCCGCGATGCTCACGTCGTTGTCGAGCAGCGGCGTGACCTCGTCCTCGGTCGCCTGGATCGCGACCATCGCACCGCCACCTGGTAGCGCCTGCATCAGACTGCCGCGCGCGGAGATGAGCTTCGCCGCGTCCTCAAGTGAGAACACCCCGGCCACATGCGCGGCCGCGACCTCGCCGATCGAGTGGCCGACAAGGAAGTCCGGACGAATCCCCCACGACTCCACCAGCCGGAACAACGCCACCTCAAGCGCGAAGATCGCAGGCTGGGTGAACTGCGTCTGGTTGAGGCGTTCTTCGTCGTCCCAGATCACGTCCTTCAGCGGAAGGTCGATCACTCCGCAGACCTCATCGAACGCCGACGCGAAGACCGGGAACGTCTCGTACAGCTCGCGCCCCATCCCGACGCGCTGGCTCCCTTGCCCGGTGAACAGGAAGGCGAGCTTACCCTCGGCGGCAACGCCGCTCACGCTCTCATCCCCGACGATGACCGCGCGATGTTCGAGCGCGGCCCGTCCGGTCGCCGCCGAGAACGCGACGTCCAGCGCGTCCCCTTGGGCGGCGGCCAGCCGGTCGATCTGGTCACGGATCGCTTCGGACGAGTGGGCGGACGCAACAAGCGGCACGACCGGCAGCTCTTTACGCTCGACCTCCTGCGCCTGCGCCTCGGGCGCCTCCTCAATGATCACGTGCGCATTAGTGCCGCTGATCCCGAAGGACGAGACGCCCGCCCGGCGCGGACGATCGCCACGCGGCCAGTCGCGCGCCTCGGTGAGTAGTTCGACAGCGCCCGAGTCCCAGTCGACCTGCGGGGATGGCTCGTCCGCGTAAAGGCTCTTGGGCAGGACGCCGTGACGCATCGACTGGACGACCTTGATGATGCCCGCGACACCGGCCGCGGCCTGCGTGTGCCCCATGTTCGACTTGATCGACCCGAGCCACAACGGCTCCTCGCGGTCGCGCCCATACGTGGCAAGCAGCGCCTGAGCCTCAATCGGGTCACCCAGCGTCGTCCCGGTGCCATGCGCTTCAACCGCGTCCACATCGGAGGGCGACAGACCCGCACTCTCCAGCGCCTGCCGAATAACGCGCCGCTGCGCGGGTCCGTTCGGCGCGGTAAGACCGTTGGACGCGCCATCCTGGTTCAACGCAGATCCACGAATGACCGCAAGCACTTGGTGCCCATTCCGCTGCGCGTCCGAAAGACGCTCAAGCAGCAGAACACCGGCCCCTTCCGAACACCCGACACCATCGGCCGCAGCAGAGAACGACTTGCAACGCCCGTCCATAGCAAGCCCGCGCTGCTCGCTGAAGTACACGAACATGTCTGGAGTCGTCATAACGGTGACCCCGCCCGCCAACGCCAGCGTGCACTCACCGTTCCGAAGCGCGTTCATGGCCATGTGAACGGCCACCAGCGAAGAGGAGCAAGCAGTGTCGACCGACACAGCGGGCCCCTCCAGCCCAAGCGTGTAGGCGACCCGCCCCGACACGATGCTGCCGGCGTTACTACCGTTGGCATAATCGTGGTACATCACGCCGGCGAACACACCGGTCTGCGTCCCCTTCAACGACAGCGGGTCGATACCGGCCCGCTCAGCCGCCTCCCAGGCCGTCTCCAACAGCAACCGCTGCTGCGGATCGGTTTCAATCGCCTCACGCGGGCTGATACCGAAGAACCCCGCGTCAAAGTCGGCCGCGTCATAGAGGAACCCGCCTTCCCGAGCCGCGCTCTTACCGGCCTTACCAGGCTCCGGGTCGTAGATCCCCTCCACGTCCCAGCCACGATCGGGCGGAAAGTCAGAGACAGCGTCCACGCCGTCCGCAACGAGCTGCCACAGATCCTCTGGCGACGCGACACCACCCGGATAGCGGCATGCCATGGAGACGATCGCGATGGGCTCACGCTCACGCTCCTCCATTTCGGCGATGCGCTTGCGGGCCGCGCGCAGATCCATCGTCGCGCGCTTGAGGTAATCGAGAAGCTTTTCCTCGTTGCGGTCCTCGCTGCCCACCAAAGCCACCCCGGTTGTGAAGAAATCGCCGAATGCGACACGGCGCCGTGTTCCGGGTTCACGCTACGGAGACCAACAAACCCCCCCAAGCCCCTAGCCGCCCCTAACGTCCCCCACCCGCCCAGGCGCCCCCAGCCCGTACAGGTCGACAACCACACGCCGACAGCCACGGGCCTGCCGTTCTATCGACGGCCTCGAACGCGCAAGCCGAGCTGACCTGACGACACCGGGCCATGAGGCCGTCAGCCCGATAGGACCATCAGCCCGCTGCCCGAACGGATGGCCGACCACTGCTGTTAGCGCACGGGTTCGGCCCGGCCACGCCTGCTGGTTTGGCTCATCCTCCTGGACGACCAGCCCGCGGCTCGCACAACGCCCCGAGCAAGCAGCGCTTGCAGTCTGGCTGGGTCATGGCGCCGAGGCACCGTGCCATGGAGTTACGCCATCAGGATGACGTCCCTTCCTCCGGCCTTGTCCACACCGTAGGGTCGCGCCATGACCGATGTCCTGCAGGTCTTGACCACTGCCGACAATCGCGAGACCGCTCTGCAGCTGCTGCAGTCGGCCGTGTCCGCCAAGCTTGCGGCCTCCGGTCAGGTCAGCGGCCCAGTCGCCTCCGCGTTCTGGCACCTGGGAGAACTCGGCAAGGGTGAGGAATGGGTACTCACCCTGCGCACCACACGGGACCGCTACGAAGAGCTGGAGCAGCACCTTATCGAGCATCATCCTTGGGACAACCCGGAAGTGACCTTCACTGTGATCGCGGGCGGCTCGGCGAGCTACATGAATTGGGTCAGGCAAGCGACGTCTGCCTAGCCCATCCAGGGCGTCGCAGAGGCCAAGGAACGTAAAGACGCCGGCCAAAGCCGAGACCGTGTGCAGGCAACCACGTGCGCCCCGACTTCGCGGTCCGGTTGCCATTGGTCAGCGCATCGAGGATGCGTTTCGGTGGGCTTGTTCAGCAGCGTCAAGTGCCAGGTTCCAGGGGTAGGAGTCGAGTCGAGAGCCGCCGGTGCCAGGTGGGTGGGGTTCGAACTCTCCCGGGCCGTAGAGCACGCGCACGCCCATGGCGCGCAGGTCGGAGATGCTGCGGGAGAGCGGCGGGTTGGCTGCGAGGGCGGAGTTGATGAAGGGCAGCACGACGGTCGGGACGCCGAGCGGGACGAGTTCGGCCAGCAGACCGAGGGGGTAGTTGTCGGCGATCCCCAGCGCCCACTTGTTGAGGGTGTTGTAGGTGGCGGGCGCAACGATGATGGCTTGAGCCTTGGGCAGACTTCCGGCCTCGCCGGGCTTGCGGTGGCGGGACCGGACGGGATGTCCGGTCAGATTTTCCAGCTCGGCAGCGTCCATGAAGTCAACGGCGTTGGGGCTGGGAATGACACAGACGTCCCAGCCGCGTTCTTGTGCTTGTGCGACGAGCCGCTCGACGTGGGAGGCGGGTCCGGCCGCGCAGACAATGACGTACAGGACGGGGCGGGAAGCTGTGTCGCTCACACCGGTAGTCCAGCGTGGACCGCCAGCTGTCGCAAGCGCGCCGAGCCGTGGATCTGGTCCCGTGACTCCCACAAGCCCGCGATCAACTCCTGGGCCAAGGGTCGGCGGCGGACTTCCTGGGGCGCGGTCTCGTCCGCCTCCCAGAGTGCCGTCACAGCCTGGTCGAGGTTGCCGCATCGTCTGTGCGCCTCGGCGAGATCGAGGAGGAAGTTGGCTTTGCGCTCGCGTGGCAGGCGGGCCAGCGCGTCCGCTTCGACGTGGCTCGCTGCGGCCAGGGCGGCCCTCCCGTCCCCGAACCGGACGAGCGCCGATACCCGATGCAACAGGACATTCGCCGTCCCGAACGCGGTGTTGCGGTCCTCGTAGCCCGGACCGAGTCTCTGTGCGATCGCCTCGGCTTTGGCGTGCATGGCGCGGGCGACGTCGGCGTCTCCGGCGCGGGCGGCCGCGATCTCGGCCGCGAGCCACACCATGCCGACCAACGACAACACGTCCGGCGAAGCGTCGCACAGCGTGGGTTCCAGCTCCGCCGCTGTCGCCCTGAGCTGGTCCAATGCCTCGGGCATGAGCCCGGTCGACATCAGCGCCCGGCCGACGCAACGGCCCGCCCGCGCGAGGGAGGCCGGGTCGCCGGCAAGGCGTGCGGCGGACATGGCACGGTCGGCGGCGAGCCACGCCAGGTCGTGGGCACCGAACTTGTGCAGGGTCGAAGCGGCCAACTTGTAGATCATGACCAGCAGGGCAGCCGCTTCGCGCCGCTGCTGCTCGTGCGTCTTGATCGCCCGCTGCCCGTCGTCGATGAGGCTCGGAAGAGTTCGCCCGACGACCGCGAAATCGGATGCCAAGAACGCTTCGAGGGCGTAAGAGACCTGTCCTGAGAGTCTGCCGAGGTCAGGCTGGTGATCGCGCTCCATCTGCGGCTGTGCGATGGGGTATCGGGCAAGCGCTGACTTGATCGCGTTGACCTCGGCCGCGTCCGGACGTCGGCGTGCTCGTTCGGCCTCGTCGTCGTCCACCAGGACACGCCATGAGACCTGGAGCGCGTCGGCGACGCGCTCGATCATCGGGAGGCGAACCAGGCTTCGCTCGCCTGCCTCGATCTTCTCGACCCAGCTGAGGGAACGGCCGATCTGGTCGGCGAAGTGCCGGCGCGTCATACCGCGCCGCTCGCGCCAATAGGCGACGCGACGTCCGATCTTCGTGTTGTCGGTCATCGGCGACAGAATCCCCGCCTGGCGGAAGCACGATCCACACAAATTGTACGGTCCCCGCCCTCACGGTCGCTCTAGCTTCGCCTTTGACGCAGAACAGCCGGCGCGCCTGCCTGGGCAGGTGACAGGCCGCGCTCCTCACTCGCAAACTCTGGAGGTTTCCGATGCGACGCCTGCGACGGCAGGAGGGGCGGCATGCGGCCGGTAGCGTGCCCGCCTCGGGCGATGCCTCGTCCACGGACGAGCCGAAGGAACGGACCGAGCGGATCACCACGCTCAGCGATCTGGCGGACGCCTGCCAGCTGGCCGGGATGCGCGTGGCGTGGGGGCCGTTGAGCGGCGGAGCGACGCGCCACGTCCGCGTGTGGGTGGTCGGGGCGACGCCGGTCGGGGTGCGCGCCGACTTCGTGGGCGGCGCATGGTTTTACGTCTGGCACACCGGTGCAGATGAAGGGCGCAGTATCGCCACCGCGGACGACGTGACCGTCACCGTGGACGTGATCCGGTACGTCCTGCACCGGCGGGTCATGTGATGGACGAGACCAGACGCGGGCAGGGTCCGTACGATCACTATGCCACCCCGCCCGAACTCGCGGAGATCGTCACGGATGCGGTGATCGAAGAGCACATGGGACGCGGAACCGTCACGGAAACGCTTGCGCTGGTGGCACTCAGGGCTCGACAGGAGTCCGACATCGCCCGCGAGCGGGTGTCGCTCGTCCACCGCGCGTACCGGGCCGCGATGGCGCGCGCCGGGAGCAACGAGCGATTCGCGAAGTACGTTGCGGGGCTCGCGGTAGCGATCCTCGAAGAACCCAAGCTGCTCGACATCCTCAATCTCGCGGACGTTGCGACGTGGGACAACCTTGCGCGGCTCGGCGACGCCCAGGACCAGCGCGAGAGCCGCGACCAGGGCGACAGGAGCAGGACATGCAGCCGAGCAAAGACATCGAGCAACGGGCCGACCGGTCCTCAGTCATGACCAACGCCGCGCCGCCGATGCTGGGCGACAGGCGCGCGGCGGAGCTCAGCCACCGCATTTCCGAACTTGAGGAGGTCGTATGACAACCCAGCAGAACGAGCACGGCCGCGTCTTCCGCGAGGCGTGGATTGCCGGAGTGCGGAAGCATTTCCCCGGGGAACCCAAGCCCGGCTACGTCGCCGACTGGGACGACACTCCAGACTGGGAGCGTCAGGCAGCCGGCGCGGTCTACAACCAAGTCGCCCATTTCGTGGAGATCGCCGATGGCGCGACCCGGCACCTGTCCCGGGAGCAGAAGGGGCGCTTCGTCGCGCTGTGCTGGATCGCCCAGATCCACAAGCACATCCCCAACCCCAAGCCGTCCTACGTCGCCGACTGGGACGACATGCCGTCATGGCAGCAGGAGACCGACAGCGACATCTTCGAGGAGATCGAGAGGCGCAACCGTCCCTAGCCGTCTGACTGGCCGTTCACGGCGGACTGATCCGCCAGCCCGACCTCGCGGGTCTGATGGGGCCTTGGTCCAGGGGCGGGTCATGCGGATTGCCAGGTGGGGGCGTGTTCGGTGGCGAAGGCGGTGAAGGTTCGGGCGGGGTGGGCGGTTAGGCGTTCGATGGTGTTGGTGATGGTGGCGTCGGAGCCGTCGCGGATTTGGGAGAAGAGGGCGGCTTGCCAGGTGATGGTGCGCTCGGGGGCTCCGGCGGCGCGCATTGCTTCGGTGTGGGCGGACGGGTCTAGAGGGACGTAGCGCAGGTCGCGGTCGGCGACTTTGCTCAGGATTTCCAGGGCCTCGGTGTGGGTGAGGGCCTCGGGGCCGGTGAGTTCGTATGTCTGGCCCGAGTGGCCGTCCGAGGTGAGGGCTATGGCGGCGACCTCCGCGATATCGCGGGTGTCGACGAAGCTCACTGCGGCGTCCCCGGCCGGGAGTTCCAGCGTTCCGTTCTGGAGGGCCGGTAGGAAGCCTTCGGCGAAGTTCTGCTGGAACCAGTTCGGGCGCAGGATGGTCCATTCCTTCCCGGAGTTCTGGACGTCTCGCTCCCAGCCGGCCATTGGGACTATGGAAGGCAGTTTGTCCGCGCCGATTACCGATAGGAGGACGATCCGGCGGACGTTGGTTGCGGTCGCCAGCAGGTCGCGCAGCAGGACGTCCGCGTCGGGCTGGGCGTACGGGCCGACGATGTAGAGGGCGTCGGCGCCCTCTAGGGCGGGCTTCCAGGTGGTGCGGTCGGCCCAGTCGAAGCGGACTCCGTCGGGCGACGGGTTGCGGATCGCCGCGAGCGCTTCGGCGCCGCGTGCCGTCAGCGCGTCCATCACGGCCCGGCCCGTCTTGCCGGTCGCTCCGATCACCAGAACCTTCATCTCAGGCACTCCCTCTGTTTGCTGACGTGGATGAGATTAGGGCTCTGTAGCCGGACGATGAATGCTGCAAGATCCGGATTTCATGTCTGTGCGTCCGGCGTTAGGGTCTGGGCATGGATGTCCTGGCCGATGCTCTGGCCGCCATGCGCGCCGGTCCCGTCCGGTCTGCTCGTACCGAGGTCAGGGGGCCGTGGGGGCTGCGCTTCCCTGCTATCACCGGGGCGAGTTTCCACGTTGTCCTTCAGGGCTCCTGCTGGCTGCTCCCGGACGGTGGCGGGGAACCGTTGCAGCTCGGTACCGGGCATGCGGTGTTTCTCCGCCACGGCAGTGCGCACGTCCTCGCGGACGATCCGGCCACGCCGCCCGTTGACTTCCGGCCGGGCCGTTGGAAGCCGGGCACGACGATCGGACGGGTGGAGATCGACGGTCCCGGAGAGCGTGCGCTGCTGTTGTGTGGGGCGTATCAGCTCGGTCGCAGCCGTCCGCATCCGCTGACCCGCGAGCTCCCCGACGTCCTGCACGTGCCACCGGGGCAGCGCGCGCTCGGGTCCACCATCGACCTGCTCAGCGGCGAGTTGGAGGACTACCGCCCCGGACGGGACGGGATCGTGCCCGCGCTCGTCGACGCGATGCTGCTCTACATCCTGCGGGCCTGGGCGGACGAGCGCGCCGGAGCAGCCCCGGGCGGGTGGGCGTCCGCCATCACCGATCCGGCTATCAGCGCCGCATTGGCCGCGCTCCACGAGGAACCTGGGCGGCTGTGGACAGTGCAGGAACTCGGCTCGCGCGCCGGTTTGTCGCGGTCGGCGTTCGCCGAGCGGTTCACCGGGCTGGTGGGCGAACCACCGCTGACCTACCTCACGTGGTGGCGCATGACGACGGCCGCGCGCCTGCTGCTGGAATCCGATGCTCCGCTCAGTGCCGTGGCAGCGCAGGTCGGCTACCAGTCGGAGTTCGCGTTCGCCAAGGCATTCAAGCGCGAGTACGGCCTGGCACCCGGCCGCTATCGCCGCGCCGAGCGCTCCCAGGCCGGCTAGGGCAGCAGCCACGAGGCCCACACCAGACGAGCCCGTGGCGTGTGCTTTGGATCGTCGATTCCAAGAGTGTGCTGACCTGGGAGGCGAACGTGCCCCAAGCCGCTCGCACTCAAGAACGGAAGATGACATGGCGCTCCAGGACCAACCCGCCTACATCATCAGGATGCGCGCCAAGCCCGGACTCGGCGACAGGCTGTTCGAGCTGGCGACCGCCGGCATGGAGAAATCCGGCGCGTCGGACCGCTACATCATCGCCCGCGAGGACGACGACCCCGACGTTCTCTGGAACGTCGAGGTCTTCATCTCTGACGAGGCCAAGGACGCCTACGAGAGCGGCCCCCTGGCCGACGAACTCCGCGACGAGATCATCGGCCTGCTCGCCGAACCTCCGATGCGCATCCCCGTCCACCCCTACTCCGCCCTGCCCGCCACCACGACCTGAGACGTCGCGCTTCTGCCGGTCGATCCTCATCTTCACCGACTCGGCATGAGATGCGACAAGAGTCACCGCTTGCCACCTGGAGGCTTTGAGGCGGTAGAGAATTCCTTGTCGTTGAGTGCGAGGGTGGGAAGACGTGGACGTGTATGAAGCCGTGGACAGTCGGCGGGCCGTGCGGGCGTTCAGCGACAAGGCGGTGCCTCATGAGACGCTCGAACGTGTGCTGGGCGCGGCGGCCAGGGCGCCGTCCAGCGGGAACCTTCAGCCGTGGCGTGTGTACGTCGTCACCGGTGAGCCCTTGGTCGAATTGAAGAGGCGCGCGACGGCCCGGGCGTTTGCCGGGGATCCGGGTGATGAGCGCGAGTATCCGATGTATCCGGCCGAATTGACGTCGCCGTATCTGGATCGGTTTGGCGCTGCTGCGGCTCAGCGGTACGCGGCGTTGGGAATCGAGCGGGACGACCCGGAACGGCCCAAGAAGATCGCGGCATTGAACTCTGACGCGTTCGGCGCGCCGGTCGTCCTGTTCTGCTATCTCGACCAGGCGATGGGGCCCGGGCAGTGGGCGGACGCGGGGATGTATCTGCAAACCGTCATGCTGCTGCTGAGAGCCGAAGGTCTGCACACCTGCCCGCAGGTGATGTGGACGATGTACCGCAAGACCGTCAGCCAGATCGTCGGAGCGGAGGAAGGGGAGCAGCTGCTCTGCGGCGTCTCCATCGGGTTCGAGGACGAAGAGGTGCCGCCTCTGCGTACTGAGCGGGCCGCCATGGCGGAAACCGTGACCTTCGTCGGCGCCTGATCCTCACTCGACACGTCCGCCCATTCGGATGTCGAGCCAGGTCAAGAGGGAGGTCGGGACGAAAACCAGAAGGCCGGACGCGCAGAGGACCAGGACGACCGCGTCGGCGGAGGCCGTCGAGGCAGGGCCCGCCAGATCGGCGACCGCGGCCGCGATCCCGCCCAGGCAGAAGACGGTCATGAGCGGAAGGACCACGGCGCCGAGGCGGTCGCGACGCCGGGCTTCGCGATGCGTCTGCGCTTGGAGTTCGTCCCGGCGGGCTACCAGTTCGTCGAGCTGTTCACGGAGCAGCCGTCCGGCCGGGTCCCGCGGAAGCTCGTCATTTATGATCCCTCCGGGTGATGCATATGGGAGCTTTGCGGCGAGCGACGGGGGTTTCGGTACTCGCGTTAGCGGTTGCGAGTTGCGGCCACACCCATGCGAAACAGCAGACGACGGAAAAGGTCACCTGGCGGACGTTCGGGATCACTGACGCGGCGCAGGTGCGGAGCGAGCAAGGCGGGCAGATGCTCGCCGTGGACTTCGAGGTGCCCGCAGGACGCGATTGCTACCGCAACCCGCAGGCCGCCGTCATCCAGTCCGAAGCCAAGTTCGTCCGGGTGAACGTGCTGTACCAGTCCCTGGAGGACGACTCGGGGCGTCCGATCAAGGGGTGCCGGGCGATCGGGGTTCCGCCGAAGGCGTTGGCCACGGCAAGAGCGAAGCTGCCCGCCGTCCTCGGGAAACGGACGGTCGTCATCGGTGACAGCAGCGAGCACCAATATGCGGTGGCCTCGGCAGGCGACGGGCCGTTGCGGCGGTGCGGGTCTGACGGGTGCTTCCCGGCTCCGACCGGATGTACGACCTCTTCGTACGAGCAAACCGTGAAGCATGAGGACATTCCGCGGCACACCTGGTGGGACGCGCACTGCGAGGGCTACTGGCTCGTGATCGACTTCAGCATGCCGACCGGGCCCGTGTGCGGCGACCCCGGCACGTGCGACTCCCACCCCATCGGAAAGCGGACGTTCTACCGGTACAGCCCGGCGGGCTGGCTCGCCATCGCGTCCAGTAAGGGCAAGGACTGCGGCAACGTGCTCCAAGTGGAGCCCCGCTTTCCGCGTCGCCTCTGCGCAGCGCGATAGCCAGGTCCATCCCGCGCACAACAGCCCCGGCCCGCACGCAACAGGCCGGGGCCGCACGCAACAGGCTGGGGCCGCGGGCAGCTCGTGCAACAGGCCGGGGCCGCGCGCAACAGAACCAGGGCCGCACGCAACTCGCGCAACAGGGCCGAGGCCACGCGCAACTCGCGCAACAGGCCGGGGCCGCGCGCAACAGAACCAGGGCGCGCGCAGCTCGTGCAACAGGCTGGGGCCGCGCGCAACTCACGCAACGGGGCCGAGGCCACGCAACTCGCGCAACAGGCCGGGCGGCACGCAGCAGGGCCAGAGCGAGCGCAGCTCGTGCAACAGGCCGGGGCCGCGCGCAACAGGCTGGGGTCGCGCGCAGCTCGTGCAACAGGCCGGGGCCGCACGCAACAGGCTGGGGTCGCGCGCAACTCACGCAACGGGGCCGGGGCCGCGCGCAACTCGGGCAACAGGCTGGGGCCGCGCGCAACAGGGCTGGGCCGCGCGCAATCGGGTCTTGCCGTGCGCGGCGGGGGCGCTGTGGCGGCATGAAGGGGCCCCTGGCCCGGCGGGGGAAGGATGCGGGCAGGGGCTGGGTGCGGGGCGCGGGGTTGGGAGTCGGTCAGACGGCCTCCAGGCCGTCCAGGCGGAGGACGGTGGGGAGTTCCTCGCGGTTGCGGACGTTCATCTTGCGGTAGACGCGGGTGAGGTGCTGCTCGACGGTGCTGACGGTGATGAAGAGCTTGCCGGCGATCTCGCGGTTGGTGAGGCCCTGGACGGCCAGGAGCGCCACGCGGCGTTCGGAGTCGCTGAGGTTGCCGTAGGCGTCGTTGTACTGCATGGGGATGACGCTGCCTCCCGGTGGGCGGGTGGCGGGGCTGTACAGGGCGGGTGCCTCCTCGTAGAGGTCGTGGGCGTTGCAGTTCTTGGCCAGGCGGCGGGCGCGGCGCGTCGCGGTCTGCGCGCGGGCGCGGTCGCCCTGCTGGTGGTAGGCCTCGCCGAGGTCGGTGAGGACGCGGGCCAGCTCGTAGCGGGCGCCGCCGCGCTCCAGGAGCTTCTGGGAGCGGGACAGGATCGCGGGCCGCTTGTCGGGGGCGCTGACGGCGGCCAGCACCCGGAGGGTCTTGCCGAAGGCGCGGGGCAGGTCGGCGCGGAACTGGCCGAGCTGCTCGGTGACCAGGTCGGCGGCGCGGTCCCGGTCGCCGATCTTCAGCCAGGCCTCGGCGGCGGCGACGCGCCAGGGGGCGAGCGCCGGGGTGTCGATGTTCCAGTGCAGCATGTGCTCGCCGCAGGCCATGAAGTCGGCGAGCGCGGCGTGCTCGCGGTCGGTCGCCAGGTGGTGGCGGCCGCGCGCGTACAGGTAGTGCAGGCCGACGGTGGTCTTGAAGACCTCGGCCGGGACGGGGTCGGCGAACAGCTCGGCCGCCGCGGCGTGGTCGCCGAGCGCGGTGAGCGCCTCGGCGAGCGTCGCGACCGCGAGGACGGACGTGGCGTTCCAGCCGTTGCGTCCGACCTGGTCCAGGACGCGGCGGGAGCGCTCGACGGCGGTGTCCAGGTGGCCGGTGCGCAGCGCGATGACGGCGCTGAACCCGGTGAGGAACGCCCGCCACGCGCCGGACCTGCCGTCCGAGCCGTCCGGGGCGCCGGTCTCGGCGAGGAACCGGTCGCACCACGCGGCGGCCGACTCCAGCCGGTCGGTGTAGACCAGGCTGAGGATGGCCGGGCCGATCGCCATCAGCGCGCCGACGCTGGCGCGGCTGCCGAGCAGCACCTGCTCCGCCTGGGCGATCGTGTGGTCGTCGGCGGACTGCCGCAGCACCGCCGAGAGGATCTCCAGCGACCGCAGCTCCGGCACCACCATCGACGGCGGGCGGTCCCCGGTGGCCGGGCAGGACGTGCGCAGCCGCGGCAGGACGCCGGGGAACATCGTGTCGAGGCTGAGCCGGGTGACCTGGTAGGCCTCGGCGACCGAGCCCAGCACCTCCGGGTCGCCGGCGACGCGTTCGATCGCCTCGGTCGCCTCGTCGAAGCGCAGGAACCACAGCATCGCCTGCGCGACGTCCAGCGCGCATTCGGGACGGACGCGTCCGGCCGCGATCGGCGCCCGCAGCGCCGCGAACGACGGCGCCGAGGTCGCCGGTTTGACCAGCCAGCGGACGGCCGCGAGCCGCGCCTTGGCCGAGTACCGCTCGGTCTCGGACGTGCAGGACTCCCCGGCGATCTGCAGGCAGCGGATCGCGCGCGCCACGTCGTCGTCGACGAGCGCGTGCCAGGCCGCCTCGGACAGGACGGGCGGCACCCAGTCCTCACGCACCGGTCCGGCCACCAGCAGGTGCCGCGCGATGGCCTGCGCGGGCGCGCCCTCATCGTGCAGCAGGCACGCGGCGCGGCGGCGCAGCCCGGCCTCCTGGCCGGCGGGCAGGCCGTCCAGGATCGCCTGCCGCGCGGCCGGGTGCCGGAACCGCGTCCCGTCCAGGACGCCGACGTCGGTGAGGTACTGCAGCGCGCGCCGGACCATGCCGCTGCCGACCTCGCTGAGCCGGCCCAGCAGGTGCGGGTCGACCGGGTCGTCCAGCAGCGCGAGGTCGCGGGCGATGCGGCCGACGAGCGGTCCCATCCGGTGCAGGCAGACCAGCAGCGCCTGCGCGTACGCGGGCCCGGCGTGCGTGCCGGGCTCGGCGCCGAGCGGGTCGTTGTCGGCCAGCAGGGCGGTGGCGAGCAGCGGGTTGCCGCCGCTCAGCGCGTGGTAGGCGTCCGCCGCCGTGTCGGCCGCGGCCCGGCCGTGCACGTCGCGGACGAGGCGGCGGGTGCCGTCCGGCGACAGCGGCCGCAGGTGCAACCAGCGGACGTTCGGACGGTAGATGAGTTCGCGCAGCGTGGCCGACTGGTCCTCGCCGAGCTGCTGCTCCCAGGACAGCACGATCGCGACGCGCTCGGCGCCGAGCCGGTGCGTCAGGTAGCGCAGGCAGCGCAGCGACTCCTCGTCGGCGTGCTGCAGGTCGTCCACGACCAGCAGCACCGGGGAGCGGGCCGCCAGTTCGGTGACGGCGGCGTGCAGGCGACGGGCCGGTTCGGCGGCCCCCGCCGCCGTGCCGTCCGCGTCCGCGTCCGCCGCCAGGCCGTCCGGGTCGAGCAGCTGGCCGACCGTGCTGAGCGGGCGCAGCCGCTCGCCGCTCGCCGCGGTGGCGCTCAGCACCGCCGTCCCCGCCTCCGCCGCGCGCTCGGCGAGCTCCCTGAGCAGCGCGGTCTTCCCCGTCGCCGTCGGGCCGCCGAGCACGGCGACGACGGCCTCCCCACGAGCGGCCCCGGCTAGCAGGCCGTCCAGGCGATCCTGCACGCTCTCGCGCTCGATCAATGACACCGTGACTTCCCCCGTTCGGATGTGGGGTCCGACCGGCCAATCCCCGAGCGCGTCCCACCGCGCCGAGTTGTGGCCGGAATCGGCCATTCTCCTACCCCATTCGGAGATGGCTTCTTGCTACGGCCGATCACTTCGTGCGCCCCCGCCGAAGTGCCCCAGCCCCAGAGAAGATATGCACAACCCCCACATCACGGTCAAGCCACATCTTCGGACGATCTGCCGCACCTCCGCGGACGCTCCCGATCGCCACACCCGTTGACCTGCACCGATGCTGTCCTCACCCGGCCGGGACGAGAATTCCTCCCGGAAACCCCGAGGCCGGAGGGGGCCCGTTAACACGGCGTGCACACATCCGACATGACTCGCGAGTAACCGACTACTCCACGTGGGAGAAGTCACGAATCGGAGCACTCCCACCGCCGGGAAGGACCGGACGAACGGGCCGCTACGGCAATTCCGACGCCGTCCGGACATTGATCCGTCAGACCGGCGGATTTTCCCCTCCGGCCACCCACGCATTCATCTGTCGCAGGACGAATACGTTCCGCGTTGTATCGGACACCTCACACACCGTTTCCGGCCTTGTGAAAGCGGCCACACCCCGTCCACCTAGGGGCGATTAGGGGTTGGGGCCACCCCCGCGCGGTCAGCAGTATGGCCCGGAATGCCCGGACGACCGCCGCTCCAGAACAGCTCAAGCCCGCCACCCCACGATGACCGGGACAACAGAAGCCGACAACAAGACTCCCGACGCGGCACCGCCGGGGTCCCACCGCGACTCCGGACGCCGCGGACCTCCGGACACGGCGGGCCTCCGGACACGGCGGGCCTCCGGACACGGCGGGCCTCCGGACACGGCGGGCCTCCGGACACGGCGGGCCTCCGGACACGGCGGGCCTCCGGACACGGCGGGCCTCCGGACGACGACGAGACCCCGGACGTGGCGGGCCCCGGACATGGCAGGACCCCGGACACACCGGGACCGCCGCGACGGGAGCCCGACACGCCGGGACCCGAATACGGCGGGAGCCCGAACACGCCGGGACCGCCGCGACGGAAGTCCGGGCCCGGCGGGAACGCCACGACGAAAGTCCGGGCCCGGCGGGAACGCCACGACGAAAGTCCGGGCACGGCAGGAACGCCACGACGAAAGTCCGGGCACGGCAGGAACGCAACATCGGGCACCCGGACGTCGGGGGCCCGGACACGGCAGGCCCGCCGTGGCAGGCCCGCCGTGGCAGGCCCGCTGTGGCAAGGGCCGCTGTGGCAAGGGCCGCTGTGGCAAGGGGCGCTGTGGCAAGGGCCGCAGCGGCAAAGGCGAGGAATACGAGGTAGGAGGCCGAACGGCATGACGGAGACGATCGCTATTGGGCGGGGGTCCGAGAGCGACACCTGGATCCGCCGCTTCCACCCGGCGCCGGACGCCGCGCTGCGCCTGGTGTGCTTCCCACACGCCGGCGGCTCGGCGAGCTTCTACTTCCCGGTATCGAACGCGCTGCGCCGGTCGGCGTCCCTCGCCGGACGCGTCGAGGTGCTGGCCGTCCAGTACCCCGGACGGCAGGACCGCCGCACCGACCCGCCGATCACCGACCTGAACGAGCTGGCCGACCACGTCGCCCGCGCGCTCGCCCCGCACGCCGACCGCCCGCTGATGTTCTTCGGGCACAGCATGGGCGCGTCCATCGCGTTCGAGACGGCGCGGCGGCTGGAGGCGAAGGGGTCGGCGCCGGTCGCGGTCGTGGCGTCCGGGCGGCGCGCGCCGTCGCGGCACCGTGCAGAGTCGGTACACCGGCGCGACGACGCGGGTGTGATCGCGGAGCTGCGCGCGCTCAGCGGCACCGACCCGAGCCTGCTGGAGGACGAGGAGCTGCTGCGGCTGTTCCTCCCGGCCGTCCGCGCCGACTACACGGCGATCGAGACCTACCGCGCCGAGCCCGACGCGACGGTCTCCTGCCCCATCACGGTGTTCACCGGCGACGCCGACCCGCACGTCACCCTGGACGAGGCGGAGGCGTGGCGCGGCCACACCACCGGCGCGTTCGAGCTGCGCGTGTTCGAGGGCGGCCACTTCTACCTGAGCACCTCCCCCGCCCTCACGATCGAACGCCTCAGCGAGATCCTGCAGCGGCACGTCCGCTGACCCGCCGCGCAGGGCGAACGCCGCTCCGAAGCAGATCGTCCGCTACAAAACTGGATCGTCCGCTACGGAACGAACCGTTTCAGCGACGGCCCCGCCGCCGCGAGCAGCGCGCTTGTCTCGGCCATCAGATCGGCGGCGGTCGCAGCGACGACCATGCGAACGGATGGCGCCCGCCGCCCCCGAGGGGGCGGCGGGCGCCATCCGTTCGCGGTGACTTCACCAAGGGGCGGCCGAGTCCGTTCGCGGTACTTCACGGGGCGGCGGCCGGGACCGTTCGCGGTACTTCGCCAGGCGGCGGGCGTCGTCCGTTCGTGGTTACGTCACTGGGCGGCGGGCGTCGCGCGTTCGCGGTTGCTTCACTGGGCGGCGAGCGTTCGTGGTTACGTCACCGGGCGGCGGGCGTCGTCCGTTCGTGGTTGCTTCACCGGGCGGCGGGCGTCGCGCGTTCGTGGTTACTTCACCGGGCGGCGGGTGTCGTGCGTTCGTGGTTACTTCACCGAGCCGGCGAGGACGCCCTGGACGAAGTAGCGCTGGAAGGCGAAGAAGACCGCCAGGGGGACGATCAGCGACAGGAACGCGCCCGGCGCCAGGATGTCGATGTTGCCGGTGAACTGCCGCATCTGCGACTGGAGCCACTTGGTCATCGGCTGGCTGCCGGTGTCGGCGAACACCAGCGCCACCAGCAGGTCGTTCCAGACCCAGAGGAACTGGAAGATCGCCAGCGACGCGATCGCCGGGCCGCCCAGCGGGAAGATCACCCGCCGGAAGATCGTCCACTCCGAGCCGCCGTCCATCCGCGCCGCTTCGAGCAGGTCCCGCGGGATGCCCGCGAAGAAGTTGCGCAGCAGGAAGATCGCGAACGGCAGGCCGAACGCGACGTGGAACAGCACCACGCCGGTGATCGAGCCGAACAGGTGGAAGCTCCCGATCCGGACCGCGCCGTACAGCTTGGCGACCGGCAGCAGCGCCACCTGGACGGGCACGACCAGCAGCCCGACCACGACCAGGAACAGCCAGTCGCGGCCCGGGAACTCCATCCACGCGAACGCGTACGCGGCCAGCGACGCGATCACCACGACCAGCAGCGTCGCCGGGACGGTGATCAGCACCGTGTTCCAGAACGAGTCGACGAAGTCGCCCTTGCCGAGCAGGTCGGAGTAGGCCGAGAAGGTCAGCTGGCTCGGCTTGGAGAACACCTTCCACCAGCCGGACGCGCCGTTGTCGGACGTCGACCGCAGCGACGCGACCAGCAGCCCGAACGTCGGCACCAGCCACACCAGCGCGACCACGATCAGCAGGAACTGCGCGAGCCCGCCGCCGATCCGGCCCACGATCCGCGCGGCGAGGCCGCGGCGCGGCGCGCCCGCCCCGTCGCGGGTCCCGGTAGGCGCCGTCCCGGTTTCGGTCGTGCTCATGCCCGCTCCTGCCGCAGCCGCCGGATGTTGAACAGCATGGCCGGGACGACCAGCAGGAACAGCAGCACCGCGATCGCGCTGCCCTTCCCCGGGTCGTTCCCGCCGCCGAACGACTCGACCCACATCTGCAGCGCGAGGACGCTGGCGTGCGGGTCGCCGCCGCCGATGATGAAGACCAGGTCGAAGACCTTCAGCACGTTGATGACCATCGTGACCAGCACGACCGTGAGCACCGGCGCCAGCAGCGGGATCGTCACCCGCCGGAACACCTGCCACTCGGTCGCGCCGTCCACCCGCGCGGCCTCCAGCGCGTCCCGCGGGATCGCGGCGAGCCCGGCCGCGATGAGCACCATCGCGAAGCCCGACCACACCCACAGGTACGACCCGATGATCGCCGGGGTGATGAGGGTGTTGCCGAGCCACTGCGCGCCGCCGTAGGACGCGGTGAAGTTCGACTTCGGCAGCCGCAGCGCGACCGGCCCGCCGCCCTTCACCTTCTTCATCGTGAAGGTGCCGTCATCGCGGGTGGTGGCCGTGCCGACGACCTTCCCGCCGCGGACGGCCTCGACCTTGACGCGCGGCAGGCCCGACTCGCCCGCGTTCGGCTGGTTCGGCGTCCCGCCGCCGCCCTTGGTGAAGTCGAACCAGACCGCGCCGGTCAGCCCGCCGGGCTTGGCCGCCGGCGGCTGGACGGCCTGGACCGGCTTCTTGGGCAGGTCCTCCGGCTTGATCCGCAGCAGCGGCAGCAGCGCGGTCTGGCCCGCCGCGTACTGCCTGGTGCTGACGATCGAACCGTCGCCCTGCTGGCTGCCGAGCGCGTCCTTGCCGGGGCGCGGCCCGGCGCCCGGGTAGCCCGCGCCCGGCTCGAACGTGTCGTGCACCGCGACCATCGCCGCGTTCGCCACGCCCATGTTCGGGTCCTGCTCGTACACCAGCCGGAAGATCACGCCGGACGCCAGGAACGACACCGCCATCGGCATGAACACCACCAGCTTGAACGCGGTGGACCAGCGGATCCGCTCGGTGAGCACCGCGAAGATCAGCCCGATCACGGTGACCAGCGTCGGCGCGACGACCACCCAGATCGCGGTGTTCCGGACGGTCACCAGGTTGTCGTGGCCCTTGAAGATGCCGGTGTAGTTGTCCACCCCGGAGAACGAGTGGCCGTCCGCGCCGAAGAAGCTGCGCACCACCGAGAACGCGATCGGGTACACGACGAGAAACCCGAGCAGCACCAGCGCCGGCAGCAGGAACCCCGCCGCCAGCCAGGACGGCGGCCGCAACCCCCGCCCGCCCTTCACCGGCGCCGCCTTCACCACCGCGGGCGCCGCCGCAGCACCCCCCGCCACCACCGCAGGCTCCGCGCCCTCAGCGGAAGCGTCCTCCCCGGAGCCCGCCCCAGACGCGCCCTGCGCGGAGCCCGCGCCGGACACGCCTTGCGCAGAGCCCGCCCCAGACGCGCCCTGCGCAGAGCCCGCACCGGAAACGTCCTCGCCGGAATCGGCGCCAGACGCGCCCTGCGCGGAATCCGCGTCGGGCGTGCTCTGGGCGGAGGCCGGGCTGGACGTGCTCTGGGCGGAGGCTGGGGCGTTCGCGGGGGGCGGGGGCCCGGCGGGGGTGGGGTCCGCCGGGCCCGCGGGCCGGGTTTCGGGTGCGTGCGGCGTCTCGTCCTCGCGCGGCGTCCCGTCGTCACCGGACGCCGCGTCCTTCGGAGCCGTCATGCGGGAACCGTCCTAGCTCTTGAAGGCCTTCGCGGCCTCGGACTCCAGCTTGTCCTGGGCGCCCTTGACGTCGGACGGCTTCTGCAGGAAGCCGCGCAGCGCCTCCCACTCGCCGGAGCCGGGCGTGCCGCCGAACGCGGCCGGGGCCAGGTCGGACATGTCGTAGCGGGCCGAGTCGCCGGCCTTCTGCATGGCCTCGATCAGCTGCTTGGCGACCGGGTCGGAGTAGGCGTCCGGGCCGACGTTCTTGTTCGGCGACAGGTAGCCGCCGATCTTCGCCCAGGTCTTGCCCGCGTCCGGCGACGCCAGGTACTTCATGAACTCCATCGCGCCCTTGCTGTCCTTCAGCGCGACCGCGACGTCACCGCCGAGGACGGCCGGGGCGGTGTTGCCCGCCTTCGGGAAGGGGAACACCTGCGCGTCGGTGCCGACCTTCGACTTGGTCGTGGAGATGTTGGCCGCGGCGAAGTCGCCGCCGTAGACCATCGCGGCCTTCTGCTGGCCGAACACCTGCGTGACCGACTCGTCGAACTTGGTCTTGGTCGCGGTGGCCAGGCCGCCCGCCATCCACTCCGGCTTGCCCCAGATCTTCCCCAGGGTCTGCAGCGCCGTCGCGACGGTCGGGTCCGTCCACTTGATCTCGTGCTTGGCGAGCTTGTCGTAGTTGTCCGGACCGGCCTGCGACAGGTAGACGTTCTCGAACCAGTCGGTCAGCGTCCAGGAGTCGGACGAGGCGCCCGCGACGGTGAACGGGGTCTGGCCCGCGTCCTGCAGCGTCCCGGCGGCCTTGACCAGCTCGTCGAAGGACTGCGGCGGGTTCACGCCCGCGTCCTGCAGCACCTTCGGCCGGTACCAGATGATCGACTTGTAGGCGGCCTTGGCGAGCACGCCGTAGGTCTGGCCCTTGGCCGAGGCAAGGTTCTTCCAGTACGGCGAGAAGTTCGCGTCGATCTCGCTGACCACGTCCGGCGTCAGCGGCTTGAGGCTGCCCTTGGCCGCGTACTGCTGCAGCAGGCCCGGCTGCGGCAGGATCGCGATGTCCGGGGGGTTCTTGGCCGCGATGCGCGGGCCGAGGTAGGCGTCGGTGTTCTCACCGGTGGACGCGTAGGACACCGTCGCGCCGGTCTTCTTCTCGAACGCCTTCAGGACCTCGCGGAAGTTCTGCTCCTCCGTGCCCGTCCACTTGGCCGCGACCTCGATCTTGACGCCCTTGAGCGCGCTGCCCTGCGTCGAGCCGCCGTCGTCCTTCTTCTTGTCGCCGCCGCCGCACGCTGCCGCCGCCGAGAGCGCCAGACCCGCGACGACCGCGGCGCTGATGACCCGCCTGCCAGTCCTCATTCCTCATCCTCCCTGGACGAACCGGCGTCCCCGCCCCAGATCGCGGAGCCGGACTCGATATCGAAGAAGTGCAGGCGTCCGGTGTCGACATGCACCGTCACCGGGTCGCCGGCCTTGACCGCGGTGCGCGGGCTGAACCGCGCGACGAGGTCGGTGTGCGGGCCCTCCAGCGCGCCGAGCACGTCGGTGCCCGCGTCCCGCGCCAGCTCCCGCGTGTCGTCGGTGACCACCTGGGCCGCCTCGACGTTGAAGTGCACCAGCACGTCGGAGCCCATCGCCTCCACCAGGTCGGCGGCGGAGACGAGGGTGCCGCCCCCGCCGGCCGTGGCGGTGGCGCCGCCGTCGGCGCCGACGAGCGCGGCGTCCTCCATGTCCTCGGGCCGGATCCCGACCACGAGGTCCTTGCCGAAGTACCCGCGCAGCGCCGGACGCCCCTCCAGCACCGACGCGGGGAGATCGAGGTCCTGCCCGCCGACGGTCAGCCGCGCGGCGCCCTCGTCACCGGACAGCGAACCCTTCAGCAGGTTCATCGCCGGCGAGCCGATGAAGCCCGCGACGAACAGGTTCGCGGGCCGGTCGTAGAGCTCCTGCGGCGGCGCGACCTGCTGCAGGACGCCCTTCTTCATCACCGCGACCCGGTCGCCGAGCGTCATCGCCTCGGTCTGGTCGTGCGTGACGTAGACGGTCGTGACGCCGAGGTCGCGCTGGATGCGGGCGATCTCGGCGCGCATCTGGACGCGCAGCTTGGCGTCCAGGTTCGACAGCGGCTCGTCCATCAGGAACGCCTGCGGCTGCCGGACGATCGCGCGGCCCATCGCGACCCGCTGGCGCTGCCCTCCGGACAGGTTGCGCGGCTTCTTGTCGAGGTACTCGCTGAGCCCGAGGATCTCGGCGGCCCGGTCCACCTGCTTGCGGATCTCCGCCTTGGGGACCTTGCGCAGCGACAGCCCGAAGCCGATGTTGTCGCGGACCGACAGGTGCGGGTAGAGCGCGTAGCTCTGGAACACCATCGCGACGTCGCGGTCCCGGGACGGCACCCGGTTCACCACGCGCTCGCCGATCGCGATCTCGCCCTCGGAGATCTCCTCCAGGCCCGCGAGCATCCGCAGCGCGGTGGTCTTGCCGCAGCCGGACGGCCCGACCAGCACCAGGAACTCGCCGTCGGCGATGTCGAGGTCGAGGTCGGTCACGGCGCGGGTTCCGTCCGCGTAGACCTTCCCGACCCCCCGCAGGGCGACCTCTGCCACGGTCTCTCCTCCCTCTGCGGGCCGGCCACGGCCCGGCGTCCTGTGTTACTCCGCTGTAAACCCCGCCGGATGCTCCTAGGAGGTACATGGACACGCCACGCGAGCGCAACAGGCGGGAGGCGTGCGTTCCGCTTTGGTATGGAGATCGTTATACGGCTTTTCACGAACGAGGGCGGGCCCGCTGCGCGGACCCGCCCTCGGCGGTTCGGAGGTCTGCCTGGGCTTTGTCAGCCGACGACGACCAGGCTGTGGCTCGTGTTGTTCATGGACGCGTAACCGTCCTCGGTGCACACCACGATGTCCTCGATGCGCGCGCCGTGCTCGCCCGGGTAGATGCCCGGTTCGACCGAGAACGCCATGCCCGGCTCCAGCGGCTCGGTGTTGCCCGCGACGATGTACGGCTCCTCGTGCGTCTCCAGCCCGATGCCGTGCCCGGTGCGGTGGATGAAGTACTCGCCGTA
Organism: Actinomadura rupiterrae; assembly: GCF_024172125.1. Taxonomy (GTDB): domain Bacteria; phylum Actinomycetota; class Actinomycetes; order Streptosporangiales; family Streptosporangiaceae; genus Spirillospora; species Spirillospora rupiterrae. Next base: position 180,500 of record NZ_JAMZEA010000015.1, read on the forward strand.
CCCGGCTCCGGTGATGAGGTCGCGCGCGGCGGCGTCCACCGCCTCGGGCGTCACGCCGGGGCTGACGGTGTCGCAGGCGACGCGCTGCGCCTCCTCCAGCACCGCGTAGTACGCCCGGAAGTCGGCGGGCGCCTCGCCGATGCAGTAGGTGCGGGTGGAGTCGGAGCAGTACCCGCTCGGCATCTGGCCGCCGATGTCCACCACGATCGGCTCGCCCGCCGCGATGACCCGGTCGGACAGCTCGGCGTGCGGGTTCGCGCCGTTCGGGCCGGACCCGACGATGATGAAGTCGACCGTCGAGTGGCCCTCCTCCAGGATCGCGTCGTGGATGTCGCGGCCGACCTCGCGCTCGGTGCGTCCCGGACGCAGGAACTCCGGCACCCGGCGGTGCACCCGGTCGATCGCCTCGCCCGCCTCGCGCAGCGCCGCGACCTCGGCGGCGGACTTGCGCATCCGCAGCTCGCGCAGGACGGTCCCGGCGAGCACCTGCTCCGCGCCCGGCATCGCGTCGCGGAACCGCAGCGTCATCATCGCCCACATCCGGTCGGCCAGCCCGACCTTCCCGCCGGACGCGCCGAGCCGCCGCGCGACCAGCGCGTACGGGTCGTCCGTCTCGTCCCACGGGACGAGCTCCACGCCGAGCTCGCCCGCGGGCGACTCCTGCGCGGCGGGCAGCTCCAGCCGCGGCACCACCAGGAACGGCTCGCCCTCCGCGGGCACCGCCAGGCAGGTCAGCCGCTCCAGCGGCAGCGCGTCGTAGCCGCTGACGTACCGCAGGTCCGGCCCAGGCGTCAGCAGCAGCGCGGACAGGCCCGCCTTCGCGGTCGCCTCCTGCACCACCTGGACGCGCTCGCGCGGATACAACGCCCTTGTCACATCCGTGTTCATGCTGGTCGCAAGGTCTCGTGCGCGCGCGGTGGCGGCACCGAAAACCCGCTTCCTCCTTCCCGCTAAACCGGCCCCTGTTACATTCTGTACATGCTCCGACACTGGCACGCCATGTCCGGATACCGCTCCAGGATCGCAGGAGTCCCGGTCCGCCGTCGCGCCGGGCTGCCCTCGCCGTCCCCGAGCCGCCGGGCCTGACCCCGACGGGAGTTCCGGTGACGCACCAGCCTCAGCGCGCGGGCCCACCCGGGCCACCCGGCCCCGCCGGGCCCGTTCCCGCTGCCGCTCCCGGCCCCGGACCCGCCACGCCCGAACAGGCACAACGGGCGGAAGGGACGGAACGGGCTCAGTCCGGCGCGGAACTCATCGTCGTCGTCGAACGCCTGCGCGCCGAGCTGGACGCACAGCGCCGCGAGCTGCGCTCCCGCACGGTCGTCGAGCAGGCGAAGGGCCTCCTCGCCGAGCGCCTCGGCTGCGGGGTCGAGACCGCCTACGAACGCCTCCTGCGCCTGGCCTCCGACAGCGGTGTCGAGGCCCCCGTCGCCGCGGCCCTCCTCCTGGGCACAGACGTGGACGTCGTCGACATCCCGGACCGTCCGGCCGACGCCGTCTTCGACCCCGCCACCTACCTCTCACCCGCGCAGGACGCCTCGTCCAGCACAGCGCCCCAGCTACCGCACCCCACACCCCCGTCCGACACGAGCACACGCGCGGACGCGACGTCCACAGCAGGCACGCCGACCCAGGTACCGGACGCAACGGAAAGCGCGGCTTCCGTACCGGACGCGGTGGGCCCCGTCGGCACGGCTGTAGGCACACCGAGCCTGGTGGAGGACGCAACGGAAAGCGCGGCTCCCGCGTCGGACGCGATGGGCCCCGCCGACGCGGCTGTAGGCACGCCGAACTTGGTCGGGGACGCATCAGGCGCGGCTTCCGCGGCGGACGGGGTGGGTTCTGCTGTTGCGGTCGGCGCGGCGGGGCGCGTGGGGAGTGCCGACGCGTTGCCGGCGGCGTTGGGGGCGGCTCGGCATCTGGCGGCGGCGGCGTTCGCGGAGGCGCGTAGCGGGGACGAGCTGGCGCGGCGGCTGGCCGAGGAGGCGCTCGGCTGGCTGGGAGCGAAAATGGTGCTGCTGACCTGCCTGGAGCCGGACGGCGCGCTGCGCGTCGCGGGGGCGCACGGGCTGCCCGCGCACGTGGTCAGCGAGTGGGCGCGCATCCCGCCGCACGGGAACGTCGGGCAGATCCGGGCGGTGCGCGGCGGAGCGCCGTTGTGGAAAGCCGATCCCGCGGTGGTCGCGCTGGTCGGGGCGGCGGCGCGGCTGCCGGGGCCGCACTCGTGCCTGCCGCTGACCGTCCGCGGACGCGTCGTCGGGGCGGTCGAGGTCGCCTGGACGCCCGGGACGGCCCTGGACGAGGGCGCGCGCCACTACGTCCGGTCGGTGGCGGCGGCGTGCGCGCGGCGGCTGGCGGAGCTGGCGCCCGCGGCGGGCGACGCGGCGGGGGCGCCGTGGCTGCGGGCCGTGCTGGACGCGATCCAGACGCCGTCCGCGCTGATGTCGCCGGTGCGCGACGCGTCCGGGCGGGTGGTCGACTTCCAGGTGGACGCGGTGAACTCGGAGGCGACCGACCTGCCCGGCCGCCGCCCGGCGGAGATCGTCGGGGCGCGGCTGCTGGAGACCTACCCGGGGCTGGCGGTCGCCGGGCTGTTCGCCGACTACGTCCGGGTGCTGGAGACCGGCGTCCCGCTGCGCGTGGGTCCGCGCCCGTACACCGCGCTGAACGGCGGCGGGCCGAGGGTGCCGACGACGCTCACCGTGCGGGCGGCGCGGGTCGGCGGCGGGGTGCTGGCGTCCTGGCAGTTCCACGGCGACTCGGCGGACCTGGCCGCGCAGCTGGCGCAGGCGCAGCGGCTGGGGAACCTCGGCTGGTCCCGGTGGGACCTGACGACCGGCGAGGTGGCCTGGTCGGACCAGCTGTACACGATCTTCGGCCGGTCCCGGGCGGCGGGCCCGCTGCCGCCCGCGCGGCTCGCCGAGTGCGTCGTCCCGGAGGACCTGCCGCGCGCCGAGCACATGATGCGCACGCTGCTCGGCCGCCGCGAGCCCGCGGACGTGGAGCTGCGGATCAGGGTCGGCGCGGACGTCCGGCACCTGCGGGTGATGGCCGAGCCGATCCTGGACCCGCTGGGCGGGCCGGTCGCGCTGCACACGGTGTTCCAGGACGTGTCGCAGCGCCGCCGCTCGGACGAGGTGCTCGCGGCGACCCGGCAGCAGCTCCAGCGCGAGCGGCAGCGGATCGCCGAGGAGCGGCACATCGCGGTGGAGCTCCAGCGGGCGATCCTGCCGCTGCCGCGAGGCCCGCGGACGCTGCCCGGTGTGCGGGTGGCCGTCCGGTACCTGCCCGCGCAGTCGCAGACGCGCGTCGGCGGCGACTGGTACGAGGCGACGGCGCTGTCGGACGACGAGGTGTTCCTGGCCGTCGGGGACGTGTCGGGGCACGGGCTGGCCGCTGCGGCGGCGATGGCGCGGCTGCGGAACGCGCTGTCCGGGCTGTCCTGCACCGGCGCTCCCCCGCACCAGCTGCTGCGGTGGCTGAACCGGCTGGTGATGCACCGCCGCCGGTCGCTGACGGCGAGCGTGATCGCGGCCCGGTTCCGGCCGGAGACGCGCGAGCTGGACTGGGCGCGGGCCGGGCATCCGCCGCCGGTGCTGCTGCGCGCGGGCCGTGCCGAGCTGCTGGACGGCCCGGACGGCGTGCTGCTCGGCGCGCTGGACGATCCGCCGCTGGAGCTGGCGACGCTGAAGATGGAGCGCGGCGACCTGCTGCTCCTGTACACCGACGGGCTCGTGGAGCGGCGCGACCGGGACCTGACGGAGGGTTTCGGACTGCTTCGGGACGCCGTCCAGGAGCGTCCGGAAGCCGAGCCGGACGAGCTGATCGAGCACGTCCTGACCGCCCTCGGCGCCGCCAACCCCAACGACGACACCTGCCTGCTCGCGCTGCGAGTCACCTGAACGTCCGAGACACGCTGCAGGGCAGCTGGACCGTCCGCCCCGCGCTGCTGGTCTCGTGACCGTCCGAGCCACGCTGGGGTCACGTTGACCGTCCGAGCCACGCCGGGGTCACGTTGACCGTCCGCCTCGCGCCGCTGGTCTCGTGACCGTCCGAGGCACGCTGGGGTCACGTTCGCCGTCCGAGCCACGCCGGGGTCACGTTGACCGCCCGACTCGCGCGGCGGGTGACGTGAACCGTCCGACTCGCGCTGGGGTCACCTGAACCGTCCGACCGGCGTGGCACGATGGCGGGCATGAGCGGGCTGATGCTGCTGGACACGCCGTCGTTGTACTTCCGGGCCTTCTTCGGGGTGCCGGAGAGCGTCAAGGCGCCGGACGGCACGCCGGTGAACGCGGTGCGCGGGCTGATCGACATGATCGCGACGCTCGTCCGGGACCGTTCGCCCGAGCGGCTGGTGTGCACCTTCGACGCCGACTGGCGGCCGGAGTTCCGGGTGAAGGCGCTGCCGTCCTACAAGGCGCACCGGGTGGCGGACGACGGCGGCGACCAGGTGCCGGACGCGCTGGCCGCGCAGCTCCCGGTGATCGACGCGGTGCTCGACGCGGTCGGGCTGGCGCGCGCCGGGGTGCCCGGCTACGAGGCCGACGACGTGATCGGCACGCTGGCCGTGCGCGGCGCGAAGGACGGCCCGGTCGACATCGTCACCGGCGACCGCGACCTGTTCCAGCTCGTGGACGACCGCGCGCCGGTCGAGGTGCTCTACACCGCGCGCGGCATCCGCAACCTCCAGGTGATGGACGAGGCGGCCGTGTCGGCCAAGTACGGCATTCCGGGCCGCGGCTACGGCGAGTACGCCACGCTGCGCGGCGACCCCAGCGACGGCCTGCCGGGCGTGCCGGGCGTCGGCGACAAGACGGCCGCGGCGCTGGTCACGCGGTTCGGGTCGGTGGACGGCATCCTCGCCGCGCTCGACTCCGGCTCGGACGAGGGCTTCCCCGCGGGCTCCAAGCGCCGCCTCGACGCCGCCCGCGACTACCTGGCCGCCGCGCCGTCGGTGGTGAAGGTCGTCACCGACATCGACGCTCCGGAGCTGAAGGCCCTCGACGACCGGCTGCCGTCGGCCGCCCGCGATCCGGAGTCCCTGCTCGAACTCTCGGATACCTGGAACCTCGCGAGCCCGGTCAACCGCCTCCTGAACGCACTCGCCAAGTAGCCCCCTCCGCCTCGTCCCACTCACGGGCCGGGCGTGCCGACTTCGCGTCGGCGCGCCCGGTCCGTTGTTTTTCTCCGCCGCCCGCGACAGAACTGGCGGCACCGTTCGTGCAGGTCGTTTAACAGAATCGTCAAAATTGCGAGCGGACCGTGTCATGTCCACGTGATCCACATCACATCTCGACGTGGCTTGCGGCCTAGGCGATCATGGGTTTCCATAACGTCTGGTCGCTGTGGTCGCTGTTCAGTGAGGGAGGTCGGCGCGGACCAGTGCACCCCCCGCCACGTACGACGCGCAGGTTAAACGGCTCTTTACTCTCCGACCGTCCACTCCCCCCGGTGACAGTGGAAATGCAGCAGTTCTCCCTCAAACGCGATGTCAACATTCTGCGCTGGCCCGCCGAGTCCGACCGGCGCGAGCTGTGCCGGGCGCACGGGCTGCTGCGGCTGCTCGTCGTCGAGCGCGACCACGAGCCGCCGATCTGCGCGGACATCCGGGAGGACTGGATCCGGATGCCCGCCACCAACCGCGACTTCCAGGCCCGCATCGCGGCGCTGCGGGCGCGCGGCGGCGGCGGGACGCGCCCGCAGCTCGACCAGGACGGCATCCTGCGGCACGGCCGGCGCAGCGTGGCCGTCTCCCCCAGCGAGGCCCGGCTGCTGCAGCTGCTGATCAAGCGGTTCGGCCGGATCGCGGCCCGCGAGGAGCTGCGGGCGCACCTGTCCGAGGACGGCCGCGAGGCCAGCCGCAACGCGCTGGACCTGCACATCAAGCGGATCCGGCGGCGGCTGCGCCCCCTCGGCCTCACCATCCGCACCGCCTGGGGCCGCGGCTACGTCCTGGACATCGACGACCGCGACCCCACGCACTGACCGCGACCCCACCCACTGACCGCGCGCCGATGCCGACGACGTGGGCGGGGACGGCGGGGCGGTACGCTCCCAGCTGTGCACCGGTTCCTCCCCTTCGTCCTGACATGACCGAGCGGAACGCGCCGGCCGGAGACGGCGGGCCCCGCCTCGCGCTGACCGGCGTGGGCAAGGTCTACGACGACGGCACCGAGGCGCTCGCCGGCGTCGACCTCGCGGTCGAGGACGGCGGGCTGGTCGGGATCGTGGGGCCGTCCGGGTGCGGCAAGAGCACGCTGCTGCGGATCGCCGCCGGGCTCGACTCCCCCACGTCCGGCACCGTTCGGAGCACGGCCGAGCGGATCGGCTACGTCTTCCAGGACGCGGCGCTGCTGCCGTGGCGCAGCGTCCGCGGCAACGTCGAGCTGCTGATGGAGCTGCGCGGCGTCCCGCGCGCCGAACGCCGCGAGCGGGCGGGTCAGGCGATCGAGCTGGTCGGGCTGAGCGCGTTCGCGCGGCACCGGCCGGCCGCGCTGTCGGGCGGGATGCGGATGCGGGTGTCGCTCGCCCGCACGCTCGCCGACGATCCCGACGCGCTGCTGCTGGACGAGCCGTTCGGCGCGCTCGACGAGATCACCCGCGCCGGTCTCGGGGACGAGCTGGCCACGCTGCTCGCCGCCCGGCCGCGTCCCGCCGTCCTGGTGACGCACTCGGTCGCGGAAGCGGTGTTCCTGTCGTCCACGGTGCTGGTGATGTCGGCGCGTCCGGGCCGGGTGGTCGCGCGCGTGGAGGTCCCGTTCCCGCACCCGCGCGAGCGGTCGCTGCGCACGACCCCCGAGTTCGCCGAACTCGTCGCCGACCTCACCGGACGCCTGTACCGCGGCATGGCGGAGGCCGCCTGACATGCCGCACCACCAGCCCGAACTGCCCGACCAGAACGACCCGGGCGTCCCACCCCACCACGTGGCCGAGCAGAAGCGCTCGGGTGTGCCGCTCCGCGAGACAGCCGACCGGGACCGGCCGCGCGTGGAGCGTGGCGAGATGGTTGGTCCTGGGCGCTCGCGCGCGCTGCGGCGGGCGGGTGGTGCGCGCGGGCGGTTGCGGGTCGGGAGTTGGTTGCCGCCGCTGGTCGTGTTGTTGTTGGCGGTCGGCGGCTGGTACGGGGTCAGCGACTGGGTACTCAGTCCCGAGCGGCGCTTCCTGCTGCCGCCGCCGGACGCGGTCGTCCGCGTCGGGTTCCTGGACCGCGACAATCGCGCCGAGTTGTTCGCGGCGCTGGGCCGCACGGCTGAGGTCGCCGGGCTCGGGCTGCTGATCGCGACGGCGGTCGGCGTCGGTCTCGCCGTCCTGATGAGCCAGGCGCGGTGGGTCGAGCGGTCGCTGTACCCGTACGCGGTGGTGCTGCAGACCGTCCCGGTGCTGGCCCTGGTGCCGCTGCTCGGGTTCTGGTTCGGGTTCGGGATGGCCAGCCGCGTCCTGGTGTGCGTGCTCGTGGCGGTCTTCCCGGTCATCGCGAACACGCTGTTCGGGCTGCGCTCGACGGACGGGACGCTGGAGGACGTGTTCCGCCTGGCCCGCGCCGGGCGGCTGCGGCGGCTGCTGAAGCTCCGGCTGCCCGCCGCCCTCCCGGCGATGGTGACCGGGCTGCGCATCTCGGCCGGGCTGAGCGTGGTCGGCGCGGTCGTCGGCGACTACTTCTACCAGCAGGGATCGCCGGGCCTCGGCATCCTCATCAACATCTACCGGGCGCGGCTGGAGTCGGAGCGGATGTTCGCGGCGGTGCTGCTCGCGAGCCTGCTCGGCCTCGCCGTGTTCTGGGCGTTCGGCCTGCTCGCCCGCTGGACGGCCCGCCTGCACGGCACGGACGGCAACGACCGTTGAGGCCCGCGGACGCGTAGGTACGACGCCGGTCGAGGACGCGCACGGCATTGAGACGCGGACAGCGTGAGAGAACGAGGTTGGGGATATGAGGACTGAGCGGCGGACGCGACGGTGGACGGGCGGGCCGGTCGCGGCGGGGCTGGCGGCGCTGCTGCTGGCCGGGCTCGCCGCGTGCTCGGACGGCGGCGACGGCGGCAAGGCGGCGGGGAGGTCGCTGCCCGCCGCGACCGGGCGCGACGCGCTGCGCGGCGTGTGCCCGGCGACGGTCACGCTCCAGATGAACTGGTACCCGCAGGCCGAGCACGGCGGGCTGTACCACCTGCTCGGGTCGTCCCCGAAGGTGGACGCCGGGCACAAGACGCTGACCGCGCCGCTCACCGTGGACGGGCGCGACACCGGCGTGAGGTTCCAGATCCGCTCGGGCGGGCCGGTCACCGGGTTCCAGCCGGTGTCGACGCTGATGGCGTCCGACCCGTCCATCACGCTGGGCGTGGTCGCGACGGACGAGCAGGTCGCGCAGGCCGGGACGCACCGCCTGCAGGCGGTGTTCTCGCCCATGGACGTCAACCCGCAGATCATCATGTGGTCGCCGCAGGCGCACCCGGAGTGGAAGACGATCGCCGACATCGGACGCAGCGGCGCGACCGTCCTGTACGCGAACGGCGTCAGCTTCATGGACTACCTGACCGCCTCGGGGCAGCTGCACAAGTCCCACCTGGACGGCTCGTATGATGGCTCGCCCGCGCGGTTCGTCGCGTCCGGCGGGAAGGTCGCGCAGCAGGGGTACGTGACGAACGAGCCGTACAGCTACGAGCACGAGGTGACCGCCTGGCACAAGCCCGTCGCGTTCCAGCTCATCAACGACACGGGGTACGCGATCTACCCCGAGTCGGTGGCGGTCCGTCCGGCGGACAAGGCGAGGCTCGCGCCGTGCCTGAAGCGGCTGGTGCCCATCTTCCAGCGCGCGACGGCCGAGTACATGCACGACCCGGCCGCCACGAACAAGGTGATCGTGGACGCGGTCAAGCGGTTCAACACCACGGCCGCCTACACCGCCGAGCACGCCGCGTTCGCGCACGACCAGCTGGTGAAATACGGGATCGTGCGGGACGGATCGAACGGCGTGCTCGGGTCGTTCGACGCGTCCCGGGTGGCGAAGGTGATCGGGCTGCTGCGTCCGCTCCAGGCGCGCGCGGGCAAGCCGGTCCCGGACGGCCTCGCGCCGGACGCGCTGGTCACCAACGAGTTCCTGGACCCGTCGGTGCACCTGTCCTGACGTCCCTGCCCGCCCGCTCGGCCCTCACGCCCCTGCCCGACCTTGACGTCACTGTCGGCCCCTGACGCCGCTGCCCGACCTTGGCGTCCCCGCTGGACGGGGCGGCCCCCTCCTGAGCGACCGTGCGCCGCCCCGTCCTCACACCTCGAATCTCCAGGGTGTGATCATCCGGCGGGGCGGCCCGGAAAGATCTTGGACAGACCGGCCGGACGGCCCTACGCGGGCTTCGCCGCACGCAGCGGACGCACCTCCCCCAGGGCCTTCACGAGCCCGTCCGGCAGCGGCGTGGTGCCCGAGCCGTCGGCGGCGACCGTCACATACACGGCGCACCCGGTCGCGATGGTCTCGCCGTCCCGTCGGAAGGCGAAATCCAAGGTGAAACTCTTGCCGCCGATGCGCGATGGACTGATCAGCACGTCCGGACGGTCGGTGTAGCGGACCGAGGACGCCCAGTCGATCTCGGCGTGCGCGACGTGCGCCTGCACACCCAGCCCGTCCAGCCATTCGGCGTGCGGGAGGCCGCGCGCCTCGAAGAACCCGTCGACCGCCGCGTCCACGTAGCCGAGGTACCACATGTTGAACATGACGCCCTGGCCGTCGATCTCGTAGTAGCGCGGGACGAAGGTCTGCGTGTACACGCCGTCCAGCGGGGGCGCCTGGGGGTCGGTCTGCGTCATCGGTCTCGCCTCCCTAACGAAGTGATAGGTGGCCACCGAGGCTATCGGCAGGGTCTGACAGAACGGAGGGGCTCGGATGCTCACCGTGGTGTAGGTGAGATACGGTGCCCATCGGTCGAAAACGGAAGGAGGACCGGTGGCTCCCACATCCGACCGGTCTTCGGACAACGCCCTCGAACTGGCCCGCGCCGGTGACGAGGCATCATTCCTGCTGCTGGTGGACACCTACGGCGGGCGCCTGTCCCGGCTCGCCCGGGAGATCGTCGGCTCCGCGCCCGGACGCGCCGAGACGCTCGCGCGCGAGGCGCTGCTCGGCGTCGTCCAGAACGCGCCGCCGCCCGGCACCCCGTCCGCCCGGCTCTGGCTGCTCCGCCTGGTGGTCGAGGCCGCCCGGAACCGCTGGCCGCTGGAGGTGGCCGTGCATCCGGAGGACGCCGCGTTCGCGCACGACGTCCCGCCCGTCCCGCTGGACGGCCCGGTACTGGACGCCCTCCAGCCCGCGCTCGCGGAGATGCCGCTCCGGCACCGCCTCCCGGTGCTGCTCGCCGACGCGGAAGGCTGCGGCGAGGCCGAGGCCGCGTGGCTGCTGAGCATCGCGCCCGCCGACCAGCGCGTCCTGCTGCGCTGCGGACGCGCCGCGCTGCACCGCGCCGCGAACGCGCGCTTCGGCTCCGTCCCGCCACCGCAGCCCGGCGCGCCGCTGGGCCGCCTGCGCGGCGACGGCCTGTCCGAACGCGCCCGCAACCGCCTCCTCATCACCTACCGCACCGCCTTCCGAGGCTCCCTCCGCTGACCGCAGTCCCCGTTCGAGGGGCCGGGAGGCAAGGGCCAGGGCGGTGGGGACCTCGTTCCCCACCGCTCGACGGAGCCGCCGGCGTCGCGGTCATCCAGGTCTAGGTGACCGGCATCGTGAACAGCAGCCAGGCGGTCAGAACCGCCGCCACGAGGCCCGCCAGGCGGGTGCCGAGCGTGTGGTTCAGCGCGAACGGGAGGACGGCGCCGATCAGCAGCACGCCTGTAGCGACGGCAAGCGCCGAACCGCTGTCGGTCACGTCATCGAGAAAGGTGCGGCTGCCGTCCGTCAGCCAGGGAGCGGCCACGATGCCGGACGCGACCGTCCGGACCGCCCGGCGCCGTCCGCGCAACGCCGCACCGGACGATCCATAGAGCGGCCCGGCCACCACGCCGACCACGGTGTACTTGAGGAGTTCGCCGGAGACCGTCCCCAGGGACACCGACTCGATCGTGTAGTAGCCGGCGACGAGTCCCAGTTGCGTGATGGCCCCGGCGACCGCCGCCGCGCGCCACCGTCCGGGGAAGGACGCCCCGACCAGCACGGCGACGACGCCCCAAGGCGCCAGGCCGCGCCAGAAGTCGGTCCAGGGCGGGGCGTCGTCGAGCCGCTCCAGCCCGAACGTGAGCGCCCCGGCCCCCATGCCCACCAGCGCGGCCGCCAGGAAGGCGAGCGCCGTCCGGACGGACGCCGGGTGTCTGCCGGATGGGACCTGGTCGGACGCGAGCATGCCCGCCAGGCTACGAGCGTCCGCGACACCCGACGTCACCCTCCAGGATGATCAACGGACACCCGCGCGCCACCCGCCGGTACTACGGCCTCGACGCCGCCCGGCGCGGCACGATAGTAAGGACCGTCCCTGCACCGCACCGCGAAAGCAGTCCCGTGACCACGGAAGAACCGGTCGTCATCGACGGCGGCGACAAGTCCTGCGTGAGGCTCCTGCTCGAACTGCGCGCCCACCTCGCGGGGCTGCCGCCGGGCACGCTCGTCCACCTGCTGGCGTCCGACCCCGCCGCGCCGATCGACCTGCCCGCGTGGTGCCACCTGACCGGCCACCACTACGAGGGCCCCGTCCCCGCGGACACCCCGGCCTACGCGCTCCGGGTCGCCGCGGACGCGCGTCCCACCAGGCCGGACGCGCCCTGGCGCCCGGCCGCGCAGGAATTCTGATCACTGCGGAACCCCGCACGGCTCCACTGCGTCACAATCCCGTCCCAATCCCCCCATCCCGATAGCTGGAGCATCGTTGTCCTCTCGTACCCTCGTCGTCCCGATCGTCCTCGCCACGGCCGCCCTCACGGTCGCCGGCTGCGGAGGCCACGTCAGGCGCCACCACCACACCACCTTCCGGAGCACCTCCCGCACGGTCACGGTCCCGAACGTCGTGGGGATGAACCACCAGAAGGCGCAGGACCTGCTCCAGTCGCGCGGCCTGCGCAACCTCGCCGAGCGCGACGCCACGGGCCGCGGCCGCAAGCTCCTCATCGACCGCAACTGGGTCGTCGTCCGCCAGATCCCGCCCGCCGGCGTCCGCGTCTCCAGCAGCACCACCGTCACCCTCTACAGCAAGAAGTACACCGACTAGCATCCCCGGCCTCAGTGCTGCACGGTGAGTGAAGCGGCGTCGAACCGCCGGGCCGCGAGGTCCTCCGGCCGGACGAGAAAGTAGATCGTCCCGATGTCGCTCCACTTCATCCCGGCCGCCTCGTCGCTGTCGAACTGCGCGAGCGGGCGCCAGCGCAGCGCCTCCCGTTCGAGGCGCGGATCCGCCCAGCCGACCTCGCCGGCGAACGCGGTGTAAGCGGCATCGAGCTCCACGGCGTCCTGCTTGGGCTTCGCATGTCCGCCCAGCCAGTGCCAGTGCCGCGGCAGCCGGTCGAGGACCGCGTTGTACATTCCCTCTTCGTACTCGCGGTCCTCAAGGGCCTCCCACGCGGATCCGCCGAGCCGACGGACGGCGGCACGGAGCTCCGGCTGGCTGGTGTCCGGACCGGTCGCCAACAAGCGGGCGCCCAGCTCGACCCGCTCGAACGGTCGGAGACCGGCCGGGGCCTGCCGCTCGGTCACCTCCACACCGGGCGGCAGGTGCAGCACGCGCATCCCCGCCATGCTCTCGGGGACCCCGACGTCGACGCTCGGGCCCTCCCCGATCTCGAAGCGATCGTCCTCGGCGTCGATGCAGAAGAACAGCAGCGTGCCTTCTGCCGGCAGCGGTAGGTCGAGCGCCGCGATGGGCAGCCGCGCGCAGTCCAGCGAGGCGACGAAGTTCAGAGCGTCTCCGTTCCAGGCCGGCCACGCCATGCCGGACGGCAGGGCGGGCAGGCCGCCGAGATGGCCGACCGGTTCGGTGCCCCGCTTTCGCGATCGCAGGTTGATCGCCGGGCGCATCAGGCGAATCCATTCCTCGGCCGCGTCCGGGGGAAGGTGCCGGCGGGCCGTCTGGATGAGTTCCTCTTCGAGATCGATCACGTGCGTAGCTTGGCGGGGCGGTCCGACGGTTGCCGTTAGACCAGGACGGAGCCGCCGTCTAGGAGTAGGACGGTGCCGGTGGCGTGGCGTTGGGTCATGTAGAAGAGGTAGGCGTCGGCGATGTCGTCGACTTCGCCGATGCGCTTCAGCGGGGCTGCGGCGGCGGTGGTCGCGTAGAGGTCGTCGCGAGCCTCGGGCGGCAGGGGCGACCACAGGTCGGAGCGGACGACGCCGGGCATGACGGCGTTCACTCGGATCGGCGCGAGTTCGACGGCGAGCGCTCGGGTGAGGCCCTCCAGGGCCGTGCAGAGGCTGGAGGTCACCGCCGTGCCCGGCATCGGACGCGGGCCGGCGGTGCCGCTGGTCAGGGTGATGGAACCGCCTTCGCGCAGCTTCGGCGCGGCGGCCTGGACGGCGGCCAGGGCGCCGAAGTAGCGGACGGCGAAGAAGTCGCGGGCCGCCGCCAGGTCGATGTCGGCGACCGGTGCGAGGAGCAGCGGGTCGCCTGCCGTGTAGACGAGGTGGTCGATCTCGCCGAGGCGGTCGAACAGCTCGGCCACGCGGGCGGTGTCGGTGAGGTCGAGCACGTGGCCGCTCGCGTCGGCGGGGAGCCGGCCGAGCGCGCGGTCGACGTTCTCCTTGCGGCTGGACGCCACGGTCACGGCGGCGCCCGCACCGGCGGCGGCTTCCGCGACCGCGAGGCCGATGCCGGAGGTGCCGCCGAGCACCACGACGCGCTGTCCTGCGAGGTCATCGAGGGACATGGTGATCCTTTCGGTTCGCTGTCCCTCAACGATGCGGGCCGGGAGGGCGCCGCGTCCAAGACCTTCGTCCGCGGCTGTAATACCCTCAAGGCATCATGGACGACGTCGACCTGCGCAAGCTGCGGTACTTCGTGGCGGTGGCCGAGCGGCTGCACTTCGGCCGCGCGGCGGAGTCGCTGCACATCGCCCAGCCGGTGCTGTCCCGGCAGATCCGGGCGCTGGAGGACGATCTGAAGGTGCGGTTGTTCGACCGCGATCGGCGCTCGACGGCGCTCACACCCGCCGGTCGGCAGTTGCTCGCTGACGCGCCTTCCTTGCTGTCGAATGCCGAGGCGTTGCGGCGGAGGGTGAGGCGCGCGGCGCGGGGGCCGCGCACGTTCACGGTCGGGTTCATGCCCGGGCTGATCGTCACGGCCGCGGTGCGCGCGTTCGGGGATCGGCATCCCGAGCTGACCGTCGACCTCGTCCGGACGAGCTGGGACGACCAGTCCGACGTCGTCCGCGACGGACGGGTGGACGTCAGCTACATCCGGCCGCCGGTGGACCAGGGCGGACTGACGATCCGGCCGCTGTACACCGAGCCGCGCGTCGCCGTCGTCCCGGGCGATCACCGGCTCGCCGGCAAGGAGTCCATCGCGCTGGCCGAGCTCGCGTCGGAGCACCTGATCCAGGACCCGGACGCGGTGCCCGAGTGGCGGGACATCGCCGTCGAGATGCGCGACCGGACGCGCCCGCCGACGCCGGTGTACCGCAGCGTCGAGGAGAAGCTGGAGCACGTCGCCGCAGGCCGCGGGCTGATCGTCCTGCCGCTCTCGGTCGCGGCCTTCTACACCCGCCCCGACATCGCCTACCTCGCCGTCGAGGACCTGGCGCCGTCCCAGGTCAGCCTCGCCTGGGACGCCGCGCGCCGGACGCCGCTGCTCGCCGAGTTCGCGGAGATCGCGCTGTCGGTCGCGTCCTCCTGACGGCGGCCGGGACCGCGCGCTCAGCTCGGCATGGCGCCGCTGATGGTGCCGAGGACCGAGGCACTGTCGCGCTCGGCGGCGAGGTCGCCGAGTGAGATCACGCCGACGACCTGGCCGTCCTGGATCACGGGCAGGCGGCGGACCTTCCTGTCGCTCATCATCTTGATCGCCACCGTCGCGTCGTCGTCCGGGCGGACGGAGACCGGGTCGGTGCTGCAGACCTCGCGGACCGGCAGCGTCTCCGGGTGCCCCTGGCGGCTCAGGCCGCGCACGACCATGTCACGGTCGGTGACCATGCCGACCGAGCCGTCCGGGCCGGTGACCATGACGCTGCCGATCGCCTCGTCCCTCATCATCCGCGCGACGGTGCCGAGATCGGTGTCCGGCGCGACCGTCGTGGCGGGGCCGGTCATCAGTTCACGAACCTTCTGCGTCATCGGATCCTCCTCTCGTTCCGGCGTCCTGGGTGGACGCCCCGTCACGGGCCGCCCTACCCGAGGCGGGGCTTTCAACCGCCCCGTCCGGCGCGGACCGTTCAAGAAGCCGCAAAAGCGCAGCCGGAAGCGCGGCGCGGCGCGTTCCGGGCGCGCGCGGGCCTGTGCATTACTTAGAGTCATGGTGGAGACGCCCCAAGTGAACACCCGCCGCGACCAGGTGTACGAAACGGCCGCCCGGCTGTTCTCCGATCTCGGCTACGACGCCGTGGACCTCAAGCTGATCGCCGACGCGGCCGGGCTCCCGTCCTCCGAGCTGGTCGACCTGGTCGGCGACAAGCCGACCCTCTACCTCGACGTGTTCACCTGGCTCCACCAGCTCCAGCAGCGCGCCCTGTCGCCCGCCCTCCAGGACTTCACCCCGGACACCGCCGGGGTCCAGCGCATCTGCGACGCCTTCCTCGACTTCTGCCTGAGCCACCCCACGTTCGTCGGCATGTGGATGCACCGCTGGCAGGGCGACGCCGCCGACCTGGACATCGAGACCCCGTTCGCCAAACCCGTCCTGTCGGTGATGTACCAGCTCATGTCGCCCGCCGTGCAGCCCGGCGTCGACCTGGAGGTGGCGATCTGGGACATCATCTGGAGCGTCCACGGGTTCGTCCAGCTCGGCATCATCGGGCAGGACGGCCAGCTGCACGGCACCGACGACCCGGCGACGGTGGCCCGCTTCCGCGCCTACCTCCACGACCTCATCGCCCGCTTCACCTGATCCGGGCACGTGCGCGCGGCCGGTCGCGCGTGTTCCGGTCAGGCCCTAAATTCGTCTCGTGCGGATCATCTCTGTGAACGCCTGGGGCGGCGCGATGTACGACGAGCTCGCGCCGTGGGTCGGCGCGTGCGGCGCGGACGTCCTCTGCCTCCAGGAAGTGACCCATACCGCGGCCCTCGAAGGCTGGACGAGGTTCGACGACCCCGAGCGGTCCCTGCCGCAGCGCGCGGACCTGCTGGACGACGTCCGCACGCTGCTCCCCCGCCACCACGCCCTGTTCACCGCGAACGACGCGGGCCCCGTCCGCGACGGCGACGGCGTCTCCCACCGGCAGGATTTCGGGCTCGCCACCTTCGTCGCCGAGACGCTGCCGCTCGTCGGGACGCGGACGGCGTTCGTGCACGGCCGCTACACCGAGTACGAGGACGCGTGGCCCGCCGGCGACCGTCCGCGCGCGGCCCAGGCCGTCCGGGTCTTCGACCGGGCGGCCGGACGGTTCGTCACCGTCGTCCAGCTGCACGGGCTGCGCGACCCGGACGGCAAGGGCGACACCCCGGCCCGGCGCGAGCAGGCCAAGCGGCTCGCCGACCTGGTCACCACCGCCCGCGAGGACGGGGACCTGACCGTCGTGTGCGGCGACCTCAACCTGCTGCCCGGCAGCGAGACGTTCGAGATCCTCGCCGGTATCGGCCTGGTCGATCTGGTCCGGGACGCCGACACCCGCACGTCCCGCTACGCCAAGCCGCTGCGCCACGCCGGCTACCTGCTGGTGTCCGACCCGTCCGCGGTGCGGCGGTTCGGGATCCTCACCGAGCCCGAGGTGTCCGACCACCGCGCGCTGCTGCTGGAGGTCTGAAGCCCGCTCAGTCCGGCTCGCTCAGCAGGACGTCGCGGAGCGTCGAGCCCGGCGCGATCGCCGTGCTGGCCAGCGGCGCGGTGAACACCTCGGGCTCGTGGTAGACGGGCTGCCCGTTGGGTCGCCGCGTGTACGCGACGATCCCGAAGTCGATCCCGTCGGACGGGTCGAACGCCGTCCACACGATCGCCTCCTGCTCGCCCTCGCGCAGCGCCTGGTTGGAGACCGGCCGTCCGCGCAGCGACGCCCCCGGCCCGACCGCGATGATCATCGGGACGGCGATCACCCACCGCAGCGCCCGGATCCGCCGCGCCTGCTCCGCCGCCCGCCGCTCGAACCGCTCGGCCGCACTGTCGTCCCGCAGGTAGTGGTAGTCCGACAGCATCAGGTCGCGCTCCCCCGCCAGCCCGCAGATGGCCGGGCACCGCCGCGCGGTGATGTTCCGTTCGAGGCGCTCGACCACGTCCAGCAGCAGGTCGAGTGTGGCCTCGTTCATCATCAGCGCCTTCCGAACTCGCCCGGACCGTCCCTAACGATCTTGCCGCGAACCCTCCCCCGCGGCACGTCCGACGAGCCCAGACAAGGTAATCAGTCCGCGATGCCACCGGCTCGGTCACCGCAGCCAGGACGGGCACGACCTCCGGGAACCGACCGCGGCCGGTAGGCACTGGCGGTGGTCATCTTCCTTTGCGGGGTTGAGGGGGTCAGTGGCGTGGGGGGTGCAGGGACAGGGAGAGCCACACCTGGTCTCGGAGGGGGATGCCGTCGACCATTGTTTCGGGGTAGCCGGCTTCGGGGGTGAAGACGTCGCGTTCGATGCGGGACATGCGGAAGCCGAGGCGCTGGTAGAAGCGGAGGACGCTCGTGTCGGCGGCCGCGGTGGCGACGAGGAGCGTCCTTCCGCGCTCCTCGCGGCAGACCGCGGCCGCGCGCTCGACGAGCTTCCGGCCGGTCCCGGCGCCTTGGCGGTCTTCGCGGACCGCGAGGCTCTTGACCTCTGCCTCGCCGGGGTGCTCGGTCTCGACGAGTTGCAGGTGCCCGATGATGGACGGGCCGTCGCGGGCCACCAGGACGCGTCCCAGATCGCGGTATGCGCGTATCGCGGTGGCCGAGTCGTCCGCCAGTTCGAACAGCTCGGCCAGCGTGTCGCGCGGGCCGTGGAACCAATCGATCGTCACCATGACGTCCCCCCGGAGCGGCTGTTTCGACTGTAGGAGGGGAGGGCGGCCGGTTCCACGGGTTTTCCGCGGGGGTCAGCGGGAGAGGTGGAGGCGCATGGTTCGGTAGTCGAAGGTCACGGCGTAGGGCTTGAAGAACTCGTGGGTGAAGTTGGCGCTCAGGTCGAAGCCGGTGAGGGGGGACAGGCCGGGGCCGGGGAGGCCGGGGAAGATCTTCTCGGCGGCGTAGCCGAGGATGTTCCGGCCCACGGCGTGGCCGAGGCTGATGCGGGACGGGTGGACGGGGTAGACGTTGGTGCCGTTCATCGGCGGCAGCGGGTGCGCGCGGTCGATGGGGATGCCCGCGCGTTCGGCGATCTCGACGGTGGTGTCCAGGCCGTGGCCGATGCCGCCGGTGTCGATGGTGACCAGGCGGGGGCCGTAGGAGCCGATGGTGCCGACCGAGCAGGGGTAGTGGTCGCCGGCCAGCCAGAGCGGGAGGCCGTTCGTGCGGCGGGCGTGCTCGCGGCGGCGCAGGACGAGGGCGCGGCGCGCGTAGTCCATCGTGGTGAGGAAGTGGTAGAAGATCGTCGTGCCGAACGCGCCGGCGGGCTTGGAGCCGTCCGGGAGCGTGGGGGGCTGGGCGCCGTCCGTCCACTGGACGGGCAGGTTCCGGATCTCGATGCCGCCGATCCGGAACGAGTCCAGCACGCCGAAGTAGATGACGACGGGCCGGTTGTTCGCCACCCCTGCGGTGTTGCTCGCCACCGCGCGCAGGCCCAGCTCCTTGGCGGTCTCCGGGGACAGGTCGAGCGTCGCGTAGGTGTCGACCAGGAACGGCTTGGGCGCGGAGCCGTTCACCGACGCGTCCGCCACGGGCAGCGGGTCCATGTAGCGGAACGGGACGCGGGTGTCCTTGCCCGAGATGCGGTAGGACGGCCCGTCGAGGTGGGCGTACTGCGTGGCGGACGCCTTGGCCGCCGGGGTTCCGACCTCGTTGAGGAGCGGGATCGCGCGGTCGTGCCGGTCCTGCCGGACGTAGCACTCGGCGAGGCGCCGCTTGGATTCGGCGTCGGCGGCGTTCAGGGTAAGCGCCTCGGACAGGTAGCGCTCGGCGTTCCCGAAGCGGTTGGAGAGCAAGGCGAGGTAGCCGAGCTGGGCGGCGGCGCGCGCGTCCTTCGGGTTCGCGCGGAGGCGGCGCCGGTAGCCGCGCTCGGCCTCGGCGAAGCGGCCCGCCTTGAACAGGCGGTCGGGGTCGCCGGTGGCGGCGGTCGCCGTGCCGGTCACGGAGCCGGCCAGCGGCAGCGCCGCCGCGGCGGTCGCGGCGGCGGTCGCGGCCAGCCCCGCGTGCTTCAGGAACCGGCGGCGGGACGGGGCGTCCGGAAAGGACATCAAGCGCTCCTCGTGGCGTCGTGATCACCTTGCTGGGACGCCATGCAACCGGCGCGGGCATAACCCCCGCGTAACCGACCGCCCGGGGTTCCGCCCGGCGGAGGAGGCCGCGTACTCCGTTCCGGGTAGGGCGACAGCCTGCCTGGCGACGATGAACGCGCAGGTCCGAGCGTCGATGATGGACGCGATGGGCTTCGCTGAGGAAGGAGGACGATGAGGGTCGTCGGGATCGTCGTCGCGGTGCTGGGGTTCGGGTCGCTGCTCGCTTTCAACGGCGACAACCACAATTTCGGCCTGATGAAGTGGGCGTCCGGGCATCAGCCGGTCGCTGGGATGGCGGTCGGGGTGCTGGGCCTGGTCCTCGCCGGGATCGCCTTCCTTTCCCGGTCAGGGCGCTAGGCGGTCGGCGGGGCTGATCAGCGCTGCCGCCCGGCCTTTACCGATCCGGGGGCTACCGGACGATGCGGCCCGCGGTCGTCCAGTCGGTGGCGATCGCATGCTGCGCGGCGGCGAGGGTGATCCGGCCCGCGCAGAGCGCCTTGTAGAGCTTGAACTCGACGGCGTCCTTCGGGTTGGGCGAGGAGCCCGGCTCGGGCCACAGGTTCTTCGGGTCGCGCGGCGCGCCGCCGAGGCTGAGCGGGATGAAGTGGTCCTCCTCGTAGGCGGACGGGTCGGTGTTCGCATAGCCGTACTCGGCGATCTGCCTCCGCTTCAGCGCATTGGTGTAGGCGACCGGTGGGCGGATGGACTTGGTGTAGCCGGCGACGCAGACCGTCCGGTGGATGTTGGCCTGGGTGACGGCCGGGTTGAGCGCTCCGGGCGTGCAGTCCGGGTCGGGCTTGGTGGTGGCGGCGTCGAGGCTGGACGCGTGGCAGGAGGCGGCGCGCGCGGCCTGCCCGGAGCCGGTCCACGGCGCCGCAACGAACGCGGCGGCGCCCAGCACCGCCAGGGACTTGCCGATGAGGACGTGAAGCACGGGCGCTCCCCGGGTGATCGGGCCGCCGACCTTCGCGCGGCGGCATAAACGATCAAGAGCCTCCCCGGGGCCGGGTCAGCGGAAGCTGCGCAACGGGTTAAACGATCTCCTCGAATTCCCAGCGGAATTCGTGCGTTCTTGTCACCGGCGGAGCATTCTGGTTCCAGACGCACGAGCGCGTGGGACGAGTCATCGGAGAGGCCATGAATGAGTCCCGGACGGAAACGGTCGACACGACCGTTCCGCATCAGGCCCGGATCTGGAACTTCTGGCTGGGCGGCAAGGAGAACTACCCGGTCGACCGCGAGGTCGGCGAACGGGTCGCGGAGGTCTTTCCCGAGATCGTGGAGATCGCCCGCGTCTCGCGGATCTTCCTGGCGCGGAGCGTCCGCTTCGTGGCGGGCGAGTGCGGCGTGCGCCAGTTCCTGGACGTCGGGACCGGCCTCCCCGCCAGCGACAACACCCACGAGATCGCGCAGGCCATCGCGCCCGAGTCCCGCGTGGTCTACGTCGACAACGACCCGCTGGTGCTCGTCCACGCGCGGGCGCTGCTGACGAGCGGGCACGACCGCGGCGTCACGACCTACGTGGACGCCGACGTCCGCGATCCGCGGCGCCTTATCGAACAGGCGGCCGAAACTCTCGATTTCGAACAGCCGATCGCCTTGATGCTTCTGGGAATCATGGGCAACGTCCCTGACGAGGACGATCCGCCCGCGATCGTCGCGCAACTCGTGGACGCGTTGCCGTCTGGCAGCTGGATGATTCTCAATGACGGCACCAACGTCCTGGGACTTCCCTCGGTGGGCAATCCCGACCAGACCGCGCGCGCCGAGGCCATTCGCATGTACGTGGAAGCCGGTGCGCAGCCGTACTACGCCCGGACGCCCGAATACCTCGCGCGTTTCTTCGCGGGCCTGGAACTGGTGGAACCGGGGATCGTGTCCACGCCGCTGTGGCGTCCCGACCCCAATCCGTTCGGCGAGCCGCGACCCGTCGACGCCTTCGCGGGCGTCGCCCGGAAACCGTAGCGCCGACGGGCCGCGACAACGTCGAGCGTGCGGCTCACTGGCCGGGCAGCCAGCCCGAATAAGCCGTCGACCAGCGCATGCCGCCCGCCAGCGGCTCCAGGTACCGAGGCGAGGACACCTTCACGGTGACCGGCGCGTAGGGGCGCTCTTCGAAAGGCCGGTCGAGCAGTTCGTACACGGCGTCCTCGTCCATGCGTTCCAGCCGCTGCCCCTTGGGCAGATTGGCCTGCGGTCCGAGTTCGTAGGCGAGGATGATGCCGTCCGCCTGGCGCGCGAACTCCTGCGGCTTGGACTTGAGCATCAGGTAGTGCCGTCCGTTGTCCATGCCCTGGCCGCCGTAGGGGTCGAGCTCGTTCTTGTAGACGTCGGCCGCCTTGACCTTGGGTTCCTTGAGCTTCTTGGAATCGCCCTCAAGGAGGTAGCCGCCCGCGTCCACCCACACGCGTTTCCCGTGGTGCATCTCCTCCAGTCGCCGCATCTCGCCGGCGCCCTTCGCTTCGGAGGCTCTACGGACGCCTTCTTCGCGCGTGAACGGCGCCTCCTCGAAAGAGAATCCGTTCAGCATCATCGACCAGGCGTCCATCAGCAGCTGCAGCGGGAACGCCTTACGCGGGGAGAACTGCGCGGCATCGGGATTGCGCAGGTGGACGCGTCCGGTCAGCGTCCTGTCCTCGATCCCGTCGAACGACACGGTGTACAGATCGGTCATGCGGCCCGACCCTAGTGATCATCGCCGACATCCGAGCCCGCTTCACCGGCGTCCCCCGCGTTCACGAAGGCCGGACGACAGGTAGGTCAGCCTGGTCGTCGTACCGGCGGGTCGGCGGTGCGGCTCTAGGGGAACTAGGGCATAGTCGTCTTCTAGATCATGTTGCTCTGAACGCCCCTCGACCGCTGAAGGACGGCCCATGCCGGAGCAGGCTCCCCCGGGCATCGACACGAGCGTGGCCACGGCCGCGCGGATGTACGACTACTACCTGGGCGGCAAGGACAACTTCGCCGTGGACCGCGAGGCCGCCGAGCGCGTGCTGGCCGCGGCGCCCGAGGTGCGGCCGATCGCCGTGGAGAACCGGCGGTTCCTCCAGCGCGGCGTCCGGTACCTGGCCGAGCAGGGCGTCAACCAGTTCCTCGACATCGGGACGGGCCTCCCGACGCAGGGCAACGTGCACCAGATCGCGCAGGCGCACCAGCCCGGCGCGCGCGTGGTGTACGTGGACAACGACCCGATCGTCCTCGTGCACGCGCGGGCCCTGCTGAGCACGGACGCGGCGACCAAGGTCGTCACCGCCGACCTGCGCGATCCGGACAAGGTGCTGGAGACGGCCGCCGGGCTGCTCGACCTGTCCCGGCCGTACGCGCTGCTGATGGCGGCCGTCCTGCACTTCGTCCCGGACGAGGACGGTCCGCACGATCTGGTCGCCCGCTACCGCGACGCGCTCCCGTCCGGCAGCCACCTGCTCGTCTCGCACGTCACCGGCGACACCCGGCCGCAGTCCTCGGCGGGCGCGGCCGAGGCGTACCGCAACACGAAGAACCCGGCGACGCTCCGCACGGTCGAGCAGATCAGCGCGTTCTTCGGCGACTTCACGCTCGCCGAGCCGGGTCTGGTCCCCGTCCCGCAGTGGCGGCCCGACGCGTCCGCGCCGTCCGGCCACGAGGACATCTGGATGTACGGCGGGGTCGCCCGCAAGAGCTGAAGTCCCGGCCACTGGCCTAGGTCGTGCCGGGGCGGTAGGTGCGCAGCAGGTAGGCGCCGACCACCTTGAGCGCGGCCGTCAGCGGCAGGGCTATGACCGCGCCGACGAAGCCGCCGACGCTGACGCCGAACAGGGCGGCGACGAACACCGCGACCGGTGACAGCTCGACCGCCTTGGAGAACACGCGCGGAGCGATCAGGTAGTTCTCGACGTGCTGGTAGATCAGGAAGAACACCAGCGTGCCCGCCGCGACGCCCAGCGACTCGCTCAGCGCGGTCAGCGTGCAGACGACCGCGCCGAGCGTCGCGCCGACCTGCGGGATGAAGTCGCAGACGCCGACGACCACGGCGAGCAGCGACGGGTACGGCACGTCGACGATCTTCAGGAAGGCGTAGGCGGCCACCCCGGCCAGGGTCGAGATGCACGCCTGGCCGGTGACGTAGCCGCCGACCTTGCCCAGCGCCTCGTGCGCGACCGCGATGCGCTCGGAGTCGCCCAGCGCGCTCTCCAGCCGGTCCAGCATGCGCGGCCAGGCCAGCAGGAAGTAGATCATCAGGATGAGCGTGGTCGCGGTCAGCGCCAGCGCGGACGCGATGCCGGAGATGATGCCGAACACGGCCCTGGCCGAGCCGCCGATCACCTTGGGCAGCTGCTTCGCGGCGTCCTGGAGGTGCTTGCGGACGTCCTGGTGGTCGAGCGCCGAGCCGAACGGGCCGCCCTTGTGCGACATCCGGTCGAGCAGGCCGGGGACCTCGTCCGCCAGCTGCCTGAGCTCGGTCACCGCCGGGCGCAGCACGATGGCCAGCAGGACGCCGAGGACGACCAGCAGCGCCAGCACGAGCACCAGGACCGCCAGCCCGCGCCGCGGGACGGCCCGCTGGATCCAGCGCACCACCGGGTCGAGCCCGGCCGCCAGGAACAGGCCGAGGAAAACCGTGACGCAGACCGACCGCGCGACCCAGAGCAGCCCGAGCACCGCCGCCAGCGCGAGGATCGCCCCGGCCACCTTCAGGTAGTGCAGGACGGACGGCGGCCCGACCACCCGGACGGCGACCTCCGCCCCGCCACGTCCCTGGTCGCCGCTTCTCTGACCACCGCTTCCCTGGTCACCGTTCCTCTGGTCGCCGCGCTCCTCGCCGCTCTGCATGCGCTGCCCGCTCCCGTCCGCCGTCGAGACCGGCGGACGCGCCGCTCTCCGAGCCACCGCACGCAGCATCTCCCCCGCGCCCCGGCGAACGAGCCGAAGAAACCCGCCTTTACGGACTCCCCGCCCGCCGCCGTCGCTTCCTTTGCCCGCCCAGCGCACGGCACCGCCGAGCACACGGCACCGCCGGGCTCGCGGGATCGCGGGATCGCGTGGCGAGGCTCAGGTGCAGACGGACCAGGCCGGGCCGGGGACCGGGACGATGACCGGACTCGCCAGCGGGGCGGGCCTCCGGGCCGGGGGGCCGAGTGCGGCGGTCGCCCGGCGGCTCTCGGTGGCCATGACCGCCGGGGTGGCGCCGACGAACTCGGCGAAGTCGCGGTGCAGGTGGGACTGGTCGGTGTAGCCGCCGTCGGCCGCGACCCGCGCGACGTCCTCGCCCGATGCGAGGCGGTGGGCCGCGTGGTCGAACCGGACGAGCCGCGCGGCGCGCTTGGGCGGCAGGCCGATCTGCGCGTGGAACCGCGACCACAGGCGCTTGCGGCTCCAGCCGACCTCGGCGGCCAGCCGGTCGACGCGCACCCGTCCGCGCGTGGCGGCCATCCGGCGCCAGGCCCAGTCGATCTCCGGGTCGACCGGCGGGCCGGCTTCGTACCGGCGGACGATCAGCGCCTCGGTCAGCGCGAAGCGCTCCTCCCACGAAGAGGTCGCCAGGAGCTGCTCGCGGAGTAGCGGCGCGTCCGGGCCCCAGACGTCGTCCAGGCCGGTGACGGCGCCTTCGGCGTCGGTGGGGCTGATCTCCAGGAGCACGCGCGCCGCGACCGGGGTCATGCGCAGGATCATGCCTTCGACGTTCTCGCCGCGCACCCGGGCCGCGCCGAACCCGATGCCCATGGCGAAACCGCCGCGGTGCGGGCGTCCCTCGGCGTCCTCCAGGATGGGAGGGCTCGCACCGAGATCCACGCCGACCGTCACGCTCGCGTGCGGGACGAACCGGTGGTCGGCCGGGCTCGCGCCCCGGCGGAACCCTGCCAGGACGACACCGGGGACCCGGCTCGGACGCGCCGGGCGGACCACGTCCCACACCGCCGCGTCGTCCCGCTTGTCGGCGATGGCGCGCATCGTCCCATGTTAAGCGAGCCGCGCGAGGGAACATTCGTCCAATCCAGCGGAGGGTCCGGGGGCGGACAGTGGGTCCATGACACTTCGGTCGATCGATCTGCTCTCGTCCACGGTCCGGCTGGGCCGGGACGGCACGGTCCACGTCGCGAAGGACGCACCCGGCCCCGACCAGGACGGATGGCGGCTGGCGGCCTTCCACGCCAAGTCCGGGACGGACGTCCGCACCGACCACTGGGAGGTCTGCCCCGAATCCGACAAGCTGGTGTCCTGCCTCATCGGAATGATCCGCCTCTGCCTCCGCCCGGAACCGGGCGCCGCGGAAGAGGAGGTCCGGCTGACGGCCGGTACCGCCGCCGTCGTCCCGCGCGGACGCTGGCACCGCATCAAGCTCGACGTCCCGAGCACCATCATCACCGTCGCGCTGCCACGCGGCACTCTGCTCGAAGAACGGACGGAGGGCGCGTCGCCAGTCCTGTTCAGCGCAGGAACGTGAGGACCGCGGAGTCAGCCCGGCGCGTCGTTGGAGCGCAGGTCGCTGTCCGGGGCGAGGACGCCGAGGCCGAACAGGTCGAGGACCTGGCCGGTCAGCGCCTCGGCGCGGCCGGTGTCGAGGTAGCCGTCCACGAACATCTGGGACAGCCCGAACACCAGCGCCTGAGCGGTGATCCGCGTCAGTTCGGGGTCGGCCTTCCGCAGTTCCCCGCGTTCCTGCCCGGCCATGATCAGTTCCGTGATGCGCTGGGTGACCGCCCGGTGCCCCTCCTCCAGCGCGGGCGTGCGGTCCGCGCCGAAGACCGCGCCGCGCAGGAGCGCGAACCGGTGCGGGTGAGCCAGCGCGTAGCGGACGAACGCGTTCCCCAAGGCGCGGAACGGGACGTCGTCGGCGGCGTCCACCGCGCGCGTCAGTTCGTCGCAGAAGTCGACCGCGACCGCCTCGGTGACGGCGGTCAGCAGCGCGGCCCGGCCGGGGAAGTGCCGGAACGGCGCGGACGGCGCGACACCCGCCCGGCGCGCCGCCTCGCGGACCACGACGGCGTCGGGCCCGGCCTCGTCCAGGAGCCCGACGGCGTGGGCGACCAGCGCCTCCCGCAGGGACCCGTGGTGGTAGGGCCGTCCTGGCGCCCGCGTGCTCATGCGGTCAGTCGTACCACACCTTGACAGCCTTCCCGGAAGCGGATGTGATCGATGCTCACATGTGCGGGCGCGCACCGGAACGGCCTGGGGGCGGCCCGCGACGAGCCGGGAGGGCATCGCCCATGACGACCGAGCGCGACACCGAAAGCGGACGGATCAGCTCCTTCGAACGCGGCGGCCTGGTGTTCGACGTGGCCGACCGCGGGCCGCTGGACGGCGAGGCGGTGATCCTCCTGCACGGCTTCCCGCAGACGTCCCGCAGCTGGGACGCCCTCGCGCCGCTGCTGCACGCGTCGGGCCACCGGACGCTCGCCCCCGACCAGCGCGGCTACTCCCCTCGCGCCCGGCCGCGCGGACGCTTCGCCTACCGCATGTCCGAGCTGACCGCGGACGTCCTGGCCCTGATCAAGGCGGCCGGCCTCGGCGGTCGCAAGGTGCACGTCGTCGGGCACGACTGGGGTGCGGCGGTCGCGTGGGCGCTCGCCGCTTCCCGTCCGGACGCGGTCGCCACGGTGACCGCGCTGTCCGTCCCGCATCCGGCCGCGTTCATGCGGGCCATGGTCACCAGCCGCCAGCTGCTGATGTCCTGGTACATGTTCGCGTTCCAGATCCCCTGGCTGCCCGAGGCGGTGTTGCGCCGGCTGGGCCGCGACTCGCGTTCGCGTCTCATCGCCGGGCTGGTGGCGGGCGGGCAGTCGGAGGCGGGCGCTGCGCGCGACGTCGACTTCATGATGACCCCGGGCGCGCTCACCCCGGCGCTCAACTGGTACCGCGCCATGCCGTTCGCCCCGCCCGGCGGGCTCGCGCGCGTCAGCGTCCCGAGCCTCTACGTCTGGAGCGACGGCGACCCCGCGCTCAGCCGCAAGGGCGCCGAGCTCAACCGCCGCTACATGAGCGGGCCCTACGAGTTCCACGCATTGCCGGGCATCGGCCACTGGATCCCCGAGCAGGTACCGGAGAAGGTCGCCGACCTCCTCCGCACCCACCTCGCCCGCTAGCCCGCCGGCTCAGACAGCGCTCGCCCCGGCGCATCCGGGCGCGGAAGTTGTCATCGGGTGCGCGACCTCACGGCGGGCCCTGGTTCGCGATCTCAAACAGACATTAGTGTCTGAATGAAGGCGCTGGAGGGCACCTGGCGCCCCCTCCTCCAGCGCCTTCTCCGAGCCCTGTCGTAGCGGAAGGTGGACCAGATGAGCCCAGCACCACGCGTCGCCCCGGCCCCGACGAAGCGCCGGCTCCGCAGGCTCGCCATGGCGACCGCCGCCGCGTGCGCGGCGATGTTCTCCGCCCAGGGGCTCGCCGCCTCGGCGTCCGCGGAGACCTACCCGGTCGGCGACCTGTCCACGTCGGTGAGCAACTTCTTCCTCAGCCCCGACACCGTCCCCGGGGCGAACATCTGGACGTGCAAGCCGTCCGCCGCCCACCCGTACCCCGTCGTGATCGTGCACGGCACGACGTCCAACTTCGGCGCGGCCGGGGCGATGCTCGGCCCGACCCTGGCCAACGAGGGCTACTGCGTCTACGGATTCAACTACGGCGCGAACTCGTTCACGCTCGGCCACCTCTACGGCCTCGGCGAGATCGCGCAGTCGGCGGAGACCATGCGCGCGTTCGTCGACCGGGTGCTGGCGTCCACCGGCGCGTCCAAGGTGGACGTGGTGGGCGGGTCGCAGGGCGGGATGATGCCGAACTACTACATCAAGCGGCTCGGCGGCGCGGCCAAGGTGCGCACGATGATCGGCCTCGGCCCGACCAACCACGGCACGACGATGCAGGGCCTGGTGAACGTCGGCCGCACGCTCGGCATCCTCGGGCTGGTCAACGACTTCTACCGGCTGCTCGACTCCCCCACCTACCCCGAGCAGGAGGACGGCTCGGACTTCCAGACCGCGCTGTTCGCCGACGGCGACACCGTCCCCGGCGTCCGCTACCTGACCATCGTCACCACGCACGACACGACCGTGACGCCGCTGACCAACGCGTTCCTGCACGGCGGCGACTCCACCAACGTCGTCCTGCAGGATCTCTGCCCGGACGACCCGGTGAGCCACTCCGGCATGTCGTTCGACGGTCCGATCAAGCAGCTCATCCTGAACGAGCTGGGCCCGAAGGCACCGGGGTTCAAGCCGTCCTGCACCGGCTACGGGCCCAACGTCTGACGCCTCAGCCCTACCCCGACCCGCAGGTGACCTGGCGCGAACCCCCGTCCGCTCCGTCCGACGACACCCCGTTCCCTGCCTCCGACGACGCCCCGTTCGCTGCCTCCGCCGACGCCCCGGCCGTCGCGCCTTCACGGCGGACGGTCCGTTCCGCCCTGCGGCGCTCTGCTGCCGACTGCTCGCGCAATGCGCGCAGAAGCACGAGCGAGTACTGCTTCATGAAGCCCACCGCGGTCCCCCTGTCCCGACTCTCTCCAACAACGGCCGCACGGGGCCGTCATGAGGTATTGGCCGCACCCCGTTGGCCGGTTCCCCGCCCAGCTAATTTGATCATGGAAACGTAGGAGCGCCCGCAGAGTTCCCGCCCGCGGGCGGGCTCGTGAAGCCGAGCCGTCCGAAAGCGAACGAACGGACCCGCGACGCAGGAACGCCGCCCGCGGAGCGCGGGCGGCGTGACCTGCGAACTGCCGGGTCAGCGGTCCTTGCGTCCGTTCAGGCGGTAGGCCTGGCGTTGGGCGCGGGTGATCGCCTTCCAGCGGTCGTTGCGTTCGGCGCGGAGCCGCGCGTCCGTGCGGGCGGCGATCCAGTCGTTCTCGCGCAGCAGCTTGCGGTAGCTGTCGAGGCGGCGGCGCGGGAGCGCGCCGTCCTCGATCGCCTCCTGGACGGCGCACCCGGGTTCGGAGTCGTGCGCGCAGTCGGCGAAGCGGCAGTGCTCGGCGAACGCCTCGATGTCGGCGAACGCCTGCTCGACGCCGCGTCCGGAGTCGAACAGGCCGATGCCGCGCAGGCCGGGCGTGTCGATGAGCACGCCTCCGCCGGGCAGCGGCACCAGCTCGCGGCGGACGGTCGTGTGCCGCCCCTTGCCGTCCCCCGCGCGGACGGCTCCGGTGGCGAGCCGGTCCTCGCCGAGCAGCGCGTTGCCGAGCGTGGACTTGCCGGCGCCCGACGGTCCGAGCAGGACGACGGTGCCGGTGAGTTCGGCGGTCGCGGCGTCCAGGCCGGTGCCGTCGGCGGCGCTGACGGTCAGCACCGCGGCGCCGGGCGCGGCGGCGGCGACCTCGGCGCGCGCGGGTTCGGGGTCGTCCACGAGGTCGGCCTTGGTCAGGACGACGACGGGGACGGCGCCGCTGTCCCACGCGAGGGCGAGGAGCCGTTCGATCCGGGCCAGGTCGGGCCCGCCGCCGAGCGGGCACACGACCGCGACGGTGTCGACGTTCGCGGCGAGCGCCTGCCCCCGCGAGTCGCCCGACGCCGAGGCCCGGACGATCGCGGTGCGGCGCGGCAGCAGCGCCGCCAGGGAGGCCGGGTCACCGGGCCGGACGGCCGCCCAGTCGCCGGTGACCGGCGGCTGCCCGGACGCGGTGACCGCGCGGGTGTCGGCACGCAGGACGCCGTCGGCGGTGGCCGTGTCGGCCAGCCCGCGATCGACGGCGACGATGCGTCCGGGGACGAGACCCGCGTCGCGATGCGAGGCGAACGCGGTGTCGAGGGCGTCGTCCCAGCCGTAGGCGTGCAGGGACGCGGAAGATCCAGAGGTCACTGGAGGAAACCCTTGTCGAGAAGGGGCCCGCGCTTCAGTGCTCCGGTCCGTGGGACGGGATCAGAGGCGGGCCCGGGAAAGGTGAAGGGCCGAGATGCCGCGCGCAGCGGCGACCGAGCTGACGGCCATACGGCTCACCTCCCCTGGGTTCCGGCTGCAAGGCTAACCCGTCCTCGCCTCGCGACTCGACTGGTTTTTCCGCCCCGGGAAAACGGCGGTCAGTTGACGGTCGGGGTGAAGCCTCCGTCGATGCGCAGGTTCGCGCCGTTGATGGACGCGCCGAGCGGGCTGGCGACGAGCGCGGTCAGCGCGGCGATCTCGGCGGGCTCGGCGAGGCGGCCGGACGGGTTGGCGAGCGGCCCGCCGATCAGCGCGCGGGCGCCGGCGTCCGCGTCGTCGCCCATGCCGTGCCGCCGGGCGAACGCCAGCGCCAGTTCCCGGAAGGCGTCCGTTCGGCTGGGGCCGGGGCTGACCGTGTTGGCGGTGACCCCGGTTCCGGCGAGTTCCTTCGACAGGCTCACCGACAGGTTGGCGATGGCCGCCTTGGTCGCGCTGTAGGCCGCCTTCATCGGCAGCGGGAACGGGTTGGCGGCGCTGCCGATCTGGATGACCCGGCCCCAGCCGGCCGCGCGCATGGCCGGGGTCAGCGCCTCGATCAGCCGGACGGCCGACGCGACGTTGGTGTTGTACAGGTCGGCCCACCGGTCGGCGCCGCCCGCGGTCCAGCCGTCCTCATCGCCGGCCGACGCGGCGTTGTTGACCAGGATGTCGATGCCGCCGAAGGCCGCGGTCGCGGCCGCGGCGACCTCGCGCGCTCCGGCGTCAGAGGTCAGCTCGCCGAGCGCGATGGCGGCGGTCCCTCCGGCGGCGCCGATCTCGTCGGCCGCCGCCTTCGCGCGTCCGGCGTCGCGGCCGTGGACGACCACGGAGACGCCCTCGGCGGCCAGCGCGACCGCGATGGCGCGGCCGATGCCGCTGGTACTGCCGGTCACCAGGGCGCGCTTGCCGTTCAAACGCAGGTCCATGGGGCCTCCTCGGGCCTGGGGGATTTCATCGGACATGCTGTCTTTCGCTGAACAGACTGTCTTTCAATGAACGCTCTGTCAAGCGAAAGACGCGCTGTCGTGTGAAAGACGCGCTGTCGAGCGAAAGATAGGATCCGGGGCCATGGCCACCCGCAGGTACGAGCAGCGGCTGCGCGCCGACGCCGCCGAACAGACCCGCCGCCGCATCCTCGACGCGCTCTACGAGCGGCTCCGCGACGCGCCGGGCGAGCCGGTGAGCGTCGAGCGGATCGCCGCGATGGCGCAGGTGTCGCGCTCGACGGTCTACCTCGTGTTCGGCACGCGCGCCGGGCTGTTCGACGCGCTCGCCGACGACCTGCGGCGGCGCGGCGGCTTCGACCGCCTTCCGGACGCGGGCGGCGAGCCCGACGCGCGCGAGGGCCTGCGCGCCTCGATCCGCGCGTCCGCGGCGGTCTTCGCCGAGCACCGCCGGGTGCTGCGCGTCCTGTACGCCATGGCCGTGCTCGACCCGCAGACCGTCGGGGGCGCCGTGGACCGGATGCGCGAAGGGCGCGCCACTGGCCTGGCCTGGCACGCCGGCCGCCTGGCCGAGCAGGGCGCGCTCCGTCCCGGCCTCTCCCCCGCGGACGCCGCCGACCTGCTCTGGGCGGTCACCGGCTTCGAGTTCTTCGACCGGCTCCTCACCGGCCGCGACCTCCCGGTCGGGAAGGCCGCCGACCTCATGGTCGCCGCCGCCGAACGGCTTCTCCTACCGGATGCCTGATCGAGGGTCGTGGCGTCCTGTCGAGGAGGTCCGTCAGGACATCTCGAACAGGCGGCGCCGGGTGTGGGCGGGCGCGGTCGCCGGGAGGGTCGCCAGGATGTCGGCGAGCGTGTCGGCGGCGAGCGCCTCGCGCCAGGCCCGGTGCGCCCCGGCCATCTTCGCGGCGAGGACGCAGGTCTCGCGGCAGTCCTCGGGACGCAGCGCCCCGGCGCCCTGCAGCCGGATCTCGCGGCACTCGTAGGGCGGGGACGTGCCGTCCACCGCCTCGACGATCTGCAGCAGCGTGATCCGGTCCGGTTCGCGGCCCAGCCGGAACCCGCCGCGCGGGCCGGTCGTGGCGGCCAGGATCCCGGCCTTGACCAGCGCCTGCAGCTGCTTGGCGAGGTAGGGCGCGGGCAGGTCGAAGTACCGGGCGAGCTGGGCCGCGGACGCGGTCTCCCCCGGCTCCAGCTGCGCCAGGGACGCGGCGCAGTGCAGCAGCCATTCGGTGCTCGCGGGCAGCTTCATGATCCCCCAGCATACGGGACATCCCGGATCTTCGATATTGCGGACCCGAATAGTCCGAGATAGGCTCCCACCACCACCTACGAGGGAGACCAGCATGCGCATCGCCGTGGCCGGAGCGACCGGGAACATCGGGTCCCTGACCGTCGCCGCCCTGGAGGGAGCCGGGCACGACGCCGTCCGGATGAGCCGCTCGCTCGGCGTGGACGTCGCGACGGGCGCCGGCCTGGACGACGCCCTCGCCGGCGTCGAAGCGGTCATCGACGTCACCAACTCCGGCGCGACCGACCGGGACGAGGCGGTCGCCGCGTTCGGCACCGCCACCCGCAACCTGCTGGCCGCCGAGCAGCGCGCCGGGGTCCGCCACCACGTCCTGCTGTCGATCGCCGGTCTCGACCGCGTGGACGGCAACGCGCACTACGCGGGCAAGCGCGAGCAGGAGCGGCTGGTTTCGGCGGGCGACGTGCCGTGGACGATCGTCCCGGCGACCCAGTTCCACGACTTCGCGGCGATGGTGGCCGACTGGATGGAGCAGGACGGCGCGGCCCCGATCGCGCCGCTTCTGGTCCAGCCGATCGCGCCCGCCGACGTGGCCGCCATCCTCGCCGAGATCGCGGTCGGCGCGCCGCAGGGCCGCTACCGCGACATCGCCGGCCCCGACCCGCAGGACCTGGTCGACATGGCCCGCCGCACGCACCAGGCGCGCGGCCGCACGGTCCGGCTCGTCCCCACGTGGTCGTCGCTGTTCGGACCGGAGATGGCGGGCGAGGTCATGCTGCCCGGCAAGGACGCCCGCATCGCGCCGACCTCCTTCGACGCCTGGCTCGCCGACCAGCACTGACACGACGCCCAAGCAACGCCACACCCGCACCAAGCGACCCGATATCTTCCACCGGAGGGCCCGGCCTCGTTCGTTGAGCCGATCCAGGGCCACCGGGCGAGCCGGTAGGGAGGGGGGCGGGTGGCCACTCCGGA
Source organism: Actinomadura rupiterrae (assembly GCF_024172125.1). Lineage (GTDB taxonomy): Bacteria > Actinomycetota > Actinomycetes > Streptosporangiales > Streptosporangiaceae > Spirillospora > Spirillospora rupiterrae. Next base: position 213,973 of record NZ_JAMZEA010000015.1, read on the forward strand.
GGGCGTGGCCGGAGCGCGGCACATGTGGCCGCTCTACGCGGCCGGGTTCACGACCGCGTTCGGCGCCCACGGCATCGCCGCGAACCTCGGGCAGGGCGACGCGGATCTGAAGAACTCCATCCTCTACCTGGGGCTGCTTCTCGCCCTCTACGACGGCGCCGAGGTGATCCTCAAGCCGGTGTTCGGCGTGCTGTCGGATCGGATCGGCGCGCGGCCGGTGCTGCTCGGCGGGCTGGTCGCGTTCGCGGCGGCGTCGGCGCTGTACGTCCTGGTCCGCGATCCGGGCTGGTTGTGGGCGGCGCGGCTGGGGCAGGGCGCCGCTGCGTCGGCGTTCTCCCCCGCGGCGTCCGCGCTGGTCGCGCGACTCAACCCGCGGGCCAAGCACGGTCGGGCATTCGGGTCTTATGGCTTCTTCAAGAGCATCGGGTACACGGCCGGTCCGCTGCTCGGCGGACTGCTGGTCTGGCTGGGCGGGTTGACGCTGCTGTTCGCCGTGCTGACGGTCCTTGCCGTCGCGGTGGCAGGCTGGGCGCTGGTGGCGGTTCCGTCCGTGCCTCCGCTGCCGAAGGCCCGGCAGACCGTGGTCGACCTGGCGCGGCGGCTCGGCGACGGGGCGTTCCTCAAGCCCGTCTCGGCCCTGGCCGCCGCCACGGCCGCGCTGTCGGTGGGGGTCGGGTTCCTGCCGGTTTCGGGCGCGTCCGCCGGCCTAGCGCCGCTGGTCACCGGCGCGATGGTGTCGGCGCTCGCCGCGTCCGCCGCGCTCGTCCAACCCTGGGCCGGACGGTCCCTGGACAGCGGCCGGATCTCCATGCCGTCCGGCCTGGTCGCGGGCCTCGCCGTCACCGCGACGAGCCTCGCCGCGGCCGCGCTTCCGGGGGCCGCCGGCCTGCTTCCGGCCGCCATCCTGATCGGCATCGGGACGGGCCTGATCACGCCCGTCGCGTTCGCGTCGCTGGCCGCCGCCACACCGCCCGAACGCATCGGGCAGACGATGGGCGCGGCCGAACTCGGTCGCGAACTCGGCGACGCGGGCGGCCCGCTCCTGGTGGCCGCGATCGCCGGTGCCCTCACGCTCGGGTGGGGGTACGGCGTCCTGGCCGTCCTCACGCTGCTGCTCGCCGCACCGGTCCTCAGCCGTCGCACCCGTGACCGTGCGCCTGGGACGCCGTGAGGTGTCAGGCCCCGGCGGCGCGGGGCTGCGCGCCGCCGGGGCTTTCGGGGGTGGGTTTCAGAGGGTGGTCAGGCCGAGGGCGATCGGAGCGATCGCCACCAGGAGGATGACGGCCGGAACCGGCGCGCCCTTGGTGTCGCGGGCGCGCAGGTGCGTCACCACCGCGCCGAGGAAGTACAGCGCGACGCCGACCCCGGCCGCGATGCCGAGCGGGCGGTAGGCGATCCCGGCCAGCAGCCCGACAGCCCCGAGGATCTCCAGGACGGCGAGCCGCGGGAACCAGGACTCCGGCACGCCGACCGCGCTCAGCCCGGTGGTGATCTTCGGGTCCCGGACGAGCTTGGCGCGCCCCGAGCCGGCCAGGAGCAGCGACAGCAGGACGGCCGCGACGATGTAGGCGATGAACACGGTGTCCCCCGCTCAGACCGTGACGGCGAACTTGCCGAGGGTTCCGGCCATGAAGTCGCTGATCGCCTGCCCGGCCTCGGCGAGCGCGTAGCGGCGGGCGACCGGGACGCGGAGCCGGCCCGCGACCACATCGCCCGCGAGCCGCGCGAGGGTCTCCGGGGACGGGTCGGACATGATGGCCGTCGTCTTCAGGCCGCGCGCGTCCGCGTCGTCCGGCGCGAAGTGGATCGTGGAGGCGAACCGCCCGCCGTCGGCGACCAGCCCGGACACGGTCGCGCCGTCCCCGGCCAGGTGCACCGCCGCGTGCACGCCGTCCTTCGCGAGCTCCCGCACCGCCGCGGCGACCTCGTCGCGGCCGACGGTGTGGTCCGCGCCGAGCGCGGTGACGAACGCGGCCTCGGCGCCGGGCTCGGCGGTCGCGATGACGGTCGCGCCGCGCGCCGCAGCGAACTGGACGGCGAACGCGCCGACACCGCCGGTCGCGCCCGAGATCAGGACGGTCTCGCCCGCGGCGGGGGCGACCGCGTCCACCGCGTTGAGCGCGGCCGTCCCGGCCAGGCCGAGCGCGCCGGCGCGGATCTCGTCCAGGCCGTCCGGGATGCGGGCAACGCCGTAGGACGCGGGCACCGCGACATACTCGGCGAAACCGCCCTGGCCCAGCGTCGGGCGCATCACCACGCCGAACACCGCGTCGCCCACCGCGAGGTCCGTCACTCCGTCGCCGACCGCCGCGACCTTGCCCGCGAAGTCCTTGCCGACGACCACGGGGAACTCGTAGTCGTACACGCCCTTGAGGAAGCCGCCGACCGAGCCGAGGTCGAACCCGTTGACCGAGGACGCGGTGACCTGCACCAGCACCTCACCCGCCGCCGCCTCGGGGACGGCCAGCTCGGTCAGCGCCGGGGTGGCGCCGAAGTCATCGAAAGCCAGTGCACGCATGTCGCTTCTCACTTCTCGTCGTTGGTGGAATTGGCGGTGGCCTGCTGCCCGGAGGACGGCGGTGGCGACGGCCAGTTCGTCCTGGTCGCGCGGCGCGTAGAGCATCACGATCGTGTCCGGCCACTCGGGCCGCAGGCTGATCGGGTGCCGCTCGGCCCAGCCGTTCTCGATCAGGGCCGGGACCAGGGGCAGCGGGACGGTCAGGTGCAGGAATCCGGCACGGTGGATGTGCCCGAACTCGTCCCGGCTGGGGTGCAGGAACGCCTCCCACGGGCCGTCCGGCCGGTGCAGCCGCAGCGCCAGCGAGGACGGCTCGGACACCTGGCTCGGGCCGGTGAACACGCCGGGCAGCGCCTCCGCCTCGGCGACCAGCGCGGCCCTGATCTCCGGCGGGGAGAACTGGTCGAGCTGGTCATGCGGGATCTCGCGGCCGGTCGTCGCGGGACGGGTGCCCGTCCGGCGCGGCGGCGCTTCGAGGTTCACTATCACGGGTCACCGCACTTTCTGTGCGTTGGTTATGTGTTGTGCGCAGGGCGAGTCTGCTCGACAATGCCGTCATGACGGAAGAAGGCACTTTGCCCCGCGTAACGCACACCGGTGTTCCCACCCCGACCGGCGCTGGTCCCGGCCCGATCGGCGCGGGTACCGGGCCGATCGGCGCGGGTACCGGGCCGATCGGCGCGGGTACCGGGCCGATCGGCGCGGGTACGCCGACGTGCCAGCTGCGGGACGTCCTGGACCGGGTCGGTGACAAGTGGAGCGTGCTCGTCATGGCCCTGCTCGGCGCCGGGCCGCGCCGCTACTCCGAGCTGCAGCGCGGCATCGAGGGCATCTCGCAGCGCATGCTCACGCTGACGCTGCGCAGCCTGGAGCGCGACGGCCTGGTCGTCCGGACCGTCACGCCGACCTCACCGCCGCGCGTCGACTACTCGCTGACCCCGGTCGGCGCGACGCTCGCCACCGAGGTCGGCTCCCTCATCCGCTGGGCCGAGGCGCACCGCGAGTACGTGGCCGAGTCCCGCTTCCACTACGACACCCGCGAAACCGAAGAAACCGCCTGAGCTCAGGCATCTGCCAAGCTCAGGCGGTCAGGTAGCCGGGTGGCCGGGTGGACGAGCGGTCAGAAGGAGGGACGGGTCAGGCGGACGTAGCCGTAGGGGTTGAAGTCGAGGTCGTCGAAGTCGTCGGGGTCGTAGTCGCCGGTGCGCAGGATCCAGCGGGGCGCGTCCTCGGTCAGCCGGAAGCCGGCGCCGTCCTCGATCTCCTCGGCGCGCGGGTCGGTCAGCAGGTAGAGGGCCAGGGCGTCCAGGTGGGTGCGGGCGTCGCCCGGAGCCAGGTCGTCGCCGTCCTCGATCTCCACCTCGGGCGCGCCGAGCAGGTGCATGCCGCAGCTGTAGAGCAGGTCACCGTCCCGGATGGGGCGCTTCACCCAGGCGGAGACGAGCGCGGCGGCCAGTTCCTCGTCGGCCGCGCCGGACGCGCGCTCAGCGAGGTCGAGCCAGCGGGCACGGCCGTGCGTGAGGCCGCTGCTCTCGCTCTTCACCGCCGTCGCCCCGGCCCGCAGCAGCGCGGCGGTCGCGTCCAGCAGCCGCCGCGAGGTGTCGGCCGCCAGCTCCCGCATCATCGGCGCGGACAGCAGGTAGCCGACCGTGTCGTGGTCCTCGACCGCGTCCCAGTCCGCGTCCTCGAAGGACACGGCCGCGCCGCTCGCCTCGAACGCGCCGGGCATCCGCGGGTCGGGCTCGGTCTCGGAGTACTCGCGGTCGAGGACGAACCCGCCGAACCCGCCCGCGACCCGCTCCATCTCCGCGAGGGCCATGTCGGACCCGAGAACGCACAGCACATGCCGGGGAAACACATCGATCATCCCGGCACCCTAGTGATCGCGACCGACGTTCCGCGCCACTTCGCGGTTTTCCGACATTCTGGGGATTCGGCCTGCGCCGAGCACCCACGAGCGAGGAAACCCGTGCCGGACGGACACCTGGACCGCTTCGGTTTGGCCAAAGCCGATTCCGTCTGCGGCGAGAACCGTCCGGTAACAATGGCACCCTGCTTCGGTCAGTTGACTTCTTTCAGGCGGCCGGGGATGCGTTCCCGGATGCGGTCGGTGACCGGGACGCGCTGGGGCGCCGGCGGTTCGAAGACGACCGGGGTCGGCGAGGCGGCGGCGACCGCTGAGCGTTCGGCCTCGACGAGTTCGTTGATGCGCGCGAGTTCCCGGTCCAAGCGCTCCTGGTTCCATCCGAGTTGGGAGGCCATGAGGGCTGCGGCCTCGGGGGCGGCCTTCCGAGCGTCCTCGAAGGACTCGATGAGCATCCGGGTCCGGCGCGCCAGGACGTCCTCCAGGTGCAGGGCGCCCTCGTGCGTGACGGCGTAGACGACCTCGGCCTTCAGCCACGGCCCGTCCTCCACCAGCGGTTCGGCGAGGGAGCGGTCCTGGTCGATGAGGTCGATGACCTCCAGGGCGAGGTTGCCGTAGCGGCCGACGAGGTAGCCGACCGTGCCGGGGTCCAGGTCGTTGTCCTCGGCGATCCGGTCCACGCCCGCCTGCAGCGCGGGCAGGCCGTCCGCGCCGGCCAGCGGCAGCCGGTCGGTGAGCGACTCGGGCACGTCGAAGCCTTCGAGGGCGGTGTCGATCACGTCCTTGGCCATGATCCGGTAGGTGGTGAACTTGCCGCCGGCGATGGTGGTCAGGCCGGGCGCCGGGGAGTCGACCACGTGCTCGCGGGAGAGCTTGGTGGTGGGCGAGTCGGCCTCGGCGGCCACCAGCGGGCGCAGCCCGGAGTACACGCCCACCACGTCGTCCCGGGTCAGGGGGCGGCTCAGCACGGTGTTGGCGTGGCCGAGGATGTAGTCGATGTCCTCACCGGTCGCGCCGGGGTCGGCGCGGTCGCCGTCCCAGTCGGTGTCGGTGGTGCCGACGATCCACCGGTCCTCCCAGGGGATGATGAACAGCACGCTCTTCTCGGTGCGCAGGATCATCCCCGTGCTGGAGTCGATGGCCTCGGCGGGCACCACGACGTGGACGCCCTTGGACATCCGCACCCTGAAGCCGGGCCGCACCCCGGCCTCCTGGTTGACCGGATCCGTCCAGACCCCGGCGCAGACCACGACGGCATCGGCCCGGACGTCGAACTCGCGGCCGGTCTGCTCGTCCCGGACGCGGGCCCCGACGATCCGGCCGCTGCCCTCGTCGCGCAGCATCTCCTTGGCCGTCGTGCGCGTGGCGATCACGCTGCCGTGGGCCGCGGCGGTGCGGGCGAGCGTGAGGGTGAACCGGGCGTCGTCGACCTGGGCGTCGTAGTAGACCACTGCACCGGTGAGGCCCTCGGACTTCAGCGCGGGGGCCATCCGGCGCGCGCGGGTCACCGACAGGTGCCGGTGGCGCGGCATCGGACGGCGCACGCCCTCCAGCGTGTCGTAGAGCGTCAGCCCGGCGCCCACGTAGGGGCGTTCGACGAGCTTGTGGTGCAGGGGGTAGAGGAAGGTGACCGGCTTCACCAGTTGCGGAGCCAGGCGCGACACCAGCAGGTCGCGTTCCTTCAGCGCCTCGCGGACGAGCTTGAAGTCGAACTGCTCCAGGTAGCGCAGGCCGCCGTGGATCAGCTTGCTCGACCGGCTGGAGGTGCCGGCGGCCAGGTCGCGGCTCTCCACCAGCGCGACGCGCAGCCCGCGGGCCGCGGCGTCCAGCGCGGCGCCGGCGCCGGTCACGCCCCCGCCGATGACGAGCACGTCGAACGTCTCCGAGGCGAGCCGTTCGAGGGTCCGCCCCCGCGTCCGCGCGTCGATCCCACCGGTCATGTGCATGCGAGTTCCCCCCGTCCGCTCCGCGGCCGGTTCCGTCGCCGGCGCCGGTCGAGGAGCGACACTCCGCGTGACCCATCGTCGAGATCACGCTATCGACCCAGGTCCCGGGCCTCTTAAGGAGGGTCCGGATTCCGTGATTCGGACAGCCCTAAAGCGAGGGATCCGTTGGCGGGATGGCCGTGCTGGGCGAGGTCGGAGGGCAGGACGCTGCTGGGCCGGTCTGGCTGCGTCGGGGCATGCGTGCCCCCTGGGCGGAGGGCTGGCGCGTCCAGGGGCGTCCACTCCCAGGGTGAGCAGCCGCAGGGATCGTCAGGTCGCGTTAGGGGCGCTGGGGGCGCTGGGGGCGCTGCCTTCACGGGCGGCGAGGGTGCGGACGGCGTCGGCGATGGCGGGGCGGAGCGCGTCCAGCGAGTGGTCGGGGCCGAGCAGCATGCGCCTGATCTGGGGCATCGCCAGGGGCCAGGCGACCAGGCCCAGCGTGAAGAGCATCAGGGTGCCCGGGTCGCCGGAGGCGCTCGCCGCGGCGCCGGCCTTGTCCAGGTAGTGGGCCGTCCGCGCCTCCTCGTCGGGGACGGGCCCGTCGCCGAGTTCGAGCGCCTCCCACATGAGCAGGCGCAGGGCCTCGGGGTGGTCGCGGTGGTACTCGAACAGCCGCTCGGCGTAGGCGCCGAGGTCGCCGCCGTCCACCGGGACGGCCGCGGCGAGGTCGGTCATGAGGCGTTCGAGGACGGCGGCGAAGAGCCGGTTCTTGTCGCCGAAGTAGTCGTAGATGGCCCGCTTGTTGGCCTCGGCGTTCGCGGCGATGCGGTCGACGCGGGCGCCGGCGACGCCGTGCTCGGCGAACTCGGCGGACGCCGCGGCGAGGATGCGTTCCCGGGTGGCGGCTGAGTCGTAGGCCATGCCCGCATTCTAACGAACCGGTTCGTTTGACACGGCGCGGGGTCGCGGCGCAAGATCGAACCAACTAGTTCGTTCGATTGGAGGCCGGATGGTCGCAGTACGAGCGCCGGCGGCACGGCCGGCGCTGTTCACGGCGATGGCGGTGTGCAGCGGCGCGACCGTCGCCAACGTCTACCTCGCCCAGCCGCTGCTGGATCTGTTCGCCCGCGGGCTCGGCGTCTCGGCGGCTGCCGCCGGGACCGTCGTCACCTGCGCGCAGTTCGGGTACGCGGGCGGCATCCTGTTCCTGGTGCCGCTCGGCGACGCCCGCCGCCGCCGGCCGCTGCTGGCCGCGCTGCTGACCGTCACCGTGGTGATGCTGCTGGCGGCGGCGGTGGCGCCGGGCCTCGGCGTGCTCGCCGCGGCGACGGCCCTGGCCTGCGGCGCGACGGTGGTGCCGCAGGTGCTGATCCCGCTGGCCGCCGAGCTGGCGCCGCCCGAGCGGCGGGCCGGCGTCGTCGCCAACGTCCAGATCGGCCTGATGACCGGCATCATCGGTTCGCGGGTCGTGGGCGGCCTCGTCGGAGAGGCGCTGGGGTGGCGGTCCGTCTACCTGCTGGCGGCCGTCCTCACCGCGCTGGCGGGCTCGGTCACCGTGTGGCTGCTGCCCGCGGAGGCCGATCGTCCCGGCGCGGCCTACGGACGCCTCCTGGCGTCACTGCCGGGACTGCTGCGGCGGGAGCCCGCGCTGCGGCACGCCTGCCTGCTGCACGGCGCCCTGTTCGGCGCCTACACCGCCACCTGGACGACGCTGGTCCTCGTCCTGACGCACGACCCGTACGGCTACAGCACCGCAGAGGCCGGGCTGTTCGGCCTGCTCGGGCTGTCGGGAACGGTAGCGGCGCCGTGGGCCGGACGGTTCATCGACCGGCGCGGCCCGGTCCCGATCCTGGCGGCGTCGGCCGTGCTGACGCTCGCCGCCGCCGGTGCGTACGCCGCCGGACGCGCCGTCCTCGCGTGCATGGTGGCGGCCGTCCTGCTGGGCAACCTCGCCGTGCAGTGGAGCCAGATCGCCAACCAGGCGCGCATCTTCGCGCACCTCCCGGACGCGCGGAGCCGCGCCAACACCGTCTACATGGTCGCGGCGTTCCTCAGCGGCGCCGTCTCCGCGGCGCTGGCGAGCGCCGTCTACAGCTCCTACGGATGGGGCGGCGTCTGCACCGTGCAGGCCCTGCTCGCCCTCGCCGGACTGGCGGTCGTCCCCGCCGTCCGGCGCCACGACTCGAAAGGGAACTCATGACCTTCCCCGCTATGCCCGCCGCCGTCCTGCGCTTCTTCGCGGCCTCGCAGGAGGGCGACGCCGAGGCATGGGCGTCCGCCTTCGCCGCCGACGGCGTCTTCCACGACCCGGTCGGCCAGCCGCCGATCATCGGCCGGGAGGCCATCGGCGACTTCATCGCCTCGGTCCTGCCGCAGTTCCGGCCCTTCCTCGGGCTGACGCCACTGGAGGCCCACACGGTCGGCACGTCCGTCGCCGTCTCCTGGCGCGGCGCCGCCGTCTCCCTGTCCGGCGCCCCCGTCAACTGGTCAGGCATCAACATCTACGAACTCGACGAAGACGGCCTGATCCGCGAAGCCCGCGCCTACTTCAACCCCCGCATTTTCCAAGCCCAACTCCCCTAACACAAAGACCCCGCCCCCGCCCCACCAACTCCCCAGCGCCCCCCGTTATGTTTTTCGTGGTCCTGCAAGAGGGCCGCTGGCCTCCGGGCCCGGTATGACTGTTCCCCCCTGTCGAACCGATGACCTGGGGGGTGGTGTCACCGGGCCCGAGAGGTGTCGTCGGAGACGCTGATGAGAGGCCCGACCACCGCCTGGCCGGGCGCAACGCCCGACCGTCCTCGGGCGGCAGGTCTGCATAACGTGGATGCGCGAGTACGGCACCGACGCCGAGGCCGGCGTCCGGAACTTCCCTGGGATGGTGGGAGTGGTCAGCACCCAAGACGTGGGCGTGTTCCTCGGTCTGGACGTCGGTAAGAGCTTCCATCACGGGCACGGACTGACACCGTCCGGCAAGAAGGTCTTCGACAAGCAACTGCCCAACAGCGAACCGAAGCTGCGCACGCTGTTGGACAAGCTCACCAGCAAGTTCGGCACCGTCCTGGTGATCGTGGACCAGCCCGCATCGATCGGCGCCCTGCCCCTGGCCGTCGCCCGGGACGCCGGCTGCAGGGTCGCCTACCTGCCCGGCCTGGCGATGCGCAGGATCGCCGACCTGTATCCGGGCGAGGCCAAAACCGACGCACGTGACGCCGCGGTGATCGCAGACGCCGCACGCACCATGCCGCACACCCTGCGGACACTCGAGCTGGCCGACCAGATCACCGCCGAGCTGACCGTGCTGGTCGGGTTCGACCAGGACCTGGCGGCCGAGGCCACCCGCACCAGCAACCGCATCCGCGGCCTGCTCACCCAGTTCCACCCCAGCCTCGAACGCATCCTGGGCCCGCGCCTGGACCACCCCGCCGTCACCTGGCTGCTGGAACGCCACGGCTCCCCGCAGGCTCTACGCAAAGCCGGACGCCGCAGACTGATGGAGACCATCAGACCCAAGGCCCCGCGCATGGCAGCCCGGCTGATCGACGAAGTCTTCGACGCCCTGGACCAGCAGACCGTGATCGTCCCCGGCACCAGCACCCTCGACCTGGTGATCCCCTCACTCGCCCGTTCCCTGGCAGCCGTCCACCAGCAGCGACGGGCTCTTGAAACCGAGATCGAAACCCTGCTGGAGGCCCACCCTCTTTCCCAGGTCCTGACCTCGATGCCCGGAGTCGGAGCCAGGACCGCCGCCGTCCTGCTGGCCACCGTCGGCGACGGCACCAGCTTCCCCACCCCCGGCCACCTGGCCTCCTACGCCGGCCTCGCCCCCGCGACCAAGTCCTCAGGCACCTCGATCACCGGCGAACACGCACCCAGAGGCGGCAACCGGCAACTCAAACGCGCCATGTTCCTCTCCGCCTTCGCCGCCCTCCACGACCCAGCCTCCCGCACCTACTACGACCGCTGCCGCACCCGCGGCAAAACCCACACCCAAGCCCTCCTCCGCCTCGCCAGACACCGCATCAGCGTCCTATTCGCCATGCTCCGCGACGGCACCCACTACGAACACAGACCCCCACGCCCCGCTTGACGAAAGACATAGAGGCACCCCCCCACACACACCACCCCCGCCCGAGCCAAACGCTCGGGCGGGGGTACCTCCGCGCTTCTCGGGTCCTCGGTGCGAGCTTGTAACTCGAGGTGTGTAAAGATGATCTTGTGGTGGGTCTGGTTGTGTTTACCGGATGCGGCCCGGGTAGGCCTGGGCGAGTTCGTTGAGTGCTTCGGGCCAGCCGTAGGTTTTGGTGCCCTCGACGAGTCGGGCGGGTTGGAAGGGATGCTTGTCGCCGTTGGCTCGTTTGGCGGCGCGTTCGCGGGCGCGTTTGTCCTCGATGTTGACGATGGCCAGCCACAGCAGTTTGACGACTGCGTCGTCGGTCGGGAAGTGGCCGCGGGCCTTGGTGACCTTGCGGAGTTGGTAGTTCAGTGACTCGATGCTGTTGGTGGTGTAGAGCAATCGGCGGACTGCGGGTGTGAAGGCCAGGAACGGGGTGACCTGTTCCCAGGCCGTCTCCCACACTTTCACCGCCTGCGGGTAGCGTTTTCCCAGCTCGCTGGTGGCCAGGGTGGCCAGGGCGTCGAACGCGGCGTCGGCGTCGACGGCGGTGTAGACCTTCTTCAGTTCGGCCGCGACCGCGGCGCGGTCCTTGCGTGGGACCGGCCGCAGTGCGTTGCGGATCAGGTGGACCACGCAGGTCTGGACGGTGGCGTGGGGGAAGGCCGCGGTGATGGCGTCCTCGAACCCGCCCAGCCCGTCGCAGCAGGCGATCAGGATGTCGGTGACTCCACGGTTGCGCAGGTCGGTGACGACACCGCGCCAGAACCCGGCGCCTTCTCCGACCGGGCCGTCGGCGGCCTTGGGCACCCAGATGCCCAGCACGTGCTTGTCGCCGTCGGTGTCGATCCCGACTGCCAGGTACGCCGGCTTGTTGTGCACGACGTGGTTGTCGCGGACTTTCACCACGATCGCGTCCAGGAACACCACGGCATAGACGGGGTCGAGCGGGCGGCGCTGCCAGGACTTGACCTCCTCCATCACCTGCTCGGTGATCCGGGAGACGGTCTCGGGACTGAGCCGGGTCCCATACACCTGGTCGAGGTGGTGGACGATGTCACGGACCGTCATGCCGTGCGCGTACAGGCTGATGACCATGTCGTCCAGGCCGCCGGAGACGCGCCCGGCGCGTTTGGGCACCAGCATCGGCTCGAAGCTGCCGGCCCGGTCCCGCGGCACCGCCACCTGAACCGGCCCGACCCCGGTCTGCACCGTCTTGCGGATCTTCCCGTTCCGGGCGTTGCCCGCCACCGCGCCCGCGCCCTGCACATGCCGGTCATAGCCCAGATGCGCGGTCAGCTCGGCCTCCAACGCCCGCTCCAGGACGGCCTTGACCAGATCACCCAGCATCGAGCCCTCACCGGTCAGCCGCAGCCCGCCGTCCTGGTCCCGGGACCTGGCCAGCAACTCATCCAGCAGCCGATCGTCCATCAGCTCCCGGATCGGACGACGCACCGTTTCCTGCTCGGACTCACCCACCTCCAACACGGTAGCCGGAAGATCACTTACGGTGGTCGAGGTGGTGCCGTCGACACCATCGATCACAGACATGACGTGTGGTTCTCCCCCCGAAGAACGTGGGCGCTTCGCCCACTGATCACTTGCTCCCCAACAAGATCACTTTCCACACCTAGAGAGATACCTCCCTCGGTGCGGTCTACGTCGGGGGTTGGGCTGATCGGAGGGTGGCGGTTGGGGGCTGTCCGGGGAGTCGATTTGTGGGGGTCGGGGGCGGGGTATGGGCGGGGTGTTGTTGTCGCCGAGGTGCGCGGTGGGGAATGTTCGATGGACGAGGGCGAACGGTCGCGGCGTGCCGAGGCCGGGCGGGGCGCCGCTGAGGAACTGCTGGCGCGGCAGGTTAGCGGTGTCGTCCTCACCTGGGTGGACACCGGCGGGATCACGAGGGCCAAGGCCGTCCCGTGCGGGCGTCTCGAACACGCCGCCGCCTGGGGCGTCGGGATGTCGCCGGCGTTCGACTTCTGCATGCTCGACGACTCGATCCTGAAGGGGCCCTTTTCGGCCGGTCCGGTTGGGGACCTGCGGCTGCATCCGGATCTCGATCGGCTGGCCGTCTTGGCCGCGCTGCCCGGCTGGGCCTGGGCGCCTGCGGACCGGTACGACCTGGACGGACGACCGCATCCGCGGGACGGCCGGGGGCAGGCGCGGCGCGCTGTCGAGCGTCTCGGCGCCGACGGATTCACCGTGCGCGCGGCCTTCGAGGTCGAATGGTCGCTGTCCCTAGGGCACGGGGACGAGTTTGTGCCTGCGTGCGGAGGCCCGGCATACGGCATGACCCCCTTCATGGAACAGGCCGACTATCTGCGGGACGTGCTGGACGCGCTGACTGCGACGGGTGTTTCGGTTGACCAGATCCACCCGGAGTACGCGGCGGGACAGTTTGAGGTTTCGGTGGCTGCAACGGATCCTCTCGCCGCTGCCGACACGTTCGTCCTTGTACGGGAGACGATCCGCGCGATCAGCCACCGCCACGGCATGCGCGCGAGCTTCGCGCCGATGGTCACGACCGATGGCGTCGGCAACGGCGCGCATGTGCACCTCAGTCTGTGGCGGGACGGACGCAACCTGATGTCCGGAGGTGACGGAGGCTACGGGCTCACGCCGACCGGTGAGAGCTTCGCTGCCGGAATCCTGTCCCGGCTGCCCGCGCTGCTAGCGATCGGCGCGCCGTCGGCGGCCAGCTACCTGCGGTTGATCCCGTTCCACTGGGCGGGCGCGTTCGCGTGCTGGGGATGGGAGAACCGCGAGGCCGCGCTCCGATTCGTCCCCGGGGCTTCTGGCGATGGCGCCCGAGCCGCCAACTTCGAGATCAAGAGCTTCGACGCCACCGCGAACCCCTATTTGCTGATGGCCGCCCTGCTGGCCGCCGGCCAGACCGGTCTTGCCGAGAAGGCCGTGCTCCCGGCTCCCGTCGACATCAACCCTGCGAAGCTCGAACCGTCGCGCAGCGTCCCGGCGCTGCCGTCCTCGCTCGAAGAGGCCGTCCAAGCGCTGGAGAGCGACGACGCGCTGGCCGAGGCGCTGGGCGAACCGATGATCACGGCCATCACCGTCGTCCGCCGAGGCGAAGCCGCCCTCTTCGACTCGTGCACGAACGAGGAGATCGTCGCTCGGACGCGATGGCGCCACTAGCTCTCTTGACATGCGGCATTCGTGGCGTTCGATCGGGCACGACCGGGGGGCTTTTGTGTGCCGGGGTGTCGGGCTAGGGCCTGTTTCGAAGTGGTCTCGGCCATGCGCGCGAACGCGTGACCAGCGCGGTGCCGCGACGCCGGAGGCGAGCGGCACCGCGCTGATCGCGAAGCGATGCCGCGTTCGCCCAGGCACGGTCACGGAGCGAGCCGCTAGGCGAGCGCAGTGGGCCGGGACTTTGAAACACAGTCTAGTCGGCGCCGGCCAGGTCGGCGCGGCTCATGATCTTGTCATGGATCTCGACGGCCTGGTGGTAGATGCGCCTGCGCTGCGGGTCCGGCTCGGTCAGGGACCAGTCGTGCGGGATCTCGGGGTCGGGAGGGAGGACGCCGCGGCTGGCTTCCAGGACGCGGTGCCACTTCTCCTGGGAGTCGCGCTCGTCCGGTGACCACGGCCTGATCCTGCCGTCAGGCCAGCTCGTCATGCGGGCGTCGAAGTCGAGGCCCAGCCAGTCGCACAGGTCGCGCAGGACGCGCCTGGGGTCCCGGCGGAAGCGGTCACCTTCGACGATCCGTCCGGGATAGCCCAGGTCGTCCACGATGCGGCACCACATCCGGTCCAGGGCGGTGAAGCCGAACTCGTCCTCGGTGAAGTCGGGCTTGAGGCGGCTGAGCGACAGCCACACCCGCGCCGGGTGGCGGACGACGAAGATGTTCGTCCACGCGTCGAGGCTCTCGTCCGGGACGTACGGTTCGGCTTGGAAGCACAGGTCCTTGATGAGCGGGACGGGCGCCGCGATTGCGCCGACCTGCGCTCGCACGTCGGCCATGCCGTACGCCGACTTGTGCGGCTGGTCGCCGTAGCGGCCACTCCGGCGATGTTCGCTGAAGTAGTAGCAGTCGGTGAACGGTTCGTGGACGGGCGCGACGTCCGGATGCTGCGACAGGCTCTTCTCAAGGGCCGTCGAGACCGAGCGGGGCACCGCCCAGAGCGCGACCGCGTACGTATCCTTGTCGGCCGCGCTCAGCCGGACGGAGGAACCGGTCCGGCCGGTACGGCGTTCTCCTTCCGGTGATCTCCTCGTCCGCCGGCCGATGTGGTCGTTCACCGCGCGCCTTTCCCCTCGACGGTCGGACGAGCCGGAGACGCTGGGCTCATCAGGCTCTCGTAGGTCTCGGCCTCCCAGGCGAGTTCCACGGACTCCCCCGAAACCGTCACCGTCGCCGGACGAAGCCGGTTGAAGCTGGTGGCGCGGGAGAACCCGTAAGCCCCGGCGTCCTGGACGACGACGTAGTCTCCGGCGCTGAGTCCCTCGGGCAACTCGACGCCGACACCGAAAACGTCGCCCTCGTAGCACAGCGGCCCGCCCACGAGGCACGGCCGAGTACGACCGTCGTCGGGGACGAGCGGAACGAAGCCGTGCTTCTCGGCAACTCCGGCGGTCGGCATCAGGCTGAGCCCACCGTCCAGCAGGATCCAGCGATGTTCTCCGAGGTCCTTCCTGCCGACCACGCGCGTCAGCAGAACACCCGCCGCCGACACCAGGGCACGGCCCGGCTCGGCGAACACCATCAGGTCGTCAAGCCCATGCCGGTGCAGCACCCCGGCAAGCCCCTCCGCGAACAACGCAACATCGAACCGCCTCCGTAGCGACGCAACGGCCCCGTCCCGCTCACCCACTCTCGCGGCCGCCGCACGGTCGATACGCTCGCGTTGCGACGCAACGGAACCGTCCTGACCATCCCCCGCCGCTACTCCCGCAAGGTCGGGACGCGCGCGTTGCGACGGAACGGGAGCGTTCAGGCCATCGGCCGACACCGCACCCGCACGGTCGGCACGCTCGCGTTGCGACGTGACGGGATCGTCCCGGCCATCGGCCCTCACCGCACCCGCAGGGTCGGGACGCGCGCGTTGCGACGGGGCGGACGCGTCCTGACCGTTGGCTCCCACTGCTCTCTCATGGGCAGGACGCTCGTGTTGCGGCGGGGCGGGAGCGTTTTCTTGGGGCGTTTGGGCGGGGGGTGGGGCGCTGAGGGTGGCGATTGCGCCGGGGGTTCGGTGGATGCCTTCCACGCCGAAGCCGCCGCCGATGTTGAGGACGGTCAGGGCTGTGCGCGTGCGGAGGTGCGCGGTCCAGGCGCAGACCGCGTCCAGCGCGGCGAGGAGGTTCTCGGCGCGGACGATCTGGGAGCCCAGGTGGCAGTGGACGCCGGTCAGGCGCAGCAGGGGCTCGGCCATGATCCGGTCGGCGATCTCGTCGGCGGCGCCGGTGGCGATGGGCCAGCCGAATTTGGACGGCAGCGCGCGGGTGGCCAGCGCGCCGGGTTCGGCGAAGACGTTGTGCGGCGGGTAGACGCGCAGGCCCACCGGCAGCGGGCCCGTGCCGCGCTCGGCGGCGAGCCGGGCGAGGGTGCGGATCTCCTCGGCGCCGTCGATGTTGACGAAGACGCCGTGCTGGAGGGCTTCGGCCAGTTCCTCTTCGGTTTTGACCGGTCCGTTGAACACGATCCGGTCGCCGGGGACGCCGCAGTCCAGGGCCGCGCGGAGTTCGTAGCCGGACACGACGTCCACGCCGAGGCCCTCCGCCGCGAGCGAGCGCACGATGGCGGGCAGGTAGTTGGTCTTCAGTGAGTAGAGGAGCCGGACGCCGACCGGGTTCAGGACCGACGCGAGTCTGGTGGCGTCCTCGCGCAGGCGGTCCAGGGACACGACGTACAGCGGCGTGCCGAAGCGGTCTCCGAGCGTCCGGAGGTCGCAGGCGGAGAAGCCGGGCACGACTCCGTCGGCGGCCGTCACCGGACGACGTTTCCGGTCGCCGCGCGTTCGAATTCCGGGCCGTACTTCCGGTCCGCCCACCGGTTGAACGCGACGATCCACAGGTCGCGGTGGCCGCCGGAGCCGTCGCGCGGGACGATGTCGGTGGCGTGGTGCCACATCGCGGCGTCGTCGTACACCAGCGCCTGGTTCGGCTGGAGCGTGACGGTGAGGAACGGGTCGCCGCCGCCGGTCGGCATCAGCTGGTTCTCGCCGCCTGTGATGTTCTCGCGCGCGAAGACGGCGAGCATGCCGTACTGGTGGCCGTCGCGGTGCGGGCCCTCGGGCACGGAGACGCCGCGCACCTCGGCGTTGGCGACGACGCGGCACTGGTGGACGTTGATCTGCCAGGCGTCGGTGGCGTCCAGCCCGAGCGCCTTGGCGCCCGCGTCGATCTGCGCGGTCGGGTCGATGCGCAGCGGCTCGAACCGGCGCTGGACGCCTCCGACGTAGGAGTTCACCTCGGGTGATTGCAGGAAGGGGCGGTGTTCCAGCAGTTCGAGGGTCCATGACTTCGCCGGCCCGTCCCATGTGATCCTGTATTGGGAGAAGCGGCGGTAGCGCTGCTTCCCGCCCGCATAAGGGTCCAGCGGCAGGCGGGAGAATTCCGCCATGATCTCGGGGCCCGGCTCCGGAATTTCGATGACCTTGTAGTTGTCTCCCGCGGGGCTTGGGGGATTCACGTGCCTACTCCTTGCCTCGGCATGCGATAGGTCGGCAGGCGGCGTCCCGGCATGGGGATTCCTTGTCATTCAGGGGCGGTCGACAAGGAATGAGATCTGGTTGAAAGCGGCTTCCGCGAGCCGCTGCGCCTCTCCCGCAGTGGACGCCACGGCGCGCACCTGCCCGTACGTTTCGTGGTTGCTCACAAGTGCCTCCACCCGGTCGCCCTCACCGACCGAGAGAAGGACCTCGACGACGCCTGGAGCATCGCGGGCGGCTTCGAGACCGTCGATTCGCCGGAGGGTCCCGGAGATCGGGAAATTGATCTTCCGGGTGGCCGCGCCACGCCTTTCCGTGACGGTGAGATCGGGACGGAGTCCCACGTGCATCGCCAGGGCCTGCCGGCGGGTCGCGAGCCCGAGGGCGGCGTCCATCAGCTCCGGGATGTCCTCACCGGCGAGGCGCGCGTTGATCTCGATGAGCCGGGGGCCCCTGGCGGTCATGCGGACCTCGGTGTGCGCGGCGCCGAAGTCGTGCCCGATGGCGTGCAGCCCCGCGACGGCGGTGTCGCTGAGTTCCGCGGTGACGCGGTCCGGCAGCAGGCTCGGGAAGACCTGCGCGGTCTCGGCGAAGTAGGGATGCGGGCTGACCGATTTGTCGACGACACCGAGCACGCTGACCTGCCCGTCCACCGTGAACGTCTCGACGCTGACCTCGTATCCGGCGCAGTACTCCTCGATCAACGCGCCCGGAGGGCGGGGCTGCCCGCGCCGGTCCTCGCGGCGCGCGGCGATGCCCGCGAACAGCCGCGCCACCTGCCCCGCGTCCCGGCCCAGTGCCACATCGGTGCTGGCCGACTCGGTCATCGGCTTCACCACGCAGGGGAAGCCGACCTTCTCGGCGAACGCGACCGCTTCGTCAGCGCTGAGCGCGTGCCGGAAGTCCGGCGCCGGCACGCCGGCGGCACGGCAGGCCTCGCGCGTGCGCAGTTTGTTCCGCGCCAGCGCGGCGGCCTTCGGGTCCAGGCCCGGAAGGCCGAACTCCCGGGCCGCCTCGGCCACCAGTGGAAGGTTGTAGTCGCACTGCGTGAAAACACCCCTCACCTCTCGGGTTTCGGAAATGTTCCGCAGCGCGTCCACGATGGACGCCGCCGAATTGGTGTCGGACGCCATGACCGAAACATCGTCCCGGTCGAATACCTCGGCGAACCGGTGGACTTTGGCGTACCGCTGGAGATCATTGGTCAGGAAGACCGTGCTGAGGCCCAGTTCCGCCGCCACGACGGGCCACAGGATTCCCTCCGGAGTCAGTTGCGCCTCGACCACGACGAGCGTTTCCGTGCCGCGACGTCCCATCCGTCACGTCCCTCTCAGGCAGCGAAGATGATATTTAACAGCGGTAACACGACTCGTCAGAAGGAGAACACAATCCGAATGGTCTGACAAGCACCGTCCGATTGGCAAACGGACAGGCGGGTGTGTCAGCGGGGGTAGGTGCTCCTCATGGCGCCGAAGTAAGCCTCGGGCGGCATCCTCGACGCCTCGCGCCGGGTCGGGGCCCGAAACTCACAGGTCGACGCGGTAGTTCAGGGTCAGCTCGTCCGCCGGGACGCCGCGGATCCCCCAGTTCACCTTCGGCATCTCCACGATCGTGATCTCGATGTCGTCCGGCGCGACGCCGAGGCCGGGGACGAGCCGCTCGTAGACCGCGCGGATCAGGTCCCGCTTGGCGTCGTCGGACCGTCCCGTGAAGCAGAGGACCTCGATGATCAGGTACTGCTCGCTCCGCTGCGGACAGATCATGTCGTCCGCGTCCAGTAGCAGGAACCGATGGAACCGCTTCCCCGAAGGCAGCTCCCACGCCGTTTCGAAGCACTCCTGCAGCAAGTCGGAGACGGTCCGCTGCCGCCCTGCCCAGATATCCCGTCGTCCGTAAACCTTCACCTGCGCCATCCACCGGATTCTGCACTACCCGGCGGGTCAGCAGGTACCGGCCACCAGGACGGTTCCGCCTACGAAGCCGAAGCCGGCCGCGACCAGGCCGACGCCCGTGTAGGCGAGGGCGGCGCTGGCCACGAGCATGCCGGCGCCGATGGCGCAGCTCGTGCCGACGTCGTAGGTGCTCAAGCCGTCGAGCTCGGCTTTGGCGAATGACTTGATTCCACCGTGCGCGCGGCCTATTTCCAGCGTCCTTTCGATCGCGGCGGGCGGGGCTTCGGAGGCGCGGATGAGTCGCTCTATCGCCTCGTCCTCGATAGGGGCGATGGCTTCGAGGACGGCGTCCTTGTCGGATGCCATTCGACGGATGGCCGTGTCGGCGCGTTCCTGGCCGTCGCGCCCCTTCGGGAATGGCAGGCCGTCGGCGGCGAGAGCAGCCGGAATCATCAGCTCTCCGGCGTCCATGAGGAAGGCGATGAGGTATTCGGGATGAGCTGGAGTCCTATCGGGACTGGCCCGGTTCACGTCGTTCATGGCGAGTATGTACCCAGCGCGAGCAGGTGGTCACCGGTGCGGGGACGGCTTGACGAGAGGTGTGGATCTTGCGTTGAATGGTCCGCGGTGCCGCGTGGCGTGCGCAGGGAGCCCTGGGAGAGGGCCGGGCCGCGGACGAGTGGGCGAGCACCGCGAGAGCCCGAAGGGGATGATGCAGGTGGCCGCCTACCGCATGGATCGCGCCTAGCCGCATCGCGCCGACGCCGTTCGCGGCGGTTCCGGCCTGCGCTCCTGAGCGCCTTCCGGCTTGTGCTCCTGGGCACCTTCCTGCCTGCCCCCTGAGCGCTTTCCGGCTTGTGCTCCTGAGCGCCTTTTCCTGGACGCCGTGAACGCGTCGCCAGCGCATGCGCCCGTTTTTTCCATGGGACCGCTCGTCCCATTCCTTCGCCGCGCCGGCGCCTTTCGCCATGCGCGGAATCACGCAGACCTTGGAGAGTCTTGACCACTCCGTTCGTGGATTTCAACCGTCAGATCATCGAGGAGTTCCGCGCCCATCGCGGGCGCGTGGGCGGCATGTTCGAAGGGGCCAGGCTGGTGCTGCTCACCACCACGGGCGCCCGGACCGGCCGTCCGCACACCGTCCCGGTCGGGTTCCTGCCCGATCCGGGACGGCTGCTGGTCATCGCGTCGGCGGGCGGCGCCGACCGGCACCCGGCCTGGTTCCACAACCTGGTGGCGCATCCGCGCGTCACCGTCGAGACCGGCCCGTTCACGCTGGAGGCGGACGCGGTCGTCCTCGACGGCGAGGAGCGCGCGCAGATCTGGGAGCGGGCGGTCGAGTCCGACCCCGGGTGGGCCGAGTACCAGAAGAAGACGGCACGGGTCATTCCGGTCGTCGCGCTGCATCCGGTCCGGATGTCCTACGCGGACCTGCCCGAGGGCGAGCTGCTCCGGGCCGTCCATGACGCGTTCCGGCGCGACCTGCGGGCGATCCGGGACGAGGTCGCGCGCGGGCAGGGGCTCGGGGCGCAGCTGCGCGTCAACTGCCTGATGTTCTGCGGCGGGATGCGGCACCACCACCAGAATGAGGACGGCGACCTGTTCCCCTACCTGCGCGGACGCCATCCGGAGCTGGCGCCCGTCCTGGACGGCCTCGGCGAGGAGCACGAGGTGCTCGCCGGCCTCCTGGACGAGCTGCAGCAAGCGGTCGCATCCGAGTCGGACGATCTGGCGGCGCTCGTCGACCGGCTCGTCACGCGAATCGAAGCGCATCTGGACGGCGAGGAGGCGCAACTCGTCCCCGTCCTGAACGCGCTCCGACGCCCCAACCGGATCACCAACCCGGACACCTTCGAAACCGTGCACAAAGCACTGGTCGAGATGAGCGCGGGCCCGCCGCCGCTTCCGGCGGACGCCGACATCGCCGAGCCGTTCGCGCTGCCGGTGAAGGGCCGGTGGGCGAACGCATCCGGACGCGCGGCAAGGGACGCAGGCGTCGTGCTGTTCGCGCACGGCGGCGGCTTCGAGCAGAGCCGCCCCGAGCTCGACCAGTTGGCGGCCTACCACCTGTCCAAGGCGTCCGGCCGTCCGGCATTCGCCGTGGACTACTCGCTGGCACCCGGGCACCCGTTCCCGGCCGCCATGGACGAGCTGGTCGCCGCCTACCGCGCGCTGCTGGCCCAGGGCGTCCCGGCGGAGCGGACGGTCCTGTTCGGCGAGTCATCAGGCGCGACGCTCGTCCTCGAAGGCCTGCTCGCGCTGCGCGCGCAAGGCGCACCGCTGCCGGGCGCGGTGGTGGCGGTCTCCCCCATCACCGACTTCACGATCACGAGCCCGTCGGTCGACGCACCGGCCGGCCCGGACGCGGTCACGCGCGAACTCCTCGAACGCATCCTCGGCCAGTACCTGAACGGGCTGCCGAACGACCAGGCGCCGCAGTCGCCCCTCCACGGTGACCTGTCCGGATTGCCGCGCATGCTGCTGGCGGTCGGCGGCAACGAGGCGCTTCTGGACGATTCGCAACGCTATGCCGACGCGGCGGCCAAAGCGGGCGTGGACGTCACGCTGGACGTGTACGAAGGGATGCCGCACGCGTTCCAGCTGACCGTCCTCGCGGAGCAGCGACCCGCCGTCGCCACCGTCTACCTCGAACGCCTGTCCACCTGGCTGACCGCCTGACGCGAAGCGCCGCCGGTCCCCGCGACCGGCGGCGCACCCCCGCGACCGGCATCGCCCCACGAACCGCACCGCCCCACGAACCGCGGCGCCTCTCGACCCGCGGTGCGGCGCGCGGTGGGGGTATTTCCGGAAAACCCGGTCCGCTCGGCTCTGTCCAGGGGGAACGCGGGACGCGGCCACGTCGAGCGGCGGGGATTGTCGGGTGATCTCGTGCCGTGGCCGGTAAGCTACGGAACGCAACCGACGGGACACACCTTGAGGCCATGGCATCCCGGCCTGCGCGGGGCGCTGCGGCGGCGCCTCCCCGGACCCACGGCGGCACGTGTCCGGCACATCCAGCACCAGCCGAGCCCTCGCGGCGAACTAAGAGGCTCCGCTCCTGCGTGCGCCGGAAGGGATCGCCATGGAGCAGCTCCGACTGCGCGTCAGCCCTCAGACCGAAGGCCATCTCGTCACCGTCGCCGGGGAGCTCGACCTGGCCACCGCGCCGGCCCTGCACCACTGCCTGCGCCAGCTCCTGGAGGAACCCGGAACCCAGATCACCGTGGACCTGTCGGAGGTGGAGTTCATCGACGGCAGCGGCCTGGCCGTCCTGCTGCACGCCGAGCGCCAGGCCCGCACCCGCCGCCGCAGCCTCCTGCTGCTCACGCCCGCCCCGCGCGTCCAGCGGCTGCTCCAGGTGACGCGCACCAAGCGCCGCTTCTTCATCTACCCCCACCTCTGAGCAGCGGTGATGTCCGCTCAGGTGCAGGTGGCGTGTCTCCTGTCCGTCCGAGAACGCCGGCTGTAACGTGCGGGCCGTGACCGAGGAGGCATCTCCCGCGAACGCGCGCGAAGGGCTCCACGATCCGGAAGGCGACCGACCATGACGGACCCCGCGACGATCGTCCTCGCCGGTGGCGGCCTGGCCGCGGCCAAGGCGGCCGAGGCCCTGCGCGACGAAGGCTACGAGGGGCGGATCGTCCTGGTCGGGCGGGAGTCGCACCTGCCGTACGAGCGGCCGCCGCTGTCCAAGGACTACCTCCAGGGCGAGACCGAGCGCGACGCGTTCACCGTGCACGACGAGGCGTGGTACCGCGAGCACGGCGTCGAGCTGCGCCTCGGCGCCGAGGTCGTCGCGGTCGACGCGTCCGGGCACACGGTGACCCTCGCCGGCGGCGAGCGGCTCGGTTACGACCGCCTGCTGCTGGCGACCGGTTCCACGCCGCGGCGGCTGACCGTCCCGGGCGCGGACGGCGACAACGTGCTCTACCTGCGGACGGTCGACGACAGCGACCGGTTGCGCGACGCATTGGCGAAGGCGGACCGGGTCGCGATCATCGGCGCGGGATGGATCGGATTGGAGACCGCGGCGGCCGCGCGCAAGGCGGGCGCGGCGGTCACTGTAATCGAGGCGCAGTCGATCCCGCTGGCGGCGGCGGTCGGTTCGGCGATCTCCGAGGTCTTCACCGCCCTGCACCGCGAGCACGGCGTCGAGTTCGCCTTCAACGCGCGCGTGCGCGAGATCGACGGCTCGGACGTGGTCCTGGAGGACGGCTCGCGGATCGAGGCCGACACCATCGTTGTGGGCGTCGGCGCGCTTCCGGAGGTCGGGCTGGCCGAGGCGGCGGGCCTCACCGTGGACGACGGAGTCACGGTCGGGGCCGATCTGCGCACCTCCGACCTGGACATCTTCGCCGTGGGCGACATCGCCGGCGCCTACCACCCGCTGCTGGGACGGCATGTCCGCGTCGAGCACTGGGCGAACGCGCTCAACCAGCCCGTCGTGGCCGCCCGCGCGATGCTCGGCCGCGACGCGTCCTACGACAACCTGCCGTACTTCTTCACCGACCAGTACGACCTGGGCATGGAGTACGTCGGGCTCCCGGATCCGGACCGTCCGCGCCGGGTGGTCGTCCGCGGCGACCTGGACGCGCGCGAGTTCATCGCGTTCTGGGTGCAGGACGACCGGGTCACGGCCGCGATGAACGTCAACATCTGGGACGTCACCGACGACACGCAGGCGCTCATCTGGTCCAAGCGCAAGGTCGACCAGGCCCGCCTCGTCGACCCGGACGTCCCGCTCTCCGACCTCACGGATTCCTGAACCGCACGCAGACGAGCCGCACGCAGACGAGCCGCACGCAGACGAGCCACCCCGAGGAGGGTGGCTCGTCGCGGCGTCGTCCGGCTATCGCCGGGTGGTGGTGCTGGACATCGGAGGCTGGTGGCCGCTGGTCACCAGCGGTGCGACGGCCGCGCTGCGCGCGCCGCCGTTGATGGCGAGGCCGCCGGTCGGAACGTACATGGCCTCATCGAGGGTGCTGCCCGAGGGGGCGTTCGCGATGGCGAGGACCGGCCAGGCGCGTCCGCCGGAGATGGACGTGGAGATGTAGTCGCCGACCATCGCGCCCTGGCTGGTGTTGGCGACCCAGGACAGCGACATCGGCCCGGCGATCTGCGTGGACGCGCTCCAGGACGTCCCGCCGTTGGTCGACGAGGTGTACCCGGCCGTCAGCTGGCAGGTGGACGCGGTGCAACCGGCCGTCGGGTACCGGTAGTAGGCGACGGCGAGCTTGGCGGTGCCGCCCGCGGTCGTCCGGTCGACGCCGATGCCGGGGATGAAGTGGTCGCCGCCGTCGCTGGTGACGCGGGTGACCGCGCCCCAGGTCGTCTCGCTGGTCGACTTGCTCATCACGATGTCGTTGGCGGGGCAGCCGGACTGGAAGCGGCAGTCCTGCCAGACGACGTAGGCCGTCCCGGCGGAGTCGATCTCGGCGGAAGGCAGCGGGCTGGTGCGCAGGTTCCCCGCGACGGTGTGCGACTGGACGCTGGCGATCAGCACGGACGAGCGCCAGGTGGCGCCGCCGTCGATGGACCGGAACGACCGGATCTGCCCGTTGTTGCTCTCGTAGGGCACCAGCACGGTCCCGTTGGGCCGCACGACGGGCTGGCCGCCGAGGCCGGTGGAGCTGGTGGTGGCGTCCGTCCAGGTCAGGCCGCCGTCAGTGGACGTCGACATGTGGATGCGGTTGCCCGCGCCGTTGTCGTCGTACTCGGTGTAGCAGTGCCCGTAGGACGGGCTGGACGCGGTGTCGTCGCAGACGATCCAGTTCTTGTCCAGGTTGGCCGAGCCCGTGGCGTTGCGGGTGACGACCGGGTTGGCCCAGGTGTGGCCGCCGTCGGTGGAGCGGCTGGTGACCACGGCCTGGCCCACCACGCCGCTGCTGTCGGTGATCGCCAGGCCGGAGATCATCCAGACGTTGTGCCGGGCGTCGTAGGCCACCGAGGGGTCGCTGACCCGGTCGTAGGGGCCGCCGCCGAGGAACTTGGTGACACCGGGCAGGCAGCCGTTGGTCCAGGTGGCGCCGCTGTCGGACGAGGTGGCGAAGCAGATGTCGGACGATCCGCCGTCGAAGAACCGCCCGGTCTGGAAGGCCGACACGATCGTGCCGCCGTAGGAGAAGGTGTCGGGCTCGACCTGGGTGCGGTGCTGGCTGGTGGTGTTGGTGAACGGGTCGCTGCTCACCTGGGTGAGCGCGAGGTTCGCCAGGGCTGGTCCGCCGCCCAGCACCAGGGCCGCCGACCCGGCGAGCGCGGCGGCCGGAAGGGACACGACACGGCGTAGGGAAGTACGCAGGGACATGGGGAAACTCCCATCACGCGACAAAACAGGCTAAAACTCCGTCCGCGCCGCGATGCCGTCAATGGGGAGTGAGTGTCCGCATGCGGTCCGTTGTGATCAGCTGTTCAGAGGGCGATGCTGAGAAACGACCCGCGCCCGCACGCCCCTTCAGACACCTCGGCCCGCCTCGCCGGCCCAGTCGCGGGGTTGGAGGAAGCGGGTCGCGTCCGCTTCGGGGCTTCCCGGGGACGGGACGATCTCGAAGCCCCAGCGCGCCATCGGCGGCATGGACATCAGGACGGCCTCGATGTTGGCCTTGGTCTGGAGGCCGAACAGCGTGCCGCGGTCGTAGACGAGGTTGAACTCGGCATACCGCCCGCGCCGGACGAGCTGCCATTCCCGTTCGCGCTCGCCGTACGGCAGGGACGCGCGACGCGCGACGATTGGCAGGTAGGAGTCCAGGACCGTGCGCAGGCCGTCGTCCACGAACGCGAGGTAGGACGAGGGCGGGCGCCGGGACGGCTCGGTCAGCCGGTCGAAGAAGACACCGCCGATGCCGCGCATCTCGCCCCGGTGCGGGATGTGGAAGTAGTCGTCGCACGTCTTCTTCCACTCCTCGTAGCGGCCGATCTCGTGGCGGTCGCACCAGGCTTTGAGCGTGCGGTGGAAATGGACGGCGTCCTCGTCGAACCCGTACATCGGAGTGAGGTCCAGGCCGCCGCCGAACCACCATTCCTCATCGGCGATCTCGAAGTACCGGAAGTTGGCGTGGAAGGACGGCGCGTAAGGGTTCAGCGGATGCAGGACCAGCGAGATCCCGGTCGCCACGAAAGGCTTGCCGGCCAGCTGCGGGCGGTCCCGCGAAACCGCGGACGGTACCTCGTCCCCCGACACCAGCGACACGTTCACGCCCGCGCGTTCGAAGACGCCGCCGCGTTCCAGGATCCGCGCCCGTCCGCCGCCGAGCCCTTGCCGTGTCCACGGTGCGTCGCGAAAGCGCGCCGCTCCGTCCTGCTTCTCGAACGCCGCGACAAGCCGTTCCTGGTGGGCGCGCAGCAGTTCGGTGATGTGCTCGGCATGACTCGTCAAGCGTCGTCCTCCTCAGTGAAGTCGTGGGCAAGAGCGCGCTCCGCGGAAGCGCGAACCTGCCAACCATTAGGACGTTCACCGAGCCGTCCGAGATCCCGGGTCCTACGGGGCGGTCATCGCGAGGTGCTCGTCTCGCGCAGGTGGGTCTCGATCAGTGACAGGGTCGTTTCGGGCTGTTCGATCTGCGGCAGGTGCCCGGCCTCGGGAATGACGTGCAGGCGCCCGTTTCCGAATGCCTTGGCATAGGCGTCGCCGTACGCGGGCGTGGCGATGCGGTCGCTCTCGCCCCACAGGAGCAGTGCGGGCACCTGGACGCGCGCGAGCCGGTGCAGCAGCTCGGGGTCATGCATGTACGGGTCGCCGGCGAGGACCCGCATGGTCGCCATGTTGGCCTGGCGCCGCGCAAGCTCCTCGGCAGGGAAGTCGGCGGGGTCCTGGTAGAAGCGGTCGGGGTCGTGCCAGGAATGGTCGGCCGCGGCCCGCGGGTCGAGGGCGAAGAAGTCGGTGACGGGTTCGCCGTCGATGCGCACGCCCACGGCGTCGATCAGCACGAGGCCGGTGATGGCGCCCGCGGTGTCCCGGACCGCCATCTCGGCGGCGATCCAACCGCCGAGCGAGGAGCCGACGACCAAGACGTCACGCAGGTCGCGGTCGTGCAGGAGCTGCAAGTAGGCCAGGGCGAGGTCGTCGATGCCGGTGAGCCAGGCGGGACGGTCCGTGCCGTCCCAGCCGGGGTGGACGGGGGTGATCGCGTGCGCGGTGCGGGACAGCGCCTCGGCGAGCCCGGCGACCGTGGCCGGGCCGCCACCGCCGTGCAGGACGAGCACGGGCCTGCCGGCGCCGCTCTCGTGCAGGGTCAGGGACAGGTCGGGGTGAAGGTGCGTGGTAGCCATGCCCCGCATCGTAACTAAAGATCTTTATATAAGCTAGTTGAGTCATGCCCTAGACTCGTCCCGTGCATGCGGAACTCCAAGAACTCGGCAGGGCCGTCAAGCAGGCCCAGTACCGGCAGCACCGGGCGCTCGACGGCGCGCTGGCGTCCGTCGGGACGACGCTCGCGCAGTGGGACGCGCTGCGCGCGATCAGCCGCTCGCCCGGGGCCTCGGCGCGCGCGCTGGCGGCCCGGACGTTCCAGTCGGAGCAGGCCTTCGGGGCGCTCGTCGGCCGGCTGACCGCGCAGGGGCTGGTCGAGCGGCGGCCGGGGCGCGGGCGGCGCATCGACCACCACCTGACGCCCGAGGGCGAGCGCGTCCTGGCGGCCGGGCACAAGGTCGCCGACGACGTCCTCGCGCGCTGCTTCGCCGCCCTGCCGGACGCCGAGCGGGCGACGCTGCTCGACCTCCTCCGCCGCCTCACCACCGAGCCCGACGATTAACGCCGATCCCGGGCCGGGCGCATGAGAACGCCTTCCCGCACGGGGGTCGGGAAGGCGTTCCGGGCGGGGTGGCTCAGGCGTCGCGGACGGCCTTGAAGGCCTCCACGGCGCGGTGGACGTCCTCGGTGGAGTGCGCGGCCGACAGCTGGACGCGGATGCGGGCCTTGCCCTTCGGGACGACCGGGTAGGAGAACGCGATCACGTAGATGCCGCGCTCCAGCAGCGCCGCCGCCATCCGGGCGGCCTCGGCGGCGTCACCGATCATGACCGGGGTGATCGGGTGCTCGCCGGGCAGGATGTCGAAGCCCGCGGCGGTCATCTCGGCGCGGAACAGCGCGGTGTTGGCCGCCAGGCGCTCGCGGCGGTCGGCCGAGGCCTCCAGCAGCTCCAGCACGCGCAGGGACGCGCCGACGATGGACGGGGCGAGCGAGTTGGAGAACAGGTAGGGGCGCGAGCGCTGCCGGAGGATCTCCACGATCTCGGCGCGGCCGGAGACGTAGCCGCCGCTGGCGCCGCCGAGCGCCTTGCCGAGGGTGCCGGTGACGATGTCCACCTTGTCGGTGACGCCGAACAGCTCGGGGGTGCCGCGCCCGGTCGGGCCGGTGAAGCCGACGGCGTGCGAGTCGTCCACCATGACGAGGGCGCCGTGCTCCTCGGCGAGCGCGCAGATCTTGTCGAGCGGCGCGATGTAGCCGTCCATGGAGAACACGCCGTCGGTGACGACCAGCTTGTGCCGGGCGCCCGCGGCCTCCTTGAGGCAGCGCTCCAGGTCGGCCATGTCGCGGTTGCGGTAGCGGTACCGGGCCGCCTTGGACAGCCGGATCCCGTCGATGATGCTCGCGTGGTTCAGCTCGTCGGAGATGACCGCGTCGGCGTCGGTGAGCAGGGTCTCGAAGACCCCGCCGTTGGCGTCGAAGCAGGAGCTGTACAGGATCGTGTCGTCGGTGCCGAGGAAGGAGCTGAGCTTGGCCTCCAGCTCCTTGTGCGGCTCCTGGGTGCCGCAGATGAACCGGACCGACGCCATGCCGAAGCCCCAGTCGTCCAGCGCCCGCTTGGCGGCGGCGATGACGTCGGGGTGGTCGGCGAGGTCGAGGTAGTTGTTGGCGCAGAAGTTCACGACCCGGCCGGCGGCGACGCCGATCGCGGCGGACTGCGGGGTGGTGATGACGCGCTCGGACTTGTACAGCCCGGCCTCGCGGATCTCGGCGAGCCGGCCGCGCAGGTCGTCGCGCAGGGTGTCGTACACGGGGTCTCCTAGAGGGTCTCGCGCGTCCAGTCGATGACGACCTTGCCGCACCTGCCGGACCGGGCGGTGGCGAACGCCTCGGCGTGCTGGCCGTAGCCGAACCGGTGGGTGATCACGGGGCTGATGTCCAGGCCGCCCTGCAGCAGCACCGACATGGCGTACCAGGTCTCGTACATCTCGCGGCCGTAGATCCCGCGCAGGGTGAGCATGCGGGTGACGACGGTGGCCATGTCCACCGGGACGTCGGCCGAGGGCAGGCCCAGCACGGCGATCCGGCCGCCGGGGCTCATCGTGGCGATCATGTCCTGGAGGGCGTCCGGGCGGCCGGACATCTCCATCCCGACGTCGAAGCCCTCGGTCATGTCCAGCTCGGGCAGGACGTCGCGGATCGGCGACTCGGCGACGTTCAGCGCGACCGTGGCGCCGAGCTTGCGGGCCAGCTCCAGGCGCGGCTCGCTGACGTCGGTGACCACCACGTTGCGGGCGCCGGCGTGCGCGGCGATCGCGGCGGCCATCATGCCGATCGGGCCGGCGCCGGTGATCAGCACGTCCTCGTTCAGCACCGGGAACGCCAGCGCGGTGTGGACGGCGTTGCCGAACGGGTCGAAGATCGCGGCGACGTCCAGGTCGATCTCGTGGCGGTGCACCCACACGTTCGACTCGGGCAGCGCGACGTACTCGGCGAACGCGCCGTCGGTGTGGACGCCGAGGCCGACCGTCCGGATGCACAGGTGGCGGCGTCCGGCCATGCAGTTGCGGCAGGTGCCGCAGACCAGGTGGCCCTCGCCGCTGACGATGTCGCCGGGCTTGGTCTTGGTGACCTCCGGGCCGACGGCGGCGACCTCGCCGACGAACTCGTGCCCGAGGACCAGCGGCGGCCGGACGGCCTTGGCGGCCCAGTCGTCCCAGCCCTCGATGTGCAGGTCGGTGCCGCAGACGCCGGTGCGCAGCACGCGGATCAGGACCCGGTCGCCGGCGGCGTCCGGGACGGGCACGTCGACCAGCTCCAGGCCGGGCGCGGGGGTGGTCTTCGCCAGCGCTCTCATGGACCACACTGTGGCCTTCCGCACGCTGTGAAGTCCATCGGTATTATCCGTAGAGACTTGTGAAGAAATCCTTAAAAGGCGAGGCCGGAGCATGATCGATCCACGGAGGCTGCGGGTGCTGCGGGCCCTGGCGGAGCACGGGACGGTCACCGCGGCGGCCCGGGCGCTGTACCTGTCGCCGTCGGCGGTGTCGCAGCAGCTCGCCGCGCTGGAGTCGGAGGTCGGGCACGCGCTGCTGGAGCGGCGCGGGCGGGCCGTCCGGCTGACCGCGCCGGGGCTGGTGCTGGCCGAGCACGCGGCCGAGATCGCGATCCAGCTGGAGCGCGCCGAGGCCGACCTCGCCGCGGTGTCGGCCGGTGTGGCGGGCGAGGTGACGATCGCCGCGTTCTCCACGGCGATCACCGAGGTCGTCGCGCCGCTGGTGGCCGACTCGCCGCCCCGGGTGCGGATCAGGGTCAAGGACGCCGAGGGGCGCGCCGCGCTCGGCCTGCTGCTGGACGGCGAGGCGGACGTGACGGTAGCGGTGGCCAACCGCGACACGCTCGGCTCGGGTGAGGACTCGCTGCTCAGGGAGCCGCTCTACACCGAGCCGTTCGACGCCGTCCTTCCGCCGGGGCATCCGCTGGCGCGGGAGGACGACGCCCTCGAACTGGCGGCCCTCGCGTCCGCGCCGTGGATCACGCCGTGGCCGGGCAACCCGGTGCGGGAGGTGGTGCTGCGCGCGTGCGAGAGCGCCGGGTTCCAGCCCCGCGTCCAGTGCGTCTCGGACGACTTCCGCGCCGTCTGCGCGCTGGTCGCGGTGGGCGCGGGGGTCGCGCTGGTCCCGCGCTCGGCGCTGTCGGGGCTCGGACGGACCAAGGCGGCCGTCCGTCCGGTGCTGAACGCCCCGACGCGTCCGGTCTTCACCGCGATCAGGCGCGGCAGCCAGGACCACCCGCTCCTGAAGTTCGCCCTGGACGGCCTGCGCGCCAAGGCCCGCGCCCTCACCCCGTCCGGAGAATCCTGAGCGCCCCGTCCGCAACGCTCAGAGCCCCGTCCGGAACGCCCAGAGCGCCGACCGGAACGCCGAGAGCGTCACTCCGCCGCGTCGTGGGTGGCGTTGGCGCGGTCCACTTCGGCCATGTGCTCCTCGGCCCATGCCCGGACGACCGCGAGGGGGCCTTCGAGCGAGCGGCCGAGGTCTGTGAGCCGGTAGTGCACGCTCGGTGGGACGGTCGGCTCCACGCGGCGCGCGACCAGGCCGTCCCGGACGAGGCTGCGCAGCGTCGCGGACAGCATCTTCTGGGAGATGCCGGGCATCCGCCGGCGCAGGTCGGCGAACCGGACCTCGTCCGGGGCCGCTTCGGCGAGCACCTTCACGGTCATGGACGTCCACTTGGTGCCGATCCGGTCGAGCAGCCGCCGCGTGGGGCACGCGGGGTCGAACAGATCGCCTCTGACCTGGGAGGTCACCTCGGGCTCACCACCTGTCGCGAAAGTGCCTTCTTGGCCGCCACCAGGACGGATACCTACGGTGTCATGGTAACCAAAGGTAACCAGCGCAGGGGGATCCATGGCGGGCATCGCACTCAGGACGATCACCACCAACGGCATCGAGGCCAACATCGCCGTCGCGGGCGAGGGCCCGGCGGTGCTGCTGCTGCACGGCTTCCCGCACACCTGGCGGTTGTGGAGCCGGATCATCCCGCAGCTGGCCGCCGACCACCGCGTCATCGCGCCTGACCTGCGCGGACTGGGCGGGACGACGCGGGCGGCGTCCGGCTACGACGCCGCCAATCTCGCGCTCGACGCCGAAGGCATCCTGGACGCTCTCGACGAGCCGGCGGCGACGGTCGTCGGGATCGACGCGGGCACGCCGCCCGCGTTCATGCTGGCCATGCGGCGTCCCGAACGCGTCCGGCGGCTCGTCCTGATGGAGTCGCTCCTCGGCACGCTGCCGGGCGCCGAGGAGTTCCTCGCGGGCGGCCCGCCCTGGTGGTTCGGCTTCCACTCCGTTCCTGACCTGCCCGAAACGGTCGTGGACGGGCGGGAGGCGCCGTACATCGACTGGTTTCTCAAGGCCGGCACGCTCGGACGCGGCGTCCCCCGCGAGATCAGGGACGAGTTCGTCAGCGCGTACACCGCCCGCGAGTCGCTGCGCTGCGCGTTCTCCTACTACCGAGCGATGCCCACCAGTGCGAAGCAGATCCAGGACGCGGCGGCCGCGGCCCGCCTGACCGTGCCGACCACGGCCATCGGCGCCCACCCGGTCGGCGACGCGCTCGAACGGCAGCTCCGGCCGATCGCCGACGACCTCACCGGGCACGTCCTGGAGGACTGCGGCCACATCATCCCCCTGGACCGCCCTGACGCCCTACTCGGCATCCTCGGCGGGCGCGACGTCTGAGCGCCGTCGCCCGGGTCGGTCAGGCGGTGGAGCCGAGTTCGGGGAGGTTCTGGGCCAGCGGCACGAACTCGGCGACCGACAGGAAGCCGTCCTTGTCGGTGTCGTACTCGGCGAACAGCGCCTTCACCAGGACGGACGGGTCGGTCAGCTCGCCGTCGGGGAACAGCCCGGCGATCGCGGCGCCCACTTCGTCCACGGTGAGCCGCCCGTCCCCGTCGGTGTCGTACTGGGCGAAGACCGCTTCATACTGCTCGGACATGATTCCCTTCCACACCGGCGACAATGGCCACCGATCGTACTGCGCTCACCCGAGCGGGGGCACCTCGGTTCGGACGCGCACGCTGCGTCACGCGTCACTGCGCCACCGCCTCACTGCGCGACGGCCATGCCGAGCATCTGGCGCGTCGTCGAGTGCAGGTGGCGCCGGAAGCGCTCCACCTGAGCGGGGTTCTCCACGCCGCGCCGACCGCCGTCCGCGTCCAAAACCCCGGACGTCGCGAAGCCCTGGACCGACCAGATGATGGTCCAGAGAACGTATTCGGCATCGACGTTCGGGGCTATCTCGGCGATCCGCTGGACGGCCTTCTCCAGCGTCGGTCGGAGGAACCGGGATTCGACCTCGGTGATGTCGCGGGCGTCGGAAAGCCAGCGGTGCACCCAGAGCGCCGCCACTTCCGGGTGGGCCACGTAGAAATCGATGTAGTGGTCGAGCGATCGCAAGGAGTCGTCGCGATCGGGTGGCAAGGACTGGCATTCGTCCAGCGCCCGGCGTTCGGCGGACGCGGCCTCGTCCATGACGTCGAGGTAAAGCTCCCTTTTGCCTCCTGCTAGTCCTCTGACGGTCGCCACGTCGGTCCCGGCGGCCTCGGCGATCATCTCGGTGGTGACACCGTCGAACCCGAGGCCCGCGAACAGCCGCCGGGCGGCGTCCACGAGCCTCTGCAAGCCCTCGTCGGGGCCGGGGGCGCCCTGGCGAGGAATGTCCCGTTGATCCCACATGAGGGAAGAGCCTACGAAGCGTCCTTTAAAGGCGTTCCCAAATGCGGGTCGATCTTGCATTGGGGAACGGGGTGTCGGACGCCGCGTCCGGGCGGGAGGGTGTGGGCTCCAGCCGTGACCAGGAGCGCGCTGCGATGACCGCCCCCGACGACCCCCGCCGTCCCGACACCCCGGACCCCAGCCGGCCCGACACCCCGGACCCTCGACGGCCCGACACCCCGGGCTCCCAGCGGCCCGAGCCGCCGGTGGAGACCTTCGCCGACGAGCTGCGCGACGCGATCGCGCCCCGGACGGTCCTGCTGGTCACCGGCGTGGGGCTGCTGTGCTTGGGGTTCGTGCTGTCCTACCTCGGCGCGTTCCACAACCCGAAGCCGCACCGCATACCCGTGGACGTGGTCGCGCCGCAGCAGGTCAGCGCCCGGATCGTCGGCGGACTCAACGGCATCGACGGGCACCCGCTGCGCGCCAGGGCCATCGCCGACGAGGCCACCGGACGCGACCGGCTCACCCACGCCAAGACCGCCGCCGTCCTGATCGTCAACCCCAGTGGGAAGCAGGACCGGCTGCTGGTCGCCAGCGGCGGCGGCGCGACGGTCGTTAACGCCGTCCAGCGGATCGTGCCGTCCGCCGAGGCCACGCAGGGCCGCTCGGTCGCGGTCACCGACGCCGTCCCGCACCAGGACGGTGACGGCTCGACCGCCAGCGTCTTCTACATCGCGATCGGCTCGGTCCTCGCGGGGTACCTGCTCGCGGCCCTGCTCGGCATGGCGAAGGGCACCCGGCCCGCCACCTTCCGCCGGACGCTCTGGCGGCTGGGCGCGACGATCCCGTATTCGCTGGTCATCGGGCTGGGCGTCGCGGCCATCACGGGGCCGCTGCTCGGCGCGCTCACCGGGCACTTCGGCGCGGTGTTCGCGATCTCGGCACTGCTGACGCTCGCCGCCGCGACCGTGACGATGAGCTTCCAGATCCTGTTCGGCGTCGTCGGCATCGGCGTGACCATCCTGGTCTTCGTCATCATCGGCAACCCGAGCGCGGGCGGCGCGTACCCGTACCCGCTGCTCGCGCCGTTCTGGCGGGTCGTCGGCCGCTGGCTGCCGAACGGCGCGGGGGTGGACGCGCTGCGCCGCTGCGTCTACTTCCACGCCGCCGACATCGCGCCCCGGGTCTGGGTCATCGTCGTCTGGGCCCTCGCCGGGACGGCCCTGACCCTCGTCGCCGCCGCGACCCGCAAGCACCGCGCGTCCACGCCTTGACCGGGTGGCGGCGCCCCCGCCGCCTATGATCATCGGTCATGTCCCCCACTGATGACCAGATCCGCGAGCTCGTCCACCGGTTCGCCACGCTCGACATGACCGGCTGGGACGACGCCGCGTTCGACCGGGCCGCGGCGCACCTCGGCTGGCGACCCGCGGCGTCCGTCCCGGAGTGGCGGCGGTCGGACGAGCTGTACGACACCGGTCTCGGCACCGACCACGGGAGCTTCGCCCGGCACGGCTCCGGCAGCGAGGAGTCGCGGATCTCGGTCCGCGTGGGCGAGGGCGACGAGCTCTTCCTGCGGATGCGCGCGGCGTTGCAGCGCAGGCTGCGCAAGCCGTCGGTGATGCGCGGGCCGGGCCCGCTGCTGCGGTGGCGCGGACCCGTCCGGCTGCTGGAGCTGGAACGGATGTCGGACGCCGCGTACCTGACCGTCCGCCCCACCGAGCCCGTGGAGAACGACGAGTACCGGACGGCGAAATGGGCCGAACCCGAGGACGGGCTCGGGCTGCTCGGCTACTGGCAGGTCGTCGGACGCGGCCCCGAGCTGGAAGGCGCGTTCTTCCCCGGCGGTTACTACGCCGACGACTGGGACGAGTTCGAGGAGCGGCTGGCGAGGACGCTGGAGTCGGTCGTCGGCGACTACGGTCTCCTGGAAAAGGACGGCCACTTCACCGTGGTCGTCCACGCCCCTGGCGACCGGTTCGTCCAATGGACGACCGGTCTGGACTGGTCGCTGTACATCGAGGCCGGCAAGCCGCCCGGCCACGGTGGCGCGTGGGTGGACGCGATGACCGAGCTCGGCTGGCCGATGGCGGACTCTGCTCGCAACGAGCCGACCGTGGGCCACGAGTTCCCGGTGGTCGGCGCGGAGGAGGCCGCAACGGCGGCGCGCATGCTGGTCGGCGCGCTGAAGAGCCACGGCGTCGATTTCGAGGGCCTCTGGTACGCGCCGATCTCGGCGGACCCGGACCTGCTGGGCATCGGCCTGCCCACGCGGCCGAACGGCCGCGTCTGATCAGCTCGCGGTCCGCTCGCCGGCCGCGCGCAGGCGGGTGAGGACCACGCCGTACATCCGGTCGGACGGGCACAGGCCGTGCTGCTTGGAGTCGTCCGAGCGCTCGTGGTCGCCGCGCAGCACCAGCATGCCCGGCGGCACGCGTTCGGGCTGCTCCCCCGCCACCCAGTCCGGGACCGGGTCGCCGGGCACCGCGAGGACGCGCTTGACGTACCAGCCGCCCGCCCCGGACGGGGTGGGCGGCCCCTCCCACCCGGTGTTCCAGTCGGGCCGCTGGACGACCACGATCCGGCCGGCCCGGACGCGGCGGCGGTGCCGCAGCACCAGCAGCACGTCGCCCTGGTCCAGGGTCGGGGTCATGCTGCTGCCGTGAACCGTGACGGCGGAGAGCAGCAGGCGGGCCGCCACCAGGGCCCCGATCACCACGGCCGCCGCGGCGGCCCCGGCGAGAAGCGGACTCATTCGGCGCCCACCGGCTGGACGCCCGCCGGGGCCGGGTCGTCCTGGTAGCCCTCGGCCTGGCTGCGGAACAGCCGCGCGTACACGCCGTCCGGTGACGCCATGAGAGAGGCGTGGTCGCCGCTCTCCAGGATCCGGCCGTCCTGCACCACGACGATCCGGTCCGCGCGGCGGACGGCGCTGAGCCGGTGCGACACCAGGATGCTCGTGGAGCCCGCGCGCAGCTCCCGCAGCCGGTCATGCACGGCCGCCTCGGCCATCGCGTCCATGCCGGAGCTCGGCTCGTCCAGGATCATCAGGTCGCGGCCCTGCCGCATCAGGCCGCGCGCCAGCGCCAGGCGCTGCCACTGCCCACCGGACAGGTGGACGCCGGTCGTCCGCGCGGCCTCCTCCTCGTCCTCGTCCTCGTCGGCGTGGAAGACCCGGCTCAGCATCGTCCGGTAGCCGGCCGGGAGGCGCTCGACGGTCTCGTGCACCCCGGCGCGCTCGGCGGCGGTCCGGATCCGGTCCTGGTCGCCGATCGCCCGCAGGTCGCCGAGCCCGATGTTCTCGGCGGCGGTGAGGTCGTAGGACATGTAGTCCTGGAACACCGCGCCGATCCGCTGCCGCAGGTCGGCGACGGGGATGTCGCGGATGTCCACGCCGTCCCAGTAGATGGCGCCGCGCTGCGGGTCGTAGAACCGGCAGAGCAGCTTGACCAGCGTGCTCTTGCCCGCGCCGTTGAGCCCGACCACGGCCGTGCTGGTGCCGTGCGGGACGGTCAGGTCCAGCCCGCGCAGCACCCACGGCGCGTCGTCGCCGTAGCGGAACCACACGTCGCGCAGTTCGATGCCGCGGGCGAGCGGGGCGATCTCCCGCGGCCGCGACGGGGCGGCCAGGTCGTCCTGGCTGCCGACCACCGTCCGGTAGTGGTGGAAGACCAGGGCGGACTGGTGTCCCATGGCGATGCCCTGCACCAGCGCGCCGAGCCCGGACTGGACTCCGGCCAGCGCGCCGATGAAGACCGAGACGTCACCGATGCTGATGGACCGGGTGGCGGCGGCATGCACGGCCCAGAGCAGCCCGCCCGCCGCCAGCAGCGCACCGAGGGCGGCGAGCAGGACCTGGACGCGGACGACGCCCCGCTCGACCCGGTCCTCGGCGGCGTTGGCCGCGCGCAGCTCGGTGAGCATCCGGTCGTGCAGGAAGCCGCCCATCCCGAACAGGCGGACCTCCTTGGACGCCTGCAGATCGGTGAGCAGCATCTGGTAGAACATCTTGCGCCGCAGGATGGGACTGGTGCTCCACAGCAGCCCGGCCCGCTGCCGGCTGAGCATCAGGTGGGCGACCAGCGCGGGAACGGCCGCCACCAGCGCGACCCCGGCCATGACCGGGCTGATCGCCGTCAGCGTCCCGAGGAACCCGACGACGCCCAGCGTCCCCTGCAGCGTGGACAGCCCCATCTGGACGAGCTGGTCCGGCGCGTGCTCGGCGGACTGCTGCGCCAGCCGGAGCCGGTCGTGGAAGCGCGGCTCCTCCAGGCGCGCCAGCCCGTTCATCCCGTTGACCGCGGTGAAGAGCCGGTCCTGGGAGAGCAGGCCGATGGCGCGCCGGGCGCGTCCCTGCGCGTAGGTGGTGACGGCCGAGGTGGACGCGATCACGACGCCGAGGACGCCGATGCCCGCCGCCATCCACACCAGCGCGTCCGCCCGGGGGTGGGCCGTGGTGAGCTCGTCCAGCGCCACCTTGGTCAGCCAGGCGGTGGCGACCGGCGCGACACCCCCGGCCACCGCCATGATGAGCTGGACGGCGAGCATGCCGGGACACGCCTGCCAGGCGAGCGCATACGCCGCCGTCATCCCGCGCAGAACCGAAACACGCGGCTCACTGGCGGCGTCCGGCGGGACGTCCGGGGCAGTTGAGGCGGAGGCGGTGCCGGTTCGGTCGTCGCTCATGGCACCAGCGGACGGTCGGACTCGGCGAGTTCGGCGAGGTCGAGCGCGGCGGCGGTGGCTACGCCGTCCGGGCCGTACTGGGCGAACCCGGGGTAGAGCAGCACGCCGAAGGCGCCGCCGACGGGTGCGTCCAGGAACTCGGGCACCACGTGGTCGGCGATGTCGGCGAGCCGCGCGGCCATCTCGCTGTCGCCGGCGTCCACGCCGACGACCGTGGCGACGACCTGCCCGCCCGCGTCCCGCACCCGGCGCGCGTACTCGGCGAACGCCGGGACGCTCTCGTCGCAGCTCGCGCAGTCCAGTGACAGGAAGCCGAACAGCACGGGCCGTCCAGCCAGGTCGTCCCGGGTGAGCGTGCCGCCGGAGGCGGTCGCGGCGGTGAACTCGGGCATCCGGTGACCGGCCGCGATGCCGAGGTCCGTGGCGTGGCCGTGCAGTTCGGGGCCGTGGTCGTGGGGCGGCGACGCGCCGTGCTGGTCAGGGCCGTGCTCATGGGCGGCCGCGGCGGCGCCGACGCGGGCTCGCCAGCGGCGCATCACCGCCACGGTCAGCACGAGGTTCAGCGCGGTGACCACCGCGGCCAGAACGAGCCCTGCGACTAGGTATTCCACGGGTGTCCTTTCGGGCTCCGGCGTCTCACCGGCCGGAGTCCCCGGCCGCGACCGGGGACTGGAAGAGCGCGGCGATGTCGTCCACGAAGACGGTCAGTGTGGTGAGCAGGCCCGCACCGACCACGGCCAGCGCGATCCCCGGCACCTGGCCGGGCACGCCGTCGCCGGCGGCGAACGCCACGCCCGCGCCGAGCACCGCCGCCGCCAGCAGCAGCGCGTTGCGCGCGATGTGCCAGCCACTCATGGGCGTCTCCCCGGCGCCGAAGCACGCGCACGTCACGTCCGCTCCCCGGACCACGACCAGGGTCGGGACGGCCGTCAGCCCGCAGCAGAACAGCGCGGCGACGACGAGCCCGGCGGTGACCGTGGCGGGGACGGCCAGCAGCACGACGATGAGCAGCTCTGCGGCCGGGACGCCGAAGGCCAGCGGGCGCCGGGCCCAGGCGGGGATGAAGTCGAAGTCCTTCAGGGAGGCGGCGAAGACGCCCGGCGAGCGCAGCTTGCCCACGGCCGCCAGCGTCATCACCGCTGCCAGAGCGAGGCGGCAGGCGAGCAGTACGTACAGCACGGAGGCTCCTGGAAGAAGGGGGTGCGTGAACGCGCTGCCCCGACCGGGGGCGCGCGCGTGCGGGAGCGCCGGGGCCGGCGCGGCCGTCCTCAGCGAGGACGGCCACGCCGGCTGTCACGCGGTTGCTACGCGATCCCTGCGGATCAGCAGTAGTTGTTGCTGTAGCTGTACCAGGTGCCGCAGTGCACGGTGCAGGTGCAGCTGTAGGAACAGGTGCGGCCGAAGCAGACGCCGTTGATGAACTTGTACTGCATGTACGGGTCCGGCGGGCAGCACGCCTCGGCGGTGGCCTTGGGGAGCAGGGTCTCGACGGCGCGGGTCACGCGCCGGGTCACGCTCTGGAGCATGGTTCCTCCTTGGGGGGTGTGGGGTGAACTGGTTCCGCGCACGGGCCTGCCGCCGCCGGGTGATGGGTCGTACTCGGCGGACGGGGTCCGTGGGGCTCTGGGGGGTCGGCGCGGAAGCGCTCAGGTGGCGGCCATCTCGGTGCGCAGGGCGGCGACGCCCACGCCCGCCGAGGTCACCACGCCGCCGGTGTCGTACCAGGCGTAGGTCGGGTAGTGCTTGGCTCCGAACTGCTTCGACAGCGCGGCCGTCACGTCCTCGGCGATCACGAGGTCGAAGGCGTCCCGGAGCTGGGCGGCCAGGTCGCTCTCGGCGGCGCCGTCACCGTGGACGATCGCGAGCGAGACCCCGCCGAGGGCCCGCAGCCGCTCGGCGTGCTCGGCGAAGACCGGGACCGAGGTCACGCAGGCCTTGCAGGTGAGCGAGAAGAACCCGACCAGCGTTTCCTTCCCGAGCAGCGCCCGCTCCGTCACGGCCGTGCCGTCGAGGGCCGCGGTCGAGAAGGCCGGGATGCGGTCGATGACCCGGAGGCCGGCGCCGGTTCCGGCGGCCGGGGCGCTCCCCGCGGCCTCCAGCTCCCGCCAGCGGCGGAGCATGACCAGAAGGAGCGCCAGGTTCACCAGGCCGACCGCGCCGACCAGGACCAGGCCCACAGCAGCGAAGATCACGATAGGGGTCCTCTCCGGAGCCCCCGGCACCATCGCCGCGGGCACGCGACCATGATCACCCAAAGGTCCCGCCGTGGCAATGGATCATGACGTTTTAGTGATCAACTAACCGTTCGGGGCACCGAACCGGACGCATCGCCGCAGATCACGGCCGGTTCGTGTGCCCCGGGCGGACGTTCAGAAGCCCGTGTCCGGGCGGTGTACGGCAGGTGTTCAGCGTTCCTGGAGCGACCGTCCGGCACGGGCCGCGTCACGGTCGCTGTCAGCCCATGAGGCCAGCAGTTGGAGCGCCGCCTCGGTCGGACCGTCCGGGACGGGAGTGAGGACGACGAGGCGCTGCCGGTGCTCGCCCGAGGGCTGGAGGTTCTCGTAGGTGAAGGTCAGGACGCCGAGCGCGGGATGGCGCAGGTTCTTGGCCCCGTGCGTGCGCAGGTCGACGTCGCCGGCCGCCCAGAGCCGGGCGAACTCGGGGCTCCCCGCCGACAGCTCGCCGACCAGCCGCGCCATGCTCGGATCGCCCGGACGCCGCGCCGCCGCCACGCGCAGCTGGCCCGCGGTGGACGCGGCGACCTCGTCCCAGTCCACGTAGAACGCGCGACCGGCCGGTTCGAGGAACAGGAAGCGGGCGAGGTTGCCGCCTTCCAGCGCCCCGACGAACAGCATCCGCGCGACCGGGTTGAAGGCCAGCACGTCGAACCGGTCGTTGATGACCATGGCCGGGGCCGCCAGCAGCGCCAGCATCCGCGCCAGCTCGGGCCGCGCGCGCTCGGGCCCCGCGCGCTCGGGCCGCGCGCGCTCCGGCTCGTCCGCGGCGGTCCGCTTCGGGCGGGGGCGGCGGACCAGCGTCCGCAGGTGGTCGCGCTCGACGCCGGTCAGCCCGAGGACGCGGGCGACGGCGTCCAGCACCTCGTCGGACGGACGGGCGGCGCGGCCCTGCTCCAGCCGCTGGTAGTACTCCACGCTGATCCCCGCGAGCCGGGCCAGCTCCTCGCGCCGCAGCCCGGGGACGCGCCGCCGCGTCCCCACCGGGAGTCCGACGCTCTCGGGGCTGATCCTCGCCCGCCGGGTCTGGAGGAAGACGCCCAGGTCGTGGTGGTCGCGCATGCGCCCAGTATGTCGGGTCCGGGCGTCCCGAAACTGGCCCTGCGAGTACCCGTATCAGCGGGGGCCTGGGTACGGGGCGCGGGCCTCTCCAAGCTGTGGGGCGAGCGAAAGGAACCCGACATGTGCCACAGCAACGACAGCCGCCCGCCCGCGTCGCCCGTCGTCACCGGAGAGGTCGCCGAGCACGGCCCCCTGGAGATCACCGCCGCGGACGGCAACCGCTTCTCCGCCTACCGCGCCACCCCGTCCGTCCCGAACGGGCGGTCGCTCCTGCTGCTGCCGGACGTGCGCGGGCTGCACCCCTTC
The DNA here is from genome assembly GCF_024172125.1 of Actinomadura rupiterrae. Taxonomy (GTDB): domain Bacteria; phylum Actinomycetota; class Actinomycetes; order Streptosporangiales; family Streptosporangiaceae; genus Spirillospora; species Spirillospora rupiterrae. The sequence continues at coordinate 255,646 of NZ_JAMZEA010000015.1, forward strand.
TACCGCGACCTCGCGCAGCGCTTCGCCGAAGCCGGATTCCACACGCTGGCCATGGACTACTACGGCCGGACGGCCGGCACCGGCCCGCGCGACGGCGAGTTCGACGGCCTCCCCCACCTGGACCTGCTGGACCCCGCACACGTCGAGACCGACGCCGCCGCCGCGCTGCCGGCGCTCGGCGACGCCGGCCCGGTGTACTCGCTGGGGTTCTGCCTGGGCGGCGGCTACTCCTGGCGGCTCGCGGGCGCCGGGCTCGGCCTGGCCGGGGCGGTCGGCTTCTACGGCTCGCCGGTCTTCGTCGGCGACCGCACCGCCGACATCACCGCCCCGGTCCTGATGCTCCTGGCCGGGGACGACGTGGCGACGCCGCAGAAGGACTTCGACGCCTTCGCCGCCATCCTGGAGGCCGCGGGGAAGGACGTCCGGATGCACGTCTACGACGGAGCCCCGCACAGCTTCTTCGACCGCGAGCACGCCGAGTGGCAGGACGCCTGCGCGGACGCCTGGCGCCGCGTCCTCGACTTCACCGCCGCCACCGCCTGAGCGACCGCTTCACCGGACCCGCCGGCCGTGCCCAGGCGGCGCGCCTGCCGGTCAGCGGAAGGCGTCGGCGTGGGCGGCGGCCCACTGCTCGAAGGTGCGGGGCGGACGGCCGGTGACCTGGGCGACGTCCGGGACGACCGTGGACTCGTCCAGCGTGCCGTCCACGTAGAAGCGGAAGAACGCGTCGACGTACTCGGACGGCATCGCGCCGGTCATCTCGGCGCGGGTCTCCTCGTCCGAGAGGCCGACGCAGCGCAGGTCCCGTCCCAGCACCTCGGCCAGCACCGCGATCTGGTCGGCCGGGCGGAGCGCCTGGGGACCGGTGAGTTCGTAGATCCTTCCTTCATGGCCCGTGCCGGTGAGCGCCCGCGCGGCGACCGCGCCGATGTCGGCCGGGTCGACGCACGCGGCGGCCACGTCCGGGAACTGCGCGCGGACGGTGTCGCCTTCGCGCAGTTGCGGCAGCCAGCGCAGCGCGTTGGACATGAACGCGTGCGGGCGCAGGAACGTCCAGGACAGCTCGGAGCCGCGCAGGGCCCGTTCGGACAAGGTCATGTAGCGCGAGACCGCGTTGTCCATGTCCTCCAGCGCGGCCGAGGCGCCGGACAGCAGCACGACATGCCGGACCCCCGCCTCGCGGGCACGGGCGAGCAGGCCGGGCATGTCCGGGTAGCCCGACATGAGGAACATGCCCTGGACGCCGACGAGGGCCTCGGCCAGGGTCGCGTGGTCGTTGAGGTCCCCGACGGCGGTCTCGGCGCCGCCGGGGACGCGCGCGTCCGCCTTCCGGACGAGGGCCCGCACCGGCGCGTCCGCGCCGAGCAGCGCGCGGACCACCTCGCCTCCGGCGTTGCCTGTCGCGCCTGTGACCAGGAACATCGGTCCTCCAAAGATCGGGGACGCCGGGCCGCTCAGGCTAGGCGCCGCGGATGCGATCGTCGATCCCGATCATGGTCGTTCCGCTCCGGCGCGGGGGCGATACCGGGAAAACGGGTGCGGTCCGGCGGCGTCCGGTATCGTCGTGTCATATGAGCAGTGGTTCAGATGCGCAGGTGGTCGGGCTCGACGGCTGCGCGGTCCGGGTGGTGGACGCCGAGCGCGTCGCGGTCGTGTGCGAGTCGATGCCCGCCGCGCAGGACGTGGCGGAGCTGGCGGACGTGTTCGGGCTGCTCGCCGACCCGGGCCGGCTGAAGGTGCTGGTCGCCCTGCTGGAGGGCGAGATGTGCGTGTGCGACCTGGCCGCGGTGGCCGGGGCGAGCGAGTCGGCGGTCTCGCACCACCTGCGGCTGCTGCGCGCCCACCGGGTGGTGCAGGCGCGCCGGTCCGGGCGGATGGCCTACTACCGGCTCGCCGACGCGCACGTCCGGATGCTGCTGGACGTCGCGCTCACCCACATCGGCCACGCGCCCGCCACCGCCCACCCCGAGCACGACCGGACCTGACGGCCCGGAGACCCACCCCCGATCCGCGCGGAGAAGCATGAGCACCGATCACCGGCACGACGGCCGGCCCGGCACCGACCGGCACGACGACCACGACCACGACGGGCAGGGGCACGACGACGGGCACGGGCACGACGAGCGCGGTGGCGGGCACGGGCACGGCCATGGGCACGGGCACGGGGTCAGCGCGGACGCCGACACCCGCTGGCTGTCGGGCGCGCTGGTCCTGATCACGGTGTTCATGGCCGGCGAGGTCGTCGTCGGCGTCCTGGCGGGGTCGCTGGCGCTGATCTCCGACGCCGCGCACATGCTCACCGACGCCGCCTCGATCGTCCTCGCGCTGGTGGCGATGCGGCTGGCCGCCAAGCCCCCGGCGGGCGGCTACACCTACGGGCTCAAGCGGGCCGAGATCCTGTCCGCGCAGGCCAACGGGCTGACGCTGCTGCTGCTCTCGGTGTGGCTGGGCTACGAGGCGGTGCACCGGCTGCTCGCGCCGCCGGAGGTCACCGGCGGGCTGGTGCTGGGCACCGCGCTGGTCGGCGTGGTGATCAACCTCGGCGCGACCTGGATGATCTCCAGGGCGAACCGGTCGAGCCTGAACGTCGAGGGCGCCTTCCAGCACATCCTCACCGACCTGTACGCGTTCATCGCCACGGCGGTCGCGGGCGCGGTGATGGTGTTCACCGGGTTCGCCCGCGCGGACGCGATCGCCTCGCTGATCGTGGTCGCGCTGATGCTCAAGGCCGGGTACGGGCTCGTCCGCGAGTCCGGGCGGATCTTCCTGGAGGCCGCGCCCGCCGGGATCTCCCCCGCGCGGGTCGGGCGGACGCTGGCCGCGCGCCCGCACGTCGCCGAGGTGCACGACCTGCACATCTGGCAGATCACCTCGGGGATGTCCGCGGCGTCCGCGCACGTGCTGGTCAGCGCGGGCGAGGACTGCCACGCCGTGCGCGGCGACCTGGAGAAGGTGCTGGCCGCCGACTTCGGCATCAGCCACACCACCCTCCAGGTCGACCACGCGCCCGATCCGCTGCTGCAGATCAGCGGGCCCGAGTCGCACTGCGACGACCCGCACGGCCCGGTGCACCGCCCGGACCCGCCCGCGTCCGGTAACTGAGCGCCCGGCGGACGCCTCGTCCGTCAGCCCTGGTGCTCGCCGTCGGGGTCGCAGTACTGGATCTCGGTGGTGCGGGAGAAGTTGCCGACGATCAGGCGGCGGACGAACTCGCCGCCGCCGGGCACCTCGTCCGCGTCCACCTCGTAGGTGAACTGCTGGCCGGGCCGCAGCCGCCGGTGGTTGATCGTCACCGCCGACCGGACGACGTAGACCGCGCCCCACGGGCAGCAGTAGTAGCTGCCGAGCACCGCGCCCTTGGCGTCCCTGGCGTAGTCGATCGCGCCCTGCGCCTTGGCGGCGTCGATCTGCGCCTGGATGCGCAGGGTCGCCTCGGGCGCCGGGTCGAACTCCCACAGCTCCTTGATCGACTGCTGCGCCCGCGGGTCCCGGCGCCACTTGGTGCGCTCGCGCGGTGAGGTCAGGCACCACGGGTCGAACGCGGGCGTCCCGGGCGCGGCGAGCTTCCCGGCGCCGGTGCCGAGCTCGCCGGTCTGGTACCGGGCGATCAGGGACGGCATCCCGATCAGCTGGCCGAGGTGGTAGTAGATCTCCAGCGCGCGCTGGAGCCGCTGCTCGATCGCCTCGTGCAGCGCGGCGTCCGGGGTGGCCTCCAGCAGGCCCTCGGCGTAGTCGGACGCGGTGGCGGCCTCGGCCGCCAGCTGCCGCAGCCGCTGCAGGTCCGCCTCGTGCGGATGGGTGTCCTGGACGGTCTGCTCGAACACCCCGAACGCGACCTCGGCATGCTGCCGGATCGCGCGGGCCGCGGCGAGCATGCCGTGCAGGTGCGGCAGCGGGCACGGGTCGGCCTCGGCCCATTCGGGCAGGTCGGCGGGCAGCCGGACGGCGTCGGCGACGTTGTAGGCCTTGTTGCCCGCAGCCTGCCGGGCCCGGGACGTCCAGATCTCGACCTGGTCGAAGCACGCCGTGACCTGGGTGTGCGTCACCGGCGGCACGTACCCGGCGGTACGGGGGTCGGCGGCGTAGTCGGCGTCCAGCAGGTGCTCGCCGATCGACTGGAGCACGAACGCGTTCCACGAGCACAGCAGCTGCCCGGCGACACCCGGATCGACGTGCCACAGGTTCGTGCCGTCCGCGGCGAGCTTGCGGCGCAGCTCCTCGGCGTTCTGCACCTCCGCGTAGGCGACCCCGCCCGCACGACGGAACGACTCCAGCGTGTCCGCGCGCACCTCACCCTTGAGCTTGGCCGCCATCCTGACCAGAAGCGTGGGCGTGCCGGTACCGCTGTCCGATCCCATCGGGTCTCCTCCGTCGTTCGCCGTGTGGTGTCGCAGCTTAGACAAAGGTGATCACCGACGCGTTTCATCTGTTCCTGACGGCCGGAGACGGTCGTCCGTAAAGCCCGCTCCCCCGGCCCGGCCGGGCGTTCCCGCCTCCCGCCCCCGCCGCCGGTCAGGCGCCGAGCAGCCGCGCCGGCGCGTCGAGCTCCGGCGCTTCGAGCGGCTGGACGAGCCGGTCGATGTCGTACCGGAGGCCGAGCGTCGCGCTCACCTGCTGGAGCCGTCGCAGCGCGATCCCCTCGCGGACGGCCCACGGGCACAGCTCCAGCCGCTTGACGTCGAACGCGGTCATGAACGCCTCGGCGACCATCGCACCGGCGAGGATCTGCTCGGCGCGGGATGCGGACACGCCCTTCAGCCGGGCCCGCTCGCCCGCCGGGAGCTTCGCCAGCCGGGGGATCCGCTTGCGCAGCCGCTTGCGCTTCAGCACTCGGCGCCCCTGGCGGTCGCGCCCGCCGGTGAGCTTGGCGAGCTGCTTGAACGTCTTGGACGTGGCGACCGCGCGCAGCTCGAACCGCGGTCCGGCGATCTCGTCCAGGGGCAGTTCCGGACGGACCTTCTCGTCGAACACCGTCCGGATGTGCTCGGCGAGCCGCTCGACCCGCTCCGGCTCGGGCGGGTCGCCGGACAGGTGCTCGCGGGTGAGGCGCCCGGCGCCCAGGGGCACCGACACCTCCACGGCGGACTCGGTCCCGTCGCCCGCGGCGATCTCCAGCGATCCGCCGCCGATGTCGGCGAGCAGGAGCGGCCCGGCTGAACGTCCGAACCAGGCGCGGGCCGCAAGGAAGGTGAGCCGGGCCTCGTCCCGTCCGGGCAGGGAGTCCAGCCGGATCCCGGTGCGGTCGGCGACGCGGCGGGCGATCGCGTCGTCGCCGTCCGCCTCGCGGATCGCCGAGGTCGCGAACGCGATCATCTCGGCGGCGCCGTGCTCCAGCGCGATCCTGTGCGCGGTGCCGACGGACCGCACCAGGCGCTCCACCGCCGCGGCGTCGATCCGCCCGCCGGGCCCGGTCCGCTCGGCCAGCCGCGTCGGGTGCTTGGCGGACGCGACGTCCCGGATCGTCCCGTCGGGCTCCAGGTCAGCGATCTGCAGGTGGGCCGAATTCGAACCGACGTCCAGAACCGCAATGCGCATGCCCTGGCTTTGCCCGCATTTTAGAAGGGCATTCCTTAAAGCGGCGGCAGGGCTTCGTCCAGGGTCTTGCGGATGTCGAAACGTCCGACGAGGCCGGTGATGGTGAATACGCCTTCGACCTGCGGCCGCGGCGCGACCAGCGTGAAACGGGCGCCGTTCTCCAGGGCGCGCTTGTGGCCGTCGATGAGCGCGGCCAGACCCGACGAGTCGATGAAGGCCAGCTCGTCGAGGTCGACGATGACGTGGTCGCTGCTCTCGAACGCCTCGCGGAACTCGTCCGACAGGCGCTCGGCGCCCGCGAGGTCGAGCTCGCCGCGCAGTGTGACGACGACGCACGAACGGCGCGGGCGGACGCTCACTTCCAGAGGCTGCATTGCCCCACCACCCATTTCCAGGAGGGCGGCTACTCGGGCACCCTCACGCGGATTCGGTTGCCGTTATGGGCCCTTTCCCGGCCTCGGGCGGTAAACCCCCGGCCGGGCAAATCCGCGACGGCCCGCTCACGGACGGTGCCGCCACGCCTTCCGCGGCAGCTCGCGCGGCGGCGGCCCCTCCTCGCGGACGAGTCTCTCGAACAACGCGAACCTCGCGACCAGATCGGGATTCTCCCGCGTCACCCGGCTCGTGATCTCCGCCAGTACCTGCTCGTCATGGCGCGAGGTGCTCACCGCTGTTCCTCCTTCGCACGTGTGTGCATGCCGTATGCCCGCGAACGGCCCTTCCATGCCGGATCGCCTACCAGGACCCGCGTGCGGCCCGCCGCGATGTCCGACCCGGACGGCACCATGCGCCGGTAACGTCCCGAGCGTCCGTCCGGAGGAGAGTCATGGCGTTTCCCGAGCTCCCCCAGCCCGCACCCGGCGAGCCGCAGCTGCTCTGCACCTCCTACGACCGGGGCAAAGCCCAGTGGGGCGGCCTGCTCAGAGAGGTCGGCGGGCGACGCGAAGGTGATCTGCTCGTCCTCGCGGACGGCCGGGTGCGGCTCCGGCTGGTCGAGAGCACGTCCTGGGATTCCCTGGACGGCGGGAACGTCCCGGCGATCGTTCCCGAGGGCGGCCCGGTGCCGCCCGTCGCCGTCCTTGCGGACGGCGCTGTTGCCTACGGCGGGGACGGGCCGCTGCTGGTGGACCTGGCGGCGATCCCGGGACGCGGCGTCCGGGTGCCGTCGGAGCGGCTCGGCGAGATCCTGGCCGACGTACTGGACGGCACGCTCACCTTCGACGACCTGGTGCGCGGCATGGACGTCCGCGGGATGTACCAGGGAGGCGACGCGGAGCCGGAGTTCACCACGCCCACCGGCCCGCCTCCGCGCACCGGCTTCCCCGCCCTCCCGGCCTCCGACATGGCGCTGCTGGTTCGCGCCTGCTTCGACGACGAGGACGGCTGGCAGGCCCTGCTCGCCGAACTGGGCGGCGTGGACGAGGACGGCTGGGTCGGGTCGGACCTGGACGTCGACCAGATCGACCCGGACCGCTTCCCGCTGACCGCGCTGGTCGTCGACGACCGGGCGTTCGAGGACCTCCAGCCGGGCCAGGTTCCGGCGCTCGTCCCGCCGGAGGAGCACACCACGATGGTCATGCTCGCCGACGCGCGGACCTTCGGCCAGGACGGCGACCGGACGCTGACCGTCGTCGACCTTCACGACACTCCCGGGCAGATCGCCGTCCTGCCGTGGGCTGAGGTCGGGTCCATGGCGTGCAACCTGGAGATCGCCAACATGGACTTCCACGAGTTCGTCGCGGAGAAGGACGTCCGACCCTGGTGGCTGGACGGGCAATGAGGCCGTCGCGGGCGGGGTGGCTGCCGGGTCACCTCGTCCAGATGTTGATGACGCCGTTGCTTCCGCCGTCGGTGGGGACGTTGAGGTAGCCGTCGTAGCTCTCGCCCGCCGGCGGCTGGAGGAAGTCGATCTGGATGGAGCAGCCGTCGCCGGCGTGCAGGACGGCCGGGCAGTCGATCTCGGTGATGTGGTAGAGGCCCGTCCGGGGGCCGGACTTGTCGCCCTGCCTGTCGATGAACGCCGAGGCGGGCCTGCCGGGCAGGCAGACGGGCCAGGTGAACGTCACCGTGCCGTTGCCGTGGTGGCCGGGGTTCGGACCGCCGAAGTAGCGCTGCCTGGTGTCGATCCAGAAATCGGATCCGCTCTCGCCGCCGTGCCAGCAGCTCGGGCTCGGCGGCGGCAGCACCGGGCGGGACGAGGACGGTGGCGTCGTCGGCGGGCGGTTCGAGGTGGGCGGACGGGAGTTCCCTGTCGTCGGACCTGTGGTCTGCCCGGACGTCGGCGGCGACGAGTTGGGGTCGCCCGGATCGCTGGTGTCGGACGGCCCGGATGTCGGACGCGGGGACGTGCCGTCGATGGGCGTCGGAGGACCGATCGCGCCCGGCCTGGACGGCCCGGACGATCCGGGCCCGGCGTTCGCGTAGCCGATCGCACCGATGACCCCCGCGACGACCACCGCGATGGCGGCGGTGATGACGGCGGGCGAGCCGAGGCAGCCGCCGGCCTTCGCCGGGGGCTTGGCCGCCGGAACGTGCTGTGCCGCGGGAACGTGCTGCCCGGCCAGGAACGCGCCGCCGACGAGCGCACCGATCGCGGCGCCTTTGGCGAGGGCCTTGAGCCGCGACTTCTCCTCGCGGTCGAAGTACTCCTCGTCCTCGGTGGCCTGCGTCGCGCGGGCGGCTTGCTTGCCGAGTGCGAGGACGCGTTGCCAGGCGCCCCAGTGCAGCGTCCGGCACAGGGCGGGCGCGGCGGTTCTGGCCAGAATCCGGGCGGGAGCCGCGTGTCCTGAAGCGAGCGCGGATTCAAGGACGGCGACGATGAGCGGCGCGGCTTCGGCGATCCGCCGTGCCGGGGCGGCGGACGCCCAGGACGTGAGCGGTTCCGCGAGGTCCGCGGGGTTCGGGTCGGCGTTCTCGGCCACCAGGCGGGCCGCGGGCAGGGCCGCGCGGTAGCCGTCCGCGTCGGGCAGGGCCAGTCCGGCGCTCTCCAGTTTCGGCAGCGCCTCGGACGATCCGGACAACGCCTCGACAAGCTCCCGATCCAGGGCGAGCGGCGCGACCGCGCGCAGCAGGTTCAGCGTCCGGTGCGCGCGGTCGCCGAGGCCGGAGGCGAGGGCGCGCGCGAGGGCCTCCTGATCGTCCAGGCCCGTTTCACCGGCGCGGATCGCCCGGGCCGCCTGGATCATCGCCAGCGGATGGCCGTCCACGACCTCGGCGAAGCGCTGCGCCAACTCGGTCTCGCGGTCGTCGAGGTCTCGGTCGAGCTCCCGCCGGACGAGCCGCAGCGCCTCCGAGCCGTCCAGTCCGGTGAGGGCGAGCGACCGGCCGCTCCCCCACACGCGGCGCTCGGTCCCCGAGATGACCAGGCCGACCGACGGGGCCGCGTCGAGCAGGACGTCGAGGTCTTCGGCCGTCCCGTCGAAGTCGTCCACGACGACCAGGGCGCGGATCTTGCCCATCAGGCGCCGCAGCCGCGGCGGCTCCGGCTTGTAGTCCTCGACGTCGTAGCAGGCCTGGAACAGTTCCTGGACGAGGTCGCCGACCGGCATGCCCGCCGCCGCGAGGTGGACGACGTCCTCACCCGCGCGGCGGCGCCGCGCGGCCAGCGCCCGGAGCAGGGCCGACTTGCCGGCGCCGGCCGGGCCGACGACCTCGACGGGGAGGTCGTCCTCAAGCCACGCCTCGATCCGCGCCAGTTCCGGTTCGCGGCCGATCGGCGCGGGCCCTTCGCGCGGCGGCACGGGGCTCTTGGGACGGCGGCGGGGGCGCGGGGCGGGCGGCGGCCGGTCGCGCGGCTCGACCCGCGAGCCGTCGCGGCCGACGATGACGTTGTTGTCGCCGACGACCAGCGTCCCGCTGAGGTCGCCGCCGATGTCGATCCCGGCCATCAGCCGGTGAACCGCCGGTGGAACTCCGCGGCCACGTCGTCGCCCGCCGTCGTGACGACCCGGGTGACCAGGGGGCTCACCACGAGCCGGCCCACGGCCTCCGCGAGGCCGGGCATCCTGCGCCGGAACCAGCCCTGGACGTGCTCCATCGTGGCGAGGTCGGGCTCCTCGGCGGTGATCGCCTCCTCCAGCTCGTCGAGCTTGCCCAGGGCGGCGCCGCCGTCCTCGCCTGTCACCCGTCCGCGCAGTTCGGCGAACAGCTCGGAGAGGCGGGCCAGTTCGGCCTCGGTGACCGGTTCGCCGTTCCCGCCCGAGACGGTGTTGCGATCGCCGACGACCACCTGCCCGGACAGATCCCCGCCGACCCGGATGCTGACCTTCTTTCCGGAACTACTCGTCATGACTCCGGCCCCGTCCCGTGCGTGTTGGACGAATTCTCGCCCGCGCGCACCAAGATCGGACCGGTCCTCCGCCGCGCTGGCCGTTTCCGGCCTCCGCCGCCCCCGCAGGGCCGACCGGGCGGGCGTTGCCGCCGCCGCTACGGCCAAAACCGTCACCACCGCCACCTTTCCGAATAATTCACCGCAAATCACCCTTCCGGGGTGGCGCCTATCGACGGGAATGCGCGTTTGCTTCCGCGCCACATCGCGCTTCGATCACTTTATGGTCATGACACTTCCCGGCCTTTCCCAAGGCCGCTGAAAACCTTGCCGGGAAGGGGATCGACGCCGAAATAGTCGCTTTTGGGTCCGCTATCTTCGTGCTGTGTTCCAAGGCTTGTCCGTGGATCTCCAGAGAGGAAGAACATGCTCAAGCGACTGGCCGCTGGCGGCCTTCTGTCCTGCACGGCCGCGGGCGTGGTGCTGAGCGCCGCGCCGGCCATGGCCGACGACGGCCCGCAGAACATCCAGATCATCGGCATCCAGACCTGCCGCAGCCTGGACATCGCCGGCATCGGCGCCGCCATCCACAACATCCTGGGTGTCGAGGACGAGCACGGCGACTGCGTCAACGGATCCACCGAGGGCCACGTGAAGCACCACCGCCACCTCCCGCCGACCCGGTGACGCACGCCCGGCAGAAGTAATCGCGAAACGGAGACCCGAAGCCCGCGCGCCAGCCGGGCTTCGGGTCTCTTTGCCGTCCCGGCCGGGCCTCTGAGGTTGTCAGGCCGGGGCGGGCGTGCGAGTTTTTCGCGGGCGGGTGATGTGCCTGCGGGAGACGAGCGGAGTGGTGCATGGACCTGGATCTCGGGGCGGTGCGGACGCTGCTGGCGGTCGTCGACGACGGGCAGTTCACCGTGGCGGCGGCGCGGCTCGGGATGACGCAGCAGGCGGTGTCCAAGCGGATCGCGCGGCTGGAGAGCGAGCTGGGCGTCCCGCTGCTGGTGCGGTCGCGGACCGGGGTGGCGCCGACCGAGGCGGGCGCGGCGTTCCTGCCGCAGGCGCGCGCGCTGGTCGGGCTCGCCGACCAGGCCGTCGCGGCGCTGCGCGCGGACCGGCGGCCGCTGCGCGTGGACGCGCTGGCCAAGGCGTCGGCGCCGATCGAGATCGTCCGGGACTTCTACGAGACCGCCGAGGTCGAGCTGGACGTCGTCGTGTCGCGCGGGACCGTCCCGCGGGAGCGGGCGCTCGCGGACGGCTCGATCGACGCGGCGTTCGGGCGGGTCACCGGGCCGCTCCCGCCGGGGATCATGCGCGTTCCGGCCTGCCTGGAGCCGATCCCGGTCATGGTCGGGAGGCGGCACGCGCTGGCCCGGCGGAAGCGGGTGGCGCTGAAGGAACTCGATGGGCTCACGGCCTGGATGCCCGGCAACGCCCGCGACAGCGAATGGTCGGAGTTCTACCGGTTCCTCAGCGACGAGGTCGGCGTCCTCATCGACACGTCCGGGCCGGTCTTCGGCGCCGACCACCTGATGGAGCGGGTCGCGGGCTCGGCCGAGCTCATCACCTTCGCGAACCAGACGCAGTTCCCGGGCTACCCGGACGTCGTGCAGATCGACGTCACCGACCCGGCGCCGGCGTACCCGTGGTCCCTCATGTGGCACGAGGACAACCGGCATCCGTCGCTGCCGCTGCTGATCGACCACGTGAGGGACCACTACCGCCCGTCCGGAACCGAGGGGTTCTGGATCCCCGGGCCCGACCGCCCGCTCTTCCCCTGACTCAGCGGCGGCGGTCCAGGCCGAGCCCCAGGACGAGCGTGACGCCGACGGTGAAGTGCAGCAGCATCAGGATCAGCGCGGTGGCCGTCCCCGCGCCCGAGTTGGTCGGTCCGGCAAGGGAGACGCCCAGGACGACCATCGCGGTGATCGCCCAGACCCGGTTCCCCCTGGCCGTCCGGCGGCGCAGGACGGCCAGCAGCCCCCACGCGGCGAGGCCCGCGAGCAGGCTCGCCAGGACGACCGCCACCGCGCCCACGTCGCGGGTGCCGCCGCCCATGCGGACGGTCAGGTCGTGCCCGGCGACCGGCACCGCGATGATCCAGATGGCGAGGGCGGAGGCCGACGCTCCGGCGATGGTCAGGACGGGTTGCTTGAGTGAAGTGTTCACGCCGCGCAGCCTGGCGCGCGGCGGGCCGCGGCCGCATCGGGCGGACGGTCGCGCCCTGCCGTTCCTCGGTGCCGGACGTCTCCGACTTTGGTAGGTGACGGGCCGTCCTGCCTGCGGGTTAACGTGTGGCGCGT
>NZ_JAMZEA010000016.1 GCF_024172125.1 Actinomadura rupiterrae
TCCGCGACCCGGCTGCGCGAGCTCGCCAAGATGGACGGCGCGATCGTGCTGGACGACACCCGCGACCGGATCGTCCGCGCCGCCGTCCACCTGGTGCCCGACTCCACCATCCCCACCGAGGAGTCCGGCACCCGGCACCGCACGGCCGAGCGGGTCGCGCGGCAGACCGGCCACCCGGTGATCTCGGTGAGCCAGTCGATGAACATCATCGCGCTCTACCTCGACGGGATCCGCTACGTCCTGGAGGACTCGGCGGCCATCCTGTCCAAGGCCAACCAGGCGCTCGCCACCCTGGAGCGGTACAAGCTGCGGCTGGACGAGGTGTCCGGCACGCTCTCCGCCCTGGAGATCGAGGACCTGGTCACCGTCCGGGACGTGTCGGCCGTGGTGCAGCGGCTGGAGATGGTCCGCCGGATCGCCGACGAGATCGAGGGCTACGTCGTCGAGCTCGGCACCGACGGCCGGCTGCTCTCGCTCCAGCTGGACGAGCTGGTCTCCGGCGTCGACGTGGACCGCGAGCTGATCGTCCGCGACTACCCGTCCGCCGAGGCCCGCGCGGTCGGCGTCGGCACGGTCCTGGCGAACCTGGACGTGCTGTCGGCGAACGAGCTGCTCGACCTGACCACGGTCGCCGAGGTGATGGGCTTCGCCGGGCCGGACTCGCTCGACCTGCCCGTCTCCCCCAAGGGCTACCGGCTGCTCGCCAAGGTCCCGCGGCTGCCGAGCCTGGTCGTCGAGCGGCTGGTCGAGCACTTCGGCGGCCTGCAGAAGCTGCTGGCCGCCTCCATCGACGACCTCCAGGCCGTCGGCGGCGTCGGCGAGTCCCGCGCCCGCAGCGTCCGCGAGGGCCTCTCCCGCCTCGCCGAGTCCTCCATCCTCGAACGCTACGTCTGACCCGAAGCCCTGCCCGCCCCGGCGCGGGCAGGGCTTCCGGGCACGCGCGGGCTGCGGGGCGTGCCGGCTGCGGGCGTGCGGGCTGCCGTGCGTCGGGGGCTGGGCTGCGCGCGGTCGGTTGTTGTCAGAAGTCGAGGCGGGGGGTGGTCTCAGTGACGCGGGCGGTGGTCGGGGTGACCGGCCACAAGGTCGCGATCTCGTCGGCGAGGGACGCGACCAGTTTCGGCACGTCCGCCGCGGCCGTCTCGTGCAGGGCCTCGGCGACGATCACGACCGAGGCGGTCGCCGGGCGGACGGCGGACCGGCCGCTCTGCCGGTTCGTCCAGCGGCGGGCGTGGGCGCGGCCCGCCTCGTCCGCGTAGGTGACCTCGCCGGGCGCGGGGTGCTCGATGTCGCCGCCGAAGGTCTCGTACTCCTCGGTGCCGTCCGCCGGGCGGACGGTGAGGCCGCCGGTCACGGCCGCGAGGTCGAGCGCGGCGACCGGGATCGCGAACGCCGCCGAAACCGCGTTGCAGAGGTCCACGAGAGGGTGGATCGAGGGGAGCGAACCCTCTTTGCGGACGCGCCGCAACAGCGCCTCGGAGGCGCAGCGGTACTGCGTCGGCTTGAGGCCCATCCCGGCGAACGTCCGCCGCCAGGCCCTGATCTCGGGGAGCTCCGCCTCCGAGCCGTCCCGGGCGAGGCGGTCCAGGGCGGCGGCGGTGAAGTCGGCGACGCGGGCGCGCGCGTCCGCGTCCGGCGTGATCCCGTCCGCGACCACGACGACCCCGGCCACCAGGTCGGGATGCGCGGCCCAGAGCTGCGGCGAGTGCTGGAAGTACATGGTCCCCCGTCCGTCCGGCGCTTCGGTCGGCATCAACCCTGCCGCCGGAACGGACCTGCGGACAGGGCCAACCGCACACCGTTCCAGTGGACCAATCCGGCGGAGGCGGGGTCAGCGCAGGCGGAAGACCTGCTTTTCGGCCTTGACGTGGTCGCCCTTCACGGACGCGACGTAAGTACCCGGCAGGGCCTTGGCGCGGCTGCCCTGGCAGTCGCTTCCCGCTCGGCGCCGGTCCCAGACCAGGGTGGTGGCGTACGGGATGCCCCGGCGCAACGTCTGCACGTTCGACCCGGACCCGCTGTCGCAGGTGGACGCCGCCCAGACCCGGTCGGAGCCGGAGGTGATGCGGACGTCCAGGCTGTGCGTCCCGACGTCGTAAGTGCAGGCGCGCTGCCCGGTGTTCACGACGGTGAGCCGGAAGGACGGCCGCGCGCTGCCCGCGAAAGTCTCGCCGTTGGCGGCGAAGTCGACCACCACGTCACGCGGGTCGCACGCATCGCCGGCTTTGGGAGCGGCCTTGGCGGACGCGCCGGGCGACGCCGACGCGGACGCCGACGGCGAAGCGGTCGTCGATGGAGAGGCCGTCACCGTGACCGTCGGCGCGGGCGTGGCGGCGGGCGTCGTGGGCACGGCCGAGGCGACGCCGGCCATACTCTGCACGTTCTGCTTGCCGCCGTCACCGCCGCCCCCGAACACGCCGCAGCCCCAAGCGGCCAGCCCGACCACGGCCAGCGCCCCGCCGAGCGCGATCGCCCGGCGCCGCCAGTACTGGTCGAGGCCCCACTCGTCCTCTGGATCACGTTCGGTATCCGCGTCCATGCCGACAGTATGCATTTGGGGATCGTCCGGGACGCGGCGACCCGCCGTGCCACAATGCACCTCGTCATGCGGAAGTTCACCGACCCGATCCTCGCCTGGTACGACGCGAACGCCCGCGAGCTGCCGTGGCGGGCCCCGGACGCGACCCCCTGGGGCATCCTGGTCAGCGAGATCATGTTGCAGCAGACGCCGGTCGTCCGGGTCCTTCCGGTCTGGCACGCCTGGCTGGAGCGCTGGCCGACGCCGGCGGCGCTGGCGGCCGAGCCGTCCGGGGAGGCCGTCCGGGCCTGGGGACGCCTCGGGTACCCGCGCCGGGCGCTGCGGCTGCACGCGGCGGCGCAGGCGATCGTCGAGCGGCACGGCGGCGCGGTTCCGGACTCGCACGCCGACCTGCTCGACCTGCCCGGAATCGGCTCCTACACCGCCGCGGCGGTCGCGAGCTTCGCCTTCCGGCAGCGGCACGCGGTGCTGGACACCAACGTCCGGCGCGTCCTCGCACGCCTGATGGACGGTGTCGAGTACCCGCCGAAATCCCAGACCCGCGCCGAGGTCGCGACGGCCGAATCCCTGCTTCCGGTCGATCCGCCGACCGCCGCGCGCTGGTCGGTCGCGGTCATGGAGCTGGGCGCGCTGGTCTGCACGGCCCGCTCTCCCCGCTGCGTGGACTGCCCTGTGCTGGACAAATGCGAATGGCAGGCCCGGGGCCGTCCCGCGTACGACGGCCCGCCGCGCCGCGGCCAGACGTATGCGGGGACGGACCGGCAGTGCCGGGGACGCCTGCTGGCCGTCCTGCGCGACGCGCACGGTCCGGTTCCCAAGCCCGCGCTCGACGTGGTCTGGTCGGACGCCGTCCAGCGCGAGCGCGCCCTGGACGGCCTGATCGCCGACGGCCTCGTGGACCCCCTGGACGACGGCCACTACGCCCTCCCCGGCTGACCATCCCCGTCCGGCTGGGCATCCCCGGCACGGCCTCGCGGGAAATGTCGGTGCGGCTCTTTAGGATGCACGTAGATTATCTCCGCGCAGGCAAGAAGGAGCCGACATGACCACGTTCACGCTTCCCGCCACCCCGCCGTTCGACTTCGCGCCGCAGCTGAGCTTCCTGACCGGGTTCCGGCCGACCGCGGGCGAGCAGCAGGTGGCCGGCTCGTCCCTGACCAAGGCGCTGCGCGCGAACGGCCGCACGTTCGCCGTCCGGCTGGCGGCCGACGACGCCGCCGAGGGCCTGCGCTGCGACCTGTGGACGGACGGCGAGCCGCCGTCCGAGGACGACATCGAGGCGGTCCGGCGGCAGATCACGTCCTGGCTCAGCCTGGACGACGACCTCGGCGAGTTCTACGAGATCGGCCGCCGCGACCCCGCGTTCGCGCCCGTGATCGACCGGCTGTACGGCTACCACCAGGCGAAGTTCCCGTCCCCGCTGGAGAACGCGGTCTGGGCGATCCTGTCCCAGCGCACGGCGCTGCCCGTGGCCGCCAAGGAGAAGCAGGCCCTCTCCGAGGCGTTCGGCAACGTCGTGACCGTGGACGGCGTCGACTACCGCGCCTTCCCGGACGTCGAGCAGCTGGCGTCCCTCGCGCCCGGCCGGATCGCCGAGCTCGTCGGCAACATCCGCAAGGGCGAGTACCTCAGCGGCACCGTCCGCGCCTGGCTCGACCTCGACGAGGACCACCTGCGCACGGCCCCCTACGAGGAGGCCAAGGAGATCCTGCTGGGCCTCCCCGGCATCGGCCCGTGGTCGGCCACCTTCATCCTGATCAGGGGTTTCGGCCGGACGGACGAGGTGCCCACCGAGAAGCAGCTGGTCACCGCCGCGTCCCGGGTCTACGGCCGTCCGCTGAGCCCGGCCGAGGTGCACGAGCTGGGCAAGCCCTACGGCCGCTGGGCCGGCTACTGGGCGCACTACCTCCGCATCGCCTCCTGATCCGCGCGGAGCCCGCCGAAGAGCACGTCCAGCCGGACGCCCAGCGCGCCCTTCAGCTCCTCTCGCGCGCCGGCACCC
Organism: Actinomadura rupiterrae; assembly: GCF_024172125.1. Lineage (GTDB taxonomy): Bacteria > Actinomycetota > Actinomycetes > Streptosporangiales > Streptosporangiaceae > Spirillospora > Spirillospora rupiterrae. The sequence continues at coordinate 4,539 of NZ_JAMZEA010000016.1, forward strand.
CGTTTCCGACGAGAGGGCTGGGAAATGCGGGGTCGGGGAGGGGTGTTGCCCTTGAGGTAAGTGACTTGTCACCTCATGGAAGGGCCCCGCCGTGCGCGTCGATATCTGGACCGACATCGTCTGCCCCTGGTGCTACATCGGGCAGGCGCGCTTCGACGCGGCGCTGGCCGGGTTCGAGCACCGCGACCAGGTCGAGGTCGTCCAGCACTCCTACGAGCTCGCCCCGGACCTCGCGCCCGCGGACGCCGGGCGGGTGCTGGAGATGCTCATGGACAAGTACGGCATGTCGCGCGAGCAGGCGGAGCAGGCCGAGGCGCGCGTGGCCGGGCTCGCGGCGGGCGAGGGCCTGCCCTACACCTCGGACCGTCCGAACGGGAACACCTTCGACGCGCACCGCCTGCTGCACCTGGCCGCCGAGCGCGGCCTCGGGGACGAGCTGCGGCGGGCGCTGTACCGGGCCAACTTCGGCGGCGAGGGCTCGGTCTTCGACGCGGACTCGCTGACCGCGATCGCCACCGGCACCGGCCTGGACGAGGCCGAGGTCCGGTCCGTCCTGGCCGCGGACGCGTACGGCGACGCCGTCCGCGAGGACGAGCGCACCGCCCGCGAGATCGGTGTGCAGGGCGTGCCGTTCTTCGTCCTGGACGGCAAGTACGGCGTCAGCGGCGCCCAGGAGACCGCGACCTTCGCCGAGGCCCTCACCCAGGTCTGGCAGGAGGCGCACGCGCAGGAGGCGCAGGCGCAGGACGCGCGGGCATGAGCGCCGGAGAAGGGTCCTGGCCTGCGCATCTGGACGTCGGGGCGGTGCGGTTCGCGCGCCCCACGGCGCGGTACGACCAGATCATGGCGTTCTACCGGGACGACCTGGAGCTGCCCGTCCTGGCGGCCTGGCAGGACCACGACGGCTACGACGGCGTCGTCTTCGGACTGCCCGGGACGCCCGTCCAGATGGAGATCACGCAGCACGGCACGCCGCCGGTGATCCCGGACGCGCATCCGGAGAACCAGCTCGTCCTTTACCTGCGCGGAGCCGAGGCACGGGACGCGGCGGTCGGACGGCTCACCGAGCGCGGCCATCGAACCGTCCCGCCCGCGAACCCGTATTGGGAAAGGCATGGCGCGGCCGTTTTCGCCGATCCGGACGGCTGGGTCGTGGTCCTCGCGCCCTGGGTGTTCGGCGAGGAACCGCCACCCACCCCGGCCTGACCCCGGCGACACCCGGCCGCCGCCCGTGCCCCGGCGGAGCTGGGCAAAGCCCGGCCACCGGCGGCGTCCACCGCGGGAACGTAAGGGTGGGGCAGAGGTAGATCCATGACGAGGCGGCATTCAGGAAAGTTTCAGGGGCGTCCCAGGACCTCTGCAGAACCGGATAGGCAGAATCGTCGGGCGGGCACGAGCTGAGTGAACGGCGAGGCGATCGTTGCTGGAGGGGCGGATGGGGCTGTTCAGGCGAACACGCGGGGGGAGCCGTGTGGCGCGTCCGAGCTACCCATTGCTGACCCTGTCCGCGGTGGCGGCCGGCCTGGCGATCGTGTCGTGGCCGCCCTCCGCCGGCGGCGGCGCCGCGGAGGCCGCGCGGCAGGCGGCGCGGCCTCTCAGCGACACCGCCGCCGGCTCGGCCCACGCCCCCGAGTCGTCCAGCGGCGCGTTCGACGGGCTGCCGGCGGTCGGCGCGCTGTTCGAGGTGGACGGCAGCGGCAAGCTCGGCGACCACTCCTGCACCGCCAGCGTGGTGGACAGCCCCGGGCGTGACCTGGTGGTCACCGCCGCGCACTGCGTGGGCGGCGGCAGCCGGCGCGGCGACATCGGGATGGCCTTCGCGCCCGGCTACCACAACGGCCAGACCCCGTACGGCGTCTGGCGGGCCGTCGCGTTCTACGACCCGCCCGAATGGGCCGGTTCCAGCGATCCCGATTCCGATGTCGGGTTCTTGCAGGTCACCGACGTGAACGGCGGGGCCAAGCGGGTGCAGGACGTCACCGGCGCGATGAGCCTCGAGGCGGACGGCCCGGTGAGCGGCCCGGCCCGCGTGGTCGGCTACCCGTCCGACACCGAGCGGCCCGTCTCGTGCCGGAACCGGGTCGAGCCCTACAGCACGACCCAGCTCCGCTTCACCTGCGGCGGCTTCCCGAACGGCACGAGCGGCGGCCCGTTCCTCACCGGCGACGACGAGAAGACCGTCGTCGGCGTCATCGGCGGCTACCAGCAGGGCGGCGACTCGCCTGACGTGTCCTACTCGGTGACCTTCGGATCCAAGGTCAAGGACCTGTATCAGGCGGCGAGCGCGTCCTCCGCGGCCGGCTCCAGCTCCTGAGCCCGGACGCCTCGGGCGGACCGGCGCGTCCAGGCCAGCAGCAGCACCGACGCCAGCAGCACCGGCACCGCCGCCATGGCGAAGCACAGCGACAGCGGCAGCACGGCGGTGAGCGCCCCGACGCCCGCCGAGCCCAGCGACGATCCGGCGTTGAACGCGGTGTTCACCCAGGACGCGACGCCGGTCCGGCGCTGCGGCGGCGCGGCGGCCTCCGCGACCAGGTACCCGGTGGTCAGGACGGGCGCGATGAACAGGCCGAACACCGAGACCACGGCGATCAGCACCGGGACGTTCGGAGCCAGGCCGCCCAAGGCCAGGGCCAGCGCCATCGGGACGGCCAGCAGCGGCAGCCGCGTCCCCGGCGACATCCGCCAGGTCACGGCGCCGTAGGCGAGCCCGCCGCCGACCCCGGCCACCGAGATCGCCGCCTCCGTCCAGGCGGCGCCGCCCGCGCCGGCGAACGCGACGATCAGCAGCGCGAGACCGCTCTCCGCCGCGCCCAGCGCCAGCATCGCCAGCAACGTCGGCCACAGCCGCCCGAATACGCTCACCGCACTGGGCACCACCTCAGTCCGCCCCTGGGCGACCTCCGCGGCCATACCGGCCGAAGCGGCCTCGGCGGCCGTGCCGACCTGAGCGGCCTCGGCGGGCGTGCCAGCCGGAGCAGGCTCGGCGGGCGTGACGGCCGGAGCGGCCTCTGCGGCCGGGACGGGCTCGGCGGTGCGCGGGATCGTGTTCCGGGCGGTGGTCAGGCCGAACGTCCCGGCGATCACCAGGGCCGCGCTGGCCAGCAGGCCGACCGACGCCGAGGACGTCACGGCGAACAGGCCCGCGAGCAGCGGCCCGACCGTGAAGATGATCTGCTCGGCGACGGTATCCAGGCTGTACGCGCGCTGCAGCAGGTCCCGGTCGGGCACCAGCTCGGCCCACAGCGCCCGCATCACCGGTCCCAGCGGCGGTGTGCAGGCCCCTGCCGCGATCGCGACCGCGCCCGCCGCCACCGGGGACGACAGGTGCGCGGCTCCCACGAGCCCCACCAGCCCCAACCCGTACAAAGCGGCCATCGGACGGAGCGCCGCGCGCGGCCCGAAGCGGTCGACCATCCCGGCGCGCCAGGGGGTCAGCAGGCAGCTGGTTCCGCCGAAGAGGGCGACCATCAGGCCGGCACGCGCATACGAGCCGGTCGCCTGGACGAAGGTCAAAGTCAGGGAAAGTCCGACGGTTCCGTAGGAGAGACGGCCCAGCAGGGCCGCGCTGAACACGCGCGCAGCACGAGGCGTGCGCAGGACAGCGACATATGAGGCGAACATGAAGATGTTCCTTCGATGAACGGCGCGTCAGAGAGCGCGCCGTGAACGTGCGTGGGCACCGTCTGCCGCCAGGAGCACCCGGCTAGGGGCGCGGTGGGCGGCGACGTGCTCTCTACGCACGAGGAAGGAACATGGCGACATCTTCACATCCCTCCCAGTTTTCAGCAAGAGCCGCGTCACACTCCGGCCGTCCCGCGTGTCAACAGGGTGAGAGGGAAGGAGAACATCATGACTTCAGGCGTCAAGACGATCATCTACTCGGTCTCGGACGTCCCCGCGGCCAAGGAGCGGCTGGACATCCTGCTGGGGACCGAGCCGTACTCGAACGAGCCCTACTACGTGGGCTACAAGGTGAACGGGCAGGACATCGGCATCACGCCGAAGCGCGGCGACGCCCCGGCGCTCGGCCCGGTCTGCTTCTTCGAGGTCGGCGACATCAAGACCGCCGTCCAGGACCTCACCGAGAAGGGCATGGAGATCGTCGAGGACGTCCGCGACGTCGGCAACGGGCGGCTGATCGCCACCCTGAAGGACGCGGACGGCAACCCCCTCGGCGTCCTCCAGGACCCGCCCGCCTGACCTGGCGGAAACCAGCCGCCGCCTTCGGGCGCACGACGAGCCGCCTTCGGGCGCACGACGACAGGTCGAGGCCCTCGCCCACCCGCGAGGGCCTCGACCTGCGCCGTCCCAAATCTCCAGCAAGCGCAGAAATCCCCTGGCCCGTCAGGGCACTGACCCATGCCCGAGGCCCGGCGCGTCCCGGGGCACCGCGGTCAGCACCACACGACGGGGTTGCCGGTTTCGGCGGACGCCTCGCAGACCTTGCGCAGCGGCTGGACGGCGTAGTCGAAGTAGGCGCCGCCCAGCGGGCGTTCCACGACGGTGAGGCGCTCCGGGTAGGAGCCGTCCTGCTCGCCGATAGCGGACGTGAGGTCGAGCGTCGTCTCCGTGCTGTCCTCGACGCGGAACCGGATGCGGCCCGCCCGGACGCGCCGCTGCGTGAAGCGCCGGGCGCGGAACAGCTCGCGGTCGGTTTCGTCCACGACGAAGAGGCCGCGCTCGTCCACGCCGACGCGCCGCTTGGCCATCCCGTCCCAGACGAAGACACCGCCGTAGGCGCGGATGTTGGCGGCCAGGACGATGCCCGTGTCCTCGTCCAGCAGGACGGTCTCGTGCCCGACATCGGAGCATGCGCGGAAGGACGCCAGCTCGTCGAGCGCCTCGCGGGCGCGCTCGGCGGGCAGGACGCCGCCGTTGCCGTCCGGCAGGTACTTGCGCAGCACCGGGAACCGCTCCCAGCCGGCGGTCTCCATGGCCTGCTGGAGGCAGCGGTAGCCGCCCCAGTTCGCGATCCGCTCGCTGGCGATCTCCATGTCGTCGTGCGGGCAGGCGTCGGCCTTCCAGGCCGCGAACACGGCCTCCTGCGACTCCTGCTCGACGTAGGGCCCGTACTCGTCGGTCGCGACCAGGTCGCGCGGGACGGGAGGCTCGCTGGTCCGGCCGTCCTGCCAGCACCGGCACAGCACGAAGGCGTCGAGTCCCATGCCGGTCATGCTTCCGATGGGGGAAGTGTCAGGTCAACGCATTAATTGGCTGGCGGGGCGCGCGGCGCGGTCCCTAGGGTCGTCCGGTGCGCGACCTCACCACGCTCCCCAAGGCCCACCTGCACGTCCACCTGGAAAGCACGGTCCGGCGGCCGACGCTCACCGCGATCGCGGCGGCCAACGGCCTGGACGTTCCGGACGTCCAGAACGCCGAGCTGGGCGGTTTCGCCGCCTTCTTCGCGCTCAACACCCTGGTCAGGGACGCGCTCCGGACGCCGGACGACTTCCGCCGGATCGCCTACGAGTACTGCGAGGACGAGGCCGCGCAGGGCACCCGCTACGCGGAGGTGTCGTTCACGGCCGCCGCGCACGGCGAGCGCCTCGGCGACCTGAACATGCCGATCGCGGCCGTCCTGGAGGGGCTCGCCGCGGGACGCGAGGCCTTCGGGATCGAGACACGCCTCATCCTGGACCACTCGCGCCGCCGGCCCGTCGACCGCGCCTGGGCCACCCTCCGCCTCGCCGAGCGGCACCGGGACGGCGTCGTCGCGGTCGGACTCGCCGGGGACGAGGCGTTCCCTGGCGACCCGTTCGCCGAGGTCTTCGCGGCCGCCCGGGACGCGGGGCTGCACGTCGTCCACCACGCGGGCGAGGCGGCGGGCCCCGCCAGCGTCCGGCAGGCGATCGGGACCGGCCGCACCGAGCGGGTCGGCCACGGCATCCGCGTCCTGGACGACCCGGACCTGGTCGCCGAGATCCGCGACCGCCGCCTCCCGCTGGAGGTCTGCCCGTCGTCCAACGTGGCGCTCGGCTTCGCCGCCTCCCCCGCCGCGCACCCCTTCGCCCGGCTCCGCGACGCCGGCCTGGTCGTCACCGTCAACACCGACATCCCGGCGATGACCGGACGCCCGCTCGCCGCCGAATACGCCCTGGTCAGGGACACGTTCGGCTACGACGAAACCGCCTGCGCCGACCTGGCCCGAGCCGCGGTCGACGCCTCCTTCGCCCCGCCCGAGCTCAAGACCCGCATCCACACCGAGATCAACGCCTGGACCGCGGCCACCCCGTAACAACCCCCATCGCCGCGCCTGAGCGGCTCGTAGCGGCGCGATCATGGCAGGGGGATGCGGAGGGTAGGGCCGGAGCGGATCTCGCGGAGGAAGGGGTCGTCGTCCTCGCGCCAGGCGGCGCGGGAGCGGACGACGGCGTGGACGGGCAGGCCCAGGCGGGCGGCGCAGTCCTGGGCGGCGTCGAAGGCGGCCTCGCGGGTGGCGTCCCCGACCACCAGGACCTCGACGTCGCCGGTGGGTTCGGGGCCGCCCGCCGGGTACGCCTCGTCGGCGTAGTGCGCGGCCCACGCGCCGAACAGGTGCAGCTCGGCGACGCCGGGCAGCCGGGCGAAGTGCTCGGTGACGACGACGGACGGGCCGAACGCCAGCATCACCAGGCGCGCGAGCGGCGCGAACATCAGCGAGGACGCGTCGCGCGAGACGAGCCGTCCGGCCGGGGTGCGGCGCAGCCGCAGGATGCCCGCGCGGGACAGCCGCTCCACCTCCCGGACGACCGTGCCGAGGTCGGTGCGGAGCATGACCGCGAGGTCGAGCGTGGTCAGCTCGCGTTCGGGGCCGAGCAGCAGCCGGGCGAGCAGCTCGCCCTGCCGCCGCGAGCGGAAGATCGGCAGCTGCGGCGGCGCGGGGGTGCGCAGGTCGCGCATGAACACCTGCGCGAGGTGGGAGTCCACGGGCGGGCGGACCCGCCGCGCGGGCCGCCGCCGGAACTCCGCCGCCTGACCGAGCACATTCGATCGCATGTTCGAATACTACGGAGCGGCACCGACAGAACCTGCCCCACGAGCAGAACCCGCCCCACCAGCACGCACGCGAAAGCCCCCGCACCGGCGCGCGCATGCGAAAGGCCCGCACCGGGAGGTGCGGGCCTCTCTCACGCCTTGGCGGTCGTGGTCACTCCTTGTTGAAGTTGACCGCGCCCTCGATCGGGGGCGGGCTGTCCGGGACGCCGTTCGGCTTCGGCACACCCTTGAAGGTGAACTTGGCCGTCTCGCCCGAGCCCTCGACACCGACGATGACGATCTGCCCGGCGTTCAGCTCGCCGTACAGGATCTTCTCCGACAGGTTGTCCTCGATCTCGCGCTGGATGGTCCGGCGCAGCGGCCGGGCGCCCAGCACGGGGTCGTAGCCCCGCTCGGCGAGCAGGTCCTTGGCCTCGGGCTTGAGCTCGATGCCCATGTCCCGGTCCTTCAGCCGCTCGTCCACCTTGGCGATCATCAGATCCACGATCTGGATGATCTCCTTCGGGGTGAGCTGGTGGAACACCACGATGTCGTCGACGCGGTTGAGGAACTCGGGGCGGAAGTGCTGCTTGAGCTCCTCCGACACCTTGGACTTCATCCGGTCGTAGTCGCCCTGGGTGTCGTCCTGCCGGGAGAACCCGAGGGACTGGCCCTTGGAGATGTCCCGGGTGCCCAGGTTGGTGGTCATGATGATGACCGTGTTCTTGAAGTCGACCACGCGGCCCTGCGCGTCGGTCAGGCGGCCGTCCTCAAGGATCTGCAGCAGGCTGTTGAAGATGTCCGGGTGGGCCTTCTCGATCTCGTCGAACAGGACCACCGAGAACGGCTTGCGCCGCACCTTCTCGGTCAGCTGGCCGCCCTCCTCGTACCCGACGTAGCCGGGCGGGGAGCCGAACAGCCGCGAGACGGTGTGCTTCTCCATGAACTCGGACATGTCGAGCTGGATCAGCGCGTCCTCGTCGCCGAACAGGAACTCGGCCAGCGTCTTGGACAGCTCGGTCTTGCCGACACCGGACGGGCCGGCGAAGATGAACGAGCCGCCGGGACGCTTCGGGTCCTTCAGGCCGGCGCGGGTGCGGCGGATCGACTGCGACAGCGCCTTGATCGCGTCTTCCTGGCCGATCACGCGGCGGTGCAGCTCGTCCTCCATGCGGAGCAGCCGCGCGGACTCCTCCTCGGTGAGCTTGAACACCGGGATGCCGGTCGCGGTCGCGAGCACCTCGGCGATGAGCTCCTCGGTGACCTCGGCGACGACGTCCATGTCGCCGGCCTTCCACTCCTTCTCGCGCTGCGCCTTCTTGCCGAGCAGCTGCTTCTCGGAGTCGCGGAGGGCCGCGGCCTTCTCGAAGTCCTGCGCGTCGATCGCCGACTCCTTCTCCCGGCGCACGTCGGCGATCTTCTCGTCGTACTCGCGCAGGTCCGGCGGCGCGGTCATCCGGCGGATGCGCATCCGGGACCCGGCCTCGTCGATGAGGTCGATCGCCTTGTCCGGCAGGAACCGGTCGGAGATGTAGCGGTCGGCCAGCTGCGCGGCCGCGACCAGCGCGGCGTCGGTGATCGAGACGCGGTGGTGCGCCTCGTACCGGTCGCGCAGGCCCTTGAGGATCTCGATGGTGTGCGACAGCGACGGCTCGGCGACCTGGATCGGCTGGAAGCGGCGCTCCAGCGCGGCGTCCTTCTCCAGGTGCTTGCGGTACTCGTCCAGCGTGGTCGCGCCGATGGTCTGCAGCTCGCCGCGCGCCAGCATCGGCTTCAGGATGGAGGCGGCGTCGATCGCGCCCTCGGCGGCGCCCGCGCCGACGAGCGTGTGCAGCTCGTCGATGAACAGGATGATGTCGCCGCGGGTGCGGATCTCCTTCAGGACCTTCTTCAGCCGCTCCTCGAAGTCACCGCGGTAGCGGGACCCGGCGACCAGGGCGCCGAGGTCGAGGGTGTAGAGCTGCTTGTCCTTCAGGGTCTCGGGCACCTCGCCCTTGACGATCTTCTGCGCCAGGCCCTCGACGACGGCGGTCTTGCCGACGCCGGGCTCGCCGACCAGCACCGGGTTGTTCTTGGTGCGGCGAGAAAGGACCTGCATCACGCGCTCGATCTCGGTGTCGCGGCCGATCACCGGGTCGAGCTTGCCCTCGCGGGCCGCCTGGGTCAGGTTCCGGCCGAACTGGTCCAGCACCAGCGACGTGGACGGCGCCGACTCGCTCGGCCCGCCGGACGACGCGGGTTCCTTGCCGCCCGAGTACCCGTGCAGCAACTGGATCACCTGCTGGCGCACGCGGTTCAGGTCCGCGCCCAGCTTCACCAGGACCTGGGCGGCGACACCCTCGCCCTCGCGGATCAATCCCAGCAGGATGTGCTCGGTGCCGATGTAGTTGTGCCCCAGCTGCAGCGCCTCGCGCAGGGACAGCTCCAGCACCTTCTTCGCCCGCGGCGTGAACGGGATGTGCCCCGACGGCGCCTGCTGGCCCTGGCCGATGATCTCCTCGACCTGCTGGCGCACCGCCTCAAGGCTGATCCCCAAAGACTCCAGCGCCTTGGCGGCCACACCCTCACCCTCGTGGATCAGACCCAGGAGGATGTGCTCGGTGCCGATGTAGTTGTGGTTGAGCATCCGGGCCTCTTCCTGAGCCAGGACGACAACCCGCCGCGCGCGGTCGGTGAACCTCTCGAACATCTCGTCGCTCCTCACAGAGCGGTTGGGCAGAGTCCGGAACGTCCGAACCTGTCCTTCCGCATGCTAGCCCGCCCCGAGGAGGCCGCCCGGTGCACTCCCACCAGAAGACGTTCCCCAGCTAAGCGCTGTTCATCCTCATCCAACTACCGCACTGATGCGGCATGTTCCCGCTACGCCGCGAGCGAACGGGCCCCTGCCAGGGCCGTCCGCGAGCGCCTCACCAGCACCTGTTCCGAGGGGTCGGGGCGGTCACGGGACAACCCTTCCGCACATCCGGCGGACGAATCGCCTCCCGGCTACGCCACAAGCGAACGGACGCCCCGCCCGGCACCGTCCGCGGACGGATTCAGGACAGATCCCCCGATCCGGATCCAGGACGCTCCCCCGACCGAATCGGCTCGTATCCGCCCGCCGGGGCGTGCCCGGTCCGGCCAGCGAAGCGTGCCGGGGCCGTCCGCCGGGGCGAGCCCGGTCCGGCCGGGAAAGCGAACGGCCCGCCTCGCGTCGCCGCGTGCGGCTGACGGTGGAAGGCGGGCCGGTCGGTCCGGACGAGCCGGTGAGGCCGTAGCGGTCCGGTCGGCGGGCCCCGATCACCCCTGCGGGAGAACGCTCCCGCTCCCGCCGACCCGGTTCCGGTCGGCCGCGTGGCCGACCGGCGCGGCTAGTTGGCGGCCTCGTACTTCTCGATCACGTTGGCCGGGATGCGGCCGCGCTCGTTGACCTTGATCCCGTGGGCCTTGGCCCAGGCGCGGATCTCGGCGCTGCGCTCGCGGCTGGACGCCCCGCGGGCCCGGCGGCGGCGCTGGGTGCCGGCCTTGCGCGAAACCTCCACGAACGGCTGAAGAGAATCCCGCAGCTTCTTCGCATTGGCGCTACTGAGGTCGATCTCGTAGGAGGCGCCGTCGATCGAGAACGCTACGGTCTCGTCCGCCTCGCCACCGTCGAGGTCGTCGACGAGAAGCACCTGAACCTTCTGTGCCATGAGGACAGACCTTTCAGACTGGAGCAAACTGCATTCGGCTGCAAAGATATACCGCGATCGGCGCCGATGACAATTCGACACCCGCGATGAACTTTGCTTGCCCCCCGGTAACTCATCGTAATCACGCCCCATCCGAATCGAGCATGATCCGGCGGATCCGGGCCGGAGCGGGCGTCCCATCGGCGAAAATCCGCGGCGGGTTGTTTGACGTGCGGGGCCCGATCGTCCCACGAGCCGCCGATTAACCCCGACGTAACGCCCCTAACCGCCCGCCGTAGCGGCGCGGGAAGCCGGACCGAAGTCGGACGGATGTCGGGCGTAAGTCGGTCCTAACTTGGGACTAAGCCGCAGGAACGGCGACCGTCCGGAGTCGCGGAAGTGATGCGGAACGGGTCCGGAACACCATCGCAAGAGCACGGTGAAGGTCACGCTAAGGTGACGCGAAGCCCGCGGCCCGGCGCGTCCGGCAAACTCTCGCCGCTTCGCTAACGGCCGCCGAAAGTCTCCAACGAAGCCGCCGCGCGCGCGTCCCGGGGGGATGCGGCGGCTTCCAACTCCCCCATGTAAGGGGATTTGCGCGCATTATGTCAATCGATGGTGTTCTTCACCACGGCGGTTCCGGCCAGCCGGTCGTGCACGGCCCTCCGCTCGGCGCCGCGGAACGCCGCTCCCGCGTTCACGACCCAGAAAATGCCGCCGAGGAGCCCGAGAACCGGAACGGGCCGCAACGCGATCGGAACCGCGTACACGGCCGCCCGCAACGCCGCCTGGGACGGGCTGGGGCGCGTCCCGTCCACGGTCACGACGCGGACGCCGGCGAACCGCTTGCCCACCGTCCGGCCCCACACGGCGAGCTGGACGGCCTCGTAGACCAGCAGGAAGGACGCGACGGCGGTCGGCGCCCAGCGGTCCGCCGTGCCGTGCGGCAGGGCCGCCCGGAGCACCAGCACCACGGGCAGGCCGACGATGAGCGTGTCCACGATCCGGGCGAGCAGCCGCTGCCCGGGGTCGGCGAGAAATCCGCCCTCTTCTTCCGCCGCGTCCTCGGTGTCCCCGGCCTGGTTAACCGCCATACCCCGACTGGCCGCTTTCGTAGGACGATCCATATCCCTGGTCGTAGCCCTGGTCATAACCCGCGTCCTCGTAACCCGCCCGTTCGTCGATGACGACGGTTCCGGCGAGCCGGTCGTGCAGGGCCTGGTGCAGCGGCTCGTCCCAGATGGCCCACAGATACGCCATCAGCGTGCCGCCCGCGACGAGCAGTTCGCCGGTGAACGCGTAGTCCCAGACCTTCACCGCGAGGATGAGAAAGAAGAACACGCCGATCTGGTAGCCGATGTTGTTGACCGCCGCGCGCCACACCGCGTGCGCCCCGCTGAGCGGTTCGCCCAACGGCTGCGCGCGGACGACGCCGATGCCGAGCCAGCGCTTCCCGAGCGTCCGGCCCCACATCGACAACTGGACGGCCTCGTAGAGGAACGGCAGGACGGCCATCACCGCGAACAGCGTGATGAAGATCGGCCAATTCCAGATCGCGCCCTCGTTGGCGGTCTTCTTGCTCGACCCGCCCGCGCCCGTCACGGCCAGGGTGATCGGCAGCACGAGCGCGAAACCGAATGCCGACACCAGGGCGCCGTCGATGAAACGCGCGCCCGCGCGGCGCAGGATCGGCGCCGGGACGAGAGCGGGAGGCTCGGTCTGCTCGTATTCATACCCCTGCGACTCATACCCTGCCGGGTCATAGCCGGACGACTCATAGCCGGACGACTCGCGCCCCGAGCCGGCATAGTCGGCGGTCTGGTTCGCGGCGCCCTCGTTCCAGGACGACGAACCGTCGCGTTCCCATTGCTGCGTCCGCGGTTGGGGGTCCCGCTGATCAGGTTGCCGTTCCCAATGCCCCCCTTGCTGCTGCGGCTGCTGCCATTGCTGCTGCGCGGGTTCGCGGGACGGCTGCCACTGCTGCGGCTGTTGCGGTCGCGGCGGGGAACCGTACGAGGGGTCGCCCTGGGACGGCGGTTCCTGCCGTCCCCGGCGGGGGAAGTCACTCATGGGTCAATCCTCCAGGCGGAGCAGCATCCGGGTGTTTCCCAACGTATTGGGCTTCACCCGGTCGAGGTCCAAGAACTCGGCCACGCCTTCGTCGTAGGAGCGCAGAAGTTCCTCGTACACCTCGTGCGACACGGGCGTTCCGAGGATCGGGCGGAATCCGTGGCGGGCGAAGAAGTCCACCTCGAACGTCAGGCAGAACACGCGCCGCACGCCGAGCTCGCGCGCGGTCTCCAGGAGTCGGCTGACGATCCGGTGCCCGACACCGCGCCGGCCGTGCGTCTTGTCGACCGCGACCGAGCGGACCTCGGCCAGGTCCTCCCACATCACGTGCAGCGCGCCGCAGCCGATCAGCGGCGGCCGCCCGTCCGGCCCGGCGGCCTGGAGGTCCTCGGCGACCCAGAACTCCTGGACGTCCTCGTACAGCGAGACCGTCGTCTTGCGCAGCATGCGCGGCCCGGGTCCGGCGTAGTGGCCGATCAACCGGGCGATCTCCTGGACGTCGGGCGTGCGGGCCCGCCTGATCACCACTTCCACAAGCAGGCGACGCTATCGGACTTCGCGGGTCCCGCGCCGTCCGGGAGCGGGTCGGGCACCGTCCGGAAGGGGTTTGCGGGGGGCCACGGGCCGGTCCGCGCCGGTCGGCGGGCGGAAACCAGCGGCGATGGACGACGAAAAGGGCCAACCGAACAAGCCGCCGAGGGGACGGACCAGGCAGTTCACCAGAAGGACGGCGCCCTGCCCGGCTTTTCGCATGTTCTGGTTGGCAACCCCTTCCGGCTCCACTAGTGTCCGGCTCTGACATCGGGTTTCGGAACGTGACCGACCCGATCCGCTGAGTATCCGGGCCGCAGCCGGCCGCCCGGTCACCGGGACCCGCCTTCGGCGACACCCACGGCGCGGCAACGGCCGCGCCGCCCGCCGGCCGCCGACCGGGTTGATCCGCCCCGCACGCGCGAACCGAATCGCGCCGCGAAGGGCGACGGGCCGCTCCCGCCCGAACCCGACAACCGGCCCGGTAAGCGGACGAGGAGAGGAGAACTGGTGGAGCCACCGCGCCCTGCTTCCCCTTCGCATGCCCGCGGCACCACGGGGCCGAACGGCCACGGCGCTCCGGGTCCGCACGCCCGCGGCGCCGCGGGACCGCACGCCCGCGGCGCCGCGGACGCTGCCCGTCCCGACGCAGGCCGTCCGGACGGCGGCTGTCCCGAGGCGGCCCGGCCGGACGCCGCCCGCCGGAAGTGGACCGGCCGCATGCCGGACCGCCGCAACGCCGCCCGTCTGAGCGAAGCACTCCAGGACCCCTTCCACCTGGGACCCCCGCGCCTGGGGCCCGCGCTCCGGAACCCGGTCCACCTGATCCCGCTCACGCCGAACCCCACCGGTCCCCGCCTCGGCCGTCCGCGCATCGCCCTGCCGACTTCGGGCCGCAGGCGGCGGATGCTGCGGGCCGCCGCGGTGGCGGGCCTCCTGCTCGCCGTGATGGCCGCGCACCCCACCACCCCGGCGGACGCGGAGCCGCGGCCCACCGGCAAGGTCCCGCAGGCGCCCGGCGACCCGTCCGGCGGCGCCCCCGGCAAGGCGCCGGGCGGCCCCGGCCAGGCGCCCGACGGCAAGGACCTGACCTCCCAGGCGTTCCGGCTCGCCGACCAGCTGGAGCAGCTCACCGAGCAGTACAACGGCCTCAAGGTGAAGCTCCAGGCGTCCCAGGCGGCCGCCAAGGGCGCGATCGCGAACGCGCGGCAGCAGCAGACGTCGCTCGGCGACATCCGCGGCCGCCTCAGCCGGATCGCCGCGACCAGCTACATGGTGGCCGGCGGCACCGACCCCGCCGTGTCGTTCGCGGTGACCCGCAACCCGCAGCAGATCCTCGACCGCGCCGCCACCCTGCGGTACTTCGCGACCCAGAACAGCGCGCAGTTCGTCGGCCTCATGCAGGCCATGCAGGCCGCCGACCGCGCGCGCAAGGCCGCGCAGGAGCGGACGCAGGAGGTCGGCGTCCTGCGCAGGGAGCTGGACGCGCAGCGCACGAAGATCACCGCCGCGTACGAGAAGATCCGCGGGCAGATCGTGAAGCGCGATCCCGCATCCCTCGCGAAGCTGCCGGTCATCGGCGACGACATCGGCGCCCGCGCGCTCCGGCTCGCGATGACCAAGATCGGCGACCCGTACGTCTGGGGCGCCGCCGGACCGTCCAGTTTCGACTGCTCGGGCCTGGTCATGTGGGCCTACGACCAGCTCGGCGTCAACCTGCCGCACTACACCGGGGACCAGTGGAACGCGGGCCGGCACATCCCCCGCGACCGGCTCCGCCCGGGCGACCTGGTCTTCTTCTACCCCGACCTGCACCACATGGGGATCTACGTCGGCGACGGCAAGATCCTGCACGCGCCGCACACCGGCGACGTCGTCAAGATCGACGACCTGGACGGCCGGCCGTTCGCCGGCGCCGTCCGCATCAGCTGAGCCCGGCCCGGCGGAGTACGCGCCTGAGCACGGCCCGGCGGAGTACGCGTCCGAGCACGGGTCGGCCGAGGATGAAACGGCTGGGCACGAGTCGGCCGGGTGCGGGTCTGCTGCACACGGGGCGGCCGAATCCGATCACCCGGCTTCCGGGGCGTGCGGCTCCGGAGGGGCTGACGGGCCTCGTCCTGCGGCGACGCCGGGGGCAGGGGACGTCACTGCCTCGGCGGGCGTCGCCGCCACGGGGTCGGACGGGGCGCTCGTCATGCGGCCGGGACGCCATCGGTGCGACGGTGCCGGGGAGAGGCGTGCCGCACCTCCCGGCCGGTTCGGTGTCGAAATCAGATCAGCTGCCTTCGGGCCGCCCACACAACGGCCTCGATAGGGGTGTTGACCTCGAGTCGGTCGCAGATGGTCCGCAACCGCCGGCGCAGGGTCCGGGCGCTCAGTTCGAGTTTGCGTGCCGCCACATCAGCGGTGACACCGCTGGCGATCTGCGCGAGGAGCTTGATCTCCTCCTCGTTCAACCGCAGCTCGTCGGTGCCACGACGTGCGAGTGTGGCCTGTTCCACTCCGTCCTCCCTCGTCCGTGGTGATGACCGCGGGGATGCAGCCGCCTGCTGCACAGGCACGGGTAGGCCGATGTCTACGCGTCGGGTTGCCGGGGCCCGGATCGCTCTGGGCCAGATCATCGATTACTGGGCTCGGCGTGCTTGGCCGGAGGTGGCCGCCTGCGGGAACGGGTCGCGGGACGGGGGAACTCCGGGTGACGATTCAGTCGTTGAGCGTCCGAACACCGGTGCGCCTCGCGGCGCGGAGGGTCCGACCGCACGGTCGCGGACGGGGCCGACGCGGCGGGGCTCGCCACGTCCGGGACGGGTCATGATCGCCAGCCATCCCAACCCACCCTTTCTCGGCCGATCCGACGACCCCCTGGGGTGAAGATCGTGAATCGTTTCAAGCTACGCTTCGGCTCGGAACGCTAGGCGGCCGGATCCGGCCCGTCAAGCGCCGATTGCGCACTCTGTGTGCTTGTATGGACGCGGCTAGTGACGGCCCGTTCGGGACTGTTCCGGCAGGCACACCACGACCTGCGAAAACAGTCCCGGGGCGGACGAGGAGTGAGTTGCCACAGACCAGTATCCGGGAGGTTGCGAGGCGTGCCGGGGTCTCAGTTGGGACCGTTTCGAATGTCCTAAACCGGCCAGACCTGGTGGCCGAAGCTACCCGTGACCGCGTTCGCGCGGCGATCCGGGAGCTCGGCTTCGTCCGCAACGAGTCCGCGCGACGGCTCCGGCAGGGGCCCGCCGCGCAGCCGGAGCCCCCCGCCGAAACCCCCGCCAGAGCTCCCGCCTACGGGGTCCTCGTCGAGGACCTCGCCAACCCGTACGCCTCCGATGTCGCGCGCGGCGCCGAGCGCGCGCTGAACAAGGCCGGCCGCGACGTGCTGTGGCTGTCCAGCGACCACGACCCCGCCAAGGAGCGCCGCGGCCTCGACCTGCTCGCCGCGCAGCGCGCCGCCGGCGTGCTGGTCATCCCGGTCGGCATGGACGACGCGGACATCGCGCGGCTGCGCGCCGCCGGCATGGCGGTCGTGCTGCTCGACCACGCCCGTCCCGGCGTCTGCTCGGCCCGCGTCGACCACGTCGCGGGCGGCGCCGTCGCCGCCGACCGGCTGCTCGCGCTCGGCCGGCACCGGCTCGCCTTCGTCAGCGGGCGTCCGGAACCCCGTCCGGTGGTCGACCGCAGGGAGGGCGCGGCGCGCACGCTCGCGGGCGCGCAGGCCGGTCCGCTCCCGCTGTTCACCATGGACGCGCTGACCCCGACCGCGGGCCAGGCCGCCGCGCGCCGGCTGCTCGCCCTGCCCGAGGTCCCGGACGGCGTGTTCTGCGCGAACGACCTGCTCGCCATCGGGCTCACCAACGAGCTGGTCCGGCTCGGCGTCCGGGTCCCGGACGACATCGCCGTGATCGGCTACGACGACATCGAGCTCGCCGCGTCCGCCGCGGTGCCGCTCACGACCGTCCGGCAGCCCCGTCGCGAGCTGGGCCGCGCCGCCGCCGAGCTGGCGCTGGCCGAGACCGCCGAGGGGGCGGCCCACCAGCACCGCCAGCTCATCCTGACCCCCGAACTGATCGTCCGCGACTCCGCCTGAGCCGCCTCCCGTTCCCCGCCGACTCCCCGCCATCCCCCGCCGCTCCCGACCCCGCCGATCGCCCCACCCAGACCAACGGCCGCGCCATGCCCTCGTTTCCGGACGGAGGCATTGACAGAACGCGGTTCGGTCTGGGTGGCTGGACCCATGACGACGACCGGCATGCCCGGGGCTCGGGCGATTCTGGGTTTCGATCCGTCCGATCCGGCATTCCGTGCCGATCCCTATGCCGAATACCGGCGGCTGGCCGAAGCCGGGCCTCTGACGCGCACCGACGCCGGGCTGTGGGTCACGGCGTCCTACGCGCTCTGCGAGGGCGTCCTTCGCGACCACCGCTTCGGCCACCGCCCGGACGGCGAGGGCGGCGCCTGGCGCCGCTCCCCCGGCGCGCGCCGCTCGTTCCTCACCATGGACCCGCCCGACCACACCCGCCTGCGCCGCCTCGTCGGCCGCGCCTTCACCGCCCGCCTCGTCGAACGCCTCCGCCCCCGAGTAGAAGCCCTGGTCGACGACCTCCTGGCAACCGCCGCCAGCCGTACACCCGCCGCCCCGCCCCCGGCCACTCCCGGCGCGACCAAAGCCACCCGCACAGGCGAGCCAGCGCGCGTGGACGAAGCGGCGCGGACGGACGAAGCGGCGCGGACGGGTGAGGCGGCGCGCGCGGGCGGAGAGGAAGGGCAGGGGGTCGAGCTGATTTCGGGGTTGGCCTATCCGTTGCCGGTGATCATTATCAGCGAGCTGCTGGGGGTGCCGGCGGAGGATCGGGAGCGGTTCCGGGGGTGGTCGGACGCGCTGGCGCGCGGGCTCGACCCCGACTTCCTGCTTCCGGCAGACGATCTGGCCCGGCGCGAGCAGGCGCGCGAGGAGTTCGCCGCGTACTTCCGCGAGCTGGCCGCGCGGCGGCGTGCCGAGCCGCGCGACGACCTGCTCAGCGCGCTGGCGGCGTCCTACGACGGCGAGGCGCTCACCGAGGCGGAGCTGCTGGCCACCTGCGTCCTGCTGCTGGTCGCGGGGCACGAGACGACCGTGAACCTGATCGGGAACGGCGCGCTGGCGCTGCTGCGGAACCCGGAGCAGCTCGCCCGGTTCAGGGCGCGTCCGGAGCGGACGGCCGCGGCCGTGGAGGAGCTGCTCCGGTACGACCCGCCCGTCCAGTTCACCGTCCGGGCGGCGCTGGAGGACGTCGAGCTGGCCGGGACGCCGGTCCGCAAGGGCGAGATGGTCCTGCTGCTGACCGGCGCCGCGAACCGCGACCCGTCCGTGTTCGCCGACCGTCCGGACGAGCTGGACCTCGCCAGGTACGAGAACGCCGAGACCGCGCGCCATCTGGCGTTCGGCCTCGGCATCCACTACTGCCTGGGCGCGCCGCTGGCCCGCCTTGAGGGCGGGGTCGCGCTGCGGCGGCTGTTCGAGCACGACGTCGTCCCGGCGGGGAGCCTGGACGGCCCGTCCTACCGGGACAACATCGTGCTGCGCGGGCTCGCGGAGCTGCCGCTCGCTATTCGGGCTTGACCAGCGGGAACAGGATGGTGTCCCGGATGCCGCGGCCGGTGAACGCCATGATCATCCGGTCGATGCCGGCGCCCATCCCGCCGGTCGGCGGCATCGCGTACTCCAGCGCGCGCAGGAAGTCCTCGTCGAGCTGCATGGCCTCGGCGTCGCCGCCGGCGGCCAGCAGGGACTGCTCGGTGAGCCGGCGGCGCTGCTCGACCGGGTCGACCAGCTCGGAGTAGGCGGTGCCCAGCTCGGTGCCGAAGCCGATGAGGTCCCACTTCTCGGTGAGCAGCGGCTCGTCGCGGTGCTGCCGGGTGAGCGGCGAGGTCTCCAGCGGGTAGTCCATCACGAACGTCGGCTGGACGAGGGTGTGCTCGATCAGCTCCTCGAACAGCTCCTGGACGAGCTTGCCCTGCCCCCACTTGGCGTCCGGCGCGATGCCGTGCGCCTCGGCGATCTTGCGGACGGTCTCGATCGGGGTGTGCGGGGTGAGCTCCTCGCCGACCTTCGCCGACACCGCGCCGTAGAGCGTGATGCGCGGCCATTCGGTGATGCCCAGGTCGACCTCGGCGTCGCCGTGCCGCACCACGGTGGTGCCCAGCGCCGCGACGACGGCCTTCTGGTACATCCGCTGGGTGAGGTCGGCCATGTCGTTGTAGTCGAGGTAGGTGCCGTACGCCTCCAGCATCGTGAACTCCGGGTTGTGCGTGGAGTCCGCGCCCTCGTTCCGGAAGTTCCGGTTGATCTCGAAGACCTTCTCGATGCCCCCGACGACGAGCCGCTTGAGGTACAGCTCGATCGCGATCCGGAGGTACAGGTCCATGTCGTAGGCGTTGATGTGGGTCTGGAACGGCCGCGCCGCCGCCCCGCCGTGGATCGGCTGGAGCATCGGCGTCTCGACCTCGAGGTAGCCCTCGTCGTGCCAGAAGTCGCGGACGGCGCGGACGGTGCGGCTGCGCAGCCGCGCCATGTCGCGGGCCTCGTCGTTGACGATCAGGTCGACGTACCGCATCCGGACGCGGGCCTCGGGGTCGGTGAGCCCGGCGTGCTTCTCCGGCAGCGGCCGCAGGCACTTGGCGGTGATCTGGAACGAGTCGGCCATGATCGACAGCTCGCCGCGCCGGGACGTGATGACCTCGCCGGTCACCCCGACGTGGTCGCCGAGGTCGACCTCGCGCTTCCAGAACTCCAGCTGCTCGTCGCCGACCTTGGCCAGCGAGAGCATCACCTGGATGTCGCCGGAGCCGTCGCGGATGGTCGCGAAGCAGAGCTTGCCGGTGTTGCGGACGAGCATGACGCGACCCGCGACGCCGACCGTCTCGCCGGTCTCGGTGCCGGGCTCCAGGCCGGGGTGTTTCGCCCGGACCTCGGCGATGGTCGCCGTCCGCGCGTAGCCCACGGGGTAGGGGTCGATCCCGGCCTCGCGGAGCCGGTCGAGCTTCTCCCGGCGCACCCGCATCTGCTCGGGCAGGTCGTCGTAGGTCTCGTCACTCACGACCCAAGGCTACCGACCTACCGCCCCTGGACGGGAATCGTCAACCGGCCTGTGGACAAAGGCTCCGCATGCGGGAGGACGGGCGCCGCCCACGTGACCGATAGGAATAACCGATTTCCGGACGGACCGGTTCATTGAGTAGACCAGAGTGCATGACGGCTCCCTCCCTCTCCCCCTGCCGCGCCCCCGCCGCCGAACGCCTCTCCGCCTGGGGCCCCGTCGCGCTCGCGATGTTCGGGGTCGGCTGGGGCGCGAACCAGTTCGCCTCCCTGCTCGGGCTCTACGCCGACCGCCTGCACCTGGGCGGCGGCGAGACCCGCACGATGTTCGCGATCTACGCGCTCGGGCTCGTCCCGGGCCTGGCGCTCGGCGGACCGGCGTCCGACCGGTACGGGCGCCGCCGCCTGGTGCTGCCGTTCGCGTCGGCGTCCGCGCTGGTCACGGCCGTGCTGATGGCAGGCGCGTCCGTCCCGTCCCTGCTCTATGCCGGACGCCTCGCCGCGGGCGTGGTCACCGGCGCGGTCCTCGCCGCCGGGACGGCCTGGGTGAAGGAGCTGGCCCCGCGCTCCGGCACCCGGATCACCGCGCTGGCGGTCTCGGCGGGCTTCGGCGCGGGCCCGCTCGTGGCGGCCCTGGTCGCCCAGTGGGTCCCGGACCCGCTGCTGACCGCCTACGTCCCGCACCTGCTGATCATGGCGGTCGCCGTCCCCCTCCTTTTCCGGACGCCCGAATTCCAGGCCGCTCCGCCGCAACCGCCCGAGTCCGCTCCGATCACGTCCGACACGATCGCGTCCGGCGCGAGCGCTGCCGATCCGGGTGCGGGCGTGGCGGGCAGGGGCTCGGGACGGGAGTTCTGGAGGGCGGTGGCGCCGGTGGCGATCTGGTCGTTCACGGCGCCGGTCAACGCGTTCGCCGTGCTGCCGATCGAGGTGCCGGTGCACCACCTGCGGATCGCCTACGCGGGCCTGGTCACGGCGATCACGCTCGCCGCCGGGATGGCGGCGCAGCCCGTGGCGCGGCGGCTGGAGGCGCGGCATCCGCGGCTCGTCGCGCGGACGGGCCTGACCCTCGCCGCGGCCGGTCTGGTCGTCGCGGCGCTGACCACGGCGACCGGGCTGCCCGAGCTGAACGTCGTCGCGGCCGTCCTGCTGGGCGCGGCGTACGGGTTCGTCCTCACCTACAGCCTCGCCGAGGCCGCGCGGATCGCCGCGCCGGGCGAGCTGGCCAGGCTGACCGCGATCGTCTACGCGCTGGTCTACCTGGGGATGTTCACGCCGCTGCTGCTGACCGCGCTGACCGCCCTGGCCTCGCTGACGGTGCTGCTCGGCGCGGGCGCGGCGCTCGCCGCGCTCAGCCTGGTGTGGATCTGGATCAAGGTCTAGAAGGACTGGAAGGTCTAGCCCGTCGTCCCGACGTTGCGCTCGTAGATCAGGCGCAGCCCGACCAGGGTCAGCCAGGGCTCGTAGTGGTCGATCGTGCGGGCCTCGTCCAGGACGAGCGGGGCGAGCCCGCCGGTGGCCAGGACGGTCACCTCGTCCGGGTCGTCCGCCAGCTCCTCCGACATCCGCTCGACGATGCCGTCCACCTGGCCGGCGAAGCCGTAGATCAGGCCGGACTGGAGCGCCTCGACGGTGTTCTTGGCGATCACGTTCCGCGGCCGCTGCAGCTCGATCTTGTGCAGCTGGGCGCCGCGCACCGACAGCGCGTCGATGGAGATCTCGATGCCGGGCGCGATCGCGCCGCCGACGTACTCGCCCTTCGCCGACACCGCGTCGAAGGTGGTGGCGGTGCCGAAGTCGACCACGACCGCCGGGCCGCCGTGCAGGTGCACGGCGGCCAGCGAGTTCACGATGCGGTCGGCGCCGACCTCCTTGGGGTTGTCCATCCGGACGGGGACGCCGGTCTTCACCCCGGGCTCCACGATCACCGCGGGGACGTCGCCGTAGTAGCGGCGGCACATCTCCCGCATCTCGTGCAGCACGGACGGCACCGTGGAGCACAGCGCGATGCCGCTGATGTCGGTGTCGGCGAGCAGCGGGCTCTGCTGGACCAGACCCTGCAGCACCACGGCGATCTCGTCCGCGGTGCGGCGCGGGTCGGTGTTGATCCGCCAGTGCTCGATGACCTCCTCGCCCTCGAACAGGCCGAGGACGGTCTGGGTGTTACCGACGTCGATGGTGAGCAGCATCAGGTCCCCGCTGATCAGGTGAAGTCAAGGCCGATGTCGAA
The DNA here is from genome assembly GCF_024172125.1 of Actinomadura rupiterrae. Classification (GTDB taxonomy): domain Bacteria; phylum Actinomycetota; class Actinomycetes; order Streptosporangiales; family Streptosporangiaceae; genus Spirillospora; species Spirillospora rupiterrae. Next base: position 27,049 of record NZ_JAMZEA010000016.1, read on the forward strand.
CACGCGCGCCGAATGGGTCAGCGCACCTACCGCAAGGTAGTCGACACCGGTCACGGCGACGTCTCGGGCCCCTTCGAGGGTGAGCCCGCCGGACGCCTCCAGCTCGGCCCGGCCGTCCACCAGCCGGACCGCCGCGGTCAGCTCGTCGGTGCTCATGTTGTCCAGCAGGATGGACGTCGCGCCCACCCGGACGGCCTCCTCGACCTGGTCGAGCGTGTCGCACTCCACCTGGATGTGCAGGGACGGGTAGGCCGTCCGGATCGCCGCGTACGCCTTGGTCACCGAGCCCGCCGCCGCGATGTGGTTGTCCTTGATCAGCGCCGAGTCGGACAGCCCCATCCGGTGGTTCACGCCACCGCCGCAGCGCACCGCGTACTTCTGGACGGACCGGAGCCCCGGCAGCGTCTTGCGGGTGTCCCGGACGCGCGCCTTCGTGCCGTCCAGCGCGTCCGCCCAGGCCCGCGTGGCGGTCGCGATGCCGGACAGGTGGGTCAGCAGGTTCAGCGCGATCCGCTCGGCCCGCAGGACGGCCCTGGTCGGCCCCGAGACCGAGATCAGGACCTGCCCCCGGAACACCCGGTCGCCGTCGGCGGCCTTCGCCTCGTGCTCGATGCCCAGCAGGTCGAACACGACCTCGGCGACGGGGATGCCCGCCGCCACGCCGTCCTCGCGCGCGGTGAAGTCGCCGGAGGCGCGCTCCTCCGGGCCGAAGATCGGCGTGCTGGTGACGTCCACGGCGCCGTCCTCGTCCAGCGCGGTGCGCACCAGCCGCTCGACCTCGTCCGGGTCGAGCCCGGCCGCCTCCAGGCGGTCCGCCAGCCTCGCGTCCATGCTCGGTTCCTCCTCAGCGCTCGAACTCGGTTTGAAGCGTCCCATCCCAGGTCAGGCGGGTCACCAGCCGCCCCCGCCAGTGCGCGTCGTCGCGCTCGGGGCGGTCCTCGCGCCAGTGGCTGCCGCGGGTCTCCTCCCGCCGCCGCGCGGCCGCCACGATCGCGCTCGCGACGGTGTGCAGGTTGACCGCCTCCCAGCCCGCGACGCCGGGCTCGCCCAGCTCTCCGGCGAGGGCCGCCAGCTCGCGGTCGGCGGTCGCGAGGCCGTCGGCCGTCCGCAGCACTCCGGCGTATTCGGTCATGACGCGCTGGATCCGGTCGCGTGCCGCTTCGGACCGCTCCACCTGGGGATGAGCGGCGGCGTCGTCCCGTCCGGGCAGGGGCTCGCCGGGCGCCGGGGCGTCCTCGGCGATGGCGGCGGCGATGCGCTCGGCGAAGACCAGGCCCTCCAGGAGGGAGTTCGACGCGAGCCGGTTCGCGCCGTGGACGCCGGTGCAGGCGACCTCGCCGCACGCGTACAGGCCCGGCACGGACGTCCGGCCGAACAGGTCGGTGCGGACGCCGCCGCTGGCGTGGTGCGCCGCCGGGAGGATCGGGATCGGCTCGGTCACCGGGTCGATGCCGTGGTGGCGGCAGGCGGCGAGGATGGTCGGGAAGCGGCGCTCCCACAGCTCGGCACCGAAGTGCCGCCCGTCCAGGAGCATGTGGGACGCGCCGGTCTCGCGCATCCGGTTCATGATCCCCTTGGCGACCACGTCGCGCGGGGCCAGCTCGGCCAGCTCGTGCCGCCCGACCATGAACCGGACGCCGTCGTGGTCGACCAGGTGCGCGCCCTCGCCCCGGACGGCCTCGGAGATCAGCGGCTGCTGCCCCCGCGCGCCCTCGCCGAGCCACAGCGGCGTCGGGTGGAACTGGACGAACTCCAGGTCGGCGGCCTCGGCCCCGGCACGCAGCGCCAGCGCCACGCCGTCGCCCGTCGAGACCTCCGGGTTGGTGGTGGCGGTGAAGACCTGGCCGAGCCCACCGGTCGCAAGCACGACCGCCCCGGCCCGGACGGCCCCGACCCCGCTCGGCGAGCCCTCTCCCATGACGTGCAGGGTGACCCCCGCGGCCCGGCCGCCGGAGTCCTTGAGCAGGTCGAGGACGAGCGCGTTCTCGATCGCCTCGATCCCGGCCTCCTTCAGCGCGGCGCGCAGCGCCCTGCTGATCTCCGCGCCGGTCGCGTCGCCCCCCGCGTGCGCGACGCGGCGCCGGTGGTGCCCGCCCTCGCGGCCGAGGGACAGCGCGCCCGCGGAGTCGCGGTCGAACGCCGTGCCGAGCTCGACGAGCCGCCGGACGGCCGCCGGGGCCTCGGTGACCATCATCCGGACGGCGTCCTCGTCGCACAGCCCCGCCCCGGCGGTCAGCGTGTCGGCGAGGTGCTCGTCCGGCGAGTCGGCCGGGTCCAGCGCGGCGGCGATCCCGCCCTGCGCCCAGCGGGTGGAGCCGGCGTCGAGCAGCGCCTTGGTGACCAGCAGCACGCGCTGCCCGCGCTCGTGGCAGCGGAGCGCGGCGACCAGGCCGGCGATGCCGGAGCCGATCACGACGGTGTCGGCGGTCCGGGTCCAGCCCGGCGCCGGGGCGGTGAGCGTTCGGGCGATGCCGGGCGTCCGCGGGGTGGTGGGCGTCCGGGTGGTGGGCGTTCGAGGGATCATGCGACCCTCCTCGGGAGGTGTTTTCGTCATTCTGACACTAACCCTCCCCCGCGGCGCTGTGAGACCCCCCACATACGCCGAACGCCGCCACCGGGACGGTGACGGCGTTCACGAACCCGCAGGTCAGGCGGACATCGGAAGTCAGAGGGAGTGGGCCGGACGGAGCTGGTCGGTGCCGGGGACCGGCTCGGCCGGGTCGTCGCCCAGCATGACGATCTTGTTCGCGCGGTCCACGTGCACCACGGTCGGCACGAACTCGCGGGCCTCGGCGTCGGTGAGCTGGGCGTAGCTGATGATGATCACCAGGTCGCCGGGCGACACCAGCCGGGCGGCCGCGCCGTTGATACCGACCACCCCGGAGCCGCGCTCGCCCGCGATCAGGTAGGTGGACAGCCGCGCGCCGTTGTCGATGTCCACCACGTCGACCTTCTCGCCGGGCAGCAGGTCGGCGGCGTCCAGCAGGTCGGCGTCCACGGTCAGCGAGCCGACGTAGTGCAGGTCGGCCTGCGTCACCGTGGCACGGTGGATCTTGCTCTTGAACATCGTCCGGATCATCGCGACTCCTTGCCGAACTCCAGGGGGACGTTGTCGATCAGGTGGGTGCTCCCCACCCGGCCCGCCACGGCGAGCACCGCCGGGCCGACGTGGTCCTCGGCCACCTCGGTGAACGTCGCGGGATCGACGAGCACCAGGTAGTCGAGCGCGAGCGGGGGCTCGGCCGAGGCCGCCTCCGCGAGCACGGCGCGCGCGGCGCCGGTCACGGCGGACGGTCCGCCGCCCAGCGCGTCCGCGCCGGCCCGGAGCGCCCGGGACAGCGCGAGCGCCGTGCGCCGCTCGTCCTCGGCGAGGTACCGGTTCCGGCTGGACAGCGCCAGGCCGTCCGGCTCCCGGACGGTCGGCCCGCCGACGATCTCGACCGGCAGGTCCAGGTCGGCGGCCATCCGGCGGATCATCGCCAGCTGCTGGGCGTCCTTCTCCCCGAACACCGCGACGTCCGGACGCACCAGGTTCAACAACTTCGCGACGACCGTGAGCATTCCGGCGAAGTGCCCGGGACGGGTCTCGCCCTCCACGACCCGGCCCATCGCGCCGGGCTCGATCGTCACCATCGGCTCGCGCGGGTACATGACCTCGCGGGTCGGCGCGAACACCAGGTCGACGCCCTCGGCCGCGCACGCCTCCAGGTCGGCGGCGAACGTGCGGGGGTAGCGGTCGAAGTCCTCGCCCGGCCCGAACTGGAGCGGGTTGACGAAGATCGACACGGCCACCGCGTCGGCGGCCCGCCGGGCGTGCCGGATCAGCGAGCGGTGCCCCTCGTGCAGCGCGCCCATGGTCGGCACCAGGGCGAGCGTCCCCCGGACGCCGGACCGCACGGCCGCCAGCTCCTCGCGGGTCTTAGCGATCACCGGTGTCAAGAATCCTCCACAGGGTCGGCCGCCGCTCCTCCAGCGGTCGGCGCGCACATCCCGGTCGACCGGCCGGGCCGGCCGGCGGGCCTGGTCAGTCCGCCAGCGCTTCCAGCAGGCGTTCGGCGTCCTCGGGCTTGAGCCGTCCCGCGGCCAGGGCCCGGTCGGCGGTGAGGCGGGCCAGCGCGATGTACGCGCGCCTGCTCTCCGGGGAGATCCGGCCCAGCTCGGCCACGTGCTCGGCGACGGTCCCGGCGTCGCCGCGCGCGACCGGGCCGGTCAGGCCGTCGATGCCGAGCCGCAGGCCGTTGTCCAGGGCCGCGCCGAGCAGGGGGCCGAGCATCCGGCCCGGCTCGTCCACCCCGGCGGTGCGCAGCAGGTCCATCGCCTCGACGACCAGCGTGACCAGGTGGTTCGCGCCGCTCGCGAGGGCCGCGTGGTAGAGCGGCCGGCGCTCCTCGGCGATCCACACCGGCTCGCCGCCCATCTCCAGCACCAGCGCCTCGGCGACCGGGCGCAGCGGCTCCGGCGAGGTCACGCCGAACGAGATGCCGGTGAGGCGGTTCACATCGTCGGGACGCCCGGTGAAGGTCATCACGGGGTGCAGCGCCAGCGGGAGCGCCCCGGCCTCGGTCAGCGGGTTCAGCACCGCCGCGCCGTACCGGCCGCTGGTGTGCGCGACCAGGCGGCCCTCCAGCGGCGTCCCGGTGGCGACGAGGCCCGCGGCCAGCTCGGGGAGCGCGTCGTCCGGGACGGTCAGCAGCACCAGCTCGGACGCGGCGACCACGTCCCTCGGGTCGGTGACCTCGGCCTCGGGAAGCCGCTCCTCGACCCGCAGCCGGGACGCCTCGGACACCGCCGAAGCCGCGACCACGCGGTGCCCGGCCCGGCCGAGCGCGACGCCGAGCGCGGTGCCGACCCGTCCGGCGCCGACGACGCCGACGCTGAGCCGCGCCGGGCGGTCCGCCGGGTCGGGCAGCCCGAAATCGGGCATGGCAGATGCGTTCATGGGATTCGTTCCAGTCCTCAAGGTAGGTACCGGACGTGCGGAACCCAGCGTACCCGTGGGTCGCAAGGCGTCCGGAACCGCTGCGCCATCGCAGCAGGGTGACCATACGACTACTTGTGGTGACCGGAAACCACGCCGCCCCGCCACACTTGCCCCGGCGCTCGCGACCACCCCTTGCCACTGGTCGCGCACCGGGCGTAACTCTTGGGATGTGACGGCCGTCACGAGCAGGTACGGCGAATGCCAGTCGGCAGGAGCCGGTCAGACGGAAGGGCGCTCCGCCCACGACGAGATGGAGCACACCGTGATCAGGACCGTTCTGAAGACCGCGACCGTCGCCGCGACCATCGCCGGGGCCACCTTCCTGGCCGCCCCCGCGAACGCGAGCACGCACAACCACAACCACGGCACCGCGAACGGCAACAACGTGAACTTCATGATCGTCGGAGGTTACGGCGTGACCTGCGGCTCGGTATCGCTGTCCAGCCAGTCCGGCACCTCGTGCAACGGCAACGGCGTGCACAACCTCGCCAACCACAGCGACGCCGAGGGCTTCGGCGGGGCGTTCGACCGCTGATGCGGCGGTAGGGGAGTTCGCGCGGCCCCCATCCGCGCGAACTCCCCTTCTCCTCGCCTCCCGCCCGGCCCTTCCGGGGCCGGGCGGGGCCGGTCAGCCTGACGCGAGGGACTCGACGACCGACGCCTTCGCGGCCCGCCGGGCCGGGAGGACGGCGGCGAGCACGCCCGCGACGCCGGCCAGCGCGACGAACCCGATGATCTGGGCGTACGGGACGGCGAACACCGCGCTCTTCGCCATGGCGTTCGTCACGGCCCAGCCGAACCCGATCCCGAGGACGACCCCGGTGAGCGCGCCGATCACGGCCATGACCAGGGCCTCCACCGACAGCATCCGGCGCAGCTGCCGCCGGGTCAGGCCGAGCGCGCGCAGCAGCGCGGACTCGCGGGTGCGCTCCACCACCGACAGCGACAGCGTGTTGGCGATGCCGAACAGCGCGATCACGATCGCCAGCCCGAGCAGCCCGCCGAAGATCAGCAGCAGCGTGTTCACCGCCTTGGTGAACTGGTCGCGCAGCTCCGCCATCGACCCAACCTTGATCGTCGGGTAGCCGTGCGTGGCGGCCTCGACCGCGGCGCGCGCGTCGTCCACCGGCACGCCGGGCTTCGCCTTCGCCCAGACCGTCGCCGAGTCGCGCACGGCCGAGATCCGGTCGAAGTCGGACGCGGCGAGCACCACGCCGCGGACCGGCGTGTCCCCGCTGAAGACCCCCGCGACGCGGAGCGGCAGCGAGCCGCGGTCGCCGTCCACCTGGACGGTCTGCCCGACCCGGTAGCCGTGCGTCCTCGCCGTGTCCTTCTCCACGATCACGGTTCCCGGCTTCGGCGCCGAGACCGAGCCCGACTCGGCGTCCAGCTTCAGCATCGAGCCGAACGAGGACTCGGTGACGGTCGTCACCGTCATGTCCCGCGCGCCGCCCTTCGGACGGCCCGCCTCACGCGCGTCGGTGACCTCGCCGAGCTGCGGCAGCGCGCGCAGCTTGGCGACCAGGTCGTGCGGGACGGCCCGGTCCGCCGCGTCCTTGCCGCCGCCGAACTGCGACTCGACCTGGAAGTCCACCGGGAAGTGCTTGTCGAGCTGCGCGTTCGCGGTGGCGGTGCCGCTGGACGCGACGACCGCGAACAGGCTCATCAGGCCGATCCCGATGGTCAGCGCGATCGTCGTGGTGGCGGTGCGGCGCGGCGCGCGCTGCGCGTTCGACACCGCGAGCCGGGCGGGCACGCCGCCGAGCCGTCCGGGGACGGCCCCGACCAGGCGGCCGAGCGGACGCACCAGCGCGGGCATCCCCGCGATGACGCCGAGGAAGAACAGCCCGCCGGCGAACGCCACCAGGTACATGGCGACCTCGCCCTTCTGCATGCCGAGCGCGCCCACTCCGCCGAGGCCGAGCCCGGCGAGGCCGAACAGCGCCGCCACGGCCGTCCGGAACCAGCCGAGCCGGAACCGCCCGCTGCCCGGCTCCAGGTCGGAGCGGAGCGCGGCGACCGGCGCGACGCGGGTGGCGGCGCGGGCGGGCAGCAGCGCCGACAGGACCGTCACGATCACGCCCACCAGGACGGCGACCACGATCGTCCGGACGGTCAGCTCCGGCGCGGCGAGCGCCATGCCGGTGTCGAACGTGCCGATCACCGCGAGCGCGCCCGCGCCGAGCCCGAGGCCCGCGCCGAGGCCGAGCAGCGACCCGACCAGCCCGACCGCGAACGCCTCGGTCAGCACCCCGCCGAAGATCTGGCGGCGGGTCGCGCCGACGCAGCGCAGCAGCGCCATCTCGCGCATCCGCTGCGCGATGAGGATCGCGAACGTGTTGTAGATGACCAGCGCCGACACCAGCATCGCGACGAAGCCGAACAGCAGCAGCCCGGCCTGGATCACCTTGGTGTCCGCACCGTTGGCCTTGGCGAGGCGCTGCGCGAGCTGCGGCCCGCTCAGGGTGTCGTACTGCGGCCCCGCGGCGCTCGCGATCGCGCCCTTGGCACCGCCGCGGACGTCGATCTCGGTGTAGGTCTTCACGCCGGTCATCTGGACGGCGGTGGCGGCGTCGAAGCCGACCGCTCCGCGGTAGCCCACGTCGCTGTCGATGCCCATGTCGACCAGGCCGACGACGGCGAACCGGTGCGGCCTGCCCTTGTGGTCGAGGACGGAGACGACGTCGCCGACCTTGAAGTTCTCCCGCTTGGCGAGGTGGGTGTCGAGGACGGCCTCGGACGGCCCCTTCGGCGTGCGGCCGCCGTCCACGTCGTAGCGCAGCAGCCGTCCGGACGGCACGGACGCCCCGACCGTCGGCTCGTCGCCGACCGCCTTGCCGTCCCGTCCGACCAGCGCGGCGTCGCCCTTCACGGTGCCCTCGGCCTCGATGACGCCGGGGGCGCTGCGCACCCGGGCGAGCAGCGAGGACGGTAGGTCGCCGCCGGAACCCTTCTTCGGCAGGACGGCCACGTCCACCTTGCTCGCGGACTTGGCGAACGTCTTGTCCACCCCGGTCTTCATCGAGTCCGTCAGCACGAACGTGCCGGAGATGAACCCGACGCCGAGGGTGATCGCGAGCGCGGTGAGCAGCAGCCGCAGCTTGTGCGCGGCGAGCCCGGCGAGTGTGGTCTTCAGCATCGCGCTCAGGCCCCCAGGGCCTTGAGCCGGTCCAGGACGGTGTCCGGCGTGGGCTGGTACAGCTCGGTGACGATCTGCCCGTCCCGCAGGAACACCACGCGGTCGGCGTAGGACGCGGCGACCGGGTCGTGGGTGACCATCACGATCGTCTGGCCCATCTCGCGGACGGACGCGCGCAGGAACCCGAGCACCTCCGCGCCGGACCGCGAGTCGAGGTTGCCGGTCGGCTCGTCCGCGAAGATGACCTCGGGCTGGGCCACCAGGGCGCGGGCGCAGGCGACGCGCTGCTGCTGGCCGCCGGACAGCTCGCTCGGCCGGTGCCCGAGCCGGTCGCGCAGCCCGACCACGTCGATGACCTGGTCGAACCACTGCCGGTGCAGCTTGCGCCCGGCCAGCTCCAGCGGGAGCAGGATGTTCTGCTCGGCGGTAAGCGTCGGCAGCAGGTTGAACGCCTGGAACACGAACCCGATGCGGTCCCGGCGCAGCAGCGTGAGCTGCTTGTCGTTCATCCCGGTCAGCTCGGCGTCGCCCAGCATGACCCGCCCGCCGGAGACCGTGTCGAGCCCGGCCAGGCAGTGCATCAGCGTAGACTTGCCGGACCCGGACGGCCCCATGATCGCGGTGAACGCGCCGCGCGCGAACCCGACGCTGACACCGCGCAGCGCGTGCACGGCGGCGTCCCCGGAGCCGTAGACCTTGCTCACCTCGGTCGCGACGACCGCCGGCGGCTCGGCGGCCCGCCCCTGCGGCGGGGGCGGGGTGGTGAACGTGCTGGTCACTGCGGCTCCTTCGGTGGTCTCCAACGTCGGAGTCCACGCTAGGAAGCCGCGCGCCGCCTGCCATCGCCCCTGCGTCCACGGTTGGGATCAGCACTTCGGCTGGCTCCCGCCCCCGGCTACGACCAAAGTCGTACTTTCACGTCAACCCGACCGCGTACCGCAGGCCCGCGCAGGCAGGCGGCGAAGGCCGGAAACCGGAAACCGGAGGGCGGCGGGGGGCGCCGGAACCCGGGAGCAGGCGGGGGCGCCGGGACCAAGGAGCGCCGGAACCGGGGCTCGGCGGGGAGCGCCGGAACCGGGGGGCTCCGGCGCTCGTTCGGCGTCCGGGTCGGTCAGTGGATCATGTTGCCGACGTTGGCGCCGCCCTTGCACCCGGCGCCCGCGATGCCGAGGACGGCGACGGCGTTGCCGCACACGTCGATCGGGATCGAGATGGGCGCGACGACCTGGTTGCCGGAGAGCACCCCGCCCGCCCCGCTGGTGTCGATGTCGGCGTTCGCGGGAGCGGCCAGGATCGAGCCCATGACAGCGGCGCTGAGGGCGCCGGTGAGTGCGAGCTTCTTGAGCACGGTGAACCTCCCGTACGTGGGGGCCGGGGCCCCGATCTGACAGTCGTCCGTGCGACCGCCGCGCCCGGGCACGGCGTTCACGTACGGTAGTTATTCAGATACTCACGCGTAAGGGAAAGGCCGACCCCGGGTTGGGCATCGAAAAGTCACCGCGGGGTAATCGGTTCGTTACGGTAGGTTGTCACCTTGCCCGCTCTTGACCAAGCCTGTCTCATACGCGAAGACCACCGCCTGGACGCGGTCCCGGAGCCCGAGCTTCATCAGGATCCGGCCCATGTGCGTCTTCACCGTCGCCTCCGAGACGTACAGCCGCTCGGCGATCTCGGCGTTGGACATCCCGCGCGCGACCAGGTGCAGCACCTCGGTCTCCCGCTCGGTGAGCGCGGCGAGCGCCTCGTCCGCCTTCTCCCGGCCGCCGTCCGGCAGGTGCAGCGCGAACCGGTCCAGCAGCCGCTTGGTGGTGCTCGGCGCGACCACCGCGTCCCCGGACCGGACGGCCCGGATCGCCTCGACCAGCTGCGCCGGGCCCGCGTCCTTCAGCAGGAACCCGCTGGCCCCGGCCTTGATCGCGGCGAACGCGTACTCGTCCAGGTCGAACGTGGTCAGGATGATCACCTTCGGGCCGCCCGCGGCCACGATCCGGCGGGTCGCCTCGATGCCGTCCATCCGCGGCATCCGGACGTCCATCAGGACGACCTCGACCGGGCTGTCCGCCGGACGCGCGCGCACCGCCTCCACGGCCGCCGCGCCGTCCCCGGCCTCCCCGACGACCTCGATGTCCGGCTGGGCGTCCAGGACCATCGTGAAGCCCGCCCGCACCAGCTCCTGGTCGTCCACCAGCAGCACCCGGATCGGCTCGTCCACCCAGGTCTCCTCACTCACGTCCGGCGCTCCCGTCCCTCTGCTTCTACGACGTGTGCTTCTACGACGTGCGGACGAGGGGTCATGTTCGGGCCTCCTCGCGGACCGGGATGCGCGCGGTCACCGCGAAGCCGCCGCCGTCGCGCGGCGCGGCCTCGACCACGCCGCCGTAGACCGCGGCGCGCTCGCGCATCCCGACCAGGCCGTGCCCGTGGCCGTCGTCGGGGGCGGCCGCGCCGCGCCCGTCGTCCACCACCGCGACGGTCATCTCGTCGTCACCGTAGTGCAGCGTCACCGTCGCCGAGGCGCGCGGGCCGCCGTGCTTGAGCGTGTTGGTGAGCGCCTCCTGGACGATCCGGTAGACCGCCAGCGCGCGCCCCTCGGACACCTCGGCCGGCCTCCCGGTGCGCTCCAGCGTGACCGGGAGCCCGGCCGCCCGGACCTGCTCGACCAGGTCGTCCAGCTGGGCGAGGCCGGGCTGCGGCGCGTACGCCCCGGCCGCGGACTCCTCGCGCAGGACGCCGAGCAGCCGGCGCATCTCGGCCAGCGCCGTCCGCCCGGTCGTGGAGATCGTCTCCAGCGCCTGCCGGGCGCGGCCGGGATCGGTCTCGATCGCGTAGGCCGCGCCGTCCGCCTGGACGACGATCACGCTGACGTTGTGCGCGACGACGTCGTGCATCTCGCGGGCGATCCGGGCGCGCTCGGCGTTGCGGGCCAGCTGGATCTCGGCGTCCCGCTCGTGCTCCAGCCGGTCCGCGCGCTCCTCCAGCTGGCGCAGGTAGGCGCGGCGGGTGCGCATGTGCAGGCCGAGCACCCAGACGCCGAGGCTGATCGCGGTGAACGCGACCAGCGGCCCGCGCATCTTGTCCAGCGCGCCGCCCCACTCCCGGTAGGTCTCCAGGACGACGCCGAGCTCGGTGACGGCCAGCGCCGCCAGACTCCACCGGAACGAGCAGTACGCCGTGACCGTGTACAGGCCCATGAGGACGGTCGTGTTGCCGATGAGCATCTGCGTGTGCATCGTCCACTGGACGAAGCTGACCAGCGCGACCGCCGCGAACGTCACCCGCGGCCAGCGCCGCCGCCACACCATGGGGACCAGGAGCGCGGTCGAGAGCAGCAGGTAGCCCGTGAGGGTCAGGTTGTAGCTGTGGATCGGGTCGTGCAGCACGGCCGGGGCGGAGACGAACTCCAGGAACGCCAGCGGAACGAGGAACGCGGCGTCCACCAGCGTCCGCCGGGCCCGCCACCACTCCCACAGCCTGACCACCATGCCGCCAGCGTACGTATCCCCTGGTCAGCCTGGAATCAATCCGAGGTCGGACACGCTGTCAGCCGGAGGTAGCGCGCCGGCGCCCGCTCCGCGTCCGGGGCGCGGCGCCCTCGGCCCGTCCCGGTGGGCGGCTCGCGAGCCGGGCGGACGCACGCCGCGCGGGCGCGCCCGTGACCGCTCCGGGGGCGCCGCGGAGCGCGGTAACGTCGGAGGGTGGTGGCGTTGACCTGGGCTCCCTGGCGGACCGCGATGGAGCAGGCGCTCTACGGCGAGGACGGCTTCTACCGGCGCGGCGAGCGGCCCGCCGAGCACTTCCGCACCTCGGTGAGCGCGTCGTCCCGGTTCGCGGCCGCGCTGGCCCGGCTGCTCGGCGAGGTGGACGAGGCGCTCGGCCGCCCCGCCCGGCTGGACGTGGTGGACATCGGCGCGGGCTGCGCCGGCGTCCTGCGGCACCTGCTCGCGCACACCGGTCCCGGCCTGGCCGGACGGCTGCGGCCGATCGCGGTCGAGGTCGCGCCGCGTCCGGACGGCCTTCCGGACGAGATCGACTGGCGTTCCGCGGTGCCCGAGACCATCACCGGGCTCGTCATCGCGAACGAGTGGCTCGACAACATCCCGCTGGACGTCGTGGAGCAGACCGACGGCGGGCCGCGGCTCGTCGAGGTCTGCCCGTCGTCCGGGCTGGAACGGCACGGCTCGGTGCCGTCCGCGGACGACCTCGACTGGATCGACGCGTGGTGGCCGCTGACCGAGCCGGGCGACCGCGCCGAGATCGGCCATCCGCGCTGCATGGCATGGGCGTCGGTCATCGAACGCCTGCACGCGGGGCTCGCGGTGGCCGTCGACTACGCGCACGCACGAGGAGCCCGTCCGCCCTACGGGACGCTCACGGGGTACCGCGACGGCTCCACGGTCCTGCCCGTCCCGGACGGCTCGTGCGACATCACCGCGCACGTGGCCCTGGACGCCTGCACGGTCGCCGGAGAACGCGCGGGCGCGAGCGCGTCGCTCCTGACCACCCAGCGGGACGCGCTGCGCGCTCTGGGCCTCACAGGCGCGCGCCCGCCCGTGGACCTCGCCCACCGCGACCCGCGCGCCTACCTCGTCGGCCTCCGCACCGCCGGCGAGGAGGCCGAGCTCCTGGACGCGTCCGGCCTGGGCGGATTCGGGTGGCTCGCCCAGACCGTCGGCATGGCGCTCCCGCCCTCCCTCGCCAAGATCAAGCCGTCCGCCTAGCTCGGCGGCCGGGGCTCGACGGCTGGGGCTCGACGGCTGGGGCTCGACGGCTGGCTCAGATTTCGACGTTGAGGGATTCGAGGCCGCGCAGGATGTAGCCGGGCTTCCAGCGCGGCTCGTCCTTCAGCTTCAGCGTCGGGGCCGCGCGCAGGACCGCGCCGAGCGACTCGGCCATCTCGATGCGCGCGAGCGGCGCGCCGAGGCAGTAGTGGATGCCGAGGCCGAAGCTGATGTGCGGGTTGGGGTCGCGGCCGAGGTCGAGCGTATCCGGGGCGTCGAAGACCTCCGGATCGCGGTTCGCCGACGCGAACTGGAGGGCGACCTCCTGCCCGCGCGGGATGGTGACTCCGGCGATCTCGACGTCCTCCAGCACCCAGCGCTCGAACATCGGCGCGGGACCGTCGTAGCGCATCAGCTCCTCGACGGCGGTCGGCGCGAGCGCGGGCTCGGCCCGGAGCCGCGCCAGCTCGCCGGGGTTGCGGAACAGCGCCCACCAGCCGTTTCCGGTCGCGTTCACCGTCGCCTCGTGCCCGGCGTTCAGCAGCAGGACGCAGGTGCCGATCAGCTCGTCCTCGGTCAGGCGGTCGCCTTCGTCGGCGACGCGCGCGAGGGCCGAGATCAGGTCGTCGCGCGGTTCGGCGGCGCGCGCCCGCGCGAGGCCGCGCAGGTAGTCGGAGAACTCGTTCGCCGCCTGGACGGCCCTGCGCTGCACCTCGTCCGGCGGGTTCAGCTCGTACATCCCGCAGATGTCCGCCGACCAGGGCCGCAGCAGCCCGCGGTCCTCGGCCGGGACGCCGAGCATCTCGGCGATCACGTTCACCGGCAGCGGCTCGGCCAGCTCGGCGAGCAGGTCGCCGCCGCCGCGCGCGGCCAGGCCGGCGGCCAGCTCCTCGGCCAGCCCGCGGATCATCGGCCGCAGGCCCTCGACCATCCGGGCCGTGAACGCCTTGGACACCAGGCGCCGCAGCCGGGTGTGCGTGGGCGGCTCGACGTCCAGCATCCCGGCGCGGACGAGGTCCCAGAACGGCTTCAGGAAGTCCGGCTCGGCCTGCTGGCCGAACTCCTCGTGCGTCCCTACATGCAGGTAGGAGCGCCCGAGGCGGCGGTCGCGCAGCAGCGCGTCCACGTCCGCGTACCGGCTGACGACCCACTGGCCGGTCGCCTCGTCGTAGAACACGGGCCGCTCGGTCCGCAGCCGCTCGAACACCGGGTACGGATCGGCGACGAACTCCGCCGACCACGGGTCATAGGACGTCTCGGTCACCCAGGCACTGTACGTCCCGTGCCGTCATGCCAGGTCAGGAGGCCGGAGTCCGCCGGGTGGCCCAGTGCGTGGTGTCGCCGGACGTCGCGCGGGCGCTGCGGGCGCGCTGCGCGGTCGACTCGACGATCGCGCGCGCCTCGCCCAGCTCGCGGTCGGCGGCGGCCACCTGGACGAGGCCGGGAGGCGCGTCCACGTGCACGGTCGCGAGCTTGAGCAGCCGCTGGACCGGGTTCACCGTCAGGCGGACGCTCTGCGCGCGCGCATGAGCGATGACGTCCGTCCGGCGGCACAGCCAGCCGTGCCGAGCGACGAAGATGACGTTGTCGGTGCCCGCGCCGTCCGCCCGGTCCACGGTCATCCCTCGCGCGGACGCGGGGAGCAGCGGAACGGCGTCGACGCTCGTCCCAGGGAAGACGAGCGAGACGAGCTGCACGGCCACCGCCCTGGGCGCGGCCGGAAGGAGCGTGGACGAGAGCGCCTGCCGCTCGCCCGCGTAGCCCGCGACCGTGACGTCCAACCGCGCCCAGCCGAGACCGCGCCAGATGGACGGCTCGACCACGCCGACCGCCTGGACGCGCCCGGGCGGGACGGTCTGCATCCGCGTCTCCAGCAGCCCGTACCGCAGCCGGATGCCGTCCGGCGACACCGCGACCGTGAAGTTCGCGTACATCACCATCGGCGCGATCACCGCGCGGATCAGGCCCAGCAGCGCCGGAAGCGCCACCGCGAACATCGCCGCCTCCTGGAAGGCGATGAGGAACACCAGCGAGAAGATGAACAGCAGGAAGGTCCCGATCACCGGCAAACGGAGCATCAGCCCGGCCAGCAGCGTGCCGAACGGCACCCGGTAGACCGGCCGCTCCGGGGCCTCCGGCGTGTGGCCGGGCAGCCCGGCGGCGAGCGCGAGCAGCTCGGCCCGCAGGTCCTGCGCGGCGCGCCGGCCGAGGTACCGGAACGCGATCTCGCTGTGCTCGCCGCCCGCCAGCTCCACCCGCACCTCGGCGAGCGAGAACACCCGGGTGACCAGCGGGCGCACCACGTCGATCGCCTGGATCCGGGACAGCGGGATGCGCCGCACGCGCCGCCTCAGCAGCCCGTTCTGGACGACCAGGTCGTCCCCCTCCACCCAGAACCGCAGCGCCAGCCAGCCCCAGAGCCCCGCCGCCACCGCGGCGACACCCGCGACGATCGACAGGATCAGGAACCGGAGCAGCACCTCCGGGCTGAGCTCCAGCCCCGCGCCGCTCCGCGTCCGCGTCATGAGCAGCGGGAACCCGAGCAGGACGAAGTAGATCACCATGATGACGAACGCGCGCAGCGGCGCGGTCGCCCAGTGCAACCGGTGCGTCCCTACCGAGAACCGCACAGGCGGCGGAGGCGGAGGCGGCGCGTATCCATAGGGCGGCATCGGGAACGGCGGACGCCCCGGGTAAACGTGCGGCGGCCCATAGGGCGGACGCTGCGGCGGGTACATCGCACCGGGATACATAGGCGGCGCGCCGAAACCGGGCCGCGGGGGGCCGTAGGGCATTTGCGGCTGCGCGCCGTATGCAGGGATGAACGTGGGCCGAGGCCGTCCGTCCGGCGGCGCGAACTGCCCCTGCTGCGGCACCCCCTGCGTCCCATAGGGCCCCTGCGGGCCACGCGGCGGCAACGCCCCTTGAGGGCCGCTATGCGGGTGCTGGGGGCCACTATGCGGAGGCTGCGGACCGCTGTGCGGGTGCTGGGGGGCGCTGTGCGGAGGCTGCGGGCCGTTATGCGGGTGCTGAGGGCCGCTGTGCGGGACGTGGGCGTTTCCGTTCGGCGGCTGCGGATCGCCTTGGGGAGGCTGGACGTCCCCGTTCGGCGGCTGGGGGGTGCCGTTGGGGGGCTGGGGGTTGGGGGGCTGGCCCTGGGGTCCGGTCACAGGCCCATGCTCCGTTCCTCGCCCTTGCGGGCGAGCCGGTCGCGGAGCAGGGCGGCCTCGGCGGCGGGCAGGCCGGGGATCTCGGCGTCGGTCGCGGCGGCGGCCGTGTGCAGCCGGACGGTCGCGATGCCCATCCAGCGGTCCAGCAGGCCCGCCGAGACGTCCACGAACTGCATCCGGCCGTAGGGGACGACGACCAGGCGGCGCGAGAACACGCCGCTCGTGACGATCAGGTCGTCCTCGCGCTCGGCGTAACCGTGCGCGTGGTAGGCGAACTCGACCACGACCCAGGACGCGACGAGCACGGTGAGTACGGCGGCGACCCACACCACCGCGGCGACCGTCCCGCCGCCGCGCCAGAGCAGGAACGCCCCGACCGCGCCGGCCGCGACCGCGCGCAGCAGCGCGACGATCCGCCGGTGCCAGGGGTAGCGCGGGGAGATCCGGGACCACCCCAGGCCCCCGCCCGGCTCGAAGGCGTCCGCGGCCGGGTAGCCGCCCGCGCCCTCCTGCTGTTCCGCCACCGGATACAACGCGGCACCTCCGGCACCATTCGAAGGCCGCCCATCCCGGGGAAGCCCTCCGCTGAACGCGCCCCCTCCGGCCTGCCCGTACTGCCCGGGCGGGACGGACGGAGCGCCCTGCTCCTGCCGCGCGGACGGCACGAGCGGCGCGTCCGGCGGACCGGACGGTACATCGTGCGCATTCCGCGCGGGCATCACATTGTGCCCGTTCCGCGCACCTGCCGAGGACGCCGCGTCCGGACCGGGCGGCACGGCGGACCCGGCGCCGGGCGGCGGCACGTCGCGCGGACCGGCCGTTTCGCCGGATGTCGGGTCTTCGCGGTGACTTGGGTTCATTACCCCCTAGTCAACCGGAAAGGACGGGCCTGCCGCGAGCCCCGGCCGCGCCCGCTGCGCCCTCCCGGCCGGATCGGGTCCGGCACGCGGGCGGGCGGCGTGGCACGATGAGGGCGTGACCACGCAGAGGATCGTCGGGATCGGGGCGGGCGCCAAGGAGCTGGCCACCGAGGACATGATCCTCAACATCGGCCCGCAGCACCCGTCCACGCACGGGGTGCTCCGGCTCCGGCTCACCCTGGACGGCGAGCGCATCGTCGCCGCCGAGCCGGTCGTCGGGTACATGCACCGCGGCGCGGAGAAGCTGTTCGAGGTCCGCGACTTCCGGCAGATCATCGTGCTGGCGAACCGGCACGACTGGCTGTCGGCGTTCTCGTCCGAGCTCGGCGTCGTGCTCGCGGTCGAGCGGATGCTCGGCATGGAGGTGCCCGAGCGCGCGGTCTGGGCGCGGACGCTGCTCGCCGAGCTCAACCGCGTCCTCAACCACCTGATGTTCCTCGGCTCCTACCCCCTCGAAGTCGGCGCGATCACGCCGATCTTCTACGCGTTCCGCGAGCGCGAGACGCTCCAGCGCGTCATGGAGGAGGTCTCCGGCGGCCGCATGCACTACATGTTCAACCGCGTCGGCGGCCTGAAGGACGAGCTTCCCGCCGGGTGGACGGGCCGGGCCCGCGCGGCCGTCGCCGACGTCCGCGCGCGGATGTCCGACCTCGCCGACCTGATCATGGGGAACGAGATCTTCCGCGCCCGGACCCGCGGCGTCGGGACGCTGACCCGCGAGCAGATCCTCCAGTACGGGGTGTCCGGGCCGATCGCGCGCGCCTCCGGCGTCGACTTCGACCTGCGCCGGGACGAGCCGTACCTCGCCTACGGCGACCTGCCCGTCCGCGTCGTGACCCGCGCCGAGGGCGACTGCCTCGCCCGCTTCGAGTGCCTGCTCGACCAGGCCTACGCCTCGCTCGACCTCGCCGACGCGTGCCTCGACCGCCTCGCCGACCTCCCGCCGGGCCCGATCAACCAGCGCCTGCCGAAGGTCCTCAAGGTCCCCGAGGGCCACACCTACGCCTGGACCGAGAACCCGCTGGGCCTCAACGGCTACTTCCTGGTCTCGCGCGGCGAGAAGACGCCGTGGCGGATGAAGCTGCGCTCCGCCTCGTTCAACAACATCCAGGTGCTCGCCGAGCTCCTGCCGGGCACCCTGGTCGCCGACATGATCGCCATCCTCGGCTCGATGTTCTTCGTCGTCGGCGACATCGACAAGTAACCCGCGAACCGGGACGTCGCGTTCAGGCGCGGGAGGCGCCTCGGTGGCGGTGCTCCTCGTCCGGGTCCTTGGGGACGCGGCAGGCGTATTCGAGGAAGTAGGCCGCGCCGACCAGGACGAGCGCGGCGAGGAAGGTGCCGCCGCTGACAAAGAAGTCCGCCCGCGGGGTGGACTTGTCCAGGTTGTCGCTGAGGCTGAGGGCGAACCCGGCGAAGACGCCCGCGAGGACGGCGGCCGAGTGCGCGCTGGCCTTGCCGAGCGCGGCCATCCGGGTGGCGACGATCGGCTCGACCGGCTTCAGGCTGCTGCCGGGCTTGCGGCGGATGCGGCGGAACAGGTTGACGCCGGTGAACGCCTCGCCGAGGGCGAGCAGCAGCAGCGTCGGGACCGCCGTCCAGGGCAGCGGCGGCAGCGAGAGGTAGGTGGCGCGCAGCACCACCCAGGTGATCGCCGCGGGGACGACCACCAGGATGGTGAGCACACCGGGACGGGACGGTCTCATGCAGGCGGCTGCAGGGTCAGGTCGTCGCGGCGGCGGCAGGCGTCCGGCCCGCCGGCGCGCATCGCCTCGGCGGCGAGGTCGCCGACCCGGCCGTGCCCGGACAGCAGCACGTCCGGCTCGATGTCGGCCCACGGCACCAGCACGAACGCCCGCTCGTGCGCGCGCGGGTGCGGGAGGGTGAGGTCGGGGTCGTCCATCTCGACGTCCCCGAAGATCACGATGTCGATGTCCAGGGTGCGCGGGCCCCACCGGACCTCGCGGACGCGGCGCATCGAGTTCTCGATGTTCAGCACCCGCTCCAGCAGGTTCTCCGGAGGGAGCCTCGTGTCGGCCACCAGCACGATGTTCAGGTAGTCGCCCTGCTCGGGGAGCTCCTCGCCGGGCGGAGCGAACGGCGCGGTCTCGTACACCGGGGAGAGCGCCACGTAGTCCAGGCCGGGGGCGTCGAACAGCGCGTCGACGGCCTCCTGGATGTTGTCGAGCCGGTCGCCGAGGTTGCTGCCGAGCGAGAACACCACGCGGTGCGACATGAGCATGTGGCCGCCCGTGGCGGTCCGGTCGGGCATGTGGTCCGGCTTGTGGTCGGACGCTGTCATGGGCGACTCCTCCTGATCCTCACGGCGACGTCCGTGAAGGGATGCGGCACCGGAGCGGCGGGTTTGTGCACGGTGACGTCGGCCTCCGTGACGTTCGGGTCTTCCAGACAGATCTTCGCGAGCCGGTCGGCGAGCGTTTCGATCAGGTTGACGGGCTCCCCTTCCACCACGGCGACCAACCTGCTCGCGAGTGATCCGTAGTCGACGGTACGCGAGAGGTCGTCGCCCTCGGCGGCGGGGCGGGTGTCCAGCCCCAGCGCGACGTCCACCACGAACTCCTGCCCCAGCTCGCGCTCGGCGGGCAGGCATCCGTGCCGGCCGCGGGCGCGCAGCCCGCGCAGTTCGATCCGGTCCAGGCTCATTCTTCCTCTGCGGTGCTCAGGATGGGTGAACCGTGGTGGAGCAGCAGGCGCCAGTCCGCGCCGTCGCGGATGAACACCTTGCTGGCGACGATGCTCCCCCCGGCGAGGAACCCGGTCTCGGTGTCCTCGTCGGCGGTGAGGACGTTCTCCTTGCACGTCACCACGGCTTGGTCGCCGTAAACGTCGATCTCCACGTCCGTCAGGACGAACTGGATGTAGGAGGTGTTGGCCATGATCAGCGCCCACGAGCGCAGCACTTCCTCGCGCCCGCGGAGCATCGGCCAGCCCGGGTGGACGCACACCAGCGCGTCGGCGTGCTTACCCTCGGCCCACACCCGCGACATCTGGTCGAGATCGCCGACCTCGAACGCCTGGTAGAACTCGGCGTGGACTTCCTCGACCGCCTTCACGTCCCGCACGTCCCCACTCACCCGACCACTCCCGAACCGTCCGCGTGGGCGGCGAGGGCGGCGGCCATGCGGACGGCGTCGGCGTTGGCGCGGACGCGGTGGACGCGGATGCACCAGGCGCCCGCGGCGGCCGCGAGGGCCGTGATCGCGACCGTGGCGTCGTCGCGCTCGCGGACGGGGCGCGGGGTGCCGTCGGGCGCGGCGAGCGCGCGGCCCACGAAGCGCTTGCGGGACGCGCCGAACAGCACGGGGTAGCCGGTGCCGACGAGCGCGTCCATATGCGCGAGCAGCGCCCAGTCGTGCTCGGCGTCCTTGGCGAACCCGAGCCCCGGGTCGAGCACGATCATGGACGGGTCGACACCCTCGGCGAGCACCGCGTCGACCCGGCGCAGCAGCTCCTCGCGGACCTCGCCCACCACGTCGCCGTAGACGGCGCGGTCGTTCATGTCGGCGCTGTGCCCGCGCCAGTGCATCACCACGTACGGGACCCGCGCCTGCGCGACCAGGCGGGTCATCGCGGGGTCGGCGAGGCCGCCGCTGACGTCGTTGACCAGCAGCGCGCCGGCCTCGACCGCGGCCTCGGCGACCTCGGCGCGCATGGTGTCGACGCTCACCGGGACACCCGCCGCGGCGAGCGCGGTGATCACCGGGACGACCCGGCGCAGCTCCTCCTCGCCCGACACGCGCTGCGCCCCGGGCCGGGTGGACTCGCCCCCCACGTCGACGACGTCCGCGCCCTCGGCGACCAGCTCCAGCCCGTGCCGGACCGCCTTGTCGGCGTCGAACCAGTCACCGCCGTCCGAGAACGAGTCGGGTGTGACGTTCACCACACCCATGACGAGGCATCGCCCTGGCTCGGGCAACCCCGGAACGACGGCACCGTTCATGACCCCAACCCTATGCCCTCCTCCGGACACTCCCCGACCTCCGTCCCAACCTGTGGATAACCCGCGAGCGCCCGGCGTCCCAGGGGACACCGGGCGCTCATCGCAGGAAACCAGAGCCCCGCAACAGCCCGACAGGTGCCGCTCAGGCCGGGTGCCCGGGAGCCGGGCCGCCAGGCGGCAGGGCGTCGGTCAAGCCGGGCGGCTGGGCGTCGGTCAGGCCAGGCGGCGGGGCGTCGGTCAGGCCGGGCGGCCGAGGATGAGGCTCATCGCCTCGGAGCGGGTCTGGGCGTACTCGCGGAAGTCGCCGCGGACGGCCGAGGTGACCGTCTTCGCGCCGGGCTTGCGGACGCCGCGCATGGTCATGCACAGGTGCTCGGCCTCGATCACCACGATGACGCCGCGCGGGTCGAGGATGTCGACGATCGCGTCCGCCACCTGGCTGGTCAGGCGCTCCTGGACCTGCGGGCGGCGCGCGTACACGTCCACCAGCCGGGCCAGCTTCGACAGCCCCGTGATCTGCCCGGACTTGTTCGGGGTGTACCCCACGTGCGCGAGGCCGTGGAACGGCACCAGGTGGTGCTCGCAGGTCGAGTAGACCTCGATGTCCTTGACCAGGACCATCTCGTCGTGGTCGGCCTCGAACACCTTGTTCAGCGCCTCCTCCGGCTTCTGCCGGAGGCCCGCGAACTGCTCGGCGTACGCGCGCGCGACGCGGGCGGGGGTGTCGCGGAGGCCGTCGCGGTCGGGGTCCTCCCCGATCGCGAACAGGATCTCGCGGACGGCCCGCTCGATACGGGCGTCGTCGAAGCCGGTCGCGCGGTCGGCCAGGCCCTCCTCCAGCGGCGACGCGAGGTCGCCGTTGGTGGAGGACCCGGCCTGGAGCTGCTCGTCGGCCAAGGCGATCAGCTCTCGCCCTGGGACGGGTCGGACGGCTGCGCCGCGGTGTCGCCGGAACCCTGCCCGTTGTTCTGCACCAGGTCGTTCGGCACGTCCTGCGGGCCCATGAGCGCGAGCTCCTTGGGCGTCAGCACGGGCGGGCGGTCCGACGGGAGGCGCTTGCCGTAGCCGGTGTAGGAGTTCTGCAGCGGCCGCTTGGTGATCGGCGCGAAGATGCGGAGCACCTCGTCCTTGGAGAGGGTCTCCTTCTCCATGAGGTTGACGACCAGGTCGTCCAGGACGTCCCGGTACTCGACCAGGATCTCCCAGGCGGTGTCGTGCGCGGTCTCGATGTACCGGCGCACCTCGTCGTCGATCGCGGACGCGATGTCCTCGGAGTAGTCGCGCTCGTGGCCCACGTCGCGGCCGAGGAAGACCTCGCCCTGCCCGGTGCCGAACTTGCGCGCGCCGAGGCGCTCGCTCATGCCGTACTCGGTCACCATGTTGCGCGCGATCGAGGTGGCCTTCTCGATGTCGTTGGCCGCGCCGGTGG
This sequence comes from Actinomadura rupiterrae, assembly GCF_024172125.1. Taxonomy (GTDB): domain Bacteria; phylum Actinomycetota; class Actinomycetes; order Streptosporangiales; family Streptosporangiaceae; genus Spirillospora; species Spirillospora rupiterrae. Next base: position 49,367 of record NZ_JAMZEA010000016.1, read on the forward strand.
TCGGCTCGTGGAACACCAGCTCCTCGGCCGTCCGGCCGCCCAGCAGCATCGCCAGCTGGTCGGTCATCTCCGACCGGGTGCTGAGGAACTTGTCCTCCATCGGCAGGGTCATCGTGTAGCCGAGCGCGCGCCCGCGCGGGAGGATCGTCACCTTGTGCACGGGGTCGGCGTTCGGCAGCGCGTGCGCCACGAGCGCGTGACCGCCCTCGTGGTAGGCGATGACCTTCTTCTCCTTCTCCGACATGACCCGCGTCTTGCGCTCGGGCCCGGCCATCACGCGGTCGATCGACTCCTCAAGCGTCTCCATGTCGATCAGCTTGCGGTCGAAGCGCGCGGTGAGCAGCGCGGCCTCGTTGATGACGTTGGCCAGGTCGGCGCCGGTGAAGCCGGGGGTGCGCCGGGCGATGACGTCGAGGTCGACGTCCGGCGCGAACGGCTTGCCGCGCCCGTGCACGCGCAGGATGCCCTTGCGGCCCTCCAGGTCGGGGCGGTCGACGGTGACCTGGCGGTCGAAGCGGCCCGGACGCAGCAGCGCCGGGTCGAGGATGTCGGGCCGGTTCGTCGCGGCGATCAGGATCACGCCGCCCTTGACGTCGAAGCCGTCCATCTCCACGAGCAGCTGGTTCAGCGTCTGCTCGCGCTCGTCGTGGCCGCCGCCGAGGCCCGCGCCGCGGTGCCGGCCGACGGCGTCGATCTCGTCGATGAAGATGATGGACGGGGCGTTCGCCTTGGCCTGCTCGAACAGGTCGCGGACGCGCGAGGCGCCCACGCCGACGAACATCTCGACGAAGTCCGAACCGGAGATCGAGTAGAACGGCACGCCCGCCTCGCCCGCGACCGCGCGCGCGAGGAGCGTCTTGCCGGTGCCGGGCGGGCCGAACAGCAGCACGCCCTTGGGAATCTTGGCGCCGATGGCCTGGAACTTGGCCGGGTTCTGCAGGAAGTCCTTGATCTCGGTGAGTTCCTCCAGGGCCTCGTCGGCCCCGGCGACGTCCGCGAACGTGGTCTTCGGCGTGTCCTTGGTGATCAGCTTCGCCTTGGACTTGCCGAAGTTCATCACCCGGCTGCCGCCGCCCTGCATCTGGTTCATGATGAACAGGAAGATCAGCACGATGACCACGATGGGCAGCAGGCTGAACAGCAGGTTCAGGATGAAGCTCTGCTTGGGGACGTCGACGGTGTAGCCGCCGCTCAGCGAGCCGGCGTCGGACTGCTTCTGCAGCATGTTCTGCAGCTGCAGGCCCTGGCCGTCGACCCAGGAGGCCTGCTGGCGCTTGTCACCGTCCTTGAGGGTGACCTCGATCCGCTGGTCCTTGTCAATGATCTTGGCGGACTTCACCTGCCCCGCGTTGATCTCCTGGACCACCTTGGAGGTGTCGACCTTCTCAAAGGAGCGGCCGGGGTTGACGCCCCACATGACCAGGGCGACCAAGAGGCAGAACAGCAGGATCCACAGCAGCGGCCCGCGAAAATAGCGCTTCACGTCCATTTATCCGGTAACCCCTCCGGGCCCCGTCCCTCCTGACATTGCGATCCTCGCCCGTCCCCGCGGGGACGGGCGCCCTCGCGAACCGGCTCCGAGCCGGGCGGGCGCCTCGCGGAAGCGAGACCCGCCGGTGCGGCCACCTCAGAACTCTCCCATGCCCGAAGGCCCGGGACACTGACGGTACACCGCGGAACACAGGGGACGCAGCCAGCGCCGATCCCCTGATCCATTCGATATACCCGTCACCAGAGTTTGCAACGTTCCGCGCGGGCCCGTTGTTCCAGACCCCCGCGGAGGCGCCTCTTTCCCGTCCCGGATCCTCGCGGCGGCGGCTCGTTCCCGTCCGGTGCCCCCGCGAGGCGCCTCATTCGGCGGCGCGGGTCATTCCGCGGCGCCGCCGTACACGTGCGGGGCCAGCGTGCCCACGAACGGCAGGTTGCGGTACTTCTCCGCGTAGTCCAGCCCGTACCCGACCACGAACTCGTTCGGGATGTCGAAACCGAGGTAGCGGCAGTCGATCTCGGTGCGGACCGCCTCCGGCTTGCGCAGCAGCGCGCAGATCTCCAGGGACGCGGGCCCGCGCGAGCGCAGGTTGCTGATCAGCCAGGACAGCGTCAGCCCGGAGTCGATGATGTCCTCGACGATCAGCACGTGCCGGTCGAGGATGTCGGTGTCGAGGTCCTTGAGGATCCGCACCACACCGGACGACTTGGTGCCCGACCCGTAGGACGAGACCGCCATCCAGTCCATCGACGCCGGCGTGTGCAGCGCGCGCGCGAGGTCGGCCATGATCATGACCGCGCCCTTGAGCACGCCCACGAGCAGCAGGTCCTTGCCCGCGTAGTCGGCGTCGATCTGCGCGGCCAGCTCCCTGACCTTGGCCTGGAGGACGTCCTCCGGGATCAGCACCTTGGAAAGGTCGGCGCCCAGGTCCTTCTCGTCCACTACCCCACCCTCGTCGAGACGGTCAGCGTGCGTGCGTATGTCCGGTTGTTGCGGCGTGCCGGTCGGGAGCGTTCCAGGACGAGCGATCCGGCACTCAGCGTGCCGATTCGCGTACGCCGCGGCGTCATTCCCGGCCGAACAGCAGCCTGCCACACCGCCGGTACGCGCGGATGCCCCCGGGGAGGTCCACGTGCCGCTGCCCGCGCCACCCCGTGACCAGCCGGTCCACGTCGTCGACGTGGACGGCCGCGAGCGTACCCGCTGGACTGCCCGCCTCGATCGCCGCGGTCCGCAGGACACGGGTGCGGACGGCCCGGGGAAGCCCTTCGAGCACGTCGACCGCGAGCCCCGCCTCATCGTCCGGAGGGGTGTCTCCTGGTTCGCGGGCTGTTTCGCGGGCGCGCGCGAGGGCGTCGTCGGCGAGGGCGTCGAGCGCGTCCGCGTCGTCCCGGAGGAGGCGGGCCGTGCGCGCCAGGGCCTCGGCGACACCGGGGCCGAGGGCGCGTTCCAGCGTCGGCAGGGCCTCTCGCCGGACGCGCACGCGCGTGTAGGACGGGTCGTCGTTGTGCGGGTCGTCCCAGGGTTCCAGGCCGAGCGCCTCGCAGGCGCGACGGGTCGTGGCACGATCCAGGTCGAGCAGCGGCCGTTCGTAGCGAACATCACTCCGCACGAATGAAGACGGCATGCCCGCCAACGAGCGCGCCCCGGACCCGCGCGCGAGCCCGAGCAGGACGGTTTCGGCCTGGTCGTCGCGCGTATGGCCGAGCAGGACCGCGCCCGCGCGCAGCCGCCGCGCCGTCCGGTCGAGCGCCTCGTACCGGGCCACGCGCGCTGCGTTCTCGGGCCCGCCTTCGGTTCCGACGCTGACCGCTACCGAGCCCGCCGGGTCGAGCCCGAGCGTCGCCATCGTCCGGACGACCCGCTCGGCATGCTCGTGCGAGGCGTCCTGGAGGCCGTGGTCCACCGTCACCCCGCCCGCCGGACGGCCCGACCGCGGAGCCTCGAACGCGAGCGCGGCCGCGAGCGCGAGCGAATCGGCTCCGCCACTGCACGCGACCAGTGTCATCGCACCCGGCGGCAGGCCGGCGAGCGCACGCCGCACCGCCAGCCGCACCGCCGCCACCGCCGGATCAGGCCCCATGCGCCAACCAGTACCACGCCCCTCGGACGTTCCCGCGCCCGCCGATCAGGCTGGACGGGCCTCCACGCACGCTGACCAGCCCCTTCGCGCCCGCACGCGCACGAGTCGCGTCCGCGCGCGCACGAGGCAAGCCTCGCGCGGGTGTCAGGCCTCGCTGGCCTCGGGCGGCGGCGCGTCCACCGCGGGCGGGTCGAGGACGCGGTTCATCCACAGGGCCGGCTCCTTGATCTCGGCGTGCGTCGGGAGCGTCTCCGGCGACTCCCAGACACGGTTGAACTGGGCCATACCGACCTCGGTCACGACCCTCCGGACGAACCGGGAGCCCTCCGCGTACTGCTTCATCTTCAGGTCGATGCCGAGCAGGCGCCGGATCGTCCGGTCCAGGCGGGAGCCGCCCTCGCGGCGGCCCTGGAACCGGTCGCGGATCTGCCGGACGGACGGCACGACCTCGGGCCCGACCGCGTCCATCACGTAGTCGCCGTGCCCTTCGACCAGCGTCATCACGGCCGTGAGCCGGTCGAGGATCGCGCGCTGGCCCGGTGTCTGGATCGCGTCGATGAGGTTGCCCTCGCCCCCGCGCACGGCGTCCGCGACGGCTTCGGCGGCGTCCCGCAGGCGGTCCAGCATGGCGCCGGGGTCGAGGTCGGACGCGAGCAGGAACTCGGTCATCTGGTCCTGCACGTATGAGCGGAGCCAAGGAACGCCGGTGAACTGGGCGCGGTGGGTCTCCTCGTGTAGGCACACCCACAGGCGGAAGTCGCGCTTGTCAACGTCCAGCTCTTGCTCAACGGAGACGATGTTGGGCGCGACCAAGGTGAGCCGTCCCGTAGGGGCTTCGCCCGAAGGGTCCGGCGGCAGGAACAGTTCGTATTGGCCGAGCACCCGTCCCGCCATGTACGCCAGGATCGCGCCTACCTGCATGCCCGTCACACGCGAACCGACGGCCTGCACAACGGTTCCGCCAGGGCCGCCGCTCAGCAGCCCCGGTCCGCGCTGCTCGGCCATGCGCTCCATCAACGGCTCCAGGACGACCCGGAACCCGTCCACGTTCGTCCTGATCCAGCCGGGGCGGTCCACGATCGTCGCGGGGGCGGGGTCGGATTCGATGGGGAGGCCCGTGAAGTCCTTCACGTGCCCGTGCGCGATGCGGGACAGCTCGCGCAGCTGGGTCACCACCTCGCGGGCCTCGGCGGGCTCCACCTGGGGCCCGGGCCGGACGAGCCGGGTCCCGGTCTGCACCGCGACGTTCCAGTCGATCATTGAGGCGCTCATGTCCACCCACCGTACGTTCGCGATCCGGCGCCGGAGCGCCCTGCACGTCCGTTCAACGAACAGCCGTTCTGGTTATCTCCCCACCCCACGAGCGCATATGCGCGAGGCGATCTCGCACGCGGCCCCGCCTTCGCGCGCGTGCGGGGGACGCGGGTCAGCAGCCGCAGCCGGCGAGGACGGCGGCGAGCTGGTCGAGCTTGCCCGGGTCCACGGACGTCTTGCCGTCACCGGCCATGAAGGCGAACGCGAGCAGGCGCCCGTCCGCGTCGGTGGCGAGGCCCGCGAGGGTGTTGACCCCGGACAGGGTGCCGGTCTTGGCGCGGATCACGCCCGCTCCCCCCGCGCTCGCAGGAGTGGTGTACCGGGGCGGGGCGAGCGTCCCGGTGAACCCGGCCACCGGCATGCCGGTGATGGCCGCGCGCAGGTCCGGACGCTGCGGGGACGCGGCGAGCGCGGCCAGGCGCGCGAGCGCGAGCGGCGTGATCTGGTTGCGGGTGGAGAGGCCGCTGCCGTCCGAGACGTCCACGCCATCGGTGATGCCGAGGCCCGCGAGCGTCTCGCGGACGGCGCGCGCGCCGCCCTCGAAGCTCGGCGGCAGGCCCTTCTTGATGGCGACCTGCCTGGCCATGGCCTCGGCCACGTCGTTGTCGCTCTCGGTCATGGCGTGCTCGATGAGCGCGGAGATCGGAGGCGACTGGACCGCCCCGAGCTGCTGCGTCCCCGCACCGGCGGAGTTGCGCCGTCCCGCCTTTGCCGAGATGCCGAAACGGCCCAGCAGCTTCGCGAACGTCTGGACGGCCGCGACCGGCGGATCGGGAACGCGCGGCTGCGCGTGCGCGCCGGGGCCTCCGATGCGTCCTTCATCGACGGTCAGGGCCGTCATAGGCGCGATCTCGCCGTCGGGGATGTAATTGGGCTTCCAACCAGGGGCTATGCGCGATCCCTGGTAAGCGGACGCGTCATAGTCGACCCGTACCTGCCGCACCCCCGCGCGCGTGAGGGAGCCGGCGGTCTGCCTGGCCAGGTCCACCAGCGACGCATAGGTGGGACGGCTCGTCCCCGGCTTCTGCGGCTGCGCCGTAAGGGTGGGGTCGCCGCCGCCTACGAGAACGACGCTTCCGTCAGCGCCGCGGACCGTCCGCGTAGTGATGCGGTGCTGCGGCCCCAGCGCGGCGAGCGCGGCCACGGACGTGGCGAGCTTGGTGGTGGACGCCGGTGTGGCGGCCTTGTCGGCGCGCTGCGCGAACAGCGGGCGCCGCGTCACCGCGTCGATCACCACGGCGTTGATCTTCGGACCGGGCTGGTTCAGCACCGCCGACAGCCGCGCGGCGAGCGTCGCCGGGTTCGGGGCCCGCGCCGCCAGCGGGTCGGCCGCGGCCAGTCCGGCCGAGGTCGGCACCGGCTCGTGCGCGGCGACCGAAGGGGGCTGCGGCGAAAGGTGCCTGGCAGGTGTGAGTTTCACCACTGCAAGGGCGGCTATCACTGCGAAAACATTGAGCAGGGCCAGTGTGCCCAAGGCGAGCGTCCGAGCACGTGCCACGACCGGGACGCCCCTCGCCAACTCAGCACTCACCAACGTGCGACATCCTTATAGTTGCGTCCTCGCCCGCGCGTGAGGACGCGCGCCACGATATAAGGGGCAGCGATCCTCGCCGCCCACCCGCCAGGGGTCGGGCGTGCGAAGCAGGGGAAACCCGGCCGTACGGCCTGCGCCGCCACGGCATGTACAGACTATGACCGCGACCACGCGGAAAGCGGAGGACATCTTGGAATTCGACGTCACCATCGAGATTCCGCGGGGCAGCCGGAACAAGTACGAGGTGGACCACGAGTCGGGCCGCATCCGGCTCGACCGCATGCTGTTCACCTCGACGCAGTACCCGGCCGACTACGGCTTCATCGAGGACACCCTGGGCGAGGACGGCGACCCGCTCGACGCGCTGGTCATCCTCCAGGAGCCGACCTTCCCCGGCTGCCTGATCAAGTGCCGCGCGGTGGGCATGTTCCGGATGACCGACGAGGCGGGCGGCGACGACAAGGTGCTGTGCGTCCCGTCGACCGACCCGCGGATGGAGCACCTGCGCGACATCCACCACGTGCCGGAGTTCGACCGCCTGGAGATCCAGCACTTCTTCGAGGTCTACAAGGACCTGGAGCCCGGCAAGTCCGTCGAGGGCGCGAACTGGGTCGGCCGTGTCGAGGCCGAGGTCGAGGTCGAGCGCTCCCGCAAGCGGTTCGCCGATCTGGGCGGTCACTGACCGCCGGGGACGGCCGCTGCCGTCCCCGTTCCGCGTGGTCACGGCGTCATCCGGCAGGCCGGGTGGCGCCGATCAGATCTCCGCGCCAGATGGAGGAGATCCGCACGTTGGACCCGGTGTAGGGCGCCTCGACCATGCGCCCCCGGCCGATGTAGATCCCCACGTGGTGGATGGTGTCCGGGTCGGACTTGTTCTTGGCGAAGAAGACCAGGTCCCCCGCCCTGAGCCGGTCCAGGGGGACATGCGGGCCGGACGTCCACTGGGTGCCCGTCCAGTGGTCCAGGCGGACGCCCGCCTTATCCCACGCATAGAGCGCCAGTCCCGAGCAGTCGAAACCGAACGTGTTGGTCCCCTGCTCGATGCCGTAGCTGGGGCCGCTGAAGCTTCCCCCACCCCACGAGTAGGGCGTCCCCACCCACTTGAGCGCGGCGCGTACGACGCGGGCCCCTAGCCCGGATCCGGCCGCGAGGCCGGAGTAGCCCTGGCGCTCTTTGGCCTCTTCGGCCGTCTGAGCGAGTTCGGACGCGCGCGCACGAGCCACGCCTAGGCTCTGCTCTAGCCGCTGCTTCTGGGCGTTGATGCGCACGACGACGGCCTTCTGCTGCTCCAGGATCCGCTGCGCGTCGCCCTTCGCCTGCTCGGCCTGCTTGGTAGCGGTCTGCTGGTCCTGGAACGCCCGCTTGGCCTCGCGCCGGAACACGTCCGCGACGTTCCTGGACGCCTCGACCCGCTTGATGACCTCGGTGCGCTCGCGCGCGAGGACCTCGACCATGCCGGCCCGGTCCAGAAAGCCCTGCGGTCCGCCCTCACCCGCGATGACGGCGGCCCATGGCGAGGAGCCTGTGTTCTGCCGGTACGCGTCGGCGGCGAAGGACGCCAGTTGCCGTTGCGTGTCGGTATAGCGCTGCTGGGCGTCGGCCATGCGCTTCTGCGCCGCCTGGTACTCCTGCTGCGAACGCTCCAGCTTGACCCGTTCGCCGTTGTAGCGCTCCACGGCCGCCTCGGCGGCCACGGCCAGACGCTCCAGCTCGCCGTCCGCCTGCGCGAGCTGCGCTTTGGCGCGTCCGACCGCTTCGGCCCTCTTCTGGACGTCTTCCTTGCTCTTCGCCATGTCGCGGGGACCAGGGGGCGGCTTATGGACGGTACGCGCGAACTGGGCGGACACAGGGGCGGCATAGGCCGACGCAGGGGCCGCGGTGAGGCCGACCGCGATTCCGGTGCCGATCGCGATTCCGGTGGAGAGGGCGGCGAACCGCAGTGCCGCCTCGCGGGAGACCGACGTGCTACTGGACGTCGCGGGACTCGCGCATCGTCGGGGCGTCAGGGTACACATCGAGGGAAACACGGTCCTCCCCTGGCGGAATTCACACTGAGCGAAGAGCAGCTACTTACAGTAATTGCCTTCGGGCTCGATATGAACTTCCGTCACCGCCGTATCGCCCTCCCCATCAGGCGCAGCGATCCGGCCCCTCGCTGGCCCCGGCGCGCATCCACTCATCAGGCGCAGCGGTGCGGGCCCTCCAGGCCGAACAGACGGGCCGCCCAAGGGCGGACGGACGTGCGGTCGGGCAGCGCTCCACGCGGGTAGCTGAAGATCGGGACCGGTGCGCCGTAGGCCGCGCTCAGTTCGGCGGCCTTGCACCAGTCCGCGGGCGTACGAGTCGCGGCCCACGCGGCGGCGATCTGCGGACGGCTCTCAGGTCGCCGCTCCCACAACCTCAGCAGCGCAACGGTCGCGTGTGCGGCGGAGTAGCCGTCGTCCGGATAGGCTCCGCCCGCAAGGAACGCGGACGTGACCTGGCCGCCGTGGGACGTCCCCAACGCCCACGTCCAGTTGGCCACGGCGAGTTCCCGGACGGCGCCGGGCATGCGGTCCACGACGCCGTACATCCACTGCTGGCGTGGCCCGGCGAGGCGGTTCGTCGCCGTCAGCCAGCGCCACAGGTGATCACCGGCCTCCGCAACGTCCGGATCGACCTGAACTCGGCGTGTCTCGGCGGTTCGCGGCGTGTCCGTAGCAGGTGGGTGGTTTCCCGGCCCCTCGCGCCCGCCCAGGGCGAGCAGCGCGAGGACGGTCAGGCCGCGGGCCGTTTGCAGGCGGCAAAGCTCGGCGACCTCGCGGCGCGTTCTGGTGGCCGGCTCGGTCCACAGCGGCCAGGGGACGCGCTGGACCTCCCTCACCAGGCGCGCGAGTTCCTCCGGAACCGGCTGCGGGTTCACGCGGGCTTCCGGTCGGAACGCCAGCACGGTCTCGCCCATGGCACCCGTCCTCAACGGCCCGTGACAGGCGGCGAACTGGAATCCGTCTCGGCCGGGATGCTGCGGGAGGACGACGTCTGCGGCGGCGGCGGTTCGCTACTCGTCGAGGGGGACGAGGGCGGCGGCGAGGGCGAGGACGGTGGCGGGCTCGACGGTGGCGTAGTCGGCGGGGTGGACGTCGATGGTGGAGGCGTCGTCGTAGACGGCGGTTCGGATGGCGGCGTAGACGGCGGAGAGGATGGCGGGGTGGATGGCGGGGTGGAAGAGCCGGGTCCCGTAGGCGGCGGGCCGGTGGGCGGCGTTCCAGGCCCCTGCCCTTGGCCGGGCGGTGATGAAGGGGCGCTGCGCCAAGTGACGTGGACGCACGGCCCACCTGGGACGAACTCGATGACGGCTTCGCCCTGGTCGCTGGGCGCGCGGGAGACGTGAACGTCGATCGTGGTGCTCTGCCCTGGCGCAAGGTTCCCCGACGACGCGGAGAGGCGCACAGGACCGTTCACCCGCGCGCGCCACGAGACGGGCTCGTTGCCCGCGTACAGCTGGATCTGTCCGTCCGAGCCGTCCGCCAGGTCAAGGTAGAGCGGGGACGCGGACAGGGCGGAATTGGGTCCGTCGGGGCTCTGGTCCCCACCGGGCTGGTACTCCCTCGCGGGCGCAGGAGGCGACGGCAACGCCGTGGGCGGAGCGGCCGATCCCGTGGCACCGAGTGGGTACGTGGCCGAGACCGGGGTCGCGTCGTTGTGCCCGGTGTCGTCCAGCGCACCTGCGCCGTTCAGGCCGTTGGAAGGCTGCATCGTCGGGCGGGCCCCCGCTCCGCCCGCGATGCCGTGCGTTCCGTCGACCCGCCCGGTCAGGGCCAGGAAAGCGGCCAGGCTCGCCCCGAAGAGCAGCACCAGAGCCGCTACGGCAGCCGCCATGAACTTCAGCGACCGCCACTCAGGACGTGCCTTGTTGCTCTTAGCGGCGTGGTCCTCGTCCGTTTCCAAAACTGCCAGTTCGTCTGTTTTGGTCTCGTCCGCGTCGGGCGGCAAGGACGCGCTATGGGACGTGCGGCGACGCCACGTCACCCTGCGCGCGAGCGCGGAACGCTGGGGCCATATGGGAAATCCCTCCGCTGTGTAGTCCGTGATCCGTGTAGCGATGAACAGCCGGTAGCCGACCAGCTCGGCATCGAGAAAGCTGTCGAGCACGCGCTCGCGCAGGTCGTCCGGTAGCGGAGCCCAGGGCAGGAGCCTGAAGACCTTCGCCGCGGACACGGTGCGCGGCTTGAACGCAGCGCATTCCTCGCACTGGCCCGCGTGGAGAGCGAGTTCTTCCCGGAGCAGGGGTGTGAGGTCTCCGCGGCGCGCGCGCAGGAGCGTTGCGCGTTCCGGACAACCGAACGGGCCTTGGTCCGCAAGGATCTCCGCGGTCAGGGCGGTCTCCAGTTCGAGAGCCGCGAATTCCAGTTCCTCTTCGACCTGCCTGGGCAGCGTCCTCGTCACGCGCGCGATGGCATCGGTCGTGAGTTCGTGCCGGACGTGCAGGTCCAGCAATTCGCGATGGCTCGGCGGCAGGGCGGCCACGGCCCGCCATGCCAGCACGCGCTCATCGACGTCGTCCTGGTCGTGGCTGGCGACGGGGAGATCCGGGGCGCGTTCCTGGTCCGCCCCGCGGCGATCGCATTCCAGCCTGGTGATGGCGTAGAGCCAGGGCGCGAGGAGCCCGGGGTCACCCAACCGCTCGATCTGCGCCTCGGCCACCACGAACGCGTCCCGGACGGCGGCGCGTGCGGCGTCCTGCTCGCGCAGGCGCATCCAGCAGTAGGCGTAGAGCGGTTCGGCGTAGGTGTCGTAGACGGCGGCGGGTGCACCCGGGTCCCGCGCGCGCAGCGCTTCGACCAGGAGTTGGTCGTCCATGAGCAGAAAGGTAAAGGGTCCATCCGCCTTTTACCCGCAATTTCAAAGATTCGGCGGTCATCGCCGGTCGCACTCGACGGCAATTGTTCGCTGATCGTTGAATTGCCCTCTATGGTCACCTTGTCCGCGTTTGACAGCTTTGACACTGCCCGGTCGCTGCCTGCGCCGTCTCGCAGGCGGCATCGCTTCGAACACTCTGCGTTAGAACACTGGGAGCGCACTTCACCTGGGACTATTTAAGCGATAATTGGCGCCGCATGGGCGGAAGTGAGCGTTCGGCAACGGCCGCAATGGCGTCCACCTGAGCGGTCGTGTAAATCACCGGACGACCCGAGAGCACGCGTGCCAGCTCGCGCGCGGACAGCACCAACACACCCTGCAACCGGATGCCATCGCGTGGCACGCGCGCGCGATGGACCGCCACTATCGATCCGACCTCCACGGGCGCTCCGAGGCCGTCCGCCAGCAACTCGCCAACGATGCCGGCCGCCTTCACCGCCACCCCAATGGGCTCGTTCAGCGGACGGCGGCCGACGAGCAAACGTCCCTGCTCCTCACGTACCGCTACACCGGGACGCCATCCGCGGCTGACGATCACATACACACCTGTGAGGCCGATGACGAGGTGGTCGAGGTTCCTGCCTCGCGCGCCCGGGAGCCTCCGGTCGTGCAGGATGCGAAATCCAGAAGCCGGTACGAGTTCGGACAGGCGGCGTCCCGTTCGGCGTTCCGCGCGCGCCCCGCGCCTCCAATCGGCCAACGGCCCCGGACGAACCCAAACGTAAACGGCATGCCCGGCGAAGACGGCTCCGGCGGCCGCCGCGCCGACCCACCAGACCGCGATTCCGGCGACCATGACGCCGACCGCGGTGGCGAGGACGACCCCGACGGCCGTCCGCTCGAACCGGAACTCGGCGGCGAGAGCCCGGTGGCGCGATCGGGCGGAAGCTCCCGCTTCGGGCGGCTCGGCCTGCCCGCTTTCGGACGACTCGGCCTGGTTGTTGCCCAACGCCTGGCCCCTCTCGTCCGTCCAGCCCGCTCGACGTACAGGCCCGACCGGCCGATCCCGGCAGGTCAGGTGGGGCGGTCCGGCCGGCCCGTCCGGCCACCGGCCCGCGCTGCCAGCGTGCGACAGCGAGGCGGTCCGGGCAAGGAGTTTGAGTTTCTCGCGCTCCTGGTTTGACAGTGTCACGATGACAGTGTCACCATCGGAGCGTGGACGAGACCTGGACGATCAGCGAACTGGCGGAGCGCGCGGCGGCCGCCCTGGCCGCCGACGGCGTCCCGCGGGTCAACGGGCGCGTCCGCGACCTTCCGAACGAGCGGCTCGTCCGCTGGTACACCAGCATCGGCCTGCTCGACCCGCCGCTCGGCCGCCGGGGCCGCACCGCCCTCTACGGCCCCCGGCACCTGCTCCAGCTGCTCGCCGTCAAGCGGCGCCAGGCCGCCGGTCGCTCGATCGCCGAGATCCAGATCGAGCTGGCCGGCGCGCCCGACTCCGTCCTACGCCGCATCGCCCTGCCCGCCCCCGGCGAGCCCGCTGCCGAACCGGCGGGTGCCGCTCCCTCCGAACCGGCGGGCGCCACGTCCGTCGAACGGGCGGGCACCACGCCTGGCGAACGGGCGGGTAGCCCGTTCGACGAACCGGTCGGCGCCGTCCCCGTCGAACCAGCGGACGCACTCGCCGTCGCCGATGACAGTGACAGTGACGACGGGGGCGAGGCGATCGAGGGCGCCGGCGGCGTCGCGGACAGCGTCCGAAGCGACATCGACATCGCTCACCGGCGGGACGCCTTCTGGACCGTCCGGCCCGACTCGCGGTTCCATCCGGGCACCGCGCCGCGCTCGGTTCCGGAAGGCGCTCCACGGCCGGAGGTAGCACCGCGCCCGGCTCCGGGAGTAGCGCCGCGCCCGGCTCCGGTCGACGTGCCCGCCCTCGTGCAGGGAGTCCGGCTCGTGCCCGGCGTCACCCTCGTCGTCGAAACGCGGCACCTGGGCGAGGACGACCTCGCCGCCATCGCGGAATCGGCCGCACCACTGCTCGACACCCTCCGCCGTCGCGGACTGCTCGACCCCTCCGACCGCGACGGCTCCTACCGACACTCGCCCGGGAGGCACCAGTGACCGTGCGCATCACCCCGCTCCCCGAACCCGCCGCCCCTCCGGTCCCGGACGGGGGGCTGGGCGCGCTCAGCACCGAGAAGGGCAACCTGCCGCTCGACTCGGTCGACGTGCACGCGGCCGTGACCGGCCTGGCCGCGTCCGTCACCGTCGTGCAGGGCTTCCGCAACCCCTTCGACGTGCCGCTGGAGGCCACCTACGTCTTCCCGCTGCCCGACCGCGCGGCCGTCACGTCGCTGCGCATGGAGGCCGCCGACCGCGTGGTCGAAGGCGTCCTGAAGGAGCGCGGCCAGGCCCGCCAGGAGTACGACACCGCGATCGCCTCGGGCCGCCGTGCCGCCATCGCCGAAGCGGACCGTCCGGACGTCTTCACCATGCGCGCGGGCAACATCCTGCCCGGCGAGCGGGTGACCGTACACCTCGTCCTCAACCAGCCGCTGCCTTTCGAGGCCGCCTCCACGGGCGACGTCGACACCACGGGCGAGACCGGCGAGGCGACCACATCAGGCGAAGCGACGTTCCGGTTCCCGCTGGTGGTGCCGCCGCGCTACATCCCCGGCGCAGCCCTGGACGACGACGCGGCGGGCACGGGATACGCCTCCGACACCGATGCCGTGCCGGACGCGTCCCGCATCACCCCGCCGGTCCTGCTGCCCGGCTTCCCAAACCCGGTGGCGCTCTCGCTCGCGGTCGATATCGATCCGGGCGCGCTGCCGCTCACCGAGATCCGCTCGGCGCTGCACGTCGTCGCCGAGGAGTCCGGCGACGACTCCGCGGGCGGACGCACGACCGTGCGCCTGCATCCCGGCGAACGGCTGAACCGCGATTTCATCCTGCGCCTGGTGTACGCCGCGCCCGCCGAGGGCGACGCCTCGCTCACGCTCGCGCCGGACGCGGAGGGCGACGAGGGCACTTTCACCCTGACCGTCCTGCCGTCCGCCGAGGCGGCTCCCGCGCGCCCGCGCGACGTGGTGCTCGCCCTCGACCGCTCGTACAGCATGCACGGCTGGAAGATGGTCGCCGCGCGCCGCGCCGCCGCGCGCATCGTCGACACCTTCACGCCCGACGACCGCTTCACCGTCATGTCGTTCGACAACACCGTCGAGTTCCCGCCGGAACTCGGCTCATCCCTCTCACCCGGCACCGACCGCAACCGCTTCCGCGCCGTCGAGCACCTGGCGACCGTCAACGCCCGCGGCGGCACCGAGATGCTCGAACCGCTGTCCCGCGCGGCCACCCTTCTAGGCGCCTCCGCTCCCGGCCGCGACCGCGTCCTGGTCCTGGTGACGGACGGCCAGGTCGGCAACGAAGACCAGATCCTCGGCCGCCTCACGCCCGTCCTCCGCGATGTCCGCGTGCACACGGTGGGCATCGACCGCGCCGTGAATGCCGGTTTCCTGAACCGGCTCGCGTCCGTCGGCGGCGGCCACTGCGAGCTGGTCGAGTCCGAAGACCGGCTCGACGAGGCGATGGAACGCGTCCACCACCGGGTGGGCACGCCCCTGGCCACCGACCTCGCCCTGCGCCCGGACGGCCTGGAGCTGCTCACCGACACGATCGCCCCGCAGCGCCTGGGCGCGATCTTCCCCGGCGTCCCCCTGGTCGTGACCGGCCGCTACCGGGGCGAACCGTCCGGAACGGTCGTCCTGCACGGCCGCGCTCCGGACGGCTCGCCGCGCGAACACCGCGCTCAGGGCGTCCGCACCGACGCCCCGATGTCCGCCGCGCTCTGGGCGCGCGCTCACCTGCGCGACCTGGAAGACCGCTACGCCGCGCACGCTTCGGACGACCTGGAGCAGCGCATCGTCGCCACGTCCCTGCGCTTCGGCGTCCTGTGCCGCTTCACCGCGTTCGTCGCGGTCGACACCCGCGTCGCCACCGATGGCAGCACCCCGCACCGCGTCACCCAGCCGGTCGAGCTGCCCGACGGCTGGGACCAGTCCGCCGGCTACGGCATGCCCGTCGCCGCGGCAAGCATGCCAGCCGCCGGCTCCGCCCCCATGGCCCCTGGCGGCCCGCCCGTCCCGCCCGCTCCGAGCGCCTACAGCGCCCCTGCCGCCCCGAGGGCCATGCCCGCCCGGCCTGCGGGCCCCTATCGCGGCAGCCTCTACCGCGGCCTGGTCGAAGACGACATGGACGGCGACGCCTACCTGGTCGACGACGAGGTCGACGTCCCGGACTTCCTGAAAGGCGACACCACGCCCCCTCCGAGCCCGCCCGCGCCACGCCCGCCCGCGCCACGCAGGGCCCGCCGCCGCACCGGACCGAGCGACGTCCCGCCCGCCCGCCGCTCCGACCGCCCCGCAGGCTCACCGGGATTCGGAGGCACCCCCGCAACCCCCAAGCCCGGCCCACGCCCGACCGGCCCCAACCCCCAGGACCCGAAGCGGGAAGAGGAGCTCACCGACCCCTTCGCGGCCAAGCCGGCTGACACAGCGGCCGAGCCCGCCGTCGTCCCGCCCCTCCCCAATGCCGCCGACCTCCCCTGGCCCGTGAACGTCCTCCGGGAGGAACTCGACCGCATGAAGGCGGTCGTCGAATCCGATCGCGCCGCCTACCTGCTCGACCACTCGCTGCCGTTCCTGAGTGACCTGCTGTCCGGCGGCAGGCCCGTGAGCCCGCAGGTCAGCGCGTCCATCACCAAGCTGCACAAGGACATCGAGAACTACCGCACCCTCGCCCCCTCTGAGACCAGCCTCGCCGAGGTCACCACGAAGCTGTGGACGACCCTGACCACCACCCTCGAAGCCTGCATCCGCACCCACATCCCCCTCCCCCCAGCCCCCGAAGCCCCGAACACCCCCGCTCCCAACACGCCCCAAGAACCCACCCAGCCCCCGACCACCCCCCGCACCCCCTTCTGGAAGCGCCCCACGTAACAGCCACCAAGCGGCGCGCCCCACGCAAAGGGCACGCCGCACTGGCCACGGCCTGCGTGCGCAAGGGCCGCGCGGCACGGGCCGAAGACCACGCCGCGCGGGCCGCGGAGAAGCAGCGCGCCGGTTCGGCTCGCGGACGCGCCGGGCTGTTGCTGGCGGCTGTGTCAGTGGCAGACGGCGGGTGGGGGTGGGTGGATGTGCGTCGGGCCGCAGGTCCGCTGGTGCGGAGCTGCGGCCCGGGGCGGGTCGTGCCTGGGTGGGTCGGGCCGGGGAGTGCCGGGCCGACCGGGTGGGTCAGGGCTCGATGGGGTCGGCGGCGGCCGCCCGGGAGCGGTTCAGAGCGAGGAGAGGAACGATGTTGAAGAGCAGGCCGACGATGGCGACGCCGGTGACCAGGTTGAGGCCGGGCTGGAAGGGGGCGAAGCCGCCGCCCGCGTTGGAGTCGGTGGCGACGAGCGCGGTGACGGCCGCCAGCACGAGCGCGGCGCCGACCTGGCCGGACGTCTGGACCAGGCCGGAGGCCAGGCCCTGCTCGGAGTCCTCGATGCCGTCGGTGGCCTGCGCCATGATCGACGAGAAGCCGAAGGCGAAGCCGCCGCCCAGGAGGATCATGGTCGGGAAGATGGTGAACGCGTAGTTCGGGGTGTTCCCGGCCGTGCTGAGGAACCAGACGTAGCCGAGCGCGAGCGACACCATCGAGCTGATGATCAGGCGCGAGGTGCCCCAGCGGGTGATCAGGCGGCCGACGAAGGGCGAGCCGACCGCGACGATGATCCCGGCGGGGAGCAGCGCGAACGCCATCCGCAGCGGCGACCAGTGCAGCACGTCCTGCAGGTAGAGGGTCATCATGAACTGGAAGCTCATGTAGGACCCGAACAGGGCGATGATGCTGACGTTCGCGCGGACGATCGTCCCGACCCGCAGGATGCCGAGCCGGATCAGCGGGTGCCGCACCTTCTGCTCGGTGATCACGAAACCGGCGAGCAGGGCCGCGGCGACGACGATCGAGCCGATGGTGAGCGGGTCGAGCCAGCCGCGGTCGGGCGCGGTGACGACGGTGTAGACGGCCAGCAGCATCCCGGTGGTGAGGGTGATCGCGCCGACCAGGTCGTGGCCGCCCTCGGCGGCGGGCTTGTCCTTCGGGATCAGCGCGATGCCGACGACCAGGGCCAGCAGCGCCAGCGGGACCGGGGTCAGGAACGTCCAGCGCCAGCCGACGCTGGTGAGCAGCCCGCCGAGGATCAGCCCGGAGGAGTAGCCGCTCGCGCCGAACACCGAGAAGACCGACAGCGCCCGGTTGCGGGCCGGCCCCTCGTGGAAGGTGGTGGTGAGGATGGACAGGGCGGTCGGCGCGGTGAACGCGGCGGCCAGTCCCTTGACGAAGCGCGTCGCGATCAGCAGCGTCCCGTCGTTGACGAGCCCTCCGATGAGGGAGGCGACGGCGAAGACGCCGAGCGCGATCAGGAACACGCGGCGGCGCCCGAGCAGGTCGGCGGTGCGGCCGCCGAGGAGCAGCAGGCCGCCGTAGCCGAGGACGTAGCCGTTGACGATCCACTGCAGCGAGGTGGTGGACAGGCCGAGCTCGGTACCGATGGAAGGCAGCGCCACGCCCACCATCGACACGTCCAGCCCGTCGAGGAACAGGACGGCGCACAGCACCGCGAGCACACCCCACAGCCTGGGGGTCCAGCTCTGCTCGGCCGGCGCCTCGGTGGACGCCGGCGCTCCGGTCGGGGACGCCTGGGAGGTTTCGGTGATGGTCACGTCGGAGGACGATACATGCACATGCATTCAATGTCCAAGCATTAATTTCGTCCGAATTTAATTCGCGTGCATCTGATGCGCTCGCGGGGTAGGATGCGGCCATGGCACCCCACCCCGGCCTGGTAGACCAGTGGCGGTCGCTGGTGACCTGCTACAACGCGGTCGCCTGCGCGCTCGACCGCGCGCTCCACGACGCCCACGGTCTGACCATGAGCGAGTTCGAGACCCTGGACCGCCTCGTCGAGGCCGGCTGCGACAAGCGCCGCGTCCAGGAGATCGCCTCCGACATGTACCTCAGCCAGAGCGCCCTCTCCCGGACGATCGCCCGGCTGGAGAAGGGCGGGCTGGTCGAGCGCGGCATGTGCGAGTCCGACCGCCGCGGCGTCTTCGTCGCCCTCACCGACGAGGGCCGGGAGCGCCACGCGGCCGCGCTCGTCACGCACCGCGCGATCCTCGCCGAGCACCTGACGCCGACGACCGAGCAGGCACCCGCGACGGCGAAGTCCCAGGCGTCGCCGCAGGCTCAGACGTCGCCGGAGGCGCAGGCAGCTGCGACGGGACAGGAAAGCACCCCTGACCAGGTCGAACTCCTGGCCTAGAACGGCCCCCTCGGCAGCCCGGTCCGGCCGTGGTTGACTGTGCCCGGCGGTGATCGTTCAGAGGGGGCCCGTGGTGGACGAGTCGGTCCTGCTCGACATCGGCGTGACGCGGTGGTCGAAGGTCCAGGCGGTGCTGCTTCCGGTCGTCCTGATGCCGCCTTTCGGCTGGCTCGCGATCGGCCTCGGACGGGGTTACGGCGCTCCCGGAGCGACGATCGGGACTGTCGTGTTCGTCACGGTCTCAGCGCTGCTGATCACGGGTGCCATCCGGATCTTCCGCTACCGGACGTGGCTTGAGGGCCATGTCCTCGCCATCCAGCACGCCTTCCAGGTGCGGCGCCTGGACCTCGCCCGCGCGGACGTCCTGATCCGCTGGGCCGAGGCGCAGGACGACCCGTCCGGCCCGCAGACCGGAATCATCGCGATGGACATCCGCGAACCGGGACCGAAACGCACCTACCGCGTGCGCCTGCTCGACTCCCGGAACCGCCCCCTCCCGTCCGCCCAGCTCCTCGCCCTGGCCGACGCGATCGCCGCCCGCGACGGATCCCTCCACGTCAGCGCCGCATCCCTCCGCGAAGCCGCAACCGCCACCCCGTAACCCGCCCCGGCCCCAAAGCTGGATCTCACCCTTCGAGCACCGCCCCTGCACGTCGCGCCAGAACACCCGCCACACCCGCACCCGCAACTTCGCGTCCCGCACCAGCACCCGCAGCCCCCCGCCCCCGCCCACGTCCCCGCGCCCGCACCTGCGGCTCGGCGTCCCCGCACCCACGCCTCCGGCTTCGCGTCCCGCACCAGCACCCACGGCTCCGCGGCTCCGCACCCGCGCCCGCCGATCCACGTCCCCGCACCCACGCCTCCGGCTTCGCGTCCCGCAATCGCGCCCGCGGATCCGCGTCCCCGCGTCTGCGCTCGCGGCTCCACGGCCCCGTACCCACGCTCGCGACTTCGCGTCCCCGCACCACGCCCGCGGATCCACGCCCCGCACCTGCGCTCGCGGCTCCACGGCCCCGCGCCCGCGCTCGCGGCTTCGCCACCCCCCGCGCTCGCGGCTTTGCGTCCCCGCGTCTGCGCTCGCGGCTTCGCGTCCCCGCGTCTGCGCTCGCGGATCCGCGCCCCCGCGCCCGCGCTTGCGGCTTCGCGTCCGCGCGTCTGCGGATCCGCTCGTCCAGGGCTTGCGGGTTCGGACGGTCTCTAGCCGCGGCGGCGGTCTCGGACGGTGCGGCGGATGATGACGGCCAGCATGGCGATCACGGCGACCGGCGTCAGCCAGAACGCCCACCGGACGTCGAGGCTCATCAGGGCGCATCCGGCAAGGGCGACGGCGACGCCGATCCCGACGACGCGGCTTTCGAGCGGGTCGCCCTTACGGAACGTCCAAAGCCCGGTTCCGAGCACGACCAGAACGGCGATCGCGAGGGCCGCGAAGGCGGCGGCGAGGACGTAGTTCACCGGTCACCACCCCCGATGGCGGGTCCTTCCGGCCACAGCGCGGCGAGATCGGACGGCGTGAGCGGATCCCGGTACGCGGCCCGCAGGACGGTCCGGCTCAGCTCCGGATCACCGGCCTCCGCAAGGCTGACGAACCAGTCGACACCCGCCGGATACGCCCACAGGTACGAGCGCAGCCGGGGATCCACGCCGCGGTCGGTCAGCACGTCGGCGATCGCATCGTCCGGAGCCCAGGGCAGGTCGCGCCTCGCCTGGTCGACGAGGTCTTCGACCGGGGCGCCGGCGTTCAGCGCCAGATGCAGCCGCCCCCGGACAAGCTGGTTGTAATGGTCGAACCGGACACGCGTCCGCAGCATCGGGTCGTCCGGCGCGGCGAACAGCGGCAGCGCCTGCGCGAGCCCCTCCAGAAGCACCTGATGCGGGGCATGTACCGACATCAGCCGCGCCCACGGGACGTCCTCCGCCGCGGCGTGCGCCGACCAGCTCGCGCTCTGCAGCCCGTGCCCGAGCACCTCGTGCAGCGCGAACTGCCTGGCCGCGACCTCGCTGAACGTGATGTTCCGCAGGTTGAGCCGCAGCCGGACGCGGCTGCCCGCGCCGTCCAGCCAGTACGCCCAGTAGGCGTCCACGTCGGCGCTCTCGATGGCGAGCGAGAACGGCGCGGTCGTCCCGGCGAGTCCGCGGACGGTCTGCTCGAACTCGTCGGCCGCGGCGCGGATCGCGTCCGGCGCGTCCTCGTTCGGGAGGCGGCCCTCGACGTTCCGCAACTCGCGCGCGCTGCCCGGACCCCACGAAACCCCGACCGCGTCCAGGGCGTCCCGCGCGAGATCGCGCCTGTGGGCGAGGTACTCGTCCGTCCAACCGAGCGCGTCGCAGCCCTGCGTGGCCCGGACGTACTCCCGGAGCGGCGGCCGTTCGCCCAGCAAGGCCCCGGCAAAGGCGATATCGGCGTCCAGCCGCGAGGCGAGCCACCCCGACGCCCGCCCGCGCAGCTCGACCAGCCGCCGCCGAACCGCGATCCGATCGTCGACCGGTTCGACGACCGCGGCGGACGGCGCGCAGTCGAAGTCGATGATCTCCGCCGCCCCGCGCGCCACCTCGTACGCGTGCCAGCCCCGGAGCACCGCCTCGGCCTCGTCCCGCAACCCGATCATCGGACGAGGCTATCGACCCCCGCACCCGACTCGCCCAGGGACGCTCCCGCACCACCCCACGAACGCACACCCTCACGGCCCACGAACGTTCCCGCACAGCGTCGACACGGGCTGTCGGACGTGATCACTAGAGTCATCCGCAACGTGATCACTACGGGACCTCCACGATGACCGCGCTGAACAGGATCCGAGCGGTGATCTACCCGGCCCGCGACCTCACCCCCACCACCGCCGCCTGGTAACGGTCACCACGGGACGACTCCGGCGTCATCGAAGAAGGACCCGGTGGGCCCGTCGTCCGGCAGGGTGGCCAGGCGGATCGCGATCGCCGCACCCTGCTCGGGCGTCCGCACCCCGCGGAACCCGTTCAGATCGGTCGCGCAGTAACCGGGACACGCGGCGTTGACCAGGATGTTCGTGTCGTGGAGCTCCTTGGCGTACTGCAGGGTCACGGCGTTGAGGAAGGTCTTGGACGGCGCGTAGGCGACGGAGATCGGCCCCATGTCGCCCGCGGCCTGCCGCGTGAGGGAACCGACGCTGCTCGACATGTTCACGATCCGCGGCGACCGCGAGCGGCGCAGCAGCGGCAGCATCGCGTTGGTGACGCGGATGACGCCGATGACGTTGGTCTCCACGGCCGTCCGGACGGCGTCGAGATCGGCCGCCGTCGGCTGCTGTCCCATGCCGCCGACCACGCCCGCGTTGTTGACCAGCACATCGAGGCCGTCCAGCGCCTCGGCGGCGGCCGCGACCGACGCGTCGTCCGTCACGTCCAGCCGCACGCCGAACGCGTCGACGCCGGCCGCGCGCAGCTTCTCGACCGCGACCTCACCG
Source organism: Actinomadura rupiterrae (assembly GCF_024172125.1). Classification (GTDB taxonomy): domain Bacteria; phylum Actinomycetota; class Actinomycetes; order Streptosporangiales; family Streptosporangiaceae; genus Spirillospora; species Spirillospora rupiterrae. The sequence continues at coordinate 71,432 of NZ_JAMZEA010000016.1, forward strand.
CGCCGCTCGTCCCGCGCACCGACCCCCACGCGCCAGCCCAGCGCGCCCAGCCCGGCCGCGATCTCGTATCCGATCCCCTTGTTCGCGCCGGTGACCAGCGCGATCGTCTTCTCGCTCATGCCCGCCATCCTGCGCCCGCTCCCCGCCGCACCTCCAACACCGTCTGGGTGCTCTGCGATACCCAGGGGGTATCGCAAGCGCCTACCGTGGTCGGCATGGAGACGCGTGAACTGCGCTACTTCGTAGCGGTCGCCGAGGAACTGCATTTCGGACGCGCCGCCGAACGCCTCGGCATCGCCCAGCCGCCCCTGTCCCGCGCGATCCAGCAGCTCGAACGCCGCCTCGGCGTGAACCTCCTGCACCGCTCGCACCGCGCGGTCTCGCTGACCGAGGCCGGCGCCGTCCTCCTGCGCGAGGGCCGGGCCGCGCTCGACGCGGTCGCCGCCGCCGACCGCCGGACCCGCCGCGCCGCGACCACCAGCCCCTCGCTCGTCCTCGTCACGAAAGCGGGCGCATCAGGCGAACTGCTGGCGAAACTCCTCGCCGCCTACGCCGCCGAACCCGACGCGATCACCGTGGACGTCCAGCTCTGCGGTGTCGGCGAGCAGGAGCGCCACCTCCGCGACGGCCGCGCCGACGTCGCCCTCCTGCACATGCCGTACGACTCGACATCCGGCCTGGACGCCGAAGTGCTCCGCACCGAGAACCAGGTCGCCGTCCTCCCCGCAGGCCACGCGATGGCTACAGAACCCCACCTGCGCATGTCCGAAATCAGCAGCCTCGCCGACCTCCCCCTCCCCCGCTGGCCAAACTCGGACGGCACCTACCCGGACGGCCCGGGCCCCGCCGTCCGCGACCACACCCAACTCATCCAGCTGATCGAACTGGGCCGCGCGATGGCCGTCCTCCCCGAATCCTGCATCCCCCTACTGAACTCGTCCGTGACCGCCGTCCCCGTCCTGGACGCTCCGCAGGTCACCACCGTCATCGCCTGGCCGCCCCAATCCCGCTCCCGCCCCTTGGCCGCCCTGATCCGAACCGCCGTCCGCCTCTGATCTGGACGCTCGCCCCCTCGACGTTCGAGACTTGCCCGGACCGCCCCCGCGACACGAGGAGCAGCATGGAGCAGAGCCCCGTCCCCCCGCAGGCCCGACGTCCTGCGGCAGAGGCGGTCGAGGAACTGCTGGACGCCGCTCCCGCCTCCGAGCGCGCCGCGACGCTGGTCGAGTACCTGAAACCCGAGACGTCGGGCGACTCACTCGCCTGGATCACCGAGCTGGCGCACATCGCCGAGGACCCCGGCCTGGACCTGCCGCAGCTCCGCCGCGCCTGCACCGACCTCGCCTGGCTCGCCCGCCTCGCCGAGCAGCGCTGCCCGGACGACCGCGACTGGACCCTCGCCCGCTCCGGATCGCGGACGCAACGACTCGTCCTCGCCTACGTCCACGGCCAGCGCCTCCGCTTCGACTACCGCTTCGCGGAACTGCGGACGCGCTGCAACCAGTGGCTCGGCGAGTTCCACGACGACGCCCTCGTCCTCAGCCTCGCCGCCTTCGCCGCCCTGGGCTCCCGCGCCTCGAACGGCCTCGACCTCTACCAGCGCGCCATCGACGCCCCGGACGCCGACGACAAGAGCCGCAACCTCGCCCTGACGGCCATCTGGTTCGCCGAACACCTCGACGGCTCCGCCGAAATGCTGCTCAGCCTGTCCGAAACCATGATGGCGCGCGGCGAGGACAACCCGAACGTGCACTACCGCCGCGCCACCGCCCTCCGCCGCCTCGCCCGCTACGACGAGGCCCTCACCGAGATCGACCTCGCCATCGACCTCTTCGGCGTCGGCAACCTCCTCGTCCACGAGCAGTACGCCCAGGAACGCCGCGCCATCATCGACGCCCGCGACCTGCGCCGCCAGGCCGAAAGCGTCCGCGACACCCTGGGCGCCGAACTCTCCGAACGCGTCGACGCCCGCGTCACCGAAGCCGCCTCCGCCCTGGAGCAACGCATCGAGGAAGCCTCCCGCCAGCTCACCGGACGCGTCGCCGTCGCCCAGGAACTCGTCTCCGAGGGCCTCCTCAAGATGGTCGAGGTCCTAGGCCTCTTCGTCACCCTCCTCGGCTTCCTCATCGGCTCCGGCACAGTGATCATCAAAGCCAAGACCTTCGAGCAACGCGCCCTCACCATGACCGTCGTCGCCCTGGGCGCCATCATCTTCTTCGCCCTACTCCGCCGAGTAGTAGGCCCCCGCCACCCCAAACCCTGACCGCACAGCAAAAGGCCCCCTTCCGAAGATCGGAAGGGGGCCTCTGAGGTGGAGCCGCCTATCGGAATCGAACCGATGACCTATTCATTACGAGTGAATCGCTCTGCCGACTGAGCTAAGGCGGCGTGCCGTAGAGGAGTCTAGCGCCTTCTCGGGGGTGTGTGGGAATCAGCGGCAGACGGTGTCCTTCTTGGGCGGGGTGCCCTTGACCAGATAGTCGTCGGTCGCGGCGGTGATGCAGGGGTTGCCCTGGAGGTAGGCGGTGTGGCCGTCGCCGTCGAGGGTGAGGAGGCGGCCGGAGGAGAGCTGGGAGGCGAGGCCCTGGGCCCACTTGTAGGGGGTGGCGGGGTCGCGGAGGGTGCCGATGACCAGGATGGGCGGGGCGCCCTTGGCGTTGACGGGCCTGGGCTGCTGCTTGGTCTGGACGGGCCAGTAGACGCAGGGAAGGCCGCCCCAGACGACGAAGGGGCCGAAGCGCGGGGAGGACTGGGCGGCCTGGTCGGCGGACTTCTTGTAGGTGGCGACGTCCGCGGGGTTGGGCTTGTCGACGCAGTTGACGGCCATGTTGGCGTCGGTCTGGTTGCTGTAGGTGCCGTCCGGTTTGCGCTCGACCATCTGGTCGGCGAGCGTCATCAGGAGGGTGCCGTCGCCGCGGGTGAAGGCGGAGGACAGGGCCTGGCGCAGGAAGGGCCAGGTCTCCTTGGCGTAGAGGGCCGTCGCGATGCCCATGGCCGTCCAGGACTCGGTGACCTGGCGGGAGTCGCGGCTGTTGCGGAGCGGGGTCCTGTCGGTCTGCTTCAGGAGGGCGCCGATCTTGGCGACGCCGGCGTCCGGGTCGGTGCCGAGGGGGCAGTCGCCCTGCTTGGCGCAGTCGGCGGCGAACGCGCGGAGCGCGGTCTCGAAGCCCTTGGCCTGCTCGATCAGCATGTCGGTGGACGAGGTGCGCGGGTCGATCGCGCCGTCCAGGACGAGGGCGCGGATGTTCGTGGGGAACTCGTCCGCGTAGGTGGCGCCGAGGTAGGTGCCGTAGGACGCGCCGTAGTAAGTGAGCTTCTGGTCGCCGAGGGCGGCGCGCAGGACGTCCATGTCGCGGGCGGCGCTGGCGGTGCCGACGTAGGGCAGCTCGTTCGAGGCCTTGGTCTTGCAGGCCTGGGCGTACTGCCTGCTCTCGGACGCGAGGGTGTCGACCTCCCGCTGGTCGTCCGGGGACGTGTCGGTGCCGAAGAAGCGGTCGAGCTCGGGGCCGGTCATGCAGCGGACGGGCGCGCTCTTGCCGACGCCGCGCGGGTCGAAGCCGACGATGTCGAAGCGCTGGCGGAGCTTGTCGTCGAAGGCGCGGCCGGTCTGCCGGACGAAGTCGACGCCCGAACCGCCCGGTCCGCCGGGGTTGGTGAGGAGCGAGCCGATGCGCTGGGACTTGTCCTCGGCGGGCAGCCGGATCGCGGCGAGACTGATCTCCCCGCGGGACGGCTCGGAGTAGTTGAGCGGCACCTTGATGTCGGCGCACTCCATGCCGCTGCCGCAGGACTTCCAGTTCGGTTTCTGCCCGTAGAAGGTCTCCAGGCCGGGCGGGGCCTTGCGCGGGGAGGCGGACGCGTCGTTGCCGCTGCTCCCGCCGCCGTCGCATCCGGTCGCGACCATCAGCGTCAGCGCGGCGATCGCGCTCGTCCACCTCGCTGTCCGCACGTGTTCTCCGTCCGATGTAGCGGCTCGTGCACCGCCGCCCACGCTACGGGCACGGACGGCGGTTGGGCCAGCGACACCGCGCGAAATAGCGGACGGCCGCCCGCTGTTGCCCGGACTATGAGTGCAGAAGGCACGCAACGGACGCGGGTGCGCGTCGAGCAGGGCAACAGGCGGGTGCGGGCGTTTCTGGGCGGGCAGGTCGTGGCGGACACCCTCCGCCCGGTGCTGGTCTGGGAGGGGACGCACTATCTGGCGTACTACATCCCAATTGAGGATGTCCGCGCCGAACTGGTGGAGAACGGGCCGGGCCGGCGGTCGCCGAGCCGGGGCGAATCCACCTCCTACACGGTGAAGGTCGGGGACGTCGAGGCCAAGGACGCGGCGCTCCGCTACCCCGACTCCCCGGTCGGGGAGCTGCGCGGCCTGGTCCGGCTGGACTGGGACGCGATGGACGCGTGGTTCGAGGAGGACGAGGAGGTCTTCGTCCATCCGCGCAGCCCGTACCACCGGGTCGACATCCTGCCGAGCTCGCGGCAGGTCCGCGTCGAGGTGGACGGGGTGACCGTCGCGGAGTCCGGCAGCCCGCGGCTGCTGTTCGAGACGGGACTTCCGGTCCGGTACTACCTCCCGAAGACGCATGTCCGGATGGACCTGCTGGAGCACACCGACTCCGCGACCGGCTGCCCGTACAAGGGGGCGGCCGAGTACTGGTCGGTCCGGATCGGCGACGAGGTCCACAAGGACTTCGCCTGGTCGTACCCGACGCCGCTCCCCGAGAGCCGGGACATCGCGGGCCTGGTGTCGTTCTACAACGAGCGCGTGGACATCTACGTGGACGGCGTCCTCCAGGAACGTCCTTAACCCGGGCCGTCCTCCAGGAACGTCCCTAACGCGGGCCGGGCGCGGCGTCGCGGCGGCGACCTGAAGTTGAGCGCACGTTGCGGTGCGCGGTTTATCAACGGGCATCACACCATCGAATGGAACATCGTGCGATGGTGTGATGCCCGTCCCTTTTGGGCACCGGGACTTGTCCACTTCCCTACGGTTACGTAAGCGTAGGTTACGTCCCGACGAGCCCGGGAGGCCCCTGACGTGACCACGCCCACATCCCTCGCACCGCCGTCCGGCGCCGGCACCCGCGTCCGCCGGATGCTGGCCGCCGCGCGGTGGCTGACCACCCCGCTGCTGCCCGAGGACTACCTCGCGCTCGTGAACCCGCTGTGGTCGGCGGACGACCCGCGCGGACGGGTCGAGGCCGTCCGGCACGAGGCGCCCGGCGCGGCGACCGTGGAGATCCGGCCGGGACCCGACTGGCGCGGGCACCGGCCCGGCCAGTGGGTGAAGATCGGCGTGGACGTCGGCGGCGTCCGGCACTGGCGGACGTTCTCGCTGTCCTCGCCGCCGCGGCGGGACGGGCTGATCACGATCACCGTCAAGGCCACCCCGGACGGGGTCGTCTCGCGGCACCTCGTGCGCGACGTCCTGCCCGGCACGATCGTCCGGCTGTCGGCGGCGGAGGGCGACTTCACACTGCCCGAGCGCGTCCCGGAACGGCTGCTGTTCCTCACCGCGGGCAGCGGGATCACGCCCGTGATGGCGATGCTCCGGGACGGCGTCGACGGCGACGTCGTGCACGTCCACTCGGCGCGCACGCCACGCGACGTCATCTTCGGGACGGAGCTGCGCGAGCTGCCCGTCACGCTGCACGAACGGCACACCGCCGCGTCCGGGCGGTTCAAGCTCGCCGAGCTGGACGAGCTCTGCCCGGACTGGCGGGAACGCGACACCTGGGCTTGCGGGCCGTCCGAAATGCTGGACGACATCGAGGCGCACTGGCGGGACGCCGGGGCCTCCGACCGGTTGCGCGTCGAGCGCTTCAAGCCGCCCGTCCTGGCCGCGGGCGGCGAGGGCGGGCGCGTCCGGTTCACCGCGAGCGGCGTCGAGACGGACGCCGACGGCGCGACGCCCCTGCTCACCGCGGGTGAGGACGCGGGCGCGCTGCTGCCGAGCGGCTGCCGCATGGGCATCTGCTACTCCTGCGTCGGCCGCCTGGCGTCCGGGCGCGTCCGCGACCTGCGCACCGGCGAGGTGCACGGCGAGGAGGGGCACCTCATCCAGACCTGCGTGTCGGCGGCGGCCGGTCCCGTCGAGATCGACCTTTGAGCGAGAGGAGCGGAGCGATGAGCACCGACCACCTGACCCGAGCCGACTACGAGGCGATCGAGCGCGAGCTGGACGCCTTGCGCGAGGAGATCGTCGCCGACCGCGGCGACCGCGACGCCGCCTACATCCACCGGGTGATCCGCTGGCAGCGCGGGCTGGAGATCGGCGGACGGGCCCTGCTGATGGCCTCGTCGCTGCCGCCCGCCTGGCTGGCCGGGACGGCGACGCTGTCGGTCGCCAAGATCCTGGAGAACATGGAGATCGGGCACAACGTCATGCACGGCCAGTGGGACTGGATGCGCGACCCGAAGATCCACTCCACCACCTGGGAGTGGGACAACGTCTCGCCCGCCGAGCAGTGGAAGCACTCGCACAACTTCGTCCACCACACCTACACGAACGTGATCGGCAAGGACAACGACGTCGGCTACGGCATCCTGCGGGTCTCGCCGGAGCAGCCGTGGCACTGGGCCTACCTGCCGCAGCCGCTGGTCAACGCGGTGCTCGCGATGTTCTTCGAGTACGGCGTGGCGCTGCACGACCTGGAGATCGACAAGATCCGCGAGGGCACGAACGACCCGGAGGAGACGCGCGCGAAGCTGCGCGAGATCGGGCGGAAGATCCGGCGGCAGTGGGGTAAGGACTACCTGGCCTTCCCGCTACTGTCCGGTCCCCAGTTCGTTTCGACGCTCGCGGCGAACTTCACCGCCAACGCCGTCCGCAACGTCTGGGCGCACACGATCATCTTCTGCGGGCACTTCCCCGGCGACGTGGAGGTCTTCGAGGAGGAGCGGCTGGAGGGCGAGACCAAGGGCGAGTGGTACGTCCGGCAGCTCCTGGGCTCGGCGAACATCTCCGGCGGACGCCTCTTCCACCTGATGACCGGCAACCTCAGCCACCAGATCGAGCACCACCTGTTCCCCGACCTGCCGAGCAACCGGTACGCCGAGATCGCGCCGCGCGTCCGCGCGCTGTGCGAGAAGTACGACCTGCCGTACCACTCCGGATCGCTGTCCCAGCAGGTCACGAGCACGTGGAAGAAGATCTTCCGGTACGCGCTGCCGGGGCCGCGCCGGTCGGCTCCGTCGCCCTCGTCCACGCCGTCCGTCCCGGAACCCGCCGCCGCGTAGAACGCGCGCGGGGTCAGTCGCGCGCAGCCTCGGCTCGGGCGGGCGGGTCAGTCGCGGCGGGTCAGTCGCGGGCGGGTCAGTCGCGGGCGGCCTTCCAGGCGGGGCTGTCGAGGAAGTGGTTGTCGAAGCGCTCCTGGGAGTCGATCAGCTCCTGGAGGACGTCCTCGCCGCCGGCGAGCCGGTCGAGCAGGCGGAAGTAGTCGAACCGCTGCACACCCGGTGTGATGATGATCAGGAGGTCGGCGTCCCGGCCCGGCATCGCGCCGAACGCGTGCGCGGTCCGCGGCGGGACGACGACCGTGTCCCCTTCCTCTGCAGTGAGGATTTCGTCACCGCAGAGAATCTGCACTGCACCGCCGAGGACGTGGAAGAACTCGCTCGCGGTCTTGTGGTGGTGCGGGGTCGCGCCGTTCGCGCCGTCCGCGAGGATGATCCGCTGGCTGCTGAGCGCGCCGCCGGTCGCGTCGGCGTCCACGATCAGGCGTCCGGACGACGGCGGGTGCCCGATCGCCTCGGCCTCCCCCGCGCGCACAACGACCGGCTGGTGCTCCGGGACGAACGTCATCGGATCCTCCTCATGCGCCGTCCGCCGCGTCCGATTCCGCGCTCGGTCCGGCGTCGTCGGGCTTGGTGGGCGGCGTGGACTGCGGCCCCGCGAGCGGAGCGGGGGCGTTCTGCGGCTCGGCGAGCAGCGTCGGGTCGGCGGCGGTTTCGGCCGTGCCGTAAGCCTCGTCATGCTGGCGGCGTGGGGAGCATACCGAGGCGGACGGGCAGGAGCAGCGACCGCCGCTGGTGAGCCGGACGGTGACCGTGTCGGACGGCACGTTCCGCCCGACGACCTGCCCGTTCCCCTCCGGCGTCTCGACGCGCGAGCCGAGCCTCGGCATGCGCTCGTGCGCCTGGACGTAGAGCGGGTGCTCGTATTTCAGGCAGCACATAAGGCGTCCGCAGGCTCCGGCGATCCGGAGCGGGTTGACCGGAAGGTCCTGCTCCTTGGCCATCCGGACGGACACGGGCTCGAAGTCCTTGAGGAACGTCGCACAGCACAGGTCGCGCCCGCAGGGCCCGATGCCGCCCTGGAGCCGCGCCTCGTCGCGCGGGCCGACCTGGCGCAGCTCCACCCGGGCCCGGATGTTGCGGGCCAGGTCGCGGACCAGCGCCCGGAAGTCCACCCGGTGCGGCGCGGAGAAGTAGACCTTGAAGACGTTCTCGGAGTCGAGGTAGTCGACGCCGATCACCTTCATCGGCAGCTCGTGCTTGCGGATCAGCCGCTTGGCGATCACGCGGCCCTCGGCCCGGCGGCGGCGGTTCGCCTCGTCCCGCGCGAGGTGCTCGTCGCCGGCGATCCCGGCGCAGACGGGCAGCCCGCCGATGTCCTCCGACACCCACTGCGGCGCCCACACGCACTCGGCGACCTCGGGGCCGGTGTCGGTCGGGACGAGCACGCGGTCGCCCACCTTGGGCTCGTGCGAACCGGGATCAAGGTAATAGAGGCGTCCGTATCTGGTGAAGCTGACGGCCATCACCATGCCCACGGTTTCGCTCCGTTCGCCCGGTTCCGTGACCCATACCCTATGTCGTCCGGAGACCGTCCGGTGTGAGCGGAATCACCAGCGATGCTTACCGGGGGCGCGGGGTTTCGGTCACCAGGCGACGTCGGAAAGGTCGTCCGCCAGGACGGGCGTCCGCTCCTCGGGGCCGTAGAGCCGGCCGTCGTCGCCGGACAGCAGCAGGTGGCCGCCGGAGCTGTCCGCGTCGAGGCGGCGGACGCCGGGCCGGCCCTTCTGCGTCCACAGCACGCGTCCGGGACGTCCCGTCTCGGTGGAGTACTGCTGGATCGCCACGTGCGAGGACGATTCGAGCCCGGCCACGACCGTCCGGCCGTCCGGGCTGAGGACGGCGGCCTCGGTGCCCGCGGGCAGCTTCAGCACGGGCTTGCTGAGCTTCAGATCTCCGGCCGGACCGGCCGTGTTGAGCATCCTGAACTGCGGAGGCACCGCCGCGACCAGCTCGCCGCGGGCGCCCGCGCGGGGCTGCGGACTCCAGAGGAAGGACAGAGTGTCACCGGCCCATGACAGACTGCTGATCCGGGCCGGGGACTTCGCCGTCCAGGTCTTGCGCGTCCCGGTGCGGGTGGAGACGACGTCCACGCTGCCCGCGCCGCCGCTCCGGTAGGTGACGTAGGCGATGCTCGCGCCGTCCGGTGTGACCGCCATGTCCGACGACGTGGTGGACACGCCGGGCACCGTCGCGCGCGGGATGTCCGTCAGCGCCGAGGGCTCACCGTCCTTGCCGAGGACGAACCGGTGGAACATGATCTTGCGAGAGGCGTAGGAGGCGACGATGTAGGAGTCCGACGGCCCCGCCGCGATGCGCTGGAACCGCCGTCCCGCCGGAGCGGCGACCGGCAGGCCGACGTCATGCCCGTTCCGGACGTCCCGGACGACCAGGGCGTCCCCGTCGCGCCGCACCCCGACCACGAACCGAGGCTTGCCGCCCTTCTCCGTCGTCGTCGACGCGGGCTTGGCGACCGTCGGAGCGGACTTGTGCGACCACGGATGCCGGTGGACGGTGTCGACCCCGGCCCCGATCGCCAGGGCGGCGACCACGGCCACACCGATCGGGACCGCGTTCCGCCAGGCAGCACCCACCCGCGTCTCCGTCTTCCCGCCAGCCATGCGAACTCCGCCCGCCGCCTTCCGCAGCATCGTCGACAACACTTCTATCCTGCGACAAACGGCCATGATTACGGATTTGACGGATTCGCGCGACACTGAACGCTTCCTGAACGCCGCACCGCCCCATGACCAAGGAAACGTCCGCCCCCAGCCTACAAACCGCCGATCCATGGGCGGGGAACGCTCCAACCACCGAGCCCACCCGCCCCATCCGGCCACATCACCCCCATCCGCCCCTCGCATCAGCCCCGCGAACGACCACACCGAGCCGCGAATCGGCAACCAGACGCGCTCAAACCGCGCCGCACAGCCCGGACCAACAGCCCCGGCCAACGGACGCGAAGAGCGCGGTTATCGGAGAGCCAGGGCCGCTTCGGCGGCCTGGACGGTTTGGGAGCGGTAGGAGGCGCCGAAAAGGCAGACATGCACCAGAAGAGGGTGCAGTTGGTGGAGCGGCACCCGCGCGCGCCAGCCCTCGGAGAGCGGGTGGGATTCGTTGTAGGCAGCGAGGATGCGGTCGAGATGCGGGCAGCCGAAAAGGGCCAGCATCGCCAGGTCGGTCTCCCGGTGCCCGCCATGGGCGGCTGGGTCGATCAGCGTCGCGGCGCCGCCCGTCCATTGGACGTTTCCTGACCACAGGTCGCCGTGGATGCGCGCAGGCTTTTCCGCTGGACCGGCAAGTTCCTCGATCTTGTCGATGACCCGCTCGACGAGCCGGACGTCCGAACGGCTCAGGTGCTCGGACGCCTGGCGCAGGAAGGGAGCCAGGCGGCGTTCGGCGTACCAGCGCGCCCAGGGCCCCTCGTCCAGGGTGTTATCGAGCGGAAGGTCGGCGATGTACCCGTCCCACGGAGCGCCGAACGCGCCGGGCGAGTCCGCGTGCAGCTCGGCGAGAGCGCGGCCGAAGCGCCCGGCGGCGGCCACCGAAGGCGGCTCGGACGGCAGCCAGGGAAGGACTAGCATCCGCTCGTCCGCCGCTAGAACGTCCGGGAGGGGCGCCCCGGGTCCGGCCTCGCCGAGCCACCGCAAACCGGCGACCTCCGCCGCGAACACCCCGCTCGACGTCCCGCGCGGGAGCGCCTTGACGAACACCTCGCGCCCGTCCCGCAGCTCGGCCCGGTGCAGCGTCCACGCATGGCTCGCGCCAAGATCGTGGACGCGCCCGACCGGCTCCCCGAGCAGCTCCTCAAGGTGTTCGCGCATCCCGGGCCTCCAGCGCGGCGCGGACCTCGTCCAGCAGGCCGGGCATCGCGGCCTCGACCATCCCGAGCACCTGGTCGAAGTCGCCCCGCCCGCCGTAATAGGGATCTGGGACGTCCAGATCCGCCCCTGCGGACGGGTCGAATTCACGCAGCAGCCGGACCTTCGCGGCGGCCTCCCCATCCGGGGCCATACCGCGCAGCTCCGCAAGATGCCCCTCGTCCAGGGCAAGGATCAGGTCGTACCGGTCGAACCATTCCGGCTCGAACTGCCGCGCGACGTGGGCGGACCGATATCCGGCCCGGCGGAGCGCCGCGACGGTCCGCGAGTCGGCGCCGTCGCCCGCGTGCCAGCCGCCCGTCCCGGAGCTGTCGACCTCGACGTCCAGCCCCTCCTCCTCCGCATGGTGCCGGAACACCGACTCGGCCATCGGGGAGCGGCAGATGTTCCCAGTGCAGACGAACGTGACGCGATACGACATCCCCCCATCCTGCCCGACCCTAGAAAGCGACCACCCGATCCACCCCACCAAGCCCCTCACGAAGCCCGGCCGGCACCTCGGCACGCGGAAAATTTTCGATCGCCATCACCCGGACGCGTCTACTCTGCGGGACGAAGCACTGATGAAGATCGGGGAGTCATGGAATTCTTCTGCTACCACCGCGACCGGCACGGCTCAACGGCTCTCCGCGAGGCCATGGTCGAAGAGCACTGGGCCTACATGGACGGCTTCGAGAAGGAGCTGATCGCCCGCGGTCCCGTCTTCGACACCGACGAGGACGAGACCCTCCTGGGCAGCGTCCACATCGTGGACCTCCCGAACGCCGCCGCCGCGCGCGCCTTCGCCTTCGAGGAGCCCTGCTACCAGTCGGGCGCCTACCGCGACGTCCTCATCCGCCGCTGGCACAACCTGCTCGGCCGCAGCATGTGGGACTTCCCCGGCTTCCGGGACGGCAGCACCTACTTCATGGTCCTGGGCCTCGGCAAGGGCGAGCCCGCCGACCTCGACCTCCCGCCCGTCCAGGACGATCTGGTCGCCTACGGCCCTCTGTACTCCGACGACGACACCACCTGGGTGGGCACCGCCGCCCTCCTCCGAGCCCCCGACCGCGACACGGCCTGCGCCATCCTCACCGAATCCCACTACGCCGAAGTGGAAGTCCACCCCTGGACCTTCGGCGGACGCCGCTGACCCACACCACGCCTAGCGCGGGCGCACAGAGAGCCCGCGCCAGGCGTCGGGCGCAGCCTTGACGTCGGAGACCGACTCCAGCTGCGGCCTGGCTGGGGTCGTTCGCCGGGCAGAGAGCGCGCGGCAAGCCGCACGCCCGGCGGAGGCTGCACGCCGGGCGGAGGGGCACGCCGGGCTGAGGGTGGACGCCGGGCTCCGGCTGCGTACCAGGCTGAGGGTGCACGCAAGGCGCTGGCCGCGCACCAGGCTGACGCTCACGCCAGACCAAGGCTGCACGCCGGGTTCCGGGGGCGTGGCTGGGTCAGGGGGTGGTGCGGAGGGCGAGGGTTAGGGATTCGACGGCTAGGAGGGGGTTGACGTTGGCGTCGAGGCTTTCGCGGCAGGCCATGATCGCGTCGAGGCGGCGGAGGGTGCTTTCGGGGGTGGCGTTGGCGGCCGTGGCGCGGAGTTCCGGGTCGAGTTCGGTGTTGACGAGGTCGCTGGACGCGCCCAGCTGGAGGGTGAGGACGTCGCGGTAGTAGGAGGCCAGGTCCAGGAGGGCTCGGTCCAGGGAGTCGCGCTTGACCCGGGTGGCTCGGGACTTCTGCTTGTCTTCTAGTTCCTTCAGGGCGCCGGCGGTGCCCCGGGGCATGCGGCCCTTGGCGCTCTCGCCCAGGGCCTGGCGCAGCGCCGAGGTCTCGGCCTCGTTCAGCTCTTCCGTGGTCGCCTTCGCTTCGGCCTCGGCGGCCTTGACCAGGGCCTCGGCGGCCATCACCGCGGGGCCCACACCCGTCAGGCGGCGCGGGATCGCCAGGACCTCCGCCCGGCGCTTGCGGGCGTCGGGGTCGGTGGCCAGCCGGCGCGCGCGGCTGATGTGGCCCTGCGCCGCGCGTGCGGCGATCTCGGCCGTCGTGGGGTCGATGCCGTCCCGGCGGACCAGGACGTCCGTCACGGCGGCCACCGGCGGCGTTCTGAGGGTGACCACGCGGCAGCGCGACCTGATGGTCATGAGCATGTCCTCCGGGGACGGCGTGCACAGCAGCCACACCGTCCGCGGCGGGGGTTCCTCGATCGCCTTGAGCAGCGCGTTCGCGGCGGCCTCGGTCGCGCGGTCGGCGTCCTCGAACAGGACGACCTGCCAGCGGCCCACGCTCGGGGACGAGGACGCCCGCAGCACCAGCTCGCGCGTCTCCTTCACGCCGTAGGAGAGCCCGGACGGGCGGATCACCTCGACGTCGGCGTGCGTCCCCTGCAGCACCTGGTGGCAGGACGCGCAGTGCCCGCATCCGCGCGGCGTCTCGGCGCACTGCAACGCGGCCGCGAACGCCCGCGCGGCGGCGGACCTCCCCGAGCCCGGAGGGCCCGTGAAGAGCCAGGCGTGCGCCATCTTCCCGCCACCCGGCGCCGCCCGTCCGGCGTCGGACGACGAACCCGCGGACGCCTCCACGGCCGACCGCAGCTGCGCGATCACCGGATCCTGCCCCACCAGGTCGTCCCACACGCTCATGCAGAGAAGGCTACGGCCTCACCTCCGTTCCCGGTGCCGTCCCACCAGACCTGACCAGCCCGCCCCGGGCCTCCGAGACCAAGCCTGTCCGCCGGCCAGAAGCGCCGCGACGTTACCCGCCAGTTGTGGATAACCCCCGCCGAACACGGTCCGGAGGCGCCTCAGCCCCGCAGGCGGTCGGCGTGCGGGGCTGAGGGCGCAGGTGCGGTCAGGCGTCGGTGATGGCGGGGAAGGTGCTGGTGGCGTCCTCGGCGGAGGCGGGGATGGGGTCGGGCAGGATGTCGCGGATGCGGTCCTGGATCTCGCGGCGGATCTCGGATTCGGGACGGCCGGCGTTGAGGACGAGGTAGCGGTCGGGGTCGGCTTCGGCGAGGGCGCGGAAGCCGGACAGGACGCGCTCGTGGAACTCGCGGGGCTCGGACTCGATGCGGTCGGCGGGCCCGGTGAGGCGGTTCAGGCCCTTTTCCGGGGGGAGTTCGAGCAGGACGGTCAGGTCGGGGACGAGGCCGCCGGTGCCCCAGGCGTTCAGGGCGGCGATCTCCTCGACGGACTGCTGCCGGCCATAGCCCTGGTAGGCGAGGGCGGAGTCGACGTAGCGGTCGCTGACGACGATGGCGCCGCGGTCCAGGGCCGGGCGGACGACGTTGGCGACGTGGTCGGCGCGGTCGGCGGCGTAGAGGAGGGTCTCGGCGCGGGCGGAGAGGCCGGTCGACTCCTTGTCGAGCAGGAGGGCGCGCAGCCGCATGCCGGTCTTGGTGGCGCCGGGCTCGCGGGTGGTGACGACCTCGTAGCCGTGTTCGCGGAGCCAGATCGCGGCGAGCCGGGACTGGGTGGTCTTGCCCGCGCCCTCGCCGCCCTCGAAGACGATGAAGACGCCGCGCTCGTGCGCGCGCCGGGAGGCCGCGGCAGGAGAAGCGGGGGCGGCGGACGGCGGCACGTAGACCTCGCCGCGGAGCGCGGCCGCGAGGTCCGGGACGAGCGGGATGCCGGTCCGCTCGTCCAGCAGGCGGTACGCGATCAGGCCCGCTACCAGCGCGACGGCGGCGGTGATCAGCAGCACGGCGGACGAGCCGGGGAAGTCGCGCCCGGCGTGCCGGACGCCGATCGCGGACGCGCCGAGCGGGGCCGCGATCGCGGCGATGACCAGGGCCAGCGCGGCGCCGGTGCGGACCCGCAGCGGGTTGTCGGTGACGACGGCCTCGGCGGACGACCAGGCGACACCGGCGGCGGCACCGAGGAACCCGGCGACGAACACGACGACGACGAGGTTCAGCGCGACGGCGATCACGATGAGGAGCAGCGCGGACGCGATCGAGGAGAGCCCGAGGAGGCGCCGGCGGCTGAACGGGCGGAGCAGGCGCGGGCCCGCGAACAGGCCGGACGCCAGCCCGACGGCGAGCGCGAAGAGGATCATCCCGTAGCCGGGGTCGCCGCCGTGCAGGGCCGCGGTGTGCACGCGCGCGACGGCGAGCACCGCGCCCACGGGCAGCGCGGACGCGGCGACGGCGAACCGCAGGCCGCGGATTCCGGACGGTCCGAGCCGCCGGAACAGCGCGACCGGAGCGTCCGGTGCGGGGCCGTCCTTGCCGGGCAGCCCGCCGACGACGGACGTGATGATCGCCGACAGCGCGAAGACCACGGCCGCGACGTACAGCGCGAGGTGCACGCGGTCGGACGCCTTCAGCAGCTCGTCCGCGATGAGCGAGGTCAGGACGAACACGAGCGCGGCGGCGGGCGCGACGCCGAACACGGCCCGGGCCAAGCGGCGCGCCGCGACGTCCGCGTCCGCCGCGTCCGGGACGTGAAGATCAGTCCGCGCGATCTCGTAGGCACGCGTGGCCTCGTAGGCACGCGTAGCACCGTTCGCCGGAGAGCCCGTGCTCTGCGAGCGGGTCGTGCCACTTTGCCCGTTTCCGCCCTGCGCACGGCCGCCACCGGGCTGTCCGTCGGCGGCCTGCCCCTCGGCGGCGCCCGGCCAAGCGAGGGCTCGCGCCGAGGACGAGGCGGCGGCCGACCACAGGACGCCCAGCGACGACACCAGGAACGTTGCAGCCGCCGTCCAGACCAGAGGACGAGGCGACGAGATCAGAACGTCCGCCATAGGTACGGACAGGACCAAAACGGCGCGCAGTGCGTCCGCGAAAAGCAGCGTCGAGCGCCGGTCGAGGCGGCTCGCCAGTGCCGCCGCCGCGCCCGGCAGGAGCAGCACGGGCAGCAGCCACAGGAGCAGGACGACCTCCACCGCGCGCGCACGAGCGGTGAACGTGGCGTCGGTGGCGGCGGCGAAGCCCATCGCGGTGAGCGCGGGCAGGGTCAGCCAGTGGCCGAGCCCGGACAGCCCGAGGGCCGTCCGGAGCCGGCGGAAGGCCGCGGGCGGGGTGCCGCCAGGCGCGGAGGCGCTGGTCGGAACCCCTGCCGGACGGCCTGACGGAGCGGCCCCCGACCGCGTCGACGAGGCGGCATCAGACGACCGGGGAACGCGCGAACTGGTCATAGCGGTCAGGGTATCGGCGCGCCTGCTCCTAGGAGCTCGACTTGGCCGACGAACGCTTGCCCGTCGCGGCGGCCTTCTTCGTCGGCGCCTTCTTCGCGGCGGCCTTCTTCGCGGTCGCCTTCTTGGCCGGTGCCTTCTTCTTGGGACCGCCGCCCGCGGCGACCTTCTCCCGCCGCTCGGCGAGCAGCTCGGCCGCGCGCTGGATCGTGATCGACTCGACCTCGTCGCCCTTGCGCAGCGACGCGTTGGTCTCGCCGTCGGTCACGTACGGACCGAAACGGCCCTCCTTGACCACCACGGGCTTGCCGCTGGCCGGGTCGTCGCCGAGCTCGCGGAGCGGCGCGGCGGCCGCGGCCCGCCCGCGCCCGCGCTGCTTGGGCTGGGCGAACAGCTCCTTGGCCTGCTCCAGCGTGACGGTGAAGAGCTCGTCCTCCGAGCCGAGCGACCGGCTGTCGGTGCCCTTCTTGATGTAGGGACCAAAACGGCCGTTCTGCGCGGTGACGGGCTCGCCGTCCAGCTCGCCGAGGGTGCGAGGGAGCGACAGCAGCTTCAGCGCGTCGTCGAGCGTGATCGTGTCGAGCGACATGTTCTTGAAGAGGGACGACGTGCGCGGCTTCGGCGCGTCCGCCTTCTTCGTGCGCTTCTTCTTCTCGCCCTCGGGGGCGGGGGCCTCCTCGGGGATGACCTCGGTGACGTACGGCCCGAACCGCCCCGACTTGGCGACGATCGTGTGGCCGGTGTCCGGGTCGGGGCCGAGCTCGCGGTCGCCGGACGGCTGCGCGAACAGCTCCTCGGCCTTCTCCGCGGTCAGCTCGTCGGGCGCGATGTCCTCGGGGATATTGACGCGCTCGCCGTCGCGGTCGAGGTACGGGCCGTACCGGCCGACGCGGATCATGATGTCGGTGCCGCGGATCGGGAACGACGAGATGCCCTTGGCGTCGATGTCGCCGATGTCGCCGACCAGCTCCTTGAGGCCCTCGCTGGCCTGCCCGCCGTTGCCGTCGCCCTCGCCGTCGCCGAAGTAGAACCGGGTCAGCCAGCGGACGCGCTCGGCCTCGCCGCGCGCGATCTCGTCGAGGCCGTCCTCCATGTGCGCGGTGAAATCGTAGTCGACCAGGTTGCCGAAGTGCTGCTCCAGCAGGTTGACCACGGCGAACGCCAGGAAGGACGGCACCAGCGCGGTGCCCTTCTTGAACACGTAGCCGCGGTCGAGGATCGTCCCGATGATCGAGGCGTAGGTGGACGGCCGCCCGATCTCGCGGTCCTCCAGCTCCTTGACCAGCGACGCCTCGGTGTAGCGCGCGGGCGGCCGGGTCGAGTGGCCCTCGGCGTCCATGGCGAGCGCGGACAGCGGGTCGCCCTGGGCGAGCGTCGGCAGCCGCCGCTCCTGGTCGTCGCGGTCGGTGGACGGGTCGTCCGCGCCCTCGACGTACGCCTTCAGGAAGCCGTGGAAGGTGATCGTCTTGCCGGTCGCGCCGAACTCGGCGGCCTCGTTCGCGGTGGACGTGCCGAGCACGCGGATCGAGACGGACTGGCCCGCGGCGTCCTTCATCTGGGACGCGATCGTGCGCTTCCAGATCAGCTCGTACAGCCGGAACTGGTCGCCCGAAAGGCCCGTCTCGCCCGGTGTGCGGAAGCTGTCGCCGGCCGGGCGGATCGCCTCGTGCGCCTCCTGCGCGTTCTTCACCTTGGAGGTGTAGACGCGCGGACGGTCCGGGACGTACTCGCCGCCGAACAGCGTCGCGGCCTGCCGCCGCGCGGCGCCGATCGCGGTCTCCGACAGCGTGATCGAGTCGGTACGCATATAGGTGATGAAGCCGTTCTCGTACAGCTTCTGAGCGACCGACATCGTGTACTTGGCGGAGAAGCCCAGCTTGCGGCTGGCCTCCTGCTGCAGCGTGGTCGTCCGGAACGGCGGGTACGGCTTGCGCGTGTACGGCTTCGACTCGACCGACTTGACCTCGAAGGGCCGTCCGGTGAGCCGTCCGGCCAGGCCGCGCGCGCCCTCCTCGTCCAGGTGCAGGACGTCGCGGGTCTTCAGCGTGCCGTCGGACGCGAAGTCGCGGCCCTGCGCGACGCGCTTGCCGTCCACCCCGACCAGCCCGGCCTTGAACGCGCGCGGCTCGTCGCCGCGGCCGGTGTCGAACTCGGCCTGGATGTCCCAGTAGTGCGCGGGGACGAACGCGATGCGCTCCCGCTCCCGCTCCACGACCAGCCGCGTCGCCACGGACTGCACCCGGCCCGCCGACAGCTTCGGCATGACCTTCTTCCACAGCACCGGGCTGACCTCGTAGCCGTACAGCCGGTCGAGGATGCGCCGGGTCTCCTGGGCGTCCACCAGGCGCAGGTTCAGCTCGCGCGGGTTGGCGGCGGCCTGCCGGATCGCGTCCCGGGTGATCTCGTTGAAGGTCATCCGGTGCACGGGCACCTTCGGCTTGAGCACCTCCTGGAGGTGCCAGGCGATCGCCTCGCCCTCCCGGTCCTCGTCCGTCGCGAGGAAGAGCTCGTCGGCCTCCTCAAGGAGCTTCTTCAGCTTGGCGACCTGCGCCCGCTTGTCGGCGTTGACCACGTACAGCGGCTCGAAGTCGTGCTCGACGTTCACGCCGAGCTTGGCCCACGGCTCGCCCTTGTACTTGGCCGGGACCTCGCCGGCGCTCCCCGGCAGGTCCCGGATATGGCCGATACTGGACTCCACGACGTAGCCACGGCCCAGGTACCCGGCGATCGTCTTCGCCTTCGCAGGCGACTCGACGATCACCAGGCGGGTGCCACCATCGGCCCCGGACCGGCCACCCCTCGCAGTGCCGTTCTTGGCTGGCACAGTCGCTCCAACCTCGCTGTCTGGTCTCTACTCACCGCCGGACCGGCGGTTCCGCTACAACGTGTCCCGACGACGCTTTCATGCCCGAGGTGCCCCGCCGCCCCTCGGCCGCCGTGAAACTCCCACAGGATGACACGTCGCCGCCGGAGCCGCGGACGGGGCCGCCACCGTCACGCCGCCCGCCGTACACCGGCGGGCCATAATGGAGGGCGATGGTGGAGTACACCTACCTCGTGCTGCGGCTGCCGCGCGGCACCACCCGTGACACCGCCCGGCAGATCCTGACCGAGCACGCCGAACACGGCGGCTGGGAGCTCGATCGGCTGCGCCTCTACCCCGACGGTAGCCGCCGGATCCAACTGCGCCGCAAAATCATCCGCCAGGTCCGCACTTTCTGAAGGATCCGCTTCCGAAGGATCTGCCTCCGAAGGATCTGCCTCCGAAGGATCTGCCTCCGAAGGTTCGGCTTCCGACGGATCGGCCCCGCGGGCTGCCGGGCCCGCCGGGAGAGCGGGCCGGACCGCCGCCGGAAGGCCGGACGGATCCGCCGGAAGGCCGGTCAGGCCCGCCGGGAGAGCCGTCCCAGGACGCCACACCCTTTTGACTCCCTCTGCGCACTCCGTCCGGAGCGTAGCACTAAGTACGAATCCTTTGACGCCCGGTAATCATATTCTCCGTCCTTCCTTCGCTCGCGTCGTCCTACCCGGACGTGTGTCCGAACATCGGGGGGACAAAACCGCCCGTGCGTGACCTCACACACCAAACGGGCGCACAGGCCCCGGCCGCACCGGGGGCGTTCCGGGAGCGTTCCGGGGGCGTTCCGCGAGGTCGGACGCCGTTTTCAACGGGACGCTCCTTTGGACGTTCCTTGAACAGGGCTTTGCCCGCCCCGGACCGCGCCTCCGGGACGGGCAAAGCGTCTGTGCGGCCGGATTCGGGCCGCGATATGAGGCGCGTAACCTCGGTTGCGGTCCGTCCGGTTCCTGATTCTTCGGACTTTCCGGATTGCCGGGAACCCTGGATTCAGGGCTTCCGCGTTCCGGGCCGTCGCGTTCCCGACCCCGTCGGTCCGGGCGGCAGGTACTCCGCCCGGAGCGAGGTCAGGAGCGGCGGAACAGCCGGACGCGGCGGCCCAGCGTCAGGGCGCCGGACAGCGCCGTCAGCAGCGCGGCCGCGCCCAGGACCCAGGTCGAGTCCGCGTGCTTGCCGCCGGTCAGCGTCTCCTCGGCCGACATCGGCTTGGCGTGCGCGAGGTCCTTCACGGGCGCCTTGTCGGTCACGCCGCCGACCTGCGGGACGTTGAGGTTTCCGGACACGGGCAGGGCGTCCAGACCGGGCAGCTTCATCCCGGTCAGCTTGGAGACGGTGCCGCTGTCCACGTGCGTCCGGTCGGTGGACGGCGCGAGCGCGGTGGTCGCGCCCGTCAGGCCCGGCACGGCGGGCAGGGTGCGGGTCAGCGCGCCCACCTGCGGGACGACCGGCAGCGTGCGGGTCAGCGAACCGACCTGCGGGACGGCCGTCCCGGACGGCGCGTACGGCATCCGCGCGGCGCCCAGCGGCAGCTGCGCGGGCAGCTGGCCCTTGCCGACCGGAAGGCGGTTCAGCAGCTGCCCTGTCTTGACGGGCAGCTTCCCCTTACCGACGGGGAGCTGCCCCGCCGGCAGCTGGCCGACAGGCAGCTGGCCCACGGGGAGCTGGCCGATCGGCAGCTGACCGATCGGCAGCTGGCCGACCGGGAGCTGGCCGACGGGGAGCTGGCCGACCGGAACGCCCGAGCCCGTCCCGCCCGGAACGCGGCTCTCGGACATCGGCGTGCCGAGCGCGGCCGGGGAGGCGGGCAGCCGCGGCGCGCCGCCCGCGAGGCTCGTGACACCGTCCGCGCCCGGCACCGTCGGCAGCCCCGAAGCGGACGGCAGGCCCGCAGCCCCCGGGGAGACCGGCAGGCCCGAGGTGGACGGAACGGTGGGCAGCCCCGAGGTGCCCGGGACCGGCGGCAGACCGGCGGTGGCCGGGAGGGTCCGCACACCGGAAGTGTCCGGAAGGGCGGGGAGACCGGGAGCGTCCGGATTGGACGGGAGCCCGGACGGCAGCCCGGCCGGGAGCCCGGACGCGGCCGGGAGCTTCGGCAGCGCGGGCAGCGCCGCGCCGGGGCTCGTCGGCAGCTTGGCCACGCGGTCCCGGATGCCGAGCAGCTTCTCCGGCGCCGGACCGGGCAGCGCGGCCTTCTCGCGCCCGCTCGCGTCGCTGTTCTCCCGGCCGTACGGCGTGTAGCCGCCGCCCGTCCCGTCCTTGCACTGCGGCTGCGGGTGGCCCGCGACCGCGGCGTCGTTGCCGCAGACCTCCACGGGCGCCTTGACCGGGGCGTTCGCCTGGTTGCCACCCTGGGTGCGCGCGCCCGAGCCGTTCGAGCCGAAGGCCTTCAGCGTGCCGTGGCAGCCGGCGGCCGCCTCGCCCAGGACCGCCACCGCGTTGCCGCAGACGCTCACGGGCGCGGTGACCGGCGCGTTCACCTGGTTGCCCGCCAGCACGCCGGACTTGCCGGACGTGTGCTGGTCACCGCCGGAGCTGCTGCGCACGTGCGCGCCACCCGCGCAGGACGCGGCCGCCTTGCCGAGCACCGCCACGGCGTTGCCGCACACGCTGACCGGGGCGCTGACCGGCGCGTTCACCTGGTTCCCGCTGAGGACGCCGTAGTCGCCGTCCGTGGTCTGCCCGCCGGACCCGTGGCCGCCGTTCCGCACGGACGCGCCGCCGTCGCATTCGGCCACGGCGCCGTTGCCGCACACGCTGACCGGGGCGCTGATCGGGGCGTCCACCTGGTTGCCGCCGCCGACGCTGGACGTCCCGGACGTCTTCTGCCCGGCGCCCGTGTGGCCGCCGTTCTTCACGACCGCGCCGCCCTTGCAGCCGGCCACGGCGTCGCCGAACGCGCCCGCGGCGTTGCCGCAGACGTCGACCGGCGCGGACACCGGCGCGTGCGCCTGGTTCCCGGCGAGGACGCCGCTCTCGCCGCTGGTCTTCTGCCCGCCTGACCCCTTGTTGGTGACCGACGCGCCGCCGCGGCAGCCCGCGTCCGCCTTCCCGAAGATCGCGATGGCGTTGCCGCAGGCGTCGACGGGCGCCGAGATCGGCGCGTTCAGCTGGTTGCCGGACCCGACCCCGTACTTCCCGGACGTGGTCTGCCCGCCGCCGCCCGACCCGTTGCTCACCGTCGCGCCGCCCCTGCAGCCCGCCTGGGCGGTGCCGAGGATCGCCACAGCGTTGCCGCAGGCGTTGACGGGGGCGGAGACCGGCGCGTTCACCTGGTTCCCGGAGAGCACCCCGGACCGTCCGGACGTCTTCTGCCCGCCGCCGCCCGAGCCGTTGTCGACGGTCGCGCCGCCGCCGGTCTGCCGGCCCTTCGCCTTGCCGGCCACGGCGACCGCGTTGCCGCCGAGGTTGATCGGCGCCGAGATCGGCGCGTTGACCTGGTTGCCGCTGAGCACCCCGGAGGTGCCGTCAGTGGTGTCGGCGAAAGCCGAGGCCGGAACCACACTGGCGCCCAGCGCCACAAAACTCGCGGTGAGAGCGGCGGCACGAGCCGTACCCAATGCCCACGTTCGCATGATGCTCCGTTCGGGGGATTTTCGAGGAACTCGATTTCGATGGAATGTCGACTTGCTGCTGCGCTGGCGCACAGCATGAACAGCACCTTTCGCAGGCGCCTCGACATGCGCGATCCGCGCTTCTCATCGCGTCGCGATCTGCACTTCTCACCGCGTCGCGATTCGCGCTTCTCGGCATTTCGCTGCGCCTTGCTCGGCCGTTTTCCGACCCCTGTGCCGTGTTGTTCGCGAGGCCGGGTGTCGCGTCCGTCCGGTCTGGCCGTCGGTCCTTGGTTCCGCTCGCGGGTTCGGGCGGGGTCGCCGATCGGGTCCGGCAGCCCGCCGGGAGGACGGGGCCGGGGGACGGAACGCGTCCGCGCCTGCCAGGAGGCCGCGTCCGCGCCTGCCAGGTGGGCAGGGGTGCGGAGCGTCCGTCCGGACGGACGAGCGTTCGGTCTCGCTGGGGATCTGCCGAGCGGCGGTTTCCGGGCAGGCTCACGCCCGCGCCGGGCACGCATCGCTCGATCGGGGGATGACGCGCCGCCTGGGGCGGTCACGTCCCGGCGCGCCCCGAGCCGCTCGGGTGCCGCGCCGGAGCAGGGTGATCAGTCGGGCGCGACCGCCGGCTCGCCTGCCGCGCCCCGGACGGCCGGGGGCGCTTCGCCCGCGGCGCGGACGAGCACGGCCTTCGGGCGGCGCGGCGTCCACACGCGGCGCAGGAACACGCCGCCGAACCCGCCGAACAGGACCGGTCCGGGCACGGGGGCCAGCGACCCGGCCTGCGCCGGAGCGGGAGCCGGGGCCGGTGCGACGGGCGCGTGCGGCGCGCGCCGGACCGTCCGGGCGACGTTGCGTCCGGCATGCCCGGCGGACGCGCGGCCCGCCCGGTGCGTGATGATCCGCGCGGCGCGAGCGCCCTTCCGGACCGTCCGGACGGGACGGTCCGGAGAGACGCCCGCGTTCGGGCGGGAGGTGACCGGCGCACCGCCCTCGGCCACGGGGCCGCCGGGGGTGGTCTGGCCGCCGCGCGCGTCCGGCGGACCGGACGGGCGCGGCACCGGGACGTTCAGCACGGGGTGGCCGGGCAGCGGGACGAGCGCCCCGCCGCGCGGCATCGCGGCGAACGCGGTGGGGACCGGAGCCCGCTCCCCGAGCGCCGCCGACGTGTCCCGGACGATGCCGCGCGGCGTTCCGCCCGCCGGCAGCAGGGCCGGATGCGCCGGGCCCGCGACCGCGGGGACGGCCGTGTCGGCGAACGCCTGAGCGGTTCCGCCGATCAGCCAGCCCGCGACGACGAGCCCGGCGAGGACGAGGAGCCGGCGAACCGCCCGATGCGCCAGCAGCCGCCGCACCGCCCGGTGCGCCGGCACTCGCCGTGCGAGCACGCGGCACGGGACGGCGGTGGCCGCCGTCGTCCGCGCCGGGCTGTGCACCACGGGCTCCTCCTGCCGAAGTCACCTCGCCCGCCGGGACCGGCGGGCGACGTCAAGAACGGGTCAAGCCGTTCTCTACGGATGGTGACCGTAGCACCACGGAGCGCGCGGACGGAAGCAATTCCGCGCCCTTCGAATGAAATTCTCAGGAGCGATCAAGGAAATCGTCGAGGACCCGCACGCCGAAGCGCAGACCGTCCACCGGAACGCGCTCGTCGACCCCATGGAACATTCCGGAAAAGTCCAATTCCGGGGGGAGCTGGAGCGGCGCGAACCCGAAGCAGCGCATGCCGAGCCGGGCGAACGCCTTGGCGTCCGTCCCGCCGCTCAGGCAGTACGGGACGGGCAGCGCGCCCGGGTCCTCCGAGGTCAGCGCGGCCTCCATGGCCGCGACGAGCGCGCCCTCGTACTCGGTCTCCACGGCATGGTCGTGATGCACGAATTCGCGGCGGACGTCCGGTCCGAGCAATTCGTCCACGGTGTCGAAGAAGTCCGCCTCATAGCCGGGCAGGAACCGCCCGTCCACCTGAGCGCTCGCGCTCTGCGGAATGACATTCGTCTTATATCCGGCATCCAACCGGGTCGGGTTCAGCGTGTGCCGCAGCGTCGCGCCGATCATCCGCGCCAGCGGCCCGATCTCCTTCAGGGCCGCCTCCGGGTTCTCCGGGTCGAACTCCACCCCGTACGCCAGGCACGCCCGCTCCAGGAACGCCCGGACGGTCTTGGTGAGCTGGATGGGGAACTCGTGCCGCCCGAGCCGTCCGACCGCCTCCGCCAGAGCCGTCACGGCGTTGTCCGGATGCACCATCGACCCGTGCCCGGCCGTCCCCTCGGCGGTGAGCCGCATCCACGCGATGCCCTTCTCCGCCGTCTCGATCAGGTACATCCGCTTGTCGCCGGGGACGGTCAGCGAGAACCCGCCCACCTCGCCCACGGCCTCGGTGCACCCCGCGAACAGCTCCGGGTGCTCCTTGACCAGCCACTGGGCCCCCCACGTCCCGCCGGCCTCCTCGTCTGCCAGGAACGCCAGCACCACGTCCCGCGGCGGCCGCCGCCCCTCCCGCAGCCGCTGCCGGACGACCGCGAGCATCATCGCGTCCATGTCCTTCATGTCCACGGCCCCGCGGCCCCAGACGCACCCGTCCGCGATCTCCCCGCCGAACGGGTCGTGCGTCCAGTCCTCCGCGCGCGCCGGGACCACGTCCAGGTGCCCGTGCAGCAGCAGCGCGTCCCGCGACCGGTCCTCGCCCTCGATCCGCGCCACCACGCTCGCCCGCTTCGGGTGCGACTCGAACACCTGGGGCCGCAGCCCGACCTCCTCCAGCAGCCCGACGACGTACTCCGCCGCGACCCGCTCCCCCGGCCCCGAGTGATCACCCGGATTGCTGGTGTCGATCCGGATCAGCTCCTGGCAGATCCGGACGACCTCGTCCTCCGCGCCCTGCAACCCCACGACACCGACCTCCATCCGTCCTCGCGCCTACCCGCCCATGGTGCCGCGTCGATCGACTTCGCCGCGACTCCCGACCTTTGGTACAGTGAAGCCCGCCGCCGCAGCCGCGAGCTGCGGCCCTGCACCGGTCCGGGTGGCGGAATAGGCAGACGCGCTAGCTTGAGGTGCTAGTGCCCTTTACGGGGCATGGGGGTTCAAGTCCCCCCTCGGACACGTACCGCTCGCACATGTGGGGGTTCGGGAATCACCCGGGCCTCCACTAGTTGCTTTTGAGGGTAGTACGTCATCGTGAGGCCGAGCTCCTTGTACAGGTCGGCTTTGTCGGCGGGTTCAGCCTCGCCGAGCATCTGTACCAAGTCTCCGCAGCGTCCCAGCAGGGTTGCGATCTCCTCCCTTTCGATGCTTCCGGTCTGAGGCGTTGCACGGAGTTGCCCCTCTAGCCGAGCCTGTTTCGCTTTGGTCTCGTTGATCCAGGCCGTGACCTCTTCGGCGTCGGCTCCGGCGTCCAAGGCGGCGCGGTAGGTCTTGAGTTTCCGATCACATTCGGCGATGTCCTTACGTACCGCAGCGGCCGCGTGGGCTCCCGAATCGTTGACGGCGCTCACCATTGCCGCGATGGTGGTCTCGATTCGCGCCGGCGAGAAGACGGTGGCGAGCCAGCCGTCGACCTCCTGGGCGATCTCAGCCTCGCGGAGGTAGACGACCTTGGGGTGGTCGATCTCGTTGACCAGCGCGTACTCAGCCCGGATGCGGCAGCGGTAGTACGCCTGGTCGTTGTTCCAGTTGCCCTGCATCTTGCGGTTGCAGTACCCGCACTTCAGGCGTCCGCGGTAGCAGTAGGGGCGACGGGTCTGTTTCGGCTTCTGCTGGTAGCTGCCGCGGGCCCGTTTGGCGAACTCGGCCTGCACTCGTTCGAAGTCGCTGATGCTGACCAGTGGTTCGTGTGCCCCCCGGTCGGACCAGACCCAGCTGCCCTTGTCGTTCCAACGCATCTTGGTCATGGTGCCGAGCGCGACGTCTTCGATGTCGATGAGGACCTCGTCCTTGCGCTGCCTGTTCCACACCTGACGGCCGGTATAGCGGGGGTTGGTGAGGATCGTCCTGACCGCCGACTTGGACCAGGCGCGCTGGTGACGGTGGCTGTTGCGCAGGGGGTCGCTGGCCGAGGGGGAGAGGATTTCCTGGCGGGTGAGCTCCTCGGCGATGCTGTGTATCCCCATGCCATGAAGGAACTGGGCGAAGATCCACTTCACGACCAGGGAATGGACCGGATGCGGGCGAAGCCGCTTGAGCCGCTTGCCATCGGCGGCCTTGGCCGGATTGGGGTGCGGGCCGACATCCTCCAACTCATACCCGTACGGGGGCCGCCCTCCCAGATAGCGCCCCTCGGTCGCGGCGATCGCAGCCATGGCCGCGCGGACGCGGACCTTGATCCGGTTGCGCTCGCCCTTGGACAGCCCGCCGAAGACACTCATGATCATGTCGTGGGCCTCGTTGGCGGGGTCGATCGGACCACCGACCTCGGGCACCCACAACGGCACGCCGAAGTGCTCGAACAGCGGGATCGTCAGGCCGTACTGGTTACCGTAGAAAGCGCGATGCGGCTCCCCGATCACCACCGCGTCGAAACCTCGGGCACTGTCCCTCAGCTCGTCGAGCAATGCTGTGGCGTGCGGCCGACGCGTCCACGGGATCGAGCGGGATTTATCGACGTCGAAATACTCGGCGACGATCTTCCCCCCGCGCGGCTCGATCAGCCGGTTCGCCTGGCGCAGTTGCCATGCGCGGGAGGCCTTGGGGTCCTGATTGTCCTCTGTTGATACTCGGCCGTAGAACGCGAACTTCGTGGTCAAGGTCGCTCCTATCGTTGTGCTGGTGGGTCCTCCGACCACGCCGACGGGATGGAAGCCTCGGCGTGGTCGGAGGGCGGGTGCGGTGGTCCGGCGGCTACTTCCAGACCGAGGTGGTGTCCCAGCGGTCGATGTTCTGGTCGGGGCGTTCGCGCATGTAGATCGCGTCGGTGAGCTGGAACTCGTCCTGTCCAGGCAGGTCCCACGAGCGGGGACCATGCGCCATCCAGACCTGGATCCGGCCGGTGTCGACCTTGAGCTCGTCACCGTGGTCGCCGACCGCGAGGGTCGGCAGGGCGTCCAGGGTGGGTCGGTCGATGACGGTGAGGTTGACGGTGCGGCCGGACGGGAGCGTGACCCGGTAGTCGTCGTCGGGGTTCAGGCCCAAGGCGAACGCGGTCAGGAGTCGTTCGGCGAGCCACTGCTGGGGGCATTCGCCGAGGTGGCAGTGACGTTCCAGGTAGTCGTCCCAGTAGTGCACCTCCCAGAGCCGATCGGGCGTGGCCTGGTTGCGGGCGAGGAATCCGGCGTAGGTGCCGTCCACGTACAGCCGTGCGATGTCGCCGCTGCGGTCCCAGGTCAGGTGCGGGATCTCCAGGACGGTGACCGGGTCGCCTTCCCGGAACGCCGCCGGGTTGGGGAAAGTCCTGCTCGTGCCGTTGCCGCAGGTGAAGCAGATGGTGGCGCGGCGGTTGAGGTCCTGGTCGGCGTGTTCGTTCAGCCGGTCGATGCCACCGACCCGGTAGGCGTTGCCGTGATCGTCGCGGAACACGATCAGGTCGCCGAGGTTCACCTGGTCGGTCGGGCGGGTCACTTCGCGGGCGCCCAGCGGCCGGTCGTCGCCCCACACGGCGGGCGGGGTCAGGTACCGGCTCCGGTTGATCTTCCGGTTCACGCCCGGCCCCCCTTCATCGCCGTCGTGGGGGTGGTGAGGAGGGCGGGGTTGGGTTCGGGGACGCCGAGTTTGACCTTCAGCCACAGGATGTGTTCGGGGTTGCGGGGGTCGAGCGGGCCGCCGATGTCGGCGCTCCACAGCTGCTTGCCCTGGCAGGCCAGCAGCATCACCACATCCCACACCGGCGTCGCGGCGAACGCGCCACGGGCGACGGTGCAGACCGCGACCGCGTCGAGGGTGTCGGCGGCCAGGTCGGTCAGCAGCTTTTTGGCCAGCAGGCGCTGCCCCCACGGGCCGGGCCTGGCATGGTCCTCGCTGCTGATGTCCTCCAGGTAGGTGTCGACCATCCTCCCGTGCGCAGCGGCGATCATCTTCTCGACGGCTGCGGTGTTCTGTTCGTTCCAGTGATCGACAGGTATCTGCCGCCGCAGGTAGGAGACGGGGCGGTAGAACCCGAACCGCAGCCCCTGCGAGGCGGGGCCGTCGCCGGACATCTGGGCGTCGAAACCATGTGAGCCAGTCATGCCGATGCTCCTTTGAATGTGGGGCCGAGGCCCGGGCCGCGCCGGTGGTTGAGGCGTTCCGGCGCGACCGGGCGAGCGGTGACGGGGGTTACTCGTCGCGGTCGCGGCGCAGGAGCCGCTGCAGGTCAGCGAGGCGGGCCGGGCCTGAGAGGGGCCGCTCGCGGGCGGTGCCGGGGAGCGGGATGCCGATGAGGATCCGCATCAGCAGCGCATCGACCTCATCGGTCGGGTCGAGGGGGCCGTTGATGTCGGGGATCCACAGCCGCTTGCCGTAGTGGTCCAGGAACGCCACCACCTCCCACAGGTGCGTGGCGCCGAAGGTGCGGCCGTCCAGGGCGCCCACGACCACCGCGTCGAACTCGTCCCGGCGCAGCGCCTCGATCAGCGCCCGCGCCTGCGGCCCCTTGCCCCACGGCAACCGGGACAGCGGCGGGACACCATGCACCCAGGCGGCCGGGCCGCTGTCGAAGAACTCGGCCACGATCTGCCCGCCGACCGACCGGACGACATCGCGGGCGGCCGCGAGCTGCTGGCTCTTGCGCGCCGGGGCGAAGGCGGGGCTGCCGTAGGCCCGGCCGTAGAAGGCGAATCGCGGCGGGGTGTTGGAGTTGTCGGG
The DNA here is from genome assembly GCF_024172125.1 of Actinomadura rupiterrae. Classification (GTDB taxonomy): domain Bacteria; phylum Actinomycetota; class Actinomycetes; order Streptosporangiales; family Streptosporangiaceae; genus Spirillospora; species Spirillospora rupiterrae. The sequence goes on from NZ_JAMZEA010000016.1 coordinate 100,900, forward strand.
CTCTGCCGTGGGCCGGGTCGTCCAGTTGGGCCGGACGCCCTGCTCGGGCTGGTCGGTGTTGCGGGCGGTGTCGCGGGGACCGTGTGGGCGGTCGTCGCTTCGCACGGCGGGCTGGGTCAGACAGCGTCTGCGGTTGTGCTGTTTGGTCACGGGTTTCGCCTCCTTGGGCAGGTCACTGGTAACGGCGCGGCACCTCGCGCGCGGGCTGCGCGTGACGGGCCGAGGCAGCGTGCGGGTCAAAAGCAGATGCGCAGGAACAGGGCGTGGACCGGGTTGGCGAGGTCGATCGGCCCCAGGCGCGGGGCCCATAGGCCGATGTCGTGGCCGCGCAGGATCTTGGTCAGTTCGGCCACTTCGCCGGGGCGGAAGGACGCGGACTCCAGGTCGATCACGACCGCGTCGATCAGGCCGGTCGGGGCCAGGTGCCGCAGCAGGTAGGTCAGCCCTGGACGGTGGCGGAGGATGTCGGCGGCCTTGCGGGTGTCGGTGAACTCGGCCACCAGGTGCGCTCCGCTCCGGCGCACCATGTCCATCACGTTGGTCTTCTGCTGCTCCAGATGCTGCTGCGGGTTGTGCGCCCCGATGCCCGCGAAGTCGATCAGGTGCTCGTAGGTGACCCCGTAGAACGCGACCTTCACCGGCGCGGATCCGGCGGTGTTGAGCGGGGCGAGGCTGCTCGGGTCGGTGGCGTCGATCAGTTCGTCCCGGCGGTGTCGGGACTGTCGGGCGGGCGGGTCGGGCTGTTCGGGATCGGGTCGGCTGGCGTGCATCCGAGACTCCTTGGTGAGGGTGGGTTGGCTGCCTGGCGCAGGATTCGCAGCAGGGCGCGGGCCGCGCCGGGGGTGAGCCGAGGCGGCTCGTCCGGCGTGACCAGGCGCAACCTGCTGCCGGGTTCGGTCACCTACGGCCCGCACAGCCCGCTGGGCTGGGCGTGGCGTCCCGGTCGGGGCCGGACGCGTACGCGCCCTCGCGCTCGTGCGCGTGGGGACAGCGGTCGACGACGGCGGCCGGATCCTGCGTGGAACCGGGTGGCCGTCCGGGGTGTCGCGGCGGTTGGTGGTGACCACGGGTGGATGCACGCTCGGCTTCCCGATCAAGGGCAAGCCCGGCCCGGCAGGTGGCCGACTCTGTCGGAGTGGCCAGCGGCCGGGCTGGGCTCTTGTCGGTGCCAAGGGACGGGCTGGCCGTGATCGGTGCTGCGGGCGATGGCGGGCGCACGTAGCTGGTCAGGTGCCAGGCATCTCCGCATCGGTAAGCGCGCAGGCGTCTTCCGGGCGCTGCGATTCGGGCGGCGCGGCGGGCCTGTCGGCGGGTGCGGTAGCAGGCCCATCCGCACTGGCTGCAGGGGCCCGCCTGCAGCTCAGCCAGCAGTTCCAGCGTTCGATCCAGTCCGGCCTGTACAGGTAGGCGGCTGTGCATGGGAATGGTCAGGCGCTGGTTCATCGGCGGTCCCCGTCCTGCTCGACCGTGCCTGCGCTGCCCGCAGCAGGGCTCAGGTCGGTAGCGCGGCTGAAGATCAGGAGGTCCTCATGTGCTGGGGTGCAGGCCGGGAGGCCGCGCCTGCGGGCGCGGCGGGTCTCCAGGATCTGGAAGAACGAGGCGCGGGTGACCAGTCCCCCATCGCGGAGGGCAGCCAGCAGCACGGCTCGCCGGTCGATCAGGGCCAGCCCGTGTTCCTCGGCGACCTCGATCACCCGGCCGGGCAGATCGATCAGAGCGCCCTGGCTGCGGAACGGACGGACGGTGACCGCAACACTCCCGCCCGGCTTCAGCATCGAGGCGGACGCGTCGAGGATGGCCCCGAAGCCGGCCAGCAGGCCTTGCAGGGGTTGGCGGGCGAGGTTGGGGCTGCGGCGCTCGTGGGTGTAGCGGAAGTGGTACTTCTCGACCTTCCCGCCGACGTTGGGACTGTCGGGACGCACATGCCCATGGGTCGATGCCCCGTAAGGCGGGGACGTCAGGACCAGCGCGACCCGGCCCCGGTGGTCGGGGAACATCGAGGCGATGGCGCGGCCGTCCGCGCAGACCACGCGACCGGTAGCGGTGGCGCCCTGCGACCGGGCCAGCAACAGGTTCCCACGCGTGAGCTGGGTGAAGGAGCCCTCGACCTCGGTGCCGATCGCGTCACGGCCCAGATGGATCGCCTCGACCAGGCTCGTGCCGATCCCGCACATCGGATCGGCCACCACATCACCGGCCCGGGTATAGGCGGAGATGACGTGCCGAGCGATCGCGGGTAGCATCTTGCCCGGATGCCGCATCGACGCCGGGGTGTAGCGGCCCTGCCGCTGATCCCGTGACATCTGCTGCCCGGTGGCCACCACCGACGCGTACGGCTGCTGCACAGGGTTCTGCTCCGTCGGCTGGCGCTTCATCGGCCGTCACCGTCCTGGCCGCCTTCGTTTTTGTGCGGTTCGGTGGTGCTCTCGGGCTTGGTGAACAGGCAGAGATCAGCGTGGATGCTCACGCGTGGGTGTGACGCGCCCGAGCCGGTGTCACGGAGCTGTCCGACCTCGCCGGGATGGCACTGCACGGCCAGCGCATCGCCCTCGATCGGCACGCGCAGCGCGATCACGTGCTGGGTGTAGACAAAGCCCATCCGCGACGCGCGGGCGATGATCTGGGGAGCCGGGTCGTGCAGCCGCCCGTCGCCGCGACGGCATGCAGCGGTGATGATGGCCAAGGTCCCGCCGGGCCTGAGGGTCCGCCACGCCCCGGACAGGAACCCGGTGAGCTGCTGGCGCTCCAGCATCCACAGGTCCGCGCGGCATGCCGGGCATTCGTGCTGCCCGACGACCTTGGGGCGACGTCCTCCGACTTCGTGGGCGGGCGGTGCGGCTATGACCAGGGCGGCGGCACCTGCCGAGTCGGCCAGGCCCAGGTGCATCTGGTCGGGCCTGGTCGGCCGCATCTCGACCCACGTCAGCGCGTCGGGCGCGTGGCGGGCGCGCAGTCGGGTCCCGATGTGCTGGGCCAGCGGGAAGTGCGGCACCAGGGCCACCCCCCATCGGCGCTCGTCCACGGCGGCGCTGAGTACTGCGTCGCTGCTGGTGAACGCCTCCACCACCAGGTCGTTGGGTTCGGTGCAGTTGGTGATCAGATGGCGGGCGAGCTGGTGTCCGACGGCCTGCTGGTGCGCGATGCATAGCTCGCTGTTGGCCGGACGGGTTTCGTTGGTCTTGCCTCTGGCCGTATCGGCTGGATCGTCGGTGTCGGAGCAGAGCCAGACGGTCATCGGTACCAGGCGGCGAGCCTGGGTTCCGACGCGTCCGCCTCGGCCTCGCTCGTGCGGGTTGGGTGGTGTGCTGTTCATTGCTGGGTGACCCAAGGCGGCCACCCGATCCCCGTGCACTATGTAGAAGGGGTCGTCGCACCCCTGATTCGCCAGGTGGAAAGGTAAAGACTCTTCTCACCATCCGCTCCGACACCGACGGCAGGCACGTTTCCGCAGGTCAACAGGGAAATAAGCGGTTCATGAGCGGCTAGGGAAAGGAGTGGGAACCTCTCGGGCTCGCTGTGAGCCGCGCAAGGATCCGCTCCGACATCGCCACGGGAGGCACTCTGCCGACCAGGATCACGGCCGCAGAGTCAGGGGTGAATTGTCGGAGTTACGGCCTGCCCTTGAAGGTGAACGACCCGCGACACGTAGTTTGAGCGAGCGTTTACCCCTTCCCATCTCCTTCCCGAGCCGCAAGTGCCGTGACCAGGGGAAACGCGCCGTGGAGCCACTTGGCGCCGGCTTTGGCTCACTGGCCGCCACCTGCGCGTTTCCGCAGGTCACAGGGGCTTTGAGCGAACGGCAAGCTAACGGGTAGTTCTTGCCTTCTTCCCAGGTTCCGCTCAGGTTCCGCTCACGGCGTGCTCCACCTCTATTGGCGTCCCATTCGGCTTCGCCCGCTCGGAGGCACGCCATGTCCACGCCCACGTTCTCGTTCACCGGTGACGCCCTGGTCGCTGTCGAGTCCGCCTACTCCGCCCTGATCACTGGCCCTGCCCTGCTGAGCATCGACGGCGCGGCGCTCGGCTGCGGTCTGCCCGCCCGCCCGATCGCGCTGCCGGAGGCGGCGGGATGGATGTACGACAACGCCAAAGGCCCGACCGCCAGCCCGGCGATCCGCGATGTGATCTGGCGGGAGCTGGTGTGTCGAGCGCGTACCGGCGACCCAGCCTGGGTCATCGCCTGTTACGGGGTGGCGCTTCCGGGGTTGAAGCGCACCGCCGCCCAAGCGGTGCGGACCCTGGACCCTGCCACGGCCGACGACGTCGTTTCGGAGATGGTGACCCGGTTCCTTGAGGCGCTCCACCAGATCGATCTGGAGCACCACAACGTCGGGTCCCGGCTGATCTGGCGGGCCCGCGAAGCCGCCCTCTACGCCCGCAAGCGACACACCCGCGACGAGCCCACCGACCCGCACACCCTCACGGACCCCCAGCAGGCGCGCCTCGTCGGCCCACTCAGCGCCGACACCGGGCTGGACCGCGACGCTGACCCGTTCGCAGCGCTGGCCGACGCGGTCGTCCTGGGCATCCTGACCCGGCACGAAGCCGACCTGATCACCGTCACCCGCCTTGGACGCACCCGCGTGAGCGAGCTGGCCCGCCGTCTGGGAGTGACGTCCAACACCCTGTACAAGCGGCGCAACCATGCCGAGGCACTCCTACGCGCCGCGATCACCGAAGGTCAAATTCCGGCAACGGATGGTGCCCGCGTGGCGAATCAGGGGTCCTGAGACCCCTTCTACAGGGTGAGAGCGCCGATGCGCGGGCCGGACACGGCCACCGCAAGGGGCGGACGGTCACCCGGTCCCCACCGCACTTCACCGTCACGCCGGTCCCTCGAAGGAGGACACCCGCAGCCCCGGCCCCGGCCCGTGCCGCGCTCTCCCGCACGACCCGTCAGCTCCAGCCGCGTCCCGCCACGGGAGATCCCATATGTCCGAGCACCACCCACACCGCCGAACCAGCCATTGCTCGAACCGTTCCGACTACCTCAATACCCGCCCCGGCCCCCGCCCGGCTTCTGACGAGGACGACCAGGCGCGCGACACCGCCGCCCGTTGCAGCGGCGCGTCCGTATCGTCCCGGAGCCCGCGCCAGGCCTTCGGCCGTCGGGGAGACCGTGCGGTGCCCAGCCTGGCGCGCCGGTTGGCCGCCTCCGCGCTGTGGACGGCCGGATGCCTGGGCGCGGCCCTGATGGTCCCCGGGGTGGCCGATGCCGCCACCAGCCTGGCCGAGGCGGCGTCGCTGGGGCAGGTCATCAGCAACCTGCGGACCGTCATCGTCGGGCTGCTGGTGGGGTTGGCGACGCTGTTCGCCACCATCGGCGGAGTCCGCTACATCTTGGCCGCCGGCGAGCCCGGCGAGGTCGAGGCCGCCAAGCGCTGCCTGCGCTACGCCGCCATCGGCTACTGCATTGCCGTGCTCGCACCGCTGCTGGTGCAGTTGCTCCAGCAGGTGGTGGGCGCGTGAGCCGCCCTACCCGGCGCTACGGGTCTCGCCCGGGGTTGGGGCACCGGCTGCTTCTGGCCGTTGCCGCTGCACTCGGCGCACTCGCGATCTCAGCCGGTCCCGCGGTCGCGAGCACCAGCCTGCGGGCCGCCCCGCAGGACGCGGTGGCATCGACGCCGATGCACGCCCTGACCGTGGCGAGTTCGCCGAAGCCGCCGGTCCCGATGCCTTCGCATCCGCCCTGGATTCAGGCTCCGGGTGGGAAGCCGGGAGCGCCGGTCACGCCCGAGCAGCCGATCCCGGCCCCCGGAACGGTGCCCGGCCCGGGGACCTGCGAGGGCAAGGTCAAGACCGCGCCGTGGGGAGCATCTAAGCCGTTCCTGTGCGAGATCGCGCCGGGCAAGTGGGTGCCGGTCACCCAGACCGAGATCGACAACCCCGACGACTCGGCCCCCGACCACTGGGATGTCGATCACTCCAAGCAGGACCACTGCGGGATGTTCGATCTGCCCTGTCAGGTACGCGGGGCGGTGACCGCCTGGTTCGGCGGGCTGGTGTCGTCGGCGATCGGTCCGACCTTCACCTTCCTTGGGGCCACGGTGTTCGCCACCCCGAGCATGAACGCGCCGTCCATGGACCGCGCCCGGCAGGTGTGGAACACCTCGCAGTGGATCGCCAACACCTGCTTCGTCCTTCTGATCACCACGGCCGGGGTGCTGCTGATCAGCGGCACGTCGCTGCCGCACGAGATCGGTGTCCGCGATGTCCTGCCGCGCGTCGTGTGGGGCTTCCTGGCGGCGAACCTGTCGCTGACCGCGATCGGCTACGGCATCGACTTCGCCAACGGACTGGCCAATGCGTTCCTGCAGGCTGGGGGCCGGCACATCGAGGTGCACCAGGCCGCCGAGGTGCTGGCCCGCACGATGGAGTCGGCCGCCAGGTCCACCTCCAGTTTCGTCACCATCATCGCGCTGGTCGCGGTGATCCTCGCCGGATGCGTGGCGTTCACCTACGTCACCCGCCTGGCCATCACGGTCACCTTGATCGCCGCCGCGCCGGTCGCGTTGATGTTCCACGCCCTGCCCTTCACCCAAGGGCTGGCGGTGCTGTGGTGGCGCGGGATCACCGGGATGCTCGCGATCCAGGTCTGCCAGTCGCTGGTGTTCGTCACCGCGGTGGAGGTGCTGCTGTCGTTCGACCCCGCACGGCCGCGCAACGACACCTTCTTCACCATCCCCACCAACGGGCAGGACTTCATCGACCTGCTGCTGATCATCGCGTTGATGTGGGTGCTGCTGCGGATCCCGTTCTGGGTGGCGCGGACCATCTGGAACCAGGCCCAGCCCCGCGGCCTCAACGGTTTCCTCAAGACGTTCGTGCTGTACCGGGCTGCCCGCTACTTCGTCCCCTCGGCGCGCGGCGGCCAGCACCGCCGGGCGTCGTCTCAGCCGCCGTCATCCCCGGGCGGAGGCTCGGGACAACCTCAGTCGAACTCCAAACCCAAGCGGCGTCGACAGCAGAACTGGACGGCTCAGCCCAAGCAGGTGCCCGTCCCCGGACAACCTCCGCCGCCGAACAACCCCGGAGCCGGGCCGCAAGCACGACCCGCGACGCAGACCCGGCCCGGGTCGACGCAGACCCGGCCCGGGCCAGGGCAGACACCTCCGCCCGGAGGGTCGGCCAAGGGGGCGCAGGACCCGCTTCCGCGACGCCCGTACCCCGTGTCGTTCCCGCTGCCGCAGCAGCCTGCGCGGCCGGTCAACATCCGATCCGGCCCACGCCCGACCTCGACAACGAGGCCTGCGCGCCCATACCGGCCGCTTCCGATGCCCCAAGCCCGGACCCGTCCGGTGCCACCGCGGCCCTTCCCGGTCTGGGTCGAATACCGACGTAACAGCAGGAGGTCATGATGCCGCGTCATCTAATGGACGCCGAGCCGCTGACCGCGCAGATCCCGGCCGACGTCAACCAACCCGACAAGATCATTTACGGTCTGACGGCTCGGCAGGTGGTGATCCTGGCGGGCACAGGGATGGGCTGCGCTCTGGGGTACTCGCTGCTGCACGCTCTGGTCCCCTTGCCGGTTCTGGTCGCGGCGCTGTTCCCAGTGCTGGCGTTCGGGGCCGTGCTGACGCTCGCGCGCCGGGACGGGATGAGCCTGGACCGCTTCGCCCTGGCTGCATTGCTGCACGCCCGCGGCGCCAAGCAGCTCATCCGCGCCGAAGGCCCGGCCCTGGCGCCTCCTGGATGGTGCCGGATGCGGGCGCAGCTCCCGGCGCCCCTACGGCTGCCGGTCCGTGCCGTCCGGCAGGACGGCGTCCTGGAGTTGGCCGCAAGCGGCGGGGTGGCGGCCGTAGTGCAGGCCGGAACGGTCTCGTTCGGGCTACGCACCACCAGCGAGCAGGCCGCGCTGGTCACCGCGTTCGGGCGATGGCTGAACTCGCTGGAGGTGCCCGTGCAGATCCTGCTGCACACCCGCCCTGTGGACCTGTCGGGCCTGGCCGAGCACATCACCCACGGCGCCCCGGGTCTGCCGGATCCCGCATTGGAGGAAGCCGCGCTGGATCACGCGGCCTACCTGCACCAGGTGAACGCCTCGGCCGACCTGCTGGCCCGCCAAGTACTGATCGTGATCCGCGACGGCACCGGCGCCGCCACGGGCGGCCTTCCCCGTGTCCTCGACAGAAAGCAGCACCTGGCACGGCAGCGCGGGGCGGCGGTCGTGCTGCGTCGCGCCGAGGAGACCGTCCGCGCCCTGGGCGCGCTGGGGATCACCGCGCGGGTGCTGGACGCCGACGGCTGCGCCCAGATGCTCGCCGAGGCCCTGTCGCCCGGTCAGGTCCCACTCGCCGGCCTCGCCCGTCCCGACGAAGTCATCACCGGTCTGGAGGAGTCGCGATGAGGTTCCCGTTCGCTGTCCACCGTCTCGGACGCTTGGGTTCCCTCCCCCTGACCGGAGACGCCACTCACGCTGGCACGGCGCAGGTCACTGACACTGCCGAGGGCGGTTTCGGGCCGTCGGCGCTGCGGGTGCAGGCCCGGATCGTGGAGTTGCCCGGTGGGGTGTGCTCGTCGTTCGCGATCGCCGGATATCCGCGGCAGGTCCAGGCGGGCTGGCTGGAGCCGCTGCTGACCTACCCCGGCCGGGTGGAGGTCGCGCTGCATATCGAACCGGTCCCGCCGCTGATCGCCGCGCAACGGCTGCGCCGCCAGCTCGCCCGCCTGGAGTCCTCCTCCCGCGCGGGTGCGGCGGCCGGGCGACTGGCCGACTTCGGTGTCGAGACCGCCGCCGACGACGCCGCGGAACTGGCCGCGTGCCTGGCCCGCGGGCAGGGGCGGCTGTTTCAGGTCGGGCTATATGTGACCGTCCACGCAAACGACCGGGACGAGCTGGCCGAACACCTCCAGCGGGTGCGGGCGCTGTGCGCCTCGATGCTGCTGGACGCCCAGCCCACCACCTTCCGCGCCCTGCAGGGCTGGACGACGACACTGCCGCTGGGCGCCGACGACATCGGCGTTCGCCGGGCGTTCGACACCGCCGCGCTCGCTGCGGCGTTTCCGTTCTCCTCGCCCGACATCCAGGCCGTCCTCGGTGACACCCCGGTGCTGTACGGGCTGAACGCCCACTCCTGCGGTGTGGTGACCTGGGACCGGTTCGCCGCCGACAACCACAACTCGGTCACCATCGCCCGCTCCGGCGCCGGGAAGTCCTACTTCACCAAACTGGAGGCGCTGCGGCTGCTGTACAGCGGGGTGCAGGTCGCGGTCATCGACCCCGAAGACGAATACCGTCGCCTAGCACGCGCGGTCGGCGGCACCCATCTGGCGCTCGGCGCCGCCGGGGTGCGGCTCAACCCCTTCGACCTGCCCGACACCGGCGAACCCGACACCCTCACCCGCCGCGCCCTGTTCCTTCAGACGCTGGTCGAGACGATCCTCGCCCAGCCGCTGGCTCCCGCCGCGCGGGCCGCGCTGGACCGCGCCGTGATCGCCACCTACGCCGCCGCCGGGATCACCGCCGACCCGCGCACCTGGAGACGCCCCGCGCCGCTGCTGCCCGACCTGGTCGCGCAGCTGTCGGTGGCCGCCGACACCGGCAACACCCATGCCGCCGACCTGGCCACCCACCTGGAACCGTATGCCTCCGGCTCCTACTCCGGTCTGCTGTGCGGCCCGACGACCACCCCACCCGACGGGCATCTCGTGGTGTTCTCGTTGCGGGATCTGCCTGACGAGGTCCGGCCGGTGGCGATGCTGCTCGCCCTGGACGCGATCTGGCGACGCGTCACCGACCCCGGCGACCGGCGCCGCCGCCTGGTCGTGGTCGACGAGGCATGGACGCTCATGCAGACCGACGCGGGCGCACGGTTCCTGTACCGGCTGGCCAAGTCCTCCCGCAAGCACTGGGCCGGGCTGGCGGTCGTCACCCAGGACGCCGCCGACCTGCTGTCTTGCGACCTGGGCAAGGCAGTCATCGCCAACGCCGCCACCCAGATCCTGCTCCGCCAAGCACCCCAGGTCATCGAGCAGGTCGCCGACGCGTTCGACCTCACCGACGGCGAGCAGGCGTTCCTGCTGTCCGCCGAGCAAGGCCAGGGACTTCTGCTCGGGGCCGGCGGCGGCAGCGACCGCGCCGCCTTCTGCGCCATCGCCAGCCCGGCCGAGCACACCCTGGCCACCACAAGCCCCGCTGAACTCGCCCAACTGGAGGCCACAGAGCCACGCGTGACCGCGCACCCCCTGACCACCGCCACACCCGACGATGCTCCGGAGGTGCCGTAATGATCGCCCACACCCACCCGCCCACTCCGTCACCGTCCACGCCCGCCCCGCTCTCGCCGTTGCCGTCGCTGCGTCCGCCGTCGATGCCGCTGCTGCACTGGCTTCAACAACACCTCGGCCTGCTGCCCCGGCTGCCCGGCCTGCTACTTCACGCTTTCGCCGACCTCGGCCCGATCCTCGCGGCCGCCGTCTTCTGCCTGCTGGCGGCCCAGACCGCCGGGCAGGCGGTGGTGTGGCGCTGGCGCTGCAGCCGCCACGCCCGCGGCGCCTACCTGATCGAGGTCGCCGTCCCGCCGCACGTAGCGGCCGAGAGCGCGACCGCATGGTGGCGGCACCTGGCCGGACTGCACACCTCCCCCTACCGGCGGCTGCTGTTCGGACAGCCGCACCTGGGGTTTGAGTACCGCGCCGACACCGACGGCGTGCATTTCCAGATCTGGGTCCCCGGGACCATCCCGCCCGGGACCGTGGAGAAGATCACCCGCGCCGCGTGGCCCGGCGCCACCCTCACCACCCGTCCCGCCGAACCGCTTGTACCGCCGGACGCCATCGCGCGCGGAGGGCGGATCGTGCTGGGCAACCGCGACCACTTCCCCCTCGCCGTCGAACACGACGCCGAGACCGATCCGATCCGCGGACTGCTGGAGGCCATGTCCGGACTCGGCCCGGGCCAACACCTGGCCGTGCAGATCCTGGCCCGTCCCATCACCGGCCGCCGCCTGCGGTGCGCCTACCGCGCAGCCGCGCACCTACGCGGTGCCCGCTCCCGCGCACCGCAAGCAGCCCTGTTCGACCTGGCCACGCCCGGCCAGGACCAGCCGATGCGTTCCTGGGAACTGACGCAGATGTATCCCGAACGCGCCGCCCAGGTACGCGCGATCCTGACCAAAGCCGCTCAGCCCCGCTTCGCCGTCCAGATCACCTACGCCGCCGCCCACATCCCCGCCACGACCGCCGCGACCGGAGACGAGGAGCCCGGCTCCTCATCCACCGCAAGGCCACAGGCGAACCTTCGGGCGCGGCCGGAGTGGATGCGGGGCTGGCTACGGAGCCACGCCCACCAGCTCGCCGCCGCGTTCGCCCAGTACGCCTCGCCGTTCCAGCATCTGCGTCGTCGCCGGCTCTGGCGGCCCGCCTACCACCTGGCCGCCCGCACGCTTCAGCGCGGCATGCTGCTGGGCGCCGACGAGCTGGCCGCACTGGCACACCTGCCGTACGCCGCCGACGCGCCCGGCATCTCCCGCGCCGGTGCCCGCCCCGTCGCACCGTCACCCCGCGTCCCGGGCCGTGTCCGAGCCTCTTCAGGCACATCGATGCGGATCCTGGGTGACGCCGACGCCGGACCAGCGCGCCCGGTCGGGCTCACCGTCGCAGGGGCCCGGCAGCATGTCCATGTGGTCGGGCAGACCGGCGTGGGCAAGTCCACCTTCCTGGCCGGTCAGATCCTCGCCGACGCAAACGCGGGACGCGGTGCGCTGGTCATCGACCCCAAAGGCGACCTGATCGAAGACATCCTGCATCGGCTGCCCGAGCGTGCCATCGGCAAGGCCGTGGTGTTCGACCCTGCCCAGGACGGGCCGCCGCCCTGCCTGAATGTGCTGGCCGGGCCTGACCCGGCGTTCGCCGCCGAGGCGATCGTCACCACCTTCCGTCGCTGCTTCGCCTCCTCCTGGGGGGCGCGCATGGACGACCTGATGCGCGCGGCATGCCTCACCCTGACCCAGGTGAACAAGTCCAAGGCGACCCTGGCCGACCTGCCGCGCCTGCTTGAACAAGACGCGCTGCGGGTGAGTGTCACCGGTCAACTCCAGCCCGGGTTGCTCGACCAGTTCTGGAAGGGCTATGACGAGCTCACGCCCGGTGCCCGCGCGCAACTGATCAGCCCGGTGATGAACAAGCTACGTGCGGTGCTGCTGCGCCCGTTCGTCCGCGCAGCCCTGTCAGGCGCACGCTCCACGGTGGACCTGGCCAAGACCCTCGACCACGGTGGGCTGATCCTGGTCCGCGCCGCCAAGGGGGTGCTCGGGGAGGACGCCGCCCGCCTGCTCGGCTCCCTGGTCCTCGCGCACACCTGGCAGGCCATCACCCCTCGCGCGGCGCTGCCCGAACACGCCCGCCGGGACGCCACCGCCTACATCGACGAGGCCCACAATTTCCTCAACCTGCCCGGCTCGGTCTCCGACATCCTCGCCGAAGCCCGCGCCTACCGCCTCTCCCTGGTGATCGCCCACCAGCACCTATCGCAGTTCCCCAAGGACCTGCGCGAGGCGGTGTCGGCCGACGCCCGCAACAAGGTCTACTTCGCCGTCTCACCCGAAGACGCCCACGCCCTCACCCGGCACACCGCTCCGCTGCTCGGCGAGCATGACCTGATCCATCTGGGCGCCTACCAAGCCGCCGCCCGCATCATGGACGGCTCCGCTCCAGTCGCGACCTTCACCTTCCGCTCGCGTCCGTTGCCCGAGCCGATCCCCGGCCGCGCCGACGCGGTCCGCGCCGCATCCCAAGCCGCCTACAGCCCCCTATCAAGCGACGCCTGCACCTGCCCCGGCCACTGCGACGCCCACCCTCCCCGTCCACACCGGCCCAACCCGGCACGCGACGTCCGCCGAGGCTCCCAAGGACACCTCACCCGCCGCCAGGAGGACCACGACCATGAGTGAACTCCGCGCATCCAAGCCCAATCCGAGCCGTCGCCGCCGCCGTCTCCGCGCCGCCGGTGCGCTGCTGGAACGCCTCACCGAGCGGGACCTGGACATCCTGGAGCACCTGTGGGAGCACCGCGTGTTCACCACCGGGCAACTCGCCGCCCTGCACTTCTCCAGCCTGGTGGTGGCCCGCCGTCGCCTGCTGCGCTTGCACCGGTTCAAGGCGATTCTCCGGCAGCGGCCCGCGCCCGGCACGGGCCCCATCCAGTTCCGCTGGGGCCTGGGTCCCGTCGGGGCCACAGCGCTGGCCGCCCGGCGAGGGGTCACCCTTAAGGAACTCGGCTACCGGGAGGACAAGACCGTCGCCTACTTGCTGTGTCAGACGGTCCCGCACCAACTCGGCGTGAACGAGTTCTTCACCCGCCTGCACGCGCATGCCCAACATCCGGAAGCCCGCGCCGCGCTGGAGCAGTGGTGGTCCGAACATCGCTGCCACCGCGCCTGGGGCCTGCACGCCCGCCCGGACGCCTTCGGCCGATGGAGCGAACATCTACCCGGCCAGCCGCCCTTGGCGGTGGAGTTCTTCCTCGAACACGACACCGGCACCGAACCCTTGAGCAAGGTCATCGCCAAACTCGCCGGCTACAGCGAACTCGCCGAAGCCACCGGCATGCACACCCCCGTCCTGTTCTGGCTGCCCAACCCCGACCGCGAGGCCCATCTACGCCGCCTCCTCGGCACCCCACCAGCACCCGTCGCCACCGCCGTCCGCGCCGCACCCGCCAACTTCAGCACTCCGCATCCCACCGACCTGAGCCACATCGCGCCCGATGGCCCGGCCGGGCCGATCTGGCTGCCCGCCGGAACCACCGGGCCCCGATACCGGCTCGCCGCACTCGCTGACGCCTGGACCACCCACGACCAGCCCGGGGCAACCGGCACCCCACCGATCTCCGGTCCGAGGCGGGACTGATGCCGGTCCTGATCGCGGCCGGGGCCGGGCTCGGCGGCCTGGTCCTGGTCGCCGTCCTCGGCGCCTTCAGCACCACCCTCGGCATGTTCTCCCTCGGCCGGCCCGGCACCGCCGCGTGCCAGAGCACACCCGGCAAAGCCGCCTCCAGCATCCCGCCCGCCTACCTGCATCTGTACGTCCAGGCCGGGACCAAGTACGCAGTGCCGTGGAACGTGCTGGCCGCCGTCGGCAACGCCGAGTCCTCACACGGCCGGGCCGCCGGACCGGGAATCCACTCGGGAACCAACTCGATGGGCGCCGCTGGGCCCATGCAGTTCCTGCTGTCCACATGGGCGAGTTTCGGTGTGGACGGCGACGGAGATGGCCGCAAAGACGTCTACGACCCGGCCGACGCCATCTTCGGCGCCGCCAACTACCTGCGGCACAACGGCGCACCCGCCCAGATGGAGCAGGCCCTTTATGCCTACAACCACGATCGGCAGTACGTGAAGGGCGTCCTTGCCCAAGCCGCCGCCTACAGCCGAGATGCCGCCGTCAGCGCTTGCGCCACGCTCACCGACAGCGTCTCCGGGCGTGCCGGCCTCGCGATCCGGGCGGCGCTGAGGATGCTCGGAACCCCGTACTCCTGGGGCGGCGGCGGACCCAGCGGCCCCAGCCTCGGAACCGGAAGGGGCGCGAACACGATCGGCTTCGACTGCTCCAGCCTGGTCCAGTTCGCCTGGCACCAGGCGGGTATCGACATCCCGCGCACCACCACGGAGCAGTGGGCGCGCCTGTCACACGTTCCACCAGGCCAGCAGGCCCCTGGCGACCTGGTGTTCTTCAACGGAGCCGACGGATCAGCAGGCTCCCCCGGCCACGTCGGGCTCGTCCTGTCACCAGACCAAATGATCGAGGCCCCACACACCGGCGCCACCGTCCGAGTCTCCGCCATCGGCACACGAACCGACCTGGTCGGATACGCCCGCATCAACGGAACAGGTCAGCGATTGATCGACAAATCCCCTGCCAGAGCCGGGCGGTCCACACGATAGTCACCCGCATCTCCAACCGACCCACTTGCGCCGGTTGCCTTCAGCCGCTCCGAACCGGGCCAATCACTTCACCCAAACATCGTCGTTGCCGCGCCCCACACCCCCCGGGCGGAGCGCGGCAACGGCCCCAACTCTAGTGGCTACATAAAGTGATTACTCGTTTACCGAGAGGATGAGTCGGGCGGCATCCCGTCATGGGCGGACGTCCTTGCGAAGACGAGACACGGGATTCCGCGTGGCCGCGGGCAGGCCTTGCCCTTGATCGCCGAGGTGGGGGTGCATGGCGCTCCGGTCCCGACCGGGGCCGGGCAGGCGACAGGCCAGCGGGGCGGGTGATCGTCCCCGCCCCGCACGCAAGCGAAAGGCACAACCCACCATGATCGATCCCGCAGACTCCGCCCGCTCGCCCTTCCAGACCGTCGATCCGGCCCGGTTCGAGGAACTGGTCGATGAGCTGTTCCGGCTGGTCCCAGACCTGGCCATCGCCTCCCTCGGCCACGCTCGCGGCGGGGCCCTGGTCTCGGGGCCGTGCGGCCTGGTGGACGTGCTGCCCTTCCGTGCGGGCCTGACCGAAGAGTCCTACGGCTGGACCGCGCACGCCGACTGGGCGGCGCTGATCCTGTTCCCCTCAATCTCGGCCTTGAATGCGGAAGTGCGCCCGAGCAGCGTGCGCCGGATCATCATGGACTGCATGCGCGCCCGGGTGTACCTGTTCCCCGCCCAGATCTTCACCGATCAGGCCTCCACCACCGACGGCACCTTCCAGCGCATCGACCACCTCGACAACGCCCGCCCCGGCATGCTGTGGATCAACAACTTGCCGGAGGCCGCCGCACGGGGGGACCTCGCCTCTTATCAGGTCGCCTTCCCCAACGCGGCCACCTGAGTAGGCAGCCCCAGCTTCCGGCGCAGGGTGGGACGTCCCGGTGGCCGTCCCACCCTGCTCTGTTGCGGACAGTCGCCCCAAATGCGTGGGGGCTTGCCCTTCGCCTCTCGGTGGTCCCGTCGGTCAGCGTCCTTCGCCAAACTGCGCTGTTGTTCGGACGCGGCGAGGATGGTCGGCGCGTCCCACAGGGTCGGGTCACCCGTCAAGGGCGGGCTTGCCCTTGATCGGGGAGGTGGGGGTGCATGCCGGTCCGGTTCCGTCCTGGGGCCGGGTTTCGTAGGCGCCGGGTCGGCCCGCTGGTTGTTTCGCATATCCAGCTCAGCCGCCCCGCGCCGTCACGATGACAGGGGGATCCTCCGTCATGACCGACACGCCACGCCGTGATCCGGATGCTCCGGCGGCCCAGGCCGCAGCGGCAGACGCCAGGTCCGACACGACCGCTGTGCCCGAGTCCTTGGTGCGGGAGGTGGCTCAGCTGGTCGACCCGCTCGCGCTTGCGTCACTGATCAGCCCCGATTCCGCGGGCGTGACCCTCGACACCCATCACGGACTGCTCGGGGTGCTGCCCTACCGGCCGGGACGATCGCCCAATCAGCGGGCCTGGGACGGCCGCATCGACTGGGCGGCCCTGATCCTCTACCCGCGCACCGCGTCCCCGGTCAGGTTCCCCGTGACCGAGGAACGTCTCGCCCGCGACGCCGCCAATGCCACCGCCTACCTGTTCCCGGCCCGGCTGTTCACCATCCGCGCCTGGCACCTCGGCGGCACCTTCCAGCACATCAACCACCGCCCTCCCAGCCACCCCGGCGTCTTCTGGATCAATCTCGAAGACGCCCCCGCACGCGGCCTCCTGGCCCCTCACCAGGTCGCTTTCTCTACATGACCAGTTGATTGAGTAGGAAAACCCGGATAGCGCTAGGCGGGGCAGGCCAACACCCCGCCTAGCGCTCTTCCTGCTCAGACACGCGCGATCGTCAACTCCTCACCGAGCCCGGCAGCCGAGCCGATCAGCCCACGGCGTCCGCCGGCTACCTGACGCGCCCCATGCCTCCTGTGTTGAGGTGGGGCTTCCCTCGCCGAGAGCGGACCGGGCTCGTCAGGCTCACGGATCGGTGCACGACCACGAACGGGCCCCACGACGGGCCCGCATACCATGCCGGGGCCGTGACGTGCCCATACGCGCCCGATCAGCACCAACCACCCGTGGGGGTACCGTCCGGGCCCGGGCGCGCCTAGCAACGCCTACCGCCGCCGCCCACACCCCGCCGACCGGCGCGGCCACCGGCCCGGCCGACACACGCCCGGGGACGGCCCCGTTCGTCCCTAGCCCGGGGTCGGTCACGATGCCATGCCCCAGCCCGCACGTCCGGTCACGGCCCCTCGGGGGGTGTGGCCGGGGACGGGTCGGCCCCGCCGCGCGCCGTGAGGGCGCGGGACGGGGCCGTTTGGCGGTTGGGGTCTAGTGGGCGCGGCGGGCGGCGCGGCCGGGCGGGATGTCGTCACGGTGCCGCCCGCCCATCACGTCGGACGTGCGGTTGGTGGCATGACGCGGGGCATTAGGGCCGGTGGCGTGGCGGGGGATGTGCCGGGGCGCGGCCGGTTCGGTCGTCCGGTCGTCCGGGCACGGGGTGATGGGGACGGGGGTGGTGGGCGCGTGCTCGGTGGCGGTGAAGTAGAACGCGCGGGTGCCGTCCAGGTGGGCGGTGTTGAACGCGCGGGCGAACCCGTCGGCATGGTCGGGGACCGGGGTGGTAACCAGCGTGGTGAGAGCGATGTCGGCGATTTCGTGCAACGCGTCGCACGGGTCGTACCCACCGGTTTCGATCTCGGCCGTGACGCGGTCCCACCATCCGGCGTACGCGCGGGCCCGCGCCATGCCCGCGACCGCCCCGCACAGGTCACCGTCCGCCCCGCCCACGGTCAGCTGGTGGACCCGGATGTCGGCGGCATCGCGGCGGCTGGTCGCCGTACGGTGCGCGTCGGAGATGAACTCGGCGTAGGCGGCGGCGACCGGATCGGTCGCCGTGCCGGTGGCACGGCGGGTGGGGTTTTCGATGGGGTAGTCCATGGTGATCCTTTCTTGTCGCGGTTGCGGCGCGCGGGCCGCGCGCCGTTTCGTGGGCTGTCGGGATTGCGGGATGCGATCGGGGTTGGGACCGGCCGCCGCCCGTGAGCGCGGGACACGGGCGGCGGCGCGTTCGTCGGGGTATCAGGCGGGCGCGTCGCCGGTGGTCGGGGCGGCGGGCGCGGTGACGGCGGCGCGGTAGCGCATCGGCTTCTCGGACGTCAGTACGGCCTCGCCCTGGCTGGCCATGGTCGACAGGGCGTTCGCAACCGCACCGTTCGACCGGTCCAACACGCGCGCGATCTCGCCGGGGGTGAAGTCGGTGCCGGGGTGGGCGTTCAGGTGCGCGGCCACCGCCGGACGCAACGGGGTAGGCGGCTTGCGGTCACCGGTGCCGACCGGGCCGCCGGTCGGCACCCCGCCGGGGGCGGTACGCGCGCGGCGGGGGCGCGCGTGGCCCGTCGCGACCCCCAGCGCCCCCACCGCGTTGAACACCGGCGCGAGGGCGGCGTTGATCCCGGCCTGGTCCGCGCCGTCCGCCACGGCGGCATACGCCGCCGTGACCGTCGCCAGCAGATCGGCCAACCCCTCACGCGCCGATTCGGCCGCCCGCGCCCGCGCCAGTTCCGCCTCGATCGCCGCCCGCCGCGCGTCCTCCTCGGCCTGAAGCCGTTCGAGCTCGGCCGTGGCGGTGGCGCGCCGGTCGGCCTCGGCCTGCATGATCTGCATCGCGTTCGCGATCGTGTCCGGCGTCAGCACCGGGGCCGGGGGCGGGCCGTCCGGCGTCGGCGCGGGCTCGTCCGGCGTGGCGGACGCGGCGGACGCGGCGTCCCCGGGGGCGGCCGGGGCGGTAGCAGCCGCCATCGGGTCGGGGGACGTGTCGGCCGCCGTGTCGGTGTCCGGGACGGTAGCCGCCCGGGCGGGGGCGGGGCGCCACACGTCCCCCTCACGGATGACGTAATCCGTAGCGAACATGATCTTGATCGCGGTCCGAGTGATCTTCTGGGACACGTCCGCCGCTTTGGCGATCGCGGCGACCGTGCCGCCACCCGTGACAGTCAGCGCGTCCCACACGCGCCGCGTGTCGTCATCCCATCCGACCGGGGCCTCCGGGACGGCGGGGGCGTTGTCGGGGGTGGCGTTCACGGGCGCGGGGATGGTGTTCGCGGACATTCCATGACTCCTTTTCTGCCGTTCCGGCGGCCGCGTCATAAGCCGTCGGAACCGCTACCACTTTTTCGTTCTACATTCATCATCCCTCGATTGCCGCCATTCCACACTGCGAACACGCGGCAAATAGTGTCACCGAAACGGCTGGACCAACTTCCCCGACCATCGCCCGCTAACAAAAATCTACCGGCGCCATCGCCACAAAGCTTGACAGCCGCATCTGAAAGCCGGAGCTTCGTCGTCACCGCAGAGCTCAACGCGCAAGGCTGAACTCAACGCAACCATCACCCTTCATCGGCCCTCCAGCACGCGACCGCTCTCGGCGACCGCTGAGGGCACTCCTCCGCACTCCTCGCCTGCCATCATCGAGGAAAACCGCCATTAAGTTCGTATCGCGAGAGGTGAAGTAGAGCAGTCGCGAAGACAGGAGGCACACCTTGTGGCCGACACCCGGGTCTCCGCAGGCACCTACCAGTGGTCGTCTATGAGGACGAGTCGGGGCGCCTTAAGGCCGCCCATATGAGCTCTGACCTGCACCTTCTATACCCCGTAGGGGTTGCCGTCGGGGCGAGCCACTCAGACACCACCCGTACGCCACCCGTACGCCACTCATGGTTTCGATACCCCCTGTGCGGCTTTATCCCGAGATGCGTATCGGCAGCAGAGAGGGAGAAGGCGCCATGCCTCCCGACAAGAAAGGGAGGTCACTACAAGCTCGCGCTCTCGACAAGAAATACCGAGGTGGCGACGACGCCACAATTTTCCCGCCGATATCTAGGTAGGGAAAGTGAGGCCAGCCTGGGCCAGACTACAAGGGAAGTACCGCAGAGACTTTCTTTTGATTCAGAGCGGCGATACGCGCAATCTATCGGGCGACGAAGGGGCTGGAGCGGCTTGTGTCACCGCTCCAGCCCGTCGAGCATTATTTCTCGTTGGTGAGCCGTCGATAGAGTTGTGTTGTCTGAGCATCCGGCTTTTGACCGACAGCACCGAGCTCGCGGGTAAGCTCCTGGTAGGAGTGTTCGATTGCCCATCGGCGGCGCAGCATGGCGTAGTACCGCATTCGCTGTCGGTGGAGATGTTCTGCGAGAGGATCGATATCGCAGGCACGTTCCAGGTGGGCGACGGCACGTTCAGCGCTGTCCTCCAGCTCGGCGAGCTGGTTCAAGGCGTGCACGACGGTTTGAGCCAGGACGCGAGCGGTGGTGACGACCCATGGATAGTCGCTGTGTCCCGGCATGTAGCGGCCGGCGAAGTGCGCGACCACGGCCGAGAGCGCAGCCTTCTTGGCGGGGCCGGCGAGGGCAGCGGCTTTCGCCGCCTGATCCCGCAGGCACCACACGTCGCACGTGAACAACTCTGCGTTGAGCTGGTACCCGTTGCCGGACACGTTCCGGATCACCATGCGGCCCTGGGCCGACGGATATCCCAGTGCCTCACACAAGCGTGCTCGCGTGTCACGCAGCAGAGAGTTCAACTTGGCGTCACTGACACGAGCCCCGTTCCAGAGCTTGTCTTCGATCACCGGCCGGGTCAGGAGCTGCTCACGGTGTTCTGCGAGCAATGCCAGCAAGCCCCAGGCGTCCGGCTTCCGGAAGCTCACCTCTCCACCTGGACCATCCAGACGACACTGACCCATCAGGCGTACCGTGCCGGGCACCGCGCCACCTTCGGACGGCGGCGGGCAGTTGACGGCTTCCTGCGCGTCCCGCGGCGGATTGAGCGCGACGATCTGGTCACGCGCCTCAGCCTGCGTCACCTGCTTCAGGCGGGTACCGACCAGGTCAGCGATGCCCGAGCTGCCGCCGTTCAACGCGAGACCGTGTGCGTCCAGGTTCACCGTGGTTCCGTGAGGCCAGTCGCCCACCACTAGCGCACCGATCCCCAGGTCACCTCCGAGGCGCAGCTCGGCGTTGAGGAGCTCAGCCAGTGCACCGGGACTGAGGACCAACACCATGCCGCCCCCACCCGGCCCCTCCGACCCGGACGCCTCGCTCAGGCCGAGCCCGACATCTTCCCTGTGGCGGGTACGATCCACGATCTCGGCGCCTAGCAGCTCCAGAGCTTCGTCAGTGGTTTCGCAGACGGTGACGCCGTGCAGGCCGTCGGCGCCTGCAGTGCCGTCGCGCCCGATCAGCATCAGCAGATCCGCTCGGGTGGTCACCACCTCCAATTCGCCGCGGTGAGCGGCCTCCAGCAAGGTCATCAGGACGCCGCGCTCTGCATCGGCGGCCCCCGGCCCGAGCAAGCGCAGTCCGCCGGCCGCAGCCAAGTCCAGACTGATCGACTGTCCGTCCCGTTCGCCCAGCGGGACCGCCAGCAGCGGACCTGCCTTGACGTCGGACTCGTTAGGGGCGGGCTGCTCCTGCGCCGGACTATCGGCGGCCGTGGGCGCCGAGCGCGCGCACGCGCGGCGGCGCAGCACCGGTCCCCGTCCGGAGGCGAAGGAGGTCATCGGGCGAGCCAGCCCCCAGGCCAGCAACATCCCGGCGATGCTCGCCCCGCCAACCAGTCCGGCGTTAGGCAGCGCGGAAGTGACTCCTGTTGTGATCGCCTCCAGCGGCCCGCCCCTCCTTGCCCGCCTCGACGACACCCGTGAACGCTTCTCGCTACGTGCATCGCTCCCCGGAGCCACCGCGGTGGGCGTTGCCCGTGCGGGAGGACGGGAGGTGGGTTGCGGTGAATCAAGGTCGTTCGGTATCACGCCTTTCAAGCCGAGCAGGATGTTCTTCTCGGGCACTAGCGGACCACCGGCCTTCCAAGGCTGGGGCGGCCTGTGCTGTTTCACGTCGTGGATGATCTGCTCGCGGGTGTCATGCACGATCTTGTCGACGGTCTTGTTCACCGGGCGAGTCGCATGCCTGACCGGCGCAGCCCGCCGGACATGGGCCGCCTGTCCCCCACGCACGGAACTGCTCAACGCACGGCCCAGGTTGGGCTCGCGTCCGCTCACCGCGCTCTTGCTGATCTCGGCCGAGAGACTGCGGCACAGCTTGTCCTGCTGGAACATCTTCGCCGCCGCACCCTTCAGATGCGCGCACTCCGGGCGCAAGGCGCCCCCAGCATGCGCGGCGCCTCCTCCAAGCAGAACCGACCCGGCAACGATCCCCCCGAGGATCAGCCTCCAGACTGCCCGCGCCACCCCTCGCCCCACCCTGCCGCTTCGTTCTATTTCCGTTGCCACCGTCCTCGTCCTTCATGTCCCCGTGTGTATCTGCCATGAGCGAACAACAATCCACGGTGAAACAGACCTGTGCCTTGCTTCATCGGAATCGATGCCGTGCACTCCCGTCCAGAGTGGTACAACCGCTGTCGATCACCAATAGGAGCATCGTGAAAGTCTCACGCCGGACCTTAAAAGGACGGCAAGAGAACGGGTCGAAGTCGGAACGGACCGCATGTTTACGGACCTGCAAGCCTGTAGACACAGAAGTCCCCGCCCATTACGCCCGCATCAGCGGAATGAGCGGGGTTCCTCGTTCTGTTCCTCTACCCTGGTCCAGGGGACCAGCCTGGTAAGGTCAGGCTGGTCCCTCCCTAGGACGCCAGCGGAACACAGAGCCCGGGTGGGGTCTCCAGGACGGTGTGACGGTCGAGGTCGGCCCAAACGGTGTGCCCGAGGTCGGGACTGCCGTGAATGCCCAGCGCGAGCGAGAGCTGCGACACGGCGTACAGGCCGCGCCCGTTCTCACGGCTCTCGTCGACCGGCTGGACGGCGGGGATGCCGCCGCCGCCCATGTCAGTGATGCCGACGTAGACCGGGTCGCCGTAGCCCAGCTCCACCCCGAACCAGCCGCCCGCTCCGGCCGAGCGCGTGTGCCGCAGGGTGTTGGCGGCCAGTTCCCCGACGACGAACTCGACCACGTCGGCGCAGTCTTCCCCGGCGAACATCATCCGCGCGAAGCGACGCGCGGCCGAGACCTGCTCCGGGTCGCCGGAAAAGGTCCGCCTCCAGCGCATCGGGTCGGGGCCGTGCAGCCATTCGGCCGCCGTGCTGTACCTCCACATGGTTGACGTGCCCATCTGCCATGCCCTCCTTCGCTGATGCCGCCCGTGGCCGTGGTCGGCCGATGGGGACGCGGGCGGCCGGGGCATGATTACCGCAGCGCTCGCTAACCAAGGTCAAGGCGCAATTGTCAGCCGCTCCACCTGGCACGCGAGGCATCGCGAGCTGAATGCCTCTTCCCCGGTTACTCTCACCGCGAGGTCTTTCTTGGGTAGGCCGAGCGCTGGACGATGGCCTGGACGCTGCATGCCTGCCAGCGGCCGCCACCGCGCGCGGCATGGGAATGATCCGCTCGTTTTAGGGGCTCGTCACGATTGAGGGTGTGGTCGCGGTCTGGAGCTGCCCTCTCCTTCCGCGCTACTGGCCCGGGTGCCTGCCTCAGCGTCGGCGACGCGGAGGCCGTCGATCATGAAAGCCGCGAAACGGCGTACTGCTGTTCCGCGTGGAGAAGGGGGGCTCTTCCGGGGGCGGGCTTCCATGAGCACGCGAGTCTGCTCGATCTTGCTAACCGCTTTGGTGTTCTGTCGGTCGTGGGCGTAAGCGTGTGCGAGGGCACTATCGGGCCAGTCGCGACGGTCCCGGGCCGCAAGTGTCTCAGCGCGTCCTCGCAAGAAAGCACGGCATCGACCGTCGTCGCGTCACACAAATCATCACCGCCGCTCTCCCGCCCTGAACCGTTCCGGCGTGCGCTTGGATCTTGGCACGGGTGCGGTTGACGGTTGCTGGCTGGCTTTTGCCGAGAACGGGCAGCAGAGCATCACCGGGATAGTGGACGTCGCATGGGGCGGTTGTTCAGGTTTATCGAGCGCGATGGTCAGGGGCTGCTTGGGGCCTGGACGCGATGTAGCGGCGTTGGGCTTGTGCGGCTGCTTGTACGCACTTTTCAGGGTCGAGTCCGAGGTCTGCGGCCCATCGGGTGCCCGACAGGATCAGGTTTCCGAGTTCTCGTTCGAGGGTCGTGCGGTCTGCGGCGCCTTCGAGTTCGTCTCTGCTGATCCGGGCGATGTCGCCGGTGACGGTGCATGCGGCGACGGCAACGTGAGGCAGGTCCATGGGTGGCTGGTCACGCCAGATGTCCCGCGCGAGCGCTAGGAGTTCCGACAGGCGTGGGTCGTTCGGGCCCGGGTCGGTCATGTTCGCTGCTGTCCCTTGTTGATGAGCTCGATCAGGTCGGCCACGTCCGGGTGCCGGCCGTGGGGCCGCAACTTACCTGAGACGGCGCGGAGGCGGTCGGCGACCAGCCGTGAGGCTCCATCGTGGCCGAGTCGCCACGCGAGGTGGACCGCCTCCACTGCCGGGGGCAGTTCGTGGGCGGCGAGAAAACTTTCCGCCAGAGACAGCCGGTCGAGGATGGCGTTGCGGGACCAACTGCCGCCGCGCAAATGGAGAGCTCGGGTGAGCCGGTCGATCGCTTCGGGCGCGTGGCGGGGCTGGGTTTCGGCCAGGGCGGTGAGGGCCGCGCCGGTCAGGCTGAACAGCTCCGATTCGTGAACGTGGCGAGATTGCCAGGCGGCGGCTTCGTGCTGGGGCACTGCGGCGAACGTGGCCTCGGCTTCGCCGACCAGGCGGTGCACGTTGGCGTGGTCGCCTTGCATCGCGTGGGCCCAGGCGGCCAGTGCCGCCTGGTTGCTGAGTTGCCGGGTGGTGAAGGTGCCTATCTGGGTGGCGGCCTGAAGATGGGTGAGGATCATCTCCGGTTGGCGGCGCTCCACCTGGTGGCCTGCCATCCGGACGACCAGGTGCCCGGCGAGTTCATAGTCTTCGGCGGCTTTGGCAGCTTGGACGCCGAGCACGTAATGCTGATCGGCGAGGGTGCTGTATCCGAGGTCACGGCAGGTATAGGCGGCCACACCGGAGATGTCAGCGATCACGGCGAGCAACGCCCGGCGGGTCTGGTCGGTGTTGGCCTGGGACAGCGGGGCGTTGCCGCGGGTCAGGAGCCGGGCAATCCCCCGCTGGACGTCGGGTGCCGCACCATGCTCATACAGCCAGTCGCGATGCAGGTCGGTGAGCCGATGCAGATCGGCGAGAATCTCAGGGGTCGGACGTTCCTGGTCGAACAGACCGCTCGGGGCGGGCACGGGCAGGCCGACGAGCGCGGCGCTCGTGGCGACCGCGCTGCTCAGCAGGACCTCGCGACGGTTCGTTTCGTCACTCTCCTCAGATCCGGGCGGCGACGCGCCAGGCCGGGCCTCGATGAGACCGAGATCGATCTCGGCCCGACCGGTGAGGGAGGTCAGTCCGCGGCGGTAACCGACGCCGGGGCGGGTTTCGCCGCGTTCCCACATCCCGACCAGGTTTCCCGTGGGAGCAACGTTGAGGCCCAGGTGGGTGCGCATGTGGGTGCCGAGTCGGTCGGCGAACGCGTCCTGAGACAGCCGTAGCGCGTGGCGGGCGGCCCTGAGTTGGTGGTTCGCCGGGTAGCGGCCCATGCCTCATGGTCTACCCCGGCACATGCCCTGGCCCGGGGTTTGGGTCAGTTCTTGGGTCATGCGCTGTGTTGCCCTTGCGGCCGGGGTGGGTGAGGGTCGAGTCGGCAGCAGCAAAGTCGTCCGGGAGGAGCACGCGGCATGGTGGATTTCGTGGGAGGTGACCCCAATTCGTCGCAGTTGGAGTGCCCGGCGGTGTGGAGAGACCCGGAGACGGAAGGGTTCTTTCTGCAGGGCAAGCTCGTCACTGACCCGGCGGTCCTGGCCCGGCTGGCGCAGGACGTGCCGCGCGGGATCGACGAGGCGGTGGTGTGGCAGCCCGACCGGCTCGGCCCGGCGTTGCTGGAGGCCGCGGCCGACACCTACGACAAGGGCCGCACCGGACATGGGAAGAAGGACCTGGAGACGCTGATCCGGGAAGCGCGGCATTCGGTCGTGCATCTGGAGCAGCGCGACGAGTACACCGCCGAGCCGGAGTATCGGCGATGGCTGGAGGCAGGCAAGCGCGCCGACCACGGCGCCATGGCCGCCTACATGGCACCGTGGAAGGAGTTCGTCGGCGAGGTCACCGCCAAGGGCGTGGTGATGCGCCGTGCCCGGATCGTGTCCGAGCCGCTCAGCGACTACATCGAGTGGGAGCATGCGCTGACCGAGTTCAACGTGGAGGCCGGTGAGCAGGTCCGCTGGCTGTCGCGGCGCGACGCCTACGACCTGCTGACGCCGACAGCCGACTTCTACGTGATCGACTCGCAGCTCGTGGCGTTCAACTTCAACGCCGGAGACGGCACCAGCCTCCGCGAGTACGAGTACGTGTCGGACCCGGTACGGGTCGGGCCGGTGGTCGCGTCGTTCGAGCAGGTGTGGAACCGCGCCGTCGACCACGCCGAGTACAAGCCCACCCGCACCGACCTGCCCTCCCAGGACGCAACCTAGTCCCAGGACGCGCCACAGGCCCACACTGACTGTGATGTTGTCGCGTGGGATCAGAACCCACGCGACGACGTCACGGCCACTCACGCGGGGAACCTGCCTCGGTCCGCGGTTCGGGGTTGGGTGATCAGTGGTCATATTCGTCGAGGCCGGCCAGGGCGGCATGGATCAGCGCGACGGCATGGTCACCGACCTTGGCGAGCGCGGTGAACCGCTCCCACGCCCGAAGGTAGGAGGCCACCTCTTCGCGCCTGGTCACCGTCAGGTTCCCGCTGACCAGTTCGACGGTGACGAGGTGGTCGCCGGTGATCAGGAACGACTCGTCCGGCCATACTCCGAACCCGGCCACGGTGCGCTCGACAGCCCAGGGGATGATGCCGAGACTCACCGATGGCATGCCGACCACCTGAAGCAGATGATCGAGTTGTTCGCGATGCACCTCGCGAGGGCAGGTGCGGTGCCACAGCGCCTCCTGCTCCAGGACGAACACGAACCGGGAAGGGCCGTGCAGGACGTGCTTGCGGGCCATACGCGCGTCCACCGCCGCCGCGACGTCGTCCAGCTCCATCTGGAACTCATGCCTGATCGACCTCAACGCCCACTCGCAGTACGCAGGGGTCTGTAGAAGGCCGGGAATGCCCTTGGAGGCATAGAACCGCATCCACCGGGCGTCGGCGTACAGGTCGCGGGTCTCCTCCTGCAGTCGACGCAGGCCCCCGCGTGCGAGCTGCTGGTTGGTCACCCACATCCGCGCGACGTGGGCCTGCTCGGCCAGCAGCTCTTCGGTGGTGTGAGCAGAGGCGCCGGTGATCCGGCACCACAGCCGCACATGGTCGGCAGTGATGGTGCGTTGCCCTCGCTCGATCAGGCTGACCTGGGTGGAGTTGCTCCACCCGGCCAGCGCGGCGAACCGGACGCCGCTGATCTGCGCGCTGGTGCGCAGGTCACGGAGCCGGTCGGCGAAGCGCTGCCGCGCGGCCTGCGCGGACGATGACGGTGAAGCAGGCATGCTGATGCTGATCCTGACGTATGAGACAGAGATCCACGCGAGGGTTCTACAGGCTTTTACACCCCGGCGCGTGGCGAGGTGTAAAAGCCTGTATAAGCCGTAGCCGTGCTGGTCATCCCGGCGTCACTGTCGAGAGGCATCAAGCCCACTCGTGATCTGGGAGGCAACCGGTGGCCTTCGACACCCCCCCGCTCCACTTTCGCTCCCGACCTGGCCGAGGCCGTCAGAGCCCCCGACCGTGGGAGCCCTGCGATCGGCCACAGTCCGGCGTTGGAGATCCTCGCCGAGGAGCTGCGCCGAAGCGACTGCCTGACGACCAGGATCATCACGCCGTGCGACCAGCCGCCTTTCCTGCGCGTGGTGCACCTGGACGCCGGTCAACTGGCCGAAGACGTCCGGACCGATGGGGCGAACTACCTGTGGTCCTGGGGCGAGCCCATCGCGCCCCTCAATGCTCCGGACTTTGCTGCGGCCGAGGTGGCCCGGGTCCTCACCCCGCAAGGGAGGTGACCTGGACCTGCGCATCCGGTTGTGCCGCCGACAGGTCTGGAGACCGTGATGTTCGAGATCACCAAGCAGTTCCACTTCGAGGCCGGCCATTGGCTCAACGGGCTGCCAGAAGGACATAAGTGCGGGCGTTACCACGGCCACTCCTACCGGGTCCGCATCACGCTCGCCTCACCCGAGTTGGACGCCACCGGCTTTGTCGCCGACTTCGGTGACCTTGCCCCGGTGAACGCGCTGCTGAAGGCCAGGCTGGACCATCAGACGCTCAACGACCTCCTGGACCAGCCGTCCAGCGAACTCCTCGCCCAATGGATCTTCCAGCAGTGCCAGAAGGTGCTGCCGCCCGCCGTCGCCGGGCTGGTCACCCAGGTGGCAGTGAGCGAGACCGCTACCAGCTGGGCGCTCTACCGCGAGCATCCCTCTGAGCCTGACGGGAGCGTGTGATGAGATACCTCCGGTGCCCCGGCGCCCCCTCCCCCGCCGACGGCACCGCAGACCTCGCTGCCGGCTCTCCCCTGCCTCGACCCGCCAGCGGTACCGACGCCGCGCGCGTCGAGCCCGACCGCGCGTTCGGGATGGCCGCACGATCCAGACGTGCTGCTGGTGTCGGAGATCTTCGGCCCTACCGTGCAGGGTGAAGGCGCTTCGCTGGGCCAGTGCGCGGTATTCGTGCGGCTGGGTTTGTGCAACCTGACCTGCGCCTGGTGCGACACCCCCTTCACGTGGGACCGTGCCCGCTTCGACCTGCGGCAACAACTCACCGGGGTTTCCCGTGAGGAGATCTGGGAGCGGATCCGGGCGGTCCCGGCGCCTCTGGTGGTGATCACCGGTGGGGAGCCACTGATCCAGCAGCGACGGCTGACGTGGCTGATCGACCGCTGCTGCGCCGCCGGGCGCCTGGTGGAGATCGAGACCAACGGGACGCTCGTCCCGAGTCGGCCGCTGCAGCAGTGCCGCGTGCAGTTCAACGTCTCGGTGAAACTCGCCAATTCCGGTGTCCCGGCCGCGCGCCGCATCCGCCCCGAGGCGATTCGCGCACTGGCCAAGGCACGGACCCGGTGGAAGTTCATCGTCACCGGCATCGCGGACCTTGAGGAGATCGCCGAGCTTCAGAACCGGTTCGGGCTGTCGCCGATCTGGGTGATGCCCGAGGGCTCCGACGCCGCCACCAGCCTGCGGCTGCTGCAGGAGCTGGCGGACCCGGTGCTGGCCCGCGGATGGAACCTCACGCCTCGCCTGCATGTCCTGCTGTGGGGTGATGAACGTGGGAGGTGACCTCCGCACGGTGCACCCGTTGTCGTGGGGAGACATCGAGCAGCACGTGGCGTCGGTGACGGCAGCCATCACCCGCGACGGCCCACCAGAGGCGATCGTCGCGATTGCCCGCGGTGGGCTGATCCCGGCCGTGTTGCTCGCCCACCGGCTCGGCTGCCGAGACCTGCGCACCCTCAACATCACCCACACCACCACCGACGCCGTCCACGCAGACAAGACCAGGCGGCCGGTCCTCACCGGCGCCGTGGCCGTGGACGGACTTGCCGGACGGGACGTGCTGCTGGTCGACGACATCGCCGGGTCGGGAGACACGCTCGCCCACGCCCGTCACCTGCTCGACCATGCCGCCGGCGTTCGTCGTCTCCGCACGATCGTGCTGGTCGTCAACACCGCCAACTGGACGCAACGCCATCAGGCCCCGACCTATGTCGGGCACCGCGTCGAAGGATGGGTGATCTTCCCATGGGAACAAGCAGCGACCTGTACGTGACCCGGCCGGGTACGCCGATGATCGGCCCCTACAGCACGAACCAGATGGACGACTTCTACGCTGCGGTCGCCCGCGGTGAGGTCAAGGCATCGGGGGTCATGAACCTGATGCAGCACCTGATCGTCGCCGAGCGGTGCCCTCCCGGCGCGCGGGTGCTGGACGTGTGCTGCGGGCGCGGCCTGGCGCTGCCGCTGCTCTACCGCTACGCGCCCACCATCGCTGGGTATTGCGGGCTGGACATCAGCGCCGCCAACCTCGCCGAGGCCCAGGCACAGGTCGCTGCCCTGCGCAAGTTGTACGGCGCGCCGTTCCCGGTGGACCTGGTGGAGTGCGACGTGGCGCAGCACTGGCCTCACCTGCCGGGCCCGGTGGGCGGGTTCGAGGTCGCGCTGTACACCTCCGCGCTGGAGCACCTGCCGTTCGAGCTCGGCGCGCAGAGCCTGCGCAACACCGCGGCGGCGCTGGCCCGGGGCGGAATTCTGTGGCTGTCCAC
Organism: Actinomadura rupiterrae; assembly: GCF_024172125.1. Taxonomy (GTDB): domain Bacteria; phylum Actinomycetota; class Actinomycetes; order Streptosporangiales; family Streptosporangiaceae; genus Spirillospora; species Spirillospora rupiterrae. The sequence goes on from NZ_JAMZEA010000016.1 coordinate 131,045, forward strand.
ACCCGCCGCCGTCGGCCCTCCGCCCCGTCCGCTGCAGTACGGCGTGCACGTCTACGAATGGTCGCGGAAGGAGGTCGAGAGCGTTGTCGGTAGCGCGGGTTTGGTCATCGAGGACGTGATGGGTCTGCTGCCACCCGCCCCCGACGCGGTGGCTGATGCGCTCACCAGCCGGTACGGAGAAGCCGCCGCCAGTTGGTACCGCGACCTGGCCGAGCGCGTTCCGGCGGCGTTGCTGGACACCGCCTCCGCCGTTATGGCGCCGGAGGTCGCGACCGAACTGCTCTTCCTGTGTAGGAGGCCCTCATGACCGCCGCACCCGCAATGCCGGTCGGCGGGCCGTGTAGCGGGTCACTTTCAGGTCCCCCTGTCGGTCCTTTGTGGGTGAGCATCGAGGGCATCAACGGTGTCGGGAAGACCGCCGCCGCCCGCGCGACCGCCGCGGTACTCGGCACCCGATGCCTGCTGCTGGACGAACTGACCGACCAGGCCACCGACCCTTTGACCGGGCGAGTGATCGCGGCGCTCGGCGCCGATGGTGACCCGTTCCTACGGACCGGGCACTCTCGTCATGCTGGCCGAAAGCAGCCAAGTTGGCCGCCGAGCACTTCTCCGTGAAGCTGTGGAGCTGTTGACCACATCTGGGCTGTGGGTGAGAGTCGGGATGGTCCGATCGAAAGGTGGAATTCGGTGAAACCTCGCGGCGACGACGACCCGATCGTGTTGTCCTTCTACTGCGGTCCGGAGTCGGAGACGGTCGACACGTGTCCGGCTGTGCACCGGACCAACCGCGCGACGTGGCTGTGGCAGGGCGAGCTGCGCAACGATGCCCAGGTCCGCAACCAGCTCCGCAAGCCTTCCCCGACCGAGGTGGGGGTGGAGGTGGGCGACGACTTGGTGGACATGTTCGTGCGGGCGTATGCGAAGGAGAAGTATGGAGTCGATCTCGGCTGAGCGACGCAGCGAGCTCATCGCCGCGACGGCGGTGAGCTTGTGGAAGCTGGAGCTGCTGGACCGGTACGGCATCGACGTTTCCCGGCGCAGCGATCCCGAACAGGTCGAGGCCGTGAGGGCGGCGGCGGTGGAGCAGACGGCCGCCCGGGTGGCCAAGGGGATCGAGCTGCGCCGGATCAAGACGGTGTCCGAACCGGCCTCGGAGTACATGCGCGGTGCCTACGCCTTCACCTCGCGGCTGGTTGAGGCCGGGGAGGACGTGCGATGGCTGCCTCGCCGGCTGGCCTCGGCGTTGTTCCTTCCGGGCAACGACATGTTCGTCATCGACGGCGCAATGGTGATGTTCAACCTGCATGACGGTGACACCAATCCGGCGGGTCAGCAGCTCGACGATGATCCGGTTCTGGTGGCGAGGTGCCGGGAGGCGTTCGAGGCCGCGTGGGTGCTGGCGGTGCCGCATCGGGACTTCCAGCCTGCGTGAGCGTCGATGAGTGACCCGAAGGCTGCCGCCCGCGAGGCTCTGGGCGTCCGGCTGCGTGATCTGCGGCTGGATGCGGGGCTGAACGGGCGGCAGTTGGCCGCCGTCACCGGTTTCAGCCCGCAGAAGATCTCCCGGATCGAGAACGGCGCGCAGAACATCAGGGAACCCGATATCTGGATCTGGGCGCGGGCGTGCGGCGCGCCGGAGCAGGTCCCCGAGCTGGTCGCGGCCCGGCGTTAGGTCAGTCGGATGTTCCGCGAGCATCGGCGGGAGATGAAGGCCGGTCTCGTCCACATCCAAACCGAGCGCAGCGACGTGTACGCGGCGACCTCGCTGATGCGTGTGTATGAGTCCACGGCGATCCCTGGGATCTTGCAGACCGAGCGGTTCGCGGCGGCGGCGATGGAGACGTCTGCGCGGATGCACGGGCGTCCTGTCGAGGAGGCCGGTTCGGCGGCGCGGGTGAAGATGGCCAGGCAGGCGCTGTTGACGGCTCCGACCGGCCGCAACACCTTCCATTTCGTCCTTGAGGCCGGTGTGCTCGACATCGGGCACGGCGGTCCGCAGGTGATGGCCGCTCAGTTCGATTTCCTTGATGCGGTGACGCGGATGCCGCATGTGGCGTTCGGGATCATTCCGCCGCTCAGCGACCGGATCGTGCTGTCCAAAGAGGGCTTCTACATGTTCGACGAGGGGTTGGTGCGGTCGGACTGCTGGACGGTCGCGATGGAGACGCGCCGCAAGGATCAGATCGCCTATTACCTGAAGGTGTTCGACCGGCTGCGCCGGATGGCGTCCTACGGGGACGCGGCGCGGGAGCTGATCGACGCCGCCCGCGGGCGGCTCACCTGACTTCGTGGAATTCGGTGGAACACTCTGGCTTGGCAAGCTGCTGGCGGTGGACGCTCGGGACGGTTCGACTCTGAACTGATCTGACCCGCCAGAGGAGGCGCTGCCGGTGGCCCCCGAACAATCGTCCCTTCACGACCTTGAGGGTCCTCACATCCCGATGCTGGCGGACGGCCTGGCGCCGGTGCAACGCGCGGTGCGTGATGCTGAGTTCGCCACCGTCCACTCGCGCAGCTTCTCACCGTTGATCGTGCCGGGCCTGTTGCAGACCGAGCGCTACATCCGCGCCGTCTTGCAGCAGGTGAGCCAGGTGTACGGGCCGGAAGACGATGACCTGGACGAGGCGGTGGCGGCCCGGCTCAATCGCCAGGACGTGTTGGCAGCGCCAGGTCACTCCTGGCACCACGTCCTGCTGGAACAGGTGCTCTGGTCGCCGCACGGGTCCCTGGACTTGTGGGGTGAGCAGCTCACCCGGCTCGCTGAGGTCGCCCGCGGAGCGGTGCCGTCCTACCGCCTGGGCGTCATCAAACGAGGCACCGTGTGGGCCGGCGCGATCCCGAACATGTCGGTCCAGTTCACGATCAGCGACGACCGGGAAGTGGGGCTGGAGTTGCCGCACACCTTCCTCGTCCCGACCGATCCTGACGAGATCGCCTCCTACGTCTGCGCGTTCGACTGCGCGGACCGGCTCGCGGTCTACGGCGAGGAAGCCGCCGCGGTCATCGAGGCCGCTGCGGAACAGATGGGAGTCGGCTGACATGTCCTCGACGCCACTGTCGGGCGTCGCCGAGTGGGACGTGCCGTGAGCTTATTGATCACCGTCAGTGCCCTGGTCACCGGGTTCCTGGCCTCGGTGCTGTGGCGGACGCGTCGCGATTTGCGTGATGCAAGAGCCCGGGTCGGGATGCTCCAGTCCCAGCGGTGGAGCGACCTGGAGAAGCTGATCTATTCGACGCTGGTCCTGGTCGTCCTGCTGAGGCTGATCGGCAACTGATATCCGGTCCGGTTCAGGTAATCCCGATTCTGAAGATCGCCGAGGGAGGCGACCTGTGACGTTCGACGTCCCACGTTCCACCGATGTCGCTGGTGGCGGTGAAACCGCTCCCGCAGAGCGTGCGCTTCGCTTGGTCGGCACCGAGATCAGGGCCCTGATGATCCTCGCGGCAGCGCTCCAGGACAGTGACCAGCTGGCCGCCAAGGTCATCAGGGTGCCTGGCCGCCGACCGCACCTGCAGGTGGTCAATCGGAACTGCAACCAAATCAACGAGGACGTGCGGGTATCGGTCGACCTGACCTTCTACGAGTGGTCCTGGGGCGAGCCCATCGTCGTCACCAACCAACCCGAGAGCGCGGCCGCGGCGATCGTCAAAGTGCTGGCCGCAGAGGGGACGTCGTCGCCATGATCGAGACCGCCGCGCATGGAGGCCCCTCGCTGCACCCGCCAGGGTTCGACCGGTTCACCGACGCCTACACCGCCGTCCTGGCTCACGTCTATGAGGAGTTCCAACACACCGGCGCCCCGCGCGGGAACGCCTGCCGGGAATGCCTGAACATCGGGTTCACCCTGGCCGACCCGCGGGACCGGATCGTGTACTCGGCGGCGCGCCGCTGCAACATCGTGTTCTGCTTCGCCGAAGCGCTGTGGTACATGTGGGGCCGCGATGACCTGGAGATGATCGTCTACTACGCGCCCCGGATGGCGCTGTACTCCCGCCAGGGCCGCACTCTCACCGGAACCGCCTACGGACCCAAGCTGTTCGGCAAAGGCCAGAGCGGAACCTCGCAATGGGGCCGGGTCCGGGAGCTTCTACGGGACCAGCCGGACACCAAACGCGCCGTGCTGGGGATCTTCGCCCCTGATGAACTGGCCGACTCCGAGAATCCGGACGTGTCCTGCACGCTGGGCCTGCATTTCCTGCTGCGCGACGGCCGCCTGCACCTGTCCACGTCCATGCGCGCCAACGACGCGTTCACCGGGCTGCTGTCGGACGTGTTCGCCTTCACCCTCATCCAGGAATTCGCGGCCCGCCAGCTCGGCGTCGAGTTGGGCAGCTACACCCATCATGCCGGGTCGATGCACATCAACGACGTCGACGCCGACCGCGCACGCCTGGTCGTCGAGCACGCTGAGGCCGACCGGGAACAGCCACGCCCCGAGCGGTTCCCGCCGTTGGTGATGCCGCCGACCGGCGAGCGGGAGATGAGTGTGCTGCGTCAGGTTGAGGAGCGATTGCGCCGCAACCAGGGCAGCATCACACCCCAAAGCGTGACCGAGCTGGGCTTGCCGCTCTACTGGCAACAGGTGGTGCTGCTGTTCGAGGTCTTCCGGCAGATCCGGCACCGGCCCCAGCAGCCGATCAACGCGGAGACCTTGGATGCGTTGGAGCCGGGCTACCGGTGGTTGATCAGCCATCGCTGGTCGGCCCGTATCCCCCACGGCTACCCATCGCCCGCACCGCCAGCAGCGCCGAAGGTCCTACCGACTGGCGCTTCGTCGGCGGGCCCGACTCAGGCGAGCAGCCAGTGAACGGCGGCGACTCTCCACACGTGGCCGGTGGTGTGGACTGGACGCGATGGTCGGTGATCTACCTCAAGCCCGACTGCGTCGCACGTGGCCTCGTCCCCGTGGTGTTGACCCTGCTCGGGCAGCAGGTGAGCGTTCACCACGTCCGCAGCGTCACTGTGACCCAGGCGCAGATCTTCGCTCACTACGACGACCTGTTCAGTTGCGCGGCCCTACGTCATCTGAACATCGATGCTGAGCTACGCCGCATGCACGTGGGCCAACGCGCGGTCATCGCCCTGGGCCACGGGCCCGACGCCCCGGCCCGACTGCGGGATCTGATCGGTCCCACCGACCCGGCCACTGCCCCCACCACGACCATCCGTGGACGCTACGGCATCGATTCCCTGGCCGCGGGCCGCGCTGAGAACCGCCTGATCGACAACCTGATCCACACCTCCGACGACCCCGCCGCCGCCCGCCGGGACTTCGGCATCTGGTACGGCGACCAGTTCCGGCTCCTCAGCAGCATCGCTGACGCTGACCGGCATGAACACCCCGACCGTCTGGGCAGGTAACGATGACGCACACACCTCTCCCCCGCCAGGACTCCCCATCCCCCGAGCCGACTGGGTCCCCGGTGTTGCCGCATGGCGCCGGCCCTTCCCGGCTGGCGATCATGCCCGAGCAGCAACAAGCCGCGCTGGACCCGTACATGGCGCAGATCATCACCAACCGCAAGTCGGGCCTGTCACTGAACCACATCATCGGCTGCCCGCTGGACTGCGGGTACTGCGTACGGCACTTCTGGGGGAACTTCGAGCACAAGACCCCCACGCTGCTGTGCCCCACCGACCAGGCGGTGCGGATGCTGCTCGACCACGAGGCGTTCCGGCCGTCCACCACTCCGATCCAGCTGTTCAACAAGGCCACCGACCCGTTCCTGCCCGCCGTCAAACCGCACCTGTTCCAGGTACTGCGCGCACTGGACGACCGCGGCCTGGACAACCTCGTGCTGATCATCACCCGGTTCAAGGTGACCGAGGACGACATGGCGGCCTTGGAGGAACTGCGGCACCTGCGGGTGACGCTGCTGTTCACCTACTCCGGCCTCACCGACCCGCGAATCGAACCGATCGCCAAAAGCAGCATCACCACCAGTTCGATCGCCACCGCCTGCGCCCACAAGAACCGCACCCGCGTCGTGTTGTACTGGCGTCCGATCGTCCCCGGCTGGAACGACGATCCCGACACCATGAACCGCGTCCTGGACACCGGCCGCGACGCCGACGCGATCGTGTTCACCGGCTACTACCACAAAGCCGAAAACGACACCTACCTGCGAGGACTCGGCGTCCCGGTCCCCTACCAGCCAGCCGACTACCACCGCCGCAAAACCCTCCCGGCCGAACTGGACGCCCGCGTCGTCGCCGCCTGGCGCGGCTCGGGCATCACCACGCCGCTATACCGCAAGACCTCCTGCGGGGTATCGGCCGCGCACCAGATCGCCGACTACAACGGGCACTGGGGCGTGCGAGAGCTGTGCGACATCTGCCCCCTCCCCCAGCGCGACCGCTGCGCTGGCACCCACCAGACCCCCAGCCCCGCCGACATGGACCGCGTGCTCGCCGACCTCGGCTACCGCAGCGACTACCTGATCGAGGACGGGCACGTATGGACCCACGGGCTGGGCGAACAACGCCGCTACGCCATACAGCACACACTCGGCTTCCAGATCTGGGAACTGGACCAGCCTCACCTGCTGCACGCCCACGGCCGTTCCCTGAACGGACACCAGCCCTCAACTCAAGAACAGCAACACCTCACCGCGATTCGCCGCGCCTTCACTCAAGCCACGCGCTTTGATGAGGACGACTGACGCGCCACACCGCCTCATCGCGCCAGCCGGCACATCCAAATTCGGTGAGCGGACCAGTACGCACCCAGCAGGTCAAGGAGCGACATTGAGGACCACGTCCTGGAAGCGCGCGCCGCTTGTAGCGCTCGACCTGGAAGGCACCGGCGCCCAGGACCGCGACCAGGAAGCCATCCTGGAAATCGCCCTGGTACCGATGCACGACGGACAGCCGCGCCCCGACCGCGCGTTCCACACCCTCATCAACCCCGAACGCCACGTGCCATCTCGCCCCTGGATCTCCCCCGGCCTCACCAACGCCGCACTCGCCCAAGCCCCTACCTTCGAACAGATAGCACCGCAGCTCACCAACCGGATCAACGGAGCTGTGCTGGTCGGCCACAACATCGGCGTGGACTGGCGGCTGCTGCGCCGCCACCTGCCCGACCTGCAACCCGCCGGTCTGCTGGACACCCTCCGGCTGGAGCGCCACCTCCACGGCACCGGGAAAGGCCAATCACTGACCAACCTGCTGGACCGCTACCAGCTCACCGAACGCGTCACAGTCCTCGTCCCCGACGGACGCCCGCACCGCGCCCTCTGGGACACCATCGGCGCAGCCCTCCTCCTAGCAGCCCTGATCGCCGAACTACCCGGCCCCGATCCCACCCTTCAACGGCTCCAGCACATCGCCGCCCCGGGCCTGGACGGAGAACACGCCCGCGCAAACAGCCACAACCCCGGCGAACAAACTTCCCTCATGGACCTTTAGCAAGCGACACCACCAGCTGCACCGCTTGGTTTCACTCCGCCGCACCTAGCGTGCGCAGCAAACTTCCCCGCCATTTCACCAGCGCCCGCGCTGCCTCCCCCCCTTCTTTCGATGGGACGATCACTGATGTGGGATCACCTCGCCCGGCTCCATGACGGTCCGCTCGCCGACATCCCCGAACAGACCCTCATCCTGAAGATCACCGAGGAACTCGGCGAGGCCGTCCAGGCGTACATCGGCGTCACCGGCCAGAACCCCCGCAAGGGCGTCCACAGCACGCGCGACGACGTGCAGAAAGAACTGTCCGACGTGATCATCACCGCCGGAATCGCAATGATCGCCGTCGCAGGCGGTGACGCCCAGCGGGCCCACACCCACCTCAACGCGCCTCGCCGAGGTGACGGGACGCGTCGGCTTGTGACCGCCGGTTTCCAGGAGGGTATCCACGAGCTCTCGAGCGCCCCGTGCCGTCGGTGGATCCGCCGAGATGACCAGCTCGACAAGGCCGAACTTGTCAGCGCCGACCAGCATCGGTTGGGCCGGAAGCCAGACACCTCTCGCCACCAGCGTCCGCTGGCGAAGGGGATGCCGGACACGACGCCGACGAGCACTTCGGAGCCGTCCTAGGCGGCGACCAGAGTGGCCCGGTCGGCTCTGCCTGCGTTGCGGTGCGCGCCATGAACGCCTCACGACATGGACGCTGCCAGTTCGTCGTGGGACCAGTGGAGCAGGCAACCATGTAGAGGTCGGCGACCTCGTCCAGCATCGCGAGCGTCTCAGCCCTGTTGTGACGGGTGTACTCGATGCCGGTGGCCATCACCGAACCTTCCTCGGAAGTTCAGCGCTATCGGGGAATGGGCCGGGTCATCGCGTCGTAGATCGGCGACTCGGAAGCATGCTTGATCTGGCCGATGATCTCGTAGCCCCATCTCAGGTACGCGTCATGCGCGGGTTCGTTGTCGGGAATGCAGGTGAGTGCGGACCACTGCTGACCGAAGTCGAGACTTCGTTGCGCCACCCACTCGTCATGCAGTCGTCGCCCAACCCCAGTCCCGCGCCATGCGTCGCGGACCAGCAGTTCGCGCAGCCAAGCCACCCGCCCTGCCTCGACGTCCTGGCGCAGCAATGTGTCTGACTGGCCGCTGACCTGTGACCACCAGGGCGCGTCCACAGGCAGGGTGGCCCCGTACACGAACCCGATCACGTCATGTCTGTTGTGAGCGGTGATCACTTGGAACTCCGGCGCATCCATCGCCAGGTCGATCCGGGCGCGGGCCGTTTCCGGCGAGAAGAACGGGTCGCCTGCGTACGGCGGCACGGAGTAGACCTCGACGTATGCGGCAAGCACGTCTTCGAAGACCTCGCGCGCTTGGCCGCCGGTGTAGAGCTGGAGGGTGTCATCGGCCATTGCGAGGTCGCTCCGTTCGCGGTCCGGGCGCTCTAGGCGGTTAGCGCTCTGATCCGCTCCGTCGTATCACGGACCTCGGGCATGCTGCGATACGGGTCGAGGGCCGCACCTACGGCTCGAATCTGGGCGCGGGCCCGCGCGGACGACATCCCGCCTTCGACGAGGGCCAGAGCGCGGCCTGTGGCGTCACAGGCTCGATCGAGTTCCCCGTGCCGGGCGGCGGCGAACGCCAGCCGTCCCAGGCCCATGCCGCGGTTGCGGGAATGAGCCTCGTCTCGTTCGGCGCAGGCCCGCTCCAGGAGGGAGATGGCCTGTCGGTGTTGTGCGAGGTCGGTTCGGCACATGCCTTCGAGAGTGGCCATCTCCGGGTCGTTAAGGAACTCGGTCCAGTCCGGATCGTGGTCCCGAGGGCCACGGCTGTACGCCTGGTGTGCTCGCCGCAGTGCATCGTTGCAGGGGTCGGTCTTGCCGAGCTTGGCGTGCCCCTGCGCCTCACGCATGAACAACAGGGCCCACGCCCGCGAGCTGGCGTGGTTCTCCTTCGCTTTCTTCAGCGCGCTCGTGGAGAACTTCACCGCTTCGCGGCCCTTGCCGAGGTCAACCGCTTGCCTGGCCATGTTCGACAGGGTGCGCATGGCCAGCCAGTCGTTCTGGGTGATCGTGGCTCGGTTCAGCGCCTCAGAGAAGTAAACCCGGGCTTCGTCGTGCAGGCCCGCGTCGTAGGAGAACCATCCAAGGGTGCTGGTGAAATCACCAGCGAGGGAATGGAGCTGCTGCTCGATCGCATCGTCGTAGTTCCCGAGGTCGATCAGACGGAGTACGTAGGCGAGTTGGCCTCGGCCGAGCCACCACAGGCGGTCGGCTCCGAACCGCTGGTCCATTTCGATCAGATCCTGAGCGCTCTTCTGGAGCAGTTCGATCTCGGCGGTCCCGACATTGGTGGACGCGCCGATCGGCTCTGCCGAGGCCAGCCACGGCAGGCCCCCGACGACGCTGAGGCCGACGGCTGCTCCAGCCGCACCGAGCAGGGCACGGCGGCTCACCGGCACGATGGTTCCGTCTTCAAAAAGCGGCCCTTCTTCGACGTTGTGCACCCTCGCGAGGTACATGCGGTAGTCCACACGGGGCTTGTGGTTCCCTGCTTCCCAATCCCAGACGATCTGATGCGCCAATGATCGTATTGCGGTCTGCCGCAGCTCCTTGGGGAACGCGGCCTTCATCTCCTGAGCCTGCCTGCTCGGGGTCCACCCGCGCTCAAGGCGGAGAGTTTTCAGGCTGATGGCCCAAGCAGGTCGGGAGTCGCCGGCCATGGTTCCTGCGCCTCTCATTGTGTAGACAGGTCCACTGCCATTGAAGTGGCTCAGCCCTACATCTACCGGGCTTCTACAAACTTCTCCACGGCTTCTACGAACTTCTACACCCGGCTCCCCTGCCTCCGACCGGCTTTGAACGCCTTCACTTGACTTGCCTGATTACAGGCAGGCAAGCAGAAGGACGGCCCTGGGCCGGCGGGCGAACGCCGGGGCTCCCAGGGCCTTGGCCCGATGGAGGTCGGACCCATGAGGAAGCGTAAGACCCCGACAACTTGGACACTGCGGTGATTGCCACTCTCGGCCCCCGCTGCGAGACGGGCGGCATTTCCGCGATGGACTTCTTCCCACCCGCCCATCCGAGCTGGCCGACACCCGAGACCAAGCTCGGCGAGCTGGCCGCCCAGCTGAAAGCGCGCGCCATCGAGGTCGTCACTTACGACAAGGACCACCCGACGGTCGCGATCACCGCTTTCTGGCCGAGCCAGCCCGACGTGGCGTGCACCAACGTGAGTGCCGAACCCACCGCACAGCCTCGGGAAACCTGGTTCTTGACCGGCACCGAGCACCGGGGCCTCACCGAGGAATCCGAGCCGATCGCGCCCGTCCGGCCGATGTGGGACGCGGTCCAGGAGGTTCACAGGAGGCTGCGTCGATGAATCCCGGACCGATCACCAGCCGCACACCCTACGACTGGCTCCAAGCCCTCACGCTCGAACTGGAGCAGCTCGGGGTGGCCACCACGCTGCACAACTCCCCCGCCGGTCCGCTGCTGGCCGTCACCTCCACCTTCGACAAGGCACTGGACTGCGAGATCGTCTGCGAGGCCGGGCCCGGGGAGGCGCAGCCGGTGTTCTGGCAGCGCCGCCCCAGCACCAGTGCTGGCCTTGGTTCCAGCTCGGCCAAGCAGCAGGTCGGGCTTCCTCTCCCGTACGCGGATCCGGCGCGGGCGGCATCCTGGTTGGCGCGTGCGGTATCGCACGCGCCCCGTCCGATCGCCCGCCCCGACGACTCGGTCCACCCGCACGCTGAAACGGCGGACGGCGTGATGGCTGATGGGGGGTGCTCCTGGTGAGCGCCGATCTCCCGCGTCGCCGTCCCGGCGAGGCCCTTGATCTGGAGCAGCGACGCCGGGCGCTCGGCCGCGCCGCCCCAGACACCGTCTCCCCTCCCCCTGGGCATGGCACGGAGTCGGGCAAGCCGCTGATCGCCGATCGGGGCACGACCATCACCCATCTCTCGCGGTTGGGGATGCATCTGGCTTCCCACGGCCTGAGGACAGAGTTCGATCCCGTGAAGCCCGCCATCACGGTCGGCCGCGCCGACGGTTCCGCGCGAATCCTGGTCACCGGCGGCCTGAACCCCGACGACCGGACCAGCTGGTTCTACACCGGCACCGGCCCCGACCTCGCTCCGCTGGCCCCGTTCGGCGCGTACGTGACCGCCTGTGAGCAGCTCGGCGAAAGGTTGCCCTCATGAGCGGCGCGGCCAGGCTCTGGCCTCAGCGTCGCCTCCTGCACGGCCGGCCCCTGCCGTCCACTCCCGCCTCGCAGGCCGGGTCTGGTCCGGTTCCCGTCGATGCGGCGCGCGAGGAGTGGGGGCGGCAGGCCCCGGCGGTCGGTGATGTGGCCGAGTCGACCTGGATGGCCGCCGCCACGCGCCCGCCCCTCCAAGTCCCGCCATCTGCACCCGCCGACGGGTGGAGGCACCCCACTCCCGCGCTCGCCGCCCTGCAGACCAGCCCCCGCACGCCCAGCGGCGCGCGTTCCCAAACCGCGCCCGCTCCCGCCCCCGGATTCGCGATCAGGAGAGCGCCGGGCCAGACCGAGCCTCGCCCCGCGCCCGGTGAGGTCTTTCGCCCCGTGGACGTCACCGGCCGGAACAGCGGCAGTGTCGCCCTGCATCGCATCGGCGAGCTCCTGCGCCCGTTCCAGACGCGGGCGGCCTGGCCCGGCACCCTCCCCAACGACCCGGCGCTCGAACTCCTCGCCGCCTGCGAGCTGGCGCGGCTACGCGCGGCGCACCCCCATTGGGGGATCGTCTACCAGCCGTTCGCGCGCGCCTGGATCGCCCTCTGCGACGGCGGCCAGGTGCTGGTCGTGGGCACCCCGCAAGAACTGGACACCGCCCTGCGGTCTGCACCGGCCTCGCCCGCCCGGATGGCGCGGCCGAGCTGAAACCACCGGCCAGGCCACCACGACCTCCCCCCATGAGTCGGTGGCCTGTCCTTCCCCTGGAGCCGGTCCGGGACGCTTTGATCGGCGTCAACGTCCCGGACCGGCTCCCCTCCCCCTCTGATGAAGCCGGTCCTCATACACGCCATGGATTCGAATCCGCAGAACATCACCGCGGCAGACCTCGCCACGACCATCGTCCAGCTCCGCCCTCCAAGGCCACCTCACCATCGGCGCACCCGCCGGGTGCATGGCCGTGCCGCGGCAGGAGCCGGCCGCTGTCCTGCCTCCCGACGTTCGACCGCAGTAGCGACGCGATCTGGTTCACACCGCCGACTGGCTGGTCCTGTTGCAGCAGGGAGATACCAGCCGATCACCGGTCCGGGGCGTCCGTGACCGCCCCGGACCGGTTCCCCTTCCCCTCTATCTCCATGGACCCCCCACTGACATGAGCGTCTCGAACAACCGCGTGGACGCGGCACACGCCCAGACGGTCGTGCAGATCTCGACCGTTCACGGCCCGATCAACATCGACACCTCTCCCTGTATCCCGGCGGTGCCCCGGCAGCTGCCACCCACCGGGCCCCTGCACGACCGCGACGCCCTACGCGCCGCCATCACCAGCCACCTCAAGGAGTTGCGGCCGCTGCTGGTCCTCACCGGCCCGCCAGGGGTCGGCAAGACGCTCCTGGCCTCCCACATCCTCACCCAAGCCGAGGGCGGGCAGCTGCACGCCGACCTGTCCACCGGCTCCGCCTCTCTGACCGCGATCCGCTCGGGGTGGCTGCGCGCGCTCGGTGTGCACCGCGACCTGGTCCCCGACGACGAGGCTCAGAACCGGGCGCTGTGGTACACCGTCACCGCCCAGCGCGGCGCCAACGTCCTGATCGACGGCGCGACCCTGGCCGAACAGGCCGTCGCGCTGCGCCCCGCCGCCGGGGCGGCCATCGTCACCAGCCGCCACCCGCTACCGGAATTGACCAGCATCGGCGCCCGGCACTTCCAGGTACCGCCGCTGGCGCCCGCTGAGGCCGTCGAACTGCTGCGCGACGCGCTCACCCGCGCGGGACACCTGACCGCTCTCCTGGACGATGCGGCGCTCACCGAGATGGCGGAGGCGTGCGGCGGCCTGCCGCTCGCGCTGCACCTGACCGCCGCCAACGCCGCATCCACTACCGCAGCGACCGGTCCTGATAAGCGCCCGCCCAACGTCTCGGAGTGCTCTGTGAGCAGCCCCTATTACTCCCTCAGCTCCCCCCTCGCCCGCGCGTGGCGGCTGCTGACGCTCATGCCCGCCGGCGACTTCGACACCGAAGCGGCCGCCGCGCTGCTGGGCGCCAACCCAGAGGAGACCCGCCAGATCCTGGCGGCGCTGCACACGGCGCGCCTGATCGAGGTCACCCGGCAGGACGGCCCTACCCAGGTCCGCTGGCAGATCCCCGATGCGCTCCAGCCGACCGCCGCCGAGGCCCGCGACCGGGACGAGCCGATCGGCCTGCAGGAGCAGGCGCTGACTCGGCTGCTGGACTGGATCCGGCCCGCCGCCGAGTGGGCCGCCGCGTGCGCCACCCCCTACCGCGTCTGGTCCCAGCACGTTCTTGCCGCCAACCGCGGCGGCCCCGACCGGCCCGAACTCACCGCCCCCGCAGCACTGGGCTGGCTGGCCGACCAGCACGAGCTGATCACCGGCTGCCTCCAGATCGCCGAAGACCGCGGCGCGTTCCACCTGGTGATCGCACTGGCCGCGACCGGGTGGCCGCTGGCACTGCACCACCTGATCGACCCGCAGCACTGGTTCACCGGCGACCAGGCCGCGCTCCACGCCGCCGAACTCCTCTCCGACACCGAAGCAGCCGCCAGAGCGCTGGACCGGCTCGGGGTCTGGGGCCGCCGCACCGGCAACCACAACCGGGCCATCGACTACCTCACCCGCGCCGCCGACCAGTGGGCCCTGCAGGGCACCCCCTTCCGGCAGGCCGAGTCACGCCGCCGGATCGGCCACGTCCACCTCACCCAAGGCCACATCGAAGAGGCGTTGGAGATGTTCGAACGGGCCCGGTCCGCCTTCGAGCAGATCCACTCCGACCAGGGCCGCCGGAGCCTCGGCCTCACCTTGGTCGACATCGCCACCGCACACCTCACCTCCGACCACCTCACCCCCGACCAGGGCCCGCATGCGCACGAGGCGTTCGCCGCTGCCGAACGCGGCTACGAATTGATCCTCGCGCACGCGCCCCTCGATCAGACCTCCCAGGCCCGTGCGCTGGTGGTGCGCGGCGAGGCGGCGGCCCGGCTCGGCCTTCCCCAGGCGGTCGACGAGCTGCGGCGGGCGCTGGAGTTGGCCGAGCAGGCCGGGGCTGTATCGGTGCGGATCAGCGCGATGAGCGCGCTCGCCCAAACCCTCCTCCGGCTCGGCGAGGAGGACACCGCCGCCGCCATCATGATCGAGCGGCACAAGCTCGCCACCGGACTCCGCTCATGACTCCCCAATAGCCGCGCCGCCGGCGCGATACCGCCAGGCCGATTCACCGGCCGGAAGGTTGACGCGTGGACGTTCTCAGAGACGGGCGCTGGTGGACCTATGTAGCCGAACTGAGTGAGGCGTTCCAAGTCGAGCGGATCACCGGCGATGGCGAGCGTCGCGTGTGCTGGGGCAATCAGGTCGTCGGCCGTACCGCCCAGGCAGCCGGGCGCTGGAGGTGCTGCGGCCGGGACGATGTCGAGCTGTCCAACGGCACCGACGACGAGCCGTTCCCGTCGGCCGCTGCGGCTCTGGTTCGGGCTCGGGACGCCTGGTAGCTTCGGCCGGCCCGGACCAGTCACCTGTTCGGCGACTGCTATTGGCTCGAACCCCGCGCGGGCGATGTGGTGTTGCTGCGGCTGGCCGGATGTACCTCGGGCCGCTCCGAGCCCAACGGCGACGGCGGGTGCCGGACGTTCAACGACGATGCCGGGCCGCTTCCGCAGGACGGACGTCCGCACCCGTCCTACCTGAGCGGCCTGCTGGCGAGGCGCATGGACTGCAACCTGCACTTCCCCACCGCATCCTTCGCAACCCGCTCATAGGCTTCCGCAGTCCGTTGCCTGGGGAACGAGCGCGGACCAGTTGCGCACCGAGGGCTCACCGCTGGGGGCCGCGACCTCCCCGGCCTCCGCTCGCGCGGAGAGAACGGGCCGTTGTCGGCGATCGGCGCGAGGATGTCCGGACCACCTCCGCTCGAGCGGAGGTGGTCGGGCGACCATAGCGAGACGCTGGCTCGGGAGGAAGTTCTCTCCAGACGCGTCAACACCTTGCTGCGGCACGTATCTGGAGCGGTAACGTCTCAGCCTTCGGGCCAGCGTTCACGATGAACCGCCGACGAGCGCCTGCGGGACCATACAGAGGGGACGGTCACCCCATCATTGGAGTCAG
The DNA here is from genome assembly GCF_024172125.1 of Actinomadura rupiterrae. Classification (GTDB taxonomy): domain Bacteria; phylum Actinomycetota; class Actinomycetes; order Streptosporangiales; family Streptosporangiaceae; genus Spirillospora; species Spirillospora rupiterrae. The sequence continues at coordinate 146,760 of NZ_JAMZEA010000016.1, forward strand.
CGCCGAGTACCTCGGCGCGTCCTGCCAGCCCGGGTGCCCCACCTGGATCGGAGAGCGTCGTGAAGAACAGCGGGTTGTGGCGAGTCGTCGACAACGACAGTGGCGACGAGGCCGTCGTCAGTACGCCTGCCGAGGCGGTCGCGTTCATCAACAGCCGGTTCGACACCGATGAGAACGACGAGCCGTTCAGCCTCACCGAGGTCGGTCCATTCGTCCCGAAGCCGCTCGGCGTCATCACTGCGTGGGCAGCTGAACACGACGACGGGCGGACCGATGGGCGAACTGCACCGATCACGATCAAGCCGGTAGTGACTGACGGCGCCATCGACGAGTGCGCCGACGTCGTGCTCTGGGACGACGTGCAAGTCACATGGGACCACGACGTGTACGCCGTCAACGGGCCGGACGGCATCGAGTACGACGTCGCCGACAGCGCAGCCAAGCTCAACGAGATCCTCGACGAGTACGCCACCGACTACGAGTACGTCGAACCTGAAAAGCCCGACAGCCACGCGCGACCGAACCAGCGAGAGTTGATCCAGTACGGCGCCCAGGAGTGCGCCAGCCGGTTCGGGCACCTTGACGACGACGCTCTGCTGTGGCTCGCCGCCACCAGGATCACGCTCGCCCTGTGGCGCAACACACCTGTGGAGAACTGGCATGCCGGCAGGAGCCCGCTGCACGACGGCATGATGATGCGGATCAACGCGGCGACCACCCGGCTCGTGCGCTCGAGGCTGTCGTTCGACCATGTCGACTGGATCGCAGTCGGTCTCGCGATCGTCAACCCCTCTCGGGTTCTGCCGACTGGACAGTCCGTGCTCGCGCTCGGGTTGGCCTGCCACAACCCTGACGACCCAGCGCACGAGGACGATCCGCGCGACGACCTTGCAGAGATGGCACAGGACGCGATCAGCTGGGGCCGTGCGTACCGCCTCCACGAGCAGGAGTTCGGCCTGCGGACCCTGATCGAATTCCTCTGCGCGTCCGACAACGGCTGGTTCGGCGCACCTAGCTGGGAGCGCACCGTCGATCGGTTCGCTGCCGCAGTCGACGACCGAGAGCACGGACACTGGCGCGTGCACCGGGACACGCCTTGGTTCGACGAGTGGTTCACCAGCCGCCCGGCCGACATTGCGGACAACGCTGAACTGCGTCGGCTCCTGCTTGCCGGACCGGACCTGCTGTCCGAAGCAGCTGCCGAATGGTGCGTGGAAGGTGCCATCGGCTACGTCTGTCGGGACGATCACGCGAACGCCTGCGGGCGGTGCGGTGTCCCGCCAGCGGCAGAGCCGTCGAGTTAAGTCGGCCTGGGGGCGGTGGCACGTTCACAGAGTTCCGTTTCTGTCGTTCCAGAGGGGGCCGCACAGCTCAGGGCTCTGCCCCAGCTCCGCCGTGCGCATGCCTGACCTCGGTAGCCCCAGTCAGCCAAGACACGCGACTCGAGGCAGCTCCGAGATGGTGCAGGCCAGCAGCATGCGCGCACCATCCCGATCACTGAACTTCGCGGCACTCACATGCAGTGCGCCGACGTCGCCAGAGCCTTCAACCGAACGAGCCAGAAGGGACCGCTCACCGACGTGATGGCCGCCGTCGCACCCGCACTGGTCGCCGAGCTGACCTGAACAGCGACCCGGTGTGGTGTCCGACGAAGACGCAAACAAGCGGAGGCGGCAAGGGACGCGGAGGCGTCTGCGCAAATAAAAAAATCGTCAGTCTTGAGCTCCGGCAGCCGAAAGCGCCTAACAGGCACTTGCTGAGATGAAATCCTTCAGCGGAGAAAGATCATGGGCCCAGAACAAGGTCAATCCATTTCCCTGAGCATAGGTCAAATTAGCTAGTGCAAAAACTCCCGAAAGCACTGCCGCCGGAACAGCGTTCGCCTTGCCAAACTCTTCGATCCATGATACCGCCTTGGCAGCGGCATCATTGTTGATGCGCTTATAGCTGTTCGTTCCACTGTTGGAGACTTTGCATTCGATGGGAAGCAGGCGGCCATCCCAGAGTCTGACTGAGATATCGGCCTTGCGAGAGCCGACCTCACATTCGCCGCAGAATGTACCTGGCTCGGGCGCCTTGAAGATAGTATCAATTTTTCGTGTCTTAACTTCCTCAAAGCCGCATTCCTCAACAAGGAACCGCTTAACTCTAGCTTCCTGTCGGTTCTTGCCACCGTTCCTGCGGAGCGTTTCGACATTGCGCATTGCCTGCATGGCTGCGGTGGCGACTACAGCGACCTCGATCTCATCTGGGTGAGCGTCACGGTCAGCATTGAGCCATGGAAATCTCTGCTCGTCCAGTGCGGAGATAATCGGCTTAATTAGAACCCCTGCGCGTTCTGGATTACCAAGAATGCGGGTGGCAGCCATGGACACACCGGTGATGGTCTCTAGATCGTCCTTGCTAATCGGTGGAGCCGCCAGATAGCGAGCCGTCTCTGCCAGTCTGGCGTCCGAGAGGATAGTCATAGCTGCATCCTCAAGGCACCGAAGATTGGACGAGACCCTCAGAAGCGATTCCACGGACTCCCGCGCAGCTTTAAAGCGATCTACGTACATTTCCAGAGGCTCGTTGATTCGTTCCACTCGAAACGCTTCTATCGAAACGAGCCGTGCAGCTGCCAGCTGATCATCCGTCCAGACGGGCCGTGAGGCGGTCACGAGCAGCCCTCCTTTTTCCCTGCCCAAGGAATTCGAATGCCCGCTTCGGGTTATGAAACCACCAGAGACCAATTCCAGCCGACTGAACCTGATCGAGCTCGTCCATCGAATAAGCTCCAGCCAGCATCACAGCCGGAGCAGTTCCTGCACCAAGAACGCGCCTCCATCCCCTAGCCCGGGTGATGGATTTCTCGATAATACGCTTTTTGGAGTTTAGCTCCGTGCTGCTCGCAGTACATTCAATGGGCACCACCAAGCCGTCCCAGCGCCTCACAATAATGTCAGCATGCCCACCGTCTTGGTCGCTCCGGATCGATTTACCTCGACAAAACTCTCCGTGGCCAGGAAGCTCCTCGCGTCGCGAGATAGGCGATGGAAGCTTAACCTGAGTATAACCGACTTCAATTAGTTTCTTACAGAACGCATCCTGCTTTTTAGCCTGCTTGGACTTTCGTTGCTCTGCTGTGGCTGCCGCAGCCATCATCGTTGCCGTGGCAAGCACTGCAGCGCGTTTCTCGCATTCGTCAGGCTCTGCGTCCGGGTACAGCCAGGGGAAACGCGAACGATCATGATTGTCTCGGACGAGAGCGACAATATGATTGCGCGCTTCAGCATCTCGCTTCAGATGCCTAAACGAAACGGACTCGAGGCCCGCAAGCATCTTTAGATCGTCTTCCGAGATGGGAGGGCCAGCAATATAACGGAAAGGCTTGAAATACTTACGCTCGGCAAGATCGCCGGAAGACAGGACTTCAAGGTTGCGGAGGTCATCCGTAAGTTCAAGCAGGTCCTCAACTAGACCCTGACTAGCTTCAAACGCTTCGTGATATTCGACCGTTTCCTCGTCGAGACGTTCGGTCCGCAGGACCTGTATCGATGCCTCACGATCAACCTTTAGCTCGTCCTTGGACTGCGGAGGTATACGATCAAGTTCGGGCATACTAATACGATAGGCGACTACCCGGCTTCAAGCAACACCTCGAGGCTCGGAACCGGGATACGCTCCATCTCTTTGGGCTCAAACTTTGTGAGCCCACCAGCGTAGGTTCGGCCCTGGGCCTGGGTAACTGCCGTTCTCAGGTGTGCCGCAAGACGCTCGAGGGCAACGGAGTTGAGCTCCAGCCGAGGGTAGAGTCCGTGCGCAATATTCAAGTGGCTGGCGTTCGCGTCGTTGAGCACAAACGCAGGCGGCCTTCTTGCCATGTAGCTTGCAAGAATTGGAGCAGCCTTCCGCACCCCGAGGCTCCACCAGACTCGCCGCTTGGATGCTAGATACCCCTCCCGAACTCCGCGGGCTTCGGCGAAGCTCAAAAACTTCTCCACCGCTTTCTTCGCATTAGGATCTAGAGTATCCAGATCCTCTGGCAGATCAATAATACGCCGAAGATGCTCTGTGGTCACCAAACGGTCACCAGCAGCGAACAGTTCGCGAGCCTTGGTCACTGCAGGAGCCAGCAGGTCTTTTGGAATTCTATCGTCAGAGATATCTGTTACCCAGATAGCGTTTGCTCCGGTCGCAGTTCCCCTATGTACTCGGGCGAGTTCACCAAGTTCCACGTATCCTTCGGGCAACTTCGGCGTAACCCGAGTAAGAACAGACCACCGATTTGCCTCTGCAAGGCGCTCGCGGTGGACTTCTGTTCCACCTTGAAGATGATCTAGATTTTCTACGTCCTCCACTCGGCGCAACGTGAAATGTGGATGTCTTTTCCCAACCTCAAAGCAAGTGATCGCTCCCGTCGTTGCAGCATCTGCGAACGGCATAGCTTCTGGCTCGATCACATGGATCGATTTTCCTCCAAGTTGAGTGAGTAGAAGTTGCCGAATAAGACTTCCATAGTTCACGTCGAGCCACTCCGCACTGGTGATGAAGGCGCCATAATCACCATCGGATGCCTGCCTAGCAGTGGCCAAAAAGAAGTACACGTGGAGGCCGGCCAGCGCCGATGCGCGCAAGCCACACGCTTTCGCCTCATTTGCGAGCCAGCGCTTCCATTCGGAGTCGATCTGGTGATGCCGAACGTAAGGGGGGTTCCCGATGTAGAGAGACCTACCTATGCGGCTCTCCTTTTTAAGGCTCCGATAATCGCCCAGGATTACACTAACGTTCTTAGTCGTGCCTGATGCAGCCAGGGCTGCCCGGGTCATAAGCGTCGCTAGCGGATCAATGTCTATCGCAAGAAGTTCTGCCTTGGGAAAACGACGTGCGGCAGCGGTGATGTAGCGGCCTGAGCCACACCCCGGATCAACGACCCTCTCAGGGATTCCCTGATCAGCCGCCCATTCGACCATCGCATCAATGATCGCCCCAGGGGTGTAGGTCTGCCCAAGGGGCCTCCTGGCCTCCGGGGACCTCCACTGGGAGAAGGCTTCTCCCAGTGGATCACCGCCGGCTTGGATCGCCTGCCGCACCCTTGCCAACTCTGATGTGGAAACCTCAACATCACCCACGTATGCATTAACGAGGGCTGTTTCTTCGGGGCTCCACCCGGCAACATCCCGCGCCCCCAATGAGAGGCATACGTTGACCAACCATGCAGGTGAATCGTTCGTCTTCATATTCATATCATCCCCTGCGTCACTGACATTTACACGGAAAACACGCCGATGACCGAGGGATCATTAGCATGTGCCGCATAGATCGTACCCTTTAGGCCCACAGTAACCCGTTTGCCCCCTTATAACCAGCTCCTCCGGGTACTGTTACATGCATCCCAGGATCGCTACACAACCTCAAGACTCCGAAAGAACTGGCTTGAGAAAAGCCTCAAACCGGGCGTTTCCGCCTATTTTGCATACGACTAATGTAGCTCGGCAAAGCTTCTTCTGCAGGGATTGCAATCCTTTCCAGGGCATCCATCAGGAGGTCCCGATCCTGTCCACTGATCGGAACTATGGTTCGTCGAATGTGAGTATGCCATTTATCTGGAAAAGTATTCAACTTGGCCACATGTTGAGCCAAGTCCACCCCCTCCCCCTCTCTGGCCATCTTGCCGATCGAAAACGAACAAGAACGGTTAAATATCTTCCCTGCGACTTTCAGTTCATCAGCTAGAATCGCGACGTCCGAGGTTGCGATGACCTCCGCGATTACCCTGCCTCGATCACGAGTCGGATTTCTGAAACATCCCCTGCTTGTGTAAATAAGTATGCGATCTCCCGAGCGAATATCGCCAGCTGCCCTATTCCTCTTTGAGGGAAGTAGCATGCGGCCTTCTTTGAGGATCCATGCAAGCCCTTCTCGGTCGCCCACGACTAGTAGGTAGTTGTTGTGCCTACTCTCCATATCCTCAACTTACTACAGTCGACAGGCTGTTGGGTACACCATCAATCACTTCGCGCCGAGATGGGCCCAAGCGCCAGCCCTCTGGTGCCAACCAGATGCGGTCGAGAGCAGGCCCTGCATGTACGGATACTCCTCGCTGGTGGCGGCCCGCGCGATAGATCCGCATCGCCGACCAGTCCTGAATGCGGGTCACGCCACGCGCTGTTGGGCGCACCGCTCCACCTGGTGGCTTACCAAAGACGTTCCAAGGGCACAGTGCAGTTGGGCTGGTCCGTCATGTTGAGATCCGACCTGAACGAACCTCACACGCCGACGCTGTGAGCTGATGCTTGACTGATGCAGTCGGCGCTTCCGCTGCGATAGCGAGCCCAAAGCAGCCCAGGACTTATAGATCCTCTGGACTGCGGCCGAGCATTTCACGCGTTGTCCGGGATAGCATGGGCGAACATTCATCGTGATCCCAGGGGTACCGCATCCACGGGATTGCTCGTTTAGTGACGCCGCAGGGTTGCTCTCAGCCGCGGGTTATGGCGTCGTGGCAGGCCCCTGCAAACTGCTGGTCCTGTCGGGCAGGCTGTTGTCAGCTGATGGAGGCCGCGCCGTGCCTTCAGCCAGCCTGCAGCCATCCGTTCGACGGCACGCCTTCACAAGCGCGCAGTCCTCTGGCGCCGCGCCCGCTGGCAGGCCGAACACGCCTCACACCGCGGAGGCCGGAACGCGAAGTCGCTAGTAGCTGCCGTGAGTCATCGAGCCGAGAGGGCCAGCAAACGCAATTGGTCCCCCTGACGTAGCGCTTGTCCTCCACTCCAAGGATGGGGAGCGGTGTGCTGGCCGTCGAGAAGCTGACCTTCAACTGCCAGAAGAAGTATTCCGATCACAGGGCGAAGCATGTACAGTAGGCATGCCGAGCCGGGCCTTCGGCCGTACCGATGGCACCAGCGGCATCTCACCGATTAGGACTGTAGGCAGTACCTGCAGCACCAGCGGCTCTCAAACTTTCCTCGCCCGGGGGCTTGGTCGTGCCTTGCCCACCAGCGGATTCCTGCTGTCCATGCCCAGCGGCCGTATGTGCGGCTGCGCCAAGGAGCATCATGTCCGCTACACGGATTGCCCGCCTCGTCCCCGCCGGCTTCCTGTGCGAGCACTCGCACAACAAAAGCCGCGTCTTCGCCCAGGTCCACGTGCCGAACGGCCCCTCCGCTCTTCGTGCCGTCTTCACCTGCACCGATGCGGCACTTGCGCAGCGAGCCGCAGAGATACTGACGCACGCATGCATCAACGGTCCTGGTACCACGGTCCACGCCGAGGCCGAACGGATCAGCGCCGCGCTTCCCGCAGCCCCGTCCGCTTCCTTCCGGAAGGCTTTGGACCAGGCGCTGAAGCGGGAATGGCAGCTCAGCGACACAGTTGACGTCCCTACCTACGAGGCGCTGAGTTCCCGGTACACGGCCGACTCGACACTGTCCGATTCGGCTTCGTCCGGCCCGCATGGCCAGGCCCCCCGCAACGCCAGGCTGAGCGAGTTCCCTGGCAAGGTCGTTCGGATCACCAAGCTCTTGGAGCTTCACGTTTACGACGAGAAGCAGCTTCTCTCCGCCGCGCGCGCACAGGGTTGGTTCCCTCTCGATGTTGAGGAACGCGAGGAGGATGACCCGAAGGATGTGGTCGGCGCTGTCATGCACCTGCTCTCCCACTTGGGTACCCCGGGAACCGACAATGTGACCGAGCAGGACATCGGCCAACTGCTGCGGCCCTCAGCCGGCGATGAGGTCACCGACTGGAGTCCCGTTCCGATCACTGCAAACTTTTCCGCCGGTTGGCTTGCCCGGCCTGCTCCGCCAGGTCGGCCGGACTTCACCAAGCTCTTCCCCCTGAAGTCCGAATGCGATTGCGGTGTGGAGGACTGCGACGAATGCGGATCTTGGAAACTCACGCCCCGCACGGCGGACGTACTGCAGGCTTCCCTGGAGATCCTTGCCGACCAGGCGTTCAACGATGTCCAGGCTCATGGTGATCAACCGGTGTCCAGACAAGACGAGTGGTCGCTCTTCGCCGAGTTGCCCCCTCACACGTGGGAGCAGAACGCAACCTGGAGAAGGCAGGTCGCTCGGGCGTTCGACGATCTGGCGGACGAGATCGAGCAAGGTCAGTGGCCTGAACCGCGCTGCCCAGCGGAGGAGATGGCCCTTGATCTAGCCATCCGACACGCACCAGTCCAGCTCGAGATCCTCGAAGAGATGGCTGATGACGATGTCGCATGGGGTAAACAGCATCACGCGCTGCCGAAGCACCAAGGCGACTACGACTGGATTGGGTGCGCCGGAATCTTTTTTGAGGACGACGACTACCTGAACACCCCAGCCGAAGACTGGTTCTTCCCGTTCGGAGGCTTCGAACCACGCGACCCGAAACGGGGCTTCCGCCGCTGAGGCAGCGAGGGAACAACCAGGGAGGGGTTGGTCCCCGGTCAACGCGGACTACCGACTCACCCGGATCCGGTGGGGCTCACCGATGGGGCACCATGTGGGCCATGTGTGGGCGGTGGTGATCGCCCCTCGGACACCAACTCCCATATATGGATACAAAGCGGGACGGAGATCGCTCCGTCCCGCTTTGTGTTTCCAGACTTCAGAGAACGCCGCTGTTCTCCGTACCGCTCAGAGTAAAAGCGAGCGGCCCATGGCGGACGCATCGGCGGGCGGCTCCACCGCTAACAGGCCCCTGCGGGGCGTCCTGGTCGGAGCGGCAGGGCTTCGTCTGGTGTCGCTAAGGCCAGGAGGTCACTCCCTGTCGAGGTCTGCGAGCTCTCGCTCAAGCTCCTCTTGGCGTTGACTCAGCTCAGCCAGCTCTGCCCTGATCTCACGAGAGCGGAGGAGCCGTTGGAACGGTGTTCCGTCCTCGAACACGGTGACGACCTTGATCGAGTCTCCGGTGACCTCGATACGCCTCGTAAGGAAGGCGCGGGCCAGGTCTGTGAAGGTCCAGTGGCGGACGTATGGAGCACCTGCGGCATAGCGCGTGAGACCTGCCGCGGCGAGGCCACCTCGTTCGTGGATTTCACGGACCAGCTCCAGCTCTTCCACCAGACGCGACCTGATCTTGACCAGCTGATCGACCGACTTCGCCGCTCCGATATGGGCGTCGAAGATCTCTGTCTTCTTCGTCAGGTCGCCGAAGTGAGCTGCGACCTTCTCCCGGCTGGGCTCCAGTTCTGCGGCGGTCGCCCAAGACGGGTGGTCGCGGAGCCGGCGATGCAGGATCCGGTCGACCCGTTCGTCCACGCTGCTCTGCTCATGGCGTCTGGATTTGCCGTCCGCGTGCCGGTTCTCGCAGCTGTAGTGGGCCTCGATCCGCTGGCTGCCCGTAGTGGCCCTTGGCCCGAGCCTCAAGGTGCCGCTGCAATCGCCACATCGCCTATCCGGTACCAGCCGCAGTGGAGGCGGGTGCTCCTCGTCGAAGGCCTCCAACGCGGAAACCGTGGCCCTGTAGTCGTCGACCCGGGTGGCATACGTCTTGGTCCATGCGTCGTCCCGTCCAGCGAGCACTGGTGCGACCAGGCCGAGCGCGATCAACTTGTTCTCATCGTTGGACTGCCATATGGCCAGCGACTCCTCATTCAGGTGGACGAATCCGTGCTCAGGGTCGGCCTGACAACGGTAGGAGACATCCAGAGACCGCGGATCGAAGCTGATGACGGCCTCGGCCTCGCAGTCGGTGCAAGGCACGGCCGCGATGCGGCGGGACGTCGGATACCGGCCGACGGTCCTCTTCTCCTCCTCGATCTTCCAGTCCCACCGGTGCACGATGTGATGAGCACGCTCGTCGATCATGTCTGCGCGGCGTATCCGGTCCTGCTCTTCCCGCTCCTTCCGCTCAGCCTCACGCATCTGTTCACGGCGCGCCTCCAGGATCGGGACGAGCGCTTCAAGCTGCTCGGTCTGATCGTGGGACAGCTTCTCGACGATCGCGCCGCCACATGTACGGCAAGGTCGAACATCGCCAGCGGCTCGTAGCTCCCCGACGGTCATAGTCTTCTCGGCTTCGGCCTTCTTGCCGACTTGCCTGCATCGGGGAGAGTGGACGACGCCGGTCAGACTGGCTCGGATCGTGACGGTCAGCCCCGCCAACGCTGTTCCCAGTTCATCCTGGGTCAACAGCGTTGAAGAGATAACCTCCATCGGCAGCGGCTTCCCCATCGGGAATGTCACCTCCAGGCGTCACGATCGAACCCGGCTACTTGCAAGACAGGTAACCGTCCCCAGGTCAAGACCTACGGGTCAACACAAGACAACAGCCAGATCTGGCCAACAGCGCAGTTCCGCCTGTTCTGCTTCTTGATGGAGCCCGGTGCAGAAGTCACGGTGAGTGGTGTGAGAGCCATCTGCCGGAGGTGAGTGTGGCCAGCGTTCCCAAGCCGGACACCGGAACCGCCGCACATGTGATCGTGAGCAGGTTCGGCCGAACGATCTCCCAGAAGAGAGGTTTGGGCGGAGCAGAGGAGGATCAACTTCGCGCCCCGCTGGAGACGCTGCTTCGGGAATTCGGCTCACTCATCGGTGTTGAAGCGGTCCCTTACGGCGAGGTGAGGCTGGATCACCTTCGTGCGCGACCGGACTACGCGGTGAACATCGGACAGGTACGAGTCGGCTACATCGAGTTGAAAAGGCCTGGTAAGGGTGTCCCAGGGGCTCCAGAGTGGCGGCCGACCACAGACGATCGGAACCAGTGGGCCAAGCTCTGCGCGCTTCCGAACGTGATCTACACCGACGGGATCACCTGGGCCCGCTACTCGTTCGGTGAACGGACTTCTCCCGTCATCAGACTCTCGAACACGGTCTCTGAACTGCGTCGACCGTCGGCGCCCGCCGTCGCCGAACTGGCCGGAGTCCTCAAACGGTTCCTGCTGTGGGAGCCTGAGGCTCCCCGGACACTGGGCTCTCTGGTGAGGATCGTCGGCGGGTTGTGCGGTCTGTTGAAGGACGAGATCCACACCGCGATCACAGCGCCAATGAAGAAGCGATCCCAAGTGCGGCTTGCGCTACTGGCGGACGACTGGCGGAACCTGTTGTTCCCCGGACTCGACAACGAGCGTTTCGCCGACGCCTTCGCGCAGACCGTCACGTTCGCGTTGTTGCTGGCCCGTTCCGACGGAATCGATCTCGCCAGCGATTCCTATTACGAGATCGCTCAGAAGTTGGGCAAGCGGCACATGCTGATGGGGCAGGCCTTCGCCGTACTCACCAACGGGGCTGACGACGAACTGGACACCGTCGAGACCCTTCGCCGCGTCATCAACGTCGCTGACCTCCAGACCCTCGACGTCAGCCCCGCGGACGCCTACGTCTATCTATATGAACGTTTTCTCGCGGCCTACGACCCGATGCTCCGCAAGGACACCGGCTCGTACTACACCCCCATCGAGGTCGCCCGTCACATGGTCAAGTTCGTTGACGAGGTGCTGCATGAGCATCTCGGTAAGGAATGGGGGTTCGCCGACGATGACGTCGTGGTTGTGGACCCTGCCATGGGAACCGGGACCTTCCTGGTCGAGGTCATCAACTCCGTGGCCGACCGGATCAACGACAAGCTCGGACCTGGGCCGCGCGAGGAATTCGTCCACGAACTGGTCACCAACAGGCTCGTCGGGTTCGAGATCCAAGTCGCGCCGTACGCTGTCGCCGAACTTCGCATCCATGGTTCCTTCAAGACGCGGTTCGAGGTCGAGACGCCGCCCGAAGCCTTGCGGTTCCTCACCGACGCACTGGCCGACCCCAACCATGTCCAGCGGAAGTTGGGCGCGTCCTATCGGGTGATCGAGGAGGCCAGGGACAGGGCGAACGAGATCAAACGCCAGGTTCCCGTAATGGTGGTCATCGGCAACCCGCCTCATGTGGAGAACGCGAAGGGTCGAGCCTCGTGGATCGAGCGTCCTCGAAAGGGGGTACCAGGACCTGGGACCTTTGCCGAACGTCCTTCCCTCGACGAGTTCAGAGCCACTGGTCTCGGTCGTTACGAGTCGGACCTGCATGGGATGCCGTGGTACTTCCTGCGTTGGGCGACCTGGAAAGTGTTCGAGGCCGAGCGGCGCATGCCGGCGGGTGCAGTGGCCTTCATCGTCCCATCGAGCGTGACCAAGAGCCGCGCTTTCTGTGGTCTGCGCGAGTATCTGCGGCACAAGTGCGATCTTGGTTGGGTCATCGAACTCTCGCCAGAAGGGAACCGCTCACCTGCCGTCACGCGAGTCTTCGGCCCCGATGTGGGACGGGAGCTCAGCATCCTCGTCTTCGCCCGAACGGCCGGTTCCAACGAGTCGGAACCGGCCGATGTTCGCTACCTCGAGCTACATGGGACACGTGAGGAGAAAGAAACAGCGCTGGGGGAACTGACCACGAAAAGCTCATCCTGGCGGCTTTGCGACCGCGGCTGGCAGGATTCTTTCCTCCCTGCCGCGGACCCGGAATGGACGGCGTTCCCTTCGCTCGGCGAACTGATGCCCTGGAGGTCCCGAGGCGTCACTCCAGGTCGAACCTGGGTCTACGCTCCTACAGTCGGCGTCCTTCAAAGCCGCTGGCACAAGTTCCTTGCCTCCCCGGTCGAAGAACGTCGTGAACTCTTCCGCGAAGGGCGGGACCGAACGTTGCGGAGCCAGGTCAAGCCGCTCCCCGGTTTTCCGCTTCCGCAAGGACCGTTGGTCGAGGAGACAGGCCCTTGCCCTGAACCGGTTCGAGTCGCCTACCGATCATTCGACCGGCAGTGGCTGATCCCGGACAACCGCCTGTTGGTCATGGCCCGCCCTCCCTTGTGGCAGGTCTGGTCCGAAAACCAAGTCTATGTCTCCGAAGACGCCCATGCCATCAAGCATGGGCCGGGCCTCGTCTTCACTGGGTTGGTCCCCGATCTTCACCACTTCTGCGGCCGGGGCGGCGGGATACGTCCCCTCTGGCGCGATCCCACGTGTTGCGCTCCGAACATGACCAAGGAGTTGCTCGATCATCTCGGCGATGTGCTGGAAGTCCCGGTCTCCGCGGAGGATGTGCTGGCCTACATCGCAGCCGTGGCCGCACACCCCGGGTACACGCGCCGGTTCCAGAAGCACCTACGGCAGCCAGGCGTGCGAATCCCGCTCACCGCAGATCCGCAACTGTGGAGTCGCGCCGTGTCCATCGGGCGCGAAGTCCTCTGGCTCCACACCTACGGCAGCCGTTTCGAAGACCTGTCCGCCGGGCGGGCGCGTTCCGAGCGCGCTCTTGTCGGACGTTTCGGGGTCAGGTGCCTAGCTCCTGTGAAATCGCTTCCCGAGCGACTCGCCGAACGTCTCACTTATGATGCGGACACGCAGTCGCTTTCGTTCGGTAGCGGAACCTTCGCTCCAGTGCGGCAGGAGGTCGTTGACTACACCGTCTCCGGCCGGCGCGTGGTGTGGCATTGGCTGAATGACCGGACAACTCAGCCCCGAAACAAGCGCCGTTCCTCTGCTCTTGACGACATCGCGCCAAACACCTGGAACCGCGATCTCACATTCGAGTTCCTGGCGCTCCTCTCCGTCCTGACGGGATGCGTGCTCCTGCAACCGGACCAGGAAGCGCTGCTGAGCGAGATATGCACAGGGCCATTGATCTGCAGCAAAGATCTCTGCGACGCTGGGGTACTCCCTGTTCCGGTCACTGCAACAAAGCCCCCGAAACCGGCACCGTCGGGTTATCACCCCATCCCTGGAAGCTGATCTCAAGCGCGGCGTCCGGCTACCTCGGCTGTTCTCCGGGCACTGGTGTCGTCTTTGTTGTGCAATGGTCTGCATGAGGGTCGGAGAGATCTGGGCTTACCGCGAAGGCCGTGGCAGCCCGTTGTGCCGGGTTGAGGTCGTCAGGATGAATCATCCTCGACGCCGCGGTGTCCACGTGCGGTTCTTGGATGGCGAGGATGCTGGCATCCAGGAGTGGGCCGGAGGAGAGCAACTACCGGCGCGGTGGGATGATGCACAGAAGGTCATTCAGGACGATGTGAACCTGGCGACGGCGATCGAGGAGTCGAAACACCTCCACGGCAGTCCCGAGTGGGAGGCCGCCAAGCTGGTGTTCTTGATGATCAGACCCAAGGGCCGGATCCACATGTTGCACACCAAGGTGGACGCCGGAGTGGTGCGGATTAAGGATCTGGGCAAGGTCGCCCCGTGGCTGCGGATGGACGAGCACGAACTACTGGAGGCCGAAGGCGCGTTCGTCGACCGGTACGGCACCTATATCGCCCCTTGGCCGGTCACCCTGCGGATCGCGCGTCGAGCCGCAGAACTTCAGGCGGACACCGTGCTGGAGGAGATCCTGCGGCGGCTCGACTCGGAGCGGGAGTATCTCGACCAGCGACGTTCATGGGAGCGAGGCCGGGGAGAGAAGAAGGTCGCGAGACTGGAGGCCGTCGCTCGTCTCCTGCACACGTGGTGCGGTGAGGAGACCTTGGAGCGGTACGACGAGTTGGAGGCGCTGCGCGCCGAGGTCCGACGGCTGGGCCTGGTGGTGGAGAAGGCGATCGCGGCCCTGCGCCAGAACGGGCACCGGGCTATCGCCGCCACCATTGAGCGTGACCTCGGCGTGCGAACCACGACATCTCGCGATAGGGATCGTTGACGTCGCGTGGAGCCTCGTCTGTTCGCCTGTACTCGCGGTAGGGCCCTTCCGGGCTCCAGTCGCCCAGGTACGGCCTCAGGTCATCGGCCTTGGGGGTGAACTCGAACCCGCTCAGCACAGACGGATTCCGGGTCGGGTCCAGGCGGTCGGCGACGCCGAGCGCCCACGGAATCCAATGCCGGAGTTCGGCCGCGCGTTCGGGATCGTCCGTCTCCGCTGCGACGACCTGCAGTTCGCCGCACAGCGCGCGGATCTCTCGTGCCGTCGTCCAGCCGTCGAATGCCGCCGCCAGCGTCCTGCCCCGGTGGTCTTCGGTGGACAGTCGTCTCGCTTCGGCCATCGCGCGTTCCCACCGTGTCCTCTTCTCGGTCTCCTGTCTCTCCCACCGCGCTCGTTGTTCGTCGAGCTGGCGCTGGCGCTCGAGCCGTTCTTGCTCCTCGCGCTCGACGCATCGTTCCGCTGTCTTGAGGATCTCGCCCAGTTTGCGGTCCACCAACGTTCTGCCATCGGTCCATTCGCGTTTGTCCGCGTGCGTGGAGAGTCCCAGTTCGATCTTGAGTCGGCCTGTGAAGACGGTTTCGTATTCTGGGGCGACGCGCTGCCACGCGTAGATCCCGCGCTTCTTGCGTTCCTCATCTGACAGTTCACGGGCGCGTTCCTCGGTTTCCTCCGAGATGGTCACCGTGATCTGATGGTCGTTCCCAACCTGAAGGAACAGTCCTCTGGGTTTGCGTCGTCTGGAGAGCGCGAGCCGGTGCCCCCGGCGTTCGGCATGTCCCGAGAGGTCCTGGATCAGACGGAGAGCACGCGGCCTCAGCTCGTCGCAGACCGCCAGCAGCCCCGGTTGTGCTTCGACCATCGCGATCAGGTCGGGACGGCGGGACACCTTGTCCCGAGTGCCCAGCCGGATCCGGTTCCAGTCGGTCTCCTCCTCCGGTCCTCCGTTCGACAGGCGGATGACCAGGTCACCAGCGCTGCGGCCTGTGTGCAGCAGTTGCATGGTGTCAGGAACCAGGCCATTTCGTTTCGCCGCGTGAATGGCCCGGCGGTACGCCGCCCGTGTCCCCTCGTCCGGGTCCTCCACCCGTAGAGTGCCGCCTGCGCGTTGGACATGTGCGATCAACTCTCGGGCGGACAGCGGCGTGCCAGCGGTCCGTGCTCCAGAAACCGGAACGGCTCGGGACGCGGTTCCCGGTTCGGGCCTGTCGGGGTGGTGGCCGTGCTCAAGGTAGAAACGTCCCGCATCGGTGATCTCCGCTCGCCAAACGCCTTCGTGGCGGGGCGTCACGACCAGCCCCCGGTTCCGAAGGGCGTAGACCGTCATCGCCAACTCGGAGTTCTTCGCGCTGACCGGGTCCTCACCGGTGTCGATACGACGGAGCACGGTGAGTTGCCGCTCGTTCAGAGGTGACCATCGCTGCACGACCTCAGCGCATCCCACCTCCAGCTCCGCTGCAACCGGTTCTCGGAATCCGGACAAGCTGAGAGTCGATCGCGTTACAAGAAGGAAGGGAAACCTCTCCAAAAGGAGGTATATCTGGGATTCTGTCGCACACCCTGACTAAACTTCACCCCGCGTGACAGGAGTCCACTCCACTTCGGGGGTTCCATGGGAGAAGAGTCGGAGGGAGACCGGGAAGCGGACTTCACAGAGCCGGTCATCACCGTCACCGACGCCCGCAGAGTCATGGCCTACCTGCTGGTCCCAGAGTCCGACGACTACATCGCGATCATGGAGGTCCTGGAGTCCTCGGTGACGGACATGAGTCCCGCCGAGGTGACTTCCGCACTGCGCACGAACGGCCATAGACCGGACCAGCGCACCGTCGAGACACGACTGCGGAAGCTCCAGTCCTGGCATGCGGTCACCGCACGTCCCGACGTGTCCCAGGTGCGCCGTTACTCGGACCTGCTGGCGGGCAACTGGCGTTACACCGCCACCCCCACCGGACGCCAGGTACAGCGCTTCTACACCCAGGTGCTCTCCGGCGCGGCCACGATGCGTGAGATCCCGTTGCCCAGTCTCGCCCGGGTCGTGGAGTCGTTGGAGGCTCTGGTCCGGCTCCTCACCCGCCCCGACGACGGTGCCCCCGGTTCCACAGCCGAGGTCACCGAACACATCGGGCGAGTCTTCACCAGCCACGACGACCTCGACAGCGCCCTGGTCGGCGCCGAGGACCGGTTGGCGGAGCTGGCGGACCGATTCGACCTCGGCGCCGAGACCACGAACGAACTGAAGCGCCTCCTCGTCGACTACGCCACTCATGTAGCAGCCGATTTCGACCAGGGCTCGGCACGTGCACACAACGCCCTCACGAGTCTGACACCCCATTTCGACGCACTGGTACACGCGGCGACCGCGGAATCCCAGGCGCGGGCGCTCATCGAACGCGGTGTCCTGGCCGCCTCGCGAGGCGGCCGCCCGGACGACTGGGCGGGGCTGCTCAAATGGTTCGACCCCGCGACCGGCCGTGCCGCCCGGTTCGGGCTCCGCCTCGTACGCGCGCTCCCGGGCATGCACGCCAACCTCCGGCGGCTGAACAGCTCCACGGAGTCGGTGACCACCCGTGCCAGGGCGCTGGCGTTCGCCCGTGCGTGCCTGCACCCCGAGCACGGTGGCGCGGTCTGGCTGGCCGCGCTTGGCGATCATTCCTGGCGCAAGCTGGCGGGGGTCTCCGACGAGGAGGAGACGGCGAAGGGCGGTACACCATGGCGGGACGGGCCCGGTGTCGAGATACCCGAACTGCTGCGCACCACCGGACGCACCGGCGCCCGGGGACGGGCCGCGGCAGCACGGGACGACACCGCCGCGCGCGCCACGCTCACCGAACGGCGCCGGGAACGCATGGCAGCGCACCTTGCCGCGGTCCGTGAGGTGCTGGCCGCTCCCCCTGGCGCTCCGTTGAGCGAAGCGGCCGCGAGGGTGGCGCTCGGCTCATTGAACCTGGCGGCTCGCGGGGCACGACGTCGCCCCACAACGGCCGTGCCGTTCGTCCACCGGACCGCCGCAAAGGACGGGCTCGCCTGCACGGTTCTGTACACCGGCGAGGCGACGGGAGCCGAAACCCTGAGAGCCCCGAGCTGGCGAGTTCTCGCCCCCGGGCGCGTCGCGGTCTTCCACCGTCCGGGAACGGCGCCGGAGATTCCCGCACGGCTGCTGCCCGCGAACGGCCGTGAGGACGACCCCGAACACGCAGAGGGAGCGGCATGAACGATGAGTCCGATGCGTTCGCGCCCACGCGCAAGGCGTGGCGGCCCGAGGTCGACGTCGAGGTGGCCGCACTGCTGCGCGTGCTGGCGGCCCGCCCGTGGCTGGTCAGCGGACGCGACGACGCGTTGATCTCCGCTGTCCGGCGCAACGAGGGGCGGTTGCGCACGGTCTACGGACGTCTTGGCTGGGTGCTGTTCGTCAGCCGTGACCTGGTGC
Source organism: Actinomadura rupiterrae (assembly GCF_024172125.1). Classification (GTDB taxonomy): domain Bacteria; phylum Actinomycetota; class Actinomycetes; order Streptosporangiales; family Streptosporangiaceae; genus Spirillospora; species Spirillospora rupiterrae. The sequence goes on from NZ_JAMZEA010000016.1 coordinate 164,754, forward strand.
GACTGCGCAAGTCACCGCCGCCACGCCGGGACTCCTGGGCCGCGCGGGCGCCGAATTCACTGGTATGCGCATGGTTTTTCGTCCTCGCTGCGACGGCGGAGTCCATGCCTCCGAAGGTGGCGCTGCCCCATTTCGTCACCGAGGCGCGGGTCGCAGCCGCCGAGGCGGGGGTGCCGAGCACCGGAGAGATCGACGAACGGCGCGCGATCGTCGCCGCGTTCAAACTGCTCGACGAACGCGGCGTCGTCGTCTGCCTGGACGGCGACATCGAGCGGTACGTCCACGACGACAAGGCACCGGTCCTGCTCGCAGTGCACCACGTCCGGCTGACCCACCTGATCGCCAACGCGGGCGGTAGTGATCCGGCAGCCGATCCGGGGGCCTGGCTAGACGGTGTGGAGCACGAGTCCGATCCCGCCCGGCGGATGCGGCGTCGTCTGGTCGACGACACGGTCGTGCACGCTTGCGACCTGGACGACGCCGAGGCCGACTGGTTGCGACGACGGGTGCGGGGCGACGACGGCGCGCCGTTGGCGGAGGCGTTCGGGCTCGCTGTGGAGCGGCGTGCCGAGGGCGCCGCATTCGTGGTTCCCGAGGATGCCTACCGGCATCCTCGGGAGCTCGGGCCGGTTCCCTTCCCGATCACCGGGGGCACCGTCCCGCACGCGGCACTGCTGCTGTGTGACGCCGCCGGAACCGACGGGCGGCCCGCGGTCGAGGCCGGCGTCCCCCAAGGGGCGCCGGGACCGGGTTGGCACGGGCTCTCCGGTGCGAGCGTCATCGACAGGTTGTCGGACTGGTCCGCCACGGTGGGCGCCGGAAGGGGCGGCTGGTCGAAGGACCTGGTGGAGAACCCCGGCGCGCTGGCGGTCCAGGTGGCGGATCTGCTCACCGCACTCGATCTGGTCCGGATCGTCTCGGTCGGCGCCGAACACGCCGTCTGGTGGTTCTCCCCTGTGACGGGCCGCTGGCCCGCTCCCGCCGCCGAGCCCGCTCGTCCGAAGAGCCAACCGCGTGACGCGGTGGGAATGTTCACCGAGACCGGCGAGGTGATCTGAGTGAGCCCCCGGGACATCACGACCCTCCCGTTGGAACCGCTGCCGGAGCCTCCTCTGCCGCCTGCCGGTGATCCGAGCCGCTTCGTCCGTCGATGGCACCTGGTCTCGGCCGGTTTGTGCAACGTGTGGCGGTACGGAGATCTGTCGTTGGACACCCCCAGTGGCCGCCTTCTCATGCGCGGCGCCAACGGCACCGGCAAGACGACGGCGTTGGAGGCGCTGTGTCCCTATCTCCTGGACCTCAACTCGGCCCGGATGGCGGCGGGAAAGGCCCGACCGACCACACTCGCCTCTCTGATGCGCGAGGGCGCCACCGGTAAGCGCCGGGTCGGTTACGCCTGGTTGACGTTCGCCGCCCCATCAGGGCCGGACGCCGACGCCGGGGAGACGACCGAGCGTTCCTGGGGTGTGCGGTTGCAGTACAGCGCGAACTCGTCGCCGCAGGTGCGCACGGTGCCGTTCACCGTGCCAGGACGTCCGCTGCGCGACATCGCCCTGCACGGTCCGGGCCGTGAGGCCCTCACCGCCGAGGAGTTCAACACCGCCGTACGGGACGCGGGCGGTGAGGTCTTCGACGATCCGGACGAGTACGTCGACGACCTCGCCCGAACGGTCTGGCGGGCGACCGCCGCCGAGGTCTCCACGCTCACCGGCCGCCTGCGTCAGGTGCGGAACCCGGCGCTGCTGGGTGACGTCAGCCCGAACGCGGCGGCTGAGGCGCTGCGCGAGAGCCTTCCGGGAGTCGACCCGGCGGTGGTCTCTGCGACGGCGGAGGCGCTGGCGGCCTCCGACGCCACCCGCCAGGCGTTCGAACGCGACCGGGAAGCCGCCCGGGTGCTCGGCGACTTCGCCAACGCCTGGGCCGGACACGTCACCGATGTCCTGGGCAGCGCCCACAAGGAGGCGGTGAAGTGGTGGAAGGAGCTGGAAGAGGCGAGAGAAGAGGCCAGGAGCAGCGAGCGGGAGCTCGGCAAGGCGACCGACAAGGCGGGATCGGCGTCGGTACAGCGCGAAAAGGCACGGACCGAACAGAGCGAAGTCCAGGCGCACATTCGGGCGCTGGAGAAGTGTGATGCCTATGACGCCGCCCGGAATCTGGACCTCCTGGAACAGCGGCGGACCGCTTTGCAGGGGCGTGCCGAAGCTGAGTTCCGGGCGCTGGAGCGCGACACCACCCGGCAGGTCCGGACGGGTAAACGTCTCCGCCGGGATCTGGAGTCCCTGGACGCGGAGATCGACGAACAGGTCAGGGCGGCGCAGGAGGCCGACGCCCGCGCCCACCCCCGTGAGGCCCTGCTGTCCTGGGCGGACCGTCCTCGCGCCACCTTCCCCGTAGGGAACAGGATCGCCGACCCCGGCCCGGCGATCACCGTCACCGGCGGTCCGGACCGGCTGCGTTCCGCCGCCTCCGCCTGGGCCACGTTGGCCGACGAGCACCGGAGGAACGCCGAGCGCGCCGAAGTCGCCGTCAACGACTACGAACGCGGCGTGCGCCCCAAGGAGGACAAGGCCAAGGTCCTGACCACGGAATCGGGACAGATCGCGGAGCGGTACGACGCCAGCGTCGACAGACTCGAAACGCTCGCGAGGAGGGCGGGCGAACAGGTGGCCTCCCTGCACGGCTCCATCCAGGAGTGGGGTGGCCGCCATCCCGACATCGCACCGGAGATCGACCGCAGCGCCCCTACCGGCGATCCGGCGCAGTTCCTCGCCACGGCCGAGGAGTGGGCGGACACGGTTCGAAGCCGAGCTGTGCCGCTCGTGTCAGATGCCAAGGCACGAGCACGGCACCACGGTGAGGCCGCTCTCACCCTCACCCGCCAGGCGGAGGACTGCCGCCGCCGGGCCGCTGAACTCCGGTCCGACAGGCTGCTCCCGTTCCCTCGCCCGCAATGGGCCGGAGAGGTCGACGACACCACGGCGTTCGGCTCCGCTCTGGACTGGCGCGCGGAGGCCACCGACGAGGCCGCGCGTGCGGCGATCGAGGTGGCACTGGCCGATGCGGGGCTTCTGAGCGCCGCCCTGACACCGGCGGGGACCCGGACCGACGTCTGGCGGATCGCACCCACCGGGCATCCCGCCGCCTGCGGCCTGGACACGGTGCTCGCCGTTGATCCGGTCCACCCGTACGCGGCCGAGGCGTTGGAGGTGCTGCGCCGTATCGAGCTGGCCCCCACCGCGTTGGCGGCGCCTTCCGGTTCGGTCCTGGTCATCGGGCGGGACGGATCGTTCGCCGCAGGCCCGCTCATCGGCGACCGCCTCGCCGCGCCAGAGGGGAGTACAGCCCGCCCGCCCGCGCCGACCGCTGTGCACGTCGGCGCGCACCGCCGGCGGGCGGCGGCACGCGAACGCGCCGCCGAACTGGACCGGCAAGCCACAGAACTCGTCTCGCAAGCGGAGGAACTGCAGGCGAAAGCCCATGCGGAACTCGACGCCGCAGAACGGATCACCACGGCGGTGGACACCTTTCCGCGGAGGACGGAGCTACGGAAGGCGGAGGCGGACCGGGCGAGCCAGGCCGTTCAAGTCGCCGAACTACGGATCAAGCGGGACCAGTCGCATGTCGCCGCCGTCGCGGCCGAACGCGACGCCGACCAGGCCCGGCGCGAGTGGGCGGGGCGCGTCCGCGCGATGGGGCTGGTCGTGGAGCTGGACAGCCTGGCGAAGTCGGTCGCCGCCTCCCGTGACACCGCGAGAGCCCTCACGGGCTGCGTCCAGGTGCTGGAACGTGGGCTGATCCGCCGGGCGGACGCGATCGTCACCGACGTGGAGGAGGACGACGCCACCACCAGGCGGCTCCGCACCGCACATGGCGACGCTCTCTCCTCGTACCGGGAGGCCGAAGAGGTCCGCGTCGAGATCGTCACACTGCGCGAGAGGCTGGGCAGCGACATCGAGGCGGTCCTGCACGACCTCGAGCAGGCCAGACACCGATCGAAGGAGCTGGAGCGGGCGCTGCCCGACCTTGACCGTGCGGTGGAGGAGACGATCGCCACTCGCGAGCGGATGTCCGCGCGGGTGGACACTGCCCACAAGCGCGTCCAGGACGCGGAACCGGAGGTCGCCGCGGCAGCCGGCAGGCTCCGGGAACTACTTGAGGTACCCGGCGTTCTCGCCACCCTCGCAGATGGTTCGGCAGCCGATCTCCTCCAACGGGTCACGCCCCCTGAGGCTCTCATCGACAAGGTCGGCGGGCTCCTCGCAGGCCACCGTGGTCTTGCCCGGCACGCGCTTCTGGCCAGGTACGACGCCGCCCGTGCCGAACTGGCCGGGGTGTGGACGCTCGAGCACGGGAACAGCCACGGCCCGCTCGACACCTTCGTCATCACCCACGGCGACGCCGTCTACACGCCCGTCGCCGCCACGCGTCGGGCCGGAGAGCTCGCACGGCAGGCGGAGGACGCACTGCGCGTCGCTGAGGACGAGGCGCTCCGCTCGTTCATCCTGCAGCGGCTGCCCGCTGCCGTCGCCGTCGCATGGACGCGGCTCAACGACTGGAAACGCGATGTCAACCGCAAGATGCGCGCCGCCTCGGCGTCCAGCGGAGTCGGTGTCCAGGTGGAGATCGCACCGATCCGCGACATGGCCCCGGCCGTGCGCACCGTCTATGAGCTGGCGTGCCGGGGTAACGCGGCCGACCGCACCGACGAGCAGCGGGTGGAGCTCGGCCGTGCTCTCCGTTCTCTGATCGACGCGGCGGACGGTGACACCATGGAGGACAAGGTCACCAACGCCATCGACGTGCGCGACTGGGTGAACGTCAACTATGTCGTCACCCGGGCCGGGCAGCAGCCGAAGACCTGGACGTCCCGCACAGGTCTGTCGGGTGGCGAGCGACGGCTGGTCGTCCTTGCACCGATGCTGGCGGCCGTCGCGGCGACCTACGACGGATTCGGATCGGACGGACTACGGCTGGCCACCCTGGACGAAGTTCCCGCCGAGGTCGACGAGGCGGGACGCGAAGGACTGGCTCGTTACCTCGCTGAACTCGATTTGGACATCCTCTGCACCAGCTACCTGTGGGACGGTGCGCCCGGCGCCTGGGACGGCATTGACGCGTGGGACTTCGAAGGTGATGAGAGCGGAACGGTGGTCGCGTTTCCCATGCTCATGCGTGATCTGAATGATCTGCCTGACGATTCCGCGTATTTCTCCGGAGAGACGGGAGCCGCCGGTGACGGCTGAGTGCGAGTTGTGCTCCGGTGTTTGTGCGGACGCCGACCTCACGCCGTTGCTGGCGCCCGAGTTGCGCTGGCTCTGGGAGGGGATCGCCGCCGCCGCCGACCGGCGCGGGGACCCTGAACTCGCCATGGGTCATGTCCAGGTCCGCGCACCGGGCGATCCCGCCGAACGCGCCGCCGCAGTCGGGCTGCTCGGTGGTCGCCCGCTGTCACCAGGCCGGTCCCGGTCGGTCGACTTGACGGCACTGACCGTTCGGTTGAAGGCACGCGGCGAGCAACTGACGCCGGGCGCGGTGGCAGCGCACGCGACATGTCGCCGTCTCGCTGTCCGGGCACGCGAACGAGAACGACGCACGGCAGCCGACGCCAGGCTTCGCGACCAATTCGCAGCGCTCCTCGAACCGCTGCTACAGCGACGCGGAGTTGATGTGGACAACCTGTGGGCGTCCTTGCGCCGCAACGGATGGGTCGCACGGCTGCACGCCGCCGGAGGCGAGGCGCCCTTCCTGCTCGACGCGGTGTGCTCTGTCGTTTTGGCGCTGCCCTCGCCCGGACGGCGCGCGGACCGGCGTGTCCTCGCCAACACCGTCCTCCACGACCCTCACGGGCTGGATGACGGTTCCCGTGTCACGGGACTGGTGCTCGGCCTGCTGAGCGCGCTGGGAGACGTGCCGACCGGGGAACGCCACCGCCGCGCCTGGAACCTGGTGGGCGTCGACTATGACGACCTCACAGGTGGGCTGGTCTCGTTGGGCGTCCATCCCGTCGGATGGTCCGTCCCGATCGGCTCGGTCCTGACCCTGCCTCCCCGCGAACTGGCCCGGTGCATTTGGCCTTCCGCCCCTGATCCCGCGCCGTGGGTCTTCGTGACCGAGAACCCGTCCGTTCTCGCGATGGCCGCCGACGCGGCCGTCAATCAACAGGTGGGCAAAATGCTGTGCACCGTGGGAACACCCTCCGAGCTCGAGGTTCACGCCATCGCCCGGCTGGCACGAGCGGGCTGGCGAGTCGCCGTCCGGGCCGATTTCGACATGGCCGGACTGGCGCACGTCGAAACGCTGCTGACGAGTGTTCCCGGCGCTGTCCCATGGCGAATGGGGGTCGCCGACTACCTGCTGAGCCTCGACCGCGCCGCCGAAGCTCCGGAAATCCCCGATACGGCAGCTCCGACCAGTTCGTGGTGTCCCGAACTGACCGCGTCCATCCGGGCACACGGCCGGGCCGCCTACGAGGAAACACTTCATGACGAACTGCTTCACGACCTTCTCAGAGGAACGCCCGACACCAAGTGACCAGTCCTTGCCCGGCCGAGCTTTCCCTGTTGCACTTACCCCGCGAAAACCGGATTTTCGGGCACATGCAGCATGTGCGAGCACAAACCGTACTCCCGATAACCGGCCGTCGAGACATCGAATATGCCGGGTGCGCATCGCTAGGCGGTTCGACCGTCCACCCCGTATACACCGGATAGGTCGACCCCGCGTGGGTGAGTGATCCGATTCCGGCCTCGGACACCAACTCCCATACAAGGGATACGAAGTAGGGCGGAGATTTCTCCGTCCTACTTTTGTTTTCGGGCTCCGTATGACCGGTACCTGGCGCACCTTGAAAGCGCATGCCGCGATCCCTGCACGGCTTGGACCGCGATGAACGTGACCCCTGTCACAGTCGGCGCTGCCGGCTCCGGTCGGCCGGCTTGGCCGTTCCTGGGACGTCGGCGGCGCTTGCGTTGTGGAATGGGTCGGAGTGGGCCGGGCCCGGGCAACTGCCGGCACCGTGGGACGAGGCCCGGAAGGTCGTCCGGGACGACGCGGCCCTGGCGGCGGCGATCGAGGAGTCCAGGCACGTCCACGGCGGTCCCGAGTGGGAGGCGGCCAAGCTGGTGTTCCTCGTGATCAGGCCCAAGGGCCGGATCCGCATGCTGCACACCAAAGTGGACGCCGGAGTGGTGCGGATCGACGACCTGGGCAAGGCGGCCGCCTGGCTGGGGCTGGACGAGCAGGAGCTGCTGGAGTCCGAAGGGGCGTTCGTCGATCGGCACGGAACCTTTGTCGGCCCATGGCCGGTGACCCTGCGGCTCGCGCGTCGTGCCGCGGAGCTTCAGGCCGACACCGTGCTGGGAGAGATCCTGCGGCGGCTCGACTCGGAGCGGGCGTACCTCGACCAGCAACGCCCGTGGCAGCGGGAGCGGAGTGAGAAGAAGGTCGCGAGGCTGGAGGCCGTGGCCCGTCTCCTGCACGAATGGTGCGGTGAGGAGACCTTGGAGCGCTACGACGAGTTGGAGGCGCTACGCGCCGAGGTCCGACGGCTGGGCCTGGTGGTGGAGAAGGCGATCGCCGCCCTACGCCAGAACGGGCATCGCACTATCGCCGCCACCATTGAGCGCGACCTCGGCGTGCGAACCACGACAGCTCACGAAAGGCATCGTTGACATCTCGTGGAGCCTCGTCCGTCCGCCTGTACTCGCGGAAGGGCCCTTTGGGACTCCAGTCGCCGAGGTACGGCCGCAGATCGGCCTCCTTGGGAACGAACTCGAACCGGCCCAGCACCGACGGATTCCGGGCGGGGTCCAGGCGGTCGGCGACGCCGAGTGCCCACGCGATCCAGTCCCGGTGCTCGGCCGCGCGTTCGGGGTCGTCCGCCTCCGCGGCGACGACATGAAGCTCGCTGCACAGCGCGCGGATCTCGCGTGCCGTCGTCCAACCGTCGAGTGCCGCCGCCAGTGTCCTGCCGCGATGATCCTCGGTGGACAGTCGCCTCGCCTCGGCCATCGCCCGTTCCCAACGCGCCCGCTTCTCGGCCTCCTCCCTCTCCCACTGCGCTCGTTCCTCATCGAGCCGACGCTGCTGTTCCAGCCGCTCCTGCTCGTCACGTTCGACGCATCGTTCCACGGCCTTGAGGATCTCGCCCAGCTTGCGGTCCACCGGCACTCTGCCGTCGGTCCATTCGCGTTTGTCGGCATGTGAGGAGAGCCCCAACTCGATCCTGAGCCGTCCGGTGAAGACGGTCTCGTATTGCGGAGTGACGCGCTGCCATGCGTAGGTTCCGCGCTCAGCGGACGGTTCCCGGGCGCGTTCTTCGGTCTCCTCGGAGATGGTCACCGTGATCTGGTGATCGTTCCCGACCTGCAGGAACAGTCCTCTCGGTCTGCGTCTCCTGGAGAGCGCGAGCCGGTGGCCACGGCGCTCGGCCTGCTCCGAGAGCTCCTGGACCAAACCGAGAGCGCGTGGTCTCATCTCGTCGGAGACCGTCAGCAGTCCCGGGTCGTCCGTGATCCTCGTGATCAGGTCGGGACGGCGGGACACCTTGTCCCGGGCGCCCAGCCGGATCCGGTTCCAGTCCGTCTCCTCCGCCGCCCCTCCGTCCGACAGGCGGATGATCAGGTCGCCGGCGTTCCGGCCGGTGTGCCGCAGCCTCATGCCCCCGGGGACCGCGCCCTGCTGCTTCGCCGCGTGGATGACCCGGCGGTACGCCGCCCGCGTCTCCTCGTCCGGCTCCTTCACCTTGAGGGTGCCACCCGCACGTTGGACGCGTGCGATCAACTCCTGGACGGACGCCGGGGCATCGGGAGTCCGCGGGCCGGGGACCGGGGCGGCTCGCTGTGCCGTCCCGGTCCCCGGCTCGGGCCTGTCGGGATGATGGCCGTGCTCAAGGTAGAAACGCCCCGCGTCGGTGATCTCCGCGTGCCAGACGCCTTCGTGGCGAGGCGTCGCCACCAGCCCGCGGTTCCGAAGGGCGTAAACCGTCGCCGCCAACTCGGGGTTCTTCCCGCTGACCGGGTCCTCACCAGCGCCGATACGGCGAAGTACGACGAGTTGGCGCTCGTTCAGAGGTGACCACCGCTGCATGAGGTCCAGCGCATCCCACCTCTGGAACCTTCGCAACCGATTCCAAGGATCCGTTCGTGCCGCGCGACCGACAGGCCGTTCTCCTTATGCGAGTGGGTTAAGGGCGGTGAGGTGGCGGGTGAAGAAGTGGGCGGTGGTTTCTACCTCGTGCCAGGGGGTTTGGTTGTGGCGGCCGGGGTTGGCGTGGAGGGTTTTGTGGGGGGTGTTGAAGGCGTCGAAGAGGGTGAGGGCGTAGGCGCGGGGGATTTCTTCGTCGTCCCAGGCGGCTAGGAGCTGGACGGGGATGGTGATTTGGCGGGCGGCTTCGGTCAGGGCGTCGAAGAGGAGGACGCTGCCGAAGGAGGCCGCTTTGATTCTGGGGTCGGTGGCTGTTAGGAGGAGGCCGGTGGCGGTGCCTAGGGTCACGCCGCCGTAGCCGATGGGGATGTCGCCGAGTTCGGCTTGGAGGGCGGTGATGGTGGCCTGCCATTCGGGGACGGCTCGGAGGGCCAGGTCGGTGTTGTACTCGGTGACGACCGGGACGATGGACTCGCCGGCGGCGCGGGCGGCCATCATGGCGTCGACCCATGCCTGGTCTTTGGCGTTGCGCGGGCGGTCGCCGTGGCCCGGGGCGTCGATGGCGGCCACGGAGAAGCCGAATTCGGACGCGTAGCGGGTCGCGCGGGCCAGGATTCCGGGGGCGCGATTGTGCATGCCGCCGCTGTGGCCCATGAGGATGAGGGGCGCGTTCTCGGCGGGGGTCTCGGGGGTCCAGAGGACGCCGGTGATGTCGCCGAGGGTGAAGTCGCGCTCGATGACGCCTTCGGCGCGGGTTTCAGAAGTGAAGTACATGGCGGTCGCCTTTCGGATGCCTTCTGGCGCTCCCGGCGACGTCCGCGTCAGCCTGCCGTGGTGAAGGGAGGGAGCACCCATGGGGTTCTGGCGTTCACGGGTCTCACCTCCAAGATCGGGCTTCACGGCCTCCGGGAAGATAGCAGGCGGCCGCGGTGATCGCCTAGGGGTTTCCGCCGGGTTCCGTATGGCATATGGGTAGGGGTGCCGATGCCGTCGGGGGCGGTTTGGCCCACGCTCGGCGCATGGAAGCCGAGGGGGGGCTCGTCGGGCGGTCCGGCGAGCGGAAGCGGGTCAGGGAGCTGCTCGGGCGGTCGCGGGTCGTCACGATCACGGGGTTCCCGGGGGTCGGGAAGAGCGTGCTCGCCCGGGACGTCGCCGGGTCCCTGGCGGACGCGTTCCCGGACGGGGTGTGGGTCGTCCCGCTGGGCGAGATCGCCGATCCGGGGCTGGTGACGCATGCGATCGGGCTGGCGCTGGGCCTGCCGGACCGGTTCGACCGGTCGGCACTGGACGTCCTGGGCCAGTGGCTTCAGGGGCGGCGGTGCCTGGTCGTCCTGGACGAGTGCGAGCACCTGACCGGGGCGTGCGCGAAGGTCGTGGAGGAGCTGGCGTCCCGCTGCCCGGGGTTGCGGATCATCGCGACGAGCCGGCGTCCGCTGGGTTGGAGTGGCGAGTACGTGCTGAAGCTGCTGCCGCTCAGCGAGACCAACGCGATGAAGCTGCTCCTCGCGCGGGCGCGCGAGGTCGATCCGGGGTTGCGGATAGGCCGGGCCGAAGCGGTCGGGTTGTGTAGGAAGCTGGACGCGCTTCCCCTGGCGATCGAGCTGGCGGCGTCGCGGCTGGGCTCGGAGACCGTCGCGCAGGTCGCGCACGGGCTGGACGTCCAGGCGTTGCGGTGCCTCGACAGCGGAGGCACGGGACGGCACGACTCGCTCGTCCGGACGCTCGGCTGGAGCCATCAGATCGGGACGCCCGCGCAACGGCTGCTCTGGGCGCGGCTGTCGGTCTTCTCCGAGGAGTTCGACACCGCGGACGCGGAGTTCGTCTGCACAGGCCGTGCGCTGGCGGCGGAGGCCGTCTGGGAGACGCTTCCCGAACTGGCCGAGTCGAGCCTGCTCGGTATCGCCCGCGGCCAGTACTGGATGCCCCGCCTCGTGCGCGCGTACGGGGAGCACATGCTGTGGCTGCTCGGCGAGGACGTCGAGGCCAGGCATCGCTACGAGCGGTGGAAGCGGGAGCGCTGAGTCTTGTCCACCGGTCGGTGGACAACGGGTTCAACCGGTCGAGGCTGTCGGCGGGACAGGCCCTCCGGCCAGGCTTTTCGGCATGAAGAACCCCTCAGTGCGAGTGGCGCGGTGGAGCGCCCATCACCCCTGGCGCGCGATCGCCGGGTGGGTCCTGTTCGTGATGGTCTGCCTCGGCGCCGGGATCTCGGTCGGCGGGAACGCGGCGAAGTCCGAGGACTACCGCGTCGGCGAGGCGGGACGGGCCGAGGCGTACGCCGCGCAGGGCGGGCTCCAGCAGAAGGCGCTCGAACGCGTCCTCATCCAGGCCAAGGACGGGAAGCTCGACGCGGCGCGGGGCGCGGCCCTCGCAGGGGACGTCCGGGAGCGGATGGCGCGGCTTCCGGAGGTCGAGTCGGTCGCCGCGCCGGTGTGGTCGGCGGACGGACGGTCCGTCCGGGTCGATGTGACGCTCAAGGGCCCCGAACTGGACGGCAGGAAGCACGTCGATCCGGTGCTCGCGCAGACCGAGCAGGTGCGCAAGGCGAACCCGGACCTGGTCGTGGACGAGGCGGGCAGCCCGTCCATCAGCAAGGACGTCCAGGGCCAGCGCGGCAGCGACCTGTCGCGGACCGAGCTGTTCGCGCTGCCCGTGACGCTGATCGTGCTGCTGCTGGTGTTCCGGTCGGTGGTGATGGCGGTCGTGCCGCTGCTGCTCGCGGTGTCGTCGATCGCGGCGGGGATCGGGCTGTCGATGGTCGCCTCGCACGCGTTCCCGGACGCGGGCGTCGGGACGAACGTGATCCTGCTGATCGGCATGGCGGTCGGCGTCGACTACACGCTCTTCTACCTGAAGCGCGACCGGGAGGAGCGGGCAAGGTCGGGCGGCATGCTGTCGTCCGCGGCCGTGGTGGAGCTGGCGGCGGCGACGTCCGGGCGCGCGGTGGTCGTGTCGGGGCTGGCGGTCGCCGCGTCCAGCGCGACGCTGTTCCTGGCGGACGACGTGATCTTCAGTTCGCTGGCGACCGGGGCGATCGTGGTCACGGTCGCGGCGGTGGTCAGTTCGCTGACCGTGCTGCCGGCGCTGCTGGCGAAGCTCGGCCACCGCGTGGGCGGCGGGCGCCAGCGCAAGCCGGGCCGGACGCGCGAGCCGCGCGTCACCGGGGCCGTGCTGCGCGGCGTCGCGCGGCGTCCGGGGGCGATGCTGGGCGTCGCCGTGGCGGTCCTGCTGGTGCTGACCGGACCGCTCGTCGGGATCAAGCTGACCGACGTGGGCCGCGAGACGTACTCGCGGCAGCTGCCCGCCATGCGGGCGTTCGACCGGGTGAACGCGGCGTTCCCCGACCTCAAGGCGGTCAACCAGGTCGTCGTGCGGGCGGACGCGTCGGAGCAGCCGCAGGTGCGGGCCTCGCTGGAGGCGCTCGCCGGACGCGTGAAGGCCGATCCGCTGTTCGACGGACGGTCCCGCATCCGCGTTTCGGACGACCGCAGGATCGCGATGCTGGAGGTCCCGGTCCCGGCGTACCCGAGCCAGAAGCGCGCTCAGGACTCGCTCAAGGAGCTGCGCGCGGTGCACGTCCCGGCGACGGTCGGGAGGGTCCGGGCGGACGTCGCGGTCACCGGGGACGTCGCCCGGTACGCCGACTACCCCGAGCACCAGAGCGGGCGGCTGCCGCTGGTCCTCGGCGCGCTGCTGCTGGTCACGTTCGCGATCACGGTCCTGGCGTTCCGGTCGGTCGTGATGGGACTGGTCGGGGTCGTGCTGAACCTGCTGTCGGCGGGCGCGTCGCTCGGGGTGCTCGTGGCGGTGTTCCAGCACCGGTGGGCCGAGGGGCTGCTCGGGTTCACCTCGATGGGGTCGGTCGGGTCCCGGGTGCCGCTGTTCCTGTTCGTGATCCTGTTCGGGCTGTCGATGGACTACCAGGTGTTCACGCTCAGCCGCGTCCAGGAGGCGGTGCGGAGCGGGGTCCCCGCGCGGCGGGCCGTCCTGGACGGGATCGGCCGGTCGGCGGGCGTGGTGACCAGCGCGGCCGTGGTGATGATGACGGTGTTCGCGAGCTTCGTCCCGCTGCACCTGATCGAGATGAAGCAGTTCGGGTTCAGCCTGGCGGTCGCGGTGCTGCTGGACGCGTTCGTGATCCGGCTCGTGGTGCTGCCCGCGCTGATGCTGCTGCTCGGCGAGGCCGCGTGGTGGCCGTCCCGGCGCCGCGTCCCGGCCGCCGCCCTCGAGCCGGGCAGGACGCCCCGGACCGTAGGCTGATCACCGTGCCGCGGCGGCCCGGGAAAGCCGCCGCACCGGCCAGGGAGGACAGGCCATGACCTCGGTGATCGTCGCGGACGACCATCCGGCGATGCGCGCCGGCGTGATCGCGCTGCTCGCCGCCGACGCCGGGATCAGCGTGCTCGGCGAGGCGTCCGACGGGCGGGCGGCGGTCGCGCTGGTCGCCGAGCACCGTCCGGACGTCGCGCTGCTCGACCTGCGGATGCCCGTGCTGGACGGGGTCGCCGCCACGGCCGAGATCGCCGCCGCGCACCCGTCCACCCGCGTCCTGATCCTGACCACCTACGACACCGACGCCGACATCGAGCGGGCCGTGGAGGCCGGGGCGGTCGGCTACCTGCTGAAGGACACCACGCGCGAGCAGCTCGCGGACGCGGTGCACGCGGCGTCCCGGGGCGAGACGGTGCTCGCCCCGAAGATCGCGCAGAAGCTGGTGGCGCGGATGCGCCGGCCGGCCCCGGCGGCGCTCACCGCCCGCGAGACCGAGGTCCTGCGGGCGGTGGCGGACGGCCTGTCGAACGCCGAGATCGGGGAGCGGCTGGTCATCGCCGAGGCGACGGTGAAGACCCACCTGCTGCGGATCTTCGCCAAGCTGGACGTCAGCGACCGCACCCGCGCCGTCGTCACCGCCCTCGACCTCGGCCTCCTCCGCTAGCGGAGCGGGCCGAGGTCGAGGTCGAGGTCGAGTCCGCGTCCGCGTCCGCTAGCGGAAGTCGCGGTAGAAGGCGCGGAGGTCGTCGACGAGCAGGTCGGGCGCGTCGTGGGCGGACCAGTGGCTGCCCCGGTCGTGCTCGGTCCAGGCGACGATGTTCTTGTGGTCGCGCTCGGCGAAGCGGCGCAGCGGCCGGAAGTCGAAGGCGAACGACGACAGGCCGATCGGGAACGTCGTCGGGGTGGTGTCGCGGTCGGCGTGGTGGTTCTCGTAGTAGAACCGGGCCGAGGACGCGGCGGTGTTGGTCAGCCAGTAGATCGTCGCGTTGGTGAGCAGGACGTCGGGGTCCGGGAGCGCGCCGAGCAGCTGCCCGATCCAGGCGAGCTGGCCGGCGGGCGAGTCGGCGAGGGCGTGCGCGAGGGTCTGCGGCTGGGCCTGCTGGATCTTGTCGTGCACCGCGTACTCGACGAAGGTGCCGAGGAAGCCGAGGTAGTTCTGCTCGTCCTCGGTGAGGTCCGCCAGCTCGGACGGGTCGCCGCTCGGGAACGAGTAGATCTGCGTCACGTGCACGGCGATCACGCGGTCGGGGTGGCGGCGCCCGATCTCGGGGCTGACGATCGCGCCCGCGTCGTTGCCGTGGGCCGCGAACCGGTCGTAGCCGAGGCGGGTCATCAGCTCGGCCCACGCGTCGGCGGTGCGGGCCGCGTCCCAGCCCTTGGTGCGGGGGCGGCTGGAGAAACCGAAGCCCGGGAGGGACGGGATGACGACGTCGAACGCGTCGGCCGGGTCCTCGGGGTTCGTCAGCGGCTCGACCAGGTCGAGGTACTCGACGAAGGTGTTCGGCCAGCCGTGCGTGAGGATCAGCGGGGTCGCGTCCGGGTGCGGCGACCGGACGTGCACGAAGTGGATCGTCTCGCCGTCGATCTCGGTCGTGAACTGCGGGAACGCGTTGATCCGCGCCTCCTGCGCGCGCCAGTCGAAGGCGCGCCACTTCGCGACCATGTCCTGGACGAACGACCCCGGCACCCCGTACTCCCAGCCGGGCTGGACCATGCCGCGCTGGACGCCGTCGGTGATCTCCTCGCGGGGCAGCTCGTCGGCGAAGCGGGTGCGGGCCAGGCGATCGGCCAGGTCGTCCAGGTCGGCCTGCGGGACGTTGACGCGGAACTCGTTGATCTCGCTCATGAAGAAGAGTCTGCCCGGCCATTAGGACGAGTTCGTTCCTAATGGTGCGACAATCTGGGAACCATGCTGGAAACATCGGCGCGCCTGCTGAAGCTGCTGGCGCTCTTGCAGACACCGCGCGACTGGACGGGCTCCGAGCTGGCCGAACGCCTGGAGGTGAGCGGCCGGACGGTCCGGGCGGACGTCGAGCGGCTGCGCGCGCTCGGGTATCCGGTGCACGCGACGCGCGGCTCGGCGGGCGGGTACCGGCTGGGCGCGGGCGCGGACCTGCCGCCCCTGCTGCTGGAGGACGACGAGGCCGTGGCCGTCGCGGTCGGCCTGCGCACGGCGACCAACGGCGCGATCGCGGGGAACGAGGAGGCGTCGCTTCGCGCGCTGGCGAAGCTGGAGCAGGTCATGCCGTCCAGGCTGCGGAACCGGGTCGGGACGCTCCAGGCGTACACGGTTCCGGTGCCGGCCGACCGTCCCGGCCCGTCCGTCGATCCGGACGTGCTGACGGCGATCGCGAGCGCGTGCCGGATCCGGGAGCGGCTGAGGTTCGACTACACCTCCCACCGGGACGCGCCGTCCCGCCGGGAGGTCGAGCCGTACCGGCTGGTCAACTGGGGTCGCCGCTGGTACCTGCTGGCCTTCGACATCGACCGGGAGGACTGGCGGACGTTCCGGGTGGACCGGATCGTGCCGAAGGTCCCGACCGGTCCGCGGTTCGCGCCGCGCCCGCTGCCGGACGAGGACGTCGCCGCGTACGTGTCGGGGCGCGTCTCGTCCGCCGCCTGGCGGTACCGGGCGCGCGTCCTGGTCCATGCCCCGGCCGCGGCCGTGACCGCGCAGATCACGGCGGCGGTCGGGGTCGTGGAGGCGGTGGACGAGGCGTCCTGCGTCCTGCACACGGGCGCGGACACGGTCGAGTCGCTGGCCGTCCACCTGGGTCTCCTCAACGCCGACTTCGAGGTGGACGGCCCGCCCGAGCTGCTGGAGCACCTGGACCTGCTCGCGCGCCGCTACAGCCGCGCGATAGCCCCGAGCGATAGCCCCGCGCAGCGCCGCGTCTAGTCCGGGGCGAGCGACGGCGGACGGAGGTTGAAGTGGCGGCGTAGCGCCGAGGCCGCGGCGAGGTACCCGGACATGCCATGGACGCCGGGCCCGGGCGGCGTGGACGCGGAGCATAGGTACACGCCGCGCAGAGGCGTCGTGTAGGGATCCCAACGCAGCGCCGGGCGGGCGACGATCTGTTTCAGGTCCATCGCGCCCGCGCCGATGTCGCCGCCTACGTAGTTCGGGTTGTAGGTCTCGTAGGCGGCGGCGGAGATCCCGCGCGCTTCGAGGACGGTGTCGCTGAAGCCGGGCGCGTAGCGCTCGATGCGTGCGCGCACGAGGTCGACCGGCGGTGTGTCGTCTCCGTTGGGCACATGTGCGTACGCCCAGACCGGACGCTTCCCATCGACGATCCGGCTCGGATCGACTACGCCAGGGTCCACGACCAGCACGAACGGCTCATCGCCGAGTTTCCCTCGGGTCGCCATGCGTTCTTCGCGGATCATCGACGCGCGCGTCCCGCCTAGGTGGACGGTTCCGGCGCGTCCGACTTCGGGGTCGGCCCAAGGGATCGGCTCGGAGACGAGGAAATCGGCCTTCGCGGCACCGGGTGCGTACCGGAACCGGGACAGCGCCTCGGCATACCTAGACGGCAGCCGGCGGCGGCCTACCGACAGGAACTCGCGGGCGCCCGTGTCGAAGAGGACGACCGGGAACCCGGACAGCTCCGCGAGGTCCGCCACGCGGTGCCCGAGGCGGAACTCGCCGCCGTGCGCGGTGATGTCGTCCGCCAGCGCGCGGGCGATCGCGGCGCTGCCGCCGACCGGGAGGGGCCAGCCCGAGCCGTGCGCGAGGTGGCCGAGCATCAGCGCGATCGCGTTCCCGACCAGGCCCGAGATCTCGCCGACGGCATGCGCCGCGACCCCGGTGAACAGCGCGGACGCCTCCTCGCCACGGAACCGCGGACCCCGCAGCGCGCGCAGCCCGAACTCCAGTGCGCCGACCGGAGACCGCGGCGGACGTCGCAGATCCGACAGGAACAGGCTGGTCAGGCTCTCGCTGTGGTGAAGCAGCGGCTCGAACGTGCGGCGCCAGGCCGGGCCGTCCGCGCCGAGCCGGGCGCACGTGGCGTCCAGCGAGCGGTAGGCGAGCGCGGCACGTCCTCCGTCGAGCGGGTGCGCGTAGCCGATCTCCGGATGCGCCAGGCCGACACCGCGCGCGGCCAGGTCGAACTCGCGAAAGAACGGCGAGGCCGTCGCCATCGGATGCACGGCCGAGCAGACGTCGTGGACGATCCGGGAGTCGAACAGCGCCTCGCCGCGCAGCCCGCCGCCGATCTCCGGCGCCGCCTCGAACAGCACGACCGCGAGCCCGGCGCGGGCGAGCGTCACCGCCGCGGCGAGCCCGTTCGGCCCCGTCCCGACGACGGCGGCGTGTCCTTCTGACATCACCTCCGAGCGTATCGAAGCCGGTCAGGAGGGCATGGAGGCGGAGAGGTGCCCGGCGACGGCGTTGGCGACCATGGCGGCGAGGGTGTCGACGTCCATGCTGGCCAGGGGCTCGATGCCGAGCAGGTAGCGGCAGTAGACGACGCCGAGGCTCTGGCTGAGCAGCAGCGCGGCGCGCTCCCGCGCGTGCGGGTCGCCCGGACGCGCCGCCCGGACGGCCGGGACGATCTCCCGGTCGAAGATCTCCTGCACCTGCGCGGCCGCCTCCGGACGCGTGGGGGCGGTGCGCAGCAGGACGGCCTCGGCCGCGTTGCCGCCCTCCTCCCAGCGCGCCAGCATCGCGCGGACGTACGAGGCGGCGGCGTCGTCCGGGTCGTCCTTGAGGACCGGGACGGCCAGGTCGATCGTGGACGCCGCCGTGTAGAGGGCCGACTTGCTGCCGAAATAGCGGATCACCATGGACGGGTCGATGCCCGCGTCCGCTGCGATGCCCCGGATGGTGGCGCGGTCGTAGCCCTCGGCCGCGAACCGCCGCTGGGCGGCGGCGAGGATCGCGGCCCGGGTCTGCGCCGAGCGCTCGGTGAATGCCATGCCCACAACTGTAGGCCAACAACTGTTGGCAAATCCCGGTTCGTTTGCCACCATGTGTTGGCAAACATGCATTGGCAAACTTGGGAGACCCCCATGAACGCTCTTCCCGCCACCGCCGACGTGCTCGTCGCCGGAGCAGGCCCCGCCGGGCTCGCGCTGACCGCCACGCTCCGCGCGAAGGGGGTGGACGCCGTCCTGGTCGACCGCCTCGCGGAGGGCCAGAACACCTCGCGCGCCGCCGTCGTGCACGCCAAGACGCTGGAGGTGCTGCGCGAGCTGAAGGTCACCGACGATCTGGTCTCGCGCGGCGTCATCGCACCCCGGTTCACCGTGCGCGAGCGGGACCGCGTGCTGCTGACCATCGACTTCGACGACCTGCCGACCGACTTCCCGTACGCGCTGATGGTCCCGCAGAACATCACCGAGGAGCTGCTGCTCGCCCGCCTGGAGGCGCTCGGCGGCTCCGTCCTGCGCCCGCACGAGCTGACCTCGCTGCGCCAGGACGCGGACGGCGTCACCGGCGTCCTCGCGGACGGCCACGAGATCCGCGCGAAGTACGCGGTCGGCGCGGACGGCATGCACAGCCGGGTCCGGGAGGAGCTCGGCATCCCGTTCGAGGGCGACACCTACGCCGAGTCGTTCATCCTCGCCGACGTCCGGCTCGACTGGGACATCTCGCACCACGAGGTGATGCTGTACTTCTCCCGCGAGGGCGTCACGGTCGTCGCGCCGCTGCCCGACGGGCGGCACCGCATCGTCGCCACCGTCGCCGAGGCCCCCGAGCACCCGACCGTCGAGGACGTCCAGGCCCTGCTCGACACCCGCGGCCCGCGCCGGCACCCGGCCCGCGTGTCCGACATGCTGTGGAGCAGCCGGTTCCGCGTCCACCACCGGCTCGCCGCCCGCTACCGCGAGGGCCGCGTGTTCCTCGCCGGGGACGCCGCGCACGTGCACAGCCCCGCCGGCGGCCAGGGCATGAACACCGGCATCCAGGACGCCGTGGACCTCGGCCACCGGCTCGCCGCCGTCCTCGCCGACGGCGCGTCCCCCGACAGCCTGGACGCCTACGAGGCCACCCGCCGCCCGATCGCCGAGGAGGTCGTCTCGTTCACCGACCGGATGACCCGCGTCGCGACCGTCGGCAACCCGGCGCTGCGCGGCGTCCGGAACACCTTCCTGCGCACGCTCGACTGGCTCCCGCCGGTGCACCGCGCGATGGCGATGCGCATCTCCGAACTCGGCACCACCGACTGAAAACCGCCGGAAACGATCCCGGTTTCGGGGGAATCGGTGGAGTTCGGGGAACCGGTGGACAGCACCCCGCGGCGCGCCCAGGATGATCAAGCGCGCCGCACGGGGCGGCGCCGCATCGGGGTTCCCACACAGGAGTGTCCATGATCGCTTCCGGCTTCCGCCGCGCCGCCGTCCTCGGCGGCCTCACCGCCGCGACCGTCGCGGCCTCGATGGGCGTTGCCAGCGCCGACGCCGCCACGGCCAAGCCGGCGCCGGTGAAGAAGTTCGACGTCTGCTACCCGAAGGCGGCGCACTGCGCGACGGCCAAGCACCTCAAGGTGCGCGCCTACGGGACGGTCCAGTACCGCCCGTCCTACCCGGCCGGGCACGTCACCGCCTACAACAAGACGGGCAAGACCGCCTACGTGGTCGTGACCATCCGGATGAAGAACGGCGTGAGCCGCACCAAGTACATCCCGGTCATCAAGCGCATCAACAACGTCGGCTTCTCCTACCCGGCGTCCTCCCGCTTCATCACCAGCATCACGATCAAGGCGTGCACGTCCATCGGCCCGAAGGCCCCCTGCGGCCTCCCGCAGACCCTCGTCACGCCGAAGCTGGGCTGATCCCCCGGAGGGTCCCGTGAGAGGATCTCGCTCCGCATGTCCTCGTCCCCTCACGGGACCCTCCGCAGGAGCACCTTTTGCCCAACCCCCCAAAGGCGGCGCTCGTCGCCGCGGCGGCCGTCGCGGCCGCCGTCGTCGCCCTCCCGACCTCCGCGAACGCCGCCACCCACGGCTGGCGCGTGACGCAGACCTTCCGCGGAGCGACATCCCTGTCGGTGGGCCCCGTGTCCATCGCGAGCCGCAAGGACGGCTGGCTCTTCGGGGTCGCGTACCGCATCCACCACGTGCATCCAGCCGATGTTCCCGTCTCCTACCACTGGAACGGCAGCCGCTGGAAGTACGTCGCCATGCCCAAGAACCTCGACGGGTTCGTGGCCGACGTCTCGATCCGCTCGGCCTCGGACGCCTGGGCGGTGAGCGGGCCGGGCGAAACCGGCGGCGAGGGCCCGAACGCCGTACTGCACTGGAACGGGAAGCGCTGGTCGATCGTCAAGCGCGACCTGCCCGGGTTCGCAGACTCGATCAACGCCTTCAGTTCCAAGAACGTGTGGGTGTTCGGCGCGCCCGGCGCCAACAAGGGCTCTGGAACCTGGCACTACAACGGGCGCTCGTGGAAGCGCGTGAAGACCGGCACCTTCCTCCCCGGACAGACGAGCGCCACCTCGTCCACCAACTTGTGGGCGAGGGGCCGCGACAGCGCGCCCGGCAAGGACATGAAGACGGTCGCCCGGTTCGACGGCCGCAAGTGGACGATCATGACCCTCGGCGTCCCCGTGTGGTCGCTGAAGGCCGAATCGCCTCAGAGCGTGTGGGCGACAGGCTGCCAGTACGAGGCCAAGCAGCCGAACTCACTGCTGCACTGGAACGGGCGTAGCTGGAAGCGCATGGCCGCGCCCGGCGCCAAGTGCCTGGGGGACGTCACGCCGGACGGACAGGGCGGACTCTGGTTCGTCTCGCAGGATGCCAAGCGCAACAGCGTGCTCGTCCACCGCACCAAGGCGGGCAAGTGGAGCACGGTCCGGGTCCCGGGCTCGAAGGCAGGCGTGTTCGTGGACGGCCTGGCGCGGGTTCCCGGAACCACGACGATCTGGGGGGCTTCCACCGTCGATCCGGACGGGAAGTCCTTCGGTCAGCTGCTGCGTTACTCCTGACGGTTTCGGGCGATGGGGTCTCGGGGGGCTCGGGTTGTCGTCGGGGCGTTGCTGGCCTGTCTTAGTGGGCTTTACGCGCTGACGGCGGTCGGGCATTCCGTCGTGGTGCTCGTCGTCTCGTGTGTGTTGTGCGCCGGGGTTCTGGGCGTCTGGCTGCGTTCGCTTCGGCGCGGCTGGACGGGCTGGGACCTCGGCGTTCTCGCTGTCTGCGTCTATGCGGTCGTCGCGCCTGGCTGGGTTTCGGTCGGGCTCGTCGGGATGCTCGGCGGGGCGTTCGTCGTAGCGGGATGGTCCTGGACGGCCGGAGCCGTCGCGGTGAGTGCGCTCGCCTTGGCGGCGGCGCGTGGCGGATCGGTCGCGCATGTCCTGGACGACGCGCTGACGGCCGTCCTGACCGGAGTGCTCGTCGTTGGGCTCGCGCGGCTGGTCGCGCGGATCGATGGGCGGGCCGCCGCGCGGATGACGCTGGCGCTGGCCGCCGTCGAAGATGAGCGGTTGCGCGTTGCGGCCGAGTTGAACGCGGGGCCCGGCAAGGCGCTGGATGCGATCGCCGAAGCCCGTCCGGACGATCTGGAAGCGACGCTGACGACCGCCCGGGACGCGCTGGGCACGGCGCGGGCGGCGTCCGTTGAGCTGCGGAGCCTGTCGCTCGCGCCGGAGATCGCGGCGGCGAAGGGGTTGCTGGCGTCCGGGGGCATCGAGGCGGACGTCCGGACCGGGCATACCGAGCCGCTCGGACGCGCAGGCGCGCTGCTCGCGGTCGTCCTGCGGGAGGCGGTGACGGACGTCGTCCGGCGCGGCACGGCCCGGCACTGCGAGATCACGACGGCCGAGAAGGACGGCCTGCTCACGCTGCGGGTCGTGAACGACGGTGTCCGAACGTCCGAGCAGGGTGCGGACGCGCTCGACGGCCTCGAAACCCGGATCGCTGAAGCAGGCGGACGGCTCAAAACCGGCCTGGAGGACGACGGCCGGTTCGCGGTCGAAGCGTCCGTGAAGGTGCCGGAGGAGAAGCCCGTCGCGGAGGCGACGGCGGAGCGGCGGCTCGCGGTCGGACTGCTGGCGGCGACCGTCCTCGTCCTGAGTGTCAAGGGCGTGCTTCAGGTTCCGGTGCGCGAGCTGCCGGTCGTGATCCCGTCGCTGCTGGCGATGGGGATCCTGCTGCGCTGGACGCGTCCGCGCGGGCGCTGGTGGGCGGCGCTGCTGGCCGTCCAGGCGGCGGCGAGCTTCGTGCCGCTGGTCGCGCTGCACGAGCCGTGGGGGACGTTGCCGGGCTTCCTGATCGGCTCGATGTTCGTGCTGATGCCCGCCAGGGTCGCGACCGCGCTGGCGCTCGCGGTGATCACGGCGACCGGGGCCGCCGTCCGGGGACACGGCATGGTCGTGAACACGCTGGTCAGCGTGCCGCTCACGGCGCTGGTCGTGTACGGGCTGCTGCGCCTGGCGCGCCTGGCGGACGAGCTGGCGGACGCGGCGGCCGCGCAGGCCCGGGCGGCGGTCGTCCAGGAACGGCTGCGCGCCGCCCGCGACCTGCACGACCTGCTGGGACACGGCCTCGCCGCCATCCTGATCAAGGGCGAGCTGGCCCGCCGCCTCGCGGCCCGCGACCAGGACAGGGCGGCAGGCGAGTTCGCCGACATGGTCGCGATGGCCGAGCGGGCGCGCGCCGACATGGCGGCGGTCACCGGAGCCGCGCCGAGGCTGGAGTTCGGTCCGGAACTCGACTCCGCGCAAGGCGTCCTGGAGGCGGCGGGCATCGAGGTGACCGTCGAGCGCAAGGACGACCCGCCCGAGGACGCCGAACCGGTCCTGGCGATCGTCCTTCGCGAGGCCGTAACGAACATCCTCCGCCACAGCTCCGCGCAACACGTGGAGATCACGGTCACCAACGACAGCCTGACAGTCTCCAACGACGGCGTATCCGGCGACGTCACGCCGCCGGGATCCGGGCTCGGCAACCTCGCGACAAGGCTCGCCGCCATCAACGCCACCCTCGAAGCCACCCACACGCCGAAGCGATTCCGCTTGGCCGTCCGACTTTCCGACGAGCCCAGCCCGCACAGCGAGCGCGTTATCTGAGTCCCGGCGCGACGCCGAAGGCGAGCGCCGGGGCGAAGGTCGCGAAGCGACGTCGCGCTCGCACGAGTCTCCGGGCCAAGGGCGAGCCGCTAGGCGAGCCCTTGGAGCCGGAGGCTCATCAACAGAGCCATCCCGCTTCGCGGGCGATGCGGACGGCGTCGGGGCGGCCTCGGGCGTTGAGTTTGGTGACGATCGCCGTGAGGTGGTTGCGGACGGTTCCGGCGGACAGGTGCAGGCGGGTGCCGATCTCGCCGGGTTCGGCGCCGTCGGCGAGCAGGCGCAGGACGTCCTTCTCGCGCGGGGTGAGCGGGTCGGCGGCCAGGTCCCAGGCGGTGACGGCGAGGCTCGGGTCGAGGACGCGCTGACCCGCGTGGACGGTGCGGATCGCGGCGACCAGATCGTCCGGCGGGGCGGTCTTCAGCAGGAAGCCGCCGACGCCGGCGTCCAGGGCGCGGCGGAGCTGGCCGGGGGCGCCGTGGCCGGTGAGGATCAGCGTGCGGCAGGACGGCAGCTTCTCCCGCAGGGCCGCGGCGGCGGTCAGGCCGTCCATGCCGGGCATGTCCACGTCCAGGACGGCGACGTCAGGCCGGTGGACGAGCGCGGCGGACACGGCGTCGGCGCCGGTGCCTACGTCGGCGACGACCTCCAGGCCGTCCTCCAGGCCGAGCAGGGCGACCAGCCCGCTGCGGATGACGTGCTGGTCCTCGGCGAGCAACACCCTGATCACGGCACGAGCGTACCCATGACGACGTCACGGGTGATCGATGACGACCGCTCTTCAGGACGGAGCCGCAGGTCAGCAGAGTGGAACCCATGAGCGATGCGGTGGTCATGGCCGGGGTGAGCAAGGTCTACGGCCGGAACGGGAGCGCGGTGGCGGCGCTGCGCGAGGTGTCGGTGGCGCTGCCCGCGGGGGCGTTCACGGCGGTGATGGGCCCGTCTGGGTCGGGGAAGAGCACGTTCCTGCACTGCGCGGGGGGGCTGGACCGGCCGACGTCGGGCGAGGTGCGGCTCGGCGGGACGGCCTTGTCGAAGCTGAGCGAGACGAAGCTGACCGAGCTGCGGCGCGAGCGCATCGGGTTCGTGTTCCAGGCGTTCAACCTCGTGCCGTCGCTGACGGTGGAGCAGAACGTGACGCTGCCGCTGAAGCTGGCGCGCCGCAAGCCCGACCGGGCGCTGCTCGCGGACGTGCTGGAGCGGGTCGGGCTGGCGGGCCGCGCGGGGCGCCGTCCGGGCGAGCTGTCCGGCGGGCAGCAGCAGCGGGTGGCGCTCGCGCGGGCCCTGGTCACCCGCCCGGACGTGGTGTTCGGGGACGAGCCGACCGGCGCGCTCGACACGATGACCGCGCGCGACGTGCTGGAGCTGCTCCGCCGGACCGTGGACGAGCTGGGCCAGACCGTCGTGATGGTGACGCACGACCCGGTGGCGGCGGCGTTCGCCGACACCGTCCTGTTCCTCGCGGACGGCCGGATCGTGGACGCGCTGGACGCGCCGTCCGCGACCGCCGTGGCCGACCGCATGACCCGGCTGGGAGCGTACGCGCGATGATCTGGAGCACTCTCCGCTACCGCAAGGCCGCCTTCGCCGGCGCGTTCGTGGCGCTGTTCTTCGCCGCCGCGCTGGTCACGGCGTGCGGGACGCTGATGGACACCGGACTGCGCGGGAAGGTCGAGCCGGTCCGGTACGCGGGGGCGCCGGTCGTGGTCGCCGGTGATCCGCAGTCGCACTTCGTCAAGCACAAGAAGAAGGGCAAGACGAAGCGGAAGTCGAAGCCGAACGCGGCGCGCGCCTGGATCCCCGCCGACCTGGCGGACAGGGTGAAGGCCGTTCCGGGTGTGCGGCGAGTCGTGTCGGAGGTGACGTTCCCGCTGGTCGTCCAGGGTGCCGGGCCGGTCGAGGGGAACAGCTGGGAGCCGCTGACCCCGGTGCGGCTGCACTCGGGCCGGGCCCCGAAGACGTCCGACGAGATCGTCCTGAACACCAAGGCCGAGCGCGTGACGGTCCTGACGGCGAACGGCCCGCGCACCTACAAGGTCGTCGGGACCGCCGACCGCCCGTACGTCGCTCCGGACGAGGCGCAGCGGCTCGCAGGCCACCCCGGGCAGGTCACCGCGATCGGCGTTTGGGGCGGCGATCCGAAGGTCATCAAGCAGGCCGTGCAGGGCACGAACGCGGTCGTCGCGACCGGCGACGAGCGCGGCACGGTCGAGTTCCCCGGCGTCGGCGCGGCCCGGACGAAGCTGGTCAGCATGGGCGGCGCGCTCGGCGGGACGTCGCTGATCGTGGCGCTGCTGGCGGTCGTCGGGACGTTCGGGCTGGCCGTCCAGCAGCGGGAGCGGGAGCTGGCGATGCTGCGCGCGGTCGCGGCGACGCCGCGGCAGCTGCGCCGGATGCTCGGCCGCGAGGCGCTGCTGGTCGGGGCGCTCGCGACCGTGCCGGGCGCGCTGGCCGGGCTGCCGCTCGGCGGCTGGCTGCACGGCCGGATGGTCGCCGGGGACGTGGTGCCGGGGAACCTGCCGCTCGTCCTCGGGGCGTTCCCGCCGCTGGTCGCGGGCGTGACGACGGTCCTGGCGGCGTGGCTGGCGGCGCGGGTCTCGGCGCGGCGGATCACGCGGCTGCGTCCGGTGGAGGCGCTCGGCGAGGCGGCGCTGACGCCGCCGCGCGTCCCGGTGCCGCGGCTGGTCGCGGGCGTCGCGGCGGTCGCGGCCGGTGTGGTGCTGAGCTTCGTCCTGCGGTCGGTGCACACGGACGCGGCGGCCGGTCCGCTGACGCCGCTCACGGCGCTGCTGTTCACGACGGCCGTCGCGCTGCTCGGCCCGCCGCTGGCGCGGGGCGCGATCGCCCTGGCCGCCGTGCCGCTGCGCGCGTCCGGCGGGACGGGCGAGCTGGCCGCCGCGAACCTGCGCACCTCCGCGCGGAGGCTCGCCTCGGTGATCACGCCGCTGACGCTGATGATCGCGATGTCCGGGACGCTGCTGTTCGCGCAGTCCACCCTGACCGGCGCGGCCGCCAAGCAGGCGCGGACCGGCACGATCGCCGACTACCGGCTCGGCCCGGCCGTTCCGGCGGCGACGGCGGACAGGCTGCGGCAGGTGCCGGGCGTCCGGGCGGTCACGGAAGTCGTCCACAGCCGGGTGCGAGCTGTGGACAGCCCGTACAGCGTGCAGGGCGTCACCCCGTCCGGGCTGGCCGCGACCATGGACCTGGACGTCCGGGACGGCTCGCTCGACCGCCTCGGACCGGGCACGATGGCCGTCCGCGACGGGATCGGCATGAAGGTCGGCGACAGCGTCTCGTTCGCGCTCGCCGACGGCACCCGCACCACGCAGAAGGTCGTCGCCGTCTACCGGCGGGGCCTCGGCTTCGGGGACCTGACGCTGCCGTACGACCTGGTCGCGGCGCACTCCGACTCCCCGATGGGGACGGTCCTGGTGTCGGCTCCGGGCGTCTCGAAGGACGCGCTGCGCCGCGCGCTGCCCCCGGGCGTCATGATCGGCGGCGCCGTGGAGGCGAACAAGGGCGCGTCGGGCTCGTCCGCGGTGAACTACCTGGCGCTCGGGCTGATCGTCGCGTTCGCGGGGATCGCGATGGTCAACACCCTCGCGATGGCCGTGGCGGGCCGCTCCCGCGAGCTGGCGCTGCTGCGCCTGGCGGGCGCGACCCGGCGGCAGGTGCTGCGGATGCTGCGCTGGGAGACCCTCGCCGTCGCGGTGATCGCGACCGCCCTCGGCGCGGTGATCGCGTTCTGGACGCTGACCGCCTACGGCGCGGGCATGACCGGCGACGCGTCCCCGCACGTCCCGGCCCCGGCCGCGCTGGGCATCGTGGCCGTGACGACCCTGCTGGCGCTCGCCGCGACCGCGCTCCCCGCGCGCCTCGCGCTGCGCGCCGACCCGACCCGCACCCTCGCCGCCCGCGACTAGACGGAAACGCCGAGGACGGCCTCGCACGACGCCAGCAGGCGGCGGCGCAGGGGCTCGGCGCGGCGGGAGAAGTCACGCTGGAGGGCCGCGTACTCAGCGCGGCCCTCGGCCGTTTCTATCCGGATGGGCGGGTAGCCGAGCCGCTCCAGGTCGTACGGGCTGGCCCGCATGTCCACCGCGCGGATGTCGCGGGCGAGCGCGAAGCAGTCCGCGACCAGCTCGGACGGCACCAGCGGGGACAGCTTGTACGCCCACTTGTAGAGGTCCATGTTGGCGTGCAGGCAGCCGGGCTGCTCCAGCTCGTGCTGCGTCTCGCGGGCGGGCTGCAGCACGTTCAGCGGACGGGCCGGCCCGGTGAAGAACCGGAACGCGTCGTAGTGGCTGCACCGGACGCCGCGCTCCTCCACGATCCCGGCGATCGCGTCGGCGGGCAGCCGCATCGGCCACGCCTCGTGCCGCACCTCGGGCGCCCGGTAGACCATCGCCCACTCGTGCATGCCGAAGCAGCCGAACTGGGCCGGACGCGACGCCGTCCGGGACAGCAGCGCGGCCGTCCACTCGATCGAGGCCCGGCGGCGCTCGACCAGGCCGTCCACGTCCACGGTCGCGCCGCGCTCGGTGTCCACATAGTCGCGGCCGTATTCGCGGGCGCCGACCAGCTCGACGTGCGCGCCCGGATGCCACTGCTGGAGCCGGTTCGGCCGGTAGCTGTAGTAGGTGAACAGGAAGTCCTCTACCGGGTGCTTCTCGCCGCGCCGGCGGCGCTCCAGATGCGGCGCGAGCCAGGCGCCGACGCGGCGCCGGTGCGCCTCGGCACGCCCACGCCACTCCTCCGGCCCCAGGATTTCCACCCGTTCATGCTAAGTGCGATGAGTTACCGCCCGGCCGCTGGTCCAATCGGCGTACTGGACCGCCCGAAGGAGGATCATGGACTGGAAGCTGGAACTGATCATCATGCCGGTGTCCGACATCGACCGCGCGAAGGCGTTCTACGCCGAGCGCTGCGGGTGGGCGGTGGACGTCGACTTCGAGGCCGGGGACTTCCGGATCGTCCAGCTGACGCCGCCGGGCTCGGCGTGCTCGATCTCGCTGATGCGCAACGAGGAGAAGGCCGGGACGCTCGGCGGGCTGCACATCGTCGTCCCGGACATCGACCAGGCCCGCGAGGAGCTGGTCAAGGGCGGGGTGGACGTGACCGGGCCGTACCACTTCGGCGGGCCGGGCGGCGCCCAGGTGGACGGGCACGACCCCAAGCGCGGCGACTTCGGCACCTACCTGGACTTCCAGGACCCGGACGGCAACAGCTGGCTCATCCAGGAGGTGCCGTCCCGCGCCTGACAAACTGTAGTGTCCGCTTTGCGCCACGGCCCGCCCGGCTCCGGCCATCGCTCTAGGCACTCCGCCCGCCCGGTGCTCGACTGTTTCCCGCCGATCACAACGAGGTCCGGCGGCTCGCGGTCGAGCGCCGGACGGGAGGCAGGTGCTGGCCATGCGGCGACGCGCACTGATCGCGATGGCGGCCACGGGGGCGCTGGTCGCGTCCGGACCGGCGTTCGCGGAACCGAAACCGGACGCCGTGCTCGGCCCGGTCGCGGTGTCCGGGACGACGCCGTTCCCGGGATGCACGGCGGGCTCGACACCGACGAGCACGAACTACACCGGGTCCGAGGTCGAGCCCTGGGTCAGCGTGAACCCGCGCGACCCGCGCAACATCGTCACCGAGTGGCAGCAGGACCGCTGGAGCGACGGCGGCTCGCACGGCCTCGTCGCCGGGGTCACCCACGACGGCGGGCGGCACTGGAAGAAGGTCGTCGTCCCGGGCACGACGCAGTGCGCGGGCGGCACCTACGAGCGGGCGTCCGACCCGGGTGTCAGCTTCGCGCCGAACGGCGACCTGTACGCGATCTCGCTGTCGTTCAACGCCAACGACTTCGGGAACGCGCTGCTGGTGTCCAAGTCCACCGACGGCGGCGACCACTGGGGCGCGCCGGTCACGCTGAAGAGCGACACCGAGGAGGCGTTCTTCAACGACAAGGAGCTGATCACCGCCGACCCGACCAGCTCGCAGCGGGCCTACGCGGTCTGGGACCGCAGCAACGAGCAGGGCGGGCAGCCGGTCTGGTTCGCCCGGACCGTGGACGGCGGCAAGAGCTGGGAGCCCGCGAAGATCCTCTATGACCCGACGCCGGGCTTCACGATCGCCAACCAGATCGTCGTCCAGCCGGACGGGACGCTGGTGGACATGTTCTTCGAGGGCCCGGCGGGCGGGGGCGAGGAGCCGGACCGTCCGCAGAACCAGGGGGACGTCAAGCTCGCGCCGAGGCCCAAGGCGCAGCCCGACCAGAGCATGCGGATCCGGGTGATCCGGTCCCGCGACCACGGCGCGACCTGGTCGGCGCCCGACACCGTCGCGGTGATCAACCCGGCCGAGCCGGTGGACCCGGACACGCACGCGGCGCTGCGGACCGGCGACATCGTCCCGGACATCGCGGTCGACCAGCACACCGGGCGCCTCTACGTGGTGTGGCAGGACGCGGGCGCGTCCCGCAGCCAGTCGGCGATCCTGCTGTCCTCGTCCGGTGACGCGGGCAGGACCTGGACGAAGCCGGTCAAGGTCAGCAAGACCCCGGACTCCGACCCGCAGGGCAACGGCCAGGCGTTCACCGCGACCGTGGACGTGGCGGCCGGCGGGACCGTCGGCGTGACGTACTACGACTTCCGCCGCAACACGCCCGCCGCCGGGGCCCTGACCGACTACTGGGCCGTCACCTGCGGCGGCGGGGCCTGCGCCAAGAACCCGGACGCCTGGCGCGAGCAGCACGTCGGCGGCTCGTTCGACACCGAGCTGTCCCCGGTCGCGCGCGGGTTCTTCCTCGGCGACTACATGGCCCTCGACCACGCCGGCCCGGCGTTCGTGTCGGTGTTCTCGATGACGCACGACATTCCGGGCAACCAGCAGGACGAGTTCGCCGCGGGCATCCTGCCCAGCGGTACTCGTTAGCGGTACTCATTCGCGGGCGGCGGCCAGCGCGACCGGTGGGACGCGCGTCGCCGCCCGCGTGGTGAGGACGCTCGTCACGCCGGAGATCGCGAACGCGCCGAGGACGAGCAGCGCGATCAGCGTCCATGGGACGGCGAGGACCGCGGCCCCGGACGGCCCGAACAGGAACCCGCCGAGCGCCGCGAGCGCGACCAGCAGCCCGAGCCCGACCCCGATCAGCGCCACCCCGGCCGCCTCCAGCAGCGCCGACCGCACGACCTGGCGGCGGGACAGCCCGGTCAGCCGGGCGACGGCGAACTCGCGGCGGCGCTCGGTGCCCGCGATGATCATGGCGTTGATGACCGCGACGACCGCGTAGGCGGCGGACAGCCCCAGCAGCACCATCATCACGCTGTCGTTCTGCTCCTGCTGCTTGGCGACGCGCGCGCCGGACCACTTCGCGACCGTCTGGACCTTGCCGATCCGCAGGTCCCGCAGCCGCTGCGCGACATCGGCGGCCGAAGCGCCCGGCGCGACCTGGACGATCGTCTCGGCCTCCGCCTTCGCGGCCATGTCCGGCGGGAGCAGCGTGCGCGGGATGTAGAACGCGTCGGCGTTGTTCTCCACGGTCCCGGGCAACCGCGCCGCGACCTCCAGCTTCACCTTCTTGCCGCCGATCTCCGCGACGGCCTTCGCGCCGCGCCGCACGCCGTCCTCGGCCGAGCCCGGCCCCGCGAGGACGCCCTTGCCGTGCACCGCTTCGAGCGTCCCGGAGACCGGCCGCTGCTTGTGCGTGCGCGCCCAGTCGGCGGCGTCGATGGCGTAGATCCCGGACCGGACGGTCTGGCGGCGTCCGCGCTCGTCGGCGTCGGAGCGGACGTAGGTGAGCGTGATGTCGGCGGCGAGGTTGGTGGACGTCGCGCCGACACCGGGCACCGAGGCGATCCGTCCGGCGTCCGCCCCGGTGGACGTCACGACGTACTGCCCGATGATGTTCCGCTCGACCTGCGCGCCGCCCGCCTTCGCCTGCGTGCCGAGCATCGCCGTCAGCCCGACGACCAGCGCGGTCAGCACGATCATGGGCGCGGCGGTCGCGGCGGCGCGGCGCTTGCCGTCCCGCAGGTTGGCCTGGGCGAGCTCGGCGAGCGGCCCGAACCGGGTGAACGGGCGCAGCAGGTGCCCGGCGAGCGGCACGACGAGCGGGCTGAGCGAGCTGAGCCCGATCGCACCGCAGAAGGACACCCCGAGCCCGATCATCATCGCGCCGAGGAAGTCGACCTTGCCCTCGACCGAGACCATGGCGGCGGTCAGCGCGAGCATGCTCACGCCCCAGATCCAGCGGCCGGGCGTCATGACCCGCGAGGCCCGTCCGATGTCGCGCAGCGCCTCCAGCGGGCGGACGCGCGAGGCGCGCAGCGTCGCGGCGAACGACCCCGCCAGCGCCATCCCGATGCCCGCGCACACCGAGCCGATCAGCACGCCGTTGTCCCAGACCGGCTCGAACGAACCGGGCACGATCTTCGTCGAGGTCAGCAGCAGGGTCTGGATCCACATCAGCGGGACGCCGAGCACGATCCCGCCCGCCGAGCCGAGCGCCCCGAGGATCACCGCCTCGCTCAGCAGCAGCGTCACGACCTGCGGCCGGCTGCCGCCGAGCGTGCGCAGCAGCGCGAGGTCGGCGCGGCGCTGCGCGACGGTGAACGCGAACGTCGAGCCGACGATGAACACCGCGAGGAAGCAGGCCAGCATCGCGGTCATGCCGAGCAGCGAGCCCGCGCCCTCGTAGGCGTCCCTCATCTCGGCGGCGGCGCGCGGCGACGTCCCGGCCGGGATCCGCGGGTGCTGCGAGCCGATCATGACCATCATCGACGCCTGGACGAGCGCGACCCCGACCACCACGGTCAGCAGCGCGCCCGCGAACAGCGTCCAGCGCTCGCGGAAGGTGCTCCACGACATCCGCCACACCGGTCAGCCCTCCAGCGTCGCGAGCCGGTCGGCGATGTCCCGCGCGGACGCGCCCACAAGCCGGTCCACCAGGCGTCCGTCGCGCAGGAACACCGCGGCGTCGGCCGCGGCGGCGGCGACCGGGTCGTGCGTGACCATCACGACGCACTGGGACGAGCCGTCCACGACGCCGCGCATCAGGTCGAGCACCATGCGGGCGGACCGGGAGTCGAGCGCGCCGGTCGGCTCGTCGGCGAACAGCACGTCCGGACGGGTGACCATCGCGCGCGCGATCGCGACGCGCTGCTGCTGCCCGCCGGACAGCTCGCGCGGCCGGTGCCCGCCGCGTTCACCGAGCCCGACGTCCGCGAGCGCGGCCCGGACCTGCTTGCGGTCCACACGCACCCCGGCGAGGCGGAGCGGCAGCGCGACGTTCTGCTCGGCGGTCAGCGCGCCGACCAGGTTGAAGTTCTGGAAGACGAACCCGAGCGCCCGGCGGCGCAGCTCGGTCAGCACGTGCTCGGGCGCGCGTGTGATGTCCCGGCCCGCGATGGCGACCTGCCCCTCATCAGCGCGGTCGAGCCCGGCGGCGCAGTGCAGCAGCGTCGACTTGCCGGACCCGGACGGGCCCATGACCGCCGTCCAGGTGCCGGGCGGGAACGCGATGCTCACACCGTCCAGCGCCGTCACGGCGGTGTCGCCGGAGCCGTAGCGCCGCACGACGGAGCGCAGCTCGACCGCGGGCGGCGGCAGCTGCGGGGGCGGCAGGTGGGGCGGCGGCATCGGCGGGACCGCCTGCGGCACGGCGGCCTGGGGGCGCGGGAACGTCATGCTCCGATCCCACCTTTCCGGCCCCCTCCGCCGGAACGGGGCCTCCCACCGGATCGGTGTTCGGGTTGTCCCCACCCCCTTCACATACAGACTGCATGTATGTATCTTCGCGGGCATGACCCTACGACTCGACCGCGACACGACGGTCAAGGGCCTGCTGGCCGAGTTC
The DNA here is from genome assembly GCF_024172125.1 of Actinomadura rupiterrae. Classification (GTDB taxonomy): domain Bacteria; phylum Actinomycetota; class Actinomycetes; order Streptosporangiales; family Streptosporangiaceae; genus Spirillospora; species Spirillospora rupiterrae. The sequence continues at coordinate 198,026 of NZ_JAMZEA010000016.1, forward strand.
CGCGCGATCGCCGACCTCACGGACGGCCTGTCCGAGGACGACTGGAACACCCGGACCCGATGCTCGCAATGGCTCGTCCGGGACGTCGCCGCGCACGTAGTGGGCAACGCCGAGGACGTCGTCAACCGCGCGTCCGGCACGCGCTCGCCCGACGAGCAGGCCGCGGCCCGGCGCGACGCCTCGCCCGGCGAGCTGGCGGCGGCGATGCGCGCGGCGGTCGACGCGATCGAGCCCGCGCTGTCCGCGCTGACCGACGACCTGTGGACGGCCCCCGGCCCGGCCGGGCGGACGATCGGCGGCGGCGTCACGACGCTCTGGTACGACGCGTACGTGCACGGCGACGACATCCGGGCGGCGCTCGACCGCCCGGCCGAGCCCGGCCCCGGCCTCGCCGCTGCGCTCGCGTTCCTGCGCGACGAGCTGGAGGACCGCGTCCCCCTCACGCTGCGGCTCGACGGCTTCCCCGAGACCGAGATCGGCGGCGGCGGGACGGTCGTGACCGGCGACCCGTACCGGTTCGTCCTGGTGGCGACCGGACGGCTCGACGCGTCCGTGCTGGGCCTGCCGCCACAGGTGAACGTGCACGCCAAGTAGCTCCCTACGATGAACGCATGAGCAGGAAGGCCGAACAGGGCGACGCGACGCGGCAGCGGCTCGTGGACGCGGCCGTCGCCCTGTTCACCGCGCACGGCTTCGCCGGGACGTCCACGACGGCGGTGGTGAAGGCGGCCGGTGTCACGCGCGGCGCGCTGTACCACCACTTCGCCGACAAGGAGAGCCTCTTCGAGGCCGCCTACCAGCAGGTCCAGCGCGAGGTCGCGGACCGCTGCGCCGCCGCCGCGATGGGCGCCGGGTCCGAACCGTCCGAGCGGATGCGCGCGGGCATGGCCGCCTACCTGGACGCCTGCCTCGAACCGCACGTCCAGCGCGTGCTGCTGCGGGAGGGGCCGCTCGTCCTCGGCTGGGAGCGTTCGGTGAACTTCGACGACCCGTACTGCGCGCGGCAGCAGCTTCGCGCGGGCATGCGGGAGGCCGAGCAACTCGGCCTGATCTCCCCCGGACGCGCCGAGCCGCTCGCGCACCTGATCTTCGGCGCCGCGAACCAGGCCGGGGTGGCGATCGCCGCCGCGCCCGACCAGGCCGCCGACCGCGCCCGGATCGGCGTCGCCATGGACGACCTGATCACCCGCCTGCTGACACCCTGAGCCGTCCGCCCTGGGCGGGCCGGGCAGCAAGCCGGACTCTTGCGCCATTACGCAAATACCGGTAGGGATGGGGGCGTCTCGGTCAGGTGTCCGCATCCGGCCGCGGCCCGAGCGAGCAGCCGAAGACATTCGTCCGCCCGTGGGGTTAACCGATCCTTAAATAGGGACCTCACCCAGCATGTACGGGTAGGTGACCTGCGGCGGGACTTTTGCGTTTTGCCTGGCCGCCCCTATGATCCTGCCAGTTCGTGTGCTTCCGCGCCCCTCCTCGCGAGGACGCGGAGGACGGCCTACGGGGAGGCCATTGATGACATCACGACGGAGAGCGCGCGGCATCGGGGCCGCGTTCGCCGCCGCCGCGCTCGTGGTCTCGACCGCCGCCGGATGCGGGTCCGGGGGCGCTAAGGCGCAGCCGCCCGCACAGACCACCACGCCCGCGCCGGCCGCGCCCGCCGGGCGCACCGAGCCGCCGGTGCAGATGCCGTCCGGGCCGAAGGCCCACTTCAAGGTCTCGCACACCACGTCCGGCGGGCCGATCATGGTCACCACGCTCAAGGGCGCCAAGTCGGGCGTGACCGGCAAGGTCTGGGTGTGGCTGCCGCCGGAGTACAAGGACCCGCGCTACGCCAAGAGCGGCTTCCCCGTGCTGATGCTCTACACGGGCAACACCGGCGTGAACTACAACTTCTGGGCTCACGAAGAGGTCGAGCCCATACAGAAGACCGCCGTCCAGATGGAGAAGAAGCACAAGGCCCACCCCTTCATCATGGTGATGCCGGTGCTCCAGATGTCCACGCGCCAGGACACCGAGTGCAGCGACATCCCCGGCATGCCGAAGATGGGCACGTTCCTCGGCCAGGACGTCTACGACATGGTCAAGGCGAACTTCCGGACCCTGCCCGGCCGCAACGGCTGGGGCCTCGGGGGCGCGTCGTCCGGCGCGTTCTGCGCGGTGAAGCTGGCGCTGCAGCACCCGGACAAGTACCGCGCCGCGATGTCCTGGGCCGGGTACTTCGTCCCCGAGCCGCAGGCGGGCCCGCGCTGGACGCCGCAGCAGATGCGCGCGAACAGCCCGGACGAGATGGTCAAGAAGCGGCCGGACGTGCGGCTGTTCCTGCTCGCCGGCGACCGCAAGCTGTTCCGCGCTGACCGCGAGCGCGTGATGGCGTTCAAGCAGCTCGTCCAGGCGCCGACGACCGCGCAGGTCCAGATCCAGAAGAACGGCGGCCACTACACCGCCGACCTGCAGAAGCTCCTCCCGGACATCCTCGCCTGGTTCACCAGGAACCTGGAGGGCCCGGTCCCGGGCAGCTGACCGAGGGCGCCCAATCCCGGGTCGGCTAACCGAGGGCGTCGAGCTGGGCGGTGAGGCCGCGCATCGCGCGGACGCCCAGGTCGGCCGGGGAGCCCGGCCCCTCGGCCGGGGCGTCGCCGAGCGCCCAGGTCTCGACCGCCACCCGGATCGCCGCGCTCGCCGCCGCCGCCGCGAGCCGGACGTCCAGGTCGGCGGGACGTCCGGTGAGGTCGGCGAGCACCGGTACCAGACGCTCCTCGGTGTCGTGGTTCACGCGCAGCCAGACCGCCCGGAGCGCCGGGTCGGACGCGGCGGCGCGGAGCAGGCCGCGGGTCCAGGCGAAGGACTCGCGGCCTTCCTCGTCCGTGGCGGCGAGCGCCTGGGCGGCGGCCTCGACCAGCGCGTCCCGCAGCGGCATTTCCCGAGCGGTCTCGCTCAGCAGGCGCAGCCAGCGCTCGGCGCCGTGCGCGAGCAGCGGCGCGATCGCGTCCTCCTTGGTGCGGAAGTACCGGTAGAAGGTGCGCAGCCCGACCCCGGCGCGGCGCGCGATCGCCTCGGCCGTCACGTCGGCGCCCTCGGAACCGGCGTACAGCCCGGCCGCCGCCAGCGCGATCTCCATCTGCGTCTCGGCCCGGCGCCGCTCGGTCAGGCTCGTCCGGCCCTCGGTGCTCATCTCCCCATCGTAGGCATAAAGTGCAGGAATGGCACGTTGTGCCATGTAGACACGTTCTGCCAATGGAGGTAGGGATCATGGAGCGTTTCGAGGGACGCCGCGTCATCGTCACAGGGGCCGGATCCGGCATCGGGCAGGCCACCGCGCACCGGCTGCTCGCCGAGGGCGCGCGGGTCACCGGCTTCGACGTGAACGCCGAGGGGCTCGGGGCCACCGCCGAGCGGGCCGCCCAGGACGGCACCGCCGACCGGCTCACCACGGCCGTCGTGGACATCTCGGACGAGCCCGCGGTGCGGTCCGGCGTCGCCGCCGCCGTCGCGGACATGGGCGGCCTGGACGTGCTGGTCAACGCGGCCGGCATCCTCCGCTCCGCGCACACGCACGAGACCACGCTCGACTTCTGGAACACCGTCCTGAAGATCAACCTGACCGGGACGTTCCTGGTGACGCGCGAGGCGCTGCCCGCGCTGCTCGCCACCGGGAAGGGCGTCGTGGTGAACTTCTCGTCCACCTCGGCGAGCTTCGCGCACCCCTACATGGCCGCGTATGCCGCGTCCAAGGGCGGCATCCAGTCGTTCACGCACGTGCTGGCCAGCGAGTACGCCAAGCAGGGGCTCCGCGCGGTGTCGGTCGCCCCGGGCTCGATCGAGAGCGGCATGACGACCGGGCGCGGCCCGGGCCTGCCCGAGGACGCCGACATGAGCCTGTTCGTCAAGCTCGCACCGGCGCTCGGGCAGGGCTTCGCGGGCCCGGAGACCGTCGCGGGCGTCGTCGCGATGCTCGCCTCGGACGACGGCGCGTTCGTCACCGGCACCGAGGTCCGCATCGACGGCGGCACGCACTTCTGAGCACTCTGGCCTGCTGAACGGTCCGGCCTGCTGTGGGGCTCGCACGCGGCGAGCCCCACGCCGCGTTATGCGAGCCCCACGCCGCGCTAGGCGCCGGGCTGGAGTTCGGCGGCGAAGCCGTCCCGCCAGGACGCGTAGCGCGGACGCCAGTCCAGGCTCGTGCGCGCACGCGCGTTGTCCACGGCGCGGAGCCGGTTCAGGAAGGCCACGCCCCACTCGCCGACGGCCGCCAAGCCCTGCTCCTCCGTGACGACGGACGGTTCGGGCGCGCCGAGCATCCGCGCCGTCTCCGGAATCCACTCGCGCGCCTGGACGGGATGGTCGTCCACGACGTTCAGGACGCCGCGGACGTCCCGGTCGAGCCCGGCGACGATCGCGGTGGCCGCGTCGGCGGAGTGGATGAACGAGAACCAGCCGTGCCCGCCGCCGATCAGCGGCAGGTGCCCGGCCTTGATCCCGGCGGTGGTCGCGCCGTCCGCCGCGTAGCCGGAACCCGGCCCGTACAGGTGGCCGAACCTGAGCGCCAGACCGCCCGCCGCCACGAGCTGCTCTTCCAGCTCCAGGGCCGCGGCGAGGGTCGTGGCGAACTGGTCGGGCGTGCCGTCGTGCCAGGTCGGCGCGTCCTCGTCGGCGAGGCCGTCGCCCGGCTGGTAGACGAACGCGACGCTCTCGGCGATGTGCCGCGCGTCCGGCGCGGCGTCCAGCAGGTTGCGGGTGCCGCGCGTCCGCAGCAGGTTCGTCGTCACGAACTCCTCGGCGAGGCGCGACACGTCGAGCTGGGCGGGGATCGCGGTGAGCAGGTTCACCACGGCGTCCGGCGCGGCCTCGCCGACGCCCTTCAGGACGTCCTCGCGGACGAGCGCGTCCGCGACGACCGCTTCGACGCCGAGCATGTCCCGCGCCCGGTCCGGATTCCGGGTGAGCGCGACCGGCTCGTGGCCGACCTCCTTCAGCAGCGGGACCAGGCGGCGGCCGATGACTCCGGTGGCTCCGGCGACCAGAACTCGCATGACGGACTCCTCATCGTTGCTTCGACGCAAAGAGGACTTGCGAAGCCGCCCCGACGTGACAGTCCATCATGTGCTCTGGGTCACATCACAGGTCGCGCACCGCTTCCTCGTAGCGCCGGATGGTCTCGATGAAGGCCCGCCGCTCGGACGGCGTGAGCGGCTCCAGCGCGACGCGCCAGGCGTCCGCGCCCTTGGCGAGCCAGCGGCTGATCCCGTCGTGGTGCTCGGCGGCGAGCGCGACGATCGTGCGGCGCCGGTCGGACGGGTCCTCGCGGCGCTCCAGAATGCCCTGGCGGCTGAGGTCGCCGACCATGAGGCTGACCGTGGTCGGCGCCACCTCCAGCCGCTCGGCCAGCGCGTTCACCGGCATCGGGCCGTCGAACAGCAGGTTCCCCAGCAGCGACAGGTGGCGCGGCGCGAGCGCGAACCCGGCGAGCGAGTCCGGCGGCGGCGTCCGCTTCACCCGGCCCACCAGGCGCGGCATGAGCAGCAGCATCGCGCGGATGCCGGCCTCGACGTCCGGCCCTTCGGCATCCCGGCCCGTTGACATACAAATACCTTTGCATCCAAAGTAGATTTGCTTGCAAAGCAAACATGATTCGGCCGGACCAGCCTACGCGGAGGCCCAGAGGCATGACCTACACCGAGCGCAACCGTCCCGTCATCGAGGAGTTCCGGGCCGGCGAGGGGAAGGTCGGCGGCTACTTCGCCGGGACCCCGCTGTTGCTACTCACCACCACCGGCCACCGGTCGGGGACGCCCCGCACCTCGCCGCTCGCCTACCGCGAGGACGACCACGGACGTCCCATCGTGTTCGCGACCAACGCGGGCAGCGAGCACGACCCGGCCTGGTACGCGAACCTGCTCGCGAACCCGCGCGTCACCGTCGAGATCGGCGCGTCCACCTACACGGCGACCGCGATCCCGGCGGACGACGAGGAGCGCGACCGCCTGCACCGGCACATGGTCGAGACGTCCGAGGCCTACGCCGGATACACCGAGCGGACTTCCCGGACGTTCCCCGCCGTCGTCCTCCACCGCGTGGACGAGGACCGCGAACGCGCCCTCGGCGACGAGCTGACCCGCATCCACGACTCGCTCCGCACCGCCCTCGCCGACCTGCTCGACCAGGCCGCCATGGGCGGGACTCCGGCGCCGCAGCACCTGCTGGACCGGCTCCGCACCCATTGCGTGACCGTCTGCGGCGACCTGGAATCCCACCACGGCAAGGAAGAACACCTCTTCCCGCGCCTGGAGAAGCAGTTCCCGGCCCTCGCGCCCATGCTGGACGACCTCCGGCGGCAGCACGCCGTCCTGGAGAAGCAGCGCGCCGAGATCGAGTCCCTCTGCGCGCGGACCGACCTCGACCCCGAAGAGCGCCGCGCGGAACTGGCGCGGCTGACGGAGAAGATCGAGGCGCATTTCGTCGAGGAAGAACGCCGCCTCTGCCCCGTGCTGGACATCCTCGACCCGGCGCTGCTCGGCCGTCCGAACTGATCGTCCGCGTGTTGTACCTTTCGCCCCGGAAACGGGGGGTGGTGCGCGTGGCGGACGGAACGGCGGGCGCGGGCCCGGTCAGGGTGCTGGTCGTGGACGACAACCCGGTGGTCCGCGCGGGCCTGGTCAGTGTGCTGGACGCGGCGGACGGCATCGAGGTCGCTGGCGAGGCGGCCGACGGCCGGGCCGCGCTCGCCGAGGCCGCCGCGAACCGCCCGGACCTGGTGCTGCTCGACGTCCGGATGCCGGTGGCGGGCGGGCTCGAGGTCGTCGGCCCGCTGAGCGCGCTGGCCCCGGTGGTGATGCTCTCCTACGACGGCGAGGCCGCGACCGTCCGCGAGGCGGTCCGCCGCGGCGCGATCGGCTACCTCACGCACGGCTCCTTCACCCCGGACGAGCTGTGCCGGGCCGTCCGGGACGCGGCGGCGGGCATCGCCAGCCCGCTGTCGGGCGCCGCGTCGCTCGCCGTGGTCGCGGCGGCGCGCGAACCGTCCGCCGGGCCCCGCGGCGATCTCGCCGGCCTGGGGCTGTCGGCGCGGGAGGAGGAGCTGCTCGGGCTGATGGCGCGCGGCCTGACCAACGCCGAGATCGCCGCCGAGCTGAGCCTGTCCGAGAAGACGGTGAAGAACCACATCAACCGCGTCTACGGCAAGCTCCGCGTCACCCACCGCGCCGCGGCCGTAGCCCGCTACCTCGGCCTCCGCTGAACGGGAGGCCGCGGTAGCGGGCGGGGCCGCTCAGCCCGGCCGGGCAACCTGGCCGGGCAACCTGGCCGGGGTCGGTGGTTTTAGTAGGCCGTGCTCCAGATCGCGTTCGCCGCGTACACCAGCGGAGCGCCGCCGGTGCGGATCTGCCAGGGGTTCGCGCCCCAGTCGTTGCTGTACCAGACGTGCCAGGAGCGGCCGGTCCCGACGTGGTTGATCGAGGAGTGGCTGAGGTGCTGGCCCGCGTAGAAGTACACCTTGTGCCGCGAGGTCATCGGCGTCGGCTTGATGCCGGCCGCGCTCCGGTAGTCGACGGTCTTGTCGTCCTGCGAGCCGATCATCGTCCAGTCGGTGCCGCCCGCGCCCTGCGGGTTCTGGTACGTCCGCAGCCAGCGCAGAAACCCGCTGCCCGCCGACATGTCGCTGCACTGCTGCTGCCACGGCGAGCAGGCGTAGGCGTAGTTGCCGCCGTAGTAGGGCGTGCTCAGCGTCGCGACGTTGCGGATGCGCAGGTAGGGCGGCCAGCCGTGGCCCGCGTACTTGTGCGTGCCGACGAGCGCCGCGTCCGTGATCAGGCCGCCCATGGAGTGGGCGACGACGTTCACGTACTTCCCGTGCCGGGAGTAGTTGTTGTAGACGTCCCAGGCGAACAGGCGGCCGAGCTCCTGCACGCGCGTGTTGTGGTCGCCGTTGACCTTGCGCGTGCAGTGCGCGTCGAACTTGTAGTAGCCCCAGGTGATGAACGGCCCGCGCAGCCCGGCGTTGCGGAACACGCCCTGGGCGTCGCGCCAGTCGTTCTGGCAGTCGCCGGAGTTGCCGAGCTTCCAGCCGTGGACGAAGTAGACCGGCTCGGTGGTCTGGTTGACGGTTGCCGCGGCGACCGTGCCGGACGGGCTGGACGGGCCGGACGGGCCGGACGTGCCGGACGGGCTGGACGGGGTCGTGGCGGCGGCCAGGGCCGGAGCTGCCGCCTGGCCCAGCCCGAGCAGGGCGAAGGCGAGCGAGAGCACCGCCGTACGGGGGATGCGCATGGGACTCCTTGCGATGGGTGCGCTTGTGCGCGACAAATCTCGCAACCGCCCCACCTGCGGGACGAGAGCCCACGGGCCCGATTCGCGTTGGGCCCCAGGGCCCAACCGCCTAGGCCCAGCCCTCGGGGAACGTGACGGTGATCGCGGTCCCGCGACCGGGGGCGCTCGTGACGGCGAAGCCGCATCCGGCGCGGACAGCGCGTTCGGCCATGCCGATCAGGCCGTAGTGTCCGTCCGGAACGCCGTCCTCCGGGACGAAGCCACGGCCGTCGTCCGCGACGACCAGCCCGGACGCCGAGAGCGCCAGCCGGACGCGCCGCGCGTCCGCATGCCGGGCCACGTTCGTCAACGCCTCCCCCGCGATCGCGATCAGCTCGGCCCGGACGTCCGGAGGCGGTTCCGGCGGCTCGTCCGTCCGGACATCGACCGCGATCCCGGTCACGCGGGTCCAGCGGGCGGCCAGCTCGCGCAGCGCTCGGTCCAGCGGCTCGGTCTCGGCGCGGAGCCCGGCGATGAGCCCGCGCGCCTCGGCGTTCGCCGCGCGGAGCGCCGCCGCGATGCGTTCGGCCTCCGCCTCGGCCCGCTCGGGCGAGGTGCGGATCCACAGCGGCAGCGTCTCGGCGCTGAGCGCCGCGCCGACGAGCGTCTTGCCGAGCGAGTCGTGCATCTCGCGGGCGAGCCGCGCGCGTTCCTCGGCGGCGGCGGATTCCTGCTCGGTCTCGGCGTACCGGACGAGCAGCCACCGCACCCCGATCCCCGCGACGCTCGCCAGCGGGTAGAGCAGCGGCAGCCAGAGCGCGAGCCGGACGTCGTCCGGCCGCAGCACGGACACGAGCAGGCGGCACGCCACGATCTGCGCCGAGCACACGAGCAGCAGCCAGCCCCACGGCACGAACGCCCCGGCTGCGGCAGTGGTCGAAAGCGTGGCCCAGACGAACGGGAACGGCGCGTGCAGCCGCCACAGGACCAACGCCCCGAGCGCGGCGTCCAGGAGGAGCAGCACAGGCCACCTCGCCACAAGGCCCTGGACCCGTCCCGCCCGAAACCAGACCGCCACGGCGAGGACGATCTGTATGGCGAGGCCGAGCGGCTCCCGCCCGGCCGCGCCGTCCAGGCCGAAGGCCGCCAGGACGACCGCGAGGCGAACAGCCGCCAGACCGCGCAGGACGGCGATGTCCGCGGTTCTCACCCGGGGCATTCCGGGCCGTCGCAGGCGCGGAGGGCGGCGGCGCGGAGGAACAGGCGCATGAGCCCGCCCGGCTCGGTGATCCGGTAGACGCCGCCCTCGGTCGCGGAGGCGATCTCGTCCAGGGGCGGCGTCTCCGGCGCGCCGCCGAGCGCCACGGCGACGACCGTGACCGGGCGGGTCGTCCGGAAGGCCGCCGCGAGCCTCCGGCGCAGCGCGCCCGGGTCGGCGAGCGAGGCGCGCTCGCCGGTGAGCAGCAGGACGATGTTCTCCCGGTTCGCGTCGTAGCCGTCCGAGAGCGTCCGGTAGGCGTCCAGGACGGCCCGGTCGGCGGGCGCGGGCTTGGTCCGAGCGGCGGACGGGATCGCGGCGAGCAGCCGCGCGCGGCGGGTCCCGGCGGCGGCCGGTTCGCCGAGCGCGCCGAGCGGCACGCGCGAGGGGGACGGCCCGCCCGCCGTCCGCAACCCGAACTCCGCGTCGTCCGGCATGGAGGTGAGCGCCTGCCGGAGCGCGTCCTCGTACTTCGCGGGCACGCCGTCCAGGACGAGGACGGCCCGGGTGCCGAGGTGGACGCGCTGCCAGATCCGCAGCACGGCCGCCGCCGAGCCCGGCTGCCCGTACGGCAGCAGTGCGGGCGCCCCGGACAGCCCGGCGCGGGCGAGGACGGCGACCGGCGTGCCGTCCGGAGGCCGCAGTCCCGCGGCGGCGAGCAGCGCCCGCCCGCGGGCGGAGCGCAGCCGCCGCTGGAGGTCCACGGCGAGCCGCTGCCGGACCGGGTCGGTGCTGAGGACCGCGAACGGGAAGTCGAGCGCGGCGCTGCCCGCCGCCGGGTAGACGACGCGGAGCCCGCGCGGCCCGGGCGCGAGGTGCCGCCACGCGGTCTGCTCGGAGTCGACCAGGACGGGCGTGGTCCCGTCGGCGGTGCGCAGCGTGGAGTAGGCGGCGCTCTCGGCGACGGGATCGCCGGCGGCGACGGTCTGCGCGGTGCGCAGCGAGTCCGCGAACGCCTCCAGGCCCTTCCCGCCGCCGCCCGCCGCCTGCTGGAGGAGCAGCAGCGCGCCGACGCCGGCGGCGGACTGGGCGGGATCGACCAGCCGGAGGCCGAACCGGGTCCCCGCGTCCTTGAACACCGACCAGGACCGGGTGCGCAGCAGCGGCCCGTCCCGTCCGGCGGCCTTCGCGGGGAGCACGAAGACCAGCGGGGACGTGGCGGCGGAGACGGCACGCCCGACGGTCGCGTGGTCGGCCAGGTCGAGCCAGACCGAGCTGTCGGGAATCCAGACGTCCGGCGCGTCCGGGGCGTGCGCCGCCGCCGCGGAGGCGAGCGGCGTGACCCGGACGGCCGAGCAGCCCGGCCCCTCGTCCGCGACCTTGCGGACGACCTCGGCGATCGCCGGGTCGGCCGTCACGCGCAGGCGCTGCCCGGACCGGGCGCAGCCCGCCCGGTGCCCGCCCGCGCGGCCGGAGAGCCACCAGCCCGCGTCGCCCAGCGCCAGCCCGAGGACGAGCGCCGCCGACACCGCGAGCCCCATGCGGTCGCGCGCCGAGAGGCGCGAAAGGCCCGTCCTCATGCCCACCCGGATCCCTATCAGCGAACACGTCGACACAGCGGACGATCACAGTATTCGACCGGAGCCGCGGTCGAGCAGGCCGGCGGCGGGCGTCTTACGCCACAGCGGCCACGCCACAGCGTCTTACGCCGCACGGACGGGCCGGTCCGTGAAATAGGGCGATTGCCTGATCCGGGCGGGACGCCGGAAGCGGACGATGGAGGTCCCGTGCCGAAGGAGGGTGGCAGTGAGCGTTCAGGACGTCCCGGTCCGCGCCGGAACCAGGCCGACGATCTTCACCCGGGCCTTCCTCGGCCTGCTCTGGTGCTCGCTCGGCGGGATGGCCAGCTGCTACCTGCTGATGTCCACGCTGCCGCTGTTCGTCGCGCGGCACGGCGGCGGCGGGTTCGGCGCGGGGCTCAGCACCGGGGTGATGATGCTCGCGACCGTGCTGCTGGAGCCGCTCGTCCCGCGGCTGGCCTCGCGGTTCGGGTACCGCGCGACGCTCGCGGGCGGGCTGGTGCTGATGGGGCTGCCGTCCGCGCTGCCGCTGCTGTCGGGGGCGCTGCCGGCCGTGCTGCTGGCGTGCGCGCTGCGCGGCGCGGGGCTCGGGGTCCTGGTCGTCGCGGGGACCGCGCTCGCCGCCGAGTCGGTCGCGCCGTCCCGCCGCGGGGAGGCGCTCGGCGTCTACGGGGTCGCGGTCGGGCTGCCCGCGCTGTCCTGCCTGCCGATCGGGATCTGGCTGAGCGGGCACGCCGGGTTCGGTCCGGTGTTCGTCGCGGCGGTCGTCGTGGCGCTGGTCCCGCTGACCGTCCTCGGCATGCTGCCGGGCGTCCGGTGCGAGGACGACCCGACCGAGCACGGCGGGCTGCTCGCGGCGGCGCGGCGGCCGGACCTGGCGCGTCCCGCGCTGGTGTTCGCCGCCGTCACGTTCGCGACCGGGGTGCTCCAGACGTTCGTGCCGCTGGCGGTGCACGGCGCGACGGCCGGGCTGGCGGCGGGCGCGCTGTTCGCGCAGTCGGCCGCGACACCGCTGACGCGCTGGCTGTCCGGGCGGTACGCCGACCGGTACGGCGCGCGGCACCTGCTCGTCCCGATGGTGCTGCTCACCGCGGCGGGGGCCGGGACGCTGGTGTGGACGGGCGCCCCGGTCGCGGTGATCGTCGGGCCGCTGCTGTTCGGCGCCGGGTTCGGCATCGCGCAGACCTCGACCCTGGCGCTGATGTTCGACCGCGTGACCCGGCCCGAGTTCGGCCGGGTCAGCGCGCTGTGGAACGTCGCGTACGACGCGGGGATGGGCGTCGGCGCGGTCGGGTTCGGCATCGTGGTGTCCGTGGCGTCCTACGCGGGCGGGTTCGCGCTGGTCGCCGGGCTGCTCGCGCTGAACCTGGCCCCGGTGCTGCTGGACCGGCGGCGCTCCCGGTAGGTCTTCAGGGCGATGTTCTCCGCCGTCCGGCGGACGCTGTTCGCGATCATCTTCTTGCCGGGCAGGTACGGCATGAGCTTGTAGTTCTGCCGCAGCAGCCAGGCGACGACGCGGTTCTCGGGGACCATCATCTTCGCGACGCCCTGGCCCTGCTTCTGGCAGCCCGCGACGTACTCGCGGATCAGCTCCTCGTAGCGGGCGAACGCTACGGTGTGGTCGCCGTCCGCCTCGGCCAGCTCGCCCGCGAGGACGTACGCGGCGACCATCGCCAGGCCGGTGCCCATCCCGGACAGCGAGGACGGGCAGTACGCGGCGTCCCCGAGCAGGGCGATCCGGCCGCGCGTCCAGGTGTCCATGCGAACCTGGCTGACCGAGTCGAAGTAGAAGTCCGGCGCGTCCGCCATCATGCCGAGCAGCCGGTCTGACTCCCAGCCGTTGCCCGCGAACGTCTCGGCGAGCAGCCGCTGCTGCGCGGCGACGTCGCGGCGGTCGATGTCGGTGAGCGGCGCGCCGAAGTAGAACACGGCCTTGGCCTCGGTGTTCTCCCGCGCGCTGTACATCGTGACGACCTTGCCGGGGGTGGTGAACGCGAGCCCGGCGTGGTCGATGCCGAGGTAGTTCGGCACGGTGAAGATCGCGCAGTACAGGCCGAGGTGCGAGACGTACTGCTCCTCGGGTCCGAACGCGAGGCGGCGAACGTTGGAGTGCAGGCCGTCCGCGCCGATGACGAGGTCGTAGCGTCCGACGGCGCCGCTGTCGAAGGTGACGGTCACGCCGTCGGGGTCCTCGTCCATGCGGGCGATCGAGTCGCCGAAGACGTACCGGGTGTACGGCGCGGTCTTCTCGAAGAGGATGCGGGCGAGGTCGCCGCGCAGGATCTCCACGTCGCCCGCGAACAGGTCGGCCGGCATGGACGCCAGCTTCTTGCCCTCGGCGTTCACGTACGCCATCGCGCCGGTGCGGGTCTGCTCGCGGTAGATGTCGTCCAGGACGCCCATCTCCTGGAGGACGCGCAGGTGGGCCTCGCCGCGGAAGTCGACCGCGTAGCCGCCGTCGCGCAGTTCGCTCGCCTTCTCGACGATGGTGACGGCGTGTCCGTGGCGGTGCAGCCAGTACGCCAGCGCCGGTCCGGCGACCGAGGCGCCCGAGATCAGGATGTTCTTCGTCATGCCCGCGACTCTGCGGGAGGCCGCTCACCGCGACCTCACCGCGCGCTCACCGGCGCTGTTTCAGAAGTCCAGGGCCAGAAGTGCAGGGCCAGAAGTGCAGGGCCAGAAGTCCAGGGCCAGAAGTCCAGGGCCAGAAGTCCAGGGCCAGGAGTCCAGGGTCAGGAGTCGGGGAAGACGTGCAGCGGTGATTTCGCCACGACTTCGTCCGACACGCCTGCCAGGCGCAGTACGTCTCCGTGGCTGAGGCGCAGACCTTCTCGGTAGGCGGACGCGTAGGTCTCATCGCCCAGTCGCGTCCGTAGGGCCTGTTCCAGTGCGTTGACTTCGGGGTCGTTGACGGCGTCCATGCCGCGGAGGACGGTCGCGGCGCCGAGCATGCGGGCCGCTTGCTCGCCCTCGTGCAGGCGCGCGATGGCGACCATGGCGCGCGCCCCTTCCGACAGCGCTCCTATAACGGCGGCCACCTCGACGGCCTGCCGGTACAGGTCGGCTGCCTTGGGGTCGGGTTCGGCTATGCGTCCGAGGCCGATGAGTGTGCGGACGCGGTTTCCGACGCTCTTCACCCAGGCCGGGTCGAAGTGGTCCAGGGCTTCTGCGTAGAGGCGTTGGGCTTCGTCCTTGTCGCCATTGGCGAGGGCCATGTCGGCTAGGCCGCGCAAGGCGGCGGCCAGGCAGGTGGCGTTTCCTGCTCGGCGCGCTACGGCGGCGGCCTCTGCATAGTCGGCGCGAGCGGTTTCGGGGTCGTCATGCGCGCGGAGGTCGCCTCGGTTGCACAGGAGGTCGGCGATGTCGTCGGCAGCGCCCAACTCGCCCGCTAGCGCGAGCGCGTCGTCGGTGAGGGCGATCGCGCGGACGGTGTCGCCTGTCGTAGCGGCGAGGTTGGCCAGGGCGTCCAGTGCGAGGGCCGTTCCCCAGCGCTCTCCGAGCGCGCGGAAGCCGTCGGCCGCGTCCTGGTACTCCTGCTCGGCCTGGGCGAGGTCGCCTTGCGCGAGCTGCGGATAACCGGACATCAGGCGGGCCGCCGCCCGCGCCCACGGATCGGGGCTTTCCCGCTCGGCCATCAGCGTCCTGAACTGGACGCGGACGTCTCCGCCGCCGACCGTGTTCATGAGCCACTGCAACGCGGCCATCGAGTTCCGCAGCGGACGTTCCGCCTCCGCCAGCGCCGAAGCCGCGCGCTCGCGCTGCTCGTCGGTCGCGTTCGCACCCGCGATCGTGACGATCACTGCGTACTCCTCGCCGGGGAGGTCGGCGCTCTCAGGGAGATCGAGGATCGCGACGGCAAGGGGTGCCGCTGAGCCTGCGAGCCCTCTGATCCACAGGTAGGTGGACATCGCGTTGAGCAGGCGGGACGCCGTGTCGGCCTTGCCCGCGTCGATGGCTCGGCGGAGGGCCGCGAACAGGTCGTCGTGCTCGGCCGCGAGGCGGTCCAGGGCTTCGAGCTGGCCCGATCCGAGGAGATCGGCGTTGGCGGCCAGGTCCAGGAGGTGCTGGGCGTGCGCGTCGGTGAACTCTTCGGTCTCGCCCGCCTCGGCCAGCTTCTCGGACCCGTACGCGCGGATCGTCTCCAGCATCCGGTAGCGGCCGTTGGAGAAGTCGAGCAGCGAGCGGTCGGCGAGGGCGTCGAGGGTCGCCTCGTCCCCTCGCGCGACCGCCCGGGCGGACGCGGCGGTCGCGCCCCCGGCGAACACGGTGAACCGGCGCGCGGCCCGGCGCTCGTCCTCGGTGAGCAGCTCCCAGCTCCAGTCCACGACGGCGCGCAGCGTCCGGTGCCGGGCGTCGGCCGTGCGGCTGCCGCGCGCGAGCAGCGCGAACCGGTCGTCCAGGCGCGCCGCCACGTCGTACAGCTCGTGCGTGCGCAGCCGCGCCGCCGCCAGCTCGATGGCGAGCGGCAGGTCGTCCAGGGCCTCGCAGACGTTCCGGACGAGCGTCCCGTCCAGGACGACGTCGCGGCGCGCGGCCCTCGCCCGCTCCTCGAAAAGCCGGACGGCGTCGTCCTGCGGCAGCGGCCTGACCTGCCAGAGCCGCTCGCCGTCCACGTCGAGGGGCTCCCGGCTGGTGGCGAGGATCCGCAGGTCAGGGCACTCGGAGAGGAGCCGCCAGGCGAGGTTCGCGGCATCCGCGACCACGTGCTCGCAGTTGTCCAGGACGAGCAGCAGCGCGCGATCGGCCAGCGCCGCGACGAGCCGCTCCTCCGGATCGGGCTCGGGACCGCCGCCCAGCAGTCCGCGTTCGCGCAGGCCGAGCGCCTGGAGCACCGCCTGGGCCGGGTCGGCGACGGGCGCGAGCGGCGCGAACGCCACCTCGCCCGGTTGATCGCCGTCCCAGCGCCGCGCGACCTCGCCGGCCAGCCGCGTCTTGCCGACGCCGCCGGGGCCGAACAGCGTGACGAGCCGTCCGGTCGCGAGGCCGCCGAGGACACCGGCGACGTCGTCGTCCCGTCCGATGAAGCCGCTGATCGGAGTGCCCGGCCGGGCCACCCTCGGGCGCTCGGCGGGACGCGGCGGCGCGGCGGGCCCGCTCTGGAGCAGGGCGCGGTGCAGGGCGACCAGCTCGGGCGACGGGTCGGCGCCCAGCTCGTCCGCCAGCAGGACGCGCGTCTCCTCGTAGAACGCGAGCGCCTCGGCCTGGCGGCCGCCCGCGGCGAGCGCCCGGACGAGGAGCGCGCGCAGGTCCTCGCGGAGGGGATGCCGCGCGATCAGATCGCGCAGCTCGGCGACGGCGGCATCGTGGCGGCCGAGCGCGAGGTCGGCTTCGGCGCGGGCGACGAGCGCCGCGAAGCGCAGCTCGTCCAGGCGGGCCGCCGCGGCCGCGCCGGACGCCGCCTCCGCCGCGTCCGCGAACGCGGGCCCGCGCCACAGCCCGAGCGCCTCGGCCAGCAGATCGGCCGCGCGGCCCGCGTCCCCGGCGGCGAGCGCGTTCCGCCCATCTTCCGCGAGGGACTCGAACCGCTCGGCGTCCACCTCCAGCGCGGTCGGCGGCTCCGTTGCGCGTGCGTCGCCGGACGGGCCGGACGTCGCCGTCAGGCGGTAGCCGGCGGGGGTCGCCTCGATATCGGCGTCCGGCCGGAGGACGGCCCGGAGCCGCGACACCTGCGATTGCAGCGCGTGCCCGGGGTCGCCGCCGGGACGGTCGCCGTACAGCTCGTCCGCGAGCCCCTCGGCGGACGCCGCCTCGCCCGGCCGGACGAGCAGCAACGCCAGCAACGCCCGGCGGGCCGGGCCGCCGAGCGGGACCTGCGAACCGTCCGGCCGCCACGCCGCCGTCGAACCGAGCACACCGAACCGCATGATCGCGATTATCGCGGTGCGCCCGGCACCGTGTCCGGCTGACTACCATGCAGGCCATGACGAGCGGACAGGCACGACCGATCACCCTGGTGGGGGACCCCGTCCTCCACCGCTCCCTGCGTCCGGTGGAGAGCTTCGACGCGGACCTCGCGGCGCTGGTGGACGACATGTTCGCCAGCATGTACGAGGCCGACGGCGTCGGGCTGGCAGCGAACCAGATCGGCGTCGACCTGCGCGTGTTCGTCTACGACTGCCCCGACGCCGACGACGTGAACCGCAAGGGCGCCGTGTGCAACCCGACCGTCGTCCTGCCCGAGGGCCCGGACCGGCACCTCGACGACGGCGAGGAGGGCTGCCTGTCGGTGCCCGGCCCGCACGCCCCGGTCGCCCGTCCCGACACCGCGGTCTGCCACGGCTTCGACATCGAGGGCAACCCGATCACCGTCGAGGGGACGGGACTGCTCGCTCGCTGCCTCCAGCACGAGACCGACCACCTCAACGGCAAGCTCTACATCGACCGCCTCTCGGGCCGCGCCCGCAAGAAGGTGCTGCGCGAGATGGAGGAGATGCGCGCCGAGGCTTCGGCCGCCGCCGAGGCCGAGGCCGCGTCCGAGGCCGCGTCCGAGCAGTCCGCCGGGACCCTCTAGCTCAGCTCTGGTACGGCGGCTCGGGGTAGTACTGCACGTACTTCTGCACGCCGCGCGCATGGTCGACCCCGTGCAGCCGGCCGATCAGCCACAGCGCCATGTCGATGCCCGCCGACACGCCCTGGCTGGTCACGACGTTGCCGTCCACGACGAACCGCTCGTCCTGGACGAGCGTGACGCCCTCGCGCGCCTCCAGCTCGTCCTCGGCGGCCCAGTGCGTCGTGGCGCGCTTGCCGCGCAGCAGGCCCGAGTCGTGCAGCAGCAGCGAACCGGTGCACACGCTGGTCACCCACTGGACGGTCGGCGCGGTCGCGGCGACCCAGTCGGTGATCACCTTGTCCTGGCCCGCCGCGACCCGGCCGTTGCCGCCGGGGACGAGCAGGACGTCCAGCTCCGGATGGTCGTCGAAGGTGTGGTCGGGCAGCACGCGCATGCCCTTGTTGCACCGGACGGGCCCGTCCGACTTGGAGATCAGGACGGCCCGGTCGGCGCCGTCGCGGGTCATCGAGGACGCCGTGAAGATCTCCCAGGGGCCGGCGAAGTCCAGCTCCTCCGCACCCTCGAAGAGCAGCAGTCCGTACGTGGTCATCGGATGGTCCTTCCTGTCTAGCGGAACCGTTCGCGGTAGTCGGACGGCGCGACGCCGACCGTCCGGTGGAAGGCCCGGCGCAGCGTCTCGCCGGTGCCGAAGCCGAGCCGCCGGGCCAGCGCCTCGACCGGCTCGGCGGTCTCGGCGAGCGCCCGCCGCGCCGCCTCGACCCGGACCCGCTCGACGTACGCGCCGGGCGGCACGCCCATCTCGGCGGCGAACCGGCGCTGCAGGTGGCGCGGGCTGAGCCCGGCCCGGTCGGCCAGGTCGCCGATGCCGTGCCGGTCGCCGGGACGGGCGTTGATCGCGTCCACGGCCGTCCGGATCGGGTCGGTCTCCGGACGGGCCGTCCACAGCGGGACGCTGAACTGCGACTGGCTGCCGGGACGGCGCAGGAACAGCACCAGCTCGCGGGCGACGCGGTGCGCGGCGGCCCGGCCGAGGTCGTCCTCGACCAGCGCGAGCGCGAGGTCCATGCCGGCGGTGACGCCCGCGGACGTCCACACCCGCCCGTCCCGGATGAAGATCGGATCGCAGTCCACGACGGCCTCGGGATGCGCGCGGCGCACCTGCTCCTCGCGTCCCCAGTGCGTCGTGACGCGCCTGCCGTCGAGCAGCCCGGCCGCGCCGAGCAGCAGCACGCCGCTGCACACCGACGCCACCCGCCGCGCGCCCCGCGCCGCCTCCCGGATCCAGGCGACGAGCGCCTCGTCCTCGACGGCGGCGTCCACGCCGGTGCCGCCGACGACCACGAGGGTGTCGACGGCGTCCGCCGGGGCCAGGTCGCGCACGCCGTGCCGCGCGACGATCGGCAGCCCGCTGCGCGTCCGGACCTCGCCGGCCTCGGACGCGACGACCAGGCACTCGTACCGCTCGGTGAACGAGAACACCTCGAACGGCCCGGCCAGGTCCAGCGGCTGGAACCCGTCGAACACCACGAACACGATCCGCTTCACGGCACCGAGCCTCGCGCGGGACGGCCGGTGGCGTCAACGACACGTACCCCACAGATCGCGCCAAACGGCGCCCGCGCCATTCTTTCCGGAATTAGCGGTTGACAGGAGACCCGTGGAGCCCGCTATTATTTCGGCCATGGAGCTGTGATTCATCTTCCGGGTTGAGCCGCCCGACACGCACCCGTCCTGACGACGCGTCGCTGTCGCGGCCCGCTCCCCATCTCCCCCACCGGGCCGTCCCCCGGACCTGTCACGCACACCTTGCCGCGGCATCACACCTGCGTCCCGGCGTGCGCCACACCTGCCCCCAGACGGTCAAGCCTTTTTCGCGGCCTTTCCCAGGCCGAATTCGAGCATGCCCGGAGGTGTCTCTTTATGCGATTCCAGAACGACGACAATCCGCCCTTCACCAAGGCCCTCGCGAAGAAGAAGTCCAAGCGCGACTTCCAGAACCCGCGTGCGGGCGCGATGGCGAACCACGCCAACCGGAACGCCCGCCGGCTCCCGACCCGCCAGCTCAACCGGGGCCGGTAGGCCTCCGGCGCCCCGCACGGGTTCCGCCCGGCCGTCCCACCCGGGGCGGCCGGGCTTCAGGCGTCCGGGCGGATGAGCTGGAACAGCGTGTGGTCCTGCCAGCGTCCCGCGATCTTGCAGTAGTCCGGCGCGGTCCCGTACCGGACGAAGCCGTTGCGCTCCAGCACCTTCTGCGACCGCGCGTTGTGCACGAGCGTGGCCGCCTGCACCCGGTGCAGGTCCATGTCCTCGAAGGCGATCCGCACGATCTCGCCGACCGCCCGGGTCGCCAGGCCGCGCCCGTTCGCCTTCCCGCTGACCCAGTAGCCGAGGTTCCCCGACTGGAACGCGCCCCGGACGATGTCGACCAGGTTGATGCGCCCGGCGATCGCGCCGTCCTCGTCCACGATCATGCGCGGCACCGCCTTCCCGCGCGCGTGCTCGTCGAGCATCACCGCCAGCCCGGCGCGCTGCGCCGCCTCGGTGAAGAACTCCTCGTCGCGGGCGGGCTCCCACGGCGCGAGGAACTCCCGGTTCTGCCCGTACAACTCGGCCAGCTCAGCAGCGTCGCCCAGCGAGGCAGGTCGCGTCACGCTCATCACCCCATGATCGCCCCGCTTGGACCGCTCCAGCAACCCACCCCGTCCGCCCCGCGCACGGGCGCGTCGATCGCGAAGACGCCCATGTGGCGACGGTGGGTGGTGCCGTCCGCCCGCCGCGACGTGCGGCCTGGGGTCAGTCTCCTGGGATTGCGGGGACCGGGTCGGCGGGCTGCTGGGTTGGGACGGGGTGGTGGCGGAGCGCGTCGCGTAGGTGGGCCTCCTGGTCCTTCGACAGCGAGGTCTGGATGACCTGGCCGCCGAACGGAGCGACCTCCGGCAGGACCTTGTCCGGGGTGCTCTTCTCGACGAGGAGGAAGAGGGCGGCAGCGCCCGGGCGCAGACCTTCGGCCAGGCGGCGCATGAAGGCGTCGTCGACGCCGATGTCGGTCGCGGCGCCCACGGCGGCCCCCGTCGCGCCGCCGATCGCGGCGCCGAGGAGGGGCTGCAGGAAGATCAGCCCGATCAGCCCGCCCCACAGCGCGCCGCCCGCCGCGCCCCCGGCGACGGTGTGGACCGCCTGGTGGAGCTTGATACGCCCGTCCTGCCGGCGCTCGACCACCACCGCGTCCGAGACCTCGATGACGTGCTGCTTCTGGAGGTCCAGCACCCGCTCCCGGACCAGCTGGGCGGTCTGCACGTCGTCGTAGGCGATCGCCACGAGATCACTCATCGTCGGTTCCCCCCGGTTGCTCGGGACGGCCGTCCGCCCCCGGCAGGATTCCTACCCCGGCCCGATGATCTTCGATCGGGCCGTGCGGCGACCGGTGCGAGCCGCGCGTTCAGCGGGTGCGGTGGAGTTCCTTGATCTCGTCCGCGAACTCCTGGACGGGACCGGCGACCGGCACGTCAGGGGCCACCTCGTTGATCGCGAGCGGGCGTATCGGCGCGGGGTCGGCGCCGAACTCGCGCAGCCAGCCGCCGAGCTGCTCTGTAGAGGACGCGTAGACGATGCGTCCCAACCCGACCCAGGCATGCGCGGCCGAGCACATCGCGCAGTGCTCCCCCGACGTGAAGACGGTCGCGTCCGCGCGCTCGGACTCGGGCACGTTCGCTGCGGCCCAGCGCGCGATCTCGAACTCCGGATGCCGGGTGTTGTCGCCGTCCTTCACCCGGTTGCGGTCCTCGAAGAGCACCTCGCCGGACGCCGAGACCAGCACCGAGCCGAACGGCTCGTCCCCGTCCGCGAGCGCCTCGGCGGCCAGGTCCACGCAGCGGCGCAGGTGCGCGCGCTCGGTCTCGGTCGGCTCGTACCAGGTCACGTCCCGCTCCTCCGTGCGTGTCGCCGTCCCCCGCGTCGTCCGAGGTCAGGGGGTCGCTTCGAGGTTAGCGATCGCCGTCGACGCGAGGTCAGCCGTCCCCCGGGGTCGGGGGTCCCGGGGGTCAGGCGTCGGCGTCGGTGGGGAGGGGGGAGACGCCGCGGTCGGCGAAGACGCGCTTGGCTACGAGGGTGGCGTTGATGGCGCGGGGCATGCCGCAGTAGACGGCCGAGTGCAGGAGCGCCTCGGAGATCTCGGTCGCGGTCAGCCCGACGTTCAGCGCGGCGTTGATGTGCACGTCCAGCTCGATCTCGCAGCCGCCGAGCGCGGTCAGGACGCCGAGGGTGACGAGCTGGCGGTCGCGCGGCGGCAGCTCGGGACGGGCGTACATGTCGCCGAACGCCCAGGCGACGACCTGGTGGCCGAGCTCGGGCGAGACGTCGCCGAGCGACGCGACGACGCGCTTGCCGCCCTCGCCGTCCACGCGCTCCAGGACCTTCATGCCGTGCTCGAAACGCTCCGAACGGTTCATCTCCATGGCTCCTTGCGGTCGGTTCCTTGCGATGAACCCATCCTGGCGGCCGTTCGGCGCGTGGCTGCCTTTCAGGCAGAGGGTTCTATGCTTGCCATGCTTGGGAGGTATGGATGGAGATTCGGCTGCTCGGCTACGTCGTCGCGATCGCCGAGGAGGGTTCGATCAGCGCGGCCGCGCGCCGGATGCACCTGACGCAACCGACGCTGAGCCGCCAGCTTCGCGAGCTGGAGCGCGAGCTCGGCACCCGGCTGTTCGAGCGGGAGGGCCGCGGGCTGGTGCCGACCGAGGCGGGGCGGGCGCTGCTGCGCCGGGCCCGGGTGATCCTCGCCGAGGCGGACGCGGCGCTGGCGGACGTCCGGCTCGCCGCGCGCGGGCTGTCCGGACGGCTCACCGTCGCGTTCGGGCCGTCCGGGATCAACGGGCCGCTCGGCGCCGCGCTCGGCCGGCTGCACCGCGAGCTGCCGGGTGTCGAACTCCGGCTGGACGAGAGCTTCAGCGACGCCGACATGTCCGAGGGCGTGCTGGACGGACGGTACGACCTGTCCGTCCACCGGCTGCCGATGCGCGATCCGCGGCTCGCGTCGCGGGTGTGGTGGCGCGAGCCGATGTCGCTGTTCGTGCCGGAGAACCACGCGCTGGCGTCCGGGACCGGGCCGCTCCCGCTGGCCGCGCTCGGCCGGATCCCGCTGGTGCTGTGGCCGCGCGAGGCGTCCGCCCGCTCGCACGACGAGATCATCGCGCTTT
Source organism: Actinomadura rupiterrae (assembly GCF_024172125.1). Taxonomy (GTDB): domain Bacteria; phylum Actinomycetota; class Actinomycetes; order Streptosporangiales; family Streptosporangiaceae; genus Spirillospora; species Spirillospora rupiterrae. Next base: position 220,751 of record NZ_JAMZEA010000016.1, read on the forward strand.
GCGACCGCGCGGGGGTGGCGCCGGTCATCGCGGCGGAGGGACGGTCCGTCCCGACGCTGCTCGCGCTGGTCGCGGCCGGTTTCGGCGGCGCCGTGCTCGCCGACTCGATGCGCTCGCTGCGCCGCGCCGGTGTCACCGCCCGTCCGCTGGCCGGGACGACCACCGTCCAGCACCTCGTCTGGCGCGCCGACGACCCGAACCCCCTGGTCGAGCGCGCCCGCACCGCCCTCACCAACCTAGCCACACCCACCGCTTCAACCGGTCAGCCTGGTGCAGGCGATCCGGCCGGTTCAGCCTGACCGCCCGGTTCAGGCAGGGCGCCCGGTTCAGCCGGGCCACCAGTCCGACCTGAGCGCCCGCTCCAGCCGGGCCAGGCGGTTCGGCCGGGCTCTGGCGGGCGGACGAACCTGGTGGATCGGTCGGATCGGATGGGGTGGGCCCGTCGGCGGTGGGTTGGGGCGCCGCTGGCGGAGGTTCCCGGCCGGCCGCCGGGGGCGTTCCTGACCAGCCGCCGACGGGGGTCGAGGGCGGGGTTCCCGGCCGTCCGCCGGCGGGGTTCGGCGGACGGCCGGGAGTTCGGGGCGGGGTCAGCCCACGTCCACGCCGTAGGCGCTGAGGACCGGGGGTACGGGCTGGAAGAAGGTCTCGCCGCCGGACGAGCAGTCGCCGCTGCCGCCGGAGGTGAGGCCGAGCGCGGAGGTGCCGTCGAACAGCGAGCCGCCGCTGTCGCCGGGCTCGGCGCACACGTCGGTGTCGATGAGGCCGCTGACGCTGCCCTCCTCGTAGTTGACCGTGGCGTCCAGGCCGTTCACGGTGCCGCCGTGCAGGCCGGACGTGCTGCCGCTGCGCTGCACGTACTCGCCGACGTAGGCGTCCGCGGCCTGCGTGATGGGCTGGGTGCTGCCGTCGTACAGGTCGACGTCGCTCGGGTGGTCGACGTTGCCGGTGTACTGGACGATCGCGTAGTCGGTTCCGGGGAACTGGCTGTCGGCGACGTTGCCCAGCTCGTTGCCGCTCTCGTCCGTCCAGTAGGAGGAGTCGTTGCCACAGTGCCCGGCGGTGATGAAGTAGGCGTTGCCGCTGGAGTCGTGCACGTTGAAGCCGAGGGAGCAGCGGACGTTCGCGCCGTAGATGGCGTCCCCGCCGCTGATCAGGGGGCGGAACTTCCCGCGGACCTGCCTGGTCCGGACGGTCGAGCCGAGCTTGCCCGCGGCGGCCTTCACCTTGGCGAGCTTCGCGCCGGTGACGGTGCCGTCCACGGACAGGACGACCTGGTCGGTGCGCGGGTCGATGTACCAGGCGGTGCCGGGCACGCGCGCGGTCCTGCCGAGCTGCGCGGTGGCGGCGCGCAGGGCGGCGCGGTCGTGCGCGACGGTGCGGGCCTCGGCCCCGGCCGCGCGGACGGTCCGGGCGTCGGCGTCGCTGGTGACCGTGACGACGAGCTTGTGGGTCGTCCGGTCCAGGTAGGCGCCGGCGGAACGGTCGCCGAGCTGCTTGGCCAGCTTGGCGGCGGTCTTCGCGGTGTCGGCCGGTGCGGCCGGCTTGGGCTGGGCCGCGTGCGCGCCGGGTACGGCGGCGGCGGTCAGCGCCGCGGCGGCGAGGACGGTCAGTCCGGCGCGCCGGGGCAGGTGGTGGGAGCTCACGGGGTTCATCCTCCGTGCCAGGTGGGCGCGTACCTTGGCGACGCGCCCGCGGGTGACCGGCGCTCCGAGGGAACACCCGCGCGAACCGCCGGCCACGCACGCGTCCCAAACGCGCAGGCCGCTAGAGCGGCCCCCTCGGTTATGGCGGTACCGAGGGGACCGCACCGTCGCGGTCGGCTCCGGACGCGTCGCGTCCTTGGCGGTGGAGCACACCCGACGGCGGGGGTGGGAGCCCCGGTCTCCTTGAAGACTGAACGTCCACCCAGAGCAGGACAATGGTTACGGAAGCCGCGTAGGGCAATCCCTATGCCGTTACGGACGGCACACGCGCCCGCGTTGCGCGCGGCAAACTGGATAAGTAAGGTCCCGATTGTGCGGATGAACGAGGGCGTCGAGTGGGCGGTGCACGTCTGCCTCCTGCTGGACTGGCTGGGGACGGACGAGCCGGTCTCGACCACGCGGCTCGCGGCGGGCTACGAGCTGCCGCCGCCGTACCTGAACAAGCAGCTCCAGGCCCTCTCCCGGGCCGGGATCCTCGCCTCGACACCGGGCGCGCGGGGCGGCTTCCGGCTGGTCCGGCCGCTGGAGAAGATCACCCTGATGGACGTGGTGACCGCGATCGAGGGCCCGGACGAGGCGTTCCAGTGCACCGAGATCCGGCGGCACGGCCTCGGCGCGAACCAGCCCGAGCGCGCCTTCCAGGTCCCCTGCACGGTGACCACGGCCATGCGCAGCGCCGAGTTCGCCTGGCGGCGCGCGCTGGCCGGCCAGACCCTCGCCGAGATCCGCGCCCGGACCGAGGAGCTCCAGCCCGAGCTGGGCGACCGCGTCCGCGCCTGGTACGACCTCAAGTGAGCGCTCGCGGCCGCATCAACCTCAAGTGAGCGCCCGCGGCCGCATCACCCTCAAGTGAGTGCCTGCGGCCGCATCAACGCCACCACCCTCACCGGACGGCGCACTGAACCCGTGCTCACCACCCGTGACCGCGTCTTTACGGCGTGCCGCCGCTGAATTATGGTGAGGTCGAAGGGTCCGGAAGCATGGCCCCTCTCGCCGGCGAGTCCGCGATGAGGTGTCATGCACGGGCCTTTCGCCATTCCCGGCACGCCCGCGCGACGAGCCCTCCCGGCACGCCCGCGTGAGGCGGTGCGGTCAGTCGCGGTCGTCCAGGTCGTCGCCGGTGGTGATGGCGAGGACGCCGGGCTGCTCGGACAGCGCGGCGGTGAGGTCGTGGACGTCGCCCGTGCCGTCCAGGACGAGGGTGACGGCGGCCGAGTGGTGCGGTTCGGTCTCGCCGCGCCCGCGCCGCTCGTCGCGTCCGGGGTCGGAGTCCTCGTCGAGGTGGTCGCGGTCCACGGCGGCCTCGACGACGGAGAAGCCGCGGCCGGTGCACTCGGTCAGCGTGCGTCTCAGCACGCCGCGCCCGTCCCGGTAGACCATGCGGACGCGGACGCGCCCCGGATGCCGGGCGAACCGCTCCAGCGGCAGCAGCCGGACGAGCCCGTTGAGCCCGAGGACGACGCCGAAGTGCCCGGCGGTGACGGCGATCGCGAGCAGCCACAGGCCGCCGCCCGCCGCCATGCCGACCGCGGCGGTCACCCAGACCACGGCCGCGGTGGTGAGGCCGCGCACCGCGTCCCGCCGGACGAAGATCAGCCCGCCGCCGATGAAGCCGATGCCGGACACGATCTGCGCCGCCACCCGGGACGGGTCGAACGACACGTGCGGCCCCGGCACGTTCGCGAAGCCGTACTTGCTGACCAGCATGAACAGCGCCGCGCCGACGCCGACCAGCGTGTGCGTGCGCAGTCCCGCGCTCTTGTTCCGCAGCCCGCGTTCGAGCCCGATCGCCGCCGACAGCACCAGTGCCAGCAGCAACTCGCCGAGCTGGACCCACCCCTGACCCTGCATGCCCGTCCACTCGCTCCCCTCGCCTAATGAGGTGCCCTTCCCCGGGAAGCGCACGGAAAACTCCGGGCAATGCGGACGGAAAACACGCCCGGACGCGGATCGATCACGGGCCCCGGGCGGAGGTTAGGAGCCGTGTCGGGGGCAGGGGGAAGGGGACGGCCCAGGACGAGGAGGACGGATGTCCGCTGACAGGCAGCAGCCCAGCGAGCAGCAGCCCGGCGACCAGCAGCAGTCCGGCGACCAGCAGCAGCGCGGCGGCCGGCGGCGGCCCGGCAAGCAGGGGCAGCTCGACCAGGCGCGGGTGGCCCCGGACGACGGGGTGCTCACCACCGACCAGGGGATCGCGGTGGACGACACCGACAACTCCCTGGCGGCCGGCGAGCGGGGGCCGACGCTCCTGGAGGACTTCCAGCTCCGCGAGAAGATCACCCATTTCGACCACGAGCGGATCCCGGAGCGGGTCGTGCACGCGCGCGGCGCCGGCGCGTACGGCCGGTTCCACCCGTACGACGGCTGGCTCGCCGACTACACGACCGCGCGGTTCCTGTACGAGCCGGAGACCGACACCGACGTGTTCGTCCGGTTCTCGACCGTGGCCGGGTCGCGCGGGTCGGCCGACACCGTCCGGGACGTCCGGGGCTTCGCGACGAAGTTCTACACGGGCCAGGGCAACTTCGACCTGGTCGGCAACAACATGCCGGTCTTCTTCATCCAGGACGGGATCAAGTTCCCCGACTTCGTGCACGCGGTGAAGCCGGAGCCGCACAACGAGATCCCGCAGGCGGCGTCCGCGCACGACACGCTCTGGGACTTCGTCCAGCTCCAGCCCGAGACGATGCACATGATGATGTGGCTGATGTCGGACCGGGCGGTCCCGCGCAGCTTCGCGACGATGCAGGGCTTCGGCGTGCACACGTTCCGGCTGGTGAACGCCGAGGGCCGGAGCACGTTCGTGAAGTTCCACTGGCGGCCGCTGCTCGGCACGCACTCGCTCGCCTGGGACGAGGCGCAGAAGATCGCGGGCAAGGACCCCGACTTCAACCGGCGCGACCTGTGGGACCGCATCGAGGCCGGGCTGTTCCCCGAGTTCGAGCTCGGTGTCCAGCTGATCGCGGAGGAGGACGAGCACCGGTTCGACTTCGACCTGCTGGACCCGACCAAGCTCGTCCCGGAGGAGGAGGTTCCGGTCCGTCCGGTCGGCAGCATGGTGCTGAACCGGAACCCGGAGAACTTCTTCGCCGAGACCGAGCAGGTCGCCTTCCACCTCGGCAACGTCGTGCCGGGCATCGACGTCACCGACGACCCGCTGCTCCAGGCCCGGCTGTTCTCCTACCTCGACACGCAGCTGATCCGGCTCGGCGGGCCGAACTTCCCGCAGCTGCCGGTGAACCGGTCGGTCGCGCCCGTCCGGAACCACCACCGGGACGGCTACCACCAGACCGAGATCCACCAGGGCCGCGCCGCCTACCACCCCAACTCGCTGTCGGGCGGCTGCCCGGCCCTCGCCGGGGAGGGCGCGTACACGCACTTCCCGGAGCGCGTGGACGGCCGCAAGATCCGCAAGCGCAGCGACAGCTTCGCCGACCACTACGGCCAGGCGACGCTGTTCTGGAACAGCATGGCCGACTGGGAGCGGGACCACATCGTCGCGGCGTTCCGCTTCGAGCTGGGCAAGGTCGAGCACCGGCCCATCCGGGAGGGTGTCGTCGCGCACCTGAACGAGGTGGACCACGAGCTGGCCGTCCGGGTCGCGGAGGGGATCGGCGTCGAGCCGCCCAAGTCGTCCGGCCTGCCGAACCACGGCCGGTCGTCGCCCGCGCTGAGCCAGGCGAACACCTCCTTCGCCTCGGCCCGCGGACGCAAGATCGCGGTGCTCGCCGCGGACGGCGTGGAGTCGGGCGTCGTCGCGAGCGTCGGCGAGACGCTGATCCGCGAGGGCGCGATCGTGGAGGTGCTCGCGGCGGACGACGGGACGGTCCAGGCCCTGAACGGCGCGCGCGTGGAGGTGACGCGCCGCCTCGGGACGGTCGGGTCCGTCCTCTATGACGCGGTCGTGGTGCCCGGCGGGCCGGAGTGCGTCGAAGCGCTCGCGCAGGACGGCGACGCGCTGCACTTCGTCACCGAGGCCTACAAGCACTGCAAGCCGGTCGCCGCGCACGGCGCGGGCCGCGAGCTGCTGGAGAAGGCCGGGATCGTCTTCACCGACGACGATCCGGCGCTGATCGTGGCGTCCGACGAGGCCGTCCTGGCGTCCCGCGTCCAGGCCGCCGTCGCGGCCCACCGCAACTGGGAGCGCAAGACCGACCACATCCCGGCCTGAGCGTCCGCCCGAGTCCGCGCGGGCGGGGCATATCGGCTAGGCCGGGGGCTGGACGTAGTCCTCCAGGCGGGCGACGGTGTAGCCCTGCTTGGCGATGTGCTTGAGGAGCGCGGCGAACATCTCGGTCATCGTCGCGCCCTTGAGCTCCTTCGGCCCGCGGAAGTGGGCGAGGATGATGTCGCCGGGGTGCAGCTTCTTCGCGGCGTCGTCGTACTGCATGTCGTGGATCTGCATGGACTCGCGCCAGAGCGCGATGCCGTGGATGCCGCACGCCGCGGCCGCTTCCTGCGTGGCCATGTTGTAGCTGCCGTAGGGCGGACGGAACAGGTACGGCTTGGTCGCGTACTGCTTGACCAGGATCGACTGGTCGCCGCAGATCTGCTGCTTCTGCGACTCCGGCCCGAGGCTGCGCATGACCGGGTGGTTCAGCGTGTGGTTCTGGATGTGGTTGCCAAGCGCCTGAAGCGGCTTGAAGTACCCGTAGTTCACCTTGACGGCGTCGTTCATCAGGAACATCGTGAACGGGACGCGCAACTCCCGCGCCATCTCGACGAACCTCGGGTCCTTCTCCGCGCCGTCGTCGATGGTGACGAACACGATCTTCTCGCTCGTCGGGACGGCCCGGAACACCTTCGCCGGGCCCTTCTTCGACAGCTTGATCGGCTTGTCGGCGGGCGCCGCGGGCGCGGGCCGCATCGGCTTGAGCCCCCACTTCGCCCACGCGGCGGGATCGACCTGAGTGCTGCCGTCCTTGCCCTTGCCGTCTCCGGGAGTGCCGCCGGTGCCGCCCGTCCCGCGGTCGGAGTCGCCCGACACCTTGCATCCGGCCAGTCCGGCCAGCAATGCCGCGCAGCAGACGCCCGCGGCGAGCCGCCCGAAGGCGGCGGAAACACCGGTCCCCACCCGGCACCCTCCCCGTCAAAGATCCCCGATGCGCACAACCTAGCGGCACCGCGCCCCCGGCGCTATCGGCCCCCGGGCCTGTTCACCGAGACGCCGGGTCAGCCGGGACGCAGAGCCAGTCGTGTCAGTCGGGCCAGCCGGGACGCAGGGCCACTCGGGTCAGCGGGGTCGGTCAGGTCAGCCGGGACGCAGAGCCAGCGGGGTCAGCTGGGTCAGCGGGGTCAGCGCGGGGTGAGGCGGTCGAGGACGTCGGCGGCGGGGGCTTCGGTGGCGCTGCGGAAGGCCGTCCCGGCCCAGAGGTTGACGGCGTCCGCGTCGCCGCGGGCGGCGGCGGCCTTGCGGAGCGGGGACGTGATGTAGTGGACGTCCGGATAGGCGGCCGGGGCCTCGTCCGAATACCGGGAGAGGAAGCGGTTGACCAACCCGCGCGCGGGTCGTCCGCTGAACGCCCTGGTCACGGCCGTCTCGGTGAACCTCGGGTCGGCGAGGGCGGCCTTCGCGACGGGTGTCGCGCCGCTTTCCGGGCAGCGCAGGAACAGCGTCCCGACCTGGGCGGCGACCGCGCCGAGGTCGAGCACCTCGGCGACGTCCCCGGCGCTGCCGATGCCTCCGGCGGCGAACAGCGGCAGGCCGGTGACCGCGCGGACGGCGGGCAGGAGCTCGCGCAGCGGCAGCGCGCACTCGGTCGTGTTGGTGAACGAGCCCCGGTGCGCGCCCGCCTCGGTGCCCTGGACGCACAGCGCGTCCGCACCGGACTCCACGGCCTGCCGCGCCTCGTCCACGGTCGTCACGGTCACGACGGTCGTGACGTCCGCCCGCCGGAACGCCCGGACGACCTCCCGTGACGGGCAGCCGAAGGTGAAGCTGACCAGCGCCGGAGGATCGGCGAGGAGGTCTTCCACCTTGGCGTCGTAGTCGTCGTCGCGGGCCTTGGGCGTGCCGAGCTCGGCGTCCAGGTCCGCAGCCTCGTCCGCGAGGAGGTCGCGGTAGGCGGCCACGGCGGCGTCGTCCACATCGTCGTGGGACGGCATGAACAGGTTCACGCCGAACGGGCCGCCGGTGAGCGCCCGCGTCGCCTCGATGTCGTTCCGGAGCTGCGCGGCGGTCTTGTACCCGGCGGGCAGGAACGCCTGGCCGCCCGCCTCGACGACGGCCGCGACCAGCTCCGGACGGCCCGCCCCGCCCGCCATCGGCGCCAGCACCACCGGCTTCCGCTGCGCCCAGACCGCCTCGCCCATCCGCGCCTCCCCGAGATCGCGGGACCCCCGTGCGGCGGGGACGTCCCGTCCCTCGGCAAGATAGTCGGCGGACGGCGCGAGGCGATCGGGAGGGGTGCGGGGTGCGGATCCTGCTGCACTACGACGGCGAGTTCGAGCGGCCCGGCTGGGACGTGGCCATCTGCTCGGAGCAGGACGAGGAGCGCTTCGCCGCGCTGCTCCCGGACGCGGAGGTCATCTGGCACGTGCTGCGGCCGCTGACCGCGGCCGACTTCGACCGCGCGCCGAAGCTCCGGCTCGTCCAGAAGCTCGGCACGGGCGTCAACACCATCGACCTGGACGCGGCGGAGGAGCGCGGCATCACGGTCGCGAACATGCCGGGCCGCAACGCGCAGGCCGTCGCCGAGACGAGCCTGCTGCTGATGCTCGCCGCGCTCCGCAAGGTCGTCGCGTTCGACGCGCGCACCCGTGCCGGACGCGGCTGGCCCGCCGAGCGCGCGCTGACCGGCGGCGAGATCGCCGGACGGACGGTCGGCCTGCTCGGCGGCGGCGAGATCGCGACGCTGCTGCGCGGGATGCTGACCGCGATCGGCGCGAACGTGCTGTTCACCTCGCGGACGCCGCGTCCGGACGACCCGTCCTGGCGTCCGCTGGACGACCTGCTCCGGGCCAGCGACATCGTGTCGGTGCACATCCCGCTCACCGATGAGACGCACCACCTGCTGAACCGCGAGCGGCTGGCGCTGCTCCGCCCCGGCGCGGTCGTGGTGAACACCGCACGCGGCCAGATCATCGACGAGCGCGCGCTGCTGGACGCGCTCGACTCCGGCCACCTCGCGGGCGCGGGCCTCGACGTCTTCGAGCAGGAGCCCGTGGACGCCGGCAACCCGCTGCTCCGGCGCGAGGACGTCGTGGTCATGCCGCACGTCGCGTGGCTCACGCACGAGACGTGGGACCGCTACTTCGAGGTCGCGATGGAGAACGTCCGCCGCCTGGAGGCGGGCGGCGAACTCCTCCACCGCGTCCGCTGACCCGACCGGAGGGCGCTACGGCTCGCGGGTGAGGTGGAAGTAGAGGACGGCCGGCTCTCCCTTGGCGTCCATCGCGCCCATCACCACGTCGTCGGAGACCCGCCGGAAGTGGTCGATGATCGGCTGCTCGTCGTAGACCATCGCCACCGACGGGACGCCGTCCAGGACGATCTCGCGCAGCCGCGCCGAGCCCATCCCGTCGTAGATGTAGAGGGCGCCGCCGTCGGTGCGGCAGACCAGCGGGTCGACGTTCTCGGGGTCGTCGAACCGCTTGCCGTACCAGCGCAGCCGCGTGAGCAGCCGGGCCAGCCGGTCCTCGGGGTCGAACAGGCCGCCGCGCCACAGCCCGGTCAGGTCGGACGCGGCGACGGGCGGCAGCGCCCTGAACAGGGTCGCGAGCTCGCCCGGGTTCGGGCGCTCTTCTCCGAGAACCAGGGCGAGGGCGCGGGATTCGATGCTGACGGACGTGCTCATGTCCACCTCAGAGGATTGACGGACGTCGCGAAGCGGGGGTGGTGGTCCCGGCCCCTGTCCCCGGTGACAGGGCGGACCTCGGGGGCGCCCGTCCCCGCCGCCGCTACGGCAGCAGGACGGGTTTGACGGTCGTGCCGGACAGCGCGTCCGCCTCGGCGCGGGCGATGTCGGCGAGCGGATAGGTCTGGATCAGGCGGTCGAACGGCAGCAGGCCGCGCCGCCACAGGTCGGTCATGCGTGGGACGAGGGTCTGGGGGACGGCGTCGCCCTCGATGATGCCCCGTACGGTCCGGCCCATGAGCATCAGGGTCGGATCGAGGCGATAGTCCTCCGTACCCACGCCGACCAGACCGCACACTCCGGTCGTCCGCAATGCGGCGAGGGCTGTCGCGACGGCGTCCGGACGGGCGGTGGTGTCGAGCGCGTGGTGGAAGCCGTCGCGCACCACGGCGCGGAGCCGTTCGCCCAGGTCGGGGGCGGCGCCGTCCAGGGCGTGCGTGGCGCCCAGCTCCAGCGCGAGGTCGCGGCGGGCGGGGAGCAGGTCGACCGCGACGATCGGGGCCGCGCCGGTGAGCCGGGCGGCCATCACCGCTGACAGGCCGACCGCGCCCGCGCCGAACACGACGAGCGACTCCCCCGGACGGACGGCAAGGGCCAGCAGCACCGACCCGACGCCCGTCTGGACGCCGCAGCCGAGCGGTCCGAGCATCTCGATCGGGAGGTCCTCGTCCACCTTGACGGTGTTCCGGACGGTCGCGAGCGCGTGCGTGGCGAACGACGACTGCCCGAACCACCGGTTGTGGACGGCTTGGCCGGACTTGTCGAACGCGCGCGGACGGCCGTCCATCGCGGCGGCGGCCATGTTGAGGCGTGCCATGCCCGCGCAGTATCCGGGCCGTCCGTCATGGCAGTTCCGGCACTGTCCGCAGGAGTCGAACGAGAGCACGACGGGATCCCCGACCGCGAGGCCGCTCGCTCCCGGTCCGATCGCCTCGACGTGGCCCGAGCCCTCGTGCCCGAGGACGACCGGCTTCGGCACCCGGTCGCCGGGGACGCGTCCGAGCAGGTCGGTATGGCACATTCCGGCGCCCGCGATCCGGACGAGCACCTCGCCCGGCCCCGGCTCGGCCAGCTCGACCGGCTCCAGCGAGTAGGGCGCGTCGTGGCCGCGCAGTACCGCCGCCGTCGCGGACACCGTGTTTCCGGCCGTCTTGGTTCCGGTGGGCAGGGACCCGGTGGGCAGGGACCCGGTGGGCTGGGTTCCGGACGCCATCGTGCCGGTCAGCCCTTCAGGGTGTAGCGGATCGGGAGGCGCTTGAGGCCGCCGACGAAGGTCGTCGCGATGCCGGTCGGCTCGCCGTCCAGCTCGACCGACTCCAGGCGCGGCAGCAGCTCCTCGAAGAACGCGCGCACCTCGATCCGGGCCAGCGCCGCGCCGAGGCAGTAGTGCACGCCGAACCCGAACGCGAGGTGCTTGTTCGGGTCGCGGCCGACGTCGAAGCGGAACGGGTCGTCGAAGACGTCCTCGTCGCGGTTCGCGCTCGGGTACGACAGCAGCAGCGAGTCGCCCGCGCGGATCGGGACGCCGCGCAGCTCGTAGTCGGCCGTCGCCGTCCGCATGAACTCCTTGACCGGCGTCACCCAGCGGATCATCTCGTCCACCGCGAGTGGCATCAGCGCCAGGTCGCCGCGGAGCCGTTCCAGCTGGTCGGGGTGGGTGACCAGGGCGTGCAGCCCGCCCGCGATCGTGGACGAGGTCGTGTCGTGCCCCGCCGTCGCGATGATCACGTAGTAGGACGCGGTGTCCATGTCGTTCAGCGGCGCGCCCTCCACCCGGGCGTTCGCGATCGCCGAGGCGAGGTCGTCGGTGGGGTGCGCGCGGCGGGCGGCGGTCAGCTCCTGGAAGTAGGCGAAGAAGTCGAGCAGGACGGCGAGCTTCTCCTCCGCCGTCGTGCCGCGCTGGAGCTCGGCGTCGTCGCCGCCGAACAGCTCCTGGGTCAGGCTGAGCATCCGGTCGAAGTCGGATTCGGGCAGGCCGAGCAGCGACAGGATCACGTAGAGCGGGAAGTGGACCGCGACCTCGCGCGCGAAGTCGCAGCGTCCGCCGAGGTCGGCGAGCCGGTCGACGTAGCGCCGGGCCAGCTCGCGGACGCGCGGTTCGAGCGCCCGCATCGCCTTGGGCCGGAACCAGTCCGCGCCGATCGCGCGGATGACGCGGTGGTCCGGGTCGTCCATGTGGATGAGCGTGCGCAGCGCGGTCCCCTGCGCGATCCGCTCGGCGTTGAACGCGTCGAACTCGGCGGTGCCGAGGATCGGGCGCGGCGCGTTCAGGAACAGGTCGTGCCGCCGCTCGACCTCCAGCACGTCCGCGTGCCGGGTGACCGCCCAGAACGGGTTGTAGCCGTCCTGCCCGACGCGGTGCACGGGCGCCTCGCGGCGGAGCAGCGCGAGGGCCTGGTGCAGCCGGGCGTCGTCGGCGTAGGCGGACGGCGTCGCGAGGGTCCGGCCCGCCTCGTCCACGGTCATGGTCATGTCGGCTCCTCACGGGGGGTGGTCCGTTACGGAACCTAGAAGCCGAATCCCGTTCGGTCAACCCTCGTTGATCTTGATGTGGACGCCGCGGTCAGATGCCGGACCGGAGGGGGCCGTGGTCAGATGTCGGAGAAGTCGCCGTGCCGGCCGTGCCCGGCGGCGAACCGGGCGGCGCCGGTGACCGCCGCGTCCAGTCCGGTCAGGCCGTGCCGGTACTCGGTCGCGATCGCCGCGTCCTCGTCCAGGCCCTCGCACTCCAGCGCGGACAGGCGGTCGCCGCGCAGCGTCGGCTGCGGGAACCGCGCCAGCTGCGCGGCCAGCTCCTCGGCGGCCCGGCGCGACTCCCCCCGCGGGACGAGCCGGTTCGCGAGGCCGATGTCGAACGCCTCGCGCGCCTCCACCGGACGCCCGGTCAGGATCATGTCCATCGCGCGGGACGTCCCGATCAGCCGGGGCAGCCGGAACGTGCCGCCGTCGATCAGCGGGACGCCCCAGCGGCGGCAGAACACGCCGAACACCGCGTCCTCTTCAACGACACGCAAGTCGCACCAGAGCGCAAGCTCCAACCCCCCGGCGACGGCATGCCCGGCGACGGCGGCGATGACCGGCTTGGTCAGGCGCATCCGGGTCGGGCCCATCGGTCCGTCGCCGTCCGGTTCGATGCGGTTGGCCCGTCCGTCGCCGATGCCCTTGAGGTCGGCGCCCGCGCAGAACGTCCCGCCCTCGCCCCACAGGACGGCCACGGACGCGTCCGGGTCGGCGTCGAACGCGCGGAACGCGGCGGCCAGCTCGTCGGCGGTCGGACGGTCCACGGCGTTGCGGACGTCCGGCCTGGACAGGATCACGGTGGTGACGGGTCCGTCTCGTTCCACGCGGACGCCCATGCGGCGGCTCCCTCGTTCGCGTCTCTCGCAGGGTACGAGCCGGCCCTTCGAAACCCTCGCAGGGCACGGGCGGCCCACCGGAACCCTGCCCCGATACCCGGACATTACATGTCGCCTGCACGCGATGGAAGGATGTAATCAGGGTAGGGTCCGGCTCAGGATGACGACGAACCACCTGGGACTGCGCCCCCTTACCGCCCGGTCGGTCGTGCTCAGCACGCTGCTCGGCGTCCACCCGCCCCGGCTCCCCGCCCGCTACCTGGTGCGCGTCGGCGAGCGGTTCGGGATCGCCGAGGGCACCGTCCGGGTCGCGCTGTCCCGGATGGTCGCGGCCGGCGACCTCGTCCAGGTGGACGGCGCGTACGCGCTCACCGACCGGCTGCTGTCCCGGCAGCGCCGCCAGGACGAGTCGCGCGAGCCCCGCACCCGCCCCTGGGACGGCACCTGGGAGATCGCCGTCGTCACCGCCGAGCGCCGTCCCGCCGCCGACCGCGCCGCGCTCCGCCAGACCATGTCCGAGCTGCGCCTCGCCGAGCTGCGCGAGGGCACCTGGCTGCGCCCGGCGAACCTCGCCCGGCCGCGTCCGGAGATCGTCGAGCGGCAGTGCGTGACCCTGACCGGACGTCCCGAACGTCCGCCCGCCGACCTCGCCGCCTCCCTCTGGGACCTCGGCGCCTGGGCCGGCACCGCCCGCGCCCTGCTGGAGGCGCTCGACGCGTCCGGCACGTTCGCCGACCAGTTCACCATCTCGGCCGCCGTCCTGCGCCACCTGCTGAACGACCCGCTGCTCCCGGACGACCTGCTCCCCGCCGACTGGCCCGGCCGCGCCCTGCGCGAGCACTACCGCGACTTCGCCGCCGGCTTCGAACGCCTCATCCTCCAGCAGGTCGGCACGTCCTAGTACACCTTCGTACACGGCGCATAGGGGGCTTACGCCTACCCTGACTGTGGGCCAAGGGCGACTGTGCGGAGCGCCGCCGCTCCATAGCTTGGGCCCATGGTCTCCTACACCAGCAGGCGCAACGTGTTCCGCGGCGGCTTCTGCACCGCGGCGGCGGCGACCGACACCCTTCCCGGCCCGATCGTCGAGGCCGTCGACATCGAACTGGACTCGCTCGAACCCGTCCCGGCGTCCCGCGTCGGCTGGGGCGACGCCCGCCACCTCTCGCTGGCCGCGCGGGGACGCAACCGCCGCTTCGAGGGAAGGCCGGACCACGTCTGGGTCGCCGGGCGGACGAGCGACGTCGTCCGGGCCGTCCAGGACGCGGTGCACACCGGGCGGCGGCTCGCGGTGCGCAGCGGCGGGCACTGCTACGAGGGCCTGGTCGCCGACCCGGACGTCCGGGTCGTGATCGACATGTCCGCGATGACCGCCGTGTACTGGGACGCGGCGCGGCGCGCGCACGCCGTCGAGGCCGGCGCCACGCTGGGCGAGGCCTACCGCAAGCTGTACCTCGGCTGGGGCGTGACCGTCCCGGCGGGGCGGTGCACGTCGGTCGGCGCGGGCGGGCACTTCGTCGGCGGGGGTTCCGGCCCGCTCTCCCGCACGCTGGGCCTGTCCGTAGACCACCTGTACGCCGTCGAGACCGTCGTCGTGGACGGATCGGGCCGCGCCCGCCCGGTCATCGCGACCCGCGACCCCGAAGACCCGAACCGCGACCTGTGGTGGGCGCACACCGGAGGCGGCGGCGGCACGTTCGGCGTCGTCACCCGCTACTGGTTCCGCGACCTCCCGACCCCGCCCGCCGCCGCGCTGACCTTCGACGTCCACTGGCCCTGGACCGGCCTCGACCAGGACGCCTTCGTCCGCATGCTGAGCAACCACGGCCGCTGGATCGAACGCAACAGCACCCCGGGCATGCCGTCCAACCGCCTGTACAGCGAACTCCGCCTGACCCGTCCGCAAACGGGACGGATCACTCTGCACGGGCAGGTCGCGTCCGCGAGCCGCGGCTACGCCGAGAACCTCCTGCACGACCACGTCACCGCGATCAGCGCGAACCTCCCCGTCCGTCCAGTGGTGACGACCCGCTTCGAGCCCTGGCTGACGTCCGCGCTCCAGGACACCCCCGCGATGCCCAGCCGCCTGAAAGCGAAGTCGGCCTACCTCCGCCGCCGCTTCACGCAGTCCCAGTCCCAGGCGCTCTACCGCAGCCTCACCCGCGCCGACTACGACCACCCCGGCGGAAGCCTCAGCCTCTACACGTCAGGCGGCACCGGGAACGCCGTCGCCCCGGACGCCACCGCCGTCCCGCACCGCGCCGCCGTCATGCAGCTGTTCCTCGCCAACGCCTGGGACGGCCCGGAGGACGAGCCCCGCCACCTCGCCTGGACCCGCGAGACCTACCGGGACCTCTTCGCCGAAACCGGCGGCGTCCCCCCGGACGGCGCCGCCATCAACTACGCCGACACCGACCTGGCCGACCCGGCGTGGAACCAGCACACCCCGTGGCAACGCCTCTACTTCGGCGCGAACTACCCCCGCCTACAACGCGTGAAGGCCCGCTGGGACCCCCTCAACGTCTTCCACCACGCCCTGTCCGTCCGCCGCTAAACCGCGGGATACCACCCGAGCCGCTCAGCCACCCGCTCCCGCAGAACCAGGTACTCATCCTTGCGCCGCTTCGGAAACGGCCGCGGCCGCTCGACCACGTCCCTGCCCACGACCCGCTGCCCGCTTTTGAACTGTTCGAGCGTGAGGTCAAGCTCGACCCCGCTGTCCAGCACGTTCCACCAGTGGAACCCGGCCTGCTCCCCCGCAGCCGTGAACACCTCCCCCCGCAGCAGCCGTCCGCCAAAGAAGTCGTTCACCACCAACGACGTGATGTCACAGTGCCCCCAAGCCGGATTCTCCGGCGACCAAGGCCCGCGGGACACATCGTCCGGCGAACACGTGTCCCCACCCCACCCAGCCCGAACCGCCGCCGAAATCTCGTCCAACCCCAAGATCGCCATCCCCCCACCCTCACACACCCCTACGACACTCCCCCAGCCACGCTCAGTGGCACGTCAGCGAGGCAGTGGCCACCAGATAGAGCCCGATGTAATGGGATGCGTCGAGCGTCCAGAATCCCCACACCACGCCCTGCCCGAGGCGCAGCTCATACAGCGCCCTCCCGAGCCGGACGTCGTCCGCGGGTTCCAGCGCTCCGGAGACATTCGCCTTGAGCCCGTCCCACTGTTTCGCCAGCCAGGCAACGCCCTCGTCAGGCGTCCGCACGACGTGGTCGACGAGCCGCGCGGGCTTCCGTAGCCACTCCTGGACGACCAGAGGAGCCTGTTCACACCCTGGATCACGCCGCTGGGCATCGTTCCGATACTGCTCCCCGCTCGCCCGCCACACATGGCAATGCCAGTGGACGCCGGTTTCCTTCCACCTGTCCGGTTCGCGCTTCCAGTAGTCGTAATCGAAGGGCGGACACGTCACCCTGAGCATCCTTGTCAAAGAAGAGGCCTCGCCGCGGGAGCAGCGAGGCCCGTGACTTTCGCGGAGTGCCGTACCGATCAGGAACCGGAGGCCGCCATCACCTCGGAGCCACTCGGAACGTCGAACTCACCCTGTTTGACGCCCGCAACGAAGTCCGCCCACTCACGGTGGTCGAAGACGGACGTGCCCCCCTTCTCGTCGGCAACGATCACGGCCTCGCGCACGATGGCGACGTTCACGCATCCATCGCTGCACGGCCCACCGCACTGACCCGACTTGATGAACATCCGTGCCTCCTTCGGTCCCGGAACGGCGGCTGCCGCCTTCATCGTCCGGCTCGACCGCACGATGCGGCTAGGAGTTTGACCAGTTTTGCAAGGCGCCACGGGCATCCTGGATCAAGGCCCGCGCATCGCCACCGAAGACCGCCTGCTGGCGCTGCATCTCGAAGATCTTCAGATAGAGGGCGATGTCGTCCGGCCGCCGGGTGCGGAAGGCCCCTGACCAGTAACCGCTGCGGACAAGCCTCTCGTCGAAGAGGTAGAACGCCTCGCCCGCCCAGACCTTGCGCCGCCCGGGCGGGATGATGCCGAGCACGACGTTCGGCCGGGTCGCCACGGACGAGAGCAGGTCGAGTTGCTCCTCCATCACTTCGGGACCACCGTGTACGAAGGTCAGCACGGAGGCCTCGACCAGGAAGAAGTACCGATTGCGCCCAGTGCCGGCCGTCACGAGGTGCTGACGAGAGGTTCGGGCGGCGGCGGCCCTTTCCACGTCCTCGAAGGGCAGGCCGTGGATGGCGGCGTTGATCCGAAGGACGTCCCGGGCATAGCGAGGCGTCTGAAGGATGCCGGGCACCACGGTGGACTCGTAGACCCGCAGCAGCTCTGTGTCCTCGTAGAGCGGACCGGAGCGCGACTGGATGTGGACCTGGCCCTTGCGCATCTCGCGGCGGTGTTCGAGCCACATCTGCTCGACCTCGCGATGGACGGCGATCAGCTCGGGGATCAGCTCGGGGATCAGCCGCGCGACACCGCAGGCGATGGCCCACTTCCGGATGTCGTCCTCGGTCGGTTTCGCCTTGCCGTGCTCGATCCGGGAGATCCGGGCGTTGTTGATACCGGTCCGCGCGGCCAGCTCCAGCCCGGTGTGGCCCGCGTCCCTGCGGATGTCCCTGAGCCGCTCGGCGAACGCCTTCCGAGCGGCGTTCGCCTGCTCTGACACTGCGACGAAGAGTACCTAGCCTGCCGCGTATTCATGAAGGGGAACGGCCAGGGCAGAAGCGGCGGCGAACGCCTCCAGGCACGCTTTGACCACCTCCGGCTCGCGGTACAGCTGCACCTCTGCGAGGTTGTCGTCACCGTCCAGGACGTTGAAGAGGGCCTTCTCGCCGTCCAGGACGAAGAAGTCGTTGCCCGGAAGCAGCAGCCCGGACGTCAGCCGGCGCGGCAGCCAGCGGATGTCCGCACCGGTCAGCTCGATGGCAAGGGCACTGAAGTCCAGGACGAACCGGTGGTACTCAGACAACGGCTCGGAGACGACTTTGACCCGCCCGAAGCGCTCGTACCGCCTGGCTTCGAACGTGTCCCGATACGCCTCCGCCGCCCGCCTCACCGCACCGAGGTCACCGGCCCGCCAGGATGCGAACAACGCATCGTCCATGGCGTAGTGGTCACGCAACTCCACCTTGAGCAGGCTTCGCACCCCGCTGAGCACCTTGCCGCGCTGCTGCACCGAGAGCAGTTCCATCCAACGCCCTCTCCTCTGGATGCGTCCGGACCAGCAGATCGACCAGGGCCCCCGGAATCTCGACCAGGCCCTCGTCGTCCTTCAACCCTCTCAGCTGGCTGAGCACGTCCGGATCCGCGTGGAGGACACCCTGGACAGCCCAGGTTCCACGACTCGTGCGGTAGAAGGCCGCGCAGTCGTCGTCGCCCGTCGAGTCCGGATCCTTGCAGACGAAGGTGAGCCGCAGGTCAGCGCTCCCGTGAACGTTTTGACGCATTTTGCAACCTCCCTATCGACACACGCATCGTGGAGCACCGATCAGCCCGGGTCTACTGACCTGCACGACAGATGTCCCTACTGCACGCAACCGCTGCGGCGAACCAGAACCAAGGGATCAGGCTCCATCACCCATTCACAAAGGGGAAATATTCACCATACCTCCCATTTTTCATTCACGAGATCAGCATCATTCTTGGGCCGTTATTCTCGGAAGATCCCGAGCTGGACCCGCGCGTCCAATCACCCCCGGGGAAGGTCGCCGTCATGCCGGATGCCCCCAATCCCGCGCTCGTGTTCTTCGGCCGCGAGTTGCAGCGCAAGCGCACCGCGCTCGACCTCACCCAGGAGCAGCTCGCCGAACGGCTCGGCTGCTCGTCCACCTGGATATCCAGGATGGAGGTCGGACGGAAGATCTCCAAAGACAGCGCCATCGACCTCGACACCTTTTTCAAGACCGACGGCATCTTCCTCCGCATGTGGGAACTCTCCAAAGAGATCGAACCCGGCATGGCCGAACACCTTCTAGCAGAACGGCTGAGCCGCCAGGCGCTCCTTGCGAAGGAGAAGCCACCACGCTGCTTCTTCATCATGGATGAGATGGCTCTGCGCAGGAAGGTAGGTGACGAGAAGCTGATGCGCGAGCAGTATAAGAATCTGCTCGACGTCGCCCGACTGCCGTCCGTCACGATCTACGTGATTAACGAGGGCACGGGCTACTACCCGGGCCTCACCGGCGCCTTCACCGTCATCGGCCTGGATGACGGCAGCCACGTCGCCTATACGGAGTCGGCAGGAAGTGGCATGCTGATCAGTGAGCGGGCACGTGCCGCCAAATACCTGTTGCGGTACGAGACGATCGCGGGTTATGCACTTCCCATATCAGAGTCACTAGCTCTGATCAGGAGACTCCTGGAGGAACTGTGAAGCTGGCGGACCAAGCAGCGGTGCGGTGGCGCAAGAGCAGTCACAGCGGGCACGAGGGTGGGCAATGCGTTGAGGTCGCGGACCTTGCGGGCCTGGTCGGCCTTCGCGACTCCAAAGATGCTGAGGGCCCGAAAATCATCCTGAGCGTCAAGGGGTGGCAAGCCCTCACACACCGCATCAAGGACTTCGCATGACCAGCCAGGCCCGCTGGCGCAAGAGCAGCTACAGCGGTCATGAAGGCGGAGACTGCGTCGAGGTGGCGTCCCTGTCGGACTTCGACGAGACTGGCGCGACCAGCCCTCTGAACTGGCGGAAGAGCAGCCGCAGCGCGCACGAAGGCGGGGACTGCGTTGAGGTTGCTGAACTCGGTGTGACGGTTGGGGTTCGGGATTCCAAGGATCCGGCCGCGGGGGACTTGGCGTTGGACGGGTTGGACTGGCGGGTTCTGGTTCGACGTGTTCGGGAGTTGGAGGGCTGAGCTCGGTCACAGGTCGCGCGGGAGTTCGTCGGGGGTGATCGGGCCGATGAGGCGGCGGGTGGACGCTGCTAGCAGCACGAGGGCCGTCCGTCCGTCATCACGATCGTGAGCCGCTGGTGGGGTGCGTTCAGGAATTTTCGCAGGCCGGGCGTGGCGCTGGCGACGAACAGCCCGCTGCCCGCCTCCGGGAACAGGGTTCCGCCGACTCGGACGGCCAGCTGGGTCGTCGGCACGGTGATCGTGGCGATCGGGCGTCCTTGAGGGGTGGTCACGGCGGCGCCGGCGCCGGCACATAGTGCGCGCGGAAGCACCCTAGGGCAGCGCCACGGCGTCAGCGCGGCGCCGAGGACGGCGAGTCGGCGGCCGCACACCCGAGAAGACCAGAGGCAGCGAGGCGTTCTCCACCAATGACAGCTCCGGGACGAGGTCGCCCCGCCTCGTCGGCGCCGAACCGCAACCCGACCTGCCGCGCCTAAAGAACGCCTCCAGCCGTCCGTCCGGTGAACGTCGCGCAGGCGTAACAGGTTTCGGCTTCGGACGGCCGCCCGCGGTGTTGACAGGGGCAGGCGTGCGACCTAATCTCTTCTTAAACGAAGAAACTTCTTTCAGGAAGTTACTTCTAACGAGCAGATGAAGGAGTCGTCATGGAGAGCACCACCTCGCGGGCTGCGGATGTTGCGGCGATCGTTTCTGTGCTGGAGCGGCTCACCGCCGCCTGGGACGCTGGGGACGGGGCCGCCTACGGGGCCGAGTTCACCGGCGATGCCACCTACATCACGTATGTCGGGACGCTGTACCAGGGGGCGGACGAGATCGGGCGGGCGCACCAGGTGCTGTTCGACAGCTTCATCAAGGGGACGAAGCTCGCGTCCGAGACGCTGAGCGTGCGGCTGACCGGGCCGGACAGCGCTCTGGTGGTCACGCGCGGCGCGACCTACAAGGGCGGTGACCGGCCCGCCAAGCTGGACAAGGTCCAGACCTACTCGATGGTCCGCGAGGACGGGAGCTGGAAGGTGGCGGCGTTCCAGAACACCAAGCGGAAGCCGCTGATGGAGGCCGTGTCCTTCCGGTTCCAGCCGGCCAGCAAGCCCGCCGCCGCGTGACCCCAGGGCTCAGAGCAGGGTGGGGTTGGGGCGGAGGGTTTGGGCGGTCAGCCAGGTGGCTTCTGGGGAGAGGAGCCAGCCGACGACCGTGGTGATGTCGTCTCGCGGGGCGGGGGCTACGGCGTTTACGGTGATGCCGCGGGCGGCGAGTTCCTTGGCCGCCGCCAGGACCATCTGCTCCACCGCGGCCTTGGAGCCGGAGTGCAGGCCGGTTGTGAGGGGGGTGGAGAGGACGACGTACCGGCCGTTGTCGGACAGGTGGCGGGCGGCGGCGCGGAGGGTGTTGAAGGCGCTGCGGGTGTTGAGGTTGATCAGGTGGTCGAAGTCGGCGTCGGTGAGGTCGGCGAGGGGCTTGCTGATGAACGCGCCGGGGGTGTGGACGACCACGTCGAGCCGTCCGTGCCGGGTGACGACGTCCTCGAAGAGGGCGTTCACCTCGTCGGCCCGGGTGGCGTCCGAGCGGACGGCCTCGGTGGCCGCCCAGCGCTTGTCGAGGCCCTCGACGGTCTCCTTGGCCGCGGCGTCGTCGTTGGCGTAGGTGATGACGGTGGTCGCGCCGCGGGAGGCGATGTTCGCGGCGATGGCGGCGCCCTGGTTGCGGGTGCCGCCGATGACCAGGGCGACCCTGCTCGTGAGATCCCGTACCTGCTGCATGCGAACCCCCACTGATCGAACAGATCCGGTGATCGATCGTTCCAAGCCGGTCTCACCTGCATCAACGGCGAGTTCCAGTACGATCGGCAAGTGCCACTTGCCGATCACGCGGAGCTGGAGACCTTCCTCGTCCTGGCGCGGGAGCTGCACTTCGGCCGGACCGCGCAGTGCCGCCAGGTCTCCCGGCAGCGGGTCAGCCAGCTCGTCGCGTCGCTGGAGCGGCGCGTCGGCGGTGCGCTGTTCGAGCGCACCAGCAGGCGGGTGGCGCTCACCGACCTCGGCCGCCAGCTCCTGGACGAGCTGGAGCCGCCCTACCGCGGCGTCCAGGACGCGCTGGCCAACGCGGCCGCGACCGCCCGGGGCGTCAAGGGGACGCTGCGGGTCGGGGCGTTCGACATCCTGTGGACGCGGCTGTTCGTCGAGGCCGCCGAGGTGCTGCGGGCGCGCCGTCCGGACGTCCGGGTGGCGATCAGCGAGATCTCCGCCGGGGACGCCTTCCGCCCGCTCGAACTCGGCGACGTGGACGTGATGAACGCGAGCCTGCCCGTCCTCGCCCCGGACCTCTCGGTCGGGCCGGTGCTGCTCGCCGAGCCGCGCGTGCTGGCGCTCCCGGCCCGGCACCCGCTCGCCCGGAAGCCGGACGTCGCGCTCGAAGACCTCGCCGAGATCCCGATCCTCACCGCGCCGTACATGCCCGACAGCTGGAACGACGACCGCGCGCCTCGGGAGACCCCGGGCGGACGGCCGATCGCGCGCGGCCCGCACATCCACTCGGTCGCCGAGGCGCTGGCCTACATCGGGTCGGGCAAGGGCGCCTTCCCGTTCGGCGCCCATATGACGCATTACCACCCGTATCCGGGTGTCGCCTACCTGCCGATCCGCGACGCGCCGCCCATCGAATGGGCACTGGTGTGGGCGACCGGCAGGCGGACGCGGCTGCTGCAGGACTTCGCCCAGATCGTCCGGGCCGAGCTCCGCCGCGCCCGCCCGACCTGATCAGACCTGCCGGTCGCCGGACAGCAGGAACTGCGGGGCCTGGGAGAACGTCCAGCCGGACGCCGTCCGGGTGAAGAGCCAGATGAGGTCGAAGCGGTCGTCCGGCCAGCCAGGAGTGGACGCGCCCAGACCCGCCGCGATGTCCGGGATGGCGTGGTGCTCCCACGCCACCAGGGAAACGCCCTTGAGCCCCGCCAGGTGCTTCCCGAGCTTCTTCTCGTGCCCCTTCCCGTACGACAGGTCGAGGTGCTGCCCCAGCCGTTCGGCCAGCGGCGTCACGGTCTGGCTGTGCCGGAGCGCCTTGCCGCCCTCGGGGCTCGCGGCGAAGATCCGGTCCGGGCGGTGCAGGACCGCCCGGGCGGGATCGGCGAACAGGGCCGCCAGCGCGCCCGCCCGCGTCCACCCCCGGACGGTCAGCGACCCGTCCGAGCGCTCGCCGTCCGCGGTGACCCCGTAGGGCGCGCCATGGGCGGCCGGCTTCTCGCCGTGCCGGATGATCATCACCAGGTCGCCGGGGGTTCCGGCGGCCCGCGCCGCGCCGTGCCGGGCGCCGTCGCAGGCCGCCAGGAGGGGCGCCGCGGCCGCCGCGGCCAGCAGGTTCCGTCGGGTCGTCATCCGCCGATCATCGCGTTCGAGGAGTTAACGCACCGTAATGGGGGATCTTTCCTGTCCGATAGTGATGTGTGACGATCGCGGAAGCCCCTCGACGACGAGGGGCCTCGCGGAGGAGGGGACGCTGATGACCCTGCTGAGAGACCTCACCCGGCGCAAACCCGTCGATCAGATCCAGGACGAGTCGGTCGGCGGCCCCGCCGACACCGCGCTCCAGAAGACGCTCGGCCTCTGGCAGCTCACCGCGATCGGCATCGGCGGCATCATCGGCGCCGGGATCTTCTCCCTCGCGGGGGCCGTCGCGCACAAGGACGCCGGACCGGCCGTCCTGGTGTCGTTCCTGGTAGCGGGCATCGCCAGCGCCGCCGCCGCGTTCTCCTACGCCGAGTTCGCCGGGATGATCCCGCGCGCCGGATCGGCCTACACCTACGGCTACGCGGTGCTAGGCGAGTTCACCGGCTGGGCCATCGGCTGGGACCTGCTCCTGGAGTACACCGCGATCGTCGCCGTCGTCGCGATCGGCATATCCGGCTACTTCGCCGATCTCCTCGGCTTCCTGCACATCCACCTGCCGAACTGGATGATGGGCGCGCCGGGCACCGAACCGGACGGGGTGGCCGCGCACAGCTACAAGATCAACCTGTTCGCGGTCGTGCTCTGCCTGCTGATCGCCTACGTGCTGAACCTGGGCATGAAGAACGCCGCGCGGTTCGAGACCGCCGCGGTCTACCTGAAGATCGCGATCGTGCTACTGGTCATCGTGGTCGGCGTTTTCAAGATCAAGACCGGCAACTACACGCCGTTCTTCCCGCACGGCTGGGGCGGCGCGTTCACCGGGGCCGCGACGGTCTTCTTCGCGGTGTTCGGCTACGACGCGATGTCGACCGCCGCGGAGGAGTCGAAGGACTCGCGCAAGCACATGCCCACGGCGATCCTGCTGTCCCTGGGGATCTCGATGGTGCTGTACGTGCTGGCCTGCCTGGTGCTGACCGGCATGATCAACTACAGGGACATCAACCCGAACGCCGCGTTCTCCTCGGCGTTCAAGAGCGTCGGGATGAACGGGGTCGGGTTCGTGATCGCGGTCGGTGCGATCATCGGCATCCTGACCGTGCTGTTCACGTTCATGATGGGCGCGGCGCGGGTGTGGTTCGCGATGAGCCGGGACGGCCTGCTCCCGGCGTGGTTCGCGCACACCCACCCGACCCGGCACGTGCCGACCCGGATCACCTGGATCCTCGGCGCCGGCTCCGCGCTGATCGCCGGGTTCTTCCCGATCGCCGAGGCGGCCGAGCTGACCAACATCGGCATCCTGCTGGCCTTCATCGTGGTGTGCGCGGCGGTGATCGTGCTCCGCTACCGGCGGCCCGACCTGCCGCGCGAGTTCCGGACGCCGCTGATGCCGTTCGTCCCGGCGATCGGGATCGGCTTCTCGATCTGGCTGATCACGTTCCTGCAGTGGCAGACCTGGGTGCGGTTCGCGGTCTGGTTCGTGCTGGGCTGCGTCGTCTACTTCGGCTACGGCCGCCGCCGCTCGCACCTCAACACCGAGGCCGAGCGGGCCGAGCGGCCGTAGCCGCCGTCGCCGCGCGCCGAGGGCCTTCCGATCGTCACCGCTCGATCGGGAGGTCCTCGGCGTTGTGGAGGTTCTCCTTCTGGACGCGCATGAGCGCCTCGTCGCCCTTGAAGAAGACGACGATCCCCTCCTCCTCCACGATCTGGTCGGCGTCGATGGTCTCGGTGACCGGGCTCTCGGCGGGTCCGTACACGATCTTGAATTGCGTCATGGTCCGGGTTCTTCCTGGCCGCGGGTCAGGCGAAACTCAGCCCCGCCGCCCGGAATCAGAAAGCCGCCGGGCCGCCGGGGGCCGCCCGCCCGGTCAGAAGGTGATCACCTGGCGGACGGCCGTGCCGTCGTGCAGGCGGTCGAAGCCGGCGTTCACCTCGTCCAGGGTCAGCCGGTGCGAGAGCAGCGCGTCCACCGGAAGCACCCCGGACCGGTACATCCCGACGAAGCGCGGGACGTCCCGGCGCGGCACCGACGAGCCCAGGTAGCTGCCGCGCAGCGTGCGCTCCTCGGCGACCAGGCTCAGCGCGGGCAGCGTCAGCGGCGCGGACGGGTCGGGCAGCCCGACGGTCACGGTCGTGCCGCCCGCCCGGGTCGCCGCGTACGCCTGCTCCAGGACGGGCGCGACCCCGGTCGTGTCGATCACCTTCTCGGCGCCGCCGCGGGTCAGCTCCCGGACGGCCTCCACCGCGTCCGGCCCGCCCGCCACGGCGTCGGTCGCGCCGAGTTGCAGCGCCAGGTCGCGCTTGCTCTCCACGACGTCCAGCGCGACGATCCGCGCGGCCA
>NZ_JAMZEA010000017.1 GCF_024172125.1 Actinomadura rupiterrae
CGAGCGTACGCTCGGCGAGGCGTTCCCCGGCCGCTACCTGCTCGGCCTCGGCGGGCACCGCATCGGCGACGCCGGCTCCCTCGACGGGTACGCCATGCCCGCGGTCGGACGGGCCGTCCCGACCATGCGCGCCTACCTCGACGCGATGGACGCCGTCCCCGCGCACGCCCCCGTCGCGCCGGAGCCCGCGCGGCGGGTGCTGGCGGCGCTCGGGCCGAAGATGCTGGAGCTGGCCGGGCGGCGGACCTGGGGCGCGCACCCCTACTTCGTGCCCGTCGAGCACACCGAGCGCGCCCGGCAGATCATGGGCCCGGAGGCGTTCCTGGGCGTCGAGCAGGCCGTCGTCCTCGACAGCGACCGCACCCGCGCCCGGGACGCCGCCCGGGCGCACGTCCGCGGCTACGTGGAGATGGCCGAGCACCAGCGGGCCAGCCTCCGCCGCCTCGGCTTCGACGACCACGACATGACCGCCGGCCCCGCAGGCGGCCCCACCGACCGGGTCGTCGACGCGATCGTCGCCCACGGCGACGTCGAGGACATCCGCGAACGCGTCCACCAGCACCTGCAGGCGGGCGCCGACCACGTCTGCGTCCAGGTCCTTACCGACGACCCGTCCGCGCTCCCGCTCCCGCAGTGGCGCACCCTCGCCCCCGCCCTGCTCTAGCGGCGAACCGGAGCGGCCAGGCGCGGACGGGAGGGGTCAGCCTTCGAGGGCCTCCTGCATGGCGCGGAACTTGTTCTGCGCCTCGGCCAGCTCGGCGGCCGGGTCGGAGTCGGCGACGATGCCGCAGCCGGCGAACAGCCGCGCGCGGGTCCCGTCCAGCTCCGCGCAGCGCAGCGCGATGCCCCACTCGCCGTCGCCGCGCGCGTCGACCCAGCCGACCGGGCCCGCGTACCGGCCGCGGTCCATGCCCTCCAGCTCCCGGATCAGCTCCAGCGCCCGGTCGGTGGGGGTGCCCGCCACCGCGGGGGTCGGGTGCAGCGCCGCCAGCACGTCCAGGACGGTGCGGTGCGCGGCGAGGCGGCCGTGCACCGGCGACGCCAGGTGCGTCACGTTCGGCAGGCGCAGCAGCTCCGGCTCGTCCGGGACGTCCAGGTCGGTGCACAGCGGCGCGAGCGCGTCGCGGACCATGTCGACCGCGTAGGAGTGCTCCTCGCGGTCCTTGCCGGAGCGGAACAGCTCGCGGGCGCGGGCGTCGTCGTCGGCGGGGCCGGTGCCGCGCGCGGTCGTCCCGGCCAGCACCAGCGAGTCGACGGTGTCGCCGCTGCGCCGGATCAGCAGCTCGGGTGTCGCGCCGACCAGGCCCGCGACGGCGAAGGTGTAGCAGGTCGGGTAGCGGGCCGACAGGCGCTCCAGCAGCACCCGCGCGTCGATCGGGCGGGACGCGTGCGCGATCAGGTCCCGCGCCAGCACCGCCTTGCGCAGGTGCCCCGCGCGGATCCGGCCCGTGGCGGTCGCGACGGCCTGCTCCCACGCCGGGGCGCTGCGCGCGCCGTCGCTCCAGGTCAGCCGCCCCGGGGGCGCGGACGCGGTCGGCGGCGGGAGCGTCCCGTGAAGATCGTCGGGGAGGGGCTCGGACGGGTCGCCTATCGTGGTGAGCCAGGCGCGGCCGTCGCGGCGCCCGAGCACGTACCGGGGGACGATCAGCACCGAGTCCGCCGACTTGGGGTCGAAGCCGAAGCTGCCGAACGCGACGGGGCCGGTGCCGGGCAGCCGCAGCGGGTCGTCCACCTCGGCGCCGCCGAACACCTCCTGCAGCCACGCGTCGGCGGCCGCGAACCGGTCGTGCCCGCCGGGCAGCTCCAGCCGCGCGGTCTCGCCCCAGCCGACCAGGCCGTCGCCGTGCCGGACCCAGGCCAGCGCGGTGGGGTGCGGGAGCCGTGCCAGCAGGTCGCCGGGGTCGGCGACCGGAGCGGTGCGGACGACGAGGCGGCCGGGTGCGTGCACGGCGAGCTTCACAAGCGCCACTCTACGGGAGTTTTGAACCCGTTCAAACCGGCGGGGTGCAAGCGCGCGCTGAGGCCTGCGCCACACCGCCCGCCCGCCTGCAAGCCCCCCGAACACTGACAGAACGCTGACGCAGAGCCCGCCGAACGGCGGCGGCGGAAAAGCTGAAAGCCCGCCCTTCCCGCCGCGGAACCGGCGGGGGAGCGGGCCTTCGAGCAGCCGACCAGGCGGGCGATCAGGTGCGGCGGCCCGCGAAACGCCACGCGACCGGCAGCAGCCCCGCTGCCAGCAGCACCTTCAGCGCGTCCCCGGCCAGGAACGGCGTGACGCCCAGGTGCAGCGCCTTGTCCAGGCCCACGTGCAGCGACGCCATCAGGTACGGGACGCCGACCAGGTAGATCAGGACGGTGCCGAACGTCATCGTCGCGACCGTCCGCAGCGGCGTGCGGTCACCGCCCCGCTCGGCCAGCCGCCCGACGACCGCCGCGGCCAGCACGAACCCCAGCACGTACCCCAGCGACGGCATCGACGCGCCGGACGACCCCTCGGCGAACCAGGGCACCCCGGCGACACCGGCCGCCAGGTACAGCAGCATGCCGAGCGCCGCGCGGGTGCGGCCGAGCGCCGCCCCCGCCAGCAGGACGGCGAAGGTCTGCCCCGACACCGGCACCGGCGTGCCCGGCAGCGGGATCGAGATCTGCGCGGCGGCCCCGACCAGCGCGGCCGACCCCGCCACCAGCGCGGCGTCGCGGGCGAGCGCGCCCGGCAGCAGGTCGGACAGGACGGCGGCGGGACGCCGGGGCGCCGGGGCGGCGTGAGCGGTGGACACAGCAACCTCCACAAAACGTGCGTGTTGGGACGAAACTAGCGAACGTCCCGGAGCGGCGGGATCACCCGCCCTACAAGATCCACCCACCCGGCTTTGTCGCCATCCCCCGACCGGCCACCACACCCGCGCCGACACCCCCTAACCCGTCCCTCCCGCAACAGGGACGAGAACCGGACGCAGAACCCCAGCCGCCCAAGGCGGGACCAGAAGGAGTCGGGGCGGCGCAGGCCGGGACCCCGCGAGCGCGCGGCGGGCGCCGTGCAGGAAGCGGGCGAACATTCCGGAAGGGCGTCAGGCGCGGTGGGCGAGGTAGACGACGTCGGGTTCGCCGCGCGGCACCGGGACCGGCAGGACCTCCACGCGCTCGAACCGGCTCCGCAGCAGGTCCTCGAACGCCGGGGCCGCGCCCGCGCTCCACACCGCCAGCACGCCCCGGTCCGACAGGCGCGCGGCCAGCAGGTCCAGGCCGTCCGGGCCGTAGAGGCGGGCGTTGCCGGGCGTGACCGTCCAGTCGGGGCCGTTGTCGACGTCCAGGCACAGCACGTCGTAGCGGGACGCGTCGGAGGCGAGGTGGTCGACCAGGTCGGCCGTGACGATGCGGACGCGCGGATCGTCCACCGCGCCCTGCGAGAACGGCCGCAGCGGCGCGTCCGGGCCGTCGTGCCAGGCGACGACCGCCGGTTCCCGCTCCACCACCGTCACCGCCCCGACGCGCGGCAGCCGCACCGCCTCGGCCAGGCTGAACCCCACGCCCAGCCCGCCGACCAGCACACTCACACCCCCGCCCCGACCGTCCCCGCCGCCGTCCTCACCGCGGTCCTCGCCGCCGTCCACGGCCGCCACGGCGGCGGTCACCAGCAGCCGCTCGGACTCCCCGTTGCGGGTGTCCATCAGGAACACGCCGTTGCTGATGATCTCGTGGTGCTCCCCGGCGCGGCGCAGCACCAGCTCGCCCCCGACGCCCGCCGCGCGCTCCACCACGTCCGCCTCGACCCCGTTCACCATGCGCACGACCCTAACCGCCCGTCCGCCCCGTCCTCGAACCGAAAACCCCGCGTCCGGCGGCCGCGGCCCGCGGGACGATCCGCATTCCCGCGCCGCAAGGAGCGAAGGTGTGGATCGACTCCCAACGAGAGGGCATGGAATCGCCGGATCGCCTTGCGCGACGGGCCTGTCGCGCCGGGGCGCGGGATGGTTAGGGTGCGGGCCATGCCGCCCACCCCCCACGACCCCGCGTCGCCCTTCACCCCCGGTCCGCTGCTCGCCGGACGCCGCGTCCTGGTCGTCGGAGCCGGGACCAGCCCCAGCGACGACCCCGACGCCCCGCCCGGCAACGGCCGCGCGATCGCGCTCGCCGCCGCCCGCGAGGGCGCCGCCGTCGCCTGCTCCGACCTGGACGCCGCAGCCGCCCGCCGCACCGCCGGCATGATCACCGACGAGGGCGGCACCGCGCACGCGCTGCCCGCCGCCGACGCCGCCGACCCCGGCGCGGCCGCCCGCACCGTCGAGCAGGCCGCCGCGGCCCTCGGCGGCCTGGACGGCCTGGTCCACAACGCCGGGATCGGCATCGGCTACGGCCTGGCCGGAACCGACCCCGCCGACTGGGACCGCGTCCTGGCCGTGAACCTGCGCGCGCCGTTCCTGTCCGCGCGGGCCGCGCTGCCGCTGCTGGAACCCGGCGCGGCGATCGTGCTGATCGGGTCCCTCGCCGGCACCAAGCCCGGCTCGCGGTCCCCGTCCTACGACGCGTCCAAGGCCGGGCTCACCGGGCTGCTCCGGCACCTGGCCGCCGAGGCCGCACCCCGCGGCGTCCGCGCGAACCTGCTCGCGCCCGGCCTCATCGACACCGTGATGGGACGCGCCGCCTCCGCCGGCAACGCCGACCGCGACCGCACCGCCCGGCTCGTCCCCCTCGGCCGCCAGGGCACCGCCCACGAGGTCGCCGCCGCCGCGGGGTTCCTGCTGTCGGACCGCGCGTCCTACATCACCGGGCAGGTCCTGCACGTGGACGGCGGCCTGTCCACCCTCCGCTGAACCGTCCGCCCGGCCCGCGAGCGACCTGCGGCGGAACCCGCACGGGAAGAGCCGTTCACCTCCCGATGTTTACGTGTAACTATGTAATCATCGGGAGGTGCGATGTTCCCCCAACCAGACCCCGACCCCAAGCCCGACGGCCGCGACGGCGGTGAGAGCCCGCTGGACGACTACTCGCGGGTCGTGTCCGACGTCGCCCGGAGCCTGACGCCCAGCGTCGCCGGGCTGCGCGTGCGGCACCGCGGACGCGAGGGCGCCGGATCGGCCGTGGTGTTCACCGGCGACGGGTTCCTGCTGACCAACGCCCACGTCGTCGGGACCGCCACCGGCGGGCAGGCCGCCTTCGCCGACGGCACCACCACCGCGTTCACCACCGTCGGCACCGACCCCCTGTCGGACCTGGCCGTGGTCCGCGCCGACGGGCCCGCCCCCGCCCCCGCACCGCTCGGCGACAGCGACGCCCTGGTCGTCGGGCAGCTCGTCGTCGCCGTCGGCAACCCCCTCGGCCTCGCCGGATCGGTCACCGCCGGGGTCGTGTCCGCGCTCGGCCGGTCCCTGCCGACCCGCAGCGGCAGCGCCGTCCGGATCGTCGAGGACGTCATCCAGACCGACGCCGCCCTCAACCCCGGAAACTCCGGCGGCGCTCTCGCCGACTGGCGCGGCCGCGTCGTCGGCGTCAACACCGCCGTCGCCGGCGTCGGCGTGGGCCTCGCCGTCCCGGTCAACGCCACCACCCGCCGGATCATCGCGGCGCTGATGGCCGACGGCCGCGTCCGCCGCGCCTACCTCGGCGTCGTCGCCGCGCCCGTCCCGGTCCCCGCGCAGCTGCGCGAGCGCACCGGGCAGCAGGACGCGCTGCGCGTCGCCGAGGTCGTCCCGGCGAGCCCCGCCGACCGCGCCGGGCTGCGCCGCGGCGACCTGGTCCTCGCCGCCGCCGGCACCCCGGTGTCGCACGCCCAGTCCCTGCAGCGGCTGATGTTCGCCGACGCGATCGGACGGCCCCTGCCGATCACCGTCCTGCGCAACGGCGCGATGGTCGACGTCATCGCCGAACCCGTCGAGCTCACCGCCGAGAACGCCTGACCCCTTGGTCCTTCCCCGCCCGTCGCCCGGCGGACGGGAAGCAGCCGCAGGAGCCGGACGCGGACGCCTTGCCGCCACCGGACCGAGGGCCGGGAAAGCGCAGGTGGGAGGGGTGAGGACGTGGCGGGGGAGGCGTCGCGGGGGAGTGGACGCAACACGCGAGCGCGGCTGTTTCGGCGTTACCACGGCAACGGGTGCGTAACAATGGCTCGGCTATGGCATCGCGATCGCGGAACACCCAGGCAGACCGTCCGGCCCCTCCCGCCCCCGCCCCGCACCCCGCACCCAGGCCCGGGCGCGCGCGGCGCACAGCAGGGCCCGCGCGGCGGACGGCGGCGGCCGTCACCGGCGCGGTCCTCGCGCTGACCACCGCGACCGGATGCATGTCGGCGTTCGGCGGCACCCGCAAGAACGCCGCCGACGCCGAGGATGTCCCCGCCGAATGCGCCGCCATCGCCGCGCCCGGCGACTCCCGCTCCCGGCAGCTGCGCGGCATGTGGATCGCGACCGTCGGCGGCACCGACTGGCCTACCGACCCGGCCCGTCCCGCCGCCGAGCAGCGCGCGAACTTCACCCGCCTGCTCGACACCGCCCGCGCGATGAACCTCAACGCCGTCGTCGTGCAGATCCGCCCCGACGCCGACGCGTTCTACCGCTCCCCCTACGAGCCGTGGTCGTCAGTGCTGACCGGCACGCCCGGCAAGGACCCCGGCTACGACGTGCTGGCGTTCATGGTGAAGGAGGCCCATGCGCGGAACCTGGAGTTCCACGCCTGGTTCAACCCCTACCGCGTCGCGCAGGACACCGACCGGTCCAAACTCGCCGCCACCAGCCCCGCCCGCCAGCACCCCGACTGGGTCCGCACCTACGGCGACCAGCTCTGGTACGACCCGGGCCTGCCGCAGGTCCGCGACCTGGCCACCAACGCCGTCATGGACGTCGTCCACAAGTACGACATCGACGCCGTCCACTTCGACGACTACTTCTACCCCTACCCCGAGTCCGGCGACTTCCCCGACGCCGCGACCTACCGCGCCTACGGGCACGGCATGAACAAGGCCGACTGGCGCCGCCGCAACGTCGACACCCTCGTCCAGACCCTGTCCGCGCGGATCCACCAGGCCAAACCCTGGGTCCGGTTCGGGATCAGCCCGTTCGGGGTGTGGCGCAACAAGACCACCGACCCCGCCGGATCGGCCACCAGCGCCCTGCAGTCCTACGACGACATCTACGCCGACACCCGCGGCTGGATCCGCAAACGCTGGATCGACTACATCACCCCGCAGCTGTACTGGCCCCTCGGCGACCGCGCCGCCGACTACCGCACCCTGGTCGACTGGTGGAGCCGCCAGGTCGCCGGGACCGGCGTCCAGCTCAGCATCGGCCAGGCCGGATACCGCGTCGGGGAGGACGCCGCCTGGCGCCGCCCCGACGAGCTGTCCCGCCACCTCGCCCTCAACGCCCGCTACCCCGCCGTCCGCGGCGACATCTTCTTCTCCGCCACCGACATCGCCGCCGACCGCCGCGGGTTCGCCTCCCGCGTCCGCAGCGACCACTACTCGCGCCCCGCGATCCCCCCGGCGCCCGCCGCGGGGTCGGCTCTCGCGCAGAAGTCGGAGCCGCCCGCGCCCGTCCGCGACGTCCGCGCCGCCCCCGCCAAGCAGGGCGTGCAGATCTCCTGGACGCCGCCCACCGCGACCGGCGACGGCTCCGGCGGCGGCCCCGGGCAGGCGACCGCCTACGCGGTGTACCGCCGCGACGGGCACGGCGCCGGCTGCGCCGCCGTCGACCCCGCCGCGCTGATCGGCACCGCCCGCGACCCCGGCACCCCCGCCGGCGCCCGCCTCACCCTCACCGACACCACCGCCCGCCCCGGACGCGCCTACACCTACACCGTCACCGCCCTGGACCGCCTGCACCGCGAGAGCCCGCCCGCCCGCGCCGCAACGGTGACCGTGAACCGGGGGTAAAACCACGCCCGACGGGGGACAAACACAGCACCCTGACCAGGCCCCCCGGAGGTACAGAGCATGGCGCTGTCGACGGAGGAGCAGCGGATCCTCGCCGAGATCGAGAACCGGCTGATCGAGGACGACCCGCGGCTCGCCCGACGCCTCACCGCCCTCGGCGGCGCACCCCGCCGCCGCGT
This sequence comes from Actinomadura rupiterrae, assembly GCF_024172125.1. Classification (GTDB taxonomy): domain Bacteria; phylum Actinomycetota; class Actinomycetes; order Streptosporangiales; family Streptosporangiaceae; genus Spirillospora; species Spirillospora rupiterrae. Next base: position 8,044 of record NZ_JAMZEA010000017.1, read on the forward strand.
CCGCCTCATCGCCGCCGTGGTGATCGCCGCCGTGGGCGTCGTCACCGCGTTCGTCTCGGCGATCCTCACCGCCTTCTCCTGACCCCGCGAACGCCGAGGGCCCCGGCAGGAAGCTGGTTCCTGCCGAGGCCCTCGGCGTTCATGACGTCTAAGTCGGTGTGGTGGTCGCCTCACGGCGAAAGGCACAACGCGGCTCCAGCCGGACGGTATTCCGCGAAGGCATCATTTAGAGCCCGGGGGACACAATCCACACCGACGGCAACCACTCTAACCGCTGCCGGGCACTGCCCCCGCACACCGGCCCGCGTGTCCCCGATCACCTCACCACCCGGTGACGGTTCCGTGCACCCGTGCACCCGCCCGCCCCGCCCGGCGTCAACAACACTGAAGCACCCCGCGGCACGCGCCGGACGCCCACCCCGCACGGACGGCGGCAGCACCGCCGGCGAAACCGCCGGCGCCCCCGGGGACCGCGTGCCGGCGACCGCGCCGGGGCCACGGCGACCTCTCGCCACGGCCACAAACCGGCCACCGGCCGCCATCACCGGGCCCGCCCGGGGGAACAGGTCGAACGACAACGGCGACAGCGTCACCAGCGCAAAGGAGTCGGGGAGTGGGCACCAAAGGGCTCGGAATCGACGACGAACGCACCGCGGACCCCGAGTCCGCCGGGGACCCGCCCCGGCCGGGCCCCCGCCCGGCACCACCCGGCGCCGCCACCCCCGGCGGCGACCCGGACGACGCCCCCGGCCGACCAGCCCGCCCCGACAACCCGCTCCTCACGCCGCCCGTGCCGGACGGCCCCGGCTCTCTCGACGGAAGCGGGTTCGGCGGTTCCGTCGCCGCGGACGCCGACCCGGCATGGTCGCGGATCGACGCCGCATGGACGCTGCCCGCCGACCCCCGCGCCGCCGCCCACGCCCGCGCCTTCACCACCGGCACCCTGCGCGCCTGGGCCCGCAACGGACGCATCGCCGCCGACCCCGCCGCCCTCGACGACATCATCCTCATCGTGGACGAGCTCATCACCAACGCCGTCGTCCACGGCTCCGGCGCCGTCCGGCTCCACCTCACCCTCCGCGGCGCGCCCACCGCCCCCGTCCTGCACGGCGAGATCACCGACGACGACCCCGTGCTGCCCGCCGTCCAGTCCCCGACGCCGTCCGCCCCGCCCGTCCTGGACTGGTCCGAGGACGGCCGCGGACTCCTGCTGGTCACCGCCCTCGCCACCGCCTACGGCACCTGCCCCCACCCCCCGGGCAAGACCGTCTGGTTCACCCGCACCCTCAACCCCCGGACCTGACACCGCCGCGCAGAAGGGGCCACCGCGCGGCCCCGCCGGGTCAGGGCTGTAGCGGGCAGCGGTCCACCACCCACAGCTCCTCCTCACCCGACACCCCGCCCGGCGGCGGGGGAGGCTCCTCGGTCAACCGGTCCAGATGCCACTCGATGTGCGCGAGCGGCCCCCGCCACCCCGCCAGCAGATCCGCCGGCGGACGCGCCGGACCCGCCGCCCCGAACCGGCGCGGCTCGGGCACCGGCCGCCGCCACACCGCGTCGTCGCTGTCGGCGACCCACCGCGCCAGGTCCTCCAGCACCTGCGACAGGTCCCGCGCCAGCTCGCCCAGCGACCGCACCGCCATCGCGTCCTGCACCATCGACTCCCACGCGTCGAACGACGCGACCCGCGCGAACCCCTCCGGATACTCCGGCGGACGCCCCGCCTCCACCGGCGGCTCACCCGTCACCGCCGACCGCACCGCCGCCGACTGCCACCGCGTCCACTCCGCCAGATGCCCCAGCACCCCCCGCAACGCCACCACACCACCATCGGACGCGCGCGAACGGCCGGCAGGCGAACGCGCCGCCGCGACGGCCTCGCGCAGGCGCGTCCGCGTGAACTCGATACGGTCCAGCGTCCACGCGCGCGCCCGCGCCGCGCCCGCCGCGTCCCGCGCGACCGGACCGCGCGGCGCGGGCTCGGCCGGCGGACGCGGAACCGGCACCCGCAGCGCCGCCAGCAACGCGTCCAGATCCCGCACCCCGGCACCGCGCCCCGACAGGTACGCCGCGCCGATCCGCTCCAGCCGGAACAGCCGCGGCCCCTCCCGCATCCGGCACCAGCCGACCAGGTACTCGGCATACGGCGCGGTCACCAGGCCGTGCGCCTCCACGTCCCGGACCGTCCGCTCACCGTCCCGGTCGGTGTACACCAGCCGCACCACCCGCCGCGTGCGGACCGCCTCGGCGAGCGTGTCGCGCACCGGCCCCACCAGCGACGCCGCCTCATCCAGCGGCTCACCCTCCGGCTCCGGCTCCACCGCGTACCCGCGGCCGCGCTCGTGCCGCACCGGCAGCCCGCCGTGCGCCAGCAGCTCCATGTCACGCCGGACGGTCCGGGCGCTCACGCCCACCCGCCCGGCCAGCTCTCCCGCCTCCAGCTCCCCGGGCGAGGCCCGCCGCAGCTCGGTCACCAGCAGCAGCAGGCGGTCGACCCGATCGAGATCGGACGCGCGGTCCGCGTCGCCGGAAGCGGCGCGGCGGGGAAGCCCCTCGCGAACTCCTCGGTCGTCCTCCACCCACCCATCGTGACCCCCGCCACCGACACTATGCCCGCCGGGTAACCCCCCTCTCCCGCCCCCGCCACATACGGCCCGCCCAGGCCTCAGCGCCCCGATCGCGTGAACACCCTGCGCCAGACACGAGCGAACACCCCAGGCTTCTCCGCCGGCACTTCGCCGATCGTCAGCTCCCCGCTGAAGGTGTCCAGCTGAACCACGCTCTGCGCGGAACCGATGAACACGTTCCCGCCCTGCCGGATGCCCTCGGGGGCGTCCTGCGACTCCGCGCTCGCATCGTCTGCGACTTGACCCTCTGCTTCACGATCGCTCATGACCGGATTGTCCCCACCCGCCCATCCGGCGTCCACCGCTTCGGACGCCCGGGAGGGCAACTTCGCACGCCATGACAGGGCCCCCATGGATTGGCTCCTTGTCAGGGTCAGGTATCCGGTCGCCGCGAACCCTGCGGGCGTCGAGGTCGGCTTGGAGGACGTGGTCTCCGGCCGGGTCCTCCCTCGCCTGGTGAGCCTCGGTCCACTCCTTGGACGGCCGGCGCGACGACCGGAACCAGGCGAGGCGACTTCCTAGCAGGTTTTTCGGTAGGGGACTTCTGGGAGGTATGTCTTCCAGGTGGCCTTGGGCAGGGGGCCGAACTGGGTGCAGAAGGCTGTCTTGATCTTCTTGGGGGCGATGAGGTGGGTGCGCAGGTGGCCCCAGTAGTCGACCGCCTGCACGGCCGAGCCGTCCGGGGTGAAGGACAGTGCGGCGATGTCGCCGCTGATGTTGCCCGCGGGGGTGTAGAAGCCGGTCAGCGGCTGCTCCAAGGGCTGCCGTGCGGCGACGTCCCACAGCTGGATGTCGGCGGTGTCGTCGTCGGCGACCGCGCCGAGCCGGCCGTCCGGTGAGAAGGCGGTGGCGCCGCGGTTCACGTTGAAGCCGAGGCGGGCGTCGTAGACCCGCTTGAGCGTTCTGATGTCCCAGAAGGAGACATTCTCGGTGTAGGGCACCGCGGCGAGTCCGTCCTTGCTCACCGCGTTGACCGTGGTGATGCCGGAGTCGGCGGCGATCAGCCGCTTGCCGGACGCGACCTCCAGCAGCCCGTGGTCGGTGCCGGCGGCGAGCACGGAACGCCCGTCGGGACTGAAGACGACCCTTGCGTCATGATCGGACGGCTCCCGGGTGGTGAAGGTGCGCTGCACGGCTGTGGCGCGGACGTCCCATAGTTCGAGGAGCGAGTGGCTCTGCTCGTTGGCGAGCACGGCCACGGTCCGCCCATCGGGTGAGAACGCGAGGTCGACGAGGTCGTGGTGGCGGGTGCGCAGGGTTGCCTTCTTCACGGCCGGCGTCGAGGCGACGTCCCAGAGGTCGATGTCGCCGTTGTCGTGTGTCCATGCCAGCAGCCGCCCGTCGCGGGAGAGCCGTTGCTTTGCGCCCAGCTCGTTCTTGTCCGGCGGCAGGGTCGTCCGGCGCAGGTGGCGGACGGCGTCCCAGACCTCCCATCCGCCAGGGCTGTAAGTGTCCTCGGCCAGGAGGGTCGAACCGTCCTGACTGAATTGTGCGTTCGTCCACCCATCGTGCAGGGCGGGGGCGCGGATCGTGTCGAGGGACAGGACCATCGTGCCGGCGTCGCCGCCGCCGCAGCGCAGAGTGCGGTCGCCGGGGCCGAAGCGCAGCAGGGAGGTGGGCAGGCCTTCGAGCGTATTGACGGAGCAGGCGATACCGGCGTATTTCATGACCGGCTGCGGGACGGGATTGGCCGTCTCCCAGATCATTCCGCTGAAGGCGACGTACCTGCCGTCGGAACTGAAGACGGGAACCTGGGTGCCCTGATCGAACGCCGCGGTCAGCGACCGCCAGCTCACCTCCACGTTGTCCGACCTGTCCAGGGGGACGATGCCCATCCGCGAGGCCAGGGCGGGCCTGTGCTTCGGACTCTCGCTGAACGCCAGCAGCCGGCCATCGGGGCTCACGGCCAGGCTCGAATATTCACGAGGCTTCCCGGACGGGAAGCGATCCACAAGGCGGATGACGCGTGCCTTGCGTGCCCGTGGTCAGGTCCCAGAATTCCAGCGTCATGTCCCGCGCGATGACCAGGTACCGGTCGTCGGGGGTGAAGGCGGTGCCGGCGTCGTCGGTGTGGCTCGGCAGTGTCAGGACGGGCTTGCCCGATGAGGTGTCCCAGACGGCCTTCGCTTCGCCGCTGGAGGCCACCAGCACGCGGGTGCGCTTCGGGCTCAGCCGCGGAACCGGCCACGGCACCGGCGTGCGGATCGCCGTCGGTTCCCGCCGTCCGGTCGCGGTGTCCCACAAGCCCACGGTCCCGCCGCGCAGGCCGACCGCCAACTGGCGCCCGTCCGACGACAGTGACAGATCCGCGATGTCCTGGCCGGGCTCGGCCCCGAGAGTGAAGGACGCCGCCACCGTCCGAGCATCGACGTCGGCGACCCTGACCTGGTCGCCGCGCGCGTAGACCATCAGGTGGCCGGTCCCGTCGACGGCCCGCTTCCAGGTCTCGTCCAATCCCCGGGGCCGGTAGACGTACTGCTCCCACTGTGAGTGCAGCGTTATCAGGGCGTTGCGGGCCTCGTGGCTACCAGGGGCGAGCGCCGCGGCGGCCACTGCGAGTTGCTTGGCGGTGGCCGGATCGGTGCGGCGCATCGTGGTGGCCACGTTCGCGATCCGGATGCCGACGGCCCGGTCGCGCTGCCGGGTAACCGTACGGCCCTGGACGAAGATGCCCATTCCTGCCCCGATCGCGGCCACGAGCAACACAGCCAGCACGGCGATGACCAGGTTGCGCTGGCGAACCCGGCGCACCGCCAGTCTCGTCCCCTCGTGGACGAAGGCGCGTTCGGTGGGGTTGAGGCTGAAGTGACGCCCCGGTTCGGTCAAGGTCAGTGCGCGTTCCAGCATCGCGCCGTGGAACAGGACACTTCCGTTGCGGTCGAGTTGTTCCCAGCTCCGGGCCGCGTCGGCGAGTTCCTGATGGATGGCCAAAGCGCCGCTCTCGGCCTGCACCCACTCGTGCAGGTCAGGCCAGGCCTGGATCAGCGCGACATGGGAGAGCATGATCCGGTCTCCTGTCCGGACCAGGACGCCGGACTTGGTGAATGCCTGGAGGACCTCCTGGACGTCCTGCTCGGTGGCCTGGTCGGTGGCGAATTCCTCTTCGCGTGCCGAGCGCAGCGCGTACTCCGCGTCCTCGCCGACCGCGACAAGGCGCAGCAGAATCCCGGGAACCGCCTTCTGCTGCTGCGGATCGAGACCGGCGTACACTTCCTGCGCCCGCTCGGCGACGTGCGAGACCGCGTTCTTCCGCGCGCTTTTGGCATTGCGGTACAAGCGCTCCCAATAGCCGTCGTTCAGGAGTCGCCGGGTCTCAGGGGTGCCGGGAATGCTGTTCTTGGCCCGCAGATGTTCGCGTGCAGCCCGCACGACTTTCAGCAGGCTCTCTTCGTCGCGGGGGATCGTCCCGCTACGCCAGTCGCTGAGCGTCTTGGGGCTCACCCTCGCCTTCTCCGCAAGCCGCTGAGAGGTCAGCCCGGTCAACTCCCGCAACGCATCCAGCTGCTCGGCGAGCTGACCGTCCCCCGGGCCGGACGCGCCTGAAGCCGTCATCGGCGCCGTCCGCGATCCGGTCCGGTCCGACTCGGATATGACGTCTCCGCAGGTGGCGCCGTGAATTGACACTGGAGCGGATGACAGGCGGCCGCGCGGAATGGCGGGATGGGCGGACCCGCGCCACCCGGCTCGGGCGATCGAGCGAACCGAGGAGGCTTCATGACGACTCTCCTGGCGGTGCTGACCGCCCTCTCCGCCGTGCTCGCCGCCGCCGCTGAACTTGTCCGCACCTGCGTACCACTGCTGGCGGCGATCCGGGACCTATGCGAGACCATCACCGCCCGGCCCGGCCAGCCCGCCACCGAACTACGCGCCGAGGCACCCAAACAAGCAAACAAAGGCCCGAACACCCCCGGCCCGCACCCCTGACCCCCCGATAAGCGCAGCGCGGCCGACGCATTCGGCGGACCTCGCGCAGACTGCGGCCATTGCCCGCTCCCATCCCCGGATCGTACCGAAAGTCGCCACACACAGCCCTTCTGGAACATTTCCCATCGGCGCCCGGTCGGGGCGGGGTCGAGGGGGCTGCTGCCGGGTGGTTGCTGCTTGAGGCTCGACGGCGGGCGGGGCGTGGGGGGAAAGTTGAGGGGTTTTCATGTTTGGGTCTTCCGGGGAGGGGCTGCAGGCGGTAATTACCGGAGGTAACACCCCAGCCCGGGAGGTCCCCCCTATGTCCCACCCCAGGCGACGGCTGCGGACTTGCGCCGCCATGGCCACCGCCGTCCTCACCCTCCTGTCCCTCGCCGCCCCGACCGCGAGCGCCGCTCCCGGCCTCGCCGCCAGCACGCCGCTGCCGCCGGATCTGGAGCAGATCCGCGCGGCCGAGGCGACCAAGCTGTACGGGAGCCCTGAAGAGCGTCCGATGGACGACCGGAAGACCTCGCTGCTGTCGCTCGGCGACTCGGAGATCTCCGGTGAGGGCGCCGGGTCCTACTGGCCCGACACCACCGGCCCGACCAACTGGTGCCACCGGTCCCAGGTCGCCGCGATCTACCGCACCAGCATCCCCGCCGACGTCAGCACCAACGTCGCCTGCTCAGGGGCGGCGACTTACCACATCAGGATCGGCGGCCAGAAGCAGTACGCCGACCAGCTCGTCCAGAGCGACAACCTGGCGATCAAGGCCCGCAACACCCGCGTCAAGATGGTCGTCCTGGTCGTCGGCGCCAACGACGACATCCAGTTCGGGCCGGTGATGACCGACTGCGTCGAACGCTGGATCCTGTCCAAGGGCACCTGCGAGCCGGTCTACGCCCCCGGCTGGCAGGCCCGCGTGGACGGCATGGTCCCCAAGGTCGCCGCCACCGTCACCGACCTCAAGACCGTCATGCGCGACGCCGGCTACACCGACGACGCCTACAAGCTCGTCCTGATGAGCTACCCCTCGCCCATCAGCCCCGACATGGCCGACAACCCCAACTTCCCCGGCAAGATCCCCGGCGGCTGCCTCGGCTACGACTCCGACGCCGCCTGGGGACGCAACCAGGCCGTCCCCGCCTTCGAACGCGGCATCCGCAAGGCCGCCCAGCAGTCCGGCGCCTACTACCTCGACGCGTCCCGCCTGTTCCACGGCCATGAGGTCTGCACCGAGACCACCTGGGCGCGCGGGTTCTACTACGACGGCAGCTTCCCGCCCGACGAGAACTCCGTCCGGCAGTCCTACCACCCCAACGCCACCGGGCACGGCGCGTTCGCGTCCTGCTTCAGCCAGTTCTACGACTCCGGACTGCGCGAGGCGTCCTGCGCCGACCCCGCCTCCACCAACACCGCCAAGCTCTACCCCGGCGCCTGGGACGACAAGTTCAAGCCGCTGAAGAACCAGGCCACCGGCCAGTGCATGGACAGCAACGGCGGCTCGTCCCGCAACTACACCGCCGTCATCGGCTGGACCTGCCACGGCGGACGCAACCAGACCTGGTGGTACGACCCGGCGTACAAGTCCATCCACACCGGCCTGTCCCACGACCGCTGCCTGGACTCCCGCGACATCGCCGCCCCCACCGCCGCGATCCTGTGGGACTGCCACGGCGGCACCAACCAGCAATGGACCATGCCCGCCGACGGCACGATCCGTCCCGCCACCGCCAACGGCCTCTGCCTGACCCAACCCGTCGCAGACAAGGCCGTGGCGCTCCAACCCTGCAACGGCTCCGCCAACCAGCGCTTCGCCTGACCCCTTCCACGCCACGCGCTTCCCTTCAGTAGTGGGGAAGGCTCGGGCGAATATGGCCGCGGCGGTTGCTTCGTCGTGCTTGCGGAGCATGCGCAGCACCGTCGCGGCGCGGGCGTTGGACGGCGGCTTCGTCGTGTTCTGGTTCTCACGTTGCGGTGAAGCCGCCGTCGGCGGGGACGACGGCACCGGTGATGAAGCGGGCGCGGGGGGAGGCGAGGAAGCAGAGCACCTCGGCGATCTCCTCGGGCTGGGCCACGCGGCCGAGCGGCTGGGCATCGGCGAAGGAGGCCAGGTAGGCGCGGCTGTCGGTGCGGAAGGTGTCGAGGAAGTCGGTCTCGATGACGCCCGCGGCCACGAGGTTGGCCCGGATGCCCAGCGGGCCGCCCTCGACCGCGAGGACCTTGGTGAGCTGGGCCAGGGCGCCCTTGGACGCCGCGTAGGCGCCGCCGTCGGGCATGCCGACGGTGCAGACGTAGGAGCCGGTGCTCACGATGGCGCCGCCGCCGCGCTCGCGCATCACGCGGAAGGCTTCGCGGGCGAAGAAGAACGAGCCGCGCGCGTTGACCGCCATCAGCGCGTCCCAGTCCTGCGCCGTCGTGTCCGTGATCGGCTTGTTCAAGGTGCGGCCCGCGTTGTTGACCAGGACGTCCAGACCGCCGAACAACTCGACGGCCTCCTGGACGGCCCGTTCGGCCATCGCCTCGTCCGCGACGTCCCCGATCAAGGGATGCACGCCGGGGAACTCCGCGGGCAGCGCTGCGACCTCCGGACGCTGGTCGAGGGCGACGATCCGGGCGCCGCGGCGGTGCAGCAGCCGGACGGTCTCCTTGCCCACGCCGCGCGCGGCCCCGGTGACGAGGGCCACCTTCCCGGCGAACTCGGTGGACTCGGTGGCCTCGGCGGGCTCGGCGGGCTCGATCGTGGATGTCATCGTCCTTTTCCTTCCTGCTTGGGCGGCCATTCGCGGCGCGGCGACCGTGCCGGCGGTCCTGGCCGTTCGGTGTCCGGCTGCTCAGTACGCGGTGAGGCCGCCGTCGATCACGAACTCCGCGCCGGTGACGAAGGACGAGTCGTCGCTGGCGAGGAAGAGGTAGGCGGGTGCGATCTCCTCGGCGCGTCCGGCCCGGCGCATCGGGGTGCGCTGGATGTCCGGCTGGCGGTCGCCCTGCTCGTCCAGGAGCTCCTGGATCATCGGCGTGGCGATGACGCCGGGGTGGACGGAGTTGACCCGCACGCCCTGGCGCGCGTACTCGACCGCGGCGGTCTTGCTCAGCAGGCGTACCGCGCCCTTGGACGCCTGGTAGGCCGCGGCCGCGCCGCTGCCGACGAGCCCGAGCACCGACGAGGTGTTGATCACCGAGGCGTTGCCGCTCGCGCGCAGGAGCGGCATCGCGGCCTTCATCCCGAGCCAGGTGCCTTTCTGGTTGACATCGATGACGCGGTCCCAGGCGTCCTCGGCCGTGTCCTCGACGCCGGGCCAGTCCACGATGCCGGCCACGTTCACCAGCACGTCCAGCGTGCCGAAACGTTCGCGCACGACGTGGATCACCTCGTCCCACTCACTTGCGGAGGAGACGTCGAGGCGGGCGGCGGCTACGTCCGCGCCGAGGTCCTCGATCCTGCCGGCCAGCTCGCGCAGCGGTTTCTCGGCGACATCGGTGATCATCAGTCGGGCGCCCTCGCGGGCGAAGAGCTCGGCGGTCGCCGCGCCGATGCCTCCGGTCGCGCCGGTGATCAGCGCGACCTTGCCGGCGAGTCGTTGTCCTGCCATGGGAACTCCCTCAGATCTCTCGGTTCGGTGGTTGTGTCGTGTCGTGTCGCGGTGCGGGCGCCGGGGGACGGGACGAGCTGACCCGGCGGTCTTTGGTCATGACGGGCCCTCCTCCCGGTACAGGACGAGGTGCTCGTGGTAGAGCACGCCTTCTCGCACGTCGCCGGTGGCGGTGAAGCCCAGGTCGTCCTGGTAGTCCAGGTGGGTGCCCGTGACGGTGTAGCGGCCGGTGTAGGCGCGCTTGCGGCCGTCGCGTTCCTCCTCGTAGCGGCCGTTGGCGAGGAGTTCTTGGCGGATCCGTCGGTCGGCGGTGACCCACATACCGACGTACGGATGGGGATTGCCGGGCATGGATGGGCTCCTTCAGATAGGCGGTGCTTCATCGAGTCTGCGCAGGTCAGAGGGGGTTAACCAGGACGTGCGCTGCCTGGGTGCAGCGCACCCAGGCAGCACACCGGGCGCCCGCATAGCCTGGTCGTATGACCGGCAACCACCTGGGAGAGTTCCTGCGCGCGCGCCGCGCTCACCTGCGGCCGGAGGACGTCGGCATGGCGAGCTACGGGACCCGCAGGGTCGCCGGATTGCGCCGCGAGGAGGTCGCCGTCCTGGCCGGGATGAACGCCGACTACTACACCCGCCTGGAACAAGGCCGCGAGCGCAACCCTTCAGGTCAGGTGCTCGACGCCCTCGGCCGCGCGCTGCGCCTCGACGCCGACGCTCGGGCGCACCTGTTCCGGCTGGCCGGGATCGCCCCTGACGAGAGGCCCTTCAGGCAGGCCGCCCGCGAGCAGGTCGGCCCGGCGCTGCGCCAGCTGATGGACGGCTACCCTCACACTCCGGCGTTCGTGATGAACCGCACCCTGGACATCCTGGCCACCAACGCCCTGGCCGACGCCCTCTACAGCCCCTTCGAGCAGGCGGACAACCTGGCCCGCATGACCTTCCTCGATCCGGCGGGCCGGCGCTTCTACACCGACTGGGACCGCGCGGCCCAGGCCACCGTCGCCAACCTGCGCCAGGCGGCCGGCTTCGACCCGGACGACCCGCACCTGGCCGAGCTCGTCCGCGACCTCACTGAGCGGAGCGCGGACTTCGCCCGCCTCTGGAACGCCCACACCGTCCGCGGCAAGACCCAGGACGCCAAGCACCTCCTGCATCCCGACGTCGGCCCGCTCACGCTCACCTACCAGGCCTTCGACGTACGCGACGCCCCCGGCCAGCAACTGGTGATCTACCACGCCGAGCCGGGCAGCGACAGCGCCCAGGCCCTCAACCTCCTCGGCTCCATCCACGCCACCCACCGCCAGAGCGAACCGCACAGGTAGGGCCGCCCCGCCCTGACTGGCGTTCGCCGTCAGGCGTGGAAGCCCTCGATGGTGTCGCGGGCCAGCACCTCGGGCTTCTCGTGCGCGGCGAAGTGCCCGCCGCGGGGCAGGCGGGTGTAGCGCGCGAGGTCGTAGGTGCGCTCGGCCCATCTCCTGGGCGGACGGCCCCGGTCAGCGGAACAGGGCTAGGGCTGCGGGCACGTCCGCCCGCCACACCTGCTGGGCGCCGCATGCAGCTCCCGGGCACCCGCGCCAGCCCGGCGGACGCGTCGGCGGGCAGCCCAACGGGCCGGCAGAACTCCTCGCGTCGATGCGCCACCGCGCCTGACCGACAGCGCGCTGGGGTCAGCAGCGGCGCTGGGGTGAGCAGCGGCGCGGGGCAGGCAAGCGCGCACGCGTCGGCAGCGCATGGTGGGCAGCGCGCATGGGTGGGCAGCCTGGCGAGGGCGGGCAGCGTCCGAAGTGAGCTGCGCGGCAGGGTGACGGCGAAGCGAGGTGACCAGCGCGGCAGGGGGACCGGCGCGGCAGGGGTGACCAGCGAAGCGGGGTGACCAGCGAAGCGGGGTGACCAGCGCGGCAGGGGGACCAGCGCGGTGGCGGGCGCCGACATCTCACGTCCCCGACCGCGGCCCCTTCTGCGGCGTCGGCAGCACGGACAGCTCGCAGTAGCGGCGACATTGCCCGTTGGCGGCCGCGCCGTCCAGGTAGCCGCGGCAGCGGGACGGGACCGCACACCCCACCGTCCAGCGGGGACGGGGGTGGGCGCTGGCGCTGGTCAGGGGGTGGTGAGGTCGTCGGCGACGCCTTCGAAGTCGCCGGCGGTGAGCGTCAGGGAACCCGAGTCGCTGATCGCCTGCGTCGCCGCCGCGCGGCCCAGGTTCCGCGTCGCGGCGCGGTCCAGGTACGCCTCGACCAGCCGCGCGCCGGTCACCCGTCCGCGTCCCCGCATCGAGGCAAGGTCGCGCCGCACCACCGGCCACGCATCCTCACCGATCCGCAGCCGCCGCTCCTCCGCGAGCAGCCGCAGCAGCGCCTCCCGCTCGCGCGGCTGCGACAGGTCCGGCAGCCGAACGGCCCGCAAGTCGGTCACCAGCTCTGGCGCGGCCGCCGACAGCTCACCCACCCGCGCGGGCGCGCACGTGCCGAGTAGCGCGGTATCGCTGACGCCCTCCAGGCGTGCACGCGCGAGTGCCGCCGAGTAACCTGCACCGCGCGCCTCGTCCAGGACGAGCTTGTCCAGGCCGTCCAACAGCAGGACGTTCCCGGCGTGACTCGCCAGCAACTCCGCGAGCCCCTCCGGGCCGTTCGCCGCGACCTCCTCCGCGCGGACCGTCCGGACCTCGCCGCTGCCCGCCTCGACCTCCGCCAGCGCCCGTGCCGCCATCCGCGCGAGGCGGCGCTGCCCGCTGGACGGCTCGCCGATCAGCAGCAGGCCCGGCGCCGACGCGCTCGACACCTCCTGCCCGCGCAGCCGCTTGGCCCATTTCCCGCGCCGCCGTACCTCGGTCACCACGCGCTCGATGTCGTCCGCCCCGCACAGGAACCGGATCCCGTACGCCTCGGCGATCCGCGGCCCCTGCGCCGGAGCGGGGGGCTGCGGCGCGGGCGGGATCGGCTCGGCCACCGGCGGCGGAGGCGGCGGCAGCGCCGGGGCGTCCGCGGTCGTGGCGTCCGACGCCCACGACCCGGCCGCCCCCATCGCCGGAGCCTCCCCGCCCCACGCGCCGCCCGCGTCCGCCGTGGTCGCGTCGACCGGACGCGCCGGACGTCCCCGACCCGGATCCATCTGCGTCGCCTCGGGATCGGCCGACCGGTCCATCCAGGCCGGAACGCCCGCGCCCGGCGGCGGCCCCGGCGGAGGAGCCGCAGGCCCCGCGGGCGGAATCCGGTAGGACGGATCCGCCGTCGTCACACCCTGCTGGAACCCGCCACCGGATCCCCCGGGAACGCCCTGCGGATTCGACGGCCGCGCACCCGCGTCGGACGACCCGCCAGAAGCACCACCCGAACCGGGACGCTCGGCCGCGGGACCCCCGCCGGGCGAGGCCCATCCGCCCGCACCGGGATCTCCGGACGACGACCCGCTCGTCCCGCCACGGTCAGAACCGGCCCCCTCGGAACTCAGCACCGTCGGGGGCGCCGGGCTGTATGCGGGCGCAGCACCGGGAGCACCGCCCGCCGGAGGCACACCAACGGACCCGAACCCGGCCGCAGGAGCCCCCGCCGAGCCACCGGAAACCGGCGCACCCGAGCCACCGCCAGCGCCGAACGGCGCCGCTGCGTCGGGGCCACCCGCGGGCGGATAACCCGGTGCCGAAGGCATGGCAGAAGCGGCTGCGCCGGAACCCCCTCCAGACGGGTTGCCGGGCGCGGACGAGCCGGAACCCCCTGCAGGCGGATACCCCGGTGCGGGGGGCGGGCCGAAGGGCGGCGCGCCGGGGGCAGCGGCGGGTGGGCTGCCTGCGGGCGCGGCGGGGGTGCCGCTTGGCGGTGGGTACATGGGGTCGCTGGGGGCGCCGGCGGGTGACGGGTGTGGGGGGTCGTTGGGGGCGGGGTGGTTGCCGGGGCCTGGCGGGGGCGGAGGCGGAGGGATCCTCGGGAGGCCGGACGGGCCGGGGGAGGCCGCGGGGTCGCCGGGGGCGCCCACCGAACCGAACGCGGCGCCCGGCTGGTCGGCGCCGGGGGCCGGGACCGGCGCGCCCGCCGGCGGAGGCGGCGGGGCGGCGTCCGGGCCGGGGGCCGGGGACGGGGACCCCGGCGGGACGGGCGGCGGCGGGCCGCCCGCGACCGGGCCCGACGGCGGGTCGGGCGTGCCGGACGGCGACTGGGACGGCTCGCGCTGCGCGGCCAGGTGCGCGCGGGCGGCCTTGATGATGTCCCACGCGCTCAGCTCGTCGGTGGACGGCGGGGTGTGCATCGCCGGGGACATCAGCTCGGCCGCGACGGCCTGGGGGAGCGCGAACCCGGTCGCGGGCGGCGTCACCTGCGCCAGCCGGCACCAGGTCAGCCCCAGGCTGTAGGTGGTGACCAGCAGCGACCCCAGGGTGTCGGAGTCGCCGCGCAGCACGTCCGGAAGGCGCCCCTCGCGCGGCCACAGCACCCGCAGCGGATGCCCCGGATCGGCCAGCACCGCCTGCAGCACGCGCGCGCTGTCGGGGTCGAGCCAGCGCTGCAGCGCCGGCAGGACGTTCGGCGCGGCCTGCAGGTCGGCGGCCAGGACCGCGACACCGGCGCGGCGGACCGCGTCGTGGCGCCGTCCCGGCGCGGACGTCCCGGCGGTCATGCCCTGCTGGCCCGCGCCCTGCGTGGCGCCCGGGCCGCCGAGCATCCCGGTGCCGGGCAGCTCCTCGCCCGCCAGATCGGCGACGATCTGCTGCAGGTCGTACAGCGACAGCCGCAGGTGCTCGCCCGGCGCCGCGTCGCGCATCATCGGGATCGCGTGCTCGGCCGGGCAGCGCCGCCGCCACTCCGCCAGCACCGCCTGCTGCCCGTACCGGGCGGTCGCCAGGTCCTGCGGCACCAGCCGCAGCGACGCCGCCGTCACCGCGGCGAGCGCGTCCGCGCCCGGACGGAACCGCTCGTCGCCCGCCAGGCCCGCCGCGACCTCGTACATCACCCGCGCGACGTGCGCGGCGCCCGCGCCGTCGCCCATCACCAGCCGGGACGCGTAGTAGCCCGCGAGGGTGGAGAAGTCCGGCGGCATCATCCAGTGCAGCCGGTCGGCGGGCGTGGTGAGGAACGGCACGAACGACTCGATCAGCGGATGCTCGGTCAGCGCGACCGGCGCGCCCGCGCACCACAGCAGCGCGCCCCATGCCGCCGCGACCGTCGAGGGCGTGCCGGGCTGGAACATCGGGTCGTGCTGCTGGAACTGCTGCGGGTCCACCGCCAGCGCCGTGGTCAGGGCCTGGGAGATCCGCGCGACGACGGCGGTGTCGGGGACCGGGCCGAGGAAGCCCGCCGACACCATCCGCCCGGCGGCCAGGTCCGGGCCGGTGGGGAACAGCTGCGGCGGGACGGGCGGGTTGCCGGCGCCGCGCGGCGCGGGCATCGCCGCGTTCCGCGACGCCGAGTCCGGCGGCGGCGGGCACGGGTGCCACGTGCCGTCCAGGCCGCACCGGTACCAGCGCCCCCACGCCCCGTACAGCCACCACTCGCCCGCGCCCCACAGCATCCGCGCGACGATCTGCTCGGCGCGCTGCTGCGGCGGCGCCGACGCCCACCACGGCGAGGCCACCAGCTCCCGGACGTTGCCCTCCACGGCGGTGAACAGGTCGCCCCGATCGCCCGCCTGACCGCCTCCGCCGTGCCCGCCCGGTCCGGTCCCCGCTGCCTGCTGGTTCACCCGGCGAATAGTAGTCCTCCGGCGACCATCCGGGAGGAACGCGACCATCGACATGTAAGTAGCGATATGGCACTATGCTCCTGAACCCGGAGCGCAGGAGGACACCTCATTGGCGTACCCCGAAACCGGCGCGGGCCGTCACCGCGCCGGCGGACTGGCACTGATCATCCTTTCGTCGGTCTGTTTCGGCGGCTCCGGGCCGTTCGGCAAGGCCCTCATCGAGGCGGGGCTGAGTCCCCTGCAGGCGGTGTGGATGCGCATCGCCGGAGCCGCGGCCGTCCTGATCGTGCTGTCGGCGGCCCTGCGCGGCCGCGCCGCCTGGACCACCGTCCGGGCGAGCCTCGCCCCGCTGGCCGCCTACGGGGTCGTCGCCGTCGCCGGCTGCCAGGGCCTGTACTTCCTCGCCGCGTCCCGCCTCCCGGTCGGCGTGGCGATCCTGCTGGAGTTCTGCGGGCCCGTGCTCGTCCTGGTGTGGATGCGGCTGGTGCGCCGCACCCCCGTCCGCCGCTCCGCCGCCCGCGGCGTCGCCGTCGCGATGGTCGGGCTCGCGCTGGTCGTGCAGGTCTGGCAGGGCCTGCGGCTGGACGCCCTCGGCCTGGCCGCCGGGCTCGGCGCCGCCGCCTGCCAGGCCGCCTACTTCCTGCTGCTGGACCGGATGGGCGACGCCGTCGACCCCCTCGTCACCAACGCCGCCGGGGGGTTCGTCGCCGCCGTGCTGCTGATCCTCCCCGCAACGCCCTGGGCGATGCCCTGGCACGTCCTCGGCGACGCCGTCCCGATCGGCGGCCACACCGCGCCCGGCTGGGTCCTGGCCGCCTGGATCATCGGGATCAGCACCGTGCTGGCCTACGTCACCGGCAACATCGCCGTCCGGCTGCTGTCCGCCCAGATCGCCGGAGCCCTCTCCTACACCGAGGCCGTCGCCGCGACGCTCATCGCCTGGATCGTGCTCGGCGAACACCTCACCGCCGTCCAGCTCGCCGGCGGCGCGATCGTCCTCACCGGCGCCTACCTGGCCCAACGCTCCGTCACCCCCTCGAACCCCACCCCCGCCGCACCCGACACCCTCCCGCTCACGCCGGAACCCCCCATCCCCGCCGAATCCACCACCCTCACCTGACCCCCACCACCGACCACCTCCACAGCTGATCTCGTGCGCTCGGCCGGTGCGGTCGGCCCCACGCGGCTGATCCCGTACGGACGGCTCCGCGCGGCTGACCCCGCACGCCTGAGCTCGCGCGCTGACCCTGCGGCTGACCCGCACGAGCGGAGGCGCGTTCGGGCGTGCGTGGCTGCGGGCGGCTGCGGCCGGGGAGGGCTGTCGTCGGACGGACGGGAGCCGGTCGGCCGGTGCGAGGCGGGCATTAGGCGTTCTCGCGGCGGAAGCGGTGGGTGCCCAGGGTCACCGACACCAGCACCAGGACGGCGGTGACGGCAGCGCCCTCCAGGACGGACGGGGAGGAGAAGTCGCCGCGGAACGCCGCCCGCGCGGCATCGACCACGTACCGGAACGGCGTGCATCGCGACACCGCGTCCAGCCAGGTCGGGGCCATGTCCATCGGCAGGATGATCCCCGACAGCAGCATCAGCGGCAGCGTCACCGTCGACAGCAGCGGCGCGAATGCGTCCTCCACGCGCGTCGCCATCGCCAGCACGTAGGACAGCGAGGCGATGCTGAGCGCCAGCAGCGCCACGAACACCAGCCCGACCGCGATGCCCCACAGGGGCGCGCGCAGCCCCAGCACCACGCTCGTCGCCAGGAGCATCACCGCCTGGACCACCAGCAGCAGCGTGTCGCGCAGGACCCGGCCCAGCAGCAGCGCAAGGCGCGACACCGGCGTGACCCGCAGGCGTTCCACCACCCCCGACCGCAGATCGGCGATCAGCCCGAACCCCACGAACCCCGCGCCGAACAGCGCCAGCTGCACCAGGATGCCCGGCACGAACGCCCGCCAGGTGTTGCCGCCGCCCGCGCCCTGCACCCCGCCGATCTTGCCCAGCAGCGGACCGAACAGCACCAGGTACAGCAGCGGCTGCGTCAACCCGAACGCCACCCCGACCTTGTTCCGCAGCATCTGCCGCACGTACCGCAGGAAGATCAGCCGCGTGTCGCGCAGCGTGCGCGCGACACCGCCCCGTTCCTCCACGAACCCGCCGTCCACAGCGGCGGCGCCGCTCCCGCCCAGGCCCCCGCCGTCACCGGAACGGCCGTCCCCTCCCTCACCCGAACCGCCGCCCCGCCCGCCACCCGAGCCGTAGTGCCGCTCGTTGCCGGGACCATCGTGCCGCTCGCGACCGGGACCGCCGTGCCGCCCACCACCCGAACCGTCGTGCCGCCCGCCACCGGGACCGTCGTGCCGCCCGCGACCGGGGCCGCCGTCCCGCTCCTCGCCGGGGTCGCCGCCCCCGCCGAGGCCGGACGGGGTGTTCGATGTCGTCGTTGTCATGTCTCTCCCTCGCATCAGGCCGCGTCCCGCAGGGAGCGGCCGGTCACCGTCAGGAACACGTCGTCCAGCGTCGGGCGCGCCATCCGCAGCGCCGCCAGCTCCACGCCCGCGCCGTCCAGCGCGCGGACCAGGCCCATCAGCGCGCGCTCGCCGTCGTCGACGGTCAGCCGCAGCGCGCCGTCCAGCACCGTCGCCTCGCGCACCGACGGATGGTCGGCCAGCGCCGCGCGGGCCTTGCCCGCGATCTGGTCGAGCGGCTCGCCGGACGCGGCCAGCTCCAGCGTCACCACATCGCCCGACACCCGGCGCTTCAGCTCGGCGGGGGAGCCCTCGGCGACGATCCGCCCCCGGTCGATGATCAGGATGCGGTCGCACAGCGCGTCGGCCTCGTCCAGGTAGTGCGTGGTCAGGAACACCGTCGTGCCGTCGCGGTCGCGCATGCCCCGGATGTGCTCCCACAGGTTGCCGCGGCTCTGCGGATCGAGGCCGGTGGTCGGCTCGTCCAGGAACAGCAGCCGCGGACGGTGCACCAGCCCGAGCGCGAGGTCCAGCCGCCGCCGCTGCCCGCCCGACATCGCCGCCGACGGACGCGCTAGCAGGCCCTCGCCGTCCAGCTCCAACCGCCGCGCCAGCTCGCCGATCCGCGCCGCCGGATCGGCCACCCCGTACAGCCGCGCCTGCAGCTCCAGCTCCTCGGCCGCCGGGACGGACGGATCGGTGCCGCCACCCTGCGCCACGTACCCGATGCGCCGCCGCACCCCGGCCGGATCGGACCGCAGGTCGCGGCCCGCGACCGTCGCCGTACCCGCCGTCGGCGCCAGCAGCGTGGTGAGCATCCGCAGCGTGGTGGTCTTGCCCGCGCCGTTCGGGCCGAGGAACCCCACCACGTCCCCGGACGCGACCGAAAGGTCCACCCCGCGCACCGCCTCGACGGTCCCGCGCCTGCCCGTGAAAGTGCGGGCGAGCCCGCGCGCCTCGATCACCCAAGCCTCCAAGATCACCTCGACCCCGCGCCGCGGCGACCACCGCGACAGAGATAGAGTAACCCCAATTTTGCAGTCACACCAACTTTTCAGCGACGCCAGTCGGCCTAGAATCGGGTCCATGGCCAAGCAGACCGCGCCGGACGACACCCACGACGACGCCGAACCCCGCCTCGGCCTGCGCGAACGCAAGAAGCGCGAGACCCGGCGGCGCATCGCCGACATCGCCACCGGGCTGTTCATGATGCGCGGCTTCGACAACGTCACCATCGCCGACGTCGCCCGCAACGCCGACGTGTCGGTGAACACGGTCTTCAACTACTTCCACACCAAGGAAGACCTGTTCTTCGACCGGCAGGACGAGATCCTCAGAGACGCCGCCGACGGCTTCCACGCCCGCCGCCCCGGCGAGTCCGCCGTCGCGTTCTACCGCCGCAGGTTCTTCGAGGGCCTGGACGAGGGCTCGTTCCAGACCGGCTTCCACGAGGGCGCCGAGGTCTGGGTCCGCACCGTCACCGACAGCCCCGCGCTGATGGCCCGCCAGCGCGAGATCGGCCAGCTCGCCCAGGACGCCCTCGCCGCCGTCCTCGCCGAGGAGACCGGCGCCGACCCCGACGACGTGACACCCCGCATCGTCGCCGCGATGATCCACGCCGCGCAGTGGAGCCTGGTCGGCGAGATCACCAAGCGCAAGCTCGCCGGCGAGACCCTGGAGGAGATGCGCGACAGCGTCCACGCCGACGCCGCACGCGTCTTCGACCTGCTGGAACACGGCATCGGCGACTACGCCGCCAAACCCCGCCTCACCGCCCTCCCCGCCGACGCACCGAACGAAGCCGACGCCGACACGACCGCGCCGTCCTTCGGCGACCACATCAGCCAGACCGTCGCCGACGACGACTGACCCGCGCCCACGCACACGAAGCAGCACCGCCCCGGCGGCGGCGTTGCACTGTGCACCGTGCGCCCGCGCACAAAGCGGCGCCGGTGCGCGCAGGTCTCGCGGGCGTTCCACGCGCGCGCGAGGCAGAGCCGTCCTGGCGGCCGTGTGCTGTGCACCATGCGACCCGCGCACGCACGAAGAGGCGCCGGTGCGCGCAGCTGCCGGGGGCGTTCCACGCGCGCGAAGGGAAGCCGCGCTGGCGGCTGCGGTGTGTTTTGCACCGTACGACCCGCGCACGCGCGTGAGGCGGGGCCGGAGCGCGTAGGTGCCGCGGGCGTTCCACGCGCGCGCGAAGCGACGGCAAAGGCTCGTTCCGCATGCGCGGCATCCCAGTGGACGGGACGGACCGCGCCGCTAGCGTCCTCGCATGGCGCAGACGCCCGCAGCCGGCGCGGACGGCCCCACCAGCAGAGGCGACGAAAGCAACGCACACGACCCGACCGGCGCGGACGACCGAACCAACGCGAACGCCTCGACTGACGCGGAGGGCCCGACCACCGCAGACGACTCAACCCGCGCGGACGCCGGAACCAGCGCGGACTCCTCGACCCGCGCAGATGGCCCGACCCGCGCAGATGGCCCGACCCGCGCAGATGGCCCGACCCGTGCGGACGACTCGACCCGCCCGTCCAGCGGAAACAGTGCGGGTGACCGGACGAGCGCGGGCGGCCGGGGTGGTGCGGGGGCTGCGCGGATGCCGGTGTGGTTGCCGCGGGCGTTTGTGCTCGCCGCGGCGACGGTCGTGGCGTTCGGGGTCGGGTTGTGGCTGCTGGACCGGCTGCGCGGCCTGATCATCCTGCTGGTGATCTCGCTGTTCCTGGCGTTCGCGATCGAACCGGCCGTGAACTGGCTCGCCGACCGCGGCTGGCGGCGCGGCGTCGCCACCGGTGCGATGTTCATCGTGCTGGCCGTGCTCGGCGTCGGGTTCGTCAGCGTCCTCGGGTCACTGCTGATCCACCAGACCACGACCCTGGTCGACAACGCGCCCCGGTACGCCGACGAGATCATCGACTGGGTCAACCGGTCGTTCGGCGCGCGGCTGTCCAAGCACACCCTGGTCAGCAAGATCCCCGCGGTGAGCGGCGAGCTGTCCAAGCACCTGTCGGAGGTCGCCGGGAACGTGTGGGGGATCGGCGCGACCGCGCTCGGCGTGCTGTTCCAGGGGTTCGGCGTGCTGCTGTTCACCTTCTACCTGTCGGCGCAGGGCCCGCAGTTCCGCCGGACGGTCTGCTCCCTGCTGCCCCCGCACCGGCAGCGGCAGGTCCTGCGCGCCTGGACGATCGCGGTCGACAAGACCGGCGGCTACATCTACTCCCGCGCGCTGCTCGCCGCGATCTCCGCGGTGTTCCACTACGCCGCGCTGAGCCTGCTGGACGTCCCGTACGCGCTCACCCTCGCCCTGTGGGTGGGCGTCGTGTCCCAGTTCATCCCCACCGTCGGGACCTACCTCGCCGGGGTCGTGCCCGTCCTGATCGCGCTCACCCACGCCCCCTCGACCGCGGTGTGGACGCTGCTGTTCATCATCGCCTACCAGCAGTTCGAGAACTACGTCCTGCAACCGCGCATCACCGCCCGGACCCTGGACATGCACCCCGCCGTCGCGTTCGGCGTCGTCCTCGCCGGCACCGCGATCCTCGGACCCGTCGGAGCGGTCCTCGGCCTGCCCGTCGCCGCCAGCCTCCAGGCGTTCCTGCAGGCCTACGTCCGCCGCTACGACGTCGAGGAGCACCCCCTCACCACCGCCAAGACGACCGGACGCGCCCGCCGCCACACCCGCTGAAGACGGCCGGGCGCGCCCGCCGCCGTACCTGCTGATCCGGCCCCCGCTGCGTCGGCTGAACAGGCCCGCCGCGCCCGCTGGACGGTCCCTGATGCGTCCACTGAGCGGCCTGCCGCGTCCGCTGGTCGGGCGCTGCGGCGCGCGGTCGAGCGCCGGGCCGTCGGGCCGTCATGTCGTCGGGTCCTGCTCTGGACGCGTCGTCCGCGCGGGGCTAGCGTGCGGACCACACACAAGATCGTTCTCGGGGGCGGAAGGGAACGTTCCATGCCTGCACGCATGCCCAAGGCCGTGCGCAAGCCCCGAGCGCCGCGCGCAACCATAGAGCCGCGCGTCCCCGCAAAGCCGCGCGCACGCAGAGCCGGACGTCCGGTCACAGCCGCGTTGACCGCAGCCGTGCTCGCCGCATCGCCGCTCGCCGCCGCCACGTCCGCCCACGCCGACACCCGCGCGCGCACGAGCAGCGCCCACGGACGCGACCCCCGCCTGGTGAAGCTCCTCGGTTCCATGACGCTGCGGCAGAAGGTCGCGCAGCTGTTCGTCGTGCAGATCTACGGCATGTCCGCCGACACCACCGACCCCGCCGACGTCGCCGCCAACCGCTCGCTGTACGGCGTGGACAACGCCGCGCAGCTCATCGCCCGCGACCAGCCCGGCGGCATCATCTACTACGGCAACAACGTCACCGACCCGCACCAGCTCGCCGCCTTCTCCAACGGCATCCAGCGCGCCGCCCGCGCCGCCGGGCACGGCATCCCCGAGACCGTCGCGATCGACCAGGAGGGCGGCATCGTCGCCCGCGTCGGACCGCCCGCGACCCAGCAGCCCGGCGCGATGGCCCTGGCCGCCGGACGCCGCACCGCCGACGCCCGCGGGCTCGCCCGCATCACCGGCGCCGAACTGCGCGCCATCGGCGTCAACCAGGACTACGCCCCCGACGCCGACGTCAACGTCAACCCCGTCAACCCGGTCATCGGCGTCCGGTCCTTCGGCTCCGACCCGGCCCTGGTGTCGCGGATGGTCACCGCGCAGCTCGCCGGATACCGGTCGGCGGACGTCACCGCCACGCCCAAGCACTTCCCCGGTCACGGCGACGCCGACACCGACAGCCACACCGGCGTCCCGGTCATCAAGCACACCCGCGCGCAGTGGGAGGCCATCGACCTGCCGCCGTTCCGCGCCGCGATCGCCGCCGGCGCCGACTCGATCATGACCGGGCACCTGGTCGTGCCGTCCCTGGACCCCTCCGGCGACCCCGCCACCCTGTCCCGGCCGATCGTCACCGGCATCCTGCGCGACCAGCTGCACTACCGCGGCGTCGTCATCACCGACGCCCTGGACATGCAGGGCGTGCGCGACAAGTACGGCGACGACCGGGTGCCCGTCCTCGCCCTCAAGGCCGGCGTCGACACCCTGCTCAAGCCGCCCGCCGGGAAGTTCGCGACCCAACTCGACGCCGTCGTCAACGCCGTCAGGAACGGCGAGCTCACCGAGGACCGCATCGACCAGTCGGTCTACCGCGTCCTGGAACTCAAGCAGCGGCGCGGCCTGTTCCGGAACCCCTACACCGACGAGAGCCGCGTCGACCAGGTCGTCGGGACGCCCGAACACCTCGCAACCGCACGCCGCGCCACGGACCGCACCACCACCCTGGTGAAGAACGACCCGCAGCCCGGCGGCGACCGGCTCCCGCTGCGCCCCGGCGCCCGCAGCGTCTACGTCACCGGATGGGGCGTCACCACCACCGCGACCCTCGCCACCGAGATCAAGAACTACGGCGCGACCGCCGACGCCTTCTCCACCGGCCTCAGCCCCAGCCCCGCCACGATCGCCACCGCCGTCGCCGCCGCCCGCACCCACGACCTCACCGTGGTCACCACCAACAAGGCCTGGGACACCTCCACCGCCACCGGCCACAACGGCCCCGGCCAGGCCGACCTGGTCAAAGCGCTGATCGCCACCGGCAAGCCGGTGATCGTCCTGGCCGTCCGGGACGCCTACGACATCAACGCCTTCCCCGCCGCGCCCGCCTACCTGGCCACCTACTCCTACACCGCCGACGCGCTGCACGCCGCCGCCGCGACCCTGTTCGGCGCCAACCGCCCGCAGGGACGCCTGCCCGTCGACATCCCCGCCGCCGACCACCCCGACCAGACCCTCTACCCCTTCGGCTCCGGCCTGACCTACCCCCGCCACTGACAACCGGCACACCAGAAGGCCCGGCGCGGACCATCTCGCGCCGGGCCTTCCCGCGCCGGGCCTTTCCGCCCCGCGCCGGGCCTTCCCGCGCTCGCGGCTAGGGCCTGTTTCGAAGTGGCCTCGGCCACGCGCGCGAACGCGTGACCAACCCGGGTGCCGCTCGCCTTCGGCGTCGCGGCACCCGGGTTGATCGCGAAGCGATGCCGCGTTCGCCCAGGCACGGTCACGGAGCGAGCCGCTAGGCGAGCGCAGTGGGCCGTGACTGCGTAAACACAGCCTAGCTCTGGACCGCGGACGCGCCGATCGACTGCATCAGCGTCGGCCAGATGAACTGCGCCTCACGCCGCCACGCCGGCCAGTTGTGCCGCCCGTCGCCGTAGATGTGCGCGGTGTAGGGGATGCCGAGCCGGTCCAGCTGCTGCTGGAAGTCCTTGTTCTCGGCGCCGACCGCGATCTCCGACAGCAGCCCGATGTCCCACGGCGCCACCTGCGGGTCGCCGGGCCCGGGCTTGCCGGTCGTCCCGGACGAGAAGAACAGGCCCACCCCGCGCAGCTTGTCCGCCAGCGCCTTCGGGTCGTGCGCCGCCCAGTTCGCGTCGTTCAGTAGCGGGATGCCCCAGATCGCGTTCGGGTCCTGCCCGGACGCCGCGTTCGTCATCATCAGCATCGCCGGGATGCCCGGATACCGCATCGACAGGATCCCGCTCAGCGACGCCGCGTACTTGAACAGCCCCGGATGCCGCGCCGCGTAGTCGAACGCGCCCTGCCCGCCGGAGGAGTTCCCGATCACCGCGCGCGCGTCGCCCGCCCGCAGGTTCGCCTCCAGCAGCTGCCGGACCTCCTGGGTGTGGAAGGTCTCCCAGCGGGGGTTCCCGCCCATGCCGTAGTTGTACCAGTCGGTGTAGGAGCCGTTCGCGGCCTCCGGCATCACGACCATCACGTCGTAGCCCGCCGCCCACGTCGCGATGTCGCTGTTCGTCGTCCAGGAGGTGTAGTCGTCGTTGCCGCCGTGCAGCGCGTACAGCACCGGCCAGGTGCGCGAGGCGTCCGCGCTCCAGCCCTGCGGGACGAGCACCCGCACCTTCACCGACTTGCCGAGCGCGGGGGAGTTGACCGTTAGGTCCACCTCCCGGTCCGACAGCCACGTGGTCGCGGTGATCTGCGCGCCGTCGGCGGCCTTCACGCTCACTGCCGCCGCGGACGGACGCGTCTGGGCGCCGTCCATCGGCCGCGCGGACGCCGCCGGAGCCGCCAACCCGAGCGCGACCGCGCACGCCGCGGCCGCCGCGCCGACCGCCAGGGCCCGGCGGGGACCCGCCGAGCGGGCGGACGCCGCCGGGGGAGGCCCGCCCGGGTCCGGGACGTTCGGAAGGGGACGATCCGGCACCGGCATGGCTCCTCCAGGGGGTACGCGGCGCGGCCCTCCCCTGGCCGCGCGACTGCCGCCGACTGTTTCGCCCCGGCCGCCCGCGTGCTACGCCGGGCAGTGATAAGAATCATGTCCGAAGTTGTCGTGATCTGCGTATCCGGCCGCCCCGGGGTGTGAAGTCACCCCGGGTGATCGGGCATGCTCGAAGGATGCAGGTGCTCCGACCGGGGGGCGGGCGCCTTCCCGGGCGCGCCCTGCGGGCCTGGGCGCTGCCGCTCCTCGCCGCGCTGATCGCCGCCGCCACCGTCCTGGACGTGCTGGCGGGCGGCCTGCTCCGGCACGCCGACGACCGGGTCTTCGCCGGCGGCCTGCCGCCGCGCACCGGCGCCTGGCACTGGTTCTGGCGCACCGTCGTCAACGGCGGCCAGTACTGGCTCGTCGGGACGCTGGTCACCCTGGTCGCGCTGCGCACCGCCTGGCGCCGCCGCAGCCTCGCCACGGCCGTCCGCGCCGGGATCTGGCTGCTCGGCACCGAGGCCGCCATCCGCGCCGCCCAGACCGCCTTCGCCCGCACCCCGCCCCGCACCGGCGCCGACCACCTGTTCACCGGCGGGTACCTGTCCTTCCCGTCCGGGCACGCCGCCAACGCCGCCGCCTGCCTCACCGTCACCGCCGCGCTCCTGCACGCCACCCGCCGCTGGTGGATCGCCGTGCACGCCCTGATCGCCGCCGTGGCGGTCGGGGTCGTCGCGCTCGGCTACCACTGGCCCACCGACGCCCTCGCCGGCTGGAGCCTCGGCCTCGTCCTCGGCGCGATCGGCCGCGTGCTCATCGGCCCCGGCCCGGAGACCGCCAGGCCCGACCGGGGGAGTCCCGGCCCCGCAACCCGGGCCCCGAGGCAGGACTCCCCGGGGCCTCAGATATACAAGAGGCGGCACCGCGTGGACCCGCGGGACTCCGCCCCCGGCACGCGAGCGAGAAAAGGGTGATCCGCATGGCGTTCAAGCGCCCCGCGTTCCTGCCCAGCCTGGACGAGCTGGAAGACCAGGCGCAGCGCCGCTCGGTCCACGGATCGACCCCCAAGGGCCAGTTCGACCACCCGACCGCCAAGTACATCTTCTTCGCCGGGATCGTCCTGGTGGTCGTCGGCCACGCCGCCGGCCTGCTGCTGTTCTTCCTCTGACCGCGCCCCGCAGGTGATGGCGCCTCGCGGGTGGGCGCGTCCCGCGGGAGCGGTCAGGTGTCGGCGAGGGCGTCCCACTCGCGGCGCAGCATCGCGTACACCAGCTCGCTCGCCCACTCGCCCTTGACGAACTCGTTCTCCAGCAGCAGGGCCTCGCGGCGCATCCCGAGCCGTTCCAGCACGCGCGCGGACGCGTCGTTGCGCGCGTCGAGCCGCGCCGCCACCCGGTGCAGGCCCGCGTCCTCGAACGCCATCCGCAGCACCGCCCGCGCCGCCTCGGTCGCGAACCCCTTGCCGTGGTAGGCCGGGTTGAGGATGTAGCCGATCTCGGCGTTGCGGTCCCGGCGGCTGCCCCACTGCAGGTTGACCTCGCCGATCACCTCGCCGCGCTCGCGCCACTCCACCGCCAGCGCCAGCCAGTCGCCCTCCCGGTCCCAGCAGGTCGCGGCCTGCTTCTCCCGCAGGAACGACCGCGCCTCCTCCAGCGACCGCGGCTCCCAGTACAGGAACCGGGCCACCTCCGGAAGCGACTGGTAGGCGTACAGCGCGCCGAGGTCCTCGTCGCGGAACGGCCGCAGATCCAGACGTTCCGTCCTAATCGGGAATACCGGCTTGAACATTCGCCGATCCTACGGTCGCGGCACCGCCCGCGCGACAGGGAAATCCCGACCATGATCCCTACCGCGCGGCGCTCCCGCCAGCGCCGCCGACACCCTGGCCAGGACGCGCGCCGGGACGTCGGTCAGCCGCGTCCCACGAACGAGGGCATCGTCGTCGCCAGCACCGACATGAACTGCACGTTGGCCTCGGCCGGCAGGTCCGCCATGAACAGCACCGCCTCCACCGCGTTCCGCACGTCCATCACCGGCTCGGACCGCACCGACCCGTCCGCCTGCAGCACACCGCCGGTGAACGTGGTGGTCATGTCGGTCGCCGCGTTCCCGATGTCGATCTGCCCGCACGCGATGCCGAACGCGCGGCCCTCCAGCGACAGCGACTTGGTCAGGCCCGTCACCGCGTGCTTGCTCGCGGTGTAGGCCACCGACAGCGGACGAGGCGTGTGCGCCGACACCGACCCGTTGTTGATGATCCGCCCGCCCTGCGGATCCTGGTCGCGCATCATCCGGAACGCCGCCTGCGCGCACAGGAACGCGCCCGTCACGTTGGTGTCCAGGACCGTCCGCCACGCCTCGAACGGCACGTCGGCGATCCCGGCGGGCGCGCCGAACACCCCGGCGTTGTTGAACAGCAGGTCCAGCCGTCCCCAGCGGTCCGCGACCGCGCCGAACAGCGCGTCCACCGACTCCGGATCGGTCACGTCCGCCCGCGCCACCAGCGCGTCGCCGCCCGCGTCGCGGGCCGTCCGCTCCAGCGTGTCCGGATGCCGCCCGGCCAGGACGACCCGGTCGCCGCGCGCCAGCAGCGCCGATGCGACCGCCGCGCCGATCCCCGAACCCGCGCCGGTCACCAGCGCCACCCGGCCGTCCGCCGCGTCCGTCATGATCCCGTCCCCTCTCCCCGGGGAAACCCTCTCATCCGGACGATCACGTCCCGGCAGCCCGGGGTCATGAACGCGTAAGCACCCGCACGCCGGGCGGGCGGCGACCGGTCAGCCGGTGGCGATCCAGTCGACGCGGTGCGCCTCGGTCGGGTCCGGGGTCTCCCACCGCCGGACGAGCCGGTCGATCACCGTGTCCGGCACCGGCGCCGGACGCGCCCGGTTCCGCGACCGCAGCACCTCCGGCGCGGCCTCCAGCGCCGCGACCTCCACCCGCGCCCGGTAGTCGGCGGCCAGCCCGATCGCCTGCCCGCGCAGCTGCCGCGACACGTTCGTGGCGTTCCACACGAACGACTCGCCCGCCCGCAGGTGCACCCGCGCCCGCTCCATCGCGGCCGCCGCCACCGGACGCTGGTCACCCGACGGCGCCACGCCCATCTCGGCGCGCAGCGCGTCCAAACTCACCACCGGCAGCCCCGGACGGTGCGCGGCGATCCAGTGGTCCTTCCCCACACCCGGCAGCCCCGACAGCACCGTCACCGTGCAGCGCGTGTCGTCGTAGGCCGCCCAGTCCGGGTCCCGGTCCGGACGGCGGAAGAACCAGAACCGCGCATGGTCGGACGGGAACGCGCGCGGCGCGTCCAGGCACCGCTGCTCCGCGCAGTATTCGCGGTACAGCGCGATGTTCTCCAGCACCTCCTCGGTGTCGCCGCAGATCCGGCCGAGGATGTCGGCGGTCGCCAGCAGCACCAGGTCGTCGTTGCGCGCCAGCAGGCTCACCCGGAACGCGATCTGCCGCAGGTCCGGACGCTCCAGCGCCCAGAACGGCACCTGGTGGTGCCGCACCAGCGCCGCCACGTGCTCCCGCCACGCCACCGGCGCGCCCAGCTCCCACAGGATCCGGCGCACCATCAGGTCCCCGCGCCGCGAGTGCCCGTGCGCCGTGACCGACCCGTCGTCCTCGTGCCGCGTGCAGTCCGGCTTGGCGATGTCGTGCATCAGCACCGCCGCGAACAGCCGCGCCCGCTCGTCCGCCGGACGCGCCCGCCACTCGGCCGAGGCCGTCAGCGCCTCGCACGCCATCCGCGTGTGCGTGGCGACGTCGCCCTCGGCGTGGTGCACCGCGTCCTGCGGGACACCGGTCAGCCGCCGCACCCACCCGAACGCCTCGCTGATCGCGTCCCACGGCACCGTCCAGTCCGGCGGCGCCGGGCACAGCTCATCCCACACCCGCATACAGCACCTCCGGATCGGCCAGGCCGTTGGCGACGATCGGACGGTCCTGCCAGTGCGTCCCCGCGTCCTGGATCGCGGTGAGGAAGCTCGCCCGCACCCACTTGTAGCGGCCGACCGTTTGGCCGCCCTCCTCCACCTTCAGGTAGAGGCCCTCCATCTCGTCGGCGGTGTCGGTCTCGGCAGCGACCCGGTCCGGATCGGCCCCCGACGCCACCGCAGCCTCGCGCAGCGCCTCCCGCCAGCGCGGCGTCCGGCAGGTGGACGGCCCGACCAGCGCCGTCAGCTCCTTCAGATCGGCCACCTCGCCCGTGCGCAGCACCGGCACCGACACGATCGGCGCGCCGTCCAGCAGCTCGCGCCGCGCGGCGGTCGACAGGAACGTCCCGTCCTGCTGGTCCAGGACGTCGAACTCGCAGAAGTAGTGGGGGAGCGCGTCGTAGAAGACGGTGTGCTTGGCGTACAGCCACTCCCCGTACATCACGTACCGGTCCTTCAACCGCGGCCACAGCTCGTGCTGGACGGACGCCGCCCACGCCTTCAACGGCGCGAACTGCCGCTCCCGCGGCCCGCCGGTCAGGAAGTGCCCGCGGCTCTGCAGCCGAAGCTCACCCGAGCCGGAGAAGCTGATCCCGGCGTTCGCGCCGTCCAGCTTCTCCTCCACCACCAGGTACCGCCCCGCCACCTCACCGAACGGTGCCGCCGACAGGTCGTGGTCGCCCGGTTGCAGCCGGGACCCCTGGAGATGCCGGGTCCGCGGGTACTTGTTCAACATGCCCACGGTTGTACCGGCGCGCCGCAGCCGCGGCCAACCCGTTTTCCCGCCGCTCAGAGGCCGCTCGGGGGCCGCTCGGGGGCGGATCAGAGACGGATCAGAGGCGGATCAGGGACGTGCCCGCCAGCGCCGCCAGCCATAGCGCCGCGCTGACCCACGCAAGGATGTGCAGCCCGCTCGCGAAGGCCGCGCCGTCCAGCGGCGACCCCGCGACCGACCCGAAGATGGCCGCGCCGAGCGCCGTCCCGACCTGCCGGGCGGTGTTGTTGAACCCGCCCGCCAGGCCCGCAAGCGCGGGCGGCGCGGTGCGCATCGCCGCCGACACCGCCGACGCCGTGATCAGCCCGTCCCCGATCCCGATCAGGACCAGCGTCGGCAGCAGCACCGCGTATGGGGAGTGCGGGCCGGTGAACAGCAGCGCCGGCGTCCCGCACAGCGCGATCACGATCCCTGTCCGCACCGGCAGGCGCGGCCCGAACCGCGCGTTCAGCGCGCCGCTCAGCGGCGCCAGCAGCACCAGCGGCACCGCCATCGGCAGCAGCAGCGCCCCGGCCGCCAGCGCCGAGCGGCCCTGCACCTGCTGCAGCCACAGCGTCACCACGAACAGCGTCCCGTTGGTGACCAGGTTCATCACCAGCGACGCGCCGTTCGCGCCGAGGAACGCCGGAGCCCGTACCAGCCCGGACGGGAACAGCGGATCGGCCGCCCGCCGCTCCACCAGCACCAGCGCCACCGCCCCGGCCGCCGCTGCGACCGCCGCCGCCAGCGCCCCGGACCGGTCGCCGTGCCCGAGCTCGATCACCGCCCACACCAGCGCGCCGAGCGTGACCGGCGCGAGCACCAGGCCCGCCGCGTCCAGGCGCCGGTGCTGCCGCCCACCCGCCGGGTCCCGGGGGACCAGCAGCAGGACGCCCGCGACCGCCGCCACCACGATCGGCACGTTCAGCAGGAAGATCCACCGCCAGCCGGGGCCGTCCACCAGCACGCCGCCCAGCAGCGGACCGGCCGGCAGCGCCGTGGACGACACCGCCGCCCACGCCCCCATCGCCCGCGCCTGCTCGCCTGGATCGGGGAACATCCGGGTCACCGCCGCCAGGCTCCCCGGCAGCAGCATCGCCGCGCCCGCGCCCTGCACCGCCCGCGCCGCGACCAGCGACACCGGCCCGGCCGCCAGCCCGCACGCCAGCGACGCCGCACCGAACAGCAGCAGGCCCGCCACCAGCATCCGCCGGTGCCCC
The DNA here is from genome assembly GCF_024172125.1 of Actinomadura rupiterrae. Lineage (GTDB taxonomy): Bacteria > Actinomycetota > Actinomycetes > Streptosporangiales > Streptosporangiaceae > Spirillospora > Spirillospora rupiterrae. The sequence continues at coordinate 39,485 of NZ_JAMZEA010000017.1, forward strand.
AGCCGGTCGCCGAGCGCGCCGCCGCCCAGCAGCAGCCCGGCGATCGCGACCGCGTAGCCGTCGACCACCCCCTGCATCCCGGCCACGCCCGTGCCGAGCGCGCGGCCGATGCCGGGCAGCGTGACGTTGACGATCGTGACGTCCAGCAGCACCAGGAACATCCCGGCGCACACCACCGCCAGCGCCGCGCCCCGCCGCGCCCTTCCGCCGTCGATCTCCCTGGTCTCCGTCCGGATCTCTGTTGGGGAACCCATTGGCCCAGCGTCGCCGACGGACGTTTCGCCGGGCCTCGAAGCGTCCCTGCCGCCTGGCCCGGCGCCCGGTGACTCGATGCGTCCCGCCGCCGGGGTCGGCGGCTGGTCAGCGGAAGGTGACCAGCAGCTCCTCCGGCGCGCGGGTGAGGAGGCCGCCGTACTGCGGGCGGAAGCCGTCGGCCCAGCGCAGCCGGGGGAGCGCCGCAAGCAGGGTCCGGACGCCGATCTCGGCCTCGGCCCGCGCCAGCTGCGACCCCAGGCAGAAATGCCGGCCCGCACCGAACGACAGGTGCCCGGCCGCCGCGGTGAACTGCCGGTCCGGCTCATCGGCCAGCCGGGACGGATCGAACCGGTCCGGATCTGCGAACTGCTCCGGGTCCCGGCCTGCCGCTCCGACCAGGCACGCGACCGTCGCGCCGCCCGGCACCCGTCCGGACGGCAGGTCCACCGCCTCCTCGGTCTGCCGCAGCACCACCTGCACCGGCGGATCGCGCCGCAGCGTCTCCACCCACGCCGCCGCCAGCCCGTCCGGGGCGGCGCGCAGCCCGGCCAGCGCGTCCGGATGGTCCAGCAGGTTCGCCAGCAGCGACCGCATCCCCTTGTCGGTCGTCTCCCCGCCCGCGCCCAGCAGCATCCCGCAGAAGCCCATGACCATCTCGTCCGGCAGCGGCTCGCCCTCCACCTCGGCCGTGCAGAGCACCGACAGCAGGTCGCGGCCGGGCGCGATCCGCCGCCGCGCGACGTACGGGGCGAGGTAGGCGTACAGCTCGTCCCGGGACGACAGGCCGCGCTCCAGCAGCGCCGGGTCCTGCCGGTAGTTGCTCAGGTAGGAGAACCCCGCCTGGTACCAGTCCTGGAACAGCGGCGCGTCCCCGACCGGCAGCCCGAGCGCCGTCACCACCACCGCGATCGGCAGGCGGTGGCAGAACCCGTCCACCAGATCGACCACCCCGTCACCGCGCCGCGCCTTGGACGCCAGATCGGCGACCAGGTCGGCGGCGGTGCGTTCGATCGCCGCGCGTAGCCAGGTCAGCGCCCGGCCCCGGAACGCCGGTGTCAGGAACGAGCGGTGCGCGGCGTGCTCGCGGCCGTCCATCTGCAGGACGGTGCGGCCGAACATCGGCGCGAGCTGCCAGCCGTAGTTGTGCGAGTTGAAGCGCGGATCGGACAGCGCCGCCCGGACGTCGGTGTACCGGCTGACCAGCCAGGCGTCCATCGGCTCGTCCCGGACGACCGGGAACTCCTCGCGCAGCCGCCGGTACAGCGGGTACGGGTCGCGTTCGAACTCCGGCCACAGCAGGCTCGGCGGCGTCAGCGCGGGATCGACCTCCTCCGACCCGCGCCCGGTACAGCCGCCGCCCGCACCGGACGGCCCGCCCGACCCGCCCGCCACCGAACCGGACGCGGCGACCGCCGCGGCCGCGCGCGGACGGTACCGGGGAACCGACCGGTGCCAGTCCAGCGACGCTCGCATCGCCCGCCGCAGCCGGTCGGCGAGCCGTCCGGCGTCCCGCGCGCCGCGCGGCAGGCCGCGGCGCAGGATCTGGAAGTCGGCCGCGCGCGCCGAGATCAGGGTCCGGGCCGCGTCCACCGCCTCTTGGAGCGTTCCAACATGACGCTCGCGGAGCAGCAGCACTAGGTTCGCGCGCTCCCCGAACGCCAGGTCCTTCTCCACCGAGAACAGGTCGTTGGTCCAGGCGATGACGTCAGCCGCCGCCGCGCGCAGCCCCGCGGTCACCGCATCGTCCGGCGGCGCGATCCCGTCCACCGCCTCGAACAGGTCGAAGAACACGTCCGCGCCGAACAGGTCCCGGCGCAGCCCGACGTAACCCGGCAGTCGGGGCAGCCGCCCGCTCGCGCGCCGCTCCACCAGCGAGCACTGCGCGGTCAGGTGCCGCGCCAGGTGCCCGGCGAACCGCTCCTGCCATGCCGGCCCCGCCAGCGCCGACGTCCGCGGCCACAGATCCTCGGCCAGGACGACCAGCATCGGATCGTCCAGAGCCCCGGCGCCCGTCTCGCCGTTCGCCTCGCCGTTCGCCTCGGCGTTCGTCCCGGTGTTCGCATCGGCGCGCAGCACCGCCAGCGCCGATGCCGAGAACTCCGCCAGCACGCCGCCGGCCGCCCACGGGCCGTCGTCCACCCGGTCGTCCAGCAGCAGCACCCACAGGAACCAGCCCATCAGCACCGCCGCCCGGTCCGGGTCCGCCCGCCCGGTCAGCGCGATCCCCAGGTCCAGCAGCCGGGACGTCTCCAGCCGCGCCCGGCCCCGAGGCCCCACCAGCCCGCGCTCCTCGGCCCACCCGCACACCCCGGCCCGCAGCCGCTCGGCGTCGCCGCGCCGCACCGGGCCCGGGAAGGGCAGGGAGATCTCCGGGATCCGGAAACCGGTCACCGTGTCCGTCGCCATCCGCGCCCCCGTACCTAGCCGTCTCGGTCGTGCCCGCGCCGCGGCCCGCGCCCGGCGGCCCGCGCGACGCGGTGCCCCTGGCGGGCCGTGCTGCGGCGCGGAGTCCCGGCGTCATCGGTACGCCGGGCCCGCACGCATCGTGACGGGATCCTGCCGAACGTCCGTTGCCGGGACATGCGGGTTGACCGGGATTTGCCGTCCTGATTCCGGCCCCGTCACCATCCCCGGCTCCCCGCATACGGTCTGTCCATAACTGCGCACCTCTGGAGACCGAAACGGGGAGGGGGTGATCGGCCGGTGCCTGCCGCCGAACGGTCGGCGGCGCGGGCCGCCCGGCGGCGGCGTCGGCGGCGGTCCGGGCGCCATGCGGTAGAGTCGCAGGCGCGAAGGGGAGTAGCCCTGCGAACCGGTCGTCGACACACTGGAGCCCCGCTCCCGGTGGCCGGGTCCGCCTAGGCGGACGGGCGAGACCTTCGATCCCTTTGTCGATGACCAGACGCGTCACCGGCCGGGATCGAGGTCTCCGCGGACGCCCCGGAGCGGCCCCCCGGCCTCGAACCCCCGGCGACGCGGGAGGAGCGGGTACCGGACGTGTGGCACTTCGTCCTGCTGATCGCCTGTGCTGTCGCGATCTATCTGTCGTGTGAATGGTTCGTCAACGCCGTCGAGTGGCTCGGCCGCCGGCTGAACGTCGGCCGGATGGCGGTCGGGACCATCCTCGCCGCCTTCGGCACCGCGCTGCCCGAGTCGGTCGTCACCCTGGTCGCCGTCACCACCGGCGACGGCGAGCGGGGCAAGGACATCGGCGTCGGCGCCGCCATGGGCGGCCCGCTGGCCCTTGCCACCGTCGCCTACGCCGTCACCGGCCTCGCCCTGCTGTGGAACCGCCGCACCCGCGCCCGCGCGCAGCTCGCCGCCGCCGTCCCGGCCCCGTCCACGGGCTCGGGTTCGCGCGCGTCCGCGGCTTCGGGAACCGTTGGCGGGACGGGGGCGGGGGAGGTGCTCACCGATCCCGCCGAGGCGGCGCGGCTGGCCAAGGACCAGCGCTGGTTCCTGGCGGTGTTCGTGGTGAAGGTCGGCCTCGGCCTGGTCGCCTTCGCCTTCAAGCCCTGGCTGGGCGTGCTGTTCTTCGCCGTCTACGCGGTCTACTTCTGGCGCGAGATGAGCGGCGGCGACGACCGCGAGGGTGACGGGCCGGTCGACGACGAGCTCGACCCGCTGAAGCTGCAGCCGCGCCGGGAGGTCCCGGCCGGTTGGGCGGTCGCCGTGCAGACTCTGGCCACGCTCGCCGTGATCTTCTTCGCTTCCCAGCTGTTCGTGCACCAGCTCGACGCGATCGGCCCGATGATCGGGCTGCCCGCCGCGGTCACCGCGCTGCTGCTGTCCCCGGTCGCGACCGAGCTGCCGGAGATCATGAACGCGGTGATCTGGGTCCGGCAGGGCAAGACCAGCCTGGCGCTGGCCAACATCTCCGGCGCGATGATGATCCAGGCGACCGTCCCGTCCGGGCTCGGCCTGCTGTTCACGCCGTGGAGGTTCGACCACGCGCTGGTCTGGTCGGGCGCGATGACCATGGTCGCGATCGTCTACCTGCTCGCGACGCTGCGCGCGCACCGGCTGACACCCGCCCGCCTGGCCTGGACGGGCGTGCTGTACCTGGTGTTCGCCGCCGGACTGGTCGTCATCCTCTGACCCGGTGACGTCAGTGGCGTCACCGCTGACGCCACACTCGGGAGGGTTTTTACCTGGCACTTTGCGGCCAGGCGTTGCGAGTGACGTCATAAGGACGTCATTATGGCGTCATGGACCTCACTCCGTATGTCGAACGCCTCCGCCGCGACCTCGCGGTGGCGGCGGAGGCGGGCGGGCCCGAGGCCCGCGCCCTGGCCGAGCGGCTCACCGCCCCGCTGGACTCCACCGCCCGGCTGGTGCTGCTGGAGGCGCTCGCCGGGGCCGCGGGCGAGATCACCACCGATCTCGCCCCCGGCTCGGTCGAGGTCCGGCTGCGCGGCCGCGACCCGGACTTCGTCGTCACCCCGCCCCCGCCCGAAGAGCCGGCCGGGGACGCCGCCCCCGCGCCGTCCGCGATGCCCGCCGAGGGGCCGCCCAGCGCCATCGCCGCCGAACCGCCCGCCGAGCCCGGCGCGGACACCGGCGCGGGTGCGGAGACCGACGAGGGCGGCACCGCGCGCATCACCCTGCGCGTCCCCGAGCACCTCAAACCACGCATCGAGGCCGCCGCCGGAAACGCCGGGCTGTCGGTCAACGCCTGGCTTGTCCGCGCCGTCGCCGCCGCCTTGGAACCGCAGCGCGGCACCGACCGCGACACCCGCCGCACCACCCGCGCGGACGAGTCGCCCGCCGGCCGCCCGTCCGCGGGCAAGCCGACGTTCGGCGCGCACGTGCGCGGCTGGGTGCGCTGACCAGACCATCCTCGGAGGAGGAGGAGCCATGCCGACCTACACCACGCCCGAACCCGTCACCGCCGAGCTGCGGCTGGCCGTCGCGACCGTCCGCGTCCGCGCGGCCGACCGTGCCGACACCGTCGTCACCGTCCGGCCCGCCGACCTGAACTCGGCCGCGAACGTGGAGTCCGCCAACCGGGTCGAGGTCGAGTACGCCGACGGGCACCTGTCGGTGTCGACCACCGAGCAGGCCACCGGCTGGCGCTCCTGGCTGAACTGGCCCGGCGAGATCGACGTCGTCCTCGACCTGCCCGCCGGATCCGACCTGGACGTCCGGACCAACGCCGCCGTCCGCTGCGAGGGACGCCTCGGCGACGTCCGGATCCGCACCGGCAACGGTAACGTCCGCGTCGAGGAGGCCGCCTCCTGCCACGCCGACACCGGCAACGGCGACGTCTGGATCGCCCGCACCACCGGGCCCGCCACCGCCGTCTCGCCCTACGGCCGCATCCGCCTCGGACGCGTCGGAGGCCCGGCCGAGGCGCGCAGCAGCAGCGGCGAGATCGCCGTCGGCGAGGCGGGCGGCGACCTGAAGGCCAAGACCGCCTACGGCGACATCACCGTCGACCTCGCCCTCGCCGGCGTCACCGCCACGACCGCCTACGGCAGCGTCCGCATCGGCGAGGCCGTGCGCGGCACCGTCACGATGGAGACCTCCGCCGGCGGCCTGGACATCGGCATCCGCCGCGGCACCGCCGCCTGGCTCGACGCCCGATCCCTCTACGGCGGCGTCCGCACCGACCTCGTCGACGACGCGTCGGGCGAACCCGCCCCCGGCGAGGACGTGCTGGAGGTCAACGCCCGCACCTCCTACGGCGACATCCACGTGCACCGCGCCGCCGACCTCGCCGACACCCCCGCCTGACCCCGGCGCTGGAACCCGGCGCTGGAACCCGGCGCCGCCCCCGCATCCAACACCCCGCATCTGGTCCGCGCGCCCGTCCTCCCGGCGGACGCGCCCGAACCGAGGGAGCCCCCATGTCCGACGCCATCGTGGCCGAGGGCCTCACCAAGAGATACGGCGACCACACCGCCCTGGACGAGCTGGACCTGACCGTCCCCGAGGGGACCGTCCTCGGCCTGCTCGGTCCGAACGGCGCCGGCAAGACCACCACCGTCCGCATCCTCACCACCCTCGTCCGCCCGGACGCCGGACGCGCAACCGTCGCCGGCCTGGACGTCGTCGCCGACGCCCGCGCGCTGCGCGCCCGCATCGGCGTGTCCGGCCAGTACGCCGCCGTGGACGACGACCTCACCGGCGCCGAGAACCTGGAGATGATCGGCCGCCTCTACCACCTCGGCCGCCGCCGCAGCCGGACCCGCGCCCGCGAGCTGCTGGAGCGCTTCGACCTCACCGCGGCCGCCGACCGCCCCCTGAAGGGCTACTCCGGCGGGATGCGCCGCCGCATCGACCTCGCCGGATCGCTGGTCGCCGAGCCGCCCGTCCTGTTCCTGGACGAGCCGACCACCGGCCTGGACCCCCGCGCCCGCGCCGCGCTCTGGGACACCATCGCCGACCTGGTCTCCGGCGGCACGACCGTGCTGCTCACCACCCAGTACATGGAGGAGGCAGACCGGCTCGCCGACCGCGTCGCGGTGCTCGACCACGGCCGCGTCATCGAGACCGGCACCGCCGACGAGCTGAAGGACCGCATCGGCGGCGACCGGATCGAGCTCACCGCGCCCGGCCCGGGCGCCGTCGAGGCGGCCTGCCGGGCGCTCGCGCCGCTGGCCTCCGGGCCCGTCCGCGCGGACGGCGCGCACGTCATGGCCCCGGTCGCCGAGGGCGCCGACTCGCTCGCCCGGGCCCTGGGGCTGCTGGACGCCGCCGGTGTCGCCGTCCGCGACGTGGGCCTGCGCCGCCCCACCCTGGACGAGGTGTTCCTGTCCCTCACCGGCCACACCGCCGACGCCCCGCCCAACCCCGACGACGGCCGCGAACCGGCCCTGGCCGCGCCGGGACGGCCGTCCGGACGCGCCGGACGCGCCGATCGAGAGGAGCACGCACGATGACCGCGCTGACCACCGCGCTCGGCGACGGCGGGACCATCGCCTGGCGCAACCTGATCAAGACCCGCCGCAACCCCGACCTCATCGGCATGGTCGTGCTGACGCCGATCATGTTCGTGCTGCTGTTCGCGTACGTCTTCGGCAACGCCATCCATATTCCCGGTATCTCCTACCGGGAGTACATGATGGCGGGGGTGTTCACCGAGACCGTCGCGTTCGGCGCGTCCCTCACCGGCTACGGCCTGGTGCTGGACCTGCAGAAGGGCATCATCGACCGGTTCCGCGGGCTGCCGATGGCGCCGTCCGCCGTGCTGGTCGGCCGCACCACCAGCGACCTGCTGGCGGGCGTCGTCAGCCTGGCCGTGATGAGCGCGATGGGACTGGTCGTCGGCTGGCGCGTGCACAGCGGACCGGCCAAGGCGCTGCTCGGGATGCTGGTGCTGCTGATGTTCACCTACGCGCTGTCGTGGGTGATGGCGACGCTGGCGCTGTCGATGCGCAGCCCCGAGGTGTTCAGCAACGCCTCCACGATGCTGATCTTCCCGCTGGCGTTCGTCGCCAACACCTTCGTCGACTCCGCGACCATGCCCGGGCCGCTGCGGTTCTTCGCCGAGTGGAACCCGGTCTCGGCCGTCACCCAGGCCGCCCGCGTGTGCTTCGGCAACGCCTCCCCGAACGTCACCCAGCACAGCCACGCCTGGGCGCTGCACCACCCGATCGTGGCGTCCGTGCTGTGGACGGCGGCGCTGCTCGCGGTGTTCGTCCCGCTGGCCACCCGCCAGTACCAGAAGGCCGTCAGCCGCTGACCGGCGGCGCGGTCACCCGCCGTCCGGGACGGCGGGATGAAGCCGGCGGTCGCGGCTCAGAGCCAGCCGCGGTCGTCGGCGACCCGCAGCGCCTCCATCCGGTTCTGGGTTCCGGTCTTCGCGATCGCCGCGGACAGATAGTTGCGGACGGTCCCTTCCGACAGGAACAGCTTGCCCGCAATCTCGGCGACGCTGGCGCCCGAGCGGGACGCGTTCAGCACGTCCCGCTCCCGCGCGGTCAGCGGGGACGCGCCCGCCGCCAGCGTCGCGGCGGCCAGCGCCGGATCCACCACCCGCTCGCCCCGCGCCACCCGGCGGATCGCATCGGCGAGCGCCTCGGCCGGAGCGTCCTTCACCACGAACCCGACCGCGCCCGCCTCCATCGCCCGGCGCAGGTACCCGGCCCGCCCGAAGGTCGTCACGATGACCACCCGGCAGTCCGGCACCCGCGCGGCCAGCACCGCGGCCGCCGCCAGCCCGTCCAGGCCCGGCATCTCCACATCCAGCAGCGCCACGTCCGGACGCTCCCGCTCGGCCGCCGCGGCGACCTCGTCCCCCCGCCCGACCTGCGCGACGACCTCGAAGTCCGGCTCCAGGTCCAGCAGGGCCGCCAGCGCGGTGCGGATCAGCTCCTGGTCATCGGCCAGCAGCAACCGCACCGTCACGACACGCCCCCCGAACCCGCACCGTGAGAACCCGCGGTGCCGGCGGTCACGCGGAGGCGCCAGCCGCGCGGCTCCGCCGGTCCGGACTCCACCCGGCCGCCCGCCGCCGCGACGCGCTCGCGCAGCCCGGTCAGGCCGCTGCCCGGCCCGGACGCGCCGCCCACACCGTCGTCCACGATCTCCACCTCCGCCGCCGACAGGGTGACCGTACAGCGGGTCGCGCGCGCGTGCCGCACCACGTTGGTCAGCCCCTCCCGGACGACCCAGCCGAACAGCTCGCGGTGCGCCGGGTCCACCACGTCCACCGCGGACGGCAGGTCGGCGGTGACGCCCGCCGCGCGCAGCAGCTCCCGGCCGCGCGCGAGCTCGCCCGGCAGCGTCACCTCGCGGTACCCCGACACCGCGGCGCGCACCTCGCCGAGCGCCTGCCGCGACAGCCGCTCCACCTCGGTGATCTCGGCGACCGCGCGGTCCGCGCCGCCCTCGGCCAGCCGCCGCGCCAGGTTGCTCTTCACCGTGATCGCGGTGAGCGAGTGCCCGAGCAGGTCGTGCAGGTCCCGGGCGATGCGGTTCCGCTCGGCGTCCGACGCCAGCCGCGCCACCTCGGCGCGCGCCTCCAGCAGCGCCTGGTTCGCGCCCGCCAGGTCGGCGTACCCGCGCACGACCAGCGCGGTGAACGCCACCATCGCCGCCTCCAGCCAGCCCGGCCCGGTGTGCCAGGGACGCACCGCCCACGGCACCAGCAGCGTCAGCGCGACGGCACCGCCCAGGACGAGCGGCAACCGGCGCGGATGCGTCAGCGCCAGGAACGACACGATGACGGCGAGGAGGTAGAACGCCTGCGTCCGCGCGAACGGCAGCTCGGCGGCGAACAGCACGGTCAGCACCGCGAGCAGCGGCCAGAAACGCCGTTCGGAATGCTGCGCGAACGCCACCGCCGCCATCGCGTAAACGACGCAGAAAGCGAGCCCGATCGCATATCCGGTGAACGCCGCCGCGCCTTTGGAGAACTGCGTCACGCCGATGAAGGAAACGAAGGGATAAACGAACATTCCGGTGGCGAGCAGCGCCCGCCGCCAGCCGAGCGCCCAGCGAAGCGGGTCGCCTCCTGGCGACCCGCTCTCCGCCGGTGCGTCCGCGGCCTGGTCCATGGTCCGCACGCTAACACCGCCGCCGCTTCCCGGGGACGTCCCGCCCGGTCATCGGGCGAAGCGGGTCCGCAGGCCGCGGCCGTTGGAGACCGCCACCACCGCGAGCAGCAGCACCCCGCAGACGCTCTGCTCGATCCGCATCCACACTGGGAACATCCCGGGCAGCGACACGATCACCACGATCGCGACCAGCATCACCGCCGACAGGATCCGCAGCCGCCGAAACGCGCCCCGCGAGCCGCGGGCGGCGCGCAGCGTCAGCGCGAACAGGATCAGCGAGCTGACCGCCACGATGCTGATGCGCACCCACACCGGCTGCGTCACCGAGGACGAGTCGCGGTAGGCGACCAGACCGGCGAAGGTGAGGACGCTGACGGTCGCATAGAGGCCCACGAGCGCCTTCAACCGGCGAAAGGCGATCACGTGGTTCGGGTCGTCCATTCCGTTCGCGGTTCCTGCTGCTTTGTTCGTCATGGCTCAATGGTGCTTCCGGCGCCTCCACCGGGCCCAGTGAGTTCATCCACCACCGGCCGATGACATTTGTCATGGGGACCGCGACGCGGCGCCGGCAGAGCTTTGCCGCAGTGACGGCTAGCGCTCGGCGGCCGCGCGGCGCTCGTACCGGTTCTTCGCCAGCTCGTGGGCGCGTCGCAGCAGGTCACGGACCGCCGTCCCGGTGCGCGGCCCCGGCTCGACCACCGCCAACCAGGCCTGCGCCCCGTAGACCGGATGCGCGATCAGAACGTCGGTCGCCGCCGCGCGCGCCCCATCGGTCGCCGCATCGGTCGCCGCATCAGGCGCCGCCGCGGGCGCGCCCGGCCCATGACCGAGGCGGCGGACGAACTCGTCCCGGCCCGCCGCGATGTTCACCCGGAAGGCGCCCGGACGGTCCAGGCCGGACGTCTCGTCACCGGGGTAGTTCTTGGTCACGATCGTCGCGAACGGCTGGGTCGCGGTGGGAACGGCGCCGTCGGGGGAGTAGTAGAAGAAGGCGTCACCCCAGGCGAGCTCCGGCGTCCCGTCACCGGGACCCGGCCGCAGGGTGAGGACGCCGCCGAGGGCGTCCACGAAGGCGATGATCTCGTCCATGCTCATGCCTTCAAGCGTTACATTGAAGTGCTAGTGGAGACGTGACAGGGAAGGCGGGGAGGTCAGGGCGTGCCAAGTCTCAACTCGGCGGCGATGCGGACCGGTGCCGTCGCCGAGCGCACGGGGTACTCGGTGCAGCAGATCCGCAACCTGGAGCGGGACGGGGTGCTGCCGCCGGCGGTGCGTTCCGCCTCGGGCTACCGCTCCTATGGCGACGTCCATGTCCGGTCGGCGCTGGCCTACCGCGCGCTGGCCGCCGCGGTCGGGCCGGTCGAGGCGAAGGAGATCGTCCGGGCCGTCCACCGTCCGCCCGCCGACCGGATGCTGGCGCTGCTGGACGCGGCGCACGCCCGCCTGGACGCCGAGCGCCGGGCGCTGCACGAAGCCGAGGCGGCCGTGCGGACGATCTCCGGCGAGCCGATCGCCGACGTCCGCGGCACCGACGCGATGACCGTCTCCGAACTGGCCGCCGCGCTGGGCGTCCGCTCCTCGACGCTGCGGCACTGGGACGCCGAGGGCCTGGTCGTCCCCGACCGGACCACCGCGCAGGGGACGCGCCGGTACACCCCGTCGCAGGTGCGGGACGCGCGGATCGTGCAACAGTTGCGGGCGGCCGGATACCGCATCGAACCGCTGCGCGGCCTCATGCCCGAACTGCGCCGCGGCGGCCGCCTGGAGGACGTCGCCGAAGCGCTCACCGCACGCGGCGCCGACCTGACCCGCAGATCAAGGGCCCTGCTGGACGGCGCCGCCGCCCTCAGCGCCGTCCTGGCGCGGACACCGGAGGCTCGCTGATCCCGGAACCGCTCCGACCAGGCAGGACACCGAGCCATGCGACAAGCGAAGGACGCGATCGTGACCTCGACACACGACGGCAGGCACCCGGACGGCGAGCACTCCGACGCCAGGCAGGCGGCTCCGGCGATGGAGGCGGGCAGATGATCCTGGTGACAGGCGCCACGGGGAACGTGGGCGGCGAGGTCGCCCGGGCGTTGGCGTCCGCCGGCGCCGGCGTCCGCGCCCTGGTCCGGAACGGCGAGTCGGAGCGCCTCCCGGCGGGCGTCGAGGCGGTGGCCGGCGACCTGAACGACCCCGCGACCTTCGCCGCCGCGGTGAACCGGGCGACCGGCCTGTTCCTGCTGCCCGGCTTCGACCGCACCGCGGAACTGCTGGCCGAGGCCGCGGTCGCCGGCGTCGAACGCGTGGTGCTGCTGTCCGGGCCGTCTGCCGGTTCGGGCGACCTCAACAACGCCGTGACCCGCTCCATGGTCGAGTCCGAGACCCTCGCGCGCGCGTGCGGGCTGGAGTGGACGATCCTGCGCCCGAGCGGCTTCATGTCCAACACCCTGGAGTGGGTCGCGCAGCTGGCCGCCGGTGACGTCGTCCGCGCGCCGTTCGCGAGGGCCCCGATCGCGAGCATCGACCCGGCCGATATCGGCGCGGTCGCCGCCCTGGCCCTGCTGGCGGACGGTCACCGGGAACGCGTCCACCGGCTGACCGGCCCCGAGGCGCTGCTGCCCGCCGACCGCCTGCGGATTCTGGCCGAAGTCCTCGGCCGCGACCTGCGCTTCGAGGCGCAGGCCGACGACGAGGCGCGCGCCGAGCTGTCCCACACCATGCCGCCCGAGTACGTCGAGGCCTACTTCGACTTCTACGTCACCGGCTCCCTGGACGACTCGCAGGTCAACACCACCGTCGAGGACCTCACCGGCCGTCCGGCCCGCACGTTCGAACAATGGGCCGCCGCCCACGCCGAGGCGTTCGCGCGCAACTGACCAGCACCTACCGGGTTATCGCGGACGTATCGGAAAACGCATACGCCACCGCAACCGGCCCCGGTGTGCAGTGGACCCATGGACCACAGCACGCTGCGAAACCGCACGGCCGAGTGTCCCGGCGACGCTCCGGGGGAGCGGGCGCCGACCGCATCTCGGCCCGGCGTCCTGCCTGCGCCGACCCTGCAGACGCTGCCGGTGGCCGTGACCGCGAACGTGGCCCGAATCCGCGCCCGGACCCAGAGCATGATCATGGCCGTGGTCAAGGCGGGCGGCTACGGGCACGGCGCCGTGACGGTCGCGCGCGCGGCCGTCGCCGCCGGCGCCGGATGGCTCGGGACCACGAGCGTCGCCGAAGCGTCGGTGCTGCGCGCGGCCGGGCTGTCGGTGCCGATCCTCACCTGGCTGCACCCCTCGGGCATCGACGCCGAAGCGGCCGCGGCCGCCGGGGTCGACGTCGCGGTCGGGTCGCCCGACGAGCTCGACGCGCTGCTCGCCCAGCCCTCCCCGCCCGTCCGGGTCCACCTGCACCTGGACACGGGCATGTCCCGCGGCGGCTGCCCGCGCGAACGCTGGGACGACCTGATCGACCTCGCCCGGCGCGGCCAAGAGGCGGGCAGGATCCGCGTCGCGGGACTCATGGGCCACCTTCCCCTCGCCGACCGGGCCGACCCCGAGGCGAACGCCCCGGCGGTCGCGGCTATGCAGCTGGCGCGCCAGACCGTCCAGGCCGCGGGGCTCGGCTCGCCGCTCACGCACCTGGCGTCCACGTCCGGGGCGCTGACCGATCCCGCGACCCATTTCGACATGGTCCGCGTCGGGGCGGGCCTGGTCGGCATCGACCCGTCCGGGACGGTCGCGATGCACGGCGCGTCCCGGCTGACCGCCCCGATCGTCCACACGACGGCGGTCCCGGCGGGCACGCCCGTCGGCTACGACGGCACCTACGTCACCGGCCGGACGACCCATCTGAGCGTCCTGCCCGTCGGGTACGCCGACGGCATCCCCCGCGAGTGCTCGCCCGAGGCGGGCGTGGAGGTCCGCGGCCGCCGCTTCCCGGTCGCCGGGCGCGTCTCGATGGACCAGATCGTCATCGACACCGGCGCCGCGTCCTTCCCGGTCGGCACGTCCGCGACCGTGTTCGGCCCCGGCGGGGGAGCGGTGCCGAGCGTCCACGACTGGGCCCGCTGGGCCGGGACGATCCCGCACACCATCGTCAGCGGCATCGGGCCGCGCGTGACAAGGAGCATCGCGTGACCAGCAGTCGCGACAAGGAGCTTCGCGTGAGCAGGAGTAGGACCCGGCGCGTCGTGGTGATCGGCGGCGGCGCCAACGCCGAGCACGAGGTCGCGCTGGCCGGTGCGACGGGAGTCGCCAAGGCCCTGTGCTCGACCGGTTTCGAGGTGGACGAGCTGACCATCGGCCGCGACGGCGTCTGGCGGCAGGGATCGGGAGCGCTCGGAGCCCGTCCCGCCGACTCCCTCGCGGCCGCGTTGAGCATCATCGAACGCGCCGACGCCGTCTTCCCCGTCGTCCACGGCCCCAACGGCGAGGATGGAACCCTCGCCGCGCTGTGCGCTCTCGCCAGCGTCCCGGTGGTCGGCTCGGGCGTCCGCGCGGGCGCGATCGGGATGGACAAATGGATGACGAAACTGGTGGCGCAGGCCGTGGGGATCGCCACCGCGCCCGGACGCCTGATCACCGGCATCGCCGACGTCCGGTTCGAGTCGCAGGTGGCGGTGAAGCCGGTCTCGGCCGGGTCGAGCTACGGCGTCGCCGTCGCCCGCGACGCGGACGAACTCCGCGCGGCGCTGGCCGACGCGGCGCGTTACGACGACCGGATCCTGGTCGAGGACGTCATCGCCGGACGGGAGATCGACGTCGCCGTCCTCCAGGAGGCCGACGGCCACACCTGGGCCGCGCCGGCGCTGGAGATCCACGCCGACGGGCTGTTCGACACCCGGACCAAGTACGACGGCTCGGCCCGCTTCACCGTCCCGGCCGTCCTCACCGACGCGGACCGGACCGCGCTGACCGATGCCGCCCTGCGGCTGTTCGACGCCCTCGGCTGCGCCGGGCTCGCCCGCATCGACTTCTTCCTCACCGAGGACGGTCCGGTCCTCAACGAGGTGAACACCATGCCCGGGATGACTCCCGAGTCCCAGGTGCCGAAGATGTTCGCGGCGGCCGGCGTCCCCTACGAGCAGCTGATCGCGCGCCTCGTGGACACCGCCGCGATCCCCGGATGACCTTTGCGATCGGACGAAGTGGAAGCCCCATGCTGCTCAGGAACTGGTACGACCTGTTCGGGACGTTCACCGGCGTCGTGTTGCTCACGCTGGCCGCGCTGCCGGTGGCCGTGCTGGCGGTCTGGGCTCTGTCGCGCCGCCGCATCGCCCTGGGCGGCACGCTCGCGGGATCGTGGCTCACGTCGCTGAGCGAGATCGGCCTGGTCTACGGGACGGTTCCGCCGGTCTGGCTGACCCTGCTGCCGGGCGGCCCGTCCGAGACCGACCCGCACCGGGTGAGCCTGGTCCCGTTCCACGACATGTCCATGATCATCGCGGCCGGTCCGATGACGGCGGCCGGGCAGATCGGCGGCAACCTGCTGGTCTTCGCCTCGCTGGGGTTCTTCGGGCCGCTGCGGTTCCCCGCGCTGGCGTCGGTGCCGCGGATCCTCGCGTTGGCGGCGACGTGCTCGACCACGGTCGAGACCGCCCAGTACGTCCTGCGCCTGGACCGGGTCGCTTCGGTGGACGACGTCCTGCTCAACACCGCCGGCGCGGGCCTGGCTGCCCTGGCATCGCTCCCCCTGCGGCACGTCACCGCCGCGCCCGCGCTCAGCGGGGCTGGCCCTCGTTGACCCACTGCCGGAACAGGTCGACCTTCGATTTCGGCCACGGCCCGTCGCACGGCATCTTGCCGTCGGCGAGCGCGGCGAGGATGGCCTGGGCGTTGTCACTGACGTCGTCGTAGTCGCTGAGGTCGAACGACTGGCTCATCGACTCGACGTCCTTCTCGCGGAACAGCGGCCGAATGTCGCTGGCAAAGCTGGTCAAGGTGTCCCCCTCGGGTCGGCCGGACGCGGCGGCGCGCGTCACCCGTCGCCGCACGATCCAGCCGATTCCTCGCCCACCCGCCCTAAAGCCAAGCGTCACACCCGTCCAAGAACACCCAATTAACCAGCGCTGGGCGCGCTGTCACTCGGCTTGCCCATTTCTGCCTGCTCCTGCAGGGCTTGGGCGCGGGCTTCGGCGGTGACCGCGCGCTCGCGCATCCGGTCGGCGTCGGCGCGGGCCGCGTCGCGTTCGGCGCCGAGCACCTCAAGCCGGGCCAGCGCCTGATGCAGCTGCTGCCGGATCTCATCTCCGGCTTCCTGCTGAGCGCTGATCCGCTCCTGCAACTTCTCGGCGGCCTGCTCCGCCCGCCCGGCTCGCGCCGCCTCGGCGGCCGTGGCGCGCTCGGCGGCCGCCACCACCTGCCCGGCCCGCTCCTCGGCCGCGCTGACCAGCCGCGCCGCCTGCTGCTCGGCGGCCGCGACCCGATCGGCCGCCTCCCGCCTGGTGCGTTCGAGCGTGTCGGCGACCGCCCGCGCTTCGGCCTGCACGGTCGCCACCTCGGCGCGACAGGCGGCGAGGTCGTCCTGAAGCCGCTGCCGGGCCGACCGCTCGTCCGCCAGCTGCCCGCCGGCCGCCTCCAGCCGTTCGGCCAGCGACGCCTCGGCCTGCTTGGCCAGCTGCGCCGTCCGCTCGGCCGCCTCCCGCGCCTGCCGGTGCGCCGCGACGGTCTCGCTCGCCTGCCGCTGCACCTGCTCCGCCTGCTCACGCGCAGTGCGCGCGTCCTCCTCGGCCCGGCGCCGCGCTTCCTCGGCCTCGCTGGCCTGCCGCTCCGACCGGACGGACCGCTCCTCGGCGTCCGCGGCCTGCTCTTCTGCGACCGCGACCCGCTGCCCCGCCTCGGCCACCTCCTCGCGCGCGGCGAGGATCTCCTGCCGAGTGTTCCGCTCGATGCTCCCCAGCGCCTCCAGCACGGAGTTCAACGCGGTGGCGAGCTCGCTCATCGCCGGAGCCGACTCCTCCGCGACCGCCACCACCAGCGCCAGCGGATCGGCGATCGCCGACGCGAGCCGCGCGTCCCGCTCGGCCGCCGCCTGCTCCTTGCACGTGGCGGGCGGGGGACAGTACAGCCGCCGCCGCCCGCCCTTGCCCTTCCCGTCACTGCGCCGCGCCGGCGCGGGCAGCGCCCGCCGGCACACCTTGCACCGCCCGAACGCCGCCTCCACGTCGTCCGCCGTCCCCTCACCCGCCGCACCCCGCACCTCAACCATGCCCGAACCCTAACACCAACCATTCCGCAAAACCCGAAACCAGTTACGCGTTCCATGAAACAAAACTCGCCACCTCCACACGAGTGAATGAGAATCACCGTTATCAACCACCAGCACACCTGAGAGGTCCGGATCGCGCATGCCAGGTGAATCCCCGATCGAGCCGCTTGCCGTTGACCGCCACGGCAACGTTCTGGTCGCGTTCAGCCGCGCTGCCGAAGGTGCTCCGCCGGAGGACGCACCCCTGCCGCTCGCACTGGTGGCCCTGTGGCGCGGCGACTCGGTTCTGCTGGTCTTCGACAGGCGACGGCAGGGGTGGGAGCTGCCCGGAGGAATCATCGAAACGGGGGAGAGTCCGCGCGAAGCCGCTTCACGCGAGCTGCTGGAAGAGACCGGGCAGACGGCCGACGGCCCCCTGGAGTTCGCCGGCTACGCCAAGTTCCTCCTTCAACCCGATCAGCGGGTGGAGTACGGGGCGCTGTTCACCGGCAACCTCGCCCATCCCGAACCCTTCCGGGACAACAACGAGGTCGCGGCTTTCCGCTGGTGGGACCCCACAGGCCCACTGCCGGAAGGCACGGCCTCACTCGACCTGCACCTTGCCCGCCTGGTGATGCCCCGCGGCCTTGCTGATGGAACCTGAGCCGTGTCATGAGCGTGCCGCCTTCCGCAGGCGCAGGATGGGGACGAGGGTCAGGACGGCGCTTGCGGCGAGGAGTGCGAAAGCGAGGCGGAAGTCGCCCGTGGCGTCGCGCAGCAGGCCGACGAGCATGGGGGCCAGCGCGGCGCAGCCGTAGCCGACGAAGAACGCCATCGCGCTGATCCGGCCCGCCTCGGCGGAGTGCCGGCTGACCACGACCGGGACGGTCAGCACCAGCGTGAACAGGCCGCCGTGCCCGACGCCCAGGGCGAGGATCCACAGCCAGGTCGCGGTCCCGGGTGCGAGGGCCAGGCCGGCGAAGCCGAGCGAGGTGAGCGCCGCCGTCGAGGCGAGACCCACGCGGATGTCGCGCCGCTCGCCGAGCAGTGCCGGGACGGCGAGCATCGCCACGACCTGGATGGAGATCATCACGGTGAGCAGGCCGCCGGCGCCGGTGCCGCGCCCGTTCTCCTGGAGCAGGGGCACCACCCAGGCCAGTTCGCAGTAGTAGAGGGCGGAGTTGACCGCCGACAGCGCGGTCACCCGCCAGGCCAGACCGCTCCGCCACGGCAGTCCCGTGGTGAGCGGGCCAGCGGGGGCGGCCACCTCGTCCAGTGCCAGGGAGCGCCGCGACGCCGTCCACGCCACCGCCCCGGCCAGCGCGAGCACCGACCAGGAGGCCAGCGCCCCGGGCCAGGAGCCGAGGAAGTCGGCCAGCGGCGCGCTGACCCCGGCCGCGACGGCGCCGCCGGCGCCGAGCCCGGTGGTGTAGACGCCGGTGGCCAGACCCGCCCGGTCGGCGAAGCGGCTCTTGACGACGGCGGGCAGCAGCGTCTGGGCGATGGCGATCCCGGCGCCGACGACCGCCGCGCAGCTCAGCTGCAGCCAGGTGGATCCGCCGATGAGGCGAGCCGCGGTGGCCGCGGCGATGACGACCAGGCCGAGGAGGGGTCCCGGTAGCAATCGCCGAAAATCCAACGGATATAGGCCTGAACTGCGTTTCTTCGGGTTCTGCTGACTGGGGTTGATCTCCGCCGCTACGGTTCGTGAGCGTTCGTGCGTTCTGTGGCGTGTGGGGTGGTTGATGTCGACCCGGTTCCTGTCGGATGAGCAGGTCGAGCAGTTGCGGTCGTTCCCGGATATCGGCCGGGAAGAGCTGATCAAGTACTTCACGTTGACGCCGCGGGATCATGCGTTCCTGGACGCGCCGGGCCGTGGCGCCGACGCGCGCCTTGGTCTGGCTTTGCAGCTGTGCACGCTGCCGTGGCTCGGGTTCGTTCCGGACAACCTTGAGGAGGTGCCGCAGGCGGCGCTGTTGCGGCTGGCTTCGCAGCTGGCGGTGTTCCCGGGGGCGTTGGAGTACTACGCGGCGAGCACCCGGAAGCGTCCGCAGACCCGCAGTGATCATCTGAAGCTGGTGATGCGGTATCTGGGGTGGAAGACCGCGACGCCGGGCGGCCAGGAGATGAAGGAGCTGGAGCAGTTCCTGCTGGACCGGGCGATGGAGCATGACACGCCGTCGTTGCTGTTCTATCAGGCCACCCAGCATCTGATCGGCGCGCGGGTGGTCCGGCCCGGCGTGGTCACTTTGATGGAGCTGGTCGCGGCGGCTCGTGCGGGCGCGGGATCGCTGACCTCGGAGAAGGTCGAGCACTTGCTGACCGGGCAGATGCGCGGGGACCTGGACCGGCTGCTGGTGCAGGACGCGGGTCTGGGGATGACCCGGCTGGCGTGGTTGACGACGCCGGCGGTGGAGGCGACCACGGTGGCGGTGAAGCAGGCGATCGAGAAGCTGAAGTTCCTGCGTGGGATCGACGCGCACTCGCTGGATCTGTCGATGCTGCCGCCTGAACGGCGCCGGTTCCTGGCGACGCTGGGCCGCCGGTCCACCGTGCAGGGGCTGGAGCGGCGCGGGGAGCGGCGGTATCCGATCCTGCTGGCGCTGGTCGCCCAGTCCGCCGTCGACCAGCTGGACGAGGTCGTCGCGCTGTTCGACCAGGCGGTGTCGGCGCGCGAATCGCACGCCAAGGCCAAGACCAACGAGGCGCTGGCCGAGCGGGCCAAGCAGGGCGAGGCGCGCCAGCTGCTGATGGACGTCATCTTGCCGGTGCTGGCCGACCCCACCATCCCCGATGAGGACGTCGGCGCCATCTTGCGCAACGGCATCGGCATGCAAAAGCTCCGCGAGGTCGCCGCGGAGCGGTGGAACCCACTGCCCCGTGACCACGGCCGGCTGTCGGCGCTGGAGGCGTCCTACTCCTACCTGCGCAAGTTCACCCCGCAGGTGCTGGAGGCGATCGACTTCCATGGTGGGCCCGGCACCGCCGACCTGATGGAAGCCGTGCAGATCCTCAGGGAGCTGAACAGGGTCGGCGGCCGCAAGGTGCCCACCAGTGCGCCGACGTCGTTCGTTCCCGCCCGGTACGCCGACTACCTGGCCAGGGCGCGCAAGAGCGGCGACGACACCGCGTTCCGCCACTACTGGGAGATGTGCACCATCCTGGCGTTGCGCGACGGCCTGCGCAGCGGGGATGTGTTCGTGCCCGGCTCACGCCGCTACGCCGACCCGGGCACCTACCTGTACACCCCGGAGCAGTGGGAGCCGCGGCGGGCCGAGTTCTGCCACCTGGTCCGCAAACCGGCCGGTGCGGCCGAGGCGCTCGGGCAGGTCAAGGACGAGCTCCACCAGGCCCTGGGTGACCTGGAGGAGACGCTGTCGGGAGCCTCGCCGAACGATGTCGGCGAGGTCCGCCTCGATGCGGAGGGACGGTTGGTCATCCCGCCGCTGTCAGCCGAGGACATTCCCGCCGAGGCCAAGGCGTTGCGCGATGAGCTGTCGGGGATGCTGCCGTTCGTGCCGATCGCCTCGCTGCTGATCGAGCTGGACGCCCGCACCAACTTCCTGGCGTGCTTCACCCACGCCGGCGGCCGCAAGACCACCCAGTCGGTTGAGCTCAAACGCAACATCCTCGCGGTGCTGATCGCCGGTGCCACCAACCTGGGCCTGACGCGCATGTCGGAGGCGTGCGGGGTGTCCTACGACGCGCTCGCCTGGACCGCGGAGTGGTACGTGCGGGAGGAGACCCTCCGCGACGCCAACACCGTCCTGGTCAACCACCACTACGCCCTGGACTTGGCGAAGAAGTTCGGCGGCGGCACCATGTCGTCCTCGGACGGGCAGCGGTTCCCGGTCCGCGGCAAGTCGCTGACCGGCCGCGACATGAACATCCACGGCGGGCGGGTGCTGTCGACGACCACGCACGTGTCGGACCAGTGGTCGACGTACGGCACCAAGCAGATGGTGCCGACCCATCGCGAGGCCCACTACGCGCTGGATGAGTTCCTCGGTAACCAGACCGATCTTCCGATCCGCGAGCACGCCACAGATACTCACGGCGCGACGCTGGTGAATTTCGGGCTGTTCGATCTGGTCGGTAAGGCGCTCACCCCGCGGATCCGTGATCTGGGGAAGATCACGCTAGTGCGGGTCGACTCGCCGGCGGCGACGAACGCGCTGTACCCGCAGGCGGGGCCGTTGCTGGCCGACCGGTGGAACGAGGACCTGGTGGCCGGCTGCTGGGACGACCTGCTGCGCATGGCCGGGTCGCTGAAGTTCGGCGAGGCGACCGCCTCCCTGATCGTCGGGAAGTGGTCGGCCGCCTCCCGGCAGAACACCCTGGCCGCGGCACTGAAGGAGTGGGGACGGATGCGCCGCACCATCCACGCGGCCCTTATGTGGAATCAATGGCTGTCAAGTCCCGCAGGTCAGTGGCTTGCCGTTCAGCCAGGCGGGCCTTGGCGAACGTCGACGATCGGCAGCATCGTCGCGGCGGCAGGGACCCCGAGCTGGCGGGGTGTCGGTCCGGCCGGGGTCGGGACGTCGGCGAGCTGGCCGAGGAGTTTGTCCAGGGCGGCCTGGCCGTCATCGACGGCGGCCCGTTCGTCGTCGGTGAGGGGGATGGCGGCGAGCATGCGCTGCAGGTTGTTCTTGGCCTCCAGCAGCAGCGCCTTGGAGGAGTCCTTCGGGGTGTAGAAGTCACACTTGGCGCAGGCCATCCGGTGCTGGCACTGCTCGAAGAAGGTGTAGTTGCAGAACCCGTGCCCCAGGTCGTAGTACTGCCACGGCTCGCCGGCGGCCGCAGCCCCGCTCTCGACCGCGGCCCGGTCGACCAGGACCTCGATGGTGCGGATGTTGCGTTCGAAGTAGCCGGCGTCGCGGTAGGCCCTGGACAACGTGTTCGGAGTGATCTTGGCGTAGTGCTGGGTGGTGTCAGCTGACCGGTGCCCGAGCCAGGCCTGCAACTCGAACAGGGTCATCGGCTCCTTGGCGTTGTAGAGCTGCGTGGCAATCGTGGAGCGAGCCCTATGGCTGGTGATGTTGCCACGAACGTCGGTGCTTGGAACTCCGGCCTTGCGGCAGAGGGAAGGGATGACCGCGCTGTTGATGTAGGTCTTGGCCATGCGCTTGGCGCGGTGGGCGAACAGGAAGTGGACCTGCTCGGAGGTCTTGCGGTCCAGCATGGACGGCTGCTGGGGCCGGACCGCCTGCCACGCTTCGATCGCCTGGCCGAGCAGCGGGTCGACCGGCTTGGTGAAGGCGGTCCCGGTCTTGTGCGTGGGAACATCCAGGAGGCAGACGGCCTCGCTGGCCAGCACGTCACGCGCGTCGGCTGAGATCGGAACGCCGTCGTGCTGCCATCGGATGCATCCGACGCGCAGGCGAGCGATCTCGTCGCTGCGCAGCCCGCCGAACAGCCAGGTGAGGGTGACCGCCCGGATCAGCTCCATGGGGTAGCCCAGGCCGTAGGTGTTGGTCGGGCAGTCCTCGGGTTCGAGGTTGAGTCCGGCCCAGAGCAGCTTGGCCCAGATGTCGTCGGCGATGACGCGGGGGTTGGGCGCGATCAGAGCTGCGACGCTCCTGGGGGTGGCCAGAGCGCGGGATGGGTCGAATCGGCGGGCGATCCAGCCCCATTCCTGGGTGTCGCGGAAGAAGGTGCGGGTGGCGGTCAGGTAGCCGGCCTTGGTTTGGGGAGATAGCGGTTTTCCGCCGTGCCGTTCGAGGCCTGCTCGGCGCTGGACGTAGTCGCCCACGGTCATCCGGTCGACGGCTGCCACCCAGGCGGCGCAGATCTCTCGGGTCCACTGGCTGGGCTCGATCACGTCAGGGTGCTCGGCGGCGAGCCATCGGGCGGCCTTGGCCATGATCGAACGGTAGGAGCCCCGGACCTTGTGGGCGAGCGTGGAGGTGGAGTACCAGCGTTCGATCATCTCGGCCCACGCATCGGAGACGCCTTCGATGTCGGGCATCACCGCGTGGATCGACTTAGGGGGCGGGCCCGCGTGGCCGAGTGCGAACAGAGCCTTGTGAAGGCCCCGAAAGTGGCCCCGGAGGTGGTGGGCAGTGTTGGTGGGGTCTTCGCGGATGCGGTCCAGGGACTCGCTGGTCATGTCCTGCAGCAGCGGGCTCCGGTTGACCAGCATCGCCTGGATCAAGACCGTGCGGAACTGGCCGACGGCCCCTTCGGTTGGGTGGTAGCCCCACCCCTGCAGGGTGCCTGCGACCTGGGCGACGGAGTCCTCGACGACCTCTTTGCCGAAGATCCTCCAGGCCAGGGAGCGGCGGTTGAAGTTGCCGATCCGGTGAAAGTCGGTGAAGTCGCCGAGGAGGTAGGCGAACGCGGCCACGTAGGGGCGAACCGTCCCGTCGATCCAGCCGGGCCAGGCGGCCTCGAACTCGATGTGACCAGGTGCGATCAGCGCGAACCAGGTCTCGGCCGGCCAACCCCAAAAGGAGATCCCTTCGTCCAGGCAGCGGCGCAGGACCAGACCGATCGCGTCGGTCACCGCCCGCCGATGCGTCGAAGTATCCGGACACCAGCCCAAGACCGCCCGAGCGTCGTCCAGCGGTCGTAGGAGTCTGCTGATGACGGGCCACTGCGGCAGGTCCGGGTCATAGCCCCGGCGCCGTCGGACCTGCCAGTCCAACTCCCGCAGTGCCTGAAGCTCTCGCGCGGTCAGCGCGGCCTGGCGGTTGTAACGGCTGACATCGATGGGCCAAGGCCAGGAACGGCCGGCGACCGCCTGGACGGCAGCCGCGGAGAGCGCGGCGCTCACGCCATTCCCTCCGAGGACACGGTCGCGAGTTGGGCGAGCTGCGCGATCCGCCAGGCGTGAATCTGCTCCATGCCCCTGGCCAGCTTGTCAGCGAGGTCCCGGCCCGACAGATGGATGTACTTCATCGTGGACTCGGTGGACCGGTGCCCGGCAAAGGAAGCGATCGTGTGTAGTTCCCAGCCCATCCGGGCCAGGTCGGTCAAGCAGAGGTGCCGGGTCGTGTGCGTGGCGAAACGGGGCAGGTCAGCAGCCACGGCCAGACGTCTCACGACCTTCGACCAGGTCCACAACGTCAACGGGTCGCCGTGGTTGCGCCGCGACTCCGACAAGAACAACGGGCCACGGGCCCGGCTGATCGTCGCCCGGTGCCGCAGGTAGCACGCCAGCAGCACCCCGGTCGAGGCCGAGTACGGCACGACCCGCTCGTAACGGTTCTTGGTGGTCTCGGCGCGAACGCGCACCGTACGGCGCCCGGGATCAAGGTCGTCGGTGCGCAACGCGCACAGCTCCTCGCGGCGCAACGCCGAGTCGTAGGCCAGCGCCAGCATCACCCGATTCCGGGACGGCTCCTCCCTGGCGACCTCCAGGAAGGCCAGCCACTCCTGGTCGGTGGGGATCCAAGGCAGCTTGGTCAGACGCGGCACCAGCCCGCGTTGGTGGCCGCCGAACCGCCGCCCGGGGGTGTAGCGGCCACGCCCGACGGGGTTGGAGTCGCGCACGCCCTCCTCGATGAGGAAGTCGTAGAACAGCCGGACCGGCACCAGCCGCTGCTGGATCGTGGCGTTGGCCAGCCCCGACCCCGAATCGATCGACACGACGTTGGCACCACGGCGACTCGGGCGCGTGCTGAGCTCGCGCACATGCCCCGCGACATGCTCCCGAGTCGCCTGCACCGGATCGATTCCTTCCCGCTCGCACCGGTCCAGGTACTCCGCCAGTCCTCGGGCATAGGCGTCGATCGTCCTGTGCGCACGGCCCAGGTCAGTCCAGATCCGCAACCAGCCGATCGCCTGCTCATGCCGACCCAGAACAGGCCACTTCTCCTCGAGTACGACGGGGGGCAACGCTTCTCCTCAGTTCGTGGTGAGACCGCGCAGAGCATGATCGCTCCTACGGCCTGATTCCACGTAACTGATAGCTACCTATCCGACCCGCTGTACCGCAGGAGGATCTCCCGGCAGCTCAACAAGGGCGAGTCCCTGCACGCGCTGCGCCGCGACCTGCACTACGCCCAGCAGGGCACCATCGTCCGGCCCCACTTGCAAGACCAGACCGAACAGGCCTGGTGCCTCACCCTCTTGACGAACGCGGTGATCACCTGGACCACCGAGTATTACGGCATGGCCATCGGCGAACTACGCGGCCAGGGCCGCGACGTCCCCGACGAACTGCTGTCGTACATCGCCCCGGGCCACCGCGAGAACATCAACTTCTTCGGCTTCATCAACGTCGACATCGAAGCCGAGCTCGCCAAGCTCATCGGCGGCTGGCGGCCGCTGCGCCCCGCCACCGTCACCGACGCCGGCACCACTTTCATGCTCCATCCGTGACGTTGAAGATGGATGTCGGCGACGGAACCTCTGGCCTCGACCACGGGGCCTGGCGCGTGTGCGCCGGGGTGTGGGCCGGCGGCACCGGGCAACGGTGTCCGGCGGCTGCTCATCGGTGCCGCGGGCTAGGGACGCGGGTGGCCGTCCAGAACCTGGCCGCATGACAGGACACCACGATGCTGCTGGCCGGAGTGCCCGCCCGGATGCACATGCTGGTGAAACTGGCTCGCCTGGAGGGCCACTTCGAGATGACGACCCCGTCGCGTTGAAACAGCTTGCCGCCGTGGGGCACACCAATCAGCAGTTCGGCCGTGTCACGGTCGCGCCGCGGGTTGGCGCGGTCGCCGCTCCTCGGTTGTCCAGATGTCGGGTGCCGCGTCGGTCGCTGCCGGGCCGGTGGTCACGGGCGGGGCAGGCGGGCGGGGGCGTCTCAGGCTCGCGGCTACTGCCACCGTCAGGACGGTGATGATGACCGCCCGGCTGACCAGGGAGGGGATCTCTGGAACGCCGGGGTGGATGGTCTTGTGGGCGGCCTGGAGGACGAGTTTGACGCCGATGAAGGCCAGGATGACCGCCAGTCCTTTGCTGAGGTGGTGGAAGCGGTCCAGCAGCCCGGCGAGCAGGAAGTACAGCGCGCGCAGGCCCAGGATGGCGAAGGCGTTGCTGGAGTAGACGATGAAGGTGTCGTCGCTGACCGCCAGTACGGCCGGGACGCTGTCGACGGCGAAGACCAGGTCGGCAGCCTCGATCGCGACCACAACGGCCAGCAGTGGGGTCGCCACGCGCCGTCCGGCCTGCCGGACGATGATCTGGTTCCGGTGTACTCGTTCTGGACGGGGATCAGCTTGCGCAGCAGCCGCACTGCGACGCTGGTGCCGGGGTCGAAGCTGCTCTGGTCATGTTTGAGGATCTTGTAGGTGCTGTAGAACAGCACCGCGGCGAACACGAACAGCACCATGGTGAAGCGGCTGACCACCGCCACACCCAACGCCAGGAAGATCCCGCGGAACACCAGCGCCCCGAAGATGCCGAAGAACAGCACGCGGTGCTGGTAGGCGCGGGGGACCTTGAAGTAGGCGAAGATCAATGCGAAGACGAAGAGGTTGTCGACCGACAGGCTCTTTTCCAGCAGCCAGGCGGTGGTGTACTCGGTCGCCGCGGTCGCGCCCAGCACGGCGTACACCACCACGGCGAAGATCAGCGCGAGGCCGACCCACAGCCCGCTCCAGACGGCGGCTTCGCGAAAGCCGATGATGTGCGCGCCGCGGTGGGCCAGCAGGTCCACCGTCAGCGCGATGATCACCGTGGCGGCGAACGCCGCCCACAGCCACAGCGGGACATCGAGCACGGCCCCTCCCTCCCTAGGTGTTCAGTGGCGCCGACTTGGGCTCCATCGCTCTTGCGGGCCCCCCAAAGCGGTGGGGCCCGCGCGGGTCACCGGCCCGTGGTCGCTGCACCGGTTCGCGGCCTGGTGGTGGGCCAGTGCACGTTTGTGGCCCAGCCGAGGCGTTCGAACAGGCGGATGAGGTCGGCGGACAGGTCGATCTGGCCGGGTTGGCGGCCGTGCCGGGCGCAGGTGGGGTCGGAGTGGTGGCCGTTGTGCCAGCTTTCGCCCAGCGAGGGCAGGGCCAGTGGCCACAGGTCGGTGGAGCGGTCGTGGCGGCGGGTGCGGTGCGGCCGGTCACCGAACAGGTGGCACAGGGAGTTGACGCTCCAGGTGATGTGCTGGAGCAGGGCGATGCGGATCAGCCCGGCCCACAGGAGCGCGGTGGCCGCGCCGTACCAGGTGCCGGTGATCGCCCAGCCGAGCGCCGCGGGCAGGGCCAGCGATGCCGCGCACAGCACGGGGAAGGCGCGGGCGATACCGACCATGGCGGGTTCGGCGAGCAGGTCGGGTGCGTAGCGGGCGGTGGGGGTGGGGTCGTTGCCGAACATCCAGCCCAGGTGCGCATGGGCCAGGCCGCGTAGTTGCCCGCGCGGGCCGGTGCCGTAGCGGTAGGGGGAGTGCGGGTCGCCGGGCCGGTCGGTGAAGGCGTGGTGGCGGCGGTGGATGGCGACCCAGTCGATCACGTTGCCCTGGAAGCTCATCGAGCCCAGCACGGCCAGGGCCAGGCGGAGCGGGCGGCGGGCGGTGAAGCTGCGGTGGGTGAGCAGCCGGTGGAAGCCCACGGTGACGCCGAAGGCGGTCACCGTGTACAGCGTCAGGGTGAGCAGCAGGTCGGTCCAGGTGATGGCGTGTCCCCAGGCCAGCCAGATCGCGGCGGCCAGGCCGAGCAGCGGTGCCACGACGATCGTGCCGGTCAGCGCCATCTGCCTGCGGCGCGGGCCGGGCATGGCGGTGGGCGGGCCGTCGACGCGGGGGAAGGCGCCGCCGTCGTAGCCGGCGCCGTCGGGACGGGACTGGGAGATCTGGTCGATGCTCATGAGAATGCTTCCTGAGTGTGCTTGCTCGGCGCGTGGCGGGCATCGCCTCAGCCGGTGTGCGCCACGGGTCCGGTGTGCGTCGCGGGCGGAGCGAGCGATTCGCGCACTGTGGGGCGGACGGTGAGGCTGCGGTCCAGTCCGGTGATGCGCAGCAGTTTGGCGACCTGCGGCCGGGGGTTGGCCAGGTGCATGGTGATGCCGAGTCCGGTGGCGCGCCGCCCGGTGCCGATCAGCACGGCCAGCCCGGCCGCATCGCAGAACGTCACTTCACCCAGGTCGAGGATCAGAATCCGGCTGCTGTGGTGCAGCGTGCCGATCAGGTGCTCGCGCAGTGCCGGGCTGGAGGCGATGTCGAGGTCGCCGTGCAGGGCGACGATGGTGTGGCCGGGCCGCCCGTGGCCGGGCAGGCCCCTTTTGGTGCGGGCCTGGGAACGACGGACGGTGGTGAGACTGGGGGCTCCGGCGTACCAGGTGGACGCGGTGGAGGCGATGGTGGTGGGGGTGGTGGTGGGGGTGGTGGCGGTGGGGGTGGACACGGCGGTCATGGCGATCTCCGATCGCGGGTAGGGCGGGTAGGTGGGCCCGGCGGCGTCGACGGGACGGCGGGCGCGGGTCACCGCGCTTCCAGGTGTTCGCGCAGTCGCCCGCCTTCAGATTCCCAGGTGCCTTCCGAGGTGCTCTGAAGGGGTTCCTCGGGTGCGGCCGGGCACTGCGGGCCGGTCGATGCGGTGAGTGCGGCCCGCAGTTCGGGAGCGCGCAGGTGGTTGGCGGGATGGGCGGCCAGTTCCAGGGCCGCGCGGGCGGCCGCGCGGGCGGTGGCGGCCGGGACGGTGAGCAGGTCCATACGTCGGCCGTCGGCCCAGATCGCGGTGAGCAGCCCGGTGGGCAGGCTGTCGAACCAGCTGAGCCGCACCACCCGGGTATCGGCCGGGCCGTCCCTGTCCGCGTCGATGCGCAGCCGCCGGGGCCGGCTGTCCCAGTCGGCCCCGCACAGCATGATGTGGGCGATGGGCCGATGGTCATCGGCCGGGCCGTGGGCCTGCAGGGCCAGGACCAGACCGGGCAGCTCGGCGACCGGGTCGGCCGAGCGGGGCCACCAGCCGCCGTCCAGCGGCGTCCCGGGCGCGCCCGGGGGAAGCGGCGGCCGCAGGTGCAGCCGTGGTGTCGAAGGCGGGGAGAGACTGATCGTCGTTGCGCGTTCAGCGGTGGTCCACATGGCCGGGGCCCGCTTCCTTGGTGGTCGGCTGCTGCGGCTGGCCGTTGTGCTGCGGGCGGTTGGCGGGCTGCTGCCCGGCCTGGTCCCCGGTGCGACGCCGACGGGCCAGACGGCGTACCTGGGTGATGCGGGCGGTGCCCAGGATCAGCGTGACCACGATCCCGGTGACCATCGCGATCAGTAGCGCGACCGCCAGCGGCAGGTCGCCGTGCAGGCCGGCGAAGGAGATCTGCACCCTGCCGGTGTTGCTGAGCAGGAACACGATGAAGACGATCAAGACGACCGCAGCGGCCCACAGGCCCGCCCACGCCGCGCTGGTGCGCGACACCGGAACCGATCGCGGCCGGTCGTTCGACGCTGGGGCGGGCCGCTGCGGGGTGCGGGACCATCGCAGGATCGGCATGACATCCCCCTTCCCGGGGGTTCAGCCGGTGTGGCGAGTCAGCCTCAAGGCGGGGATGTCGTCGTTGCCGGATGTCTTCACTCTACCCCAGAAACTTCTGATATTGTCGAATATCAGAAGCAAACTCCGAGCTGGGCTTCTGATATCGCCGCGATCCGGCACGGCGAAGCCCCGGAAACCACTTCTGATATCACGAGAGGACGCGATGACCCGTCGTCGCCAGCAGGTGCCCGACGTCTACGCCGGTGTGCACACCGACTACGCCGCCGCGCTGGCCGGGGCGCCCCTGGACGCCGACACCCGCCGCGCCTACGACTCCCGGGTGCGCGCCTACCTGGCCTGGCTCGATGCCACCGGCGAGCTCGACGGCGGCGACCCGCTGGCCGACGCGCACGCCCGCGACTTCGCCGCCCGCGACTACAAGACCCACCTCAAGACCGTGCTGGGCCGCTCCGACCACACCGTCAACGCCCACCTGACGGCCCTGGACCACTTCTACGACCACCTCGGCCTGGGCAAGGTCGGCGTCCGCCGCGCCCCCGCCCCCCGCCAGGCCCCCCGCGCCCTGACCGCCCGCCAGCAGAAGAGCTTCCTGCGCGCCGTCGAACGCTGCCCGCTCGCCCGCGACCGCGCGATCGGACGGCTGCTGTTCTACTCCGGCATCCGCGTGTCCGAACTGGTCGCCCTCGACCTCGACGACGTGCCGATCTCGGCCCGCAAGGGCGCCGTCCGGGTGCGCGCGGGCAAGGGCGAGCTCGCTCGCCAAGTCCCGCTCACCGACCCCACCGCCCGCACCGCCGTCGCCGAGTGGAAGACCGACCGCGCCCACTGGCGCGGCGCCGACACCGCCGCGCTGCTGCTCAACCGGCGCGGCGGCCGCCTGTCCGCACGCGCCGTCGACCAGCTCCTGGACGACATCGCCATCGAGGCGGGCCTGGTCGACGAGCACGGCACCCCGACCGTCTCCGCCCACATCCTGCGACACACCTTCGCCACCAACCTCCTGCGCGCCGGAGTCGACATCGTCATCGTCGCCGAACTCCTCGGCCACGCCCGCCTGGACACCACCCGCCGCTACACCCTGCCCACCCCCACCGACCTCGAAGACGCCGTCGCCCACCTCCCCACCGATCAGTAACCCCCTGAGCCGTCACCTAACACGGGGTATGGCCACGCATGACCAGCAAAGACGACCAGAACGAGCCGCCCGGGCCGACTCATCCGGACCGGACGCCCGGCGGATGGCGTGGCCGCTTGGCAGGACGGACACGGCAAGGATGGCGGCTGACCCGCCGAACCGTCGCACAGGCATGGTCGGACCGGGTGCTGGGCCTGTCAGCCGAGGCCGGTTTCTGGGCCCTGCTGTCGCTGACCCCGTTGCTGCTGGTGCTGGTCGCCGGCATCGGCTACCTCACCCCGCTGTTCGGCACCCACGTGGTCACCGACGTAGAGACCCGGATCCTGACCGCCGCCGAGCAGATACTGGCACCCTCAGCCGTACAGCAGGTCGTCAAACCGGTCCTGGCCGACGTGCTGCGGCACGGCAACGGCGGCATCGTCTCGGCCGGGTTCATCGTGGCGCTGTGGACCGGGTCGGCGGCGATGAGCACCTACGTCAACGCCATCACCATCGCCTACCAGATGCGCGACATACGCTCGGCGCTACGCGCCCGGGTGCTGGCCTTCGGGCTCTACCTGGGAGCGCTGGCCACTGGCATCATCACGCTCCCCGTGCTGGTCGCCGCCCCCGGCTGGATCATCGCCGCCACCCCGACAACGGCCCGCCCCACCCTCACTCCGCTGGTGCGGTACGGATACTGGCCCTTCCTGATCGTGGCCTGCACCGCCCTGCTGGTCACCCTCTACCACCTGGCCACCCCCGTACGCGGCCCGTGGCGCCGCGACCTACCCGGCGCGATCATGGCCATGCTGCTGTGGCTGGGCGGCAGCCTGGCACTGCGCTGGTTCCTCTCAGCAGCGATCACCCACAACGCCGCCTACGGCGTCCTGGCCGCACCCGCCGCGGCACTGCTGTTCCTGTACGCCACCGCCCTGGCCGTGCTGCTCGGCGCCGAACTCAACGCCCAACTCAGCCGCCCCCCACCATGACAACCCTGAGGTGCCCCGGATCTTCCGGACACGTCCATAGCTAGGATTGTGGACGAACCGGAAGGAAGGTCATTGGCAAGGCGTAAACGGCGGTACTTCTCCCAGGAGTTCAAGGACGAGGCCGTCCGGATGGTGCTGGACGGTCCGCGGCCCATCACCCATGTGGCACGAGACCTGGATGTGCACGAGACCACCCTGGGATCCTGGGTGAAGGCGTATCGGCTGACGCACGGCGCCGACACGCAGGCCGCATCGGGTCCGGGCGAGGGCAGGACCGAGCGGGAACTCCAACTCGAACGCGAGAACCGGAGGTTGCGCGAGGAGAACGCCTTCCTGAAAAAAGCCGCGGCCTTCTTCGCCAGGGAACACCCGTGACCGCCAAGTACGAGTTCATCGACGCGGAGAAGGCCAACCACAGCATTATCGATATGTGCGCCTGGCTGCATGTTTCGCGCTCGGGGTTCTACGAGTGGCGGCGGCGGCCGGCCTTGGCGACCCGCGAACGCCGCGAGCGGCTCAAGTTGATGATCGAGGCGGTCTTTGCGGCCAACCACCAGACCTATGGCTATCGGCGGGTGCATGCGGTTCTGGCTCGGTCGGGTGTTCGGGTGTCGCCGGAACTGGTCCGGCAGCTGATGCGCGAGCTGGGTCTGGAGTCGGTGCAGCCGCGGCCGTGGCGGCCGGTCACGACCCGGGCCGACGGCCCGGGCGCGGTCCCCGACCTGGTCCGCCGCGACTTCACCGCCGCCGCGCCGGGCACCAAGCTGGTCGGGGACGTCACCTACATTCCCACCTGGGAGGGCTTCGCGTATCTCGCGACGGTGATCGACTGCCACTCCAAGATGGTGGTCGGGTGGGCGATGGGCGACCATTTCAAAACCTCGCTGCACACCGACGCCCTGGATGCGGCCGCAAGGAACATCGACATCGAGCCCGGATGTGTCTTCCACTCCGATCGCGGGTCGAATTACATGAGTGCCGAGTTCGGTCGGCACCTGGCCGGGCATGGAATGCGCCGGTCGGTGGGCCGGACGGGCGTATGTTGGGATAATGCCTTGGCCGAGTCGTTTTTCGGGGCGTTGAAGAACGAGTGGCTGAACCGTATGGTATTTGCCACGCGCGCGAAGGCCCGCCGGGCGTGCATGCGCTACATCGAGGGCTTCTATAATCGACGCAGGCTACATTCCGCGAACGGGTACCGGACCCCATGGGAGGTCCACAACGAGTACCTGGACCGGCAGCAAGCCGCGTAGATCACCCATCAAGCAGGTGTCCGGAAAACGCGAGGCCCCTCACCCCCAGAGCGCGATCGCTCCCTGGAAGCCCAACCATCGCCGCTCTTGCAGCCGGGTATGCCGACCCAGCCAAACAGCAGACAGGGAAGCACCGGCTTGGCGCGGGCTGATCAGGCGCCTACCCGAGAACATCCACAGCCTCGCGATCTCACCGCTTTCACCGACCGTAGCCGTCGCCGCCGCACTCGCCAACCAAAGATCCGAGCAGGCGACACCGCCGCTGATCTAGAACCCCGAACAACGTCATCGCCGCAGGTCAGACCTATATCCGTTGGATTTTCGGCGATTGCTACCGGGACCCCAACAGCGGAATCCAGTCCAGCATCGGCTGGGACATGCGGCGAACCGCGCGCAGGCGGTCGGGATCGTCACCCAGGGACTGGATGATCATGAACGCGTGGCTGGCGAGACTGCCCGTCACCCCAGCCAGCACCTCGGCGTACAGCAGCCATACCCCCCGCCTGGCCACCTCCTCGCATTCTTCGACGAGGTTCCGCCCAGCGGGGTCGATGTCCAGGTCCTGCGCGTCAGCGGTGACAATGGTGTAAAGAAGCAGCATGAAGGTCACACGAGAGTCGATCGTGAGGTCTTGGGTCAACGCGGCCATGCAGACCTTGGTGACGGGTACCGCCACCTCATATATCACGTCCCCGTCGAACACGTGCCGTTCGAAGGCGTTTACCCGCGGCGACCCGTCACCCGCCTCCGCCAGGTAAAGCAGGTCTTCGGCCACATGGACGGCGGTCCGACCACAGGAGCACTTGGCAGTAGGCTCAAATTGCCGATTGATTTCATTGCGCAGAAAATCCACTAGGGCTTCCTTTCCCTTCTCGAATGACACATGATATCGGGTCCGGTATTGCCGGGATTCGTTTTTCTCGGGGACTCGTGCCGCTCGGATGGTCCTTGGCTAATCGGGCGGCCCCTCCTCCTCAGTCCGGTTCGGTGGAGGTCATCGAAAAGGGTTCGCTGCTCGGCAGACACCGCATTGGCGGCTACTCGACGTGACATGGGCGTTCCGAAGGGCGACCGCAGGGGCGGCAGGAGTTTCTAGGGCGGCAGGTGTGGCAGTGGTGGGACGGCGGCGGGAACAAGGGAGACGGGAAAGACCCCAGGTGATCGAGTCTGTTCCCCGGCATCTGTTCGTTCCGGATCGCGCGTTGGCGAGGCCCCAACAGCGATGAGCCGAACTACCGCATCGACCGGGAGGCCCGGCCGCGGGAGTGGCGGGCGGCGGTGGACTCCAACACCGCGATCATCACCGGGACCGGGCTGTTCACCTCTTCGTGCTCGGCTCCGGCCACGGTGCGGGACTTCCTGTCCGCGCTGGGCCTGCGAGACCGTGACCGGGTCCTGGAGATCGGAACCGGGACCGGTTGGACAGCCGCTCTCGTCTCGCATCGGGTCGGTGCGGAGAACGTCACCTTGATCGAGATCGATCCTGATGTGCTGGCGCGGGCGACGGAGAACCTGAAGAAGGCCGGGCGCTTTCCCCGGCTGGTTCTGGGGACGGCCGGCGCATGGCGGGCGGGCCGCGGTGGGGGTGGTCTGGTGTGGTTGTGGCGGTGTGTGGCGAGGCGGGACACAGTTCGACTTTTGAGTGGGTGGCGAGGTGCTCGAAGGGGCGGCCGGGTCGTTGAGCTGCGCCTTTGTAGCCGCAGTGCCGGGACGTAGGTTGCGCTGAGCGATAGGTCTCGGCGGTTCACCCGGAAACGTCGGTGCGGGACCGGCTCGTCTGGCGTGCGGCCGCAACTCTTAGTGGAGGGCCAGCAGGCTGGGTTGGGGGTCGCCTGCATCGCTTGAGCGCAGCAGCGGAGGCGACAGCAGTTGTGCGGGGCCGCGACGGTAGAGGGCGGCCGGGCGGCCGATCTCTTGCGTGCGGTGCTCGCCGGTGGGCAGCAGGAAGCCATGTGCGCCGGTCACCTTGCGCCGGAAGTTGCTGGCATCCAGTTGCAGGCCCCAGACGGCCTCGTATACGCGTCGTAGTTCGGCGAGGGTGAACGGTTCGGTGCAGAAGGCCGCGGCGACCGTGGTGTATTCGAGTTGGAACCGTGCCCGCTCCAGTCCCTCGCGCAGGATCACTCCGTGGTCGAAGGCGAGGTCGATGTGTCCGTCCAGGATTTTCCTCACCGGTACCCATGCGGCGGTGCGGGCGTCTGTGCCGGCTTCGGCGAGCGGCATGTCGGGTCCGAGCGCCAGGTAGGCCACGGTGATGACCCGGCCGCGGGGATCGCGATCTGGGTCGCCGTAGGTGCGCAGCTGCTCCAGGTGCAGGCGGCTGCCGTCGATGCCGGTCTCCTCCTGTAGTTCGCGCAGTGCAGCGGTGTCCAGATGTTCTCCGGTGCGGACGTAGCCGCCGGGCAGTGCGGGTCGGCCTTCGAACGGGGCGTGCCCGCGTTCTATGAGCAGAACGTGCAGTTCGTCGTCGCGCACGGTGTAAATGAGGAGGTCGACGGTCACTGCGGCCTGTGCGTGGTCTCGTCCGCGGAGCTGTTCGATCACGGCACCCTCCTTGTAAAAAGTCACATTGACCTTAACGCGTCCCCGCCTTAAGGTCAGGATGACCTAAAAGGGGAGCGGGGGTTGAAATGATCACCGAGCCGATGTCCCTGAGCGGCACACCGGAGCCGCTGACCAAGCCGCCTGATGGCCACGCCGACCGCGACACCGCGGCGACCAGGCATCTGTGCGCCGGGGTCTATGCCGACCGCGCCTTCCGCCGCAAGATCTTGCACCGGATTCACAGCGATCCCTGCCACCGGGTCGCACCGTCCTACGGGTTCGACTTGGTGCCTGTGGTGCAGCACGCCTGGCGGTCTTGGTCGCTGGACACCTCGCAGCAAGGTGCCCTCTGCCTGGTGCTCGTGCTGGGACGCCTGTACCTGGGCAAACCCGTCGTCGTCACGTTGCTGTGCTGGCTGGGGCTGCACTTCTGCGCGCGCACCGCGGTCGCGGCAGCCCCGGACGCGATGCGGCTGAAGAGGCGGCAACTGGCCAATCGGCTGCTCAAGCCGACAGTGCGCGACTTCTCTGACCTCAAACACGAACACCGACTGGAGCGGCAGCTGTGGGCCTTCCGAACGGGTTGCGTGCCGTGCTTGCTCTTCCTCCT
This sequence comes from Actinomadura rupiterrae, assembly GCF_024172125.1. Taxonomy (GTDB): domain Bacteria; phylum Actinomycetota; class Actinomycetes; order Streptosporangiales; family Streptosporangiaceae; genus Spirillospora; species Spirillospora rupiterrae. Next base: position 75,297 of record NZ_JAMZEA010000017.1, read on the forward strand.
GGCCTCACTGGTGTCGGCAGGCTGGGAGGGACGGTCCCCCACCGGCACGATCAAGGCGGCGTTCGGGCTTCTGCTCGCCATCGCCGTGGTGGTCGCCACGGCCGCTGCGCTGCGGCAACTGGCCCTCAACAGGATCCAGCACGCCGCACACCTCAGGAGCGGCCGTCTCAACCGCCGAGAGACCGTCATCGACGAGCAGCAGTCCCACACCGTGGTGGTGTACCACCGCCCTGATCCCAAGAACGAGGAGGAGAAGTGGGAGGAGTTCGACCCGTTCGCACCTGAGCCGACCATCTTCGTCGGGAGCGGTCAGCTTGTGCACCGCTGGCTCCCGCCGATGGTGGTCCAGCTACTGCGGCCCGGCGATCAGGACATGCGCGAACGAGAGTACAAAGAGCCTCCCTTCTGCACACATGAACTCGTCGACCACCTGCGCCTTGCTATGCGCCGCGCCGCCGACCCCGAAGACCCGCTCCGCCTGCGGCTGAACGTCCGCGACCGGGTCTTCCTCAACGAGCGGGACATTCCGGCGGAATGCGACCTCCTGCAAGGACGGCCGAGGCCGGCCCGGTTGCGGCAGATCATCGATGACGCCCACCATGACGCCCACCAGTTCCTCGAGATGCAGGTCAGCACAGACGGGGAACTGGTGACCACCTGCTTCCTGCGAGCCGCGGTGCGCGGCCGCTCACTCAGCCTTGATTTCGCTGCCTGCGCCCTGACACGAACGCCGCCCCACTACCAGGTGATGGACCTCTACGGGGAAAGCGGCGTCGGAGCGGTCATTCGGGCGGCGCTGCGCGCACTGTGGCGGCTCCCCGAGGAGACCGCGCAGCTGGTCTGGCTGTGCGGAGCGCCGCTGACCCTGGGACGAGCCGCTCTGGTAGTCCGAGACCGCACTGTCGTGCCGCGCCGCCGCCTGCTGGTCGGCAGCCGGATCAGCATCCGCGAGGACAAGTCGCTGTCCTGGAAGGACTCGCGGTTCGACGAGACCCGCATCCAGGACGAGATCAAGCTCGTCGAGCAACGGCTGCTCAAGGCCGCTGAATGCTTCCTCGACAGCCGCGAGGTCGACACCTCGGCCTTCAAACGCAAGGCCGCCAACATCATCAACAACAGCGGCGTGCTCAACATGGGCGGTCGCCTGGAGATGAAGAACTCGGCAGTCGGAAGCGGCGCGAAAGTCCAGATCCAGGTACAGGCCCAGGCCGGTGCGCAGCCACAGGGAGGCGGCTCATGAAACCGGAAACCGTACACAACGAGGGCGTTGCCACCTTCGGCGGCTCCACCCGGATCCAGCAATCGGCGGTGGGACGAGGAGCGAGCGTCGACCTGAGCCCGGTGGCGCACCCGGCGGCCGGCCGCAACGACGGAACACCCGGGTGGGACGTCGGGATCATCACCGTCCTCGCGGTGGAGGCCAATGCCGTTCGCCTCGCACTGGGACTGCGTCCAAAGCGCGTCCAAGGCTTGAACTTCGACCTGGGACACGTCGAAGTCGAAGGCGCGCAACCCGCGCGGCTGGTGGCCACCCGGACGCTCAACCAAGGACAGCGGTCCACCGTCATCGCTTTCGATCACCTGCGTCGCCACTACGACCCCAAGGTGGTCGTCCTGATCGGTATCGGCGGCGGCATTCATCCCCGAACCAGCATCGGCGACGTGGTGGTAGCCACCCGCGTCGTCTACTACGACCTGCGCAAGGAACTGCCGCAACACACCCAGCATCGAGGCGAGGAGAAGGAGGCGCCTGCCGCCGTAGGCCACGCCGTCAATGCCTTCTTCACCGACCACGGCGAGCCGGCCCGGTTGGCCATCACCGACCCCGGGGGCGCATCCAGAACGCCCAGTATCCTCAGCGGGCTCATCGGCTCAGGGGATGCGGTGATCGCCGACCGGGACTCGGAGATCATCGGCTATCTGTCCCGCTTCAACGACAAGATCCTCGCCGTGGACATGGAAGCAGGCGGACTCAGCCAGGCCTGCCACGAGCAGTCCGTGATCTCCGACCGTCTCCAGGGCTGGCTGGTCGTCCGCGGCATCTCCGATGACGCGGGCTCGGACAAGAACGATGACCACCAAGCCGTGGCGGCCTGGCATGCAGCCACGGCTTTCCGCCGGCTCCTGCCATACCTGGTCGCTTCGAGTGGGTCGTAGTTCAACACGCCGGTGCCGCGCCAAGCTGCAGCGCCGCCGAGAGGAGCGGGCTTCACCGGTCAAGACAGGTCTCCGAACCGGCCTCGGAGTGCATGTATCGCGGCTCTCATTCGACAAAGCAGGTAGGTGGGGACTCCTGGGCTTCGGGAGCGTCTGCCGGCTGTCGGTTCTCGGGTCGAGGACGACTTCGAGGTTGGGGATCGGCGTTTTGCGCCTTGCCTGTGCCCGGTAGTGCTCCGCCTTGTGTGACCGGCCGGCTCCGTCCCGGTTGAGGCATGGTGGGCGATCGCCCGTGAAAGCCTGGCGGTATCCGGCGATGTGCAGGCCGCGTGCCAAGAGGCCTTGGACGGGCGGGGATCATCTGCTGCTCGCCGCGGGCTCGCTGCCGTGCGGAGTGCATGGCGCTGGACAGGTTGGAGGTGGCCAGGTACCTCGGCGGAGCGCCGCAGCGACTGCGAGTGGGGAAAGCTCGACCGACACGACGGCCCGCCCGCTCAGGGCGGGCCGTTGCCTGGTCTGTCGACTCAGCCCGGCCGAACCTGGATCAGGTACTGCTCTACGCCCTTGGTTGGGCGCGGGCCCGTGCTTGGAGTTTCTTACTGCCCAGCAGAGGACGCGGATCCAGTGCCGGCCCGCCAAGTCGGTGAACTGGCTCGTCGGGGCTGCCGGTAGCGGGAGGCTGCCCAAGCCGTTCCTCGCTGCGGCACGGGCGCGGTGGCCTGCGCTGCATCGGTGAATCGCCGTGCACCGGATGCTCGCAGGAACAACCGCGGTTGTGCGGCAGCTCGCGTTGTCACATGTCGTTCTCGTCCAACAACGGAACCCAGTCCAGCATCGGCTGCGCCATGCGGTGAACCGCGCGCAGGCGGTCGGGGTCGTCCCCCAAGGTCTGGATGATCATGAAGGCGTGGCCGGCGAGGCTGCCCGTCACCCCGGCCAGCACCTCGGCGTACAGCAGCCATACCCCCCGCCTGGCCACCTCCAGGCATTCCTCAACGATGTTCCGGTTAGCGATACCGATGTCCAGGTCCTGCCCGTCAGCGGTGACAATGGTGTAAAGCAGCAGCATGAAGGTCACACGAGAGTCGATCGTGAGTTCTTGGGTCAACGCGGCCATGCAGACCTTGGCGACGGGTACCGCCACCTCATATATCACGTCCCCGTCGAACACGTGCCCTTCGAAGGCGTTTACCCGCGGCGACCCGTTACCGGCCTCGGCCAGATAAAGAAGGTCTTCGGCCACGTGGACAGCGTTTCGGCCGCATGAGCACTTGACGCTCGGTCCCAACTGGCGATCGATCTCATTGCGCAGAAAATCCACCAGAGCTTCCTTTTCCTGTCTCGACTGGCACATGATACCGGGCCTGCTCTAGGAACTGAGGTCCACTTTTCTTCTCGGGAACTCGGGCCGCCCGATGGTCCCGCGTCCGGTCGGGCGGCCCGTCCATCTCAGTTCCGTGATCGCGGCCAGCGCATTATTCTATTGCTGGCCGGTCTGCCACCAGAACCCTTCCGGGGCCCCGTTTGAAGCATCGCCGAAGTTCGTCGCTGCTTCCGGGAAGTCTAGCTGGCATTTGGCGCAGACGAGTTTCGCGACGAGCCCCACCGGCCCGGTTTTCGTCACATTGTCATAATTCTCCAGCGTCCAGGCTCTGGTGAAGCGAATGTCTGCAGGGTCTCCTCCCAGCTGTTCGACGATGATATTGAATGAATGACCTTCCGCGCAGCGCGTGACAGCGCACCCCTTCAGGGTCCCGGAGTTCGCGATCACCGTCTGCCTGGTTTTGGTGTTGAGAGCCCCCACATAAACCCGCGTCTTCTTCTGCCCCTTCTCGTATCCCTTGACCGTGAACTTCTGCACGTCTGAGTCAAGGTCAGCCAGCGCCTCATCGGTTGAACGACCGGGAGCCGCTTCGCCGATCTCATGGATCACATTGTCCTTGAGTGCGGCGTCACCTCGGCTGAAGGGCTTCCAGTTGTCGCCGCGGGCGGCTGCCAGAGCCTTCTCGAACTTCGTGCTCTCCCGGAGCTCCCTGAGTCCCTTGAGGGCGCCGAGCGCTTTACCCGCCGCAGCGCCGGGGATCGGGATTCCGAGGACCTCGCCGCCGACATGGCCGGCCTTGTACATCTTGGTGTCGGGGTCGGCGCCGCTGACGTGAACGGTGATCTTTTTGGGTTCGACCTCGGGAACGGTGGGTTTCCCGGTCACCGTGTTGACGATCTTCGCGTTGGCGTTCGCGAATTCGCCCGGCATGTTGTACAGCTGCAGGAACGGGTCGATGAAGGACTGCAGTGTGCCGTCGAACCAGCCGCCGATGAAGTTGTAGTCGGCGCTCCAGTCGTAGGAGCCCGGGTCGGCGAGCGCGTTCCAGATGTAGTTCCACGGCCACAGTCCGCTCGGGTCGAGCAGGTTGGTCGGGTTGTTGTTGCTGTAGGCGTAGCCGTTGAGCTGTTGCGGGTCGTTGTCGTCGATGACCGGGTCGCGTGAGATGAACCGGCCTGTGTTGGGGTCGTAGTCGCGTGCGCCGAGGTGGGTCAGCCCGGTGCTGGGGTCGCGGGTGCCTCCGACGAAGCCGCCTTCGTGCAGTGCCGGCCAGGTGCCGTTGTTGCCGCGTTGGGCTCCGAACGGTGTGTGGCGGCGCCGGGCGTAGGTGCCGTCGGCGGAGTTGACGGCGATCTCGGCGGTGCCGTGGTGGTCGCCGAGGAGGAAGGTCACCTTCCCTTCGCTGGTCCTGCTCGCCACGGTCCCGTCGGCGTGCTGGTAGTAGCGGACCGCCTTGGGGGTGGTCGCGCCCTTGTCCAGCCGTACCTCTTGGCCGGGGAGGTAGAGGGTGGCACCGGTCGGGTCGCGGCGGAGGAAGCGCTGGCCGGCTGTGTCGTAGCCGAAGGTCGTCTCGCCGGCCCTGCTGTCGGTGATCTTGGTGAGGCGGCCTTCGGTGTCCCAGTTCAGCTTCTGTTCGCCTGAGGCGGTGTTTCGGGTGGTGGTGTTGCCGAGGACGTCGTAGGCGTAGGTCTCCTCGGGCTTGGTTTGGCCGGTCCGGGTGACGCTGGCGAGCTGGTGGCCGTTGACCTGCTTGCCGTCGGCTCCGTTTCCGGGGGCGTAGGTGTAGGAGCGTTCGGCCTCGACCAGCCCGGTGGACCCGTACTTGGCCTCCTTGGTCCGGTTGCCGGTCACGTCGTAGTCGTAGTGGTACCGGTAGGGGGCCGGTCCGCCGAGGGCTACCTGCGTGGGTCGTGCGGGGTCGTCCGCGCACGTGGGCTTGGTGCCCGCGGGGGTGTTCTGGGTCCAGGCGTCGGTGAGGCGTTGCAGGTAGTCGTACTGGAAGCACTGGTTGTCGATGCCGTCACGGGAGGTGTCGGCGATCTGGGTGACCGCGCCGGCGTCGTTGTAGGAGTAGTCGGCGCTGCTGTCGTAGCCTGCGGCGCCGTCGTGGCGTGCCAGGACGTTTCGGAGTCGCTGGGTGCCGTACTCGTAGGTGTAGGAGACGTCGGCCTTCTTGCCGGTGGCGCTGGTTGCCATCTGCAGCCCCAGCAGCTTGCTGGTCTTGCTGTAGTCGGTCCGTACGACGTAGGAGGACAGGTTGCTCTGCGTCGTGGTGGGGCGGCCGAGGGCGTCGTAGGAGTAGGAGACGGCTTCGGCGGGGAGTCCTCCGGCTGCGGGGAGTCCTGTGGTCTTGACGGTGCCGTCGAGGTTGTAGGTGGTGCTGAGGGTGTAGCCGTTGGTGGGGACCAGGCTCTTTTCGGCGTCAGGTAGTCCTTCGACCTGGATGTTGGCCTGGGTCGTCCGGTTGTAGGCGTCGAAGTACTTGTTCCGGAAGGTGTACTTCTGGGTGCCGTCGTAGCGGATGCTGGCGGTGCGCTGCCCCTTGCGGACGGTGTCGTAGGTCCATTCCGCGAGCTTGGTGCCCGGGGTGCCGGCGGTGGCGTCGCTCAGTACGCGCTGGCGGCCGAGGCCGTCGTAGGTGTACTGCAGCTTGCGGGTTCGGCCTGCGCTGTCGGTGCGCGGGTCTTCGGTCTGGGTCAGCTGGTCGATGTCGTTGTAGGTGTAGCGGACGGTTCCGGAGTCGGGTGAGGTCGCGGTGGTCTTGCGGCCGCGCACGTCGTAGGTGTTGGTGAAGGTGGAGCCGCCGGGGGCGACGACCGAGGCGAGGCTGCCGGCGGCGTTGTAGGTGTAGGTGGTCTTGCTGAAGCCGACCGCCTGGGTCCAGTGCTGACGCATCTCGACCGTCCGGCCGAGGGCGTCGGTGACGGTCGTGACGGGTGTGCCGCCGTCTGGTGGGGTGACGGTGACGGTGTTTCCGGTGTAGGCGTAGCTGATCTTCCAGCGTTCGCCCTGGTCGGTGTTGCCTGGGCGGAGCCGTTGTGTGGTAACGCGGTCCAGGCCGTCGTACTCGGTGATGCGTTGTGTCTCGACGTCACCGGCCTTGTCCACGCCGAAGAGCGTTGAGGTCGGGGCGCCGTCGGCGTAGTAGGGGTCGTAGGTCTTGGCGGGCTTCCCGCGGGCGGTGTAGAAGGTGTCGCTGATCACCCGGCCGTTGTCGGGGCCTGGGGCCTGGGTTTGGCGGGTGCGGAGCCAGCCGTCGTACAGGGTGTAGGAGAGGTCTTGCTGGTCGTCGTTGTTGAGTGTCTTGGTGACGATGGTGGTGATGTGGGACGGGCTGAGCAGGTATTCGTACTCGCTGGTGGGTGTCTGCGAGGTGGTGCGGTTGGGTCCCCAGACCTTGGCGGTGCGGCCGAGCGCGTCATAGGCGACGTGGGTGACCTGGCCGCCGGCGTCGGTGTCGGTGAGCACGCCGGCCCAGGCGGGGTCGTAGGTCTTGGTGGTGACCTGGGCGGTGGTGGCGTCTGAGGCGACGGCGGGGGGTGTGGTGGTCTTGACCGCGGTGTTCAGGCCGTTGGTGTCGGTGTAGGTGGTGGTTGTGGTGCGTTCGGTGGCGGGCTTGGTGGTGTTGTCGACGACGGTCGTCGCGGTCGGGCGGCCGTAGTCGTCGAACTTGGAGCGGCCTTCGGGGACGTAGACCAGGGTGTCCACGGTGGTTGCGGTGGAGACTTTGTCGGTCTGGGTCACCAGGCCGCGCGATGGCGGCTGGCCGAAGTCCTTGCCGTCGTAGGTGCTGCGGGAGGCGCTGACGAGCTGTTTGGTGTAGTCGGCCTTCTCGCCGCACCGTGCGGCGACGGTTTTCACCTCGCTGGTGAATCCCACCAGCCAGTCGGTGGTGTTGTGGACGAGTGAGGTGGTGGTGCACCGGTCGTCGTTGGTGACCTGGGGGTCGGTGTCGCCGAGGTTCTCGACGACTACCGGTTTGCCGGTTACCTCGTCGAACTCCTTGTTGCTGATCTGGGTTCGGCGCCATTTGTCGCCGTCGATGAGCGAGGAGATGGTCTGGGTCCGCTGGGCGACGAAGTCGGCGGTGACGGTTCCCCATTTGCCGGTGCGGGACGCTGTCTGCTTGTGCCACGGTTCGACGGCCGTCTTGGTGACCGGTGTCCCTCCGGCCTTGTCGTACTTGATGGTGAGCGCTTCGAGGCCTTGGAGGGACTCGTGGTCGTCGTAGGTCGCGGCGTCGCCGGCGTCGGCCGGGACGGGGACCGGCGTCTTGGTCTGTTTTCCTTCCTTGTCGGCGCGGTCGCCGTCCATTCCTTGGAAGTACCAGGTGTCGGACTGGCCGTCGGTGCCGCCGGTGCCGCCTCGGGTGATGGTGCGTACCCGGCTGAACCCGTGGAACTGCGACCAGGTCTTGTACTTGTCGGGTTGCAGGCCTTGGTCGTCGTCGAAGTGCCAGGCCGGCTTGCTGTAGCTGTAGTCGGTGACGGTGTCGGGTGCGCCGCCGGTGAGGTCGGTCTGGACGATCTGGGCGACGGCGTACTTGTGGAACCAGTCCAGCGTCGGGTTCTCGTCGGTGCCGGTGCTTTTCATCCGGTAGACGGGGAAGCAGCGGCGGTGGTTGTCGGCTTCGGCGGGCAGGTCGCCGGGGGTGCAGTCCTTATCGGTGTAGTTGATGTCGAGCTGGCCGCCGGTCTCGGTGTAGACGGTTCCCAGGCGTGACTTGACGAAGGGGCCGTCGTCGTCTCCCAGCTTGTCGACCCGGTTCTCCTTCTGGGTGTAGATGAAGGTGACCGGTGGCAGGGTGACGGGCGGGGTGGTGGCCAGTCCCTTGGTGGTGACGGACTCCAGCAGGAGCTGCCGGTCGACGTCGCCGTTGCTCCATGCGTGCTTGAGGTCCCAGGAGTCGACGCTGCGGTAGCCGGTTCCGTCGTTGTTGAGGATCTTGGTGGTGACGTTGGTGAGCCGTTTGCGGGACCAGAAGCTCGGGGAGACCGATCCGTGCTCGTCCTTGCATTCCTGGTCTTGGTCGCAGTGCAGGTCCCAGGGGACGTCTTCCCAGTAGGCCGGGTGGTCCTTGATGTTGGCTTCGGCGCAGTCGGCGGCGGTGTCGCGGATGCATCGCTCGGAGACGTTGAAGTCGACGCGGGCCGGCGCTCCCTTGGCCGGGAAGAGGTCGTCGTTCCTCAGGCCGTACTCGGCGCGCTCCAGGTAGCCGCCTCGGACGTACTCGGTCTCCTTCTTGGCCCGCAGGTTCCGGCCGTAGTGGTTTTTCTCCTGCTGGTAGAAGTAGGTGACGGCGTTGCCGTTGGAGTCGACGACCTTGTCCAGGTTCCATCGGTAGGCCTGCTGGCACCAGGAGTCTTTGAAGGCGTCCTTGTGGCAGGGTTCGCCGTCGTCGTCGCCGAAGACCGGTGTGGTCCAGGTCGAGTTCGTCTTGGTCTTGCCGGCTGCCAGGGTGTTGAGGCCGAAGTAGTAGGTGGTGCCGTTCGGGGTGGTGACCTTCCAGTACTCCCCGTCGTTGTCGCCGTTGTCGGTCGTGGAGCTTGTGAGCTTCTGGATCCGGGTGCCGTCGTCCTTCTTCAGGCGCCAGCGGTCTCCTCCGGCGGGGATCAGCTCGCCGCCTTGGCCTGCGAAGGAGATCGAGGCGTTGTCGTAGCCCCAGCACTGGTCTGCGGGGTACTCGTTGTACTCCTCGTCCTTGGGGACGCCGTCGTCCTTGCACGCCTTGTACTTGCGTTCGATGTATCCCGGCCACAGTTCGAAGCCGTCACCGGCCCAGGAGGACTGGTTGTTGGCGTTGGAGGTGCGTCCGTCGATCGAGGCCGAGGAGTAGCTGAGCTTCAGGTCCGGGGCCAGCCCGCCGGGCACCGGGGGCACGCGCATGGGGTAGGACCAGTTGAAGTCGCCGGTCTGGGTGCCGACCTGCCAGGTGGCCGACGGCGACAGGGCGGTCGCTTTGTAGTCGCCCTGGTCGCCGCCTGTTCCCGATACCGCGGCCAGGACGGTCGGCCCGGCGGCGGAGGCGGTGGTGGTCGTGGTGTGTGGGTCGGCGTGTGGTCGTTGTTGCGGCCCGGAGGGGACCGGGGCCGCGTCCACGGTGCCGGCCAGTGTGCGGTTCTGGGTGTTGTTCGCCGCGGCCAGGGGTGTGGTGGTGCGGCATTCGGGTCGCTCAGGCGTGGACAGGGCGCAGCCGGGCAGCTGGACCAGGCGCAGGCGTGACCCGTAGGAGCCGCCGAAGGCCTGGTCGAAGGCGGAGTAGTCGAGCTGGACCCCGACCTGGCCCGCGGTGGGGGCGTCGGAGCGTCCTACGCTGAAGACCAGTCCGTTGACCCCGGCGCGTTGGGCGTCGTGGCGGTCGAGGACGCGGACCTGGACCTTGCCCGCGGTCTGCGTGGAGTGCGCGTTGCTGCGGAGGCCGGGGCGGGCGGCGGGCGCTGTCACCGAGACCGGCAGGTCCCCGGCCCGTGCCGCCGGGCTCCTGTTGGCCTTGTCGAGGCCGGCTGCCTTGGGGACGTCCACCTCCGCCGTGCCGGACTTCGGCCATGCTGTTCTCGGGGCGGGGGCGGGGTTGTTCAGCGCGTCGTCTAGGCGACGAGGCTTGACGGTCAGCTTGTGGCCCTGGACCACACGCTCTTGGTCTACGGGGTTGTAGTGGGGTGGTTGGGCTTGCGCGGGCAGGGCCGACACCAGTCCTGTGGACATCACGACGGCCGCGAGGGCCGCTGTGTATCGCAGAAGTCGTGTCGTTCCAAGCCGCGCCACAACGCCGCTGGGCAACTGTTCCTCCGGTCATCACTGATCACGCCCCCACCAGATGTGGAGGCGTTGCGCGTAAGTCAGGCAAAGGGGGGCTGGAGGGCGGAGCCGCGGTCCGCCCTCCAGCGGGCTAGATGTCGGCCAGCTCGATCGGTGTGGCCAGCTGGTCGATCTGCGGGTCGCCGGCCGCGCCGCGCAGCAGCCAGACGTCGTCGATCTGGCCGGTCCAGGGGCTGTCGCCGGAGGCGGGCTTACCGAGTTCCAGGCGCGTCAGCGCAGGTGTGGGGTTGGTCTCGGTGAGGGTCACCGTTGTTTCGTTCACCCACAGGGTGATGGTGTGCTCGTAGCCGTTGAATGCCAGCGCGAGGTGGTCCCAGTGGCCCATCGGATGGTCGTTTCCCGAGGCGGCCAGTGTCTTGATGAGGGGTGCGTCGGTGGTGCCGGTGTTGACGTCCAGGACGTACTGGCCTTGCTGGGTCGCGGCGTCGTACCGGTAGCGCAGGGTGATCGGGTCTCCGCCTCCGGCCAGGCGCAGCACCGTCATCGGCCGGGTCGCGCCGACGCCCGGGGTCTGCACCCATGCCGACACCGTGAAGCTCTCGGCGGTGTCGAAGGCGGCGCTTTGCGTCTCGGCCCATCCGCCGCTGAGGTCCAGCGCGCCTCGTGCTCCTTCGTCGGGGGCGACGGCCACCTTGTCGTCGTCGCTGGTGATGGCCGCGCTGCCGGTCAGCTGCATGTCGTGCTTGGCCGGGCCGGGAGCTGAGTCCTCCGACAGGCCAGGTGCCGCCGGTTTGGTGGAGTTCAGGTGCCACAGTCCTGCGACCTGCGACCTGACGGTGAACATCGAGCGTGACTCGGCGGCCGAGACCACGCGGTCGTAGACGCGGACGTCGTCGAGGTAGGCCGTCGCGGGCTGGGTGTAGGCACCGGCCCACTTGCCTCTGCCGAGCTGGAGGTTGCCCGGCTTGCTCCAGGGTCTGGTGTAGGCGGTCTCGACCGCGGTCGCGCTGTCGTTGACGTAGAGGCTGATCTTTCCTGCGACCTTGTCGTAGACACCTGTCAGGTGCACCCAGGAGTTGAGCTGGGTGTTCTTGGACTCCACCGCGACCCAGCCCTGGTTGGTGTCGTTGTCGTTCAAGGTGCGTGCGAACACCCAGCGGGCGGGCTTGTCGGCCTGCGCCGCGCGGTACTGGAGGTAGAAGGCGCTGTTGGCGTCGCCGTCTTGGCTCACGAACGTCGAGGTCTTGGTGAGGTCGGTGAGCTTGGTCCAGGTCGCCACTGAGAAGCTCTGGTCGGTGTCGACCACCTGGCCGTTGCTTTCGGCGTAGGCGCCGGGTGTCCCGTCCAGCTTGATCGCGGTGGCTGACATGCCGGGCTGCCCTGCGGTCACACCCTCGTGGGCGGTGAGCGGGTGGCTCTTTTGATCTGCCGGGGGTTCGCCTGAGTCCGCCAGCTCTCCGGCGCCGGCGGTCTCGTTCAGCTTCCAGTGCCCCACGGGGGCTTTGCCTTCGGAGACGCTGAAGACGTACTCGCGGTCGGCGTCGACGCCGGCGGCGTCCCAGGCTTTGACGTTGAGCTTGTTGAGACCGGAGTGGGTCGGCATGACCCATATGTCCTCGGTCGTGGTGCCGGCTTTGCGGGGGCTGGCGCCGGCCTCGGATGGTTCGACGTCCATGCTGAAGGCGTACTTGGTGACACGGGCGTCAAAGGCGATGCTGAACCTCCCGTAGCGTCCGACGCCGGGCTGGGGAAGCTGCGCCTCGTCGGCCGGGTCCACCTCGCTGTATCCGTCGGTTGCGTTCGAGGTGATCGTCGGGGCGGGCAGTGCGCGCGGGTCGTAGATGAAGTAGCAGCGCGATATGCCTGCACTGGAGCTCCAGTCGCTCCAGGCGGCGCCGTCGCTGGCCTGGACGTCCCATCCGATCATCGTGGCCTGCGGAACCACGTCTTTGGGGAGGGCCACCGAGAACACCGAGTTGGTGGGGTTCTTCATCGGTGTCTCGTAGTAGCGGTCTTGTTTTACGCCTGCCTTGTCCGTCCAATGCACCCCGAACTTCGCTTTGAGTTTCTCCCCTTCAGCGCCGCCGCCGTCGGGGTCGGTGAGGTTGGCGACTTTCAGTGTCGGAGTCTGGGCGATATGCCCTTCGTGGCCCCACTGGTGCCCGGTGCAGGCTCCGCCTGGGGCGGAGCTCATCTGGCTGAGGGCGGGGCGGTTCGGCCTGTGGTTGTAGTAGACCTGCAGCACCGCCGCGTTGCTGAACCGCTTCCAGGCGTACTGGGAGGCCTCGTCGGTGCCTTCCAGGTCGTCGCCCTGCCCGGCCCGCAGATAGAACGACACGGTGGGTTTCCTGGTGTCGGCGACCTTCTGCATCTCGTCGGAGACGTTGAAGCGCAGGTCGTCGGACGGGCAGCTGGAGTTCCATCCCTTGGCGTCCTTGGTTCCGGTGAGCCGGTACTTCGGGTTGTCCCACAGGGTGTTCCAGGTGGAGGTGTTGGAGAAGCCGCTGATGCGGTAAAGGCTGACTTCCTTGGCCGTGCACGATGGCGCGTAGGTCTCCTTCACCACGAACTCGGCCTTGGAGACGGCCGCGCCGGCGATCTTGGATGTCGGGAAGCTGTACAGGAGCCGCTTGACGAAGGAGCCTTTGCATTCGTAGCCCCTGGGCAGGCTGTATGGACAGCGGCCCATGCCTTCGTCGCCTTTGAACTTCCAGTCTTTCGATCCGCTGCTGGACACCATCAGCCACGTCCCGTCCTCGGTGGACTTGGGCGCGTAGTACTTGGGGTCGATGAAGACCGGGAACTTGGTGTCAGGAGCGGTCAGCAGGGTCTGGTCGGGCTGCAGGGTCAGCTTGCCGCCGGCCACGTTCGCCTTCACGGGGGCGACTTTGCCGAGGTCGCCGGGCGACTGGTCGGTGGCCTCCCGCAGTCCTGCGTCCTTGCTGGGAGGTGTCGGATCCGGCGCTGCCGGCGCAGTCGGAGCCGCCTTGGTTCCCGGGGAGGGCGGGGTGGTCGGCTGCGTCGCGGTCTTCGCGGTCCCAGAGCTCCACATCTTCGGTGAGGGCGCGTTGAACACCTCGGCGCCGGTGACGGCGTCCACCATGGTCTGGTTGCCTTCGGCGTCCAGTGTCGTTTTCAGGCCCGGTGTGGAGAGCCCGAACTGGAGGGCGGCCAGGCGCGGGTCCTTGGCCGCTTCGGGTGTGCGGATGACGAAGGTGTGGGAGAAGCCGTCGATGTCGGCCTGGACACGTAGGTCCACATCGGGTCCGAGCACTCCCTTGTAGACGGCGGTATCGCCGTCCAGCTCCGGTGAGGGCAAGGGGGCTGGCCAGGTGAGTTCCATCGTTCGGCCGCCGTGGGTCATGCTCACCAGCGGGCCGGTTCCACCGGCTGACAGTCGCAGCTCCACCGTCGAGGCGGCGGGGACGATGGCTGCGCCTTTGCGTTGAAGCGTCGCGTCGACTCCCACCCATCTGCCGGCCTTGCGGGTCCGGACGGGCCGCAGGTGTTGGCTGAGCAGCAGTCCGCCGCCGTCCGGCTGGGCGAACACTTCACGGGACTCGCCGCGCATCGACAGGACCTCGACGGGCTTGCCGGTCGCCTGGGCCGCGGCCATCGCCTGTTGTTCGGTGGGTTTGGGTGAGGCATCGAGCGAGGTCTTCGGTGGCCTTGGCTGGGCCTCGGCTTGCGGGGCCTGCAGTGACGCGGTCGCGGCCAGCGCAGCGATCGCGAGAACGAGGCTTCGACGGGCTCTCACACCGCGCTCCTGCGGGCGCGGGGCTTGCGTCGAGCGGACGTCAGGGCTCGAGGGCGAAGACCGGACCCGCACGGTCGAAGGCCCTGGCTCGGCGCCGTCCCGGGCTCTCCATGTTCACAGCGCAGTGCGCCACCCCCTCACGAAGGCCTACAGCTCGCACCGTGAACACGATGAGTGACAGTCGCGGGGGAACTGTAAGCAAGGTTTTTGATCATGCGGAAGCTAGTCAGAAGCACAGAGAGTGGTCAACGAGCGTTTAGTAGGTGACCCAGATCACAACAACTACCTACAGGAACCTTGGAGCGACGTTAACGTGATCTTAAATTTGGACATTCAGCGCACATGGACATGAAGAGCATGTCGATGGGGTTTCGATGCCACTTCGCACACCAGGCCGGTCGCGCGGAGTGATCTGGATCACGTTTTTCTGGTGTAAACCACGCTTTTACGCTGTGCGTCTTCAAGAGTCGATCAGCTTTCTGTCAGCAACAGCGGCTGCGCAGCGTGATCGATCTGGTCACCCGTCCTCAGTGTCGGGAAGGCCGCTCGTGGAGTGTCGGTGCGTCCTCGGCGCGTCCGTTTCGGCCGCCTGATCACTACTCTTGGTAATGGCACCGAGGTGTCGGCACGGGCATCAGCGAGTGCCCCGGCCCTTCCCCTGTCACCACCTCGGCTCCGCGCACGATGGAACCGGTGTGCTGCCTCAGGGCGGGAGCCGGGCTCTGTCCGACGTTTCGTGCCGGCTGGGCGCTGGTGGTGCTCCTGCAGCGGCGGCCTCAGGGTGCGGACAGCCTTGAGCGTTGGGAATGCTCTTGGCGGGGGTGTGGGGTGCGGCCCTGTCGGTGTCGGCCTGCGGCGGGGGGCTGAGCGGCAGGCGCAGCGGGCTGCCGGAGGCCGAGGTCGTGTCGGGGCGCGTGTCGCCTCGGCCACAAGGACCTGGCGTGGCGCCCACGATCCTGCCGCGAAGGCGTGGGGCTTCATCGGGTGGGCCGCCGTGGAGGGCCTTCAGCCGGGGCGTGAATCCGGGGATGGGACTCCTGGCCACGGGCCCCAGGTGACTCTCAGGACTTCTGTGCCTTGCGCTGCCCTTCCTCGCATGCCTGGACGAAGAGTGCCTGGCCGGCGGGGAACCGGATCTGTCGCTCCTTGGCTCCGAAGGAGGCGAAGGTGGCGCAGTCGGCGCCCTGGAGGTCGATGCTGCCGTCTGCGATCAGGTCTCGGACCTCCTTGTAGGTCCTTGTGTTGCCGTCCTCGGCCTTCATAACGACCTTGCCCTCGTCCGAGGAGCCACAGGCCGCGAGGAGGAGAGCCAGAGAACCACACATAAGGGACATTTTGATCGCCACGAGGCGGAACTATGCCAGAAATCACTGACATGAAGCAAAGTCTTCCTACCCGGCCCCCGGGAAGAGCGTGATTGCCGACCAGCTCTCCAGCCTGGATGGGCCGACGAGGGGTACGAGTTCAGGCTGGTCAATGGCCGGGTAACGGCCGTCGGGGTCCTTGGGCTCCCGAGAGGCGATGAATCGGAAGCGGGTTCGGTCCACCTGAATGCAGTTGTTCTCCCTGGTGTAGCTCGAGGTTCTCCGCCTTGGTGCTGTGCGTATAGGCAGGCAGGCTGACGAAATCCTGCGACCCGTGGAGCCGACTGAGCCCCTGAAAGCACGAAACCCCCTCCGAAGAGGGGGTTCAGCTCGTTCTGGGCTACTCGACCAGGCCCTCGGTCTTAATGTGTTCGACCAAGTTCGTCAGAGACTCCCGAGAGAGGGAGAGGTGCCCGACCTCTGGAGCCTTGCTGTCGCGCAGACCAACGGCCGACGTGAGGTCGGCGAGCTCAACGCAGTCACCGCTGGACGAACCACCGCCGCTGTAGCTGCTCTTGCGCCACTCTGTCACTTAATCTCCAACTGTTGCTTGATCAGCTCACGTGTAGCTGACTCCGTGAGGGCCACGGCGCCCATGCGGTCCCACCGTAGTCCCAGGTCTCTGACCTCGGCACCCTCGTGTATCAGTTTGCCCCCGAGCTGGGCCCACATGTAACCCACGTCGAGCCCCGCGGTTGTTGTGATCAGCTCGTAGCTACCTGAGTGACCGATGTGCCACTCATCAGCAGGAATCACTCTGAGGCTCACCTGCTCGGACCAGTCGAGCAACGCTTCGAGCTGCTGCCGGCGAAGGCCATCACCGAGCGGTGGAGCCAAGGCTCCCTCATCCAGAAGCACCCAGAGCTGCAGCCGCGGCAGCTGAGAGAGGAGCAGTTCGGTACGCGCCTTTCGTTCGGCCAGCGCAGCATCCACATCCTGCACGACCCGCATCCTGTGCAGCAGTTCCCGGGCGTAGCCCTCCGTCTGAAGAGGCACCGGAACCAGGCCGTGAACGTAGGTCTTGATCGTGAGCGCGTTCTTCTCGAAATCCCAAAGCTGCTTGATCCAGTCCTCGTCGGTGGAAATCTTGGCCGCGAACGTCCGAAGGTGACGGAAGATCGTCCCCCAGTCGTCATCCAAGGCGATGCACTGTGGTCCGGTGAGGTGGCGACGGCCCGCCTCCACATTGGCAACAAGGTGTCTGTCACTTCGAATCAGTCTCGCCACTGCGGACTGTGACAGACGTCGCCGCTCCCGCTCTTTTCGCAGGTAGACCGCCATGAGGTTCCACAACGAATCATCGGCTGATAGTGACTCTGCGGAGGGCATTGGATCTCCTCAGGTGTTGTCAATTTGCCGAGACATCTCCCGCAGCTCGACTCTACGGGGGACTCTGTGTCTCACGCCACAGCCTTCGTAACTGATCTGCGAGAGAGCAGTCATGAGCTTGAACAGACGCCGTGAAAGAGTCACAAACCGGGCACCTGGGGACCGCTGGAACGACCCGATTCGGGACCACCGAGGCCGGTACGTGGTCGAGTTAAAGGGCGCGCTGACCCCGGAGCAGGAGTCGGCCGGTCTCAAGTGGGTCCTGACGTCCCATGACCCCAACGATCTGGCCGCTCAGCAGCAAGAACAGGACGAAATTGCCCGCGACTTGGCTCTGCACCCCTTCCTGCTCCATGCCGATCCGGAAGACATCGTCCGTCGGTACGTCCGGGGCCTCGGATGAGCACCGGGTTGTGGCTGGTCATGTTCGCCTGCTGGGCTCTGGCAGGGGTCTTGGTGGTCATCGCCTACCGAGTTGCGTTTCCCCGTCGGCCGGTCGGTCGGCACAGCGCCAGATCTCCCCACAGAGGGCCTGGTCGAGAGCCTGCAAGGTCTCAACCGGGTGATCTCTTCCTCGATCCCCCTGGTCCGTCGTCGTCTCGGCCTTCGGCGGACCGGGGGTACCAAAATTCGGCGCCTCCCCCGCTCTACGGAAGGCAGCAGCTGTGAGTCCGGAGCAGATTGAGCGGGCCCGCGGCGTTGAGGTCGCGCTGGCAGCCGTCCAGGACGCCATGCGTCAGCACGGAATGCTGCGAGGCACTGCTGATCTGATCATCACTCGCGCTCGCACCAACCTTGCGCTCTTGGAAGCCGAGGAGGAGCTGCCGGCTACCGCGTTGCAGCCCGCAGAGCCCTCGACCACCTGCGCCCGATAAGCCCCTTCAGGTGGACCCGCGCCTGGAAGGCATCCCGCCGGACACGACGAGAGGAGAGGTAGGGACAGGACACTTCACGACGCTGCTGGGCGGCCGGTCCATGGGTGAAACGGACAATACGGCTGAGGGCCGGTCGCCCGTCCGGGGGGTTCAGCGCGGCGGGAGGCGCCGCGCCTGAGTGGCTCAGGAGGAGTCACATGACTGTCCTCACGGAGAGGACGGACGTCATCGCCCGTGATCCTTGCCTTGATAGACACGATCAACTTAGACCCTGGCTAGTAGCGGGGAGGGCAAACGTGGGCCTCATCGGGCGGGCCGCTGAGTTAGCGTTGTTGGACAAGCGGCTGCGGCGGGTGCGGTCGTCGGGTTCTGGGGTGGCGGTGACGCTGCGCGGCCGCTGGCAGGTCGGCAAGTCGCGTCTGGTGCAGGAGTTCTGCGATCGGGCCGAGGCCCCGTATGTGTTCTTCACTGCGACCAAGGGGGCCTCGCCGGTCGAGGCGGTGACTGCCTTCCTGGATGACCTGCGCGAGTCCGATGTGCCCGCCGACCGAGAGCTGGTGCCGGAGGTCTCGACGGGCAGCTGGCCGGAGGCGTTGCGGGCGCTGGCGGCGGTGCTGCCGTCGTCTCCGTGCATTGTGGTGTTGGACGAGGTCCCTTGGCTGGCCGAGCAGGACGCGTTGTTCGACGGGGCGTTGCAGACGGCGTGGGACCGGCTGCTGTCGTCTCGTCCGGTTCTGCTGTTGCTGCTCGGTAGCGATCTGCACATGATGGAGCGGCTGACGGCCTACGACCAGCCGTTCTTCGGCCGCGCCGACAACTTGGTGCTGGGTCCGCTGAATGTCGCCGATGTCGGTGCGGCGTTGGGGTTGGACGCCGCTGACGCGGTGGATGCGCACCTGGTGTCCGGGGGATTGCCGGGGATCGTGCGGGCCTGGCCGCATTCGGCGCCGGCGCTGGAGTTCCTGCGTGGGGAGGCCGGCGACCCGGGCGTGGCGGTCTTCGGTGTGCCTGAGGCTGCGCTGTTGGCGGAGTTTCCTAGTCGGGATATCTCGCGGCGGGTGATCGTGGCCGTCGGGGCGGGGGATCGGACGCGTGCCAACATCGCGGCGGCCGCCGGGAGCCGCGGGGGAGCGGTGCCGTCGGGGACGTTGTCGCCGCTGCTGCGACGGCTGGCGGAGGATAAGCGGGTGCTGGCGATGGACCAGCCCTTGTCGACCCGTCCGGGCAAGCCTGCGCTGTATCGAGTCGCCGACAGCAACCTTCGGTTGTATCTGGGGGTGCTGCGGGCGGTGCAGGAGCAGGCGCGGCGAGGCAGGCCTGAGGCTGGTTTCCGGCTGGTCGAACGCCGGTGGTCGGCGTGGCGGGGCCGGGCGGTGGTGCCGTTGGTGCGCGAGTCGCTGGAGTTGGCCGCTGTCGATGGCCGTCTGCCGTGGGCTCAGGTGGAGGCGGTGGGCGGATGGTGGAACCGGCGTTTTGATCCCGAGCTGGATCTGGTGGGCACCGACCGCGCTCCGGTCGCCGATGCTGTGCGGTTCGTCGGTTCCATCAAGTGGCTCGCCAGTCCCTTCGACCACCACGACCTGGCGGCGCTGCGCCGCGCCGCGGTGGAGGTCCCGGGTTTTGATCCGGCCTCGACGGGGTTGGTGGTCGCTTCCCTGAGCGGGGTGAGCGACTCGGTGGACGCGGCAGGGGCCGTGGTGTGGACGCCGCGGGACGTGGTTGGTTCCTGGGCTGGATAGGTCAGGCCGCAGGGCGGTCCTGGTGGCGGGCATCGCCAGAGCCTCGTTGGGGTGCGGCACGCGCCTGGGGTCGGTGGCCTCGGTCGCCTGGCTCACCGTCGCCGCGGTCGCCGAGGTCCGGTTGCCGCTGTCGGTGTCCCGCCGTGGCGATATCGCTCAGGAACGCTGCTGGTACAGGCGGCGTGGTCGTGTGTTTCTGCTGGCGGTAAGGCGTCGCCTCGCCGGCTGTGCGCGGTCATTCAAGATGAGGACGAGCGCGTCGTTGCCGATGGTGATGTGGGGGTGTGAACAAGGCCCTGCCGGGGGTGGTGGGCAGGGCCTTGGTGTGCAGCTTGTCGGGGTGGTGGTCACTCTGTCGCGATGACTTCGTTGACGGCGGCGCGGGCGGAGGTTTCGTCGACGATGGTCTTGTCGGAGATGAAGGTGGCCAGCAGGGCTTGGATGGCCAGGTTGTTGATCGCGCGGGGGTAGCCGCGGCTGGCGGTGTGGATCAGCGCGGCGGCGTCTTCGGTGAACAGCGGGTCGGTGCGTCCGGCGAGCGCGGCGTGGTGGCGCAGGTAGTCGATGGTTTCGTCGGGGGTCATGCCGTTCATGTGGTAGCGGACCGAGATGCGCTGGTCGAGCGCGGCCAGGACGCCGAGCTTGATCTTGCGGCGCAGGGTGGGCTGGCCGATGAGCAGGCAGGCGAACGGGCTGGTGGAGTCCATTTCGAAGTTGG
This sequence comes from Actinomadura rupiterrae, assembly GCF_024172125.1. Lineage (GTDB taxonomy): Bacteria > Actinomycetota > Actinomycetes > Streptosporangiales > Streptosporangiaceae > Spirillospora > Spirillospora rupiterrae. The sequence goes on from NZ_JAMZEA010000017.1 coordinate 95,319, forward strand.
TGAGCATGCGGACCGACTCCAGCTGGTCGTGGTCGAGCATGTGCGCCTCGTCCAGGATCAGGACCGGGGTGCGGCCGCGTTCGGCGAGCTCGGTGGCCAGCGCGTCGCCCGCCTGGGGGATGAGGGTGGCCTTGTGCTGTTTGGGGACGCCGCCGAGCGCGGTGACGATCGCGGTGTGGATGCCGCGAACGCCGACGTCGGGGTTTCCGATGTAGATGGGGATGTGCCGGGCGGGGTCCAGGGAGGCGATCGCGGAGCGGGTCGCGGCGGTCTTGCCGGCGCCGACCTCGCCGGTGATGACGCCGAGGTTGCGTTCGGCCACGCACCAGGTGATGCGGGCGGTGGCCTCGCCGTGCGCGGCGTGCCGGTGCATCATGCCCGGGGCCAGGTCCCGGCCGAACGGCATCTTGGTGAACCCGAAGAAGCCCTGAAGGCGGTCGATCACGGCTGGTCCTTCCCGTCGGATTCTTCGTCGTCACGCTGCCGGTCGCTGTCTTGAGAGGCGTCTGCGCTGGTCAGGGCGGTGTAGTTGATGCGTCCGGCGAGGCTGGCGGTGTGGGTGTCGTCCAGCAGGCGCAGGTAGTCGATCCCGGTCGGTGCGGCGGGCTGGTCGGCGGGGGTTTCGGGTTTGGCCTTGGGGTGGGCGTGGCGGCCGATGTCCTGGGGCTGGGCCAGGCCCATCGACTCGCCGTTGAAGCGGACCTCCATGACCGTCAGGTCGAACGGGTCGAAGACCAGCTCGACCTTCCGGCCGACGAGCGCCGGCTCAACGCAGTAGGCGTTCCCGAACAGCCTCACCGTGGCGGTCTTGGTGACCTGGCGGATCTCGCTCCACTTGAACGCCTCGCGCAGTTGCGCGGGCGTCGGTGTCGCAAACGGCGCCCCTGTCATCCAGCGCGCCAGCGGCGCCTGCCTGGTCTCGGAATGGACCCGCTGGTGGTAGTGGCTTTCGACCCATGCGGTGAACAGCTGGTTCAGCTGGGCGGTGTCGGCGACGCGGGTGCCGGAGGTCTGCCCGTCGGCGGCGATCTCGACCAGGAACTGCTGGCGGACCGTGCGGAAGAACCGTTCGATCTTTCCCCGGCCCTCCGGCTGGCCCGGCGCCGAGTGGATGATCCGAATCGCCAGCTTGGCCGCGGCCCGCTTCAAAGCGGCGTCCACGAACGCCGACCCGTTATCGACGTAGATCGCCTCGGGGACCCCGCGCGCGGCCAGCGCCGGGCGCAGCGCGGCCGCCAGGCGGACGGTGTCCTCGAAGTAGCCCCACCGGTGCCCGACGATCGCGCGCGAGTGGTCGTCGATGAAGGCGAACAGGAACGTCTTGCGGCCACCGATCTTCGGGCCGTGCAAGGCGTCCCCGGTCCAGATCTCGTTGGGCCGGTCGGCCTCGAACCGGCCGAACGCCTGCGGCGAGCTTCCCTCGGGGCGGCGCAGCTCCAGGCCGTCGAAGTGCCGCAGCAGCGTGCGCTCGTTGGGCGACCAGCCCAGCGTCGAACGCAGGATCCGGGCGATCTGCGCCCCGGTCCGCTCCGGCCTCTCCTTCTTCAACGCCACCGCCAACTCCAGAACCTCGGCCGGTGTGCGCGGCGTGGGCTTCCGGGTCGGCGGGACCAGGCCCTCAAAACCCCGCTCGCGCCAGGCTCGGATCCACCGGTCCAGCGTGCCCCGCGAGACCGTCACCGGATCACCGAACGGCCCCTCGTGCGCCTGGTCGGCCAAAGCGCGCACCAACCGGCCCCGCTGCCGGGTCGTCAACTCCGGATCAGCCGCTTCCCTGATCAGCTGATAGCGCCAGAGCGCCACCTGCTGCGCGCGTTCGGCCCGCCGCCGCGCCTCATCTTCGGCCTTGGTCACCTTCGGGTCCCTTCATGATCACCCTGCGTGTTGATGCGCGGGCGTCGAGGATCTCCGGTCGGCATCCGCCCGGCCAAGGGTCAGTTCGTGTTGATCGTTTCGGGCGCCCAGCCCGGTGCCAGCAGACCCCCGCGCGAGACCGCGCAGGCCAGCGCCCAAACCGACAACGTGTCGACGAAACTCGCGCCACCCAGGCGGCGGCGCGCGGTCACCGCGACCGCCACCAACACCGCGCCCGCGCCCGCCGTGCCGCCGTCCAGCGCCACCAACAACGCGGTGAACGCCGACCTGAGCCGCTCGGCCCGCGCCGCGAACCGCCGCAGCCAACCCCGCACCGTCTCCGCCGGCCGCCCCAGCAACCTCGCGATCGGCCGATGCCCCCGCCCACCAGCCGCGGCCTCCACCGCCGCGCCGATCACCTCCACCGTGTCGGCCCGCCGCGCCAGCAACCCGACCGGCAACAACACGTGCGTGCGCCCGCAACCCGAGCAACGCGCCCGCCGCGGCCGCACCTCCACCCGCCCGTCCGGCCCGCGCACCCCACGCGACCGCCCATGCCCCCAAGCCACCAGCACGCCCGAACAGTCCGGGCAGGACAGCTCACCATCACGCAACCTGCGCTCGACGCAACCCGCGTCGGCCTCTACCGTGACCACCAGTGCCTCCAATGGCACGACGTTCACGGCCCTCCCGCGCTCGGCAGCAATCGAGGACGCGGGAGGGCCGTGGCTTGTCCACGAACGTGGTCACGCTGACCTTTGCCCAGCACCGGCATCAACCGGAACGAACCGATCGATTCCTCTTCGTCACCATGTTCCGACGAAACCCCAGGACGAACACGGTTCATCCCCACCATGTCGTCGCACACGAAAACGGACACAGGCAACACCCGCCACAGAGCTTCGTCCTCGCCCCGAGTGACTCACAGGCGCTCTACATCAACATCCTGAATGTCGCTGAACAGCCGGCCGGCGGTCGGCCGGTCGGGTGCCACTTGATGTGGCCACAGGTCTACTCGAAGAGTCTGAGGACACTGTGTTTCCAGTGAGCGACATCTTCACCGGGACCAGTGCTCTGCGTGGCGCTCTCGATCGATGATCTTGGAGGGGAACACCGCTCGACCTGCAGGTGTCGCTTGCACCGGGGGCATCGACTCGGGGCACTGGGCCGTCTCGAGAGCCTGCCATGCATCGCTGACCGCCTGGTGCAGTGGGGCGACCAGCTGGGCGTGCGTTGCTCCGCGGGACTTGCTGGTCTCAAGGCGACGGTCGCGCCAGGTGCCGTCCAGGGCGCGCTTGCGGGCATTGAGGGGCGGGCGTCGGTCGACCTGCACGAGATGTTCCAGGGCGAGTCCGACGACCTCGGTACCGAGTGAGCTGACAGCCCTTTGGTGCGCTTTGGCGAGCGTCGGCACGAGGACGGGCCACTGAATGACCACGACCTTCTCCCATAGTTCCGGGGGGACTGTCATCCCAAGGTGGTGGCTTTCCCCGATGGGCAGGTCTTTGAGACGGCGGCGGGCATCGCTGGTCTGGCCCACGTAGGCGAGCCCGACCCCTGAGAGGTAGACGCCGTACAGGACTGGCCCCTGGAGCGCGGGCTGCCCGCAAGCGGGGTCGGCCAGCATGCGGCCGACGGCATGGGCGAACCGATAACGCCGGTTCTGCCACTCCATGAGGGCCTCTGGGGTTGCGATCAGCGCTGCCAGGGAGGCTCGCCACTGGCCGTAGTGCGCCTCGTCATCAGCCTCAGCGTGCACGCATCTACTTTGGCATCTGCCAAGGACGCTCCGCGCTCCCTTCATGTCTCCCCTCATTGTCTCCGTACAGCCGCAAGTTCTCCGTACAGCCGCAGGTCTCCGTACAGCCGCGAGGTGCGGCACCGCCCCGGTGCTTCCCAGGCTGCGGTGGGTCTTCCGCGGTGCTCAGGGTCGCCGGTTGCGGGGGCTTCTGCGTCTTTGCCGGTTTCTGGGTGGCAAGGGGTGCTCGTGCTGGGCGGTGTTCTGGCGGTCGGTGTTTGGGGGTTGGGGTTGCGGCGTGTGGTCGTCTCATGTGGAAGCCAGGCGGTCGTCGAGGTAGGCCGCGGTCAGGGCGTTGGCGGACAAGGGTGCATCTGCCGCATCCGTGGCCGGGGTTCCGGCGGCGAGTTTGCTGCGGATCTGTCGAAGCCGGTCTTTGATGTCTTGTTCGTTGACGACGAGGTGCTGTGCGATCTGGCGGTCGGTGAGGCCTCGTGTGATCAGTTCGATGAGTTCTGTTTCCATGACCGAGAGCGGGTGGGGTTCGGGCACTGGCCTGCGCCGGGTTCGTCGCCGGGGTGGCGCGGTTGGAGGAAGGGCGGGGCGGGCGGCGGGTTCGGCCGTGTGGATCCAGCCGGTGACGTCGGTTCCCTTGCTGCGGGCGCGTGCCGGTGCGAAGTCGCGTGGGTCGAGCCGGCTGCCGGTCCGGTCGGCGATGACGTTGTCGAAGACGAACGAGGAGGTGATGAATCCAAGGTCGGTGTCGGTGTGCGCCATCTGGGACCGGAGTTCGGCCAGTTCCATCATTCGGGCGGTGTAGACGATCGACGCGCCTGCGGCACCGGTGTCGTCGAGGATGACCGGTCCGACGTGCACGGCGACCCGCAGCCGCAGCCGTGGGCCGTCGGTGGGGGTGAGGTTGTGGTGGTGCAGCGCCTGGCGGAGGTGGACGGTGATCCCTTCGAGGACCGCGCTGGGGGCGAACTGCGGTGGGACGATGATGAGTGCGCCGTCACCGCGGTCCTCGCGGTAGCAGGCTTCCCAGGGCAGTTGGGCCTGGTCCATTGCGCGGCACAGCATCTGGTACATGTCGGCTCGTGACCGCCGCCGCTGTGCGTCGGTTCGCTCGGCGGAGAACCCGACGATGTCGGCGAACACGATGGAGGACATCTGGCTGGCGGCGCCGGCTGCTCGGGCTGGGGCGGATGGGGGCGCGGGTATTGCCGGGTCGGCGGTCAGGTGGGGTTCTTCGACGAGCCGCTGGCGGAGCTCGGCCTCTACGACGTTCACGACCCGCGAGTGGCGGGCCAGGAACTCACCGAACCGGCGTGCGGACATGCGCAGGGCGAGGACGGTGTCCAAGGCGACCACGGTCGCCGATCGCTGCCGCAGCAGCAGCATGGCCCGCTCGCCGACGATGTCGCCGGGGCCACGGATGGCCAGGACCCTCGCCTGGCCTTGGTGGGTGACGCTGACACGCACCCAGCCCTGCTGGATCACCAGCACGTGGCTGGCGAGGTCGTGCTCGCGCCACAGCCGATGGCCGCCGCCGAAGGCGACCGGCTCGGCCGATGCGGCGAAGGCCTCGCGTTCGTGGGGCGTCAACGCCCGCCAGAACCCAGGGCGTGACAGCGCAGGGTCCGCCTCCTGCTCAACGCTTTGCTGCTCGGCCGATAGTTGGCGCTCCAGTGCGAGTAGACGGCGGCGAAGGTTCGTCCATGGCTGCCTGTTGTCGGCCCCTTGGTGCAGGAGGGCCGCTGCGTCGGCTTGGGGCGGCGTGCCGGGGGCGGCGTCGGCGCCTGGTGGCGGGGGGGCCTCGCTGACACGGCAGGTCTGTCGGTGCCGGGAGGCCGGCTGTGTCGCGCTGCCGTTCCCGCCGTCGCCGAGGAGCTCGGCGCGGGTGTCACGGTCCTGTGTCCCTGCCTCCTCGGTGTCCTGCTGGGCGGGCGCGGGGGTGCGGGGCGCGCCGTGGCTGGGGCCGGGTTGAGGGGCGGGGTTGAGGATCTGCTGGAGCCGGTTCTCGATGTGGTCGGAGGTCAGGTGACCGGTCGCCTGCTCGATCAGGTCCATGCAGTCGGCCAGCAGTTCGGCAGCGGTCTCCTCGCCGTGGTGGTCTCGACTCTGGTGGTCTTCGGGGTTGATGTTCATGTCGTCTCCCCCTTCCTGGAGCCGGGTTGGGCTTGAGCGGTGGCGTCGCCGGCCGGCGGTGGTGTCTGTTCCTGCTCAGGTGGTCGCCGCGGTGGTGCTACTGCAGGGCAGGCGTGTGGGGCGCTATGAGAGGAGGCGCTATGAGAGGAGGCGCTGGGGGAGGAGGCGCTGGGGGAGGAGGTCGGTGCGGGTGGCGTGGCGGCGGCGGGTGCCGGTGTGGAGGAGGCTGCGGGGCCGACGTAGGAAGAGGCGGTGCTCAGGCGTTCTTGGAGGCGTTTGCGGGCGTGTCGCAGGTGCGAGCGTACGTTGGTCTCGTTCTTGCCCAGCAGGTCGGCGATCTCAGCTGTGGACATGCCGTCGACGATGCAGGCCATCACCTTGCGCTGGGTGCTCGGCAAACAGTCCAGCACCTTGTTGACCCAGTCCAGTTCCTGCCATTGGACGAGCAGGTCTTCTTCGGGGGGGAGTGGTTCGTCGTCGTCGGGCTGGCGGAAGAAGAGCACGGCTCGCTGTTGTCGGTCGCGGTCGCGGGTGCGGTCTTTGATGAACTTGCGACGGGCGGCCGTGCGGACCCATGCTGCGGGGGAGCGGATGGATCTCCAGTGCGCGTAGGCGTCCTGGAAGGCGTGCATCGCTGCGTCCTCGGCCTCCTGGACGGTGCCGTCCATCAGGATGACCAGCTGGACGACCCGCCTGTAGTGGCCGCGGAAGAAGTCACTGAACTGCTCCTGTATGTCCCGGTCGGGTGCCGGAGCACCGGTGACAGGTGACTGTCGTGCATCGACCATAGGCAAGCCTCCATCGCCATGTCCTCCACAGCCCAAGCCCTCGCTCTATAGGTAGGTCCGCGCGAGGGCCCGGGCGTGAAAGACCAGGACAAGATTTTTTTTCAGCGGGGCGAAGCCGCAGGTCAGCGACGTCGGCTGATCAGCAGGGTGACCAGTAGCGCGACGACCGCGGCCAGTACCGTCAGCGGCACCGACCCGGTGACGCCGTAGGCCCCGACCACCGACAGCAGGACGCCGGTGAACACCTGGTGCGGGTCGCCGCCTCCCTGTCCCGGGCCGCCGGAGGCGTTGTGCTTGTCGTCGGCGGCTGCGGGTTCCTGCGTCGGAGGCTGCGGTTGCGCCGGCGGGTCCATGGTGCGGACGTCCCTGAGCGGAAGGGCCGGCGGGTTCATCAGCGGGCCGGGGGAGACACCGGAGTGTGGGTCGCGTAGCGGTGATGTGCTCATGGGCGGGTTCCTTCCGCTGAGGACAGCGTGACGTCAGACATCACTGAGGTCCATAGCGGTGGCCGAACGTGAAAACGCGAGGTCAGGGGGCGGCTCTGGCCAGCTCTGCGCCGTTGTCGCGCACGGTTTCGGTGAGGCCCTCGTGAGCCCGGATGGGCGAGGTTCACCGAGTCTGGGCGGCAGCCAGTGATGGGAAGGCCGCGTCGGCAGAACGCCCGGATGAGGGACGATCAACTGCACCTCTGCTGAGAACGGCGAGGCCTGGATGCTGTTGTGTTTCCGGCGGGCTGGGCGTTGCCTGGTCGCCTGTCCTGCTCTTCAGGCGTTCTGTCGGGCCCTCCGCAGATCTGTTCTCGCCCGTGCGGAAGCACGGGCGAGAACAGATCTGTTGCTCATCGCCAGTCACGTTGGGAGAGGGGCGTCCGCGGCTCTGTCGGCTGGTTCGGGCCGCTTCAGAGCTGAAGGATCAGTGCCTCGACCTGCTGCAGCGCCACGACACTCGCCTCGGCGGCGCCGCGCGCCTTGGTCAGCTTCTCCATCCACTCGACCCGCTGGTCGGCTGACAGAGACTGCTCCTCCAGGTCGGCGCGCAGCCGCCGGGCTGTTTCGAAGTCGGCCATGAGCGCGTCCGCGGACTGGACGGCACGCTCGTAGGCGGCGGTGGTGAGCTCGATCCGCGCCGGAAGCTCTCGTCGCAGCACACCGAGTCGGGCGCGGGGGTCGGCCGCCACCGTGTCGGGTGCCCTCATCACGATGTCCGGCCTGGTGTCGTCGTCCTTGCCGGACTGGTCGTCTCCACGGTTCGTGGCCCCACGCGGGGTCTGCGGCGTGACGGGAGGGAAGGTCTGGTCGAACCACTCCTTGTCCACGACGAAGGAGGTGGGGTTCCCGTCGATGCCGGGCACCAGGATCATGCCTGCGACGATCGGTGTTCTGCTGCCGGGTTCCCAGTCCTGTTCGCCGTAGCAGATCGGGGTGGTTCCGTCGGGCGCGGTCGGGGCCCTGGTGGCGTCGGAGTGCTCGAGGACCGCCTTGGCGAAGGCGATGAGCATCTCTCGGGTGACTGCCGGGTTGTGAACCTGTGTGAAGGCCATTTCCAGCGCGGCGACGGCGCTGGCGGGGGTGCGGCGGACGCCTTTGCGCTGCTCGCCTGCCTCACTGCCCTGACCGGGGGTGATGAGCGGTTGGGGTGCGTGGATCAGGTTGGGCACCATGCGGTCGACCAGCACCAGCCATGCCTGCCCGTCGCCGGACTCGGCTTCCATGAGCAGCGACCTGACCGAGCGGGGGCTTTGCTGGACGCCTTCCTTGACGTGGGGGACTCCGAATAGCCCTGCGGCGGAGAGGATGTTGCCGCGCTGCAGGAACAGCTGGGCGATGGCGGCCGACCAGAGCCTGGTGCGAGCGTCGGCGGCTTTCTTGCCGAGCTGGCTCCAGGCGGGTTCCTGGAGTGCCGCGCGCACGATCGGCCAGTAGTCTCCGGTGTGGCGCCGCTGGTGCCGTTCGGTCGGTTCGGGGCTGTTGCACCCCGACCTGCAGGCGGTGGTCAAGGTCCTGGAGGTCTCGGCCGCGGACGCGGTGACCATCGCCTTCACCGTGGGGCACCAGCCGCTCCCGGACCCGGCGTCGTATGCACTGCTGTCACCTGTGGTGTGGGTGGCGCGGTCGCTGCAGCTGCCCGTCCTGAGCTTTGACACCAAGCCCTACGAGGCCTACGGCGTCGCAACCAGAAGCACTCCGTGATGCCCTTGCGGGGCACGTTCAGGCACATGGTCGTGCCGCGCCGTCGTCGGCCGGGGAGGCTCCTGGGGCGCACAAGCCCCAGGGGCATAGGGCCTGGTTCTCAGCGGCATGACCGCTGCAGCGCGCCGGCCCATCTGGCGGCATCGTGGCGACCGTCGACCTGTTGGGACACCGCGATGGAGGCTGCGGAATGACGTCGAGGTCTCGGCGCTCCTAGGCTTTGCCGCATGGCCGGACGTGCAGACCCCCTGGTGACCTGGCAGCAGGCCGCGGCGAGCATCGCCGCGATCGTCGACCGGCGGAACGCCGCGCATGCCGACCGGCTGGACGAGGTGTCCGATGAACCGCTGCCGCTGATCAAGCTGATCGCCGACGACCCGCATCCGGCTGACATCACCGCGGCGTTGACCGTCCTTGCGCATCTGCGGTGGGAGCTGGACAAGCATGAAGGGGCTCTACTGCGGGCGGGGCAGGCCGCGGGCGTCTCCTACCGCGCGATGGGGCGGCCGTTGGGGCTGGACACCCGGCAGGCGGTGCGTGCACGTATGCAACGGTCGCTGGCACGTGCAGCCCACACCGGTGGTCACGTCCCGCCGGCGCCGACGCTGACGGAGGAGCAGTGGGTGGCCAAGTACGGTCGGCAGCTCCAAGATGCGACGCGTGACCTGCTGAAGCACCGGCATGAGCTTGAGGGGCATGACATCGCTGAGGACCTTGAGGACCTCGAGGCGTCGCTCGAGGCGGTCCCGGCCGCCGCCGGTCGCGTCCGTGTGAAACGCCTCGGCGTCGTCGCCGCCCGGGTCCGTTACATGACCGACGACATCACCGGCACCCGCACGCCCGAGGCGCGTGCAGCGCTGCACTGCCTGCTGTCCCTGGTCGCCGACCACCGCGAGGTCAGCTGAGCGTCACGGGATCTCGCTGAGATCCGACCTGACCACGCTGGGACCGCTCTTGGCGCTTGCTTCCGGGCTGGACAGGCCGGGCGACGCTCGTCTGGTGGGCGGCGGGTGTCCGCAGACGGTTGCGTGTGGAGGCGGCTAACCCCGGCACTGCTTCTTCATCGCGGCGCTGACGTGCTGCGAAGCTGACCAGTGGCCCCAAGCTGACCGAGTGAGCCCGTCGCATCGGTGCCGGCGAAGGCCCGGGCGATGGAGTTTCGCTTGGCCGACCATCAGAACCTGCCGACCGGTGACTGCCGCCTGGGTGGCGCCTCTCGTGGGCCGGTCTGGGACGACCTCAACGGCGACCGCGAGGCCGGAGAGAGCGTTCAACGGCATCTGCCTGACGGCCGCTTCGACTCACCCGGGCGCTATCGGCGGTGACGCTTCGCGACCGCCGAACGTCCTGAAGACTAGGGGGTACCCACCATGTGCCCGAACCAGGAAGGGTCCCGCGACCCTCCATCGTCTTCGTGTGACTGGACGCGCCCAGACACCACGAAGCCGATCTTCTCACCTTCGATGATGTGCACTACTGCCCCTTTGGGAACCGGGCCGCTCAAATCGACGACAAGGGCGAGTTCCTGTTCACTGGGACTTCGGATCAGAAGGCCATCATAGTACGGCCCGAGCAGCATGGCCGAAACTCCTCCGAAATGCACATCGACCCTGCTGTCCGGAGGGCATTCTTTGCTGCTGCGCATCAGCAGCCTTCGATGGCCGACCGTGTACTGCCAAACTTTAAAGTAGCGTGGCGACTCGAAGAACGTCTCCAACGAACCCACCTTATCAACGGACGCGGTTCAGGTGAAAGGTCTTCACGATACCATGAGGGGTGCCCTAGCCTGCAGGGCGCCTACCAGTCTTCCGGCTTCGGAATTCCCCCTGGAACTGGTTTGCCGCCTTCATAGAACGTCACATTGTTCCAGTCGAGGCGCCCGCGCTGAACCATTCGTCCGATCTGCCCCATCTCCCATTCTGTGGCGTGCCAGTTCTTGCCTACTCCATTAGTGTAGGCTTTCATGAATTTTTCGGCGGGGGTGGCTCCATCGAAACCGTCCAAGGCGACCGCGACTTTGGAATTATCCTTGAGGGCCTGGGTGACGTTGGCCATCCATTGGGCGAGGGGCTGTCCGTTGGCCTGTCCGATAATCTGCTCGTAGTCTGGGCCATTGAAGTTGTAGGCGCCTTCAATTTCCTTGGTGAGCTTGTCGGCGTGCGGACCGATTCCCAGGACGAGGGGGCCGCATGCGGCGTTGTGGACGAGGATCGGCGTATCGCCTGCGTCCACGAAATAGGTGTGGAGGCCGTCGACCGTCAGGTTGTAGGTGACGGCGGTCGTGCTGTAGGTCAGAGTTGTGAGGACTCGGACCGACCCGCCCCAGGTGGTCTGCAGCCGCTCGCCGGCTTTGAGGCTTTGTGCAGGGACCCACGCGTGCCTCGTGACGTCCCAGTACTTGTGGCCGCTGGTACCGACGATCGTCTTCGGGCCGTGCGCGCCCTCGATTGTCACGTCGGTGTAGTGACGGTCGGTGTGCGTCACGTGGATCGCGGTTACCGTGTGCACCTGGTCGGCTGTTCCCGGTTTTACTCCGGGAACGGCGTTTTTGATTTTATCGCCGACCTTGATGTCTTGTATTTTCTTGCTGGTTCCGTCCGCCATTGGAACCAGCGTTCCCGGGGTGAAACTCTGGCACCCGTCGGCAAGGAGCCTGCCCAAGATCCGCCCGAAGAACTTCCCGGCGAGTGCGAGTCCTACCCGCAGGCCTCCTTCGAGGGCCGCGTGCTTCCAGTCTCCGTCCGACAGGTACCAGGTGACGTTGATGGCTGTCGCGCCCCAGCCGACTGGGCCGGGGACCATGCCGAGTGCGCCCAGGGCTTCGTGTCTGTCCGCGTCGGTCATCGGGGCGCAGAGCTGGTGCTCCTCGGGGTAGAGCGAGCAGAGGACGGCGAGGTACTCGTCGTGTATCTGGCTGCCGCCTGGTACGCCTGATGACCATTTGACTTGGCTTTCGAGCCATGCGATCTGCATTTTCCGCGAGGCGGCGGCGAAGTCCTTGGGGACATAGACCGTTATGGTTATGCCGTGCTGTGTCGAGGTCGAGTGTCCCCCACCGCGCAGGTTCCCGTTTCCTGAGTGCCCGCAGGTGTGGGTCTCCCAGCAGTTGGGGTCTGGGACGGTGCGGCCGTCGGGGGTTTGGGTGGTGCCGTTGCCGTTGTGGGCGCAGGCGTCGGGGCCGGTGCCTCCGTTGCATATGTTCAGGCCTGAGGGGTCGCTGTTGCTGACGGGGTTGCCGCCGGCGTAGGTGTAGCCGTTCTGTTCTTGCTGTGAGGTTGCCGCCAGGAGCGGGTCGAGGCTGGCGAAGCGGCCGAGGCCCGGGTCGTACCAGCGGGCCCCGATGTCGGTGAGACCTGTGGTCTGGTCCTCGACGTCGCCGAGGAAGCCGTGGTTGTCGGGCCAGTAGGTGGGTTTGGTGCCGCGGGGGGCGCCGTAGGGGGTGGTCTGGCGCCAGGTGGGCTGGTTCCAGTCGGTGTCGATGGCGAAGGAGCCGGTGCCGTGCGGGTCGGCGGTCTCGAGGGTGAGCTTGGTGGTTCCGGTGGCGTCGACGGTGCGGATCGAGGTGAGGCCGCCGGGTTGCGGGTAGTAGCGGATGCCGCTGGTCTTGCCGGTGGTGGTGTTGAGGGTGAGCTGTTCGTTGCTCAGGTAGAGCGTGGTGGTGGCGGCGGTGGGGTCTTTTTGGAGGAGGAGGTGTCCGTCGGCGTCGTAGAGGTAGGAGGGGCCGCCGTTGGTGGTGGTGACGGTGGACAGTTCGCCTTGGTCGGTCCAGCCCAGTGCCCGGTCGTCGGTGGACTGGTCGGGTTGGCCGGGGTTGGTGAGGGTGGTGCGCTGGGTGGTGTTGCCGACCTTGTCGTAGCCGAAGGTCTGTTTCTGGGTGGTGACCGGGGTCGCGGTCGGGTCGGTGGCGGTGTCGATGGTGGCCGATGTGAGCGTATGGGGCTGGGGGTTGCCTGAACCGGCGTACTTGTAGGTGGTGACGCTGTCGCCGTTGCCGGCGAGCCCGTGGCGGGTTTCGCTCTTGCGTTGTCCGAGCGGGTCCAGGTCCCAGCTGGTCCAGTAGGCGCCGCCGAGGATGCCGGAGCCGACGGTGGCGCCCTTGTTGCCGGAGGGGTCGGCCGCGCAGTCGTCGGTGGCGGTCCAGGCTTGGGTGAGCCGGTCAAGGGTGTCGTAGGCGAAGCATTGGGTTTCGCTTTGGGTGCCTTGGCGGGTGGTGCTTTGCTTGGTGGGGTTGCCGGCCGGGTCGTAGGCGTAGCGGTCTTCGTTGATCGGGGTGGTGGAGCGGTCGGTGTAGGTGAACTGCCGGTCCAGCAGCCGGGCGGTGTGGTCGTCGTAGGCGTAGGTGGCGAAGGCGGGCTTGTTGATGGTGCCGGCCTTGACCTGGGCGACCTGTCCGTAGGCGGTGTAGCGGACTTCGCTGGCGTAGCCGGTGTCGCCGTTGGTGGCTCCGGGCAGGTCCATGCCGTTGAGGACCGTCCAGCCGTACGTGACGGTCTCTTCGGGCAGGGGCCCGTTGTCCTGGCCGTTGTAGTAGTCGTCGATGTGGAGTCCGGCGCGGCTGGTGTAGTCGTGCCAGACGGTGTGGTCGCCCTTCAGGGCGCCTTCGCTGGCGGGGAGGGCGACGGTGCTGGCGAGGGGTTGGCCGAACAGGTCGTAGCCGTCGGTGACGTGGGTGGTGTAGCCGCGTTGCTTGCCGGTGAGCCCGCCGACGGTGGTGTTGCCGGATGCGTCGTAGCGGGTGGAGGAGGTCAGGTGGCCGATCGGGTTGGTCAGGCCGGGGATGTCGGGCTGGCCGTCGGGGGTGAGGTTGTCGTAGGTCCAGGAGGCGATCTGCTTGGCCGGGTCGGCGGTGGGTCCGTGGAACGAGCCGGTCTTTCGGCCGAGGGTGTCGTAGGTGAAGGAGATGGTGGCGTTGTTGGCGTCGGTGGTCTGCTTGACGTGTCCGAGCTGGTCGTAGGTGAGGGTGGTGGTTCCGGCGTCGGGGTCCTTCTTGGTCACCGGCCTGCCGAGGTTGTCGTAGTCGGTGTGCCAGGTGTCGCCGGAGGCCTGGTTGGTGAGGTCGGTCTGGTTGCCGCGGGCGTCGTAGCCGTAGGTGACGGCCTGCTCGTTGTCGTTGCTGGCGGTGGTCGAGCCTCCGGTGATGGTGACGGTGGTGACCGGCGCGGTCCCGGTCCCGTTGGTGACCGTGACGGTGGGTCGCGTGGTGTAGTCGGCGACCTTGGTCGTGCGGTTCGCGGCGTCGGTGACGGTCTGGGTGGCGACCCCGCCGGGGGGCGGGACGGTGATGGTCTTGTCGCCGAGGTAGGCGGTGGCGGTCTGCTCCCGTGGCTGGGACTGGTAGTAGGACGTGGTCAAGATGGCGCGGCCGAGGCCGTCGAGGGTGGTGACGGTCTGGTTGGGGATCTTGGCGTCGTCGGCGGCCGCCAGGGTGGTGTTGGGGGCGCTGGCGGGGTCCCAGTAGGGGCTGTTGGCCTTCCAGACCCAGCCGTGGGTGTCGTAGAAGGTGTTGGTGAGCAGCCGCCCGCCCTGGGGTGTGGGTTGCTGGGTCTGGATGGGGCGCAGGAGCGCGTCGTAGAGCTTGGTCGCCACGGCGTAGCCGTTGGCGTCGTTGGCGGTCTGCGTGGTGACCGAGGACGGCCCGGTGTTGGTGATCCGGTAGCTGTACTTGAGGTTGGCGGGTTGGCTGGTGGGCCGCGAGTTGGTCCATACCGCGGTCAGGCGCCCGAGACCGTCGTAGGTGCTGCGGGCGGTGATGCCGTTGGGGTCGGTGGAGGCGACCGTGAGGCCGTGCGCCGGTTCCAGCACGGCCGTGCCGACCTGGCCGAGCGGGTTCGTGGTGGTGATCTTGTTGAGGATTCCGTTGGCCGCGGTGCGCGTCACGTGGCTGTGCGCGCCGGCGGCGTCCCAGGTGTCGGTCGCGATTCCGCTGGCGTCGTAGGTGGTGGCCTCCTTCACCTGCCAGGTGACCTTCTGGGTGGCCGGGTCGTAGACGGCCGCGCGGGTCTCGGAGATGTTGCCGGTGGAGGGGATGTACAGGGGATGGTCCCAGGCCGTTGGCGTGCGAGAGCGCCAGCTGCACGTGCTCCCCGCGCACGCGGGGATGGTCCGTCGTAACTGGGTCCGCGTCGCGGAAGTCGTCGGTGCTCCCCGCGCACGCGGGGATGGTCCCGCGGCAGCAGCCCCGAGTGCTCTCGTGCATGCGAGACTGTGCACGGACCTGCTTGAGCACCTGGTCTGAGGGTTGGCGAAGACGGTGGGCGGGCGCATACCGACCGCGACCTCGCCGGGAGCGAGACAGAGTCGGCAACTCGTTCCAACTCCTCCCGGCGGGGCCTCGCCTCATCGTCTCCCTGCTCTCGCACTCACAGGCCGAGTTACGCCCAACACTTCTGGATCGGCGCTTAGCGCTCGACCGCTGCGCCGGTGGCCGAGCACTGGATGTGCCGGCTGGCTAACGCAGATACTTCAAGCGCGGTACGAATCGTCCGATCCGGAAGAAGCTGCCCTCGGTCCTCCAGGCGAGGGAGTCTCGCGCGCTCCATCCGACAGTGCCGCGGAAGGGCACGAGGCTTGCGGTCAGCAGGGTCAGCGCCGGCCGCGCCTCGGCCAGGGGTGCGATCATCACAACCAGGACCGTTGTCGTCCACAGGATTTTGAAGTTCCGTGCTCCTCGGACCGGGGTGAAGGCGGCGAGCACCAGCCAGATTTGGTGATGGGTCCAGGAGATCGGTGAGATCGCCAAGCTGGCCGCTCCCATGATCACCAGTGCAGCAAGGTGGTTTCCGTTCCGGTCGGCGCAGGTGGCCCGCCAAAGCGAGGACGCGAAGACGGTTGCTGCGGTAATGCACCAGATGGCCGTTCCAAGGTTTCCGGTTATGGCCAGTCGTTGAAGTGTTGCGGCCAGTGAGATGTTGCCACTGGAGGTGAACGCGTGAACTTTGGTGCCGTCGAATATCGTCGATGTCCAGAAGTGGAGGCTGTCGCGGGGCAGGAAGATCAAGGCGAGGATGATGGTGGCAAGGAACGTCAGGGCCGCAGTGACGGCATTGCGGCGGCTGCCTGAGGTCACCAGATAGGGAATGTAGATCAACGGGGTCAGTTTGATGCCGGACAGCGTCCCTATGATCAGCCCGGGCACGCGGCTTCTTCCGGCGTTGAGTATGGCGAGAGCTGTGGGCGCGGCGAGAATGAGGCTGATCTGTCCGAATCGAAGGTCACTTGCCACTGGGGCACTGACTGCGAGAGCCGCGAAGATTGCGCCGCTGAGCAAGGTGAATCCATGGGCGGTTTTTGAGAGCGCGCGCCCTGCGGTCACGGCGAGGATGGCTATCGATACCAAGGTGAGGGAGGTCCAAGTTATCGCAGCCGTGAGGAACGGCATCCGGTTGAGCGGAAATAGCAGGATGCCTGCGAACGGCGGGTATGTGAATCCATCTTGGATGCCCGAGTGGTAGGCGTAGAGGCCTGCGCCGTCGTTCAGGCCGCGTGTGGAGGTCAAGTAGACTTTCAGGTCGTCCACTCTTTCGCCGCCGGACGGGCCGGCAAGGCTTGCGTAGGCGACCTTCCCTGCTACAGCGAGTCCCGCGCACCAGGCCACGACGCCGGCGGCCAACTCGGCCGTCTCCCGCCCCGACCTGGCCGCCGACTTCTGAAGAACTGGCCTCTGTGGCATTAACGTCACTCCACGAACTTGCGGGGCTTGAGGCGTTGTCATCCCGCAGATGACTGCAGGACGGAAAGCCCTATGGGCGGGAGGCCCGCCGGGGCCGATAATTTCGAAACCTTGCTAGTGCGCTGGGTTCACCGGGATGATCTCGCCGACTGAATCGGGAAAGAGTTCACTCAGGTGTGGCTGCTCAGGCTTGGCTGGTATCACGGTCGACGACTCGGGATGTTTGCACACGGCGGCACCGATATTTCCATCCGGGCCCGGCTGTTAGATGTGCGCCACTGCCATTCGGGCCGATTCTGGTTTTGGCCTCTACACCAGCATGCTTGTGATCGGGAAAGGGCACCATCGGGCGAGGGACGGGTTTATTCGGCCCAGCCGCAGGCGGAGGTACTCGCCTCGGTGCCCGTCTTCGGAACTAGGGGTGCCGCTCCCTCCGCGGAAGGAGGTTCGGCTTCGTCTTCGCTGGTCGTGGACGGGCGTGGGCGCGGCAGCTATTGCCAGCGCAGGGTGGATCGTCCGGCATCGTCTGAAGCGGATACCTTGACGATCGAGGTCCGAGCCGCGCGGGTCGACTGGGCTGCGTTCCTTGCGGCTGTCACCAGGGGAGGCGGTTGGAGGGCCCCGGTGGAAGGGGGAACGTGATGTGCCGTTGCGGGGTCAGCGCATCATGTTGCTCTCGTAGGCGAAGATCACCAACTGGATGCGGTCACGGGCGTCGAGTTTGGCGAGCAGGTTGCTGACGTGAGACTTCACGGTCGCCCGTGACAGGCGGAGTTCGAGTGCGATCTCGTCGTTGGTGCGGCCGCGGGCGACGAGGTGGAGGACCTCGCGTTCACGTTGGGTGATCAGGGACAGGCGCTGGGCTGCTCCAACGGCCTCTTGGGGGCGTTGGGTGAACTCCTCGATGAGCTTGCGGGTGATGCTGGGAGAAAGGAGTGCCTCGCCCGAGGAGACGATGCGGATCGCGGTCAGCAGGTCAGCCGCGGGAGTGTCCTTGAGCAGGAATCCGCTCGCGCCGGCGTACAAGGCGTCGAAGACGTATCGGTCGAGGTTGAACGTGGTGAGGATCAGTACCCGGGTGTGGTCTGGGCCGTAGGTCTGTGTGATGGTCTGTGTGGCTGTGATGCCGTCGGAATCCGGCATTTGCACGTCCATCAACACCACATCCGGCCGTGTCCGGGTGACCTCGGCGACGGCCTGTTCACCGGTTGCCGCCTCTCCGACCACGTGCATGTCGGGGGTGCTCTGCAGGAGGAGCCGCAGGCCCGTCCGGACGATCTCCTGATCGTCGGCGACTACCACTTTGATCTTCGCGGTCACGTCCTCACCACCGGTGGCCTCGCCTCGGCTCGGATGGCCTGCGGTTCCTGGCGCCGGCCTCGGACCGGCCCCTGGGGGCGCTGGTCTCGCATCCCAGATCGCCGCGTCCCTGATCGCTTCGGTCGACGACGCCCCTCACCTGGGCGGCACCCGCCAAAGCGCGCCCGGTCACCGTGGTCGTCTCGAAGGTCACCTTGGTCGTCCCGAAGGACTGACCGGCCTGCTCGGGCTGCGTGGGGAGTACGCGGCGTCCGGGGCTGCCTCGCCGGTGGTGCTGATGGCGTTGGCCGCAGCATCACGGAGTTCACCGGCCCTGCGGGGTCGTGGTTCGGTGATGGTCGGCCAGAGCGCGGCATGGTCGCGGCTGTCGCGCCTGTTGCGTGCCGCTGGCCGAGGTCTGTCGTTTCGCCGCGCTGCGGAGCCGATGGCCGGTGAAGCTGTTGGTCCGCTTTCACCCCGCGCCCGGCGGCTGCGCTGAGCCTGGCAGCCGCTCAGACAGGCGCAGAGGGCACTGGGGTGGGTGGGTCCGTGTCGGTGGCCAGGTGGGCGACCTGCAGCAGCGCGGGCAACGCGCCGAGGAGGGGCCGGCCGACCGATCCCCGGTGGCCGTTGTTGGGGGGACCTCACGGAGCTGACCTTAACCATCGGGCCGCAGGCTTGTCCTCCGTCCCCGGCATGAGGCGGATCGGTGGGTCTGGGGACCGATGGGGGCGTCTGTTCGCCGGGCGGGCGACGGGGTGAACGAAGAGTTCCGCCGCCCGATGTGCCGGACCACCGCGTTGAGGAGGCTGGTCTAAGAACCGACAGCCGTAGGAGAGCCGATGCTGAGGGTGTCGCATCTGAGTAAGCGGTACGGGCCTGTCCTTGCGGTGGACGATGTGTCCTTCGAGGTCAGGCCGGGGCGGGTGACCGGCTTTCTGGGACCGAACGGGGCGGGCAAGACCACCACGCTCCGCATGATCCTCGGCCTGGACGCGCCGTCCGGCGGCCAGGCGCTGGTGGACGGCCGGCCCTACCGCCGGCTGCGGCGCCCCTTGCTGCATATGGGCGCGCTGCTGGACGCCGGCGCCGTCCACCCCGGGCGGACCGGACGCCAGCATCTTTTCGCGCTGGCGCGCAGCAACGGCATCGGCACAGCGCGAGCCGACGCCGTGCTGGAGGAGGTCGGCATGGCTGCCGCCGCACGTCGGCGGGTCGGTGGTTACTCCCTGGGCATGAGGCAACGTCTGGGGATCGCTGCGGCGCTCTTGGGGGATCCGGGGATCGTCGTGTTCGACGAGCCCACCAACGGGCTGGATCCCGAGGGGATCCAGTGGACGCGCAGCCTGTTTCGGCGCCTGGCCGCGGAGGGCCGGGTCGTGTTCGTCTCCAGCCATCTGATGAGCGAGATGGAGAACACCGCCGACCATCTCGTCGTCATCGGGCACGGCCGTCTGATCTGCGACACCCCGGTGGCCGACCTGGTTGCCGGCCGCGGCGGCACGCGCGTGGTGGTCCGGGCCGTCGGTGGCATCGAGCGGTTCGAGCGGTTGCTCGGCAGCGGCGGAGCCACCACCGAGCTGCTCGCCGATGGCGCCCTGCAGGTCCGTGGCTTGTCGGCTGAGCAGGTGGGCGACCTGGCGGCCTCGCACGGGATCCGGATCAGGGAGCTGACCACCCATCATCGTTCCCTTGAGGAGGTCTTCATGGAGCTGACCGGTCGCAGTGCCCAGTCCAGGTTCCAGGTCAGGTGAGCCCGGTGTCGAACCAGCAGCGGTCGCGGGCAGGCACGAGGGCGGTGCCCGGCCGGGAGGCGATCCCCTTGGGTGACGGAACCGTCCTTGCGCGGGCGGCCGACCGGATCCTGGCCGAATGGATCAAGATCGGATCGGTCCGGGCCACCTATGGGGTGACCCTGGTCGGCCTGGTGACGTCCGCTGGGTTCGGCGCTTGGTCCTGCGCGAGCCTGGCCAGCGACTGGGGCCGGTACCCTGCGGCTCGGGCGCATGCGGATCGGCTGTCGTCGGTGTTCGACGGCCTGGTGCTGGCCCAGTTGGTGTTCGCGTCCATTGGGGTGCTGGCGATCACCTCGGAGTACTCCAGCGGACTGATCCGCACCACCTTCACGGCATCACCCGGCAGGCGTGTGACCCTGCTGGCCAAGGCCGCCGCCCTCACCACGTTCACGCTGCTCGCCGGCGCGGTCACCACGGCCGTCACCTATGTGCTGGGACAGCTGCTGCTGGCGCATCAGCACATCCAGCTGTCGGTGACCGATCCGACGACCGCCCGCGCGGTGTTCGCATCGGTCGTCTACCTGATCGCCGTGGCGACACTCGGGCTGGGTTTGGGCGCGGTCTTGCGTCATGCCGCAGCGGCGGTCAGCACTCTGTTCGCCGTGCTGTTCTTGCTGCCGCAGCTGCTGCGCGGCACCTCGGGCCTGTTGCTGGCGATCGACAACGCGCTTCCCGGGACGGCCCTGCGTCGCCTGATGAGCGACCGGCCGTGGGCCGGCGCTCCCAGCACCCGTGAGGCCTGGCTGGTGATCGTTGCCTTCCCGCTGGTCAGCCTGGTCGCTGCGATGGTGGTCATCGGCCGGCGGGACGCCTGAGTCATCGGCCCTGCACCGGCGAAAGGTTTGGGAGGCAGGCGGGTGGAACCATCTCGTGAGATCGGATACCGCTGGCAGTTGCGAGAGGTGATGGAACGCCACGGCATCCACACCACGACAAAGCTCATCCCTTTGCTGGTTGAGCGGGGGATCACGTTGTCGGCTTCACAGGTCCACCGGCTCGTCAGCGGCACGCCAGAACGTCTCTCGCTGCGTGTGTTGGCAGCGTGCTGCGACATCTTCGGCTGCACGCCGGCCGACCTCATCGTTGTCGAGGTACCGATGCGGGCTCGCCCGGCCGAGGGCGGCGAGGGGGCCTGCCCTCATCGAGGCGGGTGCCGTGCTCCAGCCGAGCAGCCGCGGACTTGGCTGCTGCGGGAGGTGCCCCGCCCTCGCTCTTCCGCTGGTCGCGTCAACGGATTGGCCTAGCAGACCCCACCGGTCGCATCTGATGCGAGATCTCGCATCAGATGCGACTGTTGTCGTGCGGTCACGGGCTGAGAAACACCCAGCTTGACAGCGCTTTCAACAAGAAATACGAGCGGGAGTCCGAAAGAGGTCTGTTCGCTGCGATGTGTCTTCATGTACTGTCTCGCCCGAAGAAGATCAGATGCCGCACAGTCGGCATGGTCGCTGGATCAGAGGAGCTTTCGCCAGATTGTGAGGTGTAGACAGTGGAGCGCACCAGCGTCTTCAGGGCCAGTGTAGAGGTACCCGCACTCGCCTGGCTGATAAGTCCGATCGAAATAGCAGACTTCAGGGCCAACTATTTCGAACGCAAGCCTCTGCTCGTCAAGCGGGAAGATCCTGGCTACTATGCCGAGCTCATGACGATGGAAGACCTGGACGATGTTTTCGCCACGTCAAACTTCAGAGCGGACAACACACGCATCATTGTCGATGGCAGAGAAACACCGGTCAGCGAACTCGGCGAGGCGCCGGGCAGCGAACTGGAGAAGCTCTACAGTTATTACCGGGACGGTCACACGATCATCATCAACGGCATTCAGGAACGGTGGACGCCGCTCGCGCGGCTCTGCCGGAGGCTCAATCTCGAAGCTAACCTGCATGCGCAGGTCAACGTCTACCTGACGCCTCCAAACGCACGCGGCTTCAAGGCTCATTACGACACACACGACGTCTTGATGGCCCAGGCCTACGGTTCGAAGACCTGGCGGCTGTACGGAGCGGACGCCGACCTTCCACTTCCGACACAACGATGCGATAAGTCCAAAGACTTCGGGCGGCCACGGACCGAGTTCTCTCTTTCGGACGGCGATGTCGTCTATCTTCCTCGGGGCACGGTCCATGAAGGAACGTCGACCGGCGAGGCTTCCATGCATATCACCGTTGGTCTCCATCCGCCGGTATGGGCCGCTTCCATCAAACGAGCGGTGGAGGCCATCGTGGAGAACGACATCGAGTTCAGAAAAGTCATGCCGCTGGGTTTCGCGCACGATGCCGAGGTGAGGACCGAGGCGGAGCAGATCGCGAAGTTTCTAGCGGACCGGCTGCGGGACCAGATGTCGCCGGAGGACATTGTCTCGCGTAGCGCACGGGAGGCTGTGGTCAATCACCGCACACCTGACCTCCATGGACATCTCCTCGACTTGCAAAGGCTTGACGATGTGGACCTCGACACGACGGTACGCCGCCGCTCTGAGACGCAGATGATGCTCACCGTCGACGAGAGCATCGCACGTCTTGCATTTCACGGAAAGACAGTCGAACTTCCTGTTCATGTCGTCCCCGAGCTGCGGTATATCGCCGAGACCAGCCAAGCCGGCTTCACAGCTCGGTCCATTGCCGGGGACCTGGATGTGGCGGGGTGCCTAGTTCTGGTGCGGATGCTCTTTCGGGAGGGTCTCCTCACGACCTGCTAGGCCGGCGCTGGGACCGTGTCCGCTCGTTTCCCACTCCTTAGGGGACCAGGCTTTGAAGGGAGGAAGTAAATGGGAACAGGAACTCCCGCAGCCAGAAGCGGCCCGGGTAGTGGACGGTCAATCTCCGATCTCGGCGATCTCATCGCTCCCGTGACCACGGATGAGTTTCAGCGAACTCATTGGGAGAAGGAGCCCCTGCTCGTCAAGCGAGAAGATCCATCGTACTACTCAGGCATCCTGACCGTGAAAGACGTGGACCGGATCATCTCCCTATCGAATGCCAACTTCGGCGACCTCCGTATAGTGCGTGACGGCACGGAGACGCCGATTTCTTCCCTCGCTTCGGGCGGTGAGATCTCCGGGACGAACGTCCTGGCACGGATGTATGAGCATTATCGCGACGGCTCGACCATCGTGCTCAATTCTTTGCAGCAACGCTGGGAGCCCTTACAGCGCCTCACTCGCTCACTGGGCGAGCAAGTGGGCGCGAGATTCGCGGCGAATGTCTACGTTACACCGGGTGGAGGCCGCGCGCTCGCACCGCATTACGACGTCCATGACGTTTTCGTGGCCCAGGTGCACGGTACCAAACGTTGGCGACTGCACAAGGCACAGCAAATCTTGCCACTCAAAAGCAATCCGTTTCATCTGGGTGAGCTCGACCCATCTGAGCCATGGGAAGAGTTCAACTTGGAAACTGGCGATCTTCTTTATCTTCCACGCGGCACCATCCATTCAGCCGTCGCCGAGCAAACCGGATCTGTTCACGTGGCCATCGGAGTGCATCCGGTGGCATGGGCGACGATTCTCGAAGAAGCCGTACAGAAAGCCTTCGAGTCCGAGGTGGGATTTCGCACCAGTCTGCCTATGGGCTTTCACCGCGATAGCGCGCAGCAGGACCGCATCGAGGCTCAGTTCGAGATTCTCATCGACACTCTCCGGAAGCAGCTTTCGCCACGTGCGCTTCGTGTGGCCGCACTGCAGCGCGCGGCCTCCATATCCCATCCGGTACTGACGGGGCATCTCATCGATCTGGAGCAAGTCGACCAGGTCTCGCTCTCAACCAGAGTTCGTCTCCGGGCTGGAGTACGATACGCATTTCAGCGAGCAGATGATGTGGCGGGGCTGAGTTTCCACAACAAGACACTCCGGCTTCCCGCCGATCTTTCAGTAGAGCTCGAATTCATTCTTCAGACCGCAGGTGGGTCGTTTACTGCGGATGAGGTCCCCGGGGACTTGGACGAGGGCGGACGCCTCGTCCTGCTACGCAAGCTGATACGAGAAGGATTTCTGTCGATCGACTGACCGGCTGGCATGGGCGCGTTCCGTTGGAGTTATCATGACTTCCTTGCCCCGGCGAAGGGTGCTATGCCGGGAAGAGGATATTTGCAGTACCGCCATCACCACTCTATCTCAGGGAGATCTGCTCACATGGCCAGAACACTTAATGACGAAGACATCCGCGTGGTCGGCGGTTGCCCAGCTGAAGTAATGTACGGCGACCCGACCTACGATGATGAAATC
This sequence comes from Actinomadura rupiterrae, assembly GCF_024172125.1. GTDB lineage: Bacteria > Actinomycetota > Actinomycetes > Streptosporangiales > Streptosporangiaceae > Spirillospora > Spirillospora rupiterrae. The sequence goes on from NZ_JAMZEA010000017.1 coordinate 119,022, forward strand.
AGCTCGATTGACGAAATATTTGACGATTGGGACCGCTAGTCTTCACTGTTCAGCAAGTTTATCGAAGTAGCATTGAACCCCCTTCTGGCGACCGCTCGCTGTCAGCCAGAAGGGGGATTAAACTGTCTATTGACTTCCTATTATCCCGAATCTGATGGCGGCAGACATGGCCGCGGTCGCTGGCGGGTCACGTGATGAGGTCCGCAGGGGGATTCCGGTTGTCTCGCCGATGAGCTAACCTCACTTGAGCACTTTTTCTATGGGGGGCTTTCAGGGTGGACCGAGCAACGTCGGTTACCCATGATGATCGTGACTGGACCATGGCGCCTGCCCTTCGTCTGTTGCCTGCCACCCTTCCGTTGCCTGCTCTGGTGGCCGTGGATGTCCTGGCGGGGCTGGCGCTCGCTGCCGACGTGGTGCTTGGGGCGACCAGGTCATTGCTGCCGCCACCGGCATGGCTGATCGCCTCATGTGCCACCCTGCTGGGCACCGCTGTGGCAGGCCGGCGCAGATATCCCGTGGTGGCGGCCGTGACGGCGACGATGTCGTCGCTGGTGATGACCTATCTCGGAGTCCGCGGTGAGTTCCTGCTCGGGGCCGCGCTGGCGGTGTACATCGTCGCGACCACCCGGCGCGTCAAAGTGTCGCTCGCAGTGACCGTGATGGTCCAGATGGCCGCGGCCGTCATGCTCACCCTGCGGTCGGCGATACCTTCCGGCCGGACGGAGCCTGAGAAGGAATGGCTGGTTTTGGTCGTCCTGATCCAGGTAATCGCCTGGGGCGCGGGGACGTGGGTGCGACAACGCCGGCACTACCAGCGTGAGCTGATGGAGCAGGCCGAGATGAGAGAGCAAGCGCGGTTGCGGGAGGCGGTCACCGACGAGCGGTTGAGGATCGCCCGTGAGCTGCATGACGTCATGGCCGGCAGCATGAGCGTGATCGCGTTGCGGGCCAGCGTCGGCAGCCACATCGTCGCAACGCATCCTGAAGAGGCGGCCGCATCGCTGGCCCTGATAGAGACCACCAGCAGGGCCGCGCTGAACGAGATCCGTGCACTTGTCGGAGCGCTGCGTTCGGGCCCTGACCCTGCCGAGCCCTACCTGCCGCCCACGCTGGCCGGCCTGGGCACGTTGCTCGACTCGATCCGATCGGCAGGTCTGTCGATCCAGCTTTCGCTCCCCGACCGTTACGAGGATCTGCCGCCCGGCCTGCAGCTCAGCGCATACCGCATCATCCAGGAAGCGCTCACCAACACCTTGAAGCACGCGCACGCCAGTCAGGCGTGGGTGGCGGTCAGCCGTACCCGGCAACACTTGCAGATCCAGGTCACCGATAACGGCACCGGTCCCAGCAGCCCAAACCGGCCTGGGCATGGCTTGATAGGTATGCGCGAACGTGCAGCCCTCTACAGCGGCGACATCAGCGTCGGCGCACGCCCGGGCGGGGGGTTCCGCGTCACCGCCCGCTTCCCGTTGGCAGACAGACCAGAGCCCCAGGAAGGTGCATGACGCAGTCGCCGACATTCGTATCCTCACCACTGAGGCCCGGGCAGCCGTCCGCGTGTGCTTGAGAGTGTCGCCTGACCGGGGCGTTGGCTGATACGGCGGCCGGTGGTCTCGCCCTCGTCGGTGTCGGGCGCGCGAAACGAGGCAGGTTACACCGCGCCGCAGACCTGCCACGGCGCCGCGTTCGCGCAAGCCGAATGTCCGCGTGGAGGGCGTGGACAGCGTGCAGGCGGTCCTCCCTACCTCCTCGCCTCTGGCCGTCCTGGAGTCCTGGAGACCCTGATGGTGACAGCCAGGGGTCTCGGCGGACGCAGGCGGTCGTTTCACCGGGCCCGGTGGCTTCGTGCTCAGGGTGGCGCGACGCACTGAGCTGGTCGCCGGCATCGCGCTGTTGGAACTCGCGAAGGGTCTCCGAGCTCACGCGGGACTCAGCCCGCCAACGCTGAACACCTCACGTGCCCTGTCCCCAGCCTGAAGGCACCCACTTGCCTCGCCTCGAGCGCGCGAGGTGCTGCCCCTTGGCATCGGGCATGGACCGGGTCAACCACCAGGCGCGGCGGGCCGGACGCGCTGACGACCTCGAAGATGGGTGGCGGCGAGTCGGCATGCTTCTTGGTGGTGTGGACGAGACCGACGGCTGCGGCAGGTCTTCGAACTGCAGTGGGACTTCATGCTTGCCTAACTCGCGACGGTCACCAGGACCCGCTCTCGCAACAGCAGTTGCGTCAAGACGATGCGGCCCTTCATGTCCAGCCTCCCCTGTATGTCCTTGACCGCGAACGTGGCCCCCTTGGTCTGGAGGATGAAGTCCACCTCGCTCTGAACGTGCCCAGGCAGAGATATATCCCGCTCAAGAATGCACACCACCACGCTCTCCTTCTGGAGGCGCAGCTTCACGTCCACGTTGGGTTGGAGGCGCACCATGGTGCGCGCGCCGACTGCGCTGATCTCTTCTGGGGTGGCGGCTGGGTGCGGGCGAACACCCAGGGCACCGAAACCGATCGCCGGGACCCGATGCCTGCGAGCGACACGTGCTGCCTGAACGCTGCGCCTGATACCAAGGACCCGGATCAGCCGGAGACGGAGCCGGAGCCCAACGACTGCCCGCGTGTTCGCGGTTCGTACGGTGACCAGCGTTGGTTCGAACCGCCAGCCGGGCCGGACTCGGTCGAGCAGCCGGCGGTACTCCTGGTCCCTCAGGTCGGCGAGACCGACCGCGCCCGAGAACACGGTTTCCAGCTCGTCTGCGAGTACCACGCACCGGCGGCAGCGCCCGTCGTGCAGGAGATAGGTGCCTGGTGAGATCATGCGGCCGCTGCTCCGGCTTGCTGCTGCTCGGTCCTGGCCAGCATCGCTGTGTACTCGCCGTCGAGGGCGAGCAGTTCCGCATGGCTTCCCCGCTCGGCGATCGTCCCGTCTTTGAGGACGATGATCTCGTCGGCGTGGCGGATCGTCGATAGCCGGTGCGCGATGGTGATGGTCGTACGTCCCTGCACCAACTGGTCGAGGGCTGCTTGCACGGCGGCCTCGGTCTGGGTGTCCAGAGCGCTGGTCGCTTCGTCGAGGATGAGCACCGGGGGGTTGCGCAGCATCGTTCTGGCGATGGCGAGCCGTTGTCTTTCCCCGCCGGAGAACCGGTACCCTCGCTCGCCCACGAGGGTTTCGTAGCCTTCCGGGAGCGCTGTGATCCTGTGGTGGATCTGCGCCGCCTTGGTCACTTCCACCAGCTCGTCGTCGGTCGCGTCGGGTTTGGCGAGTCTGAGGTTGTCGGCGATGGTGGCGTGGATCAGGTAGCTCTCCTGGGAGACCACTCCGACGACATCGGTGAGAGTGTCGAAGGACAGGTCTCGGACGTCGATGCCGTCGATCGTCACGCGCCCGTCATCCACGTCGTAGAGACGGGGGATCAGATACCCGAGGGTCGTCTTCCCTGAGCCTGTCTCTCCGATCACCGCCAGGCTGCTGCCTGCCGGTATCGAAAGATTGATGTCACGCAGTGTAGGCGCAGCAGTCCCCTCGTAGCTGAAACAGACCCCCTCGAACGTCACGTCGCCGCGCGGGTGGGGCAACGGCTGCGGCTCCGCCGGTTCCGCGACATCGATGGGGAGGTCCAGGTACTCCAGGACACGGGCGAACAGTGCCAAGTCGCTCTGTACCGAGATACTGAGCTGCAGGAGGCTCATGGCAGGGCCCACCAGGGTCTGCTGCAGGGTCGTGAAGGCGACCAGCGTGCCGATCGACAGGAAAACGCCGTGCCTGCTGGTGAAGCCGGCAACCCAGTAGACGGCGACCGGCATCGCGGAGAGGACCACTTGCACGGTCCAGGCTCGCCACCGGCCGGCCATGGCTGACTTGACCATCAGGTCGACCAACCGGTTGGACTGTGCGCTGAACTCGTCCGTCAGTACTTGTGAGCGGCCAAGGGTCCGACCGAGAAGGAACCCGCTGACCGACAGTGATTCCTGAAGGGTGCTCGACATGTCGGCGAGCTGCTCTTGCCTCTGGCCCGAAAATTTTCGCCTGGTCCGTCCTACCCGCCTGCTGACCCACACGAGCATGGGCAGCATCACCAGCGAGACGCAGGTCAGGCGCCAGTCCAGAAAGAACATGGCCGAGACCGTCGCCAGCACCGTGGTGACGCCCGACACCAACGAGCTGATCGTGTTGGTGACGGTGCCTTGCAGGCTTCCGATGTCACTTGCGATCCGGGACTGGATTTCTCCTGTCTTGGTGCGGGTGAAGAAGGCCAGGCTCATGCGTTGAAGGTGAGAATAAACCCTGCATCTCAGGTCATGGATCACCCGCTGACCGACGGTCGCGGACAACGTCATCTGCACGACACTCAAGGCGCCGCCGATCGTTGATGCCGCGAGCATCCCCAGAGCAAGCAGCGACAGAAGCCCTGTTTTGTGCTGAGGGAAAGCGTCATCAATGACCTCACGAAGCAGCAGGGGAGTGGTAAGGGAGGCACCCGCTGAAGCGGTGATCAGCACCGCAATGACAAAAGACATCGCCCAGTAATGGCGGAAGAGCCCAAGAATTCGCCTAACCGGAATCGGCCGCTCTGCGCTCGACAACCTGCCTCTCCCATCCTGATCGACCGGCAGGGGTGCACGAAAAGGGGAAAACCAGGCGCCCATTCAAGGACTGTGACGACCTTCCTCGAATGGGCACCCGGCAGCGGGGTCGTGGCAACGGCAAGTTAGGTCTCAGTCTTTTAGTCGCGCCACGAAGGCTGAAGTATCAGCTCAGCAGTCCCAGGTGTTGCGGTCGTCCGGGTACGGCTCCCCGTGGTTGCTGTCGCTCTTGGAACCGTCCCAGGGGTCACAGTCGTCCCAAGCGCCGGCGACAGTCGGCCCCGGCACGCGAGTAACGGTGACTTCGTCCATTCCGAGCGTGGTAGGCATACCCCACTCACCTTTCTTTACGCGAGGCCGCCATTTGACCTCTGTCGAATCTGACTTTTTCAATCTATCCCGATGCAGGCCTGGCGACAAGACCATTCACCGCAAATATCGGGCCAGAAAACAAGATGGGTCCGCCTGCAGTTTATATGCATGACGATTCACCCGTGCCAGAGTTCCAAAGAATTGCCCGGCATGGCGCAATAAGCTGTTCATGAATTTACGGCGCGGTGTGCAGGCCGTTCTGCTAGGCCGTGAACGACTTCGGTGGAAATGCAGGCCTTTCTTGACCTTCAGGGGCGAGTAGACGCCTCGGGAGGCCCTGGAAGGCTGAACCGCCCCGTGGGTGATCGCGATCATCGCCGTCACTCCGTGCCGCGTCCTTCCGGCCGGCACCGGTCCAGGTGGCGATGAGCTTCTTGGCATGCATGGGCAGGGCTGAAGGTTCGGTCGGCCGAGCACAGGCGAGGCGCGCTGGCAACACGCTGGACAGCGGCGTCCGCTCGCTGCTGCTGATGAGGAGCCGACTTTGCCCTGCCCCGAGCCAAGGAGCGGGCACGCCCCTTTACGCGGCTGTGAGGAAGCCTTCCTTTAGCAGGATCGCCACCAGCACGGAGCGACCTGATTCATCAAGGTTGCCTGCGATCTGGGATGGTTTGAACGGCCTGCCGTCTCTCTCGACGACATCGCGTAGCTCGGGAGACACCCGCGCAGGGAAGCGTACTGACTTGCCGTGGAACGACAGGGTCACCGCGTCGCCGTCTCGCCCAAGGAGTGCTTGGACCTCAGGACGCCGGCGGATGAGGGAATCTGCGGTGATCTGGCCCATCTGAAGGTCGACCAGATGACCACGCAGCTCAGGGTGTCGCTGGTCTACGACGCGGTCCCAGACTGAACTCGAAACCATGCGCTCAGGGGTGGGGAGCTGGTCGAGCAGGGCAGCGGCCAGTTGTTTGGCCAGGCCCTCCGCCGCGGCTCTTGCATCGCCGTCATGAGTGAAGCCGATCGGTAGCGCGCGACGAAAGGCTATGTCGTTTTCAACGACCGACCGTATAGCCTTTTTGAAAACGTCGGCCCAGAGCACCGGGTGGATTCCGATCGTCACGTGCATTGACGCCTCATGAGTGGAGGTGCCGGCGTGCACCGTTCCACGCGGGAGGTAGAGGAGATCACCCGATTCCAGCGTGAATTCATGCGTGGGATCCCCTGGCCCCTCCTCAGGAGTACGCCAAGTCTGATTCCTCAACGGCAATTCTGCAGCCGCACCATAAAGATTCCATCTTTTAGAGCCGTGGACCTGTACGATCATCACATCGTGGGTATCGTAATGCGGCCGGAAGCCGCGGCTCTCAGGAGGGGTCAAGTAGATATTGAGCTGAGGATTGAAGTTCTCATCATTGTCGAGCGAGCGGCAGAGCCGCATCAGGCCTTCATGCCGCTCATTGATCGCATTAGCTACAATGGTAGAACCTTCTCGAAACCGCTGGTAGATCAATTCGAGCTCGTTACCGCGGAGCCGCTCGTCGTCGGACGATGCCAACAACTTCGATATCGGAGTCTCCTCGCCGTCCACCACCACTCGGATACTGTCCGCCCGGAGGTTGGTGACCATGAGGGCTCTGTCCAGGTCAGCGAGCGTAAAGAGGTCTCGGTAGTACTCTCGATCGCCACGCTGGATCAGAAGCGGCTCGCGTTCATAGTACTGGTTCTTGAACTCTTCAACGCTTACCGGCGAAATAAGGCGAGCCAAGGTGTAGTAGGAACTGGCCGCTTTGATCGTTTCGTGCACCGCATTTTCTTCGGGCATCTTACACGCTCCCAGGAGTCGATAGGTCTCGAACTGCGCCCAACTCGGCAACACCGGACGAAAGAAGCACCTCCTTAATTCAGCACGATTTTCCTAGCCCGCCTCCTCCGTAAAGACGTTCATAGAACGATGGGTAAGTGTGGCTTCGGGGCTGCGGCAGCGATCTAGGTCTCATCTGGATGCTGCCACGGGCAGTATCTGTCTGTAAATGCTGTTGTCATGACCTCACGCACCGTAGTCTTTAGTATTTTATGACAAGTGAAATTACTGTCAGCAACAGAACAGTTAAGGGAACCCTAGAAGATGGTTAGCGTGCACTAAAATATGACGCAGCGTGATGCTCGTACAAGGGAGCGAGCGGACTCCTGGCGAGTCGTGCATCGTGGTAAACACTGACATCTCAGGACACCTCTGACCTCATACGGACACAGGTATCGACGAGATGTCGTCGGCACAACCTGCTGTCGACCGCCGACTTCGCCTCGACCGTGTCTCCCAGCGGCCAGATGGTTCATGGACCCGGCCGCCCCCAGTCCGCCATCCCGCGCTGTACCGCCCAGACCTGTCCGGTGGGGCGAAGGCGGTCTCGGGGAACGCCGGCACCTGAGGCGGGTGGGTGCGGAGCCCACTGGAGGCAGGACACCCCTACGCACACGCGAGATCGCGCTGGGGTGCTGAAGCGGGGGGCCAAACAAGCGTGCTTCGCCATGCACACCGCTCTTGATGCCGTATTCAGGTGACCGCATCCCGCAGGTCGCCGGGAGATGATTCTCGCTCAGGCGATGTCCTGCGGTGCGCGGGTGGCAGCGCTTGATGCATGTCCGATTTGCCGGTCTCGCCGAAAGTACTCGAAACTGTCCCTGAACCAAGGCAAACACCCAGGTCATCAGGAGTGCTCCCCGCGCACGCGGGGATGGTCCCCCCTGCGACACAGCGGAGTCGGGGGTGTCGCCGGTGCTCCCCGCGCACGCGGGGATGGTCCCGGCAACATCGCCGACCTGCGGCAGTACGTCGTGTGCTCCCCGCGCACGCGGGGATGGTCCGACGTTGGTCTTGCCCGATCCCTTCTGACCGGAGTGCTCCCCGCGCACGCGGGGATGGGCCCGCCAAGGTCACCTCGGTTCTGGGGGCCGTTGTGCTCCCCGCGCGCGCGGGGATGGTCCCGCGTGCAGGCGCGCGGAATTGCACAACCGTGCGTGCTCCCCGCGCGCGCAGGGATGGTCCGCCCCGCCGAGGGCGGCCAGATCACGACCAGGGTGCTCCCCGCGCGCGCGGGGATGGTCCAGTACTCCGGGTGGTAGCGGGGGACCAGCAGCAGCCTCGGGGACAGCAGCCGGGCTGTGGCCTCGGCATTCATGGCAGATGGTGCACCAACTGCCGGGCACCACTTTCTCCAACCCGGCCGAGCGCGGCGATTACGACAGTGACGCCTCGGCTGTCTTGACGTTGGCCGAGCTGAACCGGTGGCTGGCGCTGGCGGTGGCGGTCTACCACGGCCAGGTCCACGGCACCCTGGGGCAGACCCCGGCCGGCCGCTGGGAGCAAGGGGTGGCCGAGGGCGGCCGTCCGGTCACGGTGGCCAGCGAGCTGGCCTTCCTGGTCGACTTCCTGCCGGTGTTCCGGCGGACGATGACCCGGACCGGTTTCCAACTCGACCACGTTCAGTACTACAGCGACGCGCTCAAGCCGTGGATCGCCCGCCGGGGAGGGCTGGACAAGTTCGTGCTGCGCCGTGATCCCCGTGACATCTCCCGGATCTGGGCCCTGGATCCCGACGGTACGGCGTACGTGCAGGTGCCGTACCGGACGCTGTCACGGCCGCCGATCAGCGCCTGGGAGAACAAGGCCGCCATCGACCGGCTCCGTGAGCAGGGGCGCGCTCAGGTGGATGAGAATTCCCTGTTCCAGATGGTGGAGCAGATGCGGCGCCTCACCGAGGAAGCCGCTGCCAGGACCCGCGGAGCTCGCAGGGCCCGCCGGGACCTGGAGCGCCGTCGCCAGACGCCACCCTCCCCGGCCCCAGCCGCGGTACCGAGTCCTCCCGCCCCCGGCGATGCTGCGGTGGCGGCCGAGCCGTTCGAGGTGATCGAGCAGTGGTGACCTCGGATCCGGGCGCGGGGCCGCCTGGTGCCGGCGCGAATGAGCCGGCCGATCCGGTGCTGGAGGCGGAGCTCGTGGCGGCCGAAGATCTGTCGCATCTCCACCAGGCCGCGCAGCAGATCGCCCGGCTGCCGGATGTTGAGCGGATGGCGTATCTGCGGGCGGACCGGTGGATCGGCTACACCCGCGCCACCGAGGCCCTGGCCCGGCTGGAGGCGCTGCTGGCGTGGCCGGCCAAGCAGCGGATGCCGAACCTGCTGCTGCTCGGGCCTACTAACAACGGCAAATCGATGATCATCGAGAAGTTCCGTCGCGCTCATCCGCCGGTCTGGCATCCGGACTGGGAGGAGATCCCGGTGCTGACGGTGCAGATGCCTTCGGACCCGAAGGTGTCGCGCTTCTACACCGCTTTGTTGACCGCGCTCGGAGCGCCGCTGCGTCCCGGTCAGCGGCTGGCCGAGTTGGAACAGCTGACACTGCGGCTGCTGCGCCAGACCGGGGTACGCGTGCTGGTGATCGACGAGCTGCACAACACGCTGGCCGGTCACGGCACCGCCCGCCGGGAATTCCTCAACCTGCTGCGGTTCCTGGGCAACGAGCTGAAGATCCCACTGGTCGGCGTCGGCACCAGGGACGCCTACCTGGCGATCCGCTCCGACGACCAGCTGGAGAACCGGTTCGCCCCGTTCGTGCTGCCCAGCTGGAGGCCCGATGAGCAGGCGTGCAAACTGCTGGCCAGCTTCGCCGCGGCGTTCCCGCTGCGCCGCCCCTCCCTCATCGCCACCCCGGACATGGCCGAGTATCTGCTGACCCGTAGCGAGGGAACGATCGGGGAACTCACCGCCCTGCTCACCGAGGCGGCCGTAGCCGCGATCGAGTCCGGGGAGGAAGCGATCAGCCAGCGGACCTTGCTCCTGGCCTCCTACGCTGGCCCGACCCAGCGGCGGGCGATGTTCGAGCGCGAACTCGCATGAACTCCGGCGCTGGCCGCGCCAGGCGGTGGCCACTGCACCCACCACCCCACCCGGGCGAGGCACTGACCTCCTGGCTGCATCGCCTCGCCCAGCCCTACGGCCTTTCGGTCCGACAGCTGGTCGAACACAACCTCGGCCCGGCCTCTGCCCTGCTTCCCGCGCCCAGCTCCAGGACTGGTTCCGCGGCCGATGACCTGGACTGGGCCCCGGCCGCCCCGGTCCTGCAGGCCGTCGCGGCGCGGACCGGCGTGGCGCTGGCAGACATACGCCTGATGACGATCGCCGGGTGGGTGCCATGGCTGGCCGACACTCTGGACCCCAACCAGGGCCCGGAGGCGTTCCACACCTACGCCCGGCAGGACTCGGTGCTACTCGGCCGCGGCGAGGCCGGCACCAACGTGGTCGGGCGATGGCTGCCCTGGCTGCCTGCCGAATCGCCGATCCGGCACGTGCCCAGCCGCCTGTGCCCGCTCTGCCACGCCGACCCCAGCCGCGGAACCCCGCTCACCGCCACCCTCGCGCTCATGCGCTCCTGCACCGAGCATCGCTGCCTCCTGGAAGACCACCACGACGTCGCCTACGCCACCTGGAAGGGGGGGCGCTTCCCCTCAGCACGTCCGCGATCACGTCCTGGCCATGGACGACCTCACCCACCGGGGCCTGGCCACCGGCATCGTCACCCTGCCGCGCAGGCCGGTCCACGTCGGTGTCTGGCTGCGGATGCTTCGCACCCTGCTGGACGAGGTCAGCATCTCCACCTCCAAGGTGCGCCGCCGCTCGGCCACCGCGCTCGAACTGATCTGGGACACCGCCGGCTATCCCCGCCGAGCGGGCCTGAAGGTCTGGCGGCCCTACGAGTCACTCGACCCCCTTTGCCAGGGATGGATGCTGGAGGCCGCCGCGACTGCGCTCCACCTCATCGGCACCGGGCAGATCACCGCCCAGGGCACCCTCGGCCACCTGCTCACCATCCAGCCGCACCAGCACGTCTACGACGGCGAGCCGCCGCCCCCACCACAGGCCGTCTATGACGAGGCTTGGGAGAAGGTCGTGAAGTACTTCGCCTCCCGCGAACGGAAGGTGCCCGCGTCGCCTCGAGGAGTCCTCGCCGCCTTCACCGAGCCCTGCCACACACTCGAGGACTTCGACCGCAACCGGCAACTTCTGATCACCATCGGTTTCAACGCTGCCGCCCTGCCCGACGCCCGACGCCTCGGTCGCCACGACCTGCTGCCCAGGCCACCGGGGCACCCTTCTTGCTGACATCGGTGAGAGTGCGTCCGCGTGGGGAAGTGGGGTTGAGAATCCCGCCATCCCTGTCGATCATGAGCTCGTGACTGCGGCCGTTGACGAATCATGGGATCGCATTGTGGCCTGGCTCGCGCGACACGCACCCAGGTCGGCGGAGCTTCTTGGCGGGCCGGCTAGCGCCGCAGACCTGGCAGAGGCGCAAGAAGCGGTGGGCGCCGAACTGCCTGGCGACCTGGTGCACTGGTGGCGGCGGGCCGACGGGACCACGCGACCCGGCCGAGGGCGCGACCTGTACCTGATCCCGCGCTTCTATCCGTGCAGCATCCAGCATGCCCTGCGCAGCCGCCGGATTTGGTGGCAGGTCTGGCACGACGACACGATCGAGCGGGGATGGCTGGCGGAGGAGGACTTCGTCGGTGCCCAGGCCGGCCCCGCAGGGAGCAAGGCCGGGATGTGGCTTCCGGGCTTTTTGCCCATCGCCGGAGGTGTCGGTGGAGAGACCCTGTTCGTCGATCTGCGGACCGGGCCCCTGCATGGATGCGTCCGCGAGTTCGACAAGGTGTCCACCGACCTGGAGCCGCGGTGGGCGGGGATCGCCGACATGCTGGCCGAGGTCGCCGACGCGCTGGAGAACGACACCCCACTCGACGGGCTCCGCCCTCACGTGCCGCAGGACGGCGTTCTGTACTGGGACCGAGGTATCCAGTGACCTTCACAAGAACCGGCCTGGGAGTGTCCGTCAGGGGAACGCTCACCGGACAACCACGACCATCCCGTTCACGAGATCGCGACCTGCGGTGATGTCGTCTCACATAGGTAGTCCGCGAATCTGTCCGGTGAAGGGGGCCTAAACGGTACGATCGCCGGGTGGGAGAACTGATCGGCTACGCACGGTGCTCGACCGTCCTGCAAGACCTCACCGCCCAGACCGAGATCCTCACCGGCCTCGGCGTGAACGAGGACCGCATCTACCTCGACAAGGGACTCACCGGCACCAACCGGGAACGACCCGGCCTCGACCAGGCCCTCGCCGCGGTCCGCTCCGGCGACACCCTGGTCGTCCCCAAACTCGACCGGCTCGCACGCTCGGTCCCCGACGCCCGCACCATCGGCGACACCCTCGTCGCCCGCGGCATCCGCCTCTCTCTGGGCGGCAGCATCTACGACCCCGCCGACCCCATGTCCAAGATGTTCTTCAACATGCTCGCGGTGTTCGCCGAGTTCGAGGCCGACCTTTTGAAGATGCGCACCCGCGAGGGCATGGCCATCGCCCGGTCCCGCGGCAAGCTCAAGGGCCGGGCACCCAAGCTCAGCGTGCGGCAGCAGGCCGAGCTGGTGCGCATGCACGCCACCGGCGAATACACCATCGCCGAGCTGATGGAGGTCTTCTCCGTCGGGCGCGCGACGGTGTACCGCGTTCTGGACCGAGCACCCAAGCGTGTGGGGGACTTCTGAGGCCAGATGCGACTCAGCGACATGGGGATCCGTAAGAATCGGATGTGGAACCGGCGCCAGGTCCGGACCGAGCTCGCCGAACTGCGCCGTGCCGACCCAGACCTGAATGCCTTCGGCGCCCGCGCCCACCAGTACACCTTGAACTCGCCGCTGTCCCAGGCTGTTCTAGCTTCCTTCGAGACCCGGCACGGTATCCGTCTGCCCGGTGACTACCGGGACTTCCTCCTGCAGGTCGGCAACGGCGGAGCCGGGCCGTACTACGGGCTGTTCCCCCTTGACAGCTACCCGCCGCCCGACGTACTGCCCAGCGACTATCCAGACTTCCTGCGCACCGCGTTCCCGCACCATCGATCCTGGGACTCGCCCCACGACACACCGGGCTACGAGGACGATGACCACATCACCGGATCGCTGCCGATCGTCCACGAGGGCTGCGGCTACATCATCCGGCTGGTCATCACCGGACCCGGGCGCGGCAACCTTTGGTTGGACGCCCGATGCAGTGACGCGGGCATCCACCCCCTTGGCATCAGCTTCCGCCCCTGGTACAACACCTGGCTCACCACAGGACGAGCAACCTGACTCGGCGGGACCACAGCTCGATCAGCCCCTCTCTGTGCAGAGGGCTTCTGACATCCGTGAAGTCGACTTCGGAAATCGACAATTTTCGGTGCCGCCGCCCTGGTGAGAGCGTCCCGAAATCCGTCCCGGAACCTGGCGTGGGATCGTCCCGGAACCGACCGTTTCCGGGACGGCTGATTGGGCATTTCGTGGGCACGATTATGGGCATTTTCTGGGCGTGACGTGAGATGCTGAGAGCATGACCCCTTCCAAGATCTCCCCGCCTGATCAGCAGGAGCGCCCCCTGCTGGAGCTGTTGGAGGAGATGCGAGCGGTCGTGCGGTACGGGCTGCCGGTCCACGCCGACCGCGCGGGCCCGCATCTGCTGGCGCTGCCCGCGGTTCGCTCCCGGGCCCTGGATCCGGGTGACCGGGTCAGCTTGGCCCGCGCGCTGGAGGCGGCCCTGCGCCAGGAGGTGGACCGGCTGCAGCACGAGCTGGCCCCCGCCGCCCGGCTGTTGCTGGGCACCGATCCCTCGACGGTGGGCGCGCGGCTGACCGTGCGGCGCGCGGCGGCCGCGGCGGCCAGCGGGTACGAGCTGCACCACTTCCGCAAGCGGATCGAGCCGAAGATCTGGAGCCTGCTGGTCGGGCAGCTCGGCCGCGCCGGGGACGCCTCGGCGGTGGTCGCGCCGGTCCTGCACCCCGCTCACCGGCCCCTGGTCCTGCCCGCCGACGTGTTCGCCTGGGAGGCCGTCGAGCACCAGCAGGCCCTGGCCGCCTTGTGGGGCGCGGTGTACCTGCTGCGCGCCGAGCTCCTGCGGATCGCCGCGCTGGTCAGCATGGACGCAGGCGAGGACGACCTGGTCGCGGCGGCAGCGGGCGCGTTGTGGCGCCACGCCCTAGTGCTGCACGCCACGGCCCGGTACCAGGCCGCCTACGGGCAGGTGCTCCTGCACGCTGTGGCCGACACCGCAGTCGACGCCGGGCCGCTGCTCGGCCCGGCTCAGATCGCCGCCGCGGCGGGGTGGACTCCGGAGCTGACGCCCGCCCAGGAGCTGCTCCTGATCGAGGCCGCCGCCCCCGAGGCCAGCCTGCTCGACTTCATGACCGCCCTGGCCTGCGCCCAGGGCGGCCCGCGGCTCATCGCGACCTGGCGACGGGCCCTGACCGGCCGTGCCCCCTGCGGGGCCGGCCCCGACAATGAGGAACCGCAAGCATGAGCCTGGACCAGCTGCTCAACCCCAACACCCCGCCGCGCCGGTACGTCATCACCGGCGGCCCGTCCTCGGGCAAGGAGGCGGTGTTCGACCTGCTCCACGAGATGGAGATCCCCTCGACCGAGGGTGAACCGGCGCGGGAGATCTACCGCAAGCACCGCGACCGGCTCGGCCGCCACCTGCAGGTCGGAGACCGGCAGGAGTACTCCCGCGACGTCCTTCACGCGTTCGTCGCCGAGTTCTGCGACCACAAGGCGGGCCTGCGGTTCTACAACCGCGGCATCCCCGACGGGTACGGGTGGGACGCCTTCTTCGGCCTGCGCCCCTACCCCGAACTGGAGGAGGCCACCCGCCTCTACCGCTACGACGCGGTGTTCGTGCTGGACCCCCTGGACGACTTCGACTCCGAAGACGACCTGGTGTGGGCCAAGGAACGCGAGATCCGCCGCGTCCACGAACTCATCGTGCAGGGCTACTACGACGCCGGCTACAAGCCGATCTTCGTGGCGGCCGACGAACCGCGCCGCCGGATCGACTTCATCTGCGCCCAGCTCCCCGTCCCCGCCATCTGACCAGAAGGGCCCGATCCCTTATGAGCAGCAACGGCAGCAGCTTGGAGATCGTCAGCCCGAACAACGTCCTGGCCAACGCGATGCTCCGCAGCGTGGACATGGTCCGCCCGCGCCTGCAGGCCACCAATCCCGACCGGGTCGCGTTCTGCGTCGGCACCCAGATCAACGGCGCGCCCCACCTCGGCACCTCCCTGGTGCAGACGGCGGCGTTCCTGCTGGCCAAGCAGACCAAACGCGCCTTCGGCGTCGACACCATCGTCCGGTTCGGAGCCCTCGACAACGCCCCCTACGACGTCCGCCTCGACCCCGAGACCCACCACGCCTACCAGCAGACCTACTTCCACGCCCTGGGCGCCGACGGGGTGGAGGACCTGCTCGGCAAGTACTACCGGGCGATGTTCGACTCCCTGGCCGACGCGACCGGCGTCGACTACGAGATCGAGACCTACACCGCCCAGCAGGCCGACCCCGCCTTCCGCCACGAGTTCCTGGCGACCCTGGGGCGGCTCGATCAGATCCGGTGGCCGCTCGCGCCCTCGCACGGCCAGGTCCACCTCCGGCTGCCCTGCCCGCAGTGCGGCTGGGCGGAGAAGCGGGCCGAGCGGACGAGGCTGCTGCGGGCCGGGTCGGGTGGCGCGGACTTCGCCGCGGTGTGCACCGATCACGGCGACTACGAGGTCGCGGTCACCGCCGACACCAGCGCCTACCTCGACCTGGCCACGCTGTACCGGAACCTCGTCAAGGAGCGCCTGGCCGTCCGCGACCACGTCACCTTGCCGGTGATGGTGAAGGGTGGCGACTGGGCGTACGGCTGCCAGCTGGTGGACGAGGCGTTCGCCCAGCTGCCCGGCCTGGCCCCGCCGCCCCGGGTCTTCACGCCGATGGTGCTCACAGACACCGGCGCGAAGCTGTCGAAGTCCCTGATCCGCGACGGCAGGGTGGCGCCGCCGCCCGGCGCGCGCCCGTGGATGCTGGACGTCACCGACTGGGACGGCGACACCGACTCCTTCGTGGACGCGATGGTCTGGCTGGTCGGCCGGATGCTCGCCGACCCCAAGCACTTCTACCGCTCCTACACCACCGCCGAACTGGACAGGATCATGACCGGCCGACCCGCAACCACAACGACGCCCAGGGCGCGCGAGATGAACCTCTACCGCCGCTACTTCGACCTGGTCGCGGCCGGGACCAAGACGATCGAGGTCCGCGTCTGCTACCCCAACCTGCGCACCCTGAAGGTTGGCGACCACATCCGGTTCGTGTGCGGCCGCGACGACGCCCTCACCAAGGTCAAGCGCGTCGCCCGGTACGCAACCTTCGAGGAGATGCTCGACACCGAAGGCCCCGAACGCGTCAACCCGACCAGCCCCCGCGACCAGCAACTCGCCAACATCCGCCGCATCTACGGCCCCGACAAAGAAGCCCTCGGCGTCCTGGCCATCGAGATCGAACTCCTCAACGCACCAGCCTGACCCGAACCCAGCACCCCCCGCACGGCCCGCCCCCGACACCGACGGAGGCGGGCCGCTTCACTCCGACCATCCACCAAGATCATTCTCAGCGCCAACGGCTGTCCGCAGGTTCCCCACCCCCGGATGAGGCGAGCCGCGGTGGCCGCGGCGATGACGACCAGGCCGAGGAGGACGCCGCGCTGCAGCCCGAACCGGCGCGCCACCGTGGCGGCCAGCGGCGCGCACAACCCCATGGCCAGCGTGGGGACGGTCGTCAGCAGAGCCGCCCCGGTCGCCGACAGGCCCAGGTCGGCGCGGATGCGGTCGACGAGCGGGGACACCGCGGCGATCGCCGGCCGCAGGTTGGCCGCCGCCATGAACATCGCCAGTCCCGCCATACCCAGGGTCGTCCTGCCGGGGGCCCGGCCGGGGCGCGAAGCGGTCGCTGTCATGAGCTCCTCCGATGATCTCGGACAACTTTTATCCGAGATATATCACAACTCGGACAGCAAGTGTCCGGGTTGTGTAGGCTGGCGGCCATGAAGCTGTCCAACGGGGTGGAATGGGCGCTGCACAGCTGCGTCACCCTCAGCCAGAGCCGCGCGCCCGTCCCCGCGGCCAGGCTCGCCGAACTGCACGGCACGCCCCCCGCCTACCTGGCCAAACACCTGCAGGCACTCTCGCGCGCCGGCATCGTCCGCTCCATCGCCGGACAGGTGGGCGGATACGAGCTGACCCGGCCCGCCGCCCAGATCACGGCACTGGAGGTGGTGCGGGCCATCGACGGCGACCGGCCCGCCTACCGCTGCACCGAGATCCGGCAGAAGGGCCCGCTCGCCCTCCCGGCCGAACGATGCGAACGACCGTGCGCGATCGCCCGCGCCATGGCCGCCGCCGAACAGGCCTGGGCGGACGCCCTCAGCCAGGTCACCATCGCCGACCTCGCCACCCGCATCGACGCCGACAGCGACGGCACGGCGATGGCCGCCGTCACCCGGTGGCTGGCCACCGTCCGCTAGGGCTCGGCTCGCTGGTTAAAGGGCTTCCCACCTCGGAGGAATGACCTGCCATTGCACCTTCAGCGGTGCCTTCCACCCCGTCTGACCAGCGTCTTCGATGGGTAGGGCCGATTTCGCCGGTCTTGGTCACAAGACTGCTGCCGGGCGGACGGGTGGTTCGGCGGAGCACCGTTCCTCAAGGTCTGAAGGAGTGCCATGCCGGACGTCTCGGAAATGATCGCGGATCTGGCCAAGGGCTTCGCCACCCCGAGCCGGGCGCCGATCCTGCACACCCCGGACGAGTACGGGCTGGCGTACGAGGACATCACGTTCCCGTCGCAGGACGGCGTCCCGCTGGAGGCGTGGTGGATCCCGCGCCGGGGCTCGGACAAGCTGGTGATCGCCAACCACCCGATGCAGCTCAACCGCTACGGCGTGCCTTCGAACCTGCCGCAGTTCGCCATTCCGGGCGGCAACGACTTCGAGGTCAACTACGTGCCGGACTACAAGAACCTGCACGAGGCCGGCTACAACGTGCTGACCTACGACTCGCGCAACTTCGGGCACAGCGGCGCCGCCAACGGCGGCCTCTTCACCTGGGGCCTGTACGAGTCCCGTGACGTGGTCGGGTCGATGAACTACGTCAAGTCCCGTCCCGACACCCGCGGCATGACCATCGGCCTGCTCAGCCGCTGCATGGGCGGCAACGCCACCTTCCGCGCGGTCAGCCGGTACCCCGAGCTGTTCGCGGACGTCCGCTGCATCGTCTCCCCGCAGCCGATCGCGCCGCGCGCCATGGCCGAGCGCAACCTGGAGATGATGGGCGCCCCGGACAAGTTCGGCGACCTCGACCGGCAGTTCAAGATCGTCACCAGCTTCACGATCGACCAGCTCTCGCCGCTGGAGTCCGCCGGGAACTGCCACATCCCGACCTTCATCACCCAGGTCCGCGACGACGTGCTGACCACGCCGTCCGACGTGCAGTCGATCTACGACGCCCTCCCGGTCGAGGACAAGAAGCTGTTCTGGATCGAGGGCAGCACCGCCCGCTGGGACGGCTACACCTACTTCGTCAAGCACCCCGAGCAGATGATCGACTGGTTCGACGAGCACACGAAATAGCCGCCTGACCAACTGCCCCGGGACGTGGACGAGAGGAGTTCGACATGCCGAACGACTGGAACGAGAAGGTCATCGCGGAGTTCCGGGCGAACGAGGGCAAGGTCGGCGGCCCCTTCGAGGGGGCTCCGATCGTCCTGCTGCACCACCGGGGCCGCAAAACCCATCGCGAGTACGTCGCCCCGACGATGTACCTCCCGAACGAAACCGATCCCGACAGCATCTATGTCTTCGCCTCCAACGGGGGAGCGCCCACCGACCCGGCCTGGTACCTCAACCTGACCGCCGCCGGTGACGGCACCGTCGAGGTCGGCACCGAGACCTACGACGTGAGCGTGCACGAAGTGAAGGGCGCCGAGCGCGACCGCATCTACGCCGTGCAGGCCCAGCGCTACCCGGGCTTCGCCGACTACGAGAGCAAGACCGCCGGAATCCGCACCATTCCCGTCCTCGAACTCAAGCGGAAATAGTCCCGCTCTCCGCACGCCGTCCAGGGCATCGATCGCCAACCTCAACGCCGAGCTGGCAGGGCGAGGCGAGCGGCGAGTCCTGGGGCCGGGTGCTAACAGAGCGCTTACGTGGGTGTCGCAGCGGTGAAACGAACGCGGTCCAGCCTGCGGGCATGACCGTCGAGCTGGAGTTCCGTGACGTCCATGGCTACCGGAGGGCGTTCCGGAGAGCGGGGGACGGCCCTGCGCTACTGCTGATCCACGGAATCGCCGACAGCTCGGAAACCTGGCTGCCGGTCTTCGACGAGTTAGCCAAGCGTTTCACGGTCATCGCACCGGACCTGCTCGGCCACGGAGCATCGGCCAAACCGCGCGCCGACTACGCCGTCGCCGCCTACGCCTGCGGGATGCGCGACCTGCTGACCGTCCTGGGCGTCGACCGGGTGACGGTCGTCGGCCATTCCCTCGGCGGCGGCGTCGCCATGCAGTTCGCCTACCAGTTCCCCGAACGCTGCGAGCGGCTCGTCCTCGTCGCGAGCGCCGGGATGGGACCGCAGGTGCACCCGGTGTTCCGCCTGGCGTCCGCTCCCGGCGCCGGCCCCGGACTGCGCCTGCTGTCCAGCGCACCGATCCGCACCGCCGTCCTGAAGGCGGCTCCGCTGGCCAAACTGCTCGGCGCCGCGGGACTGGGCCCGGACTTCGACTACGCCCTCACCCGGTACGCCCAGTTCGCCAACCCCACCGCCCGCCGCGCGTTCCTGCGGACGATCCGCGCGGCGGCCGACGTCCGCGGCCAGGCCATCACGATGCTCGACCGCAGCTACCTGGCCGTCAACCTGCCCACGCTGATCATCTGGGGCACCCGCGACCGCATCATCCCCGCCGGCCACGCCGAGATCGCCCACCGATCCCTCACCGGCAGCCGCCTGGAACTGTTCGAGGGCGCCGGCCACTTCCCCCACCACCACGACCCCACCCGCTTCGCCGACCTCCTCACCACCTTCATCACCACCACCGCTCCCGGCATCTACAACCGCCGCACCTGGCAGAAGATCCTCCGCAAAGGCCACCCCCCGCCCTCCACCACCCCCTCCAGCGGCACCTGACCAGGATGCTGGACGCGGCAAAAGGAGCGAAGACGGGTCAGGCGTTGCTGCATGTTCGGGTGTGGAGGTGTCTGGCTGGAAGCTGAGGAGGGCGGGCGGGGAGGAGGGAATTGAGGGGGTAGTGGCATTTTTCTGCTACCCGGCAGGAGGCGTGGTTGTCGATGGCGTGGAGGAGGTCGAGCCGGGTCAGTGGCATCACGCGCTGCTCGCCGAATGCCCATCGGGATACGGCCTCAAGGGCACGAGGAGCGATGCCCTGGCCTCGGGTCTCGGCCGAGGTCCAGTAGCCCACTTCCGCTGAGGAAGCGGAGGTCTTCTTGAGGACGACGTGGCCGACCAGCCGTCCGGTCGGGGCATCCTGCAGGACGGCGAAGCTGAGGCGGGTGCGGTTGGCCCACGCGGCGTCCTGATCCCTGATCCATTGAGCGGCGTCCGCCTGGTCGGCCAAGGGGGTGGTCAGCTGGTCGCGCATGAGCGGGTCGCGGTGGGCCGCTGCGAGGGACGCCGCGTCCTCGGCGCGCCATGGACGCAGGAGCACCGCGGGGGCGCTCGCGGTCGGCTCCGCGGACAGGACGAGGTTCATGACGCTCCTTGCGATGTGTTGACGTCCTCACGGTTCGGGGTGCGAGCGTTCACGAAGGCGGTGTCAGGCTTCGTGAACGCTCGCCCGAGGCAGGAGCGGTCGGGTCAGGTTCGGGCGCCGTAGGCGGCGGCCATCTGGCCGACCAGGGTGGCGAACGGCATGTCCAGCGCTTCGTACACCGCGTTGGCCTTGATGTCGGCGTTGTCGGCGAGCGCTTCGACGATGAGGCTGCTGTAGTCGCTGACGAGGACGCCGGCGTGGGCCATGCGCAGTAGTCCCGCCTCGCGCTTGGTGCGGCTGAACGTTCCGCACGCGTCGATCGCCACGTAGGCGTCGTACCCCGCGGCGGTCGCGGAGTAGGCGGGCAGCGCCGCGCAGACCTCCAGCGAGAGCCCGGCGATGATCAGCTTGCGCCGTCCGGTCGCCTCGACGGCGGCGCGGACGCGCTCGTCGTCCCAGGCGTTGACCGTGGAACGATCGATGATCTTCACGTCGGAGGGCAGGGCGTCGACGAGTTCGGGAGCGGTCGGCCCCCACATGCCGTCGGCGGCGGTGGTGGTGACCACCAGCGGCAGGGACAGCACGGTCGCCGCTCGCGCGAGGGCCGCGACGTTGTGCTTGAGCTCCTCCACCGGCTTGTCGCGCACTCCCGACAGCAGGCCGACCTGGTGGTCGACCAGCAGTACGGCCGTGTTGTGCCGGGTGATCGGTTCAAGGTTCCGGTTCATCTGATCCTCCCTGGGGGTCAGTCGAGGTCGTCGCTGACGACGACCTGGTAGAGGGCAGGATGGGCGGTGACCTGCAGCCGCGCGTCGGCTTCGAGGGCCCGTATCCCCTCCTGGAACCGCGGGTTCGCCGTCGCCGCGCGGAACGCCTCGGCGCTGTCCCAGTAGCTGACGTTGACGAGTTGGAAGCGGGATTCGCCGGAGAGGGCCCGGTGCAGCCGGTAGCCGCGGAACCCGGGCATGGCGCTCATGAGGTCCGCGCGCCGCCGCCAGCCTTCGACGAACGCCTCGACCTGCTCGGTGGGGATCTCGATGACGTTGATGAACGTCACCCCGTCGTCCTGGTGCGCATCGTGCATGTGCCCGACTCCTTCGCAGGATGTCTGTTTGGATATCCAAACTGTTTGGACTTCCAAGACCATACACTGGGCCCCGTGACGAGCGACCCGCCCTCCCCTGAGCCCCGGCTCCCCGAGGCCGACGTGGTGCGGGAGGTGCTGGGCTTCGTGCCCCTGGTGGAGGCCTACTTCCGGCGCGGCCCGGCCGAGATGCCCGCCGAGCTGGCCGAGATCTTCAGGAAGCACCGGCTCACCGCCCGGCACGGGGCCGTCCTGCCCCAGCTGGCGGCCTCGGGCACGCTCGGCGTCTCCGAACTCGCGGCCCGGATGGGCGTGACCCTGTCGACCGTCAGCGAACTCGTCGGCACGCTGTCCCGCGCCGGCCTGGTGGAACGCGAGGAGGACCCCGCCAACCGCCGCCGCACCCTGGTCTCCCTGGCGGACGCCCACCGCGCCGCCGTCGAGGGCTTCGTCGCCGTCCGCGCCGCCCCGATCCTGCGCGTGCTCGACACCCTCGCCCCCCGGGACCGGGAGGGCTTCGTGGCCGGCCTCATGGCCTGGGCCCACGAAGTCCAGAACTACTGACCAGGGTTTAGTCGCGGCCTCGGTGCCCGTCGCGGACCACCGCCAGCCCGCCGACGCGGGTCGTGATGCCCGCCGGGCCGCGCCGGGCCGAAGCGAGCACGCTGGACGGACGGCCGAGCGCGTCACCCTGCTCCACCTCGATCGCTACCGTCCGCGCCCCTGTTGTATCGAGCAGGTGGGCGGCCAGGCAGCCGGTGCTGTTGGCGTTGGCGACGTCCTCGTCCACACCGATCGCCGGAGCGAACATCCGCGCCGCACCCGGCCGATCGTCCACTGGCGGTACGTACACGAAACAGCCGAGGAGTCCGAACCGCCGACACGCCGCTGCCAGCCTGCCGAAGTCCGGCTGGACTCCGAGCAGCGCCGCCCTGTCGCGGACCGGGACCAGCATGCGCGGTGTGCCGGGCGCGGCGATCCGTGGCTCGTCGGTGGGATGCAGGCCGTCCGCGGTGAGCCCGAGCGCGGCGACGATCGCGGCCCGCTCGTCCGGTGCCGGGTCACGAAGCGCGACGAGGCCCTGGTCGAACCACACCTCGATGCCGGTGGGCCGGCGGATCGCGACGGTGTCGAACGTGCGCCCGCCGGTGTGCTGGCGGTCGTTCAGCTCGTCCAGCGCGGTGCGGACCAGCCGGACGGCCTGTGCGGCAACGGTGCCGTGCCCGCAGCCCGACAGCTCGGCGGCCGCAGTGAAGAACCGGACCGGCCAACCACCGTCCGGCATCCGCTCCGGTCCGAGGAACGCCGCGTGCGAGGCGCCGGCCGCAGCAGCTACCGCACGCCGTTCCGCGTCCGTCGCGCCGGGGTCGTCGTCGGCGACGGCCGTGGGACTGCCGCCCCGCCCGTCGCGCCGCACGCACGCATCAACCACCGTGACATCCGGCCAGGACATCGACCCACCTCTAGACGCTCGACTTGCAAGGGGGAATCTAGCCGAGATGTCTCAGGCATCCCGCCTGGTGATGCATCGATAGGCGATGAACACGAGGACGGCGGCGAGAGCGAGGAAGATGCCCGCTTCGATGAACTGGAACGTCCAGTACCGGGAGGCCGGTTGATAGTGCACGACCATGCGGTATCCGTCGGCGGACAGGCACCGCCGCACCCTGTCGGGATCGTTCACGAGGCAGCGGGACGGGACGGCCTGCTGGACGTTCCAGTCGTTCCCGCCGATGACGTGGCCGGCGACCTTGCCGGAGGGGTCGAGCACCTGCCCGCCGAACTGCCAGGACCCGCTGAAGAGGCCCCCGTGCAGGCGGGACAGGGGAAGGTTCGCGGTCTTCTCCGGCAGGTAGCGCGGCCGGACGAAGTTCTGCAGGACCAGCAGCAGCGTGGTGAATCCGGCGACGGTCACGCCCAGCGCCGGCAGGGTGCGCCGCAGCACGGCTCCGGCCGCGATGCCCAGCGCCACCGCGAACACCGCGTACGCGACCGGGACGACGCCCTGCACGTCGAACTTGAACGGGTCGAACCGGTGGTGGCCGAGCGCGTTCTCGGTCCGCGACCACCAGGTCACCGACGCGGCGACGACCGAGCCCCACACGGCGGCGGCCGCCAGCGCCCAGCCGACCTTCGCCAGCAGCCAGCGCCGGCGGGGGACCGATTGGGTCCAGACGAACTGCTGGGTGCCCTGCTCGTACTCCCCGGCCAGCAGCGGGGCGCCCCAGAAGACCCCCAGCAGGACCGGGACGCCGACGGTCAGGGGCACCGTCGTGGTCAGCGCGGACCAGCCGCTGCCCTGGAACAACCCCAGGTCGCCGCAGTCCCTGGCGGTGCCGCACCGGGCCAGCGCCGAGTGGTAGTCGGAGCTCATCACCGCGCCGGTGACGATCAGGAGTACCGCCAGGGCCCCCACCAGTGCGGCGGTGTAGGTGAACTGCCTGCGGTACTGCGTCCACACGAGCCAGGTCATCGGAGTTCTCCGGTCGTCGCGAGCAGGGCGGGCGAGCGGCCCATGTAGGCGAGGATCAGCTCCTCCAGGTCAGGCTCGGACACCTCCCAGCGGGGGTCCTGGAACGGGCCGTCCATGCGCACCAGCAGGGTGCTCTGGCGAGCGGTGTGGGTGGCCTTGACCACCGTGTGGTCGCGTTCGATCGCCGTGGTGTCGTGGCGCGGCCCCATCAGGACCCGGTGCCGCGCCAGGATGTCGTCGATGTCGCCGGCCATGCGGACGCGGGACGCATCCAGCAGGACGAGGTGGTCGCTGACCCGCTCCAGGTCGTGCACCAGGTGCGAGGACATCAGGACGGTCAGGTCGCCCTCGGCGACCGCCTCGCTGAGCGCGGCGAGGAACTGGTGGCGGGCGAGCGGGTCCAGCGCGGCCACCGGTTCGTCCAGCAGCAGGACGCGCGGCTTCTTGGCCAGCGTGAGCGCCAGCGCCAGCTGGGTGCGCTGCCCACCTGACAGCCTCGCCACCGGCCGGTCCAGAGGGATGCCCAGCGCGCCCATTCGCTCCCGGGCCGCATCTGCGTCCCACCGCGCATTGAGGTGTCCGCCGAGCGCGATGTGGTCGGCGGCGGTCATCCGCCGGTACAGCGGGACGTCCTGGGCCAGGAAACCGATGTCGGCCAGGAACGCCGCGTCGTCGGGGTCGGGGCGGCGGCCCAGCACCGCGGCCTCACCCTCGCTCGGACGGGCCAGGCCGCACAGCGTCCGCAGCAGCGTGGTCTTCCCGGCGCCGTTCGACCCGATCAGCGCCGACACCCGGCCCGCCGGCACCTCGATGCGGCAGTCCTCCAGCGCCGTCCTGGCGCCGAACCGCTTGGTCAGCCCGCGGGTCTCCACGGCCGGGGGGTGCGCCATGCTCATGCCACTCCTTCCTCCTCGGCAGCCCGCAGCGTGACGCGCAGCAGCGACTCCATCGCCTCGTCGTCCAGCCCGGCCGCGCGCGCCTCGGCCACCCACCGCGCCAGGCTGCGTCCCAGCCGGGTGTGCGTGCCGGGCGGCGGGCCGGCCGGAAGGCCGACCACGAACGTGCCCTGACCGGCACGCCCCTCCACCAGCCCGTCGTGCTCCAGCTCGCGGTAGGCCCTCAGCACGGTGTTGGGATTGACCGCCACCTCGCCGACGACCTCCTTCACCGTCGGCAGCCGGTCGCCGGGCTCCAGCAGGCCCATCCGCAGCGCCTGCCGCACCTGCTGGACGATCTGCAGGTAAGGCGGCACCCCGGTCCGGCCCTCGATCCGAAGACTGATCACCACAACCACCTAAATATCTAAGTAACTAGAGTATTGATCCATGCCTGCTTGCCGTCAAGGGCCCGTCGTGGCCTCGGCCGAGCGAGGAGTGAGGGCGCTGGTGATGACGGCATCAGGAACGATCGTCCACTAGGGTCGTCGTGTGGCGGGAACGCAGGGGGACGGGGCGACGCAGACGCGGCTTGACCGCCGGAAGGCGCGGACGAGGGCGGCGCTCATCGCCGCGGCCCGGGACATCCTGGCCGATCAGGGCCAGGCCGAGGTGTCGATCCAGGCGATCACCGATGCGGCGGACGTGGGATTCGGGTCGTTCTACAACCACTTCCAGAGCAAGGCCGAGCTCTTCGACGCGGCGATCGCCGAGACGCTGGCCGAGCACACGGCCCTGATCAATCGTGCGACGTCCGCCCTGGACGATCCGGCCGAGGTGTTCGCGGCGTCGCTGCGGCTGACGGTGCGGCTGCGACGCACGCATCCGCAGATGGCGCGGATCCTGCTGAAGACGGGCCTGTCCTACGTGACCGGCCAGGACGGTATGGCGGCGAGCGCGCTGCGGGATATCGAGGCCGCGCGGGACGCGGGCCGGTTCACCGTGGACGATCCGCTGATCGCCCTGGCGTGTGCCGCGGGCGCGCTCCTGGGGTTGCTGCAGCTGCTGGAGACCTTCCCCGACATGGACATGGACGCGGCGACGGCCTCGCTGACGGTGAATGTGCTGCGGATGTTCGGTATGGACGCGCAGGAGGCGCACCGGATCGCGGCGCTGCCCCTCGCCCCGCTCCAGCCTGA
The DNA here is from genome assembly GCF_024172125.1 of Actinomadura rupiterrae. GTDB lineage: Bacteria > Actinomycetota > Actinomycetes > Streptosporangiales > Streptosporangiaceae > Spirillospora > Spirillospora rupiterrae. The sequence goes on from NZ_JAMZEA010000017.1 coordinate 145,207, forward strand.
AACCGGAGCCCGGAGCAGCTGACTCAGCGTGCGAGGACGGGGGAGTCCTCGGCTTCGGCCTCCGCATGCTCCGGTCCGTAAGGGCCCGTCCCGCCGGCTCGGCGGCCGGGGGCGACCAGCACGCAGGCGAGCGCGGCGACGGCGAGAATGACCGAGACGACGGTCAGCGATGCCGACAGCCCGGACATGAAGGCGTCCTTGACCCAGTCCGCGGTCTGCGGTCCCGCGCTGCCCAGGCGTGCCGCCGCCTCCAGGCCGGCGGCGGGCGCCCTGTGGACCGCTTCGGCGGCTGGCGGCGGCAGCTTGCCGATCGCTGCGGGGAGCGCGTCGCGGTAGTGGCTGCTGAAGACCGATCCCATCACCGCGATGCCGATCGCCGATCCGACCTCGCGGGTGGTGTCGTTCATCGCCGAGGCCACACCCTGCTGCTCGGGTCCGAGCGAGGACACGATCGCGCTGGTGCCCGAGGCGCCGGTCAGGCCGATGCCGACGCCCGCAGGGATGAGGCCCGCCAGGAACGGCAGGTAGCCGGAGGAGGCGTCCAGCTGGGCCAGCCAGAACATCGCGCCGGCGAGGAGCATGAGGCCACCGGCCAGCGCCCAGCGGACACCGGCCCGCTCGACCAGCAGGGGAGCGACCTTGGAGACCGACAGCACCACGACCCCCACGGGGATCAGCGCGACGGCGCTCTTGAACGGGCTGTAGCCAAGGATGAGCTGGAGGTACTGCAGGCCGATGAAGAAGAACCCGAACAGGGCCAGGAACTGCACCAGCACGCTGAGCGTCCCGGCGCGGAAGCCTGCCTTGCGGAACAGCCGCGGATCCAGCAGGGGTTCGGCGGCGCGTAGCCCGAAGAACACGTAGGCGGCCAGGCCGAGCACGGTGACCGCCACGGCGGCCAGCACGGGAGGCTCGGTCCAGCCGTTCTCGTTGCCCTCGATGATCGCGAAGACCAGACCGCCGACCGCGACCGCCGTCGCGGCCGTTCCCGTCCTGTCGAAGCGGCCCGGGGACGGGTCCTTGGTCTCGGGGGCCAGGAAGGCGGCCGCCGCGACCGAGGCGACCGCGACGACCGCGCTCGCGACGAAGATCGACCGCCACGACCAGGCCTCCAGCAGCGCGCCGGCGGCGAGCATGCCCAGGACGGCGCCGGCCGCGGCGAACCCCGACCAGACCGCCACCCCGCGGGACCGCTGCGCCACGGGGAACGAGGCGGTGATCGTCGACAGCGTCCCCGGCATGATCATCGCCGCGCCGGCGCCCATGACCACGCGCCAGACGATGAGCATCGAAGTCGAGTCGGCGAACGCCGCGGCCAGGGACGCCGCGCCGAACACCACGTTCCCGGCCAGCAGCACCTTGCGCCGCCCGAAGCGGTCTCCCACGGCGCCCAGCGGCAGGACCAGCGCCGCCAGCGCCACCGTGTAGCCGTCGGCGATCCAGGTCAGCGCCGAGCTCGACGCCGACAACCCGACCGCCAGATCGGGAAGCGCCAGATTCAGCGCCGACACCGAGGCCACCACAAGCACCAGCGACAGGCACATCGCGAACAGCACCCCGCCGGTCCGCGCCGCGCCGACACCTGTCGAAGTCGAAGCATCACCGGATCTCATGCCTCCACGCTAACTGATGATTTCACCAGTATTGATGAGATCATCAGTTTCTTCGCGTGACGTTCGCGACAGGGGCAAGAGCATGAGCAGGGCAGGCCGTGCCGCGATGAGGGGCGTGCGGTCCGGCTACTCAGGAACTCCAGTTCCGGAGGCGGGGGGATTCTGGGGGAGGTTGTCGAGGAGCAGGGCGAGGGCGAAGTCGAAGCGCTGGTGGTCGGTGCCGGAGGTGAGTTCGGTCGCGTAGCGCCGGGTGTTGGGGAAGGTGTCCTCGGGGAGGGCCTGGAAGCGTTCGACCAGCTGGTCTTGGGTCAGGACCCAGGACGCGTCCGGGGTGTTCTGCCGCTGCCGGACCATGGACGCCTCCAGCGCGTAGCCGGCGACGTAGAGCGAGAGGGCGTCGATCGCCCACGCGGCGGTCTGCGGTGGGACGCCCCCGGCGAGCAGGATCGCGAGCATCGCCTCGTTCACCCGCAGGGTCTCCAGGTTGGTCGGGACCATCGCGAGCGCGGCCCGGGAGATGCCCGGATAGCGCAGGTACTGGTCGCGGATCTGGGCGCACACGTCCCGGATCTGCTCGCGCCACCGCGCCGGATCGGGCTCGGGCAGCACCAGCTCCGAGCACAGCCGCCCGATCAGCAGGTCGTCGATGTCGGCCTTGTTGACGATGTGGGCGTACAGCGAGGACGGACCGGTGCCGAGCACACCGGCGACGCGGCGGATGGTCAGCGCGTCGTACCCCTCGGTGGCGACGACTTCCAGCGCGGCGTCGGTGATCCGTTCGGGGGTGATCGGCTGCTTGCGCGGCGCCGGTGCCGGCGCGGCGGCCTCGGACGCGGGCTGGGCGTGGCGGGCGGCGCGGCGTCGGCGGGGCTCGGCGGGCATGGCGATCACTATAGCTTGACACGATCTAAGTTCGTTACGTAGAACTTAGATCGTTGAGACGAACTTAGTTCGTTACCGCTGAACCTGGAGGTGTGGATGCGAGTTTCCGTTGCCGGGGCCGGTCTGGGAGGGCTGGCCCTCGCGCAGGGCCTGCGCGGTGCCGGGATCGAGGTGGACGTGTTCGAGCGCGATCCCGGCATCGTCGCGCGGTTCCAGGGCTACCGGCTCGTGCTGGACCCGACCGGTTTCCAGGCGGTGCGCGACTGCCTGCCCGAACGCTGGCACCCGCTGCTGGACGAGATCGTCATGGACGCCTCGGCCGACCAGCTTGTCCTGGACCCGCAGCTGAACGAGATCGGCAGGCTCCCCGGCTGCGGCCGGACCGGCATCGTGGTCGACCGGCAGGTGCTGCGCCACCTGCTGCTGACCGGCCTCACCGTGCACACCGGCGCCGCGCTGTCCGGTTACGACGTCCTGGCCGATGGCAAGGTCCGGGCCCGGTTCGAGCGCCGCGATCCGGCCACTGCTGACCTGCTCGTCGGCGCGGACGGCGTCGCCTCGGCCGTCCGCGGAGTGCTGTCGCCGCAGACCGTCCCGACCGATACCGGCGTCCGGTTCGTCATCGGCCGCACTCCGCTGACCGGCGAGTTCGACGACCTGTCCAAGGCGTACGGCTCGAAGATCGCCGGGGACGGCGTCAGCCTGCTGCTCGGCGCGATGCGTTTCGGCACACCGCCGAAGCAGGCCGCCGAGCGGCTGGCCCCCGAGGTCACGCTGCCCGACATCGGCGACTACGTCCGCTGGGCGATGATCCTGCCGCCGGACGCCTCGATGGACGACCTGACCCCGCAAGACGCCGTGCTGTCCAGGATGGACGGTTGGCACCCGCAGCTGCGCGCGCTGATCGAGCAGGCCGACCCCGACAACAGCACCCTGCTGTCCATCCGGGTGGTCAAGCCTGGGGAGCGCTGGGCGCCCGGTCCGGTGACGCTGCTCGGCGACGCGATCCACGCCACCTCCCCGACCGGCGGCAACGGCGCGAACACCGCGCTGCGCGATGCCGACCTGCTGCGCCGCCGCTTGGTCGAGGCCGAGGCAGGCCGGCGCGATCTGCTCGGCGCGGTCGACGACTACGAGCGGCGGATGTTCGAGTACGGCGCGGAGGCCGTCCGCAGCAGCCTCGACAGGCTTGCCGCCTTCGCCCCCGAAGTCTGACTCCGGAACGTGTCGCAGGTGTGGCGTAGCCTACATCCTGATCAGCTGGCCGTGCTGGTGTCATGCCAGGTCAGCGGCCTCGAACCGCGTTTCCGGAGGAGTTGGTGCCGAGATGGCGGCAGGGCGGACGATGCCTACGCAGGACGACGTGCTCGGATACTTCGACACCCTGTCGAATTGGGGACGGTGGGGCGACGACGACGAGCTCGGCACCCTGAACCACATCACCGACGACGTCCGGCTGGCGGCGGCGCGCGCCGTGCGCCACGGCCGGAGCGTGTCGTGCGCATGGGACATCGCCGTGCCGGGGGAGATGGAGCGCTCGACGACGTCCTGCCCGTGCGCCGCCGACATGCCCGGGGCCGAGAACATGCCGGTGCCCGGGTTCCGCAACGACCGGCGGTGGGGCTTCTCGAACGAGCAGCTCGGCATCATGTTCCACAACAACACCGTCACCCACATCGACTCGCCGTGCCACATCTTCTGGGACGGCAAGATGTACAACGGGCGGTCGCACTCGCTGGTCGACGCCGAAACCGGATCGGCATGGGCGGCGGTCACGGCGGCGTCGAACGGGATCATCACCCGCGGCGTCCTGCTGGACGTCGCGGCGGTCCGGGACGTGCCGTGGCTGCAACCGGGCGAGGGCGTGTTCCCCGACGACCTGGAAGAGGCCGAACGCCGCCAGGGCGTGCAGGTGCGCCCCGGCGACGCGGTGCTCCTGCGGACCGGCGGCGGCCGCGCCCGGCACGAGGGCGGCGCGGCCGGCGGCATCACCCAGGCCGGCTGGCACGCGTCCTGCCTGCCGTGGCTGCACGAACGCGGAGTCGCGCTGATCGGCGCCGACACCCCCCAGGACGTCCAGCCCTCGGGCTACGCCGACGTGCTGATGCCCGTGCACGCCGTGAGCCTCGTCGCGATGGGGCTGTGGATGCTTGACAACTGCGACCTGGAGGAATGCGCGCGGACGGCCGCCGACCTCGGCCAGTGGGACTTCCACCTCTCGGTCGCCCCGGTCCGCCTGGCCGGTACATCGGGCAGCCCGGTCAACCCCATCGCCACCTTCTGACCGCAGGGCAGGTTCTTGTGGCTCTGGCGGTAGGTTGCCATGGCCAGGGCGCGGACGGAGGATCAGGGCCCCCCGCCTGTGGCAGAGGAGCAACGATGCCCTTCACGTCCGACCAGGCCGCCAGGGCGGCGATCACGGTGGTGAGAACCCACAGCGTCGAGGCGGGCAAGGCCGCCTCCATCCACGACTCCACCGCGTTCACGGTGGACTTCCTGAGCACGGACGAGGCGCCCCAGCAGGGGCTCGGCGAGGTGTCCGGCTGGACGTACTGCGCGCTGTACGAGGCGGGCACCAACCAGCCGTTCGCCAGGATGATCTCCGAGGGCCCCAGCTCGGACAACCTGATCGCGTGGGCGACCAGGCTGCGCAGCGCGCACGTCAACGTGTGGATCAACCCGGTGAAGGCGACCTCGGCCGGGGCGCTCGCGGCCATCGCGCTGCACGAGTTCGAGCTGCACGTGCTGCCGTTCTACGAGTTCTTCAACCGGCTCAGCACGCTCGCCTACCACGCCGAGCTGAAGAACTCCCGGCAGGCTGCCGACACGCTCCGCGATCTCGTCACGGACGTGAACGACGGCGTCTACAGCGCCACCCGCCAGCACGCCTCGGCCGCCCTGCGGGCCAACCAGGCGCTGAGCGTGTTCGGCCTGGCGGCCCAGCGCGTCAAGGCCAGGATGACCGACGAGGAGGACGAGCCCGAGATCGACCCGGGCAGCTACGAGTACCGGGCGATCATGACCACCCGCAACGACATCACCCAGTCCTTCGAGGACCTCGACGCGGTCAAGCACGCCTACGCCGGCAAGCTCGGCGCCCTGGTGACGGCCCACGGTAAGAAGGCCGTCGACTTCGTCGTCGCCGAGTTCGAGACCGACTGACCCCGGTCGATCGGGACGGGCGCACCACAGCGCCCGTCCCGATCCCGGCGGACGCCGCTCCTCTAGGCAGCGGCGTCCGGCCGCGGTCAGCTCAGGTGCCGGGCGAAGAAGCGGGCCGCGTCCTCACCCGCCCAGCGCGGGACGCCGGTGTGCCCGCCCATGTTGGCGTTCAGCGCCTTCTCCTTGGAGCCGAAGGCGTCGAACAGCTCCAGGGCCCGCTGCCGGTCGTTGCCCTCGTCGTCCCACTGGAGCAGGACGTGCAGCGGGATGGTGACCTGCCGCGCCTCCTCCAGGATGGTGCGGGGGATGAAGCTCCCGGCGAACAGGCCTGCGGCTGCGATGCGCGGCTCGACGACCGCCAGCCGGACGCCGATGGAGATCACGCCGCCCGAGTAGGCGACCGGGCCGCCGATCTCGGGCAGCGCGAGGCAGGCGTCCAGGGTGTCCCGCCACTCGCCGACGCCGTGGTCCAGCAGCGGCAGGATGAGCCGGTCGATGATCTCGTCGGAGACGGGCTCACCGGCCGCCAGCGCGGCGCGCACGTCCGCGCGGGCCTGGTCGGCCGCGGGCGACGAGGGCCGGTCACCGGTGAAGGGCAGCTCGATGGTGACCGTGGCGAAGCCCTGCGCCGCCGCGTGCCGGGCCCGGCCCAGCAGCCGCGGCCGCATCCGGCCCAGCCCGCCGGGGTGGCCCAGCAGGATCAGCGGGACCGGCGCGGACGCGGAGGCCGATGCGGGCGTCCACAGGATGCCGGGGACGTCGCCGAGGGTGAATTCGCGTTCGAGGACGCCGTCGTCGAGGCGCTGCTCGGAAGTGAAACGCATGGTCGTGCCTTTCGGGAGTGCTCTTGAACGGCGCTCCCGGACGACGACCTACCGTCCGACCGTGACCCCAGAGGGGAGCACCCATGTCGTTAGGTTCACGGGTACCACCTCCTCATCGTTCTGCACGGCCTCCTGGAAGGTAGCAGCGGTCTCCGGCGGCCACCAACCGATTTATCCGGGTCAGGCGCCTTCGAAGTCGGCCCGGTGATCGGCGGCCCATTCCGCCAGCGTGCGCCCGGGCCGTCCGGTCACCGCGGTGACGGGACGGGGGACGTCCGGGACGGTGAGGGTGTCGTGCCAGTAGTCGAGCAGCATCTTCATCACCGGCTCGGGGATGAACCGCCCGGCCTCGGCCCTGAACTCCTCGGGCGTGATCTCCACCAGCGGGACGTCCCGTCCCAGCGCCTCGGCGATGGTCGCGACCTGCTCGGAGCGGGTCAGGGCCTGCGGGCCGGTGAGCGGGATCGCGTCGCCCAGGTGCTCGTCGGTCAGCAGCGTCTCGGCGGCGGCCTCGGCGATGTCGTACTCGTGGACGGGGGCCTGCGCCGACGCGAGGTAGGGCGCTCGGATCGGCGCGCCTGAGCGGATCTGCCAGGACCACGACAGCAGGTTGTTGGCGAAGGTGCCGGGCCGCAGGATCGTCCAGGCGTCGGTGCTGACGGTCACCACGTCCTCGACGGCGCTGTGGTGGAGTTGGCTCGCCGAACCGTGGTCGCGCGGGAACTCCTTCGCGGCAGCGAGGGACGACAGCAGGCTGAGGCGCCGGACGCCGTGTCCGGTGGCGGCGCCGACGAACGCCTCGACGCCCTGGGCGGGGAAGACGAAGGCGCGGTCGATGCCGTCGAACACCTCCGCGCCGAGCGTGCCGGCGTCGGCCAGATCGCCGGCGACGACCTCGACCGCGTCCGGCAGATCCGCATCGGCGGGCTTGCGGGTCAGCGCGCGGACGTCGGCGCCGCGCGCGAGCAGGGTCGTGACGAGGTGGCGGCCGACGGCGCCGGTCGCGCCGGTGACAAGGATGGTCAAGACGGTTCTCCTCGGAGGGTTCGGGCCGGTCCGTCCGGCTCGACCACCAACCTAGGGAGGGCTTAGGTCAATTCCTGTCCGCATTTCCGCTAGGTTCGACCGGTGAGCACCACCGAACGGGCGCTGCACCTGCTGGAGCTGCTGCAGGCCCGCCGGTCCTGGGCCGGCGGCGAGCTCGCCGGACGCCTCGGCGTCGACGGCCGCACCCTGCGCCGGGACGTGGAGCGGCTGCGCGCGCTCGGCTACCGCATCGAGGCGCGGCGCGGCCCCGACGGCGGCTACCGGCTGTCCACCGGCGGCGACCTGCCGCCGCTGGTGTTCACCCCGGACGAGGCGCTCGCCGTGGCCGCCGCCCTCGCCTCGTCCGCCGCCAGCGGCGCTGCGGACGGGGGCGAGGTCGCGCTGACCGCGCTGGCCAAGATGGAACAGGTGATGCCCGCGGCGGTGCGGCGGCGGGTGCGGGCGCTGCGTTCCTCGGTCGCCTTCGGCGGCACGCCGAACGCGGCGGCCGGCGCCTACCCCGCGCCGCTGGACGCCGACGTGCTGGGCGTCCTGGCACTAGCGTGCCGGGACGCCGAGCGGGTCCGGCTGACCGTGATGAACACTGGCGGCCCCACCCCCGGCCGCGAGACCGCGCGCCATGTCGAGCCGGCGGCCCTGGTGCCCCGGCACACCCGCTGGTTCCTGGTGTGCCGCGACCTCGACGACGGATGGCGGGTGCTGCGCGTCGACCGGATCACGCGGGCCGCGGCGACCGGCGCGCGCTTCGAACCGCAGGAGGTGCCCGGGGGAGACCCGGTCGCGTTCGTCACCAGCCGGCTCGGCGCCCCGCCCCGGGAGCACGCCGCGACGATCCTGATCCACGCCCCGATCGAGCAGGTCCAGGCGTACATGGGCGGTTTCGCCGCGGACTTCGCGCCGACGACGGCCGCGGACGGACGGCCGGCGACGCTGTGGCGCATCGCCGACGTCCGGCTCGAAGTGCTCGCAGGCGGCCTGCTCTGGGTCAGGTGGCCGTTCGAGGTCCTCGACTCGCCCGAGCTGGCCGCCCTCCTGCGCGACCGCGCCGCAGCCTTCACCTTCGCCGCCGACCACGCTGCGCCCTCGCACGGCGGGACGGACGAAGCTCCCGGCGAAGGGTCGCGCGAGTGAGCCGCGCTCACTCCAGCAAGTCGAGGGCGCGCTGTTTCACGGGCGGCCGGGTTGCGGGGCGGGGAGCGGGAGCGTCAGCCCGGTCTTGATGGTGTCGAACGCGACCAGCGTCTCGTACCGCCTGATGTTGTCGTCGGCCTTGAACAGTTGGTTGCCGAGCCGGCCACACTCGCGCATGCTGCGCGCGGCCAGGACGACCACGTAGTCCCACGGCCCGGCGACCTGGTAGCACTGCTGGACCTGCGGTTCCGCGCGCATCCGCTCGGCGAACTCGCGGTGGTGCTCGAACGACTCCTGGTCGAGCGTCACCAGGACCGTGGCGAGGACGGTCGGCCCGACGCGGTGCGGGTCCAGGACGGCGACCTGCCGGGAGATGAGGCCGTCCTTGCGGTAGCGGGCGATCCGCCGCTGGACGGCGCTCGGCGAGAGCCCGACCTGGTCGCCTAGCTCGTACAGGGTGCGTCCGGCGTCGTCCTGGAGCAGGTCCAGCAGCAGGACGTCGGTCTCGTCCAGGCGGGGAGTCGGCGTTTCGGGCATGCAAGATTATTGTGCCGGGGCGCGAAATTACTCAATCGGTTCGATCGGACGTTCGAATAACGTCGGCCGGGTCCGCACGACGCCGAGAGAAGGTGCTTCCGCATGGCGCTGCACGAAGCCCGCAACGACTCCCCGGGCATACCGGGCATGGATCTGGACGCGGGCCGCATCGCGAAGGCCGTCCAGATGATCGATCCGGTGTTCCTCGACACCCCGCAGTACATGGACGAGCAGCTGTGCGAGGCCCTGGGCGGCCGTGCGGTCACGGTGAAGCTGGAGACGGCCAACCCGGTGCGCAGTTTCAAGGGGCGCGGCGCCGATCTGATGCTCAGCACGCTCGCCCCCGGGACGCCGGTGGTGTGCGCCAGCTCGGGCAACTTCGGGCAGGCCGTCGCCTACGCGGGACGGGCCCGCGGGATGCCGGTCGAGGTGTTCGTCCCCGAGACCGTCAACCCCGCCAAGCGGGCGCGGATGGAGAGGTTCGGCGCCCGGGTCGTCCTGGCTGGACCGGACGGCTCGTCGGCGCGCGAGGCCGCGGCCGCCCACGCCGAGCGCCATCCCGATCGCGTCCACCTGCGGGACGGCCTGCAGGCGGCGATCGCCGAGGGCGCCGGGACGATCGGGGTCGAGCTGACCCGCGACGCACCGGCCGGCGGGTTCGACGCCGTCGTGCTCCCGGTCGGCGACGGCGCGCTGATCAACGGCGTGGGGCGCTGGATGAAGGAGCGCGCTCCCGGCACCCGGATCGTCGGTGTCAACGCCGAGGGCGCCCCCTCGATGCGGGAAAGCCTGCGCGCCGGGCACGCGGTCAGCCTCGACCGCACCCGCACGTTCGCGGACGGCATCGCGGTGCGCGCTCCGCTGGACGCCTCAGTGCAGCGGGCCCGCGTCGTGGTCGACGAGGTCGTCCTGGTCAGCGACCAGGCCATCGCCGACGCCATGGAACTGGCGGCGCGCACGCTCGGGATCGTCCTGGAACCGGCGGGCGCGGCGGGACTGGCGGCGATCGCCGAGGGCACGGTCGCCGGCGACCGGCTGGCGACGGTGCTGACCGGCGCCAACCCGCGCCCCGAACAGCTCCGGGACCTGGCAGCCCGGCTGGCCACCAAGTAAGTCACCTAACTAAATTGAAGGAGACGTCATGAGTGAGATCACTGCCGCCGAGCGTCCGGCGGCGCCGGACTGGCTCGCGATGAGCCCGGCGGAGCTGGTCGCCTACCGCGAGGCGGAGAACCGGTTCCGGGCGTCCAAGGCGGCACGGGCGATCCTCGGCGAACCGGATCCGGGGGTCACGATCGATTGGCGGACGGTGGAGCTGCCCGGACGCGACCTGCCGGTCCGCGTGTACCGGCCCAGCGAAGAGGACGCGCTGCCGCTCGTCCTGCACGTCCACGGGGGCGGTTTCGTCGGGACGGCGGCGCAGAGCGACTGGGTGAACAGCCGTCTCGCCGCGCGGCTACCCGCGCTCGTCGTCTCGGTCGAACACCGCCTCCTCGCACCGGAGACTCCGCTTGCGAACGCCGTTGACGACGGCTGGGATGTGCTCCAGCACATGGTGGACCATGCCGCGCAGTGGGGCATCGACCCTGCGCGGGCCGCCGTGTTCGGCGAGAGCTGCGGCGGGTTGATCTGCGCCCTGGCCGCGCTCCGGGCGCGAGCGTCCGGTCTGGCGCTGCGAGCGCAGGTGCTGGTCAACCCCGTCACCGACATGACCGGGACGATGTTCGACCACGCCTCGATCGCGCAGCACGCCGACACTCCGACGCTGGCCGTCCCGCAGCTGCGGCTGATCCAGCGGTTCGCCGGCCCGCCGCCCGCGGAACCGCGGAGGCTGTCGCCGCTGCACGCGGACGACCTGGGCGGGCTGGCGCCGGCGCTCGTGGTGATCCCGACGCACGACCCGGTCGCCGACCACGGCCGCCGCTATGCCGAGCGGCTCCAAGCCTCCGGGACGTCCGCGCGCCTGGCGGAATATCCCGGAGCGCCGCACGCCTTCCTCAGCCTCCCCAGTGTGGAGCCGCAGGCCGAGGCCGCCTGTGCGGAGATCCTCGATTTCCTCCGCGCTTCGCTCGCTCCGCAGAGTGCCCGGTAATGTCGCCGCGACCAGGAAGGAAGGCGCAGTGAAACGCATCGGGATCATCGGCGTGGGGGAGATCGGCCGCGCCATCGTGGACGGCCTGCACCACGAGGCCGGAGCCGCGCCCGAGGTGCTCCTTTCGCCTCGCGGCGCCCGCACGTCCGCGGAACTGGCCGGACGCTACGAGGGTGTCCAGGTGTGCCCTGGCAACCAGGCGGTGGTGGACCGCTCCGAGATCGTGATCGTCGCCGTCCGGCGCCAGGACCGGCACGAGGCGCTGGCCGGGCTCGCGGTGCCGGACGACCGGCTCGTGATCAACGTGATGTCCGGCGTCGGCAATGACGAACTGCGCGAGCTGCTGGCCACTGGCGCGGCGCTCGTCCGGGCCATCCCGCTGCCCGCCATCCGCGAACGCCGCTCCCTCACGGTGACCTACCCGTCCCACCCGGTGGCGGACGCCCTGTTCGAGCGCCTCGGCGGTGCGCTGCCCGTCGCGGACGAGACGGCCTTCAACGTCTTCTCCGCACTGACCGGGACGCTGACCACCCACTACGCCTACCTTGCCGCGCTCACCGAGTGGGCGGTTGGCCAGGGCATCGACGCCGAGGGTGCGAACAGCTACGTCCGCGGCCTGTTCCAGCAGGTCGGACGCGCTCTGAGCGACGACACCCGCAACTTGCAACAGCTAGCAGCCGACCACGAGACGCCGAAGGGGAACAACGAACGCATCCGCACCACATGGTTCACACCTGAGAACTCCGCAGCACTCACCCGCGCCCTGGACGAGCTGCTCGCCCAACTCGAAAGCTGACGCCTGACCAGGGAGAATCGCGGCGGCGGATCAAGGGGGCGGGATCCCTTACGATCCTGGGCATGGCAACACGACTGGTGCAGATCAATATGAAGGCCCATGACGCCACGGCGCTCGGCCGGTTCTGGGCGGAGGCCCTCGGGTGGGCGCTGGAGAGCGGCGAGCCCATCGGCACCGGAGTCGTTCCGTTCGGGTTCGACTACCCCGACCCGTCCGCCGTCTGCATCGACTTCATCAACCGTCCGGAACCCAAGACGGCGAAGAACCGCGTGCACGTCGACCTGGCCACCACCTCGGCCGCGCACCAGGCCGAGCTGGTCGCGCGGCTGCGGGAGCTCGGCGCGACCCTCGCCGACGTGGGCCAGGGCGACGTCCCCTGGGTCGTCATGGCCGACCCGGAGGGCAACGAGTTCTGCGTCCTGGAGCCGCGCGAGATCTACAAGGACACCGGCCCGATCGCCGCGGTGGTCGTGGACGCCGCGGACCCGCGTGCCCTGGCCCGATTCTGGGACGAGGCGATGGACTGGACCCTGCACGAGGTCACCGACGACACGGCGACCATGCGTTCGGCCAAGGGCGTCGGCCCGTACCTGGAGTTCGTCCGCAACGCCGAACCCAAGACCGTGTGGAACCGCGTCCACATGGACGTCTGCCCCTACCCCGGCGAGGACTTGGAGGCGGAGGAGGCCCGGCTGCGCGGCCTCGGCGCCACCGACCCCGGCATCGACCAGTCCGACCTGCACTGGCGCGTCCTGGTCGATCCCGAAGGCAACGAGTTCTGCCTCCTCAGCCCGCGCTGAAAGAACGCAGCGGCCTGCGAGCGCCGCCTCCGGCAGGACGTCCGGAGGCGGCGCTCGCAGGGTCACGCGACGGCGGTTCCCTCAAGCTCGACCATCAGGGTGGGGATGGCCAGCCGCGTCACCCCGAGCATCGTGGTGGACGGCGCGACCCCTGCGGTGCCCAGCCGCGCGGCCAGGATGCCGTAGTGCTCGAAGAGCTGGTCGACGTCGGTGGTGTAGACGTTGAGCCGGACGAGGTTCGCGAGGCTCATGCCGGCCTCGCCGAGCACGGCCTCCAGGTTGGCCAGGCTCAGCGCCAGCTGCGCCGCCATGTCGCCGGGGTGCTCGGGCTTGCCCTCGGCGCTCATCGCGGTCTGCCCCGAGCAGTACAGGGTCCGGGTGTGACCGGAGACGAGCTCGCCCTGGTCGTAGCCCATCTCCACCGACCACGGCCACGGGTTGACCGCCGTTCGCTCCACTGCCATATCAGCTCCGTTCGATGCGTTAGGGATCGTGCCGCCATCTCCGGCGGCGCCTCGCTAGCCTCCCGTTCAATCACGACAACCTCTGTCATGTATTCGGGTAGCGTTTCCGCATGCGCGCTGACCGGTTGGTTTCGCTGGTGCTCCTGCTGCGCCGGCACGGCCGGATGTCGGCCGCCGCGCTGGCCCGCGAGCTGGAGGTGTCGACCCGGACCGTCCTGCGCGACATCGAGGCGCTGTCGGCGGCGGGTGTCCCGGTCTATGCCGAACGCGGGAGGCACGGTGGTTTCGCCCTGCTGCCCGGTTTCCGGACGGAGCTGACCGGCCTGAACCACGACGAGGCGCTGGCCCTGCTGGTCGCCGGGACCCGGCGCGGCGCGCAGGCGTTCGGGCTCGGCTCGGCGCTCGCCTCGGCGATGCTCAAGGTGGTGGACGCGCTGCCCGGCAGCCACCGCGACACCGCCGCCGGCGCGGCCGAGCGCCTGCTCATCGACCCCGAGACCGACCTGCTCTCGCGCCGGGCGGTCACCGACGAGGTGCCCGACACGGTCATGGCGGAGGTCCGGCGCGCGGTCCTCGGCGGGCGCCGGCTGCGCATCCACTACGCGCCGTTCGGCCGCGACCCCGAATGGCGCACGGTCGACCCGGTCGGGCTGGTCACCGTGCGCGACCAGGGCTACCTGCTGGCGATGCGGTCCGGCGAGGACCGCACCTACCGGCTGTCGCGCGTCCTGGCGGCCGAGGAACTCGCCGAACCCGCGCAGCGTCCCGAGCGGGTCGATCTGGACCAGGCGTGGCGGGAACGCAGCGAGCGGTTCAGGGCCGGGGACGATCAGGTCAGCGTGCTCGTGCGGGTGAAGCCGTCCCGGCGTGAGGAGCTGGTGGGCACCGCGCTGGCCGTCCGGACGGAAGAACCCGATCCGGACGGCCTGCTGCGCATGGAAGTGACCTTCCAGGACCCGCGGCACGCGGTCTGGGCGCTGTGGCAGCTCGGCGCCGGCGCGGAGGCCCTGGAGCCGGAGTGGTTGCGGACGTCCCTACGCGAACGTGCCGCCGCGATGGCCGCCTTCTACGAGCGCCCGCCGGAGAACTGACGGTCCTCGGAGTTCGTCCGCGCGGTTGAGGCGTAGCCTTCGAGGACGTCCGCGACCTCCTTGGGACGGCTGAGGGCGACGCAGTGGCTGCCCGCCATCTCGTCCGGGACGATCCCGAGCCGCTCGCGCACCACGCGCCGGAACAGGTCGGGCGGGAAGCAGCGGTCCTCGGTGCACAGGACGAACCGGGTCGGGACGTCCGGCCAGGCGTCCAGCGGCCAGGGGGCGGCCATCGCGGCGCTGGACGGGTGGGCGCGCTCCTTGCTCATCGCCTCGTCGGCCAGCTCGCGCGGCACGTCGTGGTAGTAGCTGACGTGCGGATCGGGGTGGCCCGTCAGGCCACCGTCGCGCTCGGCCTGCTCCGCGACCGCGCTCTGGCAGCCGGTGTTGGCCCACCACTGCTCCGGCGGCTCGCCCGGCAGCGGAACCATCCCGGCGAGCAGGACGAGCACGTCCACGGGAAGCCGGGCGGCGACCAGCGGCGCGGTGAAGCCGCCGAACGAGTGCCCCACGACGACCAGGTCCCGCCTGGCGCCGACGGCCTCCACCACGGCGTCGGCGTAGTCGGTCAGGGTGTGGGAATCGTCGTCGCCGGGCAGGTCGGGGGCGACCACATCGTGTCCGCGGGCGCGCAGCTCGGCTTCCACCAGGTGCCAGTACCAGCCGACGTCGCCGCCGCCGTGGATCAACACGAAGGTGCTCATCGGACGCTCCCCGCCGTCGCGTCGTGCCTGGTCATCGCCATCTCTCCCTCGTCGCCGGTCTCGGAGCGGGCCGTCGCCGGCCGCCGCGGGCACCACGCTACGGACGCGGTGGCATCGAGAAAAGCGATAGTGTCCGATCGTTTTGATCGCTGGTGCCGATGGCCGGTGCGTAGGGTGTCGCCCGTGAGAGACGTCGAACTGCGGCACCTCGCCGCGCTGGCCGCGGTCGTCGATGAGGGATCGTTCGGCCGCGCGGCGGACCGGCTCGGCTACACCCAGTCGACCGTGAGCCAGCAGATCGCCGCGCTGGAGAAGGCGGTCGGCGGGCCGGTGTTCGACCGTCCCGGCGGTCCCCGGACGGTCCGGATCACGCCGCTCGGCGCCGTCGTCCTCGAACACGGCCGCGACCTGCTGGCGGGCGCGGCGGCGCTGGCCGAGGCCGTGGACCGGTTCCAGTCCGGCGACGGCCGCATCGACATCGGCACGTTCCAGAGCACCTCCGCGGTGATCCTCCCGGTCCTGGTGAGCAGGCTGCGCGACGAGCACCCCGGCTGCGACATCAGGCTGTTCGAGGAGGAGCCGGACGCGCCGCAGATCGGCGACCTCGACCTGCTGTTCTACGACCGTCCGCTGGACGGCGACGTCGAGCACGTCAAGCTGCTGGACGACCCGTACCTGCTGGTCGCCGCGGACGGCGCCTTCACCGGCGCCCCCGTCCCGCTGGAACGCCTGGACGGCGTGCCGATGGTTGCCTGGCTGGCGACCTGCGACCAGCCGTGGATGGAGGACGCGCTGCGCCGCGCCGGCGCCGACCCGAAGATCGTCTTCCGGACGGCGGGCAACGAGACGCTGCTGTCGATGGTCCGCGCGGGGATGGGCTCGGCGGTGCTGCCGTGGCTCGCCGTCCACGCCGCGGGCGTCGAGTCCGACGACCGGCTCAGCGTCCACCGGCTGCACCCGGCGCTGCCGCCGCGCGAGGTCTGCCTGCACTGGCGGGCCGGGCGCACCCACTCGCCGCTGGCGGCCCGGGCGATCGAGATCGCCGTCGAGATCGCGTCCGACCTGACCAAGCAGATGGACGGCTGGAGCTGAGCAGATGGACGGCTGGAGCTGAGCACCGCCCGCCCTAGCCGCGGCGCGGTCAGCGCTCGTGCGCCCGCGCGTGGGCCTCTTCGAGGGACGCGCCCGCCAGGAACGCGGCGACCCCGCTGGTGAAGTTGTCGCACTCGAAGATGTCGTCGTGCGGGCAGGCCAGGCCATGCGCGATGGCGGTGCGCGCCGTCTGCGCCTTCGCGATCCGCTCGTCCAGCTCGGCGAGCTTGCGCCGGTACAGTTCGCGGCGTCCGTCGCCGTCCGCCGGACGCGCGGCGATGAACGTCCTGATCTCCCGCAGCGTGAGGCCGACACCCCGGAGCAGCAGGACCACGCCGACCTTCTCGACCGCCGAGGGCGGATAGCGGCGCTGGCCGGAGACGCGCTCGGGCGCGGGCAGCAGCCCGATCTCCTCCCAGTAGCGCAGCGCGGAGGTGGCGACGCCGGTCCGGCTCGCCAGCTCGCCGATCGTCAACTGCTCACCCATGGGCCTTCGAGCGTACTGGAACGCGACCGCCCGGAGGGCGCTTGACTTCAAGTGCACTTGAAGGCCCAGGCTCCCCGGCATGGACACCTCACAGACGGCCGCGACGGGCCGGACGAGCGCCGAGACCGACGCCCTCATCAAGATCCTCGACATCGGCGACACCGCGCCCGGGGCGCGCGAGCTGCGGGCGCGCTCCTACGAGCTGCTCGGCCTCGTCCCGGACGCGTCGGTGGTCGACGTCGGATGCGGCGCAGGGCGCGCGGCGGCGGAGATGGCCGAGCGCGGCGCGCGCGTCGTCGGCGTCGACCCCGACGAGCGGATGATCGGCGTCGCCGCGCAGCGCTGGCCCGGCGCCGGCTTCCGCCTCGCGGACGCCTACGCCCTGCCCTTCGCCGACGGTTCCCTGGACGGCTACCGCGCCGAGAAGGTCTTCCACGTCCTGGACGACCCGGCCCGCGCGGTCGCCGAGGCGCGCCGCGTGCTCGCTCCCGGCGGCCGCATCGTGCTCCTCGGGCAGGACTGGGACACCATCCTCATCGAATCCGGCGACGCCGAACTCACCCGGACCATCGTGCACGCCCGCGCCGACCTGGTCCGCACGCCCCGCGTCGTCCGCGGCTCCCGGAACCTGCTGCTCGACGCGGACTTCACCGACGTCACCGTCGAGACCCGCACCTGGATCTTCACCGGCGCGTCGGCGGTGCCCATCCTCGCGGACCTCGCCGGGAAGGTCCGCGCGGCCGGTGCGATCAGCGACGAGCAGGCCGAAGCCTGGATCGCCGAGCAGCGCGACCGCGGCAGTCGCGACCGCCTCTTCCTGGCGCTCCCGTTCTTCCTGACCGCCGCCACCCGTCCTGCGCTCAGCGGCCGGTAGCGCCGTCGATCATTTCGCGGAGGATGTCCGCGTGGCCCGCATGCCGCCCGGTCTCCTCGACCATGTGCGCGAGGGCCCAGCGGACACTGGGCCCCCGCCTCCGCCCGGGGACCGGTGCACCGAGATCGGTACACCCGTCGAGCACCGCGTTCGCCCGCTCGACCACGTCGCGATAGCGGGCCACCACATCGGCCACGGTGTCTGTGGGAGCGGCTCGGAAGGTCCGCTGCCAGTCGGTGACCTCCTCCCCGAGGAACATGGCGCGCTCGACGAAGGTCAGGTGGTTGAGCAGGCCGAGCAGGCTCGTGCCGGACGGCACCAGCGCCGTCCGCACGTCCGGCTCGGGCGCGTCCTCGACCTTCGCGGCGATCGAGGCCCGCAGGTAGTCGAGGAACCCGCGCAACGTTTCGAACTCGCTGTTCCCCGTCCGCGGCGGCGGGGAATCGCGACGTGTCCTGGTAGCCATGCGCCCACTGTCGCCAGGAGCCCGACGATCTGGCACGGAAACTTGCGGTTCCGGCAAGCTCTAGTGGACGGTCGCCACCACGACCGCCCATGCGATGTAGAGGCCGTTGACCACCAACCGCGCTGCCACCCCCGCAGGCCGATCGAGCAGCCGTCCCCGCTCTCGACTCGCATGCCGAAGCGCGTCGAAGTGCGACACCAGATACCCGGTGATCAGCACAGCGGCCGTCCAGCCGCCCGCCACGGGCCGGACGAGCACGAGCCCGCCCACCCCGATCTCGGCCACCCCGCTCAGTGCGACGATGGCCCCGGCGGCTCCGAGCCAGGACGGCACCAGCGAGCGGAAGTACCCGGGAAGAACGAAATGCGCGACCCCGACAACGATCAGGAAGGCGCCCAGCGCGTCAGCGATGAGATTCTGCATGGCACGACCCTCGTGCGGCCCGCCCTTCCGCGGCTTGAACAAAACGATCGCCGCCTGACCGTCGCGAGCGGGATCACCCTGTTCAGCGAGGCGCGCCCGTTCCGCGTAGCCGAACACCGGCACCCGGCGTTCAAGGTCGTCCTGCCTGCGGACGGCGGCCTGGTCACCGTCCACCCGACCCACGCCCGGCCCATCACCGCCCCCGGCGTGATCGTGCCGCCGCAATACGCTCACGCCTGCGCGACCGACTCCGCCTTCACGGCCCTGTTCATCGACGCATGGAACCTCCCGCCCGACCTGGGCCTCACCACCCTGGACCCGGACGTCGTCCAGGCCCTTCTTGAGGCTCCGTCGCTGACCGCCATCACGACCCTCACCGGCCAAACCCCCACCCTCGACCCGCGCGTGGCCCAAGCCCTCGCCGCCGCCCCGAGTACGCCCCTCACCGACATCGCCGCCGGCCTGGGCCTGTCGGCACCTCGCTTGCGCGCGCTGGTCCGGGCGTCCGTCGGCATCCCGCTCGTCCGCCTGCGCCAGTGGACGCGCCTCCGCAGCGCCGTCACCGGCCTCCGCCACGCGACCGCAGCCGACGCGGCGGCCCGAGCCGGTTTCGCCGACCAGTCCCACATGGCAAGAACCACACGATCCCTCCTGGGCCGAACCCCCGCCTCCCTCAAACCGCACAGCACGAGTTCGCGCTGCTCGGACGGTAGTGCGGGGTAGCGCGGAGGGGTGTGGGCGGGAACGGGGGTTCCCTCCCGGGAGGGAGGGGGTCGGGTCTTGCGGGTGATCTTCGGGGGTGGGGGTGCGGAAGAAGATCTTGGGACTGGAAACGATGAGCAGGGAGAAACCAATGCAGTCCCTTCGCAAGACCGCTGCTGTGGGCGTGGCCGCCGTTGCGGCCGTTTCGGTGGCCGGGGTGGCGGCCGCCCAGGCTGACGAGAAGGCCAAGCCTGCTACGGCGAGCATCACCGGACGCGCCGACTTCGTCCTGCCTTACGTCAAGGACGCCGACGTCCGCTCGTTCGAGTTCAACGTCCAGGGCGCGCCGTGGACCAAGCCGCTGCCCTACCCGCACATGGAGCGCGGGTTGCCGACCGACGCGCGCGGGACGGTGACCGTGCGGCACTACTCGGCCGCCGGCAAGCACACCTACTGGGCCGTCGGGGAGGTCGACTGCCTGGTGACCGGTCCGCACACCGCGAGCGTGACGGCGCTGATGCGCAAGGTGGATCCGGCGCTGCCGGGCGCGAAGCAGCTGATCGGCAAGCGGGTCGGGTTCAGCGTGTACGACGGCGGGAAGCGCGGCGACCGCGTCGGGCTGTCCTGGGATGCGATGAACTTCTGGAACGGCAAGCCCGGCGGGATGGGCGAGAACCCGGTCGGCACGTGCATGGCGCCCGCGCCGTTCGCGCCGGTGACGAAGGGCGGCTACACGGTCCGGCACGCGGAGCTGGAGGCCTTCAAGTTCTAGGGCGGCGCGTCCGGCTCCGGTCAGGGCGAGCTTTGACCTGGTGGGGTGTAACCCTCGCGCCTATCTCCTTGTTGACGGTCACTTCTCTCAGAGGAGGATCGCGATGAGGAGGAATCCCATGAGGAGCAGAGCACGGTTCATCGCCCCCGCGGTCGCCCTGGCCGGGCTGCTGGCCTTCGCCACGGCGATCGAGTACGGGGCCGTCCGCGCCGCGCCGCAGACCCACGCGGCGCCCGCCCCCGACGGCACGGCCATCGGCCACAACTCCACCGACGGCGACGGCACCGCCATGGGGGTGGGACGGACCTAGCGTCCCGGTCGCTTGACGTCCGGCGCCCGGTTCGCGGCGCCGGGCGTCAACGGGGTGTTCTGGTCGGGCGCGCGTGGAAGCATGATCGTCCATGGGTCTCGAACATCGCACGCTGTGCCGGCTCGGCGAGTATTTCAACGTCAGCGCCGCGGCCTGTCCGAACGGGCTTGATGTGGTGCTGGCCGGGTCCGGGGCGACCGGCAACAACGACCTCGGGCAGGTGCTGCTGCTCAGGCCGGGCCTTGAGGCGTCCGATCCCGAGCGTGAGCTGCTGGTTGCGACCCTGGCGACGGACGCCACGGCCGTCGATGCGATGTTCAGCCCGGACGGCTCGCAGGTGGCGGTCGGGTTCGCCGACCTGGGAGAAGGTGTCGGCCCGGTCGTCTACGGCGTCGATGGTGCGCTGCGGTACGCGCTCGATCTCGACGCTGCCGGCGCGGTCTCCGACGACATCAGTTTCGGACGCGTCGCCCAGAGCGCTGACGGGCGGCTGGTCGCGTGCGGCGGCACCGAGACCGGGTCCGTACTCGTCGCCGAGGCGAGCAGCGCCCGGACGGTTCTGCGCGCCGAGGGTGGGACGGGCGCGGTCGCGCTGGACGCCGTTGGACGGCTGCTCGCCTACGCCTTTCCGGAGGGGAAGGTCGCCGTGCGTGATGTCGGTTCCGGTGAGCTGCTGTCCATGTGGGAAACGGGTCTGAGCAGCGTCAACGCGCTGGCGTTCGCGCCCGACGCGTCCGGTCTGGTGGCTGCTGGAGACGATCGCCCGACCGCGTGCGTGATGGACGTGGAGCAGGGACGGGTGACGGGCGGCTCGCTGGTTCCGGTCGCCGATCCCGCGCTCGCGATGGACGCCTCGACCCCGGTCGCGACGTACTCGGCCAAGGCGTCCTGGACGGATCGGGGGCCGCTGGTGTTCGTCGCCGACGACGACCTGGCCGTCCTGTTCGACGCCGCCGACGGCGGGATCAGGTGGACGTCCACGGCGGGGCTGGTCGCGGGGTCCTTCACCCCGGACGGCCGCGCGCTCATCACCTCCGGTATGGGCGACGGCGCGATCGAGGCATGGTTCGTCGGTTGACGTCAGGCGTCGGCGATGGCCGCGATGGCGTTGCGGATCCGGTCCGGGCTGAGTCGCGCCCAGCCCAGGACCAGCCCGGGATCGGCGGGGTGTTCGTGGACGTAGGACGACAGCGCCGCCACGCGGATGCCCGCCCGCGCGAGGCGTGCGGTGACCTCGGCGTCGTCGCATCCGTCCGGGAGGCGAAGGACGACGTGCAGCCCGGCCGCGATCCCTTGCGGACGCCACTCGGGAAGGTGGTGCGCGAGCGACTCGATCAAGGTCGCGCGACGGCCTTTGTAGAGGCGGCGCGTCCGGCGCAGGTGGCGGTCGTAGGCGCCGCTGCGCAGCAGGTCGGCGAAGGCGGCCTGGGGGAGTGTGGGTGAGCCGCGGTCGCTCAGGCGCTTGCGTTCGGCCACCGCGCCGCGCAGCGCGGACGGGACGGCCATCCAGCCGAGCCGCAGCGCCGGCGCGAGGGTCTTGCTGAGCGTGCCGAGGTAGGCGACGTGATCGGAGGCGGCCGCCTGGAGCGCGTCCTGCGCGGGACGGTCGTAGCGGTATTCGGCGTCGTAGTCGTCCTCGATGACCAGGCCGTCGCTGGCGCGCGCCCAGTCGAGCAGCTCGGCGCGGCGCTCCGGCGACAGGGCGACGCCGGTCGGGTACTGGTGCGCGGCGGTGACCAGCACGGCCCGGCAGCCAGTGCGGGCCAGCGCGTCCACCCGCAAGCCGTGCTCGTCCGTGGGGACGGCGACCGGACGCAGGCCGTGCAACCGCAGCAGCTCGAACTGCTCCGGATTACCCGGATCCTCCAGGGCGACCGCGGTATGGCCGTCCGCGACGAGCAGCGCGGCGAGCAGGGCCAGCGCTTCGAACGTGCCGTTGGTGACGACCACCTCGTCCGGACGCGCCGTCACGCCGCGCACGCGACCCAGGTAGGCGGCGAGTTCGGCGCGGAGCGGGGGATGGCCCGCCGGGTCGGGGTAGCCGAGCTCGGCGTCGGAGAGCGCGGCCAACCCGGCGCGGGACGCGGCGTTCCACTCGGCCCGCGGGAACGCGGCGAGGCTGGGCAGGCCGGGCCCGAGGTCGAAACGCCATCCTCGCGAAGCCGCCGCTCCCAAGCCGTTGCCGGTGCCCGACGCGCCCGAGCCGTTCACGGTGCCCGACGCGCGCGGGCCGTGCTCGGACGGCGGGTGTTCTGCGACCCAGGTGCCCGAGCCGTGCCGCGTCGTGAGACGGCCTTCCGCCACGAGCTGGTCGTAGGCGGCGGTCACGGTTCCGCGGGCCAGTCCCAGCTGCGCCGCCAGGTCGCGGCTGGACGGCAGGCGCGTGCCCGGACGCAACCGGCCCGTCCGCACGGCGTCCCGCAGCGCCGCCTCCAAGCCCCGGCGCCGCGCGCCCGGGACCGGCAGCAGCAGCTCGCGCAAAGTGGACCAGTCCGCCGCCATGAAAGTGGATCATAAACCCAGGTCGGAGCCGGGCCAGGCTCTTCGGCATGAATCAGAACACACGCGCATGGACCGTCCAGGGCATGCTGTCGGCGGTCGTCTTCATGACGCTGATGGAGGCGAACGCGGTCAACCTGGCGATCCCCGCGATGAGCCGCGCCCTGCACACCGGACTCGACCGGGTGCTCTGGATCGCCGCCGTCTACCAGCTCGTCCTGGCCGCGACGATGGTCATCGCCGGACGGCTCGGAGACCTGCACGGCCCCAAGCGGATGTTCCTGGCGGGCCTCGGGCTGTTCGCGGCCGGATCGGCCGGCTGCGCCCTGGCCCGCAACATCGACGTCCTGCTGGCGGCGCGCGTCGTCCAGGGGCTCGGGGCGGCGCTGCTGACACCGCAGTCGCTGGCCTTCACCACCCGCCTGTTCCCGCCCGAGCGGCGCGGCCGCGCGCTCGGCCTGTCGGGCGCGGTCGCGGGACTCGGCGTGACGGCCGGGCCGACGCTCGGCGGGCTGCTGGTCGCCGTCCTCGGCTGGCGCTCGATCTTCTGGGTGAACGTCCCGATCGCCGCGGCCGTCTTCGCGCTCTTCGCCCGGCTCGCCCCCGACCTGCGGACACGCGTCCGCGAACGCCTCGACCTGCTCGGCGCGGGCCTGCTCGCGGGCGGGCTGACGCTCGTCACGTGCGCGCTGCTGGAGTCGGCCCCGCATCCGCGGCTGGCGGCGCTGGCCGTCCCAGGGGCGGCGCTGCTCGCCGCCTTCACCGCGGTCGAGCGCCGACGCCAGCAGGACGGTCCGCTGCTGCATTTCGCCGTCCTGCGGAACCGCGACTTCACGCTCCTGACGCTGGCGACCGGAGCGCTGCCGTGCGCGGTGGCCGGCGTGATGCTGCTGTGCTCGATGTGGTTGCAGTCCGGCATGGGCATGTCGGCCGCGCGCGCCGGGCTGACGCTGGCGCTCGCGCCCGCCGTGTCCGTCCCGCTGGCGATGCTCGCCGGACGCTGGAACGACAGGTTCGGCGCGAAGCCGGTGACCTTGGCCGGGATGGCGCTGATGGCGGCCGGCATGGCCTGGACGGTCGCCTCCCTGCGCGCTCCGCTCCCCGGCCTCGCGGTGTTCGGAGCCGGGATGGGCGTCGTCTACGGCGGCCCGTTCACACTGGCGATCCGCGACATCGAACCGGCGATGACCGGCGCGGCGTCCGGGGTGTTCAGCACCGGCCAGCGGATCGGCGGCGTCCTGGGCGGCGCCGCGGTCGGCGCGTTACTTCAGGGAAGCCTGCACGCAGGGATCGGGACAGCCGTGCGGCAGGCGTTCCTCCTGCCGCTGGCGGCGCTGGTCGCCGCGGTCGCGCTCACCGCGGCGTCGTCCCGGCGGACTACCGCTGGACGGGTGAGGACGCGGTGTCGATCACCTCGTCCAGGACGTCCCGGGACCGGAGCAGGTCGCCGATCAGCCGGTCGATCCGCGCGCGCTCGGCGGTGAGCTCGCTGACCAGCTTCGGCGTGGCGACCGCGCTCGGGCGCCCGTCGGCGTCCTTGATGCACGGCAGCAGCTGGGCGATCTTCGCGCTGTTCAGCCCCGCCGCGTACAGCGTCTGGATCCGGACGACCCGGTCCACCGCCCACTCGCCGTACTCGCGGTGGCCGCCTGGCGTGCGTTCGGCGGGCAGCAGCCCTTGGGCCTCGTAGTAGCGCAGCGAGCGCTCGCTCACCCCGCTGCGCCGGGCCAGCTCACCGATCCGCATTCCCGCACCTCGCCCGCGAACGACTTGAATCTGACGCTGATGTCAACTTCTACCATCCCGACGACGGCGAGAACACCGCTACGAAGGAGACGTCACATGAGCACGCTTTCAGGCAAGGTCGCCTTGGTGACCGGCGGCAGCCGCGGCATCGGCGCTGCGGTGGCGCTGCGGCTGGCGAGCGAGGGGGCGGCGGTCGCGCTGACCTACGTCCAGGCCGCGGACCAGGCCCGCGAGGTCGCGGAGAAGATCGAGGCCGAGGGCGGACGCGCGGTGGCCGTCCAGGCCGACCTGACCCGTCCGGACGCGGCGCAGCGGATGGTGGAGCAGACCGTCCGCGAGCTGGGCCGCCTCGACATCCTGGTCAACAACGCCGGCTTCCTCACCTACGGCCCGCTCGCGGACGTGACGACCGAGGAACTCGACCGCGTCCTGGCCGTGGACGTCCGCTCGGTGTTCCTGTCCGCGCAGGCCGCGGCGCGGCACATGGAGGACGGCGGACGGATCATCAGCATCGGCTCGTGCTTCAACGGACGCGTCCCGGGCGAGAACTTCGTCCTCCAGGCGACGGCGAAGTCCGCCCTCATCGGCCTGACCAAGGGCCTGGCCCGCGAGCTGGGCCCGCGCGGTATCACGGCCACCCTTGTCGACCCGGGGCCGATCGACACCGACATGAACCCGGCGACCGGCGACTCCGCCGACTTCCAGCGCTCCCTGACGGCCCTCGGGCACTACGGCCAGGCCGAGGACATCGCCGCCGCCGTCTCCTACCTGGCCGGCCCCGGCGGCCGCTACATCACCGGCACCGCGCTGGCCGTGGACGGCGGCTACACCACCTGACCCCGGCCTCGCCCGTCCGCTCACCCAGAGCGGACGGGCAGCACGCCGCACCGGACGCCGCCCGTCCGGCGGCGACCGCTGTCAGCTCCCCTGCCCGAACTCTCCGTAGATGTCGGCGAGGAACGTCGACAGGTGGGTGAACTCGGTCTGGTCGTGCAGGACCATCTCGTAGGCGAACTTGATCGCCTCGCTGCGCTCGTCGTCCGTGCTGTAGGTCTTGCCCTGGTCGAAGATGTACCGGCTGCGCAGCTCGAAGCCGTCCGCGGTGTCCCGGACGAGGTGGATCATGATGCCGTTGTTCATGCTGAGCCTGCCGCAGGCGTGGGCGCGGATGCCGGCCTCGTCCAGGCGGCTCGCGTCGAAGCCCAGCTCGCCGGGCTCGGCGAAGGTGATGGTGATCTCCGAGCGCATGGGCCCGATGTACTCGACGACGTCGTGCTTGTTGTGGATGTAGCGGTCGACGTCGGCGACCCCCGGGCGGGTGAGGACGTCCTTGTCGCGGGGGACGGCCTGCTGGTGGTTGTAGGGGTACCACAGCGAGTAGCGCTCGGGCTCGACCGAGTGCCACCAGAACCACCAGGTGAACATCTCCGGCGTGCAGCCGGGGAAGCGGGTGAGGCTGGTGACGTACGGGTGGCCGTCGTCGGTGACGCAGAAGCCCGTCTCGACCTTGTGGTAGCCGGGGTCGAGGAGGGTGTCGAGGTCGTCGGCGGAACTGCCGATGGCCGCGTCTGCAGGCATCGGCTCCTTGATGGCCGGCATCACGTCGTCATGGAGCCACAGGTCGCCGTTGAAGTATTTGGCGTACGGCTTGTTCGTGATCCGCTCGGCATTGCTCCGGAACAGTTCCTGGGTGTCGACCGGGTAATAGGTCACGGGAAGCATCAGATTTCCTTAATTGCGGTGTGCGCCGGCGGAGTCGGACGAAGCGCCGCGCCGCCGCAGCCGGGTGATGAGCAGGCGTGTACCGGACTCGCCCGCGAGGATGCCGAGCAGCCCCACCAGCGCACGCCAAGGAGGCGCGGGCGTGGGGACATGCATGATCCAGTACAGGAAACCGGCGAGGACGCCGGCGGCGAGGGAGATCGCGTAGTTGCGCAGGACGCTTTTCATGCGACCGCTTTGAGGAGGCTGAAACCGATCAGCATCCCGGCCAGGCCGACCAGGCCGATCGTGGGCGGCGCGGGCGACTTCACCCTGATCAGCGCGTAGCCGATGCCGACCACGATCCCGGCGCCGAACCCTTCGAGGTACGCGAGCACCCCGTTCACCTCCTGCGGTCAGAGCGTCGCGCGCCCCGCCCCGATGACGCAGGGAAGCCCTTCCGGAAGGCGCGAGCCGCCTCTCTTCCTTCACCGGTCTCCTGCCCCGGCAAAGAACCGCAAGACGACTGCCCCGTTAAACAAACCTTTCCTGACCAAGGGCTACTTATGGTTTCGCCTCCGCCGACTCAGGCCGCTCAGGGCAAAGGGCTCCCGTTCAGTCGGCGGCGCGGCGGCGGGCGTGGACCTCCTGGTCTAGGCGCCAGGTTCGTCCGCCGTCGGACGACCGCTCGTTGCGCCAGTGGAAGGTGTCGGCGGTGATGGCGCCGAACGTCCAGCGGACGAGGTCGCCGCCGGCCGCGCGTTCCATGACGATCTCGTCGCCGATCCGGCGGGCGTACATGTGCAGCAGGTCGCCGCGGGCGGTGCCGTGGAAGGTGAACCGCCACAGCTGGAGGCGCGGGTCCCAGATCCGCACGCACAGGCCGCATTCCTGGTCGGGGGTGCGGCCCGTGGCGGGCAGGTCCTCGCGGCCGGGCCACCGCCAGACGTCCAGGACGGCCCGGCCCTCCAGGGCGTAGCCGAACTCCCATTCGCCGCTGATCGTGCGGGACGGCGAGCCGTCGGCCGGGTGGTAGGTGATCTTGGTGGCCCACTGCCCGGCGAGGCGTCCGAACTGCTCCATCTCGGCCGGGTACTGGGCGCTGGGGCCGTCGGCGAGCAGCGTCTTCATGCGTGCGCCTCCTGGGACGCGAGCGGGGACAGGGCGGAGGTGAGGAGATCGACGGCGCGCGCGGCGTCCACGCCGTCCGGGTGGGGGACGGCGATGTCGAGCCCCACTACCCGTCCGGTGCCGATCAGGCCGGTGAGCTGGGCCGGGTCGTTCGCCGCGAGGACGTCGAGGTCGAGGTGGAGCCAGACGCGATCCGGTCCGAGCCGTTCCAGGCGGGCGGCGTCGCTGTTCTGGAGCACTTCGTCCGAGCTGACCAGGGTTCCCACTTCGGGCCAGTGGCTCAGCAGCAGTTCGCCGTGACCGGTGGCGAGGGAGAGGGCCATGGCGTCCGCCGCGGCAAGGGACGATCCGGACACCCGGACGTCCTCGTGCGCGGTGAGGTGAACCAGGCCGCAGCGGCCGGCGCGCCGCGCGCCGAGCAGGGATCCGAGCAGGATGCTGCGATCTCCGCCCAGCACGACCGGGAACCGCGCGGCCGCGAGCGCCGAGCGGACCGCCTCGCCGAGCCGGAGGGTGTGCTCCCGGAGGGGCACCCCGTTGCGGATGCGGGTGGCCGGCTGCGGGTCGAAGTCGTACGGCGGACGGTCGAGTTCCACCGTCCGGGCCGGGCACAGCCGTTCCTCCAGTCCCGCCGACAGCAGTGCCTGCGGTCCGCGCCACGCCTCGGGCTCGCGTCCCGGCGCCGGGGGCGCCTGGCCGAGGTTCCAGGGGGCCGCGATGAGCTCGACGGCGGCAGCCAAGGCCGTCTCCTTTCAGCGAGAAGTAGTCCAACCGGATAACATCAGTACATCGGTTGGATAGGTTCGTGCAAACAGGGCTCGGGTGAGCAGGAAGGCGGTCAGGCGTGACGGGAGCCGTCCAGGCCCATGACTTCAGGCCCCGCGATCTCGTCGGCGGGCACGTGGTCATCGACCTGCTGAACACGGTGACGGCGCGCAATGCCGAGCCGGTCGACTGGCTCGACGGCTACCCGCGGCTGCTGGAGTGGGCCGCCCTCACCGGCCATTTCGATCCCGACGCACTCGCCGCCTTGGAGCGGCTCGCCGAGGCCGATCCCGCCGGGGCCGAGCGGGCCCTGGATCGCATCCGCGAGCTGCGCGAAGACCTGCACGACGTCGTCACGGCCCTCGTCCAGCAGGACGATCCGGTTCCTGGGGAGGCGGTTCGCCGTGTCGAGTGGCAGTGGAAGCGCGCCGCCGCCAGCGCGCACCTCGCCATCGCGGAGAACGGCGCGGAACTGCAGGTCGACGTCGCGGCCTCGGGGCTCGACTACCTCAGCCACCGGCTCGTCCTGGACGCGTTCGACCTGCTCCGGTCGCTGCCAGCGGAACGCACGCGCGTCTGCCCCGGCGTCCGCTGCGGCTGGGTGTTCATCGACGGCTCCCGGGGCGGGCGCCGCCGCTGGTGCGACATGGCCACCTGCGGGAACGCCGCCAAAGGCCGCACCCACTACCAGCGCAAACGCAAGTCGGCCTCATGAGGACGGGTCGAGGAGGGCTTCGGCGATCCGCGTCCGGGCGTACAGGACGTAGCGGCCCGCGCGGTGGGCGGAGACGAGCCCGGCGTCGCGCAGGGCGGTGAGGTGCTGGGACGTGCCGCCCGGCGACATCCCGGTGCGGACGGCCAGGTCACCGGTGGAGGCGGGCTCGTCCAGCAGGGTCAGGAGCCGCGCGCGGGAGCGGCCGAGGATCCGGGCGAGGGCCTCGGGGGTGTTGCGGTCGGTCCGTTCCCAGAGGGTGCCGACGCCGCGCGCCGGGTAGCGGAGCAGCGGCTGCCAACCGGGCGCGGTGAGCGAGAACAGCTTGGGCCAGGTGAACGCGGACGGGACGAGCAGCAGACCCCGCCCGTCCAGCGGGACGGCGCCGGGACTGTTCCGCGGCACGCGCAACCCGTCGCCGATCCAGGACACGCCGGGGCTGAGGTCGGCGAACAGGCGCTGCGCTCCGCCCGACGCCAGCAGCCGGGCGCGGTAGAGGATGTCGCCGTCCAGCAGAGTGCGGACGCGCGGCCAATACGGCGCGAGCGCGGCGTCCCAGAACGCGGCGACGGTGTCGGCCAGCTGGTCGAGGTCGGCTTGCGGGTCGGACGAGGGCGGAAGGCCGAGCGTGGCGCGGTCCCGGACGACGCGCTCGTGCGGCTGGAGGCGGAGCGCGGCGAGTTCGAGGTCCAGGTCGGGCGCGGGCGAGGCGGGCGGCGGGCAGGCGAACGCGGCGATCACCCGGGGCCCGATCAGCTCCAGCAATGGGGCGAGCCGGACGCCGTCCAGGCGGGGGCGGACGGCCTCGGCCCAGCGGCGGTGCAGCGGGTGCTCGGCCGGATGCTTGAGCACCCGCGCCGCCGCGACCGCCTCCCACAGCGGTGAGATCGCGAAGCGCGTGTAGGCCAGGTCGTCGGCCGAGAAGGTCAGTTCGAGCACGCGGGCCCCTTCGGATTCGCACGCGAGTCCCATCGGATTCGGTCCAGGCTAAATCCGTCGAGGGGGGCGTGGTGCCTCGGCGAGGGTTCCGGGCATGACGACCCTCACGCGGAGCGTCCGGCGGCCCGTGCTGGCCGACCGCGACTTCCGGCTCCTGTTCACCGCGGACGCCGCGTCCAAGATCAGTACGCAGCTCGGCACGCTCGCCGTCCCGGTGCTCGCGCAGGCCGCCCTGCACGCCGGGCCCGGCCAGGTGGGACTGCTCGCGGCGCTGAGCACCGTCGCGTTCCTGCTGGTCGGGCTCCCGGCCGGGGCCTGGGTGGACCGGATGCGCAAGCGCCGCGTGCTGGTCGCCGCCGACCTGGTCCGCGCCGGGCTGGTCGGGTCCGTCCCGGCGGCCTGGGCGCTGGGCGTGCTGACGCTGCCGCAGCTCTATGCGGTCACGCTGCTCACCGGCGTCGCGACGGTGTTCTTCGACGTCGCGCACCTCAGCCTCGTCCCGGCGCTGGTCGGGCGCGACCGGCTGGTGGCGGCCAACTCGGCGCTCGCCGGGCTCACCACCGTCGCGGACGTCTCCGGACGCGGCATCGGCGGTTTCGTCGTCCAGGGCCTCGGCGCGCCGTGCGCCGTCCTGGCGGATGCCGCGGGCTACCTGTGGTCGGCGTGCTTCCTGCGCAACGTGCGGGCGGTCGAGCCCGAGCACCCGGCCGGACGGCGCGGGACGGCGGAGGGGCTGCGGTTCGTCCTCGGCCATCCGGTGCTGCGCCCGGTGGTCCTGGAGGGCGCGCTGACCAACCTCAGCATCCAGATCTGCCAGGTCGCGTTCCTGGTGCTGTTCACCAGCGAGCTCAAGCTCCCCGCCGGAGTCCTCGGGCTGTTCCTGGCCGCGGGCGGCGCGGGGGCGTTCCTAGGCGCGACCGCCGCGCCGGTGCTGGCCCGGCGGCTCGGCCTCGGCCGCACGCTGTGGCTCGCGGGCATGGTGATCGCGCCGTTCGGGCCGCTGGCCGCCCTGGTGGCGCGCGGGCCGATGCTGTGGCTGGCGGGCCTGGGCTGGATGGTCTGCCTGTTCAAGGTCGGCGTCGACAACGTGCTGCTGGTCAGCTACCGCCAGCGCGCGACACCGGACGCCATGCTCGGCCGGATGAACGCCACCTTCCGCTTCCTGCTCACCGGCGCGCTCGCGGTCGGCGGCGCCGTCGGCGGGCTCGTCGGGGAGTACGCGACCGTCCGCGCGGCGCTGTGGATCGGGGTCACCGGCCTGGCGCTGCGCTGGACGATCGCGTTCTTCTCACCCGTCCGCCGCCTCACGACCATCGAGGCGGCGGACTGAACTCGGCGTTCAGGAGCGCTCAGGGGCGGGGGATGGCGACGACGTCGTACCGCGTCGTCGGCGTCGGGGTGGTGTTGAAGCGGGCGTTGGGCATGTAGAACCGCGACCCGAACTCGGCGATGGTCGCGGGCACGTGGAACAGCTTCGGGTAGCGCACCCGCTTCACCACGCGCCCCTCGGTCCCGGACGCGTTCAGACGCAGGACGGCCAGGGTGTTGTACTTGTTCTGCAGCGCGTACAGGGTGCGCCCGCGCAGCAGTAGCCCGTCACCCCACACCAGCGAGTCGCCGTGCAGGTTCACGCGGCGCGTCACCCCCGCGTGGTCCACGCGGAACAGCGCGCCGGTGTTGGACTGGACGACCAGCAGCGCCCGCCCGTCCGGTGTCGGGGTGATGCCGTTGGCGTTGAACCCGTCGGCGTACTTGATGTCGCCGGTGAGGGGGATGCGCTTGACGGTGGTGGGCAGTCCGGCGCCGCGCAGCGGCAGCTTGTAGAGGACGGGGCTGGTGGAGTCGGTGATCCACGCGGCGCCCTGGGTGAGGATGATGTCGTTGACGAAGGTCGGGCCGGTGGCCAGCCGGTAGCGGGCCAGGACCCGTCCGGTGCGGGTGTCGACGATCCGCGCGTCGCCGCCCGTCCCGCCCGCCACGAACAGGTGCCCGTGGGTGTCGGTCTTCAGGCCGAGGGACGGCGTGCCTGGGCCCTCGCTGAAGATCCTGCCGCGTCCGGTGCGCAGGTCGGCGCGGTAGATCGAGCCGTCGCGCATGGAGCTGACGAACGCGGCCGGGCGGGTCCCGGGGACGGGCGTGATGCCCTCGGGCTGGAACCCGTCCGGCAGGCGGATCCTGGCCGGGAACGCGGCCCGGCCCTCGCTCAGGTCACCAACGGCGGCTTGGGCGGGGGAGGCCGCGGCGACGGCCAGGCCGAGGACGACAAGGGACGAGACCGCGCGGCGCCGGACGATGTGCTTCTCAGGTGGTGTCATCACGCGTCCAGCCTCGGGCAGCGGCGATCGATGAGTCCAACACATGCTTGTCATCGACAACGATCGTGATCCACGATTGCGCGCGTGGAACTCCAGCAGATGCGCTACGTCGTCGCCGTGGCGGAGACGGGCAACTTCACCCGCGCCGCCGAGCAGTGCCTGGTCGTGCAGTCCGCGCTCAGCCACCAGATCGCGCGGCTGGAACGCGAGCTGGGCGCGCGGCTGTTCGACCGGACCAGCCGCCGGGTCCGGCTGACCCCGGCGGGTGAGGCGTTCCTGCCGGCCGCGCGGCAGTCCTTGGACGCCGCCGAGCGCGCCCGCGCCGAGGTGGCGGCCGCGTCCGGCGAGATCCGCGGGCAGGTCGCGATCGGCGCGATCCCGACCGTCACCGCCGTCGACCTGCCCGGCCTGCTGGAACGCTTCCACGCGCGGCACCCGCACGTGCGGATCAGCCTGCGCTCGGGCGCGAGCGAGAAGCTGGTCGAGCGGGTGCGGCTCGGCACCCTGGACGTGGCGTTCCTCGGCATTCCGGTCAACGCGCGTCCGAAGGGGGTGCACGGCCGCGAGCTGGCGCGCGGCGAGCTGGTCGGCGTTACCGCGCTCGGCCATCCGCTCGCCGGGCGCGAGCGCGTGGAGCTGCGCGACCTGGCGGACGAGCCGTTCGTCGACTTCCCGTCCGGAACCGCCGCGCGGGCCCAGACGGACGAGGCGTTCGCGGCGGCGGGCGTCCGCCGCGACGTGGCGTTCGAGATCTCCACCGCCGACTTCATGGCGCGGCTGATCAGGCAGGGGCTGGGGATCGGGCTGATGCCCGCCTCGTTCGTCCCGCAGCTGACCGGGCTGGCCGTCCTGGAGATCAGGGACGCGCCCGCGCGGATGGAGCACCTGGTCTGGAGCAGGTTCCCGCCGTCTCCCGCGACGACGGCGTTCCTCGGCGAGCTGGGCATCGCACCGGAGGATGTCGACCAGGACTAACGGAACAAGGTTCCGCTAGTACCGGAGGCCCGCGACGAGGAGGGCGACCATGCGGCGCGCGTCGTAGCGCGGGTCCTCGTCGGCGCCGATGCACAGGTTGCCGACAGCGCGCATCAGCTCGTAGGCGTCCACGCCGGAGCCGATCTCGCCCGCGTCGGCGGCCGCCCGCAGCAGCTGCCCGCACACCGGGACGAGGGTGTCGAGGAAGTAGGCGTGCAGGGCCTCGAAGCCCGGGTCGTCCGACCGCAGCACCGCGGCCAGGCCGTGCTTGGTGACCAGGAAGTCGACGAAGAGGTTGACCCAGCGGGCGAGCGCGTCGTGCGGGGACGGGCTGCTCGCCAGTAGGGCCGGGCCCGCCTCGGCGCACGCCTCCACCTGGTGCCGGTAGACGGCGATGATCAGGTCCGCCCGGGTCGGGAAGTGCCGGTAGATCGTCGCCACGCCGACGCCCGCCCTGGCGGCGACGTCGCGGACCGGGGCCTCGACGCCCGAGGTCACGAACACCGCGGCGGCGGCGTCGAGCAGCGTCCGCTCGTTGCGCCGCGCGTCCGCCCGCTTGCGCGGCGCCTCGGCCTGCTTTTGCGGCGCCTCGGCGTGCTTGCGCGGTGCGGGCCTCCCGGTCGCGCCGTCGGTCATCACAGTCCTCCGTTGCTAAACGGAACATGGTTCCGTATATTAATCGGAACGTCGTTCCGCTTGCTCATCATGCCATGAGCGGGCGGGGGCGGCGCCTGAACATGCCTGATCAAGAGGAGATCGACCATGCAGTACCGCACCCTGGGACGCACCGGAGTCCAGGTGAGCACGCTGGTGCTCGGCGCGATGAACTTCGGCCGCATCGGCAACACCACCCAGGACGAGGCGACCGCCATCGTGGACGCCGCGCTCGACGCCGGGATCAACACCATCGACACCGCCGACATGTACGGCGAGTCGGAGGAGATGGTCGGCAAGGCCATCGCGGGCCGCCGCGACGACATCGTCCTGGCGACCAAGGCGGTCATGCCGATGGGCGACGACCCCAACCACCGCGGCGCGTCCCGGCGCTGGCTGGTCACCGCGCTGGACGACAGCCTGCGCCGCCTCGGCGTCGACCACGTGGACCTGTACCAGATGCACCGCTGGGACCCGTCCACCAGCGACGAGGAGACCCTCGCCGCGCTGACCGACCTGCAGCGGGCCGGGAAGATCCGCTACTTCGGCTCCTCGACCTTCCCGGCCTACCGGATCGTCCAGGGCCAGTGGACCGCGCACGACCGCAACCTGGGCCGCTACGTCACCGAGCAGCCCAGCTACTCGATCCTGCAGCGCGGCATCGAGGCGGACGTGCTGCCGGTCACCGAGGAGTACGGGATGGGCGTGCTGGCGTGGAGCCCGCTGGCCTCGGGGTGGCTGTCGGGCGCGGTCCGAGCGGGCCGCGACGTCGCCACCCACCGCTCGACGTTCATGCCCGACCGGTTCGACATGTCGCTGCCGGTCAACCAGGTCCGGCTGGAGGCCGTGGAGCGGCTGGCGAAGGTCGCGGACGCGGCGGGCCTGACGCTGATCCAGCTCGCGCTCGGGTTCGTCACCGCGCACCCGGCCGTGACCAGCGCGATCATCGGCCCGCGCACGCTGGACCACCTGCGCTCGCAGCTCGCCGCCGCCGAGACCGTCCTGCCCGCCGACGTGCTCGACGCGATCGACGAGATCGTGGCGCCGGGTGTCGACCTGGCCGCGCACGAGAAGCACGACACCCCGCCCGCGCTGCTGGACGCCTCCCTGCGGCGGCGCTGACACCGCCGCCGCCTCGGGCCCGGCTCAGGAGATCTCCTTGAGGAAGACCAGGGCGTCGGCCCGGGTGAGGGCGGACGGGTCGAGCGAGGCGTAGGTGTGGTCGGCCGGGACGCGGCGGACCGGCGTCCGGTCGAGGACCCCGGCGAGCCGGGCGGGATCGGCGACGACCCGGTCGTCCGGGAGGCCGGCGAGCATGCCTTCCAGGGTGTCCGGGCCGGGGACGTCGGAGCCGCGCCGGCCGAAGTTGCTCGCCACGACCGCGTACCGGTCGCCGAGGTGGCTGGACACGATCGCCCCGGCGCTCCACCATTCGGTGTGCAGGTCGCGCATGCGCATGCTGCTGCGGTCGCGCTGCAGGTGGCCGTTGTGCGCGAACACCAGCGTCGGTCCGCGCCTTGCCTCGCGGCGCACGATCGCGTCGAGGTTGCTCGCCATCATCGTGTCGCGCAGCGACAGCAGCGTGTTCATGCGCGCCGGGCCCGGGTCGGCCATCCCCGCGTGGTAGCGCAGCAGGCCCGAGAGGGTGCGGGCGTGCAGGTCGGCGCGCCACCAGTCGTCCCGGGACGTCGCGTCCATCAGCAGCGGCGCGTTGGCGGCGAGCAGCGTGTGCAGGTCGTCGGCGATCAGCCGCAGGTCCTCGGCGTCGGGAGTGCGGCCGATGGACTGCGCGGGGTCCATCATGGCGGCCGGGTTGGTCCACAGCTCGTCCTTGCGGAGCAGCTCGTCCAGCTCGTCCCGGCTCCACGGCAGGTCGAGGTGGGCGGCGAGGTAGTCGTACAGCGCGGTCAGCGCCGGACGCGGGCTGGCGGCGCCGGTGATCTCCAGCGGGCCGTCCATCCCGTACAGGTGGAGCCGTCCGGCCGGTGGGCGGCCCTGGTTGTAGGCGCGCATCCAGGCCACCAGGTCGCGGTTGGCGGCGATGGTGTCCCAGTCGTGGCTGAAGCCGCGCTTCATCGCGTCCTCGAAGTCGCCCTCGCCGCGCGTGACGTGGGCGTCGGCGACCAGCGCGGCCAGGCAGTCGGTCTCCAGGGCGATCGAGCGGTAGCCCTCGTGCTGGACGAGGTGCCTGAACAGTTCGTTGCGCAGTTCGGGGAACGCCTCGACGCGGTGGGTGGGCTCGCCGAGGCCGAGCAGGCGGGTGGTCGGCGGCAGGAGCGCGGTGAGGGACTCGCAGGTGAAGGGACGCACGGCGTCCCGGATCTGTGCCGTCATACCTTCAACCGTATCGTTGAACCTGCGGTGTAAACTTTGAGCGTTATCCCAGGCGGAACTAGGGGTGAAGTCTCAAAATGGGGTTGCGGCCGGTCGATCTGGCGCGGGAGCACGGGCTGTCCACGCAGGCGGTGCGCAACTACGAGGAGGCGGGCATCCTGCCGCCTTCGGAGCGCTCGCCGCACGGCTACCGCTCCTACGGCCCCCGGCACGCGGCGGCCCTGCGGACGTTCCTGGCGCTCGTCCCCGCGCAGGGCCACGCCACCGCGACCGCGATCATGCGTGCGGTGAACGGCGGCGCGCTCGACGACGCGCTGCGCCTCATCGACGACGGCCACGCCGAACTGGCCGGCGACCGCCGCACCCTGGAAGCTGTCGAACGCGCCCTGCACGACCTGACACTGCCGGCCGTCCCGCCGGAAGGCGCAGCGAGACGGTCGCAGAACGCGGAGGGCCCGATGTTCATTGGTCCGCTGGCGCGGAGGCTGGGCGTCCGGCCGGCGACGTTGCGCAAGTGGGAACGCGCCGGACTGGTCGTCCCGGCACGAGACGCGCATACCGGGTACCGCGTCTACAGCGAGGCCGACGTCCGGGACGTCCTGATGGCACACCAGTTGCGGCGCGGCGGCTACGGCCTGGAACAGATCGCGCAGGTGCTGGAACACATGCGGACGGCTGGCGGCCCAGAACCCCTGCAAGCGGCCCTGCGCGAATGGCACGACCGCCTCACCGCCCGCGGCCGCGCCCTGCTCAAAGCCGCCGCGACCCTCGACGACTACCTGGACGGCGGGGCCGGTGGGTGAGCGGCGACGACGGGCCTAAGCTGCAGGCGTGGCACAGGCCGATCTTGAGACGACCACCGATGCGCGGGTCGAAGGCGCCTCGGTGGCCGACCTGGCGATCCCCTCCGCACCCGAACTACCCCTTCGCGGCACGCCGCCCGCGCGGGTGGCCGGTGAGCTGGCGAGTTTGATGCGGGCCGCCAGGATGGACGAGTCGGCGCTGCGGGCCACCGGGGTGTGGCTGGTGTCGGGACGGCGGTCGTCCGCGCACACGCAGGCCGCCTACCTGCGGGACGTCGGCTGGTGGGTGTGGTGGTGCACGGCGCGCCTGGTCCAGGCCCAGGCGCCGACCCCGCGCGACGCCGACCTGTATGTTGCCGATCTGGTCGCCTCGGGCTTGGCGCGCGCGACCGTGAACCGGCGGGTCGCGGCCGTCTCGTCCTGGTACCGGTATCTGGTCCGGGAGGGATGCGCGCCGGTGAATCCGTTCGAGGGTGCGGAGCGTCCGCGCATGGACACCAGGCATTCGCGCACGCGCGGCCTGTCCAAGCAGCAGGTCGCGGACGTGCTGTCCTACGCGTCCGAGCACGAGTCCGCGCGCACGTACGCGCTGCTGTGGCTGATGTTCGCGACCGCCGGACGCATCGGCTCGCTGCTGTCGGCGCGGATCGAGGATCTCGGCGAGGACAGCGGCCACCGCGTGCTGGACGTGGTCGCCAAGGGCGGCCAGAGCAAGCGGTTCGCGCTGCCGCCGCCCGCCGTCGCCGCGCTGGACCGCTACCTCGCCGAGCGCGGCCGTCCCGGCTCGGGCCCGATCTTCGTCAGCCGGACGGGCCGTCCGCTCGTCCAGTCGTACGTGTGGAAGCTGGTGAACCGCGTCGCGGCCGAGTGCGGGGTCGACTTCGTCATCAGCCCGCACTCGTTCCGCCACTCGGCGATCACGATCGCGCTAGGCGAGGGCCGTCCGCTGCACGTCGTCCAGGACTTCGCCGGCCACGCCGACCCGCGCACCACCCGCCGCTACGACCGCGACCGCGACGCCCTGGACCGCTCCCCGGCCTACCAACTGGCCGCCCTGGTCGCCCCGTCCACCCCACCCCCGCCCCTGACCGAGCGCGTCGGTCAGCGGCGGGAGCGCGGTGGACGTGGCGGTGCGCCGGTCAGGCTCCTACGTAGTCGGCGAGGTGCTGGGCGGTCAGGGTGGAGCGGGCCTTGACCAGGTCGGCGGGCGTGCCCTCGAACACGATGCGGCCGCCGTCGTGGCCGGCGCCGGGGCCGAGGTCGATGATCCAGTCGGCGTGCGCCATGACGGCCTGGTGGTGCTCGATGACGATGACCGACTTGCCCGACTCGACGAGGCGGTCGAGCAGGCCGAGGAGCTGCTCGACGTCGGCGAGGTGCAGGCCGGTGGTCGGCTCGTCCAGGACGTAGATGCCACCCTTGTCGGCCATGTGGGTGGCGAGCTTGAGGCGCTGGCGCTCGCCGCCGGACAGGGTGGTGAGCGGCTGGCCGATGGTGAGGTAGCCGAGGCCGACGTCGTTGAGCCGGTCGAGGATGGCGTGCGCGGCGGGGGTGCGGGCGTCGCCGGAGCCGAAGAACGCCTCGGCCTCGGCGACCGACATCGCCAGGACCTCGCTGATGTCGCGTCCGCCCAGGTGGTACTCCAGGACCGACGCCTGGAAGCGCTTGCCCTCGCACTCCTCGCAGACCGTCGCGACGCCGGCCATCATCGCCAGGTCGGTGTAGATCACGCCGGCGCCGTTGCAGGTGGGGCAGGCGCCCTCGGAGTTGGCCGAGAACAGCGCGGGCTTGACGCCGTTGGCCTTGGCGAACGCCTTGCGGATCGGCTCCAGCAGGCCGGTGTAGGTGGCGGGGTTGCTGCGGCGGGAGCCGCGGATGGCGGTCTGGTCGACCGACACCACGCCCGAGGACGCGGGGACCGACCCGTGCACCAGCGAGCTCTTGCCCGAGCCCGCGACGCCGGTGATGACGGTCAGCACGCCGAGCGGGATGTCGACGTCGACGTCCCGGAGGTTGTGGGAGGTCGCGCCGCGGATCTCCAGCTTCCCGGTGGGCGTGCGGACCTCGTCCTTCAGGACGGCCCGGTCGTCCAGGTGGCGTCCGGTGACGGTGCCGCTGGCGCGCAGGCCCTCGACGGTGCCCTCGAAGCAGACGGTGCCGCCGAGCGAGCCCGCGCCGGGTCCGAGGTCGACGACGTGGTCTGCGATCGCGATGGCCTCGGGCTTGTGCTCGACGACCAGGACGGTGTTGCCCTTGTCGCGCAGCCGCAGGAGCAGCTCGTTCATGCGCTGGATGTCGTGCGGGTGCAGGCCGACGGTCGGCTCATCGAAGACGTAGGTGACGTCGGTGAGGGACGAGCCGAGGTGGCGGATCATCTTGACGCGCTGCGCCTCGCCGCCCGACAGGGTGCCGGCGGGCCGGTCCAGCGACAGGTAGCCCAGGCCGATCTCCACGAACGAGTCGAGGGTGTGGCGCAGCGACTCCAGCAGCGGCGCGACCGAGGGCTCGTCCAGCTTGGCGACCCATTCGGCCAGGTCGCTGATCTGCATGGCGCAGGCGTCGGCGATGCTGATCCCGTCGATCTTGGACGAGCGGGCGGGCGCCGCCAGCCGCGTGCCGTCGCACTCGGGGCAGGAGGTGAAGGTGACGGCGCGGTCGACGAACTCGCGGATGTGGGGCTGCATGCCCTCGCGGTCCTTGGCGAGCATGGACTTCTGGATGCGCGGCACCAGACCCTCGTAGGTCATGTTGATGCCCTCGATCTTCATCCGCGTGGGCTCGCGGTAGAGGAAGTCGTCCAGCTCCTTCTTGGTGAAGGCGCTGATGGGCTTGTCGGGGTCGAAGAAGCCGGATGAGGCGTAGAGCCGGTAGTTCCAGCCGCCGGCCTTGTAGCCGGGGATGGTCATCGCGCCTTCGGACAGCGACTTGGTCCTGTCGAACAGCTGGTCGAGGTCGATGTCGGAGACGGTGCCGCGGCCCTCGCAGCGCGGGCACATGCCGCCGGTGACGCTGAAGGAGCGCTTCTCCTTGACCTCCTTGCCGCCGCGTTCCACGGTGATCGCGCCCGCGCCGCTGACCGAGGGGACGTTGAAGGAGAACGCCTGCGCGGAGCCGATGTGCGGCTGCCCGAGGCGGCTGAACAGGATCCGCAGCATCGCGTTGGCGTCGGTGGCGGTGCCGACCGTGGACCGGGGGTCGGCGCCCATCCGCTGCTGGTCGACGATGATCGCGGTGGTGAGGCCCTCCAGGACGTCCACCTCGGGGCGGGCGAGGGTGGGCATGAAGCCCTGCACGAACGCGCTGTAGGTCTCGTTGATCAGCCGCTGCGACTCGGCCGCGATCGTGGCGAACACCAGGGAGCTCTTGCCGGAGCCGGACACGCCGGTGAACACCGTCAGGCGCCGCTTGGGCAGCTCGACGCTGACGTCCTTGAGGTTGTTCTCGCGCGCCCCGACCACGCGGATCAGCTCGTGGCTGTCCGCGGCGTGCGGTGCGGGCGCCTGCGGGTCCGGCCCGGTGGCCTGGCTCATCGTCGGTGTCTCCCGTTTCGGTCGCCGGGGGTGCGTCCGGCGTTTGGGTCGCGGTCTCTGGCCCCTGGCGACCGGTTCCGTTCGTCGGTTCCGGGCGGCAGGGATCTGCTCCTCCCGGACGTTACCCAACGGCACCGACGGTCTCGGCCACGGCGGCCGCGACGTCCTCCTCCACCAGGTCGCCGTTGAGCATCGCGGCGGCGACCGAGCCCTGCGCCGCGGCGACGATCACCTGGGCGTGCCCGTCCACGACGTTCCCGGCCGCCGAGACGCCGGGGACGCTGGTGCGGCCCATGCCGTCGGTGCGGACCAGGCCGTCCTCGCCGAGCTCGCAGCCGAGCGCGGTGAGCAGGCCGTCGCGGGGCACCAGGGTGGACTGGACGAACAGGGCGGTGCGCGCGACGACGCGTCCATCGGCCATCTCCACACCGTGCAGGCCCGCGTCGTCGGCGACGAGCCGCTTGACCTCGCCCTCGACGACGGTGATGCCGCGCGCGGCCAGGCGGGTGCGGTCCTCGGGCGAGGGGTCCAGGGTGTGGGTGAACAGGGTGAGGTCGGGGCACCACTGCCTGATCATCAGGGCGTGCTGGACGGCGTGCGGCTGCAGCGCCAGCACCCCGACCGGCTCGTCGCGGACCTCGTGGCCGTGGCAGTAGGGGCAGTGCAGGACGTGCCGTCCCCAGCCCTCCCGCAGGCCGGGCAGGTCGGGCAGCTCGTCGTGCAGCCCGGTCGTCACCAGGACGCGCCGGGTCCGCATCGACGCCCCTCCGGCGAGCCGCACGGTGAACGAGGGGGCTTCCGCGCCGCCGGTCTCGCGGATGATCTCGTCCGCGCGGGCCGCGATGGGCCGGACGCCGTAGCGGGCGAGTTCGGCGCGGCCGGCTTCCAGCAGCGCGGCCGGGGGCATGCCGTCGCGGGACAGGAAACCGTGCATGTGCGCGGCGGGGGCGTTGCGCGGGGAGCCGGTGTCCAGGATCGCGATGCGGCGGCGGGCGCGGGCCAGTTGCAGGCCCGCGTTGAGCCCGGCGGCGCCGCCGCCCACGATCACCACGTCGTACCGGTCGTTGTCGGTCATATCTACCGTCCGCAGGTCGTTGAGCTGGTCACTTGCGGATCCAGGATGCGAGCGGCCCCAAACGCCCGGCAACGTTTGTTGCCATTTCTGGGACGCGTCGGGTGGAATGGGGCCATGGAACGTCCTCGCGGCCCCGCCACCAGCACCGACACCGTCCCCGAGACCGTCGCGGACTCCGGCGGCGACGACCCGTCGGCGGCGATCGACCGGGCCCTGACCGAGGTCGGTCCGCGGCTGCGGAGGCTGCGCGCCGAGCGCGGCGTCACCCTGGGCGCGCTCGCCGAGGCCACCGGGATCTCCAAGAGCACGCTGTCGCGGCTGGAGTCGGGCCAGCGCAAGCCGAGCCTGGAGCTGCTGCTGCCGCTCGCGCAGGTGTACCAGGTGCCGCTGGACGAGATGGTCGGCGCGCCGGAGGTCGGCGATCCGCGGGTGCGGCTGACGCCGCGCGACGGCGGCGACCGGACGGTGATCCCGCTGACCAGGCAGCCCGGGCCGCTGCAGGCGTGGAAGACGATCCTGCCGGCGAAGGCGCGCTGCGAGCCGAACCCGGTGACGCACGAGGGCTACGAGTGGCTGTACGTGCTGGCCGGACGGCTCCGGCTGATCGTCGGGGACCACGACCTGGTGCTGGAACCCGGCGAGGCGGCCGAGTTCGACACGCGACTGCCGCACTGGTTCGGCCCGGCCGGCACCGAGGCGGTGGAGTTGCTCAGCCTGTTCGGGTGCCAGGGCGAGCGCTTCCACCTGCGCGCGGCACCTAGGTCACGCCGTCCGGGCGCGTCCGCCGACTGAGCCGTCCGCCGGTCAGATCGCCCATTGGGGGCGGTAGGCGGGGTGGTCGGCGTAGGCGGAGGCCAGCGCGCGCAGGGCGGCGACGCGGACGGTCTGGGCGGCCTCGGCGGCGTCCGAGCGGTGCCCGCTGGACAGCAGCCACGCGGCCTTGGCGTACTCGTCGAGGATGAGGCGCTTGGCGGCGGCCTCGCGCAGGACGCGGGCGGGGGCGTGGCGCGCGATGTGCTCGGCGTAGGTCTCGTTCTCGGCCTCGGCGACGAATCCGGGCCGTCCGGAAGGCGCCTGGCCCGGGGCGCCCGACGCGCCGGACCCGCCGGACGTGTCGGCGGACGGTTCGCCGGACGGGGTGTCGAGGCTGACCGAGCCCGGCGGGGAGGGCCGCCAGGCCGCGCCCGAGCAGGCGCGGGCGATCTGCTCGTCCTTGGCGATCCGGGCGCGTAGGAACTCGACGAGGTCGTCCACCCGGCCATTGTGCAGTCCCGGTGCGGCCCGCCGCACCCCACGCGGGTCAGCCGGGGCGCAGCGCGGGTCAGCCTAGGCGCAGTGCGGAGGTCAGCGTGCGCACCTCGGCGACGCCGAGGATCCGCGCCGCCAGCGCGTACAGCAGGCCGCCCGCGGCGGACGCGGCGACGATCACCACGGCGGCGCTGGACGGCCCGGCGCCGAACGGGGCGTCCACGGCGCGGGCGACCGCGGCGGCGGCCAGGCCGGCGGCGGTCGCGGCGGCCAGGGTGCGCAGGTGGGTGTCCAGCAGGCGGTGGCCGTCGACCCGGCCGAGCCGGTTCCGCAGCAGCAGCGCGGCGGCGACCAGTCCGCCCGCGTAGGCCAGGCCGGTGCAGCCGGCCAGCGCGAACACCAGCCGCGCGCCTCCGATGACCTGCGCCGCGACCAGCGCCGACGCGGCCGTGGCGGCCGAGACTCCGACGCTGACCAGCGCCGGGGTGCGGGTGTCGCCGAGGGCGTAGAAGGTGCGGAGCATGATCTGGTACCCGGCAAACGGGACGAGCGC
Organism: Actinomadura rupiterrae; assembly: GCF_024172125.1. GTDB lineage: Bacteria > Actinomycetota > Actinomycetes > Streptosporangiales > Streptosporangiaceae > Spirillospora > Spirillospora rupiterrae. The sequence goes on from NZ_JAMZEA010000017.1 coordinate 188,456, forward strand.
GAACCCGTAGACGGCGAGCGTCTGCCCGGCCAGCCGGGCCGCCTCCAGCGAGGTGCCGCCGTGCCGGAACATCAGCGTCGTCAGGGCGGGCCCGAGGACGATCAGCGCGGCGGCGACGGGCGCGAGCGCGACGCCGGTCAGCCGCAGCGAGCGGGACAGGTCGGCGGTGACGCCGGCGAGGTCGCTGCGTCCGGCGGCGCGGCTCATCCGGGGCAGAACGCTGGTCATGACGGTCACCGCGATCACCGCGTAGGGGAGCTGGAACACCATGGAGGCGTTGGTGAAGACCGACAGCATGCCCTGTCCGGCGTGCGAGGCGAGGTTGGTGGACACCACGAACACCGCCTGCGCGGCGGCGACCGACGCCAGTGTCCAGGCGGCCATGGCGGCGATGCGCCGGACGCCGATGCCGCGCGGGTCGGCGTGCAGCCGGAACCGGAACCCGGCGCGGCGTCCGGCGACGGCGAGCACGGCCATCTGCGCGGCGACCCCGGCGCTGGTGCCGATCGACAGCAGCAGCGTCTGCGCGGTGCTGAGCGAGGTGGCGCCGCCGGTGCCGCCGACCAGGACGAACGCCAGCCCGGTGCCGATCACGACGAGGTTGTTGGCGACCGGCGCCCACAGCGGTGTGGTGAGCCGTCCGCGGGCGTTCAGCACGGCCGCCAGGGTGGCGCTGACGCCGTAGAACAGGATCTGCGGCATGAAGAAGCGGGTGAACAGCACGGCCAGGTGCCGCTGGGATGGCTTGAACCCCGACACGGTCGCGTCCACGATCAGCGGCGCGGCGACCACGGTGACGATCACGACCGCGCCGAGCCCGTACACCACCAGCGACAGCAGCCGCTGGGCGAACAGGTCGGCCTCGGGCCGGGACGCCTGCCGGACCAGCAGCGGGACGATCACCGAGGCGAGCGCGCCGCCCATGACCAGCTCGTAGATCGTGTTGGGGGTGACGTTGGCGGCGGTGTAGGCGTCCATGAGGCGGGTGCCGAGGCCGAGCGCGGCGATCAGCACCAGCGAGCGGACGAACCCGGTGATCCGCGACACGACGGTCGCGACCGCCATCGCGCGTCCCGTCCGCAGCATCTCGCTCATCGTCGGCCCCTCTCGTCCCCGCCAGGTTAGACGGCGCGGCGGCCCGGACCGTTCGGATCCGGACCGCCGCACCTCACCGGGTGTGTCAGACGGACTTCTGGGCCGGTGTCAGACGGACTTCTGGTAGGAGCGGAAGGTGGCGACCGAGATCGCGATGCACACCACGGCCAGGGCGAGCAGCCCGCCGCCGCGCGCCGCGACCGAGCCCCAGTCGGTGCCGGTGGCGAGCGCGGAGCGGCCTGCGCGGACGGCCCAGTCGAGCGGGTTGCAGGCGGTGATGACCCGCATCCAGTGCGGCATCAGCGTGCTCGGCATGAACGCCGAGGACAGGAAGGTCAGCGGCAGCATCAGCAGCACGTTGAACCCGATGATCGCCTCGCGCTGCTTCAGCGTCATGCCCATCGCGTTGGACAGCGCGCCGAACACCGTGCCGAGCAGCACGCCCGCGGCGACGACCACGGCGCAGCCGCCGATCCCGCCGGGGTAGTGCGCGCCGCCGAGCAGGCCGAGCAGCAGGATCGCGACGGACTGCAGCGCGGTGGTGACGGCCTGGTCGGCGACGCCGGAGGTCATCAGCGCGACGCGGCTGACCGGGGAGGTCAGGAACCGGTTCAGGGTGCCGCGGTCGATCTCCTCGATCATCCCGACGCCGGCCCACATACTCGCGTTCATCGCGTTCATGGCGATCACGCCGGGCACCAGGTACCCCAGGTAGGAGCCGCCGCCGAAGCCGGGGATGTCCACGACGCGGCGGAACAGCGACCCGAACAGGAACAGCCAGATCGCGGGTTGGACGAGGTTGCCGACGATGACGGCGGGCTGGCGCGCGAGCGCGTGCAGGCGGCGTCCGGTCAGGAACCAGGTGTCGGCGAGCAGCCGCGGCATCGCGAGCTTGCGGGAAGCGGGCGCGGTGAGGGGTGCGGTGGTCATTTCGCGGCCTCCTGCCGGACGGTCGGGTCGGTGTCGGCGACGTCGCCGCTGGGGCGGGTGCCGGGGGTGGCGGGGGTGTCCTGGCCGTTGTCGGGGGTGTAGCGGCGGCCGGTGTAGCGCAGGAACACGTCGTCCAGGCTGGGGCGGGCGACGGTGACGGCCGCTGCGGGCATCCCGGCGCGCTCCAGCGCGGCCAGGACGGCGGGCACCGCGGCGGCGCCGTTGTCGCTGCGGGCGCTGACGCCGCGTCCGGCGACCCGGACCTCCCGGACGGACGGCAGCGCCTCCAGCACGGCGCGGACCTCGGCGGGGACGGACCCGGAGGCCAGCTCCAGGTGGACCGCGTCGCCGCGCAGCTCGCCCTTCAGCTCGTCGGGGGTGCCGCCCGCGACGACGTGCCCGTGGTCGACGATCGCCAGGCGCTGCGCGAGCCGGTCGGCCTCCTCCAGGTAGTGGGTGGTGAGGACGACGGTCAGGCCGTCGCCGGAGGCGAGCCGTTGGATCTCGGTCCACATCGCGGCGCGGGCCTCGGGGTCCAGGCCGGTGGTCGGCTCGTCCAGGAACAGCACGGCGGGGCGGTGCACCAGGCCGAGCGCGACGTCCAGGCGGCGCTGGGTGCCACCGGAGTAGGTCTTGACGAGCCGGTCGGCGACCTCGGTGAGGTCGAACCGGTCGAGCAGCTCGGTGGCGCGGGTGCGGGCGGCGTGCCCGCCCATGCCGTGCATCCGGGCCTGCAGGATCAGGTTCTCGCGGCCGGTGGCGCGCGGGTCGCTGCCCGAGCGCTGCGCGACGACGCCGATGAGGCGCCGGACGCGGCCCGGGTTGCGCAGCACGTCGGCGCCCTCGACCTCGGCGCTGCCGCGGTCGGGGCGGGTGAGGGTGGTGAGGACCTTGACGGCGGTGGACTTGCCGGCGCCGTTGGGGCCGAGCAGGCCGAACACGATGCCGCGCTCGACCGCGATGTCCAGGCCGTCCAGGGCGCGGACGCCGCCCTTGACGCCGCGGACGGAGTAGGTCTTGCCGAGGTCGTGCGCGCGCACGGCGCACGGGTCGGTGGTGGTGCCTCGGATGGTCACGGGACTCTCCCGGTTCGTGGATCGGTGGGGCGATCCGGCGGCGCGGTGAGTCCGGCTAACCTTGTTGTGTCACCCAGGTCGCTGGTTCCGTTGCCGCGGATCGGCGTTCTGGCTCTGGGGCCCCGGCCCGGTGTTGCCGCACCGGCCGGGGCCTTCTCACGTCCGTGGGGGTGGTGTCAGCCCTCCTCCTGGCGTTCCTGGCGCTCCTGGTTCTGGCGCTCCTGGTTCTGGAGCCAGTCGATCTCCCGCGGGACCTCGCCGGTCTCGTGGAAGCGGGTCCAGTCGGCGAGGCCGGGCATGGTGCCGTCCTCCAGGCGGGCCAGCAGGGCGCGGACCCATCCGGTCTCGGCGCGGCTGAGGGTCAGGTGGTAGTCGGCCTCGATCAGCAGCAGCTCGGGCAGCCAGGACCGGGCCTCGGCGAGCTGGCGCTCCTGCTCGGCGAGGTCGGCGTCCAGGGCCTCCAGCCGCCGCCGCAGCAGCACGGTGAACTCGCGCGGGTCCAGCCCGGCGATGTCGGCGAGCGCGGCCTCGAACCGCGGGTACTCGCGCTCGGGGACGGCGACCAGCTCGCGCAGCCAGTCGGTGAGCTCGGCGCTGCCCTCGGGGGTGATCGCGTAGACCGTCCGGTCCGGCTGGTTGCCCTGCCGGACCGTGCCGGTCGCCTTGATCAGCCCGTGCTTCTCCAGGTTCCGCACGACGGTGTAGAACGACCCCCAGTTGATCTTCACGCTGGCGTCCTTGCCGCGGCGCCGCAGCGTGGAGGCGATCTCGTAGGGGTACATCGGGCGCTCGCTGAGCGTGCTCAGCACCGGCAGCGCCAGCAGGTTGGCGACCTTCCGCCGCTTGGCCACCGCGACCACCTCCGCCCGTTCCGTCCGGGCGGCTCGTCCCGCCGCCCACTCGCTTGCGAGTACTCGTGGACGAGTACTCGCTTTCGAATATACGCCTGCGGGGCGGGTTGTCCAGCCCTTCGCCGGAACCTCTTGCGGACGACCCGGTTCCGGCCTGCCCCGAATGAGGAGTGCCGCCTGCCGAAGGAGGGCCCGGCCGATCCAGACCCTTCGCCATGCCCGGGCCAGGTGCGGACGCCGCCCGGCGGGGAACGAAACGGCAGGACGATCGTTAGTCTGGAAGGCAGGACGTGGGCGGGTTTGGGGGCACGGACATGACCGACCGGACCGGGAGCGGCGCGAGAGGCGGCGGCTCGACCGGCGACGAGACGTCCCCGGAAACCGCGTCCCCACCGGAACCCACCGCCGAGCCCGCCGCCGAACCCGGCACCAAACCCGTCGTCGAACCCGGCGCCGAGCCCGTCGTCGAACTCGAATCGGCGGCCAAGCCCGCGCTGACGGCCGGGCCGGCGTCCGAGTCCGAGCCTGTTTCCGGTGTGGTGGCGCGGTTGGACCGTGCCGCGTCCGGCGGGATCGCGGGCCTTGCGCCGGTGGCCGGGCGCGCGGCGCGGCAGGCGTCGGCCGCGGCCGAGCCGGTCCGGGTGATCGCGCGGCGGGCCGCCGACCAGGCTGCGGCGCAGGTCGTCGAGCGGCTGGCGCGGACCTCGGCCATGGACGCGGTGGAGCGCGCCGCGCGGGACGCGGCGGTGAAGATCGCCGGAGCGGCCGCCGAGAAGGCGGTGCGCGAGGCCGTCCTGGAGGCGCGGTCGGTCGCGCGGACGGTGGCGGGCTCCAACCCGCTCGCCGGGACGGCCCTGGACGTCACCAGCGCGCTGACCGGCACGGCGGTGACGCTGGCCGAGCAGGCGGCGCAGCATCCGATGGCGGCCGCGGCGCGGCGGCTGGCGGCGCGCAGCCCGTTCGCGCGGGCCGCGACGGCCTCGGCGCTGGACGCGGTCGCCGACGTGGCGGGCCGGACGGCGTCGGCGCCGGTGGTGCAGGCCGCGACCCGGGCCGTGGTCGACACCACGCTCGACGCGGTCGCCGACATCGCGGTGGACGTGGCGTTCGACGTGGGCCGGGACGTGATCACCGACGTGGTCCGCACGGTCGCGCAGGAGGCCGCCAAGGAGGCGGCGCGGGAGCTGGCGTCGGGGGTGCGCGCGCAGGGCCGCCGGGTCGCGGCGGCGAGCCCGGTGGCGGCGGCGAGCGCCGACCTGGCGTCCTCGTTCGTCCTGGACGTGGCACGCGACCTCGGCACCGGCGAGGCGGCGCGCGCGGCGGGCGGCTTCTGGAAGGCTGCGGCGGGCAGCGCGCTTGCGCGTTCGGCGCGGGGCCTGGCCGGTCAGGTCGCCGACCGCGCGCTGGCCTTCACGGTCGAGACGATCATGCGTGAGCTGATGCGCGAGGCGCTGAAGCGCGCGCTGCGGGAGTCGCTGCGCGGGCTGATGTTCGATGTGTCCCGCGAGGTGGTGGTCCAGTCCGTCCGCACCGGTTTCTCCACCGCCCTGCGCCCTGACCCGACCAGCACGGCCCCGGCGACCTCGGGTGCGGGTGGCGCGGACGCCGCTCGTCCGAGTGGCACGACGGCGGACGCCGGGCGCGGGCGGGGTGAGGTGTCGCTCACTGACCTGGTGGGACGGGTCGCGCGGGCCACGATGGAGGCGGTCGTGACGCATCCGGCGACCGGCGCGGTGGTCGGGTCGGCGTCCGGGATCGCGGTGCGGGTCACGGCCCGGACGGCGCCGCGCGTGGTGCCGCGGATCGCGGTGAGCACGTTGCGCAACGCCTCCCGGTACCGGGTCGGCGTGCGCCGCGCGGACGCCAAGGACCGTCCGGTGCAGGCGCCGCCGGTGTCGATCATGACGGTGGTGACGGAGGCGACCGGGGAGGCGACGTCGGCGGCCGTCCGTCCCGCGCGTCCTGCGGGCGCGCCCGAGCCCGGCCCTGCGCGGCCCGGCAGCCGCGAGGGAGGCGGTGCGCCGGAGGGCGGCGCCGCGTCCGGGCGGGCGTCCTGAGCGCTCCGGCGTTTCTGAAAGATCCATGAGAATCCGCTGGTCACAGCGGTGAGCGCGGCGCGGGCGGTTACCGTGGGCGGATGGAGTCGGGTGCTGCGCGGGGGCGGATCCTGGTCGTGGACGACGAGCCCGCGGTGCGGGAGTCGCTGACCAGCAGCCTGGAGTTCGAGGGCTACGACGTCGGGGCGGCCGCCGACGGGCTGCTGGCGCTGGACGCGGTCGAGCGGGAGCGTCCGGACCTGGTGGTGCTGGACGTGCTGATGCCGCGGATGGACGGGCTGACCGCGTGCCGGCGGATGCGGGCGCGCGGCGCGACGATGCCGGTGCTGATGCTGACGGCGCGGGACATGGTCGGCGACCGGGTGACCGGGCTGGACGCGGGCGCCGACGACTACCTGGTCAAGCCGTTCGAGCTGGACGAGCTGCTGGCGCGGGTGCGGGCGCTGCTGCGGCGGGCCGCCGACTACGGCCGGGCGGAGCGTCCGGACGGCGGGGCGCTGGCGTTCGAGGACCTGCGGATGGACCCGCGCACCCGCGAGGTGGTGCGGGCGGGGCGTCCGCTGGAGCTGACCCGCACCGAGTTCATGCTGCTGGAGCTGTTCCTGAGGCATCCGCGGCAGGTGCTGACCCGGGAGCAGATCCTGGAGACGGTATGGGGGTTCGACTTCGAGCCGGCGTCCAACTCGCTGGACGTGTACGTGATGTACCTGCGGCGCAAGACCGAGGCGGCGGGGATGCCGCGGCTGATCCACACCGTCCGCGGCGTCGGCTACGTCCTGCGGGGTTCGTCGTGACCGGTCGCACCGCGCAGCGCATGCGCCCCGGCCCGGCCGGGCCGCGGCTGGTGGAGGCGGCGGGGTCGTGCGGAGGCTGATGACGCGGCTGCCGCTGCGGGGACGGCTGGCCCTGCTGACGGCACTGGCGGTCGCGGTGGCGGTGGCGGCGTGCGCGACGGTGAGCTGGTTCCTGGTGCGCGGGCAGCTGTACCGGGAGCTGGACGGGCGCCTGCGCGCGATGACCAGCGGGCCGCCGGCGGGTCCCGGCATGGACGACCAGCGTCCGCGCGGCTGGCCGGACATCCGCGACGCGCTGATGTCGTGCGGGGCGTCGCCGGTCGGTGAGACCGGGGCGCGCTTCCCGACGCCGTACGTCATCCAGCAGGCGGTGACCGTCGACGGGAAGGGGTGCGTGATCCCGGGCCGGGGCGCGCTGACGGTCACCGGCACCGACGCGCGGGTCGCGGCGGGCCGGAGCCCGAGCGCGCTGCACGACGGGGACGGCGTGGACGCGCAGGGCGCGAAGGTGCGGGTGCGGGTCCTGACGCGGGGCTACCGGGGGATACGGGCGGACGGTTCGCCGTACCTGTTCGCGGTGTCGACGGCGCTTCCGCTGGACGAGGTGGAGGGGCCGCTGGACAACCTGGCGCTGCTGCTGGTGGCGGTGACGGCGGCGGGGGTGCTGCTGTCGGCGGGCGCGGGCCTGATGATCGCGCGGGCGTCGCTGCGTCCGGTGGACCGGCTGACCGGCGCCGTCGAGCACATCGCGCGCACCGAGGACCTCGACACGCGGATCCCCGAGGAGGGGCACGACGAGATCGCGCGGCTGGGCCGGGCGTTCAACACGATGACGCGGGCGCTGGCGGGGTCGCGGGACCGGCAGCAGCAGCTGATCGCCGACGCCGGGCACGAGCTGCGCACGCCGCTGACCTCGCTGCGCACCAACATCGACCTGCTGATGCGGTCGCAGGACGCCGGCCGGGAGCTGCCGCCGGACACGCGGCGGCGGCTGCTGGCGAGCGTGAAGGCGCAGATGGTGGAGCTGTCGAGCCTGGTCGGGGACCTGCTGGAGCTGGCGCGTCCGGCCGAGGGGCAGCCCGCGCGCGAGGCGGTGGCGCTGCACGAGGTGGTGGAGCGCGCGGTGGAGCGGGCGCGGCTGCGCGGCCCGGGCCTGGCGGTGGACGCCGAGGTGGCGCCGTGGTTCGTGCGGGGCGATCCGGGGCAGCTGGAGCGGGCGGTGGTGAACCTGCTGGACAACGCGGTGAAGTTCAGCCCGCCGTCGGGCCGGGTGCGGGTGCGGCTGGACGGCGGGCAGCTGACCGTCCGCGACGAGGGCCCGGGGATCGCGCCGGAGGACCTGCCGCACGTGTTCGAGCGGTTCTGGCGTTCGCCGTCGGCGCGCAGCCTGCCGGGGTCGGGCCTGGGCTTGTCGATCGTGGCGCGGGTCGTCGGGGAGGGCGGGGGGCGGGTGACCCTGGAACCGGCGGACGGCGGCGGGACGCTGGCGCGCGTGGTGCTGCCGGGCCGCCCGGTCCGTCCGGACTGATCCCGCTCCGCGCCCCGAGCGGTCCCGGTCGGACCCGGCTGATCCTGAGCGGGTCGTCCAGTCCCGAGGGGGCTCGTCCGGGCGGGGGCGGCTTTCTCATGTGCCGTTAAGGCGGGCCTCAGCGGCCTCCCACGCCGGGTGCCGACGGTGGTCGCATGAGTCACCTGGTCACCACGCGGAGCACGGCCGGCCCGGCCGCGGCGCCGCCTGCTGCGGGGCGTCCCGAGGGGGAGCCGGGCGGGCGGGGGCGGCTGGTCGAGGTCGTGATACCCGTCCACAACGAGGAGCGCGTGCTGGCCGCCAGCGTCCGGCGGCTGCACGCCTACCTGAGCGACACCTTCCCCTACCGGTGGCGGATCACCGTCGCCGACAACGCCAGCACCGACGGGACGTGGCGGCTCGCCGAGGAGCTGGGCGCCGAGCTGCGGCACGTGCGGGCGGTGCACCTGGACGGCAAGGGCCGGGGCCGGGCGCTGCGCCGGGTCTGGTCTGACTCGGACGCCGACGTGGTCGCCTACATGGACGTGGACCTGTCGACGGATCTGGACGCGTTCCTGCCGCTGGTGGCGCCGCTGATCTCCGGGCACAGCGACCTGGCGATCGGGTCGCGGCTGTCGCGCGGGTCGGCGGTGGTGCGCGGGCCGCGCCGGGAGGTGATCTCGCGCTGCTACAACCTGCTGCTGCGGGCGACGCTGGCGGCGCGGTTCTCCGACGCGCAGTGCGGGTTCAAGGCGGGCCGGACCGAGGTCGTGCAGGCGCTGCTGCCGGTGGTGGAGGACCAGGAGTGGTTCTTCGACACCGAGCTGCTGCTGCTGGCCGAGCGGACCGGGCTGCGGATCCACGAGGTGCCGGTGGACTGGGTGGACGATCCGGACAGCCGGGTGGAGGTGCTGCGGACGGCGCTGGACGATCTGAGGGGGATGGCGCGGGTGGGACGCCGGATGCTGACCGGCGGTTTCGGCGCCCCGGTGCCGGGCCGGCCGGACGCCCGGACGCGCGAGGGCGAGGGCGGGCTTCCGGCGGGGATGCGGCGGCAGCTTCCGGTGTTCGCGGTGATCGGTGTGGTGAGCACGGTCGCGCAGCTGGTGCTGTTCGTGCTGCTGCGGCTGGTGATGGGGCCCCTGGCGGCGAACGCGCTGTCGCTGGTGGTGACGACGGTCGGGAACACCGCGGCGAACCGCCGGTTCACCTTCGGGGTGACCGGGGCGCACCGGGCGGTGCGGCACCAGGTCGAGGGCGGGTTGACGTTCCTGCTCGGGCTGGGGTTGAGCACCGGCGGGCTGGCGCTGCTGCATGCGACGGTGACGCGTCCGTCCCGGTGGGTGGAGGTCGCGGCGATGGTGGTGGCGAACGCGCTGGCGACGCTGGTGCGGTTCCTGCTGATGCGCGCATGGATCTTCCATCCGCGCCGCCAGGGCCGCGCACCCCGTCCGCCCGGCACGTCCGGCGTGTCCGGCACGGCCAGCGTGTCTGGTGTGGACGTGACCAGTGTGGACGTTTCCGGTGGCGCTGACTCGGCTGGGGCCGGTGCCGGGGCGGGCGTTGAGGAGGCTGGGCGATGAGCGCGACGGTGACGGCCGGTGCGTCGGAGGGGGCGTCCCGGGCGGCTGCCTCCCGGCGCGGACGGGTGGGACGGCTGCTGCTCGGGCCGCAGGACGATCCGGTGTGGGTGCGTCCGGGATTGTGGGCCGTTCTGGCTCTGGCGGCCGTGCTCTATGCGTGGGGGCTGTCCAAGAGCGGCGATGCGAACTCCTACTACGCGGCGGCGGTGAAGAGCGGGACGCAAAGCTGGAAGGCGTTCTTCTTCGGTTCGCTGGACGCCGGGTCGTTCATCACCGTCGACAAGCCGCCGATGGCGCTGTGGGTGATGGGCCTGTTCGCGCGGGTGATCGGGTTCGGGTCGTGGAGCCTGCTGCTGCCGCAGGTGGTCGAGGGTGTGGCGGCGGTGGCGCTGCTTCACGTGACGGTGCGGCGGGCGTTCGGTCCGGCGGCGGGGCTGCTGGCGGCCGGGGTGCTGACGCTGACGCCGATCACGGTGGCGATCAACCGGGACGACAACCCCGACACGCTGCTGACGCTGCTGCTGGTCGCGGCGGCGTGGGCGACGATGCGGGCGCTGGAGGACGGGCGGCTGCGGTGGCTGGTCGCGGCGGCGTTCTTCGTCGGCTGCGGGTTCAACACCAAGATGCTGCAGGCGTTCATCGCGCTGCCCGCGCTGGCGGTGGCGTACCTGCTGTTCGGGCCGCCGGCGCTGGGACGGCGCGTCCTGCACCTGCTGGCGGCGGGCGCGGCGCTGGTGGTGTCGGCGGGAATGTGGATGGTCGTGGTCGATCTGATCCCGGCGTCGAAGCGTCCCTACATCGGGGGCAGCACCGACGGCACGGTGTGGGACCTGGTGATCGGCTACAACGGTCTGGGCCGGGTGTTCGGCCAGGACCGCGGCGGGCGCGGCGGGGCGGGCGCGGAGGCGTTCCGGGAGTTCGCGCAGCGGGCCGGGGACGCGGCGCAGAACCGTCCGCGGGGCGGTTTCGGCGGCGGTTTCGGCGGGCGGTCGGGTATCGGCCGGATGTTCGCGGCCGAGCTGGGCGGTCAGATCTCGTGGCTGCTGCCGTTCGCGGCGATCGCGCTGGTGGCCGGGCTGGTTCTGGTGTGGCGGCGTCCGCGCACGGATCTGGTGCGGGCGGCGCTGGTGCTGTGGGGCGTGTGGCTGGCGGTGCACTTCGTGGTGTTCAGCTTCTCCGAGGGCACCTTCCATCCGTACTACACGACGGCTATGGCTCCGGCGGTCGCGGCGCTGGTGGGCGGCGGGACGGTCCTGCTGGTCGGTGCGTACCGGCGGTCGGCGGCGTGGTCGTGGGTGCTGGTGGCTGCGGTCGCGGCGACCGGCGCGTGGGCGTTCGTGCTGCTGGACCGGACGCCGCACTGGTATCCGGCGCTGCGGTGGCTGGTGGCGGCGGTGACGGTGCTGGCGGTGGCGAACCTGGCCGCAGGGCGGTTGATGCGGCGTGCGGGGGTTCCGTTCATGCTGGCCGGGCTGGCGTTGGCGCTGGTCGCGGGGTTGGCGGGGCCGGGCGCGTTCGCGGCGTCGGCGGCGTCCAAGCCGGTGGAGGGGACCAATCCGCTGGCCGGTCCGGATTCCGGACGCGGGTTCGGGCCGGGCGGTAAGGCGGGCCGGGGGTTCCTGCGCGGTTTCGGCGGCATGCCTATGCCGCCGGGCTCGAACGGCTGGCCGGGTCAGAACGGCTCGTCCGGCCAAGGCGGCCAGCCGGGGCAGCCTGGTCAGGGGGGTTTCCCGGGGTTCGGGCAGCCGCCAGGCGGGGCGGCTTCGGGTGAGCGGCCGTCGCTGGGCGGACGGCGCGGGTTCGGCGGGCCCGGTGGTGAGGTGAGCGAGCAGATGGTCGCCTACCTGCGGAAGCACCAGGACGGCGCGCAGTGGCTGGTGGCGGTCGGGAACGCGCAGGCGGCGGCGTCGGTCATCCTGCGGACCGGGCGTCCGGTGATCGCGATGGGCGGGTTCACCGGGACCGACAACGCGATGACGGTGGGCAAGCTCCAGTCCTACGTGCGGAGCGGGAAGCTGCGCTACATCGTGCTGTCGGAGGGCGGGATGGGCCCGGGCGGGCGCGGGACGTCCGAGGCGGTCGCGGCGTGGGTGCGGCAGCACGGGACGCTCGTGCAGCCCGCCGAGTACGGCGGAACCTCCACGTCCTCGGCGCCTGGTGCTGGTGGGCCGATGGGAGGCGGGTCGGCGCAGCTGTACCGGCTCGGCTGAGCGTGGATCGGTGCGCGGGTCCGGTTCCGTCCGGTGCGGGGCGTCGTGGCGGAGCCGGGCCCGCGCGGTCATGACAGGAGGGGACGAGATGACGGCGACGGTGGCGCAGGAGAACGCGGCGGTGCGTCCGGACGGCGGGCGGCGTGCGTGGGCGCGGCGCGTGCTGCGCGGTGATAGGGACGATCCGGGGTGGGGGCGTCCGGGGTTGTGGGTGCTGCTGGCGGCGACGGCCGTCCTGTACCTGTGGGGGCTGGGCGCCTCGGGGTGGGCGAACGCGTTCTACGCGGCGGCGGCGCAGGCCGGGTCGGTGAGCTGGAAGGCGATGTTCTTCGGCGCGTCTGACGCGGCGGGCGCGATCACGGTGGACAAGACGCCGCTGGCGCTGTGGCCGATGGCGCTGTCGGCGCGGGTGTTCGGGGTGAACGCCTGGAGCCTGCTGGTTCCGCAGGCGCTGATGGGCGTCGGGACGGTCGCGGTCGTGCATGCGGCGGTGCGGCGGGCGCTGGTGGGCGAGGTCGGGCGTGGGGTCGCGTCCGGTGCGGGGTTGCTGGCGGGGGCGGTGCTGGCGGTGACGCCGGTGGCGGTGCTGATGTTCCGGTTCGACAACCCGGACGCGCTGCTGGTGCTGCTGCTGAGCGTCGGCGCCTATGCGCTGGTGCGGGCGCAGGAGCGCGCCTCGACGGGGTGGCTGCTGGTCGCGGCGGCCGCGGTCGGGTCGGGTTTCCTGGCGAAGATGCTGCAGGCGTTCCTGGTGCTGCCGGTGTTCGCGCTGGTGTACCTGCTGGCGGCGCCGGCGCCGCTGCGCCGGAGGTTGTGGCAGCTGGTGGCGGCGGCCGGGGTGCTGGTGGTGTCGGCGGGCTGGTGGGTGGCGGTGGTGGCGCTGGTCCCGGCGTCGTCCCGGCCCTATATCGGCGGGTCGCAGCACAACAGCGTGCTGGAGCTGGCGCTCGGCTACAACGGGCTGGGTCGGTTGGACGGGAACGAGACCGGCGGGCTCGGCAACACCGACCAGGACGCGGGCTGGCTGCGGATGTTCGGGCCTTCGGTCGGCGGGCAGGTCGCGTGGCTGCTCCCGGCGGCGCTGATGCTGCTCGCTGCGGGTCTGCGGGCGGTGCGGCGGTCGCCGCGGACGGGCCCGGCGCGGGCGGCGCTGCTGGTGTGGGGCGGGTGGCTGCTGGTGACCGGGCTGGTGTTCAGCCTGATGCGCGGGATCTTCCACGAGTACTACACGGTGGCGCTGGCTCCGGCGGTCGCGGCGCTGATGGGGCTGGGCGCGGGCCTGCTGTGGCCGCGCCGCCGGGTCCCGGCGTGGGCGGGGGTGCTGGCCGGGACGGTGGTGGTGTCGGCGGTGTGGGCGTGCGTGCTGCTGCACCGGACGCCGCGGTGGCACTCCTGGCTGACGGCGGTGGTGGTCGTGGCGGCGCTGGCGTCCCTGGTGCTGATCGCGGTGTCGGCGTCGGACGAGCGTGAGCTCAGGAGCGGTCGCGCGGGTCGGGTGCTGGCCGGTGGGATGGTGGCGGCGTCGGTGGTGACGGTGTTCGCGGGGCCGGTGGCGTATGCGCTGGACACCGCGTCCACGCCGCATGAGGGTGCGATCGTGACGGCCGGTCCGTCCAGCGGGCGCGGGCCGGGCGGGTTCGGCGTCCGGATGCGGAAGCGCGGCGGTCAGGGCCCCTGGAGCCGCAGCGGCGCACCTGGCGGGGCGCCGGTTGGCGTGCCGAACGTGATGCCTGGCGGCGGAGGCTTCAAGGGGGCTGGTTCGCAGGCGCTACCGGGCGGAGGGTTCGGCGGCCCGCCGCCCGGTCAGCAGGGATCGACGCGGCCGGCGTTCGGAGGGCCGGGCCGTGGGATGCGTGGTGGTCCGGGCGGTCTGCTGGGCGCGGCGAGGCCGCCGGCGGCGCTGGTGTCGGCGTTGAGGCAGGACGCGTCGTCGTTCACGTGGGCCGCTGCGGTGGTCGGGTCGAACAACGCGGCCGGGTACCAGCTGGCGTCGGGGCGTCCGGTGATGGCGGTCGGCGGGTTCAACGGGACCGATCCGGCGCCGTCGCTGGAGCGGTTCCGGCAGCTGGTGGCGGCCGAGCGGATCCACTACTTCATCGGCGGGGCGATGCCGGGGATGCGCGGGGGCGGGTCGTCCGGCGGGAGCGATGACGCGCAGCGGATAGCCGCGTGGGTGCAGGCGAACTTCACCGCGCGGACGTTGGGAGGGGTGACGGTCTACGACCTGACGGCGCGCGGGTGATGTACTCGGGAGGGAGGGCGGCCGCCGCCGGGGCGGTCGCCGCGTCGGCGAAGGGGGAACGATGCCGGACCTGCTGGACGAGGCCGCGGTCGCCGGGCGGCTGAAGGAGCTGCCGGGGTGGAGCCTGGACGGGCGGGAGATCCGCCGGGAGTTCGAGGCGCCGTCGTTCGCGGCGGGGATCGAGCTGGTGGTGGCGGTGGCGGCGGACGCCGAGGAGGCGAACCACCATCCCGACATCGACGTGCGGTGGACGAAGGTCACTTTCACGCTCAGCACGCACAGCGAGGGCGGGCTGACGCATCTGGACTTCGACGCGGCGCGCCGGATCGACGGGTTGGCCGTCGAGCACGGCGCGCGCTGAGCGGGGCGAGGCGGCGTCGTCCGGGCGGTCCGCCGGGGTCGGGCGGGCCGGTGGTGCCGGGCGGGTGTCAGTGGGTGGAGAAGCCGCCGTCGACGAACAGCGCCTGCCCGGTGACGTAGCCGGACGCGGCGGAGGCGAGGAACACCGCGGCTCCGGCGAAGTCCTCGGCGATGCCGTTGCGTCCGGTGAAGGTGCGGGCGGCGAGCGCCTGGACGAGGTCGGGGTCGTCCTGGAGGCGCTGGTTGAGCGGGGTGAGGACGAAGCCGGGGACCAGGGTGTTGGCGGTGACGCCGTGCGGTGACCAGGCTTCGGCCTGGGAGCGGGCGAGGGCGGCGAGTCCGGCCTTGGACACCCCGTAGGCGCCGCTGGAGACGAACGCCCGGTAGGCCTGCTGCGAGGTGAGGTGGATGAGGCGTCCGTAGCCGCGTTCGGCCATGCCGGGGGCGTAGCGCTGGCTGAGCAGGTGCGGCGCGTCGAGGTTGACGGCCATGGTGGTGTCCCACACCTGGGGGGTGAGGTCGCCCATCGGTGGCCGCAGGTTGATCCCGGCGGCGTTGACGAGGATGTCGGGTTCGCCGAACGGTTCGGCGGCCCGGTCGGCGGCGGCGGCGAGCGCGTCGCGGTCGGCCAGGTCGGCGCTGACGCGCGCGGCGCGGCAGCCGAGGGCGGTGAGGTCGGCGACGGTGGCATCCAGTTCGGTCTCGCGGCGGGCCAGGACGACGACGGAGGCTCCGGCGCGGGCGAGCGCCTCGGCGATGGCGCGTCCGATGCCGGAGCTTCCGCCGGTGACCACCGCGACCCGGCCGCGGAGGGAGAACAGGCCGTCCAGGTAGCTCCCGGACGCGCCGGGGCCGGGTCCGGAGGGTGCGTTGGTGCTCATGGAACGCCCACCCTACGAGAGGGTGCGCAGGTCCGGGCCACCGCCCTCACCGGAATGATCTTCGTGGCCGTCCGCAGCCTCGGGCGCGTCTGACGTCTCGGCGGCCTCGGCGGCCTCGGCGGCCTCGGCGGCCTCGGCGGTCTCGGTGGTGTCGGGGTCGTCGGGGGTGCGGCGGTCGCGCCAGATGATGAACGCGATCACCGCGACGACGACGAAGGTGGGGATGAAGAACGGGATGGCGGTGACGGCCGAGTGCGTGGCGAGCGGCGCGGCGGTCATGTGCCGACTTTCTCGGGCGTGCGGGCGGGCCGGGCGGGTTCGGGGAGGATGCGGGCGATGCGCGCGACGCCCCAGCCGAGCGAGATCAGCAGGATCAAGGTGCAGGCGAGGACGACGGCCGAGCACGCGGCCCACAGCCACGGCGGCAGGCCGGTCTTCAGCTCGCGCTGCAGGATGTGGCGCTCGCCGGTGACGGGGCGGGTGACGTGCGGCTGGGCGGGCAGTTCGGGGGCGTTGATGGCCTTGTCGTGCGGGAGGTAGACCGGGACGGCGGCGAGTTCGCGTCCGTCGTGGAAGCGGATGAGGGTCTTCCACTGGCCGCCGATGGGGGCGGGGACGCGGGTGCGGTAGACGCCGGGGGCGTCCTTGTGGAGCTGCTCGACGTGCAGGCCCTTGCCCTGCCAGGCGGTGATGGCGACCCAGGAGGGGTGGTCGATGCCGGTGCGGGGGGTGAGTTCGAGCCGGACGTCGGCGGTGCGGTCCAGGCCGGTGCCGTGCACGCCGGTGAGGGTGAGGGTGGCGGTCTGGCCGTGCGGGACGATGAACACCTGGCAGTTGGCCATCGCGGCGGCGAACGCGGCGAGGGAGGCGGCGAACAGCGTCCGGGCCAGGGCGGGGGTGTTGCGTCCGGGGGCGCGGCGTCCGGGAAGGCGGCCCTGGAGCCCTTCGGCGAGCAGCGCGCCGCACAGGCCGCCGGCGACGCCGCCGACGACCGCCATGGCGGCGCCCTCGGCGGCGATGTCGCCGGTCCAGGGCAGGCGGAACGCCAGGTGCGTCCAGGCGAACTCGGCGGCGAACCCGGCGGTGCCGATGAGCACGCCGGACACCGCGCCGAGGGCGAGCGGGCGGCGGGCCAGGGCGAGCGCGGCGATCTCGACGCACAGGGCCTCGGCGAAGTACAGCGGGACGGCGGCCCACAGCTCGCCGATGACGCCGGCGACGACCAGTGACACCCCGCCGCGGACGAGCATGTAGAACGCGGTGGCGAACAGCGCGGCGCCGCGTCCGGCCCACAGGCGGGCGCAGACCAGGGCGCATCCGGCGGCGACGGCGATCAGCAGCGGCTGGTGGACGAGCCGGAACTGCGGGACGCCGAAGTCGTACTCGGCCTGGAACACCGACAGCCCGATGAGCAGGCCGCCCGACAGCATGCCGCGGCGGACCCAGCGGAGCCAGGCGGGCGCGTCCGGCCGCACGTCGCCCCCGGTCGCGGCCTCCCCGGTCGTGGTGCTCCCGGTCGCGGCCGGTTTGGCGGCGGCGTGGGCGCGGCGGCCTTCGCGTTCGAGGATCATCATGGCGACCAGGGAGAGCCCGGCGCCGCCGATGAGCATCAGGTGGGTGGGGCCCCAGAGGGTGACGTCCTGGCCGAAGATGCGGTGCCATACGTCGTCCAGGGGGAAGCCGAGCAGGGCGTAGAAGCCGGTTCCGGCGAGCAGGACGCCGCCGGCGGGCGCGTACCAGGTGCGGGTGATCCGGACGGCGGCGGTGCCGGGGCGTTCGCCGTTCAGCGGCAGCACGACGGCGAGGACGCCGGAGGTGAAGATGCCGAACAGGCCGAGCAGGATCGGGTAGTGGGCGATGTTGGCCAGGGGGCCGACGTCGCGTCCGTGGGAGATGTGCAGGGAGATGTCCCAGTACATGCCGAGCAGTGCGGTGAGCAGGGAGCCGAGCGCGAACGCGGTGGGCAGGGCGGCCCAGCCGGGCAGTCCGCGGCCGGGGCCGCGTTCGGCGAGGGCGGCGGCGCGGGTGAGCCAGGTGAGGCGTCCGCTGCGGTGGCCCCAGCCGAGCACCAGCAGCACGGCGGTGAGGACGGCGGCGGCGCCGGAGGCGATGAACACCTGGTCGACGGCGGCGCCGCCGGCGGGTTTGTCCTGTTCGGCCAGGGCGGGGTGCGCGAGGAGGTGGCGCGCCAGGTGCGCGGTGGCCGGGTGGCCGATCGCGCGCGCGGCGGCCTGCGCGCCGCTGTGGGTCAGTTGGTCCAGCACGGTTGCTCCCTTTGCCTGCTCCTTGCGTGTGGGGGTGTGATTCCACCCACCGGCCGGAGTATGCCAGCATCGAATGTGTCATTGTCTAGTGTCACATCGTGTGGTGTGCGGCACCTGGGCGTTTTCCGTTCCGGTCACCGCCCGGTGGTTTTCGGTTCAGTCGGAGGAGGAGCCTCGTGCGTGCGTTGAGAGGGCCGGTGACGGCGGGGGCACTGGTGCTGCTGCTGGCGGCGGGGTGCGGGAAGCCCGCTCCGCATGCGGACGGCGGCGTCGCGCCTTCGGGTTCCGCGCCGGCGCCGGTGAGCCCTTCGGGAGCGCCGCCGGCTGGGGCCGGGGTGGTCGAGGTGCGGGTGTCGGTGGTGAAGGGCCGGGTCGTCCCGCCGTCCCGGACGGTGAAGGTGCACCGGGGCGCGACGGTGCAGATCACGGTGACCAGCGACGCCGCCGAGGAGTTCCACCTGCACGGCTACGACCGGGAGCTGGAGCTGGCTCCGGGGCGTCCGGGGACGCTGCGGCTGGTCGCGTCGGTGCCGGGGGTGTTCGAGGCCGAGCTGCACCATTCGGGCGCGCGCGTGTTCGAGCTGCAGGTGGGCTGAGCCGTGGGGGTTGTCGCCGAGGCGACGCTGCGCGCGGCGGGCGTGCGGCTGGCCGGGTCGGGCGGCGGCGGGGGTGTGCTGGCGCACGGGCTCGGCGGCCGGACGGATCTGCCGATGGACGGGGTGACGGCGATCGCGGGCGGTGGCGCGGCGGTGGCGGTGTCGTTCCTGGCGCTGACGGTGGCGTGGACGCGGCCGCGGCTGCGTCCGGACGGAGGCCGTCCGCTGCCGGCGGGGTGGGCGCGGCTGCTGGACGCGCCGTGGCTGACCTGGGCGGGCCGCTGGGCGGCGCTGGTGCTGACCGCGGCGGTGGTGGCGGTGGCGTTCGCGGGTCCGTCCTCGGACGCGCGGAACCTGGCGCCGTGGGCGCTGTTCGTGACGTTCTGGGTGGGGTTGGTGCCGGTCAGTGTGGTGTTCGGGCCGGTGTGGCGGCGGGTGAACCCGCTGCGGACGCTGCACGCGGCACTGTGCGGTGTCGCGCGCGTGGATCCGGCCGGGGTGCGGGCGCTGCCGAAGCGTTTGGGCTGGTGGCCGGCGGCGGGGTGGCTGCTGGGGTTTGTGTGGCTGGAGCTGGTCGCGCCGCATCGCAGCGATCCGCGGCTGGTCGGGTGGCTGGTCGTCGAGTACGCGGCGGTGAACACGGGACTGGCGGTGTGGTTCGGGCGGGACTGGTTCACCCGGGGCGACGGGTTCGAGGCGTACTCGTCGCTGATGGCGCGGATGTGCCCGGTCGGGCGGCGTCCGGACGGGGTGCTGGTGTGGCGGACGCCGCTGACGGGGCTGGTCGGCGGGGCGGGTGAGCCGGGCCTGGCCGCGGCGGCGTGC
This sequence comes from Actinomadura rupiterrae, assembly GCF_024172125.1. Lineage (GTDB taxonomy): Bacteria > Actinomycetota > Actinomycetes > Streptosporangiales > Streptosporangiaceae > Spirillospora > Spirillospora rupiterrae. The sequence continues at coordinate 207,727 of NZ_JAMZEA010000017.1, forward strand.
GTGCTGATCGGGTCGACGGGCTTCGACGGGGTGACGCGCACGACGTACTGGCGCGACAGCGTGAACCCCGCCGACATCCCGGCGGGGACGGCGGGCCTGCTGGTGTCGGTGGGTGTGGTCGCCGGGCTGTACTGGTCGGCGATGTGGTCGGGTGCGCGGTTGTCGGGGCAGGACGCGCGGGAGTGGACGGGCCGGTTCGCGGGATCGCTGCTGCCGATCGCGCTGGGGTACACGGTCGCGCACTACTTCTCGTTCTTCCTGCTGGAGGGGCAGACCACGGTGATCCTGGCGAGCGATCCGCTGGGGCGGGGCTGGGACCTGCTGGGCTCGACGGGCCATGTCGTCGACTACGGGCTGCTGACGCCGTCGGTGATCGCGCTGGTGCAGGTGAACGCGATCGTGCTGGGGCACATGGCGGGGACGGCGACGGCGCACGACCTGGCGCTGCGGACCGTCCCGGCGGGGCGGCGGCTGGCGGGGCAGGCGCCGCTGGCGGTGGTGATGGTGTGCCTGACCTGCGCGGGCCTGTTCGCCCTGCTCAGCGGCTGACGCCGTGCTCGTGCCCGTGGGTCATGCGGCGGGCCGGCCTGCGGGGCGGGTGGCGTTGCGCAGGTGGGGGGCGGTGGGCGAGTCGGGGTCGTCGCGCAGGGCGGCGGGCGGGCCGGTGAAGGTGAGGCGTCCGCCGCGGGTGCCGCCGCCGGGGCCGAGTTCGATGATGTGGTCGGCGTGGGCGATGACGTCGAGGTCGTGCTCGACGGTGATGACGGTCGCGCCGTCGTCGACGAGCCGGTCGAGCAGGGCGAGGAGCGCGGTGACGTCGTCGCGGTGCAGTCCGGCGGTCGGTTCGTCCAGGACGTAGAGGCCGGCCGCGGCGCCGGTCCCGCCGCGTCCGGTGTTGGCGTGCCCGGTGTTGGCGTGCCCGTTCTTGGCGTGTCCGGTCCGGTGGAGGTGGGCGGCGAGTTTGAGGCGCTGGCGTTCGCCGCCGGACAGGGTGGTGAGGGGACGGCCGAGGGTGAGGTGGCCGAGGCCGACGCGGTCGAGGGCGGTGAGCCGGGCCTGGACGGCGGGTTCGGGGAAGATCTCGGCGGCCTGCGCGGCGGTCATGGCCATGACCTGGGCGATGGTGTGGCCGCGCAGCGGGTACCGGGCGGTCTCGGGGCGGTAGCGGGTGCCGTGGCAGGTGCGGCAGGCGGTGGTGACGGGGTCGAGGAAGGCCAGGTCGGTGGTGACGGTCCCGGCGCCGTCGCAGCCGGGGCAGGCGCCGGTGGAGTTGTGGCTGAACAGGCCGGGGTCGGTGTCGTGCGCGGCGGCGAACAGGCGGCGGATCGGGTCGAGCAGCCCGAGGTGGGTGGCGGGGCTGGCGCGGCGGGAGGCGTTGATCGGCGACTGGTCCACGACGGTCGCCGCGGGGTGCGCGGCGGGCAGTAGCCGCGCGGCCAGGGTGGTCTTGCCCGCTCCGGCGACGCCGGTGACGCAGGTGAGCACGCCGGTGGGGAACCGGACGGTCGCCGGGTGCAGGTTGTGCGGGACCGGGCCGTCCGGGCCGGTGAGGTCGGCGGTGGTGTCGACGGTGAGCCATCCGGTGGGGCGGCGCGGCGCGGTGTTGAGGACGGCGGGACGGGTGAGGGCGCGGGCGGTGGGGGTGGCGGCGGCGCGCAGGGCGGGCAGGTCGCCGCTGAACAGCAGCCGTCCGCCGTCCTCGCCCGCGCCGGGTCCGAGCTCGACGGCGTGGTCGGCGGCGGCGATGACGGCGGGGTCGTGGTCGACGGCGATGACGGTGTTGCCGCGGTCGACCAGCCGCCGCAGCAGCCCGGTGAGGCGGTCCACGTCGGCGGGGTGCAGGCCGGTGGACGGCTCGTCGAACAGGTAGGTCAGGCCGGTGAGGGTGGAGCCGAGGTAGCGGACGGCCTTCAGCCGCCGCGCCTCGCCGCCCGACAGGGTGCGGGTGGGGCGGCCGAGGGTGAGGTAGCCGAGCCCGGCGTCCGCCAGGCGGTGCAGGCGGGTGAGGGCGTGCTCGGCGATCGCGGCGGCGACGGGCCCCTGCTGTTCGGCGATGCCGGTGAGGACACCGATGAGCTCGGTGGTCTCCATGCGGGTGAGTTCGGGCAGGGTGCGTCCGGCGATGCGGGCGGTGCGGGCAGCAGCGTTGAGGCGGTCGCCGCCGCAGTCGGGGCAGGTGCCGCGGGTGGTGACGGCGGCGACGGCGCGGCGGTGCGAGGCGGGCTGGTCGGCGGTGTCGCGCCGCAGGTACATGCGCTCGAACCGGTCGGCGAGCCCTTCGTAGGTGTTGCCGCGGTCGCCTCCGACGCCGCCGTCCCGCGACACCTTGAAGCCCTTGCCGTGCAGGAGGGTGTGCCACTGCTCGGGGGTGTAGTCGCGCAGCGGAACGGTCGGGTCGAACAGGCCTGAGCGGGCGTGGGTCTGCCAGACCCAGGTGCCGGTGCCGAACGGCGCGAAGCGGATCGCGCCGTCGTCCAGGGAGCGGTCGCGGTCGAGGAAGGCGTCCAGGTCCAGGCGTGTGACGGCGCCGAGGCCGTGGCAGGCCGGGCACATGCCGTCGGGCTCGTTGAACGAGAACGCCGACGCCGGCCCCGCCGCAGGCTCACCCCCGCGCCCCGCGGCGGGCTCGCTGCCGTCCGCGCCACCGCGTTCACCGCCGTGCCCGGCCTTGTGCCCGGCCTCGTGCTCGGTTTCGCGGGCGTCGGGGCGTTCGGCCGCGTGGGCGGGGTCGGGGTGGGCGCAGCGGGAGTACAGGACGCGCAGGACCGGGAGGATGTCGGCGGCGGTGCCGACGACCGAGCGGGCGCCGCCGCGCGGGGGCCGATGGTCGACGACGACGGCGGGGGTGAGGCCGTCGATCAGGTCGGCGTCGGGGCGGGGGTGGCGGGGCATCCGGTCGCGGACGAACCAGGGGAGCGTCTCGGCGAGCTGCCGGTTCGCCTCGGCGGCGAGGGTGTCGAAGGCCAGGGTCGACTTGCCCGATCCGGACACGCCGGTGATCGCGACGAGGCGGTGCCTGGGCAGGGCGAGGGTGAGGTCGCGCAGGTTGTGCTCGCGGGCTCCGGTGATGGTGATGGCGTCGTGGTGGTGCATGCCGGTGACGGTAGGCGGCGATGAGGTCAGTTCCTGTCCTCGTTGGCGGGCATGCTGGGGGTATGGACGGTGAGCCGGAGCACATGCCGGAGGTGGACGGCGCGTCGGGGACGGCGGCGCGGCTGCTGGGGTTGCTGCAGGCGCGGCGGGAGTGGAGCGGGCCGGAGCTGGCGCGGCGGCTGGGGGTGTCGGTGCGGACCGTCCGGCGGGATGTGGACCGGTTGCGGGTGCTGGAGTACCCGGTGCGGGCGGCGGCCGGTCCGGTGGGCGGGTACCGGCTGGAGGCGGGTGCCGCGGTCGCGCCGCTGCTGCTGGAGGATGCGGAGGCCGTCGCGGTCGCGGTGGGTCTGGTCGCGGCGGCCTCGGGCGGGACGGCGGCGGGCGCGGCCGGCGCGGTGGGCACCGGTGAGCCCGATGGCGGGGACGGGGAGGCGGCACTGCGGGCGCTGGCGAAGCTGGAGCGGGTGCTGCCGGGCCGGTTGCGGCGCCGGGTCGCGGCGGTGGTGGAGGCGACGGTGCCGGTGGACGGCCCGGACGCGGGCCCGCGCGTGGATCCGGGTGTGCTGGCTGCGCTGGCGGGGGCGTGCCGGGACGGTGAGCGCGTCCGGTTCGGCTACCGGGACCGGGAGGGCCGGGTGTCGCGGCGGCTGGTCGAGCCGTCCGCGCTGGTGGCGTCGAGCCGCCGCTGGTACCTGGTCGCCTTCGACCCCGGGGCCCGCGACGTCCCGCTGGGCGACGACGCCTCCGCCGCCCGCGCCGACTCGGCCGGCGAGGCCGCCCCAAGCGCCCAGGACGATCCGACCGGCCGGGCCTCTGTGGGCAAGCCCGCCGACCGGCGCGGTCAGCCGGGCCAGGGTGATCGGACAGGCCGGGGTGATGGGGCGGGCCGAGGCGGTCGCGGTGCGGGGGCTTGGCGGACGTTTCGGCTGGATCGGGTGGAGGAGCTGTTGCTGACGGGGGTGCGCGGGGAGCGGCGCGAGGTGCCGGGCGGGGATGCGGGGGCGTTCGTGCGGCGGGCGCAGGCGGGTGGCGCGCCGCTGGTGCGGGCGGTGCTGCGGGTGCATGCTTCGGCGGAGGTGCTGGCGGACCGGTTGCGGGTGGGCCGGGAGGAGGTGGAGCCCCTGGAGGACGGGACGTGCCTGCTGCGGACGGTCCCGGGTTCGCTGGAGTGGGTCGCGATGCGGCTGGCGCATCTGGAGGTGGATTTCACGGTGGTGGAGCCGCCGGAGCTGGCCGTCCGGCTGCGCGAGGTCGGCGCCCGCCTGCTCCGCGCCGCCGCGCCGGACCCCGACGCCACGGCCTGAACGTGAGGCGGTCGGCGGCGGCCGGTCGGCTGCGGGAGGTCGGCGCGCGCCTGCTGCGCCGCCGGCCCTGACCCCGGCCCCGGCCCCGGCCCCGCGGCGTGAACCCGCGCCAGTCTGCGAACGCGGGGCGGGTTCGCCCGCGCCGCGTCCGCGGGCCCCGGGGGCGAGACGGGCCGACCGCCCGCGCGGGGGCGGACGGTCGGCCGGGATGGTTGACGGGTTCGTGCCGGTCAGCGGGTGTCGGGGTGGGGTCGGTCGGGCGGGGGCCAGGTGATGAGGGTGTGGGCCCAGGTGAGGCCGGCGCCGAAGCCGGCGAGCAGGACCTGGTCGCCGGGGCGGACGCGGTGGTCGCGCAGGGCGCGGTGCAGGGCGTAGGGGAGGCTGGCGGCGCCGATGTTGCCGACGTCGTGTCCGGCGATGGCGAGCTGGTCGGGGTCGAGTCCGGCGGTGGGGGCGAGGGCGGCGACGAGTTTGGGGTTGGGCTGGTGCGGGACGACCAGGGCGAGGTCGGCGGGTTTGACGCCGGCGGCGTCGGTGGCCTCGCAGACCAGGCGGGGCAGGATCTCGGCGATGAAGGACCGGACGGCGGCGCCGTCCATGTGGATGGTGTGGTCGAGCGCGGCGATGGTCTCGGGGGTGGCGGGCAGGCGGCTGCCTCCGGCGGGGATGAGGACGTCGTCGGCGCGGGTGCCGTCGGCGCCCATGCCCATGGTGGTGATGCCGTAGGGGGCGGGGACGGGGCCGAGGACGGCGGCGGCGGCGCCGTCGCCGAACAGGGCGCTGGTGGCGCGGTCGCGGGGGTTGAGGAAACGCGAGTACACCTCGACACCGATGACCAAGGCGTAGGGGCCGCCGGGGGGAGCGTTCCGGGCGGTCTCGGAGGCGGGCGGTTCGGTCCCGCCGGGTCCGGCGGGCCGGGGCTCGGTGGTGGTGGGACGGGTGGTGAGCAGGGCGGTGGCGGTCTGGAGGGCGTGGACGAAGCCGGTGCAGGCGGCGGCGACGTCGAAGGCGGCGGCGCGGTGGGCGCCGAGGAGCGCCTGGACGCGGCAGGCGGTGGCGGGTCCGAGTTCGTCGGGTGTGGAGGTGCCGAGGACGATGAGGTCGAGGTCTGCGGGGTCGATGCCGGCGTCGGTGAGGGCGCGGCGGGCGGCGCGGGCGGCGAGGTCGGAGGCGGCCTGGTCGGGTGCGGCGCGGTGCCGGGCGCGGATGCCGGTGCGGTCCTCGATCCAGCCGGGGTCGAGGCCGAGGCCGGTGGAGATGTCGGTGCTGGTGATCCGCTGCTCGGGCAGGTAGGCGCCGGTGCCGCGGATGGCGTACGGGATCGTCACGTCGTTCTCCCCCCATCCGGCCGGGGGCGGCCGGATCCTGGTGGTCGGTGTGCGGCGCGGCATTTGTCGTGGTTTGTGTTGGTTCGTCCTTTCAGGTCGGGTTGCCGTGGAGTCGGTGTGTGGTGGCCCGCCGGTCGGGTGGGCGGGGAACCGCTTGTCGCCGCCCCGATTCCATGAGTGAATAATCCCATTTCTTAACTCACGTTCCATATCTACTTGTTGTGTGGCGTTTGTCTGTCGAGAAGTGGAAGTGTGCCTTCCCGGTTAGGAGTGCGGAGTGACCCCCACCCCGCCCCCGTGGACCTCGCGGCTCGATCACGACGAGGTCTGCGCGTTCCTGTTCCCCGGTACCGGTGCCGCCGGCGCGCCCGATCTGCGCGCGCTGGCGGCGTCGGGCCCCGTCTACGCGCGGGCGGTCGACGACGTCCTGGACGCGGTCGACCAGGCGCTGCCGCCGCCCGCCGCCGAACCCTCCGGCCCGTCCGCGAGTCCGCCGGCGGGCTCGTCCGCGGGCCTGTCCGTGACTCGGGCGGCGGAGGGGGTGCCGGTGCCGGGCGGGTGGCCGTCGATGCGGCGGATCCTGCTGGACGAGCCGGACGACTACCGCGCGGCGGCGCGCGCGCCGGGGGTGGCGCAGCTGGCCGCCTACACCGCCTCGGTCGCGGTCGACCGGGTGCTGCGCGCTGCCGGGACCGTTCCCGCCTTCACCGTCGGGCAGAGCTTCGGAGAGATCGCGGCGCTGGTCTGCGCGGGCGCGTTCTCGGTCGGTGACGGAGCGCGGATGGCGTTCACGCTGGTGGACGTGCTGGCGCGGCGCGGCGCCGGGGGCGGCATGGGGCTGCTGGAGGCGTCCGAGGACGACACGCTGGCGATCATCGCCGAGGCGGCGCGGGAGGCCCGCGCGGTCCGGGAGCGGCAGGCGGTGCGGCGGGCGCACCGGGTCCGTCCGGGCGGGCGGGTCCCGGCGCGCGCGGCGGCCGCGGGGACGGTGGTGGTGGCATGCCTGAACGCGCCGTCCGCCACGGTGGTGTCGGGGCCGGACGCCGAGCTGGAGGCGGTGCTGGAGGCGGCCCGCGACCGGCACGTGCGCGCGGTCCGGCTCGCCGTCCCGTACCTGTCGCACCATCCGGCGATGGCCGGCGCCGACCACGAGTGGTACGAGACGATCCGCCGGTTCCCGCAGCGGCCGCTTCAGGCGCGGGTGCACTCGCCGGTGCGGGGCCGCGCCTACCGCGACGACGACGACCTGCACCGTGCGCTGGCGGACTGCATCGTGCGCCCGGTGCGGCTGCCGGCCACGCTGCGGGAGGTCGCCGAGGCGGGCGCGACGGTGTTCGTGGAGGCGGGCGCGGGCGACGCGCTGTGCCGGTGCGCGCGGCTGACCGTCCCGGACGTGGCGACGCTGGCGCCGCTGCGCGAGCGTCCGCGGCCGGGGGCGACGCCGCCGGTCGGCAAGTCCGCGCCGGGCGTGCTGCCCGAGGACGCCCCGGTCCGCCTGCCCGCGCGCCCGCAGCCGCACGCCGGGAGCCCTGCTGAGCCGCGCGCCGAGTCCGGTGCCGAGGCCCGCGAGGAGGCGCCCGACCACTAGGCCGCCCGCCGCCTCCGGCCGGTGGCCAGGGGCTCGTCGCGTCCCGGCCGCCGGCCTGGCACCGCCGGTCGTGCCCTGTGCCCGGTCACCGGCCCGGCCCCGCGCTTTGGTCACCGGCCTGGCCTCGTGCTCTCGGCTGCTGCTCTCGGCTTCGTCCTCGGGCGCCGCCGCGCGGCCGGGCCTCGGCTGCTGTTCGGCTCCCGGTTCGTTCGCTGTTCTGCCCGGTTCCGTTCTCGTGACAGGAGCGCATCATGACCCGACCGTCCGATCCGTCCTCCGCCCCGTCCCCGGTTCCGCAGGCCGATGCGTCGGGGGTGGTGTTCGAGCCGGGGGCGGGGCCGGTGGAGCTGCCGCCGGACGCGTCGGCGCTGCGGGGGTGGATGCGCGGGACGGTGCCGGACGGGCGGCTGGAGGCCAAGGAGCGGCTGATGATCGCCGAGGCGGTCCCGGCGGCGTACTTCGGCTATCCCGACGGGCTGACGCTGTCGCAGCGGCAGGGCCTGACGTATGAGCGGATGCGGGCGGCGGGCCTTGCGGCGCCGCCGGCGGCCGAGCTGCTGGAGGATCCGCCGCTGCTGTGCGGGCTGCTGGAGCGGTGCGCGGTGGCCGATCCGGCGCTGTTCCACGTGCTGATGCTGCACTACACGCTCGCGCTCGGCCCGATCGTGAGGTTCACCCCGCCGGACGGTCCGGGTCCGCGCGCCGACCGGGAGGCGCTGGAGTCGATGGCGGCGGCCGGGACGCTGCTGATGACCGAGATCGGGCGCAGCAACAGCCACCTGTCGCCGCGGACGCTGGCCCGGCACGATCCGGAGACCGGCGGGTTCGTGCTGTCCACGCCGGACGCGGCGGCGGCCAAGTTCCCGACCAACACCGCGCATCCGGACGTGCCGAAGGTCGCGGCGGTGTACGCGACGCTGGAGCACGGCGGCAGCGAGCGCGGGGTGTTCGTGTTCACGGTGCCGCTGCGCGCGGCGGACGGCTCCACCCCGCCGGGCGTGGAGATCACGCCCGCGCCCGACACGTTCGGGCTGATGGTGGACTACGCCGCCGTGACGCTCACCGGCGTGAGGGTGCCGTTCGAGTCGTGGCTGGGCGACGGCGCGCGGCTGGAGCCGGGCGGCGGGTTCCACGATCCGGTGGGCGGGCCGGGTGAGCGGCTGGTGCGGTCGATGGGGATCGCGCCGCCGGTGTGGCGGGCGGTGGTGTCGGTGTGCGCGGCGCTGGCGCGCGCGTCGGCGGTGACGCTGGTCGCGCACACCGCCGGGCGCGCCACGCTCGGGCGGCTGGCTCCGCGCCGTCCGCTGGGGGACTACCGCAACCAGCAGGAGGCGATGCTCGGCGCGCTGGCGTCGGCGTACGCGCTGACGCTGGTCGCCGACCGGGTGAAGGGGCCGCGTCCGCTCGGGCGGGCGGCGGAGGCGGAGCCTGCGGGGGCGGGCAGCGCAGGCGCGGCGTGGGCGCCGTGGTCGGCGGTGGACCGGGACCTTGCGCTGCTGAAGGCGGCGGTGACCGCGCACACCCAGGACGTGGTCGGCGCGTGCCGGGTGCATGCGGGCGCGCCGGGGTTCGCCGCGTCGCACCGGCTGAACGGGTACCGGGGGCTGGCGCACGCCTACCAGAGCGCCGGCGGGGACAACGAGCTGATCCTGTTCGACACCGCCCGCGCCCTGGCCGCCGACCCGCCCGCTGGCACCGGCCCGGTGCCGGAGGACGGGTCGGAGTTCGGGGAGGACGGGTCGGAGTTCGGGTCGGTGGCGATGTGCCGGGGCTTGGCGGCGTCGCTGGAGCGCGCGCTGACCGTCCGGCTCGCCGACCGCACCGCCACCGGCGACGCGCCGGACGCCGAGGAGGTGTTCACGGCGTGGAACGACAACCTGGCGCTGGCGGCGACGACCGCGCGGATCGCGGCGGACGGGATCGTGCTGCGGATCGTGGACGAGTCGTCCCGGTCGGTGCCCAATGCGGCCGGGGCGCTGCTGGCGCCGCTGCTGCGGATCTACGGGCTGGACTGGATCGAGCGGCGCGCGGCGCTGCTGCTGGAGCACCGCGTCGCCGAGCCGGGGCTGCTGGAGCGGGTGGGCGCCGAGCGCCGCCGGGCCTGCGACGCGCTGGCCGGGCGGGTCGGGGACCTGGCGGCCGCGCTCGACACGCCCGCGCCGGTCGCCGCCCCGACCACCCCGCGCGAACCGGTGCTCTGAGCCGTCCGCGCCCGTCCAGGCGTCCCCGGGCGGGACCACGCCGCACGTTCGTGCGGGGCCGGTGCCCGGCCGGGGCGGGTCAGCGGACGGGGACGACGGCCATGGCGTCGATCTCGACGAGGAAGTCCTCGCGGACCAGCCGCGACACCTCGACCAGGGTCGCGGCGGGGGTGATGTGCGCGGGGACGAACTCGGCGCGGGCGTCGCGGACGGCGCCGACGCCGGTGGCGTCGCGCAGGTAGTAGCCGAGTTTCACCACGTGCTCCCAGGTGGCGCCGGCGTCGGCGAGGACGGTCTGGATGTTGCGGAACACCTGGCGGGTCTGTGCGGCGAGGTCGCCGGGGCCGACGAGGGCCCCGTCGGCGTCGATGGGGACCTGGCCGCTGACGATGACGAGCCGTCCGGGGACCTCGACGGAGATGCCGTGGCTGTAGCCGGGGCCGGCGGGCAGCGCGGCGGGGTCGATCTGGCGGATGCCGGTCCCGGCGCGCAGTTCATGATCGCTCATTGCGCCACGGTAACCGGCCCGTCCGCGTCCCCGCGCCACCGGCCGGGCCGGGCGGCGCAGCACGGCCGGGGGCGTGGCGGGTCGGGGCGCGAGGGGGCCCGGTGGGCTGCGACAATGATCGGTATGAGCGAGCGCAGGCCGATCGAGTCGTGGCTGACGGACATGGACGGGGTCCTGGTGCACGAAGGCCACCCGATCCCCGGCGCGGAGGAGTTCCTGCGGCGGCTGACCGCCTCGGGCAAGCGGTTCCTGGTGCTGACCAACAACTCGATCTACACGCGGCGGGACCTGTCGGCGCGGCTGCACGCGCTGGGGCTGCCGGTGGCCGAGGAGGCGATCTGGACGTCGGCGCTGGCGACCGCGCAGTTCCTGTCGGACCAGCGGCCGTCGGGGTCGGCGTATGTGATCGGCGAGGCGGGGCTGACGACGGCGCTGCACGAGGCCGGGTACGTGCTGACCGAGCTGAACCCCGACTACGTGGTGCTGGGGGAGACCCGCACCTACAGCTTCTCCTCGATCACGCGCGCGATCCGGCTGATCGAGCGGGGCGCGCGGTTCATCGCGACCAATCCGGACCCGATCGGGCCGTCCACCGAGGGGTCGCTGCCGGCGACCGGCGCGGTCGCGGCGATGATCACGCGGGCGACGGGGGTGGAGCCGTACTTCGTCGGCAAGCCGAACCCGCTGATGATGCGGACGGCGCTGAACCGGGTCGGCGGGCACAGCGAGTCGACGGTGATGATCGGCGACCGGATGGACACCGACGTGCGGGCGGGGGTCGAGGCGGGGCTGGAGACGATCCTGGTGCTGTCGGGGGTGACGCGCAAGGACGAGGTGGAGCGGTTCCCGTTCCGCGCCTCGCACGTGCTGGACTCGATCGCCGACGTCGTGGACATGGTCGCGCCCGCGTCCGGTTCCTGACCGGCGGCCGGGAGGTGCTGCCGTGCTGCGCATGATCGCCGTGTCCGGTTCGCACGAGCTGGAGGTGCGCCGGTCCCGGTTCCTGTGCACGCTGGCGCGGGTGGCCGACGAGGGCGAGGCGGCCGCGTTCGTCGCGGCGCAGCGCCGCGCGCACCGCGACGCCACGCACAACTGCTCGGCGTACGTGGTGGGCGAGCACGGTGAGCTGACCAAGAGCAGCGATGACGGGGAGCCGGCGGGGACGGCGGGGATCCCGATGCTGGAGGTGCTGGTCCGGCGCGGCCTGACCGGGACGGCGGCGGTGGTGACGCGCTACTTCGGGGGTGTGAAGCTCGGCGCGGGCGGGCTGGTGCGGGCGTACTCGCAGGCGGTGTCGGAGGCGGTCGACGCGGTCGGGGTGGTGGAGCTGCGTCCGGTCGTGCACGTGGAGGTGACGGTCGGGCCCGCTCTGGCGGGCCGGTTCCTGGGCGATCTGCACGCGCGCGGTCCGCAGCCGGGGGACGTCCGGTACGGCGATGCGGTCCACGCGCGGGTGTCGGTCCCGGCGGACGGCCTGGAGGACTTCACCGCGTGGGCGGCCGAGGTGAACGCCGGGCAGGCGCGGCTGCGGACGGTCGGCACCGGCCACACCGAGGTCCCCGTCCCCTCCTAGCCGGAAGGTGCCGGGGTCGTCCGCGCCGGCTCGGTGGATCGGATGCGGCGGTTCAGGCGCGGCGGTGCCGTCCGGCCGGGCCGCCCGCCTCGGAAGGGCCTGCGTTCCCCGGCGCGCCTGCCGGACCGTACTGCCGGTCTGGAGCCGCGGGGGCTTGCTGTGCGTGGGGGCCTGCGGGGGCTTGCCGGGTGGAGGGCGCTGCGGGGCGGGGCTGGCCGACTCGGGCTTGCGGGACGGGCGGGGTGTGCGGGCCGGGGCCGTCCAGGACGGGCAGGTCGGGGACGGTGACGGACGCTCCGGGCTGCGGCTGCGGCTGCGGGGCGCGGGGTTTTGCGGCGGGGCGGGTGCGTCCGGCGACGGGCATGTCCGCGCCGTGTCCATGTCCGTTCCCGTAGCCGCCCGCGGGTGCGGGTGCGGGGGTGCCGAGGACGAGGGGGCCGAGCGGGTCCCAGCGGCGCAGGCGTTCCACCGCCGGGGTGAGGGGCCGGGCGGCGAGCAGGGACACGGCGGAGGCGGCGGTGAGGCCGACCAGGAAGCCGGCGGCGACGTCGTGGGGGTAGTGGACGCCGACGAACACGCGGGAGAACGCCATCAGCGCGGCCAGCGGCAGGACGTAGGGGGCCAGGGCGCGCCAGGCGATGAGCAGCGCGGCGGCCGATCCGGCGGCGATGGTGGCGTGGTTGCTGGGGAAGGACCAGTCGCCGGGGGCGGGGCAGGCGGCGATGTTCATGGCGTGCGGGACGGCGCGGCAGGGGCGTTCCTCCTGCAGGACGTCCTTGGCGTTGGAGCTGGCCAGGTAGGCGCAGGCCATCGCGACCGGGGCGAGCAGCGCCAGCGCCATCGAGCGCGCGTCGCGGGTGCGGGCGCGCCACCAGCCCGCGGCGAACAGCGCGACGAACGCCAGCAGGCCCGCGTCGGTGCCGACCTCGGCGACGGTGTGCACCCAGCCGGGCGTGCCGTGCGCGAACTCGGTGATCGACCGGTACACCTCGACGCTGATTCCCGGTGCTCGCATGCTCCCCCTTCTCGTCCGGGCGCCGCCTCCTGACCCGGGGCGGCGCGGTCCCGAGGGGCGGCCCCGGGAACCTGTTGATCATCTATCAGACGGCGGGAGTTCACGCTGTGTTCACGACAACGCGACCTAAGTCACTGCTGTCCCGTTTTGGGACGGTCCGGTCGGTCACGCGGGGCGCGCGGTACATCGAAAGCAGTACGGCCGGTTCGTCACCGCCGACGATGCCCGCGCCGGGGTGCCGGGGCGAGACTGGGGGAGAGCCGTCCGAGCAGGAGAAACATGACCCAGCCGCCCGTCCAGCCGCCTTTTCCGCCGCCTGCCGGTCCGTCCGCGCGGACCGGTGTGCGCGCCGATGACCGGGAGCGCGACGCGACCGCCGAACGCCTCGGGGACGCGCTCGCCGACGGCGCGCTGTCGGCCGCCGAGTACCAGGCGCGCCTGGACCGGGCGCTCGGCGCCGCCACCCGCGACGAGCTGGACGCCCTCACCGCCGATCTGCCCGAGTCGCGCAGCGCGGCGGTCCGGGCGGCGGCGCACGCGGCGACCGAGCGGCGGCTCGCCGACCGGCTGCGGTGGCGCAAGGAGATCGGCTACTGGGCCGGCGGCGCGGTGATCATGAACGTGCTGTGGGCGGCGGGGTCGCTGAGCTCGGGCCGCGCAGAGGACTACTGGCCCGCCTGGCCGCTGGGGATCTGGGGCGCGATCCTGCTGTCGTATGTGTTCTGGCCCGAACGCGACAAGAAGGACCGCGCCCCCTGACCGCGCCGCGGTCGGAACCGTCCGCGCAGCCCGTCCGCGCCGCCTGAGCAGGCCGTCTGCGCGGCTGGCTCGGGGAAAATCGCGTCGCGGCGGGCGGCCCCGGCCTGGGAGAATGCTCGATTTGTGGGAATCCTGCACATTTTCGATATGGACGGGACGCTGCTGACGGGCTCGACCGCGAGCCTGCAGATCGCCCGTCACACCGGGACCGAGGCGCAGCTGCGCGCCCTGGAGGCGCGGTTCGCCGCCGAGGAGATCGACACGAAGACGTTCTCGACCGCGCTGTACGCGATCTGGCGGGACGGCCTGACCCCGGCGACGGTCGCGTCCGCCTACGCCGGCAGCCCGTGGCTGAGCGGGATCGGGGAGGTCTGCGCCGACATCCGGGCGCGCGGGGAGCACTCGCTGGTGATCACGATGTCGCCGGACTTCTTCGCGCGGCACCTGCTGGAGCTGGGGTTCGACGAGGTCGTCGCGTCGCGGTTCCCGCCGCTGCCGCTGGCGGGGCCGCCGGAGCCGGGCGACATCCTCACCCCGGCGGACAAGGTCGCGGTGGCCGACCGGGTCCGCGCCGGGCACGGCCTCGGTGTGGACCGCTGCATCGCCTACGGGGACTCGATGTCGGACGCGCCGCTGTTCCGGCACCTGCCGCACACGGTGGCGGTGAACGCCGACCACCACCTGGCCGACATCGCGGCGCTGGACTACCGCGGTGACGACCTCGCCGGCGCCTACGCCCTCGGACGCACCCTGCTCACCCGCGACCACCAGGCACAATGAAAAGGGGGTGCGGCCCGGACCGGCGCCGCACCGACCCGCCACCGGCCCCGGGGCCCCGCGCCCCGGCCGCCATCGCCCACCGGCTCCGGGGACGAACGACCTGGTCCCCGGCGTCCCGTCCAGAACGGCCCCGCCCGTGCCCGCCACATCCCGCATCCCGCTCGACGACCTGCGCGCCGACTGCTCGCGCTGCTTCGGCCTGTGCTGCGTCGTGCTGCCCTTCACCCGGTCCAGCGACTTCGCGCTGACCAAGGCCGCCGGGCAGCCCTGCCCGAACCTGGCCGCCGACCACCGCTGCGGCATCCACGCGCGGCTGAAGGACAAGGGGTTCACCGGCTGCACGGTGTACGAGTGCCTGGGCGCGGGGCAGAAGCTGTCGCAGCACACCTTCGGCGGGCGCGACTGGCGCGCCCATCCGGAGCTGAGGCCGCTGATGACCGAGGTCTACCCGCGGATGCGGCACCTGCACGAGCTGCTGTGGCACCTGCACCACGCCGCCGCGCTCCCCGGCGCCGCGCCCGTCCGCGGCCGGATCGAGCGGATGCTCACCGAGCTGGACGACCTCACCCGCCAGGACGCCGGGACGCTGCTCCAGGCGGACCTGCCCGCGCTGCACGCGGCCGCCGCGGACCTGCTGCGCACCGCCGGCCGGCTGGAACGCCGCCGCCACAACCCGAAACCCCGCGACCACCAGCGCGCCGACCTCACCGGACGCGACCTGCGCGGCGCGGACCTGAAGGCGGCGGACCTGCGCGGCGCGCTGCTCATCGGCGCCGACCTCACCCGCGCCGACCTGCGGCACGCGGACCTGCTGGGCGCCGACCTGCGCGCGACCGTCCTGGACGGCGCGGACCTGTCCTCGGCGCTGTTCCTCACCCAGCCGCAGCTCAACGCCGCCCGCGGCGACACCGCCACCCGCATCCCCACCGACCTGACCCGCCCCTCGCACTGGACGCCCTGACCCGCCCGGGCCGGCGCCCGCTGATCGCGGCCCCTGATCGGCTCATGGCCGATCGGTGCGCCGCTGGGACCGCGCCGGCGGCGTCTCGGGTCGCGCCTGCCGCGCGCGGGTCGACGACGGTGGTGCACGAGCCGCGCCGGGGTGATCTCCGAGCCGGGGAGGTTCCGGGCGCCAGGCATGCGACAACCGAGGCGTGCAACGGCCAAGCGTGCGACGACCGGGCGCGCCCGAGGGGCGCGTCCGATGACCGGGGTGCCGCGTTGGTGTCGCGTTCTCGCGGGTCGGGTGTCAGGGGGTGTCGGTGGCTTGGACGCGGCCGAGGAGGGGGTGGACGCGCATCGCGGCCTCCAGCTCGCCGGGGAGCTCGTCGCGGTAGCGGCCGAGGGTGGACAGGTCGGCGTGGCCGAGGACGCGGCGGACGGCGTCCATGTCGGTCGCGGCGGCGAGCAGGTGGGTGGCGGTGGTGTGGCGCAGGCCGTGCGGGGTGACGGTGCGGCGGTGCTCGGGGTCGACGCGGGCCTGGACGCGGTCGATGACGGCCTGCACGTCGCCGCGGGCGAGGCGGTTGCCGCGCCAGGACAGCAGCAGCGCCTTGGGTTCGCGGCCGCGGTCGAGCAGGGGGCGCCCGCCGGCGAGGTAGGCGTCCAGGACATCGGCGACGGGGCGGGGGAGCGGGACGTCGCGGGTGCGGCCGCCCTTGCCGAAGATCCGCCAGTAGCGGACGCCGGCGTTGACGAAGAAGTCCTCGGCGTTGGCGCGGGTCAGCTCCGACACGCGGGGCCCGACGGCGGCGAGCAGCAGCACGATCAGCGCGTCGCGCAGTTCGGTGCGCTGGTCGGAGCGTCCGGCGGCGGGCGGGGCGGGGGAGTCGGCCAGGCCGCGCGCGGCGCCGACGAGCCCGCCGGCCTGCTCGGCGGTGAGCGCCCGTCGCTCGGCGCGGAGCCCGCCGCGGTGCTTGGGGCGGACGGTCGCGGCGGCCATCGGGTTCAGGTGCACCCAGCCGGACACCACCGCGTGGCGGAACAGCGCCGACACCGACCGGCGGAACCGCGCCTGCGAGGCGGCGCTCTGCACCGCACCCCCCGCCCGCCGCTCCTGGGACGGTCCGGCGCCGCCGCTGCGCGAGGGTCGAGGGGCGCCCGTGCGGGGGGCGGTGCGGGGGTCGGTGGTGCGGCGTCCGTCGGGTTTGCGCGCGAACTTCAGCAGCGTCTCGTCGACGTCCTCGCCGGTGAGGTCGTCCAGGACGCGGTCGGGTCCGGCGAGTTCGGCGAAGGTGTGCACGTCGCGGGCGTACACCTCGGCGGTGGCGGGGGCCAGCGCCCCGGTGGAGCATTTGGCCCGCACCATCTCGGCGTAGCGGTCGACCGCCTCCGCCACCGTCAGCCGCTGCACATCGGTGGGTCGCACCCGCCGGACGTTACCGCCCGCCACCGACAACCCGGGCCCGCGACAGGGAAAGGGCCCCTCCCGGCGCCGGGAGGGGCCCTGTGTCGACGCGGCGCGTCAGGTCCACTGCAACCAGTCGGGCACCCACATGGCCACTCCGCCTCTCAACGTCTCAGCTCTTGTGGATCCCATCCTGCCGGGACGGCCCGGCCCGGCGCATCGTGGCGAGCACGCACTTCCCGCAGCGCCCTGCGCGGACGCCACCGAGGCGTCCCCTCACCCTTGCAGGATCCGTTCCCGCAGCCGCGCGGTCACCTCGTCCCCGACACCGAGGCGGTCACCGACATACCCCTGCACGGACCCGTAGCGTCCGGTGAGGTCGGTCAGGAAGTGCCGCATCACGTCGGCGGGGGCGCGCCCGTACCCGGGCCAGCGCAGCTCGCGGCCGGGGTTGTCGGCGCGCCAGTCGGCGACGAACCGGTCGGTCGCCAGCTCGGTCAGGGCGAAGTCGGCGAGGATGTCGGCCTCGTCCACCCCGGCCAGCGACAGCAGCAGCGCCGCGACCATGCCGGTGCGGTCCTTGCCGGCGGCGCAGTGGAACGCGACCGGCCCCTCGGCGGCGGCGACGACCTCCAGGACGGCCGCGAGCTCCTTCACGCCGTCCTCGGCGACCTCGGCGAACTTGCCGGCCAGGTACCGCCACGGGTCGGCGCCGGGGTCGATCTCGGCCTGGTCGTAGGGCCGGTGCTCGATGCTGAGGTTGTGGTAGTCCAGGCCGTCGTAGTGGGGGACGCGCCCGCGCCGCTCGATCTCCCACGGGTACCGCAGGTCGATGACGGTCGTGACGCCGAGCCCGAGGAACCGGTCCCAGTCCGCGGTGCCGGGGACCAGCTTGCCGAGGGAGTCGGACCGGTACAGCCGCTCCCAGCCGACGGTGCGTCCGCCGTCGCCGCGGTAGCCGCCCAGGTCCCGGAAGTTGTAGAGCCGCTCGAACGCGATATGTCTCCGCACGCGCGCCACCCTACTGTTCCGTCCCGGAATGCCCCGGCACTGTTCAGGCCGGGAATGTCCCGGCCTGAACAGGCCACGCCGGCGCTGGCGGTCCCGCACCGGGCTGGGCGATGATCGGTCCTATGGGGTTGCTGCTGGCCATCGCCGGGGTCTTCGCGGTCCTGCTGGCGCTGGGTGCACTGGTCGACCGGCGGGCGCGCCGGGAGGGGCGCCGCGTGGGCATCGGCGCGGGCTTCCCGTCGGCCATCCGCGAGAACCGCCGCGACATACGCGCCTGGGAACGCGGCACCCACGGAAACACCGGCGAGGACATCTCCTGGATGGCCTCCCGCCACCCCGGCCGCTGACCGCCCCACCGCCGGCGCCGCCCGGCGCCGCGCGGCGGTGAGGCCCCGGGCGGGTGTCAGCCGCGCGGCAGGGTGCGGGGGAACCCGAACGAGGCCGACAGGGACGAACCGGTGAACCGGACGAGCCCCCGGACCTGCTCGCCCCGCAGCGTCAGCACGATCAGACCGCACAGGCGCCACAGCCGCGCGTGCGGATCGGGAAGGTACAGCACCAGCGCGGGCTGGCCGTTGGCGCGCGTCGGCAGCAGCTTCATCTCCTGCCCCTGGTGGAACTGCAGGATGAACCGGGCGACCGCCTCGGCGCCGCGGTAGTCGGTGGGTTCGGGCGGCATCGTCAGCCGCGCGTCGTCGGTCAGCAGCGCCACCAGCTCCGCCAGGTCGAACCGCTGGAACGCGCTGACGAACCGGTCGACCACGGCCGCCTCGGCCGCCGTCCGCGGCACCGGCACGTCCTGCGGACGCGCGCCGGGCGGCAGCCCCGCCCGGGCCCGGAGCAGCGCGCTGTTGACGGCCGCCCGCGTCGTCCCGAGGATCTCCGCCGCCTCCGCGGCCGGGAACCCCAGCACGTCCCGCAGCACCAGCACCGCGCGCTGCTGCGGCGGCAGGTGCTGCAGCCCCGCCACGAACGACAGCGCGATCGACTCGCGCGCGTCGTACCGCGCCTCGGGACCCGGCACCAGGTCGTCCAGGTCACCGGGATACGGCTCCAGCCACCACGGGTCGTCCGGCACCCCCTGCCCGCCGTCCGGCAGCACCACCGGACGCGGGCGGCGCGACTCGCCGCGCAGGAAGTTCAGGCACCGGTTGGTGGCGATCCGGAACAGCCACCCCCGCAGCGACCGGCCGTCGAACCGGCCGATCGAACGCCACGCCGCCAACAGAACCTCCTGAAGCACGTCCTCGGCGTCCTGCACCGACCCCAGGATCCGGTAGCAGTGCGCCTGCAGCTCGCGCCGGTGCGGATCGACGAGCTCCCGGAACGCCTCACCGTCCCCGGCCTGCGCAAGGGCGAGGATCGCCTCGGTCATGGTGGGACTGTCCTTTCGTCCGGCCGCCTGGAAACGGACCTGCCACGGGGAAACAGGCCCATCCGCTCGAAACGGGCCCTGCCCATGGAACACCGGCGGGCCCCCGGATTCATCGCCGCCGCAGCGGCGAATCCGCGCCGCGGCCGGTGCTCCACCTGGTGACACCGTCCACCCGTGCCACCCGTGACCCCTGGAGCCCTCCATGACCGCAGCCGACACCGGCCACGACACCCTCGACCGGACCCCCGCGCCACCCGCCGCGACGCGCCCCTGGCCGGCGTTCGCGCTGCTCGCCGTCGCCTACTTCATGACCGCCGTCGACCTGCTGGTCGTCAACGTCGCCCTCCCCACCATCGGCACCGGACTCCACATCGCCGAGACCGACCTGCAGTGGGTCGTCACCGCCTACGCCATCACCTTCGGCGGCTTCCTGCTGCTCGGCGGCCGCGCCGCCGACCTCCTCGGCCGCCGCCGCGTCTTCACCGCCGGACTCGCCCTGTTCACCGCCGCCTCCCTCGCCTGCGCACCGGCGACCGGCGGGACCTTCCTGATCGCCATGCGCGGCCTGCAGGGCCTCGGCGCCGCCGCCGTCCTGCCCGCCGCGCTGTCCCTGGTGACCGACCTGTTCCCCGAAGGCCCCGCACGCGACAAGGCCCTCGGCATCTGGGGAGCCGTCGGCGCCAGCGGCGCCACCTTCGGCGTCCTGGCCGGCGGCGCCCTCACCCGCTACGCCGGATGGCCCTACATCTTCTACATGAACGTCGCCATCGGCGGCGCCGCGCTGCTGCTGACCCGCCGCCTGGTCCCCGAGAGCCGCCCCGACATCGCGCACCGCCGCTACGACCTGCCCGGCGCCGCCACCATCACCGGCTCCCTCGTCCTCGCCGTCTACGCCATCTCCCAGGCGCCCGCCACCGGATGGACCGCCCCCCGCACCCTGGCCGTCCTCGCCGCCGCCGCTGCCCTGCTCCTCGCCTTCATCGCCGTCGAGGCCCGGGCCGCGGCGCCGCTGCTGCCGCTGCGGCTGCTCCGCCTGACCACCCTCGCCGGCTCCAACGCCGTCGGGTTCCTGCTCGGCGCCGGCTTCTACGGCTACATCTTCATCGGCACCCTCTTCATGCAGCAGGTGCTCGGCTACTCCGCCATGACCACCGGCCTGGCCTGGCTCACCGTCGGCGTCACCGGAGTCGTCCTGGCCGCCCCCGCCCAGGCCCTCGTCGCCCGGACGTCCCTCACACTCGTCATGGCGACCGGCATGACCCTCACCGCGGCCGGGATCCTGTGGGCCGCGCAGGCCCCCGCCCACGCGGCGTTCTGGACCGACCTCGCCGGGCCGCTCTTCCTCACCGGCGCCGTCACCTGGGTGTTCATCCCCGTGTCGATCGGAGCGCTCACCGGCGTCACCGGACGCGACGCCGGTATCGCCTCCGGCCTCATCGACTCCTCCCAGCAGCTCGGCGGCGCGATCGGCATCGCGATCGCCTCGACCGTCGCGGCCTCCCACTCCCGGACCCTGCTCACCCGCGGCCACCCCGCCGCGGACGCCCTCACCGGCGGGTTCCACCAGGCGCTGTGGGCGTGCGGCCTCATCGCCCTGGCCGCCGTCCCCGTCGCGCTGCTGCTGGTGCGCCGCGCACCGACCGCCACCGACCGGCCCTGACCGGCCCTGACCAGCGCGGAAAGACGCCGCGGGAAAGGGCTTGCGCAATGGTCAAGAATCGTTGACCATTGGGCGCGTGCCCGACGATCTCCCCGAGACGCTCCACGTCACCACCGAGGAGCAACTCCGCGCCGTCTCCAACCTCACCCGCCACCGGATCATGGCCGCCCTCCGCTTCGAACCCGCGACGATCACCCAGATCGCCCAGCGCGTCGGCCTCGCCAAAGGCAGCTCCAGCTACCACGTCCGCCTCCTCGAACGCGCCGGCCTGGTCAAAGTCGTCCGCACCCGCAAAGTCCGCGGCGTCACCGAGCGCTACTACGCCATGGCCGCACGATCGGTCGTCCTCCCCGAACCCGCCCCCGGACAACCCGACCTCCTGCTCCGCAACACCGTCGCCGACCTCGAAGCATCCCCACCCGACACCGAACGCCACGTCCGCATGACCCACCTGCGCCTCACCGACCGGCAACTCACCGAACTGGGGGAGAAGCTGCACGCCCTCGCCGACGAATACCGCGCCCTGTCCGACCCCGCCCTCCCCGACGCCTCACTCACCTTCGCCCTATTCCGCCCCGCCCCCCGCCAGGCCCAGGAGACCACCACCGAATGACCCCGCCCGCCCCCGCGACCAAGACACCCGCCGGGTTCGGACGCCTCTGGACCGCGCAGACCATCTCCTCACTCGGCGACGGCGTCACCCACGCCGCCCTCCCGCTGCTGGCCCTCACCGTCACCCGCGACCCCATGGCCCTCGCCGCCGTCACCGCCGCCGGAACCCTGCCCTGGCTCCTGTTCGGCGTCCTCGGCGGCGCACTGGTCGACCGCTGGGACCGCCGCCGCACCATGGCCACCGCCGACACCGCACGCGCGCTCCTGCTCGCACTCCCCGCCGCGGCCGCCGCCCTCGACGCACTCAGCATCCCCCTCCTCGCCGCCACCGCGTTCCTGCTCAACCTCGGCGCGCTGTTCTTCGACACCGCCGCCACCGCCTACCTCCCCGACCTCCTCGGCCGCGACCCCGCCCTCCTGGAACGCGCCAACTCCCGCCTCCGCGGCACCCAGACCGCCGCCTCCGCCTTCGCCGGCCCACCCGCCGGCAGCGCCCTCCTCGCCCTCGGACGAGCCTTCCCCCTGCTCACCGACGCCCTATCGTTCGCCCTGTCCGCACTCCTCGTCCGAACACTGCCCCCCATGCCCGCCCCCGCGCGCAACACCCACGACTCCCTGCTCCGCCAAGCCCGCGCCGGAGCCGCCCACGTCCTCCGCGACCGGCTCCTCCTCGGACTCGCCCTCCGCCCCGCCGTCGGGAACATCGCCTTCGTCGCCGTCGACACCGTCCTGGCCCTGTACGCCCACGACCGCCTCGGCACCGGCACCCTCGGATTCGGCCTCCTCCTCACCGCCGAAGCCGCAGGCGGCCTCCTCGGCTCCGCCCTCGCCTCACCCCTCGGCCGCCGCCTCGGCACCGGAACCGCCCTCACCTGCACCGCCGCAACCGAAGGCCTCGCCATCCTCGCCCTCGCCGCCGCCCCCGACCCCTACACCGCCGGCCTCGCCCTCGCCGCCTGCGGCGCCGGCATGGGCGCCACGATGGTCCTCGGCCCCTCCCTCCGGCAGGCGATCGTCCCCGCCCACCTCATCGGACGCGTCGCCTCCACCTCCCGCATGCTCGCCATGTGCGCCGCCCCCTTCGGCGCCGTCCTCGGCGGCTGGCTCGCCACCGCCTACGACGTCCGCACCCCCCTCTACACCGCCGCCGCCCTCCTACTCGCCATGACCGCCGTCACCGCCACCATGACCAGCAACCGCCGCGTCGAATCCGCCCTCCGCAACGCCGCCACCCGAACTCCTCTAACCCCACTCCGCGCCGGACGGACGGCAACCATGTTGAGCCGGGCAAACGCGGCGTCCGGCTCAACACCGGCCGGGGGAGAGGCCGCCGGGGGAGGAGCGGCTTGAGCAGCAACCGCCCGGCCCGTCACGCCACGGAGCCCGGCGGCGGCCTCCCCGAGATGGCCGATGACGAGACCTGGCACAAGGGCCTCGCTGCTCAGCTTTTGTCCAGCACGGCGGCGGTTGGCAAGCGCGTATGGGGGAGGAGTGCCACCTACCGGGAGGGTGGCGACTTCCTGGACCGGTTCGATGTCGGCGCAGGACTGCGGGCCGGCGGTGCCGTGTGCGCCGCCGGCCGACCTCATACTCGAACTACTGCTGGCGGATCCCGTCTACCAGCAGCCGATGCAGGCGGGGCCGCCTGCGGGGTGGGCGGGGGCGGCGCTCGCGGTACCGGCGAGGCCGGTGAGGGACGCGAGTCCGATTCCCAGGGCGAGTGCCGTCCGGATGGTGAGCTTCTTCATCTGCCGTCTCCTGTCGCCGCGACGCCGTTGTGGCCTTAACGATTGTGCGCGCGGCGCGCCGCGGGTCAAGGGATCGGCGCGATCTTCCCGCGGACTGATCAAACCGAACAGAATCCCCCTTCTGTCCGATATGGCAATCTTTGCGACTTTCGTCCGGATTCAGGGGAGGGGGTGGCGGGACGCCGCCCAGGCGCGCACCGTGCCGGCGGTCTCGGGTGTCACGTCGGAACCGTCCAGCTCCACCGGCTCGAGCCAGCGGAAACCGACATGCTCGTCGCTGAGCACCACGGCGGACGCGTTGGACGGCAGCCCGAAGGTGAACTGCCGCGCGCGGCGGCCCGAGCCGGTCAGGTAGTCGAACGTCGCGACGAACCCGGCGTCGAGGTCGAGCGGGCCGTCCCAGCCGATCTCCTCGGCGAGCTCGCGGGCCAGCGCGTCCGCGAGGCTCTCGCCGTCGTCGACGCCGCCGGACGGGAGCTCTTCGATTCCGGGTAGGAACGGGTCGGTGGGAGAGCGGCGCAGGATCAGCACCTTGCCCTGGTCGTGCACGACGGCGCCGACCACGAGCTTGCCGATGCCGTCCCGGACGGCGCGCGCGGCCAGGCGCGGCAGGTCCAGGTCCGGCGCGTTCACGGTCGGGGCGCTCATCCGGACGAGCGTAGCGACACCGCGTCCGGCCGGGCGATGAATTCCGGCGCGCGGCGTGGTCGTTCCTCGAAAGCCCGAAACGTGGGAGGACGTATGGCCGTGCAGTACCAGTGCGCGATGTCGCTGGACGGGTTCATCGCGGGACCGGGCGGTGACATGGGGTGGATGGCCGGGTACCTGTCGCCGGACACGTCCGCCGGCGACCTGATGGCGGGGACGGGTGCGCTGCTGGTGGGGCGCCGCACGTTCGGCGGGGACGATCCGCACAAGGGCACCGAACACGAGGGCGAGCCGTACGGGGGAGGCTGGGAGGGGCGGCAGTTCGTCCTGACGCACCGGATCCCGGAGCGGCCGGTGCCGGGGGTGACGTTCGTGGACGACCTGGAGCGCGCGGTCGCGGCGGCGCGTGAGGCGGCCGGGGAGAAGAACGTGGGTGTGCTCGGTGCGCAGGTCGCGGCGCAGTGCATCGAGGCGGGCCTGCTGGACGAGGTGTACGTGACGGTGCTGCCGGTGCTGCTGGGCGACGGCGTCCGTTTGTTCTCGCATCCTGGCGGCCGCAGCGTCCGCCTGGAGCAACTACGGACAGTGACAACGCCCGGCGCGACAAGCCTGCTGCTCCGCGTCGTCCGCTGACACCACCGTCCGAACGCCGCGCGCCGCCTGCGGCCGGCGACGCGTCTCCGTCGTCCCGCAGCGCACGACGCACGGCGATCCCGCGCTGCGGATGTCCGTTTCACCCCTCCTTCTGGCACTCTCCCCCTTGGTTGATAATGCACATTATGTCAAGTAGCTTCCCGGGAGCCGCCGATAGGGGCGGTTCGTCCTTCGTCAGCGGAGCGCGATGATGCCAGCGTTGGTGCGGATGTAGAGGGTGTCGTCCGCTTTCAGGACGGCTCTGTCGCCTTCGTCGTAGCCGTCGTCGGGTTCGTCGACGAGGTCGTGGGAGATCCGCTCCCCCGTCTCGGCGGTCCAGAGCGGCGCGCCTGTGGCGGCGTCGAGCGCGGTGATCTCGCCGCTGCCGGTGGCCGTGTACACGACGCGGTCGTGGATTTCGGGTGCTGCGGCGATGCTCGGCAGGGTGTGCGTCCAGCGTGTGGTGTTGGAGGCGATGTCGATGGCGTGCAGGACGATGTCGGCGTCCTCCGGGGAGGGTGAGGACGGGCTGCCGCAGACGGCCAGGGCTGCGTAGACGGTGCCGTCCGCGACGGCGACGGCTTCGGTCGAGGACGACTCGAGGGCGGGGTCGAAGCGGTGGCACCAGAGTTGTTCACCGGTGTGCGGTCGGGCAGGAGGCGGTGGGGCCGTCGAGGGTCCGGACGAGTTCTCCCGAGTGCAGGTCGTGGACGTGGAGGCCGGACGTCCCTTCGATGAAGAGCCGGTCGTTCCATGCCGCGGGGGTGAGGGAGAACGCGTAGCCGTTCTCCCTCCAGTCGACTGCGGTGTCGCTGTTCCGCCAGTGTTCGGCGCCGGTGAGGGCGTCGAAGGAGTAGACGTGACCGTCCGCGTCGACGGTGATGAGGGCGTCGCCGACGAGAGCGGGCGCGGCGATCAGCGGGGCGAGGGTGCGGGCGGTCCATGCCTGTTTCACGGGGGGTGTCACCGTTTCTCGGTCGTCGGGGTGGCCGGGGCGGTCGGGGGGCCAGCATCCCGGACGTCGAACCGCATCGTGGACGCGGCGGGGAGCAGGGGGCCGGAGCCTGGGGTTGCGGGTCCTAGGGAAGCGGCTCCGCTCCTCAAGGGGTGGTGAGGGGCGGGAGGATCGGCGTGCGCCGCGGATGTCGGCGGGTCGAGTGAGGGGTGGGTGCGGTGAAGGCGGTGCGGTTCCATGAGTACGGGGAGCTGGACGTTCTGCGGGTGGAGGAGGTCGGGCGTCCGGTGCCGGGGGCGGGGCAGGTGCTGGTGCGGGTGCGGGCGGCGGGGATCCAGCCGGGTGAGGTGATGATCCGGCGGGGTGCGCGGCACGGGCGGTGGCCGGCGAGGTTCCCGTCCGGGCAGGGCAGCGATCTGGCGGGTGTGGTGGTCGAGGCGGGGCCGGAGGTGCGGGGGTTCGCGGTGGGTGACGAGGTCGTCGGTTTCACGCACGGCCGGGCGAGTCACGCGGAGTTGGTGGTGGTTGAGGATGTGAACCTGGTCCCCCGCCCGGACGGGTTGGCGTGGGAGGTGGCCGGGTCGCTGTATGTGGCGGGGACGACCGCGTATGCGGCGGTGTTCGCGGTGGATCCGGGGCCGGGTGACACGGTGGTGGTGTCGGGTGCGGCGGGTGGTGTGGGGTCGCTGGCGGTGCAGTTGGCGCGGCGGCGCGGTGCGGTGGTGGTCGGGTTGGCGAGTGAGTCGAACCATGCCTGGTTGGAGGAGCACGGTGTCGTCCCGGTCGCGTACGGGGACGGTGTGGGTGAGCGGATCCGTCAGGTGAGCGGCGGGAAGGTGGACGCGTTCATCGACACGTTCGGTGCGGGCTATGTCGATCTGGCGGTTGAGCTGGGCGTGCGGCCTGAGCGGATCAACACCTCGCGGGACTGGGCGGCGGCGGCGCGGGTCGGGGCGCGGACGTTCGGTGAGGGCGCGGCGGCGTCGGCGGTGGTCGTGGGTGAGCTGGCGCGGCTGGCCGCGCGGGGTGAGCTGGATGTGCCGATCGCGCGGACGTATCCGCTGGAGCGGGTGCGGGAGGCGTTCGCGGAGTTGGAGCGGGGCCACACGCACGGGAAGATCGTCCTGGTCCCCTGACCTGGGAGGTTCTGGGGGGCGTCGTGTTATCCGGGTGTTCGGCGGGTGAGGACGAGGACGAGTTCGTTCGCCTGGCCCTGGCTCCGGCCGGGTGCGGCGGAGTGAGCGGCCGGTGCGGGGCGGGGGCGCCGGTTCGTGGTGGTCTGGGAGGATCGGCGGGGTGGAGGCTTTGGTTCCGCGGCCGGCGCGTGAGGTGGCTGCGGGGGTGGTGCATGTGCCGGGGTGGCTGGACCTGGACGCGCAGGCGGAGCTGGTGGTGGCGTGCCGGGGGTGGGCGCGGGGTCCGGCGGGGATGCGGCGGGTGCGGTTGCCGGGCGGTGGGGTGATGTCGGTGCGGACGGTGTGCCTGGGCTGGCATTGGGAGCCGTACCGGTATGTGCGGCAGGTGGACGGTGTGCCGGTGAAGCCGTTCCCGGGGTGGCTGGGTGATCTGGGGCGCCGGGGTCTCGCGGACGCCGCGCGCCTGTCCCCCGCCCTGACGGCGGATCCGTATGCGCCGGATGTGGCGCTGGTGAACTTCTATGACGCCGACGCGCGGATGGGTCTGCATCAGGACAGGGACGAGCGGAGTGTCGCGCCGGTGGTGTCGCTCAGCGTCGGTGATGCGGGGGTGTTCCGGTTGGGGAATCCTCTGGGGCGGGGGCGGCCGTGGCAGGACGTGGTGCTGGAGTCGGGTGATCTGCTGGTGTTCGGGGGGCCGAACCGGTTGGCGTTCCACGGTGTCACCAAGGTCCTGCCGGGGACGGCGCCGCGCGGGATCGGTCTGGACGCGGGGCGTTTGAACCTGACTCTCCGCGTGACCGGCCTCCCCTGACCCTCGTCCCCGACCCTCTCCCCCGCCTCGCCTCTCCCCCGGCTCGCGACTCGACTCCCTGGGCTCGCGGCTCGTCCTCGCCGGTCCTGCTCCCCCGGCCGGGGCGGTCGGGGCGTCCGGCCGGGGGGAGGTGGTGGGTCAGGCGGGGCGGGTGAGTTCGGCGCGGAGGCGGTCCAGGCCCATGGGGCCGAGGTCGAGGGCGTGCTGGTGGAAGGCCTTGAGGTCGAAGGCGTCGCCGTCGCGGCGGCGGGCGGTGTCGCGGGCCTCCAGCCAGATCCGCTCCCCGAGCTTGTAGGCGATGGCCTGGCCGGGGCGGCCGAGGTAGCGGTCGATTTCGAAGGCGACTTCGGCGGGGGTCATGGCGCCGCCGTGGAGGGTGAGGAACTCGCGGCCGAGGTCGGCGTTCCAGGTTTCGCCGTCGTGGAAGCCGGTGCCTTCGGGGATGGGCAGCTGGAGGTGCAGGCCGATGTCCAGGACGACGCGGGCGGCGCGGAGCTGCTGGCCGCCGGCGAGCATGCCGAGGCGGTGGGCGGGGTCGCGGTAGTAGCCGAGTTCGTCCATCAGGCGTTCGGCGTACAGGCCCCATCCTTCGCAGTGGCCGGGGTGGAGTTCGCTGGCGGTGCGCTGGAAGCGGTTGAGGGTGGTGGTGTTGAGGGTGGTGGCGCCGAGTTGCAGGTGGTGGCCGGGGACGCCTTCGTGGTACATGGTCGCCGGGACGGTCCAGGTGATCATTTCGGTGTCGGGGGCGGGGACGGTCCACCAGACGGTGCCGGGGCGGGAGAGGTCTTCGGCGGGGGCGAGGTAGTAGATCCCGGACGGGACGGGCGGGATGCGGCAGTCGATGGTGCGCAGGGCGTCGGGGATGGTGAAGTGGGTGCCGTCGAGGTCGTCGATGGCGCGGTCGGCGAGGTCCTGCAGGTGGCGGCGGAAGTTGTCGGCGCCGGTGACGCGGTGGGCGGGGTCGTGGTCGAGGGCGGTGATGACTTCGGCGACGGTGGCGCCGGGGCGGATGCGGGCGGCCTCGTCGGCCATGGCGGTCTCGATGCGGGCGAGTTCGGTCCAGCCCCAGGCGTAGGTGGCCTCCAGGTCCAGGGTGGTGCCGAGGTTGTCGCGGACGCCGAGGGTGTAGCGGTCGCGGCCGAGCGCGTCGCGGGTGGGGGCGTGGGGCGCGAGGTCGGTTTCGAGCCAGGTGGCGAAGTCGTGGAGGGCCGCGGCGGCGTCGCGGGCGGCGGTGGTGAGCGGCTCGGCGAGGGGCCCTCCGCCGTAGCGGGCGTAGCGTTCGGCGAGGTCGGTGAGGTAGGCGGGGGCGGTGTGCGCGACCTGGATGTTGCGGCGGATCTGGCGGATCGCGGCGACGCGTCCGCGCCGGCGTGCGGCGGTGAGGGAGGTTCGGAGGCCGGTGAGGGCTGCGGGGAGGGCGGTGAGGCGCGCCAGGACGGGTTCCCAGCGGGTGGCGGGGCCCTGGTCGAGGAGTTCGACGGCTTGGCGGAGGCGCTGGAGGGGGCCGTCGGTGGTGTCCAGGGCCTCGTCGCGGACGCCGGCGTCGTCCAGGGCGATGTCGGTTTCGAGGCGGTCGCGCAGGACGCCGGCGGCGATCCGCTCGTGGTCGGTGCCGGCGAGGGGGGTCTTGTCGAGGGCGGCGAGGGTGGTGCGGGACAGTTCCGCGCGGGCGGCGTCGCCGTCGGGGCTGTAGTCGGTGAGCCGGTCGTCCTGGCCGGCGATGCCCATCATCGCGGCCAGGCACGGGTCGAGTGCGGCCATCTGGTCGACGTACCGGTCGGCGAGCGCGTCCAGGGAAGTGGTCATCGCCCCAGCGTAGAGCCCGAGGTGATCATCTCCGGACGGTGGTGGCGGGGGTGGCCGGTGGGGCCCGGAGCGCCGCCGGGCCGCCGTGGTCCCCCGCCGGTCCCCCGTCGGTGGCGTGGTGGGCGGGTCAGGCGGAGTCGGTGGCGAGGCGCAGCCCGAACCCGAGCAGGACGATCCCGGAGACGCGTTCGAGGGTGCGGCGGACGCGGGGGCGGCGCAGGACGCGTCCGGCGCCGCCGGCCAGCCACACGATCGGCGTGTACCAGACCAGGTCGACCAGGGCCCACAGCGCCGACAGGGCGATGAGGGCGAGCGGGACCGGGACGCCGTGCGGGACGAACTGCGGGAGGAACGACACGGCGAACACGCCGGCCTTGGGGTTGGCGAAGCTGGTCACGACGCCTTGCCGGTAGCAGCGTCCGACCCCGGTCGGCGCGGCGTTCCCGCTGCCGCCCGCGTCCGCGTCGGACGCGTCGGCAGCGGCAGTTTCCCCGGTTTCAGCGGTTTCGGTGGTGGTGCGGCGGCGGGACTGCCAGAGGGCGCGGAGCCCGAACCACACCAGGACGGCGGCGCCGACGATGCGCAGGCCGTCGTAGGCGACGCGGGAGGCGATCAGCAGGGCCGACAGGCCGAGCGCGGCGGCCAGGCCCCAGGCCAGGACGCCGGTCTCGTTGCCGAGGACGGTCGCGAGTCCGGCGCGGCGTCCTTGCTTGGCGGCCCGCTGGACGATGACGACGGTGCTCGGGCCGGGCACCATGGCGATGAGGAACGCCGCGCCGAGGAAGGCGGCCAGTGTGTTCAGCACGGGATCATCCTCACCGCCGGACGCCCTGCCCCACAAGGCACTGGGCCCACCGAGCCGATCGGAGCGGCCTGCGGGCCGGACGGTTCAGACCGAGCCGCCGTCGCCGCCGCCGGAGGTGCCGCTCGGGTCGGGGGTGGTGGGGGTGCTCGGCTGCGGTGTCGGTTTGGGCATGGGGGTGGCCGGGACGGTGGTGGGGCTGTCGGGCGGGGTCTGCAGGGACGGTTCGGACGGCTGCGGCGGCGGGTTCTTGACGTCCGGCTGGCAGGCGAACAGCACGACCAGCAGGACCGCCAGCACGGCCAGGACCCCGGCGAGGGTGAGGATCGCGGCGACCAGGCTGCGTTCGGGCGGCTGCTCGACCGGGAGCGGCGCGGCGGCTCCGGCGCCCGTCCCGGGGCGGGGCGCGAGCGCGGGTTCGCCGTTGCCGGACCAGTACGGCTGGAACAGCGGTCCGCGGCGCCGGATGCCGCCCCAGCGGCCGCGGAGCGCTCCGTGCGGCACGACCGGCTCCAGGAACCGTTCGGCGCCGGTGGAGCGCCCGTCGTAGGCGGTCGCGACCCAGGGGGCGGGTCCGTCGGGTTGGGCGGCGAGGACTTCGGCCACTCCCCCGCCTCCGGGGCCGTCCGCGCCGGGGATCCCGTCGGGCGCGGCGAACTGCGGCCGCCCCTGCCCCGCACCGGCGTCCTGGCCGGTGCCGGTGCCGGTTTCGGTGAGCGTGGACGCCGCAGCGCCCGGAACACCCGGGCCCGTGCCGCCTCCCCCGGGAACTCCTGCCGCTCCCGGCGCGCCGGGGGCGCCGGAACCGCCCGGAACCCCTGGTGGGGGCGTCTGACCGGCCGGGGTGCCCGAGGACGGCCCGGGCGTGCGGCTGTACGGCCGTCCTGGTGTGCGGCCGTGTTCGGGGCTGGGGAGGGCGGCGAGGATCGCGGCGCGGAAGCGGTCGCGGGCGGCGGCGTCCTCGGCGGCGTCGCGGGACAGGACGGCGAGGCTGGCGCGGCGTCCGTCGTCGTCCACGGCGAGGTAGACGATCCCGGCGGCGGTCTCGGTGAGCCGGGCGGTCAGCCGGAACGGGCCCAGCCGGACGGGGTCCCCAGAAGGCAGCGGCCGCGACATGCCCGCCAGCCTAACAACACCGGCCGGTGCGCAGGCCCGGCACGGCCGCCCGTCCCTACCCGCGCCGCACCCGCGCAGCGTCCGCGCCGCACCCGCGCAGCGTCCGTGTTACGTCTGGGCTGCGCGTGTCCGGGGGGCGTCACGGGTTCGTTCCGGTGCCCGGCGGATCCCTCTGGAGGGGCGGTGGGATAGGGGCTGGGGGCCGGGGTGGGGTGTTCCCCGCCACACCCCCGACAGTGATCGCGTAAGGTCGGAAATGGGGACGGCCCGGCCACGGGGTATCCCCTTGTGGAGTCCGCGGAGTCGCGGCCGCCCTGGGGTTTCGGGGGCGGGTGCGGCCGCGGGTGCTTCGCCGTCCGTCGCCGTCCATCCAGTGAGGTTCCGCAGATGACCGTCGCCGCCCACGACGTCGACCAGGCCGCCGCGCTGCTCCAGCGGACGGTCGCGGAGGTCAAGAAGGTCATCGTGGGGCAGGAGCACATGGTCGAGCGGATGGTGGTGGCGCTGCTGGCGCGGGGCCACTGCCTGATCGAGGGTGTGCCGGGGGTGGCCAAGACGCTGGCGGTGGGGACGCTGGCGCGGGTG
>NZ_JAMZEA010000018.1 GCF_024172125.1 Actinomadura rupiterrae
TCGTTGCCTCGGGTCAACGACTTATGTCCCATATATGGATAAGGTGCCGCCCGTCCGGTTCCCCCTCGCCGGCAGCGCGCCGGCCCGGCCCCCAGGAGCACTCGATGCGCCCTCCCCGCCGCGCCTCCCGCTCGTCCCATCCCCGAGATCCCCGGGCGGACGAGCCCTACCCGCCCGCGCCCTCCGCGCCCCTCGGCGGGTACGGGGCCCCGGACCAGTTCGACCCGCCCGCCGGGCCCCGGCCCCTGGAACACGAGCGGCACCGCCCGTACGAGGCGATTCCCCCTCTCGGCGCCTCCCAGGCCGCGCAGCCCTTTCAGGGCGCTCACAGGGCTCAGGACGCCCCCGTCCACGCTCAGGGCGCTCACGGCCCCGGCTACGGCGACCAGCAGCCCTATCCGCCCGCGCACGGCGACCAGAACTACGTTCCCGAGGCCGGTGACACGCTCGCCTACTCCCCCACCGGACGGGCGCCGCACGAGCCCCCTCCCGGGTACGGCGGCGGTCATGGCGGCCCGCACGGCGGCGGACGGTCCGGTGGATCGGGCGGCGGACGCGACTTCTGGGACTCCCGTCCCGGCGGCGGTGGCGGTCGCAAGCGCCGGACGCCGCTGATCATCGCGGGCGCGGCCGGGGCGATGGCCCTGGTCGTCGGCGCGGGCATCGCCGTGAACCAGCTCACATCGGACGGCGGCGAGCAGAAGCCGACCGCCGCGTCCAAGCCCGAGGGCGGGCCGTCCGACCAGACCGGGACGCAGCCGGACGCCTCGCCCAGCGACAGCCCGTCCAGGACGCCGTCCAGGGCTCCCAGCACGAAGCCCAAGGCCAAGCCGAGCTCGAAGAAGCCCGCCTCGAAGCCCACGTCCGGCAAGACCGGCGGCGGCTCGGACTCCCCGTCCGGCGGATCGGGCGGAAACGGCGGCTCGGGCGGCTCGGGCGGCGGGTCTGGTTCCGGTGGGAACGGCGGCTCCGGCTCCGGCGGTGGCGGCGGCGCGACCGCGTCCGAGATGGCCGTCTACAAGCTGACCAACCAGCAGCGCGCCAAGGCGGGCTGCTCCCCGCTGCGGCTGGACGCGCGCCTCACCCGCGCCGCCCGCCTCCACTCGCAGGACATGGCGGCGCACGACTACTTCAGCCACGACTCCCGGAACGGCGACGACCCGTGGACCCGGATCAAGCGCCAGGGCTACACCCAGCCGGGCGCCGAGAACATCGCCAAGGGCTTCCCGGACGCGGCCGCCGTCATGAAGGGCTGGATGAACAGCCCCGGGCACCGCGCCAACATCCTGAACTGCGGTTTGAAGGCGATCGGCGTCGGCCGGGCGGACGGTCCGGACGGCCCGCTGTGGACCCAGGACTTCGGCTGGATGTGAGCTCCGGCGGACGCCGCGTGAGGTTCCCGAAACCAGCGGCGTCCGGTTCGCCCCCATGTCATGGTGGGTGGGCCGAAGGTCCAGAGCCCTGAGTAAAGAACGGTAGGGTCCGAGCCATGGGTTACCCCGGTGACACAGGCAGAAACGGCGGCTGGCCTGCAGAGCAGCCGTCGCGGCAGCCCCACGGTCCCGGCGGCGCGGAGCCCGCGCCGGTCTCGTGGGACGACGACCAGAACCGGTTCGCCCCCGGTTCCTTCGGCGCGCCCCCGGGCGGCCTGTCGCAGGAACCGGCGCGCTCGGCGTCCGGGCACGGCGACCCGAACGGGACGGCCGCCCTCGGCGACCCGCCCGCGTTCGGCGGCCCCGCCTCCGACCAGGGCTTCGGCGCTCCCCAGCCCGGCTTCGACGACCCCGCTCCCGGCCAGGGCTTCAACGCTCCCGGCCAGGGCTTCGACGCCCCGCAGGCCGGTCCCGGCCACGCGCCCGCGTTCGGCGAGCAGCAGCACCAGTTCGGCGCCCCGGGCGGCGAGTTCGGCTCGGGCCAGAACGACTTCGGCCCAGGCCCCGGCGAGTACGGGCAGGGCGAGCACGGCTCCGGCGGCCCGGGCGATTTCGGTCCCGGCCCCGGCGGGCCGGGCGGCTTCGGCGGCGACGGCTTCGACCAGCACGTGGCCGGACCGCCCCCCGGCAAGGCCAAGAAGCGCAACCTGCCGCTGATCATCGGCGGCGCGGCCGTCGCGGGCGTGGTGCTCATCGGCGGCGGCATCGCCGCGGCGTCCCTGCTCAAGGACGACCCGAAGCCGAAGCACAAGACCACGGCGACGACCAAGTCCGCGCCGGCCAAGGGGACCCAGCCGTCCCCGTCCCCCTCCCAGACCCTGGACCCGGTGAAGCTGAAGTCCCGGGCCACCGACCCCAGCCCGCTGGGCCTCGCCGAGATCTACGGCAAGGCGTCGTTCTCCGGCGCGGGCGAGAAGTACAAGCGGACCGGCTGGAACACCGCCAAGGACTGCACCGGAGCGGTCGGCGGCACGGCACTGACCGGCTCAGTGAAGAAGGGCGGCTGCTCCCAGGTGCTCCGCGCCACCTACACGCGCGGCGACGGCAAGCTCATCGGCACCGTCGGAGTTTTCAACCTCAAGACCGAGACCGCGGCCAAGGCGGCGGTGAAGGCGGCGGCCGACAAGGACGCCTACCTCAAGCCGCTGCCGGGCTCCGGCAACACCAAGAAGATCGGCACCGGGCTCGCCCTCGGCACCGCCGAGGCACGCGGCCACTACCTGGTCATGACCTGGGTGCAGCGGCCGGACGGCAAGAAGATCGCCGACAGCGCGCACCAGGACGTCTCCGACTTCGGCCAGCAGGTGATCCAGGGCAGCGGCCTCAGTTTCGCGCTGCACTACCGGGAGACCGAGGGCAAGCCCTACCGGAGCTGATCGGCACGAGGACCTGAACCCCCATGCCTGAACCTGACGAGATCCGCCCCGCCGAGGCGGCGGCGGACCCCGCCCCTGCCGCGCCGCCGAGCTTCGGCCACGACGAGCCGGCGCGCCCTGCGGGCGAACTCCGCATCCCGACCGCCTTCCGCCTCCAGGCCCCCTGGTGGGCCGCCGAGTCCACCGACACGGACGAGCCGGACCCCGAGCCCCCTTCCTCCCCGCCACACCAAGCGGAGGCCACCCCGGCCCCCGCACCCACCTACGACCCCGCGCCCGCGCCCACCGGCCCGGCGACCCAGCCGCGCCCGGAAGCACCCGTGCCGCATGCCGAGGCCGCTGCCGACCCGGCGAGCCCGCCGCACGCGGACGGCCCGGAACCGACGGCGCCACACCCCGCCGAGGCCCCTGACCAGGCGGCTCCGCTCCATGCTTCGGCAGCCGGTCCGGGCGCGGGGTCGGCGGCCGGGAACCGGCGCGTGCCGGAGCCGGAAGATCGGCTCGTGGCAGGGGCGGGTGCACCCGACGTGGACTCGCGCCGGGCCGTCCCCCGTCCGAAGCCGACGTCCCGTCCGGCACGCGACACCGTCCCGGACGGCACGCCGATCCAGCCGCCCGCGGCCTCGCAGCCCGAGCAGGCTGCCAGCACCGGCCCTCGGCCGCTCCCGTCAGCGCAGTCCGACGGCACTGGCCCTCAGCCGCTGCCGTCCGCGCAACCCAGCGCGGGCGGGCAGGCGGCGGACGGGACGGGGCCGCAGGCGCTGCCTCCGGTGCCGTCCGCGGACGGGACCGGGCCTCAGCCGACGGTCGCGGAGCCTCGGCCGGCGATCACGCCACCCCCGGCGCCGCAGGCGGCTCCGGCGGCCGGGCTGGAGGCGCGGACGGACAGCCGGACGTCCGGGCCCGTCCTGACGCCGGACGCGATCCTTCCGCCCGGCGTGACGCTGCCGCCCGCCGTGGCCCTGCCGACGGTCGAGCGGAACGTCGAGCAGACCGTCCACGACGTCCCGAGGCAGAACGCGCCGGTCACGGTCACCGACATGCCGACCGTCCCGCAAAGGCCGGCCACCGGGGGCGCGACGGCCACGGCGGTAGCGCCCGTCCAGCCGCCGCCCCTCCGCCCGGACGGCCCGAACGACGGCAACACCGGCCCGCAGCCGGTCTTCCCGGCAGGCCCGCTGAACAGCGGACCCGGTTCCAAGGCGAGCCGGCGGAAGCGCCTGCTGATCGGCGGAGGCGTCGCCGCGGCGGTCCTCGCGGTCGGCGGTATCGCCGTGGCCGGAATCGTCTCCAGTGACGGCGGCGGCAAGACCACGAAGCACAAGACCCGCCCGGTGGCCGGCGGCTCGCCGTCGCCGAGCGCGCCCGTCCACCACCCCGTGGACATCAACGACGAGAAGACCGACACCAGACCGCTCGCGCTGACCGAGGTCTTCCCGAGCCCGGCGATCCAGCTGGGCGGACAGAACTTCCAGCGCGACCGATCGTCGGTCAACCACCAGTGCGGCCTGACCGCGCGCGGCTCGATGGCCGCCGCGCTCGCGCACGAGGGCTGCCGGGCGGTCGTCCGCGTGACGTTCGTCAGCGACTCCAAGAAGTTCGCCGTGACCAGCGGTGTCGCCGTCCTCCCGACGCACGACGCGGCCGTCAAGGTGAGCCGCTCCGGAAACCCGGGCCGCTACGAGTGGTTCCGCGGCCTCACCGGACCGCACTCGCCCGACATCGACGGCACGGGCGGTTACGCTGCCGCTACCGTTCGAGGCCGTTACGTCGCATACGCGTACGCCACCTACACCGACGGCACCCGCATCACGCCCCAGGACACCCAGATCAAGGGCCTGGCCCAGCAGTTCCTCGACTACGGCACCAAGGCCCTGGACGCCCGCGCCCGAGGCTGAGCCCAAGTCTGAACGGCAGAACGACTGAGCGCCCGGTGCCGCACGGCACCGGGCGCTCAGTCGTGAACGAGGATCTAGCCCAAGGTCCGGACGCGCCGGGTCTGCTGCGCCCGGAGCGCCAGATCGGCGTCGTCCGGATACGAGATCTCCTCCAGCGACAGGCCGTGCGCGGGAGCCACGTTCACCGCCGAGTCGCGGACGCGCGCACCGAGCACCTCGGCGGGCCAGTCGATGTCGCGGCGGCCGTCACCGACGACCAGCAGCGCCCCGACCAGCGCGCGGACCATGGAGTGGCAGAACGCGTCGGCCTTCACCGTGGCGACCGCGAAGTGCTTCTCCTCGCGGTTCCACTCGAAGACCTGGAGCTCGCGGATCGTCGTGGCGCCCTCGCGCTTGCGGCAGAAGGCGGCGAAGTCGTGCTCGCCGAGCATCAGCTTCGTCGCGGCGTTCATCCGGCTGATGTCGAGGGGGCGCGGGTGCCAGAGGACGTCGTGGCGGCGCAGCGGGTCGACGCCCACGGGGTCGTCGCAGACGCGGTAGGCGTAGCGCCGGGACAGCGCGGAGAAGCGCGCGTCGAAGCCCTCCGGGGCCGTCCGGACGCGCCAGACCCGCACGTCCGGCGGTAGCAGGCCCGCCAGGCGGCGCGGGAGCGTCCCGTTGACGGCCGAGTAGGCGGCGACGGGCACCACCACGTGCGCGACCTGGCCGCGGGCGTGCACGCCCGCGTCGGTGCGCCCGGCGACGGTGAGCACGGGCGGGGGGTCGAGCCGCAGCACCCGGGCCAGCGCGTCCTCGATCACGCCCTGGACGGTGCGCTGGCCGGGCTGTCGAGCCCAGCCCGCGAAGTCCGACCCGTCGTAGCCGATGTCGAGCCGGAGTCGTACGAGAGCGGTCATGGGAGGCGGGGGTTCCTTGTCCTTTGCGTCGGGCATCGCGCGTCCAACCAGTTCCTGCCGACTGTCCGATTTCCGCCGACCGTGCCTCCGGTGCGGGGCCCCGGCATGGGACCGTCCCCGTCCGGCGGCGTGCCCCAGTGCATCATCGCCCCCCCTGACCATGGGATCCAGTCTGGCAAAGATCGAGCCCGCCGTCCCGTAGGGGGACGGCGGGCCCTCACATGTCGAGCGGGAAAGAACCCTTCCGGGGCCTTACTCCGCCTTCTCCTCCGCGGTCTCCTCGGCCTCGTCCGCGACCTCGGGGGTCTCGGCGGGGGCCTCGGCGACGGGCTCGGCCGGAGCGGCGGCCTGGGCCGGACGGGACGACGCCGCCAGCTGCTCGGTCACCAGCTCGATGACCGCCATGGGGGCGTTGTCGCCCTTGCGCGGGCCGAGCTTGGTGATCCGGGTGTAACCGCCGGGACGGTCGGCCATGGCCGGGCCGATCTCGGTGAACAGGGTGTGCAGGACGCCCTTGTCACGGATCGTCTTGGCCGCGAGGCGGCGGTTGTGCAGGTCGCCCTTCTTGGCCTTGGTGATCAGCTTCTCCGCCAGCGGGCGCAGGCGGCGGGCCTTGGCCTCGGTGGTGGTGATGCGGCCGTGCTCGAACAGCGAGGTCGCGAGGTTCGCCAGAAGCAGCTTCTGGTGAGCCGCGCCGCCGCCGAGGCGGGCGCCCTTGGTGGGCTGAGGCATGGTGTGTCCCTTCTTGCACCGGCCGTGCCAGGCACCGGTGGCAAATCTCCGCCGCCGGCCGTACCAGGTACCGGCGACGGGGTTGCGGATGATCCTGGCCCAGTTGGGCCCGGATCGGTTTCAGGCTAGGCGGAGATCAGTACTGCTCGGTCTCGGCGTAGCCGCCGTCGTCGTCGCCGTAGTTGTCGGCGGCGGCGGACGGGTCGAACCCGGGAGGCGAGTCCTTCAGCGAGAGGCCCATGTCGTTGAGCTTCTGCTTGACCTCTTCGATGGACTTGGCGCCGAAATTCCTTATGTCGAGGAGGTCCTGCTCGGAGCGGGCCACCAGCTCGCCCACCGAGTGGATGCCCTCGCGCTTCAGGCAGTTGTAGGAGCGGACCGTGAGGTTCAGCTCCTCGATCGGCAGGGCCAGGTCCGCGGCGAGCGCGGCGTCCGTCGGGGACGGGCCCATGTCGATGCCCTCGGCCTCGACGTTGAGCTCCCGGGCCAGGCCGAACAGCTCGACGAGGGTCTTGCCGGCCGAGGCCACCGCGTCGCGCGGCAGCATCGCGGCCTTGGTCTCCACGTCCAGGATGAGGCGGTCGAAGTCGGTGCGCTGCTCGACTCGGGTGGCCTCGACCTTGTAGGTGACCTTGAGCACGGGCGAGTAGATGGAGTCGATCGGGATCCGGCCGATCTCCTGACCCGGCTGCTTGTTCTGGGCCGCCGAGACGTAGCCGCGGCCGCGCTCGACCGTCAGCTCCATCTCCAGCTTGGCCTTGTTGTTCAGCGTGGCGATGTGCAGGTCCGGGTTGTGGACCTCCACACCGGCCGGCGGCGCGATGTCGGCCGCGGTGACCTCGCCGGGGCCCTGCTTGCGCAGGTACATGACCACCGGCTCGTCGTGCTCGGACGAGACGACGAGCTCCTTGAGGTTCAGGATGATGTCGGTGACGTCCTCCTTCACCCCCGGCACGGTGGAGAACTCGTGCAGGACGCCCTCGATCCGGATGCTGGTGACAGCGGCTCCGGGGATGGACGACAGCAGGGTGCGGCGGAGTGAGTTGCCGATCGTGTAGCCGAAGCCCGGCTCCAGCGGCTCGATGGTGAACCGCGACCGGTACTCGTCGACCTGCTCCTCGGTGAGGGTCGGGCGCTGAGCGATGAGCATGGGTTTTCCTTCTTTCCGCGGTGCCCGCTATATGACGACCGCAGTGGAGTTCTTCCCTGCCCGCCGCCGCCCACGCATGGCGCGGGCGGGCGGCGGGCGGTGAGCCCTACTTGGAGTAGAGCTCGACGATCAGCTGCTCCTGGACGGGAGCGTCGATCTGCTGGCGGACGGGCAGCGAGTGCACGAAGATGCGCATGCGCTCGGCGTCCACGCCCAGCCAGGCCGGAACCTGGCGCTCGCCGGCCTCGGCCTTGGCGACCTGGAACGGCGTCATCTCCAGCGACTTGGCCTTGACGTCCACGATGTCGGCCTCGGAGACGAGGAAGCTCGGGATGTCGACCTTCTTGCCGTTGACCCGGATGTGACCGTGCCGGATCAGCTGGCGCGCCATGTCGCGGGACTTGGCGAAGCCCGCGCGGTACACGACGTTGTCCAGGCGGCGCTCCAGCAGCGAGAGCAGGTTGTCACCCGTCTTGCCCTGCTGGCGGTTGGCCTCGACGTAGTAGTTCGAGAACTGCCGCTCAAGCACGCCGTAGATGCGCTTGGCCTTCTGCTTCTCGCGAAGCTGGAGCAGGTACTCGGTCTCCTTGGGACGACCGCGGCCGTGCTCACCCGGCGGGTAGGGACGGATCTCGATCGGGCACTTCGGGCCCTCGCACTTGCTGCCCTTGAGGAACAGCTTCATCTTCTCGCGGCGGCAGAGCTTGCAGTCCGCACCGGTGTAACGAGCCATTTTCTGTGATCTCCCCTACGGCTTCTCAGACCCGGCGACGCTTCGGCGGGCGGCAGCCGTTGTGCGGAACGGGCGTGACGTCCTGGATCGAGCCCACTTCGAGGCCGGTGGCCTGGAGCGAGCGGATCGCGGTCTCACGGCCCGAGCCCGGACCCTTGACGAACACGTCGACCTTGCGCATCCCGTGCTCCATCGCGCGCCGGGCGGCGGCCTCGGCGGCCTGCTGCGCGGCGAACGGGGTGGACTTGCGGGAGCCCTTGAATCCGACGTGGCCGGAGGAGGCCCAGGAGATCACGTTCCCGTTGGGGTCGGTGATCGAGACGATGGTGTTGTTGAACGTGCTCTTGATGTGGGCGTGCCCGTGAGCGACGTTCTTCTTCTCCTTGCGGCGCACCTTCTTCGCGCCGACACGGCTCTTGGGAGGCATCTCTGCTCTCTTCCTTCTGAGGTCGTCGATCCGTCAGACCAGACGAGGTCCGGACGGACTGCTACTTCTTGCCGGCCTTCTTCTTACCGGCCACGGTCTTCTTCTTGCCCTTGCGGGTACGCGCGTTGGTCTGCGTGCGCTGACCGTGCACGGGGAGGCCGCGGCGGTGCCGGATGCCCTGGTAGCAACCGATCTCGATCTTGCGGCGGATGTCGGCCTGGATCTCGCGACGGAGGTCGCCCTCGGTCTTGTAGTTGGCTTCCATCCAGTCGCGCAGCTTCACCAGGTCCTCGTCGGTGAGCTGGTGGACGCGGGTGTCCGGGTCGACGCCGGTCTGGGCCAGCGTCTCCTGGGCGCGGGTGCGACCGATGCCGAAGATGTAGGTGAGAGCGATCTCCACGCGCTTGTCGCGCGGGAGGTCGACGCCGAGGAGGCGTGCCATCTCTGGCGGTTCCCTTCATTTGGCGGAGGTGTTGGCGCATCGCGTCCGCACACACCCGACTCGCGTCGGGTGGCGGCCCCGGCCTCCGTCCGGGGGTGGCCCCTTCACACGACGGTGCCGCACGACCCGATCTTGGTGGACCGGAGCCGTACGGCGACCGCGTGCGAAGGCTGCGATGCGTGGATCAGTTGTTGAGCGCCTGCGGTCTGGGCGTCAGCCCTGACGCTGCTTGTGGCGCGGGTCGGAGCAGATGACCATGACCCGGCCGTGCCGGCGGATGACGCGGCACTTGTTGCAGATCTTCTTGACGCTCGGCTTGACCTTCACTGGGTCTCCTATTGATCAGGGTCACCCGGGTGCCGCCACACACCCGAGAGGCAACCCCAGTGATTACTTGTAGCGGTAGACGATCCGACCGCGCGTGAGGTCGTAGGGGCTCAGCTCCACGACGACGCGGTCGTCCGGCAGGATCCGGATGTAGTGCATCCGCATCTTGCCGCTGATGTGGGCGAGCACCTTGTGCCCGTTGTCCAGCTCAACCCTGAACATGGCGTTCGGGAGGGACTCGATGACGGTGCCCTCGATCTCGATGGCGCCTTCCTTCTTGGGCATGTCCTCCGCGCTTCGCTGATCGGCTCATTGGACGAAGGCCCGCGACCACCCCACGCACGCCGCGACCGCCGCTGGATCGGAGATCCGGGGATCGGGCGAGGTGCGGAACCGGCCGCGACCACGCCACGACGCGCAGGTGCGTCAAAGCAGGGATACAAGGCGGCCGAACACGGACCGACATAAGAGTGTACGTCACCGGGCGGCGGAACGCGAAATCATCCCACGGCCCGGCACCGGATACTGCTCCCGACACAAGCATACAGCGCTCCCGCGTTGTACCTTTCCAAGAGGACCAACGTCCAGGGTCCGAGCGGACCGGCGCCCAGGGGAGGATCGATGCCGAGCTATGACTTCGCGCTGATCCTCAGCCGTCCCCTCTACGAGGAGGAGCTGGACCCCCTGTTCGACCGCACCCACGGACAGGTCACGGTCTCGATCATCACCGAGCCGCAGCACGCCGACCGGCCCGGCAACGCCACCGCGTCCTGGCACGCGGCGACGCTGGCCGAGGCCGTGATGCAGGTCGTCGCGCACCTGGAGGCCGCCGCGCCCGGGCTGCACGTCCGGCAGGTCGAGGCCGACCCGCTGCTCACCATCCGCGACATCGCCGAGCGCGTCCGGCGCTCGGTCGAGTCCGTCCGGCTGTCGATCACGGGCGCGCGCGGCCCGGGCGGCTTCCCGGCGTCGGAGATGTCCACCGGCGGGCACCGGCTCTGGCGCTGGTCCAAGATCGCCGCCTGGTACGACGTGGACGACCCGCAGCTGCGCGAGGCGCGCCCCACCACCCAGGCGATCAACGGCTGGCTCGCGCTCCGCGACGTCGTCCCGGACATCGCGCCCACCCCGGAGGACGTCACGTCCGCCCTCAGCGCCGTCCTCACCCACGTCGCCTAGCCCTGCCTCACGTCGCGCGGACTGGGAGGCTCGTCACTTCGGGGCCGAAGCCGCATGGGCACCGCGCGGGGGTCAGCCTCGGGGCATGGACGCCAGGTCGGCGGCGCGGTAGGCGGCCGCGAAGGTGGCGTAGACGATGAGATTGTCGTCATAGGCGCCGCGGGCGCGGTCGTAGCGTCCGGCGCAGGTGATCAGCCGCAGCTCGGGGACGGTCCCGGCGACCAGCACGCGCGACTCGCTGAACCGCCGCTTCGGCACCTGCTCGGCCCGGGTCATGCGGAACACGGCGACCGTGCCGTCCGAGCGCGCGACGCCGATGATGTCGCCCGGGCTCAGCTCGCCCAGGTGCGCGAAGACGCCGGGCCCGGACGCGGTGTCCAGCCGTCCGAGCACCAGCGCCGCGCCCGGCTCCCCCGGACTCGGCCCGGACGCGAGCCACCTCGCGCGGTCCGGCGCGTCCGGGAGCAGGGCCTGGACCGTTCCGGGGAGGACGCGTCCGAGCGGCGCGGACAGCGCGATCTTCGGAATCAGCAGCCGCGTCGGGACGGCGTGGTCGAGGGCCGTCCGCAGCGGCGCCGGGACGTCCGCCCTGCCCTGTGGCAGCGCGAAAGAGGCGCGCTCGTGGCGGCCGCGCGGTCGCGGGAAGGCGGACGCCCCCGGCGACGGCCTCAGAACGCAGCGTGCCGACTGGCGGCGCCTCCCTGGACAAGGTCTAGGCATCCGGCCTCCCGGTCCGCCGCACGGCCCGCCAGGGCCCGCCCGGGGCACGTTCTACCAGCGCGGACCCCGGCCCCCGCGGCGCGGCGTCCGGCGGGCGGCCCGGCGGCACCGGCGGCCCCTGCCCCCCGGTGGCCGGGGATATGATCGACAGCGTCCGCCCCGCCCGAAGGCGTGCCTTCCCAGGTCTCCACGTCGCCCCGTCGTCCACGGACGCCGCCGGGCGGGCGGGGAGCGCGGTCAGGAGCACGGCGCGCGCCGAGGCCGCGCGTGCGCCGGGCCACCGGAAAGGCATGGTCTCCCCCGCCGGTCCCGGGGTCGGACGGGACCGGTGATCGATTACTGCCCGGCCCGCCTCGACGGTCCGGTCAGCCGGACGCAAAGATCGGGTCAGCGCTTCCCCCGGCGAGGATGCCGCGGGCGCGGGCGGCCGGGGCGTGCGAACGGGTCCGGTCCGTGGTTCGCTTGGAGGAGGGGGAGGATCAATGGCGATCATTGCGCAGCTCAGCGACATCCATCTGGCGGTCGGCCGGGACGGCGAGGTGGACGACGGCTCGGGGCCGGTCCGCTCGCTGCGCGCCGCGGTGTCCAGCCTGCTGGCACTGCCCGCCCGGCCGGACGCGGTCGTCCTGACCGGGGACCTGGCCGACGGCGGCCGGCCGATCGAGTACGCCCGGCTGCACGCCCTGCTGTCCCCGCTGCCGATGGCGGTCTACCCGCTGCCCGGCAACCACGACGACCGGGACGCGCTGCGGCACGCGTTCCGCGACCATCCGGCCGTCGCCGGCAGCGGCGGCCCCGGCGAGCCCGTCCAGTACGCGGTGGACGTCGCCGGAACCCGGCTGGTCTGCCTCGACACGACCATCCCGGGCTCGACGTCCGGCGAGCTGGACCTGGAGCGCCTCGCCTGGCTGGACGCGACGCTCGCCGAGCATCCGGACGTCCCGACCGTGATCGCCATGCACCACCCGCCGTACCCGATCGGCATCCGGTTCATCGACGACACGGGCCTGGCCGGGACCGAGGGCCTCGCCGAGATCTTCAAGCGGCACCGCCAGGTCGTCCGGGTGATGAGCGGGCACGTGCACCGCAGCTCGGCCGGCTCGCTCGCCGGGACGCCCTGCACCACCACCTCCAGCACCTACCGGCAGCTGTTCCTCGACCTCACCCGGCCGGGCCGGGCCGCGCTCACCGGCGAGCCCGCGGGCTTCTCGATCCACCTGATCGAGGGCGAGTCGGCCGTCACCCACTTCGTCCCGACGGGCAACTACCGCCCGCTGATGGAGGTCGACTGAACCGGACGCGAACGCGTCGGAGGCCCGTCCGGAACCCCGGACGGGCCTCTCTCGTCCTCCAGTCCTAACGTTTGCTCTCCGGGCCGCCGAACAGGGACCTGAGCAGCAGCAGCGCGCCCCACGGCCCGGCCACCCACAGCCACCACGGGTACGGGACGACCGGCGCGGTCACCGCGATGATCGCCCAGATCACCAGGTTCAGCGAGGACACGACCGCCCACGCGCCCCACATCGCGCGCGTCCCCGTCCAGACCTGCCCGCCGTGGGAGCGGGGCGCGACGGTGGCGCGCTGGTAGGCCGGGATCGGCCGGTGGTGCAGGTCGGCCTCGGGCAGGTCGGCGGTCAGCTCGTCCAGCTCGCCCATGGTCCTGGCGGAGTAGACGGCCTCCAGCCGCTCCTCCAGCTCGACCATGGTCAGCCGGCCCTCCGCGGTGTGCTCGCGCAGGCCGGCGGCCACCCGGTCCCGGTCGGCGTCCGAGGCCCGGATATCTGGATTGGACGCCATCGCGACCCCTTCACAGCGTCGTTCGAGGCAGCGGGAATGCGCCCCGCCGCTACCTCCCAGAGTGCCCAAGGATCGGCGGTGCTCTCAAGGTAGCCAGGACCACCTTCCCCCAGGGCACGGAATCCACCCCGCCCGTCCCGGTTCGACCGGGCGGATCGACCGCCCGAGTCGGCCGCCCGGGTCGAGCGGCCGGGTCAGGCGCCGAGCTTGGCGAACCACTCCTTGCCCTCGTCCAGCGCGGTCAGGACGCGCGGACCCTCGGGCGTGACGGCGAAGGTGTGCTCGAAGTGCGCCGAGGCGAGGCCGTCGGTGGTGATCACCGTCCAGCCGTCGTCCAGCTCGGCGGTGTCCTTGGTGCCGAGGTTGACCATCGGCTCGACGGCGAAGCACATGCCGGGCTCCAGCACCGGCCCGTGGCCCGCCGCGCCGTGGTTCGGGATGAGCGGGTCCATGTGC
This sequence comes from Actinomadura rupiterrae, assembly GCF_024172125.1. Classification (GTDB taxonomy): domain Bacteria; phylum Actinomycetota; class Actinomycetes; order Streptosporangiales; family Streptosporangiaceae; genus Spirillospora; species Spirillospora rupiterrae. Next base: position 13,567 of record NZ_JAMZEA010000018.1, read on the forward strand.
ATCTCGGTGCCGATGCCGTGCCCACCGTAGCCCTCGACGATCCCGTACTCGCCCTGGGACCGGACGTAGGTCTCGATCGCGTGCGACATGTCGGTCAGCCGCGCGCCGGCGACTCCGGCGGCGAGACCGTGCCACATGGACGCCTCGGTCACGTCGAGCAGCTTCCGCAGCTCGGGGGTGATCTCGCCCACCGGGACGGTGATCGCGGAGTCGCCGTGCCAGCCGTCCACGATCGCGCCGCAGTCGATGGAGATCACGTCGCCGTCGCGCAGCACCTTGTCCGGCCGCGGGATGCCGTGCACGATCTCCTCGTTCACCGAGGCGCAGATCGTCCCGGTGAAGCCGTGGTAGCCGAGGAAGGACGGCACGCCGCCGTGGTCGCGGATGTGCTGCTCGGCCAGCCGGTCCAGATCGAGCGTGGAGATGCCCGGCTCGACCGCCTCGCGCAGCAGCTGCAGCGTGCGGCCGACCAGCAGGCCGGCCGCCCGCATCAGCTCGACCTGCTCGGGCGTCTTGATCTGGATGGCGGGCTTGCGCCGTTTGAACACTGTCTCTCCCCCATGGCCGGGGCCTCGGGGGTTACCCGACTCCCGCGGGCCCGGCGATCTACTTCTCGAACGGACGCAGCGCGTCCAGGGCCCGCCGGGTGACGTCCTCGACCGGTCCGGTCGCGTCGATACCGCGCAGGATGCCCTCGTCGGAATAGAACTGGACGAGCGGCGCGGTCTGTTCCGCGTAGACCTCCAGCCGGTGCCGGACGACCTCCTCGCGGTCGTCGTCGCGCTGGTAGAGGCGCCCGCCGCAGTCGTCGCAGACGTCGTCGTGCTTGTCGTCGAAGTCGACGTGCCAGATGCGGTTGCACTGCGAGCACTGCCGCCGGCCGGACAGCCGCCGGACGACCTCGTCCTCGTCCACGACCAGTTCGAGGACGACGTCCAGCCGGGTGTCCCACTCGGCCAGCATCTTCTTCAGCGTCTCGGCCTGGGGCACGTTGCGCGGGAAGCCGTCGAGCAGGAACCCGTCGCGGGCGTCCTCCTGCTGGAGCCGGTCGCGCACCATGTTGATGGTGACCTCGTCCGGGACCAGGTCGCCCCGGTCCATGTACTCCTTGGCCTGCTGCCCGAGCTGGGTGCGCTCTTTGATGTTGGCGCGGAAGATGTCACCCGTCGAGATTTTCGGGATCGACAGGTGCGACGCGATGTACTGGGCCTGCGTCCCCTTGCCCGCTCCGGGGGGGCCCACCAGAACGATACGCATCTACCGCAGGAAGCCTTCGTAGTTGCGCTGCTGGAGTTGGGATTCGATCTGCTTCACGGTATCCAGTCCGACGCCGACGACGATCAGGATGCTCGTCCCGCCGAAGGGGAAGTTCTGCGTGGCGTTCAGCAACGCGAACGCCACCATGGGGATCAGCGCGACGAGCCCCAGGTAGAGCGCGCCCGGAGTGGTGATCCGGGTCAGCACGTAGTCCAGATACTCGGCGGTGGGCCGACCCGGACGGATACCTGGGATGAACCCACCATACTTCTTCATGTTGTCGGCGACTTCAGTGGGGTTGAAGGTGATCGCGACGTAGAAGTAGGTGAAGAAGATGATGAAGACGAAGAAGATCGCCATGTGCCACGGGTTGTCCTGCTTGAGGTACGGCTGGACCTTCTGCAGCCAGTGCACATTCGGCCACAGCTGGGTCGCCAGCACCGGCAGGTACAGCAGCGACGAGGCGAAGATCACCGGGATGATGCCGGCCTGGTTGACCTTCAGCGGGATGTAGGTGGAGGTCCCGCCGTACATCCGCCGGCCGACCATCCGCTTGGCGTACTGCACCGGGATCCGGCGCTGCGCCTGCTCCACGAACACCACACCCGCCATGATCGCCAACCCGACGACGATCACCAGCGTGAACACGAACCCGCCCTTGGCCTTGTAGATCGACCAGAACTGGGACGGGAACACCGCCACGACCTGCGTGAAGATCAGGATCGACATGCCGTTGCCGACACCCCGGTCGGTGACCAGCTCACCCAGCCACATGATCACCGCGGTGCCCGCGACCATGCAGATCACCATCGTGATGATCGGGAAGATCCCGGTCTTGTACAGGATGTCGGCGCCCGAGCTGCCCTGGAACAGGTTCCCGGTCGAGGCCATCGCCACGATCCCGGTGCCCTGCAGGATCGCCAGACCCACCGTCAGGTACCGGGTGTACTGGGTGATCTTGGTGGTGCCGGCCTGGCCCTCCTTCTTCAGGGCCTCCAGCCGCGGGATCACCACCGTCAACAGCTGCAGGATGATCGAGGCGGTGATGTAGGGCATGATGCCCAGCGCGAACACCGACAGCTTCAGCAGCGCGCCACCGGAGAACAGATCCACCAGACCATAAAGCTGGTTGGACTTCTTCGCGGCGTCGGCGGTCTGCTTGAGCACCTCCACGTTCACGTTCGGGGTCGGCAGGTTCTGGCCGATCCGGAACACCACGATCATCAGAAGCGTGAACAGCAGCTTCTTACGCAGATCGGGCGTCCGGAAGGCCCGAGCGAACGCGGTCAGCACCATTCCTCCTGCGGGAACTTGCGAAACATCGGCCCTGGGGCAACGACGGCGGGGGCGCGGCGCGCGGGAAACGCGCCGCCCCGCGACGCCGGGGAGACTCTAACAGCAGATGAGACCGGGGCCGGTTCCCACGCGGCGGGCCCACCGGCCCGGACACGTGGTGGACTCTGGCCCCGGTCTCACGGGTGTCGTTCTCAGAGCTGCTCGGCGGTACCGCCGGCGGCCGCGATCTTCTCCTTGGCCGCGCCGGAGAAGGCGTGCACCTTCACCTGGACGGCGACGGAGATCTCACCGGTGCCGAGGATCTTCACCGGACGGCCGGAGCGCACCGCGCCCTTGGCCGCCAGGTCCTCGGCGGTGACCTCGCCACCCTCGGGGTAGAGGGCGGCGAGCTTGTCCAGGTTCACGACCTGGAACTCGACCCGGTTCGGGTTCTTGAAGCCCTTGAGCTTCGGAATCCGGCGGATCAGGGGCATCTGGCCGCCCTCGAACCCGACCGGAACGGTGTTGCGGGCCTTGGTGCCCTTGGTGCCGCGGCCGGCGGTCTTGCCCTTGGACGCCTCGCCGCGACCCTTGCGGGTCTTGGCGCGGTTGGCACCCGGGGCCGGACGCAGGTCGTGCACCTTGAGCGGGGTGCCCTCGGTGGCGTCGGCCATGTCAGTCGACCTCCTCGACGGCGACCAGGTGGGCCACCGTCCGGATCATGCCGCGAACCTGCTGGGAGTCCTCCCGGACGACCGACTGGCCGATCTTCTTGAGGCCCAGCGTCCGCAGCGTGTCACGCTGGTTCTGCTTCTCGCTGATCACGGACTTCTTCTGCGTGATCTTCAGCTGGCTCATGATGCGGCCGCCTCCGTCCGCGCCTCGGACCCGGCGGCCCGCGCGCGCAGCATCGCGGCCGGAGCCACGTCCTCGATCGGCAGGCCGCGCTTGGCCGCGATCTCCTCCGGACGCTTCAGCTGCTTCAGCCCGTCCACGGTGGCGTGGACGATGTTGATCGCGTTGTCGGTGCCCAGCGACTTGCTCAGCACGTCGTGGATGCCGGCGCACTCCAGCACCGCGCGCACCGGGCCACCCGCGATCACACCGGTACCCGGCGAGGCCGGGCGCAGCAGGACGACGCCGGCGGCGGCCTCACCCTGGACGGTGTGCGGGATGGTGCCCTGGATCCGCGGCACCTTGAAGAAGTGCTTCTTGGCCTCCTCGACACCCTTGGCGATCGCCGCGGGCACCTCCTTGGCCTTGCCGTACCCGACGCCGACGGTGCCGTTGCCGTCACCGACGATCACCAGGGCGGTGAAGCTGAAGCGACGTCCACCCTTGACGACCTTGGCGACACGGTTGATCGCCACGACCTTCTCGATGTACGACTGGCCCTTGTCGGCGCCACCGCGACGGTCATCGCGGCGGCCGTCGCGACGGTCGCCACCCTGACCGCCACCACGCCTCTGCGCTGCCATCAGTGGTTCCTCTTCTCATTGGTCGTGAGAGCCATCAGAGCTTCAGGCCCCCCTCGCGGGCGCCGTCCGCGACGGCGGCGACGCGACCGTGGTACTTGTTGCCACCGCGGTCGAAGACCACGGCGGTGACCCCGGCGGCCTGCGCGCGCTCGGCGAGCAGCTCGCCGACCCGGCGCGACTTGGCCGTCTTGTCGCCGTCGGAAGCGCGCAGGTCGGCCTCCATCGTCGACGCCCACGCCACGGTGTGGCCCTTGGAGTCGTCGATGACCTGGGCGAACATGTGCTGGTTGGAGCGCGTCACGACAAGGCGGGGACGCTCGGCGGAGCCGACGACCTTCTTGCGGACCCGCAGGTGCCGCCGCTTGCGGGCCAGCGCACGCTTCGACGTGGCCTTGCCGGCCAGGTGCTTCGTGCCTGCCATGACTACTTACCAGCCTTTCCGACCTTGCGGCGGATCTGCTCGCCCTCGTAACGCACGCCCTTGCCCTTGTACGGGTCGGGCTTGCGCAGCTTACGAATGTTGGCGGCGACCTCGCCGACCTTCTGCTTGTCGATACCCTCGACGACCAGCTGGGTCGGCTTCTCCACCGTGAAGGTGATGCCTTCCGGCGGCTCGACCGTGATCGGGTGGCTGTAGCCGAGCGAGAACTCCAGGTTCTTGCCCTTGGCCACCACGCGGTAACCGACGCCCTGGATGACCAGGGTCTTCTTGTACCCCTCGGTGACGCCGACCACCATGTTGTTGATCAGCGACCGGGTCAGGCCGTGCAGCGCGCGGACCGTGTTGACGTCGTTCGGCCGGGACACGGTCACCTGACCGTCCTCCAGCTGAACCTCGATCGGCTCGGCGACCGTCAGCGACAGGGCGCCCTTGGGGCCCTTCACCGCCACGTCCTGGCCGTCGATCTTCACCTCGACATTGCCGGGAACGGCGATGGGGAGACGTCCAATGCGAGACATTTTTCGAATCCTCCCCTCTACCAGACGTAGGCGAGGACTTCGCCGCCCACGCCGCGCTTGCCGGCCTGCCGGTCCGTCATCAGGCCGGAGGACGTCGAGATGATCGCGACGCCCAGTCCGCCGAGGACCTTGGGCAGGTTGTCCTTCTTCGCGTACACCCGGAGACCGGGCTTGGAAACGCGCTTGATGCCGGCGATCGAACGCTCGCGGGTGGGGCCGAACTTCAGCTCGACCAGGAGCTTCTTGCCCACCTCGGCGTCCTCGACGCTCCAGCCCGAGATGTAGCCCTCCTGCTGGAGGATCTCGGCGATGTGCGCCTTGATCTTGGAGTACGGCATCGACACCGAGTCGTGGTACGCCGAGTTAGCGTTCCGCAGACGCGTCAGCATGTCTGCGATCGGGTCGGTCATCGTCATGGCCTACTGGCCCTCCCTCGCCACGGTTTCCATCCGCCCGCCCGCCCGGCGGACGGAACGGATGGACCTTTGGCGCGGTCATGGGCACCTTCACCAGGTGCCCGGTGGTTATTACAGGCCGGGCTGGTTACCAGCTCGACTTCGTGATGCCCGGCAACTCGCCCCGGTGCGCCATCTCGCGGAAGCAGACGCGGCACAGGCCGAACTTGCGGTACACGGAGCGCGGACGGCCGCAGCGCGAGCAACGAGTGTACGCGCGCACGCCGAACTTGGGCTTCCGGGCCGCCTTGGCGATCAGGCTCTTCTTGGCCATTCGGCTCAGTTCTCCTTGAACGGGAAGCCCAGGAGCTTCAGCAGCGCCCGGCCCTCATCGTCGGTCTTGGCGGTGGTCACCACGGTGATGTCCATGCCCCGGACGCGGTCGATCTTGTCCGGGTCGACCTCGTGGAACATGACCTGCTCGGTCAGACCGAAGGTGTAGTTCCCGTTGCCGTCGAACTGCTTCGGCGACAGGCCGCGGAAGTCACGGATGCGGGGCAGCGCGGTGGCCAGCAGCCGGTCCAGGAACTCCCACATGCGGTCGCCGCGCAGCGTGACGTGCGCGCCGATCGGCATGCCCTCGCGCAGCTTGAACTGCGCGATGGACTTCTTGGCCCGGTTCACGGCCGGCTTCTGGCCGGTGATCGCGGTCAGGTCGCGGACGGCGCCCTCGATCAGCTTCGCGTCCTTGGCGGCGTCGCCGACGCCCATGTTCACGACGATCTTGGTGAGGCCCGGCACCAGCATGATGTTGCTGTAGCCGAACTGCTCCTGCATCGCCGCGACGATCTCCTCGCGGTAGCGGAGCTTGACGCGCGGCTGCGGGACGGGGCGCTCGGTAACGGTCTCGGTCATCTCAGATCTCCTTGCCGCTACGGCGCGAGATCCGGACCTTGGTGCCGTCCTCGTTCACGCGGTAGCCCGCGCGGACGGGCTTGCCGTCCTCGGCGAGGGCCACGTTGCTGACGTGGAGGGGCGCCTCGACGGTCACGCGGCCGCTTTCCTTGCCGGCTCGCTGCGCGTCGGCCTTGATGTTCTTCGTGATGAGGTTGACGCCTTCGACGACGACGCGCTCCTCACGGGGCAGCACGCGGATGACCTTGCCGGTCGCACCCTTGTCCTTGCCCGCGATGACGACGACCTCGTCGCCCTTCCTGATCTTCATCACAGCACCTCCGGCGCGAGCGAGATGATGCGCATGAACTTCTTCTCGCGCAGTTCGCGGCCCACCGGGCCGAAGATACGGGTGCCGCGGGGGTCCCCGCCGTCCTTGATCAGGACGGCCGCGTTCTCGTCGAAGCGGATGTAGGAGCCGTCCGGGCGCCGGCGCTCCTTGCGGGTGCGCACGACGACCGCCTTGACGACGTCACCCTTCTTCACGCCCGCGCCGGGAAGGGCGTCCTTCACCGTCGCGACAATGACGTCGCCGACTCCCGCGTAGCGCCGACCCGAGCCACCGAGAACGCGGATGCAAAGGATCTCCTTCGCACCCGTGTTGTCGGCGACCTTGAGTCGCGACTCCTGCTGGATCACGTCAACTCCTGTTCGTCACACCGGTTCTCCGGGGGCGTCGCCCGCGGAGCCTGGCGGAACCTTCACTGGTCTCCCCCCGAACGCGGGCCCTCGGCTGAGGGCCCGCCCACGGGGAGTCTGTCGGGAGGCGCCCCGGATGGGACGGAGCTCCCTGGTTACTTGGCCTTCTCGAGGATCTCCACCACGCGCCAGCGCTTGGTCGCCGACAGCGGGCGGGTCTCCATCAGGCGGACGCGGTCGCCGATGCCACACTCGTTGGCCTCGTCGTGCGCCTTGTAGTTCTTGGTGCGGCGGATGACCTTGTGGTACTTCGCGTGCTTGACGCGGTCCTCGACGGACACGACGACGGTCTTGTCCATCTTGTCGGAGACCACCAGGCCCTCCAGCACCTTGCGGGTGCTGCGCGCTTCGGTCTGCTCTGCCATTACTTCTCGCCCTCCGCGGCGCCCTCGGCGACCGTGACGATGCCGAGCTCGCGCTCGCGCATGACGGTGTAGATGCGGGCGATCTCGCGCTTCACCGTGCGCAGCCGCCCGTGGCTCTCCAGCTGCCCGGTCGCCGCCTGGAAGCGGAGGTTGAACAGCTCCTCCTTGGCTTCCTTCAGCTTGGTGACCAGGACGTCCTCGGGCTCGGTCCGCAGCTCGTCGGCGGTAAGACCCTTGGCCATCAGGACTCACCCACCTCTCGCTTGACGATCTTGCACTTCATGGGCAGCTTGTGGATCGCGCGGGTGAGCGCCTCCCGAGCGATCTGCTCGTTCGGGTAGGAGATCTCGAACATCACGCGGCCCGGCTTCACGTTGGCCACCCACCACTCGACCGAACCCTTGCCGGAGCCCATGCGGGTCTCGGCCGGCTTCTTGGTCAGCGGACGGTCCGGGAAGATGTTGATCCAGACCTTGCCGCCACGCTTGATGTGGCGGGTCATGGCGATACGCGCGGCCTCGATCTGCCGGTTGGTCACGTACGCGGCCTCGACGGCCTGGATGCCGTACTCACCGAAGGTAACCTTCGTACCGCCCTTGGCCATTCCCCGGCGCTTCGGGTGGTGCTGCTTGCGGTGCTTGACCTTACGAGGGATCAGCATCGGGTTCAGCTCCCCTCACCAGACGGAGCAGCCTCGGTCGCGGGGGCCTGCTGCTCGGTGTTCTGCTGCTGCTGGCGGGGCGCGCGGTCGCCGCCGCCCTGGCCGCCACGGCCGCCGCGGCCGCCGCGGCCGCCGCCGCCGCCACCACCGCGCCGGTCACGGCGCTCGCCACCGCGGCCACCGCCGCCGGCGGCGCGCTGCTGCGCGGCCTGGGCCTCGCGCTCGGCGCGGGTCTGGGCGGCCTCGCCCTTGTAGATCCACACCTTGACGCCGATGCGGCCGAAGGTCGTCCGGGCCTCGTAGAAGCCGTAGTCGATGTCGGCGCGCAGCGTGTGCAGCGGGACCTGGCCCTCGCGGTAGAACTCCGACCGCGACATCTCCGCGCCGCCGAGGCGGCCGGAGCACTGCACCTTGATGCCCTTGGCGCCGGACTTCATGGCCGACTGGATCGCCTTGCGCATCGCGCGGCGGAACGCCACGCGGGAGCTCAGCTGCTCGGCCACGCCCTGCGCGACGAGCTGGGCGTCGATCTCGGGGTTCTTGACCTCGAGGATGTTCAGCCGGACCTGCTTGCCGGTGAGCTTCTCCAGGTCGCCCCGGAGGCGCTCGGCCTCGGCGCCGCGGCGGCCGATCACGATGCCCGGACGCGCGGTGTGGATGTTCACCTCGACGCGGTCGCGGGTGCGCTCGATCTCGACCTTGGAGATGCCCGCCCGGTCCATGCCCTTGGAGAGCATGCGCCGGATCTGGACGTCCTCCTTGACGTAGTCCTTGTAGAGCTTGGTGGCGAACCACACGGACTTGTGGTCGGTGGTGATGCCGAGCCGGAACCCGTGCGGGTTGATCTTCTGACCCACTACCGGGCCCTCCTCGTCTTCTTACCGCCGGCCGCAGCGACCTCGTCCTGCGGGGCGACGACCACCGTGATGTGGCTCGTGCGCTTGTTGATGCGGTAAGCCCGACCCTGGGCGCGGGGGCGGAAACGCTTCAGCGTCGGCCCCTCGTCCACGTACGCGGCGGACACGACGAGCGTGTCGGTGTCGAGCTTGAAGTTGTGCTCGGCGTTGGCGATGGCACTCGCGAGCACCTTGCCCACGGGCTCACTCGCCGCCTGTGGGGCGAACCGCAGCACCTGCTGCGCCTCCGCGGCGGGCAGGCCGCGGATGAGGTCCACCACGCGCCGAGCCTTCATGGGCGTGACACGGATGAACCGTGCCTGGGCCCTGGCTTCCATCGCTGTTCCCTCTCTCCTACAGATTCCTGCCCGTGTCAGCCGCGACGGCTGCGACGGTCTTCCTTGACGTGGCTGCGGAACGTGCGCGTCGGCGCGAACTCGCCGAGCTTGTGCCCCACCATGGCGTCGGTGATGAACACCGGAACGTGCTTGCGGCCGTCGTGCACGGCGATCGTGTGACCGATCATGTCCGGCACGATCATGGAGCGCCGCGACCACGTCTTGATGACGTTCTTCGTCCCCTTCTCGTTCTGGGCGTCCACCTTCTTGATCAGGTGGTCGTCCACGAAGGGGCCCTTCTTAAGGCTACGTGGCATTGCGAGCGACTCCTACCGCTTCTTCTTGCTGCGACGACGGACGATGAGACGGTCGCTGGACTTGTTCGCCTTGCGCGTCCGGCCTTCCTTCTTACCGTTCGGGTTGACCGGGTGGCGGCCGCCGGAGGTCTTGCCCTCACCACCACCGTGCGGGTGGTCGATCGGGTTCATGGCCACACCGCGGACGGTCGGGCGCTTGCCCTTCCAGCGCATGCGGCCGGCCTTGCCCCAGTTGATGTTGGACTGCTCGGCGTTGCCGACCTCGCCCACCGTGGCGCGGCAGCGGACGTCCACCATGCGCATTTCGCCGGACGGCATACGCAGCGTGGCGTACTTGCCCTCCTTGGCGAGCAGCTGGACGCCGGCGCCCGCGGACCGGGCGATCTTCGCACCGCCGCCGGGCCGCAGCTCGATGGCGTGGATGACCGTACCGGTCGGGATGTTGCGGAGCGGCAGGCAGTTGCCCGGCTTGATGTCCGACCCGGGGCCGTTCTCGACCCGGTCGCCCTGCTTGAGCCCCTGCGGCGCGAGGATGTACCGCTTCTCACCGTCGGCGTAGTGCAGCAGCGCGATGCGAGCGGTGCGGTTCGGGTCGTACTCGATGTGAGCGACCTTCGCCGGAACGCCGTCCTTGTCGTGCCGGCGGAAGTCGATCAGCCGGTACGCGCGCTTGTGCCCACCGCCCTGGTGGCGCGTGGTGATGCGGCCGTGGTTGTTGCGGCCGCCCTTCTTGGGGAGAGGACGCAGCAGCGACTTCTCCGGCTCGGTGCGCGTGATCTCGACGAAGTCGGCCACGCTGGAGCCGCGACGACCCGGGGTCGTCGGCTTGTATTTACGGATGCCCATCTTTTTCGTGCAATCCCTTAGTTCACGCTTCGGGGCTCGGACCTCGTCAGGAGGTCTGTCCGCCGAAGATGTCGATCGGCTGCTCGCCCTCGGCCAGGCTCACGATCGCGCGCTTGGTGCCCTTGCGCTGACCGAAGCCGTAACGGGTCCGCTTGCGCTTGCCCGGACGGTTGATCGTGTTGACGCCGGCCACCTTGCGATCGAAGATCGCCTCGACGGCCTGCTTGATCTGCGTCTTGTTGGCGTCGGGCCGGACGATGAAGGTGTACTTGCCCTCGTCCAGCAGCCCGTAGCTCTTCTCCGAGACGACCGGCGCGATGATGATGTCGCGGGGGTCAGAGATCTTGTTCATGTCTGCCCTCGTTACTTCTTCGCGCGCGCCACGAACGACTCGTACGCCTTCTGGGTGAAGACCACGTCGTCGTTCACGAGCACGTCGTAGGTGTTGAGCTGGTCGTCGACGATGACGTGCACGCTCGGCTCGTTGCGCAGCGACTTCCAGGTGAGCTCGTCCTCGCGGTCGAGCACCAGGAGCACGCGCTTGGCCTCGGTCACGCCGCGCAGGGCGGCGAGCGCCGTCTTCGTCTTCGGGGCGTCGCCCTCGATGAGGCTGTCGACGACGTGCACCCGGCCGTAGCGGGCGCGGTCGGACAGCGCACCGCGCAGGGCGGCGGCCTTCATCTTCTTGGGCGTCTTCTGCGAGTAGTCGCGCGGCTGCGGGCCGTGGACGGTGCCACCGCCGGCGAACTGCGGCGCACGGGTCGAACCCTGGCGCGCGCGGCCGGTGCCCTTCTGCCGGTACGGCTTCTTGCCACCGCCGGAGACCTCGCCCCGGGTCTTGGTGGCGTGCGTACCCTGCCGGGCCGCCGCGAGCTGGGCGACGACGACCTGGTGGATCAGCGGGACGCTGGTCTTGGCGTCGAAGATCTCACCGGGCAGGTCGATGTCGAGCTTTGAGGTCACTTGCCCGTCCCCTTCACTGCGTCGCGGACCAGGACCACGCCGCCGTTCGGGCCGGGGACCGCACCCTTGATGAGGAGCAGGCCCTTCTCCGCGTCGATCGCGTGGACGGTCAGGTTCTGGACGGTGGTACGGGCGTTGCCGTGCCGTCCCGCCATGCGGAGGCCCTTGAAGACGCGACCGGGGGTCGCGCAGCCGCCGATCGAACCCGGCGAGCGGTGCTTGCGCTGGGTGCCGTGCGAGGCGCCGAGGCCCTTGAACCCGTGGCGCTTCATGACACCCGCGGTGCCCTTGCCCTTGCTGGTGCCGGTCACGTCGATCTTCTGGCCGGCCTCGAAGACGCTGGCGGTGATCTCCTGGCCGAGTTCGTACTCGGCGGCGTCGTCCACGCGCAGCTCGACCAGGTAGCGGCGCGGCGTGACGCCGGCCTTCTCGAAGTGGCCCGTGCGCGGCTTGTTCACCTTGCGCGGGTCGATCTGGCCGAAGCCGATCTGAACGGCGGTGTAGCCGTCCTTCTCCTGGTTCTTGAGCTGGGTGACCACGCACGGCCCGGCCTGGACGACGGTCACCGGAACGATCCGGCCCTCATCGTCGAAGACCTGGGTCATGCCGAGCTTCTCGCCCAGGACGCCCTTCCTCTGCGTACTCATTGTCGGTGCGTCCCTCAGAGCTTGATCTCGATGTCAACGCCGGCCGGAAGGTCGAGCCGCATCAGCGAGTCGACCGTCTTGGGCGTCGGGTCGATGATGTCGATCAACCGCTTGTGCGTGCGCATCTCGAAGTGCTCGCGGCTGTCCTTGTACTTGTGCGGCGAGCGGATGACGCAGTACACGTTCTTCTCGGTCGGCAGCGGCACCGGGCCCGCGACCTTGGCGCCCGTCCGCGTCACCGTCTCAACGATCTTCTTCGCGGAGGTGTCGATGACCTCGTGGTCGTAGGCCTTGAGCCGGATGCGGATCTTCTGTCCCGCCATGGTGGCCTCGGTGTCCTTTGCTGGTAGTGCCGCTGTTGCTTCTTCGGTCGTGGAACGGCGGGCCGACATGGCGTTCCAGGCCAGTGGTCGGCCCGCCGGACTACGAGAGTGTTACTTGAGAACCTTGGTGACGCGACCCGCGCCGACGGTCCGGCCGCCCTCGCGGATGGCGAACTTCAGGCCCTCCTCCATGGCGACGGGCTGGATCAGCTCGACGCGCATCTCGGTGTTGTCGCCCGGCATGACCATCTCGGTGCCCTCGGGGAGGTTCACCACGCCGGTCACGTCCGTGGTCCGGAAGTAGAACTGCGGGCGGTAGTTGTTGAAGAACGGCGTGTGGCGGCCGCCCTCGTCCTTGGACAGGATGTAGACCTGCGCCTCGAACTCGGTGTGCGGGGTGTTGGTGCCCGGCTTGATGACACACTGGCCGCGCTCGACGTCCTCGCGCTTGATGCCGCGCAGGAGCAGGCCGACGTTGTCGCCCGCCTGGCCCTGGTCGAGCAGCTTGCGGAACATCTCGACACCGGTGACCGTCGTCTTGGACGAGGTCTCCTTGATGCCGATGATCTCGACTTCCTCGTTGACGTTCACGACACCGCGCTCGATACGGCCGGTGACGACCGTGCCGCGGCCGGTGATCGAGAAGACGTCCTCGATCGGCATCAGGAACGGCTTCTCGGTGTCACGCACCGGCTCCGGCACGTTCTCGTCGACGGCGGTCATGAGCTCGATGATCGAGTCGGCCCACTTCTCGTCGCCCTGCAGCGCCTGGAAGGCGGAGACGCGGACCACGGGGACGTCGTCGCCCGGGAACTCGTACTCCGACAGCAGCTCGCGGACCTCGAGCTCGACGAGCTCCAGGATCTCCTCGTCGTCCACCATGTCGCACTTGTTCAGCGCGACGACGATGTAGGGGACGCCGACCTGGCGGGCCAGGAGCACGTGCTCCTTGGTCTGCGGCATCGGGCCGTCGGTGGCGGCGACCACCAGGATGGCGCCGTCCATCTGCGCCGCACCGGTGATCATGTTCTTGATGTAGTCGGCGTGACCCGGGCAGTCGACGTGCGCGTAGTGCCGCGACTCGGTCTGGTACTCGACGTGCGCGATCGAGATCGTGATACCGCGCTCGCGCTCCTCCGGCGCCTTGTCGATGTCCTCGAACGGCGTGAAGGGGTTGATGTCCGGGTACTTGTCGTGGAGCACCTTGGTGATCGCCGCGGTAAGCGTGGTCTTACCGTGGTCGATGTGCCCAATGGTGCCGATGTTCACGTGCGGCTTCGTCCGCTCGAACTTGGCCTTCGCCACTGGTTGCTCCTTGTTGCGATCCTCGGCCTGCAGGAGGCCGCTTCGTGTGCTGGCTGGGTGACTGTGCTGGCTCGACGACCGTCGCGCCGGTCCGGGACTACTCGCCCCGGGCCTTGGCGATGATCTCCTCCGCGACGTTCTTGGGAACCTCGGCGTAGGAGTCGAACTGCATGGTGAAAACAGCCCGGCCCTGGGTCTTGCTGCGCAGATCACCCACGTAGCCGAACATCTCCGAGAGGGGCACGAGCGCCTTGACGACCCGCATCCCCGAGCGCTCGTCCATCGACTGGACGTGGCCGCGCCGGGAGTTGATGTCGCCGATGACGTCGCCCATGTTGTCCTCGGGCGTGGTGACCTCGACGGCCATCAGCGGCTCGAGGATGGTCGCCCCGGCCTTGCGGGCGGCCTCCTTGAACGCCATGGAACCGGCGATCTTGAACGCCATCTCCGAGGAGTCCACCTCGTGGTAGGCACCGTCGAGAAGGGTGACCTTCACGCCCACCATGGGGTAGCCGGCGAGAACGCCGAACTCGGCGGCCTCCTGGCAGCCCGCGTCGACCGACGGGATGTACTCCCGCGGGATGCGGCCACCGGTGACCTTGTTCTCGAACTCGTAGCCGTCGTTGCCCTCGCCCAGCGGCTCCAGGTTGATGATCACGCGACCGAACTGACCGGAACCACCGGTCTGCTTCTTGTGCGTGTACTCGACCTTCTCGACCTTCCGCGTGATGGTCTCGCGGTAGGCGACCTGGGGCTTGCCGACGTTGGCGTCGACCTTGAACTCCCGCTTCATGCGGTCGACCAGGATCTCCAGGTGGAGCTCGCCCATGCCGGAGATGACCGTCTGGCCGGTCTCCTCGTCCGTGCGGACCTGGAAGGAGGGGTCCTCCTCCGCGAGCCGCTGGATGGCGGTGCCGAGCTTCTGCTGGTCGGCCTTGGTCTTCGGCTCGATCGCCACGTGGATGACCGGCGCCGGGAAGTTCATCGACTCAAGGACGATGGAGTCCTTCTCGTCGCAGAGGGTCTCGCCGGTGGTGGTCTGCTTCAGACCCATGACGGCGACGATGTCGCCGGCGCCCACCTGGCTGATCTCCTCACGCTTGTTCGCGTGCATCCGGTAGATCTTGCCGATCCGCTCCTTGCGCTCCTTGACGGAGTTCAGGACCTGGGAACCGGCCTCCAGCACGCCCGAGTAGACGCGGATGAAGGTCAGCTTGCCCAGGTGCGGGTCGGACGCGATCTTGAACGCCAGCGCGGCGAAGGGCTCGTCCTCGGAGGCGTCCCGGTGAAGGGTCTTCTCCTCGTCGCGCACCGCGTGGCCGTCCACGCCGCCGTCGTCCAGCGGCGAGGGCAGGTAGCGGACGATGGCGTCGAGCAGCGGCTGGACGCCCTTGTTCTTGAAGGCGGTCCCGGTCAGGACGGGGAACAGGTTGCCCGCGATCGTGGCGCGGCGGACACCGGCGTAGATCTGCTCCACGGTGGGCTCGACGCCCTCCAGGTAGAGCTCCATGATCTCGTCGTCGCCCTCGGCCAGCGTCTCGATCAGCTTGTCGTGCCACTCCTGGGCGGCCTCGACGTGCGTGTCGGGGATCTCGACGGTCTCGTACATCTCGCCGAGCTTGGTGTCGTCGGTCCAGACCAGGGCCTTCATGGTGACCAGGTCGACGACGCCCTTGAAGTCCGCCTCGGCGCCGATCGGGAGCTGCATGACCAGCGGGGTCGCGTTCAGGCGGTCCGTGATCATGTCGACGCAGCGGTGGAACTCCGCGCCGACCCGGTCGAGCTTGTTGACGAAGCAGATCCGCGGGACGCCGTAGCGGTCCGCCTGGCGCCACACGGTCTCGGACTGCGGCTCGACGCCCGCGACACCGTCGAACACCGCGACGGCACCGTCCAGCACGCGCAGCGAGCGCTCCACCTCGATGGTGAAGTCGACGTGGCCCGGGGTGTCGATGATGTTGATGGTGTGCTTGACGTCCTCGACCGGCCAGGTGCAGGTGGTGGCCGCGGAGGTGATGGTGATGCCCCGCTCCTGCTCCTGCTCCATCCAGTCCATCGTGGCCGCGCCGTCGTGGACCTCACCGATCTTGTAGCTGATGCCCGTGTAGTACAGGATCCGCTCGGTGGTGGTGGTCTTGCCGGCGTCGATGTGGGCCATGATGCCGATGTTGCGGACCTTGGAGAGGTCTACACCGGTTTTGGTAGCCACTTTCGTCCTCGCGTCGTCTCGTCGTAACTCAGGATCCGCCGGATTACCAGCGGTAGTGGGCGAAGGCCTTGTTGGACTCCGCCATCTTGTGCGTGTCCTCGCGCTTCTTGACGGACGCGCCGAGCCCGTTGGAGGCGTCGAGCAGCTCGTTCATCAGGCGCTCGGTCATGGTCTTCTCGCGGCGCTGCCGCGAGTAGAGCACCAGCCAGCGCAGCGCGAGCGTCGTGGAGCGGGCGGGCCGGACCTCGACCGGGACCTGGTAGGTCGCGCCGCCGACGCGGCGGGAGCGGACCTCCAGGGTCGGCTTGACGTTGTCCAGCGCGCGCTTGAGCGTGACGACCGGGTCGTTGCCGGTCTTCTCGCGCGCACCCTCCAGAGCGTCGTAGACGATGCTCTGCGCGATGGAGCGCTTGCCGTCCAGGAGAACCTTGTTGATCAGCGCGGTGACCAGCGGCGAGTTGTACACCGGGTCCGCGATGAGCTGGCGCTTGCCAGCAGGGCCCTTGCGCGGCATTAGCTCACTTCTCCTTCTTGGCGCCGTAGCGGCTGCGCGCCTGCTTGCGGTTGCGGACGCCCTGGGTGTCCAGCGAACCGCGAATGATCTTGTACCGAACGCCCGGGAGGTCCTTCACTCGGCCGCCGCGCACGAGCACGATCGAGTGCTCCTGCAGGTTGTGACCGACACCGGGGATGTAGGCCGTGACCTCAATCCCGCTGGTCAGCCGGACACGGGCGACCTTGCGAAGCGCGGAGTTCGGCTTCTTGGGCGTCGTCGTGTAGACGCGCGTGCAGACACCCCTGCGCTGGGGGCTGCCCTTCAGCGCCGGCGTCTTGTTCTTGGTCACCTTGTCCTGGCGGCCCTTTCGGACCAGCTGCTGGATCGTGGGCACCGCGTCTCCGTCTTCCTCGTACCGAGCCGGTAAGTCTTGTTCTGCCAGGACCCCATCGGTGAGGTCCGTCATCACCACCTCGTCTGAGGCTGTGACCTGCCGGTTTCCCGACCTCTCCGACCCACGCGGTCGGGCGTGTCGCATCCTGCTCATCCAAGGATGTCCGGATCCGACACGAGACCGCCCGGCCCACGTGATGGGCCGAAACAAGCCGGGGAGTTTGCCGCGGCGCTGGGCCGCCCTGTCAAATCGCAGGGACCTGCCGGCGCGCACGCAGATTGGCCCGCACACAGCGGGCACAAGTAGAGAGGTTACCGACCGCTACGCGAAAGGTCAAAGCGAACGGTCCACTATCGCGAGCGGGGCCTCCGGCGCAAGCTCGCGACGCCCCTGCGGGCCATGTTCCCGTAGTCAGAACGGACGAACGCCGACGGGTTGTTCCCGTCCTGTGACGGAATTCCCGTCGGCGTTCGTGCCACCGTCCCCGACGACCGGTCCGCGAGTCAAGAGATCCTGGCCCGCTTTTTGCGTGTCGCCGGGGCCCGGCGCCGTCCGTCCGGTCCGGCGCGCCGCCTCTGGTCCCGGTGGGTCAGAGGAAGAACGCGACGATGACGACCACGATCACGACCACGGCGAGGACGCCGCCTCCGACGATGTACCAGAGCTGCTTGTTGCTGCCGCCGCCGCTCTGCGCCGGCGCCTGCTGGTAGCCGGGGTACGGCTCGGCGCCCTGACCGGGCTGACCGTACTGCCCCTGCTGACCGCCGAACTGGCCTTGTCCCTGGGCGCCCTGGCTGTAGGCGCCGGCCTGCTGGCCATACTGGCCCTGCTCTTGGCCGTACTGGCCCTGCTGCCCCTGACCGAATTGGCCCTGGTCCTGGCCGCCGTACTGGCCCTGGCCCTGGTCCTGCTGGCCGTAGGACTGCTGGCCCTGGCCGTACTGGCCCTGGTCCTGGCCGTACTGGCCCTGCTGGCTGCCGTACTGGCCGCCCTGCTGCTGGCCGTACTGGCCGGGCTGCTGGGCTCCGAACGGCGGCTGCTGGCCGTAGCCGCTCTGCTCCTGCTGGGCGGACGCGCCCCACTGGCGGCCGACGTCCATGCGGGTCGCGTCGCCGAGGCCCTCGCCCTGCTGGCCCTGCTGACCCGGCTGGGAGCCGTGCGCGGACGGGTCGAACGCCTGGGTCGGCTTGCCGTCCTCGACCTGCGGGCGGTCACCGCCGAAACCGGACGGGTCGTGCCCGGCGACCGGGGCGCCGAGGTTCTGCTCCGGCGGCGGGACCATCATCGTCCGCTCGTTGTCGCCGCCCTGCCGGCCCGGCTGCGGGCTCGCCCACGGCTCGGGCGCGTCCGGCGTGGCCGGGGCCTGCCACGGCTCGGCGGGACGGCGCTCCGGACCCGACGCCACCGGGACGTCCGGTCCGGGCGACCACGCGACGGTGGCCTGGTCGTCCACCTTCGGGTTCGGGCGCTCGGGCTCGGCCGCCGGGGCCGGGGACGCTGCGGGACCGGGGACGATCAGCGTGCGGTCCTCGCCCTGGACCGGCGCGGCGGGCTCGGCCGCAGGCGCCTTCGGCTCCGCGGGCGGCGCGAACGGCTCGACCGGCGGGTAGGCGCCGCCCTGCGGCGGGGCGTACGGGTCCTGGCCGAACTGCTGCTGCGGCGGCTGCCCGAACTGGCCGGGTTCCTGCGGCTGGCTGTACGGCTGCTGCGGGTAGGCGGGCTCCCCCGCCGGCGGCTGGCCGCCGAATCCCTGCGGCGCGGCCGGAGGCTGGCCGTACGGGTCCTGCGGCTGGTTGCCATATCCCTGCTGGCCGCCGAAGCCCTGGTCGGGCTGCTGACCGTAGCCCTGCTGCTCGTGCTGCGGCTGGCCGTACGGCTGCTGCGCGCCCGGCTGCTCGCCGTAGGGCTGCTGCCCGTACTGCTGCTGCTCGGGGGGCGCGCCGTATCCGCCCTGGTCGGCGGGGGGTGCGCCGAAGCCGGGGGCGGCCTGCGGCTCGTGCGGCGGGACGGGCGGCTGCTGGCCCAGCGCCGGCATCGGCTCGATCATCGTGGGGGGCGCGGCGGGCGGGGTCGGCCGCGCGGGCTCCGCCGGGGGCCCGGCGGGGGCCGCGGGCTCGGCCGGCTTCGGCGCGGCGGGCTGCCCGCCCGCGGCGCCGCCGAGCTGCGGCGCGCCGAACACGACCGTGCGGTCGCCCATCGGACGCGCGGGCGGCTCGGCGCCCTTGCCCTCGTCACTGGAACCGGCCGCCCGGCCCTCCGCGCCCTCGGGCTTCTCGTCGTCCCGGGGCGACGGCCACTGCGGTCCCTGCGCGCCGTCGTTGTCGGTCATCGTCAGGCTCCTTCGGGCGGATATTCCCACGTGAGGGTGGTCCCCACGAAGTGACTCATCGGCTCAAGCCTGCCCCGATCGCCGGGGGAATCGCAAATCACCACCGTCCGGTTCGACGCGCCGGACGGCCCGTCCGTTCCCGACCGGGGTGTCCCGTCCCACCCGAAACGAGCGCGGGACGCACGGCCGATACCGAACGTCCGCTGCGGTTCGCCCGCGACCGCCGGCCTTCGGGCGCGCGATGCCGAACACAGCGTGAACGTGAGGTCGACCACGCTTGCGGGCAAGCAGGTCGTAGACGTGAAAAGGCCCCCGCCGAGGCGGGGGCCCTTCACTGACTGCTACCGCTTAGCGGTTGTACTGACCGAAGTCGTACTCCTCCAGCGGAACCGCCTCGCCCGAGCCCTGCCCGAACGAGTAGTCCGCGCCGTCGTCGTACGAACCGACGGAGTAGACCGCGGCCTTCGCCTCTTCGGTCGGCTCCACCCGGACGTTGCGGTACTGCGGCATGCCGGTACCGGCCGGGATGAGCTTGCCGATGATGACGTTCTCCTTGAGGCCGAGCAGCGGGTCGCTCTTGGCGTGCATGGCCGCCTCGGTGAGCACCCGGGTCGTCTCCTGGAAGGACGCCGCCGACAGCCACGACTCGGTCGCGAGCGAGGCCTTGGTGATGCCCATGAGGACCGGCCGGCCCGCCGCGGGCTTGCCGCCCTCGGCGACCACCGAGCGGTTGGTCTCCTCGAACATCGGCCGCTCGACCAGGTCGCCCGGCAGCAGTTCGGTGTCGCCCGACTCGAGGATGTTCACCCGCTTCAGCATCTGGCGGACGATGATCTCGATGTGCTTGTCGTGGATCGACACACCCTGCGACCGGTACACCTCCTGGACCTCGTGGACCAGGTGGAGCTGGACCGCGCGCGGGCCGAGGATGCGCAGCACCTCGTGCGGGTTCTGCGCGCCGACGATGAGCTGCTGGCCGACCTCGACGTGGGCGCCCTCGAAGACGCCGTCGGTGAGCCGGGCCCGCATCGGGACCTGGTAGGCGATCTCGTCGGTGCCGTCGTCCGGCACCACGATGATCTTCCGGGTCTTCTCGGTCTCGTCGATCTTGATCCGGCCGGCCACCTCGGAGATCGGGGCCACACCCTTGGGGATGCGGGCCTCGAACAGCTCCTGGACACGCGGCAGACCGTGCGTGATGTCGCCACCCGCCACACCACCGGTGTGGAAGGTACGCATGGTCAGCTGGGTGCCGGGCTCACCGATGGACTGCGCGGCGATGATGCCGACGGCCTCGCCGACGTCCACCCGCTTGCCGGTGGCCAGGGAGCGGCCGTAGCACGCGGCGCAGACACCGATCTTCGCCTCGCAGACGAGCGCGGACCGGGTCCGCACCTCCTCCACGCCGACCTCGACCAGGCGGGTGATCACCGTGTCGGACAGGTCGGTGTCGGCCGGGAAGATGACCGTCCCGTCCACCGTCACGTCCTCGGCGATCGTCCGGCCGACCAGGCTGGTCTCGGACTGCACCGGCTTGGTCAGGGTGCCGTCCGCGGCGCGGTCGGCGACCCGGAACGCGATCGTGCGGTCGGTGCCGCAGTCGATCTCGCGGACGATCACGTCCTGCGCGACGTCCACCAGGCGCCGGGTCAGGTAACCCGAGTCGGCGGTCCGCAGCGCGGTGTCGGCCAGGCCCTTGCGGGCGCCGTGCGTCGAGATGAAGTACTCGACGACCGACAGGCCCTCGCGGAAGGACGACTTGATCGGACGCGGGATCGTCTCACCCTTCGGGTTCGACACCAGGCCGCGCATGCCGGCGATCTGCCGCAGCTGGAGCGGGTTGCCTCGGGCGCCCGACTGGATCATCATCCAGATCGGGTTCTCCTTCGGGAACGCCTTCTCCATGTCGGCGGCGACCTCGGCCGTGGCCTTGTTCCAGATCCCGATGAGCTCCTGCTTGCGCTCGTCGTCGGTGATCAGACCGCGGTTGTACTCGCGCTGCACCTTGGCGTCGTCACGCTCGTGCTCGGCCAGGATGGCCGCCTTGTTCGGCGGCGTCACGACGTCCTCGATCGAGATCGTCACACCGGACCGGGTGGCCCAGTGGAAACCGGTGCTCTTGAGGGCGTCCAGCGCGTCGGCCACCTCGACCTTGGGGTAGGTCTCGGCCAGCTCGTTCACGATCGCCGACAGCTGCTTCTTGCCGATCTCGGCGTCCACGAACGGGAAGTCCGCGGGCAGCGTCTCGTTGAACAGCGCGCGGCCGAGGGTGGTCTCCAGCCGGTACGGCTGGCCCGGCTCGTAGCCCTCCGGGGCGACCCACTCGCGCGGCGGCGGGACGTCCTTGAAGCGCAGCTGGATCTTGGCCTGCAGGTCCAGCTCGCGCCGGTCGTAGGCCATGATCGCCTCGGCGATCGAGCCGAACGCCCGGCCCTCGCCGACCGCGCCGTCCTTCTGCGTCGTCAGCCAGTACAGGCCGATGACCATGTCCTGGGTGGGCATGGTGACGGGCTTGCCGTCCGACGGCTTCAGGATGTTGTTGGTGGACAGCATCAGGATCCGCGCCTCGGCCTGCGCCTCGGCGGACAGCGGCAGGTGCACCGCCATCTGGTCGCCGTCGAAGTCGGCGTTGAACGCCGTGCAGACCAGCGGGTGGATCTGGATGGCCTTGCCCTCGACCAGCTGCGGCTCGAACGCCTGGATGCCGAGGCGGTGCAGGGTCGGCGCCCGGTTCAGCAGGACCGGGTGCTCGGTGATGACCTCTTCGAGGACGTCCCACACGACCGACTTGGCGCGCTCGACCATCCGCTTGGCGGACTTGATGTTCTGCGCGTGGTTCAGGTCGACCAGCCGCTTCATGACGAACGGCTTGAACAGCTCCAGCGCCATCTGCTTGGGCAGGCCGCACTGGTGCAGGCGCAGCTGCGGACCGACGACGATGACCGAACGGCCGGAGTAGTCGACGCGCTTGCCCAGCAGGTTCTGGCGGAACCGGCCCTGCTTGCCCTTGAGCATGTCGCTCAGGGACTTCAGCGGGCGGTTGCCCGGACCCGTGACCGGACGGCCGCGCCGGCCGTTGTCGAACAGCGCGTCCACGGCCTCCTGCAGCATTCGCTTCTCGTTGTTCACGATGATCTCGGGCGCACCGAGGTCGAGCAGGCGCTTGAGCCGGTTGTTCCGGTTGATCACGCGGCGGTACAGGTCGTTCAGGTCGGAGGTCGCGAAGCGGCCGCCGTCCAGCTGCACCATCGGACGCAGGTCCGGCGGGATCACCGGGATGCAGTCCAGCACCATGCCGAGCGGGCTGTTGCGGGTGTTCAGGAACGCCGACACGACCTTCAGCCGCTTGAGCGCGCGGGCCTTCTTCTGGCCCTTGCCCGTGCGGATGATCTCGCGCAGCTTCTCCGCCTCGGCGTCGAGGTCGAAGTTCTGGAGCCGGGCCTGGATGGCCGCGGCGCCCATGCCGCCCTCGAAGTACTTGCCGAAGCGGTCCCGCATCTCGCGGTACAGCATCTCGTCGCCCTCAAGGTCCTGGACCTTGAGGTTCTTGAAGCGGTTCCACACCTCGTCGAGCCGGTCCAGCTCGCGCTGGGCGCGGTCGCGCAGCTGCTTCATCTCGCGCTCGGCGCTGTCGCGCACCTTGCGCTTCTGGTCGGCCTTGGCCCCGGCCTCCTCCAGCTCCGCCAGGTCGGCCTCCAGCTTCTGCTGGCGGGCCTCGACCTGCGCGTCGCGGGCCTGCTCGATCTGCTGGCGCTCCACCGAGATGTGCGCCTCCAGCGTGGGCAGGTCGCGGTCGCGCCGCTCCGCGTCCACACTGGTGATCATGTAGGCCGCGAAGTAGATGATCTTCTCGAGATCCTTCGGGGCCAGGTCCAGCAGGTAGCCCAGCCGGGACGGCACGCCCTTGAAGTACCAGATGTGCGTGACCGGAGCGGCCAGCTCGATGTGGCCCATCCGCTCGCGCCGCACCTTGGCGCGGGTCACCTCGACGCCGCAGCGCTCACAGATGATGCCCTTGAACCGGACGCGCTTGTACTTGCCGCAGTAGCACTCCCAGTCCCGGGTCGGACCGAAGATCTTCTCGCAGAAGAGCCCGTCCTTCTCCGGCTTAAGGGTCCGGTAGTTGATGGTCTCCGGCTTCTTCACCTCGCCGTGCGACCACTGGCGGATGTCGTCGGCGGTCGCGAGGCCGATGCGAAGCTCGTCGAAGAAGTTGACGTCAAGCAACTTTGTTCCCCTTGAGTTGATCAGACCTCGTCGACGCTCATCGCGCCCTCATTGGGGCGGCGGGAGAGGTCGATGCCGAGCTCCTCCGCTGCGCGGAAGACGTCCTCGTCCGTGTCCCGCATCTCGATGGACATGCCGTCGCTGGACAGCACCTCGACGTTGAGGCACAGCGACTGCATCTCCTTGATGAGGACCTTGAAGGACTCGGGGATGCCGGGCTCGGGGATGTTCTCGCCCTTGACGATGGCCTCGTACACCTTCACGCGGCCGAGGACGTCGTCGGACTTGATGGTGAGCAGCTCCTGCAGGGCGTAGGCGGCGCCGTACGCCTCCAGGGCCCACACCTCCATCTCGCCGAACCGCTGGCCGCCGAACTGCGCCTTGCCGCCCAGCGGCTGCTGGGTGATCATCGAGTACGGCCCGGTGGAGCGCGCGTGGATCTTGTCGTCCACCAGGTGCAGCAGCTTGAGGATGTAGGTGTAGCCGACCGCGATCGGGTCCCGGTAGGGCTCGCCGGTGCGGCCGTCGAACAGCTTCGCCTTGCCGCCCGGGCCGACCATGCGGTTGCCGTCCCGGTTGGGCAGGGTGGAGCTGATCAGGCCGGTGACGTCGTCCTCGCGGGCGCCGTCGAACACCGGGGTGGCGGCGCGGGTCCAGGGCTCGGCCTGGTCGGCGCCGATCTCCTTGAGCTCGCGCTTCCACTCGGCGTCGTCGCCCTCGACCTTCCAGCCCTGGCTGGCGACCCAGCCGAGGTGGGACTCCAGGACCTGGCCGACGTTCATCCGGCCGGGGACGCCCAGCGGGTTCAGCACGATGTCGACGGGCGTGCCGTCCTCCAGGAACGGCATGTCCTCGACGGGCAGCACCTTGGAGATGACGCCCTTGTTGCCGTGCCGGCCGGCCAGCTTGTCACCGTCGGTGATCTTGCGCTTCTGCGCCACGTACACCCGGACCAGCTCGTTCACGCCGGGCGGGAGCTCGTCGCCCTCGTCCCGGGAGAACACCCGGACGCCGATGACCTTGCCCTGCTCGCCGTGCGGCACCTTCAGCGAGGTGTCGCGGACCTCGCGCGCCTTCTCACCGAAGATCGCGCGGAGCAGCCGCTCCTCGGGGGTCAGCTCGGTCTCGCCCTTCGGCGTGACCTTGCCGACCAGGATGTCGCCGGGCACGACGTCCGCGCCGATGCGGATGATGCCGCGCTCGTCCAGGTCCGCCAGGACCTCCTCGGAGACGTTCGGGATGTCCCGGGTGATCTCCTCGGGGCCGAGCTTGGTGTCGCGGGCGTCGACCTCGTGCTCCTCGATGTGGATCGAGGACAGGACATCGTCCTGCACGAGGCGCTGCGACAGGATGATCGCGTCCTCGTAGTTGTGGCCCTCCCACGGCATGTACGCCACGAGCAGGTTCTTGCCGAGCGCCATCTCGCCGGTGTCGGTGCAGGGGCCGTCGGCGACGACCTGGTTCACCTCGACCCGCTGGCCCTCCTGGACGATCGGCTTCTGGTTGAAGCAGGTGCCCTGGTTGGACCGCTTGAACTTGGCGACGCGGTAGGTGGTGCGGGTGCCGTCGTCGTTCATGACGGTCACGTAGTCGGCGGAGACCTCCTCGACCACGCCGGCCTTCTCGGCGACGATGACGTCACCGGCGTCGACCGCGGCCCGGTACTCCATGCCGGTGCCGACCAGCGGCGCCTCGCTGCGCAGCAGCGGCACCGACTGGCGCTGCATGTTGGAGCCCATCAGCGCGCGGTTGGCGTCGTCGTGCTCCAGGAACGGGATCATCGCGGTGGCGACCGAGGTCATCTGCCGCGCCGACACGTCCATGTACTGCACGTCCTGCGGCGGGATCAGCTCGATCTCGCCGCCCTTCTTGCGGACCAGGACCTGGTTCTCGGTGAACCGGCCCTCGTCGTCGAGCAGCGAGTTCGCCTGGGCGACGACGAAGCGGTCCTCCTCGTCGGCGGTCAGGTAGTCGATCTGGTCGGTCACCTGGCCGTCGACGACCTTGCGGTACGGGGTCTCGACGAACCCGAACGGGTTCACCCGGCCGTACGCGGCGAGCGAGCCGATCAGGCCGATGTTCGGGCCTTCCGGCGTCTCGATCGGGCAGGCGCGGCCGTAGTGCGACGGGTGGACGTCGCGGACCTCCATGCCCGCGCGCTCACGGGACAGACCGCCCGGACCCAGCGCGTTCAGGCGGCGCTTGTGGGTCAGGCCCGCGAGCGGGTTGGTCTGGTCCATGAACTGCGACAGCTGGCTGGTGCCGAAGAACTCCTTGATGGAGGCGACGACCGGCCGGATGTTGATCAGGGTCTGCGGCGTGATCGCCTCGACGTCCTGGGTGGTCATCCGCTCGCGGACGACCCGCTCCATCCGGGCCAGGCCCAGCCGGACCTGGTTCTGGATCAGCTCGCCGACGGTGCGCAGGCGGCGGTTGCCGAAGTGGTCGATGTCGTCGACCTCGATCGGCACGGGGGCGCCGCCGAGCGACGCCTCCTCCTCACCGGCGTGCAGCCGGACGAGGTACTCGATCGTCCCGACGATGTCGTCCTCGGTCAGCGTGCCCTGGTTGGTCTCCAGCTCCAGCCCGAGCTTCTTGTTGACCTTGTAGCGGCCCACCTTGGCCAGGTCGTAGCGCTTCGGGTTGAAGTACAGGTTCTCCAGCAGGGTCTGCGCCGACTCCTTGGTCGGCGGCTCGCCCGGACGCAGCTTGCGGTAGATGTCCAGCAGCGCGTCGTCCTGGCCGGAGGTGTGGTCCTTCTCCAGGGTGATGTTGATCGACTCGTAGGAGCCGAAGCGCTCGCGGATGCGCGCCTCGTCCCAGCCCAGGGCCTTCAGCAGGACCGTGACCGGCTGCTTGCGCTTGCGGTCGATGCGCACACCGACGTTGTCGCGCTTGTCGATCTCGAACTCCAGCCAGGCACCCCGGCTGGGGATCACCCGGCAGCCGTAGATGTCCTTGTCGCTGGCCTTGTCGAGCGCGCGGTCGAAGTAGACGCCGGGCGAACGCACGAGCTGGGACACCACGACCCGCTCGGTGCCGTTGATGATGAAGGTGCCCTTGGAGGTCATGAGCGGGAAGTCGCCCATGAACACCGTCTGGCTCTTGATCTCACCGGTGGTGTTGTTGATGAACTCCGCCGTGACGAACATGGGGGCGGAGAAGGTCATGTCCTTGTCCTTGCACTCCTCGGCGGAGTACTTGGGCGGCTCGAACCGGTGGTCGCGGAACGAGAGGGACATGGTCCCGGAGAAGTCCTCGATGGGACTGATCTCTTCAAAGATCTCTTCGAGGCCCGACTGGGTCGGGACGCTCTTACTTCCGGCCTTCTGGGCCGCCTCGACCCGGGCCTTCCACCTCTCGTTGCCCAGCAACCAGTCAAAGGAGTTGGTCTGAAGGGCAAGGAGGTCCGGGACTTCGAGCGGCTCCTTGATGCGCGCGAAGGAGACGCGGTTCGGACCGGTTGCGGTATTCGAGGCGTTGCGCGAGGCTGCCAAGAGTGGTCCTTCCGAGGGCTCGCGGCGTAACTGACGACACGCACGCCAGACGATCCAGATGCGAGACCGGCACGATAAGGTCCAAAACGGACCATGGCAGGAGTGCTCTCGCACGTGGATAGTCAGAGGGCAGCGCAAAGGGGCAGTGTAGTCGACAACCACACCGCTCGCAACTCCAGCGCCGCAGTATGCATCACAGTCGCCTGCGAGCATCGCTCCTCACGGCCTCCTAGTCAAGAGCGCACTTGGACTTTTCGGGCTCTGACCTGCAGTGAGGAAGGCCATAGTTTAGAACCCCCGCCGGGCCCTCCGGCGACCGCGCCGCGACGGCGTGCCGAAACGCCGCGAGCGACCACCCCGGAGAGGGTGGTCGCTCGTTCCGCGCCCGGGTCCGGGCGGGCCGGTTACGGCCCGTCCGGAGGCCGGATTAAGGGTGGGCTAGAGCATCTGGAGGTCCGAGACCATCCACTGCCCCTTGACCTTCTTCATCACCATGCGCAGCGTGTACTGGTTCGGCGTGCGGGACGCGCTGGCCTGCTTCGCGGTCGTCTGGTCGAGGTAGACCAGGGCGATCGCCTTGTCGCCGTCCACGTTCTCCACGGCCGTCTTCACGGCCTGCCCCTCGACCACCGCCTGCTGCTGCTGGGCACTGGTCTTGACCTGCGAGATCTGCTGGTCGAACTGGGTCTTGAAGTTGCCGGTGGTGTGGCCGGCGGCGCGCTTCAGGTCCGAGTCGATCGTCCGGTAGTCGTAGGACGAGATGTCCTCCGCCGCCCGCGTCGCCGCGAACTGAACCGCCTTGGTCTCCTTGTCGCTGCCGCCCGACTGGCCGGACTTCGCGATCAGCAGCCAGCTCAGCCCGCCCACGAGCAGGATGTTCACCGCGATGAGCAGCCAGACGGCCATGGAGACCGTGCTCAGGAAGATCAAGGCTCCCGCTCCGGGACCGCGCTCCCTCCGGGGAGCCGCGTCCACCGCAGTGCCGTCCTCAACGGTGACGATCTTCGCCTGGCGCCCGCGCCTCCGCTTCTTGCGACCGGCGGCCTCGTCGCCTTCGTCGCCCGAACCATCCTCTCCGGACGGCGTTTCGGACTCCTCGGAATCACCGCCGACATCGGCGCCAGCGTCCGCAGTGTCGACATCGTCCTCGGCGACCTCAGCCACGTCGGCGTCCGTCTCAGCCGCCTTGGCGAGCTTCACATCGCCCGCCTCGTCGTCCGCGTCGGGCGTGTCGCCGTCATCGGAGGTCGCGTCGGCGTCATCGGACGTGGCGTCGGCCTTCGTGTCGGACGCAGCGTCGGCCTTGGTGACGGCCTTCGCGTTCTTGCCCTGCTTCGCGGGCTTGGCGAGCTCCGCGTCAGCGTCCGTTTCGTCCGCTGCGTCCGTGTCGACAGGGGTGCCGGTGTCGGCGTCCTCGGCGGACGGCTTGGCGGACGCGGATTTCCCGCCTGTACGGGCCTCAGCGGGCTTCTCCGGCGTTTCGGGGGCATCCCCGGCGTTTGAAGTCTCCGACGACCCGGCGGCCTCGCGTTCGGCCTCCTCGGCCTCCCGGGCGGCCTCCTCGGCCATCCGGCGCGTGATCTCCGCCTTGAGCTTGGCCTCCTGGGCCCGGCGGGCCCGCTCCTCGGCGTTGATGTCGGTCGTCACGGGACCATCCCCATCTTCGACACGAGCCACTTGCCCTTGACCTTGGACATGTCCATCGCGAACCGGTAGTAGCGCGGCTCACCGTTCGGCACCTTCGGGCTGGTGGTCGTCGCGGTGATCGAGACGAGCACCTCGGCCGAGTTCCCGTCCATCGACACGATGCCCGCGCGGACCTGCTGGACCGACGAGGCGGACTGGGACTTGGTGGCGATGTCGGCGATCTGCTTGGCCTGGGTGGCCCACTGGTTCTTGATGTCGCCGGTCATCCCGGAGGTGACCCGCTCGATGCCCTGCTGGACGGTCTTGTAGTCGATGCTGGCGAGGTTCACGCCGGTCTGCCGGGCCGACTGGAGGACCGACTTGCGGTCGTCGGCGTGGTCCCTCGCGGAGTACCACTGGATGCCGGCGACCACCGTCGCCACCGCGAGGGCGGCGGCCACGATGCCCAGGACGATGGCGGCGATCGAAACACCGACCCCGGCCCGCCGCGTTGCGGCATCGACCGCGTCGGTCGCGCCGTATTTCATAGCGTCTCCTAACGCGTTGAGGGGTTCGCTCCGGGCCCGGGCTGTGTGGTCATTTCCCGCCCATCAGGGGGCCGAGCAGGAGCATCTTCCAGGAGGCGTCCCCGAGGAGGCGCTGCTGTCCGCCGGTGTTGCCGAGGCCGTAACGGCGTCCGTCCGGTCCGTAGACCACACCGGTCGATGGATCGTACCCGGCGAGTTCGACCGTCCCGGTCGTCGGAACGTTGATGCCGGTCAGCTGCCCCATCGGGCTCGGCGCGGAGCCGGAGCCCGCGGCGGCCTTCCGGTCCTTCGTGCCCGGCTTTCCGGCCGCGTCGGACGTCTTGCCGGGCGGGAAGCCGCCGCCGTCGGTCGCGCCCGGCGGCACGGACGGGACGGGCTCCAGCGCCGAGGTCGGGAAGTTGCGGGCGCCGCGGACGTCCGAGGGCGAGTTGTGCGGCGCCTTGCAGCCGGTGTTCAGGTCGGGCATCCGGTCGCGGGTGTCCTGGGGCCAGCGGTGCGGGGTCTTCTCGTACCCCTTGGTGCACGGCGGCGGCGAGTCGATGTTGAGGGCGAGGCCGAGGTGCTGGGTGCCGTCGCCCGGCATGACGGTGAACACGCCGGCCAGCGTGACCGGGTAGAGGATCATCAGGGACCGCAGCCCGGCCCGCCGGGCGGCGATGATCTGCCCGGTGGTGGTCAGGTTGGCCAGCAGCACCGGCAGGGTGGGGGCCAGGTCCTTGATCGTGCCGTCGGCCTGGGTGATCGCGCCGGGGGCGGCGGCGATGTCGTCCCGGATCGCGCCGTCGTTGTCCCGGAGCGTGGCGCTCAGGTCCTTCAGGTTGGCGGCGAAGCCCCGGATGTTGGCGCCCTCGGCGGCCTGGGTGTCGAGGACGACCCGGCTGTTGTCGAGCAGCGCCTTGGTGTCCGGGTAGGACTTGTTGGCCGTCTTCAGGATCCGGTCGGTGTCGTCCAGGATCTTCTGCAGGTCGGTGGACGTGCCGGAGAACGCCTTGTCCAGCTCGTTCACGATCGTGCCGAGGTTCTTCGGGTCGACGGACCCGACGAGCTGGTCGACGTTGCGCAGCAGCTCGGCGGTGGACACCGGGATCTTGGTCAGCTGGCGCGGGATCGTGTACGGCTTGCCCTGGTCGAGGTAGGGCCCGCCGTCGCGGCTCGGCTCCAGGTCGATGTACTGCTCGCCGACCGCGGACCGGTTCGCGACGATGGCGGACGTGCCCTCGCGCGGGATCCGGTGGTTCTTGTCGAGCAGCAGCTTGACCTTGATGCCGTCCTGGGTGAGCTGGATGGGCCCGACCCGTCCGACCGGGACGCCCCGGTAGGTGACCTCGGCGTTGGTGAACACGCCGCCGGAGTCGCTGAGGTCGACATAGGCGATGTACTGCTGGCCGAGCGCCTTCTTGCCGAACCCGACGTAGTTCACCGAGACGACGGTGATGCCGATGATCGTGATCAGCAGGAACGCGATCAGCTGGATCTTGACGCCGCGCTTGAGGATCACGAGAGCCCCCCGGTCATCAGGCTGTGCAGGTCACTGGGCCCCTGGAGCGCCTTCGGCTTGGGCTGCCCGCCCTTGCCGCCCTGGCCCCCCTGGCCGCCCTGCCCGCCGGTAGTGCCGTTGCTGCCGCCGAGCCCCGGCAGGCCGCCGCTGGACGGCATCTGCGGCAGGATGCCGAGCGGCGTCCGCGGCAGCGTGACGTTCGGGACCTTGAGCATGGACCGCATCTGCTGGCCGCCCGCCAGGCCCTCCAGGTCGGTGCCGCCCAGCAGGTTGTGGGCGATGCTCTGGAAGTCCAGGTCGAGCGTCAGCCGGACGTTGCCGTAGTCGCCCTTGATGACGTTGCCGAACGTCGGTGCGAACGGGTAGCTCAGCAGGGTCTCCAGGTTGCGCGGCAGGGTGTTGCCGGCCTTGTTCAGGTTGCGCAGCAGCGGGTCGAGCGCCTTGAGGTTGGCGAGCAGGTCGTCCCGGGACTGGTTCACCACGCTGGTCGTCGTGCGGCTGAGCTTGTCCAGCGACACCAGCATCTCGGTGAGGTCGGCGCGGTTGTCCTTGAGGATCTCGATCGCCGGGCCGGTGGTGTCGATGGTCGCCTTGATCGTCTTGCGCTCGGCGGCCAGCTTGGTGGTGAGCCGGTCCAGCGAGTCCAGCGCCTTGGTGATCGCCGGACGGTTCCGGTCGAGCGTCCCGACGAACACGTTGATCCGCTGGAGCACCGAGCGGATCGTGGACTCGCGGCCGCTCATCGCCGCGTTCAGCTCCCGGGTGATCGTGGTGACCTGCTCCAGCCCGCCGCCGTTGAGCAGCAGCGACATGGCCGAGAGCACCTCCTCGATCTCGGTGGACCGGGTGGTGCGCGACAGCGGGATCACCGCGCCGCTGGCCAGCTGCCCGCGCGCGGGCTCGCCGACCGGCGGCTCGTCCAGCTCGACGAACTTCTCGCCGAGCAGGGACGTCTGGCCGATCCGGGCGTAGGAGTTCTCGGGCAGCCTCACGTCCGAGCGGACCTTCAGCGTGACCAGGGCGTGCCAGCCCTCCTGCCCGCCGCCGAGCTGGATCTTGTCGACCTTGCCGACCGACACGTCGTTGACCTTGACCACCGACTGCGGGACCAGGTCGAGCACGTTGCCGAACTCGACCTTCACCGTGCGCGGGTGCGGGCCGAGGTCGGGCCCGCCGGGCAGCGGGATCGAGTCGACGCCGCGGAACGAGCAGCCCGACAGCGCCGCCGCGGCCGCGAGCGCCGCCGCGCCCAGCCGGACGGGCGTCCGGAACGACCGGCGGGTCATCGGGTACCTCCCGGCAGCAGGGCGGTGAAGTCGCGCTTCTTGGTGGACGGCTTGGTGGACGGCTGCCCGGTCTTGCCGGACGCGCCCTTGCTCTTGGTGCCCGGCCGCTCCTCGCCGGGGCCGTAGGCGTCCGGCGGGATCGGGACCGGGTCGTAGTGCGTGGTCAGCGCCGTGATCCAGGACAGGTCGAGGCTGAGGCCGGTGAGGGCCTTGCCGATGCCGTTGTAGGGCCGGACGAAGTCCAGGCACTGCTTGGGCGGCGTGCCGACCGAGTAGGCCAGCGAGCACACCCAGTCGGCCAGGTCGTGGAACTGGCGCAGGTCGGCCCGGTTGTGGATGGTGCCGCTGATCGGGTCGTAGGCGCGGGCCAGGTTGTTGATGGCCAGCGGCGCGACCGCGAGCAGCTCGGCGAAGGAGTCCTTCTCCTTGACCAGCGTGCCGGTGACCTGGGCGAGCTGGCGCACGTTGGTGGACAGCCCGTCCCGGTTCTGCCTGACGAACTGCTGGACGTTCCGCAGCGTCGGGCCGAGCGTGCGCAGCGCGGCGGTGAGGTCGTCCTTCTCCCCCGCGAGCTGGCCGGAGACCGAGTTCAGGTGGCCGGTCAGGGACCGCACCTGGTCGTCGTTCTCGCGCAGCGTGTCGGTGATCACGCGGAGGTTGCTGATCGTCTTGGCCACGTCCTCGCGGTCCTGGCTGAGCGTGCTCAGCGCCTTGGACGAGTCGTGGATGGTGGAGTTGAAGTCGTCGCCGGTGCCCTGGAGGGTGTCGGCGCCGGTCTGCAGCAGCCGGGACAGCGCGCCGTCCTTGTTCGCGCCCTGCGGCCCGAGCGCCTTGCTGAGGTCGCTCAGGCTGGAGCCGACCTCGTCCACCTCGACCGGCACCTGGGTGCGGGCCGTGGTCAGGGTCGCCTTGTCGGCCAGCGTCGCGCCGCCCTTGTAGACGGGGGTGAACTGGACGTACCGGTCGGCGACGAGCGTCTGGTTCACGATGACCGCGTAGGCGTCGCTCGGCACCTTGTACTTGGCGTCGTAGGTCATCTCGACCTTCACCGACGGCCCGACCGGCTGGACCTTGGTCACCTTGCCGACGGGGATGCCGAGGATCCGCACGTCGGCGCCCTTGTAGAGGCCGACGCTGCGGGTGAAGTACGCCGTCACGTGCTTCTGCTTCGGCTCGCGCAGCAGCAGCACGACCGCGGCCGCCACGACGGCGAGGGCGAGCAGCGCCCCGCCGATGCGGAGGATCAGTCCTGAGTTACGCACGGTGTACCTGCCTGGTCGCGATCACGGGAGGAACGGCAGCGGGTTCTTGCCGCCGCCCGACTGGCCGTTGCCCGGCTGTCCGTTGCCGGACGGGCCGCGCTGGCCCGTGTTGCCGTTTCCGGACGGGGGGTTCTGGATGGAGGCCGGGATCGGAAGCAGGTTCTGGATGTAGCTGTCGAACCAGCGTCCGGTGCCCGTGACGTCGGCGAACTGCCGCGCGTAGGGGGTGAACAGCTTGATGATCTTGTCCAGGTTGTCCTGGTTGCGAACCAGCAGCGCGGTCACCCGGCCGAGGTTGTCCAGCATCGGCTTGACCTGCGCCTGGTTCTCCCGGATCAGCGCGTTCACCTGCTCCGACAGCGAAACGGTGTTCACCAGCAGCTGGTGGATCACCTGCCGCCGCGCCTGCACGGCCGCGAGCACCTTGTCGCCGTCCTGGATGAGCTTGGCGAAGTCGGTGTTGCGGTCGGCGAGGATCTGGGACACGTTCTTCGCCTTGCCGGCCAGCTCGTGCAGCTCGTCGTCGCGCGAGGCGACGGTGTTGGACAGCCGCTTGAGCCCGTTCAGCGACGCCCGGACCTCCGGCCCGGAGTTCTTGAACGTGTCCGACAGGACGTTGAACGACTTGGCGACCTGCGCGTAGTCGATCTGGCTGATCTGCTGGCTGAGCTGGCTGATCGCCGGGACGACCTCGAACGGCGTGGCCGTCCGCTCGATCGGGATGTTCTTGCCGAGCCGCCCCGAACCGCGCGGGTCGAGCGCCAGGAAGTGCGAGCCGAGCAGCGTCTTGATCTTGATCTCGGCGCGGGTCTGGTCGCCCAGCCGCACCCCGTCGTTCACCCGGAAGGTGACCTTGACGTGGTCGCCCTGCAGCGACAGCGCCTCGACCTTGCCGACCTTGACACCGGCGATCCGCACCTCCTCGTCCGGCTTGAGGCCCGCGGCCTCGGCGAACGAGGCGGTGTGGGTCTTGCCGCCGGTGACGAACGGGATGCTGTCGAGGTTCATCGCCAGCACCAGCGCCACGATGATCACGGCGAACGCGGTGAGCCCGATGGGGACCGGGTTGCGCTCCCGGAAGGGGATCCTCATCTACTTGCACCTCGCGTTCTCGTTCACGATCGCCGGGGTCTGGTAGACCGGACCGCCCGGCAGCCGCACCCGCGCGTCGAGGCCGCAGATGTACATGTTGAACCACGAGCCGTAGGACGAGATGTTCACCATCCGCTGCAACCGCAGCGGGCTGCGCTGGAACAGCGTGTTCAGCGCGTCCTGGTTCTGGTCGAACGTGGTGGCCAGCTGGCGCAGCCCCGCGATGTCGTTCTTCAGATCGGGCCGCGCGTCCTTCAGCAGATCGGCGGTGGTGCCGGTCAGGCCGTTGATCGCGTCCACCGACTGGAAGATCGCCTCCCGGTCGTTGGCCAGCCCGCCGACCAGCGAGCGCAGGTCGCCGACGACCTGCTCCACCTGCTGGTGGCGCTCGTCGATGGTGCCGAGCACGCTGTTCAGGTTGGTGATCACGTCGCCGATGACCTTGTCCCGGTCGGCGAGCGTGTTGGTCAGCGACCCGACGTGGGTGAGCAGGCTGTTCACCGTGCCGCCCTCGCCCTGGAGGGTCTGCACGATCTCGAACGCCAGCTTGTTGACCTCCTGCGGCTCCAGCGCCTTGAACAGCGGCCGGAACCCGTTGAACAGGACGGTCAGGTCGAGCGCCGGGTGGGTCTGCGCGACCGGGATCGTTCCGCCCGGACGCAGCGTCGACCCGACGTTGCCCGGCCCCTCGGTCAGCGACAGGTAACGCTGGCCCATGAGGTTGCGGTAGCGGACGTTCGCCTGCGTGGACGAGGGCAGACCGCCCGCGAACACGCCGCCCTTCTCCACCGAGAAGGTCACCTCGGCGAGGTTGTCCCTGGTCAGCTTGATCTTCTCGACCTGGCCGACCCGGACGCCCGCGACGCGCACGTCGTCCTTGTCGAGCAGCCCGGTCACGTCGGTGAACAGCGCCTTGTAGCTGCGCGTGTCCGCGAACCGCAGGTTGCTGATCGTCATCGCCAGCACGCCGGTGGCCAGCGAGGTGAGCACCACGAAGATCACCAGCTTGATGCCGGCGGAGAGCGTCCTGCCCCTCATCGGAGGTTCACCACCGATCCCTGCATGAGCGGGCCCCACCACAGCTGGACGGCGTCGGTGACCTGGTCCGCGGGGGTGTGGGTGGCCGGCCCGACGATGCTCTTGATCTTGTCCTTCTCAGCCATGGCGCCCTGGTCCACGAAGACGTCCGACACGGCGCGGCCGCGGCCGTTGCCGGTCGTGGAGCCGTTGGCCGGGTCGGGGTTCTTCCACCACAGGTCGTCCTCTGTGCCGTCCCGCGCGAGGTAGTCGGGGAACGGGACCTTCGGGTTCGGCAGGTTGTAGCAGCGGGGGCCGCGCCGGTCCTTGGCCTCGGGGAGGTCCAGGGGGTACTTGTAGGCCGGGCGCGGCTTCACGATCTCGATCGTGAGGTTGAAGGTCGGCGAGCCGTTCGCGCCGCCGACCCGCTCCAGCTCGGGCTTGATCTTCTCCAGCGTGCTGAACACGCAGGACAGCGACGGCGAGTAGTACGACAGCAGCTCGATGCCGGGCCGGCTCGCCGCGTTCACGCCGATGATCTTCGGGCCGTTGTCCTGCATGAACCGGGTGCCGTCCTTGGCGAACCCGGTGACCATGGGGATCAGGTCCTCGATCTGCCGCTTCTTGTCGACGATCGTCTTGCTCGTGACGTTGAGGTTGCGCAGCGCCTGCATCAGGTCGGGCGTCGCGTCCGCGTAGACGTCGGACGTCGCGGCCAGCCCGTTCAGGTCGTGCACCAGCGTGCCGAGCTGCGGGTTGACCTTGCCGAGCAGGCTGTTCGCCTCTTCGAGGTCGGTGCCGATCTGGTCGCCGCGGCCCTGGAGCGCCGTCGCCAGCGCGTTCAGCGTCGTGTTCAGCTTCTCCGGCCGGACGGCCTGGAGCAGCGGCAGCAGCTTGTCGAGCACCTGGTCGATCTCGACCGCCTGCTGGGAGCGGTCCTGCTGGATGACCTGGCCGCGCTTCAGCCCGAACGGGCCGGGCTGCGACGGGATCTCCAGGTCGACGTACTTCTCGCCGAACAGCGTCTTCGGCAGCAGCCGCGCCTGCACGTTGTCCGGGATCAGCTTGGCCTTGTCAGGGTCGAGCGCGAGGTCGAGGGTCGAGCCCTGCGCGGTGGCGTGCGTGCCGCGCACCTCGCCGACGATCAGCCCGCGGACCTTCACGTCCGAGTGCGGCAGCAGCTGCAGCCCGGCGCGCGCGCCCTCGACCTTCACCTTCAGGACCGGGGTGAAGACCTTCTCGTAGAAGCCGACCGTCAGCACGAGCAGCAGGATGATCACCATGATCATCGAGAGCCCGAGCAGGCGGTAGCGCGCCTTCTCGCCGAGGCCGGTGCGGCGGGGGGCGGAGGGTGCGGGGTGGGGGGCGGGAGCAGCGGGGGTGGGGGCCCCGGGAGAGGTCATCGCGCGGTCACCCCGCGATCCGGACGTTCATGCTGGAACCCCAGATGGCCATGCCGAGCAGCAGGTCGGCGACGTTGATCACCACGATGCTGGTGCGCACCGCCCGGCCCACCGCGACGCCGACGCCCGCAGGGCCGCCGCTCGCGTTGTAGCCGTAGTAGCAGTGGATGAGCATCACCAGGACCGAGAAGATGATGACCTTGCCGAACGACCACAGGATGTCGTTCGGCGGTAGGAACAGATGGAAGTAGTGGTCGTAGGTGCCGGTCGACTGCCCGTAGAACAGCGTGACCACGATCCGGGTCGCGCCGTAGGACGCCAGCAGGCCCACCACGTACAGCGGGATCACCGCGACCATCCCCGCGATCATGCGGGTGGTCACCAGGAACGGCATCGACGGGACCGCCATGACCTCCAGCGCGTCGATCTCGTCCGAGATCCGCATCGCGCCGAGCTGGGCGGTGAACCCGCAGCCGACCGTCGCCGACAGCGCCAGCGCCGACACCAGCGGCGCGATCTCGCGGGTGTTGAAGTAGGACGCGACGAAACCGGTGAAGGCCGAGACGCCGATCGTGTTCAGCGAGTTGAAGCCCTGCAGGCCGACCTGCGAGCCGGTGAAGAACGTCATGAACCCGACGATCACCACCGAGCCGCCGATCACCGCGAGCCCGCCGGTGCCGAGCGACACCTCGGCGAGCAGCCGCAGCACCTCGGTGCGGTAGCGGCGCAGCACCCGGAACGTCCAGGCGAACGCCCGGACGTAGAACGACATCTGGTGCCCGAAGTCGTCGAGCCGCGACAGCGGCGCGTTGACGGCGGACTTGACGGCCCTTCCCGTCCTTCCTTGGGCGGCCATGCTCACATGCCCTTCGACGGGACGAACTGGAAGTACAGCGTGGAGATGATGAAGTTCTCCACGAACAGCAGCATGAAGGTGATGACGACGGTCTGGTTGACCGCGTCGCCGACGCCCTTCGGGCCGCCCTTGGCGTTCAGGCCCTTGTAGGCCGCGACGAGCCCGGCGGTGATGCCGAACACGAACGCCTTGAACTCGGCCTGCAGCAGATCGGGCAGCTGCGCGATGGCGTTGAACGACGCCAGGTACGCGCCCGGCGTGCCGTTCTGCAGCATCACGTTGAACACGTAGCCGCCGACCAGGCCGACCACCGACACCAGGCCGTTGAGGAACAGCGCGATGAACGCGCAGGCGAACATGCGCGGGACGACCAGGCGGTGCAGCGGGTTGATGCCCAGCACCTCCATCGCGTCGATCTCCTCACGGATCTTCCGCGAGCCGATGTCGGCGCACATCGCCGACCCGGCCGCGCCCGCGACCAGCAGCGAGGTCACCAGCGGGCTGGCCTCGCGGACGATCGCGACCACCGCGGTCGCACCGGTGTAGGACTGCGCGCCGAGCTGCCGGATGAGGCCGCCGACCTGCAGCGACAGGATGCCGCCGAACGGGATCGCGACCAGCATCGTCGGCACGACCGTCACGCTGACGATGAACCAGGACTGCTCGATGAACTCCCGCCACTGGAACGGCCAGCGGAAGATCGCGCGGAAGGTGTCCAGGCACAGCGCGAAGAACCGGCCGGGTTCCTTGACGGCGACGTTCACCGCGCCGTCGGAGATCTTGCGGAGCGCGGCACCGCCGCCGCCTCCCCCGGCGCGCCGCGCGCGCCGGGGGGTCGAACCGCCCGAGGGGGACGATCCCCCGATGCCCCCCGGGGTGAAGCCGTCGGTCGTCATCAGTACGCGGCACCGCCCGGACCCGGCGCGGGCGGCGGGAAGGCGCCACCCGGCGCCCCCGCGGCCTGGCCGGCCTGCATCGACGCCACGTACCGCGGCCACTCGTCCACCCAGTTGCGGCCGAGCTCGTCGATGAACGAGCCGGGCGGCGGGGTGACGCCGTGCGCCGCGCACCACGCGCCGGGCGCGTGCTGGCCGCGCCGGACCAGCCCGTTGCTCGGCATCTGCTGCGGCGGGATCGGCGGCAGCTTGCCGGAGTCGAGGCCCATCTTGGCCTCGGCCTCCAGCTCGGAGGCGTCCTTCTCCTCCGACATGCCGATCGGGCCGACCTTGCTGGCGTTGAGGAACTGCCGGACGACCGGCTCCTCGCTGGACAGCAGCATCTCGCGCGGGCCGAACATGGCCAGGTGCCGCTGGTACAGCAGGCCGATGTTGTCCGGCACGGTGCGCGCGGTGTTGATGTCGTGGGTGACGATCAGGAACGTGCAGTCGAGCTGCGCGTTCAGGTCGATGAACACCTGGTTCAGGAAGGCCGTGCGGACCGGGTCGAGGCCGGAGTCGGGCTCGTCCACCAGCAGGATCTCCGGGTCGAGCACCAGCGCGCGGGCGAGGCCGGCGCGCTTCTTCATACCGCCGGAGATCTCGCCGGGCAGCTTGCCCTCGGCGCCCATCAGGCCGACCAGGTCCATCTTCTCCAGCACGATCCGCTTGACCTCGGCCTCGGTCTTGCGGGTGTGCTCGCGGAGCGGGAAGGCGATGTTGTCGAAGAGGTTCATCGACCCGAACAGCGCGCCGTCCTGGAACAGCACGCCGAACAGCTTGCGGGTCTCGTAGAGCTGGTGCTCCGGGAGGTAGGGCAGGTCGCGGTCGCCGATGTAGATGTGGCCGCGGTCGGGCTTCAGCAGACCGACCAGCGACTTCAGGAAGACCGACTTGCCCGTGCCGGAGGGGCCCAGCAGGACGGAGATCTCTCCTGCGGGGATGCTCAGCGACACGTCCTGCCAGATGACCTGGCGGCCGAAGGACTTGGTCAGCCCCTCGACTCTGATTTCGACGCCCACTCGTCACCTTTCGTCCAGGCCGGGGGAATCCGAACCAATGAGCGAGTAGCACTCAGGCGGGGTGCGGTCCCGCGCCGCCGCGCCGCGGACGGGATCGCCTTGCTGTTGTCGTTGTGTTGTCCGCCGGCGCTGCCCGAGGTCTCGGCCGACGCGCCGGTCGCCGCCGTGACATCCGCCGTGACGTCAGGTGCCGGGCCGGTTACTACCGTCCGGTAGCTGTGGCGGGTGCCACTACCGTAGCGGTCCGCGCGCGAAATGGAAGAGGCGCGAGCCCGCTGGGGCGACAAAAACCGACGTCGTAAGACAATCGTTACTTACGTCGTCCGTGAGACTAGTGGTCCGAGAACCAGCACTTCAAGGCGGGTGTCGGCGGAACGTCCGAGACCGGCCGAGGCTCCCGGGATTCCCTTTGACGCCCGAGACGCTACGCGCCGTGGGAGAACGGGCACAACCGGCGTGCTCACTTGTGGATAACTTCCGGCTCCCCTCAAGCGCACATCGCGCACGCACGAGCCGGATCCCCGTCACGCTCCGTGCGCACGCCTCCGGGAGCTCTCCTAGGAGCGGTTCGGTGGCCGTCCGGGATGGGTGCGTCACCGTCCGGAACCGTCCGGGTGTCCAGAACCGTCCGGGGACGTCCGGAACCGACCGGGGACGGCCGGGGACGGCCGGAAAAGCGGCGAGGCGGCCGCCCCACCGGAGTGGGACGACCGCCTCGCGCGGAGAGACTCTGAGTGCAGAGCGCTCTGGAGGGTCCTACTTGACCGTGACCGTGGCGCCGGCCTTCTCCAGGGCCTCCTTGGCCTTCTCGGCGGTCTCCTTGTTGACCTTCTCCAGCAGCGGCTTCGGCGCGCCGTCGACCAGGTCCTTGGCCTCCTTGAGGCCGAGCGAGGTCAGGCCGCGCACCTCCTTGATGACCTGGATCTTCTTGTCGCCGGCGGCCTCGAGGATGACGTCGAACTCGTCCTGCTCGGCGGCCTCCTCGCCACCGCCGGTGCCACCCTGCTGGGGGGCGACGGCGATCGCGGCCGGGGCGGCGGCCTTGACGTCGAAGGTCTCCTCGAAGAGCTTCACGAAGTCGGAGAGCTCGAGAAGGGTCATTTCCTTGAACGCGTCGAGCAGCTCGTCGGTGCTGAGCTTCGCCATGATGTTTCCTCCGCTATGGCTTGGTACGTGTGGTCAGTGATGACCGCGGGTCTCAGTCCGGA
Organism: Actinomadura rupiterrae; assembly: GCF_024172125.1. Lineage (GTDB taxonomy): Bacteria > Actinomycetota > Actinomycetes > Streptosporangiales > Streptosporangiaceae > Spirillospora > Spirillospora rupiterrae. The sequence continues at coordinate 54,151 of NZ_JAMZEA010000018.1, forward strand.
CGGACCGTTACTCGGCGGGCGCCTCGTCGGCGGCGGACTCGGCCGGAGCCTCGTCCGCGGCCGGAGCGGCCGGAGCCTCGGCCGTCTCGCCGGCCTCCTCGCGCTTGGCGCGCAGCGCCTCCGCGAGCTGGGCGGCCTTGGTCGGCAGCGCGTTGAACAGGGCCGCGGCGTTGGCCATGGACGCCTGCATCGCGCCGGCGAGCTTGGCGAGGAGAACCTCGCGGGACTCCAGGTCCGCGAGCTTGGTGATCTCCGCGGCGTCCATCGACTTGCCGTCGATGAAGCCACCCTTGATCACCAGCAGCGGGTTCGCCTTGGCGAAGTCGCGCAGGCCCTTGGCGGCCTCGACCACGTCGCCCTGCACGAACGCGATGGCGGACGGGCCCTCAAGAAGGTTCTTGAAAGCGTCGTCCACACCCGCGCCGTCAGCGGCGATCTTGGTCAGCGTGTTCTTCACCACGGCGAACTTCGCGTTCTCGCCGAGGTTGGTGCGCAGCTCCTTGAGCTGGGCGACCGTGAGCCCGCGGTACTCGGTCAGCACGGCGCCGTTCGAGCTCTCGAAATCGTTCTTGAGCTCGGCGATCGCCGTGGCCTTTTCGGCCTTAGCCATGGGCCTCCTTCCGATTACCTTGGGTGGGAAGCCGCCGGGGCGAAGAAAACAGAAACGCCCCGGCGCAGGCGCACGGGGCGTCAGGCACGACCACGGGAAGGCCATGCGGGAAGCTCTCGTCTCACCTACGCGGGCCGCTCGTCCCCCGACGGATCGGGTTCGGAGTCCTTCGGCCGTCCGCTGTGCGGACACAGGGACGGCGACCGGCGGTCTTCGGCAGTGCACAGGTTACGCGCCGGAGACCGCCGATGCCAAATCGCGCTGGCGGGCGAGGCCGCGGCAGGGCGGCCGAGGCTCGGTCAGTCGCCGGGGGCGCCGTGGGTGAGCAGGCTCGGCATCTTGCCGACCTGGGCCGCGGGCGGCGCGCTGACCTGCACCGGGAGGTTCCAGCCCGTGTAGGTCACCGTCGTGTTCATCTTGCTGGACGCGTCGTCCGGCGTCTTCATGACGATCTTCGCCGGGAGCTGCTTGCCGTCCACCCACAGGTCGAACGCCAGCGACTGGACGCCGAGCTTCTGGAAGCTCTGCTGCCGCTGCTGCCGCTGGGCCTCGGGGAGCTTGGCCAGCATCTCCTGCACCGAGACCGTGCCCTGGTAGTGCGTGGTCTGGACGCCGTTCAGCGTCTCCTTGCCGACCTCGTGCACGTCCTTGGACGCGGTGAGCTGCTTGACCTGCTCGGTCGGGTCGGCCTGCTTCTGCTGCTGGAGGAGCTTGTCGAAGTTCTGCCCGACCGCGCCGCCCAGGTCCGTGGTGGACAGCCTCACCCACGGCTTGCCGTGCGTCAGCTGGGCGAACATCGGCGACTTCATGTAGATCGTGTGGCCGAGCAGGACCATCTCCATGCCGTCGGCCTGGCCCGCCATGGACTTGCCGCCCATGTTCATCGAGTCGATGGTGATCCGGTAGGCGGGCTCCGGCCGGAGCTTCGCCTCCATCCGCATGTGCATCGTGACCGGGTCGGACACGCCCGGCGCGGTGACCTCGGTCTGGATCTCGCCCTTCACGGACTGGACCTGCGAGGTCTTGGCGGACGTGTCGCGCACCGCGGCCGCCGCGAGCACGACCGCCTTGGCGCCGCCCGCCTTGTCGTCCCCTCCCGAGCCGAGGCAGCCGGTCAGTGAGAGGACCAGGCCCGCCGCGACGGCGGTCCCGGTGGCGAGACGACGTTTCATGACAAAGGCTCCCTTTCGGTGATCTCCACGGACCGTGGGTCCGGCACTATACGGGAGATCACCGACGGGAGCCTCATCCGAACCGGCCGTGCCCGGGGCTCCGGACGCGCGGTCCGGGGCCGTCCGGGCGCCCGGTGGAGCCGGGGCCGGTCGGGGTTCGTTCCGGGATTCGTCCGGTGTTCGTTCCGGGATTCGTCCGGGGTTCGTTCCGGAGTTCGTCCGGGGTTCGTTCCGGTTCGTCCGGGTGGGTCAGTTCTTGTTGCCGAACAGGCCCTGCAGCGAGAAGTCGCCGACCTGGTCGGACGGCGGCGGGCTGACCTTGAAGGACTTGCCGTAGTCGCGGTAGAGCACGGTCACGGTCCCGGTGTCGCCGTTGGCGCCGGCGCCCTTGGTGACCATCTTGCGCGGGAGGTTGTCGGAGTCGACCCACAGGTCGAAGTTCAGCTTCTTGTCGGAGTTGGCGGCCTTGTCCAGCCACTTCTGCGCGTCGGCGCGCTGCTGCGCGTTCAGCTGCTGCAGCGCCTCCTTGACGGTCACGGTGCCCTGGTAGTGCGTGGTCTGGGTGCCGTCCACCGACTCGGTGCCGACCTTGTGCACGTCCTTCGACGCGGTGAACATCTTGGTCTGCTCGGCCGGGTCGACCTGCTGGATCTGGTTGATGATGCCCTTGACGTCCATGCCGGACTGCTGCTGGACCTGCGCCACGCTGATCTTCACCCACGGCTTGCCGCCGCCGACGAACTGGCTGAACTGCTGGGGCACCTTGGCGTACAGGGTGTCCCCGGTGAAGATCGCCTGCCCGCTCAGCCCGCCCAGGCTCTGCCCGCCCTTGGACACGTTGTCGAGCGTCGCGTTGAACTGGAGCGTCGGACGCAGCCGGAACTGCCCGGTCGCGTGCACGGACCCGCCCTTGGCGGAGTCGGTGGCGGTCAGGTCGGCCTTGAAGGTGTCGGCCTTCCCGGTCTTCTCGGACGCCTTGACCACGGCGTCGGCCGCGGTGAGCTTGATGTCACCCGTGGTGCCGCCTTTCGAGCCCGTCCCGCCACATCCGGACAGGAGAAGGACGGCACCGACGGAGGTCACGCCGGCGGCCACGGCGATTCGGCGCTTCATGGAAAGGTGCCTCCTGGATCTCACTGCTGACTGGGTCTCTGCTGATGACCTTCAGTCTGCGCGGGCGGGCCGCGCTCCACATCCCCCGGTGGTACGAAGCACGGCCCCCCGGCTACGACCACGGACGTACCCCACTTGGCCATCTTGTGCGGATTATGTGCGGACGTCCTGCACGAAAACGCGAAATGGGCGCCCCCGGAATCCGGGAACGCCCACTTCATACGGCTCGTCCGCCTTGTCGGGCGGACGAACCGACGGCTCGACCGTCCTCAAGGACGGGTTCACCGATGGCTCGTCCGCCCGCAGAAGGCGGGTCGGCCGGTGGCTCGTCCGCCCTCAGAGAGCGGGCCTGCCGGTGGCTCGGCCGCGTCAGGCGGCGGAGTCCTCCAGCTCGGCGGCGAGGTTGCGGACCGCGTTCGGGTCCACCGGGATGGACGGGCCCATCGAGGTGGTGAACGAGGCCTTCTTCACGTACCGGCCCTTGGCCGCGGACGGCTTGAGACGCATGATCTCGTCGATCGCGGCGGCGTAGTTCTCCACCAGCTGGCGCTCGGAGAACGAGGCCTTGCCGATGATGAAGTGCAGGTTCGCGTGCCGGTCGACACGGAACTCGATCTTGCCGCCCTTGATGTCGGTGACGGCCTTGGCCACGTCCATGGTGACGGTGCCGGTCTTCGGGTTCGGCATCAGGCCGCGCGGACCGAGCACCCGGCCCAGGCGCCCGACCTTGCCCATCTGGTCCGGGGTCGCCACGACCGCGTCGAAGTCCAGGAAGCCGCCCTGGATCCGCTCGATCAGGTCGTCCGAGCCGACGATGTCGGCGCCGGCCTCGCGGGCCTCGTCCGCCTTAGCGCCACCGGCGAAGACCAGCACGCGGGCGGTCTTGCCGGTGCCGTGCGGCAGGTTGACGGTGCCGCGGACCATCTGGTCGGCCTTGCGCGGGTCCACGCCGAGGCGCAGCGCGACCTCGACGGTCGCGTCGAACTTGGTGGCCGCGGTCTCCTTGGCCAGCTGCACGGCGGCGGCCGGGGAGTACAGGCGGTCCTTGTCGATCTTCTCCTGCGCGGAGCGGTAAGCCTTGCTGCGCTTCATGGTTCCCTCCCTGGGGACTCGTGGTACGGGCCGCGCAGCGACCCTGCCACTGACTTCGGTGCCGTCCGCGCGCGGCGGGCGGTCGCCCACCCGGGCGCGCACGGACGGTCGGCTCGATGACGAGCCTGGGCGCCCGCGCGAGGCGGGCGCCGGGGTACTACTCGACCTCGATGCCCATGGAGCGGGCGGTGCCGGCGACGATCTTCTCGGCGGCGTCCAGGTCGTTGGCGTTCAGGTCGGGCATCTTGGTGGTGGCGATCTCGCGGATCTGGTCGCGGGTCACCTTGCCGACCTTGGTCTTGTGCGGCTCGCCCGAGCCCTTCTCGATGCCCGCGGCCTTCAGGATCAGCTGCGCGGCCGGCGGGGTCTTGGTGACGAAGGTGAACGAGCGGTCCTCGTAGATCGTGATCTCGACCGGGATCACGTTGCCGCGCTGGGCCTCCGTGGCAGCGTTGTACTGCTTGCAGAAGTCCATGATGTTCACGCCGTGCGGACCGAGCGCGGTACCGACCGGCGGCGCCGGGGTCGCCTGACCGGCCTGCAGCTGGACCTTCACGACGGCGGCAATCTTCTTCTTGGGGGGCATGTGCCCTCCTTCGTCCCGTTTCGCGGTGGCTTCGACTCCCGTGGGCACGGGCAACACGGCGGCCGGGACTTAGCCCGCCGTGTAGAAGCCGGGAAGAGCGGCTCCGCCGACCCTGCGAACGCGGGGCGGGCGGCGCGGGAGTCCTGCGACCCGTCCGCGCCCTCCGGAGCCTTCCCCGCCGGAGCGGGGCCAGCCAGCAAGTCTAGGCGATCCGCCGGAGCACCTCGTCCAACGCCCGCGGAAACCCTCGTCCCGGGCCACGGAAACCCTCGCCCCGGACCCGCCGAAACGCTCGTCCCGCGGGCACGGAACACCGGGGGCACGGACCCTCGCCCCAGGAACGCCGAAACCCTAGTCCTGAGCACGAGGCAGCTCTCGGTCTAGGCCACGGAGACCTTCGTCCTGGTGCCGTCGAAACCTCCCGTCGGCTCGTCCAGGCAGCGCGGGCCTCGGCCGGGTAGGCCGGGACCGGGTGGCGGGGACGCAGGCGGGATGCGGACGCGGGCGGGTTGCGGACGCGGGCGGGTTGCGGACGCGGGCGGGTTGCGGACGCGGGGGGACGGTCCGGGCTGGAAAGGCGAACGCTCCCGGCCGGGTGGCGCGGGAGCGTTCGGGGAAGCCGTCGTCAGATCTTGGAGACCTGGTTGAAGGAGAGCTCGACCGGGGTCTCGCGGCCGAAGATCGACACCAGCACCTTGAGCTTCTGCTGCTCGATGTTGATCTCGTTGACCGTGGCCGGCAGGGTCGCGAACGGGCCATCCATGACGGTGACCGACTCGCCGACCGAGAAGTCCACCGTGCTGGCGATCTTCGCGGTCTCCTTGGCCTTGGTCTCCGGGGTCTCCTCCGGCTCGGGCGCGAGCAGCTTGGCGACCTCGTCAAGGCTCAGCGGGGACGGCTTGTTCGACAGGCCGACGAACCCGGTGACGCCCGGCGTGTTGCGGACCGCGGCCCACGACTCGTCGGTCAGCTCCATCCGGACGAGGATGTAGCCCGGCAGGACCTTCTCGTTGACCTTCTGCCGCTTGCCGCTCTTGATCTCGGTCACCTCGTGCTGGGGGACCTCGATCTGGAAGATGTAGTCCTCCATGTTGAGCGTCTGGGTGCGGGTCTCGATGTTGGTCTTGACCCGGTTCTCGTACCCCGCATAGGAGTGCACGACGTACCAGTCGCCCGGCTGGAGCCGGAGCTGCATCTTGAAGTCGGCGTAGGGGTCGACCGGGATCTCGACGGGGGCCTCGTCCTCGCCGTCCTCGGCTGGGGCCTCACCCTCGGCGGCCGGGGCCTCGCCCTCGGCGTCCTCCGCCGGAGCCTCGGCGTCGCCGGTCTCGGCGTCGCCAGTCTCGGCGTCGCCCGCCTCGGCCTCCGTGACGTCGCCCTCCGCGGCGGCGTCCTCGCCGGCCGGGGCGTCCGCGACGGCGCCGGCCGCCTCGTCCGTGGGCTCGGCCGCGGCAGCCGCAGCGGACTGGGCCTCTTCGCTGGCCTCGTCGTGGGGCTGTGAGGACTCGGACACGGTGCTGAACCTTCTCTCGGACTGGCTTGGCTGGAGTTTTCCGGCGGTGGACCGGACGCGGGGGGCTGGTCGGCTCTCGGTGCTGCTGACGCGGACCGCACGGTCGGCGCCGGAGCGTCACGCTCCCGGCGAAGGGGACACGCGCCCGGCGTGCCCCGCGCGGTCGGCGCGGATCAGCCGAAGAGCCAGAACACGCCCTTCTGCAGACCCCAGTCGATGCCCGCGACCAGCGCGACCATGACCAGCACGAAGACCAGGGAGACCGTGGTGTAGGTGACCAGCTCGCGGCGCGTCGGCCAGATGACCTTGCGCAGCTCGGCGATCACCTGGCGCACGAACAGGGCCGGGGTGGTCCGCTTCGGAGCGGAGCCCGACTTGCCCTCGTCCTTGGCCGCTGCCTCGTCGCGCGTGTCAGTCGCCATTGTGCCGCCGTTCACCTCATAGGTCGTGTTCAACCACGTCGTGGTTGTTCGCGCGGACCCCGGCAGCCCGTGGCCGCGCGGGGAAGCGCGCACCGCACCTCGCAGGGCAGGAGGGACTCGAACCCCCAACCGCCGGTTTTGGAGACCGGTGCTCTACCAATTGAGCCACTGCCCTTCAACGCCTCCCGGAGGAGGCAGCCCCGGTCCTCGCGGACCGGTTTCGTGCCGGTACCAGCTTACGGCTTGTGCGGACATGGCCGTATCCCGGTGACGCGTCACTAGGCAGTGGAGTCTACGGCCCCGAACGCCCTTCCGTCGAACCGGAAACCGAAAACCGTCCCGGCATGTCTCCGCGACCGGGGCGGACGGCCGTCCGCATCTCGCCGAAGTGCCGCGGATATCTCGCTGAAGTCATGGCCCGGCGTCGGTAACGTTGCGGGCATGAGCACTGAGCGTCCCCGCATCTCACGCCGCATCGCCGCCATCTCCGAGTCCGCCACGCTGGCCGTCGACGCCAAGGCCAAGGCGCTGAAGGCGGCGGGCCGCCCGGTCATCGGCTTCGGCGCGGGCGAGCCCGACTTCCCGACGCCCGACTACATCGTCGAGGCGGCCGTGACCGCGTGCCGGGTGCCGCGGTTCCACAAGTACACCCCCGCCGGGGGCCTGCCGGAGCTGCGGGACGCCATCGCCGAGAAGACGCTGCGCGACTCCGGCCTGCGGGTCGAGTCCGCGCAGGTGCTGGTGACCAACGGGGGCAAGCAGGCCGTCTACGAGGCGTTCGCGACGCTGCTCGACCCGGGCGACGAGGTGATCGTCCCCACCCCGTACTGGACCACCTACCCCGAGTCGATCAAGCTCGCCGGGGGCGTCCCGGTGGACGTGGTCGCCGACGAGACCACCGGCTACCGGGTCACCGTCGAGCAGCTGGAGGCGGCCCGCACCGACCGCACCAAGGTGCTGCTGTTCGTCTCGCCGTCCAACCCGACCGGCGCGGTCTACTCCCGCGACGAGATCGAGGCGATCGGCCGCTGGGCCGCCGAGCATGGCCTCTGGGTGATCACGGACGAGATCTACGAGCACCTGGTCTACGGCGGCGCCGAGTTCCACTCGATGCCCGTCGTGGTGCCCGAGCTCGCCGACCGGACGCTGGTGCTCAACGGCGTCGCCAAGACCTACGCGATGACCGGCTGGCGGGTCGGCTGGATGATCGGCCCGAAGGACGTCGTGAAGGCCGCCGCGAACCTGCAGTCGCACGCCACGTCCAACGTCGCCAACGTGTCCCAGGCCGCCGCGCTCGCCGCCGTGACCGGCGACCTGTCGGCCGTGGCCGAGATGCGCGCCTCGTTCGACCGCCGCCGGCAGACCATGGTCCGGATGCTCAACGAGATCCCCGGCGTCCTCTGCCCCGAGCCCGAGGGCGCGTTCTACGCCTACCCGTCGGTCAAGGAGCTGATCGGCAAGGAGATCCGCGGCAAGCGCCCGCAGTCGTCGGTCGAGCTCGCCGCGCTGATCCTGGACGAGGCGGAGGTCGCGCTCGTCCCCGGCGAGGCGTTCGGCACCCCCGGCTACTTCCGCCTCTCCTACGCCCTCGGCGACGACGACCTCGTCGAAGGCGTCTCCCGCCTCGGCAAGCTCCTCACCGAGGCCCACTGACCTCTCCACCGAAGCCCCGGCCACCCACCCGGCCGGGGCTTCCGCGTTCCAAGGCCCGGACCTTCCACGTCCAACGGCCGAGCCTTCCGCACACCAACAGCCAGAGCTTCCACGTCAGGCGGCCAGCCCTTCACGCCCCTCCACGACCCGGGCCTTTACGCCTCTCCGAAAGCCGGGCCTTCGCACTCCTCCGAGGGCCGGGGCTTCGCGCCCTCCGAGGAGTGATTTTCCACACACCCGAACCAACCCGTTCCCGATATGCCACCCATCTGGGACGTGCTCGCATCACTGGGGATTTCGCCGCTCCAGATGGCATCCGGGACGACCAAAGGATCATGGGGCCGCATGGCCGCAACGGGTCATGGCGGGTAGTCCGGACTGATGGTCCTGGTGAGCCGGTGGTTACGGACGGCCCCGGATCCGGCAACATTGGCACATGGAGGCCCCTACCACGTTCGCCGCGTCCCCGCTGGTCGAGTCCCGCCGTCCCCGTCCGGTGGCCACGCTGCCCAAGGCCCACCTGCACCTGCACTTCACCGGCTCGATGCGGCACTCCACCCTGGTCGACCTCGCCGCCAAGTACGGGGTGCACCTCCCGGACGCCCTGGTCGAGGACTGGCCGCCCCGGCTGCGCGCCACCGACGAACGCGGCTGGTTCCGCTTCCAGCGCCTGTACGACATCGCCCGGTCCGTCCTGCAGTCCCCGGACGACCTGCGCCGCCTGCTCCGCGAGACCGCCGAGGACGAGGCCGCCGAGGGGTCCGGCTGGCTGGAGATCCAGGTGGACCCGAGCGGCTACGCGGCCCGCTTCGGCGGCCTGACACCGACCGTCGAGCTCGTCCTGTCCGCCGCCCGCGAGGCCGAGGAGGCCACCGGCGTCGGCATCGGCATCGTCATCGCCGCGAACCGCACCCGCCACCCCCTGGACGCCAAGACCCTCGCCCGCCTCGCCACCCGCTACGTGGACCAGGGCGTCGTCGGCTTCGGCCTCTCCAACGACGAGCGCCGGGGCCGCGCCTACGACTTCGAGGGCGCCTTCCGCATCGCCAAGCGCGCGGGCCTCCTCTCCGTCCCGCACGGCGGCGAGCTCCTGGGCCCGGCCAGCATCCGCGAATGCCTTGAAACCCTCGAAGCCGACCGCATCGGCCACGGCGTCCGCGCCGTCGAGGACCCCCGCCTCCTGGCCCGCATCGTCGACCGAGGCGTGGCCCTGGAGGTCTGCCCCGCCTCCAACGTCAGCCTCGGCGTCGCCTCCACCCCGTCCGACGTCCCCCTTCGCCCCCTCTACGAAGCCGGCGCCCACCTGGCCCTCGGCGCCGACGACCCCCTCCTCTTCGGCTCCCGCCTGGCCCGCCAGTACGAACTGGCCCGCGAAGTCCACAACTTCACCGACCCCGAACTAGCCGACCTGGCCCGCCACTCCATCCAAGCCTCCGCCGCCCCCACCCCCCTAAGATCCCGCCTCCTAACCCAAGTAGAAACCTGGCTAACCAACCCCCCCGAATAACCCCCACCCCAACCCCACCCACCAGCCCAACGCACCGCACCGCACACCACCCGCGCAAGCCCACGCCCCCCCACGCGCAACGCAGTGGACGCCAAAACGCCACACAGCCCACCCGCGCCGCATGCACCGCGCCCCAAGCGGCAGGAGCCTCGCAACGCGGACGTGCCAAACAGACACACGGCGCAGGACGAACGCCGAGCGGAACATGGGCAGTGGACGCGCGGCATGAGCCAAGCGGCACCAGCCTCGTAACGCGGACGCGCGGCAACCGCGCAGCACATGTACTGCACCCCCCGGACGACGCAACACGGACACAACGCAGACGCGCCGCACGGACGCACGGCACAGGACCCATACCGAGCGGAACATGGGCAGTGGACGCGTGGCATGAGCCAAGCGGCACGATCCTTGCGACGCGGACGCGCGGAACATGCCCCATGCGGAATGTGTCGGCGAGGATCACCCCACACGGGGGTGGTCCGCGGGCACACCGTCTGGACATAGCGCCCGGCCCACGCTCGGCCACGAACGCCCACTGCAAACGAGCAACGCAAGCGTCCACCGTTGGCGTCCACCAGGGAACGGGCGTTGCGAGCGCAGGCGCCAGCTGCGCAGTACAAGGGGAGGACGGCGTTCCCGCGCCGCCCCGCCGCGCATCACACGAACCCGCTGCACAAATACACAGCGCACTTGTACGGCACCGCCGCCTGGACGACGCCACGCGGACAACCCGAAGCGAGCCATGCGGAGTGCCCCATACGCAGCGGACGCGCAGCGCGAGCCATGCGCAACGGGACACGCGTGGCACGAGCCATGCACCGCGGAACAAGCAGCCCAAGCCTTGCGGCATGAACCCACTGCGCAGACGCGCGGCATGGACGCGCGGCACACGAGCCATGCGCAGCGCGGACAAGCCAGGTAGTCGCGCGCCGCGAGCCGTGTGAAGCGGGCCAAACGGCACAGCCATGCAGCACGGACGCGCGGGTACAGGGCCCGCGCGAAGCGGTAACCGGAGCGGACGCGCGGCACGCGTCACGTGGCGCGTGGCGCGTGCCGCGTGGCGCGTGGCGCGCGTGCGACGCTGATCGCTCTGTGCTGCGCAGGGGGATGTATGTGCGCAGGTGGAAGTGTGCGCCGCGCGGGTGGATGTGTGCGCCACGTGAGTGGATGTGTGGGCGCGCGGGTGAATGCGTGGGCGTGCGGCATTGGCAGGCCGGGACGGGGCCTTTGCGAACGCTGTGGTGCTTCGTGATCAACCCCCTGGGTTGTTACGGGTGAGTGCGCAAGTTCCGCTTGTTGTGTGGTTGGCAGCGGCGTGGGTGCCACATCGCGTCGCGTGCCCTTGCAGTTGGCGCCTGGTTGGCGTCTCGTCGCGCCTTGTTCGGCTTCAGGAGGTGGCGCGGGGTGGACGTTGGGGGGCGTAGAGCGTTGGGCATTGGCGGCGTGGAGTTGTGGGGAGTTTGCCCAGGACGCCGGGCGGTCGCCAGAGCAGGGGTTCTGGCGTCGGGCACGACGTCGAGGCATCGGGTCACGGGTGGCGGTAACGGCGTCAGGGGTCGGGACGCGGGCGGCGGTGAGGGACAGCGGCGGCAGGCGGCGTAGCTGATGCCGTCGCCGAGGGAGGGCAGCCTGACCGTGAACGCGCCGGAACTGGGTCTGCCGCGGCCGGTCATGCAGCCACTCGGACGGCAGCGACAAGCTCGTGGTCGGCACCATCGTGCACAACCAGGGCAGCCCGCCGGAACTGGGCCTGCCGCGCCCGGTCAAGCAGCCACTCGGACGGCAGCGACAAGCTCGTGGTCGGCACCATCGTGCACAACCAGGGCAGCCCGCCGGAACTGGGCCTGCCGCGCCCGGTCAAGCAGCTACCCGGACGGCAGCGACAAGCTCGTGGTCGGCGCCGTCGCGCACAACCAGGGCGACGCGCCGGAACTGGGCCTGCCGCGGCCGGTCTCGCAGCCCCGCCCGGGACGGCGTCGACGAGCTCGTGGTTGGCGCCGTTGTGCACGGCCAGGGCGACGCGCTGGCCCCGCACAGGGGTTTGACCTGCGCCTCTGGCTCGCCTTGTTGGGCGGGCACGCCCCGGTTGGGGGGGGGTGGACTTGTTAGGGCGGGATTGGGGGTGGGGGTTCTTGGTGGGGTGGGTTGGCTGGCCACGTGTTGGGGGCGTGGCCAGCCTTGTTTGGGTGGCGGGGTGGGTTAGAGGGCTGGGGCGGATTCGGGGGTGGGTTGGGTTGCGGGGGTTTGGGGGGTTGTTTCGGGTGGGGTGGTGGTGGGGGTGGGGATGGCTAGGGCTGCTGCGGCTGCGGTGGTCAGGACTGCTACGGCGGTCCAGAGGACGGTGGTGACGCCGGTGGCGAAGTGGTGGGGGGTCGTCATGTCGCCGGAGGCGGAGAAGACGGCGCCCAGTGCGGCTACGCCGAGGACGGTGCCGAGCTGGCGGCTGACGTTGCTGATGCCGGACGCGACGCCGGTTTGGGCGGGCGGGGCGGACGACAGCACGAGGCGGGTGACGGGGGCGAAGAAGAGGCCCATGCCGGTGCCCGCCAGGACGAAGCCGGGGATCAGGTCGGCGTAGTCGAAGGTCGGCGCGAGGTTGAGGGCGAGCCAGGCCAGGCCCGCGGCCTGGAGGAGCAGGGCCAGGGTGATCACGGTGCGGGTGCCGAGGCGGGACGCGAGGGGCGCGGTGAGCGGGGCCACCAGGAGCGGCATGGCGGTCCACGGCAGGGTGCGGACGCCGGCCTCCAGCGGGGACATGTGGCCGATCATCTGGAGGAACTGGATGAGGATGAACGTCACGCCGAACATGCCGAAGCACATGGCGAGGCTGATCAGGTTCACCAGGGTGAAGCTGCGGGAGCGGAACAGGGGCAGGGGCATCATCGGGTGCGGTGTGCGGGCCTCGTGCGCGACGAACGCGGCGAGCAGGGCGATGCCGGCGATGGCGGGGACGAGCACCTGGGCGCTCGTCCAGCCGTGCTCGTTGCCGCGGACCAGGCCGAGGACGACGCCGAGCAGGCCGAGGGTGACCAGGACGGTGCCGACCGGGTCGAGGCGCTGGGCGGGGCCGCGGCTCTCGGTCAGGAAGCGCGGGGCGAGGGCGAGCACGAGCAGTCCGGCGGGGACGTTGATCCAGAAGATCCACTCCCAGGTGGCGTACTCGGTGACGGCGCCGCCGACGACCGGGCCGAGCGCGACGCCGAGGCCGCTCATCACGCTCCATGCGGCCAGCGCCACGGCGCGGCGGGCGGGCGGGACGGCGTGGGCGAGCAGGGTGAGCGTGAGCGGGGCGAGGATCGCGCCGCCGACGCCCTGGACGGCGCGCGCCGCGATCAGCACGCCGATGCTCGGCGCGAGCGCCGCCGCCGCGGAGGCGAGGGTGAACAGGGCCAGGCCGAGCATGAACAGGCGGCGCCGGCCGTGCCGGTCGGCGATCGAGGCCGCGGGCAGCAGCAGGACGGCGAAGGTGAGGGTGTAGGCGTTGACCGTCCACTCCAGGCCTTCGAGGCCGGTGCCCAGGTCTTCGCGGATGGCGGGCAGGGCGTTCGTCACGATGAGGTTGTCGAGGGTGACCATGAACAGCGCGATGCCGGTCACCACGAAGGTGCGTAGGGCGTGAGGTTTCATGACTCTTCCTAGGTAGTTATCAGTCACTAACTTCAATGGCCGTAAGAATGCGCGCCCGAAGGCGCGCGACGTCGATGGTGCAGCGGCTACCCCGTCCCCGCCGAAGGCGCGGATGCGGCGGGCCGGTCCGAGGGCGAGTGGTCGGCGGCGAGACTTCCGGCGGAGGCCCCGTCGGGGTGATGCGACCACTCCACCAGGAGGTGCGGCAGCCGCTCACCCGTGTCGAACGGGATGTTGAAGGCGGTCAGCACGTTCAGCAGCATGCCGACGGAGACGAACCGCATGACCTCTTCGGCCGACTCGCCGGAGAGCTCGCCTATTGTCCGCCAGAGGCTGGCCCACTTGGCGTTCCCCAGGGCGCGCAGCTCCGGATCGTCCACCGCGGCGGCGTAGATCTGCAACTGGAAGCGGAGCAGGGTCGGGTCGTCGACCAGGATGCCGCGGTACGCGCGGCCCATGGCGGTGAGCGCCTCGGCCCCGTACAGGCCGCCGGCCGCCTCGCGCATCACCCGTTCCATGTCGTCGAAGCAGCGCTCGGCGGCGGCCAGGAACAGCGCGCGCTTGGACGCGAACAGGCGGAACAGGTAGGGCTGCGAGACCCCCACCCGTTCGGCGATCGCGGCGGTGGAGGTGCCCTCGAAGCCGCTGCGGGCGAACTCGGCCGTGGCGGCCCGGATCGTCTGCTCGCGGCGCTCGTCGGCGCTCATCCGTGGACTCATGGATCCGAAGTTAGTGGTCGATCACTAATCTCGTCAACTCGAACGAGGCCACACTCTCCTACCGTTTCGGTTAGGTGATCACTTCGGTGATCCTCAAGCGGCAGGCACAGACGGCGTCGCAGGACGCCGGGCTCGGCCGGGAGCCGGGTGCTTGCCGCGTCAGAGCACGTCCAGAGTCAGAGGGTCACGCCTACGAAGACCGGCTCGTTGACCAGTTCGACGCCGAACGCAGCGCGGACGCCGTCGCGGACCTCGCGCGCGAGGTCGAGCAGGTTCTCGGTGCTGCCGCCGTCCGGGTTGGTGAGGGCGAGGGTGTGCTTGGATGAGATGCGCGCGCGCCCGCGAGCGTGGCCCTTGGCGAAGCCCGCGCGGTCGATGAGCCAGGCGGCGGACGTCTTGGTGAGCCCTTCACCTTCCGGGTAGCGCGGGAACGTGGCGTCCGGTCCGAGGCGTTCGGCGACGCGCCGCTCAAGCTCGGCAAGGGACGACGGGTCCAGGATCGGGTTAGTGAAGAACGATCCGGCGCTGCGGGTATCCGGGTCCGAAGGGTCCAGGACCATGCCCTTGCCACGGCGCAGTTCCAGAACGGCGTCCCGCGCTTCCTTCAGGGGGACGCACTCTCCCGGCGCCGCACCCAGGCGGCGGGCAAGCTCGGCATAGGCGATCGGCTGCGAATCGTCGGACTCGCGTAGGGCGTAGGTCACATCAAGGACGACGTACTGGTCCGGCGTCTGCTTGAAGCGACTGTTGCGGTAGGTGAAGCGACAGTCCTCGCGCGAGAGGGTGACGATCGCTCCCGAACGGCGGTCGTAGGCGCGGACCTCGACGATGGTCTCCGAGACGTCCTGCCCGTAGGCGCCGACGTTCTGGATCGGCGTCGCGCCCACGCGTCCCGGGATGCCGGACAGGCACTCGACTCCGGCGAGACCGTCGGCGACACAGCGCGCCACGAACGGTTCCCACTCCTCGCCTGCCTGCACGCGCATGAGGACGCGGCCGTTCGCCTCTGTCAGCTGCTCGGCGCCGCGCGTTCCGACGTGGACGACCGTCCCGGGGAAGCCCTCGTCCGACACCACCAGGTTGCTGCCGCCGCCCAGCACCAGCACGGGCTCGCCGTCCGCGTCCGCTTCCCGGACGGCGTCGACGACCTCGGCCTCGGTGGTGGCCTCGACGAACCGCCGGGCCGGGCCGCCGAGGCGCAGCGTGGTGTATCCGGCCAGGTTCACCTCTTCAGCGAACACCGCCACGTGGTGTCTCCCCTCCCGTGCGCGCATGAGCCGGGGGCGGCCAGCCGCCCCCGGCTCATGTGTACCGTACTCGCGGCCCTCGTCCCGACTCAGGCGAGCCCGACGGCCCGGTCCCGGGCAAGCCCAACTGCCTGCCCCCGGCCCACGCCAACCCCGGCCCACGCCAAGCCTGGCCTCACGCCAACCTCGGCTGCCGCAAGCAGCCAGGTCCCGGCTCAGGCGAGCTTCACCACGGCCTTGGCCCGGGTGAGGACCTTCTGGCCCTCGGCACGCGCGGTCAGGGCGATGACGACCGTGTTGTCGTCCCGCTTCTCCTCGATCTTGCCGGTGAGCTCCAGGTCGGCGCCGCCGGCGTCCGGCACGACGACGGGTGCGGAGAAGCGCACGCCGTAGTCGAGGACGGCGCCGGGGTCGCCCGCCCAGTCGGTCACGTAGCGGCCCCCCTGGGCCATCGTGTACATGCCGTGCGCGATGACGTCCGGTAGGCCGACCGACTTGGCGAAGCTCTCACGCCAGTGGATCGGGTTGAAGTCGCCGGACGCGCCCGCGTACATCACGAGGTTGGCCCTGTCGACGTGGTAGGTCTGGGCGGGGAGCTCGTCGCCGACGTTGACCTCGTCGAACTTCACCTTGGCGGTCATCAGGCACCCCGCTCC
Organism: Actinomadura rupiterrae; assembly: GCF_024172125.1. GTDB lineage: Bacteria > Actinomycetota > Actinomycetes > Streptosporangiales > Streptosporangiaceae > Spirillospora > Spirillospora rupiterrae. The sequence continues at coordinate 70,068 of NZ_JAMZEA010000018.1, forward strand.
ACGATCGTGTTGTACGACTTGCAGACCAGCTCGCCCTCGGACGTCTTCACGTCCGTGACGATGTCCACCTTCTCGTTGTTGCCGATCGCCTTGATCTCGGTGATGGCCGAGGTGCAGGTGACGACGTCCCCCGCGCGCACGGGGCGGACGTACTCGAAGCGCTGCTCGCCGTGGACGACCATGGCGAAGTTGATGCCCAGCTCGGGATCGGCGAGCGCGCCCCCGCCGAGGGAGACCACGATCGGAAAGGTGGGCGGCGCGATGACGTCGGGGTGTCCGGCGGCGCGGGCGGCCTCGGGGTCGCGGTACACGGGGTTGGGGTCGCCGATGGCGTCCGCGAACTCCCGGATCTTCACCCGGCTGACCTCGTAGGGCTCGCTGGGCGGGAACGTCCGCCCGATGAAATCACGGTTGATCGCCATGCACTCCGTCCTTCTCGCTCGCGTCCGGACTCCCCGGCGGAGTCCGAGGCTCGCGCGCGCAGAGCCGCAGAGCCCCCGTACGGGACGTCCCGTAACGGGAGTTCCCGAGCAGGAGCCCGTGCGAGGCTCGTGCGCGCGCAGTCCGCAGGCGCCCGCGCCCAAGCGCCTGCTTACCGGTCTCGCTCCGGGACGGTAACAGAACGACGTTCAGCCCGCCCTCGCGGGTAGGTGCGAGGACGGGCTGAGGCGCGTCTGTGGCAAGCGCGAAGCTGCCCGCGCGGACCGCTGCGGCCGGTGGAGGCTAGCGGGTCTCGCGGTGCGGACGGTGCGTCCGGCAGTTGGGGCAGTACTTCTTGATCTCCAGGCGGTCCGGGTCGTTCCGCCGGTTCTTCCGCGTGATGTAGTTGCGGTGCTTGCACTCCTGGCAGGCCAGCGTGATCTTTGGCCGGACGTCGGTGGCAGCCACGGTGGAGTGCCTTTCTGGGCTAGGGACATGGACGTTCTCGGTCGGCCGTCCGGGAGTGGATGGCCGGCTGTTTCAACCCAGCCCTCTCGCCCCCGTCGGGGGCCGAGAGGTTCGGGTAGTAGCGAGGGCCGGACTTGAACCGGCGACACAGCGATTATGAGCCGCTTGCTCTGCCTGACTGAGCTACCCCGCCGTGATGGTCGGTGACGACCGGATTGCAAGGATACCGGAAGTTCACCGCACCGGGGAAACACGAGCTCCCGGGGCTTGCAGGGGGACTCGGTTCCACATGGTCCGCAGCGGACCGGACCCCAGGCTACCCGCTGACGCGGTGACCTGCGAATCATCCCGTTGGGACCGGATGGACGCTATCACAACGCCCGCACACGAGCGAATCTCGCACACGCCTGACCAGGCCCTTCCGGGCACGCCCGCATCATCGTCCCCACTGGCCGCTCTCATCCCCAGTAGCCGCTCTCGTGCGCACGGGCGATTGGGCGCGGGGATTGGGCGCGGGCGATCACGATTCGCACATACGAAGAGAGCCGCACCCCCTGATCGGGATGCGGCCCTTACTCTCTGAGCCCCTTTACGGAATCGAACCGTAGACCTTCTCCTTACCATGGAGACGCTCTGCCGACTGAGCTAAAGGGGCCTGGCCTCCGCGTTCTTCCGTCCGCGGCGACAGGAAGAACAGTACACGGTCCCGGGGCGTAGTGCGAAATCAATCCGGCAGGGCTGCGGGGCGCCTAGCGGAGGAGGTGCCGGGCTATGACGAGCTGCTGGATCTGGCTCGTGCCCTCGTAGATCCGGAAGAGCCGGGCGTCCCGGTAGAACCGCTCTACGGGGACGCCGTGCATGTAGCCCATGCCACCGAACACCTGGACGGCGCGGTCGGCGACGCGTCCGACCATCTCCGAGCAGAAGTACTTGGTGCAGGACGGCCCGAGCTTGGTGTCCTCCCCCGCGTCGAACGCACGAGCCGCCTCTACGACCATTGAGCGTCCGGCATACAGATCGGTCTGGGAGTCGGCGATGAGGCCCTGGATGAGCTGGTACTCGCCGATGGTGCGGCCGCCTTGGCTGCGCTCGCGCGCGTACGCGACGGTCTCGTCCAGGATCCGCTGGGCGAGGCCCACGCAGACGGCGGAGATGCTCACGCGCCCGTGCGCGAGCGAGGCCATGGCCGTGCGGAAACCCGTCCCCTCCCGCCCGACCATCGCGGACGCCGGAACGCGCACTCCGTCGAAGAAGACCTCGGCGGTGTGCGCGCCGCGCTGGCCCATCTTGGCGTCGGGCGGCCCGACCTTCAGGCCTTGCGCGTCCCCTGGGACGAGGAACGTGGAGATGCCGCGCGAGCCCGGTCCTCCTGTGCGCGCGAACACCATGAAGACGTCCGCCTCTGGGGCGTTGGTGATGAACCGCTTGGATCCGTCGATGACGTAGTCGTCGCCGTCCCGCCGGGCCGTGGTGGTGAGAGTGCTGGGGTCGGACCCCGCTTCGGCCTCGGTCAGGGCGAAAGCACCCACGATCTCGCCGGACGCCAGGCGCGGCAGCCAGACCTCCCTCTGCTCCGCCGAACCCGACTTCACGAGGACCTGGCCGGCGATGCCGTTGCTGGTACCGAACATGGAGCGGAAGGCGGGGCTGGCATAGCCGAGCTCGAAAACCAGCCTGACCTCCTCGCTCAGGGACAGGCCGAGGCCGCCGTACTCCTCGGGCAGGGCATAGCCGAACAGGCCCATCTCGCGCGCGCCCTGGCGGATCGCCTCCGGGATGGCATCGGATTCTTCGATCTCGTCCTCGCGGGGAATGACTTGCTCGCGCACGAAGGCGCGTACGGCCGAGATGACGTCGGCGAAGTCCTGTGCGTCCATGGCGCCGATTCTAGAATCCAGCTCTAGAATCCGATATGCCAGGGTGATCCGCATGGGTTCCGAGGACTTCCACCGGGCCTGCGATGCGCTCGTCCAGGCCGCCGTCGGCGACAACCCCGCGTTCAGCGATCTGTTGCCGCAGGTCATGGGCATGGCACAGCAGGTCCCCCCTGACGATCTGTCGGCGGCGCTGCCGCGCCTGGCGGACGGCCTGGCCAAGGCCCAGCCTTCCCTGGCCGGCTGGCTCGCGGTCATGTCCGGCGCATGGGTGGAGAACGGCGCGGCTCCCGAAGCCGTGGGACTTCCACTTGTCGAGCGCGCGACCGAGGTGATGACCGAAGCGCTCGCCTTCGCGCGCGCATGGAGCGAGGCCACCGGCGATGCGCCGCCCGACATGGAGCAGTCGGCGCCTTCGCAGGAGATCGTGAACACCATCGGCCCGAAGCTCGGGGACGCGGCCGTCAGCGCGATGCTGTCCTGGTTCTCGCTGCCCCAGTTCGCCATGGGGACGACCACGATCCTGCAGAACTCCGCGATCGTGCGCGGGGCCATCTCGGATCGCGAGCGCCGCGCTCACCTCGCCGGCGAGCTGGCCGAGCACCACGGGCACATGGTCTACGTGCGCGACCTCCTGCGCGTGCTGGAGGGCGAGCGGCTGCTCGTCCTGGACCGTGCCAGCAGGCAAGGCTGGACGGTCACGATCGCGGGAATCGGCGACAACTTCCAGTTGCACATGCTTCTCGGTGGGGCGCTCCTAGGACGTCCCGGTTGCATGCCCGGGGAACCGCTCGCTCCCGAGTGGGTCTCATGGTTCACCAACCAGGACCCGCCCGGGAAGGTCGTCGTCACCAGCCCGTGGAACCTCGTGGACGGCCACGGCGCATGGATCTACAACGAAGGCGTCCCGGCGGACATCCCGGCCATCAACGGCACCCGCGTAGTGGTGCTGGACGCGCCCTCGTACGCGCGCCACTTCCCGGCCGGACGACGCTTCCCGATGATGGACGCGACGCTCACCATCGAAGGCGTCCACCACCCCGAGGACCTCGCCGCGTGGTGGCCGCACATCGCTCCCGACCGCGGCCAGTAGAGGCCAAACGAATTCCTCTACGCCGACGAGCGGCGGCCCTACGGACGGCGCCGCCGCTCTACAAGCGGAACACGGCGCCGCCGCTCTACAGGCGGAACACGGCGCCGCCGCTCTACAGGCGGAACACGGCGCCGCCGCTCTACAGGCGGAACACGGCGCCGCCGCTCTACAGGCGAAGCAAGGCGACCGTGGCGTCGTCGTAGCGTTTGCCTCGGCGCGCGCCGTCCGGCTCTGCGGACTCGGCTGCGCGCGTGCGCTCGATGACGGCCTGCGGACCTGCGCTGTAGGCGAGGTCGAGCAGGCCGTCCCAGTCGAGCGTCCCGAAACGTTCCACGAGCCGCGAGGCGCCGTCGCTGAACAGCGCCGCGCGCCGGACCGAGGCCGCGTCGATCCGGCCGCTCAGCGCCTCGTACGCCGCCTCCGGACGGGTGCTCGCGACCCAGAACCCGTCCGCCGCGTTCCGGGCCGCACGGACGGCCTGAAGCGTGTACGAGGACAGGTGGTCGACCCGGTCATCTCGCATGACTCGCACCTCCCCTTCCACGTCCAGCATAACGGGCGAATCAGCGAGAACCAGCCACTCCAGGGCGTCTCCCCTGCGGCGCAGCATCGCGACCGTCGCGGACGGGCTGTCGGGGTTGGCCAGATCGCACCGGTCGGCATGCAGCTCGCACACCGTCTTGATTGCCTCGGCAAGCAGGTCGTCCAGCGGACGCTCGTCCTCTACCGAAAGCCTCGCCGCCAGCGCTCCGCCCAGGTGACGCGCGAGCCACGCGGGATTGTGCACGCATCCGCTGTCGACGCCCGGCGGTGCGGTCGCCCCGTCTAGGACGACGACCCAATCCGGGCCTGCAACCACGAAATCCTCGTTCGTCCGCCCGGGCGTCGGTTCACTCGCGAAGCTCACATGCACGAGCCTGGTCTACACGTCCGCTCGACGTGGGAACAACATCCACCTCGCGGAGGAACAACATCCGCCTCCAACTGGGAACAACCAAGGCCGATGATGCGTCCACGACATGGGGCCGATCCGCAGGCGCGCTGAGGCATCGGACACCATAAGCTGGCAAGCCTGTCCCCGGGGAGGTTCTCGAACGTGCGACCTGATGCTGAAGACCAGCACACGGAACCCTCTCCAGAAGAGCCCGAGCAGGGAACCAAGAAGGACAAGGGCAAGAAGAAGGGCTCGTTCTGGAAGGAACTGCCCGTCCTCATCGCCGTCGCCGTGATCCTCGCCCTCACCATCAAGGCGTTCGCGGTCCAGGCCTTCTACATCCCGTCCGGCTCCATGGAGAACACGCTGCTGGTCGGCGACCGCGTCCTGGTGAACAAGATCGTGTTCCACACCAGGGACGTCACGCGCGGCGACGTCGTCGTCTTCAAGGGCCCGCCCTCGTGGCAGCCCGAGGTGCAGGTCTCCAAGCCGACCAACATCGTCTCCAAGGCGGCGCGCTGGGTCGGCACGGCCTTCGGGGTCGCGCCTACCGAGAAGGACTACATCAAGCGCGTCATCGGCATCCCCGGCGACCACGTGAAGTGCTGCGACGCGCAGGGGCGCATCACTGTGAACGGGGTCGCGCTCAACGAGCAGGCCTACATCTACACCGACCCCAACGACCACGAGCAGGACAAGCCGTCCGAGAGCCCCTTCGATGTGACGCTCCAGAAGGGCCAGCTCTGGGTCATGGGCGACCACCGGTCCAACTCGCTCGACTCGCGCGCGCACCAGGACGGCCCCGACAACGGTTCGATCCCCACCAAGAACGTCATCGGCCGCGCGTTCGTGAAGGTCTGGCCCCTCAACCGGATGGGGACGATCCCGATCCCGTCCACGTTCAAGCAGCCCGCCCTGAAGCACAGCCAGGCGTCCGCACCGCTACCGGCCCCCGACCCCGGCCCGGTTCCGGCCTTCGCCGCCGTGATCCTGCCCATGGCCATAGGAATCCGCTTCCGCCGCTAACGCACAGGACGAGTTCCTAGCCCCAGGTTCCTAGCCCGGGTTCCTGGCCGCCGGGACGGCTGCTCATGCTTGAGCGGCCGTCCCGAACACTTTCTCTGGCGAGATACGCATCTGCACGCGCACGATCTCGGGCGGCAGTTCGAGGTACTCCTCCCCCGCGCCCGTCCCCTCGTACTTCTCCGCCAGCGCGACCGCGAGCGCGCGCCCCTCGTCCTCGACCACGGCGCACTTTCCCCGCACCTCCAGGTACCAGAGGGGGTCGCTCTGGTCGAAGACGCTCAGCGACACCCGCGGATCGCGCAGGACGTTGAGGACCTTCCGCCGTCCTTGCTGGCTGGAGACGAGCAGGTCGTCCCCGTCCCGCCCGACCCAGACCACCGACGTCTGAGGGCTCCCATCGGGATTCACCGTCGCCAGGACCGCCGGGTTCTCCCCGTCCACCAGCCGCCGCGCGGCGTCGCTCAACACATTGCTCACCCCGCGAACCTAACGTCCGTCCCCCCGCGCACGCACGAGGCGGCGGCGGACGGACGAGGTGTGGGCGGACGGACGAGGTGTGGGCGAACGCGCGGGGCGGTGGCGAACGCACGACGCGGCGGTTCGCCGCAAACCGTGTGGTGACCGGCTGCCCGGCGGCCACCACACGGGCCTTTTCTCAACTGCTCGCGATCCAGCTTCCGTGCAGCCCGAGCGGAATTCGACTCGGCAGGTGGATCCGGGCGATCGGCTTTCCGGTGAAATCCTGCGCCGACAGGATGACCAGGTCCGAAGCATTCCGATCAGGATTGTGCACGTAGGACATCACGTAGCCGTCATCCTCGGCGCGCGCACCGGCACGCGGGACGAAGACGGCCTCGCTCGCACTGGCATGCTTCGGGAACTGGTGGAACTGCGAACGGCCGGTGACCAGATCGTGCTTGACCAGGCCGTTGCTGAACGCCGAGTCGGGCGTCGAACCGTGCCCGTACGACTTCAGGAAATCGGCGGTGGCGGCCGTGTAGCCGTACCTGTGCTTTCGGCTGACCCGGGCGTCCGGGACGCGCGGGAATTCCTGCGGACGGTCGTCCAGAACGCTCCGGCGGACGGCGCCCCGCGCCCGGTCGATCGTCCATCTGACCAGGGACGGCGGCGCACTGGTCGACAGCTGGTCCGCACTGAACGGAGCAGGGAACTCAACGAAGTCGACGACGATGCCCCCGCCCTCGTCGTACGCGTTGAGCGTGTGCGAAATATACGTTGCCGGAACGGTGATCCAAGTGACGGGACCGCCGGTCCGCGAGAAATACCCCACCCGATTGGGACGCTTCTCATCCCACACCCACGGGATCTTCTGCCCCCGCTGCATCGCCCCCATATCGAACATGATCGGCTGGTCGTAGAGCACGACGTATTTCTCGGTGAGAGCGAAGTCGTGCATCAGGATCGTCCCACCCATGGGAATTTTCCGGCTCGACTTCACCTTCCCGTCCGCGCCGACGACCATGTACTGCACGTAATCGGCGCTCTCGTCGTAGCTTACCGAATGCAGCTCACCGCTGCCCGGGTCGAGCTTGGTATGTGCCGACATCGTCCCGGCCCATGTGCCGTCGAAATCGCACGGCCCGACCGTGTACAGCTCATTGGTGAGCTCCTGCGGACGAGCCGTCCCCTCCTGCAGCGCATAGGTCTTGCCCCGGAACCCGATCACGTTGACGTTCGACGCGAAATCGGTCTCGGCCGGCTTTCCCCGCACCGGCTCACCGAGCTTCTCGGCAGTGCCCTTCGCGCGGACCCACCGGCTCCGGTACCACTCGGCCTTGCCGTCGCGCAGTTGCACGCCGTGCACCATGCCGTCGCCTGCCAGCCAGTGATGGGCGACCGGATCCTCCAGGCCCAGCACGTTGGGGCCGTTGCGCAGCAGGCGCCCGGTCAGATCCTTGGGGATCGTCCCGGTAACCGCCAGGTTGAACGCGGTCACTTCATACGGAACCGGAGCGAACTGCCCTTCTAGGAAGGGGTTTCCGCTGTCGGACTTGGGTGGAGCCGGCTGGGCCGCACCCGCCTTCGCCGCCACACCGACCGCGACGGCCGTGCCGGCGGCGAGACCGGCGGCCAGCGCGTGCCGGCGGGACATCTGCTGGGGCATCCTGCACCTCCGATGGACGAGACAAGACGTCTCGTTCCCATGGAGGCTAGACCCGCCCGGCACCCCGGTCAAGACGAGTCGTCTCGTTTCACCTATAGTCACTGGTCATGACTCCCGAACCGGCGAACCCGCGCTACCGGAGCGAGAGCTCCCACAAGGCGATCCTCGATGCCGCGCTGAGGCTCTGCCTGGAGCAGGGCTTCGCGAAGACCAGCGTCGACGCCATCGCCAAGGAGGCCGGCGTCGGCAAGCAGACGATCTACCGCTGGTGGCCGTCCAAGGCCGCGGTCCTGGTCGAGGCGATCGACCGGCACGCCGCCCCGACCACCACGTTCCGGGACACCGGGGACATCCAGGCCGACCTGCGCGCCCAGATGCACGCCGTCGCCGAGTTCTTCCAGTCGCCCCAGTCCTCGACCTACCGCGAGGTCATCGGCGCCGCCCAGTCCGACCCGGCCGCCGCCCAGGCCATCCTGGAAAGGCTGGTCAAACCCCGCGTAGAGGACTGCCGGCACCGCCTGGAACTAGCCCGGCAACAGGGCCAGATCCGCCCCGACGCCGCCCTGGACGACATCGTGGAGCTCCTCTACGCGCCCCTCTACTACCGCCTGCTCCTGGAAACCCGCCCCATAACCACCGACCACGTCGAAGCCATCCTGACCCTCGTCTTCGAAGGCCTCCGCCCCCGCTAACGCCCCGGCTCCGCGGCCCCACCCGCGAACACGCGAACGGCCCCTGACCGCAATCGCGATCAGGGGCCGTTCTCATTGGTGTGGCGGGTGCAGGGTTCGAACCTGCGTAGGCTAAGCCGACGGATTTACAGAGAGTTCGCCCCGTTCTCCCGAAACCACCGCTGACCTGCCACGGAACAGCGCACGCCCACGTATTTCGGTGCCATTGTCCCGTCACTGTCCCGCAGCGTGGTTCGCGAGATGCTGGTACAGCGCCCGCCGGGACTTCCCGAGAACCTCGCGTTCGAACTCCTGTGGGTCGTCCCTCTCCGGCTGGTAGGTGGCCATGAGGGCGTGAGCGTCCTCATACCAGTCAAGCAACGGCTGGACTTCCGCTTGTCCGATCCTGCCCCGCCGAAGGGCTTCGGAGATCAGAAGTTCAAGCTCTTGGTGCATCAGGTCCGGCTTGGGACGCTGCGGGTTAACCCAGTCATCGGACAGCACCGGCCGAAGCGTCTTCGCATGCTCGTTCCAGTGCAGGAGAATGGCCAAGTCGGAGGTAAACCCCTCCGGTAGTTCCGTAGGCCACAGATGCCGCATGGCCGCCCGCTGACCAGACCACGGGCTAGAACCAACCCGCGAAAGCATCTCCGGGAAAAGAAACCCGGCAACTGGCGCAAAGAAGGCTTGCAGCCAAAGTTGAGGATACAGCGGCCTCCAATAGAGATCTGAGACAACCGCATCCGCGATGCCGTTTAGGATGGGCTCGGTGACCAACGCCGCGAGCGGCTGATCACCGTAGTACTGCAAGTCGCCGTCGATCAGACAGACAACATCCCCGGTTGTCGCCTTAAGTCCTGTGATGATGGCAGCTCCCTTGCCCTTCGGCGCATCGACGACATGCGCCCCCGCGCGCGCAGCAATATGCGCGGTCGCATCGCTGCATGCACTTGCGCTTACGGTGACGTCACCCGCGACATCGAGAACAACGAGAGCGCGTCTCGCTTCACTCACGACTTCGCCAATGGTGGCTTCCTCGTTGTGAGCCGGGATGATGATGCTGACACTGGCATCTGATCTACTTAGCGTCCGCTCCCGCTTGAGTTCAAGCCCTAGAGCCGGATCAATCGTAGGCCGCTCCATTAACGGTCCCCCTTCTTAATGTCGAATCGATTATGGTCGGCTGGCCAGCGCGCCAGCTTCTCGGCATAGACGAGTTCCGTCCTGTCCGCGGGGTACCACGCGTCCGAAAGCTCAACAACCCTGTCATTTATGTCTATCGACCGGGTACGCACGCGAAGCATTGGCACCCCTTCGTCCATACCCCAGCGCTGACGATCTCCGACCGTAGGTTGCTCGGCGATAACCGATCGGATGAATTTTCCGACTTCGATCCCGACCGTGTAGAGCTGATGCAGATGCCCGCCCGGCCATGGCTCGTTCTCCTCATCCAAGAGAGCCGGGTTGTCCCGAATTAGCTCCAATGGGATGTATGAAATACTGAAAGACAGGCGATGTCTCGTCTTCGGGTCGGTCATCTCATATGTCCGACGTAGAAGTTCGCCGCCCTCAGCGATCCCGAATTCCTCGCTCAGATCAGGGTTCGCGGCGACGACCTCATAGCGATGTGTGGAGATGACCTCTTCGATCGGAACGCCGGAGATCATCTCGATTGCACCGCGCTTGGCCCGTTCGGCGCGTGGCCGCAGAACAAGATCCTTCTGTTCCTGCGCAAAGCCGGTCCGCAGCTTGATACGAGTCGGCGGGACGCGGACGGTGGACGCCTTGCCGCGCGAACTCGCGATCAGTCCCTCCGAGCGGAGCACCGCGAGAGCTTCACGGACGACGCCGTCAGAGCAACCCCAATCCCGCTGCAAGTCGCCGATGGTGGGCAACCGGGCGCCCGGTTGAAGCTCCCCCGACTGGATGCGTTCCCGCAGGTCATTCGCGATCTGGTGATGGACCGGGAGTACACCGGTCGCAGGCTCTGACCTCATGAGGTCATCTAATCACTTCGGTAGTTCGGTACCAAACCCTTGCGCGGCGCCATCGCGGCGGGCTACGGTCATCGCAAGTTCGGTACCGAAGTACCGAAGAGGCGAACTTGACGGAGGTCCGATGCTCCCCCAGAAGTCCCACGTCGTTCAGACCCTGATCGCAATTGCGCTGATCTTCTACGTGTTCAACTCGCCGGCGTCGGCCGGCCACACGGTCAACAAGGCCCTGCACTCCGCGGGCACGTTCTTCTCCTCCATCCACCCCGACAAGCAGTGACCGCCCGCCGTCGCCTGTCGCGCTTCCCGGCGCACTGGCCACCAAGCACGCCGCCGGGACCGCACCCCCAACCGACCACCACGCCCTTGGAGTTCGTCATGACCGTTCGTCCGTCCCTACTGCGCTCGGTGGATCTGCTGGACGCGCTGGCCGAAAACGCCGCGTGCCGATGGGACCCGGAGCTGCACACCGGCCCGGACGTGTTCACCCCGGAGTCCGTCGCCGAGCGTCAGGCCCGAATGGACGTGGCGCGGGAGGTGTGCGAGAGGTGCCCGGTCTGGGCCGAGTGCCTGGACTACGCGCTTCGCGTGCGCCCCTCGCACGGCATGTGGGCGGGTCTGTCCGTGCGTGAGCTGAACGAGCTGCGCCGGAACGCGCGTCAGATGCCCTCCCCCGTTCCGGCTGACCTTCCCGCCGCGGCCTGATGATCGTGTCGAAGTACTTCGCGACTACCCGCAAGGAGTGTCACCAGTGATCGAGATCCGAGCGAACGCCGAGGCCGAGCCCGCCCGCGCCGATGCGGGGCACAACCCCGACCAGACCCTTGCGATTGCCGACGCCCTTGCGGAATCGGCTCGGCTGCTCACGTACGCCACGATGCCGGGCAGCGGCGGCCTGGACGACCCCGGCGACGTCTACACCGTGCTCGGCTCGTTGACCGCCGCTATCGGGTCTCTCCCTCAGACGCTCGCGCAGATGAGCGAGTTGGTTCGCGACCAGATCGCCCAGGGGCGCGCGGTTGAGAACCCGTTCTACGGGCCGAACAGCGGAAACGCCAACGCGTCCTACGCCGAGATGCACGCCGCCATCCAGCAGGCCGGCGGCCATCTGGCCGCATTGCTCCGTGACCTCCAGGCCGCACACATCGCTGTGTCGGGCCTCGGGATCAACCCCAACCCGCCGTCCGAGACCAACGAGTAGAGGAGTCCTCCCCCATGACTTCCCGAACGTTGACCGCCAGCGTGGCGGGCCCGGCAGTGCTGGCGGTGGATCTGCCGCACGGCCGTATCGAGACCATCACCGAGTCGGGCCGGCGGTTCGCCGAGGTGACGGTTACCGCGACCGGCGACGACCCGGAGCTTGCCGCCGCGGTCCGAGACGCCCGTATCGAGTTCCTGCCCGACCCGACCCGCCTGCTGGTCAAGGTCCCCGCCGTCAGCGCGGGGCGGACCGTGACCGTGTCGGACGGGGCGGTGCGCATCACGCAGTCCGCCGGACGCGTGGCGACCGGTTTCCAGGTCGGCGGGGTGTCGTTCCACGGTGGCGTGTTCGACCTGGACGAGATCACCGTCAACGGCGTTCCGGTGTCGGAGCTGACCGCGGGTCCGTCCGGCATGCTGATGGTGACCGCCCGGCTTCCGGCCGGTTCCGGCGTGGTCGCCTCCACCGAGTCGGCCGACCTGGACGTCACCGGTTGCTACGAGGGCATCAAGTTCGATTCGACCTCGGGCAGCCTGACCGGTACCAAGCCCGACGACCACACCCGGTACCTGATCGCCAAGACCGGTTCGGGTGCGGTGCGGGTGACCTCCGCCGTGCGGGGCAATGTGTCGAGTACCTCCGGCGCTGTGTGGCTCGGCTGGACCAGCGAGATCCAGGCCGTCACCAAGTCCGGCGCCATCCAGGTGGACCGCCTGAGCGGTCCCCGCGCTGACCTGTCCACCGCTTCGGGCGCGATCACGGCGCACGCCGCGGAGCCCGGCGAAGTGACCGCCGAGTCCCGGTCGGGCGCGGTGACGGTCACCGCCAGCCCGCACCTGACCTCGGACCTGCTGACCGTGTCGGCGTTCAGCAGGTCCGGCCGCGTGCGCACCCCGCACACCGCGGCCCACCGCACCGGCGGTGCGTGGTGAGCCGCCGGCGCGGGAGCGTGACCCGCTTCTATGACCCGACCGGCGACAAGTACGGCGTGCCCACCTACCCGTGGCGGATGGCGCCCGGTCACCTGCTGACCCGCCGCCAGCTCACGGCGCGCGGACTGCGGCCCGGCGGTCAGACCGTGGTCGCCCAAGTGATGTGGCAATCGCGCCGGACCCGCGGCGTGCGTGAGGCGTACCTGTACGACGCGCGTCTCGCCCTGCCGAAGCGGACCGCCAGCCCGCGTCAGCGCGTCGCGCTCGGCAAGGCCATGGCCGCCCGCCGCACCTGCCCCGAATGCCGCACCGACGTCGGATACGTGATCCCGCGCAGCCTCGGCGCCTGCCTGGACTGCGCGGAGAGCTGGGAGAACGCCGCATGAGCCACCACCCGCACGTTATGGGCATGGTCGGCACCGGCAAGAGCAGCACCTTCGACGCGATCGCCATCCACGCCCTTCTGACCGGCGACGACGCCACGAACCACGCCGGTTACCTGCCGCCCGGCCACAAGCCCGACGACGCCCCGCCCCCGGAGCACGGCAGCGACCTGGACTAGCAGGAAGGACTTCGACCATGCGATCCCTGACCGTGGTCGCCGGCGCACTGGCCACCAAGCACGCCGCCGGAACCACCGCCGCCCGACCGACCACGAACCTCCACGACCCGGCGACCACGCCGACCCCCGTCACGGCCCGGACCACGAGCGGCTACCGGCCGGCGGGCACGCTGTGCCCGACCTGCCGCACGCCGCTGGACGGCGGCCCGGTGCACTTCCGGTGCCCGTACTGCTGCCGCGCGGTGATGGCCGCCGAGATCGACCACGAGAGCCACGCCCCGCTGACCGTCCCGGCCTGGGCCATGGCCCGCGCCGAGTTGGGAGAGGCCGCGTGAACATCCCCGACCCGACCATGCCCGCGGCCGTCCCGGTGCGCGGGGACCGGATGATCCGGCGCAGCACCGCCGTCACGGTGGTGGCGCTGGGCGGTATCGCCGCGGTGGTGTCGTTCCGGCACGCGCTGGAAGTGGTCCGGCTGCACGGCGAGAGTGGCATCACCACCTACCTGACCCCGCTGACCCCGGACGGGCTGGTGTTCTGCGCCTCCATGGTGCTGCTGGACGCGGCCCGGCAGGGGCACCGGCCGCCGCTGCTGGCGCGGGCCGCGCTGTTGCTGGGCATCGCGGCGACCATGGCCGTCAACGTGCTGCACGGCTGGGCGCACGGCCTGATCGGTGCCGTGGTCGGCGCGTGGCCGGCCGCCACGCTCATCCTTGTGGTGGAGCTGCTGATGGGCATGATCCGGCGCCGCCGGACCGCCCGTACGAGCACCACTGTGCCCGCCCCGACCACCGCCACCGGCCGCGACCGCGCCCCGACGTCGAACCCGGCAGGTACGGCAAGCGCTCCGGGTACGCCCACCCCTGCGCGCGTACCCGATCCCGCCCGGAATGTACCTGCCGAGCCTCGCGTACCCCCCACGAGTACGCCCGCGGCCGTCCGGCTGTCGAAGCAGGACAAGTCCGAACGCATCGCGCAGGTACGCGCGCTCCCAGTCGGGATTGACCCCGCGCACGTGCGCGCGGCGCGGGTGTTCGCCGAGGAACTCGCGGCCGGTCAGGTGCCGTCGATTCGTCGGATCAAGGCCGCGTTGCGGTGCGGTCAGGACAAGGCATCCCAGGTCCGCGACTACCTGTCCACCCTGACCACCACTCCCGACGCGCCGCCGGCCGCCGCAGTGACGTCGGCGCCGCCTGCCCCTGTCACCAAGGCCGCCGAGACGGCCCGTGGGTCCGCGCCCGTACCTGCCGAGAGCGGTGCGCGATGACCCGCCCCGTACTTCCCGAGGAGCCCACCATGACCGCCACCCGTACCCGAGACGACGCGGCGCCGCGTACCCGCGCCCCGTACCTGCTCCGCCCCGCCGACCGGTTCATGCTCGCGGCCTGGGCTGGCGGGCCCGTGTACCTGATCCTGCTGCACCTGCTGGGCGCGCCCGCGGTGGTGGCCGCGGCGGTCGGTGCGGCGGTGTTCGCCCTGGCGCGCTGGCGCCTGACGCGCGTGCGGTACCTGCCGCGGCTGCGGTTCGGTCTCCCGTCGCGGATGAGGGGGCAGCGGTGATGCTGACCGCCACCGCACGGCCCGCTGGCCCGTCCGCCCGCCCGGCGTGGTGGACGCGGCTGGCGGGCGTGGCCCGCGGCTGCTGGCGCGTGCTGGTCCTGTGCTGGGCGGCGCTGTGCGCGCTGGTGTCGGCCGCGGTCGGCACCCCGCCCGGCGTGTGCTCGCGACTCGGGCACGTGCTGGCCGACGAATACCGCGCCGGCCGCGCCGGCGCTATCGACGCCGAGACCACCGAACCGCACTCCGACGACCCGTCCGCCGATGCCGTTCCGTCCGTGACCGTGCAGGGAGTTGACCTGTGAGCACCAAGAGCCGCATCATCGAGTTGGGAAACATCCAGTTCACCGGCGCCAAGTCCATCACCGCCTATGCCCAGGCCGCCCGCGGGCTGTGCCGGGACATGTCGATGGAGTTCCAGATGGCCGCCGATGAGGTCTACGGCGCGCTCGTGGCCTCGCAAAAGGGCAACCCGCTGCTGATGGGCGTGGACGTCAAGTTGCGCGCCCGCAGGGTCCGCAACCGGCTGCGCCGCGCCGGGGAGCACTCGGGCGCCGCGGCCGCCGAGGCGGTGAAGTTCCACAGTCAGTTCCGCACCGAGTTCGCCGACGTGCTGAACCCGCCCAAGCAGACCAAGCCCAAGTTCAACTTCAAGGACGAGTGACCCATGGCTGCCAAGAACACCGCGCAGGTCGCCACCATCGAGGAATCGTCCTGGGAGCGCGTCAAGGCCGCCCAAGCGTCCAAGCTGATGACGCTGGCGCCGCCGTGGCTGGTCTGGCCGTTCACCGCCGGCATCGGGCAGATGTGCCACGTGCTGTGGGGGCACGGGCAGGCCGCCGCATGGTCCGGGATCGGGCTCACGCTCGGCACTGGGCTGCTGTCGGCGGTGACCTGGAACGTCTCCCACCAACGCGGCATCCTCGGGCGCGGTTCGGCGACCGCGACCACCGCCGCCGCGGGTATGTGGGTCACCGCCTGTTCGGTCGCCGGCATCGGTCAGCCTGTGGTGACGTGGCTGGTCACCGTGGGCGGGCTGGTCGGTTGCCTGGGCTGGAACATCCGGACCGTGATCCGGGAGAAGCAGGGCCTGTCCGGGGTGATGGACCCGCTGGCGTTCCTGTTCGACCACGCCAAGGACAAGACCGGCCTGGACGGTGCCCGGATGGCCACCGTCAAGGCCAGCGAACACAAGATCGAAGCCGCGATGGCGCTGCCCGCCGGACAGAAGACCGTGGCCGACATTCAGAAGAAGACCGAGCACATCGAAGGCGCGATGGCGCTGCCGCCCGGCACCATCACCGTTTCGGCCGATGAGGACCGCGCCGACCGCGCCAAGGTCGTCCTGTCGGACGCGCGGGTGATGAAGCACCCGATCCCGTGGCCCGGCCCGTACCGGCCCGGCGGGTCCATCGGTGAGCCGCTGCGGATTGGCGTGTGGCAGGACGGTGACGAGGTCTTGCACACCATCGCCGGGCACCACTTCCAGGTCATGGGCAAGACCGGCGCGGGCAAGTCGGTCGGCGCCGCCTGGAACTACCTCGCCGAGATCATCACCCGTCGGGACGTGGTGGTGTTCGCCGCCGACCTCACCAAGGGCGAACAGAGCATCGGCAAGCTGCGGCCGGCGCTGCACCGGTTCGAGACCACCACGGCCGGCGTCCGGTCCCTGATCAACGACATCCACGCCCAACTCAAGCCCCGCACCGACTGGCTGTCGGCGCACGGCTACGTCAACTGGGAACCGGGCTGCGGCCTCACCTATTGGGTGCTCTGGCTGGAAGAGGTCCCCGACATCTTCGACGCCCTGGGAGACAAGGGCGTGGAGACCTTCCTGAAGCTGCTGAAGGCCATCCGGTCGGCCGGCGGCACGATCGTGCTGAGCTTGCAGCGCTCGGACTGGACCCAGATGCCCACCATCGCGCGCGGCCAGCTGGCGAACATGTGCTTCGGCGTCGCCAACGCCGCCGACGCCGCGTTCGGACTCTCAGACGCCCAAGAAGACGCCGGCGCGCGTCCGGAGCTGTGGGGCGACAAGCAGCCCGGCATGGCCTACCTGGACGCTCCCAGCATCGACTCCGGCCGGATCGCGATGCCGCTGCGCACCTTCGGATGGCTCAAAAGCGACGGCAAGCCCGACCCGGCCGCGCTGCACGCGCACGCCCTGGAATGGCCCGCCGCGGCCAAGCAGGTGGACGAGTTCACCGCGGCCGTGACCCGCGCCGCCGCGGCCGTCATGCCCCTCACCGGCCCCGTGGGCGCCGCGAGCGGGACCGACGACGCTAACGCCCCGGACGACCGGGACGACGCCGTGAGCGGCCCGCAGGACGACGGGGACGACTGGAACCCGGAGGACGACATCACCACGCCCGACCCCGACCCGAGCATCACCGCCGACAAAGACGGCCCCATCGAAGACGACCCCGACGACGCCGAATGGACCTTCACCCGCCCCACCCCGACCATGACCGCCGCCCAAGCCCGCCAGACGCTCTATGACCGCATCGCCCAATGGCAGAACCAGGGCGTCACCGACTTCACCACCGCCGACCTGTCCGACATCTGGACCAACGCCGGACTGAGCCGAGCATGGGCACAGAAGTGGATTCGCAAACTCCGCGATGACGGCGTGCTCGGCTTCGATGACGAGACCCAGCGACACCAGATCCACGCCGCCCCCGACACCGCCGGCGCCGCCGCTTAACCCGCTTGAGATCGCGCGCACGGCTGCGCGTGGGTAGCGCGCCCACACAAGTTGATCATGATGCAACGCGCCCACACGCACCCGCCACGCGAGCGTGCAACGCCCGATGCCACGCCCCTGCAACGCCCACCTGCCACGCCACCCGTGGCGGCCCGCTGACCAGTAATCCCAACCCCCGACCCCCGCCCGACCGCAAGCCCAGGGTGCAACGCCCCTGCCGCAACCACATCGGGAGTCTCATGACGCCGCCCACCGTCCGCGTGGTCAAGGTCCGGCTGTCCGGGCTGGACGACGACGCCGGCGCGGTCGCCGACCTGCTGACCCGCCTGTTGCCGGAGCTGTCCGGCGGGCGCTGCCAGACCGGCGAGATCTCACCCGCCTACCCCAACCGTCGCGGAGGAGGCGCCCGCCGCTACTTCGACCTCTACCTACTCGACACCGACCCCACCGCCGACGACCACGCCGTCAACACCGGTCCGGCCCGCGTCCGGCGGTCCCGGCCCGGCGGAGAACTTCCCGAGAGCAGCTAGCCCAGCCCCCCGGACACGAAAAGAGCGGTCCCCGGCGCACTAGCCACCAAGCACGCCGCCGGGGACCGCACCCCCAACCGACCACGGACCCCAACGAACCAGCAGGTCCATCGAAGCCCTTCCAGATGGAGGCACTTCCATCATGACGCATCACATCCCCGACATGCCGCCGACCGGCCAATGGCCGATCCCGGACGGCGCCGACTGCGCCGGCTGCAGCAGCAACCAGCACACCCGATGGGCCGGCTACGACTTCACCGTCACGCCCGCCCTGCACCTGTGGCGCTGCCGCGCCTGCCGCGCGGTTACCCGCACCCCGGTTACCTACTGGCCGGCCAATGACGGCCCGGACTGCCCGTCCTGCCTGTCCGCGGTCACCTGCTGGGCCACCTTCGACCCCGACCACGCGGGGGACCTGTGGATCTGCGAGAACGCCCACGAGTTCACCCTGACCCCCGAAGGCATCGTGATCCCGCGGACCGGTGAGGCCGGATGACCGCGCGGACCGGTCGGCAGACGCCGCGGCTGACTGAACTGCAAGCCGCGTGCGGGCGGTGTGGGCACCAAAACGGCGCCCACACCCGCAGCGCCGGCCGTAGCGGCTGGGCCATCGGCGACCGGACGTGGCGAGAGGCGTCCGGCGGTTGCAACCACCCCGGATGCCCCTGCCCCGGCCGCACCCCCGCCGCCGTGCCCACGCCCACGTCCGCGCCATCCTCGGCAGCGTCCGGCGCCGCGCCGGCGGGGAAGGTGCCCGCATCACTGGGTTCGGCGTTGCAGTGCGCGGCGCGCGGCTGGCACGTGTTCCCGCTGCGCCCCGGCGACAAGCGGCCCTTGCCGCGCTTCACCGACTGGGAGACCCACGCCACCACCGACCCCGACCGCATCCGCGCGTTCTGGTCCCGCGGCGCGTTCAACACCGCGGTTGCCTGCGGGCCGTCCGGGCTGGTCGTCATCGACCTGGACACCCCCAAGCCCGGCGAGACCCCGCCGAAGCCGTGGGCGCTGCCCGGTGTCCATGAGGGTGCCGACGTGCTGGCGGTGCTGTGCGAACGCCACCGCCAGCCCTTCCCGTCCGAGACCTACACCGTGCGGACCCGCCGCGGCGGGCTGCACCTGTACTTCACCAGCCCGCCCGGCGTCCGTCTGCGCAACACGACCGGACGGCACCGCACCGGCCTGGGGTGGCTGATCGACACCCGCGCGCACGGCGGATACGTCGTCGCGGCCGGCAGCCGCGTCGAACTCCCGGACGGAACCGGCGCCTACCGCGTCATTCATGACGTCGCGCCCGCGCCCCTGCCGGACTGGCTGACGGGGCTGCTGACCGCCACCCCGCCGACTCCTGTCCCCTTGGAGTGCCCTCCCGGACAGCGCGCCGGGGTCGGTGACCTCCCGGCTTACGTTCGAACGGCACTCCAAGGGGAGAAGCGGCGCGTGGCCGATGCCGAGCCCGGAACCCGCAACCACGCTCTCAACAAAGCCGCCTACAACCTCGGGCGCCTGGTCGGCGCCGGCCTGCTGCCCGCCGACCACGCCGCCGCGCACCTGACCGACGCTGCCGCCGTCCACAGCGGGCCCGGTGGCCTCACCCCCGGTGAAGTCCACGCCACCATCACCTCCGGTCTGACCGCCGGCGCCGCCCGTCCCCGCACCATCACCCGGAAGCAGGCCGCATGAACCCCGCACCGGCCGCGCAACCCACCACCGACCCCGACACCGAGGAGCACCACGAGCCGATCGACGGCGCCGCGCTGCTGGACGCGCTGCGCGCCGCCCTCACCAAGTACGTCATCCTGCCCAGCGACCACGCCGCGGACGCGGTCACGCTGTGGATCGCGGCCACCCACGTCCAACCCGCATGGCCGCACGCGCCGCGGCTGGTCATCCGCGCCCCGGAGAAGCGGTGCGGCAAGTCCCGCCTGCTGGACGTGGTGGAGGCCACCTGCCACAACCCGTTCATCACCGTCAACAGCAGTCCGGCCGCCGTGTACCGGTCGATCAGCGACGACCCGCCCACGCTTCTCGTGGATGAGGCCGACACGCTGTTCGGCGCCAAAGCCGAAGGCAACGAAGATCTGCGCGGGCTGCTGAACGCCGGACACCAGCGCAACCGGCCCGCCAAGCGGTATGACGCCAACCTCGGACGCGTCGAGTCCATCCCGACCTTCGCCATGGCCGCACTCGCCGGCATCGGCGCCATGCCCGACACCATCGAAGACCGCGCCATCGTGGTCCGGATGCGGCGCCGCGCCCCCGGCGAAACTGTCGCGCCCTACCGGCACCGCCGCGACCGGCCCGCGCTCCGCCAGCTGGCAACCGACCTGGCGCGCTGGCTCCGCCCCGACCTAAAGATTCTGGAGAACGCCGAGCCGCCCATGCCCGTGGAAGACCGCGCCGCCGACACCTGGGAACCGCTCGTGGTCGTCGCCGACCACGCCGCCGGCCCGTGGCCCAACCGCGCCCGCGCCGCCGTCCTGGCACTCACCGCCGAAGCCGACGACTCCGACGACATGTCCCCGCGGCTGCGCGCGCTGACCGACTGCCGCGCCGCGTTCGGCACCGACACCGCCCTACCAACCGCCGTCCTGCTGGACCGACTCAAGAACGCCCCCGAATCCCCGTGGGCCGACTACGGGCCGTCCGGGCTGACCCCGCACCGGCTCGGCGCGATGCTCCGCGAATACGAGATCCGATCCAGCACCATCCGGTTCCCCAACGGCCAGCAGGCCAAGGGCTATCTGCGCGCGGACTTCAGCGAGGCGTGGGCGCGGTACTGCCCGCCCGAGCCGCCCCCGCCCGCCGCACGCCCGGAGGGCACCGTCGTTCCCCTGCCAGGGGTATCCGTACCAAGCGTCCCGAACGTCCCGGCCCAGGTCAGCCCTGGGACGGATACCGCCACTGGGACGGATTGAAGCGTCCCACCACCCACGAACCCAACGACCACCCGAAGCCGAACCGAACACGCCCTGGGACGGATCAAAGCGTCCCAGCACACCAATCCGTCCCAGGGCTGACCTGCGGAAATGACCTCGGGACGCTTGGGACGGATACCCCTCCCCCCAGCGTCCCGAACGCCGGCGCACTAGCCACCAAGCACGCCGCCGGCACCCACCCAACCGACCAACCCACGGAGACCCCAACCATGGCTACGTCCATGACCGCCGCCCTCTTGCCCCTGTCCGAGGTGCTGACCCGACTCAAGGTGTCGCGGAGCACCTTCGACACCTGGCGGGTGCTCGGCAAAAGCCCCGAGTGCATCAAGTTCGCCAACCGGCGTCTCTACGTGTCCCCGGCCGCTCTGACCTCTTGGTTCGGCGCGCCCGTAACCGAGCCGCTCCTCACCCTCCCCGAAGTGCTGACCATGCTGGACGTGGCCCGCAGCACCTTCGACACCTGGCGGTCCCTGGACAGCGCGCCGTCCTGTTTCAAGCTGCCGAATGGGCAGATCCGCGTACGTTCGGCCGACCTTGCGGCATGGCTCAATGCCCACGTCGAGATGCGAGAGGCCGCCTGACAATGCCCTACTCTCACGACGTCAACATCTGGAAGCTTGCGCGAAAGAAGCGCAAGCGCGGGCACGGCGTCCGTTGGATCGTCGCCAAACGCGAATTCGACAAGTGGTTCACCGAATACGCGCTGGCCGACAACCACCGATCCAAGCTCATGCAAGCCGCGCGCCGCGGGGAAGGCTTCGACACCGAGACCGGGCTACCGGAGTCCATGGTCCGTGAGCAGCTCTCGGTTACGTGGTTCGAACTGGCCTGCCGCTACGTCGATCTGAAATGGCCGGACGCCGCGCCCAAGTCGAGAACCGGTATCGCCGATGCGCTCGCCACTGTCACGCCGGTCATGGTCGCCACCGAACGGGGCAGGCCCGACCCCCAGGTTCTCCGGGAGGCCTTGTACGGCTGGGCGTTCCACAAGGTGCGGCGGGAGACCACCGAGTTGACCGGCGCGAAAGCCGCCGCCCTGGATTGGCTGCGCGCCAACTCATTGAAGGTGGTGGCCATCAACGAGCGGGAGCAGCGTTCCCAACTTGTTCGGCGTGCGCTGGATGCCATCGCGCTCCGGCTGGACGGTGCACCGGCGGCCGCTAAGACGGTGGCTCGTAAGCGCGCCATCATTCATGGCGTGTTCGGCTATGCCGTCGAACTCGACATCCTGCCCAGCAACCCCATCGACCGAATCAAATGGAAGGCGCCTGCGGTTGCCGAGGAAGTCAACCGCAACGTACTCGCCAACCCGAAGCAGATCCGCGCCCTGTTGGATGCGGTGAAATCCTGGCGCCCGGAACTGGTCGCGTTCTACGGCTGTCTCTACTACGCCTACACGCGGCCCGGAGAAGCCAAGCTTCTATGCAAGGACGATTGCGTTGAACTCCCGGACAAGGGCTGGGGGTTGATCCTGCTGGGCCAGAACGCGCCCCGGGTCGGCGCCGATTGGACGGATACCGGCAACAGCCATGAGGCACGGCAGCTCAAGCACCGCGCGAAGAAGACCACCCGGCCGGTACCGATCCCTCCGGAACTGGTCCGGCTGCTCCGTCACCACCTGGACGAGTACGGCACCGCCAGCGATGGCCGCCTGTTCTCCGGGGGGCGCGGCGGCCCGCTGTCGGAAAGCGTGTACGGGCGCGTCTGGCGGAAGGCCCGCGAGCAAGCCCTGACGCCCTCCCAGGTCGCTTCTCCGCTTGCCGGACGCCCGTATGACCTGCGGCACAGCGGTGTGACGCTGGCGCTCAATTCCGGCGTTCCCGCCCCGGAGGTCGCTCGGCGCGCCGGCCACGGCGTGGAAGTCCTGCTACGCGTCTACGCCGGCTGCATCGACGGCCATGACGGCATGTGGAACGACCGGATCACCGACGCCTTGCGGGATGACGATGATCACCCGGAGGTATGACCGGGGTGTCCCGCGAGTGTCCCGTCACTGTCCCGTGAACACCTGGCAGTGACCGGGAACAGCCGGTAGCTTCGACGTAGAACAAGATCAGCCCCTCACCCTGTTTTCGCAGGTGAGGGGCTGATCGTTTTCCTGTGGCGGGTGCAGGGTTCGAACCTGCGTAGGCTAAGCCGACGGATTTACAGTCCGCTCCCATTGGCCACTCGGGCAACCCGCCGTGGTCGCCGCTGTCGCGGCGGCACTGGAAAGAATAGCGGACCTTGGGAGTGGGTGTGACATCCGTTCGGGTCGCTACGCTGGCGGGGCGCGCCGGGGTGGGCGCAGGGGCGCGCGCCTGGTGTTCGGAGCGGACGTAATCGCAGCTTAGAAGGGGTGAGGTGTCCGGTGGCGGACTCTTCCTTTGACATCGTGAGCAAGCTCGACCGGCAGGAGGTCGACAACGCGCTGAACCAGGCGGCCAAGGAGGTCGCGAACCGGTTCGACTTCCGGAACGTGGACGCCGGGATCAAGTGGTCCGGCGAGACGATCGAGATCCAGGGGAACACCGAGGAGCGCGCCAACGCGGTGCTGGACGTCCTGAAGGACAAGCTGGTCAAGCGCGGGATCTCGCTGAAGTCGATCGACCCGGGGGAGCCGAAGGCGTCCGGGAAGATCTACAAGCTGGGTGTGGCGCTCAAGGAGGGCATCTCGCAGGAGAACGCCAAGAAGATCAGCAAGATCATCCGGGATGAGGGGCCGAAGGGCGTGAAGGCCCAGATCCAGGGTGAGGAGCTGCGCGTCAGCTCGAAGAAGAAGGACGACCTGCAGACCGTGATCAACCTGCTCAAGGGGCAGGACCTGGACGTCGCGCTGCAGTTCGTGAACTACCGGTAGGACGGTCACGCGGCCGGGGCGCCGGGGGGATGGCGTCCCGGCCGCGTGAGCCGTAGGAGAGCGCGCCCCGCGACCCTTCCCCCGCTGAAGGGCGCGGCGGGCGCGCTCTTGTGTTCTATGACGGGCGGGACGGCCCGGAGGTTCGGACCTTTTTTCAGCGGCCCGCCATGCGCTCCAGGCGGGCGATCCGCTCGGCGGTCGGCGGGTGGGTGGAGAACAGCTTGCCCATGCCGCCGCCGCGGAACGGGTTGGCGATCATCAGGGAGCTGGTGGTGGCCAGCTCGGGGTCCTGCGGGAGGGGCAGCGCCTGGGTGCCGGCCTCGATCTTGCGGAGCGCGGACGCGAGCGCGAGCGGGTCGCCGGTGAGCTGGGCGCCCGAGGCGTCCGCCTGGAACTCGCGGGTGCGGCTGATCGCCATCTGGACGACGGCGGCGGCGATCGGGCCGAGGACGAGCATCAGGAGCGCGCCGATGATGCCAGGGCCGTCATCGTCGTCGGAGCGTCCGATCGGCAGGAAGAACGCCAGGTGGGACAGGTAGGTGATGACCGTCGCGATCGCGGCGGCCACCGAGGAGATCAGGATGTCCCGGTTGTAGACGTGGGACAGCTCGTGCCCGAGGACGGCGCGCAGCTCCCGTTCGTCCAGGATGCGAAGGATGCCGCGGGTGACGCAGACCGCCGCGTTGCGCGGGTTGCGGCCGGTCGCGAACGCGTTGGGCTGCATGGTCTCCGAGACGTACAGCCGGGGCATCGGCTGCCGCGCGGACGTCGACAGCTCCCGGACGGTCCGGTAGAGCACCGGCGCCTCGACCTCGCCGACGGGGTGGGCGCGCATCGAGCGCAGCGCGATCCGGTCGCTGAAGAAGAAGGCGACGCCGTTGGTGCCGAGCGCGATCACCAGGGCGATGGTCAGGCCGGCCGTGCCGCCGAAGACCCAGCCCACCGCCAGCATCAACGCCGACAGCGCTGCGATCAGGGCCGCCGTCTTGATGCCGTTGAACTGCACGTGTGCCCTGCCTCCCGTTGACGGTTCGTACATTAGCGACAACGGCGTGACCTGGAGAAACGTTCCCCTTCGGCCCGCTCTGTGACGGATGCGACGGGCGGGCTCAGGTGGCGGCGGCGACGGCCGAGAGCACCAGCTGCGGCGCCACCGACAGCACCAGCGCGCCCGCCCCCGTCGCGGCGATCGCGGCGCGGACCGCGAGCCCCGGACGCGTCGTCCCCTCATCCGAGGCGGACGCCGCGAACACCCGGGCGGCCCAGGCGAGGTAGTAGTACAGCCCGAGGACGGTGTTCACGGCCATCACGACCGCGAGCCACGTGACGTTCCCGGCGACCGCCGCGCGGAACACCACGACCTTCGCGAACAGTCCCATCACGCCCGGCGGCAGCCCGGCGAGGCAGATGAGGAAGAACGCCAGCGCCGTCCCGGACACCGGGTCCCGGCGCGCCAGGCCGCGGAAGCCGTCCAGGGGCACGTGCGGCGAGCCCGCCTTCTGGACGCCCACGACGACCGCGAACGCGCCGAGGTTCATCACGGCATAAAGCGCGACATAGGCGACGGTCGCGGCGACCGCCTCGGGCAGCCGCCGCTCCCCGACCGCGAGCGGCGCGAGCATGTAGCCGGACTGCGCGACCGACGACCACGCCAGCAGCCGGATCGCGGTGCGCTGCCGCAGCGCCATCAGGTTCCCAAGAGTCATCGTGGCGGCCGCCAGGACGGCGATGACGGGTCCCCAGACGTGCCCGAGGGACGGCATGCCCAGCCCGGCGATGATCGCGAGCCCGGCGAATCCGGCGGCCTTCGACACGACCGACAGGAAGGCCGCGACGGGCAGCGGCGCGCCCTGGTAGACGTCCGGCGCCCAGAAGTGGAACGGGACGGCCGCGACCTTGAACGCGAACCCGGCCAGGACGAGCACCGCGCCGACCGCCGCGACCGGCTTCAGGTCGGACGGCACCGACCGCAGCCCCGCCGACAGCCGGTCGAGGTGCATCGCGCCGGTCACGCCGTACAGCAGCGAGATACCGAACAGCATCACGGCGGTCGAGACGACCGAGACCAGGAACAGCTTGAGCGCGGCCTCGGCGGCGGCGCCGTCCCGGCGGCGCAGCCCGACGAGCGCGAACACCGGCAGCGAGAGCGTCTCCAGCGCGACGACCAACGTCACCAGGTCGCGCGCGGCGACGAGCGCCAGGGCGCCGACGATCGCCGAAAGCAGGAGGAAGTGGTACTCGCCGGCGGGCAGGTCGTCCTCGACGATCGTGCGCAGCGACAGCAGGACGACGATGATCGCCGCCGCGAGCACGAGGCCCTGGAAGAGCAGGGTGAAGTCGTCCGCCACGTAGGAGCACGAGCGCGGCCCGCCGCCCCGCAGCCCGGACGGGACGCAGAACGTGGCGCGCCGGTCCCCCGCCGCCAGCACGCCGACCGCGACCAGCGCGCCGCCGAGGAACAGGCAGGTCACCGCGCCGAGCCAGCGCCGCGGGACGTCGAAGGCGTCCGCGAGCAGCACCAGCACGGCGGCGACCGCGCACAGCAGCGGCGGCGCGATCGCCGCGTAGTCGATCCCCTGGATCATCCGAGGCCTCCGAACAGCGCGCGGACGGGTTCGGACGTGACGGCGAGCAGGGTCTTCGGCCAGAGCCCGACCAGCAGCGTCAGCGCGACGAGCGGGACCCAGGCGGCGTACTCGTAGACGGTCGGGGCGGCGACCGCCGCGGCCTCGGCGGCGTCCGCGCGCGGGCGGCCATGGGTGATCTTCGACAGCAGGCGCAGGAAGTAGGCGGCGGTCAGCACCGCGCCGATCCCGCCGAACGCCATGAACGTCACGAAGGCCGGACGGGACAGCCCCGCGTCCGGCTTGTACGCGCCGAGCAGCGCGAGCATCTCGCCCCAGAACCCGGCGAGCCCCGGCAGGCCGAGGGACGCGACGGACGCGAAGGTGAGGAACGAGGCGAGCCGCGGCGCGGTGCCGAGCATCCCGCCGCCGATCCGGGCGAGGTCGCCGGTGCCGTAGCGGTCCTTGATCGATCCGGCCAGGAAGAACAGCAGGCCGGTGATCAGGCCGTGCGCGATGTTGCCGAACAGCGCCGCGTTCAGCCCGACCGGGGTGAGCGTCGCGATGCCGAGCAGCACGAACCCCATGTGCCCGACCGACGAGTAGGCGATCATCCGTTTCAGGTCCGTCTGGGCGAGGCAGGCGAGCGCGCCGTAGACGATCCCGATCACCGCGAGGAGGCCGAGCGCCGTCGCGCACGAGCGGGCTCCGTCCGGCGCGGACGGGACGGCGATCCGGACGAGCCCGTAGGTGCCCATCTTCAGCAGCACCCCGGCGAGCAGCACGGACCCGACCGTCGGCGCCTCGGTGTGCGCGTCCGGGAGCCAGGTGTGCAGCGGCCACATCGGGGCCTTCACCCCGAAGCCCAGCATCATCAGCAGGAACCCGGCGATCTGGACGCCGTGCGAGACGCCCGCGCCGTGCCGCCGGGCCAGCTCGGTCATGTCGAGCGTCCCGGCGTTCACCGCGATCAGCAGCATCCCGGCGAGCAGCAGGCCGGAGCCGAGCAGCGTGTAGAGGATGAACTTGGTCGCCGCCGCGCGCCGGTCCGCGCCGCCCCAGATGAGGATCACCGCGAACATCGGGAGCAGGACGACCTCGAAGAACACGAAGAACAGGATCAGGTCGAGCGCGACGAACGTGCCGAGCATCCCGATCTCCAGGACGAGCAGCAGCGCGGTCAGCAGCCGCAGCCGCCCGCCCGCCGGGGGATGCCGGTAGGTGTAGACGAAGCACAGGAACGTCAGCAGCGCGGTCAGCACGACCAGCGGCAGCGAGATCCCGTCCACGCCGAGGTGGAACCGCAGCCCGATGGACGACTCCCAGGTGCGGTTCACGCTCAGCTGCGCGCGGGACGCGTCGGAGAAGTCGAACGCGGTCACCGCCGACAGCCCGACCAGCAGCGTCGCGCCGGAGACGAGGATCCCGAACCGTCCGAGGGACGCGTCGTCCGGCAGGAACCGCGCCCGCGGGACGAGCAGCGCGAGCGCCGCGCACGCCGGGATCGCCATCATCAGCAGGAAGATCACTGGAAGATCACCACCAGGGCCGTGATGACGACCACGCCGCCGAGCAGCGCGGTCAGGTACGACTGGGCGTTGCCGTTCTGCGGGATCCGCAGCGCGCCGCCCAGTCTGCGCGCCGCCCGCGCCGTCCCGACGACGGCGGCGTCGATGCCGATCCGGTCGAAGACGGCCACGCCGCGCGCCAGCTTCAGGACGGGCCGGACGATGACGAGCGCGTACAGCTCGTCCAGGTAGAACGCCTTCGCGAACACCGGACGCACCGGACCGAGCGCCCGCGCCGGATCCGCCGCCGGATCGCGGTTCCAGACCAGCCACATGCCGCCGAACCCGACCGCTACGAGGACCGCGCTCAGCAGCGCGGAGCCGAGCTCGGGCCGCAACTCGGACGCGCCTAGCCCGAAGAACCCGAGGATCGCGGCGGGCACCGCGAGCGCCATCACGGGCCATGTCATCAGCTTCGGCGCCTCGTGCGCGTGCGCGCTGGAAGGTTCCTTCGTCACTTCGCCTTCGGCGGGGATCGAAAGCTCAACCGTGTCCGCTACCGACGTCTCGTACGCGCGCGGGACGGTCACCTCCGGCACTCCCTCGCTAGGCGCCTCGTGTGCGCGCGCGACCGCGCGAGGCTCACCGAAGAACGTCATCAACCACGCGCGCGCGGAGTACGCCGCTGTCAGGACGACCGTGAGCAGCAAGCCCAGGTAAATCACCCAAGCGACGCCCGCAGGAAGGTGCAGTTCCGGATAGGGACGGAGGTGGATGGTCCAAACATGATCCTTGGGCGTACCGGCTGGCGGCGGCGGGTTCCCGGTAGACGCGTGCGCGAACCACCCGGTTTGCATCTTGCCCGCGTAGTCGCCGTTGTGGACGGCGCCGTGTTGGGCTGCGGCTATGACGGCGTCCTTGCTGAACCAGCCGCTGAACGCGGGAACGCCGATGAGGGCCGCGAAACCGACCGTCATCGACCAGAACGTGATCGGCATCGTCCTGCGGAGGCCGCCGTAGCGGGCGAGCAGGTTCGTGGTGGTCGCGTGGATGACGCAGCCCGCCGCGAGGAACAGCAGCGCCTTGAACGCGGCGTGCGTGACCAGGTGGAAGAGCACCGCCGAGCGCGCGCCGACCGCGAGGCCCGCCGCCATGACGGCGAGCTGGCTGATCGTCGAGTACGCCAGGACGCGTTTCAGGTCGTCCTGCGCGAGGGCGGCCAGGGCCGAGCCGACCATCGACACGACCGCGAGGATCCCGAGGACGGCCAGCGCGGACGGGACGAGCCAGAACACCGGGTACACGCGCGCGACGAAGTAGATCCCGGCGGCGACCATCGTCGCGGCGTGGATCAGCGCGCTGATCGGCGTGGGGCCCGCCATCGCGTCCGGGAGCCAGGTGTGCAGCGGGAACTGCGCGGACTTGCCGACGACCCCGCACAGCAGCAGGAGCGCCGCGGCGGTGAGCGTGGTGTGGGACATCGTGCCGACGCGCGCGAGGACGTCCGAGATCGTGAACGACTTCGCCGCGACGCCGAGCACGAAGATGCCGAAGAGGAAGCCGACGTCGCCGAGCCGCGTCACCAGGAACGCCTTGACGGCGGCGCGCGAGTTCGCGCGGTCCTCCCAGTGGTGGCCGATCAGGAAGTACGAGCAGACGCCCATGACCTCCCAGCCGGCGTACAGCAGGAGCAGGTCGCCCGCGAAGACGACCAGCAGCATCGCGGCGGTGAACAGGGAGACGAACGCCGCGTAGGACGTGTAGCGCCGGTCGTCCGCCATGTACGCGACCGAGTACACCTGGACGGCGACCGCGACGCAGCACACCATGACCCCGACCAGTCCGGACAGGCCGTCCACCTGGAGGCCGACGCGGATCGGCAGCGAGCCGGTGTGGATCAGCGTGAGCGTGCCCGTGCGCTCGCCCGGCGACCGCCAGACCGCGAAGGCGACGACCGCCGCGAGGACGGTCGAGACCGCGACCGGGACGCACGCGACCCACGGCTGCGGCAGCCGCCGTCCGCCGAGCAGCCCGGCGAACGCGCCGAGGAACGGCAGCAGGACGACCAGCGCGGCAAGCGTGATCACTTGGCCCCCTCCCGCTCCGCGGCCGGTTCGGCGGCGTCCGGCCCGGCGGCCTCCGGATCGGGCTCCTCGGCGAGCGTGCGCAGCCGGTCGACGTCGATCATCTGCCGGTTCCGGAACACCAGCAGGACGATCGCCAGGCCGAGCCCGACCTCGGCGGCGGCGATCACGATGGTGAACAGGGTGAGCACCTGCCCGCCGTGCAGCCGGTCGCGCAGGTGCACGTCGAACGCGACGAGGTTGAGGTTGACCGCGTTCAGCATCAGCTCGACCGACATCAGGACGAGGATCGCGTTCCGCCGCGCGAGCACCCCGTACACCCCGGCGGCGAACAGCAGCGCGGCCGTGACGAGCGGGAAGGCGAGATGCATCAGCGTCCCTTCCTGAGCGGCGTCGGGAGATCCGTCCGGGAGAGGACGATCGCGCCGACCAGGGCGGCGAGGAGGAGCACCGACAGCACCTCGAACGGCAGGACCCAGGTGCGGAACACGGCCTCGCCGAGGTGCTCGGCGCTGCCGTTGGCCCTCGCCGGGCAGGACGCGCCCGCCGCACACCTCGGCGCGTCGTTCAGCCTCGTCCCGCGGAAGCCCATGACCAGGACCGTGACCAGCAGCGCGGCGGTGCCGGCGGCGACGCCGAGCGCCGCCCAGCGGTTCCCGGAGTCCAGCTCGTCGGACGGCCCGACCGGCGCCCGCGTCAGCATGATCCCGAACAGCAGCAGCACCACGACCGCGCCGACGTAGATCAGCACCTGCACCCAGGCGACGAACTCGGCCGTCAGCACCAGGTAGCACCCGGCCAGCGCGCCGAACGAGACGACCAGCCACAGCGCCGCGTGGACGAGCTGCCGCGTCGTCACCACCAGCAGGCCCGCCCCCACGGCGACCACTCCGAGCAGCGCGAACACCAGATCGCGGCCCGTCATCGGCCGGCTCCGCGGTTGGCGGACTTCTCGGCGGCCTGGACTTCCTTGGGCGGGTCGGCGTGCGCGTCGGGCGCCTGCGGCGGCGGGACGGTCCACATCCACTCGCGCAGGCGGTCCTTCTCGTGGGTCAGCTCGGCGATGTCGTACTCGGCGTACTCGAACTCGGGCGACCAGAACAGCGCGTCGAACGGGCACGCCTCGATGCAGATGCCGCAGTACATGCACAGGGCGAAGTCGATGGCGAAACGGTCCAGGACATTGCGCGTGCGCGCGCGTCCGCCGCCCTCGGCGGGCAGGGTCTCCTTATGCGAGTCGATGTAGATGCACCAGTCCGGGCATTCGCGCGCGCAGAGCATGCAGACCGTGCAGTTCTCCTCCAGGAGCGCGATCACGCCCCTGGAGCGCGGCGGGAGGTCCGGTTCGGCCTCCGGGTACTGCCGCGTGATAGAACGCCTGGTCATCGTCCGCATCGTGACGGCGAGCCCCTTGGCAAGCCCGCCTCCTGGCAACCGTCCCACGGGCCCATGATTGCGTACGCGGCGGCGCGGGGGAACGCGCCGGGCGCCGCGTTCGTCTCATCGGGTGTGGGCGGCGAGGGAGGAGGGGCCGCGTGACATCGGGTCCGGAACCGCGTTGGCCGGACGGCCCGCTGCCGCCCGGAGGCCCCGCGGTCCCGGTCGGGCCGCAGCCTCCGCCGCTGGTTCCGCGCGGTCTCGGCTGGGCTTTCATCCCGTTCGTCACGCTCGGCTGGGGCACGCCGCTGTCGTTCCTGTACGGCTCGCTGAAGGCGCGCTCGCCCGGCCTCGCGGTCGGCGCGGCGGCCTATACGGCCGGGATCGGCCTTTCGGTGTACCTGTGGTCGCTCGCCGACCCGATGCTGTTCCTGCTCGGCGCGGTCACGATGACGATGGTCTGGGTCGCGGGGACGGCCAACGCGTTCGCCGTCCGGACGAGGGTGTTCTCGCGCGGCGCGTCGCACAGCCCGGCGAACGACCACGCCATCCGGGTGGCGCAGTACCGGCGGCAGCTGCGCGCCGACGCCCGCAGCCTCGCCGCCGACGACCCGGCTCTGGCGGAGGAGCTGCGCATCGGACGTCCCGACCTGCCGCGCAACTACGACGACGGCGGCCTGGTCGATGTGAACCACGCGTCCGCGCACGCCCTCGGCACGCTGCCGGGGATGACGTCCGAGCTGGTCGAGCGGATCGTCCGGCACCGGGCCGAGCACGGCGGGTTCATCTCGGTCGAGGAGCTGGCCGTGGACGTCGACCTGCCACCCGCCCTGCTACCGAAGATCAAGGAGTACGTGATCTTCCTCGACTAGCGCCCGGCTCCGAGGCGGCTCGGGGGTCAGCCGAGGGCGACCTTGAGGATTCCGGTCAGGGCGAGCTGCGCGAGGGACAGCGGGACAAGCCAGGCCCACGCGAGCTTCTGCAGCTGGTCCTCGCGCAGCCGCGGGTAGCTGACCCGGAACCAGATGACCAGGAACGCCAGGACGAACACCTTGGCGAGCGTCCAGAGCCAGCCGAGCTGGTCGTCCAGGAACGGGCCCTTCCAGCCGCCGAGGAACAGCACGGTCGTCAGCGCGCAGAGCACCACGATGCCCGCGTACTCGGCGAGCAGGAACAGCGCGAAGCGCAACCCGCCGTACTCCGTGTACGGGCCGAAGATGATCTCCGAGTCGGCGACCGGCATGTCGAACGGCGGGCGGCGCAGCTCGGCGAGGCCCGCGACGAAGAACACCACGCCGCCGACCGCCTGCCACGGCAGCCAGTACCAGCGCCACTGCTCCACGATGCCGGGCAGCGACAGCGTCCCGGCGGCCATCGCGGCCGAGGACGCCGCGAACACCATCGGCAGCTCGTAGGACATCAGCTGCGCCGCGACGCGCATGCCGCCGAGCAGCGAGTACTTGTTCGCGCTCGCCCAGCCCGCCATGATCGCGCCGATCACGCCGACGCCCATCACGGCGAGCGCGAAGAACACGCCGGGGCCGAGGTCCACCGCGACCTGCCCGTGCGGCCCGACCGGGACCACCAGCAGGACCAGCAGGTACGGGACGAGCGCGACGGCCGGGGCGAGCTTGAAGATCCGCCGGTCGGCCGCGGCCGGGACGACGTCCTCCTTCTGGACGAACTTGACCCCGTCGGCGACCAGCTGCGCCCAGCCGTGGAACGCGCCGGCGTACATCGGGCCGAGGCGGCCCTGCATGTGCGCCATGACCTTGTGCTCGATCTGGCCGACCAGCAGCGGCAGCACCGCGAACGCGGCGGCGACCAGCACGAGCTTGACGACGATCTCAAGCATGCGAGGGCCCCCAGTCGTCCGGGACGCCCGGCGGGCGGACGCGGCGGCGGGACGGCGCGCCGTGCCCGGACTCGCCCGGTTCCTTCGCGCCCGGCCACGGCTTGGCGACCCGCGCGGCGAGGACGAAGTCCTTGCGCAGCGGATGCCCTTCGAAGCCGTCCGGGAGCAGCAGCGGGACGAGGTTCGGATGGTCCTCGAAGGCGATGCCGAACATCTCGAACGTCTCGCGCTCGTGCCAGTTCGCGCCGCGGAACACGCCGGAGGCGGACGGCAGCACCGGGTTCTCGCGCGGGATGCGCGTGCGCACGAGCACGTGGTGCTTGCCTTCGAGCGAGTACAGGTGGACGACGATCGCGAAGCCGTCGTCCAGCTCGTCCACGGCGGTGAGCCAGTCGAAGAACGCGCAACCGAGGTCGTCGCGGGCGAAGGCCAGCGCGTCCAGCCAGGACTCGGCGGGGACGTCGGCGGTGACCTCGCCGTGGCTCTCGGCCGTCGTGACGGCCTCGCCGAACCGCGCCGTCCAGGATTCGGCGAGCTCTTCCGGTGTCACCGCGTCCTGCCGATCTCGTCGTCGCCCTCGTCGCCGTCCGCGAGGCCGGGGATGATCGACGGGTCGTGGTCCTCGGGACGGAACCGGCGCTTCCGGCGCGTCCCGCCGCCGTGCTCGTGCTGCTCGGCGTCCGCGGGCGGCTGGACCTCGTCGGCAGGCGGCTGGACCTCGTCGGGCGGCGTCTCCAGCGGGCGCGTCGCATCCGGCTGGGCAACCGCCTCATTCGGCACGGTCAGGTCGTCCGGCTGGGCGACGACCTCGTGCGGAACGGTCGGGTCATCCGGCGGGGCGACGAGCTCGTGCGGAACGGTCGCATCGTCGGGCGCAGCCACGGGCTCGTTCGGGACGGTCGCATCGTCCGGAGCAGCAACAGTCTCGTCCGGGGCGGCGACCGGCATGGCGGGCAGCGTCGGCGTTTCGTCAACGGCCGGTCGCGGCTCGTCCGCCAGGGGCGCGGGCATCTCGACTTCCGCGGTCGCCGCGGAAGTGGCAGCGGACACTTCGGACGTCGCGGGAGGTTCCGGTTCCGGGTCGGGTTCGGGCGGTGGCGGCGGGGGCTGTATCGGACGGCGCAGAACCGTGGCCGGAAGTGGACGCGGCGGCGGAGGCGGCGACACCGGCTCGGAGCCGTTGCCGTCGTAGCGCTCGCCGAGCGACTCGGCGGCGATCTTCTCCTGGAGCCGGATGATCCCCTGCAGCAGCGCCTCGGGGCGCGGCGGGCAGCCGGGCACGTACACGTCCACCGGGATGATCTGGTCGACGCCCTTGGTGACGCAGTAGGAGTCCCAGTAGGGGCCGCCGCAGTTGGAGCACGCGCCGAACGAGATGACGTACTTCGGCTCGGGCATCTGCTCGTACAGGCGGCGGACGGCCGGGGCCATCTTGTCGCTGACCGTCCCGGACACCACCATCAGGTCGGCCTGCCGGGGCCCGGGCGCGAACGGGATCACGCCGAGCCGGATGAAGTCGTGCCGGCTCATCGAGGTCGCGATGAACTCGATGGCGCAGCAGGCGAGCCCGAAGTTGAACACCCAGAGCGAGTAGCGGCGGCCCCAGTTGAGGACGAACCGGACCGGCTTCGGCGCGAGCCGGGACAGCGGTCCGACACTGGGCGGCGGAAGATCCACGGCGCTCATGCGGCCATTGTTCCCCACGCGGGTCCCGTCGCTAGACCCACGAGAGGACGCCCTTCTTCCCCGCGTACGCGAGACCGACGGCGAGGAAGGCCAGGAAGACGAACATCTCGCCCAGCGTGGTCATGCCGTAGCCGGGCGCGGAGAACACCGTCGCCCAGGGGAAGAGGAACACCGCGTCTACCGCGAACACGACGTAGAGATAGGCGAAGACGTAGTAGCGGACGTACGACTGCGCCCATCCCTCACCGACCGGGTCGACGCCGCACTCGTAGGTGGTGAGCTTCTCGCCGGTGGGACGGCTCGGGCGCAGCAGCCGGTTCGCGGCGAGGCCGCCGCCGACGATCCCGCCGCCGACCGCCACCAGGGCGGCGACGACGCCGTACGCGTGGAAATAGTCCTGCACGGGCTCCTCCGGGGCCGGGTCCCGTCAAGTATCCCCGACCGGCTCCGCCGGGACGCGTAGCCGGGCCCCCGCATCTGACGGGTTCACAAAACGGGCGCTTCGCCTCACGTTGGAGGGAGGGCGCACCGCGTTCCGGCGGTGGCGCGGCGACCGGAGGGACGTGATCACCGTGGGCACACCACCGTCCGGCTGGGAGCCGCCGTCCGGGTCCGACTGGTGGGAGACGCAGCGGCAGCGCCCCGGCGGTCCGCCGCAGCAACCGCGACCGAGCACCCCGCCGCCCTTCCCGCCACCGCAGTCGGGCGGCCCCTACCCGCCTCCGCAGTCAGGCAGCCCATACCCGCCGCCCCAGCAGCCGAGCACCCCGCAGCCGTTCCCGCCTCCGCAGCCGATTCCGCCGACCCAGCCGCCGGCCCCGTCCGCCCCGTCCGCCCCGCGCCGCCGCCGGACGGCGCTGATCGCCGGCGTGACGCTCGCGACGCTGGTGTTCGTCGGCCTCTCCGCCGCGGCGATCACCCTGACCGTCCAGGACAGCCGGAAGGAGAAGCCGCGGGACACGCTGCTCAAGGCGGCGTCCGCGCTCGGGAGCGCCCGCATGCTCACCTACTCCGGGACGATCAGCTCCACCACGCAGACGCTCACCGGGAGGGTGAAGGTCACCAAGGGCGGGCGCGCGTACGGGCCGATCTCGTGGAGCGGGACCGACGCCACGATGCTGGCCGCAGACGGCCATGTCTTTCTGAAGGAACCGAAGTCGGCCTGGATGAGTCGTATGCAGGTGGGCACAACAGACGCCGCACTCCTTCCGGACGGCGACTACTGGGGCGCCGTCGACACGACCGAGCTCGGCATCGACTTCAAGGGCGCGCTCTCGCCGCCCGCCATGGCGTCGGTGCTGCGCCGCTACGCGGGCCTGCGCACGACGCGTTCCGAGACGACCGCGCGCGGCCGCAAGGCGATCAAGATCAGCGCGAGTGACGCCGCGTTCTACATTTCCCGGACGGGCGGCCACGAACTGCTGCGCTACGAGCTGTCCTTTCCGAAGATCGCCGCGGACGTGACCGCGCAGCCGGTGTCGGCCGGTCCCGCCGCGGTCTCCGACGTGATGGCCGATCTCGGCCGCCTCGGCGACGCGTTCGACGCGTCCCGGCACGCGAAGGTCGCCGCGAAGCCGGAGTTCACCAGCTGCGGGACGTTCGGCCGGCCCTGCACGGTCAGCGTGAAGGTCCAGCCGGACGAGAACTCCCCCGGTCCGGCGCGGGTCAGGGCGTACTTCCGGCTGGCGTCCGCGCAGAACGGGGGCGGCAAGGTGTTCGGCGACTGCCAGGCCACCGGGGTCGTCGCGGCGGGGCAGAGCCAGCCGGTGACGTGCACGATCTCCGGCGGCGAGTGGGCCAGGCACGGCGCCGACTACAAGACCGTGTGGGTCTACACCGCGCCGTTCCAGCTGGCCGTCCAGCCCCAGGACGTACCGCGGATGCAGCACGATCTCGCCAACGAATAACTCGAACCTCACAATTGCCCACCAATTGGGGGGCCGGGGATCACACACCCCGATCTTTGCTGCACACTGGACAGGCATTTGAGGTCATATGACCTGGAAGGATGTGACCGGATGAGCAGTCCTCCGCCGCCACCGCCCGGATGGGACCCCCCGGCCGGTCCCTCCTGGCCGCCTCCGCCGCCCGAGGGCCCCGGAGGTCCCGGTGGGGCGGGCGGGCCCGGGTACCCCGGCGCGCCCGGAGCCCCGGGCGCCCCAGGCGCGCCCGGCTACGGCCCACCCGGGGGCTACGGGTCCCCCGAGACGCCGCCGCCGTTCTACAACCCGCCGCCGCCCGGCCCCGGCATGCCGCCCGGACCGGGCATGCCCCCCGGCCCCGGGATGCCGCCGCCGGTCAAGTCCGGTGGGGGCAAGGGCGGCCTGATCGCCGCGCTCGTCGGCGGCGCCGTGCTGCTCGTCGCGATCATCGTGGTCGTGGTCCTCGTCGTGGTCGTGAACAGCGGCGAGAAGCCGGGCCAGCGCCTGGCCAAGGCCGCGGACGCCGTGGCGGGCGCCCGCGTGCTGGACTACAAGGGCTCGGTCGGCTCGACGTCCGACACGCTGAGCGGCGACGTCAAGGTCACCAAGGGCGGCCGCGCCTACGGCCCGGTCTCCTGGGGCGGCAACAACGTCACCTTCATCTCGGCGGACGACAAGCTGTTCGTGAAGGCGCCCAAGTCGTACTGGTCGGGCAAGTTCACCTCCACGGTCAACTCCGGGATGCTCAAGGACGGCGACCAGTGGGGCTCGCTGAGCTCCAGCGAGCTGATGGTCGACTTCAAGCAGAACCTGACCCCGACCGCGATCGCCGACCAGATGCGCCGGTACAGCAAGTTCCACCTCACGGTGACCAAGACCACGGCGCAGGGCAAGAAGGCGCTCAAGATCACCGCGATCGGGACGACCTTCTACGTGACCGCCGACGGCGACCCGCAGCTGCTCCGCTACGAGAGCAGCTACCCCCGGGTCAGCGCCGACGTCACCCCGCTGTCGGGCGGCGCCGCCGCGCCCGCGATCAGCGACATCCGCGGCCAGATGGGGCAGCTCGGCGACGCCGTCGACTCCGACCACACCGCCCGCATCCAGGGCAAGGCCCAGTTCGTCAGCTGCAAGACCTTCGGCGACCCCTGCACGGTCAAGGCCGACGTCTGGACCACCCGGGGCAGCAACACGTCCCTGAACGTCAAGGTGACCTTCCGGCTCACCGAGAAGCAGGACGGCGGGAAGTACTTCGGCGACTGCACCAACACCGGCACCGTCACCTCCACCGACGACGTCCCGGTGCAGTGCACGATCTCCGGCGGCGAGTGGGCCCGGACCGGCAAGAACTACCAGCGCGTGTGGGTGACCCCCTACGCGATCACGCTGGCCGCGTCCTCGTCGGACGTCCAGACCCTCCAGCGGAACCTCGACTCGGAGTAGTTCCGGACACGGCGTCCAGAGTGCCGGTCGGGCTGCGGCATCGCATCCCGTCCGGCACTCTTTGTTCTTGACCGTCGTCCCGTTCGTGATCGCCGTCGGCAGGAAGGGCGCTGCGTGAGTTCGAACCCGGAGGGGCCCTCCCCCGCACCCCCCTCTCCCCCGGCCGAGGAGCCGCGCGACCATTCTGAAGACGAGCCCGTCCCGGCGGCGGGGCCGGGTCGCCCTCGCCTGGCCCGGTTGGACGGGGACGAGTCCGTCGAAGCGGCCAAGCCGGACGGGCCCGAAACGGCCACGGACGGCTCAGCGGCCCCGGGCGGCGAGCCGCCGAAGAAGGGCTGGGGACGGGTTCTGGGGGTGCCCTCGCCGCTGCTGATCGCCGGATCGGCGATCGTGGCGGTCGCGCTGACTATCGCGGCGTTCGCGATGACCGAGGACGGCGCGGAGAAGAAGCGGCGGCACGCGGCCAAGCCCCACCCGACCGCGCCCTGGGCCGCGGCTGCCCGGCAGCGGCTGCTGGGCGCGTCCGGCGTCCGCTACGACGGGACGGTCCGGAGCAACGACAAGCCCGTCCACCTGAAGCTGACCGTGTTCGACGGCGGCGCCGCCTCGGGGACGCTGACCGCGGGAAC
Source organism: Actinomadura rupiterrae (assembly GCF_024172125.1). Lineage (GTDB taxonomy): Bacteria > Actinomycetota > Actinomycetes > Streptosporangiales > Streptosporangiaceae > Spirillospora > Spirillospora rupiterrae. The sequence continues at coordinate 109,002 of NZ_JAMZEA010000018.1, forward strand.
CGAGCACGCGGACGTCGTGGCGGCGGGCGGCGACACCTACCTCAAGGCGGCAGCGTCCTTCTGGAAGAACTATGGAGGCGAGGCCGAGCACGCGGCCGACTACGCGGGACGCTGGACGAAGGCACCCGCGAACCTGCCCGGCCTGGACGTGAAGGCCGTGTTCGCGCCGGACACGATCGCCAAGCGGCTCGCGTCCGCGCCGGAAAGGCCGTCCACCGAGACCGTCGGGACGGTCCGGGCGTACCGGCTCAAGACACCGCGCGCCGACTACCTCGTCGGTGTGGACGCACCGAACGCCCTGCTCAAGGTCCAGGCGGCGGGCGGGGACGAGCCGACCTTCACCGCCGCGGACGTGCCGGACGCCGCCAAGGCGTTCGCGGACGTCCGGACCCGGGTCGCCGCGCTCGGCGGCGCGTCGGACCCGGCGCTGCGGTTCCGTCCGGGCAAGCTGACCTTCATCAACTGCGACCAGAACGTGGACGGCTGCACGGTCAGCGTCCCGGCCTCGCTCGTCCGGCCGGAGGGCTCGCCGCCGGACGGCGCCCGGGCGACCTTGATCGCCACGGTCCTCGCGGACGGCCGCGCGCTCGGCACCTGCACCGGGTCGGGGACCGTCCCGGCCAACGGCTCGCTCGTGCTGCGCTGCACGGTCACCGGCCCCGGCTGGCGGTCGTGGATGCGGTCGGCCCTGGACGATCCGGGCGCGCACCCGTACGAGGCGCGGGCCCGGGTCCTGGGCGAGGCCGTTTCGGCGTCCCGCGTGTCCCAGCTGCTGGCCCAGCTCGACCGGCACCGCCCGTCCGCCACCCCCTGACACCCTGCGGTCGGGCACCGTGGACGGCCAGCGGTCCGGCACCCCTGACGATCTGCGGTCCGGCTTCTCCCGGCCGGGCGGGAGACGCCTGGCCAGGGATAGGGGTCGTGAGCTGGGACACAAGGGCGGCTCGGGGTAGGGGCGGTGCGGCGGCGGCCGCAAGCCGCTGCTTATAGTGCGTGGCGTGAAACCCGTGCCCCCGGAGATCCCTCGACGCGCCGTCCTCGTGCGGCGGCTCCACGTCGACTACTGCCGACTGACCAGCTGCCTGTGTCGAGGTCGTTCCTGACGGGCTGACGTCCGCCTGTCCGGAAAGGCGGCTGACCGCCACCGGACGGGCGGGATCACGAACCCGGAGCCCCGGCCGGGCGTCCCCCCGGATAGGAACGGTCCGAATCCCGTACCGCAGCACGATCGCGACACGACGGCCCCGACCTTGGTGATACGCCTGGAATGGCGGGGCACGGGCTCCACGCGCGGTCGACCGACGCACCAGAGCCCGGACATACGATGAAGGTAAGCCTAAGTAGCGCCACGATCCCGGGTGCCTCCCGCGGGACGGGCGCTGCGCGTCGAGGAGGTCTTCCTCTGTGACCAAACAGGTCCAGCAACTCGACCGCGTCATCATCCGCTTCGCCGGTGACTCCGGCGACGGCATGCAGTTGACCGGTGACCGCTTCACCCAGGAGACGGCGGCGTTCGGCAACGACTTGTCGACCCTGCCGAACTTCCCGGCCGAGATCCGCGCCCCGGCCGGCACCCTCCCCGGCGTGTCCAGCTTCCAGTTGCACTTCGCCGACCACGACATCCTGACCCCCGGCGACGCGCCGAACGTGCTCGTCGCGATGAACCCGGCGGCGCTCAAGGCCAACCTCGGCGACCTGCCGCGCGGCGCCGACCTGATCGTCAACACCGACGAGTTCAGCAAGCGCAACCTGGCCAAGGTCGGGTACGAGACCAGCCCGGTCGAGGACGAGTCGCTCAGCGAGTATCGGGTGCACGCGCTGCCGCTCACCTCGATGACGGTCAAGGCTCTGGAAGACTTCGACATCTCGAAGAAGGACGCCGAGCGGGCCAAGAACATGTTCGCCCTCGGGCTGCTGTCCTGGCTCTACCACCGGCCCACCGAGGGCACGGTGGCGTTCCTGGAGCGCAAGTTCGCCAAGAAGCCCGAGATCATGAAGGCCAACATCGCGGCCTTCCAGGCGGGCTGGTCCTACGGCGAGACCACCGAGGCGTTCTCCGTCCAGTACGAGATCAAGCCCGCCGACCACGAGCCCGGCCTGTACCGCAACATCACCGGCAACACCGCCCTCGCCTACGGGCTGGTCGCGGCCGGCGAGCGCAGCGGCCTGCCGGTGTTCCTCGGCTCCTACCCGATCACCCCGGCCTCCGACATCCTGCACGAGCTGTCCAAGCACAAGCGGTTCGGCGTGCGGACGTTCCAGGCCGAGGACGAGATCGCCGCGGTCGGCGCGGCGCTCGGCGCGTCCTTCGGCGGCTCGCTCGGCGTGACCACCACGTCCGGCCCGGGCATCGCGCTGAAGTCCGAGACGATCGGCCTCGCGGTGGCGACCGAGCTGCCGCTGCTGGTCATCGACGTGCAGCGGGCCGGGCCGTCCACCGGGCTGCCGACCAAGACCGAGCAGGCCGACCTGATGCAGGCGATGTACGGCCGCAACGGCGAGGCGCCGGTGCCGGTGGTCGCGCCGCGCTCGCCGTCGGACTGCTTCGACGCCGCGCTGGAGGCCGCCCGGATCGCGGTGAAGTACCGCACCCCGGTCATCCTGCTCTCGGACGGCTACCTCGCCAACGGCTCCGAGCCCTGGAACATCCCCTCCGTGGACTCGCTGCCCGTGATCGAGCCGGCCTTCGCCGAGCCCGACCAGGAGGACTTCCAGCCGTTCAAGCGCGACCCCGAGACGCTCGCGCGGCCCTGGGCCGTGCCCGGGACGCCCGGTCTGGAGCACCGGATCGGCGGCCTGGAGAAGGCGGACGGGTCCGGCAACATCTCCTACGACCCGGCGAACCACGACCTGATGGTCCGGCTGCGGCAGGCCAAGGTCGACGGGATCGCCGGCGACGTCACCCCCCTTGAGGTGGACGACCCGTCCGGCGAGGCGCGGGTGCTGGTGCTCGGCTGGGGCGGCACGTACGGCGCGATCTCGGCGGCCGTCCGGCGCGTCCGGAAGGCCGGCGGGAAGATCGCGCAGGCGCACCTGCGGCACCTCAACCCGTTCCCGGCCAACACCGAGGCGGTGCTCCGCTCCTACGACAAGGTCGTGGTGCCGGAGATCAACCTCGGCCAGCTCGCGCTGCTGCTGCGCGGCCGGTTCCTCATCGACGTCGTCGGCTACAACCGCGTGCGCGGCCTGCCCTTCAAGGCCGAGGAGCTCGCGGGAGTCATCCAGGATGTGATCGACAGTGAGTGACCTCAACGGCGCTGCGAACGGCGCGGCCAACGGCAACGGCGGCGGCGCGGTGAACGGCAACGGCGGCGCGGGCGGGCCGCTCGCGCTGTCGCTGGTGCCGAAGACCGACACCAAGCAGACGATGAAGGACTTCAAGACCGACCAGGAGGTCCGCTGGTGCCCCGGCTGCGGGGACTACGCGATCCTGGCGGCCGTCCAGTCCTTCCTGCCCGAGCTCGGGCTGCGCAGGGAGAACATCACCTTCGTCTCCGGCATCGGCTGCTCGTCCCGGTTCCCGTACTACATGAACACCTACGGGTTCCACTCGATCCACGGGCGCGCCCCGGCGATCGCGACCGGGCTCGCGACGTCCCGTCCGGACCTGTCGGTGTGGGTCGTCACCGGTGACGGCGACGCGCTGTCGATCGGCGGCAACCACCTGATCCACGCGCTGCGCCGCAACGTCAACCTGAAGATCCTGCTGTTCAACAACCGGATCTACGGGCTGACCAAGGGCCAGTACTCGCCCACCTCCGAGACCGGGAAGATCACCAAGTCCACCCCGATGGGCTCGCTGGACGCCCCGTTCAACCCGCTCTCGCTGGCGATCGGCGCGGAGGGCACCTTCGTCGCCCGGACGATCGACTCCGACCGCAAGCACCTCCAGTCGGTGCTGCGCGCGGCGGCCCAGCACCGCGGCACGGCCCTGGTCGAGATCTACCAGAACTGCAACATCTTCAACGACGGCGCGTTCGACCCGCTCAAGGACCCGTCCGTGCGGGACGACATCACCATCCGCCTTGAGGACGGGCAGCCGATCGTGTTCGGCGCGGACGGCCAGAAGGCGCTGCGCCGCACGCCGGGCGGCTCGTTCGAGGTCGTGGACACGGCGGACGTCGCCGCGTCCGAGATCGCCGTGCACGACGCGTCCAACCCGGACCCGTCCCAGGCGTTCGCCCTGTCGCGGCTGGACTCGCCGGCGTTCGAGCACACCCCGATCGGTATCTTCCGCAACGTGGACCGCCCGTCCTACGACGAGCTGATGCGGGCCCAGCTGGACGAGGCCGCCGAGCCCCAGGGCAAGGGCGACCTCGCCGGGCTCCTGGCCAGCGGCGACACCTGGCGGGTCGACTAGGCGACACCGCCTCTGCGGGGATCGCGCGCCTCCGGGCGCGCGGTCCCCGCAGCATGTCGTGCGGGTTTCGGGTATTTGTTCGCCCAGGACGAGATCACCCGCATTTTTGTGCGCCCGCGCGTATTTCGGATGCGGTCCGGGACCGGTTTTACTCACATGTTCATGGCCGGTTTCGTGCCTGTCACGACCTTCGCGGCGCCAAGGGGTGCACCGGCGGGCCGCTTCCTGCAAGACTTGGAGATCAACTGCCGGGGAGGTGACGATGCGGGTGGTTCCGCGCCGCAGCAAGGATCGTCAGGACACGTCCGCCGATCCGGACCCCGAGCGCACGCGCAGAGGCCGGCACCGCACGGAGATCCTCGACGTCCCACCCCCGCCGGACGACCAGGACACCCCGCAAGGCCCGCCCGCCCGCGAAACCCCGCAGCCTGCGGCAGACCGCGCTGCCCCGCAGCCGCAGCCTGACCGCGGTGCCGCGCGGCCACCGGCAGGCCGCGATGCCTCGCAGCCGTCGGTTGACCGCACGGCTCCTTTGACGCCGCCCTCGCCGTCCTTGGCGTCCTCGGCGCCTGCCGCGTCCTCTGCGACGCCGCCGAAGTTGGGCCGCCGCGAACGCAAGCGCCTGGAACGCCTCGAAGCCGCGACCGGCACCGGGCCGCGGCCAGGAGTCACGTCCGAAACGGCGAAGCGCTCGGACACCCGGCCAGGATCGACGGAGGCGCCGACCACGAGCTCAACGCCGGCGTCGGAAGGGCCGTCCGGCGGAGGCGGCCGCAAGAAGTCGCGCCGAGCCAAGGCGTCCGGCAAGACCAAGGCGTCCGGCAAGGCCAAGGCGTCCGGCGCGAGCGGGCAGGCTTCGCCCACGGGCGGCCCCGATGGGCCGTCCGCCGCTGGAGGCGGCGGCAACGCCGGGCCGACCGCGCCCGGAGGCGGAGCCGGATCCGCCGTGGACGCGGGCGGGACGGTCGGCTCGACGATCACCGTGCCGGTGGAGGCCGGGGGCGAGCTGGATCCGGAGAGCCCCGAGGCGCGGCGGCGGGCGCGTTCCATGGCGCGGCAGCGTGAAGCCGCGGCCGTGAAGCGGAGCCGCGCGGAGCTGCGCGGCGGGCGCGCCCGGCAGGACGGCCGCGAGCAGGCCGCCCGGGAGCACCGCGCGGCGCTGCTCACGATGGTGCTGACGCTGGGCATCCTGATCGCCTCCGTGGCCGTGACGGGCGGGCTGATCGCGAACTCCATGCGCGACCGCCCGGTGGCCCTGGCCGCCCCGCTCCAGGTCTTCCCGGTCACGCAGACGAGCCCCGGCCAGTGCCCGGCGGGCACGCAGGGCGTCACCGGCCAGACCACGACGGGCCTGGTCTGCTACCAGCTGTCCCAGGGCATCGCGATCCACAAGGTGGCGGACCTGCGCGTGCAGCGCGGCCGCACCGGCAGCGCCTACGACGTGGCCGTCACCCTGCGCGCCTCGGACCGCAAGGCGTTCGCGCAGCTCACCCGCACCACCGTGGGCCGCGACGTCGCCTTCGTGGTCTCCGGCCGCCTGATCACCGCGCCCCGGGTCGAGATGGCCATCACCGACGGCAAGGTCGTCATCACCGGCACCCCCGACCACGCCGCCGCCAACCGCCTGGTCCACGACCTCAAGGGCCGCTGACCACCACCCAGCCTGGTCTCCGGCCGGGGACGCATTCAAGTCGGTCCACAGCCTGTGGATAACTTTCCGGTCTTCTAGCCGGGGAGCGTCTCGCCTTGGACGGCCTGGATTTCCAGCTCGACTTTCAGGCTGTCGCCTACCGCGGCGATGCCCGCCTCAAGAATCTGGTTGAAGCGGATGCCGAAGTCGACGCGCCGCAGTTGGGCGGTGGCGCGGAAGGCGGCACGGACGCCGCCCCAAGGGTCGGCACCGCTGCCCAGGTAGGTCAGGTCCAGGTCGACGGGCTGGGTGTGGCCGTTCAGCGTCAGCTCGCCGTGGACGGTCCAGCGGTCGGTGCCCCGGGCGGTGAGGCCGTGGCCCCGGTACTCGATGACGGCATGCTCGTCCACGTTCAGGAAGTCGGGCGAGCGCAGGTGGTCGTCGCGCAGCTTGGTGCCGGTGTCGATGGACGAGGCGTCGATCCGGGCCACGACCTGCGACTTCTCCACAGGCTCGGCGATCGCGACGCGTCCCTCGAAGGTCGCGAAGCGCCCCCGGATGCTGGACAGTCCGAGGTGCTGCGCGATCGCGGCGACCGACGAGTGCGCCGGGTCGATCGTCCACGGGCCGGGCGGTGGGAGCTCGACGCCGCCCGCGCGGGCGAGCACGATCGTGCCGAGGTCGGCGCGTCCGGACGCGGTCACGATCAGGGTGGACGCGGACGGCGCGAACCCGGCGGCCGTCACGATCGCCGTATAGGTGCCGGGCCGCGGCGCGGGAGCCGCGAGGTCGCCGCTCTCGCCCGCCTGCTCGCGCGCGACCTGCGCGCCCGCGAGATCGGTGATCGTCACGATCGCATGCGGGACCGCCCAGCCGTCCCTCGTGCGCACCGCCGCGCGCAGCTCCCCGCTCTCTTCCATCAAGTCACGCCCGCAATCCGAAGTCGTCGCTGCCCGGGTCGGTCCAGGCCCGGGTCCCGGCGGCGGCGGACGGGTGGGTCCGCCGGCGCCGGGGTCCTTGCAATGCCCCTTGTGGGAGCCGTCTCTGCGCCTGGCCGCCACCCCGGCGGGACGGACGGCCAGGACCCGGGGCCGCCCCGCACGACGGCCCCGGGCGGCCTCACTCGACGGGGTAGCCGAGACGGAGGTCGTGGCCGTCCAGGCTGCCGCCGCCCAGGTTGAGCCCGGTGGCGACCGGCGGGTACCCGGACGCGATCACCGTGTACCGGCCGCCGGTCAGGTCGGTGAAGGCGTACTCGCCGTCCGGACCGGTGGTGCTGACGGCGGCCACGTTGCCCGCCGCGTCCACCAGCGTGACCCGCGCCCTGCCGACCGGGAGGCCCGCCTCGTCGCGGACGACGCCGCGAACGTGCACGCCCGCCGGGAGCCGGACGTCCTGCCGGGTCTGCCCGGTGTCGGCGGCGACGACCTGGAGCGCGGCCGGGCGGTGCCCATCGGCGCTGACCGCGATCGTGTAGGTGCCCGCGACGACGTCCCTGAACTGGTACTCGCCGTTCGCTCCGGTGCGTCCGGTGCCGACGACCTCGCCGCGGACGTCGGTGACGACGACGGTCGCGCCGTCGATCGGGCCGCCGTCCGGGCCGGTCACGGTCCCGGCGAGGCCGCCGTTCCCGGCGAGGACGATGTCGAACTCGACCGGACGGTCCCCGACGGCGAGCGTCGCGGCCTGCGGCTCGTGCCCGCCGGTCGCGGCGATCAGCACGTACGTGCCGGGGCCGGGGGTGGCGAGCGCGTACCCGCCGTCCGGCTGGGTGAGAGCGCGTCCCAGCTGGCGTCCGCCGACGTCGATGAGGGTCAGCGCGGCGGACGCGACGGGCGAGCCGTCCCCGCCGCGCACCACACCACTGACGGTCGCACCCTGCGCCGCCGACACCGTCGCCGGGACAGCCTGCGTCGCGGGGACGGCCTGCGTCGCGGGGACGGCCTGCGCTGCGGGGACGGCCTGCGTCGCGGGGGCGGTCTGCGTCGCGCCCGCAGCGCGTCCGTTAGAAGCGGCTAGCCCGTTCGCATGCATTCCGTTGGAAGCGGCGAGCACTCCGTTGGCGGGAAGGCCGTTCGGAGCCGTTGCGGACGCGAGGCCGTTCGCGGACGTGCCGTTCGTCGCGCCAACGCCGACGAGCTGGCGGTCGTCGCGGGCGTGGCGTCCGGACGTTGGGACCGGGGCGTCTGCCGTAGCGGGGTCGGCAGACGCACCCGGGGTCTGGTCGGCGCGGCCGGCGGCGGTGCGCAGCGGCAGCTCCTTGAGGAACAGCACCACGACGAAGCCGACCGCCGCGACGGGGACGCCCACCAGGAACACCGTCTGCAGCGACTCGGTGAACGCCTCCAGGACGATCCCCTTGAACGGCTGCGGCAGGTGCTGGACGGCCTCGGGCGTGCCGAGCGAGGCGCCGCCGCCCGCGGGCGGGGTGACGTGCGCGGCGGCCAGGCCGTCCGCCAGGTGGTGGGTGAGGCGGTTGTTGAGGATCGCGCCGAACGCGGCGGTGCCGATCGCGCCGCCGAGGTTCCGGAAGAACGAGACGCCGGACGTGGTCGCGGCGAGGTCGGTCATCGCGGCGGCGTTCTGCGCGGCGAGGATCATGATCTGCAGGGTGAGGCCGAGGCCCGCGCCGAGCACCGCGATGTCCGCGCCGATGACCAGCTTGCTGGAGTCGACGTGCAGCCGCGACAGCAGGAACATCGAGCTCGCGACCAGCGCGAGACCGACGACCGGGAACCACTTGTAGCGGCCGAGGCGGGTGACGATCTGGCCGGACCCGGTGGAGGTGACGAACATCGCCGCCACCATCGGCAGCGTCATCAGGCCGGAGTGCGTGGGCGACATGCCCTTGACGATCTGCAGGTACTGCGGCAGGTAGATCATCGCGCCGAACATCGCGACGCCGACGGCGAGCGAGCCGATCGAGCAGAGCACGAAGGTCGGGTTGCGGAACAGCCGCGGCGGCAGGATCGGCTCGCGGGCCGCGCGCTCGGCGAACACCGCGCCGATCAGCAGGACGAACGCGACCGCGCCGAGGATGTAGGTCCACTTGGAGTTCCAGCCGAACTCCTTGCCGCCCATGGTCAGGATCAGCATCACGACGGTCGCGGTGCCGGTGATCGTGAACGCGCCGAAGATGTCGATCCGGGTGTCCCGCTTGATCTTCGGGAGGTTCAGCACCTTCTGCATGACCAGCAGCGAGATGATCGCGAGCGGCACGCAGACGTAGAAGCACCAGCGCCAGCCGAGCCCGTCCGCGTCCACGATGAAGCCGCCGAGCATCGGCCCGGCGACGGTCGCGACGCCGAACACCGCGCCCATGTAGCCGGAGTAGCGTCCGCGCTCGCGCGGCGTGACGACGTCGCCGAGGATGACCTGCGCCAGCGCCGAGACGCCGCCGACGCCGAGGCCCTGGAACGCGCGGGCGGCGATCAGCTGCCCGATGTTCTGCGACAGCCCCGCGCCGACCGACGCCAGGACGAAGATGACCAGCGCCGACTGGAACATCAGCTTGCGGCCGAGGATGTCCGACAGCTTGCCCCACAGCGGGGTCGAGGCCGTCATCGTCAGCAGCGACGCGCTCGCCACCCAGGACAGCTGGTCCTGGCCGCCGAGGTCGCCGACGATCGTCGGCAGCGCGGTGCCGACCACCGACGTCGAGATCATCGTCGTCAGCATGGCCATCATCAGCCCGGAGAGGATCTCCAGGATCTGCCGGTGCGAATAGCGCACCGGCGCCGGCACCTGCCCGGCCGCCGCAGCACCCGGACCCTGCGGTACCACGCCCGCCTGAGCCACTCTGCCCCCTCATCAATTACCTGTGTTTTGCATATATGCTATGTAGACGCTCGTTTACTTGCAACCTCCGGGATACTGGAAGCGACAAGGATCACGTTGGAGCCGGGAGCAATGACCCAACTCACCAGCGACACCTCCGGCGGGCTCCCCGACCGGGACGGCCCGGACCAGGTCGGCGACGACACAGAGCGGCCCGGCGAAGGCGCAGGACAGGTCGGCGAAGGCGCGGGACAGGTCGGCGACGACACAGAGCGGCCCGGCAAAGGCGCGGCGCAGGTCGGCGACAGTGCGGCGCAGGCGGCCGGTGAGGACTGCGCGGGGCAGGGCGTCCGGAAGCGGGACCGGGAGGCGACGCGGCGGCGGCTCCTGGACGCGGCGCGCGACCTGTTCGGGGAGCACGGCTACGACAACGTCACCGTGCGGATGATCGCCGCCGCGGCGGACGCGAACGTGGCGCTGGTCAACCGCTACTTCGGCTCGAAGGCCGCGCTGTTCGGGGAGGTCCTCGCCGGCGAGTCCGCGCTGCGCGAGGTGATCACCGCGACGCCGGACGCGGCGCTGCTGCCCCGGAGGCTGGCCGAGCACGTCGTCCGGCAGATCCACCGCGTCCCGCCGAGCCCGCTCGTCCGGATGCTGGACCGCTCAGTCGGCAACCCCGAGGTCCAGGGCATCCTGCGCGACCACATGGACGCGGTGCTGGTCGCCCCGCTGGTCGCCAAGCTGGACGGCCCCGACCGGCGGGTCCGCGCGGGTCTCGCCGCCATGGTGATCATGGGCGGCGGCCCGGTCCGGCGGATGCTCGACATCGCCGACCTCCGCTCGGCCGACCCCGAGATGCTCACCCACCGCCTGGCGAGCATGTTCGCCTCCGCCCTCGCCTGACCCCGGGCGGACGGAGCCGTCCTCCGACGCGAACGGCCCAGCGCGCGTTCTCCCCGGGAGGTCGCGAACGGGGCTCGGCGCGCCTTTCCCAGGTGGTGGCCAAGTGGCCGGGGCCGCGTCCTGCTTGAGGAGGACGGGGCGGGCGGCGCTACCGCACCGGGCGCACGGACGGTCTGGACCTCTGACGGACCGTCGGAGCTCGGCGGGCACGTAGTCTGCCGGATATGCGGACGGCAGGGGGCTTCGTGCGGCGCTGGACGGCCCTGCGCGGCCCGGGACGGCGCTGGGCGGCCGTCGGCGGGGTCGCGGCACTGGTGGCGGCGGGCGGCCTGGTCTACGGGGTCGCCTCGGACGGGCCGCCGGTCAGGTCGTCCGACCAGTGGATCTCCGTGGTGGACGGTCCGCGCGACGACCAGCACGTCCGGCTGGACACCGCGTTCTACCGTCCGGCCGGGAGCGGGCGCGCGCCCGCGATCCTGCTCGGGCACGGGTTCGGCGGGACCAAGGACGACGTGCGCGCCGAGGCGCGGCGGCTGGCGCGCGACGGCTACGCGGTGCTGACCTGGTCGGCGCGCGGTTTCGGCCGCTCGACCGGGCAGATCGCGCTGGACTCCCCCGACTACGAGGTCAAGGACGTCCGGCAGCTGATCGACTGGCTGGCGCGCCGTCCCGAAGTGCGGCTGGACGGCCCGAACGACCCGCGCGTCGGCATGACCGGCGAGTCCTACGGCGGCGCGATCGCGCTGATGACCGCCGCCTACGACCGGCGCGTGGACGTGATCGCGCCGCGCATCACGTGGAACAGCCTCCCGAACGTGTTCTTCCCCAACGCGAACGGCCAGGGCCCGGAGTCCGGCGTCTTCAAGAAGCTGTGGGCCGGGCTCTTCTTCACCAGCGGCTCCAATGGGACGGCCTGCGGGCGCTTCCTTCCGGCGCTGTGCTCGATGTACCAGCAGGTCGCGGAGTCCGGACGTCCTACGCAGGAGGCGGTGCGGATTCTGGCCGCGTCCAGCCCGGCGTCGGTGGCGGACCGAATCCGGGTGCCGTCACTTCTCATCCAGGGACAATCCGACTCCTTGTTCCCGCTGGATCAGGCGGATGCGAACGCGAGCGCGATCGCACGCAACCATTCGCCCGTCCGAAGCGTGTGGTATCAGGGGGGACATGACGGCGGCGACCCCGAAACCGACCGGCTGGAGGGCTATGTACGCGACTGGTTCAACGCCTATCTGAAAACCGGCAAGTCCGGCGGCGACGCAGGCCGCGCGAACGGCGACGGCTCGGCGGGCGATAGGTCGGCGGGCGACGGCTTCACCGTGACGCGCGCGGGCGGGATCGACTCGTCCAGCCAGAAGGTGGTCGTGCGCGCCGCGTCCACCGGGACGTATCCGGGGTTGTCGGCGAGCCCGCGCACGCTTCCGCTGCGCGGGGCCGCGCAGACGGTCAACAACCCGGCGGGCGGCACCCCGGCGTCGATCTCCGCGCTGCCCGGCCTCGGCGGCCTGGACGCGCTCGGCTCGATGGGCGGCCAGCTCATGGGCGGCGGCGGCCCCGGCGGTGGTGGCGGCGACGGGGGCAGCGGCGGCAGCGGCGGCGGCTTCGCCATGGACGTCCCGGGCCAGTCGGCCACGTTCGACACGCCCGCACTCACGTCGCCGGTCCAGCTGACCGGCGCGGCATCCGTGCGCCTCAAGGTCACGGGCATGCCGCCGGACGGCGCGTCCCTGTTCGCCAAGGTCTACGACGTCTCCCCGGGCGGCGGCGCGACACCGGCCCGCCGCCTCGCCGCGCCCTTCCACGTCCCCGCCCCGAACCACGCAACCGGGCCACAAAACACCGGCGCGCCCACCAACACGGCCGCCCCGAACAGCGCGAACGGACCGAACAGCACGGCCGGCCCGAACAGCGGGAGCGGGCCCAACGGCGCGAACGGGCCCCTCGGCGCGAACGGGCCCCTCGGCGCGAACGGGCCGAACAGCGCGGGGGCGCCGAACGGCGGGAGCGGGCTCAACGGCGGGAGCGGCGGGAGCGAGGCGTCCGCGGCGAACGACGTGACCGTGACGCTGCCCGCGATGGACTACCGGTTCGAGGCGGGACACCGGATCCGCGTCGTGGTCTCGACGACCGACATGGGCTTCGCGACGCCGACCCGGCCCGCGACGTACACGGTCGCGGCCACGTCGGGGATCACCGTGCCGTCCGTTCCGTCCCTGCGCACCCCGGCGGCGCCGCTCCCCGCGTGGGTGTGGGCGCTGCCCCTGGCAGCCGCCGCGATCGCCGCGGGCATCCTCGTCACCGGCCGCAACCGGAAACCGACCCTCGCCCACACGCCAGGCGCGCCGCCGGACGAGTCGTCCCAGGTCAACGGGCACGCGCAAGCCGAAGCGAACGCCACGGCCGTGCCGGCCCAGACCAACGGAGACGGCGAACTCGCACTGGCGCAAGCCCGACCGCTCGCAAACGGCCGCACTCCGGTCGGGCGCGGGAGCGACGATCGCTCGGCGGCTGACGCGTCCGGCGCCGACACGGCAGCGGACGCCTCCGGGACCGGCGCGACAGCGGGCGAGTCCGAGGGCCGCGCGGCGGCGGATGTGCCGTTGGAGATCACTGGGCTGACGAAGGCGTACTCGAACGGGTACCGGGCGGTCTCGGATCTGTCGTTCCGGGTCGAGCGGGGGCAGGTGCTCGGGCTCCTCGGTCCGAATGGCGCGGGCAAGACGACGACGTTGCGCATGCTGATGGGGTTGATCCATCCGGACGCGGGCGAGATCAGGATCTTCGGGCACCGGGTGACGCCGGGCGCGCCGGTGCTGTCGCGGCTCGGTTCGTTCGTCGAGGGGCCGGGCTTCCTGCCGCACCTGTCCGGACGGGACAACCTCGATCTCTACTGGCGCGCGACGGGACGTCCGGCCGGGGCGTCGCACCTGGACGAGGCGCTGGAGATCGCGGATCTCGGCGCGGCGCTGGACCGGGCCGTCCGCACGTACTCGCAGGGCATGCGGCAGCGGCTCGCGATCGCGCAGGCCATGCTCGGCCTGCCCGACCTGCTGGTCCTCGACGAACCGACGAACGGGCTCGACCCGCCGCAGATCAGGGAGATGCGCGAGGTGCTCGTCCGGTACGCCGCGTCCGGCCGGACCGTGATCGTGTCCAGCCACCTGCTCGCGGAGGTCGAGCAGACCTGCACGCACGCGGTGGTGATGGCGGGCGGGCGGCGCGTCGCGGCGGGCCCGGTCAGCGAGATCGCCAGCGGCGGGCGCCGGCTGGAGGACGCGTTCCTGGAGATCATCGGGGAGGGATCATGACCGTGCACCTCAACGGCGACGCCGTCGCGGCCCGCGCGGCGGAGGACACCCCGAATCCGGACGGGTCGTCGGCCGGGTATTCGGTCGGCCGGACGCTGCCGCTGCGGGTCGAGGCGGTCCGGCAGTTCCGGCGCAGGCGGACGCTGCTCGCGTTCGCGATCCTGCTCGTCCTGCCGTGGGTGCTGGTCGCCGCGTTCGAGATCGGCGGCGACCCGTCCCGGCAGGGCGCGCCCGGACTCGTGGACGTCGCGACCGCCGGCGCGCTGAACTTCGCGCTCTTCGCGCTGTTCGTCTCGGCCGGGTTCCTGCTGGTCGTCGCGGTGGCGCTGTTCTGCGGCGACACGGTGGCGAGCGAGGCGGGCTGGTCGTCGCTGCGCTACCTGCTCGCCGCGCCCGTCCCGCGCGCGCGGCTGCTGCGGCAGAAGCTGGTCGTCGCGCTCGGGTACGCGGTCGTCGCCGTCCTCAGCCTGCCGCTGATGTCGCTGGTCGCCGGGACGGTCGCGTTCGGCTGGCACGACGTGCGGCTGCCGACCGGCGGCACCGTGCCGGTCGGCACCGCGCTCGGCCGGATGGCGATCGTCGTCGCGTACGCGCTGGTCAGCGAGCTGGTCGTCGCGGCGCTGGCGTTCCTGCTCTCGGTGCTGACCGACTCCCCGCTCGGCGCGGTGGGCGGCGCGGTCGGGCTGGTGATCGTCAGCAACATCCTGGACGCGGTGACGGCGCTCGGCGGCTGGCGCGACGTCCTCCCGACGCACTGGATGTACGCGTGGACGGACGCGCTGCAACCGCAGATCCAGTGGGCCGGAATGATCAAAGGCGCGGCGGTCTCGGCCTCCTACGCCGCGGTCCTGCTGGCGCTGGCGTTCCGCCGCTTCCGCAACCGCGACATCGTCTCCTGACCGATTCTGACCGGCATCGAATAATGGACGTCCCGAACCACCTGTCCAGGGCGGCAACGGACACGCGAAACGGCCCTCGGAACCCTGACGCTGCGCGACGCCTCCGCCACACAAAGCACGCCCGGCTTCCGCAAAATCGGTCGAACGGGCAGAGGCCGTCGCATAAGCTCATCGAACCTCACGTTCGGCGGACACGTCGAACAAGGTGAGCGCGACATCGGCTCGATCGAACGGGTTAAACCCGGCCCGACGGGGGAGATGATCACCATGGCACGGCAGCAGCTCGTCAAACGCCCGCGACCTCCACGTCAACCGAGCCCGCTCGATCTCAGGACGCCCACGGGACGCCTCCTGCCGTACTGACCCCAAGCCCTCCGCCTCCCGCGGACGCGCAACGCGAAGCGCCGGGCTCCTCTCGACCGGAGGAGCCCGGCGCTTCGCCGTCTCCTGTTCGCTATCCGCGAACACACCACCCCGCACCCGCGGACGTGCACCGGCCAGCGTCCGCCGACCGGCGCGCACCTGCTGGCGTGCACCCGCCACCATGCACCCACCGACGTGCACCCGCCACCATGTACCCACCGACGTGCACCCGCCGACGTGCACCCGCCGACGTGCGCCGGCCAGCGTCCGCTGGTCGGCGCGCACCTGCTGGCGCGCACCCGCCACCGCGCAACCGCCACCGCGCATCCGGAACCGGTCGGCTACGTGGACGTGTCGGCCAGTCGGGACATGAACGTGTCGCGGTTCACGATGGCGCGGCGCACCTTGCCGGTGGCGAGGAGCGTCCCGTCCGGCGCCGTCGCGCGGACGTCGAACAGCGCTCGCCTACCGTCAAGTTCGGTCAGCTCGGCGGCCACGATCACGCGCGCGCCCACCGGACTCGCCGCGAGGTGGTCGATCTCCACGTGCGTCCCCACCGAGGTGTCCGCCGCGACCAGCTGCCCCAGGAGCAGCCGCACGGTCGCCGCCTCGAACAGCGCCACCAGCCGCGGCGTGGCCAGGACGGGCACGTCGCCGCTCCCCACCACCTCGGCCGTGTCCTCAAGAGCCACCACGGCTTCGAGCTCGGTACGCAGACCCGCTTTCGTCATAGCCATAACCTGCCCACTTCGCAGCCGAAAGCTCGCCCCAACCGACAGGTATCTGTGGCGCGGCGGCAACAACGGCAACGTCACGTGCCGGTCACCACGGTGAGAGCTTGGTTGCTCTATGCTCTGCCTCAACTCCGGAGAGTGATAACTCGTCGCTCTCCGACTCATGCTTGTCGAGAGAGCAACTTCCGAGGGAGCCGGCGTGAACAGCACATCTACGTCCCGCTTCGCCGCTGGTTCCGGTTTCGTCGCTGGTTCCGGCTTCGCCGCTGGTTCCGGTTTCGCCGCGGGTTCAGGTGACGACGATCCGCGGCGCGTGTTCCGTCGGAGTTCGCGGTGCGGATGCGAGTCGAACTGCGTCGAGGTCGCCTACTCCGGACCCGGCCTGATCGCCGTCCGGGACACCAAGCGCGGGCCGGACGGTCCCGTCCTCTCGGTACCGGCGCGCCTGATCAGCGCGCTCAAGCAGCGCGGCTGACCGTCACTTCCACACCGTGTCCGCGATGCGGGCGACGCACGCGGCCGACGCGTCCGGATCGAGGGCGTGCGCGTGCAGCTGCTCCCACGACAGCCGGTACAGGTGCGCGACGTCGTCGGTGTGCACGCGGCTGCCCCACACGCTGTCGATGTAGACCGCGTCCGGGAAGGTCACGTCGTAGGCGGGGGCGAACTCCAGGATCGTGAACGCCTCGCCCATGACGGGTCCGTGGAAGCCGTCCAGCGGGAGGACGCGGAGCTCGACGTTCGGCAGCCGCATCAATTCGAGCAGCCGCTGGAGCTGCCGGAACATGACCGAGGCGTCCCCGATCGAGCGCAGCAGCACCGACTCGTCCACGATGCCGCGGAAGTCGATCGGGTCCGGCCTGGTCAGGACGTCCTGCCGGCGCATCCGCATCTCGACGCGGCGGCGGATGGTGCGCGGCGAGTCGGCCGTCACCAGGCCCGCGCTGCGCAGCGTCGCGGCGGCGTACGGCTCGGACTGGACGAGCCCGGGCACCGTGAAGACCGAGTAGCACAGCGCCGCGGACGCCTCGTCCTCCAGCGCGACGAACTCGTCGAACTCCGGCGACGTGGCGAGCCGCCGCCCGGACCACCAGCCCGGCTCGGTCGCGGCGTGCGCGAGGGCGAGCAGCTCGCCGCGGTGGTCCTCGTCCACCCGGTACAGCTCCAGCAGCAGCCGGACGTCCGAGACGCGCGCGCCGATCCGGGCGTTCTCGATGCGGCTGAGCTTGGACGCCGACCAGTCGAGCGCGGACGCGGCCTCCTCGCCGTTCAGCCCGGTCTGCTCGCGCAGCCGCCTCAGCTCGGCCCCGAGCCTGCGGCGGCGGACGGACGGAACAGCGGCCACGTGCGGAACGACCTTCTTCCCGGATGGGAATTGCCGTGCAACTTGCATTTTCCGCCGGGTCGCTCCTGCCGTCCAGACACGCGGGCGAACCGCATCACCGGAATCGCGCACTCAACCCGATGTCCGAATGATATGCGGACGTTGGCTGAAAGGTAAGAAAATACTGCTTCCGCACGGGCATCTGGCCGTGCATCTTGCACGACGGCGAAAGCCCTGTCGATACTACGAATACCTCCTCTGGCCGCGAGGCCAGTGCCACCGCTCCGCGTTCCCGGGTTCCGCACCGGTCCGCCGGGACCCCAGGTCCGCACCGACGCGGCCGCGTTTTCCCTTCCTGTCCGCCGGACAGGTGACGGCCCGTGGGGCCGAGGAGATGGAGGCTCTTCATGGGGAGCATCGACCCGGTGCACAGGAGCATCCTGGCCGTCGACATCGAGCGCTCGACGGTGGATGTCCGCACCAACCCGATCAAGCTCGAACTCCGCGCGCAGGTCTACCGCATGCTGCTCGGCGCGATGGCCCACGCCGGGGTGGACGCCTGCTGGTGCGAGCCGTTCGAGGACCGCGGCGACGGCGTCCTCGTGCTGATCCGGCCCGTGGACGAGCTGCCCAAACCCCGCCTGCTGTCCCAGCTGATCCCCGAGCTCGCCCGCGCGCTCACCGACTACAACCGGGCGCTGCCGCCGTCCGAGCTCGCCCGCCGCGAGCTGCGGCTGCGGGCCGTCCTGCACGCCGGGGAGGTGCATCTGGACGAGAACGGGTACTGCGGCGAGGAGGTGGACGTGGCCTGCCGACTCCTGGACGCGCCGAGCGTGAAGCGCTGCCTGCGCGCGGCCCCCGGACCGCTCGTCCTGGTCGTGTCGCAGGAGATCTACTGGGGGATCGTCCGGCACGAATACGACGGGATCGGTCCGGACACCTACCGTCCGCACGTCTGGGTGAACGTGGGCGGACGGCGCAGACGGGGCTTCGTGCACGTACCGCCGGCCCCGCGCGACGAGGCCGTCCCCGCGTGATCTTTTGCCCGTGTTTGGCGGACCACAAGTACTTTGCTCGGTTCTGAGGTTAGGTAACCCCGTTTCGGACGCATCCTCCCCATGAGGGCCGAAGGAGGCGAGGTCTCATGGGACACCGACGGACCGAGGGCCTGAACTGGCCGCTTCTCGCGGGGATCGCGGCCGCGGCGGCGATGGTGGTCGCCGCGGTCCTCGCGCCCTGGCGCCAGCACAGGCTGGCAGGCCATGGCCCCGCGCAGCACGGCCAGGTGGTCTACCGCAGTCGGCCCGTCCGGCGGTCGCGCGCCGCACGGGTCGCCCGGATGGCGCAGGCCCGCGAAGAACGCGAGGCCAAGGCGGCCCACAGCCGGTTCTCCATCAACTGGCCGCTGGCCCTGGGCATCGCCGCCGCCCTGTTCCTGCTCTGGCTCTGGTGGTGGTCGGCCACGCGGGGCGGCCCGGGTTGATCCCGCGCGCCGGGCAGACCGCCCCGCGTGACCTGGTAGGCCGCCCTACAGACCTTGAAGGCCCTCGTAGGCGGCCATGATCATCTCCATGCCCCGGCCGTCGTCGCCCGGCTCGCGCATCTGGTTCGTCACGTACGCCATGACCAGGCGGTTGTCGGGCTCGACCAGCATCATCGAACCGCCCCACCCGCCCCAGCCATAGGTGGTTCCGAACAGTCCGTATCCCAACCCGTAGCGCACCCGCATCCCGAGCAGGCGGTCTTCGCCGCTGAACTCCTCAACCCAGGCCCGCGCGCATCCCGCGTCCGAAAGCAGCCGAACCCCTCGTGCCGCTCCCCCGCACGCCATCACCGACTGGACGAGCGCCACCGAACGCGCGTTGCCGAACCCGCTCGCCGCCGGGATCTCCGCCCGCCGCCAGCCCACACCGTTCCCGTCCCGCACCCGAATCCCGCCGACAGCAGCCCCGGGCGCGCTCGCGGCATAGTCATCGTCCTTGCCCGATGGCGGCACGGTCACCGCCACGCGCCGATCATGCTCGGCGCCCAACCCGATGTGGAAGTCCGCGCCCAGCGGCCCGGCGATCTCGTCCGCGAAGAACTCCCCGAGCGTCCGCCCGGTGACCCGCCGGACGACCTCACCCACCAGGAACCCCTGCGTGATCGAGTGGTACCCGGCCGCCGTCCCCGGCTCCCACTGCGGAGCCTGCGCGGCGAGCCGCCCCGTCGCGGACGCCCAGTCGAACAACTCCTCGACCGTCCCGTCCCAGTCGGGAAGCCCCGCAGTATGCGAGAGCAGATGCCGGACGAGCACCTTCTCCTTACCGGCCGCAGCGAATTCCGGCCAGTACCGAGCAACCGGCGCATCCAGGTCGAGCAACCCCCGATCGGCCAGGACGAGCGCGCACAGGGCAGTCATCGTCTTGGTCACCGACCACACATTGACGATCGTGTCCCGCTCCCACGGGACGGCCCGCTCCGCGTCCGCGAACCCGCCCCACACATCGACCACGGGCTCCCCGTCCACAAAGACGGCCACCGCTCCCCCGACGTCCCCCGCGTCCAGCAAGGCCCCCAACGCATTGGGAACCGCCACAAAAAGATCATCGTACGAACCTCGAACCTCACCCATACAAAGCATTGAGGCCCCACCCCCGCCCCAACACAACCGATTTTCCACCGCCCCTAAAGATGGGACTGTAGAAATTTCGGTGTAACTCCTGAGGTGTAGGAGACACCTGTGACGAACGTGAGCAAGCCGGTTGATGGCGGTGAGTCCGCTGGTGAGGTGCCTTCGGCTGTGGCTGGGCAGGTTGCTGATCTGGTGGCGCAGTTGCAGGCGCAGGGTCTGCCGGTGTCGGGTGAGGGTGGGTTGCTGCAGCAGCTGACCAAGCTGGTGCTGGAGTCTTCGCTTGAGGGCGAGCTGGACGCTCATCTGGGCTATGCCAAAAACGATGCCGCTGGTCGCGGCAGTGGGAACTCCCGGAACGGGAAGCGGTCCAAGACGGTGCTGACCGAGGCGGGTCCGGTCCAGATCGAGGTGCCGCGGGACCGGGACGCCTCGTTCGAGCCGCAGATCGTGCGGAAGCGGCAGCGGCGGTTGGACGGGATCGACGGCATGGTGTTGTCGCTCAGCGCGAAGGGGCTCACGACGGGTGAGATCTCGGCGCATCTGGCCGAGGTGTATGGCGCGTCGGTGTCGAAGGACACCATCTCGGCGATCACCGACCGGGTGCTGGAGGGCATGGCCGAGTGGCAGTCGCGTCCGCTGGACGAGGTGTATCCGGTGGTGTTCATCGACGCGTTGCGGGTGAAGATCCGGGACGGCCAGGTCGCCAACCGCCCCATCTACCTCGCCCTGGGCGTCACGGTCGACGGGCAGCGCGACTTCCTCGGGCTGTGGGCCGGTGAGCACGGTGACGGTGAGGGCGCCAAGTACTGGCTGCGTGTCCTCACCGAGTTGAAGAACCGCGGTGTCAAGGACGTCCTGATGCTGGTCTGTGATGGGCTGAAGGGGCTGCCTGACTCGGTTGCTGCGGTCTGGCCGCAGACCGTGGTGCAGACCTGCGTGGTTCATCTGCTGCGCAACAGCTTCGCCTATGCCGGCAGGCAGGACTGGTCGAAACTCGCCAAGGATCTCAAGCCCGTCTACACCGCCCCGACCGAGGCCGCGGCGTTCGACCGGTTCGCCGAGTTCTCCGAGAAGTGGGAGCGCAAGTATCCCGCGATCGTCAGGTTGTGGACCAACGCCTGGGCCGAGTTCGTGCCATTCCTGGCCTTCGACGTCGAGATCCGCAAGGTCATCGCCACCACGAACGCGATCGAGTCCATCAACGCCCGGCTCCGCCGGGCCGTGAGCGCCCGCGGCCACTTCCCGACCGAGCAGGCCGCGATGAAATGCCTCTACATGGCGCTCATGGGACTGGACCCCACCGGCAAAGGCCGTGGCGCCTGGGTCCGCCGCTGGAAGCCGGCCCTCAACGCCTTCGACATCCACTTCGACGGCCGCCTGACCAGGAACAACTAACCCATCCAAGATCGACTTACACCGAAAAATTGACAGTCCCCTAAAGATCCTTTTGGAGCTTGTAACTCGAGGTGTGTAAAGATGATCTTGTGGTGGGTCTGGTTGTGTTTACCGGATGCGGCCCGGGTAGGCCTGGGCGAGTTCGTTGAGTGCTTCGGGCCAGCCGTAGGTTTTGGTGCCCTCGACGAGTCGGGCGGGTTGGAAGGGATGCTTGTCGCCGTTGGCTCGTTTGGCGGCGCGTTCGCGGGCGCGTTTGTCCTCGATGTTGACGATGGCCAGCCACAGCAGTTTGACGACTGCGTCGTCGGTCGGGAAGTGGCCGCGGGCCTTGGTGACCTTGCGGAGTTGGTAGTTCAGTGACTCGATGCTGTTGGTGGTGTAGAGCAATCGGCGGACTGCGGGTGTGAAGGCCAGGAACGGGGTGACCTGTTCCCAGGCCGTCTCCCACACTTTCACCGCCTGCGGGTAGCGTTTTCCCAGCTCGCTGGTGGCCAGGGTGGCCAGGGCGTCGAACGCGGCGTCGGCGTCGACGGCGGTGTAGACCTTCTTCAGTTCGGCCGCGACCGCGGCGCGGTCCTTGCGTGGGACCGGCCGCAGTGCGTTGCGGATCAGGTGGACCACGCAGGTCTGGACGGTGGCGTGGGGGAAGGCCGCGGTGATGGCGTCCTCGAACCCGCCCAGCCCGTCGCAGCAGGCGATCAGGATGTCGGTGACTCCACGGTTGCGCAGGTCGGTGACGACACCGCGCCAGAACCCGGCGCCTTCTCCGACCGGGCCGTCGGCGGCCTTGGGCACCCAGATGCCCAGCACGTGCTTGTCGCCGTCGGTGTCGATCCCGACTGCCAGGTACGCCGGCTTGTTGTGCACGACGTGGTTGTCGCGGACTTTCACCACGATCGCGTCCAGGAACACCACGGCATAGACGGGGTCGAGCGGGCGGCGCTGCCAGGACTTGACCTCCTCCATCACCTGCTCGGTGATCCGGGAGACGGTCTCGGGACTGAGCCGGGTCCCATACACCTGGTCGAGGTGGTGGACGATGTCACGGACCGTCATGCCGTGCGCGTACAGGCTGATGACCATGTCGTCCAGGCCGCCGGAGACGCGCCCGGCGCGTTTGGGCACCAGCATCGGCTCGAAGCTGCCGGCCCGGTCCCGCGGCACCGCCACCTGAACCGGCCCGACCCCGGTCTGCACCGTCTTGCGGATCTTCCCGTTCCGGGCGTTGCCCGCCACCGCGCCCGCGCCCTGCACATGCCGGTCATAGCCCAGATGCGCGGTCAGCTCGGCCTCCAACGCCCGCTCCAGGACGGCCTTGACCAGATCACCCAGCATCGAGCCCTCACCGGTCAGCCGCAGCCCGCCGTCCTGGTCCCGGGACCTGGCCAGCAACTCATCCAGCAGCCGATCGTCCATCAGCTCCCGGATCGGACGACGCACCGTTTCCTGCTCGGACTCACCCACCTCCAACACGGTAGCCGGAAGATCACTTACGGTGGTCGAGGTGGTGCCGTCGACACCATCGATCACAGACATCACGTGTGGTTCTCCCCCCGAAGAACGTGGGCGCTTCGCCCACTGATCACTTGCTCCCCAACAAGATCACTTTCCACACCTAGAGAGATACCTCCTCCTTTTGGGGGTACGGGTTACGCGCCGAGGTGTTTGAGCAGGTTGTTTGTGATGGGGTAGGGGCGTTCGTTTGGGAGTAGGCGCGTTGCTGCTTCCAGGTTGTGCTGCTTTACCAGGGCGTGGATCTCTTGGGCTTGGGGGGTCACGTCGGTGATGGAGACGAGCCACTCGTCCGCGTAGCGTTGCGTGGCCTCGCCGGAGAGGCCGAGCTGGAGCGAGCGGTGGGGCAGCGGGCGCAGGTGCAGGTCGCGTTCGGGGTCCCATTGGACGCGGGCCGGTGAGCGCTTGACCTGCCGCTGCCAGGCGGCGCGATCTGCGTGGACGCCGTGGACGTAGTGCGACAGGCACGAGTTGCGGAGGGCCCATTCGAAGCCCTCGCGCGTGATCTCCACGGCGAGGACGGTCTCCTGGCCGGGCTTCTCGCCCCAGCCGCAGCGGTACATCATCCACAGGAAGGACGGCTTGATCCAGGTCATCCGGTCCCGCTTCCACGTCGGGGGGAAACGGCCGTCCCGCGCCGCGTCCGGTCCGATGGCTGGGCCGTACGCCTGGTAGACGGTGATCGTGGACGCCGTGTAGAGAGCTCGGATGCGGCGGAGTGGTTCTTCCATGCCGTTGATGGTGGTGGCTGCTGTCGGCGGGCGGCCAGTCATTATCGGTGCCGCGAGTTTTGCCGCCAGCGCGTGGGAGGCGTGCCGTAGCGGTTCTTGAAAGCGCGGCTGAAGGCGGCCTCGGATTCGTAGCCGACGTTCTTCGCGATGAGCGCGACCGGGAGGATGGTGTCGCGGAGCAGGTCGGTCGCGGCGTCCAGGCGCATGTGGGCGAGGTAGGTCGCGGGCGGTTTGCCTACGCGTTCGGCGAAGCGGGCGGCGAAGGCCGAGCGGGAGAGGTTGCAGGCCCGGGCCAGCTTCTCGACCGTCCAGTCACGGGCGGGATCTCCGTGGATCGCGCTCAGGGCCACGCCGATCTGCGGGTCGAAGGCGCCGGCCAGCCAGTTGGGCTCGGCGTCCGGACGGGCGGCCCAGGCGCGCAGGATCTGGATGAAGATCAGGTCCAGGATGCGCGCGATCATCACCGCCGACCCCTGCGACGGCGACTCCATCTCGATCATGATCATCTTGCGGGCGACCTGGAGCCCTTCGGGGCCGGACGCGCCGCTCATCACGACCACGGCGGGGAGGCTTCCGAGCAGGTGGCTCGCCTGCGGGTCCCCGATCGTGAACGTGCCGGAGAGCCAGCGTGCCGACTCGCCGCCGACCCAGTGCCGGTCGCCTCGCGGCAGCAGCACGAAGTCCCCGCGGCTCAGGTGCCTGACCTGCGTGTCTCCGTCGATTCGAAGGACGATCCCGCCCTCCTCGACGATGTGCAGGCATCCCACATCGGCGAAACCGAGTGAAGAGCCCGGGGAAGCAGCGTGCGCGACGATCCGTTCTCCGCTCAAACGGACGCTGCGGAGCAGTTCCGAGAGCAAATCGTGCGGCTGGTCCAAGCCTTCGAGCGTGGGCGGCTCGGTTAAGCCCTGCACCCCTGGACGATCTGCAAGATTCTCCGGCGGAGCGGTCATGGTCGCCACCCGTCCTCATATCTACGCTTCATCAACAGCGAGCGAGCCACCAACGCGAGGGGCAATGATTTCGCCGCCATACGCCAATCGACAGGTGATTATGGCGGCGGAAATTCGTCCGGGCCGGGGGCCGCTCGACTTCACCGACCGAGACTAGCAAGCGGGAGATCTTCCATGGCGGAAAAGGGAAACCCCACCAAGATCACGTTCGTCTATTCCCACCCGTCCGACCCGGAGGCGTTCGAGGCGGCCTACCCCGACCAGCTCGCGCTGGCCCGCAAGCTTCCCGGCCTGACCAGGCTGCAAGCGTCGAAGGTCTGGCCCAAGGAGGACGGCAGCCCGACCCCGGCCTACCGCCTGCTGGACCTGCACTTCGCCGACTACGCGTCGGCCAGCGCGGCCGCCGCCGAGGCCGGCCCTCTCGTCGGCGCCACTCGCGAACACGCCACCGGCGGCGTCATCATCGCCTTCGCCGAAATCCTCGAAGACGCCTAACCCGAACAACGGAACAGCCTTGGCCGGGAGGGAAACCCCATTCCCTCCCGGCCGACAGTTGTCTCCTACAGTCGTCCTGTGACCGCAGATCCGACCGAGAGCTTCGCCACGCCCCGCGCCGCCGCAGGCGTCCTGTTCTTCGACCAAGAGGGCGACGTGCTGCTGGTCGCCCCTTCCTACAAGGACTACCGCGACATCCCCGGCGGCTATATCGAACGCGGCGAGACGCCGAAACAGGCCGCCGTCCGCGAAGTCCAGGAAGAACTCGGGATCACGCCCACGATCGGACGGCTCCTGATCGCCGACTGGGCGCCCACCGAAACCGAGGGCGACAAGGTGCTGTTCGTCTTCGACGGCGGAACGCTCGCACCGGAGCAACTCAACGAGATCCACCTCGACCCCGCCGAACTCAATGCCTACGAGTTCCACCCCGTGGCCAACATCCACGAGCTGACCATCGCGCGCCTCGCCCGCCGCATCGTCCAAGCCCACGAGGCGCGGGCAGACGGATCAACCCGCTACCTCGAACACGGCCACCCCACCAGCTGAGCCAAAGGGCGGTCGGCCAGGCAAAGGTCAGTCAGTAGTGAGACCGACAGGGCAGGAAAGGCCCGTGCCGCCGATTCCGCAGTAGCCGTTGGGGACCTTTTGCAGGTACTGCTGGTGGTAGGGCTCGGCGTAGTAGAAGGGCGGAGCCTTTTCGATTTCGGTGGTGATCTCGCCGTAGCCGGCTTCGGTGAGCACCTTCTGATAGGCGGTTCGAGAGGCTTCGGCTGCGGCTTGCTGGGCTTCGCCGTGGGTGTAGATGGCGGAGCGGTACTGGGTGCCCACATCGTTGCCCTGGCGCATGCCCTGGGTGGGGTCGTGGGACTCCCAGAAGACCTTGAGGAGGGCGGCGTAGGTGACCCTGGCGGGGTCGTAGACGACGCGGACGGCCTCAGCGTGGCCGGTCTGGCCGGAGCAGACCTCTTCGTAGGTGGGGTTCGGGGTGTAGCCGCCCTGGTAGCCGGTGGCGGTCGTGATCACGCCCTCGGTCTCCCAGAACTTGCGCTCGGCGCCCCAGAAGCAGCCCAGGGCGAAGTCGGCGATCTCGGCGCCTTCGGGGTAGGGCGGGGTGAGCGGGGCGCCCAGGACCTCGTGGCGGGACGGGACGGGCATCGGCTCGTCCCGGCCGGGCAGGGCGTTCTCCGGCGTGACCATCTTCGCGAAGCCGAACATGCTCCTCAGCCTACGTCCGCGTCGCGAGGATCGTCGCGCGGGTGGTCTCCACCTCGTGGACGTAAGGATTCCGTTCGATGTAGGCGTCCGGGGTGAGGCCCGCGTCCTGGAGGGCGGACTCGATCTCGGCGCGCTGGTAGAACTGGAAGTCGAGGTCGACGGGCCGGTCGAACCACTGGTCGAGGTGCCGGACCTCGTCGCCGAGGTGGAACGAGAGCAGCGCGGCGCCGCCCGGGCGCAGGACGCGGCGGAACTCGGCGAACGCGGTGGGCAGCTCGGCCGGGGCCAGGTGGATGATCGAGTAGCAGGCCGCGATGCCGCCCCAGATCTGGTCGGGGACGTGCAGGTCGCGCATGTCCGCGACGTGGAACCCCAGGTCCGGGTGGGCGGCCGAGGCGATCTCGATCATGCGCGGGGACAGGTCCAGGCCGAGGGGGCGGGCGCCCTGGTCGGCCAGGTAGCGGGTGACGTGGCCGGGGCCGCAGCCCAGGTCGGCGATGGGACCCAGGTCGTCCACGCGCTCGACCAGGTGGGTGAGGAGGGCGCGGTCGAGGGGCTTGCCGTCCAGCTCGGTCGTGAAGCGCTCCGCGTACGCCTCCGCCACCTCGTCGTAGCTGTCCCGCGTGCCCATGATCGTCCCCCTTGCGCAGTCATCAGCGTCACCTGGATTGGCTGCTTACGTCCTGGTAGGTTCCTCGTTGTGGTCAACCGTCGCGGAATGGTATTCGGTGTCGCCGCCTACGTTCTCTGGGGCCTGTTCCCGCTCTACTGGCCGCTGCTGAAGCCCGCCAACGCGGTGGAGATCCTCGCGCACCGGATCATGTGGTCGCTGGTCGCGGTCGCCGCCATCCTCGCGGCGGGACGGAACTGGGCCTGGATCCGCACGCTGGACCGGCGGAGGCTCGGGCTGCTCGCCCTGGCGTCGGTGCTCATCTCGGCCAACTGGGGCACCTACATCTTCGCGGTCAACACGGGCAAGACCATCGAGGCGTCGCTCGGCTACTTCATCAACCCGCTGATCAGCATCCTGTTCGGCGTGGTGATCTTCCGCGAGCGGCTGCGGCCCTGGCAGTGGGCCGCGGTCGGGTTCGGGACGGCGGCGGTCGCCGTCCTTACGGTCGATTACGGACGCCTCCCTTACATCGCCCTCATTCTCGCCACGTCGTTCGGCGTCTACGGGCTGCTGAAGAAGTTCGCGGACATGCCGTCCGCGGAGAGCCTGGCCGTCGAGACGACCGTCATGTTCGTCCCGGCGCTCGCGGCGTCGGTCGTGATGCAGGTGAACGGGTCGGCCGCGTTCGGGCACCACGGCCCCGGGAACGTGGCGCTGCTCGCCGCCGCGGGCATCGTGACGGCCGTCCCGCTGCTGCTGTTCAACGCCTCGGCGGTCCGGGTGCCGATGAGCACGCTCGGGCTGCTCCAGTACCTCGCGCCCGTCCTGCAGTTCCTGATCGGCCTGCTGGTGCAGCACGAGGCCATGCCCGCGAGCCGCTGGGCCGGGTTCTTCCTCGTCTGGACGGCGCTGCTCATCCTCACCGCGGACGGCCTGCTCACCGGACGCCGCACGCGCCGCATCGCCCGCCAGGCGGCCGGAACCCCCGACCCGGTGGCCGAGCCCGCCGCCTGACTCCCGAGCCCTCCCGCCTGACTCGCGAGTCCTCCGCCTGACTCCCGAGCCCTCGGCCGGCTCTTCGGCAAGAGCTACGAAGAAGGCTGAAAGTTTCCTGAGAGATATGACAACCTTTGGCTGACTAAACCTGTCTATAGAGTGAGTTGCCCCGCACCCGCTAGAGTGCGGGAGATCACACCACCTGCCGTCCACCCCACATCACCCGAGGAGCCCCGGTTGCGTCTGCTCAGCACGGCCGTCGTCGGAGCGGCCATTGTCGGAGCCGGTCTGCTCGCCCCCGTTTCGGGCGAGGCCACCGCCGCATCGCGCGACGTCACCTTCAGCCCCTCCGTCGCCCGCCCGGGCCAGCACGTCCAGCTGGACGTGCTCAAGTGCGCGGTCGGCAAGAAGAAGCACTGGGCGTCCTCGAAGGCCTTCACCAAGCATGTCGTGATCTACGGCAAGGGCGCGGACGGGCAGGGGAAGGCGACCGTGAAGCGCGGCCTCAAGTCCGGCACCTACAAGGTGACCGTGCACTGCGAGACCCGCACGCTGGTCGCCAAGATCCGCGTCTCGAACAAGCCGTGGCCGGCCGTGATCCCCTCGCCGCTCACCCCCGGCGTCCGCTGAGCTAGCCGCACGAACGGAAAAGGCCCTCCGCAGAGGGCCTTTCTCATGTCGCCGTGCACCGCCCCGCCGCGCGCCGTGCCGTCCTGCGCGCCTGGACGGACGGCTGATCAGCCGGTGCGGGAGACCACGTAGTCGCAGAGGCCGATGAAGGCCGCGCGGGCCGGGATGTCCGGCAGCGTGAGCAGGTCGGCGCGGGCGTCCTCGGCCCAGGAGCGCATGTCGGCGCGCGCCCGGTCCATGGCCGGGTGGGCGCGCAGCAGCGCGAGCGCCTCGGCGTGCAGGACGTCGTCGGTGAGGTCGGTGACCAGCAGCTCGCGCAGCCGCTCGTCGTCCGGGCCGGAGCCGACGCCCTCCAGCACCAGGTGCATCGGCAGCGTCCGGATGCCCTCGCGCAGGTCGGTGCCGGGCGTCTTGCCGGACTCCTCGGTCTCGGACGCGATGTCCAGGATGTCGTCGCAGAGCTGGAACGCGATGCCGATCTTCTCGCACGCGGAGGTGATGGTCTCCACGACCTCCGGGGACGCGCCGGCGAGCAGCGCGCCGAACTGGCCGGACACCGCGATCAGCGACCCCGTCTTGTCAGACATGACCGACAGGTAGTGCTTCAGCGGGTCGACGCCCTCGGCCGGGCCCACGGTCTCCTGGATCTGGCCGCGGACGAGCCGGGCGAACGCCCGCGCCTGGATCCGGACGGCCTCGGGGCCGAGGTCGGCCAGCAGGTCCGACGCGCGGGCGAACAGGTAGTCGCCGGTGAGGATCGCGACGGTGTTGTTCCACCGCGAGTTCGCCGACTCCTGGCCGCGCCGGACGGTCGCCTCGTCCATCACGTCGTCGTGGTAGAGCGTCGCCAGGTGGGTCAGCTCGACCACGACGGCCGCCGGGACGACGCCCGGCGCGTCCGGGTTGCCGAAGTGGGAGGCGAGCAGCACGAGCATGGCCCGGAACCGCTTGCCTCCCGCATCGACGAGGTGCTTGGAGGCTTCGGAGAGCAGCGGGTCGTCGCCCCTGGCGGAGGCGAGCAGAAGCTCCTCCACCGCGGCGAGCCGCTCCCGCACATCTGAGGCCAGCCCTTCGGGCAGACCGAACGGAACGGCGCTACTCACCCAAACCCCCTACGGAGCCACTACCGGACGAACATCTGTGTCGCGGCGTGTCCCGCCAGGTCCAGCATCGGCTGGGGCAGGACGCCGAGTACCACAGTAGCCGTGACGCCGAGCGCCACGGCAGCCGCGGTGGCGGGTCCCGCGACCACGGTCGGGCCGTCCGCCTCGGGCTCGCTGAAGAACATCACCACGATGACCCGGACGTAGAAGAAGGCCGCGACCGCCGAGGACAGGACGCCGACGACGACCAGCGGGGTCGCGTGTCCCTCGACCGCCGCCTTGAAGACCGCGAACTTCCCGGTAAACCCGGACGTCAACGGAATTCCGGCGAAGGCTAGCAGGAAGAACGCGAAAACGCCCGCGACGACCGGGGACCGCTTGCCCAGGCCCGCCCACCGCGACAGGTGCGCCGCCTCGCCGCCCGCGTCCCGCACCATGGTGATCACCGCGAACGCGCCGACCGTGGTGAAGCCGTAGGCGACCAGGTAGAACAGCGTGCCCGCAAGGCCGTCCCGGGTCACCGCGATCATGCCGGTGAGCAGGAAGCCGGCGTGCGCGACCGACGAGTAGGCCAGCAGCCGCTTCAGGTCGGTCTGGGTGATCGCGATGACCGCGCCCGCGACCATCGTGAGAATCGCCACACCCCACATGAAGGGCCGCCAGTCCCACTTCAGCGTCTCGAACCCGACGTAGTAGACGCGCATCAGCGCGCCGAACGCCGCGACGAGCGTGCAGGACGCCATCAGCGCGGTGATCGGGGTCGGGGCGCCCTGGTAGACGTCCGGCTTCCACATGTGGAACGGCACCGCGCCGATCTTGAACAGCAGGCCGACCGACAGCAGCGCCAGCCCGGCGAGCATCAGCGTCTCGCTGCCCGCGTCCTTGCTGAGCTGGTCGGCGATGTCCGACAGCCGCACCGAGCCGGCGTAGCCGTACAGCAGCGCCGTCCCGTACAGGAAGAACGCCGAGGAGAACGCGCCGAGCAGGAAGTACTTGACCGCGGCCTCCTGCGACAGCAGGCGGCGGCGCCGGGCCAGGCCGCACAGCAGGTACAGCGGCAGCGACATGATCTCCAGCGCGACGAACATCGTCAGCAGGTCGTTGGACGCCGGGAACATCAGCATCCCGCCGACCGCGAACATCATCAGCGGGAACACCTCGGTCTGGGTGATCCCCGCCGCGGTGGCCAGCTGCTCGGCCTCCTGCTCGGCCTCGGTGCCCGGGAGCGCCGCGGCCTGCGCGGTGAAGTGGCCCTGCTGCCGCTCGGCGATGAGCAGCAGCGAGACCAGGGCGAGCACGAGGATCGTGCCCTGGACGAACAGGGTCGGGCCGTCCACGCCGATCGCGCCCATGGCGGCGGCGTGGAACGGCTTGTCCCGGGCGGCGAGCGCGATCGTCCAGGCGAACCCGGCGACCAGCCCGACCGCGGCGAGCGGCACCTGCACGTAGTACCGGGTGCGGCGGCCGACGAACGCCTCCACCAGCACCCCGGCGACGGCCGCGCCGAACACGATGAGCATCGGGGCGAGCTGCCCGTACTCGATGTGCGGCGCGGGCAGCTTCTCCCCGCCGGACGGGGCGGCCGCGAGTGACGCGGCTACCAACGACATGCTCACGGCCGGGCTCCGTTCTCGGCGACGTTACCGTTGATCTTCGGTGCCGGGTCGCGGACGTCCACCCGGGCCAGGCCCTGCTGGACCGACGGGTTGATGGCCTTGAGCACCGGCTGGGGGAACAGGCCCATCGCCACGATGATCGCGATGATCGGGGCGACCGCGAGCTTCTCCCGGACCGTCAGGTCGGGCATGCCCTTGACCTCGTCCCGAGCGGGGCCGCCCATGGTCCGCTGGTAGGTCCACAGGATGTAGATCGCGGCGAGCACGATCCCGGACGCGGCGAGCACCGCGGGCACCCGGTGCCGGCTGAACGTGCCGATCAGCACCATCAGCTCGGACACGAAGGTGGACAGGCCGGGCAGCGAGAGCCCGGACAGGCCCGCGACCAGGAACGTCCCGGCGAGCACCGGGGCGACCTTCTGGACGCCGCCGAACGCGTCGATCCGCGCGGACCTGCGCCGCGCGATCATGAATCCGACGAGCAGGAAGAGCGCGCCGGTGGAGAACCCGTGGTTCACCATGTACAGCGTCGCGCCGGACTGGCCCTGCGTCGTCATCGCGAAGATGCCGAGCACGATGAACCCGAAGTGCGACACCGAGGTGTAGGCCACCAGTCGCTTGAGGTCCACCTGCCCGATCGCCAGGACCGCGCCGTAGACGATGCTGATCACCGCCAGGGCCAGGACGACCGGGGTCGCCCACTTCGCCGCGCCGGGGAACAGCTCCAGGCAGAACCGGAGCATGCCGTAGGTGCCGACCTTGTCGAGCACGCCGACGACGAGCACCAGCGCGCCCGCCGGGGACTGCGCCGCGGCGTCCGGCAGCCAGGTGTGGACGGGCACCATCGGCGCCTTGATCGCGAACGCGACGAAGAAGCCGAGGAACAGCCACTTGGCCGTCATGCCGTCCACGTGCATGGTGCGCAGCTCGTCGAACATGAACGTGCCGTGGCCGAGCTTGTCCTGCGACAGCGGGTACAGCCAGACGACGGCGACGAGCATCAGCAGCCCGCCGAGCAGCGAGTACAGCAGGAACTTCACGGCCGCGTAGGACCGCTGCGGACCGCCGTAGGACCCGATGAGGAAGTACACCGGGATCAGCATCGCCTCGAAGAAGACGTAGAACAGGAAGACGTCGGTCGCCGCGAAGACGCCGACCATCATCGCCTCCAGCGCCAGCAGCAGCGCGAAGTACGTCTTCACCGACCGCTTCGGCGGGGTGTCGGTGCCGCCGGAGCGGCCCGCCTCGTCCCAGGACGCGATGACCACGAGCGGGACGAGGATCACCGACAGCAGGACGAGCACGAGCGCGACGCCGTCGACGCCGACCGCCCAGTGCACCCCGAACGACTTGATCCACCAGTACTTCTCGGTGAACTGGAACCGGTCGCCGCCGACCTTGAACGCGGTCGTCATCACGATCGCGAGGACGGCCTCGACCACCGAGATCGCGAGCGCGGCCTGCTTGGCCAGCGCCTCGTTCTCGCGCGGCAGCACCCCCACCAGCAGCGCGCCGACGGCGGGCAGCGCGATGAGGACGGTCAGCCAGGGGAAGTCGGTCATGACGCGTTCACCACCAGGAGGGCGGCGACCACGATGGCCGCGCCGAGGTACATCGAGAGGGCGTAGGACCGGGCGAACCCGGTCTGGATCCGCCGGATCCGGCCGGAGGTCCCGCCGACGCCGGCCGCGATGCCGTTGACCGCGCCGTCCACGCCCCGGTTGTCGAACCAGACCGCGAGCCGGGTCAGCCACTGGCCGGGCCGCATCAGCAGCGACTCGTTGATGGCGTCCCCGTACAGGTCGCGGCGGGCCGCGCGGGTGAGGACGGACCCGGCCGGGGCCTCGACCGGCACCGGACGCGCCGCGTACTGCCGCCAGGCGATCGCGACGCCGATCACCATCAGGACGAGGGTGGCCGCGCCGGGCGCGGTCAGCCACTTGAAGGTGTGCTCCTCCGGCTCGCCGACCACCGGGGCCAGGAAGTCGGAGAACCCGCCGAGGACGAGGAAGCCGCCCGCGAACACCGACCCGAGGGCCAGCAGGATCAGCGGGACGGTCATCACCTTCGGCGACTCGTGCGGGTGCACGCCCTCCTGCCAGCGCTTCTCACCGAAGAAGGTCATGAACATCACGCGCGACATGTAGTACGCGGTGATGCCCGCGCCGATCAGCGCGCAGGCGCCGAGGATGTTCCCCGACGTGCCGCCCTTCTCGAACGCGGCCTCGATGATGCCGTCCTTGGTGAAGAACCCGGAGAACGGCGGGCACCCGATGATCGCGAGGAACCCGAGCCCGAACGTCGCGTAGGTCACGTACATGACCTTGCGCAATGCGCCGTAGTGCCGCATGTTCACGTCGTCGTTCATCGCGTGCATGACCGACCCGGCGCCGAGGAACAGGCCCGCCTTGAAGAAGCCGTGCGCGATCAGGTGCGCGATGGCGAAGGCGTAGCCGGGCTTGCCGAGCCCGGCGGCGAGGTGCATGTAGCCGATCTGCGACATCGTCGAGCCGGCGAGCGCCTTCTTGATGTCGTCCTTGCCGGTACCGATGATCGCACCGGCGAGCAGCGTGGCCGCGCCGACGATCGTCACGACCAGCTGCGCGTCCGGCGACATCTCGAAGATCGGCGCGGACCGGACGATCAGGTAGACCCCCGCGGTGACCATGGTCGCCGCGTGGATCAGCGCCGACACCGGGGTCGGGCCCTCCATCGCGTCCAGTAGCCAGGACTGGAGCGGGAGCTGCGCGGACTTGCCGCACGCGCCGAGCAGGAGCAGCAGCCCCAGCGCGGTCGCGGTGCCCGAGGTGAGCTTGCCGGCCAGGCCGACGTGCTCGGCGCCGGTACCGAGGACGGTCGTGAAGTCGACCGAGTTGAAGGTGGCGAACATCAGCATGATCGCCGAGACCATGCCGAGGTCGCCGACCCGGTTCACCACGAACGCCTTCTTCGCGGCGACCGCGGCGGTCGGCTTGAACTGCCAGAACCCGATCAGCAGGTAGGACGCGAGGCCCACGCCCTCCCAGCCGAGGAACAGCACGACGTAGTTCGCGCCGAGCACCAGCAGGAGCATCGCCGCGACGAACAGGTTGAGGTAGGCGAAGAACCGCCGCCGGTCCTCGTCGTGGGCCATGTAGCCCATCGAGTAGATGTGGATCAGCGAGCCGACGCCCGTGATCAGCAGCACGAAGCTGATCGACAGCGGGTCGACCAGCAGGTCCATCCCGACGTGCAGCGAGCCGACGTCGAAGAAGTTCCACAGGTGCAGCGTGCGGCGGCGCTCGGCGTCGTCGTAGCCGAGCATCTGGACGAACATCCCGAGCCCGACGGCGAACGACGCGAGCGACATCGCGACGCCGAGGTAGTGCCCCCACCGGTCGGTGCGGCGTCCTCCGAGCAGGAGGACCGCCGCCCCGAGCAGCGGGAACGCGATGAGCAACCAGGCCGCGGCCTGGATCCCTTCCGCTTTCACTGGCCGCGGCCCCCTAGTACTTCAGCAGGTTCGCGTCGTCGACCGACGAGGACCTGCGGGTCCGGAAGATGGTCATGATGATGGCGAGGCCGACCACGACCTCGGCCGCCGCCACGACCATCACGAAGAACGCGATGATCTGGCCGTCGAGGTTGCCGTGCATGCGGGAGAACGACACGAACGCCAGGTTGCAGGCGTTCAGCATGAGCTCCACGCACATGAACACCACGATCGCGTTGCGGCGCACGAGCACGCCGACACCGCCGATGGTGAACAGGATCGCCGACAGCGCCAGGTAGTGTCCGGGGCTCACTTCTCGTCCTCCTCGGTCGCGGCACCGGTCTCCGGCTCGGCGGTCCCGGTGGCCGTGCGGACCGCCCGGACGTCCCGGTCGAGCGCCTGCCGCTCGGTCTGGCCGTCCAGGTCGGTGTGCCGGTGCGCGGTGTCGGTGCGGGCCGCGATGACCGGGTTGACCGACAGCTCGGACGGGGTGCCGTCCGGCAGCAGCGCGGGCATGTCGACCGCGTTGTGCCGGGCGTAGGTGCCGGGCCCGGGCAGCGGTCCGGGGTGCGCGCCGGTCTGCGCGGCGCGCCGGAACCGCTCCACCGACAGCGTCCGCTGGGTGGCCTTGGGCGAGGTGCGCTCGCGGTGCGCGAGCACCATCGCGCCGAGCGCCGCGGTGATCAGCAGGGCGCTGGTCGCCTCGAACGCGAACACGTACTTGCCGAACAGCATCGCGGCCAGGCCGCGGATGTTGCCGCCGTGCTCGGTGTTGGCGGCCTTCATGCCGGCCGAGTCGCCGAGCGCGGCGTTGCCGAAGCCGACGCCGAGCAGCACCACGAACCCGATGCCGCCGATGGCCGCCCAGAGCCGCTGCCCGCGCAGCGTCTCCACCAGCGAGTCGGTGGACGAGACGCCCACCAGCATCAGCACGAACAGGAACAGCATCAGCACCGCGCCGGTGTAGACGATGACCTGGACGAACGCCAGGAACGGCGCGTCCTGGATCGCGTACAGCGCGGCCAGCGACAGCATCACGGTCGCCAGCAGCAGCGCCGAGTGCACCGCCTTCCGCATGAAGATCATGCCGAGCGCGGCGGCGACCGACACGATCGCCAGGAACCAGAAGAAGAACGGCTCGCCGGACTGCTTGTCGGCGACGTGGCCCGCGACCACGTGCGCGGTCGCCAGGTGGCCGGCGGTCATCTCCTCTCACCGCCTTCCCCGTCCTGGGTGGCCTGCTGGAGACCGAGGCGGTAGTAGTCCTCCTCGGTCTCGCCGAGGCGCATGGCGTGCGGCGGGGTCTCCATGCCCTCGCGCAGCGGCGCGAGCAGCATGTCCTTGGTGTAGATCAGCGACTCGCGGCTGTCGTCGGCCAGCTCGTACTCGTTGGTCATCGTGAGCGCCCGGGTCGGGCACGCCTCGATGCACAGCCCGCACAGGATGCAGCGCAGGTAGTTGATCTGGTAGACGCGGCCGTACCGCTCGCCCGGCGAGAAGCGCTCCTCCTCGGTGTTGTCGGCGCCCTCCACGTAGATGGCGTCGGCGGGACACGCCCAGGCGCACAGCTCGCAGCCGACGCACTTCTCCAGGCCGTCCGGCCAGCGGTTCAGCTGGTGCCGGCCGTGGAAGCGCGGGGCCGTCGGCTTCTTCACCTCGGGGTACTGGACGGTCTCGCTCTTCATGAACATCTGGTGGAACGAGACCCCGAACCCCTTCACCGGGTTCAGGAAGTCAGTGAGTCCCACTGCTGACCTCCTCACGAGAGGATTCGGTGATGCGCGGCCGGGGCACGTCGCGGCGGCCGTGGTAGTGCGGTGCGTCCATCGGCGGGACGGGGAAGCCGCCCGCCGCCGGGTCCGGTGGAGCGGTCGCGGCGTCCGGCCGGTCGGGCCTGCGGCCGCGGGCGAACTCCCAGACGAAGCTGCCGGCGATCACGATGATCGCCAGGACGGCGACCACCACCATCAGCGACCCGACGTTGTGGCCCTCGTTCTTCAGCGCGCGGATGACCGCGACCAGCAGGATCCAGCCGAGCGAGAAGGGCATCAGCACCTTCCAGCCGAGCTTCATCAGCTGGTCGTAGCGGACGCGCGGCAGCGAGCCGCGCAGCCAGATGAAGAAGAAGATGAACGCCCAGAGCTTGACCATGAACCACAGCACCGGCCACCAGCCGGAGTTCGCGCCCGACCACACGGTGGAGATCGGGGCGGGGGCCCGCCAGCCGCCGAGGAACAGGGTGGTGCACAGGGCCGACAGCGTCGCCAGGTTGATGTACTCGGCGAGGAAGAACATCGCGAACTTCAGCGACGAGTACTCGGTGTGGAAGCCGCCGACCAGCTCGCCCTCGCCCTCGGGCAGGTCGAACGGGATGCGGTTCGACTCGCCCATCATCGTGATCACGTAGACCACGAAGGACGGGAACAGCAGCACCGCGTACCAGGTGTCGGCCTGCGCGTTGACGATCTCGGTGGTGGACATCGACCCGGCGAACAGGAACACCGCCACGAACGACAGCCCCATCGCGATCTCGTAGGAGATCACCTGCGCGGACGAGCGGAGCCCGCCGAGCAGCGAGTACGGCGACATCGACGACCAGCCCGCGAGCACGATGCCGTAGACGCCCATCGAGGACATCGCCAGCACCAGCAGCACCGCGACCGGAAGGTCGGTGCCCTGCAGCGCGGTGTGGTGGCCGAAGACCGACACGGTCGGGCCGAACGGGATGATGCTGAACGAGATGAACGCCGGCACCGCCGACATCACCGGCGCGAGGACGAAGACGACCTTGTCCACGTTCCGCGGGATGATGTCCTCTTTCAGCGCCAGCTTCACGCCGTCCGCGAGGCCCTGGAGCAGGCCGAACGGGCCGCACCGGTTCGGGCCGACGCGCAGCTGCATGCGGCCGATCACGCGGCGCTCGACCCACATCGACATGAGCACGGTGAGGACCAGGAAGACGAAGATCACCAGGACCTTGCCGCCGATCAGCCACCACGGGTCCTTGCCGAAGGTCGACAGGGTCGGGTCCGACGGGGCCGGGCCGGCCAGCACGGCCTGGCCGGCCAGGGTGAGACGACTCATCGGGAGCCTCCGATCGAGACGATGTCCCCCGCCTGCGCGCCCAGGTCGGCGTACAGCGCGACCCCGGCGGAGTTGGTCGGCAGCCAGACCACGCGGTCGGGCATGCCGGGTGTGATCTCCAGCGGGAGCGTGACCTCGCCGCGCGGACCGCGCACCGTGATCTTCGCAGTGCCTTCCGAGGGGGGACGCCCCCCCGCGCCCCCCGGCCCGGCTTCGCCGGCTGGGAGAGCGCCCGCTTCCTCGGCGGTCGCGGCGGAGACGCGGGCGACGGCGGCCTTGGCGGTTCCGGCGAGGTAGGGCTCGCCGTCCTGCATGCGGCCCTTGTCGAGCAGCAGGCGCCAGCTCGCGAGCAGCGCCTCGCCGCGGTCCGGCTGCGGCGAGGCGCCGAGCGCGACCGACGGCGCGGGCGGGCGCTCGCCGCGGAACGCGCCGAGCTCGGTCAGCTCGCGGCGCGCCGCGTCCGGCCCCGGCAGCCCGAGGTGCACGTCCATCTCGTTCGCGAGCGCGTCCAGGACCCGCAGGTCGGACATCTTCGCGGCGTTCTTCAGGACGGTGTCGAACGGGCGGCCGCGGCCCTCCCAGTCGACGAACGTGCCGGACTTCTCGGCGACGGCCGCGACCGGCAGCACCACGTCCGCGCGGTCGGTGACCGCGCTGACCCGCTGCTCCAGGCTGACCACGAACGGGGTGGCGTCCAGGGCCGCGAGCGCGGCCTCCGGGTCGGGCAGGTCGTACGGGTCGAACCCGCCGACCAGCAGCGCCCCGCGCTCCCCGACCGCCGCCGAGGACAGGATCCCGGCGGTGTCGCGGCCGGGCATCGCGGGCAGTTCCGCGACACCCCAGACGCGGGCGGTCTCGGTGCGCGCGTCCGGGTCGAACACCGGACGGCCGATCGGCAGCAGCCCCGGCAGGGCCCCGGCCTCGATCGCGCCGCGCTCGCCCGCGCGGCGCGGCACCCAGGCCAGGGACGCGCCGGTGACGTGCGCCAGCCGGACGGCCGCCGACAGCGCGCCCGGGCTGGACGCGAGCCGCTCGCCGACCATGATGACCGCGCCCGGCTTCTCCAGCAGCTCGCGGATCGCGGCGTTGTCACCGGCGACCAGGCCGCCGAGCACCTCGGCCTCGGCGCCCGGCGCGGACGCCAGCAGCGTCCCGCCGGTCTTCTCCAGCCCGCGGGTGGCGAACGGCGCGACCGAGACGACCTTCAGCCTGTTCTTGCGGAACGCCTTGCGCAGCCGCAGGAAGACGATCGGTGACTCCTCCTCGGGCTCGAACCCGGCCAGGAGCACCACCGGGGCGGCCTCCAGGTCGGAGTACGACACCTCGATCGGACGGCCCGCCACCGCGAAGGCCAGGAACTCGGCCTCCTCGGCGCTGTGCGGGCGGGCCCGGAAGTCGATGTCGTTCGTGCCGAGGGCGATGCGCGCGAACTTGCTGTACGCGTAGGCGTCCTCAAGCGTGAGGCGTCCACCGGTGAGGACTCCGGCCTTGCCTCGTGCGCGCGCGAGGCCACGAGCGGCCACCGTCAGCGCCTCGGGCCAGGACGCGACCTCCAGCTCGCCGTTCTCGTTCCGGACGAGCGGGTGGGTGAGCCGGTCGGGCTGCGTGGCGTAGGTGAACGCCCAGCGGCCCTTGTCGCAGTTCCACTCCTCGTTCACCTGCGGGTCGTCCCCGGCGAGCCGGCGGGTGATCTTGCCGCGCCGGTGGTCGGTCCGCAGCGCGCAGCCGGACGCGCAGTGCTCGCACGCCGACGGCGTGGACACCAGGTCGAACGGCCGCGACCGGAACCGGTACGCCGCGCCGGTCAGCGCGCCGACCGGGCAGATCTGCACGGTGTTGCCGGAGAAGTAGGACTGGAACGGCTTGTCGGTCGCCGCGCCCACCTGCTCCTTCGCGCCGCGCTCGAACAGGTCGATGAACGCGTCCCCGGCGATCTGGTCGGAGAACCGGGTGCAGCGCGCGCACTGGATGCAGCGCTCGCGGTCGAGCAGCACCTCGGTGGACAGCGGGATCGGCTTGGGGAAGGTCCGCTTGGCCTCGGTGAACCGGGTCTCGCCGCGCCCGTTGGACATCGCCTGGTTCTGCAGCGGGCACTCGCCGCCCTTGTCGCAGATCGGGCAGTCCAGCGGGTGGTTGATCAGCAGCAGCTCCATCACGCCGTGCTGCGCCTTGTCGGCGACCGGCGAGGTGAGCTGCGTCTTGACCACCATGCCCGGCATCACCGTGGTGGTGCAGGACGCCTGCGGCTTCGGCATGCCGCGCCCGTTGCCCGCGTCCGGGATCTCCACCAGGCACTGCCGGCAGGCCCCGACGGGGTCCAGCAGCGGGTGGTCGCAGAACCGCGGGATCTGGATGCCGAGCAGCTCCGCCGCCCGGATGATCAGCGTGCCCTTGGGGACGCTGATCTCGAAACCGTCGATGGTGCAGGTCACCATCTCGACCTGCGGCGCGACGGAGGTCTTCTTCTCGTCGGCGACGGTCATACCGCTGCACCTCCCCACAGGGTGGACTTGGCCGGATCGAACGGGCAGCCGCCCTGCTCGAAGTGCCGGATGTACTCGTCCCGGAACAGCTTGATCGACGAGACGACCGGGCTGGTCGCGCCGTCGCCGAGCGCGCAGAACGAGCGGCCGAGGATGTTGTCGGACAGGTCCAGCAGGGTGTCGAGGTCCTCCTCGGAGCCCTGCCCGGCCTCCAGCCGCTTGAGCAGCTGCTTGTACCAGTACGTCCCCTCGCGGCACGGCGTGCACTTGCCGCACGACTCGTGCGCGTAGAACTCCGACCACCGCAGGACGGCCCGGACGACGCAGACCGTGTCGTCGAAGATCTGCAGCGCCCGGGTGCCGAGCATGGACCCGGCCGCGCCGACCGACTCGAAGTCGAGCGGGACGTCCAGGTGCTCCTCGGTGAACAGCGGCGTGGACGAGCCGCCCGGCGTCCAGAACTTCAGCTTCCGGCCGCCGCGGACGCCGCCCGCCATGTCGAGCAGCTCGCGCAGCGTGATGCCGAGCGGGGCCTCGTACTGGCCCGGCTTGGTCACGTGCCCGGACAGCGAGAAGATGCCGAACCCGGCGGACTTCTCGGTGCCCATCGAGGTGAACCAGTCGGCGCCGTTGGCGACGATCGAGGGAACCGACGCGATGGACTCGACGTTGTTGATGACGGTGGGACCGCCGTAGAGTCCCGCGACCGCCGGGAAGGGGGGCTTCAGCCTGGGCTGGCCGCGGTACCCCTCCAGGGAGTCGAGCAGCGCGGTCTCCTCGCCGCAGATGTACGCGCCGGCACCGGTGTGCACGACCAGCTCCAGGTCGTACCCGGAGCCGAGGATGTCCTTGCCGAGGTAGCCCGCCGCATAGGCGTCCCGCACGGCCTGCTGCAGCCGGCGGATGACGTGCAGCACCTCGCCGCGCACGTAGATGAACGCGTGGTTCGACTTGATCGCGAACGAGCTGATGATGACGCCCTCCACGAGGACGTGCGGGTTGGCCATCATCAGCGGGATGTCCTTGCACGTTCCCGGCTCGGACTCGTCCGCGTTCACGACCAGGTAGCGCGGGTTCGGGCTGTCGGGGGGCAGGAAGCCCCACTTCATCCCGGTGGGGAAGCCCGCGCCGCCGCGGCCGCGGAGGCCGGAGTCCTTCACCGTCTGCACGATGGCGTCCGGCTCCATGGCCAGGGCCTTGCGCAGCGCGGTGTAGCCGCCCTCGCGCTCGTACCCGGCGAGCGTGAACGAGTCGGGCTGGTCCCAGTTCCGCGTGAGGACGGGAGTCAGCGTGGTCACTGGTTGCGTCCTTCCTGGCTGCCGGGCTTGACGTCGCCGCCGATGGGCTTGCCCGGCTCGTTCGGCGGCGGGTCGGTGATCTCCTCCGGCTTCACCGGCTCGTCCGGCGCGGCGCGGCCCGTGTCGGCGGCCGGGGCCGTCCAGCCGCGCTCGCGGGCGAGGTCGAGACCGCGCAGCGACTCCGTCCCCGCCTGGACGCCCTCGTGCGCGAGGCCGTCGTCGAAACCGGCCAGCACGCGGCTGGCCTGCTTCCACGTGCAGAGCGTGTTCGGACCCCGGGAAGGAAGCACTTGCTTACCCGCACGGAGGTCGTCGACCAGGCGCTTGGCCTTCTCCGGCGTCATGTTGTCGAAGAACTCCCAGTTCACCGTCATGACGGGCGCGAAGTCGCAGGCCGCGTTGCACTCGATGCGCTCCAGCGAGACCGTGCCGTCCTCGGTCGACTCGTCATGCCCGACGCCGAGGTGCTCGCTCAGCTCGTTCCAGATCTGGTCGCCGCCCATCACCGCGCACAGCGTGTTGATGCAGACGCCGACGTGGTAGTCGCCGACCGGCTCCCGCTTGTACTGGGTGTAGAACGTCGCGACCCCGGTGACCTGCGCGGGCGTGATGCCGAGCGTCTCGGCGCAGAAGTCGATCCCGCGCCCGGTGACGTAGCCGTCCTCCGCCTGCACCAGGTGCAGCATCGGCAGCAGCGCCGACCTCGGCTGCGGGTACCGCGCCAGGATGTCCTTGGCATCCCGGTCCAGCCGCTCCCGCGTCTCCGGGTCGTACGGCTCGGTGCTGCGGAACGGCGGCTCCAGCTTGAGCAGCTGCTCGCTCAACGGTCCACACCTCCCATCACGGGGTCGATCGAGGCGACCGCGGCGATCACGT
This sequence comes from Actinomadura rupiterrae, assembly GCF_024172125.1. Taxonomy (GTDB): domain Bacteria; phylum Actinomycetota; class Actinomycetes; order Streptosporangiales; family Streptosporangiaceae; genus Spirillospora; species Spirillospora rupiterrae. Next base: position 151,386 of record NZ_JAMZEA010000018.1, read on the forward strand.
CGGCGACCATGCCGCCCTCGGCCATCGCGGGCGTCGCCTGCAGGTTGGTGAAGGACGGGTCGCGGAAGTGCGCCCGGTACGGACGCGTCCCGCCGTCGCTGACCAGGTGCGCGCCCAGCTCGCCGCGCGGCGACTCGACCGCCGCGTACACCTGCCCGGCCGGCACCCGGAAGCCCTCGGTCACCAGCTTGAAGTGGTGGATCAGCGCCTCCATGGAGGTGCCCATGATGTGTGCGATGTGCCGGGGCGAGTTGCCCATGCCGTCCGCGCCGATCGCGAGCTGCGCCGGCCAGCCGATCTTCTTGTCCTCGACCATGACCGGGCCCTTGACCGACTGGAGCCGCTCGACGCACTGCTCCACGATCTTCAGCGACTCCTCCATCTCCGCCATCCGGACCAGGTAGCGGCCGTAGACGTCGCAGGTGGTCTGGGTGTGGACCTGGAAGTCGTAGGTCTCGTAACCGCAGTACGGCTGGGACTTGCGCAGGTCCCACGGGATGCCGGTGGCGCGCAGCACCGGGCCGGTGATGCCGAGCGCGGTGCAGCCGGTCAGGTCCAGGTACCCGACGTCCTTGGTGCGGGCCTTGTAGACCGGGTTGTCGTCCATCAGCTTGCGCATCGCCTTCAGCCGCTTCGGCATCCGGTCGAGGTAGTCGCGCAGCTTGCTCATCGCGCCGCTCGGCAGGTCCTGCGCGACACCGCCCGGGCGGACGTAGGCCATGTTCATCCGCAGGCCGGTGATCTCCTCGAACAGGTCGAGGGTGTACTCGCGCTCGATGAAGCCGTTCAGCATCACCGTCGTCGCGCCGAGCTCCAGGCCGAACGTCGCGATCGCGACCAGGTGCGAGGAGATCCGGTTGAGCTCCATCATCATCACGCGGATGATCTGCGCCCGCTCCGGCACCTGCTCGGTGATCCCGAGCAGCTTCTCCACACCGAGCGCGTACGCGGTCTCGTTGAAGATCGGCGCCAGGTAGTCCATCCGGGTGCAGAACGTGGAGCCCTGCGTCCAGGTGCGGTACTCCATGTTCTTCTCGATGCCGGTGTGCAGGTAGCCGATGCCCAGCCGGCACTCGTCGACCGTCTCGCCGTCGAGCGTCAGGATCAGCCGGAGCACGCCGTGCGTGGACGGGTGCTGCGGGCCCATGTTCACGACCAGGCGCTCGTCCCCGGCGTCCCGGGCGTCGGCGACCATCTGGTCCCAGTCCTGCCCGTTGACGTCGAAGACGCGTCCCTCGGCGGCCTCCTCGGCCGCGGCCGCGTACGCGTCGTACTCGGTGTACTTGGTGGAGGGGCTCACGTGTACGACCTCCGCTGGTCGGGCGGCGGAACCTCGGCGCCGCGGTACTCGACGGGGATGCCGCCGAGCGGGTAGTCCTTGCGCTGCGGGTGCCCGACCCAGTCGTCCGGCATCATGATCCGGGTCAGCGCCGGGTGGCCGTCGAACACGATCCCGAAGAAGTCGTAGGTCTCGCGCTCGTGCCAGTCGTTGGTCGGGTAGATGTCCACGATCGACGGGACGTGCGGGTCGCTGTCGGGGCACGACACGTCGAGCCGGACGCGCCGGTTGTGCGTGATCGACAGCAGCGGGTAGACCGCGTGCAGCTCCGCGCCCTCGTCGGACGGGTAGTGCACGCCGCTCACGCCCATGCACATCTCGAACCGCAGCTCCGGCGCGTCCCGGAGGGTGCGGGCGACCTCGGCGAGGTGCTCGCGCTTCACGTGGAGGGTCAGCTCGCCGCGGTGCACGACCACGCGCTCGACCGCCTCGCCGTAGGTCGGCAGCAGCCGCGCGAGCTGGTCGGCGATCTCGTCGAACTCACCGGCCTCGGCGGCGCCGTCCGGGCCGCCGAACGGGCGCGGCGACGACACCTTCGGGGCCTGCCGGACGACGAGCCGCCCGTACCCGGACGTGTCGCCCGTCCCCTGGATGCCGAACATGCCCGTCCGGGCGACCGGCTGCTCGGCGCGCTCGTCCTCGCGGTGCGCGGGGAGGCGGTCGGCGGCCTGCTCGGCCTGCTGCTCGGGGTTCTGCGAGCTCATCTCAGACCACCCCCTGCCCGAGGAGCGGCAGCTGCCGCCGCTTGGTCTCCTCCAGCTCGGCGATCTGCTTCGCCCGCTGCGGACCGAGCTTGGTGTTCTGGATCTTGTCGTGCAGCTTCAGGATCGCGTCCAGCAGCATCTCCGGCCGCGGCGGGCAGCCGGGCAGGTAGATGTCCACCGGGACGATGTGGTCCACGCCCTGCACGATCGCGTAGTTGTTGAACATGCCGCCGGACGAGGCGCACACGCCCATCGCGATGACCCACTTGGGCTCGGTCATCTGGTCGTAGATCTGCCGGAGCACCGGCGCCATCTTCTGGCTCACCCGGCCCGCGACGATCATCAGGTCGGCCTGCCGGGGTGTCGCCGAGGCACGCTCCATTCCCCATCGGGAGAAGTCGTGCCGGGGGTCGCCGGTCGCCATCATCTCGATCGCGCAGCACGCGAGACCGAAGGTGGCGGGCCAGACCGAGCTCTTGCGCGCCCACCCGGCGACCTGCTCGACGGTCGTCAGCAGGAAGCCGCTGGGGAGCTTCTCTTCAAGACCCATTTAGTCCCACTCCAGACCACCGCGCCGCCAGATGTAGGCGTACGCCACCAGCACGGTGAGGATGAAAAGGACCATCTCCACAAGACCGAAAATCCCCAGGCTGTCGAAGGCGACGGCCCAGGGATAGAGGAAGATGATCTCGATGTCGAAGACGATGAACAGCATCGCCGTCAGGTAGTACTTGACGGGGAAGCGCCCGCCGCCCACCGGCTGCGGGGTCGGCTCGATCCCGCACTCGTAGGCGTCCAGGCGCGCCCGGTTCCAGCGCTTCGGCCCCGTCATCGAGGCCATCACCACCGATCCGGCGGCGAACGCGAACGCCAGAACCCCCAACACGATGATCGGGATATAGAGGTCCACGGAGTCCTACTTCCTCTCCTCGGGGCGTACGACGCTGTACGGGCGCCGTCTCCGCGCGTGCGGGGACCGCGCCTCGGCGACGTCCGCCGCGTGACCGCGGTCACGCGGGCGGGTCGTCACCCTAGCCAAGGTGATCAATAGCACTCCCCTCCGGGGGTAAGGGACTAGGCGGCGGGTGCCACCCTCTGCATCGCATTGATGATCCGGTCGAACGCGTCGCCGCCCTTGGGGTCGGTGAGGTTCGCCAGAAGCTTGAGGGTGAAACGCATCAGCGTCGGATGCGGCAGGCCGTGCGTGGTGAGGAACTTCATCACCCGTGGGTCGCCGATGGCCTGCACGAACACCCGCGCCAGCGTGAAGTAGCCGCCGTGCTCGTCCTTGAGGATGCGCGGGTACTCGTACAGCGTCCGCTCGCGCTGCGCCGGGGTGCGGCGGGCCAGCGCCTGCACCATGATCTCGGCGGCCAGCCGGCCGGACTCCAGCGCATAGTCGATGCCCTCGCCGTTGAACGGGTTGATCATCCCGCCGGCGTCGCCGACCAGCAGCATGCCGCGCGCGTAGTGCGGCTGCCGGTTGAAGCCCATGGGGAGCGCCGCGCCGCGGGCCGGGCCGGACGCGTGCTCCTCGTCGAACTGCCACTCGGGCGGCATCTGGGCCGTCCAGCCCTTGAGCATGCCGCGGTAGTCCACGTTCTGGAACGACTTGGAGGTGTTGAGGAGGCCGAGGCCGACGTTGCAGGTGCCGTCCGCGAGGGGGAAGACCCAGCCGTAGCCGGGGAGCAGGCGCGTGCCGTCCCACAGCTCCAGCCATGCCTCCATGTAGTCGTCGGTGGCGCGCGGCGACTCGTAGTAGCGGCGGACGGCCACGCCCATCGGACGGTCCGTGCGGCGCTCCAGCCCCATCGCGACGCTGAGCCGGGTCGAGTTGCCGTCCGCGGCCACCACCAGCGGCGCGTGGAAGGTGATCTCCTCGCCCTTGTGCCTGGCGGTCACGCCGCTGATCCGGTCGGTGCGCTCGTCGATGATCGGGCCGGTCACGTTGCAGCCCTCGATCAGCTCGGCGCCGGCCGCCGCGGCGTGCCGGGCGAGCAGCTCGTCCAGGTCCATCCGGGACCGGACGAGGCCGAAGTCGGGGAAGCTGGCGAGCTCGGGCCAGGGCAGCTCGATCCGGGTGCCGCCGCCGTAGATCCGCAGGCCCTTGTTGCGGCTCCAGCCGGGCGCGTCGATGTCCACGCCCATGGAGATCAGCGCCCGGACGGCGCGCGGGGTGAGCCCGTCGCCGCAGATCTTGTCGCGCGGGAACGTCGCCTTCTCCAACAGGAGCACGCTGAGGCCGGCGCGGGCCAGCCAGTAGGCGGTGGACGACCCGGCGGGTCCGGCCCCGACGACGATGACGTCCGCGTGTCGGGTGGAGTCGGTCACAGCGTTCCTCTTACTTCGTTCGCTTGTGAAGTACTTCACAAGAATCCGATGGGGAGTCTATTCCTTTGGAGCCGCTCGTGGGTACCTCTGCGCCCGCCCGGTTTTGGACCGGTGCAAAACACCCCGAACGGGGTCAGCCAGGGTTGACGGCGTGGTGCATCGCCGCAACCCCGAAGGTCAGGTTCTTCCAGCGCACCTTCGACCACCCCGCGTCCTGCACCAGGGAGGCCAGCGCAGCCTGGTCCGGCCAAGCCAGCGTGGAGTCGGCGAGGTAGGTGTAGCTGTCCGGGTTCGAGGACACCCGGGCGAGCAGCGGCAGCCCGATCTTCAGGTGCGCCTTGTGCCCCGCGGCCAGCAGCGGGTTCGGAGGGTGACTGACCTCACACACCAGCAGCCGCCCGCCGGGCCGGGTGACCCGCCGCATCTCGCGCAGCCCGCCCACCGTGTCGGCCACGTTCCGCAGCCCGAACGAGATCGTGACGGCGTCGAACGCGCCGTCTTCGAACGGCAGCCGCAGCGCGTCACCCGCGACGAAGGCCAGGTTGTCGACCCCGACCTGCCGCTCCCGCCCGACCCGCAGCATGCCCAGCGAGAAGTCGCACGCCACGGTCCGCGCCCCGGCGTCCGCGAACGGCACCGACGACGTCCCCGTCCCGGCGGCCAGGTCGAGCACCCGCTCCCCCGGCCGGGCGTCCACGGCGCGCACGACCTCCCGCCGCCACCACCGTTCCATCCCACCGGTCATGAGCGTGTTGAGCAGGTCGTACCGTTCGGCCGTCCGGTCGAACATCGCCGCCACGTCGGCGGGCTTCTTGTCGAGATTGGCGCGGGTCATACCCCCACCCTAGGAGGCTGTGCTTGTTTAAGCAGTCACGGCCCACTCCGCTCGCCTAGCGGCGCGTTTACGCAGTCACGGCCACTGCGCTCGCCTAGCGGCTCGCTACGTGACCGTGCCTGGGCGAACGCGGCATCGCTTCGCGATCAACCCGGCTTCGCTCGCCTTCGGCTTCGCTCCGCCGGGTTGGTCACGCGTTCGCGCGCGTGGCCGGGCCGCTTCAAACGAGAGCCCGCCAGCACAAGCACGTCCGCGCGGACGGCGCCGTGCGGTCGCCGCGTCGGCGCGAACCTGCACCCGGGCTCGGCCGCGCGAGCGCGAACGAGGCGGGACGCTGGCAGCGATGCGGCCGGAGCCGGGGCGGGGCCAGGCGCATCGGCGCGGGCGGCGGGCGCCGCCGCGTCGGCGCGAGTCTCGGGGGCGGAGCCGGGCGCGTCTGCGCGGACAATACGGATGCGGCGGGACAGCGGCCATGTCAACGCGAACGATCCGGGCGGAGCCGCGGCGGGACCAGGCGCATCGGCGCCGACGGCGCCGGGCGGGCGTCGCGGCGGCGCGAGCCTGCAGGCGGGCTCGGGCTCGGGCGCGTGAGCGCGGACGAGGCGGGACGCCGGTAGCGGCGCGGCCGGGGCGGGGCCAGGCGCATCGGCGCGGTGACCGCCCGGACGCCCGGGTCGCCGGTGTCCAGCGAGGCCAGGCCCTTGATGTCGGACGTTACGGCGGAGGCGGGTCCAGGTGGGGCGGCGGCAGCGTTGGCGCGGGTTGTGCGGGCGGAGCCGAGAGGGCTGGGCGCCTTGGAGGGGCTGGGGTCAGTCTTCCTTGCCGCGGGACTCTTCGAGCTTGGCCTTCTTGTCGCGGACGGTGCTGACGATCGAGGCCGACATCGCGTCCCGCTGGGTCGAGAGCAGCACGTAGCTGATGACGCCGCTGATGACGAGGGCGCCGAGCAGCAGGAACACGGGCGCTTTCCGCATGGGTGTGAGCCAGAGGACGGCCGTCGTGGCGACGAAGATCCCCAGGCGCGCGGAGGTGTAGAAGAGAACGGAACGCATGGCGGTTCCAGGCTACTCCCGGTCGGTCGATGACCTGGTTCAGCCCTGCCGCAGGACGTCGAGGAAGAGCGCCGGGTCCACGTTCCCGCCGCTCAGGACGGCCGCGGTCGTCCGGGCGGGCGGAAGCTCGGCGCGGCGGTACAGGAAGGCGGCGGTCGCGACGGCGCCGCCGGGCTCGGCGATGAGGCGGGCCTCGCGCGCGATGCGGCGCATGGTGAGGCGGATCTCGTCCTCGGAGACGGTCACGATGTCGTCCACCAGCTCGCGGACGTGCGCGAAGGTGAGGTCGCTGAGCCGCTGCACGCGGAGCGCGTCGGCCATGGTGCGCCCGGTGTCCTCGGCGGCCCACTGGACGGGGCGGCCGGCGCGCAGCGAGTCGCGGGCGTCGGCGGCCAGCTCGGGCTCGACGCCGATGACCTTGGCGCGCGGGTTGAGCGCCTTGACCGCGACCGCGACACCGGAGACCAGGCCGCCGCCGGAGACGGGCACGAGGACGAGGTCCAGGTGCGGCTCGTCCTGCACGATCTCCAGGCCGACCGTGCCCTGACCTGCGATGACGCGCGGGTCGTCGAACGGCGGGACGAGCGTGAAGCCGTGCGCGGCGGCGAGCTTGTCGGCCGTCTCGACGCGGGATTCCAGCGTCGGCTCGACGTAGACGATCTCCGCGCCGAGCGCCATGCACGCCTCGACCTTCACGCCGGGCGTGGTGTGCGGAATGACCAGCACGCAGCGGACGCCGAGGGCGCGGGCCGTCCACGCGACGGCCTGGGCATGGTTGCCACTGGAATGGGCGACGACTCCCTTGGCACGTTCCTCCGCGGGAAGTCCCGCGATGGTCGCATAGGCGCCGCGCAGTTTGAACGCGCCGACGGGCTGGAGCGATTCGGCTTTCAGCAGGAGCCGTTCTTCGGTGGACGTGGGGAACGGGACGAGCGGCGTCCGGACGGCGGTGCCGGCGAGCAGACCGGCCGCGCGCTCCACGTCCGCGAGGGTCACGAGGGCGGGCATGGGAGTGAGGTTATTCGCTCACGATCAGCGCGCGATAACGGACGGTCCGGCGGACGCACCGGTGGAACGCCAGGTACGCGGGGTGGGCGTGGTGTCCGTAGTGTCCAAAACCATGTTGACGGTCGGTAATAGAGGCAGCTCGCCGAACTACGCAGCGTGATGTTTTGCGAAAACAAGGGAGAAATCGGTCTTGCTCCGCCACACTAGGAAACAGTCCACCCGCGCCGAGAGCGGGACAAAGGGGGAGAGAGAACGTGGAGAGCACGAGCGAGCGCCTGCTGACCCCCGGAGAGGTCGCCGCCCTCTTCAGGGTCGATCCGAAGACGGTCACCCGATGGGCGGCGGCGGGGCGCATCAGCAGCATCCGGACCCCCGGCGGCCACCGCCGCTTCCGCGAGTCCGAAGTGCACGCGCTGCTGCGCGGAGACGAACCGGTCGTAGAGCACTCGGCCGTCCGCTGACGGGACCCGCCCGCGCTCACTCGGCGCGGACGGTCCCGCCGCCGCCTTTCCGGCCCGCCTCCCCGGCCTTGCCCGCCGGTAGCAGGCGGTCTTCTGTTTTTCGCGCCCGTGTCCCGGGCGCCGCACGACCCCGTCGAGCACGCGCGGGCGACCCGCCGCGCCCGCGCGTCCTCGCCACCCACCCGGACCGCGGGCTGCGGTTGTAAGGGCGTTGTTGCAGGTCAGAGGGTTTTGCACCGTTCCGACGGCGGTGGTCAGGTGTCGTTCTCGGCTTTCCAGGCTTCGAAGGCGGCCTGGAGGTCGGCGTCGCCTTCGCGCCATGCCCTGCGGCGCTCCTCCAGCTCCTCCTCGGTGAGCGACTGGGCCAGGAGGCGCTCGTAGTCGGGGTCGTCCGGGCCGATCTCCACGTACGCGTCGGCGATGACCCGTCCCTCGTCACCGCCGTCGAGCAGGACGCCGTGCGGCACCCGGAGCGTGCCGTCGGGGAGCCGGATCACGTACATCGGGAATCACCTTCGATGGCTGGTCTTCCGTTGGCGGACGGTTGGACTCCGTGGGCCGGAGCTCGGTTTCGCACTCCCCGGAAGCGGGGGTTCGAAGCGCGCTCCGTGAACCTTGGTCCTGGGGGAGCTCCGTGGGGTGGAGCTCGCTGGGTTATCGGTCGGGTGCGGAGTTCGGTACGGATGCCGTTGGCGGACGGTCGGACTCCGGGAGCGGGCGCCGGGTTCGGATTCCGTTGGCGGAGGGTCGGGTCAGATTCCGTATCTGCGGTTGAAGAACAGCATGACCTCAAGGGCGGCGCGGATGTTGCCGGAGAGCATATCCACCAATGCCGGTCGCTGCCGGGCCGAAATGGCGGCGAACGCGTCCGCGAAGAACTCCCTGCGGCCGAGCGCGTCCGGCTGCTGGTGGAAGTCGCTCATCAGGTACGGACGGCACATCTCGTACAGCTGCCGGAAACCCGCGCTGTCGGACTGCCACCCGCCGGACTCGCCGTCGATGTCGTCCAGCGCGTGCCCGACCTCGTGCATCATCACGTCCGGCGTCGGGGACGGGCGGTCGCCGACGACGATCTTCCGGTCGCCGTACGCGCCCGCGCAGATGTCCCACGTGGCCCGGCCGGACGGCAGGGGACGGCCGCGCAGGTGCCCCATGTCGTCCAGGTGCGGGACGCCGCCGGGCCCGACGTAGATTCCGGACAGGCCGTCGGCGAGTTTGCGCTTCAGCTCGTCCGGCAGCGACGCCAGGCTCTCCACGGCCCGGACGACCTCGGGCGACGGCGGCCCCTGGCGCGCGTCCCACTGCCGGTGCAGGACGTTCTCCAGGACGCCGCAGTGCCGCAGGCCGTCCAGCATCCGCGGACTGTCCGGCGGGCGCGGCGCCGCGCGCAGCGGGGCCGGCTCGTCGTCCAGCTCGAAGTCGCTCCACGAGTAGAGCTTCGCCGGCTGGTCGCCGCGCATCCGGTGCCGTCCGCCGGCGGCCGCCGGGTCCGGACCGGGGACGTCGCCCTCGGGCCGGGCGGCGTACGCGTCGTCCCGCCCGCCCTTGCGGAACTTGCCGAACCTGTCCCGCGGCTGGGCGCCCCGCGGCCGGATCTGCGCCGGCTCCGGGGTCTGCCAGGCACCCGAGTCCCGCGACCGCCCGGGGTCGGGCGGCGAGGGCGAGTACCGGGCGTCGCCGGCGCGCGACCCGCCTCCGGGGGACCGGCGATGGATGCCTTTGAACCGCATCGGGCTCCTCGCGTTCTCGGAACCCCGTGCGGGGCCTCCGGGCAGCGTAAGCCGTATCCCGACACGCCGTCATCCCCCTGGGTCGAGGACTACCGTTGTCCCATGGCCTATGCGCTGATCGCTGTCGTCCTCGTCGCGGGCTGGCTGTTCTGCCTGCTGGACATCCTCACCAGCGACGAACGCGAGGTTCGCCTCCTCCCGAAGTCGGTCTGGCTGCTCATCACCCTCCTCGGCTTCCTCCCCGGCGGCCTCCTCTGGCTGCTGGCCGGCCGCCCGCGCGGCCGGTCGATGGAATCGGTCCTGTGGCCTCCCGGTTCCCAGACCGTCCCGCACCCCGAGGCCCCCAAAGGCCCCGACGACGACCCGGCCTTCCTCAACGCCCTCAACCGCCGCATCCACGGCGACGACTGACCCCCGCCCCGCGCCTCCTCCCGCACCGGACAACAAAGCCGAACGCCACCGCCGAGGCCCCACGTCCGCACAGGGCGCCCTTGCGAACGCGAAAGATGCCAGGAGGGGGCCGCGCCCTCCCACGGCAAGCGGAGCAAGAGCCACACTCAGCCCGGCCGATGCGGCCAAGGCAGGACGCTAGGTGGGCCCGTGGTGGGTCTTGAGGTGGTCGCGGAGGTCCTGGTCCAGGCGTTCGACCGTGTTCGCCATCGGTCTGAGGGCGGCGAGGATCTCGTTGCGCAGGCCGTCGAACTTCGCGCTCATCTCGGCGCGGAGGCCGTCGATGCGGGCGTTGGTGCCGTCCATCTTGGCGTCGAGCTCGCCGCGGGCACCGTCGATCTTCGTGTCGAGCCGGGTGGCGACGCCGTCGATGCGGGTGGTGAGTTCGGAGCGGATGAGGCCCATCTGGCGGAAGATGACGCCGACGATCGCCACGGCGGCGGCGATGAGGGGCCAGATCTGAGCGAGATGCATGACTGTGATCCTTTCGTCACGGACTGTGCTCAAGCGATCATCCGGGACGGCGCGTGCTGATCACAAGTCGATGCGGAGCCTGTGGATAACTTCGCTCAGGCGGTGGGCAGCGGGTGTTCGCCAGGCGCGCGAAAGGGCGCCCTCCGGAAGCGGAGAGCGCCCTTTCGGTGGTGGGTCAGGCGTAGGAGTGGAGTCCCGAGAACATGTAGTTGACGCCGAAGAAGTTGAAGATGAGGCAGGCGAAGGCGACCAGGGAGAGCAGGGCGGCCTTGCGGCCCTTCCAGCCGGCGGTGGCGCGGGCGTGGAGGTAGGCGGCGTAGGCGATCCAGGTGACGAAGGACCAGGTCTCCTTGGGGTCCCAGCCCCAGTAGCGGCCCCACGCCTGGTCGGCCCAGATGGCGCCCATGACGATGGCGGCCGTCCAGATCGGGAAGGCGAAGGTGGTGACGCGCAGGGAGAGGCGGTCGAGGGCGTCGATGGCCGGGACGCGGGACCAGAAGGAGTCCTCGGCGACGGGGCCGGCGGCCTCGCGGCGGGACTTCAGCAGGTAGAGGATCGTGGCCGCGCCCGCGACCGTGAAGGAGCCCGTCGCGATGATCGCGGCGGTGACGTGGATGGCGATCCAGTAGGAGTTCAGCGCCGGGGTGACCGGGCCGACCGCGTCGTAGAGCCAGATGTTCGCGACGCCCAGGGCGATGACGGCGGCGAACATGACGAAGGCGCCGAGGAAGCGGGCCTTGTACCGGGCCAGGACGACCAGGTAGGCGGTCACGGCGGCGAACGCGATGGCGGTGAGGAACTCGTACATGTTGCCCCACGGCCAGCGGTGCGCCGCGGTGCCTCGGGTCAGGATGACGCCGAGGTGGGACGCCCAGCCGAGCAGGTTCAGCACGACGGCGAGGCGGGCCCAGTCGATGTGCCGGCGGCCGTCGTCCTCGGGCTCGGCCGGAGCGGCGACCTCGGTGACCGTCTCCTCCGGGCCGTTCGCGCCGACCAGGACCTTCGCCTCGGCGCGGGCGGTCGCGGCGGCGGGACGTCGCTTCCGGCCGAAGCCGAGGTCGGCCGCGTAGGCGACCAGCGCGACGATGTACAGCACGACGGTGCTGACCATCAGCTTGTCGCTCAGGTTGGCGAGGTCGGCGGTATTCACCCTCGTCACTCCTTGTCAGAAGGGTCGTCGGTCGCCGACGTGGACGTCGCGGCCCCGGACTGTTCGGATGGTTCGCCGCCGGACGCGGCGTCCGGCGTGTGCTCCGGTTCGTCGGACGCGCCGTCCGACTCGTGCTCCGGTCCGCTGGACGCGGCGTCCGGCGTGTGCTCCGGTTCGCCGGAGGCCTCGGGCGGCGTGCCGCGCAGGGCGGTGACCACGTCGTCGAACTCCGGGGTCGGGTTCCCGAGCGTGAGCCCGCCGACATGCACCACGGTACGCCCGTCCTCCGCGGCGCTCGCACGGACCCACACCCTGCGCCGCCGGACGGTGAACGAGGTGATCACGCCGAGGATGGCGAGGACGGCCGCGACCAGCGCGGGCATCCGGCCCGGGTCGTGGTTGACCGACAGGCTCGTCCACTCCTTGACGCCGTCGAAGGTGACCGAGCCGGAGCCGTCGGGGAGCTTGAAGGTCTCCCCCGGCTCCATCAGCTTCTCGCCGCCCTTGACCGGGTTCAGCGTCTTGCCGATGCCCTCCAGCTGGTACACCGACTGGGCGCCGCCGTTGTCGAGGCCGAGGTCGCCCTTGAAGCCGACGATCGAGATGACCGGGCGCAGCGCGGCGGGGAACTCCGAGACGATCTGCTTGCCGTCCGGGGTGGCGGTCGCGGTCGGCCAGAAGATCGCGTAGAAGGCGAGCTGGGTGGGCTGCGCGTCCGGGGCCTTGATCACGCCCTCGGACTGCAGGGTGCGCGGGTTCTGCGGCAGGAACGGGACGGCGCCGCGGAACGCGATCTGGCCCTTGCCGTCCCGGACGGTGAACTGCGGCGCGTAGCCGTGGCCGAGCAGGTAGACCTTCGCGCCGCCGACCTCCAGCGGGTGGTTGACGCGCAGGTTGTAGCGCTTGGCCGGGCCGGTCGGCTTGTCGCGGTAGGTGATCGCGGCGTGGAAGTCGGTGGCCTGGCCGCGCTTCTCGCCCTTGAGCTCGTACTTGGCCTGGAAGTCGTCCAGGGTGATCGAGAAGGGCGACAGCTCGTTGGTGTCGAACATGCGGCCGGGCTTGAACTGGTCGTACTGGGCGAGCGTGTTCCCGAAGGACGAGCCCTCGCGGAGCAGGACGTCCCCGCGGTAGCCGAACAGGTTGCCGACGCCGAGCGAGAACAGCAGTCCGAGCAGCGCCAGGTGGAACAGCAGGTTGCCCAGCTCGCCCGCGTAGCCCTTCTCGGACGCGACGGAGCCCGTGCCGTCCGCGACCCGGAACCGGCGCTTCCTCAGCAGGGCCTTCGCCTCGGCGAGCACCTCGTCCGGCGTCCGGGACGTCTCGAACGTCGCGGTCTGCGGCAGCCGGGTAAGGTTGCGCGGCGCCGCGGGCGGCTGCGCGCGCATCGCCTGGAAGTGCTTGACCAGCCGCGGCAGGACGCACCCCGCGAGCGACACGAACAGCAGGATGTAGATCGCCGCGAACCAGGGCGCGGAGAACACGTTGAACAGGGAGAACTTGTCGAGCCACGGCGCGAGCGCCTTGTGCTGCTGGAAGTAGCGGTCGACCTTCTCCGGCGCCTGCCCGCGCTGCGGCAGGAACGAGCTCGGGATCGCGCCGAGCGCCACCAGGAACAGCAGGACGAGGGCGGTGCGCATGGTGGTGAGCTGCCGCCACGCCCAGCGCAGCCAGCCGAGCGGTCCGATCCCCTTCGGGCGCGGCCCGTCGGCGGCGGGCGTCCGTGCGGCCGGGGCGGCGGTCGCCGCCTCCTCGACCTCGTCGGCCCGACCGGCCTCGGCCGTCGTGTCGACCTCGGCCGTCGTGTCGACCTCGGCCGTCGTGTCGACCTCGGTCGGCTTGTCGGCTTCGGTCGGCTTGTCGGCTTCGCCCTGGTCGGACGCCTTGTCGCGCTCAGTGTCAGTGTCGGCCATGGCTCATCAAATCGGGGTCTCGAAGCCGCCGATGAACGACTTCATCTGGATGGTCATCTCGTTCCAGAGCCCGGTCACCAGCGCGATTCCGATCAGCACCAGCATCCCGCCGCCGACCCGCATGACCAGCGCGTAGTGCCGCTTGACGGCGGCGAACGCGCCTAGCGCCCGGCGGTAGGCGAGCGCGGTGAGCAGGAACGGCAGGCCCAACCCGACACAGTAGGCCACCGACAGCAGCGCCCCGCGGGACGAGCTGGCCTCGGTGATCGCCAGGGACTGGACGGCGGCGAGCGTCGGGCCGATGCACGGCGTCCAGCCGAGGCCGAAGATCACGCCGAGCAGCGGCGCGCCGGCGAGGCCCGCGGCGGGCACCCGGCCCGACTTCAGGGTCCGCTGGAGGCCGGGGATGAAGCCCATGAACGCCAGCCCGAACACGATCGTCATGACGCCGAGGACGCGCTGGATCGTGGTCTGGTACTCCAGCATCCAGCGGCCGAAGCCGCCCGCGACCGCGCCCATGCTGACGAACACGAAGGTGAACCCGCCGACGAACAGCGCGACGCCGCCGAGCAGCCGGCCGCGCCGCTGCTCGGCGAGGTCGGCGCCGGTCATCCCGGTCACGTAGGACAGGTAGCCGGGGACGAGCGGCAGCACGCACGGCGACACGAACGACACCAGCCCGGCGAGCGCGGCCAGCGGCGCCGCCGCCAGCAGCGAGCCGCTGGTGACGGTCGTCTCGGTGTTCACCGCCGCGAGCATCACTTCTCCGCGAGCACCTTGGTCACGACGGGGTTCAGCGTGGAGAACGTCGTGGCGCCGAGCATCCGCGCCGCGACCCGGCCCTGCCGGTCGAGGACCAGCGTGGTCGGGATCGCGTTCGGCGGGACGTCCTTGAAGGCGAGGCCGACGCGGCCGTCCCCGTCGAACAGGCTCGGGAAGGACACCTTGAACCGGCGCTCGAAGGCGAGCGCGTTGTCCTTGTCGTCCTTGAAGTTGACGCCGAGGAACTCGACGCCGCTGTTCTTGTTCTGCTGGTAGACCTGCTCCAGCGACGGGGCCTCGCCCCGGCAGGGCGCGCACCAGGACGCCCAGAAGTTCACCACGACGACCTTGCCGCGCAGGTCGGACAGCTTGACCTGCCTGCCTTCGAGGGTGCTCCCCTCGGCGGACGGCGCGGCATGGCGCCCGGTGGACGCCACCTCCTGGACCTTGCCGTTGCCCGCGATGAACCGGTTGTCGCCGCCGCTCGGGCCGCCGGTGCCGCCGCCCGCGCAACCGGCGAGCAGCACCACCGAGGACGCCGCGACGGCGCAGACGAGGGAGATCCGGGGGCTCAACGCACCCTCCTACTACAAGACGTAGTACTCAATGTACCGACCGGGTCAGGCGCCCGCGACACCGGTCCCCCGGCCGATGCCCGCGGCGGGCTCGGCATAGGACGTCCCGACCAGCCGGGAGCCCTCGAACTCCAGGCTGGTGACGCTGGCGAGGTTGCACTCGCGCCTGCCGGGGTGGTGCCACAGCCTGCGGTGCTCGGCGTGCAGGCGCAGGATCCAGATGGGCAGCTGGTGGCTCACCAGGACGGCCTCGTGCCCGGACGCGGCGTCCCGCGCGGCGATCACCGCAGATCGCATGCGGCGGGCGATCTCGGTGTAAGGCTCACCCCAGGACGGCCGGAACGGGTTCCACAGGTAGCGCCAGTGCTCCGGCCGCCGCAGGCTGCCCGCGCCGGCGCCGAACGTCAGGCCCTCGAAGTGGTTGTCCGCCTCGATCAGCCGATCGTCCACGGTGACCGGCAGCTCGAACGCGTCCACCAGCGGGGCCGCCGTCTCCAGCGCGCGCTGCATGGGCGAGGAGTACAGCGCGGTCACGTCGCGCCCCTCGAACCACTTGGCCGAGGCGCGCGCCATCTCGTTCCCGTCCTCGCTCAGGCGGAAACCGGGCAGCCGGCCGTACAGGACCCCGTCAGGATTGTGCACCTCACCGTGCCGCAGCAGGTGAACGATCGTCTTTTCACTCATCGCGTCGCCAGGCTACCCGCCCGGCGGCGGCCCCCCGCCCCGCCCCCTCGTCCCCAGGCGCGCCGCCCTCTCCCCCGGCCGGCCGCCCTTCGCCAGGGCTGTCAACCGGCGGCGCCCCTCGCGCGTCAAGATCGCGTCACTCCGACCGAAAGGCCCGCCATGCCGCGTCCCCTGCCCCTGGCAGCCGCCCTGACCGCCACCGCCCTCGCGGCTGTCACGGCCTCCCCCGCGTCCGCCGCCACGTCCCACTGGAAACTCACCTACGACATCAACGCCTCCCGCACCCTCGGGAACGTGAGCAACGGCCTGGCGTCCGTCGCGGCGCTGGGCCCGCGCGACGTCTGGCTCGCCGGTAGCTGGGACAACGTCGCGAGGGACTTCTCGGCGATCCAGCACTTCGACGGGCGCCGCTGGAGGAACACGCCGCTGCCCGCCGCGCTGACCTCGAAGCGGAACACCGAGAGCGGGGTCGACGAGGTGTCCGCGTCGTCCTCGGGCAATGTCTGGGCGTTCGCGTCGACCGCGACCAACGCCGACGGGCGCATGGTGCACGCGCTGCGCTGGAACGGCCGGGCCTGGACGGTCCAGCACACCTGGAAGCGCGAGACGAGCCTGTTCACCGGCGTCACCTTCGGCGCGAAGGACACCTGGGCGTTCGGCGACGGCGGGCTGGGCGCCTGGCACTTCAACGGCTCGACCTGGCGGAAGGTGCCGACGCCCGGCACGATCGAGCAGGTCAGCGGGGTCTCGTCCAAGAACATCTGGGCCACGACCGGGAGGTCCGTGCTGCACTACGACGGCCGGACGTGGCGGGCCGTCAAGATCGGTTCGGGCGCGCTCGACATCCGCGCGGTGAGCGCGCGGACGGCGAGCGACGTGTGGGCGGTCGGCGGCGTCCGGTCCGGGACGACCGAGACGCCGGTGGCGTTCCACTGGAACGGACGGTCCTGGACGAAGTACGCGGGTCCGCGCGGGAAGTCCGCCAAGGCCCCGCTCGTGGCCGCCGTGGCGGACGGACGCGGCGGAGCCTGGCTCTCGCGGAGCTCCACGGTCGGCGGCACCGACCTGTTCCATCTGGTCAAGGGCAAGTGGGTGGCGCAGTCGCCGCCCAAGCACCGGCTGGGCCGCCCGTACTTCCGCACGCTCGCGGCGATCCCCCACTCTCCGGCGCTCTGGGCGATCGGCGTGATCGAGTACGGGCCCGCGCCGTTCTACGACACGGTCGTCTACAGCGGGACGCGCTGAACCTCGGCTAGAGGCGCTGAACCTCGGCTAGAGGGAGAGTTCGAACCAGGTGTGGAGGCTTCCGGACGGGTCGGCGGTGTAGCCGAAGCGGTCGGCCATGGCCTCGATGAGGACGATGCCGTAGCCGTTGTCGCGGGGTTCGTCGCCTTCGCGCCTGGTGGGGAGGGTGGCGGCGCCGTCGTCCACGATCTCGCAATGCAGGACGCCGTGCCTGTCATGCAGGGCGAGGGTGAAGCTGCCGCCGTCGCGCGAGCGGGAGTGCCGGACGCTGTTGGTGCACGCCTCGGAGACGAGGAGCTCGGCGGTGTCGCAGCGCGGATCGTCCGCCAGCTCGTGCCGGACGAACTCCCGCGCGAGCGCCACGCTGGACGCCACGGCGTTCAGCTCGACCGCACCGATGAGCTCTCCGACCTCGGTTCCCGACATGGCGCACCCCCGCCCCCGCTGACGCTTCGTACCCACACTGAACAGCGCCGACTCCAACCCCACTGTCACACAAGATAGGACGAATCGGGCATCACCCCCGCCGCCGGGGCCCCTCCAAGGGACCCCGGCGGCCGCCCGAAGCCCGCACCCCCCCCCGGCCAGGACGGGACGTCGAGAAGATCATCCCGGCGCCCCGTCCCCACGGCCACGAAGAAAGGCCGCAATGCACCGTTCCTTGACGCTCGCCGCCACCGGAGCGCTCCTGGGCGCCGTCCTGGCGCCCGTCGCCGCCGATGCCGCCGCGCCCTCCTGGAAGCTCGCCCGCTACGACGCCAGGGCGGCCTTCCACGGGATCGCGGCGATCAACAGCAAGAACGTCTGGGTGGTCGGCAACGCCTCCGGGCACGCCCATACCTGGCGCTTCGACGGGCGCCGCTGGACCGAGCCCACCCTGCCCGCCGCGTACCGGAAGATCTCGCTCACGGCGGTCGCCGGCTCGGCGCCGAATGACGTCTGGGCGTTCGGAAGCGCCGGCTACAGCGTTCAGGTGGCGCTGCACTGGGACGGCCGCAGCTGGAAGGCCGTCCGCACCTGGAAGATCACGTCGCCGATCGAGGGCGCGGTCGTGAACGGCCCGAAGGACGTCTGGGTCTACGGCAGCGACGACCTCATCACCTTCAGCACGTACCACTTCGACGGCCGGGCCTGGACGCATCCCCGCCTGGGGTTCCTGATGCGGGGCGGCGCCGCGGCGTCCGCCAAAGACATGTGGACCGTCGGGATCGACCACGCGGGCACCTCGGCCAAGTCGGTCGTCGCGCGCTGGAACGGCAGATCGTGGACTCGGGTGAAGCTCCCCGCGCTGCCCGTGGTGAAGCAGCGCGGAAGCACGCTGTCGGCGATCGCGGCGCGGTCGTCCTCGGACGTGTGGGTCGCCGGGACGCGGTACGCGCAGGTCGGCGCCGATCTGCTGCCCCGCCCGGTCGCGCTGCACTGGAACGGCCGTGCCTGGAAGCGGATCGACCCGCCGGGCGGGAACCCGGTCGTCTCGCTCGCCTCGGACGGGAAGGGCGGCGTCTGGGCGTCCACGACGTTCCGCGTGTACCACTTCGCCGACGGACGCTGGACGGAGGCGAAGCTGCCCGCGCGCAAGGGCAAGGCGCTGCGCGTCGCGCAGCTCTCGCGGGTGCCGGGCGGCGCGTCCGTTTGGGGCTCGGGCGACTACATCTGGGGCGGACGGCCCGATTCGGCCGGGGCCGTCATCCGGTACTGACGGTCTCCCAGGTGTGGCGGTCGAGGTAGCCGCGGTCGTCGTTGGCGTACTCGGTGAAGGCCCGCTGGACGTCGACCAGGAAGGGGATGCGCGTGCGGTAGAGGGCGCCGCGCGCGCCGTCCTTGTACTCCAGCTCGTAGCCGCCGTCCTCCGGGGACACCTGGATGAAGTGGTGGCCGAAGACGACGAGGGCGGCGAACGGGTTGGCGAGGTCCAGCCGGGCCAGGACGTCCCGGACGAGCCCGAGGTCCGGGTCGATCACGATCATGCCGTCGCCGGTGTGCAGCTGCATGCCCTGGTAGACGCCCACCGGCGCGAGGTTGTGGACGAGCTCGCGGACCGGATCCCAGACGACCAGGCCCTGGCCCTGCGCGATGGCGTAGACGTCCGTGGACACCTGGTCGGCGCGGTCGTCGGCCATCGTGACCCGGGCGAACCGGTCGGTCGCGGCGATCCCGACGTCCGGGTGGAGGCGGCCCAGCTCGGTGGCGAACTCGGCGACCGCCGGGGTCGGCTCCGGCTCGGTCTCCTGGATCTGCGCCGCGTCCTCCCGGGTCAGCAGCCGGTCGGAGCGCCAGATCAGCAGCTCGTAGGTCATACGATCATCATCCCAGCTCAGCGCTTCGAGGCGGCGACCGCACGGGCGATCCGCGCGCGGATCCCTTCCAGCGTGGACGGCGAGAACGGCTTCTTGGCGGCGGCGCCCGCGCCGGCGACGTAGTAGGTCAGCGCGGCGGTGCAGATGTCGGCCTTCGCGAGCGGCTGGACGCAGGTGATCGAGCCGCCCTTCAGGAGCGCGAGCACCACCGACACGTACGGCGACGGCGGGCGGTCCGCGGCTGCGACGGCGTTCGGCGCGGTGACCGCCTGGACGCCCGGATCGCCGGTGTCCAGCGGGGTCAGGCCCTTGATGTCGGACGTGCACGGCTCCGTGCGGCGGATCTTCGCGGCGTCCGGCGAGTCCGGGAAGTACAGGCAGACGTGGATCTTGCTCGTGCCGAGGCTGTAGGCCTCGAACGTCTGGACCGATCCCGCGCGGCCCGAGCCGACGCCGGACCCGCCGCCGCCGTTGCCGCTCGACGCCGAGCAGTCCTGCCCGGACGGCCCGATCACGTAGGTGTCCTTCTGGAACCGGTACAGGGCCGCGCCGACCGGCAGCCGGACAGGAACCTTGACCGCCGGAGCCGCGTCCTTCGGGGTCTGGTCGTCGCCGAGCGGCCCGGTGACCTTGCACTGCTTCGACGCGACGAGCTGGACGGTCGGAGTCGGTGTCGGCGTCGGGCGCGGTTTCGGCGCCGGCGAGGACGCGTACTGCCGGACGGCCGCCGCGCCGCCTCCCGCGACCAGGACGGTCGCGACGACGCCCAGCGCGATCTTCGTCGTGGTGGACGCCAGCAGCCCTTGGGACGCCGCGCCCGCCACCGAAGTCCCCGCAGCGGACGCCCCGACCCCAGCACCGGCCGCTCCCCCACCTGAGCCGAGCAGCGCGGCGATCGGGAAAAGCGACGCCAGGGCCGCCGCGGACGCCGCGAGCGCCCGGACGCCCCGTCCCTCCCAATCCGGCCCGTACACGGCGGAGGCGACGGCCTCAAGCTCGCCGACGAAGGCCGAGGCGCTCGGCGGGCGGCGCGCCGGGTCCTTGGCCATGCCGTGCGCGACCAGGTTCCGCAGCGGCTCCGGGACGGCCTCGACGGGCGGCGGCTCGTTCACGTGCGCGTGCTCAAGGACGGTCTGGCCGCCGGCGAAAGGACGACGTCCCGTCACGCACTCGAAGAACACGCAGGTCGCGGCGTACACGTCGGTCGCCGGTGTCGCGACGCCGTGCCGCCACTGCTCGGGCGCCATGTATGCGGGCGTTCCCGCGCCGCCGCTCGCGCGCCCGGCGGTGACCGCGATGCCGAAGTCGATCAGCTTGCTGCGCCCGTCCGGCGGGACGACGACGTTGGCGGGCTTGTAGTCGCGGTGGACGACGCCGAGCCCGTGCGCCGCGGCCAGCCCGAGCAGCGAGCCCTTGAGCACGGTCAGCGCGGCCTCGGGGGCGAGCGCGCCGTGCCGTTCGAGGACGGTCCGCAGCGGGACGCCGTCCACGGCCTCCATCACGATCGCCGCGCCCTCGGCGGTCTCCACGAGCTGGAACAGGCGCGCGACGTGCGGGCTCGCGGCGCGTCCGAGCATGGCGGCCTCGCGCCGGAGCAGCGCGCGGTCCGCGCGGTCGTCGACGTACTTGATCGCGACGAGCGTGCCGCTCGCGTCGTGCCGGGCGAGCACGACCGAGCCCTGCCCGCCCTGTCCCAGCGTCCGGACGGTCGTGAACCCCGGGACGCGCCACCCGTCCATCGCCCGCACACACCCCCGGATCCGATCAATCCGGGCGAATGTAGCGGAACGCGGGCCCGACCCGCCCCGCATCCGCCCAAGCCGTCCCGGCGACCGGGGAATCAGGCCGGGAAGGACAGGTCAGGCGGGCCCGGGACAGCGCGTCCAGGGCAGCCAGGCGGGCCCGGGAAGGTCAGGCGGGGATGGGAAGGTCAGGCGGGGATGGGGACGTCGGAGGGGACGGCCTTGCGGAAGGCGTCCAGGGCGGCGCGGATGGCGGGGCGGCGGGCGGCCTCCTCGCGCCAGACGGCGTAGACGCGCCGGGTGAGCGGCGCCTTGAGGGTGACGACCTCGACCTCGGGCGGGACGTCGCAGCGCCCGAGCCGGGGCAGGATCGCGATGCCGAGCCCGGCCGCGACCAGCGAGAGCTGGGTCGCGAACTCGTAGGCGTGGTGGTCGATGTGCGGCTCGCAGTCGATCGAGCGGAGCGTCCGGTTCAGCCAGTCGCAGCAGATCGAGCCGGGCGTGGAGCTGATCCAGATCTCGCCCGCCAGCTCCTCCAGGTCGATCCCGTTGCAGCCCGCCAGCCGGTGGCCGGGCGGGAGCGCGACGTCCGCGACGTCCGCGCAGATCGCGCCCTTCACCAGGCCCTCGGGCAGCGGGAGCGGCTCGTTGTTCCAGTCCTGGACGACGGCCATGTCGAGGTCGCCGCGCAGGACGAGCGGCATGCTCTCCAGCGGGTCCAGCTCGCTGAGCAAAACGCGGAGGTCGGGATGCTCGGCGCGGAGCGCGCGCATGGCGGCCGGGAACAGCCCGCGGATCGCGGTCGGGAACGCGCCGACCGACAGCTGGCCGACGACCGCGCCGCGGTGCGCCTCCAGGTCGGCCTGGGCCTGCTCGACCAGGGACAGGATGCGCCCGGCGTGCCCGACGAGCAGCTGCGCGGCGTCGGTCAGCCGGACCCCGCGGCCGTTGCGCTCCAGCAGCTTCTGGCCGGTCTCCCGCTCCAGCTTGGCGAGCTGCTGGGAGACGGCGGAGGTGGTGACGTGCAGCACGTCGGCGGCCGCGCTGACCGACCCGTAGGTCGCCACGGAGTGCAGCGCGCGCAGCCTTTCCAGATCAAGCATGAAGCAATGCTAAATCCATCTGTCAAGAAGATCTAGCTTGTCCTAAACACTGAGGTGGCGAACGATCGGGGGATGCGTTCCCGCCACGTCCTGCTCGCCGTCCTGATCGCCGCGGTGTGGGGGTTCAACTTCGTCCCGATCAAGATCGGCCTCGAACACTACCCGCCGCTGTTCTTCGCCGCGCTGCGTTTCACCGTGGCCGCGCTGCCGGCCGTGTTCGTCGTCCGGCGCCCGCCGGTCCCGGCGCGCTGGCTGCTGCTGGTCGGCCTGCCGCTCGGCGTCGGGCAGTTCGGGCTGCTGTTCATCGCGATGCGGATCGGCATGCCCGCCGGGCTGTCGTCGGTGGTGCTGCAACTGTCCGCGCTGTTCACCGCGCTGGTCGCCTGGGCGACGCTACGAGAGCGGCTGAGCGCGGGCCAGATCGCCGGGATGGCGGTCGCGTTCGGCGGGGTCGCGTGGCTCGGCGTGCTCCAGTCCGACGGGACGAGCGGACCGCTCGGCGCGTTCCTGCTGTGCATCGTCGCGGCGTTCATGTGGGGCCTGGCGAACGTGGCGATGCGCCGGATGAACGCGCACGCCACCGCGCCGGTCGACTCGTTCGGCTTCATGGTGTGGGTGTCGCTGGTGCCGCCGCTGCCCATGCTCGCCCTGTCGCTGGCCTTCGAGGGGCCGCACGCGATCGGGCACTCTCTGGCGCACCCGTCCGCGGCCGGGCTGGGCGCGCTGGCCTACATCGCCTACCTGTCCACGCTGGGCGGCTACGGCCTCTGGGGCTTGCTCATGCGCCGGTACGAGGCCAGCACGGTCGGCATGTACTCCCTGCTCGTCCCGCCGTTCGGCCTGGCGGCGGCCGTGGTCGTGCTGCACGAGCACGTGAGCCCCGCGCGGCTGGGCGCGGCGGCGCTGATCGTCGGCGGGGTCGCGCTCGGCGCGGTCCGCATCCGCCCGCGGCGGACGCCGGTGCTCGACCGGACACCCGATCCCGTACCCACGAGGTGACTTCGATGCACGCAACCCATGTCCCGCTGGTCACACCTTTCACACCCGAAGGCGAGGTGGACGTCGCCTCGCTCGAACGGCTCGCGAAGCACGTGCTCGACGGCGGCGCGTCCGGCCTGGTCGCGCTCGGCACCACCGGCGAGCCCGCCACGCTCTCCCCGGACGAGCTGGAGACCGTCCTGCGCGTCGCCCGGAACGTCTGCGACGCCTACGGCGCGCCGCTGACCGTCGGAGCCGGGACGATGGGCACGGACGCCACCATCGCGCAGGCGCGCGAGCGCGCCTCGTACGCGGACCGGCTGCTCGTCGTCGCCCCGTACTACCTGCGCCCGACCGAAGAGGGCGTCGTGCGGCACTTCGCCGCCGTCGCGTCCGCAGTGGACGTCCCGGTGCTCATCTACAACATCCCCTACCGGACGGGCCGGGCCCTCTCCGCCGAAACCATCCTGCGCATCCTCGACCTGGACGGCGTTGTTGGGATGAAGCACTGTCCGGGAGGAATCGACGCCGACACGCTCGTCCTGCTGGCCGAGGCAGGCGAGAAGGTCCTGTGCGGGGACGACGCATACGCCTACCCCATGCTCGCCCTAGGCGCAGGCGGCGTGATCGCGGCTACGGCCAACCTCGTGCCGTCCGCCTACGCGAACCTGGATCTCGCCATGCACGACCGGCTCGTCCCTCTGGTGGACGCGCTGTTCTCCGAGCCGTCCCCGACCGTCCTCAAGGCGTGCCTCGCCGCGCGCGGGATCATCGACGACCCGTCCGTCCGGGCGCCCTTCCTACCCCCGGCCCCCGAAACCGTCGAACGCGCCCTCAAGTCGGCCGTCTAAGCCCGGTCACGCGCGTCCCGAGCAGGGTCGGGGCGTTCTGAACCTGGTTGTGGGCGTCCCAGCGGTACGCCCCCAACCGGCGGGAACTAGGCGGAAGCCTCGGCAGCGGCGCGCGCCGCGTGCGGGAGGGCGTCGACGATCTTGGAGATCGCGGTGTCGTCGTGCGCGGCCGACAGGAACCACACCTCGTACGCCGAGGGCGGCAGGTAGACGCCTCGGTCGAGCATCGCGTGGAAGAACGCGGCGAAGGCGGCGGTGTCCTGCTTCTGGGCGCCGTCGAAGTTCTGCACGACCGGGGCGTCCGTGAAGAAGATCGAGAACAGGTTGCTCGCGTGTTGCAGCCGGTGCGGCACGCCCTCCTTGGCCAGCGCCTCGGACGCCGCCTGCGACACGGCCGCCGCGTTGCGGTCGATCGCCGCGTACACCTCGTCGGTCGCGTTCCGCAGCGTGGCGAGGCCGCCCGCGGTGGCGAGCGGGTTCCCCGAGAGCGTGCCGGCCTGGTAGACGGGACCGGCCGGGGCGAGGCGGTCCATCACGTCGGCGCGCCCGCCGAAGGCGGCGGCGGGCAGCCCGCCGCCCATCACCTTGCCGAACGTCATCAGGTCGCCCGCGACGCCCTCCACGCCGTACCAGCCGGAGCGGGACGCGCGGAACCCGGTGAGCACCTCGTCGATGACCAGCAGCGCGCCGTGCCGCTCGCACAGGCTCTTCAGCAGCGCGTTGAAGCCGCTCGTCGGGGGGACGACGCCCATGTTGCAGGGCACCGCCTCGGTGATCACGCAGGCGATCTCGCCGCCGAAGTCGGCGAACGCCCGCTCGACGCCGATCACGTCGTTGTAGGGCAGCACGATCGTGTCGGCGGTGGTCGCGCCGGTCACGCCGGGGGTGTCGGGGAGGCCGAACGTCGCCGCGCCGGACCCGGCGGCGGCGAGCAGCGCGTCCACGTGCCCGTGGTAGCAGCCGGCGAACTTCACGACCTTGGAGCGGCCGGTGAACCCGCGCGCCAGCCGGAGCGCGGACATGGTCGCCTCGGTGCCGGAGTTCACCAGCCGGACGCGGTCCACCGGCGCCCGCGCGACGATCTCCTCGGCCAGCTCGACCTCGCCCTGCGACGGCGCGCCGTAGGACGTGCCGCGCTCGGCCGCCTTCGCCACCGCCTCCACGACCGCCGGGTGCGCGTGCCCGAGGATCATCGGCCCCCACGAGCAGACGAGGTCGACGTACTCGTTCCCGTCCGCGTCGGTGAGGTAGGGCCCGCGCGCCGACGCGATGAACCGGGGGGTTCCGCCCACCGCCCTGAACGCTCTCACCGGCGAGTTCACGCCGCCGGGGATGACCCGTCCGGCCCGTTCGAACAACTCCTGGGACTTGTCTGCATCGGTCACCCCACCAGTCAACCAGTTGCAGTTCGGTGACGCGTCTTGACCTCGCCTGGTACCGGCCGATATTCCAGCAAAGGCGTCGTCTGCCCCTTGCGGACAGGCGAGAATGCTTCAGGCGGGATGTCGGTGCCGCGAGCGGCGGCACCCCCGGTCTCACAACCGGCGCCGCCGGATCGGAGGGATGGCTCACACCGTGGTCGACGGCTGGACGGTTCCGGGATTCACCCACGAGCGGGACCTTGGCGGCGGCTCCGCGGGGCGCGTGGTGCTCGCCGTGGACGACATGACGCAGACCAAGGTCGCCGTGCGGTACCTCGACAGGCGCCTGGAGTCCGACGAGGCGCTGCTGTCGCGGTACCGGATGGTCGCGCGCAGGCTGTCCCAACTGGAGGATCCGAACGTCGTCGACCTCTACGACTTCGTCGAGAACCCCTCCCCGAGCGGCGGCACGGCGATCGTGATGGAACGCGCCGAGGGGGTCTCGCTGCGCCGCATCCTCGCCGCGCGCGGCCCCTCCGGCCCGCTGGCGGCCCTCTCGGCGCTCGGCGGCGTCCTGCTGGGCCTGGCGGCCGGGCAGACCCGCGAGGTCGTGCACGGCGCGCTGCGGCCCTCCAACGTGATGGTCACGCCGGACGGCGAGGCCCGCCTCACCGACTTCGGCCTGGGTTTCGGTCCGACCGCCGGGCCCGCCTACGCCGCGCCCGAGCTGTGGGAGGACGCGCCGCCGTCGGTCGCGTCCGACCTGTACGCCGCCGCCGCGATCTTCTTCGAGTGCCTGACCGGACGGCCGCCGTTCAGCGCCCGCAGCAATTCCGGCTGGGCCAAGGCGCACCGCGAGACGCCCGTCCCGGTCGACCAGGTCCCGGGTCCGCTGCGGGACGTCCTGGCGCACGGCCTCGCCAAGGAGCCGGAGAAGCGCCCGGCCTCGGCGGCCGACTTCGCCGCCGAGCTGGAGGAGGCGGCAGTCGCGGCGTACGGGCCGTCCTGGGAGGCGCAGGGCCGCGGCCGGCTGGCCGAGCTGGTCAAGGAGACCGCCGACGTCCCCGAGCCGAGCCCGGCCCGGATCCGCATCACCGGCCAGAACCGGGTGTCCGCGCCGTCCGGCGGGGGCGGCGGCGGACGCCGCTGGGCCGTGATCGCCGCGGTCGCCGTGGTCCTCGCCGGAGGCGGAGGCGCCGCCTACTACTTCACCGGCGGCAAGAAGGACACCGCCGACCCGCCGCACCCGTCCCAGGAGGCCCGGACCACGGCCCCCTCGACGCCGCCCGCGCCGCAGGGCCCGGGCGCGACGCTGGCCGCCCAGATCCGGGACGCCACGAACCGCTCGCCCTCCGCGTCGTTCTCGTTCCGCCGGACGGGCCCGGGCGTCAACGTCACCGCGCACGGCACGTTCACGCTCGTCCAGGGCGGCGAGCCGTCCTACATGATGCAGCTCGCCGGGACGGGCGACACCAAGAAGCCCGGCCGGACGGTAGTGATCGGCGACAACGCCTACGTGCGCGCGGGCAAGGGCTGGCGCCTCGCTCCGGTGTCGACCAAGGGCTACCCGCTGCTGGCGGAGCAGATCCGCTCCGCGGGCTCTGTACCGGCCCTGACGGCCCTGCTGGAGAACTCCACGAAGCTCCAGCACGCCGGGGCCGTCTACCAGGGGACGGCCGCGCTGGGCGCCCTCGGGCAGCAACCCGGCTTCGGGAGCCTCTACGCCGACCTGGCACGTGCCACAGGCGCGCAGGAGGTCACGTTCTTCCTGCGCCTGGACAAGGCCAACCGGCCCGTCCAGCTGAAGCTGCGCGCGGGCGCTAAGCCGCACTGGCTGCTGACGTCCTACGGCGACTGGGCGCGCAAGCCCCCGATCGCCGCCCCGAAGCCGACCGCCTGACCGTCCGATGAGAAGCGTCCTGATGAGACGGACGTCGCTGTTGCGCGCGCGACGGACGTCGCTCGCGTGCGCGCGCGGGGCGACGTCGGCACACGCGCAGCGGACGTCGCCGCCGGGCACGCGGCGCACGGCGCTGGCGTGCGCGCTCGGCGCGGTCGCGCTCACCGCCGGGCTCGCCGCGCGGGCGGCCCGGCGGCGGCTGGTCGTGGTCACGGTCGAGGGGCGCAGCATGGCCCCGACCTTCCAGGACGGCGACCGCGTGCTGGTCCGCCGCCGCACCCTCGCGGACGTCCGGAACGGCGACATCGTCGTCCTGGAGCCGCCGTCCACGGGCGAGTACCTCGCCGCCCCGCCGCCGGGCGCGGATGGTCCCGCCCGGACGATCTGGAACGTCAAGCGCGTCGCCGCCCTCCCTGGCGACCCCATACCGGACGGCGTTCCGGCCGATGCTGGAACGGTCCCGCCCGGGCGGCTGGCGGTGTTCGGGGACAACCCGGACAGCATCGACTCGCGGCAGCGCGGCCTGTACTCCGGCGAGCGGCTGCTCGGCGTCGTCCTGCGACGCCTGGGCGGCGGCTGAGCGACGGCCTGCTGAGCGGCGACCCGGGCTGCGGCCCGCAGGCCGCCTGAGAGCGGCCAAACCGGCAACTGTCACCAAGATCCACTCGCCGCTGATCGCAGAAGTCACAACGCGGAACCGGCCTCTTGAGCCCTTGATCGCCGCCGGTTAGCTTCTGGGCAAGCGAGCGCTGGGCGGGTTCCGGAACCGCGTGCGAAGCGCTCGACCAGTCCCGCGCCCGGAGCGATCCGGCGTCTATGGAGGTGTTCTCCATGGTCCGTGCCCTCACCCGACTGAGCGACCGCATGCTGGACAGGGTCCTGCCGTCCACCAAGGCCAAGGCCGAGGCCTGCTGGTGGACCTCGACCGGCATGCACTGCTGCATCTACGCCGGTCACACCTACTGCACCTGATCAGGCACCTCACCCACCTGATCAAGCACCGCGCCCGGTCGGCATCGCGCCCGACCGGAGACCTCACCCGATCGACCAACCCCCCTGCACCGGAGGTGCCTTTCCATGGTCCGTTCCCTCACACGCCTCAGCGACCGCGTGCTCGACCGGCTCCTGCCGTCCACCTCGGCCAAGGCCGACACCTGCTGGCGGTCGACGACCGGCGCCTGGTGCTGCATCGTCGCCGGCCACACCTACTGCCGCTTCTGACACCGCCGCTTCTCACGCGGCGTCCGAAGCCGTACGCGAACCGCCGCTGACGCGGCCGTGACATGAAGGGAGCGACGCTCGTGACCCCGTCGCCGGTGACCGTGCCGCTGCGGCGGCGGCTCGCGAGCGTCGCCTTCCTGACGTGGCGGGCGGATCCGCGCGCCACGCCGGTGGCCGTCGCGCTCGCGGTGCTGGCGGGCCTCGCTCCGGTCGCGACCGCGTGGCTGACCAAGCTCGTCCTGGACGCGCTGTCCGCGGGCGAGGGCCGCTCCACGCTGCTCCCCCTGGCCGCCGGGCTCGCCGCGTGCGGGTTGTCGATGACGGCCCTGCCGCACGCGTCCACCTACGTCCAGAAGCAGCTGAAGCGGTCCGTCCGGGCGCTGGCGTCGGACCGGCTGTTCCGCGCCGTGAACGCCGACGCGGGCCTGCGCCGATTCGAGAGCCCCGGGTTCCAGGACACGCTCCGCCTGGCCCGCGAGTCCAGCGAGAACGCCCCGGAGCGGCTGGTCTCCGGCGCGCTCGCGATCGCGCAGTCGGCGCTGCTGCTGTCCGGGTTCGTCGGGACGCTGCTGGTGGTCAACCCCTGGCTGGTCGCGGTGATCTTCCTGGCCGCGCTGCCGTCCGCGTGGATCCAGCTCGGGCTGAGCCGCGAGCGCGCCCGCACGATGTGGGGCATCAGCCCCGGGCTGCGCCGCCAGATCTTCTACGGCGAGCTGCTGACCAGGCCGGAGGCCGCCAAGGAGGTGCGGCTGTTCGGGCTCGGCGGCTTCTTCCGCGGCCGGATGCTGGGCGAGCTGCGCGCCACCGACGCCGCCGAGCGCCGCGTGGACGTCGCGACGCTGCGCCGCCAGGGGCTGCTGGCCCTGCTCGGCGGCGCGGTCGCGGCCGGCGGGCTCGTGTGGGCGGTGCTGGCCGCCGCCTCGCACCGGATCTCGCCCGGCGACGTGACGATGTTCGTCGCGGCCGTCGCCGGGGTGCAGACCGCGCTCGCGCAGATCGTGGACCGCTGGGCGGACGCCCACCAGGCGCTCCTGCTGTTCGGGCACTTCGTGACCATCACCGAGGCCGAGCCGGACCTGCCCGTCCGCGCGGACCCGCGTCCCGTCCCGGAGATGCGGCGCGGCGTCGAGCTGCGGGACGTGTGGTTCCGCTACGCCGAGGACCAGCCGTGGGTGCTGCGCGGGATCGACCTGGTCGTCCCGCACGGGAAGAGCCTGGCGCTGGTCGGCGTGAACGGCGCGGGCAAGAGCACCCTCGTCCGGCTGCTCTGCCGCCTCTACGACCCCGACCGCGGCTCCCTCACCTGGGACGGCACGGACCTGCGCGATCTCGACCCCGCCGAGCTGCGCGACCGCGTAGGCGTCGTCTTCCAGGACTTCATGGAGTACGACCTGACGGCGTCCGAGAACATCATGCTCGGCGACCTCGCCGCACAGGACGATCCGGAGCGGATCCAGGCCGCCGCGCGCCGCGCCGGCGTCCACGAGGCTCTCAGCGACCTTCCCCAGGGCTACGACACGATGCTGAGCAAGATCTTCGCCGGGAGCGGCGACGCGTCCGGTGCGGCGCTCTCGGGCGGGCAGTGGCAGCGGCTCGCGCTGGCCCGCGCGCTGCTGCGGGACGACCGGGACCTGCTGCTGCTCGACGAGCCCAGCTCCGGCCTGGACGCCGAGGCCGAGCACGCCGTGCACGCGTCGCTGCGCGCGCACCGGGCGGGCCGGACGAGCGTGCTGATCTCGCACCGCCTCGGCGCGGTGCGCGAGGCCGACCTCATCGTCGTCCTGGCGGACGGGCGGATCGCCGAGCGCGGCACGCACGACGAGCTGATGGCGCTGGACGGCGAGTACGCGCGCCTGTTCACCCTCCAGGCGAGCGGCTACGTCTCAGGAACCGACCACGCGGCCGCGGCGGGCCGGTGAGGCGGCGGCCAGGCAGGTGAGGCGGTAGGCCGCTGCGGCGGGCGGCTAGAGGGTCTCGCAGGCGTCGGCGAGGACTTCGAGGAGGCGCAGGGGGTCGGGGAGCGGGGCGTTCTCGGGCGGCCGGATCCAGCCGACCGTCCGGCCATAGGTAAGGACGGACTGCGGCGCGACCACGTAGCTGTCGCGGCAGTGCCAGCGCATGCCGGGCGTCTCGGTGACGGTCTCGGGCGAGCAGTCGAGGTGGCAGGACCACCATTCGTCCTCGTCCACGGGGGCGCCTCGGGTGGCGACGAAGAACAGGTAGCGCTCGTCGGCGACGCTGGCGACCGGGCCGACCGCGAGGCCCTCGGCCTCAAGCCGGGCCAGGGCCTTCGCCCCCGCCTCGGACGGGACGTCGAAGACGTCGAAGACGCGCCCGGTCGGAAGGATGATGTTGGCGTCGGGCCGCTCGGTCCACCACCGGTCGATCACGGCGGGGTCGACGCTGGCCTGGATGGCCCACGTGGCGGCGACGGGATGGGCGGCCGGGTCGGGACAGCCGACGCGGTCGCAGGAGCAGGCGCGGTCGCGGCCCACATGGGCGCCGGGTACGCAGGGCCAGCCGAGGGCGGCGTACGCGTGCGCCGCCTCCTTCATGGGGCGCGGCCGTTCGCGGGTCCGTTTGCTCCTGCCGCCCGAGACCGCAAGCACGATGACGCCCCCCATCACCACGGGACCGGATCACCGGCCCCATCCGGCTCTCTTGATAGTCGATGATGCCGGTCGGGGGATCGCGCGGACACGGCAACCCCCCGGAAACGGTCCCAAGTGACTAGGAGGAAGTGATCCCCGGCAATTGATCACCTACCTCGCGGCCGGTTCCGGCCCCCGCCGGCCGGGCTCAGCCCAGCTTCCGGGCGACCTCGGTCGCGTAGTAGGTGAGGATCATGTCGGCGCCGGCCCGGCGGATCGCGGTCAGCGACTCCATGATCGTGCGGTCCCGGTCCAGCCAGCCGTTCGCGGCGGCGGCCTCGATCATCGCGTACTCGCCGCTGACCTGGTAGGCGGCGACGGGCACGTCCACCGCGTCCCGGACGCGCCGGACGATGTCCAGGTACGCCCCGGCGGGCTTCACCATGACCATGTCGGCGCCCTCGTCCAGGTCGAGGAAGGCCTCGCGCAGGGACTCGTCGGCGTTGGCCGGGTCCTGCTGGTAGGAGGCGCGGTCGCCGAACTGCGGCGCGCACTCGGCGGCCTCGCGGAACGGGCCGTAGAAGGCGGACGCGTACTTGACCGAGTAGCCCAGGATCGACACGTTCTCGTGGCCCGCCGCGTCCAGCGCGGAGCGGATCGCCTCGACCTGGCCGTCCATCATCCCGGACGGCGCGATCACGGCGGACCCGGCGGCGGCCTGCGAGACCGCGACCGACGCGTACCGCTCCAGCGTCGCGTCGTTGTCGACCTCGCCGGACGCGGTGAGGACGCCGCAGTGGCCGTGGTCGGTGAACTCGTCCAGGCACGCGTCGGTCATGATCACGGTCGAGTCGCCGAGGTCGGCCACCAGGTCGCGGACCGCCGACTGGACGATCCCGTCGGACGCGTCGGCGCCGGAGCCCACGGCGTCCTTCAGGATCGGGACGCCGAACAGGATGATGCCGCCGACGCCCGCCTCGACCGCCTCGTGCGCGGCCTTGCGCAGCGACTCGCGGGTGTGCTGGACGACGCCGGGCATGGACCCGATCGGCTGCGGCTCGGCGATGCCCTCCTTGACGAACATCGGCAGGATCATGTCGGCCGGGGCGAGCCGGGTCTCGGCGGTCAGCCGGCGCAGCGCGGGGGTGCGGCGCAGGCGGCGCGGCCGGGCGACGGGGAACTGGGCGGACATATCGGTCATCTCCAGACGAACGAAAACGGCGGGCGCGCCGGGGTCACCGGGCGCCCGCCGCGGGGTCACTACTTGCGGCGGCGCGCGCCCCGGCGCATCTGGCTGGGCTTGCGCAACGGGTCGCCGTTCTCGATCTGGGCGGCCCTCCGACTCGCACCGTACTCCGCGAGGGCCTCGGCCAGCGCGGAGACCGACGGCTTGGGCGACATCACGTCCACCCGCAGGCCGTACTCCTCGGCGGTCTTGGCCGTCTGCGGGCCGATGCACGCGATGACGGTCACGTTGTGCGGCTTGCCGGCGATGCCGATGAGGTTCTTCACCGTGGACGACGAGGTGAACAGCACCGCGTCGAACCCGCCGCCCTTGATCGCCTCGCGGATCGGCGCGGGCGGCGGCGCGGCCCGGACGGTCCGGTAGGCGGTCACGTCCTCGCACTCCCAGCCGAGGTCGGTCAGGCCCGCGATGAGCGTGTCGGTGGCGATGTCGGCGCGCGGCAGCAGCACCCGGTTGATCGGGTCGAGGTCCTCGTCGTAGGGCGGCCACACCTCGACCAGGCCCTCGGACGACTGCTGCCCGGACGGCGTGAGGTCGGGCTGGACGCCGAACTCGGCCAGCGCCCGCGCGGTCGCCTCGCCGACGGCCGCGACCTTCAGCCCGGCGAACGCGCGCGCGTCGAGGCCGTAGTCCTGGAACTTCTCCTTCACCGCGCGGACGGCGTTGGTGGAGGTGAACACCACCCACTCGTACCGGCCGGTGACCAGGCCCTTGACCGCGCGCTCCATCTGCTGCGGGGTGCGCGGCGGCTCGACCGAGATCGTCGGCACCTCGTCCGGGACTGCGCCGTAGGAGCGCAGCTGCTCCGACAGCGAGGCGGCCTGCTCCTTGGTGCGCGGCACCAGCACCCGCCAGCCGAACAGCGGCTTGGCCTCGAACCAGCCGAGCCGGTCCCGCCACCTCACCACGTCCCCGACGATGATCATCGCCGGTACCTCCATGCCCTTGGCCTCGGCGGCCAGGCGCTTGAGGTCGGAGACCACGGTCTCCTGCTCGGTGGTGGTGCCGAGCATGGTCATCGCGGCCGGGGTGGAGTCGGGGCGGCCGACCGCGATCAGCGACTTGCAGACCTCGGCGACCGAGTGCTCCGCGCCGGCGATCACGAGCGTGGCGCCCTGGTCGGAGAACTCCGCCCAGTCGACACCGCCCTCGGACGCGTCGATGAACCGCACCTCGCGGTGCTTGTCGTCGGTCAGCGGGATGCCCGCGTACCCGGGCACGCCGGTCAGCGACGACACCCCGGACACGATCTCGAACGCGACGCCCGCCTTGTGCAGGGCCTCGCCCCAGGACGCCATCTCGCAGGCCAGCGCCGGGTCGCCCAGGAACAGCCGGACCACCCGGCGGCCCGCGCGGGCGTGCTTCACGGCGAGCTTCACCGGGTCGGCGACCTCGGCGGAGTCGAGCAGCTCGGCGTCCGCGCGGCGGTGCTCCAGCACCTCCGGGTGGACCCGCGCGACCGGCGCGATCACCACGTCCGCGCCGCCGAGCACCTCCACCGCGCGCAGGGTGAGCAGTTTCGGGTCGCCCGGTCCGGTGCCGACGAGGAACACCCGGCCGGCGTCCGGGTCGGTCACGGGACGGCCGGGGACGTTAGCGGGGCTCACGAATCGCCCTCCCCCATCAGCTGGTCGGCCCCCCGCCCGAGCAGCGCCTCGGCGAGCGCGCGGCCCGTCTCGGCGGCCCGGTCGGGGTGGCCGCTTGCGGACAGCCGCACCTGCCGCGTGCCGTCGTGCGCGACGACGGCGGCGGTCACGTGCAGCGTGCTTTCGTTGACGACGGCGTGCGCGCCCACCGGGGCCGAGCAGCCGCCTTCGAGGACGGCGAGCACCGTGCGCTCGGCGGTCGCGGCGGCGCGGGTCTCGGCGTCGTCGATCGCGGCGAGCAGGGCGACCAGCTCCGGGTCGTCCGCGCGGCACTCCAGCGCCAGCGCGCCCTGGCCGGGCGCGGGCAGCATGGCGTCCGGCTCGAACACCTCGGCCACGTCGTCCAGCCGCCCGATGCGCTTCAGCCCGGCGTAGGCGAGCACGACGGCGTCCAGCTCGCCGTCGGTGACCTTGCGGAGCCGAGTGTCGGCGTTGCCGCGGATCGGCACGACCTCGATGTCCGGACGCAGCGCGCGCAGCTGTGCGACGCGGCGCGGCGAGCCCGTGCCGACGCGCGCGCCCGTGTGCAGGTCGGCCAGCTTGCGCGGGCCGCACAGCGCGTCGCGCGGGTCGTCGCGGCGCGGGACGGCGGCGAGCGCGATCCCCTCGGCGGGCCCGGTGGGCAGGTCCTTCAGGCTGTGCACCGCGAAGTCCACCTCGCCGGCCAGCAGCCTCTCCCGGAGCCCGTTGACGAAGACCCCGGTCCCCCCGATCTGCGCGAGCAGTGCCTTGGATACATCACCCTCGGTCGTTACCCCGACTAGCTCGACGCCATGCCCGGTGGCCTGCGTCAATGCGTCGGCGACCAGACCGGACTGGGTGGTGGCCATCAGGCTCCTGCGCGTGCCGAGCCGCAGTCGCCGGTCCGATTCCGTCACGTCTGGCTTCCTTCGATGTTGTCGGCGCGCACCACGGCCTCGGGCTTGCTCGGGTCGAGGCCGAACAGCTCGCGCAGCGCGTCGGCGTAGGCGTCCCCCCCGGGCGCCGCGGCCAGCTCCTTCACCCGGACGGTCGGCTGGTGCAGCAGCTTGTCGGCCACCCGCCGGACGGTCTGGGCGATCTCCTTGTAGGCCCGCTCGTCGATGTCGGGCAGCCGTCCCGCCAGGCGCGCCAGCTCCGCGTCCACCACCTCGGTGGCCTTGGACCGCAGCGCCACCACGGTCGGCGCGACCGCCGCCGCTCGCGCCGCCGACAGGTACGCCGAGACCTCGTCGCAGACGATCCGCTTGACCTGCTCGACCGCCTCCGGGCCGACCGCCTTGGCCGCCTCCTGCGCGACCCGCAGGTCGTCCAGCCCGGCCAGCGCGACGCCGGGCACCTCGCGGACGCCCGGGTCCACGTCATGCGGCAGCGCCAGATCCAGGAAGAACCGCCGCTCGGGGCGGGCGCCCGCGCCGGTCAGCATGCCGGCGGTGATCACGCGGCCGGTCGCGCCGGTGCAGGAGACGACCAGGTCGGCCTCGGCGAGGGCGGCGGTCAGCTCGTCCATCCGGATCGCGCGGGCCGGGACGTCCAGGGACGCGGCGAGCCGGACGGCGTTCGCGTGCGTCCGGTTCGCGATCACGACCTCGCCCGCGCCGGCGCGGCTCAGCGTCGCGGCGGCCAGCGAGCTCATCGAGCCCGCGCCGACGACCAGCGCGCGCTTGCCGGGCAGCGGGCCCAGGTGCTTCTCGGCCACTTCGAGGCCGACGCTGACCAGGGACGCCCCGGCCTGGTCGATCCCGGTCTCGTGGTGCGCGCGCTTGCCGACCCGCAGCGCCCGCTGGAGCAGGTCGTGCAGGTCGCGGCCGACGGTGTGCTCGTCCTGGCCGAGCTTGAACGCCTGCCGGATCTGGCCGAGGATCTGCCCCTCGCCGACGACCATCGAGTCCAGGCCGCTCGCGACCGCGAACACGTGCTGGACGGCCCGCTCCTCGTAGTGCACGTAGAGGTGCCGCGACAGCTCCTCCAGCGGGACGCCGCTGTGCAGCGCGAGCAGCTCCGACACGGCCGTGACGCCGCCGTGGAAGCGGTCGACGACCGCGTAGACCTCGACCCGGTTGCACGTGGAGACGATCGCCGTCTCGGACACGTGCCCGCAATCGCGCACCGAGTGCAGCAGTTTCAGCAGGTCGTCGCCCGACACCGCGGCGCGCTCCAGCAGCGCCACCGGTGCACTGCGGTGGCTGAGGCCCACCACCAGCACGCTCATCGGCCGGTTCCCCGCTCTCGTTCGCTCATCGCCTGCTCGTCCATCGCACCCCGGGCCACTGGCCTACCGGTCGTGGCACGCTCGTCCGTCCGCACCATCGTCCCCGACCGGAGCGCCCGGCGGGCGGAGCCGGTCCCATCGCGCATCACTCGGCCGCCTCCACGTACTGCACGGGCTCGCGCGGCGTGCCGTTCAGCCCGCGCGGCGCGCCGTCCAGGCCGCCGAGGCCGTCCGGACCGCCCGCCTTGCGCTGCTCGTGGAAGGCGAGGATCTGCAGCTCGATCGACAGGTCCACCTTGCGGACGTCCACCCACTCGGGGACGGTGAGCACGACCGGCGCGAAGTTCAGCACGCTGGTCACGCCCGCCGCCACCACCCGGTCGCAGACGCCCTGCGCCGCGCCCGCCGGTGTCGCGATCACGGCGATGGACACGCCGTGCTCGCCGATGACGTCCTCCAGGCGGTCGATGTGCTGCACCGCCATGCCGGAGATCTCCTGCCCGACGATCCCCTCGTCGGCGTCCAGCAGACCCGCCACGCGGAAGCCGCGGGAGGCGAAGCCGCCGTAACCGGCGAGGGCGCGGCCCAGGTTACCGACCCCGATGATGGCCACGACCCAATCCTGGGTCAGGCCCAGTTCACGGGAGATCTGGTAGACGAGGTACTCGACCTCGTACCCGACCCCGCGGGTGCCGTACGAGCCCAGGTGGGACAGGTCCTTGCGCAGCTTCGCCGAGTTCACCCCGGCGGCGGACGCCAGCTCCTCCGAGGAGACGGTGGCGACGCCCCGGTCCTGGAGCGCGTGCAGCGCCCGCAGGTAGACCGGCAGCCGGGCCACGGTGGCCTCCGGGATGCCCCGGGGCCGGGTGGCGTCCACGCGGTCGCGGTGGCGGGTCTGTCGAGGTGTCACGGCCTGCTCTTCGGGGGCTCGACGCTGAGTCCGGTCCGGTCACGGCGTGTCCGGGCCGGAAGCGACGGGAACCGTGCCCGGGACCCGAGGCTGCCTTCCAGATTAAGCCTTTGTGAATACACGCACAAAGTCACCCCCGGCTCGGCGGGCCCGCCGTTCCGGCGCTTCCGGGCGCGTCATCGCACGTCAGCGACTGCCGATTGGGCCTTTCCGGCCGGTCGGGCCCCAGTTTTCCCCGCGGACGAGTGTGACTGACGGAACACCGCATTCGGCCGTCTGACACATTCGCGCCTCAGCGGGTAGCGCGATTTCGCCGATTCCGGATGGTCAGGCCCGGCGCCTCTTGGCGATGGCCGCGCGCAGCCGCGCCTCGTCCACCCGCCAGAAGTCCACCTGGACGCCGTCGACCAGCGTGACCGGGATCTGCTCCCAGTACTCGCGCTGAAGCTCCTCGTCCTGGGTGATGTCGCGCTCCTCGAAGCGGACGCCCTCGTCCGCGACGACCCGCTCGATCACCCCGCGCGCGTCATCGCACAGGTGGCACCCCGGCTTCCCGAGCATGGTCACCACGACCTCGCTCACCGGCGCGACGTGTCCCTCGCTCATCGGCGCGACGTGTTCCTCGCTCATCGGCGCGACGCGTTTCCCGCTCATCGGCGCGGCCTTGCATTGGGCGGGCCGGGCGGGGTCGGGGCTCCGCCGGGCGGCAGCGGGGCGGGGCCGTCGCCGCCGGGCAGCGGGAGGATCTTGGCGGCGCCGAGCCGGATCTCGATCACGTTCGTCGCCAGCACGTGCGGGCGCGAGTCGGCCTGGAAGCGGCGCTGGTGCGGCAGGTTCTGGTGCGCGGAGAACGCGGCCTGGTTGCGGAACAGCTGGTAGAAGATCCGCTGCGTGGGCGCGTTCACCACCTGGTGCGAGGTGAAGACCAGGTTGTCCGGCTCGGAGCCGCGGGCGGCGGCGATCAGGTCGGCGGCGAGCCGGTCGAACGCCTCCTCCCGGCCGTCCAGCAGGGTGTAGACGGTGATCTGGCCGCAGACCTGGGACGTGTCGGGCGGACCGGCGGCGGCAGCGGCCGCGGCGGCCATCACGTCGTTCAGCGCGTTCGGCCCGTTCAGGCCGCCGGGACCGGCCGGCGGACCGGCGGGCGGCGGCGCCGGGACGGGCGGCTGCTGCGGCATCGGCTCCGGCGGGCGCCGCCGGCGTCCGGCCGGACGGTCCGGGGCGGCGGTCATCGCGTTCGCCGAGACGGCCCGCGCGGGCGGCTCGTCGTAGCCGGTCGGGTGCTCGTCGTAGCCGTCCTCGCCCTCCTCGAAGACCGGGAGGGTGCGCATCGAGCCGTACCAGACCAGCCCGGCGGCGGCGCCGAGCGCGATCACCGCGGCGGGCGCGGGCAGCAGCCCGCGGGTGCCGCTGACGACCAGCACCCCGGCGAGCGCGACCAGCGCGATCGGGATCATCAGCTCCTGCGCCTCGACGTCCCGCCGGGACGCCAGCCACGCGGTGAAGCCCGCGCAGCCGACCAGCGCCAGCACCGACACCACGTGCGCGCCGTCGATCAGCAGCAGCGGCAGCGCGTCGTAGGTCTTGGACGGCTTGGGCAGGTCCTTGGTCAGCGCGGTGACCTTCAGCGGGTCGACCAGCAGGATGACCACGGCGACCAGCGTGTAGGAGACCGCGAACAGCCAGGCTACGAACCGCACCTGCACGAGCCGGGCGATCAGTTCCACCATGCCGAGCGCGAGCCAGACGGGCGCGAGCAGGGCCGCGCCGAGTTCCTCGACCCGGAAGACCGGCCCGTTGAACTTCATGAGGAAGCCCGCCGTCATGGCCAGCAGCGCCAGGGACAGCCCCACCGAGGTGACCGACCACGCGATCAGGTAGAGCATGCGGTCCGTGTAGGCGCGCTTGACCAGCAACCCGGTGGCGATTAAGGCGCCGAGGGTCGCCAGCAGGGCGAGGAGAGCGTTGACCATCGCGCCCCATGGTGCCCGATGCGGAGGGATGAGAGGTAACCCGGGCGCCGATTCGGGCCGCAGCCGCCCGTTTCGGTACTACCGGGCACCCCATCCGGAACCCCCACAAGCCCCTCCGGCCCTACCGCCCGTCCCTCCGCCCCCCTCATCCCTCGGGATGCGGGGGGTGGGGGGTGGGGGTTCGATGTGGTGGTGGGGGCGGGGTGGGGGCATTGCCTCGTATACCGGGGCGTATCTACAGTGGCCTTTCACGCCTGGGGTCGCGTCCGCACCGAGGAGAACTGCATGAGCAGCTTGACCCTCGACATCCGGTCCGTACCGTTCACCCGTCCTTCCCTCCGGCGCGCGCCCGCCACGTCCCGCCGTGCCGGCCGCGACATCCGCGAGGTCACCGGCGTGGACGATCCGGCCAAGGCCCTGGTGCTCCGCGCCCGCGAGGGGGATGCCGAGGCGTTCGGACGGCTCTACGACCGGTACCTGGACCTGGTCTACCGGTACGTCTACTACCGGGTCGGCTCGCACTCCCTCGCCGAGGACCTGTGCAGCGAGACGTTCCTGCGCGCGTGGCGGCGGATGGCCGACTTCAACTGGCAGGGCAAGGACTTCGGCGCCTGGCTCGTCACGATCGCCCGGAACCTGGTCGCCGACCACTTCAAGTCCGGCCGGTACCGGCTGGAGGTCTGCACGGCCGACCTGCTCGAACCGGAGCGTCCCCAGGAGGGTCCCGAACGGGCGGTGCTGGACTCGATCACGCACCGGGCCGTCCTCGCTGCCGTCCGGAGGCTCGGCGAGGAGCAGCGCCAGTGCGTGGTGCTGCGCTTCCTGCACGGGCTGTCGGTGGCCGAGACGGCCGTGGTCATGGGCAAGAAGACCGGCGCGGTCAAGGCGCTGCAGTACCGCGCCGTCCGGTCGCTCACCCGGATGCTGCCCGAAGACCTGCAGGGCTGAGCGTGCGGCGGGTTGAATACGCTCGGGTCATGCGGCGAATCTGGCAGCGTGACTTCTGGCAACGCGAGGACGAGGACCACGTGAGCGCGGGCGAGGCGGCGGCGGCCGCGGCGGCGCCCCGCCCGCCCGCCCAGGCCGACCTGCGCGGGGCCGCGTTCTTCGACGTCGACAACACGATGATGCGCGGCGCGTCCATCTACTACTTCGCCCGGGGCCTCGCCGCGCGCAAGCTGTTCACGCTGCGCGACCTGGCCACCTTCGCGCTCGGCCAGGCCGCCTTCCGGGTCCGCGGCACCGAGAACGCCGACCACATCTCCACCGCCCGCGAGGCGGCGCTCGCCTTCGTCGCGGGTCAGAAGGTGTCCCACATCGTCCGGCTCAGCGAGGAGATCTACGACGAGGTGATGGCCGACCGGATCTGGAGCGGCACCCGGTCCCTCGCCCTCCAGCACCTGGACGCGGGCCAGCAGGTCTGGCTCGTCACCGCCACCCCGGTCGAGGTCGCCCGGACGATCGCGCACCGGCTCGGCCTGACCGGCGCGCTCGGCACCGTCGCCGAGACCGAGGCGGGCGTCTACACCGGACGGCTCGTCGGCAACCTGCTGCACGGCAGCGCCAAGGCCGAGGCGATCCGCGCGCTGGCCCAGCGCGAGGGCCTCGACCTGGCCTACTGCTCCGCCTACAGCGACTCGGTCAACGACCTGCCGATGCTGACCGCGGTCGGCCACCCGCACGCGGTCAACCCCGACTCCGCCCTGCGCGAGCACGCCAGGGAGCACGGCTGGCCGATCCACGACTTCCGCACCGGCCGCAAGGTGACCATGGTCGCGCTGCCCGCCGCCGCCGGAGTGGGCGCTCTCGCGGGCGGTGTCGCCGCGGGCATCGCCCTCCGAAAGCACTACCGCTCCTGACTCAGCGCTTGAGAATCCCGCGCGCTTCGAGACTCGCCAGGGTGTCGGACGGCACGGGGCAGCCGGTGATCTCGATCTCTTCGAGCGCCGGAAGGCCGAGCAGCGCGTCCAGGTTCACGAGCGAGCGGCAGAAGTCGAGCCGGACGCCGCGCAGGGACGGCAGGTCCGCGAGTCCGTCGAGGGTCCGGAGGTCGTCGAACGAGCCGATCTCCAGGTGCTCCAGCGCGCGCAGTCCGGCGAAGACGCCCAGGTCGTCCAGCTGGGAGAGGCCCCGGACGCTCAGCTCGCGAAGCCCCGGCAGGGCGTGCAGCGCGGAGAGGTCCCGGACGGTCCGGGCGTAGGCCAGCTCGACCCTGGAGATCGACGGGTGCCCTTCGAGCCCGTCGAGCGAGCCGAGCCGCTGGTAGCCGTTGATCTTGATCTCGGTGAGCGCGGGCAGCCGCGAGAGCGGGCGCAGGTCGGGAAGCGCGGCGTTCGGCAGCGCCAGCTCGGTGAGGCGGGGATGGTGCCCGAGGCCGTCCAGGCTGGTCAGGCCCTCGGACGCGGTGAGCTTGAGGCTCCGCAGCGCGGACATCCCGTCGATGCCGTCCAGGCTCTTCAGG
Source organism: Actinomadura rupiterrae (assembly GCF_024172125.1). GTDB lineage: Bacteria > Actinomycetota > Actinomycetes > Streptosporangiales > Streptosporangiaceae > Spirillospora > Spirillospora rupiterrae. The sequence continues at coordinate 192,567 of NZ_JAMZEA010000018.1, forward strand.
CTCGGGCAGTGCAGCCCGAGATCGGCGAGCGCGTCGAGATCGCGCAGACCGGCGACCGAGCCGACCTGCTTGCAGTAGACGTTCAGCGTGACCAGCTCGCGCAGCCCTGAGAGCGGCGTGACGTCGTCGATGCGGTGGCACCAGGTCAGATCGAGGTGCCGGAGCTCCGGGAACGCCGCGCCGAACCCGGCGACGCTCCGCACCCCGGAGCTCATCAGGTTGAGGACGCGCAGGTTCCGCAGGCCGAGCAGCGGCGAGACGTCCGAGACGCCCTGGCAGTCCTTGAGGTTGAGGTTCCGCAGCCTCGTCAGGCCCGCCAGCGGGGACAGTTCGGTGACGGCCTTCGCGCCCTCAAGATCGAGCTCCTCAAGACCGGCCAGCGCGGCCAGCTCCGAGAGGTCCCGCAGCTTCTTGCACTCGTCCAGCTTCAGCGTGCGCAGGCCTGTCAGGTGCCGGACGCCTTCCAGCGACGTGCGCTTGCGCAGTTCGAGGTGGTCGCGGCCTTCGCGGACGAAGGCGGGACCGAGGACGAGTCCGGCGAACTCGTCCGGGTCCGGCGCCTTCGTCCACAGCTTGAGGAGCTTCTCGGTCGGGACGGCGGCGGCCTCGGCGAACTCGTCCGCGAGTTCGAGGGCGTCGCCGCCGCCGTACTGGACGAGTTCCCTGACCGCCTTCCAGGCCACCGCAGCGGACGCGGCGGGAAGCTTCGCCCGCAAGGCGATCAGGTCAGGGACGGGAGCGGGGGAGGTCATGCGCCCGAACCCTAGCGATCACGAGTGACACCCGTCCGGCAGCCCGCTCAGGCCGCGTACAGCCCGCGGGTCAGCTCTTGTAGAGGCCGCGGGCGGCCAGGTCCGCCAGCGTCGCGCGCGGGATCGCGTCGCAGTCGGAGATCCCGACCTTTTCGAGCGCCGGAAGCGCGGGAAGCGTACCCAGGTCGACGAGCGAGGGCAGACCGTGGAGTCGCACGCAGCGCAGGGACGGCAGGTCCGCCAGGCCGCCGAGCGCGCGCAGGTCCTTCATGAACACGATGCTCAGCTCCTCCAACTCGTGCAGCCCGGAGAACGCAACGAGGTCGGTGAGCTGGTCGAGCCCCTGGACAGTCAGCTCGCGGAGCGTCGGCATCGCCGCCAGAGCCGAGAAGTCCGTCATGTCGGTCGTGTAGTGCAGCCCGACCTCCGTGACGGACGGGTGCCCTTCGAGGCCGTCCAGGGAGGTGAGCCTGGTGTGCCGGTCGAGCGAGACGCGGGTGAGGGCGGGGAGCCGGGACAGCGGGCGCAGGTCGGGGAGGGCCGCGCCCGGCATGCCCAGGTGGGTGAGGCGCGGATGGTGGCCGAGCCCGTCCAGGCTCTTCAGCTTGGTGGCGCCGCTGAGCCACAGCCGCTCCAGCGCGGGCATCGTGTCGATCCCGTCCAGCGCGGTCAGGCGAGGGCAGTGCAGCGTCAGCTCGCGGACGGAGCCGAGATCGCGCAGGTCGGCGAGCGAGTGGACCTTGGTGGCCTGGAGGTCCAGCTCCTCCAGCGCGCGCAGCCCGGACAGCCCGGTCACGTCGTCGATGGACCGGCAGTTGCTCAGGCTCAGGAACCGCAGTTCGGGGAAGGCCTCGCCGAACCCGTCCACGCTGGTCACGCCGGAACTGCTGAGGTCGAGCCAGCGCAGCTCGCGCAGTCCGAACAGCGGGGAGATGTCGCGGATCCTGCGGCAGGACGCGAGGTCCAGGGACCGCAGCGCCTTCAGGCCCGCGAGCGGAGACAGATCGGTGAGGGCGGCGGCGCCCTGGAGGTCGAGGCGGCGCAGCTCGGTCAGGCCCGCCAGCTCGGAGAGGTCGGTCAGCGCCTTGCAGCCGGTGAGCACCAGCCTGCGCAGGCTGGTCAGGTGCCGGACGCCTTCCAGCGAGATGACCTTGCGCAGTTCGAGGTGGTCCCGTCCCTCGCGGACGAACGCCGGGGCGAGGACGAACTGGGCGAACCTGTCCGCGTCGGGCGCCTTCGGCCAGAACCGGAGCAGCTTGTCGGTCGGGACGGCGCCGGCCTCGACGAACTCATCTGCCAGTTCGAGGGAGTCGTCGTCGCCGTAATGGACGAGTTCCCGGGCCGTCTTCCAGGCCACCGCCGCCGAGGCGGTCGGGAGCTTGGCGCGGAGGGCGGTCAGGTCGGGTGTGGGAGCGAAGGCCATGCCCCGGCACCATAGTGATCATGTCCGACATGCACGGTGGGAACGGCCCGAGCCGTCCCCACCGCGCAAGGGGCGTGTCAGGCGGTCCAGGACGGGTCGCGGCCGTTGACCCCGGCGAGCCGGTCGATCAGCGGGGCGTCGCCCGCGACGTCCACCGGCGGCCCCCACAACCCGGCGATCGGTGCCTGCGGGATGAACGCCGAGGCGTGCTCGTAGCAGGCCCGCAGCGTCTCCTCGGGCATCTCGAAACTCCGCCCGGTCGCCTTGGCGAAGTCCCAGGTGTGCACGACGATCTCGTTGAGCGCGATCATGCCCCACACCGCGTTGGGCTGCTTCACCCCCGCGCCCTCGGAGTACCCGGACCAGGCGCCCTCGCGATTCCACGCGGCGGCGAGGTCCCGCACGTGCGCGGCGACGCCGTCCGGGCCGTCCGCCTCCGCGGGCGTCTCGCCGTCCGCCCGGGCCATCGCGGTGAAGTTGCGCGCCGCGAAGTCCACATGGCCGATCAGCCCGGCGACCGTGTACTCGGAGCAGGGGGTCGCGGCGTCCAGCTCGCCGTCGCCGAGGGCGGAGAGCATGCGCGCCATCGCGTCGCACGCCGGCGTCAGGTCGATCATCAGCCTCTCCTCACGTAAACCAGCACGTTCGAAGAAGAGACCAGCGGCGCCGCGAAAACCGTTCGGTCGGGCGCGACCGGATTTCCGAGGCGGCCGTCAGAGGAGCGGAGCTGCCGTCAGAGGAGTGGGGCAGCCGTCAGAGGAACGGGTGGCCTCGGCGGAGCAGGGTCTCGTAGAGCATCTGCTGGACGGTCTCGCGGACGTGGTCGGTGAGGTTGAACACGGTCAGCGGGTCGTCGGCGGCCTCGGGGCCGTACTCGGAGAGCGGCATCGGCTCGCCGAACCGGATCACCCACTTGGACGGCAGCGGGACGAGCCCGGCCGCGCCCAGCAGCGGGAACGTCGGGGTGATCGGGAAGTACGGCAGGCCGAGCAGCCGGGCCAGCGGCTTCAGGTCGGCGATCTTGGGATAGATCTCCTCCGCGCCGACCACCGCGGTCGGGATGATCGGCACGTCGGCGCGCAGCGCGGTCTCGACGAAGCCGCCGCGGCCGAACCGCTGCAGCTTGTAGCGGTCGGCGTAGGGCTTGCCGATGCCCTTGAAGCCCTCCGGGAACACGCCGACCAGCTCGCCCTTGCCGAGCAGCCGCGCCGCGTCGGCCGGGCAGGCGAGGGTGTGGCCGGCCTTGCGGGCCAGGTGCGCCAGCACCGGGACCTGGTAGACCAGGTCGGCGCCGAGCAGCCGGAGCGGGCGGTGGAGGTGGTCGTGCGTCGCGACCGACAGCATGATCCCGTCCAGCGGGACGGTGCCGGAGTGGTTGGAGACCAGCAGCGCGCCGCCCTCGGCCGGGACGTTCTCCAGGCCGACCAGCTCGACGCGGAACCAGCGCTCGTACAGGGCGCGGGCCATCGGCAGCAGGACGTTCGCGTTCAGCTCCGGGTCGAAGCCGAACTCGTCCACCTCGTAGTCGCCGGTGATGCGGCGGCGCAGGAACGCCAGCCCGGACGCCACGGCGCGCTCCACGGGATGCCGGCCGGAGCGCGGCGGGGCGGAGGCGGATGTATCGGGCATACCGGACGCGTCGGGGCCGGGATCGCCGGGGCGGATCGGGATGACCCGCGCGCCGTCCACCTCGTCCACCCTCTCCTGGTGGTGGGCGTTCATGCCGGTCACTCCTCCCTCGCGAGGACGGTCAGTCGCGTCCGATCGCCGCCGCCAGCCGGTCGAGCAGGGCGAGCGGCGCACCGCGGCCGAACCCGGAGGCGAAGTCGGCAAACGCCTCCTCTGAACCGTACTTGGGACGCCAGGCCAGCTCCGCGGTGAGCCTCCCCGTATCGAGGACGCGGCCGTGCATGAGCCAGCGGAGCAGCTCCGGGGAGAACGCGGGCATCCCGCCGAACCGGCGGCCGAGCCCGCCGAACGCCGACATCGACTGGGCCGGGACCGGGACGTGCGGGCGCCCCGCGCGGCGCAGCGCCTGCGACAGCAGCATCACGCCGTCCCCCGCGACGTTGAAGCGGCCGGGATGGTCCTCGACGGTCATCCGGCGCAGCACCTCGACCCCGTCGTCGGGGTGCACGAACTGGAGCCGGGGGTCGAACCCCAGCACCGTCGGCACGACGGGCATGGCGAGGTACCGGGTGAGCGGGGAGTCCACACCCGGGCCGAGGAAGTTGGCGAACCGCAGCACCGAGACCGTGAGGTCGGAGCGGCGCCGGGTCAGCCCCCGGACGTAGCCCTCGATCTCGGCGGTGTCCTTGGCGTAGCCGTGCGCGGGCGCCTCGACCGCCTCGTCCTCCTCGGTGAAGACCGCCGGGTCCTTCGGGGACGAGCCGTAGACCGCGGCGGAGGAACGCACCACCAGCTTGCGCATGTCGGGCGAGCGCTGGCACGCGGCGAGCAGCTGCATCGTCCCGATGACGTTCAGCTCCTTCGCCTTGGCCCGCGGTCCGCCCTGGCCGGTGACCAGGCTGAGATGGACCACGGTGTCCACCCCGGCGGACGAGATGACCTTGGCGATGCCGGGCGTGCGGATGTCCACCCGCACGAACTCGGTGCGGCCCAGCGGCGCCGTCGGCGGAACCGTGTCCACGCCGATGACGCGCTCGATGCCCGGGTCTGCTTGGAGGGTGTTCGCGACCCGCGCCCCCAGGAAACGGGAGACGCCCGTGACGAGGACGACACGGGCCGCGGTGGAGGGCATGGAGGACACTGTGCGCCCCACCCCTTACGGCTTTGTTGCCGGCGTCTTGTTTACTTCTTGTTGCGGCGCTGGATGCGCGTCTTCTTCAGAAGCTTGCGGTGCTTCTTCTTCGCCATCCGCTTGCGACGCTTCTTGATGACAGAGCCCACGGGACCTCGCTCGGCAAATCGGTGCGGTACAGGAGACGGGCCAGGTGCGAGGCGGGGCTCACGATGGGCGAGCCACCTTGCGCGCATGGTCCGTCGCCCAAGGGTACCGCTGAGCCGAAGCCGGTCCGTCCAGGGCACTGCCCGGTCCCGGCGCTTCCACACATCCGCACGTCCGAGCGGGTCGGAGAGGTCCGGCGGCAGGTCGTGGCACGCGATCGCCACAGGGGCCGGGTCGTACCGGCGTCGTCCGTGGGACACGCGGGGGTCGCTCGCGCGTCACCCGGCCGGCGGACGGCCGCAACCGGCAGCAGGACGGCGGGGGCTCAGGGAAGGGCGAAAGGAAGGCAGGACGGCCGGGGCCTGCGGGAGCCCCGGCCGTCCTTGTCGTCGTCCTCCCCGATCGGATGCCCCGCTATCCGGCTTCGATGAACGCGTCGCGCAGATAGTCGTGTACAGCCTGTTCGGGCACGCGGAACGAACGACCCACGCGGATGGCGGGGAGTTCGCCCGAGTGGACGAGGCGGTAGACGGTCATCTTGGACACCCGCATCACCGCCGCCACTTCGGCGACGGTCAGGAACCTGACCTCACTCAGAGGTCGCTCGCCTGAGCTCATCGGACGCCCTCTTCCACACGTGCCGCGCACCGGCCCTTTGGGTGACTTTGATCACGCACGTGTTCTTCCCCCAGCGTAAATCGTGTACCGACAGTCGCAAGAGGGGAGTTCCACCCATTTGCACCACCCGACCTGACGCCGAGGCCACAGTGCTGTTCCGGACGCAGCGCCATCGGGACGGCACCGAGCGTGCAGCGATCTCTGTTCGAGTCCCCGGAACAGGCATTGACCTGCGACTCCGTCGATCGTCGCGGCCCCGGACGCCCCGGTGGCCACGGATCTGGCCCCTCGTCACACGCAGTGACACGCGGTCATCCCGGAAATCCGGTTCCGGACCTCACTCCAGACCGGCGCGGGCCAGGAGGTAAGCCGTCAACGGGGCGTAATGGTGCGGCGATACGCCGTCGTCCAGCGGTACCACGACCTGGATCTTGCCCTCGGCCCGGCCCGCGAACAGCGCGGGGTCGTTACAGTCAGCGAAACCGACCGTGTCGATGCCCGCCTCGCCGGCCGCGCCCGCCCAGCCGTGATCGGCGATGGCCAGATCCGGCCAAAAATCAGGTTTAGGCCACACGCCGCCTTCCGAGGCGATAGCGGAACCTTCCCCGGCACCACCGGAAGCGGGCTCTTCCCCGGCACCACCAGAAGCGCGCTCTTCCCCACCCTCACCGGAAGCGGGGGGCTCCCCTGCCTCGCCGGAAGCAGCGCGCAGCTCGTCGAGCATCGCGTTCATCGGGGCGGCGTCGTGGGTGTGGACGGTCCGTCCGGTGCCGTCCTCCAGCATCGCGACGCCCGCGGGCGCGTAGGTGATCCGGCGGAGCTCGCGGCGGCCGTAGCTCTCGATCTCGTACGTCCAGCCGCCCGCCGGGGTGAGGACGCGGCAGCCGCGGTCGGCCAGGGCCTCCGCGACGGCCTGGTAGACGGGCGTCAGCGTGGCCGGATGGCCGGTCGCGAGCAGGACGGTCTCGCGCCGCTCGGCGGCGAGGCCGATCCGGTCGCCCATCGCCTCCAGCGCGTCGAGGGTCAGCTCGGGGTCGATCGTGTCGTCGCCGTAGAGGTGCAGCGGGTTCGGGTCGACGCCGCACTGCTCGACCATGGCCTCCAGCACGTCCCGCTCGGTCCACGGCCCGGCCAAGTGCAGCCCGAACAGGTAGTAGGGGTTGCGGGCGGCCATCCGCCGGTAGTGCAGCAGGTTGTTCTGGCGGGGGGTCGCGACGTCCCCGGCGATCATGGTCCGGACGAGCTGGACGCGCAGTTCCTCGCGGGTCGGGACGTCGGCCATCACAGGTCCAGCATCGGGTCGAGGCCGTGCTCCGGGAACACCGCGCGGCGCGTCGCGAGCACCGCCTGGTCCACCGGGTTCGCCGGGTCCATGCCCTCCGACCAGGGATGGAACTCGACGGTCGGGTGGCCGTCGGTCATCCGGCGCGGCGCGATCTCGTCCACCCGGCCGCGAACGAACTCGCGCCAGTGCTCCGGTGTCGCCGTGTCAGGCGGGATCGGCCGTCCGGCGGCCTCGGCGATCAGGTGCGTCCAGGTCCGCGGGACGACCTGGACCAGCTCGTACCCGCCGCCGCCCGTGGCGAGCCAGCGCCCGCCCGCGACCTCGTGCGCGAGGCGGTGCAGCCTCTCGGCGGCGGTGCGCTGGCCGTCCACGGTGAGGACCAGGTGCGCGAGCGGGTCGAGCGCGTGCGCGTCCGCGCCGTGCTGGGTCACCAGGATCTGCGGCTGGAACGCCCGCAGCAGCGCGGGGACGACCGCGTCGAAGGCCCGCAGCCAGAGCGCGTCGCCGGTGCCGGGCGGCAGCGCGACGTTCACGGCCGTGCCCTCGGCGCCGGGCCCGCCGCTCTCGTTGGGGAACCCGGTGCCGGGGAACAGCGTCCGGGGCGTCTCGTGCAGGCTGATCGTCAGCACCCGCGGGTCGTCGTAGAACGCCGCCTGCACGCCGTCCCCGTGGTGGACGTCGGCGTCCACGTAGGCGACGCGCTCGGCGCCGTTCTCCAGCAGCCAGGCGATCGCGATCGCCGGGTCGTTGTAGACGCAGAACCCGCTGGCGGCGCCGGCGAGCGCGTGGTGCAGCCCGCCGGACACGTTCACCGCGTGCCCGGTCCCGCCCGTCCAGACGGCCTTCGCACCGGCGACCGACGCGCCCGCGACCAGGGCGGACGCGTCGTGCATGCCGAGGAAGACCGGGTTGTCGTCGGTGCCGAGGCCGTGCGCGGGCTCCGGCAGGCCGGTCTCGCCCGCGTGCCGGACGGCCGCGATGTAGGCCTCGTCGTGGACGAGCCGGAGCAGCTTGTCGTCCGCCGCGTCGAATTCGGAGACCCGCACGTCCGGCGCGTCCAGCAGGCCGAACTCGCGGGCGAGCGCGATGGTCAGCTCGACCCTGACGGGGTTCATGGGGTGCCCCGGGCCGAAGTCGTAGGAGGTGAGCCGTTCGTCCCAGAAGACCGTGAGGTCGCACCTGCCGGTGGCCGAGGGGCTGGTCATGGCTCTCACGGTAGCGGCACGCCCCGTGGCCCGGATCACCCGGGACGGGCGCCCGGAGCCGTACGGCGGGCAGCCGTCGTCTACCCAGCGCGTCCGGACGACTCCGGAGACGCACCCCTACCCCGCACATCGTCGGGAAACGTGTCGGAGCGCGACAAAGTTGTGACGTGAACTACATGCCGTATCGGGCATCTAGGTAACACGCCGAAAAAGGCGTAACACATCGAAAACATGACGGACGGGGTGTTCATGGACCCGAAGTCACCCGACGAGCCGACGGCGGAGGTGACCCCTCTGCCCGTGCCCGCCACCGCGCCCGCCGATCCGGAGCGCTGGACGCACGACCACCGGCCCAGCATCCGCAGCCGGGCGCTCTCCCAAGCCCTCTACCTGGGGCTGCGGCCGTTCATCCACCGCGTGCCGGGCCATGCCGCGGGCCTGCGCGCCGCCCGTTCCACCGTGGACGCGGCGTCTCTCCTCATGCGCGCGGGGCAGCGCGCCCGCGTCCTGCCCCTGGTCGACCCCCGCGTCGAGACCGGCACGGACGCGCCGCCCGTGGTCGGCGAGTGGGTCGTCAGCCGCTCCCCGGCCGGCGCGTCCACGTCCCGCGGCGCGATCCTCTACCTGCACGGCGGCGGCTACGTCGTGTGCTCGCCGCGGACGCACCGCCCGATCACCTCGCGGCTCGCCGTCGAGACCGGCCTGCCCGTGCTGGCGCCGCACTACCGGATGGCGCCCGAGCACCCGTTCCCCGCGCCGCTGGAGGACGCGCTCGCCGCGTACCGCTGGCTGCTGGACCGGGGCGTCCCCGCGTCCGGGATCGTCCTCGCCGGGGACTCGGCGGGCGGCCACCTCGCCGCGTCGCTGACCGGCGAGATCATGCGCACTGGGCTCCCGCGCCCGGCCGGGACCGTCCTGTTCTCCCCCTGGGTGGACCTGACCTGCGAACTCTCCACGCAGGAGCAGCGCGTCGCGCGCGATCCGTACATCAGCGCGTACGCGGCCCGCAGGCTGGCGCGCGTCGTCGTCGGCCCGACGGGCTTCGACGATCCGCGGCTCGCGTTGCTCGCCTGCCCCTGGGCGGACGCCCCGCCGTTCCTCGTCCAGGTCGGCGGCGCGGAGGTGCTGCGTCCCGAGGCCGAGGCCCTCGCGGACGTCCTGGACCGGGCGGACGTGGACTGCGAGCTCCAGGTCTGGACCGGCCAGATGCACGTCTTCCAGATCCTGAACCGGGTGCTGCCCGAGGCCAGCGCCGCGATGAGCGAGGCGGCCCGCTTCGTCACGCGCGTCACGCGGACCGAGCCGGTCGCGGCGTCCGCCGTCGCCTGATCAGGGGCGGCGCCCCCGCCGCCGCCTCCCGATCACGCGGCCCCTGCTCAGCGAACCCCCGCACCTCTGTGCCCTGCAGGCGTGCCCGGCCACCGGCCGCCTGGTCAGCGGACGCGTTCCGGGACGCGCCGTTCGGCCGCCGGACGCGACGGCCGGACGGTCAGGAAGCCGATCACCGCCGCGACGGCGGCGATGCCCTCGCCCACCAGCGACTCGGTCTTCTGCGCGTACCAGATCGGCTCGTGCATGTTGGGAAGCGGGCCGAGCGCGCCGACGTCCACGTAGTAGTAGAGGAGCAGCGCGCCCACGGCGCTCGCGGCCACGAGGAAGGCGACCGCGTACGTCCAGCGGCGCGCGTGGAACAGCACGAGCAGCGCCACGACCCCCGCGACGACCGCCTGGGCGTAGAAGATCTTGTCCGCGTGGATCGACCCGCCGGGCACGTACTTCATCTGCGGCGCGTAGCGCCAGTGCACCACGGCGTCCACGATGAGTCCGGCGGCGACCAGCACGCGAAGCACGTATCTCATACCTTCGACACGGACGCGGGTGATTCAAGGTTCAATCCGCCTGCTCGGACGGGGTTCGTGCCACCCCGCGAGTCCGTATCGCCCCCCGGCCCAGTCTACGCCGGGGCCTCCGACCGGATGGTCAGCCGGCGGCGAGCTCGCGGCCGCGGTTGCGGGCGGCCTCGATCGCCTCCAGCACGGCCGCGCGGACGCCGTGCTTCTCCAGCTCGCGGATCGCCGCGATGGTCGTCCCGCCCGGCGAGGTCACGGCCTCGCGCAGCAGCACCGGGTGCTCGCCCGAGTCGCGCAGCATGACCGCCGCGCCGACGGCCGACTGGATCACCATCTCCAGCGCCGCGGCGCGCGGCATGCCGAGCAGGATGCCCGCGTCGACCATGGCCTCGACCAGGTAGTAGAAGTAGGCAGGGCCGCTGCCGGACAGCGCGGTCGCGCCGTCCTGGAGCGACTCGGGGATGCGCAGCACCTTGCCGACCGGGCTGAGCAGCTCCTCGGCGAGCTTGAGGTGCTCCTCCCCGGCGTGCGAGCCGGGCGAGATCACGCTCATCGCCTCGTCCACGTGGACGGGCGTGTTCGACATGACCCGGACGACCGGGACGCCGTCGCCGAGCCGGTCCTCGACGTACCCGGTGGTGATCCCCGCCGCCATGGACACCACCAGCGTGCCGGCCGGGACGTGCGGGCCGATCTCGTCCAGCAGGGCGCCCATGTCCTGCGGCTTCACCGCGAGGACGAGCACGTCGGCGGTGCGCGCGGCCTCCTTGTTGGCGACGCACTCGACGCCGTACCGCTCGGTCAGCAGCGCGGCGCGCTCCGTGCGGCGGGCGGTCGCCCGCAGCTCGGCCGGGCGGCGTCCGGCCCGCAGCACGCCGGACAGCAGCGCCTCGCCCATCTTGCCCGCACCGAGAATCGCGATCATTCTGCACACCTAAGCCGTGGGACGTCTGGGGAACGCGTCCCAGCGTAGCGAGGGCCTCCGTGCGACCGCCGGAGCCGTCCGCACTCCGAGACGCGGCGGAGGCGGGGGGTGTGTCAGGACTTGGTGGCGATCGACCGGAAGAGGAACCCCAGGTGGGAGGGCTTCTCGGCGAGGCGGCGCATGAAGTAGCCGTACCACTCGCGGCCGAACGCCACGTACACCCGGACGCGCGCGCCCTCCCCCGCGAGGCGCCGCTGCTCCTGCGGCCGGATGCCGTAGAGCATCTGGTACTCGTACCCGGACGGGTCGCGGTCGTGCAGCGAGGCGAGCGCGCCCCCGATCTCGATCAGGCGCGGGTCGTGCGTGGCGATCATCGGGTAGCCCTGGCCCGCCATCAGCACCCGCATGCAGCGGACGAAGGACTTGTCGATCTCGACGCCGCTGGTGAACGCGACCGACTCCGGCGCGCTGTAGGCGCCCTTGCACAGCCGGACGCGCGAGCCCGAGTGCGCCAGCTCCGCGCAGTACTCCTCCGAACGCCGCAGGTAGGACTGGATCGCGACGCCCGTCTCGGGGTACTCGCGGCGCAGCTCGGCCACGACCCGCAGGGTCGAGTCGACCGTCTCGTACTGCTCCATGTCGAGCGTGACGGTCGTGTTCGCCTCCTTGGCGGCGGCGCAGACCCGGCGCGCGTTCTCCAGGGCGAGGTCCTCGTCGAGGGCCTGGCCCACGGCGCTGAGCTTGAGCGACACCTCGGCCCGGTCGGCGAGTCCGCCGGTGCCCAGGCGGCCGAGCAGCTCGGCGTAGTGGTCCACGTTCGCGGCGGCCTGGTCGCTGTCGAGGGTGTCCTCGCCCAGCGCGTCCAGGCTGACCAGCAGGCCCTGCCCCGCGATGTCGCGCGTGGCGAGCAGCGCGTCGTCGATCGTCTCGCCCGCGACGAACCGCCGGACGAGGCCGCGCGTGCCGGGCGCGCTCCGCACGACCTTGCGGGCGGCGCGGCTGTGCGAGGCGGCGAGCAGAGCGTGGCGGAGCACGGGCCTTCCTTCCGGACGAGCGCGCGACGGCCTCCGTCCCGTCCCGCGTCGTCCAGGGTCATACCCAGCCGCGCGGAACGATCACCGCTCCGTGCCCGCCCGGGGTCAGGCGGTGCGGCGGCGGAGGGTGGCCGCGCCGAGGGCGAGGGCGCCCAGCGTGAAGGCGGCGATCACCACGACGTCCCAGAGCAGCGAGCTGGAGAAGGACGCCTCGCGCGAGACCCGCTGCATGCCGTCCACCGCGTAGGACAGCGGCAGCACGTCGGAGATCACCCGCAGCCAGGTCGCCATGCCGTCCCGCGGGATGAACAGCCCGCACAGCAGCACCTGCGGCAGCACGAACGCGGGCATGAACTGGACGGCCTGGAACTCGGTCCGCGCGAACGCGCTGGCGAACAGCCCGAGCGCCATGCCGAGCAGCGCGTCCAGCACGGCGACCAGCACCAGCGACCAGACCGGGCCGGACAGGTCCAGGCCGAGCCAGGTCAGCGAGATCAGCAGCACCACGCCGACCTGCGCGAGGGACAGCAGGCCGAACGCCAGGGCGTAGCCGAGCAGCAGGTCCAGCTTGCCGGTCGGCATGGTCATCAGCCGTTCCAGCGTGCCGCCGGTGCGCTCGCGCAGGGTGCCGACCGAGGTCACCACGAACATGATCACGAATGGGAACAGGCCGAGCAGCAGCGGGCCGATCCGGTCGAACAGGACGGGCTGGTCGAACACGTACCGGAGCAGGATCATCAGCAGGCTCGGCACGCCGATCAGCAGCGCGAGCGTGCGGTGGTCGTGCCGGAGCTGGGCCAGGATCCGCCGGGTGGTGGCGAGGGTGATCGAGAGGCTCATGCCGGGCTCCCCGCGTGCTCGTGGATCAGGTGCAGGAACGCCGCCTCCAGGTCGGCGGTCCCGGTGAGGCGGGTCAGCTCGTCCGGCGCGCCGTCGGCGAGGAACTCGCCCTCGCGCATGAGCAGCAGCCGGTCGGTGCGGACGGCCTCGTCCATGACGTGGCTGGACACCACCAGCGTCCGGCCGCGCCCGGACAGCTCGCGGAACAGCTCCCACAGCTCCTCGCGCAGGACCGGGTCGAGGCCGACGGTCGGCTCGTCCAGGACGAGCAGCTCGGGGTCGCCGAGCAGCGCGACGGCGAGGTTCGCGCGGTTCAGCTGCCCGCCCGACAGCGTCGCGACGACCTGGTCCCGGTGGTGGCCGAGGCCGACCTCGTCGATCACCCGGTCCACGTCGGTGCGCGGCGCGCCGAGGACGGCCGCGAAGTACCGCATGTTCTCCCGGACGGACAGGTCGGCGTAGACGGCGGGCGTCTGCGTGGCGTACCCGACGCGGCGGCGCAGCCCCTTCGACCCGGCCGGTTCGCCGAGGACGGTGACCGTCCCGGCCTTGACGATCTGCACGCCGACCAGGCAGCGCATCAGCGTCGTCTTGCCGCATCCGCTCGGCCCGATCAGGCCGAGCACCGATCCGCGCGGCACCTCGAACGAGAGGTCGCGGAGCACGGTCCTGCCGCCGCGCTCGACCCGGAGGCCCTGCACGGAGACGGCCGGTACAGAACTCATCATGTGTTGAATTTACGTCCGCGCGACGGCAGGGTCAAGGACCGGGGGCTTCACGCAGGGGAGCGAACCTGTCCGGGACCGGACAGGCCAGGGTCGATCAGGCGGGGCCGTTCGGCTGGGCCGATCAGGCGGTGGGGCGGTCGTCTCCGGCGGGCTCGTCGCCGAGGTAGCGCTGGAGGGTGGGGGCGAGCAGCTCGACCAGCTCGTCGGTGCTCGCGGAGGCGATCGGCTCCATCCGGACGACGTGCCGGACGATCATCACGCCGATCAGCTGGCCGACCGCGGCCTGCACCCGCAGCCTGGAGACGCCGCGGATCGCCGTCGCCCGCTCCAGCAGCGCCGACGAGACGAACTCGCGCACCAGCCCGGCGGCGCGCTCGTTGGTCATCGCGCTGCGCAGCATGGCGAGGATGGGGGCGCGCTTGTCCGGGTCGTCCCAGACGCCGATGAACACGCGGGCGAGGGTCTCGCCGATCCGGTCCGGATCGCCGGACAGGATGCGCGGCAGCAGCTCGGCCGGGTTCACCGGGAACCGCATCGCCTCGACGAACACGCCCTCCTTGCCGCCGAAGTAGTGGTGCACGAGCGCCGGATCGACCCCCGCCGCGCGCGCGATCCCGCGCAGCGACGCGCCGTCGAACCCCTTGTCGGCGAACATCTCGCGGGCGGCGGCGAGGATCTGCTCGCGCGTGTCGGTCCGTCCGGCCGGGCGGCCGGGCGACCGCCGCGCGACCGACTCGCCGGCGGCCGGGCCGGTCACCGCGCCGGCCGCGGGGTGACCTCGCCGCTCGCGCTGACCTCCCAGGAGCGCTCGGCGGCGGCCAAGTGGAGGCGGGCGAAGGCGAGCGCCTCGGCGAGGTCCTCCATGCGGTCGGCGCGGCTGGACGCGCGGCGCGTGTTGACCTCCAGGACGATCTGCCCGCGGAAGCCGTCCTCGGCGAGCTTCTCCAGCACCGGGCCGCAGGGCTGGTTGCCGCGCCCGGGCACCAGGTGCTCGTCCTTGTTCGTGACGCCGACGCCGTCGGCGAGGTGGACGTGCTGCAGCCGGTCGCCCAGTTGGACGGCCATGTCGAGCGCGTCCGACTTGGACACGGCGGTGTGCGAGAGGTCGAGCGTGACGAACGGGTACGGCTGGTCGACCGGGTTCCAGTCGGGGGCGTACATCGCCGCCTCCGCGCCGCGCGCCTTGATCGGGAACATGTTCTCGACCGCGAACCGGACATCGGTCTCGTCCTGCATGCGGGCCAGGCCGTCGATGAAGTCGCGCGCGTACTCGCGCTGCCAGCGGAACGGCGGGTGCACGACCACGACGTCCGCGCCGAGCTCCTCGGCCACGTCCTTGGACTTGATCAGCTTGCCCCACGGGTCGCGGCCCCAGACCCGCTGGGTGAGCAGCAGGCACGGCGCGTGGATGGATCTGATCGGCACCTGGTGGTAGTCCGACAGGCGGCGCAGGACGCTCAGGTCCTGCGAGGACGCGTCGGTCGACACCATGACCTCGACGCCGTCGTAGCCGAGCAGCGCGGCGATCTCGAAGGCGCTCGGCACCTTCTCGGGGTACACCGACGCGGTCGACAGGGTGATCGGCGCGTCCGGGACGCGGATCGCCGGAGATGCGGTGCCGTTGTGCTGCGGGGTCAAGGCTCCCTCGCCGTCTCGGTTCGCACGGGTCCCGGGCGGCGGGCGACGGGCGCCGCCGGGTGCGTTCGCCGCCAGCCTATGCGCCCGGGGCCCGCCCTCAACCCTCGCCCTCACGTGATCCGCGTTTCCCGACATCCCGGGTGACTACCCTCTGCTCCCGTGGTCGAGATCGCACCGGGCGCCGTGCCGAGCCCCAACATCTGGAACTCCCCCTCGGTCTACGAGATCGAGAACCGCGCCGTGGACCCGGACGGCGCCATCGAGGCGGCGATGCGCGGCATCGCGCCCTGGGCGGGCCGCACGGTCCTGGACCTCGGCTGCGGCACCGGCTTCCACCTGCCCCGGTTCGCCGCCGAGGCGTCCCGGGTGGTCGGCGTGGAGCCGCACGCGGGCCTCGCCGCCGCCGCGCGCCGCCGCGTCCGCGACCTTCCGGACGTCACGGTCCGTGTGGGCGCGGCGCAGGCGTTGCCACTTCCGGACGCGTCGGTCGACATCGTCCACGTCCGGTGGGCGTACTTCTTCGGGCCCGGCTGCGAACCGGGCCTCGCCGAGCTGGACCGGGTCGTCCGGCGCGGCGGGACGGTCTTCATCGTCGACAACGACGCGACCCGCTCGACGTTCGGCGGCTGGTTCCGGCGCGGGCTGCCGTCCTACGACCCGGACGCGGTCGAGCGGTTCTGGACGCGCCGGGGCTTCCAGCGCGAGCCGCTGATGATCCGCTGGGAGTTCGAGAGCCGCGCCGACCTCGCGGCCGTCCTGCGCATCGAGTTCCCCGAACGCCTCGCCGCCGGGTTCGAGCGCGAACACTCCGGCCTCACCGTGGACTACGCCGTGAACCTGTGGTGGCGGCACAACTGACTGACTGGTAGGTCACAACCACTTCCGCCTACTAGACGGCATATACAACAATTGTCCTGGCCCGCCACCCCTCCGGCCCCAGGGAGTCCGATGACCCGCGCCGTCAGCACCACCCTCACCGCGACCGCCGTCGGCGCGGGATCCGTCGCGCTGCTCGGCGCCGGCGTCGCCGCGCAGCGCCGCGCCGTCCGCCGCCTCAAGAGCCGCACCGACCCGTACGCGTCCGAGCCGTTCGGCTCGCTGCGCGGCCGGCCCACGCCGGTCCGCGCGTCCGACGGCACCCGGCTCTACGCCGAGGTGGACGGCGACGACCGCACCGACCTCGCGATCGTCTTCTCGCACGGCTGGACCCTCACCCAGGACTCCTGGCACTTCCAGCGCCGCGCCCTGCGCGGCCTCGGCCGGCTGGTCTTCTGGGACCACCGCGGGCACGGCCGCTCCGACGGCGGCGCCCGCGACGACTACGGCCTGCCCCGCCTCGCGCACGACCTCGCCGACGTGATCGAGCAGACCGTCCCCGAGGGCACCCCGGTCGTCCTGGTCGGCCACTCCATGGGCGGCATGACCATCCAGCGCTTCGCCGACGAGTACCCCCACCTGCTCGGCGACCGCGTCGTCGCCGCGGCGGTCTGCAACACCTCGTCCGGCGGCCTGGGCCAGGTCACCCTCGGCCTCCCCGCCCTGGTCGCCCGCCTCACCCAGGTCACCCTCCCCCGCACCCTGCGGATGGTCGGCGCCAGCTCGTCCCTCATCGAGAAGGTCCGCCACCTGGGCCGCGACGGCGTCCTGCTCTTCGAGGACTACGCCGCCTTCGGCCCAGGCGCCAGCCCGGCCGCCGTCGCCTTCGCCGAGCAGATGGCCACCGACACCCGCATGGACGCCCTCATCGACTTCTTCCACTCGATGATCACCACCGACGTCATCTCCGAGTGCGCCCACCTCGCCAAGATCGACACCCTCGTCATCGGCGCCGAGAACGACATGCTCACCCCCGTCGGCCACTCCCTCACCCTCGCCGACCGCATCCCCGGCGCCCGCCTGGAGGTCATCCCCACCGTCGGCCACATGGCCATGCTCGAAAGCCCCAGCGCCGTCTCCGACCACCTGGGCGACCACATAGCCCGAACCCGCAAGTCCCTCAACCTCTGAGGCCCGCTTGCAAGGCCCGCGTCCGGGCTCGTCGGATCAGGTGTTCTTGATCTTGCCGAGAGCTGAGAGGACGCGGGTGGCGGTGGCCTGCATGCCGGTTTGGTTGGGGTGGTACGGGGCTGCGGGGTGGGAGGGGAGGACGCCCTCTACCCAGCGGTTCGCGGGTGGGGCGCAGACGTCGTGGCCCTTGGAGCCGGCGTAGGTGTCGACGAAGGTGGCGCCGTTGGCCGCGGCCGTGGTGGCGAGCATGGTGTTCAGGTGGCGTTCGGTGGTGTTCAGGAACGGGACGTCGCCGGTGGCCACCGGGACGCTGGGCCAGCAGCCGACGGCGTCCGGGAGCAGGCGCAGGTAGCCGACCAGCAGGACGCGGGCGTGCGGAGCCTTCGCGTGGATGCGGCGCAGGACGGCCGCGACCTTCGGGGCCGTCGCCTGGATGCGCTTGTCGAGCGTCTTCTTGTAGAGGGCCGCGCAGGGGGCGCCGCTCGGCGCGGTGAGGCTCGCGGTCGCGCAGGTGAGCGCGATCTTGCCGAAGCCGACGTCGTTGCCGCCGATGCCCAAGGTCACAAGGTCGGTGGACGAGGTGACCGAGTCGAGCTGCGCGGGGTTCACGCCCAGCGTGGTGACCTGCGGGTGGGTCATGTGGGTGGTCTCGGCTCCGCTGCAGCTCACGTCGGTGAGGCGGGCCTTCAGGGACGCGGCGACCAGGGACGGGTAGTCGTGGTCCGAGCGCAGGCAGCCCGGCAGGCCGCGCTGCGCCGGGATCAGCGGCCCGGCCGTGAAGGAGTCGCCGAGCGCCACGTAACGAAGCTCCTGGGCGGCCTTGGCGGGGCGCGGTTCGGCGGCCTTGGCGACGGCGGTGGTCGGTGGGTTGGGGCGGGTCGTGGCGGCTGCGGCGGGCAGGGGTGTGGCGGCGGTGATCGTCAGTGCTAGGGCGGTCGCGAGTGTGCGCATGTCCCGGTCCTTTCGCGGTGGAGGCCTTGGTCGGCGCTCCCCCGGGCCGGGCCTCGCGTGGTCAA
Organism: Actinomadura rupiterrae; assembly: GCF_024172125.1. Classification (GTDB taxonomy): domain Bacteria; phylum Actinomycetota; class Actinomycetes; order Streptosporangiales; family Streptosporangiaceae; genus Spirillospora; species Spirillospora rupiterrae. Next base: position 210,796 of record NZ_JAMZEA010000018.1, read on the forward strand.
CGTAGGGGGTCCGGGCGCGGGCGTCACCGCCCGGACACGGGAAGTGACGAAAGTCTGGCCAGGTCGTGGCGGGTGGCAGGGCGACTGTCGGTGCCGGGCCGTACGCTTCGGCGCATGGCGAAGGCGAAGACGGCGCGGGCGGCCTACCACTGCTCCGAGTGCGGGTGGCAGACGTCCAAGTGGGTGGGGCGCTGCGGCGAGTGCCAGGCGTGGGGCTCGATCGTCGAGGCCGCGTCCGCCACGCCGGCGCGGGTCGTCTCGGCCGGTCCGGTGTCGGCTCCGGCGCGTCCGATCGGGCAGGTGGACGTGCGGTCCGCGCGCACCCGGCCCACCGGGCTGGACGAGCTCGACCGGGTGCTCGGCGGCGGCATCGTGCCGGGGGCGGTGCTGCTGCTGGCGGGCGAGCCGGGCATCGGCAAGTCCACGCTGCTGCTGGAGGTCGCGGCGCTGGCGTCCGCTCCGGCGCTCGCGTCCGTCCCGCCGCAGGCGCGTACGGGCAAGGGCTCCGCGCAGGATCCGCTGGCCTCCAACCGCGCCGGGACGGGCCCGCTCGAGAACGGCGAGGTGCGCGAGCGGACGCCCGTCCTGTACGTGACCGGGGAGGAGTCGGCCGAGCAGGTGCGCCTGCGGGCCGACCGGGTCGGCGCGATCACCGACGACCTGTACCTGGCCGCCGAGACCGAGCTGTCGGCGATCCTCGGGCACATCGACGCGGTCGAGCCGGTGCTGCTGGTGGTCGACTCGATCCAGACGATCGGGACGTCCGAGGTGGACGGCGCGCCCGGCGGCGTGACCCAGATCCGGGAGGTCGCGGCCAACCTGATCCGGGTCGCCAAGGAGCGCGGCATCACGGTCGTGCTGGTCGGGCACGTCACCAAGGAGGGCGCGATCGCCGGGCCGCGGCTGCTGGAGCACCTCGTCGACGTCGTCCTCTACTTCGAGGGCGACCGGCACAGCCGGCTGCGCATGATCCGCGCGGTCAAGAACCGGTACGGCCCGACCGACGAGCTGGGCTGCTTCGACCTGTCCGAAGTCGGCCTCGTCGGGCTGCCCGACCCGTCCGGACTGTTCCTGACCCGGCGCGAGGAGCCGGTGCCCGGCACGTGCGTCACGGTGACGCTGGAGGGGCGGCGCCCGCTGGTCGCGGAGGTGCAGGCGCTGGTCGCCAAGTCGCACCTGCCGTCCCCGCGCCGCGCGCACTCCGGGCTGGACGCCTCGCGCGTCGCGATGGTGCTGGCCGTCCTCGCGCAGCGCTGCAAGATCTCCATGCACGAGCAGGACGTGTACGTCTCCACGGTCGGCGGCGTGCGGCTGACCGAGACGTCCGTCGACCTCGCGATGGCCCTGGCCGTCGCCGGTTCCACCGTCGAGCAGTCGCTGTCGCAGACCCTTATCGCGCTCGGCGAGGTCGGGCTGGCGGGCGAGGTGCGCGTGGTGCCGGGCGTCCAGCGGCGGCTCGCCGAGGCGGCGCGGCTCGGGTTCCGGCACGCCGTGGTGCCGCGCGGGTCGCTGGAGCTCGGCGACGGGTCGCCGCTCAGGCGCGCCGACCCCCAGCTGAGCGATTTCGAGGGTATGAAGGTGATGGAGGTGGACAGCCTGACCCAGGCGCTCCAGGTGTCCTTCACCGCGCCCTGACAGGCCCGCCTCACCGAAAAGTTCCGTCCGCGTCACGCTTGCGACCAGGGGAGGGGCCGTCCGCGCGGCCCGCTCGGTAAACTGACGCCGGTAAGCGACCTCCGGGGGCCAGGTGCCAGCAATCGACAAGGGTCATGACGAACGACGCCGAGCCACGCTCGCCGCGGTGGCCCCGGGCACCCAGATCCGGGACGGCCTGGAGCGCATCCTGCGCGGCCACACGGGTGGGCTGATCGTGCTCGGCTACGACACGCTGGTGCGGGAGATCTGCACCGGCGGCTTCGAGCTGGACGTGGAGTTCTCCGCGACCCGGCTGCGCGAGCTCGCCAAGATGGACGGCGCGATCGTGCTGGACGACACCCGCGACCGGATCGTCCGCGCCGCCGTCCACCTGGTGCCCGACTCCACCATCCCCACCGAGGAGTCCGGCACCCGGCACCGCACGGCCGAGCGGGTCGCGCGGCAGACCGGCCACCCGGTGATCTCGGTGAGCCAGTCGATGAACATCATCGCGCTCTACCTCGACGGGATCCGCTACGTCCTGGAGGACTCGGCGGCCATCCTGTCCAAGGCCAACCAGGCGCTCGCCACCCTGGAGCGGTACAAGCTGCGGCTGGACGAGGTGTCCGGCACGCTCTCCGCCCTGGAGATCGAGGACCTGGTCACCGTCCGGGACGTGTCGGCCGTGGTGCAGCGGCTGGAGATGGTCCGCCGGATCGCCGACGAGATCGAGGGCTACGTCGTCGAGCTCGGCACCGACGGCCGGCTGCTCTCGCTCCAGCTGGACGAGCTGGTCTCCGGCGTCGACGTGGACCGCGAGCTGATCGTCCGCGACTACCCGTCCGCCGAGGCCCGCGCGGTCGGCGTCGGCACGGTCCTGGCGAACCTGGACGTGCTGTCGGCGAACGAGCTGCTCGACCTGACCACGGTCGCCGAGGTGATGGGCTTCGCCGGGCCGGACTCGCTCGACCTGCCCGTCTCCCCCAAGGGCTACCGGCTGCTCGCCAAGGTCCCGCGGCTGCCGAGCCTGGTCGTCGAGCGGCTGGTCGAGCACTTCGGCGGCCTGCAGAAGCTGCTGGCCGCCTCCATCGACGACCTCCAGGCCGTCGGCGGCGTCGGCGAGTCCCGCGCCCGCAGCGTCCGCGAGGGCCTCTCCCGCCTCGCCGAGTCCTCCATCCTCGAACGCTACGTCTGACCCGAAGCCCTGCCCGCCCCGGCGCGGGCAGGGCTTCCGGGCACGCGCGGGCTGCGGGGCGTGCCGGCTGCGGGCGTGCGGGCTGCCGTGCGTCGGGGGCTGGGCTGC
>NZ_JAMZEA010000019.1 GCF_024172125.1 Actinomadura rupiterrae
CGGGGGTGGCCAAGACGCTGGCGGTGGGGACGCTGGCGCGGGTGGTCGGGGGGACGTTCGCGCGGTTGCAGTTCACGCCGGACCTGGTGCCGTCCGACATCGTCGGGACGCGGATCTACCATCCCTCGACCGAGCAGTTCGATGTGGAGCTCGGCCCGGTGTTCGTGAACTTCGTCCTCGCCGACGAGATCAACCGGGCGCCGGCGAAGGTGCAGTCGGCGCTGCTGGAGGTGATGGCCGAGCGGCAGGTGTCGCTCGGCGGGACGACGTTCGCGCTGCCGGCGCCGTTCATCGTGCTGGCGACGCAGAACCCGATCGAGTCCGAGGGCGTGTACCCGCTGCCGGAGGCGCAGCGGGACCGGTTCCTGATGAAGATCGACGTGCGGTATCCGGGGGCGCACGAGGAGCTGCAGATCCTGCGGCGGATGAGCGTGGACCCGCCGGAGGCCGATCCGCTGCTGACGCCGGAGCGGCTGATCGGGCTGCAGCGGGCGGCCGAGGAGGTGTCGGTGCACGAGCTGGTCGCCGACTACATCGTGCGGCTGGTGATGGCGACGCGCGAGCCCGAGCAGTACCGGCTGCCGGAGCTGCGGCCGGTGATCGAGATCGGTGCGTCGCCGCGCGCGACGCTGGGGCTGGTCGGCGCGGCGCGGGGGCTGGCGCTGCTGAACGGCCGCGACTACGTGCTTCCCGATGATGTGCGGGCGGTGGCGCGGGATGTGATGGCGCACCGGATCGTGCTGTCGTTCGACGCGCTGGCCGACGGGGTCGACACCGGGGATGTGGTGGAGCAGATCCTGGCGGCGGTGCCGCCGCCGCGGGTGGTGTGGAACCAGGGGACGGCGGCGGCCGGGCAGGTGACGGCCTGATGCCGCCCGAGGCCGGTTCCCCGCCCGCCGGGGGCGGCTCGCAGCAGCCGGGAGGCGGTCCGCCGCCGGGGGCCGGGCTGCCGCCGGGCGGCGCGTGGGGTGGGCGGCCGGAGTTCGCGCCGCCGCCCGCGCCGGGCCCGGCCGGGCGGGGGCCGCGGGACTCGCGGCTGGCCGAGCTGGTGCCGGAGCGGACGCTGCGGCGGCTGGAGCTGTCGGTGACGCGGCGCCTGGACGGGCTGCTGAACGGCGAGCACCTGGGGCTGCTGCCGGGTCCGGGGACCGAGGTCGCCGAGGCGCGGCTGTACCAGCCGGGTGAGGACGATGTGCGGCACATGGACTGGGCGGTGACGGCGCGGACGACGACGCCGCACGTCCGGGACCTGATCGCCGACCATGAGCTTGAGGTGTGGGCGCTGGCCGACCTGACCCCGTCGATGGGGTTCGGGACGGGCCGGATGGTCAAGCGTGACCTGGCGGTCGCGGCGCTCGCCGCGGTCGGGTTCCTGACGGTGCGGCTGGGTGACCGCGTCGGCGCGTACCTGCTGGACGCGCAGCGGCTGCGGCGGCGTCCGGCGCGGACGGGGAAGGCGGCGCTGTACGAGCTGCTGCAGGACGTGCTGGACACCGACCCGCACCGTCCAGGCGAGGCGCGTCCGGGCGGGACGCTCCGCACGCCCCGCATGGCGGGAGGGCGGCCGGACCTTGCGGCGGGGATCGAGTCGCTGCACCGGGGGCAGACCCGCCGCGGCCTGCGCGTGGTGATCTCCGACTTCCTCCCCGACGCCTCGTCCCCCGCGTCCGCCCACGCCGCGCAGAACCCGGGCGGGGCGCCGGCGTGGGAGCGGCCGCTGCGCAGGCTCGCCGCGCGGCACCAGGTGCTGGCGGTGGAGGTGATCGACCCGCGGGAGCTGGACCTGCCCGACATCGGCCCGGTGGAGATGACCGACCCGGAGACCGGCGCGACGGCCGAGGTGGTCCTGACGCGGAAGGTCCGCGAGCGGTACGCGGCGGCGGCGCGGGAGCAGCGGGAGGCGACCCGGGCGGCGCTGCGCCGGGCGGGCGCGCACCACCTGGTGCTGCGCACCGACCAGGACTGGGTGACCGACATCGCCCGGTTCGCCCTGCGGCGGCGGCGCGCGGCGGGACGCGCCGCGGGCCCGGCGGCCCGGACTGGGGGCTCGATGGCCCCGAGCAACTCTGTCGGCCCTTCGACCAGCGGCGCAGCCGCGGGAGCGCGCGCATGACCCTGTTGTCCCCCGGCCGGCTCTGGCTGCTGGTGCTGCTGCCGCTGCTCGCGGCGGTGTACGTGCTGCTGCAGCGCCGCCGCCGCAACTACGCGGTGCGGTTCACCAACCTGGCGCTGCTGCGGCAGGTCGCGCCGAAGCACCCGGGCTGGCGGCGGCACGTCGCCGCGGGCCTCTTCCTCGCCATGATCCTCATCATGGTGGTGGGGTTCGCGCGCCCGGCCGGGACGGTGAAGGTCCCCCGCGACCGCGCGACGATCATGGTGGCGGTGGACGTGTCGCTGTCGATGATGGCCAAGGACGTCCCGCCGAGCCGGGTCGAGGCGGCCAAGGCCGCGGCGAAGAGGTTCATCGGCGAGCTGCCCGCGCGGTTCAACGTCGGGGTGGTGTCGTTCGCGGGGAACGCGAACCTGATCGCGGCGCCGTCGGCCGACCGGCAGACCGCGCTGGCGTCGATCGACCAGCTGGTGCTGGCCAAGCGCACCGCGATCGGGGAGGCGGTGTTCACCTGCCTGCAGGCCGTCCGCACCTTCGACTCCCAGGCCAGCCAGGACCCGCCGCCCTCGCACATCGTGCTGCTGTCGGACGGCGACAACACCACCGGCCGGTCGGTGCAGGAGGCCGTGGACGCCAGCCGCGCCGCGCACGTCCCCGTCTCGACGATCGCGTTCGGCACCCCCTACGGCACCGTCGACATCGAGGGCGAGACGACCGGGGTGTCGGTGAACAAGGAGACCCTGCGGTCCCTCGCCGAGTCCACCGACGGCAAGGCCTACGAGGCCGAGTCCCTCGGGCAGCTCACCGACGTGTACAAGCACATCGGCAGCTCGCTGGGGTTCAAGACCGAGCACCGCGACATCTCCGCCCGGTTCATGGGGATCGCGCTGCTGTTCGCGCTGGCCGCCGCCGGAACGTCCCTGGCCTGGTTCTCCCGCCTCCCCTGACCCGCCACGGCCGCGTCTCCCGCTGAGCCGTCCGCGCCCCGGTCCCCTGTGCTTTCCAGGGGCCGGGGCGCGCGCACGCCGAACCCCAACGGCCCGGTCGGGGCCTGTCAGGCGGTTCCGGGGCCGGGGAGGTCCAGGACCGAGCGGGTCGGGTCGATCTGGATGATCTCGTAGCGGGCGGCGCCGGAGCGGTGGAAGGGGTCCTCGGTGACGATCCGCTCGATCCGCTCGCGGTCCGACCCGGCGGCGAGGATCGCGCCGCCGGTGCGCGGGACCTGCCGGGCGGTGAGCAGGAAGGTCCCGTCGTCGATGTACCGGTCGATGTAGGTGTAGTGCTCGTCGAGCATCTGGTCGATCTTCTCCAGCGCGCCGGGCTGGTAGTGCAGCAGCAGGATGAACATGCCGACAGTCAACGTCCGGCGGGACCGCGCGGTCCACGAGGCGGCGCCTTGGGGCCGGTAGGCGGCGCCTAACGCCGCAGTTCGCGCAGGATGCCCGGCAGCAGCGGGTGGGCGGCGCGTCCGGGCCAGGCGAGGGCGAACTCGGCGGCAGGGGCGGCGGACGCCAGCGGACGCCATGCCAGCCCCGGTTCGGCCTCGGCGGCGGGCCGCAGCGCCACGACGGGTTCGCCGCCGGTCAGTTCCGCGCGGGTGACGGCACGGCGGGCGGTGCTGATCCGCAGGCGGGGACGCCATCCGGCGCCGCGGCAGGCCGCCAGGAGCGCGTCGTGGTAGCCGGGGGCGAGGTCGCGGGGGAAGAACAGCAGGTCCTGGTCGTGCAGCTGCGTCCAGGCGACCCGGTCGGCGGCGGCGAGCGGGTGGTCGGCGGCCATGAGCACGCCGAGGGGCTCGCGGTGGACGACCCGCACCGCCAGCCCGCCCGCGCGCTCCCCACCCTGCCCGCCGGGCTGCGCTGAGACCTGCTCGAAGCCTTGCTCGGCGTCTGGCTCGGCGTCCTGCTCAGTGCGTGGCTCGGTTTCGTGGTGGAGGGGCATGGTGACGATGCCGAGGTCCAGGTCGCGGTGGCGCAGGCGCGGCAGTTGCCGGCCGGTGGGGACGTCCTCGAAGGCGACCTCGGCGCCCAGGGCGCGTGCCGCCGCGCGGATCAGGCCCGGCAGGTGGGCCGGGACGCCGGCGGGGAGCCCGACGGTGTAGGTCCGGACGGGTGCGGACGCCTGCTGGACGGCGCGGCGGGCGCGTCCGGCCGCGGCCAGCGCCGCGCGCGCCTCGGGCAGCAGCGCCTCCCCCGCCGCGGTGAGGGCCATGCCGGTGGCGGAGCGGTCGAACAGCCGCGCCCGCAGGTCCTGCTCCAGGGCGCGGATCTGCTGGCTCAGCGACGGGGACCGCAGCCCCAGCGCCTCGGCGGCGCGGGTGAGGTTCCCCTCGTCGGCCACCGCGCAGAAATACCTCAACTGCCGCAACTCCACGCCCCAAGGCTAGGGACTCCGCGGCGTCCCCTGCGCGGCGGATGGCGTTTCGGGGGCGCGGGGCGACGGCTGCGCCGGGCGCGGGAGGCAGCGCCGCAGGTCGGGCGGGGTGCGGGGCGGCGCGATCTGCAGCAGCGCCCACGCCGCCGCCAGCCCGCACACCGTCGCGAATAGGTGCCCCAGGTCCCACAGGGAGTGGTTCCACACCACCGGCCCGGCCACCCCGAACGCCAGCCCGCCGACCCCGGCCGCCAGCCACCATCCGCGCATCAGCAGCACCGCCGCGGCGCACCCCGACACCATCATGTACGACACGCCGACGTCGGTGGTGACGGCGAGCCGCGCGGGGGCGCGCTGGGTCTCCAGCGCGCGGGTCTCCACCACCGCCGTCAGCAGCGACCCCAGCACGTGCCCGCACAGCCCGACCAGCACGATCCGCGGCGTGCCGTAGTGGCGTTCGGCCCAGGCGACGACGGTGACGAACAGCGCGACGTACAGGGTGAGGCCCTCGCCCTTGTCGGCGACCCACAGCGCGCTGTCCAGCAGCGCCTTCAGCGGCGCGTGGTGCAGGTTGCGCAGGTTGGTGCTCTGCAGGGTGGTGAGCAGGTCGATGAGCTTGGGCGGGGCGGAGTACTGCACCAGCGTCGACGCGGTGAAGATCGCGACGTAGGCGAACGTCGCGGGCGCCGACAGCACCCAGGAGTGCGCCCGGCGCGTCCACGGCTCGCACCAGGACACCAGCCGCCCGGCGCGCTCCGACACCAGCCCGAGCGCCCGCAGCAGATACCAGCCGACCACGACCACGACGAACGCGACGACCATTCCCCGCCCCCGACCTCACCCCGCCGGCCCCTGCCCGGCGGGTCCCTGACCTGTCCCACTCTCCCCCACCGGCCCCTGCCCGGCCCGTCCGACCCGCCGACAACCCGCCCGCGGCCGACCCCGGCGGCCGGGCGGCACCCCGCGCACCAGCCGGGCAGGGGGCGGGACGGGCGGGCGGGTCGTGGCGGGTGGCGCGAGTGCGTGCGCGGCACTGATAACTTCGGCGGGCGTGGGGGAACACTACTTCGCGGCCAATCCCGGGACGCCGAGCCGTCCGCGGTCGGTCGATCTCGTCCTGCCCGATCTGCACCTGCGGCTGCGGACCGACTCGGGCATGTTCTCCCCCGACCGGCTCGACCCCGGGACGCGGATCCTGCTGGAGACCGTCCCACCGCCGCCCGCCCACGGGACGCTCCTGGACGTCGGCTGCGGCTACGGCCCGATCGCGCTGACGCTCGCCAAGCGCGCGCCCGCCGCGTCGGTGATCGGGGTGGACGTCAACGAACGCGCGCTGGAGCTGGCACGCGAGAACGCCGCGTCCGCCGGTGCGGCCAACGCGCGGTTCCTGCTGCCGGACGACGTCGACCCCGACCTGCGGTTCGACGCGCTGTGGTCCAACCCGCCGATCCGGATCGGGAAGGCCGCGCTGCACGAGCTGCTGCTGAGGTGGCTGCCGCGGCTGGCGCCCGGCGGGTCGGCGCACCTGGTCGTCCAGAAGCACCTGGGGTCGGACTCGCTGCAGCGCTGGCTCGACCAGCAGGGGTTCGCGACCCGCCGTATCGCCTCACGCTCCGCCTACCGGGTCCTGCACGTGGCGGCCCGTCCGCAGGAAGGTCACCTCCGATGAGCACCGCACGCGACACCAGCACCCGCGACAACGGCCGCGACGGCGCCCGGCCGGGGCGCCGGCAGCTGCGCCCCACCGACGTCAAGCGGCTGAACCGGGACTGGCGGCGCCGCACCGAGGGCCGCGTGGGGCTGCTGGTGGAGTCGGTGACCCAGCCGTTCAACATGGGGTCGATCATCCGCTCGGCCGCGGTGTTCGGGGTGGAGCGGATGTGGCTGGCCGGCAACGCGATCATGCCGGACCACCGCAACGTCGCCAAGACCGCCCTCGGCACCGAGCGGCTGGTCCCGTGGGAGCACGCCGGGCCGGTCGCCGACGCGGTCGCGGCGGTGCGGGAGCAGGAGCTGCGGCTGGTGGCGGTGGAGCTGACCGGCGACGCGGTCCCGCTGCACGACGCGCCGCTGGACGGGGACGTGTGCCTGGCGGTCGGCGGCGAGGACCACGGCTGCTCGCCCGCGCTGCTCGCCGCCGCCGACGCGGTCGCCTACATCCCCCAGATCGGACGGGTCGGGTCGCTGAACGTCGCGGTCGCGACGGCCGTGGCGCTCGCCGAGGCCCGCCGCCGCGAATGGTCCGCCACCGACTGACCCGGCGCCGACTGACCCGCCCGCCACTCCCCCTGCGCTGCCCTTGTTCCGGGGTGGCGGGGTCAGGAGGGGAAGCGCTCCATCAGCGCGGCGAACTCGGGCAGGGAGATGCGTCCGTCGCGGTCGCCGTCGGCCTCCACGACCACCTCGATCGCGCGCGTGTCGGAGATGTCCTGGCCGAGCGCGCGCATGAGGTTCTTCAGCTCGGCGGGCGAGATCTGCCCGTCCCCGTCGACGTCGACCATCTCGAACGTCGCGCGGTACTGCTCCGGATCGGCCATCGGCCCTCCCTGGTGCTCGGCACACCGGCGTCCTGCCGGCGGCGCGGTGCTGCCTGGATCCGGCCCGGTCGCCGGATCGGCAAGCGACCGTAGCACCCGTCCGGCAGCCGCCGCCTCACCGGTGACGGCACCGGCCCGGTAAGCACCGCCCCGGCCTGTACTCGGGGGCTCCGGCCCCGGCGCCGGTTCAGGCGGGGCCCGCGGGATGTGCGGGGCGCGGGGTGTGCGGGGTCAGCGGGCGCGGTCGTAGGTGAGGGACAGCTCGCCGAGCCTGCCGGCCTCCTGGCGGGTGAGGGTCCACTTGGTCGCGGGCAGGCCGTCGTCGAACAGCCGCGCCCCGACCCCGGCGATCTCCGGGACGACCAGCAGGTACAGGCGGTCGACCAGGTCGGCGGCCAGCAGCGGCCGGATGATGCTGGGGCTGCTGTTGACCAGGATGTCGCCGTCCCCGAGGGCCTTCAGCTCCTCGACCACCTCGGCGGCGGGCGCGTCGACGATCCGGGTCCGCTCCCACGGCGCCTCGACCAGCGTCGTCGACAGGACGACCTTCTCCACCCCGACGAGCCAGGAGGCGTAGCCGCGGTCGCGGGGGTCGGCGTCGGGGTCGTCGGCGACCGGCGGCCAGTAGCTCATGAACCCCTGCGCGCTTCCGCGGCCGAGGACGGCGGTGGTGGCGTGCTCGTGCAGGCGCGCGAGGTGGTCGCGGCCGAGGTCGGTCACCGCGTAGGGGACGATCGCGGACAGGTCGGCGGGGCCGCCGGGCCCGTGGTAGCGGCCGTCCATGGTGAGGCTGAGGTTCGCGGTGACCCTGCGTCCGGTCGTCTCGGTCATCGAATGCTCCCTGGCTCGTTGTCGGTGTCGGTGCGGCGGTCGGTTGCGGATGCGGACGCCGCGTCGGGGGCGGACGCGGCGTCCGGGCCGGAGGGGGCGGTTTCGGTAGGCGCGGTGAGGACGGCGGCGAGTTTGTCGAGGGTCTGGGAGAAGCCGAGTTCGATGCCGGCGATGAAGTCGGCGGAGTCGACCGTGCTGTCGGTGATCCGGACCTCCACCTCCAGGTCCGTCCCCGGATCCCCGCTGTCCCCGGCCCGCCTGGCGTGCCCAGGCCCCTGGCCGCGCCCGGGGCGCCGGTCGTGATCAGGCGCACCGGGCCCCGCACCCTCCCCGGAGCCCTGCCCGGCTCCGGGGACGGTGACGGGGTCGGCGGGGTGGAGGGAAAGGTCGACGTGGGCGGTGAAGGCGGTGCCGCCGCCGGGCAGCAGCGGCGAGTTGCGGTAGATGAGGCGCCGCCCGGGCCGGACGGTGTCGACGACACCTTCGGAGCGCCCCGCGGACGGGTCGGTGCCGGTGGTGTCCTCGGCGTCGCGGTAGGCCAGCACGATCCGCCCGCCCGGCTCGGCCTCGAAGACCAGCTCCGACAGGCGCAGATCGTCCGGCGCCCACCAGGCGGCGAGCAGGGCCGGTTCGGTGAGGTGCCGCCAGACCGCGGCGGGCGGGGCGGGCAGGCGGCGGTGGAAGCGGAACGCGCGGCCGTCGGCCCAGCCGGGCGCGTCCGCGGCGAGGCGTTCGGCGTGGACGCTGCGCCCGTAGCGGTCGAAGGCGGTGCCGGGACCGGTGGCGCGCGCGGCGGCGTCGGCGAGGGCGGTGAGCGCGGCGGCCAGGTCCCGCAGCGGCTCGGGCCGCAGCGCGTAGATGCGGCGCTGCCCCGCGCGGTGGGAGGTGACGATCCCGGCGCGCTCCAGCGTCTGCAGGTGCTTGGTGGTCTGCGGCTGGCGCGCTCCGGCGAGCCGGGCGAGGACCCCGACAGGGCGGGGCCGCTCGGCCAGCAGGGTCACCAGCCGCCGGCGCGCCGGATCGGCGAGGGCGGTGAGGAGCGCGTCCATGCCACACGAGTATTCTCCAGCACGAATATTCGTGTCAAGGAATACTTCAGGGGCGGCCGAGCGGCGCGTCCCCGGACAGGCGCGTGAGCTTGGCCGGGTTCCGGACGTAGTACAGCCCCGTGATCCGCCCCTCATCCACCCGGACCGCGACGATCCCGTCCAGCTCGCCCTCCACCCGCACCACCAACGCCGGATTCCCGTTCACCACCGTGTGCCCCGCCGTCACGTCCATCCCGTGCCGCGCGATCCCGCTGGCGATGAACCGACCCGCCCGCAGCGCACCCACCACCGGCTGCAGCGCCGCGCGCTTCACCCCGCCGCCGTCACTGAGCAGCACCACCTCCGGCGCCAGCACATCCAGCAGCCCCTGCAGATCCCCCGACTCCAGCGCCCGCCGGAACGACTCCAGCACCGCACGGGTCTCCCCCGCCGACACCGACCGCCGCGGACGCCGCGCATCCACATGCTGCCGCGCCCGGTAGGCGATCTGCCGCACCGCCGCCGGCGACCGCCCCACCGCACCCGCGATGTCGTCGTAATCCACCCCGAACGCCTCCCGCAGCACGAACACCGCCCGCTCGGTCGGCGACAGCGTCTCCAGCACCAGCATCAACGCCATCGACATGCTCTCCGCCAACTCGGCGTCCTCGGCGACATCCGGCGCCGTCGCGACCGGCTCGGGCAGCCACGGCCCCACATACGACTCCTTGCGCCGCGCCAGCGTCCGCAACCGGTTCAGCGCCTGCCGCGTCGTGATGCGGATCAGGTACGCGCGCGCGTCCCGGACCGTCCCCAGATCCACACCCGTCCACCGCAGCCACGTCTCCTGCAGCACGTCCTCAGCGTCGGCGGCCGACCCGAGCATCTCGTAGGCGACGGTGAACAGCAGGTTGCGGTGCGCGACGAACACCTCGGTCGCCTCGTCTCCCCCACCACCGGAGCTCTGCTGGTCGCTCATCCGCCCGTCCTTCGCACTCGCCGTTCACGGTCCGGGCATCAAGACACCGCCCGGCCCTCCCCCGTCACACCATGTGAGACGGATCACCCCACGTCACGCGCACGCGCGCGGCGTCCACGCGAGGGCGCGCGCCAGAGCATAGAACCGCGATCACCTGTGGGAGACTGGCGCCCGACGAAACGGGGGGCCGGCACAACCATGGGCGTAGTACGGATCACGCGTCCCAACGCGCGCTTCCAGCAGTGGGAAGCACTGCTGCGCAACCAGAACAAGCGGCAGCGCGCCGGGGAGTTCCTCGTCCAGGGCGTCCGCCCGATCACCCTCGCCGTCGAGCACGGCTGGACGATCCGCACCCTCATCCACGACGCCGACCGGCCCCTGTCACGCTGGGCCACCGGCATCCTGCAACGCGCCGGCGGCGACCGCGTCGCGATGTCCCCCGACCTGCTCCTGCAGCTCAGCGGCAAGGACCAGCAGACCCCCGAACTCGTCGCCGTCGCCGAACTGCCCCCCGACGACCTGGACCGCATCCCCGTCCCGCCCGACTTCCTCGGCATGGTCTTCGACCGCCCCACCACCCCCGGCAACATCGGCACCATCATCCGCTCCCTGGACGCCTTCGGCGGCGCCGGCCTGGTCGTCACCGGCCACTCCGCCGACCCCTACGACCCCAAGGCCGTCCGCGCCTCCACCGGCTCCCTCCTCGCCGTCCCCGTCGTCCGCGCCCGCTCCCACCGCGAGGTCCTCGACTGGACCGGCGACCTGCACGCCACCGGACGCCCCGTCCGGATCGTCGGCACCGACGAGCACGGCACCGCCGACCTCGCCGACGTGGACCTGACCGGCCCCACCCTCCTGGTCATCGGCAACGAGACCAACGGCCTCAGCGCCGGCTGGCGCGACGCCTGCGACGTGATCGCCCGCATCCCCATCGGCGGCTCCGCCACCTCCCTCAACGCAGCCAACGCCGCCACCGTCACCCTCTACGAAGCCACCCGCCAGCACCCCCGCCACACGACCTGACTCACCCCGCCCCGCTCGCGGCCCGGACGATCCCCGCGACCTCCCGGGCATGGGTGAACACCAGACCGTGGTCGCCGTCGATCCACGACACCGCCACCTGCGGGCACTCGCGCGCCAACGGCTCACCCCCGGCCCGCCAGTTCCGGTTCAGCCACGGCGCAGGCCCCTCCTCGTCACGGCCCGCCATCGACGTCGACATGACCGCGGTGACCGGCCCGTCCAGCCTCCGGTACCGGTCCAGAATCGCGGCCCGGACCTCGTCCACCTCCACGTTCACAGCGAAGATCTCCCCCGCCGACAGCAGCACCTGACGCGCCGTCCCCCGCAACGCCCGCTGCTCCCCCGCCATCTCCTCCCACATGGCACGGAACACCGGCGCGAGCTCCTCGGTGAGGAACGGCTCAGGCACCGGATTCGCCCCGTCGATGCAGCTCCCCGGCCAGCACCTCCAGATCGGCCTGCATCGCGTTCAGCCCCGGACACAGCACCAACACCGGCCCCCGCCCACCCCGCGACACCGGAATCGCCACATCCCTATGCCGAACCGTGAACCGCTCCGTCCCGCTGCCCTCAGAAGTCATGCGGTCCATTTTCGCTGACTGGACTGCCCTACTGATGTACGGATGTATTGCTCACAGCCAGGGCCTTTACACAGTAAGATAGGTAGTGGGATACAGAGGTGGTCGGCGGGAGCGGCCATAATCTGAGGGTGCGGTCAAGCAGCTCCTACGCCTTCCTCGACTATCCCGGTCCGATCCCCTTCGCCCACCGCGGCGGCGCGGGCGGACGCCCCGAGAACTCCATGGCGGCCTTCCAGCGCGCCGTCGACCTCGGCTACCGCTACCTGGAGACCGACGCGCACGCCACCGCCGACGGTGTCGTGGTCGCCTTCCACGACCGGACGCTCGACCGCGTCACCGACCGCTCCGGCGCCCTGGCGGCCCTCCCCTACGCCGAGGTCGCGCGGGCGCGGATCCACGGGACCGAACCCATCCCCCGCCTGGAGGACCTGATCGGCTCGTTCCCCGACGCCCGCTTCAACATCGACCTGAAGGAAGCGACGGTGATCGGGCCGCTCGCCCGCGTCCTGCACCGCACCAAGGCCTGGGACCGGGTCTGCCTCACGTCCTTCTCCACCCGCCGCCTCATGCAGATGCGCGCCCGGCTCCCGCTGTTCACCGACGAGGACGTCTGCACCTCCCTCGGCCCGCGCGGCATGATGGCGCTGCGCGCCAAGTCCTACGGCGGCCCGACCGCCAAGCTCGTCCGGCTCGCCGCGACCGGCGTCGCCTGCGCGCAGGTCCCCTACGGCCTCGGCCCCGTCCCCTTCGTCACCGAGGCGTTCATCGCCAAGGCCCACGAGCTCGGCCTGAAGGTCCACGCCTGGACGGTCAACGACCCCGCGATGATGGCCCGCCTCCTGGACATCGGCATCGACGGCATCATGACCGACGACCTCGTCGCCCTCCGCCACACCCTCTCCTCCCGCGGCCTCTGGCCCCACTAACCCCGCCCACCACGCTCAGAAGGTCCAGCTCCCGCCGCCGAGGAGCCGGTCCAGGTCGTCCGCGACCTGCGCGAGCAGCTCTTCGCCGAAGACGACGAGGGTCTGTTCGATGTAGTGGCCGAAGGTGCCCAGGCGGGCGTCGACGGTTGGGTCTCCGCAGGACGCCCCGGCGGGGCCCAGTGGTAGGAACGGACGGTCGTGACCTCACGAAATCCACTGCCAAGCAGAACATCACGCACCTGCCCGTCGGCGTCGGCGACCAGGAACCGCTTGAGCGGCGCATGGAACCGCCACAGCGGTAGCTGAGCCAGGAGTTCGGGGCGCGCCGCGGTCAGCCCACCGACGACGGCGTGAGCGGTGCCGGAAAGGTTCTCCAGCCAGCAGGCCGCCGTGCCCCTTCCCTGATGGGACAGGACACGGACCTCGACGTCCCAGTACGGGGTGGCGCGGAGGGCGTGCCAGGCCGCCAGGGGCACGCGGTGCGGACCGGTCCTCGCCGCGAGGTCGAGTGCCTGCCGCGCCCGCGGCTCATCCCACCGGACCGATGCGGTCTCCCACCCCGGCCCCGGCTCAGGCAAGTCGAGCTCGACGACCTCACCGACCAGGACGCTGCGCTCCCGACCTGCGGTGAAGCCGGACGCGTCGAGCGCGTCACGCAGGCGCGAAGCGGCCGCGTCGTGGTGGTACACACGCCACTCCACGGGTTCGGCACGCGCGGCTGCGGATGTCCGCACCTGCTCGACAAGCCGTCCGGCCGAAGCCGAGCGCGCTGCGTCCAGCGGACGGTGGTCGACGACGCAGTGGGTGCCGAAGTGCGTGAGGATCAGCGGGCCGATCCGCTCGACGAGCGTGCCAAGCCGCGGATGCGTTCGAACGTGTCCGCGCAGCGTGCCGTCGTGCTCCGCCAGGAGCTGCCCCACGTCCAACGCCACTGCGGAATTCAAGCAGGGGCAGCGCCTGGGGGCCAGCGGGTTTGGTGCGGGGGGGGTCAGGTGAGGCTGGGGCCTGGGGAGCGGGGGTCGCAGGCTAGGCGGTAGCCGCGTTTTACGACGGTTTCGACGATGCCGGCTCGGCCCAGGCCTCGGCGGAGGCGGGCCACGGCCATTTCCACGGCGTGCTCGTCGGCCTGCGGGCGTGCTTCGCGGCCCCACGCGGAACCGCCCAGCAGGGGACGGCCCGGCAGGACTCCGCACAGCTCCGCGCGCGACACCACGTGGCCCGGACGACGCGCCAGCGCCCGCAGGATCGCCATCGGCGCCGGCGCGATCGGGCGCAGCTGGCCGTCCAGCACCACCGCGTGCCCGCGCAGCTCCAGCAGCCCGCCGCGCACCCGCAACCGCCGCGCCCGCCGCCGCGGCAGGTCCGCCGCCAGCGCCCGCACCAGCGCACCGATCCGCGCCCGCTCCGGCTGCACCGTCGGCACCCCCCGCCCGGTCAGCGCGCGCGCCGTCACCGGACCCACGCACGCCGCGACCACACCGTCCCGCAACGCCTCCAGCAGCAGCTCCTCCAGCCCGTCGTCCGCCGCCACCGCCAGCGTCGCCGCCACCGCCGGCGCGCTGGTGAAGGTGATCGCGTCCACCGTGCCCGCCACCGCCTGACCCACCAGCCGCCGCAGCGGCGTCACATCCTCCACCCGCGCCCACCGGTACACCGGCACCTCGATCACCTCGGCGCCCGCCGCCCGCAGCGGCCCGGTCATGTCCTCCAGCTGCTCCCCGTACAGCTGCACCGCGATCCGCGCACCCGACAGGTCCTTCTCCAGCAGGTGCTCCAGCACCTCCGCGCACGACTCCGACTCCGGCGACCACCGCTCGGTCAGACCCTCCGACCGCAGCGCACCCCGCGCCTTCGGCCCGCGCGCCACCACATCGGCCGCGCCCAGCCGCGCCATCAGCGCCTCGCGCAGCCCCCAGCCGTCCGCCGCCTCCACCCACGCCCGGAACCCGATCCCGGTCGTCACCACCGCATGGTCCAGCGGACGCTCCAGACACGCCCGCGTCGCCGCCAGCAGCTCCACATCATCGGCCAGCGGCACCAGCCGGATCGCCGGCGCATGCACCACCCGCGCCCCCCGCCGCTCCAGCAGCACCGCCAGCTCCTCACGCCGCCGCGCCGCCGTCACCCCCACCGCGAACCCCGCCAGCGGCTCGCCCTCACCGTTCACCGGACGCCACCGTCCCCGCGCGATCCGCGGTATCAGCAGACGACGAAGCAGGCTGGGATGCCGGTTCCAGTGATACCTCGACCATGTCGTCTTGCACTCGGACGGCGAACACCGGCAGGCCCGGGCCCGGCTCGGAGAGGGACTCGCCCGTCCGCAGGTCGAACACGTGCTTGAACATCGGCGACGCCACCACCGGCACCCCGCCACGGCACCCCAGCAGCCCCCGCGACATCACCTGCGCCCCGCTGAACGGATCCAGGTTCCCCACCGCGTGCAGACCGCCCTCGAACGTCCGGAACAGCGCCACCTGCACCCCCGCCACCAGCGCCGCCGCCCCGCGCTCCGGCAGCAGATCGGTCAGCCGGCACACCCGGTGCCACCCCGACACCCCGGGCAGGGTCTCCACATCGCGCAACACGGTCATCGGCCCGCCACCTCCAGCTCCGCACCGGCCACCAGGACCGGCCTGATCTGATCCCGCTCGGTCTCGAACGCGATACTCGGATCCGGCACGTCCGGCGCGTTCACGAACGACACGAACCGCCGCATCCGCTCCGGATCGGCCAGCGTGTCCGCCCACTCGTCGGAATAGGACCCGACATGCCGCGCCATCGCCGCGTCCAGCTCACCCGCGATCCCCAGCCGGTCCTCCACGACCACCTCGCGCAGGTAGTCCAGGCCGCCGTCCAGCGACTCCAGCCAGCTCGCCGTCCGCTGCAACCGGTCCGCCGTCCGGATGTAGAACATCAGGAACCGGTCCACGTACCGGATCAGCTCCTCATCCGACAGGTCCGTCGCGAACAGGTCCGCATGCCGCGGCCGCATCCCGCCGTTCCCGCCGACGTA
Organism: Actinomadura rupiterrae; assembly: GCF_024172125.1. Classification (GTDB taxonomy): domain Bacteria; phylum Actinomycetota; class Actinomycetes; order Streptosporangiales; family Streptosporangiaceae; genus Spirillospora; species Spirillospora rupiterrae. The sequence continues at coordinate 15,402 of NZ_JAMZEA010000019.1, forward strand.
CAGGTTCCAGCCGCCCTCGGTCGCGATCACCCCGAAGTCCTTGGCCTGCGCCTCCGCGCACTCCCGCGCGCACCCCGACACCGCCGCCTTGATCTTGTGCGGCGCGCGCAGCCCCCGGTACCGCAGCTCCAGCGCGATCGCCATCCCCACCGAGTCCTGCACCCCGTACCGGCACCACGTCGACCCCACGCACGACTTCACCGTCCGCAGCGCCTTGCCGTAGGCGTGCCCCGACTCGAACCCCGCGTCCACCAGCCGCCGCCAGATCAGCGGCAGCTGCTCCACCCGCGCCCCGAACAGGTCGATCCGCTGCCCGCCGGTGATCTTGGTGTAGAGGCCGAAGTCCCGCGCCACCTCACCGATCACGATCAGCCGCTCCGGCGTGATCTCCCCGCCCGGGATCCGCGGCACCACCGAGTACGTCCCGTTCTTCTGCAGGTTCGCCAGGTGGTGGTCGTTGGTGTCCTGCAGCGCCGCCTGCTCGCCGTCCAGGATGTGCCCGTTCCCCAGCGACGCCAGGATCGACGCCACCACCGGCTTGCAGATGTCGCAGCCCCGCCCCCGCCCGTGCTCGGCGATCAGCCGCGTGAACGTGGTGATCCCCGTGACCCGGACGATGTCGAACAGCTCCGCCCGGCTGTGCTCGAAGTGCTCGCACAGCGCCCGGCTGACCTCCACCCCGGCCGCCGTCAGCTCCGCGTCCAGGATCCGCTTCACCAGCGGCACGCAGCTCCCGCACGTCGTGCCCGCCCGCGTGCACGCCTTGACCTGCGCCACCTCGGTCAGGGACTCCGCGCGGATCCCGCTCCGGATCGCCTCCGCCGACACGTTGTTGCACGAGCAGATCACCGTCGCGCCCGGCAGATCACCGCCCGCCGCCTCCGTCCCGCCGAACAGCACCTGCTCCGGCGACCCCGGCAGCCGCGTCCCGACCTGCGCCCGCAGCGCCGGATACCCCGACGCGTCCCCGACCAGCACCCCGCCCAGCAGCGTCCGCGCATCGTCGCTGACGACCAGCCGCTTGTAGATCCCCGCCACCGGGTCGGTGTAGGTGACGTCCAGGCCGTCCGCGCGGAACGGGTCGCCGAAGCTCGCGACGTCGACGCCCATCAGCTTCAGCTTCGTCGACAGGTCCGCGCCCTCGAACCGCGCGGTGCAGTCCGTGTCGGACGCCGCCGCCAGCAGCTGGTCGGCGACCACCTCGGCCATGCTGAAACACGGCGCGACCAGCCCGTACACCTGGCCGTCCACCAGCGCGCACTCACCGATCGCGAACACCGCCGGATCGGACGTGCGGCACGCCTCATCCACCACGATCCCGCCGCGCTCACCCACCTGCAGGCCGCAGCCGCGCGCCAGCTCGTCCCGCGGGCGGACACCCGCGGAGAACACCACCACGCCCGCGTCCAGCGACGCGCCGCCGGCGAGCGCGACCGACGCGACCGCGCCGTCCTCGCCCGCCTCCAGCCGCTCCATCGGCGTGCCCGCGTGCACGTTCATGCCCAGCGCCTCGACGTGCCGGCGCAGCATCGCGCCGCCGCCTTCGTCCAGCTGGCGCGGCATCAGCCACGGCGCGACCTCGACCACGTGCGTCTCGACGCCCAGGCCCTGGACGGCGCGGGCGGCTTCGAGGCCGAGGAGCCCTCCCCCGACGACGACGCCTCCAGCCCCGGGCCTTGACAAAGTAAGGTTGGTGCAGTGCTCGCGGAGCGCGTCCAGGTCGTCGATCGTCCGGTAGACGAACACGCCCGGCAGATCCTTGCCCGGCACCGGCGGGACGAACGGCGCGGAACCGGTCGCCAGCACCAGCGCGTCGTACTCCACCACCAGCCCGGACGCGGTCGTTACGGTCCTGGCCGCAAGGTCGATCCCCGTCACCGGATCCCCGGCCACCACCCGCACCGCCTCGTCGTGCTCGGGCAGCGCCAGGTCGGCGTCCTCGGTCAGGTAGGAGGTCAGCGCCACCCGGTCGTAGGCGGCCCGGGTCTCCTCCCCGAGGACGGTCACCCGGCAGGTCCCGGCCGCGTCCCGCGCCCGCAGCGCCTCCACCAGCCGGTGCCCCGCCGGACCGTGCCCGACGACGACCACCCGAAGCGAACCCTCTCGGTCACCGTTCATGACCCGATCTTCAAACCGGGCCGTTTCGCGGCTGCGTCTCCTTTGTCACCGCCGTGTTAAAAGGGCCTCACCCCGAAATACCCCCGTCGTCATACCTCCGGCGGGCGTCCGGAACCCCTCCGGGAAAGGCGGAACCCGCCGGGAGCATCCACTCCCGGCGGGTTCCGCCGATCACGTTTTCGCCGGTCGGCCGGTCACGTCCTCGCAAACCCGCCGGCCATGTCCTGACCGTCTCGCCGATCGCTCTTCGGCGCGCTCCTCGGCGCGCTCGTCGAGCACGCACGAACGCGGCCGGCCGGCCCTTCGTCAGCCGGTCGGGACCGCGTCCTGGTCGGCCAGCCAGCCGACGATGCCCTCGACCGTGTCCCGGCAGCCGCCGCAACCCGTGCTCGCGCGGGTCCGCGCGCAGACCTCCTCCACCGTCCGGGCGCCGTCCTCCCAGCACGCGCGGATCCGGCCCTTGGACACGTTGTTGCACTGGCACACCGTCGCCGCGTCCGGCATCCGCACCGGAGAGTCGGCCTCGGTCGCGGCGCCCACGCCGGGGAACAGCAGCCCGAGCCGGTCGCTCGGCAGCGGCGCCGCCCGGTCGTACAGCATCGTGAGCGTCCCGGCGGTGCCGGTCTCGCCGAGCAGGATCGCGCCGACGACCCGGTCATCGCGGATCGCCACCTTCTTGTAGGTGCCGCGCCCCGCGTCGGTGAACCGGACGACCTCCACCTCCGGGTCGTCGTCGCCGTGGTGGGTCTCCCCCATCGACACCAGGTCCACCCCGGTCGCCTTCAGCCGGGTGATCTGCCGCGCGCCGGTGAACCGCGCGTCCGGGTCGGCGCCGGTCAGCAGGTCCGCGAGGATCTCGGCCTGCTCCCAGGCGGGCGCGACCAGCCCGTACACCGTGCCGTCGTGCTGGGAGCACTCGCCCAGCGCGCGGACGTCCGGGTCGTTCACCGAGGTCAGCGTCGCGTCCACGACCACGCCCCGCTCCACGGTGAGCCCGGCGTCGCGGGCGAGCGCCACGTCCGGACGGACGCCGCAGGCCATCACCACCACGTCGGCCTCCCGCGTCCCCTCGGCCAGCCGGACGCCCCGGACCCGGCCGTCCGCCACCTCCAGCGCGGTGACGGTCGCGTCCAGGTCGGCATCGATGCCGAGGCGGCGCAGCGTCCGCGCCAGCACCCGGCCCGCGCCCGGGTCGAGCTGCCGCTCCATCAGGTGCCCGGCCATGTGCACGACCGTGACGTCCAGGCCGCGCCCGACCAGGCCGCGCGCCGCCTCGATGCCCAGCAGGCCGCCGCCGACCACGACCGCCGTCCGCGCGCCCTCGGCGGCGGCGACGATCGCGCGGCAGTCGTCCATCGTGCGGAACGCGATCGCGCCGTCCGGCAGGCCGCCGTCCTTGCCGTCGCGGGTGCCGGGGACGGGCGGGACGAACGCGGTGCTGCCCGTCGCCAGGACGAGCGTCCCGTACGGTGTCTCGCTGCCATCCGCCGCCCGGACGATTTTGCGTTCGCGGTCGATCGCCACGACCTCGACACCGAGCCTGGCGTCCACACCGTTCGCCTCGTACCAGGCCGGATCGACCAGGCCGATGCTGCCCGGCTCGGCGACCCCGGCCAGCACGTTCGACAGCAGCACCCGGTTGTAGGGCTGCTCGGCCTCCGCGCCGAACACCGTGAGCGGCACGTCCCGGTCCCGGTCGCGGATGGCGGTCACCAGCCGCGAGCCGGCCATGCCGTTCCCGACGACGACGATCCGGCCCGCCACGGCCCCGGCCTTCATGGGCTCGCGCTCCAGCCCGTCCTTCACGACGCGTCCTCTCCCGCCGGTCCGGCCGGTTCCAGCCGGACGGCGCACACCTTGAACTCCGGCATCCGCGAGACCGGATCGAGCGCGGGGTTGGTCAGCAGGTTCGCGCTGCCCTCCCCCGCCCAGTGGAACGGGACGAACACCGTGTCGTCCCGGATGTCGCCGGTCAGCCGGGCCCGGACGGTCGCGCTCCCGCGGCGGCTGCTGAGCCGCACGTCGGCGCCGTCCGCGATGCCGAGCCGCTCGGCCAGGTCGGGGTGCAGCTCCACGAACGGGGCCGGCGCCGCCTCGGCCAGCGCCGCGACCCGGCGGGTCTGCGCGCCGCTCTGGTACTGCGCCAGGACGCGCCCGGTCGTCAGGTACACCGGGTAGGCGGCGTCGACGTCCTCGGCCGGGCCGCGGTGCTCCACCGGGACGAACCGGGCCCGCCCGTCCGGCGTCGGGAACCGGTCCAGGTAGGGGCGGGGCGTCCCGGGGTGGTCCTCGCTCGGGCACGGCCAGAACACGCCGCCCTCGCGCTCGATCCGCCCGTAGGTGATGCCGGCGTAGTCGGCCGGGCCGCCGGCGCTGGCCGCACGCAGCTCCTCGAACACCTCGGCCGGGTCCGTCGACCACTTGCCGGGCGCGGCCAGCCGCCCGGCGAGCGCGGAGATGATCTCCAGGTCGGTGCGGACGCCGTCCGGCGCTGCGACCGCCCGGCGGCGGCGCAGCACGCGGCCCTCCAGGTTCGTCATCGTCCCGGACTCCTCGGCCCACTGCGTGGTCGGCAGCACGACGTCGGCGCGGCGCGCGGTCTCCGACGGGACGAAGTCCGCGACGACCAGCAGGTCCAGCGCGTCCAGGCGGTCGGCGACGGCGGCCGCGCGCGGCGCCGACACCACCGGGTTCGAGCCGAACAGCAGCAGCGCCTTCGGGCCGTCCGGAGTGCCGAGCGCGTCCAGCAGCTCGTAGGCGGACCGTCCCGGGCCCGGCAGGACGGCCGGGTCGACGCCCCACACGGCGGCGACGTGCGCGCGGGCCCCCGGGTCGTCGATGCGCCGGTAGCCGGGGAGCTGGTCGGCCTTCTGCCCGTGCTCGCGCCCGCCCTGCCCGTTGCCCTGCCCGGTGATGCACCCGTACCCCGAGCCCTCGCGGCCGGGCAGGCCCAGCGCGAGCGCCAGGTTCACGAACGCCGACACCGTGTCGACGCCATTGGCGTGCTGCTCTCCGCCGCGTCCGGTGAGGATGTGCGCGCGCTCCCCGCCCGCCAGCAGCCGGACCGCCTCCCGCAGGTGCGGCTCGGGCACGCCGGTGATGCGCTCCACCCGTCCGGGCCAGTAGCCGTTCACCGCCATCCGGACGGCCTCGAACCCGGACGTGCGGGACGCGATGTACGCCTCGTCCACCAGGCCCTCGGCGATCGCCAGGTGCAGCAGGCCGTTGGCCAGCGCCAGGTCGGTGCCCGGCAGCGGACGCAGGTGCAGGTCCGCCACCCGCGCGGTCGCCGTGCGGCGCGGATCGACGACGATCAGCGCGCCGCCGCGGTCGCGCATGTCGGACAGGTGCCGCATGAACGGCGGCATCGTCTCGGCGGGGTTGCCGCCGACCAGCAGCACCGCGTCCGACCGGCCGAGGTCGGTGATCGGGCCGGGCAGGCCGCGGTCCATCCCGAACGCCCGCAGCGACGCCGCGGCCGCCGACGACATGCAGAACCGGCCGTTGTAGTCGATCTGCGAGGTGCCGAGCCCGATCCGCGCGAACTTCCCCAGCTGGTAGGCCTTCTCGTTGGTCAGCCCGCCGCCGCCGAACACCGCGACCGCGTCCGGGCCGTGCGCCGCGCGCAGCGCCGCCGCCTCGGCGGCGATCCGGTCCAGCGCCTCGTCCCAGGTGCAGGGCTCCAGCGGCGCGTCCCGGCGCGGACGCATCAGGGGCGCCGTCAGCCGGTCCGGGACGGTGAGCAGGTCGGCGGCCGTCCAGCCCTTCTGGCACAGCCCGCCCCGGTTGGCGGGCACGTCCTCGCGCGGCGCCACCGCCGGCGGGCCGTCCCCGGGAGTCAGGGTCATGCCGCACTGCAGCGCGCAGTACGGGCAGTGCGTCGGGGTCGCGGTCATGCCCGGAAGCCTGCGCAGGCGCCGTTTCGCGCGCGCTTCCCGTCGGTGACCCGGGCGTTAAAAGCGCCTCACCACGCCGCCCCTGCCAAGGTCAGACGGGCCAGCGGAAAGTCTTGACGGACCTGACCCATCCCGTGTCAAGCGTTGTCGATCGCGGCCCGCGCGCATTCGGCAGCGGCCCGGCGGCGCCGCGGACGGATCGACGGCGGCGGCGGGCGTCCGGCGCGTCCCGGCCCGGCCCGCCCCCGGACCGGCGGCGCGCACCCGTCTACTCTCGGACCATGCCCGATCTCGCCTACATCGCCTCGCTCCCCCGCACCCGCGGCGCCGCCGCCGCCCTGCTGCTCGACGACCTCGGCCGGGTCGTGCTGGTCAAACCCACCTACAAGGAGGGCTGGTACCTGCCCGGCGGCGTCATCGAGGAGGGCGAGTCGCCGCTGACCGCCTGCGAGCGCGAGTGCCGCGAGGAGCTGGGGCTGACGCCCCGGCTGTCCGGCCTGGTCTGCGTCGACTGGGGCCCGCCGCGGGACGGCGTGGACGCGGTCAACGTGTTCGTGTTCGCCGGGCGGATCTCCGACGCCGAGGTCGAGGCGATCCGGCTGCCCCCCGACGAGCTGTCGGACCACCTGCTGGTCGCGCCGGAGAAGGTCGCCGAGTTCGCGCCCGGCCACATCGCGCGCCGGATGGAACCGGCGCTGCGCGGCATGGCCGAGCGCCGCGCCGTCTACCTGGAGGACGGCCGCGACCCCGGCCTCCCCGACCAGTCCCCCACCCCCTGACCGTCCACCCGACCCCGCATGGGCGCCCCGGCCTGCGCGGACGCCCGGTCCCGCGCGGACGCAGGGGCAGTCCTAGACGGGCGACCAGTCCCCTCACGCTCTGATCGTCCGCCCCCGGACGGGCCCGGCTCTGCGCGGGCGCGAGGCTACGCGCGACCAGTCCTGGACGCCGGTCAGGCGGTGGAGAGGACGCTGTCGCGGGCCTGCGCGCCGCGCTGCGGGTCGGCCGCGCGGGCGCAGTGCGCCGAGCAGAACCAGCGCTGGTCCAGGGCCACCCCGTGGCCGACGATCCGGCAGCCGCACTGCTCGCAGATCGGCGCCATCTGGGTGATCGCGCATTCGAACGAGTCGAAGGTGTGCACCGCGCCCTGCGCGTGCACCTCGAAGCTCATGGCGTAGTCGTTCCCGCAGACCTCGCACGTGGCCATGCCTGTATCCCCCCGTGTCCACCCGTCGCCGACCAGGGTCCTACCCAGCCCGGCGGCACCTGACGCACGGCACGGGATCGATGACCGTCCGTGTCGATGCGGCACGGCGTCCGGTGTCAGTGCCGGTAGGTGTGCAGCATCGTCCCGATGTAGGACTCGTAGGCCGCCGCCAGCTCCGGGTCGGTGAGCACCAGGGCGTTCTCGGCGTTGGTCTCGGCGTGCTCGGAGAAGTTGTACGAGCCGGTCACCACCGTCCGCCCGTCGATCACGAGCAGCTTGTTGTGCATGAAGTCCTGCTCGGCGCCGGGCGTGAAGGGGTGGCTGGGCGCGGCGGCGAAGTTCGGGTCCTTCAGGAACCACCACAGCGCCGGGTCCTGGTGGCTGCCGCGCCGCGCGTCGGCCATGCCGCCCGGGTCGTACACGCCGCCGAGGTCGGCGCCCGCGTCGTGCAGCGCCTTGAGCGCCTGCAGGATGCCCGCGTCGGAGATCAGGAACGCGGCGATCCGGACCCGCTGCGCGCCGCTGAGGGCGCCGACGATCGCGTCCTCGATGCCCTCGCCGGCCTCGGGCGCGAACAGCGGCTCGACGCCGATCGTCCCGACGGTCGCCGCCACGTCGGCCTTCAGGCCCGCGGGCGGGCCCGCGGCGGTCAGCAGCGCCTCGAACTCGGCGCTGTAGGACGCGGCGAGACCGGGGTCGTCGAAGACCAGGCAGTTGTTGTCCTGGAGCCGGAGGCCGCCTCCGGTGAAGTTCGCCGAACCCGTCCACAGCGCGGTGTGGTCGCGCACGATGAACTTGTTGTGCATGAGCTGCCCGTGCCGCTCGGGGTAGGGCGTGGCGAACGGGGCGAGCCCGGCGTCGGCGATCACCCGCCCGGTGGTGCCGGGCTTCGGGTCGGCGACCGGGCCGCCGTGCTGCGCGGGCCCCGCGTCGTACAGCAGGCGCAGCGCCACGCCCCGGTCGGCGGCGCTCTTCAGCGCCCGCAGGACGCCGTCGTCGCGCAGGTCGTAGATCGCGACGTCCAGGCTGGTGCGGGCGGCGGCGACGAACTCCGCGAGCCGCGCGCCCAGATCGCTCTCCAGCCCCGCGCGGGCGGACTGGAAGTACACCGTGAGGTTGGTGGCGCTGAAGCTGGTCCGCGCCATCGTGTCGGCCATCCCGGCCCCCTTTCGTCCGGGGCCGCCACGGACCGGCGGCCCTCCGAAGCGGGGGGCTCCTCCAGCATCGCGCGCCATGATGAACATCGGGCAAAACTGCCCTAATCAGGCCAAATTGCCGGGACGCGGACCGGCGCCTCGCCGAGAGGCCGGACCAGCACCCGGCCGAGAAGCCGGAAGGCGGCCGGCTGAGAAGCCGGACCGGCGCCGCAGCGCGCCGGTCCGGCATCCCCCTGGGGGGCTCAGAGGCCCAGGAAGCCGATGAGGGCCGCGTTCACCGCCTCCGGGTTCTCCAGGTGGCCGTAGTGCCCGCAGTCGGCGATCTCCAGGTAGGTCGCGGCCGGGATGTGGTCGGCGACCTCCCGGGCGAAGCGCGGCGGCGCGACCAGGTCGTCGGAGAACCCGATGACCAGGCACTGCGCGCGCACCCGGCGCAGCGCCGGCAGCCGGTCGGGGATGACGTCCAGGGTGAGCTGGGCGCGGCTGGCGGTCAGGCTGACCGGCGACAGCTCGAAGACGTCCAGCCAGTCCCGGACGGCCCGCGGGTCGTCCAGGGTGCGGCGGGAGAAGCCGCGCATCACGTGGGTCACCGCCTCGTAGGCCGGCGGCAGCTTCACCCCCGAGTCGAACAGCTCCAGCTCGGCGCGGGAGGCGGCGGCGCCGAGCGGGTCGGTGCGTCCCCGGGTGGCGATCAGCACCGCCTCGCGCACCAGGTCCGGACGGCCGAGCAGCAGCTCCTGCGTCACGATCGCGCCGAGGGAGAACCCGACGACCGCGCACGGCCCGATGCCGAGGTACTCGATAAGGCCCGCGCAGTCGGCGGCCATGTCGTCCAGGGTGAACCCGCCCTCGCAGGCGTCGGTCGGCGCGATGCCCCGGTTGTCCATGGTGACCACCTGGAACCCGGCGCGCAGCAGCGCGGGCACCTGGTGGGTGCGCCACACCCGGCCGGGCGCGCCGGTCCCGGCCACCAGCAGGACCGGCGTGCCGGTCCCGTGCACCTCGTAGCTCAGCCGGATCCCGTTGATCTCGCTGATCGGCATGTCCGTCCCCTTCCGACGGTCAGACGGTCCGCAGGGCCTCGGTCGGTTGCATCCGGGCGGCGCGCAGCGCGGGGACCAGCCCGGCGACCACGCCGATCGCCACCGCCGCCCCGACGCCGCCCGCCCACGCCTCGGGCGGGATGACCACCGCCCAGTGCTTGGTGGCGGCGTAGGCGACGGTGGCCAGCACCCCCGCGGCGACCCCGACCGCGCCGCCGAGCCCCGCCAGCAGGATCGCCTCGGCCAGGAACTGGACGCGGATGTGCCCGCGGGTGGCGCCGAGCGCCCGGCGCAACCCGATCTCCGAACGGCGTTCCAGCACCGAGATGATCATCGTGTTGGCGACCCCGACCCCGCCGACCAGCAGCGCGACCGCGCCGAGCCCGAGGAACAGCCCGTTCAGCGCCGACTGCGCGGCGGCGCGCACCACCAGCGCGTCCGACGGGTTGGACACCGTCGCCTGGCTGGGGTTCTCGGGGTTGGCGGTCTGCGCCAGCACCGCGTGGACGTTCTTGACCTGGTCGGTGTCGGACCGCACGTAGATCGTGGACGGGTGCCCGTCGAAGCCGAGGAACCGCATCGCCGCCGGGTAGCCGACCAGCACCGAGCTGTCGATCTCCGGCGCGAGCGTCGCGGGCCCGAGGATCCCGACGATGTAGAACCACTGCTTGCCGAGCCAGATCCGCTGACCGAGCCACACCCGGTCCATGCCGAGCCGCTGCGCCGCGACGTACCCGAGCACCGCCGTCGGCTCGTTGGCGGTGGCGGCGTTGAGGTAGCGGCCCTTCAGCACGCTGGTGCGGACGATCTGCGGCAGCTGCAGGCTGGACGCCTGGACGGTCAGCGCGTTGGTGTTGACGTCGGGGATGAGCGGGCTGCGGTACACCTTGGTGTCGACCGCGCCGGTGCTCTGCACCTGCTGCACCGGCCCGATCCGGGAGATCATCCCCGGCGCGGTCAGCGGCAGCTCGGCGTTGTTGCCCGACAGGTCCTTGCCGGTGGTGACGGTCAGCATGTTGGTGCCGAGCTTGTCGATCTGCGCGAGCAGCCCGGCCTGGGACGACGCGGACAGCCCGAGCACCGCCACGATCGACGCGACGCCGATCGCGATGCCGAGCGCCGACAGCGCGGCGCGCAGCCGCCGGGTGCGCAGCCCGACGCTGGAGATCCGCATCAGGTCGGTCAACTGCAGCCGGCCGGTGGGGAAGGCGGCGGTGGTCACAGGAGGCGCCCTTCCACCGAGGCCCGCGCCGACGGATCGTCCGGGCCGGACGGATCATCCGGGCCGGTCGAGTCGGGCGGAGATGGCGGGAATCTACGGGTCAGCCCGTCCGGGCCGTCCGGGCCGTCCTGCCGGGTGGGTCCGGCGGCCCGGACCTCGGTCCCGTCCTGGCGGACGTCGGCGACGATGCGGCCGTCCAGCACCTCGATCCGGCGCGGCAGCCGGGCGGCCAGGTCCCGGTCGTGGGTGATGACGACGATGGTGGCCCCCTCGGCGTTGAGGTCCTGGATCAGCGCGAAGATCGCGTCGCTGTTGCGGCTGTCGAGGTTGCCGGTCGGCTCGTCCGCCAGCACGATCGCCGGGCGGCCGACCAGGGCGCGGGCGATCGCGACGCGCTGCCGCTCGCCGCCCGACAGCTTGGACGGGATGTGCCCGGCGCGGTGCGCCAGCCCGACCCGGGCGAGGGCCTCGGCGGCGGCGGTGCGCCGCAGCGAGCGCGGCACGCCCGCGTAGATCAGGCCGTCCGCCACGTTCTCCAGCGCGGTGGTGTTGTCGGCGAGGAAGAACTGCTGGAAGACGAAGCCGATCGTGCCCGCGCGCAGCCGGGACAGCTCCCGGTCGCTCATCCCCTCGACCTCACTCCCGGCCACCCGGACGATCCCGGTGGTGGGCCGGTCGAGCGTGCCGATCACGTTGAGCAGGGTCGACTTCCCCGAGCCGGACGGCCCGACGATCGCGACCAGCTCGCCGCGGCGGATGGTGAAGCTCACCCCGCGCAGCGCCGGGACGGGCGGCTCGCCGGGGTAGAGCTTGCTGACCGACTCCAGCTCCAGCACCGGCTCCGGCAGAGACGGGTCCGAAGGCTCTTCAACGGGCGCGTCGGTGGTCTCGGTGTGCATGTCGGCGTCGTTCCCGCTGCTCGTCTCGGTGGGGTCGTCGGGGGTCATGAGGTCGGCACCACGACCTTCTGGCCGGGCACGATGCCCTTGCCGGTGATCTGGACCGTCCCGGCGGTGTCGTCGAACAGCCCGAGCTCCACCGGCATCAGGTGGTGGGTGCCGTCGGCGCTGACGACCTCGATGCCGTAGCCGCCGCCGAGCAGCGCCAGCAGCGCGTTCACCGGGACCATCAGCGCGCCGTCCACGCTCTCGGTGGTGATCGACACGCCGACCGGGGCCTGGTCGAGGTTGCCGGTGGCCTTGGAGTCGCCGGGCGCGATGGTGACCGAGATCGTCGACCGTCCGCTCTGCGACTTCTTCACGACCGTCCCGACCGAGGAGACCGAGCCGTTCACGCTCGACCCGTTCGGCAGGGTGATCGTGACCTTCTGGCCCTCCTTCAGCTTCTCCTGCAGGGACGCGTCGACGTCGACGTTCACCTGCCGCTCGGTGGAGCTGCCGGTGAGGACCACGGCGCCGGGCTGCGCCGGGCCGCCGAGGTGGAACTGGAGGGCGGTGATCCGGATCTTGGACGCGCCGATGAACACGATGTCGCCCTTGGCGAGCTTGCCGGTCTGCTTGACGTCCAGGTCGTCCTGGAGGTTCTTCACGGCGGCGGCCGTCGCGGAGGTGTAGGTGCTGGAGTCGGACGAGATGTCGCCGCCGGAGTCGTATCCGGCCGCGACCAGCGCGGTGTTGAGCTCCGCGACGTCCGGTCCGGTCATGTCCTTCTTCAGGTCGCGGTACATCGGGGTGCTCTTGCCCTTGAAGAACACCACCGGCTTGCCGTTGACCTTGTAGAGCACCTGCCCCTGCCGGACGATCTGCCCGAGCTTCGGCAGCGCGGTGACGATCCCGCTGGCCTGGTTGACAGCCTGGTAGCTGCCCCCGTAGGTGAGGGTGCCGCTGACCGAGGTGCGGGCGGTGAGGGTCCCGCGGGTCACCGTCGCGGTGCCGGTGCTGATGGCCGCGGGGGCCTTGGCCTTGCCGCCGCCCCCGGAGGTGGCGGTGACGTACCCGGCGCCGCCCACGATGACCACCACCACCGTGACGGTCACCACGGCCCGCCGGCGGCGCCGCCGGGTCGCCATGGCGGTGCGCAGCGACCGGCTCTCCGGTTCGCTCTCCAGAGCGGTTGGTGCGGCATTCATAGCGCGGAGCCCTCCACTGTTCCCCTCGCATTCCTCGGGCGCTTCCGGTTCAGTTCTACCGGGGCCCCGGTTTCGGCCCGGTATCGTCGCCGAACCCTTTCAGGGCGGCGTCCCGAAAAGCGCGCGGCCGATTCCGCGCCGGCGTCCCCGAAAAGGCGCGGTGCCTTTTTCGGGGACGCCCGGCGGTGCCACGCCGACCTGGCCGCGGGCGCGGCCGGGGGACGCCGGCCGTCAGTTGCCCGACTGACCGCCCTGGCCGCCCAGGAACTGCTGGCACGCCTTCTGCGCGGCCTGGAACACGGGGTTGTCCGGCGCCATTCCGATCTTGTCTCCGTCGAGGTTCATCCCGCCGTTGGGGTTCGGGTCCGGGAACTTCGTCACGCCGTGCGCGCGCATGCACTTGGAGTACTGGAGCGCCGCGGCGCGGTCCTTCGGCCCGTTGTCGCCCGCGCCGCCGCCGGGCATCAGCGTCTTGCAGGCGCCGTCGGCGGCCTTGTAGGTCGCGGTGTCGGACTGCACGTCGTTCCCGTTGACCTGCAGGCCCTTGCCGAGCACGGGGTCGGGGAACTTGCTGATGCCGTGCGAGCGCATGCACTTGGAGTACTTGAGCAGGCCGTCGTAGATCTGCTGGTCGCTCGGGGGCTTGCCGTTGCCGCCCCCGCCGCCGCCCTGCGGGGCGCCGGTGGTGGTGGACACCGCGGCGACGCCCTTCTTGCCCCCGTCATCGGACGACCCGCAACCGCTCGCCACCAGGGCGAACACCGCGAGGCCAGTGGCCAGCAGGGCGGTCGCGGGCGCGCCGCGGCCGGTGCGTGCTTGCATGGTTGCTCCTTCTGTCGACGCACACCTGACACGGAGTTCTACCGAGCAGGGGGTTTCGGAGAGGTATCAACCAGCGGCCGCCCATTGCGCAAGTGTCCAAATGCGCAAGCCTGGACACCCGGCGCGGTCCCCGAATCGTCCAACTGAATGACTCCTTGATGCGTTGTGGAACGCCCGGTACGTTGACAGCGCCTTAGCGAGGAGTGGGTGAGTCAAATGGTTCCGGATCTGGTCGACCCGACGACCTACGCCGAGCACGACATGGCCGAGATCTGGCGTCGGCTGCGCACCGAGGAACCGGTTCACCGGCATCCCGGCCCGAACGGCGCGCCGGACTTCTGGGTGGTCACGCGCTACGCCGACGTCGCGCGGGTGCTCCGCGACGACGGCGCGTTCACCTCCGAGCGCGGGAACGTCCTGGCGACCATGCTGGCCGGCGGCGACACCGGCGCGGGGCGGATGCTCGCGGTCACCGACGGCCCGCGCCACACCGAGCTGCGCAGCCTGCTGCTGCGGGCGTTCTCGCCGCGCGCGCTGGCCGGGGTCGCCGAGCGGGTCCGGCTGCTGATCGACCGGCTGCTGGACGAGGCGGTCGAGCGCGGCGAGTGCGACTTCGCCCGGGACGTCGCCTCGGCCGTCCCGCTGGAGACGATCTGCGACCTGCTGGACGTCCCGGCGTCCGACCGGCAGCGGGTGCTGGCGCTGACCAAGTCCGCGCTGGCCTCGGACTACGCCGACCCCGACGCCGCCGAGGACCGGATGGCCCGCGGCGAGATCCTGCTGTACTTCACCGACCTGCTCCAGACCCGCCGCAGGCGCCCCGGCGAGGACCCGATCAGCCTGATGGCGACGGCCGAGGTCGGCGGGCGGCGGATGGACGACGAGGACATCATCCTCAACTGCTACAGCCTGATCATGGGCGGGGACGAGACCAGCCGCCTGGCGATGATCGGCGCGGTGCGGGAGCTGGCCGCCGAGCCGGAGCAGTGGCGGGCGCTGAAGGACGGCGAGGTGAGCGTCGAGTCGGCCGGCGAGGAGGTGCTGCGCTGGACCACGCCGACCATGCACTTCGGCCGCTCCGCGCTCGCCGACACCGAGATCGCCGGGCAGGCCGTCCGGGCCGGGGAGCTGGTGACGCTGTGGTTCAGCTCGGCCGACCGCGACGAGACCGCGTTCCCCGAGCCGGACCGGTTCCTGCTGGGCCGCTCCCCCAACAAGCACCTCGCGCTCGGCTACGGGCGGCACTTCTGCCTCGGCGCGCACCTCGGCCGGGTGGAGATCAACGCGATGCTCGCGGGCCTGCGCGACCGGGTCTCGGGCATCGAGCAGACCGGCCCCGGACGGCCCATCTACTCCAACTTCCTGTCCGGGATGAGCAGCCTCCCGGTCATCCTCAAGGGCTGACGGCCGGGTGGGAGACCCGAGGTCGGGCCGGGGGGTTGAGACCTCGCTGAAACCGGGATCGAAGGCATGATGGGACCGTGCCCGCCCGTGCGCCCGGCGCCCGGGACGGCGCCGCGGCACGGTCGGGGGACGGTTCGGTCGGGAGGAGCGGTACGTGCGGGTCCTGGTGATCGAGGACGACGAGGAGCTGGCGCAGGCGGTCGCCGTCGGCCTGCGCCGCGCGACCATGGCCGTGGACGTGGCGTTCGACGGCCCGTCCGGCCTGGAGCGCGCGCTGGTCAACGACTACGACGTGGTGGTGCTGGACCGGGACCTGCCCGGCCTGCACGGCGACGAGGTGTGCGCCCGGCTGATCCTGGCCGAGAGCCGCAGCCGGGTGCTGATGCTGACGGCCGCCGCCACCTCCGAGGACCTGGTGGACGGCCTGGGCATCGGCGCCGACGACTACCTGCCCAAGCCGTTCGACTTCCCGGTGCTGGTCGCGCGGATCGGCGCCCTCGCCCGCCGCGCGCACCCGGTGGCGCCGCCGGTGCTGCGGCACCGCGACATCGTCGTGGACACCGCGCGGCGCAGCGCCGCCCGCGGCGGCCGCGACCTTGACCTGGCGCCCAAGGAGTTCGGCGTGCTGGAGGTGCTGCTGGCCGCCGAGGGCCGCGCGGTGTCGGCCGAGGAGCTGCTGGAGCGGGTCTGGGACGAGAGCGCCGACCCGTTCACCAAGACGGTGAAGGTCACCATCAGCCGGCTGCGCGCCAAGCTCGGCGACCCGCCGGTGATCGACACGGTGGCCAAGTCCGGATACCGGATCTGAAGGGGGCCCGATGCGTTCTCTCCGGCTTCCGCGCTTCTTGCGGGCCCCCGGGTTCGTCCGGTCCGCGCTGGGCCGGCGGACCGTCCGGCTGCGGCTCACGCTGCTGTACGGGGCGCTGTTCCTGGTCTGCGGGACGGCGCTGGTCGGCATCACCTACCTGCTGGCCAGCCAGTCCACGCCCGGCGTCTACACCTCCCACGGGCCGAACGGCGACACCAACGCGCTCGCGCGCGGCTCGTCCTCCCCGGGCCCGGACGGCTCGCTGCACTCCACCTCCGGCGAGAACGGCGGCAGCAGCGTCAGCAACGCGCCCGCGCCGGCCCGGGCCGCCGACGTCGCCAAGCAGAGCGAGAGGCAGGCCCGCGAGCAGCGCGCCGGCGAGCTGCGGTCGCTGCTGGTGCAGTCGGGCACCGCGCTCGGCATCACCACGGTGATCTCGCTCGGTGTCGGCTGGGTCGTGGCGGGGAACGTGCTGCGCCGGCTCCAGCGCGTCACCGACGCGGCCCGCACGATCTCGGCCAGCAACCTGCACGAGCGGCTCGCGCTGGACGGCCCGCAGGACGAGTTGAAGGAGCTCGGCGACACCTTCGACGAGCTGCTCGCCCGCCTGGAGGGGACCTTCCTGGCGCAGCGGCAGTTCATCGCGCACGTCTCGCACGAGCTGCGCACCCCCATGGCCCGGCAGCGGACCCTCGCCCAGGTCGCGCTCGCCGACCCCGACGCCACGGTGGAGTCGCTGCGTTCGGCGCACGAGCGTGTCCTGGCCGCCGGCGCGCAGCAGGAGCAGCTGGTCCTGGCGCTGCTCACCCTCGCCCGCGGCCAGGCCGGGATCAGCCGCCGCGAACCGTTCGACCTGGCGCCACTCGCCCGCGACGTGGTGCTGAACCGGTCGGAGGAGGCGCAGCGGCTCGGCGTGACCGTCCGCACCGACCTCGCCGCGGCGCCGGTCGCCGGGGACGCGCGGCTCACCGAGCGGATGATCACCAACCTGGTGGACAACGCGCTGCGGCACAACGTCCCCGGCGGGCGGGTGGAGGTCACCGCGTCCGCCCGGGACGGGTCGGCGGTGCTGACCGTCGCCAACACCGGCCGGGTGATCCCCGAACCGGCCGTGGAGCAGCTGTTCGAGCCGTTCGAGCGGCTCGGCGCCGTGCGCGCCGAGGGGCTCGGGCTCGGCCTGTCCATCGTCCGGGCCATCGCCGACGCGCACGGCGCCGCCGTCGTGGCGCGGCCGCGGTCCGGCGGCGGGCTGGTGATGACCGTGACGTTCCCGCCGCCCGCCGCGCCCGCCCGGCGCGGCGCCGAGACCCGCGCGCCCGTGCGGGTCTGACCCCGCCCCGAACCGTCCGCCGGCCTACCCCCGGCGCGACCGCCACTCCAGGAGGAGAAGCATGTCCGAAACCACGGCCGCGGAGGCCAAGGACGTCGTCGGCAGCGAGGACCCGCGGGCCTACCTGTGGGAGATGCTGCGCGCCGGATGGCGGTTCTCCGCGCTGTACGCGTTCGTCGAACTGGACCTCGCGGGCTGGTTACGCGACGGCCCGCTGACCGTCGCGGAGCTCGCCGAACGGGCCGGGCTGGACCGCTCCGCGCTCGCCCGGCTGCTGCGCACCTCGGCGGGCAGCGGGCTGGTCCGGACCCTGCGGGACGGGGACGCGCCCGTCCGGTACGTCCTGACCGACGTCGGCCACACGCTGCGCGGCGACGTCGAACGCTCCATGCGCTCGGTCGTCATCCCGCAGGGCGCGCCGGACTTCCTGGAGGCGATGGGCTCGCTGGACGAGGCCGTCCGCAACGGCAAGTCCCCCTTCGCCGCCCGGTTCGGCTCGATGTACGGCTACCTGGCGTCCCACCCGGACGCCCGGCACCACTTCGACGCGCACATGGCGACCCGCTCGCGGACGATCGCCGAGGCCACCGTCGCCGCCTACGACTTCTCCGGCATCGGCACCATCGCCGACATCGGCGGCGGTGTCGGGACCGTCCTGGCGACCGTCCTGGAGGCCACCCCCGACGCGCGCGGCCTGCTGTTCGAGCTGGAGCCGGTGATCGCCGCGGCCGCCGGCTTCCTCGCCCCGCGCGGCCTCACCGACCGCTGCGAGCTGGTCGTCGGCGACTTCTTCAAGGCCGTGCCGACCGCGGACGCCTACGTGCTGTCCAACATCGTGCACAACTGGAACGACGAGGACGCCCTGACCGTCCTGCACAACGTCCGAGCCGCGATGCCCGACCACGGCCGCGTCCTGCTGCTGGACATCCTGCTGCCCGAGGACGACCGCCCGCACCTCGGCAAGGAACTCGACATGCGGATGCTCGCCCTCTACGACGGCGCCCGCGAACGCACCGAGTCCGAGTACCTCGGCCTGCTCACCCAGGCGGACCTGCGCCCCAACCGGGTGATCGAGCTCCCCTACGCCCTCAGCCTCATCGAGGCCCTCCCCCGATGACCGGCTTGTCGCCCACCACCACCTACCGCACCCTGGAGGACGACAGCACCCGCTGGCACGGCTTCCCGTTCCGTCCCGGCGACATCGTCGTCAGCACCGGCCACAAGAGCGGCACGACCTGGATGCAGATGATCTGCACCCTGCTGGTCTTCCAGGACGAGCCGCCCGCCCCGCTGGCCGACCTCTCCCCCTGGCTGGACCAGCTCGTCCGCCCCGCCGAAGAGGTCTACGCCCTCCTCGAAGCCCAGGCGCACCGCCGCGTCATCAAGACCCACACCCCCCTGGACGGCCTCCCGCTGGACCCGCGCGCTACCTACATCGTCGTGGCCCGCGACCCCCTGGACGTCGCCGTCTCCCGCTACCACGTCTACGACGACGACCCGTCCCTGCGGCCCACCCGGTCCGAACGCGACTGGCTGCTGGCCTGGCTCGCCCGCGACGACTGGGAACCCGACTCCCTGAACCGCCTCATGTGGCACGTCACCGACGCCTGGGCCCGCCGCACCGAGCCGAACGTCCTCCTCGTCCACTACACCGACCTGAAATCCAACCTCGAAGCCGAGATGCGCCGCGTGGCGGACCACCTCTCCATCACCATCCCCGAAGCGCTGTGGCCGTCCCTCACCAAGGCCGCCACCTTCGAAACCATGCGCACCAAGGCCACCCACCTGGTCCCGGCCGCCACCCAACCCCTGAAGGACCCGACCACCTTCTTCCGCGCCGGCCGCACCGGCACCGGCCGCTCCCTCCTCACCGCCCCCGAATACAGCACCTTCGAATCCGCCTTGTCCGCCACAACCGACCCAGCCCTCCTCGCCTGGCTGCTGAGATGACCAAGGGGCGGTGGCCCCCGTCCACCGCCCCTACCTTCGACGCCGCGCCGGCCGTCTCCACCGTCCGCCACTGGAGCGACCCGGTGGCCGGGCTGCGCAAGAGCCACCCGTGGCGAGGACGTCCGCTGTCGGTGCTGCACGAAGAGGACAGGCGCAGGCACCTCTATGCTTCTGCGAAACAGGGCTGTCTGTTTGGTTTGGAGGGGCCGATGCGGAGTGGTCTGGAGCTGGCCGGCCGGTACCGGCTGGAATCGCCACTCGGACGGGGCGGCATGGGCGAGGTGTGGCGGGGCGTCGACCAGCGCCTGCGCCGGCCGGTCGCGGTGAAGCTGCTGCCGGGACCGGTCACGGCCGACACGACCGGGGTGGCCAGGTTCCGCCGGGAGGCCGAGGTCGCCGCCGGCCTGAACCATCCGGGCATCACCACGGTGCTCGACATCGACGAGCACCGGGACGGGGACGAGCGCCTGCTGTTCCTGGTGATGGAGCTGATGGAGGGGCGGAACCTGGCCTCGGTGCTGGCCGGGCATCCCGGCGGGGTGCCCGTCGACCAGGCGGTGGACTGGGCGGCGCAGATCCTCGACGCGCTCGCGGCGGCGCACCGGAGCGGGGCCGTCCACCGCGACATCAAGCCCGCCAACCTGTTCCTGGTGGACGGCGGGCGGGTGAAGATCTGCGACTTCGGGATCGCCCGCCTGGCCGACGCCACCAGGCTCACCGCCACGGGCGGGTCAGCGGGGACCCCGCTGTACATGGCGCCCGAGCAGATCGAGGGCCACGACGTCGACCAGCGCACCGACCTGTACTCCTTCGGCTGCGTGCTGCACGAGCTGCTGACCGGGACCAGCTGGCTCGACACCGGCTCGGGCGTCGGCTCGGTGCTCTACCAGCACCTGAACCAGGCCCCGGCGCCGCCGCGGACCCTGCGGCCCGACATCCCCGAGCCGCTCAACGACCTGGTGCTCGCGCTGCTGGCCAAGCGGCCCGAGGACCGGCCCGCGGACGCCGCCGCCGCCGCGGGGCGCCTGCGCGCCACTCCCGCTCACGTGCCCGCCGCCCCCGCCCTCGCTTCCGCCCCTCCCCCCGCCTCGCCACAACCGCTTCAGGTACCCGCCCAACCGGTCGCGCCGCCACCGCAGTTCCCCCCGGCGGTCCCAGCGGGCCCCGGACACTGGCAGCCGCCATCTGCCGCACGCCTGCCGTTCGGTCCGCACACCCAGCCTCCAGCCGTCCGCGGTGGAACGGGAGCCGCCGGGTTCACCGCGCTCGCCTCCGCCGTGCTGGTCGCGCCCTGCCTCCTGTGGGTCCTGTTCGCCATCTTCAAGGACCTGGAGTTCATCTCCGAGTTCCCCGGGGACGGGGCCGTCGCCTGGTGGTGGCTGCACCTGGCGGTCAGTGCGCTGGAGGGGGTCCCGCTGGGTTTGGGGGCGCTGCTGCTGCTCGCCCGCAGGGCGGCCGGGCGCTGGCTGATCACCGGTGGCGGCGTCCTGGTGGTCCTGCAGACGGTGGTCACGATCGCGATGTTCGCCCAGCTGACCGGGGAGCTGACGATGGAGACGCCCGTCTCGGTGACCTACCTGGTGATCGCACCCGTGCTCACTCTCCCGGCGGCGGCCGCCGCGCTGCTGGCCGCGCTCCCACCGACCGGCCACTGGTGCCGACGCCAAGCCGTACGCCCCCGCTGGACGACCTGAGAGACCGAACGGCCTTGCCGTCTCCCCCGCCGGGGTCAGGCCGTGGCCGGGGTGAGGGCGGGGAGGAGGTACTCGCCCAGTCGGTAGGCCTCCTCCAGGTGCGGCCAGCCGGACAGGATGAACTCCTCGATGCCCAGGTCGGCGTACTCGCGGATCAGGGCGGCGACCTCGGCGTAGGAGCCGACCAGGGCCGTCCCCGCGCCCTCGCGGACCAGGCCCACGCCCGCCCACAGGCCGGGCGAGACCTCCAGGCTTCGCGTGTCGCCGCCGTGCAGGGCGGTCATGCGGCTCTGGCCCGTCGAGTCGAAGCGGGCGAAGCGCCGCTGGGCCGCCTGGATCCGGGCGGGGTCCATGCCCGCCAGCAGGCGGTCGGCTTCGGCCCAGGCCTCTTGGGACGAGTCCCGGGCAATGACGTGGAGGCGGATGCCCAGGCGCAGCGCGCGGCCGTTGGCGGCGGCCGCGGCTCGCAGCTTGGCGGCGCGCTCGGCGATCGCGGCCGGGGGCTCGCCCCACATCAGGGCGACGTCGGCGTGCTCGGCCGCCACGCGTTCAGCGGCCGGGGAGGCGCCGCCGAAATAGATCTGCGGCGGGTCGGTGAGAGGCGTGGTCAGGCCGCCCCTCTCGATGGTGTAGTGGTCGCCGCGGAAGTCGAACGGATCCCCCGTCCAGGTGCGGCGGAGGGCGTGCAGGAACTCGGCGGTGCGGTCGTAGCGGGCGTCGTGGTCGAGGAAGTCGCCGTAGCCGCGCTGCTCCACGGGGTCGCCGCCGGTCACGACGTTCAGCAGGAGCCGTCCGCCGGAGATCTCCTGGAAGGTCTGGGCCTGCTGGGCGAGCAGGGTGGGCAGGGTGAAGCCGGGCCGGAACGCCACCAGCAGCTTCAGCCGGTCGGTGTGCTGGGCCACCGCGGCGCAGACGATCCACGGGTCGGGGCAGCCGGCGCCGACCGGCGTGAGCGCGGCCTCGAAACCGGCGTCCTCGGCGGCGCGGGCCACCTGGGAGAGGTAGCGGACACTGCCCGGGCGCGACGCGGAACGGGACGCGTCGGTGCTCATGATCGCCGTGCGGACGTCGTGCCCGTCGCCGGTGGTGGGGAGGAACCAGTGGAAACGCACGGGGCATCCCTTCTAGTCAGGCGGTTCTGGTCAGGCGGAGTGGACGGCCCGGCCGCCGACGATGGTCCGCAGCACCTCGATGTCCTTGATCCTGTGCGGGCGGACGGTCAGCGGGTTCTCCGCCAGGACGACCAGGTCGGCGAGCTTGCCCGGCTCGATGGAGCCCCGGCTGTGCTCCTCGAAGTGCTGCCAGGCGGAGTCGATCGTCACGGCGCGCAGCGCGCGGAGCGGGGTGACCCGCTGTTCGGGGCCGAGCACCTTGCCGCTGCGGGTGGTGCGGTTGACGGCCGACCACGCGGCTTGCAGCGGGCTCTGCGGGACGACCGGTGAGTCCAGGTGCAGGCTGTAGCGGTGGTCTCGGGCCGAGTTCAGCGGGCTGATGCGGCGGGCGCGTTCGGGGCCGAGGAAGATGTCGCGGTGCTGGTCGCCCCAGTAGTAGGTGTGCGAGACGAAGAACGACGCCTGGACGCCGAGCCGTCGCATGCGGTCCAGCTGGTCCTCGCGGGCGGTCTGGGCGTGCTCGATCCGCAGCCTGTGGTCGCGGCGTCCGTGCTTGGCGATGGCGGACTCGTAGGCGTCGAGCAGGTCGTCGATGGCCGCGTCGCCGTTGCCGTGGATGCGGACGGCGTAACCGTCGGCGTACAGCTTGTCGACGCGGGCCTTCAGGACGTCGGGGCTGTAGTTGGTGTAGCCGCGGTAGCCGGCCGGGAGCCCCTCGGCGAGCTTGTGGTACGGCTCGGTGAGGTAGCCGGTGTAGCCCTGGATCGATCCGTCGTACACCGACTCGCCGAAGCCGGAGACCCGCACCCACTCGTCCCCCGTGCCCTCGGGCAGGGGCAGGCCGGCGAGCGGGTCGCCGCTCAGCATGAGCAGGCTGCGGAAGGCGGTCACACCGGTCCTCTGCCAGGCGCCCAGCGCCGCGTACAGGTCGGCGCCGCCTCCGGCGATGACGCTGGTGGTCACCCCGGCCGCGGTGTAGAGGTCCGAGGTCGCCTTGGCGCCCGCCGTGAGCTGGGCGGGGGTGAAGCTCGGCTGGAGCCTGGCGACCAGGTTCTGCGCCGCTTCCTGGAGGAGGCCGGTCGGCTCGCCGGTCGCCGGGTCCTTGCCGATCACGCCGCCGGGAGGGTTCGGGGTGTCCCTGGTGATCCCGGCCAGCCGGTGCGCCACCGAGTTCGCCACGCCCATGTGCCCGTTGGTGTGCGCCGCCCAGATCGGCAGCGTGCCGCTCGCCCGGTCGAGGTCGGCGGCGGTGGGATGGCGGCCCTCGGCCAGCAGCGTCTGGTCGTATCCCCAGCCGCGGACCCAGTCGCCCGCCCGCGCGGTGTCCGCCTTGGCCTTCAGCGCGGAGACCAGGGAGGCGATGTCGGTGACGGCGCCGACCGGCGGACTGGACAGGTCGGCGTAGTACAGCTTGACGAGCCCCGGGTACGGCGCGTGGCTGTGCGCGTCGACGAAACCCGGCAGCACCGTCCGGCCCTTGAGGTCGACCAGCGTGGTGTCGGCCGTGGCCAGGCGGCGGATCCGGCGTTCGGAGCCGACCGCGATGATCCGGCCGCCCCTGACGGCGATCGCTTCGGCCGTCCGGTCATGGTGCGCCATGGTCAG
The DNA here is from genome assembly GCF_024172125.1 of Actinomadura rupiterrae. Classification (GTDB taxonomy): domain Bacteria; phylum Actinomycetota; class Actinomycetes; order Streptosporangiales; family Streptosporangiaceae; genus Spirillospora; species Spirillospora rupiterrae. The sequence goes on from NZ_JAMZEA010000019.1 coordinate 38,859, forward strand.
CACGTGGCCGCCGTGGTAGATGGTGTCGGGCGGAGCGGCCCGTTCGGCCACGGGCTGCTCGGCGGATGCGGGTGCCGCCGGGAGGATCGCGCCGGCGACGGCGGCCAGCGAACCGCCGAGGACGGCGCGCCTGCCGACGTCGGAGCACAGGATGCACATGGTGGTGTTCTCCAGTGGTCAGGCGGCGGCCGCGCGGACGGTGGCCGCGAGCTTCTCGCGAAGGGCGAGGAAGCCGGGATGGGCGTGCGGGGACTCCTCGCGCGGCAGCGTGGAGGTCTCGTCCAGGACGACCCGTCCGGGGCGCCTGCTGAGGGCGATGATCCGGGTGCCGAGCAGGACGGCCTCGTCGACGCTGTGCGTGACGAACAGGACGGTCGTGCCGGTCCGCCGCCAGATCTGGCGCAGCTCCTCTTGCAGGCGCTCGCGGGTGAGGGCGTCGAGAGCTGCGAACGGCTCGTCCATGAGGAGGATGCCGGGGCCGGGGGCCAGCGCGCGGGCGATCGCGGCGCGTTGCTGCATCCCGCCGGACAGCTCGTGCGGCAGGCGCGCGGCGGCCTCCGACAGCCCGACCAGGTCGAGGAGTTCGGCGGTCCGCGTCCGGCGGTCGGCCGCGGGGACACCGGTCATCCGCAGGCCGAACTCCACGTTCCGGCGCACGTTGAGCCAGGGGAAGAGCCGGGGCTGCTGGAACACGACGCCGCGGTCGGGGCCGGGACCCGTGACCGGCTCGCCCGCGACCCTGACCTCGCCCCGGCTCGGCCGGACGAAGCCCGCGACCAGGCGAAGCAGCGTGCTCTTCCCGCAGCCCGACGGCCCGACGATCGTGACGAACTCGCCTCCCGGGATGTCGGTGCCGACCTCGCATAGGGCGTCCACCGTGTCCGTTCGGCCGAGCAGACCGCCCAGCCGCCGGTCACCGCCGTACGTCACCGAGACCGCGTCGAGCGAGACCGCCGCGGCCTGTCCGCCCGTGACCTGTTGGCCGCCGGTCACCGCCTGGGCGTCCGAGGTGGATGTCGGGCTATCCGAGGGACGCATCGCCGAGCTCCTTGCTGGCCAGGCCATGCTGGAAGACGCTCAGGTCGGGCACAGCGGGGATCTTGTTCTGCGCCTTGAGGAACTGCGCCGCGCTGTAGAGGTTCTGCGCGAAGGCGCCCGGCCGGGCAGCCGTCCCGAGGTACTGGGCCCCCGCCTGCTGCCTGCCGTCCAGCAGGACGAGCTGGTCGATCTGCTTGGACGCCTCGTCCGGCGGGACGTTGAGCTGGCGGCCCACCGCCGCCGCGGCCGTCGCCTTGTCGCTGCGGATCAGCTTGATCGCGCGGTCCTCCTGCTGGAGCCAGACCGACAGCGCCTTGGGGTACTTGTCGGCGAACGCCGTGCGGACGACCGCGAGGTCAGCCGTCACCTTGCCCTTGGCGGCGAGGTCCTTGCTGGTGACCAGGACCTTGCCGGTCTTCTCCAGTGCCGACAGCACGGGCGTCCAGACGTAGGCGGCGTCGATGTCACCGCGGGTCCAGGCGGCCTGGATGTCCGGCGGCTCAAGGTCGACGATCTTCACGTCGGTCTCCTTGAGCCCGGCGTCCTGGAGCGCGGCCAGCAGGCTGTAGTGCGAGGTCGAGGAGAACGGGGTCGCGATCTTCTTCCCCTTCAGCCCGGCGATCCCGGTGGCCTTCCGGGCGACCAGGGCCTCGTTCTCACCGATCACATCGAAGATCCACGGCACCTTGTACCGGATGTTCAGCGGCGCCGACAGGCCCTTGGTGACCGGGCTGGACCCGGCCAGGCCGATGTCGATCGAACCGGCGATCATCGCGGTGTTCACGTCGCCGCCCGAGTCGAACCTCGACCACGTGATCCTGGTGTTGGGCAGGGCCTTCTCCAGCCACCGCTGGTCCTTGACGACCAGATCGCCGTTCGGGATGAGCTGGTATCCGATGCGGAGCGTCTTGGGACTGCCGTCGGAGTTCGCGGCGCCACCTCCTGCGGCCTTCGCCGCTCCCGTACCGGAGGAGCAGGCGGCGAGTGCGAGGGAGAGCGCGGTGGCGGACGCGGCGAGCAGCGCCGGGCCGTGGGTCTTCTTCATGAGTGCTTCCTGTCCGTCAAGGTCGTACGGGGGTCAGGACTTGCCGCGCCAGGGCACCAGGCGGCGTTCGGCGAGCTGGAGCAGGCCGTCTATGAGCAGGCCGGACGCGCCGATCGTGAGCAGCCCGAGCACCACCACGTCGGTCTGGTTGTAGCGCTGGGCGTCGCGGATCATGCCGCCGATGCCGGGCACGCCGTTCACGGTCTCCGCCGCGACGACCGTGGTGTAGGCGACGCCGACGGCGACCCGGACGCCCGTGATGATCTCGGGAAGGATCGAGGGCAGGACGATCCGCAGCGGGATCTGCCAGCGGCCGGCCCCGAGCGACCGGGCGGCGAAGACGTAGTCCACGTGCACGCCGCGCACGGCGTCGGCGGTGGCCACCGCGACCGGCGGCAGGGCCGCCACGAACAGCAGCACGATCTTCGGTGACTCGTCGATGCCGAACCAGATGATCAGGAGGCTGAAGTACGCCAGCGGGGGCAGCGTCCGCACGAAGGTCACCAGCGGGCCGAGCAGCGCACGCGCCGTCGGGACCAGCCCGATGACCAGCCCGAGGACGATGCCGCCGACCACCCCGTAGAGGCTGCCGAGCAGGATGCGGCGCAGGCTGGCCAGCAGGTGCTCGTAGAGGAGGTGGCCGCCGTAGCCGCGCTGCCCGCCGTGCGTGGTGGACGTTTGGACGAGCTGGTGCCAGACGGCTCCGGGAGACGGGACGAAGACCTCCGACCAGAGGTGGGTGGCCGCGACACCCCACCAGATCGCCAGCAGGGCGAGCACTCCCCCGGCCCGCAGCGCGACGGCTCGCAGCACACCGCACCCCTTTCGATATAACCGACCGAAATAGTTGGAAATGGATCGTAGGCGGCGGAGTGGCTCCCTGCAAAGAGCCAGTTCGCTCGGATTCGCAGGTACCAGATGGCTAGCCGAGCAGCTGCCTCGCCTCGTCGGCGATGATGGCCACGCCCTCGTCGATCCGCTCGGGGTCCAGCGCGCCGAAGCCGAGCTTGATCCAATGGCGCGGGATCGGGCCGCGCGCGCTCCCCGGCGAGTCGAAGAAGAACGTGTCGCCCGGCTCGATCAGGACGCCGCGCGGGTCCAGGCGCGCGGCCAGCTCGCGGGTGTCCAGGCCGGGAGGGCCGCCGATCCAGACGCTGACACCGCCCGCGCGCGGGCGCATCACCCAGTCGGGCAGGTGCAGGCGCACCGCTGCGACCGTCCGCTCCCACCGCACCCGCATCGCCTCGCGCAGGTGCCGGACGCCGCGCCGGTACTCGCCGGACGCGATGAGCAGGGCCAGCGCCCGCTGCTGGTGCCCCGAGGGATGCCGGATCGTGTACCGGCGCAGGTCCCGCAGGTGCTCGATCAGGGCGGGATGCGCGGACACGAAGCCCAGCCGCAGCCCCGGCGCCAGGAACTTGGAGAAGCTGCCCAGGTAGATCACGGCGTCGGGATCCAGCGAGGCCAGCGCCGGCGACGCCCGGCCCACGAACCGCAGCTCGCTGTCGTAGTCGTCCTCGACCAGCACGATGTCGCGCTCCCGGGCCAGCGCGACCAGGCGCTGCCGCCGCCGGCCGGTCATCGTGACGTTCGACGGGTAGTGGTGGGCCGGGGTCGTGACGGCCAGCGCGACGTCCAGCAGCCGCTCGTCCACGATGAGCCCGCCGTCGTCCACCTCGCCCGGCACCAGTTCCGCGCCGGCGCGCGCGAGGATGTGCCGCGCGTCCGGATACCCGGGGTTCTCGACCAGGACGCGGCTGCCCTCACCCACCAGCGCGCCGGCCACCAGGTGCAGGCCCTGCTGCGACCCCACGGTGATCAGCACGCGCTCGGGGCTCGCGGCGATCCCCCGCCCGGCCAGGATCTCCCGGCAGACGAGCTCGGTCAGCAGCGGATCGTCGACGTCGATGGCGTCCTGCAGGCTGAACCGCCGGTGCTCGCCCCGCAGCGCCTCCCGCAAGGAGCGCAGCCAGGCCCGGTCGGGGAACGCCTCGGAGGGCAGATGCCCCGTGACGAACGCGTACCGGTAGCGGTCCCAGTGCTCGGGCTTGCGAATGTGCGGCAGGTCGCCCGCGCCCGGCGGCGCCTCCAGCCGCGCGAGCCACCCCGGCGATGCCTGCTCGGCCGGGCCCGCCCTCCTGCGCGCCGCCATCTCCTCGTTCACCACATGCCCGGACCGCGGCCGGCGATCACCACCCCATCGGTGATCAGCTCCTGGTACGCGAGGTTCACGGTGTTGCGCGACACCCCGAGCTCGGCCGCCACCTCCCGCGACGACGGCAGCCGCCCCTCCTCGAACCGCCCAGCGAGAATGGCCCCCTCCAGCCCCCGCCGCACCCGCCGATAAAGCGGCTCCCCCTCGTCCTCCCCCACCGGAAACAGCAACCCCACACACACCACCCTAAGCGCCCCCACACCACGCGTACCGTCCACCGCCGGCATCGACACCGCCCCGACAACCGGCACACCTTCAGCTGCGGACGCTACGCTGCGTTGCTGGACGCCAACGACATCGGGAGCACGGTTGGGGACGCGGGAGATAGAGGTCAAGTACCGCGTGATCGATCCGGACGCACTGGAGCGAGCGCTGGTCGCACGTGACGTTGCGCTATCGACTCCTGTCCGTCAGGACGACCAGGCGTATGCGCCATCCTGGTGGGACTACGGGCAGTCCAAGGTCGGGGTCCCCTTCGCCCGGCTTCGGACCGTGGCCGATGTTCACCTGTTCACCGTCAAGACGCCGCGGGACAATGAGATGGATTGCGCGGAGGCCGAGTCCTTGGTGGACGACCGCGACCAGATGCATCAGGCCTTGCTGCAGATGGGGTTCCGGCCCACGGTCCGTATCGTCAAGCAACGTCGGTCCGGAACGGTCGGGGAGCTGTCGCTGTGCTTGGACGAAGTGCAGGACCTGGGGCCGTTTCTGGAGATCGAGGCCGTCGTACCGGACGGTGAACCAGGAGTCGACACGCAGACCGAACTCGACGCCTGGGCGCGTGGCCTGGGCGTGAAACTCGACCGGGTCACCGAGACCTACGACTCGCTCGTCCGCGCCGCAGCTCGTTGAGTCCCGGCTAGAACAGCGCGCCGCTGGTTGCCGGGTCGCTGGTGCTCAACAGCGTGGGCGTGACGTCAAGGGACAGCGTCAGCGCGGCGTGGTCGGTCAGCTGGTCCAGGCGGATCTGGTGGAGGTACTCGCATCCGCGGATGCGTTCGGCGAGGGCCGCCCCGGCGTGGAGGTAGTCGTACCGGTAGCCGTCTCCGGTCCGTCCGATCCACGAATGCGGCTGCGCGCCCGGATGCAGGTGCGTGTGGGTGTCGGTGTAACCGGCGGCCTCCAGGGTTTCGAGCAAGTTGTACTCGAACTGCAGGAATCCGCGGTGCCGGGGCTGGTGGTCGCGGCCGATGACGTTGTAGTCCCCTCCGACCAGCGTGTGCGCGGCGACCTCGGCCGGGAGCGCCCCCAGGGTGGCCAGGAATGAGGTGATGAACTGCTGTTTGCGTGCGGTCCTGTTCTCCGTGCGGTCGCGGCTGGGGACATACACCGCGACGACGAAGACCGGCGGGTCGGTGTCGAGCAGGCAGACGGCGACGCGGCCGGGAATCGAGATGCCCGGAACCCTCGGCGTCCCGTTCTCCGCGATCTTGACTCGGCTCACCACCGCAGCACCCCTGTCGCGTTCGTCGGGGGACTTCACGACGGCGTATCCGGCGGCTCGGAATTGGTCCAGGAGGTAGGTCGTGCCCGGCCCGGCGCTGGTCTCAGTGAGAACGAAGACCTCTTCGGGTCGTCCGGCGAGCCATTGGAGAAGGGCCTCGGCGCGGGGTCTGGCTGCCGCGCCGAGGTTGACGGTCAGAACTTGGAGCACGTCCAGATGTTCCTCTCGTGTGGGTGGAGAAGCTCGATGCGGCTGAGCATCGCTGTGACGACCTGTTCGGGGCCCAGTCCGCGGCAGTCGACGCGGGCCTGCCGCCAGCCGCGCCGTCCCAGGAACTCATACGCCCTGCCGTAGAGCTCCAGCTCCCGGGCGGGTGAGCCGAGGCGCTCCAGCCTGCTGCGCGTGCTGCGTTCCTTCAACCTCGACACCAGGACGTCGGGGTCGTCCTCCAGGTAGAACGTGACGGACGGCCGCAGAGCAGCAGTGTTGTAGCGCCAGATCTCGTTGAGCGTCAGGCCGTCCAGGCGTTGCAGCACAAGCGAGGAGGGCAGGTAGCGGTCGCTGACGACCACCGCCCCTGCCGACAGCGCCGGTTGGATCTCGCGCACGACGTGCGCTGCGCGGTCGGCCGCGACCGCAAGTGCCAGCGCTCGGGCGGGCAGCTCGCCCTCGCAGGAGCGGATGAGCCGGCCCCACGCGGTCGGGGTCGGTTCGGAAGTCGGGCGGACGTCGCAGCCGCAGATGGTGAGGCGGTCGGCCAGCAGCCTGGCCGTTGTGGTCTTGCCGACGCCGTTGGGCCCTTCGACGACCACGAACAATCCGTTCATGCCGGTCGCCATCCGATCTGCAGCAGCGGCGTGGTCTTGGGACACTGCTCGGTGTCGACCTCGCCGATGCGTTCACCGCGCGCCACCAACGCGGCGGGGCAGCCTTTCCCGCAGGTGCTGTCGAGTCCGCACGAGCCGCAGGTGGGGTTGTGGCCCATCGTCAGGTGCCCGGCCAGGTCGTACCCGGCCAGGGCGTCGGCGATCGGTTCCTTGAGGATGTTGCCGACCAGGAAGTCGGTGTCGGCGTAGCGGGACTGCGGGGTCCGCGCGGCGAACACCAGGTAGGGGCAGACCGCCGTCGCGCCGTCGGCGAAGACGTAGATCAGCTTTCCGGCGTCGCAGCCCGCCAGCGGCTTGTCCTGGTTCGGGAACCGGATATGCACCAGCTCCACACCATGGCCCGCGAACCGCTCGGTGACCGCCCGGATCGTCCGCATCGCCTCGGCCGGTGCCGCCAGCTTTCCCTTGGACCTCACGCCGCGACCGAACGACGACAGCGGATTCATCAGGACATACTCGGCTCCGACCTCCACCGCAAAGGCGCACAGGTCGGCGAACTCCTCAGCGTCGGTGAGCGCGTTCGGGGTCGACAGCAGCCCCTGCAGCAGGCCGGCAGCAGCCAGCCTCCGGGTGGTCTCCACCGTGACGTCGAACGAAGCGACGCTCCCGCGGAACCTTCCATGCGAGGCCGATCTGAAGCCGTCCAGACTGACATTGACGTGAACACCGCCGAGCGCGACCAGTTCGGCGATCTGCTCGTCGGTGGTCTGGGTGGCGTTGGTTCAGATCCCGACCGAGATTCCGACGTCATTGACGGCGCGGCAGATCGCTACCAGGTCAGGGTGGACGAACGGCTCACCCCCGGTGACAGTGATCCTCTCCACCCCGGCTTCCCGCAGGCGCGGCAGGACGACCTCGGCGAAAGCGTCCAGCGAGATGTCCACACCCGTCCTAGTCGAGGACACAAAGCAGTGGGCGCAGTGGAGATTGCAGCGTTCGGTGATCTGAACAAGCGCCTTGCGCTCGCCATCACCGACCGAAGTACGGAAGAAGCACGAACTGGCATGCGTATCAACGATCAAAGAACGTCTCATCTGGGGCCTCCAGCCTGTTCGGCCAGCGCAGCAGCGGCTTCGGCCGCGATAGCGACCTCTCGTCCCCGCGCTCGCCGGCACGGCGACCTGCTCTTCTAGCGGAAGCCGGCGCGGGTAGCCGCCACGCGGGCCATCGTCGCGCGGATTCTCTCGACCATGCAGGAAACGGCGAGCTGCTCAGACGTGGCTGTGGCGACCTGAACCCGGCATCCCGGAGCCCTCATGCCATCGGTGACCTCATAGTGTGGTGCGGCCGTCCACGAGTCGTCGGTGCATTGCAGGGCGAACTGCCGAATGCTGAGCTCGTCCTGATCGACAGCGTTGGGGGGCGATGCGTTGAGCATGGACCGAAGGTAGGCGGGTCAAGTCGACGATCCCCACGAGCTTGCCGATGTTTGCCAGATCAGGCGTGGTTTGCCGCGTCGGTGAGAATGCGGCGGGCAAAGCCGCCGTACCGTGCCTGTTGGCTGAGCAGGTCGAACTTGCGCCGGTAGGCGTTGATCTCGTGGGGCTCGGTGAACGGCAGGTCTGCCGTCACGGTCTCGACCATGACGGCTCGGTCGAAGACCGCGAATGAGTGTTCAGGGAGCACGCCGCGTTCGGCGCGCGCAGGGATGATGCCCAGGCTGACGTTGGGCAGTGACTTCAATGCCAGGAGGCGGTCGATCTGCCCTGCGAGCACGCCTGGACCCACGACCGTCATCAATGCCTGCTCTTCGATGAGGAACGCCCAGGTCTTGCCGACCGCGTACAGCACGTGCTGGCGGTTCAGGCGCGTCCGGATCGTCGACTCGATGTCGGAGATCTGGAGCTCGTTGGCCGCAAGCGTCAGGACGGCCCGTGCGTAGGCAGCGGTCTGGAGCAGCCCAGGAATGACCCACTGCTCGTACCACAGCGTCTGGGTGGCCGCTTCCTCAAGCTCGCCCCAGGCCACCTGACCACGGTTGATCCGGGCTCGGACGAGAGCGCGGTGCTCGTCCCACTGGTCTTGGATCGCGCGGAGGCCAGCCAGGAGATCCGGGAGCTGGGGCAGGGAACCGGTCAGGCGGCACCATTGCCGCAGGTCCGCTTCGGACGGGGCGCGTCGGGCGCGTTCGAAGCGGGAGACCTTCGACTCTGCCCATCCGGCCGCACGTGCAAGGTCCCGCCCGGTGAGCCCCGCATCCTTGCGGAACTCACGCAGGCGGGCTCCGAACACCACGCGGGCTTGCTGAACCGGGGAGGTCACCTGCTCATCACCGGAGTGGGCTGTAGTCCTTGTGGGGAACGGCTCGCTCCCAGACCGCGTCGAACGCCCTCACACACAAGGCGACCGCCGAGGCATCGCGGGACACTTCGTTCGCCGACCACTGGCCCTTGCCGGAAAAGTGGTTCCACACCACTGTGGTGTCGTCGATCAGCCAGAAGTCGTTGCCCGGCAGGCACAGGTCCGATGCCCGGCGGCGAGGCAGCCAGCGAACGTCCTCACCGGCGAGGATGTTCCCGCTGGTGATCTCCCACTCGTAGGCGATGTAGTCGGTGACAGGTTCAGACACGATTCGCGCTCGGCGCACCCCACGGCCGGTGGAGCTGAGCGGAGCGAGCAGATCTATCCAGTCCTGCCACCATTCCCGCAGTTCAGCGGAGTTCGGTGGCGTGTCGCGCTTCCAGCGGGCAAACATGTCGTCCTCGTCGTCGACGGCGTAGACGTCGCGCATCTCCAGATGAGCGACCGACCGTTCGCATCCGGTCAGTAGCGCTGTCCACTCGTCAGGGCTGAGCAGTGCCACCGGAATCCTCCCCGTCGAGTTTCCGCGCGGTGCTCTCACGCTCGGCGAGCGCCTGGCGAAGGAACTCGACGGGCAGTGCCTTCATCAGTTCGGCGGGGACTTCGACGACGGTCTCGTGCGCGGGGATGTCGAGGGCGCTCAGAGCTTCGGGGTCGCTGAGACGCCAGCCCTGGACGACGAATGTCCCACGGTCGCTGGCAAGGAGCATTGGGCAGCCGGTCTTGCCGCTCTCGGTACCAAGGTGGGTGAGCTTCACTGGGGCTCCTTGGTCGCCGGAGTTTGCCAGCCCGAGGATTGTCCGCCGGACCGTCTGGTCGGGTCAAGGGTGAAGCGAGGGCACAGCGCGTGCAGTGGCGCGTCACATCAAGGCATGCCCAGCGCCCGCTCGAACCAGACCGTCGAACCGGCCTGCTCGGCGTTGGCGATGACGCCCCAGCGCGTGGAAATCTGGTCGACCATCATCAGGCCCCGTCCAGAGACATCGTCGAGCGACGCTTCGCCCAGTCGGGGCCTGTTGGTGTCGTGCCCTTCGTCGCGCACCGAGACGCGCAGCACGCGACCTTCGAGCAGGCAGACCGACACGCGCACCAGGCCCTGTTCACCGGATCGGGTGTGGCGGATCGCGTTGGCGATCAGCTCATCAGCAAGGAGGACCGTCTCCGCCGCGATCTCCGAATCCTCTCCGAGCAGTTCGGCAAGCTTGTCGGCGAGGTGCCTGCGAACGCGGCCGACGATCGACTCGGCTCCCGGAACGTCGATCTCTGCGATCTTGTGAAGCACGGCGGGCTCATCGCTGCGAGCGTGAGTATTCATTCGATCACTCTCCGAGACGAGGCTTCACAGCATGCGCCATTTCCATGCATGATCACAATGACTCATGCAAGATCTATTAAGTTGAAGCAGACAGGTCGAGCATGGGTCATCAGCCTGAGAGAATGACTTCATGGCCACTCTCCGCCACCGAAAACGCCTCGGCGACGACCTCGCCGGGCTCCGCCGAGAGTCAGGGATGTCCCAACGCGAAGTCGCCGAGCGGCTCGGCCGCGGCTGGCACCAGTCCCGCGTCGCCCGTCTCGAAGCGGGGAAGCAGCAGCGCGACCTGGGCGAACCTGTCACGCAGCTCCTCGACCTTTATGACGTGCAGGGCGAGGAACGCGTCAGGCTGCTTCGCCTGGCCCAACCGTCTACCCACGCCGGATGGTGGACCGCCTACAACGACGTGTTCCATTCGTCCTCATACGTGCCGCTGGAGGACGAAGCCCGCCTGATCCGGTCATGGCAGGACGCCGTCATTCCGGGCCTGTTGCAGACCGAGGCGTACGCCCGCGCACTCATCGGCGTCGTCGCCGACCTCCGCGGCGAAACCAGCCTCGTACAGCGTCGCGTCGAGGCGCGAATGCTGCGGCGCACGCTCCTGCAGCGCGAACACCCGCCGCACCTGCACGCCGTCATCGACGAGGCCGTCCTACACCGCCAGGTGGGAGGCCCGGCGGCCATGCAGGATCAGCTCATCCACCTTGAGGCCATGGCGCGCCGCCCCAACGTCACCATTCAGCTCATGCCGTACGACGTCGGCGCCCACCCTGGCACCGAAGGCCGCTTCGTCATCCTGTCGTTCGACGCCGACAGCCCGGACATCCCCTTCATCGAGTCCCAGGCCGGAAGCGTCTACCTCGAAGCAGCCGACGAGATCCAGCGACTCAACCTGACCTGGGAACGCGTGACCGCCGCAGCCCTCTCCGTCGACGACAGCTTGGAAGTGCTGGTCAGACTCGCAAAGGACGACAGATGAACAACATTCCCCTTTGGCGCAAGAGCAGCTACTCCGCTGGAGGCGGTGACGACTGCGTCGAGGTAGCAGACCTTGGAAGAGCGATCGGCCTGCGCGACTCCAAGGACCCACACGGACCTGATCTGCGCATGTCCCGGAACGCCTGGGCCGAACTACTGCGCACTGTGTCGGCCATTGGCTGACACCGCCCCTTTTCGCATGTGGCCGCAGAGGTGGTTGGGGCTTAGCTTGATCTGGCTTGCGGCGGGGCAGCGGCGGGGGTTAGTTCGCGGTGGACGGGTTTGTGGATCTCGGTGAAGCCGCCGTCCGGGGTCATGACTATCCGGCCGGTCTCGAAGCCGTGCGCGGCCTCTTCGCGTTCGCGGGTGGTCAGGTAGTGGCAGAGCCGGCGGGTCAGGGTGTGGGCTAGCAGCGGGCCGATGAATACGGCGATCCTGAAGAACCAGGTCACTGCGTAGAGGGACAGGTGGAAGTCGACGGCGATCTGGTCGTTGGACGCCGCGGCCCAGAGGATGGCGTAGCAGGCGACCAGGGCTGCGCCGATTCCGGTGCGGGTGGCGGCGTCACGGGGCCGGTCCAGGACGTGGTGGACGGAGTGGTCGCCGGTGATCCTGCGTTCCAGCCAGGGGTAGGCCGCCAGGAGTGTGAAGAACGTCCCCGGGACGATCAGCGCCGGGACGAGGACGGCGAGTGTCAGCGGGTGCCCGGCGATGTCGATCTCCCAGCCCGGCATGATGCGGACGGCGCCGTCGAGGAAACCCATGTACCAGTCGGGTACGGCGCCGGCGGAGATGGCGCCCGGCTCGTACGGGCCGTAGAGCCATACCGGGTTGATCTGCGCGAACGTGCCGAGCAGGACCAGGATGGCGACCGTGTAGAAGAAGATGGCCACCGAGACCGGCCGCTGGGGGATGCGTCGCGCACGACCGTCCGGAACGTCGCCGGGCCCGTGGCGGCCGACCAGGCGGTGGCGCAGGACGAAGAGCCCCGCGATCGCCAGCGGCAGCACCGTGATGTGCAGCCAGTACGCGCGGGAGACGATGACGTCACCAGGGAAGTCGCCGCCGAAGATCGCGTAAGTGAGCCCGGTCCCGACGACCGGCACCGACTGGGTGACGCCCTGGATGAGACCGAGGCTGCCGCCGGACAGCATGTCGTCGGGCAGCAGGCCGCCGGTCACCCCGGCCGCCATCCCGAGGACGGACATCGCCACCCAGGCCAGCCAGAGCGGCACCCGGGGCCGCCGGAACGCGCCGGTCACGAACATGCGCACGAGCTGGCAGAAGACGGCGCCGGTGAAGATCAGCGTGGCCCAGTGGTGGACCTGCCGCATGAGCAGCCCGCCGCGGACGTCGAAGCTGATGTGGAGTGTGGACGCGTACGCCCTGCTGACCTCCGCTCCGTCCAGCCGCGTGTACGAGCCGCCGTACCGCACATGCTCCATCGACGGGTCGAAAAAGAACAGCAGGAACACTCCCGTGACCAGCAGCACCCCGAACGAGTAGACGGCGATCTGGGCGAAGAGGGACGACCACTCGTCCTCCCGGACACTCTGCCGAAGCCGCGTCCCCACCGGCAGCCCGCGTCCGGTCTTTCCGGACGCCCTGGAAAAGAGGTTCATGACGTGCCCCTCGTTAGGCATTGTTCACTCACCTAGACGGGACCAGCACCCTCATTTGTGACAGTGACGTCGCTTACAGCACCGCTGTTCGGTGGGCGATCAGTCGGCGAGGCGGGCCTGTAGGAGGGCGGTGATTTCGGCTAGGGGCGCCTCGTCCAGGAGGGTGTGGTGGGTGGCCTGGATGTGGTGGACGGTCAGGGCGCCGTTCACGTGGGGGCGCCAGGCTTCGGGGGCGGCTTCGGTGGGGAGGTGGTCGGGGCGGTCTTCGGTGGCGACCACCAGGAGCATGTCGCCGTTGTAGGTGGGCGGGACGTGGTGTTCGTGGAGGCGCATGTTGTTGTCGGAGACCCGGGCTACGGCGGCTAGGGCTTCGGGCATCTCGCGCGGCTCGTCGTCGGTGGGCGGGGGGCCGACGGGGATCATGTCGGCTTCGGTTCGCTGCTGGAAGGGGTAGCCGTCCAGGACAGCGAGGAGGGCCACGTCTTCGCCGGCTTCCTGGATTCGGGACGCCAGGGCGTGCGCGACCACGCCGCCGAAGGACCAGCCGACCAGGTGGACGGGGCCTTCGGGCTGCACGCTGCGGATCTGGGCGTGGTAGTCGGCGGCCATCGCTTCGACGGTTTCCGGGAGGTCTTCGCCGGGTGCGCCGTCCATGCCTCGGGCTTGGATCGCGTAGACGGGGTGCCCCTCCGGGAGGTCGCTTGCCAGGGCCGCGTACTTCCAGCCGAGGCCGCTGCCGGGGTGGACGAGGAACAGGGGCGGCTTGTCGCCTTCCGGGCGGAGAGGCAGAAGGCCGTCTGTGTCGTTCTGTCGGGCGCCGCCCGTGACCACTTCGGCCAGCTCGGCGACCGTGGGCGCCGAGAAGAGTTCGCGGATGCCCAGGTCCACGTCCAGGACGGACCTGACCTTGGCGATCAGGCGGATGGCGAGGAGGGAGTCGCCGCCGATGGCGAAGAAGGAGTCTTCGGCGCCGACCGATTCCCGTCCGAGGATCTCGGCGAACAGGCCGCAGAGGATCTCCTCGGTGGCGTTCGCCGGGGCGCGGGTGGTGGAAACCCCGGCGAAGTCGGGGGCGGGGAGGGCCGCGCGGTCCAGCTTGCCGTTCGCCGTCACCGGGAACTCGTCCAGCGTGACGAAGGCCGCGGGGACCATGTAGTCGGGGAGGCGTTCGGCCGCGTATTCGCGGAGGTCTTCGGTACCGCCGGTGATGTAGGCGACCAGGCGTTTGACGCCGGGCTGGTCTTCGCGGACGATCACGGCTACCTGCGCGACGTCGGTGTGGGTCGCCAGGACGGTCTCGATCTCGCCGAGTTCGACGCGGAAGCCGCGGATCTTCACCTGGTCGTCGGCGCGGCCAGCGAACACCAGGTCGCCGTCGTTCGTCCTGCGGACGACGTCGCCGGTCCGGTACATCCGGGTTCCGGGGTGGAACGGGCAGGCGACGAAGCGTTCGGCGGTCAGGGCGACGCGCCCGATGTAGCCGCGGGCGAGGCTCGGGCCGGCGATGTACAGCTCGCCGGGCACGCCGGGCGGAACCGGACGCAACGCCTCGTCCAGGACGTAGACGGACGTGTTCCAGATCGGGCCGCCGATCGAGACCCGGTCGCCGGGGACGAGCTGGTCACTCATCGTGGCGCAGACCGTTGATTCAGTCGGGCCGTAGGCGTTGAACATCCGGCGGCCGGACGACCAGCGGTCCACGAGGCCGGGCGGGCAGGCCTCCCCCGCGACCACCAGGTTCTCCAACGCCTCGGGCAAATCGTCCACTGTGGCGAGGAGGGACGGCGGGAGGGTCATGTGCGTGACGGACGCGTCCGTCAGCAGGTCGTCGGCGTTGGCCAGCACGAGCGTTGCGCCAGAGAGCAGGGCCATGCTCAGTTCCCAGAAGGCGGCATCGAAACCGAGGGCGGCCATTTGGGCGACGCGGGAGCCGGGGCGCACGTTGAAGCGGGCGGCCTGCCAGGCGGCAAGGCTCGCCACGCCTCGGTGAGTGACGCCGACGCCCTTCGGGACGCCTGTCGAGCCGGACGTGTAGATGACGTAGGCCAGCTGGTCCAGCGGGATTCCGGTTTCGACGGAGGTGTCGTTTTCGCTGAGGGAGGCGATGAAGTCCTTGTCCACGACCAGGGCCGGGGACGAGTCGGACAGCATGAACGCGATCCGGTCCTCCGGATAGGACGGGTCGATCGGGAGGTAGGCCGCGCCGACCTTCAGTGCGCCGAGGATGACGGCGATCAGGTCGGCCGAGCGCTCCAGATGGACGGCGACCAGCGCCTCGTGGCCCACGCCGCGGGCGCGCAAGGCGTGGGCCACGCGGTTGGCGCGGGCGTCCAGTTCGGCGTACGTCCAGCGAACGTCGCCGCACTCGACTGCCACGGCGGACGGCGTGCGGGCCACCTGGGCGGCGAACAGGTCCGGCAGCGAAGCGGCCGCCAGGTCGCGCGCCGTGTCGTTCCAGTCGGTCAGGATGCGCGAGCGTTCCGAGCCGGTCAGGATTTCGAGGTCGCTGATGCGCGTGTCCGGGTCGGTCGCGACCTGTTCCAGGACGCGGGCGAAGCGTGTCGCCAGGGCACGGGCGGTCGGTTCGTCGAAGAGGTCGGTGGCGTAAAGGAGTTCGCCGCCGAGCCCGTCCGGCTGGCCGGATTCGTCGCGCAGCTCGCCCAGCGTAACCGACAGGTCGAAGCGGGCCGCGACCAGCTCGTCCGCCCGGACGGGCTGCACCTGGAGCCCCGGCAGTTCCCAGCCCGACCCGCCCGAGCCCGAGCCGGAGCCGGCGCCGCCGAGGTTCTGCAGCGTCAGCGACACCTGGAACAGCGGGTGCCGCGAGAGGGAGCGGACGGGGTTCAGGTCCTCGACCAGCCGCTCGAACGGCAGGTCCTGGTGGGCGAAGGCGCCCAGGTCGGCCTCGCGGACGCGGGCCAGCAGTTCGGCGAAGGTCGGGTCGCCCGAAACGTCCGTCCGCAGGACGAGGGTGTTCAGGAAGAAGCCGGCCAGGCCCTCCAAGGCCGCGTCGCCGCGTCCCGCGACGGCGGTGCCCAGCGGGACGTCCGTTCCCCCGCCCAGCCGCGACAGCACCGACGCCAGAGCCGCCTGGACGATCATGAACATCGTCACGCCCTGCCGCTGCGCGACCTCCAGGAGTCCGGCGTGCGCCAGGGAGTTCACCGCGATCGGGACGGATCGGCCCTCGAAGGTCCGCTCGGTCGAGCGCGGACGGTCGGTCGGGAGCGCCACCTCCTCGGGCAGCCCGTCCAGCGTCCGGCGCCAGTACTCCAGCTGCTCGGAGATCAGGCTGTCCGGGTCGTCCAGGTCGCCGAGGACGTCGCGCTGCCACAGCGCGTAGTCCGCGTACTGCACCGGCAGCGGCTCCCATTCGGGGATCGTGCCGGAGCGGCGCGCCGCGTAGGCCGCGCTGAGGTCGGCGGTGAGGACGCCCATCGACCAGCCGTCCGCGGCGATGTGGTGGACGACGACGACCAGCACGTGCTCGGTCGGCGAGAGCCGCAGCAGCCGAGCCCGCCAGGGCAGCTCGTGCTCGACGTCGAAGCCGCGGCCCATCTCGGTGGCGAGCACGGCGGGCAGGCCGGATTCGGAGATGTCGTCGACGGGCAGCGCGGGTTCGGCGTCCGGGCCGTGCAGGACGCGCTGGTACGGCGTCCCGTCCGCCTCGGGGAAGATCGTCCGGAGGCTTTCGTGCCGTTCGGCCACGTCGGCCAATGCGGTGCGCAATAGCGGCACGTCCAGGTCACCGGTCAAGCGGAGCGCCATCGGCATCGTGTAGGCCGCGCCCGCGCCCGCCTCCTCCAGGCGGTTGAGGAACCACATGCGCTGCTGCGAGTAGGACAGCGGGATGCGCTCCGGGCGTTCCCGGGGTGTCAGCGCCGCCCGGACGCCGCCGCGCTCGCCGTCCGCGAGTATCGCGACGGCCTCGGGCGTCGGCTCTGCGAACAGGTCCCGGACGGACACCTCGGTGTCGAGGACGGCGCGGACGCGGGCGATCAGCCGCATCGCCAGCAGCGAGTCGCCGCCGAGCGCGAAGAACGAGTCCTCGGCGCTGACCGCGTCCAGGCCGAGGACCTCGGCGAACAGCCCGCAGACGATCTCCTCGGTGGCGGTCGCGGGCGCGCGTCCGGCGGGCCGTCCAGCGAAGTCGGGCGCGGGCAGCGCGGCCCGGTCGATCTTGCCGTTCGCCGTGACGGGCAGCTCGTCCAGCGGGACGAACGCGGACGGCACCATGTACTCGGGCAGCCGCTCGGCCGCGTGCCGGCGCAGGCCCTCGACACCGGACCCGACGACGTAGGCGACGAGGCGCTTGACGCCCGGCTGGTCCTCGCGGACGAGCACCGCGACCCGCCGGACGGCCTCGTGCGCGGCCAGGACGGCCTCGATCTCGGCGGGCTCGACCCGGAACCCGCGGATCTTCACCTGGTCGTCGGCGCGTCCGGCGAACTCCAGGCAGCCCGAGTCGGTCCAGCGGACCAGGTCGCCCGTCCGGTACATCCGGTCGCCGAGGCCGAACGGGCAGGCCACGAACCGTTCGGCCGTCAGCCCGACGCGTCCGGCATATCCGCGCGCGAGCCCCGCGCCCGCGATGTACAGCTCGCCGGTCACCCCGGCAGGGACGGGCTGCAGGAACTCGTCCAGGACGTAGGCGCGGGCGTTGTCCATCGGGCGTCCGATGGGCACCACGCCGTCCACCTGAGCCGCGTCGGTGAAAGCGAGCTGCGTGGTGAACGCGGTGGTTTCGGTCGGACCGTAGGTCGTCCGGACCACCAGATCCGGGTGCGCCTCCAGCAGCGACCGAACCGCGTCCGGCGACACCACATCGCCACCCGTGGAGACCTCGCGCACCCCGGCGAACATCTCCGGCGCCTGCTCCGCCAAGGCCGCGAAGAGCCCGGCCGTCGCGTGCACGTTCGTGACGTTTTGCCTCGCGACCAGAGCCGCCCGCTCCCGGACGTCCACCTCGCCCGAAGGCACGATGACCAGGCTGCCGCCGTGCAGCAGCGGTGCCCAGATCTCGTAGGTCGAGGCGTCGAAGGCGTGGTTGGCCTGGATCAGGACGCGTTCCACCGTCTCGAAGGTCCAGCAGGACGACAGCGCGAAGTCCACGACGTTCGCGTGCGTGACCACGACACCCTTCGGCCGTCCCGTGGACCCGGACGTGTACATGACATACGCGGCCGAGTCCGGCGGAATCGCGACTCCCGGAGCCGACTCGTCGCCCGCGGCGAGCAGGGCGTTCGCGCGCAACGCGCCGCCGCCCGGCAGCACCGGATGCCCGGCCGACTCCCCGTCCGCGACGACGACCGAAACGTCCGACTCGGACAGGACGGTCCGCAACCGGTCGGCCGGGTGGGCTGCGTCGAGCGGCAGGTACGCCGCCCCCGTCTTCAGCACCCCGAGCAGGACGGCCACCAGGTCGGCCGACCGCTCCATCATCACCCCGACCACGTCCGAGTGCCCGACGCCGCGCGCGACCAGCCCGCTCGCAACACGATTCGCCCGCGCATCCAGCTCCGCATACGACAGCGTTACGCCCCGGAAGACGGCCGCGACCGCGTCCGGCGTCCGCGCGGCCTGCTGCTCGAACAGCTCGACCAGGGACGCGTCCGGCACCGCACGCGAGGTGTCGTTGAACTCCTCCAGCAGCCGGTCGCGCTCGACGACCGACAGGATCTCCACCTCGCCCGCGCGCAGCTCGGGGTCGGCCGCGACCTGCTCCAAGACGGAGGCCAGCCGGTCGGCCAGCCGCGCCGCGGTCGCCTCGTCGAACAGGTCGGCGGCGTAGTGGATGCCGCCGAGGAGGCCGGCCGGGTCGCCCTGCTCGTTCCGCTGCTCGGCGAGGATGACCGAGAGGTCGAACCGCGCGGCGAGCTTGTCGTCGGTCTCGACGGGCAGGACGCGCAGTCCGGGCAGTTCCCAGGGTTCCACGGCCTGCGGGAGGTTGTGCAGGGTGAGCATGACCTGGAACAGCGGGTGGCGGGACAGCGAGCGCGCCGGGTTCAGCTCCTCCACCAAGCGCTCGAACGGCAAGTCCTGGTGGGCGTAGGCGGCGAGGTCGGTTTCCCGGACGCGCGCCAGCAGCTCGCCGAACGTCGGGTCGCCCGAGACGTCCGTCCGCAGCACCAGCGTGTTGACGAAGAACCCGGCCAGATCCTCCAGCGCCGCATCTCCGCGGCCGGCGACCGCGGTGCCCAGCGGGACGTCGGTGCCCGCGCCCAGCCGGGCGAGCAGCACCGCGACCGCCGCCTGCGCGATCATGAACATCGTGGCGCCCTGCTCGCGCGCCACCTCCAGCAGCCGCGCGTGGGCGTCCGCGCTCACCCGCAGCGGCACCGACCCGCCCTCGAAGGACGACTCCACCGGACGGGGCCGGTCGGTTGGCAGCGCCAGCTCCTCGGGCGCTCCGGCGAGCGTCTCGCGCCAGTGCGCGAGCTGCGCCGAGATCAGGCTGTCCGGATCGTCCAGGTCGCCGAGCACCTCGCGCTGCCAGAGCGCGTAGTCGGCGTACTGAACGGGCAGCGGCGCCCAGTCCGGCAGGCCGCCGTTGCGGCGCGCGGTGTAGGCGTGGCCGACGTCCCGCGCGAGGACGCCCATCGACCAGCCGTCCACGGCGATATGGTGCGCGACGACCGCCAGCACCGACTCGGTCGGCGACAAGACGAACAGCCGCGCCCGCCAGGGCAGTTCCGTACCGAGGTCGAAGCCGCGGCTGACCTCGTCCGTGAGGACGGTGTCCAGCTCGTCCTCACCGACACGGCTCACGACCAGCCGGGGACGGCCAGCCGCGCCGTGGCGGATCTCCTGGCGCGGCGCGCCGTCCACGTACGGCAGGACGGTCCGGAGGCTCTCGTGCCGGTCGGCGACGTCGCCGAGCGCGGCCTCCAGCGCGGCGATGTCCAGGTCTCCGGACAGCCGCATCGTCAGCGGCACGTTGTAGGCGGCCCCGGCCTCGGCCTCTTCGAGGCGGTTGAGGAACCACATCCGCTGCTGGGCGAACGACAGCGGGATCACCTTGGGCCGTTCGCGGGCCACCAGCGCCGTCCGCACGCCGGACGCCCGCGCGCCGTCGACCAGCCTCGCCAGCTCGGCGACGGTCGGGGCCGCGAACAGCTCGCGGATGGTCAGCTCGGTCTCCAGGACGGACCGGACCCGCACGATCAGCCGGATCGCCAGCAGCGAGTCCCCGCCGATGGCGAAGAACGAGTCCTCGGCGCCGACCGATTCCCGGCCGAGGATCTCGCCGAACAGCCCGCAGAGGATCTCCTCGGTCGCGGTGGCGGGAGCGCGTCTCGCGGTCGGCCCGGCGAAGTCGGGCGCGGGCAGCGCGGCCCGGTCCAGCTTGCCGTTCGCGGTGACCGGGAACTCGTCCAGCACGACGAACGCCGCCGGGACCATGTAGTCGGGCAGCCGCTCGGTCGCGAACTCGCGCAGCCCGTCCGCGTCCCCGTCGCCGTCGCCACCGTTGACGTAGGCGACCAGCCGCTTGACGCCGGGCTGGTCCTCGCGGACGACCACCGCCGCCTGCGAGACCTCGTCATGCCGCGCGAGGACGGCCTCGATCTCGCCGAGCTCCACGCGGAACCCGCGGATCTTCACCTGGTCGTCCGCGCGGCCCGCGAACGCGAGCTGACCGTCGACCGTCCAGCGGACCAGGTCGCCGGTCCGGTACATGCGGGCACCGGGCGCGAACGGGCACGCCACAAACCGCTCCGCCGTCAGGCCGACCCGGCCGACGTAGCCGCGCGCCAGGCTCGGACCGGCGATGTACAGCTCACCGGTCACCCCCGGCGGAACCGGACGCAACGCCTCGTCCAGGACGTACACCGAGGTGTTCCAGATCGGCCCGCCGATGGTGATCGGCCCGCCCGGCACGAGCGGATCGCTCATCGTCGCACACACGGTCGATTCGGTCGGTCCGTAGGCGTTGAACATCCGCCGGTCGGATGCCCAGCGCTCAACCAGCGCGGGCGGGCACGCCTCGCCCGCCAGCACCAGCGTCCCGAGCCCGTCCGGGAGATCCTCGACCGTGGACAGCACGGACGGCGGGGTCGTCATGTGCGTGATGCCCGCGTCCGTCAGGAGGTCGCTGACGTTGGCCAGGACCAGCGTCGCGCCCGAGAGCAGCGCCATGCACAGCTCCCAGAACGCCGCGTCGAACCCCAGCGCCGCCATCTGCGCCACCCGCGAACCGGCGGCCACTCCGAACTGGTCCGCCTGCCACGCCGCCAGGCTGGCTACACCGCGATGCGACACGCCCACGCCCTTGGGCACGCCGGTCGAACCCGACGTGTAGATCACGTACGCCAGCTGGTCGGACGGGATCGCGAGACCGGTCGGGGTGTCGTCCTCGCCCAGCGTCTCCAGGAAGCCGGCGTCCACGACCACGACCGGGGCGGCGTCGCTCAGCATGAACGCGATCCGGTCCTCCGGGTAGGACGGGTCGATCGGCATGTACGCCGCGCTCGCCTTCATCACGCCCAGGATCACCGCGATCAGATCCGCCGACCGCTCCAAGCGGATACCGACCACGTCCTCGCGTCCGACACCGCGCTCGATCAGGGTGTGCGCGACACGGTTGGAACGCGCGTCCAGCTCGGCGTACGTGCAGCGGACGTCGCCGTACTCCACCGCCACAGCATCCGGCGTGCGCGCCACCTGCGCCGCGAACAGAGCGGGCACCGACCCGGACGGCACAGCACGCGTCGTGGCGTTCCAGTCGATGACGAGGCGTCGGCGTTCGTCGGCCGACAGCACTTCCAGGTCGCTGATCCGCTTCCGCGGATCGGCGGCGACCTGCTCCAGGACCCGGACGAACCGCTGGGCGATCGTCCGGACGGTCGCTTCATCGAACAGGTCGGTGGCGTACAGGAGTTCGCCGCCGAGCCCGGCGGGCTGCCCGTACTCGTCGCGCCGCTCCCCCAACGTGACCGACAGGTCGAAGCGGGCCGCGACCATCTCGTCCGCGCGGAGCGGTTCGACCTGGAGGCCCGGGAGCTCCCATCCGGAGTCGGCCGAGGCGTCGCCGAGGTTCTGGAGCGTCAGCGACACCTGGAACAGCGGGTGCCGCGACAGCGACCGGACCGGGTTCAGATCCTCCACCAGCCGCTCGAACGGCAAGTCCTGATGGGCGAACGCGCCCAGGTCGGCCTCGCGCACACGGTCGAGCAGCTCGCCGAACGACGGGTCGCCGCCGACGTCCGTCCGCAACACGAGCGTGTTGAGGAAGAACCCGGCGAGCCCTTCAAGTGCCGCGTCGCCGCGACCGGCGATCGCCGTCCCGATCGGGATGTCGGTGCCCGCGCCCAGCTTGGACAGGACGACCGCGAGGGCCGCCTGCGTGACCATGAACATGGTGGTGCCGCTGCGCTGGGCGACCTCCGCCAGGCGGGCGTGGACGGCCGGCGGCAGGCCCAGCGGGACGGCCCGGCCCTCGAACGAGCGCTCCTGCGGGCGCGGGCGGTCGGTCGGGATCACCAGCTCGTCCGGGATCCCGGCCAGCGTGCGGCGCCAGTACTCCAGCTGCCCGGAGATGCGGCTGTCCGGGTCGTCCAGGTCGCCGAGGACGTCCCGCTGCCACAGCGCGTAGTCGGCATATTGGACCGGCAGCGGCTCCCAGGCCGGCGCTTCGCCGCCGCGCCGGGCGCCGTAGGCGATGCCCAGATCGGCCGCGAGCACGCCCATCGACCAGCCGTCCACGGCGATGTGGTGGGCGACGGCGACCAGCACGTACTCCGAGTCGGGCAGCGCGAACAGCAGCGTCCGCCAGGGGAGCTCCCGGTTCAGCTCGAAGCCCTTCCGGACCTCGGCCGAGAGCGCGGACGCGAGGTCGGCCTCGGTGATCTGCCGGACGATCAGCTCGGGCCGCCCGGCGGGGCCGTCCAGGATCTCCTGGCGCGGCACGCCGGCCGTCTCCGGGAAGATCGTCCGGAGGCTCTCGTGCCGGTCGGCGACGTCCCCGAGGGCAGCCTCCAGGGCCGCCACGTCCAGGTCGCCGGACATCCGCAGCGCGAACGGCATGTTGTAGGCCGCGCCCGCCCCGGCCGCTTCGAGCTGGTTGAGGAACCACATCCGCTGCTGGGCGTAGGACAGCGGCACGGTCTCGGGCCGCTCCCGCGCGGTCAGCGCCGCCTGGACGCCGTCGCGCTCGCCGTCCACCAGCCGCGCGACGGCCGCGACGGTCGGCTCGGTGAACAGCTCCCGGATGCTGACCTCGGCGCCGGTCGTCGCGCGGATGCGGGCGATCAGCCGCATCGCCAGCAGCGAGTCACCGCCGACCGCGAAGAACGAGTCGTCCGCGCCGACCGACTCCAGGCCCAGCACCTCGGCGAACAGCCCGCACAGGGTCTCCTCGGTCGGCGTCGCCGGCCCGCGGCCGCCGGACAGTCCGGCGAAGTCGGGGGCGGGCAGCGCCGCCCGGTCCAGCTTGCCGTTCGCCGTCATCGGCAGCTCGTCCAGCTGGACGAACGCGGCGGGGACCATGTACTCGGGCAGCCGCTCGGCCGCGTGCCACCGGAGGCGATCGGTGTCGCCGCCGACGACGTAGGCGACCAGGCGCTTGATGCCGGGCAGGTCCTCGCGCGCCACCACCGCGACCTGCCGGACGGCCTGGTCCTCGGCCAGGACGGCCTCGATCTCGGCCGGCTCGACCCGGAACCCGCGGATCTTCACCTGGTCGTCGGCGCGTCCGGCGAACTCCAGCAGACCGTCAGCCGTCCAGCGAACCAGGTCCCCGGTCCGGTACATCCGGCCGCCGGGGCCGAACGGGCACGCGACGAACCGTTCGGCCGTCAGCGCCGGATTCGCGACGTATCCGCGCGCCACACCGGCGCCCGCGACGTACAGCTCCCCGGTCACGCCCGGCGGGACGGGCTCCAGGTGCTCGTCCAGGACGTAGGCGCGGGCGTTGTCCATCGGACGCCCGAGCGGAATGGAACCGGCAGCCTGGGTCTTGTCGGTCAGGCCCAGGTGCGTGGTGAAGGCGGTCGTTTCGGTCGGACCGTAGGTGGCGCGGACGACCAGGCCCGGGTGTGCGTCCAGCAGTGTCCGGACGGCGACCGGAGAGATCACGTCGCCGCCGGTAAGCACCTCGCGGACGCCCGCGAACATCTCCGGCGCCTGCTCGGCCAGCGCCGCGAACAGGCCCGACGCCGCGACCACGTGCGTGACGCCGTGGTCGGCGATCAGCGCGGCCCGCTCCGGGACATCGACCTCGCCCGACGGCACGACGACCAGTCGGCCGCCGCGCAGCAGCGGCGTCCAGATCTCGTGGGTCGAGGCGTCGAAGGCGTGGTTGGCCTGGACCAGCACGCGCTCCATCACCTCGTCCCGCCAGGCCGCGTCGGCGCAGAAGTCGGCGACGTTGGCGTGCGTGACGGCCACGCCCTTGGGCGTGCCGGTCGAGCCGGACGTGTAGATCACGTAGGCCAGTTGCTCGGCCGAGACCGTGACCCCGACCGGAGAATCGTCGCCGCTCAACGAGGCGAGGAACGCTTCGTCCACCACCACGGCAGGACGCGCATCGGCGAGCATGAACGCGATCCGCTCGGCCGGGTAGGACGGGTCGATCGGCAAGTACGCCGCCCCGGCCTTCACCACACCCACCATCACCGCGATCAGATCCGCCGACCGCTCCAGGCGGATGCCGACCAGATCCTCACGCCGAACGCCGCGCTCGATCAGCGTGCGCGCGACGCGGTTGGAACGTGCGTCCAGATCGCCGTGAGTCCAGGTGTCGCCGTTGAACGCCACTGCAGTGGCATCGGGCGTCCGAATCGCTTGTGCTGCGAACAGCTCTACCAGCGAACCGGCGGCCACGGGACGGGACGTGGCGTTCCAGCCGTCCACGACCAGATCGCGCTCGTCCGGTGTCAGGATCTCCAGGTCGCCGACGCGCACGTCCGGGTCGGCCGCGACCTGCTCCAGCAGCCGGACGAACCGCCCGACCAGCGTCCGGACCGTCCCCTCGTCGAACAGGTCGAGCGCGTAGAGGACCTCGCCGCCGATCCCGGCGGGGGCTCCGTTCTCGTCGCGGCGCTCGCCGAGCGTCACGGACAGGTCGAACTTGGCGGCGGCGGTGTCGTCATCGTCCTGCGCCAGCGGACGGACCTCCAGACCGGGCAGTTCCCAGGGTTGCTGCCCGCGTGCCAGGTTCTCCAGCGTGAGGGTCACCTGGAAGATCGGGTGCCGGGCCAGCGAGCGCTCCGGGTTCAGTTCCTCCACCAGGCGCTCGAACGGAAGATCCTGGTGGGCGTAGGCGGCGAGGTCGGCTTCCTGGACGCGTTCCAGCAGCTCACCGAACGTCGGATCACCCGACACGTCCGTCCGCAGCACCAGCGTGTTGACGAAGAACCCGGCGAGATCCTCCAGTGCCACGTCGGCCCGGCCCGCCATCGGCGTGCCGATCGGGATGTCCGAGCCCGCGCCCAGGCGGGAGAACAGCGCCGCCAGCGCGGCCTGCGCGACCATGAACAGGGTCACGCCGCGCCGCTGCGCCACCTCGACGAGCCGGGCGTGCAGGTCCGCGCCCAGCTCCAGCGGCACCAGCGCGCCGCGGAACGAGGCTTCGGCGGGACGCGGACGGTCCGTCGGCAGCGCCAGCTCCTCGGGCGCTCCGGCCAGCGCCGCGCGCCAGAAGTCGAGCTGCGCCGAGATCAGGCTGTCCGGATCGTCCGGGTCGCCGAGGACGTCGCGCTGCCACAGCGCGTAGTCGGAGTACTGCACCGGCAGCGGCGTCCATGCGGGCGCGTCGCCGGTCGAGCGGGCAACGTAGGCGGCCGTGAGGTCGCGGGCGAGGACGCCCATGGACCAGCCGTCCGCCGCGATGTGGTGCGCGACGACGATCAGCACGTGCTCGGTGGGCGAGAGTCGCAGCAGCCGGGCGCGCCAAGGAAGCTCGCGCTCGACGTCGAAGCCGCGGTCGGTCTCCGCGGCGAGCGTCTCGCCGAGCTGCTCGGCCGCGATGCCGTCCACCGCGAGGACGGGACGCCCAGCCGGGCCGTCGATGATCTCCTGGCGGGGGACGCCGTCCACCGCCGGGAAGATCGTGCGGAGGCTCTGGTGGCGGTCGGCGACGTCCCCGAGCGCCGCCTCCAGCGCAGGGACGTCCAGGTCACCGGTGAGCCGCAGCGCCAGCGGCATGTTGTAGGCGGCGCCCGCGCCGGCGGCCTCCAGCCGGTTGAGGAACCACATCCGCTGCTGCGCGTAGGACAGCGGCACCACCTCGGGACGTTCCCGGACGGTCAGGGCGGTCCGGGCGGCGCCGCGGCCGGTGTCGACCAGCCGCGCCACGCCCGCCGCGGTCGGCTCGGCGAAGAACTCCCGGATGCCGACGTCCTGCCGCAGGACGGCCCGAGCCCGGGAGATCAGCCGCATCGCGAGCAGCGAGTCCCCGCCGAGTTCGAAGAACGAGTCGTCCGCGCCGACCGTGTCGAGGCCGAGCACCTCGGCGAACAGCCCGCAGAGGATCTCCTCGGTCGCCGTCGCCGGGCCGCGCCCGCCGGCGAGGCCGGCGAAGTCGGGCGCGGGCAGCGCCGCCCGATCGACCTTGCCGTTGGCCGTGACGGGCAGCTCGTCCAGGACGAGAACGGCGGCGGGGACCATGTGGTCCGGCAACCGCGCCGCGAGGTGCGCGCGCAGGTCGCCGGAGGTGGCGGCCGCGGTGGCGTAGGCGACGATCCGCTTGGTTCCGGGCTGGTCCTCGCGGACCATCACCGTCGCCCGGCCGACCGCCTCGTGCGCGGTCAGGACGGCCTCGATCTCGGCGGGCTCGACGCGGAACCCGCGGATCTTCACCTGGTCGTCGGCGCGTCCGGCGAACTCCAGCAGGCCGGTGTCGGTCCAGCGCACCAGGTCGCCCGTCCGGTACATCCGGTCGCCGGGGGTGAACGGGCAGGCGACGAAGCGCTCGGCCGTCAGCGCCGGATTCGCGACGTATCCGCGCGCCACTCCGGCGCCCGCGACGTACAGCTCGCCGGTCACGCCCGCCGGGACGGGCTGTAGGTACTCGTCCAGCACGTAGGCGCGGGCGTTGTCCATCGGACGCCCGATCGGGACGACGCCGTCCGCCTCGGCGGGGTCGGTGAACAGCAGTTGCGTGGTGAACGCGGTGGTCTCGGTCGGACCGTAGGTCGTCCGGACGACCAGATCGGGATGCGCGTCCAGGAGCGTCCGGACAGCGACCGGCGAGACGACGTCGCCGCCGGTTGAGACCTCACGGACGCCCGCGAACATCTCCGGCGCCTGCTCAGCAAGCGCCGCGAACAGGCCAGCGGTCGCGTGGACGTTGGTGACGGCATGCTCGGCGACCAGGGCCGCGCGCTTCGGGACGTCCACCTCGCCAGGAGGGACGATGACCAGCTCGCCGCCGCGCAGCAGCGGGACCCAGATCTCGTAGGTCGAGGCGTCGAAGGCATGGTTGGCCTGCACCAGCACCCGCTGGACGACGTGGTCGCGCCAGCAGCTCGCCGCGCAGAAGTCGGCGACATTGGCGTGGGTGACCGCGACGCCCTTCGGCGTGCCGGTCGACCCGGACGTGTAGATCACGTACGCCAGCTGGTCGGTCGAGATCTCGATCTCGACCGGGGTGTCGTCGGTGCTCGGCGCGGTCAGAAAGTCGGCGTCCAGCACCACGGGGGGCGCCGCCTCGTCCAGCATCGACGCGACCCGCTCGGCCGGGTAAGACGGGTCGATCGGCAGGTACGCAGCGCCTGCCTTCAGAACGCCCAGCAGCGCGGCGATCAGATCGGCCGAGCGCTCCAAGCGCACGCCCACCAGATCCTCGTGGCCCACACCGCGGTCCCGCAGCGTGTGCGCGATGCGGTTCGCGCGGGCGTCCAGCTCGGCATAGGTCCAGCGGACGTCCCCGGAAGCCACGGCCAGCGCGTCCGGCGAGCGGACCGCGCGGGCCTCGAACAGCTCGACCAGCGAGCCGTCCGGCACCGGGCGGGCGGTGTCGTTCCAGCCGACCAGCAGCCGGTCCCGCTCGTCGGCGGCGAGGAGTTCGAGGTCGCCGACGCGCAGGTCAGGGTCGGCGGCGAGCTGCTCCAGCACCCGGACGAACCGGTCGGCGATCGTCCGGACCGTCCCCTCGTCGAACAGGTCCTCGGCGTACTGGAGGCCGCCCCACAGCCCGGCCGCCGCGCCGTGCTCGTCGCGGTGCTCGGCGAGCGAGAAGGACAGGTCGAACTTGGCGGCGGACGCGGCCTCCTCCTCGCGTCCCAGCGGCCGCGCCCGCAGCCCGGCCAGCGCCGAAGCCTCCTCGGACCGCGGCAGGTTCTGCAGGGTCAGCATGACCTGGAACAGCGGGTGGCGGGCCAGCGAGCGCGCCGGGTTCAGCTCCTCGACCAGCCCTTCGAACGGCAGATCCTGGTGGGCGTAGGCGGCGAGGTCGGTTTCCCGGACGCGCGCCAGCAGCTCGCCGAACGTCGGATCGCCCGACACGTCGGTCCGCAGGACGAGGGTGTTGACGAAGAAGCCGGCGAGGTCTTCCAGGGCGGCGTCGCCGCGTCCGGCCACGGCGGTGCCGATCGGGACGTCGGAGCCGGCGCCGAGCCGGGCGAGCAGCATGCCGAGCGCGGCCTGCGCGACCATGAACATCGTCGCGCCGTGGCGCCGCGCGACGGCGGCCAGCCGCCGGTGGGCCTCGGCGGGGACGTGCAGCTCCACCGATCCGCCCTTGAAGGTGGCGGTGGCGGGGCGCGGACGGTCGGTCGGGAGCGCGAGCTCTTCGGGCGCTCCGGCCAGGGCGTCGCGCCAGTAGGCGAGCTGCTCCGCGATCAGGCTGCCCGGGTCGTCCAGGTCGCCGAGCACCTCGCGCTGCCACAACGCATAGTCGGCGTACTGCGCC
Organism: Actinomadura rupiterrae; assembly: GCF_024172125.1. Taxonomy (GTDB): domain Bacteria; phylum Actinomycetota; class Actinomycetes; order Streptosporangiales; family Streptosporangiaceae; genus Spirillospora; species Spirillospora rupiterrae. The sequence continues at coordinate 67,554 of NZ_JAMZEA010000019.1, forward strand.
GGAAGCGGCGTCCAGTCGGGTGCGGTTCCCGCGAGGCGGGCCGCGTAGGCGGTGCCGAGGTCGCGGGCGAGCACGCCCATCGACCAGCCGTCCACGGCGATGTGGTGCGCGACGACCGCCAACACCGACTCGGTGGGCGACAGGACGAACAGCCGGGCCCGCCAGGGCAGCTCGCGCTCGACGTCGAAGCGGCGGCCCATCTCGGCGATCACGGTGTCGGCGAGCGCGTCCTCGCCGACCTGGGTCACGACCAGGGCGGGACGGCCGACCGGGCCGTCCAGGATCTCCTGGCGCGGCACACCGCCCGCCTCGGGGAAGATCGTCCGGAGGCTCTCGTGCCGGTCGGCCACGTCCCCGAGCGCCGCCTCCAGCGCCGCGACGTCCAGCTCGCCCGAGAGGCGCAGCGCCATTGGGACGTTGTAGGCGGCCTCGGCACCGGCGTTCTCCAGCCGGTTGAGGAACCACATCCGCTGCTGAGCGAACGACAGCGGGACGATCTCGGGGCGTTCGCGTGCCGCCAGCGCCGTCCGGGCGCCGCCGCGCTCGCCGTCGAGCAGGCGCGCGACGGCCGCGACGGTCGGCTCGGCGAACAGCTCGCGGATGGTGACCTCGGCGCCGGTCACGGCCCGGATGCGGGCGATGAGCCGCATCGCCAGGAGCGAGTCACCGCCGAGGCCGAAGAACGAGTCCTCGGCGCCGACCGACTCCAGGCCGAGCACCTCGGCGAACAGCCCGCAGAGGATCTCCTCGGTGACCGTCGCCGGGCCGCGGCTCGCCACCAGGCCCGCGAAATTGGGAACCGGTAGCGCGGCGCGGTCGACCTTGCCGTTGGCAGTCATCGGGAACTCGTCCAGCAGGACGAACGCGGCCGGAACCATGTAGTCAGGGAGCTTGGCCGCGACGTGCTCGCGCAACTCCTCGTCTGTGGCGCCCGCGACGAGGTAGGCGATCAGGCGTTTGGTGCCTGGTTGGTCTTCGCGGGCCAGGACGACGACTTGGGTGACGGCGTCGTGAGCTGCTAGGACGGCTTCGATTTCGGCGAGTTCGACGCGGAAGCCGCGGATTTTGACCTGGTCGTCGGCGCGGCCAGCAAATTCAAGGAGGCCGGTGCCGGTCCAGCGGACCAGGTCCCCCGTCCGGTACATCCGGTCAGCGGACGCGAACGGGCACGCCACGAAGCGTTCGCCTGTCAGCGCGGCCCTGCCGATGTAGCCGCGCGCGACGCCCGCGCCTGCGACATACAGCTCGCCGGTCACCCCGGGCGGGACGGGCTGGAGGTACTCGTCCAGAACGTAGGTACGGGCGTTGTCCATCGGTCGGCCCATCGGCACGACGCCGTTGAACTGCCCCGGAGTCGTGAGCGGGAGCTGCGTGGTGAAGGCCGTGGTCTCGGTCGGGCCGTAGGTCGTCCGGACCGTCAGGCCGGGGTGGGCCTCCAGCAGGCTCCGGACGGCGATCGGGGACACGACGTCGCCGCCGGTCAGCACCTCGCGGACGCCTGCGAACATCTCCGGCGCCTGCTCGGCCAGCGCCGCGAACAGGCCCGAGGCCGCCACGACGTGCGTCACGGCATGCTCGGCGACCAGGCCCGCGCGCTCCTGGACGTCCACCTCGCCCGAAGGCACGATGACGAGCCGTCCGCCGCGCAGCAGCGGCGTCCAGATCTCGTAGGTCGAAGCGTCGAAGGCATGGTTGGCCTGCACCAGGACGGTCTCCAGCACCTCGTCACGCCAGGCCGCGTCGCCGCAGAAGTCGGCGACGTTGGCGTGCGTGACCGCAACGCCCTTCGGGGTGCCGGTCGAGCCGGAGGTGTAGATGACGTAGGCGAGCTGCTCCGGCGCGACCTCGATCTTGACCGGGGCGTCGTTCTCGCTGAGCGAGGACAGGAAGTCGGCGTCCACGACCACGGCCGGACGGGCGTCGGCGAGCATGAACGCGATCCGCTCGGCCGGGTAGGACGGGTCGATCGGCAGGTAGGCGGCGCCTGCCTTCACCACGCCCAGGATGACCGCGATCAGGTCGGCCGACCGGTCCAGGCGGACGCCGACCAGGTCTTCCCGGCCGACGCCGCGCTTCAGCAGAGTCCGGGCGACACGGTTCGCGCGGGCGTCCAGGTCGGCATACGTCCAGGTGGCGTCGCCGAAGACCACAGCGACCGCGTCCGGCGACCGGACGGTCTGCGCGGCGAACAGGTCCACCAGCGAGCCGGTCACTCGCGGGCGGGCCGTCCGGTTCCAGCCGTCCACGACCAGCTCGCGCTCGCCCTCGGTCAGGACGTCCAGGTCCCCGACGCGCGCGTCCGGGTCCGCGGCGACCTGCTCCAGCACCCGGACGAACCGGTCCGCCAGCGCGCGTGCGGTCTCCTCGCCGAACAGGTCCAGGGCGTAGAGGATCTCGCCGCCCATGCCGGCCGGGGAGCCGTGCTCGTCGCGGTCCTCGGTCAGCGACACGGTGAGGTCGAACTTCGCGACCAGGTTCTCGGCCGGGGGCAGCACCTCGGCCCGCAGGCCGGGCAGCGCCCACGGCTCGGGGCCGCGGGCGTTGCTGTCCACGCCCAGCATGATCTGGAAGAGCGGGTGCCGGGCCAGCGACCGCGCCGGATTCAGCTCCTCGACCAGCCCTTCGAACGGTAAATCCTGGTGGGCGTAGGCGGCGAGGTCGGTTTCGCGGACGCGCGCCAGCAGCTCGGCGAACGTCGGGTCGCCCGACACGTCGGTGCGGAGGACGAGGGTGTTGATGAAGAACCCGGCGAGGTTCTCCAGGCCGGCGTCGCCGCGTCCGGCGATCGCGGTGCCGATCGGGAGGTCCGTACCGGCGCCCACCCTGGCCAGCAGCATGCCGAGCGCCGCCTGCGCGACCATGAACATCGTCACGCCGTGCCGCTGGGCCACGTCCGCCAGACGCGCGTGGACCTCGGCGTCCAGGCGCAGCGGGACCGCCGCGCCCTGGAACGACGACTCGGCCGGGCGGGGGCGGTCGGTCGGCAGCATGAGCTCTTCGGGCGCTCCGGCGAGGGTGTCGCGCCAGTGCGCGAGCTGCGCCGAGATCAGGCTGTCCGGGTCGTCCAGGTCGCCGAGCACCTCGCGCTGCCACAGCGCGTAGTCGGCGACCTGGACGGGCAGCGGCGCCCAGTCCGGCCTGCGTCCGGCGCAGCGGTCCGAGTAGGCCCGGGTGAGATCCTCGGCGAGGACGCCCATCGAGCGGCCGTCGACCACGATGTGGTGCGCGACCAGCAGGAGCACCGACTCGTCCGGCCCCAGGACGAGCAGCCGGGCGCGCCAGGGCAGGTCGCGGCCCAGGTCGAACGGCCGGTCCGCCTCGGTCGCCAGCACCGACTCCAGGTCGTTCGGTGCGACGTCATGCACGCCGAACGACGGGCGTCCGGCGGCTCCCTGAAGGATGCGCTGGTACGGGACGCCCTCGACGTCGGGGAAGACCGTCCGCAGGCTCTCGTGCCGGTCGGCCACATCGCCCAGGGCCGCGCGCATGGCGGCCACGTCCAGGGCGCCGGTGAGGCGCAGAGCCAGGGTGACGTTGTAGGCCGCGGCGCTGCCGGCCTCTTCGAGGCGGTTGAGGAACCACATCCGCTGCTGGGCGAACGACACCGGAATCCGCTCCGGCCGTTCCCGGACGGTCAGCGCAGGGCGTCCCGGGCGTGCGTCATCCTCGGGAAGCAGCCGCGCCAGTTCCGCGACGGTCGGGGCGGCGAACAGCTCGCGGATGGTCAGCTCCGTCTGCAGGACGGATCGGACCCGCACGATCAGCCGGATCGCCAGCAGCGAGTCGCCGCCGATGGCGAAGAACGAGTCCTCCGCCCCGACGCTGTCCAGACCGAGGACTTCGGCGAACAGGCCGCAGAGCACTTCTTCGGTCGCCGTCGCGGGCCCGCGGCTCTGGGCGGCTGCTGTTGCTCTGTCCGGCGCGGGAAGCGCGGCGCGGTCCAGCTTGCCGTTGGCGGTCACGGGGAACTCGTCCAGCGTGACGAACGCGGCCGGGACCACGTACTCCGGCAGCCGCGCGGCCGCGAACTCCCGGATCTCCTCGACGTCGCGGGCGGTCACGTAGGCGACCAGCCGCTTGACGCCGGGCTGGTCCTCGCGCGCCAGGACGGCGGCCTGGTCCACGTCCGGATGCGCGGACAGCACGTTCTCGATCTCGCCGAGCTCCACGCGGAACCCGCGGATCTTCACCTGGTCGTCCGCCCGGCCCGCGAACACCAGCTCGCCGTCGCCGGTCCAGCGAACCAGGTCGCCGGTGCGATACATACGGGCACCGGGCTCGAACGGGCACGCCACAAACCGCTCCGCCGTCAGGCCGACCCGGCCGACGTAGCCGCGCGCCAGGCTCGGACCGGCGATGTACAGCTCACCGGTCACACCCGGCGGAACCGGACGCAACGCCTCGTCCAGGACGTACACCGAGGTGTTCCAGATCGGCCCGCCGATCGACACGAGGTCTCCGGGCGCGAGGGCGGCGCTCATCGTCGCGCAGACCGTCGATTCGGTCGGCCCGTAAGCGTTGAACATCCGCCGACCGGGCGCCCAGCGCTCCACCAGGCCAGGCGGGCACGCCTCACCGGCCACGACCAGCGTGCGCAGGCCGTCCGGCAGGCTTTCGACCGTGGCCAGCAGGGACGGCGGGACGGTCACGTGTGTGATGTCCAGGTCCGTCAGCAGGTCATCGAAGCGGCCCTTGGGCGGCATCGTGTCGGCGTCGGCGAGCAGGAGCGTCGCGCCGGACAGCAGCGCCATGCACAGCTCCCAGAACGCCGCGTCGAACCCCAGCGCCGCCATCTGCGCCACCCGCGAACCGACACCGACTCCGAACTGGTCTGCCTGCCAAGCCGCCAGGCTCGCCACACCGCGATGCGACACACCCACACCCTTGGGCACACCCGTCGAACCCGACGTGTAGATCACGTACGCCAGCTGATCAGGCGAGATGCCGAGCTCGACGGGTGTGGCGTCGTCGCTCAGGCCGCCGATGAACTCGGCATCGACGACCAGAGCCGGGTCGGCGTCGGACAGCATGAACGCGATGCGCTCGGACGGATAGGACGGGTCGATCGGCATGTACGCCGCGCCCGCCTTCACCACACCCAAGATCACCGCGATCAGATCCGCCGACCGCTCCAAGCGGATACCGACCAGGTCTTCACGGCCCACGCCACGCTCGATCAGGGTGTGCGCGACACGGTTGGACTGCGCGTCCAGCTCGGCGTAGGTCCAGCGGAAGTCGGCGAACTCGACCGCTGGCGCCTCGGGCGTCCGCGCGACCTGCGCCGCGAACAGCGCAGGGACCGAACCGACCGCCACCTCGTGCGCCGTGGCGTTCCAGTCCACGATCAGGCGGTGGCGCTCAGCGTCGGACAGGACGTCCAGGTCAGTGATCCGCTTCTTCGGGTCGGCCGCGACCTGCTCCAGCACCCGGACGAGCCGCTCGGCGACGGCGCGGACGGTGTCCTCGTCGAACAGGTCGGCGGCGAACTCGATCACGCCGCCGAGTCCGGCCGGGGCACCCTGCTCGTCGCGGCGCTCCCCCAGCTCGAAGGCCAGGTCGAAGCGGGCGGCCATCGTGTCGCCGCTGTGCACCGGCCGGACGAGGACGCCGGGCAGGTTCCATGCCGGTTCGCTCTGGCCGGTGGCCTGGAGGTTGAGCGTGACCTGGAACAGCGGGTGCCGCGCCAGCGAACGCACCGGGTTCAGGTCTTCCACCAGCCGCTCGAACGGAAGGTCCTGATGGGCGAACGCGCTCAGGTCGGTTTCGCGCACGCGTCCCAGCAGTTCGGCGAAGGTCGGGTCGCCGCCGACGTCCGTCCGCAGCACCAGCGTGTTCAGGAAGAATCCGGCCAGACCCTCCAGCGCGGCGTCACCGCGGCCGGCGGTAGCGGTGCCCAGCGGGATGTCGGTGCCGCTTCCCAGCCGCGATAGAACCGACGCCAAGGCGGCCTGGACGACCATGAACATCGTCACGCCGTAGCGCTGCGCGACCTCCACCAGGCGGGCGTGCAGGGCTGCGCCGGTCTCCACCGGGACGACGCCGCCGCGGAAGGACGGCGTGGTCGGCCGGGGCCGGTCAGTGGGCAGCGGAAGTTCCTCGGGAGCACCGGAAAGGGCCTCGCGCCAGTAGCCGAGCTGCGCCGAGATCAGGCTGTCCGGATCGTCCAGGTCGCCGAGGACGTCCCGCTGCCACAGCGCGAAGTCGGCGTACTGCACCGGGAGCGGCGTCCACTCCGGAGCCGCGCCGGACCGGCGGGCCGCGTAGGCCGCGCTCAGGTCGCGCGCCAGCACGCCCATCGACCAGCCGTCGGCGGCGATGTGATGCGCGACGATGACCAGGACGTGTTCGGAGTCGGCGAGCGCGAGCAGGCGGGCGCGCCACGGGAGTTCGCGCTCGACCTCGAAACGGCGGCCGACCTCGGCGGTGATCGCGTCCGGCAGCGCGTCCTCGGCGACCTGCTCGACGGCCAGGACGGGCCGTCCGGCCGGGCCGTCCAGGATCTCCTGGCGCGGCACGCCGCCCGACTCGGGGAAGATCGTCCGGAGGCTCTCGTGCCGGTCGGCCACGTCCCCGAGCGCGGCCTGGAGCGCCGCCACGTCCAGCTCGCCGGACAGGCGAAGGGCCAGCGGCATGTTGTAGGCGGTGCCCGTTCCTGCCTCTTCGAGCCGGTTGAGGAACCACATCCGCTGCTGCGCATACGACAGCGGCACGGTCTCGGGACGACCCTGTACAGCGAGCGGCGGCCGCGCGTCGCCGCGTCCGGTGTCCACGAGGCTGGCGAGGCCGGCGACGGTCGGCTGCTCGAACAGGTCGCGGATGCTCACCTCGGACCGCAGCACCGCGCGGACGCGGGCGATCAGCCGCATCGCCAGCAGCGAGTCCCCGCCGACCGCGAAGAACGAGTCGTCCGCGCCGACCGTCTCCAGGCCCAGCACCTCGGCGAACAGCCCGCAGAGGATCTCTTCGGTGGCCGTGGCCGGGGCTCGGCCGCCGGACAGTCCGGCGAAGTCCGGCGCGGGTAAGGCCGCGCGGTCGACCTTGCCGTTCACGGTCACCGGCAGCGCGTCCAGCAGGACGATCGCTGCGGGCACCATGTAGTCGGCCAGCTTGGCGGCCACGTGCGCGCGCAGCTCGTCGGCGGACGCGTCGGCCACGGCGTAGGCGACCAGGCGCTTGGATCCGGCCTGGTCCTCGTGGGCGATGACCGTGGCGTTCGCGACGCGCTCGTGCGTGGTCAGCGCGGCCTCGATCTCGGCCAGCTCGACCCGGAAGCCGCGGATCTTCACCTGGTCGTCGGCGCGTCCGGCGAACTCCAGCAGCCCGTCAGCCGTCCACCGGACCAGGTCACCCGTCCGGTACATCCGGTCGCCGGGGCCGAACGGGCAGGCGACGAACCGCTCAGCGGTGAGCCCGGCACGGCCGACGTACCCGCGGGCCACGCCGGCACCGGCGATGTACAGCTCGCCGAGCATCTCCGGCGGGACGGGCCGCAGGCACTCGTCCAGCACGTAGGCGCGGGCGTTGTCCATCGGGCGTCCGAGGGGCACGACGCCGTCCGGCCGGCCCGGGTCGGTAAAGGCGAGTTCCGCGGTGAACGCGGTGGTTTCGGTCGGGCCGTAGGTCGTCCGGACGACCAGATCCGGATGCGCCTCCAGCAGGGTTCGGATAGCGACCGGAGACACCACGTCACCGCCGGTCGAGACCTCACGCACCCCGGCGAACATCTCCGGCGCCTGCTCGGCCAGAGCAGCGAACAGACCGGCCGTCGCGTGGACGTTGGTCACGCCGTGCTCGGCGACCAGCGCGGCCCGCTCCGGGACGTCCACCTCCCCCGGCGGCACGACGACCAGGCTGCCGCCGTGCAGCAGCGGCACCCAGATCTCGTACGTCGAGGCATCGAAGGCATGGTTGGCCTGCACCAGCACCCGCTGGACGACCTCGTCGCGCCAGCAGCTCGCCGCGCAGAAGTCGGCGACGTTGGCCTGCGTGACCGCCACGCCCTTCGGCACCCCGGTCGAGCCCGACGTGTAGATCACGTAGGCCAGCTGACCAGCCGAAACCGTGACATCGACCGGCGAGTCGTCCGCAGGCAGCGAGCCGAGGAAGTCTTCGTCCAGGACGAGCGTCGGACGTGCGTCGGCGAGCATGAACGCGATGCGCTCACCCGGATAGGACGGGTCGATCGGCAGGTAGGCCGCACCCGCCTTCAGCACGCCCAGGAGGGCGGCGATCAGGTCGGCCGAGCGTTCCAGGCGGACGCCGACCAGATCCTCGCGGCCCACACCGCGCTCGATCAGCGTGCGGGCGATGCGGTTGGCCCGTGCGTCCAGTTCGGCATACGTCCAGCGCAGGTCACCGGAGACGACCGCGACCGCGTCCGGCGAGCGGACCGCTTGCGCCTCGAACAGTTCTGCCAGCGGGCCTGCCGGAGTGGGACGCGCTGTGGCGTTCCAGCCGTCGAGCAGCTGCTCGCGCTCCCCCGCGATCAGGACATCGACGTCTCCCACCCGCAGGTCCGGGTCGGCGGCGATCTGGTCCAGGATGCGCGCCAGCCGCTTCACCAGGGCGGACGCGGTCTGCTCTGCGACCACGTCCGGCCGGTACTCCAGGCGGAGGTCCAGGGTGTCGAGTTCGGCGGCGACCAGGGTCAGCGGGTAGTGGGAGGCGTCCTCGCCCTCCGCGCCGGTGATACGCAGCCCACCGGACGCCTCCGCCGCAGACGCGCCGGTTCCGATTCCGCGCGGGTAGTTCTGGTAGACGAGCAGCGTGTCGTAGGCGGCGGCGCGTCCGGCTGCGCGCTGGATCTCGGCCTGGCCGAGGTGCTCGTGCGCGAGCAACCGCGAGCGCGCGTCCTGGACCTCGGTGAGGGTCGCCGCCAGCGTCCGCGCGGGGTCGAGCCGGACGCGGACCGGGACGGTGTTGATGAACAGGCCCAGCATCCGCTCGACGCCGGGCAGCTCCATGGGGCGTCCGGCGACGGTCGCGCCGAACACCACGTCGGTGCGGCCGGTCAGCCGGCCGAGCAGCAGCCCCCACGCGCCCTGGACGACCGTGTTCACGGTGAGTCCGGAGGCGCGGGCGGTCTCGCGCAGCCGGTCGGTCGCGGCGCGGTCGAGCCGGGTGGTCACGTGTCCGGGCTGGACGGGCAGGGCGGACGCCGCCGGGCGGACGAGGGTCGGTTCGTCCAGTCCGGCGAGGGCGTCCCGCCAGGCGGCGCGCGCGGCGTCGCGGTCCTGGCGGGCGAGCCAGGCGAGGTGGTCGCGGTAGGACGGGGCGGGCGGCAGCCCGGACGCGTCGCCTCCGGCGGCGTACACGGCCGACACCTCGTCGAAAAGGATCGGCTGCGACCAACCGTCCATCACGATGTGGTGCATCGTCACGACGAGCCGGTAGGTGCGGTCCGGGAGTTTCAGCAGGAGCAGCCGGAGCAGCGGCGGGACGGAAAGGTCGAAGCCGTTCTGGAGTTCCGTTTCGGCGAGCCGCCGGACTTCGGCGCGCGCCGCGCCGGCGGCGAGATCGGAAAGGTCGTGCTCGCGCCACGGAAGTGCGACGCCCTTCGCGATCACCTGGACCGGTCGGGGCGATCCGGCGGGCTGCCGGAAACTCGCGCGGAGGCTGGCGTGCCGGTCCAGGACGGCCTGCCACGAGGCGCGCAGCACCGTGCTGTCCAGCGGTTCCGATAATTCCAGGACGTTCTGGCCGACATAGATGTCGCGGGTCCGCTCGTCATATCCGGCGTGAAACAGCAGCCCTTCCTGAAGAGGGGACAGCGGCCACACATCGTCGATGCGGATCTGAGTCATCAGCGCCCTTCCGCCACACGCGAGAAATGCTCACCGAGAGCACATACGTGGCGGACTCTACCAAGCCCGAACGGGGCGGAAGGGCTGTCCAAATGCGCAATATGGAATGGGCGGCGGGCTCAGCCGAATTCGCCGGCGAGGCCCGACTGGAGTTCGTCGATCTGGTCCTGTCCGAGGGACACCAGGCTGAAGTCGGACGGGGTGTGCCCGCCGCCGCCGTCGGCGGTGTGCGCGGCGAGCCCGGCGAGCATGGCCGCCCAGCGGTCCGCCAGGTCGTCCAGGTCGGCGCGGGTGAACAGACCCGCCGAGCCGGCCAGGGCGAGCGTCAGCCGGGGGCCTGCGGGCAGGTCGTGGACGAGCCCGCCGGCCTCCAGCGCGTGGGTCGCGGTCATGCCCGCTGCCGTCCCGCCGCCGAACGCGGTCGCCCCGGCGGGCTCCCACGGCCGGGACGCGCCGGACGGCTCGGCGGCGAACCGTCCGAAGTAGTTGAAGGCGATCTCCGGGACGGGCAGCCGGGCCATCGCGGCGGCGGTGTCGGGGTTGAGGCGGCGGAGCAGGCCGTAGCCGAGCCCGTCGGCCGGGACGGCCCGCAGCTGCTCCTTCACCCGCTTGACCAGGGCGCCCGCCGCCCCGCCTCCGGCACGGACGGCCGCGTGGTCCAGCGCGCCCGGATCGAGCCGGACGGGATGGACGTCGGTGAACCAGCCGACGGTGCGGGCGAGGTCCATGCCGGGGGCGAGCGGCTCGCGGCCGTGGCCTTCGAGGTCGACCAGCACGCCGCCGGGCAGGTCGCGCCCGTCGCGGTGGCGGCGGCGCTCGCTCAGCGCGGCGACGAGCCCGGCGAGCAGCACGTCCTCCACGCCCGCGTGGAAGGCCGCCGGGACGCGGGTGAGCAGCGCCGCCGTGACCTCCTCCGGCACCTCCCGCGTCGTCTGGACCGCCGCGCTGCCCGCAGTCGCGGTGTCCGGTGGAGCGGTGTCGAAGGGGGACGCGGCGCCGTCCAGCATCCGCTGCCACAGCGGCAGTTCGGCGAGGCGGGACGGGTCGGTCGCCTGCGCGGCCAGCGCCCGCGACCAGCGCAGGAACGACGTCGGGACGGCTTCGGGGGCCGTTCCGGCGTAGGCGGCGGCGAGGTCGGGCAGCAGGATCCGCCAGGACACCCCGTCCACGGCCAGGTGGTGGACGGCGAGCAGGACCCGGCCGGTCCGGTCCGGGCCGGCGTCGAACCAGACCGCCTGGAGCATGATCCCGGCACGCGGGTCGAGCCGGCCCATCGCCGCGCGGACGGGCGCGCCGCCGCGCAGTTCGGCGATGCCCACGCGGCTCACGAGCCCGGATGCGGCGACGGTTCCGGCGGGCGGCACGACGAGCCGGCCGGCCAGCTCGTCCAGGCGAGCGCGCAGCATGCCGTGCCGGTCGAGCAGGGCTTGGACCGCGGTGACGAACCGGTCGAAGTCCAGGTCGGCGGGGGCGGTCACCAACATCGTCTGGCAGTAGGGCCCGGTCAGCGAGGCCGATCCGGCGCGGTCGGCGGTGTCGCGCATCACGGGCGTGAGCGGGAGGTCGCCGACACCGTCGTCCGCGACGGGCACGCTCGCCTCCGGGCGGACGGTCCCGGCGACCAGGGCCAGCCCGGAGGGTGTCTTAGCCTCGAACACCTGCCGCGGGGTGATCTCCAGTCCGGCGCGGCGGGCCCGCGACACCAGCAGCATCGACATGATCGAGTCGCCGCCGAGGGTGAAGAACGAGTCGTCCGCGCCGACCTCGGCGAGGCCGAGCAGCTCGGCGAACAGCGCGCACAGGACGGCCTCGGCGGGGGTGGCGGGCGGCCGTCCGCCGGACGACGCGGCGGACGGGTCGGGGGCGGGCAGCGCGGCCCGATCCAGCTTGCCGTTCGGAAGTGCCGGCAGCTCGCCGAGCACGACCACCGCGGCCGGGACCATCGCGTCGGGGAGCCGTGCGGCGGCGTGCGCGCGCAGCTCGGCCGGGTCGGCGTCCGGGCCGGTCACATAGGCGACCAGCCGCCGGATTCCGGGCCGGTCCTCGCGGACGACGACGGCGGCGCGCGCGACCGACGGGTGCTCGGCCAGCACGGCCTCGATCTCGCCGGGCTCGATCCGGATACCGCGCAGCTTCACCTGCTCGTCGGCGCGTCCGGCGAAGACCAGCTCGCCGTCGCGGGTCCAGCGCGCCAGGTCGCCGGTCCGGTACATCCGGGCGCCCGCCTCGTACGGGCAGGCGACGAAGCGTTCGGCGGTGAGCGCGGCCCGGCCGGAGTACCCGCGGGCGAGCTGCACGCCGGACACGTACAGCTCGCCGACCGCGCCGGGAGGGAGCGGCCGCAGGAACTCGTCCAGAACGTACACGCGGGTGTTCCAGACCGGCCGTCCGATCGGGACCGGGCCCGGGCCGCCGCCCGGCGGGCAGGGCCGGGCGGTGACGCCGATCGCGGTCTCGGTCGGGCCGTAGAGGTTGTGCAGCGGCGCGTCCAGCAGGCCGTGGAACTCCTCGACCAGCTCGGCGGGCAGCGCCTCCGCGCCGGAGAAGACCCGGCGCAGCCCGCGCGCCCGCCCGGCGGCGCCGTCCTCCCGCAGGAACGCCGCCAGCAGCGACGGGACGAACTCGGCGGCCGTCACGCCGCACCGCTCGACCAGCTCGGCGAGGTAGCGGGGGTCGCGCTGGCCGCCGGGCCGGGCGACCGCGACGGCGGCGCCGCTGATCAGCGGCATGAACATCTCCCAGACCGACACGTCGAACCCGACCGAGGCCTTGTGCAGCGCCCTGTCCTGCGGGGTGATGCCGTACTCGCCGCTCATCCAGGCGAGCTGGTTCACCACGGCGCGGTGGCTGAGGATCGTCCCTTTGGGACGGCCTGTCGATCCGGACGTGTACATCACGTACGCGGGGTGATCGGGGTGCAGCGGCAGCGTGCGCTCGGCGTCGGTGACGCGGGCTTCCGCCGGGTGCTCGGCGAGCGCCGCGGCCGTCGCGGGATCGTCCAGGACGAGCCGGTCCCCCGAAACGAGATGCTCGGTGTTGCGTGCGCACACGATCGCGTCGGGCGCGGCGTCCGCCAGCAGGTCCCGGACGCGCTCGGCGGGGTGTTCGGGGTCGATCGGCAGGTAGGCCGCGCCGGACTTCATGACGCCCAGCAGGACGCCCGGCAGCTGGACCGAGCGCTCGACCATCACGGCCACGACCGATTCCGGGCCCGCGCCGCGCGCGATCAGCTCACGCGCCAGCCGGTTGGCCTGCGCGTCCAGTTCGGCGTAGGTGAGGCGGGCGTCCTCGTCCAGGACCGCCAGCGCGCCGGGGGCCGCCGCGACCTGCTGGTCGAACAGTTCGACCAGGGTTTGCGCGGGGACGGGTGTGACGGTGTCGTTCCAGTCGTTCAGGATGATGGCGCGCTGTTCGGGCGACAGGATCTCCAGCTCGCGCAGGCGGGTGCCGGGCTCGGCCGCCACCTGGGCGAGGACGCGGGCCAGCCGCCCGGCCAGCTCCGCCGCGGTCTCCTCATCGAACAGGTCGGTCGCGTACTCGATCCCGCCGCCCAGACCCGCCGGGACGCCGCCGGCCAGCCGCTCCTCCAGGGTGATCGACAGGTCGAACTTCGCGGACGGCGCCTGCGCCAGGACGGGTTCGGTGCGCAGGCCGGGCAGCGTCCAGTCCTGCGTCGGCTCCGACTCCACGGCGAGCATGACCTGGAAGAGCGGATGGCGGGCGAGGGACCGGGCGGGGTTGAGGTCTTCGACGAGCCGCTCGAAAGGAAGGTCCTGGTGGGCGTAGGCGGCCAGGTCGGTGTCGCGGACGCGCGCCAGGACGTCCGCGAACGACGGGTCGCTGGACACATCGGTGCGCAGCACGAGCGTGTTGACGAAGTAGCCGGCCAGGTTCTCGGTCGCGGCGTCGCCGCGTCCGGCGATGGCGGTGCCGAGCGGGATGTCGGTGCCCGCGCCGAGCCGCGCCAGCAGCATCGCCACCGCCGCCTGGGCGACCATGAACAGCGTCACGCCGTGCTGCCGCGCCACGGCGACGAGCCCGGCGTGGGCGTCCGCGTCGAGCGTGATCGGGACGACCGCGCCGCGGAAGGACGCCTCGGCGGGACGCGGCCGGTCCGTGGGCAGGGCGAGTTCCTCGGGCGCGTCCTTGAGAGCGTCGCGCCAGTAGGCGAGCTGGGCCGCGATCAGGCTGTCCGGGTCGTCGGGGTCGCCCATCACCTCGCGCTGCCACAGCGCGTAGTCGGCGTACTGGACGGGGAGAGGCGTCCAGTCGGGTGGGTTGCCGGCGTGGCGGGCGGCGTAGGCGGAGCCGAGATCGCGGGCCAGGACGTTCAGCGACAGACCGTCCACGGCGATGTGGTGGACGACCATGACCAGCACCGCTTCGGTGCCGGAGATCCGCAGCAGCCCGACCCGCCAGGGCAGTTCGCGGGCGAGGTCGAAGCCCCGGGCGGTGTCGTCGTGCAGCATCGTGCTCACGTCGGCGGGCGCTGCGGCGCGGACGCGCAGGTCGGGCCGTCCGGAAGGACCGTGCAGAATCCGCTGGTAGGGGGTGCCGTCGGTGTCGGGGAAGACCGTCCGGAGGATCTCGTGCCGGTCGGACAGGTCACCGAGCGCGGCTTCGAGCGCGGGGACGTCGAGATCGCCGGTGAGGCGGACCACGAACGAGACGTTGTAGGCCGCGCGGGTGTCGTCGCCTTCGAGCTGGTTGAGGAACCACATGCGCTGCTGCGCGAACGACAGCGGAATCCGGTCGGGACGCTCGCGAGCGGTCAGCGGCGCGACGGAGGCGCCGCTCTCGCCCTCGATCAGTCGGGCGATCCCGGCGGCCGTGGGCGTGGCGAACAGCTCGCGAATGCCGACCTCGGCGTCCATGGACGCCCGGACGCGCGCGATCAACCGCATCGCCAGCAGCGAGTCGCCCCCGAGTTCGAAGAACGAGTCGTCCGCGCCGACCGTCTCCAGGCCGAGGATCTCGGCGAACAGGCCGCACAGCACCTCTTCCACCGGGGTCGCTGGAGGCCGTCCCTTCGCCGTCCCGGTGAGGTCGGGGGCGGGGAGGGCGGCGCGGTCGAGCTTTCCGTTGACGGTGATCGGCAGGACGTCCAGCTGAACGAACGCCGCTGGAATCATGTGCTCGGGCAGGCGCGCCGCCACATACTCCCGCAATGCGCCCTGGTCGGCATCGCCGACGATGTACGCGACCAGGCGTTGCGTCCCGGGCTGGTCCTCGCGGACGACGACCGCAACCTGACGGACGCCGGGATGCCCAGCGAGCACGGCTTCGATCTCGCCGAGTTCGACGCGGAACCCGCGCAACTGCACCTGCGCATCGGCGCGGCCGAGGTATTCGAGCGAGCCGTCTGGGCGTCGCCGTGCGAGGTCGCCCGACCGGTACATCCTGGTGCCGGAGCCGAACACGTCGGCCACGAAGCGGCTCGCCGACAGCCCGGCACGGTTCAGGTATCCGCGCGCAACGCCCGCGCCACAGACGTACACCTCGCCGACCACCCCTGGCGGGACCGGACGCAACCAGGCGTCCAACACCTGCACCCGCCACCCTGGGAGAGGCGAGCCCACGTGACTGCCCGCGCCCGGCACGCACAAGCTCTCATCGAGCCGACCCCACGTCACGTGGACGGTCGTCTCGGTGATCCCGAACATGTTGACCAGGGCAGTGTTCGGGTGGCGCGCGAACCACCCCGACAGGCGGCTCAGATCGAGAGCCTCGCCGCCGAACACGACCCAGCGCAGGCCCACGCCTGGAAGACCCTGGACGTCCATGAGCTGGTAGAACGCCGACGGTGTCTGGTTCAGGACCGTGACGCGCTCAGCGGTCAGCAGCTCCACCAGGCCATGCGGAGAACGCGATACCTCCCACGGCACCACGACCACACGGCCACCGAAACCGAGCGCTCCCCACAACTCCCACACCGAGAAGTCGAACGCGAACGAGTGGAACAACGCCCACGCTTCGTCCGCACCGAAGTCGAATCGTGTCGCTGCGGATTCCAGCAGGCGCACCACATTCGCATGCGGGACCACGACGCCTTTGGGCCGTCCTGTCGAACCCGAGGTGTAGATGACGTAGGCGGCCTGCTCCGGACGCACGCGGACGCCGATGGCGCTGTCGTCCTCGTCCAGGTGAGTGAGGAACTCGTCGTCCACGACGGCGACCGGGGACGCGTCGTCCAGCATGAACGCGATCCGTTCAGCCGGGTAAGACGGGTCGATCGGCAGGTAGGCCGCCCCGGCCTTCAGCACACCCAGCAGCGCAGCGACCAAGTCCGCCGATCGCTCCAAGCGCACCGCGACCAGATCCTCGGGCCCCACTCCCCCAACGCGCAGAGTGCGCGCGATCCGGTTCGACCGGGCATCGAGGTCGGCGTAAGTCCAGCGGGTCTCGCCTGAGACCACGGCGACGGCGTCCGGCGCGGCGTCGGCCTGCTCGGCGAACAGGTCCACCAGGGAGGCGTCGCGGAAGTCCGGGGTGGGGGCTTCCCGCAGGGCGAGAATGTCCCTGGCCTCCGGTTCGGTCAGGACGTCGAGCTGGCCGAGCCGGGCACGGGGGTCGGCGGCGACCTGGTCGAGCAGGCCGGTGAGGCGCTCGGCCAGCCGCTCGGCGGTGCTCCGGTCGAACAGGTCCCCGGCGAATTGCAGGTCGCCCGAGATGCCGGCGGGATGCCCGTGGTCGTCGCGGCGTTCCCGGAGCCCGAAGGTCAGATCGAACTTGGCCGGTACGGCGCCCTCGTCCGGTGGCAGCGGCCGGACGCGCAGCCCCGGCAGTTCCCAGGGTCGGTCGGCCTGCGGTGTGTTGTGCAGGGTCAGCATGACCTGGAAGAGCGGATGGCGGGCGAGGGACCGGGTCGGGTTGAGGTCTTCGACGAGCCGCTCGAAGGGAAGGTCCTGGTGGGCGTAGGCGGCCAGGTCGGTGTCGCGGACGCGCGCCAGCACGTCCGCGAACGACGGATCGCCGGACACATCGGTGCGCAGCACGAGGGTGTTGAGGAAGAACCCGGCCAGGTCTTCGGTGGCGGCGTCGCCGCGTCCGGCGGTGACGGTGCCGATGGGGATGTCGGTGCCCGCGCCCAGGCGGGCCAGCAGCATCGCGAGCGCGGCCTGGACGACCATGAACATCGTCACGCCGCGCCGCTGCGCCACCTCCGCGAGCCGCGCGTGGGTCGCCGCCGACACGTCCAAGGGAACCGAACCTCCCTGGAAGGACGCTTCGGCGGGACGCGGCCGGTCGGCGGGCAGGGTCAGTTCCTCGGGCGCTCCGGCGAGGGTGTCACGCCAGTAGGCGAGTTGCGTCGCGATCAGGCTGTCCGGATCGTCCGGGTCGCCCATCACCTCCCGCTGCCACAGCGCGTAGTCGGCGTACTGGACGGTGAGCGGCGTCCATGCCGGCGCGGTGCCGTCGCGGCGGGCGGCGTAGGCCGCGCGCAGGTCGTCGGCCAGCAGGCCGAGGGACCAGCCGTCGCCCGCGATGTGGTGAACGACGATGATCAGCACCGACTCGGTATCGGAGAGCCTCAGCAGCCGCGTCCGCCAGGGCAGTTCGCGGGCGAGGTCGTAGCCCCGGCCCACCTCTGCGGCGACGATCGCGTTCAGGTCGGTGTCGTCGGCCGCGTCCACGACCAGCTCGGGGCGGCCTTCGGCGCCCTGGAGGATGCGCTGGTAGGGGGTGCCGTCGGCCTCGGGGAAGATCGTCCGGAGGGTCTCGTGCCGGTCGGCGAGGTCGCCGAGCGCGGCTTCCAGGGCTGCAACGTCCAGGTCGCCGGACAGGCCGAGGACGAGCGGCATGTTGTAGGCGGCGCCCGCGCCCGCCTCCTCCAGGCGGCTGAGGAACCACATGCGCTGCTGGGCGAACGACAGCGGGATCCGGTCGGGACGCTCGCGGACGGTCAGCGGCACGGCCGAGGCGTCCCGCTCGTCCGCCACCAGCCGGGCGATCCCGGCGACGGTCGGCGTGGCGAACAGCTCGCGGATGCCGACCTCGGCGTCCAGGACGGCCCGGAGGCGCGCGATCAGCCGCATCGCCAGCAGCGAGTCCCCGCCGAGTTCGAAGAACGAGTCGTCCGCGCCGACCGACGCGACCCCGAGCACCTCGGCGAACAGTCCGCACAGGACCTCTTCGGCCGGTGTCCTCGGAGGCCGTCCCTTGGTGATGCCCGCGAGGTCGGGGGCGGGGAGGGCGGCGCGGTCGAGCTTGCCGTTGACGGTGATCGGCAGGACGTCCAGCGGAACGAACGCCGCTGGGACCATGTAGTCGGGCAGCCGTCCGGCCACATGCTCGCGCAGCACGTTCGGATCGGCGTCGCCGACCGTGTAGGCGACCAGGCGTTGCGTGCCAGGTTGGTCTTCGCGGACGACGACCGCGACCTGACGGATCCCGGGGTGCGCGGCAAGCACGGCCTCGATCTCGCCTAGCTCGACGCGGAACCCGCGCAACTGCACCTGCGCGTCCGCCCGGCCGAGGTAGTCGAGCGAACCGTCCGGACGCCATCGGGCCAGATCCCCGGACCGGTACATCCGGGCTCCGGTCCCGAACACGTCCGCGACAAAGCGGCTCGCCGACAGCCCTGCACGGTTCAGGTACCCGCGCGCGACGCCCGCGCCGGAGACGTACACCTCGCCGACAACACCGGGCGAAACCGGACGCAACCAGGCGTCCAGCACATGCACGCGCCAACCCGGAAGCGCCGAGCCCACAACACTGCCCGCGCCCGGCACGCACAACGTCTCGTCCAGCAATCCCCAGGTCACATGGACGGTCGTCTCGGTGATCCCGAACATGTTGACCAGGGCGGTGTCGGGATGGCGCGCGAACCAGCCTGCAAGGCGGGAGACGTCCAGCGCCTCACCGCCGAACACGACCCAGCGCAAGCCCACATCCGCGAGGCCCTCGACGTCCATGAGCTGGTAGAACGCCGACGGCGTCTGGTTCAAGACCGTGACGTGCTCGGCGGCCAGCAGCTCGACTAAGTCATGCGGAGAACGCGACACCTCCCACGGCACCACGACCACACGACCACCGAAGCCCAGCGCTCCCCACAACTCCCACACCGAGAAGTCGAACGCGAACGAATGGAACAACGCCCACACGTCGTCCGCACCGAAATCGAAACGCGAACCTGCGGACTCCAGCAAGCGCACGACGTTGCTGTGCGGGACGATCACGCCCTTGGGGCGGCCGGTCGATCCCGACGTGTAGATCACGTACGCCGCCTGCGACGAGCGCACCCGGAGGCCAACGCGGCTGTCATCAGTAGCAAGGTCAGCGAGGAAATCGTCGTCCACGACGGCGACCGGGGACGCGTCGTCCAGCATGAACGCGATCCGCTCCGCCGGGTAAGACGGGTCGATCGGCAGGTAGGCCGCGCCCGCCTTCAGCACACCCAGCAGCGCGGCGACCAGATCCGCCGACCGCTCCAGACGCACCGCGACCAGATCCTCGGGCCCCACTCCCCCAGCGCGCAGAGTGCGCGCGATCCGATTCGACCGGGCATCGAGGTCGGCATACGTCCAGCGGGTCTCCCCTGAAACAACGGCAAGCGCGTCGGGGGTGTGGGTGGCCTGGGATTCGAACAGCTCGACCAGGGACGCGCCCTCGGCCGACGGCTCGGGAAGGTCTTCCACCGTCCCCACGGGGCCGCGTTCGCCGGGGCGCAGGACGTCCAGGTCGCACAGCCGGATGGTCGGGTCGGCGGTGATCTGGTCCAGCATGCGGCCGAAGCGGTCCAGGAGTCCGGCGGCGGTGCCGGCGGTGAACGCGTCGGGCCGGTAGGTGAGCTGGAGGTCCAGCTCGTCGTGCGGGTTGACGACGAGGGTGAGCGGGTAGTGCGCGGCGTCCTCGCTCACGGCCCGGGTGATCGACAGGCCGCCGAAGCGCGGCGGGCCGTTCTGGGAGCGGGGGTAGCTCTCGTAGGCGAGCAGGCTGTCGAAGCCTGCTCCCGGCCCGGCGGCCCGCTGGATCTCGGCGAGGCCGAGGTGCTGGTGGTCGAGCAGCGCGGACTGCCGCCGCTGGACGTCGTCCAGCAGGTCCGCGAAGGGCTGCGCCGGTCCGAGCCGGACGCGGACGGGGACGGTGTTCACGAACAGGCCGAGCGTGTGCTCGATGCCGGGCAGCTCCATCGGCCGCCCGGCGACGGTCGCGCCGAACACCACGTCGTCGCGTCCGGACAGGCGGCCGACCAGCATCGCCCACAGCGCCTGGACGACCGTGTTGGGGGTCAGGCCGCGGGTGCGGGCCAGGTCGCGGAGGGCGGCGGTGCGGGCCTGGTCGACGGTGCCGCGGACCGTGCGCGGCAGGACGGGCGCGGCATCCCGCACCGCGGGCGCGACGAGGGTCGGTTCGTCGGTGCCGGTCAGGGCCTCGGTCCAGGCGCGGCCGGCGGCGGCGGTGTCCTGGCGGGCCAGCCAGCGCAGGTACTCGCGGTAGGACGTGACGGGCGGCAGCCCGGACGCGTCGCCGCCCGCGCGGTACAGCTCGGCCAGCTCGCGCAGCAGGACCGGCAGGGACCAGCCGTCCAGGATGATGTGGTGGGTGGTGAGCACCAGGTGGTGCCGGTCCCCGGGGAGCGTGATCAGCAGGAGGCGGAGCAGCGGCGGCGCGGTCAGGTCGAAGCGCCGGGCGCGTTCTTCGGCCGCCAGGTGCCGGGCCTGTGCGTCGGCTTCGGCGGCCGGCAGCCCGGACAGGTCCGTGACGCGCCAGGGCAGCGCCACCTCGCGGGGGATCATCTGGACCGGGGCGCCGGAGCCGCGCCGCCGGAAGCACGCGCGCAGGGCGGCGTGCCGGTGCAGCACCGCTTCCCAGGACGCGCGCAGCACCTCCTGGTCCAGCTCGCCCGCGAGTTCGAGAACCTGCGTCGCGACGTAGACGTCCTCGGCGCCTTCGGCGTGCCGGGCGTGGAAGAGCAGGCCTTCCTGGAGCGGCGACAGCGGCCACACCTCGACCCGCGCGGAGGCCGGTCCGCCTGCGGAGTTCACCATGGTCACAGTCCCCCTTGGCCGATGCCTTCGGCGAGGTCCGCCAGTTCTTCCAGCTCGTCCGGGCTGAGCTCGGTCCCGGACGGCGCGGCCGGGGCGCTGCCGCCGCCGGTCGCGGTGGCGTGCGCGATCAGGCCGCGGAGCATCGCGGTCCAGCGTTCGGCGAGGTCGGGCAGCGTCGCGGCGTCCCACACCCCGATCGGGCCGGTCAGCGAGACGGTCAGCTCGGGGCCGCGCGGGCCGTCGTGGACGACGCCGCTCGCATCCAGGGCGTGGACGGCCGCCATCCGCGGGTCGGGCGCGCCGCTCATCGCGTCCTCGCCCGCGAGCCGCCATGCGTTGGACACCGCGGACCCGCTCGGCGCGCCGGACGCCGCCGCTCCCGACTCCCTCACCCCGGCCGTGGCGCCGGTCGTCGCGCCGGACGTCGCGGTACCGGATTCGGTGGCGAAGCGGCCGAGGTAGTTGAAGCCGATCTGGGCACGCGGCAGGGCGGCGAGCGTGGGCGCGGTGTCGGGGTTGAGGTAGCGGAGCAGGCCGTAGCCGAGCCCGTCGCCCGGGACGTCCCGGAGGCGCCCGGCGACGTGCGCGACCAGCCGTGCCGCGGCGGGGCCGCCCGCGCGGACGTCGGCGTGGTCGAGCGCGCCCGCGTCCAGCCGGACGGGGTGCTCGGCGGTGCACCAGCCGACCGTGCGGGCGAGGTCGCCGTCGGCGCGGCCGTGGGTCTCGATGTCCACGAGCAGGCCGCCGGGGGTGCGGAGGCCGCGCGTCCGGCGCCATTCCTCGACCGCGGCCATCAGCCCGGCCAGCAGCAGGTCGTCGGTTCCGCCGCCGAGCGCGGACGAGGCGGCGGTGAGCAGCGCCGCGGTCTCGGCGGGCGGCAGGGTGAGGTCGGCGCGGCGCGTCCCGGCGGCCACGGTGTCGAGGGCCGGGTCCAGTGGGCGGGAGCCGAGGATCGCTTGCGGGCCGGCGAGCAGCCGGGACCACAGCGGCAGCTCGTCCAGGCGGGCCTGTCCGGTGGCCCCGGCGGCGAGGTTGCGCGCCCAGCCGCGGAAGGACGTCGGGACCGGGTCGAGCGTCTCGCCCTGGTAGGCGGCGGCGAGGTCGGGCACGAGGGCGCGCCAGGACACGCCGTCGACCACCAGGTGGTGCGCCACGAGCACCACGAGCCGGGCATCGGCGAGCCAGACGGCGCGCAGCATGATCCCGGCGGCGGGGTCGAGGTCGGCGGTCGCCTCCCGCAGCGCGCGCCGGACGTCCCGTCCCTCGGCACGCGTCACCAGGTCGCGGGCCGGGACCGCCGCATCGGCGTCGGGGACCAGGAGGCGGTCTTGGTCGGCCTCAAGCCTGGCGCGCAGGATCGGGTGGCGGACGAGCAGCGCGTCGATCGCGGCGGTGAGGCGGTGGAGGTCCAGGTCGTCCGGGGCGGTGAGGACGACGGACTGGCTGAACGTCCCGGCCAGCGCGGCCGGACCGGCCCGCTCGGCGAGGCCGCGCATCACCGGGGTCAGCGGGACCGGGCCGGTCGGCTCGTCCTTCTCGCCGCCGCCGGGGCCGCTCGCGCCGACGACCTCGGCGACCCGGGCGATCGCGGCCGGTGTCCTCTCCTCGAACACCTGCCGGGAGCTGATCACCAGGCCCGCGCGCCGGGCCCGCGACACCACCAGCATGGACATGATCGAGTCGCCGCCGAGGGCGAAGAACGAGTCGTCCGCGCCGACCGACTCCAGGCCGAGCACCTCGGCGAACAGCCCGCACAGGATCTCCTCGGCGGCCGTCGCGGGGGCGCGGCCTCCCGACGCTTCCGCGTAGTCCGGCGCGGGCAGCGCGGCGCGGTCGAGCTTGCCGTTGGCGGTCACCGGGAAGGCATCCAGCGCGACGAACGCGGCCGGGACCATGTGGTCGGGCAGGCGTCCGGCCGCGAACTCCCGCAGGCCCTCGGTGCCGGCGGCGACCACGTAGGCGATCAGGCGCTTCGCGCCGGGCCGGTCCTCGCGTGCCACGACCGCGGCGCGCTCCACGCCGGGGTGCGCGGCCAGGA
The DNA here is from genome assembly GCF_024172125.1 of Actinomadura rupiterrae. Lineage (GTDB taxonomy): Bacteria > Actinomycetota > Actinomycetes > Streptosporangiales > Streptosporangiaceae > Spirillospora > Spirillospora rupiterrae. Next base: position 90,386 of record NZ_JAMZEA010000019.1, read on the forward strand.
CGTTCTCGATCTCGCCCGGCTCGATCCGGAAGCCGCGGATCTTCACCTGGTCGTCGGCGCGCCCGCCGAACTCCAGCTCGCCGTCGCCGGTCCAGCGGACCAGGTCGCCGGTCCGGTACATCCGGGCGCCGGGCTCGAAGGGGCAGGCCACGAACCGTCCGGCCGTCAGCGCCGCCCGGCCCGCGTAGCCGCGCGCCAGACCGGCCCCCGAGACGTAGAGGTCGCCCAGGATGCCGGGCGGGACGGGGCGTAAGAACTCGTCCAGGACGTACACCGAGGTGTTCCAGATCGGCCGTCCGATCGTCACCGGGCCGTCCGGGGCGAGCGGGGTGCTCATCGTGGCGCAGACAGTCGTCTCGGTCGGGCCGTACGCGTTGATCATCCGGCGTCCGGCCGCCCAGCGCTCCACCAGGTCCGGTGGGCACGCCTCCCCCGCCACGACGAGGGTCTGCACGCAGTCCGGCAGGCTCTCCACCGTGGCCAGCAGGGACGGCGGGACGGTCACGTGGGTGACCTTCAGGTCGTCCAGGAGCGTTTCGAGGCGTCCGCGCGGCGGCATCCGGTCGGCGTCGGCGAGCAGGAGCGTCGCGCCGGACAGCAGCGCCATGCACATTTCGGACACCGAGGCGTCGAAGCCGAGCGCGGCCAGCTGCAGTACGCGCGATCCGGGGCGGACGTCGAAGCGTTCGACCTGCGCGCCCGCGAGCGTCGCCAGGCCGCGGTGCGAGACCACGACGCCCTTCGGCGTCCCAGTCGAGCCGGACGTGTAGATCACGTACGCGGAGTGGTCGAGATGCGGCGGAACTCGGCGCGGGCGGAGCGTGCCGTGCGGGGCGGGACGGACGGGGTCGTCCCAGACGAGCCGGTCCGGGCCTGCCAGGTGCTCGGTCGCGCGCGTGCAGACGACCAGCGCGGGCCGCGCGTCGGCCAGGACGAACCCGATGCGCTCCTCGGGGTAGGACGGGTCGACCGGCAGGTAGGCCGCGCCCGCCTTCGCGATGCCCAGCAGCACGGCGACCAGATCGGCCGACCGGTCCAGCAGGACGCCGACCAGGTCTTCGGCCTGGACTCCGCGCGCGGTCAGCTCACGCGCCACCTGGTCGGCGCGGGTGTTCAGTTCCGCGTAGCTCCAGCGGATGTCGCCGCATTCCACGGCCACCGCGCCGGGCGTCCGCGCGACCTGCGCCTCGAACAGTTCGGCCAGCGCAGCGTCCGCGACCGGACGGCCTGTGTCGTTCCATCCGGTCAGGACGCGCTCGCGCTCATCGTCCAGCAGCAGGTCGAGGTCGCCGACCCGCACGGACGGGTCGGCCGCCACTTGCGCGAGCAGCGAGGTGAGGCGGGCCATCAGCCGTCCGGCGGACGCGTTGTCGAACACGTCCGGGCGGTAATCCAGGCGCAGGTCGAGGTCGTCGCCGGGGGTCACCACGAGAGTGAGCGGGTAGTGCGAGACGTCCTCGCTGGTGTTGCCGGAGACGCGCAGGCCGTCCAGGGCAAGCGCCTCACCGGCGTCGCGCGGGAAGTTCTGGTAGACGAGCAGGGTGTCGAAGGCGGCTCCCGGCCCGGCCGCCCGCTGGATCTCGCTCAGCCCGAGGTACTGGTGGTCGAGCAGCACCGACTGGCGGCGCTGCAGGTCGGTGAGCAGCTCGCCGAACGGCCGCGCCGGGTCGAGCGTGACGCGGACGGGGACGGTGTTGACGAACAGCCCGACCATCCGCTCGGCTCCGGGCAGCTCCATCGGCCGGCCGGCCACGGTCGCGCCGAACACCACGTCGCGGCGGCCGGCGAGCCGTCCGACCAGGACCGCCCAGGCGGCTTGGACCAGGGTGTTCAGCGTCAGGCCGCGGTCCCGGGCGGCGGTCCGCAGCGCGTCGGCGACGTCGCGTCCCGCCTTGCCGAGCAGGTAGCGGGCCGGTTCGGGCTCGGTGCTTTCGGATGCTGCGGGGGCCATGAGGGTCGGTTCGTCCAGGCCAGCGAGGGCGGTCTTCCAGGCGTGGCGCGCGGCGTCGGTGTCCTGGCGGGACAGCCAGGCGAGGTAGTGCCGGTAGGGCGTGACGGGCGCGAGGACCGACGGGTCGGCGCCGGCCGCGTACAGCTGCGACAGCTCTTCGAACAGCACCGGCAGCGACCAGCCGTCCAGGACGAGGTGGTGCACGGTGATGACCAGCCGGTGCAGGTCGGGGCGGACCCGGACCAGCACCAGCCGCAGCAGCGGCGGGACGGTCACCTCGAAGCGGCGCAGCCGCTCGTCCTCGGCGAGCAGGCGCGTCCGCTCGTCGGCCTCGGCCTCGGGCAGGCCGGACAGGTCCTCCTCCCGCCAGGGCAGGGCCACCCCGCGCGCGACCACCTGCACCGGGTCACCGGTGCCGCGGCGCTGGAAGCTCGCGCGCAGCACGGCGTGCCGGTCGAGCAGCACCTGCCAGGACGCGCGCAGCGCCGCCGGGTCGAGCGGCCCGGCGAGGTCCACCACGCCCTGGACGACGTAGACGTCCCGGGCCCGCTCGTCGTACTCGGCGTGGAACAGCAGTCCCTGCTGGAGGGGCGACAGCGGCCACACGTCCTCCATCCGCACCTGCGTCACCGGGCTCTCCCGTCGTCGGCCAGCTTGAACTCGAATGCGTCGATGTCGTCCTGGTCGAGGGTGACCAGCGCGAAGTCGGAGGGCGTGTGGCCGCCGCTGCCGGGACCGGCGGCGTGCGCGGCCAGCCCGCCGAGCATGGCCTCCCAGCCGGCCGCCAGCGCGTCCAGGTCCGCCGTCGCCAGCAGCCGCTTCGGGGCGGTGAGCGCGACGGTCAGCGCGGGCCCGGCCGGTCCGTCCCGGACGACGCCGTGCGCTTGGAGCACGTGCGTCTCGGCCATGCGGGGTTCGGGAACGCCGCCGACGGCGGTGTCCCCGGCGGGCTGCCACAGCCCGTCCGGCCGCCGGGCGTCGGCGAAGCGGCCCAGGTAGTTGAAGCCCAGGCGGGCGTGCGGCAGCGCGGCGAACCGGGGTGCGGTGGCGGGGTTGAGGTAGCGGAGCAGCCCGTGGCCGAGCCCGTCTCCGGGGACGGCCCGGCGCTGCTCCTTCACCTGCTTGATCAGCTGTCCGGCGGCGTCTCCGCCTGCCTTGACCTGTGCGGGGTCGGCGCCTGCCGGGTCGATCCGGACGGGATGGACGGCGGTGAACCAGCCGACCGTCCGGCTGAGGTCCAGACCGTCGGCCGAACGGCCATGCCCTTCGACGTCGATCAGGATGCCGCCGGGCAGGCCGCCGCGCCATTCGGTCAGCGCCGCGACCAGGCCCGCGAGGAGGACGTCCTCGGTACCTGCGTGGAAGGCGGCGGGGACCGGGCCGAGCAGGGCGGAGGTCGCCTCGGTGGAAATGGTCAGCTCGGCGCGGTTGGTGCCCGCGGCGACGGTGTCGAGGTCCGGGTCGAGCGGACGGGTCGCGAACAGCGTGTCGGGCACGTCCAGGAGGTTGCGCCAGGCGGGGAACTCGGCGGTGCGGGCCGGTTTGGCGGCCTCGTCGGCCTGCTGCACCGCCCAGCGCCGGAAGGAGGTCGGGACGGGGTCGAGCGCGTCGCCGCGGTAGGCGGCTTCGAGGTCGGGGGCGAGAATCCGCCAGGACACGCCGTCGATGACCAGGTGATGGGCGACGAGCAGCAGCCGTCCGGGGCCGAACCGGACGACCTGCATCATCACACCGGCGCGCGGGTCGAGGCGGTTCGCTGCTGCCCGCAGTTCCGTGCCGGTGTCCGGGCTGGTGGCTCGGCGGATCAGGTCGGCGGCCTGGAGTTCGCCGGGCGGCGGGACGATCAGGCGGCCTTCGGCTTCGTCCAGGCGGGCGCGCAAAACGTCGTGGCGGTCGAGAAGCGCCTGCACGGCCTCGATCAGCCGCTCGCCGTCCAGGTCGTCCGGGACGGTCAGCAGCATCGACTGGCAGAAGATGCCGGACAGCGCCGCCGGGCCCGAGCGTTCGGCGAGTTCCCGCATCACCGGCGTCAGCGGGATCTCCCCCACGCCGTCGTCGGGGTCCGGCGCCGCGGTGGCGGTGTCGGTGCGCGCGGCGCGGGCCAGCGCGGCGGGGGTCTTCTCCTCGAACACCTGCCGGGCCGTGACGACCAGGCCCGCGCGGCGCGCCCGCGACACGACCAGCATCGACATGATCGAGTCGCCGCCGAGCTCGAAGAACGAGTCGTCCGCGCCGACCGAATCCAGCCCGAGGACCTCGGCGAACAGCCCGCACAGCAGCGCCTCGGCGGCGGTGGCCGGCTCGCGGCCAGTGGACCGCGCGGCGAAGTCGGGCGCGGGCAGCGCGGCGCGGTCGACCTTGCCGTTGACGCTCATCGGCAGCGCGTCGAGCGGGACGAACGCGGCGGGGACCATGTGGTCGGGCAGCCGCGAGGCGGCGTGGGCGCGCAGTGCGGCCGTGTCGGCGGCGTCCGCGCCGACGAGGTAGGCGACCAGCCGCTTGGCGCCGGGACGGTCCTCGCGCGCGACCACCGCGACCTGTTCGATCCCGGGGTGCGCGGCCAGCACCGCCTCGATCTCGCCCGGTTCGATCCGGAAACCGCGGATCTTCACCTGCTCGTCGGCGCGGCCCGCGAACAGCAGCGCACCGTCCGGGGTCCAGCGCGCCAGGTCGCCGGTACGGTACATCCGCTCGCCGGACGCGCCGAACGGGCACGGGACGAACCGCGCGGCGGTCAGGCCGGGCCGGTCGACGTAACCCCGGGTGATGCCGGCGCCCGCCACGTACAGTTCGCCGAGCGCGCCCGGCGGCACCGGACGCAGGAACTCGTCCAGCACGTAGGTCCGCACGTTCCGGATCGGCCCGCCCAGCGGCACGATGCCGGGGATGTCCGGCGGGCACTGCCAGCAGGTGACATCGACGGTGGCCTCGGTCGGGCCGTACTCGTTGTAGAGGGTGCGGCCGGGCGCCCAGCGGCGCAGCGTCGCCAGGCCCAGCTCCTCGCCCGCCGTGACCAGCGTCCGGACGGTCCGGGCGGCGGACGTCTCGACCGATTCGAGCACCGAGGGCGTGAACGTGGCGACCGTCGCGCCGAACGCGGCCAGTTCGGCGGACGGGTCGGTGTCGCGCCGCGCGACGCACAGGGTGGCCCCGGCCGCCAGCGTCGGGAAGATCTCGCAGACCGAGGTGTCGAACGCCACCGACGCGAACTGGAGGACCCGGTCGCGCGGGGTGATGCCGTAGGCGGCGGCTCTCCAGGTGACGTAGTTGACCGCGCCGCGATGCGGGACGACCACGCCCTTGGGCCGTCCCGTGGAGCCGGAGGTGTAGATGACGTACGCCGGATGTCCGGGCCGCAGCGGCCGGACGCGTTCGGCGTCGGTCGGTGCGCTCGCTGTGCCGTTGAGGTCGTCCCAGCGGACGCGCGGAACGCCGGTGTCGGCCACCAGCGGCGCGGTCGTGGCGGTGCACACCACCGCGGCCGGGTGCGCATCGCTGAGGGTGTAGGCGATGCGGTCGGCCGGGTAGTCGGGGTCGACCGGGAGGTAGGCCGCGCCCGCCTTGAGCACGCCGAGCAGCGCCGCGTAGAGGGCCGCCGAGCGTTCCATCACGACCGCGACGAGGTCTTCGGGGCCGACGCCCCTCGCGATCAGGTCGCGGGCGAGGGTGTTCGCGCGGGAGTCGAGGTCGGCGTAGGTCCAGCTCTCGTCGGCGCTGACCAGCGCGGTCGCGTGCGGGGCGCGGGCCGCGCTCGCCTCGAACAGGTCGACCAGCGTGCCGTCCGGGACCGGGCCGGCGGTGTCGTTCCAGTCGTCCAGGACCTGCCGCCGCCCGGCCGGGTCCAGGACGTCGATGCGGGCGGGCGGCAGGTCCGGGCGGTCCACGACCTGCTCCAGCACCCGGACGAACCGCCGCGCGAGGTCGCGCACGTCGGGCTCGTCGAACAGGTCGGGGCGGTACTCGAACCGGACTTCCAGGCCGTCGTCACCGGGCGTGACGACGAGGGTGACCGGGTAGTGCGCGGCGTCCTCGCCGCCGATGATCGCCACGTCCGGGCCCGCGAAGCGCGGCGGCGCGGCCGGGTGGTTCTGGTAGACGACCAGGGTGTCGAAGGTCGCGCCCGGTCCGGCGGCGCGCTGGATGTCGGCGAGGCCGAGGTGCTGGTGCGGGAGCAGCGCGGTCTGCTGGTTGCGCGTGTCGGCGAGCATCTCCGCGACGGGACGGCCGGGGTCGAGGACGACCCGGACCGGGACGGTGTTGATGAACAGGCCGAGCGCGCGTTCCATACCCGGCAGGTCGGCGGGCCGTCCGGCGACGGTCGAGCCGAACACCACGTCGCGGCGTCCGGTCCGCGCGCCGAGCAGGACCGCCCAGGCGCCCTGCACGAGCGTGCTGGGGGTCACGTCCAGCGCGCGGGCCGCGCCGTGAAGGCGGGTCGCGAACGCCGGTGAGGTCCGCAGCACGACGTGCCGTGGCACGGCGCCGGTGTGCCCGGCGTCGGCGGGGCCGAGCAGCGTCGGTTCGGCGGTTCCGGCGAGCGCGTCCCGCCAGGCGTCCCGGGCGGCGTCGTCGTCCTGGCGCGCGAGCCAGGCCAGGTGGTCGCGGTAGGACGTCGCGGGCGGCAGCACGGACGGGTCGCCGCCCGCCCCGTACAGCTGCGACAGCTCCTCGAACAGCACCGGCAGCGACCAGCCGTCCAGCACGATGTGGTGCATCGTGACCACCAGCCGGTGGCGGTCGGGGCCGAGCCTGGCCAGCAGCAGCCGGATCAGCGGCGGCGAGGCGAGGTCCAGACCTCGGGCCCGCTCGGATTCCAGGAGCGCGTCCGGGTCGGCGGCGGGATCGCCTGTCAGGTCAACCTCGCGCCAGGGCACGTCCACGTGCCGGGCGACGGCCTGGACGGGCCGGTCGAGCCCGGCGGGCTGGCGGAAGGCGGCGCGCAGGTTGGGGTGCCGGTCGAGCAGCCGCTGCCAGCAGGTCCGGAGCAGGGCGGTGTCCAGGGGGCCGGTGAAGTCGAGCGCGCGTTGCCAGAGGTAGACGTCCTCGGCGCTGTCGTCGTAGCGGGCGTGGAACAGCAGCCCGTCCTGAAGCGGCGAGAGCGGCCACACGTCGGCGAGGCCGGGTTCGAGGTCGTCCACCTGGCCCTGCGTGAGTGTGACCAGCGGGAAGTCGGACGGCGTGTGACCGCCCGCGCCGGGTGCGGCGGCGTGCGCGGCGAGGCCGTCGAGCATCGCGGCCCAGGCGGCGAGGATTTCGTCCAGCTCGTCGGTGCCGAACAGGCCGGCTGGCGCGGCCAGGGAGAGGGTCAGCTCCGGCCCGGACGGACGGTCCAACACGAGCCCGCCCGCCTCCAGCACGTATGCCAGGGCCATGCCGGGAGCGGAGGCGCCGCCGAATGCGTCGGGGCCGGCGGGCTGCCAGGCCGCGTCGGTGTCGTCCGGCGCGCTGAAGCGGCCGAGGTAGTTGAAGGACACCTGCGCGGAGGGCAAGTCGGCCAGCGGCGACCGGGCCTGGTGGCGGAGCAGGCCGTAGCCGAGGCCGTCGCCGGGGACTGCCCGGCGCTGCTCCTTGATCTGCTTCTGCAGCCGTCCTGCGGCGGGTCCGCCCGTCCTGACCTCGGCCGGGGCCGTGTCCTCGGGGCCCAGCCGGACGGGGTGGACGGCGGTGAACCAGCCGACCGTCCGGCTCAGGTCGAGCGCGCCGGCGGTGCGGCCGTGGCCTTCCACGTCCACCAGGAGCCCGCCGGTCAGGCCGTCGTGGCGTTCGGCGAGGGCCGCCCAGAACGCGGCGAGGAGGACGTCATCGACCCCGGCATGGAATGCCGCCGGGACCGTGGACAGCAACGCGGTCGCCACGCGCTCGGGAAGGACGGTCGAGACGCGGCGCGTCCCGGCACCCACGGTGTCGTGGGACCGATCGAGGGCGCGGGCGCCGAGGACCGGTTGCGGAGCGTCGAGCAGTCGCGTCCATTCGGCCAGCTCGTCGGTCCGGTCTCGCTCGGCCAGGGCGTTCGCCCATCGCCGGAAGGAGGTGGGGACGGGGTCGAGCGCGTCGCCTCGGTAGGCGGCTTCCAGGTCGGGGGCGAGGATCCGCCAGGACACGCCGTCGATGACCAGGTGGTGGGCGACGATCAGCAACCGTCCGGGGTCGAACCAGACGACCTGCACCATCACGCCTGCGCGCGGGTCGAGCCGTGCGGCTGCCGCGTCGAGTTCCGCTGCGGTGTCCTGGCCGGTGGCGCGGCGGACCAGGTCGGCCGCCGCGACCTCTCCGGGCGGCGGGACCACGAGGTGGTTTTCGGTCTCGTCCAGGCGGGCGCGCAGGACGTCGTGTCGGTCGAGCAGCGCTTGCACGGCGTCGATCAGGCGTTCCCAGTCCAGGTCGGCGGGGACGGCCAGCAGCATCGACTGGCAGAACGAGTTGCTCAAGCCGCCGCGCTCGGCGACGTCGCGCATCGCGGGCGTCAGCGGGACCGAACCGGTGCCGTCGTCACGCTCGGCGTCCGGGGCGTCGGTCTCGTCCTCCGCCACGCGTGCCAGGGCGGCTGGGGTCTTCTCCTCGAACACCTGCCGGGCCGTGATGACCAGGCCCTCGCGCCGGGCCCGCGAGACGAGCAGCATCGACATGATCGAGTCGCCGCCGAGCTCGAAGAACGAATCGTCGGCGCCGACAGCGTCCAGGCCGAGCGTCTCGGCGAACAGACCGCAGAGCGCCGCCTCGGCGGGCGTGGCGGGCGCGCGTCCGCCCGCTCGCGCGGCGAAGTCGGGCGCGGGCAGCGCGGCGCGATCGACCTTGCCATTGGCGGTCACGGGGAACGCGTCCAGCAGGACGAACGCCGCCGGGACCATATAGTCCGGGAGATTCGCCGCCACGTGGTCGCGGAGCGCCTCAACGGAGGTGTTGGTTTCGGTGACGGCGTAGGCGACCAGGCGCTTGGTGCCCGGCTGGTCTTCGCGGGCCAGGACGACGACCTGGGTGACGGCGTCGTGGGAGGCGAGGACGGCTTCGATCTCGGCGAGTTCGACGCGGAAGCCGCGGATCTTGACCTGGTCGTCGGCGCGTCCGGCGAACTCCAGGAGGCCGCCGGTCGTCCAGCGGACGAGGTCGCCCGTCCGGTACATCCGGTCGGCGGAGGCGAACGGGCAGGCGACGAAGCGCTCCGCGGTGAGGGCGGGCTTGCCGATGTAGCCGCGCGCCAGGCCGGTGCCGGCGACATACAGCTCGCCGGTCACTCCGGGCGGGACGGGACGCAGGTAGTCGTCCAGCACGTAGGCGCGGGCATTGTCCATCGGACGCCCGAGCGGGACTGTCCCGGGAACCGGCTGGGCTGCGTCGATCGGGAGCTGCGTGGTGAACGCGGTGGTCTCGGTCGGGCCGTAGGTCGTCCGGACGACCAGATCGGGATGGGCCTCCAGGAGCGTCCGGACGGCGATCGGGGAGACGACGTCTCCGCCGGTGGAGACCTCGCGGACGCCTGCGAACATCTCCGGGGCCTGCTCGGCCAGCGCTGCGAACAGCCCGGCGGTCGCGTGCACGTTGGTGACGGCATGCTCGGCGATCAGCGCGGCGCGCTGCGGGACGTCCGCTTCCCCGGGAGGCACGATGACGAGCCGGCCGCCGCGCAGCAGCGGGACCCAGATCTCGTAAGTGGAGGCGTCGAAAGCGTGGTTGGCCTGGACCAGGACGCGTTCCAGCACGTCGTCGCGCCAGGCCGTGTCGGCGCAGAAGTCGGCGACGTTGGCGTGCGTGACCGCGACACCCTTGGGTGTTCCGGTCGAGCCGGACGTGTAGATCACGTACGCCAGCCGGTCGCGGCTCACCCGGACATCGACCGGCGTTTCGTCCTCACCCAACGAGCTGAGGAAGTCTTGATCCACCACCAGCGTCGGACGGGCGTCGGCGAGCATGAACGCGATGCGCTCGTCCGGGTAGTTCGGGTCGATCGGCAGGTAGGCGGCGCCTGCCTTCAGCACGCCCAGCAGCGCGGCGATCAGGTCGGCCGAGCGCTCCAGGCGGATTCCCACCAGGTCTTCGTCGTCGACGCCGTGCTCGATCAGCTTGCGCGCCACGCGGTTCGCGCGGGCGTCCAGGTCGGCATAGGTCCAGCGCTGGTCGCCGAAAGCCACGGCGATCGCGTTCGGTGTCCGGGCGGCCTGGGCTTCGAACAGCTCGGGCAGCGAGCCGTCGGGGGTGGGGCGCGTCGTGGCGTTCCAGCCGTCCACGACCAGCGCCCGCTCGTCGGCGGTCAGGACGTCGAGGTCGGCGACGCAGGCGTCCGGAGCTGCGGCGAGCTGCTCCAGGACGCGGACGAACCGGCCGAGCAGGCTTTCGGCCAGGGGTTCGGCGATCGCGCCGGGCCGGTAGTCGAGGCGGAGTTCAAGGTCGTCGGTGGGCATCACGCCGAGGATCAGCGGGTAGTGCGCCGCGTCCTCGCCGGTCATGCCCGTCACGCGGACGCCGCCGGGGTCGGCCGGACGCGCCGGCGTGCGCGGGAAGCTCTCGAAGACCAGCAGGGTGTCGAAGGTCGCGCCGGGTCCGGCGGCCCGCTGGATCTCGGCGAGCCCGAGGTAGTGGTGGTCGATGACGTCGGACTGGCTCGCCTGGATTTCGGCGAGGACATCGGCGACGTTTCGCGCGGCGTCCAGCCGGACGCGGACCGGGACGGTGTTGAGGAACAGTCCCGGCATCCGCTCCACGCCGGGCAGTTCGGCGGGACGGCCCGCCACCGAGGCGCCGAAGACCACATCGGTGCGTCCGGTCAGCAGGCCGACCACGCTTCCCCAGGCGGCCTGGACGAGCGTGTTGAGCGTGACGCCGTGCCGCCGCGCGACCTCGCCGAGCGCGGCGGTCGTGTCGGCGTCGGCGCGGGCGTAGGCGTAGCGGGGCGCGGCCAGGTCGGCGGTCCGGTCGGCGGGCGCGATCAGGGTCGGTTCGGTGACGCCGGTCAGCAGCTTCTGCCAGGCGTCGCGGGCCGCGTCCCGGTCCTGGCGGGCGAGCCAGGACAGGTACTCGCGGTAGGAGGTGGCCGGCGGGAGCGCGTCGGCGTCGCCTCCGGCCGCGTACACCTGTTCCATCTCGTCGAACAGGACGGGCAGCGACCAGCCGTCCATCAGGATGTGGTGCATCGTGACCACCAGCCGGTGCCGGGTGTCGCCGAGCCTGATGAGCAGCAGCCGGATGAGCGGGGCCTCCGCGAGGTCGAAGCCGCGGTCGCGTTCCTCGGCGGCCAGGCGGTCGGCTGCCGCTTCGGCCTCGTGCGCGGGCGCTGCGGACAGGTCCGCTTCGCGCCACGGCGGGGTGACGTCCCGCGCGATCACCTGGATCAGCTGGTGCAAACCGGCGGGCTGGCGGAACCCGGCGCGGAGGTTGGGATGGCGGTCGAGCAGGGCCGTCCAGGTCGCGCGCAGGACGTCCGGGTCGACCGGGCCGTCCAGCTCCAGGACGCGCTGTTCGACGTAGGTGTCGCGGCCCTGGCCGTCGTAGTGGGCGTGGAAGAGCAGCCCTTCCTGGAGCGGGGACAGCGGCCAGACGTCCACGAGCCCCGGGCAGGTCCGGTCCAGGTCGTCGGTCTGCGGCTGGTCGAGGGTGACCAGCGGGAAGTCGGACGGGGTGTGGCCGCCTGCTCCGGGGGCGGCGGCGTGCGCGGCGAGGCCGTCCAGCATGGCGGCCCAGGCCGTGGCGAGGTGGTCGAGTGTCGTGTCGGTCAGGAGGCCGCCTGGAGCGGTGAGTTCGAGGGTCAGCCGGGTCGTCCCGTCGGGGAGGGCTTCGGCGAACGCGTCGGCCTCCAGGACGTGCGCCCCGGCGGCCTCGGCACTGCCGCCTGCCGCCAGGCCGCCGGGAACGGGTTGCCAGTCGCCTTCGGTCACCGAGGTTCGGCCGAGGTAGTTGAAGGCGACCTGCGCTGATGGGAGGTCGGCGAGGGCGGACGCGGTGTCCGGGGCGAGATGCCGGAGGATTCCGTAACCGAGCCCGTCTCCGGGGACGGCGCGCCGCTGCTCCTTCACCTGCTTGATCAGCCGTCCGGCGGCCTCGCCGCCTGACTTGACCTGCGCGGGGTCGGCGCCTGCCGGGTCGATCCGGACGGGATGGACGGCGGTAAACCAGCCGACCGTCCGGCTCAGGTCGAGGTCGTCTGCCGTGCGGCCGTGCCCTTCGACGTCGATCAGGATGCCGCCTGGCAGGCCGCCGCGCCATTCGGCGAGCGCGGCCACCAGGCCGGTGAGGAGGACGTCATCGGCGCCCGCGTGGAAGGCCGCCGGGACGGAGGAGAGCAGCGCCGCCGCGTCCATGGTCACCGAGGCGCGTCCGGTGCCCGCTCCCCCTGTGGTCTCGGTGACGATCGGCGCTGCGCCTTCGAGCAGGCGCGTCCACTGGGCCAGTTCGTCGGTTCGGTCCTGCTCGGTGAGGCTGTTCGCCCAGCGCCGGAAGGACGTGGGGACGGGGTCGAGGTCGTCGCCTCGATAGGCTGCTTCCAGGTCAGGGGCGAGGATGCGCCAGGACACGCCGTCGATGACCAGGTGATGAGCGACGATCAGCAGGCGACCGGTGTCGAACCACACCACCTGGACCATCACGCCCGCGCGAGGGTCCAACCGGTCGGCGGCCGCGCGCAGCTCGGTTTCGATGTCGTGGGTGGCTTGGCGGACCAGGTTGGCTGCGTTCACCGTGCCGGGCGGGGGAACCAGGAGGGTTCCCTCGGTCTCGTCCAGGCGGGCGCGCAGGACGTCGTGGCGATCGAGCACCGCCTGAACCGCCGCGACCAGGCGATCGTGATCCAGCCCGGCCGGGACGGACAGCACCATGGACTGGCAGAAAACATCGCTCAGGCCACCCTGCTCGGCCAGCTCTCGCATCACCGGGGTGAAGGGGATGGGACCGGTCCCGTCGTCGGCGAGCGCTGAGGTGGTCGTCGTGTCGGCGAGGCGCGCGAGGGCGGCGGGGGTCTTGTGCTCGAAGACCTGCCGGGCCGTGATGACCAGTCCTGCGCGGCGGGCCCGCGACACGACCAGCATCGACATGATCGAGTCGCCGCCGAGCGCGAAGAACGAGTCCTCGGCGCCGACCGTCTCCAGTCCGAGCACCTCGGCGAACACCGCACACAGCAGCGCTTCGGCGGCCGTGACCGGTTTCCGGCCGGCGGAGCGGGCGGCGAAGTCGGGCGCGGGCAGCGCGGCGCGATCGACCTTGCCGTTGGCGGTCATGGGGAGCTCGTCCAGCAGGACGAATGCGGCCGGGATCATGTAGTCGGGGAGCTTGGCGGCGACGTGTTCGCGGAGTTCCTCGTCTGTGGCGCCCGCGACGAGGTAGGCGACGAGGCGTTTGGTGCCTGGTTGGTCTTCGCGGGCCAGGACGACGACTTGGGTGACGGTGTCGTGGGCGGCGAGGACGGCTTCGATTTCGGCGAGTTCGACGCGGAAGCCGCGGATTTTGACCTGGTCGTCGGCGCGGCCAGCAAATTCAAGGAGGCCGGTGCCGGTCCAGCGGACCAGGTCCCCCGTCCGGTACATCCGGTCAGCGGACGCGAACGGGCACGCCACGAAGCGTTCGCCTGTCAGCGCGGCCCTGCCGATGTAGCCGCGCGCGACGCCCGCGCCTGCGACATACAGCTCGCCGGTCACCCCGGGCGGGACGGGCTGGAGGTACTCGTCCAGGACGTAGGCGCGGGCGTTGTCCATCGGACGGCCCATCGGCACGACCCCGTCCAGCTGGCGCGGGTCGGTGAAGGGGATCTCGGTGGTGAACGCGGTGGTTTCGGTCGGACCGTAGGTGGCCCGGACCACCAGGCCGGGGTGGGCTTCCAGGAGCGTCCGGACGGCGATCGGGGAGATCACGTCGCCGCCGGTCAGCACCTCGCGGACGCCTGCGAACATCTCCGGGACCTGCTCGGCGAGCGCCGCGAACAGCCCGGACGGCGCGACCACATGCGTCACCTGATGGTCGGCGACCAGGGCCGCGCGCTCCTGGACGTCCAGCTCCCCCGGCGGGACGATGACGAGCCGTCCGCCGCGCAGCAGCGGCGTCCAGATCTCGTAGGTCGAGGCGTCGAACGCGTGGTTGGCCTGCACCAACACCCGCTCCAACACCTCGTCCCGCCAGGCCGCATCGGCGCAGAAGTCGGCGACGTTGGCGTGCGTGACCGCGACGCCCTTGGGGGTGCCGGTGGAGCCGGAGGTGTAGATCACGTAGGCGAGCTGCTCGGGCGCGACCGCGCCGCCGACCGGCGAGGCGTTCTCGCTCAGGGACGTGAGGGACTCCTCGTCCAGCACCAGGGCCGGGCGGGCGTCGGCGAGCATGAACGCGATCCGCTCGGCCGGGTAGTTCGGGTCGATCGGCAGGTAGGCCGCGCCCGCCTTCAGCACGCCCAGCAGCGCGGCGATCAGGTCGGCCGAGCGTTCCAGGCGGACGCCGACCAGATCCTCGCGGCCCACACCGCGCTCGATCAGCGTGCGGGCGATGCGGTTGGCCCGTGCGTCCAGGTCGGCATACGTCCAGGCGACGTCGCCGAACACGACCGCGACCGCGTCCGGTGTGTGGGTCGCCTGGGTGGCGAACAGGTCGGGCAGTGAGGCGGTCACCTCGGTGCGGGCGGTGTCGTTCCAGGTGACCAGGACGCGTTCACGCTCGTCCGGAGTCAGAATCTCCAGGTCCCGCAGCCGGATGTCCGGGTCGGCCGCGACCTGCTCCAGCAGGCGGACGAACCGTGCCGCCAGCGCGCCCGCCGTCTCCGGGTCGAACAGGTCGAGGGCGTATTCCAGCGTTCCGTCCAGGCCGCCGCTGTCGCGTTCGGTCAGGGTCAGCGACAGGTCGAACTTGGCCGGGAGGGCGTCGATCGGCAGTTCCTCGACGTCCAGGCCGGGCAGGTCCCAGCGGATCGGCGGGAGGTTCCGGACGGTCAGCATGACCTGGAACAGGGGATGCCGGGCCAGCGACCGCTCGGGGTTCAGCTCCTCCACGAGCCGCTCGAACGGCAGGTCCTGGTTCGCGTAGGCGGCGAGGTCGGTGGCGCGGACGCGGTCCAGCAGCTCGGCGAAGCCCGGGTCGCCGCCGGCGTCCGTCCGCAGGACGAGCGTGTTGAGCAAGTGCCCGACCAGCGCTTCGGTCTCGGGTTCGTCGCGGCCGGCGATCGGGGTGCCGAGGGGGATGTCGGTGCCGGCTCCGAGGCGGGACAGCAGCGCCGACAGGGCCGTCTGGAGCACCATGAACAGCGTCGCGCCGTGGCGTCGGGCCAGGTCGGTGAGGTGGCCGTGGACGTCGGCGTCCAGGTGCAGCGGCAGGGTCCCGCCGGCGAAGGACGCGACGTTAGGGCGCGGGCGGTCGGTCGGCAGGGCCAGCTCTTCGGGGGCTCCGGCGAGGGTCTCGCGCCAGTGGGCGAGTTGCTCTGCGGCCGGGCTGTCCGGATCCTGCGCGTCGCCGAGGACGTCGCGTTGCCAGAGCGCGTAGTCGGCGTACTGGACCGGCAGCGGCGTCCAGTCCGGGGCGCGTCCGGCGCGCCGGGCGTCGTAGGCGGTGCCGAGGTCGCGGGCGAGGACGCCCATGGACCAGCCGTCCACGGCGATGTGGTGCGCGACGACCAGCAGGACCGCTTCTCCGGGCGCGAGGGTCAGGAGCGTGGTCCGCCACGGGGGCTCGGTCGTGAGGTCGAAACCCCGGTTGAGGTCGGCGGTGATCGTCCGGTTCAGGTCGGATTCGGTGGTCGTGCCGCGCGCCAGGACGGGACGTCCCGCCTCGCCGTCCAGGACGCGCTGGACCGGCGTGTCCCCGACCTCGGGGAAGACCGTGCGGAGGCTCTCGTGGCGTTCGGCCACGTCGCCGAGTGCGGCTTCAAGGGCGGCGCTGTCCAGTTCGCCGCGGACGCGCAGTGCCAGGCCGATGTTGTAGACGCCTTCGGCTCCGCCGCGTTCGAGCCTGTCGAGGAACCACATCCGCTGCTGGGCGAACGACAGCGGCAGGACGTCGGGGCGCGGGTGTGCTGCGGTCAGAGGCGGACGGGTCCGGCGGCGCGTCCCGTCCACCAGGCGGGCGACGGCGGCCACGGTCGGGTCGGCGAACAGCTCGCGGATGCCCACCTCGGTCGGGCCGACCGCGCGGAGCCGTGCCAGCAGCCGCATCGCCAGCAGCGAGTCGCCGCCCAGGGCGAAGAACGAGTCGTCGGCGGCGACCGCCTCCACGCCCAGCACGTCGGCGAACAGCCCGCACAGGATCTCCTCGGTGACCGTGGAGGGCGCCCGGCCGCCGGCCGATCCCGCGTGGTCCGGCGCGGGCAGCGCGGCGCGGTCGAGCTTGCCGTTGGCGGTCGTCGGGAACGCGTCCAGCGCGACGAACGCGACCGGAACCATGTATTCGGGCAACCGCGCGGCGACGAACCCGCGCAGCCGGTCGCCGGACGCGGTCCCGGTCACGTAGGCGACCAGCCGCACCGCGCCCGGCCGGTCCTCGCGGGCGAGCACCGCGGCCCGGTCCACGCCGGGATGCGCGGCCAGGACGTTCTCGATCTCGCCGAGCTCGATCCGGAACCCGCGGATCTTCACCTGGTCGTCCGCGCGGCCCGCGAACACCAGCTCGCCGTCGCCGGTCCAGCGGACCAGGTCGCCGGTGCGGTACATCCGGGCGCCGGGCGCGAACGGGCAGGCGACGAAGCGTGCGGCGGTCATCGCCGCGCGGCCGAGGTAGCCGCGCGCCAGGCTCGGCCCGGCGATGTACAGCTCGCCGGTCACGCCGGGCGGGACGGGCCGCAGCGCCTCGTCCAGGACGTACACCGAGGTGTTCCAGATCGGCCCGCCGATCGACACCGCCCCGCCTGACGCGAGCGGCGTGTCCGGGGCGAGCGGGCTGCTCATGGTGGCGCAGACCGTCGATTCGGTCGGGCCGTAGGCGTTGACCATCCGCAGGCGCGCGGCCCAGCGTTCCACCAGGCTCGGCGGGCACGCCTCCCCCGCCACGACGAGGGTCTGCATGCAGTCGGGCAGGCTTTCCACCGTGGCTAGCAGGGACGGCGGGACGGTCACGTGGGTGACGTCCAGGTCGTCCAGCAGCGTTTCGAGGCGTCCACTCGGCGGCATCCGGTGGGCGTCGGCGAGCAGCAAGGTCGCGCCCGATAACAGCGCCATGCACATCTCGGAGACGGACGCGTCGAACCCCAGTGCCGCCAGTTGCAGCACCCGCGACTCCGGTTTCACCGCGAAGCGTTCGATCTGCGCTCCGGCCAGGCCCGCCAGGCCGCGGTGGGAGACCACGACGCCCTTGGGGATGCCGGTGGAGCCGGAGGTGTAGATGACGTAGGCGGCCTGGTCGCATGCGGCCCGGACGCCGACGGGCGTCGTGTCGTCGCTCAGCGAGCGGAGGAACAGCTCGTCCACGACCAGGGCCGGGGCGGCGTCGGCGAGCATGAAGGAGATGCGCTCGGCCGGGTAGGCCAGGTCGATCGGCAGGTAGGCGGCTCCGGCCTTGGCGATGCCGAGCAGCACCGCGACGAGGTCGGGCGAGCGCTCCAGCAGGACGGCCACCAGGTCCTCGCGTCCGACGCCGCGGGCGAGCAGGGTGCGGGCGATGCGGTTGGCGCGGGCGTCGAGCTGGGCGTAGGTCCACCGGGTTCCGCCGTGTTCCACGGCGACCGCTTCGGGTTTCCGCGCCGCACGCGCCTCGAAGAGGGCGGCGAGGGTACCGTCCGCGACGGGGTGGCGGGTGTCGTTCCAGCGCGCCACCACGCGCTCGCGCTCGTCCGCGACCAGCACGTCGAGATCGCCGATCCGCACGGACGCGTCGTCCACGACCTGGGTCAGGACGGAGCCGAGCCGGGCTACCAGGGCCCGGACGGTCGGCTCCTCGAACAGCTCGGCGGCGTATTCGACGACGCCGGTGATGCCCTCGCCGTCGCCGGTGTCGGTGAGGACGAACGACAGGTCGAACCGTGCGGGGGCGGCCTCGGCGGGCGGCTGGATCCGCCGGATCCGCAGGCCGGACGGGTCCCAGGCGGCCTGCGCGCCGGGCAGGTGGTCCAGCGCGAGCAGCACCTGGAACAGCGGGTGGCGGGCCGCCGAGCGCGCCGGGTTCACCTCTTCCACGAGGCGTTCGAACGGCAGGTCCTGGTGGGCGTAGGCGGCGAGGTCGGTGTCGCGGACGCGCGCGAGCAGCTCGGCGAAGGTCGGGTCGCCGCGCAGGTCGTTGCGCAGGACGAGGGTGTTGGAGAAGTAGCCGGCCAGCTCGTCCAGGGCGGTGTCGGCGCGTCCGGCGACGGCCGTGCCGAGCGGCACGTCGGGGCCCGCGCCGAGCCGGGACAGCACGGTCGCGAGCGCGGCCTGCACGACCATGAAGGTCGTGACGCCGTGCCGCCGGGCCAGCCGGGTCAGCGCGGTGTGGAGGTCGGCGGGGACGTCCAGCGGGACCGACGCGCCACGGTAGGACGCCTGGACCGGGCGCGGACGGTCGGTGGGAAGCGCCAGCTCCTCGGGCGCTCCGGCCAGTGCGTCGCGCCAGTGCGCCAGCTGCGCCGCGACCGGGCTCGCCGGATCGTCGGGCTCGCCGAGGACGTCCCGCTGCCACAGCGCATAGTCGGCGTACTGGACGGGCAGCGGCTCCCAGTCCGGGCCGCGGCCGTCGCATCGCGCCGCGTAGGCGGTGCCGAGGTCGCGGGACACGGTGTCCATGGACCAGGCGTCCAGGGCGATGTGGTGGGCGACCAGCACCAGCACCGCGTCGGTCTCCGAGAGCAGGAGCAGCCGCGCCCGCCACGGCAGTTCCCGCGCCACGTCGAAACCGCGGTTCAGTTCCGCGGCGATCGCGGTGGTGAGGTCGTGCTCGCCGATGCGCTCGACGGGCAGGTCGGGGCGTCCGGGCGGGCCGGTGATGATCTGCTGGCGGGGCTCCCCGCCGGTTTCGGGGAAGATCGTGCGGAGGCTCTCGTGCCGGTCGGCGACGTCGCCGAGGGCCGCGCGCAGCGCGCCGGCGTCCACGCCGCCCGACAGGCCGAGGACGAGCGGGACGGTGTAGGCGGCGCCCGCTCCGGCCTGCTCCAGCCGGTTGAGGAACCACATCCGGCGCTGGGCGGGTGACAGCGGGAGCGGGTCCGGCCGCTCCCGGACGGTCAGGGCGGGCGGGCGCGGGGTGTTCTGGTCGGCGCGGGCGGCCAGGCGGGCGACTGCCGCCGGGGTCGGGTCGGCGAACAGGTCCCGGATGCCGATCTCGGCGTCGAGCGCGGTGCGGATCCGGGCGATCAGCCGCATCGCCAGCAGCGAGTCGCCGCCGAGGTCGAGGAACGAGTCGTCCGCGCCGACCGTCTCCAGGCCCAGCACCTCGGCGAACAGGCCGCAGGCGATCTCCTCGGCGGCCGTGGCGGGGGCGCGGCCGGTGCCGTCCGCGGTGAGGTCGGGGGCGGGCAGCGCGGCGCGGTCGACCTTGCCGTTCACGGTGACGGGCAGCGCGTCCAGGACCACGACGGCCGCGGGGACCAGGTGGTCGGGCAGCCGCGCTGCTAGGTGGTCGCGCAGTTCACGGCCGGTCGCGTCGGCCGTGGCGTAGGCGACGAGGCGCCGGGTGCCGGGCCGGTCCTCGCGGACGACGACCACGGCGCGGCGGACGGCCTCGTGCCCGGCGAGGACCGCTTCGACCTCGCCGGGCTCGATCCGGAAGCCGCGGATCTTCACCTGGTCGTCGGCGCGTCCGGCGAACTCCAGCAGGCCGTCCGGCGTGCGGCGGGCGAGGTCGCCCGTCCGGTACATGCGCCGGTCCGGGACGAACGGGCAGGCCACGAACCGTTCGGCGGTCAGGCCCGGGCGGCCGAGGTAGCCGCGCGCGACGCCGGGTCCGGCCACGTACAGCTCGCCGGTCTCCCCCGGCGGGACGGGACGCAGCGCATCGTCCAGCACGTGGATCCGGGCGTTGTCCATCGGGACGCCGAGCGGGACCGTGCCGTCCACCTGCGCGGGGTTGGTGAAGGGGTACTCGGTGGTGAACGCGGTGGTCTCGGTCGGGCCGTAGGTGGTGCGGACCACCAGGCCCGGGTGGTTTTCCAGCAGCGTCCGGACGGCGATCGGAGGCACTACGTCGCCGCCGGTGGACACCTCGCGGACCCCGGCGAACATCTCCGGGGCCTGCTCGGCCAGCGCCGCGAACAGGCCGGCGGTCGTGTGCACGTTGGTCACCCGGTGCTCGGCGATCAGCCGCGCGCGCTCCGGGACGTCCACCTCGCCCGGCGGGACGATGACCAGCTCACCGCCGTGCAGCAGCGGAACCCAGATCTCGTAGGTGGAGGCGTCGAAGGCGTGGTTGGCCTGCACCAGGACGCGTTCCAGCACCTCGCCGGCCCAGCAGCGGGCGGCGCAGAAGTCCGCGACGTTGGCGTGCGTGACCGCGACACCCTTGGGGACGCCGGTCGAGCCGGAGGTGTAGATGACGTAGGCGAGCTGGTCGGCCGCCACGTTTACCGAGTGGCGGGCGGGGGTGTCGGCGAGCGTCGCGAGGAACGGTTCATCGACGACCAGGGCAGGGCGGGCGTCGGCGAGCATGAACGCGATCCGCTCGGCCGGGTAGGACGGGTCGACCGGCAGGTAAGCCGCTCCCGCCTTCAGTACCCCGATCAGTGCCGCGATCAGGTCGGCCGAGCGGTCCAGCAGGACGCCGACCAGGTCCTCGCGGCCGACGCCCTGCGCGCGCAGGGCGCTGGCGACGCGGGCGGCGCGCGCGTCCAGCTCGGCGTAGGTCCACCGGACGCCGCCGAACGCCACCGCCGCCGCGTCCGGTGTCCGCGCCACCTGCGCCTCGAACAGCTCGGACAGCGAAGGCAAGCCAGTCATCTGGGTCCTCTCCCAAGAACACGGGCGGGGAAGATCCGGCCCGCGCGCCCGCGCCGTGCGGGGGCGGCGGACCGGTCGGCGATCCGGGCGTCAGCGGCTGGGCGGCGCTCCGTTGGGTGCGGCTCCGTTAGGTGCCGCGCCGGCGGGCGGTTCGTGGCCCGGGCCGCCCTGGCGGGGGCCGGGGCCGGGGCGGGGGCCTGGACCGCCGATGGGCATGGGTGCCGGGCCGGGACCGCCGCCGGGCCTCGGCCCGCCGGGCATGGGTCCGGGCATCGGGCCGCCGGGCATCGGCCCCGGCATGGGGCCGCCGAACATCGGGCCGCCGGGCATCGGGCCGGGGAACGGGCCGTCGCCGGGGGCGGGCTCCTCGCGGAGCATCGGGCGGGCGGCGGCGAACTGGGTGCGGCACAGCTCGGCGTACAGGCCGTCCCGCTCCAGCAGCTCCTCGTGGGTGCCGCGCTCGCGGATCCGGCCGCCGTCCACGACGAGGATCTGGTCGGCCTCGCGGATGGTGGACAGCCGGTGCGCGATGACCAGCGAGGTGCGTCCGGCCAGGGCGGTGCGCAGCGCCCGCTGGACGGCCGCCTCCGACTCGGAGTCCAGGTGCGCGGTCGCCTCGTCCAGGATGACGATCCGGGGCGCCTTCAGCAGCAGCCGCGCGATGGCGATGCGCTGCTTCTCCCCGCCGGACAGGCGGTAGCCGCGGTCGCCGACCACGGTGTCCAGACCGTCCGGCAGGGACGCGATCAGGGACCAGATCAGCGCCGCCTCGCACGCCTCGATGATCTGGTCCTCGGTCGCGTCGGGACGCGCGTACAGGAGGTTGGCGCGCAGGGTGTCGTGGAACAGGTGCGCGTCCTGGGTGACGACGCCGATGGTGTCGCGCAGCGAGTCCAGGGTGGTGTCGCGGACGTCCTGGCCGCCGATCCGCACCGTGCCGGTCGTCGCGTCGTACAGGCGCGGCACCAGGTGCGTGATGGTGGTCTTGCCCGCACCGGACGGTCCGACCAGCGCGGTCAGCTTGCCGGCGGGCGCGCTGAAGGACACCTCCCGCAGCGTCGCCTCGGGTTCGGCGCCGTTGGGTCCGCCGCCGTTCGCGCCGTTGGGCGAGGGCGGACGGCCGAACAGCTCCAGCGAGGCGACCGACACCTCGCTCGCCGCCGGGTAGCGGAAGGTGACGCTCTCGAACTCGATGTCGGGCGCCGCCTCGGCGGAGCCGGTGGACGCCGCCGGGCGGGCGGTCAGCGGTTTGGCGTCCGGGGACTCGGTGATCAGCGGCTTCAGGTCCAGGACCTCGAAGACGCGGTCGAAGCTGACCAGTGCCGTCATCACGCTGGCCTGCATGTTCGACAGCTGGTTGATGGGGCCGAACAGCCGTCCGAGCAGGGTGGCGAGCGCGACCAGGGTGCCGAGTCGGAAGTCCCGCTCGATGACCAGCGCGCCGCCGAGCCCGTACACCACGGCGGTGGACAGCGAGGCGATGAGCGTGACGGTGATGAGCAGCAGCTCGGAGTAGACCGCGGTGGTCGCGCCGATGTCGCGGACGCGGCGGGCGCGGCGGGCGAACAGCGCGGCCTCGTCGCCGGGCCGCCCGTACAGCTTGGCGAGCAGCGCGCCGGTGACGTTGAAGCGCTCCTGCATCAGGGCGCCCATCTCGGCGTCCAGCTGCATCGACTCGCGGACGAGGCGCTGCAGCCGGCGGCCGACCAGCCGTCCGGGCAGGGTGAAGAACGGCAGCACGACCAGCGCGATCAGGCTGATCTGCCAGGACAGGTAGATCATGGTGCCGAGCACCAGCGCGAGGGTGATGATGCTGGACAGCACGTTCGACAGCAGCGCGGTGATCGCGCGCTGCGCGGCGATGACGTCGTTGTTGAGCCGGCTGACCAGCGACCCGGTCTGGGTGCGGGCGAAGAACGCGAGCGGCTGGCGCTGGACGTGCTCGAACACCTCGATCCGGACGTCGCAGATCAGGCCCTCGCCGATGCGGGCCGACAGCACGCTGTCGGCCCAGCGCATCACCGCGTCCAGGACCGCGAGGCCGGCGACGCCGAGCGCCACCCAGACCACCACCGAGGTCGTCTCCGGGATGATCCCCTCATCGATGATGACCTTGAAGCTCATCGGGATCGCCACCACCACGCCGGCGCCGAGCGCGGTGAGCAGCAGCAGCGCGGCCACCCGCCAGCGGTAGGGGCGGGCGTAGGGCAGGATCCGCCGCCAGGTGCCGGGCCGCACCCGCTGGCGGGTGAGCCCCTCCTCCATCGGGCCGCCCATCATTACCGGCCCCGGACCGCCGATCATGGCAGCTGAACCTCATCTCTCTCCGGCCTGCGACCGGGCTCGGGCATTCACTCGGCCTTTTCGTACTGGCGCATTTCCTCGACCAGGCTCAGCGGCCGCATGTCGGTCCAGTTCTGCTCGATGAACTCCAGGCAGGCGGCCCGGGTGTCCTCGCCGTGCGCGATCGTCCAGCCCTGCGGGACCTCGGCGAACGAGGGCCAGAGCGAATACTGCCCCTCGGTGTTGACGAGGGCCAGGAAAGTGCCGTTCTCGTCGTCGAAAGGATTGGCCATGCCCACTCCTCTGATCGGTTCACCGGACACGCTAGCCACGCTCCGGAAATTGCATCAAGGCGCACAGTTGGACGAGCGCCGGAATTGGACGGCGCGCAATCAATTCCCCTGCCAGCGCGGTGGCCGCTTCTCGGCGAACGCGCGCGGGCCCTCGGCGGCGTCGGCGCTGTTCCGGCGGCGCTGCTCCCAGGCGTACTCGGTGGTGAAGGCGTCCGGCAGCGGCAGGTCCAGCGAGCGCATCACCGCCTCCTTGAGGGCGCGCAGCGACAGCGGCGCGGAGGCGAGCAGGTCGTCGACCCAGCCGGCGACGCACTCGTCCAGGCGCTCGGCCGGGACGACCTCGTTGACCAGCCCGTAGTCGAGGGCTTGCGCGGCGGTCATGCGGCGTCCGGTGAGCAGGTAGCCCATCGCGGCCTTCAGCGGGATCTGCCGGGGCAGGCGGAACGCGCCGCCCGCCCCGGGGATCAGCCCGAGCCGCGCCTCCGGCAGGCCGAACACCGCGTCCTGGGAGGCGATGACCAGGTCGCAGGCGAGGGCGAGCTCGAACCCGCCGCCCAGCGCGTACCCCTGGACGCGCGCCAGGACGGGTTTGGACAGGGTGAAGCGTTCGGTCAGCCGGGGCCATCCGGGCAGGCCCCGGCTGCCGAAGGTGGTCGGCGGCGCGCCCTGCTCGCCGAGCCGGGCGCGCTCCTTGAGGTCCTGCCCGACCGAGAAGGCCCGGCCGCCCGCGCCGGCGAGCACCGCGACGCGGACCGCGTCGTCGGCCTCGACGTCGTCCCAGATCCGCGCGAGCTCCTCGTGCATGCGCAGGTCCATGGCGTTCAGGACGTCCGGCCGGTCCAGGGTGATGTAGGCGACGTGGTCCTTCTTGTCGTAGCGGACGCGCCGTTCGGTCATGCCCGCCCGGCCCCCGCCGCCTGGGCCGCGTCCGCCTGGGCCGCGCCCGACTGGGCCGCGGTCGGCAGGGCCGCGGTCGGCTGGGACGCGGCGGTGAAGCGGCCGACCTTGGCCAGCACGTCCTGGCCGTAGATCCGCAGCGCCTGCTGGAGCGCGAACTCGGCCGCGTAGCGCCGGAACCGGTCGGTGTCCTCGTCGGCGAGGTTGAGCATCCGGCGGTTGGTGACCACAGCCGGGCCCTGGAGGCGCGCGACCGCGCGTTCGACGGCGGCGTCCATGTCGGGGCCGGGCGGGACGACCTCGTCCACCAGGCCGGCGGCGTCGGGTTCGGTGGCCCAGATGCGGCGGCCGCTGAGGATGACCTGCCGCGACACGCGCGGGCCGGTGGACCGGCCGAGCCGCAGGTTCCCGAAGCCGGGGATGATGCCCTCCTGCGCGGCGGGCAGGCTGAAGTAGGCGTCGGCGGCGGAGATGACGTGGTCGAATGCCAGCAGCAGCTGGGTGCCGCCGCCGATCGCGAACCCGTCGACGGCCGCGACCCAGGGCTTGTCCACGGTCGGCCAGTGCCACGGCTCGCCATCCGGGGACCGTACGCCGCGGACGAGCTTGCTGATGTAGCCGAGCTCGCGGCGCAGCAGGAACCCGACCAGCGAGATGTCGCCGGCGTGCAGGGCCTTGAGGTTGATCCCGGCGCTGAACACGCGCCGCCCCCGGTACCGGGGGTGGGTCATGACCCCGCCGCGGACGAGCCCGACCCGCACGTCCGGGTCGAGCATCGCCAGGTCGACGGCGGTCTCCATGTCGTCGACCTGGGTCTCGTCCTCGGCGTTCAGGCGGTCGTCGCGGCACAGCGTCACGTAGGCGACGCCGTCGCGGCGCTCCAGCTCGACGGCCTCCATGCGGAGCGTCCCGGTGCGGGTGAACTCCGGCAGCAGGTCCAGCGCGCGACGGGTCGGGGTCAGCATCGCGTCCAGCAGGTGCGGCCCGGCGACCGGGGACCGCAGGATGCCGCGCAGGAAGATGCCCTGGTCGATCTCGCGGCCTTCCTTGTCGGCCTGGGCGCGGGTGCGTTCGGCGGCCAGCTGCTCGGCGGTCGGGACCAGGCCGGGGTAGGCGTCGGCGGCCGCTGTGACCAGCTCGTCGATGCGCAGGTCGCGGGTGCGTCCGTCGGTGAGCCGGTCGTAGACCTCCTCGGCGTGCTCGTCCATGAACCGCATCCGCATCCGGCGGACGCCGTCGGCCTCGGCGGCCAGCGCGGCGCGCTGCGCCGGGGTGCGTTCGGCGGGCGCGGGCGTGACGTCCAGGAGGTCCTCGAACCGGGCGGCGGCCTCGCCCAGGTCCGGTTCGGTCAGCGCGGTCACGGCCGGACCCCGGCGGTGCGGCGCAGCTCCCGGTCGCAGGCGGCCAGGTGCGCGCCGAGCGCGTCCTCGTAGCTGGTGGTGGCCGCGTCGAACATCAGCTGCCGGCGGATCGACAGGTCGGGGCCGGAGTAGGCGCCGTCGCGGCCCGCCAGCTCGGCGAGGGCGGCGCCCGGGTCGTCGGTGACCTGGTCGAGCAGGCCGAGGCCGAGCGCCTGGTCGGCGGTGATGGGCTCGCCGAACAGCACGGCCCGCCGGACGCGCGCGGCGCCGACCTGGTTGACCAGCCGGAACGTCGCCATCCCCGGCCAGGTCGTGGACCGGTCGGACGGGACCAGCAGCCGCGTGCCGGGGCGGGCGAGGCGCCGGTCGGTGACCAGCAGCGCGTCCAGCGCGGCGCCGCCGCAGTCGCCCGCGGCGACCGCGACGGTGGTCATCGGCAGCCGCTCCAGGCGGCGCAGGGTGCGCTCCCACCGGTTGACGGTCGGCAGGTCGAGCGCGTCCGTCCAGCCGGGCTCCGGCGCGCCCGACACGTGCACCAGGACGACGCCGGGCCCGTGGTGGTCCTCGGCGCGGTCGCAGACCGCGACCGCCGCGGCGACCGCGTCGGCGTCGAACGGCCGCGAGCCGTCGACGTGCAGCTCCAGATCGTCGAACACCTCGAAGTCGCGCATCGCGTCGCCTTTCATCACATCGGTCTCGGTCATGTCGCCTCGCATCGTGTCGCCGCTCACCACTGGACCAGCGCGGTCTCGAGCGTGGAGCCGGGGCCCATCGTCATGAGCACCCCGTAGTCGCCGGGGCGGGTGACGCCCTCGCGGACCAGGCGCTGGTAGGAGAACAGGAACGAGCCGCTGGACAGGTTCCCGTAGTCGCGTAGCACGCCGGTGGTGTGGCGGACGTCGTGGCGGCGCAGGCCGAGGTTCACCACGACCGCGTCCACGACCTTCTTGCCGCCGGAGTGGACGAGCCACTGCGCGATGTCGCTGCGCCGAAGGCCGGTGCCGGACAGCAGCCGGTCGACGACGATCTCGGCGTGCGCGCCGACGACGTAGGGGATCTGCGGGTCCAGGTAGAAGCTGAAGCGGCCGAGGTCGCGGTCCCAGTCGTAGCGCATGGCGTCCACGGCGTCGGTGACGATGCAGCTGGCGAACCGCAGGATCCGCGGACCGCCCGCGGTCCCGCCGGACGCGCCGCCCGGTGCCGGTGTGCTGGTCAGGCCGTCGAGCGCACCGGCGCCCGTGGCGGACGGCGTGCCGTCGTCGGCGACCAGGGCGACCGCTGCCGCGCCGTCGCCGAACAGGCTGTTCACCACGGCGGTGCGCATGGTGGAGTCCAGGGCGTAGGCGGCCGAGCACGCCTCGGTGCACAGCACCACCGCCAGCTCCCCGGGATGCGCGACGGCCCAGCCGTTCACGACGTTCAGCGCGTTCAGGCCGGCGTTGCAGCCCATCCCGACGATGTCGGAGCGGGAGCAGTGCCGGTCGATGCCGAGCTTCTTGATCAGCAGGGCGCTGAGCCCGGGGGTGAGGAAGCCGGTGGTGGTGACGCAGCACAGGTGCGCCAGGTCCGACAGCCGGTGGCCGGAGTCCTCCAGGCAGGCCAGCAGCGCCTCGGCGCCCATCTCCAGCGCGATGCGCTTGTGCTTGTCGAGCAGGTCGCCCTGCGGCTCGGGGTGGCGGACGCCGTCGGGTCCCGGCTCGGGGAGGGTCAGGTGGCGCCGGTCGATGGCGCTGTTGAGGAAGACCGAGCGGACCTTCGGGTCGGTGATGCCGAGGGTGTCGAGGACCTCGTGCTGGGTGTAGACGGTAGGGCTGCTCGCGGTGCCGACGCCGGCGATGCGGGCGAGGACGCGGGCGGACGCGCGTTCGGGCGCGGTCTCCTGGACGAGGACGGTCATCGGAAGGTCCACCCCCACATGCGCGGCTTGCTGCGTAAACGGCTCGTGCTCTGCACGGCGCTCACCTCTCGGATCGGTCCGGTACGGACGGTTCGGATGGGTTGTTTCGGGAGGGAGGTCAGAGGCGGGACGCCTGGGCCTCGATGAAGCGGGTGAGCCGGGCGACGCCCTGCTCGATCTGCTCGTCGGACAGGTAGCTGGTCGACAGGCGCAGCTGCCGACCGCCGCCGCCTTCGGGGTGGAAGTAGGACATCGGCGTCCAGATCACGCCGAAGTCGTGCGCGGAGCGGTGCAGCGCCTGCTCGTCGGCGGCGAACGGCACGTCCACGCGGATGAAGAACCCGCCGGTCGGGGTGTTCCAGCCGACGCCGAGGGCGGCGCGGCGGGCGGGCGGCAGGTGCCGGTCCAGCGCGTCCAGGGTCGTCTTCATGGCGTCGCCGTAGTAGCCGGCGGCGGGGCCGCTGAACTCCGACAGGCGCCCGTCCGCGGCGAGCAGGACACCGGCGACGGCGGCCTGGCTGAGCGAGGGCGTGTTGACGGTGACCATGCTCTTGATCTTGGAGATCTCGTCGGCGAGCAGGCCGGTACCGCCCTCGGCGTCCACCACGGGCTGGTCGGCGATGACGAACCCGACGCGCGCGCCGGGGAACACGGTCTTGGAGAACGAGCCGATGTGCACCACGCCGTGGGCGCGGTCCAGGGACTTCAGCGTCGGGTGCGGCAGGCCGGGGCTGACCAGGCGGTAGGGGGTGTCCTCCAGGACGAGGACGCCGTGCCGGGCGCAGAGGTCCAGCAGCTCCCGGCGGGCGCCGGGCTCCATGGTCGTGCCGGACGGGTTGGAGTGGTCGGGGACGACGTAGAAGGCGCGCGCGCGGCGTCCCTGGGCGGCCTCGGCCAGGATCGCGGCCTCGACGTCGGCGACGTCCAGGCCGTCGGGGCGTTCGGGCACCGGGGTGACCGGCAGGTTCAGCAGGCACGCGGCGCCGGTGATGCCGACGTAGCAGGGGCTGGCGACCAGCAGGACGTCCTCGGGGGCGGCGAACAGGGCGCGCAGCGTCAGCAGCATGCCCTCCTGCGCGCCGACCGTCACCACGATCGACTCCGGCGGCACGTCGATGCCCTCGTCCTGGGCGAGGGAGTCGGCGATCACCGTCCGGATCAGGCCAGGCGTCGGGCCGTACTGGAACAGCACCGTGCGGATCTCCTCGGCGGTGCGGCCCTGCTCGGCGAGGTGGTCGAGATAGCGGTGCATGTAATCGAAGATCTGCTCGTTGCCGAAGAAACCGTCGTAGGGACGGCCCGGCGCAAAGGAGATCGCCTCGGGATAGCGCAGCGTGATCTCGTTGAGGAAGGTCATCGTGTCCAGCAGCGGACTGGCGACGCTGGCGTGCAGGGACTCCTTCCGGAGCACCCCGTCCCGCGCCAAAAGCTGTTCGGTCATTGGACCCCCGGACGGCATTGATCGAAGATCGTCGGCATTAAAGGCCGGGTCAGCATTACACGGGCCCGCGGAACCGGACAAGGAAGCTCCGCATTGTCCAGACAGGCCGCGGCGCGCCATTGTCCAAGCGGCCGAATCGCCGGTTGGACGGCTGAATGCGGGCGGGCCGGCCGTGTTGAGTTCCGCGCCCCGGCGCAGTTACGATCACCGCGCCCCCGTAGCCCAATTGGCAGAGGCAGACCCCTTAAAAGGGTTTTGGTTGTCGGTTCAATTCCGATCGGGGGTACGCACCGCACCGTCCCGGGCGGCCCCGAGCCGCCCGGGACCGCCCGGACCCCGCCGACACCGCCCGAGCACGGCCGAGACCGCCCGAGCACGGCCGCAGACCGGCCTGGGCCGGCCTCCGCCCAGCTGGAATCGTCCTTCCGCCCGTCCTGTTCAGGCCTCGGCGGGGGCGCCCGGACGATCGGTCGAGACGCGCGGCAGGTCGGTGCGGCGGCGGATCTTCAGCTTCCGGTAGATCCGGGTCAGGTGCTGCTCGACCGTGCTGGCGGTGACGTGCAGCCGGTGCGCGATCTGCCGGTTGGTGAAGCCGCCGGCGGCGAGCGTCGCGACCCGCCGCTCGGCCTCGCTCAGCGCGGTCAGCGGATCGGTGGCCGATGCCGGACCGCCCGGCGCGAACGCGGCGGTCCCAGTGGGGGCGCCGTCCGGGAACGCGGCGGATGCGATGAAGCCCGGCGCGTCCGCCCGTGGGGCCGGACCGTCCGGGAGGGTGGCGGGCTCGCGAAAGACCGCGGCGTCGGGGTCGGCGGCCGTGCCGGTCAGCACGACGCCGCAGTCGTCGGCGAGGGCGCGGGCGCGGCGGGCCAGCGCGGTCGCGGCGGCGCGGCGTCCGGCCCGGCGGTGGTGGTCGGCGAGGTCGGCGAGCGCGCGGGCCAGCTCCAGCCGGTCCGGGGACCGTTCCAGCAGCTCCACGGCCTCCGCGAGCGGCCAGATCCGCCGGTCGGGCGGCAGGGCGAGCGCCAGCACCCGCAGCGTCGCGCCGCGGGTGCGGGTCTCGCCGGGCGGGAGCAGCTCCAGCTGCTCCATGGCCAGCCGGTGCGCGGTGCCGGAGTCGCCCAGCGCCAGGTACGCCTCGGCCAGGTCGGTGCGCCACGGCACCACGCACGGCAGGTCCAGGCCGCTGGAGGCCATGAGGTCGCGGCAGGCCATGAACTCGGTGAGCGCCGCGCGCGGCCGCCCGGTCGCGAGCCGGTACCGTCCGCGCGCCCGCAGGTAGGGCAGGACGAGCGGGCTGGCGAACAGCGCCTCGGGCAGCGGCCGCCGCAGCACCGCGTCGGCCTCGGCGAACCGTCCGGTCACGGTGAACGCCTCGGCGGCGACCGCGAGCGGTATCCCGACGAAGATCCCGAAGCCACGCGCGGGCAGCAGGTCGAACGCTCCCCCGGCACACCGCGCCGCCGCGTCCGGCTCCCCCCGCCGAATATGGATCAGCGCGCGCAACACCAGGACCAGCGCGTCCGCCAGCGGCGGCCGCCGCCCCTCCTCCCGGTCCAGCGCATCGCACCAGCGCTCGGCCTCGTCCGGCTCCCCCGCATGGATCAACGCGGCAATGACCGCGATCCGCGTCAGATGCCCGAACCCCAGCCCCGCATGCCGCAACGTCTCCTCAACCGCCGCCACAATCCGCTCCCGAGCCCCAAACCCCCCATCACCCCCTTCCCCACCCCACCCCTCCCGCCCACACCCGTCCCCGACCCCCGCCTCCCGCGCAGCGCCCCCATCCCGCGCCGGAGACGTGCCGTGAGCCGCGGCCGCATCGCGCGCCGGGTGCCCATCCCGCACGGTGGACTCGTCCTGCGCAGCAAACGCACTGTGCGCCGGTGACGCAACGCGCCCGGCAGACGCGTGGGCGTGCGCGCCCTGCGCGGCGGACGCACCGTATGCCGGGGGCACACCGTGCGCGGCGGGCGCCTCCTGCGTAGCGGTCGCAGCGTGCGCCAGCGAGGCGTCCTGATCCACCGTTGTGCCGTGAGCTGCGGACGCGTCGCGCGCCGAGGCCGCATTTCGCGCTGCGGACTCGTCCTGCGCAGCGGGCGCGCCGTGCGCCGGGGACGCGTCCCGCGCGGCGGACGCACCGTGCGCGGCGGGCGCCTCCTGCGTGGCAGGCCCATGGTCGGGCGAGACCTGCGCGATAGATGCAGCGGAGGGCGCGACCACATCGCGCGCGGGCGCGTCGTGCGTCAGCGCCGCGTCGCGGGCTACGGGCGCATCGTGTGCCGGGGGCGTGTCGCGCGGCGGGTGTGCATTGCGTGTGGCGGACTCGTCCTGCGGGGCGGGCGCATCGTGCGCCGGGGGCACAGCGTGCGCGGCGGACGCGTTGTGGGGGGTGGGTGTGTTGGGCGGCGGGGGTGTGGCTTGGGTGTGGGCGGTGGCGGCGGGGTGGCGGGCCAGGCCGGGGTAGGCGTAGCGGAGCCAGGAGTCGGGGACGTGGAGGCGGTCGGCGGAGCCTTCGCGGGACGCGCCGGACGCCTCGACCAGCACGTCCAGGACCTCCTCGGCGCGGCCGAGCCACAGCATCCAGGTGACCAGCGTGACGACGGCCTCGGCGGGCAGGAGGCCGGCGCGCGCGTCGCGGCCGAGATCGGCCAGGTGGCGGGCGGCGGTGGCGGGGTCGATCTGCCACTCGGCGCGGGCGAGCTCGAACCGGACGAGCGGGGTCCGGTCGTCGGTGCATTCGCGCAGCGCGAGGCGGAGCCGGTCCACCGCGTCCGGGGCGCGGCCCTCGGCGAGCGCTTGCCCGGCGGCCTCGCGGAGCGCCGCGACCGACCATGCGGCGGGGGCGCGGTCGGCGGCGACCAGGCGGTCCGCGACGGCCTCGGCGGGAGCGCCGTCGTGGTGCAGCAGGTCGGCGGCGCGCAGGTACAGCGCGGTCCCGGCCCGCGATCCCAGGCCGCTCAGCACGGCCCGGGTGATCGCCGGGTGGCGGAACCGGTCGCCCTCGACCAGCCCGGTCCGGCGCAGCAGGTCGTGCGCGAGCCGGATGCTCTCGCCGTCCAGGCCGGTGAGCTCGCCGTGCAGCTCAGCAGGGGTGCCGGTCGGGAGGACGGCGAGCGCCTCGGCCGGGCCGGTGGTGCCGGACCGGTGCAGGCAGGCGAGCACCGCGTGGCGGAAGGCGTCGCCGAACACCGGGCCGTCGGGGCGTCCGGCGGCGCGTCCGTCTTCGGCCAGCGCCCGGACGAGCCGGGGGTTGCCGCCGGTCGCGCGGCGCACCTCGTCGGCGAGCCCGCGCGCGGTCGGGGCGTCGTAGTACTCGGCGAGCAGGGCCGTCACCCGCCCCTTGGGCAGCGGACCGAGGCGCAGCCTGCGGGTGCGCGCGGAGTACAGCAGCTCGGTGTGCGGGGCCCGGCGCGCCGGGCCGGACGGCGGGTACCCGGTGAGCACCAGCAGCAGCCCGGCGGCCTCGGGACGCCGGGCGAGGTGCAGCAAGAACTGGAGGGACGCGGCGTCGGCGTGGTGCACGTCGTCCACGCCGATCACCACGCGGGTGCGCTCGGCGAGGCCAAGCAGGATGTCAGCGAGCTGGTTGAAGACCGGCGTCGGTACGGACGCGTCCGTACCGACCGTCCCGTCCGGGGGAAACCCGTCCAGACCCAGCCTCGGCACCCCTCCCCCGGCTTGTGGCGGCACGTCGCTCAACTCCCAGGACAGCAGCCCGTCCACGCCCGAGCCTTCGAGGCCACCACCGGCCAGGGGCGGCAGCCCGTCCGAGCCCGGCACCGGTAAGTCCCACATGTCCAAGGGCGGGAAACCACTGCCGCCGGAGGGGTTCAGACCGTGCCCGCCTCCGGACGGCACCGTTCCGTTCCCGGCCGCACGCGGCGGGACGCTCCCGTCCGAGATCCGCAGGTCACTCCGGTCCGCGAAGCCAAATCCGCTCCCGCCAGCCGGGAACGGCAGGTTGCCCGCGCCCGGGAACGTCAGGTCGCTCCCGTCCGCGTACCGCAGGTCACTCCCGCGCGCGTCCGGCTGGACGCCCTCGCCCGCGAACGGCGGGACGCCTTCGTCCGCGAACCGCAGGTCGCAGCTTGCGAGCGGCGGGAGGTTTCCGGCCGGGGACGGTAGGTCGGGCCTAGGCGCGAACGGTGGATTGTTTCCGTCCCATGGAGGCGCATTGTGTGCGGCGGAGGTTGTGCGGTCGGTTGCGGATGGGGACGGCAGGCCGACGGCGTCCAGGGGCGGGAAGTCGGCCGTGTCCAGGGGTGGGGTGCCGTGTGTGTGCGGGGACGGTGTGCCGGGCGTGTCCGGGGACGGCGCGGGGCGTGCGGCGGTGGGGAGGGGGACGGAGGTGGGGAGGCCGGTGGGGCCCTGCATGGCCGACAGGGTGGCGGCGATGAGGGCGCCGTCGCGCAGGAGGCGCTCGGCGCGGGCCACCTCGTCGGGGGTGAGGGCGGGGAGGGAGAACAGCTGGCCGACGGTGCTGAGCGGGAGGTCGCGTTCGGCGCTGGCGCCGGCGGCGCTGAGGAAGGCGGCGCCGCCGCCGGCCATCCGGCGGCCGAACTGGTGCAGCAGGCTGGTCTTGCCCATGCCCGCGGCGCCCTCGATGACCACGATGTCGGCGGCCGGGGGCAGCCCCGGCCGCTCGGTTCCGGCCAGTGCGGACGGTTCGCCCGGCGACCCGGCGACGCCCATGCTGCGTCCACCCCCTGTGCGGTGTCCAACCCCCTGGGCCGTTCCGGTCCTGGCTCCGCTGGCGCCGGGAACCGTTCGGCCCGTTGGATCGTCGCACCGCACCGACACCGAGACAAATCACCTTTCGCACACATTTCACTGCGTACCGCAGCCGCGCCGGTCCGACCTGCGCACTTCGCCAACCGGCCGCCGGTCCCGGCCGAAGGTTATTCACATCGTTGACAAGTCCCCGCCGCCCGTGTTGTCACCGCTTGTCGAACCGGCGCCGCCGCGGCCGGACGGTCCGGCGGCCGGACCCGGCCGCGACCGGCGGCCGACCGCTCCACCTGGGGTGATGCGCGGGGTCGTGACGTTACGTCCGTGTGACTTCACCCGTGATCTACTCCTCGCGTCATCCCGCCGGACGGCGACGAGGGCGGGCCGCACCCCCGGGCGCGGCCACCGAGGCACAGGGGCGAGCATGGAACTGATCGAGCGGTCCGCGGCGCTTGCGGCGCTGAGCGCGCTCTACGCCGAGGCGGCCGCCGGACGCGGGCAGGCGGTCATGATCAGCGGGCCGGTGGCGGTCGGCCGGACCGCGCTGCTGCGCGCCTTCGCCGGACGCGCGGCCGCCGCGGGCGCGCTGCACGTCGGCGCGGCGGCGCTGCGGACCGAGCGCGGCGAGGCGTTCGGGGTGGTGCGCAAGCTGCTGGGCGCGCTGCCCGCGCCGGGCCCGGGCGAGGCCGATCCGGTCGTGGAGGCCGCCCCGGACCGGTACGTCCTGGACGGCCCCTACCGTGCGCTCCTCGGCCGCGCCGCCGAGACGCCGCTGGTCATCAGCGTCGACGACGTCCACCACGCCGATCCGGACTCGCTGCGGTTCCTGCTGTACCTGTCGCGGCGGATCACCTCGGCGCGGGTGCTGATGGTGCTGACCGAGAGCACCGGCCCGTGGCAGGGGCACGGCTCGTTCCGCGCCGACCTGCTCAGCCAGCAGCACGGCCGGCTGCTGCGCCTGGACCCGCTGTCGCGGCGCGGCCAGACCGAGCTGCTGGCCACCCGGTTCGGCGCCTCGACGGCGCTGCGCCTCACCCCCGTCTGCGACGCGCTGAGCGGCGGCAACCCGCTGCTGGCGCACGCCCTGCTGGAGGACAACCAGGCCGTGGACGAGACCGCTGCCGACCTTTCGGTCGACGCCGCCTACACCCAGGCGGTGCTGGCCTGCCTGCACCACGGCGGGCCCGCGATGACCCGGGTCGCGCGGGCCCTGGCCGTCCTCGGCGAGCCGGTCTCGCCGACGCTGCTCGGCCGCCTGGTGGGGCTGAGCGGGGACCGCGCCGCCGAGGTGGTCGCGGCGATGGACGCGGCGGGCCTGCTCGCCGCCGGCCGGTTCCGGCATCCGGCGGCGCGCGCGGCGGTGCTGGACGGCATCGCCCCCGAGGACCACGCGACGCTGCACGCGCAGGCGGCGCGGCTGCTGCACGAGGCCGGCGCGGACGCCTCGGTCGTCGCCGTCCACCTGCTGGCCGCCGGGACCGTCGCGCCCTGGGCCGCGCCGGTGCTGACCGAGGCCGCCGAGGAGGCGCTGACCCGCGGCGAGCCCTACACCGCGGTCGCGCACCTGCGGCTGGCGCTGGCCGGTTCGGAGGACGAGCGGCACCGCGTCCGGACGGTCAGCACCCTCGCGCGCGCCGCGTGGCGGATCGACCCGGCGTCGGTGACGCGGCAGCTGCCCTCGCTGGTGCGCGCCGCGCGGGAGGGACGGCTCGGCACGCGGCAGATGGTCGAGCTGCTGCACTACCTGATTTGGCGCGGCATGCCCACCGAGGCGCTCCAGGTGCTGGAGCGGCTGTCGGCCGACCCCGGCCCGCCGTGGGAGCACGCGCTGCAGATCGAGGCCGTCCGGCTGCTGCTGGCGTGCCTGTACCCGGGGCTGGCGGGACGGCCCGCGTCCGGCGGCGCGGACGCGATTCGGCACGCCTCCCCCGCCGCCGTCCGGGAGGTGCGCGCCGCCGCGGCGCTGGCGGCCGCGCTGACCGGCGACCCGGCGGGCCCCGACGTCGCCGCGACCGCCGAGCAGGTGCTGCAGGAGGTCCGGCCCGGCGACACCGCCGGCTGGTCGGTGCTGGCCGCGCTCGCGGCGCTGGCCTGCGCGGACGACCCGGAGCCGGCGGCGCGCTGGTGCGACCTGCTGCTGTCGGGGACCGCCGCGCTCGGCGGCCCGGCCGAGCGGGCGGGACTGCTGGGGATCCGGGCCGTCCTGCACATCCGGCAGGGCGATCCGGAGGAGGCCGAGTGGCACGCCCGCGCCGCGCTGGCGCGCATCGCGCCGGCGGGGTGGGGGGTGGCGATCGGCGTCCCGATCGCGGTGATCGTCCTGGCCGCGACCGCGCGGGGACGCCACGACGACGCCGCTGCGTACCTGGCCATCGGCGTGCCCGAGACGATGTTCGAGACCCCCTACGCGCTGCCGTACCTGCTGGCGCGCGCCCGGTTCCGGCTCGCGACCGGCGACGCGGCGGCGGCGCTGCGCGACCTGCGGGCCGGGCAGGCGCTCACCGAGGCGTGGGGGTTCGCCTCCCCCGGCCTGGCGCCCTGGCACACCGGGGCGGCGCGTGCGCTTGTGGAGTCGGGCCGTCCCGACCAGGCGGCGGCGCTGCTGGACGACCAGCTCGTCCGCGTCCCGCCGCCGGCGTGGGAGCAGGTCTCCGGGCCGTGGGACCGGCCCGGCGCCGGGTACGCCGGCGACCTCGGGCTCGGGGAGTACGGCGAGCGGATCGAGGACCGCGCGCTGTACTCGGCGCTCGCCGGCGGGTCCGGGCCCGCGGGCGGCGGCCCGTCCGGAACCGGCCCCGAACCCCCGGGCGCCTCGCCGGACGGCGAGCTGGAGCCGCCGCTGACCGAGGCGCAGCGCCGCGTCGCCGAGCTGGCCGCGCTCGGCCGGACCAACCGGCAGATCGCCGCCGACCTGGGCATCACGGTCAGCACCGTGGAGCAGCACCTCACCCAGGTGTACCGCAAGCTGGGCGTCTCCCGCCGCGCCGAGCTGCGGTCGCGGCGCCCCCCGGAGGAGCCGTGATCGAGCTGCGTCGGCTGAGCAAGCGCTACCGGACCTCCGCGGTGCTGGACGACCTGACCGCCACGGTCGGACCGGGCCAGGTCACCGCGCTGGTCGGCCCGCACGAGGCGGGCAAGACCACGGTGCTGCGGCTGATCGTCGGGCTGGTCGCGCCCACCCGCGGCACCGCGACCGTGATGGGCCGCCGCTACGCCGACCTGCCCGACCCGATGCGCCGGGTCGGGGTGCTGCTGGACCCGCCTGGCGCGCACGGCGGCCTGCGCGTCCGCGACCACCTGCTGTGGCTGGCCCGCAGCAACGGCATCCCGCGCCGCCGCGTCGCCGAGGTGTGCGGGCTGACCGGCCTGGACGGCACGAGACGGCACCGCATCCGGACCCTGCCTCCCGGGCTGCGGCTGCGGCTGGCCGTCGCCGGGACGCTGCTCGGCGACCCCGAGACGCTGATCTACGACAGTCCCGCGGCGGGCTTCGCTCCGGCGGGCGCGGACTGGGCGGGCGCGCTGCTGCGCGGCCTGGCCGGCGCGGGCCGCACGGTCCTGGTCACCGGCCGCCGCATCGACGAGCTGGACGGCGTCGCCGAGCGGTTCCTGGTGCTGCACCGGGGCCGGCTGGTCGCCGACGGCAGCGCCGACGACCTGATGCGCGCGGACGCGGCCGAGCGGGTCCTGGTGCGCTGCGACGACCCCGGCTACCTCGCCCGCCGGCTGGCCGAAGCCGGAGCGGTGGTCCGCTTCGCCGGCCGCGACGGCCTCCTGGTGACCGGCCTGCACGGCGCGGAGATCCACCGGCTGACGGTGCGCTGCGCCGTCCGCCTGCACGAGCTGACCCCGCAACGCACCACCCTGGAACAGGCCTACCGCGTCCTGACCACCCCGCCAGGAACCCCATGACACCCCCACCCCGCCCATCCCCTGCCGCAGCAGCCCCACCGAAACTCACATCACGCCCGTCCCTTCACGCCGCCGCGACAACCCCCCTGACACACGCATCGCAACCACCCCTGCCCACCGTCACGCCAGGCCCCGCAACGCGCGCGCCGCAACCATCCCTGCACGCCCTCGCCGCAGGCCCGACGACGCACAACGCACGACCGTTCCAACATGCGGCCGCGACAAGCCCCGCAGCACCCGCGGCACGCGCGACACGTCCGCTCCTAAATGCCGTCGCGCGACGCCCCGCGGCACGCGTCGCGCGCCCGTCCCCACATGCCGAAGCGGCAGACCCTGCGGCACGCGCGGCGCGTCCGCTCCTGAACGCAGTCGCGGCAAGCCCTGCGGCGCACGCAGCGCGTCCGTTTCTGCGTCCCGTCACGGGACTCCCTGCGGCACGTGCGGCGCGATCGCTCCTGAACGCGGTCGCGGCAGGGCCTGTCGCGCACGCAGCGCGATCGTTCCTGCATGCCGTCGCGGGACGCCCCGCAGCACCCGTCGCGTGGCCGTTCCGGCACGCCGCAGCGGCAGACCCTGCGGCATGTGCGGCGCGTCCGCTCCTGAACGCGGTCGCGGCTAGCCCTGTGGCACACGCAGCGCGATCGTTTCTGCGTGCCGTCGCGGGACGCCCCGCAGCACACGTCGCACGGCCGTTCCCGCATGCCGCAGCGGCAGACCCTGCGACACGTGCGGCACATCCGCTTCTGCATGCCGTCGCGGAACGCCCCGCGGCACGCGTCGCACGGCCGTTCCCGCATTCCGCAGCGGGAGGCCCTGCGGCGCGCGCGGCGTGTTCGTTGCTGCGTGCTGTTGTGGGAGGGCCGGTGGCTGTCGCGGGGCTGTTTCTGTGCGCGGTCGCGGGGGGCTGGTGATGCGCGTGGTGCGGGCGTTTCTGCATGCGGTGTGGGCGGAGGGGACGAAGTTGCCGGCGTTGCCTGCGACTCGGCGGGTGCTGGTGGTGGCGGCGCTGCTGGCGGTGGTGTTGCGGGTGCGGCAGCCGGACGCGGCGGGCGGTGCGCCCGATGTCGGCGGCTACGTGCTGGTCCAGGTGCTGGCGGCAGCGCTCGGGGCCCTCAGCGTCACCTCGGAGTACGCAACCGGGATGATCCGGCTCAGCCTGGTGGCGGTGCCCCGGCGCGGCCGGGTGCTGGCCGCCAAGGCGGTCGTCTGCTCGGCGGCGTCCTTCCTGATCGGGGCACTGTCGGGGCCGGCGGGCGGACTGTACCTGGCGCTGGCCGGGGTGACCGGGGTGGCGACGGGGTTCCTGGTGCGCTCGGCGACCGCGGCCTGGGCGCTGCTGGTCGGGGCGGCGGTGGGCGACTCGCTGCTGGTCCGGCTGCTGCCGGACGGTCCGGCCCGGGTCGCCGAGCGGTACTCGCCCACCGCGGCGGGAGACCGGCTCCTGGGCGGACGGCACGTCCAGCACGTGCCGTCCCCCTGGGCCGGTGCGGGGCTCCTCGCCGCGGTGGCGCTCATCGCTCTGGCGAGCGCGTTGGTCGTCTCCCGCCACCGGGAGCATTGAATGGACACGCCGACCGCGTCCACCTCACCCGGTGCCCGCGTCGCGCCCGGCAGTCAGACCACGCCCGGTGGTCGGGCCTTGCCCGGCGGTCAGACCACGGCCGGCGGTCGGGCCTTGTCCGGCGGTCAGACCGCGGTCGGCGGTCGGGCTTTGGCCGGCGGTCGGCCGCGGCCGGCGCCCAAGGCGCGACCGTCAGTCGGGCCGTGCCCGGCGCTCGGGCCTTGGCCGGCGGTCGGGCCTTGGCCGGGGACCGGGGCGCGACCGTCGGTTGGGCAGCGTCCGGCGGTCGGGCGGGGTCCGGCGGTCGGGCCGGTGGTGGGCGGGGTCAGACCACGCCGACCGTTCTGCCTTCCATGCGCGTCGCCACCTCCGTCCACAGCTCGGCGCAGTCGCGGGCCAGTTGGGCGACGACGCCGACCCGGTGCGGCGGGACGTTGTTGATGATCTCGTCCCAGTCCTGCTGCTTCAGCGTGTGCACGTTGAGCAGCATGAGCAGGTTGCGGCCGGTCTCGGTGAAGCGCAGCGCCGGGTCCCCGCGCAGCCGCTCCACCACCGCCGCCCGCTCGGACGGCGGGGTCCGGCGCTCGGCGGCGCGCCGGGCCGCGGGCGCGCGGCGGCGCGCGGCCAGGCTGACGGTGCGGTTCCGCTCCGAGCGCGGCGCCGGCACCGGGTCGGCGCCCTGGTTGAGGCGGTTGCGCACGTCCCGGACGGTCTCGGGCGAGATGCCCACCGCGCGCGCCACCTGCCGGAGCGACAGCCCCGGATCCTTGCGGATCAGCTCGGCGGCCAGCCGCCGGCCCTCCACCCCGTTCACCGGCCGGGCCCGGCCGTCCTGCCCGATCCGCACCTCGGCGGTGCCCCGGGTGCGGCGCCTGATCTCGGCGACCGTGCCCGGCGCGATCCCGGTGGACGAGGCGATGCGGCGGTCCGACCACTGGGGGTGCGAGGCGATGATCCGCTCGGCCGCGCTCTTGCGGTCCGCCAGCGACAGCGGCAGCCCGTGCGCGATGTTGTGCTGGACCGCGACGACGAACGCGTCCGCCGCGTCGCCGTCGAAGAACCGCACCGGGATCCGGTCGTCGCCGCGCAGCCGCGCGGCTCTGAGGCGGTGCGCCCCGTCGATGACGTTCATCGTGGCGCGGTGCACCAGAATGGGCGGCAGTTCGTCCTCCACCGCCGCCAGTGCCTGGACGTGGTCCGGGTCCTCCCCGAGGACGCGCGGCGAGTCCCTGGTGGACAGCGCCGCGATCTCAACGAACCGGACCACCGTTTCCGCGCCGATCTCCATGCATTCCTGCCCTGAATTCACTTCAGCTCCCGCGGCAAGCATCCATCAAGTTTCCGGCCGATCATCCGCTGAATTTCCCGCCATCATCCTCCCCCCTGCGAAAAACATATCGATTCGCGCCCATATTGAATGGCGAGATTCACCATAACAGCGGCCGTCGGGGCCGGATACCCCCTACACTCCCCAGAGCGATCCCGGAATACGGACGGAACCATATCCGTGTACTGGATGGCCTTTATCCCACCCTCGCAGGGGACTCGGCGCCCGCTGACCTGCGTTCCGCCCCATCCGCCCCGCCATCCCCCTAAGCGCGCGTAGGGGACGGGCCGTCCGCCCGGCCGAAGCCCCCGCGATGAACGACGGCGCCGGCGGCCGCGAAATGGCCCGACAATACAACACCGCCGCCCATTCGCGCCGGACGAACCGGCATCCAATCCGAAAACGCGAAGAGCGCCTCCGGTGAACGGAGGCGCCCTTCGCGCCCGAAGTTTCCGGCCGGTCCTCAGACGCCGGTTTCGGCGAGGCTCCGGCGGTGCTCGCCCACATGCACCTTCCGCAGGTACACCGCCCACGTCAGCGCCGTGCAGGCGACGTAGAATCCCGCCAGGATCAGCAGCGCCGGCGTGATGCCGCCCGTCCGCTCGATCGAGATCCGGAACGTCTGCTGGATCAGCACACCGCCTGCCGCGCCGACGGCCGAGATAATCCCGATCGCCGCCGCCGCCGTCCGCCGCGCGCTCGCCAGCGCCGCCGCCTCGTCCACCTGACCGCGAGCCGCTCCGGGCACCGACGCCAGCGCCCGCGCCCGGAAAATCGCCGGGATCATCTTGTAGGTCGAGCCGTTGCCCAGTCCCGTCGCGACGAACACGAACAGGAACGCGCTCAGGAACAGCGGCCACGACCCGGCCTTGGCCGCCCACGCCACCGCCGCGACACCGGCGCCCATCAGCAGGAACGTCACCACCGTCACGCGCGCCCCGCCCAGCCGGTCGGCCAGCCAGCCGCCCAGCGGCCGCGCCAGCGACCCCGCCAGGGCGCCCAGCCAGATCACGTGCGCGCCGTTCACGTGCGGGAACTGGCTCTTGATCAGAACCCCGAACGTGAAGCTGTAGCCGATGAACGACCCGAACGTCCCCACGTACAGCACCGACATCACGACCGTCTGCGGGTCCCGCGCCGAGGCGGCCATCTCCCGCGGCGTGTACGCCGAGGACGCGTGCGCCAGGTTGTTCATCAGGAAGTACGCCGCCGCCGCGGCCACCAGCACCAGCGGCATCCACACCCAGCCGACCGCAGCCAGCCCCGCCGCCACGATCAGCGGCGGCATCGCCAGCTGCGTCACCGACGTCCCGAGGTTGCCGCCCGCCGCGTTCAGCCCGAGCGGGAGCCCCTGCCGGTCAGCGGGGTAGAAGTGCGTGATGTTCGCCATCGACGACGCGAAGTTCCCGCCGCCGAGCCCCGTCGCCGACGCGATCAGCAGCAGCGCCCAGAACGGCAGCTCCGGATGGTGCACCGCATAGACGAACAGCCCGCACGGGACGAGCAGCAGCAGCGCGCTCACCACCGTCCAGTTCCGCCCGCCGAACCGGGCCGGCGCGAAGGTGTACGGCACCCGCATCGCCGCCCCGACCAGGTTCGG
The DNA here is from genome assembly GCF_024172125.1 of Actinomadura rupiterrae. GTDB lineage: Bacteria > Actinomycetota > Actinomycetes > Streptosporangiales > Streptosporangiaceae > Spirillospora > Spirillospora rupiterrae. The sequence goes on from NZ_JAMZEA010000019.1 coordinate 132,425, forward strand.
AAGCGTCGTCAGCCACAGCGTCTGCCCGACCGACAGCGCGAACCCGGCCGACTTCAGGTTCAGCACCGCGATGCTCCACAGCAGCCACACGCAGAACCCGAGGTGCTCGGTGACGATCGACACCACCAGGTTCCGGGTCGCCACCCGCCGTCCGGTGGACGCCCAGAACCCCGGGTCGTCCGGATTCCAGTCCTCGATCCAGCGGCCCCGACGGCGGACGTCCCGGGCCTGGTCGATCAGCGCCGTCATGGCGTCTCCTCACGGTGTCCTCGATGCGATACCGCGAGAATCTAGAAGCGCCGCGTTACACAACGGCACGCACCGTGTACCCCCACTGCTACATCGTCCGCACACCCGACACACCCCCATGTGAGCCGCACACCCAGCTCAACGCCCTGTGAGGAACCCCCCTCCGCCCCAAAACGCCCCCACCCCGCAAACCGCCACGAGCCGCCCAGCACGCAAAACCCAGCGCGCCGGGACGCGCGGCTCGGCGCCCAGAGCGCCGTGAGCAGCCCAGCACGCGGGACGCTGCGCGCCGGGCACGGCGCGTGGGGGCGGGGCGCGGGACGCATGGCTCGGCGCAGGACGCGGTGCCCAGAGCGCCGCGCGCGGCCCAACGCGGAGCGCAGGGCACAGGGCCCAGCGCGCGGAGCGCATAGCGTCGGGCGTCGGGCGTCGGGCGTGGGGCGCAAGGGGCGGGGCGCGGGACGCGCGGCTCAGCGCGGGGCGCGGTGCCCAGAGCGCCGCGACCGGCCCAACGCGGAGCGCAGGGCGCAGCGCGCGGAGCGCAGGGCGCAGCGCGCGGAGCGCAGGGCGCAGCGCGCGGAGCGCAGCGCGCGGAGCGCAGCGCGCGGAGCGCAGGGCGCAGCGCGCGGAGCGCAGGGCGCGGAGCGCAGGGCGCAGCGCGCGGAGCGCAGGGCGCGGAGCGCAGGGCGCAGGGCGGGGCGCAAGGGACGGGCGCGGGACGCGCGGCTCGCCGCGGGGCGCGGTGCTCAGAGCGCCGTGAGGCGCCCAGCGCGCGGGGTGCGGGCGCGGGGTGCGGGGCGCGGGGTGCGGGGTGCGGGCGCGGGGTGCGGGGTGCGGGGTGCAGGGCGCGGCTCGGGTGCAGGGCGCGGCGGGGCGGCCCTGCGCTGGGGGCGTGGTGAGGGCGGTCCAGCGCTCATGCGCGCGAGTGGCTCGGCGTGCGGGGCGTCGGGAGCGGATCAGGGCCCAAGGGACCGCGGTGTTCAGGGTTCAGGGGGTGGTGAGGGGCTCGGCGCGGTAGGCCTCGTGGAGGAGGGCGACGAACTCTGCGGCGTCCGGCAGGGCGACGGCGCCGAGACGGCGGACCTCGACGCCCGGCGTCCAGGAGTTCATCACCACCGCCCCGGACAGGTCCGCCACGCCCTCCGGCGTCACCTCCTGGACGATCTGCGGCACGCCCATCGCCTCCAACTGCCGCCGGACGATCCCCATCGTCGTCCCGACCAACATCGGCGCGTCCGGCCACACCACCGCCTCGGCCTCGCCGTCCCAGAACGCCAGGTTCCAAATGGTCGCCTCCGACATCCGTCCCCGGCGATCCACGAACGCGGTGTCGTCGAAGCCCTCGGCTTCCGCCCGCCGCCGGTAGTAGGTCTTCCCGACCTCGCCGACGTGCTTGATCGCGGGGAGGTCCCGCTCGTGCTCGACAGCGGCCAACGCCAGCGGTCCCCGCGGCCCCTCCGCCGCCGGACGCGTCCGGACCAGCACCTCCAGGTCGGCATCCTCCGCAGCGGGCTGCGATGAATACACACGAACGCCGACAGCGTCAGGTCGTCCGGGCCCGCCTCGATGCCCGCGCGCAGCAGCTCCCGCACCCGCTCGTCCGGGACGGCGCGTCCGAAAAGCTCCAGCGACGCGTTCCGCAACCGGTCCAGATGCAGGTCCAGGCCGCGAACCTCGCCACCGCGCACCTGCATCGCGGTGAAATGCGCATACCCGGCGAAAGCCAGCGGCCCCAGCTCCGCGGCGGTCGCCGGACGCCCATCCCGCTGCACGACGAACTCAGAAACGGCGGTTCCCATCGCTCTCTCCCCAACCCTCGACGCGAACCACCACCCTGCCCGATCAAAGCGGCAACAGCACCGCCACCGCGCCAGGACACCGGCGCGCCGTGCGGTCAGTGAGTCCGAGCCGACAGCGAGTCAGAACCAGCAGCGCGACCAAGCCGTCCGCGACCCGTGCGATCGGCGCTGCGCACGGCCAGCGCGGCGGAGCCGTCCGCGCGGCGTGCGGTCAGCGCGGCCGAGGCGTCCTCGCGGCGATGCCGTCTGGGCGGCATGCGGTCTGCGCCTCGTGCGGTCAGCGCGTCGCCGGTCGGCGCGGCGGAGCCGGCAGCGCTGTCGAACCGGCAGCGTGCTGCGCGGTCAGTGCGGCGTACGGGCCAGCGCGGCCGGACCGGCGGCGCGGCCGAGCAGTCTGCGCGGTGTACGGCCAGCGCGGCGAAGCGGTCGGGGCGCCGTGCGGTCGGCGCGGCCGGACCGGCAGAGCGGTCGGCGGGGCGGGGCTGGCAGGGCGGTGGGGTGGGTGTGGGTGGGGCGCGAGCGGGGTGGAGGTTGGTTTCAGTGGGGTGTGGTGGGTTGGGGGGTTTCGGGGGTGGGGGTGCTGTCTGGGGGTTTGCGGGTCTGGCGGGTGCGGCGGCGCGGCTGCGGGGGTGGTGTGGGGTCGGGGGCGGGCCACACCGGGGAACGTCCGGACGAGCGCAGTACCGCTTCCCACGCGTCGCCGCGTCCGGCCTCGCGGACGGCCGACAGCGGCAGGTGCGGCACGCCCCAGTGCCACGCCGACACCAGCAGCTCGGGATCCTGCGGGCGGTAGTCGGCGCCGACCGCGCGCGCCAGGTCCCAGGCGTGCAGGTGCCATTCCACGCACGCCGCGCCCGCGTGGTCGCCGACGGTGTACTTGGTGCCCCGGTACACCAGGTGCGTGCGGTCCCACATGTCGGGCATCAGGTCGGCGTACGCGCCGGCCGACACCGTGAACGCCGTGATCCGCCCGCCGCCGGGCTCCGGCGGCAGCACCGCCAGCTCCGCCGCGTTCTGCCGGGCCTGCTGGCGGATCAGCACCGCCGCCGCCGCGTCCTGCGCGAACAGCTTCGCCAACCGGCTGTCCGGGGAGTCCTGCAGGTACTCCAGGTAGCTCTCGGCGACGCAGCGCAGGTGCCCGGCCAGGTCCATCACCTGCCACTCGGTGCAGGGGGTCGGAGCGGTCCAGTCGGTCACCCGCGCCGCCAGGTCGCGGATCGCCCGCACCCCGGCCTGATAGCACTCCAGGACCCGTTCCCGGTCCGGCGGCGTGCGCTCCACCTGCATTCCCCCCGCGTTCGCGAAAGCCCCCCGAGCTCCGGTGGCTGCCAGTTCCGGCCGGACCGCCCCGCCCCCCAGCGGTGGCCCCCGGCGCTCCCCGAGAGGGGAGGATGCCAAAGTTCGCTCTCCGGTGCCACTCCGCTCCGCTGTGTCGTCGGCTTAGTGCGTGTCAAAAGCTCACCTCGCCCCGTCCGGACGAGCGGCCCCGACGACCGGACGACCCGGGCGACCCGGGCGGCGAGCCCGCCCGGACGACCTGAGCGGAAATCCTCGCGGTCGGCCCGAGCGGAAAGCCTGCGCAGCGGATCTGAGCGCCGAGGCCCCCGCGCGTGTCGCGGCAGGCAGGGTGCCCGGGTCCGGTGCGTGGACGTGGCGTCAGGCCACGGCGGTGACACCCCGTCCCGCACGGTAGCTCAACCGGTGGGTCTCGCGGGCGGTCCGGAGCCGATCGATCTCGTCGGTCCACGGGCGGACGCTCCACCGGGCGCGGGCCTTGCGGGCGGCGATCTCGGCGGCGCGGCGGGCGGCGCCGTCCTGGCCCTCGGGCGCGTAGGTCTTCGGGCCCATCTCGACCCGCTCGGCGGCCTGCGCGGCCTCGATGGCGGCGGTCAGCGCGAGGTCGAACGCGACGTCCAGCGCCTTCACCTCGTCCGCCGGACGGCCCTCGGCCTGCGCGGCGCGCAGCGCGGCCTCGGCGGACGTGGCGTCGCCGAGCCGGTCGCGGTAGGTGCCGGCCAGACCGCGGTCGGCCTCCATCCGCGCGGCGACGTCCTTGCTGATGCGGCGACCCAGCGGCATGCGGTGCTCCTCGAACCTCGTGCTCGTACGCGTGCGCGTACGTCGTCATCCGTCGATCTTCGTGACCGGTCAGGGGCCAGCGTACGCTCGGGACACGCCGGTTGTGACCCCGGACACCCCGAATCCCGCCTTTACGCAGTAAGGTGAGCGGTGTCGCCGCCCGCGAGCAGGAGGGACCGTCCATGGTCCGGCAGCCGAGCATCAACGCCCAGCACCGCCCACCGCTCACCACCGACCGGATCATCGAGTCCGCGCTGCACATCATCGACGGCCAGGGCCTCGCCCGGCTCACCATGCGCCGGCTCGGCGACGCGCTGGAGGTCGAGGCGATGGCGATCTACCACCACCTCCCCCGCGGCAAGGAGCAGCTGCTCGACCACCTGGTCGCGCACGTCGGCGCGATGCCCGCCCCGGACCCCGGCGGCGCGGGCTGGCGGGAGAGCCTGATGGGCTGGGCGCGCGGCTACCGGGCCCGCCTGGTCGAGCACGCGGGCGTGCTGCCGCTGCTGGTCACCCACCGCAACCCGCCCGCGCTCGCCGAGACGGTCGCCTCGCTGCGCGAGCACCTGCGGCTCGGCGGCGTCCCCGAGCAGACCGCCGCCGTCGCCGCGCACACCCTGCTCGGCTACGTCATCGGACACGTCGCGCTGGAGGTCCGCGACACGCGGGGCGACCTGCGCGCCGAACCCGGTGAGCCCCCCGTCGACTGGGACGCCCGCTTCAACGCGGGCCTCGACCTGGTCCTGGCCGCCGTCAACCCCGGCTGACCTCGGCTGACCTCGCGGCGCTCAGTCCTCGACGACCAGCATCTCCAGGGTGCGGGGGCCGTGCGGCGGGCCGTCCCCGGGCGTGGCGACGGGAGGTCCGCTGATCCAGGCCTGCGGGACGTCCGGGTCGAGCCGCCGCACCGCCTCGGGCACCGAGCCCACGATCTGGTCGGCGTGCACGACGCACAGGTGCCGGTCCGGGACGAGCGTCAGCGCGCGGCGCCCCTGCGCGCGTCCGCCGTCCAGCACGACCGTGCCGGTCTGCGCCACCGCCGCCGCGCAGCCGGTCACCACGCCGTCCACGGCCGCCAGGGCCGGGACGTCCAGGACCGTCGAATCCGCCAGCGCCCGCACCCCGTCCAGGTCGGCGAGCCACCCGTACGGCAGGTCGGCCGGGACGACGATCCGCTTGGCCTCCCATCCCCACAGCACCGCCGCCACCGCCGTCGCCAGCTCGTCGCCGCCGACATGCCGGACGGCCACCCCGAGCGCCGCGACCCGCTCGGTGAACAGCGCCACCACATCCGCACGCGACGCCGCGTCCGGCCCGGTCAGCCGCGTCAGGTACCCGCGCGGCACCGCCACGTCCGCGCGCCGCCGCTCCCCGAGCGCCCCCCGCACCCCCGCCAACACCTCGTCCCGCCCACTCATCCGCCCCGCCCCCAGGACGCCCCGAAGCCGCACACACTCCCCCGACCCAGCACCTCGCTGCGCGCACTCCCCCGACCCGGCACCGCGTTGCACGCACTCCCCCGACCCGGCACCGCGTTGCACGGGCTTCCCTGGCCCGGCATCCGGCTGCGCGCACTCCGGCCCGGCGCTTCGCTGCGCGGGCTCTCACCGCGCGGCGCCTCGTCCCGCCCACTCATTTGGTGCTCCGGCGGGAGGGGGCGCGGCGGCGCCACCAGGCTCGGAAGGGCTCGGCGGGGGGTGCGGTGAGGTCGCGGGCCTCGGTCCAGCGGCCCAGCAGGCCGGGGAGCCGCCGGATCCGGCCGCCGCGCGACAGCAGCCGCGCCCACCGGGCGCCGCTTCCGGTCGCCGTCTCGAAGCGGCGCGCGTCGGCCATCGTCCAGGCGACGCCGCGCATCACCGCCAGCTCCGGTGTCGGGACGGGCCGGTGCCGCCGCGCGTCCACCACCTCGCCCCGCAGGTGCACCAGCAGGCCGGGGATGTCGATCTTCACCGGGCAGACGTCCGCGCACGCCCCGCACAGGGTGGACGCGAACGGCAGCGACGCCTCGGGAGCGCGGTCCACGCCGCGCGCCAGCGGCGTCCAGACCGCGCCGATCGGCCCGGACCGGCCCGTCCCGCGCGGGTCGAAGGGGCGCTCCCCCACCCGCTCGTAGACCGGGCACACTGCCGAGCAGGCACCGCAGCCGATGCAGCGCAACGCCTCGCGGCCGACCTCGTCGGCGAGGATCCGGGCGCGGCCGTTGTCGACCAGCACGACGTGCACCTCGCCCGGGCCGTCCCCCGGGACGGCGCCGGACCACGCCGACACCTGCGGGCTGAGCCGGTCGCCGCGCCCCGCGCGCGGCAGGAGCTGGAGCAAAACCTCCATGTCCTCCCATTCGGGGACGACCCGGTCCAACCCGGCGACGCACACCAGCGTCTCCGGCAGTGTCAGGCACGCGCGGGCCGCGCCGTCCGCCTCCAGCAGCAGGACGGTCCCGGAGTCGGCGACCAGGAAGTCGGCCCCGGTGACGGCGACGCGCGCCGCCCGCACCCGGTCGCGCCCCTCCGGCCCGGACGCGTCGAGCACCGCCAGACCGCGTGCGGCGAGCGAACCGGCCAGCCCGGTCTCGCGCAGGACGGGCCCGTCGGCGACCGCGACCTCGCCGTCCCCCGCGTCCCGGACGAGCGAGGCGACGATCCGGCGCGCGGCGGACGCGTCGCGCGCCCAGTGCACCGTCCCGCCCGCGTCCGCGACGGCCTGCTCGAAGGTCTCCAGGTGGACGTCCAGGTCCAGCAGCGCCCGGTCGCGGATGGCCGCGCCCGCCGCCCGCAGCGCCTCCCAGTCGGGCAGCTCGGAGACCGCCGCCGCCGTCCGCTCGCGCGCCGCGGCGGCCGACTCGGCCAGTTCGTGCCGCGCGCCGGCGTCCGCCAGTGCCTCCCGTGCCGCCTCGGCGAACCGCGGAACGACCGGTTTGCCTTCAGCTCTGCGCCGCCGCGCCGCGCTCCCCTGCTGGCCGTTCACCAGCCCCAGCAGCGCCCCGATACCGAACCCCGCGTGCGGATCAGGGCCGCCCGCAGCGGAAGTCACGAGCCCTCCCCTGCGAGCACGCCGGCCCCGGCGAGGGCCATGCCCGCGACGGGGATCATGAAGGGTCCCCGGTGGAGGCGAGGATCTCGGCGAGGTGGGCGGTGCGGACCCCGGCGCGGAGCCGGGACAGGGCGCCGCCGATGTGGGCCAGGCAGGCGTTGTCCAGGGCGCACACGACGTCCGCGCCCGTGTCGCGGACGTGCCGGACCTTGTCGGCGACCATCGCGACCGACACGTCCGCGTTCTTGACCGCGAACGCGCCGCCGAACCCGCAGCACTCCTCGCCGGCCGGCAGCTCGACCAGCTCAAGATCCTTCACCGCGCGCAGCAGCCGCAGCGGGCGGTCCCCGACGCGCAGCGCCCTGGCGGCGTGGCAGGTCGGCTGGTAGGTGACCCGGTGCGGGAACCGCGCGCCGACGTCGGTCACGCCCAGGACGTCCACCAGGAACTCGGTCAGCTCGTAGACCTCCAGGCCGGCGGCGGCGCGTTCGAGCCCGGGGTCCCCGGCGGCGCGGGCGATGCTCCGGTAGGACGACCGGACCGCCGCCGCGCAGGACGCCGACGGCGTCACGACCGTCCCCCCGGCCCCGGCGAAGACCCCGGCGAACCGCCGCGCGAGGCCCGCCGCCTCGCGCCGGTAGCCGGTCGTCCAGTGCAGCTGGCCGCAGCAGGTCTGGTCGGCCGGGAACACCACCTCGTGGCCCAGCCGCTCCAGCAGGGACGTCACCGCGCGCCCGGTGCCCGGGAACATCGCGTCGTCGACGCAGGCGACGAACAGCGCCACGCGCATCGGGCCTCACCTCCCCACGGCTCGGGCCCCGCCCCAAGGGGCAATCGTAGGGCTCAGGCCCCCGCCCACCGGGGCGGAACGATCGCTTTGGCGGAACCGGACGCGCGGCCGGTGCCGGACAGCGCACCGGACGAACCGGGGAAATTTACGCATCGGACGGCGTGTTGTGCTGTTGTCGTGACCTTTGCGCGGGCACGCTGATCACCTGCACCCGAGGGTGAGGCGGACCACACGCGAACGGTACGGAGGTACCACCGGACAATCGTCCCATCGGGCTATGGCAGCCCGGGGTCGAACCGTTCCACACTCGGATGCGTCGTAAAGAACAAGCACCACTCATCGAGCACCTGAGACCGGAGGCACGCCGATGTGCCCACACCAGCCGCACTGTCCCACCTCCGAAGGACCCGACCGCGACGCCGCGCGGACCGTGGCCTCCCACCCCGAGCAGGGGTGGAGCCTGCTGTGCAACGGCATCGTGATCTTCGAGGACACCGGTGAACTGCTCCCCGACGGGGAGGTCGTCGACCCGCACCGCCCGACCGATCTCGGTCTCGGCGCGGTGGCCTGACCAGTCTCGTACGGGGGACTAGTCCGAACGGGTGATCTTTCCGGGGGCGGCAGCACCCCACCGGACCCTCCGGCCACCCACCGGAGGCAGGGAACGGAAGAAGAACGAGCCCCGGCCGAGCCGCCGGGGCTCAACGCTGTCCAGCCCCGTCCAGGACCGGATCCGGCCACGCCTCCGTCCCCGAGCACGCGAAGCCAGCTCAGGCAGGCAAGCCCCGAGCAGGCATGCGAGGCCGACTCAGGCCGGTGAGGCCAGGACAGGCACGCCAGACCGGATAGGACGCGGCAAGCGCGTAAAGCCCGCTCAGGCGCGTCGAGCCGGATCAGGCATGTGAGGCCGACTCAGGCCCCTGGGCCCGTGGCGCCGGGTGGGGCCCGTGGCGCCGGGTCAGGCGCGGCCGATCCAGTGGCGGAGCCAGGTCTCCACCGCGATGCCGACGGCGGCGGGGTTCTTGTTCAGGTCGTGCCGCTCCCCCGGCAGGACGACCACGTCGATGCCGTCGGAGGGCTCCGGGACGCCGAACGGGTCGCGGTCGCCGTTCACCACCAGCGTCGGCATCCGCGCGGCGCGCAGCTCGCCCTCCCGCGACTTCTCCGGCTTCCCCGGCGGATGCAGCGGGAACGCCAGCGCCACCACACCCGACGCGCCCGCGTCCCGGGCCGTCCGGCACGCCACCCGCGCGCCGTTGCTGCGCCCGCCCTGCACCAGCGGGACGTCCCCGAACCGGTCGCGCAGCAGCTTGACGACCTCCAGCCACGCCTCGTCCTGCTTCTCGATCACGCCGGGCGCGCGCCGGCCCGCCTTGCGGAACGGCTGCTGCACCCGCGCCACCGCGCCGCCGAGCTCCAGCGCCGCCTCCCGGGCGGCCAGCAGGTCCGGCGCGTCCAGCCCGCCGTTCGAGCCGTGCGTCAGCACCATCAGGAACGCGGCCCCGTCCGCCGCGCGGGGATCGTCCACCGTCACCTCGGCGGGCCCGTGCGCCGTCAAGATCTCCATGTTGCTCACCGTAGCGCACCGGCCCCCCGCGTGACCACGGCCGTCCCTCCTGTTACAGACTGTGGCCATGAAGACGATGACCAAGGACGAATGGCACGCGTTCGTCACCGAGGGCACCCGCACCGGCAAGGTCGCGGTCACCCGCAAGAACGGCGCCCCGCACGTCACGCCCGTCTGGTTCGTGCTGGACGGCGACGACCTGCTGTTCAACACCGCCCTGGAGGGCGTCAAGGGCCGCGCGCTCGCCCGCGACCCGCGGGTGTCGATCGCCGTGGACGACCAGGAACCGCCCTTCTCGTTCGTGATGATCGACGGCAAGGCCGAGATCATCACCGACATGGACGAGATGCTGCGCTGGGCCGTCGCCATCGGCGCCCGCTACATGGGCAAGGAGAAGGGCGAGGAGTTCGGCAAGCGCAACGCCGTCCCCTCCGAGTGCCTGGTACGCGTCCACGTCACCAAGGTCGTCGCCCAAAGCGACCTAACCGCCTAACCCACCCACCAGGCCAAACCCGGGCTCCCGCCGAGCCCGGCCCCTCAACCACGCCAGGCCACCAGGCGCACCCTGCGCGTCAACCGCGCCCTCGGAGTCCGAGGCGTTGTGACCGTCAGGCGCACGCGGGAGGTCACTGGCGCCCGGGACGTCAGGCATGCCCTGCGCGTCGGGTGCGCCCCAAACGTCAAGCACGCAGGGGGCATCTAGCGCGCCCTGCGCGTCCTGGACGTCAGGCGTGGCCTGTGGGTTGGGGGTGCTTGGGGTGTTGGGTGTGGGCTCGGGGGGGGGCGGGGCTTGCGGGGGTGTTAGGTGGGGGCTAGGGGTCGGGCCAGGTGGGGGGGAGGGAGGCGGTGGGGCCCATGGCGAGGCGTAGGCGTTCGGCGAAGCTTTCGTGGAGCAGGGGGCCCCAGGTGTAGTCGGAGGGCACTCGGACGGCGCGTCCGATCACCTCGTGGGACTCGCCGGGACGGCGGTCGGCGGCTTCGGCCGCGTAGCGGACGCCCAGTAGGGCGTACATGTGGTCCAGTGCGCCGAACGCCTCGCCGGCCAGCGCGGGCAGCGAGCCCTCGGCGACCGACTGCTCCAGCAGCGGCTCCCACCACAGTTCGGCCTGGTCGTCGCCGTCGTCGGAGCCGAACTCGCGCCGCAGCCGCGCCCGCACCTGCGCGGCGGTCGCCGGGTCGGTCAGCCCGCGCCGCCAGGCCTCGCGGGCCTCGCCGTCGCGGCCGCGCAGCGGCAGGGTGCGGGCCAGCAGCTCGGTCGCCAGGGGGCCGACCTCGCTGTCGGTGGGTTCCCCGGCGGCGCCCAGCGCGGCGCCGAACGCGCCGATCGCCTGGTCCAGGCAGGCGATGCCGAGCGCGACGGCGAGCCGGGAGTGCGCGTGCGGCGCGGACTCTCGATCTATCAGCTTCAGGCCGGCTGTCAGCGCCCGCTGCGCGCGGGCGGGCTCGCCGCGCTCCAGCAGCCGCTGCGCCAGGTCGTGCGCGGCGAGCGGGCCGTACTCGCGGTCGCCGGTCGCGACGGTCCTCCTCCCAGTGCGCGCGGGCGCGGTCGAAGTCGCCCGCGTCGTCGGCGAGCCGGGCGAGCGCCAGGTGCGCGGGCGGCAGGTAGGACGGGTTGCCGAAGTCGACCACCAGGCGCCAGGCGGGTTCGGCCTCGTCCTGCTCCCCCGCGCGCTCGTGGGTGAGCGCAAGGTGGTAGGCGGCGCGCGCGCCGTATTCGGCGTCGCCGGTGGCGATCGCGGCGCGGTCGGCTTCGCGGGCCCCGGCCACGTCGCCCGCGTCGTCCAGCACGACCGCGAGGCCGAGCGCGGCGCGGGCCCGCAGCGGGGTGTCGCCGAGCGCCAGCACCTCCCCGAACAGCTCCGCCGCGCGGTCGGACTCGCCCTGCTCGGCCAGCCGCCGCGCCTCCTTGCACAGCTCCGCCGCGCGCGCGTCCGGGGCGAGTGTTTGGGGTGTGGGGGTCGGGCGGGCGGCGGGGGTGCCGGTCGCGGTGTCGGTGGACGGCTCGGGCGGCGGGCCGGGGCTGTCGCTCATGATCGTCTACTGCCCTCTGGGGACGGGGGTTCGGCGGACCGAGCCTAGCGATCCGGCCGCCCGGCGTCCCGCCCCGACACACCCGGACTTGATCATGTGCCCGGCCCGTCGCCTTTACAAAGTAGATCACTCCCCCGGACGAGCGAGGGCCCGCCCCGGAACCGACCGGGACGGGCCCTCGGGCAGCACGGGCGGGTCAGTCCTCGAACGCCTCCGGCGGCGGGCAGGAGCAGACCAGGTTGCGGTCGCCGTAGGCCTGGTCGATCCGGCGGACGGGCGGCCAGTACTTGCCCTCGCGCAGCGACGGCAGCGGGTAGGCGGCCTGCTCGCGCGTGTAGGCGTGCTTCCAGTCCTCGGTGACCAGCGCGTCGGCGGTGTGCGGCGCGTTCTTCAGCGGGTTGTCCTCGGCGTCGAACGTGCCGTCCGCGACGGCCTGGATCTCCCGGCGGATCTCCACCATGGCGTCCACGAACCGGTCGAGCTCGGCGAGGTCCTCGCTCTCGGTCGGCTCGATCATCAGCGTCCCGGCGACCGGGAACGCCAGCGTCGGGGCGTGGAAGCCGTAGTCGATCAGCCGCTTGGCGACGTCCTCGGCGGTGATCCCGGTGTCCTTGGTGATCTTCCGCAGGTCGGCGATGCACTCGTGCGCGACCAGCCCGTCCCGGCCCGTGTAGAGGATCGGGAAGTGCGGGGCCAGCTTGGCCGCCAGGTAGTTCGCGGCGATGATCGCGCCCCTCGGTCGCGGCGCGCAGCCCGTCCGGGCCCATCATGGCGATGTAGGCCCAGGAGATCGGCAGGATGCCCGCCGAGCCCCACGGCGCCGCCGAGATCGGCCCGACGCCGGTGTCCTGCGGGCCGGCCCTCGGCGCGCAAGCGGGTGGGACGGCAGGAACGGCGCCAGGTGCTCGCGGACGCCGACCGGGCCGACGCCCGGGCCGCCGCCGCCGTGCGGGATGCAGAAGGTCTTGTGCAGGTTCAGGTGGGACACGTCCGAGCCGAACTCGCCGGGACGGGCGAGCCCGACCAGCGCGTTCAGGTTCGCGCCGTCCACGTAGACCTGGCCGCCGGCGTCGTGCACGGCCTTGCAGACGTCGGTGATGGTCTCCTCGAACACGCCGTGCGTGGACGGGTAGGTCACCATGATCGCGGCGAGCGCGCCGCCGTGCTTGTCGATCTTGGCATGCAGGTCGTCCACGTCGATGTTGCCGCCGTCGTCGCACTTGACGACCACGACCTTCATCCCGGCCATCACCCGCGGACGCGGCGTTGGTGCCGTGCGCCGAGGACGGGATCAGGCAGATGTTGCGGTGGCTCTCCCCGCGCGACTCGTGGTACCCGCGGATGGCCAGCAGCCCGGCCAGCTCGCCCTGCGACCCGGCGTTCGGCTGCACCGACACCTTCGCATAGCCGGTGATCTCGGCCAGCCAGTCCTCCAGCTCGCCGATCAGCTCGACGTACCCGGCGGCCTGGTCGAGCGGCGCGAAGGGGTGGATGTTGGGCGAACTCCGGCCAGGTGACCGGCTCCATCTCGGTCGTGGCGTTCAGCTTCATCGTGCAGGAGCCGAGCGGGATCATCGACCGTCGAGCGCGATGTCCTTGTCCTGGAGGCGGCGCAGGTAGCGCAGCATCGCGGTCTCGGAGCGGTGCGCGTGGAACACCGGGTGGGTCAGGTACGGGGTCTCGCGGCGGACGGCGTCCAGCGCGTCCCCGGCCGGGCCCTCCTCGACGCCCTCGACGCCGAACGCCCGCCACACGGCGGCGACGTGCTCGTCGGTGGTGGTCTCGTCGCAGGCGATGCCGACGTGGTCGGCGTCGGCGAGGCGCAGGTTCACGCCCTGCTCGCGCGCGGCGGCGACGATCTGGGCGGCGCGGCCCGGCACGTTCACGAACACGGTGTCGAAGAAGTGCTCGTGGACGACCTCGACACCACCCGCGCGCAGCCCCGCGGCCAGGCGCAGCGCGTGCCCGTGCGCGCGCTGGGCGATCGCGGCCAGCCCCTCGGGGCCGTGGTAGACCGCGTACATGCTGGCCATGACGGCCAGCAGGACCTGCGCGGTG
>NZ_JAMZEA010000020.1 GCF_024172125.1 Actinomadura rupiterrae
CGCGGCCAGCTCCGAGAGCTGGTCGCGGACCTTGCCCAGTTCGACGCTCAGATCCCCGATCTGCCGGCGCTCCTCCACGCGCGCGAGGTCCCGCAAGACCGCTTCGATCACCACGAGCGCAGCGTCGGTCAGGGCGTCGGCGGACGGCGCGCCGTCGTCTGGTCCGGCGTCGGCGGGCGGAAGATCGGGAAGCAGGTCCGCGAGGTCTCCGAGCACCTCGTAGCCCGCGGCCTCCAGGTCGGCCACCAGTATCCGGGACCGTTCAGTGATCCAGGTGCGATGCCGTTCCGGGACGACGATCTCGCGAGCGCCCGGCCGCCCGTGCAGGATCTCGCCCGCCACATGCCGCCGGACGAGCCGTTCGTAGGCGTCGCCGAGCACTCCGCGCAGCCGTTCGTTCACGAGCCGGATCAGTTCGGCCTCGGTCCGTCCGAGATCGCCCTCCTCCGGGAGCGCGGCCAGGTCGCACCAGTCCGCTTCGATGCCGGTCAGCCGCATGAACCGGCGCCACAGTTCGGGACGGCCGTCCGCGCCGTGCGGGGCGGTGACCACGTGCACCCGCGCCGCGGGAACCGCCGTCGCCCAGGCGCGCAGGGCGCGCACCGGGTCGTGCAGCCCCCAGAACATCGGCCCGAACGGCTCGGGCGCGTCGATGCCCAGCTCGACCAGGTCATCCACGAACCGGTCGAAGGTCACGGTGTGCTGGTGCCGGATGTGCTCCGACCAATCCGCCGCGAGCTGCCGGGCGAGATCACGCGCGGTGAACACGACGTGGACCTCGGCGTCGCCGAAGGAGGCCACGGCGCGGCGAGCCTGCTCCGCCGTGGCCCCGGCGAGCAACTCGTGCGACAGCAGTACCCGGTCACCGGTCCACTCGCCGGCGCGGGTCGCGATCTTGTCCCACATCCCGATCCAGGCGGGGTCGCGTCGTCCGCCCCAGGACATCTCCCGCAGGTCCATGGTCGCCGCGAACATGTCACCGGGTCCGTGCAGCGGGAAACCGATCCCGCCCCGCGCCAGGCGGTCGGCGGCATGCCACAGTGCCTCCTGCGCGGCGTCCGCGCCCAGCAACGGTGCGCCGACATGCAGGAAGACCTTCTTGTTCGTCCCCATCGAGGAAGCCGTCACCTCTCCTGTTCGCGGCCGTCGCGGCGGCGCTCGACGTAGTGCCAGTAAGCCACCCGCGCGCGCATGACGGGGGCGTGCCGTTCACTCAGCCCTCGTACGACCCATTTGGCCGGTGCCATGGCGACCGCCGACATCGGGGTCGCGACCGCGAGCAGGTGCGCGGCGTCGCTGTGCATCCGGGCCACGTCGGTGCGCAGTGAAGCGAGTTCGACGGTCTCGGTGCCCGCGTCCTGTCGGTCCCGCAAGGTGCGCAACAGCTCGGACAGTGACTCCAACGCGGCGTCGAGAACCTGTTCGGGGGGTGCGGCGTCGGGATCGGCGACGCCTTCCCCCGAGGCCGTGGAGGCGAGGTCGGCGAGGTCACCCGCCACCCGGTATCCCGCTTCCCGAAGTTCACCGGCCATCGCTTCCGACCGCTCCCTGGCCCAGGAGAGGAAACGGCCGGGCATCCTGATCCGGGTCGTTTCCGGACGGCGGACGAGCATGTCCTGCGCGAGCTGATGCTTGATGAAGTCATCGTGAACGGCCCAGGAAATCTCGTCCCTGGTCACCTCGTTCAGGCGGCGCAGGAAGGCGGTCTCCGCCAGGCCGAGCGACGGATTCCCGAACACCCCGGACGTGTCGCAGCCGTCGGCGTCGATTCCGACCGCCTCGCAGTACCGGCGGAAAAGCAGGTCCCTGTCCGCTCCGGGCGGCGGAACCGTCACCACATGCACCTGGGACGCCGGCACCAGCGTGCCCGCGCCCCACCGGAGCAGCATCTCCGGGAGGTCCTGAGTGCGCCAGAACTCCCGGATCCACTGCCAGTCCGGGCCGCGAGGCACATGCGGCTCCTCAAGACCGGCGAGGTATTCCGCGAAGGTCAGCGTCATCCGGTTCTTGACGTCCTCCTGCCAGTGCGCCGGGATCTGACGGGCAAGATCACGGGCGGTGCACACCAGGTGGATATCGGCGAAGGACAGATCACTGAAAGCTCGCTGAACATGATCTGGAAAAGCCGCGCCGAGCAGTTCCTGGGAAATGATCGAAACGCCGCCGTCCCAGGCGCGGACCTCGTCCACCAACCGGCCCCAGGCCCCCGTGACATGAGGATCGCGATCACCGTCGAAGAACGCGCCACGCAGGTCAAAGGCGGCACGGACGTGCGCTGCCGGGTCGCTTCCCGGATACAGCACGCCCTGCTCGGCGAGTGCGCCGCGGTTCTCCCAGAGAACGTTCTGGAGGTAGGTCGTCCCGCTCTTGGGCGCACCCACATGGAGGAAGACCACGGGCCGCATGGCGGGTATCTTATCGACGCAATCACATCGAACGTCCCACTTCACCCCAGAAGTCCACGCCTCCACACAGCCGGGGTTCTCTCACGTGAACTTTGATCTCATCGTCGTTGGTTCGGGCTTCTTCGGCCTGACCGTTGCCGAACGTTGCGCGGCCGAGCTCGGACTTCGCGTCCTGGTCGTCGAGCGCCGCGACCATCTCGGCGGGAACGCCTACAGCGAGCCCGAGCCGGAGACAGGCATCGAGATCCACCGCTACGGAGCGCACCTCTTCCACACGTCCAACGAGCGGGTGTGGGAGTACGCCAACCGGTTCACGGCCTTCACCGGCTACCGGCACCGGGTGCTGACGACCTACAAGGGCAAGGTCTACCCGATGCCGATCAGCCTCGGCACGATCTGCGCGTACTTCGGACGGGCCTTCACCCCCGACGAGGCACGTGCCCTGGTCGCCGAGCAGGCCGCAGAGGTCACCGAGGTCGCGAACCTGGAGGACAAGGCCGTCTCCCTGATCGGGCGGCCCCTGTACGAGGCGTTCATCCGGGGGTACACAGCCAAGCAGTGGCAGACCGACCCGCGCGAGCTGCCGGCGGAGATCATCACCCGGCTGCCCGTCCGGTACACCTTCGACGACCGGTACTTCAACGACAGCTACGAGGGGCTTCCGGTTGACGGCTACACGGCCTGGCTGGAGCGGATGGCCGACCACCCGAAGATCGAGGTCAGGCTCGGCACCGACTTCTTCTCGCTCCGCGACGACGTCCTTGGGCGAGTGCCCGTCGTCTACACAGGCCCGCTCGACCGCTATTTCGACTACGCGGAGGGCGACCTCGGTTGGCGCACCCTGGACTTCGAGATGGAGGTCCGGCCGACCGGTGACCACCAGGGCACGGCGGTGATGAACTACGCCGACGAGGACGTCCCCTACACGCGCGTGCATGAGTTCCGCCACTTCCACCCAGAGCGGACTCACTATCCGACGGACCGGACGGTCATCATGCGGGAGTACTCTCGCTTCGCCGACCGCGGCGACGAGCCGTACTACCCGATCAACACCCCGGCGGACCGCGACCGTCTGCTGCGCTACCGGGCGCTCGCCGCGCGCGAGACGGAACAACGTTCCGTTCTGTTCGGCGGACGGCTGGGGACCTACCAGTACCTCGACATGCACATGGCCATCGCAAGCGCGCTGAGTATGTTCGACAACCGGCTCCGCCCGCACTTCACCGAGGGCGCGCCGCTCACCGCCGGAGGAACGGACCGATGACCGCCGAGACGACACCCGGCCTGCGGGTGGTGCACCGCGTCGTCATGCCCATGGACGACGACCAGGACATCCGACGCCTCTACCTGGAGGGAGACCTCCGGGACCTGTCGGCGCTCCAGGCGTCCCGTGCCGAGGACACCGAGTACGGCGCGCACTGGGACGGCGCGGACCGCGAGGAGGAGACCGACCGGCGCCGCGTGGTCGTCCCCGCCGGTCGGCGTGTGTCCTTCCTCACCTACTTCAACGCCTTCCCCGCCGCGTACTGGCGGCGCTGGACCGACGTGGAGGAGGTCGTCCTCCGCGTCCGCGTCCGCGGCGACGCGGCGATCCTGGTCTACCGCTCCAACTCCAAGGGGCATGCGCAGCGCCTGGAGGTGCGGCGCGAGCAGTCGGCCGAGGTCGCCGAGCATGAGTTCACGCTGCCGCTGAAGCCGTTCGTGGACGGCGGCTGGTACTGGCTGGAGCTAGCCGCCGGGGAGCGTCCGGCCGTCCTGGAAGGCGCGGAATGGTGCGTGGACGCCACGGACCGCCCGCGCGGCCGGACGACCATCGGAATCACCACGTTCAACCGGCCCGACTTCTGCGTGAAGCAGCTCGCCGCCCTGGCCGAGGCCCCGGAACTGCTGGAGGGCCTGGACGAGATCCTGGTGATCGACCAGGGCACGCAGCGCGTCGAGGACCACTCCGGGTTCACCGACGCCGCCAAGGCGCTGGACGGCCGCCTGCGGGTCATCGAGCAGGCGAACCTCGGCGGCTCCGGCGGCTTCGCCCGGGCGATGGACGAGACCGTGCGGGCGGGGTCGTCCGACTACGTCCTGCTGCTGGACGACGACGTCGTCACCGAGCCGGAGAGCATCCTGCGCGCGGTGGCCTTCGCCGATCTGACCCGCCGTCCCACGATCGTGGGCGGTCACATGTTCAGCCTCTACGACCGGTCCGTCCTGCACGCCTACGGCGAGACGCTCGCGCCCTACCGATGGTTCTGGGGTCCCGCGCCGCACACCTTCCACGGCCATGACTTCGGGTACCACCGGATGCGCGAGACGGCCTGGCTGCACCGGCGCATCGATGTGGACTACAACGGCTGGTGGATGTGCCTGATCCCGACCTCGGTGATCCGCGAGATCGGACTCGCGATGCCGATGTTCATCAAGTGGGACGACGCCGAGTTCGGCATCCGCGCCCGCGCAGCGGGTTTCCCGACCGTCTCCATGCCCGGCGTGGCCGTCTGGCATGTCCCGTGGCACGACAAGGACGACACCGTCGACTGGCAGGCGTACTACCACGAGCGGAACCGCCTGGTCTCGGCGCTACTACACTCCCCCTACGACCGTGGCGGGAACCTCCTCAAGGAGAGCCTCTTCGTCTCGGTCAAGCACGCCCTGTCCATGCAGTACTCGGCCGCGGAGCTGATGCTGTCGGCGATCGAGGACGTCCTCGCCGGCCCCGGGCACATGCACGACACGCTGCCGACCAAGCTCGGCGAGATCCGCGAACTGCGGAAGCGGTTCCCCGACGCGACCTTCCGGCCGGACCCCGAGGAGTTCCCGGCCGTCCGACGGCGTCCGCCACGGCGGGGCCGCGAGGCGGCGTCGCCGTCCAGCCGTCGTGACATGTTCCAGACCGCGCTGACCAGCGGTCTGCGTCACCTGCGTCCGCTGCGTCCGGACGCCGCCGAGCACCCGCAGACCGTGGTTCCGCACATCGACCTGCACTGGTGGCGGCTGTCGCGCTTCGACAGCGCGCTCGTCTCCGCGGCCGACGGCACCGGCACCGCCTGGTACCGCCGGGACCCCGCCCGGTACCGGTCGATCCTGAAGCGCACCACGGCCTTGCACACGCGGTTGTACCAGGAGTGGCCCAAGCTCGTCGCCGCTTACAAGGCCGCGCAGCCTCAGCTCACGTCCCCGGAAAGCTGGCGCACGACCTTCGCCGCTGAGGAAGTCCGCGAGCGGTCATGACGACGGCCTCGCAGAACGCGGGTCCCGCGAGTACCGGCCGTGCGCCCGCCGTCCAGCTCGGATCGCCGAGGCACGGGCGCACGGTGAGGACGGCCGCGGACCCCGAACTGCGCAGCCCCGCCGGCCGTGGCGGCCTGATGGAGGTGGTGCATCATCGCTACCTGCTGAAGCTGCTGCTGCGACGAGAGCTGAAGGCCCGCTACAAGGGATCCCTGCTCGGGCTCGGCTGGTCCTACGTGCGGCCCGCCGTGAACTTCGCCGTCTTCTACTTCGTCGTCGGCGTGTTCATGGGCATGGACAAGGTCATCAAGGATTTCCCGATCTACCTGTTCTCCGGGCTGGTCCTGGTGACGCTCTTCACCGAGACGCTCCAGTCCGCGACCCGGTCCGTACTGCACAACGCGCCGCTCGTACGGAAGGTGTACCTGCCGCGCGAGCTGTTCCCGTCCGCATCGCTGCTGGTGTCGCTCGTCCACTTCCTGCCCGCCCTGGCGATCCTCGTCGCGGGCGCGCTCAGCTACGGATGGCGGCCGACCCTCACCGGGGTGGCGGGGGCGGCGGTCGGCCTGCTGATCGTGGTGCTGTTCGCGCTCGGCCTCGGCCTGCTCTGCGCCGCGGCGACGGTGTTCTTCCACGATGTCGAGCAAGTCGTGGACATCGTGATGCTCACGATCTCGTGGACGGTCCCCATGGTCTACCCGTGGACCCACGTCCGCGACCACGCGCCGCGCTGGTTGCTCCAGATCTGGCAGCTCAACCCGCTCGTTTCGGCCGTGGAGCTGTTCCACCACGGCTTCTGGGGGCCGCTGAGCGACGGCCGCATCCCCCCGCCGCCCGCGCTGACGGCCCGGACGGTCTCGGCGCTGGGCTGCGCCTTGATGTTCTTCTTCATCGGCGAGGCGGTCTTCGCTCGCCTCCAGCGGCGCTTCGCCCAGGAGATGTGAGATGACGGCCCCCACCGATCTCTCCGAGGGCAAGCGCGTCCCGGGCGGTCCGCCCGCCGTCGTCGTGGAGGACGTGAGCAAGCGGTTCACGCTCCGCCACGCCCGCTCGATCAAGGACATCACCGTCCGGCTGGCGCGGCGCCAGGCGCTCTCCGAGAGCTTCGACGCCCTCCACCACGTGAGCCTGACGGTCACCCAGGGCGAAACCGTCGCCCTCATGGGGCTGAACGGTTCCGGGAAGTCGACCCTGCTCAAGCTGATCTCGGGCGTGATGTCGCCCGATGCCGGGACCGTCCGGGTGCGGGGCCGGGTCGCGGGACTCCTCGACGTGGGCGCGGGTCTGCATCCCGAGCTGACCGGCCGCGAGAACGTGTTCCTGAACGGCGCCATCCTCGGCATGTCCGAGGCCGAGATCAAGCGCAAGTTCGACACCATCGTCGAGTTCTCCGGCGTGGAGCGCTTCCTCGACACCGAGGTCAAGTTCTACTCGTCCGGCATGTTCATGCGGTTGGCCTTCTCGATCGCCGCCCACACCGAGCCCGACATCTTCCTCATCGACGAGGTGCTGGCGGTCGGCGACCCGCCGTTCCGGGAGAAGTGCATAGCCCGCATCCGCGAACTGCGGGACGAGGGCCGGACCATGCTCATCGTCGCTCACGACATCCCGATGCTCGTCGATCTCTGCCATCGCGGTGTCATGCTCCGCCGGGGCCGGAAGATCTACGACGGGGACGTCGCCGAAGCCGGCTCCCTCTGGCAGGCGGACAAGAAGGCCAAGTCCGCCTCGTAGGCGAAGCGGGGGCCGGTCTCCAGGCGAGGGTCAGGAGATCTCCAGCCAGTCGAGGTCGCTCGCTCCCTGGGAGCCGGTCACGCGCAGGACGTTCCAGCCCGTCCGCAGGATGACGGTGGCCGTGGCGTCATGGAAGCGGTGCGCCGGGTCGGCGGCCAGCGCGAGGGGCACGGGAGCCGCTCCGTTGACCAGGACGGTCAGGGCGGCGGGGCCTCTGGCGCGGTTCGCATAGTCCGCGCGTGCCTGGTACTCGCCCGCGGTCGGTGCGTAGACGTCCAGTTCGACGAACTTGTTGGGGTTGTCGAGAGTGCCCACAGTGGCGCCGTTCGACGCTCCGGACACCTTCCGCTTCGTCTGCAGCCCGGTAAGACGACCGGATTCCGCCTCGTACCGGACGGGGCTGCCACGGACGACCGGGGTTCCGTTCGCCCAGCCGAGGTCGGCCATGTACATGCCGCGAACGAGCGGGTCGGCCCCAGGGGCCCGGAGGATTCCGTGGAAGACCAGGTGCGAGTTGGCGCCGTCGTGGACCACGTCCGCTCCGCCCGGTCCCGTGATCTGGCCCCGGTAGCCGGTGGTGGTCAGCAGGGCGCGGCTCCCGCGCGTGTACGGACCCGTGATGGACGACGAGATAGCATACCGGGTCTGGTATTCGCTGCTGTGGAACACACCCGCCGCATAGAAGAGGACATACTTGCCGTCCTGCCGGACGAGGGCGGGCGCTTCGACGAGTTCCGGCTCGGCCGTGCTCTTGGTCAGCACCCGGACGGCCGCTCCGGCCCCGGACAGGCCGTCCGCGGTGAGCCGCTGCACCCAGAGGCCACCGGGGTCGCGCACGGCGCCCTCCTGCTTGTAGAGCAGGTACCGGGATCCGTCGGCATCGACGAAGGCGGCTGGGTCGATGGTGTCGCGACCGGCGCGGCAGACGAGAGGATTGTCACTCGCCGGGGTGTAGGGGCCCGAGATGGCGCTCGCGATCGCCACGCCGAGGCACTGATTGCCTGACGATCGCTGCTGGGCCGTGAAGTAGAGCAGGTAGGAGCCGTCGGAGCGGGCCGACACGTCCGGAGCCCAGGTCCGGCCGCTCGCCGCCCAGGCGGGCAGTGCGGGCAGCGCGTCGGTGCCTGCGCGCGTCCAGGGACCGGTCGCGGACGGGGCCTTCGCGATCGGCACGTTGCGCCCGCCGTCGTTGGTGGCGAAGGCGTAGTAGCCGTCCGCCGCCTTGATCACCGATGGATCGGGGAAGTTCGAAGCGATCAGCGGCTTGGTCGGCGGGCCGGGTGGCGCCGGGGACGCCGTCGGGGCGCTCGTCGCACGGGTGCGGCGGGGCGGTTCGGACTTGCCGTCCCCCGCCGAGAAGGCCAGTCCGAGCGCCGCCACCAGGGCGCTGATCAGCGCGCCCAGGGCCAGGACGGCGAGTGGACGGTCGGTGATCCGCCGGACCGGCGCGGGGGGATCGTTGAGGCTCCGCATGACAATCTACGGCAAACTAGCCAATCTGCCCTGGTGTGGCGAATGGGACCCCGTGGAACGGACGGAGACGGTGTGGGACCGACAAGCGGCTGGCTGATCGCTCTGCTGATCATTGCGGCCGTGGGGGTGACCGGGCTCGCCGTCTGGCTGCTCCCCCGCGCGGCGGGGCGCGGTCCCGCGCCGCTCGCCATGCGACTCGGGCTCGTGACCGCCAGCCAGGTCGCCCTGCTGCTCGCCGTGGCGGCCGGGATCAACGCGAACTTCCTGTTCTTCGTGAGCTGGTCGGACTTGTTCGGCACGACCAACGGCACCGGCCAGTTCCACGGCGCGAACACGGCCGGACCGATGGCGTTCCGACCGCTCGCGCGCAAGGTGTCCCCGCTCGGCGCGGGGTCCGGCCTGCGTCCGGGCACGGTGGACGGCCAACTGGAGGATGTCACGGTCCAGGGCGTCCGCACGGGAATCCAGGCGCATGCCTTCGTCTACCTACCGCCGCAGTACTTCGACCCGAAGGCCAAGGCCCGCCGCTTCCCGGTCTCGCTCGTTCTCGCCGGGTACCCCGGCGACCCGCGCGGCATCATCAAGCGGCAGGGGCTGCTGCGCGACGCGAGCGCCGCCATGCGGTCCGGCACGGTCCAGCCGACCATTTACGTGATCATGAAGGCGACGGTCGTGCCGCCGCGCGATACGGAATGCACCGACATCCCTGCCGGACCGCAGGTCGAGACGTACTTCTCGCAGGACGTCCCGCAGGCGGTGGCCGCCACCTACCGGACGGCCACCGGCCCCCACGGCTGGGGCGTCATCGGGCAGTCCACCGGCGGCTACTGCGCGGTCAAGCTCGCCGCGCGGCACTCGGACCGGTTCGGCGCGGCGGCCTCGCTGGGGGGATACCTGCGGTCGGTGCAGGACCCGACGACCGGGGACCTGTATGGCGGTAGCAAGCAGGTTCGCGATGAGAACGACCTCATCTGGAGGCTTGAGCACATGCCCCCGCCGCCGGTCGCGGTGCTGCTCGCGCAGACGGAGCAGGGCCCCGACTTCGACCAGGCCCAGCGGTACGCGGCGTTGGCGAAGCCGCCGCTCCGGCTCACCACGCTGTTCCCGAAGGACGGCGGCCACAACCTACGGACGTTCCAGCGCCTGACACCCGATCTGCTGCAATGGATGAGCCGCCAGCAGCGCGGCGACTGACGTCTTCGCAGTAAGGCGTCCGGATATGATCCAGTCTGACCGGCCGGAGCCGGCTGGTTTCGTGCGGACCTGGAGATGAGTGTGACCCCACCCACGCCCCCGGCCGGGGACCCGAACGGCGAGCGCGCGGCGCAGCCCGACGGCGAAGGTGCCGCACTGCCGCCTCCGAACTGGCTCGCGGCCGACGACCAGCCCGAATCCCTCCTCCCGGACGACCTGCCCGGCCCGCAGGAGTCGGGGCCGCACCCGGTGTCACCTCCGCAGGGTCCTCCGGCTCCGGAGCCGTTCCCGTACGCGCAGCAGATCCCCGAGCCACCGAAGCCCGTAGACCCCTTCCCCTACGCGCAGCAGATCCCGGACACCCCCACGCCCTCGGCTCCCGAACCGTTCCCCTATGCGCAGCAAATCCCGGAGACACGACGGTCCTCCGACCCCTTCCCTTACGCCCAGGAGATCCCGGACAACAAGCCGCAGGCCCCAGAGCCGTTCCCGTACGCACAGCAGATCCCCCAGGGCGGCCTGGCGCGCGGTCCGCAGCCCGATGCCGCCAATCGGACGATCACCGACCACACGATCGCCGACCAGCCGTCCGGCTTCCCCTACGCGCAGCAGATCCCCGGAACCACGCCTCCTATCGGTGCGGGTGTGCAACCGGTCGCGCCTCCGCCGGTCATCGACGAGCCGTGGCGCGCCGGGGGCAAGAGCACCAAGGGAGCCAAGCGCGGCGTCAAGAAGCCGCTGTTCATCGGTCTCGCGGGCCTCGTCGTCGTCGTGATCGCGGCGGGCGGAGGGTTCTTCCTGCTGACCGGCGACGGGAAGGACGGCGCCGGCGAGAGCGTGACGGTCGGGGACAAGGTCTTCCCGGCCGGACAGTTGTCCGCCCAGGACGGCCGCGCCCGTCGCCTCACCGGAGTGGACGCCGTGGGCACGACCGTCGTGGCGGTCGGCGGCGAGGACAGCCGTGGCTGGTTCCTGGTGTCCACGGACTCCGGCCGCACCTTCGCACCGGCGGCCGTCCACGACACCGACGGCGACGAGCCCGGCCCGGGCGAGATGCCGAACCTGATCGCGGGCTCCTCACGCGGCTGGGTGGCCATCGGCACCCGCCCCGGCGGCGGAACGGTCTGGACGAGCGCCGAAGGCCGCGAATGGCGCCGCCAACCCGATCCCGCCGGCAACCAGTTCGGGGCGAAGTCCCACGTCAAGCGGCTGATCTCAACGGACTCGGGCTTCGTCGCGGTCGGCGAGACATCCGCGCGAGGCGACTTCCGTGACAGCGTCCCAGCGGTGTGGACGTCCGCCGACGGGAGCCGGTGGGAGGAGCACTCCGGCGGACATCTGGGGCTTCCCATCCGCAAGGGCACGGTCTCGCTCTACGACGCGGCGGCCTCCGGCTCGACACTGCTCCTGGAAGGCATCCACACGGTCGACGCCAAGCACGCAGGGCGCAAGATCTGGCGGTCCACCAACGGCGGGAAGAGCTGGACCGAGTCCGTCGTCCCCGTTCCGAAGGGTACGCGCGGCCTGGTGGTCGGCGGCGGCCCGACCGGGTTCGTCGCCTTGCGGGAAGTCACCGACGGCGGCAAGACCTACGCGCAGGCGTTCCTCTCCAAGGACGGCGGCTCCTGGACGAAGGCGGGCGTGCTCCAGACTCCCGGGTACCGCTTCACAACGCGGATCGCGGGCTCGGACAAGGGCTTCGCAGCCCTGGTCGCGCGCGGCCGCGACCTGCTGGTCTCGCGCAGTGCGGACGGCAGGACCTGGCAGGACGGCGGCACGCTGGACACGCCCGACGGCCGTTCGGCGAACGGCTTCGCGCTGAGCAGTGACCAGCCGGTCCTGGTCGGCCAGGACGCGCACGGTGGCCCCGCCGCGTTGCTCGCCGCATGGGACGGCTCGGGAACCCGGCTGCCCGCCGACCCGGCGCGCGTCCCCGGACTCGTCCGTCCCGACCGATCGGTCGCCGCCGTCGACGCGTCCGCCGGAAAGGTGGTCGCCGTCGGCAGCGCGGGCGGAGACGCCGCAGTGTGGACCGGCTCGGACGGGAGGACCTGGGCGAAGGCCAAGGGCGTGCCGACGAGATCGGGCCCCCAGCGGCTCCAGTCCGTGGTGTCGGGGAAGGCCGGCTGGCTGGCCGTCGGCTCGGACCAGAACTCGCCGCGCCGCCCGCTCGTCCTCACCTCGGCCGACGGGAATGCCTGGCAGGCCGCCGACTCGGCCGCACCGTTCCAGCCGGCGCGCAACACCGCACTCGCGACCTACAGCGCCGCGGCAGGGCCGAAGGGCTACGTGATCGTCGGTGAGGACGGCCTGTCCGGTGCCGTCTGGTTTTCCCCGGACCTGAAGAGCTGGCAGCGTGGGCGCAGCACCGGCGACGACGGGCTGATCGCCCGCCCCAACTCCAACCGCTGGCTCCGGGACGCGGCTTCGACACCGAACGGCTTCGTCGCGGTCGGCGGCGTCCGCGACCCGAAAATCGGCCAGGGGCCTGCGGCCCGTCCCGGTGTGTGGACCTCCCCGGACGGCACGCAGTGGACGCTCCAGCGGCTCCCGGTCCCGTCGGGCCTGGCCGACGGCTCGCTGACCAGCGTCGCTGCACGCGACTCCAGTCTGGTCGCCCTCGGCACCGGCGTCGGCTCGACCGGGCCCGCGCCCGTCGGCTACGTCTCATCCGACGGCGGCAAGTCCTGGCGGGAAAGCCGTCCGCCGCTGCCGCAGGGGGCGCGTGACTTCCAGCTGACCGCCCTCACCGCCACTCCGAAGGGTTTCGTCGCGACCGGAATCACCGGCCGCGCCGGAACCCGCGACGTGATCGTCTGGACGTCTGCGACGGGCGCCGACTGGAAGCTCGCCACCGCGCCGTCGGCGCTGCGCGGCACCGGTGACCAGGAGGTGGACGGGCTGACCGTGCTGGACGACTCGGTCCTGGGCGTCGGGTCCAGCGTGACGCAGAAGGCGGAGCAGCCGCTGCTGTGGAGCCGCCCGGTCGGCTGACGAGGATCTTGGGCCTGACAGCAGGGGCGGCTGACCGGTATCGGTCAGCCGCCCCCGTCATGGGCGCTCAGTCCCGTCGCTCTGAGACCTGCCGCGTTGATTCCGTGGCGGTCAGTCCTGCAGCGCTGAATCCTGCGGCTTCGAATCGTGCGGCTTCGAATCGTGCGGCGCTGGCCCCTGGTCGTCGCGAGCGCGGTTCCTGCGCGCGCCGTAAGGGGCCACCACCATCCGGTACACCGGACGGCGGACCACCGTCGGGACGAGCCGGTAGCCGCCGCGGATCACCAGGTTGCGGACGTACTGCGTCCGCGAGAGGTGGCCACCGCGCAGCATCTCCCGTTGCAGCCTGATCTCCGACCGCAGCAGGTCACGGCCGCCTCGGCGCTCGTAGGCTCCGTCCCCGACGCGGTAGTAGACGAGGGGCTCGGGCACGTTCACGACCCGGGCGCCACCCGCGATCATGCGGACGAACAGCCAGTAGTCCTCCATCAGCGGCAGGTCGCCGTAACCGCCGGCCGCGTCCACGGCGCGCCGCCGGTAGACCACGGTCGGGTGGTTGAAGGGGTCGTGGAGGCGCGAGTAGCGGGCGATGTCCTTCGGGTCGCTCGGCGGGGTGCGCAGGCCGACCAGGTCGTCCACGGAGGTCGCGAACTCCAGCAGGCCCGCTCCGCAGAGGTCGGCGCCGTCCCGGACGATCGGCACCTGCACGGCGAACCGGTGCGGCACCGCGACGTCGTCGGCGTCCATCCTGGCGACGATGTCGTGGCGGCAGGCGGAGAGGCCGAGGTCGAGGGCCGGGCCGAGGCCGCGGTTGGTTTCCGTCCGGAGGAAGGTGACCTCCACCGGGCTGGTCGCCACGAGTTCCTTCAGGCACAGTTCGAGTTCATGCGAAACGGGTCCGTCCCGGACGAGGACGACCTGGTCGGGCCGGAGGACCTGGTCGTGCACCGCGCTGCGGAAGGCGTCCCGGAGGTACTCCGGGTGATCGCCTCCATACACGGTCATCAGCAAACAAAAGGGCTCGTTGGACATGACTCTCGTGACGGGAGTGAGGAAAGGGGCGCGCGGACAAGATACCCCCATTCCGTCATTCCGGCTGGTCTTGGGATTTGTGTCCCTCCGAAGTCGCCGTCCGGGCTCAGCGCTGGGGGGCGCAGACGTCGCGGTCGGCGCGGATCTCACCGGCGACCTTCGGGAGCGGGCGGCGGGCACCGGGGCCTACGTCGGCGCCGTCCGTGCCGATGACCAGGTAGACCATGCCGGGCGTGCCGGCGGGGAAGGCTCGCGGCGGATGGCCGGGCAGGGCCGCGGCCAGCGCGGCGGCCTGGCGGTCGGCGCCCGGCCCGAAAAGGATTTCGGTCTTCGGATGCGCGCCGGCCTTCTTACCGCCGACCTTGACCACCTGGAATCCGCGGCCTTTGAGCTGGTCCCCGACGCGTCCGGCCAGGCCCTGCTCGGACGTCGCGTTCAGAACGGTCACCTTGACCTGCGCGGGCGGGACGGGCTTGGCCTTTACCGGCCGCCCCTGCGGGCCCTGCGCGCCCTTCGGGCCCTGGCCCGGCGGCGGAGGGGCGGGCGCGGGCGGCGCGTTGTCGTGGCGGATCGCCTCGAACAGCGGCTCGGCCTGCGCCTGGTTGAACTGGACGCGGTTCTTGTCCGCCGGGTACGCCTCGACCGGGACGGTCACGAACCGCACCTTGCCCGCGCTCATCCCCTGCAGGCCGGTGGCGAGCTTCCGCATGACCTGCATGGTGAACTGGTCGTCCACCTTGATCGACTTCGCCACCGCGGAGAGGAAGCCGTAGACCCGGCCGGGGTCCTTGAGCATGCCCTTGTCGGTCGCCTTCTTCACCACCGACGCCATGAACTGCTGCTGGCGGCGGATCCGGCCGAGGTCCGAGCCGTCCCCGAGGACGTACCGGGTGCGGACGTAGCCGAGCGCCTGGTCGCCGTGCACGATCTGGCGGCCGCGGCGCAGGTGCAGCTCGGCCTTCGGGTCGTCGATCCGGCGCGGCACGCAGATCTCCACGCCGCCGAGCGCGTCCACGACCCGCTTGAACCCGGTGAAGTCCACCTTCACGAAGTGGTCGATGTGGATCTTGGTCAGCGACTCGATGGTGGCCCAAGTGCAGGCCGACCCGCCCTGCGCGAACGCCGAGTTGATCATGTCCAGCCGGCCCGGCACCACGTTGCCGTTCTTGCGCTTGCAGTCCGGGATCCGGACCATCGAGTCGCGCGGGAAGCTGAGCCCGATCGCCTGGTCGCCGCCCGGCGACAGGTGCAGCAGGATCGTGGTGTCGGACCGCTCGCCGGCCACCTCCGTCCCGTACCGCGCGTTCGCGCCCGCCCGCGAGTCCGACCCGATGAGCAGGATGTTCATCGCGTTGTTCAGCTTCGGCGGGCGGTTCGCGGGCAGCTGCCCGGTCACGTTCTCGCGCCCGATCTGCCCGTCGATCCGCCGCCACAGCGCGTACGCCGCGATGCTCCCGGCGACCAGGACGACCGACATCACGATCGACAGCACACCCAGCACCCGCCAGGCCCGCCCCGTCCGCCGCGGCCCGTCCCCGTCCCCCGGCTCGTTCTCGAAGACCGACCGGGAGGACATCCGAGCCGGCGGCAACGCATGAGCCCCACCCCGCTCCCCCACCACATGCGCAGGACGTGCGGGGGGCGTGGGGGTGCTGGAGGGCATGGCAGGGCGGCCGGGGCGTGCGGGGGGCACGGCCCGGGGCGGGGGTTGGGCCCTGCGGGCGCGCTCGTCCTCCGGCATCGCGGACATTTCAGCACATCTCTGACTTCCGTCCCCCGAATCGCGCGAAATTCGTCCCGCCACGCTGGTATGACGGCGTCCGCCGCACGGAGCGGCATCCCGACGGGAATAGACTTCGGCAACGATGAGCACCGTGGACGCACTGACCGAACGGGCCATGATCGTCCTTCAGGACCGGCCCGTGGTCCCCCTGTCGGCATGGCTGGTCGACGCGCTCGCCGACTGCGCCGGGTCCGGCCGCGCCGTGCAGCTCGTCACGCCTCCCGGGTCCCGGATCACGCTGCCGCTGCGCGTCGGCGCGGCCGGATCGGGCCCGCAGTGGGTGATCCGCGACGGCGAGGCCTACTACGAGGGCCTCACCGGACGTCCGATGCGCTGGACCGGCGCGTCCTTCGAACCCGTCCCGGACGCGCGCGACTACGCGCCCGGTTTCACCTCCCGGCCGTCCGGTCCGGTGGGGGCGCAGCTCGGCCTGACCTACCGGGTCCGGCACGGCGCCGCGGACGGCGAGGTCGGCGGCACCGTCGAGCGCATGCTGCAGCTGCTCACCGGCAAGTCACCGCTGGGCTGGGGCACGGCCGAGCCGGTCGCCGAACCGTGGCGTCCGGACCGGTTCACCGAGCACGTCCGCAACCGGGAGTCGGCGCGCGTCGTCGTCGCCGGGGACGGCCCGCGCCCCGCGCAGGCGGTCTGCGCCTTCACCGCGGCGGGCGGCGGCGCCGTGAACGAGGCGACCACGGTCACCGTCGGCTACGCCCCGCAGGATCCGCCGCCCCTGGCCCACCTGCCGCAGCTCGTCGGCGCGATCGCGGCCGACCGGCCCGTCGCGTCCCTGCTGGTCCAGCTCACCCCGGGACGCGCCGACCTCACCACCGAGCCGCGCTGGACCGGCACCGCCGCGCCCGTCGCGCTCGCCGTCGCCGGGGCCGTCCCCGCCCCGCAGGGCATCCCCGGCCAGCAGGTCGGCCCGCCGCGCGCGCCGATGACCCTGTTCCCGCTGGGCGACGGCCGCTCCCCCGAGGGCTGGCAGCGCCACCGCCGCCTCCTCCAACACCTCCAGAACCCCCAAGCCTCCTGACCCGCCAAGGCGGCGGCGCGGATCCGCGCCGACCGGCGTCAAAGCCGCGCGAAAACCGTCCGTAGCGGCGTCAAGGTGGCGTGAAAGGGCCTTCGTGCGCGGGCTCTCGCGATCTTGAATGGACGGCGTGAACCGCAGGACCTGCGGACGGCCGACGAGATCCTCGCCAAGCTCCGCACGTCCCTGAACCGCCCCTGAACGGCCCCGGTCGTCACGGGCGAAGCCGAGGTGGGCGCAACCCGAGGTGGGCGCAAACCGAGGTGGGCGCAAACCGAGGTGCGGCGCGAACCCGAGGGCAAGGGCACAGACCGGGGGCGAAGGCGCAGACCGAGGCGAAGGCGCAGACCGGGGGCGAGGGCGCGAATACCGAGGGCCGTCGCGGGAGGCCTCCCGCGACGGCCCTCGTTCCACATCCGACCCCGCGCGGCAATTACCCGCGTCGCACCGGCTCATGCCGGAACGCGACATAGATCACACCGCCCGGCGACACCGGGTCAGGACGGTCCGGGGCCGCCGATCACGGACGGGTCGCCGGCGGCGGCCGGGTCGGCGCGCCAGCTTCGCGCGGGAGCGTCGGACTCGCCGTCCGGATAGACGGTGCCGCCGACCCAGTGGACGAGCGCGTCGGAGAAGCGGCGCGCGACGCGGGCGGCCTCGGGGATGTCGGCGACGGCGCGGACGTCCACCCACCAGACCGGCGCGCCGACGCGGGCGGCGAACTCGGCGCCGAGCAGCCGCGCGATCTCGCTGGCGACGGTCACCTCGACCGGCTCCTCGATCGAGACCAGCAGGCGCCCGGCGGCGTCGAACAGGCGGGTGGGCGGCTCGTTCTCGCCGCCGCGGATGTGGATGGGCTCGCCCATCGCGGCCAGGCCGTCCGCGACGGCGAACACGTCCGGCCGCCGGCGCGCGAGGGCCACCAGGTCCAGGCTCATCCCTGCACCCCCGGCAGGCCGAGCGAGCGCGCGAACGCCTGGTAGACGATCTTGGTGGCGGCCTGCCGGGTGGCGCCGCCGATCTTGTCCAGGTCGAGCGCCGCGCCGGTCGCCACCTGGCGGTCGTAGGGGACGTGCACGACCGGCAGGCCCCAGGCGGTGAGCATCTCCTGCGCCCGGCCGAGGTCGGCGTTGATCTGCGGGGCGTGCGACACCATGGCCACCACGGCGCGCTGGAACACGTGCTGCCTTCCGTTGTTGGCGAACCACTCCAGCGCCCCGCGCGCGCTCAGCGCGCCGTCCACGGTGCCGGGCGTGACCAGCACCAGCGCGTGCGTCTGCGCGATGATCCCCTGGTTGACCTCGGTCAGGATGCCCGCGCCGCAGTCCACCACGGCCGCGCTGACGAACCGGCTCACCGAGCTGAGCGCCCGCTGGAACGTCTGGATCGAGAACTCCTGCGACATCCGGCCGCCGCGGGTGGACGACAGCACCCACAGCCCCTCGGACGTCCGGGACAGGAACCGCGACACCTCGTCGAAAGTGGACGGGCTCGCCTGCGCCAGGTCGGTCAGCGACAGCTGCGGGACGAGCCCGAGCCGCAGCGGCAGCGACCCCAGCTCGGCGTCCGCGTCGATCGCGACGACCCGGTCCTGGCGGTGGCGGGCCAGCTCGCTGGCGAGCAGCGCGGCCATCGTGGTCTTGCCCGCGCCGCCGCGGACGCTGGCGATCGCGATCTGCCGGAAGCTCGGCACCGGACGCGCCATCAGGTCGGCGAACGCGGCCTGCTGCTGCGCGGTCATCGCGGACCCGCCGCCGACCGCCTTCCGCACGCCGCGGCCGAGCCGGCGGCCGAGCTTGTCGCCGTGCACGTTCTTGCGGACCAGCTCGTCCGCCGGGTGCGGGCCGCCGGCCGCGGCCTGCTGGGCCTGCTGCTGCGGGTTCGGCGCGGGCTGCTGCGGCTGCGGCGGGGCGGCCTGCTGCTGCGCCTCGTCCTGCTGCTGCTCGACCCCGCCGAGGACGGGGTTGATCGCCGCCTCCCACGCGAAGTCGGAGTGCAGCAGCGGCTCGGGCTGCCCCGTCCCCTGCTGTCCTGGGCCTTGCTGGCCGGGCGCGCCATCCTGGCGGCCCGCGTCGGGGCCTTGAGCGCCGGGGAACGCGGACGGGTCCTGATTGGCCGGGGGCTGTCCCCATCCGCCGTCGGCGGCGGGCGGCTGCGCGTTCTGCTGGGCCGCGACGCCGGGGAAGCCGTCCTGCGAAGGTCCTGCGTTGGCGGGCGGCGCGCCCCAAGGCGTCTCGCCCTGCGGGTTCTGGTCGCCGCCGGAGGACGGACCGGGCGTGCCCCAAGCGCCGGTGCCGGTCCCCTGGTCACCGGAAGCCGCCTGGCCGGCGTCGGCGGGCGCACCCCAGGCGCCACCCGGCTGGCCCCCGGTCTTGTCGCCATCGGACGAGCCGGACGCCGCAGGCGCTCCCCACGGGCTGCTTTCGCCGGTCGGCGCACCGCCCGCTGCGGCCTGCGCGTCCTGAACGCCGGGGAAGCCTTCTCCGGTGGACGGCTGGTCCGGACTCGGCGGCGCGCCCCAGGGCGCGTCGTTGCCCGGTCCGGTGGCCGTCCCAAGATCGGCGGCAGCGGGCCCGGCCACGGGCGCATCGGCGTGCGGAGCAGGCTGCTGGTGGCTCCCCGTCGGGAACTCGCCACTCCCACCCGCGCCGGACGCCGAAGACTCAGACCCCGGAGCCCCAGACGCACCCCCGGCGTTGGGGACGGGCGCGGCATTGGGGCCCGCACCGGCCCCGGCCGCGCCGGACGTCCCGGACGCGCCGGACGCAGCGGCGGGATCAGACGAGGGCAGACCAGAAGCGCCGGACCCGGCGGCGGGACCGGAGGCAGGCAGGCCAGGCGCACCGGCCCCGGAGGAGGACAGGCCAGGTGTGCCGGACGCGGAAGTCCCAGACCCGCCGGACGCGGAAGTCCCAGACCCGCTGGACGCGGACGTCCCAGACCCGCTGGACGCGGACGTCCCAGACCCGCCGGGCATACCGGACACGGGCGCGCCGGGCGCACCGGGCGCGCCGGAGGCGGGGAGGCCGGGCGCACCGGGCGCACCGGACGCGGGCGCGCCGGGCGGGCCGGAGGCGGGAAGGCCGGACGTGCCGGAGGTGGGGAGGCCGGGCGCGGCGGGAGTGCCGGAGGCGGGGAGGCCGGGGAAGCCGCCGGTGCCGGTCGCCGGGTCGGGCTCCGGGGAGCGCGCGGCGACCTGGGCCGTCCCGGCGATGTCGCCGGGATCGGGGGCCTGAGCTGCGGCGGGGCGGGGTTCGGCAGGTGCGGTGTCGGCGAAGCCCCGCTGGGTCGCGCCGAGGTCGCGCAATACGGCCAGCTGCCAGTTGGAGTCGGTCACCTGCCTCCCTTCCCTCGATCGGCAAGCCTACGAGACTCGTGTCGCCCAACGCACCGCGCGTGGGCCCGGAGATCCCGCCTTCCCGGCTCTCCCGCCCGTCCCGGGACGTCCCGGAGGGGTCGCGGAAGGCGTCCCGGAGGAGGTCCGGCGGGCGCGGGGCCCGGCACGGGCGGTCGGGCGCGTCCGTCCGAAACCGGAAGAGATCGAATTCGGACGGCACCGATTTCGCCTCCCGTCCGTCGAAAACTGGACGAACAGCCCGCAGATCTGCCGTTAGTCTTGCCGGACCCCGCCAGGCCCACGGTGATCACCAACCCCTCGTCCGGAGTGCGCATTGAACCCTCAGTGGCCCGGTCAGCCCCCTGCTGGCCAGCCGGGATTCCCACCGAACCAGGCCATGGGCGGGCCGCAGCCGTTCCCGCAGGGACCGCCCGGCGGCCCGATGGCACCGCCGGGAGGGCCGATGGCACCGCCCGGCCCGCCGGGCTTCCCGCCTCCGGGTCCGCCCCGGAGCGGCGGCGGCGGTGCGGCGCTGGCCATCATCCTCGGCGTCGTGGCGCTGGTCGTGATCGTCGGCGGTGTCGGCGCGTTCGTGCTGCTGTCGGGCGGCGACAAGAAGCCGAAGCGGCATGTGGCGGTCCTGCCGCCGCCGGTGACGAGCGCACCGTCCTATACGCCGCCCTCGTCGGGGAGCACGCCGCCCGCGGGCGGCGGCGGTGGCGGGTCGGCCGACCCGTGGAGCATCCTCACCCGGTCGATCCGGACGGCGAAGGGCAACACCTTCACCCAGGAGGGCACCCGCTACGAGTCGTGCGTGCTGCGCGCGAACACGCAGATGCTCTCGACGCTGCGGACGCACCCCTGCACGACCCGGATGGCGTCCGGCGTGTACCTCAACTCGTCCCGGACGATCGTGACCGTGCTGTCGATCGCGAAGTTCGAGTCCGCGGTGGACGCGCGGGCCGTCGTCCGCTCGATCGACCTGCACGCCGAGCCCCGGCTGCTGGGCCCGGCGAAGAGCAGCGGCATCCCGGTGCTGCGCGGCGACCCGGAGCGCTGGACGCGGACGTACTCGCAGGGTTCGAGCGTCGTGTTCGCCCAGTCGTACTACGCGCGCGGCGGCGCCGCGGGCGGCGCGGCGGGCCCGGTGAGCCTGACGGCGGCGGAGCTCGGCGTCGAGGTGCAGAACGTCCTGATCTGGAAGAACTAGCTACACATAAGGTCGAAGTCCGGCAAGTGCCCATGTAACGTCGTCGGGACCGACGATGGGGAGGGAGCGGCATGCGCGCTGAGTGGCAGGCGCACATCGACGAGCTTCTGGGCCAGTACCGCGAGCAGCGGGACAAGCTCAAGGGGCTCCAGGAACGGCTCGCGACGATCGAGGCGTCCGCCGAGGCGGCCGACGGGATGGTCCGGGTCACGGTGGACCGGCAGGGCCGGATGACCGAGCTGGAGCTCGACCCCCGCGTCTACCGGAAGCTGGCCTCGGCCGAGCTGTCCGCCGCGGTCCTGGAGGCGTCGAACGCCGCGTCCGAGCAGGTCGCCGAGCAGACCCGGCAGGCGATGGAGGACATCGCCCCCAAGGGCTCGCCCGGCGGCGGCATCCTCGACCTGGGCAAGCTGCTGCCCGAGAAGTTCGACATGGACTCCATTCGCGAGCACTACGGATTGCTGGGTAAATGAGCGACGGCGGATATGTGGAAGTCGACACCAAGGCCCTGCGGAAGGCGGGCACCGGTTTCGACACGGGCGCTGACCACCTGAAGGACATCTTCACCCGGCTCAACAGCAAGCTCTCGGCCGAGGGCAAGTGCTGGGGCAACGACAAGACCGGGCAGCAGTTCGCGCAGAACTACGAGACCCCCTCGACGAACATGCTCAAGTCGTTCGGCGACCTCGGCAAGGCCCTGCACGACATCAAGGGCGGCATCGACGAGATGGCCGACAACTACGACAAGGCCGAGCACCACTCGAAGATCAAATGACCCCGGCCCGCCCCGTCCCGCCGCCCCCGCGGCGCGCGGACGGGCCGGGCGAGGTTGCACCCGCCAGGCATCGCACCTATAAAAGCCCTTTCCGGACGGTTTGATCTTGACCTGCCGGTCCGGGGCCTGGCACCCCGTCCCCCCGCTCCCCGAACTCCCTTGAGGTGGCCTTCCCGTGGGCATGGAGATCCCCGACGAGGTCAAGTGGCTGTCCTGGATCATCGGCACGGACTGGCCCGAAGGCGACGAGACCGCGATGCGGCGCGCCGCCGAGGCGTGGCACACGGCGTCCGGCGACGTGACCTCCCTCATCGGGGAGCTGAACAAGGCGGCCGGCGACGTGTCCGGCGCGCTGGACAGCCAGGCCGCCGAGAACTTCCGGAAGAACTGGGACAAGTGGACCGCCACCGACCCGGAGATCCTGCCGAAGCTCGCCGAGGCCTGTGACGCGCTCGGGAAGGTGCTCGAACAGGGCGCCACCGAGATCGAGTACGGCAAGTACATGTTCATCGCGCTGCTGATCGTGACGGCGATCCAGATCGCCTGGCTGATCGCGGCGGCATTCGAGACGTTCGGCGCGTCCACCGCGGCGATCCCGGCGGTCGAGGCGGGCGCCTGGGCCACCGCGCGGACGATGGCGACCCAGCTGCTGGAGCGGCTCGGCGAGAACCTGCTGTCCTCGATCGCCAAGGGCGCGATCATGGGCCTGCTGCAGGGCGGCGGGCTGGACCTGCTGATCCAGGGCATCCAGGTCGCCCAGGGCCACCGCGACGGGATCGACCTCAAGCAGGTCGGCACCTCCATGCTGGACGGCGCCATCGGCGGCGCGGTCGGCGGCGCCGTCGGGCACGGCGTCGGCAAGATCCCCGGACTTTC
Organism: Actinomadura rupiterrae; assembly: GCF_024172125.1. GTDB lineage: Bacteria > Actinomycetota > Actinomycetes > Streptosporangiales > Streptosporangiaceae > Spirillospora > Spirillospora rupiterrae. The sequence continues at coordinate 23,072 of NZ_JAMZEA010000020.1, forward strand.
CGGCGCGGCCGACAGCGCGGTCGGGAACATGCTCAAGGGCGCCGCCCGCGAGGGCATCGGCGGCGCGGCGGGCGGCGCGCTCGGCTCCATGGCCACCGACCTCGCGCACGGCCGCGACATCGACCTGGAGGCCGCCGCGAAGGGCGGCACGTCCGGCGGTTTCGGCGGCGCGGTCGGCGGCGCCAAGGGCGGGCTCAACGAGTACAACAACGGCATCCACGCCCCGGATTCGACCAACACGCCGACGACGGAGCCCACGACGACCCCGACGGCCGACCCGGTCTCCACGCACGATCCGTCGTCGTCCCCGTCGTCGTCTCCTTCCTCCTCGCCTTCTTCGGAGCCGTCGTCCTCGCCGTCGTCGTCGCCGCACGGGAACGAGGGCGGCGACCATCCGTCGTCCAACGGCGGGCCGGAAAATTCGCCGACCACGACGTCCTACCGGGACCCGGGGCCGAGCAGCGAGCCTTCGTCCTCGCCCTCGTCCTCGCCGTCGCACAGCGGCGGCGACTACTCGCCTACGCCGTCCCACGACTCGGGTGGCGGCCCCTCGCACGACTCGGGCAGCCGGAATCCCATCGAGTCGGCGCTGAACGGCGGCGGGAACACCCCGCACACGGACCTGGCGTCGTTCCCGCACGAGAACGAGTCGGGGCCGTCTTCCAGCAATTCGTCCCCGTCGTCCTCGTCGCCTGGGCCTTCGCCGTCCGGCGTTCCGCATGACGGCGGGCCTGGTCCGTCTACTTCTCCGAGCAGCAGCGGACCGTCCGGGCCTGGGCCTTCCGCTGCCGGCCCGACGTCCGCCGGGCCATCCGGCGCCGGCCCGATCTCGTCCGGACCCTCGGCTTCCGGACCGTCCGCTTCCGGACCGTCTACTTCGGGACCGTCTGGTTCCACTTCTGGACCATCTGCTTCGGGACCATCTTCTTCCGGACCATCCGCGTCCGGACCTTCCGTGTCGGACCGGCCGTCCGGCGCCGGGCCTTCGACCACGCCGTCCGGGACGGGCCCGTCCGGCACCTCGCCTGCGCCCACGGGCAGCGGCGGCGGTCCGCGCGGGACGAACCTGGCCTCGCCGTCCCCGGACGGCACCCGCACGCGTCCCGGCGCGGACGGCGAAGGCGACCACACCGGCGACCACACCTCCCCGAACGACAACGGCCCCGCCGTCACGCCGATGCCGGTCTTCATGCCGGGCGGCGACGGCGGCGCCCCGAGCGGCTCCTCGCCGTCGTCGTCCTCGTCCTCGTCGGGACGCGGCGCGAGCCCGTCCGGCGAACCGTCGACGCGTCCGTCCACCGCCGGTTCCGGCTCCGGCTCCGGCAACGAGCCGCCCCGCCCGGAGAACCGCCCCGCCGGCGACGACCAGGGCTCGTCCGACCCGTCCCGCGACGGCCAGGAGCCCACGACCGGCCCGAAGGTGGACGACCAGGGCGTCATCCACAGCGACCAGCCCCCGGTCGAACACGTCCCCGACGAGCAAACCCCGCAGGAGCAGAGCCCCCAGGAGCAGACCCCGCAGGACCAGTCGCCCCAGGAGCAGACGCCGCACGAGCAGGCTCCGCAGGACCAGAGTCCGCAGGAGCAGGCGCCCCAGGAGCAGAGCCCGCAGGAGCAGGCGCCCCAGGAGCAGAGCACGCAGGAGCAGACGCCGCAGGAGAACGACTCCTCCGAGCCGTCGCCCAAGAGCGAGCCTGATCCTGCGTCGAACGGCGAGCACGAGCCGTCCCCGCAGCAGGAGCAGGAGCCGACCTCCCACGACCTGCAGGAGCACGAGTCCGGCCCCGCGCCGGAGCGCGACCCCGCAAACCCGGACGAGCACGACCCCGCGTCCCGCGACAACGACCCGTCCACCCAGGACGAGCACGACCCCGCCACGCGCGACAACGAGCCGTCCGAGCCGACGACGCGCGACCACGAGCCGAGCACGCCCGAGGAGCACGAGCCGACCCCGCGCGACCACGACTCGACCAACCCGGAAGAGCACGAGCCGACATCCCGCGACCACGATCCGGCCACGCCCGAGGAGCACGAGCCAAGCCCGCGCGACCACGACTCGACCAACCCCGAAGAGCACGAGCCCAGCCCGCGCGATCACGAGCCGTCCAACCCCGAAGAGCACGAGCCGACCTCGCGTGACCATGACCCGGCCACGCCCGAGGAGCATGACGCGGCTCCGCGCGGCGAGCATGACCCGCGGCCCGTCCCGGAGAACGTCCCGGAGCACCTCCGCGACCACTTCCGGCAGAGCGACGAGACGCCGTCCGGGCGGTCCTTCCACGACTCCGAGGGCAACCCGGCGCACCCGAACGCCGACCGCGTCCCGCCGGAGGAGCACCGGTACGTCGTGGACATGCCCGGCGACGAGCACGGGCCGTCCGTCGGCGACCACCGGATGTCCCCGGAGGAGTTCGCCGACACCCTCCGCAACGACCCGAACTACGACGGCCGGCCCGTCCTGCTGCTGTCCGACAACACCGGGCGCGGCGACTTCGGCCCGCGCGCGGCGAACGAGCTGGGCACGCGCGTCGTCACGCCGGACGGCCCCGTCCACATCAACGAGCACGGGCAGCCGACGTCGCCGAGCTGGTCGGTCCACGACCCGCAGCCGCGGACGACCGAGCACACGCCGCCGGCCCACGAGCCCGCGGCGCGTCCCGAGCCGGAGCCGCACCCGCAGCCCGAGCCCGACCCGCGTCCCGGCCACGTCGACGACGACGGCGTCCGCCGCTTCAGCACGGACGACGAGGGCGAGCAGTACGGCGAGCGGCACCTGGGCGACGTCTACGACAACCTGCCGCCGGACCTCCAGAACGCGCTGCACCAGTACACGGTCCAGTCCGTCCAGAACAGCTTCCTGCGTCCGGGCGCGGGCGACCCGGGGCACATGTTCCGGCAGCTGCAGGACCAGCACATCGCCCAGGCGCACCTGAACTACCTCAACGGCGGCCAGCCGCCGACGCTGCACCAGGTCCACGACATGATGCGCCGTCCGGACCTGAACGACTACCAGCGCCACCTGGTCAACTACATCGTCAACTCGCCCGACCCGCACGGCGCGCTCAACAGCATCGGCCACGGCGCCGCAGGGCACGAGTTCTACACCCGGTACTTCGGCGAGACGCCGAGCACCGAGGCGTTCAACAACCGCATCCACCAGCTCGACCAGGCTCTCGCGCACACGCTCCCCGAGCCGATCGAGGCGCGGCGCGGCCTGCACGACGTGTCGTTCATGCAGACCGGCGACGGCACCGCGCTCGGCAACCGCGACCCGCGCTCCCTGATCGGGACGACCCAGACCGAGCCCGGCTACATGTCCACCTCGCTCGGCAACAGCCCCGCCGTCGTGGACCACAAGCCGTTCGAGATGCAACTCCACCTCGAACTCCCCGAGGGCACCCACGGCGTCTGGATGGGACGCGACAGCGCCTATCCGGACCAGCGCGAACTCGTCCTGCCGCGCGGCACCCGGTACGAGATCACCGACGTCCGGCAGACCGGCTACGACCAGTTCGGCCGTCCGACCTACGACATCCACGCGCGCGTGATCCCGCACGGCCCGCCGCCGGAGCCGGCCGCCCGCCCGGAGACGACCCACAACACCCCGTCCACGGAGCGGACCCCGACCGTCCCGGACACCTCGTCCGCGACCCCGGACCGCACCCCGACGCCGGACCACAACGCGCCGACCGACAACGGCCCCGCGCCGACCCCGGACCGCACGCCGAACCCGACGCCGGACCACTCCCCGACGTCCACTCCGGAGCGCGCCCCGGAGCGCACCCCGACCGACCGGGACCCGGCGTCCAACCCGTCCGAGGGGCCTGGAGACCGGACGCCGACGACGCGTCCGACCGACCGTTCGACGGAACCCACGTCGTCCACGGACCGCGTCCCGGAGAGCAGCACCCCGGCGCCGGACCGCACGCCGAACCCGTCCGACCACCCGTCCACGGACCGGACGCCCACCAGCGACCGCACCCCGACCCCGACGGACCGGACCCCTTCGCCGACGCCCACGGACCGCACGCCGTCCACCGACCACACCCCGGGCAACGACCGCACCCCGTCGTCCGCGGACCGCACCCCCACGACGGACAACACCCCGTCCACGGACCGGACGACGCCCGCGCCCGACCGAGGCCCGACGCCCGACCGAGGCCCGACGCCCGACCGAGGCCCGACGCCGGACCGCGGCCCCACCCTCGCGGACCAGCCCACCGACCGGACCCCGACGTCCACCGACCGCACCCCGTCCGCCGAGCCGTCCCCGACCCCGACCTCGGACCGGACGCCGACCAGCGACCGCGCTCCGGGCAACGACCGGACGCCGTCCACGGACAGGACGCCGACGTCCGACCGGACGCCCACGTCCGACCGCGACCGGACACCCGCCTCGGACCGCGACCGCACGCCGTCCACCGACCGGACGCCCTCCGCGGAGCGCCCCGGCAGCGGCCCTGGGCACGGCAACGACCGCCGGACGACGTCCCCCCACACCGAGCACGAGGGGACGAACCGCCCCCACGAGAACGAGCAACAGCAGCACCACGACGAGCCGCAGCAGCACCCGGACGACGTCCCGCGGAACCTGCCCGAGCACCTGCACGAGGTCTGGCGCTCCAGCGACGAGACCCCGTCGGGCCGCTCGTTCTACGGTCCCGAGGACCACGCGATGCGGGAGCTCGCCCGGCAGATCGCCGCCGACCCGAACCGCTACGTGATCGACGCGCACGGCGGCCCGGACGGCATCACGGTCAACGGCCACAAGATCTCCGCCAAGGACCTGGCCGAGCTGATCTACCACGACCCGAACTGGAACGGTAAGGACGTCTTCCTGCTGTCCTGCCACACCGGCGAGGGCGACTTCGCGAACCAGCTCGCCCGCCACCTGGGCGTGAAGGTCGTCGCGCCCGAGGGCCTGGCCTGGTCCGACCACAACGGCAACATGTTCGCGAGCACCGGCCACCACGACGCCGACGGCCGCCTCCGCCCGGACTTCCCGCCGAACGGCCAGTGGAAGACCCACTACCCGGACGGCAGCACCGACCCGGCCGGCCGAGGCCACGCCCCCGGCACCGACACGTCCCACCACCCCACCGACCCGTCCCACGACGCCCGAGCCAGAGGCGACGACGACCCCCAACCGTCCCCCGACCACGACCAGGAGCCCCCTCTCGTGCGCGGCGAGGACGGCCGCCTGCACCGCGAGGGCGACCCCGACGGCTTCTACCGGACCGAGGACGGCCGGCTCCACCACGAGCAGGACCCGCCCGGGACGCACCGCACCGAGGACGACTTCCGCCTCAAGGACACCGCCAAGGGCACCTTCGCCACCGACCCGCTCCGGGAGCGCCCGTACGACTTCGACAAGGACCTCGGCGAGAAGCACGAGTACAAGCCGGAGGACCAGAGCCAGAAGGCGCACGAGGAGCTGGAGAAGCTCGCCGAGGAGCGCTCGAAGGTCGACGAGGAGCGCAAGGACGTCCGCGAGGACCTGAAGCAGGTCCTGGACGAGCTCGGCGTCAAGAAGCACGACGAGGTCAACAGCGACAAGAAGATCGAGGCGCAGAAGGAGAAGATCATCGCGCGCCTCGGCGCCGATCCCGAGGTCCTGCAGAAGCTGGAGCGGATGGAGGAGCTGGCCAAGAAGCACAACGAGCTCGGCCAGAAGCTCGCCGGGTACAGCGAGAAGCTCGGCATGGTCGCCGGTAAGGACTTCCTCACCCACCACCTCGGCCGGCAGCTGCTCACCCCGAGCCACGACGGTCCCGGCAAGCCGGACACCATCGACATCCTCGGCGTCAGCATCGACGAGCACTCCGCGACGATCACCGCGATCGAGGCCAAGGGCGTCGGGTCCACCCTCACCGGGCGGCAGATCGAGAACTTCCTCAAGGCGGAGCAGGGCAGCCCCGAGTACCTGGACTTCGTGATGTCGATCGACCCCGACCTGAGAGGCGTCCTGGAGGCGAACCCGGCGCTGCGGCAGCAGCTCCAGGACCACCTGAACGCGGGCACCCTGAAGGTCGAGTACGTGTATATCCACGCCGACAAGAACGGCGTCGTGAACTACGCCGATTTCGGCCTCAGCCGCGACGGCGAGCCTTTCGACTTCCGCCGCGTCTCCGGCCTGGAACCCCGTGGATAGGATCGGACCATGACGGAGAAAGCCATTCTGCCCGACGACCGGATCGGCGAGTTGGCGACGGCGTTCCGCGACCTGGACTGGTCCTGGAGCGCGCAGGACGTGCCGGATCTCGTCGCCTCCTTCGGCTGGAGCGTGCACGTCGCGCTCAAGAACACGGTGTGGCTGGACGACGGCCTCGGCCCGGCCAGCGCCGACGTCAAGATCCAGGACGGCGCCCGCGCGGTCATGATCAACGCCGCCACCTGCACGTCCGTCGACCCGGACGCGACCGGCGCGCAGGCCGCCCGCGACCGCTCCTGGCTGCGCGACGAGTTCGCCCGCGTCGCCGGCCTGGCGTCCGAGCGCCTCGGCGCCCCGTCCGCCCGCATTCCCGGCGACGAACCGGAAGTGCGCTGGCAGGGCGCGGAAACGACCGTCGGAGTGCGTTCTTCGGAAGTCCGGGTCACCCTTTTCGTGGCCCTGAACGACTATCTCAAGACCTGGGACGAGGAAGCCTGATTCGCATGGACTGGCAGACGTTCGCCGCCGAACTGGCCGACGATCTCGCGGGCCTTCCGGCGGGCGCGCTCCTGGTGATCACCGAGCGCGCCGACGGCGGCCGCTTCACGCAGTTCGCCCAGGACGACGACGGCCTCGTCGCGTACGTCAGCGACAACACCTACCTCGCCCCGGCCGACCAGGCGTCCCCCGAGGCCCGCCGGACGATCGAGGCCGCGGGCTGGAACCCCCCGGAACCGCGGCAGGGCCACGAGGACTGGTGGTACCGCCTCCCCTGGCCCTCGTCCTCCGCCGCCTACCACCGCCTCACCGACATGATCGTGACCGCCCTGCGCGACGGCTACGGCATCCCGTCCCCCGAAGGCTGGCACTACCGAGCCTGGAACGACCGCAAGGGCAACGAACCCATCACCCTCCACAACCTGACCCTCACCCAGGCTCCCCTCCGGTAGCCGGCCCCGGCCCTGCCGGGCCACCCGGGCCGACAGATCCCGAGCACCCTCGAAGGAGAACGCAGTGGACTGGGAGACGTTCGCGGCCGCCCTGGCGGGCGACCTCGCGGAGCTTCCCGAGGGGGCTCTCGTGGTGATCAGCGAGCGCGAGGGGGGCGGCCGCTTCACGCAGTGCATGCAGGAGGAGGACGCGCTCACCGCCTACGTCTGCGACAACGTCTTCCTCAAGCCGGAGGACCGGGCGTCCGCGGAAGGTGAGCGGATCATCGCCGACGCCGGCTGGAAGCCCCGCGACCCCGCGATGGGGGACGAGAACTGGTCGTACGTGCTCCCCTGCCCCGCACCCGCCGAGGACTACCGGAACCTCACCGACATGATCGTGACCGCCCTCCGCGACGGCTACGGCATCCCGTCCCCCGAGGGATGGACCTACAGCGCCTGGAACGAGCTCACCGGCAACGGTTCGATCGCTCTCCGACGCCTGGAGGCGGTCGTGGCCGACGAGATGAGGACCACGCCTTGACCGGACGGACCGCACCGCACGAACAGCCGACCGCCCGATTCGGCCTGGCCTTCGACGTGCTCGGAGGCAGGTCGGAAGGTGTCGGGAAAGCACTAGGATCGGGCGGATCGAGGAGGCTGAAGCGATGACTCAGGGGCCCGGAGAGCGGCCGCCGGCCGGGTACGGGCCGTGGCCGTACGACCAGGCGCGGTACGACCAGCTCGTGCAGTGGATGGGGACGGCGATGGCGTCGCTCGCCCCGTCCGGATGGCGGCGGGTCGACCTGCGCGTCGCGATGGCGGGCGGTGCGTCGCGCGCCGCGCTCGCGGTCGTGATGGCGGACGGCTCGGTCCGCGAGTTCCAGGCCCCGCGCGAGTTCCTCGGCGTCGCGGCCGAGCTGCGGTCGATGATGTACCGGCCCGGCGAGGGCACCTGGTTCGGGATGCGGTTCATGCTGGAGCCGCCCGGCGCGTACCGGACATGGTTCGACGCCGATCTCGACCCGGGTCTCGGCGGCGAGGCGTACCAGCGCGACCTGGCCGCGTTCCCGCGCGAGTGGCTGCCCGTGTGGCTCGGCGGCGCGCCGCGGTCGGTCGACCGCCCGCTCGCCCTGGACGAGCAGGCGCAGATCCTCGGCGACATCGCGCAGCTGCTCGGGATGTTCCTGCCGTCCGCATGGGTCGAGGCCGCCGTCCGGTACGCGCCGGACGGGTCGTCCGTCCAGGTCACCGGGCTGGACGGCCGGACCACCGCGTTCGCGGCCCCGCCCGCGCTGAACGAGATGTTCGCCGTCCTCAAGCAGGGCACGTCCAGCCCGTGGACGGCGGCCACCCTCCGCCTCACCTTCCCCGACACCCACGACATCACGTACGAGCAGCCCGCGCCGCCGCAGGCGGAGCAGGCCGCGCCTCCGCAGGCGGAGCAGGGCGCGCCTGCGGAGGCTGCGCCGGCGGGTTCGGATGGGCTTCGGATGGCGGGGGCGGCGTTGCCGCGGCAGGGGGAGGCTCGGCCGGACGTTCCGGAAGATGAGAAGGACGCACTCGTCCAGTACCTGGAGCGGGCGCCGATCGTGCTCGCGGCGCGCAGCCTCGACGCGGACGAGCTGGACCCCGAGCGCGCGGCCCGCGTGCCGCTCACCTTCCACACGGACGGGACGTGGGTCTGGCCGGGGGCCGTCGGCTACTACCTGAAGGCGCACGGCGTCGCGCCCGATCCGGAGCTGGTCGCGCACGCGCGCGGCAACGCGTTCCGGACGCCCGAGGTGGACGACGCGCAGCGCGACGCGGCGGTCGCGCTCATCCGAACCTGACCTGGCAGAGGACTCCATGCAGAAGTACGAGCCGTTCACCCGCAAGCCCGTCGAGTACCTGCCGGTGCTCCTGGACGGCGAGCCGATCGGCTACCTGTGGGCGAGCGAGACCGACAAGGCCGCGAGCTTCGTCCGCCGCCTGGACATGATCCAGCGCGCGTACGAGGCGCCGCTCGCGTGGGGCGACCGGCTCGACGCCGCCGCCGCACAGGACATCCCGGCCCGGGAGGCGATCCGCCGCTGGATCGGCGTCGCGCAGGACCAGCGCGCCGGCGGCGTCCCGCCGGGCGCCACCCCGCAGCGCGCGGGCTCCCTCGCCGTCGTGGAGCGCCTCGCGAACCCGCAGCTCGCGCCGTCCGAGGGTCCGATGATCCAGGACGGCGAGTTCCCCGACGGCACGCCCGTCGACCGCTCGAAGGGCTGGGGCCCGCTCCACGTCCAGGCGCCGCCGACCTACCCCGTCCAGGCGTCCGGCCCGGTGGTGTACCGCCCGGTCACCGGGGAGGACGGCCTGGTCCTGGGCTACCTGTGGGCGTCGGGCGGTTCCGCCTCCTACATCCCCCGCGCAGACGCGGGCCTGCGGGCGGCGAACGCGTCGGGCCCCCTTTACGTCGGCCTGCGCGAGGCGTTCGCCCAGGGCGTCCCGGCCGTGGACGCGATCCGCTCCCTGCTCCCGGACGCCCTGGAGTCCGAGGCCCCGTCCCTGGACGCCCTGACAAACCAGGCGAACCGGTACGAGCAGTCGCTCCGCATGGCGTTCCCGCTCCCGGAACCGAGCCTCACGCCCCGTCCGCCCGTCCCGCCGCAGGCCCGCGAAGCGGTCCTCACCTACCTGGAGCAGGCGCCGGTGGCCTTCCCGTCCGGCGCCCCGCTGCCCGACCTCCAGGACGACGCCCGCCCCCTGACCGTCCCGTCCGGCTACCGGACCGACGGCACCTGGGTCTGGCCCGAGGCCACCGCCTACTACCTCCGCACCCACAACATCGCCCCGGACCCGTCCCTGGTCGCCCACATCCAGGCGAACAACGCCCAACTCCCGGACGTCTCCAAAGAAGCCCTAGCCGAGGCCCTGGAGACCCTGAAAACCAACGGCGCCATCACCGCCCCCCCGATCTAGCGGTTATCCCCCGCACGGGGGAGCGAGATCTTCGCCCGTTCGGGGGGGACGACCTTGAACCGGTCGGGGGAAGCGCGTGCCTGGCCCTTCCCAGCAGCATTGGCGGTGTCAGCAATGCTTCGACCTGGGGGTTTTCATGGATGCCGTCGCGCCGCGCTGGATCGAGTGGGCCGCTCGGGCCGCCAGCCTTACCGCGCTTCCGTCCGGGCTTTGGCGGATCGCGCTCGGAGTCGGGGTTCCGGTCGGGTTCTCCGGCGAACTCGCCGACCTCTACAAGCCCGGCTGGATGCTCACGCCGTACGTGATCGTCCTGACGCTGGTCGCGGAGGGTTTGGCGATGCTCACGATGGGGCTGGTGCGGCCGTGGGGCGAGGTCGTCCCGTCGTGGATCCCGTTCCTGGGCGGACGCCGCATCCCGCCGCTCGCGGCGGCCGTCCCCGCGGCGCTGGGTTCGCTCGCGGTCACCGTTATTACCTTCATCGGCGCGGTGTCCTGGGCCGATCCCGGCGCGATGGGCGACCCCGACGCGCCGCACGGCGTCGCCGGCGCGGTCATGACGGCCTGCTATGCGCCGCTCCTGGCCTGGGGCCCGCTGCTCGCCATCGTCACGGTCGCTTACTACCTTCGCCGGACGCGCCGTCCCCAGGCTGTCGCGGCCTGAGTGCAGCCACGTTTCGTCCGCGGTCGAGATTTTCGGGGCCTAATCTGAGCGCCGTCCTTTAAGAGGAGGCTTGTGATGTCCGATGAATTGCCGGAGACCGACGACCGCGCCCCTGCCGAAATCATCACGGGATTGGTCACTCATACCCTGAAACTCGCCGACCGAGCAGCAGCTGTCCCATTCACCAGGTGACGGCTGGACGTTCAGGCAGATCGCATTCCACCTCTCCGGGGCGTCCTATTACGCGGACGCGGTCGGCGATCTGACGGGTGAACGAACCGGAGCGGACGCGTCCAACGTCTAACATTCAGACGTAGCGCCCCCTGCCCAGCGACCCCCGGTGAGTCCGCACACATGAGCCAGCCGACCTTCCTCCCGCCGGACGACGAGACGCCTCCCGAGCCGCCGTCCGCCGCCCCGGCCCCCGCCGAGCAACCGCCCGCGGAGCCCCCGAGGCCGCGCCGCAAGCTGTGGCCGCTGGCCGGGGCCGGCGCCGCCGCGCTCGTCGCCATCGGCGGCGTGACCTGGGCGATCGTCGGCGGCTCGGACGGCAAGAAGGACAAAGCGACCTACGCCTCGGCCCCGTCCCTGTGCAGCGCCGTCCCCCAGGACACCCTCGACCGGCTCGTCCCGGGTGCTGCGCAGCCGCCCACGTCCGGCACCTACCCCAGCCAGCGCTACACGTACTGCGACTGGCGCTCGTCCAACGACAACCAGCCGCACGTGAAGCGCATCATCGAACGCGGCGTCCTCGTCGCCGTCCGCCTGCACGCGACCGAAGCCGCCGCCAAGGCCGACTTCGACACCGCCTGGCAGGGAGCGCTCCAGACGAACGGCACCACGTCCCTCGGCACCCTCCGCAGCGACGCGACCACCCGCCTCGGCGGCATCGGCGACCAGGCCTTCTTCACCCACCGGACCGCCGTCAGCGGCCTGGGCAAGCTGGGCACCGCCGAGGAGACGGTCCGCGTCCGCAACGCCATCGTCATCGTCGCCTACCGAGGCCGCGACTCCAACTCCGACGGCTTCGGCTATGCGGACGAATCAACCTCGATCCCCCTGGACGCCGCCTCCGGCCGCCCACCCGCCGACACCCTGGCCCACCAGGTCGTCACCGCCCTGACCAGCTGCACAACCTGCCGCGCCCGCTCCTGACCTTTAGGTCCGGTTCGGACGCGGCGCTTCGACGTCAGGGCGTCCGGCAAGTCGGAGCGGACGAGCTGTACTCATGCGTCGCCGCGACGTCGCGAGGATTCCACGGCGGCTTGGCCGGCCCCGGAGTGTGTCCGGAAAGAGGACGCGCCCGGTGCTCGACGCCCGCGGAGACCTGCGGCCTCGATGCCGAGCGGACGCTCGTCCGGATGAGCGCGGCGGCGTTCCAGATGGCGTACGCGCTGACGCTGAACGGCACCCAGATGCGTTGGTCGATCGCGATGAGGACGACGGTCGCGACGGCCAGCAGAACGGCCCGCTGGATGGCGCCGTTGCGCGCCGCCTTCACCCACGCGGAGCCGGACGCGGGCATCGCCACCTGCGAAGACATCTCTGTAGTGGTCATGGAAGCGACGATAGGCAGCGCCCCCGCACTGCCGGGATGACCGCTCACGCCACCGCGGGGTCATTACACGCCAAGCTCCGCCGCCCCCGGCTCCACCCCGGCAAGCGCCCCCGAACCCGCCCTCGCATCGTTCGCCACTGCCGCGGTCGCGTCTGCGATTGCGTCCGTCGCCTCGGCCGCGGTCGCGCCTGCCATTGCGTCCGTCGCCACGGCCGTGGTCGCGTCGGCTGTCGCAAGCGTCGGCCGGTCGGCGAGAGGGACGGTCCAGCCGCTGGTCACGGCGTGTTCGAGAGCGACGCGCACGAAGCCCTCGGTGTCGGGGTCGCTCGGCGGACGCGGCCAGACCGGGCGGACGGTCAGCGGCGGAAGCCCGGACACCGGGACGACTCTGACCAGCGGGTCCGGGCAGATCTCGGGCAGGGTGCCGGGCACGAAATGGACCAGGTCACCGTCCGTGGCGACCCACCGCAGCAGCTCCTCCACGTATCCGCACGGAATCGGACGCGTCCGCAGCGGACGGCCGGTCGCCTCGGTCGCGGGGAGCCAGTAGTCGGTGTACCACTCCGGGAAACCGGGATGGACGATCTCATGGTCGGCCAACTCCACGGCGGCGACGTCGTCCCGTCCGGCGAGCGGATGCGACTCCGCGACGGCCACGGCCCGCGGCACGTGCAACAAGGCCGGGCCGAAATTCAGGTCCGGGACGCGCGCCTGCGGCGACCATGTCAGGAAGACGTCCACCGGCCATTCCCTGCGTTCCTGCCAGCGGAACAAGTCCGAGGTGGGATGGGTGGAACGGATGACGCGGCACTGCGGGTGAGCCCTGGCGACGGCCCGCATCAGCTCGGGCGCGACCTTGGCGGGCAGCGTGGTGTCGAAGCCGACGCGCATCGTCCGATCCGCGGAAATGCCGCTGCGGACGCTCTGCATGGCGCGCTCGATCTGGAGCGTCGCGGGCCGGATCTCGCGGAGCAGGAACTCCCCGTCCCGGGTGAGACTCACCCGGCGGCTGGTGCGCTCGAACAGCGGTGCGCCCAGCCGCCGCTCCAGCGTGCGGACCAGCCCGCTGACACGCGAGGTGGACAGCCCGAGCCGCTCCCCCGCCCGTCCGAAATGCAGCGTCTCGGCGACCGCCAGGAACGCCTCGATCTCGCGTGCCTCGATCACTGGCCCTCACGTGTTTCGTTCACCGATCTGTCCCTCCGGGCGGTCACGACGCGAACTGCTCCGTGCAAGGTACGCCCCTGCCCGGCACCCGCGCCGCCTGGACGCCGCTGGGAAGCGTCCCACCTCCGCCCTCCACGACCGCGACCGCAGCGCGCGACAGCGGAACGGCCCGTCCGTAAAGCGCGGCGCACGGCGTCCGGACGCCCGTCCACCGACGTGTTGCGCGGGGGCTCAGACGGTTCGGCGGTAGGCGTCGGGGGTTTGGCCCGTCCAGCGAAGGAAGGCGCGGCGGAGCGTGCGGGGGTCGGTGTAGCCGAGGCGGCCGGCGATGGAGCGCACCGGCAGGCGCGTGTCGCGCAGCAGCCGCGCGGCCTGCCGGTGCCGGACGGCCTCGACCTCCTCCCGCCAGCTCGTCCCCTGCTCGGCGAGCCGCCGCTGGAGCGTGCGCGGGCTGACCGCCATCCGGCGCGCGACCCGCTCCAGCGAGACTCCGTCGGGCAGGCATTCGGCGAGGACGTCGCAGACCGCCGCGTGGAACGCGTCCTGCCAGGTCGGGACGGGACGGGCGCCGTCGATGACCGACTGCGCGTACTGCCGCATGATGCGACGCAGCTCGGGGTCGTGCGGACGTTCACGCGTGAGGCGCCCATCGTCCGCGAACGTGACGGTGTCGGCGTCCGCCCCGAAGTCGATGGCCCGCGTGCCGAACGCTTCGACGAGGTGCCCGTGCCGCCGGGGAGCGCGATGCGCGAACGCCACGTGCACCGGCACCGCGACACCCCAGGCCGACTCCCTGGCCCTGCGCAGCAGCAGAGCCAAGGCGAACTCGTTGATCTGCGAGTTCACGTCCTCCGCAAGGGGAAAGCCCGCGTAGCCAACCGACAGCCGCCCGTCCCCCTCGGTGACCTGGAGCGTCACCTGCGGGTCGGTGAGCGCGGCGAAGTAGCGCGCCGCGTCGCCGAACCCCTCGGCGAGCGTCGGCGCGCCGGTGACGAGGTAGTCCCAGACGTGCAGGCGCCCGTGCTCGGCGGCCGCGGCGATCCGGACACCGGCCTCCGGCCCCGCCGCCGCGTGGATCAGCTCCCACAGCCGGTGCAGCGCGAGCGTGGAGACGCGGTCGAGGTCACCGCCGAGCATCGCCGGCGCGAGCCCCGGCACGGCGGCGATGGCGGACGCCTCGACGCCCGCGTCCGCGGCGGCCTGAAGCAGGAACCGCGCGATATGGGTCGAAACGCTGCCGCTCGTTCCTGGCTCCAACCAACCCCTCCCGCTCCACCGCCCGTGTGCGCCACGACCGGATGGTGACGATATCCGCCCAGGTCATCCGCCCACCGCACCGGGCCGGACGGTGGACGTCCGCGATCGTGAAGCCCGGCTGCACGTGCGTGCTCCAACGCGTCCTTGATCACCTCGCACCGTGTCGCGAGGCTGGCCCCCTCCCCGGAAACACGAGAGGAACCTCATGAAACTTGCCCTGAAGACGTTCTCCGTGGCGGCGGCGGCCGCCGTGGCCGCGTCCCTGGCGCCCGCCGCGGCCCACGCGAGCGGAACGGCCACGCTGATCAAGACGGAGTACCTCGCCCCGAGCCCCAACGAGGCCATGCCGATGAGCTGCCAGAGCCGCCAGATCTGGCTCAAGGCCGACTGGTACACGTGGAAGGACGAGCGCTGGGTGAACGACTCCCAGGAGTACCCGGCCTACACCCAGTACCGCGACGGCCAGACCGTCCGCTCCATCTACCTGGCCGCCGACACCTACTCGTGGACGACCTGCGTGACCCCGCACGGGTCGGACGGCGACGGCGCCTACAACCGCTACTACGCCCAGCGCTCCTTCCTCACCCGCCTCGGCGGCACCGGCACCGCCGAGTTCGACGAGAACTGGTTCGTCGTGGACCACAACGCCCACGGTTCCTGGACGAGCTGGGGCAACTCCCTGACCCCGGCCTGACCCGCGTCCCGGCCGCCCGGCCGGATCCTCGTGCCCGGCCGACCAGCCCCCGCCCGGTCGGCCGGGGATGTCATCGCCCGTCCTCCGCGCGCCGCCTGAGCGCCTGGTTGAGTGCCCGGAAGTCGGCGGTGGTCCGCTCGATCGTCTTGCCCAGCAGAGGAACCAGCAGCCCGGTGAACCTCTCGCTCTGCGTCACGACACAGGCGTCGCCGCCGTCCGCCTCGATCTCGAAGCGATGCTCGCCGTCCAGCAGCCCCGGCACGAGCACCTTGCCCTTCCAGCACAACTCCCGCCCGGGACGAACGACCCGCACGACAGGCCGAAAAGTGCTGGGACGTCCTCCGGTCCCCGGGAACAGCTTGATGGTCAGCCGGGAACCCGCGACGAGAGCGCCCGCCGCCTCCCTGATGAACGGATTCCACTGCGGATAGGAGTCGAGGTCGGCGAGTACCTCCCAGACCCGCTCCGGTGAGGCGTCAATCCGGATGGTCTCGGAAATGGAATGCATGCGGGGAGTCTGACAATCAACCGCCAAGCCGATCAAAGCCTGTTCGCATCACGCTCGTGAAGCCATCCAGAACGATCCGCGCCACCCGCCTTACCAGCCGTGCGCACTCCTACCTGCCGCGCTGCCCATCAGAGGAGGCCGGCACCCAACTCACGGTCAAGAGCGACCTCCGCCCACACCTTGTGCCCGCACTGGGGATTACCCTCGATCCCCATCCGGCAGACCAGCTGCGAAACCGCGTACAGCCCTCGCCCGCTGGTCGCCAGCAGATCAACCGGCTCCTTTACTGCCGGGACGCCCCGTCCCCCGTTATCGACGACCGCGACATAGACCGGGTCGTCGAAAACCAGCTCAAGCCCGAACCACCCACCCGCCTCCGCGGTCCGGCTGTGCCGAATGGTGTTGGCGGTCAACTCGGACACCACGAACTCCACCACGTCGAGACATTCCGCCCCGGCGAGAAGCGCCCCGGCGAACTCCCGCGCCAAAGCCACCTGCTCCGGACGCCCCGAAAACGCACGCCGCCACCGCATCTCATCCGGCCCCCACAACCACTCATCCGCCGAACGCGTCCCAAGGCCGAACCCGCGAGCACGAGGCGGCCGCGGCTCGGGGTCGCCGTCCAGAAACACATTCGACTCACGCCTACGCGACCGCTCGATCCTCACCATCTGAAAACCTCCGTCCTCGACTCCCGGTGAACACCCTCCGAGTCTGTGACCGGCGACATACTCTCGGCTACGAAGCACAGCAAGGACCGCGGCAAGCGACGGCCGGTGCCCACCAAGCCGGGCCGTCCTTGTGAACCCCCGGAGGTCACGACGTGCCCCGCAGAAGCCCGCCGATCCAGCCCTACGACCTGCCCAGCTTCTTCGCCGCCCAGCTCCGCAAACGCCGCGGCGACGCCGGCCTGTCCATGGACGCCCTCGGGGACGAGATGGGCTACACCGGCACCTGGATCTGGCAGGTCGAGAACTGCGCCGAGAAGCCGTCCCGAAAGTTCGGCGCCGACTGCGACACCTTCTGGAAGACCGGCACCTGGTTCGAAGACCTGGCCAAGGCCATAGAACGCCCCGGCGAACCGGCCCCCACCCCCGTCCCCGGCTTCAACGAGTACCAGTCGCACGAGCTCCAGGCGTCGGTCATCCGCAAGTGGGACTCCGAACTGATCGCTGGCCTGCTCCAAACCGAGGCGTACGCCCGCGAGGTCTGCACCTCCGCACAGCGGACGGCCGCCCAGACCGAAGCCATGGTCCGCCGACGCATGGAACGCCAGGCGGCGATCCTCGGCCGGGACAACCCGCCGCGGCTGTGGATCGTCCAGAGCGAGCACGCCCTCCGCTCAGCGGTCGCACCACAGGACGTCATGCGCGGCCAGTGGCAGCACCTCATCGAGATGGCCGCCCGTCCGCGCGTGCACCTCCAGATCGTCCCGGACGACATCGGCTACCACGAAGGAAAGGAAGGCTCGTTCACCGTTCTCAGCTTCGATCGCGGCGCACACGACGTCGCCTACACCGAAGCGGGCGGCCATGGCCATCTTCTCGAAGACGCCGTGACGGTAGCCTCCTACGCGGAACGGTTGGAGTTGATCAGGAACGTCGCCCTGACGACCTCGGCGACGATCGACCTGATCACCGCCCTTTTGGAGGTCAGCCGATGAACACACGGACCACTTGGCGCAAGAGCAGCCACAGCGGCGGCAGCGGCGGAGACTGCGTAGAGATCGCGGACCTGACCCACCAAGTAGCCATCCGCGACTCCAAGTCCCCCCACACCCCCCACCTCCCCCTCACCCCCACCGCCTTCACCACCCTCATCCAAACCCTGAAGTCCCCCCACCAATAAGCGCCCAATCCCCCGGTCGTCCGCCCCAGGCCGACCGGGGCCACGCTCCCCCGCCGCCCGATCGTCATCCGTGCGCGCCCCTGAACCGTCTCCTCGACCGCCACGTCGAAGTGCGAAAGGGAGGACTGCCGGATGCTCGGAATCCACGGGGCCGCGACCGTTTGGCGGATGGAGCGGTGGACCGAGCCGTACATGGCGGAGCGGCTGGACGAGGCCCTGATGGAAGCCCTGACCGGCGGCGACTGGCTCGCCGTTCTGGGCGGACAGGAAGCGCCGGCCATCGACCTCGAAGGCGCTCCGCTGGCCGGACGCGACCTGTCCGGTATCGACCTGCGCCGCGCCGACCTGCAATTCGCCGATCTGTCCGACACCGATCTCACTGGTGCCGTCCTGTCGAAGGTTTCGGCCCGTTTCACCGACTTCACCGGTGCCACGCTCGCCGACGCCGACTTCACGGGCACGCAGATGCTCGGTAATGCCGTGGACCCCATCGTGCGCGCGACGGGAAGCGGCTACGTCGTCGGAATGCGCGACCTGCACTTCACCGATACGTGGTTCCCCCAGGCACCGCGACACAGCGAGGCGCAGGAGGCGCTCGCATACGAGCGTCAAGTGTCGCGGGCCCGCTGGGCCATCCCCGAACAATCGGCCAACCTGGACGACGTCGTCCGCGCGGCCAAGAACGGCGAGGATTGGACGGACGCTCGCTACCCGGCCGGCGACGGCAACTACAACGATCTCCAAGGTGCTCCGCTGGCCGGACGCGACCTGCGCGGGGCCGACCTGTTCGGCGCCGAACTCGACCACGCCGACCTGCGCGGGGCCGACCTGACCGGCGCGCGCCTGGCCGAAGCCACCATCACGGGAGCCGACCTCACCGGCGCCATCTTGGACAGAGCCACGATCACCCGCTCCGTCCTCAGCCGCTCCGACCTCACCGGAGCCCGCCTCCACGGCGCGACCATCACCGACACCCTGGTCCTGAACGCCATCCTGGACGACGCCGACTTCACGGGCGCGACGATCACCAACACGACCTTGTACGGCACGTCCCGCACCGGAACCCGCCTCGACAACGCCGCCAAGTCCAACGTCCGCACTTGAGCTCGAAGCGGGCCATCGAGCGGTGCTCACCGATCTCCAGGCGACCGCCCTCGCCTTCCGCAGCATCGCGCCATCGCTGGACGCGTTGGTGGGCCTGATGCCTCATCAGGCGAATATCCCGATTGCGGCCAATTTCCACCAAAAACCCCGGTTCGACTGCTACTGTCACGACCAGTCGATCTTGGCATCAAGGACAGGAGCGGCGGCATGGACGAGCGAGTCGATGAGGCGCGGCGCAGGCTGGCCGAACTGCGAGCGACTCCCCAGGATGCCCAGCAGCCCGTCGAGCAAGTCCCGTCACGGGCTTCGGCGATGTCAGACGACGAGCGCGTCCGGGTCACGGCGGTCGGCGGACGGCTGGAGGGGATCGAGCTCGACGCCCGAGTGCTCCGGCAGAACCAGGTCGAGCTGGAGTCCCAGCTCACGCGGTTGATCAACACTGCACTCGCCCAGTGCCGGCCACGGCCGAGGGACGCGCAGGACGTCCCGCCAGTAGATGTGAACGGCCTGCGCGCGTCACTCGATGCCGCCCTGAACGAGGCTCGCGTCGGCATGCAGCAGGTGACGAGCGCGCTGGGTGAGGCGGTGGCCCAGATCAACCAGCGCGCCGTGATGCGCGGAACGGTCGATCCTCCCGACTTCGAGGGGCTGTTCGCCCAGACCAGAGCCGCCTTGGACGCGGTGTCGCCGTCCACGGTCGAGATGGCCGCCGAGGTTTGGACCATGAACAACCGCGTCTATGCCAAGGCAACGTCCGTCGGCCACGTCAGTCGAATCTGGTGGGAGCCGGACGCGGGCACTGCCGAGATCACCGACGGCCTGGTCCAGGCGGTCAACACCGCCCTCACCGACGCCGCGGCACAGGCCCGGCAGGCCGGCGCTCCCTCCGCCGACCACACCGAGCGTCTCAACGCCGTCCAGGACGCCAGCGTCGCGCAGTTGCGCGGTTACGTGGCCTCTTTGCAAGCCCTGATGAGCAACGTTCAGCCGAAGTAGAGACCCGCCTCCCTCCCCTCAAGGAGACCTGTCTTGGCACCGGAACTGAAAGTCGATCACCAGCAGCTACTCAAGACCGGCCGCGACATCGGCACGGCCGCTTCCGACCTCCGCGCCCACTGGCAGCAGTTCCAGGGCGAGCTGGCGTCCTACGGCGAACCATGGGGCAACGATGACATCGGCCAGGTCATCGGCCTCTGCTACCAGGGCGCCCTGCAAATCTTCGGCGACTGCCTGGACGACAACATCGGCGCCGTGACCGAGCACGCGGAAGGCGTCCAGGCGATGGCGGGCACCTACCGGGAGTCCGAGGACACCTCCCACATCGAGGTGAACCGAGTCAAGGACTTCCTCTAACGATGGGCCTGCAGCTGCCCGGCGAGCTGCGCTCGCTGCTGAACATGCTGGGCTACTCCTGGCCCGAGGCCGACGAGACCAAGCTCCTCCAGATGGGCAGTGCCTGGCTGCGCTTCGCCGGAACGCTCGGCCGGCCCGTCGCCGACGCCCACGGTCACGCCCAGCTGGTCTGGACGGCCCACCAAGCCGACGGAGTCGAGGCCTTCCGGAAGGCGTGGAGCGACCACGAGGCTCCGCACGCCAACCTGGAAGACGCCCGCACCGCCGCCCAGATCATCGGTGCGGCCCTGATGGTCTGCGGCGGCGTCGTCCTCGCTCTGAAGATCAACACGATCGTCCAGCTCACCATCCTGGCCGTCGAGATCGCCCAGGCCCTCGCCACCGCCCCCGAGACGTTCGGGGCGTCTCTCGCCGAGATCCCGGTCTTCAAGGAGATCACCGGTGCCCTCATCGACGAGCTCATCAACCTGGCCGTGAACGCCGTCCTGGCGGGATAGGGAACCATGCTGGTCCGTCTGGTCCTGATTTTCTGGCTGGCATCGGCGGCCCGCAGGGGCTTTCACCCTCCGCGAACCGCCAGGGAGAAGACCGCACGTGGTATCTTCAAGGAAATTGAGAGTTTCGTGCGCTGGGCGAAGCGGCACGGCCCACAGAAACCGGTCACCATTCATCTGAAGCACGAACCGGGTATGCCGAAGGCCGAGTTCCGCCGTAAGGCGAACGCACTCAAAAAGCTCGGCGACGAAGGCAAGCTCTTCAAGTTCATAGAGCCGCACCGCCTACGGGACACTGCGCGACGAAACCAACATCGCGGCGACCTGATCGGCCGAATTCGGCGACAGTATGCGCATAACCCGGATTTCCGGGATCGGCTGATCGACCGGATCACCAACGGATCGATGCAGCTCGACCATCGACACGAGCTGCAGCTCGCCGGGCCTGACCTGCGCTACAATCTTCGCTTCCTCGACAGCACCACCAACAACGCGATAGGAAGGCAGATCAGGGAACAGATATACCACCTGCCGACCGGCACTCCGATCAGGATCAAGATATTATGAGACCAGAGACCCGCGCCAGGCTCATCGAGGTAAAGAACAAGCTGGCAGACGAGCCCGACCTCGCCGTGGTACATCGGTTGCACCAGGGCGCGACGGACATCCCCTCCGATCTGCCGGCCCCCGTCAAAGAACTCCTCGCGGAGACCGACGGATTTCACGTCGGCTGGATTTCCGTCCCACCGGTGAAGCGCCAGCAGAAGGTCCAGTTCTACCTGGACCAACCGGAAATGGCCGCCGCAACCGGCCGCGAGAACGAGAACTGGTATGTCGTTGCCGTTTTGAACGACTTCCCGCTCCTCATGGACCGCGCCGACGGAAGCATCTGGTGGTTTTCCGAACCGGGGTTGGAGAGCTACTTCGACAGCCCCTTCGAGAAGCTCACCGACAGCTTGGACGATTTCATCGAAGAATACGCCCTCGGCTCCGGATACCGGCGAATCCTCGGTGCCGATGGAGACGAGTGGTACGAGTTCCTCGTACGCCACGGTTTCGCCTCAGCAGAGACGTGACCGCCGACCGGAAGAGGATCACAGATGATCTCCTTTGAGGACATGCTCGCGCAGTGGGGTGAGGACGGGCTGCTCTACATCCCGGTCGACCTGCTGGAGCGCATCCGCTTCGACCCGGCCACCCTGTCGCCGAAGGCCGCGATCCCCGGCGAGGTGCCCCTGCTGCTGGACGCCTACATCGACGGCGACATCAAGTTGTTCGGCGTCCTGGAGGTCCAAGTCGGCGCGGACGAACCGCTCGGGCTCATCGCCCTCGGGAGGGTGCCCGACGACGAAGCCATGTACTACTGCCTCAATGGCGATTCAGGCCAGGTGCTCCTCCTCACCGCCGACGAACCGGCCGGGCTCGAACTCGTCAACTCGACCCTCGCCCACTTCGTCGAGTTCCTCTTCCGGGTGGACCGGCTCATCCGCGCGGACCAGGGCAAGACCACCCGAGCCGTCCCCGCCGGGCGCCTGCACGCCGAGCTCGCCGAGCTCGACCCAGCGGCCTTCGAGGACCCCGAGTCCTGGTGGAGCATCGCGTTCGCCCAGCTAGAAGGCAGGCTCTAGCAGGCTCCCGACTCGATGAGGGGCGATGACGCCGCGAGGCCGGCACAGGAAAGTCTCGCAGCACGCGTCGGGGGCTCCGGCACTTCGCCCGCCGCAAAAGCCGGCCGCCGGCGGAAACGGCTACCGAATTTCTGAGCGGTCCTTGGCTTCGTCGTTGGCCTCTTGTTCGCGGTTGCCGCCCTCCTCTGCTTCACCTGCTACCCGGAACGCGAATCACATTCCGTGCTGCCGGTCAACCCGATGCCCGACCCCATGGAGGCCAGATGATCCAGAAGGCGAAGCCGATCGCCTGCAGGCAAATCAAGGACGTCTGGGCATGCATGAACCGGGCTACGCGCAATGCGCAGAACAGGGCGGGCTTGCTCTTTCGTAATCTCGGCTTCGGGAAGGGCGGGCGGTGATTCTGGCGGCGGGGTCTGCGAAGTCGGTTGTAGGCAACCTTCTTTTGGTCGTGGCCGGCGCGGTAGCGCTAGCATTGTTTCTCTTCGGGGCGGCGGCTTACGTCGGGTGGTGGAAGTCCTGGTATCCGGATGGGTTCAAGCCGGTGGGGGCGCCACTTGCTGTTATGTGGTTCGCGATTGCCTGGCTGAGCGGGGAAGCGCTCTGGGTCTGGCGGGTGTCTTGGACGGGTATGCCTGCTGGGCTTGTCGTCGGCGCGTTTCTGGGACTGGGAGTGGGGCTCCTCGGCGGTCGCCTCGCATTGCGTGGTCTGCTTCGGCCCGGGTGGGTTCGGCGGTTGGAGAAGGAGCCCGCGGACTCACGGATACTGCCGGAGAGCGGGGCCGGGACGGCCATGGGGGCTCTGCGGCGGCTTCAGCCGAAGCTGGTCGCCGGCTTGTGCGTTGTTGCTGTTCTGGCCGTCCTCGTTGATGGGATTGGCGGGATTGCCCGTCCGGCCTGGTGGTATGCGAATGGCGCTTCGACGCGGGCTACCGTGGACGAGTGCTGGCGGCACGCTGGACGGTTCGGGCACTCGACGCGGTGCTCTGGTCATTGGGCCGCGACAGGCCGAGAGAGCGGGCAGGGCCGCGTTTACGGTGCCACGCGCGACGATCTGGGCAAGACCGTTCCGGTTCGCGCTACGCAGGATCGGGCTGTCGTTCCCGGGATTCGGCTTCTCCTGCCCCCGATCGCGTTGCTCGTCCTGCTTGGGCTGCTCGGCTTCGGCGGCTACCGCAAGCGGGCTGGCACGCGTACGCGTGTTCAGCAGGAGACTGGCCCTGTTTAGCGGAGTCTCACTGCGCCATGAAATAGAAGCAGAAGCGGGATGGTGAGGTTCGTGTTCACGAGCCTCACCATCCCGCTTTGAGGTGCTGCGTTGTTCTTGCTTACTGGCGGGGTTCCTGGCCGCTGGTTGGGGGCTGGAACTGGGGGGCGCCGTTGCCTGGTTGACCGTAGCCGGCGGGGGGCTGTTGGCCGCCCTGGTACGGGGACTGCTGCGGTTGGCCCTGGCCGAAGGACGGGGGGCCTGTGGGGGCGGGGGGCGGGGCGGAAGGGCCGCCGCCGTTCTTGCCCTTGCCGCGGCGCATGACGACCACGCCACCGATCACGAGGACCGCGATGACGACGACGCCGATGCCGACGTAGAGGAGCGTGTTGCTGGAACTCTTCTTGTCGTCCGTCTTCTCGGGCGCGGTGCCAGTAGAGCCCGATCCCTTGGGCGCTGCGGCCCCGGCCTTGTCGAGCTTCTCGTAGACCGGGTTTGGCGCGCTCTCCGGAACCTTGTTCGCGAGCGCCTGGCGTACGCTCACGACGCCATAGCCGGTGACGTTGTTCTTGCCGGGTCCGTCGAGGTCCTTCACGGAGCCGACGATGACCTGGACGGCTCGGCGGGCCGTCATGTCCGGGTATTTGCTGCGGAGCAGGGCGATGGCGCCCGACGTCAGCGCTGCGGCATCACTGGTTCCGTTGCCGTTGTCGTAGAGCCGCCCGTCCTTGCCGACCGCGGTCATGCCCGCGCCGGGCGCAGCGACCGTGACGTAGTCCTGACGCTGGCTTCGCGCCCACGGCTTTCCGGTGTGGTCGATTGCGCCCACGGCCAAGGCTCCCGGGCAGGACGCCGGGTACTCGGGCGAGTTCGTGGAGTCGCCTTCGTTACCGGCGGAGGCGACGACGACCATGTCCTTCTTGGCGGCGTACGCCAGCGCGCTTGCCACTTCGGGAGGGCACTGGTTCGGGAAGGAGCTGGCGACGGGCCCCTGGGAGATGTTCATGACCTTGGCGCCGTGGTCAGCGCCGTAGCGGATCGCCTCGGCCATCTCCTTGGGCACGTTTCCCCGGGTGAAGATGGGGAGGATCTTGGCCGAGGGCGCGACACCCATGTAGCCGGTGCCCTTGCCGCTGGAGGCGATGAAGCTGGCCATCGCGGTGCCATGGCCGCCCGTGCTGCTGTCGGTGTCCTGGTCGCGCCGACCGTCACCCCCGGCGAAGTCGGTGCCGGGGACCACCGCGTCCTTGAGACCCGGCAGCGACGCGTTCACGCCGGTGTCCAGCACTGCCACGGTGATCCCGGCACCCTTGGTCTGCGGCCACACCTGCTCTTCGATGTGCCACGAGTTGAACCACCATTCGCCCTTGTCGTGTGCTGCGAGGGCGAAGGGCGTCTGGCCAAGCACGATTCCGAAGGCGGCGGTCACAGCCGCGGCCTGGATCAGCCGTCTCAAGATCTTCCTCACTTCTTCCGTTACACAGCAACATGGGCGGTGGGATCGTAATCCCGCCGCCCTGTCGCAGTCATACGGTCAAGCATTTAGCCGATGACCGGAGGTGCGGTGTCGTCGTCCGCGCCCCACACGTCCTCGTCCTCAGTGAGCCAGGTGGAGCGCTCGCGCTCCTTCTCGCCCTCGCCTTGACCGCCGTGCTGGCCGCCCATCGGCATGCCGTTCATACCCGCGCGACCGCCGGCTGCCGCACCGGCGCCGAAGCCACCGCCGAGAGCACCGCCCGGAACACCCGTGATGCCGCCGCCACCGAGACCACCACCGCTGCCGCCGGGGCCGAGACCACCGCCGTCACCGCCGAACGGTCCCATGCCGCCACCGCCACCGCCGGGACCGCCGCCCGGACCCATGCCACTCGGGTCGAAGGACGACAGGTTCGTCTTGTGGTTCGGGTCCTGGAACGGGTTGTGGTTGTTGCTGTTGTTCCAGTTCGGGTTGTGGCTGTTCGGGAACTTGCTGTTCGGGTCGTTGAACTTGTTGTGGTCGTTCGGGTTCAGGTGCGGGTTGTTGTTCTCGTTGAAGTGCTTGAACGGGTTGTTCTTGTTGGGGTCGAAGCTCCCCTTCGGGCCACCGCCGTGGGGACCGCCACCGGGAGGGCCACCACCAGGGGGGCCTCCGCCGGGAGGACCGCCACCGGGATTGCGGGGGTCACCGAGGTCGCCCTTGCCGTCGCCGGGCAGGTCCTTGGTGATCTTGTCGGGGTGGCCGTCCCACGCCTGACCGGCACGCATGGCGAACTTGTTGAGCATCTCGCCGGCGTACTTGTCGTCGTCGCTGTCGTGGAACATGCCGTCGTCCATCGACTCGGCCTTGGCCTTGTACCAGTCGAGGATCTGGTACTTGAACCAGTGGTAGTTCGAGGCGTTGGTGGCACTGCTGTTCGACAGGTTCGTCGCGGTCCAGTGGACCTGCTTCAGCTGGTCCAGGGCTTTCTGGGCGGAGTCGCCCTTCCAGGCGCCGACGATCGTGGACGCGTGGGCGCGGAGGTTGTTCGCCATCTCCGCGAGGACGTCACCCGCGTCCCGGTACGCGTCGGAGGCGTCACCGACCGGGCCCGTCTCGATGCCCTTGAACTTCTTCTTGACCTCGTCGAAGTCCGTGGAACCGTAGTTGTAGGACGGCTTCGGCCCGGTCTTGATCGGGTAGTCGACCTGTCCCATCAGCGTTCACCCCCTGTGTTCACGTCACCGTTGGTCATCAGAGGTCAACGTCCTTATCGACGGCGTCCTTGGTCTTCTGGTGGGCGCGCTCGTACTCCTGCGCAGTGGCGCGCAGCCGACCGATGACCGCGGTGTAGGTGTTACTGATCTCCGTGATGTACTGCCCGAACGCGGTCTTGGACGTGGTGGCGATGTCCACGAAGTCCTTGCCGGCCTGGTAGTCGGTCACGTTCTGGGTGGTGATGGTGATCGTCTGAACGCGGTTCAGCTTGCTCTTCCACCCGTTCATCTCGCCTTCCATCTTGTCGGCGAGATCGCGGAGGGCCTTCGGGTCGACGTCGTAACCCGGCTGGGCCTCGTACTTCCAGGGGGAGTCGTCCGGGGTGTGCGTCCGCTGGACGGGGTGGTCCTTCGGAGTGCCCGGGTCACCGGCGTACTTCAGCCAGTAATCCTTCTTCTCACTCTCGGTGAGAGCGTTCCACTCCTGGTCCGTCATCTTCGACGTGGTCACGGTGGCGTATTCGCCGTAACCCTCCGTGTGGTACACGTCGATCTGGTGGATCTTGTCAGGTGGGAGGTCGTATTGACCCATGAGTCACTACTCCTGGCAATTGGCGGTCCGGTTCCGGCGCGGGCACGGCGCCGGACCTTCCCGGGGGAGGGTGTCCGGCGCCGTCCAGGCCCGCAGCAACCAGCTCAGGCGCCCCAGATGCCCGAGTTCTTACGCTCGGCGGCGCTGTAGTTCTGGTGCGCCTCGCCGATCACGACACCGAGCTGGTTGAGGACGGTGCCGATGTGCTGGGCGGCGGAGTCCCACTGGCGCTTGGCGTCCCAGTAGGCAGACACCGCGTCGCCCTCCCACTGCTGGAGGTGCTTCTCGAGCTCCTTCTCCAGGTCGGAGAGCTCGTCGATCAGCGCGCGGTAGGCCAGGGTGAAGTCGGCCTGTGCCTGCTGCATGGTTCCGAAGTTTGCTTTGGTGTAGCTCTCGCTCACGATGAAGTTCCTTCGAGGGGTCGAAGACCGGACTGCTGGACGAACGGGGCGCGGATCAGGTGCTGCCGTTGAGCAGCGAGTTGATCTTGTTGACGGCCTCGTTCTGCTCCTGCTCCGTGCTCTCGTACTGGATCTTGGTGTGCGAGAGCTTCTCGTGCATGCCGTCCAGGGCGGTGCGCACCTTGTTCATGTCGGTCTGGAACTCGTTGAACACCTTGTCGAAGGAGATCGACGCGTTGCCCGCCCAGCCGCTCATGAGGTTGCTCTTGTGTCCCTCAAGCTGGCTCTGCAGGCCCTTGATGATGTTGGCGGACTCCTCGATGCGGGTCGCCGCCTGGGCCATTGCTGCTCTGTCGACTGCGGACTGGCCGGCCACAGTGTCACCTCCAGTTAGGGAGCTTGTCCTTGACACCGCGTCACAGGCATGTGCTGGCCGCACCGTCTTGGGCGCCCCTCCGCATCGCCTCTGACCGAGGCAACGCGCCCTGTGACCCGAAATGTCAGCGATCATATGGGTTTCGCTGTCAACCTGTCGACGCAATCGGAGATCGCATGGATCCCCTGCGCCCTATGTGATTCACGTCACATCCGAGAACCCCCGGATGTGACCGCCCTGAAACCAAAGATCAGGCCCACCCCCGGCGAACGGAAGCCGTGCGCCGGGAGTGGCCGGATGCGGTCAGGATGCAACGCGTGTCATACCTCGGTCGTTGAAGCCACTCGTGTCAGTCCCGGCCGCTCGCGCATCCCTCAGCCGCCTGTAGTGGGGACGGGGTTGCGGGCCTTCGCGGGGTCCAGTGCGGGGCCGGTCGGGATCAGCTGGATCACCGGGGACGGCACGGGCGCCGCCTTCGTCGGGTCGTAGCCGAGCTTCTTCGCCACGTCCGGGGACGGCAGCGCGAACCGGACGCCCTGGTCGTTCACCAGCGACAGCGAGCCCGAGCCGGCCGCCTGGCCGCCGTTCTGGCCACCGCCCGCCACCAGGCTCATCAGCGCCGCCCCGCCCGGGGGCAGGACGACCTGGTCCACCGCGTTCCCCGAGCCGGACGAGCCGGCGCCCAGCGTCGCCGCGGACGGCGGGGGCAGCGAGCCGCCCAGCGTCAGCCGCGCCACCGCCGAACCGGTCGGGAAGACCGAGCACAGCGGCGTGGAGGTGTCCCAGCTGGCGAACTTCGGCAGCGTCGGCGGCAGGGCCGGGTCGATCAGCGGCTTGTGGCCGCCGACGGCCTGCTGCGCGGACGCGGCGTCCACCGGGATCTCCTTGACGCCCTGGCCGCCCGGGTAGGCGGCGACGGTGTCCGGGGAGCGCAGCAGCAGCTGCGCCTGCGTCTCGGAGATCTGGGCGAGGCCGTCGGCGAGCATGACGTACCAGTTGGGCTGGCCGCCGGTGTCGGCCTTGAAGATCTGGCCGACGCGGGCGGGACGTCCGCCCGGGCCCTGGCGGGCGGCGCCGCGGCCGGGGACGTCCGGGGCGCTGAAGTTGCCCGCGGCGGGCATCGCGTTCAGCCACGCGGGCGGCACCTCGACCGCGTCCGGGCCGCCGGTGATGGCGGTGACGCCGCCGGCGGGGACGCCGAGCTGCATCCGGTGGTCCTTCCAGATCACCCACGCCTGGCCGCCGGACTTCACCACGACGGCCTCGTTCTCGCCGAGGCTCCGGCCGCCGACGTCGCGCCCGGCGGCGAGGGCGGTGAACTCGCGGCGGACGCCGTTGGTCCCGGCGGCCTCGCGGACGCACACCGACCAGGGGCCGCGGATGAGCTGCTTGGTGTCGGGGAGCGAGTCGGGCGCGCCGACGATGCCGATCATCGGGCCGCGCTCGAAGTGCGCCAGCGACTTGCGGGAGACCGTGCGGCGCTCGACCTTGTCCTGGTTGAGCGCGAGCATCGCCGAGGCGTAGTTGGCGACCGGGAACATCTTGCGCGTGTTCGCGTCGTAGATGTACTTGGTCCCGGTCTCCTTCTCGATGATCAGCTTGCCGGGCTGGTCGAGGCCGCGCGCGCCGCCCGGGGCGAGCACGCCCCAGATGCCGAACACGGCGGCGACCAGCAGCGCGACCATGACCCCGGCGAACGCGCCGACCGCGTGCCGGCGCATCGGGGACTCGGCGATGTCGGGCTCGCCCTGGAGCAGCGCGAGCCCGACCCGCTGGGTCATCAGCCGGTGGGCCTGGTAGAGGTCGCGGCGGTTCTGCATCGCGGCGTCACCCCGCCAGGCCGCGGACGCGGCCGTAGATGTCCAGCGCGGCCAGGGCCAGCGGGATCAGCGAGATCACCACGATGATGTCGAAGATGTCGCCGGCCCGGCCCCAGAACGGGGACGGCCGGTGGTTGGGGATCCACAGCGAGACCCCGACCACGATGCCGACCACGACCAGCAGCGGGAGCAGCCCGGTGGCGAGCATCAGGATCTGGGAGTCGCCGCGCCAGGCGGTGCCGACCTCCAGCAGGCCGAGGCCGGCGAAGCCCGCGACGAGCATCCAGGACCGCTGCGTGACACCGCGGAAGACCCGGCTGCGCAGCAGCAGCGACACCGACATCGCGGCGATCGTCGCGGCGGGCGCCCAGCCGGACGCGGTGGCCAGGAAGATCATCCCGCCGAGCGCGGAGATCGCGACACCGGCGACCAGGCCGGTCGCGAACCGGTCGGCGATGCCGGTGCGGGCGAGCACCTGGCGGCCGTCCACGGTCTCGGTGTCGCGGCGCAGGTCGTCCGCGCTGGCCGGGACGGGCGGCAGCGGCATCCTGGCCAGCTTGAACGCCAGCGACGGGATGGCCGGTGTGAGCATCATCACCACGACGGCGGCGCAGGCGGCGAGGCCGGCGGCGGGCAGCCCGCCGACGCCGAACTCGACCCCGGCGGCGACGGTCCCGGCCATCGCGGCGACCGTGACGCCGAGGAAGGTGGACAGGCCGTCCGCGACCGCGAACATCGCGATCACCGACACCAGCGCCATCACGCCGAATCCGGCGAGCAGGTGCGGGGCGCCGAGGTCCAGCAGCGTCGCGTGCGAGCGCGCGGGCGCGAGCAGCCCGGCGAGGAACGCGTGCGGCAGGGCGGCGTAGCCGAGGATCATCCCGGCGCCGGAGTCGGCGAACGCGCGGGACAGCGCGGCGGCCGCGACCACGGTGACCACCGCGACCAGGCCCGCCGCGGCGGCGGGCGCGATCCAGGGCGGGCCGGACATCGCGATCACGAACGCGCCGACCACCAGGGCGGCGGCGGCCGCGCCGAGGCCGAAGCGGCGCGTGGACGCGGGCCGCCAGCGGTCGGAGCGCTCCTTCATGCCCTCGGCGATGACGTCGGCGACGTCGTCGAACGACATCTCCGGGAGCTGCGCCATGCGGGGGCGGAAGTAAAGGATCTCGCCGTCGCGGACGCCCAGCACGGAGAGCGTCTTGGCGGCGTCGAACGCGCCTTCGTCGAGGCGCTGCAGCACCCAGCCGGAGTGGGCGAGCCCGGCGTCCGCCAGGTTCTCCCCCGCCGCGCGGAGCAGGGTGGGAAGCATGTGCGCGAGCGGCACATCGGCAGGGAGCGAAACGTCGATCCGCCGTCTTGGCGCGACGATCGTCACCCTGCACAGTTCGGTTGTGGCGGGGGAATTCACTGGGCTCCCGTCCTCCGGATCGTCGGATCGAACGCGAAGCCTAGGATGTTGGGTCCCATTACGCTAAATCAACCGTTGACCGACAGTGACTCCGAGGCTCACCCGTAACGACTACTTTGTCCAGCTGATACGGATTATGACCCCCGCCTCGACCGACCTGTCCCGACTCGACCGACCCGCCCGACTCCATCGCCCCCCGCCCCCGACTCCATCGTCCCCCGCCCCGGCCCCGCACCCCGACCCCGAGCCCGACGCCTCCGGCGCATCCGTGGAGGGAACTCCCAGGTGAGCACGACTCTCGTCCGACGCAAGGAACGCAGGCAGCCGCCCCCGGCACCCAAGGGCGAGCTCCTGCTGGAGTCACCGCCCGAGCTGCCCGAGCAGCAGAGCGGCGGCATGCAGGCGGTGCTGACCTTCCTGCCGATGGCGGTGATGCCGCTGATGATGGGGCTGATGCTGCTCGGCGGCAACAGCCGCGGCCCGATGGCGGGGATCAGCTCCGGCGGCATGGGCCTGGCGATGGTCGGCATGCTGATCGGCCAGCTGACCCGGGGGTCCGGGGAGCGCAAGTTCAAGCTGAACGGCGCCCGCCGCGACTACTTCCGGTACCTGTCGCAGGCGCGGCGGAAGGTGCGGCGCGCCGCCGACCAGCAGCGCGAGTCGCTGGAGTGGAACAGCCCGACGCCCGACTCGCTGTGGTCGGTCGTGATGAGCGCCCGGATCTGGGAGCGCCGCCCGACCGACTCCGACTTCGGCAACGTGCGGATCGGCGCGGGTCCGCAGAAGCTGGCCGTCCAGCTGATCCCGCCGGAGACCAAGCCGATCGAGGACCTGGAGCCGATGACGGCGGGCGCGCTGCGCCGGTTCGTCCGGGCGCACTCGACCGTGCCGAACCTGCCGGTCGCGGTGTCGCTGCCGTCCTTCTCGCGGATCGTCCCGGTCGGGGACGTCGAGGCGGTGCGCGGCATGGTGCGGGCGATGATCGCCCAGCTCTGCTCGTTCCACTCCCCCGACGACATGCGGGTCAGCGTGTGCGCTTCGCCACAGGCGATGCCGCACTGGGACTTCGTCAAGTGGCTGCCGCATTCGATGCACCCGCAGGTGACGGACGCGGCGGGCCCGGTCCGGCTGATGGCGAACACGCTGTCGGAGCTGGAGGCCATGCTGGCCTTCGAGGTGAAGGACCGGCCCCGGTTCACCCCCGGCCTGTCGCAGAACGATCTTCCGTACCACATCGTGATCGTGGACGGCGGCGCCGTCACCCCGGACTCGCAGATCGGCGCGGACGGCATCGAGGGCGTCTGCGTGATCGACATCACCGGGCACGTCACCCCGACCGCGGACAACACGATGCTGCGGCTGCGCGTCGCCGCCGACAAGATGGCGATGCTCCGCAAGGACCGCACCGGCAAGGACGTCCCGACCCTGCTCGGCCGTCCGGACGCCTTCAGCTACGTCCAGGCGGACGGCCTGGCCCGGCAGCTCGCGCCGCTGCGCGCGTCGGCGGCCGCGGGCGGCGGCGAGCTGGACGCGCTGTCCCAGGCGATGACGCTGACCAAGCTGCTGAACGTCCCGGACGCGGCGCGGCTGAACGTCGCGCAGGCGTGGCGCCCGCGCGCGCCGCGCAACCGGCTGCGCGTGCCGATCGGTGTCGACACCGAGGGCCGTCCGGTCGAGCTGGACATCAAGGAGGCCGCGCAGGGCGGTTTCGGCCCGCACGGCCTGTGCATCGGCGCTACCGGTTCCGGTAAGTCGGAGCTGCTGCGGACCCTGGTGCTGGGCCTGGCGATGACCCACTCGTCCGAGGTGCTGAACTTCGTCCTGGTCGACTTCAAGGGCGGCGCGACCTTCCTGGGCATGGACGGCCTGCAGCACGTCTCGGCGATCATCACCAACCTGGAAGACGAGCTCCCGCTGGTCGACCGTATGTACGACGCCCTGCACGGCGAGATGGTCCGCCGCCAGGAATGGCTCCGCGCGGCCGGCAACTACGCCTCCCTGCGCGACTACGAGAAGGCCCGCGAACAGGGCGCACCGCTCAAGCCCATGCCCACCCTGTTCGTCGTCCTGGACGAGTTCTCCGAACTGCTGTCCGCCAAGCCCGACTTCGCCGAACTGTTCGTCATGATCGGACGCCTCGGCCGATCCCTCGGCGTCCACCTCCTGCTGGCCTCCCAGCGCCTGGAAGAGGGCAAGCTCCGCGGCCTGGACACCCACCTGTCCTACCGCATCGGTCTGCGGACCTTCTCCGCGATGGAATCGCGCGTCGTCCTGGGCGTCCCCGACGCATACGAGCTTCCCCAGGCGCCTGGTAACGGTTATCTGAAGGTCGGCACCGAGACGATGACCCGTTTCCGCGCAGCGTACGTCTCAGGGCCGTACAGCCCCGACGACGACGCCCCGCAGGCGCAGGCGGAGGGTCCGCGGCAGGTCGCGCAGATCGTCCCGTTCACCCCGGCGTACGTCCAGCCGCAGATGCTGGAGGCGCCGCAGCAGGCGCAGGTCAAGAAGGAGGACGACGGCCCGCAGATCAGCCTGTTCGACATGGTCGTGAAGCAGCTGGCCGGGAACGGCCCGCCGCCACACGAGATCTGGCTGCCGCCGCTGGACGAGCCGTCCCCGCTGAACGAGAGCCTCCCGAACCTCCAGGCCACGCCGGAGTTCGGCTTCACCACCGCCGGCTGGGAGGGCCGCGGGCGGCTGCACGCCTTCGCGGGCATCGTGGACCGGCCGTTCGACCAGCGCCGCGACGCGATGTGGCTCGACCTGGCCGGCGCGGCCGGGCACGTCGGCGTCGCGGGCTCGCCGCAGGCCGGCAAGTCGACGCTGCTCCGGACGCTGATCACGTCCCTCGCGCTGATGCACACCCCGCAGGAGGTCCAGTTCTACTGCCTGGACTTCGGCGGCGGCTCGCTGGCGTCCCTGGCCGACCTGCCGCACGTCGGCGGGATCGCGTCCCGGCTCGACCCCGACCGGGTCCGCCGGACCGTCGCCGAGGTCGCGGGCCTGCTGGAGTCGCGCGAGCGGATGTTCACCGAGCGCGGCATCGAGTCGATCGCCGCCTACCGGCGCCTGCGCGCCGAGGGCCAGATCCCCGGCGACGGGTTCGGCGACGTGTTCCTGGTCGTGGACAACTGGCTGACCGTCCGGTCGGACTTCGAGGCGATCGAGACCACGATCACCGACCTCGCCGCGCGCGGCCTCGGCTACGGCATCCACATCATGGCCGCGACGAACAAGTGGTCGGAGTTCCGGATGACCATCCGGGACCTGTTCCAGACCAAGCTGGAACTGAAGCTCGGCGACCCGTACGAGTCGGAGATGGACCGCAAGCTCGCCGCGAACGTCCCCGAGGGGCGTCCCGGCCGCGGCGTCACCCGCGACGGCCTGCACTTCCTCGGCGCGCTCCCGCGCATCGACGGCGGGACGACCACCGAGGACCTGTCCGCGGGCGTCAAGCACCTGGTCGACACCGTCGCGGCGGCCTGGCAGGGCCGTCCGGGCGCGCCGCAGGTCCGGATGCTGCCGGACGAGCTGCCGCTCACCTCGCTCCCGCAGGTCACCGAGACCGGCAAGCGCGTCCCGATCGGCATCGACGAGGACAACCTGTCCCCCGTCCTGCTGGACTTCGAGGCCGACCCGCACTTCGTCATGATCGGCGACAACGAGAGCGGCAAGTCCAACCTGCTCAAGGTGCTGGTGGACGCGATCTGCGAGCGGTACACCCCGGCCGAGGCGCGGATCATCATGCTCGACTACCGCCGCGCGCTGCTCGACTCGGCCGAGCGCGAGCACGTCATCGGGTACGCCGCGTCCTCCACCGCCGCCATGGGGCTGATGAAGGACACCAACGGCGCCCTGGTGAACCGGCTCCCACCGTCCGACCTGACGCCGGAGCAGCTGCGCAACCGGTCCTGGTGGTCCGGCTCGGAGCTGTTCCTGATCGTGGACGACTACGACCTGGTCGCCACCCCGTCCGGCAACCCGCTGGCGGCGCTCGCCGAGCTGCTCCCGCAGGCCCGCGACATCGGCATGCACCTGCTGCTCGCCCGCACCATGGGCGGCTCGGGCCGCGCGATGTTCGACCCGGTCCTGCAGCGCCTCAAGGACATGGCCAGCCCGGCGCTGATCATGTCCGGCAACAAGGACGAGGGCAACCTGTTCGACGTCCGCCCGCAGCCCCTCGCCAAGGGCCGCGGCACCCACGTCGACCGCCGCACCGGCAAGCGCCTCATCCAGACCGCCTTCCACCCCACCACCGAACGCCAGAAGTAACCGCACAAAGCAAGAGGCCCCGCACCCTTCCCGGTGCGGGGCCTCTCGCGTCTATGCAGGTCACGTGTGGTAGCGCACCCACCCGGACGGGAAGTCCCAGTCGTAGACCCTGAAGTAGATGACCGTCCCCTGCTTGATCCTCTCGCTCTGCCAGTAGTGTCCTGGCTTGCTGGGGATCCCGAAACTGTGGATGTAGCTGGAGCCCCGGTAGCGCCACTGGAGCCTGTAGTTGTTATTCGGCGAGTTGCGCCAGATCTCCCACTGAGTCCAGTAGGTGTGATGAGGGTGGAAGACCACGCCGACCCAGTTGTACGGCGACCGTACCCAGTTCTGATAGGGAACCGACGCCTCAGCGGTCGGAGCACCGGCGAGCCCGACTCCGAGCGCCACGGCGACCGTCGCACTCGCCGTCATCATCCGCTTTCGCAACACCTTCACTGTCCCCTTCTCCCGCAGTCAACTTTGATCACGGACGAAGCTACAGTTCCGGGAGAATGCGGTCTACGTCTATTCCTGACTGTCCGCGGGGATGCGAGCCCTGCCGGGGCGCCACCCCCGCTTCCGGCCGAGCGGGATGACCGCGCCTCCGAAGGCCACGATGACCGCGACACCGAGAGAGCCGCCCGCGACGCCGAGCGCGATGTTGTGCGTCCGGTGGTCGGTCGGCGGGACGGGCGCGATGTTCACGGCGCCCGACAGCGGCTTCTTCGCCTTGTTCTTGTCCGGCGTGGCGTTCGGATCGACCAGGCCGGTGACGGCCTGCATCGGGTTGATCATGCCGTAGCCGCTGCCGATGCCGTTGTCGCCCTCGGCCGTGATCTCCATCCGGTTGATCACCTGCTGGTAGCTGAGGCGCGGGTGCCGGGCGCGGACGAGCGCCGCGACACCGGCCGCGTAGGGCGCTCCGAAGCTGGTGCCCTCCAGGCCGCCGACGAAGCCGTTCCCGTTGAGGGAGATCACGTCCTGGCCGGGCGCGGACACGTCCACCCGGGTCTTGAGGTTGGAGAAGCCGGAGATGGTGCCCTGCCGGTCGACCGCCGCCACCGACATGACGCCGGGGTAGTTGGCCGGGTAGGCGGGGAGCGCCTTGCTCTGGTCCCGCGAGTTGCCCGCCGCCGCGACGATCAGCACGTCCTTCGACTGCGCGTACCGCACCGCGTCGAGGAGCCAGGGGGTCTGCGGGGAGTCCGCCGACACGTTGATCACGCGCGCGCCCTTGTCCACCGACCACTTGATCGCTTCGGCGAGCGCCTTGTCGTTGTCGGACGACTCGGACGAGGTGAACTTGGCGTCCAGCAGCTGCACGTCGGGCACGACCCCGAAGAACGGGATGTTCTTGTTGCGCATGTCGGCCGCCGCGATGATGCCCG
The DNA here is from genome assembly GCF_024172125.1 of Actinomadura rupiterrae. Lineage (GTDB taxonomy): Bacteria > Actinomycetota > Actinomycetes > Streptosporangiales > Streptosporangiaceae > Spirillospora > Spirillospora rupiterrae. The sequence continues at coordinate 59,498 of NZ_JAMZEA010000020.1, forward strand.
CGACCCGGGTGCCGTGGCCGATGCAGTCGCGCACGTTCCCGTCGTCCGGGCCGAACTTGGCGACCACCTTGCCGCGCAGCTGGGGGTTGGACGCCTCGATGCCGCTGTCGACGACGGCGACCTTGATGCCGTTGCCCTTGGTGGCCGACCAGGCCTGCTCGAAGTCCAGGCGGGACTGGGCCCAGGGCTCCTGGGTGATCGCGGACGCGGGGGCGCCGACCGGCGGGTTGTCGCACTTGGCCGCCGGAGCCTTGTCCACGGGCTTGTCGGACGGCTTGTCGGAGGGCTTGTCCGACGGCTTGGTGGTCGGCTTCGTCGTGGGCTTGTGGGTCGGCTTGTGCGACGGGCTGGGCGCCGCCACCGGCTGCGCGTCCGCGCTCGGCACCGCGACCAGCATCGACGCGAGCGCCAGCCCGCTGGCTCCGGCGGCCAGTCCCGGCCTCTTGCCCGGTACGCGCATTCCTCGTCCTCCCGCAGGGCATCGCTGTCCGGCTGGACCCGTACATTACCGACAATCCTCGGACGTCCCGACCCTCCCGCCGGTGCCGTCCGGGCCCGGAGCGGCACCCCAAGCGCCGTGGAAAGGCGGAACCCCGCCGCGGCCCGGGGCCTGGCGGGGTTCCGGAGGGACCTGGGTCAGGTCGTCAGATCGTCACCTCGACGGCGGCGACCTCGCCCGTGCGGGCCGAGACGGTGCGGTCCACGCTCACGCCGCCCGCGGCGAGGACGCGGACGGTCCAGTCGCCGTCGGCGGCGAAGAAGCGGAACACGCCCTCGTCGCCGGTCACGACCTCGGCGGTGAACTCGCCGGTGGAGTCGAGCAGGCGCGCGTAGGCGCTGGACACGGGCTGTCCGTCGCGGACGACGGTGCCCTGGATCACGGCCTCGTTGGCAAGGTCGACGGTCGCCGGAAGGTGCGCCGTCTGCGCGGGCGCTGCGCAGCCCTGGGTCATCGGAGGTCCTCCTTCTCCGCCTGGCACGGCGGACGAGTGTCTTACCAGGTGGGGTCGGGGCGGGTTACTTGGGCTCGCCGAGCTCGATCGGCACGCCGACGAGCGAGCCGTACTCGGTCCAGGAGCCGTCGTAGTTCTTCACCTCGGGCAGGCCCAGCAGCTCGTGCAGGGCGAACCAGGTGTGGGACGAGCGCTCGCCGATGCGGCAGTAGGCGATGGTCGCCTTGCCCAGGTCGACGCCGGCCTCGGTGTAGAGGGCGCGCAGGTCCTCGTCGGACTTGAACGTGCCGTCGTCGTTGGCCGCCTTGGACCACGGGATCGAGCGCGCGGTCGGGACGTGCCCGGCCCGCTGCGCCTGCTCCTGCGGCAGGTGCGCCGGGGCGAGCAGCTTGCCCGAGAACTCGTCGGGCGAGCGGACGTCGATCAGGTTCTTGGACCCGATCGCGTCCACGACCTCCTCGCGGAAGGCGCGGATCGCCAGGTCCTGCTCCTGCGCCTTGTACTGCGTGGCCGGACGGGACGGGACGTCCACGACCAGCTCGCGGGAGTCCAGCTCCCACTTCTTGCGGCCGCCGTCGAGGAGCTTCACGTTCTCGTGGCCGTACAGCTTGAAGTACCAGTACGCGTAGGCGGCGAACCAGTTGTTGTTGCCGCCGTACAGGATGACGGTGTCGTCGTTCGCGATGCCCTTGCGGGACAGCAGTTCCTCGAAGCCCTGCCGGTCGACGAAGTCGCGGCGGACCGGGTCCTGCAGCTCCGTCTTCCAGTCGATCTTCACGGCACCGCGGATGTGGCCCTTGTCGTAGGCGGACACGTCCTCGTCCACCTCGACCAGCACCAGGCCGGGGTCGTCGAGGTGGGCCTCGGCCCAAGCGGCGTCCACCAGGACGTCGGAGCGGCTCATGCGGGAACCTCCCTGTCGGAGCGATTCTTCGGTAGCAAGCGGCGGATCAGCAGATACATCTCGCAGCCGAGGCAGAACCCGAACGCCGCGTTCAGGAACGCCGCCGCCAGCGCGAGAGCCGTGGCGCCGATACCGATCCAGGGGGTCCCGAGCGCGAACCCGACCGTCCCCACCAGCGCGAACACCAGTCCGACGCCCTGCGCGAAGCGGGGCGGGGGCGCGGGTTCGAGTTCGCTTGGCGGGCCTATGCGCGGCCGGACGAGCACTTTGAAGACCAGCCCGTACGGGGAGAACCGCAGACCGAGGAGAGCTCCTAGGGCGAAGACCATGGTCTGAGCGGCGAGCAACCCCCAGCTTCCCGTGACCAGGACCGCCACCAGGACGACCGAGGTGAGGGCGGCGGCAAACCGTTGCCCTCTCGGGTCGACCTGCATGGGAGGCTCCCAGATGCGGGGGAAGCGTGCGTGCGAGCGGTGTTCAGAACAACCGGGGTTGGATACGGCTCGATGCCTCAGACCATGCGACAGAGCGAGGCGGCCACGCGGCAGAAGTCCACCGCGCGACGCTTCGTGAGCATCTGCTCTGTCCAGTAACGCACGCTCCGACTCTAAACCGGCTTCCGCTCGAATGTCACGCCCGTCTCGCCTGCCGAGACGGTGATGAGCATCTCACCGCAGGTCAGAGGGGTCGCGTTTCATGCGACGAGCCCTTGCCCGAACGGGCTTCCCGTGACTTGGCGCCGCTTCGGGACGACCGGACGGCTCAGCCGGCGGCCCCGGCCGGCGCCTCCGGGACGGTCAGACGGTGCCTCCGGGCTGCGCTCCGGAAGGTCAGGCGACCGACTCCGGGCGGCGCTCCGGAAAGCCAGGCGACTGGCTCCGGGCGGTGCCTCCGAGGCGGACAGGCGACGGCGCCGGGACGGTCAGGCAACGGCGACGGAGCGGTCAGGCAACGGCGACGGCGCCGGGACGGTCAGGCGGCGGTGCCGGAGCGGTCAGGCTACGGCGGTGCCGAGGGCGGCGATCACGTCGGCCTTGCGGGGCGCGCCGCTCGCGCGCTGGACGATCCGGCCGTCCGCGTCGAGCACCAGGGTCGTGGGCGTCCGGATGATGTCGAGCTTCCGGACGAGGTCGAGGTTCGCCTCGGCGTCCACCTCGACGTGGACGACGCCGTCGACCATCCCGGCGACCTCGCCCAGGATCCGGCTGGTCGTCCGGCAGGGGGCGCAAAATGCGGTCGAGAACTGCACCAGCGTGGCGCGCTCGCCCAGCTCGGCGCCCAGATCGCCGGAACGGAGGCGTCCGTCGTCCACCGCGCGCAACCTCCCATCGCGCCACCGCCGCAGCAGCCCGAAAGCGGTCGCCGCAACCAGGACGACCGCCGCCACCACGACTCCGCTGACCATCACCCGCCACAACATACGACCCCCCGCCGCGATTCCGCGTCCCCCGAAGCGGTCAGGCCCAGATCCCCCAGACCGACTGTCGGTCGGATCAGGTGCCCACCAGACCGACAGTCGGTCGGTGGCGGACAGACCGACCGTCGGTCGGTGGCTGCCGGACCGACCGTCGGTCGGCGGTGGACAGACCGACTGTCGGTCGGCGACTGCCGGACCGACTGTCGGTCGGTGACTGCCGGACCGACTGTCGGTCTGGTGGGGTCGGGACCGCGGCCGGGCGGGTCAGGCGGGGATGGTGACGAGGCGGTGGCCTTCGAGGGTGTCGACCTGGAACGACATGATCTGGTCGCGAGAGTACATCGTGGCGCCCTCGTACTCGCCCTCGCCGTTCGCGGACGGCACGGACCAGCTGCCCAGCATCTCCCGCTTGCCCGCCTTCGTGACGAGGTACCAGCGGCAGCGCGAGCCCTTCGGGACGCCCGTGATGGTGATCTCGGAGTAGGTGCCCCACGACTCGCGGCGCACGACGACGCTGGCCGTGACGTGGTTGGACGGGTTGGTCCCCGTCAGCTTCTCGCCCGGCTCCTCGGTGCTCGTGGACGTCGGCGACGGGCGCGCCTGCGGGGTCCCCGCGACCTGGTGCCCGACGACACCGCCGAGCAGCAGCCCGAAGACCATGAGGACGGCCGCGGCCGCCGCCAGCGGAGTCCAGCCCACCGCCGGACGGCGCCGGAACCAGGGCCGGCGGCTCTCCTCGGCGGCCTTGGCGAGCAGGCCGTCCAGGACGCCAGGCGCCGGATCGGCGACCTCGTCGATCTGCCCGGTGTCCACGCGTCCGAGCAGCGCGGGCAGCCCGGCGAGCGCGGCCAGCTCGTCCCGGCAGGCGGGGCAGCGCGCCAGGTGCTCGTCCACCCGGGCGCGCTCGGCCGGGTCGATCGCGCCGAGGACGTAGACGCCCAGCGCGGTCCGCACGTCTCCGCAGTCGTTCACGGCGCCAGCCCCCGCTCCTCCAGTGCGAGTTTGAGCGCCCGCAGGGCGTAGTAGGTCCGCGACTTCACCGTGCCGGGCGGGATGCCGAGGGCGCGGGCCGCCTCCGCGACCGACCGCCCCCGGTAGTAGGTCTCCACGAGCACCGCGCGGTGGCTGGGGCTCAGGTCGGCCAGCGCCTCCGCGACCGTCCAGGACTCCAGCGCCCGGTCGATGTCGTCCACCCCGGGCGTGCCGACCACCTGCTCGTCGATGCCGGTCTCCGGCGGACGGGCGCGGCGGGCGCGGTGCGCGTCCACGACCAGGTTCCGGGCGACCGTGAACAGCCACGGCCGGACGGGCCGGTCGGACAGCGCCTCCGGATGCCGCCACGCGCGCAGCAGCGTCTCCTGTACGACGTCCTCGGCCTGCGAGCGATCGCCGCCCGTCAGGCGCAGGACGTAACCGAGAAGCGGACCGCCGTGCTCGCTGTACAGGGCGCGCAGCAGTCGTTCGTCCGCAGTGGGACCCACATACACACCACGTCCGAGGGCGGGGGGTGGTTCACCCGGGTTCGGGGGAATCCGTGGGAACTGTCAGCGGGTGGGCTGCTGGAGCCTGCTGAGCTTGACGTTGTCGGCCTCCGCGGACACCTTCAGGCCCTGGTCGGTCACCTGGATCTGGCTGATCCGCGACCCGACGGGCAGGTCGGTGATCGGGACGTACCAGGTCAGCCGGTCCCGGACGGTGTCCAGCGGGACCGAGACCCCGCTCGTGGTGACCTTCACCGGCGTGATCGCGATGCCCTTGCGGGACGGCTTGACCGACAGCTCGGCGGTGCCGTTCACGTTGAACGCGAGCACCTGCCCGGCCATGTCGACCTCCAGGTTGTCGCCCTTCGCCCGGATCCCCTTGACCTCCTTCGGCGCGCGCGACTTCAGCACGTCGAAGGGGATCACCGCGGACGCCGTGGCGGTGCGCGCCGTCACGTTGTCGGCGTTGCCGCCCGCGACTTGGTCGAGCGGCGCGTCCACGCCGTGCATCTCGACCTTGACGTCGTGCACGGTGACGCCCTGCTGCGTCCAGTCGCCGATGCCGACGTCGATCTGGTCGTAGTTCCCGCCGACGGCCTGGGTGAGGAACGGGATGCCGTGGATCGTCACGTCGGGCTGCCGGGACAGGTTGTACTGCTGGGCGACCTGCTTGCCGATCTCGTTCTGCGCGACCCGCACCCCGATCCGGTCGGCGGCCACCAGCCCCACCACCAGCAGGACGAGCACCACCAGCAGGAACTTGCGCATCTCTCTCCTTCGGGCCGCGGACACGGGCGTGATCGCCACACAGTAGTGCCGGTGCCCGAGGGCGGCGCGTCACTCCCTGGAGTGATCTCGAAGTTCACGTGACGTCCGCCATGTGCCCTTCGTCCGGCCTCCCCGATGCGGCGGCCGTCATGCGTGCCCGGCCCGGCGGCCGTCATGCGTGCCCGGCCCGGCGGCCGTCATGCGTGCCCGGCCCGGCGGCCGTCATGCGTGCCCGGCCCGGCAGCCGTCGCGCGTGCCCGGCCCGGCGGCCGTCGCGCGTGCCCGGCCCGGCAGCCGTCGCGCGTGCCCGGCCCGGCAGCCGTCGCGCGTGCCCGGCCCGGCAGCCGTCGCGCGTGCCCGGCCCGGCAGCCGTCATGCGTGCCCCGGCCGGCGGCCGGAAGCGGTCAGTGATGGTGCCAGGGGACGGTCACGGACGGTGGTGGGGAGCCGTGAGTTCGGTCACCCTCCGGCAAAGGGGGGCAGCACCTCGACCACCCCGTTCTCGGGGAGTTCCACGTCCTCGTGCGGACGGGTGCCGACCGGGTCGCCGTCGATCAGGAACGAGCTGCGGGAGACGACGCGCGCAAACTCGCCGTCCCTTGCCCGGCGGGCGGTTTCGAGCGCTTCGGCGAGGGTCCTCGCGTCGTACGGCTCGTCCGCGGCACCCGCCGCCGCCTTCGCCGCCGCCCAATACCGGATCGTTCCCTTCGCCATGCCCGTCACCCTGCCAGAAACCCGGCACTCACCGCACCGGGCGTTGCCGTTCACAAGCCGTTGTATATGCTCAGAGCTGAAGGGATCCGGGCGACGTGGCCAGGGAGCTCGCACGACGAGCACCGGTCACGTACTGGGGCTCGCAGGCGAGCCGTCCGGGTCTCGACCTCTTTTTAGGGCGAGGAGGCGGCACTTGAGCAGCTTGCTCCTGCTGACCAACGCGTTGGAACCGTCCGACGAGATCCTGCCCGCGCTGGGGCTGCTGCTGCACCCGGTGCGCGTCGCGCCGGCCGAGGGATCAGCGCTGATCGACGCGCCACCCGCCGACATCGTCGTCGTGGACGCGCGCCGCGACCTCGTCCAGGCCAAGAGCCTGTGCCGGCTGCTGCGCACCACCGGGCTCGACTGCCCGCTGGTCGCCGTCGTCACCGAGGGCGGCCTCGCCGCGCTCACCCCCGAGTGGGGCCTGGACGACGTGCTCCTGCAGACCGCCGGGCCCGCCGAGGTCGAGGCGCGGCTGCGCCTGGCGATCGGCCGCGCCGCCGTCGCCGAGGCCGAGGACGTCCCGGGCGAGATCCGCAGCGGCGAGCTGACCATCGACGAGGCCACCTACACGGCCCGCCTGCGCGGCCGCGTCCTGGACCTGACCTTCAAGGAGTTCGAGCTCCTGAAGTACCTCGCCCAGCACCCGGGCCGCGTCTTCACCCGCGCCCAGCTGCTCCAGGAGGTCTGGGGCTACGACTACTTCGGCGGCACCCGCACCGTGGACGTCCACGTCCGGCGCCTCCGCGCCAAGCTGGGCGCCGAGTACGAGTCGCTCATCGGCACCGTCCGCAACGTCGGCTACCGCTTCGTCCCCGACCACCGCCCAGGCGAAGCCGAGGAGAAGACCCCAGCCCGCACCTGACCAGCGACCGTTCCGAGCGCGACTGATCCGGGCGCGGCCGGTCCGAGCGCGACTGATCCGGCCGCAGCCGGTCCGGGCGCGGCCGTTGCAGACGCAGCCGGTCCGAGCGCGGCCATTGCGGGCGCAGCTAATCCGGGCGCGGCCATTGCGGGCGCGGCCGTTGCGGGCGTGGCTGATCCGTGTTCAGTTGTGGGTCGGCATCACTCCCTTCTCGCCTATCTAGCTTTCGCCTGCCGCCCTGGCCTTCGCGTTGTAGGCGAGGGCTTCCTCGATCCATGAGGCCAGGGCCCGGTCGGACGCGACGCCGGACGCGTCGACCGTGATCCAGCCCTTGCCCATGGGTTTGCCGCGCATCTCGGCCCAGCGGGCGCCGTCCTCGGCGAGCAGGTCGTCCACCCGGCCCGGGTCGCAGCGGACGAGGAGGCGCCCGGCCGGGTTAGCGGAAACGGCCAGCTTCTCCGCGACCATGAAGGACAGGCCGCCGAACATGCGGACCTCGCGGACGTCGTCCCGCCCGGCCAGCGCCGCCCGGACGCGCTCCGCCAGTTCCCCGTCCCGTCCCATGGCCGCACGCTCCCTCGTCAAGGTGCGACCACCGTAACCAGGCCCTCCGACATTCCCGCGCCGCGGCATGGATCGCCAGGTCAGAGGGCATGATCCGGGTACCTCCCCAGGTCGTCCTCCGGAGGTCTTCCGATGCCCGCGCAGAACCCGCCAGCCGAGCCCGCCGAGGGCCGGGCCCCCGGGATGAGCGTGCCGGCGGTCCTGGCGCTGGTGCTGAGCGTCCTGTGGCTGTGCGGCGCGGGCAGCGTGCTCGCGATCCTGCTGGGCATCACGGCCCTTTTCCGGATCAGGCGGACGGGCCAGGCGGGCCGGGGGCTGGCCGTCGCGGGCATCGTCCTCGGCGTCCTGGGCGTGGTGGGCGCTGCCGGCGGGATGCTCGTCGGGATCAAGACCCAGGAGGCGGCCAAGAACCGCCGCATCGCGATCATCCTGGAAGGCAGCGGATCGGGCGGCGCGACGTCCGCCGACATCACCTACGCCTTCGGCAGCACGACCAGCCAGGCCCCCGACGCCGCGCTCCCCTGGCGCAGGCAGGCCACGGCCGACCTGAGCGGCCTGGACGTCGTCCAGGTGATCGTCCGCAACCGCCAGAACGGCGGCTCGGTGACCTGCCGGATCACCGTGGACGGCAGGCTCGTCAAGTCCGCGACCGTCTCCGGCGGCCAAGCCGACGCCGCCTGCGTCTACGACTCCATCGACCACTGACCCGCACGAACGCTCCGGGCGCGCTGGTGGTCCGGCTCGCCCTTGAGGCAACGGGCGGCGCGTCGTCCCCGCCGTCCCAGGACGCCTGAGACGGCGGCTCTCGCCCAGCGGGGCCAGGGGGGCGGGGGATCAGCCGAAGCGGCCGGTGATGTAGTCCTCGGTGGCCTTCTGCTCGGGGTTGGTGAAGATCTTCGAGGTGTCGTCGATCTCGATGAGCTTGCCGGGCCTGCCGGTGCCGGCGATGTTGAAGAAGGCGGTCCGGTCGCTGACGCGGGCGGCCTGCTGCATGTTGTGGGTGACGATGACGATCGTGTACTGGTTCTTCAGCTTGGCGATCAGGTCCTCGATGGCGAGGGTGGAGATCGGGTCGAGCGCCGAGCAGGGCTCGTCCATCAGCAGGACCTGGGGCTGGACGGCGATCGCGCGGGCGATGCAGAGGCGCTGCTGCTGGCCGCCGGACAGGCCCGCGCCGGGCTTGCCGAGGCGGTCCTTGACCTCTTCCCAGAGGTTGGCGCCCTTGAGGGAGTCCTCGACGATGTCGTCCAGCTGGGACTTGCGGCGGACGCCGTTCAGCTTCAGCCCGGCGGCGACGTTGTCGTAGATCGACATCGTCGGGAACGGGTTGGGGCGCTGGAAGACCATGCCGACGGTGCGGCGCACGGCGACCGGGTCGACCGACGGGGCGTACAGGTCGTCGTCGTCGAGCATCACCTTGCCCTCGACGCGGGCGCCGGGGATGACCTCGTGCATCCGGTTCAGGGTGCGCAGGAAGGTCGACTTGCCGCAGCCGGACGGGCCGATGAACGCGGTCACCGAGCGCGGCTCGACCGTCATCGAGATGTCCTCGATGGCGTGGGTGCCGCCGTAGTAGGCGTGCAGCCCCGAGACTTCGATCCGCTTGGCCATGAGACTTCGTACTCCTCGGTTGAACTGGCGTCCGGTGAACTAGCGTCCGGTCGGCTTGTACGCGCGGGCGATCAGACGCGCCGCCAGGTTGAACAGCATGATGATCAGGATCAGCACCAGCGCGGCCGACCAGGCGCGGTCGATGGCGTGCTGGTTCGGGTCGCCCGCCTGGTCCCAGATGAAGGTCGGCAGCGACGACTGCGGCCCGCTGAACGGGTTGGTGTTGATCGCCTTGGTGACCGCGATCGTCAGCAGCAGCGGGGCGGTCTCGCCCATCACGCGGGCGACGGCCAGCATGACGCCGGTGAGGATGCCGGGCAGCGCGGTCGGCAGGATGACGAAGCAGATCGTCCGCCAGCGCGGCACACCGAGCGCGTAGGACGCCTCGCGCAGGTCGTTCGGGACGAGCTTGAGCATCTCCTCCGTCGCCCGGATGACCGTGGGGACCATCAGGATGGACAGCGCCAGCGAGCCCGCGAAGCCCTGGCCCTGCTTGCCGATGCCGAGCGTCAGCATCCACATCGCGAGGATGAACAGCCCCGCGACGATGGACGGGATGCCGGTCATGACGTCCACGAAGAAGCTGATCACCTTGGAGAGGCGGCCGCGGCGGCCGTACTCCACCAGGTAGACGGCGGTGAGCACGCCGAGCGGGACGGAGATGACGCTGGCGATCAGCACCTGCTCCAGGGTCCCGATGATCGCGTGGTAGGCGCCGCCGCCCGCGTCCCGGCCCGCCACGCCGTTCATGGAGTGGCTGAAGAAGGTCGCGTCGAACCGGGCCGTGCCGTGCTTGACGACCGTCCAGAGCAGCGAGACGAGCGGGATCACCGCGAGCGCGAACGCCAGGTAGACCAGGCCCTGGACGAGCCGGTCCTTGATCTTGCGGGACGCCGAGACCGAACCCAGCGAGGTCGACGGGGTGCTCACACGAACTCCTTGCGGCGGGCCACGACCGCCCGGGCCGCCATGTTGACGACGAGGGTGATCACGAAGAGCACGAGGCCGGAGGCGATCAGCGCGCCGCGCCCGGTCGGGGACGCCTCGCCGAAGCTCTTGGCGATGTTGGCGGCGAAGGTGCTGCCGCCGTCCTCCAGCAGGTGGATGTTGATGCCCGGCACGAAGGTCAGCACCATCGCGACCGCGATGGTCTCGCCCATCGCGCGGCCGAGGCCGAGCATGGACGCGCCGATCACGCCGGACTGGCCGTACGGCAGCACCGCCAGCCGGATCATCTCCCAGCGGGTCGCGCCGAGGGCGAGCGCCGCCTCCACGTTCGCGCGCGGGACCTGCAGGAAGACCTCGCGGGAGATGGACGAGATGATCGGCAGGATCATGATCGCCAGCACCACCGAGGCGGTGAAGATCGAGTTCTTGCCGGGGCTGTCGCCGCCGAAGAACGGGATCCAGCCGAGCACGTCGTTCAGGAACCTGCTGATCCCGTCCATGTGCGGGGCGAGGACGCGCAGGCCCCACAGGCCGTACACGATCGACGGGACGGCCGCGAGCAGGTCCACCACGTAGCCGAGCCCGGACGCGATCTTGCGCGGCGAGTAGTACGCGATGAACAGCGCGATCGCGATGGCGACCGGGGTGGCCATGACCAGGGACAGCCCGGCGGACATGACCGTGCCGAACGCCAGCTGCGCGATGCCGAACTTCGGCGGCGTCGCGTTCGGGTTCCAGTCCTGCGAGGTGATGAAGTTCGCCTTGTTGTCCTGGAGCGCCGGGATCGCCTTCCAGATCAGGAAGACCGCGATCGCGGCCATGATCGCCAGCACCAGGATCCCGGAGCCGCGGGCGGCTCCGGCGAAGATCCTGTCGCCGGTCCGGCCGGTGCTCAGCCGCCGGGTGTCTGCGCGGTGCCGGGCGCCTACCGCGGCGTCGACGCCGGACTGGGTGCTCACGGGGGACCCTCCTGGTGGGGTGGGAACGTGCGGTGAACCGGGTGGGGTGGGGTGGTTCGGCCGTGCCGGCCGGTCGGTGGGACCGGGGGGTGAACCGGGGCCGGCCCCCTGGCCGTCGTACCCGGCGGCGAGGGGGCTGGCTGGACGAGGGTCCTCGGGGGTCAGGACAGCGCCTTCACGGAACCCTGGACCTTGGTGAGCACGCTGTCGGGCAGCGGCGCGTAGCCCAGGTTGGTGAGGATCTTCTGACCGTCCGCGCTGGAGGTGTAGGTCAGGAACGACTTCACGAACTTCGACTGCTCGGCCGGCAGGCCCTTCTCGCAGGCGATCTCGTAGGTCACCAGGACGATCGGGTAGGCGCCCGGCTCCTTGGTGGTGTAGTCGATCTTCAGCGCGACGTCGTTGCCGGTGCCGACGACCTTGGCGCCCGCGACGGCCTTGGAGGCGGTCTCGGGGGACAGCTTGGTGTACTCGCCGGCGCCGTTCTTGATGTCGGCGGTCTTCAGGCTGTTGTTGGTCGCGAAGGACAGCTCGACGTAGGAGATCGCGCCCTTGGTGCTCTTCACCTGGGCGGACACGCCGTCGGACTTGGTCGCGCCCTGGCCGACGCCGTTCGGCCACTTCTTGGCCGGCTCCCAGGTCCACGCGCCGGGGGCGGTGGCCTTGAGGTACTTGGTGAAGTTCTCGGTGGTGCCGGACTCGTCCGCGCGGTAGATCGGCTTGATCGGCCCGGACAGCTTGGCGCCCGCGTTCTCCTTGGCGATCGCCGGGTCGTTCCAGGTCTTGATCTTGCCGGCGAAGATGCCCGCGAGGGTCTCGGGGGACAGCTTCAGCGAGTCGGCGCCGTCCACGTTGTAGACGACCCCGATCGGGCCGACGACCATCGGCAGGTTCAGCGCCGGGGAGCCCTGGCAGCGCTTCTGCGCGGCGGCCGCCTCCGGCGGCTTGAGGGCCGAGTCCGAGCCGGCGAACGAGACCTGGCCGGAGTTGAAGGACGCGATGCCCGCGCCGGACCCCGCCGGGTTGTAGTTGAGGTTCGCGCCGGCGCACTTGGCCGCGAAGAGCTTGCTCCACTCCTCGACCGCGTTCTTCTGCGCGCTCGAACCGGCGGCGTTGACCGTGCCCTTGGCGCAGTCGATGTTGCCCTTGGGGGCCTCGCTCGCGCTGGAGCCGGAGTTGTTGTCGCTGCCACAGGCGCTGAGGGCCAGGGCACCGGCGACGACGACACCGCCCAGGGTGGCCAGCCGAGAACCGTTCTTCACCGCAAGGTCTCCTCTATAGCTTCGTCAGCGGTGTCCCGACCGGAGGATGTTGGACGTTTGTCCAGGTAGTGGGCTCACCGTCGAGTGTGAAGCTATGCGGGCGAAGTGTCCGGACACCCCGATCCAGGTGAACGAAGGATGAACTCAAACTTCAACAACCGGGAAGAATGCCCCGACACACCATGGACACCCGGTTAACACCCCAGGTCACCCCCTGTGGCGCCGGGGTTCCGGCGGTCCGCCCGTCCGTCCCTTACCTCCGCATATCCCACTAAAACCACCTGCAGCCGACCGATCCGGACGCGCCACGGGTGACAACCCCCGCCCGACAGAATCCGTCAGTCCGCCCCGCGGTTCGATCACTCCGCCGCGACGCGCAGGCCGAGCCCCACGAGGGTGCCCCCGAGCACGGCCTCCTGGACGCGCCGCACCCGCGGCGAAGCCAGCAGGTGCCGGACGCGTCCCACGGCCACCGCGACCAGGCTCAGCCCGCTGAGGCTGAACAGGACGGCGATCAAGGCCAGCCCCAGCGCCACCGGGACGGCCTGCGCCGGATGCCCGCTGGGGACGAACTGCGGCAGCGTGGCCAGGAAGACGAGCGTCGCCTTCGGGTTGGTCAGGTTCGTCAGGAGTCCCTGGACGAAGGGTGACCGGAACCTGGCGAAGCGGGCAGGCGCGTCGTCGTCCTGCTCGTCCGCCCGCCCATGCCGGACGGCCCAGAGCGTGCGCGCGCCCAGGTAGACGAGGAACGCCGCCCCGGCCAGCTTCACCGCCTCGAATGCGACGGCACTGCGCAGCAGGACGCCGGCCAGGCCGACCGCGACGCCGGTCGCGTGGACGAAGAGGCCGAGCGCGCAGCCCGCGGCGGTCCTCAGTCCCGCTCGGGCGCCGCCCTTGAGCGTGCCGCGGATGACCACGGCGGTGTCCAGGCCGGGGGTGACGGTGATCAGCAGGCAGATTCCGAGGTAGGCGAGGAGCATCCCCCGATTCTCAAGGGGCGCTCCGCTCGCCTCAAGGGGTGGAGTACATCTCGCCTCAAGGGGTCGAGTACATGACGTCCACGGAGTAGCGGGCGAAGCCGAGGGAGTCGTAGAGGTGGACGGCGCCGGGGTTGTCCTCGTCCACGTAGAGCAGGATCGCGGGGACGCCGCGGTCGCGGAGGTGGTGCAGGCCGGTCAGGGTCAGGGTGCGGCCCAGGCCGATGCCCTGCGCGGACGGGTCGACGCCGACGACGTAGACCTCGCCCAGGCCGTCCGGGTGGATCTTCGTCCAGTGGAAGCCGATCAGCCGGCCGTCGCGCTCGGCGAGGAAGAAGCCCTCGGGGTCGAACCAGGGCTCGTCCTCGCGGGCGCGCAGGTCGTCCATGGTCCACTGGCCCTGCTCGGGGTGGTGGGCGAAGGCGCGGGCGTTGACGTCCAGCCAGGCCTGCTCGTCGCGGCCGACCTCGAAGGGGCGGAGGGTGACGCCGTCCGGGACGGTCGGCTCGGTCATGGGGTCGTCGGCCGAGCGGCGCATCTGGAACAGGACGCGGCTGCGGACCATCCCCTCGGACTCGGCGAGGAGCGCGGCGGTGCGCAGGTCGCCGTGGGCCCAGACGCGCAGCGGGCCGTCCGCCTTCTCCCGGAGGCCGCGCAGCAGCTCGTGGCCGTGGCCGCGGCGGCGCGCCTCGGGGTGGACGACCAGCTCGCCGGACGCGGGCTCCTCGTCGGTGGCGGGGTCGAGGTGGGCGTAGCCGACGACCCCGCCGGCCTCCCGGACGGTCAGCCCCAGCCGTCCGGCCTTGAGCGCGAGCATGGCGTGCTCGGAGAGCGGCGCCACGCCGTCCGCCTCGGTTGCGGCCTCCACCAACGCGACGATCTCGTCCATGATCACAGTTTATGTGCCGGAGGCGTGCGGTTTGCGGGCGAGTACGCGGTAGGCATTGCTGTTGCCCGGCCTGACCACGCGGACGATCAGGTCGGTGACCGCGGCGAGGACGACCAGCGGCAGGACGGCCGCGTAGGCGAAGGCGCGCCGGGCGTGCCGTCCCGGGTGGCCGGAGGTGGCCCACGGACGGTGCGGATCGGGCCCGAGGACGTTCGCGAGCAGCAGCGCGGCCGTGGTGAAGTCGGGTTCCTCGCGCACTCCCCTGCGCTCGGTCGCGACGATCTCCAGGCCGCGCGCTTCGAGGGCGGACGCCAGGTTGCCCATCGGGATCATGTTGAGGTGCTGCGGCGGCAGCCAGGCGATCCAGTAGCCGCGCAGGACGCGCCCGACCCACGACTCGGGGTCCGGGAGCTCGATCAGCAGGTGCCCGCCGGGCGCGAGGACGGCCACGGCGGCGTCCAGCTCGGCGGCCGGGTCGGAGGTGTGCTCCAGGTAGTGGTTCATCGAGACGGCGTCGTAGCGTCCGCCCAGCTCGGACGCGGCGGCGCGGAACTCGCCGCGGACGGCCCGGCGCACCCAGCGGCGGCGCGCCGCCTCCTCGATCCCGGCGGACAGGTCGAGGCCGTCGAACACGGTGTCCGGCAGCGTCTCCGCAGCCGTCGCGCAGAAGTGGCCGTGGCCGGCGCCGACGTCCAGCCAGGTCGCGGGCGTCGCGTGCGCGGCGACGAGTTCGGCGCGGTCCCGGTACCAGGCGGTCTGGCCGCTGAAGATGTGCTCGGTGCTGCTCGCGTTCAGGCCGTCGTAGACGTCCCGGTAGTAGAAGTCGAGCCCGTCCGGGTTGAGGCGCGGGTTCTGGAAGATGTGGCCGCAGTCGTCGCAGCGTTCCAGGACGAACCGTCCCGGCTTGACCATCACCGTGTCGCGCGTGACGAGGTGCTCGCGCAGCCGGGACGAGCCGCACCACGGGCAGTCCGGGCGGCGCTCCTCGAACATGTCGATGCTCGTGCGCGCGCGATGCCAGGCGCGCGATTTCTCCCGGAGTTCGATGCGGTGCCGTTCCCACTCGGTGCTGGGTGCGCGCAGGGTCCTCCACCACGTCCAGGGGACGTGCAGCGGACGCGCCCAAGCGGCACGGGCCCGGTCGCGCGGACGCAGTCCGGTCCCCAGCGTGAGGACGTACGGGACGGCGCAGTACGCGGCCAGCGGCATCAGGCCCCAGCCCAGGTCGAACACCAGGCAGGCGGCGACCAGCAGCCAGCCGGTAGCCGAACGCGCCACGCCGATCGGCACGGCCAGGTGCGGCGGGACGGTCAGGCAGAGCGCCGTCAGCCACGTCCGCCGCCCACCCAGATCGCGCCGGGACGGCAGCGACGCGACGACGACATCGGCGCGGTCGGCGAACTGGCGGGCGCGGACGGTCAGCTCGGCCATCTCCCCCGCTTCGAGGTCGGCGAGCCGGGCCGGTTCGAGGCGCCGGACGAGATCGTCGGAGAGCAGCAGCGCGTACCCGGCTCCCCGCCCGAGGCACGGCCCCGGACGGCGCAGCGCCGCCGCGTCCACCGCCCGCGCCAGGTCCAGGGCCTCCGCGAACTGGAGATCGCCGGGGACGAGATCGACCACCCCGAGATCATTCCGGCGCGCGTGCGCCTCGGCCGCCGCCCTGACCCCATCCGGGACGGAAACCCCGGACGCCGTCGCCAGCCGGAACCCCCAGGCGTCCGGATCCGCGCCGCGCGCAACCGCGCCGTCCGGGGACGAGCCGTCCGGGGACGAGCCGTCCGGGGACGAGGCGTCCGGGGACGAGGCGGCCGGGGGCGAGGCGGCCGGGGGCGAGGCGGCCGGGGGCGAGGCGGCCGGGGGCGAGGCGGCCGGGGGCGAGGCGGCCGGTAGGCGGGTCAGCGCGGTGAGGCGGCGGCGGTGCAGGAACGTGCGCAGGAGCAGGGCGCCCGCGACCAGGACGCAGCCCAGAACGATCATGGGAGTGATCTTTACAGTGATCACTGGCTCATTGCCAGTAATTGCTGGATAGATATCGGATGACCGGTTGCCGCGGGGTGCGCGTCCCGGAACGTCCCGGACCAGCCGCAGGCGGTCCGGTCAGGCAAAACGTCACGAAACCGTCATTGGGTCGTGTGGATCGCGACGCGGCGGGCCGTTAGGTTCCCTGCCATGATCCGACCTCGTCTCACACTGGCCGCGGTGACCGCCGCGGTCGCGGTGACCGCGCTCGCGGCGCAGCCCGCCGGGGCCGCCCCCTCGCACCACCACCACGGCAGGACCGTGCCGGTGCGGCTGCTCGCGCTCAACGACTTCCACGGCAACCTGGAGCCCCCGGTCGGCAACTCCGGGAACGCCATCGACGACAACGGCAACACCGTCCCGGCGGGCGGCGCGGCCTACATCGCCACGCACATGAAGCGGCTCACCGACCGCAACACCCTGAAGGTCGCGCAAGGCGACCTCATCGGGGCGTCCCCGCTGATCTCGGCGGCCTACCACGACGAGCCGTCCGTGGAGTTCATGGGGAACATCGGCCTGACCGCCTCGGCGGTCGGCAACCACGAGTTCGACGAGGGCCTGAACGAGCTGCTCCGCATCCAGAACGGCGGCTGCCACCCGGTCGACGGCTGCTCCCCGGCCGGACCGTGGAAGGGCGCCAAGTTCGACTACCTCGGGGCGAACGTCCTGAAGGAGAAGACGAACAAGCCCGCGATCAAGCCGTGGACGATCCGGAAGATCAACGGCGTCCGGATCGGCTTCATCGGCGTCGTCACCAAGACCACGCCGGGCATCGTCACCGCCGACGGCGTCAAGGGCCTGAAGTTCGACGACGAGGTCGCCTCCGCGAACCGGTCCGCGCGCGAGCTGCGCAAGCGCGGCGTGCACGCGATGGTGCTGCTCGTCCACGAGGGCGACCAGGTCGTCAAGGGCTCGAAGCCGAACGACTGCGGCGTGGTGCCGGACGCGGGCACGCGCATCGCCACCCAGGCCGACCCGGACATCGACATGGTCCTGTCCGGCCACACCCACCAGCAGTACATCTGCACGGTGAAGGACCCGAACGGGCAGCCGCGTCTGTTCTCGTCCGGCTCGTCCTTCGGCCGGATCATCTCGCAGGTCGACTTCCAGGTGGACAGGCGGCACGACGACATCGTCCGGACGTCGGTGAAGGCCGTGAACCACGTCGTCACCCGCGACGTCCCGCCGGACCCCGACACCGAGAAGTTCGTCGAGACCTGGAAGGAGCGGGTCGCGCCGGTCGCCAACAAGAAGATCGGCACGATCACCGCCGACCTCAAGCGCGACCCGAGCCCCTCCGGCGAGACGCCGCTCGGCGACGTGATCGCCGACGCGCAGCTCGAAGCCGTCAAGGACAAGGGCGCGCAGGTCGCCGTCACCAACCCCGGCGGCGTCCGCACCGAGCTGGTCTACAAGGACGGCGGGACGGTCACCTACGGCGACGCGTTCGCCGTCCAGCCGTTCAGCAACGTCACCGGCGTGACCACGCTGACCGGCAAGCAGGTCGACGACCTGCTGGAGCAGCAGTGGACGAGCGCGGGCGAGAAGATCCTGCAGCCCTCGTCCGGCCTGCACTTCACCATCGACCGCAGCAAGGCGATCGGCGACCGCGTCTCGAACATCACCATCGACGGCAAGGCCGTGGACCCGGCCGCCTCGTACCGCATCGCAGCGAACAACTTCCTGCTCGGCGGCGGTGACGGCTTCACCACCTTCACCCAGGGCAAGGACCAGGTGCTCGGCCCGATCGACCTGGACGCGCTGGTGAGCTACTTCGGCTCGCACTCCCCCATCGCGCCCCCGGCGCTGGACCGCATCTCCGGCAAGTAAGCGGCTGAAGGCTCCGCAGAAACGAGTCGAGGGCCGTCCCCACCGGGGGCGGCCCTCTTCGCTTCGCGTCGTCCGTTCAGGAGTCCTGGCGGGGGTACTGGCCGGGGGTCAGGCTCCGAAGAAGTGGACGAGGTAGTAGACGACCGCGGCCACGACCGCCGCGGCGGGCATGGTCAGCACCCAGGCGACCACGATGTTGCCCGCGATGCCCCAGCGCACGGCCGACAGCCGCTTGGTGGAGCCGACGCCCATGATCGAGGCGGTGATGGTGTGCGTGGTCGAGATTGGAGCGTGCCAGATGTAGGCGGTCAGGTACAGGATGACCGAGGCGGTCGCCTCGGCGGCGAACCCCTTCGGCGGGTCGACCTCGATGACCTTGCGGCCGAGCGTGCGCATGATGCGCCAGCCGCCCGCGTACGTGCCCGCCGACAGCGCGCCCGCGCACAGCACGATGACCCACCACGGGACGCCCTTGCCGCTGGAGTGGCCCGTGGTGACCAGCGCGAGGACGATGATGCCCATCGTCTTCTGCGCGTCCTGCAGGCCGTGCCCGAGCGCGAGGGACGCGGCGGACAGGGTCTGCGCGATGCGGAACCGCCGGCCGACCTTGCTCGGGTTCTTCTTCCGGAAGATCCACAGGATGGCCAGCATCACGCAGTACGCGGCGACGAACCCGACGATCGGCGAGACCACCATCGGGATGGCGACCTTGTCGACCACCTTGGCCCAGGCGACCGAGGACGCCGAGGCGAGCCCCGCGCCGACCACGCCGCCGATCAGCGCGTGCGAGGACGACGACGGCAGGCCGAAGTACCAGGTGATCAGGTTCCACGCGATCGCGCCGATCACGCCCGCCGCGACCACGGTCAGCCCGTGCAGCCCCGTCGGCGGGGTGATCACCTCGCTGACCGTCTTGGCCACCTGGACGCCGAGCAGCGCGCCGACCATGTTCATCACGGCCGCCATCAGCAGCGCGACGCGCGGTGTGAGGGCGCGCGTCGAGATCGCCGTGGCGATGGCGTTGGCGGCGTCGTGGAAGCCGTTGGTGTAGTCGAAGACCAGCGAGACCAGGATGACGAGCAGCAGCATCGCGATCTGCGACTCCGCCCGCACCCCCGTCACGCCGAGCAGGATGACGACCAGCAGCCCGATGGGCAGCGCGTACCAGAAGCGGTGCGGACCCCTGCGGACCTGTTCGGCCAGCGTCGGGTCCTCGCCGGGCGCGGAGTCCCTCGTGAGGACCGCGCCCGGATCGCCGGACGTGCTCATGATTCCTTGACCGCGATGGTCTCGACCGTGTTCGCGACGTGCTCGAAGGCGTCGGCCGCCTCCTCCAGCCGGTCGATGACCTGCTTGAGCTTCAGCACGGTGAGCGTGTCGTAGTCGCCCGAGAACAGCTTGGCCAGAAGCTTGCGGTAGACCCGGTCGCCCTCGTTCTCCAGCCGGTTGATCTCGATCCAGTACTCGTTGAGCTCCTTCATCGAGCGCAGCCGCGGCATCGCCTCGGCGGTCAGCTCGGCGGCGCGCTCCAGGACCTCGACCTGGTGCACGATCTCCTTCGGGAACTCGTCGATCTTGTAGAGCACGACGAGGTCGGCGGCCTCCTCCATCTCGTCCATGACGTCGTCGATCTGGGACGCGAGCTTGTAGATGTCCTCGCGGTCGAACGGCGTGATGAACGTTTCGTTCAGCCGCCGCATGATCGCGTGGGTCGCCTCGTCGCCCGCGTGCTCGCAGGCGCGCATCTTCTCTGCGATCGCTTCCCGGTCAGTGCCGTCGCTGATGAGCTCCACGAGCAGCCTGGCGCCGGTGACCAGGTTGTTCGCCGAGTCGGCGAACATGTCGTAGAAGCTGTCCTCACGCGGCGTGAGACGCAAGCGCACGTCGTTCTCCTGAGATGCCGGAACAGTCCGCTGAGGATCGTAGGCGCAACCGGCCGTAAAAAGAACTTTCGCCCCAGCTTCGACCGCCGTCCCCCATCCTCTCACCTACAAGGTTGCCCTAGATCACGACATGCACACCCGCGACACACAGCCCTGTCCAGGCGGATGTGGCGGCCTTGCGTCCCGCTACCGAGCGTGATCCGGGACGCGGAGTGATATTCGTTACAGGTGGGGCGGAAGTGCCTCGCGCACGGCGGCGCGCCGGGTAGGGGGCACCGGTGGTAAAAGCGGGTGCCGGGCGTCCGCTGGGACGTCCCGGCACCGGTCGGCCTGCCGACGAGCCGCCGCTAATCGCGTGACGACAGCTCGCGAAGACCGGGTTCGCGGTCAGACCGGACCCCCAGCACCGAGTCGATTTCGGCGAGCGTCAGCGGCTTCTCGGCCGCCGCCACCGCGCTCAGCATCTCGGCGTAGAGTTCGATTTCGTCCAGTGCGACCCGGTCATGGACGCGCAGGTCGAGGTTCTGCTGGCGCATCGCGTCCACCTCCTGGTTGCGATTCGCGTCCGCCACACGCGGGGACACCGTCTCCCCGCAGGGACGGGCCGCACCCACTGCCCACGTCAAGGGTACGGTCCCGGCCCGTCGGGACGCATGACCCAAGAGGGCCATTCGGGAACCACTCCCCGCCGTTACCTTCCCTGGTCCGGGCGGATGATGCGGACCCGGCCCACCCGGGTCAGGCGGATCCGCCGCGCGCGTCAACCGCCCAGTTCGGACGGTTTTGACCCTTCCTTGACGGGTGGTCAGCGGCCCTCGCAGAGCTCCTCCGCGAGTGGTCGCGGGGACTCGGCGGCGGGCGGTCGCGGGGCTCCTCGCCGGGCCGTCGCGGGGGCTGCCCGGCGGGCGGTCAGTAGCCCTCGTGGAGGCCGCCCATCATCTGCTGGAGGTGCGACTCGGGAAGGTCGCCGACGGTGAGCCGCGCGACCGTGGACGCGTCGACGTCCGCGCCCGCGAGCCGCGCCGCCTGCCGGGCGATCGTCGCCTCGAACAGCTCCCGGACGGTCCGCGCGTACGCGAAGGCGGGGTCGCCGCGCATCTGCTCGAACCGGCCGAGCAGCTCGACGCGCAGCTCCTCGTCCAGCATGTAGAGGTCGCGCTCGGCGTAGGACTGGAACAGCCCGACCAGCTCCCGCTCGCCGAGCCCCTCGAACTCCATGACCTCGCCGAACGCGTCCCGGAAGTCGGGGTTGCCGGCGAGGAAGCCGTGCAGCTCGTCCGGCAGGCCGGCGCAGACCACCAGCAGCCGGTGCCCGTCGCGGCGCAGCACCGCGCGCAGCTCGTCCACCACCTCGGGGACGCGGTCGAGCAGGTGCGCCTCCTGCACGAGCAGCACGCCGCCGACCGCCTGGTCGACCATGCCGCGCACCCGCGCCTCGGTGTCGTGCCGGTCGCGCCCGGTCAGGTGGACGGGACGGCACGCGACCACGTGTCCCGAGCCGAGCACGCCGAGCGCGGCGAAGATCCCGCCGACCAGCCCGGCGACCGTCGCCTTCCCGGTGCCGTGCGGGCCGGACAGGATGAGGTGCAGCGGCCGGTGCTCGGTCACGCCGTACCGCGCCCGGTCGGCGGCGACGCGGGCCTCCTCGACCAGCTCGCGCACGGTGTGCTTCACGTTGTCCAGGCCGCGCAGCGCGTCCAGCTGCCGCAGGTAGCCGTCGATGTCGCCGGGCGGGCGCAGCGCCGGTTCCAGGCCCTCGGCGATGCCGTGCAGGTCCTGGCCGTCCAGGACGAGCCGGTCGCGCGAGGCGCCCGCCCGCTCCAGGTGCCGCTGGCACGCGGTGTCCAGGTAGGTCTCGACCAGGCGCGCGTTCACCAGGTCACCGGGGCCGCGCAGGCGGTTCAGGTCCTCGCGGGCGGTCTCCAGCGCGGCGCCGCCGACCGTGACGCGCCGCTCGTCCGCGAGCAGGTGCAGCAGCGTCATCCGGTTCTCCGGATCGGACAGGTCGGGCAGCCGGTACACCCGGAACGTCTCGACCAGCCGCGGGTGGTCGGCGAGCATCCGCTTGTACGCCGACGGCTCGCAGGTCGCGATCATCGCGGTGTCGGTCGCCGGGTCGCGCCGCGCGCGCCGCACCGCCGTCACGAACGCCTTCGCGTCGGACGCGCCGAACAGCGCCGCGTCGAGCCGCTCGAACAGGATCGCCGGGCCGCGCTGGCCGAGCACCTGCTTCATCAGCTCCGCCGCGGTCGGCGGGGCGACGCCGTCCACGACCGTCTTCGGCGGCGCGCCGGTGGACGAGGGTGCCGCCGACTCGCGCACGTCGTCGGCGTCGTGCGCCCGGATCGTCCCGTCGCCGAGGCCGGCCTCGGCCAGCGTCAGGGCAATCATCCGCGCGAGCCGCCGCTGCCCGGTGTGCGGCGCGCCGACCAGCAGCACGCTCGGCACCCCGCTGCGGATGCCGGACGCCGCGTCCACCCGGGTCGCGTCCTCGTCGGCCGAGCGCACCGCGGTGAACTGCTCGGTCTGCTCGCGGACGGCGTCCAGCAGCTCCCCGGCGTCCTGCGCACCGGAGACGAACCCGATCCCGTACCGCTCCAGGACGCGCCGCTCGGTGCGGTCGCTCGGCGGCGGGATCTCGTGGACGGGACGCTCGGGCGACGGCGTCTGGTCCAGGAAGTCGAACCCGCCGATCATTGTCTCCGACATCACCCGCGTCCCGGGCGGATCGGGCTTCTTGGGCGGGCCGGAGGACGTGTCGTCCGGCCCCAGGACGCGCGTGCGCGGCGGCCCGGCGCCCTGGTCAGGCGGCCCGAGGGGTGATCCCGGCGGTGGGCCCTGGTGATGCGGTCGTGCGGGCGGTCCCGCGGGCTGGGCGTCGGGATCGACGAACCGCGTCGCGTGGGGGTCGAGAGGCGCGGCGTTCGGGTTCTGCCCAGGCGCGTTCTGCCCGGGCCCGCCGGGCGTGTTCTGCCCAGGCGCGTTCGGCGGGCCGTAGGGGTTGGGCTGGCCCGGGTAGGCCGGGGCGTCGGGGTAGTCCGAGGCCCTGGGCATGCCCTGCTCGTACGAGGAGAAGGGGTCGCGCGCGTGCTCGGGCGCCTGACCGGGCCCAGGCGGCTGGCCCGGGGCGTTCGGCGGGATCGGTGGGCGGGGGCCCGCTGAGCCGGACGGCGCGTAGCCGAGCGCCGTGTACGGCGGGTGCAGCTCGTCGTGCTTGTCGTCCTTCTTGGACGAGCCGCCATCGGGCTTGGTCGACGCGTCGGCGTCATCGTGCGCGCCGTATTGGTTGAACGCCGCGGGCGCGCCATGCTCCGCGCCCGGCGGCCCGGCGAGCTGCCCGTATTGCCCGGCTGGCGGGACGCCCTGGCCCGGAGGCGGCGCGCCCGGGCCCGGGGCGGCGGGGCCTGGCGAGGGCTGGTAGCCGAGCGCCGTGTAGGGCGGCGCGAAGCCCTCCTGGTCGTCCTTCGAGCCGGACGCGGGTTTCGGCGCGGGCGGGGCGGCCGGGCCCGGCGGGCCGTACTGCGGGTCGGACGGCGGCGGAGCGGGCTGGCCGAACGCGCGGTCGGCCTGCGCGGGCGGCTGGACGAACGGCTGGTCCGGATTGGCCGGAGGCTGGACGTAAGGCTGCCCGGGCGGAGGCGCGGGTTGGCCGAATCCGGCCGGAGCACCGGCCGGCGGCTGCCCGAACGCGCCAGGCGCGCCGGGCGAGGCGGGCTGCCCGTAGGGCTGGGGCGCTTCACCGGCGCCGGGCGGTGGCACCGCGGCTCCCGGCACGCCTCCAACGGCTCCCGCGAGGCCTCCGGGAGCCCCGACCATGCCGCCGGCGGCTCCGGGCGCTCCCGGCATGCCTCCGGGAGGGGCGGGCGGCTGCGGAGGCCGTCCCGGCTGCGCGGGCTGGACGGGCATCCCGTACGGCGACGGGGGCTGCGCGTGCGCGTTCGGCTTGGGCACGGCGAAGCCGGTGCTCGTGCGGGAGGTCGCGCGCGTCCGCTCGGGGCCGATGATGCCCGCGACGATCGCGTTCGGCGTCGGGAAGCCGCGCGGCCGGGCGGGCATGCCCCCGGCCAGGCGGCACCAGGCGAGGTCCAGCTCGTACATCGCGGCGAGCAGGGTGTCCGCGCCCTCCCCGGACGCGGCGACCGCCGACCGGAGCGGCTCGGCGAGGGTCAGGTCGTCCGGCCAGAGGCGCCGCAGCGGGTGCCCGGCGCGGCTCATCACGGCCTGCACCGTGTACCGGATCTCCGGGTCGAGCCACGGGACGATCGCGGCGGCCACGTCCTCGCGCACAACGGCGAGGTCGGCGGCGAGCAGCGCCGCGGCGACCATGCGCGGCTCGATGTACGCCGGGTCGGACGCGTCGCCGGTGATGTCGGCGACGGCCTCGGCGAAGGTGTAGAACGCGTGCCGGAAGCTGTCGCCCGGCGAGCTCTCGGTGCGCAGCGCGGGCACCAGGTGCGGCGGGCACCGCGTCAGCCACTGCTGGACGATCGCCTCGTCCCCGTAGGGCAGCGCGCCGTAGTCCACGGTCGGGTTGCCGAGCGTCGCGCCCGCCATCGCGAGCAGCGCGTCCGCGCGGGCCTGGAAGCGCGGGTCGTCGCGCAGCGCGCTCGCGGTCGCCCAGATCGTCCGCAGGACGACGACGGCGGAGTCGACGCGTCCGGCGCGCAGGCGCTCGGCGTAGAGGCCGACGAGCTGCGACAGCGGCGGCGGGGTGAGCCAGCGCGGGCCGTCCACGTCCGGCAGCGGGGTCGCGCGGTACCGCTTCCACAGGCCGGCCATCTGCGCGTCGTACCGCGAGTCGAACGCGGGCGCGGCCGCGCACCACAGCATCACGCCGTAGGACGCGGCGACCGTGGACGGCGTCTGCGCTGTAACGAGCTTGCCGTCGTGCGGGTACTCCTCGGGCGCGAGCACGGCGGCGGACGCCAGCGTGCTGCGCATCCGCCCGGTCAGCTCGGACGCGAACCCGCGCCGGACGAACGTCAGCGCGGCGGGCGGATCGTAGGAGAAGTCGGGCCCGGCCGGGACCACGTGCGGCGGCAGCTGCGGCGCCTGCTGGCCCGCGTACTGGGCGGGACGGGCGCCCGCGCGGACGGCGGGCGCGTGCGGCGGCGGGCACAGGTACCACTGGCCGTCCGAGGGCTGGAGCCGGTACCAGCGCGCCCACGCCCCGAACAGCCACCAGGTGCCGTCCGGGAGGGCGAGCATGCGCCCGGCGATGGCGTGCTGGCGCTGCTGCGGCGGCGCCGACTGCCACCACGCCGCGGCCACCATCGCCCTGGTGTCCCGCTCGGCCGCGGCGAACGGATCCTGCCCGGGCGGCGGGCCGCTCCCTCGTCCCGGTCCCCACACCACGCCGTCATCGTAGTCGGGTTCTTTCGGTCATCCGGGCCGCCGATGCCCGTACCCGCACGCATTCGACGCCCCGTACCCGTCCGCTACCGGAACCCGAACGCACGTGGTACCCGCGTCCGACCGCGCGTGATATGCGTGCCCGAGCACGTGGGGCCGAACGCACCTGGTATCGGGCGGTGCTACTTCTGCCAGGTGGCCTTTGCGTGGCGTTCGGCCTTTTTCATGTAGACGTCCGGGGTGTACTCCAGGACGGCGCGGTCGTCGTCGGTCAGCTCGCGGACGATCTTTGCGGGCGTGCCCGCGACCAGCACGCCGGACGGGATCCTCTTGCCCGGCGTGACCACCGCGCCCGCCGCGACCAGGGTGTGCGCGCCGATGCGGGCGCCGTTCAGGACGATCGCGCCGATGCCGATGAGCGAGCCGGTCTCGACGTGCGCGCCGTGCACCATGGCCTTGTGGCCCAGGCTGACCCGGTCCTCCAGGACGGCGGGCAGGCCCGGGTCGGCGTGCAGGCAGCTCAGGTCCTGGATGTTGCATTCGTCACCGACGACGATCTCCTCGTCGTCGCCGCGCAGCACCGAGCCGTACCAGACGCTCGACGCGCGGCCGAGCCGGACGCGCCCGACCACGACCGCGCCGGGCGCGATCCAGGCGTCCGGGTGGATCTCGGGCTTGTCGTCGTCCAGCGCACCCACGTAAGTCATGGGGCCGATGGTAGGACCCGGCCCGGGAACCGGACGCGCCGGGACGCGGAGGACGCCGCCACCGGCCAGGGGCAAGGCCGCGAAATTTCCTGAGATTGGATAGTTTGTCCCCCCGGCCCAGGTTAAGAAACGGCAGCGAGAACGGCGTTCCGGTTGCGCGAATGGGGTGGACCGGACAACAGTCGAGAGCTGAAGTTCCTTGAGCCGTCCCTGATCCCAAGGGGTGATCATCACCCCCCGCCACCGACCCCCAAGGCATCATGAGCAACGACGCGGAAATCCTGCCGAACCTCCTGCGCGAGGAATCCTTCGAGATCGTCATGCGCGGCTACAACCGCCGCCAGGTGGACGAGTTCATCGCCCGCAGCCAGAACCAGATCCGCGAGCTGGAGGCCCGGCTGGCCCGCGCCCTCGACGACGTCGAGCGCACCCGCCGGGAGATGGCCGAGGTCCGGGAGGCGCGCAAGCCCACCGGCGACGACCTGTCCGACCGCCTGCGGCAGATCATCAACCTCGCCGAGGACGAGGCGAAGGACAAGCTGAACGAGGCGGAGGGCAAGGGCGCCCAGATCCGCAAGGAAGCCGAGCACGAGTCCAAGCGGATCCTCGAGGAGGCCCGCGGGCACGCCGAGCGCGACCTCGCGCACGCGCGCGAGAAGGCCGACCAGGTGCTCGCGTCCGCGAAGAAGGAGTCCGACAGCGTCCTGTCGGCGGCCAAGCAGGAGGCGGAGCAGACCGTGACGAGCGCGCGGCTGGAGGCCGAGCGCACGCTCACCTCCGCCGAGCGCCGCTCCAACGTCATCAACGAGGGCGCCACGCAGCGGCTGAACCACCTCACCAAGAACCACACGCAGGCGCTCCAGCGCCTCACCGAGATCTCCGAGACGCTGCACCGGCTGCTCACCGCCGAGAACGAGGCGGGCCCGCTGGAGAAGATGGTCGAGGACGCCGTCCGCGCCCCGGCCGCCCGCAAGCGCCCGATGCCGCAGCCGCACCAGCCGCAGCCGCAGCACCAGGCCCCGCCGCCCGCGCCGCCGGAGCCGGTCGTCGCCAAGCCGGTCTCCGCCGTCCCGCGCCAGGCCCCGCCGGCCCCGCCCGCGCCGCACGCTCCGCACGCCCCGGCCGCGCCGTCCCCGCTGGACGACAAGCCGTCCGAGCCGTCCGTCCCGCCGCAGACCAAGCCCGTCCCGCCCGCCACCGCCCGGGACGCCGAGCCCCCGTCCGACGACCTGGACTAAAGCCTCCGGCCTCCAACAGAACAACCAGCCCTCCGGCCGCCGGTCCTCCCCGAGGACCGGCGGCCGGCCGGGGGCGGGGCTGGGGAGTGGGGGTCGTAGGGTGCTGGCATGGCCGCTGTTCGTCCCGTCCGCCTGCTCGGGGATCCGGTGCTGCGCACCGACTGCGACCCCGTGCGGGCCTTCGACGCCTCCCTGCACCGCCTGGTCGACGACATGTTCGCCACGCTCACCCAGCAGCGCGGCGCGGGCCTCGCCGCCAACCAGATCGGCGTCCCGCTGCGGCTGTTCGTCTACGACTGCAACGACGACAAGGGGCGCCGCCACACCGGGCTCGTCGCGAACCCGCGCCTGGTCGAGGCGGACGGCGAGCTCCTGGTGGAGGACGAGGGCTGTCTGTCCTTCCCCGGCCACCGCTTCCCCACGCCGCGCCACGCGCGCGCCGTCGTCGAGGGGCAGGGCCGGGACGGCGAGCCCGTCCGCGTCGAGGGCACCGGCTACTTCGCGCGCTGCCTGCAGCACGAGACGGACCACCTGAACGGCAAGGTCTACATCGACACGCTCAAGGGCCCCGTCCGCAAGGACGCCCTCCGAGCCGTCCGCGAACTCCGCTAGGACGTTCCGGAGGTCAGGACCAGCGGCCTGAGCGGTTGCGCTTGACGTCGGAGCGGCGGCGCTTGTTCTCCAGGCGGCGCTCGTTGATGCCGCGCGGGATCTTCTTCGGGATGCGCTTCTTGGGCGGCGGCGCGATCGCGTCCGACAGGACGGCGGCGAGGCGCGTCTTGGCGGCGTCGCGGTTGCGGGCCTGCGAGCGGTACTCCTCGGCGCGGATCGACAGGACGCCGTTGACGAGCCGTCCGGAGAGCCGTTCCAGCGCGCGGGCGCGCAGCGGTTCGGACAGGGACGGCGAGTTCGCGACGTCGAAGGAGAGTTCGGCGGCGGTCGCGCTGGTGTTCACGTGCTGCCCGCCGGGCCCGGACGATCGGGAGAAGCGCCAGGTCAGCTCGGCCTCCGGGATGAAGACCGAGTCGCGGACGTTGATGATGCCGGGCATGCGGTGATTATCCCCGCCCGACGCGGATCATGTCGCGCCAATATCGCCCGCCCCGGCAAAGGGGCGCGCGGCCGCGCGGGCTCCCTCAAGCCCGCGCGGCCGCGCTCCTTCCCACCGGGACGCCGGGGACGGGGATCCCTGGCGACCCGTCTTCACCGCCGGGGCCGCGCCCGTCCGCCCGCTCCCCCCAGAGCCCTTGTCCGGACGCGTCCCGCGGTGAGTCCCGCGGCCGGCTCAGATCGAGCCGGTCGTGATGATCTGGTTGACCGCCTTCCGGGCGTCGTTGACCGGGATGGCGAAGCCGACGCCGATGCTGCCGGAGCCGTCGCCGGAGGTGGCGATGGCGGTGTTGACGCCGATGACCTGGCCGGCGCCGTTGACCAGCGCGCCGCCCGAGTTGCCCGGGTTGATCGCCGCGTCGGTCTGGATCGCGTTCCTGATCACGGTGCTCTGCTGCTGGGTGAAGCGGCCCTGCATGAACGGCGGCGCGTCCTGGCCGTCGTCGCCGCCGTCGCCGCCCTCCTGGATGCTGCGGCCGAGCGCCGACACGATGCCGGACGTGACCGAGCCGTCCAGGCCGAGCGGGCTGCCGACGGCGAGCACCGGGTCGCCGACCGCGAGCCGGGAGCTGTTGCCGAGGACGGCCGGGCGCAGCCCCGACGCGCCCTGCGCCTGGATGACCGCGATGTCGTGCTGCCGGTCGATGCCGAGGATCCGCGCCGGCGCGGTCCGCCGGTCGCTGAACTTCACGGTGACCTGGCGCGCGCCGGACACCACGTGCGCGTTCGTCATGATCGTCCCGTCCGCGCGCAGGATGATCCCGGAGCCGGTGCCCTCGCCGGACGTCGCGACCGTCTGGATCGACACCACCGACGGCTGGACGGCCTTGGCGACCTGCGCGGTCGTCGCGTCGCCCTTGGTGGAGACCCCGGCCACCGCGGCCGGGGTGCCGCCGTCGTCCGAGCCCCCGGTGAGGCTCACGGTGACGGCCGCGCCGACGCCGCCCGCTCCGAGCGCGACCGCCGCGGCGGCGCCGAGGAGGGCGAGCTTGCGCCGCATCGTCCAGCCCCACGAGGAGCCCTGCGGCGGCATCGGGGTCGCATAGGGAACCGGACCGCCCGGCGGAAGCCAGCCTGCACTGTGGCCGCCGCCGAACGGCCCGAGGTACTGCCCCGCGCTCGCGGGCGGGACGGGGTTCGGTCCGGTCCGGGACGGCTCGACGGGGATCAAGCCGTCCCGGACCGAGGTGGGCGCGTCCGGGAAGCCTCGCCACGGGGATGGCTCAGCGGATCCGGACGGCGGCCCGGTTTCGGCGAACGGCGGTTCGGGGTTCCGCCGCGCCGTATAGGGAGGTCCGACTGGGAGGTGGTGGGCGTCCGGCCGCCGCTGGGCGTCCGGACCGTCCTGGCAAGGATCGGAGTCCTGCTGGTCGTGGCCCATCCGGTGCCCCCCTGTCGTTCCGTCTTCTCCAGAATGGGCGACGGGTCTGAGACGGTCCTGGAGTCAGCCTGAAAGTCTTCTGAATGCGGACCGTTCCCTGGCGCCCGCCGGCCCGGCGAGCTCGAACGGTTCCCCGGCGCGTCCGTCAGTCCGGCGCCAGGGGGAGGATGACGCGGAAGGTGGCGCCGGTGCCGGGGCCCGCGTCCACCTCCACGCGGCCCTCGTGCGCGGCGACGAGCGCGGCGACGATGGCCAGGCCGAGGCCCGTCCCGCCGTCCTCGCGGCTGCGCGCCTTGTCGGCGCGGTAGAAGCGCTCGAAGACGCGCTCGGCCTGCTCGGGGTTCAGGCCGGGGCCGTGGTCGGCGATCTCGCAGACGGCCGCCGGCGCGCCGTTCAGGGTGCCCGGACGCAGCCGGACCTCGATCGCCGAGCCGTCCGGGGTGTGCACGACCGCGTTCGTGAGCAGGTTGCCGAGCACCTGCCGCAGCCGCGGCTCGTCGCCGAGGATCTGGTAGGCGATGCTCCCCTCCACGTCCAGGTCGATCGGACGGTCCGGCGCGACGACCCGGGTCTCCTGGACGGCGTCGGCGGCGACCGCGAGCAGGTCCACCGGACGCCGCTCCACCGGGCGCTGCCGGTCGAGCCGCGCGAGCAGCAGCAGGTCCTCCACGAGCAGGCCCATCCGCGCGGCGGTCTCCTCGATGCGTCCGATGAGCCGGTCGAGCTCCTCGGGCGTGCGGGCCGCGCCCTGCCGGTAGAACTCGGCGAACCCGCGGATCGCGGTCAGCGGGGTGCGCAGCTCGTGCGAGGCGTCCGCGACGAAGCGGCGCATGCGCTCCTCGGACCGCAGCGCGTTCTCCTCGGAGCGGCGCGCGGCCTCCTCCGAGCGCCGGGCCGCCGCCTCGGACCGCGCCTGCGCGCCGAACGCCGCCTCGATCTGGCCGAGCATCGAGTTGAAGGACGCGCCGAGCCGCCCGACCTCGGTGGCCGGGTCGGCGTCCGGGACGCGCCGGGACAGGTCGCCGCGCGCGATCGCCTCGGCCGTCGCCTCCATCGTCCGCAGCGGGCGCAGGCTGGCGCTGACGACCAGGGCCGCGAGCGCGCCGAGCCCGCCGAGCACCAGGATGCCGACGGTGATGTCGATCGTGACGAGCTGCCGGACGGTGTCGTGGACGTCCTTCAGGTTCCGGCCGATCACGACGATGTCGCCGTTCGGCTCGGTGAACGCGAGCACCCGCCACTTGGTGCTCCGGTCCTTGCCGGTCACCGTGGAGATCTCGCCGACCCGGTGCGCGAGGTCGCGGGTGCCGAACGCCGGCGAGGTCCGCGAGTCGACGCCGCTGCCGAGCGCCTCGTTGGTGGGCCCGGCCTCCGTCGGGACCGTCCAGATCTGGACGACCATGTTGTCCGGCACGCGGTAGTTCATGTTGCGGTGGCCGATGATCAGGCTGCGGACCTTCTCGGCGGTGCCCTGCACCTGCACGTCCGCCTGCTGGATCATGTAGCCGCGCAGCGCCGCGCTGCCCGCCGCGCCCATCACGGTCAGGCCGAGCGCCACCAGGACGAGCATCCCGACGACCAGCTTCACCCGCAGCGGGACGCGCTGGTACGTCCGCCTCACCCGCGCCGGGAACCCCGCGCCGCCGTGGGGCGGCGGGGTGCCGGGCGGCGGCGGCTGCCCGCCCGCCGGAGCCGCCGGATGCGCGGGCCCGCCGGGCCCGCCGGACGCGCCGACGAGCCCCGAGACCTCGAAGGGGCCGGAGTCGAGCAGGACGGAGGGGCGAGCAGGGTCGTGCGGCGGCGCGCCGTCACGGTCGGGTCCCCCTGGAGCCGAGGCGTGGCCGGGCGCGTTCATCAGCCCTGGTCTGGCGGTTCGCGCAGGACGTAGCCGACTCCGCGCAGGGTGTGGATGAGGCGCGGCTCGACGTTGTCGACCTTGCGCCGCAGCGCCGACACGTAGGACTCGACGATCCCGGCGTCACCGCGGAAGTCGTAGTTCCACACGTGGTCGAGGATCTGCGCCTTGGACAGCACCCGGCCCGCGTTCGCCATGAAGTAGCGGAGCAGCTTGAACTCGGTCGGCGACAGCTGGATGACCTTGCCGCCGCGCCACACCTCGTGGGTGTCCTCGTCCAGCTCGATGTCGGCGAACACCAGCCGCGGCGGGGGCTCGGAGACGCCGCCGCGGAACCGGCGCAGCACGGCGCGGATCCGGGCGATGACCTCCTCCAGGCTGAACGGCTTGGTGACGTAGTCGTCGCCGCCGATCGTGAGGCCCTTGATCCGGTCCTGGACGGCGTCCCGCGCGGTGAGGAACAGCACCGGGGTGTGGTCGCCGCCCGAGCGCAGCCGCCGGGCCACGTCGAAGCCGTCGATGTCCGGGAGCATCACGTCCAGGACGATCAGGTCGGGGCGGTGCCGCCGCGCGGCCTGCACCGCGTCCGCGCCGTTGGTCGCGGTGACGACCTCGAAGCCGGTGAAGCGCAGGCTCCCGGCCAGCAGTTCGAGGATGTTCGGCTCGTCCTCGACCACCAGCAGGACCGCCTCGGGCGTCCTGCCGGCCATGGTCACCGTCCGCTCTGCCAATTGAGAAGAACCCCCTCGTCCAATGTTCCCAGAGGGTTCCAGGCGAACCTGAAGGGACCCTGAACACGCACCGAGAGTCCCTTGAGAGAACGTTCAGCCTCCGGAGCCGCGCGTCTCCGGAGGCTGGAGGGGGTCGGCCCGGGGGCTGGGGGCGGCCCGGGGGCTGGGGGCGGCCCGGGGGCTGGGGGGGCGGCCCGGCTCAGCCGAACAGCTCGATGAACGGCGTCCGCGTGCTGCCCGAGCTGGCGACGCCGACGCTCACGACGCCCTTGGTTCCGGGACGCTGGTCGACGTCGGTGACCTGCACGGTGCCCTTGCGGGCGGGGCCGTAGAAGGTCGTCCAGGTCTTCCCGTTGAAGTGCAGGTAGCGGGACTTGCCGTTGTTGACGGCCGGGAGGACGACCACGCCGCCGCGCCCGTCCGGCGAGATGCCGAGCGGCGCGGTGTTGAGCGGGGTCGTGTACGACTTCCAGGTCTTGCCGTCCCAGTGCAGCAGCGCGTTGGTGGTCTGCGCCGCCTGCGCATCCTTGATCGCGTAGACGCTGGTCGGGGACAGCGCGACGATCCGGTAGATGATCGCCTGGTAGGCGTTCACGCCGAACTCGCCGGGGACGTTGATCCGCTTCCAGGACGTCCCGTCGTAGTGCAGGACCAGGCCGGTGATCTTGCGCCCATCGGCGGTGGTCGTCCCGGCGAGCCACACGTCCTTCTTGTTGCGGACGTCCACGGTGGTGATCGTGGTGGACTGCGGGAGCGGGACCTTCGCGTCCACGAAGGACGAGCCGTTCCAGCGCAGCACGGCGCTGACACCGGCCGCGTAGGTGATCCCGGCGGTCGAGTAGGCCGTCCCGTCGGACGCGGCGGACACCTGGAACGGCACGGCGGGCGCGCCGTAGCCGACCTTCGCCCACTTCTTGCCGTTCCAGTGGATCGCGATCGGGTTCATCCAGGTGCCGTAGCCGACGGCCCAGGCGTTGCTCGCGGACGAGACCGCGACGTCCATCGGGCTGAACTTGACCGGGCTCGCCTGCGCCGCCCAGCCCTTGGCCGTGTAGCGCGCGATCACCGGGTTCGGCGCCGGGACGCTGCCGGACTTCGGCGCGGCGCCCTTGGAGCCGACCGCCCAGCCGACGTCCTTGCCCGCGAAGTCCACCCGGTCGAGGCTGCCGGAGTACTTCAGGGCCGCGCCGCCGCCCACGTTGCGCCAGCCCGCCGCGAACGCGGCCGGCGAGGCGGCGACGACGAGCGACGCGCCGCACCCCGCGGCGACGGCCGTGCTGAGAACCGCGGTCCAGCGCATGCGCACCCACTCCCGGAGATCGGTCGGAACGCGAAAAGAGTACGGGATGACTTACTCGGAAGTAAGACAACCCCACCAACAACACCCACCCCAGACATCCGGACGCCGCGGCGGCCCTCGGTCACGCGGACGCCTCTGGACGTGCGGACGCCCGGGGGCTTGCGGCCCCCGGGCGTCCGGACGGTCAGGTGGTGCGGGTGCGGGCGGGTGTCACTCGCCCGTCCAGACCGGCTTGCGCTTCTCGGCGAAGGCGGCCGGGCCCTCCTGGGCGTCCTTGGATCCGAACACCGGGATGACGATGTCGCTCTGCTTCTTCCACGCCTCGTCCGCCGACCAGTCGGCCGACTCGACGATGACCTTCTTGGTGGCGGCGAGCGCCAGCGGGGCGTTCTCGGCGACCTTGAGCGCGAGCTCCTTGGCCGCGGCGAGCGCGCCGCCGTCCGCGGTGAGCCGGTTGACGAAGCCGTACCCGGCCATCTGGGAGGCCGGGTACTTGTCGCCGGTCAGCGCCATCTCCATGGCGATGTGGTACGGGATGCGCTGCGGCAGCCGGAGCAGGCCGCCGCCCGCCGCGACCAGGCCGCGCTTGGGTTCGGGCAGCCCGAACGTGGCGCCCTCGGCCGCCACGACCATGTCGCAGGACAGCGCGATCTCGCAGCCGCCCGCCAGGGCGTAGCCCTCGACCGCCGCGATCAGCGGCTTGGCCGGCGGGCGCTCCACGATCCCGGCGAACCCGCGGCCGTCCACGACCGGGTTGTCCCCGGTGAGGAAGCCCTTGAGGTCCATGCCCGCGCAGAAGGTGCCGCCGGCGCCGGTGAGCACGCCGATGGACAGGTCCTTGCGCGAGTCGAGGGTGTCCAGGGCGGCCGCGATGCCCTGCGCCACCGCGCCGTTGACCGCGTTGCGGGCCTCCGGGCGGTTGATGGTGATGACGAGGACCGCCCCGTCCTCCTCGACCAGTACAGCTTCGGACATTCAGGGCCTCACTTGGGCTGGAAGCGGATGCCGCCGTCGAACCGGACCGTCTCGCCGTTCATGTAGTCGTTCTCGATGAGCGACCGCACCAGGTGCGCGAACTCGCTGGGCTTGCCCATCCGCTTCGGGAACGGCACCGGGGCGTACAGCTTGGCCTTGAACGCCTCGGCGGCCTCGCCCTCGCCGTAGATCGGGGTGTCGATGATGCCGGGGCACACCGTGTTGACCCGGACGCCGACGGCGGCGAGGTCGCGGGCGGCGGGCAGCGTCATGCCGACGATGCCGCCCTTGGACGCCGAGTAGGCGAGCTGGCCGGTCTGGCCCTCCAGCGCCGCGATGGACGCGGTGTTGATGACGACGCCGCGCAGGCCGTCGGCGTCGGCGGGCTCGGTCTTGGCGATGGCCGCCGCGCCGATCCGCATCAGGTTGAAGGTGCCGATCAGGTTGACCTGGATGACCTTGGAGTAGGTCTCCAGGCTGTGCGGGGAGCCGTCGCGGTTGACCGTGCGCTCGGCCCAGCCGATGCCCGCGGAGTTCACGATGATCCGCAGCGGGGCGCCGGTGTCGACCGCCGCCTGGACGGCCGCCTCGACCTGCGCCGCGTCCGACACGTCGGTCTTGACGAACACGCCGCCCAGCTCGTCCGCGAGGGCCTTGCCCTTGTCCTCGTTCAGGTCCGCGACGACCACCTTGACGCCGTTCGCGGCCAGCTCGCGCGCGGTGGCCTCGCCGAGGCCGCTCGCACCGCCGGAGACGACGGCGGATACTCCGTTCAGGTCCATAAGCAGCACCTTACGTCAGAGACCGAATCTGGTTCGGGGTGATGTTACCCACAAGTGAACATACAGCTGGAAGGGGCGGCCTCCGCACGGCGGGGTGCCGCCTCTCCCATGTGCAGAAAAACCTCCTGACCTGCCGATTCGCGGCTTCGTCAGGGCACTGCATCGTTGATCTTGTCTCACTGGCGCTCACCATTGTCGGCCGTGGCTCGCTGTTCGCGGGCCATACGCGGGCCACGGCCCGTGCGTGTTCGCGCTGGTCACGGCTCATTCCTGAAGGCGCGGTCCATGGCGTTCCGGGCACGGCTCTCGGTGAGTCTGGATTCGAGCGCGTTCGCGGGCCAGTCAGTAAGGACGGCGAGAACGACGCTGTCAGTGGCGTAGGTGCGGACCGGGCGGCCCAGTTGACGGGCGGCGCGGCGGGCCTCAGCGCGTAGCCGTTCGCGTTCCTCGGCATCTTGGCACCGGCAACGGACCTCGCCGGTTCGCTTGAACTGCTCGGCGAGTGCGGCGACGCGCGCGGCGTCGTCTGGCTGCGGCTGGCTGGGCATCTCCGGTCCTCCTGCGCTGCGTCCAGTGTGACAGGGCGGAGGGTGGGACGGACGGATGCGGCCTTGATCGGGGTTGCGGTCCGCCTAGCCTGGCGCGGCGAACGGGTGGCCTCGCGGGCTGCCCGGTCACACCCGGGGTGCGGGCCGCTACGGGGTCCCCGGTCAAGGCCGCATCCGGCCGTCCGCGCGCACGCTCAATGATCGCGATAGCGCGCTGACCTCAGATTGCGCCGGAGTGGTCAAGGTTCGCCGGCCGAGGGTCGCCCAAGCTCTTTCAGGTACTGCTAGCCGCTGGAAGCGGCATCCCCGTAAGGGTGGGGGCGGGGTTGGTTGGGAACCGAAGGAGCAGCACATTGACCACCTGATGGGCGATGAGCGGACGGCATGAGTGCTGACCTATAGGGCTGGGACGGCGGTGAAGAGTCCCGCGCAGGCACAGTGCGACGGAGGGCGCGCGCTGAGTGAACCGGAGGTACCGGAGGCGGTGACGGCCATGAGGCGGCGGCACGATCGGTGCGAGGAGCCGGGAGCGGACCGTCGCGGCGTTCGGAGCGGGCGGACGAGTGGGGTGGGGGCCCCGCTCGTTCCGTCCCGCGATCGGACGGCGTGCGACGGTTCCGCGAACCGGCATCACGCAGCCGAGAGGGACGTTCGGCGTGTGGATCGGAACCGGGGACGGTGACGCCGGAGCAGCGACAGTGCGCGCCGGAAGGCGCGCGCTTGACCTGTGTAGGGAAACTCTGAACACGCCGGACGGCAAAACCCCCGACCGATTGGCGGTCGAGGGCCCTGAGGTGTTCCGGGGAGCGCTGCTAGCGGGCTTGGATTCGCTGCGCGAGGCTTCGCCATTCGGTCGGCGCGAGGATGAGCCTGGGCCCGTCCGGGTCCTTGGAGTCTCGCATGGCGACCATGGGGACGAGGGCGGCGACTTCGATGCACTGTCCGCCTTGGTGGTCGCTGCGGCTACTCTTCCGCCACGTGATCGGCTGCTTGTCGATCATAGTTCTCCATCGCATCTTTGATCATGGCACGCGACTCCTCCATGTTGAGGGCGTGGCCTCGGAGCAAGTCATAACGCATGGCCAACCCGGTGACCCCCTCGGGCTGTTCCACCAGCACCCCGATTCCGGCGGACTCGGTGTAACCGACGCTCGCGGCATCCGGGAAACCCAAGATCGTCAGACTTCCGCCGAGACCCGGGTGGTAGTGAGTCCGGTAAGGGACGATCTGAAGCTGGATCATCGGGTTGAACGAGAGCGCGAACAGGTGCTTGAGCTGGTCGCGCATGATCGCCGGGGCTCCGATCGCGCGACGGACGACGCCTTCATCAAGGATGAGGAAAACCTGGGGCGGGTTTTCGCGCTCCAAGATGAGACCGCGTTCCATCCGCTTGGCGACCAGGTCGTCAACATCCCCGGTTCGGCTGGCGCTGATGATCGCGCGCGCATAGCTCTCGACCTGGAAGAGCCCGTCGACCAGGAGCGCGCAGTAGACGTGCAGCTTGTCGGCCAATGCCTCGCGCCCGACGTAGTCGGTGAAGCCCGGTGGGAGCGTCGTGAGGTCCTGCGTCTCGTCGATGTTCTTCCATAGCCGGACGAACACGCCGTTGGTCTTGAAGTGCGTGTCGCAGTCCTCGGCGAACTTCTTGGAGGGCTTGTTCTTGCAGGCTTCGACCTGGCCGACGAACTGGGGTGTGTATCCGAGGATCTTCGCCAGTTCGCTGATGCTGAGGTCCGCCTGGTCGCGGTAGGCGGTCAGCTCGTTGGCGAATGCCTTGATCGCGGGAGAGGCGTAGGGGTCGCGCTGCGCTGGCATCGGCCCTCCGGAGGTGAGAACCGGTCGGGGGTTTCGTTGATCTGGCATCCGGGGTTGCGGCGGGGTGGTGCACGGTTCGTAGCCCAACGTAGCCGCAGTTGCGAGGCTGGTCACGCCCTTATCGGAAGGCCAACCGCAGGCGGAGGTTTCCCCATGGCGGAGCACAGCAATGCCACAGGTCAGGCGCTTGCTCAGCTTGGCGCGGACTTCCCGCGCTGGAGGTTTCTCGTCAGCGATCGGGGCCGCTGGTGGGCGCTGCGGGGGCCGCTGCCGTGGCGGGCGCTGAACGAGCGCGATGCGTTCGATGAGGACACGGCGGAGGGGCTGCGGACCGCGCTGCTGGCGGCCGGGGAGGGCTCGGAAGGACAGGACCGGGACCAGTGATCCGCTCGGAGAGCATGAGCGCGGCGGACACGGCGGCCGATGTTCCGGTGGCGGTGATGCGGCGGGCAGCGGCGGAGGGATTGCGGGAGCGGTTTCCGGGGCTGTGGTTCTGGTGGGGGCCGCATACCGGGCACTGGTGGGCGTACGTGCCGGGACCGGGGCTGGGTCGGCTGGTGGAGGGCGAGACGCCGGACGGGCTCGGAATGGCGCTGACACGGCTGCGGGCGCGGGGGTGGGGGTGGTGATGGCGGGTCGGTGGGTTCCGGCGGAGGTGTGCGCGGCGCTGGTTGAGGAAGCGGTGCGCGAGAGCCTGTCGGACCGGTTCTTCAAGGGCACGGTGGATGACGCGGTGACGGCGGCACGGAGCAAGGCGGCGGCGCTGCTGGAGGATCTGGAGGGTGCCGAGACGGACTCGGCGGCGCATGACGGACCGGTGCGTCCGGACTGCCCGCTCAAGTGCCTGGGGTTGTCGTCGCGGGCGTTCAACGCGCTCCGGCGGTTCGAGAACTGGAGCAAGTTGGATGCTCCGTCCACGGTGGGTGAGGTGGCGGCGCTGGCGTCCGCGAGCAAGCTGGAGGACGCGCGTCACCTGGGGGTTAAGGGCGTGGCCGAAATCGAACAGGCTCTTCGACTGGCGGGGTTCTCGGGTGAGGTGGACGGGCATCGGCACGATCGTCCGGCGGACGGTTCGTAGTCTCCTCCGGCCGGGCGGATGCCCTCGCGCGACCCCGGCTGTGGCCCGTCCGGTCGGAGGGCTCCAGCACTGCCACGAGTCTCACGGACTTGCCCGTGTGGGCGCTTAGCAGCCTGGCGAGTAGAGATGCAAGCCTGGCAAGACCCAAGACTGCCGCATAGCTCCGGCTTCCTGGGCAAATGCAGTTGTGGCCGAATGCGGCCATGCGTAGCTCTTGTACTCGCACGTGAATCCTGAGTGTCGGTTTTGTCAAGGGCCTGGCGGAGGTTGCGGAGGGTTATTCCCGCACGTCGCGCGAGCACAGTGGGGTGTAGGCGCGGTGTGGAGGTGGCGGCATGGCGGGTCTGGGGACGGCGGGCGCGATCAGCCAGCGGGTGGCAGTGGGTGACTGGTGGTCGTGGTCGGCGCAGGTGGAGCGGGCGGGGTTCTGCTGGCGGCCGGTGCGGTTGCGGGGGCGGGCTGCGGCGGTGGATGTCGCGACGGGTGAGGCCGTGGCGGAGTACTCGACCGAAGGCGGGCCGGACGGGTCGGTGCTGGTGGCGTGCAAGGACCGGCGGGCGTCGGTGTGCGGGCCCTGCGCGGAGGTCTACCGGCGGGATGTGTGGCATCTGGTGGCGTCGGGGCTGCACGGCCGGGACGCGACGGACGGTGCGGGCGGCGAGGTGCCGGGGTCGGTAGCGGGGCATCCAGTGGTGTTCGCGACGCTGACGGCTCCGTCGTTCGGAGCGTTGCACACCGCGCGGGACGGCGGCGTGTGCCGGGAACGGCCGGGGCGGTGCCGTCACGGGCTGCCGCTGGGATGCGCGCGGCGGCACACCGACGGCGACGCGTGGGCGGGGCTGGCGCTGTGCTGGGACTGCTACGACTACGACGGACACGTGCTGTGGCACGCGGCGGCTCCGGCGCTGTGGGCGCGGACGACCGTGTATCTGTATCGGGCGCTGGCGCGGCTGGCGGGGGCGCGTCTGGGGCGGCCGGTGAGCGTGCGGGCGGTGCGTGGGCTGCTGCGGGTGTCGTACGTCAAGGTCGCCGAGTGGCAGCGTCGGGCGGCCGTGCACTTTCACGCAGTGCTGCGGCTGGATGGGGTGGATGCCGGTGATCCGGGGCGGCTGGTGGCTCCTCCGGCATGGGCGGACGCGGGTCTGCTGGGGGCCGCGCTGAGGGAGGCGGCCGGGCGGGTGGCGGTGCCGCTGCCGAGCGTCGGGGGCGGAGTGCGGGTGGCGCGGTGGGGCTCGCAGGTGGACGTCTCGCCGGTGGTCGATGTGGCACGGACGGCGGCATACGTCGCCAAGTACGCGACCAAGACGGCCGGTGACACGGTGGCGGGGCTGCCGGTGCGCGCGTTCGGCACGGCGGATCTGGCACACGTGCGGGGCAAGGTCGGCTCGACTCACGTGATGCTGCTGGTGCTGGCGTGCCTTCGGCTGGCCAAGCGGGGCGACTGCGCGCGGTGGC
Organism: Actinomadura rupiterrae; assembly: GCF_024172125.1. Classification (GTDB taxonomy): domain Bacteria; phylum Actinomycetota; class Actinomycetes; order Streptosporangiales; family Streptosporangiaceae; genus Spirillospora; species Spirillospora rupiterrae. The sequence goes on from NZ_JAMZEA010000020.1 coordinate 99,911, forward strand.
GACTGGGCGAGCATGTGCACACGCTGGGGTTCAGCGGGCACTTCTGTAGCAAGTCGCGGCACTACTCGGTCACGTTGTCATCGCTGCGGCAGGCGCGGCGGGACTGGCAGGCGGACCAGGCGGCGCGGGCTGAGGCGGGGCGGGCTGATCCGTGGGCGGTGGCGCATCGCCGGGCATCGGGCGCCAGGGTGGAGATCGCCGGGGACTGGCGGTTCGTCGGGATGGGCTACGCCCGGCTGCACGATGCCGATATCGCCGCGAGCCTGGCACAAGATCACGCCATGTGGCGGGAGCTGCGGCGTGAGCGGGATGCGGAGGAGTGGGAGTTCAGGCGGCTGATCGCCGAACACGACGCGGTGCGCGTCGGGCAGGGGCCGTAGGCGCGGGCCTCGGACTGCGGGACGGCGGGTCGGGCGCGCTGGCCGGGTCGCACCGGGAAAAGCGTGCCGCAAAGCGGCTCCTTCCAAAGGGCAGGCTCGGCAGGGCGGGAAAGGTGCGCGGGACCTGCATCGGCGCGGGTGGTCGGTGGGGTGGTGGGCGGCCGGGGCGGCCAGCCGATTGCATTCCAGGGTCATCTTGTCAAGCTTTATGGTGCATTTATCGGGCGAGAATTGTCCACTTCTGGTCATCGCGCCAATGGCTTCTTCGGTACGGCATGACCGGGCCGCGAGCGACCCGTAGCCGTCACAGACGAAGGGCGCAAGAATGGCATCGATTGATGCTCTCACAGTCCGGGATATTGCCTCTGAGCTGCATATAAGGTGCTCCACGCTGTATCGCTGGCTCGCTACCGGACGTGGACCAAAAGCGTTCCGGCAGCCCAACAATGAGATCAGAATTCATCGCGCTGATTTCCTAGAATAGGTGCAAGCACTCGAAATCAGCCGGAAGGGGTCGCGATGGTGAACGGACGGCAGGACATTCAGTTCTGGCAAATTCGAAAGCGGGCGAACAGGCGCAAGCCGCATGAAGTGCGCTGGCGGGTGGCGACCGCCACGTTCGGGCGTTCGTTCCTGACGAAAGCCCTGGCGGAGAACTACCGCAACGACCTCATGCTCGCCGCGCGTGACGGTGAGGCGTTCTCGACGGCCACGGGCGAACCGCTGTCGTGGGAGCGCTCGGCGGAGACCGTGTACGCGCACGCTCGGGCATTCATGAAGCTCCGTTGGTCGGACGGCGGCGCTGACAACACTCGGCGGAGTCTGGCTGAGAACCTGACGGCGGTCGTCGTGGCGTCGCTCGACGCACGGCACTCCAAGCGGGACAGGCCGGACGGCAAAGTGCTCCGGCGGGCGGTGGCCTCGTGGGCGCTGCGGCCCTCGTCCTGGGAGGTGGATCCTCCCGAAGAGGTCGCGCGGGCGCTGGCCTGGGTCGCTGCGGCCTCGCGTCCAATGCAGGACTTCGCGGAGGCGGACGCGATCCGGAACCTGCTGACGGCACTCGACACCGGATGGCGGGGCAAGCCGCTCAAGCACGCCAGTGTCCAGCGGAGGCGGGCGGCCCTGCATGCCATGCTCGACCACGCCGTTGAACGCAAGCTGTTGGCGGTCAATCCGCTGGGCGGGCTCAAGGTCAGACGGCGGCGTGTGAGCGACCGTATCGACCCTCGTCAGGTTCCCAGCTTGCGGCAGGCGCGGAGGCTGCTGGCGGCCGTCCCGGACGGCTACGGGCATCTGGCGGCCTTCTACGCGACGCTGTACTACGCGGGCACGCGTCCGGGTGAGGCGCGGGCGCTGCGCGTCGATGACTGCACGCTTCCGGCGTCCGGCTGGGGCTCGCTGCTGCTCGCGGCGTCCCGTCCGGAGGTTCCGGCGGAGTGGACGGACGACGGCGACCGGTTCCGCGAGCGTGAACTCAAGCACCGAGCGCCGGGAGACGTTCGGCCAGTGCCCATCCCTCCCGCGTTGGTGCGCATCCTGCGGGACCACATCGCCGCGTTCGGGGCCGCACCGGATGGTCGGCTGTTCTGGGAGGGGGCAGGGCGTACACCGCTGGGCGGCCAGCTCTACCGGCGCATCTGGCGGCGCGTCCGCAAGGCAGCGCTGAGCCCGGAGGAACACGCGTCCGTCCTGGCCGTGCGTCCGTACGACCTACGGCACGGCTGCGCGTCGCTCTTGCTGAGCAACGGCGTCCCGTCCACGGAGGTCGCGCGGCGGCTGGGGCACTCGGTCGCGATGCTCCACACGACCTACGCGCACTGGCTTGAGAACCTGGAAACGGAGGCGAACGCGCGCATGGACGCGGCGTTCGGGGACGACGGCGACAAAACTTCCGGCCACGGGCCAACGGCGGGCCAAATGCCCGACGAGAACGCGGGATAGCGCGTACCGCCTGGTCAGCGGGTAGAGCGATCGGGCGCGAGGATCCCCACAAGTCAGGTTACGGACTCGAACCGGCCCTGTCGTCGGGCGGGGGCACCCCTGCGCGGAGCGCCCCGGCCTCCCGGAGAGCGTAGGACGGCCCGAGTCCTCGCGCAGGTTACTGGGCGGGTGCGGTCTTGGGCGGAGCCGGGCAGGTGGACTGTGCTTACTGGGCGGTCGGAGTCCTGGGCGGAGCCAGGCAGGTGGACGAGACCTATTGGGCGGGTGGAGTCTTGGGTGGGGCCAGGCAGGTGGTCAGGTCCTCGACGGTGCACCAGGCGGGCTTGCGCACGGGGATGTAGCCGGACGGGACGCCCCGGCTCGCGATGATCTGGCGGTAGGCGGGGACGGCGTCGGTGGGGCGGCGCGTCAGTTTCGGGTCGGTCAACGCGTCCACGGTGTAGAGGCCGAAGCGCGGACGGTAGCTGCCCCACTCGTAGTTGTCGGTGAGGCTCCAGTAGTTGTAGCCGATGACCTTGACGCCGTCGCCGATCGCGCGTTGCAGCCAGTAGATGTGGTCGCGCAGGTGCTGGGAGCGCGTGTAGCCGTCCGGGTGGGGTTTGCCGTTGTCGGTGGCGAAACCGTTCTCCACGACGTACAGGGGCAGTTTCGGTAGGCGGCGCTGGTAGCTGCGCAGGACGTAGTAGAGGCCGTCCGGTTCCGGGACGGCTTTCCAGGGCTCGCCCGAGGCGACGTTGAGCGCGGTCACGTTGGTGACGCTCGCGCCGTAGTAGTAGTCGATGCCGATGAAGTCGAGCTTGTCGGTCACCTGGTTGAAGAGGACGCCGTCGAACAGGCCGTTCAGGATCGTTCCATAGGCGATGTTGCTGGACACCATCGCGCCCGGGTCGATCCGGTGGATCAGGTCGTAGGCGGCCCGGTGCGTCCGGACCAGGGCGTTCTTCATGGCGAGGGCCTGCGGGAGCGTGAGCGGCGCGTCCGCGAACTCGCGGAACAGGTAGAAGCTCGCCTCGTTGAAGGTGATCCAGATGACGCCCATGCGGCGGTAGCGCTCGACGACGAAGCGCGCCTCGTCCAGCCAGTCCTTCGCGGTGCGCGGGTTCTTCCAGCCGCCCTGGGCGGCGACCCAGCCGGGGTAGACCCAGTGGTCGAGCGTGAGCATCGGGCGCATGCCGGCGGCGCGGACGCGGCGGACGAGGTCGTCGTAGTAGGCGAGCGCGGCCGGGTCGCGGTGCCCGCGTTTGGGCTCGATCCGGGCCCACTCGATGGACGTCCGGAACACCTTCACGCCCAACGCGCGTGCGCGCGCGATGTCCTCCGGGTAGCGGTGCCGGAAGTCCACGGAGTTCTTGTACGGGTCGGTGACGCCGGGACGCTTCTGCGCGACGTACCGCGTCCAGTTGCTGTCGGGGAAGTAGCCCTCCGACTGGAAGCCCGACGTGGCGACGCCCCACAGGAAGTTCGCGGGGACCTTCGGCACTTTCGGGACCTTCGGGGCGTCCGCCCGGGCGGCGGCTCCCGCCGGGACGAGGGCGGACGAGGCGGCCAAAACCAGTGCGGCCAGGGCGGCCAGCGCGGCACGAGCGGCACGGACGCGGGTGACGGACCTTCCGGACACGACGGCTCCTTCCGGAGTTCCCCAATGCGATGACAAGCTCGGACGAAGCGGCCGTCAACCCGGCGCAACTGACCGGATACGGCTGGGTTGGAACGCGGCGGAACGCGCCCGCCGGCCCGTGGGGCGGATGGGGCGCGCGGCGCCTGCGTGGTGCTCGATTCGGCGCGGCGCCCGGGCGAGCGGGCGGTTACCTAGGCACCCCCGCGGGCGGGTTGAGTAGCGTTCCCCGCTCGGCTACTCAGGCGCGGCCGGACGGCGCGGAGGACAGTGTCCGCATGGACAGATTCCTCCTGCTCAAGAGCACGACGGCGTTCTTCATCCAGGCGATCATCTCCTTCATGATCTCGATGGCGGCGGTCGCGGTCGGGATCGTGTACCTGCCCGCGCCGATGTGGGTGCGCGGCTTCCTCGCGCTCGGCATGCTCTACGTGACGACCTCGACGTTCACGCTGGCCAAGTGCGTGCGGGACCGGCAGGAGGCGGCCGCCGCGCCGCGTCCGGGCCAGCCCGCGTCGCCGCTGCCGCCGAACGCCCCGTACGTCGAGTCCGCGGCGGGTTCGTGGGGTTGATCCGTCCCCTCGTGAGGTCGATCGGCGCCCCTCGTCCCGGTATGCGGGCGATCGGCACCCCGCGCCCCGCCGCGGGATCGATCGGCTCCCCCGTCCCCTTGCACCAGCCAACCGCGAATGGCCGGATCGGGCCACCGGACGCGCCGCCGGGGAGGCGGCGAAGCAGGCACAGAACGGCGTTCGCCTTACCGGCGGGCGCCGCTCTCGCGTCCCGGGGAAACCGGACACCAGGGCATCGAAAGGCCGCTTTCTCCGCGTGTCGCGCGATTGTGTCGCGGTTCACAGATCCATAACGGTCCGCCCCTTCGACGGGTACGAATAACACTGGGTAATCGCTTATATCTTGATCAACAATGCATTACGGCAATTTCCGCCATTGCCGCCCCCGCGGGCCGCGGTTACGGTGATCGGCGGTCGGCAGCGCGGTCCGTACGGCCCGCCGCCGGTGCCCCGAACAATGGCCAGCCGCCCTCCGGACGCCATCCGGCGGGGAGCGGTCCGGCGCGCAGGAAGGTCGCGCCCGGACCCGGCGGCCCGCCGAGTCCGCGCAGTCCAGAGGCGTGGAGCCGGATCCGGATGCCCTGTCCGTAATGGTGCTGGGCGTCCCGGATCAATGCGTGCCGAGACCTTTGCCCTTTCCCTCACTTCGGCCGCCGGTCAGGCGTGAACGGCAACGTTTGGAGCTACCCTGAACGGCTTCGAAATCCCCCACGGCCCGACTCCCCCCACCGAGCGGACGACCGCTCCCGACCGGCCGGCGTCCGGCCGCATGGGACGGCGCGCCCGCGGAGCGCTCGCGTTCGGCGCGCTCTGCGTCGCCGGATCGGTCGCGCTGTCCGCGGCGCCCGCCGAGGCGTCCCCGGACACCACGTCCGTGACCAGCGCCTCGTCCGCCGCGAAGCAGCGCGCGCGGGCGGCGACGGCGGTCCGGTTCGCCTACCGGCACATCGGCGACCCCTACCGCTGAGGCGGCAACGGGCCGCACGCCTGGGACTGCTCGGGCCTGGCCGTCGGCGCCTGGCGCAAGGCCGGCGTCCGGCTGCCGCGCACCACCCAGTCGATCTACCGCAGCGTCCGCCACAAGGTCTCCTGGAACCACCTGCAACCCGGTGACCTGGTCTTCTTCTACAGCGGACGGACCCATGTCGGGATCTACATCGGGCACGGCTACATGATCCACTCGCCGCACTCCGGCTCGACCGTCCGCAAGGTGCGGCTGGCGGGCTACTACAAGCGCGAGTTCGCCGGCGCCGTCCGGCCCGGCTACTGACCTCGGACACGGAGCGTCACCGGATCTCAGGCCGCCGGACGCCGCGGAAGGCGTCCGGCGCGCCCTGAGTGACCCGGATCACATCATTCCAATTTCTTTCGAAAAAGCGCAGGCAGAACCCCGGAGAGCGGAAGCACCGCGACCGTTCGGACACGCCCGGCAACGGCCCGGATTTGCCAGCAAAGGCGAACTCTGGCTACGTTCCTGCCGATCACGCGGCATGGACGCCGCGACAACAGAACATCCCGACGCGGCGGGCGTCTCCCCCGCTCCGCACCGCCCGCGTCGAGCGCCGAGTCCGTGCAGCCCTGAGGCACGGAGCCGGACGCGGCCCACGGCGTCCCGGAACCGCTCCCGCCGGAGCGTCGCCGGCGCGCCCGGTCCGCATCGCGGCCCGCCGCCCTCGCGGCCCCTGGAATTCTTCGCGAGCGGTGGACGGACCACGCCGCACCGGCAGGCACCCCTTGCGAGGTCTGGAGCAGTTCTGCATACCCCCCGAACCCCCAAGTCGCTGAAGCGCGCCGCGATCGCGGCCACCGCCGCCGTCCTCGGCGGGACCGCCCTGGTCGCGGCCCCCGCGCACGCGGCCCCCGGCTCGCCGGTCACCAGCGTCAACGCCCTCGCGTCCCTCAGCGCCAAGCAGCGCGCCGCGCGCCAGAAGGCCCGCGCCAGGGCCGCCGTCGCCTACGCCTACAAGCAGATCGGCGACCCGTACCGCTACGGCGGCACCGGCCCCGGCTCCTGGGACTGCTCCGGTCTCGCGGGCGGCGCCTGGCGCAAGGCGGGTGTGAAGCTCCCGCGCACGACGCAGCAGATCTACCGCGCCGTCCACTACAAGGTCTCGTGGAAGGGCGCCGTGGCGGGCGACCTGCTGTTCTTCTACAGCGGACGGACGCACGTGGGCATCTACGTCGGCAACGGCTACATGATCCACGCGCCGGGCTCGGGCCGGACGGTCCGCAAGGTGAAGCTCAACAGCTACTACAAGCGGGTGTTCGCGGGCGCCGTCCACCCCGGCTACTAAGCACCGCTCCAGAAAAGCCGTGCGCCGCCTACGGGCAGCGCACGGCTTTCCTGTTTCCCGGCCTTCGCTTCGGCTTCCGCTTCGGGCTTCTGCGTTTCGGGTTTCAGGACAGGGCGGCGTAGTCGGTGTAGCCCTGGTGGTCGCCGCCGTAGAAGGTCGCGCGGTCGGCCTCGTTGTAGGGGCCGCCCGCCTTGATGCGCGCGGGGAGGTCCGGGTTGGCCAGCCACAGCTCGCCGAAGACGACCGCGTCCGCCACACCGTCCCGCAGCGCCTCGACGCCGTGCTCGGGCTTGGCCGGGAAGGATTCGGGCGTCGGGTGCGGGTTGAGCAGGAGCGTGCCGTCCCAGGCGTCCCGCATCTTCTTGGTGAGGGCGCGGTCGCCGAGCTCCATGATGTGCAGGTAGGCGAGGCCCAGCGGGTTCAGCTCGCGCAGCAGCGCCTCGTGCGTGGCCGCAGTGTCGGTCTCGCTGATGCCGTTGGCGGGCGTCCCGGGCGAGATGCGGAGTCCGACGCGGTCCGCCCCGACTGCCTCGGCGACCGCCCGCGTGACCTCCACGGCGAACCGGATGCGGTTCTCGACCGAGCCCCCGTAGGCGTCGGTGCGCTGGTTGCTGCCGTCCGCGAGGAACTGGTTGATGAGGTAGCCGTTCGCGCCGTGCAGCTCGACACCGTCGAAACCGGCGTCGATCGCGTTGCGAGCGGCCTGCGCGAACTCGCCGACCGCCAGCGCGATGTCGGCGAGGGTCATCTCGCGCGGCTCCGGATGGTCGAGCATGCCCTGGTCCGGGGTGAACAGCTTCTCGCCGGACGCGATGGCGGACGGTGCGAGCGGCAGCGCGCCGTCCGCGTACAGGTAGGGGTGTCCGATCCGGCCCGCGTGCATGAGCTGCGCGAAGATGCGTCCGCCCTTCTCGTGCACCGCGTCGGTCACCTTGCGCCACGCCGCCACCTGGCCGTCGTCGTGCAGTCCCGGCGTGAACACGTAGCCCTGGCCCAGCGCGCTCGGCTGGACGGCCTCGGTGATGATCAACCCGGCCTCGGCGCGCTGCGTGTAGTACTCGACGGTCAGATCGGTCACCTGCCCGGCGTCCGCGGCGCGGCTCCGCGTCATCGGGGCCATCACCAGGCGGCTCGGCAGCTCCAGCGCGCCTACGGTCACCGGCTCGAAAAGCTCGTTCATCCCGCTCAACTCCCTGCGTGCGTTATCACTGGTCATGAAGGTAGGAGCGGGGATGCGGGCGGCGAATCAGTAAGACTTCGGTACTTGCCCCCGTAAGTTGGATCCGTGCTCTACGGGCGAGACACCGAACAGGACCGGATCGGCGAACTGCTGGACGACGCGCGCGACAACGGTCGCAGCAGCGTCCTGCTGCTGCGCGGCGAGGCTGGGATCGGCAAATCCGCACTCCTGGACTGGGCCGCCGAGACGTGCGCGCACGAGCGCGTCCTCCGCGCCACCGGGTACGAGGCCGAACGCGACATCGCCTTCGGCGGGCTCAACCAGCTGCTCTGGCCCGTCCGCGATCGCGTGGACGCGCTGCCCGACCCCCAGGCCGAAGCCCTGCGCACCGCGCTCGGGCTGGGGGACGTCCGCGAGTCCGCCGGCGGCCGCGGCGACCGGTTCGGCGTCGGGCTCGGCCTGCTGACGCTGCTCGCCGACCTCGCCGAGGACGGCCCCGTCCTCTGCCTCGTGGACGACGCGCAGTGGCTGGACGCGGCCAGCGCCGAGGCGCTGCTGTTCGCCGTCCGGCGCCTCGCGGCAGAAGGCGTTGTCGTGCTCCTGGCGGCCCGCGACGAGGGCCTACTCGGCTCCGGCCTGCCCGAGCTGGCGCTCGGACGGCTCGAAACGTGCGACGCGCTGCGGGTGCTCGAAGACCGCGGCCTCGCGGCGGACGCCGTCCACCGGGTGCTCGCCGAGGCGGAGGGCAACCCGCTCGCCCTGCTGGAGTTCGGCGCCGCCAGGCCGAACGCGTCCGGGGTGCTGCCGGTCGCCGACCGCGTCCTCGCCGCGTTCCGCGACCAGATCGCCGCGCTGCCCGAACCCACTCGCGAGCTGCTGCTGATCGCGGCGTCCGAGGGCCGCGGGCACCTGCCGAGCGTCGTGCGCGCCGCCGCGTCCTTCGGGCTCGGCCTGGACGACCTCGCCGAGGCCGAGCGCCTGCGGATGGTCGAGGTCACCGGGACCGCGGTCAGGTTCCGGCATCCGCTGATCCGCGCCGCCGCGTACCAGCGCGCCACCACCGCGCACCGCATCACCGTGCACCAGGCGCTCGCCATGGCCGCCGACGACCCCGAGTGCCAGGTCCGGCACCGGGCCGCCGCCGCCATGGGCCCGGACGAGGACGTGGCCGCCGACCTCCAGGCCTCGGCCGAACGCGCCCGCGGCAAGGCCGGGATCGCCGTCGTCGCCGGCCTCTACCGCCAGTCCGCCGCCCTCAGCCCGGACAGCGACACCCGTGCCGCCCGCCTCGCCGCGGCCGCCGACGCCGTCCTCGCCGCCGGGAGCCCCGAGCAGGCCGAGGAGACCGCGCACGAGGCCGCCGTCCTAACGTCCGACCCCGTCCTGCTGGCCCGGCTCGCGCGCGTGCGCGCGGCTGTCGAGGTCGAACGCGGCAACGGCCGTAGCGCCGCCACGCTCCTCCTGGACCACGCCGAGCAGTCCGCGCCGTCCGACAGGCAGTGGATGCTGCGGGCCGCTTCCGCCTATGCATGGACGAGCGGGGACGCCTCGTCCGTCCAGTCGGCTGCTTCCCGCCTCAGCGACGACGCGTTCGCCACTGGACTCGCCGCGCTGACGACCGAGGACTACGCGACCGGCCTTCCACTGCTGGCGCGGGCCGTCCGCGAGGGCGGGCCGGACGCCCTGCACGCGGCGGTCATCCTCGGCGACGACGAGCAGACCCTCGACCTCGCGACCACCGCCGCGGCCGCGGCCCGCCGCCTCGGCCAGATCGGCGCCCTCCCCGGCATCCTGGAGGCGCTGGCGACCGTCCAGATCGCCCTGGGCCTCCACGCCGACGCCGAGGCCTCCGCGACCGAGGCCCTGGCCCTCTCCCGCGACACCGGCCTCTGGCGCGGCGGCACGCGCATAGCCGCCGTCCTGACCCGCCTCGCCGCCATCGAAGGCAACGAGGCCTACCTGGCGCCCCCGTCACCCCGCCAAGCGGACCCAGGTGGCCCGCTTGACGCGGGCGGGCCGCTCCCACGCCCCAACCGGCTCACCCTGGCGAGCGAATCCTGCGGCACCCCGGCCGTCGTCCCGCCGCCGCCCCTGCCGGCCCCACCCCTGACCGGCCCTCTCCGCGGACGCGACGCCTCCGCGGACGCCGTCTCCGCCACGTCCCACGCCCTGCTCGACCTCGGCCTGGGCCGCCACGACGAGGCCGTCCGCCGCCTTGAGGACGTCTTCCACGGCCCGCACCGGCACTCGGCCATCGTCATGGGCGCGTCCCCGGACCTGATCGAGGCCGCGCTCCGCGCCGACCGCCCGGACCTCGCCGCCTCCGCCCACGCCCGCTTCACCCGCTGGGCCACCGCGAGCGGCCAGGCCTGGGCCCGCGCCGCCGCCCTCCGCGCCGAAGCGCTCCTGCACGACACCGAGGCCCCGTTCGCCGCCGCCCTGGACCTGCACGACCAGGCCCTCCGCCCCTTCGAGAAGGCCCGCACCGAACTCGCCTACGGCGAATGGCTCCGCCGCAACCGCCGCCGCTCCGACGCCCGCGCCCGCCTCCACTCGGCCCTCGAAGCCTTCGAACGCCTCCGCGCCGCGCCGTGGGCCTCGCGCGTCCGCACCGAACTGCGCGCCAGCGGCGAAGGCACCGTCCCGTCCGCCCCCGCCGCCGCGAGCCTCCTGGACCGCCTCACCCCGCAGGAACTCCAGGTCGTCAAGCTCGCCGCCGAAGGCATCAGCAGCCGCGAGATCGCCGCCCAGCTCTTCCTGAGCCCCCGAACCGTCGAATACCACCTCTACAAGGCCTACCCGAAGCTAGGCATCTCCTCCCGCCGCGACCTCCCCCACCTCCCCCTCCCCGCCTAACCCCAAGCCCCCTCACACCTCGCGGCCCAGACGCCACACAAGCCCGAGACATACACGCCCCCACGCCACCCGCGAAGGCCAGCCCATGCGCGAAGGCCGGACCACACGCAGACCCAAGCCAAGCGCGTGCCCAGACAAAGCGTGAGACCAAGCCAAGCGCTGCCCAGGCCAAGCGCAGAGCCGAGCCGTGCGCGAGGACCGGGCCGGGCGCGCAGGCCGGGCCGGGCGCGCAGGCCGAGCCGGGCGCGCAGGCCGAGCCGGGCGCGCAGGCCGAGCCGGGCGCGAGGACCGGGCCGGGCGCGCGGGGCCGGACCAAGCTCATGCACAGACCATGCTCGGGCTCACCGCAAGCGCGAAAGGCCGAGGCAAGCGCGGGCGCAGGCCGAGCGCGGAGCCGAGCTGGGCGCGGGGCATGTGCGGGCGATGGGTTGGGGTTGCGGGTAGGACGTTGTAGCGGGGTGGTGCAGGGAGGCGCGGGATGGACGCAGTGGAGCGGGTGCGGCGGGCGTTTGCGCGGATTGCCGAAGTCGAACGTCCGGAAGTCTGGATTGAGCTGCGGGCGCAGGACGAGGTCGAGGCAGAAGCGGCCGCGATTGATCCGGGCTTGCCGTTGGCGGGGGCGGTGCTGGCCGTCAAGGGGAACTTCGACGTTGCCGGGTTGCGGACGACTGCGGGCTGCCCGTCCTATGGACGGGTTGCCGGCGCGGACGCGCCTGCCGTGGCACGCCTGAAGGGCGCCGGGGCCGTCGTCCTGGGCACGACGAACATGGACCAGTTCGCGACCGGCCTCGTTGGGACGCGCAGCCCCCACGGCGCGGTGCGGAACGCCGTGGATCCCGCGTACGTGTCCGGCGGGTCGAGTTCGGGCTCCGCCGTCGCGGTCGCGCTCGGCATCGCCGACCTGGCGGTCGGCACGGACACGGCAGGCTCAGGACGCATCCCCGCCGCGTTCAACGGCATCGTCGGCCTGAAGCCGACCCACGGCCTGGTCCCCGCGGACGGCGTCGTCCCGGCATGCCGCAGCCTCGACTGCGTCAGCGTCTTCGCGCGCACGCTGGACGAGGCGCATCGCGCGCTCGGCATCCTGGCGGCACGCCCGATCGCGCCGCGTCCACGCCGTCCCGGCCCTTGGCGCGTCGCGGTACCGGCCGCCACCCGCGACCTCGGTGCCATGCCTCCAGGCTGGGGCGACGCCTACGCGTCGGCTGCCCGTTCTCTACGTACGGATCTCCTGCCTATCGATGTCTCTCCCTTCCTCGAAGCCGGCGATCTCCTCTACGGAGGCGCGTTCATCGCCGAGCGGTACACAGCCGTCGGCGCGTTCATCACCGAGCGGCTCGCGGCGCTCGGCGCCCGCATCGCCGAGCAGTCCACGGCCGACGGCGCCCCTGACCTTGACCCCACCGTCGCGTCCATCGTGGCAGCGGCCTCCGACATTCCCGCGTATCGCCTGTTCAGCGACCGGGAACGCCTGGCGGAGCTGCGCGCGGCGGCCATGCACGCACTCGGCGAGGCCGACGTGCTGCTGCTGCCCACCGCGCCGTTCCATCCCACGATCGCCGAGGTCAAGGCCGATCCCGTCGGCGTGAACGCGCGGCTCGGACGGTTCACCAACTCCACGAACCTGCTGGGCATGGCGTCCATCGCCGTCCCCCACGGCCAGGTGGACGGACGTCCGTTCGGCGTCATGCTGCTCGGGCACCCCGGCTCCGACGACCACCTGGCCGCGATCGCCTCGGCGCTGCCCCCGACCGCCGCCTGACCGCGCGCCCGCGCCTCGCAGCAGGGACGCGCGGCACCTTGCGCGCCGAACGCGCTCGGCGAACGGCCATCCGGCTCGGCATGAAGCCCCTTCGACCGTCCAGACGACGACGGGCCCGCAGGTCAGCGGACAGAGGGGCGACGGGCCCCCGCAGGTCAGCGGACGGAGACGCGACGGGCGTCCGCAGGTCAGCGGACGGAGAGGCGACGGCGTCCTAGCGGACGGGGAGGCGGCGGGCGAGGAAGTCCTCGGTCAGGGCCCAGGCGCGGGCGGCGGGCTCGGCCTGGTGGAAGATCGGGGAGGTCCGGTTGTGGAAGGCGTGCCCGCCGTCCTCCTGGACGTGGAACTCGACGTGGTCGCGTCCGCCGAGGGCCTCCTCGACCGCCGCGACGTCCTCGCGCGGGATGTACGGGTCGGACCCGCCGAAATGGAACTGGATCGGGACGGTGATGTCCCCGGCGCGGTCAAGCTCGCCCGGGACGCGCGAGCCGTAGAACGACACGACCGCATCCAGCTTTCCGGACGCCCGCGCCGCGAGCATGTACGCCAGCGACCCGCCGAAGCAGAACCCGAGCGCGCCGACGCCGCCGGCCACTTCGGGCAGTTCGCGCAGCTTGTCGAGCGCGGCCTCCAGGTCGTCCTGGCCCTTCGTCCAGTCGAAGTGGGAGATCTTGTCGCCGGCCTCGGCCATCACGGTGTCGCTGTGCTCGACCGACCAGTCGCGCTCCAGCCGCCAGAACATGTCGGGGGCGGCCACGACGTAGCCGAGGCTGGTCAGGTCGGCCGCGACGGCGGCCATGTACTCGCCGACGCCGAAGATCTCCTGGATGAGCAGGATTCCCGGTCCGCTGCCCTTCTCCGGCAGCCATACGTGCAGTGAGAAATCGCCGTCTGGCACGCGGACGGTCTCGATGCGCTTGGTCATCAGCCCAGGATCGCGTAAACCGTGGTCGCGTGCGCGACGAGATCGCCGGGACGTCCGTCAGCGGTCAGCCCGACGTCGGCGAACGCGAGCGTCCGGCCGAGCTTGGTCAGGCGGACGTCCACCAGCACGTCCGCGTCCTTCACCGGACGCTGGAACGTCGTGCTGAGCTGGACGGTCGTCATCGGCACGAACCCGCCGCGCGCCCCGGACACCGCGATCACCGTCGCCGTGTCCGCCGCGGCCATCATCGCCTGCCCGGACAGCCCGCCGCCCTCCCGCGCCAGCCGGTCCGACCACGGCAGCCGCAGCCGGGCCGTGCCCTCCCCGACGTCCTCGACGCGCAACCCGAGGTCGAGCACCCACGGCGCGAAGTTCTCGCGCAGGACCTTCTCCGCCTCTTCTACCGTCACCCCGTCATGATGCACGCTGGGATCATGCTTGCGGAGGTCTTCCTGCCCGACACCTACGCCGAGGGTGTCCCTTACGACATCTTCGCCCGACTTCGCGCGGATTCTCCGGTCTGCCGCGTGCCCGAGCCCGCCGTCGGGCCCTGGCCGTCCGGCCCCGGATACTGGGCCGTCTTCCGGCACGCGGACGTGAAGCACGTGCTGCGCACCGCCGCCGACTTCTCGTCCCACCTCGGCGCCACCCAGATCCGCGACCCGGACACTCCGGACGACCTCGAATTCGTCCGCGCGATGATGCTCAACCAGGACCCGCCGGACCACTCCCGCATGCGCCGCATCGTCGCCGCCGCCTTCACGCCCCGGGCCGTCCGCGCCCTGGAGGAGACGATCACCGCCCGCGCCCGCTCCCTCGTCCGGTCCGCCTCGGGCGAGATCGACTTCGTCGAGCTGGCCGCCGACCTCCCCGTCTGGACACTCGCCCACATCATGGGCATCCCGGACGGCGACCGCCGCCTCCTCTACGACTGGGCGTCCCGCATCATCGGCTACCAGGACGCCGACTACGCCGGCCTCTCCACCGCCGACACCGACGCCCTGAGCCCCATGGGCAGAGCGGCCCTCGCCCACCGCCCCACGTCCCTGACCCGCCCGGACGGCCGTCCCATGAACCCCCGCTCGGAAGCGGCCCTCCGCGACATGTTCGCCTACGCCCACGCCCTGGCGGACGAGAAGCGCCGCTCCCCCGGCGACGACATCATGTCCCGCATGCTCGCCGGCGGCCTCACCCGTCCCGAGTTCGAGAACATGTTCTTCCTCTTCGCCGTCGCCGGGAACGAGACCCTCCGCAACGGCATCCCCGGCGGCCTCCTCACCCTCCTGGAGCACCCCACCGAACTCGAACGCCTCCGGGACGACCCGTCCCTCCTCCCGTCCGCCGTCGAGGAGATCCTCCGCTACTGGCCTCCGGTCATGGACTTCCGCCGCACCGCCACCCGCGACCTCACCCTCGGCGGCCAACCCATCAAGGCCGGCGAGAAGGTCGTCGTCTACCACGCGTCCGCCAACCGCGACCCCGCCGTCTTCCCCGACCCCGACCGCTTCGACATCACCCGCACCCCGAACGACCACGTCAGCTTCGGCTTCGGCCCCCACTTCTGCCTCGGCGCCCACCTCGCCCGCACCCAGATGCGCGCCCTCTACCGCGAACTCCTCCCCCTCGACATCACCCTCACCGGCACCCCCGTCCGCCTCGTCTCCAACTTCCAGAACGGCCTGAAGCACCTCCCCACCCACCTCACCCCCTGACAACCGGGATGCGCCCCACCCCCACCCCACCTACACTCGACCCGAAGCCGGGTACTATCACCCGACGGGTCGCTAGCTCAATTGGCAGAGCTCCGGACTTTTAATCCGTAGGTTGTGGGTTCGAGTCCCACGCGACCCACCACGCCTGACCTGCGCAAACGCACCAGCAACAGCGCTCGCCCAGCGTCGTTTCAACCCCATTTGTCCCCGTGCCTGCTCCATGCCTGCTCGCCGCCTCACATCCGCCCTGGTCACCTCCGGATTCTGCATCTGTTGCGGTTCCCGTCGGGCCGTCGGGAGCCGTCCTGGACCTGCCGCTCCTGCTCTGGGTCGCCTTGTAGCGGAGCGTGCGGGTCGAGGTTGACTGGACTGGGCTGCCCCCCGCAGAGGCAAGGTCGCGAGCGTGTGGGAGCGCAGGGGCTTGCATCCGGTACCGGGGTACAGGCTTACCTTCGAGGCATGGAGCTGAAGCAGCCGCACGCCGCCCGGGTCCCGGCAGGAGGGTCCGCAGATCAGGGGCCGGGCCGAGGGTGGGCGCCGCAGGCGTGCACTCTGCCGACGGCTGAGCGGCCGGTGCGGGAGGCCGAGTTCGACGCGTTGTTCGCCGAGGCGGTCACCGCTGTGGAGCAGGTGGCGGCGGGGCGGGTCCGGTTGCGATTGAAGGCCGAGCCGCGGGTGGCCGGGCGGGCGGCCGAGCTGGCGGCGCGGGAAACCGGGTGCTGTTCGTTCTTCACCTTCACCCTGACGACCTCAGGTGGTGAGCTGGCGTTGGAGGTCAGCGCCGCCGACCAGCACGCCCCGGTGGTGACGGCTCTAGCCGAACGCGCCCGCACCGTTGCCGGGGCCGGGAGGTGACCGAGCGGCCGGGCCTGCGGAGCGGGCAGGTCGCGGCGGCGGCCGGGGTGAACCTGCAGACCCTCCGCTACTACGAGCGGCGGGGGCCGCCGGCCGAACCACCCCGATCACCCGGCGGACACCGGCTGTACCCGTCCGAGGCGGTGACGGTGCTGCGAGTGATCAAAACCGCGCAACGGCTGGGATTCACCCTGGAGGAGGTCGCCGACCTGCTGGACGCCGGAACGCACCGGCACCGGCGGGCCGACGCCGGACTCCAGGAACGCGCCCGGACCAAGCTGGCCGAGGTCGAGCAGCGCATGGCCGACCTGGAAGCCATTCGCGACACCCTCCAGCAAGCCATCAACGCCGGCTGCGAGGACCTTTTGACATGCGCCGACCAGCCGCGCTGCCCACTGCCGTTCTCCGAACCCACTGCGCGCAACACAGGGCTCGCCCGAGAGTTCTCAGCAGTTGATGTACAGGGCGTCGTAGTACTGCCATGAATAGACACCGGCACGGAGGACGTAGTCATGCCGGTAGTGCTTGTTTCCCGAGCAGGCGACTGAGTTGACGGCGTACGCGAAATTGCCGCCGGTGTCGCGCATGTAGTCGACTTGCACTCCACTTCTGATCAGCTTTGATTTGACCTCCGCTCCTGGGTTGCCGCTGGCACAAGCCGTCTCGGCCTCGGCCCAGACGCGGCCACCTCCGGGGTAGGGGCCTTCCAGCAGGCCGATGCAGTCGTGCCCGAGGTTGTAGGTCCGAGTGCGCAGATAGGCAGGCCGGTATGGATTCGCGGGGCGGAGCTCGATGAGCCTCTTCAGGAGCGCACGTCTCTTGGCCAGGGGCGTCGCCTGAACGGTGCCAGCTCCGGACGCGGATGGGGTGTTGGGGCGCTGGAGCGAGGGTGCTGACCAGGCGGTCGCGGGGGCAGCTGTGGTGCTCGCAGCGATGATCGTTCCCACCGCCGCCCAACAAGGCAGACGATGTGACATCACATACTTCCCTTCTACATTGGATTTCGCCACGAAGTCGGCTCCCAAAATTTCGGGCTGGCGATGAGTTGACGATTGACTAACAGCGCTTAGAAGGTGCATCGATTATGCTTGCCACATGGATGAAGAACTCACGCGAAGCTGCCTGCGCTGGCTCACCGCGGGAATGCCGGATGACATTCGGCCAGAATTGACCGATGACCGCGATTATCAACCTCTCGGAATTGATCAGGTCGGCGACGTCGCTGTCGTCGCGGTTTTGCGCTGGTGGAACGGACCGCCCGGACACAGTTCTGCTCCGCCGGAGACGCAGGCGCGGCGTCCTTTCGCTCTGGCGGACGTGCGAAGGTTCTGCAAGCCCGAGGGCACATGGCTGCCGTTGGGCGGGGGCGGCGGACCGGCACCGGACTATCCCCTGGCACCGCGTCGAGCCAGCCGGGCCCTGGGCGGTCACGTCAGGGTCAAGGGGACTGGCCGCACACTCGCCGAGCCGCTCGGTTACGACATGATGCACGCCCACCTGCTGGTCTCCGCCGAAGTCGCACACCTGCGGGTCGCCGACCGGGAACTGGACGTGCCGTTCCACGGGAACGTGTTCGTCGTCTGGTCAGCCCAAGATCCTGTGCCGGTCGTGGTCGCCTCCGACACCGACGGCATCGCCCTCGCAGAGATGGAGATCAGCGGATAGGACCGTGGCGAGAGCTGCTCCGCGCCTTCTCCGAACGCCGAATCCGTCTCAGCGTCGCCCGCCGCCCCAATCCGCGAGGTACATCTGCTATGCCCCCTTCTACTGGACGTCGCGCGAACAGCCGAAGCCATGAGGAACGGCCTGAGCTACCTCTCGCTTCGTGGCTGCTATCGCGCGGGTTCGGCGTTGAGGATGATGGCGGCGGCGTCTTCGGCGGACTGGCGGGCCAGTTGTGGGAGCAGGCTGGTGTAGGTGTCGGCGGCGATCGCGATCGACGACAGTCGCAGGGTTTCCTGGACGGTCTTCATGTCGTGTCCGGCGGCGAGCAGGAACGAGGCGGCGCCGTGACGCAGGTCGTGTAGGCGGATAGGCGGCAGGCCCGTCTCCATCGCCAGGCGTTCGAACTGGTCGGTGACCTCGTTGGGGCGGATCGAACGGCCGAGTTCGTCGGTGAAGACCAGGCCGGTGTCGTGCCAGGTGTCTCCGGCGGCGAGCCGTTCGGCGTTCTGCTTGGCTCTGTGCGTGCGTAGGACGGTGACGGTGGAGGTGTCGAGGCTGATGGTGGCTTCACCGGCGTCGGATTTGGGTTGGCCTTCGAAGATCTCGGGGCCGATCTGGATGATCTGCCAGCGGATCGTGACCGTTCCGACGTCCAGGTCCACATCGGTCCAGCGCAGGCCGCAGGCTTCGCCGCGGCGCAGGCCGCGGAAGGCGATGAGGTAGTAGAGCGCGTACCAGCGGTGCAGTTCGGCACGTTCCAGGAACTGCTTGGTCAGCGCAGGCGTCCACACCATCACCTTGGACGGGCGGGGCGCGCCGACGTAGGCGTCGATCCGGTTGAGGTTGTGCCCGTGTCCCTGGGACGGGGTGTCCTTCCAGAGGCGTTTTCGGCGGGCGCTCATGGTGGCGATGTGGGTGTCGAGGTCTGTGCGCCACTGGGCGATCCGCTCCGGCGTCCACACCAGTGCTTTCGGTGCCTTGCCGGAGGGCAACTCCACCAGGGAGGCGACATTGACCTCCGTCAGGCCTTCTCTGATCGCCTTCTTCAGGGCGCTGCGCAAGGTGGCGCGGATGCGCTGCTTAGTCGCCGCGCCGACCCTGCGCCGACCTTTCACCTGGGCCCGCAGTACCGGGTCGCAGGTCTCCCGGGCGCGGGTGATCAGGTCGTTGAGTTCGTCGATCTCCTCAAACATCCGGTCCACGTCGGCGACGCGGAGCCGATCGATCCGGATGTGTCCCAGCGAGGGGATCAGGTAGAGCTTGAGGTTGCTGGCGTAGCTGCGGCGGCTGCTTTCCCGCAGGGTCTTGCGGCCCTGCAGCCACTGCGGCAGGTACTCGCCCAGCGTGGTGGTGATGTTGAGGTGCTGGCCGGTGCGGACCTTCCGCCGTACCTCTTCCGGGCTGGGTAGTTGTTTGGTCGTCTTCACCGCTGTGGTGATCAGGTCCGCGATCTGACGTGCGAGGGCCTGGTCGTTGGCGGCGATGTTGAGGAGTTCTTTGGCCTGGTTCAGCTCGGCCTCGGCATCGGTCTGGTTGGCGTATCCGGCGCGCCGCAGCGGGCTGCGCCGGGTGCCGTCGGCGTGCGGCGGAAGCTCCAGCTGGTAGTTCCACCTCCCGTGGGTGCTGCTCCAACGTCCGTCCGGCCGGTTCAGGCGCTGGCACTTGCGACCAAGTTTCTTGCCTGTCTCGTCGCGGCAGCTGCAGGATTTGAAGGTGCTTCCCTTCGGCGCCACGCTCAACCTTTCCGGTTCTGCCGCGTCCGCGTCGGTGCGGCAGCGTCGGCGGGGTCGGGTTTGAGGAGGAGCGGGCCGTTCACATCGGCGGTCCACAACTGTGTGCCGTGCCGGGCCAGCAGCGCCACCACGTCCCAGATGGGGGTGGCGGCGAAAGTGCGGTGGTGGATGGTCCCGACGGCAACCGCATCCAGAGTGCCGTTGCCGAGATCTCCGAGCAGACGGCCGGCCTGCGGCCGATGCTTCCACGGGGTCAGGTCGCTGGGGACTTCCAGGGTCGCGTCGTCGAGGTAGGAATCGATGATCGTCCCGCAGGTGGCGACCATCTGCTGGACTGCCTCCCAGTTGCGCTGGCGCCAGTTCCGGATCTGCTGCTCCGGCCAGAAGGCGTCGGCATGCAGGTAGAACCCGAACCGCAGATGCATGGCTCCTGTGCCGTTCGGCCTTCGCTCGGTGAACGGAGCCTGTGCGTCGGACAAGGTGTTCTCCGTGAGGTGCGGGCCCTTCGCCCGGCCACGCTTGCTGTGCGGATGGCGTGGCATGACCGGGCAAAGGGAGCCGGTCACCCCCGCGTCGTCGCGGGGCGGGGCACGATGGCTCGACTCCGTCACGCACGACAAGCTGCAACCCTCACGGGACGCGGTTGACGCTTCAGCGAGGATGAAGACGGAGACCTTGACCGTGCCGACCTACGGAGCGGTGTCCACTGGCGTGTCGGCCGGATCCAGTTGGAGAACCTGCAGAACGCCGGTGATGGGCACCAGGTAGCTGTCGCCGACGCGCAGCACCCGGCAGGGGAAGGTGCCCGCACGTGCCAGGGCATAGCTCTTGGTCCGTCCGATGCCCAGAGCCCGTCCGGCGGTGACCAGGTCGATCATGGCAGGCAGGGCACGGATCTGGGCGATGGTCAGTGTCTGCTTCACCGTTGGTCTCCTTGCGGCTGCGCGGGCTGAGATCGTTCCGCCTCCCAGGCCGGGATTTGGGCCGTGCTCTGGGTGGGGCGTTGGAAGATGAGGAGGTCCTCGTGGGCGGCGGCGCAGGCGGGGATGCCTCGGTCGCGGGCGCGGCGGGTTTCGAGCATCTGGAAGAACGACGCGCGCGAGATGACCCGGCTGTCGCGGAGCCCGCACAGCAGTGCGGCCAGCCGGTCGGCCGACCGAAGACCGACGCGCTCTGCCGTCTGGACCACGCGGCCGGGAAGGTCGATCAGCTCGCCGCGGACGCGGATCGGGCGGATGGTGATCGCGACCACTCCGCCGGGACGTAGCAGAGCCGCGCATCCGGACAGGATGTCGGCGAAACCCTCGAACAGCTCGTCCAGGCTGGCGTGGGCGAGGTTGCCGCGGTCGGCGGAGTAGTCGGTGTTCCACTTTTGGATCTGGCTCCGGCCGGAGTCGCGGGTAGAGCGGATATGCCCGTGAGTGGACGCCCCATACGGCGGGGAGGTGAGCACCAACGCGCCCTTGCCGACCCGGTCGTTCAGGATGGTGGTGATGTTGCGAGAGTCCCCGCAGGCGACGGTGGCGTCACCGGTGGCGCCCTGAGCGCAGGCGTGGGCGATGTTGCGGGCGCTCAGATGAGCGAACGCCTCCTCGTACTCCACCCCTGCGGCGTTGCGACCGAGGTGGATCGCCTCGACCAGCGTGGTCCCGATCCCGCACATCGGATCGATGACCAGATCTCCAGGTCGGGTGTAAGCGGTGATGACCTGGGAGGCGATCGCCGGAAGCATCCTGGCGGGATGCTTCATCGCCTCGGGCACGTACCGGCCCTTGCGCTGGATCCGGGACGGCTCCTGCCCGGTTGCCAGCACCGAGCAGGCCGGGCCGGACGGCACCGCATTCGCGCTGTGAGGACCGGATGCAGTAGCGGGTTCGAGGTCGCTGGAATGCTGATCGGTCACGCATGGCCCTTCGGGTCGCCGTCCTTGCGGGCGTCGTTCTGGGTTGTGTCGGGCTTGGTGAACAGGCACACGTCGGCGTGGACGCGAGCGGCCGGTGGCAACGAGGTAGCGCACTGCTTGCGGATCTGGGCCAGATCGCCGGGGCCGCCCTGGATGAGCTCTCCGTCAGCGCTGCTCGGGACACGGACGGCGATGACGTGCTGGGAGTAGCGGAAGCCCAGCGCCCTCGCCTGGCGGATGATCTGGGGTGCCGGGTCGATGAACCGCCCGTCCTCATGCCGAGCAGTGGTGATGACGGCCAGGTGGCCGCCCGAACGCAGCATCCGCCACGACGCCAGGAGCGCCTCTCCCAGCGGCCGCCGTTCGTGCGCCACTGCGCCGGCAGCCGAGCAGGCCGGGCAGATCCCTCGCCCGGGGCGCGATGGTCGGCCCCCGGAGCTGCCGTTGTGCAGCGGTGGCGCAACAATGACCAGAGCCGTGGCGCCGAGATGGTCGGCGAGCGCGCGGGGCATCTGGTCTGGACGGCAGGGGCGCAGCGCCTGAACACGAGCAGATCCGGTGGAACGCGCGCGCAATGTGCTGGCGATGTACTGCGCGAGCGGGAAATGCGGCGCACACGCAACCGCACGCCGGTCCAGCTCGCCTGCGGCCGCGAGGACCGAGTCGTTGGTCGGGTGGGTCTCGACCACCAGGTCCCGGTCGCGGGTGCAGGTGGCGATCAGGTGGCGGGCGAGTTCTCTGCCCGCGTTGGGGCGGTGCCGAGCGCACGGATCGAACCGGCCGGAGATGGTGGACTGGTCCTCGTCGGGGTCCGGGCACATCCAGACCGTCAGCGGCAGGAGCTGGCGGCGCGTGCCGCCAGGTACGGGTACAGGTGTGGGCTGGCTGGGTACGTCCACGTGATGGTGGCCCGTGGCGGCCGTCCGGTCCCCATGCGCCTCTAAAAGCGCTTCTCCTCATGCGGATTACCGCGCAGGCGCGGCAAAGGATCGTCCAAGGGGAAGACCGAGAGCTCGCCGACCATCTAGAGCGACACGGCGACACCCGCTCGGCGATCTCTTTGCCGTCCGAATATCGCCCGTCACATCAGTGCAGGTCAGTGCAGATCTTGGGGATCTGTCGGGGCTTTGCCCGCTGCCGCCTGCGACGGGTGGACGTACGCGTTGGAGCTGGTCAAGCCCGGTCCTGGTTGTCGGTCGGAGCGCTGAGGCACGCCGTGTGGAGCCCGAGGCTGCGCCGAATGCGCACCGAACGGCGGTGGAGAACTGGTGGCGTTCGTTCCGCTCCACCACCGCACGGGGGTTCGCCATGTACTCAACCGCCAACACCACCGGTCACCGCTCCGTCTACGAGGAGGGAAACGCGCTGGATGCTGCCGAGGCGACGTTCGATCTGCTGATGCAGGGGCCGGCGCCGCTGAGCCTCGACGGCCGCCAGTTCGGGCGGGGCCTGCCTGCTCGCGAATGCACCCTGCTGGAGTGGCGGGGACTGCTCCTGGCCCGCGAGACCGGTGTGGACGTGCGAGATGCGGTGTGGGCCGAGTTGGTCCGCCGGTCCCGCAAGCACGGCGCGTCCTGGACGATCGGCTGCGTCGGCATCGCGCTTCCCGGACTGAAGCGGATCGCGGCCCCGCTCATTCGCGACCTGCAGCCGGCAGCGGCAGACGACGTGGTCTCCGACCTGCTCACCGCGTTCCTGTCCGGGCTCCAGACCATCAACCTGGACCAGCACTCCATCGCACCTCGGCTGCTGTGGCTGGCCAAGCGGGCAGCCGTCCGAGCTCGCCGCACCGAAACCGCGACGCTGCCCATCGCGCCAGACGATCCAGCCTGCCGCACGCAGCAGGGCGCCAGTGGACACGAGGACTTCGTCCTCGCCGATGCCGTCGCACAGCAGGTGATCACGGCGGAGGAGGCCGAGCTGATCGGCCGGACCCGGCTGGAGAAGATCCCCGTCAGCCAGGTCGCGCGTGAGCAAGGCGAGTCGGTGCGCAGGCTCTACCGCCTGCGTGAACAGGCCGAACAGCGTCTGGTCGCGGCAATCCACGCAGGCAAAGTCACGGCCAATTCCGTCGGCCCTGGCCGCAATCAGGACGGCTGACCGCGCTTTTAGAGGCGCAGCAAAGCTCGCGGGTCGCGGCCGGTGAGATCGGGCGGTCGTCCGATCCCCATCGCACCCGACCCGCTCGGCTCCTCGAAGGAGGACGCCCACGGTCTCGCCGATCGCGGCCCGCGTGCTTGCCCGCCCGCTCGTCCTTCCTGGCCTCGCCCGTCCTCGACGCTCCGGGAGCCCAGCATGACCATCCCACCGCCCACACGGCGCCCGCTGCCCAAGCAAGCACGACAGCCCCGCCTGATCCGTGTTCGTCTCGTCAGCGCGATCGCACTTGGATTCGTCGGGACCTTCACCTGGATCATCTGGTCCACGCTCGACGTTGCGCTGGCCACCGATCGCCTGGTCGCGGTATCGGACCTCAACCAGGTCATCGTGAATCTCCGCAACGTCATCATCGGGCTCTCAGCCGGGCTGGCCACGCTGTTCGCCACCATCGGCGGCATCCGCTACATCCTCGGCGGCGGCGACCCCGGCGAGGTCGAGGCCGCCAAGAAGTCGGTGCGCAATAGCGCGATCGGCTATGGGATCGCCATCCTGTCCCCGGTGCTGGTACAGATCCTCCAGCAGATCGTGGGGGCGTGAATGCGTCTCGCGCGCCGCCGATGCGCGCCGCTTCTGCTGATCATCGTCGCAGCGGTCCTGGGTAGTGGCCTCTGGGTCGGCGATGCAGTTGCTCAACCGGCCAGGACGCCTTCGGCGCGCAGTCCGGTCCCCTCGCCCACACCGAACGCCGCCCCGAGCGTCACCGCTACTCCCGGCAAGGCGCTCGCCCCGCCGTCCAGTGCGACAACCCCGACTCCGATGCCGTCCGGCTCGACACCGCAGCCATCTCCTTCCTCGACGAGCGACGGGGACGGCGGGTGCGGGTTCGCCGATCTTGCCTGCATGACCGGGCAAGCAATCTCGGACTGGTTCAAGGGGCTCGTCGAATCCGCGGCCAAGCCGACCTTCGAGTTGCTGTCGGCGACGGTGTTGGGGACGCCGTCCATCACCTCGGACTCGATGGCGCGGATCCGGGAGCTGTGGACGACCTCGCAGTGGATCGCCAACACCTGCTTCGTCCTGCTGGTCGCGATCGCGGGCGTGCTGATGATGGTCGGGCATTCACTGCCCAATGAGATCTCGGTCAAAGAGGTGTTGCCGCGGCTGGTGTGGGCGTTCCTGGCCTCCAACCTCAGTCTCACCCTGATCGGCTACGCGATCACCTTCGCGAACGGGCTCACCGATGCGTTTCTGACCTCCGGAGCCGAGCGGATCGACCCGGCCGAGGCTGGCAGGACCCTGGCTTCCGGAGTCGAGGTGACGCTGGCGACGGACCACATCTTCTATGTCCTCGTCGCGCTGGTGGCGGTTGTTCTGGCGCTGATCGTGGCGTTCATCTACGTCGTCCGCCTGGCGATCACCTTGGTTCTGATCGCCGCCGCCCCGCTGGCGCTGATGCTCCACGCCCTGCAGGTCACGGACGGAATCGCGCGGCTGTGGTGGCGTGGGCTGACCGGGATGCTGGCGATTCAGACGCTGCAAGCGCTGGTGCTGGTGTCGGCGCTGCGGGTGCTGTTCGCCAAGTCCGACTCCAACGCGCCTTTCCTCGGGATCCCGACCTCGCACCGTGACAGCGTCGACCTGCTGCTGGTGATCTGCCTGCTCTGGATCATGATCAAGATTCCGTCCTGGGTGGCCAGGACGATCTGGCAGCAGGCCCAGCCGCGCATGGCCACCCAGCTGGTGAAGTCGATCGTGATGTACCACACCGTCGGGCGTCTACTTGGCGGGGCGCGTGGACGCGGTAAGGGCACAGCCGCGACGAAGAACGGCCCCAAACGAGGCCCTCAAGGAGGTCCACGCAGAGGACCGCAAGTCGGGCCGCCAGGTGGGCAGGGCCCGCGTCCTGGCGGCGGGCAAGGCACCGGCGCTAGGCCCAGCGGACCTACCGCTGGCGGGCATGCGGCCCAAACGGAGACGGCTCGGCAGCAGCCGAAGCGCGATCAGCAGGAAGCCCGAAGAGGCAACGAGGATCGGCAGCGGGATCGCGCTTCCCGAGCTCAACGCGCCAGTCACTCCACCGAACACAGGCGAACCCCGCCACAACCCGGGATCTTCACATCGCGGATGGCGTGGACCGCCCGCCCCAGTGCACCGATGCCCCGCACTGCCACTGCCGCGCCCCGCACTGGCTCGCGGCCGACGGTTTCATCTCGGCCCGTCCATCGAATGCGCCGCCAAACCGACACGTCGCAGGCGCGGACGCCGCAGCGGGTCGCGCTGCGGCTGCAGCGCTCACACCACTACAGCCACCGAGGAGCACGCTGATGGGATTCGACGAGGACGAGCAGCCGCTGATGGCGAGAATCCCCGCGGACGTCGAGATGCCGGACAAAGTCCTCGCCGGACTCACCGCACGGCAGCTGCTCATCCTGGGTGGCACTGCTGCGGCAGCGGCCTGGATCTACATGCTCGCCCAAGACCAAGCCCCGTGGGTCGTGATCGCAGCCGTGCTGATTCCGCTGGCCGCGGTCGGATTCGCGCTGGCGCTCGGCAGACGGGACGGACTGAGCTTGGACCGTCTGGCCGTCCACGGGGTCCGGCATGCATTGCAACGCGCGGTCCGCGTGCCAGCGCCGGAAGGGATCGCTCCTGTCCCGAGCTGGTGCAAGATGCGAGGCCAGCTTCCCGCGCCGTTGAGCCTGCCCGTCCGGGCCGTTCGCGAGGACGGCGTGATGGAGCTGGCCGACGGCGGTGCCGCTGTGCTCGTCCAGGCGGGCACCGTGTCGTTCACGCTGCGCACGGCGGCCGAGCAGGCATCGCTGGTCGCGTCCTTCGGGCGATGGCTGAACTCGCTGGACGCGCCGGTGCAGATCCTGGTCCAGTCCCGCTCGGCTGACCTGTCCGAGCTGATCACTGAGCTGGAGGATTCAGCGGGCCAGCTCCCACATCCGGCGCTGGAGCAGGCGGCTCGCGGTCATGCCTCCTACCTCGAAGAGCTCAGCCAGTCCCGTGACCTGCTGACCCGGCGCGTCCTGGTCGTTATCCGGGACCCTGCTACTACCGAACTCTCACTTCAACGCCCGGCGCGCTCAGGCTCGCGCGATGTCCGGGCCGCCGTGACGCTCCGCCGAGCCGAAGAGACCGTCCGCGCGCTCGCCACTCTCGGTATCGGCGCCGCCGTGCTGGACGCCGACGCATGCACCGAGGTCCTGGCCGACTCGCTGTCGCCCGGCCAACCGCGCCTCGCCGGCCTGGCCAGACCCGACGACCTCATCACTCGCGCCACGTCCGACGCCCCCGCGCCCGTCCACAGCGCGTCTACAGCTCAGGAGAGCCAGTGATCCAGGTCAGGAAGCTGCCCCGCGCCCTAACCGTCCTCAAAACCCTCGGGCATGGCCGCTCCAGTTCGGAGGGCGAGGCCAGTGCCGGAATCGGGGATCTCCTCGGACCCCAGGCGCTGCGGACCGGGGCTCGCAGCATCGAACTCCCAGGAGCGGTGTGCTCCTCGTTCGCGATCACCGGATACCCGCAGGAAGTAGGGGCCGGATGGCTTGAGCCTCTGCTGACCTACCCAGGACACCTCGACCTCTCTCTGCACATCGAGCCCGTCCCACCGTTGGTCGCCGCGCAGCGGCTACGCCGCCAGCTCGCCCGGCTGGAGTCGGCGTCCCGCTCGGACGCCCGCGCCGGCCGGCTGGTCGACTTCGCCGCCGAGGCCGCCGCAGAGGACGCGACCGAGCTGTCCGCCGCGATCGCGCGCGGGTATGGGCGCCTGTTCAAGGTCGGGCTCTACCTCACCGTCCATGCGCCCGACCACGCCGCGCGCGAAGCCGAAGTCCAGCAGGTCCGCGCGCTCGCCGCTTCGCTCCTGCTCGACGCCCAGCCCACCACCTTCCGCGCGCTGCACGGCTGGGTCACCGGCCTTCCGCTGGGCACCGACCCGATCCGGCTGCGCCGCACCTTCGACACCGACGCCCTGGCGGCGAGCTTCCCGTTCGCCTCCCCCGACCTGAACGCGCCGGGCGGGCAGAAGCCGGTCCTGTACGGGGTGAACATCGCCTCCTCGGGAGTCGTGCTGTGGGATCGGTTCGCCCAGGACAACTACAACTCGGTCACCATCGCGCGCTCGGGGGCCGGCAAGTCCTACTTCACCAAGCTCGAACTCCTGCGCCTGCTCTACCAGCAGGTCGAAGTCGCCGTCGTCGATCCCGAGGACGAGTACCGGCGACTGGCCGAAGCAATCGGCGGGACTCGCCTCGCGCTCGGCGCGCCCGGGGTCTGCTTCAACCCCTTCGACCTGATCAGCGGCCAGAGCGACGACGCGCTCACCCGCCGGGCGCTGTTCTGCCAGACCCTCGTCACCGCGATGACCGGCGAACCGCTAACACCGGAGGCACGCGCCGTCCTGGACCGGGCGGTCATGGCCGCCTACGCCTCCAAAGGCATCACCACCGACCCCGACACCTGGACGCGGCCCGCCCCGCTGTTGAAGGACCTGGTCGCCCAGCTTGAGGCCATCGACGAGGGCCACGCCCTGGCCGATCTCCTCGCACCGTTCGTCTCCGGCTCTTATCGCAGCCTGTTCGCCGGACCGACCACAACCCGCGCCGACGGCCAGCTGGTCGTCTTCTCGCTGCGTGACCTGCCCGAGGAGGTCAAACCCGTCGGAGTGCTGCTGGCACTCGACGCGATCTGGCGACGCGTCGCCAACCCCAATGACCGCCGCCCGCGTCTGGTGGTCGTGGACGAGGCGTGGCTGCTGATGAAGGAGCCCGAAGGCGCGCGCTTCCTCTACCGCCTCGCCAAGTCCGCCCGCAAACACTGGGCCGGCCTCGCGGTCGTCACCCAGGATGCTGAAGATCTGCTCTCCACCGACCTGGGCAAGGCGGTGGTCTCCAACTCGGCCACCCAGGTCCTTCTGCGCCAGTCCCCTCAAGCGATCAAGGCCGTCGCCGCGGCGTTCAACCTCTCCGACGGGGAAAAGGCGTTCCTGCTGGCGGCCGACAAGGGCGAGGGGTTGCTGTGCGGCGGCAACAGCGGTGACCGCGCCGCCTTCTACGGCGAAGCCTCCACCTTCGAGCACAGCCTCGTCACCACAGACCCAGCCGAACTCGCCGACCATCTCGGCGACGAAGGGGACCCACTGTGATCCTGTTTCCCCTCCCGCCTGGGCTGGGGCACCTGCTCACGATCGCAGCCACGCGAGCCCCCTTGTGGGGCGGTGGCGCAGCGGCCTCAGTCGGTTCCTGGTGTGCTGCGCGCTGGTTGCTCTGGCAGTGGCGCCACCAGCGCTGGCAACGCGACGCCTACCTGATCGAGGTGTCAGTACCGCCGAACGTGGAGCCGTCCAGCGCGGCCGCCTGGTGGACCCACCAAGTCGGATTGCTGAGGCCGCGCTGGAAAAGGCTGCTCGTCGGGCAACCGCACGTGGTGTTCGAGTACCTCGCCGACGAAGCCGGAGCTCGGATCCAGATCTGGGTTCCCGGGAGCGTTCCCGCAGGGCTGATGGAGAAGACGGTGCAGTCGGCATGGCCAGGCGCCACGCTCAAAAAGCTTGCCGACCAGGCGCCGATACCGCCCGGAAACGAATGCGTCGGCGGACGCGTGGTGCTGGCTCGTCCTGATCATTTCCCGCTCACAGTCGAGCACAAGTCCGACCCGCTGCGGGCGCTGCTCGGCGCGTTCTCCGGACTCCGGCACGGGGAACGCGCCGTCGTGCAGGTCCTGGCCAGGCCCGTCACCGGACGGCGCCTGAACCACGCTCACCGGGCCGCCGCCGCGCTACGCGGCGGCTCCTCAGCTGCGCCGCAAGCCCGCCTCTTCGACCTGCTCACTCCAGGTAGCGACGCGGCCGAGCAGGTATGGGAGCTGACCCGCAGGTTTCCCGAACGGGCCGAACAGGTGCGAGCCATCCTCAAGAAGGCGGCCCAGCCGCGGTTCGAGGTACAGGTCCGCTACGCCGTCTCCACCAACGCCCAACCAAGCGAAGCGATCCGCCGCAAGCTGCGAGGACGCGCCCACAGCGTTGCCGCGACGTTCGCGCTGTTCAGCTCCGGCCACCAGTACCTGCGGCGGCGCCGCCTCCTGTTCCCCGGCCGCTGCATCGCACGGCGACGACTGTTTCGTGGGTACCTTCTGTCCGCCAGCGAGCTTGCCGCGCTGGCGCACTTGCCGCTCGATCCGGACGCCCTGGGCATTGCCCGCGCCGGAGCCCGTCCTGTTGCGCCCTCGCCGCTCGTCCCGGCCAGCGGGAACGTCCGGGTGCTGGGTGACGCGGACGCCGGACACCCGCGCCCCGTGGGGATGCCGATCCCCGGCGCGCGCCAGCACATTCATGTGCTCGGTCAGACCGGGGTCGGGAAGTCGACGCTGCTGGCCTCGATGATCCTTGACGACGTCCGTGCCCGCCGTGGCACTCTGGTCATCGATCCGAAAGGGGACCTGGTCGCAAACGTCCTCGACCGCCTACCCGAGCACGCTCTCTCACGCACGGTGCTGTTCGACCCTGGAGACTCGGCGCCGCCGCCCTCGGTGAACGTGCTGGCCGGCCCGGATCCGGGATTCGCGGTCGACTCGATCATCACGATCTTCCGGCGCTGCTTCTCCTCGTCCTGGGGACCGCGTCTGGACGACCTGCTCCGTTCGGCCTGCCTCACCCTCACCCAGGTCAACGGGCCCAAAGCCACGCTCGCCCAAGTCCCCCGACTGCTCGCCGACACCGCCTACCGCGCCAGGATCACCGCGCAGCTCGACGACGAGCTGCTGTCCGGATTCTGGGCGGACTACGACGAGCTCTCGCCCGCCAGCCGCGCCGCGACCATCGGGCCGGTGATGAACAAGCTCCGCGCCGTCCTGCTCCGGCCGTTCGTCCGCGACGCACTCTCAGCCAGCGAGTCGACCGTGCACCTCGGCCGGCACCTCGACCGCGGCGGGCTCGTCCTGGCCAGACTCCCCAAGGGCGTACTCGGTGAGGATGCGGCTCGGCTGTTCGGATCGCTGCTGCTCGCCCACACCTGGCAGGCCATCACCCGCCGCGCCCTGCTCCCCGAGGACCAGCGGCCGGACGCCGCCGCCTACGTCGACGAGTGCCACAACTTCCTGAACCTGCCCGGCTCCATCGGCGACGTCCTCGCCGAGGCTCGCGGTTACCGGTTCTCCCTCGTCCTCGCCCATCAGCACCTCACCCAGCTCCCCAAAGATCTGCGCGAGGCAGTGTCGGCCGACGCCCGCAACAAGCTCTACTTCACCACCTCACCCGAGGACGCCCACGACCTGGCCCGCCACGTCGCCCCGCTGCTCTCAGCTCATGACCTGTCCCATCTGGGCGCCTACCAAGCCGTCGCTCGCCTGGTCACCGGCACCCAGCAGACGCCCGCCTTCACCTTCCGCACCCGACCGCTCGCCGCCCCAACGCCCGGCCGCCAGGACGAGGCGCGCAAGGCGGCCCGTCAGTGGTCCGCACAACGCGCGACGCACTCGGTACGCAAGCCCAGACAGCCGCGTAAGGCCGCGCTGCGCGACCCGCGCCAGCGCTGACCAGGTCGTTCCCACCTCGATTCAGGAGCCCGAATGAGTCGTCGTGTTGTCCGCATGCGCCGTCCGACCACGGCACCGCCACCTCGGATGTCGCCCGAGCTGCTGGCCGAACTCGCCCACCGCCTCACCGACCGCGACCGCTACATCCTCGAACTGGTCTGGGACCACCGCGTCTTGACCACCCACCAACTCGCCGCGATCTGCTTCTCCACCCCCGGCAAAGCCCGGCACCGCCTTCTGGAGCTGTTTCGCATGTCCGCGCTGGAACGCGTCCAGCCCTGGACGCCGGTCGGCACGCGCCCCTGGCACTGGGTCCTCGGCCCGGCCGGAGCACATGTCCTGGCCGGGCAACGCGGCATCGACATCTCCGAGCTCGGCTACAAACGCACCACCGCCCTGGCCGTCTGCCACTCCCGCCAGCTCGGCCACCAGACCGGCGTCAACGAGTTCTTCACCCAGCTCCACCACCACGCCCGCGTCCGCAACAACGGCTCAGCCGTGAAGGAATGGTGGCCCCAACGACGATGCGCGAGCTTGTGGGGCGACCTCGTTCGTCCAGACGCTTACGGACGCTGGGCCGAGCCCGGCCCCGGGGACGGCCTGGCCGAGGTCGACTTCTTCCTTGAGCACGACACCGGCACCGAGCCACTGCCCAAGGTCGCTGAGAAACTCGCCTGCTACAGAGCTCTGGCCGAGTCGACGGGCATCTCCACACCCGTCCTGTTCTGGCTTCCCTCCCGTGCCCGAGAGACCAACCTCCAGCGCCTCATCCGAACCTCGCCAGTCCCAGCCGCAACGGCCGTCCACAGCGGGGTTCAGCCCGACGACGGTCCCGCCGAACAGGTCTGGCTTCCAATCGGCCCCAGCGCCCGCAGAGCGCGCCTCATAGAACTGCCCAAGATCCTCGGCCACGCACAACCGAACCTGGAGCGCCCCTAATGCCCCTGGCGCTCGGAGGCGCCGCCGGAGCATTCCTTGTCCTGCTCGTCGCCATCCTCGGCGGACTCTCCAGCACAATCAGTTCGGGAGGCGGCACCGGTCCAACGGTCTGCGCCCCTCCTTCTGGCACCGGCTCAAGCCTCACTGGGACCACCGACATCCCGCCCAACTACCTCGCGCTCTACGTGCGGGCAGGACAGGAGTACGGCATACCGTGGAACATCCTGGCCGCCGTCGGTTCGGTCGAGTCCGACCACGGCCGTTCGACTGAACCGGGAACCAGTTCGGGTGAGAACTACGCCGGAGCAGGCGGGCCCATGCAGTTCCTCGCCGGAACCTGGGCCACCTTCGGCATCGACGGCAACCACGACGGCCGCCGCAACCGATACGACCCCGCCGATGCCATCCCCACCGCCGCCCGCTACCTCAAACACAACGGCGCCCCTGGAAACATCCGCGCTGCGCTGTTCGGCTACAACCACTCCGATACCTACGTGAACGACGTCCTCAAACGGGCCGCCTCGTACGCCAAAAGATCAGGAAGGACGCCATCGACCGCAGCCCCCATCGGTTGTGCCTCGGGCCCCGACGCCGGGTTCGCAGCTGCGCCGAACCGAGCAGCCGCCAAGGTGATCTCGTTCGCCCGTGCCCAGCTCGGCAAACCTTACGTTTGGGGTGCCATGGGCCCGAACGCCTACGATTGCTCCGGCCTCACGTCAGCCGCCTACCGCGCCGCAGGAATCAGCATCCCGCGTGTCTCCGGCGACCAGTGGAACCACGAACCCCGCGTGCCCAATGGGCACGAGCAGCCCGGCGACCTCGTCTTCTTCAACTCCGGCCCCGGAACCTCCACGACCAACCCCGGACACGTCGGCCTCGTCATCGGCCCCGGCAAGATGATCGCCGCTCCCCACACCGGCACCGTCGTCCAGATCCAGCCCTACCGCCGCCCCACCTTGCTCGGCTTCACCCGCCCCAGAAAAGCCTGACTTCGAGCGCGCGTTTGAGATCACCGACGTGACCATGCCTCGGTCCCCCGCGGCCAGCGCACGGCCAAGTTGCGGCGTGCTCAAGGTTGCGCCCCAGATGGAAACGAGCAGCGCCCGGCTCGGCGACGATTCAGTGGAGGGAACCGCGCCGGACCACTCCGCGCAGGGCAGCTGAGCTACTCGCGAGTTGGCCGAGACCGGACAAGAACTTCCTCG
>NZ_JAMZEA010000021.1 GCF_024172125.1 Actinomadura rupiterrae
CCAGCTTGGCGACCGTTGTTCCCCGGTTTCGGCGGATTCCGAAACGGTCACGGAATCTCATTGGATGTCCCGTCCGTTCCTTGGCGTTCGAGATGCGGCGTACCTGAGCAATGGGCATTATGGCGTGAACGATCGCGGGGGTGATAACGGTTCCCCGACATTCGGGCGCGCCCGGGAGGGCGGCGTTCGGGTGCGGCCTACACTGGCGGGCTCCTGCGATCAATGCAACGGGCGCGCCCAGGAGGCGGGATGAGTGTTCGGCAGGCGTTGGTTCGACGGGGAGCGGCGGCTGTGGCCGTCGCGGCGGCTTGCGGGGCGGTGAGTACGATGGCGCCCGGTCTCGCGGCCGGGAAGCTGGATCTGGCGGCGGGACGGCACGGGGCGCCGCAGCAGGCGCAGCTGCTGGGGGCGCAGCGCGGCCCGGCGGCCGCGCCGCCCAGGAAGATCAACTGCGCGAAGGTCAAGTGCATCGCGCTGACCTTCGACGACGGGCCGGTCTCCGGTACCGACAAGCTGTTGAAGATCCTGGCGAAGCGGCATGTCAGGGCGACGTTCTTCCTGGTGGGGCAGAACGCGAAGGCGCACCCGGACCTGGTCCGCAAGGAGCTTGCGGCCGGGCACGAGGTCGGCAACCACAGTTACACGCACGCCGACCTGACTCGGTTGTCGTCGGCGGGGATCAAGAGCGAGATCACCAAGACGCAGACGGCGATCCGCAAGGCCAGCGGGTTCACCCCGCACCTGCTGCGCCCGCCCTACGGGTCGACGAACTCGCGGGTCGCGGCGGTGACCAAGCGGCTCGGCATGCCGCAGATCATCTGGGCGGTCGATCCGCTGGACTGGCGTGACCGAAACTCGGCCACGGTCGAGCGGCGCGTCATCAAGGCGGCCCGGCCGGGATACATCGTGCTGATGCACGACATCCACCCGACCACGGTCAATGCCGTTCCGACGATCCTCAGCAGGCTGGCCGCGAAGGGATACGTCTTCGTGACCGTTTCCGAGCTTTTCGGACGTCCCCTCAAGCCCGGCAAGACGTACGCACACCGGTAAAGCCCCCTAACAACCGGCCAGTCCCTTTTTCCCGGGACTGGCCGGTTGTGGCTTTAACGAGCCACCCAGACGCGACGTCCGCGATGGGGCCCCGGCAACATCACCGAGACGCCGCAGGCCGGAACCCGGTGACCGACTCCCTCCGGACGACATCGGGCCGCACGCGAACGCGCACGGCATGCCGGGCACGGCACGCCGGCAGCCCGGCACACGGAAAGGCGCCAACGCCGGACGTCCAGCGAGGGCGTTGTCCGCTCATATTGGGCGTCGCTGCAGTGATCAGTGGGGGCCACGTGCCGGGCCGCGGGCTGGGCCGCCTCCCCCAGCGGTGATGACCGGGTCGGCCAGTACGGCGATCAGCGTTCGGTGCGCCTCGCCGATCTGGTGTTCTTCCTGTCCTGTCCTGGAGGGCGTCCGTCGCAGACTCGTCGCTGGCGGCCCGCAGGCGGGAGACGTCGCGGCGGACGGACCCGCGGCGGCCAGGCGGGCAAGCGCGTCACCACGGCTGTCCCGGCCGTGAGTGGGATGCGCGGGGTCGTTGGCGAGGAGTTACGGCTTCAAGCGTTGGTGCGCGGCTGGGCCATCCTGCTTGAGCGGCCCTTGGGGAGGGGGCGGGGGCTTGGGTTGGTTGTTGGCGGGGGTCGGGGTTTTGGGGCGGGGTGGGGGTTGGGCTGCTGAGCCGGTGTTGTAGAGGGAATTCAGGTCGTTGGGGGTTAGTTTCAGGCGGGCTTTTTGGGGTGGGACGCCTAGGGCGATGATGGCGCGGATCAGGGCGGCCAGTGAGTAGTGGGGGTTGGCTTCTTCGGCTCGTTCCAGGGCTACGTTCGCCAGGCTGCCGTCGCCGGCGCTGTAGGCGAGGAAGGCCAGGAGGGAGGCTGGGGCGGCGGCGTGGGGGGTGGGGGTTCTGCGGAGGATCTCTCGCCAGAGAGTGATGTCTCGGGAGTTGAGGCGGATCCAGATTTCGTCTCGGACGCGTTGGTCGGCCATGAGAACGGACAGCATGGCTGAATCGGAGTTCGTGGGCGGGATTGTTGTTGCGCGGAGGTTTTCTAGGAGGTCTAAGGCCTTGGTTGTTTTGCGGGCGGTGAGGAGGTCGGCGGGAGACTCCTTGCTCCACTGGGTGATTTCGGCCTCGGCTTGGAGGGTTGCCTTGCGGACGGCGGATTCGGCCTTGCCGGGCGGAGGTGCTATCGAGCGGCGCAGCTCGTCCCGGTCGGGGAGGGCGGCGTGGCCGGTGTAGGTGGCGTTGGCGGCGATCTCGGTCGTGGTGGTGTCGAAGGAGCGGCCTTCGGGCGGGCAGCACTTGTCGAGGCAGGTGAGGGACCACCAGCGGCGGTCGGCGACGCGCATGGCTTCGGTGATGCGGACGCCGGCGGCGGCGAGGGACTCCCAGGCGGCCGCGGCGGCGGCGGTGACCCGGGTGGACGGGCCGTAGCCGATGATCAGGGCGCTGCGGAAGCCGTTGCGGCCGATCACCGAGGCGATGTGGTCGGCCGCGAGGCGGACGGTCGACGGGTCGGAGGGTAAGTCGACGCGGATGGCGCAGGTGTTCGCGGGGCCGTCGAAGCCCAGCACGACGAGGCTGTCGGACGGGTGGAAGCCCAGCAGGTACGGGACGGCGGCGATGGCGTCGTCAGGGGTCCGGATCACCAGACGGGTCGGTTCGTTGCTCATGCTTCGAGCCTGGTCGAACCGGCTCCGCCATCCCAAGCCGGCCCCCGGTCTGTGGATAACCAGAGGGGTGCGTTAGGGCGGTGCTGGATTCTGTTGGTTCGCCTACAGGGCGCGCCCTTTGGCTGGCCTTGTTGAGGGGTCCGGGTTTAGGTGGAGGCCTCTGGAAGGCCGTGGGGTGCGGCCTTCCAGAGGAACGTTCCAGGGGTGGGTGTCAGGCGTCCAGGATCTGGTCTTCCCGCTGGACCACCGGGGGGAGCGTGGACCAGGGGAAGTTGATCCAGCGGTCGGTGTGCCGCCAGACGTACTCGCACTTGACGGTCGAGTGGGGCTTCTCGTAGACGACGGCGCAGCGGACGTCCGCGACGTGGTCGGCGCAGAAGTCGCGGACGAGCTTGAGGGTCGCGCCGGTGTCGGCGACGTCGTCGGCGACCAGGACGCGCGCGCCCGAGAGGTCCACGGGGGCGGGGACGGGCGGGAGCATGACCGGCATGTCGAGGCGCTGGTCCACGCCGGTGTAGAACTCGACGTTCATGACGTGCAGGTTCTTGACGTCCAGGGCGTAGCCGAGGGCGCCCGCCACGAACAGGCCGCCGCGCGCGATCGACAGGATCAGGTCCGGCCGGTAGCCGCTCTCGGCCACCGCCATGGCCAGGTCGCGGCCGGCCGTGCCGAACAGTTCCCAGGTCAGGACTTCTCTTTCAGCATCAGACACAGCAGTATCTTCGCGGACGCTCCGGACCACTCCGTCCCCGGGCCGCGCCGAACGGGGTGGTCAGCGCGCCGGGGCGGCGGTCGTGCAGAGGTCGATGAAGATGCCGCAGGGGGCGATCTGCTGGCTGTCGATCATCATGGCCGTCCGGTAGCCGGACGGTCCGGGGCCGTTCAGCATGCCGCCGAGGCCCTCGAAGAGGCGGGTGAGGTCTCCGGTCATCAGGCTCACGCGCGCGCGGTTGGCCGCGACCACCGAGGCGGGGCCGCTCAGGTCGTCGATGAGGTTGCCGGCGTTCGCGCCGTGGTCGCGCAGGTGGTCGCCGACGCGCCCGCTCAGCAGGCCCGCCTGGTCGAGCAGGGCGGTGATCCGGTCCGGGTGGTCGCCGACGAGGGCGGTCAGGCCGGACGCGTCGCGGCTCGTCCGGACGATCGCGTCGCCCCGGCCCTGGAACGTTCCCGACAGGCCGTGCAGGTTGCCGATCAAGGTTTGCAGCTCGGCGCGGTCGGACGCGGCCAGGTCGGCCAGGCGGCTGCCGTTGCCGATCGTGCGCCGCAACGCCTGGCCCTGGCCGTTCAGGCCCTCCGAGAGCGTCCGCGTAAGGGTGACCACGTCGTCGGGGTCGATCGCCTTGGAGAGCCGGTAGGCGGGGGTCGCCGTCTCGGACAGGTCGGACGCCTCGTGCGTGCGCGTGATGGCGTCGCCGTCGGCGAGATAGGGACCGGATCCGGATCCCGCGAAATCCAGGGAGATCTCCTTCGGCCCGAAGACCGACACCGGGTCGACGCGGGCTTCGGCGCCGCGCGGGATCCGCACGGAACGGTCCACACGGAGACGCACGCGCACATGACCGTCGCCTGTGAGTTTGACCGATTCGACGTTCCCGACCGTCACGCCACGCACTTTGACGTCGGACTTGCCGTCGAGTCCCTGTCCCGCGCGCGCGAAGGTCGCGCTGTAGTGGCGGGACGGCGGCGGCGACGGGTTCGCGGCGTAGGCGGCGACCCCTGCGGCACCGGCGAGGACGGCTGCGCCAAGGCAGCCGAACAGCGCGCGTGACCGCGTGGACAGCCCGACTTCGGACATGCGTCGACCCCCTCGACGGGCGGCGGGATAAGTGAGTGCTTGCATTATGTGGGCTCGGACAATGGCGCAACCCCCTCGAACCGTGTGATCCGGGCAACTGTCCCGAACGAAACGATCATGAAAGTGATCCAGGTCACGGACATGTCACTGGCGGCACAACCGCGCCGGCTTGGCCGCGAGCACGGCGGGCGGACGGTAGCGTTGGGCGTCGTGCCCGCCCCTGATCTGCTCTCCACCTCCGCCGACGCCGACGCCGACGCAGGCGCCGACAAGTCCGCCGGTTCCGCGCGTCCTGCCACTGCGGACCGCGTGCCCGACACGGCCACGCTGCTCTCCGCCGCCGTCCAGGCCATCGGCGGTGCCGAGCGCTCCGGCCAGGTCGACATGGCGCGGGCCGTGGAGAAGGCCCTCGGCGACGGTGAACATCTGGCCGCGCAGGCGGGCACCGGCACCGGAAAGTCCCTCGCCTACCTCGTCCCGGCGATCCGGCACGCGGTGACGAAGGGGCGGACGGTCGTGGTCTCGACCGCGACGATCGCCCTCCAGCGCCAGCTCGTCGACCGCGACCTGCCGCGCCTCGCCGAGGCGCTGCGTCCGCACCTGGGCACCGAGCTGAAGTTCGCGATCCTCAAGGGCCGCCGCAACTACCTGTGCCTGCACCGCGTCCAGACGGGCGTCCCGGACGAGCAGGAGGAGGACCACAGCCTCTTCGACCCGCAGCAGCTCTCCACGCTCGGCCGCCAGGTGAAGCGCCTGAACGAGTGGGCGGACGAGACGCAGACGGGCGACCGCGACGAGCTGGTCCCGGGCGTGACCGAGCAGGCGTGGCGGCAGGTCGCGGTCACAGCGAAGGAGTGCCTCGGCGCGACGCGCTGCCCGCAGGGCACCGAGTGCTTCGCCGAACTGGCGCGCGCGCAGGCGGGCGAGGCGCACATCGTCGTCACCAACCACGCGCTCCTCGCTATCGACGCCCTAGAGGAATTCCAGGTTCTCCCTGAGCACGACGTCGTCGTGGTAGACGAGGCACACGAACTCGTCGATCGCGTCACCGCCGTAGCGACCGGCGACATTTCCGCGTCCGCCGTAGACGCCGCTGCACGCCGCTGCGGACGGCTCATCGAAGAGGGCATCGCCGACCGGCTGAAGGTCTCGGCAGAGGATTTGACCCTCCTCCTAGAGGAACTCCCCGCCGGACGCATGGACATCCTGCCCGACGCCCTGGGCAACTCACTCGCCGTAGTTCGGGACGCCGCACACGCCTGCCTCACTGCGATCGGCCCTGAGAAGAAGGAAATGGACCCCGCCGACGCGGGCGCGCGCAAAGCGGCCCGTTCGGCGCTTGAGGACCTGCACGACACGTCCGTGAGGCTTCTGGAGTCGTACCAGGTCGAGATCGCCGCGCGGAACGAGGTCGTGTGGCTGGAGAAGCCGTTCGTCCAGGACGGGCGTCCGAAGCGTCCGCCAACATTGCACGTGGCGCCGATCGGTGTAGGCGGGCTCCTGCGCACAACGCTCTTCGAGAAGCGAACCGCCGTCCTTACGTCCGCGACGCTCACGCTAGGCGGGTCGTTCGAACCGCTCGCGCGCCAATGGGGTTTGCCTCCGCTTGAGGTCCCGGCACAGCGCGATAGCGAGGAGTCCCCGAAGAAGGATGGCAAAGAGGCCGGGAAGAAGGACAAGGCCAAGCAGGAACTCGCTTGGACGGGCATCGACGTGGGTTCGCCCTTCGACCACCCGCGCTCCGGCATCCTCTACGTCGCCCGGCACCTGCCGCAGCCCGGACGCGACGGGCTCCCCGACGCGTACCTGACCGAGATCACCGAGCTGATCGAGGCCGCCGGCGGCCGCACGCTCGGCCTGTTCTCCTCGATGCGGGCCGCCCGCCAAGCCGCCGACGAGCTGAAGGACCACCTGTCGCACCCGCTGCTCTGCCAGGGCGAGGACTCCACGTCCCAGCTGGTCAAGCAGTTCGCCGAGGACGAGCGGACCTGCCTGTTCGGCACC
Organism: Actinomadura rupiterrae; assembly: GCF_024172125.1. GTDB lineage: Bacteria > Actinomycetota > Actinomycetes > Streptosporangiales > Streptosporangiaceae > Spirillospora > Spirillospora rupiterrae. The sequence continues at coordinate 6,527 of NZ_JAMZEA010000021.1, forward strand.
CTGTCGCTCTGGCAGGGCGTGGACGTGCCGGGGCCGTCGCTGCAACTGGTGATCATGGACCGGATCCCGTTCCCGCGCCCGGACGACCCGGTCGCGTCGGCCCGCCAGCGCGCGGTCGCGGCGCGCGGCGGCAACGGCTTCATGACGGTCGCGGCGACGCACGCCGCGCTGCTGCTGGCCCAGGGCGCGGGCCGCCTGCTGCGCGCGATGGACGACCGCGGCGTCGTGGCCGTCCTCGACCCGCGGCTCGCGACCGCGCGCTACGGAAGCTTCCTGAAGGCGTCGCTGCCGCCGTTCTGGGCCACCACCGACCCCGACACCGTCCGGGGCGCCCTCCGCCGCCTCGACCAGGCCGCATCGGCCGACGCAGCGCCCGAGGGCAATGACGACTGAGCCTGAGCGCTACAGAAGTCGCCCTGACGGTTACGGTCGGTAGACGGTTACGGTCGGTAGGTGGTGAGGAAGTCGCCGATGCGGCCGATCGCCTCTTCGAGGTCGTCCGCGTACTGGAGGGTGACGATCCGGAAGTGGTCGGGCGTCGGCCAGTTGAAGCCGGTGCCCTGCACGACCAGGATGTTCTGCTGCTCCAGCAGGTCGAAGGCGAACCGGACGTCGTCCTTGACCGGGTACATGTCCGGGTCGAGGCGCGGGAAGACGTACAGCGCCCCCTGCGGGCGGACGCAGCTCACCCCGGGGATGTCGTTGAGCATCTTCGCGGCGCGGTCGCGCTGCTCGCCGAGCCGTCCCGTCGGGAGGACGAGCTCGTCGATGCTCTGCGTGCCGCCGAGCGCGGCCTGCACCGCGTACTGCGCCGGGACGTTCGGGCAGAGCCGCATGTTCGCCAGGATGTCCAGGCCCTCGATGTAGGACTCGGCGTGTTCCTTCGGGCCGGAAAGGATCAGCCAGCCGGACCGGAACCCGGCCACCCGGTAGTTCTTCGACAGCCCGCCGAAGGTCAGGCACAGCAGGTCCGGGGCCAGCGAGGCGATCGAGGTGTGCGCCGCGCCGTCGTACAGGATCCGGTCGTAGATCTCGTCGGCGAAGATCAGCAGGCCGTGCCGGCGGGCCAGCTCGGTGATGCCGAGCAGCACCTCGCGCGGGTAGACCGCGCCGGTCGGGTTGTTCGGGTTGATGATCACGATCGCCCGGGTGCGGTCGGTGATCTTGGCCTCCATGTCGGCCAGGTCCGGCGCCCAGCCGGCCGCCTCGTCGCACCGGTAGTGCACCGGGACACCGCCGGACAGCGAGGCCGCGGCCGTCCACAGCGGGTAGTCGGGGGTCGGGATGAGCACCTGGTCGCCGTCGTCGAGCAGCGCCTGCAGGGTCATCACGATCAGCTCGGAGACGCCGTTGCCGAGGTACACGTCCTCGACGTCCACCCCGGCGATGCCCAGCTCCTCGCACCGCTGGACCACGGCGCGGCGGGCGGGCAGGATGCCCTTGGAGTCGCTGTAGCCGTGCGCCTCCGGCAGGTTGCGGATCATGTCCTGCAGCAGCTCGGGCGGCGCCTCGAACCCGAACGGCGCGGGGTTGCCGATGTGCAGCTTGAGGATCCGGTTGCCCTGGGCCTCAAGCTCCTTGGCGCGCTTGAGGACGGGACCCCGGATGTCGTAACAGACGTTGGCGAGCTTGCCCGACTGGTTGACCTGCATTGCAACAGCCTATCCAGGCAAACCGCGCATCCCACGGCGCAACTCCCCCGCAGCCCGAACACCTCCCCCGCCCCCGCACACAGGCCGTCCCCGCACGCGCACGAGGCGTCCTCATGCGCCCGCGCATCCGAGGCCGATGTGACTCAGGGAGGCCCGAGACACAGGAGTGACGACCGGACGACGGCAAGCCCGCACGCCCTCCGCCCCCGAAATCTGCCGGACGAACGGCGCGACGAACATCACCCGCGAACGGCCCTCGCCCACCGAACTCGCTTGGCGGACAGGTCCCGCCCACCGGACGTATCCGATCTCGTCCGGCGGGCGGGGGTCATCCGGAGGCCACGGCAGTGAGTGCGGGCAGCTTGGCCGCGCGGCGCGCGGGCCGCAGCGCGGCCAGGACGCCGGCGACCGCGCCGACCAGCAGGATCACCACCAGAGGCACGGCCGGGACGCTGAACGGGTTCGACATCGCGCCGGCCAGGGCCCAGCCGAGGAACAGGCCGAGGCCCGCGCCACCCGCCGTGCCGAACAGCGACACGATCAGCGACTCCCAGCGGATCATCGCGCGCAGCTGCCGCCGCGTCGCCCCGACCGCGCGCAGGAGCCCCAGCTCGCGCGTCCTCTCGTGGACGGACAGGGCCAGCGTGTTCGCGATGCCGAGCAGCGCGATCACGATCGCGAGGGCCAGCATCACGTAGACGATCCCGAGGAACGCGTCCATCTGTTTGGTCTGCGCCGCGACGTACTCTGGCCGGTTCTGGACATCCGGCGCGCCGTACGAGCGGGCGAGGGAGGCCAGCGCCGACCGCGCGTCCGCCTCGGACACGCCCGGCTTCGGCTTGGCGAACACCGCGATGTCCTGCGGGCGACGGTTGTGCTGCGCCCAGACCGTCCGCGGGACGAGGTAGTCACCGGCCAGGTCGGTCCGCTTGTAGATCGCGCCCACCGCCATCGGCAGCCGCGTCCCGTCCGAGAACGTGACCGTCACGACCGACCCGACCCGCCATTTCCGGTCGTCCGCAATCTTCTTGGCCACCCCCAGCCCACCGGTTGCGGCGGCGTCGGACGGGAGGGTGCCGGACGTGACGTCCAGGCGGAGGACGCGGGCGAGGAGCACCGGGTCGGCGATGCCGACCGTGGCGGTGCGGCCATCGACGCGGGCGGCGCCCTTGCCGAGGCCCGCGGCCGTCTCGATCTGCGGCAGAGCGGCGGCGCGCACGGCCAGGGACGGCTCGAAGCCGCCGCTGGAGTTGGTACCGCCGTTGACGACCAGGCCCGAGCGGAACGAGCCGGCCACGCCGTCCGCCAGCGAGGCGCGCAGGGACCCGGCGAAGACCGTGAGCAGCGTGACCACGCCGACGCCGATCATCAGCGCGGTCGCGGCCCCGGCGGTGCGGCGCGGGGTGCGCACGGCGTTCTCGCGGGCGAGCCGTCCGGGCACGCCGCGCAGCCTGGCGGCGGGCATGCCGATGAGGGCCGCGGCCGGACGGGCCACGGCCGGCCCCAGGACCACCATCGCGACCAGCGACATCAGGGCGCCGACCCCCGTCCACGCCCCGCGGCCGACGACCCCGCCGAAGGCCGCCGCCCCGATCCCGACGGCCGCCACCACCGAGCCCACGATGACACGCGCCTCCGACACTCCGCCGGACTCCGCCGCGGACTCGCGCATCGCGGCGATCGGCGGGATCCGCGCGGCCCGGACCGCGGGTCCGAGCACGGCCAGCAGCGTGACGGCCAGCCCGACGGGCGCGGCGATCAGCGGCGTCCGCGCGGTGATCACGACGCCCTGCGCGTCCAGGCCCATGCCGAACCCGCTGAACAGCAGCTTCAGCAGCGCCGCGCAGCCGACCCCGCCCGCGAGGCCGAGCAGCGTGGCGAGCCCGCCGACCACCAGCGCCTCGGCGCCGACGAGGACGGTGAGCTGGCGGCGGCTGGCGCCGACCGCGCGCAGCAGCGCCGACTCGCGCACCCGCTGGGCCAGCGTGATCGCGAATGTGTTGTGGATGGAGAACGCCGCGACCAGCAGCGCGACCGCGCCGAACGCGGCGAGCGCGCTCTGGAAGACCTTCAGGAAGCCGTCCCTGACCTGGCCGATCCCCTCGTCGACCAGCGCCTTCCCGGTGGCCGCCTCGGTCCCGGACGGCAGCACGCGAGAAATCCGCGAAGCGAGTTCACTCTGCCCGACCCCCGGCCCGGCGCGCACGGCCACGCCGGTCAGGCGCCCGGAGCCGTGCGCCACGAAGCGCTGCGCGCCTTCCAGGGAGAACGCGGTGAACGCGGTCTCGCCGAACGCCGGGTCCTTGCCGAACGTCGTGATCCCGACGACCGTCACCGGGACCCGTTCGGGCGTGAGGACGACGGTCCGGTCCCCCACGCGCAGGTGCCCGTCGTCGGCGGCGCGCTTGTTGATCACGACCTCGTCCGCGGCGCGCGGCGCGCGGCCCTGCGCGATCCGGTAGGCGTTGAGCGCGGGGTCGCCGATCCAGTTCCCGGCGACGCGCGGGCCGCGCTCCGGGATGACCTTCCCGTCCCTGCCGAGCGGCTGCCCGGCGCCCTGGATCACCGGCTGCGCGTCCGCCGCGCCCGGCACGCCCTTCACCTTGGACAGGACGGCGCCGTCGATCTCCCCGGGCAGCTGCCCTGGGAGCTTGCTGACCCGCGTCGCGTTCCGGACCATCACGTCGGTATCGCCGTAGGCGTTCGCGAAGTAGCGGTCGATCGCGTGCGACAGGGTGTCGCCGAGCGCGAGCGTCCCGGTGAGGAAGGCGACGCCGAGGAACACCGCGACCAGCGACGATGCGAGCCGGCGGCGCCGTCCCCACAGCTCCCGGACGGCCAGCCCGATCATGACGCACCGCCCAGCGAACGCATCCGGTCCAGGACGCGGCCGGGCGTCGGGGCGTCCATGACGTCCACGATCCGGCCGTCCGCGAGGTAGACCACCGCGTCGGCGTGCGCGGCGGCGGCCGGGTCGTGCGTGACCATCGCGACGGTCTGGCCGAGGTCGTCCACCGACCGGCGGAGCAGCGCCAGCACCTCCGCGCCGGTCCGGGAGTCGAGGTTGCCGGTCGGCTCGTCCGCGAACACGATCTCCGGACGGGTGATCAGCGCGCGGGCCAGCGCGACCCGCTGCTGCTGCCCGCCGGACAGCTGCGCGGGACGGTGCCCGAGCCGGTCGCCGAGGCCGAGCGTCCGGACGATGGTGTCGAACCACTTGGTATCCGGACGCGTCCCGGCGAGCGTGCACGGCAGCAGGATGTTGTCGCGCGCGGTCAGCGTCGGCAGCAGGTTGAACGCCTGGAACACGAACCCGATCCGCTCGCGGCGCATCCGCGTCAGCTTCGCGTCGGGCAGCGCGCCGAGGTCGACGCCGCCGACGAAGACCCGTCCCGAACTGGGCGCGTCCAGGCCAGCGACGCAGTGCATGAGCGTGGACTTGCCCGCGCCGGACGGCCCCATGATCGCAGTGAACCGGCCGCCCGGGAGGGTCACGGTCACGTCGTCCAGGGCCCGCACGGCGGTCGTCCCCGTCCCGTACACCTTCGACAGGCGTTCCGTCCGCGCCCCGCCCTCCCCGTTAGCGGACCCACCCGACCCCCGGGTGGCAACTGGCGCCCGCGCATCAGTTGAAGCCAAAGTGCGCGCATCGGTTGAAGGGCGCGCGGGCGGCGGTTCGTTCGCTGGACGCCGTGCGGCGGCTTGGTCGTCTCTGCTCTTCGTCATGGCGTCGATGGTCCGCGCGGGGTGGCGGACGCGTCGTCCGGCGTGGAGCGGCTTGGGCGGTGCGCCCTGCGGAGCACGCGGCGCCGGACGGACTACCGCGCCGGGCGTAGCCGGACGGAGAACCCGCATGTCCGGGCCTCGCCGCAGCAGTGATTGGACTCGTAGTCCAATTGTGATGCGGGCAACATACAAGCAGGCTTGCTTGCTTGTAAGTGTGTCCGTACTGTCTGGGTTGTGTCAGTAAGTACTCGCCGACGCCACGCGCGGCGCCGGTCGTCCGGGACGCGCCGGACGCAGGAGGAGCGCCGCTCCCGGACGCAGGCCCGCCTGCTCGACGCCACCATGGAGTGCCTCGTCGACCTCGGCTGGTCCGGCACGTCCACCACCGAGGTCGCGCGCCGCGCGGGGGTGTCGCGGGGCGCGCAGCAGCACCACTACCCGACCAAGATGGTCCTGGTCGCGGCGTCCCTGGAGCACCTGCTCGAACGGCAGCGGCTCGCCTACGAGACCGCGTTCGCGGTGCTGCCGCCGCAGCGGCGCAACGTCGAGGGCGCGCTCGACCTGCTCTGGGAGGTCTTCCGGGGCCGTCCGGCCAAGGCGCTGCTGGAGCTCGCGGTCGCCGCGCGCACCGACGACGAGCTGCGGCCGCTCTGCCGCGACCTGAACGAGCGCATCCTGGAGGTCATCCTGGAGACGTTCGAGCGGCTCTTCCCCTCGAACACCCTCCCCGACGACTACGTCCCGACGATGCTGCGCGGCGTGTTCGCCATGTTCGTCGGCCTGTCGGTGCAGCACGCCCTCGACGACGACGCGGCCGGTCACCAGAAGGCCGTCCTCGACCAGGTCAAGAGCGTCGCCCGACTGATCATCCCGGAGCAGGGCGCGGCCTCCCCCGTGCCGTTCAGCTCCGGCGCGGACGCCGGCCCGGACCCGGCGCCGCCCACGGACCGTCCGGACCTCACGGACGTTCCGCCTGCCCGCACCGGCTCGGGAACCGACCTACCCCCGACCCCCGAGGGAGCACAGCCATGACCAAGGCCCCCACCGAACTCGCCGAGGAAGTCCGCGAGCAGGTCAAGGACCGCAAGTCCTACCTGGGCGTCATCGACCGCCTGAACAAGGCGTCGGTGGACAAGCACTGGGAGGCGTACGCGGACATCCCCTGGGACGACCCGGACCTCCAGGTCGACAAGAACGACCCGCGCTGGGTGCTGCCGCCCTTCGACCGCCTCGGCGGGACGGAGTGGTACCGGTCGCAGCCGCCGGAGATCCAGGCGCAGATCGGCCTGTGGCGGGTCGCGACCGCGATGAAGATCGGCCTCCAGTTCGAGAACCTGCTGAAGCGCGGCCTGCTGAACTTCGCCTACTGGCTGCCGAACGGCCGTCCCGAGTTCCGGTACGTCTACCACGAGACGACCGAGGAATGTCATCACGGGATGATGTTCCAGGAGTTCGTGAACCGCACGAAGATGCCGATCAAGGGCATGCCGAAGGCGCTCACCCTGGTCGCCCAGCTGGCCCCCTGGATCCCGCTGATCAGCACCGAGATGTTCTTCGTCTTCGTGCTCGGCGGCGAGGACCCGATCGACTACGTGCAGCGCAAGTCGCTCAAGGGCGGGCACATCAAGCACCCGCTCGAAGAGACCATCATGAAGATCCACATCGCCGAGGAGGCCCGGCACATCTCGTTCGCCCGGCACTACCTCAAGCACCGGGTGCCGGGGATGCCGAAGCCGCGCCGCCGCGCCCTCGGCATCGCCACCCCGATCGTGCTCGGCGTGATGGCGCGGATCATGCTCTCCCCGCCCGGCCCGATGGTCCGGCACTTCAACATCCCGAAGGACGTCGTCCGCGAGGCGTACAAGAACCCGGTCGCGCAGGCGGAGATCGCGAACTCGGTCGGCAAGATCCGCGACCTGATGGCCGAGCTGGACGTGATCACCCCGGTGAACCGGCAGATCTGGAAGGCGTTCGGTATCTGGGACAAGCCGGGCGAGCGCCGCCCGCTGCCGGACGAGCAGCCGTCCCGCCGCGCCGCGAAGGCGGCCTGAGCGTGGCCGACCACCCCGAATCCGAGGCATCCGCTGCCTCGTCCGCCGTGCGGGCCGTCCCGCATCGGACGGTCTCGCCGGCGGCGGGGCCCGGCGGGGCGTACAAGGTCGTCATCGTCGGGACGGGTTTCTCCGGCCTGTGCATGGCGATCGGCCTGAAGAAGGCGGGCGTGCACGACTTCGTCATCCTGGAGAAGGCGGACGAGGTCGGCGGGACCTGGCGGGAGAACACCTATCCCGGGTGCGCGTGCGACATCATGTCGCTGCTCTACTCGTACTCGTTCGAGCCGAAGGCCGACTGGTCGCGGATGTTCCCCAAGCAGCGCGAGCTGCTCCAGTACATCAAGGACATCGTCGAGAAGTACGACCTCCGCCAGCACATCCGGTTCAACACCGAGGTCGTCGGCGCCGAGTACGAGGACGAAGCGGACACTTGGCGCGTCCTGGTCAATGGTGACGAGCCGGTGCGGGGGCGGGCGCTCGTCTCCGCGATGGGACCGCTCCACCAGCCGAACATTCCGGATCTGCCCGGCCTGGCGTCCTTCGAGGGGAAGGTCTTCCACTCGGCCGAGTGGGACCACGACTACGACCTGACCGGCAAGCGCGTCGCGGTGATCGGGACGGGCGCGTCCGCGATCCAGTTCGTCCCGCAGATCGCGAAGAAGGTCGGGAGCATGACGGTGTTCCAGCGGACGCCGCCGTGGATCATCCCGAAGCCGGACCGGGCGATCAGCGGGGTCGAGCGGGCGCTGTTCCGGCGCGTCCCCGGCGTCCAGCGGGCGTACCGGAACGGGATCTACCTGCTGCAGGAGAGCTTCGTCCTCGGGTTCAAGAACCCGCGGCTGCTGAAGATCGCCTCGACGCTGGCCAAGGCGCACCTGAACCGGCAGGTCGCGGACCCGGAGCTGCGCCGCAAGCTCACCCCGGACTACACGATGGGGTGCAAGCGGACGCTGGTGTCCAGCGACTACTACCCGGCGCTGACCAGGCCGAACGTCGAGCTGACGACGGCGGGCATCGAGCGGGTGCGGCCCGGCTCGGTGGTCGCCGAGGACGGCCGCGAGTACGAGGTCGACGCGATCATCCTCGGCACCGGCTTCCACGTGACCGACGCGTTCGAGCACGCGCACATCGTCGGCAGGGGCGGGCTGAAGATCCAGGACGCCTGGCAGGACGGCATCGAGGCGCATCTCGGCGTCACCGTCGCGGGCTTCCCGAACCTGTTCCTGCTGCTCGGCCCGAACTCCGGGCTCGGCCACAACTCGATGATCTTCATCATCGAGGCGCAGGTCCGGCACGCGCTGCAGTGCCTGCGCCTGATGGACGCGACGGGCTCGCGCACGATCGCCGTCCGGCGCGGCGCGCAGGACCGCTTCAACGCGTGGGTCCAGCGCAAGTCCGAGGGCGCGGTGTGGGTCGCGGGCGGCTGCACGTCCTGGTACCTCGACCGCGACGGCGTGAACCGGGCGGCGTGGCCCGCGTCCACGGCGAACTACTGGCTGCGCACCCGGCGGCTGGACCCGGCGTCCTTCGTGCTGACCGGCGCGGCCGCCGGTTCACGGGCCGGGCTCGACGGCACGACCGCCGGGCCGGACGGCGCGGCCGCCGCGTCGCGGGCCGGGCTGGACGGAGCGGCCGGTCGCGGCCGCGGCGATGCCGGTTCCGGGGGCCGCGCGCAGGGCGCGGAGGCGGCTGGCTAGACTGCCCGCACGGCATCTATTGAACGAGCAATCCAATTAGCCCCCGCGGGGCCGGCCGCACTCCCCCTCTGGCCGGTCCCGCGGCCACCGGACGCGCCGGTGGCCCGAAGAGCGAGCGGAGCAGCGACGATGAGCATTGCGATCGTGACCGGCGGAGCGTCCGGCATCGGCCGGGCGATCGCCACGGCCCTGGTGTCCCGCGGGAACACCGTCGTGGTCACCGACATCAACGCCGACGGCGCGGCCAAGGTCGCCGACCGGCTGAACACCCTCGGCAAGGGCAAGGCCTCGGCCGCCCGGCTGGACGTCACCGACGCCGCCGCCGTCGCCGAGCTCTACCAGGGCGTCAAGGACGAGCACGGCTCCCTCGACCTGGTGTTCAACAACGCCGGCATCGCCATCGGCGGCCTGGCCGAGGAGCTGACCCTCGACCACTGGAACCGCGCGATCGACATCAACCTCAAGGGCGTCGTGCACGGCGTCCACGCGGCCTACCCGATCATGCTGGAGCAGCGCTCCGGGCACATCGTGAACACCGCCTCGCTCGCCGGGCTCGTCCCGATGCCGATCGGCATCCCCTACACCGCGACCAAGCACGCCGTCGTCGGCCTCTCCCTCGGCCTGCGCGCCGAGGCCGCCGGGCGCGGCGTCAAGGTCAGCGTCGTCTGCCCGTCCTTCGTGGACACCCCGCTCCTCACCAACGTCAACCCCGACCTCCCGGCGACCCCGATGTCCGGCGACGCCAAGGAGGACATCAAGAAGGCGTCCCCGCGCCTCTACACGGCCGAGAAGCTGGCCCGCGACATCATGCGCGGCGTCCAGAAGAACCAGGCCCTCATCGTCGCGCCCGCGCACGGCCGCGCCGCGTGGCGAGGCGTCCGCCTCAACCCGTCCGCCGCCGTGCGCGTCGCCCAGATCGCCGTGAACCGCGTCCGGGCCGACCAGAACCGCTGACCACCCTCCACGAGTGCCCGCCCATGACCTCCCGGGCGGGCACTCTCACGTCCGCCCCGCGCGCGTGCACGAGGATGCGCTGGCGCGCTGGTTTTGGGATGGCCCTCGTGCGCGCGGGCCCCTCGCGCCTCTTCGAGCATTCCGCTTCCAGACCGTGTCGGGTCAGCAGCCGTCTGCGGGTTCGTGCGCCCGGTCGCCTCGTCTGGGACGGGGGTCGGAGGGCTGGCGCGGCGGCGGGACGGGGTCCAGGTTCAGGACGAGGAGGGCGGCGTCGTCCTGGAGGCGGCCGCCGGCGTGGGACTGGAGGTCCGCCTGGAGGGCGTCCAGCAGGACGTCGGGGTCGGGGTGGACGAGGGCGGCGGCGCGTTCGGCCAGGGGGTAGAAGCGGCCCGACCGGTCGCGGGATTCGGTCACGCCGTCGGTGTAGAGGAGCAGGTGGCCGCCACCGGACGGCAGCGGGAGCCGGCCGGTCGGGCAGGGGTCGCCGGCCAGCGCGACCAAGCCGAGCGGGGGCGCGGGCGGCAGCGCGTCCACGAAGGTGGCGGCGCCGTCGAGGGACAGCAGCAGCGGCGGCGGATGGCCGCAGTTGAGCAGCTCGGCCGGGGCGTCCGGCGGGATCTGCAGGAGCAGCGCGGTGACGAAGTCCTCGGCGTCGGCGCGGCGGGCGAGGAAGCCGTCGAGCCGCAGGGCCATGCCGGTGAGCGTCGGCTCGTTGTGCGCGAGCTCGCGGAACGCGCCGAGCACGTCGGCGGACTGCTCCACCGCGTCCAGGCCCTTGCCGCGGACGTCGCCGACGATGACGCGGACGCCGTAGGCGGTCTCCATCACCGCGTACAGGTCGCCGCCGAGGCCGGCCTCCGCCGCGTCCGCCAGGTAGCGGACGCGGGTGCGGACGCCGCCGGTGCGGTGCGGCGCCGGACGCATCACGGCCCGGCGCATGGTGTCGGTGATCGCGCGCAGGTCGGCCTGCGCGTGGTCGCTGCGCTCGCGGCGGCGCGTGGCGACCGCCATCATCGCCGTCGTGCCGAGCACGCCGCCGGCCAGGGCCGCGAACCGCACCGCGTCGTCGCCGAGGGCGGGAACGCCGAGGACGCCGGCGGTCGCGAGGGTGGCCACGCCGGTCGCCGCGACGAACCGCCCCGAGGACGGCCGCAGCCCGGCGAGCACCGGCACGGCGATGAGCAGGCCGAGCACGGACCCGCCGTCCGGCAGGCACACGTCGGCTGCCGCGACGACCAGCAGCGCTGCGAGGGGAACGAACGCCGCCAGGTCGACACGTGGAGAGTGACGAATCCAGGCCATGGGAGGGGGGTGCCGTTCATCGTGGACCTCATCCGCGAGCCACGGTGCGCTCACGGACCGCTGTCAGTCGCCGATTGTAGCCCGATGGACACGAACCGGATCCTTTTCCGCGCCAACGGTTTCCGGACGCGCACAACCGCGCGCGCACGAGGCGGTCACGGCGGTAACCGCAGAAATGCCCCGCCCCGCAGGTGAGAGCCTCGCGGGACGGGGCCGGACGCGCGCTTCGATCATGCGGACAGGAAACAGTGGCCGGTTCGGGACGGAACTAAGTCACCCCGGTCATGTGGGCCAGGGGCTGCCGTTGCGGAGGACGTCGTAGCCGACGAACGTGAACATCCGGACGCCGGGACGGAAGGGCTGCGGGGTTCCCGTGAAGCGGTGCACGCCGACGCCGAACGCGCGCTCCTCCGGCGGGGAGATCCAGCATTCCTCGAAGTCGTGCTCGGCGAACCAGCCGCGGATCCGCGGGGTGATATCGGGGGCTTTGCGGTTGCGCGTCCAGACGACGAACGCGCCGGGCGCGCACAGCTGCGGCAGCAGGCCGATCGTGCGCTCGATGTCGGCGTCCCGGATGTTGCCGAACACCCCGCACACCATCACGACGTCCGCCGGGACGGCCCCGGCGTAGGCGTCGGTGCGGGACGCGTCGCCGACCACGGCCGAGACCCGCTTGAGCCCGGCGTCCCGGGCGGCCCGTCCGGCCAGGCGGACGTTGGCCGGATCCAGCTCGACCAGGCGTCCGACCAGGTCGTCGCGGCGCGGGTGGTCGCGCAGGGCCCCGATCAGGTCGCGGCCCTGCCCCGCGCATAAGCTGATCGCCCGGATCCGTCCCGGCGGCGCGGCGTCGACCGCCTCGCGGAGGCGCTGCTGGACGGTGCGCAGCCGCCGGGCCAGCGCCGACCCCGGATCGTCGTATGCGTCGTGCCAGGCGGCCCAATCCCGTCGTTCCGGCTGGTTGCATTGCTCCATGGGCAGCAATGTAGGACGCAGCGTGAATCCTCACGCACGGAACGGAACCCGTTGTCCGATCCCGGACGGGGGCTACCCCTCCGGCTCCGGAGCATGCTCGGCGCCGCGCTCCACCGGGATCTTGGGATAGTGCAGGTCGAAGGCCGGTCGCTCCGAGCGGATGCGCGGAATCGCCTTGAAGTTGTGCCGCGGCGGGGGTGAGGACGTGGCCCATTCCAGGGAATTGCCGTATCCCCAAGGGTCGTCCGCGTCGACACGCTTTCCATGCCTCCAGGTGATGTAGACGTTGTAGAGGAAGAACAGCGTGGACGCGCCGAGCAGGAACGCGCCGACGCTCGACACCCGGTTCAGCGCGGTGAACTCCTTCGGGTAGTCCGCGTACCGCCGGGGCATGCCCGCCGCGCCCAGCCAGTGCTGGAGCAGGAAGGTGGTGTGGAAGCCGACGAACAGCGTCCAGAAGTGGATCTTCCCGAGGGTCTCGTTCAGCATCGTCCCGGTGAACTTGGGCCACCAGAAGTAGAACCCGCCGAACATCGCGAACACGACCGTCCCGAACACCACGTAGTGGAAGTGCGCGACGACGAAGTAGGAGTCCTGGAGCTGGAAGTCCAGCGGCGGCGACGCGAGGATGATCCCGGTCAGCCCGCCGAACAGGAACGTCACCAGGAACCCGATCGACCACAGCATCGGCGTCTCGAAACTCAGGTTCCCCCGCCACATCGTGCCGACCCAGTTGAAGAACTTCACCCCCGTCGGCACCGCGATCAGGTAGGTCATGAACGAGAAGAACGGCAGCAGGATCCGGCCCGTGGTGAACATGTGGTGCGCCCACACCGCCATCGACAGGCCCGCGATGCAGATCGTCGCGCCGACCATGCCGAAGTAGCCGAACAGCGGCTTGCGGCTGAACACCGGGATGATCTCGGTGATGATCCCGAAGAACGGCAGCGCGATGATGTACACCTCGGGATGGCCGAAGAACCAGAACAGGTGCTGCCAGGTCAGCGCCCCGCCCACGTCCGGGTCGAACACGTGCGCGCCGAACCGGCGGTCGGCCTCCAGCACCAGCAGCGCCGCCGCGAGCACCGGGAAGGCCAGCAGCACCAGCAGGCTGGTCAGCAGGATGTTCCAGGAGAAGATCGGCATCCGGAACATCGTCATGCCGGGCGCGCGCATGCCGATGATCGTGGTGATGAAGTTGACCGCGCCGAGGATGGTGCCGAACCCGGACAGCGCCAGGCCCATGATCCACATGTCGCCGCCGATACCCGGCGACCGGATCGCGCTGGTCAGCGGCGAGTAGGCGGTCCAGCCGAACGCCGCCGAGCCGCCCGGCGTGACGAACGACAGCATCACGATGATGCCGCCGAACAGGAAGAACCAGTAGCTCAGCATGTTCATCCGCGGGAACGCCACGTCCGGCGCGCCGATCTGCAGCGGCATGATCTCGTTCGCGAACCCGACGAACAGCGGGGTCGCGAAGAGCAGCAGCATGACGGTGCCGTGCATCGTGAACAGCTGGTTGTACTGCTCGTTGCTGACGAACTGCCGGCCCGGGGAGAGCAGCTCCGCCCGGATCACCATCGCCATCAGCCCGGCGAGCAGGAAGAACGCGAACGAGGTGATGAGATAGAGGTGCCCGATCACCTTGTGGTCGGTGGTCGTGATCCAGGACACCAGCACCGATCCCCGGGTGCGCCCCTTGCGGGCGGACGCCTCGGGAAGGGGGCGGCCGAGTAGGACCATGCCGTGCTCCCTTGGGACGGGGGGTGGCTCCCTTGGGACGGGGGGTGCCCTCAACTATTCGCCGCCGCCACCTGAGACGCAAGTCACACCTGTTCACCTCGACCTCCTAGGCTGTTCCCGTGGAGCGGATACTGGTGAGTTCCTGCCTGCTGGGCAGGCCGGTGCGTTACGACGGCGCGGCCAAGCCCGTCGCGGACGCCCTTTTCGACCGCTGGCGCGCCGAGGGCCGCCTGGTCGCCGTCTGCCCGGAGATCTCCGGCGGCCTCCCCGTCCCCCGCCCACCCGCCGAGATCACCCAGGCCCCCGCCCGCACCCTCCTCCCGGTCCCACCCGTCCCACCCCGTCCCGTCCCGCAAGCCCCGGCCTACACGCAGGCACACGCCGAGGCCGCCACGCAGGCACAGGCCGCCACGGAGGCTGCCGCCGCCACGCAGGCCCCGGACGACACGGAGGCTCGTGCCGCCGCGCAGGCACAGGCCGACACGCAGGCTCGGGGCCACACGCAGGCACAGGCCGCCGCACAGGCACAGGCCGACACGGGGGCTAGGGCCGACACGGGGGCTCGGGCCGACACGCAGGCCCCGGACGACACGGAGGCTCGGGTCGACGCGCAGGCCCCGGACGAGAAGCCGCCTGCGCCGGCGGAGGGGCGGGCGCGGATCGTGACCGCGGCCGGGGAGGACGTCACGGACGAGTTCGTCCGCGGGGCGCGGGTCGCGCTCGACACCGCCCGGCAGGCCGGGGTCCGGATGGCGATCCTGAAGGAGTCGAGCCCGTCCTGCGGCAGCCACCGCGTCTACGACGGCACCTTCACCGGCACCCGCGTCCCCGGCGAGGGCATCACCGCGGCGCTGCTCACCTCGGCCGGGATCCGGGTGTTCAGCGAGGACGAACTTCCCGAAGCCGCCGCCTACCTGGCCGAACTGGAATCCTGACGAGGCTCGCATGCGCATCGCTCTCATCGACTCGGGCTTCGGCCTGCTCGCCGCCGCCGCCGCGGTCCGCCGCGCCCGGCCGGACGCGGACCTGGTGCTGTCCTGGGACCCGGACGGCGCCCCCTGGGGCCCCCGCCCGGAGGAGGAGATCACCGAGCGGGCGCTGGCCTGCGCCGGAGCGGCCGCCGCCACCGAGCCGGACGCGCTGATCGTGGCCTGCAACACCGCCACCGTGCACGCCCTGCCCACGCTGCGGCTGGCGTTCGAGCCCGCCGTCCCGGTGATCGGCACCGTCCCGGCCATCAAGCCCGCCGCGGCGGCTGGCGTGCCGGTGGCCGTCTGGGCCACGGTCGCCACCACCCACAGCGCCTACCAGGCCGACCTGATCCGCCGCTTCGCCCCGGACGTCCCGGTGCACCGCGTCGCCTGTCCCGGCCTCGCCGACGCCGTCGACTCGGGCGACCCGAAGCGCCTGCGCATGGCCATCGCCACGGCCGTCCGCGCCACCCCCGACGACGTCAAGCGCGTCGTCCTGGGCTGCACGCACTACGAGCTGGTCGCTCCCCAGATCGCCGCGGCCTTCCCCTCCCCTCCCGAACTCTTCGGATCCGCGGCGGCCCTGGCCACCCAGACCCTCCGCCGCCTGGACGAGCTCCCCGCTCCCGAAGCCGCCCCCACGGGCACCGTCACCGTCTTCCAGAGCGGCCGCCAGACCGACCTCCCCCCAGCAGCCCAGCGCTACTGGTCCGCCCTCTTCCCCTCTCCCGTCTCCTGACGGAACCCCCACGCCGCACCTCACGACGTGGCCCCCAGCCCCAACAGCCGCCGCAAGGTGGCCGCACCTACGCCCCCGACGTGAGATGGCTCACCTCCAGTAGGCGGTGGGAGAAAGCGCACCACCCATGTGGACGCAGTGAAGTGGCGGCAACACATAACGGGATGCCGCGTGGTAGCGGCACGCACAGCGGACGCCGTGAGGTGGCCGCACCTACGCCCCCGACGCAAGATGGCTGCACCTCCAGTAGGCGGCGGGAGAAAGCGCACCACCCATGTGGACGCAGTGAAGTGGCGGCGACACATGACGGGATGCCGCGTGGTAGCGGCACGCACAGCGGACGCCGTGAGGTGGCCGCATCCGGGACATAGGCGGTGATGTGGGACACAACAGGCAGGTGGGCCCGCCTGAGCGGGCCGAGCTTCCCTAGGGTGGCTCAGCATGCCGACCGACGAGGAACGCGCAGCCGCCAAGTCCGCTGCGGCCGAGGTGGTGCGGAGCTGGCGCCGCGGCCGGATCCTGCTCTCGGGATATCTCGCGGCCGTGGCCGTGATCCTCTGGCCCTGGGCCTACCTGGATCGCTCCCTCCGGGATCTGGCCGAGGCCACGGGGCTTGCCCTGATCGGCGGCTTCGTTCTGCTCGGGCTGGTAAGCCTCCGCAATGCGCAGGCCGGCGCCGCGCTGGCGAAGTGGAAACCAGGGCTCCGCGCGCCCGTGAAACTCTTCGCAGGGCCGCGCCTTCGGCACCGCGGCGGGCTGCCCTACATGGTCGGGCTGCTCACGGTCACCTCCGTTTCCCTGCTGGTACTGCTCGTCTCGGACAACCTCGCCGCGACCGCGAAGGGCACCGCCCACGTGAAGTGTTCGACGGAGGTGAGCTCCGGTCGGACCGTCACGACCACGACCACCTGCCGGGGAACGTGGGTCGTGGCGGGCAGGACCTACTCCTCCGGCAAGCTGCCGCGAAAGGCCTGGGACGGAACGATCCACTACGCCCCGGACGATCCGTCCACCCTGGGTGACCGGTCGCTCAACTGGCCGATCACGTTCGTGCTCGTCGGGGCTCTGATCAGCGCGTTCACCACGCGGAGATGGATCACGCGGAGCAGGGACCCCTATCTCGCCAAGGTCGAGCGTCTCGCCACACGGCGCCTGCACCCGCGGCCTACCCCTGAACCGGCCGCCAAGGACGGCGCCTGAGTGAGCGGACGCCAACCGGAATGTCGGGTCAGCCCGGAGTAGCGGCAGGCGGCTCAGCCCGGCGTGATGGCAGGCGGGTCAGCTTGGGGTGGTGCGAGGAGTTGCCGGTGCTATGCCGGTCTTGGGGTTGGCCGGGCCTGCGCCGCCTCCTACAAACGGGGCCGTGGTCGGGCGGGTGCCCTGGCGGGCGGTGATGCCGGGGCCGTAGTGGGCGAGGACGCCGGCGGCCTCGGCGGGGTGGTCGGTGGTGACCTCGATGCGGCCGTCGGGGAGGTGGCCGCCGCTGAAGACCTCGAAGGTGGGCTGCTTGGGGTGGGCCATGATCTGGGCGACGATGCGGTTCGCGTCGGCCTCGTTGCGGTAGGCGCCGCGGATCTCCACGGTCACGTCGCGGACGGCGCCGCAGACGGCCGTGTCGAGCCGGTCGTTCGGGACGCGGTAGACGGTGACCTTGCGCCAGGTGGTGTCGATCGCGAGGCCCGCGTACCAGCGTTCGAGCGGGCCTGCCTTGCGTCCGCCCTTGGTGACCTCCTTGCCGCCGCCGACCACGTTCTCGATGGTGCGGGCGGCGCGGTCCAGGGCGGCCTGGTCGGGTGGGCCGGACTGGTGCGGGCCGGGGGTGGACGGAGTGGTGTGCCGCGGCGCGCCGCAGAACTTCGGGGCCGCGTTGACACCCGGGGGTGGCGCGGCGCCGAGCTTGAGCTCCGGGGACACCGAGACCGACCCCCGACCGGTCGCGATGTCGGGGTGCACGGTCGGGTGGGTGGCCGCCCAGATCTGCGGGACGCCCACGGCCGTCGCGGCCGCCGCGCCCGCCACGACGGCGATCGTCGCGTTGCGCGTGCGCCTGCGCCGCCGGACCCGCCGGGTCAGCTCCGCCGAACCGGCCGACAGGGGGTGCGCCTCGTCCGCCAGCTCGCCGATGCGGCGCGCCAGCAGCTCTTCGAGCTTCGACTCCATTGCCATCTCCTACTTCCTCGCCGCCGGACGGGGCTGCCGAGCGCCCGCGGTGGGTGCGGCAGCCTCCGTCCGTCCCTCGTCGGCGGTCTCGCCGTCGCCCAGCAGTTCGGCCAGGCGCTGGTGCGCCTCGCTCAGGTAGCGCTTGACCGACCCCTCGCGGCAACCGAGCTGGGCCGCGATCTGCGCGACGGTCAGATCCTCGTAGTAGCGCAGCACCGCGCAGGCGCGCTGCCTCGGTGACAGCCTCGCCAGTGCCGCGCGGACGTCCGCGTTCACCACGACCTGGGCGGACGCGTCGGGTACGTAGTCCTTGCCGTGCACCAGCGGGCTGACCCTGCGCCAGACCCGCCGGCTCCGCTTCCCGTCCAGGAACCGGTTGAGCATGATGCGCCGGACGTATCCCTCGGCCTCGTCCTGCGTGCGCCTGCCGGGCCGCGCGAACGCACGGACCAGCGCCTCCTGCACCAGGTCGTCCGCCTCGGCATCGTCACCGCACAGCAGGAACGCGTATCTCTTCAACGCCGCGCCCCGCCGGTCCGCGAGCGCGGCCATGGTCTGAGCCCAAGCAGCCATGCAGCCTCCGCCTCAACGTCGTCACCCCTGAAAAACGGCTGACGGGCACGGAACGTTGGGGTGGAATCACAACTTTGTTCTCGCGATCACTCGGCGCGCGCCACGAACCTTCGTTTGCCCTGGTCAGGCAGGTCCTGCTGGAGGAGCACCGAGAAATTATCGGGGAGGAGCGCCGCGGGTTCGTCCTCGGCGAGGCACCATTCGGCGGGCAGGGAGGGGCGGCGACGGCGCGCCTCGGCGGTGAACGCCTCCCAGAGAACCAGTCCGCTCGGCCGGACGGCCTCGATCGCCCGCAGGAAGACCTGCTCGTACCAGAAGCCCGTGCAGAGGACGATGGCGTACTTCTCGGTGGGGGACGGTCGCCAGGACGAGAGGTCCGCCTGGACGGTTGTGACCAGTCCATCCACGCCACGGCGACGCGCCTCGTCTTGGAGCAGGCGCAATGCGACCTCGGAGACGTCGATCGCCGTCACGGCACGTCCCTCGGCCGCGAGGCGCAGCGCACTGCCGGACGGTCCGCACGCGAGATCAAGCACTGGCCCGGTGGGGACGTCGGCAACGAGAGCCCAGTCGACCAGGGGATGCGGAGCGAAGCGCGGTTCACCGGCCGCCTCGTACTTCGCGTTCCAGCGCATCCGGTCCGGGTGCGTGGACAGGTCGCCGGCTCCCATCAGTACTTGGGCGGACGGCGGAACAGCCATCCGAAGAACCCGCGCCTGGGCGGACGCGCGACGATGTTCCCGCTGGCCACCGTGCCGGTGATCTCAACACGGAGGAACGTCTCCGGACTCGCCCCCTTGGCCCCCGCGGAACGCGGACCTTCACGTTCCCGCTCTTCACCTGCGCGGCGATGCGGAGGACGCCATGGCTGATGACGGCGCGCGTCAGGTCGAGCTTCACGTTGCCGCTGCGGACGGCGATGTCCATCGCGCGAGGGACGATCCACTCACCTTCGCGCGACACGCTGCTGCTCCCGACCTCGATCCGGACCAGATCCTTGGCCTTGGCACTCGGGACGGGCGACGTCTCGCTCGCGACCGCCGGCAGATCGGTCACCAGGGCCGCCAGGTCGGACTCCGTCCGCGCCGACAGCGCCTTGTCGAGCCGCTCGTCCAGCTCCTCCAGGGTCAGCCGGCCGTCCCCGGCCGCGACCCTCAACTGCTCGGCGACCCGGTCCCGGTCCTCATGCGAGACCCTCAGTTCGGGACGTCGCTCCGGCAGGTTCTCCTCCGTCATGGAGAGAACAGTATTCCCTCGGCCCGCTCCGGAGCAGCGCTTCGTTCGATAGTGGCCGATGCGATTCGCCCGGTGACGCAGAGCGGAGGACGTTCAGCACGCGCGTTCCAGACGGATGCCGTGCCCGTGAAATGCGAAAGGCCCCGCCATGAAATGGCGGGGCCTTTCCAAGAAATGTCCGGCGGCGTCCTACTCTCCCACACAGTCTCCCATGCAGTACCATCGGCGCTGAGGGGCTTAACTACCGGGTTCGGGATGGGACCGGGTGTTTCCCCCTCGCCATAACCACCGAACGATCAACGCACACACCCACGGGGGTGCGGCAAGTCTCGTCCGAGCCAGGCTCGGCATATTCTGTTGTAGCGGAACCCAGGTTGTTTTCTGGGAACCACACAGGGACGCGAACATCGTTAAGCAGGATGCGATTGGTTTGAACGCTATGTGTGTTCAAGCCACTCGGCCTATTAGTACCGGTCGACTCCACACGTTACCGCGCTTCCATCCCCGGCCTATCAACCCAATCGTCTCTTGGGGGCCTTACACACCCGAAGGTGTGGGAGAACTCATCTCGAGGAAGGCTTCCCGCTTAGATGCTTTCAGCGGTTATCCCGACCGAACGTAGCCAACCAGCCATGCCCCTGGCGGGACAACTGGCACACCAGAGGTTCGTCCGTCCCGGTCCTCTCGTACTAGGGACAGACCCTCATCAATTCTCCTACGCGCACAGCGGATAGGGACCGAACTGTCTCGCGACGTTCTAAACCCAGCTCGCGTGCCGCTTTAATGGGCGAACAGCCCAACCCTTGGGACCTACTCCAGCCCCAGGATGCGACGAGCCGACATCGAGGTGCCAAACCATCCCGTCGATATGGACTCTTGGGGAAGATCAGCCTGTTATCCCCGGGGTACCTTTTAGCCGTTGAGCGACACCGCTTCCACACGCCGGTGCCGGATCACTAGGCCCTGCTTTCGCACCTGCTCGACCTGTCGGTCTCACAGTCAAGCTCCCTTGTGCCCTTGCACTCACCACCTGATGACCAACCAGGCTGAGGGAACCTTTGGGCGCCTCCGTTACTCTTTGGGAGGCAACCGCCCCAGTTAAACTACCCACCAGGCACTGTCCCCCACCCGGATCCACGGGTGCGGGTTAGACGTCTAAGGCGACCAGAGTGGTATTTCACCAACGACTCCACGAACACTGGCGTGCCCGCTTCACAGTCTCCCACCTATCCTACACAAGACACATCAAACGCCAATGCCAAGCTATAGTGAAGGTCCCGGGGTCTTTCCGTCCTGCTGCGCGAAACGAGCATCTTTACTCGTACTGCAATTTCGCCGGGCCTGTGGTTGAGACAGCGGGGAAGTCGTTACGCCATTCGTGCAGGTCGGAACTTACCCGACAAGGAATTTCGCTACCTTAGGATGGTTATAGTTACCACCGCCGTTTACCGGCGCTTAGATTCTCAGCCTCGAACCCCGAAAGGCTCTAACCGGTCCTCTTAACGTTCCGGCACCGGGCAGGCGTCAGTCCGTATACAGCGTCTTACGACTTCGCACGGACCTGTGTTTTTAGTAAACAGTCGCTTCCCCCTGGCCTCTGCGACCACCCCCAGCTCACGGTGCAAGACCGGTCACCGGGCATGGTCCCCCTTCTCCCAAAGTTACGGGGGCAATTTGCCGAGTTCCTTAACCACAGTTCACCCGATCGCCTTGGTATTCTCTACCTGACCACCTGAGTCGGTTTAGGGTACGGGCCGCCGGCACACTCACTAGAGGCTTTTCTCGGCAGCATGGGATCACTCACTTCACCAAAAACGGCTCGGCATCACCTCTCACCCTCAATGGACCGCGGATTTGCCTACGGTCCGGGCTACAGGCTTACCCCGGGACAACCATCGCCCGGGCTGAGCTACCCTCCTGCGTCACCCCATCGCTCACCTACTACCGTCTCGGGCCCCACGCTCCCCACACGAACAAGCCCGAAGGCTCGTAAGGTGGTTCGGGTGGTTAGCATCAACGGGCTCGGCGTTGGCGCGTACCAGCGGGTACGGGAATATCAACCCGTTGTCCATCGACTACGCCTGTCGGCCTCGCCTTAGGTCCCGACTTACCCTGGGCGGATTAGCCTGCCCCAGGAACCCTTGGTCATCCGGCGCACACGTTTCTCACGTGTGATTCGCTACTCATGCCTGCATTCTCACTCCCACACCCTCCACCGCACGATCACTCGACGGCTTCACCGGACGCAGGACGCTCCCCTACCCACCCCAACTTGCGTTGGAGTGCCACGGCTTCGGCGGTGTGCTTGAGCCCCGCTACATTGTCGGCGCGGAATCACTTGACCAGTGAGCTATTACGCACTCTTTCAAGGATGGCTGCTTCTAAGCCAACCTCCTGGTTGTCACGGCAACTCCACATCCTTTACCACTTAGCACACGCTTAGGGGCCTTAGCCGATGATCTGGGCTGTTTCCCTCTCGACTACGAAGCTTATCCCCCGCAGTCTCACTGCCACGCTCTCACTTACCGGCATTCGGAGTTTGGCTGACGTCAGTAACCTTGTCGGGCCCATCGGCCATCCAGTAGCTCTACCTCCGGCAAGAAACACGCAACGCTGCACCTAAATGCATTTCGGGGAGAACCAGCTATCACGGAGTTTGATTGGCCTTTCACCCCTAACCACAGGTCATCCCCCAGGTTTTCAACCCTGGTGGGTTCGGGCCTCCACACCGTCTTACCGGCGCTTCACCCTGCCCATGGCTAGATCACCCCGCTTCGGGTCTACAGCATGCGACTATTTCGCCCTCTTCAGACTCGCTTTCGCTACGGCTACCCACCACTGGTTAACCTCGCCACACACCATAACTCGCAGGCTCATTCTTCAAAAGGCACGCCATCACCAGCAACGCCCGAAAGCGTTGAGGAGGCTCTGACGGCTTGTAGGCACACGGTTTCAGGTACTATTTCACGACCCCTCACCGGGGCACTTTTCACCTTTCCCTCACGGTACTGGTCCGCTATCGGTCATCAGGAAGTATTCAGCCTTACCACGTGGTCGTGGCAGATTCACACGAGATTTCACGGGCCTCGTGCTACTCGGGAACACACCCAGAAGCCACTGGAATTTCGTCTACCGGACTCTCACCGTCTACGGTCGGCCATCCCAAGCCGTTCAACTATCCCAGCAGTTTGTAACTCCTTACCAGGCTGGCAGGCCTGATCGGATGGTCCCACAACCCCGCACACGCAACCCCTGCCAGGTATCACACGCGCACGGTTTAGGCTCCTCCGCTTTCGCTCACCACTACTCACGGAATCACTATTGTTTTCTCTTCCTGCGGGTACTGAGATGTTTCACTTCCCCGCGTTCCCACCAACCGGCCTATACATTCAACCGGCGGCGACACCCCATGACGAGTGCCAGGTTCCCCCATTCGGAAATCCCCGGATCAAAGTCTGGTTGCCGACTCCCCGAGGCATATCGCAGGCTCCCACGTCCTTCATCGGCTCCTGATGCCAAGGCATCCACCGTATGCCCTTAAAAACTTGAACACACAAAACGATCAAACAAATCGCAACAGAGATGGATACACCAACCCCACCAACCCGAAGGAAGACGAAGATCAGCGATCCATCAGAGATGCTCGCGTCCACTGTGTAGTTCTCAAAAAACAACCGGGCCCACCAAGACGACCGAACAGAAAACCTGTCCGGCCGGGCTTGGTCCCGCAGTCCAGAAGATCCGGACACTCAACGTGCCCGTTCCTTCAGGACCCAACAGCGTGTCCAGCCTGCCGGCCACCCGGGTCCCTCGTTCCCCTCCCCTTGCGGGGCGGTACTAGCGAGACCGCATGACCAGCGGACTGAGTAGCCAGTGCTCCACATCTATGAGCAGCCATCCAGCGAACATTCGCCGCTGATGATGGCCACCGACTGTCCCCCTGCACGAGTGCAGGCCAGGCAGCCGATTGGTGCTCCTTAGAAAGGAGGTGATCCAGCCGCACCTTCCGGTACGGCTACCTTGTTACGACTTCGTCCCAATCGCCGGCCCCACCTTCGACCGCTCCCCCCCTTGCGGGTTGGGCCACGGGCTTCGGGTGTTGCCGACTTTCGTGACGTGACGGGCGGTGTGTACAAGGCCCGGGAACGTATTCACCGCAGCGTTGCTGATCTGCGATTACTAGCGACTCCGACTTCATGGGGTCGAGTTGCAGACCCCAATCCGAACTGAGACCGGCTTTACGGGATTCGCTCCACCTCACGGTATCGCTGCCCTCTGTACCGGCCATTGTAGCATGTTTGCAGCCCAAGACATAAGGGGCATGATGACTTGACGTCATCCCCACCTTCCTCCGAGTTGACCCCGGCGGTCTCCCATGAGTCCCCACCACCCCCGAAGGAGCGTGCTGGCAACATGGAACGAGGGTTGCGCTCGTTGCGGGACTTAACCCAACATCTCACGACACGAGCTGACGACAGCCATGCACCACCTGTCACCCACCCACTAAAGGAACCCCCATCTCTGGGGGGGCATGGGCGATGTCAAGCCTTGGTAAGGTTCTTCGCGTTGCGTCGAATTAAGCAACATGCTCCGCCGCTTGTGCGGGCCCCCGTCAATTCCTTTGAGTTTTAGCCTTGCGGCCGTACTCCCCAGGCGGGGCGCTTAATGCGTTAGCTACGGCGCGGAATCCGTGGAAGAACCCCACACCTAGCGCCCAACGTTTACGGCGTGGACTACCAGGGTATCTAATCCTGTTCGCTCCCCACGCTTTCGCTCCTCAGCGTCAGTACAGGCCCAGAGCACCGCCTTCGCCACCGGTGTTCCTCCCGATATCTGCGCATTTCACCGCTACACCGGGAATTCCATGCTCCCCTACCTGCCTCTAGCCTGCCCGTATCGAATGCAGACCCACGGTTAAGCCGTGGGCTTTCACACCCGACGCGACAAGCCGCCTACGAGCTCTTTACGCCCAATAATTCCGGACAACGCTTGCGCCCTACGTATTACCGCGGCTGCTGGCACGTAGTTAGCCGGCGCTTCTTCTGCACCTACCGTCACGTTAGCTTCGTCGGTGCTGAAAGGGGTTTACAACCCGAAGGCCGTCATCCCCCACGCGGCGTCGCTGCGTCAGGCTTCCGCCCATTGCGCAATATTCCCCACTGCTGCCTCCCGTAGGAGTCTGGGCCGTGTCTCAGTCCCAGTGTGACCGGTCGCCCTCTCAGGCCGGTTACCCGTCGTCGCCTTGGTAGGCCATCACCCCACCAACAAGCTGATAGGCCGCGAGCCCATCCCCAACCGAAAAACTTTCCACACACATCCCATGCGAGAGTGTGTCACATCCGGTATTAGACCCAGTTTCCCAGGCTTATCCCAGAGTCAGGGGCAGGTTGCTCACGTGTTACTCACCCGTTCGCCGCTCGAGTACCCCCGAAGGGGCCTTTCCGCTCGACTTGCATGTGTTAAGCACGCCGCCAGCGTTCGTCCTGAGCCAGGATCAAACTCTCCATCAAGGTCCAACGACCACCCAGGGGGCGAACCCCAGGCAGCCAAACCTCACGAAGGAATCCGAAGATCCCAGCAAAGCAATCCCGAAAGATCGCTTGCCTCAAAGAAATCCCCACCCCGAACCACAAGGCCCGGAGTGCGGGGCGATCAGACAAACTTGCCTGATCGATAAAGGCACTGGCTTTTAACACGCTGTTGAGTTCTCAAGAAACGGACACCCACCGCGCTCCACCCGCTCTCGCGGGCCTCGCTCCGGGGCAACCCTTCAACCTTACCAGGATCTTCGCTCGTGTCAACCGGCCCGTTCGGATCGATCTCGTGAGCGTGCCCGCCCACCGTACGAGGACGCGGACGACGAGACGTCGTCCGACGTGATCATTCGGTGGAGTCCCACGGGCCGTCCGCCGTGTCCGGCGTCCTGCATCCCGTTCCGGGCTGACCACACCAGAGTAACGCGGTCCGAAGCATGCTTCGAACGGTTTTCCTTCGGTGGCCTCCCCGGGGCCGTCCGCCGTGACCGGCGTCCCGCATCCCCTCGGGGCAGGAAGAACATTAGGTACTCCCCGAGGGGTCGTCAAATCGGAGCGTCCCGCGACCCGGGCGGGTGCGGTTTCAGCTGGCGCGGGGCGTCTTCGCGGGCGGCATCTGGCTGAACGGGGCCATGCCGGCGAGCTTGCCGCCGTCGATCGGCAGAACGGAGCCGGTGATGAAGGACGCGGCGTCCGAGCACAGCCAGACGACGGCCTCCGCGACCTCGGAGGGCGCGCCGATGCGGCCCATCGGCATCGCGCGGGCGGCCGCCGCCTGCGCCTGCTCCCCCGCGCGTTGCAGCTGCTCGGTGAGGATGGGCCCCGGCGCCAGGGCGTTCACGCGAATCCCGGCGTCCGCGTAGTCGAGGGCGGCGGTCTGCGTGAGGCCGATGAGGCCGAACTTGCTGCTGACGTATCCCGCGAGTCCGCCTACTGCCTGGAGTCCGGCGGTGGACGACATGTTGACGATGGCTCCCCCGCCCGACGCGAGCATCGCGGGGATTTCGTAGCGCATCGCCAGGAAGACGCCGCGCAGGTTGATGGCGAGGGCGCTGTCGAAGTCCTCGACGGCGACGTCCGCCAGGCGGGTGGGGCGGTGGCCTCCGCCGGCGGCGTTGTTGAACGCGGCGTCGAGGCGTCCGTAGGTGTCGAGGGTCTCCTGGACGAGCCGCTCGACGGCTCCCGCGTCGCTCACGTCGGTCGGGACGGCCAGGGCGCGGCCGCCCTCGCCGGTGATCTCAGCGGCCAGCGCCTTCAGGGCGTCCGCGTCGCGCGCCGCGAGGACGACGGCGGAGCCGGCGCGGTGCAGGGCGCGGGCGGACGCGGCGCCGATGCCGCGGCTCGCTCCGGTCACGATCGTCACGCGGCCGTCCAGCGGGCGGTGCGTCGGGGTCGAGGTGTTCACGGCGGACCTGCCTTCGGCTAGTATTCGTTGGACAGACAGTAAATCCAAACTTAAGGTCGGTCAAGGATGTCGCCCCGCCCCTACCGCTCGGACCGGCGTACCGCCGCGGCCGAGGAGACCCGCCGGCGCGTCCTCGCGGCGGCGCGCGAGCACCTGTCCGGGCCCGCGGTCACGCGCGTGTCTGTGGACGCGGTCGCCAAGGCCGCGGACGTGTCGCGGCAGACCGTCTACAACGCGTTCGGGTCCAAGTCCGGCCTGCTGGAGGCGCTGTTCGACTCGCTCGCCGAACACGCCGGGCTGTCCCTGGAGGCCGCCTTCACTGCGGACGACGCTGACACAGCGTTCGCCGAGTTCTGCAAGGCGTTCTGCAGTTTCTGGGCGTCCGAACGCCCGGTGGTGCGCAGACTGCGCGGCATGGCGGTACTGGACGACGACCTGGACGAGCTCCTGCGCGCGCGAGACGAGATGCGCAAGGCGGGCCTCACGAGCCTGTTCACCCGCTTCGAGGGCGAGGAGCCGTCCCCGGACGTCCTGGACGTGGCCTGGCAGCTCACGAGCTTCGAGTCCTACGACCTGCTCGCCGGACGCGACGGCGACGCGGCGCGCAGCACCGAGGACGTCGCCCGGATCGTCGCCGGTGCCGTCGTGTCCGTCCGTAAGGGCTTGTCAACCGGCGCCTAGCAAAGCGGGCGACAGCCCTAGGAGGGCGACTTGCCGGCGGAGATGGCGGCTATGCGCCCGTGGGCGTCGAAGCGGACGGCCAGTTCGCTGCCGTCGACCATGTCCCCTGCCACGACGTCCGGGCCCTCCTTGTAGGTGGTGCCATAGCGGGCGATGTAGCCCTGGACGATGAGCTTGGGGTTGGCGGGAAACACCTCGGCGGCGGTCATCAGCAGGCGTGCGGAGGCGATGTGGCTATAGGTGGCCTCGGGAATCTGCGGATCGTCCAGGTGGATGTAGGCCGAGCCCTTGCCGTCGTTGATGCGGCATGACCAGCAGCCGTTTCCGCCGAGGATGTCGGCCGCGCCTAGGACCATCGTGGTCGCGGCCTGGGCCGGGTTGGGGAACGCGGAGAAATCGATGTGGCCGGTAGTGAGCTCGACGATCCCGTACTGGGAGCCGTAGTCGTAGATGGCGCGCAGCGGGGCGATGAACGGGTCGTCCCAGGAGAAGTTGGGGTTCGCCCACGACCAGAGCCAGGTCTGGCTCAGGTGGGAGAAGCTGCCCATGCTCGTGACGCCGCCGAGGACCGTGTCCGGCCCCGAGAGGGTGCGCTCACGCAGGTTGAACTGGCGGTCGGCGTTGCCCAGGAACTGGTTCAGCACGTCCTGCCGGTGGATCACCGCGGCGGACGACCGTCCCGCGAAACTCTCGAAGGCGTCGCTGTAGCGGGCGAGTGCGAGGGGTTCTTCGATGCCTGGCATGCGGCGTGATCTTAGCCAGGTGTCAGGGCCGTGTCAGCGGAACGTCAGCGCGGTCCCGGGCGGTGACGGCGGCATGTCAGGCAGGGGGACGAATGTAGAGGTCACGGACGGCGTCCCGGCGCCGTCGTGATGGCGCGGCGGGGGGTTCGACCGTCGTCGCGGGAACCTCTGGAGGCTGCTGATGAGTCAGGTGATACGGGCGGAAGGGCTGCGCAAGCGGTTCGGCGAGACGCGGGCGCTGGACGGCGTGGACCTCGCCGTCGAAGAGGGGACGGTGCTCGGCGTCCTCGGCCCGAACGGCGCGGGCAAGACGACGGCCGTGCGGGTCCTCGCGACGCTCGCGAAGCCGGACGAGGGCCGCGCGGAGATCTGCGGCTACGACGTGATGCGGGACGCGACCCGCGTCCGGGCGCTGATCGGGCTGACCGGCCAGTACGCGTCGCTGGACGAGGAGCTGACCGGCCGGGAGAACCTGGTCATGATCGGCCGGCTGCTGGACCTGCCGCGGGCCGAGGCGCGTGCGCGCGCGGCGGGCCTGCTGGAGCGGTTCCGGCTGAGCGACGCGGCGGGCCGCGCGGTCAAGACGTACTCGGGCGGCATGCGGCGCCGGCTGGACATCGCGGCGAGCATGATCAACCGGCCCCGGGTGGTGTTCCTGGACGAGCCGACGACCGGCCTGGACCCGCGGGCGCGCGGGGAGGTCTGGGACACCGTCCGGGAGATGGCGCTGGACGGCGCGACGGTGCTGCTGACCACGCAGTACCTGGAGGAGGCGGACGCGCTCGCGGACCGGATCGCGGTCTTCGACCACGGCCGGGTGATCGAGGACGGCACGCCGGCCGAGCTGAAGGCGCGCGCGGGGCGGCAGACCCTCGTCGTCCGGGCGGCGGAGGTGTTCCGCACCGAGCAGCTCGCCGCGATCGTGGCGGAGCTGACCGGCGAGCGGCCGGAGGTCCGGCTGGACGCGGGCCTGGTCACCGCGCCGGTGACCGACCCGGGCGTGCTGCGCGCTGTGGTGCAGCGCCTGGACGAGGCGGGCCTGGTGGCGGCCGAGGTGGCGCTGCGGCTGCCGAGCCTGGACGAGGTGTTCCTGAGCCTGACCGGACACGCGGCGGACGCGGCCGGATCCGCCGCCGAAGAGCAGCTTGAGGGGAGCGTCCGATGACGACCATGACCACGATGACGGGCACGACGGCGCACGACGCGCTGCCGCCCGCGCGGATCAGCCTGCGGCGGACCGTCCGGCACAGCCTGACGCTGGCGTGGCGGAACATCGCCCAGCTGCGGCACTCGCCGGAGAAGCTGATCGACGTGACGCTGATGCCGCTGGTGTTCCTGGTCCTGTTCCTGTACGTGTTCGGCGGAGCGGTCGCCGGGAGCACCCATGCCTACCTGCAGCAACTGCTGCCGGGGCTGGTGGCGCAGATGGCGATGTTCGCGACGATGGGCCTCGGGACGGCGCTCAGCGAGGACATCCGCAAGGGCGTGTTCGACCGGTTCCGGAGCCTGCCGATCGCGCGGTCCGCGCCGCTGATCGGAACCGTCGTGGGCGACACGGTGCGGTTCCTGACGGTCGTGGTCGTGCTGTCGGTCGCGGGGACGGCGCTGGGGTTCCGGTTCGGCTCCGACCCGCTGCGCGTGCTGGCCGGATTCGCCCTCGCGTACGTGTTCTACCTGGCGTTCTCGTGGATCTCGGTGATGGTCGGGCTGATCGCGCCGTCGCCGGAGACCGTCCAGGGGCTCGCGTTCATGTTCGTCATGCCGCTGACGTTCGGCAGCAGCGTGTTCGTCGCGAACACCAGCACGATGCCGGGCTGGCTGGAGACCTGGACGAAGATGAACCCGGTGTCGCACCTCACGGACGCGCTGCGCGCCCTGCTCGTCGGAGGTCCCGTGGGGAACCACGTCTGGATCACGCTGGCCTGGGCCGTCGGGATCGTCACGGTGACCTTCCCCATCGCCATGCGCATGTACGCCCGCCGCGCATAGCCCAGTCCTCGCGCGTAGCCCAGTCCTCGCGCGTAGCCCAGTCCTCGCGCGTAGCCCAGTCCTCGCGCGTAGGCCAGTCCTGGCGCATAGCTCCGTCCTATGGCGTTCGTCCGTCCGCTAGCAGCGGGCGGCCAAAGGCCATTCGGGGGTCAAGGCGTTAGGGCGAGGGCGTCTTCCGCAGTGGCGGCGCGGCCTCGCTCGTACGCCGCGTCGAAGGCGTCCTGGCCCAGGACGGGCAGGATCGCGTCCATGACGCGGCGGCGGTCGTAGCCCTGCTTGTCGCGGAAGCCCAGGACGGAGTGCGCGGTGCCGAGGAGTTCGGCGGCGCGTTCGTGCTCGCCGCGCGCCATCGCGAGTCCGGCGACGCCCTCGACCACCGCCGCGATCGTCTGGCTGACGAGCATCGCCTTCGGTTCGATGGACCGCAATGCGCGGGTGTGCCATTCGGCCGCGCGCACGAGGTCGCCCTCCAGCGCGTACAAGGTGCCGAGCTTGCTGTACGTGAGGGGCCCGGCGCTGTGGAAGTCCGCGCGGGCCATACGGGGCTCGGCCAGCTTCATAGCCTGATCGACCGCTTCGCGTGCGGCGGCCAGATCGCCGTCGCGCATGTGGAACTCGGCTTCGGTGATGTAGCCCGTCGTCGCGTCCGCGTACTCGCCGATGCGGACCGCCGCGCGGACGCCTTCGGCCAGGTCCCGGTAGGCGCGTTCGGTGTCGCCGAGTTCTGCTCGTGCGCGCGCGAGCTGGATGAGCAGGATCGAGCCCTGGTCCGGGTTGACGCCCTGGGCGGCGTACCGGCGGGCCTCCTCGCCGTACCGGAGGGCCTCCTCGGGCCTGCCCTGGCTCATCGAGATCTGGACCAGGACGATCAGGGTGATCCCCATGCCGAGCCGGTCGCCGAGGTCCCGGAAGCCCTCGTAGGACCCGCGGGCGCGCTCGTAGGCGCCGTCCACGTCGCCGTCGTGCAGGCTGCTGAAGATCAGCATGGTCGTCGCGATCGCGCGGATCCACGGGTCCGGATGGCCGGTCAGCTCGCCGAAGCTCTCGGTCGCGCGCTCCACCTCGTGCAGGAACAGCTGCGAGGCCGGACGGGCGATCACCGCCATCGGGTGCCGCGGCCGCTCGGGCAGGAAGCGCAGCAGGTCCGAGATCGTCTCGCCGAACAGCTCGGGCGCGGGCCCGTGCTCGCCGGACCGCGCGACGACCGAGCCGGTGAACGCGCAGATCGCGTACTGCTCGCTGAGGCCGGGCGGCGGCTCGTCCCCGGCCAGCTCGTGCACGGCGGCGGCCCAGCGGCACGCCTCCCGCTCCAGGTCGCGCATCAGCCAGTACCAGACCAGCGCGGTGACCAGCCGCAGCCCGGTCACGACGTCGCCCGCCTCGATGACGGTCTGGAACGCCGCGTTGTGGTTCTCTCGCTCGGCGGTGAGCCGCTCCACCCACAGCAGCTGCTCGTTCCGGCGCAGCTCGGGTTCGGCGCGCTCGGCGAGCTCCAGGTAGTAGGCGGCGTGCGCGGCGCGGACGGCGCCGGTCTCGCCCGATTCGTCCAGGCGCTCGCGCGCGTACACGCGGACGGTCTCCAGCAGCCGGTAGCGCGGCTCGGCATCGCCGTCGGCCATCACCAGGGACTTGTCCACCAGGGACGCGACGACATCGACGACATCGATGAACTCGTCCGCGGAGCCGGAGCCGGAGCTGGCGCCAGCGCCGAAAGCGGGCGGGTCGGTGGCGCAGACGCGTTCGACGGCTTCGAGGGTGGCGCCTCCGGCGAACACCGAGAGGCGGCGGAGGACGCGGCGCTCGTCGTCGTCCAGCAGGTCCCAGCTCCAGTCCACGACGGCGCGGAGCGTGCGGTGCCGGGGCAGGGCGGCGCGGCTGCCGCCGGTGAGCAGCCGGAACCGGTCGCCGAGCCGGGCCGCGACCTGCGCCGGGGTGAGCGCGCGGAGCCGGGCGGCGGCCAGCTCGATCGCGAGCGGGATGCCGTCCAGCGCGCGGACGATCTCGACCAGGTCGGCGACGTTCGCCTCGTCCACGGCGAAACCAGGACGGACGGCGGCGGCGCGGTCGGCGAGCAGGCGGGTGGCGGCGTGTTCGAGCGCGGTCGCCGGGTCCGCGCCGACGGGCGGCAGGGAGAGCGACGGCACCGGGTACAGGGTCTCGCCGGTGATACCGATCGGTTCGCGGCTGGTCGCGAGCACGCGGGCCTCGGGCGCGGCGGCGAGCACCCGGTCGGCCGCGGCGGCGACCCCGTCCAGGACGTGCTCGCAGTTGTCCAGGACGAGCAGGGTGCGGCGGGTGGCGAGCAGGTCGGCGAGGCGGTCCAGCGGGGGCGGCGCGGTGCGGCCCTCGGCCGGGCGCAGCAGGTCGGGGACCTCCAGGGCGACGAGCACGGCCTGCGCGACCGCGTCGCCGGACCCGCCGGACGCCATCGGGGCGAGCGGGATGAACCAGACGCCGTCCGGCAGGCGGTCAACGAGCGGCGCGGCCGCCTCGGAAGCCAGCCGCGTCTTGCCGGCGCCGCCCGGCCCGGTGAGGGTGACGAGCCGGGATTCGGCGAGCATCTTGCCGAGCTGCCTGACCTCCTCGTCCCGGCCGACGAAGCTGGTCAGGCCGGCGGACAGGTTCGTCCTGCGTTCGGGAGCGGCCGGCGCGGGCGCCGGCCGCGCGGGTTCAGCGGGCTCGACCTGCGGTTTCGCGGCGGGCTCCGGTGCGTCCCGGCGGAGGATGGACAGGTGCAGCGCGGCCAGCTCGGGCGCGGGATCGACGCCGAGGTGCTCGGCCAGGTGCTCGCGCGTCTCCTCGTACACGCGCAGGGCGTCGGCCGGACGGCCCGCCGCGTTCAACGCCTGCATGAGCAGGCACCGGACGCGCTCACGCAACGGATGCGCGGCGGCCATCGCTTCCAGCTCTGGCAGCAGCGAACCCGACTCCCCTAGCGCGAGTTCGGCCTCCATACGGTCTTCTGATGCTGTGAGGCGCAGTTCCTCTAGGCGGGTCGCCCGTGCGTGCGCGAAATCAGCGTCCGCTACGTCGGCCAGAGCCGGGCCACGCCACATGTCCAAGGCTTGACGAAGCGCAACGGCCCGCTCGGACGAGGACGTCAGCGTGCGCGCGGCGGCCACGGCGCGCTCGAACGCGACAGCGTCCACGGACGCGGGATCGAGCGCGAGGCGGTACCCGGCCGGACCGTGCTCGATCAGGTCCCGGCCGGTCAGGGCGCGGAGCCGGGAGACCAGGGCCTGGAGGGCGTTGCCGCCGGGCGGGGCGCCGTCCCACAGGTCGTCCAGCAGGCGGGCGGCGGACACCGGGCGGCCCGGTTCCAGCGCCAGCCGGATGAGCAGGGCGCGCAGCCGGGGCCCGCTGATCTCGACGGGACGGCCGGACGCGTCCCGCGCCTCCAGCGGCCCCAGTATGCCGATCCGCGCACCTGCCATGCCTGCATTCTCCCCCACCCGGGGCGTCCGGATCATCCATGCCGAAAGGGACGTTTGATGCGGACGGGACGGGTAGGGCCGGTACATGGATCTGACTTTCCTCAAACCGCTGTACGCCGGGTCCGGTCCGTTCGCCTCCCTGTACCTGGACCTGACCCGCACCACCGAGGACGCGGCGAAGGCCGCCGAGCTGCGCTGGCGGGCGCGCCGCGGCGAGCTGGCGGCGCAGGGCGCCCCGGAGGCGGACCTGCACGCGCTGGAGGCCGTCGTCATGGAGGACCTGCGGGACCGCCGCTCCGAGGGGCTGGTCGCGTTCGCGACGGACGGGAAGGTCGCCTACCTCCGGCGGATGGACCGGCCGCCGCGCGCCGAGCAGGCCCGCTGCGCGCCGCTGCCGCACGTCCTGCCGCTGCTCGCCGAGCTGGGCGAGCGGTTCCCGTACCTGGTCGTGGCGGTGGACCGGCGCGGCGGGAAGATCACCTGCTTCGCCCCGGCGGACGGCCCGGACGCCGCCGCGGACCCGCCACCGCAGGTCGTCGAGGTCGCCGGGGACGAGGAGTACCCGATCCACAAGCCCAAGGGCGGCGACTGGAACCAGTCCCGCTACCAGCGGGCCGTCGAGGAGGCCTGGAAGGCCAACGCGCGCAAGGTCGGCCGCAAGGTGGAGGCCCTCGCCCGGCGCTGCGGGGCCGAGCTGGTCATCCTCGCCGGCGACCCGCACGCGCGCTCGGCCGTCCTGGAGGAGCTCGGCGAGAACCTGCTCGCGCACACCGTCGAGACCGACCGCGGACCGGACGGCGCCGGGATGAAGGCCGAGGTCGCGCGGATCCTGGAGCTGAAGCGCGCCGAGCGGATCATGCGCGTCGCGGAGCGGTTCGAGCGGGAGCTGGCGGCCGGGCGGCGCGCCGTGACCGGGCTGCCCGCGACGGCCGAGGCCGCGTTCGGCGGGCGCGTCGAGTCCCTCCTGCTGGACGAGGACCCGAACGCGCCGACCCGGCTGTGGGTGGGCCCGCGCCCGCACGAGATCGCCGCCTCACCGGACCGGCTGCGCGAGCTGGGTGTCGAGGAGCCGGCCGAGGAACGCGCCGACGCCGCCCTGATCCGCGCGGTGGCGGCGACGGACGGCGACCTGACCATCCTCCCGGCGATCACACCGCAGGCCGAGCTGGGCGTCGGCGCCGTCCTGCGCTACTGACCGCGCCGTCCTGCGCGACTGAACCAGAGGGGAAACGCGAGAGGGGCCGGTGTCGCCACCGGCCCCTCTCGTTCGCTGTGGAGCTATGGGGATTCGAACCCCAGACCTCCTCCATGCCATGGAGGCGCGCTACCAACTGCGCCATAGCCCCGCGTCGAGCCCGCCAGGGAGTGTCTCCCGGGCGACCTGCAGGGAAAAGCTTAGTGCATGCCGCGACCGCTTCGGACCAACCCGGACCAGCCGCCGGGACGTCCGCGGACGGGCGGCTCAGCTCCAGCGGAGGGGTGGCTCAGCTCCAGCCGAGGCGGTCGGCCACCTCGTCGGGGGCGTAGCCCTCCTGGCGTCCCTCGCCGATCCAGACCATGCCGTCGGCCTCGGCGATCGCGCCCACGGTGAGCTCCTGGGGCATGCGCGGCTGGGTGGCGAGCCGCACCTCCATCTCGGGCGGGTACCGGCGCAGCGCGTCGATCAGGTCGGCGACGGTCACCTCGCGCCGGGCTCCCCTGCGATGTCTTCCCATGGACGGTAATGAAACCATCCGAGTGGGAGTGATTTGGCCGCCTGTGTCCGATTTTACGAAGCCCGGGACAACGAAAGAGAGCGGCGAGCACTGCTCGCCGCTCTCCGGGTTGTGGAGCTATGGGGATTCGAACCCCAGACCTCCTCCATGCCATGGAGGCGCGCTACCAACTGCGCCATAGCCCCGTGCGACTGCGATGGACGTTCATCCCCGCAGCGCTCCGCCAGCATATAGGACCGGCGGCGTTCAGACGAATCGAATAACCCGCTGGGCGCGACCGCCGAGCCGGTCCCGGCAGGACGGATTCACCCGGTCAGGCGCGGTCGTCGCTGAGGACGGGTTCGGGGAGGGTGCCCGCGTTGTGCTCGGCCAGCCGCCAGCCGCCGTCGCGCAGTTCGGTGAGCACCGACCAGGAGCAGTTCGACAGGCCGCCGAGGCAGTCCCACACGTCCTCGGGGAGGCCGAGCAGGTGCGCGATGCCGAGCCGCAGCGCCGCGCCGTGCGAGGCGACGACCAGGACGCCCTCGGGGTCGAGCGCCGCCGCGTGCCGCTCCAGCGCCGCGCCGACGCGCTTGGCGACCTGCGCGCTGTTCTCGCCGCCCGGCGGCTCCCAGCGGGCGCGCTCGGCCGGGAAGCGCTCGCGGATCTGCTTGGCGGTCAGGCCCTCCCACTCGCCGCCGTCCCGCTCCACCAGCTCCGGGTCGTACTCCACCGGCAGGCCGGTGAGGTCGGCGAGGGTCTGCGCGGTGTCGCGCGCGCGCACGAGGGTGGACGCCACGAGCGCCGTCGGGTTCAGCGCGGCGAGCAGACCCGCCGCGCGGTGCGCCTGCGCCACGCCCGTCTCGTCCAGGGGGATGTCGGTCCGGCCCTGGAAGCGCTGCTGGACGTTCCACTCCGTCTGGCCGTGCCGCCACAGGACGAGCCGCCGGCGCCCGGGGACGCGCGGGGCGGGCGCCGCCTGCGCGGCGCCGGACCCGGGGGCCGCCTGCGCGGCGTCCGGTCCGGGGGTCTCACTCACCGGGGACCGCCGACCGGCCGCGCTGCGCCATGTGCGCGTTGACGTCCTCGGGCAGCTCCATGGTCGGGCAGTCCTTCCACAGCCGCTCCAGGGCGTAGAAGGTGCGCTCCTCCTCGTGCTGGACGTGCACGATCACGTCCGCGTAGTCGAGCAGCACCCAGCGCCCCTCGCGCTCGCCCTCGCGGCGGACGGGCTTGGCCCCCGCCTCCTCGCGCAGGCGCTTCTCCACCTCGTCCACGATCGCGTGGACCTGCCGGTCGTTGGGGGCGGAGCACAGCACGAACGCGTCGGTGATGACGAGCTGCTCGCTCACGTCGTAGGCGATGATTTCGTCGGCCAGCTTGTCGCCCGCCGCCTCGGCGGCGAGCCGGACCAGCTTGGCGGCCCTTTCGGATGCGGTCACGGTGCGCTCGTGATCCTCCCTGTGGGGGTGGTTTCCGGGCACAGCCTCTCACGGCGGGCACCCGGGGTCCCCGGTGTCGTCCATCCGTACGGACGGGCCGGGACGGCCCGCGACGGTCTCTCCCTTCCAGGGTATGGGGCGCGGGCCACCGCTTTTCCTGCCCAGGACGAGGGATTCCGCACTCGTCCCCGGCGATGACTCGCGGACGGGCCCCGGTCGCGCCGAACGGGGCCGGATGCGCCGCACGGGCCCCGACCGCGCGGGAGAGGGGGGTCAGGACGGGTCGCGGTAGAGGTCGCGCTTGTTGATGTACTGGACGATGCCGTCCGGGACCAGGTACCAGATGGGCTCGCCCGCGCGGACCCGGTCGCGGCACTCGGTGGAGGAGATCGCCAGCGCCGGGACCTCCATCAGGCTGACCCGCCCGTCCGGCAGGCCGGGGTCGGTGAGCCGGTGCCCGGGCCGGGTGACCCCGACGAAGTGGGCCAGCTCGAACAGCTCCTCGGCGTCGTGCCAGTCGAGCATCTTGGCCAGGGCGTCCGCGCCGGTGATGAAGAAGTACTCGTTGTCGTCGCCGTAGAGGGCGTGAATGTCGCGGAGGGTGTCCACGGTGTAGGTGGCGCCCTTGCGCTCGATGTCGATGCGGCTGACCGAGAAGCGGGGGTTGGACGCGGTGGCGATCACGGCCATCAGGTACCGGTCCTCGGCCGGGGTGACCTGCTGGTCGGGCTTGTGCGACGAGAGGCCGGTGGGCACGAAGACCACCTCGTCCAGCGCGAAGAAGTGCGCCACCTCGCTCGCGGCCACCAGGTGGCCGTGGTGGATCGGGTCGAACGTGCCGCCCATGATCCCCAGCCGCCGCTTTTGCGTCATGCCGACGAGAATAGCCAGCGCCGCAAACCGCCCCAACGCCGGGCCTGCGGCGCGGGACCAGGCGCGGGGCGGGGCGGGTCAGGTGAGGCCGGGGAGTGGGGGTGCGCCCTCGTTCCACAGGACGACCCGGACGGCCTTGCCGACCTCGACGCGCGGGACGTCCCCCGCGGGCAGGACGGCGATGTCGGCGTGCAGGCCCAGGTCGGCCTTGAGGAGCCGGACGAGCCGGTCGGACGGGTCGTCCTCCCCGGCGGCCTCGCAGGCGACGACCAGCCGGACCGCGGCCTCCGCCCGGCGGTCGACGACGATCTGGTAGTGCGGGCCGACCAGGCCGGAGCCGAGCAGGACGCGCTCGATCTCGCTCGGGTACACGTTCACGCCCCGGACGACGAGCATGTCGTCCGCGCGGCCCATGACCTTGCTCATGCGGACGAGCGTCCGCCCGCAGTCGCAGTCCCCGCGCGTGAGGGACGCCACGTCGCCGGTGCGGTACCGGACGAGCGGGAGGGCCTGCTTGGTCGGCGTGGTGAAGACCAGCTCGCCGGGCGTGCCGTCCGGGACGGGCTCGCCGGTCGCCGGGTCGACGGCCTCGACGATGAAGTGGTCCTCGTTGACGTGCAGGCCGTCCTGCTCCAGGCACTCGGTCGCGACGCCGGGGCCGATGATCTCCGAGAGGCCGTAGATGTCGAGCGCCTTCACCGGCAGGACGGCCTGGATCGCGGCGCGCAGCTCCTCCGACCAGGGCTCGGCGCCGAAGATCCCGGCCTTGAGGGACGACACGTCCGCGCCGGCCTCGGCCGCCGCCTCGCCGAGCCGCAGCGCGTACGCGGGCGTGCAGGTCAGGATGTCCGGCTTCAGGTCGGCGATCATGCGCACCTGGCGCTCGGTCATCCCGCCGGACATCGGCACGACGGTCGCGCCGAGCTTCACCGCGCCCTGGTGGATGCCCATGCCGCCGGTGAACAGCCCGTAGCCGTAGGCGTTGTGGACGAGGCTGCCGGTGTCGGCGCCGGCGCAGGCCAGCGACCGCGCGCACATCGAGGCCCAGAGGTCCAGGTCGGCGCGGGTGTAGGCGACGAGCGTCGGGCGGCCCTTCGTGCCGGACGACCCGTGCACGGCGGCGACCTGGTCCTGCGGGACGGCGACCATGCCGAACGGGTAGGCGTCCCAGAGCTGCTGCTTGGTGGTGAACGGGAGGCGGGGCAGGTCGTCCAGGTGGACGTCGGAGCCACCTTCGATGCCGGCCTCGCGGAGCCACCTGCCCTGCGGGCCGTCCGCCGCGAGCAGCCGGTCGATCATCCCCCACAGGCGGTGCCGCTGGAGCGCGGCGCGCTCGTCGACGGACATCGCCTCGGCCTTGGGGTCGAACATGCGCGCCTCCCTCGTCCACCCAGAGTGAAGCGCGTCACACGCTCCGGGCGCAAGACGTTACTGACCGGCCGTTCGGTAAGTCCAGTCCCGGGGGCGAACGGTCGTGGCGCGGAGGTGGCGGGCCAGTGTCGGACGCGGCGTCCGGGAACCCCCGCACCTCGGCGATCGTCGGACGTACCATGCCGGATATGACGACCAACACACCGGACCGAGCACGAACGCGCTTCCCCGGGATCAGCTCCCGGGCCTACGAACACCCCGCTGACCGCTCGGCGCTGGTGGCGCTGCGCTCGCTCACGGGGTTCGACGTCGTCCTGCGCAAGATGTCGGGGCTGTTCAACGAGCGGGCCATCCGGCTGACCTTCCTCGGCGGGGCCGTCCGCGCGGGCGAGGACCAGTTCCGCAACCTGCACGACATGGTCCGCGACGCCGCCTACATCCTGGACCTGCCCGAGGTCCCCGAGGTGTACGTCACGCAGGACCCGCGCGCCAACGCGATGGCGATCGGCTCCGACCACCCGTTCATCGTCGTGACGACCGGGCTGCTCGACCTGCACGACGACGAGGAGCTGCGGTTCGTCATCGCGCACGAGGTCGGGCACATCCTGTCCGGGCACGCGGTGTACCAGACGATGATGATGATCCTGATGCAGCTCGGGTCGCGGCTGGCGTGGCTGCCGCTCGGCAACATCGGGATCGCCGCGATCATCATGGGGCTGCGCGAGTGGTTCCGGAAGGCCGAGCTGTCGGCCGACCGCGCGGGCCTGCTCTGCGGGCAGGACCTGGAGGCCGCCAAGCGCGTGATGATGAAGCTGGCGGGCGGCACCCGGCTGGCGGAGATGAACGCCGAGGCGTTCCTCGCGCAGGCGCGCGAGTACGACGCCGCCGGCGACGTCCGGGACGGCTTCCTGAAGTTCCTGAACCTGCTGAACCAGTCGCACCCGTACTCGGTGATCCGGTTCGCCGAGATCGACCGGTGGGCGCGCAGCGGCGAGTACGAGCGGATCCTCGCCGGCGACTACCCGCGCCGCGACGACGACTCCAGCGCCTCGATCACCGACGAGGTCAAGAACGCGGCCAAGTCGTACCGCGAGTCCTGGGAGAACAGCGCCGACCCGTTCGTCGGCAAGGTGCGCGACATCGCGGACGCGGCGGCGAACGCCGCGGGCGGCCTCTTCGACCGCTTCGGCCGCCGTGGCAACGGGGGCAACGGCGGTAGCGACACCACGTCATCGAACTGACGTCGTCACGGTGACGGGCCAGAGCGGCCGTCGCGCGGGGGCGCGACGGCCGTTTCGCATTGGGCGCGGGCAGTGCGGATCAGGTGAGGTCGAAGAAGGCGCGCATGTCGGCGGCGACGGCGGCCGGCTCCTCCATCATGACGAAGTGGTGCGTGCCGGGGTTGCCCTCGCCCCAGTGGACGATCTCGTTGGTGCGCTCGGCGAGGCGGCGGATGCCGGGCGCGCCGCTGTAGGTGCCGGACGGGACGTCCTTCTGCCCCTCCGGCCAGGACATGTCCTTGCCCTTGTTGTAGTACGACCAGGCGGACGTCCCGAACGAGCGCGTGAACCAGTAGAGGCTCGCGTTGGCTAGGAACAGGTCGCGGTCGATGGCGTCGAACGAGCCGGTGGCGAAGTCGTTGAACTTGTGCGCCATCCAGGCGAGCGCGGCGGTCGGCGAGTCGTCCCAGCCGTAGCCGAAGGTCTGCGGGGCGATGCGGTTGACGTGGTGGTGGTCGAGCACTTCCGACCCGGCCCACTGCTGCATCAGGTCGTACTGGGCCTTCTCCTCGGGCAGCATGTCCGGGACGTCCTGCTCGGTGGGGAAGCCCAGGCCGCTGATGATGTACACGCCGGCCACGCGCTCCGGGGCGATCTTGGCCATCTCGGGGGCGACGTAGGCGCCGAAATCGCCGCCTTCCACGCCGTACCGGTCGTAGCCGAGGCGGCTCATCAGCTCCGTCCACATGCCCGCGATGCGCGCGGCGTTCCAGCCGGTGTCGCGCGGCGCGTCCGAGAAACCCATCCCCGGGACGCCCGGGACGACGACGTGGAAGCCGCGCTCGGTCAGCGGCCGGATCACCTCCGCGAACTCGACGAACGAGTTGGGCCAGCCGTGCGCGAGGAGGACCGGCAGAGCGTCCGGGTCGTCCGAGCGGACGTGCAGGAAGTGCACGTCATAACCGTCGATCTCCGTGACGAACTGCGGGAACTCGTTGAACCGCGCCTCCTGCGCGCGCCAGTCGAAACCGGTGCGCCAGTACTCGGCGAGTTCCTTCATGAACTCGACGGGCACGCCGCGGTCCCAGCCGTCCCCCGGCAGTTGCCGGCCCCATCGCGTGCGCGCGAGGCGGTCGTTCAGGTCGTCGATGTCGGCCTGCGGGACGTCGATGCGGAAGGGACGGATCTCATTGCTGCTCATGAGGACAACGTTAGGATCGGAGTAGGACAGGATCGTTCCTATATGGAGGTATTCCTTGGCGGAGACGTCGTCGCGGCTGCTGCGGCTCCTGTCCCACCTCCAGACGCCCCGGCGCTGGTCGGCGTCCGAGCTCGCCGAACGGCTGGACGTGACGACCCGGACCGTCCGGCGGGACGTCGAGCGGCTGCGCGACCTCGGCTACCCCGTCGAGACGGAGATGGGCCCGGCGGGCGGGTACCGGCTGGTCGCGGGCGCGGCGATGCCGCCGCTGCTGCTGGACGACGAGGAGGCCGTCGCCATCGCGGTCAGCCTCCGCACGGTCGGCGGCCAGCCCGTCGAGGGCATCGGACCCGCCGCCGTCCGCGCGCTGGCGAAGCTCGAACAGGTGCTGCCGTCCCGGCTGCGGCACCGGGTGTCGGCGCTCGGCCGGGCGGTCGACGCGCCGCCGCCCGACCCGGACGAGCCGAGCGTCGACCCCGGCGTCCTGGCGGTGATCGCCGCCGCGGCGGCCGCGGGCGAGCGGCTGCGCTTCCTGTTCCGGGACGAGCGGCGCATCGTGGAACCGCACCGGCTCGTCCCGGTGGGTCGGCGCTGGTACCTGGTCGCCTTCGACACCGTCCGCGACGACTGGCGGGTGTTCCGCGTCGACCGCGTGTCCGAGCCGTCCCGGACGGGGCAGCGCTACCCGGACCGCGCGATCCCGGGCGGCGACGCGGCCGCGTTCGTCCGGGACAAGCTGTACTCCATCGTCCCGACCTTCGAGGTGGACGCGACGCTGCACATGCCCGCCGCCGACGCCGTCCGCGCCCTCCGGGCCGCCCCGGACGAGATCGAGGCGCTCGACGACCGCACCTGCCGGCTGCGCGGCCGCGCCGACACCCTCCCCTGGCTCGCCGCCCGGCTGCTCATGCTCGGCCGCCCCTTCGAGGTCCACAACCCGCCCGAACTCGCCTCACACCTGCGCGACCTCGCCGTCCGCGCCGCCGCCGCCGCGAACGGCCGGGGCGATCTTCCGGGCTGACCGGGGCGGGCGTACGATCACGTCCTCACTTTCGAGAAAGGTCGAGGTTCGGTGCGCCGTTCCGCTCTGTTCTCCCTCGCCGCGACCGCCGTGACGGTCGCCGCGTCCCTCCAACCCGCCCACGCCGCCGCGATGTCGGGCACCCTCTTCACCGATCTGACCGCGTCCACCACTACGGTCGGCTACGAGCACCGGACGGTCACCGTCCAGGGCCACCTACACCATTTCGTGCAGCGCCAACGGCAGCCGCTGGCGGGCGTGCCCGTCCAGATCAAGCTCGGCGGCGTGCTCGGCACCGCCACGACGGACGCGGACGGCGCTTTCACGGCGACCGTCGACCTGCCGTCCGGCGGCATCCTGACCGTCGCCTTCGCAGGTGACGCCCAGAACATGTCCTCGTGGGCCAACGTCGCGAACGAACGCGCCCAGCAGGCGCCGTCGCGCGTCCTTCTCGACCCGGCGCCCTCGTCGGTGCGGGCGGGGACCGCGGTCACGTTGACCGGAGTCGCGCAGATCTCCCTGGGCGGCGTCTGGAAGCCCCTTCCGCAGGTGCGGATCGATCTCGTCCGCGACCGCGGCGCGGGAGACTCCACGACCACCGGCGACGATGGCCGTTTCCGCTTCGAGGCCCGCGCCGACGTCCCGGACGCCTGGACGGCCAGGCTGTCCTACGACTCGCGTTTCTACTACGACTCCGGACAGGCCGGGGCCGCGGTGATCGAGGCGTACG
Source organism: Actinomadura rupiterrae (assembly GCF_024172125.1). Classification (GTDB taxonomy): domain Bacteria; phylum Actinomycetota; class Actinomycetes; order Streptosporangiales; family Streptosporangiaceae; genus Spirillospora; species Spirillospora rupiterrae. The sequence continues at coordinate 49,647 of NZ_JAMZEA010000021.1, forward strand.
ACAACACCCGCTTCGTCTTCTTCAAGATTCCGAAGACGAACGAGGCCCATCGGCCCGGCCAGATCACCGGCCGGGTGCAGTGGAGCCACGGGACACAGTGGGGCGCCCCCGCGGATCCTCCGATCGTCAGCGTCTTCTACCGTCCGAAGGGCTCCAGGGCCTGGCACACCATCGGCGGGACGCAGACCGACGACTTCGGGAACTTCTCCATGGTCGCCTACGCCCCGATGGGCGCGGCGGACTGGCAGGCCCGCGTGATCGGCGATCACACGAACCTGGCGAGCACCAGCGCCACCGCCCCGCACACCATCACCGACCAGGGCCACTTCGCGAACCCCGCGCCGCACGCTGACCGGAGCAGCCGCGGCACGACCGTGTACGGGCACCTCCAGGACTGGTACGACGGCCAGCACACGTTCTCCAATATGGGCGGGCTCAAAGTCGGGCTGTACTACCGGCGTGCGGGCAGCAGGACCTGGCACTGGTACCGGACGACGAAGACCACCAAGACCGGCATGATCTACATCGATCGCCTCGGGCTCGGTAAGGGGTATTACTTCCGGCTGTACCTGCCTGCTCAGGGTGCGTACCTGGCGGCCACGAGCAAGACCTTCTGAGGACGGTGCGGCGCCCGGTCAGTTCCGGGTGGCGCGGAGTTCCACGGCGTCGAGGAACAGGTCGAGGGCGACCTCGAACTGGTCCTCGGCGTCGACCTCGGGGAGGTGGGGGGCGACCTCGGCGATGTTGGGGTACTCGTCCGGGGGCAGGGACAGGTACTCGCGGCTCCAGGCGCGGCGGTCGCCGGCCATGGCGTCGTCGGACAGGGTGAGCTGGACGGCCTCGAAGGCCGAGTAGGCGAGCGCGACGTCCACCAGGGCGCGGTAGCAGGAGGCGGCCTCGCGGCCCCGGAGCCCCGCCTGGAGGAGCGCGCCGATCACGATCTCCGCGCCCACGAACTCGGCGTCGCGGCGGGCGGTGCGGCCCGCGACGAGCGCGGCCGCGTGCGGGTGGGAGCGGCAGGCGCGGCGGACGCGCCGGGCCAGGTCGGAGAGGGTCTCGCGCCAGCCCTCGGCGGGCTGGAAGCCGTCCAGGGACTCGGCGAGCAGCCGGTCGGTGATCGCGAGGAGCAGGTCGTCCTTGCCGCCGAAGTGGCGCAGCACGGCGGTGTGGTCGACACCCAGCTCGGTGCCGAGCCGCCGGAAGGTCAGCGCGTCCGCGCCGTCCCGCTCCATGATCGCCATGGCCGTGTCCACGATCAGCTCCGGGGTGAGGAAGCCCAGGGAGCGGCGGCGCCGGACGGGTGCGGGAGCTGGCTCGGTCATCGCGCCAGGATAGCCGCGGACGTTAAGCACCATTGTTGACACCATTGGTGCTTAGCTGTTTTCATGCGGGTCCCCCCAACGAACGGAGCCCCCATGCTCAAGCGAGGTGTGGCCGCCGCGGCCTCGACGGCCGTGCTGCTGGCGTCCGTCCTGTCGTCGCCGGTCAGGGCGGACGACGGCCCCCTGCCCCTGCCGCTGCTGGCGCACGTGCCCTTCTACCCGACGACCACGATCGCGGTTTCGGGACGTCCCGAACCTCTCGTGACGCGCGCGCACGAGATCGACCCCACGTACACCTACAAGGGCCAGACGAGAACGCTGTCGGACTTCCTGAAGCGGTCGTCCACGCTCGGCTACCTCGTCCTGCATGACGACCAGGTCGTGGACGAGCGCTACTTCTCCGGCTACAACCAGGCCAGCCGCTTCAACTCGTGGTCGGTCGGAAAGTCGATCACCGCGACGGCCGTGGGCGCCGCCATAGCGGACGGACACATCCGCTCGGTGGACGACCCGGTGACCAAGTACGTCCCGGAACTGCGCGGGACGGGCTACGACGGCGTCAGCATCAAGGACGTCCTGCACATGGCGTCCGGCCACAAGTACGACGAGACGCAGTACACGGACCCGACCAAGGGCTCTACGGCGACGACGATCCGCATGGTGTTCGGGACGCCCCTCACCGCGCAGGCGCGCGAGGCCGTCCGCGACCGCGAACCCGGCACCAGATGGAACTACGACTCGATGAACACGTTCGTGCTCGGCTGGGTCGTGAGCAAAGCCGTAGGACGTCCCCTATCGGCCTACGTCCAGGACCAGATCTGGCGTCCTGCCGGTATGGAGACGCCGATGCTCATGGGCCACGACTACGCGGGCAACGACATCGGCTACTGCTGCTACCACGCGACCGTCCGCGACTTCGCCCGCTTCGGCCTGCTCTACCTCCGCAACGGCCGCGCCGGCGGACGCCAGGTCATCCCGTCCTCCTGGGTACGCGACTCCACGCACAGCACCGAGCCCTACCTCCAGCCCCACCACCTCACCCCGGACACCCCCGACATCCCGGACAACACCTACGGCTACGGCTACCAGTGGTGGCGCGGCGACGGCGACAGAGGCGACTACACCGCGATCGGCATCCTCGGCCAGTTCGTATACGTCTCCCCCAAGGACCACGTCGTCATCGTCAAAACCAGCCAAGACCTGAACTCCGACACCCACATGGCCGAAGCCCTCCACGCCTTCCGCGCCGTAGCCACCACCCTCACAAACCACCACTGACCCGTCGTCCACGCGATACAAGGGGCGGCGGCACCGGCGAACAGCGGCTCGGCAACGTCCCAGCACCGACTCCAGGCGTTGCCGAGCGCGTCCCAGCCCGCCACGAATTCCACAACCCCGCGCGCTCCGCTCCGGCGAGCGCGCGGGTGGGGATGATGGGGGGATGAGTGGGATCAGGCAGGTTGGTAGTCGGGTGGTCTACGAGAATCCTTGGATGCTGGTGCGGGAGGACGAGATCGAGCGGGGGGACGGGTCTCGGGGGGTTTACGGGGTGATCGATCGGCCGGACTTCGCGCTGGTCATTCCGGTGCAGGATGACGGGTTCGTGCTGGTGGAGGAGTTCCGGTACCCGATCGGGCGGCGGGCGTGGAACTTTCCGCAGGGGGCGCGGCCGAACCGGGAGGACGGCGACCCGGAGGAGCTGGCGCGGATGGAACTGGCGCAGGAGACGGGGCTGCGGGCGGGGAAGCTGCAGCACATCGGGTTCCTGCACGGCTCGCACGGGTCGTCCAACCAGGGCTTCAACGTGTGGGTGGCGTCCGAGCTGGAGCAGGGGCCGCACGACCGGGAACCCGAGGAGCAGGACATGCGGCAGGGGTTCTTCTCGCGCGTCCAGTTCCGGGACATGGTGCTGCGCGGCGAGATCACCGATGACTCCAGCGTCGCCGCGTACACGCTGCTGACGCTCCGGGGCCTCTGAGCGCCGGCGATCCGCGGATCGCCGGCGCCGCAGGTCAGAAGGGGGACGGGACTAGCAGCTCGACGTTGCGGTCTTCGGGGGTGCCTCGGCGGTGGGCGGGGGTGTCCTGCCAGTCGTTGGCGGAGAGTTCGCGGGAGAGGGACGCGAGGGAGACCGGGTCGGTGAGGCTGCGGGAGGATTCGGGGGCCGCGGAGTCCAGGACGGTCGCGAAGACCGAGAGGGTGCCGTCGCGGTTGTCGGCCAGTTCGACGATGCGGCTCTGCTGCGGGAAGTCGATGTGGGCGGCCGTGTTGACCTCCCAGAAGCCGCCGCCGCCCTTGCGGGGGTGCGGGGTGACCTGGTTGACGTGGGTGTGGCCGTTCACCCAGAGGACGACGTTCGGGAAGCGCAGCAGGAGCGCCTTGACCTCGTCGCCCAGGACGCGTCCGCCGCCGAGGGGGTTGCCCAGGGACGCGAGGGTGTGGTGGCTGAACAGGACGAACAGCCGGTTCTTCACGTTGTGCGAGACCTTGCGGCCCGAGGTGTCGTAGTAGGTGCGGCTGCCGGCCTTGAGCTGGGCCTCCAGCCAGGCGAACTGGGCCTTGTCGAGCGAGCCCTCCGAGTAGCCGTTCGGGTTGACGGTGTCCAGGACGAGGCCGCGGACGATGCCCTGGTCGAAGCCGTAGTAGGCGGTGCCTTTGCGGAGGTTCTCGGCGGTGAAGCCGTGGCCGCGCAAGGACGAGGTCGTGTTGAAGTGCTCGCGGACGACCTCCGCGCGGGACAGGACGCGGCGCCGCGGGTCGGGCGTGACCTGGCGGAACAGGCCGCCGTTCGACTGCGCGGCGATGCGGGCGAACTCGCCCGCGTTCCCCGTGCGCAGGACGCGGGCCAGGCGGTCGGCCTGGGCGGCGTCGGCGGGGGCGACGATCTTCGTGCCGCCGGTCGCGAGCGAGGCGAGCAGCGGGTTCGGCGGGAGGTTGCCCTGCATGAGGCCGTCGTGGTTGCCGAACGCGGCGAGCCACGGGGTGCGCAGGCCGGTCGCGTGGAACGGCCGGCGGGCCGCGTCGAGCAGGCCCGGGACGCGCGGGAAGCCGTGCTTGGCGATCGCCTGGTCGGCGGCGTGGCCGGGCGGCGGGCCGTCCGGGTGCCAGTAGGCGGCGCTGTAGCCGACGCCGTCCATCACGCCCTCGTAGCGGCGCGGGTCGCCGGAGTCGGGGGTGATCGGGCGGCCGTCCAGCAGGTCGATGATCCAGCGCAGCTCGTTGAGCTGGGTGTTGTCGGCGGCGTCGCCGGTGTTGATGGTGAACGCCAGGCCGAGGCCGGTCGCGGGGCCGCGTCCGACGCGGTTCATCGCGCGGACCATCGCCTCGGCGACGTGCGTGGTGAGGATCTCCTGCGGGCGGTAGGCGCCCTCGGTCGGGATCGCGCTCACCAGGTCCTTGATCCGGTCCAGGAACTCGACCCGGCCCGGGGACTGCGCGTCCACGATGTGCACGTCGGTGAGCTGGCCGAACGCGAGGATCCCGCGGCGGGTCGCGGCGCGGCGGGCGGCGGCCGTCCCGCCGAGGTCGCGGCGGAGCAGGTGCGGCTCGCCGGGGCCGGCGACGAGCTTCCGGTAGCCGCCCGCCCCGGGACGACCGGGGACCAGGGTGCGGTCCAGGGTCGTCCCTGCGGCCGGGCCGCGGAGCGGGGGCGCGGCGAGGCCGGGACGGGCGGGGAACGCGGCCAGGCCGGAGACCGCGAGTCCCGCGGCCCCCGCGCCCAGCAGGACGCTGCGGCGGGACACGCCCGCCGACCGGGAAGCTTGGTTCACGAGAGTGAATCAGACCACAGCGTGCACAGTTACATCAAGAGTCAATCTGTCACATGAGGCGCAGAGCACAGCGCCGCGCCCCGAACGGGACGCGGCGCCGCAGTAAAAGGTCAGCCCCGGGTGTGGCCCTCGCCGGTGACGACGTACTTGGTGGACGTCAGTTCCGGCAGCCCCATCGGGCCGCGCGCGTGCAGCTTCTGCGTCGAGATGCCGATCTCCGCGCCGAACCCGAACTCCTCGCCGTCGGTGAACCGGGTCGAGGCGTTCACCATCACGGCGGCCGAGTCGACCAGCGCGACGAACCGCTTCGCGGCGGGCTGCGAGTCGGTGATGATCGCCTCGGTGTGCCCCGACCCGTACCTGCGGATGTGCGCGACGGCCTCGTCCAGCGTCGGGACGACCCGGGCGGCGATGTCGAGCGAGAGGTACTCGGCGTACCAGTCGTCCTCGGTGGCGGCGACGACGTCCGGCGAGTAGGCGCGGACGAGCTGGTCGCCGTGGACGGTCACGCCCCTGTCCTTGAGCGCAGCGAGCGCGCGCGGCAGGAACTTGTCGGCGACGTTCGCGTGGATGAGCACGGTCTCGGCCGCGTTGCACACCGACGGGCGCTGCGTCTTGGCGTTCACCAGGATCTCCAGCGCCATGTCCAGGTCGGCCGACTCGTCCACGTAGACCGAGCAGTTGCCGACGCCGGTCTCGATCACCGGGACCGTGGACTCCTGCACCACCGAGTTGATCAGCGACGCGCCGCCGCGCGGGATCAGCACGTCCACGAGGCCGCGCGCCCGCATCAGGTGCTTCACCGAAGCGCGCGAGGTGCCCGGGACGAGCTGGACGGCGTCCTCCGGCACGGCCGTGCCGCGCAGCGCGTCCTGCATGATCGCGACGAGCGCGGTGTTCGACCCGACCGCCGAGGACGACCCGCGCAGCAGCGCCACGTTGCCGCTCTTCAGGCACAGCGCCGCCGCGTCCACGGTGACGTTCGGACGGCCCTCGTAGATGATCCCGACGACGCCCAGCGGCACCCGGACCTGCTGCACCGACAGGCCGTTCGGCAGCACGTAGCCGCGGACGGTCTCGCCCACCGGGTCAGGCAGCTCGGCGACCTTGCGGACGGCCGCGGCGATCGCCCCGACGCGCTCGCGGCTCAGCGCCAGCCGGTCGATCATCGCCTCGGACGTGCCCGCCTCGCGCGCCCGCGCGACGTCGCCGTCGTTCGCCTTGACGATCTCGTCGGCGCGCGCGACCAGCGCGTCCGCGATCGCGTGCAGCGCCGCGTCCTTGGCGGCGCGCGGCAGCGGCGCCAGCTCCGCCGACGCGGCCCGGCCGAACTCGGCGACGCGCAGGAACGCGTCCCGCTCCTGGTCGGCCGCCTCGATCGGCTGCTCGTTGACCGGCTCGCTCATCGGCGAACCCCTTTCCCATGTTCCGCGGTTCGGACGGGCGCCATTGACCGTATGCAGGTGGATCGGCTCAGGCCAGCACGACCAGGTGGTCGCGGTGGATGACCTCGCGTTCGTACTCCGGGCCCAGCTCGCGCGCCAGCCAGCGCGTCGAGCGGCCCATCAGCTCGGGGATCTCGGCGGCGTCGTAGTTGACCAGGCCGCGCGCGACGACCAGGCCGTCCGCGCCGACCAGGTCGACCGGGTCGCCCGCCGCGAACTCGCCCTGCACGCCGGTGACCCCGGCGGGCAGCAGCGACTTGCGGCGCTGCACGACCGCCTCGACCGCGCCCGCGTCCAGCACGACCCGGCCCTGCCCGGTCGTCGCGTGCGCGAGCCACAGGTTGCGGGACGACATGCGCGGCGCGTCCCCGGGGTGGAAGTAGGTGCCGACCGGCTCCCCGGCGAGCGCGGCGGCGGCGCGCGCGGCGTTCGTCAGGACGACCGGGACGCCGGCGATCCGCGCCGCCTCGACCTTGGTGACCATGCCGCCGGTGCCGACCCGTCCGGATCCGCCGAGCTCGATCCCGGCGAGGTCGGCGGGTGTGCGCACCTCCTCGATCCGCGCCGCGCCCGGACGGGACGGGTCGCCGGTGTACAGCGCGTCCACGTCGGAGAGCAGGACGAGCGCGTCGGCCCTGGTCAGGTGGGCGACGAGCGCGGCGAGCCGGTCGTTGTCGCCGAACCGGATCTCGTCGGTCGCGACCATGTCGTTCTCGTTCACGATCGGGACGATGCCGAGCGCGAGCAGCTGCCCGACCGCGCGCTGCGCGTTGCGGTGGTGCGAGCGGCGCATCATGTCGTCCGGCGTGAGCAGCACCTGCCCGACGGTCAGCCCGTACCGCGCGAACGACGCGGTGTACCGGGCGACCAGCAGCCCCTGCCCCACGGACGCGGCGGCCTGCTGGGTGGCCAGGTCGCGCGGGCGCCGGGCCAGCCCGAGCGGGCCGAGCCCGGCGGCGATCGCGCCGGACGACACGAACACGATCTCGGTCCCGGCGGCGCGGCGCGCGGCCAGCACGTCCACCAGCGCGTCGATCCGGTTGGCGTCGATGGTGCCCTGCGGCGTGGTCAGCGAGGACGAGCCCGCCTTCACCACGATCCGCCGGGCGCTCCCGATCGCCTTTCGGATGGTCACCAGTCCTCCTGGGGGGTCGAGCCGGCGCGCGAGGGCCAGGCCGGGTCAGTCCTCGTCGGTGTAGCCCGCGCGCCGGGCGGCGCGCTTCTCCTCAAGTTCGGCGCGGCGCTCGACGTTGGTGCGCCGGTGCCCGGACGCGGCGTCGAGCCGCCGGTCGGTGCCGCGCGGGGAGTCGGCGGCAGCGGCGGCCGCGGCCTCCGGCTCCCAGTCGAACACGATCGCGTCGTCCATCGTGCCGATCATGACCGTGGCGCCGGCGGTCGCGCCGGCCCGGGCCAGCTCCTCCTCGACACCGAGGCGGGCGAGCCGGTCGGCGAGGTAGCCGACGGCCTCCTCGTTGCTGAAGTCGGTCTGCTTCAGCCAGCGGACGGGCTTGTCGCCGGTGATCAGGTAGGTGTTCTCGCCGATGTGCTTGACCTCGTAGTCGACGTCCCCGCCGACCGGCACCGGGCGGATCACCAGGCGGGTCGGCTCGACCGCCGGGAGCGACGCGCGGTACTGCTTGACCATCTCGGCCATCGCGAACGACAGCTCGCGCAGCCCCTCGTGCGTCGCCGCGGACACCTCGAACACCTTCAGCCCGCGCTTCTCGAACTCGGGCCGGACGATGTCGGCGAGGTCGCGGCCGTCCGGGACGTCCACCTTGTTGAGCACGACGATGCGCGGACGGTCCGACAGCGGCCGGTCGCCGAGGACGCGGTCGTACGCCTGCAGCTCGGTCTCGATGACCTCGAAGTCGGAGACCGGGTCGCGGCCCGGCTCCAGGGTCGCGCAGTCGAGGACGTGCGCGAGCGTGGACGACCGCTCGATGTGCCGCAGGAACTCCAGGCCGAGGCCCTTGCCCTCGCTGGCGCCCTCGATCAGGCCCGGGACGTCCGCGACGGTGTAGGTCGTGTCGCCCGCGCTGACCACGCCGAGGTTCGGGATCAGGGTGGTGAACGGGTAGTCGGCGATCTTCGGCTTGGCCGCGGACAGCGCCGCGATCAGCGACGACTTGCCCGCGCTCGGGAAGCCGACGAGTGCGACGTCCGCGACGCTCTTCAGCTCCAGCACGACGTCGCGCTCCTCGCCGGGCTCGCCGAGCAGCGCGAACCCGGGGGCCTTGCGCTTGGCGGTCGCGAGCGCCGCGTTGCCGAGGCCGCCGCGCCCGCCCTGCGAGACGACGAAGCGGGTGCCCTCGCCGACCAGGTCGGCCAGCACCTCGCCGTCGCGGGTCTTCACGACCGTGCCGTCCGGCACCGGCAGGACGACGGTCTCGCCGTTCGCGCCGGTGCGCATGCCGCCCTGGCCCGGCCGCCCGTTCTGCGCCTTGCGGTGCGGGCGGCGGTGGTAGTCGAGCAGGCTGGCGGTGTTGGCGTCGACCTCCAGGACGACGTCGCCGCCGTTGCCGCCGTTGGCCCCGTCGGGACCGCCGAGCGGCTTGAACTTCTCGCGGTGGACGGAGGCGCAGCCGTGCCCGCCGTTCCCCGCCGCCACGTGCAGCACGACCCGGTCCACGAACTGCGCGCCGGCTCCGGTGTTGGGGGCCACGACTCCTCCTGGTCTCTCCTGAACAAAGCGAAGGGGCGGACCGCCGAAAACGGTCCGCCCCTTCTCTAACGTCGCTGCGTGGCGGACTTACTCCGCCGGCGGGACGATGGTCACGGCGTTGCGGCCACGGTACCGGCGGAACGCCACGTGCCCCGCGACCAGCGCGAACAGCGTGTCGTCGCCGCCGCGGCCGACCCCCGGGCCGGGGTGGAAGTGGGTGCCGCGCTGGCGGACGATGATCTCGCCGGCGTTGACCAGCTGGCCGCCGAAGCGCTTGACACCCAGACGCTTGGCGTTGGAGTCGCGGCCGTTGCGGCTGGACGACGCGCCCTTCTTGTGTGCCATTCGGGGCCTCCCTTACTTCCCGGCCTTGATACCGGTGATCTTGACCTCGGTGTACGGCTGACGGTGACCCATCCGCCGCTTGTACCCGGTCTTGTTCCGGTAGTGCATGATGTGGATCTTCGGGCCCTTGACCGCGCCGAGGATCTCGGCGGTGACCTCGTAGGAGGCCAGGTCGGCCTGCTTGCTGACGACGTTGCCGCCGTCGACGACCAGCAGCGCCGGGAACGTCACCGTGGAGCCGACCTCGGCGTCGAGCTTGTCGACGGTGAGGACGTCGCCCTCGGCGACCTTCTCCTGCCTGCCGCCTGCGCGGACGATCGCGTACACGCGGAAACCCTTCGTTCAACGCGCGCTTCCGGATCGAACCGGTCCCGCGCGTGGTCTTCACCAGCCCCCAGGATTGGGGGCCTATCCCCGGCCGGGGCCGGGGACGGCGCACCACACGGCCAGGTGGCCGCGGGCGCTCTCTGCTCCTCCCCGGCCGGACGGGCCGGGGTGTCTGCACCGACCGCGGCGTCACCGCCGCTCCGCGTGCAAGTCGAGATGGCGCGCTGACACGCGCCGTCTGCCAAGGTTACCGGACGCTCCGGGGTAAGGCGAACCGCGCCCGCCCCGCCGGCTTGATCACCGGACCGCGGTCCCGCTGCCGCGCGGAGATCGTCCGCGCGGGCCGCTACGCGACCGTCAGGACGATCTTACCTGCGGTCCGGCCGGTCTCCCCCGCCGCGTGCGCGTCCGCCGCCTTCTCCAGCGGGAAGGTCTCCTGGACGCGGACCTTGAGGCGGCCGTCCTCGACCAGCGCGGCGATCTCGCGCAGCGCATGGCAGTCCGGCTCCACCAGGACGAACCCCGCCCGGACGCCCCGGTCCTCGGCGCCGGGGACCGGGCCGTCCATTGGGAGGATCGAGACCAGGCGCCCGGTTCCTGGCTTCAGCGTGCGGACGGACCTTGCCGGGTAGTCGCCGCCGATCGCCTCCAGGACGACATCGACGTCCCGGACGGCCTCGGCGAAGTCCTGCTCGGTGTAGTCGACCAGCTCGTCCGCGCCGAGGTCCCGGAGGAAGCCGTGCTTGGCGGCGCGGGCCGTGCCGATCACGTACGCGCCGCGCGCCTTGGCGATCTGGACGGCCAGGTGGCCGACCCCGCCTGCCGCCGCGTGGATCAGGACCCGCTCGCCCGGCCGGACGTCCGCGGTGTCGACCAGCGCCTGCCAGGCGGTGAGCGCGGCCAGCGGCAGCGCGGCGGCGTGGACGTGGTCGAGGCTCGGCGGCTTGGGCGCGAAGTGCCGGGTGGGCGCGGTGACGTACTCGGCGTAGGCCCCGGCGGGGTGCGGGAAGCGGGGCATGCCGAACACCTCGTCCCCGGGCTGGAAGAGCGCGACGCCGTAACCGACGGCCTCCACCACCCCGGACACGTCGAACCCGAGGGTGAACGGGGGCGTCGAGCCGTCCGAGAACCGGCCGCGCTGCCGGGTCTTCCAGTCCGTCGGGTTGATCCCGGCGGCGTGCACCCGGACCAGCACCTCGCCCGCGCCCGGCTCCGGCCGCGCGGTCTCGACGATCTTCAGGACCTCCGGGCCGCCCGGCTCGTCCTGGCTGACGGCGCGCATCGTGTTCTCTGCCATGTGATCTTCCTGCCCTGCATGCGTGGATCGGACCGCCTCCAGGTTCCCGGTCTCCGACCGGGCCTGGCAGTGGCCCGATGGACGCGATACGAAAGAATCGGGCCATGCATCGTGTGGTGGTCCTCGCGCTGGACGGCGTCGTCCCCTTCGAACTGGGCATCCCCGGACGGATCTTCGGAGCGGCCCGCTCGGCGACCGGCGAGCCGCTCTACTCGGTCGCGACGTGCACCCTGGACGGCGGGCCGGTCCGGGCGAGCGGCGACTTCTCGATCGCCGTGGAGCACGACGCGTCCCTGCTGGCCTCGGCGGACACGGTCGTGCTGCCGCCCTCGCACGCGCTGGACGGCATCCGGCACGGCGCCCCGCTGCCGGACGCGCTGCGCGACGCCCTCGCGTCCGTCCGCCCCGGCACCCGGCTGGTCGCGATCTGCACCGGCGCGTTCGTGCTGGCCGCCGCCGGGCTGCTGGACCGCCGCCGCGCCACCACGCACTGGCGCGAGGCCGACCTGCTCCAGCGCATGTTCACCGCCGTCCGCGTCGATCCCGACGTCCTGTACGTGGACGACGGGGACGTGCTGACCTCGGCCGGCGTCACCGCCGGGATCGACCTGTGCCTGCACCTGGTCCGGCGCGACCACGGCAGCGAGGTGGCGGGCGAGGTAGCGCGCGCCTGCGTCACCCCGCCGTGGCGGGACGGCGGGCAGGCCCAGTACGTCCGGCGGCCCGTCCCGGAGGAGCGCGCGGACGGCCTCTCCCCCACCCGCGCCTGGGCCCTGGAACGCCTCGGCGACCCGCTCACGCTCGCCGACCTCGCCGCGCACGCGGGCCTCAGCGTCCGCACGTTCACCCGCGCCTTCCGCGCCGAGACCGGCGTCAGCCCCGGCCGCTGGCTCGCCGGCCAGCGCCTGGACCTGGCCCGCCACCTGCTCGAAGCCACCGACCTCCCGGTGGACGCCGTGGCCCGCCGCGCCGGCTTCGGCACCGGAACCGCCCTCCGCCAGCGCTTCCGCGCCACCCTGGACGTCTCCCCCCAGACCTACCGCCGCACCTTCCGCCCCACCCCCGCCGCCTGACACAGCGCGCAGGCGGAAGCGCCGCCTCCCGCAGACGGACGCCGTCTGACACGTACCGCCCGTCTGGTGCAGAACGGCGAGGCGGACGCACCGCGTCCGAACGTGAAAGCGCCCCCGGCGTCCCGGGGTGGGACGGCGGGGGCGCGTTCGGTGGGTCAGTCGGCGACGGCGGGCTCGGGCGGGGCCGCGGCCGGGCGGGTCGCGCGGCGGGTGCGGCGGCGGGCCCGGCCGTTCGAGGACGCCTCGACCGGCTCGTCGGTCAGCGCGCCGGGCGCGGTGCCCTCGGACTCCTCCGCGGCCTCGGCGGCCTCCACGGCGGCCTGCGCGTCGGGCTCCTCGTCGTCCTTGCGGGACGAGCGGGACAGCTTCTCCTCGACCGCGCGCTCGACGTCGCCCTTGCGCTTGCGGCGGCGGCCGGACTCCTTCGCCGGCCCGCCGCCGGACGCCTTGTCGGCGCCCTTCGGCTCGACCGGCGTCAGGTGCACGTGGATGCCGCGGCCGTTGCAGCTCTCGCAGGTCTCGGAGAAGGCCTCCAGCAGGCCCTGCCCGACCCGCTTGCGGGTCATCTGGACCAGGCCCAGCGAGGTCACCTCGGCGACCTGGTGCTTGGTGCGGTCCCGGGACAGGCACTCCACCAGGCGGCGCAGCACCAGGTCCCGGTTGGACTCCAGCACCATGTCGATGAAGTCGATCACCACGATGCCGCCGATATCGCGGAGCCGGAGCTGCCGGACGATCTCCTCGGCCGCCTCCAGGTTGTTGCGGGTGACCGTCTCCTCCAGGTTCCCGCCCTGGCCGGTGAACTTGCCGGTGTTCACGTCGATCACGGTCATCGCCTCGGTGCGGTCGATGACCAGCGAGCCGCCGGACGGCAGCCAGACCTTGCGGTCCAGCGCCTTGGCGATCTGCTCGTCGATCCGGAACGCGCCCATGACGTCGCCGGCGCCGGTCCACTTCTCGACCCGGTCCTCCAGGTGCGGCGCGACGTAGCCGACGTACTCCGAGACCGTCTCCCAGGCGCCCTCGCCCTGGACGACGAGCTTGGTGAAGTCCTCGTTGAAGATGTCGCGGATGACGCGGATCGTCAGGTCCGGCTCGCCGTGCAGCAGGGACGGCGCGGACGCCGTCTTGACCTGCTTCTGGATGTGCTCCCACTGGGCGGCCAGGCGGGACACGTCGCGCGCCAGCTCCTCCTCCGTCGCGCCCTCGGCGGCGGTCCGGACGATCACGCCGGCGTTCTCCGGCATGACCCGCTTGAGGATCTGCTTGAGGCGGCTGCGCTCCTTGTCCGGCAGCTTGCGGCTGATGCCGGTCATCGAGCCGTCCGGCACGTACACCAGGTAGCGGCCGGGCAGCGAGACCTGGCTGGTCAGCCGGGCGCCCTTGTGGCCGAGCGGGTCCTTGGTGACCTGCACCAGCACCGACTGGCCGGACTTCAGCGCGGACTCGATCCGGCGCGGCTGGCCCTCCAGGCCGGCGGTGTCCCAGTTGACCTCGCCCGCGTACAGCACGGCGTTGCGGCCCTTGCCGATGTCGACGAACGCGGCCTCCATCGACGGCAGCACGTTCTGCACCTTGCCGAGGTACACGTTGCCGACGTAGCTCTGGTGGCTGGCGCGGTTGATGTAGTGCTCGACCAGGACGTCGTCCTCAAGGACGGCGATCTGGGTGCGGTCGCCCTCCTGCCGGACGACCATCTCGCGCTTGACCGACTCGCGGCGGGCCAGGAACTCGGCCTCGGTGACCACCGGCGGGCGGCGGCGGCCCTGCTCGCGGCCCTCCCGGCGGCGCTGCTTCTTGGCCTCCAGGCGGGTCGAGCCGCGGACGGCCTGCACCTCGTCCTCGACCGGGCGGGACGGCGCCTCGCGCACCTCGCGGACGTGCACGACGGTGTTCGGCGGGAGGTCGTCGGCGGGACCGTCCTCGCTGCCCGAGCGGCGCCGGCGGCGACGGCGGCGGCGGGACGAACCGGACGCGCCGGACTCGTCGCCCTCCTCGTCGGACTCGTCCTCGTCCTGCTCCTCGGCGGCCTTCGGCGCGGCCTTGGCGGCCTTGGCCTGCTTGCCGTCCTTGCCGTCCTTGGCGGACGCGGTGTCCTTGGCGGCGCGGGCGGTCTCGGCGGGCTCCTCGTCCTCGGACTCGGCGGCCTCGTCCTCGCCGCCCTCGCGGTTGCGGCCCCGGCCGCGGCCGCCCCGGCGACGGCGGCGGCGGGACGACGGGCGGTCGTCCTCGTCCTGCTCGTCGGCGGACGCCTCGGCGCGCTCGTCGGTCTCCGGCTCGGTCTCGGCCTCGTCCTCGGCGGCGGGCCGCTCCTCCTGCGCCTTCCTGCGCGAGGGCGGCGCGGTGGACGGCTGCGGCGGCTGGAACACGACCATCGTCGGCGGCTGGAACGTCACGCCCGGCACGCCCACGCCCGACGCGGGCTCGTTCTCGTCGACCTGCGGCTCGGCGGCCTCGACGGGCGCGGCGCCCGGGACGGGCGGCACGGTGCCGGTGCTGCCGGCCGGCTCGGCGGAGTCGGCGGTCACGGTGGCGCGCTTGCGCGTCCGGGTGCGGGAGGTCTTCGGCGCCTCCTCGGCCGGCGCCTCGTCGGCGTCGGCACCGGCCTCGGCGCCGGTCACGGCGGGCGCGCCGGTCTCGTCGGCGGCGCGGGGCGCGCGGCGGCGGGTGCGGCTCCGCTTCGTGGCGCCCTCGTCCTCGGCGGGGGCGGACACGGCCGCGGTGCCGGCGTGAGCGGCGGCCTCGGCCTCGGAAGCCTCCTGGGAAGCGGATTCCAGCGCGGAGGCGCTGCCGGCGGCTCCCGCGGAGGCGGTCTCGTCCGGCTCGGGCGGCGGGGCCGCGGCGCGGACGGCCGCGCGGCGGCGCGTGGTCCGCGTCACCTTCACGGCGGGCTCGGACGCCTCGTCCTGCCCGGACGCGGCGGACGGCGCTTCACCATCGGCGGACGCGTCGGACGCGGCGGCGGTCGTGGCGCGGGTGCGCCGGGTGGTCTTCGCCTTGCCGGCGGCCTCGGCCGGAGCCGCAGTGTCGTCGGCGGCGCCCGGAGCGGCGGCCGAGGCGGCGGACTCCTCGACGTCCGGCGGCGGCGCGGCGGCGCGGGTCGCGGCGCGGCGGCGGGTGGTCTTGACGACCTTCACCTCGGCGCCCGGCTCGGCCGTGGCGGCCGACGTCTTCGCCGTGCTCTTGCGCGCGCGGGTCGGCTTCTTCGCGGCGGAACCGGCCGCGTCGTCGTCGACGTCCGGCGGCGGACCGGCCGGACGGCTCGCCACGCGGCGGCGGGTGGTGGTCACCGAAGGGCGCGCGTCGCCGGCGCCTTGGGCCTCGGTGGCCGGATTGTTCGGCTCGTTATCAAGCATGCGGGCAATCTCCCGTCAGGCTCCCGGGCGCGTCCGCGCGTGCCGCCCTGCTTGGGCGGTCCGCCGCGGTGCGCCGCACGAGAGCACTCCGTCAGTCATCGGCGCCGACGCGCCTGGACGTCGGGTCCAGGCACGACGACGAAGTCGTCGGGGGCGCGCCCGCCGCTCCCTGCGGCCGGTTCCGCGCCGCCACGGGCGTGGCGGCGGCGGCTTCGGCCCTACGAGCGGGCGCTGACGGCATCCACGCCCACGGCGTCGCCGGACCGCGGCAAGGCGGGACCATCGGCCCGGCCGGCATCGTCGCCGGCCGCTGCCGCGGTCTCCCGGTCGGGATCGAGCGGATCCGCGAGCTCACCGGTCCGCTCGTCCAGGGGCCCCTGCGCCAGCCTGGTCACCAGCGGGGGTGACGGCGGCGCGAGGTCGGCGACCTGGCGGAGACCGGTGAGGATGTCGTCGGGTCGTACGGCGGGTGTGGTGTGCCGCACAACCATGCGAAGTATCGCACATGGGGCATCCGTCGCCCCGGTGCCGCGCCGGTCGTCCGGAGCGAGCTCCAGGGCCGACACGGCCGCGCGCACGTCGAAACGGCGGCGTCCCTTCTTGGTAAGGCGTTCGACCTCTACCGCGCCGGCGTCCAGGAACCCGGACACGGCCGCCGCGGCGTCGCCCTCGGCGACACCGCCCAGCCGTACCCGCCACTCGGACGCCTGGAGCCGGTCGGCCAGCGCGCTGCTCTTGCCCGTCCCGGCCGGGAGGGCCACGACGTCCACGATGTCGAGGCCCGGCGGCAGGGCGGCGTCGAGCTCGGCGCGCACCCGCGCAGGGTCGCGGGGCTCGGTCAACCCGATTTCGAGGTATTCGGCCTCACTGGCCACCCCGGTCGCCGCCGCACCCGCATAGGAGATCTTCGGGTGCGGAGTGAATCCGGCACTGAACGCGACCGGAATCCCGGCACGCCGCACGGCGCGTTCCACGGCCCGGGAAATGTCGCGGTGGCTCGTGAACCGCAGCCTGCCCCGCTTGGCATAGCGGACGCGCAGGCGCTGGATCACGGGGGCCGGTGCAGGACCCTCCGGCATGGGAGGCAGCGTTCTGGTCCTTCCTACTCGTGTCGAGTCGAAAACGTCTCCCTATAGAGTACGGCCACCTGGCCGCGCTTGGGCCCCCGGGCATGCCGGAACCCCCGACACCCCCTGCTCACAAGGGGTGTAGGGGGCCCGGGAGCGTCAGACCACGCTGAGCGGGAGCAGCTTCTTGCCGGTGGGGCCGATCTGGATCTCGGTGCCCATGGTCGGGCAGACGCCGCAGTCGTAGCAGGGCGTCCAGCGGCAGTCCTCGACCTCGGTCTCGTCCACGGCGTCCTGCCAGTCCTGCCAGAGCCACTCGCGGTCGAGGCCGGCGTCGAGGTGGTCCCAGGGCAGCACCTCGACCTCGTCGCGGTCGCGCAGGGTGTACCAGTCGACGTCGACCGGCTCGTCCGCCAGGGCCTTCTCGGCGGACGCCGTCCAGCGCTCGTAGGAGAAGTGCTCGGACCAGCCGTCGAACCGGCCGCCGTCCTCCCACACCGCGCGGATGACCTTGCCGACGCGGCGGTCGCCGCGGGACAGCAGGCCCTCGATCACCGACGGCTGGCCGTCGTGGTAGCGCAGGCCGATCGCGCGGCCGTACTCCTTGTCGGAGCGCAGCTCGTCGCGGAGCAGCCGGAGCCGGCGGTCGACGGTCTCGTGGTCGGTCTGGGCCGCCCACTGGAACGGGGTGTGCGGCTTCGGCACGAACCCGCCGATGGACACCGTGCAGCGGATGTCCTTGCGGCCGGTGGCCTCGCGGCCCGCCTGGATGACGCGCTTGGCCATCCCGGCGATCTCCAGGACGTCCTCGTCGGTCTCGGTGGGCAGCCCGCACATGAAGTAGAGCTTGACCTGCCGCCAGCCGTTCTCGTAGGCGGTGGTGACGGTGCGGATGAGGTCGTCCTCCGACACCATCTTGTTGATCACCTTGCGCATCCGCTCGGAGCCGCCCTCGGGCGCGAAGGTCAGGCCGGAGCGGCGGCCGCCGCGGGAGAACTCGTTGGCGAGCGTGATGTTGAAGGCGTCCACCCGGGTGGACGGCAGCGACAGCGAGGTGTGCGTGCCCTCGTAGCGGTCGGCGAGGCCCTTGGCGACGTCGGCGATCTCGCTGTGGTCGGCCGAGGACAGCGACAGCAGGCCCACCTCGGTGAACCCGGTCTGCTTGATGCCCTCGTCCACCATCGCGCCGATCGTGGTGATCGACCGCTCCCGGACCGGACGGGTGATCATTCCGGCCTGGCAGAACCGGCAGCCGCGGGTGCAGCCGCGGAAGATCTCGACCGAGAACCGCTCGTGCACCGTCTCGGCCAGCGGGACCAGCGGCTTCTTCGGGTACGGCCACTGGTCGAGGTCCATGACGGTGTGCTTCTCGACCCGCCACGGGACGCCCGGGCGGTTCGGCGCGACGCGCTTGATGCGGCCGTCCGGCAGGTACTCGACGTCGTAGAACTTCGGCACGTACACGCCGCCGGTCTCGGCGAGGCGCAGCAGCAGGCCGTCCCGGCCGCCGGGCTCGCCCTCGTCCTTCCACTCCCGGATCACCTCGGTGATCGCGAGCGCGATCTCCTCGCCGTCGCCGAGCACGGCGGCGTCGAGGAAGTCGGCGATGGGCTCGGGGTTGAACGCCGCGTGCCCGCCCGCGAGGACGATCGGGTGCGAGTCGTCGCGCTCGGCCGCCTCGAACGGGATGCCCGCCAGGTCGAGCGCGGTGAGCAGGTTGGTGTAGCCGAGCTCGGTGGAGAACGACACGCCGAGCACGTCGAACGCGCCGACCGGGCGGTGCGAGTCGACGGTGAACTGCGGGATGCCGTGCTCCCGCATGACCTGCTCCATGTCCGGCCAGACCGCGTAGGTACGCTCGGCGAGCACGCCCTCGCGCTCGTTCAGGATCTCGTAGAGGATCTGGACGCCCTGGTTCGGCAGCCCGACCTCGTAGGCGTCGGGGTACATCAGCGCCCAGCGGACGGTCGCGTCGTCCCAGTCCTTGGCCTGGGAGTTCAACTCGCCACCGACGTACTGAATCGGCTTCTGCACGCTCGGGAGCAGCGGCTCCAGGCGCGGGAAGATCGACTCTACGGACATGACGGTGCGCCTCCGATGGCTGGACGTGGGACAGACCCTCAAGCCTATCCCCGGGGAACCGGTCGATCGGACGCCCGTCCGCCGCGCCGACGATCAGCCGCGCCGACCGTCCGGGCGACCGTCCAGGTCAGCCGTCCGGGTGAGCCGTGCGGGCCGACCGCCCGGGTCAGTCGAAGGGGCGTCTTCGGATGTGCACGGCCTGCAGCAGCCCCAGCGCGATCATGTTCGCGAACGTCGCGGACCCGCCGTAGGACACGAACGGCAGCGGCAGCCCGGTGATCGGCATGATCCCCAGCGTCATCCCAATGTTCTCGAACGACTGGAACGCCAGCCAGCACACCACGCCCGTCGCGACCAGCGTGCCGAACAGGTCGGCGGCCTGCGAGGCGATCCGCAGCCCGCGCCACAGCACCAGGCCCAGCAGCAGGACGATCAGGGCCGCGCCGAGGAAGCCGAGCTCCTCCCCCGCGACCGTGAAGATGAAGTCGGTCTGCTGCTCGGGGACGAAGTGCCCGCCCGTCTGCTCGCCCTGGAACAGGCCCTTGCCGAGGACGCCGCCGGAGCCGATCGCGATCCGCGCCTGCTGGGCGTTGTAGCCGGCGCCGCGCGGGTCGGCGTGCGGGTCGATGAAGGCGGTGAACCGGGCGAGCTGGTAGGGCTTGAGGATCCCGAAGAACCAGACCGCGAGGGCGAGCAGCACGCCGCCGCCGACCAGCCCGGCGATCCACCGCTTGGCCGCGCCGGACACCGCGAGCATGCCGATCACGACCACGGCGAACACCAGCGTGGTGCCGAGGTCCGGCTGGAGCATGATCAGCCCGGCCGGGACGCCGGCCAGGGCGAGCGCGAGCAGCACGTCCCGGCGGCCGGGGCCGACCTCGCCGTCCCGCGGCTCGCCGAGCACCATGGCCATCACCACGACCAGGCCGACCTTGGCGAACTCCGACGGCTGCACCTGGAAGCCGCCGCCGATCACGATCCAGGAGTGCGAGCCGTTGATCGTCGAGCCCAGCGGGGTGATCACCGCGAGCAGCCCGACGCAGGCCAGCCCGTACAGGATCGGCACGTACGCGCGCAGCAGCCGGTAGTCCAGGACGGTCACGACCGTGCCGAGCCCGAGCCCGATCGCCAGGTTGAGGATGTGCCGCTTGAGGAACCACTCGGGGTCGCGGCCCTGCTCGGTCAGCAGGTGGAAGGTCGCGGACCGGACCAGCAGCGTCCCGATCACCGACAGCGCGACCACCGACAGGACGAGCGTCCAGTCGAGGCGGCGCAGCCCGGCGGCGCTGCGCCGCCAGGTGTTCCGGTCGCCGTAGCCCTCGACCGGCCCGGCGAGCCCGCTCAGCCCGGTCACGGCGTGCCTCCCGCGGTGGCGCGGCGCCCGGCCACCTCGGGCGGCGCGGACGTCTCGGACGGTGTGGACGGTCCGGACGGCGTGGACGTCGGCCGGGTCAGCGGCCCGGGCGGCGCGCTGCGCCTCGGCCCGGACGGCCCGGTGGACGGCTTGGTGACCGGCCCGGACGGCTGCGGGTCGAGCGCGGCCTGCGGGCGCGGCAGCGCCGACGGCAGCCTCCCGTCCTTGCCGACCAGCGGCGGGTGGTCCTTGGTCCCGTACATGGCCTCGTAGATCTGCCGGACGGCCGGGGCGGCGGCGTTCGCGCCCTGCCCGCCCTGGGAGATCATCACGACGACCGCGTAGCGCGGGTTGTCCACCGGGGCGAACGAGGCGAACCAGGACGTGTCGTCCTTGCCGTAGACCTCGGCGGTGCCGGTCTTGCCCGCGACGTCCACCTTCTTGAAGTCGAAGCCGTTGAACGCCCCGGCGGCCGTGCCGGACTTGGTCACGCCGTCCAGGCCGCCGCGGATGTACGCCAGCACCTTCGGATCGACCGGGAGCTTGCCGGCCGCCGGGTCCGGGACGCGCCGCACGACGCTGCCGTCCGCGCGGACGACCGCCTGCCCGATGTGCGGGACGACGAGCCGTCCGCCGTTCGCGAGCGCCGCGTACGCGCGGGTGAGCTGGAGCGGCGTCGCGAGCACGTCGCCCTGCCCGACCGAGAAGTTCGCCGCGTCACCGGCGCGCCACACGTAGCCCTCGGTGCAGTTCTCCGCCGCGACCGCCTTCAGGTACGCGGCGCGCGTCGGGTCGGACTCCTCGATGTCGGGGTAGCCGTCCTTGGCGGCCTTGCAGTCGGCCTTCTTGGTCGCGTTCCAGTACGCGGTCTTCCACGCCCGGTCCGGGATCCGGCCGGACGACTCGCTCGGCAGGTCGATCCCCGTCCGCTTACCGAAGCCCCACTGCCGCGCCATCTGCACCATCGGGTCGGACGGGTTCTTCTTCGGCTTGGTGCCGCCGTCGCGGAGCCACTCCTCGTAGGCGAACTTGTAGAAGACCGTGTCGCAGGACACGACGAGCGCCTCGTGCAGGTTCATGCTGCCGCGCGACTCGCCCTCGAAGTTGCGGAACGCGCGGTTCCCGACGTCGTAGGAGCCGGGGCACTGGTAGGTGCCGTGCAGGTCGTAGCCGTCGCCGACGGCCGCCGCGACCGACGAGACCTTGAACGTGGACCCCGGCGCGAACTGCCCCTGCGTGGCCCGCGAGATCAGCGGCTCGCCCTTCTTCTTTCCGAGCAGCGCGTCGTACTCGTCCTGCGAGATGCCGCCGGTCCAGATGGACGGGTCGTAGGTCGGGTAGCTGGCGAGCGCGACGACGTGCCCGGTCTGGACGTCCATCACCACGGCCGCGCCCGAGTCGGCCTTCTTGCCCTGCGAGCGCGCCGACTTCACCGCGTCCTGGACGGCCTTCTCGGCCGCGCCCTGAACCCCGGCGTCGATGCTGGTCACCAGGTTGCCGCCGGGGACGGCGGACTTGTCCTGCGCGGTGCCGGTGACGCGGCCCTGGCTGTCCACCAGGACCTTGCGGAAGCCGGGCTCGCCGCGCAGGTCGGCGTCGTAGACCGCCTCCAGGCCGTCCCGGCCGATCAGGTCGGCGCCGCTGTAGCCGGTGACCTTCAGGCCCTTGCGCTTGTCCAGCTCCTCCTGCGTGATCGGCTGGAGGTAGCCGAGCGCCTGGGCGGCGTTCGCGCCCTCGGGCCGCGGGTACTCCCGGACGGCCTGGACCTGCGCGGTGACGCCGGGGAAGTCCTCCTGCCGCTCCATGATCTGCAGCGCGCGCTTCGGGTCGACCTTGTCGTCCACGGGGATGGGCTGGTACGGCGACCCGGGCCAGCACGGGCGCTTGATGCCGGGGCCGCACAGCCGCGTCTTCATCATCAGGTCGTCGTAGCTCGTCCCGAGGACGCCCGCGAGCCTTGTCAGGACGGCCTTGCCGCGGTCCTTCTGCCGCGCGACGACCGTCCGGTCGACCGACACGACCAGCGCCGTGCGGTTGCGGACGAGCGCGCGGCCCTGGTCGTCCAGGATCATCCCCCGGACGGCCGGGACGATGATGTCGCGCGTGCGGTTGTCGGCGGCGACCTCCCGGTAGTGCTTGCCCTGCAGGACCTGCATCGTCCACAGGCGTCCGACCAGGACCAGGAGCAGCGCGCCGACCGTCACGTAGAGGACGATCAGCCTGAGATGGGTCCGGTTGGTCACAGGCGCGTCCGTCCCGACATCGCCCGGTACCGCGCCGCCGGGACCGAGAACCGGTCGCGGCCCCGCTCCGGCCGTTCGTACCGGCGGGTCGCGCGCAGCACGGCCCACACCACGAACGGGCTGGCGATGACGTCGTAGAGCACTTGCAGCGGGACCATCCGCGCGACGATCGTCCAGGACGCGCGCGGGTCGCCGAGCAGCATCCCGATCGCGGCGTAGGCGACGGTGCCGAGCAGCGCGCCCGCCGCGACGGCGAAGAACGGGACCATCGACTGCCGGTCCATCTCGGCGGCGGCGATCCCGCACACGTAGCCGATGATGCAGTAGACCAGCGCGTACCGGCCGATGGTGTGGTCGGCGGGCGGCACGATGTCGGCGGCGAGCCCGGCGCAGAACCCGGCGACGCACCCGGTCAGCGAGCCCGACACCAGCGCGAGCGCGACCACGCTGAGCAGCACCAGGTCCGGGGTGACACCGCCGGGCAGCGGCAGCCGGTTGGCCACCGACACCTGGAGCACCAGCGCCACCACGATCACGACCGCGGAGATCACGCGCCGTCCGGTCGGCGACGCCTCCGGAGCGTTCAGCATGTTCGGGCTCCCTTGTGGGCTGACTGGGCGGCCGGGCCGGCCGGGGCTGCTGGGCTGGTCGGTCGGGTAGGGCTGTCGGGCGGGTGGCAGAGGGTGGCGGGGCGGTTTCTCAGGGACGGGTCGGGACGGTCACGGGGTCGGCGGGACGGGTCGGGACGGTCACGGGGTCGGCGACGGCTTGGGAGACGGACCGGCGGCGGACGAGCTCTTGCCCGCCTTGCGCCCCGGCCCCGGCGAACCCGACGGGCTCGGCGCGGGCGGCGGCGTGGACGGCGTGGGCGTCGGCGGCAGCACGGCGTCGCGCGGGTCGGACTTCGGCGGCGCGACCACCACCGCGACCACGTCGAGGCTGGTGAAGTGGACGAACGGCTGGACGTAGGCGGTGCGGGTCAGCCCGCCGCCGGGCGCGTCGATGCGCTCGACCGTCCCGATCGGGACGCCGGGCACGTACGGGCGGTCGCCCTGCGAGCCGAGCGTGACCAGGCGCTGCCCGACCTTCACGGGAGCGTTCGCGTCGAGCAGCTGGAACCGGATCGGGGTGCGGCCGCCGTCGCCGAGGCCGCGCCGGCCCCGGCCCTGGACGATGCCGATCTCCTTGGAGTCCTCCAGCCGCGCGCCGATCGAGGAGTTCACGTCCGTCGCGAGCAGCACGGTCGCGGTCGCGGGGCCGACCCGGGTGACGCGGCCGACCAGGCCGTCCGCGCTCATCACGGTCATGTCGGTGTGGATCCCGCTGCCCGAGCCCGCGTCGATGGTGACGGTGTCCTCCAGGCCCTGCCCGGCGGAGATCACGTTCGCTGCGACGATCTTGTAGCCGCCGAGCCCGGCCGAGCCGAGCAGCCGGTCGAGCTGGGCGGCCTTCCCCTGGTCGATCCGCGTGGTGCGGAGCTGGTCGCGGAGGCGCTGGTTCTCGCGCTGCAGCCGGTCGGCGCGGCGGCGCTCGCCCGGCGCGTTGAACACCGCGTCCAGGCCGTTGCCCACCGGCCGGACGACCGCGGCCGAGGCGCGCTCGACCGGGCCGAACACCGCCTCCCCCGCGCCGCGCAGGCCGCGCAGGGGCGAGGAGTCCCCGCCCCGGTAGTCGATCGTGATCATCGCGAGCGCGGCCACCAGCAGCACCCCGAGCACCACGCGGCTGCGTCGGGTGTCGTTCACCCGCGGACCTCCCGTCCCATCGTCCTAGGAGATCAGTGCCGCGACTCCGGTACCAGCACCTGGCGCAGCGAGTCGAAGTCCTCCACGGTCTTCCCGGTCCCGAGAACGACCGAATCGAGCGGGTTGTCCACCAGGTGGATGGGCATCCCGGTCTCCTCACGCAGCCGCTCGTCCAGGTGCTTGAGCAGCGCGCCGCCGCCGGTGAGGGCGATGCCCCGGTCCATGATGTCGCCGGACAGCTCCGGCGGGCACTTGTCGAGCGTGGTCTTCACCGCGTCCACGATCGCGTTGACCGGCTCCTCGATCGCGCGGCGCACCTCCTCGGCGGAGATCACCACGGTCTTCGGCAGCCCGGACACCAGGTCGCGGCCGCGGATCTCGGCGTGCGGCTCCTCGTCCCCGCCGGGGTAGGCCGAGCCGATCGCCATCTTGATCTCCTCGGCGGTGCGCTCGCCGAGCATCAGCGAGTACTCCTTCTTGGAGAAGCTGATGATGGCCTGGTCCAGCTCGTCCCCGCCGACCCGGACGGACTGGCTGGTCACGATCCCGCCGAGCGAGATGATCGCGACCTCGGTGGTGCCGCCGCCGATGTCCACCACCATGTTGCCGGTGGGCTCGTAGACCGGCAGCCCGGCGCCGATCGCGGCGGCCATGGGCTCCTCGATGATGTACACGCGGCGGGCGCCGGCCTGGTAGCCGGCCTCCTTCACCGCGCGCTGCTCCACCCCGGTGATCCCGGACGGCACCGCCACCACGATCCGCGGCTTGGCGAAGTGCCGGCGCTTGTGCACCTTCTGGATGAAGTAGCGCAGCATGCGCTCGGTGACGTCGAAGTCGGCGATCACGCCGTCCTTCAGCGGGCGGACCGCGACGATGTTGCCCGGCGTGCGGCCGATCATCCGCTTCGCCTCGATCCCGACCGCGACGATCTTGCCCGTGTTGGTGTTGATCGCCACGACGGACGGTTCGTTCAGCACGATGCCACGCCCGCGCACGTACACCAACGTGTTAGCGGTGCCTAGATCGACCGCCATGTCACGGCCGAGGAACGACAGCTTGTTACCCATGAAGAAAGGGAGCCCTTCATGCTTGTCGGGCGTGCAGAGCGGCGCTCCCATCGTAACGTGCCCGCGACGTGCCGGGCAGTCGCCCCTCCGGCGGCACGGCGCGGAATTCCACGCTGCGACCTGGCTGCTTATGCGAATGAACCCGAACACGCGAATGCTTCAGACCCGCGTGTCTACCCGCGTCCAACTCCGCGAAACCGGCCCGCCGGCGGCGGCCCCGGGAAGCGCGGTGCCCCGGCGCGCGAGGCGGGCCGGGGCACGGGGCGAGCGGGCGGGTCAGCCGAGCTCGGGGAAAAAGATCTTGACCTCGCGGGCGGCCGAGTCGGGCGAGTCGGAGCCGTGCACGATGTTCTCGCCGATCTCCAGGGCGAAGTCGCCGCGGATCGAGCCGGTGGCGGCCTCGACCGGGTTGGTGGCGCCGGCGAGCTGGCGGAACGCCTTGATCGCGTTCGGGCCCTCGACGACCATCGCGACCAGCGGGGCGCTGGTGATGAACTCGACCAGCTCGCCGAAGAACGGGCGCTCGACGTGCTCGGCGTAGTGCGCCTCGGCCGTGTCGCGGGACAGGTGCTGGAGCTCCAGCGCCACGAGCTTCAGGCCCTTGCGCTCGATCCGCGAGATGACCTCGCCCACCACGCCGCGGCGGACGCCGTCGGGCTTGACCAGGACAAGAGTGCGCTCGGACACGGAGTTTCTCCTCAAGGAAAAGGGGATCGGCGGCGGCGCCGCTCGGTGGCGCGGACGATGGCTCGGACCGCGCCGGGCATGGCGCCAGTGCTTACTGTACCGAGCGCTTACTGTACCGAGGCGCTCGCTCTGCTCCGGTTCGCGACGGCCCGCCCGCGCCCGGACGCGACCGACCGTCCGGCGGCGGCGAGCAGCACCGCGAGCAGCGCGGCGGCGTCCAGCCACATCCGGTAGCCGCCGGTCAGCGCCGCGAGCTGCGCGTCCGCCGTCGCCGGAGCGGGCTGCAACCGCGCCGCCTGGAGCGACAGCACCACGAGCTGCCCGGTGAGGACGGCCGGGAAGCACAGCGACAGCCCGAACAGCGCGGCGGCGACGCCCGCCCCGCGCAGCGCCGCCGCCAGCGCGAGCCCGGCACCGCCGCCGAGCGCGACCATCGCCGCGGTCGCGACGACCGGGTCCTGCACGGGCGCCACCAGCAGCGGGACGACCGCCGACACGATCAGCACGTGCCCCACGACCACCAGCTCGCGCGCAAGGTTCGGGCGTCCAGCACCGCGCTGGTTGGCGAGGGCGCGCGCAAGGTCCGGACGCCCACCGCCACGCTGGTCGGCCAGGTCGCGCGCAAGGTTCGGGCGCCCAGCACCGCGCTGGTCGGCGAGGCGCGCTTTCGGCCGTGCGGACGGCCTGGGCAGACGGGCGACGACCAGGGCGGCGACGAGCGCGGCGGCGGCTCCGGCGGCGAACGGCAGGTACGTGCGGAAGGACGCGCCGTCGCCGTTCCTCGCGGTGGCGGCGGCGATCCCGGCGAGGGGCGCGGCGATCGGGTAGGCGAGCAGGCCCGTGGTGACCATGACCACCGCCGCGCCGAAGGGGCTGCCCGCCGTGGCGTCCCGGCTGGCCACCAGGGCGAGTCCGACCAGGCCGAGCAGGGCCAGGGCGGCGAGGGCGAGCCGTCCGCCCGGGGACCAGTCGTAGGTGGAGACGACCGCGATGAACGCGAACCCGGCGGCCGGGACGAGCGGGAGGACGAGCTGGCCGCGCTCGGTGTGGCGGAGCGCGGGGAGGCGTCCGGGCCGTCCGCGCAGGATCAGGCAGAGGGGCAGCGCGACCGCGACCGCGGCGGCGAACCAGGGGAACGGCGCGAGCGCCGCGTGCCAGTCGGTCGCGTGCGCCGCATCAGCGGCGGCTTGCCCAGCGGTGTCCGTGCCCGCGGCGGCGGGTCCGGCGCTGTCCATGCCCGCGCCCGCCGCGTCCGCGTCCGGGTCGCCTGGAAGCGGGACGCGATCGAGCGCCAGCGGCATCGCGGCAAGCAGGGACGCGACGAGCGCGCCCGACCAGAGCGCCGGGGCGAGACGTCCGCCGCGCTCCCAGGCCAGGACGAGCGTCGCGGGCAGGATCAGGCCCGCGCCCGCGCCCTGCGCCGCGCGCACCGCCCCGACCAGCAGGACGTCGTCGGCGCGGCCCACGAAGAGCAACCCCGCGACCAGCAGCGCGAGACCGGCGAGCAGCACCGGACGCGCCCCGAAGCGCCGTGCCGCGACCGCTCCGACCGGCACCGCGGCCAAGAGCACCGGCACGCTCAGACCGGTCGCGCGCAGCAGCCCCGGCAGGTCACCAGGCGCGAGACGCAGCGACCGCGCCGCCTCCTCCACGACGTTGGACGACGTGTCGGGCAGCACCAGCACCGCCGCCGGGACCGCGACGACGATCACGGCGAGCGCGGCCAGCGTCGCCGCCCTCTCCCGCCTCCGAGCAGGCCGCACGACCGCCTGCGAAGGCGCGAGCGCCCGCGCAAATTCCAACGGCCGCACCACCCCAACCGCCCCAGCACCACCGACCGCCCCAGCACCGCCGACCGCCCCAGCACCGCCAACCGGACTCGCGCCACCAACCCCGCTCGCGCCACCAACCCCGCTCGCGCCACCAACCCGGCTCGCGCCACCAACCGGACTCGCGCCGCCTACCACCTCAGCGCCGCCAACCAGACTCGCGCCGCCTGCCGACTCAGCGCCGCCGGTCGGGCTTGCGCCGCCGACCGTCCCAGCACCGCCAACCGGATTCCCGCCCCCGACCGCCCCAGCGCCGCCGACCGGGCTTGCGCCGCTGACCGTTCCGCGTCCCGTGTCTGCCGCGGTCCCGGTGCGCGGCCGGGGCAGCACAGCGTCCTCGGTCAGGGGCGTGCTTTCGGGGGGTTCCAGGAAGACGGGTTCGGCGGTGGCCGGGATGGGCGGGAAGGTCTCGGTGGGGTTGGTGTCGGGGTCGGGGGACGGGCGGCTCGGGGGTTCGGTCGGGGAGGACACGGCCTGCTCCTAGGGAAAGGCCGCCCGTCGCTTCAGCGAATATTGTCCAAATTGCGCGCTATTTCGGAATGGCGAATAACGGCGGGCGGAATCGGCTGCCTTTCCCGGGAACCTAGCGCGCCCGCGCCTGTTCCGCCTGGCGTCCGAGCCAAAAAGCAGTTCCCCAAAGCGCACCGAACAGCACGCCGAGGATGAACATCATCGGAACCACGAACCCGGTCAGCAGCACGACCACCTGGAGCGCGGTGCCGACCGCGAACCCCCATGGGCGGCCCATGACGCCGCACGCCAGCAGGCACAGCACGGCCAGCGCGCCGCCCGCCCAGCCCGCGGTCGTGCCGTCCACCTTCTGCACGGAGATCGCGACCGGGATCGCGAGGCCGATCACGACGGCCTCGCACGCGAGCACCGTCGAGTACAGCCGCCGCTCCGGGTTCGACGCCCCGTCCGCCTTCCCCCGCCGCCCCGCGGCCGGGGTGCTGTGCTGCTGGTCGCTGGTCATCGGGCCTCTCCTACGCGCAGGAGCGTGCGGGCCTCGCCGGCGGTGACGACCGAGCCGGTGATCAGCACGCCCGCGCCCCGGTACTCGCCGGTCTCCTCGGCGAGGCCGATGGCGCGGTCGATCGCGTCGTCGAGCCGGTCGACGATGTGCACGCGCTCGGGGCCGAAGGCGCCCTCGGCGACGTCGGCCAGCTCCTCCGGCGACAGCGAGCGCGGCGAGGAGTTGGTGGTCACCACCAGCTCGGCGAGGACGGGTTCGAGCTGGTCGAGCACGCCCGCCACGTCCTTGTCGGAGGCGATCGCGAGCACCCCGACGAGCCGGGTGAAGCCGAACGACTCGGTGATCGTGTTGACCGTGGCGGCCATGCCGGCCGGGTTGTGCGAGGAGTCGATCAGCACGGTCGGGCCGGTGCGGGCGACCTCCAGCCGGCCCGGCGAGGCGGACTTGGCGAACCCGCTGCGGACCAGCGCCGGGTCGAGCTGCCCGTCGTCGCCGCCGGTGTAGGACTCGCCCGCCGCGATCCGCGTGGCCGCCTCCAGGTTGTGCTCGCCGCGGGTCGGCGCGCCGGACGCGAACGCCTCGACGGCCGCCAGCGCGGTGGCCGCGTTGCTCGCCTGGTGCTCGCCGAACATCGGCAGGAAGATCTCGTCGTACTCGCCGTGCAGCCCGCGCACGGTGATCATCTGGCCGCCGACCGCCACGTCCCGGTGCACGACGCCGAACTCGATGCCCTCGCGCGCCGCGACCGCGCCGGCCTCGGCCGTGCGGCGCATCAGCACCTCGGCGGCCGGGAGCGCCTGCTGCTCCATCACCACGATCTGGCCGGCCTTGATGATGCCGGCCTTCTCCTCGGCGATCTGCTCGATCGTGTCGCCCAGGTAGGCGGTGTGGTCGAGGCCGACCGGGGTGATCACCGCGACCGTGCCGTCGGCGACGTTCGTGGCGTCCCAGGAGCCGCCCATGCCGACCTCGACGACCGCGACATCGACCGGCGCGTCGGCGAAGGCGGCGAACGCCATGGCCGTCAGCACCTCGAAGAACGACAGCTTGGCGTCGTTCTTGGCGTCGATGAGGTCGATGTAGGGCTTGACGTCCTCGAAGACCTCGACGAACCGCTCCTCGGAGACCGGCTCGCCGTCGATCGCGATGCGCTCGCGCAGGGTGGTCAGCTCGGGGCTGGTGTACAGGCCGGTGCGCAGGCCGCGCTCGCGCAGCAGCGCCTCGATCAGCCGCGCCGTGCTGGACTTGCCGTTGGTGCCCGCCACGTGGATCACCGGGTACGCGCGCTGCGGCTCGCCGAGCACGTCCACCAGGTCGCGGACCCGGTCCAGGGTCGGGTCGATGTCCCACTCGACCCCCCGGCTCATGATCGCGC
The DNA here is from genome assembly GCF_024172125.1 of Actinomadura rupiterrae. GTDB lineage: Bacteria > Actinomycetota > Actinomycetes > Streptosporangiales > Streptosporangiaceae > Spirillospora > Spirillospora rupiterrae. The sequence continues at coordinate 79,669 of NZ_JAMZEA010000021.1, forward strand.
CGACCGTGTCGCGGTAGCCGGGCGGCCCCGTCACCTGACTCACGTCTTGGTTCCCTGCCTGTTCAGCGGTTGCTCCTGCGGACACGAAAAGCCTACTCGCGCCCCGCCGCCGGGCCGCCCGGCCCCGGCATCCTGTGGATATCCTCCGTCGGATGGCCGCTGATCAGGTGTTCTTCCGCGAGTGGACGGCCCGGCGCCCGGGCGCGCGGCGGTCCGTCGCGAGGGCCCGCGAGCTGGCCCTGCTGCTGGATCTGCTGCCTCCCGGCCTTCCGGTGCTCTCCGTGGTCGGCTCAAAGGGCAAAGGAACGGCCGCCGCCTATGCGTCAGCGACGCTTGTGGCAGCAGGGCTGCGGGTGGTTTCCGTCATGAGTCCCGGGCATCGCTCCAACCGCGACCGCCTGCGCGTGGACGGACGCGCGATTTCGGCTTCTGAATTCGCTTCGCTGGCCGGACGGCTCGAAGCGGCGATTTCCAAGCTCCCGCCGGTTTCGGATGGCTACCTCTCCCCCGCCGGGCTGTTCACCTTGGCCGGGCTCGTGCACGCGCGGGAGGTCGGGGCGGACGCCGTCGTCCTGGAGGCCGGGATGGGCGGCGGCTCGGACGAGATCAGCCTCTTCCCGGCCTCCGCCGTCGCGGTCACCCCGATCTTCGGGGAGCACCTGGGCGTGCTGGGCGACACCGTCCCGGAGATCGCCGCCGAGAAGGCCGCCGTGATCGTCCCGGAGACGCGCGCGGTGGTGTCGGCGCCGCAATCCGCCGAGGTCGCCTCGGTTCTGGGGCCCGTTGAGCTTGCTACCGAGACCCCTTGGGACGATCTGCTGCCGTCCGGGCTCAGCCGGGCCAACGCGCGCGCAGGAGTGCTGGCCGGGGTTCGCCTGGCCGAGGAGTTGGGACGTCCGCCGCAGGACGCGCGCGTGCGCGAGGTGCTGGCCTCGGTCGTCCTGCCAGGACGGCTCTCCCTGCACGAACGAGACGGCGTGGAGGTGCTCGCGGACGCCGCGATCAACCGCGCCGGCGTCGCCGCCGCAATGGACGCGGCCCGCGCCCGCTGGGGGACGGTCGACCACGTCCTGGTCTGCCTGCCCGACCACAAGGACCTGACCGGCGCGATCGCCGAGCTGGACGGCCTGCCCGTCACCTTCGTCCGGCTGCCGCACGCCCACCTGCGCTTCTCGCGGCCCCTCCCGCCCTCATGGGACGTCCTCGACGCCGCTGAGCTGTCCATGGACGCGCTGGCGGGCCTCGGGCGGCACGTCCTGGCCCTGGGCACCGTCTACTTCGTAGGACTCGTCCTGGACGTCCTGGACGCCGACATCGAGCGCCTCTTCGGCTAGCCGTCCAGGTCGGCCCGCATCCGGGACGCGAGCTTCGCCAGATCCACCGTGTCCTGCGCCGGGGCATTGGACGCCACGAACCCGTACGAGCCGGACGTCGCCCACGCGCAGTACGGATGCACGGCCGACAGCACCGCGAACGTCCCGCAGGCGGCCGTCCCGTTGCGCTGGAAGGACAGCACGGTGTTCGGCCTGGCGCGGTCCAGGAACGCCGCCGGATCGGCGATCGACGCCGTCCCGCCGACGAACAGGACGTCCCGCGAGGAGCCCGTGTACACGGCGGAGGTCTGCTGCGCCCCCGCCAGCCGTCCCCGCCGGACGGCCTCGGCGATGAACGGATACGCAACGCTCGCGGCAGGATCATCCGCGGTCTTCCGCAGCCCACCCGCCTCGGCACTGAGCTTGATCACCTTCGTCGCCCCGTCGTGCCTGCCCTTCAGCACCACCATCCCGCCCGCCACCGCCGCGAGCGCGCACAGCCCGCCAAGCGCGACAACCCCCACCACCCTCCGTGCCCCACTCGCCGACGGCCCAGCAACATCAACGTCCGCCGGCCGCGCCCGCAAGTCCCCCAAGACCTGCTCACGCCCGGCACCCACCGCCCGCGCAGCCCCCGACGCTTCGCCTGACGCAAGGCCCGGCGCCCGCGCAGCCCCCGCTTCGCCTGACGCAAGGCCCGGCGCCCGCGCCGTCCCAGCTTCGCTTGACGTAGGGCTCGGTGCGACCGCCGTAGCGGGCGCAGGGGTTGGGTGCTGCGGGTCGGGGGGTGCGGCGTCCTTGAGGGCCGGGGCGGACGGGTGCGGGGCGTCCTCCTCGGCGTCGGCGGCGAGCCACCAGGGCGGCGAGTCGCCCCAGCGGGACGGAGGGACCGGCGAATCGGGCATCGCTCTCCTGCGCTTCGGACGGACGGCAGGATGGTAGCCGGACGCGGCGCGCGGCACGCCGGGAACCGGTCCGGATCAGCGCAAGTAGAGCCCGTACTCCACCAGTTCGGGCACCAGCCGCGGCGGCAGGTCGCAGACCACGGCCATGTCCTCGCCGGAGCTGAACCCGCCGGTCTCGCCGCGCAGCTCGACCGCCTTCTCCGCCTGCTCCGGCGTCAGCCCGAACCGGGTGAGCTCCAGCGCCGGGACGGCGTTCACGTCGATCAGCCCGCCGTCGTCGTAGGGGCGCTGGGCGGGCGGCAGGTCGGTGCGTCCCAGCCGCAGCTCGCGGGCCATCAGCGGGTTGTCGGCGGCGAGCGCGCGGGCCTCGCGGCGGCGCTGCGCGCGGGCGTTCATGTGCTGGACGGCCGCCCGGTTGGCCTGGTCGGCGCTGAGCGGCTGCTGCCACGGCTGCGGCGGCGCGGGCGGCAGCGGCGGCGTCCGGTTGCTCGCCACGACCGCGTGCACGATCCACACCGGGATCCAGAGCCCGCACGTCACCAAGGTCAGGATCAGGTGCAGGGCGTGCGTGGTGTTGTCGAGCCCGCCCGGACGCGGAGCGGGCGGGGGCACCGACGGATGGGGATGCGGCGCGGGCGGGGGCGGCGCGGGCGGCGTCATCGGCGGAACGTGGACGTTGACGTTCACGATCGGGGGCTGCGGCCCCGTCGCGTCCTTGGCGGGCGGCGCGGCCCGCTCAGGCGCCGCCGGACGCTCCGGAACCGCCGGAGGCTCTGGCGTAGCGGCGCGCTCTGGCACGCCGGGACGTTCCGGTACAGCCGGAGGCTGCGGGACGGCCGGGCGTTGCGGGACGGCAGGGGGTGCTGACGGGACGGCCACCTCGGCCGA
>NZ_JAMZEA010000022.1 GCF_024172125.1 Actinomadura rupiterrae
GGTAGGTAGTGCGGACGGGCTGAGGGGCGTAGGTAGCGCGAGTGGTTTGGGCCTGCTGCGGGGTGGGGCGGGGAGCGGGGACGTTTCTGGTGGGTCCTGGTTTGTTGGGGAATTGCCGCCGCTTCGGCAGCTTCCCGCTGATCTGCGCGACTTCACCGGCCGTGGTGCCGAGGGTGAAACCATTGCGAGCCTGCTGCGGAAGTCGGCGCACGTTCCGCCGATCGTGCATGTGATGGGGCCGCCGGGAGTCGGCAAGACGGCGCTCGCGCTGCATGTTGCGCACCAGGTGGAGGACGCGTTTCCGGACGGGCAGATCCACGTTCAGCTCGCGGGCGCGTCGATGGTTCCGCGTGAGGTCGTGGCCGTGCTGGGCGAGGTGCTGCGGACGCTCGGCGTCCGGCCGGAGGACATGCCCGACGGCCTGGCCGAGCGGGCCGCCGCCTACCGGTCGCGGCTGGCCGGGCGGCGGGTGCTGATCTTCGCCGACGACGCGGCGGACGCGGCGCAGGTCGGGCCGCTGGTGCCGGGTGAGCCGGGCAGTGCGCTGCTGGTCACCAGCCGGTCCCGGCACCTCGGGCTGGACGGCGCGCACAATGTGGACATCCGTCCGATGTCATCCGAAGAGGGTGTCGCACTGCTCGCCGAGATCGTCGGGGAGGCGCGCGTGGCGGCGGAGCGTCCGGCCGCCGATGCGATCGTGGCGGCCTGCGACGGGTTCCCGCTCGCGCTGCGGATCGCCGGGGCGCGGCTTGTGGCCCGTCCGTCCTGGCCCCTGGCGCATCTCGCGAGCCTCCTGGACGGGCCCGGACGCCTTGACCACATGGTCGCGGGGGACACGGCCGTCCGTGCTCACATCGAGGCCGGTTATGCCGCTTTGGACGAACGAGCACAGCAGGCGTTCCGGATGCTGGCGCTCGCGGGCCCGCACTCGTTCGCGTCGTGGGTCGCGGACGTCCTGCTCGACACGGCCGACGCGAGCGACGTCCTCTCCGAACTGGTGGACCGCTGCCTGCTCACCGCCTGCGGCGTGGACCGGATCGGCCAGCCCCGGTACCGGATGCACGATCTGATGCGCGAGTTCGCAACTGAGCGTTTGCGCGACGATCCGAACACCGAACCCGCGCTTGAGCGTTTGATCGTCGCGTGGCTCGAACTTTCGGACGCCGCCGACGACCGCGCTCCGCGCGACCCGTACTTCCCCGCGCCAGCGCGCTTTCGGCGCCGCGCGGTGGTCGGCGCCGACCTCATCGGACGCCTCGTCGCGCCGGACCCGGCCGCGTGGATCGAGAGCGAGATGCCGAACCTGCGGACGATCGTGGAGGTCGCCTGCGCCGCCAACCGGCACCGGCTCGCGACCGGGATCGTCATGCGGCTCGCCGCCCACGCGCACCTGCACCGCCAGCACTTCGAGGTCGAGTACCTGTGGCGGTTCGTCGCGCGCGCCGCCACCGAGGCCGGGGACGCCGGAACCGCCGCCTACGCCCGCTTCCGAGGCGCCGCCGTCGTCGCGGCCGACCAGGGGCGGCACGCCGACGCCGTCCCGATGGCGGACGAGGCGGTCGAGGTGTTCGAACGATCAGAGAACTACCGGGACCTCTCCCGCGTGCTCGGCCTGCGTGCCTACTGCCGGCAGGAGCTCGACCATCCCGAGGAGGCCCTCCGCGACGCCGAACGCGGCCTTGCGCTGGCCGAACAGACCGGCGAGCGGCACGCCGAGCTGAGCTGCCTGCGTGTCCTCGGCCTCTGCTTCAGCAAGCTGGGCGATCACGAACGAGCAGTCGACGCGTGCGAACGAGCATTGGCGATCGGACGTGAACTAGGCGAACCCGCCTTCCAGGGGATCGCCCTGGTCAGCCTCGTCCGGGTCTACCAGGGGGCTGGACTCTACGATCGGATCCCGGCCCTCTGCGAGGAGGGGCTGGCGCTGATGCGAAGCATCGACCACGTCCTGGGCGCGGCGTTGTTCCACGAACAGTGGGGCTACGCCCACCAGGGCCTGGGCGAGCACGCCCAGGCCGTCGCCAGACTCCGCCTGGCCATCGATCTGTTCGCCTCGCAGAAGGCAGCCCTTTCCGAAGCCACGTGCCGAGAAAACCTCGCCAAGAGCCTCCGGGCCTTGCCGCCCTGATTCGCTGCATCGTTCAGAAAAGCGTCGGTGGCTCGGCGGGAAGAGGCGTGGGGAGAGGCTCCAGTTCGGGGACTTGGACGCTCACTTCTTCGTGGAAGCGGCGGGCGAGGGTAGGGGCTTCGGCATTGTCAGGCGTATGGATGAAAACGGTGGGGGAGCGCCCTTCGCGTAGCCAGGCTGCCGTGACGTCCACCCAATACTTCCAGCCCTCGACCGTCCGGGACACATCGTCGCGGCCCAGATAGCGGACGATCGGACGGTCCGTCAGCGCGCGCGAGCGACGCGGGAGCCGCGGCTTCTTCATCCAGGCGTCGCGCTCGGCGTCGCTGGTGGGCGGGCTGGCGAACATGGTGACCGTGTCGAAAGGCACCCATTCGGCGTTCACGCCGGCAAGGACGCGTTCGAGCATTCGCTCGGCCCGCTCGTCCTCGAAGAATGAGCGGTGCCGGACCTCGACCGCCAGCCGATGGGACTGCGGCAGGCGGCGCAGGAATGACGCCAGCGTGCCCAGATCGTTCGGCCCGAATGAGCCGGGCAACTGCACCCACAATGCGTGCGCGCGAGGCCCGAGCGGCTCCATGGCCGTGAGGAATGCGCGCAGCTCGTCCTCGCCGCCGACGAGGCGATGCTCGTGGGTGACCGTCTTGGGCAGCTTCACCACGAGGCGGAAGTCCGGCGACGTCTGCTCGGCCCAAGAGGCGACGGTCTCGACGGACGGCGTCGCGTAGAAGGTCGTGTTTCCCTCAACGGCATTGCACCACGATGCGTAAGCGTGCAAACGCTCATGCGGCGGTAGCGGATGCGGGATCAACCGTCCTCTCCATGACGCAAGAGACCACATCGCACATCCCACATGAAGCCGCATGCGCACGACCGTATCCGAGCGCAGACATGCCTCGGGCACGCCCTCAAAGGCGGGGCGGAGAGCGGCGCGGCGGGTGCGGTCCTGATGCGGGACGTTCGGGTGGTGGAGTTGGACGGCAGAGTGCGTCAGGGTGGCCACGAACGGTCACCGGCGGCTGCGGGGACGGGCTGGACGGTATAGATCGTTTCGGGCGGCGGTGTGGTGGAGAGGACGTGACGTGAAGTTCAGGGGTTTCGGGACGGGATTGGCGCTTACCGCGACGGGGTTGGCGCTTGCCGGGACGACGGCGGCCGTTCTCGGGAGCACGGCGGACGCGGCGTCGGCCGAACGCGCCGGGTTCGCCGGACGGACCGTGTCCGCGGCGGCGAGTTGTTCCGGAAGTAGCCATTGCTATGCCATTGACAGTGCCTCGCCGCGTCCTCGTTTGACGGCCGCCAGCGCCGATATCAAGGTCGACTGCCTGAGCGTTGCCAACACCGCGACGCAATTCGCGAACTATGAGATGTGGGTGAAGACCAATACGCCCAAGGTCTCCTTCGACACCTGGGTGGAGATCGGTATGACTTCCGGAACTCTTCAGGGCGGATATCGGGGCCTGCTCTGGTACTGGGCGGACAAGCGGCCGAACAACAGCTACTACGAGCACTACCTCGGCAAGGCGAAGGTTCGGAGGACGACGAACGTCAACGTGACATACGCCGGCGGGTCCAAGTGGAACGTGTACCTTGGCAAGGCGTACGCCGGGACGTCCAGCTCCAACGGGGTCAACGGGCTCAGCGTCGACACCGGCGCCGAGACCACCACCACGCGGACGACAGTGAACGGGTCGTCCGGCAATTTTCAGTACAAGAACGGTGCCTGGCATCCCGTCACGCCCAGTGTCTATCGGTCGTCGAATTCCAAGGGCCTGTGGTCCACGTATGCGACACGAGGCTACTTCTGGGCCAACACGGGATGCGGAGGATTTGGTGCCCAGCCGGAGAAGCCCGCCCCGGACACGCCCATCCCGGCGAAGCGGAGCGCTGCGGAAAGGATGCTCGGAGAGATCGGACGTTCGGCCGCTGCCAGAACAGGCGAACGGCATCCGCAGGGGCTTTCTTACGTCAGGACGACCCGCCAGCGAGCGGCCGCAGCGACGGGAAGCCGGGTGAATTCCGACGAGGCCGTATTCGTGATTCAGTTGCGCGGAAACTTCACCGCGCCTCGGCATCCGGTGGCGGGGAAGAGCGACCGGCCGGTCACCGGACGGACCCTGACCGTCGTGGTCGATGCCGCGACCGGGCAGATCACCGACTGGGGGCTCGCGCCCGGCGCGCCCGGCGCGTCCGGCTCGTCCGCCAGCCTCGGAAGGTCGATTCCGATCGGATAAGTGAACATCCGGATTGTCCCGGATCTTGACGGTCGGCAAGGTCGGGGTTCAGATGGCGGTATGAAGATCCGTATCGGTGTCGGGCCCGTGCCCGAGCGCCTCGCCGACCCCGTCCAGGACGACCTGGTGACCGACCTGGAGGCGCGCGGGATCGACTCGTTCTGGCTGTCCGACCTGGTCTCGTCGCCGGAGACCGTGGACCCGCTGATCGGCATCGCGCACGCCGCCGGCCGCACCCGCCGGCTGAAGCTCGGCACCAGCGTCCTCGTCCTGCCCGGGCGCAACCCCGCCGTCGTCGCCGCGCAGCTCGCGAGCCTCGCCGCGCTCGCGCCCGGACGCGTCCTGCCCGTTTTCGGGGTCCGCGCGGCGCGGCCCGCCGACCGTCCGGTCTATGCGGTTTCGCGCGGCAGCCGGGCGCGGGTCTTCGAGGAGGCGGTGCGCGTGGTGCGGGCGCTGCTCACCGAGCCGGTCGTCTCCTACGCGGGCGAATTCTTCCAACTGGACGCGGCGTCCGTCGCGCCACTTCCCCCCAAACCCCTCGATCTCTGGCTCAGCGGACGTGCCCCCGCGGGCATGGACCGCGTCGGACGCCTCGGCGACGGCTGGCTCGGCAGCGCCGTCACCCCGGTCGAGGCTGGCGCGTGCCGCGCGCACATCCTCGCCGCCGCGGACCGTGCCGGACGCGCCATTGAGGACGACCATTACGGCACCTACCTGACCGTCGTCACCGAGGACGCGGACCAGCGCGCTGTCGACGCCCTCCTCGCCCGCCTGCACGAGGACCGTCCCGAGGTGGGCGACCCACGGACCCTGCTGTGCTGGGGATGGTCCGACGCCCGCGCCCAGCTCCGAAGGTTCGTGGACGTCGGCCTGTCGAAGTTCGTCATCCGCCCGGCAGGCACCGTCACCTCCCGCACAGAGTTTCTGGACGCCCTCACAGCCGAGCTGCTACCCCTCCAGAACTACTGAGGTTTTCGTTAGTTCTGTGGGTGTGAGGGGTTCTTGCGGTGTGAGTATCGTGGCGTGCCCTCCGAGTCTTCGTTGGTTGTTCCCGTGTCCTCGGCTCCGCCGCTGACCCGGCCGCAGGTTGCCGAGGCGCGGCGGATGCGTGCGGTCGAGTTGTTCGAACAGGGTGTGCGCCAGGTCGAGGTCGCGCGGATCCTGGGGGTTCATTCCGAGAGCGTGCGGCGTTGGAAGCGGCTGTGGGAACAGGGCGGGGCCGCGGCGTTGCGGCGGCGCCCGGCCAGCGGACGACCGCGCAAACTCGACGATGACCAGGTCGAACGGGTGCGGGCCGCGCTGGACCAAGGGGCCCGGGCGCATGGCTTTGAGGCCGAGGTGTGGACGCTGGAGCGGGTCGGAATGGTGGTCGAACGCATCACCGGGGTGCGGCTGGCTGCGACCTCGGTATGGCGGCTGCTGACCGTGCGGCTGGGCTGGAGCCTGCAACGTCCCGCGCGGCGGGCGGTCGAACGGGACGAGGCCGAGATCGCCCGGTGGCTCACGCATGAGTGGCCGCGGATCAAAAGGGGGCCGTGAAGAACCGGGCATGGATCGTGTTCTTCGACGAATCGGGCGTCTCGCTGCTACCCCAGGTATGCCGCACCTGGGCGCCCCGCGGCCGCACACCCATCCTGCGGCACCGGCTGAACTGGAAACGCGCCTCGATGGCCGCCGCACTCGGCTACCACGCCGCCGACGCCGACCGCGGCGCCCGGCTGTGCTTCCACCTTCAGCCGGGCAACTACGACACCGCCGCACTGATCACTGTGCTGGAGCAGGTCAAGAGGTTCTACGTCGGTGAACACGTGGTGCTGGTCTGGGACGGGCTGGCCGCACATTGGAGCCGCGCGATGCGTGCCTGGGTCGCCGACCAGCACTGGCTCACCCTGGAACGGCTGCCCGCCTACGCCCCCGAACTCAACCCGGTGGAGTTGTTGTGGTCATCGATCAAGAAACGCGAGCTGGCCAACCTCGCCGGCGACCACCTCGCCGATGTCGCCGACGCCGCCGAACGCGGCATCAACCGCGTCTGCGCCGACCAACAACTACCGCGCTCCTTCCTCACCCACACCGGACTCACCATCCACCCGCACACACCACAGAACTAACGAAAACCTCAGTAGGCTGTGTTCCAAAGTCCCGGCCCACTGCGCTCGCCTAGCGGCTCGCTCCGTGACCGCGCCTGGGCGAACGCGGCATCGCTTCGCGATCAGCGCGGTGCCGCTCGCCTCCGGCGTCGCGGCACCGCGCTGGTCACGCGTTCGCGCGCATGGCCGAGGCCACTTCGAAACAGGCCCTAATCACCCTGCCCCAAAGCCGACCAGATCGACGTGCGTAAACAGCCGCCCCGCGAATCGGCTTCTCGGCGCGTCGAGCCCCATGCATCATGGCGCGTCGAGTCCCCACGCTGCACCCTGCCTGACCGTTTTCCGATCACGTTCGCTTCCGAGGCGACTGGAATGCTCGTTCCCAGAGCGCTCGTGCACGTTCGTTCCTAGGCCAGTCGGGGGCGCTTGATTCCGTCCCAGACATCCGCGCTCGTCCCTTCCGCGCGCAGCGATGCTGATCGACTCGCTCGGTGCGCACGCCCGTCGGCCCTGCTCAGGAGGCTGGTCCGCGGCTCGGCCTGTGTTAAGCGCCGTCACGACGAGCCGAGGGCGTCTGGACGGCGAGCTGGTTGCTCGGAGAACGCAGTCGGGCAGGCGGCCAGCAGTCGAGCCGGCGGCAAGTGGACGCAACACGGGCCGTGCTCCGCGACGTGATGTGCGCTGTTTGCGCGTTTGATGCTCGTCCGCGCTCTGCCGTTGGACGCAGGTGGCCCGAGCCGCAGAGCTTGTGTGCGCCCTCCACGTGCTCGGACGTGCACGGGCGGCGTTCCGCCACTGGGCACGTGCCGTCCTGTGGTGAGACCGGACGCGATCCAGCCTGCTCATTGGCTGGGTTCCGGGGACGGAACTCCAAAGCGTCTGCACTGGCTGGGACAGGCCACCTGCTGGGACGGGCCACGGGTTGGGGTGAGCCCCGGCTTGGGGTGCGCCAAATTGGCGCGACCGACCCCTGGGGGACGGGCCACTGGCCGGGACAGGCCGCCGACTAGGGCGGGCCGTCGGCTGGGACGGGCCACTGGCTGGGGCGGGCCGTCGGCTGGGGCAGGCCGCCGCCTGGGACCAGGCCGCCGGCTGGGGCGGGCCACCTGCCGGACAGGCCAACTGGGTGGCGCGGGTCTAGGCAATTGAACAGCCTGAGCTGATCAGCCCAGGCTTGACAGGTTAGACTGTTGATATACGCTGGGGTCATGGAGAGGTCAGCTGAACAGGCTCCGGAGCAGGTGGGGGAGTCGGCCGTTCGCGCTGCCCGCGAAGTGCGGGTGGTGTTCAGTCGGCTGCGACGCCGGCTCCGCGAGATCGGCGGCGACAAGGTGCTCACGCCGTCCCAGACGTCGGTGCTGAGCAGGCTCGCCCAGCGCGAGTCGATGACGGCGAGCGAACTCGCCGTTGCCGAGGGGGTGCGGCCGCAGTCGATGGCAGCGACCCTCGCCGCGCTGGAAGGACACGGTGTGGTTCGGCGTGAAGCCGACCCAAACGACGGGCGCCGTCAGCTCGTCTCGCTCACCGACCGCGGCCTCGAATTCATCGCAGGCAGCAGGCAGGCCCGCGAGGAATGGATGGCCCGCACCCTGCAACAGGATTTCACCGAGGCCGAGCGGCAGACCCTCCTAGAAGCACTCACCCTGATGGACCGACTCGCCCAATCATGACCGGGCGGCTTGATCGCCAGGTCCAAACAACCACAACAGAACAGCGGAGTTCGAAGAGCAGGTCCGGACGCTGAAGCCGGCGCTCAACTCGAACAGGATGCATCTCCGGACGGTCGGCTTTGGACCTCGCTGGCCGTGCTTCCCGGGCCTCGCGTCCGGGCCTCGCGTCCGGGCAACGCGTCCGGGCAACGCGTCCGGGCAACGCGTCCGGGCAACGCGCCCGGGCAACGCGCCCGGGCAACGCGCCCGGGCAACGCGCCCGGGCAACGCGCCCGGGCAACGCGCCCGGGGGTGTCGGATTGTGCTGCCTGCTGAGGTGGGGTGCTTTCGAATGGTCGGGCGAGTTCGAATGAGCGTGTAGCCAGCACGCGTGTTCAAACCATCGTCATCCGACCATGTGTATTCGGTCGGGCAGGCATGGTTGTGCGTGATCGGATGCCCGGGCATGCGCTGGCGGTCGAGTAGGTAGCGACTGTGTATTCGGCCGCGTGCCGTCGAGTGTACGTGTCCGGTCATCCGTGGCGCGGACAGATGTGTTCGGGAGTGCCTGCAACCGGGCATGCGTGCTCGGACGAGCATTCCCGAGCATGTGTGCTCGGGTGGTCACAAGCGAGCAAGGGGGTTCGAATGGGTGTGGGCGAGCATTGTCGGCACGGCAATCGGGCCGCGTGGTTACGCGTCCGGCCTGTTCGTGTGGGTTCGGCTGGCTCATGTGAGCGACGCGTGCGGACGGTTCGTGGACTTAGCGAGCCAGGCCAGTGTGTTTGAGCGTGTGTGTCCGGCTGGTCGTGTCGCGACCATTCGTGTTCGGTGGGGAGGGTTGACTGGTTGAGATGCCCTGGAGTGCTGGGATCGGTGCGGGTGTGTCACCAGGTGGTGGCGAGCTCTGGCCGGGTGTCTCCCGCGCATGCGGTTGGCATCAGGGCAAATGGTCCGGCTGACGGTGGGGTCCACGGCCGGAACTGATGCTGGCCTTGCTCTCTGGCGTTGCTTTCCGGGGACGTCGATGGCTGGGCGTGGGAAACCGGGACTGGCCCTTGCGGAGTGGGGCGCTTGAGCGTGTTTGTGCGACTCGGTGCGTTTGCGTGCCGGATGCTTGAGCGAGCGTCGGCGACCACATGTGTTCGGACGCGCGCCATCGTGCATGCGTGATCGAACGGACGTATCTGAGCGGACGTGTTCGAGGGAGCGCGGCTGGGGAGGTGTGTTCGAGCATGCGTGCCCTTGGAGGGGCTGGGCGCTTCCGGTCGAGAAGGTGCGTGAGGTGCCCCGGATCTTCCGGACACGTCCATAGCTAGGATTGTGGACGAACCGGAAGGAAGGTCATTGGCAAGGCGTAAACGGCGGTACTTCTCCCAGGAGTTCAAGGACGAGGCCGTCCGGATGGTGCTGGACGGTCCGCGGCCCATCACCCATGTGGCACGAGACCTGGATGTGCACGAGACCACCCTGGGATCCTGGGTGAAGGCGTATCGGCTGACGCACGGCGCCGACACGCAGGCCGCATCGGGTCCGGGCGAGGGCAGGACCGAGCGGGAACTCCAACTCGAACGCGAGAACCGGAGGTTGCGCGAGGAGAACGCCTTCCTGAAAAAAGCCGCGGCCTTCTTCGCCAGGGAACACCCGTGACCGCCAAGTACGAGTTCATCGACGCGGAGAAGGCCAACCACAGCATTATCGATATGTGCGCCTGGCTGCATGTTTCGCGCTCGGGGTTCTACGAGTGGCGGCGGCGGCCGGCCTTGGCGACCCGCGAACGCCGCGAGCGGCTCAAGTTGATGATCGAGGCGGTCTTTGCGGCCAACCACCAGACCTATGGCTATCGGCGGGTGCATGCGGTTCTGGCTCGGTCGGGTGTTCGGGTGTCGCCGGAACTGGTCCGGCAGCTGATGCGCGAGCTGGGTCTGGAGTCGGTGCAGCCGCGGCCGTGGCGGCCGGTCACGACCCGGGCCGACGGCCCGGGCGCGGTCCCCGACCTGGTCCGCCGCGACTTCACCGCCGCCGCGCCGGGCACCAAGCTGGTCGGGGACGTCACCTACATTCCCACCTGGGAGGGCTTCGCGTATCTCGCGACGGTGATCGACTGCCACTCCAAGATGGTGGTCGGGTGGGCGATGGGCGACCATTTCAAAACCTCGCTGCTCACCGACGCCCTGGATGCGGCCGCAAGGAACATCGACATCGAGCCCGGATGTGTCTTCCACTCCGATCGCGGGTCGAATTACATGAGTGCCGAGTTCGGTCGGCACCTGGCCGGGCATGGAATGCGCCGGTCGGTGGGCCGGACGGGCGTATGTTGGGATAATGCCTTGGCCGAGTCGTTTTTCGGGGCGTTGAAGAACGAGTGGCTGAACCGTATGGTATTTGCCACGCGCGCGAAGGCCCGCCGGGCGTGCATGCGCTACATCGAGGGCTTCTATAATCGACGCAGGCTACATTCCGCGAACGGGTACCGGACCCCATGGGAGGTCCACAACGAGTACCTGGACCGGCAGCAAGCCGCGTAGATCACCCATCAAGCAGGTGTCCGGAAAACGCGAGGCCCCTCAGCGGCTGGGGCGGCGAATCTGGCGGGTGCAGCTGGTCAGGGAAGTGCTGTGCGGAGCCTTGCCTGGGCGAGCCTGGGCAGGTGGGCGCGTCGGGGTGCTTTGAGCGAGGCCGGGGCGGTGCCTTGGGCGGAACCGGCCGCGCTCCACCTGCCCAGGCTCACTCAGTCAGGCAAGTTCAAATCCGGCTCAGGACCCGATCCTGGCCGTCCCAGGCCCCGCCCGGTTTGGAGCGCGGCGGGGTGTCTTGGGCGGGGCCGAGGTGGCGCCTTGGGCGGAACCGGGCGGGGTCTGAGTCGGCCCTGATAAGGCCCGGAGGCGGGTTTGACCCTGTCTGGAATGGCCCTGACCTGGCCTTCAGTCGGCTTTGAGCTGGCCCTGATTCGGATCTGAGTCGGGTTCGAGCCGGGTTTGAACAGGGCCAGGTGGGGTCGTGACTTGAGTGAGTTCCTGGCGTGGAGAGCGGGGCCGGAGGGCTGAGCTGGTGCGTTCGTGTGGGTGTTCAGGGTGGGTTCGCGGAGGTCCCCCCAGGGTGGTGTGTCGAGGTGGGGGTGTAGTGCGGAGGCAGAGGGATGTCGTGGGGAGCGGAGGGGCGTGCGGGGCGGTGGGGGTGTGCGGAGCGGTGGGGGTGTGCGGAACGAGCGCGTCTGTGCGGAACGAGCGCGTCTGGTGAGGGTGTGGCGCGGGGTGAGGGTGTGGTGCGGGGTGAGGGGTGAGGGGGTGTGGTGTGGGGATGGCCCGGGCGGGTGGCTCGGGGTGGTGTTCGGCTGAACGTTTTGATGGACAAGGAGTTTGGTAATGGCCGTTAGCAAGCTTGATGAGCGCACTGCGCTGGTTCTGGTCGATCTGCAGCAGGGGATCGTCAATTCTCCGACCGTTCCGTTCACGGGGCCGGAGGTCGTTGGTCGCTCGGCTGAGCTGGCCGCGGCGTTCCGGGAGAAGGGTCTACCGGTCGTCCTCGTCAATGTGTCGTTCGCGCCGGATGGCGCGGATGCGCCGACCGGGCGCACCGAGGTCGGTCTGCCGGGCGGCACCGTTCCGCCGGCGGGCTGGGACCGGATCGTGGACGAGGTGGATCCGCAACTGTCCGACATCCGCGTCACCAAGCGCAACTGGGGCGCGTTCTATGGCACCGATCTCGACCTCCAGCTACGCCGACGCGGCGTCACTCAGATCGTGCTCGGCGGTGTTGCCACGAGCATCGGCGTCGAGTCCACCGCACGTGCCGCGTATGAACACGGGTACAACGTCACGCTCGTGACCGACGCGATGGCCGACCGGACGGTCGAGTCGCACGAGCACAGCCTTACGAAGATCTTTCCGCGGCTGGGTGAGATCGGGAGCACCGCCGAAATCCTTGGGATGCTTGCTGGTTCTCGCTGATTTGAAAGTGGTTGGGCTGGCCTCCGCCATCCGGGGGTCGTCCGATTCGTCCTTGATGTCCCCGCGCGAATCGATCGATGCGGGAAGGCGGGCTCGTTCTCGGATGCGCTGGAGGTCGACCTTGGCGGGGAGCTTTGTGCGCTGTTACTGAGGTTGGAGCTGCGGACGGCGCCGTTGGCGGGGGCGCGATGCGGGATGTGGCGGTGACGACTTCCGCGGGGCTCACCCGAAACTGTGGCGGAGGCTCGGCGCTGCTCGACCGTCCCGAGCCCGGCCGTGGGCTCATGCGCACCCCGCGATAGCCAAAGTGGCGACCTATGACGTCAGGGTGACCTGCGACGTCAGGGTGACCTGCGACGTCAGGGTGACCCGCGACGTCAAGGTGACCCGCGATGTCAGGGTGATCTGCGATGTCGGGTTGACCTGCGACTGCTCACCGCGACTGCTCACCGCGACTGCTCGCATCGCGACCGTTCGCATCGTGTGACCGCACGTGTCGGGGCTGCTGGTGTCGCAACCGCTCGTGTTGTCACTGGTGGTGTTGCAACTGGGGGTGCTGCGGGCGCTGGTGTTGCGACTGGTTGTCTTGTAGGTGCCGATTTGTCCCGAATTGGGTGACTTCTGGGGTCCTGAGCAGCCGTTGCGGCGGCGGGTTGCGGGGCGCAAAGGCGAGTCCGGCTCTGGCCGGGTGCTGGGCGGCCTGTCTGTGGGGCAGGGCGGCGCGGTCGCGGTGGTCGTTACGGACGGTTACATGATCGATGAGACAGTGCGGATTCTCGGGGTACACCGAAGGCACGGTGTCACGTTCCAGAGCCCGTGCGCTTGAGAAACTCGCGCACTGTCGGCCGCATGCGGAGCTGTGACTCATATCGCCCATTTTGGGTCACACAGAATCGTCCGTCACCCCGTTCACCGGACGATCACGGGTCGCGTCAGGCGGCCCGTCCGGAAAAGGGGAAATCCAATGCACGACGAACATCTCGACCGGAAAGGCCGTACCAGCCTCGCCAGCCCCAGCGGCCCCGCTCGCACCTCAAACCACCCGAGCGGATGCCAGGCCGCCCGCGCCGACTGCGGCGCTGAGACCGACGGCGCCGCCAAGCCCACTCTCAACGCCGGTGCCGTCGGCGCCGCCCGTCCCACCTACGTGGTCCGGGTCCCGCGTCGTGCTGGCTCGGTGAGCGCAGAGCGGGCCCCGAACATTGATGCCGACGACGCGGTTTGTGGCTCTTGCGCTGTCGGTGCTCCCGGCATCGACGTTGGTGCCGTTGACACTGCTTGCGCGGTTGGCGGCGCTGGGGCCGGCTGTGTCTGCGCCCATGGGTGGGTGGCTCAGGCGGCCTGCGGTGACCTCGGTGTGGGGGCTGCTGACGCTGTTGGTCACGACGGTGACGTTCGTGTCCAGCACCACGTCGGTGCGGTCGGCCCTGACCGTACCGCCGACACGGCCGACTTGGGTTGCGGAGTTGGCGCAGTCAGCGCTGCGAGCGGTTCTGGCCGCAGTGATCGCGGTGTCGGTGGCGCTGGTGGCGCTGGGGCGGAGGGGGGTCTTGCTGGTGATGAGGACGGACGGGGTGGTCGCGGGCGGTGGGGGTTGCGGCTGTTGGTGTTTGGGGTTGCGGGGGCGTTGGCCGTGGCCGGTGGGACGGGGGCGTATGGGGGTGGTGGATCGTCTCGGCAAGCGGTGCGTTCTGCTGAGGTGGGGGGTGCTGCGCCTGCCTGGAGTGCTCGGGAGCAGGTGATTGCGCGTGCGAACCTCTGGCATCCGCACACGTCGAAGCGCGTGCGGTACAGCATGGAGGGCGTCCATGCCGGCCACCGCACGGACTGCAGCGGGTACGCGGCCATGGCGCTGGGGTTCGCGCCGCGAGGGCTGCGTGATCCCAACACCACGGCGCTGAACTCGTCGTCCTACAGCTCGCCGGTCGAGATGAGTCAACTCCTCCGGGGGGACCTGATCATCGATCCGAGCGGGCCCCGGCACATCGGGCATGTAGTGATCTTCGAGGCGTGGGCGAATGCGCGGCGCAGCTCCTACTGGGCGTACGAGCAGCGCGGCGGGTACGGCACCGACCATCGCGTCCTGGCCTATGGACTCCGGGCTGGAAGCCGCTTCCATGGGCGCCGTCCGAACCGCGTTGGGGGCGGGGGCGCGGGGAGCGGCAAGCGCAATGTCGTGACGTTCGCGAACGCCACCGGGTACGCGTCCACCAGCGAGGGCAGCACTGCCGAGGGCGTGCTGAGCAAGGGACGGAATTACGTCTACTGCCGCAGGTGGGGTGACATCACGAAGGTCGGCTCGTCCTACAACCACTACTGGCTGTGGACGGATCTCGACCGCGTCTATGCGGGGAGGCACGGTCGCGCCTGGGTGTCGGCCTACTACCTCGGCCCCCAGGGCGACGACAAGGCGAATGACGTGATCGGCGTTCCGATTCCTGAATGCTGATCGGGGCGGGACGGTGCCGCGCTCGCCGGCAGGTGCGGGAAGGGGGGCTTTGTTAGGCGGGTGTGGATACCGGGAAGGCGGGGGTTTGCCAGGCGCGGCCGGTGGTTGTGATGGCGAATGCTTCGATGTCGGGGAGGGACGCGATCCAGTCGCGGGCGTCCTCGCCCATGGCGAAACCTGCGGTGGCCAGGGCGTCCACGCGGGTCAGGTGGCGGCCTACCAGGGTCAGCGAGACCAGGCCGGTCGAGGCCCGGCCTGTGTGGGGATCGATGATGTGCTCGCCGCGCTCGGACGTTCCGGACGTCGCGACCGCCATGTTCGTCCCGGTGACGATGGCCGTGAGGTCGCCGGGGTGGTGTGGGTGGGCGATTCCGATCCGCCACGGCGCGTCCCGGAGCGAGGATCGGGTTTGGACGTCGCCGCCTGCGTTGATGCAGTGGTCGGTCGCGCCCGCGGCGTAGAGGATGTCCGAGACGGTTTCGGTGGCCCAGCCCTTCACCAGGCCGGACGGGTCGAGCCGTCCACGCGGTGTCGTAGTGAAGTGGCCGTTGCTCTCGGCCTCGATGTCCGCGCATAGGGCCAGTACCTCACGGACTTCGGGCGCGCAGCGGATGAGGGAAAGGGTTCCGGCGGCGAGGCGGGAGATCTGGCTGTCGGGGCGGTAGGTCGAGAACACGGCGTCCACGTGTCGCAGCCAGGTCTCCGCCTCGTCCAGGGCGCGGTGGATCTGGGACGACATGGGCGTTCGGATGGCGAACGAGACGACCGTGCCCATGACGTGGACGACGCGGAGCTCAGGCATGGGCCTTGTCCAGCGCGCTCTGGAGCGAGTTCACGTAGCCCTCGCTGGTGTAGGTCGCCCCGGAGACGGTGTCGATCTTCGCGTTCCCGGCCGCCAGGGCCGCTCGCGTGAGGCGGGGGATGGCCATGTCCGCGAGCTCCCGGTCCCGGCCGTTCTCGGACGGCACCTGGAGGACCTTCACCGCCGCCAGCTTCCCGTCCTTGATCGTCACCTGCACCTGGACGGGACCGTACCGCGTGTCGATGGCGTCTCCGGTGAAGGTTCCGTTCCTCCCGGTCGCACTGGGTTTGGACGAGGCGCCCCCGGATGGTCCGGCGCTCCCGGATGGTCCGGCGCTCCCGGATGGTCCGGCGCCCCCGGATGGTCCGGCGCCCCCGGATGGTCCGGCGCTCCCGGATGGCGACGGGGCCAGGGCGGCTGCTGGGCTGTTGTGATGCGGTTTCAATGCCAGCAGCAGGCCGATGCCGGCGACCGTTGCGCTCGTGGCAAGGACGGCTCGGCGCATAGGCATTCCTCTCAGAACTCGAACGATTCGTGGTGGACGCGGCGCCCCGGGACGCCCGCCCCGCGCAAGGCCCGGTGAGCCGCGTCCGCCATGCCGGGCGGGCCGCACAGGTACACGTCCCGCTCGGCGACGTCGGGTACCACGGCGCGCAGGGCCTCGGGGGTCAGGGGCAGCGAGTACTCGGACGGGTCGTCCACGAAGCACAGCACCCGGCGGCGAGCGGCGGAGGAGGAGGCGGCGAGAGCGTCCAGTTCGCCGCGCAGCGCCAAGTCCTGCGGACGGCGTGCCAGGTAGATCAGCGTGACGTCGCCGGCCATCGTCTCGAAGAGCGTCCGCAGGGGTGTGATGCCGACGCCGCCCGCGAGGAGCAGGACGCCCCGCCGCGAGCGGCGGGCCTCGGTGAGCGCGCCGTACGGGCCCTCCGCCCAGATCCGCGTGCCGGGACGGAGGCGTGCCAGCGCCCGGCTGTGGTCCCCGGACGCCTTCACGGTGATCCGCAGCAGGCCGTCCCGCGCCGGGGCCGAGAGCGAGTACGGGTTCGCCGCCCACCACATGCCCGGCACGAGGAACCGCCATCGGAAGAACTGGCCGGGCGCGGCGCGGAGACCGTCCAGCCGGCGGCCGGTGACGTACACCGAGACGACGCCCGGCGACTCGAAGCGGACCTCGGCCACCCGCATCCGATGCCGCAGGTTCCGCGCGACCGGGACGACGAAGCGGAACCAGGCCAGGACCAGCGAGACGCCGATGAACAGCGCGTACCAGAACGCCTTCGCCAGCGGCTGCCCGACGAACTGCGCGCCGTTCGCGACCTGGTGGGAGAACACCAGGAAGATCGCCAGATAGGTGCCCAGGTGGATCAGGTGCCACGTCTCGTACCGGAGCCTGCGGCGCGCGGCCCGCATCGAGGCGATCCCCACCGCGAACAGCAGCAGCGTGCCGAGCGTGCCCTTCAGCATCTCCGGATAGTGGAACACCAGCGTCCCCGTCTGGTGGATCACGTCCGACCTGGACGTCAGCGCGTACCCCCAGATGACCAGCAGGACGTGCGCGACCGCGAGGCACACCGTGTACCGGCCGCCCGCCGCGTGCCAGCGCGCGAGCCGGTCCGTCCCGACGCCCCCCTCCAGCGCCGGGACGCGGGCCATCAGCGCGAGCATCACCGCGCATCCGTAGGCCGCCAGCAGGCCGGTGATCCGGGCGGCGTCCGTCAGCCATCCGGCCGCGCCCACCACCGAGGACGTCCCGTGCCACCACAGCGCCAGCACCGCGAGTCCGCCCGCGTAGACCAGCCCCAGCGCCCACCACTCGGGCCGCCCTCCGCGCTGCCGCGGCCCTCCGCGCTGCCGCGGCCCTCCGCGCTGCCGCGGCCCTCCGCGCCGGCGCGGCCCGGCGTGCGGGTGCGGGACGGCGGCGGGGTTGCGCTGGGCGCCTGGCGCGTTGTGTTCGGGACGGACTGCTGTCAACGGGGCCTCCTCTCGATCGGCGCCCCGTCACAGTGCCAGCCGAACCTCTGAGAACCCTCTGACCTCGCGCCGCCCTCGCGCCGCCCTCGCGTGTTCTGAGCGGATTCAGAGGGAACGCAGAGGAACGCGGGTGAGACTGGGGGATCATGGACGATGTTCAGGGGCTGAGGCATGCGGACGGCTCGGCGGTCCGGGTGCTGGTGGTGGACGACGAGCCGGACCTCACCGACGTCCTGGGGCGGGTGCTGGCCCAGGAGGGCTGGGAGGTGCGGACGGCCGGGGACGGCGCGGGGGCGGTCGCGGCCGCCCGCGAGTTCCGTCCGGACGCGGTGGTGCTGGACATCATGCTCCCCGACGTCGACGGGCTGAGCGTTCTGCGGGAGCTGCGGGCCGCCGCGCCGGAGGTGTGCGTGCTGTTCCTCACCGCGCGCGACGCCGTCGAGGACCGCGTGGCCGGGATCACGGCGGGCGGGGACGACTACGTGACCAAGCCGTTCAGCCTGGAGGAGGTGCTCGCGCGGCTGCGCGGGCTGCTCCGCCGGGCCGGGCTGACCCGCCGCGCCGCCGCGTCCGCGCTGCTCACCGTCGGCGGCCTCAGCATGGACGAGGACGCCCGCGAGGTCACCCGCGACGGCGACCCGGTGGAGCTGACCCCGACCGAGTTCCAGCTGCTTCGGTTCCTGATGCGCAACCCGCGCCGGGTGCTGAGCAAGGAGCAGATCCTCGACCGGGTGTGGAGCTACGACTTCGGCGGGCGCGCCCACGTCGTCGAGCTGTACGTGAGCTACCTGCGCAAGAAGATCGACGCCGGCCGGGCGCCGATGATCCACACCGTCCGCGGGGTCGGCTACGTCCTCAAACCGGAGCCCCGGTGACCCCACCCCGATCCGCGACCGGCAAGAGCGGGCATGCACTGAGCGGGGTGTTCCCGCGGACGTTGCGGAGCCGGCTCACGCTCGGGCTGGTCGCGTTGCTGGCGTTCTGCTGCCTTGCGGTGGGGATCGCGACGGTCGCCGCGTTGCACGGGTTCCTGGTCGGACGGGTCGACCAGCAGATCGCCGACCTCGGCCCGCATCTCGCGGTCGGGCTGGAGCATGAGCGGCGCCCGGACGCCGACAACCGCACGCCCGACACGCGCGGCGTCCCGCCCCGGTCGTACGCGGCGCGGCTGGTCGGAGGGCGGGTGACCGATACCGGGGTCGTCCGGAACAGGGTGGTGGTCAGGGTTCCTCACTCCGCCGCCGACGACCGCGCGCTCGCGCGGCTGCCCGCTGACCGGCGGCCGCATACCCTCCGGTTGTCGGCGCTGGGCGGCTACCGGGTCGCGGCCTACCGCGGCGACGACGGGGACGTGCTGGTCACCGGGCTTCCGCTGCGGTCGGTGGAGGAGACGACGCGGCGCCTGGAGCTGGTCGAGGCCGCGGTGTTCGGCGCGGTGCTCGTGCTCGCCGCGGTCGCCGCGGCCGGATGGGTGCGGCTGACGCTGCGGCCGCTCCGGCGCGTCGCCGCGACGGCGTCGCGGGTCGCCGAGCTGCCGCTGGCGAGCGGTGCGGTGGCGCTGCCCGAACGGGTCCCGGACGCCGATCCGCGCACCGAGGTCGGACGGGTCGGAGCGGCGTTCAACCGGATGCTCGGCCACGTCGCGGACGCCCTGGCCCGCAGGCATGCCAGCGAGGAGCGGCTGCGCAGCTTCGCCGCCGACGCCAGCCACGAGCTGCGCACCCCCGTCGCCACGATCCGCGGCCACGCCGAGCTGGCGCTGCGCCGCCCGGACGGCGTCCCGGACGACGTGCCGGACGACGTGCGGCACGCGCTCGGACGCATCCAGGCCGAGTCGGTCCGGATGGGCGACCTGGTGGAGGATCTGCTGCTCCTCGCCCGCCTGGACACCGGCCGTCCGCTGGCCGACGAGCCGGTGGACCTGACCCGGATGGTGCTGGACGCGGTCGCCGACGCCCGCGCGGCGGGCCCGGACCACCGCTGGACGATGGAGCTGCCCGAGGAGCCGGTCGTGGTGCGCGGCGACGAGCACCGGCTGCACCAGATGCTCGCGAACCTGCTGGCCAACGCCCGCACGCACACGCCGTCCGGGACGCGGGTGGACGTCCGCCTCGAACGGTCCGCCGAGTCCGCCGTGCTGGAGGTCGAGGACGACGGGCCGGGCGTGCCCGCCGAGCTGCGGGACGAGGTGTTCGACCGGTTCGTCCGGGCGGACCGGGGCCGCTCCCGCGCGTCCGGCGGCACGGGCCTGGGCCTGGCGATCGTCAGCGGCGTGGCCGCCGCGCACGGCGGCCGCGCCGAACTCCTCTCGTCCTCCAGCGGGACCGTCTTCCGCGTCACCCTCCCGGCCGGCTGACCTCCGCCGCCCCGGATTCCGACCTTCTCGCGCCCAGGCCGCCAGTGCCCGAGGACGGGACGGGTACGACGTCCCCGGGGCGCCGACGCATCAGGGCGTAGCCGGTCAGGACGGCCAGCGCGGCAACGCAGAGCCAGGCGAACGTGTCACCGATGACGTCGTAGACGGTCGTCCCGCCGCGGGTCGGGACGTAGGCGACGGTCGTCTCCTCGCCCGCGGCGAAGGTGTCGGTGGTCGCGAGGACGCGGCCCTGGCGGTCGAACGCGCTGGTCAGGCCCTGGCCGTCCTGGCGGAACAGGGCGTAGCCGCCCTCGATCGCGCGCAGCGACGCCTTGCGGGTGTGCGCGTCGCCGTACTCGCGCCAGTCGTGCGAAGGGACGAGGACGATGTCGGCGCGGATCCGCATCATCGCGGGGAAGTCGGCGTCGTAGCAGATGACGTTGGCGAGCCGCCCGTACGGCGTGGACACGACCGGGACGCGGCCGTCGCCGGGCTTGAACGTCTCGGAGCCGGGGATCGGGTGGGCCTTCTGGTAGGTCCAGAGGACCGTGCCCTTCGGGTCGATGAGCAGCGTCTCGTCCTTGCCGAAGGCCGGGCCGGTCGTGCTGTAGACGTTGACGCCGATCTCCAGGTAGACGCCGTCGCGGCGGGCCTCGGCGCGGGCGGCGTCGATGGCCGCCTGCTCGTCCGCCTCCTGCGCGGACACGGCGTTCTCCGGCCAGATGACGATCTTCGCGCCGGCCGCGGCCTCCCGGTGGGTGCTCGCGAGCAGGTCGTCCTGGACGGCGCGCATCGCGGGCCGGACGGTCGAGGCGGGCGCGGCGGCGATGCCCCGCCGCCCGTCCGGGAAGTGGCCGAGGACGGCGCGCTGCGCCTCGCGCAGTTCCGGACGCGGACCGACGCCCGCGATCCGCACGGTGTGCTGCGCGGACGAGAAGAACGCCAGCCGCACGCCCCCGAGCCCGACGACGGCCAGCATGACGCCCGCGACCACCGCGACCGGACGCACCGCGCGACGCGCCGTCCAGGCGAGGTTCGCGGCGGAGGCGGCCAGCGCGATCAGGAACCCGATGCCGTACGAGCCGGTCACGGCGGTGATCTGGAGCAGCGGCAGCTCGCCGTACTGGGTGACCGCGAGGACGCCGAACGCCGTCCCGAACGGCGTGACCAGTGTCAGCAGGAACTCCGACGCGGCGACGCCCGCCGGGAAGACCAGCAGGCCGGCCCAGCCGGGCAGCCCGCGCACCAGCCACCGGTCCAGCAGGTACGGGACGGTCCGGAGCGCGCCGATCGCGACCGTCCCGGCGATGACGACCGGGCCGCCGCCGAGCGCGGACTCCCAGGTCCAGAACAGGGCGGCCGCGACGTTGGCGGCCCAGATCCCGGCGACGGCCGACCAGGCGCGGCCGGTCCGGGAGAAGCGGAGGAGCAGGACGGGGAAGATCCAGGCCGCGAGGGCGACGTCCCATCGGCCGCCGACCGCGAGCAGCATCAGCGCGGTCCCGCTGACCAGGAGGAGGGTTCTCTTCATGGGTAAAACGCTAGGTAGGCGCCCCTCACGGCGCGTCCTCCCGGCTGACGAACTCGGCGACTCCCCGCGCAACCTTCGATGCGCCGCACGGACGATCCGGACCCGCCCCGGAGCTGAATAGCATGAGCGGCCATGAGCACCGACGCCCACCGCAGCGCTCGGATCCGCCTCGCCGCCCTCCGCAGCGCCCGGCTCCGCTTGCCCGCTCTTCCTGGCCGCTTTGCCGGGATTCGCGGTGTGCGGGCGCGTTTCGCCGGGCGGCCGAGGTTGACCGACGTCGCGCTCGGCGGCGGGCTCAGCCTGTTCGACGCCGTCACCCTGTCCACCAGGCATCCGGCGCCGAGCGCGCTCGGCGTGCTGCTGTGGGCGGGGCAGACCGTGCCGCTGCTGTGGCGGCGGCGGTGGCCGCGGAGCGTCCTCGTGGTGATGACCGCGCTGTTCGTGCTGTTCGAGGCGCTGGACGCGGTGCCCGGCAAGACGCCCGGCCCGTACTTCCTGATCTTCGGCGTGTACGCGGTCGCGCGGTACCGTCCGGCCGGCGAGGCGCTCGCCGCGACCGGTGCGGCGGCGGTCGCGGCGATGGCGGGCGAGGTGGCCGCCGGGCACGCCACGGTCCCGCGCCTCGACTCCCTCAACCCCGACACGGCCACCGCGTTCGTCGCCTACTTCGTCGTGGCGTTCCTGCTGGGCTACGGGCGGCGGCGCATCGACGCCGACGCCCGCCGGATGCGCGAGCTGAACGAGCGGCTGCGCGCCGAGCGCGAGACCAACGCCCGGCAGGCGGTCATCGCCGAGCGGGCGCGGATCGCGGGCGAGCTGCACGACGTCGTCGCGCACCACGTCAGCGCGATCGCCGTCCAGGCGCGCTCGACCGAGGACGTCCTCGCGGACGATCCGGAACTCGCCCTGCGCGGCGTCTCGCGCATCGCCGGAACCGCCGACACCGCGCTCGTCGAGATGCGCCGCATCCTCGGCCTGCTCGCGGTCGCCGGGCAGGGCGAGGGCGCCGAGCCGTCGCTCGCGCATCTCGACCGGCTCGTCCAGGCCGCCGAGGCCGCGGGGTGCCGCGTCACCGCGAGCGCCGACCCCGCGGCGCAGGCGCTTCCCGCCGCCGCGCAGGCCTCGGCGTACCGGGTCGTGCGCGAGGCGATCACGAACGTCCTGAAGCACGCGGGCCGGGTCGAGGTCCGGCTGGACGTGCGGTGCAACGCGTCCGAGCTGCGCATCGAGGTCGAGAACGGACCGCCCGGCGACGACCACCGGCCGGTGCCGGGCTCGGGGCACGGACTGGTCGGCATGCGCGAGCGCGTCGCCGCGTTCGGCGGAACCCTGGACACCGGCCCCGCGCCGGACGGAGGCTGGCGCGTCGCCGCCGCATTCCCCTTGGAGGAAGGCCGATGACCACGCCGAGGAGGTCCGAAGACTCCGCGGGTGCGGCGACGCCGATCCGGGTGCTGCTCGTGGACGACCAGGACATGGTGCGCGCCGCGCTCCGCGCCGTCCTCGACCGGCGCGAGGATCTCACGGTGGTCGGCGAGGCGTCCGATGGCGCGAGCGCGGTCGAGGCAGCCGCGCGGCTGCGCCCCGACGTGGTTGTCATGGACGTCCGCATGCCCGGTATGGACGGAGTCGAGGCCACCCGCCGCATCCTGGACGGCTGGCCCGACGAGGGTGCCGCGCCGCCGCGCGTACTCGTCCTCACCACCTTCGACCTGGACGAGTACGTGCATTCCGCGCTGCGGGCCGGGGCGTCGGGGTTCCTGCTCAAGAACAGCCCGGCCGAGGAGTTCGCGCGGGCCGTCCGGGTCGTCGCGGCGGGCGAGGCGATGCTCGCGCCGAGCGTGACGCAGCGCCTGATCGGCATGTTCACCGCGCTGCCGTCCGGGGCGGTCGCCGACCGTCCGGCGGTGCGCGGCCCGCTCGACGTGCTGACCGAGCGCGAGCTGGACGTCCTGCTCCTGGTCGCGCGCGGCCGCTCCAACCAGCAGATCGCCGCCGAACTCGACCTGAGCCAGGCGAACGTGAAGAGCCGGGTGAACCGCATCCTCGTCCGCCTCGGCCTCCAGAACCGCGTCCAGGCCGCGATCCTCGCCCACGAGGCCGGCCTGCTCACCCGCTGAGCACCACCCCGGCCCAGTAGCCCCCGGCCGGATGGACTCCTGAACGCTGCCGCCTTGGTGGAACGGGCTGGCCGGACCAGGTCAGGCGGACTTCCCTGGAGGCCCGCTCGGGCGCACTCTCAAGCGACCGAGCAAGCAGGGAGGCCCTCCCATGAACTTTCCACCGCCGATGCCGCCGCCCGCTCCTCCCGCCGCGCCGCCCGCGCGTCCCCTCCTGGTGGAGGGGACGCCGGACCCGACGCCCTCGCGGGCGCTGTGGATCGTGAAGTGGCTGCTGCTGATCCCGCACTACATCGTGCTGTTCGTCCTCTGGGTCGCGGTGGTGCCGGTGTCGGTGATCGCGTTCTTCGCGATCCTGGTCAACGGGCGCTACCCGCGCGGGCTGTTCGACTTCACGGTCGGCGTGCTGCGCTGGAACTGGCGGGTGACCTACTACGGCTACGGCGTCCTCGCGACCGACCGGTACCCGCCGTTCACCCTGGGCGAGGCTCCGGACTATCCAGCCCGCCTCCGCGTCGCCTATCCGGAGCACCTCTCGCGCGGGCTGGTGCTGGTGAAGTGGTGGTTGCTGGCGATCCCGCACTACCTGGTTTTGGCGGCGTTCAGCGGTGCCGGTGTGTACTCGGCGCACGCGAGCAGCGGGTGGCGGTCGCCCGGCCTGATGGGCGCCGTCGTGCTGATCGTGGTGTTCGCGCTGCTGTTCACGGGGCGCTACCCGCGCGGCCTGTTCCACCTGCTGATGGGGCTGAACCGGTGGAGCCTGCGAGTGTCGGCGTATGTGCTGCTGCTCACCGACGTCTACCCGCCCTTCCGCCTTGACCAGGGGCCGATGGAACCGGAGCTGTAAGGCGCGTCAGCTCACCTCCAGAAGGCCGACTGTCGTGAGGCGGGTGATGATGTCGCGGACGTCCGAATCGGCGCGGGCGGCGGCCTCGGGGTGGGCGGTGCCGAGGGCGCGGGCTGTGTCGGTGCGGGACGCGCCGTCCAGGAGCGTCCTCAAGATGAGGTGGGCGGTGCCGTTGAGCTGCCAGTACTCGCCGGTGCGCCCGTCGAGCAGGACGGCGGCCGGACGGTCGCCGTCCTCCGGGCCGGGGACGGAGACGAGGGAGATGTGATCGGGGAGTCGGACGGTCATGCGTGCTCCTCGGGGGTTGGAGACGGTCAGGCGGTCCGGCGGACGCCTCGGATGGCGATCGGTGCGGCGACCGCCGTCACCAGCAGGGCAAGGGCGAAGGTCGCGGCGACGGCGGGCAGCGCGGGACGCCCCAGCGTCAGGGCGCGGACGGCGGCGACGCCGTGCGTGAGCGGGTTCACCTGCGCGACGACGCGGAGCCACGGCGGCAGCGCCGCGACGGGCAGGAACGCGTTCGAGGCGAACATCAGCGGGAACATCGCCAGCCCCGCCGCCGCCTGGAGGGTCTCGGCGCGCCGGAACCAGCAGGCCAGCGCCATGAACGCCCAGCCCAGCGCCCACGCCACGGCCAGCGCGACGGTGACGGCGAGCAGCAGCGCGAGCGGCCCGCCCCGGCAGCGGTAGCCGAAGACCGCCCACGCGAGCCCGACCAGCGTCGCCAGGCGGAGCACACCGCGGACCAGGCCGGTCGCGCTCTGCGCCACCAGCACCGAACCCAGCCACAGCGGCATCGCGCGGAAGCGCGAGACGAGCCCGCCGCGCAGGTCGTCGGTGAGGCGCGTCGCCGACTGGAGGCCAGACTGGAGGGCGGTCGTCACCATCAGCGCCGGGACGAGGTAGTCGATGTACGCGACGCCCCGAGGGAACCCGGGGACGCGGGCCAGGCCCGAGAGCGCCTGGCCGAAGACCAGCAGCATCGGCAG
This sequence comes from Actinomadura rupiterrae, assembly GCF_024172125.1. Taxonomy (GTDB): domain Bacteria; phylum Actinomycetota; class Actinomycetes; order Streptosporangiales; family Streptosporangiaceae; genus Spirillospora; species Spirillospora rupiterrae. Next base: position 25,117 of record NZ_JAMZEA010000022.1, read on the forward strand.
CGGCTCCAGCAGCGTGATCAGCAGGAGCCGCCGGTCGGCCAATAGCGTCCGGACGGTGTGCACGGTCAGGACGGACATCTGCGTCGCCACGGACGCACCGCCGCCGCGCGAACGCCCCGCGCGCCCGCCGCCGCGCCCCACCACCGCCGTCACGCCGCCCCCCGAACCGAGTCGTCGCGCGCTGAGCCCGCGCTGTCAGGGGTGGCTAGGGCTAGGTAGACCTCGTCCAGGCCCGGTTCGCTCAGGGTGAGGTCGCCGGGGTCGATGCCGGCTGCGTCCAGGGCGCGTAGGACGTCGCTGACCTGCCGGGACGAGGCGGCGGGGACGGTCAGCGTGCCGCGCGCGGGATCCAGTGCCGGGGTGATGCCACCCGCGCGGAGCGCCTGCTCGGCCGCGGCGGGGTCGGCGGGACGGACCGTCACCGAGCGGCTCCCGACCCTGGCCTTCAGCTCGCCGGGCGTGCCGGACGCGACGACCCGCCCGCGACGCAGCACGGCGATCGTGTCGGCGAGCCGGTCCGCTTCGGCGAGGTCCTGGGTGGTCAGCAGCACCGCCGCGCCGTCCCGCGCGAGGCCCCGGACGACGTCCCACAGCGCGAGCCGGGACACCGGGTCGAGCCCGGCGGTCGGCTCGTCCAGGACGACGACCTCGGGCCGTCCGGTGAGGCCGGCGGCGAGGTCGAGGCGGCGGCGGGTGCCGCCCGAGCAGGCGCGCAGCGCCCGCGCGGCGACCTCGGCCAGGCCGAACCGCTCCAGCAGCTCGTCCGCGCGGGCGTGCGCGGCGCGGCGGCCGAGGCCATGCAGGCGGGCGAGCAGGACGAGCGTCGCGCGCGGCGTCATCCGGTCGTCCAGGGCAGCGAACTGCCCGGTCACGCCGATGCGGCGGCGGACCTTGTGCGGCTCGGCCAGCACGTCGAACCCGGCGACGCGCGCGGTGCCGGACGTCGGCCGGGCGAGCGTGGTCAGGACGTCCACGAGGGTGCTCTTGCCGGCGCCGTTGTGGCCGAGCAGGCACAGGACGGTCCCGCGCGGCACGGTCAGGTCCACGCCGTCGAGGGCGACGACCGGCCCGAACCGCTTGCCGATCGCCAACGTCTCGATCGCGTCCGTCCCGGTGGCCGACGCCGCCTTTGTCCCGATCGCCGACGTCATGAAGCCTCCTGCCGGGACGCGCGGACGTCCGGGAACAGCCGCAGCAGTACCAGCCGCACGATCGTGTCGTAGTACCTGACCAGCAGGAACGCGATGGTGACGCCGACCGCCGCCGCGAGAGCGGCCGGAACCGAAAGGTCCGGCGCGCGCACGGCCGAGATCAGCAGGCCGGGCACCGAGAACCCCAGCAGCAGGACGTTCCGCAGGATCAGCGGGTAGCTCAGCGCTGAGCTGTGCCCGCCGAAGCAGCCGCACTCGGCGAACACCCGGCCGCGCACCGCCCGCACGACGACCCCGATGAAGAACGCCAGCAGCCCCGTGGCCAGGACGAACCCGGCGAACGCGGTCGCCGGCAGCGCGGTCAGCACGGCGGCCGCCGCCTCCGCGCACGCGAACGCCGCGGCGAGCACCGTGATCGCGCGCCCGTCCCGCATCGTGAGCCTCCGGACCGTCCGGACGAAGTTCCCGAACCCCTCGCCGTCCCGGACCTTGGTGAAGCACGCGTACCCGAACACGAACACCACCGCGCCCTGCGCGAACCCCAGCGCCGCTCCCGGCGCGGCGGCGGGCATGAGCGCCGCGGCGGCCGTCACCGGCGGCCCGCCGAGATGACCAGCACCTTGGCGAAGGCGCCGACCTCGGCGTTCTCGCCGATCGGGCGGCCCTCGGCCTCCACCCAGGCGTGCGCCTTGAAGGGGTGCAGCCGGACGCCGGTGCACCAGTCCGGCCACGTCCCGCCGAGGCGGCAGAGCAGCGCGGTCGCGACCGACCGCTGGAGGCACACCTGCCCGGCGCAGCGGACGCTGACCGTGACCACGGCCGCCCGCGCGGCCTCCGCCCGGTCCGCGCCGGCGGGACGCGCGCCCTTGCTCACGGCCGCCAGCACCGCCCGCAACTTGGCGGGCGGGAGCGCCGACACCGGACGCGCGACCGCTACCGCGAGCCGCGCCGCGAGCCTGCGCCGCCAGGGCACCCGCCCGGTCGGCTCCAACGTCATGGGCATCGTCATGCGAGCTCTCCTTCGCTGGTTCGGACGCCGCCCGCGCGCACCGCGAGCGACCGCGCCCAGACCTCGCAGGCGACCGTGCTCACCAGCGGCACGAACCCGAGGGCCGTCGGCGGCGGGACGGTCAGGGCGCGGCGCAGGTCGTGGACGTCCACCAGGCCCTGCCGGGCCAGGTAGGAGTCCTCGCACAGGGACAGCAGGTCGTCGCGGTTCTCGCGGAGGCCGCGGTACGCCTCCGCGCCGTACTCGGACTTGGTCGTGCGGCCGAGGAACTCCGGGGGCACGAGCCCGCGCAGGGCGTGGGAGAGGACGGGCTTGTACCGGGTCAGGTCCACGCGCTCCTCGTAGCGCAGGGACAGCGCGGCGTCCACGACGCGGTCGTCCAGGTAGGGCGCCTCCCAGGGCATGCCGGTGATGCGCGCCGCGTGCCGGATGGTCGCGCCGCATCCGCGGACGTCCTGGATGAGGGAGTGCTGGCCGCGCTCGGGCGAGAGCGGCAGGGTCCGCCCGGCCGCGTCGCGCAGCACGGCGCGCGCCGCCTCGACCGCGTCCGGGGTCGCCCACGGCGGCATGATCCCGCCGAGGCCCCAGCCGAACGCGGGCGCGGACGCCGCCGACCCCGGCTTCGCGGCGAGCGCGCCCGCGGACGCCGCGAGCCACTCGCCGAACGAGGCGTCCTCCTTCAGCCCGCGCAGCATCGGTCCCATCGGCCAGCGGTACAGCGCGCGGTACGCACGCAGGTGCCGGACGGCCGCCAGCGGCCGCCGCCGGGCGAGTTCCCGCAGGTGGACGGGTTTGGCCAGGAACAGCTCGTCACCGCCGTGCCCGGTGAGGTGGACGCTCGAACCGCGCGCGGCGACGCGCTGCGCGGTAGCGAGCAGCGCGGCCCGCGTCCGGATCCATGCATACGGCTCCTCAAGGTCGTCGGTGTGGTCGAGGACGCCGGTGAACCACGCCGGGGTCGTCCCGCGGCGGAACACCAGGTGCTCGCCGGGCAGCATCCCGGCGGCGCGGTCGGCCCACGTGCCGTCCTCGTCGGCCCGGTCGTTCGCCTCCATCCGGGACGTGACGAGCCGGCCGGTGTGCTTGGCGGCGAGGAAGCACAGGCTCGTGGAGTCCATGCCGCCGGACAGGTCGGCGCTGACGACGTCCGCGTCTCGTACGCGCGCGCGTACGCCGTCGCGCAGCGCCTCGCGCACGAGGGCCGCCGTCTCCGGAAGCGAGAGCCGCGGCTCGGGCGGCCGCCACCAGCGGACGACCCGTCCCCGGCCGTCCGGGTCGACCTCCAGGGCGCGGCCGGCGGGCAGGGACTCGACGCCGTGCCACAGGCTCTCCTCGGAGAGCGGCCACGGCGTCCACGGCGCGATCATCCGGACGGCGAGCAGCTCGTCGCGGACGGTCGCGCCGAGCGCCCGCACCAGCGGTTCGGGCCGGTCGGACGCGACGACCGCGCCCGCGACCCGCGCGTGGAAGACCTGCCGCGCGGACGACAGCGACCCCTGGACCCAGGAGCTCCCGTCCATGCTGACGGCGAGGTGGAAGCAGCCGCCGAACGCGCGCGCCGCCGAGGCGACCTCGGCGGGCGTCCGGGCCCGGGCGAGCATCCGCTTCAGGCTCCGGACGGTCGCGGTGGACGGCCCGAACAGCACGGCGGCGCGGCTGCCGAGCGCGGCGTACCGGATCTCCGCGGGCGACCAGTCGCCCGCGATCCAGAGGCGGCCGGACGGGTGCCGGAGCGGGGGAGCGGAGCCGCCGGCCGCGAGGGCGGAGGCGGCGGGCCCGACCGGACGGTCGGGAAGCACGATAAAGCGCACGACGAATTCCCGGTGCAGGCGGCGGTGGGTGGAATTGCTCGAAAGAGGAGAGAGGCTCTCGGATGCAGAGAAAGGCTTTCGCGTTCTCGGCCAGTGAGGCGCCGGCACCGGAATTCCGGTGCCGGCGCCCCGGGTTTCACGCTCCGATCAGTCCGGGCCGGAGCGGAGCCCTAGCGGGTCAGTCGCCCACGCAGTTGAAGTAGACGCAGTGGCCGTCCCACTCGAAGCCCCAGCTGGGGTGGCCGAGCGTGACCTGGGTGAAGTTGCCGAGCCGGGTGAGCTCGGGGGCCTGGTAGCGCATTGGCGGCGCTCCTTTCAGGAGGTAGAACGACCGACGGTCGATCGTTCTTTACTCGTTGGCTGACTGCCACTGCGGAGCTTACTTAACGCATTCCTCAAAGGGCCACCTGATAACGTGTCCGCATCCGGTCCCGGACATTCTTATGTGTCCTCCGAGTAAAGCGGACCGGTAGTTTCGTCCGGTTTTATCGGGACGAATTGAACGGGCCGTCCGGCGGTCAAGTGGCGCGGAGGTATCAACCGCTCGCGCGAAACCGGCTGACCGCGCGGCCGGCGGCATCCACCGATCGGTGGATAACGGGATCCACCGCGTTCGTGCCGGACCGGTCGATCCGCCGGGCGCCGCCCGCGCCGCATCATCGAACCCATCGCCGACCGGGCGGACCGGTCAAGGCGGTCCGGTCGCCAGCCGAAACGGGGAGAAGATGCCGATCATCGAGGTGCGCAACCTCCACAAGCGCTACCGCCGCAAGGTCGCGGTCCAGGACGTGTCGTTCGCGGTCGAGGAGGGCGAGGTCTTCGGGATCCTCGGCCCGAACGGCGCGGGCAAGACCACCACGGTCGAGTGCGTCGAGGGCCTGCGCCGGCCCGACGCCGGAACCGTGTCGGTGCTCGGGTTCGACCCCGTCCGCGACGCCGCCGAGGTCCGCGCCCGGCTCGGCGCGCAGCTCCAGGAGAGCCGCCTGCCGAACCGCATCACGGTGCGCGAGGCGCTGGACCTCTACGCCTCGTTCTACAACCGTCCCGCCGACCCGGCCGAGCTGATGGACCTGCTCGACCTCACAAGCCAGAGCGGCACCCGCTTCGCGAAGCTCTCCGGCGGGCAGCAGCAGCGGCTGTCGATCGCGCTCGCCCTCATCGGCGATCCGAAGGTGGCCGTCCTGGACGAGCTGACCACCGGGCTCGACCCACAGGCCCGCCGCGACACCTGGGCGATGGTCGAGCGGATCCGCGAGCGCGGCGTGACCGTCCTGCTCGTCACCCACTTCATGGAGGAGGCCGAGCGGCTCTGCGACCGGCTCGCCGTCATCGACGCCGGACGCGTCGTCGCCGTGGACAGCCCCGCCGGGCTCGTCGCCCGCGTCGAGCCGGAGCAGTGCATCCGGTTCCGGCCGTCCCGCCCGGTGCCCGACGCGCTGCTGCGCGACCTGCCCGAGGTCCGGTCGGTGGTCAGGCGCGGCGAGGGGCTCGTGGTCACCGGGACGGCCGAGGTGCTCCAGGCCGTCACCTCCGTCCTCGCCCGCAACCAGATCATCGCCGCCGACCTGCGGGTCGAGCGGACGAGCCTGGACGACGCCTTCGCCGCCCTCACCGGGCGCACCCTGGAGAGCTGAGATGCTGACCAAGATCACCCTGATGGAGTTCCGGCTGTTCGTCCGAGAGATGGTCGGGCCCGCGCTGGTCATGGCGCTGCCCGTCGCGCTGCTGCTCGGGTTCGGCTACATGCCCGGCGGGACGAAGGGCAGCAAGGACCTGGCCGGGCAGAGCGCGGCCGAGTACATCGCGTCGATCGACGTCGGGCTCGTCCTGGTCGTGCTCGGCTTCACGATCCTGCCGAGCGTGATCTCGGACTACCGGGAGAAGGGCGTGCTGCGGCGGCTCGGGACCACGCCGGTCCGGCCGTCCCGGCTCCTGCTCGCCCAGCTGATCATCATGTCCGCGTCGGCGGTGGTGTCCGTCACGACGGTCGTGCTGCTCGGCTCGGCGCTCTTCGGCACCCCGGTTCCGGTCCGGTTCGGCTGGTTCGTCCTGGCCGTCCTGCTCGGCATGGGCGCGCTGTTCGGGATCGGGCTGGTCGTGGCCGCGGTCGCGCCCAGCGGACGCGCCGGGACGGCCTTCGGGATGGTGCTGTTCTTCCCGAGCATGCTCCTCGGCGGCGTGTACATCCCGCGCGAGAAGGAGGCCGCCGCGATGCGCGCGGTCGGCGACTTCACCCCGCTCGGCGCGACGCTGAAGACGGTCCGGGACTCCTGGCAGGGCCTCGACCCCCGCCCCGCGCAGCTCGCCGCGCTCGCCGCGTACGCTGTGCTGGCCCTGGTGGCGGCGGTGAGGTTCTTCAGGTGGGAGGCACGATGACGGATTGGGAACGGTGGCGGGGCCGGCTGGTCCACGCCGTTCTCTACGTCGCGCTCGCCGCCTCGACGCTGCTGGCGATGCTCGTCGAGCCCGGTGGCGCGGCGGGCGCGCTGACCACGCTCGGCCTCGCCGCCCTCGCGGCCGCCTGGATGCTCGGGATGGCGACGCTCCGGCCGGTCGTCGCGTCGCGGTCGGCGGCGGCCTGGGTCTACTTCGCCGGGCTGCTCGTCCTGTTCGGCCTGCTGCTCTGGCGGTCCACGCTCTTCGGCCTGTTCGCCTGGACGGGCTACCTCCAGGCCGGATGGCTGCCCGGCCGGGGCCGCTACATCGGTGTCACCGCCACCGCGTTCCTGGTCGCCGCCACCTACATCGGCGGCTTCCAGAACCTGACCGTCCGGATGCTCCCGCTCTACGCCGTCTTCGGCCTGGCGGGCACCGCGATCGGCGGCGGGCTCGTGCTCCTCACCAGCAGGCTCGGCGAGCAGAACGCCCGGCAGCGGGAGATGCTGGACGAGCTGACCGAGGCGAACGCGCGGCTCGAAGCGGCCCTGGAGGAGAACGCCGGGCTGCACGCGCAGCTCCTCACCCAGGCGCGCGAGGCCGGGGCGCTGGACGAGCGGGCGCGGATGGCCCGGGAGATCCACGACACGCTCGCGCAGGGCTTCACCGGCATCGTCGCCCAGCTCGAAGCCGCCCTGCAGAACCCCGGCCAATGGGACCGGTACGCCCGGCAGGCCCAGGCGCTGGCCCGCGAGAACCTCACCGAGGCCCGCCGGTCCGTCCAGGCGCTGCGGCCGCAGCCGCTGGAGCAGGCGCTGCTGCCCCAGGCGATCGGCCGGATGAGCGAGCGCTGGGCGGCCTCGCAGGGCGTCCCGATCAGCGTCGAGACGACCGGGACACCGGGCCCGCTGCACCCGGACGTGGAGGTCGCGCTGTTCCGCGTCGCGCAGGAGGCGCTGACCAACGTCGCCAAGCACGCCTCGGCCGGCCGCGTCGGGCTCACCCTGTCCTACCTGGACGACGTCGTGCTGCTCGACGTGCGCGACGACGGCGTCGGCTTCGTCCCGGACGGGGTGTCCGGCGAGGGTTTCGGCCTGTCGTCCATGCGGCAGCGGATGCTGCGCGTCGCGGGCGGCCTGTCGGTGGAGAGCGCGCCGGGCGAGGGGACGGCGGTCAACGCGACCGCGCCCGCCGTCCCGGCGGGGGAGGGGACCCGGTGATCCGGCTGCTGATCGTGGACGACCATCCCGTCGTCCGGGACGGCCTGCGCGGCGTGTTCGGCGCCGTGCCGGACTTCGAGGTCGTCGGCGAGGCCGCCGACGGCGCGGCGGCCGTCGAGCTCGCGGACCGCGCCGACGTCGTGCTGATGGACCTGCGGATGCCGGGCACCGGAGGTGTCGAGGCCATCGCGCGGCTCCGCGCGACCCGTCCGGACGTGCGGGTCCTCGTGCTCACCACGTTCGACTCCGATTCCGACGTGTTGCCCGCGATCGAGGCGGGCGCGACCGGCTACCTGCTGAAGGACGCGCCGCGCGAGGAACTCGTCCGGGCCGTCCGGGCGGCGCACCGGGGCGAGTCCGTGCTGTCCCCGTCGGTCGCGGGACGGCTGATGGCGAGCGTCCGGCGGCCGTCCGACCAGGCGCTCAGCGCCCGCGAGCGCCAGGTGCTCGAACTCGTCGCGAGCGGAGCGACGAACCGGGACGCGGCGCGCGAGCTGTTCGTCAGCGAGGCCACGGTCAAGACGCACCTGCTGCACATCTACGGCAAGCTCGGCGTCCGCGACCGCGCCTCGGCCGTCGCCGAGGGCTACCGCCGCGGCCTGCTCAGCTGACCGCGCCCCCGAGTGATCTTCCGCACCGTCCGGCGCGTTGACCTCGGACTTGTACCTCCGACACTGTGTAGGACATACTCGCTGCCGGTACGGCATACGGATGCCGGGTAGAGGCATAGGGACATTTCCCGACGTGGCGGCGTTGTCCGCCACCCCGGGACCGCTGGATGGCCGGGAGGCCGGAGGGGAGCGCGGATGCAGCCGTTCGTCGCCGCGCTCGCGCTGCTCGGCCTCGCCGCCGCGCTCGTGTGCGCCGCGTACGCGGTGTCGGCGTTCACCGCCCTGCCCGGTTCGCCGGTCGCCGGGCCTTACCTGTCCGGCGGGCTTCCGGCCGAGCACGCCGTGTCGCGCTACCACGTCCGCTGGTACGTGGTCACGATGGTCTTCCTGGCCTTCGACATGGAAATGGTCTTCATGTACCCGTGGGCGCTGGTCGTGACGTCCGTCGGGCCGAAGGCCGTCGTCGAGATGTTCGGCTTCCTCGCGCTGCTGCTGGTCGGCGTCCTGTACGCGTGGCGGGAAGGCGCGTTCCGATGGGCCTGAGAGGCGTCCTGCTCCGCTACGCGGCCCGCCGCCCGCGCCCGCTCGTCGTGCCCGTCCCCGGCTTCACCGCCGTGCGGCTCGCCGCCGAGGCGGAGTTGCGGCACCGCGGCTGGCGCCCTGCGCTGTCGCCCGCTGAGGCCGACCTGCTCGTGGTGTGCGGGAGCCCGGGCCACGGGCTGGCGCGGGCGATCGACACGGTGTGGGACGAGATGCCCGGCCCGCGCGCCCGCGCCGACGCCCTCGACCCGTCCGGCGTCCTGGCCGCGCTGGACGCCCCGTCCGCCGACCTGGCCGACGAGCCGACCCAACTCCACGACGCCGCCACCCGCACGTCCTTCACCGCCGAAGAACCCGAGGACCACGCCGCCATGGGTCACGACTCCATGAGTCATGAAGGCATGGGGCACGGGATGGGACATGCCGGGATGGACCACGGTGACATGGGTGGGCATGGCGGGCATGAGGGGCATGGCGGGGGTCATGAGCATCACATGATGGGGGCGCCGCACGGGCTGGCGATGGCGGGTCGGGCGCCGGACCGGGACGGGCTCAAGCTGGATGTTCTGCACGTTCCGTTCGGGCCGGTGCTCGCGGACTGGCCCGCCGGGCTTCGCGTGACGCTGACCCTGCAAGGGGACGTCGTGCAGGCGGCCGAGGTCGAGACCCTCGGCGGCGGCGCGGGCGGCGAGCGCTTCTGGGACGAGTCGAACGTCCCGGCCGCCCGCCTTGACTCACTCGCGCGCCTGCTCTCCGTTGCCGGATGGACAGGCCAGGCCGCCCAGGCTCGGCTGCTGCGTGACGAGATGCTCGACGGACGCGCCGAACCCGCCCGCATCGAGAAGTTCGTCCGCCGGACGCGGCGCTCCCGCACGCTGCGCTGGATGCTCCAGGACGTCCGCCTCGGCGACTTCAACGCCTGGACGCGCATGTCCGACCTGCTCGCCGGGATCAGCGGAGAGACGCCTCCCGCCAGGCATCCCGCTCCGCTCGGCGAACTGCTCGTCGGCGTGGACGTCGCGGCGGTGCGGCTGATCGTCGCCGCGCTCGACCCCGAGACCGAGGGCGCGGAGGTGACGCATGTCTGAGTCCGTGCTGGTCGTCCCGCTGCTCGTGGCGCTTCTGGCGTTCGCGGCGGCGGCGTTCGACGCCGTCCTCGCCGCGTCCGCCGCAGGGAGTCCCGGCGCCTGGCGCGTTTGGGACGCGCCGTTGCGCGAGGCCGCGCGGCTGCTCGTCCGGCAGCGGAGGAACACTCTCGCCGCTGACCGCCTGCTGCGACGGACCGGCATCGCGGTTCTTCCGGTGGCGGCGGTGCTCGCGGCGGCCGTCCTGCCGCTGGGCGGGGCGGACGCGGCGTCCGACTCGTCCATCGGGATCGTGTGGTTCAACGCGGCCGAGGTCGCGGTCTGGGCGGGAGTGTGGCTCGCGGGCTGGAGCGTGAACTCCGCGTACTCGCTGGTCGGCGGCTACCGGATCATCGCGCAGGGGCTCGCGTACGAGCTGCCGCACATGTTCGCGCTGATCACGGTCGGCGTCGGCGCGGAGTCGCTGCGCTTCGCGGACGCGGTGTCCGCGCAGCATGGGCTCTGGTTCGCGGTGCAGATGCCGGTCGCGTTCGCCGTGTACCTGCTGTCCGCGCTGGCGATGGCGTTCTGGGGTCCGCTGGCGTCCCCGGTCGGACGCGATCTGGCAGGTGGCGCGATGGCCGAGCTGTCCGGAGCCGATCGACTGGTTTTCCTGGCGGGACGCTACGCGATGCTCGCGGTCGCGGCTGCCGCCACGGTCCCGCTGTTCCTGGGCGGGGGAGCGGGACCGCTGCTCCCGGCGTGGCTTTGGACGCTGGTGAAGACGCTCGCCGTCCTGGCCGCGCTCGTATGGGCGGGCCACCGCGTGCCGGTCCTGCGCATGGACCGCTTCATGGGCTTCGCGTGGACGGTCCTGATCCCCCCCACGCTCCTGCAACTGCTGGTCACCAGCCTGATCGCGCTGTGAGGAGGAACCGAGATGTGGCGTGACGCGGCGTTCTGGATCCTCGCCGTGCTCTCCGTGGGCACCGGAGCGGCGGTGTTCGTCGTCGACTCGATGGCGCGGGCCACCTTCGCGCTGCTCGCGTCCTTCCTCTGCGTCGGCGCGGTGCTGCTGCTCATCGACCTGCACTACCTGGGCGTCCTGGTGGTGCTGATGATGATCATGGAGATGCTGGTGATGGCGGTCTTCATGATCATGTACATGATGAACCCGGCCGGGCTCATGCCGATGACGATGGTGCACAACCACCGCAACGCGCTCGGCATCTCCGCCGGCGTCTTCGTCCTGCTGGCGGGCGGGATCCTCACCGTCCGCTGGCCGCACCGCGAGGGCGCGCCGCCGGCCGACCCGACGCGCGCGCTGGGCGAGGCGCTCATGGGCCCGAAGATGCTGGTCATGATGGTGATCGGGCTGGCCATCCTGGCCACCATGATCGCCTCCGTCGTCCTCGCCACCCACCGCGGCCGCTACGACCAGGACGAACACGAGCACGAGCCGCAGCCCCAGGACGCGCACGAGCACCACGCGCATGAGCACCACGGGCACGGGGGTGCGGCGTGAACCTGGAGACGTTCCTGCTGCTCGCGGCAGCGCTGTTCGCGGTCGGGTTGTACGGGGCGCTGTCGCAGCAGTCCGTCGTGATGCTGATGATGGGCCTGGAGCTCATGGTGAACGGCCTGGTCGTGGCCGGTGGCGCGTTCTGGTTCTACGTCGCGCCCGGCTCGGCGGACGGCCAGGTCCTCGTGCTCGTCGCGGTGACCGTGATGGCGCTGGAGATGGCCATGGGCTTCGCCGTGGTGACGGCCCTGTTCCGCGCCCGGGACGTGGACGTCACCGACGACGCATCGGATCTCAAGGGATGAGCGCGCTCGCCTGGGCGCTGCCCGTCCTTCCCCTGGCCGCAGGGGCGCTCCTCCTGCTGGCCGGACGCCGCGCGGACAGGATCGCGCCCCTGGCCGGCGTCCTCGTCGCGCTCGGCACGCTCGTCCTCGCGGTCGCCGCGGCGGCACAGCGCCCGAAGGTGACGTTCCCGCTGTTCGCCGGGCTTCCGGCGGGCCTGCACGTGGACGGCCTGTCGGCGGTGATGGTGCTGACCGTGGCGTCCGCCGCGCTCGCCGTGCTGGTCTTCGCGGCCGGGGACATCGGCGCGGACGAGCCGCGCGCCCGGTTCTTCGGGCTGATGCTGGTGTTCGCCGGGGCGATGCTCGTGACGGTCACGGCGTCCGATCTGGCGGTGCTGCTCATGGCCTGGGAGGTCATGGGCGCGATGTCCTACGCGCTGATCGGGTTCTGGTGGCACGACCCCGAGCGCGTGGAGTCGGCGAACGTCGCGTTCCTGACGACCCGCGCCGGTGACCTCGGGCTGTACTTCGCCGCCGGATGCGCGGTCGCGGGCACGCACTCGCTCTCGCTCGGCGCGCTCGCGGACGCGGCGTCCCCCTGGCGCGACCTGGTCGCCGCCGGGATCGTCCTGGCGGCGTTCGGGAAGTCGGCGCAGCTGCCGTTCTCGTTCTGGCTGTCGCGGGCGATGGCGGGTCCGAGCCCGGTGTCGGCGCTGCTGCACTCGGCGACGATGGTCGCGGCCGGGGCGTACCTGCTGATCCGCGTCCATCCGCTGCTGGAGGCGACCGGGTGGGCGGAGGCGCTGGTCGCCTGGGTCGGCGCGCTCACGGCGCTGGTCATGGGCGCGGTCGCCGTCGCGCAGCGCGATCTCAAGCAGCTGCTGGCCGCCTCGACCTGCGCGCAGATCGGGTTCATGGTGCTCGCGGCGGGCGTCGGTTCGGTCGCGGGCGGGGCGGCGCAGCTCGTCGCTCACGCGGCCGTGAAGTGCCTGCTCTTCCTCGGGGCCGGAGCCTGGCTCACCGCCCTCGGCACCAAGGATCTCGGCGAACTGCACGGCGCGGCGCGCCGGTTCCGGCTCGTCGGCGTCACGTTCGGCGCGGGCGCCCTGGCGCTCGCCGGGCTTCCGCCGCTGTCGCTGTGGGTGACGAAGGACGTCGTCCTGGCGTCCGCGCCGACGCCGCTGTACGCCGTGGGGCTGGCGGCGGGCGTCCTCGCGGCGGCGTACTCGGTGAAGGCCCTCGTCGCGGTGTGGCGCCCCGAGGACGCGCTGACCAGGGACGACACCGATCAGCGCGGGACGCGGCACGTCGGCCTCGCCGAACTCCTGCCGATGCCGGTGCTGGCGGCGATCGGCGCGGGCTTCGGGATCGTCGCGCTGCCCGGCGTCCTTGGACCGTGGCAAAGGCTGCTCGGCGCGTCCGGAGAGCACGGTCCCACGGCGGTCGAGCTGCTGCTTTCCGGTGCGATCGCCCTGGTGGTGGCCGTTGCGGTGTCGCGGCGTCCCGTCCCTGAGCTCAGGGTCGCCGCGAACTGGTTCTACCTGGAACGGGCGGCCGACCGGCTCGTGGCGCGGCCCGTGCTCGCGTTCGCGGAAGCGCTCGCCCGGTTCGACGACCGCGTGCTGGACGGCGCGGTCCGGATGGTCGCGGCGGGCGGACGGGCCGCCGCGTCCGTCGCGTCGCGTCGGCTGGAGTTCCCCGCGGACGGCCTGGTGGACGGCCTCGGCCGCGCCGTCCGGCGGCTGGGCGCCCTCGCCCGCCGCCCGCAGACCGGCCAGGTGCACACCTACTACGCCCAGGCCGCCGTCCTCCTCGTCGTGTTGGCCCTCGTCGTCGTTCTGGTCGGGTGACCGTGCTCTCCCTCGTGATCTTCCTCCCGCTGGCCGCCGCGCTCGCGCTCTTCCTGCTGCGCCTGGGCGACCGGGCCGCCGTCTGGACGTGGGTCGCCGCGTCCGCCGCCGACCTGGCGCTCGTCGCCGGGCTCTGGATCGGCTACGACGACCCCGGCGTCGGCTACGAGGAGAACGCGCGCTGGATCCCGTCCGTCCGGGCGGGATACCACCTCGGCGTGGACGGCCTGTCGCTGCCGCTGCTCGCCCTCACCGCCCTGCTGTTCCTGTGCTGCGCGGTGTACTCGCTGAAGCAGGCGCGGCGGACGCAGCGGGCGCGGACGTTCGCGGCGCTGTTCCTGTTCCTGGAGACGGTCAGCCTCGGCCTGTTCGCGGCCCTGGACCTGCTGCTGTTCTTCGTGTTCTTCGACCTGTCGATCGTCGCGATGTACTTCGTCATCGCGGGTTGGGGGCACGGCGACCGGCTGCGCTCGGCGCTGCGGTTCTTCCTCTACACCTTCTTCGGGTCGCTGGCGCTGCTGCTGGGCTTCATCGGCCTGTACCTCGGCTCGTCCCCGAAGACGTTCGACATGGTCGAGCTGGCGCGGAACCCGCCGCTCGCCGGTTCGCCGGGCCTGGCCGATCTCGTCCTGCTCGCGATCGCCGTCGGGCTCGCGGTGAAGACGCCGACCGTCCCGTTCCACACGTGGCTGCCGCCCGCGCACACCGACGCGCCCGCCGCCGGGTCCGCGATCCTGGCGGGCGTGCTGCTGAAGATGGGCACCTACGGGTTCGTCCGGATCGCGATGCCGATGCTCCCGGACGCCTGGCGCCGCTACGCGTGGGTGATCGTCATCGTCGGCGTGGTGAGCGTGGTCTACGGCGCGCTCGTCGCGCTGGCGCAGCGCAACCTCAAGCGCCTGGTCGCGTACACGTCGGTGAACCACATGGGCTACATCGTCCTCGCGGTCGGCGCGGCCGGTCTCGCCGGGGACGGGGCGGCCCGGCGGCTGGCGGTGACGGGCGCGGTCACGCAGATGGTCAGCCACGGCCTGCTCACGGGCGCGCTGTTCCTGCTGTGCGGGGTCCTGTACGACCGCACGTCGTCCTACGACATGGACGAGTACGGCGGCGTGGCGAAGGCCGCGCCGGTCTTCGCCGGGATGCTCGCCGTCGCGTCGTTCGGCTCGCTCGGGCTGCCGGGTCTGTCCGGGTTCATCGCCGAGTTCCAGATCTTCACCGGCGTGATCGGTGCAGGCACGACGGGCGCGGCCGTCGCGGGCGGGATCTCGGTGCTGGGCGTGCTGATCACGGCCGCGCTGTTCCTGCGGGTGCTGCAGCGCGTCCTGCTGGGGACGCCCGGGACCCTGACCGCCGAGGTGACCGACGCCGGACGGGCCGAGCGCGCGGCGATCGTCCCGCTGCTCGCGCTCGCGGTGGTCATCGGGATCGCGCCGCGGTTCCTGCTGGACCTGGTCGAGCCCGTGCCGTCCGCGGTGATCGCGCTGGTCGCCCGGTGATGCGCGAGAACCCGGCCGACCTGCTGCCGGAGCTGTGCACGCTGCTCGGCGCCGTCCTCGGCCTGCTGACCGGCATGTTCGTCCCGCGGCAGCGGCAGTGGGCCGCGGTCCTGGTCTGCGCGCTCGGGGTTCTGGCGGGCCTGGTGTCGGCGGCGTTCGCCGTGCCGGGGCCGCGCGTGATGACGTTCGACGCGTTCATGCTCGACCCGGTCACGCACGTCACGCGCGTGACCGTGCTGGGCTCGACGCTGCTCGTCATGGCGCTGGCCTTCAAACCGCTGCGCGGGCACCGCCGCGAGACCGAGTTCCATGTGCTGACGGTCTTCACGGCTTTGGGCACGGTCGCGTTGGGCGCTTCGTCCGATCTCCTGGTGCTGGTGGCCGCTTACCTGCTGGCGAGCATCCCGTCGTACGCGCTGGCCGGGTTCGGGAAGGACGCCCAGGGCACCGAGGCCGCGCTGAAGTACTACCTGATGGGCGCGCTTTTCGGCCTGCTCATGCTCACCGGCGTGACGCTGCTCTACGGCCTCGGACGCGGCACGTCCTACGAGACGCTCGGGCGGAACCTGCCGGACAACACGGTCGTGACGGTCGGCGCCATCCTGCTGGTGGCGGGCCTGCTGTTCAAGGCAGGCGGCGTCCCGGCCCATTTCTGGGTTCCGGACGTGGCGGAAGGCGCGTCCCCGGTCGTGGCGGCGCTGGTCACGACGATCCCCAAGATCGGAGCGTTCGCCGCGCTCTTCCGCCTGGGCGCGGAGGTCACGCCGCACTCCTGGGCGCTGACCCTCGCGCTGGTCGCGACCGCGACGATGACGCTGGGCAACCTGGCCGCCTTCGGACAGGACAACGTCCGCCGCCTGCTGGCCTACTCGACCATCAGCCAGGCGGGGTACCTGCTCGTCCCGGTCGCGATGGCCGGACGCACCGACCTCGCCGAGCCCGCCCTGCTCTACTACATCGCCGCCTACGCCCTGACGAACCTGGGCGCCTTCGCGGTCGTGGTCGCCGTGGGACGCGACCGCATCGGCGACTACCGCGGGCTCGCGCCCCGCTCGCCGCTGCTCGTCCTGTCGCTGGTCATCTGCCTGCTGGGCCTGATCGGCACACCGCCGACGGCCGTCTTCGTCGGAAAAGTCCTGATGCTGGGCGCGGCCCTCGACGGCCACTACACCTGGCTCGCCGTCGTCGCCGCCGTGAACACGGTCGCCAGCGTCTTCTACTACCTGCGCTGGATCGTCCCGTGCTTCGCGCGCGCGGACGAGGGCCCGGTTCCGTCCCGTCCGGCGGCGATGGTCGCCTACCTGGCGACCGCCCTGACACTCGTCCTGGGCATCGGCAGCGGCATAGCCCTGTCCCTCAACTGACCGCTAGCGTGTGCGGCGGGAGGACACATGGCCGTACACCACGTCGTCACCATCCACGTCGCGCCCGGACGGGCGGACGAGTTCGCCGCCGCGTTCAACACCCTGCGCAGCGCCGTCCAGCAAGAGGAAGGCTGCGAACAGTACGAGCTGTTCCAGAGCCTCGACGCCCCGGACAAGCTGGTCATCCTGGAACGCTGGACCGACCAGGCCCTGCTCGACCGGCACCAGGAAGTGGAACGCACCCAGTACACCAAGCTCATCGAGCCCCTCATGAAGCTCTGGGCACCCGGAGACCCGCCGTCCGTCGCCCGCTACGAGACCCCCTGAACGCGATCACCGGAATCGGGGCCGCATAGGCTTCGACGATGGAGAACGACGAACTTCCGGCGCTCGAACTCGCCTTCCCCGGCCCGGAGCGGGACCGCGGTGTGGCGGCGATCGAGGACGGCCGGAAGACCGCCCTGACCGGCCTCATGGAGATCTACGAGCACGCCGGCGAGCCGCTGCCGGAGGAAGGGCAGCGCTTCGCCGTGCTGGACTCGGACGGCCTCCCGGCGCTCACGATCGAGCTCACCGAGGTGCGCGTCGTCCCCATCAAGGAGATCGACGACGACTTCGCCCGCGCCGAGGGCCGCGGCTACGCGAACGCCGCCGAATGGCGGAAGGCCCACGAGGAGTTCTTCCAGAGCGAAGGCGTCGCCGAGTTCCTCGGCCACGTCCCCGACATCGACGACGAAACCCTCATCGTCGCGGAACGCTTCCGCGTCGTCGGCTAGAAGTCCCGCCCGTCTGCGACGTAGTGGTAGGTCTCGTCCTCGAAAGGCCCGTGGTACTCGCCGCGCCCGTCGCCGAGATCGATCTCGGTGTCCGGAAGCGAGTCCCGAAGCCGTCGCATCATGTGGTCGGACAGGTAGTGGTGGTGGAGGTCCAGCTGCCGCAGGCGGGTGAGCGGCCGGCCGGACAGCAGGTGCCCGGCCCCCAGGTCGGTGAGAGTACCCCGCGCGAGACACAGCGCCTCCAGGCGGGCCACGACGGGAGCAGACGAGATCACCTCGGCCACCTCGTCCTGGCGGTCACTGTTCTGAAGGCCGAGACGCCGCAGTGACGGCAGTCGTGCGCCGCTCGCGAGCTGTTCCAGGTCGGCCGGACCGGCTACGTTGTCGACGCCCAGCCACAGGTCGAGGTGTTCCAGTTCGGGCATATCGCTGTTCGAGATCGCGTCCAGCACTCCGGACGGCAGGCAGCATGACTCCACCCGGAACGTTCTCAGAGCCTCATGGCGGAAGGGTTGCAGCTCCAGCCCTTGCCTTCCGCGGACGTCCAGCCGCTCCAGCAGCGGGAAGCGTTCGAGAACGGGGGTGATGTCGTCCTGCCAGATGAGGGGGAAGTCCTGCTCGTCGCCCAGGTACAGCGCGCGCAGGTTGGGGAAGCGGTCCGCGCTGTCCAGGAGATGCTCGGCGGCGGACGGGCCGTCGAAACCGGTGAAGGCGACGAGCAGCGCGGTGACCTGCGTGGAGTCGACCCGCTTCAGGAAGCTTTCGAAGGTCTCCCCGAACTCGGGCGGCCCAGAGATCGCGGCGGAGAGCCGCCAGGCCACTCCCGGGCGGACGATCTGCCGATGGCCTTCCGGGTTGAATTCCGCGACGGGCAGGCCGTGGAACTCCTCGGTACGGATATATCCGGGCATGGCGGACGAGTCTAGTGACCGTTCGGTCGGCATGTCCGGAAGATCAACTTTTGGCGCGGTCGAGGAGGGCGGCGGCGAGGGTGAGGAGGGCCAGGGCCGCGCCGGTCCAGGGGATGGCGGCGAGGCCCGAGCCCGCGTTGAGGACGGCGCCCGCGACGGGCGGGACGAGGCTGATGCCCAGCTGGAACATCGAGACGGTGGTGGCGCCGGCGAGCGTGGGCGCCTCGCCCGCGATCGCGAACACGCGGGCGTAGAGCGCCGGGTTCAGGACGAAGCCCGCGACCCCGAGCATCGGGACGAGCACGACCGCGGCGACGGGATGCGAAGCGAGCAGCGCCAGCAGCGCCGAGACCGCGGCGATGCCCAGCGCTCCGGTGAGCAGCGCGCGGTGCGGACGGCCGTCGGAGATGCGTCCGCCGACGGTGAGGCCGGCGAACGCGCCCACGCCGAACAGGGTCAGGACGGCCGGGACCCACACGTCCGGAATGCCCGTGACGTCGGTGAGCAGGGCCGCGAGGTAGTTGTAGGTGACCATGTAGGACGCCGTGCTCAGCAGCGTCGCCGCGAACACGACCCACAGGCCCGGACGGCTCAGCACCCGCAGTTCGCGGCGGACGCTCGGCTCGGCCGCCGCACGGGTCGCCGGCACGGCGGCGAGCGTCAGCAGCGCGCCGGTCGCGGTGAGCGCGACGATGACCCAGAAGCCGCCGCGCCATCCGGTGAAGTGGCCGAGCAGCGCGCCCGCCGGGCCGCCGAGCACCATCGCCAGGCTGAGCCCGCTGACGACCACGCCGGACGCGCGGGCCGTCCGGTCGGGCGGGACGAGGGCGACCGCGGTGACCGTCGCGACCGCGAAGAACCCGGCGTAGGCCAGCCCGCAGGCGAACCGCGTCGCCAGCAGGACGGCGTAGTCGCCTGCGAGCAGGCCGGCCGCGAGGCAGGCGGCGAAGGCGAGCTGGGCGGTGACCAGGGTCGTCCGCCGGGGCCAGCGCAGGGTCAGGACGGCCAGCGGCGGCCCGCCGAGGACCACGCCGATCGCGAACGTGGAGATCATCCATCCGGCGGACGGCAGCGAGACGCGCAGGTCGTCGGCGATGTGCGGCAGCACGCCCGCGACGAGGAACTCGGTGCTGCCCATCGCGAACAGGCTGAACGCGAGCAGGTACACCGGCAGCGGCAGCGCTCTCGATGGCGCGGCGTCCGGGACGGTGCGTCCCGCGCGGGAGGTGGTGGCCTTCTTCGGCATGGGGGGTTCTCCTGAGTCGTAGTGATCGACTACGACTCAGGCTGATCCCCGGCCCTCCGAACGGGCAACAAGCGTTGCTGAAACCGGGACGCGCGGGCTGCGGCCCGCGGGTTACGGCTTGCGGGCGATGGCTCCCACCATCAGCCGCTCGCTGATCGACAGCTCGTGGTCGAGCGGGGCGTCCGGGCGCCATTCGGGGAGGTAGACCAGGCCGGGGGCGACCATGTCCAGGCCGTCCATGTAGACGGCGATCTCCTCCGGGGTGCGGAAGCGGCCGGTGCCGAGGAAGTGCAGGAAGGTCTTCTCCAGCTCCTCCGACTCGGGGCCCGAGCGGCAGAAGTGCGAGAGGAACAGGTGGCTGCCGGACGGGACGGCGTCCATGTACGCCCGGACGATCCGC
>NZ_JAMZEA010000023.1 GCF_024172125.1 Actinomadura rupiterrae
CCACCTGCGCGAACACGGCATCGAGCCGGTCGCCGAACGGCCGCAGGTGGGCCGCCACCTGCAGGACCACCTGGCCATCATGCTGCTGCGGCACTGCCCCGAACCGGTCACGCTGGTCGGCGCCGCCAGCCGCGCGAACATCGCCCGCTACCTGCTGCTGCGGCGCGGGCCGTTCACCTCGAACGTGGGGGAGGGCGTGGTCTACGCGCGCAGCGGCCCGGAGCAGCCCGCGCCCGACCTGGAGCTGGTCTTCGGACCTGTGCCGCTCATCAACGCCGGGCTGGAGGAGCCGACCGAGCACGGCGTGACGCTCGGGGTCGTCCTGCTGCGTCCCGAATCGTCCGGGCGGATCTCGCTCGCGTCGGACGACCCGTCCGCCAAACCCGCGATCGACCCCGCGTACCTGAGCGCGCCCGGCGACCTGCCGCGCCTGGTCAAGGGCCTGCGGATGGGCGCGAAGCTGCTCGACACCGGGCCCGTGGCGAGGTACGCGGAGCGGCCGATGGTCCCGCATCCGCGGAGCGGTGACGACGAAGATCTGGCGGCGTACGTCCGGGCGCATGCCGAGACGCTTTTCCACCCGACCGGAACCTGCCGGATGGGCACCGACGAGGACTCGGTCGTCGATCCGGAGCTGCGCGTCCGGGGCGTCGAGGGGCTGCGCGTCGCGGACGCGTCGATCCTGCCGGAGATCATCCGCGGGCACACCAACGCGCCGTCCGTCATGGTCGGGGAGCACGCCGCCGACCTCGTCCGCCGAATCCACCGAATCCGACGAACATGAAAGGGCGGGGCACACCGGCCCCGCCCCCCACATCGCAACGCCTACAGCTTGGACCAGGCCTCGGTCAGGACGGTCCGGAGGATCTGCTCGATCTCGTCGAACTGCGCCTGGCCCGCGACCAGCGGCGGCGCGAGCTGGACGACCGGGTCGCCGCGGTCGTCGGCGCGGCAGTACAGGCCGTTCTCGAACAGCGCCTTGTCGAGGAAGCCGCGCAGCAGCCGCTCGGCCTCCTCGCCGGTGAAGGTCTCCTTGGTCGCCTTGTCCTTGACCAGCTCGATCCCGTAGAAGAAGCCGTCGCCGCGGACGTCGCCGACGATCGGCAGGTCGAGCAGCTTCTCCAGGGTCGCGCGGAACGCCGCCTCCTCGCGGGACACGTGGCCGAGCAGGTCCTCGCGCTCGAACAGGTCGAGGTTGGCGAGCGCGACGGCCGACGAGACCGGGTGGCCGCCGAAGGTGTAGCCGTGCGCGAACATGTTCGTGCCCTGCGCGAACGGCTCGAACAGCCGGTCGGCGACGAGCATGCCTCCGAGCGGCGAGTAGCCCGAGGTCAGGCCCTTGGCGAACGTGATGATGTCGGGCACGAAGTCGAACTTCTGCGAGCCGAACATCGTGCCGAGCCGTCCGAAGGCGCAGATGACCTCGTCCGACACCAGCAGGACGTCGTGCTTGTCGCAGATCTCCCGGACGCGCTGGAAGTACCCGGGCGGCGGCGGGAAGCAGCCGCCCGCGTTCTGCACCGGCTCCAGGAAGACGGCCGCGACCGTGTCCGGGCCCTCGAACTCGATGGCCTCGTCGATCCGGTCGGCGGCCCAGCGGCCGAACGCCTCCGGGTCGCCGCCGTGCTCGGGCGCGCGGTAGATGTTGGTGTTCGGGACGCGGAACGCGGACGGCACGAGCGGCTCGTAGGGGGCCTTGATGCCGGGCAGGCCGGTCAGCGACAGCGCGCCGTGCGGGGTGCCGTGGTAGGCGACCGCGCGGCTGATCACCTTGTGCTTGGTGGGCTTGCCGACGAGCTTGAAGTAGTGCTTGGCGAGCTTCCAGGCGCTCTCGACCGCCTCGCCGCCGCCGGTGGTGAAGAACACCCGGTTCAGGTCGCCGGGCGCGAGGTCGGCGAGCCGCGCGGCAAGCTCGACCGCCTTCGGGTGGCCGTAGGACCAGATCGGGAAGTACGCCAGCTCGGCGGCCTGCTTGGCGGCGGCCTGCGCCAGCTCCTCCCGGCCGTGCCCGGCCTGCACGGTGAACAGCCCGGCGAGACCGTCCAGGTAGCGGCGCCCCTTGTCGTCGAAGACGTACGCGCCCTCGCCGCGGACGATCATCGGGACCTCGGCTCCGGCCGCGACCGGGGCGTGCCGGGCGAAGTGCATCCAGAGGTGGTCGCGGGCGGCCGACTGCAGCGACTCGGACGGCTGTGTCATCTCTTCCCTCGCAAAGCCGAAGACTCTCGCGTATATGCGAGCGATCCAGTTGTCTTGATGCTAACCAACCACTGATTCCGATGTAAACAGGGCGGCAGAATTACGAGATCCGTACATCCGTGAGGCTTCTCACCGTCCGCAGCCCGCGCGGTGCGGGCGGCGCGGTGCGGGCGGCGCGCGGTTCGGTAGGGTCGTCGGGGCGGAGCGAGCGCTTGGGAGGTCGGGCCGATGGCGGACGTTCGGACGGGCACGGTCGAGGCGGACGGGCTGGAGTTCGGCTACCTGGCGGCGGGTCCCGCGTCCGGGCCGCTGGCGCTGTGCCTGCACGGCTTCCCCGATTCCGCGCATACCTGGCGGCACCTGCTGCCCGAGCTGGCCGCGGCCGGATACCGCGCGGTAGCGCCGTTCATGCGCGGCTACGCGCCCACCGCGATCCCGGCGGACGGCGCGTTCCAGACAGGCGCGCTCGCCGCCGACGCGAACGCCTTGCACGAAGTGTTCGGCGGCGACGGCGAGGCCGTCCTGATCGGGCACGACTGGGGAGCAGCGGCGGCCTACGGCGCGGCAGGGTCCGCGCCCGAGCGGTGGCGACGCGTCGTCACCCTCGCCTTGCCGCCGACCGGCGCGATCCTCCAGGCGTTCTTCGCCTACGAGCAGCTCAAGCGCTCGTTCTACGTCTTCCTCATGCAGACGCCGCTCGCCGCGATGGCGATGACCGAGGACTTCGTCGCGGGCCTGTGGCGCGACTGGTCGCCGGGCTACGAGGCGGCGGCGGACGTCCCGCGCTTCATGGAGTGCATGGCGACTCCGGCCCACATGGAGGCGGCGATCGGCTACTACCGGGCGATGCTGGATTCGTCCCGGCATCTGCCCCGCTATGCGTCCGAGCAGGACGCAACGGGTAAACCGGGATCACAACCTACTCTGTACCTGCACGGCGGCTCCGACGGCTGCTTCGGCGCGGACGGGGTGTTCGCCGACCGTGCGGCGCTGCTCGCGCAGCTCCCGCCGGGGTCGCGCGCCGAGATCGTCCCGGACAGCGGGCACTTCCTGCATCTGGAGCGTCCGGACGAGGTGAACCGGCACGTCCTGGAGTGGCTCGCGGCCCGCTGAGGCCCGTTCGCCGAGGCCGACGAGTTCGACGGGATTCGCGCGTGCCGTGCCGGGTTCCGGCAGAGTGGATGTAAACCGAATCTGATTCTGTTCACTTCCGCCGTGGAGGGTGCGCGATGCTCAGAGCCGAGGACATCGACCTGACCGACTGGGCGTTCTGGCGGCGCCCGCTGGACGAGCGCCATGCCGCGTTCCGGGTGCTGCGCTACGAGGCGAGCCTGCCGCGCTA
Organism: Actinomadura rupiterrae; assembly: GCF_024172125.1. Taxonomy (GTDB): domain Bacteria; phylum Actinomycetota; class Actinomycetes; order Streptosporangiales; family Streptosporangiaceae; genus Spirillospora; species Spirillospora rupiterrae. Next base: position 3,542 of record NZ_JAMZEA010000023.1, read on the forward strand.
CGACGAGCCGGACGTCCCGATCGTCCCGCGCGGGCCCGGCTACCACGCGGTGACCAGGCACGCGGACGTGGTCGAGGCGTCCCGGCGGCCGCGCGACTTCTGCTCCGGACGCGGCGCGATCAGCATCCTGGACATGCCCGGCGACATGCACGAGTACTTCGGCTCGATGATCAGCATGGACGACCCGCGGCACGCCCGGCTGCGCCGCATCGTGTCCGGGGCGTTCTCGCCGCGGATGGTGAAGCGCGTCGAGGAGCGCGTCGAGGAGGTCGCCGCCGGGATCGCCCGCGACCTGGCCGCCGGGCGCGGAAGCGGCGACTTCGTCGCGGACGTCGCGTCCCGCCTCCCCTTGAAGGTCATCTGCGACCTGATGGGCATCGGCCCGGACCACTACGACGCCGTGCTGACCGCGACCAACATCATCCTGGCCGGCAACGACCCCGAGTTCCTGCCCGCCGAGGACCCCGACGAGGCCGCGCTCGCGCTGCTCACGGCCGGGGAGGCGCTCAAGGGCATCGTCGGGGAGCTGGGCCGCGAGCGCCGCGAGAACCCCACCGACGACCTGACGTCCGCGCTGGTCAACGCCAACATCGAGGACGAGTCGCTCACCGACCAGGAGCTCGGCTCGTTCTTCATCCTGCTCGTCGTCGCCGGGAACGAGACGACCCGCAACGCGATCGCGCACGGCCTGCACCTGTTCACGACCCATCCCGACCAGCGCGCATTGCTGGACGAGGACTTCGACGGACGCATCGGCGGAGCCGTCGAGGAGATCGTCCGCTACGTGTCCCCGGTGATCTGGATGCGCCGCACCGCCACCCGCGACACCGATCTGAACGGCTACCCGGTCTCCGAGGGCGACAAGCTGCTGCTCTACTACGGCTCGGCCAACCGCGACGAGACCGTTTTCACCGATCCCGACCGCTTCGACGTCCTGCGCAATCCGAACCCGCACGTCGGTTTCGGCGGCCCCGGCCCGCACTTCTGCCTGGGCGCGCACCTGGCCAGGCGCGAGATCACGGTGATGTTCCGCGAGCTGTTCGCCGCGCTGCCGGAGATCCGTTCGACCGGCGAGCCCGTCCGGCTGGAGTCCAACTTCATCAACGGCATCAAGCGGATGGCCTACGAACCCGGCTGAGCCCCGAAGCGGGCAGATCGGCGGACGGGGTTGACGCAAGCGCTTGCTTTGCAACGATGGGAGGGACGCGCGGGAGAGGCGGTGGTCCGATGGACGGCATCGACCTGGCGGATCTGGGGTTCTGGGCCCGGCCGCTGGAGGAGCGCGCGGCGGCGTTCGCGGCGCTGCGCCGCCTGGACCGCCCGCCGCACTACGCCGAGGTCGAGATCCCGGAGATGGAGGCGTTCGGGTTCCGCCGCGGGGACGGCCAGTACGCGCTGGTCAAGTACGCGGACGTGGCGGAGGCGAGCCGCCGTCCCGAGGTGTTCTGCTCCTCGCGCGGCACGGTCGCCGGGACCCTCGACCCGCCGCCGGAGTTCATGGAGTACTTCGGCTCCATGATCACCATGGACGACCCGCGGCACGCCCGGCTGCGCCGGATCGTCTCGCGCGCGTTCACCGCCGGCGTGATCGCCCGGATCACCGGCGCGATCGACGCCGCGGCCGTCCGGATCATCGAGGACTTCCGGCCCAAGGGCGGCGGCGACTTCGTCGCCGAGGTCGCCGGGCGGCTGCCCCTGAAGATCATCTGCGATCTGATGGGCGTCCCGGAGGACAAGCACGACCGGGTGTTCGAGCTGTCCAACCTGATCGTCGGCTCGCTCGACCCCGAGTACGTGCCCGACCTCGCCGAGATCGGGCCGAGCGTGATCGCGGCGGGCGAGGAGCTGCGCCAGATGGTCTACGACCTGGCCGCCGAGCGCGCCGACAAGCCCGAGGACGACCTGACGTCCGTCCTCATGGCGGCGAACGTCGAGGGCGAGTCGCTCACCGGCAAGGAGCTGGGCTCGTTCTTCATCCTGCTGATCGTCGCGGGCAACGAGACGACCCGGAACGCGACCGCGCACGGCCTGGACCTGCTCACCCGGCACCCCGAGCAGCGCGCGCTCTGGATGTCGGACTTCGAGCGCTACGCCCCGACGGCCGTCGAGGAGATCGTCCGGTATGCGAGCCCGGTGACGTTCATGCGCCGCACCGTGACCCGCGACTACGAGCTGGGCGGGCACACCTTCAAGGACGGCGACAAGGTCCTCCTGTACTACTGCTCGGCTAACCGGGACGAGACGGTCTTCACCGATCCGGACACGTTCGACATCACCCGCGACCCGAACCCGCACCTCGGTTTCGGCGCGCCCGGCCCGCACTTCTGCCTCGGCGCGCACCTCGCCCGCCAGGAGCTGACCGTGATGTTCCGCGAGCTGTTCCGGCGGCTGCCCGAAATCCGGGCCACGGCCCCGCCGGAACGTCTCACGTCGGCGTTCATCAACGGCATCAAGCACCTGGAGTGCGCGTTCTGACCCCGCTACCAGGGCAGCGGCTCGGTGCCGGTGAAGAAGCCGCCGGACGGACCGTCCGCGTCCAGGAGGGCGAGCGGGACGACGCAGGCCGCGCCCTCCTCGACGGTCTGCGGGCCGCTGTGCCCGTTGATGTCGGTCGCCGTGTAGCCGGGGTTGGCCGCGTTGACCTTGATCCCGGTACCGGCCAGCTCCTTGGCATACGACAGCGTGATCCCGTTCAGGGCGGACTTGGACGAGTTGTACGCCATCAGGTTGAACGGGTAGTAGATGCTCTCCGGGTCGCTGAGCAGGGTGAGGGAGCCCAGCTCGCTCGACACGTTCACGATCCGCGCGGCCTCTGCGCGGCGCAGCAGCGGCAGCATCGCGTTCGTCACCGCCACGACGCCGAACACGTTGGTCTCATAGGTGGCGCGGAGCGCCTTCAGCGGCAGCTCGCTGGGGGAGACGCTCGCTTCCGCCGGCGCGATCCCCGCGTTGTTGACCAGGACGTCGAGCCGTCCGTACTCGGCCTCGACCCACTTGGCCGCCGCCCGCACGCTTGCCTCGTCCGTGACGTCCAGCTGGACGAACCGCGCGTCGATCCCCTCGTCGACGAGCAGAGCCGCGGCCGGCTCCCCGCGCTCGGCGGCCCGCGCCGCCACGATGACGGTCATGCCTTCGCGGCCCAGCTGCCGGGCCGCCTCGAAACCGATTCCCTTGTTGGCCCCGGTGATCAGGGCGATGCGCTTCTCGCTCATGCCGTCCACCCTGGCCCGCACCCGGCCGCGAGCAGGAGAGACCGCCCGAAGCTGGGATCAGCGATACCACCCTGAACCCGCCGAACCGGGCGACAATGGACGCGTGGAGAAGGACCAGCTCGCGGAGTTCCTGCGCACCCGCCGCGCCCGCATCGGCCCGGAGGACGTCGGCCTGCCGTCCGGCGCGCGCCGCCGCACGCCCGGCCTGCGCCGCGAGGAGGTCGCGCGCCTGGCCGACATGTCGGTGGACTACTACATCAGGCTGGAGCAGGGACGCGGCCCCAACCCGTCCAGGCAGATCCTGGGCGCGCTCGCCCGCGCGCTCCGGCTGAGCGACGACGAGCGCACGCACCTGTTCAACCTGGCAGGCGAGCCGCCCGTGCCGCCGCAAGGTCCGCCGCAGGACGTCCCGCCCGGCATCGTCCACCTGCTGGAACGCATGGACGACACCCCCGCCTACGTGCTGGACGCGGCGTACAACGTCCTCGCCTGGAACGCGATGGCGGCAGCGCTGATCGCCGACTTCTCGGTGCTGCCGCCCAACGACCGCAACCCCATGCGCTGGTTCTTCCTGGTCAAGGAGTCGGCCGACATCTGCCCGGAGAGCGAGTACTTCCAGTTCGCCCGCGAATCGGCCGCTGACCTACGCGCCGCCCAGGGCCGCTACCCGAATGACCCGGGCATCCGCTCCCTGCTAGACGAACTGCACGAGAAAAGCGCTCTGTTCCGTCTCGTATGGGCCGAGCACGACGTCGAGGTCCGCCGCACCAACAAGAAGACGATGACCCACCCGGCAGTGGGAAAGCTCGAACTCCACTGCGACGTCCTACTCGTCCCCGAAAAGGACCAGAAGGTCATCCTCTACACGGCCACTCCGGGCACCGAGTCCCACGAGGCCCTGAAACTCCTTCGCGTCATCGGGACGCAGAAGATGCAGCCGGAGAACTCCCGAGTTCCCTGATCGGTCCGTCCGTATTCGCGGGTTCATCGGCGGCTAGCACCGCCCACACGATCTTCAACCCGCCCGCCGTGAACCGGTGGCCGAACTGCACGGCCAGCGCCCGCACCATGAAGAGCCCGCGCCCCGACTCGGCGAGCAGGTCGAGTTCCTGACCCGGCTTGGGCCAGCGCGGCTCGTCCGGCGAATGGTCGTGCACCTCGATCAGGACGTGCCCGCCCGCGCGGATAAGGCGCAGCCCGAAAAGCGACCCCTGCGCCTGCACGACGGCCACGTTGGCGACGAACTCCCCGACGATGACCTCCGCATCGTCCCGGAGCTCGGAAAGCCCCCACTCCGCGAGAACCTGCCTGGTCAGCAGCCGCGCGGTATCGGACGCATCCGAATTCACGAACAACGCCCGCCGGAACATCCCCCCGCCGCCCCGCCCCTGCTCACCCACCCGCACCACCCACCTTCCAGAATTTCTGTGCTGTGAATCACACAGTTCTCCTGACAGTGCGTGATGTCGCGTGTACGGTCGGCATCTGGGAAACATTGGGAAAGTAGGTGGACGGCATGGCTACGCACGAGTCGCTTCTTCAGCTCCCGGACCCCAGGGCTAACCTGTGGGACTTCAGCGCTCACTACCTGCGGCAAACGCGGAAACGTAAGGGTTTGTCCGGTGAGGCGCTCGGACGCGCGCTTCAGATCAGCAAGTCAAAGGTTTCCCGAATCGAGCGGGGAGAGGAACGTCTTGATCTAGCGCTCGCGGAGAAGGCCGATCAAGCCCTGGGGACGGTCGACCTCTTTGTGCTGCTCGTCTGGTACGCGAGTTTTGGCCACGACCCCGAATGGTTTCCGCAGTACGTCAAGTTCGAGCAGCAGGCGACGTGGCTTCGGCTCTACGAAGCCGACGTCATCTCCGGGCTCTTCCAGACCGAGGAGTACGCCCGTGCGCTGGTGGGTTCGTCCATTGCGAGCGATGTGGAGCGCGTCGTGATGCGGCGCTTGCAGCGTCAGGAGATGCTCGCACGCGAGCAGAACCCGCCCAGCGTCTCATTGCTGATGAGTCAGAACGCCCTGGACTGGCCGGTCGGGTCACCGCGCATCATGCGCGAGCAGCTCGGCCATTTGCTGGAAGCGGCCGAGTGGGCGCATGTCATGATCCGGATTGTGCCCCGGTCATGGGAATGCGGCGCCCATGCTGGTCTCGCGGGTTCTTTCCAGCTCATCACCGGAGAGCCGTGGGGAGAGGCTGCATACACGGATGCGCCTGGCACGGGACGCTTGGTAGCGTCGCCGGCCGAGGTCCTGAAGTACGCTCTGAGGTACGAGCGGATCAGCGGATCGGCCTTGAGTGTGGAGCGCTCGACCGCGCTGATCCGGCAAGTTATGGAGGCGTTCCGTGACTGATCAGCCCGTATGGCGTAAGGCCACAGCCAGCGGTCCCGAGGAAAGCGCTTGTGTTGAGCTGGCAGACCTCACCGGTGTGGTTGGGCTCCGCGACAGTAAAGCTCCTGAACTGGGGCATCTGAGCTTGTCACGTTCGGCGCTCGCCGAACTACTCGGGCGTGTGAGCGAGACGTCCCATGAATGATCACACGACGTGGCGCAAGTCGAGCCACAGCGGCACTGAGCAGGGTGATTGCGTTGAGTTGGCTGCGCTGGCGGGCGGTGTCGGCGTTCGGGACAGCAAGGATGTCGGTGCGGGGCACTTGAGGGTGTCGCGTCCGGTGTTGGCTGAGTTGTTTGCGCAGGTCAGGCAGGGCGACTGCTGATCTGAAGGGGCATCCTGCGGAGCGCGTTCCCCTCTTGGGGGACGCGCTTCGTCGCGTCCACGACGAGTAGGTGCGGATAGATCATTCGTCGAGCCGGATGTGGGTGGCGGCTGCTTGGAGCGTGAGCTCGTCCTGCGGCGGCCGACGGAGGTCCCTCTCCGGGCGGGAACGAGCCCCGGGTTCGTCGGTCTCAGACTTCCGGTATCGTGAAATTCCTTCGCGTCATTCGGAGAAATCACTCACTAAGTGAGTAGATTTCCGCTGGTCCGGACGCTACGGGTGGCGTCGAGGTGGAAGCGGCGTCCTCACATACCGGCGCTGGCCCGATCTGGCCGATTTCCTTGTAAGCGGCCGGACGTGGCATGCCTTTCAGCGGCGGAGATAAAGTGCGTGTAACCACTTAATTGTCCGGGTGCGGCCACGGGGGCGAAAGCGTTCGTTGACATTGCTGATCGCCAGGGCAATGGTCAGCGGTCATGAGAAACATTTCGAGAAGGACAATGGCGGTGCTCGGGGCGGCGGCGTTCTGCGCGGCTTCGGGCGCGGCGGCCATGCCCGCGGCGTCGGCTCAGCCGGCCGCACCGGGCGCGAAGCTGGGGGTGACCGTCGGCAAGGACGGGTGGATCACCTACACCACGACCCGGTACCAGTCGCTGAAGCTCAGCGGGGTCACCCGGTCGACCGTCCAGGGCAAGAAGAGCGCGGACGGCACCTGCACGATCGGCAGCAGCGGGACGGCTGCGGCCGGCTCCCCGTCGACCTACCAGGAGGAGACCGCCTACAACCCGGTCAAGTGCCAGAGCAGGATCGTCACCGGGAAGATGAGCGCCGCCGTGGCGCGGACGCTGGAGGCCCCCGCGGCCGATTCCAGTGACGCCAAGAGCAGGGTCGGGCCGATGTCGGCGGCGGCCACCCAGTATTCCAGCGCGTACGAGAAGACCTCGTGGATCGACCCGATCCGCATCACGATCACCTCGCTGACGACCAACCTGAAATGGCCGCTGTGGGGCGCGGGCGGTTGGCTGTACGGCCGCAACAATCCCTACGAATTCCGATGGGACGGCTGGAAGAACTCGGGCACGCCCAAGGTTGTTTTCCACCCGGTCGGGCCGATCAACAGCCGGTCGGGTTCGGGGTGGAAGGTGAATGCGGCCGAGCGGTTCACCAATGTCGACTTCGAGCGGTACGTGATCCTCGTGCTCGGGCCGTCCGGATGGGCAGCGTGCGGCTTCAACACCGCGCCCGCGCATTTCAACCACAACGTCACGGTCGGCGGATACCGCAATAACTGGCGGTCGTGGGCCTACTCCGACTCCAAGCGCGGCGGATGCAGCAACCTCGTCCACCACGGCCAGTGGAACGGGTGGGGATGGAGCAAGTGACCCTGGCCCGGCGAGCGTCGCTGGTCTGCGGGTCCGTTCTCCTCGCTGCCGCGTGCGGGCACACCACCCCGCCGCACGGGGCCGTCGATATGCGGAACTCGCCGGGAGCGGTGGCCCTGGAGTATGGCAAGGCCATGTTCGCGGGGCGGTTCGACCAGGCGGCGCGCTGGGTGCTTCCCGCGCAGGTCGGGACGCTCCGGGCCCTCACGCTGGGGCTGCCGGCGGGGTCGGTGCAGGCCAGGGACCTGGCCGTCGGGTCGACCTCGACGTCCGGCGGATCGGCCGTGGTCGTCCTGACCGGGACGCTGTGCCGGTCCGGTGCCCCGACCAAGGCGTCCAGCCCGGGGATGGAGTGCGTCACCAACCGTGATGCCAGGTCCACGAATCCGATCTTCCGGATACAGCTCGCGCAGGACACCAGGCACCAGTGGTTCGTGACCTACCCCGATCCGGGGCAGAACGGTCAGCCGGTGCCGTCCTCGGGTGCGTCGTCCCCTGCCGTGTGACAGCGGCGGAGAACGGCGTACTCGACGGCGAGGCCGACGATCAGGAAGCAGGCGGCGGCGATCGCCCACATCCGGGGATCGGTCTGCTCGACACACGACTGCGCGTGCTCGGTCGTGGAGCAGACCGTCCCCGGACCGTGCCGGTTCAGGTAGGCGACGTAGCCCAGCGGAGCCGACGGGCCGCAGATCAGCCCGGCCAGGCCGCCTCGGCCCGGCCACCTGAGCAGCACGAGCACCGTGATCGCCCCGCAGACCGGCAGCAGCAGGACCCCGATGCTCAGCAGGCCGACGACGCCCAGCCCGTAACCGGCGCCGAGCAGGAACCACACCAGGAACCACGTCCACGGGCGGCGCCGGATGCGCTGCTCCCGCAATGCGAGCATGGCCACTCCTCAGCGGTAGTGAAGCTGGAGCTCGTTGACGTAGCGGCGCCCGAGCACCTGGGCGTTGTCGGACACCCATCGCAGGAGCGAGGTGTCCCCGGTGGCCGGGCCGTCCGTGTCGGCCAGGCCGTCCGCCATCGCGGCGTACTCGTCCCGCGTGAGCAGGACGTCCCGCAGGGCCGTTCCGAGCAGGCCGGAAAGCGCGGTGACGCCGGAGCCCGGGAGGTACCGGACGATCACCGCGCGGCTGCCGACCGCCGAACGCACGGCCTGGACGAGTTCGAGGAAGGCCGGCCGGTCCGGTCCGACCGCATCGAGCGTCACGCATGAGCCGTCCCATTCCGGGCGGTGCGCACCATGCCGGACGCACAGCCGGGCCAGGTCGTCCACGTGGATGCCGCGGACCCGGTACGCGCCGGACCCGCCGATCGCGAACACCGGCAGCCTGCGCAGCAGCCAGGCGATGTTGTGGATCAGCACCCCGTCGCCGCCGAACAGGATCGCCGGACGCAGCACGGTGTGCGGCAGGCCGGTGGCCAGCAGCGCCCGCTCGACCTCCGCCTTCCCGCGGAAGTACGAGTAGGGGGACGCGAGGCTCGGATGTGTGATCGACAGGTGCACGATGTGCCGCACGCCCGCGATGCGCGCCGCGTCGAAGAGCGTGCGGGAGTTGTGGACGGCGAGCGCGTGGTCGACGCGGCCCCGGCCGAAGCGGATCCAGTAGGTGTTGTAGAGGGTCCGCGCGCCGCGCAGCGACTCGACCAGTTCGAGAGGGTTGTCGAAGTCCAGCGGACGGGCCTCGACCGCCGAACCGGCCGGGGCGCGTTCCGGATGCGCGGTCAGCGTGCGGACGCGCCGTCCTTCCGCCATCAGTTCCCGGGCGATCGCGGCGCCCGAGTATCCGAAGGCGCCGGTCACCACGTCCAGATCGTCGGACATCTCCTGCCCTTTCCCGGGCCGTCGGAGCGGTCAGGTCTCGTCGGAGCGCGTGCCTCCGAGCAGTTCCAGGAGCGCGGCGGCGACGTCGATCTGGTCGAACACGGCCAGGGCCGGCGCGCGGTCGCCTTCCAGGTTCGCGAGCATTTCCAGGCCCAGGTAGAGCGCCACCATCCCGTGCGCGACCGCTTCGGGCGGCACCGCCCCGTCCACCGGCGAACCGGCCAGCGCGCGGCTCGCGGCTCCGGCGGCGAAGTCGCGCCAGGGCGCGATCCGGCGCGCGATCTCCGGCCCCAGGCCCGGCGTGGTGGACGCGCCGGAGATCATCTCGACCAGCACCGCCGCGTACCCGCGGTCGAGGTCCTCTTCGAAGACCGTCCGGGCCGTGGCGGCGAGCTCGGCCACGCCTCCGGCCTCGTCCACCGCGGCCTGGTACCGGACGCGCCGGGCCTCGCTGACCGAGTCGAGCGCGGCGAGGAGGAGATCCACCACCGAACCGAAGTGGTAGAAGACCAGGGACTGGCTGCATCCGGCGCGCGCCGCCACTTCGCGCGCGCTGGCCGCTGCGAAGCCCTTCTCTTGCAGGATCTCGACGGCCGCCTTGACCAGGCGCGTCCTCGCGTCGTGCGCGGCGTCGGTACTCCCGCCCGCACGGCGTTTCGCGCCCGATCTGGCCATCGCAGGGCCTCCCGGCTGAGCAGACGAACTGAGCAACTGCTCAAAACGGTAGGCCCGGGATCCCGGCCGGGCAAGAGCCCTCGGCGGGATCAGCCGAGGATGAAGGGAATTCGGTCCGCCAAATCACCCAGCGCCGCCGTCTCCTCGGCGGTCGGGGCGCGTCGGCCGGTGCTGACGAGCAGCGTGTCCTTGTCGGTGAAGGACGCGGGGAACTCGGCCTGGGCGATCTCTTCCAGGAGGGCTCGGGCTGCCGCCATGGACTCGGACGGGGGATCGGCGGCGTCGGGGAGGTGCGCGATCAGGTCCAGGTGGTGGAGCGTCCACTCGATGACGTAGGCGGACAGGTAGTCGCCCGCGGTCAGGACCATGTCCTGCGTGCTGACGCGCAGGGCCGGGTCGGCGAGCTTCGCGGCGCGTCCGGCGGCCGAGCCGACGTCGTCCAGGTGGAACTTGAGCCAGCGCGGTTCGCCGTAGGCGGCGGCGAGGCGGGGGATCAGGGCGTCGAGCGGGTCGTCGCCGGTGGGCGGCTCGTCCGATACGTGCCAGTACGTGGCCGCGTTCGCGGTGGGCTCGGCGCCGTCGTCCGCGGGCGTGACCAGGGTGATCAGGACGTCCTGGGCGTCGATGACCAGGTGGCAGGCCAGGTCCCGGATCGACCAGCCGGTGCAACCGGACGGCTTCTCGAAGTCCTCGTCCGGGGTCTCGGCTACCGCTGCGAGCAAGGCCGTCCACGCGCGCGAGAAGTGATCCACCCGCCGCACGTTAGTGGCGGCCCGGAACGGCGGCAAAGCATTTGTGGGTGGCTCAGGCCGTGCGGGCGTGCCGGACCGCGGTCAGGGTTTGAGGCCGAGGGAGGCGACGAGGGCGCGCATCTCATCCTGGTAGACGGTCGCCGGGTCGAGGATCAGATCGCGCAGGTGGCCGTAGATCTCCAGGGCGAGCAGCCCGTGCATCCGGCCCCAGATGCGCAGGGTCAGCGCGAGCGCCGCCGGCGGCAGGTCGGGGAAGACCTCGCGGACGTGGCCGGTGAGCCGCGGGTCGAAGTCGTCCCACGCGTACTCGCGGTCGCCTGCGGAGAGCGGCGCGGCGGTCGGCCACGCGGCGGCGACCAGGCCGGTCAGGCCGGTGCAGGCGCGGACCTCGGCGGTCTTACCGGGGCCGTCATCGGGCTCCTGGTAGCCGGGGACGGGATCGCCGTAGATCAGCCGGAAGCCCTCCGGGTGGGCCAGCGCCCAGGTGCGCAGGGCGTCCGCCCAGGCCAGGATCCGGCCGCCCGGATCGTCCTCGGGGACGGCGTCGCGGGCGGCCTCGACCGCCTCGACGAGCGCGGTGTACACGTCGCCGATCAGCGTCGAGACCAGGTCGTCCCGGGTGGCGAAGTAGCTGTAGATCGCGCCCGCCGTCATGCCCATCTCGCGGGCGATGGCGCGCAGCGAGATCGCGTCCGGGCCGCCCTCCGCCATCAGCCGGAGCGCGATCGCCTTGATCTCGCCGCTGGCCTGCGCGCGGAGCCGGGCCCGGCGGCTGGTGGTCTGCTCGGTCACGGTTGACACTCTACAGCGGTGAGCTACTGTACGGCGTATCGCTTTCTGAACGGCGTGTAGTAAATCAACGGCATGCAGGATGAGGGATGGAACAGCATCGACTACGCCTCGGGCTGCTGGCGTTCACGCAGCTCATCGTCGCTTTGGACTACAACATCGTGTATGTCGCGCTCCCCGACATCGGGAGCGCTCTGGGATTCGGCCCGTCGTCCGTGCAGTGGGTGGTCAGCGCCTACGCGGTCGGGCTCGGCGGCCTGCTCCTCTTCGGCGGACGGGCCGTAGACCGCCTCGGTCCGCGCCGGATGTTCATGACCGGCCTCATGCTCTACGCCGTGGCCTCCCTGGCGGGCGGGCTCGCCTACGACGCCGGAATGCTCGTTGCCGCACGGGCCGTCCAGGGTGTGGGCGGAGCGCTGCTGACCCCGGCGACGCTCACACTCATCTACCGCGGCTTCGCCGAAGGGCCGGAACGCAACCGGGCGCTCGGCGCCTGGGGCATGGCGGGCAGCGCGGGCCTCGCCGCCGGAGCCGCGGCCTGTCCACCACCATGGTCGTCATCGCGCTGTTCCAGGGCACGCTCGGCGGCGGCTACTTCATCCTGACCACCTACCTGCAACCCGTGCTCGGCTACAGCTCGCTGGAAGCGGGCCTGACGTTCCTGCCGCTCACGGTCGTCTGCATGGTCGCGGCCATGAAGATCACGCCGGTGCTCCTCGGCCGCTGGGGCGTCCGCGCCACGCTCGCCCTCTCCATGACCGGCACCGGCGCGGGCATCGCGGCCCTGGTCGCGGGCGTCACGTCCGGTGGCGGTTTCTGGACGCTGCTGCCCGGCTCGGTGATCTGGGGTCTGTTCGGCGGCGTGGCGTTCGTCAGCCTCTTCGCGTCCGCCGGAGCCGGTGTCGCGCCGCTCGAACAGGGCGTCGCGTCCGGCCTGGCCAGCACCGCGAAGGAGGTCGGCGGGGCGATGGGCCTCGCGGTCTTCGTCGCGATCGCCACCGCCTCGTCCGACCCGCTGCGCGGACTGCACCGCGCCGGCTGGACGGCGGCCGCCGTCACCGTCGCGGGCGGCCTGATCGCCCTCGTCCTCAAGTCCCCTCGAACCACCTCCGAAACCGAAGAATCACCCAACCTCGAAGGAGCCCTCCAATGACCACCACCGAACTCATCACCGCGTACCTCGACATTTGGAACGAGCGCGACGCCGACGCCCGGTTGAAGCTCATCGAGTCCGTCCTGACCGAGGACTCGCTGTACTCCGACCCCGACTACGCGGGCCTGCGCGGGCACGCCGAGCTGACCGAGGCGATCGGGCGCGCGCACGAGAAGTTCGGCGACCTGCGCTTCACCCTCGGCGAGCTGATCGGCGCCCACCACGACCGCGCGCTGTTCACCTGGAAGCTCGGCGACGCCGCGACCGGTTACGACGTGGTCGAGTTCGAGGACGGGCGCATCAGCAGCGTCATCGGCTTCTTCGGCTGAGCCTGAACGTGTTTCGGCTGAGCCTGAACGTGTAAGGACGAGGCGTCCCGGCAGTGGGCTGGGACGCCTCGTGGTTTTCGGTCAGCGGACGCCGTAGGCGCGGATCAAGGTCTGGTCGACCACGCCGGCGACCTCGGTCCGGAGCGAGACATAACCCGAGGACGGGTTGACGAAGACCGCCTTCCAACCGGTACCGGACGGGACGACAGGAACGGCACGCCAGGTCACGCCGTCGTCAGCGGACGTCCAGACCTTCGGCGCGCCGGACGCCGTGAGGCCGTCCGGGGTGAGGGAGACCGCCTGGAACGAGCCCGCCACCGCGCGGTTCGACGCGTCCAGCCCCGGGACCTTCGCCCGGACGACGCCGAGCGGCACTGTCGCCTTCGGGTCGGTGACCTGGACGTTCCAGGCGATGTGCTGCCGGGACGACAGGTCGGTCCAGGACGCCGAGCGCTTCGCGTCGACCGTGAGCGTGTAGCGGCCCGGTTTCGCCGGTTCCGACCCGTTGAGGTAGCCGGGGACGCTGCTGGACGCGACGACCGTGCCCGACATGTCGGTCAGTTTCGTCGACCCCTGCGTGAACGAGAGCGAACCGGGCAAGGATTCGCCGTCCGCGCTGTTCAGCAGCGGAACCTGGACGAGGTTCTGGCCCTCGCTGTCCGGGGTGAGACCGCCCTTGCCGGGCCCGAACGGACCCTGGCCCCACGTGCGCGCGTACCGGCCCGGCCCCGCGAAGCGCTCGTGCCGCAGCAGCAGGTCGTATTCGCTGAAGTCGCAGGACGGATCGGTGATCGCGTAGTCCAGGTACCAGTCCACGCCGGGCGTGAAGTACTCGGTGCGCTCGGCGGGCAGCTTTCCCACCTGGCTGTACGTCCCGAACTGCGCCGTCGTCGTCCAGAGCGGCGAGGCGTGGCCGCCCCCGCAGGCCCGGCCGCCCGAGCCCGGGTACCGGGTGCCGACCTCCGCGAGGTCCGCCGACCGCACCCGCACGCTCGGGTCGTCCGGGATGCCCTTGACCGACGAGCTGATGTTGTAGACGTACGGGCTGCCTTCCGCGGCGCCGTCCCTGGTCAGCTGCGCGGTCATGTCGAGCTGGAGGTCGCCGCCGGGCGCCGCCGGGGTGGCGTAGAGGTCGTCGGCGGCCATCGTGGTGATCGCCTGGTAGTGGTCGCCGAGCCGCTGCGAGACGACCGCGGCGGTGCTGGTCGGCTTCGCGTCCGGCCGGTCGGCGGCCGTCGCCTTGACGGGACGCGCCTTCCGTCCGTCCATGGTCACGGCGGTGTCCGCGCCGACCGCGACCTTCGGCAGGTACAGCAGGACGACGGAGGTCCGGCCGTCCGGCGCGGTGTCGAAGATCTTGCTGCTCAGGATGTGGTCGCCGTCCGGGACGGGCCCTTCCGCGTGCCCGTTCGCCATGTCCAGGCCGATGGGGTCGCTGCCGTCCAGCGGCCAGACGTAGAGCCGGGAGTTGTGGTCGGTGGTCGTGGGCTTGCCGTCGCGGCCCAGCAGATCGACCTTGAGCACGTGCTCACCGGCCGCGACCCCCGCGTGCGGACGGCGTGCCTTCGCCTCCGGGTCCGCGCCATTCTTGACCAGGCCGCGCTGGAAGTTTTCATGTGTGCGGGGCGGCGCCGGGGCCGCGTGTGCGGAGACGGTCGTCCCGCCGAACAGGGCCGTTGCGGAAAGGGCCGTGGTGGAAAGGGCCAGCGCCGCCTTGAACGCCGGTGCTGCGTTGAACGCCATGCGAGTCCTCTCGTGGTGACGGCGGCGCTCGGTGCGCCGCCGTCACGAGAGGTTCGCCGGACGGGTGACCCGCTTTCCCGGCCCGGGCCGGCCCGGGTTGGCGCGGTTAGCGGAGTTCGCGCTTGAGGATCTTGCCGGTGGCGGTCATCGGGAGCTCCTCGCGGAACTCGACGATGCGCGGGTACTTGTAGTTCGCGAACTGCTCCTTGCCCCACGCGACCAGCTCGTCCTCGGTGAGGGACGACCCCGGCGTGCGGATCACGTACGCCTTGATCTCCTCGCCGTGCGAGTCGTGCGGGACGCCGACGACGGCCACCAGGGAGACGTCCGGGTGGGTCATCAGGACCTCTTCGAGCTCCCGCGGGTACACGTTGTACCCACCGCGGATGATCATGTCCTTGGAGCGGTCGACGATGTAGTAGTAGCCCTCGTCGTCGCGGCGGGCGATGTCGCCGGTGCGGAACCAGCCGTCCCGGATCGCGGCCTCGGTCGCCTCCGGGCGGCCGTAGTAGCCCTTCATGATGTTGTGCCCGCGGATCGCGATCTCGCCGGGGCCCTCGCCCTCGACGTCCTTCCAGTCGTCGGTGATCAGCTTCATCTCGACGCCCCAGATCGGCAGCCCGATCGAGCCCGGCTTGGCCGGACGGTCCGGACGGTTGAACGACGCGACCGGGGAGGTCTCGGACAGGCCGTACCCCTCCAGCACCTGCGCGCCGAACTTCTCCGCGATCCCGTTCAGCACCTCCATCGGGAGCGCCGCGCCGCCGGACACCGCGACGTTGAGGTTCTCCTTGATGACCGCGATGTCCTCGGCGGACGTCTCGTGCGTGAGCAGCCCCCAGTACATCGTCGGGACGCCCGCGAAGACGTTCACCTTCTCCTTGACCATCAGCTTGATCGCCTCGTCCGCGTCGAAGCGCGGCTGCAGGACCATCGTCGCGCGGCGGTACAGGCTGACGTTCATCACGCAGGTCTGGCCGAAGATGTGGAACAGCGGCAGCGTGACGAGCGTGGTGTCGTGGTCGGTGCGCTTGAACAGGGTGTCGTCGAGCATCGCGTTGGTCAGCAGGTTGCTGTGCGACAGCTCGGCGCCCTTGGGCTGGCCGGTCGTCCCGCTGGTGTAGATGATCACCGCGGTGTCGGTCGGCTCGGTCGCCGGCCCCTCGAACTCGGCGGACTGGCCCGCGAGCGCCGCCCAGAACAGCTCGGCGCCCTCGATCGGGGACTCGGTCGCGGCCGGGTTCGCGGGCAGCAGGAAGAAGTGCTCGCAGTTCTCGGCCCGCTCGAACCCGGCGTGCCCGGACTCGCCCAGCGGCAGCTGCGGGGTGCCCTCGAAGCAGAAGAACGCCTTCGCGTCCGAGTCGGACAGGTGGTAGGCGATCTCGCGCGGCTTGAGCAGCACGTTCAGCGGGACGACGACCGCGCCGGCCTTGAGCGCGCCGAAGTACACCATCGGGAAGTACGGCAGGTTCGGCGAGGAGAGCGCGATCTTGTCGCCCGGCCCGATCCCGCGTTCGCGCAGCAGGTTCGCCACCTGGTTCGCGACCGTGTTCAGGAACGCGTACGACAGCCGCATATCGCCGAAGACCAGGGCGTCGCGGTCGGGCGTCTCGCGGGCGGCGTCCTCCAGCAGGACCGACAGGTTGTACATGGCACTCCTCGCGCCGAGTCACCAGGCAGTTATTACCGACGAGTTTATGCAGTTTTGCCGACATCCTGTCCCACCGGTGCCGGACCACGCCAGCCCCGGCGCGCGCCCGCGCGCCGCACGGAGGCTGAAAGTCCTGGTCTGACGGCTCTGCCGGAATTGGTCGCTAGGCTGTCCGGCACGCCACAGAGGGGAACTGCCAGTGCTGATCATTTTCGGCTTCCGGGTCGTGTACTTCACGCTCGGCCAGGGCGTGTTCCACTGCCCGGACTGCGGCGGCGACCGCGACTTCCGGCGGCGCCAGGGCCGCAACTTCTTCACCCTGTTCTTCATCCCGGTGCTGCCGCTGAACAAGACCGGTCCCGAGATCGTCGAGTGCGGCACCTGCCGCGGACGCTGGACGACCGCGGTGCTCGCCGTCCCGACCGGCGCGCAGCTCGCGGCGATGCCGGGCATGCTGCTGCGGATGGCCGTCGTCCAGGTGCTGCGCTCCGGCGACTCCGCGCACCCGGCCGCCCGGGCGCGCGCGGTCGAGGTCGTCCGGCAGGCCGGGATCGAGTACGACGACGCCGCGCTGGACGCCGACCTCGGCCGCTCCTTCGACGACACGCGCGTCGAGATGGCCCGCTCCGCCGACACCCTCGCCCCCGAGGCCCGCGAGAACATCCTGCGCGCCGCCGCCGAGATCGCCCTGCTGGACGGCCCGCTCACCTTCTCCGAGGAGGAGACCCTGAACGCCGTCGGCGCCGACCTGGCCCTGACCCGCGTCCAGGTCACGGGTGTCCTGTCCCTGGCCCGCGAGTCCTCCGGCCGCTGACGCCTGGCCGCTGGCGCCCGGCCGCTGACGCCTGGCCGCTGACGCCCGGCCGCTGACGCCCGGCCGCTGACGCCTGGCCGCTGACGCTTCACAGAGCCGCCCGCCGTCCCTCCCAGGTGACGGCGGGCGGTTCTCCTTTCGGGCTAGCCGAAGTTGACGTCAGAGCACTGGTAGAAGGCGTTTCCGGTGTCGGCGATGGTCCAGACGGCAAGGATCATGTGCCGTCCGTGTTTGGCCGGGAGCGTGCCCGGGTGCGCCACGTCGTACGGCGGGATCCTTCCGTTGTAGTTGACCGTCAGGAACGGGGTCAGGTCGAGCTGGGCGCGGGTGAGCGGCCTGGTCGGGTTCCAGCCGTCCCTGGTGGCGAAGTAGCGGAACGAGGTCGTCGCGTGCGCGGCCGTGAGGTGCCAGGTGAAGGTGTACGACCCGCCGGACGGCACCGACGCGGCGGGCCAGGCGCCGCCGCGCGGGTCGTCCAGCGGGGCCCAGCGGGAGTCGCCGGCGGCGCAGATCGTGCCGTCGGCGGGTCCGGCGGCGGGGAACCCCTTCGGGCCCTCGGTGCTCTGCAGCTCCCACTGGATCGGGCCGCAGTTCTTGACGACGCCCTGGTGGCAGAGCAGCGCCCGGCTGGGCGGCGCCGTGGTGTAGCCGTGCGCGAGGGCCGGCGCGGCGCTGACCAGCGGCAGGCCGAGCCCGGCGACGGCGGCGAGCAGGAGCGTGGACTTTCTGGGCGCGGTGGGCATAGGCGTCTCCTTGGCGGGGGAGCCCGTCGGATCGGGGCTCCGGAGGGTCGCTCGGCCGGGCCGTCCCCTGTCCCGGGCCTTACTGACAAGAAACCTTCCTGTCGTTTGCCCGTCAACCCCCCGTCCCGCGAGCGCCGCCCGCCCGCGAGCCCTATATGGGGGAGGGCGGGCCTTGCCTCTGCGCTACTCTTGGGGTATGCGAGCCGGGCTGCTCCTTGGACCGCCGCGTTGACGAGTGCGTGACCCGTCGGCGCGGCGACCCCTCCTGTGCGAGGGGTCTTTGCATGTTCCGGGGCCCAGCGGCATACCGGCCCCGGGACTTTCCCCAGGACAGCCGCACCATCCCGTTGAGTGAGGACCGGAGTAGCGACCGTGAGCAGCGACGAGCAGTACGACCCCCGGGCGGTTCAGGACACGTGGCAGGCCCGGTGGGCGGAACTCCTGCCGTTCACCGCCGCCGAGGAGGACGACGGCCGCGAGCGTCGCTACGCGCTGGACATGTTCCCCTACCCGTCCGGTGACCTGCACATGGGCCACGCCGAGGCGTTCGCCATCGGGGACGTCCCGGCCCGGTTCTGGTTCCAGCGCGGCTTCAACGTGCTGCACCCCATCGGCTGGGACTCCTTCGGCCTGCCCGCCGAGAACGCCGCGATCAAGCGTGACTCGCACCCCGCCGAGTGGACCTACGCCAACATCGAGACGCAGGCCGGGTCGTTCCACCGGTACGCGCCGTCCTTCGACTGGACGCGCCGGCTGCACACCTCCGACCCCGAGTACTACCGCTGGACGCAGTGGCTGTTCCTGCGCTTCCACGAGCGCGGGCTGGCCTACCGCAAGGGCGGCCAGGTCAACTGGTGCCCGAACGACCAGACCGTGCTGGCCAACGAGCAGGTCGTCGGCGGGCACTGCGAGCGCTGCGGCGCGCTGGTCGAGAAGCGCGTGCTGACCCAGTGGTACTTCAAGATCACCGACTACGCCGACCGGCTGCTGGACGACATGGAGCAGCTGGAGGGCAAGTGGCCCGAGCGCGTCCTGCTGATGCAGCGCAACTGGATCGGCCGCTCCACCGGCGCGGACGTCGACTTCGCCATCGAGGGCCGGGACGAGCCGGTCACCGTCTACACCACCCGTCCGGACACCCTGTTCGGCGCGACGTTCATGGTCGTCGCCGCGGACGCCGCGCTGGCCGAGGAGATCGTCGCGCCCGAGCAGCGCGCCGCGTTCGAGGCCTACCGCGACGAGGTCTCGCGGGAGAGCGAGATCGAGCGGCTGTCCACCGAGCGCGAGAAGACCGGCGTGTTCCTGGGCCGCTACGCGGTCAACCCGGTGAACGGCGAGCGCATCCCGGTCTGGGCCGCCGACTACGTGCTGGCCGACTACGGGCACGGCGCGATCATGGCCGTCCCGGCGCACGACCAGCGCGACCTGGACTTCGCGCTGAAGTTCGGCCTGCCGGTGCGGGTCGTGGTCGAGACCGGCGAGGCCGACCCTGCCGAGACGGGCGTCGCCACCGCCGGGGACGGCCGGATCGTCAACTCCGGCCCGATCGACGGGCTGTCCAAGGCGGACGGCATCGCGAAGATCATCGAGGTGCTGGCCGAGCGCGGCACCGGCAAGGCGTCGGTGAACTTCCGGCTGCGCGACTGGCTGGTGTCCCGGCAGCGGTTCTGGGGCTGCCCGATCCCGATCATCCACTGCGACGCGTGCGGCGAGGTCCCCGTCCCGGACGACCAGCTGCCCGTCACGCTGCCCGACAACCTGCGCGGCGCCGACCTGGCGCCGAAGGGCGAGTCGCCGCTGGCGTCCGCGCACGACTGGGTGAACGTCGACTGCCCCAAGTGCGGCGGCGCGGCCCGGCGCGACACCGACACCATGGACACCTTCGTCGACTCGTCCTGGTACTACTTCCGGTACTGCTCGCCGCGCTACACCGACGGGCCGTTCGACGTCGAGGCCGTCCGCAAGTGGATGCCGGTCGACCAGTACACCGGCGGTGTCGAGCACGCCATCCTGCACCTGCTGTACAGCCGGTTCTTCACCAAGGTCCTGTACGACATGGGCATGGTCGACTTCACCGAGCCGTTCCGCCGCCTGATGAACCAGGGCCAGGTCATCCTGAACGGCAGCGGCATGTCCAAGTCGACCGGCAACCTGGTCGACCTGGGCGAGCAGATCGACGAGTTCGGCGTCGACGTCGTCCGGCTGGCGATGCTGTTCTCCGGCCCGCCCGAGGACGACATCGACTGGGCGGACGTCTCCCCGCACGGCATGCTGAAGTTCCTGGGCCGGGTGCACCGCATCGCGACCGAGGTCAAGGCCGAGCCGGGCGCCGACCCGGCGCTGGGCGACGCCGCGCTGCGCCGCGTCACGCACCGCACGATCGACGAGGTCACCTCGCTGGTCGAGGCGGGCCGGTTCAACGTCGCGATCGCGCGGATCATGGAGCTGGTGTCGGCCGCGCGGCGCGCCATCGACTCCGGCCCGGGCGCGGCCGACCCGGCCGTCCGCGAGGCCGCCGAGACCATCGCGGTCACGCTGTCGCTGTTCGCGCCGTACACCGCCGAGGAGGCCTGGTCGGTGCTGCGCCGCCCGGCCCCGGTGATCAAGGCGGGCTGGCCGACCGCCGAGCCGGCGCTGCTGGTCGAGGAGTCGGTGACCTGCGTGGTGCAGGTCGCGGGCAAGGTCCGCGACCGGCTGGACGTCCCGCCCGGCATCGCCGCGGACGACCTGGAGCGGCTGGCCCTGGACTCGGCCAAGGTCCAGGACGCGCTGGCCGGCGCCGAGATCGCCAAGGTGATCGTCCGCGCCCCCAAGATCGTCAACATCGTCCCCAAGCGCTGACGCGCGGACGGTTGTTTCACCGCCGCTCTCCCGGAGATCACACCTTCCTGTGGTCGATCTCCGGGAGGAGCGGTGGGCGAGGCGCTGGCTCTGGCGGCGGCGGTCTGCTTCGGCACGACCCACTTCCTGAGCGGCCTGCTGTCCCGCCGCGTGGACGCCACGGCGGTGGCCCTGGTCGCGCAGCTCGGCGGGACGCTCCTGATCGCGGTCGCCGCGCCGTGGTTCGCCGCCCCGCACGTCACTCCCGGTGACCTCGCCTGGGGCGTCCTGTCCGGGGTCGGGACGGGCGTGGGCGTCGTGTTCCTGTACCGCGCTCTGGGCGAGGGCAAGTTCAGCGTGGTCGTGCCGCTGAGCGACGTCGCGGCCGTGGCACTGCCCGTCCTGGTGGGCGTCTCGCTCCTTTCGGAGCGTCCAGGCTGGGCGGCCTGGTGCGGCATCGCCGCGTCCGTCCCCGCGCTGTGGCTGGTGGCGCGCCCTGCGTCCCCTCAGCCGGACGCGAGCCCCAGTTCGGCCCGCGCGGCCGGAACACGCGACGCGCTGGTGGCCGGGATCGGGTTCGCGCTGCAGTTCGTAGCGCTCGCCCGCGTCGGCCACGACTCCGGCCTCTGGCCGCTCGTGGCTGCACGCGCGATGTCCGTCGTGGCCATCCTGCCAATGGCGTCCGCCATGTGGCGAGCCCCGGACGAACCCGCAAGGCAACGCCACCTCGCCGCCGAGACCGTCCCAAACCCCCCGAAAGCCGACGCAACCCTAGGCCCCGCCCGCACGGACGAAGCAGCGACGCGAAACGCCGGGGCGCGGGTGGGGCGGGTGCGGATGGGGCCGGCCATGGTGGCGGGGGCGATGGGGACGGGGACGCTTGCGATCACGCTCTACACGCTGGCGACGCGCGAGCAGCTCATGACGCTCGCGGTCGTGCTGACCTCGCTGTACCCGGTCATACCGGTCGTTCTGGGTCTGGCCGTGCTGCGCGAGCGGCTCGGGCGCGCCCAGCTGGCGGGGCTGGGGTGCGCCGCGGCGGCCATCGTCCTCATCAGCCTCGGCTGACCCGTCGGAGCGGTCCGGGTCAGCCGGGCGGAGCGGTCCGGCCGGGCGGGGCCGTCCTCACGGAGGGTGGCCGCGCCTTGCCGGAGACCGCTACATCTTGCGCAGGACGGCGACGACGCGGCCGAGCACGCTGGCCTCGTCGCCCGGGATCGGGTCGTAGGCCGAGTTCGCGGGCATCAGCCAGATGTGGCCGTCGCGCCGCTTGAAGGTCTTCACGGTGGCCTCGCCGTCGATCATGGCGGCCACGATGTCGCCCTGCTCGGCGACCGGCTGCTGCCGGACCACGACCCAGTCGCCGTCGGCGATGGCGGCCTCGATCATCGAGTCACCGGTGACCTTGAGCAGGAAGTGCGTGCCCTCGCCGACGAGCTGCTTGGGCAGCGCGAACACGTCCTCGACGGCCTCCTCGGCGAGGATCGGGCCACCGGCGGCGATGCGGCCGACGAGCGGGACGTAGGCGGGCGCGGTGCGGCCGTGCGCGTCGACGACGCCGCCGGGCTGCTCGAACGTCTCGTCCTCGGTGCGGACGGGGGTGGCGCCCGGGACGCGGACCTCGACGGCGCGCGGGCGGTTCGGGTCGCGGCGCAGGTAGCCCTTGCGCTGCAGCGCGCGCAGCTGGTGCGACACGCTGGAGGTGCTGGTCAGCCCGACCGCCTCGCCGATCTCGCGCATCGAGGGCGGATAGCCGCGCCTGGTCACCGAGTCGCGGATGACCTCCAGGACCATGCGCTGGCGCTGGGTCAGGCCGCTCTCGTCGCTCGGGCCGTCGGGCAGCTCCCGGACCTTGCTGCTCATCGCTCGTTCGCCTCCCGGCGCGTCGCTCCGTCACTCCTCGTCACGGCACGATATCGCGGATCCGCTTGATGATCAAACAATTGTTCGAAGATGGTCCTCGATTTTCCCCCTCCGGTGCGCTACAACATCGTACATGCGTTCGATCGAAAACGTTTTCGATCAAGAGCGGCGACGGGCGGCACGAAGCGGCGGTGGCGAAGGGGGTCGACATGGCGGCGCAAATGCCTCACAGGGGACGGGTGGCGGCGGGCGATCCCGTTTGGCTGCGCCATAAGGGCCCGCGCCCCCGAAACCATTTGCGCCTCGTCCAACCCCCATCCGCGCCGGACTTCCCCGCTTCGCGCCCGCCCCGCTCCTGCAAACTGCCCGACGCGCAGTCCCTGCCGGATGCGCCAGATGCGCGCGCCTCGGACGACGCGTCCGCCCGCTCGGACGAGTCCCAGCGCCCTGACACATCGGCCCGCCCGGACGAGTCCCAGCGCTCTGGCGCATCGGCCCGCCCTGGCGCGTCCCCGCGGCCTGGCGCATCGGCTCGCCCGGACGTGTCCCCGCGCCCTGGCGCATCGGCTCGCCCGGACGCGTTCCCGCGCCCTGGCGCATCGGCCCGACCTGGCGTGTCCACCCGGCCCAGCGCTTCGGTCCGGCCCAACGCTTCGGTCCGGCCGGGCGCTTTGGCAGGGGCGGGCGCGTCCACCCGGCCTGGCGGTGTGGTCCGGGGTGGCGGGGCGGTTCCGGCCGGGGCGGTGCGGTTGACTCGGCGGGGGCGCGTCGTGGTGGTGCTGTTCGTAGCGGGGGTCGTGCTGCTCGCCTTGTGGGGGACGGGGGCGCTGTCCGCGCGGGCGGGCGGTAAGGAGCGTCCGGGACGTCCGGTGCCGGACGCCCAGAGGACGGCCTCGGTGGTCGTGCGGCCCGGCGACACGCTGTGGGGGATCGCCCAGCAGGCCGAGCCGGGCGCCGATCCGCGCCGGACCGTCCAGCGCATCCTGAAGCTGAACGGGCTGCCGGACGACACGCTCGTCCAGCCGGGCCAGCGCCTGCGGGTGCCCGCCGGCTAGGGGAGTGTTCCCGCAGGTGGGCGGGGGTTTTGCGGTCACGGTGGGTGATGGGCCGGGCGCGACACGCCGGGGGTGGGGGCCGGGAGCGCCGGTGTGACCAGGGTCTACGCGCGGGGTCGGTGTTCCAGGTTGCGCCGACGTCCGCCGCGCTCTACGGTTGACCACAACATCTAGTAGTTACACGGACGTCATTATCCACAAGTTGTGTCTTGTGCGGGCGGTTCCGTGGACTGGGTTTGACCGTCGGGAGAGGGAGGGACGCGTGCACTGCCCGTTCTGCCGCAACCCCGACACCAAGGTGATCGACAGCCGTTCCACCGACGACGGCGGGGCCATCCGGCGCCGCCGCTCGTGCCCGGAGTGCGGCAAGCGGTTCACCACCCAGGAGAACGTCCTGCTCATGGTGGCCAAGCGCAGCGGGGTCACCGAGCCGTTCTCCCGTGACAAGATCGTCGCCGGGGTGCGCCGGGCCTGCCAGGGCCGGCCCGTCGGCGAGGACGCGCTGGCCAAGCTGGGCCAGCGGGTCGAGGAGGCGCTGCGCGCGGGCGGTTCCGCCGAGATCCCCTCGCACGAGGTGGGTCTGGCGATCCTGGGCCCGCTCGGCGAGCTGGACGAGGTGGCCTACCTGCGGTTCGCCTCGGTGTACCGCGGCTTCGAGTCGCTGGACGACTTCGCGCGCGAGATCAAGGCGCTGCGCACGGCGGCCGGCGGGCCCGGGTCCGGGCCGCCGGGTGGCACGGGCGGCGCGGGTGGCACGGGTGGACGGCCGGACGCCGCGGGCGGACCGGCCGGCGACGGCGCGGGGGGACGTTCCCCCGGCGGCGCCGCGGCGGCGGCCGAGGCCGCCCCGCAGGGCGTGGGGGAGCGACCTCCCACGGGTGGCGGCGCGTCCCGCTAGGGGCCGCGCCGAGGATCGCAACAAGATCGCGAAAAACAGACTCTCAGCAGCACTTTTTCAGCGCCCGGGGCGGGATGAGGCGGCCCCTGGGCGGCGTTTTACCTGGACAGGGCCCGGCGGGAGGGCCCGAGAGGGGGAAGGTCATGACGGAGACGGTGAGCGGCTCGGCGGCCAAGCGCGGCAAGGGGGGCCGCAAGGGGCTGAAGGTCGAGCGGATCTTCACCAAACCCGGCGTGCATCCGTACGACGAGATGACCTGGGAGCGCCGTGACGTCGTCATGACCAACTGGCGCGACGGCTCGGTCAACTTCGAGCAGCGCGGCGTGGAGTTCCCCGACTTCTGGTCGGTGAACGCCGTCAACATCGTGACGTCCAAGTACTTCCGCGGCGCGGTCGGCACGCCGCAGCGCGAGCACAGCCTGAAGCAGCTGATCGACCGGGTCGTCCGGATGTACGTGACGACCGGGGTCGAGCAGGGCTACTTCGCCTCGGACGCCGACGCCGAGATCTTCGAGCACGAGCTGACCTACGCGCTCGCGCACCAGATGTTCAGCTTCAACTCGCCGGTGTGGTTCAACGTCGGGACGAGCGCGCCGCAGCAGGTCTCCGCGTGCTTCATCCTCTCGGTGGACGACACGATGGAGTCGATCCTCGACTGGTACAAGGAGGAGGGGATCATCTTCAAGGGCGGTTCGGGCGCGGGCCTGAACCTGTCCCGGATCCGCTCGTCCAAGGAGCTGCTGTCGTCCGGCGGCACCGCGTCCGGCCCGGTGTCGTTCATGCGCGGCGCGGACGCGTCCGCGGGGACGATCAAGTCGGGCGGCGCGACCCGCCGCGCGGCCAAGATGGTCGTGCTGGACGTCGACCACCCCGACATCGCCGAGTTCATCGAGACCAAGGCGCGCGAGGAGGACAAGATCCGCGCGCTCCGCGACGCCGGGTTCGACATGGACCTCGGCGGCAAGGACATCAACTCGGTCCAGTACCAGAACGCCAACAACTCCGTCCGCGTCTCGGACGAGTTCATGCGCGCCGTCGAGACCGACGGCGAGTTCGGGCTGCGCGGCCGCCTGGACGGCGAGGTCATCGAGACCATCCGCGCCAAGGACCTGTTCCGCGCGATGGCCAAGGCCGCGTGGGAGTGCGCCGACCCGGGCATCCAGTACGACGACACGATCAACGACTGGCACACCAACCCCGAGACCGGCCGCATCACCGCGTCCAACCCGTGCTCGGAGTACATGTCGCTGGACAACTCGTCCTGCAACCTCGCGTCCATCAACCTGCTGAAGTTCCTGCGCGCCGACGGCACGTTCGACGTCGCGAACTTCGTCAAGATGACCGAGCTGATCATCACCGCGATGGACATCTCGATCACCTTCGCCGACTTCCCGACCGAGAAGATCGGCGAGACCACCCGGGACTACCGCCAGCTCGGCATCGGCTACGCCAACCTCGGCGCGCTGCTGATGGCGACCGGCCACGCCTACGACTCCGAGGGCGGCCGCTCGCTCGCCGCGACCATCACGTCCCTGATGACCGGTGTCGCCTACCGCCGCTCCGCCGAGATCGCCGGTGTCGTCGGCCCGTACGCGGGCTACGCCCGCAACGCCGACGCGCACAAGCGCGTGATGCGCAAGCACGCCGCGGCCAACGACGAGATCCGCACGCTGGACGACATCGACAAGGCCATCCACACCGCCGCGACCAAGCAGTGGCAGGACTGCCTGAAGGCCGGCGAGAAGAACGGCTACCGCAACGCGCAGGCCTCGCTGCTCGCGCCGACCGGCACCATCGGCCTGATGATGGACTGCGACACCACCGGCATCGAGCCGGACCTCGCGCTGATGAAGTTCAAGAAGCTCGTCGGCGGCGGGTCCATGCAGATCGTCAACCTGACGGTGCCGCGCGCCCTCGCCAAGCTCGGCTACCAGCAGGAGCAGATCGAGGCGATCGTCGAGTACATCGCCGAGCACGGCCACGTCGTGGACGCGCCGGGCCTGCGCCCCGAGCACTACGAGGTGTTCGACTGCGCGATGGGCGAGCGCGCGATCTCGCCGATGGGGCACGTCCGGATGATGGCGGCCGTCCAGCCGTTCCTGTCGGGCGCGATCTCCAAGACCGTCAACATGCCGGAGCAGGCCTCCATCGAGGACATCGAGAAGGTCTACTTCGAGGGCTGGAAGCTCGGCCTGAAGGCCCTGGCGATCTACCGCGACAACTGCAAGGTCGGCCAGCCGCTGTCCGCCGCGGGCAAGAAGGAGGAGCCGAAGATCGAGGTCGTGACGGCCCCGGTCGAGGTGCGGCCCGTCCGCAAGCGGCTGCCGAAGCAGCGCCCGGCCATGGTCACCCGGTTCTCCGTCGCGGGCGCCGAGGGGTACATGACGGCCTCGTCCTACCCGGACGACGGCCTCGGCGAGGTCTTCCTCAAGCTCGGCAAGCAGGGCTCGACCCTCGCCGGCGTGATGGACGCCTTCTCCATGGCGATCTCCATCAGCCTCCAGTACGGCGTGCCGCTGGAGACCTGGGTGGAGAAGTTCACCAACATGCGGTTCGAGCCCGCCGGCATGACCGACGACCCGGACATCCGCATGGCGACCTCGGTGATGGACTACATCTTCCGCCGCCTCGCCCTGGACCACCTCGACTACGAGACCCGCTCCGAGCTCGGCATCCTGTCCGCCGCCGAGCGCGCGATGCAGGCCAACGGCGAGGACCCGGCGTCCCTGCACTCCTCCGACGCCGAGACCGAGCGCGAGACCCTGGCCCAGACCGCCGAGATCACCCGCGCCAAGGCCGAGCCCGTCGCCCCGGCGGTCCCGACCTCGCCGCACTCCTCGGTCGAGGTCATCGAGAGCACCCAGGGCCGCACCGCGGACGCCCCGCTCTGCCTCACCTGCGGCACCAAGATGCGCCCCGCCGGCAGCTGCTACGTCTGCGAAGGCTGCGGCTCCACCAGCGGCTGCAGCTGACACCCAGCAAGATCGTCAAGCCCCGTGCGGGACCGGTTCCGGCCGGTCCCCCACGGGGTTTCCCGTCCAGGTCCCCGTTAGGCTGCCTCGCCTGTTTTCCGGACGGACGAGGGGTTCTGCTTGTGATCACGCGCGTGGTGGCGGGGGTTGTGCTGGTGAGCGGTCTCTCCGGGCTCGCGGCATGCACCGATTCCGGTCATGCCGCGTCCGCGCCGCCGCGGACCGTCCGGCCGTCCGCGGCCGGCACGCAGAGCCCTGCGGCCAATGCGCGGGTGTGTTCGCTGATGGTCCGCCCCGAGGATCTCCCGCGCGGTATGGGGACGCTGCACACGACCCTGCCCGAGACCTGCGAGGACGCCGACGAGGACGCCGTCGATTACATGCCGGCGTCGAAGCGCGACCCGAAGTTCGTGAACGAGGTGGTCAAGCGCTTCGCCACCCCCGCTGAGGCCAAGGCGGGCATCTCAGGATTCATGGACATGTGGAACACGCCGTTCCTCGACCGCAAGGGCGCGTCGAAGGAGTTGGACGGCTCGTCCTTCGCGGACCTCGGGGAAGAGGTGCACCTCTTCGTGTGGCATGACGCTGCCGCGTACAAGAACCTCCTCAACGTAAGGAAGGGACGCCTCGTCGTCCATGTCGCGGTGCTGGATGATCGTTCGCTCTCCACCGCCGACTTCCACGCCTTCGCCCAGCGGGCGCTGACGCGCCTGGCGCCGCTCGCCACATGAGGTGCGCTGCGGTTTCGCCTTGGGGGTAGAACATGCCGTTGGGGAGCTGGTCGGGGTGGAGGACGCGCTGGTGGCTGGTCCGGGGGGTGTCGCGCTGCCGATCCGGTTCAGGCATGAAGGTGCGGAGTTGTGCTTCCAGGCGTCCGGGCGAGGGCGGACGGACGGTCTGATCGAGGGGTAAGCGGGGACGGAGTGGGCGGAAACGGGTGCGGGCGGTCGCCGGGGTTGGTTTACTGATCTTGGGTGTGGTCGGCGCACAGTGGGGAACGAGGGGAACATGGCGGAACCGGCAGAGCTGCCCTCCGCGCGGTCGGAGAAGTGGCGTCCGTCGGAGTTCGAGGAGCGGACGCCTTCGGTGGCCCGGATGTACGACTTCCTGCTCGGCGGGAAGGACAACCTCGGGGTCGACCGGGAACGTGCCAGGGAGGCGGTGGACGCCGATCCGCTGTTCCCGCGGGTCGTCCGGGAGAACCGGGCGTTCCTCGGACGGGTGGCGCGGTTCCTCGCCGAGGAGTGCGGGATCGACCAGTTCCTCGACATCGGCACCGGGCTGCCGACGCAGGACAACGTGCACCAGATCGTCCAGCGCATCAACCCGGACGCGAGCGTGGTGTACGTGGACAACGACCCGGTGGTGCTCGCGCACGGCCGGGCGCTGCTGGCGGACAACAAGCGGACCACGGTGATCCAGGCGGACCTGCGGGACCCGACCGAGATCCTGGCGCACCCGGAGGTGCGGCGGCTGCTCGACCTGGACCGTCCGGTGGCGCTGCTGCTGCTGGCGATACTGCACTTCGTGCCGGACGCCGCGGAGCCGCAGGCCATACTGGGCGAGCTGCGGGACGCGCTGCCGAGCGGCAGCTACCTCGCGATCACGCACGGCTCGCCGGACCTGCGCCCGGACGTGGTGCACCGGCTGGAGGAGATCTACTCGCGCACGGCCTCGCCCGCGCTCGCGCGGTCCCGCGAGGACGTGCAGGCGTTCTTCGGCGACTTCGAGATGGTCGAGCCGGGCCTGGTGTGGGTGCCGTGGTGGCGTCCGGAGCACGAGCCCGCGGACGACTCGGACCTGGTGTGGTTCCTGGGCGGCGTCGGCCGCAAGCCGTGAGCTGAGTTCGACGAAGGGCCGGGGGTCATTCCCGGCCCTTTCTCATTTCGCGTCCAGTTGCGCTGTGATCATTGCGCGGAGGGCGGTTTTCAGGCGTTCCGGGCTCTCGGCGGTGAGCCGGCCCAGGATCGGGCTGCTGTGCAGCGCGCCCAGCACGATGTGCGCGAAGGTCTCCGCGTCCACGGCCGGGGTCTCGGCGCGGATCAGCGCGCTGATATGGCCGTGCCAGAACTCGTAGACGGCGTGCGGGTTCGCCTGGCTCGCGTGGTACTCCTCGCTGGACGGCAGGGTGACGCCCGAGCGCGACAGCTCGGCGACCAGGCCCTTGTTGCGGCTGACGACGTCCACCATCGCGTCCATGAAGGCGAGCAGGCGGTCGCGGCCGGGCGCGCCCTCGCCGATCGGCGGCGGGCCGGTGCGGACGGCCTCCTCCAGCGAGTGCGCCCGCTCGACCATGAGCGCGAGCATCAGCCCCGCGCGGTTCCCGAAGCGGTGGAACACCGTGCCCTTCGCGACGCCGGACGCGGCGGCGACCCGCTCCATCGACACCTCCGCGGGCGGGTGCTCGGCCAGCAGCCGCTCGGTGGCGGCCAGGATCGCGCGCCGGTTCCGGGCCGCGTCGGCTCGTTCGGTGGCCAAGGGTGCCCCTCCCGTAGACAAGTTGACCGGTGGTCAAGTAGCGTCCAAGTTGACCGATGGTTCAGTTTAGTGGGCGGCCGGTGCTGCCGTCCGGAGGAGACATCATGCGACACGTGCGCTACCACGCCCACGGCGGCCCCGAGGTGCTGGCGGTCGAGGAGGCCGAGGTCCCCGAGCCCGGGCCGGGGCAGGTGCTCGTCCGCGCCGAGGCGATCGGGACGAACTACGTGGACGTCCAGATCCGGCGCGAGACCGACCCCGCGTCGATCTGGTACCGGGACCTTCCGGGCACCCTGACCGGGGACGTCGTCGGGACGGTCGTGCGGACGGGCCCGGACGTCGATCCCGGCTTGACCGGAACCCGCGTCGCGGCGCTTTCCGAGGACGCGTGGGCCGACCAGGTCGTCGTGGACGCCGACTGGCTCGTCCCGGTACCGGACGGTCTGGACGCCGCCGACGCGAGCCTCGTCCCGCTCGCCGGCGCGGTCGCGCTGGGCTGCCTCACCGCCGGACGCGTCGCACCGGGCGAGACCGTGCTGGTCACGGCGGGTGCGGGCACGATCGGGCACCTCGCG
>NZ_JAMZEA010000024.1 GCF_024172125.1 Actinomadura rupiterrae
GGCCCCGAATCACCGGGTCCGAATCACCGGGTCCGAGGGGTTCCGACCCTAGGATGACGCGATATGCCCGACACCCCCCGATGGCGGCGCCCTACCGCCGTGCCGTGCGCGATCGCGGTGCTCGGCGCCGTCCTGTCCGGGTGCGGCGGGTCGTCCGGGCCGGTGACGCTGACCGTCCTCGGCGCGTCGTCCCTGACCGACGTGATGGACGAGCTGGGCGCGACCTACCAGCAGCGGCTCCCGCAGGTGCGGATCCGGACCGTCTACGGCGGCTCGCAGGAGATGGCCGCGAAGGTCGGCGACCACGAGCCCGCCGACGTGCTCGTCACCGCGGACGAGACGTCCATGAAGGAGGCCGCGCGGTACCTGGCGGGACGGTCCCGGATCGTCGCGCACAACTCGCTGGCCATCGCCGTCCGGCCGGGGAACCCGAAGCGGCTGCGGACGCCCGCCGACCTGGCCCGGCCGGGACTGAAGGTGGTGACGGGCGGCCCGATCGTCCCGGTCGGGCGGTACGCGCAGCAGCTGTTCGCGCGCGCCGGGGTGACCGTCCGGACGTCCTCGCAGGAGATCAGCGCGCGGGCGGTGCTGGACCGGGTCCGGGCCCGGGAGGCGGACGCGGGCGTGGTGTACGTCACCGACCTCCGCTCCGCCGGTGTGGCGGTGGGCAGCGTGCCCATCCCGACGGCGGAGAACGTCACCGCGTCCTATCCGGCGGCGGCGCTGCGCGGCGGGCACGTGAAGCAGGCTGAGGCGTTCGTCTCATGGCTGACATCTCCGGCCGCTCGTTCGTTGTTCGGAAAGTACGGGTTCGCCGCTCCCGCGGCGGGCGGATGACGCCTCGCGACCACCGATCCGGCGGCCGGGCGGCACTCCCCCGCGACGGCCGCGAAGGGCCCGTCGCGGCCGTCCGCAGACCGGGCGGCGGCACCCGGCGGGCCGGTTTCCAGGCCCTCCGACCAGGGAAGATCTTGTTCGCCTCCGCTTCGGGGGCGCACTGAACACGCAGGGGAGCGAAGGTGCCGTCGAAGCCAGCGGAGACGCCGCCAGGCCGGCCGGACCGCAACGGTCCGGAAGGACGGCCCGAACAGCGGCAGCCCGACCGGAGGCAGTCGGTACCGCCGCGTGACAAGCCCGACCAGCCGTGGCGCGCCGAGGGCGTGAAGCACCCGCCGGAGAAGAAGAACGGCGACGACAAGAACGGCAAGGGCGGCGGGTTCAAGCCCGGCCGCAACACCTACGTCTTCTGGCTGCTGCTCCTGCTCGTCTTCGCGCTGAGCTACACGTCCATGAACATCGCGGGCCAGAAGGAACGCGCCGACATCCCCTACACCGCGTTCGCCCAGCAGGTGTCGCAGGGCAACGTGAAGGACGTCTACACCAAGGGCTTCGAGATCCAGGGCAAGCTCAAGCAGGCCCAGCAGCTCCCCGGCCAGAGCGACGCGAAGAAGACCTACTCCGACTTCCGGACGCTGCGCCCCGAGTTCGCCAACGACAACATCTACAACGAGATGGTCGCCAAGGGCGTGGTCGTCGAGGCCAAGCCGGTGAACCAGAACCGCGGGTTCCTGGCGAACCTGCTGCTCTCGCTGCTGCCCACGCTGCTGTTCGTCGGCCTGTGGATCGGCCTGATGGTGTGGTTCCAGCGCCGGATGACCGGCGGCGGGCGCGGCGGCGGCATGCTCGGCGGGTTCGGCCGCTCCCCCAAGCCCGTCACCCCGGACGAGAAGCGCGCCACGTTCGCCGACGTCGCCGGGATCGACGAGGTAGAGGGCGAGTTGGAGGACGTCGTCGACTTCCTCAAGGACCCCGAGAAGTACCGCCGGATGGGCGCCCGCGCCCCGCGCGGCGTGCTGCTGACCGGCGCGCCCGGCACCGGCAAGACGCTGCTCGCCCGCGCCGTCGCCGGCGAGGCCGACGTGCCGTTCTACTCGGCCGCCGCGTCGGAGTTCATCGAGATGGTCGTCGGCGTCGGCGCGGCCCGCGTCCGCGAGCTGTTCACCGAGGCCCGCAAGACCGCGCCGTCCATCATCTTCATCGACGAGATCGACACGATCGGCCGCACCCGCAGCTCGTCCGCCAGCATGGGCGGGCACGACGAGCGCGAGCAGACGCTGAACCAGATCCTCACCGAGATGGACGGCTTCTCCGGCTCCGAGGGCGTCGTGGTGATCGCCGCGACCAACCGTCCGGACATCCTCGACCCGGCGCTCCTGCGCCCCGGCCGCTTCGACCGCCAGATCACCGTGTCCCCGCCCGACCTGGACGGCCGCGTCGCGATCCTCAAGGTGCACGTCCGGGACGTCCCGCTCGCGCCCGAGGTCGACCTCACCGAGCTCGCCAAGATGACCCCCGGCATGACCGGCGCGGAGCTGGCGAACCTGGTGAACGAGGCGGCCCTCATGGCCGTGAAGCGCAACCACACCGCCACCGACAACTCCGACTTCGCGACGGCCCTGGAGAAGATCCAGCTCGGCACCCGCCGCTCCCTGGTGATGCCCGAGGAGGAGCGCCGCCGCACCTCGTTCCACGAGTCCGGCCACGCCCTGCTCGGCATGCTCTACCCGGGCGCCGACCCCGTCCGCAAGATCACGATCGTCCCGCACGGCCGCGCGCTCGGCGTCACCGTCTCCACCCCCGACAGCGACCGCTACGCCTACGACGAGCGCTACCTGCGCGGCCGCATCATCGGCGCCCTCGGCGGCATGGCCGCCGAGGAGCTGGTCTTCGGCGTGATCACCACCGGCGCCGAGAGCGACCTGCAGCAGGTCACCCGCATCGCCCGCGGCATGGTCGGCCGCTGGGGCATGTCCCCCCGAGTCGGCCCCCTGTCCGTCCTCCCCCCGGACGGCGGCGACCCCGCGGCCCAGTACGCCGCCCAGGGCACCCTGGACGCCGTCGACGAGGAGGCGCGCCGCATCGTCGACGAGTGCTACCAGGAAGCCCTCCGCACCCTCAGCGACAACCGGGACAGACTGGACGCCCTGGCCACCACCCTCCTGGAAGCCGAAACCCTCGACGAACCCGCCGCCTACGCCGCCGCCGGCCTCCCCCGCACCACCCCCGCAGACGCCTAGCGCGGTCAGCGGACGTGATCGAACGAAATGGGTACGCTGAGTCACAGACACCCCCACGATGACGGGAGCCGAGCGTGAGGGAGGAATCACCCCAAGTGAGCGTCATGGCTGTCGTACACCGTCATCAGCGGCTTCCAGCGGACCCTTATCAGCTCTGGTTGAGCGATGAGCTGGGCGACATCCTCGACATTCCCCACGATGGCACCCGTGTCGAGATCGTCGGTGGGGAGATCGTCGTGTCACCAGGGCCGGACTTTGCGCACAATCTGATCGTCAGTGACCTTCAGGATGCGTTCGCCGCCGCGAAAGCCGTCGGCCAGGCCCTCGGCTGGCGGTGTGTCCAGACCCAGGACGTCAATCTCAGCGAGATCCATGAGGGCTACATCCCCGACCTGTGCGTCATGTCCCAAGCAGACGTTCGCAGGGCAAAAGACCGGAGATCGACGAAGATCCTTCCGGATGAGCTGACCCTCGCCGTCGAGGTGACCTCCCGCTCGAACTTCGCTGAGGACCGTGAGCCCGGTCCTCGGCGTCAGCGACCGAATAAATGGAACGGGTACGCGCGCACAGGCATCCCCTTCTATCTCATTGTGGATCGCGACCCACAGGTGATGTCCAGCACCCTCTTCACTGAACCGAATCCGGCCGGTCTTTACGAGCAGTCCGTGAGCTGGAAGTTCGGGGAGCCCATCCAGCTCCCCGCGCCCTTCGGGCTCACCGTCCCGACCGACGATTGGGAAGCCTGGGACTAGCTCGCGATTGGGCGGGGGACGCCTACGGGGTTGGGAAAAGGCAGGTCGCCGGAAGCTGCTACAGCTTGGGCCAGGGGTTCCAGGGCCTTCGCCAGTTCTTCTGGCGCGTTCAGGGGCTGGAGGGGGCGGGCTGCCAAGGCGTCCGTGCGGGTCTCGATGTGGGACTTGAGGCGGCGCGCTTCTTCGGTGGGTTGGGCTTCGGGGGTGAGGAGTCCTCGGGCTTTCAGGCGGTGTTCGGCGGCTTGCCATTCGGCGTCGGGCCAGGCTCGGGATTGCTTGAGCCAGTCGCCTGGGGAGTTTTCGCTGGTGGCGGCGGCGAGGATGTTGGCTTCGCAGCCGTCCAGGCCCTCGGCGGTCAGGATCGCGACGTGGCCGTCGCCGCGTTCTTCGCGGAGGGCCGTCGCGCCTTGCCAGAGGGCGGCTACCGGGTCGTCGGGCCAGGCGAGGGCCTGGTTGGCGGCGAAGAGGGGGCGGCCGGAGGGGTCGGCCTCGCGGACGATGCGTTCGATCAGGGGGTTGGCGAGCTTGGCGGCTTCGTCGGCTTCGGGGGTTATGCGGCGTAGGGCGGTGGCGGCGGCTTCGGCTCGGGCCTCCACGATGCGTGCCGGGCCGGCGAACGTCCAGGCGTCGGGGACGGCGCGGCGGACGCGGTCGGGGTGGAAGCCGTGGAAGGCGGCTGTGACCACGCCGGGTGACACGGCGCCCATGGGGGCGGCGCGGGTGCCGAAGTAGCCCATCCAGTAGCCGCGCAGGCCGATGCGCTTGTTCGCCTCGATGCACTCCGGGGCGAAGTAGGTGATGGCGTGCACGGGCTCGAAGAGCGTCCAGAGACGCCGGGGCAGCGATTCGCTCACGCGGACATTCTGCTCCGGCGGGATCAGAGCGTCGAAGGCAGGAGGCCGTCCCGCATCATGGCGAGGGCGTCCGAATGCCCCTGGAGGGCGCTGAGGACGGTTTCAGGGGGCGATGCGTAGATGGTGGGGTAATCGGTCTCACCGGCGGACGCGTCGGTCTCGTAGGCGAGCCTGTCCTCGGACGCGGAGAACTCCAGGTTCACGCCGCGCGGGTCGAGGCGGACCCAGCGGTCGTCGGCGAGGACGGCCGTCAGCCCGTGCAGGAAGTAGCGGTCGCCGTCGCGGAGTCGCTGGTAGCAGAGGCCCGCCTGGATGCCGCCCGCGCGCAGCAGGGCCGTGAGGGCGATGGCCTGGGCGTGGCAGAAGCCCGTTCCGTGCTCCAGGACGTCCGAGGCGCGCCAGGTGACGCGCGGGTCCGGGACGTCCGCCGGGTGGGTCACGTTGTCGCGGACGTACTCGAACGCCAGCCGCGCGTAGGTGAGGTCGTCGCCGGTGCGCAGCTCGGAGGCGATCGACTGGACGAGCGGGTGCTCGACGTCGACCGCCTCATCCGCGCCGAGGTACTCCCAGGGCTCGGCCGCGAAGGTCAGGACGGGCGTCACAGGCCGAGCAGGGACTCGATGCCGACGGTGAGCGGGTCCGGCAGGTCGGCGACGCGGCGGACGCCGAGCACGACGCCCGGCATGAACGACTCGCGGTTCATCGAGTCGTGCCGGATCGTGAAGGTCTCGCCGTGCCCGCCGAGCAGCACCTCCTGGTGCGCGATCAGCCCGGCCAGCCGGACGGCGTGCACCCGGACGCCCTCGACGTCCGCGCCGCGCGCGCCCGGGATCTCCTGGCTGGTGGCGTCCGGGGACGCGCCGGAGCCGGCCTCCGCGCGGGCGGCGGCGACCAGCTCGGCGGTGCGGCGCGCGGTGCCGGACGGCGCGTCCGCCTTGTTCGGGTGGTGCAGCTCGACGATCTCGACCGACTCGAAGAACGGCGCGGCCTTGGCGGCGAAGTTCATCATCAGGACGGCGCCGATGCCGAAGTTCGGCGCGATCAGCACGTTCGCGCCGGGCGTCTCGGCCTGCCAGGCGCGGACGGCGTCCAGCCGGGACGCGTCGAACCCGGTCGTCCCGACGACGGCGTGGATGCCGTTGGCGACCAGGTAGCGGAGGTTGCCCATGACCACGTCGGGGTGGGTGAAGTCGACGACGACCTGGGCGCCCGCCTTGGCCAGCCCGTCGAGCGCGTCGCCCTGGTCGAGGGACGCGACCAGCTCCAGGCCGTCCGCGTTCTCGACGGCCCGGCACACCTCGGAGCCCATCCGCCCGCGCGCGCCCAGCACCCCAACCCTGATCACGATGTTCCTCCAGGTCTCTCAGGTCGCCCGAGCCTATCGCGGGCCCGCGGTCACTCCTCGCCGGAGGTGACGAGCAGGCTGAGCAGCCAGCTGACGACGCCGACGATGATGGCGCCCCAGAACGCCGCCCAGAACCCGTCCACGTGGAACGGCAGGTGCAGCTTCCCGGCGATCCAGCTGGTCAGCAGCATCAGCAGCGCGTTCACGACCAGCGCGAACAGCCCGAGCGTCAGCACGTAGAAGGCGCAGCCCAGGACCTGGACGACCGGCTTGATGAACGCGTTCACCACGCCGAAGATCACCGCGACGCCGAGCAGGGTGAACGCCTGCTTGGCGCCGTTCGCCGCGGTGATGTGGATGCCGTGCACGAACGCGGCCGCGACCCAGAGCGCGACCGCGCAGATCACGGTCCTGAGCAGGAATCTCATGCCCGTTCACTACCCGATCATGAACGGTCGGTAACGGCACGGATCCGTGGCGTGCAGGGCTAGACGACAAGCCCGGTCAGAGCGGTACGCCCGGTCAGAGCGAGAAGTCGGCGTTCTCGAACGGGCCGATGACGGTCAGGGCCTGCGGGCGGGCGAGCACGTCCGCGGCGACCGCGCGCACGTCGTCCGGGGTGACGGCCTCGATCCGGGCCAGCACCTCGTCCACCGCGAGCAGCGACTCGTAGACCAGCTCGCTCTTGCCGATCCGGGACATCCGGGAGCCGGTGTCCTCCAGGCCGAGCACCATGCCGCCGCGGAGCTGGCCCTTGCCGCGCTCCAGCTCCTCGTCGGTGATCCCGCCGGTCAGCACCCGGTCGATCTCCTCGCGGCAGATCGCCAGCACCTCCTCGGCCTTGCCGGGCTGGCAGCCCGCGTACACGCCGAAGATGCCGCTGTCGGCGTACTGCGAGGTGAAGCTGTAGACCGAGTAGGCGAGGCCGCGCTTCTCCCGGATCTCCTGGAACAGCCGGGACGACATGCCGCCGCCGAGCGCCGCGTTCAGCACGCCGAGCGCGAACCGGCGGTCGTCGGTGCGCCGCACGCCCTCGCAGCCGAGCACGATGTGCGCCTGCTCGGTGTCCTTGTCCAGCACGCGGACGGTCGGGTCGACGGGGATGTCCGGCCCGCCGACGCGCGGCGCGGCCGGGGACGGCGCGTCCGTCGCCGACAGGTACGGCGTCCAGGCGGCCTCGACCAGCCGGACGACCTCGTCGTGGTCGATGTTGCCCGCGACCGACACCACCAGGTCGGACGGCCGGTAGTGGTCGCGGTAGTAGGCGTGGATCCGGTCCCGGGACAGCGCGTTGATCGACTCCTCGGTGCCGAGGATCGGCCGGCCGAGCGGGACGTCGCCGTACAGCGCGAGCGAGAACTCGTCGTGGATCAGGTCGCCCGGGTCGTCGTCGCGCATGTGGATCTCTTCGAGGATCACCCCGCGCTCGGCCTCGACGTCCTCGGGCCGGTTCACCGACGCGGCGACCATGTCGGACACCACGTCCACCGCCAGCGGCAGGTCGCTGTCCAGGACCCGCGCGTAGTAGCAGGTGTACTCCTTGGCGGTGAAGGCGTTCAGGTCGCCGCCGACCGCGTCGACCGCCGCCGAGATCTCCAGCGCGGAGCGCTTCTTCGTGCCCTTGAACAGCACGTGCTCCAGGTAGTGGCTGGCGCCCGCGTCCGCGACCGCCTCGTCCCGCGAGCCGACCCCGGCCCAGATGCCGAACGCGGCCGAGCGGACCGTCGGCAGCGTCTCGGTGATCACCCGCAGCCCGCCGGGGAGCACGGTCCGCCGGACGGCGCCCTCCCCCTCGGACACGGTGTCGGTGCGGCCGGACGCGGCGTTGCGTCCGGGCTCGGGCAGGCTGGTCACGGGGCGGATCTCCCAGGGGTCGAACGGACCGGCCGGCCCGTCCCGGTCATCGCTGACAAGGACGGGCCGGCCGGATCGGAGGGTGTGCGTGCGATCAGGAGTTGCGGCTGTCGTCGCCCGTCGGGCGGCGGGTGCGACGGCGGCGCGGGGCGCGCTTGTCGTCGTCCCCGTCGCCGGCGGCCGGGCGCGGCGCGAACGCGGCGTCCGCGTCGTGCGCCTTGGCCGGCTCGCCCGCGCCCTCGCGGTCGGCGGCCTCGCGCTCCACGACCTCGACCGGGACCAGCGACAGCTTGCCGCGCTGGTCGATCTCGGTGACCTCGACCTGGATCTTCTCGCCGACCGAGATGACGTCCTCGACGTTCTCGATCCGCTGGCCGCCGTGCAGCTTGCGGATCTGCGAGACGTGCAGCAGGCCGTCCTTGCCGGGCAGCAGCGACACGAACGCGCCGAACGTCGTGGTCTTCACGACCGTACCGAGGAACCGCTCGCCGACCTCGGGCATGTGCGGGTTGGCGATCGCGTTGATCGCCTGCCGCGCCGCCTCGGCGGACGGGCCGTCGGTCGCGCCGACGTAGATGGTGCCGTCGTCCTCGATCGTGATGTCCGCGCCGGTGTCGTCCTGGATCGAGTTGATCATCTTGCCCTTCGGGCCGATGACCTCGCCGATCTTGTCCACCGGGACCTTGATCGTGATGATCCGCGGCGCGAACGGCGACATCTCCGACGGACCCTCGATGGCCTCGGCCATCACGTCCAGGATCGCCAGCCGGGCGCCCTTGGCCTGGCGCAGCGCGGCGGCCAGCACCGAGGCGGGGATGCCGTCGAGCTTGGTGTCCAGCTGCAGCGCGGTGATCACGTCGCGGGTGCCGGCGACCTTGAAGTCCATGTCGCCGAACGCGTCCTCGGCGCCGAGGATGTCGGTCAGGGTGACGTACTCGCCGCCCTCGTGGATCAGGCCCATCGCGATGCCCGCGACCATCTGCTTCAGCGGCACGCCCGCGTCCAGCAGCGACATCGTGGACGCGCAGACCGAGCCCATCGAGGTCGAGCCGTTGGAGCCGAGCGCCTCCGACACCTGCCGGATGGCGTACGGGAACTCCTCGCGCGTCGGCAGCACCGGGATCAGGGCGCGCTCGGCGAGCGCGCCGTGCCCGATCTCGCGCCGCTTCGGCGAGCCGACCCGGCCGGTCTCACCGGTCGAGTAGGGCGGGAAGTTGTAGTTGTGCATGTAGCGCTTGGTGCGCTCGGGGTTCAGCGTGTCGATCATCTGCTCCATGCGGAGCATGTTCAGCGTGGTGACGCCGAGGATCTGCGTCTCGCCGCGCTCGAACAGCGCCGAGCCGTGCACCCGCGGGATCACGTGCGCCTCGGCCGACAGCTGCCGGATGTCCTTGACGCCGCGGCCGTCGATGCGCAGGCCGTCGCTGATGACCCGCTCGCGGACGAGCTTCTTGGTCAGCGCGCGGAAGGCGGCGGAGATCTCCTTCTCGCGGCCCTCGAAGTCGGTGCCGAGCTTCTCGGCCGCCTCGGCCTTGAGCTCGTCCAGCCGCGCCTCGCGGGTCTGCTTGTCGGCGATGGTCAGCGCCTCGGCCAGCTCGGTGCGGACCGCGGCGGTGACGGCGTCGAGCACGTCGTCCTGGTAGTCCAGGAAGATCGGGTACTCGGCGGTCGGCTTGGCGGCGGTCTCGGCGAGCGCGCTCTGCGCCTCGCACAGCACCTTGATGAACGGCTTGGCGGCCTCCAGGCCCTGCGCCACCGTCTCCTCGGTCGGGGCGGTCGCGCCCTCGCCGACGAGCTTCAGGGTGCCGGCGGTGGACTCGGCCTCGACCATCATGATCGCGACGTCGCCGTCGTCCAGCAGCCGGCCCGCGACGACCATGTCGAACGTCGCGCGCTCCAGCTCGGAGTGGCGCGGGAAGCCGACCCACTGGCCGTCGATCAGCGCGACGCGGACGCCGCCGATCGGGCCGGAGAACGGCAGCCCGGCGAGCTGGGTGGACATGGACGCGGCGTTGATCGCGACCACGTCGTACAGGTCGTCGGGGTTCAGCGCGAGGATGGTGCCGACGATCTGGATCTCGTTGCGCAGGCCCTTCTTGAAGGACGGGCGCAGCGGGCGGTCGATCAGGCGGCAGGTGAGGATGGCGTCCTCGGAGGGACGGCCCTCGCGGCGGAAGAACGAGCCGGGGATGCGCCCGGCGGCGTACATCCGCTCCTCGATGTCCACGGTGAGCGGGAAGAAGTCCAGGTTGTCCTTGGGCTTCTTCGACGCGGTGGTGGCCGACAGGACCATGGTCTCGTCGTCCAGGTAGGCGACGGCGCTGCCGGCCGCCTGGCGGGCCAGCCGGCCCGTCTCGAACCTGATGGTGCGCTTGCCGAACTCGCCGTTGTCGATCACGGCCTCGGCGATCGTCGCGCCCTCGATGCGCGGAGCTTCGGTCACGGGAAACCTCCTGTTTCCGGTTGACGTCGCCTCGCGGTCGTTTCCCGTTGTGCTGACAGGCGGTGCCGGTCTTCGATCGAAGCGCCCGGATCGGGGCCGCGGCGCGGCGGCGATCCGGAGGCCACTACCGAGGACCGGCCGCAGCAGCGGTGTCCGCGAGGCTTCCTTCGGTGGCCGGCCAGGTAGGCCGGCCGGACCGGCCGGTCGGGACGACCGGCCGGGGGTGCCCCCGGGAACTGTCATGCCCAGGAACCGGGGGTCGTATGGGGGTTCTTACGCGAGGAGGGAGTGGCCCTTGGCGGGCCACTCCCCCTCGTGCACCGCTATCGGCGCAGGCCGAGCCGCTCGATCAGCGAGCGGTAGCGGTTGATGTCCTTGTTCTGCAGGTACTTCAGCAGACGGCGGCGGCGGCCGACCAGCAGGAGCAGACCACGGCGGCTGTGGTGGTCGTGCTTGTGCTCCTTGAGGTGCTCGGTCAGGTCGTTGATCCGCTTCGTCAGCAGCGCGACCTGGACTTCCGGGGAACCGGTGTCACCCTCAGTGGTCGCGTACTCGGAAATGATCTTGTTCTTGGTGGCGGTGTCGAGCGACACGTGGCTCCTTCTGTGTTCTCGTCATCCGCAGGCCCCGGGCCGACCGGGGTCCGCATGATGCGTCAGGGCTGCGTACGCGGGCCGCATGAGGGTGCAGCCCACCGCGCCGGGACCTCGTCCCGGCGACTATCCACCGTACCACGCCCCGGACGGGCGCTGTCACGGACCGGCGCCGCTGGGTGATCACCTCTCCGGAACCCCCGCGGACACGCGGATTCCGGCGCCCGGACCGGTCTCCCGGAACGGATTCAGGACCGGAAGCCGCCCGGAACGGATCCGGGACCCGGACGGGTTCAGGACTCGGACGGGTTCAGGACGCGGCGGCCGTCGGGTTCAGGACTCGGCGGCGGTGAGGTCGCGGGAGCGGGCGACGTCGCGGTGCATCTCCTCGATCAGCGCCTCGATCGAGTCGAACTTGAGCGTGTCGCGGATCCGGGCGAGGAAGTCGACGGCCATGTGCTCGCCGTAGAGGTCCAGGTCGTCCCGGTCGAGGGCGTAGGCCTCGACGGTGCGCTCGGCGCCCTCGAAGGTCGGGTTGGTGCCGATGGAGATCGCGGCGGGCCAGCGGAAGTCCGGGAACCGGTCGGTGTCGGCGACCAGCCAGCCCGCGTACACGCCGTCCTTGGGGATGGCCGCGTGCGGCGGCGTCTCCAGGTTGGCGGTCGGGAAGCCGAGCGCCCGGCCGCGCTGGTGGCCGCGCACGACGATGCCCTCCACCCGGTGCGGGCGGCCGAGCGCGCGGGCGGCGGCCGCGACGTCGCCGTCCTCCAGCGCCGCGCGGACGCGCGTGGAGCTGACGACCTCGGCGCCTTCCGCGGCCTCGGTCTCGGTGGGGGCGGTGTCGGCGGTGTCGGTCACCAGCGGCATCCCTTCGGCGGTGAAGTCGTACTTGGCGCCCAGCTCGGTCAGCAGCGCGACGTCGCCGCGGGCGCGGTGGCCGAAGCGGAAGTCCGCTCCGACGATCACGTGCTCCGCGCGCAGGCCGTCCACCAGGACGCGCCGGACGAACTCGTCGGCGGCCTCCTGGGACTGCTCGGCGGTGAACGGCAGCACCAGCACCGCGTCCACGCCGAGCCCGCCGAGCAGCTCGGCCCGGCGGCCTGTGGTGGTCAGCAGCGGCGGGTGGCCGCCCGGCCGGACGACCCCGTCCGGATGCGGGTCGAAGGTGACCGCGACCGAGCGCAGGCCGCGCTCGCGGGCCAGCTCGGCGGCGGCGCGGACGATCCGCCCGTGCCCCCGGTGCACCCCGTCGAACACGCCGGCGGTCACCACCGACCGCCCCCAGTCGGCGGGAACCTCGTCGAGGCCATGCCAGACCCGCACCATGCTCTCCCTGCGTCGGACCGCCTGCCGCTTCCGTCTCGCCCCAAGGGTGCCATGCGCCGCCGGGTGCGCGGTCCGCCGGGTCCTTGCTTCGGACGGGCCCGGGCACGTGATCACGGCGGGTAGCGTCTGCGGGGTGACCGTGCGAAGCCCAGGCAGCGCGCGGGACGCCCGCGGCGGAGGCGTCCCGCTGGCCGGCACGCGCCCGCGCGGCCCGGTGATCGCGCTCCTCGCGCTGGCCGTCGCCGCGCTGCTGGCCGGGCACCGCGCCGTCCCCGGCGCCCCCGGGACGCTGCTCGACACCGCCCTCCCCTGGATCGGCCTTCCGGTGCCGCTGCTCATCGCGGTCGCGATGTACCGGCGCGCGTGGACGGGCCTGGCCGTCGCCCTCGTCCCCCTCGCGGTCTGGCTCGCCCTGTTCGGCCTCGCGTTCGTGCCGGGCACCTCCTCTGCGCGGCATGACCTGCGCGTCGTCAGCCAGAACCTCTACGCCGACAACAAGGACCCGCGCGCCACCGTCGACCGGCTGATCAAGTCGAACGCGGACCTGATAGCCGTCCAGGAGTTCCGGGACGGCCCGTTCGAGCGGAAGCTCGACGCCGCCTACCCGTACGCCGCCCGGCGCGGCACGGTCGCGCTGTGGGGCAAGGTCCCGCTGCGCGGCAGCCAGGTCGTCGACCTCGGGCTCGGCTGGCCGCGCGCGATCCGGGTGACGGCCGAGACCTCGCGCGGGCCGGTCGCGGTCTACGTCGCGCACGCGGGGTCGGCGCGTCCGGGCGCGACCCGCAAGCGGGACGTCAGCGTG
Organism: Actinomadura rupiterrae; assembly: GCF_024172125.1. Classification (GTDB taxonomy): domain Bacteria; phylum Actinomycetota; class Actinomycetes; order Streptosporangiales; family Streptosporangiaceae; genus Spirillospora; species Spirillospora rupiterrae. The sequence goes on from NZ_JAMZEA010000024.1 coordinate 13,047, forward strand.
AACAAGCTGGCCGCCGCGATCAAGGCCGACCCGGCGAAGCGGATCGTGCTGCTCGGTGACCTGAACACCGCGAGCACGGACCGGGAGCTCGGACGCCTGGTGCCGATGCTCCACGAGGCCCAGCTCACCGCGGGCACCGGGCTCGGTTTCACCTGGCCGTCCTCGTTCCCGGTCACCCGGCCCGACCACGTCCTGTACCGGGGCGTGAAGGCGAAGGCCGCGAAGACGCTGCACACCCCGGGCAGCGACCACCGGGCCGTCCAGGCGGACTTCAGTCTCGACTCGTGAACCCCCATGGGACGATGTCCCCACCCATGTCCGAGCCTGCCTTGCCCATCTCGCGCACCGCCCGTGCGGTGGTGTTCGCGACCGTCTGCCTGGCGCTGACCGTCGCGGGTCACGCGTACTCGGCGGGCGTTCCGGTGCCGCCGGTGGCGGTCGGGTTCGGGTTCCTGCTGGTCACGGGGTTCGCGGCGGTGCTCGCCGGGGCCGAGCGGTCCTACCCCACGATCCTCGGCGGGTTGCTCGGCGCGCAGTTCGGGCTGCATGTCCTGTTCGTCCAGGCCACAGACGGGACCGTCCACCATGGCCTGGGGCATGCCGAGCATTTCCGGCATGCTCATGGCGGGACGTCGATGACGCTCGCACACGGGCTCGCCGCGCTGATCATGGCCTTCTGGCTGCGGCGCGGCGAGGCTGCGGCCTGGTCGCTGGCCCGCCGGATCGCGGCCGCCGCCCGTCCGCCCCGGCTCGTCCTGCCGGACGTCCGGGTGCCCGCGCGGCCGGTCCTGCGTCCGATGGCGCGCGTCCTGCCCGCGCGGACGGCGCCGCTGCGCCACTCGGTCTCGCGGCGCGGGCCGCCCCCGGCGCTCTCCATCGCCTGATCACCTTTCCGTTTCACCAGTTCACGTGGAGAGTTCTCGCATGCGCGCCATCGTTGCGCTCGGCCTGGCCGGGGTCCTGCTCGGCACCGCCGCCTGTTCCGGTGCGTCCGGATCGGACGCACCGGCAGCGGCCGAAAAGCCCGCCCCGCAAGGCCCGTACAAGTCCACCCGGCTGCCCTCGTCCTACCGGATTCCGGACGTCGTGCTGACCGACCAGGACGGCCGTCCGTACGACCTCGCCGGCACCGGCCAGGGCAAGATCACGATACTGTTCTTCGGCTACACGCACTGCCCCGACATCTGCCCGACCACCATGGCGGACGCGGCGGGCGCGATGAGCCTGCTGTCCCCCGCCGAGAAGGCGCGGACGCGCGTGGTCTTCGTCACCGCCGACCCGGCCCGCGACAAGCCGAAGGTGCTGAAGGGCTTCCTCGGCAAGTTCGACACTTCGTTCGTCGGGCTGACCGGTCCCTACGATGAGATCAAGAAGGCGGCCGCGGACGCGAAGACGCCGATCAGCCCGCCGCCCGCGGACGCC